>NZ_CP117458.1:0-5002500 GCF_030687105.1 Pseudomonas sp. FP1762
GTGGAGCTTTTGCGCGAAGAGCTGCCTGCCCAACAATTCAACACCTGGATCCGTCCACTACAGGTCGAAGCCGAAGGCGACGAGTTGCGCGTCTACGCACCGAATCGTTTCGTGCTGGACTGGGTCAACGAAAAGTACCTGGGCCGCGTTCTTGAACTGCTGGATGAGCACGGCAATGGCTCGACGCCGGCGCTGTCCTTGTTAATAGGCAGCAAGCGCAGCTCGGCACCTCGTGCCGCACCCAATGCGCCGCTGGCGGCCGCGCAGGTTGCTCAGGCGCAGGCCAATAATGTGCCAGCGAGCAATCCGGCACCGACGCCAGCCCCTGCTCCGGCCAAGCGTTCCACACAGAAGGCCGCTGAAGTCAGCGAAGAGCCTTCCCGCGACAGCTTCGACCCGATGGCGGGTGCTGCTTCGCAGCAGGCCCCGGTTCGCGCGGAGCAGCGCACCGTGCAGGTAGAAGGTGCGCTCAAGCACACCAGTTACCTGAACCGCACGTTCACCTTCGAGAATTTTGTTGAAGGTAAATCCAACCAGCTCGCCCGTGCGGCGGCCTGGCAGGTGGCGGACAATCCTAAGCACGGCTATAACCCGCTGTTCCTTTATGGTGGCGTCGGCCTGGGTAAAACCCACTTGATGCACGCAGTGGGCAACCATCTATTAAAGAAGAATCCGAATGCCAAGGTCGTGTACCTGCATTCCGAGCGTTTCGTGGCCGACATGGTCAAAGCGCTGCAACTGAACGCCATCAACGAATTCAAGCGTTTCTACCGTTCGGTGGACGCCTTGTTGATCGACGATATTCAGTTCTTCGCCCGCAAGGAGCGTTCCCAGGAAGAGTTTTTCCACACCTTCAACGCGCTGCTTGAAGGTGGTCAGCAGGTCATTCTCACCAGTGACCGCTACCCGAAAGAAATCGAGGGCCTTGAAGAACGCCTCAAATCCCGCTTCGGCTGGGGCCTGACCGTTGCGGTCGAGCCGCCTGAGCTGGAAACCCGCGTGGCGATCCTGATGAAGAAGGCCGATCAGGCCAAAGTCGAGTTGCCCCATGACGCCGCGTTCTTCATCGCCCAGCGCATCCGCTCGAACGTTCGTGAGCTGGAAGGCGCGCTGAAACGTGTGATCGCTCACTCGCACTTCATGGGCCGCGACATCACCATCGAGCTGATTCGCGAATCCCTCAAAGACTTGCTGGCGTTGCAGGACAAACTTGTTTCTGTGGATAACATTCAGCGCACCGTCGCCGAGTATTACAAGATCAAGATTTCCGACCTGCTGTCCAAGCGCCGTTCGCGCTCGGTGGCTCGTCCGCGTCAGGTGGCCATGGCGTTGTCCAAGGAACTGACCAACCACAGCCTGCCGGAAATCGGCGATGTGTTTGGCGGCCGCGACCACACCACCGTGCTGCACGCCTGCCGCAAGATCAACGAACTTAAGGAATCCGACGCGGACATCCGCGAGGACTACAAGAACCTGCTGCGTACACTGACCACTTGATGAACACCAGCGCAGCTTATTAAGGCAAGGGACTAGACCATGCATTTCACCATTCAACGCGAAGCCCTGTTGAAACCCCTGCAACTGGTCGCAGGCGTCGTCGAGCGCCGACAGACCTTGCCGGTACTGTCCAACGTGCTGTTGGTCGTCGAAGGCCAGCAACTGTCGCTGACCGGTACCGACCTGGAAGTCGAGCTGGTCGGTCGTGTGCAACTCGAAGAGCCGGCCGAAACCGGTTCCATCACCGTGCCGGCGCGCAAGCTGATGGATATCTGCAAAAGCCTGCCCAACGATGCGCTGATCGACATCAAGGTCGACGAGCAGAAGCTGGTGGTAAAGGCCGGCCGTAGCCGCTTCACCCTGTCGACCCTGCCGGCCAACGATTTCCCGACCGTCGAAGAAGGCCCGGGCTCGCTGACCTGCAGCCTGGAGCAAAGCAAACTGCGTCGTCTGATCGAACGCACCAGCTTCGCCATGGCCCAGCAGGACGTGCGTTACTACCTCAACGGCATGCTGCTGGAAGTTTCCGCTGGTGTGATCCGCGCCGTGGCCACCGACGGACACCGTCTGGCGATGTGCTCGATGCAGGCCGATATCGGTCAGCCGGATCGCCATCAGGTGATCGTGCCGCGCAAAGGTATCCTTGAGCTGGCGCGTCTGCTCACCGAGCCGGATGGCAATGTCAGCATCGTCCTCGGCCAGCACCACATCCGCGCCACCACGGGCGAGTTCACTTTCACCTCGAAACTGGTCGACGGTAAATTCCCGGATTACGAGCGCGTCCTGCCGAAAGGTGGTGACAAGCTGGTACTCGGCGATCGTCAGGCGTTGCGTGAAGCGTTCAGCCGTACCGCGATTCTGTCCAACGAGAAGTACCGCGGTATCCGTCTGCAACTGGCCAGCGGTCAGTTGAAGATCCAGGCCAACAACCCGGAGCAGGAAGAAGCGGAAGAAGAAGTGGGCGTTGAATACAACGGCGGCTCGCTGGAGATCGGCTTCAACGTCAGCTACCTGCTCGACGTGCTGGGCGTGATGACCACCGAGCAGGTTCGCCTGATCCTGTCCGACTCCAACAGCAGTGCGCTGGTGCAAGAGTCCGACAATGACGATTCGGCTTACGTTGTCATGCCGATGCGTCTGTAATCAGCTGATCCTGAATGTCGTTAAGTCGTGTTTCGGTCACCGCGGTGCGCAATCTGCACCCGGTGACCTTCTCCCCCTCCCCCCGCATCAACATTCTTTACGGCGCCAACGGCAGCGGCAAAACCAGTGTTCTGGAAGCCATTCATCTGCTGGGGCTTGCCCGTTCGTTTCGCAGCACGCGGCTGTTGCCCGTCATTCAGTACGAACAGCTTGCCTGTACCGTATTCGGTCAGGTTGAGCTGGCTGAAGGCGGACACAGTGCGCTGGGGATTTCCCGCGACCGTCAGGGCGAGTTCCAGATTCGCATCGACGGCCAGAACGCCCGTAGCGCTGCGCAGTTGGCGGAGATCCTGCCGCTGCAGTTGATCAACCCGGACAGCTTCCGTCTGCTGGAAGGCGCACCGAAGATTCGCCGGCAGTTTCTCGACTGGGGCGTGTTCCACGTCGAACCGCGTTTCATGGCCACTTGGCAGCGTTTGCAGAAGGCGCTGCGCCAGAGAAACTCCTGGCTGCGGCATGGTACACTTGACGCCGTTTCGCAAGCGGTTTGGGACAGGGAACTGTGCCAGGCCAGCGCTGAAATCGATGAATACCGCCGCGCTTACATCACAGCCTTGAAACCGGTCTTCGAACAGACCTTGAGCGAACTGGTTGAGCTCGAGGGTTTGACGCTCAGCTATTACCGAGGCTGGGACAAGGACC
The DNA here is from genome assembly GCF_030687105.1 of Pseudomonas sp. FP1762. NCBI lineage: Bacteria > Pseudomonadati > Pseudomonadota > Gammaproteobacteria > Pseudomonadales > Pseudomonadaceae > Pseudomonas > Pseudomonas sp. FP1762. Next base: position 3,343 of record NZ_CP117458.1, read on the forward strand.
GCGAATTGAGCGCCGTACTCGCCGCTTCCGTACAACGGGACCAGCAGATGGGGCACACCCAGGCCGGACCGCAACGAGCTGATTTGCGTCTCAGATTGGGCGCACACAATGCCGCGGACATTTTGTCCCGGGGTCAGCAGAAGTTGGTGGTGTGTGCACTGCGGATTGCCCAAGGGCACCTGGTCAGCCAGGCCCGTCGCGGACAGTGTATTTATCTGGTGGATGACTTGCCGTCCGAGCTGGACGAGAGCCACCGTCGCGCGCTATGCCGCTTGCTGGAAGACTTACGCTGCCAGGTGTTTATCACCTGTGTAGATCACGAATTACTGAGGGAAGGCTGGCAGACGGAAACGCCAGTCGCTTTGTTCCACGTGGAACAGGGCCGTATCACCCAGACCCACGACCATCGGGAGTGAAGGCATTGAGCGAAGAAAATACGTACGACTCAACGAGCATTAAAGTGCTGAAAGGCCTGGATGCCGTACGCAAACGTCCCGGTATGTACATTGGTGACACCGACGATGGCAGCGGTCTGCACCACATGGTGTTCGAGGTGGTCGACAACTCGATCGACGAAGCCCTCGCCGGCCATTGCGACGACATCAGCATCATCATTCACCCGGACGAATCCATCACCGTTAAAGACAACGGTCGTGGCATCCCGGTAGACGTGCATAAAGAGGAAGGCGTTTCCGCCGCAGAGGTCATCATGACCGTCCTCCACGCTGGCGGTAAGTTCGACGACAACTCCTACAAAGTATCCGGCGGTCTGCACGGCGTAGGTGTGTCGGTGGTGAACGCGCTGTCCGAAGAACTGGTCCTGACCGTTCGCCGCAGTGGCAAGATCTGGGAACAGACCTACGTCCACGGCGTGCCTCAGGCACCGATGGCCATCGTTGGCGACAGCGAAACCACCGGTACCCAGATCCACTTCAAGGCTTCCAGCGAAACCTTCAAGAACATTCACTTCAGCTGGGACATCCTCGCCAAGCGCATTCGTGAACTGTCCTTCCTCAACTCCGGTGTCGGCATCGTCCTCAAGGACGAGCGCAGCGGCAAGGAAGAGCTGTTCAAGTACGAAGGCGGCCTGCGTGCGTTCGTTGAATACCTGAACACCAACAAGACTGCGGTCAATCAGGTGTTCCACTTCAACATCCAGCGTGAAGACGGCATCGGCGTGGAAATCGCCCTGCAGTGGAACGACAGCTTCAACGAGAACCTGTTGTGCTTCACCAACAACATTCCGCAGCGCGACGGCGGCACTCACCTGGTGGGCTTCCGCTCGGCACTGACGCGTAACCTGAACAACTACATCGAGCAGGAAGGTCTGGCGAAGAAGCACAAAGTCGCCACCACCGGTGACGACGCTCGTGAAGGCCTGACCGCGATCATCTCGGTGAAAGTGCCGGATCCGAAGTTCAGCTCGCAGACCAAAGACAAGCTGGTGTCTTCCGAAGTGAAGACTGCAGTGGAACAGGAGATGGGCAAATACTTCTCCGACTTCCTTCTGGAGAACCCGAACGAAGCCAAGCTGGTAGTCGGCAAGATGATCGACGCCGCCCGTGCCCGTGAAGCCGCGCGCAAGGCCCGTGAGATGACCCGCCGCAAAGGCGCGCTGGACATCGCCGGTCTGCCGGGCAAGCTCGCCGACTGCCAGGAAAAAGACCCGGCGCTGTCCGAACTGTACCTGGTGGAGGGTGACTCCGCGGGCGGTTCTGCGAAGCAGGGACGTAACCGCAAGACCCAGGCGATCCTGCCGTTGAAGGGCAAGATCCTCAACGTCGAGAAAGCCCGTTTCGACAAGATGATCTCGTCCCAGGAAGTGGGCACGCTGATCACCGCGCTGGGCTGTGGCATCGGTCGCGAAGAGTACAACATCGACAAGCTGCGCTATCACAACATCATCATCATGACCGATGCTGACGTCGACGGTTCGCACATCCGTACCCTGCTGCTGACCTTCTTCTTCCGTCAGTTGCCCGAGCTGATCGAGCGTGGCTACATCTACATCGCCCAGCCACCGCTGTACAAAGTCAAAAAAGGCAAGCAAGAGCAATACATCAAAGACGACGACGCCATGGAAGAGTACATGACGCAGTCGGCCCTGGAAGATGCAAGCCTGCACCTGAACGAAGAAGCCCCGGGCATTTCCGGCGAAGCGCTGGAACGTCTGGTGAACGACTTCCGCATGGTGATGAAGACCCTCAAGCGTCTGTCGCGTCTGTACCCTCAGGAGCTGACCGAGCACTTCATCTATCTGCCGGCCGTCAGTCTGGAAACCCTGGGCGACCACGCGGCGATGCAAGAGTGGCTGGCGCAGTATGAAGTCCGTCTGCGTACCAACGAGAAGTCGGGTCTGGTCTACAAGGCCAGCCTGCGTGAGGATCGCGAACGTGGCGTCTGGCTGCCAGAGGTCGAACTGATCTCCCACGGCCTGTCGAACTACGTCACCTTCAACCGCGACTTCTTCGGCAGCAACGACTACAAAACCGTGGTCACTTTGGGCGCCCAATTGAGCACCCTGCTCGACGAAGGCGCGTACATCCAGCGTGGCGAGCGCAAGAAAGCCGTTACCGAGTTCAAGGAAGCCCTCGACTGGCTGATGGCCGAAAGCACCAAGCGCCACACCATCCAGCGCTACAAAGGTCTGGGCGAAATGAACCCGGATCAGCTGTGGGAAACCACCATGGACCCAAGCGTGCGGCGCATGCTGAAAGTCACCATCGAAGACGCCATCGGTGCAGACCAGATCTTCAACACCCTGATGGGTGATGCGGTCGAACCTCGCCGAGACTTTATCGAGAGCAACGCATTGGCGGTTTCCAACCTGGATTTCTGATCCTGATTGCTACCCGCTCATGAAAAACCCCGGCCAATGCCGGGGTTTTTTTTGGCCTCACTCATTTCCAGTGCCGACACTCTCCAACCGATACCCATACCCATAAATTGTCAGCAACTGCCAACCCCGATCCGCTGTCAGCCCGAGCTTGTTGCGCAATCGGTAGATATGCGTATCCAGTGGCCGCGAAGAAGTTGTCTCCTCGTTCGGCCAGAAGCGCTCGTACAGGTAATCCCGCGACAATGGCCGCCCCAGGTTGCTGAACAGGCAACGCGCCAGGCGGTATTCGCGTTCGGTCATGAGGATCGGTTTGCCTTCACGGGTGACGGTCAGTTCGGCGTCGTCGAAAGTCAGATCGTGAAACGTCTGTATTTCGCCCGCCGCGCTGCGCGGTTGGCTATGCCGACGCAATACCGCAGCCACCCTCGCCTTCAACTCATTGGGGCGAAACGGCTTGCTGACATAATCGTCAGCCCCGGCATTCAAGGCTTGAACGATATCGCTCTCGCCATCGCGGCTGGTGAGCATGATTGCAGCGGGTGGCGCGTCCATGTGTTCGCGGGTCCAGCGCAGCAGTGCCAGACCCGTGAGATCAGGAAGTTGCCAATCGAGAATCAACAGGTCGAAGGTTTCCCGGCGCAGCTGGCGCAACAAGTCTTCGCCGCGCTCGAAGCTGTGCAGTGACCACGGCTGCTCGCCCGCTTCGGCCATTTGCTCCAGGGTTTGCTCGACCCGGCGCAGTTCGGCGGGTTCGTCGTCCAGAATGGCAACGCGCATCGGCGGTGTTCCTTGTCGCTGGGGCTGGGATGTCGACAATAGCGACTCCCCGGCCGCGATGAAAGAAGCAGCCCGTCGGTGGTCGACGTCCGCTATGATTCTTCGGATCTACGCCTCCGACCCGAGACCTATGAAACCCTATCCACTGCCCTGCCCTTTGCCTCATGCGTAACCCTCAACGCCGACGTGAAAGTCGTGAGCCGAGCCAGGTCCAGCGTCTGTTCCGGCGGCTGGTGCGCGAGTGGTTGTGGATAAGTCTAGTGCTGTTGCCGCTGACTGCCTTGTTGTCTTATCGCGCCCAGATCAATCTGCACAATCCGTCGCCAGCGCCCGGCGCTCTGTTGTCCGTGGCGATGGTCGCGGGTGTGCTGGGATTGTTGCTGTGGCGGCCGCGTTGGGCGCTGTGGGTAACCTTGGCCGGTATGGCCTGTGCGCTGATCGCCAGCGCCCTGCTGGCCGAAGTCCGCTACTGGTGGTCGCCAACGCCAGCAGCCCTGGGGATGTTGTTCGGTTACCTGATCTGGAACTGGCGACGCCTGAGTGTTGTGCTGACCTATTTTGGCTGGGAGCTGGCACGTCTGGACAGCGAACCGAAAGTCTTCCCTGAACGTCGGCGGACCCGCTTCACCGGTGCCGACCGTTTGCAGGGCCAGATCATGGCGCTCGAACAAGCCATGAGCCGCACCCGCGACACCCGGCGCTTCATTGCCGATGGCCTGGAATACCTGCCGGTGGCGACGCTGATCAGTGATCCGCAGGGCAAGATCCTGCTGGGCAATCGCAAAGCTCGAGAGTTGTTCGAGGTTCCGCTGGTGGGTGATGACGTACTCGATCAACTGGCACGGCTCGGCTATCCGGAATTATCCACAACGCCGCGACCGCCGCTGGCCACCCTGCCGCTGCTGGAATTTCGCGATCACAAGGAACGCAGTTTGCGCCTGGAAAGAGCGGCGCTGCTGCCGGTCGACGGCGATACGCCGATCGGTTGGCTGCTCAGCCTGACGGACTTGAGTGCCGAGCGTGCGGCTGAGGAGCAGCGCGGCGTCCTGCTGCGTTTTCTTTCCCACGACCTGCGCGCCCCCCATTCGGCGATCCTCGCCCTGCTGGATGTGCATCGTCATCAGGCGGGTGCTGATGCGCCGCTGTTCGAGCAGATTGAGCGTCAGGTGCGCCGCGCGCTGGATCTGACCGATGGTTTTGTCTTGTTGGCGCGGGCTGAATCCGAGACCTACCAGTTCCGCCCGACATTGTTCGCCATGCTGGTACTGGACGTGCTGGATCAGGCGTTGCCGATCGCCCAGCAGAAACGCATCGAGCTGCTCAACGAGGTCGATGAGCAATGCCAGGAGCGGCTGATTCTGGCCGATCAGGGATTGCTGACGCGCGCCCTGTTCAACCTGCTGGAAAACGCGATCAAGTACAGCCCCGCAGACAGCACTGTGCAACTGAAGGTCAGCTGTGATGGACAGTGGCTGCGCTGCGAATTGACCGATCAGGGCAAGGGCATTGCCGCCGATGAATTGCCTGACCTGTTCAGCCAGTATCGGCGCTTCTCTTCGGCCCAGGGCATCGACGGCGTGGGCTTGGGTTTGTCGATGGTCAAAGCCGTGATTGATCATCATGGCGGTACGATTGAGTGTCGTAGCGTGGTCGATGCGGGAACCACTTTCCTTATCGAGTTGCCGCTGCTTGCTGAATGAAAAAGGGGCACAAAAAAACCGGCTATAACGGCCGGTTTTTTTACATCCGAATAAAACTTATGCACGGATTTTGTTCAATTCATAAATTTATAAATATCTATGAAAATCAATAAGTTAGAAAACAGTTGCGGTCTTTTTTAGCAAAAGCGTACACAGGTTATCCACAAAATTCAGACAGCCAGCTGGTCACTCGCTGCCGGTGCCTGTGGCGCCGGTGGCAGCGAGCCCATTTCACGCTGGGTTTTCTCGTTCCACGCCTGCACACGGTCATTCAGATCAGCGATGGCGCGCGGCCCGCTGCCTTCGGCATACATCGGTTCGCCGATGACCACGGTGATCACTCCGGCCTGTTTGCCCCAGCCGATTTTTGGCCAGAATTTGCCGGCATTGTGTGCAATCGGCAGCACCGGAAGCGCCGCATTCACCGCCAATGCGCTGCCACTGCGAGAGAATTTTCCGACAGTGCCGTAGGGGACTCGTGTGCCTTCGGGAAAGATCAGCACCCAGACGTTGTCCTTGAGCAGCTCGTCGCCTTTAGCCGCGACTTGTTTGAGCGCGGCCTTCGGGTTGTCGCGGTCGATGGCGATCGGGCGCAGCATTGCCATGGCCCAGCCGAAGAACGGCACGTAGAGCAATTCGCGCTTGAGCACTTGGCTCAATGGCGAGAAATAAGCGGAGAGAAAGAAGGTCTCCCAAGTGCTCTGATGGTTCGATTGAATCACGCAGGGCCGGTCAGGCACGTTTCCCGCACCTTTGATTTCGTAGCGGATGCCAAGGAAAACCTTGGTCAGCCACAGGGCGCAACGGCACCAGTACACGTTGATGAAACGATAGCGCGCCTTGAAGGACAGAAACGGCGCGATGAAAAAGCTCAGACTGCACCACAGCAACGCTGTTGTGCCCAGCAGCAGGTAAAAAACAAAGATTCTGAAGGCCCGCAGTATCGACATGGCGACGGTTACCGTTACGGGGCAATGCCCCGACTGTTCAAGCGCACTCCCGAGCAATCCCTGGCCAGGAAATTCAGAAGTACTCTAGTTGTGGATAAGTTCTGCGGCAATCGCCGCCAGATCGTCAAAAATCAGGGTGCCAACCGGCAGGGTTTTACCCTGAGTCTTTTCGCCTTTCCCGGTCTTCACCAAAACTGGCTGTGAATCGACGGCTTTGGCGGCCTCCAGGTCACCAAGGCTGTCGCCGACGAACCAGACGTTGGTCAACGGCACCGTGTAATGCTCGGCAATGGTTTTGAGCATTCCCGGTTTCGGTTTGCGGCAATCGCAACCTTCATCCGGGCCATGCGGGCAATACACGATCAAACCGACTTCACCGCCCTGCTCCGCGACCAGCTCGCGCAGGCGCGCGTGCATGGCCTCGAGGGTGGCGAGGTCGTAATAGCCGCGAGCAATGCCCGACTGGTTGGTGGCTACCGCCACCGTCCAGCCGGCCTTGCTCAACTGCGCAATCGCTTCGATCGAGCCGGGCAGCGGAATCCACTCCTCCACCGACTTGATGTAGGCATCGGAGTCGTAATTGATCACGCCGTCACGATCGAGAATCAGCAGTTTCAACAGCAATCCCTCAACCCAGCAGCGAAATGTCGGCAACACCGAGGAACAGGCCACGCAGGCGCGCCAGCAGCGCGTAGCGGTTAGCTCGCACATTGGCGTCGTCGGCATTGACCATCACCGCGTCGAAGAACGCGTCGACCGGCTCGCGCAGTGCCGCCAGGCGCGCCAGCGATTCGTTGTACTGACGCGCCGCGGCCATTGGCTGCACCGCCTGATCCGCTTGCTGGATCGCCGAGTACAGCGAGAACTCGTTGGCATTGTCGAAATACTTGGCCTCGACCACGGTCGGTACCGAGCCTTCGACTTTGCTCAACAGGTTCGACACGCGCTTGTTCACCGCCGCCAGCGCTGCCGCTTCCGGCAGTTTGCGGAAGGCCTGAACCGCTTGCACACGCTGGTCGAAGTCCAGCGCCGAACCCGGCTTCAATGCACGTACCGACAGGTAGGTGGCGACGTCGACGCCTTCGTCTTCATAACGCGCACGCAGGCGGTCGAAGATGAATTCCAGCACGGCATCGTTTAGGCCGGCAGCCTTGACCTTGCCGCCGAATGCATTCACCGCGAAAGCCACGGCGTCGTTCAGGTCCAGGTCCAGTTGTTTCTCGATCAGGATACGCAGCACGCCCAGTGCCGCACGGCGCAGGGCATACGGGTCTTTGCTGCCGGTTGGCAGCATGCCGATACCGAAGATGCCGACCAGAGTGTCGAGCTTGTCGGCGATGGCGACAGCTGCACCGGTCAGGGTCGCTGGCAATTCGGCACCGGCACCGCGTGGCATGTACTGCTCGTTCAGCGCCAGCGCGACGTCCTGCGGCTCGCCGTCATTGAGGGCGTAGTAGTAACCGGCGACACCTTGCATCTCCGGGAACTCGCCAACCATTTCGGTGGCCAGGTCGCACTTCGACAGCAGGCCCGCGCGGGCAGCCCACGAGGCGTTGCCGCCGATACGTGCGGCGATGTACGCGGCCAGTTTGGAAACGCGCTCGGCCTTGTCGTAGACGCTGCCGAGTTTTTCCTGGAACACCACGTTTTGCAGGCGCAGGTTGAAGTCTTCGAGCTTCTGCTTCTTGTCCTGCTTGAAGAAGAACTCGGCGTCGGTCAGGCGTGGGCGCACCACTTTCTCGTTACCGGCGATGATCTGCTGCGGGTCTTTGCTTTCGATGTTGGCCACGGTAATGAAACGTGGCAGCAACTTGCCGTCGGCATCCAGCAGGCAGAAGTACTTCTGGTTGTCCTGCATGGTGGTGATCAGCGCTTCCTGCGGCACGTCGAGGAAGCGTTCTTCGAACGAGCACACCAGCGGCACCGGCCATTCAACCAGCGCAGTCACTTCGTCGAGCAGTGCCGGCGGCACGATCGCCGTGCCTTCCTGACGGGTGGCCAACTCTTCGGTGCGCTTGCTGATGATCTCGCGACGCTCGTTGGCATCGGCCAATACGTAAGCGGCACGCAGGTCGGCGAGATAGCTCGACGGCGAACCGATGCGCACGCTCTCCGGATGATGGAAACGGTGACCACGGGATTCACGGCCAGCCTTCTGCGCGAGGATCGTGCAATCGATGACCTGGTCACCGAGCAGCATCACCAGCCACTGGGTCGGACGCACGAATTCTTCCTTGCGCGCACCCCAACGCATGCGTTTCGGGATCGGCAGGTCGTTCAGCGAATCTTCGACGATGGTCGGCAGCAGGCTCGCGGTCGGCTTGCCGGCGATGTTCTGGCTATAACGCAGTTTCGGACCGCTCTGGTCGATTTCGCTCAGCTCGACGCCGCACTTCTTGGCAAAGCCCAGGGCGGCCTGAGTCGGATTGCCGTCAGCGTCGAACGCGGCCTGACGTGGCGGGCCATCGAGGTTGATGCTGCGATCCGGCTGCTGAGTGGCCAGCGCAGTGATCAGCACAGCCAGACGACGTGGCGCGGCATAAACGGTTTTGCTTTCGCAGCTCAGGCCAGCGGCTTGCAGGCCCTTGTCGATACCGGCGAGGAACGCATCAGCCAAAGTGTTCAGGGCTTTGGGTGGCAGTTCTTCGGTGCCCAGTTCAACCAGAAAATCTTGCGCACTCATTGTGCAGCCTCCAGCTTGGCCAGTACTTCGTCACGCAGGTCCGGGGTCGCCATCGGGAAGCCCAGCTTGGCGCGGGCCAGCAGGTAGGCTTGCGCAACGGAACGCGCCAGGGTGCGTACGCGCAGAATGTATTGCTGACGCGCAGTCACCGAGATCGCCCGGCGCGCATCCAGCAGGTTGAAGGTGTGCGACGCCTTCAGCACCATTTCGTAGCTCGGCAACGGCAGCGGCTGGTCGAGTTCGATCAGGCGCTTGGCTTCGCTTTCATAGAAGTCGAACAGCTCGAACAGTTTGTCGACGTTGGCGTGTTCGAAGTTGTAAGTGGACTGCTCCACTTCGTTCTGGTGGAACACATCGCCGTAGGTGACTTTGCCGAACGGGCCGTCAGCCCAGACCAGGTCGTAGACCGAATCGACGCCTTGCAGGTACATCGCCAGGCGCTCGAGACCGTAGGTGATCTCGCCGGTCACCGGGTAGCACTCGATGCCGCCCGCTTGCTGGAAGTAGGTGAACTGGGTGACTTCCATGCCATTGAGCCAGACTTCCCAGCCCAGACCCCAGGCGCCGAGGGTCGGCGATTCCCAGTTGTCTTCGACGAAGCGGATGTCGTGCACCAGCGGGTCGAGGCCGACATGCTTGAGCGAGCCCAGGTACAGTTCCTGGAAGTTGTCCGGGTTCGGCTTCAGGACTACCTGGAACTGGTAGTAGTGCTGCAGACGGTTCGGGTTTTCGCCGTAACGGCCGTCAGTCGGACGGCGGCTTGGCTGCACGTACGCGGCGTTCCAGGTTTCCGGGCCGATGGCGCGCAGGAAGGTCGCGGTGTGGAAAGTGCCGGCGCCTACTTCCATATCGTAGGGCTGAAGTACCACACAACCTTGCTCGGCCCAGTATTGCTGGAGCGCGAGGATCAAGTCTTGGAAGGTACGCACGGCTGGCGTAGGCTGGCTCACGAAATTCACCTGTTTCTTGGGCTGCGATTTAAAGAGCGGGAGTATACCCGATTCGTTGCTGCGCACGCCCCCTGGAGCCTTATGCCACGCTGCTTTTGGTGTACCGAAGATCCGCTGTACATGGCTTATCACGATCAGGAGTGGGGCACGCCGCTGCGCGATGCGCAGGGTTTGTTCGAGTTGCTTTTGCTCGAAGGGTTCCAGGCCGGGTTGTCGTGGATCACTGTGCTGCGCAAACGCGAGCGTTACCGTCAGGTGCTGTTCGGCTTCGATGTGCAGCGCGTGGCGCAGATGAGTGACGCCGAAATCGACGAACTGATGCTCGACCCGGGCATCATCCGCAATCGCCTGAAACTCAACGCCGCCCGGCGCAATGCCCAGGCGTGGCTGGCGCTGGAGGATCCGGTGGCGTTGCTCTGGTCATTCGTGGGCGACCAACCGATCATCAATCATTTCAAGGATCGCAGCGAAGTCCCGGCGATCACCCCCGAAGCGCTGGCGATGAGCAAGGCGCTGAAAAAAGCCGGCTTCACCTTCGTCGGTCCGACCATTTGCTACGCGCTGATGCAGGCCTCGGGCATGGTCATGGACCACACCCAGGATTGCGACCGCTACGCGCAGCTCGCCAACGCCGGTTAGAATGCCCGCCTCGCGCACAGCACAAAGATCAGGAGTGACCTGTGGAAAAGTTTAAAGGCGCCTTGCTGGTAGGCGCTCTGCGGCTGTTTGCCCTGCTGCCATGGCGGGCCGTGCAGGCCGTGGGTTCGGTGATCGGCTGGATCATGTGGAAAACCCCCAATCGTTCCCGCGACGTGGTGCGGATCAACCTGTCCAAGTGTTTTCCGCAGATGGATGCGGCCGAACGTGAGCGTCTGGTCGGACAGAGTCTGAAAGACATCGGCAAGTCGCTGACCGAAAGCGCCTGCGCGTGGATCTGGCCGGCGCAGCGCTCGATCGATCTGGTTCGCGAAGTCGAAGGCCTCGATGTGTTGAAAGACGCGCTCGCTTCGGGCAAAGGCGTGGTCGGCATCACCAGCCACCTCGGCAACTGGGAAGTGCTCAACCACTTCTATTGCAGCCAGTGCAAACCGATCATTTTCTATCGTCCGCCGAAGCTCAAGGCAGTGGATGAATTGCTGCGCAAACAGCGCGTGCAGCTGGGCAACAAGGTCGCGGCGTCGACCAAGGAAGGCATTCTCAGCGTCATCAAGGAAGTGCGCAAGGGTGGTGCCGTGGGCATTCCCGCCGACCCGGAACCGGCCGAATCCGCCGGGATTTTCGTGCCGTTTTTCGCCACCCAGGCACTGACCAGCAAATTCGTGCCGAACATGTTGGCCGGCGGCAAAGCGGTCGGTGTGTTCCTGCACGCCCTGCGCCTGCCTGACGGCTCGGGCTACAAAGTCATTCTCGAAGCCGCGCCCGAAGCGATGTACAGCACCGATACCGCAGAGTCCTGCGCGGCGATGAGCAAGGTAGTGGAACGTTATGTTGCGGCGTATCCGAGCCAGTACATGTGGAGCATGAAACGCTTCAAGAAGCGTCCGCCGGGCGAGGCGCGCTGGTACTGAGCAACTTCGATGGGGTGACGGTTGATGCAGACGGGCTCGCCTTGCTCAATCGGTAGCTCAAGGCGCCTGCCGCTCAAGCTTTTTCAGGAATACCGTCATCTCCTTCTCGGCCTGTTTGTCACCGTGGGCGCGGGCCGCTTCCAAGCCTTGTTCCCAGGCCTGACGCGCAGCGGCGTGATCGCCTAGCGCCAGCTGCGCCTTGCCCAGCAGCTTCCACGCTGCCGAGTATTTCGGATCGAAAGCGACACAACGCTGAAAATGCTCGGCAGCCTTGGCGTTTTCACCCAGGTCCAGATAACCCTTGCCCAGACCGAAGCGCAACAGCGCGTTATCCACACCCTTGGCGAGCATTTTTTCCAGGGATTCGAGCATTGGCGGATTCCTTTCTATTGTTCGTCAGAGAACCTGCGAGTCTGTCAAACCGCTTTCGCGAGCAGGCTCGCTCCCACATTTGGAATGCATTCCACTGTGGGAGCGAGCCTGCTCGCGAAGGGGCCATCACGGGCAACGTTGTCTTCAGGTCAGAAAAAGCTCAACCCCACATGAAACAGCTTTTCCACATCGCGAATATGCTTTTTATCCACAAGGAACAGAATCACATGGTCACCCGCTTCGATCACCGTGTCGTCGTGGGCGATGATCACGTTCTCGTTGCGGATCACTGCGCCGATGGTGGTGCCCGGCGGCAGGCCGATCTTCTCGATCGGCTTGCCGATGACCTTGCTGGACTTCGCATCACCGTGGGCAATCGCCTCGATCGCTTCCGCCGCGCCGCGCCGTAGTGAGTGCACGCTGACGATATCGCCTCGGCGCACGTGGGCGAGCAAGGTGCCGATGGTCGCCAGTTGCGGGCTGATGGCGATATCAATGTCGCCGCCCTGGATCAGGTCGACGTAGGCCGGATTGTTGATGATCGTCATGACCTTCTTCGCCCCCAGCCGTTTGGCCAGCAGCGACGACATGATGTTGGCTTCATCGTCGTTGGTCAGGGCGAGGAAGATATCGGCGTCGGCGATGTTCTCTTCCAGCAGCAGATCGCGATCCGACGCACTGCCCTGCAAGACCACGGTGCTGTCGAGGGTATCGGAGAGGTAGCGGCAGCGCGCCGGGCTCATCTCGATGATCTTCACCTGATAACGGCTTTCGATCGCCTCGGCCAGGCGCTCGCCGATCTGCCCGCCCCCGGCGATAACGATGCGTTTGTAGGTTTCGTCGAGGCGACGCATTTCGCTCATCACTGCGCGAATGTCCTCACGGGCAGCGATGAAGAACACCTCGTCATCGGCCTCGATCACTGTGTCGCCCTGCGGCAAAATCGGCCGGTCACGGCGGAAGATCGCCGCTACGCGGGTTTCGACGTTCGGCATGTGCTCACGCAACTGGCGCAGTTGCTGGCCCACCAGCGGCCCGCCGTAATAGGCGCGCACCGCCACCAGTTGCGCCGCGCCTTCGGCGAAGTCGATCACCTGCAAGGCGCCGGGATGCTGGATCAGGCGCTTGATGTAGTTGGTCACGACCTGCTCGGGGCTGATCAGCACGTCGACCGGAATCGCTTCGTTCTGGAACAGTTGTTCCTCGCGATTGAGGTATGACGCTTCGCGCACCCGGGCGATTTTGGTCGGCGTGTGGAACAGCGTGTGCGCGACCTGGCAGGCAACCATGTTGGTTTCGTCGCTGTTGGTCACCGCTACCAGCATGTCGGCGTCGTCGGCACCGGCCTGACGCAGCACCGAGGGCAGCGAGCCCCGGCCCTGCACGGTGCGGATATCGAGGCGGTCGCCGAGGTCGCGCAGGCGCTCGCCATCGGTGTCGACCACAGTGATGTCGTTGGCCTCGCTGGCCAGATGTTCGGCCAGCGAACCGCCGACCTGTCCCGCACCGAGGATGATGATTTTCATCCAGTCACTCCATGAATCCGTTTAGCCGCGCGCGGCGGCGATCTTGATCAGCTTGGCGTAGTAAAACCCGTCATGCCCGCCCTGCTGGGCCAGCAACTGGCGACCATGGGGCTGCTTGATGCCGGCCGCTGTGGCCAGATCCAGTTCACGGGCACCGGGGGTGCGCTCGAGGAACGCGGCGATGACTTCGGTGTTCTCGGTCGGCAGCGTCGAGCAGGTGGCGTAGAGCAGGATGCCGCCGACTTCGAGAGTTTTCCACATGGCGTCGAGCAGTTCGCCTTGCAGTTGCGCGAGGGCGACGATGTCGTCCGGCTGGCGGGTCAGCTTGATGTCCGGATGGCGGCGGATCACCCCGGTGGCCGAGCATGGCGCGTCGAGGAGGATGCGCTGGAACGGTTTGCCGTCCCACCATTTGTCGATATCGCGACCGTCGGCAGCGATCAGTTCAGCGTCGAGGCCGAGGCGCTCGAGGTTTTCCTTTACGCGCACCAGACGCTTGGCTTCCAGATCCACCGCTACCACGCCAGCGAGCGCTGGTTCGGCTTCGAGGATGTGGCAGGTCTTGCCGCCAGGGGCGCAGCAGGCGTCGAGTACGCGCTGGCCCGGGGCCAGATCGAGCAGGTCGGCGGCCAGTTGCGCGGCTTCATCCTGCACGCTGATCCAGCCTTCGGCGAAACCCGGCAGGCTGCGCACGTCGGCAGCAGCTTCGAGGACGATGCCGTCGCGGCTGTAAACGCACGGTGTCGCGGCGATCCCGGTTTCGCCCAGCAGCGCGAGATAAGCATCGCGGCCGTGATGACGACGGTTGACCCGCAGGATCATTGGCGGATGCGCGTTGTTCGCTGCGCAGATCGCTTCCCACTGCTCGGGCCAAAATGCCTTCAGGGATTTTTGCAGCCAGCGCGGGTGAGCTGTGCGCACCACCGGGTCGCGTTCCAGTTCGGCGAAGATCGTCTCGCTTTCGCGCTGGGCATTGCGCAGCACGGCGTTGAGCAGACCTTTGGCCCAGGGCTTTTTCAGCTTGTCTGCGCAGCCGACGGTTTCGCCGATCGCGGCATGGGCCGGTACGCGGGTGTAGAGCAGTTGATACAGACCGACCAGCAGCAACGCCTCGACATCGGCGTCGGCGGCTTTGAACGGCTTCTGCAGGAGTTTTTCCGCCAGTGCCGACAGGCGTGGCTGCCAGCGTGCAGTGCCGAAGGCCAGATCCTGAGTGAAACCGCGATCGCGATCCTCGACCTTGTCCAGTTGCGTCGGCAGGGAGCTGTTCAGCGAAGCCTTGCCGCTGAGTACGGCAGCGAGTGCCTTGGCGGCGGCCAGACGCGGGTTCATTGCGCATCCACCGCTGCGCCGAGGACGCTGCCGACGGCGAATTTCTCGCGGCGGCTGTTGAACAGGTCGCTGAAGTTCAGCGCCTTGCCGCCAGGCAATTGCAGGCGGGTCAGGCACAGCGCTTGTGCACCGCAGGCGACAATCAGGCCGTCCTTGCTGGCGCTGAGGATTTCACCTGGGGCGCCAGTGCCTTCGGCCACGGTCGCGGCCAGCACTTTCAACGCTTCGCCATTGAGTGTGCTGTGGGTGATCGGCCATGGATTGAAGGCGCGGACCAGACGTTCCAGCTCCACCGCCGGACGGCTCCAGTCGATGCGTGCTTCGTCTTTGTTCAGTTTGTGCGCGTAAGTGGCGAGTTCGTCGTTCTGCACCTCACCTTGCAGGGTGCCGGCAGCCAGACCGGCAATCGCCTGCACAACGGCGGGCGGCCCCATCTCGGCGAGGCGATCATGCAGGCGGCCGCCGGTATCTTCAGCGCTGATCGGCGTGACGACCTTGAGCAGCATCGGCCCGGTATCCAGCCCGGCTTCCATGCGCATCACGGTCACACCGCTTTCGGCATCGCCGTGTTCGACCGCGCGCTGGATCGGCGCCGCACCACGCCAGCGTGGCAGCAACGATGCATGACTGTTGATGCAACCCAGACGCGGAATATCCAGCACCGCTTGCGGCAGGATCAAACCGTAGGCGACCACCACCATCAGATCCGGCTTCAGCGCGGCCAGCTCCGCCTGGGCCTCGGCATTGCGCAACGTCGGCGGCTGCAACACCTGGATATTATTTTCCAGGGCGAGTTGTTTGACCGGGCTTGGCATCAGTTTTTGCCCACGTCCGGCCGGGCGATCCGGCTGGGTGTAGACCGCAACGATCTCGTACGGGCTGCTCAGCAGGGCCTTGAGGTGTTCAGCGGCGAATTCCGGGGTACCGGCAAAAACAATGCGCAGTGGCTCAGTCATGAAAGGCGTCTCATAAAAAGAAAAAGGCTTGCCGCAGCAAGCCTTTGAAGAGGGGCATCAAGCGTTCTGGCGGTGCAGCTTTTCCAGCTTCTTCTTGATCCGGTCGCGTTTGAGCGTGGACAGGTAATCGACGAACAATTTGCCGTTGAGGTGGTCGCATTCGTGCTGGATGCACACCGCGAGCAGGCCTTCGGCGATCAGCTCATAGGGCTTGCCGTCGCGGTCCAGCGCCTTGATTTTGACCTTCTGCGGGCGGTCGACGTTTTCGTAGAAACCCGGTACCGAGAGGCAGCCTTCCTGGTACTGGTCCATCTCGTCGGTCAGCGATTCGAACTCGGGGTTGATGAACACCCGTGGCTCGGTGCGGTCTTCGGACAGGTCCATCACGACGATACGTTTGTGCACGTTGACCTGGGTCGCGGCGAGGCCGATGCCCGGCGCTTCATACATTGTTTCAAACATGTCGTCGACCAACTGACGCACTTCGTCGTCCACTACAGCCACTGGTTTGGCGATAGTGCGCAGACGCGGGTCCGGAAATTCGAGGATGTTTAAAATGGCCATAGGCTTCGATTGCTGCACACGTTGAGTAAAGTCGGGTCGATGGCCTGGCGGGTCCGAAGATGCAGGCTACCGTTGTGAAGCGTAGCTTCTGAAAAACAGAAGCGAGCCACGGGGGCTCTGACGATTCACGCGAATGCACATGATAAAGGGATTCACTGCATGAGGAAAACACTACTCGCCCTGCTGCTTCTGGCTTCGGCCGGCGCCGCGCAAGGGCAAGTGCAACTCAGGGATGGTTTTCCACAGCAATACACGGTGGTTTCCGGGGACACGCTCTGGGACATTTCCGGCAAATACCTGCGCGAGCCGTGGCAGTGGCCACAACTGTGGCGGGCCAACCCGCAGATCGAAAACCCCAACCTGATCTATCCCGGCGACACGCTGACACTCAGCTACGTCAACGGCCAACCGCAGTTGACCGTCCAGCGTGGCGAGTCGCGCGGCACCATCAAGCTCTCGCCACGGATTCGCACCAGCCCGGTGGCCGAGGCGATTCCGAGCATTCCGCTGAAATCGATCAACAGTTTTCTGCTGAGCAATCGCATCGTCGACAAGGCCGAAGACTTCGACAAGGCGCCGTACATCGTCGCCGGCGATGCCGAACGGGTGCTCAGCGGTACCGGTGACCGCATCTTCGCCCGTGGCCATTTCGATCCGGAGCAACCGGTGTACGGCATCTTCCGCCAGGGCAAGGTCTACACTGACCCGCAGACCAAGGAATTCCTCGGCATCAACGCCGACGATATCGGCGGCGGCGAGGTTGTTGCCACCGAAGGCGACGTCGCCACTCTCGCCTTGCAACGCACCACCCAGGAAGTGCGCCTCGGTGACCGCTTGTTCGGCGGTGAAGAACGTTCGATCAATTCAACGTTCATGCCCAGCGCGCCGAAGCGTTCCATCGACGGCCTGATCATCGACGTGCCACGCGGCGTCACGCAGATCGGTGTGATGGACGTGGTTACCCTGAACAAAGGCAAACGTGACGGTCTGGCCGAAGGCAATGTCCTGGCGGTGATGAAAACCGGCGAAACGGTGCGCGACCGGATTACCGGCCAACCGCTGAAAATTCCCGATGAACGAGCCGGCCTGCTGATGGTGTTCCGCACCTACGACAAACTCAGTTACGGCCTGGTCCTCAATGCTTCACGCTCGCTGGCGGTGCTCGACAAGGTGCGAAATCCGTAAGCTTGCTTAACAAGTTACCAACAGAGTTATCCACAGCTTGTTCCGAATGGTTCGGAGCATCGAACGATCAAGGATGATCCATTCATGTTGTCTGTCAGTACAGCCATTTCCCCGGCGGAACTGGAGGCGCGTCTGCGCCTGCACCGCATGCCGGATATCGGCCCCAAGCGTTTTGCCAAACTGCTCGAAGCCTTCGGCTCGGCGTCCAAAGCCCTCAGCGCGCCGGCCAGTGCCTGGCGCTCGCTGGGATTGCCGGCGGCGTGCGCCGAGGCACGGCGTTGTCCGACGGTGCGCGACGGCGCCAGCCACGCAATGCGCTGGCTAGAGCGCCCCGGTCAACATTTGCTGATGTGGGACCAGGCGGACTATCCAGCGTTGCTGGCGCAGATTCCTGACCCGCCGCCACTGTTATTCGTCGCCGGCGATCCGTCGATTCTGGAGAAGCCGCAGCTGGCGATGGTCGGCAGCCGCCGCGCTTCGCGCCCGGGCATGGACACGGCGGCGGCGTTTTCTCGCAGTCTGGCCGGGGCCGGTTTTGTCATCACCAGTGGTCTGGCGCTGGGCATCGATGCCGCTGCCCATCAGGCTGCTCTGGACGTTGGCGGCTTGACCGTGGGGGTGCTTGGCACCGGCCTGGAAAATTTTTATCCACAGCGCAATAAACGCCTGGCTGAGGCGATGATTGCGTCGGGCAGCGCGGTGCTCTCGGAGTTTCCGCTGGACGCCGGGCCAACCGCGAGCAACTTCCCCCGGCGCAATCGCATCATCAGCGGGTTATCCCTTGGCGTGCTGGTGGTCGAGGCCAGTGTTGCCAGCGGTTCGTTGATTACCGCGCGGCTGGCGGCAGAGCAAGGGCGCGAGGTTTATGCCATTCCAGGCTCTATCCATCACCCCGGCGCGCGCGGTTGTCACCAGTTGATTCGCGACGGGGCGGTGTTGGTGGAGACTATCGAACATATCCTCGAAGCGCTGCGCGGCTGGCAGCAACCGTTGTTATCCACAGCGCCGCCGCAGGCCGATCACCCGTTGCTGGCGCTGCTTCACGCCGCGCCGCACACCAGCGAGGCGTTGGCCGCGAGCTGTGGCTGGGCGTTGCCGAAAGTGCTGGCAACGTTGACCGAGCTGGAAATCGAAGGCCGTGCGGTATGCGAAAACGGTCGCTGGCTGGCGCGGTCGAGCTAGGTTTTACGATGAAGATCGGTAAACTGCGCGAAACCTGTTTGTGGAGAGTTTTTTCATGGTCAACAGTTGGCGTGTGCAACAAGCCGCGCGTGAAGTTCGCGCCGGCGCGGTGATTGCCTATCCAACCGAAGCCGTCTGGGGGCTGGGTTGCGACCCGTGGAACGAAGACGCAGTGGACCGCTTGCTGGCGATCAAGAATCGCTCGGTGAGCAAAGGGCTGATCCTGGTCGCCGACAATATCCGCCAGTTCGATTTCCTCTTCGAGGACTTCCCGCAGGACTGGATCGACCGCATGGCCAGCACCTGGCCTGGGCCGAACACCTGGCTGGTGCCGCACCAGAACCTGTTGCCGGAGTGGGTCACAGGCGTGCATGACACCGTAGCGCTGCGAGTCAGCGATCACCCGCAGGTGCGCGACTTGTGCTCGCTGGTCGGGCCGCTGATCTCGACATCAGCCAATCCACAGGGGCGACCGCCGGCGCGCACGCGTTTGCGCATCGAGCAGTATTTCCGTGGGCAGGTCGATCTGGTGCTCGGCGGCAGCCTTGGCGGGCGCAAGAACCCCAGTGTGATCCGCGACCTGGCCACCGGTAACGTCGTTCGTCCTGACTGACGCCATTCTTTTTATTTTTTGCGGACTCCTCGGCGCTATGACGAGGAGTTCTGCGCATGCCCGCAGTTTATTCCTGCATTCGTTCAAAACTTATCCGTTGCCATTGTTCTTGCATGCGTCAGACGAATCTTTGAGTCTGAAATATCTGTAAGTTTTCCCACGTGATTATCAGAGCGCGTGCAGTGGCGAGATTTCCAAAAGCATCCATTCTTTCAATGTGCTTGAAGCAACTTCGAAATATTAATGGCTGCGGAGAAGTAATGGATATTACGGATTTACACCTCAAGGATTATCTGCAGGGCTTTCAGGAGACACTCAAGAATCAACAGGCCGACTATCGTGTGGCCATTCTTGAGGCAGGATCGGATGCCGGGGAATTTGAACGCTTCATCAATCGACAGTTTCGCCTGCGATTGCAGCATTACATGCTCACCTCCAGAGCCCGGGCGCTGGAAACCCGCTTGGCGATCACGTCGCGCAGTACGCACTTCCTGCTCTACCAGCGAGATCAACTCATTGCAGTGCTGCGGGCAACCCCGGCGCCGTTCGAATGGGCCTCACTGGCGCAGCATCATGTGTCTCCCACTGTGGCATTGGCGCGGCATGTCGAATTCAGTCGCTTGATTACCCATTCCCAGCAGCACCGGCCGGTGTCGATCAATGGCCTGCTCGCCACCGCCGCCGAATGGGCGATCGATCGCGGATATCAGGGGGTGACGGCCTTGTGCAGATCGCCACAGCGGCAACTGTTTCAGCGCTTCGGCCTGACACCGATCGCTTCGCACGCCATGCACATCGAGCAGCGTGCCCGGGGCGATTATTGGCTGTTGTCCGCCGAATGGCGGCAAATCCTGATGGCCCTGGATCAGCCAGTGAACATGAACGTGCATCAGCCGGAGTATCGTGATGTTCACAACCGTCAGTATTGATCCGCCAATAATCGAAGAGTGGGCAGAGAAATGGCTTGTATACGAGTCGAAGAAGTTACGCAGGAAGTTTTCCGGTCGTAGGCCAGCGGCGAAGAAACTTCACCGGAAGATGTACTTGATATAGCTGAAAGATACTCGGCGAACTCATGGAAGAGTTCACCGAGTGTCAACTTGAAGCGTTATGGCAACAGAATCGTGGAACCGGTAGTGCGCCGTGCCGACAGTTCGGTTTGTGCTTTTGCCGCATCGGCCAATGCATGGCGCTGGCTGATGTCGACCTTCAGCTTGCCGCTGATGATCATCTCGAACAGCTCGTCGGCCATGCGCTGCAGGTTCTCGGCGTTGTTGGCGTAGGTCGCCAGCGTAGGCCGGGTGACGTACAACGAGCCCTTCGCGGCAAGAATGCCCAGGTTGACGCCGTCGACTGCGCCCGAAGCATTGCCGAAACTCACTACAAGGCCACGTGGTGCCACGCTGTCCAGGGACGTGAGCCAGGTGTCCTTGCCGACGCCGTCATACACCACCGGGACTTTCTTGCCGTCAGTCAGCGCCAGCACGCGCTCGGCAACGTTTTCATGGCTGTAGTCGATGGTGGCCCAGGCGCCGTTGGCCTTGGCCAGTTCGGCTTTCTCCTTCGAGCTGACGGTGCCGATCAGCTTCACGCCCAGCGCTTTGGCCCATTGGCAGGCCAGAGAGCCGACGCCACCGGCTGCGGCGTGGAACAGAATGGTTTCGCCGCCCTGCAGTTGGTAGGTCTGGCGCAGCAGGTATTGCACGGTCAGACCCTTGAGCATGACCCCGGCGGCAGTTTCGAAACTGATTTCATCGGGCAGATGCACCAGATTGTCCTGCGGCAGAACATGCAGCTGGCTATAGGCGCCGAGCGGGCCGCTGCCGTATGCCACGCGATCGCCGACCTTGAAACGGGTGACTTCGCTGCCCACCGCATCGACCGTGCCGGCGCCTTCCGAACCCAGGCCGGACGGCAACGCGGGCGGTGCATAGAGGCCGCTGCGGTAATAGGTGTCGATGAAGTTCAGGCCGATCGCCTGGTTGGCCACGCGCACCTGATTCGGCCCGGGCGCAGCGGGTTCGTAGTCAACATGTTCGAGCACTTCGGGACCGCCGTGGGCGCGGAACTGGATACGCTTTGCCATCTGCCTGCTCTCCTTGGGTCGTTGCTAAGCCCTCTATCCAACTCCCCTGCTTGATCTTCGTCAACTGCGGCGCGCCGGTCTGCGATGGTATGCTACGCGCCCATTTGCGCCGCCCGCCTGCCGGGGCGCCGCCCGATTCAAGGTGAAGCCATGACGACCCGCACCGACGCCGTAAAGGCCTATCTGCTCGATCTGCAAGACCGCATCTGCGCTGCACTGGAAACCGAAGACGGCGGCAAATGCTTCGTCGAAGACGCCTGGACCCGGCCGGCGGGCGGTGGCGGGCGCACCCGCGTGCTGGAAAACGGTACGCTGATCGAAAAGGGCGGCGTCAATTTTTCCCACGTATTCGGCAGCGGCCTGCCGCCCTCGGCCAGCGCCCATCGGCCGGAACTGGCCGGGCGTGGTTTCGAGGCGCTCGGCGTGTCGCTGGTGATCCACCCGCACAATCCGCATGTGCCGACCTCCCACGCCAACGTGCGTTTTTTCATTGCTGAAAAAGAAGGCGAAGAACCGGTCTGGTGGTTTGGCGGCGGTTTCGACCTGACCCCGTATTACGGCGTTGAGGAAGATTGCATTCATTGGCACCGCGTCGCCGAGCAAGCCTGTGCGCCGTTCGGTGCGGACGTCTATCCGCGTTACAAGGCCTGGTGCGACACCTATTTCCATATCAAGCATCGTCATGAGCCACGTGGCATTGGCGGTCTGTTCTTCGACGATCTGAACGAGTGGGATTTCGACACCAGTTTCGCCTTCATGCGCGCCATCGGCGATGCCTATATCGAGGCCTACCTGCCGATCGTGCAACGGCGCAAGAACGACGCCTTCACTGCCCAGCAGCGCGAATTCCAGGAATTCCGCCGAGGCCGCTACGTCGAATTCAACCTGGTTTACGACCGTGGCACGCTGTTCGGTCTGCAATCGGGTGGCCGCACTGAATCGATTCTGATGTCGCTGCCACCGCAAGTGCGCTGGGGCTATGACTGGAAGGCCGAGCCGGGCAGCGCAGAAGCGCGCCTGACCGATTACTTCCTGCAGGATCGCGACTGGCTGGCCGAGGCCTGAGGACGGGTGATGGATCGTTACGTCGTTTTCGGTAATCCGATCGGCCACAGCAAGTCGCCGATGATTCACCAGTTGTTCGCCGAACAGACCGGCCAGCGCCTCGACTACAGCACGCTGCTGGCGCCGCTGGATGATTTTGTCGGCTGCGCCAAGGCGTTCTTTCGCGAAGGGCGCGGCGCCAATGTGACGGTGCCGTTCAAGGAAGACGCCTACCGTCTGGCCAACAGCCTGACCGCCCGCGCGCAGCGCGCCGGTGCGGTGAACACCTTGAGCAAACTGGACGATGGCTCACTGCTCGGCGACAACACCGATGGCGCCGGCCTGGTCCGCGATCTGACGGTGAATGCCGGGTTCAGCCTGACCGGTAAGCGCATCCTTTTGCTCGGCGCTGGCGGCGCGGTGCGCGGTGCGCTGGAGCCATTGCTGGCGGAGAAGCCGGCCTCGGTGATCATCGCCAATCGCACCGTGGACAAGGCTGAACTGCTGGCCGAGTTGTTCTGCGACCTCGGGCCGGTGTCGGCCAGTGGTTTCGACTGGCTGCGCGAACCGGTGGACGTGATCATCAACGCCACCTCCGCCAGCCTGACCGGTGACGTGCCGCCGATTGCGCCAAGCCTGATCGAGCCAGGCCAGACGCTGTGCTACGACATGATGTACGGCAAGGAACCGACCGCGTTCTGCCGCTGGGCCACTGAGCACGGCGCGGCGCGGGCGATGGATGGTCTGGGCATGCTCGCCGAACAGGCAGCCGAGGCGTTCTGGCTGTGGCGTGGCGTACGCCCGGATACCGCGCCGGTACTCGCCGAGCTGCGCCGCCAACTGGCCCTTTAAGCTTTGCTCCCACATTGAAATACGATCAATGTGGGAGCGAGCCTGCTCGCGAATCGCATCACCACCGCGATATCAGATCAATCCTCAAACCTGATTGGGCACTTCTCCGCCCCCTCCAGCTTCCTCAACTCCTCCACCACCGGCGACCGCGCCCGGCGCAAGGTCAGGCTGCGACCCTGGCCCAGCAGGCGTCGCGCTTCCTGATGCAGCATCTCCACCCCCGAATAATCGATGAAGTTGATCTGCTGCGCCTCGATCACCACCCGTGCGCCATGCAGGCGTTGCAGGCGCACTTGCAGGTAATGGCTGGCGCCGAAGAAGATCGAACCACCCACGCGCAACACATCGTCGTCACCGTCGCGCCAATGCTGTACCCGTGGTTGTGAGGTGCGCTTGAGGTAGAAAAACAGCGACGCCAGCACCCCGGCGTAAATCGCCGTCTGCAATTCCAGCAGCAAGGTCGCGAGACAGGTCAGGGCCATCACCACGAACTCGGCGCGGCTGACCCGCAGCAAGGCGCGAATGCCCCGGTGGTCGACCAGACCCCAGGCAATCAACAGGATGCTGCCGGCCATGGCCGGGATCGGGATGTGCGCGATCAGCCCTGCGCCGAACACCGCGAACAGCGCCACCCAGAGCGCCGAAAACACCCCGGCCAGCGGCGAGCAGGCACCCGCCTGGTAACTCAATCCCGAGCGGGTAAACGATCCGGCGGACAGCGACCCGGAAAAGAACGCGCCGACGATGTTCGACAAACCCTGTGCGCGGACTTCCTGATTGGCGTCGAGCAACTGTTGCGAGCGCGCCGAAATCGAGCGGGCAATCGACAGGCTGGTGACCAGCCCGAGCATGCCCACTGCCACCGCGCTTGGCAGCAGGCGCAGGATAACCTCCAGATCCAGCGGCAGCGTACTGAACGGCGGCAAGCGTCCGACGAAAGCGCTGACCAGATGCACATGGCCGAACATCGCTGGCCAGATCCACACCAGCAGACTGGCCAGCACCAGCGTGAGCAACAGCGTCGGCCAGCGCGGCAGAAGTTTTTTCAGGGCCACGCCGACGATTACCGTGGCGACGCCGAGCATCAGCGAGGGCTTATCCACAGCCCCCAGATGCCGCAACAGGTCCATCAGGCTGGCGAGCGCTGTGGTGTTGGCCGGCAATTCCAGCCCGAGCAGATTGGGCAATTGCCCGATGGCGATCACCACGGCGGCGCCGAGGGTGAAGCCGAGTACCACCGAATGCGAAACGAAATTCACCAGTGCGCCAAAGCGCAGCAAGCCGAGCAACCATTGGAAAATCCCGGCAAGGAACGTCAGCAGCAGGATCAGAGTGATGTAGTCCTCGGAAGCCGGCACCGCGAGCGGGCTGACGCTGGCGTACAGGACAATCGAAATCGCCGCCGTCGGGCCGCAGATCAGATGCCATGACGACCCCCACAGGCAGGCGATCAACACCGGGATGATCGCCGCATACAGGCCGTATTCCGGTGGCAGCCCGGCAATCAGCGCGTAGGCAATCGACTGGGGTAAGGCGAGAATCGCACCGCTGAGGCCGACGATCAGGTCCCGTCCGATGCTGGCACGGGTTTGCCGCGGTAACCAGCTCAGGAAAGGAAAAAGTGAATGGCGGCTGGGGAAGGCCATGGGTCCTCGCGGTTGGGGTTTTGTTGAAGGTTATCAGGGTGTCAGGTGTAAAAGCCCCTCACCCTAGCCCTCTCCCTGAGGGAGAGGGGACTGACCGAGCTGTTTGTTGAAGATTCACCGACCTGCGATTTCGGCGTTGAACGCAAGTTTCGATTCAACAGCGATCGGCTCCCTTTCCCCCTCGCCCCCTTGGGGGAGAGGGCTGGGGTGAGGGGGAAAAAATCTCCAGCCGAACGCTATTCCAGCAACCCTGAGATCAAAGCTTGGCCTTCACCGCCACCAACGCATCCTTGCCATCCACGGTCTTCACCCCGTCCAGCCACTTGTCCAGCACCGCCGGATTGGCCTTGATCCACGCCTTCGCCGCTTCGGCATTGCTGACCTTCTTGTTCACCACCTCAGCCATGATGCTGTTCTCCATGTCCTGGGTGAACGCCAGATTGGTCAGCAACTTGCCCACATTCGGGCAGGCCTCGGCGTAGCCCTTGCGGGTCAGGGTGAAAACGTTGCCAGTGTCGCCGAAGTATTTTTCGCCGCCCTTGAGGTAACGCATTTTCAGCTGCACGTTCATCGGGTGCGGGGTCCAGCCGAGGAAGGTGACGAATTTCTGTTTCTTCACCGCCCGCGACACTTCGGCGAGCATCGCCTGTTCGCTGGACTCGATCAGCTTCCACTGGCCCATGTTGAAGTCGTTCTTCTTGATGATCTCCTGCAGCGAAATGTTCGCCGGCGCGCCTGAGCCGATGCCGTAGATCTTCTTGTCGAACTTGTCGGCGAATTTGTTCAGGTCGGCAAAATCATGCACGCCTGCCTCCCAGACATAATCGGGGACGGCGAGGGTGAATTCGGTGCCTTCTAGGTTTTTCGCCAATTGCGTCACATCGCCGGTGGCGACGAACTTGTCATAGAAGCCCTGCTGCGCCGGCATCCAGTTGCCGAGAAACACGTCAACCTGGCCATCCTTCAAGCCGCCGAAGGTGATCGGCACCGCAAGGGTGTCGACTTTGGCCTTATAGCCCATGCCGTCCAGCAGAAACCCGGTGATGGCATTGGTTGCGGCGATGTCGCTCCAGCCCGGATCGGCCATCTTCACGGTTTCGCAACTTTGCTCGGCGAAGGCCGAGGCGCTGCTCAATGCGATCAGGCCAACTGTGACAGCTGTGGATAACTTGCGCATGGACTTCCCCTTAACGTTATTGGTTTTGGCAGGGTTGTGGATAACGGGCCTTGCGCTCCAGATCATCAAGGTCGATGTGGTTGCGCATGTACTGCTGACTGGCATCGACCAGCGGCTGGTGATCCCAGCTCTTCAACTTGCCGATGGTTAACGCATCGGCGACGAAACGGCGTCGGCGCTGGCTGGCCAGTACGTCCCGATGGATCGCCGGAATGTCCCACTTGGCCCGCGCTTCGGCGAGAAAGTCTTCGAACAGCGGACGATGTTGCGGCGATTGGCTCAGCTCTTCTTCTTCGCGCGGATCGTTATCCACATCGAAGAGTAGGCACGGGTCGCTTTCGCTGTAGATAAATTTGTAGGCGCCCCGGCGAATCATCATCAGCGGGCTGACAGTGCCTTCGGCCATGTATTCGCCGAACACCTCGTCATGCCCGCCCTGCCCTTGCAGGTGCGGCAGCAAGGAACGGCCGTCCAGTGGCAGGCCCGGCTCAAGCGTGCCACCGGCCAGATCCACGAAGGTCGGCAGCAGGTCGGCGGTGGAAACGGCGGCGCTGACCCGGCCGGCCTCGAATTGTCCCGGGGCGCTGATCAGCAGCGGCACTCGAGCAGCCATCTCGAACCAGTGCATTTTGTACCAGAGGCCTTTCTCGCCGAGCATGTCGCCATGGTCACCGGAGAAGACGATGACGGTGTCATCGATCAGCCCGGTTTCCTCAAGGGTTTGCAGCAGTTTGCCGACATTGGCGTCGATATAGCTGCAAGCGCCGAAGTAGGCGCGACGGGCATCGCGGATCTTATCCACAGGCAGCGGCTTGTCCCACAGGTCGTAAACCTTGAGCAGACGTTGCGAGTGCGGATCGAGTTCGTTCTGATTCAAGGCTGTAGGCAACGGAATATCAGCATCGTCATACAGATCCCAGAAAGCCTTGGGAATCGTGTACGGGTCGTGCGGGTGGGTCATCGACACAGTCAGGCAGAACGGCTGGTCGCCGTCCTCGCGGATGTGATCGAACAGATATTGCTGCGCCTTGAACACCACCTCTTCGTCGAAATCCAGCTGATTGGTGCGCACGCACGGCCCGGCCTGCAGTACCGAAGACATGTTGTGATACCAGCTCGGCCGCACGTCCGGCTCGTCCCAGTTCACCGCCCAACCGTAATCGGCCGGGTAGATATCGCTGGTCAGGCGTTCTTCATAACCGTGCAGCTGGTCCGGCCCGCAGAAATGCATCTTGCCCGACAGCGCGGTGCGGTAGCCGAGACGCCGCAGGTAATGCGCGTAAGTCGGAATGTCGGCGGGGAAATCAGCGGCGTTGTCGTAGGCGCCGATCTTGCTCGGCAACTGGCCGCTGACCAGGGTGAAGCGCGACGGCGCGCACAACGGGCTGTTGCAATAAGCAGCATCGAACACCACGCCTTGGGCGGCGAGGCGGGACAGATTCGGCAGTTTTATTGGCGATGGGCCGTAGAACGGCAACATTGGCGCGGCCATTTGATCGGCCATGATGAAAAGAATGTTCTTGCGCTTCATGTGATCGCGGCATTCCATGTTGAATATTTATGCGAGAGTGCTGCGATCGAGCATGGATTCCATGCCTGTTCCGGTAAAGCCCGCGCCGGACAATGACTAGGATAAGTACAGCTTATGTATGACGCCCTCGGTGACCTCTCCCTCGATCTGCTGCGCGCTTTTGAAGCGGCGGCCCGCCATCGCAGTTTTACCGCTGCTGCGGTGGAGCTTGGCACCACGCAGCCGGCGATCAGCCAGCAGATAAAACGTCTGGAGGAGCAGCTCGGTACGCGCCTGTTCGACCGGATCTACCGGGGTATCGAGTTGACAGAGGTTGGTGCCCTGCTTTTCGAGCAAGTTAGCCTCGGTTTGCAGAATATCGACGCAGGATTAAGCGCAATCAGCACTCAACAGCAACATGAGGTGCTGCAAGTGGCCACGGATTTCGCTTTTGCCGCTTATTGGTTGATGCCGCGCCTGCATCGCTTCCATGAGGCGAATCCGCATATAGATGTCAGCCTGGTCACCAGCGAGCGCAACCACAACATGCTGCGCACCGACATCGACGTGGCGATCCTGTTTGGCGATGGTCGATTCAAGCAGGGTGAGAGCCACTGGCTGTTCAGCGAAGAAGTGTTCCCGGTGTGCAGCCCGCTGCTGCTCAAGGAGCGTTCACTGCCATTGCCCGCGCAGGCCCTGCTGGAATTTCCGCTGTTGCATCTGCGTGGGGAAAACAGCAGCAACTGGTTCGACTGGAGTGGCTTGTTTCGTCAGTTGGGCCTGACTACGCCGCCAGCGCCGGGGCAATTGCGCTTCGACAATTACACCTTGCTGATTCAGGCGGCGATCGGCGGACAAGGCGTGGCGATTGGCTGGCGGCACCTTGTGGATAACTTGCTGGTGCAGGGTTTGCTGTGCCGGCCGCTGGCGGAAACCACGCTGTCGCGGCTGGGGTATTACGTGGTGTTGCCGCAACGCAAGCGTCGGGGTGCGTTGATTCAGGATTTTGTTGATTGGTTAATGGCGGAACAGGCCAGCAGTGCCGAATCGCTTAACGGTCTGGCCCTGCCCTCGATTGCGGTGTGAAGAGCAAAAGATCGTCCGATCTTTTACGAATCAGAAGCCGCCACAAAATTCACATGCTGCCCCACATGCAGGTTCAACCGCAGTTCATCGGCAATCCCCACCGCGACACGGTTCAAGCGTTCCAGCGGTTCGGCCAGTCCCGGTTCGAGATTGCCGCCGACCTGACTGAAGTGCTCGATGGTCAATCCGGCCACGCCATGGGGCGCATTGACCAAGGTCCAGCGCAGAGAGCTGCTTTGTACCGCCTCGAGGATTTCTTCGGCAGCGTGACGCTGCAGACGCTCGTCATTTTCAGGCTCGTCGAGCACACCGAAGTTGCCGACCAGAAACAGGCGCGCCACGCTGGCCAGTTGCAAACCTTCGACCAGCGCGTCGACTGCCAGTACCTGTTCGACCGGCCCCAGCGTTACCGAGCGTTCGACATGATCGCTGTTGAACGGCAACCCCGGAGCATCGAGCAGGCAGATCACCGCCGAACTGCCGGCGACGCTCTGATTGACCCGCTCGGCATCGAACAGATCGCCGGTCTTGGTGCGCAACCCCGGACGCGGCGCGAGTGCGGTGAGATCGTCGAGAATGGCGATGACTTCGTGTTGGCGACGCAGCAATTCAGCCATCAATGCACCGCCCAGGCTGGCCATGGCACCATAAAGCACCACTTTGACCACTGGGGTCTCGGCATTTTTCATGGCTGTTTTCCTTATAGTTGTCCTATATGACCTGTGACGGTGGAAACAGCCAAGGGTTCGAACCGATTGAGAGGCGAAACGATGCAAGGGATCAAGGGCTATCACGCCCATGTCTATTTCGACGCGCAAAGCATCGACCAGGCGCGGGCCTTGTGCGAACAGGCCGCGCAGTTGTTTGCGCTGAAAATGGGCCGCGTGCACGAACGCCCGGTGGGGCCGCACCCCGACTGGAGCTGCCAACTGGCTTTCGGTCCCGAGCTGATCGGCGAGGTGCTGCCGTGGCTGGCGCTTAACCGCAAGGGGTTGGTGGTGTTCCTGCATCCGGACACTGGCGATGACCTGCTCGACCACACCGAACACGCGATCTGGATGGGCGCGGTGCGGCCGCTGGATCTGTCGATTTTTTAACCAGGTGCTTGGACTGAACTGATAACGAATATGTCCAGACTGCCAGCCAGCGTTGCCTGTCCGTTCCCTCGCATCGCTTCTCGGCCCGTATTCATTGGCTGTCGCTGCATCCGACCGCCGGTTGACCATTCATTCATCGCTTTCGGTCGCGAAAGGTAGCTGAAAGCTTCCCCGATTAGGATCGCCCCACTCCCGGCAACAGACCGGTTGGCCCAAGCCCTGTGTTTTTTCCACAGGCCCGGCCCAATTAACAACAACAATGGTGATTCTGATGTCTTCTGCAACCCGCCGTTTCTCCCGCTTCCTGCTGGTCACTCCGCCCGTACGCCTCGCGCCTCCCGTTCTGCGCTGATCCCGCCCGATCCGCTCATTCAACTAGCCGCGCTACGCCTGGAGTATTCCCATGCTGACTTTCCTTGGCTTCGCCATGGTCATCACGTTCATGTTCCTGATCATGACCAAGCGCCTGTCCGCGCTGATCGCCCTGATCATCATCCCGATCCTGTTCGCCCTGTTCGGTGGTTTCGCGCCGAAGATCGGCCCGATGATGCTTGAAGGCATCACCAAACTGGCGCCGACCGGCGTGATGTTGATGTTCGCCATTCTGTATTTCGCCCTGATGATCGACTCCGGTCTGTTCGACCCGGCCGTGCGCAAGATCCTCAAACTGGTCAAGGGCGACCCGTTGAAAGTTTCGGTCGGTACCGCCGTTCTGGCGCTCGTCGTTTCCCTCGATGGTGACGGCGCGACCACTTACATGATCTGCGTGGCCGCGATGCTGCCGCTGTACAGCCGCATCGGCATGAGCCCGCGAATCATGGCCGGTCTGATCATCCTCGCCGGTGGCGTGATGAACATGACCCCGTGGGGCGGCCCGACCGCCCGCGCGGCGAGTGCCCTGCATGTCGATCCGTCGGACATTTTCGTACCGATGATCCCGGCCATGGCCGCCGGTGTCTTGGCGATCCTGGTGATTGCCTACTTCTACGGCAAGCGTGAACGTGCCCGCCTCGGCGAGCTGCACCTGGTCGGCGACGAGATCGATCACAGTGAAATCAGCGTCTCGCAATTCCCCGACGCACGCCGTCCGAAGCTGATCTGGTTCAACGCCGCACTGACTTTCGGCCTGATGTGCACGCTGATCGGCGGTCTGTTGCCGCTGCCGGTGCTGTTCATGGTGGCGTTCAGTATTGCCATGATCGTCAACTACCCATGCCTGCAAATGCAGAAGGATCGCGTCGCCGCGCATTCCGGCAGCGTGCTGGCAGTGGTCGGGCTGATCTTTGCGGCCGGTATCTTCACCGGTATCCTGTCGGGCACCGGCATGGTCGATGCGATGTCGAAGAGCCTGTTGGCGGTGATTCCGGAATTCCTCGGCCCGTACCTGGCGGTGATTACGGCGCTGGTGAGCATGCCCTTCACCTTCTTCATGTCCAACGATGCGTTTTATTACGGTGTATTGCCGGTGCTGACCGAAGCGGCCAGCCACTATGGGATCACTGCGGTGGAAATGGCCCGTGCCTCGATCGTCGGCCAGCCCGTCCACTTGCTGAGCCCGTTGGTGCCGTCGACCTATCTGTTGGTGGCGCTGGCCGGCATCGATTTCGGTGATCACCAGCGTTTCACCCTGAAATGGGCGATCCTGGTGTGTATCTGCATTCTGATTGCTGCACTGCTGTTGGGGACTTTCCCGCTGTTCAGCACTCTATAAGCCCAAGACTCACCGTTACGGGTCCCGGCTTCGCGGTTTGAAGCCCGGACCTGTTTCGGTTTAACACTCGCTCAAAGGAATACACATGGATTGGCTGACCAACCCCGAAATCTGGGTTGCCTTTTTTACCCTGACCGCCCTGGAAATCGTCCTCGGTATCGATAACATCATCATGATTTCGATCCTGGTCAGCCGCATGCCGAAACACATGCAGCAGCGCACGCGGATCTTCGGTCTTGGCCTGGCCATGGTCACCCGGATCCTGTTGCTGCTGTCGATTACCTGGGTCATGCGCCTCACTGCCGACCTCTTCGAAGTGTTCGGCCAGGGCATCTCCGGCCGCGACCTGATCCTGTTCTTCGGTGGCCTGTTCCTGTTGTGGAAGAGTTCGCAGGAGATGTACCACGCGCTGGAAGGTGAAGATGAAAGCGACGACGCGCCATCGGGCAAGGGCGGCAACTTCCTCTACACCATCATCCAGATCGCGATCATCGATATCGTCTTCTCGCTGGACTCGGTGATCACTGCCGTCGGCATGGTCTCCCACGTTCCGGTGATGGTCGCGGCGATCATCGTGGCGGTGCTGGTGATGATGCTGGCGTCGGGCAAAATCAGCGAATTCATCGACAAGCACCCGTCGCTGAAAATGCTCGCGCTGTCGTTCCTGCTGGTGGTCGGTACCGTGCTGATCGCCGAATCGTTCGACGTGCACGTGCCAAAAGGCTACGTCTACTTCGCCATGGCGTTCTCGCTGGCGGTTGAGGCTATCAACATCAAACTGCGCGGCGCGATGGCCCGGAAAAAGAAACAGCAGGATCCGGTGAAACTGCGCAAGGATGTCCCGGGCCAGTAACCCGGTAGTCCCGGCAGCACGCTACACCCCTGTGGGAGCGGGCCTGCTCGCGAAGACGGAGTGCCAGTCGACAACAATGTTGGCTGGCCCACCGCTTTCGCGAGCAGGCTCGCTCCCACAGGAGACGGCGTTGATTTAAATGGGAGTGTATGAAGCGCTTCTCATGACACTTTTGTTTCAATCCACTCTTTAGCTGTGCAATGCTGGCGCCGAGACCGTTCGCCAACTACAGCTTAAGTATCAAGAACGTAGAAACCGCGCGGTGCCGTTCACTTGCCCCTCTGGGGCGCTGCTACTACAGGGGGTCTGCATGCTCACCCTGCTCAATCTGCTGTCCGCCGTCGCCCTGTTGATCTGGGGCACGCACATCGTCCGAACCGGCATCCTGCGGGTTTATGGCACCAATCTGCGACATGTCATCGGCCAGAACATGTCGAAGAAATGGCTGGCATTCATCGCCGGTATTCTCGTCACCGCCATGGTGCAGAGCAGCAACGCCACGGCGATGCTGGTCACTTCGTTTGTCGGTCAGGGCCTGATGGCGCTGACCCCGGCGCTGGCGACCATGCTTGGCGCAGACGTCGGTACCGCGTTGATGGCGCGGGTGCTGACCCTCGATCTGTCGTGGCTGTCGCCGCTGCTGATTTTCCTCGGGGTGATTTTCTTTCTGTCGCGCAAACAGACGCGGCTCGGGCAAATGGGCCGGGTGTCGATCGGGCTGGGGCTGATCATTCTCGCCCTGCAGTTGATCGTCGAGGCCGCCGCGCCGATCACCCATGCGCAGGGGGTGAAGGTGATTTTTGCCTCGCTGACCGGCGACATCCTTCTAGACGCCCTGGTCGGCGCACTGTTTGCGATGATTTCCTACTCCAGCCTCGCCGCCGTGCTGCTCACCGCCACGCTGGCCGGGGCTGCGGTGATCAGTTTGCCGGTGGCGATCGGTCTGGTGATCGGCGCCAACATCGGCAGCGGCATCCTCGCCTTCATGAGCACCAGCATGCAGAACGCCGCCGGCCGCCAGGTTGCGCTGGGCAGTCTGTTGTACAAATTGATCGGTTTGCTGCTGATCATCCCGGTGCTCGACCCGCTGGTGCACTGGATCGACAGCCTTGATTTCAGCCCGCAGGAAATGGTCATCGGCTTCCACCTGCTCTACAACACCGCGCGCTGCCTGATCCTGCTGCCCAGTGTCGGGCCGATGGCGCGGCTTTGTGCGTGGCTGCTGCCGGAGCGGCCGGAGGTCAACGGCGCCGCCAAACCACGCCATCTCGACCCGACCGCGCTGGTCACGCCGAGCCTGGCGCTGGCCAATGCCGCGCGGGAAACCCTGCGCATGGGCGATCTGCTCGACAACATGCTCGACGCCTCCCTCGATGTGTTGCGCGGCAAGCAGACCGCCGTCACCCAGGAGATGCGCCGACTGACCGACGACATCGAAGCGCTGTACAGCGCGATCAAGCTGTATCTGGCGCAGATGCCCCGCGAGGATCTCGGCGAGCACGACAGTCGGCGCTGGGCCGAGATCATCGAACTGGCGATCAACCTCAAACTCGCCGCCGACCTGATCGAGCGCATGCTGCGCAAGATCCAGCAGCAGAAGACTTCGCAGCGCCGTTCGTTTTCCGAAGAAGGCCTGGAAGATCTTGCCGGGCTGCAACAGCAACTGATCGCCAACCTGCGCCTGGGCCTGTCGGTGTTTCTCAGCGGCGACCGCGAAAGCGCGCGGCAGTTGTTACGGGAGAAACGCCGCTTTCGTGCGCAGGAACGGCGTCTGGCCCACGCCCACGTCAGCCGTTTGCAGCGCAAAATCGTGCAGAGTCTGGAGACCAGTTCGCTGCATCTGGAATTGATTGCCGACATGAAACGGCTCAATTCACTGTTCTGCAGCAGCGCCTATGTCGTGCTGGAAACGGCGGACACTGGCGCGCTGGCGGTGGATGACATGGCCGA
The DNA here is from genome assembly GCF_030687105.1 of Pseudomonas sp. FP1762. Taxonomy (NCBI): domain Bacteria; kingdom Pseudomonadati; phylum Pseudomonadota; class Gammaproteobacteria; order Pseudomonadales; family Pseudomonadaceae; genus Pseudomonas; species Pseudomonas sp. FP1762. The sequence goes on from NZ_CP117458.1 coordinate 37,552, forward strand.
CATTACGCATTCGCCTTGAACGTCTGGGGCTGGGGCCAGTCAGTTACAGTGGTTCAGCCTTGAGACCGTCATCGCTGGCAAGCCAGCTCCCACAGGGTTTTACAAGCGCCGCAGATCCTTGTGGGAGCTGGCTTGCCAGCGATGGGGCCCTGACTGACGACACGGATCTCCAAATCAGCCGTATGGAAGCCTGTTATGCGTTGCCTGTTGTTCGCCTGTCTGTTGCTCGGTTCCCTGCCCGCTTTTGCCCTGGATCGGTTTCAGGTCGAAGGCTATGCGCTGCCCAACGGTTTGCAACTTATGCTCAAACCCGGCACCGAGCGTGGGCATGTGGCGATCCGGCTGGTGGTCGGCGTCGGCCTCGATGACTTCGACTGCGACGAAAAAGAGCTGCCGCATTTGCTCGAACACCTGCTGTTCAGCGGTATCGACGCCACTGGCGAAGGCGGCCTGGAAGAACGCATGCAGGCGCTGGGCGGGGACTGGAATGCGTTCACCAGCAATGCCGACACCACGTTCGTCATCGAAGCCCCGGCGAAAAATCAGCGCAAGGTGCTCGACCTGCTGCTCGCGCTGCTGACCCAGACACGCATCGACGACAACGCAATCAACGCGGCGAAACGAGTGGTCGAGCGTGAGGACGGCGGGCATTACACCAAGCTGCAACGTTTCCTCGACCGTCAGGACCTCGGTCATACCGCGAGCAATCAACTGGCTGTCGAGCTGGGACTGAAATGCCCGCAGCGCGCCGAGGTCGGCCATCTGACCCAGGAGCAATTGGAGAAGGTGCGCAAGGCCTGGTATGCGCCGAACAACATGACCCTGATCGTCGTCGGCGAACTCGACAAACTGCTGCCGGCCTATCTCGAGCGTATCTGGGGTGAGCTGGAGCCGGTCGAGCCGAGCGAACATCGGCCGCTGCCGGACATCCGCACCAGTGCCGCCCATGAACGCACCCTCACCCGTGGCTTTATCGGCGACAGCGCCAAGCTGCACTGGCTGGTGCCGGAACCGGTGCTCGACGATCAGTACGACCAGACGTTCGACATTCTCAAGGATTACCTCGACTGGGCGTTGTACAGGCAGATTCGTCTCAACCATGGCTTGTCGTACGGGCCGTGGGCCGAGCGCGAAGTGTTCGGCGGTGTCGGCTTCATGAGCCTCAACGCTGACCTGGATCGCGATGACGTCGACGAAGCCATTCAAGTGCTTGATGACCTCAAGGCCGACCTGCTGCAAAACGGCCTCGACCCGAGCACCTTCGCCCGCATCAAGCAAGCCGCCATCGCCCACCAGGCCTGGGCCGTGCAGGGCAACAGCGCACTGGCGGACTATTACTGGAGCGCGCTGGCCGACTATCAGGATGGTCGCTTTGCCAATCCCGCGCGGGAGTTGCAGGGGGTGACGCTGGAAGCGGCGAACAAGGCGATGCGCGAGCTGTTGCTGCAGCCGGGGTATATCCGGATCGAGAAGCCGTTGATCAGTGATGATCAAGTGTTGTGGCTGGCTGCAGGTGGGGTGGGGCTGGTGCTGCTGATGTTGATCGGCTGGCGTGTGTATCGTCGCCAAAAAATTGCTGGAAGCCATTAATCCTGTGGTGAGTGAGCACTTGTGGCGAGGGGATTTATCCCCGATGGGCTGCGCAGCAGCCCCGATAAGGGCAGCTCGGTATATCCAGACAGAATTCGCTCGCAGGATCTACGACGGCGGCGCCGCCGATCGGGGATAAATCCCCTCGCCACAGGGGGCATGCGGCGTTAACCTTTCCGGGATTTTCCCCATATCGTCGTGAACCGCCAAAATGCCAAAACTGACCCTCCTTATCCAGCGCCTTCTCGAGCTGATGAAGCGCTACCCCGGGTTGATCGCGGCGGGTGGTTTCATTTCCGGGGTCGGCAGTTTCATCCTCGTCGATCGCCAACAGGGCCTGGCCAGCTGGATCACGGTGATCATGCTGCTCAGCTGGATCTGGCTGATGCTGGAAAACACCCTGACCGGGTTGTTCACACGGATCTTCAAGCGCGAGATTCCCCAGCCGCTGCTGCGCTACGCGACGCAGATGATCCATCAGGAAAGCCTGTTTTTCGTTCTGCCATTCTTCTTCATCACCACCACGTGGAACAGCGGCCAGTTTGTCTTTACGGGACTGCTCAGCGTTGCCGCACTGATCTCTATCGTCGATCCGCTGTACTACAAATGGCTGGCGCCACGGCGCTGGGCGTTTCTCGCGCTGCACACCCTGACCCTGTTCGCCGCCCTGCTCACTGCGTTGCCGGTGATCATGCACCTGACCACTGCGCAGAGTTTCAAATGGGCGCTGGGGATTGCCGTGCTGCTGTCGTTCCCGAGCCTGGCGTCGATCTTCCCGATCCGCACGGTGCGCAATGCCCTGGCGATTCTGTTCATTACCTTCGGCATCGGCGGCGTCGGTTGGGCGCTGCGTTCGTGGGTGCCGCCGGCAACGCTGTGGATGACCGACGTAGCGATCAGCACGCAGTTGCAGGATCGCACCCCCGGCGCCAGCCTCGACACCGTCAGTGCCGAGCAGATCCGCAGCGGCGGACTCTACGCCTACACTGCGATCAACGCGCCGCGCGGTCTCGACGAGCGGATTTATCACGTGTGGACCTTCAACGGCAAAGAGGTCGACCGCATCGCCCTCGACATCCATGGCGGGCGCAAGGAAGGCTACCGGGCGTGGACGCACAAACAGAATTTCCCCGGCAACCCGGCGGGCAAGTGGCAGGTGCGGGTGCTGACCGAGGATGGCCAGTTGATCGGCGTGCTGCGTTTCGCAATTACCGACAGCACACCGGCCAAAGAAAAGTAATCCGGTTCGTGCTATTACGTAGGATCTCGTAACGGCCGTACAAGCACGGAGCTTATGACCAGCAGCCCAACCCCCGGCAGTGCCCACCTGGACACCGCGCTCAGCCCTGCCCGTCTGCGGGTCAGCGGCGACTGGACGCTCGCCCACTACACCGCGCTCAAGCATCTGAGCGAAAAGCTCCGCGGCCAGTACGACGCCAACACTTCCATCGATCTGAACGGCCTCGGAGCCCTCGACACCGCTGGCGCGTCATTGCTGGTCGAGCTGCTCGGTTCCGAGCGCTTGGGCAAAACCGCCGAACACCCCGATTGCACCCTTTCGACGGCTGATCGCGCCTTGCTGCAAACCGTGTATTGCTCGCTGAGCGATTTCTGCGTGCCGATCAAGGAGCCGGAAGTCAGCGTCAGCGTGCAACTGCTGACGCGCATCGGCCGCGCAGTGGATACGGTGTGGAAAGACACGATGCAGCTGCTCGGCTTCGTCGGCCTGATTCTCGAAGTCATCGCCCGTGGTCTGTTGCGGCCCAAGCGCTGGCGCATTACGCCGATGATCGCGCACATCGAGCAGACCGGCCTCGACGCTGCGCCGATCGTGGCCTTGCTGACGTTTCTGGTCGGTGCGGTGGTGGCGTTTCTTGGCGCCACGGTACTGGCCAGTTTCGGCGCGACGATTTTCACCGTGGACTTGGTCGGCTTCTCGTTCCTGCGCGAATTCGGCGTGTTGCTCACGGCGATCCTGATGGCCGGGCGCACCGCCAGTGCATTCACCGCGCAGATCGGCTCGATGAAGGCCAACGAAGAAATCGACGCGATCCGCACCCTCGGCCTCGACCCGATCGAGTTGCTGGTGGTGCCGCGTGTGCTGGCGCTGCTGGTGGCGCTGCCGATGCTGACGTTTCTGGCGATGCTCTCGGGGATCGTCGGCGGCGGTGTGGTGTGTGCGGTGTCGCTGGACATCTCGCCGGCAATGTTCCTCTCGCTGCTGCAATCGGACATCGGCATTCAGCATTTTCTGGTCGGGCTGGTGAAGGCGCCGATCTTCGCCTTCCTGATCGCGGCAATTGGTTGCCTGGAAGGTTTCAAGGTCAGCGGCAGCGCCGAATCGGTCGGCGCGCACACCACCTCCAGCGTGGTCCAGTCGATTTTTGTGGTGATCGTGCTTGATGCGGTGGCCGCGCTGTTTTTCATGGAGATGGGCTGGTGAGTCGTCTACCCCGCGCGCCCTCGGAGGCGGTGATCGAAGTCCGTGGCCTGTGCAATCGCTTCGGTCCGCAAAGCGTGCACGAGAACCTTGATCTGGACGTGTACAAAGGCGAAATCCTCGCCGTAGTAGGTGGCTCCGGCACCGGTAAATCGGTGCTGCTGCGCAGCATTGTCGGGCTGAATCGGCCCAGCGAAGGCATGGTCAAAGTCTTCGGCCAGAACCTGCCGAACCTGGCCGAGCATGAACGCTCGCTGATCGAAAGGCGCTTTGGTGTGTTGTTCCAGAAGGGCGCGCTGTTCTCGTCGCTGACCGTGACCGAGAACGTCGCCCTGCCCCTTATCGAACACGCCGGCCTCAGCCGTCACGACGCCGAGCACCTGGCGGCGGTGAAACTGGCGCTGGCCGGGCTGCCGCTGTCGGCGGCGGACAAATACCCGGCGTCGTTGTCCGGCGGCATGATCAAGCGTGCGGCGCTCGCGCGGGCCCTGGCGCTGGATCCGGACATTCTGTTTCTCGACGAACCCACCGCCGGCCTTGATCCGATTGGCGCGGCGCAGTTCGATCAATTGATCCTGACCCTGCGTGACGCGTTGGGTCTGAGTGTGTTTCTGGTCACCCACGACCTCGACACGCTGTACACCATCACCGATCGCGTGGCGGTGCTGGCGCAGAAGAAAGTGCTGGTTGCCGGCCCTATCGACGTCGTCTCGGAAACCGCCGACGCGTGGATTCACGAATACTTCCACGGCCCGCGCGGCCGCTCGGCGCTGGACGCCGCCAAACTGCTCAACGAGGTCTGATATGGAAACCCGAGCCCATCATGTGTTGATCGGCCTGTTCACGGTGATCGTCGTGGCCGGCGCCCTGCTCTTCGGCCTGTTTCTGGCCAAATCCAGCGTCGACACCGAGTTCAAGGATTACGAAGTGGTGTTCAACGAGGCGGTCAGCGGTCTGTCCAAGGGCAGCTCGGTGCAGTACAGCGGCATCAAGGTCGGTGACGTGGTCAGCCTGCGCCTCGACCCGCAGGACCCGCGCCGGGTGCTGGCGCGGATTCGTCTGGCGGGCGACACGCCGGTCAAGGAAGACACCCAGGCCAAGCTGGCACTGACCGGCATTACTGGCACGTCGATCATCCAGCTGAGCGGCGGCACACCCGAGAGCCCGAAATTGCTCGGGCATGACGGCAAGCTGCCAACGCTGGTCGCCTCGCCCTCGCCTATTTCGCGTCTGCTCAACGACAGCAGCGACTTGATGACCGGCATCAGCGCCCTGCTGCAAAACGCCAACAACATGTTCTCCGCGGAAAACGTCGAGCGCGTGAGCAAGACCCTCGCCCATCTGGAACAGACCACCGGCACCATCAATGACCAGCGCGGCGACATCAAGCAAGCCATGCAGCAACTGGCAACAGTCGGCAAACAGGCCGGCAGCATGCTCGAGCAGACCTCGCTGCTGATGCGCAACGCCAACGGCCTGCTCAACGATCAGGGCAAACAGGCCCTTGGCAGCGCCGAGCAGGCGATGAAGTCGCTGGAGCAAAGCAGCGTGACCATCAACGGCTTGCTCAGCAAAAATCAGAATTCGCTGGATAACGGCATGCAGGGCCTCAACGGCCTGGCCCCGGCGATTCGCGAACTGCGCGAGACGCTGACCTCGCTGCGCGCCATTTCCCAACGCCTTGAGGCCAACCCCAGCGGCTACCTGCTGGGCAGCGACAAGAACAAGGAATTCACCCCATGAAACTGACTCGAATCGCCCTGCTCGGCGCTGGCCTGACCCTGATCGGCGCGTGCTCGATCTTGCCCAAGTCGGAACCTTCGGATGTTTACCGCCTGCCCGCTGCACCGGCGCCCGCCTCGGCCAGCCCGGCGACGGTTCAGCCGTGGTCGCTGCGCTTGAATAAATTGCAGGCCAGCGAAGCGCTGAACCGGCCGAGCATTGCCGTGATCCCGCAGGGCGATGTGATCAGCAGCTACAAGGGCTCGCGCTGGAGCGATCCGGCGCCGGTATTGCTGCGCAATCGTCTGCTCGATGGATTCCAGCGTGATGGTCGGGTGACGCTGCTGAGCACCGACGACAGCAACTTTCAGGCAGATCTGGAACTGGGCGGTAGCTTGCAGGCGTTTCAGACGGAATATCAGGGCACCCAGGCCGGCGTTGTGGTGCGGGTCGATGCGTTGCTGGTGCGTGGCTATGACCAGCGCATCCTCGCCAGCCGCCGTTTTGAAGAGCGCCAGTCGTTGAATGATGTGCAGGTGCCAGCGGTGGTCGCCGGGTTTGGCCAGGCCAGTGATCGCCTTACGGCCGAGGTTGTGGCCTGGGCCGTGGAGCAAGGCCAGAAACTGGCCCCCCAAAGGCCTTAAGCCCAACGCAATCCCTGTGGGAGCGGGCTTGCCCGCGATGGCGGTGTGTCAGCTACCAGATATTTCGGATGTGCTTCCCTCATCGCTGGCAAGCCAGCTCCCACAGGGTTCTTTATCAACCAAAGAACCAGTAGCAGACGCCAATCGCGCCGAGTACACCGGCCAACTCGGCCAACAACGCACAACCCACTGCATGCCGTGCGCGCTGAATCCCCACCGCGCCGAAGTACACCGCCAGCACATAGAACGTGGTTTCGGTACTGCCCTGCACCGTCGCCGCGACCAGCGCCGGGAAGCTGTCGACGCCGGAGGTCTGCATGGTCTCGATGAGCATCGCCCGCGCGGCGCTGCCGGAAAACGGTTTGACCATCGCCGTCGGCAGCGCATCGACGAAGCGCGTGTCCCAGCCGGCCCACTCGACCAGATGACGAATACCGTCCAGGCCGAAATCCAGCGCACCAGAGGCGCGCAACACGCCAACCGCACAGAGCATCGCCACCAGATACGGCAAGAGGTTCTTCGCCACATCGAAGCCCTCTTTCGCGCCTTCGACGAACGCCTCGTAAACCTTGACCTTGCGCAGCGCGCCGATCAGCAAGAACAGCATGATCAAGCCGAACAACGTGAGATTGCCGAGGATCGACGACAATCCCGCCAGTGCTGTCGCAGAAAGCGTACCAAGCAGGGCCATGAAGCCGCCGAGGATCAGCGCGCCGGGCACCAGATAGGCGAGCACCACCGGGTCCCAGATGCGCAGGCGTTGCATGAAGGCAACGGAGAGGAAGCCGACGATGGTCGAGCAACTGGTCGCCAGCAGAATCGGCAGGAACACCAGCGTCGGATCCGGCGCGCCTTGCTGGGCGCGGTACATGAAGATGGTCACGGGCAGCAGGGTCAGTGACGAGGCGTTGAGCACCAGAAACAGGATCTGCGCATTGCTGGCGATGGTGGCGCTGGGGTTGAGCTCCTGCAGCGCTTTCATGGCTTTGAGGCCGATCGGCGTGGCGGCGTTGTCCAGGCCCAGACCGTTGGCGGCGAAGTTCAGCGTGATCAGGCCAAGGGCAGGGTGGCCGGCCGGGACTTCCGGCATCAGCCGCAGAAACAGCGGACCGAGCACCTTGGCCAGCCACTCGACGATCCCGGCCTTTTCGGCGATGCGCAGAAAGCCCAGCCACAGGGTGAGGGTGCCGAACAGCAGCACCATGACTTCGACCGACAGCTTGGCCATGGCGAAAATGCTTTCCACCATCGCCGCAAAGATCCCGGCGTTGCCGCCGATCAGCCACTGCGCCAGCGCCGACACGGCTGCCACGATGAAGAAGCCAAGCCACAGGCCATTAAGCATCAGTCAAATCCCCCGAAGAATGCGGCGAATGATAGCGGGGTCACCAGAAACGACAAACCCCGGATTGCTCCGGGGTTCGTATGGATCTGCCGCCCCCCGATTTACTGGGTGGCCTCAATCTACTGTAGGAGCTGCCGAAGGCTGCGATCTTTTGATTTTGTTTTTTAAAAGCAAGATCAAAAGATCGCAGCCTGCGGCAGCTCCTACAGGGGGGTGTCAGTTCTTGGAAATCTCACCAGCCGGCAGTTTTTCCTTGCTGCGCCAGTGCGGCAGGGAATTCCAGTAACGCTCGCCCTTGGCGTCGTCGTACATGCCTTCCCAGCGCGCGATAACCAGCACTGCCAAGGCATTACCGATCACGTTCAGTGCAGTACGCGCCATGTCCATGATGCGATCGACACCAGCGATGAACGCCAGGCCTTCGAGCGGGATGCCAACGCTGCCCAGAGTGGCCAGCAGCACCACGAAGGACACGCCCGGTACGCCGGCGATGCCTTTGGAGGTGACCATCAGCGTCAACACCAGCAGCAGTTGCTGGCTGATCGACAGGTCAATGCCGTACAGCTGGGCAATGAAGATCGCCGCGATCGACTGGTACAGGGTCGAGCCGTCGAGGTTGAACGAGTAACCGGTCGGTACCACGAAGCTGCAGATGGCTTTCGGCGCGCCGTAGGCTTCCATCTTCTCGATGACACGTGGCAGCACGGTTTCCGAGGAAGCGGTGGAGTAGGCCAGCACCAGCTCATCCTTGAAGATGCGCATCAGCTTGAGCACCGAGAAGCCGAACAGCTTGGCGATCAGGCCCAGCACGACGAAGGCGAAGAAGGCGATGGCGACGTAAACCAGAATCACCAGTTTTGCCAGCGGCAACAGCGAAGCGAAGCCGAAATTGGCGACGGTCACCGCGATCAGTGCGAATACGCCAATCGGAGCGTAGTTCATGATCATGTGGGTGACTTTGAACATGCTTTCCGAAACGCCCTGGAACATCTTTACCAGCGGCTCGCGCAGGTCCGACTGCAGGCTCGACAGGCCGAGACCGAACAGTACGGAGAAGAAGATGATCGGCAGCATTTCGCCGCGAGCCATGGCCGCGAAGATGTTCGACGGGATCAGGTTGAGGATGGTTTCGATGAACGCATGTTCATGCTGCACTTCGGCGGCGGTCGCCTGGTACTTGGAGATATCCACCGTGCCCAGAGTGCTCATGTCGATGCCGGTGCCCGGATGGAACACGTTGGCCAGCACCAGGCCGACGACGATGGCGATGGTGGTGACGATTTCGAAATAGATGATCGTCTTCAGGCCGATACGCCCGAGCTTCTTGGCGTCGCCCACGCCAGCGATGCCGACGATCAGCGAGGAAATGACGATCGGGATCACGATCATCTTGATCAGACGGATAAAGATATCGCCTGCCGGTTGCAGGACGTTGCTGATCCACCAGGCCTTCTCGGCGCTGAAGTGATTGAGCAACGCACCCAGTGCAATCCCCAGAACCAGACCGATGAGGATCTGCCAGGCGAGGCTGATTTTTGCCTTCTTCATTATCTTTACCCTTACTTGCGTTTGACTCAGGCACATGCAGGAACTGGAACGCTCATCAGCGGAAAAGTCTGTGCATCTGCCTCCGTATAAGGTGCCCCGAAGCGCGTGTTTACGGCTCTTCGGCAGGCGAAAAAAGGCGCAACTATTCCGATGCAAGGTGGCGCCGTCTAATGCCGTAAACGCCTACCCTATGCCGAATCGGCATGAGCTTTTTCAATTGAAACTGGCGTCCAAAGCGGTTCGATTGTGACATTTCAGCCGGCATAAGTGCCGTGAACCGGCCATTACAGCTTAGGGCGGTCAAATTTTGAACAGCGGGAATTGGCGGAAATTTCCAGAAAAACTCCAAATCGAAAGACTAGGAGTTACACGAATCGAGCGCGATCTTTGTCGATATACGGTCGTCAGGAAACACCGCGAAATGTTTTTCCGCCCAGTGTCGAAGATTCAAAGAAGGGGATTGGCGCGCTGGATCAATGGTTTAGCTGATTCAAAGCCCAGCGCAGATTCGTCAGACCATCGGGTCGACGAACCTGCGGCGCAGCTTTTACCCTGACCCGGCCCTTGCGCAGGTACTCCCTGTACCCGTAGGTCACTCCGACTCTGCATCAGTCAGAACGTCCCGGCCCCCTGGTCATGCACCGACCCTCATCGGGCGGCGCAATGGAAAGCAGCGGGGCGCTGCTTTCGTGTTCGAAACCTTTGCGCGTCCTGCGTCAGTACCACTTCGGATCTTTCTTCAGGGTTTCCATCAGCAGATCCTGCATGCCCTGATCAGGTTTGCCGAAGAAGCGATAAGTCGCGTGGCGCGTCGGCGACTTGTCCTGCGGCAGACCTTCCGGCACATCGACCAGCATGGCGTAGGCGTCATCCTTGTCGAAGCTGAAGGCCACGATCAACCGGTGATTCAGGCACTTGTCCTGACTCTCGCAGAGCGGGCCGACCAGATACTGATCACCATCTTCCGTAACGGCGTGCATCTGTTGCTCGGAAGTGCCGGACAGGTTGATCACCCATTCCGGTACGCGCTCTTCCTTTTTGATCACGCCTTCCCAGGTTTCACGGTACTGCGCGTCGGAGGCGAGCAGTTCGTTGACCCGGGCCTGGCCGTCATTGGCCGCCATGGCCATGGCACTGCCGCCCAGAAGCAGGGCGGCGGCCAATGTCTTGAGACCGATCATCGTTAACCTCGGCCGCGACGGCCAAAGAAGAAGGAAGCGATGAACATCACCAGGAACACGACAAAGAGAATCTTGGCGATACCCGTGGCGGTGCCCGCGATACCACCGAAGCCCAGAACGGCGGCGATGATGGCAATGATCAAGAATGTAATTGCCCAGCTCAACATGGTGATTCTCCTTACTTCTCTATTTAGGGGTGTTTCCGGTTTCCGGCGCTACGCGCCCGAATGTATTCACTGACTTAGAAAACCCAGCGCTCTTCCCGTGGCAATTGATCCAGCGGTTGCGCCTGGTCGACATCGATCATGTGCATCGAAGCGTTTTCAGCCTGGCTGCTGCTCACGGCACTGAAGTGCGTCTGAGTGCTGTGCTGCATCGAAATCAATGGCTCGGGTTTACGGCTGTTTTCCCAGCTCATGTACTGCTGGCAGACGATCAGGGTGATCAGCAACGCCAGTACACCGAACAGACCTTGCTGGATCTGCAGTGGCGAAATACGTACTTGGGCGGCGATTGGGCGAGTCATCCTGTGTTCCTCACGCTTGTTCTGTTGGGGCAGTGCTGTTCTGCCCGGGCTGAGTGAGGTATTGCAGCCTGCATGCCAGTTTTTTGATGTCAGAAAATATCAATAAAAACAATAAGTTACGTACTCTTCGGAATTTTCCTGCGACGCATCCTGCACGATGGCTCTTCTGCGGTCGTGCGCAATGCACGATTATTTCGTGGGAAATTTCGATGATATGGAATTGCTACCGGTACGCAGATGTCAGAAGAGGACGCAGGATCTGCCCTGCAAAACGCCGAATGTTTTAAAACTCAACGAAATCAATGAATTGGCCGTTATGGCAGTAGAGAGCTACCCTCCTATGGCTGGTATCGTTCAGAATCAACCATGCAACTTGCCCGATTTTTCCGGGACTAACCCAAGACTAATCACTATGGAGCGTAGGAAAAATGGAATCTGCCACTGAGCAACAAGGCCGCATTCTGCTGGTGGACGATGAATCCGCCATCCTGCGTACGTTTCGTTATTGCCTCGAAGACGAAGGCTATACGGTAGCCACCGCCAATAGCGCAGCTCAGGCCGATGCTTTGCTGCAACGTCAGGTCTTCGATCTGTGCTTCCTTGATTTGCGCCTGGGCGAGGACAACGGTCTCGACGTCCTCGCGCAGATGCGCATTCAGGCGCCGTGGATGCGCGTAGTGATCGTCACTGCCCATTCGGCGGTCGACACTGCGGTTGATGCCATCCAGGCTGGCGCCGCCGATTATCTGGTCAAGCCGTGCAGCCCTGATCAACTGCGCTTGGCCACCGCCAAGCAACTGGAAGTGCGCCAGCTCTCCGCGCGCCTTGAAGCGCTGGAAGGCGAGATCCGCAAACCGAAAGACGGTCTTGATTCCCACAGCCCGGCGATGAAAGTCGTGCTGGAAACGGCCCGTCAGGTCGCAAGCACCGACGCCAACATTCTTATCCTTGGCGAGTCCGGCACGGGTAAAGGTGAACTGGCCCGTGCGATCCACGGCTGGAGCAAGCGCGAGAAGAAATCCTGCGTCACTATCAACTGCCCGTCGCTGACTGCCGAGCTGATGGAAAGCGAACTGTTCGGCCATAGTCGTGGCGCGTTTACCGGTGCCAGTGAAAGCACCTTGGGGCGTGTTAATCAGGCTGATGGCGGCACGCTTTTTCTCGACGAGATCGGCGACTTTCCTCTGACGTTGCAACCAAAATTGCTGCGCTTCATCCAGGACAAGGAATACGAGCGGGTCGGCGATCCGGTCACTCGCCGCGCCGATGTGCGCATCCTCGCCGCCACCAACCTCAACCTCGAAGACATGGTCCGCGACGGACGTTTCCGCGAAGACCTGCTCTATCGTCTCAACGTCATCACCCTGCATCTGCCGCCGTTGCGCGAGCGCGCCGAAGACATCCTGACCCTCGCCGATCGTTTCCTCGCACGCTTCGTCAAAGAGTACGCGCGTCCGGCGCGGGGCTTTAGCGATGAGGCCCGGGAAGCACTGCTCGGTTATCGCTGGCCGGGCAATATTCGCGAACTGCGCAACGTGGTCGAGCGAGCAAGCATCATCTGCCCGCAGGAACGCGTGGAAATCAGCCACCTGGGCATGGCCGAACAACCGGCCAACAACGCGCCACGGGTCGGCGCGGCACTCAGCCTGGACGAGCTGGAGAAAGCGCACATCGGCGCGGTTCTGGCCACCGCCGGCACCCTGGACCAAGCGGCGAAAACCCTCGGCATCGACGCCTCGACCCTGTATCGCAAACGCAAGCAGTACAACCTGTGAGCACTGCGCGATGAAACTGGCGATCAAGCTGCGCACGCGCCTGTTCCTGAGCATTTCTGCGTTGATCACCGTGGCCTTGCTCGGGCTCTTGCTCGGGCTGGTCAGCGTGATGCAGATGGCCGGGTCGCAGGAAGCGCTGGTGCGCAGCAACTTTGTCACTCTGGATCTGGGCCTCAAGCTGCGCCAGACCCTCGGTGATCAATTGATCATCATGCTCGCCGAGAAGCCCGACCCCGTCGCGTTCGAAGCGTCCAAGCAGCACTACTTCGAGTTGCTCGACCAAGGCATCGCCCAGCAGCAGGAGGGCGATGGCCAGCCTTACGGTTTCCGCCAGGCCAAGGCCGATTACCTGAACTTCCTCGCCTCATTCGACGTCACCGCCGAAGCGGCAAAGAACGCCAGCACCAGCGCGGATTTCCGCGAGCGCTTCAATATCCTGCGTAATGGGTTGATTGCTGAGCACAAGCACGCGCTGGACAGTATCAATGAGGTGCAGCACGCCGCTCGCGAACGTGCCCTGCTGATAGCCGGGCTGCTTGGCCTGGTCGGGCTGGCGGTGCTGATCATCGGTTTTGTCACGGCGCAGGGCATTGCTCGGCGCTTCGGCGCACCGATCGAAGCGCTGGCCAAGGCTGCCGACAACATTGGCCAGGGCAACTATGACGTGACTCTGCCGATTTCCACGGCCATGGAAGTCAACCTGCTGTCGCGGCGCTTCGGCCTGATGGCCGAGGCGTTGCGCGAACACCAGGCGATGAATGTCGACGAACTGTTGGCCGGCCAGCAGCGCTTGCAAGCGGTGCTCGATAGTATCGACGACGGTTTGTTGATGATTGATCGCCAGGGCCAGCTCGAGCACCTCAACCCTGTTGCTCAGCGCCAGTTGGGCTGGGAAGACGATCGACTGGGCCAAGGCTTGGGCACCGCGCTCGGCCGCCCGGAACTGGATGCGCAACTGCAATTGGTCCTGCGCGGCGGCACGCTGGAGCGGGCGCCGGAAGATCTGAGCATCGAAGTCGATGGTGAATCGCGCCTGCTGACTTACAGCCTGACGCCGGTCAGTCATACCCAAGGGCATATTCTCGGTGCGGTGATGGTGCTGCACGACGTCACCGAGCAACGCGCGTTCGAGCGCGTGCGCAGTGAGTTTGTCTTGCGCGCTTCCCATGAACTGCGCACGCCGGTCACAGGCATGCACATGGCCTTCGGACTGTTTCGCGAGAGGGCGAAATTCCCGGCTGAATCGCGCGAAGCTGACCTGCTGGATACGGTCAACGAAGAAATGCAGCGGCTGATGCAGTTGATCAACGACTTGCTGAATTTCTCGCGCTACCAGAACGGTCTACAGAAACTCACCCTGGCGCCATGTTCCATTGAGGACCTGCTGGAGCAGGCGCAACTGCGCTTTGCCGACGTGGCTGCGGCCAAAGGTGTTGCGCTGAACGTCGAGATTCAAAGCCCGCTGCCGAGGTTGCAGGCTGATCAGGCGCAACTCGATCGGGTCCTCGACAATTTGATCGACAACGCCCTGCGCCATACCGCCCGCGACGGCCAGATCCGTCTGCAGGCGCGCCGCCATGGCGAGCGGGTGATCATCAGCGTCGAAGACAATGGCGAAGGCATTGCCTACGGCCAGCAGGGGCGGATTTTCGAGCCGTTCGTGCAGGTCGGGCGCAAGAAGGGCGGCGCCGGGCTCGGCCTGGCGCTGTGCAAGGAAATCGTCCAGTTGCACGGCGGGCGCATGGGCGTCTACTCGCGGCCTGGGCAGGGCACCCAGTTCTACATGGCGCTGGCCGTTTAAGCCTCGTCGTCCATACGCCGCCCGGCCAGGCGTCGACCTCGGGTGATCAGTTCGATGAATTGCACGGCGCTCAAGGCGTGGGCGAACAGCCAGCCCTGACCGAACTTGACCCCCTCACTGCTGAGCAGCGCTGCCTGGGATTCCAGCTCGATGCCTTCGGCAATGACTTTCAGATCCAGCGCCTGCGCCATGTGAATGATGTGCGGAGCGACGCCGCTGCTCGCCGCGTCATGGCCCAGCGCATCGATGAACGCCTTGTCGATCTTCAGGCAGTCCACCGGCAAGGTCTGCAGATAGGCAAGGCTGCAATAGCCGGTGCCGAAATCATCGATCAGCACCTGATGGCCAACGTCGCGCAAGGCTTGCAGGTTTTCCCGCGCCACCACTACATCGATCAGACCGCGTTCGGTCACTTCGAAGGCTATCTGCCGCGCGGCGACACGGTGCAGCGCCAGCAGCCGCGCCATGACCTGGCCGATGCGCGGCACCATGACATCGCAGGCCGCGAGGTTCACCGAGATATACAGCTGCGGATTGGCGCGCAGTAACTGCCCCAGTTGTTCGAGCAGACGCTGCAACACGAAGTCGGTCATCTGCCGGATCTGCCCGGTGTTCTCCGCCATGGGAATGAACAGGTCGGGGCTGGTCAGGGTGCCGTCCGGGCGCCGCCAGCGCAGCAGCGCTTCGGCGCCGACGCAGTGGCGGCTGTCGAGGTCGAAGATCGGCTGATATAGCACCTGCAACTCACCCCGGCGGATCGCTCCGTGCAGCTCGGCATCCAGTGACTGGCGCTGACGCACCAGCAGCAAGGTCAGAAAGCCGACAACGGCGCCGGCGATCAGGCACACCGGCAACAGCCACCACCACACAGCCGGGACGTGCATGCCCGTGCGCGGCGTGATCAGCACCAATTGATATTCCGGGTTGTCGGTGGGCATGCGATAGATCAGCCGCGTTTGTGTGACTTGCAGCGCATCACGGCTCTTCGGTGGCCAGGGTTCGGTCGGTGGCCAGGTCTGTGCGGTGCCGAGCACCGGGATCGCGCGAGTGCCGTGATCGAGTACCACCAGCAGGCTGCTGCCGGGCGACAGATCGACCATGTCGGTCAAATGGCCGCGCGAGGTAGCGACACGAAAGTTACCGCGCCCGAGCATCAGTGCCGCGCGGTTTTCATCGGGTTCGGTGGTGGTGTTCAGCCAATAGCTGTAGGTCGGGCCCTGAATGTCCGGCGCGCGCACCAACGACAGACCTTCCTGGCGCGGACGGTTGGAGCAGAATCGCGAAGCGTCCATATATGCCGCTTCATAGACGAAGCGGTAGTTGAAGGTGACTTGCTGCAGGGTCGCGATCATTTCTTCGTCGCAGCCACGCAAGGGCTGGGCTTCAAGATCGTCGAGACTTTCGCGCAACTGGCCGAACAATTGTTCGAGGCGCGCGAGGAAACGCTCGCCCTGGGCGTTCATTTCCTGGCTCTCGCGCATTTCCATTTGGCGTATCGCTGCGAACATACCGCCGGCGATCAACAGGCTGGCGCTGAGGACAGCCGCGATCATCGCCAAAAAAACAGGGCGATAAAACCAGCTACGCAGCGTCTCTCGGGTCGCAGCCATCAAGGATTTTCCGAAGAATTACCATGAGTTATAGCTGCTGATTGCGATTTCGCCCTGACCGTCGGGCGGGCGTCATTATTTTGTCTGATTGAGGACCAGAAGAAGTGCTGCGGTTTGCGCATCCGGCGTCCCGTCGAAGCGAGCAGGGCGGTAATGCATCTGGAACGCGGCGAGGACGTGGCGCGTGGCGACGTCCAGCTCGCCGGTCTGCGGCGTGTCGTAACCCAGGCGCGCAAGTTGCGCCTGGAACCAGCCTGGTTCCGGCAGCGGACTGC
Organism: Pseudomonas sp. FP1762; assembly: GCF_030687105.1. Lineage (NCBI taxonomy): Bacteria > Pseudomonadati > Pseudomonadota > Gammaproteobacteria > Pseudomonadales > Pseudomonadaceae > Pseudomonas > Pseudomonas sp. FP1762. The sequence continues at coordinate 54,009 of NZ_CP117458.1, forward strand.
TGTTGAACACGGCTTGCTGACGCGCCACCGCTTGTTCGTTCGGCCACAGGCCAAGGCCTTCGGCGGCGAGACGTTTCCACGGAAACAGTGGCCCCGGATCAAGCTTGCGCAACGGCGCAATGTCGCTGTGACCGATGATGTGCCGCGGGCTGATGCCGTTGCGTTTGCTGATGTCCTTGAGCAGCGTAATAAGCGACTGGATCTGCGCTTCGCTGTACGGATACCACAGGCGCCCGGTCGGGGTGTCCTTGTAGCCGGGATTGACGATTTCGATGCCGATGGAGCTGGAGTTCAACCAGGTGCGGCCCTGCCATTGACTCTCGCCGGCGTGCCAGGCCCGTTGGTTTTCGTCCATCAGTTTGTAGATTGTGGCGTTGTTGTCATCGCCGATCAGGTAATGGCTGCTGACGTCGCCATGGGTCAGCAATTGCAGCGAACGCTCCAGCGACGCCGAGGTGTAATGCACCACGACAAACTGGATGCGGCTGTCGTAATTGGCCGAAGGGTGGCTGGTGTCGTAACGCGGGCCGCTGGCGCAACCAGCGAGGACGAACAGCGAGGCAACAAGGGCAAAGAATTTCATGGCAGAGGACAATACGCAGAAGACAGTAATGCAACAGTGTAACGTACCGGTTTGGCCAGCGTTCGCCAGCGGGCGGAATTAAACAAAATGGAACAATTGCCTTAGCCGAGCTCCACTCGGTTGCGTCCGGCGTTTTTTGCCCGATACAGCGCCTGATCGGCTCTTTTCAACACTAGATCGCTGTGTTCTCCGACCTTGAACGATGCCAGTCCCATGGAAATCGTAATGGTCACTCGCTCGCCCTTGAAATGAAACGGGCAGGCTTCGATCGCCGCGCGCAGGGTTTCCAGCAGTTTTGCGCCAACCGCTGGCGGCGTCGCCGGCAGCAACAGCACAAACTCTTCACCGCCGAAACGGGCGATGAAATCCGAGCCGCGCAGGCGCTTGCGCAGCACTGTGGCGATGATCTTCAGGACTTTGTCGCCGGCCAGGTGGCCGTAGCTGTCGTTGATGCGCTTGAAATGATCGAGGTCGAGCATGGCCAGGCTAAGGGTGTTGCCGTGCTGCTGCCATTGCTGGATTTCATGCTCCAGGCGTTCACTCCACGCCGCGCGGTTAGGCAGGCCGGTCAACGGATCGATCAGGGCTTTCTGCCGCTGCTCTTCAAGATGTTCACGGAAGCCCATGGCTTCCTGCTCCATATGCGCCACGCGCTCCGACAGGCTCTTCAACCTGGCGGCGACTTCCTGCTCGCGGGCGTCGCGCTGCTTCTGGTGCTGATCCATCGTTCCCAGCAGGCCTTCCAGATGATTCTCCAGCACATGCTTGAGGTCATCGAGGTCGGCTGCTTGCTGGACGCTGCTCTGCAAGCCGTCGACCTGCTCGCGAATCTGCGTGTCCATGGCCCGCGCCGCCGAGCTGTTGTCGGCATGCCCTTCGCTGGCCGCTTGCAGGTTGCTCTGGAACGCTTCAAGGCGTTCGTTGAGCTGTTGCAGATAGGCTTCGAATTCGTGCTGACCGCTATCGGTAATCGCCAGCATCAAGGTTGCGAGATCGTCGAGGATCGGTAGCAGCTCGTACCAGTTCAGTCCGTGTTTGAGCCGTTCGCGCATGGCTTCGGCTTGCGGCCGGTGGCGCTCGGGCAGGGTCAGGTCGTCGAGCAGGCCGATCAGCGTGTCTTCGATGTGTCTGGCCACGGAGCTGTAGGACGGCTCCGGGGAATCCGGCAGAGCGAAGAGGATGTCGTGTTCCGACTGCTCCGGGTCGATAGCGGCCAATGCTTGAGCGATTGGCTCGGGCAAGGGCAGGCTGTCGAGGAGCAGCGGCGAGGGATCGCCGGGGTGGATCAATTCATCGGGGTTGAACGCCTCGGTTGCTGGCGCAGCGACGGTCATCTCGGCGTCCGCGGCGGGTTCAACTTGCGCTGGCTCGGCTTCAACGACGACCACAGGCGCAGCGAACGCAACGACTTGCGGCTCATCAGGCGGCGTCTGGGCGGACGTTTCGATGATGGTCTCGGGCGCTGCGATCGCTGGCTCCGCGTTGGCCACCGGTGCCGATTGCGCAGGCTCCGGTTCAGGCTGCTGAGCTTCGACCAGCTGCGGCACTGGTGTTGCTGGTATGTCGGCCGCCGGTGCAACGGTTTCTTCACTGTCGCGACTACCAAACAAACGCTGCAACAACCCCGGCCGACCCGGCTCGGCAGGCGTTTCCAACTGACTCAAGGCCTTGCCCTGCAAGCCACTGAGTTCGCTCAGCAGCAGTGGCATTTCCCGCGCCTGACCGACGCGGCTGTCCAGTTGTTTGGCGAATTTCTTCAGCGGTTGCGCGACTTCGCGCGGCAGCGGCAAAGCCTGCAACTGGGTGACCAGCGCGGTCAGCGCGGTGCTGACCTGATCAATGCGGGTCTCACGGCGCTGCTCGGAGTCGAGCACGGCTTTTTCCAGACGCGGCAGCAGGGCCGCGAGGCCGGCGTCCATGTCATCGGTGCGCACGACTTCGCGCATTTCTTTCATGCACTGATCGACGACCTTGTCGGTGCCCTCGGCCGCCAGCGTGCTGCGCACCAGACCGCGCCGCAGCAGGTCCAGTCGCGCGGCCCAGCGGCGTTCGAGCTTGTCCTGCTGTTCGATGCTCTTGAGGTACTTCTCTTTCCAGCGCTGGGCGTCGTCGCTCATTCACAGGTTCCGCGAGGGGCAGGGCTCAACGCGGGCAATGCGTCGGCCGTGAGCGAACCCGGCAGACGAATTTCCACCGCGACCGGCAGGTGATCGGAAATGGGCTGGGCCAGTACCTCGACCTTTTCCAGGGTCAGGGTCGGGCTGAGCAGAATATGATCAAGGCAACGCTGTGGGCGCCAGCTGGGGAAGGTCGCTTCCACCTGCGGGGCCAGCAGGCCGAGATCGCGTAATGGCGAGTGTTCGAGCAGGTCGCTGGCATGGGTATTCATGTCGCCCATCAGCACCTGATGCTTGTAACCGCTGATCAAATCACGAATGTAGGCCAGTTGCAGGCTGCGGGTCCGCGCGCCGAGGGCCAAGTGCATCATTACCACCACCAGCGCTTCCGGACCTTCGCCGAAGCGCAGCAGGATCGCGCCGCGACCTTTCGGGCCGGGCAGCGGATGATCCTCGATCGCCCACGGCTTCAGGCGACTGAGCACGCCATTGCTGTGCTGGGCCAGTCGACCGAGGTTGCGATTGAGTTGTTGATACCAGTAGGGAAAGGCGCCGAGGTGGGCCAGATGTTCGACCTGATTGACGTAGCCCGAACGCAGGCTGCCGCCATCGGCTTCCTGCAGGGCGACCAGATCGAAGTCGCCGAGCAGGTCACCGATCTTCTGCAGATTGCCGGAACGCCCGGTGTGCGGCAGCAGATGCTGCCAGCTGCGGGTCAGGTAATGCCGATAGCGCTCGGTGCTGATGCCGACCTGAATGTTGAAACTGAGCAAGCGCAGACGCTGGTCTGCGGGCAGGCCCGTAGACGCCAGATGATGCTCGTTGACCTGCGGATCATGCAGGCCAACGATGCGTTCGGACTTCCAGCGGCGCATGGCGAATGCCGCGCTTAGTTGGCAGCAGCCTTGTTAGCCGCTCGCTCTTTGGCGACCAGATCGTCAGCCAGCTTCAATGCTTGCTCGGCACCACCGGCAGAGCCGATGTCGAAGCGGTATTTACCATTGACGATCATGGTTGGCACGCCAGTGATTTCGTACTTCTTCGCCAGCTCACGGGCCTTGACGATCTGGCCTTTGATAGCGAACGAGTCGAAAGTGGCGAGGAACTTGTCCTTGTCCACGCCTTGAGTGGCGAGGAAGTCAGCCATGTCATTCTTGTCGGTGAGCTTCTTGTGTTCTTTCTGGATCGCGTTGAACACGGCGTTGTGTACCTGATGCTCGACACCCATGGCTTCCAGAGTCAGGAACATCTGGCCGTGAGCGTCCCATGGGCCGCCGAACATGGCGGGAATGCGCACGAAGTTGACGTCGGACGGCAATTTTTCAACCCATGGATTGATCACTGGCTCAAAAGCGTAGCAATGCGGGCAGCCGTACCAGAACAGCTCGACCACTTCGATCTTGCCAGGCTTTGCAACCGGCACCGGATTGGCCAGTTCGACATAAGGGGCGGCAGGGGCTTCAGCGGCCTGGGCGGTGACGCCGAACAGGCTGGCAGCGACGAGGGCGGCGCTGATGATCAGATTACGCATGCTTTACTCCTGAACAATTTGGGTCGCCTCGCTCGACCTGTTGCGACACAGATCCTGGCGGGCATGAGTGCTGTAGTGTAACGGCAGCGGCCACAAAAAAGGGCGGCCAAAGCCACCCTTTTTATACTTGCTGCGAAGGATTAATCGAGCGTTAACGTGGCCGGCGCTGCGCGCCTCGTTCAGCCCTCGATTCAGGGCCTCAGTGCAGGCCCTGGATGTAGCTGGAAACCGCAGCGATGTCTTCGTCGCTCAGCTTGCGCGCGATGGTGCGCATGGTCATCGCGTCGCCGTCGTTGGCGCGACCGCCGTCTTCCTTGCGGAAATCGGTCAGTTGCTTGGCGATGTATTGAGCGTGCTGGCCACCCAGGTGCGGGAAGCCTGCGGCGGCATTGCCGGCACCGTTCGGCGAATGGCAACCGGTGCAGGCTGGCAGGCCTTTTTCCAGGTTGCCGCCACGGAACAGCGCTTCACCGCGAGCGACGATCTTCGGATCGGCGGCGCCGACGCTGCCTTTCTGGCTGGCGAAGTACGCAGCGATGTCGGCCAGATCCTGGTCATTCAGGTTGGTCAGCAGCCCGGTCATTTCCAGCACTACGCGCTTGCCCGACTTGATGTCGTGCAATTGCTTGTCGAGGTAGCGTTCACCTTGACCTGCCAGTTTCGGAAAGTTTGGCGCCATGCTGTTGCCGTCCGGGCCATGGCAGGCTCCGCACACGGCAGCTTTGGCCTGGCCTGCTGCGGCATCGCCGGCAGCATGGGCGATACCTGAAATTCCCACGGTCAACAGCAGACTCACGATCAATTTGTTCATCAGCTAATCCAACTACGGCTAAGGGTTAAGTTATGGACCGGGCTTACTCTCGCTCATCCACAGGATGATGGCCTGGTAATCCTCGGCACTGCAGTCCATGCACAAACCACGCGGCGGCATCGCCTTGAAACCCTGGGTCACGTGTTGCACCAGCGTCCCCATACCTTTCGCCAACCTCGGCGTCCAAGCTTCCTGATCGCCTCTTGCGGGCGCCATGGGTAGTTGGCCGGAATGACAGGCACCACAAACACGGTTGTACACGGCTTCCGGATCCTGTGTAGCCTGTGCGCTGTAAAGCGGCATCAAGACTCCGGCAGCCAGCAGCCATTTCGTCATAAAACGACCTTTTCAGGGTTGAGAGCGTTCTGCGTTCTAATGCGCAATCAAAGTCTGTCGCTCTCGTGAGCTTCATCCTTCGCTGGGACAAAGCACACACAAAATCTGCGGCATTATATACTGGCGTCACTGAAACGGAAGCGACACCGCGTTCCGCGCCCAATCCCGGCGCCGCCCACATCGGAAATCCCATGCAACTCAAGAATCCCATCCTCGGCCTGTGCCAACAGTCCACATTCATGCTCAGTGCCGCCAAAGTCGATCAATGCCCTGACGACGAAGGCTTCGAAGTGGCGTTTGCCGGTCGTTCCAACGCCGGCAAATCCAGCGCGCTGAACACCCTGACTCACGCCAGCCTGGCGCGCACCTCGAAAACTCCGGGTCGCACACAGCTGTTGAACTTCTTCAAGCTAGACGAAGATCGCCGTCTGGTCGACCTGCCGGGCTACGGTTATGCAAAAGTACCGATCCCGCTCAAGCAACACTGGCAGCGCCACCTTGAGGCTTACCTCGGTGGTCGGGAGAGTCTGAAAGGTCTGATTCTGATGATGGACATCCGCCATCCGATGACCGACTTCGACCTGCTGATGCTCGACTGGGCCGTCGCCGCTGGCATGCCGATGCACATCCTGCTGACCAAAGCCGACAAACTCACCTACGGCGCAGCCAAGAACACCCTGCTGAAAGTACAGTCGGAAATCCGCAAAGGCTGGGGCGACTCGATCACCATCCAACTGTTCTCCGCACCAAAACGCATGGGCCTGGAAGAGGCCTACACCGTATTGGCCGACTGGATGGAACTGGCAGACAAAAACACCGAGGCGGCAGCCGAGTAAGACAATTTCAAAACTGACTGTGGTGCTGTCAGGCAAGGCGAAAGCACCGCTAAAAAGCGGAGTTCAGGGTACCTAAATGAGCATTTTTAGCGGTGCTTTTAACGCAGCATGACGGCATCACAGCCAGTTTTGGGGCAAAAAAAGCCCCGGACTTCATTGGGGAGGGAGAAGTTCCGGGGTTCAAGTTCCGAACCGCTAGGGCGGGGTTCAGATATCTGCCAACACTTAACACAACATAGGAGCATCGAAGGGCTTCACCAGCCATTCAGTACCTCTGAGTGTTCGGTCGACAGATTAGTTCAGATTTTTTTCAAAAAGCTTTGGAATAGCCTCAAGCATTTATGGTTCTAAGCCGGTTTACGGGGCTTGCCGCGACGTCGCGTCGCGGCACCTCTACAAACTCAGTGCGCCTCATCCCAGTTGTTGCCCACGCCAACTTCCACCAGCAGCGGCACATCCAGTTTCGCCGCTTCGCTCATGTGCGTACGAATTTCGGCACTGACCTGCTCGACCAGATCCTCGCGAACCTCCAGCACCAGTTCATCGTGCACCTGCAGGATGACCCGGGCATCCAGCCCCGACGTGGCCAGCCAGTTGTCCACTGCGACCATGGCTTTCTTGATGATATCCGCTGCCGTGCCCTGCATCGGCGCGTTGATCGCTGTGCGTTCTGCAGCGGCGCGTTCCTGCGGCTTGTTCGAGTTGATCTCCGGCAAGTACAGGCGACGACCGAAGAAGGTTTCGACGTAACCCTGATCCGCCGCCTGCGCACGAGTGCGCTCCATGTATTCGCGAACGCCTGGATAACGAGCGAAGTAAGTATCGATGTAGGCCTTGGCGGTCTTGGTGTCGACGCCGATGTCCTTGCCGAGCTTCTGCGCGCCCATGCCGTAGATCAGACCGAAGTTGATCGCCTTGGCGCTGCGGCGCTGGTCGGAGGTCACTTGATCAAGCTCGACCTTGAATACTTCGGCAGCGGTTGCAGTGTGCACGTCGAGATTGTTGCGAAAGGCTTTCATCAGGCCTTCGTCGCGGGACAGGTGGGCCATGATCCGCAATTCGATCTGCGAGTAGTCCGCCGCCAGTAGTTTGTAGCCCTTCGGCGCGACGAACGCCTGACGAATGCGTCGGCCTTCGGCGGTGCGCACCGGAATGTTCTGCAGGTTCGGATCACTGGAAGACAGGCGCCCGGTCGAAGCCACGGCCTGATGATACGAGGTGTGGATGCGCCCGGTGCGCGGGTTGATCTGCTCGGGCAGGCGATCGGTGTAGGTGCTTTTCAGCTTGCTCATCGAGCGGTGCTCCATCAGCACCTTCGGCAAGCGGTGATCGTCTTCGGCGAGTTTCGCCAGCACTTCTTCAGCGGTGGACGGCTGGCCCTTGGCGGTTTTCTTCAGCACCGGCAGGCCGAGCTTCTCATAGAGAATCACGCCCAGCTGCTTCGGCGAGCCGAGGTTGAATTCCTCCCCGGCAATTTCGAAGGCTTCACGCTCCAGCGCGACCATTTTGTTGCCCAGCTCAATGCTCTGAATGCCGAGCAGTTCGGCATCGACGAACGCGCCCTGGCGTTCGATGCGCGCCAGTACCGGTACCAGTGGGATTTCGATGTCGGTCAAGACGCTGGCCAGGCTCGGAATCGCGCTGAGCTTGTCGAACAGGATCTGGTGCAGGCGCAGAGTGATGTCGGCGTCTTCGGCGGCATACGGCCCGGCCTGTTCCAGAGCGATCTGGTCGAACGTCAGTTGCTTGGCACCTTTGCCTGCGATGTCCTGGAAGCTCACCGTGGTGTGGTCAAGGTACTTCTGCGCGAGGCTGTCCATGTCGTGACGGGTCGCGGTGGAATTGAGTACGTAGGACTCAAGCATGGTGTCGAAGGCGATGCCGTGCACGCTGATGCCCTGGCTCTGATCGCCGCCAATGGCGCAGTTGGCCAGAATGTTCATGTCGAACTTGGCGTGCTGGCCAACCTTGAGTTTGCTCGGGTCTTCCAGAATCGGCTTGAGTGCGCGCAGCACGGTGTCGCGATCCAGCTGCTCCGGCACGCCGATGTAGGAGTGGGTCAGCGGGATGTACGCAGCTTCGTTGGCCTGTACGGCGAACGACAGACCGACCAGTTGCGCTCGCTGCGCGTCGATGCCGGTGGTTTCGGTGTCGAAGGCGATCAGCTTGGCGTTGCGCAGTTTTTCCAGCCAGACGTCGAAGCGAGCCTGATCGAGGATGGTTTCGTAGGCGGCTTCGGCAGGGGCAGCAGGTGCCTCGGCTTGCGGGGCGCTGAACAGATCATGGGCGGGCGCAGGTTCGGCCGCCGCGCTCAGTTCCAGACGCTTGGCATCGCGATCCAGATCATTGAGCCAGCTCTTGAATTCCAGCAGGGTGTACAGCTCGTAGAGTTTGGCCGGATCTTCCTGACCCATCTGCAGATCGTCGAGGCCGATATCCAGCGGCACGTCGACCTTGATGGTCGCCAGTTGATAGGACAGGAACGCCATCTCCCGGTGCTCTTCGAGCTTGGCCGGCAGGGTTTTTGCGCCACGGATCGGCAGGGTCGGCACGATGTCGAGGTTGGCGTACAGCTCGGTCAGACCGCCGTTGACGCCGACCAACAGGCCGGACGCCGTCTTCGGGCCGATGCCCGGCACGCCCGGAATGTTGTCGGAGGAATCGCCCATCAGCGCCAGGTAATCGATGATCTGTTCCGGTGCGACGCCAAATTTCTCCTTAACGCCCTCCACATCCATCGAGCTACCGGACATGGTGTTGACCAAGGTAATGTGGCCGTCGACCAGTTGCGCCATGTCCTTGTCACCGGTGGAGATGATCACCGGGCGATCGGCCGCCGCACTGCTGCGAGCGAGGGTGCCGATCACGTCGTCGGCTTCGACGCCGTCCACGCACAGCAGCGGGAAGCCGAGGGCGATCACGCTCTGGTGCAGCGGCTCGATCTGCACGCGCATGTCATCGGGCATGCTCGGCCGGTTGGCCTTGTATTCGGCGTACATCTCGTCACGAAATGTTCCGCCCTTGGCGTCGAACACCACGGCGAAGGGGCTGTCCGGGTACTGCTTGCGCAGACTCTTGAGCATGTTCAGCACGCCTTTGACCGCACCGGTCGGCAGGCCTTTGGACGTGGTCAGTGGTGGCAGTGCATGAAAGGCGCGGTACAGGTAAGACGAACCGTCCACCAGGACGAGGGGGGCTTGGCTCATGAGCAGGATCAACCTTTTCGGCGGGTCCGGCGCTAGAATAGCGGGACCGTTGACGACAAAGGGACAAGGTTATCATGCGTACGTTAAATCGCTTGCTGCTGGTCGGGTTGATCGCTGTCTCACCACTGGCCGCGATTGCGGCGGATGATGCGCCGGGCGGCGACCCCGAGGTCACCATCCGCACGGAGGGCGACAAGACTATTCAGGAGTACCGTCAGAACGGTTTCCTGTATGCGATCAAGGTCACGCCGAAGGGCGCGCCGCCGTACTTTCTGGTGCGCGCCGACGGAACGGATGCCAACTTCATCCGCTCGGACCAGCCGGATATGCTGATCCCGTCATGGAAGATCTTCGAATGGAAGTAGGTTTTTAATTCACTTGTGGCGCCGCCGTTGCGGCGCCCGTACTGGCAGTCAAGACATGTCTGTGTTCACTCCCCTGGCTCGGCCCGAGCTGGAAACCTTTCTCGCCCCTTACGGGCTCGGCCGCCTGCTCGATTTCCAGGGGATCGCCGCCGGCAGCGAAAACACCAATTTCTTCATCAGTCTGGAGCAGGGCGAGTTTGTCCTGACCCTGGTCGAACGCGGCCCGGTGCAGGAGATGCCGTTCTTCATCGACCTGCTCGACGTGCTGCACGAAGCCGAACTGCCGGTGCCTTACGCCCTGCGCACCACCGACGGCTTGGCCCTGCGTGAACTCAAAGGCAAGCCGGCGTTGCTGCAACCGCGTCTGTCGGGCAAGCACATCAAGGTCGCCAACGCCCAGCATTGCGCCCAGGTCGGTGAGTTGCAGGCACATCTGCATCTGGCGACTCAGGGCGAGCGCATGATCAAGCGCAAAACCGATCGCGGCCTGGACTGGATGCTGGAGGAGGGCACTGAATTTCTCTCGCACCTGAGCGATGAGCCGCGTGCCTTGCTGCAAAAGGCGCTGGATGAGATCACCGAGCGCAAAGAGAAGATTCTTGCGCTACCTCGCGCCAATATTCACGCCGATCTGTTCCGCGACAACGCCATGTTCGAAGGCACCCATCTGACCGGGTTGATCGACTTCTACAACGCCTGCTCGGGGCCGATGCTGTACGACGTGGCGATCGCGTTGAATGACTGGTGTTCGGACGAGGAGGGCGTGATCGATGGCCCGCGCGCCCGGGCATTCCTCGGTGCCTACGCGGCGCTGCGCCCGTTCACGGCGGCGGAGGCTGAGCTCTGGCCAACGATGTTGCGTGTGGCTTGTGTGCGTTTCTGGCTGTCACGCCTGATCGCCGCCGAGCAGTTCGCCGGGCAGGATGTGTTGATTCACGATCCGCAGGAATTCGAGCAGCGCCTGGCGCAGCGGCAGAAGGTCAATACACCGTTGCCCTTCGCCCTCTGAGTAGATTCGCCAAGCAAACACGAACCTGTGGGAGCGAGCCTGCTCGCGAAGGCGGCGGCCCGTTCAGCATTTTTGCTGACTGACCAACCGCTTTCGCGAGCAGGCTCGCTCCCACAAGGTTTGTGTTGTTACAGCGACTCCAGGCACCCGGCCAGATCATTGCTGAGTTTTTCCAGCACCTGCTCATAGCCCTGAGCCGTCGCCGGCGTATAACCACCCAACGCATCCAGCTCGGCGAGTTTCACCGGCAAACCGGCCACCAGGGTTTCCGCCAGGCGCGGACGCAATGGCGGCTCGCTGAACACACAGGTCTTGCCTACTTCCTGCAAACGCTTGCGCATCGCCGCGACATGCTGGGCGCCGGGCTGTACTTCGGCGGCCACCGCGAACACCCCGGCGTGCTTCAGGCCGTAAGCGTCTTCGAAATAATCGAAGGCTTCGTGGAAGACGAAGTACGGCTTGCCTTCGACATTGGCAAGACGCTTCTTCAAGCGCTGATCCAGCGCATCCAGACGTTCATCGAAGGCTTTGGCATTGCTCTGATAGCGCTGGGCATTGGCCGGGTCGGCGGCGCTGAGGTCGGCGGCCATTTTGTCGGCGATCACCCGCGCATTGACCGGTGACAGCCACAAATGTGCATCCAGCGAGCCGGGGCGATGATCGTGATCATGCTCGTCGGCTTCTTCGGCATGGGAATGGTTGTCCGCGCCAAAATGCCGCAGCTTGAGCCCCGGCAGATCCTGCACGGCGACGCTCGGCAGGCTGCGACCGCCGAGTACGCGCGGCAGGAAACCTTCCATGTCCGGGCCGATCCAGTAGAGCAGATCGACTGACTGCACCTTCCGTACGTCGGATGGGCGCAGGGCGTAATTGTGTGGGGAGGCACCCGGCGGCAGCAGCACCTCGGGAATCGCCACGCCGTCCTGCACGGCAGCGGCAATCAGCTGCAACGGTTTGATACTGGTGAGCACTTTGACCTCGGCCTGGGCCGTACCGATCAGCAGAAAACTGGCAACACAAGCCACAAAAACAGAAAAAAGTCGGGACACGATGACCACTCAAGGAAGCGAGAACGGGTAACATAATAACGTCTCCAGCAAATCTCGTCGCCGCTCATGCCTATTACACCGATTGCCAGCCGTCCCCACGACCACTCCCATTGCGTGCACAGCGCTCTGTCCGAGGCCGATACCTTGTGCGCGCAGAAAGGTTTGCGTCTGACTGCCCTGCGCCGCCGCGTGCTGGAACTGGTCTGGCAAAGCCACAAGCCGCTGGGTGCCTACGACATCCTTGCGGTGCTCAGCGAGCAGGACGGCCGCCGCGCCGCGCCGCCTACGGTGTACCGCGCACTGGATTTCCTGCTCGAAAACGGCCTGGTCCATCGCATCTCGTCGCTCAACGCCTTCGTTGGCTGCGTGCATCCTGAACACGCGCACCAAGGCCAGTTCCTGATCTGCCGCGAGTGCCACGCCGCCATCGAACTTGAGCAAAAAGTGATCAGCGACGCGATCATCAGCAGCGCCAAAGATGTCGGTTTCATCGTCGAAGCGCAGACGGTCGAAGTGGTTGGTCTGTGCGCCGGTTGCCAGGGGGCCTGATGAGCAACGCGCTGATCCGTCTGGAGCAGGTCGCCGTCACGTTTGCCGGGCAGACCGTGCTGGACAACATCGAGCTGAGCGTCGAGCCGGGGCAGATCGTCACCCTGATCGGCCCCAATGGCGCCGGCAAGACCACGCTGGTACGCGCCGTGCTCGGGCTGTTGAAGCCGAACAGTGGCAGCGTCTGGCGCAAGCCGAAATTGCGCGTCGGTTACATGCCGCAGAAACTGCATGTTGACCCGACGCTGCCGCTGTCAGTGCTGCGCTTCCTGCGCCTGGTGCCTGGCGTCGATCGTTCGCGTGCCTTGGCCGCGTTGAAGGAAGTTGGCGCCGAACACGTGATCGACAGCCCGGTGCAGAGCGTTTCCGGCGGCGAAATGCAGCGTGTGCTGCTGGCTCGGGCACTGCTGCGTGAGCCGGAACTGTTGGTGCTGGATGAACCGGTGCAGGGCGTCGACGTGGCCGGGCAGGCCGAGCTGTACAGCCTGATCACCCGTCTGCGTGACCGCCACGGTTGCGGCGTGCTGATGGTGTCCCACGATTTGCATCTGGTGATGAGCACTACCGATCAGGTGGTCTGCCTCAATCGTCACGTCTGCTGCTCCGGGCACCCCGAGCAGGTCAGCGGCGATCCGGCATTTGTCGAGTTGTTCGGCAAGAACGCGCCGAGTCTGGCGATCTATCACCACCATCACGACCACGCCCACGACCTGCACGGTTCGGTGGTCAAAGGCCCGCTCGGCGGGCAACCTCATGTTCATGGAGACGGCTGCAAGCATGGCTGATTTTCTCTTGTATGCCCTGCTTGCAGGTCTGGCCCTGGCACTGGTGGCCGGACCGCTCGGCTCGTTTGTGGTGTGGCGGCGCATGGCCTATTTCGGCGATACCCTGTCCCACGCCGCATTGCTCGGCGTGGCACTGGGCTTTTTGCTGGACGTCAGCCCGACGGCGGCGGTGACGGTCGGTTGCCTGCTGCTGGCGGTGCTCTTGGTGACGCTGCAACAGCGTCAGCCACTGGCATCCGACACGCTGTTGGGAATTCTTGCACCGAGCACCCTCTCTCTCGGCCTGGTGGTACTAAGCTTCATGCATGAAGTGCGGATCGACCTGATGGCCTATCTGTTCGGCGACTTGCTGGCAATCAGTCCGAGCGATCTTGCGTGGATTCTCGGTGGCACCGCGGCGGTGCTGGTGTTGCTGGTGACGCTGTGGCGGCCGCTGCTGGCGGTCACCGTGCACGAAGAATTGGCGCGGGTCGAAGGCCTGCCGGTTGCGGGTTTGCGCTTGGCGCTGATGCTGTTGATCGCGGTGGTGATCGCCGTGGCGATGAAAATCGTCGGGGTGTTGCTGATTACATCGCTACTGATCATCCCGGCGGCTGCGGCACAGCGTCACGCCCGTTCGCCGGAGCAGATGGCCTTGGGCGCGAGCCTGCTGGGCATGCTCGCGGTGTGCGGCGGGCTGGCGTTGTCGTGGTTCAAGGACACTCCGGCGGGGCCGTCTATCGTTGTGACGGCAGCCGCGCTGTTTCTGTTGAGTTTTGTTCTGCCCCGTCGTGGGGTGTAGACTTGGCCGCTTTTTGCGCAATTAGAGAGTCGCAGGAATGAAGCCGTTCGCCTCCCGTTATCTGCTCCTTGTCGCATTTTCAGTGCTGCTGGGCGCCTGCCAAAGCACGCCGCCGGTGGCTGAAGTCCCCGATGCGCGGGCTACGGCCATCGCACAGCTGGAGCAAAGCCTGGCCAGCAGCGAACTGGCCACCGCCGAAGACCAGTTGGCCGCTTTGCAGGCCGCGACCCCCAACGATCAGTCCCTTGAGCAGTACCAGCGGCAGCTGGCCGAGGCGTACCTGCGCCGCAGCCAGATCGTTCTGCAAAAGGGCGATGTCAACGCTGCCGCCACCGCGCTCAGCCGCGCCCGTGCTCTGATGCCCAAGGCGCCAGCGCTGACCGGCGGCGTCAACGGCGCGATCACCGAAGCGCGCAAGGCCGAGCTGGAAAAGGCCGAGGCCGCGCTGCTGGCTGCCGAAGCCAGGCCGAAAGCCAAGGTCATCGACCCGACCGCCGAGAGCACCACTGTTGCGTTGAACATCGGCGATATTCACAAGCTGCAACGGCAACTCGATGCTATCGCCGCCGATGTGGTGAATTACGAATGCGCTGTCAGCATTCAGGCGCCGCGCACCGCGGATTATCCTTGGCTGGCGACGTTGCTGAGCAAGCGAGTAAAGAAGCTCGATCCTGATTTTGATTTGCAGATCGAGAAGCAGATCTTGCGCACGGTTCCGGCGCAGATGGTTTTAAGTCCGCGCAAGCCATAAAAAGCTTCGCGAGCAGGCTCGCTCCCACAGGTGCAACAGCGTACCTGTGGGAGCGAGCCTGCTCGCGAAAGCGTCCTCTCAACCAATAAAGATCTTAAGCCGGAATAGCCTTGGCCTTAGGCTCGCGCGCCCAGACCCGGTGCTCGCCGATCGCGGCGAAGAACGGTTTGGTCAGCGCCCCTACATCCGCGCCCTGCAACAACCCCGCATCCGCGTCGAGCTTCAACAGGTCCTGCAACTGCTTGGCCTCGCCGTGCAGCGCGATCGCCTTGAGATGCTTGTAAGCTTCGAGCAGATAATGCAACGCCACGCCGTCACCGCTCAACGCGGTAATCGACGCTGCACCACCCGGTACGAACACGGCGTCGAAAGCGATTGAAGGCATGCCTTCCATCGACGCATCCACCGGCAATGCCTTGCCATCAGCGGTCTTCACTGGCGCCGAGGTCGGGCCGAGCAGTTTCGCGTGGGCGCCTTCGGCTTCAAGTGCTTTCTTCATCGCATCGATCGCTGCAGCATCAACGCCGTTGGCCGCGAGAATCGCCACTTTGCGCGTCTTGATGTTGCCTGGCAGCAGGTTGGCCTGGCTCAGCGCTGGCGATTGCTCCAGCGAGGTCTTGCGCACTTCGACCGTGCCTTTGGCTGGTGCCGGCAAACCAAGGTTTTCAGCCACACGTTTGGCCAGGGTCAGGTCGATATTGGCGAGGATCTCGTTCACTTCACGGGCACGGATGAACTCACGCTCGACCTTGCCCAGCTCGAAGCTGTAGGCAGCGATGATGTGCTCTTTTTCGTGGTCGCTCATGCTGTTGAAGAACAAGCGGGCCTGGGAGAAGTGATCGCTGAACGATTCGCTGCGCTGACGGATCTTCGCCGCATCGATGCGCTCCGGGTAGCTCTCGAAACCACCGTCCTGTGCCGCTGGCGGGGTTTCTTTTGGCCAACCGCCGTCGATCGAGTTCGGCTCGTACGAGGCACGCCCCTTGTCGATGGTGCTGCGGTGTTGCGCATCGCGCTGGCCGTTGTGGAACGGCGCCACCGGACGGTTGATCGGCAACTCATGGAAGTTCGGCCCGCCGAGTCGGCTGATCTGCGTGTCGGTATAGGAAAACAGCCGACCTTGCAGCAACGGGTCATTGGAGAAGTCGATACCCGGCACAATGTGGCCAGGGCAGAAGGCGACCTGCTCGGTTTCGGCGAAGAAGTTGTCCGGGTTGCGGTTCAGGGTCATTTTGCCCAGCGGCGTAATCGGGACGATTTCTTCTGGAATGATCTTGGTCGGATCGAGGATGTCGAAGTCGAAATCGTGTTCGTTCTCTTCTTCGACGATCTGCACGCCCAGTTCCCATTCCGGGTAATCGCCCATCTCGATCGCTTCCCACAGGTCGCGGCGGTGGTAGTCGGTGTCCTTACCGGCGAGCTTCTGCGCCTCGTCCCACACCAGCGAGCAAGTGCCGGCGGTAGGGCGCCAGTGGAATTTGACGAAACGTGATTTGCCCTCGGCGTTGATCAGGCGGAAGGTGTGTACGCCAAAGCCCTGCATGCTGCGCAGGCTTTTCGGGATGGCCCGGTCGGACATCGCCCAGATCACCATGTGCGCCGATTCCGGCACCAGCGAGACGAAGTCCCAGAACGTGTCGTGAGCCGAGCCGCCGGTCGGGATTTCGTTGTGCGGCTCGGGTTTCACCGCGTGGACGAAGTCTGGGAACTTGATCGCGTCCTGAATGAAGAACACCGGCATGTTGTTGCCGACCAGGTCGAAGTTACCCTCGTCGGTAAAGAATTTCACCGCAAAGCCGCGCACGTCACGCACGGTATCGCCGGAACCCCGTGGCCCCTGCACCGTAGAAAAACGCACGAACACCGGGGTTTTCTTGCCCGGATCCTGTAGGAAACCGGCCTTGGTCAGTGCTGCATGGTTCTCGTAAGTCTGAAAGAAACCGTGGGCGCCGGTACCGCGCGCATGGACGATACGCTCCGGAATGCGCTCATGGTCAAAGTGCGTGATCTTTTCACGCATGATGAAATCTTCCAGCAGCGACGGCCCGCGCGGCCCGGCTTTAAGGGTGTTCTGGTTGTCGGCGATCTTCACGCCCTGATTGGTCCGCAGTGCCTGACCGGTGGCGTCGGAACGGAATTCTTCCAGGCTGTCGAGCTTGGCGTTGGTGTTGGCGCGATCCGGGGTATCGGTCCCGGCCATTTCGCTTTTATCAGGTGCAGGCTTTTTGATGCTCATCAGACGTAAACTCCTCGTTTGGCCCCGGATGCCTTCCGAAGACCCTTGAGTGATTCCCGGGCACGGCACCCAGGGGTTTCAAGTCGCTTAAGTAGTGACTGATGAGCGTTTCAGCCGTTCCGTTTATCTGACCTTTGATCGCGTTATTGCCAAATTGAAGGTTAATTGCGAAATAAATGCTAAGAACCTCTATACGGACAGGCTAAAATGCGCGCCCGGCTAACCGCTGATCCTTTTCCAACGCGCCCCACAAGGTTCGCTACGTGATCGAGTTTCAAAACGTCCACAAGACTTACCGCGTTGCCGGTAAGGATATTCCCGCGCTGCACCCGACCAGTCTCGCCATCGAGAACGGCCAGGTGTTCGGCCTGATTGGCCATTCCGGTGCGGGCAAAAGTACCCTGCTGCGTCTGATCAATCGCCTGGAAGATTCCAGTGGCGGCAAGATCATCGTCGACGGCGAAGAAGTCACCGCACTGGACGCCAACGGACTGCGCCGTTTCCGCCAGCAGGTCGGGATGATCTTCCAGCACTTCAATCTGCTCGCCTCCAAGACCGTCGCCGACAACGTGGCCCTGCCGCTGACCCTGGCCGGTGAGCTGTCGAGCAGTGAAATCAATCAACGAGTGGCCGAGCTGCTGGCGCGGGTCGGTTTGTCCGACCACGCGAAAAAGTACCCGGCGCAACTGTCCGGCGGTCAGAAGCAACGCGTCGGCATCGCCCGTGCGCTGGCGACCAAGCCGAAGATTCTGCTGTGCGACGAGGCCACCAGCGCCCTCGACCCGCAGACCACCGCATCGGTCCTGCAACTGCTGGCGGAAATCAATCGCGAACTGAAACTGACCATTGTCCTGATCACCCACGAGATGGACGTGATCCGGCGCGTCTGCGATCAGGTCGCGGTGATGGACGCTGGCGTGATCGTCGAGCAGGGTCCGGTGGCCGATGTGTTCCTGCATCCGCAGCACCCGACCACCAAGCGTTTCGTCCAGGAAAGCGAGCAGATCGACGAGAGCGAGCAGCGTGACGACTTCGCCCACGTGCCCGGGCGCATCGTGCGTCTGACCTTCCAGGGTGAAGCGACCTACGCGCCGTTGCTCGGCACCGTCGCCCGGGAAACCGGCGTCGACTACAGCATCCTCGCCGGTCGCATCGACCGCATCAAAGACATTCCGTACGGGCAACTGACCCTCGCTGTCACCGGTGGCGACATGGAGGCGGCGTTCGCCCGCTTCACCGCCGCTGACGTTCACATGGAGGTGTTGCGCTAATGGCTGATCTGATGAGTTTCTTCGCCAATATCGACTGGTACGAAATCTGGCTGGCGACTGGCGACACCATGCTGATGCTCGGCGGTTCGCTGCTGTTCACCGTGCTGCTCGGCCTGCCGCTGGGCGTGCTGCTGTTTCTCTGCAGCCCGCGTCAGTTGCTGGAGAACCGTGGCCTCTACGCCGTGCTGTCGCTGGTGGTGAACATCTTGCGTTCGCTGCCGTTCATTATTCTGCTGATTGTGATGATTCCGTTCACCGTGCTGATCACCGGCACCTCGCTGGGCGTGGCCGGGGCGATTCCGCCGCTGGTGGTGGGTGCTACGCCGTTCTTCGCGCGTCTGGTGGAAACCGCGCTGCGCGAAGTCGATCGCGGCATCATCGAAGCGACCCAGTCGATGGGCGCGACCACGCGGCAGATCATCATGAACGCCCTGCTGCCGGAAGCCCGTCCGGGCATCTTCGCAGCGATTACGGTGACAGCGATTACACTGGTGTCCTACACGGCGATGGCCGGTGTGGTCGGCGCCGGTGGTCTGGGCGACCTGGCGATCCGTTTCGGCTACCAGCGTTTCCAGACCGACGTGATGATCGTCACCGTGGTGCTGCTGTTGATTCTGGTGCAAGTGCTGCAAATGGTTGGCGACCGCCTGGTCGTGCATTTCTCGCGCAAATAAGCGGTTTTTTAATCAAGAGGCGCCGGTCATTCGCTGGCGGGCGCCCTCACAAGGAGTTAGCTGAATGAAAAAACTGATCGCTGCTTTCGCCGCTGTTGCGGCGTTTTCGGCCCACGCCGAGACCCTGACCGTTGCCGCCACCCCGGTGCCGCACGCGGAAATCCTCGAGTTCGTCAAACCGGCCCTGGCCAAGGAAGGCGTGGATCTGAAGGTCAAGGTCTTCACCGACTACATTCAGCCGAACGTACAGGTCGCGGAAAAGCGTCTGGACGCGAACTTCTTCCAGCACCAGCCGTATCTTGATGAATTCAACAAGGCCAAGGGCACTGATCTTGTAGCCGTGACCGGTGTGCATCTGGAGCCACTGGGCGCTTATTCGAGCAAGATCAAGGATCTGAAAGACCTGCCCGGCGGTGCCAACGTGGTGATCCCGAACGACGCCACCAACGGCGGCCGCGCGCTGTTGCTGTTGGACAAGGCTGGCGTGATCAAGCTCAAGGATTCGAAGAACATCCTGTCGACCGTCAAAGACATCGCCGAGAATCCGAAAGACCTGAAGATCCGTGAACTGGAAGCCGCGACCATCCCGCGCGTGCTGACTCAGGTCGATCTGGCGCTGATCAACACCAACTACGCGCTGGAAGCCAAGCTTGATCCGTCCAAGGATGCGCTGGTGATCGAAGGCAACGACTCGCCGTACGTGAACATCCTCGTGTCCCGCCCGGACAACAAGGACAGCGACGCGATGAAGAAACTGGCGGCTGCGCTGCACAGCCCGCAAGTGAAGCAGTTCATTACCGAGAAGTACAAAGGCGCGGTATTGCCGGCGTTCTGATTTGGATGGCTGCAATGAAAAAGGGGACGCCAATGGCGTCTCCTTTTTTGTGTCTGGTGTCTGGCTTTGGACCTGCTTTGAAGCTGCCCCTCACCCCAGCCCTCTCCCAGAGGGAGAGGGGGCCGACCGAGGTGTCTGGCGCTATGCATCGACCTGAAAGATCCAGTCGATTATGGATTCAGCACAGCGCTTACAAGTCGGCGTATTGCTTCAGCATCCCCCAATCAGTCCCCTCTCCCTCTGGGAGAGGGTTAGGGTGAGGGGCTTTTCGCTTTCTGCGTTTATTTGCGGTTGAGCATCACCGGCAATTGCGCCACCAGTTTGGTGTTATTCAACGGCGCCCGAATAAACCCACGCTGCGTACCATCCGGCCCGATCACCGCCAGATTGCCGCTATGGTCCACCGTGTAATTCGGCTTGCTGGTATCAGCCGGAATGAACGGAATGCTCACCGCGTTCGCCACCTTCTGCAGCTCCTCGATAGATGAAGGCGTCAGGCCTATGAACTGCGGATCGAAGTAGCCCAGGTACTGCTTCAACTGCTTCGGGGTGTCGCGGTTGGGGTCCACGCTGACCAGCACGATCTGCAACTTGTCCACAGCCTCTTTCGGCAGTTCACTCTTGATCTGTCGCAGTTGCGCCAGGGTGGTCGGGCAGATGTCCGGGCAGAAGGTGTAGCCGAAGAACAACAGACTCCACTTGCCTTTCAACTCATCGATGGCAACCGGTTTGCCGTCCTGATCGGTCATGGTCACGTCCGGCAGGTTGCGGCTCTGCGGCAGCAGGATGATTCCGGCGTCGATCAGCGCAGTCGGGTCGCCCTGGCCTTTGCCGCTGAGCACTTTGTTGACGGTAAGCCCGAGGATCAGCGCGATCACGGCGACGAGGATGAAGACGGTTTTCTGGGTTCGGGTCATAGGTTCAACAGTAAGTAGTGGTCTACGAGCAGGGCGATGAACAACAGGAACAAGTAATAAATAGAGTACTTGAAGGTGTTGATCGCCGCGTGCGGCCGACTGCCACGGTACAGCACCACGGCCCATTGCAGAAACCTTGCGCCCAACACCAGCGCACAGACCAGATACAGCACGCCGCTCATGTGAATCACGTAGGGCAAGAGGCTCACTGCCAGCAACGCAAAGGTGTACAGCAGAATGTGCACTTTGGTGTAGTGCTCGCCATGGGTCACCGGCAGCATCGGAATGTCGGCCTTGGCGTATTCCTCCTTGCGATGAATCGCCAGCGCCCAGAAATGCGGCGGGGTCCAGGCGAAGATGATCAGCACCAGCAACAGCGGTTCGGCACTGACATGGCCGGTGGCGGCGGTCCAGCCCAGCAGCGGTGGCGCGGCGCCAGCGAGGCCGCCGATGACGATGTTCTGCGGCGTCGCGCGTTTGAGAAAACCGGTGTAGATCACCGCGTAACCGAGCAGCGAGGCGAGGGTCAGCCACGCGGTCAATTGATTGGTGAAAGTCAGCAGCAGGGCTTGGCCGAGCAGCGCCAGCACCAAGGCGAAGGTCAACGCCGCCGCAGGTGAAACCCGGCCCTCGGCCAGAGGCCGTTTGTGCGTGCGCGCCATTACCGCATCGATGCGCCGATCGACCACATGATTGACCGCCGCCGCACCACCGGCACACAAGGCGATGCCCAGATTGCCAAACACCAGCACTGTCCACGGCACGCCGGCGCGGGTAGCGAGGAACATGCCGACCAGCGAGGTGATCAGCATCAGCACCACGACTTTCGGTTTGGTCAGCTCCAGATAATCGCGCCACAGCGCTTGCGCCGCACGCTCGCCGATCAGACTCGCCATGGCGTTTCTCCTTTCAATGCGATGGGCGCGACGGCAGGTTTGTGCGCACTCAAGCGCCAGCGCGCCAGCACCGGTTGGCTCACCCGCAGCAGGCTGGTGCGGGCGTGGTAATTGACCAGTACCAGCGTCAGCAACAGCGCCGCACCGCCAGCGTTATGGGCGACGGCCACCGGCAGCGGCAGATGAAACAGCACGTTGCTGATGCCGAGGGTGATCTGCGCCGCAAGGGCGATCAGCAGCAATCCGGCCAATCGGGTCATGCCTACCGCTTTCAACTGCCAGGCCAGACCGAGCAGTACGACCGTCACCAGCAAAGCGCCGATGCGGTGGGTCAGGTGAATCGCCGTGCGTGCATCGCTATCGAGTTGCCCGCCGAGATAATTCGGGCCGATGTGCTGGGTCAGGTGGAAACCGTTGGCGAAGTCCGCTGGCGGCAGCCATTGGCCATGGCAGGTGGGAAAGTCGATGCAGGCCACCGCTGCATAGTTGGAACTGACCCAGCCGCCCAAGGCGATCTGGCCGATCACCAGCAGCAGCCCCGCTGTCGCCCAGTATTGCAGGCGCTTCGGTACTATCAGCGCCGGCAGCACGCCGGATAACCTCAGCGTCAACAGAAACAGCAGACTCAGCGTGGCAAAGCCGCCGAGCAAATGTCCGGTGACCACTTGCGGCCAGAGCTTGAGCGTCACCGTCCACATGCCGAATGCCGCCTGAGCGATGACCACTGCCAGCAGAAACAGCGGCAGTTTCAGCGGCTGGCCCGGATGACGCCGGTTGACCCAGGCGCGCCCGGCCAGCACTGAAATCAGCAAACCGAGGGTGCCGGCGAAGTAGCGGTGAATCATCTCGTTCCAGCCCTTGTGCGCCTCCACTGGCGCGTCAGGGAAGTGCAGTTCGGCATGGGCCAGTTGCGCCTCGCTTTTCGGCACGCTGATAAAGCCGTAGCAGCCTGGCCAGTCCGGGCAGCCGAGGCCGGCGTGGGTCAGGCGGGTGTAGGCGCCGAGCAGCACTACAATCAGTGCCAGCAGGGTGGCAAACAGCGCGAGGCGAAATCCAGGTTTGGCCATGACGATGCCCTCATCCGATGTTCGACAGTTTCAGCAGATGCCGCAGGTCGTTAAGCAGATCCTTGCCCTTCACATTCGGCTCGTAACGCAGCACCAGATTGCCGTGTGGGTCGACGATCCACAGCTGCGGCACGGCTTTGTCGCCGGTGGTCCTGGCGAACACGCCGGCATCCAGCGGATAGCGCTGCAGTTGCGGATATTCGCGGTCGAGCTTGGCGGCGTAATCGGCGCTCAGTGGTTGCGCGGCGGCGAGGGCGTGGCTGGCGCGCCCGGCTTCGCGGCCGAGGCTGATCTGGATCTGCCGCACCAGATAAACCAGTTGCTGGCAATCGACGGCGCAATCCTTCGGCGCCGTGACCAGAATCTGCCAGCGCTGCTCGTCGGCCTGCACGCCGAGGTCGGCGCGGGTCTGGCCGTTGCCGATCAGCTCGCCGTGATAGCTGCGTCCTTCCGGCACCCAGAACTGCAATTTGTACATGCCGGTGGCGAGCAGCATCGGCCCGACCACGCCAAGCACGATCAGCAACAACTGAATGCGCCCGCGCCGGCGGCTGGGAACGGGTTTGGCCTCAGACATGCTGGGTGGATTCATGGCGCTTCCCATGGCGTTTCTCCTTTGCGTTGTGCCAGCCCAAATAGAGGTAAAGACCGAGCAGGGCCGTGGCCATGGCGAACCATTGCACGGCGTAGCCGAGGTGTTTTTCCGGCCCCATCGCGACTACCGGCCAATCGGTCTGATAGCTGACCGGGCCGGGTTCGGCGCGTAATTCGTAGGCGAAGCCGTCGCGCTCCAGGGTTTGCCACAATTTGCCCGGCTCGACGGCGGTGATGGTCTGCGGCCAGACACTGCTGACCGGATCGGCGTGCAACTGGAACGTTGCGCCGGGGGCGACATAGACCCAGGCGTCGAGCGTCAGCGCCTCGGCGGGTGTCGTGAATTGCGGCGGCACACGCCGGTCGGGCCAAGGCAGCCAGCCGCGATTGACCAGCAGCCACAGACCGCTGCGTTGATCCTGAAACGGTTGCAGCAATTCAACGCCGACCTTGCCGCCTCGCTGGCGGTTGTCGAGCAACAGGGTATGGGCGGGGTCGAACTGGCCGTGCAGGCGCACGCGGCGGTAAGCCGGGTCGGCGTTGCCGAGCAGTTCACTGCTGGCCAGCGGTTCGGCCACGCGACGTTCGGCATAACTGGCCAGCAGCGCGGTTTTCTCCGCGCCCCGGCCCAGTTGCCAGAAGCCCAGCGCAACCATCAGCGGCAGCAACAGCGCCACCACGACAGTGGGAATCACGCCCGGGCTAAAGCGCTTCATGGGCGCGCCATAAAGTCAGTCATCGCGATCGCTATACTCAATTGCATCGCCTGTCCCCCGGAGTCTTGCCATGTTCAAAGCAGCGATCGTCCTGATGCTGATTGCCACGGTCGTCAGCCTGTTCAGCGGCCTGTTTTTCCTGGTCAAGGACGACAGCAGCTCCAATCGCCTGGTCATCGCCCTGAGTGTTCGGGTGGCACTGGCCGTGGTCACCGTCGGCCTGATGGCCTGGGGTTTCTACAGCGGCCAGTTGGTGTCCCATGCGCCCTGGTAGCGCCAGCAGTCAGAGGACGTAAACGAAGAAGAACAAACCGATCCACACCACATCGACGAAGTGCCAGTACCAGCTAGCCGCCTCGAAACCGAACTGGTGCTCGTTGTCGAAGTGGCCCTTCATGATGCGCATCAGCATCACGAACAGGATGATCGTGCCGATGGTCACGTGGGCGCCGTGGAATCCGGTGAGCATGAAGAACGTCGCGCCGTAGATGCCCGAGCCGAGGGTCAACCCCAGCTCTTTATAGGCGTGGATGTATTCCTCGGCCTGGAAACCGAGGAACGCGATGCCCAGCAGTACGGTGATCGCCAGCCACAGTTTCAGTGCGCCGCGATGGCCTTTCTTCAGCGCATGGTGGGCGATGGTGATGGTCACGCTGGAGCTGACCAGCAGAATGGTGTTGATCAGCGGCAGGCCCCACGGGCTGATGACTTCTTTTGGCGGCGGGAACAGTTTCGGATCAGGTGTGTGCAGCAGCGGCCAGACAAATTCGAAGTTCGGCCAGAGCATGTGCGCGATGCCTTTCGGCCCCTCACCGCCCAGCGCCGGCCCGGACACATGGCGCACATAGAACAGCGCGCCGAAGAAGGCGACGAAGAACATCACCTCGGAAAAGATGAACCAGCTCATGCCCCAGCGGAACGAGCGGTCCAGCTGCGGGCTGTACAGCCCCGCGCGACTTTCCTTGATCACCGCACCGAACCAGCCGAACAGCATGTACGCCAGCAGCAGGCCGCCGACGAAAAAGATCAGCGGGCCGTGGGAGTCCGGGCGTGCGGCCTTGAGATCGTTGAACCAGGTGGCGAGGCCGTACACGGTGACGAACATCCCGAGCGTGGCGATGATCGGCCATTTGCTCTGGGCCGGGACGTAATAATGCTCATGAGTTGCCATTTATTGTTCTCCTTATCGGCCACGCTCAGCCGCCAGTGTTTACAGCCACCGGCGGATGTCGGGCGGTGATATCGAACAGCGTGTAGGACAGCGTCAGGTGCTTCACTTCCTTGGGCATGTCGCGGTCAACGATGAAACGCACCGGCATCTCGATCTGTTCACCGGGTTGCAGCACCTGCTGGGTAAAGCAAAAGCATTCGGTCTTGTGGAAAAACGCCGCGGCGTTGCTCGGCGCAATACTCGGCACCGCTTGCGCACTCATCGGTTTGTCGGTGGGATTGCGTGCGATGAAGACCATCTCGTTCACCGCGCCGGGATTGGCGGTCAGCTCGTCGTGTTTCGGGTAAAAGTCCCACGGCATGTCGGCGGTGTTGGTCGAGAGAAACTGCACGCGCACCTGGCGCGAGGTGTCGACCACTTGCTCGCCCGCATACTGGCCGCCGGTCTTGCCGTTGATGCCGAAGGCTTTGCACATCACGTCGTAGATCGGCACCAGGGCGAAACCGAAGACGAACATCGCCACCACCACCAGCAACAGGCGGGTGACGAGTTTCTTCAGCGAGATCGAGTCAGCCATGGTTCATGCCTCCCTCGTGTTCCCTGGTGGCCGGTGATGCTGTGGTGAGGGGATCTGTGTACATCCACAGAAGATCTGTGAGCATCCACTGGGGATCTGTGCCTCTGCACACATTGCAAAAAACAGGAGGTGTTCATTTCACTTCCGGCGGCGTGGTGAAGGTGTGATACGGCGCCGGCGACGGCACGCTCCACTCCAGCCCTTCGGCGCCGTCCCACGGTTTCGCCGGGGCCGGTGCGCCGCCACGGATGGTCTTGATGACGATGAACAGGAAGAAGATCTGCGTGGCGCCAAACATGAACGCGCCGATCGACGAGACCATGTTGAAGTCGGCGAACTGCAGGTTGTAGTCCGGAATCCGTCGCGGCATCCCCGCAAGGCCGACGAAGTGCATCGGGAAAAAGGTCAGGTTCATGCCGACGAACGACAGCCAGAAATGCAGCTTGCCGAGGGTTTCGTCGTACATGTGCCCGGTCCACTTCGGCAGCCAGTAATAGGCCGAGGCGAAGATGCCGAAGATCGCCCCGGGCACCAGCACATAGTGGAAGTGCGCGACGACGAAGTAGGTGTCCTGGTACTGGAAGTCCGCCGGGGCGATTGCCAGCATCAGCCCGGAAAAACCACCGATCGAGAACAGGATGACGAACGCCACGGCAAACAGCATCGGCGTCTCGAAGGTCATCGAGCCTTGCCACATGGTGCTGGCCCAGTTGAACACTTTCACACCCGTCGGCACGGCGATCAGCATGGTCGCGTACATGAAGAACAACTCGCCCACCAGCGGGATGCCGACCACGAACATGTGGTGCGCCCAGACGATGAACGACAGGAACGCGATGCTCGCCGTGGCGTAGACCATCGAGGTGTAGCCGAACAGCGGTTTGCGCGCGAAGGTCGGGATGATCTGGCTGACCGCGCCGAACGCCGGCAGGATCATGATGTACACCTCGGGGTGGCCGAAGAACCAGAACACATGCTGGAACAGCACTGGATCACCACCGCCGGCAGCACTGAAGAAACTGGTGCCGAAGTGGATGTCCATGAGCATCATCGTCACGCAGCCAGCGAGCACCGGCATCACTGCGATCAGCAGAAACGCGGTGATCAGCCAGGTCCACACGAACAGCGGCATTTTCATCAGGGTCATGCCGGGTGCGCGCAGGTTGAGGATGGTCGCGACTACGTTGATCGCGCCCATGATCGAACTGATGCCCATCAAGTGGATGGCGAAGATGAAGAACGTCACGCTTTCCGGTGCATAGGTCGTCGACAGCGGCGCGTAGAACGTCCAGCCGAAATTCGGCCCGCCGCCGGGGGTGAACAGGGTCGAGACCAGCAGCAGAAACGCGGCCGGCAACAGCCAGAAACTGAAGTTGTTCATCCGTGGCAGGGCCATGTCCGGCGCGCCGACCATCAGCGGAATCATCCAGTTGGCGAGACCGACGAACGCCGGCATCACCGCGCCGAACACCATGACCAGACCGTGCATGGTGGTCATCTGGTTGAAGAATTCCGGCTGCACGATCTGCAGGCCGGGCTGGAACAGCTCGGCGCGAATGACCATGGCGAACGAGCCGCCGAGCAGGAACATGCAGAAGGCAAACCACAGGTACAGCGTGCCGATGTCCTTGTGGTTGGTGGTCAGCACCCAGCGCATCAGGCCTTTGGCGGGGCCGTGGGCGTGGTCGGCGTGACCGTGGTCATCGATGACAGCGCTCATGGCCGGTCTCCTTTACGAAAGTGGACGGGGCAGGCCAGGGCGCGCTGCCCCGACCGGTTCACTGAATACGCAATTGACCGGCTCATTTGCTTTCCGCCTGTTTCAGCTCCAGCACTTCTTTTGGCGTGACCATGTCGCCCTTGTTGTTGCCCCAGGCGTTACGTTCGTAAGTCACGACCGCTGCGATATCGACTTCCGACAGCTGCTTGCCGAACGCCGCCATGGCGGTGCCGGGTTTGCCGTGGTAGACGATGCTCAGGTGATCCTTGATCGGCCCGGTGGCGATTTTCGAGCCCTTGAGCGCCGGGAACATCGGCGGCAGGCCCTGGCCTTCGGCCTGGTGACAGGCCACGCAAGTGGTGTGATAGACCTTGTCGCCGCGTTCCTTGAGCTCGTCGAGGGTCCATTCCTTGCTGGTCAGTTCTTTGAGCTGCGCGGCCTCGGCCTTGCGCTCGGCGAGCCATTTTTCGTAGTCGGCCTGTTCCTTGACCTCGACCACGATCGGCATGAAGCCATGGTCCTTGCCGCACAATTCGGCGCACTGGCCACGGTAGAGGCCGGGCTTGTCGATGCGCGTCCAGGCTTCGTTGACGAACCCGGGAATCGCATCGCGCTTGACCGCAAACGCCGGCACCCACCATGAGTGAATGACGTCAGCCGAGGTCACCAGAAAGCGCACCTTGGCGCCGATCGGCAGCACCAGCGGCTTGTCGACTTCGAGCAAGTAATGCTCGCCCTTGGCTTCCTTGTTGTGGATCTGCTCGGCGGGGGTGGCCAGGTTGCTGAAGAACTCAACGTCCTGGCCCAGGTATTTGTAGTGCCACTTCCACTGATAACCGGTGATCTGGATATCGATGTCCGGCTCGCTGGTGTCGTACATCTTGATCAGCGTCGCGGTGGCCGGCACGGCCATGGCCACCAGGATCAGCAGCGGCACGATGGTCCACATGATCTCGACGCCGGTGCTTTCGTGGAATTTGGCCGCGACCTGGCCGGTAGAGCGGCGGTGCACCATCATCGACCAGAACATGGCGCCGAAGACGATGATCCCGATCACCACACAGATCCAGAAAATGGTCATGTGCAGGTCGAATACTGCGTGACTGATTTCAGTCGCTCCAGGCGCCATATTCACAGTCCAGGCCGCGTTGGCCGGGCTGAAAATCGACCACAACAGGAGGCCCATCCAGACATGTGGATGTCGCATCATTGCGGGTTCCCCTTATCGTTCTTGTTATCCCGCCGGCGTATCGCCTGCGGCAAGGGAGCGGCTGCATCAGACTACGAACTTGAATCGCCGGGCCTTGCTGCGGGTGCAGTCGGGCGTCATCAGCTAACTCCATTCATTGGCGAGTATAGACAGCGCCCGGGATTTGCAACCCGGGCACGTAAATGAGCTGAAACACCCGGCGCTTGCGTTCAAGTGCCCGAATGGAGAAGGATGCAGACGAGTGGTGGCGAATGGATATAACGCAGCTGCATCAAGGATGAAATAATTATGACAAATGCGTCTTAGCGTTTTTCGTAAGCCAGCTAAGTTATGTCTTCCCTATTTCATTGCCTTGTTTCCTGGAGTTTTCATGAACACCGCCGCATTGCGCGAGCAGATCCAACAAGCCCAACAGCACGAAAAAGACACCGGCCTGCTGACCCGTCAGCTGGAAAGCAAGCTGCCTCACCTGCACCCGGCGATCCAGTTGCCGGAAGCCGACGCCCAGGGCGTGCTGACACGTTTTGTCGCCGCCTACATCGATGAAGTGCCGGACCTGCTGGATGCAGCCAATGAAGTCGCCAGGGAAGCGGGAATCGAATCGCAGATCAAACCGGTGCTGAAAATCGCCGAGCAGTATTTCCTCCAGCCGCCGGCGATCATGGCCGGACATGTCGGCCTGGACAGCCTGCTCGACGAGGCCTATCTGGCACACCGTTTTGTCGAAGAGGTCAACGACCTGTACATCAAGCATTTCGGCCAGCCATTGATCCCCTTGGACATGACGGTCGCCAACCTGATTGCTCACCAATTGATCGGTGAGGAATTCGCCAACCAACTGGACGAAGCGGTGCATCACGCGATCGACGAGATGCTCAACGAAGAGAGTTTTGCTTTGGAGTCGGTAGAAGCCTATCGCGAGAAACTCAGCAGCCCGGACACTGGCGCGGCGTGGAAACGCTGGCCGTGCATGAGCCGCCGGTTGGGTGTGGGGCTTGAGCTCGATCAGCCTGCTGCCTGATTTTCTTGGGTCATAAATCCAGTGTGGGAGCGAGCCTGCTCGCGAATGCGGTCGATCATTCAACATCTCTGTTGGCTGATGTTCCGTTTTCGCGAGCAGGCTCGCTCCCACAGGGTTTGCGTTTGAGGTCGACTTCTAACCCGCCGCACCAATCCCGGTATTGGTCCGCACCCGGCCTTCCAGCCGTCGCTTCAACCCGCGCGATTCGATCAACAGCTTCGACCCCTTCGCCGCATTCGCCCGGCCCCACTCCTCAAGCAACTCGAGACACGAATGGTCGATGTAGCTCAGGTTGTTGAGCGGCACATGCACTGTGGTGCCGTGAGGAATGCTGCCCAGCACCTGGGTCAGCGCCGGCACTTTGAGGAACGTCGCCGCGCCGACCAGACGCAATTCCATCTCGCCTTCCTGCGGCAGGTCGATCAGGCTGATCTTCAGGCGCGAAGCCTTGAACGCCAGCTTCAACATCGTCAGGCCGAAACCGATCAACACACCGGTGAGCAGGTCAGTGAAGATGATCGCCAACGCTGTAGCGGCGTAGGTGAACATCGGCATCCGCCCGTACCGACCCAGACCACGGAAAGCTTTCAGGTCGACCAGCTTGAAGCCGGTATACACCAGCACACCCGCCAGACTCGCCACCGGAATGCTTTGCAGCACGCTCGACAGCAACAGCACGAATGCCAGCAGCCACAGGCCATGGAAAATCGTCGAGTAGCGTGTGGTCGCACCGG
This sequence comes from Pseudomonas sp. FP1762, assembly GCF_030687105.1. Lineage (NCBI taxonomy): Bacteria > Pseudomonadati > Pseudomonadota > Gammaproteobacteria > Pseudomonadales > Pseudomonadaceae > Pseudomonas > Pseudomonas sp. FP1762. The sequence goes on from NZ_CP117458.1 coordinate 84,357, forward strand.
CCTGGACGTTGGCCGAACTGCGCACGATCACCCCGGTCATCGGCAGCGCGCCGACCAGACCGCAGAGCATGTTGCCGACACCTTGCGCCGACAGTTCACGGTCGAAGTCCGAACGCACGCCGCTGTGCATGCGGTCCACCGCTGCCGCCGACAACAGGGTTTCGGCACTGGCGATGAACGCTACGGCGAACGCGGCAATCAGCAGTGTCGGGTCGGCCAGATTCATCAGGTCGGCCGGCTTGAGCCAATCGATCGCTTCGGCCAGGTTCGCCGGTACCTCAACGCGCTTGACCTGCAACGCCAGCATCAGGCTCGCCACCGTCGCCAGACCCACACCGAGCAATGCGCCGGGAATGAAGCGCAGCGAATGCGGACGGAATTTTTCCCACAGCCACATCACCGCAATCGTCGACAGACCGAGCAGACCCGCCTGCCAGCCCAACGATGGCAAGGCCTGCGCCACGGCCGCCGGGAACGCCGTGAGGTTGTCCAGCCCGGAAGGCTGCGGCTTGGCATCGAGCATCACATGGATTTGCGAGAGCACAATCAACACGCCAATGCCCGCGAGCATGCCGTAGACCACTGCTGGCGCCGTGACCCGAAACCAGCAGCCAAGCTTCAGTCGCCCGGCGACCAGTTGCAGAAAACCGGCGAGCAGCAGGATCGGCCCGAGCATCTCGACGCCATGCTGGCGCACCAGCTCGAAAACCAGCACCGCCAGACCCGCCGCCGGACCGCTGACCTGCAACGGCGACCCCGCCAGCCAACCGACCACCAGACCGCCGATAATGCCGGTGATCAGACCTTTTGCCGGCGGCAGCCCTGACGCAATCGCGATGCCCATGCACAGCGGCAGGGCGACCAGAAACACAACCACGGAAGCGAGCAGCTCCCGTGGCAACACAGCTTTCAATTGAGCCGCACGCATGGCGATTCTCCCGAAGTTTTCTTCAGGCGTGGCGAGGCCGGACCGCTGAATCAGCGGCCGGCGTCATACCACACAGATTGTTGGGAAGATTTAGAAGCGCGCTTTGGGCGTCGCCACAGGAATCGGATGGCTGCCGTCGAGAGGCAGGAAACGACCCTGGTCCGCGTCGTAAGCTTTGATTTCGCTGGTTTCGATGTTGTAGACCCAGCCATGGATGAACAGATGACCGTTCGCCATGCGCGAGGCTACCGAAGGATGGGTACGCAAGTGCTGCAGTTGGGCGATGACGTTTTCCTCGGTGAGGATCGGCATGCTGTCTTTTTCGTCGGTGCAGTTGCAGTTGTCGTGCACCATGGTTTTTGCGACTTCAGCGTGGCGCAGCCAGGCTTTGACCGTCGGCATTTTTTCCAGGTTGTCGGGGTTGAGTACCGCGCGCATGGCGCCGCAATCGGAGTGGCCGCAAATGATGATGTGCTGCACGCCCAGCGCCAGTACCGCGTATTCGATCGCGGTGGAGACGCCGCCGTTCATCTGACCGTAGGGCGGCACCACGTTGCCGACGTTACGGGTAACGAACAGATCGCCCGGCGAGCTCTGGGTGATCAGCTCGGGAACGATGCGCGAGTCGGCGCAAGTGATGAACATCGCCTTGGGCGCCTGAGCGGTGGCGAGCTTCTTGAACAATTCTTCCTGCTGCGGAAAAACGTCATGGTGAAAGCGTAAAAAGCCATCAACGATCTGTCGCAGTGCTGCATCGGCGGATTGTGCTTCAGGGCTTTGCGCCGAGGCAGCCAACGACTGTTTATCCTTGTCACTCATGATTCATCCTCTTGTGCGGATTCAGGGAGTCTTCCCCGGTATTCCGGTATGAAGCCAGTGGCTGTTTAAACCATCCGGGTCATCCCGACCCGTCAGTCACTCGATGAACAAGGTAGCCGCCGAAACTTAACTGAAACTGAATCAAACGCTCTAGAACGTGTGTTCCAGGTCACAAAAAACGTGACTGGCGTGTTTCGGCGGAAGGATTCCAACCCGTCAACCCAAAGCCAATTGTCGCTAAATCAACGACATCTGGCGACCCGGCGGACAGAAGGCCGAGCAGTCGAGGTTATAGCCCTCGCGTTTGTTCAGGCCAAGCTTTTTGATGGCCTTGGCAAATCTTTGTGCGAGCAGGTCTGCAAACGGTCCTTCACCGCGCATGCGCGCACCGAAACGGCTGTCGTAGAGTTCGCCGCCGCGACTCTGGCGGATCAGGCTCAGCACATGGGCGGCACGTTGCGGATAGTGCGCCTGCAACCACTCCTCGAACAGCGGCGCGACTTCCAGCGGCAGGCGCAGCATCATGTAGGCAGCGCTTTGCGCACCGGCGGCGTGGGCCTCGGTGAGCAGGCTTTCGATCTCACTGTCATTGATCATCGGAATCATCGGCGAACACAGCACGCCTACTGGAATGCCTGCTTCGCGCATGACCCGGATCGCGCGCAGGCGTGCCTTGGGCGCTGCGGCGCGCGGTTCGAGGATGCGTTTGAGTTCATCATCCAGCGTGGTCAAGCTGATCATCACCGACACCAGCCGTTGCTGCGCCAACTCGGTCAGCAAATCGAGATCGCGCAGAATCAGCGAACCTTTGGTGACAATGGTCACCGGATGCCGGTAACGCAGCAGCACTTCCAGGGTCTGACGGGTGATTTTGTATTCGCGCTCGATGGGCTGATACGGGTCGGTATTGGAGCCGAGATTGATCGGCGCACATTGATAGCCGGGTTTGCTCAGTTGTTCTTCAAGGATCTGGGCGGCATTGGTCTTGGCAATCAGCCGGGTTTCGAAATCCAGGCCCGGCGACATGTCCCAATAGGCGTGGCTGGGCCGTGCGTAGCAATAGATGCAGCCGTGTTCGCAGCCGCGATAGGGATTGAGCGAACGGTCGAAGGGCAGATCCGGCGAGGTGTTGCGGCTGATGATCGATTTGGCCTTCTCGATGATCACTTCGGTGTTTTGCGTCTCTGGCACTTCCTGATACCAGCCATCGTCCTCGGCCACCGAACGACTCGGCGCAAAGCGGTTGTGCGGATTGGTTGCGGTGCCGCGACCGCGGGGCGGGACTGAAGTGATCATCGAACGAACCTCTGCTCTGTATATGCATACAGTATCCGAGGCTGTGCGCTGTGATCCAGTACCGTTCAGCGACGCTATTGAAATTGCGGTGCCGCTCGTTGGTAAAGTTGTTCGTCAGATAATCTTCGCTGATTGACGACAATCGAAGATACAGATGCTCAATTGCTGAACTCAAATCCGCTATATAGGCTCTGGACTTCCCGGCAACAGACTCCGGCCAACTAATTAAAGGGATTTGATTGAATGTCTTATTTGAATCAACGTGGTGTTTTTCTGCAAATGACGCGGCCCAGCATCACCGACTCCAACACTATTGTTTCGCTACAGCTGGCGCGCAAGGAACTGGGCTGGAACGCGGAGCAAGAGCTTTCCACCGAGACTCTGGTCGATTCGATCTACGTCGTGGCGGTATCTGCCGACAAAGGCCAAACATTCACCATTCGCACGAACAAGAAAGATGTCGATGGCGACGGCGATATTGATCGCGATGACAAGGCAAAGTTGATCGCATTGGCCAAAGCTTATGTGGCCATCATTAATCCATAAGCAGAAGTAGTTGCCACACATCCATAAATAAAACCCCCTGCATGAAGACATCATGCAGGGGGTTAGTTCTTAGTTGTGCTGGGTGACCTGGCCGAGATCATCACCAGAGGTGGTTTGCATGTCTTCACTGCGCAGGTGTGCAACATCTTTGGCACTGACCGGCGCACCCTTGTTGCCCCAGCTGCCACGAATGAAACTCACCACATCCGCCACTTCCTGATCCGACAGGCGCCAGGCGAAACCGGGCATGGTGAAGGTCGATGGCGCGGTGTGCGTTGCCGGCAAAGTCCCGCCCTTGAGCACGATGTGGATCAGCGATGTCGGGTCATCCGTCTGCAGCACCGGATTGCCCGCCAGCGCCGGGAACACCCGGGTGTAGCCCTGGCCATCGGTACGGTGGCAGGCTGCGCAGTTGTCGATGTACACCGACGCGCCGCGTTGGCTGTCGTCGCCGTTCCACAGCGCTTTGGCCACTTTCTCGTCGTACTGATGCGGCTGATCCGCCGGGTCATTGGCCGGCAGTGATTTGAGATAACGGGCAATCGCGGTGAGGTCGGCGTCGCTCATGTACTGCATGCTGTGGGTGACCACATCACTCATACCGCCGAACACTGCGCTGCGATCACTGCGCCCGGTCTTGAGGAACTGCACCAGTTGTTCTTCGCTCCAGCTGCCGAGGCCATCCTTGTGATCGCCGCGCAGGCTCTTGGCGATCCAGCCTTCCAGCGGCGCACTGCCGGCGAGGAATTCGCTGCCGTCCGCCGCGCTCAGGGATTTTTCCTGCATGGTCAGCGCGCGCGGGGTATGACAGGCACCGCAGTGGCCGAGACCTTCAACCAGATATGCCCCGCGATCGATCACCGGATCGGCCGATGTGGCCTGGTAATCCTCGACCTTCGGCGCGAACAGCCAGCGCCAGCCCATCAGCGGCCAGCGCATGCTCAACGGCCAAGGAATATCGCTGGCCTTGTTCTCCTGCGCCACCGGTTCGACGCCGTGCATGAAGTAGGCGTACAGCGCCTGCATGTCGGCCTGGTTGACCCGCGCGTAGGACGGATAAGGCATCGCCGGGTACAACGTGCTGCCGTTTTTGGCCACACCGTGGCGCACGGCCTGATCGAAGTCTTCGAAGCTGTAGTCGCCCAGACCGGTCTTGTCCGGGGTGATGTTGGTCGAGTAGATCGTGCCGATCGGCGTCTCCATTGGCAGACCGCCGGCGAACGGCTTGCCGCCCTTGGCCGTGTGGCAGGCCACGCAGTCACCGGCGCGGGCAAGGTATTCGCCTTGCTTGATCAGATTTTGATCAACATCGGCCGCATAAATTGCAGTGCTGCCGAGCAGGGCGAGGGTGGCGATAACGAAAGTTTTCATGGTCATCGCTCCTTAAGCCTGTACCAGCGGGCCGGGGTTTTTCAGGTATTGCTCGCGGATCGCTTTTGCCGACCAGTAGGTCAGCGCCGCCACCAGCCCGGTCGGGTTGTAGCCCAGGCCCTGCGGGAACGCCGAGGCGCCCGGGACGAATACGTTGTGCACGTCCCAGCTCTGCAAATAGCGGTTCAGGGCGCTGGTCTTCGGATCGGTGCCCATGATCGCGCCACCGTTGAGGTGGGTGGTCTGGTACGAGGCGGTGTTGAAGTGATCGCCGACCTGCTTGCCGATCACTGCAATGGCTTTCGGGCCCATGGCTTGGGCGATCTTGCCCATTTTCTCGACCATGAAGCGGTTCATCTTGATGTCGTTTTCCTGCCAGTCGAAAGTCATGCGCAGCAGCGGCAGGCCGTAGGCATCGCGGTACACCGGATCGAGATCGAGGTAGTTGCCACGGTAGGATTGATGCGCGCCGTGGGCGTCCATCGACACCTGGTGGGTGTAGTAATCGGCGGTGGCGCGTTTCCATGCGCTGCCCCAGGCCGGTGTGCCCGGCGGGTTCGAGGTGCCGGCAATCGGTCGACTGCCAGCCTGGTTGACCCACATCGGCGAACCGCCGACGAAGCCGTGCGGCCCGTGGTCGAAGTTGTCGGCGTTGAAATCGTCCACCGCCACGCCGTTGCCGCCGGCGCCAATGAAGTTGTTGGTGTGGGTGTCCTTGTCGAAAAAGGCTTTGATGGTCGCCATGTTCTGATAGGCGAAGTTACGCCCGACCACGCCTTCGCCGCTGATCGGGTCGTACGGTTTGCCGATCCCGGACAGCAGCATCAGACGCACGTTGTGCAACTGGAATGCGCCGAGGATCACCAAATCCGCCGGCTGCTCGATCTCGCGGCCCTGGCCATCGATGTAGGTGACGCCGGTGGCTTTGCTTTTCGTGCTGTCGAGATTGACCCGCAGCACATGGGAGTTGGGCCGCAGCTCGAAATTCGGCAGGGGCTTGAGCGCCGGCAGAATGTTCACGTTCGGCGAGGCCTTGGAATACATGTAGCAGACGTAGCCGCTGCAGAACCCGCAGAAGTTGCATGGCCCCATCTGTGCGCCGTAGGGATTGGTGTACGGCCCCGAAGTATTAGCCGAAGGCAGGTTGTAGGGTTTGTAACCGACTTCTGTGGCCGCTTTGCCGAACAGCTGTGCGGATACGGTGTTCTTCTGCGCTTCAAGCGGAAACGGATTGGAGCGATCCGCCGCATAAGGGTTACCGCCCTTGCCCTGACCGACCAGTTGGCCTTTCACCGTCCAGGCCTGGCCGGAGGTGCCGAAGACTTTTTCCGCGAAGTCGAAAAACGGTTCCAGCTCTTCATAGCTGACGCCGAAATCCTGGATGGTCATGTCTTTGGGGATGAAGCTTTTGCCGTAGCGTTCTTCGTAGTGGCTGCGCATACGCAACTCGATCGGGTCGACGCGAAAGTGCACGCCCGACCAGTGCAGACCGGCGCCGCCGACGCCGTTACCCGGCAAAAACGCGCCCAACTGGCGGTTGGGCAGGGCGATGTCGTTGACGCTGTGGCGAATGGTCACCGTCTCTTTGGAGATGTCCTGAAAGAGTTTCTTGCGCACGCTGTAGGTGAGTTCGTCGATCACCTGTGGATAGTTGCCGTCGGGGTAGGTGTCCTGCATCGGCCCGCGCTCCAGCGCCAGCACGTTGAGGCCCGCCTCGGTGAGCTCCTTGGCCATGATCGCGCCCGTCCAGCCGAAACCGACGATGACTGCATCAACCTTCTTCATTACCGTTGCCATGCTTACGCCCTCTCGCCGCGAATCGACACTGCCGGGAAGGGGTATTGCTCGTTGCGTTCCACCCAATCCATGAAATCGGCGCGGGCGCCGGGGAAACCGATCATGGTCCAGCCGACCATGCCTTTATTGCCACCGTGGATCGGGTCACAGAAGAAACCTTCCTTGGTATTTTGCAGCAGCAGATTGAAGAAGATCTTCGCCGGCACCGCATCGAACTGCGGCTTGCCGGCTTCCAGTTGCTTGAGCAAATCGTCTCGGGTAGCGCTGTCTTGCTCGGCAAATGTTTTACCGCTCAAACCTTTTACCCACTGATCCGTGGCGGCGATGCCGAGGCGATAGATGTCTTTGGGCACCAGTTTGCTCTGCCAGCCCATCTCCGGTGCCGCGTCGGCATTGAACGGGCCTTGCATGTACCACAGGGCACCGGCGGCGTACGGGGTGTTCATCTGCCGGTCGATGTATTCCGGCACGCCGGCTTCGAGGGCACCGGGGCCTTGCGCGTCGTTGGGGATCAACTGGGCGACGGCGGCATTGATGAATGCCCATTCTTCAGCGGTGAAAAAGCTCGGCTGATAGTCACCAGCGACAGAGGCCGGTTTTGCTGCGGCCGGCGCCGGTGTGCTTTCAGGTGCGGCTTGCAGCACGCTGCTGCCCAGGCCGGTACCGGCAAGCGTGACCACCGGAATCAGGGTCAGGGATTTGCGCAAGAACTCACGCCGCGGGTTGTCTCGATCTTGATCAGACATGGGGGGCACCTCATCAGGCATAGAAGTCAGCCGCTTCTGCGAGCAGCTCGAGGAATTTTGCGTTGCGACGATCAGTGTCCGGTCGGGTAAAAGCCGTTCCCTCTGCAACATCATGTGACAAATGGTAGCAGGCTAAGCATCAAGAAAAACCGTTTGCACGGAAAAAAGCCCGGCGAGGCGCCGATTCACGTTTCTTTGACGGCCGGCTCACGGCGTATTGACCGCTTGATAGCGAAGCTGCAATTCCTCCCATGAAGATTGCCGAAACGGTCAGCCCAGCATGTCTCGAGTGCGCTTTTTCCCCGCGTTATGTTTTTCGCTTGTTGCACTGTTGCATGGCATTGCCGCCCGGGCGGCCGACGCCACGCCATCTCGCCCGGCCGAGTGGGCGCAGCCGGTTGAGGCGCAGTTCAACCTGTTCCGCATGTCACCGACGCTGTATCGCAGCGCCTTGCCCAGCCGCAGTGCGGTGCCGCTGTTGAACGATCTGCATGTCGTCACCGTAATCAACTTCCTGCCTGACGCTGATAGCGACTGGCTCTCCGCGCCGGGCATCAAGCAAGTGCAGCTGCCGTATCGCACCAACCACGTCGACGACAGCGATGTGCTCAAGGCTTTGCGCGCGATTCAGTCCGCCGAAGCCGACGGCCCGGTGCTCATGCACTGCAAGCACGGTTCTGACCGCACCGGACTGATGGCGGCGATGTACCGCGTGGTGGTACAGGGCTGGAGTAAAGAGCAGGCGCTCAAGGAAATGACCGAGGGCGGTTTTGGTGACAGTCAGCATTTCCACGACAGCGTGCGCTACGTGATGCAGGCCGATGTCGATCGGTTGCATGAAGCCTTGATCAATGGCGAATGCAGCACCAGTGCATTCGCCATGTGTTCGATGAAGAGCTGGTTCGACTCGGCGCACGTCCAGCGTTGATCAGTTCAATCGGCTGGCGCAGGAAACAGTGCGCTGTCGATGGGTTTTCCGAGAAAGGCTTGCAGTGCGGCGGGCAGTGCCTGCCTGTCCCCCGAGAGCAGGTGTTCGCGCATGTCGCGGCCCGTCTGTTCGTTGAACAGACCTTCACGTTCGAAGCGCTTGAACGCCTCGCTCGCCAGCACACCCGACCATTTGTAGGCGTACAGCGAAGCCTCATAACCGGTAACCAGATAATCGCAGCTGTTGGCGAAGCGGCAGTAGGCCGGGATGGACAGGTGCGCGAACTCACTTTGCACATCCTCGACTACTTGCTGAACAGTGCGACCGTCACCGTGACAGCGGTGCAGTTCGAAGTCGACCAGCGCGTTCAGCAACAGCATTGCCGTCTCCCGGCTGCGCTGGATGCCTGTGGCGGAAAACGCGGTATTGGCCTGCGCTTCGGACAGACGCTCACCGCTCTGGTGATGCGTACCCAGCCAGCGCAGGAATTGCCCGGATAACGCCCATTTTTCGAACAGTTGCCCGACAAACTCGGCAGCGTCGCGGCTCAGATGCGAAATGCCGGACAGGTTGTAATGCGGCGAACGCGTCAGCACATGATGCAGGCAATGGCCGAATTCGTGCAGCAGAACACGCAGATCCTGCGGATCCAGCAGGTAGGGTTGCCCGTTTTCCGCTGCCGGGTAATTGCATTGAAGCGAGGCAATCGGCAGTAATGGTCGGCCTTCGGCGGTGATCCGTCGATTGCGCAGTACACCGGTCCAGGCATAGTCGTTGCCCGCGTCGCGGTGGAACGGGTCGATGTAGATGTAACCAACCGGTTGCTGACGCTCGCTGATTTCGAACAGGCGAACATTTTCGGCGAAACGCTCGTGGACGGTATTTTCGCTGATGCTGATACCGAACATATGCTCGCTGAAGCGGCAGAGGCTGTGCAGTGTGGCTTGCAGCGCGAAGAACTCGCGCAGGTCCTGCTCCGTGCCGCCGGACTGCTTCAGGCGTAATTGCTCGGCGAGGAAATCGTGATCCCACGCTTCTAGCTGTTCAACCCCGTGCTCGCGGGCCAAGGCCTGCAAATCATCGGTCTCGCCCGCCAGTGACACGGCATTGCGGGCGATCTGCTGGCGCAGAAAACGGCCAACCTGATCGGTACCGGTAGCCATACGGTTGTGCAGGCGCAGATGGGCAAAGTTGTCAAAACCCAAGAGCCGGGCTTTGGCATGACGTGCGGCCAGCAGCGTCTGCAAAACCGGCCCGTTATCGAAGCGACCGGCCTGTGGCCCCTGATCCGAAGCGCGGGTGCACCAGGCTTTGAAATACTCCTCGCGCAGTCCGCGGTGTTGTGCCCGCCTCATGACCTGTTGGTAAGTGTTCTGATCCAGGGTCAGCCGCCACCCGGGCAGGCCGGCCTTGTGGGCATTGGCGGCCAGATGCGTCTGCATTTCGGCCGGCAGTCCCGCCAATAGCGCGGCATCGTCGATGTCCTTGCTCCATGCCGCGTTGACCGATTTGAGGTTGCTCATGAAGCGCTTTTCCAGCAGATCGATTTCGCCGTTCAATCGCGCCAGATCCTTGCGCTGCGCACTCGACAATTCGCTTCCCGCCAAGTGAAACCGGCGCAGGATTTTCGCCAGCGAGGCTTTGCGTGCATCACTGAAGCTGGCGGCTATGGAGCTCTGTGCCAATCGTTGATAAACCTGGAGCAACTGTCGATTGCCGGCCTTCGCAGTCTTGTAACGCTGCGCGGCGTGCGTACTCAGGGCTTCCTGCATCAACCACTGGGGCTCATCGGCATGACTGATCGAGAGGAATTCGATGATCGCCATGGTTTCATCCAGGCGCGCATCGGCTTCATCGATGGCAATTACCACGTCGTCCCAGTTGGGATGATCGACCTGAGTGGCGATGACGTTTTCGATGATCAGCAGGTTGTCGGCAACGATGCGCTCGACTGCTGGCAGCAGATGTTCGGCGCGTATCGCCGCCCAGGGCGGCAACTGCCAATGTTGCAGGAGTGGGTTGGTGTCAGGCATGGCGTCTTCCGTGAGAGAGGGCTGGATTGGCCAGCCTAATCAGGAAGCGCAGAGGCAAGGTGGTGAATAGATACCGCCACCTGCCGACGATGATCGGCAGGCAGCGGTCGTTGTCATTGTTGCTCGTCGGACTTTTTCTTCAACTTGGGGTTGGGGAAGAACTGCACCGCCTGAACCTTTTTGTCGGCGGCAGGTTTCAGCGCGCTGGTATTGACCCGCGTGCCCAGCTCTTTGGGCACCGACAGGCCTTGCTCGTTGAGCGTGTCGGAGTAACCGCAGGCCACGCATTCGCGGTGCGGCACGCCGTCTTCGTTCCACATCATCAACTTGTCCGGCTCGCTGCACGCCGGGCAGACCGCCCCGGCGATGAAGCGCTTCTTGGTGATCACAGGGCCGTCGCTCATGCTGCCGCGTCCTCACTCAGGCCGCTGTGGCGCAACAGCGCGTCGATCGACGGCTCACGGCCACGGAAGTCGACGAACAGCACCATCGGTGCCTGCGAGCCGCCGCGCGCCAGAATCGCCTCGCGGAACGCCCGACCGGTTTCAGCGTTGAGCACGCCGTCTTCCTCGAATTTCGAGAAGGCGTCGGCGGACAGCACTTCAGCCCACTTGTAGCTGTAATAACCCGCCGCGTAACCACCAGCGAAAATGTGCGCAAAGCTGTTGGGGAAGCGGTTGTAAGCCGGTGGACGCATCACCGACACCTCGTCACGCACGCCCTCGAGCACTTGCGCCACGCTGCGGCCATCGCCATGGGTGGCATGCAGTTCGAAGTCGAACAGCGAAAACTCCAGCTGACGCACCATCATCAGCCCGGACTGGAAGTTCTTCGCCGCGAGCATTTTTTCCAGCAGGTCCTGCGGCAGTGGCTCGCCAGTCTCGTAGTGGCCGGAAATCAGCGCCAGGCCTTCCGGCTCCCAGCACCAGTTTTCCATGAACTGGCTCGGCAGCTCGACCGCGTCCCAGGCCACGCCGTTGATGCCGGATACGCCAGCGTGTTCGACGCGGGTCAGCAGGTGATGCAGGCCGTGGCCGAACTCGTGGAACAGGGTGGTCACTTCATCGTGGGTCAGCAGCGCCGGTTTGCCGCTGTCGGCCGGAGTGAAGTTGCACACCAGATTGGCCACCGGGCTTTGCAGCACGCCGTCGATGGTGCGGCGACGGTCGCGGGCGCCGTCCATCCACGCGCCGCCACGCTTGTTGGCGCGGGCATACAAGTCGAAGAAGAAGCGGCCGACGTGCTGACCGTTTTCCTTGATCTCGAACAGGCGGACGTCCGGGTGCCAAGTGTCGAAGCCTTTCTGCTCGGCGATCTCGATGCCGTACAGACGCTGGACGATGGCGAACAGGCCGCTGAGGACTTTGTCGATCGGGAAGTAGGCTCGCAGGGTTTCCTGAGCGACGCTGTAACGCTGCTCGCGAAGTTTTTCACCGTAGAAACCGCTGTCCCAGCTTTGCAGATCGGCGCAGCCCTGTTCGGCGGCGTACGCGCGCAGCTGTTGCAGATCCTGCGCGGCGAACGGCTTGCTGCGTTGGGCCAGATCGCGCAGGAAGCTCAGCACCTGATCGCTGGATTCGGCCATTTTCGTCGCCAGACTCAGTTCGGCGAAACTGGCGAAGCCCAGCAGTCGGGCCAGTTCCTGGCGCAGGTCGAGGATCTCTTCCATCACCGGGCCGTTGTCGTTCTGCCCGGCATTCGGGCCTTGATCCGAGGCACGGGTGCAGTAGGCGGCGTAGACTTCTTCGCGCAGCGCGCGGTCTTGCGCGTAGGTCATCACCGCGTAATAGCTGGGGAATTCCAGAGTGATCAACCAGCCATCCAGACCTTTGGCCTGGGCGGCGGCAGCCATCTGCGCCTTGGCCGAATCGGTCAGGCCGGCGAGGGCGGCTTCATCGGTAATGTGTTTGGTCCACGCCTGAGTGGCGTCGAGCAATTGGTTGGAGAAGCGGCTGCCGAGCTCGGACAGCTTGCTCTGCACTTCGGCGTAACGTTTCTGCTCGGCTTCCGGCAGATCGATACCCGACAGACGGAAATCGCGCAGGGCGTGTTCCAGAATGGTTTTTTGCGCGACGTCGAAACTGGCAGCTTCCGGACTGTTGGCCAACGCCTCATACGCCTGGAACAGTTCGCGGTTCTGGCCCATTTCGGTGGAGTAGGCGCTCAGGGCCGGCAGGCACGACTCATAGGCTTCACGCAATTCGGCGCTGTTGCACACGGCGTTAAGATGGCTGACCGGGCTCCATGCCGCACCGAGGCGATCATTGAGTTCGTCCATCGCCAATACCAGACCGGCCCAGGTCGGGTTCTTGCCCTGGGTCTTGAGGATCTCGGCGATGGCGGCGCGGTTGTCCGCGAGGATGGTTTCGATGGCGGGCAGGACGTGTTCGGCACGGATCGTGGAGAACGGCGGCAGGTCGTAGGACTGCAAAAGAGGGTTGTTCACGCTCACGGTTGGCACCTTGGCTGGAAGAAACATGCGCCCATCTTAATTACAATCGACACTCACCGCAGCTATCGGCGACAGAGAGAGAACTAATCGTGTCCCTTCGCAAATACCAGAATCACACCCCCCGCCTGAGCAACGGCGCATTCGTCGACGGTTCGGCGGTGGTGATCGGCGACGTCGAAATTGGCGCAGACAGCTCGGTCTGGCCGCTGACGGTGATCCGTGGCGACATGCACCGCATCCGCATCGGTGCGCGCACCAGCGTGCAGGATGGCTGCGTGCTGCACATCACCCACGCCGGCCCGTTCAACCCGGACGGTTTTCCCTTGCTGATCGGCGATGACGTGACCATCGCCCACAAGGTCATGCTGCACGGCTGCACCGTTGGCAGCCGCGTGTTGATCGGCATGGGCAGCATCGTCATGGACGGCGCCGTGGTCGAGGACGACGTGATCATCGGCGCCGGCAGCCTGGTGCCGCCGGGCAAGCGCCTGCAGAGCGGCTTCCTGTATGTCGGCAGCCCGGTCAAGCAAGTGCGCCCGCTGACCGATAAGGAAAATGCCTTCTTTACGTACAGCGCGGCGAACTACGTCAAGCTCAAGGACCTGCATCTGGCCGAAGGCTACGACCAGCTCTGAATTGCTCTACACCAGCTCAGGAACTCTCATGCATTACCAGACCGTACTGTTCGACCTCGATGGCACCCTGACCGACCCGCGTGAGGGCATCACCCGCTCAATTCAATTTGCCTTGGCCAATCTCGGCATCGACGAACCGGACCTGAGCAAACTGGAACACTTCATCGGCCCGCCGCTGCTGCAAGCGTTCATGCAGTTCTACGACTTCGACGAGGCCAGGGCCTGGGAAGCGGTGAATTTCTATCGCGAGCGCTTCAAGGTCACCGGGCTCTACGAGAATCGGGTGTTCGACGGGGTCACGCCGTTGCTGGAAACCTTGAGCGGGCAGGGGCGGCAGTTGTACATCGCCACCTCCAAACCGTGGGTGTTCGCCCGCGAGATCGCCCGGCACTTCGACTTCGCCCGCCACTTCAAGGTGATCTACGGCAGCGAGCTGGACGGCACGCGGACCAACAAGGTTGAGTTGATTGCGCACTTGCTTGAGGAAGAACGCCTGGACCCGGTGCAGACCCTGATGATCGGCGATCGCAAGCACGACCTGATCGGCGCCCGCAGCAACGGCCTGGATGCGGCGGCGGTGGGCTATGGGTTTGGCAGCTTCGAGGAATTGAACGCCGAATCGCCGGCTTATCACTTTGAAACTTTGAATGCGTTGCATCAGGCTTTTTTGCAGCGCTGAGCAGATGGCTATCGCTGGCAAGCCAGCTCCCACAGGTTAGCGATTCTTCAGGCTCACCGCTGTCCCTGTGGGAGCTGGCTTGCCAGCGGTGAGGTCCGTTCAGCCGCTGGTGGACTCAGGAACTGCCAAGGCCCTCAAAGCCGCCTTACGCTCATCAACCGGCAATCGCCCCAACCGCTCAACCTCGGCATAGAACCTCAGCCAATCCCCACCCACTTGGTTGAACAGCGCCGCAAACGCCGGCACCCACTGGTCATACAACCCGAACGGCAACAATCGCGCGTTGTTCAGTGGCGCATTGACCCAAGCGTCATAACGTTTGTCCCCGGCCCACTGACTGTCGCGCATGACCCGATACTCCCGGCGCAAGTGCTCGAATTCAGCTGCTTTGCGCTCACGCATCTGCTCAACCGACAGCGGCTGCGCATAGAGCTTCTCCAGTCTTGAACGCGTGTCGAGTACCAGTTCGATGAACTGGTCACGCTGCTTGAGCCTGGAATCCGACTCTGCCGGTAGCCCGCGAAACGTGCGCCATTGCCGCGTGCCTTCCTGCTCGACGAAGGTGGCGAAAGACTCGTTGAATTCAGTGTCGTCCTTCACATAGAACTTCTGGTGCGCCAGTTCATGAAAGATCAACGTGGCCAGCCGTTCGTCGCCCCAGCCCATCATCGAATTGAGGATCGGGTCATCGAACCAGCCAAGCGTCGAGTACGCCTCGACCCCGCCGATCGACACGTCCATGCCCTGCAAACGTTGAATCGCCGCCTCGCCACGGGCCGCGCTCTGGCTGTAGTAGCCGCGATAGGCCACGCAGCCGGCAATCGGAAAGCAGTGATTCTGCGGCGTCAGGGAAAACTCTGCGGTGGCGAACACGTTCCACACCACGTACGGGCGACCGATGTCGGCGTACAGACGATAGCTCTGGTTATCCGGCAAATGCAGATGCTCGCTGGCAAAGGTACGGGCCTTTTGTGATTGAGCCAGATGCGCGCGCAATTTGGCATCGCGGCTGGGGTCGGCAATGACCTTCTCCACCGGCTCCCGGGCGCGCAGCAATTGCAACTGGCCGCTGGCGAGCTGGCTGTAATAGCTGACGCTGGCGCAACCGTTGAGCAACAAAAACAACACACCCGGAAACAAAATCGGAAAAACGCGATCAAGTAACCCAAGGCTGGAAAACGGCCTGATCAAAATAAGAAATTCCCCGGAAAGTCTGCCCCAAGACTATCCCGCCTCAAGGAGCACCGCTATGCGCATGTTCATGCTGACAGGAGGCCTGCTGACGCTGGCCGGTTGTGCCGGATTCGGAATGCCCGACCCCGACCCCTCGCAAGCCTGGATCGATCTTGACGCTCGCCAACACGACACGGCGCTGCAAGCCGTTCAAGTCGATGCCACCCAGGCCATCGACAAACGCTATTTCGAAGTGCAGCCCGGCAGCCATGAGCTGAAGGTGCGCTATCAATTCCCGGTGGAGGCCACCAATATCGGCCCGACTGCCGAACCGCTGTGGCGCGATTGCCAGTTGAGCGTGAAATTCAAGGACTTCAACGCCGGCCAGCGCTATCAGTTGCAGGCGGGCAGCATCGGCTTCCGGCCTTGGGCCAAGCTTTATGACGAACAGCGCAAGGTTGTCGGTCAGGGCACACCGGCGGGCTGTCAGAGCAGTTGATCAGCGCTATGCTGGAAATCCCGTCTAAGGATATCGATCATGCGCAAGTTGACGACATTGCTGGCCGCCAGTGTGCTCGCCGGTTGTCAGAGCCCGTTGCCGGCGGCCGATCCAGACAAAGCCTGGGTCGACTTCGCCATGCCTACCCCCGGCGGCAAAGTGCTGATGGCCGAGCGCCTGGATAAACAGCGCTTGCGCGACGGACGGTTTTTTCAGGTGACGCCCGGTAGTCATGAGCTCACCGTGCGCTTTGACTTCGAAGTATTCGGGGGTGGTCAGGGCATGGATACCGATCCGCAAGAGCGGCTGTGTTACATGACCGTGCCCTATGACCACTTCGAGGCCGGGCAGCGTTACCGCCTTGAGGCCCGATCGCTGGCCTTCACGCCAAGTGCACGCTTGATCAATCGTCAGGGCCAGATCGTTGCCAACGAGCGGCAGATCAATTGCGTGCCGTGAAGGACAATCATCTATCGTTTTTCTGATAGATGATTCGCTTGGTGCCGTTCTCGCAAGAACCAACGATCATGGCTGAGTCATGCTGCTTCGCCTCTTCCGCCGTGATGATTTCAAGGGTGTACGTTGGCACCGCTTTCGCCTGAATTTTGACCTCGATTTCCTTTCTAAGCTCCTCGCATTTTTTGGGGGCTGCGATTGCGGACGTGGCCAGTGCACTGCAAAGGATCGCCAAGCCAATACGTTTCATCGATGAAGCTCCTTGAGGCAGCGCGCACGGGTGTGCGCTGAAGCTGCTTTCGATTATTCGACCACATTTCTGCGGAGCGGGTTCTGACTTTGCTCACACCTTGTATTAATTGCCGGCCGCTGAGCTGGTTTCGAGACTGCGTTCGCGAGCAGGCTCGCTCCCACACTGGATCTGCGCCGTGCACAAATCCCCTGTGGGAGCGAGCCTGCCCGCGATAGCGTCAGCCCTGCAAACGCCCAATCAGCTGACCAGCGAAGCCTCAAGCGTGATCTTCGCATTCAACACCTTGGAAACCGGGCAACCTTCCTTGGCCTTGTTGCTCAGTTCTTCAAACTGCTGCTGAGTTGCGCCTGGAATCTTCGCCTTGAGAATCAGCTTTACCGCAGTAATTGCGAAGCTGCCGTCAACCTGATCGAGGGTGACTTCAGCGTTGGTATCGATGCTGTCTGCCTTCAGGCCGGCATCGCCGAGAATCATCGAAAACGCCATGGAGAAGCAGCCGGCGTGAGCCGCGCCGATCAGTTCTTCCGGGTTGGTGCCCTTGCCGCCCTCAAAGCGCGCCTTGAAGCCGTACGGTGCTTCCCGCAGTACGCCGGTTTCGGTGGAGATCGAGCCGAGACCGGTTTTCAGATCGCCTTTCCAATGCGCCGATGCCTTTTTCACGATAGCCATGTCTGCCTCCTCAAATGTGGCGCGGAACGCCGCGCCGTCGCGGTTTTTACTAGCAAGGCTTCTGAGGATAGACGGCGGAACAAAGTTCAGCCTGGCTGAATCGTTGACTTTTTTAGTAGGAAATTTCGTCGCTGCTATTGAATCTCGGGTATATGCCCTCATTCCATAAAACACGCTTATGGATTTGGCAGGTTTTCGCTCGCAAGAAAAACCTGCCTCCCCACCCGGAGATGCAGGTTCATGAAAAAACTGTCCGACGTAAAATTTTCCACCCTCGACCTGGTGCCGGTACGCGAAAACGGCAGCGCGGCGCAATCGCTGCGCAACTCGCTGGACCTGGCGCAGCATGCCGAGAAATTCGGCTACACGCGCTTCTGGGTCGCCGAACATCACAACATGGACGGCATCGCCAGTTCGGCAACTTCGGTGTTGCTCGGCTATCTGGCCGGAGGCACGTCGACGATCCGCGTCGGTTCCGGCGGGGTAATGCTGCCCAACCATGCGCCGCTGGTGATCGCCGAGCAGTTCGGCACCCTCGAGAGCCTGTACCCGGGACGGATCGACCTGGGTCTGGGTCGCGCGCCCGGCTCTGACCAGATGACCGCCCGCGCCTTGCGCCGTGAGCGCTCGGGCAGCGCTGACGACTTCCCTGAAGACGTTTCCGAACTGATGCGCTACCTCGGTCCGCGCACTCCGGAACAACGGGTGATCGCCATGCCCGGCACCGGCACCAACGTGCCGGTCTGGCTGCTCGGCTCAAGCCTGTTCAGTGCGCAATTGGCGGGAGAGCGCGGCTTGCCTTACGCCTTCGCCTCGCACTTCGCGCCGCGCTTCATGCACGAGGCGATCCGCATCTACCGCAATCACTTCAAACCGTCGGCGGTGCTCGACAAGCCGTACGTGATGCTCGGCGTGCCGCTGGTGGCAGCGGATACCGATGAGCAAGCCGATTACCTGGCGACGTCTGTGTACCAGCGCATTCTTGCGCTGATGCGTGGCCAGAGCCTGGTGCAGCGTCCACCGGTGAAAACCATGGACGGCCTGTGGCTGCCCCATGAACGTGAAGCGGTGGGCGATTTCCTCGGCCTCGCCATGGTCGGCGGCCCGCAGAAGATCCGAGCCAAACTGGAAGTGTTGATCGAGCAGACCCAGGCGGATGAGCTGATTTTCACCAGTGATCTTTACGAACACGCCGATCGCATCCATTCCTACGAATTGCTGGCCCAAGTCATGAAGGGATAACGCGAACCCTTGTAGGAGCTGTGCAACGAGGCTGCGATCTTTTGATTATGATTTGAAATCAAGATCAAAAGATCGCAGCGTCCCGCAGCTCCTTGTATCTCGACTAACGCTCCGTCAGGAGCGATAGTTCTCGACTGATCATCGAGGGAGGGACTTGGAAGCCGCGCAGCTCCTTAGGCTTTTTGCCTGTGACGTAGATCGTGCTCCAGCCCTCCACACTCACTCGTACAGTTCGCACGGTATCTTGGGCCCGCCTGCGGCGAGAGCCCGCATTCGCAAGGTTGGACAGAGTGACGTGATGATCGCAACAGGGAACAAGTGGAGAAACGATCATGTCCGGTTTCGTTGGCGTCGACATCGCAAAGAACACCTTTGATATCGCTACACACCAGCCCAACGGCAAGCACAAAACCAAGGCCAAGCTGGCCAACGATCCAAAGGGCTTTAAAGAGTTTGAGGCGTGGCTAGAAAAAAACGCCGAGCGTTCGGCCCTGATCGTGATGGAAGCCACCAGCGTCTACCACTTGGAGCTCGCGGAATTCGTTTACAACAAAGGCTTCCGGGTCTGCGTCGTGAACCCGGCTACGACCAAAGCGTACGCTGACAGCGAACTGCGCCGCATCAAGACTGATAAAAGCGATGCCAAACTGATCGCCGACTTTGCCCGGGAAAAGGATCAAAAACTTCACCCATGGGCGCCTGAGCCGCTGAAATACCGCCAGTTAAAAGCAATGGTGCGCCGCCTGGATGACCTTCAGGAAATGGAACAAATGGAGCTTAATCGTCTGGACGTTTCCGACGAAAAGGTCAAAGACTCGATCAACTCCGTTCTGCGCCATATCGAAAAAGAGATCGTAGAAACGCATAAGGCGATCAAAAAACACATCGATGACGACCCGGATATGCGTCAGATGCGGGATCTCATCGTAACCATCGACGGCATCGGACAAAAAACGCTTGAACGATTGCTCGCCGAACTGGGTGACTTGCGCAAATACAGTGATCCTCGCCAACTGGTCGCTGCTGCAGGGCTCAATCCAAAGCTGCAGGAATCAGGAAAGTTCAAAGGTCACACCCTGATCTCAAGAGTAGGGTCAGCACGGCTGCGTGCAGGCCTTTACATGCCTGGCATGGTGGCGCTGAAACACAATAAGGCGATCAAGGCGATGAAAGAACGCCTGGAAGCCAATGGCAAGGCCCCCAAGCAGATCATCTGCGCAGCAATGCGCAAGCTGCTGCACTTCGTTTACGGAGTGCTCAAGTCAGGACTGCCATATGACCCGAAACTTGCGCTTGCCCGGTGAGGCTCAAGACGGTATCTACCCGGAAAATCATCGTCCACAAAAAAGCCGACGCATCCGCGTCGGCTTTTGTATTTCAGGCGCAATCAGCCTCGCTTGTAGACGATGTCCTTGCTGCCGCCTTCGCAACTGCCGACGACGTCGCCATCAGCGGCCGCACCCTTGTCGACAACTTCCAGCGAATAACCGGATACGCCTTTGGCGTCGAGCTTCGCGGCGATTTCGCTTTTCAGCTCTTCACATGGCTTGCCGGCTGCAAACGCACCACCCGCAAGGCTCAACAAACCTACTGCCAACATGAACTTCTTCATCGGTCGCACTCCCTGGTCGGATTGAATGAGGCGGGCATCGGGTCATCCACCCGATGCGCTCACCTTGTAGCGCTTTGCCATTCCCTATGGCACTCGGCCAGCGCGCAAGTTCAGAAGACTAGCTCAAACTCAGCTGGCGGCAATCTTGAAGCCGACTTTCAGCGTTACCTGAAAGTGCGCCACCTGGCCGTTTTCGATGTGGCCACGGGTTTCGGTCACTTCAAACCATTCCAGATTGCGCAGGGTTTTGTTGGCTTCGGCCAGTGCGTTGTTGATGGCGTCTTCGATGCTGGTGGTGGACGAACCGACCAGCTCGACTTTCTTGTACGTGTGATGGTCACTCATGGCGTTCTCCTTGGGTTGGAATGGCGTATGAAATTGAGCCTAGCAGGCAATTGCACTGTTGATTTCGGCGCCTCTGCGCTGCCGAAGTTCAGAATTTCTGCACTTTCTCGAAGTGGTGAAGTCCCAACCAACACACGCCACTCATCACCAATGCAGGAGAGCCACCATGGCCAACACCTCTTTACGTAAAGCCTCGTTGCAAAGCATGGAAGCCGAGATCGAGAGTCTGCTCAAATCGTTGGAAAGCTTGAAAGACGATGCTTCGGACGAGTCGCGCAAGACCCTCAAGGCGCTGAAAAGCAATGCCGAAAGTGCACTGAAACATTCCCGTCATCTGCTCAGCGACGCGTACGAAGAAGTCAAAGTGAAAACCCGCGAGACCGGCATTGCCACTCGTGATTACGCGCAGGAACATCCTTGGACCACAGCCGGTGTGGCTGTCGGTGCAATCGGTCTGCTCGCTGCCTACTTTTTGTTCAAGCGCGGTGAGTGATCAGGCTGGCGCAGCTCGTTTTTGAGCCACTGCGCCAGTTGCCGGGCGCGCCCGTCCGCGGCGCGCTTGGGTAGCCACAACGCCAGTTGCGCCGGGGTTTCGCAGAAGCCCCACGGCGCAACCAGGCGACCCGCCTTCAGGTCTTCAGTTACTAACGGCTCCGGTGCGATTGCCACGCCGAGACCTGCAACAGCCGCCTCCAGCAAATAATACAAATGCTCAAAACCTTGCCCGAGCTTCAACGCCTTGGGATCGAGGTGGTTTTGCTGCGCCCAGCTGGGCCAGGCTTGCGGGCGAGAGGTGGTGTGCAGCAAGGGCTGCTTGAGCAATTCTGCGGCAGGAGCGTCGTGCAGGTTCTGATAACCGCTGAATAACGGGCTCATCACCGGGCCGATGCGTTCCGCCGCCAGTTCATAGACCTGCATATCGGCCGGCCACGGTGGCTCGGCGAACAGCAATAGCGCATCGAGTCCCGGGCGCCGAGGGTCGAGATCGCCTTCACCGGCCGACAGGTGCAGTCGCAGATCCGGCAAATCGGCATTCAACCGCCCCAGGCGCGGAATGAACCAGCGCGCCAGCAGACTCCCCGAACAACCAAGCACGAATGGCGCATCGGCAGTGCTTTGGGTCAATTCCGCACAAACACTGCGCAAGCGATCGAACGCCTCTGCGCTGGCATCGCGCAGACGCACGCCGGCATCTGTGAGTTTCAAGCCGCGCCCATCCTTCACGAACAGACTCACGCCGAGATGTTCTTCAAGCGCTTTCAGCTGGCGGCTGACCGCGCCGTGAGTGACATGCAGCTGCTCGGCAGCCTGACTGACGCTGTTCAGACGGGCGGTGGCCTCGAAGGCGCGCAAGGCATTGAGCGGGGGAAGGTCGTGGCTCATGGTATCTGTGAGTTTTCCTGACAGGTTGCGGCGATCTTATCGGTTTTCAGCCTGGAAAGTCAGGGGTAGAGTGGTCGTCATTGTCTTCTGACCGAATTCACCTGGAGCGACCCATGACCCAGACTTCGAACACCTCTGATCTGCGTAACGGCCCTGACGCCAACGGCCTGTTCGGTGCGTTCGGTGGCCGTTATGTAGCGGAAACCCTGATGCCGTTGATCCTCGACCTGGCCCGCGAATACGAAGCGGCCAAGGAAGATCCGGCATTCAAAGAAGAATTGGCCTACTTCCAGCGTGATTACGTCGGACGTCCGAGCCCGCTGTATTTCGCCGAACGCCTGACCGAGTTCTGCGGCGGCGCCAAGATCTACCTCAAGCGTGAAGAGCTGAATCACACCGGCGCGCACAAGATCAACAACTGCATCGGCCAGATCCTGCTGGCGCGGCGCATGGGCAAGAAGCGCATCATCGCCGAGACCGGCGCCGGCATGCACGGCGTGGCCACGGCCACCGTCGCTGCGCGTTTCGGTCTGGACTGCGTGATCTACATGGGCACCACCGACATCGAACGTCAGCAGGCCAACGTCTTCCGCATGAAGCTGCTTGGCGCTGAAGTCATTCCGGTGGTGGCTGGCACCGGCACCCTGAAGGATGCGATGAACGAAGCCCTGCGTGACTGGGTGACCAACGTCGACAACACTTTCTATCTGATCGGCACTGTGGCCGGCCCACACCCTTATCCAGCAATGGTCCGCGACTTCCAGGCCGTCATCGGCAAGGAAACCCGCGATCAGCTGCAGGCTCAGGAAGGTCGTCTGCCGGACAGTCTGGTGGCATGCATCGGTGGCGGTTCCAACGCCATGGGCCTGTTCCACCCGTTCCTCGATGACAAGAGCGTGGAGATCATCGGCGTCGAAGCCGCCGGTTATGGCATCGAAACCGGCAAGCACGCGGCCAGTCTGAACGGCGGTGTGCCGGGCGTGCTGCACGGTAACCGCACTTTCCTGCTGCAGGACGACGATGGGCAGATCATCGACGCCCACTCGATTTCCGCTGGCCTCGACTATCCGGGCATCGGCCCTGAACACGCCTGGTTGCATGACATCGGCCGCGTCCAGTACACCTCGGTGACCGACGACGAAGCGCTTGAAGCGTTCCACAAATGCTGCCGTCTGGAAGGGATCATCCCTGCCCTGGAAAGCGCTCACGCCCTGGCCGAAGTGTTCAAACGTGCACCGAAGCTGCCGAAGGATCACCTGATGGTGGTCAACCTCTCGGGCCGTGGCGACAAGGACATGCAAACCGTAATGCACCATATGCACCATATGCAACAGTCGCAGCAGGAGAAACACTGATGAGCCGCCTGCAAACCCGCTTTGCCGACCTCAAGCAACAGAACCGCGCCGCGCTGGTGACCTTTGTCACCGCTGGCGATCCTGACTACGACACTTCGCTGGCAATCCTCAAAGGCCTGCCTGCCGCAGGTGCCGATGTGATCGAGCTGGGCATGCCGTTCACCGATCCGATGGCCGATGGCCCGGCGATCCAGCTGGCCAACATTCGCGCCCTGGGCGCCAAACAGAATCTGGCGAAAACCCTGCAAATGGTGCGCGAATTCCGTGAAAGCAACAGCGACACGCCGCTGGTGTTGATGGGTTACTTCAACCCGATTCACAAATTCGGCGTCGAGCGTTTCATCGCAGAAGCCAAGGATGCCGGCGTCGATGGCCTGATCGTGGTCGACATGCCACCAGAGCACAACGAAGAGCTGTGCGACCCGGCGCAGGCTGCTGGCCTGGACTTCATCCGCCTGACCACGCCGACCACCGACGACGCGCGCCTGCCGCGTGTGCTCAACGGTAGTTCCGGTTTTGTCTACTACGTGTCGGTCGCGGGTGTCACCGGCGCCGGTGCAGCGACTCTGGAACACGTGGAAGAGGCGGTTGCGCGTCTGCGTCGGCATACCGACCTGCCGATCAGCATTGGCTTCGGTATCCGTACACCGGAGCAGGCTGCGGCCATCGCGCGTCTGGCTGACGGTGTGGTGGTGGGCTCGGCGTTGATCGATCACATCGCCAGTGCCGATACGCCTGAGCAGGCCATCGATGGCGTGTTGAGTCTGTGTTCGGCGCTGTCCCAAGGCGTGCGCAAGGCTCGCGTCTAAAGCCGCAGGGGAAATCAAAAAGGCTTCAGAACAGGCGTTCTGAAGCCTTTTTTTGTGCTCAGGGCAATTGCAGTCCGCCCGAAGCCTTGTGCAGTTTGCGCAGATGCTCGCCAATCTGTTTCACGTTGGCCTCGCTGGCGGCAATCTCGGCGGCGCGCTTGGGTTCGAGCAGCTTGCGCACTTCAGTATCGAGGTCGCCGGACAGGGCGAGCAGCTTCTTCTGCCGTTGGCTGCTTTCCGCTTCCAGTCGGCCAAACTCGCTCGGCTGCGGTAGTCCGTAACCTTTGGAGTCGAGCAGTTCCGCCGGGCGGCTGAGGAAACCACTGTTGGCGAGGATTTCCTGCAAGGTCGCGTTGGCCTTGTCCATGCCGCCGTTCTCCAGCTCGCGGGCGCCGAGGTAGCGTTGCTTGACCTCGTCCTGGGCCAGCAACAACTGCCGGCGGAAACTGGCTTGCTCCAGCAGCAACAGCGCCGCGCTGGTGCGCAGGTCGGCGCGGTCGAACCATTCGCGGCGTTGCTCAGCGCTGAGTGACAGCCAGTCTTCGACAGTGGTCTGCTTGATCGGCAGCTGCTTCTTCAATACATCGAACATCGCTTGATAGCGATCGCGGAACGAGTCGAAGCGGTAACCCAGACGCAGCGCTTCTTTCGGATCGTCGAGCACACTGGTGTCGGCCAGACCACGGCCCTTGAGCACTTCCAGCAAGCCGTTGGGCATGATGCTGTCGAGGCCGACCAGTTGGCTGTTATTGCTACCGCTGCGCAACAGTTTCAAGCCTTCCACCGCGCAGTTGTTGGAGAGGAAGAAGTAATTGCCGTCGTAACTCCAGTGCATCTCGGCGGCATGTTCGACCACGCCCTCGATCTCCTCGCGAGACAGGTTCAGCGGCACTGAAGCGAGGCTGCGCAGCTCGGTCTTGGTGTATTCGTCGATCACCTGTGCCAGCGGCAACACGAACAGCCGCGACGGGTATTTGCCGACCAGTCCGTCCCAGCTCGACAGCTGCACATCGCCAACGAAGGCGCGATAGGACAGCACCAAGTGTTGATCGAGATCGAGGCGGCAATCCGGGCCGCGCGGGCGACCGGGGGCGCAGATCACCAGGCGCAACATGCTGTGGCCCCAGCGACTGACCCAGTTCTGATTGGCCTCGGCCAGCAGGTAATCGACAGCGTAGACGCGCTCCGGATCGACTTGCCCCAGAGGCTGCTTGGCGAAGTCATTGCCCGCATTGAGAAAGGCAAAGCTCTTGCTGCAGGTGTCCTGCGCTGGCGGCGCCCAGCCGAAATGTTCCTTGTAGTAGCGATACAACGCCGGGCGGCGGCAGGCGTAGCTCGGGTCGAGGAGGAAGTACTCCATGTTGACCGCAACGAACTCCTTGGGGCTGGAAATCTCGTAGAGATCCGGGCTGCGCGCGATCTGGCGGTTGTGTTGTTCACGCTCGCCACGGCGGCCGACGTACTGTTGCCACCCGGCCAGGTCAAGCAGGCGCGGATCGTCGCTGATGGTGAAGCGGCGACCGTTCTGCCCGCGACACTCATCGGGAATACCGATCAGCCCGGCGCTGTTGAAGCGTCGGGTGCAGCGCTGGATCAACGTGCGCTCAGCGCTTGGCCATAAACGCGCGCGGTCGTAGATATGCGTGATTTCGTGCAGCACTGTGGCTAGCAGTTCCTGGCGCACAGTGCCGTGGGGGCGATTGGTTTTTTCTTTGGCCGCGCTGCCATCGGTGAGAGCGGCGAGAAGCTTGCGATTCAGATCAAGCTCGGCAACCAGCGTTGCCTGCCCGTAAGCGTTGGCCGGCATGTCATCGGTCCAGCCGACATCGATACGCCGATCCAGCCGCTCGATGAAGCTCGGCGGCAGTTTCGCCATGGCCTCATCAATCAGCGCCTGACTGACCTGTTGTTGAGCGGGGCTCAGACCCTCGGTCTTGAGCCGCAATTGCAGGCCGGCGTGGGCGCTGTTGCCAAGCAGCAACAACGCCCCGGCCAGCAGCCAGGCGCCAACGGACCTCACAGTGCGAGGATGGCTTCGGCGAGTACCTGATCACTGGCGTCGCGCGCTTCCGGCACCCGTGTACGCAATGTGTTGAGAGCGGCCTCGAGGTGCGCGCCACGGATGTCGCCGTTGCTGGCGACGAAACTGGCGGCGTCGTCGTGGGCTTCGCGGATGATTTTCGAATCGCGAATCGACGTGGTGGTATCGGAGGTGAAATCGATGCTGCGCTGGGAGGCACGAACGATGATGTTACTGGTGGCTACCAGGGTGTGCGCCTGGGCCACATCGGCCAACACAAACAGGCCAAGGGCGGCAGCAATCAGCGGGCTACGCATGGAACGACTCCGGAAGGACAAGGATAACTATTGGACGAGAATTGCTTCTGCCAGTTCAAGGTCGCTGGCATGAAGTTTCGGCCGGGTTTTGCGCAGGTAATGCAGCGCGGATTCCAGCCGTGCGCCTCGCCATTCACCGTCACTGGCGACGAAGGCGGCCGCGTCATCATGGGCGGCGCGCAGCAGTTTACGGTCGAACGGCGCAGAAGACACCATGCTGGTGGCGTAACCGCTGACAACCGTGCCTTGGGTCGATGCATTGAAAGCATCGAAGGCGTTGGCAGACATCGCCCAGCAGGCGGTGAATAGAGTGGAAGAGATGAGCAAAGTTGGAAGAAAGCGCATGGGACTCGACAACTGTTAGCGAGCCTGAAGGCTAGCGCAAATGCCCGGGCCAGAGCCAGCGTTGAAACATCGGGACACGGCTGGCGTGTCCCGCAATACCGCAAGCGATCAGAGCGTCAGAATGGCCTGAGCCAATTGGGCATCGGTGGCATTGAGTTGTGGCGCCTGATGGCGGATGTGATCGAGCGCGCTTTCCAGCTTCACCCCACGGATATCGCCTTCGCTGGCCACGAAGCTGGCGGCATCGTCGCGGGCGGCGAGGACGATCTTGTCGTCACGGAACGAGGAGGTCACATCGGAAGTGGCGTCGGAAGTGGCTTTCAGCGCGCCGACGATCGAGTCGGTGGTCACGATGAAGCTGGTAGCGCTGGCGTTGGCAGCCACGGCCAGCAGGGCGGCGGCACTGAGCAGGCGAAGACGGGTCATGATGTAACTCCTTTGGATAAACCGTAGTGAGAGGTGGCTCGGTATCTGAGGAGTCAGACGCCTGTTGCGCAACGTTCGCCACGTTCTGCATGGATATTAGGCTGCCAAATCCGGTTCGCCCAGTGGTGGCCAGTGATACTCCAAAGGTTCTGCATAACTGTACTGGTGTTATCTGAGGTTTTCGTAAATTGTACCTGTTCTCGTTCAGTTATGCGTTTTAGAGCATTCAAGGCCCTGAAACGACAAAACCCGCCGTGGTTGCCCACGACGGGTTTTGCTTGTGCAATTCGGGTTGCTGGCGGTGGGTCTGACGACCAGAGCCAGCGACGCTGCTTAGCGCCAGAACGGCTTGCTCAGCTCTTCGTAGCGTTGTGCTTCGCTGATACCGGCGTCGGCCAGCAGACGCGAATCCAGACGGGCCAGTTGGTGGCGGCTGGAGATGCGGCGCTGCCACAACATCAGGTTGGCGATAACGCGCAGAGGCAGGGAAGCCTGGGTGTTTACAGCTTTGTCTTCGAAGAACAGTTCGGAACTGAGTGTACGTTCCATGGTTGACATCCTTCCGCTTGTGGCGGGATCAGGTAGTGGTTTGACTGGTGCCCATGATCCTCTCGTTTGGATAGTCTCTGTAGATACAGTTCATTTGTATTGTGAGTGAGCAGTTAACTGTTTATGGATGGTGTACGGGTCGAAATTGGGCGAACTGTACCTGTCTGCACTTGATTGGTGCATTTCGGCTCGTATCAGGGGGTTGAGTAGGAGTTTGCGGTAGGAAAAGACCGGTACAGCAGTACAGTTTTTTGCGATCCTGTTTCTCGCGGGCATCCACCGAGGCAAAACTGTGTTTGCCTCGGTGGGTATCTGTGTGAATCACACTGCCAGCATGCGCCCGGTTTCTTCCAGGTTCATATGCCAGCTCAGGGCTTCGCGCAGAATATGCGGGGTGTGACCGCCGATTGCACAGGCAGCGCTGAAGTAATCATTCAGTGCCTGGCGGAAGTCCGGATGCACGCAGTTGTCGATGATCACTCGTGCACGTTCCCGTGGCGCCAGGCCACGCAGGTCGGCGAGGCCGACCTCGGTTACCAGAATGTCGACGTCATGCTCGGTATGGTCGACGTGGCTAACCATGGGCACCACGCTGGAAATCGCGCCACCCTTGGCGATCGACTTGGTGACGAATACCGCCAGATGCGCATTGCGTGCGAAGTCGCCGGAACCGCCGATGCCGTTCATCATCCGCGTACCGCAGACATGGGTGGAGTTGACGTTGCCATAGATGTCGAACTCCAGCGCGGTGTTGATGCCAATGATGCCCAGACGCCGCACCACTTCCGGGTGATTGGAGATCTCCTGCGGCCGCAGAATCAGTTTGTCCTTGTACTTCTCCAGGTTGCCGAACACGTCGCTGTTGCGGCGCTCGGACAGGGTGATCGAACTGCCCGAGGCGAAGCTTAGCTTGCCGGCATCGATCAGGTCGAAGGTCGAGTCCTGCAGCACTTCCGAGTACATGGTCAGGTCTTCGAACGGCGAGTCGATCAAGCCGCACATCACTGCGTTGGCGATGTTGCCGATGCCGGCCTGCAGTGGGCCAAGCTTGTTGGTCATGCGCCCGGCCGCGACTTCCTGCTTGAAGAAGGTGATCAGGTGTTCAGCGATGGCATTGGTATCAACGTCCGGTACCGACACTGTGGATGGCGAGTCCGACTGCTGAGTGATGACAATCGCAACGATCTTCTCCGGTGGAATCGGGATCGCCGTGCTGCCGATGCGATCGTCGACTTTCACCAGCGGGATTGGCGTCCGCGTCGGGCGGTACGTCGGGATATAGATGTCGTGCAGGCCTTCGAGGTTGGCGTTGTGGGCCAGGTTGATTTCGACGATCACTTGTTTGGCGAAGATCGCGAAGCTGGCCGAGTTGCCCACCGACGTGGTCGGCACGATATGGCCTTGTTCGGTGATGGCGACTGCCTCGATGACGGCGATGTCCGGCAGCTTCAATTGCTGGTTGCGCAACTGCTCGACCGTTTCCGAGAGATGCTGGTCAATGAACATCACTTCACCGGCGTTGATTGCCTTGCGCAACGTGCTGTCGACCTGAAACGGCATGCGCCGCGACAGCACGCCGGCCTCGGTCAGTTGCTTGTCGAGGTCGTTGCCCAGGCTGGCGCCAGTCATCAGGCTGATCTTCAGCGGCGTGACCTTGGCGCGCTCGGCCAGTGCGTGGGGAACGGCCTTGGCTTCGCCGGCGCGGGTGAAACCGCTCATGCCGACGGTCATGCCGTCCTCAATTAGAGCGGCAGCGTCGGCAGCGCTCATCACTTTGTCCAACAACGAAGGCAGGCGAATACGGTCACGGTACATGGATTATTATCTCGGGCAACGAGTAGCAGGATGCGCAGTCTAGTGAATTTGGCCGGCGCCTGTCCCGCTACCAAGGTCGCAAACGAGGCCTCTATTTCGCGGGTTTGCAGTAAAACACCGTTACCGGATCTGCAACAACGCGGCAAATTGTCCAGCGTCTGGCGCAAACAAAAACGCCCCGACAAGTCGGGGCGTTCGTTATTGCAACGGGTGATTACTCGACCGCTTTGACCATGTCTTCGATGACTTTCTTCGCGTCGCCGAAAACCATCATGGTCTTGTCCAGATAGAACAATTCGTTGTCCAGACCGGCATAGCCGCTGGCCATCGAGCGCTTGTTGACGATGATGGTCTTGGCCTTGAACGCTTCGAGAATCGGCATGCCGGCAATCGGTGACTTCGGATCGTTCTTCGCGGCCGGGTTGACCACGTCGTTCGCGCCGAGCACCAGCACCACGTCGGCCTGACCGAACTCGGAGTTGATGTCTTCCATCTCGAACACCTGGTCGTAAGGCACTTCGGCCTCGGCGAGCAGGACGTTCATATGCCCAGGCATCCGACCGGCCACCGGGTGGATCGCGTACTTCACAGTCACGCCGCGATGGGTCAGCTTCTCGGTCAGCTCCTTCAGCGCATGTTGTGCACGCGCTACTGCTAAGCCATAACCCGGGACGATGATCACGGTGTCGGCGTTGGTCAGCAGGAAAGTCGCGTCATCCGCCGAGCCGGATTTCACCGGGCGGGCTTCCTGCGCACCGGCAGGACCTGCATCTGCCGTATTGCCGAAACCGCCGAGCAGTACATTAAAGAAGGAGCGGTTCATCGCCTTGCACATGATGTACGAGAGAATCGCACCGCTCGAACCCACCAGCGAGCCGGCAATGATCAGCATCGAGTTGTTCAGCGAGAAACCGATGCCCGCCGCCGCCCAGCCGGAATAGCTGTTGAGCATCGACACCACCACCGGCATGTCGGCGCCGCCGATCGGGATGATGATCAGCACGCCCATCACGAACGCCAGGGCCAGCATCAGTGCGAACGCCGTAAGGTTGCCGGTGAACATGAAAGTCAGACCGAGAACCAGCGTTGCCAGACCCAGAATCGCATTGAGCTTGTGCTGGCCACTGAACTGTACCGGTGCGCCCTGGAACAGGCGGAACTTGTACTTGCCCGAGAGCTTGCCAAAGGCAATCACCGAACCGGAGAAAGTGATCGCACCGATTGCCGCACCGAGGAACAGCTCCAGACGGTTGCCCGCCGGGATCGCATCGCCCAGCTGTTTAACGATACCCAACGACTGCGGCTCAACCACTGCCGCAATGGCAATGAACACCGCCGCGAGGCCGATCATGCTGTGCATGAACGCTACCAGTTCCGGCATCTTGGTCATTTCAACGCGTTTGGCCATGATCGAACCGGCGGTGCCGCCGACCAGCAGGCCAACGATGACGTAACCGATACCGGCTGTAGCGAGCTCAGCCCCGAGCTTATAGATCAGGCCGACCGTTGTGATGATGGCCAGCGCCATGCCAAGCATGCCGAACAGGTTGCCGCGCCGCGAGGTGGTCGGGTGGGACAGGCCTTTGAGGGCCTGGATAAAGCAGATCGACGCGATCAGGTAGAGCGTCGTCACGAGATTCATGCTCATTACTTCGGCGCCTCTTCTTTTGCTTTCGGGGCTTTCTTCTTGAACATCTCAAGCATGCGGCGGGTGACCAGGAAGCCACCGAACACATTGACCGCCGCCAGTGCCACAGCCAGCGTGCCCATGGTCTTGCCCAAAGGCGTGACTGTCAGCGCAGCGGCGAGCATGGCGCCGACGATCACGATCGCGGAAATGGCGTTTGTGACTGCCATCAACGGCGTGTGCAGCGCAGGTGTAACGTTCCAGACCACGTGGTAACCGACATAAATCGCCAGCACGAAGATGATCAGGTTGTAGATACCGGGGGAGATAAGCTCTTCCATCGTCTGAATCCCTGCTTAGGCGTTTTTGCGGATGACTTGGCCGTCGCGGCACATCAGGCACGCGGCGACGATGTCGTCTTCGAGGTTGACGTCGAACTGGCCTTCCTTGGTGAACACCAGCTTGAGGAAGTCCAGCAGGTTGCGTGCGTACAGCGCCGAAGCGTCGGCGGCGACTTCACCGGCGAGGTTGGTCGGACCGACGATCGTCACACCGTTTTCCACAACGACCTGATCGGCGACGGTCAGCGGACAGTTGCCACCCTGAGCGGCCGCTAGGTCGATGACCACCGAGCCCGGCTTCATCTGCGCCACGGTCTCGGCGCTGAGCAGCGTCGGCGCTTTGCGGCCCGGAATCAGCGCGGTGGTGATGACGATATCGGCCTGCTTGGCGCGCTCGTGCACGGCCTGGGCCTGACGCTGCATCCAACTCGCCGGCATCGGCCGCGCGTAACCGCCGACACCGACGGCGCATTCGCGCTCTTCATCGGTCTCGTAAGGCACGTCGACGAACTTCGCGCCGAGGGATTCGATCTGTTCCTTCACCGCTGGACGCACGTCGGACGCTTCGATCACCGCACCCAGGCGTTTCGCTGTGGCAATCGCCTGCAAACCGGCCACGCCCGCGCCAAGAATCAGCACCCGCGCCGCTTTCACGGTACCCGCAGCAGTCATCAGCATCGGCATGAAGCGTGGGTAATGGTGAGCCGCGAGCAACACCGCTTTGTAGCCGGCGATATTCGCCTGCGACGACAACACATCAAGACTCTGCGCCCGCGAGGTGCGCGGCGCCGCTTCGAGGGCGAATGCGGTAATGCCGCATTCGGCCATCTTCGCGATGGTCTCGTTGTTGAACGGGTTGAGCATGCCCACGAGCACCGTGCCGCGCTTGATCAGCGGCAGTTCGGCATCGCTTGGCGCGACCACTTTGAGAATCAGCTCGGCGCCAAACGCGTCATTGGCGCTGCCAATGCTTGCGCCGGCCGCTTCATAGGCACTGTCGACGACACTGGCTTTGACGCCAGCGCCGCTTTGCACAGTGACCTTATGGCCTTGGCTGATCAGCTTCTTGATGGTTTCCGGGGTTGCAGCAACCCGTGTTTCACCGGTCTGGGTTTCGAGAGGAACACCAATGTGCACGTCAAATCTCCTGCGTGATCTTATTGAGTAAACCCATGCACTACGGATGGTGCGACTGGGGCGGCCGATCAGCACGATCCCGCCGAATCAGGGCGGGGCGCGGCATTTTGCAGGCGAACTTTATGCCCTTCAAGGGGTTATGACGGGTGACGGAAAATTAACTACAAGTCATGCCGTGACCGAATGTCGCAGATGGCCAGTTGAACCCCTTGCAGGCCGTGCCCTGCAAGGATTCTGGCTGAATTTGAAAAAAATTCGCATCGGTGGCGTGAATAGGCAGCAATGAGTCGCCGTTAGAGGCTCAAAGCCACGTGTTTGGCAGCTTGTGGGACGTCTGTACGACTTTCGGATACAGTCTGCTCAGAAGCGACAAATAGTTATATCTGTAGGGCTTTGGTTTTTCTGACTACGAGGTTAGGTATTGCGCAAAGCCTTTATTCTTCTAGGCTGTAGCTCTGCGCCTGATTTACCAGCCAGTCACGAAATGCCTTCAGCGATGCCGATTCGACCTTTCGCTCCGGAATCATCAGGTAATAGGCCTTGATGCTGGAAAGCGCTTGAGAGTTGGCAACCACCAGACGTTTCTCTGTCAGCTCGCGCTGAATCAGAAACGGCGGAATCAGCGCAACGCCCATGTCGTGCATGGCTGCCTGGGCAAGCATCGAGAATAGCTCGTAGCGTGGACCTGTCATGTCGCGAGGGATATTCAATTGCTGCGAGTTGAACCATTGGCGCCAGGCGTAAGGTCGGGTGGTCTGCTGCAGCAGCGGTAGCTCGGCGATGGCTTGCGCTGTCAGCTGCGTGTGATCGCCGAGTAGGGCGGGGCTGCACACCGGCATCGGATTCTCGCCCATCAATCTGTGGGATTCGGTACCCGACCAATCGGCATCGCCGAAGTAGATCGCGGCATCGAATTCGGTGTCGGCAAACAGGAACGGCCGGGTGCGGTTGGTCAGGTTGACGGTCACTTCCGGGTGCTTGAGCTGGAAATCCTTGAGCCGTGGCAGCAGCCATTGCGTGCCGAAGGTCGGGACGACTGCGAGCTCGATGACGTTGGTGCCCTGCTGGCCCATTACCGAGAGGGTGTCGCGCTCCACCGCATCAAGCTGAGTCGCCACCCGACGACTGTAGGAAAGACCCGCCTCGGTCAGTTTCACTCCACGTCGCGAGCGTCGGAACAGTTCCACGCTGAGGAAATCTTCCAGGCTGGCGATCTGTCGGCAAATGGCGCCTTGGGTGAGCGACAGTTCTTCAGCAGCACGGGTAAAGCTCTCATGGCGGGCGGCAGCTTCGAAACTGATCAGGGCGGCGGTGCTGGGGATCTTCCTGCGCATGTACGTCAACCTCACTAATGCGCCGCATAAAAGGCTATTCGCGACGGTACGGAGTGAGAAATTAGCACAACAGAATGCGAAATCCTCGTTTGCTCCGACGGCGAACCGCGCCTAGGATCAATGCCACGTTAATTCACCCGATTGCGAGGGCACACTCATGGGCGGTAAAGCTAGCTTCAACTGGATCGATCCCCTGCTGCTGGATCAACAGCTCACCGAAGAAGAGCGGATGATCCGCGACACCGCCGCGCAGTTCGCTCAACAGAGTCTCGCCCCGCGTGTGCTCGAAGCTTTCCGTCATGAAAAGACCGACCCGGCAATCTTCCGCGAGATGGGTGAAGTCGGCCTGCTCGGTGCGACCATTCCCGAACAATACGGTGGCAGTGGTCTGAATTACGTCAGTTATGGCCTGATTGCCCGTGAGGTCGAGCGCGTCGACTCCGGCTATCGCTCGATGATGAGCGTGCAGTCCTCGCTAGTGATGGTGCCGATCAACGAATTCGGTACCGAAGCACAGAAACAGAAGTATCTGCCGAAACTGGCTTCCGGCGAATGGATCGGTTGCTTCGGTCTGACCGAGCCGAACCACGGTTCCGATCCGGGCGCGATGATCAGCCGGGCGCGCAAGGTCGATGGCGGCTACAGCCTGACCGGCGCGAAGATGTGGATCACCAACAGCCCGATTGCTGACGTATTCGTGGTCTGGGCCAAGGACGATGCTGGCGACATCCGTGGTTTCGTTCTGGAGAAAGGCTGGAAAGGCCTGAGCGCTCCGGCGATTCACGGCAAGGTCGGCCTGCGCGCTTCCATCACCGGCGAGATCGTCATGGACAACGTCTTCGTGCCGGAAGAAAACATCTTCCCGGACGTCCGTGGTCTGAAAGGTCCGTTCACCTGCCTCAATTCCGCACGCTACGGCATTTCCTGGGGCGCACTGGGCGCGGCCGAGTTCTGCTGGCACACCGCGCGTCAATACACTCTGGATCGTCAGCAATTCGGTCGACCGTTGGCCGCGACTCAACTGGTGCAGAAGAAACTCGCCGACATGCAGACCGAGATCACTCTGGCACTGCAAGGTTGCCTGCGCTTGGGCCGGATGAAGGACGAAGGTACCGCCGCCGTTGAAATCACTTCGATCATGAAGCGCAACTCCTGCGGCAAGTCGCTGGATATTGCGCGGATGGCGCGCGACATGCTCGGTGGCAATGGTATCTCCGATGAGTTCGGCGTGGCCCGTCATCTGGTCAACCTGGAAGTGGTGAATACCTATGAAGGTACCCACGACGTTCACGCGCTGATCCTCGGGCGTGCGCAAACCGGTCTGCAGGCGTTCTATTAATAGGAGGGCGGACCATGGGCGCGCTGTCGCATCTACGGGTACTGGATTTATCGCGAGTACTGGCCGGGCCTTGGGCCGGACAGATCCTCGCCGACCTGGGCGCCGAGGTGATCAAGGTCGAGCGCCCGGGCAATGGTGATGACACCCGCGCCTGGGGCCCGCCCTTTCTTAAAGATGCTTACGGCGAGAACACATCGGAAGCGGCTTATTACCTCTCGGCAAACCGCAACAAGCAATCGGTGACCATCGACTTCACCCGTTCTGAAGGGCAGAAGCTGGTGCGCGACCTGGCGGCGAAGTCGGACATTCTGATTGAGAATTTCAAAGTAGGTGGTCTGGCGGCCTATGGTCTGGACTATGAGTCGCTGAAGGCGCTCAACCCGAATCTGATCTATTGCTCCATCACCGGCTTCGGCCAGACCGGCCCTTACGCCAAGCGTGCGGGGTATGACTTCATGATCCAGGGCCTCGGCGGCTTGATGAGTCTGACTGGTCGACCTGAAGGAGATGAAGGCGCTGGGCCGGTGAAAGTGGGCGTGGCGCTGACGGATATTCTTACCGGGCTGTATTCGACAGTGGCGATCCTCGCGGCATTGGCTCATCGCGATCACGACGGTGGCGGCCAGCACATCGATATGGCGTTGCTGGATGTGCAGGTCGCGTGCCTGGCCAATCAGGCGATGAACTACCTGACCACCGGCAATGCGCCGAAGCGCCTGGGCAATGCGCATCCGAATATCGTGCCTTATCAGGACTTTCCTACGGCGGATGGCGACTTCATTCTCACCGTGGGTAATGACGGGCAGTTCCGCAAGTTCGCCGAAGTCGCGGGGCAACCGCAGTGGGCGGATGACCCGCGCTTCGCGACCAACAAGCTGCGGGTGGCGAACCGCGCGGTGTTGATCCCGTTGATCCGCCAAGCTACGGTCTTCAAGACCACGGCCGAGTGGGTTGCTCAATTGGAGCAGGCGGGCGTGCCTTGTGGGCCGATCAATGATCTGTCGCAGGTATTTGAAGATCCTCAGGTGAAGGCGCGCGGTCTGGCGATAGAGCTGCCGCATGCATTGGCGGGGATGGTGCCTCAGGTGGCCAGCCCGATTCGGTTGTCGGAGACGCCCGTTGAATATCGTCATGCGCCTCCTTTATTAGGTGAGCACACATTAGAGGTTCTGCAGCGGGTGCTGGGTCTGGGGGCAGGCGCGGTGGCTATGTTGAAGAAGGAAGGCGTCCTTTAAGTCTTCTTCTATATAGAAGAAGCTCTTTTCTCATCTGATTGGATGTTTTTTAACCAATACGCAAGTTATTGAAAGAAAAGCGAAATTAACGGTTGACGGCAGATTCCAGAGGTCTATAATTCGCCCCACTTCCGGCGCAGTCGAAACGGAAAACTCCTTGAGATTCAAAGAGTTACGCAGTTTTCGACAGTGGCTTGCTTCAGATCATCGAAGCCTGGAAGGAGTTGAAAGAGCAGTGATGTGTAGCTCTTTTAACGGTTCGATCTTCTCGGTCGAAAGCGGAGAAAAGAGGTGTTGACAGCAGCGATTAACGCTGTAGAATTCGCCTCCCGCTAACGAGAGATCGGAAGCGCAAGTGGTTGAAGTTGTTGAAGAATTCTTCGAAAACTTCTGAAAATAATCACTTGACAGCAAATGAGGCTGCTGTAGAATGCGCGCCTCGGTTGAGACGAAAGATCTTAACCAACCGCTCTTTAACAACTGAATCAAGCAATTCGTGTGGGTGCTTGTGCAGTCAGACTGATAGTCAACAAGATTATCAGCATCACAAGTTACTCCGCGAGAAATCAAAGATGTAACCAACGATTGCTGAGCCAAGTTTAGGGTTTCTTAAAAACCCAAAGATGTTTGAACTGAAGAGTTTGATCATGGCTCAGATTGAACGCTGGCGGCAGGCCTAACACATGCAAGTCGAGCGGATGAGAGGAGCTTGCTCCTGGATTCAGCGGCGGACGGGTGAGTAATGCCTAGGAATCTGCCTGGTAGTGGGGGACAACGTTTCGAAAGGAACGCTAATACCGCATACGTCCTACGGGAGAAGCAGGGGACCTTCGGGCCTTGCGCTATCAGATGAGCCTAGGTCGGATTAGCTAGTTGGTGAGGTAATGGCTCACCAAGGCGACGATCCGTAACTGGTCTGAGAGGATGATCAGTCACACTGGAACTGAGACACGGTCCAGACTCCTACGGGAGGCAGCAGTGGGGAATATTGGACAATGGGCGAAAGCCTGATCCAGCCATGCCGCGTGTGTGAAGAAGGTCTTCGGATTGTAAAGCACTTTAAGTTGGGAGGAAGGGTTGTAGATTAATACTCTGCAATTTTGACGTTACCGACAGAATAAGCACCGGCTAACTCTGTGCCAGCAGCCGCGGTAATACAGAGGGTGCAAGCGTTAATCGGAATTACTGGGCGTAAAGCGCGCGTAGGTGGTTTGTTAAGTTGGATGTGAAATCCCCGGGCTCAACCTGGGAACTGCATCCAAAACTGGCAAGCTAGAGTATGGTAGAGGGTGGTGGAATTTCCTGTGTAGCGGTGAAATGCGTAGATATAGGAAGGAACACCAGTGGCGAAGGCGACCACCTGGACTGATACTGACACTGAGGTGCGAAAGCGTGGGGAGCAAACAGGATTAGATACCCTGGTAGTCCACGCCGTAAACGATGTCAACTAGCCGTTGGGAGCCTTGAGCTCTTAGTGGCGCAGCTAACGCATTAAGTTGACCGCCTGGGGAGTACGGCCGCAAGGTTAAAACTCAAATGAATTGACGGGGGCCCGCACAAGCGGTGGAGCATGTGGTTTAATTCGAAGCAACGCGAAGAACCTTACCAGGCCTTGACATCCAATGAACTTTCCAGAGATGGATTGGTGCCTTCGGGAACATTGAGACAGGTGCTGCATGGCTGTCGTCAGCTCGTGTCGTGAGATGTTGGGTTAAGTCCCGTAACGAGCGCAACCCTTGTCCTTAGTTACCAGCACGTAATGGTGGGCACTCTAAGGAGACTGCCGGTGACAAACCGGAGGAAGGTGGGGATGACGTCAAGTCATCATGGCCCTTACGGCCTGGGCTACACACGTGCTACAATGGTCGGTACAAAGGGTTGCCAAGCCGCGAGGTGGAGCTAATCCCATAAAACCGATCGTAGTCCGGATCGCAGTCTGCAACTCGACTGCGTGAAGTCGGAATCGCTAGTAATCGCGAATCAGAATGTCGCGGTGAATACGTTCCCGGGCCTTGTACACACCGCCCGTCACACCATGGGAGTGGGTTGCACCAGAAGTAGCTAGTCTAACCTTCGGGGGGACGGTTACCACGGTGTGATTCATGACTGGGGTGAAGTCGTAACAAGGTAGCCGTAGGGGAACCTGCGGCTGGATCACCTCCTTAATCGACGACATCAGCTGCTGCATGAGCTCCCACACGAATTGCTTGATTCATTGAAGAAGACGATAGAAGCAGCCCGAAATTGGGTCTGTAGCTCAGTTGGTTAGAGCGCACCCCTGATAAGGGTGAGGTCGGCAGTTCGAATCTGCCCAGACCCACCAATTTTGTGTGGGAAACGCCTGTAGAAATACGGGGCCATAGCTCAGCTGGGAGAGCGCCTGCCTTGCACGCAGGAGGTCAGCGGTTCGATCCCGCTTGGCTCCACCACTACTGCTTCTGAAGTTTGAAAGCTTAGAAATGAGCATTCCACCGGTTTGGTGATGAATGTTGATTTCTAGTCTTTGACTAGATCGTTCTTTAAAAATTTGGGTATGTGATAGAAAGATAGACTGAACGTTACTTTCACTGGTAACGGATCAGGCTAAGGTAAAATTTGTGAGTTCTCTTAGTTGAGAAATTCGAATTTTCGGCGAATGTCGTCTTCACAGTATAACCAGATTGCTTGGGGTTATATGGTCAAGTGAAGAAGCGCATACGGTGGATGCCTTGGCAGTCAGAGGCGATGAAAGACGTGGTAGCCTGCGAAAAGCTTCGGGGAGTCGGCAAACAGACTTTGATCCGGAGATGTCTGAATGGGGGAACCCAGCCATCATAAGATGGTTATCTTGTACTGAATACATAGGTGCAAGAGGCGAACCAGGGGAACTGAAACATCTAAGTACCCTGAGGAAAAGAAATCAACCGAGATTCCCTTAGTAGTGGCGAGCGAACGGGGACTAGCCCTTAAGTGGCTTTGAGATTAGCGGAACGCTCTGGAAAGTGCGGCCATAGTGGGTGATAGCCCTGTACGCGAAAATCTCTTAGTCATGAAATCGAGTAGGACGGAGCACGAGAAACTTTGTCTGAATATGGGGGGACCATCCTCCAAGGCTAAATACTACTGACTGACCGATAGTGAACTAGTACCGTGAGGGAAAGGCGAAAAGAACCCCGGAGAGGGGAGTGAAATAGATCCTGAAACCGTATGCGTACAAGCAGTGGGAGCAGACTTTGTTCTGTGACTGCGTACCTTTTGTATAATGGGTCAGCGACTTATTTTCAGTGGCGAGCTTAACCGAATAGGGGAGGCGTAGCGAAAGCGAGTCTTAATAGGGCGTCTAGTCGCTGGGAATAGACCCGAAACCGGGCGATCTATCCATGGGCAGGTTGAAGGTTAGGTAACACTGACTGGAGGACCGAACCGACTACCGTTGAAAAGTTAGCGGATGACCTGTGGATCGGAGTGAAAGGCTAATCAAGCTCGGAGATAGCTGGTTCTCCTCGAAAGCTATTTAGGTAGCGCCTCATGTATCACTGTAGGGGGTAGAGCACTGTTTCGGCTAGGGGGTCATCCCGACTTACCAAACCGATGCAAACTCCGAATACCTACAAGTGCCGAGCATGGGAGACACACGGCGGGTGCTAACGTCCGTCGTGAAAAGGGAAACAACCCAGACCGTCAGCTAAGGTCCCAAAGTTATGGTTAAGTGGGAAACGATGTGGGAAGGCTTAGACAGCTAGGAGGTTGGCTTAGAAGCAGCCACCCTTTAAAGAAAGCGTAATAGCTCACTAGTCGAGTCGGCCTGCGCGGAAGATGTAACGGGGCTCAAACCATACACCGAAGCTACGGGTATCATCTTCGGATGATGCGGTAGAGGAGCGTTCTGTAAGCCTGTGAAGGTGAGTTGAGAAGCTTGCTGGAGGTATCAGAAGTGCGAATGCTGACATGAGTAACGACAATGGGTGTGAAAAACACCCACGCCGAAAGACCAAGGTTTCCTGCGCAACGTTAATCGACGCAGGGTTAGTCGGTCCCTAAGGCGAGGCTGAAAAGCGTAGTCGATGGAAAACAGGTTAATATTCCTGTACTTCTGGTTATTGCGATGGAGGGACGGAGAAGGCTAGGCCAGCTTGGCGTTGGTTGTCCAAGTTTAAGGTGGTAGGCTGAGATCTTAGGTAAATCCGGGATCTTAAGGCCGAGAGCTGATGACGAGTGTTCTTTTAGAACACGAAGTGGTTGATGCCATGCTTCCAAGAAAAGCTTCTAAGCTTCAGGTAACCAGGAACCGTACCCCAAACCGA
The DNA here is from genome assembly GCF_030687105.1 of Pseudomonas sp. FP1762. Lineage (NCBI taxonomy): Bacteria > Pseudomonadati > Pseudomonadota > Gammaproteobacteria > Pseudomonadales > Pseudomonadaceae > Pseudomonas > Pseudomonas sp. FP1762. The sequence continues at coordinate 125,151 of NZ_CP117458.1, forward strand.
CACAGGTGGTTGGGTAGAGAATACCAAGGCGCTTGAGAGAACTCGGGTGAAGGAACTAGGCAAAATGGCACCGTAACTTCGGGAGAAGGTGCGCCGGTGAGGGTGAAGGACTTGCTCCGTAAGCTCATGCCGGTCGAAGATACCAGGCCGCTGCGACTGTTTATTAAAAACACAGCACTCTGCAAACACGAAAGTGGACGTATAGGGTGTGACGCCTGCCCGGTGCCGGAAGGTTAATTGATGGGGTTAGCTAACGCGAAGCTCTTGATCGAAGCCCCGGTAAACGGCGGCCGTAACTATAACGGTCCTAAGGTAGCGAAATTCCTTGTCGGGTAAGTTCCGACCTGCACGAATGGCGTAACGATGGCGGCGCTGTCTCCACCCGAGACTCAGTGAAATTGAAATCGCTGTGAAGATGCAGTGTATCCGCGGCTAGACGGAAAGACCCCGTGAACCTTTACTATAGCTTTGCACTGGACTTTGAATTTGCTTGTGTAGGATAGGTGGGAGGCTTTGAAGCGTGGACGCCAGTTCGCGTGGAGCCATCCTTGAAATACCACCCTGGCAACTTTGAGGTTCTAACTCAGGTCCGTTATCCGGATCGAGGACAGTGTATGGTGGGTAGTTTGACTGGGGCGGTCTCCTCCTAAAGAGTAACGGAGGAGTACGAAGGTGCGCTCAGACCGGTCGGAAATCGGTCGTAGAGTATAAAGGCAAAAGCGCGCTTGACTGCGAGACAGACACGTCGAGCAGGTACGAAAGTAGGTCTTAGTGATCCGGTGGTTCTGTATGGAAGGGCCATCGCTCAACGGATAAAAGGTACTCCGGGGATAACAGGCTGATACCGCCCAAGAGTTCATATCGACGGCGGTGTTTGGCACCTCGATGTCGGCTCATCACATCCTGGGGCTGAAGCCGGTCCCAAGGGTATGGCTGTTCGCCATTTAAAGTGGTACGCGAGCTGGGTTTAGAACGTCGTGAGACAGTTCGGTCCCTATCTGCCGTGGACGTTTGAGATTTGAGAGGGGCTGCTCCTAGTACGAGAGGACCGGAGTGGACGAACCTCTGGTGTTCCGGTTGTCACGCCAGTGGCATTGCCGGGTAGCTATGTTCGGGAAAGATAACCGCTGAAAGCATCTAAGCGGGAAACTTGCCTCAAGATGAGATCTCACTGGAACCTTGAGTTCCCTGAAGGGCCGTCGAAGACTACGACGTTGATAGGTTGGGTGTGTAAGCGCTGTGAGGCGTTGAGCTAACCAATACTAATTGCCCGTGAGGCTTGACCATATAACACCCAAGCAATTTGCTGACCTGAAAAGGCGCCAGATTGCGGTGTGTGAAGACGAAACGAACCGAAAGTTCGAAATTCACAAACACCTAGCTGTCACATACCCAATTTGCTGAAGCGAGGCCATCCGGTCCCGAGTCAGTACCCGAATTTCTTGACGACCATAGAGCGTTGGAACCACCTGATCCCATCCCGAACTCAGCAGTGAAACGATGCATCGCCGATGGTAGTGTGGGGTTTCCCCATGTGAGAGTAGGTCATCGTCAAGATTAAATTCCGAAACCCCAATTGCGAAAGCAGTTGGGGTTTTGTTTTAGTAGAAGTTCCTGTTTTTGCTGGTTTGTTACCGTGTTGACGGGCCAGATAAAGAATTTCTTGACGACCATAGAACATTGGAACCACCTGATCCCATCCCGAACTCAGCAGTGAAACGATGTATCGCCGATGGTAGTGTGGGGTTTCCCCATGTGAGAGTAGGTCATCGTCAAGATTGAATTCCGAAACCCCTGTCTGCTAACGCAGACAGGGGTTTTGTCATTTAAGCGTGTACGAAAGATCATGCCGTTCTGCGAGTCTTGCTGCTGCGTCTTGCCCGCCACTTGCGCCACCAGATATAAACGCCCGTCCCTGACAACCCCGCAATCAACACACCCAGTACCGCGATCATTACCTGCCCTGTCACCCCGATGATCCGTCCCCCATGTATGGGCAACTGGAGTCGATAGAACTGCTCTCCAAGCGTGCCCTGTCCCGCGACCTCCTGTCCCAATAATCGGCCATCGGTACCGTGAAAGAACAACCAGGATTTACCGTGAGCGTCCGTATCGTGCTGTCCAAATCCTGCGCCGTAGAAGTTGTACTCAAAGCTGTAATACAACTCGCCGATCGCGGCCGTCAGTCCTAATCGTTCCCCTTCCTGCAATGCCCTTTCGTACGCCTGTTGATAGCTCAACTGTGTCGTCCCCAGTTGATTGGCGGGCATTCGTCCTCTGGCTTCATAAACGCTCGGCTCGATGGGCGAAAACAAAGAAACCGCAGGCTTGAACACTTGGCTCGGCAAGTTCATTGCTACGCTGCTGACGGCGATCGGTAACAGCAGCAGCCACAACCACAATCCTCCGGCGCGATGCAGGTCGAAGTTCAAGCGGTAGGCATGCCCGCCTTTGACCTTCCAAGCAGTCGCCCACTTCTTCCAGAAGGGCTTGCCGCGCGGCAAGGTCAGGAACAATGCGACAAAGCAGTCGATCACCCACGCGATCGCCACCCCACCCATCAACAGCAATCCCCAGTTACCCGGCAATGTCAGGTTGTAGTGAAACTCCAGAATGAACGGGATGAAGTTCTCCCGCTGAAAACAGCATTCACCCCAGTAGCGCGCGCCTTTTTGCTCCGCGCTGATCGGGTCCAGATAGAACACCTGATTGCGCTCATCGAACGGCTGGCCCGTCGCCGGATCTTTACGCGGAACGGCCGCCAGCAGCGCCGTATGCCCCGCCTCCTGCGGATACTCCATGTACCAGACTTGCAGTTTCGGATGTGCAGTTTGCACCGCCTCTACCAACGCGCCGGGCGGCAGGCGCTCACCCACTGACGTCGCTTTATAGAATTGCGGATTCAGCCATTCATCCAGTTCATGATTGAACGCCAGCACACTGCCTGTAAGGCCCGCCAGCAATAGAAACACCGCAATGGCCAGGCCGATATATCGATGCAATAAAACCAGAAACGCACGCATACAGAACACCCCCGAAGAAACGACAAAGCCAGCCCCTGATATCAGGGGCTGGCTTTTTTATGCACAGGACACGGCTTTAGAACTGATAGCTGACGGTCGCCGCTACGTTGCGTTCTTCGCCCATGTAGCAGAAGTTCAGACTGGCGCAGGACGCGACATAGGATTCATTGGTCAGGTTGTTCGCATTGAGCCGTACATCCACTCCTTTCAAGCCGACCTTGCCCAAGTCATAACCAATCGAGGCATCGAACAGCGTGTAAGACGGCACCTTCATTGTGTTCTCCGCATCGGCCCAGCTGTAGCCGACATAGCGCACCCCACCACCCAGGCGAAGACCATCAAGTGCGGCGCTGTCGAATTTGTAGTCAGCCCATAGCGAGGCCATGTGGCGCGGCGCTTGAGTCGGCGAGTTGCCCTTGTTCTCGATGACATCGGTCGGCGTGCTCAAGGTGCTGATCATCGATTTGGAATATTCGATGTCGGTGAAGGTGTAACTGCCGAGCACTTTCAAGTTATCGGTCAGTTGCATGTGCGCTTCCAGCTCCAGACCTTGCGAGCGTACGGCACCGACCGCGCGATAGAAGTTTTCCTGCGGCAGTTTGGTCGCGAGATTTTCCTGGTCGATGCGGAACAGCGAGGCGGTGAACAGGTTATCGGTGCCCGGCGGCTGATACTTCAAACCGACTTCCCACTGTGTGCCATCGGTAGGGGCGAGTGGATTACCGGCGCTGTCGGCATAGGAGTTCGGGTTAAACGACTCGGAGTAGCTGATGTATGGCGCCAGACCGTTATCAAACAGATATAAAGCGCCGGCACGCCCAGTGAGTTTCGTGCGCCGATCATTGATCTCTGTACCAACCGGACGCCCCGCTTCGGCGATGCGGTTTTCATCGGATGTCTCGACCCAGTCCTGACGCAGGCCCAGCGAGAAGCGCCACTTGTCCATCTCGATCAGGTCTTGCAGGTACACACCGGTCTGTTCGAGGCGACGCAGATAGCTGGTGTCGCCATACATTTCGATCGCCGAGTTGCCGTATACCGGATTGAACGCATTGATCGGCGCCAGTCCACCACTGGTCCAGTCGACCACGGTTTTGCGCCGTTGATAATCCGCGCCCATCAGGACTGTGTGCTTGGTCGCGCCGGTGAAGAATTCGGCCTGCAGCATGTTGTCGACGATAAACGCATGCAGGCGCTCATCACCGCCGGTGTAATAACGGTTCAGTTCATTGCTGGTCGGAGTGGTCCAGCCATAGGCGTAGACCTGATCCATGTTCACTTTGGAATCGAGATAACGGAAATTCTGCCGCGCCGTGAAGACATCGTTGAAGCGATGTTCGAACTGATAGCCAAACGACTGCTGGTCACGGGAGTAGCCATCGATCCCCGGCTCGCCCTCGAAGAAGCGCGGTGAGATGCGCTCGCCATTGTGCTGATGGATTGTGCCGTCCGCCGGAACGCCGCCGTGATAGCCGCCGTCCGGATCGTGCTGCAGATAGGCTTGCAGAGTCAGCGAGGTGTCTTCGCTGAAATCGACGCTCAGCGTCGGCGCAAGGGCGAAGCGTTTTTCCTTGTTATGGTCGAATTGCGTGTCGGACTGATCGCTTAGTCCGGTCAGACGATAGGCAATGCGCTTGTCGTCATCGACCGGACCGCTGAAGTCAAAACCAACCCCACGCTGGCCTTGCGTCCCCACCGTGGCTTGCACCTGATGGTAGGCCTCATACAACGGCTTTTTGCTGGTCAATGCGACCAGGCCTCCGGGCGAACTGCGGCCGTACAGCACGGACGACGGGCCTTTGAGAATGTCCACACGCTTAAGGAAATACGGATCGACCTGCATGGTGCTGTAGGTGCCGCTGTCGCCCATCGACTTGAGGCCGTCGAGGTAGATGTTGTCCACCGAGCCGTCGTTGAAACCGCGCATCGCCACGTAGTCGTAACGGTGCGTAGCGCCATACGGGTTGGTCAGCACGCCCGGGGCGTAGCGCATCGCTTGCGAGACGGTCTGCGAGCCTTGGTCATCCATTTGCTCGCGCGTGACCACCGATACGCTTTGCGAGGTTTCCAGCAATGCGGTACTGGTCTTGGTGGCGATCTGGCTGTGCGTGGCGTTGTAGCCGGCCATGCTGCCCAGCGCGTTGCCGAGGGCAAAACCTTTGATATCAGTGGTCGGCAAGGCCAGAGCTTCGCTTTCAGCGAGTGGGCGCAGAATGTAGCTGCTGCCGTCCTGGCTGACGGCTTCCAACCCTGAGCTGCCGAGCAAATGGCTCAAGGCCTGGTCGGTCGAATATTCACCCTGCACGCCGGGTGATTGCTGACCTTGAGTCTGTTGCGGTGTCATCGCCAGGGTGATACCGGCCTGCCGGGCAAACTGATTCAACGCCTCGCCCAATGGCCCGGCAGCAATGTTGTAGCGGTGGCTGATCTCGGTGCCGGTGTTGGCGGCCAGACTCAGGCTCGGTAACACGCTGACGCCCAGCGCGGTGGTCAGCAGTGCGGCCCGAACCGCATGGCGCAGCAGTGTCGATTCTGCAGTGAAATTCAGAGGGTTCTTACAAGTGGCGCGGACAGTCATTGTGGATTTCCGTAGGCAGTCGCGGGGGCTGAGTTGAAGTGCTTACTGACTAAGCCGGACTGCCTGCGAAAACCCGCCAAAAAATGTTCAGACCGCACGCTCCAGAGTCACCCACCAACGGGTGCGATAACGCAATTGCACCGGCAGCGTCTGCGGCAGGACCGCCAGCAGCCTGTCGGTGTCCTCCAGACGGAACACCCCAGAGAGGCGCAAGTCTGCGATATCCGCCGCGCAACTCAGAAACCCCGGGCGATAACGGGCGACTTCAGCAAGAAAATCACCCAGGCGCATATTGCGCGTGACGATCAAACCGTCGAGCCAGGCGCCCGCATCCATATCCGGCGTAGGCGCTGCGCGCAAACCGCTTTGGTTGACCAGAAAACTTTGCCCGGCGAGCGCTTCGAGGGAATGACCGCCAGCGCGAACCAACACTCGGCCGCGGGTAACGCTGAGCCGCGTGCACTGATCGTCCTGACGCAAAATGAAACGCGCGTCGAACGGTTCATAACTCCCGTGGCGATTCTGTACGCGCAGCGGTCGATCGGATCCCGCGCCTTCGTCAGAGCCGCCGCAGGTAACGATGATCTCGCCACGGGTCAGTTTGATCAGGCGCTGCTGCGCGGTGTAATCCAGGTCCACGGCGCTGGCCGTGTTGAGTTCGATCCGCGTGCCGTCGGGCAACTGGAAACCGCGCCGTTCGCCGGTCGCCGTCGCGTAGTCGGCGCTCCATTGCTGCCAAGGGGCGCTGTCCTTGGCCAGCCACGCGGCGGAGCCCATCAACAGCGCGCCCGACAACAACTTCAAGGCCTGGCGTCGGCCCAGCCCCTGCGCACTGTTTTCCAAGGTATTGAAAGCGACCTGCGCACCCGGCACGGCGCGCAGACTGGAGCTCAATTCGGCTTGCAGCGACTGTACCCGCTGCCAGGCGATTTCATGTTCGTGATGCTCGGCGCGCCACTGCTCGCATTGGCGAGTCAGCCGCGAATTGCCGTGGTTGTTGCGCAGCCGCAGTAGCCAGTGAATCGCTTGCTTGACCACCTGTTGGCGCGGTTCGACGCGGCGAGCGAGTGAGAGGTTATCCACAGGCATCAGCTTTCATACCGCAACACATAGCAGTGATATAGCGCGTCGGCGACGTAGCGTTCCACTGAACGTACCGACACGCCCAACTGCTCGGCGATCTGTTTGTGCGTTAACCCTTCGCACTGCGCCAGGAGAAATGCCTGACGCACTTTCGGCTTCAAACCCTCAAGCATACGCGCAATGCTTTCCAGCAGTTCCAGCACCAACGCGCGGGATTCGGCGTCAGGTACTTCGCCTTCAGGCAAGTGAGCAATGGTCTCCAGATAGGCCCGCTCGATTTCCTCGCGGCGCCAATGATCGATCACCAGACCGCGCGCGATGGTTCGCAGGAAAGCTCGGGGCGCTCTGAGTTCGAGGCGTTCGGTACGTTGCAGCAGACGCAGGAAAGTGTCCTGAGCCAGATCCGCCGCATCCGCTGCGTTGCCCAGCCGCGCGCGCAGCCAAGCGTTGAGCCAGCCGTGATGACTACCGTAAAGCGCCTGTACGACCAACTCAGGTGAAGACATGACCACGCCAGCCCGAACGTCACAAATGATAATTAGTCGCATTGTCATCAAGGGTTACAGATTTTGCAACTGCTGCCCCCATGTCGATGCGAAAAATTCCCTCGCAGCTGCTCTGGCACGCCGTTCGGCGGGAATCCTGCACAAACCCCGTCCATTTCTCACGCGCCCCTAAGATTTCTCCGCCGCTGGCCGACAGACTGGTGAGAAATGCGTGCACCAAAGTAGAGCGGCCAGAAGAACGCTGCCTGCGCCGTACATGGAATGTTGCATCCGGAAACGCATCCCCACTTTTGGCATAAGAAGTCCCATGAAATGAATCTCAAGTTCAGCCATAAAATCCTCCTGGCCGCTTCGGGCGTCGTCGTCCTGGCGTTCGCGTTGTTCACGCTCTACAACGATTACTTGCAGCGAAACACCATTCGGCAGAATTTGCAGTCCTCTGTGCAGCAGGCCGGTGACCTCACCGCCAGCAGCGTGCAGAACTGGATGAGCGGACGGATTCTGGTGCTGGAAAACCTCGCGCAGAACGTTGCCCATCAAGGCAGGAATGCCGACTTGCCGGGTCTTGTCGATCAGCCGGCCTTCACGTCGAACTTCCAGTTCACTTACGTCGGCCAGGCCAACGGTGTCTTCACCCAGCGCCCCGATGCGAAGATGCCGGACGGTTACGATCCGCGTCAGCGGCCTTGGTACAAGCAGGCCGTGGCCGCCGACAAAACCATGCTGACGCCGCCGTATATGGCGGCAGTCGGCGGCTTGGTGGTGACCATCGCCATGCCGGTGAAGAAGGACGGCGAACTGCTCGGTGTGGTCGGCGGTGACCTGAGCCTGGAAACCCTGGTGAAGATCATCAACTCGGTGGACTTCGGTGGCCTCGGCCATGCGTTTCTGGTCAGTGCTGACGGTCAGGTGATCGTCAGCCCGGACAAAGACCAAGTGATGAAAAACCTCAAGGACATTTACCCGAATACCAGCGTGCGCATCGAGAAGGGCAACCAGAATGTCGTGCTCAACGGTCAGGAGCGCATTCTCTCGTTCACCCCGGTCAGCGATCTGCCGAATGCGCAGTGGTACATCGGTCTGTCGATCGATCGCGATAAGGCCTACGCCGCCCTCAGCCAATTCCGCACCTCAGCGCTGATCGCGATGTTTGTCGCGGTCGCGGCGATTGCGTTGCTGTTGAGCCTGTTGATCAATGTGTTGATGCGTCCGCTGACCACTATGGGCCGCGCGATGAAAGACATTGCCCAGGGCGAGGGCGATCTGACCCGGCGTCTGGTGGTCGAGAGCAAAGACGAGTTCGGTGAACTGGGCAGCGCGTTCAACCAGTTCGTCGAGCGCATTCACGCTTCGATTTCCGAAGTGTCGTCGGCGACTCGTCACGTTCACGACTTGTCGCAACGGGTGATGGCGTCGTCCAACGCTTCGATCGTCGGTTCCGACGAGCAAAGTGCGCGCACCAACAGCGTGGCGGCGGCGATCAATCAGCTGGGCGCCGCTACTCAGGAGATCGCGCGCAACGCGGCGGATGCTTCGCAGCACGCCAGTGGCGCCAGCGAGCAAGCTGACGACGGTCGTCAGGTGGTCGAGCAAACCATTCAGGCGATGACCGAGCTGTCGCAGAAAATCAGCCTGTCGTGCACACAGATCGAAACCCTGAACGCCAGCACCGACAACATTGGCCACATTCTCGATGTGATCAAAGGCATCTCGCAGCAGACCAACCTGCTGGCGCTCAATGCTGCCATCGAAGCCGCACGTGCCGGTGAAGCCGGGCGCGGTTTTGCCGTGGTCGCCGATGAGGTGCGCAACCTTGCGCATCGCACCCAGGAATCGGCGGAAGAGATCCACAAGATGATCACCTCGCTGCAGGTCGGCTCGCGTGAGGCGGTCAGCACCATGAACGCCAGCCAGGCGTCAAGCGAGCAGAGCGTGGAAGTGGCGAATCAGGCCGGTCTGCGTCTGGTCAGCGTGACTCAGCGTATCGGCGAAATCGACGGTATGAACCAGTCGGTGGCAGCTGCGACTGAAGAGCAGACTGCGGTGGTGGAAACTCTCAACGTCGACGTCAACCAGATAAACCTGTTGAACCAGCAGAGCGTGGCCAACCTCAACGAAACGTTGAAGGATTGTGATGCGTTGTCGCAGCAGGCGAACCGGTTGAAGCAGTTGGTCGACAGCTTCAAGATCTGATTCACAGATCGCAGACCGCGTTATCGTTCTTCGCGAGCAGGCTCGCTCCCACAGGGAAAATGCATTCCAAATGTGGGAGCGAGCCTGCTCGCGAAAGCGGCGGTTCAATCACCGCCAAACCGATGCCTTAAACAAACAACTTCAAGACATTGCCCATCGCATCATCGGCAAACCCCTGCACGAAATCCCTGAATCCCGGCAACGCCTCTTCTCCGCCGGAAGCTGGTTCAGCAATGATCGTCCAGGTCGCTCGCGACTTCCCTTCGCTCAGCGATTCCACCTGCATTGCCGCCCACAGATTCGCCACCCCCAGGGTGTTGTAAATCGTCGTCCAGGTCATGCGCTGTGCCTGTTCATCGCGCGAGTTGAGTTGTTCGACCACGACGTTGCCGTCCTTGAAGATTTTCTTGCGCAGCGAAGACACGCCCTCGCCGGTCATTTCGGTGTGTGACAGCGCCGGAATGAATCGATCGAAGCCGGCGAAATCGCCGACGACCGCCCAGACTTGTGCCGCGTCCGCCGGCACTTCCACCGACGACACAACGTGGCAGCCTTGCGGGTTTTTGATCAGTGTGTCGGGTTGCAGATTGCTCATGGTGTTGCTCCTTTTGGATGAGTCAGATGAAGTTGATTTGTTTCAGGTAGTCGCAGCCGCGACGCAGCAGCGCCGGGGATTTCTGCGGGTAGTGCGCGCCCATCTGCTGCACGCCGGCCTCGGCGTTGGCGTGGCCGATCAGCGAGATGTCGCCGATGTCTTCTTCAAAGCCGTTGAGGTAGAAACCGAGCACGCCGAACAGCGCGTTGTCGGCGTCGACCCGGTTCAGTTGCTGCTGCCAGTCGGCGACGCTGACCAGCGAAAACTCGCTGCCGGTTTCGCGGAACGATGCGACGTAGGCATCCCAGCTCAGCGGCTCGGGATTGTGCAGATTGAACACCGCGCGATCCGCTGAATAACGGCTGGCATGGAAGGCGATGAAGCGGGCGAGAAAGTCCACCGGCATCAAGTCGAAATTCAGCGCAAAGGCCGGCACCTGACCGAGCTGGATCGAGCCTTTGAGCATCAGCATCAAGCGGTTCTTGTGCGGCTGGCAGACGCCGCTCAGGCTGTTGAAGCTGATGTTGCCGGGGCGATACAGATTGACCCGTACACCCCGCTCGCGCGCCCGCTCAAGGATGCGTTCGCCGACCCACTTCGACAGGTTGTAGCCGTTGCGAATGTAGATCGGCGGCGTCGCGGCGGCGGGCAGTTCCAGCACCCGACCGGCATCATCCACGGTGCTGGATGCCGACAGGGTCGAGACGAAGTTGAAGACCTTCTTACTGCGCCCCTCGCACAGCTTCAGCAGGGCGAAGATCGGCTCGACGTTGTCCGCCGCCAGGGACTCGTAATCGAGTACGTGGTTGACGTTGGCGGCGTTGTGTACCAGCGCACCGAACTCGCGGTCCAGGCGCTGATAATCCTCATCGCCCAGGCCCAGTTGCGGGCGACTGATATCAGCTGCGTAAACCCGCACACGGCTGAGATCGAGGTGCTCCAGACGGTTTTCGCTCAGTGCCTGAGCGAAGCGTTGCGTCGCCGTTTGCCCGGCGCTATCACGTACCAGACAGGCGACCTCGCTGGCGCCCCAACCGAGCAGCGCTTCGACGATGTGCACGCCGACAAAACTGTTGGCACCGGTGACGATGACCTTGTGCACATCGCCCATGCGGCTGATCGGCAGCGGTTCGATATCCAGCTCGCGCTCGGCGTCGGCCATGGCCTGAGCGCTGAGCACGGCGCTGTCATCGCTGCCGCGCACCAGCGTCGCCAGTTTGCTGATGGTCGGCTGTTCGATGAAGCGATTGATCGAAATGCTCCGGCCGAATTCCTCACGCAAGCGCAGCAACATCCGCGACAGCAGAATCGAATGACCGCCGAGATTGAAGAAGCTTTCGTCGGTGGAAATGTCGCTGGTCGGCAGTTCCAGCAATTCGGCCCAGATCTCCAACAGCAGCGCTTCGTCAGCATTGGCCGGCAGGCATTTCGCAGCGCTGTCCTGCACCGTCACCGGCAATGCAAGCAGCGCGTTGCGATCGACTTTGCCGTTGCTGGCGAACGGCATCTGCGCCAGTTCAGTCCATGCCATCGGCTGCATGTAGTCCGGCAGAAATTGCCGGGCATGCGCCTTCAATTCATCGCGGGCAGTCTCGGTCTGTGGCTGGGCGAGGAACGCCAGAATCCGCCGCTGACTGTCGATGACCACGGCGATCTGCCGATACAAGCGGCTCTCGCGCAGGCAGCGCTCGATCTCTTCCGGCTCGACGCGGAAGCCACGGATTTTCACCTGATTGTCGCGCCGCCCGCACAGCTCGATACCATGCTCGCCCCATTGGGCCATGTCGCCGCTGCGGTAGGCGCGCAAGGTCTCGCCGCCGGGCAGCGACAGGGTCAGATAACGCTCGGCGGTCTGTTGCGGATTGTTCAGGTAACCGAGGCAGACACCGGGGCCGACGATGAACAGCTCACCGACGGTTTGATCGGGCACCGGTTGCAGGTCGTCGTCGAGAATCAGCACCCGACTGTTGGCGATTGGCCCTCCCAGCGTGCGGTTGCTGTCGCCCGGTTTGAGCTGGCGCGCGGTGATCAGCACGGTGGCTTCGGTCGGGCCATACAGGTTGTGCAGGGTGCCTTGGCGGGTCAGTTGCTCGATGACGTACGGCTCGCAGACATCACCGCCGGTCATCACCTGCACGCCCTCCAGTTGCTCCAGCGCCAGGATGCTCAACAGCGCCGGCGGCAGGAAGGCGTGGGTCAGTTGTCGTCGGCGAATCAGCGCAATCAGCTGCAAAGGATCGCGGCGCTGGGTGTCGTCGGGCACGACCAGTTCTGCCCCTGCGAGCAGGCTGGGGAAGATGTCGATCAGCGATGAATCGAAGCTCAGCGATGAGAACTGCAACACCCGACTCTCGGCGTGCAACTGCACGTAGTCGGCGTACCACGCGGTGAAGTGGGCGAGATTGGCCTGGCTGAGCAGCACGCCTTTCGGATGCCCGGTGGTACCCGAGGTATAAAGCGCCATGCACGGCGCTTCGAGCTCGGGCCAGCGCTGCATCAGCGGTCGATCACGAGCGGCGTCCATTGCCCCGATGTCACTGACATCGAGCCCCGCTATCGATTCGCTGAGCGCCTGCTGTCCATCGTGAAGCAACAGCACCGCGCCCGCGTTTTCCAGGATGTATTGCTGGCGCGGCAAAGGATGGCTCGGCTCCAGCGGCAAGTACACCGCGCCGCTGCCGAGAATCGCCAGAATCGAGGCGAACAGTGCCGGGCTTTTGCCTTGGCAGACACCGACCACCCACGGCTGCGGATGTTGCTCGAGCAAGGGCAGCAGGCGCTGTTGAATCGCGCGGCTGTGGGCGTGCAGCTGCTCGTAGCTGATGGTCTTCCCGCCGACATGCAGCGCCGGTCGTTCGGCATGCTCGATCAGGCTCTGTTGCAGGCGCTCGATCAGCGGGATTTGCGCCTGCTCCAGCAGCGCCGGGTTTGCCGTGTCATTGAGACGGTGGACATACGCCAGTTTGTCGAGGAACAGCAGGTCTTCCAGGCGTTCGAAATCCGGCGCGATCAGCGCAGGAGCATGGCGGAAATAATCGGCATCGCGGGAAAAGCGGCTGACCAGCAACGCCACCTCATCGACCACATGGGCAAGCGCTCGTTGGCGTAGCGACTGACCGTTGCCGGACGGCTCATCGCCAATCGGCACACGGCTGATCAGCGACGAGCCGAGAAAGCACAGCAAGTCGAGGGTCGGCAGGCCGCCATGCTCTTGCGCGGCGATACCCAGGCGCAGGTGCAGATGCGGGATCGCGCAGAAGTCGCCGGCAGCGATAAAGCCATCGTCGATGATCAGATCCACCGCCGTTTGAGCCACGCCGCTGCGGGTCACAGCATGGCCATGCTGTTCGAGCTCCCGGGCCAGATCGGTCATGGCCTGGCTGGCGCCGGTGAGCAAAATGTCGAGACGTTTCATGTCAGCCTCCTCAAACCAGATAGTCGCGCAGCGCGTGCTGCACGCACGGTGTGGCGAGCAGCGAGCTGTTGTGGAAAAACCTGACGATGTTGCCCACCAACGGGTGGTGGCGGTTGATCGGGAAGGCGAATCCAGCGATTTCCTCGCGCAGTGAGCACCGCGTGGTTTCGCTGACCGGCAGCGCATCGATCAGGCGCAAATCGAAGGATTTCTGGATATCATTGGTCAGGTAATGGCCGATGAACACCGGCAGAATCTGAGCGATGGTTTCGCGATCCGCGTCGCTGGCGGTGTGCCAATAGATGCGCACCATGCGCGCCCAGAAACTCGAGTGGCGACCCTCGTCGAGCAAGTGGTCGGCCATCAGGCCCTTGATTGATGGCTTGACCGAATCGTCGCGGGCGAACGCCGCGACATCACCGGTCACGGTGTTTTCGGCGATCGCCACGCAGATCAATTCCACCGCGCTGCGCAGGTGTTCCGGCGCCAGCGCAACAGCGGCGGGAATCGCCCGGCTCAGTTCGATTTCATCGGGCAACGGAATCGGTTCGATACCGGTCAGTGCCACCGTTTGCTGCATGAAATCCATGGCCACCAGCGCGTGGTAATCCTCATCGACCACCACGGTCATCGCGTCGTAACGACAGGCGAACGGGAACGCCACGGCGAAGCGATTCTTGGCAATGCTGCGGGCGGTCTTGTCGACGATTTCGGTCTCGAAAATCACTACGTCATTGATGAATTTGTACAACGTCTGCACTAGGGCGAAATCACGTTGTTGCGGGCATTCACGCAGGAAGGTTTCGCTGAGCACCAGCGGCTGGCGGCTGAGTGGATAGATCAAGCGCTGATCGTCTTCGAGCAACCGCCGTGGACGGGTGCGGATGGTCGCGCGGCTTTCCCAGGCCTCGGCGAAGGATTGATAGTCGGCAGCGTTCATTGGGCCACCTCGGCAACTTCCACGCCCATGCTCAAGCGCAGCCCGTCCCACAAGGCGATGCGGCTTTCCACGGCAGCGATGGCGCTGGCGTAAACCTCGGCTGCGCGCTGCGGATCGCCATCGACCAGACGCTCCAGCAACTGTTCGGCGGCGGGGCCATGGTCTTCGGAATCGACTTCGATATGCCGTTGCAGGTAGTAGCGGAAGGTCGGCGCCTGTTCGATGCCGATGCCCCAGTCATCGAGGATGCGCTGGAACATTGTCGGAATGACGCTCTCGCGACCATGCAGGAACGCGGCGGCAACGCTGTGTCCCGGCGCCTCCAGGGCAATGCGCAAGGTATCGCGGACAAACTGCGCCGCCGCCGGGTCGACGTCGACGCTCTGCAACGCGACGTCATAACTCACGCCTTCGCGCTGCAACGCGACGAAGCGCTCCACCGCCGAGGTGCTCGCGCCGATTTCGCGCATCGCATCCAGGTACAACTCGAAGTGGCTGTAGTGGCCGGCATCGAGGCGATCGTCCGATTCCTCGCCCAGCACGATCTCGTTGATCAACCGAGCGGCGTGGGGATCGCGCGGCGGCAACCAGGGTAAACGCGTACAGGTCAGTTCCTGTTGCAGGCGCTTGGTCAGCGACATGAAGTCCCATACGGCAAATACATGGGTTTCCATGAAACGGCGTAATACCGATAACGAAGTAATCTCGGAAAAGATCGGGTGAATACTCAGTTCGGCTTTCTTCAGGGCGAGTTGCTGCTTAGTAGGCATCATGATGTCCTTTATCATTGATTGAAGTGCACGGTTCTTTTCAGTCGCTGTAAGCGGTCGAGCAAGTTGGATAGCAAGTTGGTCGGGCAAATATTGATTGCGCTGTGGCGCCGTTGCGGCGCCACGGGTGCTGCGGTTGTTACGTGAGGTATGCCGCGCTGAACGGCGACGTTCAAACCTGGCGAGAGAAAAACTAATACAGGGCAAATGCATTTAACAAGTTTATTTTCAATTATTTTAAGTTGGCTGTTTTTTGAATATGAGAGTGGCCGATAAAACTTTCGGATCAAGTTTTATTTGGGCGTAGTTACTCCTTTCGGCTAATAACGGCCAAAATCGATAACAAGAGTGAATGCCTCACTCGAAGCAACTTTTTAAACAAGGGAAGTTTATGAATTCAAAGGAGGCGAAAGTTGGCCGGGACCGGCGCCATGACTTCCTGTTTCCCGTGACAAGGCTCCTTCCGTAGGTTCCTGTTGCGGGGACTGTGCCGTCAGGGCGGCGCGTCCCCGTTCTGTAGGGGTGGCGCTGGAAGAGTGCGGGTAAATTGCCGTCACGGCTATTACCGATTGGTCATCGGCGGGCAGCAGAAACGCGTCGGCAGGGTCGGGGCGGGCACCAGCGGGCACGCCGATCCGCTGCCAGAGCCGGCAGCAGAGCGGTCGCGAAGATTTGTAAGGGGATTATTCGACGTACGAGATATCAGCGTGCGGTGTGGCGCTTCTGCGCGGCGGGAGTCGCGAGGTAGCGGGTGATGACCTCGACGCCACGGTTGAGGTGCTGCTCCAGCATTTCGAGCGAGCGCGGGATGTCCCGCTCGATCACGGCCTGGAGCATGGCGCGATGGTCATCCTGGGACAGCTTGCCCAGGCCCATGGCTTCCAGATTGAAACGCAGAAAACGTTCTTCTTCGTTCAGACCGTCCTCCACCAGGCGCAGCAGTCGCTGATTGGGCGCCTTGCTGTACAGGGCCATGTGGAACAGACGGTTGAGGCGGCCGATCTCGTTGTAGTCGTGCTGCGCTTCCAGTTCTTCGATGTAGCCGGCGGCGAGTTGATGCTCGGCCTCAGTCAGCAGCGGAATGGACTGCCGCAATGCCTCGGATTCGAGCAAAATGCGCAACTCGTAGGTTTCAGCGGCATCGCCCTGGATCAGCGGAGCGACCACGGCGCCTTTGTGCGTGGTGACGCTGAGCAGCTCCTGCGCTTCGAGCTGACGCAAGGCTTCGCGCACCGGCATGCGGCTGACCCCGAACAGATCGGCCAGATCCTGCTGGCGCAGCGCAGTGCCACAGGGCAGGCGGCCATCGAGAATGGCCGAGCGCAGGGTTTCTTCAATCACCGACCGGGCCAGATGCGCAGGAATCGGTCCTTCGACTTTGATGCTGTGCAGCGGTTTGGGCTTCTGAGTCACGACAACACACCCTGTAGGTCGCAATATTTGGATCCAAATGACACTAGTGATTGCTCTACAGGTTGTCAAACCTTGTAAAACGTTGCGCGGCAATCTCAAGTCTAGCGGGTCTTCGATGATCTCACGGTGCCATTGTTTTTTGCCGGGCTAAGCTTCACCATCAAACGCTTCCTTTCTGTCCTTCTGGAAACCTGCAGTGGCGGTACGTTTCGCGATCCCTCGGACCTTGCGCTGGCTTGGCTGCGCATTGCTGCTGGCCGGCGTCATGCTGGGCGGTCTGCACGCCGATTGGGATTTTTCCGCGATCAGCCGCAAGGCCAGTGCTCTTTATGGGCCACTGGGCGCCGGGCAGCAGCGCATCGATGCCTGGCAGAATCTGCTGGCGACGCAGAAGCAGGCCAGTGAGATGGACAAGCTCAAAGTGGTGAACCTGTTCTTCAACAAGCAGGTGCGTTACGTCGAAGACATCGATCTGTGGCGCGAAGTGGATTACTGGGAAACCCCGATCGAAGCGCTGTGGAAGGGCGCCGGCGACTGTGAAGACTATGCCATCGCCAAGTATTTCAGCCTGCGCCATCTCGGCGTTTCCAGTGACAAGCTGCGCATCACCTACGTCAAGGCGCTGCGGCAGAACCGCGCGCACATGGTGTTGACGTACTATGCGACCCCCGACGCCATGCCGCTGGTGCTCGACAGCCTGATCGATCCGATCCAGCCGGCTGCGCAGCGGACCGATTTGCTGCCGGTCTACTCTTTCAATGCCGAAGGTCTGTATCTGCCAGGCGCCAAGGGCAATAAAAAGGTCGGCGACACCAAACGCCTGTCGCGCTGGCAGGATGTGCTGAAAAAAATGCAGGCCGAAGGTTTCCCGGTCGAGACGACTAACTAGGAGCACGCGCTCAGATGTCTTTGTTCAAACAGCTGTTGATCGCTATCTGTCTGTTCCTGGTCGTGGCCTTCACCGGCAGCTTCATGGTCAGCCTGGAGAGCTCGCGCACCCAGTACGTCAACCAGTTGCGCTCCCACGCACAGGACGCGGCGACGGCGCTGGCGTTGTCGCTGACGCCGAATATCGACGACCCGGCGATGGTCGAGCTGTTGGTCAGTTCGATTTTCGACAGCGGTTATTACGCGAGCATCCGCGTGGTCGACGTGAAGACCGACCAGACCATTGTCGAGCGTAGCGGTACCCCGGCGGTGAGCAATGTGCCGGACTGGTTCGTCAAACTGATCGGCCTCGAGCCGGCTGGTGGCGATGCACTGGTCAGTCGTGGCTGGGAGCAGGCGGCGCGGGTCGAAGTCGTCAGCCATCCGATGTTCGCCGTGGCCAAGCTGTGGCAGAGCGCACTGGGCAGCCTTGGCTGGTTGCTGATCTGCGGTGCATTGAGTGCGGTGCTCGGCGCGCTGTTGCTGCGTCGGCAGTTGAAGCCGCTCGATTACATGGTTCAGCAGTCCCATGCGATTGCCCGCCGCGAGTTTCTCAGCCTGTCGGATCTGCCGCGCACGCCTGAATTGCGTCGCGTGGTGCAGGCGATGAATCAGATGGTCGAGAAGCTCAAGACGCTGTTTCAGGAGCAGGCCGAGCGCAGTGAAAAACTGCGTACCGAGTCCTATCAGGACAACCTCACCGGCCTGGCCAACCGTCGTTATTTCGAGATGCAACTGAACAACCGCGTGAGCAACCCGGAGCAGGCCAGTTCCGGTTATTTGCTGCTGTTGCGGGTCAAGGATCTGGCCGGGCTCAACCAGCGTCTCGGCGGCCAGCGTACCGACCAATTGCTCAAGGCTGTCGGTGAGCAACTGACCCGCGAGTGCGCCAGATATCCACAAACCCAGGACTTGGTCACGCGTATTCGCGGCGGTGAATTCGCCGTGCTGGCGCCGGGGCTGGTGCGTGAGGAAGCGCTGCAACTGGCGCAGAATCTCGACAATGCATTGAGCAGCCTGCATGCCACTGGCGCGACCGATGTGCCGGCGGTGGCTTCGATCGGGCTGGCGCCCTTCGCCCACGGTGACTCCCCGCAAGCGGTGCTGACACTGGGCGATCAGGCACTCGCGCAGGCCGAAGGGCAGGGCGAGCAGAATTGGGCGTGCATCGATCAGAGTCTGGTGGCGGAGGTCGGTGACGACCATCACGCTTGGCATCGACTGCTGGATCAGGCTTTGAGTCAGCAGCGTTTCGAGTTGTATTTCCAACCGGTGGTCGCCGCGCAGGACACGCAACTGGTGCTGCATTACAAGGTCCTGTCGCGCTTGCTCGACGAGCAGGGCCAGACCATTCCCGCCGGGCGCTTTCTGCCGTGGCTGGAGCGCTTCGGCTGGACCGCGCGACTCGATCGGCTGATGCTCGAACGCGTGCTTGATCAGATGAAAGGGCACGAGGATTCGCTGGCGCTGAACCTGTCCTCGGCGACGCTGGCCGACCCGCAGGCGCTGAACAAGGTCTTCGAGATTCTGCGCGCGCATTCCAATCTCGGCGCGCGTCTGACTCTGGAAATTGGCGAGGAGCAGTTGCCTGAACAGGCGGTGCTGGAGCAGTTGACCCGACGCCTGCGCGAGCTCGGTTTCTCGCTGAGCCTGCAACGCTTCGGCGGGCGCTTCAGCATGATCGGCAACCTGGCGCGGTTGGGTCTGGCGTACTTGAAGATCGACGGCAGCTACATTCGGGCGATCGATCAGGAGAGCGACAAGCGCCTGTTCATCGAAGCGATCCAACGTGCAGCGCACAGCATCGATCTGCCGCTGATTGCCGAGCGGGTCGAGACTGAAGGGGAGTTGTCAGTGATTCGCGAGATGGGCTTGTATGGCGTGCAGGGGCAGTTGCTCGGTGAGCCGAAGCCTTGGGGGTGAGCCAATAAGCGCCCTCACCCTAACCCTCTCCCAGAGGGAGAGGGGACTGACCGTGGGATATTTACGAGATACGCCGACGTGCAAGAGCTCCACTGAATCCAAAATCGACTCGATCTCTCAGGTCGATGGATAGCGCAAGACACCTCGATCGGCCCCCTCTCCCTCAGGGAGAGGGCTGGGGTGAGGGTAAGCTTTGGATCCTGGGAGGATCAGATCAACCCACCCTCATCCTCATCGATCAACTGGCTCAACCCGCCCAACGCTTCACGTGCCTGGGTGCGGTCCATCAGTTTGGCCTGGGCCGCCGCTGGCAGGTCAGTGACGCGGATCACGCCTTTCTGGGTCAGCACCTGAATCAGGTCGTCGAGTACCCGAATCATTTCAAAGTCGCTCTGCTTGAGCTGTTTGAGGCTGTTTTCCACGGCTTCGTTGGCGTACCACGCCTGAATCTCATGGTTATCGGCGGGCAGCGTTTCCGTGGCCTCGGCGTACGCCGCAGCTTCCACGCGAATCAACTGGCCTTGCGCATCGCGTTGCACGTAAAACATTGAGCATCCCTCACAAATGAACAGCGTCATGCTGTCAGCAGCATAGCCAACTGCGCGCCAGTATGCGGGGCGCCGATCAAATCGTCACCGCTACATTGCCCGCAAACGCGACGGCCGCCTCACAAGAGGCGGCCGTTGTTGTTTCAGCCTCAGCTGTTGTTGTGATCGACCTTGATGGTCGGATCGCTGCCGGCAATCAGGTTGTGCAGGTTGGCGCTCGCCCAGTTGTTGCCTTCCAGTTTGATCGTCACGTCCGGCGTGGCCGCAGCGGCATCGCCCGAGTTGAATTTGCCCGCCGAGCTGACTTGCAGCGACGACGTGCCATCCACTGTGGTGATCTTCAGGAAGTTGTCGATCGTGCTGCCGGTCTCGCCCTGCAACAGGTCGCGCAGGTCGATGCGGTCGCCTTCGCTGGCTTTGAAATCCTTGATCACGTCGTTACCGGTGTCGCCCGATTTCCAGACGAAGGTGTCGCCACCGGAACCGCCGATGAGGATGTCATTGCCCTGACCGCCGATCAGCGTGTCGTTGCCGGTGCCGCCGAGCAGGATGTCATTGCCTTTGCCGCCGTCGAGCAGGTCGGTGCCGCCCGAGCCGAACAGGATGTCATTGCCTGCGCCACCCAGCAGCGTGTCGTTGCCATCGTGCGCGCCGGACACATCGAACGCCTGATAGTGCTCGGTGATGTACTGGTGCACGTTGCTGGTGGTGACTTTGCTGACGTCGACGCCGGTTTCTTTGGCGACGAACGCCTGCATCGCCTGGTAACCCTCGCCGGCAATGCCGTTGAAGCTGACCAGATCGCCGAACAGGATGTCGTTGCCTTCGCCACCATTGACGGTGTCGTTACCCGGCATCGTCGCTTCGGTATGGCCGATGATCGAGTTGGCCAGGTCCTTCGGATCGATGTTGGTTTGCGGCGTTTTGTCCGAGTCGTACGGCTTGAGGTCGTTGAGGCTGACGTCGTTGTTCAGACCAATGGCTTCGACGCTCGACAATCCGCTCAACAAAGCGAAGCCGCTGGTCGAATTGCTGGTCGTCGACGAGTTGGTGCTGTTGCCGGTACCCGCGAGGTTCGACAATTCATAAGTACCGTCGCCCTGCGCATGAATCGTGCCCAGGGTCTCGCTGCTCCAGCCCCACCACGAGTTGTAGGTTTGCAGCACAACGCTGCCGGCACTGTTGATGGTCAGGTAGTGCGAGTTGTCGATGTAGGTGCTGAACGTGTCGCCCTGCTTGTAGTTGCTGGTGTTTACCACGCTGTCGAGTTTCACGTTGCCATACAGCGTCGGGTTGGTCTGCTCGCCGGTCTGGTAGTAAGTCGGCTGGCCATCGGTGATGAAGTACGTGAGGTTCTTCGCCCCTGTGTTGGCGACCGCATCGGCGCTCTGGAACCAGTTGGCCGTGGTCTTGAACACGTCCTCGTAGTTGGTACCGCCGCCAGAGCCCATCGAGTTGAGTACGGCTTTGAGCATCGTCAGCGCGTTCGGGTCGTTGAGATTCACCGACACCGATTTGTTGACCTGGGTATCGAAGTCCACCAGGAAGATGTTCACCGTGCCCGAGTTGCTGCCGCCAAGGCTTTGCTTGAGGCTGTTGAACACCGAGGTCAGCGAGTCTTTCGCGGCGTTCAGCGACGAAGTGCTCATGCTGCCCGAGCTGTCGACCATGAACGCGATGTTGTAGTTGGTGCCCGGCACCACGGTCAGGCCGCCGATGTCAGCGACGATGATGTCGTTGGCGTCGGTGCCGATGACGTTGTCATCACCCGAGGTGGCGGTGACCGCGTTGTACACCGCAGGCACTACCGTGACCGGAATGGTCGCGGTGCTGCTCGCGGAGCCACCGACCTGTTCGGTGGACGTCGAGGTCACGGTCAGGTTGAACTGGCCGTTGTAGTAGGTCGGCGGAGTCACGGTCAGAGAGCCGAGGTTCCAGCCGGTGACGTTGGCTTCGCCATTGCTCGCGGTAACGGTGAAGGTATGCCCCGCGCCATCGCTGAGCACCGAACCGACCGGTGCGCCGCTGATCTTCACGATCAGGGTTTCCGAGCCGTCGGTGTCGGTCAGCGCGGTGCTGATTGCCGACAGTTTCACCGTGGTGCCTTCAGCGCCGGTGTTGAGCTTGTAGCCGTCGTAATAACCTTCGCCGTTGGTGCCGTGCAGATCGGAGACGGTCACGCCCGAGTTGATCAGGTCCTGCACACCGGTGTAGATCGGCACGCCGGCGTTGCTCAGATCGATTGGCGTGCCGCCGTTGACCGACAGGTTGACGTCGTAGCTGCCCGGGCCGCTCTGGTTGTGGTGATAGATGTCGAGCGTGTAGTAACCGCTGGTGGTCGGGGTGAACGAGCCGTTGATCGCACCGCCCGCGCCCCAGGTACCCGACGCCACGTTCTTGCCGCCGATGGTGATCAGCAGGCTGTCATCGGCCACGCCGCTGAAGCTGTAGGTCTTGCCGGCTTCCAGGTAGATCAGGCCCGAGGTCTTCGACGCCGTACCGGCGGCGACACTGCCGTCAGACTGCACGTTGGTGACGTTGGCGCTGGAGTTCGGTTTGCCGGCGGCGTCGATCACGTTTTTCAGGGTGGTCGAGTTCGCGCCGCTGCCGTCAGTGCCCAGCCCCGAGAGACCGGTCCAGACTTCCTTGATCAGGCCAGTGGATTTCACGCTGTTGTCAGCCACGGCTACGGTCGGCGCATCCGCCACTGGCGTGATGTCGATCTTCACCGTGCCGGTGCTGCCCAGCGTCTGGCCATCGGTAGGCTGGAACTTGATCTGTGCGTAGTCCGCCTGCTTGTTGCCCAGACCGGTGCCGCCGTAACCGTTGGTGCCCGACTCGTTGGCATCCGGCAGGAAGCGCAGCTTGCCGGCGTCGATGTCGGCCTTGCTGAAGGTCTGGTTGTTGGCAACATCCTTCCAGGTCGAGCCGTCCAAATACTGCAGTTTGCCCTCGCCCGGCAGCTGCGTGATCTTGATACCAAGGCTGCTCGCCGGGCTGTCGACATCGCTGACGCCAAAGGTCGACCAGCCGAGTACCAGCGGCGTGTCTTCGGTGCCGGTGACATTGCTCGGCGCAGCGACCGGTGCATCGTTGACCGCCACCACGTTGACTGTGGTCGTCGCGGTGTTGGAGTAATTGCCGCCATCAGTCACCGTCACAGTGATGACCCGTGGCACGGTGCTCGGGTTTTCGCTGCTGTTGGTGAAGCTGATGTTCTTGATGGCCTGCATGTAGTCGGCCAGGGTCGCGTTACCCGAGAGGGTCAGGGTCACCGTGCCGTTGGTGCTGTTGGCATTGATGGTGATGCCGTTGACGCTGTTGCCCAGATTCAGCGCATCGCCGTCCTGACGGTTGGTCAGTACCACAGTGGCGCCGGTCAGCATCGTGCTGTCCGGGTCGGTGATGCTGATGTCGGTGTCAGCGATCGACACGCCGGCGCCCGGGGTGTTCTCGGTGAACGTCACTTTGTAATCGGCACCGGTCGCACCGCTGGAGTTGTTGGCATCCAGATCCAGCACCGGTGGCGCATCGTTGTCGATGATCGAGGTGCTGACGCTGCCATTGGTGCTGCTGACCGCGAGGTTCTCGAAGTTGCCGCCGGTAGCCGAATCGATCTTGACCACGAAGTTCTCGGTGCCTTCGGTGATCTTGTCATCGAGGGTGACGACGTTGAACTGCGCGCTGCTGGCGCCCGCCGGGATCTTCACGGTGTACACGCCGGTGAAGTCCGAACCGTCGGCAGCAGTGCCGCTGTAGACGATTTTCAGGGTCACTTCGGTCTGCGCCGGGTGATTGAGGCTGACGGTGTAGCTGGCGGTCTGGCCTTCGGTCACCGAGCTGCTGCCAGTGATGCTGACGGTGGTGGTGTCGACGGTGTCGGTGACGCTGGTCACCGCTGGCGTGGTGCTCGATACCAGTTTTTCGAAGTTGCCACCGGTGGCGCTGCTGATGGTCGCCTGCACGGTGCCGGCGTCTTTGTAGACGTCGTCAGCTGGCGCTGGAACGTTCACGGTGCCGGTGGTTTCGCCCGCTTTGATGGTGATCACGGCACCGTTCGACAGGGTCACGGTCACTGGCGAGCCAGCGGCGTTGGTCAGGGTCGCGGTGTAAGTGATCTGGCCACCTTCAGCCACCGAACCGGTCGCCGACAGGGACAGGTTGGTGGTGTCGACGGTGTCGGTCACGGTGGTGCTGACCGGAGTCTTGTCGGCGACGAGATTTTCGAAGTTACCGCCGCTGACGTTGGTAATCGAGTTGGTCAGCGGCGCGTTGCCGGTCAGCGCATCGTTCGGTGCGACGGCAGTTACGGTGCCGGTAGTCTGGCCGACCGCGATGGTGATGTTCTGGCCGTTGGCCAAAGTGACCACCACTGGCGAACCGGTGACTGGCGCGCCGACGGTCGCGGTGTAGACGACGTTGCCGCCTTCTGCCGCTGTGGCGGTTGCGCTCAGTTTTACGGTGGTGGTATCGATGGTGTCGGTGACGCTGGTCACGGCTGGCGTGGTGCTCGGTACCAGGTTTTCGAAGTTGCCACCGGTAGCGCTAGTGATCGTTGCCTGGACGGAACCGGCGTCTTTGTAGACGTCATCGGACGGGGCCGGAACGGTTGCGGTGCCGGTGGTTTCGCCAGCCTTGATGGTGATCACAACGCCGTTCGACAAGGTGACTGTCACAGGCGAGCCAGCGGCGTTGGTCAGGGTCGCGGTGTAGGTGATCTGGCCACCTTCGGCCACCGAGTTGGTGGCGCTGAGCGACAGATTTGTAGTGTCGGTAACGTCGGTGACAGAAGTCGAAACCGGAGTTTTGTCGGCGACTAGATCTTCGAAGTTGCCGCCGGTTACGCCAGTGATCGAGTTGGTGATCGGAGCGTTGCCAGTCAGCGCATCGTTCGCAGCAACAGCGGTTGCGGTGCCAGTGGTCTGGCCGACGCCGATGGTGATGGTCTGGCCGTTGGCCAGAGTCACGACGACAGGCGAACCGGTTACCGGCGCGCCGACGGTGGCGGTGTAAGTCACGGTGCCGCCTTCAGCCACCGAAGTATCGGCGGTCAGTTTGACGGTCGACGTGTCGATGGTGTCAGTGACTGTCGTCACCGCTGGAGCAGTGCTCGGAACGAGGTTCTCGAAATTGCCGCCGGTGGCACTGGTGATCGTCGCCTGCACGGAGCCGGCGTCTTTGTAGACGTCATCGGACGGTGCAGGAACGGTCACATTACCGCTGGTTTCGCCAGCCTTGATGGTGATCACAGCACCGTTCGACAGGGTCACGGTCACTGGCGAGCCAGCGGCGTTGGTCAGCGTAGCGGTGTAAACGATCGAGCCACCTTCAGCCACAGAACCGGTCGCCGAGAGCGACAGGTTGGTGGTGTCGGTAACGTCCGTGACAGAAGTCGAAACTGGAGTTTTGTCTGCAACCAGATCTTCGAAATTGCCGCCAGTTACGCCTGTGATCGAGTTGGTGATCGGGGCGTTGCCGGTCAGCGCATCGTTCGCAGCAACAGCAGTTGCAGTGCCAGTAGTCTGGCCGACGCCAATGGTGATGGTCTGGCCGTTGGCCAATGTCACGACGACAGGAGAACCGGTAACTGGCGCACCGACGGTTGCGGTGTAAGTCACGGTGCCGCCTTCAGCCACCGAAGTATCAGCCGTCAGTTTGACGGTCGAAGTATCGATGGTGTCAGTGACCTGAGTGATCGCTGGAGTGGTGCTCGGCACGAGATTTTCGAAGTTACCACCGGTGGCACTGGTGATCGTCGCCTGGACGGAACCGGCGTCTTTGTAGACGTCATCGGACGGTGCAGGAACGGTTGCGGTGCCGGTGGTTTCACCAGCCTTGATGGTGATCACGGCGCCGTTCGACAAGGTCACGGTCACTGGCGAGCCAGCGGCGTTGGTCAAGGTCGCGGTGTAGGTGATCTGGCCACCTTCAGCCACCGAGTTGCTGGCGCTGAGCGACAGATTGGTGGTGTCGTTAACATCCGTAACAGTGGTCGAAACCGGTGTTTTGTCCGCCACCAGTTCTTCGAAGTTGCCGCCGCTCACGCCTGTGATCGAGTTGGTGATCGGCGCGTTGCCGGTCAGCGCATCGTTCGGAGCAACAGTGGTTGCGGTGCCAGTGGTCTGGCCGACGCCGATGGTGATGGTCTGGCCATTGGCCAGAGTCACGACCACAGGCGAGCCGGTGACCGGAGCACCCACAGTGGCGGTGTAGGTGACCGTGCCGCCTTCAGCCACCGAGGTATCGGCGGTCAATTTGACGGTCGAGGTATCGATGGTGTCGGTGACAGTCGTCACGGCCGGAGCTGTGCTTGGTACCAAGTTCTCGAAGTTGCCACCGGTAGCGCTAGTGATCGTTGCCTGGACGGAACCGGCGTCTTTGTAAACGTCGTCGGACGGTGCAGGAACAGTTGCGGTGCCGGTGGTTTCGCCAGCCTTGATGGTGATCACGGCGCCGTTCGACAGGGTCACGGTCACTGGCGAGCCAGCGGCGTTGGTCAGGGTCGCGGTGTAGGTGATCTGGCCACCTTCGGCCACCGAGTTGGTGGCGCTCAAAGACAGATTGGTGGTGTCGACGGTGTCGGTCACGGTGGTGCTGACCGGGGTCTTGTCGGCGACGAGATTCTCGAAATTGCCGCCGCTGACGTTGGTGATGGCGTTGGTGATCGGGGCGTTGCCGGTCAGCGCATCGTTCGCAGCAACAGCGGTTGCAGTGCCAGTAGTCTGGCCGACACCGATGGTGATGGTCTGGCCGTTGGCCAGAGTTACCACAACTGGCGAGCCGGTGACCGGAGCGCCGACTGTGGCGGTGTAGGTCACGGTGCCGCCTTCAGCCACCGAAGTGTCGGCGGTCAGTTTGACTGTCGAGGTATCGATGGTGTCGGTGACAGCCGTCACGGCCGGAGCTGTGCTCGGTACCAGATTCTCGAAGTTGCCACCGGTAGCGCTAGTGATCGTTGCCTGGACGGAACCGGCATCTTTGTAGACGTCATCGGACGGTGCCGGAACGGTCACATTACCGCTGGTTTCGCCAGCCTTGATGGTGATCACAGCACCGTTCGACAGGGTCACGGTCACTGGCGAGCCAGCGGCGTTGGTCAGCGTAGCGGTGTAAACGATCGAGCCACCTTCGGCCACGGAACCGGTCGCACTCAGCGACAGGTTGGTGGTGTCGGTAACGTCCGTGACAGAAGTCGAAACTGGAGTTTTGTCTGCAACCAGATCTTCGAAATTGCCGCCAGTTACGCCTGTGATCGAGTTGGTGATCGGGGCGTTGCCGGTCAGCGCATCGTTCGCAGCAACAGCAGTTGCAGTGCCAGTAGTCTGGCCAATGCCGATGGTGATGGTCTGACCGTTGGCCAGAGTTACCACAACTGGCGAGCCGGTGACCGGAGCGCCGACGGTGGCGGTGTAAGTCACGGTGCCGCCTTCAGCCACCGATGTATCGGCGGTCAATTTGACGGTCGACGTATCGATGGTGTCGGTGACTGTCGTCACGGCCGGAGCAGTGCTCGGTACCAGGTTCTCGAAGTTACCGCCGGTAGCGCTTGTGATCGTCGCCTGCACCGAACCGGCATCTTTGTAGACGTCGTCGGACGGTGCAGGAACTGTTGCGGTGCCGCTGGTTTCACCAGCCTTGATGGTGATCACAGCGCCGTTCGACAAGGTCACGGTCACTGGCGAACCAGCGGCGTTGGTCAAGGTCGCGGTGTAAGTGATCTGGCCACCTTCGGCTACCGAACCGGTCGCACTCAGCGACAGATTGGTAGTGTCGGAAACGTCGGTGACAGTGGTCGAAACCGGTGTTTTATCCGCCACCAGATCTTCGAAATTGCCGCCGCTCACGCCAGTGATCGAGTTGGTGATCGGAGCGTTGCCAGTCAGCGCATCGTTCGCAGCAACAGCGGTTGCGGTGCCAGTAGTCTGGCCGACGCCGATGGTGATGGTCTGGCCGTTAGCCAATGTCACGACGACAGGAGAACCGGTAACTGGCGCACCGACGGTGGCGGTGTAAGTCACGGTGCCGCCTTCAGCCACCGATGTATCGGCGGTCAATTTGACGGTCGACGTATCGATGGTGTCGGTGACTTGGGTGATCGCTGGCGTGGTACTCGGAACCAGGTTTTCGAAGTTGCCGCCGGCGGCGCTAGTGATCGTCGCCTGGACGGAGCCGGCATCTTTGTAGACGTCATCGGACGGTGCAGGAACGGTCGCAGTGCCGCTGGTTTCGCCTGCTTTGATGGTGATCACGGCGCCATTCGACAAGGTCACGGTCACTGGTGAGCCAGCGGCATTGGTCAGTGTCGCGGTGTAGGTGATCTGGCCACCTTCAGCCACCGAATTGCTGGCGCTGAGCGACAGATTGGTGGTGTCGTTAACATCCGTAACAGTGGTCGAGACCGGAGTTTTGTCCGCAACCAGATCTTCGAAATTGCCGCCGGTCACGCCAGTGATCGAGTTGGTGATCGGAGCATTACTGGCCAACGCATCGTTCGCAGCAACAGCGGTTGCGGTGCCAGTAGTCTGGCCGACGCCGATGGTGATGGTCTGGCCGTTAGCCAATGTCACGACGACAGGAGAACCGGTAACTGGCGCACCGACGGTGGCGGTGTAAGTCACGGTGCCGCCTTCAGCCACCGATGTATCGGCGGTCAATTTGACGGTCGACGTATCGATGGTGTCGGTGACTGTCGTCACGGCCGGAGCAGTGCTCGGTACCAGGTTCTCGAAGTTACCGCCGGTAGCGCTTGTGATCGTCGCCTGCACCGAACCGGCATCTTTGTAGACGTCATCGGACGGTGCCGGAACGGTCACATTACCGCTGGTTTCGCCAGCCTTGATGGTGATCACAGCACCGTTCGACAGGGTCACGGTCACTGGCGAGCCAGCGGCGTTGGTCAGCGTAGCGGTGTAAACGATCGAGCCACCTTCGGCCACGGAACCGGTCGCACTCAGCGACAGGTTGGTGGTGTCGGTAACGTCCGTGACAGAAGTCGAAACTGGAGTTTTGTCCGCAACCAGATCTTCGAAATTGCCGCCGCTCACGCCAGTGATCGAGTTGGTGATCGGAGCGTTGCCCGTCAGCGCATCGTTCGCAACAACAGCGGTTGCAGTGCCAGTAGTCTGGCCGACGCCGATGGTGATGGTCTGGCCGTTGGCCAGAGTCACGACCACAGGCGAGCCGGTGACCGGAGCGCCGACTGTGGCGGTGTAGGTCACGGTGCCGCCTTCAGCCACCGAAGTGTCGGCGGTCAGTTTGACGGTCGAGGTATCGATGGTGTCGGTGACTGTCGTCACGGCCGGAGCAGTGCTTGGTACCAGGTTTTCGAAGTTGCCGCCGGTGGCGCTGGTGATCGTCGCCTGGACGGAACCGGCGTCTTTGTAAACGTCATCGGACGGTGCAGGAACGGTCACATTACCGCTGGTTTCGCCAGCCTTGATGGTGATCACAGCACCGTTCGACAGGGTCACGGTCACTGGCGAGCCAGCGGCGTTGGTCAGCGTAGCGGTGTAAACGATCGAGCCACCTTCAGCCACAGAACCGGTCGCCGAGAGCGACAGGTTGGTGGTGTCGGTAACGTCCGTGACTGAAGTCGAAACTGGAGTTTTGTCCGCCACCAGATCTTCGAAGTTGCCGCCGGTCACGCCAGTGATCGAGTTGGTGATCGGAGCATTACCGGCCAACGCATCGTTCGCAGCAACAGCGGTTGCGGTGCCGGTAGTCTGGCCGACGCCGATGGTGATGGTCTGACCGTTGGCCAGAGTCACGACCACAGGCGAGCCGGTGACTGGCGCGCCGACGGTGGCGGTGTAAGTCACGGTGCCGCCTTCAGCCACCGAAGTATCGGCGGTCAGTTTGACCGTCGAAGTGTCGATGGTATCGGTGACATTCGTCACCGCTGGAACCGCGCTTGGCACCAGGTTCTCGAAGTTGCCGCCGGTCGCACCCTCGATGGTCACTTCGACTTTGCCGGCATCTTTATAGACGTCATCTTTAGGTGCGTCGACGGTCACGGTGCCGGTGGTTTTGCCTGCATCAATAGTGATCGTGGCGCCGTTCGACAGGGTCACGGTCACCGGTGTGCCGGCCGGGTTGGTCAGGGTTGCGGTGTAAGTGATCTGGCCGCCTTCGGCTACCGAATCGCTGGCGGTCAGGTTCAGGTTGGTGGTGTCGGTGGTGTCGGAAACCACGGTGTCTGCGGACTTGCCGTCGACCACCAGTTTTTCGTAATTGCCACCCGTGGCGCCATCAATGGTCACGCTCAGCGAGCTGCCGCCCGCCAGCGGGCTGTTCGGCGCGACGTAGTTGACGCTGCCGGTGGTTTCGCCAACGGCGATGGTGATGGTCTGGCCGTTGGACAGGCTGACGGTGACCGGCGAACCGGTCACTGGCGCGCCCACGGTCGCGGTGTAGACCACGGTTTCGCCTTCAGCGACGTTCGCAGTGGCGCTCAGCGACACGGTGGTGGTGTCGATGGTGTCGTTGACCGTGGTCACCGCCGGCGCTGTGCTGGTGACGAGGTTTTCGAAGTTGCCGCCGGTTGCGCTCTGGATGGTCGCTTCAACGCTGCCGGCGTCTTTGTAGACGTCGTCCTTCGGTGCATCGACGGTCACGGTGCCAGTGGTTTTGCCGGCCTCGATGAGGATGGTCGCACCGTTCGACAGGGTCACGATGACCGGTGTGCCGGCGGCGTTGCTCAGGGTTGCGGTGAAGGTAATCTGGCCGCCTTCGTTCACCGCGCCGGTCGCGCTGAGCGACAGGTTGGTGGTGTCGACGGTGTCGGTCACGGTGGTGCTGACCGGGGTCTGGTCGGCGACAAGATTTTCGAAATTACCGCCGCTGACGTTGGTGATCGAGTTGGTCAGCGGCGCGTGGCCGGCGAGGACGTCGTTCGGCGCGGTGGTGCTCACGCTGCCGCTGGTCTTGCCGACTTCGATAGTGATGTTCTGACCATTGGCCAGGGTCACGACCACAGGCGAACCGGTGACCGGCGCGCCGACGGTGGCGGTGTAGGTGACGGTGCCACCTTCGGCCGCGGTTTCGGTGGCGGTCAGTTTGACCGTCGAGGTGTCGACGGTGTCGGTGACATCAGTGACCGCTGGCGTGGTGCTTGGCACCAGGTTTTCGAAGTTGCCGCCGGTGGCGTCCTTGATCGTGACTTCAACTTTGCCAGCGTCTTTATAGACGTCGTCGGCAGGTGCCGGAACGGTGACGGTGCCGGTAGACTTGCCGGCCTCGATGGTGATCACCGCGCCGTTGCTCAGATTCACGGTCACCGGGGTACCGGCCGGGTTGCTCAGGGTTGCGGTGTAGACAATCGAACCGCCCTCGGCCACGGAGCCGGTCGCGGACAGCGACAGGTTGGTGGTGTCGGCGACGTCGGTTACCGAGGTCACCGCCGGGGTTTGGTCGGCGACGAGATTTTCGTAATTGCCACCACTGGCGCCGTCGATTTTCACGCTCAGAGTGTTGCCGCCGGCCTGTGCATCGTTTGGCGCGGTGAAGTTGACGCTGGCGCTGCTGGCGCCGACCGGAATGGTGATGGTCTGGCCGTTGGACAGGGTCACCAGCACTGGCGAACCGGTGACCGGGGCGGTCACGGACGCGGTGTAGACAACCACACCGCCTTCTACCGCGCTGGCGCTGGCGGTCAGCGAAACCGTGCTGTTGTCGATGGTGTCGGTGACATCAGTTACCGCAGGCGTCTTGTCGATCACCAGGTTTTCAAAGTTGCCGCCGCTGGTCTTGGTGATGCTCGCATCGACCTTGCCGGCGTCCTTGTACACGTCATCGGCGGGGGCGGCGACGGTTGCGCTGCCGGTGCTCGCGCCTTTGGCAATGTTGATCACCGCGCCGTTGCTCAGGGTCACGCTCATGGCGGTGCCGGCCGGATTGCTCAGGGTGGCGGTGTAGACGATCGAGCCGCCCTCGGCAACGCTGCCGGTGGCGCTCAGGCTGATGTTGGTGGTGTCGACGGCGTCGGTGACTTTGGTCACCACAGCCGAACGATCGGCCTCAACGCGCTCGAAATTGCCGCCGCTGTGGCTGGCGATCGCCGTCCGCACGTTGCTGCCATCGATGTACGGGGTGTTGGCGGGCGCCGGGAAATTCACCGAGCCGCTGGTCGCGCCAGCGGCAATGTTGATCACCGCGCCGTTGGCCAGGGTCACGGTCATCGCAGTGCCGGCCGGATTGCTCAGGGTCGCGGTGTAGGTGATCTGGCCACCTTCGCTGACGGTATCGCTGGCAGTCAGGGTCAGTGCGGTTGTGTCGACGGTGTCGTTGACCGTGGTGCTGACCGGGGTCTTGCTGACGTCGAGTTTCTCGAAGTTGCCGCCGCTGGCATCGGTCATGGTTACGGTGAGCTTGCTGACGTCCTTGTAGACGTCATCGCTCGGTGCGGCAATCGTCACCGAACCGCTGGTCTTGCCGGCTTCGATGGTGATGGTCTGGCCATTGCTCAGGTTGACGGTCACCGGCGTCTGCGCGGCGTTGGTCAGCGTTGCGGTGTAAGTGATCGTAGAGCCTTCGAGCACATAGCTTTCTGCGCTGAGGGTCAGGTGCGTGGTGTTGACCGTGTCGGCAACATTGGTCACCGCAGGCGTAGTATCCGGCACCAGATTTTCGAAGTTGCCACCGGTGGCGTCCTTGATGGTCACTTCGACTTTGCCGGCGTCTTTGTAGACGTCATCGGCAGGTGCCGGAACGGTCACGGTGCCGGTGGTCTTGCCGGCTTCAATGGTGATGACCGAGCCGTTGCTCAGATTCACGGTCACAGGCGCGCCGGCCGGGTTGCTCAGCGTCGCGGTGTAGGTGATCTGCCCGCCTTCGTTGACGTTGCCGGTGGCAGTCAGCGCGACGCTGGTGGTGTCGACGGTGTCGGTCACAGTGGTGCTGACCGGGGTCTTGTCGGCGACCAGATTCTCGTAGTTGCCACCGCTGACGTTGGTGATCGAGTTGGTCAGCGGTGCGTGACCGATCTGCACGTCATTCGATACCGGGGCGGTAACGCTGCCGGTGGTCTGGCCGACGGCGATGGTGATGTTCTGGCCGTTGGCCAGGGTCACGACAACTGGCGAGCCGGTGACGGGCGCGCCGACAGTGGCGGTGTAGGTGACGGTGCCGCCTTCAGCGACCGAGGTGTCGGCGGTCAATTTGACCGTCGAGGTATCGATGGTGTCGGTGACTTGAGTGACCGCTGGCGTGGTACTCGGAACGAGGTTCTCGAAGTCGCCGCCGGTGGCGCTGGTGATGGTGGCCTGCACGGAGCCGGCGTCTTTGTAGACGTCGTCGGACGGAGCCGGGAAGCTCACATTACCGCTGGTTTCGCCTGCCTTGATGGTGATGACGGCGCCGTTCGACAAGGTCACGGTCACTGGCGAGCCAGCAGCATTGGTCAAGGTTGCGGTGTAAGTGATCTGGCCGCCTTCAGCCACGGAAGCGGTCGCGCTCAGCGACAGATTGGTGGTGTCGGCCACGTCGGTGACGGTGGTCGAAACTGGAGTTTTGTCCGCCACCAGATCTTCGTAGTTGCCACCGCTTACGCCAGTGATCGAGTTGGTCAGCGGAGCGTTGCCGGTCAAGGCATCGTTCGGTGCGGTGTAGGTGATGGAGCCGGTGGTCTGGCCGACGGCGATGGTGATGTTCTGACCATTGGCCAACGTCACGACCACAGGCGAGCCGGTGACTGGCGCGCCGACGGTGGCGGTGTAAGTCACGGTGCCGCCTTCGGCAACCGAGGTGTCTGCGCTCAGCTTCACCGTCGAGGTATCGACGGTGTCAGTGATTTCGGTCACAGCCGGCGTAGTGTTCGGCACCAGATTTTCGAAGTTGCCGCCGGTGGCGTCCTTGATGCTGACTTCGACCTGGCCGGCGTCTTTGTAGACGTCATCGGCCGGCGCTGGAACGCTAACGGTGCCGGTGGTTTTGCCGGCATCAATGGTGATCACCGAGCCGTTGCTCAGGGTCACGGTTACCGGGGTGCCGGCCGGATTCGTCAGCGTGGCGGTGTAGGTGATCTGGCCACCCTCGGCCACGGAACCGGTGGCGCTGAGGCTCAGGCCAGTGTCATCCACCGAATCGGTAATCGTGGTGACCGCAGGCGTGTTGCTTGGCACCAGATTTTCGAAATTGCCACCGGTTGCACCAGTGATCGTGGTGCTGACGGTGCCGCCATTGTTGTAGACGTCGTTGGCTGCAGTCGGCACGTTGACGGTGCCGACGGTTTCGCCCGCAGCAATGGTGATGGTCGAACCGTTCGACAGAGTGACGGTTACCGGGGTTTGCGCCGGGTTGGTCAGTGTCGCGGTGTAAGTGATCTGACCGCCTTCAACGATGTTGTTGGTCGCGGTCAGAGTCAGGCCAGTGTCATCGACCGAGTCGGTGATGGTGGTCACGGCTGGTGTGGTGTTTGGCACCAGATTTTCGAAATTGCCACCGGTAGCGCCAGTGATCGTGGTGCTGACGGTGCTGCCATTGTTGTAGACGTCATTGGCCGCAGTCGGCACGTTGACGGTGCCGACGGTTTCGCCGGCTGCAATGGTGATGGTCGAACCGTTGGACAGAGTGACGGTTACCGGGGTTTGCGCCGGGTTGGTCAACGTTGCGGTGTAAGTGATCTGACCGCCTTCAACGATATTGTTGGTCGCTGTCAGGGTCAGGCCGGTGTTGTCGACCGAATCTGTGATGGTGGTAACGGCTGGTGTGGTGTTCGGCACCAGGTTTTCGAAGTTGCCACCGGTAGCGCCAGTGATCGTGGTGCTGACGGTGCTGCCATTGTTGTAGACGTCATTGGCCGCAGTCGGCACATTGACGGTGCCGACGGTTTCGCCAGCCGCGATGGTGATGGTCGAACCGTTGGACAGAGTGACGGTTACCGGCGTCTGCGCTGGATTAGTCAGCGTCGCGGTGTAGGTGATCTGGCCGCCTTCGACGATGTTGTTGGTCGCGGTCAGCGTGAGGCCGGTGTTATCAACCGAGTCTGTGATGGTGGTAACGGCTGGTGTCGGGTTCGGCACCAGATTTTCGAAGTTGCCGCCGGTAGCCCCGGTGATCGTGGTCGTAACGGTGCTGCCATTGTTGTAAACGTCATTGGCTGGGGTCGGCACGTTGACGGTGCCGCTAGTCTGGCCAGCGCCAATGGTAATGGTCGAGCCATTCGACAGCGTGACGGTCACCGGCGTCTGCGCCGGGTTGGTCAGTGTCGCGGTGTAGGTAATCTGGCTGCCTTCGGTCACGCTCGAACCAGCCGTCAGCGTGACGGTAGTGGTATCGACGGTGTCGGTGACCTGCGTGGTCGCCGGGATAGTTGGCGGGGTCACGGTGATGCCGTTGCCGCCGCTGGTGCCAGTGACGGTCACGTCGATCTGGGTCGGGTCGTTATAGACAGTGTCGTTCGGCGCCAGCGGCACGTTGACGGTGCCGGTGGTGGCGCCGGCGGGAATGACGATGACTGCGCCGTTGGACAGGGTGATAGTCAGGTCGGTCAGCGGCGCCTGGGTCAGGGTCGCGGTGTACACCAGCACGCCGCCGGCTTCGGTGATGGTCGGCGTGGCGCTGAGGCTCAGGGTCGAGTCACGCAGTGCGTTGGTGGTGGTGTCGGTGGTCAGGCCGCCCGTGGTGTCCTGCGCGACTTGCCCGGCAGAATTGATGCCCGCCGTGGGGAAGCCAATGGTCGGATCGACGCGGCCAGCGGTGGCGTCGAGCATGACGAAGCTGTGACCGCCGCCGGCAGCACCACCGGTACCTGCGGCGGTCGGGCCGGCCGCGGTGGACTCGAGTGCGGTGGTCGGGTCGACACCGGCGGCGATGGCTTGCTGCAGTTCTTCTACAGAAGGCGCGGCCTGCGCCGTGGCTTCGGCCAGGTCAGTGCTGGAGTCAGGCGAGCTGGCGCTCCACTGGGTGTCACGGCCCAGATCGAGCATGCGGCCATCGGCCAGTTCCAGCGACACCGCGCCGGACAGACCGGTATCGATCTGGTCGCCGACATACAGGCGATCGCCTTCAACGAGTACGCGACGCACGCCCTCTGGGGACACCACGAAAACCTGACCGACAATGCTTTTGACGACGGCAACAACACTGCTCATTGAAGACTCTCCGGGGTGTCACATTCAGTTGACTTCCATGGACCTGACGGGCGTCGGCGCCACTTCAGTCTGGACGTACTTTCTATAAATGGATAACTTATTGACGCTGTATTTCCGTCAATAATCTGGCTATAAATTATCGCGATTAACTTTATGCCAAACTATTGACCTTCTGGGAGCCATCCTAAACAATCGCCCCACTAATGTCACATTGATATTTCCGCGGCGACCTGTCCTTCAGCCTGTCATCCAGTTCCTGTTTTGAACTTTCCGACATACGGTCTTTCGGGTTGCCATCATCCGACGCAGCACCACGTTTCTGCTGTGATTCAAGACAAGAAGTTCCGGGAAAATTCCAACCATGCGTTCGCTTTTGCTCCTTGCCGCTCCCTTCGCTCTCGCCGCCTCTTTTGTACAAGCACAATCCTTACCAGAAGCCATTCAACAGGCGCTGGATGTCCATCCGGAGATTCAGGCGGGGGTCAACAGTCGATTGGCGGCGGATTATCAGTTAAAGGCTGCGAAAGGGGGATACCTGCCCAAGGTCGATCTGCTGGGCGGTTATGGCCGTGAAGGCACTGACAGTGTGACCACGCGAGCGAACGGTGGAAGCAATCACTGGGAGACGTTGAACCGCAGCGAGTCAAGTTTACGTCTCTCGCAAATGGTTTTTGACGGTTTCGCGACGTCCAACGAAGTTGCGCGTCAACAAGCCAACGTCAGCTCCCGTGCTTACTCGCTGCTGGGCACTTCCGAGCGTACTGCACTGACCGTCGCCCAGGTGTATCTGGACGTGCTGACCCGTCGCGAATTCGTGCGTCTGGCCGAGGAGAACCTCAAGAGCCACCAGCGCATCTACGACCAGATCCAGTTGCGCACCCAGCGCGGCGTCGGCAGCGGTGCCGACCTCGATCAGGCCGAAGCGCGTATGGCCCAGGCCCGCAACAACCTGATCACCGAACAGACCAACCTCGCCGACGCGGAAACCAACTTCCTCAGCGCCGTCGGCCAGATGCCCGACCAGCTCGAGCGCCCGGCGCCGTTCATGGCGATGATGCCGGCCAACCTCAATGAAGCCCGCGCGCAAATGCTGGAAAACAGCCCGATCCTGCGTTCCGCCGAGTCGGACATCGCCGCTGCCGAGAAGCAGTTCGCCACCGCCAAATCGACCTTCTACCCGCGTTTCGACGCCGAACTGGGCCGCTCCGCCGACAACGATCTCGATGGTCAGAACGGCCACAACAACGAATGGCAGGCCATGCTGCGCATGCGTTTTAACCTGTATTCCGGCGGCAGCAACAAGGCCGATCTGGAATCCAAGTCGTACCTGGCCAACCAGGCGCTGGACATCCGCAACAACGCCCTGCGTCAGTTGAATGAAGAGCTCGGCCTCGCCTGGAACGCGCTGAACAATGCCAACGCCCAAGTGCCGATCGCTCAGCAGTACGTCGATCGCAGCACCTCGGTGCGTACCGCCTACCAGCGTCAATTCAGCCTCGGCGAACGCACCCTGCTGGACTTGCTCGACAGCGAGAACGAGCTGTTCACCGCCTCGCGGCGTCTGGCGGAAATCAAGAACATTCAGTTATTTACTCAGTACCGAATCAAGGCGACCATGGGCCAATTGCTCAAAAGCCAGGGAGTGGTCGCGCCGTTGGCATCCGTTGTGCAGAACGACGTGAAGCCCAAGGTCCAGCTGCCTGGGATGAACTGAGTTATCCCTTTCAACTGTTAAAGAGTGTCGAGCGTGGAATCAGAAGTCAGTCGAGTTCAACTCAGCCATGATCCACGCGCGTTGCATGACGATCCGTTGCTGGATGGTCTGCTCGCCCTGTGCATGCTGCACCAGAAGCCTGCCAGCGCGGCGATGCTGACCACCGGCCTGCCGCTGCCCAAACAACGTTTGAGTGTCGAGTTGCTGCCGCGCGCAGCGGCTCGCGCCGGGCTGCAGGGGCGGGTGTTGCAGCGCAAACTCGAAGAAATTCCGGCGATCGCCATGCCCGCGCTGTTGCTGCTCAAGGATGGCCGCAGCGCCGTTCTGCTCGGCTGGCAGGGCGACAATGAAGCACGAGTGCTGCTCAGCGAAAGCGATGGCGGCGAATCGGTGGTCAGCCGCGAACTGCTGAGCGACGATTACACCGGCAAAGTGTTCTTCGCCCAGCCGCAGCACAAATTCGACGTCAATCACGGCACGCTGATCCCGCGTGCACGCTCCTGGTTTCGCGACACCCTCAAGCGTTCGCGCTGGCTGTATGCCGATGCGATCGCCGCCAGTTTTCTGATCAACATCATCGCCATGGCCGCGCCGCTGTTCGTGATGAACGTCTACGACCGCGTAGTGCCGAACCAGGCCGAAGCAACCCTTTGGGTGCTGGCGCTGGGCATCACCGGCGCTTACATCTTCGACTTGATCCTCAAGAGCCTGCGCAGCCTGTGCCTGGATCTGGCCGGGAAGAAAACCGACCTGATCATCTCCGCCACGCTGTTCGAGCGCATTGTCGGCATGGCGATGAAATACCGCCCGGCGCGGGTCGGCAGCTTTGCCCAGAACATCCATGAGTTTCAGAGCCTGCGCGACTTTCTCGCGTCGCTGACCCTGACCAGCCTGATCGACCTGCCGTTCACCATCCTGATTTTCATCGTCATCGCCATTCTCGGCGGGCATCTGGTGTGGATTCCGGTGCTGGCTTTCCCGATTGCCCTGCTGATCGGCTACGCCTTGCAGAAGCCGTTGATCGCGACCATGGAACGGACCATGGCGCTGGGCGCCGAGCGCCAGTCGAGCCTGATCGAAACCCTCGCCGGTCTGGACGCGGTCAAGGTCAACAACGCCGAAAGCGAGCGCCAGTATCAGTGGGAGCAGACCATCGGCACCCTCAGCCGCCTAGAGCTGCGAGTGAAAATGCTCTCCGGTCTGGCGATGAACATCACCTTGCTGATCCAGCAACTGGCCGGGGTGATCATGATCGTCTTCGGCGTGTACCAGATCATCGCCGGCAACCTGAGCATGGGCGGGCTGATTGCCTGCTACATGCTCAGTGGTCGTGCGCTGAGCCCGCTGGCGTCGCTGTCCGGCCTGCTCACGCGCTATCAACAGGCGCGGGTGACCATGACTTCGGTCGACCAGATGATGGAGCTGCCGCAGGAGCGCAATTTCGAAGAGCGCCCGCTGAGCCGCAAGGTTTTGCAGGGTGCGATCGAATGCCGTCAGCTCAGCTTCACCTACCCGGACCAGCAGAACCCTGCGCTGAAGAACATCAACCTGGTCATCCGTCCCGGCGAGAAGATCGGCATCATCGGCCGCAGCGGCTCGGGCAAGAGTTCGCTGGCGAAACTGCTGGTGGGCCTGTACCAACCGGACGACGGTGCCTTGCTGGTCGACGGCGTGGACATCCGCCAGATCGACGTCAGCGAACTGCGCTACAACATCGGCTACGTACCGCAGGACATCCAGCTGCTGTCCGGCACCCTGCGTGACAACCTGGTGTCCGGCGCGCGTTACGTCGAAGACGAGCTGGTGCTGCAAGCCGCCGAACTGGCCGGCGTCCACGAATTCGCCCGTCTGCACCCGCAAGGCTACGAACTGCAAGTCGGCGAGCGCGGGCAGAACCTTTCCGGCGGCCAGCGGCAAAACGTCGCCCTGGCCCGGGCGCTGTTGCTCAATCCGCCGATTCTGCTGATGGATGAGCCAACCAGTGCGATGGACAACACCGGCGAAGAACGCCTCAAGCAACGCCTCGCAGCAGTGATTGAAAACAAGACCGTGGTGCTGGTCACGCACCGGGCATCGCTGTTGTCGCTGGTCGATCGCCTGCTGGTGATCGATCGCGGGCAGATTCTCGCCGACGGCCCGAAAGCCGCCGTGATGGAAGCGTTGAAGAAGGGGCAGATCAGTGTTGCTTAAGTCCGGTGTCAAGGAGTCGATCCGTCGCTACTTCAAGGGCTCTGCCTCGCTGCAGGGCCAGCCGCTGCCAGAGGTCAACAAGGCGCTGATCGAAGACGCCCCGCGCGTCGTGCGCCTGACCATCTGGGCGATCATCGGCTTCTTCGTGTTCCTCATGCTCTGGGCCAACTTCGCCGTAATCGACGAAGTGACCAAGGGCGACGGCAAGGCGATTCCGTCGTCGAAGATCCAGAAAATCCAGAACCTGGAGGGCGGTATCGTCTCCGAGCTGTTCGTCAAGGAAGGCCAGATCGTCGAGGCCGGCGCGCCGCTGATTCGTCTCGACGACACGCGTTTTGCCTCCAACGTCGGCGAAACCGAGGCTGATCGCCTGTCGATGCTGCTGCGGGTCGAGCGTCTGAGCGCGGAAGTCGAGGATCGTCCGCTGAACTTCCCCGAGGACGTACTCAAAGCCGTGCCGGGTCAGGCGAAAAGCGAAGAGTCGCTGTACATCAGCCGCCGTCAGCAATTACACGATGAAATCGGCGGCTTGCAGGAGCAGTTGATCCAGCGTCAGCAGGAGCTGCGTGAGTTCAGCTCCAAGCAGGCGCAGTACCGTCAGCAACTCGGCTTGCAGCGTCAGGAAATCAACATGTCCGAGCCGCTGGTGGCGCAGGGCGCGGTCTCGCCGGTGGAAGTGTTGCGCCTCAAGCGTGCCGAAGTGGAAACCCGTGGCCAGCTCGATGCGACCACGCTGGCCATCCCCCGCGCGGAATCGGCGATCAAGGAAGTGCAGCGCAAGATCGACGAAACCCGCGGCAAATTCCGCAGCGAAGCGCTGACCCAACTCAACGAAGCGCGCACCGATCTGAACAAGGCCCAGGCCACCGGCAAGGCGCTGGAAGACCGCGTCAGCCGTACGCTGGTTACCTCACCCGTGCGGGGCATCGTCAACAAGTTGCTGGTCAACACTATCGGCGGTGTGATCCAGCCGGGCAGCGACATGGTCGAAATCGTGCCGCTGGACGACACCCTGCTGGTCGAAGCCAAGATCCGCCCGCAGGACATCGCGTTCCTGCATCCGGGTCAGGAAGCGATCGTCAAATTCACCGCCTATGACTACACGATTTACGGCGGCCTGAAGGCACAGCTGGAGCAGATCGGTGCGGATACCATCACCGACGAAGACAAGAAAACCACTTATTACGTGATCAAGGTGCGTACCGAGCGCAGCCACTTGGGCACGGATGAAAAGCCTTTGCTGATCATTCCCGGGATGGTCGCTTCGGTGGATATCATCACTGGCAAGAAGTCGGTGTTGAGCTATTTGCTCAAGCCGATCATTCGGGCGCGGGCTGAGGCGTTGCACGAGCGTTGATCCCCAGTGGCCTTGCTGGCCTCATCGCTGGCAAGCCAGCTCCCACAGGTTTTTGTATTGAGCGCATTTTCGGAGTCAGCTGAGAACCCCTGTGGGAGCGGGCTTGCCCGCGATGGCGTCCTTTAGAGCGGCATATACCTGTCGGTAAGTGACACAAATCGTCACTCCACCCCCTCACCAATCGCCATATCGTTATTCTCTAACGGTATTTAATTTCCAATTCTTATAGCTATAAAGTCACTAACCTGCGTACCTGCCGACCAATCGGCGCGCCGCACGACCTGAACCGACACGCAATCCAGCGTGAGTGTCTGATCGACGAGCGCGTCCGTGAGCGCGCCGTGCGTGGGAGATGATTGATGTCCGCCGCTACTGCCACCGAAAGCGCCGCAACTGTCGCGCCGCAAATCTTCGAAATTCGCCCCTTCAGCGGTGCCGTCGGCGCCGAGATCGTTGGCCTCGACCTGCGCCGGCCGGTCAATGATCAGGACTTCGCGCGGATTCACCGCGCGCACCTGGATTTCCACGTCGTGGTCTTCCGCGATCAGCAGATTACCCCGCAACAGCAAATCGATTTCAGCCGCCGTTTCGGCGTGTTGCAGATCCATGTGCTCAAGCAGTTCCTGCTGGCCAATCACCCGGAAATCCTCATCGTTTCCAACATTATCGAGAACGGCCAGAACATCGGTCTCGGTGACGCCGGCAAGTTCTGGCATTCCGATCTCTCCTATAAAGAGCTGCCAAGTCTCGGCTCGATGCTGCACGCCCAAGAGCTGCCCGCCGAGGGCGGCGACACGCTGTTCGCCGACATGCACAAAGCCTGGGACGACTTGCCCGCTGCCTTGCGCACTGCGGTCGAAGGACGTTCCGCTGCGCATTCCTATACCGCGCGCTACAGCGAAACCAAGTTCGAAGGTAACTGGCGCCCGACCCTGACCCCGGAACAACTGGCCCAAGTCGCCGAAGTGGTGCACCCAGTGGTGCGCACCCATCCGGAAAACGGCCGCAAAGCCTTGTTCGTCAGCGAAGGCTTCACCACGCGCATCGTCGGTCTGCCGGAAGACGAAAGTCGTCAGCTGCTCGGCGAACTCTTCGCCCACAGCGTGCTGCCGCAAAACATCTACCGCCATCAGTGGGAGCCGCATGATCTGGTGTTCTGGGACAACCGCTCGCTGATCCATCTCGCCGCCGGCTGTCCTGCGCACCTGCGCCGCAAGCTGTATCGCACGACCATCCAGGGCGACGCGCCTTTCTGATTTGCCGGAGATCGATCATGAACGCCCCTTTGCCAGGCCGCGCGGTCAGCAACCCGATCGCCCACAGCGAAGCGTTGCTGGCCGTCGATCACGTCAGCCTCGAATACCGCACGCCGCAGCGAGTGGTGCGCGCTACCCATCAAGTCAGTTTCGCCGTCGACCCGGCTGATCGGTTCGTCCTGCTCGGCCCGTCCGGTTGCGGTAAATCGACCTTGCTCAAAGCGGTCGCCGGATTCATCCAGCCCTGCGAAGGCGAGATCCGCCTGCAAGGCCAGCGCGTCGATGCGCCGGGGCCGGACCGCATTGTGGTGTTTCAGGAATTCGACCAGTTGCCGCCGTGGAAAACCGTTAAGCAGAACGTGATGTTCCCGCTGCTGGCCTCGCGCACCTTGAGCAAGAAAGACGCCGAAGAACGCGCGCTGCACTATCTGGAAAAGGTCGGCCTGGCGGCGTTTGCCGACGCCTATCCACACACCTTGTCCGGCGGCATGAAAGCGCGGGTAGCGATCGCCCGGGCGTTGGCCATGCAACCGAAAATTCTTTTGATGGACGAACCCTTCGCTGCACTCGATGCGTTGACCCGCCGCAAGATGCAGGAAGAGTTGCTGCTGCTCTGGGAAGAGGTGCGCTTCACCTTGTTGTTCGTCACCCATTCGATTGAAGAAGCATTGGTGGTGGGCAATCGCATCCTCTTGCTGTCACCGCATCCAGGCCGGGTGCGCGCCGAAGTGCACAGCCATCAATACGATCTGCACAGCCTCGGCGGCGTGGCGTTTCAGGAGTCGGCGCGGCACATTCATCGTCTGCTGTTCGATGAGGGCCAAGCGCCGGAGACCGAGCGTGAGCACGACTTCAACGACATTCGCATCGCCTATTGAGCGGCCAGGAGGACTACCCGATGAGCCATTCATCATCCGTGCGTGAAGAATTCGAAACCGTGCTCGAGCCGCTGACCGCAGTGCCGGTCGAGCGCGAATTGCCGCTCGGCACACGCCTGTGGCAACAGGGCTGGCTGCGCAAAAGCCTGATCCTGATCGTGCTGGCGATCATCTGGGAGGTGGTCGCGCGGATTCAGAACAATGACCTGATGCTGCCGAGTTTTCTGCAAACCGCGCAGGCCCTGTTCGACGGGCTGCTCAGTGGCGAGCTGCTGGCCAAGGTCTGGATCTCGCTGGTGGTGCTGATCAAGGGCTACCTGATCGGCATCGTCCTCGCGTTCGCCCTGACGACACTGGCGGTCTCGACCCAGTTGGGACGTGATCTGCTCAGCACCATGACTTCGATGTTCAATCCGTTGCCGGCGATTGCCCTGCTGCCGCTGGCGCTGCTCTGGTTCGGCTTGGGGCAGAACAGTCTGATTTTCGTGCTGGTGCATTCAGTGTTGTGGGCGTTGGCGCTGAACACCTATGCCGGATTTCTCGGTGTGTCCGAGACGCTGCGCATGGCCGGGCGCAACTATGGCCTCAAGGGTTTGCGCCTTGTGTTGTTCATCCTGATCCCGGCGGCACTCCCGTCGATTCTCGCCGGTTTGAAGATTGGCTGGGCGTTTGCCTGGCGTACGTTGATCGCGGCCGAATTGGTGTTTGGCGCGACCAGCGGCAAGGGCGGGCTGGGCTGGTACATCTTCCAGAATCGCAATGAGCTGTACACCGACAAGGTGTTTGCCGGGTTGGCGGTGGTGATCCTGATTGGCCTGTTGGTGGAGAATCTGGTGTTTGCCACCCTTGAGCGGGTGACGGTCAAGCGCTGGGGTATGCAGCGCTGAGGTCTTCGTTGGCTGGGCCGGCCTCTTCGCGAGCAGGCTCGCTCCCACATGAGAACGCATTCCAAGGTGGGAGCGAGCCTGCTCGCGAAGAGGCCAGCGCTGGCATCGTCACTCTTTAGGGATGTTTGCTAGCATTGCGCCCGGATCAATCCAGATCAGCCAAGAGTGCTCAGCATGCAACTCCCGGACATGAACCTTCTGGTCGCCCTCGATGCCTTGCTCGACGAGGGCAGTGTGGTCGGCGCGGCGCGGCGGATGAACCTCAGCCCGGCGGCCATGAGCCGCACGCTGACGCGGATTCGCGAAGCCATCGGCGATCCGATTCTGGTGCGCGCCGGGCGTGGCCTGGTGCCGACCCCCAAAGCCCTCGAACTGCGCGAACAGGTGCGCGACGTGGTCGAGCAGGCGGCGCTGCTGTTCCGCTCCGCCGACAGCGTCGAGCTGGGCACCTTGCGCCGGCGCTTCAGCATTCGCGCCAATGATTTCTTCGTCGGCGTTTAC
Organism: Pseudomonas sp. FP1762; assembly: GCF_030687105.1. Lineage (NCBI taxonomy): Bacteria > Pseudomonadati > Pseudomonadota > Gammaproteobacteria > Pseudomonadales > Pseudomonadaceae > Pseudomonas > Pseudomonas sp. FP1762. The sequence goes on from NZ_CP117458.1 coordinate 169,936, forward strand.
GGCGGCAAGCTGTTCGACACCCTCGACCAACTCGCCCCGCATTGCGAATTACGCTTCGTCCCGGAAGGCGACGGCGACGATGAGGCACTGCGCGAAGGGCGCATTGATCTGAGCGTCAGCAACACCCGTCCGCTTACGCCGGAAGTGAAAGTGCAGAACCTGTTCTCCACGCATTTCGTCGGCCTGGTGCGCGAAAATCATCCGTTGCTCGATGGCGAAATCACCGCTGAGCGCTACGCCGGTTTTTCCCACATCAGCATGTCGCGCCGTGGCATCGCTCGCGGCCCGATCGACACGGCGTTGAATGCGTTGGGGCTGGAGCGTCGAGTGGCGGTGATCGCGCCGAGTTTCCATGCGGCGATGTTTGCCCTGCCCGACTCCGACCTGATCCTGCCGGTGCCTAAAGAAGCCCTGCTCAGCGTGCGGCGGCTGGGCCTGAAACTGCGTTCATTCGACCTGCCGATTCCGCTGCCAATGCTGATGCTGACCCAAGCCTGGCACCCGCGCTTCGACAAGGACCCGGCCCACCGCTGGCTGCGCGAAACCCTCAAGACCTGCTGCGATGAAACGTGGCTGGCGGCACAGCCGTAAATCATCAGGCACCATCGAATCCCTGTGGGAGCGAGCCTGCTCGCGAAGGCGTCGAGTCAGTCACCTCAATGGCGGCTGGTCCTCCGCTTTCGCGAGCAGGCTCGCTCCCACATAGGCATTCACCGTTGTGTCTGATGCACTTATAACCTGCCAATAAGTCAATTTTCGTCAGCATCAAGCCCCACTAAAATGCTCCGGTATTTCACCCCCGGAGCTTTTCATTCATGACATTCCTGACGGTCTCGGCGCCTCTCGCCGCGACCAGCCCGGCGACGGCGGCTGCGCCACCGGTGTTCGGGGCGCGGATCATCATTGGTCTGGTCGGCGTGCTGTTGGCCGTGCTGGTCTCGGGCCTCAACGAGATGGTCACCAAAGTCGCACTCGCCGATATTCGCGGCGCGCTGCACATCGGCTACGACGAAGGCACCTGGCTGGTCGCCAGCTATACCGCCACGTCGGTCGCGGCCATGGCCTTTGCGCCGTGGTGCTCGGTGACCTTCTCGCTGCGTCGCTTCACCCTCTGCGTCATCGGTCTGTTTACCGTGCTCGGCGTGCTGTGCCCGTTCGCCCCGAACTACGAAAGTCTGCTGCTGATGCGCATCCTCCAAGGTCTCGCCGGCGGTGCATTGCCGCCGATGCTGATGACCGTCGCGCTGCGCTTTCTCCCGGCGAACATCAAACTTTACGGACTGGCCGGCTACGCACTGACCGCGACTTTCGGCCCGGGACTCGGCACGCCGTTGGCCGGGCTGTGGACCGAATACGTCGGCTGGCAATGGACCTTCTGGCAGATCATCGTGCCGTGCCTGATCGCCATGGCTGCCGTGGCCTACGGCTTGCCGCAGGATCCGCTGCGGCTGGAGCGGCTCAAGTCATTCAACTGGAAAGGCCTGCTGCTGGGCTTTCCAGCGATCTGCATGTTGGTCATCGGTCTGTTGCAGGGCAATCGGCTGGACTGGTTCGAGTCGAATCTGATCTGTGAATTACTCGGTGCCGGTTCGCTGCTGCTGGTGGCTTTTATGATCAATGAGTGGTCGCAGCCGATTCCGTTTTTCAAGCTGCAGATGCTCGGCATCCGCAACCTGCTGTTCGCCCTGATCACCCTCGCCGGGGTGCTGATCGTGCTGCTGGCGGTGGTGTTGATTCCGTCGAGTTATCTGGCCCAGGTGCAGGGTTATCGTCCGGCGCAAACCGCGCCGATCATGCTCATTGCCGCGCTGCCGCAGCTGATTGCGCTGCCATTGGTGGCGGCGCTATGCAACTTGCGCTGGGTCGATTGCCGCTGGGTGCTCGGCATGGGTCTGAGCATGCTCGCGCTGTCCTGCCTCGGCGGTTCACACCTGACTTCGGCGTGGATTCGCGATGACTTTTACGTCCTGCAATGGCTGCAGATTTTCGGCCAGCCGATGGCGGTGTTGCCGCTGCTGATGTTGTCGACCGGCAGTATCACGCCGATGGAAGGGCCGTTCGCGTCGGCGTGGTTCAACACCGTCAAAGGTCTCGCCGCAGTGGTCGCCACCGGCGTGATCGAAGCGCTGACCACCGCGCGCCTGCATTTCCATTCGACCATGTTGGTCGACAGCCTGGGCAATTCGCCGCTGGCCGATCACAGCGATCCGGGCCTCGCTCACCGCGTGCACGAGCAGGCGGTGGTGCTGACTTCGGCCGATCTCTACGTGTGCATGGCCGGCGTCGCCGTGGCGTTGATCCTGCTGATTTTCTGGCTGCCGACGCGGATTTATCCGCCGCGCGCGCCGACCTGATCGCTGTACTGAAACTGAAGGTTTTTTATGACTCAATCCAAGCAAAAACTCGCGGTGGCCGTGGCTGCCGCGCTGGCGGTGGGCGTGCTGGTGTACCTGGCGATGCCCGGGCTGTTCGGCCAACGCACCGAGCAAACCACCAATGACGCCTTCGTCTCCGCCGACTACACGCTGGTGGTGCCGCGCGTGGCCGGGTTCATCAAGCAGGTGCTGGTCGAAGACAACCAGCAGGTCAAGGCCGGGCAATTGTTGGCGCTGATCGATGACCGTGATTTGCGCGCAGCGGCGGAAGCGGCGGACGCGCAAACCCTGGTCGCGCGGGCGCAATTGCAGAACGCCAATGCGACCCTTGAGCGGCAGGCGTCGCTGATCGCTCAGGCGCAGGCCACCGTGGTCTCGGCCAAAGCGCAAATGGCTTTTGCGCAGCAGGAACTGAACCGCTACAACCATCTCGCCGGTGTCGGCGCTGGCACCGTGCAGAACGCGCAGCAGGCGCGCACGCGCATCGATCAGGCCTCGGCGCGCCTTGACACTGCGACGGCGAAACTGGCGGCCGAACGCAAACAAGTCGAAATCCTCACTGCCCAGCGCAACGCCGCTGAAGGCAATCTGAAACACGCGCAGGCGGCACTGGAAATCGCCAGTTTCAACCTCTCTTACACGCGCATTACCGCGCCGCAGGACGGCATGATCGGCGAGCGCGCGGTGCGTGTCGGTGCCTACGTCACCCCGGGCAGCAAACTGTTGGCGGTGGTGCCGTTGCAGCAGGCTTATGTGGTCGCCAATTTTCAGGAAACCCAGTTGACCGACGTGCAGCCGGGGCAGGATGTGCAAGTGCGGGTCGACAGCTTGGGCGGCGAAGCCCTGACCGGCCGCGTCGAGAGCATTGCGCCGGCAACTGGTGTGACCTTTGCGGCGGTGAAACCGGACAACGCGACGGGCAACTTCACCAAGGTTGTGCAGCGGATTCCGGTGAAGATCATGCTGGAACCGGGCCAGCCACTGGCCGAGCGCTTGCGGGTGGGGATGTCGGTCGAGGCGAGTATTGATACCGCCAGCTCGAAGGCGTCCGGGCGCGAGGTGACGCAACGATGATCGGTGTTGAATCGGTTGGCCTCATCGCTGGCAAGCCAGCTCCCACAGGGGTCATTGGCAGGCTGAACCATTTTGCACAACCTGCACAATCCTTGTGGGAGCTGGCTTGCCAGCGATGGGGGCATAGGCAGCAGCTCACCCTGAGTGCCTTGCTTGCAGTCAGCCTCAGTGCTTGTACCGTCGGCCCGGACTTCCAGAAACCCGAAGCCACCCAACCTGCCGACTGGGCCAAACCGGCGCGGTCCGCCCCGAGCCAGGCCGTCAGCGAACCCTTGAACGAACGCTGGTGGGAAACCTTCCAGGACCCGCAGCTGTCTGCGCTCACCCTGCGCGCGCTGAACAGCAACCTCGACCTGCAACTGGCCAGCAGCCGCCTGCAACAAAGCCGCGCCGCGCGCCAGGTGATCACCGCCGAGCGTTATCCGAACAGCGCCGCCACCGGCAGCTACGCACGTAAACGCAACAGTGGCAAAGGCTTGAACGATCCATCGGGAAATAACGGCGATGAGGCTTTCAACCTGTGGGATGCCGGCTTCTCGGCGTCATGGGAACTGGACTTCTGGGGCCGCGTGCGCCGTGAAACCGAAGCCGCTGATGCCAATCTCGAAGTGGCAGAAAACGACCGTCGTGACGTACTGCTGACCGTGCTCGCCGACACCGCGCAAAACTACATTCAGCTGCGCGGCGTGCAGAACACCCGCGCCGTCACCGAGCAGAACCTCGACGTCGCTCGCCACAGCCTGAAACTCTCGCAGCTGCGGCTGGCCGATGGCGTGGCGACCGACCTGGACGTCGCCGAAGCCGCCGCGCAAGTCGCCGCCATCGAGGCACGGCTGCCGGCGCTCGAGCAGCGTCAGGCGCAACTGATCAACGCGATCAGTCTGTTGATGGGCGAGCCACCGCAAGCTCTCGCTCAAACGTTATCCACAGACGCGGCAGTACCGCAGTCACCACTGCAAGTCGCCATCGGCCTGCCGTCGCAATTGGCCGAACGCCGCCCCGATATCCGCCAGGCCGAAGCGCGTCTGCACGCCGCCACCGCCAACATCGGCGTAGCCAAGGGCGATTTCTATCCGCGCATCACCCTGTCCGGCAACCTCGGTTCCCAGGCCATGCAGCTGAGCGATTTCGGTTCATGGGGCTCGCGTGCCTTTGCCATCGGCCCGCAATTCAGCTTGCCGTTGTTCGACGGCGGTCGCCTTCGCGGCATGCTGCAACTGCGCGAAGCCCAGCAACAAGAAGCGGCCATCGCCTACCAGCAGACTGTGCTGCGTGCCTGGCATGAAATCGACGACCAGCTGACCGCCTACAACGCCAGCCAGCGCCGGCGCGACAGCCTCGCCGAAGCCGTGCGCCAGAACCAGATCGCCCTGCGCACCGCGCAACAGCAATACGTCGAAGGCGTGGTCGATTTCGTCAACGTCCTTACCGTGCAGAGCGCGTTGCTCGCCACGCAGGAGCAATGGGTGGAAAGCTCGACCGGCGTTTCCCTGGCGATGGTCGGTTTGTACAAGGCGTTGGGCGGCGGATGGCAATCGGTCTATCCGGCAGCGCAACTGGCCGCAGGCTCACCTGACGTCGCCAGACCCTGAACCCGCAGCGCCAGCTATGATCAACTCCCTTGCAGCAAACGGCGCAACGCCGGACCTGAATTGCAGAGGAGTTGCATCATGGAAAATCCGCAGCACAGCCTGCCGGCCCTGTTCAAACAACTCGGCCTCGATGACGATCCGACCGGCATCGAACAATTCATCGCCAGCCATTCACCGCTCAAACCGGAATTGCATCTGGCTGACGCGTTTTTCTGGACGGAAAGTCAGGCGCAGTTTCTGCGCGAGGAGATTCTCGACGATGCGGATTGGGCGGAGGTGGTGGATCAGTTGAATGTGATGTTGCGCAAGGGGCGGGCTGATTACTTCGGCTGAGGCCAAGTCCGTGCCGTATGCACCAGCGCCATGATCCAGACGGCATCTCTCTCCGTTTGATAGACAAGACGGTAACTGGGATGCGGAATCAGCTCACGCGTACCGGCAATGATGCCGGCACGGCCAATCAACGGATTGTCGGAAAGGCGATGAACCGCTTCGCTGAAGCGCAGATCCATTTCGATGGCCGCTCTTGGGTTGGCGGCCTGCAAGTAGTCCCAAATGTCTGCACGATCCTGTGCGGCGGCTGGCGTCCATATGATTTTCATAGGTGATCTTCTGCCTGCCTGCGCTTTGCCGCGAACGCTGCTTCTACGTCTTCGTTGTTCAATCCGTCTCCGGCACGTACGGATTCCCGAGCGATTTCAACCTTGCGTTGCAGGAACGCTTCATATTCGCGGGCCTCTCGCTGGGTTTGAACATACTGACGCATCATGTCTCGCATGATTTGCGACGCCGGCCGGTGTGCCGCTTCGGCTTCCGCCATGAACTCCTCCCGCAGTTCCGGCTCCAGTTTCATTGTGAAAACGGCTTGTTTTGACATGTTGGGCTCCTGAATTTGGTGATGACAACATATATACCTTGTCAGTATCGAAGGAGATAGCTTTGAGTCAGATAGGGCGACTAACGGAGAGATTTGTTTCAAAACTTGACTGAAATTCCCCTCCAATGCGATATTGATAGTTAGCAAACTAACAGTGTCCGTTATCCCGTGTCCGATTCCCTCGACAGTCTCCAGATGAACATCAGCAGCGCCATGGTGGTGGCCGCCCGGCATTGGCGGAAGATCTGCCAGACCACGCTGGTCAACTATGGAATTTCCGAAGCCTGCGCCGTGCCCTTGTTGATGATCGGGCGTTTGGGCGAGGGCGTGCGTCAGGTGCAAGTCGCCCAGGCTGCGGGGATGGAGAGTCCTTCGCTGGTGCGTTTGCTCGATCAGCTGTGCCACGCCGGTTACGTCTGTCGCACCGAAGATGCCCAGGATCGCCGGGCCAAGTGCCTGAGCCTGACCGATACCGGTCGCGAGCTGGTGCAGGCGGTGGAGGCTGAGCTGGTGCGCTTGCGTCATGAGGTGCTGGAAGGCATCGAGCGCAGTGATCTGGAAGCTACGCTTCGGGTACTGAGGGCTTTTGAGGCGGCGAGTTCGCCTGTGGTGGTCAATTCTTGAACGGTTTTTTCACTGGCATGCCGCCGGCCCGTGACTGGTTTTACGGGGTTCGTACCTTTGCAGCGTCGATGATTGCGCTGTACATCGCGTTGCTCATGCAAATGCCGCGTCCGTATTGGGCGATGGCCACGGTGTATATCGTCTCCAGCCCGTTTCTCGGCCCGACCAGCTCCAAAGCGCTGTACCGCGCGGCCGGTACATTTCTCGGCGCAGCGGCGGCGGTGCTGTTCGTGCCGATGTTCGTGCAGAGCCCGTACGTGCTGGTGGTGGTGATCGCTTTGTGGACCGGCATTCTGCTGTTCATGTCCCTGCATCTGCGCACCGCCAACAGCTATGCGCTGATGCTGGCCGGTTACACCTTGCCGCTGATTGCCCTGCCGGTGGTCGATAATCCGCTGGCGGTGTGGGACGTGGCCGAGGCGCGTACCGAAGAGATTTTCCTTGGCATCGCCGTCGCTGCGGTGGTCGGTGCGATGTTCTGGCCGCGACGCCTGGCGCCGGTGTTCAATGATGCCGTGAGCAAATGGTTCGCCGATGCGACGAGCTACAGCCTGAAGTTTCTCAGCCGCGATGTGCAGCCGGAAGAGGTCACCGCGCTGCGCATGGCCATGGTCGCCAATTTCAACAGCCTCGAGTTGATGATCGGCCAGTTGCCCCACGAAGGCGCGCGGCCACAAACCGTGCGTAACACCAAGGAACTGCGCGGCCGGATGATTCACCTGTTGCCAGTGATCGATGCCCTAGAGGATTCGCTGTACGCCCTCGAACGCCGCACCCCGGAACTGGTGGAAAAATTCCAGCCATTGCTGACCGCGACCCGGGAATGGCTGGACCACGCGGACGCCAATCTCGAGCGCTGGCAAGCACTGAGAGATCAACTCGACGCGTTGCAACCGAGCGCCGAAGCGCTGGAGGAGCGCAAACAGTTGCTGTTCTCCAATGCGATTTACCGCCTCGGTGAATTCATCGATCTGTGGCAGGACTGCCGCAGCCTGCAGGATGCGATTCTTTGCGAGCGCCAGGACAGCTGGCGCGCGGTGTACCGGCACTGGCGCCTGGGCCGGTTGACGCCGTTCATCGATCGCGGGCTGATGCTCTACTCGGTGACCTCGACCATTCTGGCGATCATCGTTGCTTCGGTGCTGTGGATCCTGCTCGGCTGGCCGGACGGTGGCAGCGCGGTGATTCTGGCGGCGGTGGCGTGCAGCTTCTTTGCCTCGATGGACGACCCGGCGCCGCAGATTTACCGGTTCTTTTTCTGGACCGGGATGTCGGTGCTGTTCGCCAGTCTTTACCTGTTTCTGATTCTACCCAACCTGCACGATTTCCCGATGCTGGTGCTGGCGTTTGCCGTGCCGTTCATTTGCATCGGTACGCTGACCGTGCAGCCGCGTTTCTACCTCGGCATGCTGCTGACGCTGGTCAATACCTCGTCGTTCATCAGTATTCAGGGTGCCTACGACGCGGACTTTTTCGCCTTCGCCAACTCCAATCTGGCTGGACCGCTGGGGCTGTTGTTCGCCTTCATCTGGACGCTGGTAGCGCGGCCATTCGGTGCCGAACTGGCGGCCAAGCGTCTGACCCGATTCAGCTGGAAAGACATCGTCAGCATGACCGAACCGGCCAGCCTCGTCGAGCATCGGCAGTTGGGCGTGCAGTTGCTCGATCGGCTGATGCAGCACCTGCCGCGTCTGGCCCTGACCGGTCAGGACACCGGCATCGCCATGCGTGAAGTGCGTGTCGGTCTGAACATGCTCGATCTGCTTGCCTACACCCCGCGCGTCACCGGCGCGCCAAACGCCCTGCTGCGACAAGTGGTGGGCGAGGTCGGCGAGTATTTTCGCGCCTGCCTCAAAGCCGACGAACGCCTGCCGGCACCGAGCGGTCTGCTGATGACCCTCGATCGCACGCGCCGTGCGCTCAACGGCCAGGGTGACGATGAAACCCGTCTGCACCTGTTGCACGCCTTGAGCGGTCTGCGTCTGACCTTGCTGCCCGGCGTCGAGTTCGTCTCCAGCGCCGAGCCCGAAGAACCGCTGCCCGATGGAGCGCCCCTATGATCGGTGATCTGGATATCAGCGGCATCTTCCTGCCGACCCTGCTGGTGCTGATGGGCATCACTTACGTGCTGTTTTTGTTGGTGCATGGCGTGCTGCAACGCCTGCACTTTTACCGTCTGGTCTGGCACCGGGCATTGTTCAACGTGGCGCTCTATGCCGTGCTGCTGTACGGCGTGGACTCACTCAGTCGATACCTGATGACATGAAAAAACCGTTTCTGACCATCGGTCGCGTGGTTCTGACCCTGCTGATCGTGACTTTTGCCGTTGTCCTCGTCTGGCGCATGGTGATGTATTACATGTTCGCGCCGTGGACCCGCGACGGCCACATTCGTGCCGACATCATCCAGATCGCTCCGGACGTGTCCGGGCTGATCCAGCAGGTCGAGGTAAAGGACAACCAGTTGATCAAGCGCGGTCAGGTGCTGTTCAGCATCGACCAGGATCGCTTCAAACTGGCTCTGCGCCAGGCCAAGGCCGCCGTTGCCGATCGCGAAGAAACCCTCGCCCAGGCGCAGCGTGAAGCCAAGCGTAACCGTGGCCTCGGTAACCTGGTGCCGGCCGAACAACTGGAAGAAAGCCAGTCGCGCGTCGCCCGTGCGCAGTCGGCATTGGCCGAAGCCTTGGTGGCGGTCGACAGTGCACAGCTCAACCTCGATCGCTCGGTGATCCGCAGCCCGGTCGACGGTTACGTCAACGACCGCGCGCCGCGTCCGCAGGAGTTCGTCACCGCCGGGCGCCCGGTGTTATCGGTGGTCGACAGCAATTCATTCCACATCGACGGCTATTTTGAAGAAACCAAACTCGACGGCATTCACGTCGGGCAATCGGTGGATATTCGCGTGATCGGCGACCGCGCGCGGTTGCGCGGGCATGTCGAAAGCATCGTCGCCGGCATCGAAGACCGCGACCGCACCAGCGGCAGCAACCTGCTGCCCAACGTCAACCCGGCGTTCAGTTGGGTGCGCCTGGCGCAGCGGATTCCGGTGCGCATCGCATTCGATGATGTACCGGCCGACTTCCGCATGATTGCCGGGCGTACCGCCACCGTGTCGATCATCGACGACCAGCATGAGGAGCCGCAGCCATGAGCAGGGCCTGGTTGATCGCCGGGATGGGCGTGATGCTCTCGGCCTGTCAGATGGTCGGCCCGGATTATCAGGTGCCCGCCGACGCGGCGGTGCAGCGCAAGGATATTCAGGGTGAGCTGGCAGTCGCCGGCAAACCGGTGGTCTCGGCGCCGGTGCCGGCGGACTGGTGGCGGCTGTATAAAGACCCGCGCCTCGATCAACTGGTACAGCAGGCCATGGCTTCCAACACCGATTTGCGTGTAGCGGCGGCGAACCTGTCGCGGGCGCGCGCTCAGGTGGATGAAGCCGAGGCCGCTGGCGGCTGGAGCGGCGGGGTGAAAATGGGTGCCCAACGTCTGCAGGAATCCGGTCAGGCGTTCCTGCTGCCGGAAAAAGTCCCGGTGGCCAACATCGCCGATATCGGCATCAGCGCTTCGTATCAGTTCGACCTGTGGGGCACCTTGCAGCGCGGTATCGAAGCGGCCAAAGCCAATGCCGATGCTACTCAGGCCGCAGCCGACACTGCGCGTATTACCTTGGTGGCGGACGTGGTTCGTGCTTACACCCAGGTCTGCGCAGCCAACGAAGAGCGGGAAATCGCCGAGCACTCTCTCGATCTGCAATCGCAGAGCACCACGCTGATCCAGCGTCTGCGTGACGCCGGGCGTGGTGACGAGACCCAGGTCACCCGTTCGCAGACCCAATTCAAATCCTTGCGCGCCGACTTGCCGCGTTATGAAGCGGCGCGTCAGGCCGGGCTGTTCCGTCTGTCGATGCTGCTGGCCAAACCGGTCGAGCAGTTGCCGGCAGGTACAGCCAGTTGCGCCGAGTTGCCGAAGATCGCGCAACTGGTGCCGGTCGGTGACGGCGCTGCGCTGCTCAAGCGCCGCCCGGATATTCGTCAGGCCGAGCGGCGCCTCGCGGCGGCAACCGCCGGCATCGGCATTGCCACCGGCGAGCTGTACCCGGACATCAGCATCGGCGCGACCATCGGCACCGTCGGCATTATTGATGACCTCGGCGACCCGTCGACCAACCGCTGGGGCTTCGGCCCGTCGTTGAGCTGGAAAGTACCAACCAACGGCGCCCGCGCGCGCATCCGTGAAGCCGAGGCCAACACTCAAGGCGCGCTAGCGCATTTCGACGGCGTGGTGCTCAACGCCATCCGCGAGACCCAGACCGGTCTGGCCCAGTACAGCGCGCTGCTGCAACGCCGCGATGCGCTGGCCGAAGCCGAACAGTCGGCCAAGCTCGCCGCCGAGCAGACGCACCGCTTCTTCCAGGCCGGCCGCGAGTCGTTCCTCGCCGACCTGCAAGCAACCCGCACCTACACCGATGTCACCGCGCAACTGGCCGCCGCCAACACCCAGGTCGCAATGAGCCAGATCGATTTGTTCCTCGCCCTGGGCGGTGGCTGGGAAAGCGGACGAACGAACACCTCGAGCGCCAGCAAACCCTGAGGCCGTTGCTATGCTTTGAAGTGTTGGAGGGGCGCCCCATGCCAAGCGCTCCTGCAATGCACATTGCTCGTGCTGGCCCAGGGGAAACCAATAATGAAAAACCCTTACGCTCTCGGCTTCTGGTGCGCTCTGGTCGCACTGGTGCTGCTCTCGGCCACGTATTTCTACGGGATCATGCTGGCCCACCAGATCGACACGGCAATGGTTTTCCTCGACAGCGCCGTTGCGTTGATCGCGGTGATGGCGATCGTCGTCGTCGCGTGGACCTCGATTCAGCTGCAACGGGTCAAGAAGCGCCAGCTCGAGCGCGGCAAGATGCTGGTGCTGATCTGGGACACCAAAGTCGCCCTGCGCCGGGTTGAAACCGTGTTTGATCGCTACTTCTGGGGCAGTTACTGGCAGCCCGGGCGAACCTTCGCCGAAGTCATGGGCGAGCTCACCGGCACGCCGCTGGAAAAAAGCCTCGAAGGGCTGAAGAAGCAATGCCTGGAACTCGACAAGCAGATCGCCGATGACGGCTGGCACTGGCTGAGCAACGCCCGCGAGCTGTCCGACGTCGCCACGGCCATGGCTCGTGAACGCTATCAGCTGGATTTCTGCGATGTGCGGGCGGATACCACCGGCGGAGCGGTGATCGATCGTGACTTCGAAGTGCTGGTGTATACCTGGACCGCGCGGCTGAAGAGCTTTGATCATCAGCTGGATGAAATCGAGGTTCAGTATTCCTGAAATCAAAAGATCGCAGCCTTCGGCAGCTCCTACAGGACAATCGGATTGCAAATGTAGGAGCTGCCGAAGGCTGCGATCTTTTTGCTCTCCCAAGTGTCCATAGACACTCTTTAACCTTTAAACATTGGGCCGTCGCCCGCGCCCGGTGCTAATCTCCACCGCTTAATTGCGCACAGTCGAGCCGCGACCCGATCCCGGGTTCAAGGAAGACGACTTCATCCACAGCCACGGAAACCGATCAGGTCATTCATGAATAAATCAGCAGGCGTGCTTCTCGGAATTGTTGTTGCCATCGGCGCGATCAGCGCAGGCGGGGCCTGGTACACCGGGACCAAGATCGAAGGCGTACTGAACAACGCCGTCAGCAACGCCAACAAAGAGCTGCAGACCGCCATGGCCGGCTCCAACGGCACCGCGTCGCTGGAACTGGTATCGCTTGAGCGCCACACCTTCACCAGCACCGCGCACTATCGCCTCAAGGGCGAAGGCGAAATGTTCGGCGATGCCCCGGTCGAGCTACTATTCGTCGACCACATCGAGCACGGCCCGCTGCCGTTCTCGCGTCTGGTTTCGCTGAAGTGGCTGCCGGTCATGGCCACCAGCAACTACGAGCTGGAAAAGAGCCCGTCCACGGAAAAATGGTTCGCCGCTACCAACGGCGCCGCGCCGCTCAAGGGCGTGACCAACATCGGCTACGACGAATCGACCACCAGCACCCTCAACCTGGTGCCGTTCGAAACCGCGCTGGATGAGCAGTCGAGCCTGAAGTTTTCCGGTCTGAGCATGGACATCGCCGCCAGCGCCCAGGCGCAGAAGGTCAAGGCCGACGGCTACATGGACAATCTGAAACTGGTCACCGTGTCGGAAGACCAGGCGCCGGTGCAGGTCGAGCTCAACGGTCTGACCCTGGCCAGCAACCTCGCCAAGAGCAGCTACGGCTACTACACCGGGGAAAACACCCTGGAAGTGACCAGCAGCAAAACCACCTTCGGCGCCAAGCCGATGGTGCTGGGCGTGAAGAACTTCGAAATGAAGAACCGCACCGAAGAAAGCGGCAGCAACGCCTCGGGGCGTGCCGACTACAAAATCGGCGAAGTGACGCTCAACGACAAGAAAGTCGGTTCGGCGGCCATGGCCATGAGCATGAAGAACCTCGACATTCCGTCGACCATGTCGCTGATGCAGATCTACCAGACCAAATTGCAGCCATACGAAAAAGCTGCCGCCGAGGCCGCCGCGCAGGGTTTGCCGGCACCGGAGCTGAATCTGACCGAAGCGGAAAACGCCCAGGTCAAAGCCGATCTGCAGAAGTTGCTGGCGGCCGGCCCGCAACTGGCGCTGGAGAACCTGTCGTTCAACACCGCCAACGGTGAAAGCCGCGCCAATCTGGTGATCGACCTGACCAAGCCGCAATCGATGGATCTGCCGCCGGATCAACTCGGCAAGCAACTGATCGCGCTGCTCGACCTGAACATTCAGGTATCCAAGCCGATGCTGGTCGATCTGCTCAGCGTGCAGGCGCAACTCGATGGCCAGACTGACGCCAAAGCCATCGTCGATCAGTCCAAGGAAGCGGCGGACATGTTCGCCGGCATGGCGGTCGGCTCGCAACTGGCTGTCGCCGACGGCACCAACGTGGTGACAAAACTGCATTACGCGGCCAATCAGGTCGAATTCAACGGCCAGAAGATGACCGTCGAGCAGTTCATCGGTTTCCTCATGAGCAAGTTTGCCGGCGTCACCCAAGAGCAATAAACCCAACCGCGCACCCCCCAGACGCCCGGCCCCTGTGTGAACAGGCGCCGGGCGTTTTGCTGTACGGATTTTGTACAGATGGACCGATTCTGAACAAATATTGCGTTGTGAAAATTCGCTCTCGCTTGCGTGCAGACTGCCTCACCAAGCTTGGCCGAAGGCTGTTTTTGTCGGCCACCGTTACGAATGGGCAAGGAGGGCATTGCGACCCGGCTGGCCATGTAAGGATGCTGACAAATGCCGCGTATTGATGGCCCTGTATTACATCGTGGTTTACGCCCTTTGTTCCGATTCGCCCTGTGCAGCCAGTTGCTCTGGCCGCTGCTGGCGTTGGCCGACACACCCTACGACGAGATGGTGCGCGATGCCCGGGCCGGGCATTACACGCCTGCGTTGACCGTGCTGCGTCAGGTGCCGCCTGGCCAGGCCAGCGAAGGCCAGGTCAGCGATCATCTGCAAATCGCCAGTTGGGCCGGGCTCGATGCCGAAGTGGTCAAGGTCTATGAAACCCAAGGCCGTGACCGCGTTCTGCCGGTGCAGGCGCTGACTGCCGTTGCGCGTGCCTATCGCAACCTCAAGCGCTGGGATCAGGCCATCCAGGTGTACAACAAGGCGCTGGCGCTGGAGCCGGACAACGCCGACCTGCAACTGGGTCTCGCGCTGACCCAGGCCGATTCCGGCAAACCCGATCAGGCCGTCACCCGCGCCCAGGCGCTGGTCGCCGCCAAACCCGACGATCCGTCACGCCGTCTCGCCTTGGGCTACGCACTCGGTCGCGCCGGCAAACAGTACGACGCACTCTTCGAATACGATCAGGCCTTCATCCGCGCCGGCAACAAGCCGGAAGTTGCCCGCGAGTACGTGGTCGCCCTGCAAAAGGCCCGCCTGCCAGAACCGGCGCTGCGGCTGGCCAGTCAACGTCCCGGCCTGATTGATCCGGTGACCTTGCGCCGCCTGGAAGGCGATCTCGCCGCCGAACGCGTGCGCCTCGCCGAACTGGCCACCCGCAGCGAAAAGGAACGCTACGTCATCGCCGACCGCGCGCTGGCCGATTACGACAAATTGCTCGCGACCTGGACCCCTGACGCCACTGCTCACGACGACGTGACGCGCTGGCGCATCGACCGCATGGGCGCGCTCAAGGCGCGGGCGCGCACCGCCGACGTCATCAGCGAATATCAAAAGCTGCAAGCCGAGGGCGTGGAGATTCCGACCTATGCCCTGCGCTGGGTGGCAGCGTCTTATCTGGATCAGCGTGAGCCCGAGACTGCCACCGATCTGTATCGCCAGGTGCTTTCGGCGCCGGACGCCGATGTCGGTGATCGTCTTGAGGACAGCACTGCGCTGTACTACTCGCTGCTGGAAAGCGACCGCGCCGACGAAGCACGCAAGGTCGCCGAAGACGCAGCGAAAGCCCAGCGTCCGCGCGTCGAGCTCAAAGGTCTGCCCATCGGCAATCCCAACGACGAATGGATGGACGCCCAGCAACTCGCCGCCCAGGCCGGCACCTACGGTTCCGATCTTCCGCACGGCGAAGAGCGTTTGCAGACGCTGGTCGATCAGGCGCCGGGCAACCTTGGCTTGCGTCTGGCCCAGGCCGATCTCTACCTCGCCCGCCAGTGGCCGCGCCGCGCGGAAAGCCAGCTCAAGGAAACCGAGAGCATGGCGCCCCGCGATGCCGGCCTGGAAGTCGCTCAGGCGCGCACCGCGATGGAGTTGCAGGAGTGGCGGCAGAACGATGCGCTGGTCGACGACGTGGTCGCGCGCTATCCGGACAACCGCCAGGTGCAGCGTCTGGCTCGCGAACGGGAAGTCCATGACATGGCCGAACTGCGCGTCGAAGCCTACGGCGGCAAGGCCAACGGTGGCGGCAGCGGCGATGCCGGTGCGGTCAGCGGCAGCCGTGATTTCGGTATCCAGAGCACGCTGTACAGTCCGCCGATCAACGAAGACTGGCGTGTCTTCGCCGGGGCCGGTTATGCCACCGGTGATTTCGCCGAAGGCACCGGCCACCATCGCTTCCAGCGTGTCGGCCTGGAACGGCGCACCCGTGACATGACCCTCGAAGCCGAGGTGTCGAATCACGATTACGGCTTCGGTGACAAACAAGGCGCACGCCTGGCGATAGCCCGCGACATCAACGATCACTGGCAGTACGGCGGCAGCCTCGAATACCTCTCGGCGGAAACGCCGCTGCGCGCGCTCAACAGCGACATCAAGGCCAATGGCGGCAGTGCGTTCCTGCGCTGGCGCGCCAACGAAAGCCGCGAGTGGCGCGTGTCGGTCAGCCCGTCGCACTTCAGCGATGGCAACAACCGCGTCGAAGCCTTGGTGACCGGGCGCGAGGGTATCTACACCGCGCCGAACATCCAGGTCGACGCTGGCCTGGAAGTCGGCACCAGCCACAACTCGAAATCCGACGATGTGCCGTACTTCAACCCGAAGTCGGACTTCAGCGTGATGCCGCTGGTCAACGTCAATCACGTGCTCTACCACCGCTACGAGACTTCCTGGAGCCAGCAATTCCAGGCCGGCGCGGGCACTTACAGTCAGCGCGACCACGGCACCGGCGGCATGGCATTGCTCGGTTACGGCCAACGGTACGCCTGGAACGACGTGTTCGATGTGGGCGGCATGTTCAGTGTGATCAACCGGCCTTATGACGGTGATCGGGAAACTGATCTGCGTCTGCTTGTCGACCTCACTTTCCGCTTCTAGAAGAGTTTGAAGATGCCTTTTATCTCGCGTTTCATCCTTCTGCTGGGAGCGCTGCTGGTCAGCGCCTGCGCCCAGCAAGCCCCGGGCTTCGCGCCGCCCTCCGAGCGGCCGGTCGCGGCCAGTGAACAACCGTGGCCAAAAAACCACGTGCTCGGCATCGCCTACCACGATGTCGAAGACCGTGATCCCGATCAGGCCGTGGTGGCGGTGCGCACCGAGCGCATGATCGAGCAGCTCGCCTGGCTGCGCGAGAACGGCTACAAACCAGTGACCGTCGACCAGATCATGGCGGCACGCAAGGGCGGCCCGGAGCTGCCGGCGAGAGCGGTGTTGCTCAGTTTCGACGACGGTTACGCCAGCTTCTATACCCGCGTGTTGCCAGTGTTGCGCGCCTACAATTGGCACGCCTTGCTGGCGCCGGTCGGCACCTGGATCGACACGCCGCTCAATCAGCCGGTGGATTTCGCCGGCACGCCGCGTAACCGTGAGAACTTCCTGACCTGGCAGCAGATCCGCGAAATTTCCAGGTCCGGGTTGGTAGAGATCGCCGCTCACACCGATGCCAACCACAAAGGCATCCTTGGCAACCCGCAGGGCAACCTGCAGCCGGCCGCCGCGACCCGGCGTTATGACCCGGTGACCAAACGCTACGAATCCGAAGCCGATTTCCAGGCGCGCATTCGCACCGACGTGAAAAACATTTCCGAGAAGATCCGCAAGGCCACCGGTTACAAACCACGCGTCTGGGTCTGGCCGTACGGCACCGCCGACGGTACCTCGCTGACCGTGGTCGGTGAGGAGGGCTATGAAATGGCCCTGACCCTGGACGACGGCCTCGACACCCTCGATAACCTGATGAGCGGGCCGCGCTTTCTGGTCGCCTCCGATCCTGATGGCGAGCATTTCGCCAACAGCATCGTCTCGGTGCAGGCCGAAGCGCCGATGCGCGTGGTGCATGTCGATCTCGACAACGTCTACGACCCGGACCCGGCCCAGCAGGACATCAACCTTGGCAAACTGGTGCAGCGCATGGCTGACCTGGGCGCCAGCACGGTGTTTCTGCAAGCCTTCGCCGACCCCAAGGGCGATGGTCTGGTGCATTCGCTGTACTTCCCCAACCGTCACTTGCCGATGCGCGCGGACCTGTTCGACCGCGTCGCCTGGCAACTGCGCACCCGTGCCCACGTGAAGGTCTTTGCGTGGATGCCGGTGCTGAGTTTCGAACTGGATTCGAAGCTGCCGCGTGTAACCCGCTGGGACCCGGAAACCGCCATCACCTCGGTCGATCCGAAGCAGTACAAACGCCTGTCACCGTTCAATCCCGAAGTGCGCAAGATCATCGGTGAAATCTATGAAGACGTGGCGCGGCTGACCTCGGTCGACGGCATTCTCTACCACGACGATGCGGTGCTCTCGGATTTCGAAGACGCCAGCCCGGATGCCTTGAAGGCCTATGCCGCTCAAGGTCTGCCGGGTTCGATTGCCGCGCTCCGCGACGATCCAGCGGCGATGCAACGCTGGACGCGGTTCAAGAGCCGCTACCTGATCGACTTCACCAACAAACTGACCGCGAAGGTCCGTGCGATTCGCGGCCCGCAAGTGCTGACCGCACGCAACATCTTCGCCGAGCCGATGCTCAATCCTGAAAGCGAAGCGTGGTTCGCGCAGAACCTCGATGACTTCCTCGCCACCTACGACTGGACGGCGCCGATGGCCATGCCATTGATGGAAAAACAGACACTGGCCGAGTCCGGCCCGTGGCTGGAAGAACTGGTTGCCACGGTGAAGAAACGCCCCGGCGCACTCAACCGCACCGTGTTCGAATTGCAGGCGCGCGACTGGAACCAGAAGGATCAGGCCGATATCGATGCCGTGCATCTGGCGGACTGGATGGGCCGACTCAAGCGCCAGGGCGCGACCAGTTTCGGTTACTACCCGGACAACTTCCTCGACAACCTGCCAGACCTGAAAACCGTAAGGCCTGCACTCTCCAACAAATGGAATCCATAACATGCTGGATAGACTGTTAGCCCTGCTTGTTCTGGCGATTGTCCTTGGCGTTCCGCTGGGGCTGATCTTCCTGGTGACCGGCCAGTTCCTGATGTCGTTCGTGTTCTTCTACCCACTGTTCATGTCCGGGTTGTGGATCGCCGGCGGCCTGTATTTCTGGCTGCACTGGGAGCGCCACTGGCCATGGCAGGACGACACGCTGCCGCCGCCGCTGGAAGGCGAGCCGCTGATTTCGATCCTGATTCCTTGCTACAACGAAGGCGATAACGCTGCCGATACCATTTACGCGGCGCTGGCCCAGCACTACCCGAACATCGAAGTGATCGCGATCAACGACGGCTCCAAGGACAACACCGCCGAAGTGCTCGATGCGCTGGCCAAGGAAGATCCGCGACTGCGGGTGCTGCATCTGGCGGAAAACCAGGGCAAGGCTGTGGCTCTGCGCATGGGCGCGATCGCTGCGCGCAGCGAGTATCTGGTGTGCATCGATGGCGACGCCTTGCTGGCCCCGAACACTGCGGCTTATCTGGTCGCGCCGATGCTGGATAACGCACGTCTTGGCGCAGTGACCGGCAACCCGCGCATCCGCACGCGTTCGACCTTGATCGGGCGGGTGCAGGTCGGCGAGTTCTCCTCGATCATCGGGCTGATCAAACGTACGCAACGGGTGTTCGGGCGCATCTTTACCGTCTCCGGCGTGATCGTCGCGTTCCGCCGCACCGCGCTGAACCGGGTCGGCTACTGGAGCCCGGACATGATCACCGAAGACATCGACATCAGCTGGAAGCTGCAACTGGATCACTGGAGCATCTTCTACGAACCGCGTGCGCTGTGCTGGATTCTCATGCCGGAAACCCTCGGCGGCCTGTGGAAGCAGCGTCTGCGCTGGGCTCAGGGCGGCGCCGAAGTGCTGTTCAAGAACATTCGCGGCATCTGGCAGTACCGCCATCGCTACCTGTGGCCGCTGCTGTTCGAATACTGCCTGTCCACCGGTTGGGCCTTCACTTTCCTGCTGTCGGTGATTTTCTGGGGCATGGGCAAGTTCATGGTCATGCCCGACGCGATCGCTGTCGATCACCTGATGCCGCCGGCCTTCACCGGTCTGTTGCTGGCGTTCGTCTGCCTGGTGCAGTTCGCCGTCAGCATCGTCATTGACCGCCGCTATGAACCCGGTCTGGGCAAGACCATGTTCTGGGTGGTCTGGTATCCGTTGGTGTTCTGGCTCGTCAGTCTGCTGACCACCCTGGTCAGTTTCCCCAAGGTGTTGTTCAGCCAACACAAAAAACGCGCGCGCTGGGTCAGTCCTGATCGGGGCATTCGCCCGCTGGGCGACGACCAGGAGGAAGTCATCAAATGAAAATTATCCGGACTCGCCAACGGCCCTTTCTGGTGGTGATCGACGTGATCCTCACCGTCCTGGCCTGGGTCGGCCTGCTGTTCCTGCTGGTACGCGGGTTATGGCCATTGATCGAAACCACCGGCGGCCCGCGCATCGATCATTCGGCATTCGATGCCCTGGGCACTTTGCAGGTCTATATGTGGGTGGCGCTGGTCAACGCGGTGATCCTGATCGGTTGGGCGCGTTACCAGCAACGCAAAAGCCGCAGCTTCGCCCAGCGCCGTTTGCCGTCACCGGTGATTGGCGATGAAGGTCTGAGCAAGAGTTTCAAGCTGTGCGACGAACGTTTCCAGAAACTGCGCACGCCGGGGGTGATGACCATTCACAACGATCAGGACGGCGACATCAGCCATGTCGAAACGCACTTCTGGCCGCTTCAGCAGCAAGCACTACCGGCGCCGCTGGCACCTTTGGAGCATCCACGGGTGATCTTTCTGCATGCCGAAGAAGACGACAGTCGCGAGCCGGTGAAACGCCTGACCTGATCTCGTACAGCATCGGTGTCAGGCCTGGATCAGCGTCCAGGCCTCTTTGATCCGCAGAGGTTGCTTCATCCGCTCGGCCAGCAGCGCCATCGCGCGTTGCTTGTCGCAGGCCACCGCCGCAACAACGATGCCGTCTTTTGCGAACAGGCCGATGAACGGCGGCTGTTCCGGCTCACCGCTGAACTCGACCTCGTCCCATTCCTGCGCGTGACCGAGATAGTCGTAGTTCTTGCCGAAGTGGTACGTCCAGAAAAACGGCACATCCAGATAATGCTCCTCGCCACCCAGCATGTTGGCCGCAGCGATGCGCGCGTGTTGCTGGGCCAGGCGCCAATGCTCGATGCGAGTTGGCTGGCCGCTCAGCGGAAACGTGGCGATATCGCCGATCGCCCATAAACCATCGCTCACGCGCATGCCGCCGTCGACACGCAATGATTGGTCTTCTTCCCTGGGCAATGAGTCGAAAGGCTCAGTGGCCGGGTGAACGCCGACGCCGGCGAGAACCAGATCCGCCGCCAGGCGCAGACCGTTGTCGAGCAGCACGCCCTCGACCATGTCCTCGCCAAGGATCTGCGTGGCCTCGTGTTCGCTGATGAACTTCACCCCGTGCTCTTCGTGCAGGGCGCGAATCGCCTTGCCCACGGCCTCGCTGAATTGTTTGGCAAACGGGACTGAGTGGCGTGCCAGCACGGTAACGTCGAGGCCGTACTCGCGCAGGGCCGATGCGCATTCGAGAGCAATAAAACTGTCGCCGATGATCACCGCGCGCTGGCCCGGTTGAGCGGCGTTGATGATTTGTTCAGCCTGGGCTTTCGAACGCAGGACGAAGACGTTGGCCAGCCCGGCACCAGGCAGCTTCAACGGATTGGGCGCGCCACCGGTGGCGAGTACAGCGGCGTCGTAGCGCAGGATGCCGCCGTTGTGCAGATGAAGCGTTTTGCCTGGGGCGTCGAGTGAAGTCACTTCGCCTTGCACGCGCTCAATCCGTTGCGCTTGATAGAACGCCTCATCGCGCAGCGGCGGCACTTCTTTCGGCGACATCTCCCCGGCGAGAACAAATTTGCTCAACACCGTGCGGTCGTATCCGGCACCCGGTTCGCCATCGACCAGCACGATGCGCCCGCCAAAACCCTTCTCCCGCAATGCCGCCGCGCAAGCCGTGCCCGCCGCCCCGGCGCCGACCACCACGAATGTTCTTGAATCGTCAGCGGGCGGGGTGTGCGGATCGGGCAACGGCTGGTCATCGACCCACACTTCATCGCCGCGCAACTCCAGCGGATAGCGCTTGAGACTGTCCAGCGATGGCGGCTCGCACAGGCCGCCGTCCTCGGCGCGGTAGGCGGCTTTGTGCCAGGGGCAGATCAACCTGCCGTGACACAACGCCCCCTCGGCCAACGGTGCGCCGGCATGTGGACACAGGCCCTGAAACGCTCGCAACTCGCCGTTGGCACACAGCAGGACGATCTTGCAGTCGCCGATTTCGACTTGCAGGCCACGGTCTTGCGGGACATCGGCGAAACGGGCGACACGGTGCAGGGACATTTTCGGCTTCCTCGCAGGCATTTCTCTTGTGAGTTGACGGCGCCGCGCGAGGTTCAGCCATTTGCTACTGCCAAGGCACGAACGGTACAGCTATAGTTTGCGGGCCGACGACGGCCTCACTGCACAAGGTGCTCCCGGAATGACCCGATTGACCTCTCTCAACCCATGGCTGGCGGCCATCGCCGTGACCCTTTGCGTGCAGTTCCCGGCACAGGCCCAGGAGCGCTTCACCCTGAGCATCCCCGGCGTGTCGGATAACCGTCTGTTCACCTCGGCAGCGGCAAGTGACGCACCCGGCTGCGGCGGCAAGAACCAGTCGCCGGCGCTGAGCTGGAACGCCGGCCCGGCCGGTACCCAGAGCTACGCCATCGTCATGCACGACCCGGACGGCCAGAAAGGCTTGGGCGTCGATCACTGGATTCACTACGGCATCAAACCCACCACCCACCAGATCGCGGCCGGCGTCGGTGCCAAATCCGCCCTCGAAGGCGTCGGCGGCACCAACAGCAAAGGCAACACCCACTACATGGGTCCGTGCCCGCCAGTGGGCGACAGCGCGCACCACTACATCATCCAGATCTACGCCCTCGACCTCGCCCCGGACGCCCTGCCTGCCGGCCTGACCCGCGCCGAGCTGATGGAAAAAATCAAAGGCCATGTGCTGCGCAACAGCAGCGCGGTGCGGCGTTATCACCGCTGAGGTTCGGCCGCTCACGGGCGGCTGACTGCCCTGATTCCCCAGCCATTTGGCATTGCCCCGCGAAAACGCGCACTATCAAGCCATTGCCAATGCGCTGGAGGACACCGTGGCAGCAAAAATCGACCGCATCGCCCAGCTACTCAACTGCCCGGAAAAGGGCGAACAAATGCGGCGTGCAGTAACCGAGACACGTAAGGAGTTTCTGCTGAATCAGCCGGAAGAAGACCTCGTTGAAGAAGACGAGGTATTTGACGAGGCTGAGGAGGAGGGGGATGACGACGATGAATATGACGAGTTTGACTGGACGACGGAGTGACGGCGTTCCAGCGATCTTGCCATCGCCCACAAAAAAGCCCCGGACCATCACAGTCCGGGGCTTTCTCGTTTGATTCATGGTGCACCAGGCGGGATTCGAACCCACGACCCCTGCCTTCGGAGGGCAGTACTCTATCCAGCTGAGCTACTGGTGCAGCGGGCGACATCATACCTAGGTCGGCTCGGGGCGTCCATGCCGGGTTTGGCGGGTTTTGTCAGTGTGCGTGTCGGCGCAAAATCGCTGCATTCCTTAAAGCGGTAACGTCCTGCAAAACCCTCGCTTGGCGCTTCATCGGGGTTGATCTAAGGTTTTTCCTGCGGCATGGGTATTGTGTGCGTTGATCTGAAAAGCGGCATTTTTGTTCTTTTTTTCGAACGACCTATTGTCCTTTACCCCCTTTGAACCTACGATCCGTTTGAGATTTCAAACGCTCTTTGGCGGGATGTTGCAGCGCAGGTGCGCCCGGTCGTGCACTGTTGATGCGCCACAATCCGCTCACTGATTTCCCTGACGGCAGCCTTGCGAGGCGCCTTTCTACAATCATAATTTGCTCCGCGCAGGCCGCGGTGCTGTTAAGGAAAGCCGACATGCAGCTTAAAGACACCCAGTTGTTCCGCCAGCAAGCCTTCATCGATGGCGCTTGGGTCGATGCCGACAACGGTCAGACGATCAAGGTCAACAACCCGGCCACCGGCGAAATCCTCGGCACCGTGCCGAAGATGGGCGCCGCTGAAACCCGCCGTGCCATCGAGGCCGCCGACAAGGCGCTGCCGGCCTGGCGTGCACTGACCGCCAAAGAGCGTGCCGGCAAGCTGCGTCGCTGGTTCGAACTGATGATCGAGAACCAGGACGACCTCGCGCGCCTGATGACCCTCGAGCAAGGCAAGCCGCTGGCCGAAGCCAAGGGCGAAATCGTTTACGCCGCATCGTTCATCGAGTGGTTCGCCGAGGAAGCCAAACGCATCTACGGTGACGTGATTCCAGGCCACCAGCCGGACAAGCGCCTGATCGTGATCAAGCAGCCGATCGGCGTCACCGCTGCGATCACTCCGTGGAACTTCCCGGCAGCAATGATCACTCGCAAGGCCGGCCCGGCGCTGGCCGCTGGTTGCACCATGGTGCTCAAGCCGGCATCGCAAACTCCGTTTTCCGCTTTCGCCCTGGCCGAACTGGCTCAGCGCGCGGGCATTCCTGCGGGCGTGTTCAGCGTGGTCTCCGGCAGCGCTGGCGACATCGGCAGCGAGCTGACCAGCAACCCGATCGTGCGCAAACTGTCCTTCACCGGCTCGACCGAAATCGGTCGCCAGTTGATGGCCGAATGCGCCAAGGACATCAAGAAAGTCTCGCTGGAACTGGGCGGCAACGCGCCGTTCATCGTGTTCGACGACGCCGATCTGGATAAGGCCGTCGAAGGCGCGATCATCTCCAAATACCGCAACAACGGTCAGACCTGCGTCTGCGCCAACCGTCTGTACATTCAGGACGCGGTCTACGATGCGTTCGCCGAGAAGCTGAAAGTAGCTGTGGCCAAACTGAAGATCGGCAACGGTCTGGAAGACGGCACCACCACCGGCCCGCTGATCGACGAAAAAGCCGTGGCCAAGGTTCAGGAACACATCGCTGACGCCGTGAGCAAAGGCGCCACCGTATTGGCGGGCGGCAAGGCGATGGAAGGCAACTTCTTCGAGCCGACCATTCTCACCAACGTGCCGAAAAACGCGGCCGTGGCCAAGGAAGAAACCTTCGGTCCGCTGGCTCCGCTGTTCCGCTTCAAAGACGAAGCCGAAGTGATCGCCATGTCCAACGACACCGAATTCGGTCTGGCCTCGTACTTCTACGCACGTGACCTCGGCCGTGTGTTCCGTGTCGCCGAAGCGCTGGAATACGGCATGGTCGGCGTCAACACCGGGCTGATCTCCAACGAAGTCGCGCCGTTCGGCGGCATCAAGGCTTCGGGCCTGGGCCGTGAAGGCTCCAAGTACGGCATCGAAGACTACCTGGAAATCAAATACCTCTGCCTGGGCATCTAAGCCGGGAAAGGGATCGCTGCAAACGCAAAGGGCACGAGAGCGCTGTCCCTTTGCGTGGTTTCAAACAGGAAATTTCTCTGCGGCCAGGAACGCCGTGGCAGTCGATCATCGCATGCTGCCACCGCCGATTCCTCCCGCTTCATCCTTGAACCACGCCGCCCGATGAGCGGCGAATGAGGACTGTAATGAGCAAGACTAACGCTGAACTGATGGCCCGTCGTACCGCAGCTGTTCCACGTGGTGTTGGCCAGATTCACCCGATCTTCGCCGAGTCGGCAAAGAACGCCACAGTGACCGACGTTGAAGGTCGTGAGTTCATCGACTTCGCTGGCGGTATCGCTGTACTGAACACCGGCCACGTACACCCGAAAATCATCGCCGCCGTGACTGAACAGCTGAATAAGCTGACCCACACCTGCTTCCAGGTGCTGGCCTACGAACCGTACGTTGAGCTGTGCGAAAAAATCAACGCCAAGGTGCCGGGTGATTTCGCCAAGAAAACCCTGCTGGTCACCACCGGTTCCGAAGCGGTGGAAAACGCCGTGAAGATCGCCCGTGCCGCCACTGGCCGCGCTGGCGTGATCGCTTTCACCGGCGCTTACCACGGTCGCACCATGATGACCCTGGGCCTGACCGGTAAAGTCGTGCCGTACTCGGCGGGCATGGGCCTGATGCCAGGCGGCATCTTCCGCGCGCTGTACCCGAACGAACTGCACGGCGTGAGCATCGACGATTCGATCGCTTCCATCGAACGCATCTTCAAGAACGACGCCGAGCCGAAAGACATCGCTGCGATCATCATCGAGCCAGTGCAGGGCGAAGGTGGTTTCTACGTCGCGCCGAAGGAATTCATGAAGCGTCTGCGCGCTTTGTGCGACCAGCACGGTATCCTGCTGATCGCTGACGAAGTGCAGACCGGCGCTGGCCGTACCGGCACCTTCTTCGCTATGGAACAGATGGGCGTTGCCGCCGACCTCACCACATTCGCCAAGTCCATCGCTGGCGGCTTCCCGCTGGCCGGCGTGTGCGGCAAGGCCGAGTACATGGACGCCATTGCGCCGGGCGGCCTGGGCGGCACCTATGCCGGTAGCCCGATCGCTTGCGCCGCTGCACTGGCCGTGATGGAAGTGTTTGAAGAAGAGCAACTGCTGGACCGTTGCAAGGCTGTCGGTGAGCGTCTGGTCACTGGCCTGAAGGCGATTCAGGCCAAGTACCCGGTGATCGGTGAAGTGCGTGCGCTGGGCGCAATGATCGCGGTCGAGCTGTTCGAAAACGGCGACAGCCACAAGCCGAACCCGACTGCCGTGGCCGCTGTGGTGGCCAAGGCGCGTGACAAGGGCCTGATCCTGCTGTCCTGCGGCACTTACGGTAACGTGCTGCGCGTGCTGGTTCCGCTGACTTCGCCCGATGAGCAACTGGACAAAGGTCTGGCGATTATCGAAGAGTGCTTCTCTGAGCTCTGATCCGTTGGTGTGACTAGCTCGACAAAAACCCGCTTCGGCGGGTTTTTTTCGTCCCTTGAAACACATCGGACCTGTTTGCGCTGTATCGAATCGCCAGCATTGGCTAAGGTTCAGACATTGCAAGGAGAGCGCGCATGACTGCCGTTGATTTACCCGCCGTACCTCGGGTGTTGATTGCCGAGGCCGATCCCTGGTCCCGTGACCTGCTCAAACAAGTGCTACTCAATGTGCGCTGCGATGCGCGTCTGGATTTGTGTGCCGATGGCCAGCAGGCAATGTCGTTGCTCAGCGAGGTGCCCTATGACTTGGCCATCGTCGATTGGGAGCTGCCCGGCATCGACGGATTGCATGTGCTGCGCAGCGTCCGCCAGCGCAAACGCAATCCGCCGTTGCCGTTCATTCTGATGAGCAGCCGCAACGACAGCGCCAGCGTGCGCGAAGCGATTCCGCTGGCGCCGACGGCGTACCTGACCAAACCGTTGAACATGGAAGGCCTGACCGAGCGCTTGCAGGGCTTGCTGCTCAACGCTGGCGAAGCGGTGGTTTGCGAAGTGCCGGCACTGGCGCCGGGCATGACCCTGTCGGTGTTCCTTGAGCGGCGTCGCGAGCAGGCCGATGGCGCGCCGTTGATGACCGACGTGCAAGTGGCGGTCAAGCGTAGCCTCAATCCCGAAGGGCTGGACCTCAAGTTGCTGGAGGAAGAGGTCCGCACCGATCCGCAGATTACCGCCGTGCTGATCGCAGCCGCCAACAGTGCCGCGCAACACTACGGCGCGCCGGTGCAAACCCTGGCCCAGGCGCTGCACCGACTCGGCACCGGGCAGAGCATGAACCTGATTCTCGGCCTGGCGCTCAAACGCAGCGCGCGGCTCAGCGATCCATGCCTGGCGGATTACGCCGAGCGCTATTGGGGACTGTCCCTGCACACGGCGGAATATGCGCGCACGCTGGCGCGCCTGCTCGATCTGGATCAGGAGCGTTGCTATTGCGCGGGCATGCTGCATCGGCTCGGCGATCTGGCGCTGCTGCGCTGCTTGCAGGAGTGGCAACAAGCCGGCGGCGAGCTGGACGAGTTGCAGGAGGTCGGTGAAGCGTTGGCGAAGTTTGGCGCTTCTTACGGCTCGGCATTGCGCACTCGCTGGCGTCTGCCGCTGGAGTTGCGCGAGTTGATTGCTTCGGCCTACCAGCTCGGTGGTGGCGTTTACAGTCGCGAGGCGCTGGTGATGCACATGGCGGCGCAGATGGCACGGCTGACCGAGCATGAAGGCGTTGAGGAACTGGCGAAGAGCCGGACGGCGCGGTTGCTCAAGATCGGCTTGCCGGAGTTGCTGCGGATGCGCAAATGACAGATCACCACATTCCAATGTGGGAGCGAGCCTGCTCGCGAAGGCGCCAGCGCAGGCAACATTTTTGTTGAAAGTGCGGGCCTCATCGCGGGCAAGCCCGCTCCCACAGGAATTGCGGCAGCCACAAAATACGGATCAGGCCGCAATAATCCGGTTCTTGCCCTGCCGTTTCGCCTCGTACATCGCCGCATCCGCGCGGGCGAACAGGCTGTCCAGGCTCTTGTCTTCGTCGGTGAGGTTGGTAAGGCCCTGGCTCACGGTGATGCTGAATGCTTGCCCGTCGTGGTTGAAGCGCAGTCGCTGGATCTCCTGCTGCAGTCGCTCTGCCACTTGCACGGCCATGTCCGGCGCACAGCCGGGAAACACCGCAGCGAACTCCTCACCACCAATCCGCCCGAACAGATCGCCACGGCGCAATGAGCCGCGCCCGCATTCGGCGATCCGTTGCAGCACGTTGTCGCCCTCGGGGTGGCCGTAGCTGTCGTTGATCACTTTGAAATCGTCGATGTCCAGCAACAGGAAGGCCAGCGGTGTGCCTTGGCGGCGGGCCTCAGCGAACTCGCGGTGGGCACATTCGAAGAAGTGGCGGCGGTTGCTGCTTTGCGTCAGCACATCGGTGGTGGCCAAGCGCTGCAGCTCGGTTTCCATGTTTTTCTTGTCAGTGATGTCTTCGGCGATGCCGACGATGATTACCGGCTGTCCAGGCTCGTCCTGGCGATTGATAAAACATTTGTCGCTGAGCCAGCGCACCTGGCCATCGGCGGCAATGATGCGGTACTCGCGATCTTCCACCGCACCTCGGTGCAGGACTTCGGCGAGGCTCTGCTCGGCGTACTCCAGATCATCGGGATAAATGCTGTCGCGCCACTGGTTGTAATCCGCCAACAACAGCGCGGCGGAACGGCCGAAGATCCGTTCATAGGCCGGACTGACGTACAACACCTGTCGGGTTTCCCAGTTGAAAGCCCAGAGCACGGCGTTGACGCTGACCAGCAGCGAACTGATCAATTGTTCGCGCTCGCTCAGGCGCGCGACTTCGCCCTGCGCGTGCATCAGCGCCATCAGCGTTTGCGCGGCCTCGGGCCATTGAGTGAAGGACGTGTCTTTCTGGTTGTTGTTGACCATCGGCACAAATCTCAAAGGGCGCGCCGCAATGTCGACAACGGCCACAGGACAGCCCGCCGGGATGGCGAAGTGTCATTGAGATAGAGGATTTTCGGCGAAGTTCCCGGCCATTACCGAGTCCCGCCGGGCGGCGAGGTGCAGGAACCGAAGAGCGCAACGAGGCTGCGATCTTTGAGATCGCAGCCTCGTTGCCGGTCAGGCAGTCGCAGGACGCAGCGAGTAGGTTTTCAGCTGATCAGCAAAATCCCGCAACGACTGGATGCCACTGGCCTCGGCCTCGTGAATCCATTCCTTGATGGCGGCCAGCATGTCGTGGCCATTGGAACTGGTCTTGACCCAGATCTGCTGCAAAGCCAGGCGCTTCTCGTAGATCACTTTCAACGCATGGCTGTGTTCGAGCATGGTCTGGATGCGCAGGTGATGACGGTCTTCCAGCAGGCTGGTTTCCCGCGACAGCAGGCGTTTGGCCCGGTGGAACTGGTGGCGCACCGAATGATCGACCTTGGCCAGCTCTTGCTTGACCAGCGGGCCGATCACCAATTTGCGGTACTGGGCCATGATCTGGAAGCGGTTGTTGAGGATCGCCATGGCGGTGTCCATGTCCAGGCTGCCCTTGCCTTCGACGCGGTGGGCAATCGGTGCGACCCGCTGCACTTTGGCCAGACGCAGGAAGCAGAAGACCTTGATCCACGCCCAGCCGAGGTCGAATTCCCACTTCTTCACCGACAGCTTGGCCGAGTTGGGGTAGGTGTGATGGTTGTTGTGCAGCTCTTCGCCGCCGATCAGGATGCCCCACGGCACCAGATTGGTCGCTGCGTCACGGCATTCGAAATTGCGATAGCCGACGGCATGGCCCAGACCGTTGATCACCCCAGCGGCCCACACCGGAATCCACATCATCTGGATGGCCCAGATGGTGATACCGATGGTGCCGAACAGCAGCAGGTCGATCACGCCCATGATCGCCACGCCAAGCAGCGGATAGCGACTGTAGACGTTGCGTTCGATCCAGTCTTCCGGGCAGTTCTTGCCGTAGATGCGCAGGGTTTCCGGGTTCTGCGCTTCGCTGCGGTACAGCTCGGCGCCGGTGCGCAGTACGGTGGACAGACCCTTGATGACCGGGCTGTGCGGGTCATCCTCGGTCTCGCATTTGGCGTGGTGTTTGCGGTGGATGGCAGTCCACTCGCGGGTGTTCTGCGCCGTGGTCAGCCACAGCCAGAAACGGAAAAAGTGCTTCAGACCCGCATTCAGCTCGAGCGAGCGGTGGGCCGAGTAACGGTGCAGATAGACCGTGACGGCGACAATCGTCACATGGGTCATCAGCAGGGTGACCGCGACCAGTGACCAGGCCGACAAGCCAAGAAAACCTTCGTACCACATAGGCTATAGGGCCCTCGATAAAGATAAAAACAGCCGTTGCATTATCACTAAGCACACAGATAAAACCAGTCGCCCTTTCAGATAAGAAGTCGCTGAATGTTTCTTGACCTATAATTCCAACCTTTTTGTAGGGACATGGACGACCGAATGTCTGCGACTTACCGCGATGCCTTGCGTGCAGCGCTGCTCTACCTCGTACTGGCCGCCCTGTGGCTGCAAGTTTCTGATCATTTATTAAGCAGATTCTTCGATGACTCCCGTGAGCTGACCCATTGGCAACTGATCAACGGTTATCTGCTGGCGACGATCAGCGCCGCGCTGATTTTCCTCGCACGGGCGCGGCTGTGCGGGTTTCTCGGCATCGGCGCGCATTTGCGCGAGCGCCACACCGACCGTGAGCGTCTGCGTCAGGCGGCCGCCGTGTTCGACTGCACTCGCGAAGGGGTGCTGGTTAGCGACCACCGGGGCCTGATCGTCCACGTCAATCGCGCCTTTATCGAGATCACCGGTTATCGGCGCGACGAGGTCATCGGCCAGCAGCCCAGTCTGTTCAAGTCCGGCCATCATCCGCCGGGCTTCTATCAGGCGATGTTCGCTACCCTCGAGGCTGAAGGTGAGTGGAGCGGCGAGATCTGGAACCGGCGCAAGACTGGCGAGATTTATCCACAGTGGCAAACCATCCGGGTGATTCACGATGATTCCGGCCGGCTCAGCCATTACGTGGCGGTGTTCTCCGACATCAGTGCGATCAAGGATTCCGAGTCCGAGCTCAAACACCTGGCGCATCACGATCCGTTGACCGATCTGCCCAATCGCCTGCTGTTCAGCGACCGCGCCGAACAGGCGTTGGCTTCCGCGCAGACGCACAAGCGTGGCTGCGCGCTGCTGATGCTCGATCTGGATCATTTCAAGATGATCAACGACAGCCTCGGGCATAACGTCGGCGATCGGTTGCTAAAAGCGGTGGCGACGCGTTTGCAGGAACTCTTCGGCCACGGCATTACCTTGGCGCGGCTCGGCGGTGACGAGTTCGCGGTGCTCGCGGAAAGTTGTCCACAGCCGGCCCAGGCTGCCGCGCTGGCGCAACGGACTCTGGACGCCTTGAAGGAGCCGGTGCTGGTAGATGGCAATCAACTGTTCATCAACGCGAGCATCGGCATCAGCCTGTTTCCCAGCGATGCCCTCAGCGCCGAGCAGTTGTTACGCAACGCCGACAGCGCGCTGTTCAAGGCCAAAAGCAGCGGGCGCAATGGCTACGCGCTGTATACCGAAGAGCTGACCGCCCATGCCCAGCAACGGGTCGAAATCGCCTTCGAACTGCGCCGCGCACTGGAGCAGGAGGAACTGCGTGTCTATTACCAACCGGTGCATGACCTGCAAAGCGGCCGTCTGGTCGGCGTCGAAGCACTGGTGCGCTGGCAGCATCCGCAACGCGGTCTGGTGTCGCCGGCAGAATTCATTCCGATTGCCGAGCGCACCGGGCTGATCGCCGAGATCGATGCCTGGGTGATGCAGCAGGCTTGCCGACAGATGTGCCAATGGCAGCAGAGCGGTGTGGTGCTGGCGTTCGTCGCGGTGAATGTCTCCTCGCGGCTGTTTGCCCGACGTGAGCTTTACCAGCAGGTAGCGCAGGTGCTGCACGACACGGGGCTGGATCCGGCGTATCTGGAACTGGAAGTTACCGAAAGCGCGGTGATGGATGACCCTGAAGTGGCGCTGGAACAGATGCATCGCTTGCGCGAGCTGGGTGTGCGTCTGGCCATCGATGATTTCGGCACGGGTTATTCCTCGCTGTTGCGGCTCAAGCGCCTGCCGGTGCAGAAACTCAAGATCGATCAGGGCTTCGTCGCCGGGTTGCCGTGGGATGAAGATGACGTGGCGATTGTCCGGGTGATCATCGCGCTGGCCCGCAGCATGGGCATGCAGGTCCATGCCGAAGGGATCGAACAGGTTGAGCAGGCGGCATTTCTGTTGGCGCAGGAATGCGATCTGGGGCAGGGCTACTGGTTTGGGCGGCCGGTGTCTGCGGATCGGCTTGATTGGGCGAAAACGCCAATGATTGGCTGAATAAGCCTATATGGCTAACACCGATCCTGTGGCGAGAGGATTTATCCCCGTTGGGTCGCGAAGCGACCCCAAAAAAACGGGACTGCTAGGCAGTCCAACGGGGATAAATCCCCTCGCCACAAGTTCTCTTGACGATTTCAAATCAGCGCAAACCCCTTGCCCTCTCTCATATTGATTTCTGGTTATATAAACATTCTTAAATAGTCTTTTTAAGAATATCCGTGCCTCTCTTATATTGCTCCCACGCCGAACGCAGTGCCGCCCACTGCCAGGCAAATCCCCTTCAAAGGAGCAGCACCATGAGCGCATCCCTTCGCAGCGTTGACGGTCAGGACGAAGCCACGATCTTGCGTGAAATCCAGAGTGCCCTGCGCGATCTGCGGTTCGGCGCGGTGGAGATCACTGTGCACAACGCGCAAGTCGTACAGATCGAACGCAAAGAGAAATTTCGTTTGCAGCAACCCGGTAAGCAACCGGGCTGAGATCAAAAGATCGCAGCCTTCGGCGGCTCCTAAAGGGGGCTGCGTGCAGGAGCTGGCGAAGGCGGCGATCTTTCAACGCGATCCGATTCCAGCAATACATAAGAAAAAGCCATCACCAAGAATTCCAGGAGCTTTCACCATGCCGTCGATTCGCCGTTACGCTCTGGCCGCGCTGGTCAGTGCCGTGTTTGCCGGTTCCGCCGTTGCCAAGGATTACGAGCTGCTCAACGTGTCGTATGACCCGACGCGGGAGCTGTATCAGGAATACAACGCCGAATTCATCAAGTTCTGGCAGAAGGACCATGCCGGCGACACGGTGAAAATCCAGCAGTCCCACGGTGGCTCGGGCAAGCAGGGGCGTGCGGTGATCGATGGCCTGCGTGCTGACGTGGTGACCCTGGCCCTGGCCGGTGACATCGACGAAATCGCCAAGCTCGGCAAGAGCCTGCCGGCCGACTGGCAGAAGCGTCTGCCGCAAGCGAGCACGCCGTACACCTCGACCATTGTGTTTCTGGTGCGCAAGGGCAACCCGAAAGGCATCAAGGACTGGGGCGATCTGGTCAAGAACGATGTCTCGGTGATCACGCCAAACCCGAAAACCTCGGGTGGCGCGCGCTGGAACTTCCTCGCAGCCTGGGCCTATGGCCTGAAAGCCAACGGCGGTGATGAAGCCAAGGCCAAAGAATATGTACAAACCCTGTTCAAGCATGTGCCGATCCTCGACACCGGCGCCCGTGGTTCGACCATCACCTTCGTCAACAACGGTCAGGGCGACGTGTTGCTGGCCTGGGAAAACGAAGCGTTCCTGGCGTTGAAAGAAGACGGCGGCGCGGACAAGTTCGATATCGTCGTGCCGTCGCTGTCGATCCTCGCCGAACCGCCAGTGGCGGTGGTCGACAAGAATGCCGAGAAGAAGGGCAACGCGCAGATCGCCGAGGCCTATCTCAAGCACCTGTACAGCCCGGCCGGCCAGGAAATCGCCGCGAAAAACTTCTATCGTCCACGTGACAAGGATGTAGCGGCCAAGTACGCCCAGCAGTTCCCGAAACTGGAACTGGTGACCATCGACAAGGACTTCGGCGGCTGGAAATCCGCGCAGCCGAAATTCTTCAACGACGGCGGCGTGTTCGACCAGATTTATCAGGCGCAGTAATCTCGCCTTCAACCGGCCTGATGTCTGGGCACATGACATGTGGGACTGAGCTTTTGTGGTGAGGGGATAAGTCCCCTCACCACAGGGCTCACTCCCACATTGATGCGTTTTCAACCAGGGACTTTTATGTCGCGTCGTATCTCCCCCGTCATACCCGGCTTCGGGCTGACGCTGGGTTACACCTTGGTGTACCTCAGCCTGATTGTGCTTATCCCGCTGGCGGCGATGTTCGTCCACGCCGCCCAGCTGACCTGGGATCAGTTCTGGACGATCATCTCCGCACCGCGGGTGCTGGCGGCGTTGAAGCTGAGCTTCGGTACCGCGCTGTGTGCGGCGATCATCAACGGCATCATCGGCACGTTGCTGGCCTGGGTGCTGGTGCGCTACACCTTCCCCGGGCGCAAGGTGATCGATGCGATGATCGATCTGCCGTTCGCCCTGCCGACCGCTGTGGCCGGTATCGCGCTGACCGCGCTGTACGCGCCGGCCGGGCTGGTCGGGCAGTTCGCTGCCGATCTCGGTTTCAAAATCGCCTACACCCCACTGGGCATCACCCTCGCACTGACCTTCGTCACGCTGCCGTTCGTGGTGCGCACGGTGCAACCGGTGCTGGCCGATATTCCCCGTGAAGTCGAGGAAGCGGCGGCGTGCCTGGGTGCGAAGCCATGGCAGGTATTTCGCCACATTCTGGTTCCGGCACTGCTGCCCGCCTGGCTGACCGGTTTTGCCCTGGCGTTCGCGCGTGGCGTCGGCGAGTACGGTTCGGTGATTTTCATCGCCGGCAACATGCCGATGAAAACCGAGATCCTGCCGCTGCTGATCATGGTCAAACTCGACCAATACGATTACACCGGCGCTACCGCCATCGGCGTATTGATGCTGGTGGTTTCCTTCATCCTGTTGCTGCTGATCAACTTGCTGCAGCGGCGCATCGAAACCCCATAAGGAGGCGCGAACATGTCCCAATCGTCCATTGCGGCCGCCTCTTCGGCCAACGCTGCGCGCCGTGGCAGTGCCACTTCGCGCAGAGTCCTGATCGGTCTTGGCTGGCTGATCTTTTTCCTGTTTCTGCTGCTGCCGTTGTTCATCGTCGTATCGCAAGGTCTGAAAAACGGTCTCGGCGCGTTCTTCACCGCGATTTTTGAACCGGACGCGCTTTCGGCATTGAAACTCACAGTGTTCGCCGTGCTGATTTCGGTGCCGCTGAACCTGGTGTTCGGTGTCAGTGCGGCGTGGTGCGTGAGCAAATACTCGTTCCGTGGCAAGAGCATGCTGGTGACGCTGATCGACCTGCCGTTCTCGGTGTCGCCGGTGATCGCCGGTCTGGTCTACGTGCTGATGTTCGGTGCGCAGGGCCTGTTCGGGCCGTGGCTGCAGGATCACGACATCCAGATCGTCTTCGCCCTGCCGGGCATTGTGCTGGCGACGATTTTCGTCACCGTGCCGTTCGTGGCCCGTGAACTGATTCCGCTGATGCAGGAACAAGGCACCCAAGAGGAGGAAGCCGCGCGCCTGCTCGGTGCCAATGGCTGGCAGATGTTCTGGCACGTCACCGTGCCGAACATCAAGTGGGGCCTGATTTATGGCGTGGTGCTGTGTACCGCGCGGGCCATGGGCGAGTTCGGTGCGGTGTCGGTGGTTTCCGGGCACATTCGCGGGGTGACCAACACCTTGCCGCTGCACGTCGAGATCCTCTACAACGAATACAACCACGTGGCCGCGTTCGCCGTGGCGAGCCTGTTGCTGATCCTGGCGCTCTTCATCCTGCTGCTCAAGCAGTGGAGCGAAAACCGTATCAACCGCCTGCGCGCCAGCGCCGCGGAGGAATAATTCATGTCGATCGAAGTGCGTAACGTCAGCAAGAATTTCAACGCGTTCAAGGCGCTGGACAACATCAGCCTGGATATCCACAGCGGTGAGCTGGTCGCGCTGCTTGGTCCGTCGGGCTGCGGCAAAACCACCTTGCTGCGCATTATTGCCGGTCTGGAAACCCCGGATCAGGGCAACATCGTTTTTCACGGCGAGGACGTTTCCGGCCACGATGTGCGTGATCGTAACGTCGGTTTCGTGTTCCAGCATTACGCCTTGTTCCGCCACATGACGGTGTTCGACAACGTCGCGTTCGGCCTGCGGATGAAACCGAAAAACCAGCGCCCGAGCGAAAGCCAGATCGCCACCAAGGTTCACGAACTGCTGAACATGGTGCAACTGGACTGGTTGTCGGATCGCTACCCGGAGCAGTTGTCCGGTGGCCAGCGTCAGCGCATCGCGTTGGCCCGTGCCCTGGCGGTGGAACCTAAAGTGCTGCTGCTCGACGAACCGTTCGGCGCCCTCGACGCCAAGGTGCGCAAGGAACTGCGGCGCTGGCTGGCGCGGTTGCACGAAGACATCAACCTGACTTCGGTGTTCGTGACCCACGACCAGGAAGAAGCGATGGAAGTCGCCGACCGCATCGTGGTGATGAACAAGGGTGTGATCGAGCAGATCGGCTCACCGGGCGACGTCTACGAAAACCCGGCCAGCGATTTCGTCTATCACTTCCTCGGCGATTCGAACCGCTTGCTGTTGAGCGACGACAACCACGTGCTGTTCCGCCCGCATGAAGTGTCGTTGTCCAAGCATGAGCTGGAAGATCACCATGCCGCTGAAGTGCGCGATATCCGCCCATTGGGTGCGACGACGAGGGTGACGCTGAAGGTGGAAGGGCAGACGGATCTGATCGAAGCGGAAGTGGTGAAAGACCACGACAGCCTGATCGGGTTGGCCAAGGGTGAAACCCTGTTCTTCAAGCCGAAGGTCTGGCAGAAAGCCGCCAATATTTAAAGGCAAAAGCTTCGCGAGCAGGCTCGCTCCCACAGGGAAAACTCATTCCAAATGTGGGAGCGAGCCTGCTCGCGAATACGATCTAGACAGCAGCGCGATTCGGATTGACCCGCACCATCCCCGCCCGCAACTCGATCTCTTGTTTCAATTCCTGCCGTATCCCCAGCAGAAACGCCAACTCAGCCACAACGAACAACGGCCCGACAATCAGCCCGCTGATGTCATCGACAAACGCCGGTTTGCGCCCTTCATAGTGATGCCCGACAAACTGGATCACCCAGCCGATCACGAACATCGCCAGGCCGCTGCTCAGCCAGACCAGGGTGCTCTGCTGCGCCAGCGCATGCCCGGCCCAGACCGACAGGCCCATCAGTACGGTCATCAATACACCGAGCTTCAACTCCAGACGCAGGTAAAACCACGCCGAGGCCAGCGCTACCACAACGGCTGGAGATATCCACAATCCGCCCAGTGTCCATTGCGGCCGAGACAGCAGAACAGCCACCGCCACCACGATCAGCGGAATGCCGATAAAGTGGCTGGCGATGTTGCGCGGGTCGCGGTGGTAGGCGGCGTATTGACTGAGGTGGTCGACGAGGCTTTTCATTGTTGTTCCTCCAGTGGGGTTGAATGCATCATCCCTCGGGATCCGCGTTCGCTCTGTCGGGCAGGCGACACTCCAGGAGTGGTTATGCAAATTCGTGCACGGTTGCTCAGCGGCCAGTGGTTCAGTCATTTGCCTGCATCTTTTCAGGATAGCCTGCTGGCGCTGGCTCGGGAGCGGCGGCTGACGGCGGGACAACGACTGTTCCAGCGTGGCGATGCGCCGTGCGGTCTGTATGCAGTGCTCGATGGCGCCGTGCGCATCGGCGCGGTGAGCGAGCAGGGCAAGGAGGCGTTGTTGAGTCTGGTGGAGGCGCCGCACTGGTTCGGCGAAATCTGCCTGTTCGATGGCCAGCCTCGCACTCACGATGCCTATGCAGTCGGGTCGTGCACCTTGCTGAATGTTCCGCAAGCGGCGTTGCTCAAATTGCTCGACGAACAGCCGCAGTACTGGCGGCATCTGGCGCTGCTGATGAGCCACAAATTGCGCCTGGCCTTCATCAATCTCGAACAGCTGAGCCTGCTGCCAGCCCCGGCGCGTCTCGCCCATCGGCTGCTGATGATTGCCGAAGGCTACGGCGAACTCGACGCACCACGCCGGACGCTGCAACTGCCGCAGGAGCAGTTGGCGGCGATGCTGTCGCTGTCGCGGCAGACCACCAATCAGATCCTCAAGGATCTGCAGGGGCAGGGGATTATCGGGCTCGCATACGGCGAAATCGAAATTCTCGATGCGGTGAGATTGCGTGCCTTGGCCACGATCTGAAAACTGAAACCGATCCAATGTCGGAACTGGCACCTGTGGCGAGGGGATTTATCCCCGCTGGGGCGCGAAGCGGCCCTGAAAAAGGCACTGCTGCGCACTCCAGCGGGGATAAATCCCCTCACCACAAAGGCTCACTCCTACGAAGGATCTGCGTTTGGATTACGAACCGCGATAGGTCGAGAAACCGTACGGGCTCAGCAGCAGCGGGATGTGGTAGTGCTGATCGGTCTGCTTGACCTGGAAGATCACCGGAATTTCCGGGAAGAACGTCTCGTGCTTGATCTTCTGGTAGTACTCGCCGGTCTTGAACACCACGCGGTATTCACCGGCTTCGAATGGCTGTTTGGCCGGGAACAGCTCGGCGATCCGCCCTTGCTCGTTGGTGGTGCCTTTGGCCAGTGGCTGCCAGTTTTCGCCGACGTGTTTTTCCAGGGTGACGTTGATGCCCGGTGACGGCAGGCCGTTTTCCAGGTTGAGCACGTGCACGCTCAGCGGATTGCCGGCGGCCAGCGCCAGGCTGGAAACAGCGCTCAGGCTGAGCGCGGCGAGGGTCATGCGCAGGGTGGTCATGGTGGATCTCCTTAGTGGGAACGGGTGATGGTCAGGCCGGCTTTGTCGGCGGCGGCGCGGGCGCAGTTTTCGTCTTGCTCACCGCCGCCGGAACCGGCCACGCCCATGGCGCCGACCAGTTCGCTGCCGGCGAACAGCGGAATGCCGCCGCCGAGCAAGAGCAATTCATCGAGGGTGTTGAGGTTGGCGGTTTCCGGGTTGCTGCGGGCGCGCTCGGCGAACAGCCGTGTCGGCGTCTTGGTCGACAGCGCGGTGTAGGCCTTGCGTTGGCTGGCGGCGGTGTTGTGCGGGCCAACGCCGTCACCACGCAGAGTCACCAGCAGGTTGCCGCCACGGTCGAGCACCGACACCGTGCCGGTGCAACTGCTCATCGCCTTGTCCGCCAGCCAGCGTGCGGTTTTCAGGTCGAGATCGGCGTGGCGCAGCAGTTCTGGCGTGGCACTTGCAGCGCCGCTGAGGCCGAGGATCAGGCTGGCGACAAGGTATTTGACGGTCATGTGCAGGCTCCGAATGGGAAGGTCTGCACCTTAACCGGCGCACTTCGTCAGAACCCCGTCAGGCGGATTACAAGTTTGTAATGGGCAACGGCGCCGAACACGCCTAGCCTGTGTACCTGATCAATCGAGGTGTGCCATGCGTTTGCTGGTCGTAGAAGATGAAGCCAAAACCGCCAATTTCCTCGCCAAGGGCCTGGGCGAGTCGGGTTTCGCCGTGGACGTGGCGCTCAATGGCCTCGACGGCCGCTATTTTATCGAGCAACAGGAATACGACCTGATCATCCTCGATGTGATGCTGCCTGGCCTCAACGGCTGGCAATTGCTCCAGCTGATTCGCCAGCGCGGCGCCACACCGGTGCTGTTTCTCACCGCCAAGGACGCTATCGAAGACCGTGTGCGTGGTCTTGAGCTGGGCGCAGATGACTACCTGCTCAAACCCTTCGCTTTCGCCGAACTGCTCGCGCGCGTGCGCACGCTGCTGCGGCGCGGGCCGATGCGCGAAGCCGAGTCGTACAGCATCGCCGACCTGGAAATCGACGTATTGCGCCGACGGGTCAGTCGCGGCGGCCAGCGCATTGCCCTGACCAACAAGGAATTCGCCCTCTTGCAACTGCTCGCCAGCCGCCAGGGCGAAGTGCTTTCGCGCACGCTGATCGCCTCGCAAGTGTGGAACCTGAATTTCGACAGCGACACCAACATGGTCGAAGTCGCCGTCCGGCGTCTGCGCGCCAAGGTTGATGATCCGTACATGCCGAAACTTATCCACACCGTGCGCGGCGTCGGTTATCAACTGGAAGCGCCGGACGATGTGGAGTAAGTCGATCGCCTGGCGATTGGCACTGGCCTTCGCCATGGTCTGCGCGCTGGTGCTGAGCGCAATCGGCGTGTTTCTCTACCGCTCGCTGGCCTCGGAATTGGCCTTTCGTGATGACATGGCCTTGCTCGGTCGCCTCGAGCAAGTACGCGCCTTGCTCGCCGACAGCGACAGCCTCGACGCCTTGCAGGCACGGCCACGGTTGTATCAGAACATGCTCGGTAATCTCGACAGTCTGCTGCTGGTGCGCCGGGCCGACGGCTCCAGCGTGATCGCGATCAACCCGCGTCAGCGTGAACTGCCCGCGCTCAATGCATTACCGCGAGAGCAAATGCCGCAGCGCCGTGACGTGCTCACCTGGCAGGCCAGCGACGGCGCCGAATTGGCCTTGCTGTCCGGCCAGGCCCAAGGCCCCAACGGTGAAACCCTCACGGTGATCGCCGGCAAAGTGCTCACCGAGCGTGAGCAGATGCTCGGCAGTTATCGCCTGCGTCTGTACCTGTCCGTCGGCCTCGGCGCGGTGCTCGCGTTTGCTCTGGGCCTGTTATTGCTGCGGCGTGGCTTGCAGCCCTTGCATCAGTTGAGCGAAGCGGTGCGCAGTATCGATCTGCGCAGCCTCGATCGACGCCTGCCTACCGAGGGCACGCCGACCGAACTGCGCGAGCCGGTGCACGCGCTCAACACCATGCTGGCGCGGCTGGACGACAGCGTGCAGCGCCTGTCGCAATTCTCCGCCGACCTCGCCCACGAAATCCGCACCCCTCTGCACACCTTGCTCGCCAGCAACGGCCAGGCCCTGAACCATCCGCGCAGCACGGCCGAATATCAGGAAGTGCTGGCCTCGAACATGGAAGAGTTCGAACGGCTCAAGCGCATGGCCGAGAACCTGATGTTCCTCGCCCGCGCCGAACAGGCCGAACGTGCGCTCAATCTGCATACACTGGACTTGCGCAACGTCGGCGACGAACTCTGCGATTACTTCGAAGCCCTGGCCGATGACCGCGACCTCCAACTGCAAAACCGCATGCACGGCGAATTGCTCGCCGACCAGCAACTGCTGCAACGCGCCCTCGGCAATCTGCTGGCCAATGCCGTACGCCACGCCGACCCCGGCAGCCTGATCAGCCTGCAACGCCGCGATGAACCGGGTATGTGCTGGCTGCAAGTGCACAACCACGGCCCGGTCATCGCGCCTGAGCATCTGGGCAAACTGTTCGACCGTTTCTACCGCGTCGATCCTTCACGTGCGGAACCGGGAGATTCGGGTGGGCTGGGTTTGGCGATCGTGCAGTCGATCATGCAGTTGCATGGCGGGCAGGTGCGGGTGAGGAGTGATGTGGGGGGGACGGTGTTTGAGTTAGGGTTTGCGGGGCGGTGTTAAGACGTTAGCGATGGCTGACCATCTACGCTAAGCTCAATTAATTGCATTGCTTATGATGCAGTTAATTTTTTTTAGTGGGTTTGCATTGTAAACAATGCATCTGGGGCGGTGATGGAAAAAATTGGCGAGTTGATCAGAAGCTTGCGTAAGGCTGAAAAGCTGTCCCAGCAAGCTTTGGCGCAGCAATACGGCATGAGCCGCGCAACAATCTCGGGGATTGAAAACAACACAATCTCGGAAATCGGTCTGCGTAAAGTCGAAGCGATTCTTAACGGATTCGGCTACGAATTGGCCGCAATCCCCCGCGCCTCTCGACGGCCGACACTCGACACGCTGCGCAAGGTGAACTTCCATGACTGAGGCATTGGACCGCTTGCAGGTCTGCGTCGGCGGCCATGAGGTTGGAAGATTGGGGCGCGGGCACGCAGGTGTCGACAGCGTGTTCAGCTATCGGGACGATGCGATTGATGAAAATGCCGTTTCGCTGACCATGCCGACACGCCTGGAAAGTTATGGTTATGAACGCGGCATTCATCCGATATTCGAGATGAATCTTCCTGAAGGTGCGTTGCGCGATGAGTTGGTCCGGCGTTTCAGCAAAGCCGTGCGCGGCTTCGATGACTTCGCTTTACTAAGTATCGTCGGCCCGCATCAACTCGGGCGTCTTTCGATCGCGAGCGCATCGACAACTGATCGTCCACCTGAAACCTCGCTGGCTGAATTGTTGGTTCATGACGGTGCGCAAGGTTTGTTCGAGGATCTTTTGCAGACTTACGGGCAGTATTCCGGAGTTTCAGGCGTGCAGCCCAAAGTGTTGGTGCGTGACAGTGCCGCTGCAATAGACCGACTGACGCACCGAGGCTCGACTCATCTGGTCAAAGCCTTCCGTGCCGAAGAGCATCCCGAGCTGGCAACCAACGAATATTTCTGCCTGCGCGCTGCGCAACTTTGTGGCCTCGACGTGCCGCATTTCGAACTCAGCGAGCATGGCAAGTTTCTCGTCATCGAGCGTTTTGACTTGAGCGACACCGGATACCTCGGTTTCGAAGACTTTTGCGTGCTCAACGGCTGGCCGTCGAAGGCCAAATACGATGGCTCTTACGAAGGAGTCGCACGGCAGATCAAGGCGTTTGTTTCGCCCTCATTACTCAAGCACGCACTGGAAGCTTTCTTCAAGATTGTCGCTTTATCGGCGGTATTGAAAAACGGCGATGCCCACCTGAAAAACTTTGGCGTGCTCTATGAGGATTGTGGCGAGCGCGCATTGGTCAGGCTGGCTCCGGCGTACGACATCATCACCACGTCG
The DNA here is from genome assembly GCF_030687105.1 of Pseudomonas sp. FP1762. NCBI lineage: Bacteria > Pseudomonadati > Pseudomonadota > Gammaproteobacteria > Pseudomonadales > Pseudomonadaceae > Pseudomonas > Pseudomonas sp. FP1762. The sequence continues at coordinate 212,527 of NZ_CP117458.1, forward strand.
GTGTACATCAAGAGCGATAGCATGGCACTGCTGTTGGGCGGTTCGAAGGCGTGGCCCAAGCATAAAATGCTTACCAAGTTTGGTCGTACGGCCTGCAATCTAAGTGAAGCGCGTTGCAACCAGTTACTGCAAATGGTCGCGCAGGGTGTACAGCAAGCGCTGGGCGAAATGGCGGAGTACAGCGCAAATCATCCTGCCTTCGCAGAGGTGGGCGCTGCAATGATCGAACAATGGTCGGCCGGTCTGGCGCGCAGCCTGCGCAACAGTTGAAACTCAGCGCAACTGATCCCGAAACTGCCCCGGCGTCATCCCGGTCCAGCGCTTGAACGCGCGGCTGAAGCTGCTGGTGTCAGCGAATCCCAGCAGATAGCTGACTTCACTCAAGGAACACTGCGGGTCACGCAGGTGCAGCAGCGCGAGATTTTCGCGGCTTTCGTTGAGCAGGGTGTCGAAGCGACAGCCCTCATCCGCCAGATGCCGCTGCAGGCTGCGCAGGCTCAGGTGCAAGGCCTGGGCGATGCGCTCGGCGCTCGGTTCGCCTTCGGGCAGTTGTTCTTCAATGGCATCGCGCACCTTGCGCTCCCAGGTCAGCGGTTTGAGCTGGGCGAGGGTGCGTTTGAGTACGGCTTCGTTGTGCTCGGCCAGTTCCGGGTTGGCGTCGTCGAGGTGGCTGTCGAAGTCGCCGAGGGCGAATTCCAGGCGGTCTTCGGCGGCGGAAAAATACACCGGCGCGCGGAAGACTTTGTGCCATTGCTGGGCATCGCTCGGTTCGGGGCGGCGCAAGTACACCGCCAGCGGTGCGTAGTCACGGCCGAGGCGATTGCGGCAGGTGCGCACGTAGATCGCCGTAAATGCGTCGATGGCTTCGAAGGCCGGCGCCGGGTTGCCGGGCGGAATTTTCAGGCGAAATTGATAACGGTCTTGGCGGCGGCTCAGCTCCAGCTCCAGCGCATCGCTGACCACCGGATGATAACGCACGATGCGTTCGAACACTTCGCGCAAGCTGCCGCTCGCCACCAGTGCATAACCAAGCGCGTGGAACGTGGTCGGGCTGACAAAACGCGACACGCGCAAGCCCAGCGCCGGGTCGCCGCTGGCTTCAACGGCGAGCGCCCACAGGCGCGTGGTACCGGATAGCGGATAGCGCGCATTGGGGTCGTCCATCAGCGTAGGGTCGAGCCCGGCCTGTTGGCACAAGGCAAGGCTGTCCAGCCCGAGCGCGTCGAGTTGTTTGCGCAAGGCGCGGGTCCAGCTGGCGAGGGAGGTCGGTTCCTTCATGCGGATTGGCGCGTCCGGTCAACAGGTTGGCGTTCTTGGCTAGCGCGGATCGAACCCCGGCAAGGCACGATGCATTCATCTTAGACCCGAGGATGGAAGCATGGACGGTACTTCTGCAAGCCCTGAACGACTGAATGCGGCGCAGCGCTCGGCACATATTCGCCAAGTGGTGTTGGCCAAGGGTGCGCAATTGCGTGAGCGCTACCCGATTCTTCAGCGTCAGGATGCCCTCGGTGCGGGGATTCTGGCGTTCGCGCTGGCCGGGATGATCGGCTCGGCGGCGCTGTACATCACTGGCCATATGGCCTGGTGGGTGTGCCTGCTGTTCAATGCTTTTTTCGCCTCGCTGACCCATGAGCTGGAACACGACCTGATCCACAGCATGTACTTCCGCAAGCAGCGCGTGCCGCACAACCTGATGATGGGCCTGGTCTGGCTGGCGCGACCGAGCACGATCAACCCGTGGATCCGTCGTCATCTGCACCTCAACCATCACAAGGTTTCCGGCACTGAAGCCGACATGGAAGAGCGCGCAATCACCAATGGCGAGCCGTGGGGGTTTGCCCGTCTGCTGATGGTTGGCGATAACGTCATGTCGGCGTTTATCCGCCTGCTCCGCGCCAGGACCTGGGCACACAAGTGGAGCATCGGCAAGCGCGTGCTCAAGGTCTACGCACCGCTGGCGCTGCTGCATTGGGGAGCGTGGTACGTGTTTCTCGGCTTTCACGGGGCCAACGGCATCGCGCATTTGCTCGGCTCGCCCATCGAGTGGTCGGCCACCACGCTGTCGGTGATGCAGGTGATCGATATCGCCGCCGTGGTGATCATCGGCCCCAACGTGCTGCGCACTTTCTGCCTGCACTTCATCAGCTCGAACATGCATTACTACGGCGACGTCGAACCGGGCAACGTGCTGCAGCAATGCCAGGTGCTGAACCCGTGGTGGCTGTGGCCGTTGCAAGCGTTCTGCTTCAACTTCGGCAGCAGTCACGGGATTCATCACTTCGTGGTCAAGGAGCCGTTTTACATTCGTCAGATGACCGTGCCGGTGGCGCACAAGGTGATGCGCGAGATGGGTGTGCGCTTCAATGACTTCGGCACGTTTGGCCGGGCGAACCGGTTTGTGCGCGGAGATGAGGAAGTGGTGACCGGGGAGGCGGTGGAGGCCTGACAGATGCCCCTCACCCTAACCCTCTCCCAGGGGAGAGGGGACTGATCCAGCTGTTTATGCTGGATACATCGACCTGAAATTTCGAGCCGACCTCAGGTTGGAAAAGCATGAAGATCTGCTCCCTTTCCCCCTCTCCCTCAGGGAGAGGGCTGGGGTGAGGGGGGCTTTTGATCTTGGTTCAATCCGGCTGAAACGGCGAAGCACTGAGGATCACCCCGGTCTCTTCTACATACCGCTGCCAATGCCCGATCAGGTCAGTGAGTTTCTGCGGCTGACTCAACGCCAGATCATGAATCTCCCCTGGATCATTCGCCAGATCATAAAGTTGCCAGGTCGCTGGCCCGACCGGCCCGGGGATCCATACCGCTTTCCACGAGCCCTGGCGAATCGCCCGGCGTCCGAACAATTCCCACCCTGTCACGGTGTGCTCGTCATGCACCTGCGCGGTCTCGCCGGACAGGAAGCCCAGCCACGACTTGCCGCGCAGTGGCGCCACCGCTTTGCCTTTCCACTGTTTACCCGGATGCCGCACGCCAGCCAGATCGAGAATGGTCGGGGTGATATCCATCACCGTGCCGAAACCATGGCTGATCTGCCCTTTGAGCGGCAGTTGCGGATAGTGCAGCAGCGCCGGCACGCGGATCCCGCCCTCGGTGGTGAAAGCCTTGAACAAGCGTGACGGCGCGGTTGCCACTTGCGCCCAGTTCGGCCCGTACCAGACGTAGGAATTGGCCCGGCCGATGTTGTCGAGGCTGTTGTCGTAATGCTGGTTGAGGTAGGTCATCAGCTCCGGGCCGAATTTGGGGAACGCTTCCAGCAGCGCGCCTTCGGCACCGTTGTCGGACATGAACAGGATGAAGGTGTTGTCGAGCTGGCCTTGCTGGCGCAGGTAATCGACGACCCGGCCGATGTTCCAGTCCATGCGCTCGACCATCGCCGCGTAGACCTCCATGGCTCGTGCGGAAATCTGCCTTTGTTCATCGCTCATCGCGTCCCACTGCGCGCTGAGCTGAATCAGCGGGTGCGGTTCGACGTCTGCCTCGATCAGACCCAGTGCCTTGAGTTTTTCCAGGCGTTCGAGGCGCAGCACTTGTGGGCCGGCGTCATAGCGGCCACGGTATTTCTCGACGATCTCGGCCGGTGCCTGCAGCGGCCAGTGCGGCGCGGAGAAGGGCAGGTAAGCGAAGAACGGCCGGGTCTGATCGCGTTCCTTGAGGTACTGCAGCAGCTTGTCGCCGAAGGCATCGGAGGAATAGAAATCCTTCGGCAACTCGTCAACAAACTGATCGTCCTCGATGTACAGCGCCGGGGTGGATTTCAGCAGGCCCGGCGTTTGCTCATCGTAGGTCGGCTCGAAACCATAGTGGTTGGCAGCGCCCGGCAACAGTGAAAACGAGCGCTCGAAACCGCGCGCATGGGGCGCCAGTTCAGCCTTCAGACCCAAATGCCATTTGCCGCTCATCAAGGTTTGATAGCCAGCCTCGCGCAGCAGCTCGGGCAGGGCGACGACGCGGTCATTCAGGTAGCCTTCGTAGCCAGGTTTGCCGATCAGTTCCGGGGTCAACGCTTCGGCCATGGTGCCGATGCCGGCGATGTGGTGATCGGTGCCGGTCAGCAGCATCGAGCGCGTCGGCGAGCAGGTCGGTGCGGTGTGGAAATCGGTCAGGCGCAGACCGTTCTCGGCCAGCGCATCGAGGTTCGGCGTAGCGATTTCGCCGCCGAACGCACCGATGTCGGAAAAGCCTAGGTCGTCGGCCAGAATCACTAGAAAGTTGGGACGTTGCGGCATCGCGAAACTCCTGTTCAGCAGGCAATGAACGTCAGCGGCAGATCGCGGATCTGCACCGGTGCGCTCGGTTGGTAATGGTCATCACTGGTCAGCTCGTGCAGCAGTTCTTCGCGCAGCTGATGAAAATCGTAACTGCTGCGCTGGCGCGGGTGCGGCAGGGCGATGTCGACCACTTGCTTGATCCGCCCCGGACGCGGCTCCATCACCACCACGCGATCGGCCAGAAAAATCGCTTCCTCGACATCGTGGGTCACCAGAATCGTGGTGATCTTTGCTCGTTCGCGGATTGCCAGCAGTTCGTCCTGCATTTGCTGGCGGGTCAGTGCGTCGAGGGCGCCGAAGGGTTCGTCGAGCAACAGGATTCGCGGGCTGGCGACGAGACCGCGAGCAATCGCCACGCGCTGCGCCATGCCGCCGGAGAGTTGATGCGGATAGGCCGCGGTGAAATCGCTGAGGCCGACCAGCTCGATAAAGTCTTTGATGCGTTGTTGTTTCTGCGCTCCGCTCAGCGGTTCATTGACCAGACCGAGGCCGATGTTGTCGGCGACCGTCAGCCACGGAAACAGACGATGTTCCTGAAAGACGATACCGCGCTCGCCGCCGATGCCGCTGACGGCCTTGCCATCGACACTGATCTGTCCGCGAAACTCGGTGTCGAGGCCGACCAGCAAACGCAGCAAAGTGGATTTGCCGCAGCCGCTGGAGCCGACGATGGCGACGAATTCGCCCTCGGCAATGTCCAGGTTGAATTCGCGAATCGCCTCCAGTTCGAAACCGTTGACGGCGAAGGATTTGCCTACGTGGTTGAAGCTGACAATCGGTGCGTTCATGCGTGTCTCCAGCGGGTCGCGCGAATTTCCAGGCGTTGGCCGATCAGGTTGAGCAGGGCGCCGGTGAGGCCGACAAGCAGCATGCCGGCCATGATCAGATCCATGCGCAACAGCTGCTGCGCGCCGATCATCTGGCTGCCGATGCCGCCATTGGACGGCATGAAATATTCAGCGCCGATGGTGCCGAGCCAGGCGTAGATCAGGCTCAATCGCAGCCCTGCGAAAATCCCCGGCGCAGCGCCGGGCAGCACCAGTCGACGCAGGCGCTGGCCGAGCCTCAGGCGCAGCACTTGCGCGGCTTCGTTGAGTTGCGGCGAGAGGTTGGCGACGCTGCGCTGGGTGGCGACGAACAGCGGAAAGAATGCAGCGAGAGCGACGAACACCCACTTGGCCAGTTCGCCGAGGCCGAACCACGCGGTGAGCAGCGGCACCCAGGCGAAAATCGCAATCTGCCGCAGTGCGGCGAGTGTCGGGCCGAGCAGGCGTTCGCTGAAACGCGACAGGCCGAGCAGCAAGCCCAGGGCGAAACCGAGGCCGCCACCGATCAGCAAGCCGCCCAGGGTGCGGCTCAGGCTCAGCGCCATGCCGTTGACCAGCGTGCCGTCGAGTAGTCCGTCCCACGTCGTGCTCAGCACAGCCGCAGGGCTGATCAGAATATTCGCGTCGACCCACTGCTGATCATTGGCGTGTTGCCAGAGCGCCAACAAGCCCAGCGGCAACAGCCACGGTTGCAGGCGTTGCCAGCCCTGATAGCGCGGGCCGCGTGTGATGTGCGCGGTGGCCGGGTGCGGCCAGTGCACCAGTCTGCGGTCGAGCAGGCCGATGCCGCGATCCATGGCCACACCGATCAGACCGATGACCACGATGCACACGAACACGATGTCGAGCATGAACAGCTGCCGCGCCCAGACCATCAGATAGCCGATGCCTTCACTGGAGGCCAGCAGCTCGACCGCCAGCAACGAGGTCCAGCCGGCGGCGAGTGCCAGGCGCACGCCAGCCATGAACGCCGGCAGCGCAGCGGGAAGCACCAGACGACGAATCAGCAGACGCGGCGGCAGGCGCAACACGGCGGCGGCTTCGCGCAGTTTCGGTTGCGCATCGCGCACGCCAACCAGTGTGTGCAAGGTCACCGGCACCACAATGGCCTTGATCAGCACCACCAGTTTCAGCACTTCGCCGATGCCGAAGAACACCATGAACAGCGGAATCCACGCCAGCGTCGGCACCTGCGCCAATCCAGCGAATGTCGGAAAAACCAGGCGCTCCAGACGTCGACTGAAGCCCAGTGCGGCGCCAAGCACCGCGCCGGTCGAAACGCCTGCCAACAAGCCCCAGAACAACCGTTGCAGGCTGATCCACAAATGACTCCACAACTCGCCTTGGGCCAGTTCCACAGCGCTGCTCCACACCAGCGATGGCGCCGGCAGGATCTGCTCGCTCATCCACTGATTGCGCGCGGCCAGCCACCACAGGACGAACAGGCTGACGGGCAACAGCCAGGGCAACAGGCGTTGATTCAGGCTCGGCCAGGTGCGACGGCTTTTCAGCGGCGGCGCGGCCAGCGGCAGGCTGAGCAGAGATTGACGGGCCATGGGTGACCTCCGTTGTCGGGTTGCATGGCGAACCGCTTTTCATGTGGGAGCGAGCCTGCTCGCGAATGGCTGTTTCAGGCAGCACTGATGTCGGCTGGTATGGCCTATTCGCGAGCAGGCTCGCTCCCACACTGGGTTTCGTCATATATGAAACTGATCTAACAAAGTTGCGTTCGATGCTATCGGGAGATAAGCGAATCCATTTAAGGCTTGCCTGCTTACGCGCATCCAATGCATTCGAAGAATATTTTCGATGCTGTTAATGCATATCGCGCTGCAAACCGCACACGCCCTCGCTTAGCTCATATGGATATAAAAATGTGCATTTATAGTATTTAAGTGAAGGTGTGCATCCGGCCTACTTTCGGCTCCTCAGCGATCAAGGAGCCGCACCCATGAACCTTCCCTTCAAACGAATCATCAGCCTGCTGGCCGCCCCGGCGCTTGCAGGCTTTCTTGCGCTTGGCGCCCAAGCCGAAGAACTCAAGGAAATCCGCATCGCGGTGCCCGACCTCAGCGCCGGCACTCAACACAGCGGCGGCGGCATCGTCGATGTGCTGCGCGATCAGCAGATCTTCGAAAAGGCCTTCGCCGAGCAGGGCATCAAGATCCAGTGGAGTTTCTTCAAGGGCGCCGGGCCGGTGATCAATGAGGCGTTTGCCAATGGGCAGGTCGATCTGGCCTATCTCGGTGATCTGGCCGCGATCATCGGCAAGTCCAACGGTCTGGACACGCGCCTGCTCAGCGCGACGGCGCGTGGGGTCAAGCAATACCTCGGCGTGGTGCCCGGCTCGGGGATCAAGACCTTGCAGGATCTCAAGGGCAAACGCGTGGCGATCTTTCGCGGGACGGCGACGCAGCTGTCGTTCGATGCGGCGCTCGCCAGTCAGGGCCTGAGCGAGAAGGATCTGAAGGTCATCAATCTGGATTTCAACGCGGCGGTTTCGGCACTCGCGGCCAAGCAGATCGATGCCTCGTGGGGCAGCTCCGCGCTGAGTGCCTTGCAAGCCAAAGGCCTGGCGGAATTGCCGCTCAACACCAAGGACCTTGGCGGCGCTGGCAGCGTGCAGGCGGTGCTGCTGGGTAATGGCAAGTTTGTCGACGCCCATCCTGAGGTCATTGCGAAACTGCTCAAGGCGCAGCAGCAAGCGGTCGAGTGGCTGACGCAGGACAGCAACAAGGACGCTTATGTGCAGCTGGTATCAGGGCTGGCCAGTTATCCGCCGGTGATTCTTGCTCAGGATCTGAAGGATCAGAATCTCAGCGAGATTTTCCCGTCGACACTGGATCCGGTGTTCTTGAGCGGCCTGCAAGACAAGGTCGACCTGGCGGCGCAGCAGAAGCTGATCCGCAAGCCGTTCAAGGTCAGTGATTGGGTGGCGCCTGAACTCTCAGCCGCCAAGCTTTAGATCTCCAGCGTCTTCGCTGCCCTCTTCGCGAGCAGGCTCGCTCCCACATTGGATGTGTACACAGGTCCTGTGTGGGAGCGAGCCTGCTCGCGAAAGGGTTTCAGACAGCGACGCTGACGTCCTGCCGATCCAACGCGATCAACGTCTCGATCATTGCCCTCGCTGCTGGTGATAGTCGAAACCCGGTGCGGCTGACGATGCCGCAGCGCGCGTTCATCGTTTCGAGGTTCTGCGGCAGGTTGCGCCAGTGCAGCAGCACCAGCGAGCCCTTGGCGACATCCTCGGCAAACGCCTCCTCGGTACCGACACCTATCGCATTGGATTGCAGCACCACTTTGACCAGTGCCGGAAAGTGCTCGGTCTCGATGGTCGGCGAGAAATCGATGCGCCCGCTGAGATTCGCCAGCAACTTGCGAATGCCCGGCGGGATCAGTGTGGCGGCCAGCGGGTAGTCGAACATGTCGTTGGTCGACAGGCTTTCCTTGGCCAGCAACGGATGCCCCGGCCGGCAGAAAAACACGCCGCGCTTGGGCGTCAGCGGTTGCGTCTGGAAATTCGGGTCGGACTCGAAATGGCGGATGTCGGCGATGAAGAATTCGATCTCTTCGCGGCTCAGCGCACGGCTGAGTTTTTCCCAGTTATCCACTTGAAAACAGGTGCGCACTTTCGGGTGCGCATTGATGAACTGCGCCACCGCATCCGGCACCAGTTTCACTGCCGGCGCCGGGCCGCAGCCGAAGTGCACTTCGCCAGCGTCGAGCTTGGTCATCTGCGTCACTTCGGCGCTGAGCAAAGCTGCGCCCTGCACCAGGCTCAGGGCGTGTTGCAGCACCACCTGGCCTTCGGGCGTAGGGCGCAGATCCTTGTTGCCGCGATCGACCAGCACGCAACCGAATTCCTGCTCCAGCCCCTGAATGCTGCGGCTGAACGCCGGTTGAGTGATGCCCATGGCGTCTGCCGCACGGACAAAACTGCGGTGTTCGTTAAGGGCGATGAAGTAGCGCAACTGGCGAAGATCCATATGCTTTTCCGGCATCCTAAAAATAGCTCGAAGGCATTTGCGACGAGGGTTGCTTGAGGTTTTAAATGCAAGCTCTTATTCCGTCAACGAAGCATGTGATTATCTATTAGATGTAAATGGAATATAGATAGAGCGTTGTTTCGCTGCCGTCAAAACCGCAAGCCGTCGATGAGGGTCTTCCCATGAGCAATGCCGCACTCGCTGTAAAACCCGTTTCTCACGCGCTGGAAATTCACCCGGTGGCCGGTCGTATCGGTGCCGAAATCCGCGGCGTTCACCTGTCCGGTGAGCTGGACGCCGCCACTGTCGAAGCCATCCAGCAAGCCTTGGTCGAATACAAAGTGCTGTTCTTCCGCGAGCAGACGCAACTCGACGATCAGCGTCAGGAAGCCTTTGCCCATCTGCTTGGCGAACCGGTGGCGCACCCGACCGTGCCGGTGCGTGAAGGCACTCGCTACCTTCTGGAGCTGGACGGCGCCGAGGGCCAGCGCGCCAATTCCTGGCACACCGACGTGACCTTCGTTGATGCCTATCCGAAAGCATCGATCCTGCGCTCGGTGGTTGCGCCGGCATTCGGCGGCGATACGCTGTGGGCCAACACCGCGACCGCTTACAGCGGTTTGCCGAGCGAGCTGCGTGAGCTGGCCGACAAACTGACCGCTGTGCACAGCAACGAGTACGACTACGCCGGGGCGAAGCCGGACGTCTCGGCAGAGAAGCTGGAGCGCTATCGCAAAGTCTTCACCTCGACCGTCTACGAAACCGAGCACCCGGTGGTGCGCGTGCACCCGATCAGCGGCGAGAAGAGCTTGCTGCTGGGGCATTTCGTCAAACGCATCAAAGGTTATTCACAGGCCGATTCGGCACACCTGTTCGGCTTGCTGCAGAGCCATGTGATCCGCCAGGAAAACACCGTGCGCTGGCGCTGGCAGGCTGGAGATGTGGCGATCTGGGACAACCGCTCGACGCAGCATTACGCGATTGATGATTACGGCACCCAGGATCGCGTGGTGCGCCGGGTGACGCTCAAGGGCGAGGTGCCGGTGGGGGTGAATGGGCAGCGCAGCCAGACCATCAAAGGTCGTGATTGAAGATCAAGAGCCCCTCACCCCAGCCCTCTCCCAGAGGGAGAGGGAGCCGACCGAGTTATCTTGCGTTATGCATCGACCTGAAAGACCTTATCGATTATGGATTCGGTGAAGCTGGATCAGGTCGGTGCACCTCTGAAATATCCCCCATTCAGTCCCCTCTCCCTCCGGGAGAGGGTTAGGGTGAGGGGCTCTTCCCGCTACCAAACACCAATCTGAACAACCTTCTCGGTTTCCGGTTCGCCATAACGAAACCGCTGCCCGCGCAAATCGATCTCCGGATGGCTGATCGTCGTCCGCCGCTTCAACCCCCTCATCCACTCAAACAGATATCCGGCATGCTCCTCGCGCACCGCCGCGTACGCCGGGTCCTCACCCAGATCATTCAGCTCCTGCGGATCATTCAACAGATCAAACAGCTGCGGTCTAAACCCGTCGTACGCCAGGTATTTCCAGCGCTCGCTGCGCACCATGGTCATGCGGCAACGGTCGATCGGCTGGCCGAGACGTTCCCGCGCCGGGGCCTGGAAGGCGTAGTCGTATTCGCTGATGGCATAGCGGCGCCAATCGGGATTTTCCCCGTGCAGCAACGGGATCAATGAACGCCCTTCAAGCCGATGCTCTGCTGCCGGCAATCCCAGTGCTTGAAGAAATGTCGGCAGCGCATCGATGGTTTCTGCCAAGCGCTCATCGACAGTGCCGCGAGTGACATCCGCCGCCCCCCGAGGATCGCGCACGATCAACGGCACACCCACCGCCTGCTCCAGCAAAAACTCCTTCTCGCCGAGCCAGTGATCACCAAGGAAATCGCCGTGATCGCTGGTGAACACGATCAACGTGTCATCCCAGCGCCCGTTGCTCTGTAGAAAATCGAACAGTCTCCCCAACTGATCATCCACTTGCTTGATCAGGCCCATGTAGGTGGGGATTACATTCAATCGTACTGAATCGCGGGAGAAGTTGCGGCTTTCCTCATGTTGGCGAAAGGCAGTGTATACGGGGTGTTTGCTGGCTTCGGAGAGCGTCGCGCGGATCGCTTGCAGAATCGATTTCGTACTGTACAAGGCGTGGTATGGAGACGGTACGATATATGGCCAATGTGGTTTGATGTACGAGAGGTGTAAACACCAGGATTTCTCGCCTTGCTCAGCGATGAAGTCGATGGCCCGAGTTGTAGTGTAGACAGTCTCTGAGTGTTGCTCGGGAATTCGTGATGGCAAATTCGCATGACGCATTTTCCAGCCGCTGAGGATTTCACCGTTCTCGCCTTCGGCGGCATTCGCCCAGTCGTGCCAGGGATTCTTGCCATCGAAGCCCTGCGCGCGCAGGTATTGGGTATAGGGCGCGGATTCGCGCTTGTCGTCGAATGACGGATCGTCGGGGTAGATGCCGTCGTGGCGCAGGTACGGTTCGAAGCCGACCTCATTGAGCAACTCGGCGTGCGCGCTTTGCGGGTTGATCGCCAGCCGCTGCAAGGCGTCGACATTGGCCGTCGCATGGGTCTTGCCGACCAGCGCGGTGCGGATGCCGTGAGGTCGCAGGTAATCGCCGATCGTCAATTCATCCAGCGGCAACGGCACCGAGTTCCAGGCCACTTGATGACTGCTGACATAGCGCCCGGTGTAGGCCGACATCCGCGACGGGCCGCAGATCGTGCCTTGGGTGTAGGCACGGCTGAAACGAACGCCTTCGGCAGCGAGGCGATCGATGTTCGGTGTGTGCAGATGCGGGTGGCCGTAGCAGGACAGGTAATCGCGGCGCAGTTGATCGCACATGATGTACAGCACGTTGCGCACGGGGTTGGATGGGGTGGGCATGGAGTTCACCGGTCAGTGGGACAGGTGAGGGTTTTCGCTGTCGGTGGGGGTTTTCGGCAAGTGCATTTGGGGAATGGTTTTTATGCAGCGATTGCATCAGCCTCTTCGCGAGCAGGCTCGCTCCCACATTTGAAATGCGTATTCCTGTGGGAGCGAGCCTGCTCGCGAAGGGGCCAGCTCAGACCGCGAAATTCTCCAGCGAACACACCTCCTCATCCTCCGCATCAATCGCCTTGATCTGTTCGATCATCGCCTCGGCCAGTGGCGACAACCGATACCCCGCGCGGCTGACAATCCCATAGCGGGTGTACAGCTCCTCCAGATCATCCGCCAGGCCTTCGATCTTCAAACAGACCAGCTCACCCTTGGCCAGATGCAGCGCATCGGAATACGCGCCGACAATTCCGATCGCCTCCGAACGCAGCACCACGCTCAACAGCGTCGAACCGTTTTCGCATTCCACATTCGGGGTGAAATCAGGGCGGCCGCTGAGGTCGACGATGACCTTGCGCAGGTTCGGCGGGCGAATGCTTACGGCCAGTGGATAACTCAGCAACTGCTCGGCGGTGATGCGTTCGAACGCCGTCAGCGGATGCCCGGCGCGGCAGCAGAAATGCCATTTGCGCGCCCGCAGGCGGTGGGTCTGGTAATCCGGGTCGGCCTCGAATTGTCGGGTATCGGCGACGAAAAATTCGAACTCTTCGCTGAGCAGGCGTTTGCTCAGGCTCTGCCAGTCATCGACCAGAAACTGTACGCGCGCCTTCGGGTAGCGGCCGATGAATGCGCCGATCGCGCGCGGGATCAATCCGGCGGCTGGCGCCGGCCCGCAACCAAAGCGCAATTCCCCGGCCTCGAGGCCATTGAACTGGCTGATCTCATTGGCCATCTGCTGCGCACCGCTGACCAGTCGCCGCGCATGTTCGAGCAGCACATGGCCCTGTTTGGTCGGCGGCAATTCCTTGCGCCCACGGTCGACCAACTGGCAGCCGACGCTGTGTTCCAGTGCTTGGATGCTGCGGCTGAATGCCGACTGCGACAGGTTCACCGCCTGCGCGCCAGCGACAAAGCTGCGTTGCTCAACCAGAGCGATGAAGTGACGCAATTGGCGCAAGTCGATATGCATTTTTCACATAAAAAATATCCGGGAAATGCATTGGATATGCATTAGGTCGACTCCTTATAAAGGCAATCTCTTATGCAGTAAATATTTGTAAATCCATAAATAAATAACTGAAAAGAATATGCAGCACTGAAGATGTCTGTGTGTTTTTTGACCAGGAGCCGCGCCATGAGTCCGTTGAATCTCGCGTTACCCCCATCTCCCCGACGGCTCAAACGCCTGCCTTTGGCGCTGTTGCTGGCAGGCAGCGCCAGCTGGACTCACGGCTATGCCGCCGAAGCCGAAACCCCTCCGCCCGTCCCCGCAGACACAGCGGCGGCCAACGGTTCGCAGCTGGAAACCGTGACCGTCACCACGCGCCGCCGCGAAGAAAGTTCGCAAGACGTGCCGACGCCAATGAGCGTGGTCAGCGGGCAGAATCTGGAGACGCAGCGGGTTTACCGGATTCAGGATTTGCAGCAACTGGTGCCCAGCGTCAACGTCGCTTACATGCATGCGCGGCAGTCCAGCGTGTCGATCCGTGGCCTCGGTAACAACCCGGCCAGTGATGGCCTGGAAGGCAGCGTTGGCCTGTACATCGACAACGTTTATCTGGGCCGTCCGGGTATGGCAGTGTTCGACTTGATGGATATCGAGCAGCTTGAGGTCTTGCGCGGGCCGCAGGGCACGCTGTTCGGCAAGAACACCACCGCCGGGGTCATCAATATCAGCACCCGCGCGCCCAGTTTCACGCCTGAGCGCAGCATCGAAACATCGGTCGGCGAGGACGGTTATTTCCAGACCAAGGGCACGATTTCCGGGCCGCTCAATGATGAGTTGGCCGGACGTTTTTCCGCCTATCGCACGCGCAGTGACGGCGACATCAAGAACGAATATGACGGCCACGACCTCAACGGCGGCTCCCGCGAGGGCTTCCGCGCGCAGCTGTTGTTCAAGCCCAATGAAAATTTCAATCTGCGCTGGATCGGCGATTACAACGAAGAAGATTCCAGTGCCGGCACCCGCGTGCTGTACAACACCGGGCCGACCATCAACGGCGTCAATCTGTATGAATCGCGGGCCAGCGCGGCCGGGGCGACGCTGGTCAACGGCCGGCATCGCAAGGTCAATCTCGACAATGACCAGCACGTCACCGTGCATCAGGGCGGCACTTCAGTGGAAGCCAACTGGACGTTGCCGAGCGACTTCACCCTGACGTCGGTCAGCTCTTATCGTTTCTGGAATTTCACCCCGCGCAACGATGACGGCCTCAATGTGCCGGCCAGTTACAACGCCGGTGTGTCGGTGGAAGACAAACAGTATTCGCAGGAATTTCGCCTGGCCTCGCCCAAGGGCGAGTTCTTCGATTACGTGGTCGGCGCCTACTATTTCGGCTCGGACCTGGACAACAAATCCTTCGCCTATTACGGCCCGCAAGCGGATATCTGGAACGGCACGCCGGCAGGCGCCCTGGCCAACGTCAGCAGCGTCGGCAACGGCCATATCAAGACCGACAGTTTCGCCCTGTTTGCCCAAGGCACCTGGCACCTGAGCGAGCGGCTGGATTTCACCGCCGGGGTGCGTGGCACCTACGAGGAGAAAAACGCCTCGGTCAGCCGCAACGCGCCGCTCGGTGGCATGGCGGTGGCGGGTGCGGCAGCCAATGCGCGTCGCGGCCGTGCCGGCGTCTACGATTCCGGAGACTTGAATCAGTACAGCTCCAGCCCCTCGGGACTGCTCAACCTGAGCTATCGCATCACCGACGACATACTCGGTTACGCCACGCTGTCCCACGGCGAGAAATCCGGCGGGGTCAACCTTGCGGTCGGCTCCGCACCTACCGCTGGCGCCGACTCGTTATTGATCGGCACCGAGCGCGCCAACAACGCCGAACTCGGCTTCAAAAGCACCCTGTGGGATCGCCGCCTGCAACTCAACGCCAACGTGTTCTGGACCCAGGTCAACGCTTACCAGACCAACGCCTACGACGCCGCCAACCGCGTGCAATACCTGACCAACGCAGGCTCGGTGCGCTCGCGTGGCATCGAGTTCGAAAGCAGCTTGGTGCCGCTGCGTGGCCTGACCCTGAATTTCAACGGCTCGTACAACGACGTCAGCTACCTCTCGTACAAGGATGCGCCGTGCCCGCCGGAAGTCAGCCAGGCCCCGGGTGCACCGGCCTCGTGCGACCTCAGCGGCCATCAAGTGGTCGGCGCGTCGAAATGGATCGGCAACGCCAACGGCGAATACAAATGGAATCTGGCTAACGGCTTCGAACCCTACGTCACCGGCAGCTATGCGTTTCGCTCCAAAGCGGTGGGCACGGTCGAGGATTCCGATTACGGGCAGATACCCAGTTACGCGGTGGTCAACCTTTCCACCGGCCTGCGCGGCGATTTCAATCAGGGCCAGTGGGATGTCTCGCTGTGGCTGAAGAACGCCTTCGACAAAACCTACTACACGACCCTGTGGACCGGCGGTAACGGCGGCTATGAAGGCCTGCTCGGCACGCCACGGACCTTGGGGGTTACAGGACGCTACGACTTCTGATCGGGCTATCAAGGCGCTGACCTGGACATGGCCGTTCACCAATCCTCAGCGGCGCCGGCAAGCAGACGCAGCTGATCGACAGCGACGGCGGCAATGGCGCATGACGTCGGCAATCAGAGAACCAAAAACAGCCTTTTAAGGCGTTAACGGATGCCGTAGCCGAATACTTTTCATGCCGTAAAAGCATGGCGTTTATGGCAGATCGCTGCAGCCCTTGTAGTGCGCGGCTTCGGTAAAAACGGACGATCTGCATATTCCTTGAAGGCCTATGCATAACGTTAAAGATTGCTTTCGGTGATAAGCGTCCACAGCCAATGATTGCCCCATCGACTACGCCGTGGGGGCTTCAAGAATGGCGGGTCGATCGCTTTGGCTCGTAGAACGAAAGAGACCGCAGGGAGTTGAACAATGGGCAATGTCCAGACCGCCGTCAGCGCAGGGGAATTGCTGTGGCGGCACACGCCGGGTGGCGAACTGGTCGATCTTGGCCGGCCGCACCGGATGCCGTTGGGACAGTTGCGTTTGCAACGTGCGCCCAAGGGCATTTTGAGTCGGCGCGAAACCCTTCTGCTCGGTGTGCTCGCGTTGATTGTGCACGGTGCGGTGATTTATTGGGTCAGCCAGAAACCGACGCCGGTGCTGCCGGTGGTACCGCCGGAAATTCCGCCGATGACTATCGAGTTTTCTCGCCCGGCTCCGCCCGCGCCGCCGGTTGTTGCGCCGCCACCACCGGCGCCCGTGGTCGAGCCGCCACCGCCAGTGGAGGACGAGTTGGCGGTGAAACCGCCGCCGCCCAAGCCGATCGCCAAACCCAAACCGGTGGTGAAACCGCCGCCCAAACCGGCGCCAAAGGCAGTAGAGCAGCCGCCAGCGCCAGCGCCAGCGAAACCGATAGCGCCCGTCGCCGCACCAGCGCCGGCTGCGCCACCGGCACCGGCGCCCGTTACCCCGGCTTCAGCCAACGCTGCGTATCTGAAAAATCCGGCGCCGGAATACCCGTCGCTGGCCCAGCGGCGCGGTTGGGAAGGCACGGTGTTGTTACGGGTGCATGTGTTGGCCAGCGGTAAACCGGGCGAGATCCAGATTGCCAAAAGCAGTGGCCGGCAGCAGCTCGACGACGCAGCGCTCAACGCTGTAAAGCGCTGGAGTTTCGTTCCGGCCAAACAGGGTGATGTCGCCCAGGACGGCTGGGTCAGCGTGCCCATCGATTTCAAGATTCATTAAACCGAAACCAAATTCGCGCGAAATGTTTACACGAGGGAACACATCATGACGTTACTGGCATCTCCACTGGAATCCATCGAAAGCGCGGTGATCTGGCTGCTGGTGGTTTTTTCCGTCGCCACTTGGGGCCTGGCGTTGCTCAAGGCTGTGCAGTTCGGTCGTCTGAAAGCGCAGGATCGGCGCTTTCACAAACGTTTCTGGGCGGCGTCGAGTCTGGATGCCGCGGCAGAGTTGAGCGAAACCCAGCCCGGCGCCGCAGCGCGAGTGGCGCAGGCTGGCTATGCAGCGATCCAGGTGGGCGAGGCGCCGCAGGCGAATGATCTGAGCCAGGCGATCAACCATCAGGATCGCCTCGAGCGTGCCTTGCGCCAGCAGATCGTCCGCGAACGGCGTTCGCTGGAAACCGGTCTGGCGGTTGTCGCGAGTATCGGCAGCACCTCGCCGTTCATTGGTCTGTTTGGCACGGTGTGGGGAATCATGGAGGCCTTGAAAGGCATCAGCGCCGCCGGTTCGGCGAGCCTGGAAACGGTGGCCGGCCCGATCGGTGCGGCACTCGTCGCGACCGGCGTGGGGATCGCCGTTGCGGTGCCGGCGGTGCTGGTTTACAACTATTTTTTGCGAAGGCTGAAACTGACCGCCGCGGATCTGGATGACTTCGCCCACGACTTCTACAGCCTGGCGCAGAAGAGCGCGTTCCGCGTGCTGATCCACCCGACCGCACACAAAGTGGCAACGTCGGGCAACGCGGCAAAAGTGAAGGAGGCCTCCTGATATGGCCTTCTCCACGCAAGACACGGATGAGGTGCTCAGTGAAATCAACGTGACGCCGCTGGTAGACGTGATGCTGGTGCTGCTGGTGGTGTTTATCGTCACCGCGCCGCTGCTGACCAACGCGATCCCGATCAACCTGCCGAAGACCGAAGCGGTGGCGCCGGTCGAGCAGAAGGATCCGCTGGTGGTGAGCATCGACGGCGTCGGCAAACTGTTTATCAACAAGGACGAGATTCAGCCCGACTTGCTCGAATTCAACCTCAAGTCGGCCAAAGCCAAGGACCCGGAGGTGCGCGTGCAATTGCAGGCCGATGACGGGGTGAATTACGGCGAAGTGGCGCGAGCCATGGCTTCGATCGAACGGGCGGGGATTACCAAGTTGTCGGTGATTACTGCGCGGTGACAGATTTCGTTTTTCCGGGGCCGTCTCCTTGGCAGGGTGCGGCCCTTTTTTTGCGTTCAGTTTTTGAAAAGCCCCTCACCCTAGCCCTCTCCCGGAGGGAGAGGGGACTGACCGGGTTGTCTGGCGGCTATACACCGATATGAGAAATCCAGTCGAACTCAAGATTTGAAGAGCCTGAAGATCAGCTCCCTTTCCCCCTCGCTCCTTGGGGGAGAGGGCTGGGGTGAGGGGGAAGAATCTCACGCCCTACACAGATCACATATTCGATACAGGTCTTAATAAATAGCTTCTTATTCCTTAACGAATATAACTCCTCTCCCTATACTCGACCCGGAACAGACACGACGCAGGAGAGCTTCCCCATGCGCAACGAATCAATCCGCTACCTGATTGTGCCGGGCTGGCAAGGATCGCCAGAAGATCATTGGCAAAGCCATTGGCAGAACAGCCTGCCGAACAGCGCACGGGTGGAACAGGCCGATTGGCTGACGCCGCGCCGTGAGGACTGGGTCGCCGCGCTGGCCGAAGCGATTGCCGCCGACAGCACGCCGGTCATTCTCATCGCTCACAGCCTCGGCTGCATCACCGTTGCCCACTGGGCGGCGACTGCGCCGCTGCAATACCTGCGTCAGGTGCGCGGGGCGTTGCTGGTTGCGCCGGCCGATGTCGAGCGTCCTGCCTGTGCGCCGGCACTGCGCAATTTCGCGCCGATCCCGACGGATCTTTTGCCGTTTCCCAGTCAGGTCGTCAGCTCCGACAACGACGCCGCCGTCAGTGCCCCGCGCGCGCTCGAACTGGCACGTAACTGGGGGGCGGAGGCGGGGATTCTTGCCGGTGCCGGGCACATCAACGTCAAGTCCGGGCATCAGCGTTGGGAGCAGGGTTTCGCCTATCTCTATCGCCTGCAAAACCGCCTGGAAGACCACGCCCGCCGTCGCGCCTGATCTAATTTTTCAACGCCCCCGTCGGCTGGCGGTTTTGGGCGGGAGCCTACCATGAGTTTTGAAACCTTCGGTCAGCCCTTGCTGACCTTTCCCGATGCGGAAAAGAGCCCCCTGAGCATTCGCGCCAAGGCGCTGGTGTTCGTCGACCCACGCTCGCGGCAATTGCGCGAGGAGTTGGAGCAGTTGGCTCCCCGTTCGATTTCAGTGTTGATTCGCGGTGAGACTGGCACCGGTAAAGAGCTGCTCGCCCGGCATATCCATCGCGCCAGTGACCGCAGCGGTCTGTTCGTTTCGGTGAACTGCGGCGCGATCAGCCCGACCTACGCCGACGCCGAACTGTTCGGCTACGCCGCCGGCAGCTACAGCGGTTCGGCCAGCAGCCGCGCCGGCTGGTTCGGTTCGGCCAACGGCGGCACCTTGTACCTGGATGAGATCGGCGATTTGCCGCTGCCGATTCAGGTCAAGCTGCTCGCGGCGCTGGAAAATCACGAAGTCACCCGCGTCGGTGCGCATCAGCCGAGCCCCGTGGATGTGCGTCTGGTGGCGGCGACCAGCATCGATCTGGCCCAGGCCGTGGACGCCGGGAAATTTCACGAGCGGCTCTATCACTATCTCAGCGAGGGTCATCTGGAGCTGCCGGCGTTGCGCGCGCGGACCGGCGACATCCTCTCGCTGGCCGAGTATTTCCTTGGCATCTACAGCCAGCGTCTGGACCTGCCCGTGCCGCTGATCAGCGAAGCCGCGCAACATGTGCTCGAACAACACGGCTGGCCGGGCAACACCCGCGAACTGGAAAACGTCATCCACTTCGCTCTGCTGGTCAGCACCGGCGACGAGATCCTGCCGGAACATCTGAACCTGCCTGACGCGTCTGCGCCGCAGGTTCAGATCGAACGTCTGGTGAGGCAGACCCACATCGGCGGTAGCAGTGCAGAGCGTAAGGCCTTGAAAGATTGGCTGATTCGCTTGAGCGAGGCGGTATAAGCATTTTCTTCAGCATGAACAAAATGGAATATGAAGCTGAATAAACGTTATTGTCCGGGAATAAAAAATCCGGGTATTGTCCGCCTCACGCCAGCGATATCACTTCACTGGCACACGTATTAAATGCCGTCGTCGATGACGACCGTGATTTTCGATAAGGACACTGCATGAAAAAGGTTCTGTTGTTTACCGCATTGGCGGCTGCGCTGACGGCTTCTTTCGCCAACGCCGGCGAGAAACTGGTGGTTGCCGCAACGCCGGTGCCCCACGCTGAAATCCTTGAGCTGATCAAACCGACCCTGGCCAAAGAAGGCGTCGATCTGGAAATCAAGGTCTTCACCGACTACGTGCAGCCGAACGTACAGGTTGGCGAGAAGCGTCTGGACGCCAACTACTTCCAGACCAAGCCGTATCTGGACAGCTTCAACCAGGGCAAATACAAGGATGACAAATCCAAGTACCTGGTGACCGTGCAGGGCGTACACGTTGAACCGTTCGGTGGCTACTCGAGCAAGTACAAAACCTTGGCTGAACTGCCGGATGGCGCCACCATCGCCATCCCGAACGAAGGCAGCAACAGCGGCCGTGCGCTGATCCTGCTGCAGAAGGCCGGTCTGATCGAACTGAAAGATCCGAAAAACGCTCTGGCAACGCCGAAAGACATCGCCAAGAACCCGCACAACTTCAAGTTCAAGGAACTGGAATCGGCGCTGCTGCCGCGCGTGCTGAAAGAAGTTGATCTGGACATGATCAATACCAACTACGCGCTGGAAGCCAAGCTCAACCCGCAGAAAGATGCGCTGGTGATTGAAGGCGCTGACTCGCCATACGTGAACTTCCTGGTGGCCCGTGAGGACAACAAGAACAGTGACGCGATCCAGAAACTGGCCAAGGCCCTGACCAGCCCGGAAGTCAAAGCCTTCATCGAGAAGAAGTACAGCGGCGCGGTATTGCCGGCGTTCTGATCTGACGCTTGAGTGAATCCGCTTCAGACGTGAAAACGCCGATGGCCAGTGATGGTCATCGGCGTTTTTGTGTGTCTTGAAAAGCCCCTCACCCTAGCCCTCTCCCAGAGGGAGAGGGGACCGATTGGGGGATGCTGTAGAGGCCCGCCGACCTGTTCGTGCGTCGCTGAATCCATAATCGACTCGGTTCGTCAGGTCGATGTACGACGAAAGACACCACGGTCGGCCCCCTCTCCCTTCGGGAGAGGGTTGGGGTGAGGGGCTTTCGACTTACGCTGTAGTCTTCAACGCCCGGCGCAACGCCCTGAGCAATTTCACAATGTCCTGCGGATCCAGCCGCTGCGGCACTTTTACGTCCATGTTGTTCTTCCTTGTGGTGGATGGGCCGGAGAGTCTGGCCAAAAGCTGTGGGTCCTTGGAGGTCTTTCCTGAAAAAAAGATCCGTCCTACAGCGCAAGGAAAAATAGCCGTCTTATTCCTTCCCGGCAAACCCGCAGAATAATGTTTAAGCGAGATGAATGTGGGCAGCCCAGATGGGCTAAGCAAAATTCGGTCACCCAATATGTGCGCAAAGAGCTGAGTGATGACACCCGGCCTGAGAGTGTGATTGGTGAAGGGGGCAAGTGGTTGGGGTGATTGCCCGTTGGATCAGCGGTGAGGCTCGCCCCTCACCCCAGCCCTCTCCCAAGGGAGAGGGAGCCGATGTCTGGGCTTTTCAAAATCAGGTTCGACTTCAGGCTTTCAGGTCGGCGTAACTCTCGCAAACAACTCGGTGAAGTCCCCTCTCCCTCTGGGAGAGGGTTAGGGTGAGGGGCTTTTCGCTGGCACCCTCAATCCGGCCACTGCCACGCCGGCTCATCCAGCACCCGCTGCCCGACAATCCCGGTCTGGCCCAGCGTCTTCTCCAGCACGATGCAATTGCATTCCGGGTCTTCCTGCAACGCCGAGATCAATCGTCGCGCATGTGACACCACCCACACCTGACACTGCTCCGAAGCGCGAATGATCAGCCGCGCCAGCGCCGGCAGCAGGTCCGGGTGCAGGCTGGTTTCCGGTTCGTTGAGCACCATCAGCGATGGCGGTCGTGGGGTCAGCAGGGCGGCGATCAGCAGCAGATAACGCAAAGTGCCGTCCGACAGTTCTGCCGCTGACAGCGGTCGCAACAAGCCTTCCTGATAAAACTCGATAGCGAAACGCCCACCGGCCAACAGTGCGATATTCAGCCGCGCGCCGGGAAACGCATCGCTGATCGCCGCGCTCAGTGCTTGCGGATCGCCAATCTCGATAATTGTCTGCAAGGCCGCCGCCAGATCACGGCCATCGTGGTGCAGGACGGGCGTGCGCGTGCCCAGTTGCGGCTGACGCACCGGCGCGTCGGCATCGCTGCGAAAGTGATCATAAAAGCGCCAGCGCCGGATGAATTCGCGCATCTGAAACACTTCCGGCGAGCTGCGCAGATTGCCGACCTGATCGAACAGGCTGTCGAAGTTCGGCGTGTGTTGCGCCAGCACATCCCAGGCGCGACCTTCACGGGCGCGGATCATCGGGCCGTTGCGGTCGACCAGCAGGCTCGCCGGGCGAAACACCGGGCCGGCCCAGATGCACTCACGCTTGATTTCCGGGTCGAGGGAAAAGCATGAAGTGCTCGGCTCCGGCAGGCCCAGGCCGATGGCGTAACTGAAATCCTCGCCGGCGAATCCCAAGCGCAACCTTTTCACGCCTTGGCGCACCGTCGGCTCGATCGCCACTTCACCGTTGCGCATGCGTCGGCTGATGGTTTCCGGCCCGGCCCAGAACGTCGATTCCAGCCCGCCCTCACGCGCCAGTGCATTGACCACACCGCCCTGGGCGGTTTCCGCCAGCAGGCGCAAGGCGCGGTAGAGGTTGGACTTGCCGCTGCCGTTTGGCCCGGTAATCAGGTTCAGGCGCCCGAGCGGAATCACCAGTTTGTTGATCGAGCGGTAATTGGCCACCGCCAGGGTGTTGAGCATGAAATCCTTCTCCGGGTCACTGCGATACGCGCGCAGCATACCTTTAATGAGATAAATCTGGTGTTGGCGTCCGCAACCGTGGAACCCTGTTCTAAGCTCTGAAGTCGTATCGTCTCGACAGCAGCATTTAAGGCCAAGGAGTGTGCATGGCGGGTCCCGGATTGAAAGTGCTGATGGCCGTGAGCGCCATGGCGTTGCTCACCGCTTGCGGCGACAAGAAGCCTGCTGAGGAATACTTGCCACGGGTCTTTGTGCAAGAGGTCGAACCGGCCAACTACGCCGCAGCGGTGACCCTTACCGGTGATGTGCAGGCGCGGGTGCAGACCCAGCTGTCATTTCGCGTCGGCGGCAAAATCATCCAGCGCATGGTCGATGTCGGCGACCGCGTCACGGCCAAACAGGTGCTGGCCAAACTCGATCCGAAGGATCTGCAGACCAACGTCGATTCCGCTCAGGCCCAGGTCGTCGCCGAACAGGCCCGCGTTAAGCAAACGGCGGCCGCTTTCGTGCGTCAGCAAAAACTCCTGCCCAAGGGCTACACCAGCCAGAGCGAATACGATTCGGCACAAGCCGCGCTGCGCAGCAGTCAGAGCGCATTGAGCGCGGCGCAGGCGCAACTGGCGAACGCCAAGGACCAGCTCAGCTACACCGCGCTGATCGCCGATGCACCCGGGGTGATCACCGAGCGCCAGGCCGAAGTCGGCCAGGTGGTGCAGGCCACCGCGCCGATTTTCAGCCTCGCCCGCGATGGCGACCGCGACGCGGTATTCAATGTCTACGAATCGCTGCTGGCCGAGCGTCCGTCCGATCGTTCGATCGTGGTCAGCCTGCTCGACGATCCCGCGATCAAGACCACCGGCACCGTGCGTGAGATCACGCCATCGGTGTCTGCGCAATCGGGCACCGTGCAGGTCAAGGTCAGCCTCGACAAACTGCCGCCGGGCATGCAGCTCGGTTCGGTGGTCAGTGCCACCGCCAAGGGCACCGGCAAATCGGCGGTGGAACTGCCTTGGTCAGCGCTGACAAAAAACGTCAGCGACCCGGCGGTATGGCTGGTCGATGACAAGGGTGAAGCGCAGTTGCACACGGTCACGGTCGGTCGCTACCTGACCGGCAAAGTGATCATCAGCGAAGGTCTCAAGGGCGGCGAGAAAGTCATTGTCGCCGGCGGTCAGTTGCTGCACCCCGGCATGAAAGTCGAGATTGCCGAAAACACCTACAAGGATCTGCAACCGGGAGCGCAGCCATGAAGCGCCTCGGCCTGTTGTGCATGGCGTTGCTGCTGGGCGCCTGCTCGGAAAAGGAAACCCCGCCGGAGCCGGTACGCCCGGTGCTGTCGGTCACGGTCAAAGCGCTCAACGAAGAAAGCCTCGGACGCTTTGCCGGGAGCATTCAGGCGCGTTACGAGAGCAACACCGGTTTCCGCGTCGGTGGACGCATCGCCAGCCGCAACGTCGATGTCGGCGCCGAGGTGCAGAAGGGCACCTTGCTCGCCACCCTCGATCCGTCCGACCAGCAGAACCAGTTGCGCTCGGCCCAGGGCGATCTGGCGAGAATCCAGGCGCAACTGATCAACGCCCAGGCCAATGCACGTCGTCAGCAAGCGCTGTTTGATCGCGGCGTCGGTGCGCAGGCGCAACTGGACGTCGCCAATACCGATCTGAAAACCACTCAGGCCTCGCTCGATCAGGCCCGCGCGGCGGTCAGCCAGAGCAAGGATCAACTGAGCTACACCGAGCTGCGCTCCGATCACAAAGCCGTGGTCACCGCGTGGAACGCCGAAGCCGGGCAAGTAGTAACTGCCGGCCAACAGGTGGTGACGCTGGCGCAACCTGACATCAAGGAAGCGGTGATCGATCTGCCCGATACGCTGGTCGATCAGCTGCCCAGCGACGTGGTGTTCTCGGTGGCCGCGCAACTCGACCCGAGCATCAACACCACGGCGATCATCCGCGAGATCGAACCCCAGGCGCAAAGCGCCACGCGCACCCGCCGCGCGCGCCTGACCCTGTCGGATACGCCGGACGGTTTCCGCCTCGGCACCGCGATCAGCGTGACCCTCAGCTCGGCGATCAAGCCGCGCATCGAACTGCCGGTGACGGCGTTGCAGGAAGCCGACGGTAAAACCCGGATCTGGGTCATCGACACGCAGAACAAAACCGTCAACCCGCGCGACGTCAGCGTGGTCAGCCGTGGCGACAACAGCGTGGTGCTGGCCGGTGGCGTGCAAAACGGCGAGCGCGTGGTCAGCGCCGGCGTCAACAGTCTCAAACCCGGACAATCGGTAAAACTTGACGAGGACAGTCAATGAAAGGCTCTTTCAACCTCTCCGAATGGGCCTTGAAGCACCAGTCATTCGTCTGGTACCTGATGTTCGTCGGGCTGCTGATGGGGGTGTTCTCCTACTTCAATCTCGGCCGCGAAGAAGACCCGTCATTCACCATCAAGACCATGGTGATCCAGACCAAATGGCCGGGCGCGACCCAGGAAGAAACCCTCAAGCAGGTCACCGACCGCATCGAGAAAAAACTCGAAGAGCTCGATTCCCTCGACTACGTGAAAAGCTATACCCGCCCCGGCGAATCGACGGTGTACGTGTACCTGCGCGACACCACCAGCGCTGAGGACATTCCGCAAATCTGGTACCAGGTGCGCAAGAAGATCGACGACATTCGCGGCCAGTTTCCCCAGGGTATTCAGGGGCCGGGGTTCAACGATGAGTTCGGTGACGTGTACGGCTCGGTCTACGCCTTCACCGCCGACGGCCTGACCATGCGCCAGTTGCGCGATTACGTGGAACAGGCGCGCGCAGAAATCCGCAACGTGCCGGGGCTGGGCAAAATCGAAATGGTCGGCCAGCAGGACGAAACGATTTACCTGAACTTCTCCACGCGCAAACTTGCCGCGTTAGGTATCGACCAGCGCCAGGTGGTGCAGAGCCTGCAATCGCAGAACGCAGTGACTCCGGCCGGGGTGATCGAGGCGGGGCCTGAGCGGATTTCCGTGCGCACCTCGGGCCAGTTCGAGTCGGAGAAAGATCTGGCCGAGGTCAATCTCAAGCTCAACGATCGCTTCTATCGTCTGGCCGACATCGCCGAGATCAGCCGTGGCTACGTCGACCCGGCGAGACCGGAATTCCGCTTCGACGGCAAACCGGCGATCGGCCTGGCGATTGCCATGCAGAAGGGCGGCAACGTTCAGGAGTTCGGTAAAGCGCTGCATGAGCGCATCGACCAGCTCACCGCAGATTTGCCGGTCGGCGTCGGCGTGCACACCGTTTCCGATCAGGCGGTGGTGGTGGAAGAGGCCGTCGGCGGTTTCACCAGCGCACTGTTCGAAGCGGTCATCATCGTGCTGGTGGTGAGTTTCATCAGCCTCGGCGTGCGCGCCGGTCTGGTGGTGGCCTGCTCGATTCCGCTGGTGCTGGCGATGGTGTTTGTGTTCATGGAATACAGCGGCATCACCATGCAGCGGATTTCCCTCGGCGCGCTGATCATTGCCCTCGGTCTGCTGGTGGACGACGCGATGATCACCGTGGAAATGATGGTCACGCGCCTGGAAATGGGCGAGAGCAAGGAGCAGGCGGCGACGTTCGCCTACACCTCGACGGCATTCCCGATGCTCACCGGTACGCTGGTGACCGTCGCCGGTTTTGTGCCCATCGGCCTCAACGCCAGTTCGGCGGGTGAATATACGTTCACGCTGTTCGCGGTGATTGCCGTGGCGATGATCGTCTCGTGGGTGGTCGCGGTGTTCTTCGCACCAGTGATCGGCGTGCACATCCTCAGCGACAAGGTGAAGGCCCACGATGCCGAGCCGGGTCGCGTCGGCCGGGCGTTCAACGGTGGTCTGTTGTGGGCCATGCGCAATCGCTGGTGGGCGATCGGCGTCACCGTGCTGCTGTTCGTGCTGGCGGTGTTCTGCATGCGTTTCGTGCAGAACCAGTTCTTCCCCGCTTCCGACCGCCCGGAAATTCTGGTCGACCTGAACCTGCCGCAAAACGCCTCGATCGACGAAACCCGCAAGGCGGTGGACAAGCTCGAAGCGACGCTCAAGGGCGACCCGGACATCGTGCGCTGGAGCACTTACATCGGTCAGGGGGCGATCCGTTTCTACCTGCCGCTGGACCAACAGTTGCAGAACCCGTACTACGCGCAACTGGTGATCGTCAGCAAGGATTTCGAAGCCCGCGAGGCACTCAGCCAGCGCTTGCGTGAGCGCCTGCACAAAGACTTCGTCGGCATCGGCAGCTACGTGCAGGCTCTGGAAATGGGCCCGCCGGTGGGGCGTCCGATTCAGTATCGAGTCAGCGGCAAAGACGTCGATCAGGTGCGCAAACACGCCATCGATCTGGCCACCGAACTGGACAAGAACCCGCACATCGGCGAGATCATTTACGACTGGAACGAGCCCGGCAAAGTCCTGCGCATCGACATCGCCCAGGACAAGGCGCGGCAACTGGGACTGTCGTCAGAAGATGTGGCCAACCTGATGAACAGCATTGTCAGCGGCTCACCGTTGACCCAGGTCGATGACGATATCTACCTGATCAACGTGGTCGGTCGCGCCGTGGATTCCGAGCGCGGTACCCCGGAAACCCTGCAGAACCTGCAGATCGTCACGCCGAGCGGCACCTCGATTCCGCTGCTGGCGTTCGCCACCGTGCGCTATGAACTGGAGCAGCCGTTGGTCTGGCGTCGCGACCGCTTGCCGACCATTACCATCAAGGCCTCGGTGCGCGACGAGATTCAGCCGACCGATCTGGTGAAACTGCTCAAGCCGTCGATCGATGCTTTTGCCTCGAAACTGCCGGTCGGCTACAAGGTCGCCACCGGCGGCACGGTCGAGGAAAGCGGCAAGGCCCAGGGGCCGATTGCCAAGGTGTTGCCGCTGATGCTGTTCCTCATGGCGACGTTCCTGATGATCCAGTTGCACAGCGTGCAGAAGATGTTCCTGGTCGCCAGTGTGGCGCCGCTGGGGTTGATAGGCGTGGTCCTGGCGCTGGTGCCGACCGGCACGCCGATGGGCTTCGTGGCGATCCTGGGGATTCTCGCGCTGATCGGCATCATCATCCGCAACTCGGTGATTCTGGTGACGCAGATCGATGAGTTCGAGCAGAAAGGCTATGCGCCGTGGGACGCGGTGGTCGAAGCCACCGAACACCGGCGCCGACCGATCCTGCTGACCGCAGCGGCAGCGAGCATGGGCATGATCCCGATCGCCCGCGAAGTTTTCTGGGGACCGATGGCCTACGCAATGATCGGCGGGATTGTCGTGGCGACGCTGCTGACGCTGCTGTTCCTGCCGGCGCTGTATGTGGCCTGGTACAAGATTCGCGAGCCTGAAAAAGAATCTTCCTGAAGCAAAAGCAAAAGATCGCAGCCTTCGGCAGCGCCTACAGGGAAACGCATTCCAACGTAGGAGCTGCCGAAGGCTGCGATCTTTTGATCTTCAATCAACTCGACGCCACACGCTCGCCAGCCACGGCTGCTGTTCGCGCGGCAAGCCCGCAGGCCGGTAATAATGCTCCAGCTCGACAAACCCCGCCGCCGTCAGCAACCCGCGCCAGGCCTCGAGATCGTGATACGAGCCGTAGCGCGGCCCGTTCCAGCCCTCTTGGTTGTCGCCACGCGGATTGGAACTGAACAGCACGCCACCCGGTTTCAAGGTGCCGTGCAGTTGCCGTAGCACTTGCGGCAACACCTGCAACGGCACATGAAACAGCACGGCATTGGCGAAGATCCCGTCGAAGCGCTCGGCGGGTAGATCGAGCTTGAGAAAGTCCTGCTGCCAGACTTCGCAACCGCTGTCTTCGCGGGCCATGCGCGCGAACTCCTGTGAGCCATCAAGGCCGATCGCGACGTGGCCCATGCGCGTGAAGGTTTGCAAATCCCGCCCCGGCCCGCAGCCGAAATCGAGAATCGTGAAGGGTGCTTCACCGTGAATGTGGCGCAGCAAGGCCTCGATATTCTGGCTGACATCGTGGTCGCGCGTGCCTTCACGGAAATCCTCGGCCACCGAGTTGTAGTGTCCAAGGGTGGTGGCGGTGATCTGTTCGAGGTCGCTGGGCGTTTGCTTCATGATCAATGCTGTATTGGCGGTGTGAGGGCGGACTATAAGCCTTTTCACCGGCAAAAAAACGCCGCCTGCGCTGGGGCCAGTGCAGGCGGCAATGGGTGCCAGGCTTCAGTGCTGCTTCGCTCCCAGACAATCGATCGAGCGGTCCATCATCGCCTTGGCCATTTCCAGCAGATGCCAGACCGAGAACACCATGGCCCGATCCGCGCCCCCGAGCTGGTCACCGCATTGATGGACGGTCACCGAAGCGCAGCGCAGCAGATCGGCAACATACAGTTGGGCGTCCTCCAGCGTCACATCTTCGCTGATGCTGTAGACGCGTTTCTGTCCCGCCAACGTGACCTGATTGCCGGCCAGATGTGAGTCGACGGCGCGGCACAGTGCAGAGCGATCCTTGAGCAAATCCTCGGTGAACCGCTTGCTTGAGGTAAGGCTGAGTGGCGGATCGGCAAGATTTTTTTCCATGGGTAAACTCCTGACTTCAAGTGGGAGCCAACCATTTCGCGACTAAACGAGCAGGACGGCGGCTGCACGCGGATCAGTCGCCGGCCGGACAACTGAATCCAGTCACCGCAAAACAGTGACGACCGGAGATTAGCTACAGGATATTTCGGGTACAAGCGGGCAAAATATTCTAGGAATCGTCCTGCAAACCCCCGTGGTTCGGGCTGGCGAAACGACAAAAGTGGTGTAGGAAGCATCTGATTTTTGCGAAGGGCGTTGCCTAAGATATCGCGATCACAAGGGCCTGATTGATGGCCACCTGCCGCCATCGACCTTAGCGCTTATTCAGTCCTCGCGCCAGCCTGTCTGAATGACCGCATGGGTGCGCAAACCTGAATGCAACTGGTAGTTCTTACAGTATCGGGATGGAGAAAACTGGTTCAGTCTCGGCGTATAGACATCAGGGACTCGCGTAGCCGTGAATACCCACCATCACACCGCCACTCCGACCTTGTCGGTCATTGACCCGCGCGCACTGGTGGTTCGCAGCGTTGCCTATTGCCGACACCCGGATAAAGCCGACATCGAATCGCGCATCACCCGGCAGATCTTTGATGAGGCGGGGCGTCAGGTAGCGTCGTGGGATCCGCGTTTGTACGGCGTTGCGCCCAAGCCGAATCTGGCCACACTCTACGCATTGAGCGGTCAAGACCTACTCGCAGACAGCGTCGACGCCGGTTGGCAGGTGCGGCTGTTGAATGAAGCGGGCTCGATGTGTTCTGGCTGGGATGCCCGGGGCAGTCAGAGTCACCGCCAATACGATGATCTGCTGCGACCGCTAGCCCTCACCGAGCAGGCGCACGACGGGCAGCCTCGCGTGGTCGAGCGCTGGATCTATGGAAAAGCCACCGATGATCGTGCGCTGCACAACCAGTGCGGTCGACCAATCCGCCACGACGACCCGGCCGGCAATCGGCATTTCGATGGCTACGGCCTCGGTGGCGCAGTGGTGGTGGAGTCGCGACGCTTTTTGATCGAGCTCGAGACGCCTGACTGGCCGCTCGAACCCGACCGGCGGGATGACTATCTCGAGGAAACAACCTACGTCACCCGGCAGACTTTCACTCCAACCGGCGAGTTGCAGCATCACACCGACGCGGTAGGCAACCTCCGGACCCAGCATTACAACATCGCCGGGCAAGCTTGCGCGACCTGGCTGTTGCAGGCCGGCGAGGGCAGGCAGCCGAAGTGCCTGGTCAGCGCGATTCGCTACAACGCGCAGGGTCAGATCGAAAGCGAAACGGCCGGCAACGGCGTCATCGCCCGCGCCGAATACAGCCGCGATGACGGCCGGTTGCTCAGACTGCTCGCCAGTGTCGGCACGCATCCTCCGTTGCAGGATCTGAATTACGTCTACGATCCGGTGGGCAACATCATCAGCCTGGAAGACAAGACTCAAGCCGTGTCCTGGCTCAACAATCAGCGCATCGATCCGGTCAGTCGGTATCGCTACGACAGCCTTTATCAACTGGTCGAGGCCAGCGGCTGGGAAGTCAGCCAGCCCAGTCATGGCCCGGCCTTGCCGGAGCTGCTGCCAACGCCGCTGGATCCTAATCAACGGCGCAACTACACGCAGAAATTCGACTACGACGCAGCGGGCAACCTGATCACTCGCCAGCATAGCGGTGCGCCGGGTTTTTCGATGTACACCTCCCATCGCAGCAACCGAAGCCTGGCGCAGCGCGACGATGGTTCCTTGCCCGGAGAAG
Organism: Pseudomonas sp. FP1762; assembly: GCF_030687105.1. NCBI lineage: Bacteria > Pseudomonadati > Pseudomonadota > Gammaproteobacteria > Pseudomonadales > Pseudomonadaceae > Pseudomonas > Pseudomonas sp. FP1762. The sequence goes on from NZ_CP117458.1 coordinate 243,747, forward strand.
CGGAGATAGCGCTGGGATTTGATGCGGCGGGTAATCAGTTGGAGTTGCAACGCGGTCAGGCCATGTACTGGAACGTACGCAATGAGTTAAGCCGGGTTGTGTTGGTGCAGCGTGCGGATGAAAGCGATGACTACGAGTGTTATGGCTACGACGAGCCGGGGCATCGGTTGCGTAAAACGACTGTCAGCCAAGCGTCCGGTCAGACGCTGACGGTAGAAGTTCGTTATCTGCCGGGGCTCGAGATTCATCGCGAAGTCGATGGTGTCGAGCGACATGTCGTCAATGTCGACACCGGGCGCAATCGGGTACGACTGCTGCACTGGCCAAGCGGGGTGGAAGGCGACCAACTGCGTTACAGCCTCAGTGATCATCTTGGTTCCAGCACGCTGGAATTGGATGATGGTGCGGGGATTTTGACTCAGGAGCACTATTACCCGTTTGGTGGCACGGCGTGCTGGGCTGGTAAGAATTCATTGGCGGTGAAAAACAAAACGATTCGCTACTCAGGCAAAGAGCGGGATGCGACCGGTCTTTACTATTATGGCTATCGTTATTACGCGCCGTGGTTACAACGCTGGACAAGTCCCGATCCTGGCCGAGATATCGATGGAATCAATCTTTACGCAATGCTAGGAAATAGTCCGCTGATTTTCGTTGATGAACAGGGGACGATCAGAGGTTTGAGTAGCGTTTTGAGCGGCGAAAGTGACGCGGAACATGCGCGCAGGGCCCATTTCAAATTGCATTTGCTCCCCAGCATCATGGCTAGAAAGGACACGGATAAGAGTTCTGCCATTGGCAAAATTAAAAAGCTGGCGCGCATCCAGAGCGATGTGGCTGCGGATGAATTGCTGGAAGCCGCTGTTGATGTCATATCCAGGGCGAAACTGACTTTCAATATCAATCCGCAAAACATCCCTGATCTAGAAGGTGATGGCCTCATGAATATGTGGCATCAGGGGGTTAAACCGGGTTTTGCAACGGAGATCCGGGATGGTTTCGAAATGGGCATGTTTGACTATGCTCATTCCCCTTCCAGAATAATAAAAGAGTATGGCTCGCTAGATCATTCGAAATTCAATGGGGATTTCAGGCCTGTTTATGGGGCTTTGAAACTCTCTGCCGGTCTGGCCAGCGCGGGTGGCGCTTCAGCCTATGGGGCTGCTGCCTTCCATCTGAAAGATGAGTCACGTAAATATATGACGTTGACCGGAGTCGACAGCTTTGATCTGAAGCCTTCAATCAATAATCTGGCTTCATTTGGAAATCTGTATCCAGTGTTTCACCAAATGCAATCCAAAACGTGGCAAGTATTGACAAGGATTATGTCGGGTGTCGAAACGGATCTGGCTTCGCCTGATGAGTATGTGGAGTGGCAATCTCATAACAGCGTGAAGTGGAAAGACATGACGAGTCTGATTTTTCAGACAAGAGAAAACATGGAAAACACGCTTGATCAGGGAAATACCCGGGCTTTTCTGAAAAAAAATTCGATTACTCCAGGTTATGTCGGGTGAACACTCACAGTAGCGCCACCAGTTCGCATCCGATGGTGGGCGCTGGCGTCCCAGCCATCGGAAGCAAAGAGTCTGCTTCACCGCTTATTCAACCCCCGAGCCAACCGATCCCCACCCAACTGAATCACCGCCACCAACGCCACCAGCAAGACAATCACCGTCAACATGATCTGGCTGTCGAAGCGCTGATAACCGTAGCGGTAAGCGATATCCCCCAGCCCACCAGCACCAATTGCCCCAGCCATGGCCGACGAATTGATCATCGTCACCAGGGTGATGGTGAAACCGCCGACAATCCCCGGCAGCGCCTCGGGCAGCAGCACATGCCAGACGATATGCCAGCGCCGGCAACCCATGGCCTGCGCGGCTTCGATCAGACCATGATCGACCTCGCGCAGACTCACTTCGGCGATCCGCGCGAAGAAGGGCGTTGCGGCGATTGTCAGCGGTACCACAGCGGCCCACACGCCATAGGTGGTGCCGACGATCAGGCGGGTAAACGGAATCAGCGCAACCATCAGAATCAGGAACGGGATCGAGCGGAACAGATTGACCAAGGCGCCCAGCGCACGGTTCAACAGCGGCGCCTCATAGATCCCGCCCTTGTCACTGGTGACCAGAATCACCGCCATGGGAATCCCCGCCAGCAGCGCGATCAACGACGACACGCCAACCATCAGGAAGGTGTCGATAAAACCCTGCAGCAAGCGATCAAACCACATAGCCCAATACCTCCACTCGTTGCGCCCATTGCCCGGCGCGTTCGCGCAATTGTTCGGCGCTGAACGCCGAGCCGCTGACGGCCAGCAACAGCTGCCCCAGCGCGTGACCCTGAATCCTTTCCACGCCGCCCTGAAGCAGCTTCACTTGGCCACCCAACGCCGCAAATAATGCAGCCAGATCCGGCTCATCAGCGGCACTGCCGGTGAACTGCAAACGCAACACCACCGCTGCATCAGAAGCCGTGGATTGCGCCTGCAATCGGCTTTGCAGTTCTTCCGGCAAGGCGTGTTGCAGCGGCGCGAGCAAGGTCTGGCTGACCTCGTGTTGCGGATTGCCGAACACTTGCCACACCGGCCCTTGCTCGACCGCATGGCCATGCTCAAGCACGACGACGCGATCGCAGATGTCGCGGATCACTGCCATTTCGTGAGTGATCAGCACAATGGTCAGGCCGAGGCGTTTGTTGATCTCGCGCAACAGGCCGAGGATCGACTGCGTGGTCTCCGGATCGAGTGCCGATGTCGCTTCATCGCAGAGCAGAATGTCCGGGTCATGCACCAGCGCGCGGGCGATGCCGACACGCTGCTTCTGCCCGCCGGAGAGTTGTGCCGGGTAGGCCTTGTGCTTGCTTTGCAGGCCGACCAGTTCGAGCAGTTCGCGCACCTTGTTGTCGCGCTGTTCCTTCGGCACGCCGGCGACTTTCAGTGGCAACTCGACGTTCTGCCAGACGGTCTTGGCCGACATCAGATTGAAGTGCTGGAAGATCATGCCGATACGCCGGCGCAGAGCGACGAGGCGGTCTTCATCGAACTCGCCGATATCGACCTGATCGATCAGCACGCGTCCTGAAGTCGGCTGTTCGAGACGATTGATCGTGCGAATCAGCGACGACTTGCCGGCGCCGCTGCGGCCGATGATGCCGAACACTTCACCACGCTGAATCGCCAGGTCGATGCCCTGCAAGGCCGCGACCGGTCCTTGCCGGCCGTTGTAGGTTTTGCCCACGCCAATAAAGCGTACGTGGGCGCGATTCAACTCGGGGTGCAGCTCGGTTTTTTCAGCATTGTGTGGCTCTGGAAGCTCCAGTCGCCGTTGGATCGCTGCGGTCATGTTCAGCTTTCCCAGCCGGCCTGATAGAGCTTGCCGTGGGCCTTGTCCAGTGCCGCGCGAACGGCCGGCGAATGCTGATAGATGTCGACGAACTTGATCAGGCGCGGGTCGGTTTTGCTCTTCGGCTGGATGACGAACTGGATCACGTATTCCTTGTGATCGAGACCGTCGAACAGCAGTGCCGAGCCGGCATCGAAGGTCTTCGCCAAGCGGATATAGGCTGGATAACCCTGGACCAGGTCGGCGTCGTCGTACGCGCGCACCAGTTGCACGGCTTCGACCTGAAGAATCCTGATCTTCTTCGGATTGGCGACGATGTCGTCTTCGGTGGCTTTGTAGCCGACGCCCGGTTTCAGGCTGATCAACCCGGCCTTGGCGAGCAATTGCAAACCGCGTCCGCTGTTGATCGGGTCGTTGGCGATGGCGACGCTGGCGCCTTCGGGCAGCTCATCGAAGCTTTTGTATCGCTTCGAATACAGACCGACGTTGTTAATGATCCCAGGAGCGAATGGCACCAGATCGAAACCGGACGCGGCTTTGGCGTTTTCCAGGAACGGAATGTGCTGGAAGTAATTCACATCGATGTCGCCAGCGGCGAGGCTGACGTTGGGCGCGATCCAGTCGGTGAATTCCACCAGTTCGACTTTCAGGCCTTGTTTGGAGGCTTCCTCGACGGCGGCTTCCAGCGGGATGGCAAAAGCGGCGGTGGTGCCGATTTTCAGCGGCGCATCCGCAGCGAATACCGCCGAGCTGAACAGGCCGAAGGCCAGAGCCAGTGCTTTGACTGGGTGGGACAGGGTTTTCTTGGTCATGATGAGTTTTCCAGTCAGTGCATAAGATTTGTGGTGCCTGTTGTGGCCTCATCGCTGGCAAGCCAGCTCCCACAGGTTTTGTGTGCGCCGCAGACCCTTGTGGGAGCTGGCTTGCCAGCGATGCTTTTAGCGTCGGTACGAAGAGCCGGCATGTTGCTCAGGCAACTGCGCCTCACCGTGAAACAACTTCTCGCGTAAGGTCCCGCCCTCATACGCAGTCTTGTACGAGCCGCGCCGCTGCAGCTCGGGAATCACCAGTTCGATGAAATCGACATAGCTTTCCGGGGTGACGATGCGGGTCAGGTTGAAGCCGTCCAGACCGGTCTCGGCGATCCACGATTCGAGTTCATCCGCCACCTGCTCGGGCGAGCCGACCACGGTGATGTAACGACCACCGAGGGCGTGCTGGTCGAGCAATTTGCGCCGGGTCCAGTCGTTGTTCTGCAGATTTTTCGTCGCCGATTGAATGGCGTTGCTTTTCACGTACTGGATCGGCTCGTCGATGTCGTACTGGGCAAAGTCGATGCCGGTGGACGCGGAAAAATGCGCCACGCCGGCCTCGGCGCTGGCGTAGCTCTGATACTCGGCATGCTTGGCCCACGCCGCTTCTTCGGTGGCGCCGACGATCACATTGAGGCCCATGAACACCTTGATGTCTTGAGGATTGCGCCCGGCTTCGACCGCGCTGGCACGGACCTTGTCGACCTGCACTTTGGTCGATGGTTTGTTCTGGCCGCTGATGAATACGCACTCGGCATGACGCCCGGCGAAGAGCAAGCCGCGATCGGAGCTGCCGGCTTGGAACAATACCGGCGTGCGCTGCGGTGACGGCTCGCAGAGGTGATAACCCTCGACCTGATAGAACTCGCCCTTGTGCTCGACCTTGTGCACTTTTTCCGGATTGGCGTAGATACGCTCCTCGCGGTCGTTGAGCACCGCGCCGTTCTCCCAACTGCCTTCCCAGAGCTTGTACAACACCTGCAGATACTCTTCGGCCTGGTCGTAGCGGCGGTCATGTTCGACCTGTTCGCGCAGGCCCATGGCTTTGGCGGCGCTGTCCAGGTAACCGGTGACGATGTTCCAGCCGACCCGGCCGCGACTCAAATGATCGAGCGTCGACATGCGTCGGGCGAACAAATATGGCGGCTCGTAAGTGAGATTGGCGGTCAGGCCGAAGCCGAGGTTTCTGGTGACGGCTGCCATCGCTGAAACCAGTAGCAGCGGATCGTTGACCGGCAACTGGATCGACTCTTTCAGCGTGACGTCCACCGAGTTCTGGTAGACGTCGTAGACGCCGACGATGTCAGCGATGAACAAACCATCGAACAATCCACGCTCAAGCAACTGCGCCAGTTCGGTCCAGTATTCGATCGTGTTGTAGCGGGTCGAAGTGTCGCGCGGATGCGTCCACAGGCCGTGATTGATATGGCCGATGCAGTTCATGTTGAACGCGTTGAGCAGAATTTTCTTTTTCGCAGCGCTCATCAGATCGTCCCTCGCAGCGGAGGGTTTTCGTCGTTGAGGTAATAATTGCCAACTGCGTGATATTTCCAGCGCACTGGGTCATGCAGGGTATGCACTCGGGCGTTGCGCCAGTGCCGGTCGAGGCCGTGTTCACTCAGCGTCGCCTGGCTGCCGGCCAGTTCGAACAGGGTGCTGCCGGCGGCGAGGGAAATTTCCGTGCTGATCGCCCGCGCTTCGGCAACCGCGATCGATGCGGCGGCTACGGTTTCGGCGTTGGTTTCGGCTTGCGCGGCATCGAGGATTTCGCCCGCGCGTTCGAGCAAGGCTTCGGTGGCGTGCAGCCGAATGCTCAAGTGGCCGAAGCTCTTCAATGTCAGCGGATCTTCGGTGGCCTTGTCGTTGCCGGAATCGATCCACGGACGGGTTTTGCTGCGCACGAAATGCAAGGCATCTTCGTAAGCAGCGCGGGCAATGCCGGTGTCGATGGCGGCGTGGAGAATCTGCGCCAGCGGGCCGACCGTGGTCGGGCGCTCGAAAGCGCTCTGGAACGGCAGCACATCTTCGGCCGCTACATAGACATCTTCGAACACCACCGAGCCGCTGCCAGTGGTGCGCTGGCCGAAGCCGCTCCAGTCGTCGATCACCGTCAGGCCCTTGCTCTCGCGCGGGACGAAGGCCAGTTGCTGTACGCCGTTTTCATCGACCACCGACGTCGGAATGCGCTGCGCGTAAATCGCCCCGGTCGAGTAGAACTTGCGACCGTTGATGCGATAACCAGCGCCGTCGCGTTTGAGACTAGTGACGCGGTCGTGAGCGGTTCTGGTGCCGAGTTCTGCCAGAGCATTGCCGAAGCGCTGGCCGGCGAGGACCTCGGCGTACAGACGCTGTTTCTGTTCATCGCTGCCATTCACGCGCAGCACTTCCAGTGCGTAGAAATGGTTCTGCGGAATCTGCCCGAGCGAACCGTCGGCCTGAGCGATGAGTGCGATGACTTTGGCCAGGGTGACGTTGGATACGCCCGCGCCGCCATATTCTTTCGGCACGCTGATGCCCCACAGGCCGGAGCGGGAAAACACTTCCAGCTCGGCCAATGGCAGGCGGCGTTCGCGGTCGCGGATCGCGCTGTCGCGTTTGAAATCTTCGGACAGGTCGCTGGCGACGATCAGGGCTTGCTCATCGCTGGTGATGAGCGCGACGTGATGGGAAAGCGTCATAGGGGGTTCTCCAGATGACTGGTCGTCTCAGATCCAGGAATGGCGAGCCGGCAAAGTGCCGTTCAGGCGATAGGCGCCGACCGCGTGATATTTCCAGCGCACCGGGTCGTGCAGGGTGTGCACGCGGGCGTTGCGCCAGTGGCGGTCGAGATTGAATTCGGCGAGGGTCGCGCGGCTGCCCGCCAGTTCGAAGAGCTTTTCGCTGGCCAGCAGCGAGATCTCGGTGGTCAGTACTTTTGCTTCAGCCACGGCGATCGAAGCGCGTGCGGCGGATTCGGCAGTCAGCGGCGCGGCGTGGACTTCATCGAGCACTTTGCCGGCCTTGCGCAGCAGCGCTTCGGCGGCGTGCAGTTCGATTTTCAGTTTGCCGATATCGGCGATCACGTAGAGGTCATCGCTGGCGCGCTCGACCTTGGCGTCGATCCATGGCCGCGCGCGGGTTTTGACGAAGTCGATGGCGTCGTCGATGGCGCCACGGGCGATGCCAGCGTCGATGGCCGCTTGAATCAGCTGCGACACCGCGCCTTGGGTGTTCGGCTTGTCGTTGATCTTCCAGTTGTCGATGACCAGGCTCGACTCGACGCGCACGTTGTTCAGCAGAATCGTGCCGCTGGCGGTGGTGCGCTGGCCGAAACCCGACCAGTCATCGACGATGCGCAAACCTGGCGTGCCGCGACGGACGAAGGCCAGCACTTGCTTGCCGTCATCGTTGAGCGCTTTCACCGCGACCCAGTGGGCGAACAGGGCGCCGGTGGAGTAGAACTTCTGGCCGTTGATCACGTAGTCGTCGCCGTCAGCGGTGATCCGCGCCTTCAGTTCCAAGGTGTTTTTGGTGCCGCGTTCCGGGCCGGCATTGCCGATGCGCCAGCCTTCCAGAACACTCTGGAACAGCTGCTTTTTCTGCGCTTGGGTGGCGGTGCCGAGCACCAGATGGATGATGCCGAACTGGTTCTGCGGGATCTGTCCGAGCGCCGGGTCGGCGGCAGAAATGATCGCGAATACTTCGGCCAATGTGACGAAGGAAACCTGCGGGCCACCGTATTCGCGCGGGATGGCAATGCTGCCCAGACCGCTGCGGGTGAACTGTTCGATTTCCGACCACGGCAGCTTGCGCTGACGGTCACGTTTGGCCGCTTGCACACGGGCGGCTTGCGCCAGCTCGTGGGCGGCCTTGATGGCTTGAGCGTCGTTGCGCAGTACTTGCGCGGGCAACAACAGTGGGGCGATGTCCAGATCGGACTGCAGATTCGCATCTGCCAGACTGGACATCAGTGCCGCTCCCTGGCTGCACGCAATGCCCTGGCGATCTGCACTGGGGTGATTGTGTTCCGGACCATACCTACCTCACATTTCATGAAAAACGCCGCGAAGGGCGGCGATTGAAAGAATGTCCGGTGGTCCGGTGCATATACCCTAAGCGTGTATAAAAATTAAATAAACTAACTTTTAGGAATATACATATAAGGGTGGAATGTTCGTGTTGGTTAACGAGGTTCAGGTGAGAGATAACTGACCTCCCACCCCTGAGCAGGTCTCACTTGGTACGTGATTCAGCAGCCTTGAATTCGGGCTTCAGCGGGACTTTCACGTACGGATTCACGCAACCGATTTTCAACGTGCGCGGCGGTGCCCAGCGCGAGTTGTTACCGACCCGGTCGAGGATGCAGTAGGTCACGTCCAGTCGCAGGTCTTCGCCCGCTTCGACAATGACCGCCGGTGGCACCCAGACCTGAATCGGCAGCCCGACGTCGGCCGCAGTGAGCGCCGCCAGATCCATGCGCACATCACCCCAGCGCAATGTGATGGCGTCGTCTTCGGCCATGTTCAGATAAGGCTCGATAGTCAGCGGCACGCCGCGTTTGATCTGGCTGGGGTTGACGCCCTGGCGGCGAATCGCTTCGGGGATGATCACCGGTGCCAGTTGCTGGTTTTCATCTTCGCAGTGCGCAGCGGGCTGGCCACCCGGGCAATCGAGTTTGACCTGTATCCGCGTCGTTGCCGAAAGCGCGGGGCCCTGGCCGACCTGCATCACGCGGTAGTGAATGCGCGCGGTGCCATTGGCAATGAAACTCTCCGGCACCCGCAGGCTGACCGACTCGCCCACATCGGCCGCGCTGAGGACTTTCGAAGCGACATAACATTTGTTCCAGAACAGTTCGATCAGATCGCCATCGTCCATGCCGCAGTAGGGCGGCACGTCGATGAGCAGGTGAGCTGCCGTTGCCAGGTTGATGCCGGTTTTTTGTGCGCATGCCAGCGTTGGCGCTGCAAGTTCGGGTGTGTGCGAAGTGCGGGTCATCGGTTTCTCTCCTTGAAGTCTTGCAGCGAAATCCGTTTCTGGAAAACAAAAAAGGCGCGAATCAACTGGCAATAAAAGCGACAAGTATTTGCTCGGTATTAGTGCGGGTTGTTTGAACTAATGGGCGCCGGTTGCCGACTAGATAAAAGTCTGCGGAGAGGGGTGTCAATAGAGGGGATTAGTTAATGCGTAAATTACAAGTTAATCAGAAAGCTCCTACGTCATCGAGGCACTAAGCCTAGGCGTAAGCGCGAAATCAGCTACAGATAAACAGCGGTTTCGCGGCGTTTTGTGCGGGTTCGTTCACCGGGAAACGTGTGGAAATATGACGAATCGAGAACGTGCGTCATCGTTGCGCAATGTATATCTGCGCGCACAATTAATAAATATTTAGAAGAATGAAGTGCCGGGGGAGGGATAACTTCCGTCCGTGGAAGTTGAGGGCTGTGGCAGAGAAAGTTCTCAGGCGTGATTCAGAAACTTGCTGAGAAACTGTTGGGTGCGTTCTTCTTTCGGGTTGGCAAACAGTGCCTTGGCTTCACCTTGTTCAACAATTACGCCCTTGTCGAAAAACACCACGCGATTGGCCACGTCACGGGCAAAACCCATTTCATGGGTGACAATCACCATGGTGCGATTTTCTTCGGCAAGACCGCGGATGGTCGCCAGCACTTCGCCGACCAGTTCCGGGTCGAGGGCGGAGGTCGGTTCGTCGAACAGAATGACTTCCGGCTCCATCGCCAGCGCCCGGGCAATTGCCACGCGCTGTTGCTGGCCACCGGAAAGCCGGCGCGGATACGCGTCCTCCTTGCCGGCAAGCCCCACTTTGGTCAGCAGCTTTTTACCCAGAGCAACTGCCTGGTCGCGCGGCATCTTCTTGACCACGATCGGGCCTTCGATGACGTTTTCCAAAGCGGTGCGATGGGGGAACAGGTTGAAGTTCTGGAACACGAAGCCGACGTGCTGGCGCAGGTTGCGCACCAGGCTTTGCTGCTGGTTCAGCGGGCGGCTGGTATCGATTTCGATATCGCCGACCTTGATCCGGCCGCTGGTGGGTTCTTCGAGGAAATTCAGGCAGCGCAGGAACGTCGTTTTCCCCGAACCACTGGGACCGATGATCGCGACGACTTCGCCTTCCTTTACCTCAAGGTCGATGCCGTTGAGCACGACCTGTCCCTTGAATTGCTTGGTCAGTTTTTCCACGACAATCATCGCGTCAGGACTCCTGGTCGTGCCGATTGACCCGCTCTTCCAACTTGTTCTGCAAGTGCGAAAGCACCGTGGCCAGAATCCAGTAGATCAGCGCGGCGGCAAGATACATGGTGAAGACTTCAAAAGTCCGGGCGGTAATCAGCTGCGCCTGACGGAACAGCTCCGGCACCTGAATGGTCGCGGCCAGCGCCGTGTCCTTGACCAGCGAAATGAAGCTGTTGCCCAGCGGCGGTAATGCCGTGCGCATCGCTTGCGGCAGGATGGCCCGGCGCAGGGTCTGCGCGCGGGTCATGCCGATACTCGCAGCAGCTTCCCACTGACCGCGTTCGATCGAACCGATCGCGGCACGCAGGATTTCACAGGCGTAGGCGGCCATGTTCAGCGAGAAACCGATCAGCGCTGCCGGCAGCGGATCAAGCTCCATGCCCAGTTGCGGCAAGCCGTAATAGATCACGAACAGCTGCACCAGCAACGGCGTGCCGCGAAAGAACGACACGTAGATGCGGGCCAGCCAGCTGACCGATTTGAAGCGCGACAGGCGCATCAGCGCGAGGCCGAAGCCCAGCAGCAGACCGAAGAACATCCCGCCGAGGCTGAGGACTACCGTGTAGTACGCGCCCTTCAACAGAAAGGGCGCGGAATCCAGCGCGAGTTGGAAAGCCCCTTCCATTATTTAGTGACGTCTGCGTTGAAGTATTTCTTCGACAGTTTCTCGAGAGTGCCGTCAGCACGCAGTTCGTCGAGCGCCTTGTTCACCGCAGCCAGCAGTTCAGGCTCGCCTTTGCGCAGCGCGATACCGGATTCCTGACGCGAGAAGGCCTCACCGGCAGCTACGGTTTTCGGGGCTTTCTTGGCGTATTCAAGGGCAGCCAGACGGTCGATCAGGATGGCATCGGTACGCTCGTTGTTGAGGTCGGCGAATTTGGTCGGATCATCATCGTAGGTGCGCACGTCAGCACCCGGCACGTTGGCGCGGACCCACTGCTCGTAGTTGGTGCCCAGGCCGACACCGACTTTCTTGCCGGACAGGTCAGCGGCAGTCTTGATGTTCAGCGCCGACTCTTTGCTTTTCAGCACGAGGGCCTGGATGCCGGAGACGGTGTACGGTTCGGAGAAGTCATACTTCTTCTTGCGCTCGTCGGAGATGGTCACTTGGTTGACCACCAGATCCAGACGCTTGGATTCCAGTGCGGCGAGGATGCCGTCCCATTTGGTCGGCTGAATCTTGGCCTTGACGCCGAGCTTTTGCGCCAGCGCTTCGGACAGCTCCACTTCAAAACCCGACAGCTTGCCGTTCTCGTCGACATAGCTGAACGGTGGGTAAGTGCCTTCCAGGCCGACGTTCAGAACGCCCTTGTCCTTGATCTGTTGCAACTGCTCACCGGCCACTGCCTGACCGATCAGGCCGGCGCTGAGCGCAAGACCCAGCGAACCGACCAGCAGAGTGCGACGTAGTGCGGAAAAATTCATGACAAGCCCCTGTGTTTTCTTATGGAAGACGCTTAAGGAATGTAGGCAAATTGGTGATCTGGACGACAGCGCTATCCTGCCTTAAAGCAGCTTAAGCGTCTCGCCCGAAATTCGCCTGCGGCGAGACTATAAGATGTGATCGTTAGACTTGAAAATACTTAATATCAATTTTGATATTCACTTTCTGCATAAGATCATTCCCACGCTCTGCGTGGGGAACAATCACCATCTCTTGATCTGCTCTTACAGAAAATCCTTGTAGGCAAACAACGCTGGCGCGCCCCCGGTGTGCAGGAAGATGACCGGGCCGTCATCGAATCGCTGCCGGCCAATCCCGTCTAACAGGCCGGCCATGGCCTTGCCGGTGTACACCGGGTCAAGCAACAGACCTTCCTGAGCCGCCAACAGTTTCACCGCCGCCAAAGTACCGGCATTCGGCTCGCCGTAACGCGGGCCGAAATATTCGTCCCACAGCTTGACCTTGAAACTGGCCGGCAACTCGATGCCCAGCAGCTCAGCGGTGCATTCGGCCAAACCCTGAACCTTCGGGCGCTGATCTTCTTCACTGCGCGAAACGGTCACGCCGATCACCGGCAGTTGCGGCAGCACCTCACTCAGCGCCAGTCCGAGACCACTGTGAGTACCGGCACTGCCTGAAGCCAGCACCACAGCGGCGAAATCGAGGCCGCTGTCCTTGATCTGCTCAGCCAGTTCCAGCCCGGCGCGCACATAACCCAGAGCACCAAGGGCGTTGGAGCCGCCGATCGGCACCAGATACGGCTTCTTGCCGTTGCTGCGCAGGCGCACGGCCAGGGCGGCCAGTTGTTCGTCGGCATTATCGAGGTTGTCGACCAGCTCGACTTTGGTGTCGAACAGATCCAGCAGCAAGCGGTTGCCGTTGCCGGTGTAATTTCCATCATCAGTGCCGAGCGGGTTTTCCAGCAGCGCCACACAACCGAGGCCGAGTTTCGCGGCCAGCGCGGCGGTCTGGCGCACGTGGTTCGATTGCAACGCACCGGCCGTGATCAGCGTGTCAGCACCTTGCGCGAGCGCGTCGGCGGCCAGGTATTCGAGTTTGCGTAGCTTGTTGCCGCCCATCGCCAGCGGCGTCAGGTCATCGCGCTTGATGTACACCTCGCGACCAAGCCAGGTGGACAGGCGTTCGAGTTTTTCCAGCGGAGTAGGGTGGCTCAGCAGTTCGAGACGGGGGAAGCGTTGCAGCTGTTGTTTGATCATGGGTCCGTACTGGCGCAGAAGAATGAAAGGACTATAGGCACGCGTTTTTGCACGGGCAACCGCCAATCGCTTATAGCCAAATGGACTGAGGCCAGCACTATCGGTTCTTAATTCGTCGGCAAAGGCATGCCGTAAAGTAGGCGCCGTTGACGCGGCCAGACAGTCCGGCCGCCCGTGAGGAGTCTTTACCGTGAGCGAGCGTTCCAGCCATTGGCAATTGCAGACCATCGTCAGCCAGCTGCGCAGCGCGCGGGATCAGTGGCGCGCACAGAATGGCCGGGCTTCAGGGGAGCAGGGCGGCCGCGAATTGCCATCGCGAGCGGCGATGGCGGAAATCCTTGAGGCGCTGTGTGGCGCGCTGTTCCCGATGCGTCTGGGGCCGGTCGATCTGCGTGAAGAAAGTGAAGACTTCTACGTCGGCCACACGCTTGATGTAGCGCTCAATGCATTGCTGGCGCAGACGCGCCTGGAGCTGCGTTACGTTGCCCGCCACAGCGCGCAGGACGACAGTGAAGTCGAGACCCGCGCCATTCAGATCGTGCAGGATTTCGCCTTGGCCTTGCCGGGCCTGCGCACGCTGCTCGACACCGATGTGCTGGCGGCTTATCACGGCGACCCGGCGGCACGCAGCGTTGACGAAGTGCTGCTGTGCTATCCGGGCATTCTTGCGGTGATTCACCATCGCCTGGCGCACCATCTGTATCGCGCCGGGCTGCCGTTGCTGGCGCGGATCAGCGCGGAGATCGCGCACTCGGCGACCGGCATCGATATCCACCCGGGCGCGCAGATCGGCCGCAGTTTCTTTATCGATCACGGCACAGGCGTAGTGATTGGCGAAACCGCGATCATTGGCGAACGGGTGCGCATTTATCAGGCGGTGACTTTGGGTGCCAAGCGCTTTCCGGCGGATGAGGATGGCCAATTGCAGAAGGGCCACCCGCGCCATCCGATCGTTGAGGATGACGTTGTGATTTATGCCGGGGCGACGATTCTCGGACGGATCACCATCGGCAAGGGCTCGACCATTGGCGGCAACGTCTGGCTGACGCGCAGTGTGCCGGCGGGGGCGAATCTGACGCAGGCAAATCTGCAGCATGATGACGGGACGCAGAAGTAGGCCGTGGAATCCTTTTCCCCTCACCCCAGCCCTCTCCCGGAGGGAGAGGGGGCCGACCGAGGTGTTTTGCGTCATACATCGACCTGAAATACCGGGTCGATTATGGATTCGGCACGGTTTCCTCAGGTTGGCGCACATTCTGAACATCCCCCAATCAGTCCCCTCTCCCTCTGGGAGAGGGTTAGGGTGAGGGGCTTTTGATTCTTGCTTGGCGCAGTGAACGAATCTCACAAAACCCGCGTCATAAACCTCCTCGGGCGCTGTAGGAAACCTACCGCCCAGCCCTGCGATTAGTCCTTACCGCCCCATTCATGTTTAACTTGAACGTTCATTCAAGTTAAACCGGTGGTTCGCTGCCCGCTCACAACAGGAGGCTTGCCTTTGCTGAGTCCGATCATTTCAGCCACGTTTCAACCCTTCGAGGTGCACCTTTCATGAGTGCATCGTCTACCCCCGCCAGCGGTCTGGTGCGCATGAATCCGCCGGTGTTCTACTTCGCCGCGACGGTCATTCTGCTGTTTGGTCTTGTCGTCATCGCCATCCCCGAGCAGGCCGGCGCCTGGTTGCTGGAAGCGCAAAACTGGGCGGCCAACACGGTCGGCTGGTACTACATGCTCGCGATGACCCTGTATCTGGTCTTCGTGGTGGTCACCGCCTTATCCGGCTACGGCAAGATAAAACTCGGTGCCGACCACGACGAACCCGAATTCAGTTACCTGTCCTGGGCCGGCATGCTGTTCGCCGCCGGGATCAGCATCACGCTGTTTTTCTTCTGCGTCTCCGAACCGCTGACCCACATGCTCCAGCCACCGCAAGGCGGCGCGGGCACGGCGGATGCGGCACGCCAGGCGATGCAGATCCTGTTCCTGCATTGGGGCCTGCATGGCTGGGGCGTGTTTGCCTTCGTCGGCATGGCGCTGGCCTATTTCGCCTATCGGCACAATCTGCCGCTGGCCCTGCGTTCGGCGCTGTATCCGCTGATCGGCAAACGCATCAACGGCCCGATCGGCTATGCGGTGGACGGCTTCGGCATCATCGCCACGGTGTTCGGCCTCGGTGCCGACATGGGCTTCGGCGTGCTGCATCTGAACTCCGGGCTGGACTACCTGTTCGGCATCGCCCACACGCAGTGGATTCAGGTCGGCCTGATCACGCTGATGATGGGTGCGGCGATCATTGTGGCCGTCTCCGGCGTCGACAAAGGCGTGCGGGTGATGTCGGACATCAACATGCTGCTGGCCTGCGGGCTGCTGCTGTTCGTATTGTTTGCCGGGCCGACACAGCACCTGCTCAACACCCTGATCCAGAACGTCGGCGATTACCTCGGCGCGCTTCCGATGAAGAGTTTCGACCTCTACGCCTACGACAAACCGAGCGACTGGCTGGGCGGCTGGACCGTGTTCTACTGGGCCTGGTGGATCGCATGGTCGCCGTTCGTGGGCCTGTTCATCGCGCGGATTTCCCGTGGCCGCACCATCCGTGAATTCGTCTTCGGCGTGCTGTTGATTCCGCTCGGTTTCACCTTGGCGTGGATGTCGATCTTCGGCAACAGCGCCCTGGATCAAGTGCTCAATCACGGCATGAGTGCGCTGGGCATGTCGGCCATCGACAATCCGTCGATGAGCATTTATCTGCTGCTGGAAACCTATCCGTGGAGCAAGACTGTCATCGCCGTGACGGTGTTCATCAGCTTCGTGTTCTTCGTGACGTCTGCGGATTCCGGCACCGTGGTGCTCTCCACCCTGTCGGCGAAAGGCGGCAACCCGGATGAAGACGGGCCGAAATGGCTGCGGGTGTTCTGGGGTGCGATGACCGCGCTGATCACCAGCGCACTGCTGTTTTCCGGCAGCATCGACGCGTTGAAGTCGGCGGTGGTGCTGACCTCATTGCCGTTCTCGTTGATTCTGCTGCTGATGATGTGGGGCCTGCACAAGGCGTTCTATCTGGAGTCGCAGAAGCAGATCGCGCAGTTGCATTCGCTGGCGCCGGTCTCCGGTTCGCGGCGTGGCACCGGTGGCTGGCGTCAGCGCCTGAGTCAGGCCGTGCACTTCCCGTCCCGCGACGAGGTGTACCGCTTCATGGAAAGCACGGTGCGTCCGGCGATCGAGGAAGTGACCGCCGTGTTCGTCGAAAAAGGCCTGCACGTGGTTACCCAGCCGGATCCGGCGCATGACAACGTCAGCCTGGAAATCGGCCATGGCGAGCAGCATCCGTTCATCTATCAGGTGCAGATGCGCGGCTACTTCACGCCATCGTTCGCGCGCGGCGGCATGGGTTCCAAGCAACTCAACAATCGCCGCTACTACCGCGCCGAAGTGCACTTGAGCGAGGGCAGTCAGGACTACGATCTGGTCGGCTACACCAAAGAGCAGATCATCAACGACATCCTCGACCAGTACGAACGGCACATGCAGTTCCTGCATCTGGTGCGTTGATCCAGCGGCTGAGCGCCGAGAGGTTTTTACGCCTCGGCGCTCAGCACCATGAACAACACCATCGCCGCCACCGGCACGCCAAACACCGCACTGCCCATCGCAATCTTGGGCCCCGCCGGCGATCCGTCCCTCTGTGATGATCACGAAACAGACTATTATTTATCCAAGTGTGTATGGTGTGTATCGCTGCGCGCTTTATGCCCTAGAGTTGTAATTCTTGACGTCGGAAAGGGCGAAGGAAACCTTTATGAAATTCCCGGTCGTTCTGCATAAGGATGCCGACTCGGACTACGGCGTGATCATTCCGGACGTACCGGGGTGTTATTCCGCAGGCGCCACGGTAGCCGAAGCTTTCGAAAACACGCAGGAAGCGCTGGCGCTGCACTACGAGGGGCTGGTCGCCGATGGCGCCCCACTGCCGCAAGTGCGCGACATTGATGCTCATCTTGATAACCCGGATTACGCGGGCGGTATCTGGGGCGTGGTCGACTTTGACATCACGCCTTACTTCGGCAAATCAGTGCGCTTCAATGCCACATTGCCCGAGCAGTTGCTGGAACGTATTGACCAGACCGTCCGGCGAGACCGGCGCTACCGTTCCCGCTCCGGATTTCTGGCGGCGGCTGCGCTGCGCGAATTGTCGGTATGACAGAAATTCTGTGGGAGCGATCCTGCTCACTCCCGCAGTCAGGAGCTTTCGCGCTCGATCACTTGGCATCGCAGCAGGTTCAGCCGTTGCACTGCTTCGTTGGGCAGTACGCCAAGGCTTTCCAGCACTCGCGTTGCCGCCAGCACGCCAATCTCCAGCGCTGGCGGTTTGATCGTGCTCAGACTGGGCAATAACATCTCGGCAAACGGGTAATCACCGAAGCCGAGCACGGCGCAGTCTGCGGGGATTTTGATACCCGCGCGTTGTCCGGCGAGGAGGCCGCCGGCGGCGAGATTGTCGTTGGCGAAGATGATCGCGTCGGGGCGTGGTGAGGCGTTCATCAGGGCGTCCATCGCTTGCTTGCCGGCCTCGAACGGTGCGCGGTCGGCGTCCGGGGCGAAGATCCATGGCTCACGTCCTGCTTCACGCACAGTGGCGGCATAACCATCGCGGCGCTCCAGTGCACTGAAGTCGCCCGGCGCACTGTTCTGTACGAAAGCAATGCGTTGATAGCCTTTGTCCAGCAGATGCCTTGCCGCTGTCACGCCCACTTCGAAATGCGAAAAGCCAATCTGCATCGGCCCGCGTTCCGGCTGGTAATCCCAGGTTTCGATCACTGGAATATCCGCCTCGGCGAGCATTTTCTCGGTGCCTGCGCTGTGAAAGTGGCTGGTCAGCACCAGCGCTGCCGGCGACCAACCGAGAAACGCGCGCACGGCATTTTCTTCCTGCTTGATATCGAAATAACTCGACGCCAGCAACAGTTGATAACCGTGACGGCTAAGGGTGTCGCTGAAGCCCTGGATCGTGTTGGCAAAAATCGGCCCGGAGATGTTCGGAATGACCATGCCGACGATTTTCCCCCGCGCCGAGGCCAGACCACCCGCCACCAGATTCGGCACATAACCGAGCTCGGCAACCACCGCTGCAATACGCTCGCGCCGCTCGGGCGAAACCTGTTCGGGCTGATTGAAATACCGCGACACGGTAATCGCCGACACCCCGGCCGCACGCGCCACGGCATTCAACGTTACACGGCCGGCGCCACGACGTTTACGCGGTTTTTCAACGTTCAAGACTCGATCCTTTCTAAAAACCAAATCGCATATAAAAGTAATTTTTCAGTATTGGACGCTCTATTCGCCGATGGCCAATATTGCCGATGTTAGCGCTAACAAGGCGCGTTGTCTGCTACTCGCTCGAGCGAATGCCCAAGACAGATTCAGGCGCTGTCGTCGCAGAACGGCAGCGGTTCAGGGCCATTTTCGAGCGAACACCTATGCGTAATTTTCCTGGGGCATTACACACACTGACGCAGTCGATACACGCGGCGGGCTGGATTTTCACCGGGCTGGCGGCGCTGCCGCTGCCCATGGCGTTTGCCGCTGACAGCAGCGATCAGGAACCGACGCTGAAATCCGTCACGGTGACCGCGACTCGCCGCGAAGAGTCCCTGCAGAAAGTGCCGGTGGCGGTTTCCGTGCTCGACGGCGAACAGCTCGAACGCGATAACCGCAATAGCTTGGCGAGCATCGTTCAGCAAGTGCCGTCGCTGAATTTCCGTACCGGCGCCTCGAACAAGGACACCTCGTTATTCGTGCGCGGCGTCGGCACGATTTCCACCTCGCCCGGCGTCGAGCCGACCGTGGCGACAGTGATCGACGGCGTGGTGTACGCGCGGCCCGGTCAGGCCACGCTGGATCTGCTCGATCTGGAGCGCGTCGAAGTGTTGCGTGGCCCACAAGGCACGCTGTTCGGCAAGAACGCCTCGGCCGGTGTACTCAACGTCTCCAGCAAGGCACCGACCGCCGAAACACACGGCTATATCGATCAGGCGTTCTACAGCGGCAACGAAAGCCGCAGCCGTTTCGGCCTTGGCGGCAGTCTGATTCCGGACACGCTGAAGGGCTCGATCAGCACCTTGTTCGGCACGTACGACGGTAACATCGACAATCAACACAACGGCCACGAGGTCAACGGTTACAACCACCGCGGTGTGCGCGGCAAACTCGAATTCACCCCGAACGACGACATTACTTTCACCCTGATCGCGGACTACATGCAGTCCCACGACGACGCGCCCAATGGTGTCGTCAGCCAAGCGCTGACGCCGGCCTTCGCCAACGCGCTGAGTCCGGTGAGCGCGAGCAGCCACAACCGCGACATCAACACCGACACCCGCTCTCACATCGAGGACATCAACAAAGGCCTGTCCGGCCAGCTCGACTGGCAACTGGGCGATTACACGCTGACATCGATCACCGCATGGCGCGGCTGGGACAATACCCAGTATCAGGATGGTGATCGCCTCGGCACCGTGACGGCGGCGTTCCCCGGCACGGCAGATAAAGGCGATCTGGCCTTCGACCAGTATTCGCAAGAGCTGCGTCTGGCCTCACCGAAGGGCGAGTTTCTCGAGTACGTCGGCGGCCTGTTCTACATGCACGGCAAGGACGACGAGACCTATCAGCGCACCCTCACGACCACCACACGCACCGACCGTGGCGTTGCCGATTACAGCACCACCAGCGACAGCTACGCGGTGTTTGGTGAGAGCACGCTGAACTTCACTTCGAACTTTCGCGGCATCGCCGGTCTGCGCTATACCCACGATGATCTGAAATACGATCACCGTCGCGTTTCAACATCAGCGACCACCGTCAGCGGCATTCAACCGGCGACCAGTAGCTCTGGCTCGGTGGACGAGGACGGCTGGTCCGGTCGCCTCGGTCTGCAATATGACCTGAGCGATACCGTTACCAGTTACCTGACCTATTCGCGCGGTTACAAAGGCCCGGCGTACAACGTGTTTTTCAACATGCAGCCGCGCGACACCGAAGCGCTGAAACCGGAGACCTCCAACACCTGGGAAGTGGGGATCAAAGCCACCTCCTGGAACAACCGCCTGACCACCAACCTGGCGATCTTCCACAGCGAGTACGACAACTATCAGGCGAACTTTTTCGACACCGTCGCCGGGCAGGTGGTGACGCGTTTGATCAACGCCGGCAGCGTCACCAGTGAAGGCATCGAACTCGATTACGCCCTGCAAGCCACCCAGCAACTGAAGTTCTCCGGCTCACTGGCCTACACCCGCGCACGCATCGACGAATTCGCCTGCCCGGCCGGCGCGGCGGCGTCGTGCAACGTCAACGGCAAACCATTGCCGTTCAGCCCGGACTGGAAAAGCTACGTGCGCGCCGACTACACAATTCCGCTGGACAACGGTCTCGATATCGAACTGGGCACTGACTACAGCTGGCAGAGCGAAGTGCAGTACGACATCAGCCAGAACCCCGATACCAAACAGGGCGCCTACGGGCTGTGGAACGCCAGCGTCGCCTTGGCCGATTACAGCAATGGCTGGCGTGTCGCCCTGCTCGGCAAGAACCTCGCCGACAAATCCTATTCGTCATTGCTGGCCAGTGGCGGCAGCTACATCTATCGCGCCGTGCCACGGGATGACGAGCGCTATTTCGGCGTGCAACTGCGCAAGGATTTCTGAGATGAGCAGACAGATGAAACTCGGTGCGTTTTTCATGGCCACCGGGCATCACGTAGCGGCCTGGCGGCACCCGGACGTGCCGGCGGATGCTGGGCTGGATTTCGCCCATTACAAACGTCTGGCGCAGATCGCCGAAGCGGCAAAGTTCGATGCGCTGTTTGTCGCCGACAGCGTCGCCGCACCGACCGAAAACATCGCCAGCCGCATGGCGCGCTCCGATCACTTCGAGCCGCTGACCTTGCTCTCGGCACTGAGCGCGGTGACCGAGCACATCGGCCTGATCGCCACGGCCACCACCAGTTACAACGAGCCATACCACGTCGCGCGCAAGTTCGCTTCGCTCGATCATTTGTCGGGCGGACGGGCGGGATGGAATCTGGTGACTTCGGACAATGCGGCCGAGGCGCTGAATTTCGGCCGCGACGCACACATCGGCCACGCCGAACGCTACAGCCGCGCCCGTGAGTTTCATCAGGTGGTCACCGGGCTCTGGGACAGTTGGGAAGACGATGCCTTCCACCGCGACAAGGCCAGCGGCGCCTATTACCACCCGCAGAAGCTGCACGTGCTCGATCATGTCGGTGAACATTTCCGGGTCAAAGGCCCGCTGAACGTCGCGCGCTCGCCGCAGGGGCAACCGGTGATCGTCCAGGCCGGTTCTTCCGAAGCCGGGCGCGAACTGGCGGCGCAAACGGCGGAAGTGGTGTTCACCGCGCAGACTTCGCTGGCCGCCGCACAGGCGTTTTACACTGATATCAAGGGACGCTTGGCCAAGTTCGGGCGCAGCACCGATTCGCTGAAAATCATGCCCGGTGTGTTCGTGGTGGTCGCTGCTACCGAAGCTGAAGCGCAGGAAAAGTTTGAAACGTTTCAGCAATTGGTCGAACCGGAGGTGGGCGTCGCGCTGCTTGGGCGTATGCTGGGCAACTTCGATTTATCGAAGTACCCGCTGGACGGGCCGCTGCCGCCATTGCCGCTGACTGACAGCGGTCAGCAGAGCCGACAGAAATTGCTGACCGAGCTGGCCGGGCGGGAGAGCCTGACCCTCGCCGAGCTTGGTCGCAGGATCGCTGGCGGGCGGGGGCATCACAGCCTGGTCGGCACGCCGGCACAGATTGCCGATTGCCTGCAGGAGTGGTTCGAACAAGGCGCGGCGGACGGCTTCAATGTGCTGGTGCCGCACCTGCCGGGCGGGCTGGAAGATTTCGCCAATGGCGTGGTGCCGGAACTGCAACGGCGTGGCTTGTTCAGAACTGAATATGAAGGCCGCACGCTGCGGCAGAACCTGGGGCTGGTTCGACCAGCAAATCGCTTTGCATGATTGATGGGGCTTTTGTGGCGAGGGGATTCATCCCCGTTCGGCTGCGAAGCAGTCGTAAAACCAGCGCATTCGGTACACCAGATTCGCCGAGGTTTCAGGTTTTGGGGCGGCTTCGCCATCCATCGGGGATAAATCCCCTCGCCACAAAGGTGTCCGGTTGCAGATGACTAAAAGACAGACAAGAGAGGATTCGATGACTTACACCGCTGCCGAAAATCGCTACGACTCCATTCCCTACCGCCGCGTCGGCCGCAGCGGTCTGGTGCTGCCGGCCTTGTCGCTGGGCCTGTGGCACAACTTTGGCGACAGCACGCCGATCGAGACCCAGCGTGCCTTGCTGCGCACCGCGTTCGATCTGGGCATCAATCATTTCGATCTGGCCAACAACTACGGCCCGCCATACGGCAGCGCCGAGATCAATTTCGGTCGGCTGCTGCGCGAAGACTTCAAGCAGTATCGCGACGAGCTGATCATCTCCAGCAAGGCCGGTTGGGACATGTGGCCCGGCCCGTATGGTCAGGGCGGCGGTTCGCGCAAATACGTGCTGGCCAGCCTCGACCAGAGCCTGCAACGCCTCGGTCTGGACTATGTGGACATCTTCTATTCGCACCGCTTCGACCCGGACACCCCGCTGGAAGAAACCGCCAGCGCCCTCGCCACCGCTGTGCAGCAGGGCAAGGCGCTGTACATCGGTATCTCGTCCTATTCCGGGGTGAAAACCCGCGAGATGGCCGGGCTGCTGAAAGAGTGGAAAGTGCCGCTGCTGATTCATCAGCCGGCGTACAACCTGCTCAATCGTTGGGTGGAAAAGGATCTGCTCGACACCACCGATGAACTCGGCACGGGCGTCATCGCGTTCACGCCGCTGGCGCAGGGCTTGCTCACCGACAAATACCTCAACGGCGTGCCGGCCGATGCGCGAGTCAATCGCCCGGGCGGCGGCTCGCTGCAGGCTTCGCACTTGTCCGAGGCCAACATCGCTCACGTGCGAGCGTTGAACGAGATCGCCCAGCGTCGCGGCCAGAGTCTGGCGCAACTGGCACTGGCGTGGACGCTGCGTGATCCACGGGTGACCTCGGCACTGATCGGCGCGAGCCGGCCGGAGCAGATTGTCGAGAACGTTGGGGCGTTGAAGAATCTGAGCTTCAGTGCAGAAGAGCTGGCGGAGATTGACCGGTTTGCCCAGGAGGGCGGGATCAATCTTTGGGAGAAGCCTTCGACGGCGGAGTGAGCCACCCTCACCCCAGCCCTCTCCCAGAGGGAGAGGGAGCCGACCGAGGTGTCTTGCGTCTTACATCGACCTGAAATACCGAGTCGATTATGGATTCAGCAAAGTACGTTCAGGTCGGCGTACTTCTACAGCATCCCCAATCAGTCCCCTCTCCCTCCGGGAGAGGGTTAGGGTGAGGGGCTTTTGCCTTTAAAAGGGCTCAGCGAAAAAACGGCACATCCCCCAACACCGTCGCCCGCTGCATCACCCGCCGCGCCGGGCGGTAATCGTCCACCGCGTAATGCTGCGTCACGCGGTTGTCCCAGAAGGCGATGTCGTCCTTCTGCCAGCGCCAGCGAATGGTGAATTCCGGCCGTGTCGCGTGGGCGAACAGAAACTTCAGAATCGCCTCGCTCTCGGTTTCCGACAATTCGTTGATCTTTGAGGTAAATCCTTCATTGACGAATAGCGAGCGCCGCCCGCTCACTGGGTGGGTGCGAATCACCGGGTGCGACAGCGGCGGATTCTTGCGCCGCGCTTCTTCCCACTGCGCCAGCGCCTCAGGCGTGTTGCCGTAGCGCTCGAGCGGAAACGATCGGGTGAAATCGTGGGTCGCTGTCAGCCCTTCGAGCAGGGTTTTCATCGGCACCGACAGCGCTTCATATGCCGCGATGCCGCTGGCCCACAACGTGTCGCCACCGAACTCCGGCAGCAACTTGGCGCTGAGCACTGCGCCCATCGCGGGCGTTGGCAGGAAGGTCACGTCGGTGTGCCAGATCGCATTATCGCGCACGTCGGTGACGGCGGTGTCGAGGATCAGCACTTCCGGTTGTTCCGGCACGTTCGGGTAGATCGGGTGAATGTGCAGGTCGCCGAAATTATGCGCGAAGCGTGCCTGTTGCGCTGGCTCGATCGGCTGGTTGCGGAAGAACAGCACCTGATATTTGAGCAACGCCTGTTCGATGGCGTCGCGGTGTTCCAGGCTCAGCGGCTGGCTAATGTCGACGCCACTGATCTGCGCGCCGAGGGCCGAGCTTAACGGGGTGATGTTGAGGGTGCTCATGGTCGTTCTCTTCGAATTCGGAGTGTCATGCTTTTGTGGGAGCGAGCCTGCTCGCGAATGCAGAGTGTCAGGCGACAGTGCAGTGAATGATCTGACGCTTTCGCGAGCAGGCTCGCTCCCACAGGGGAATTTTCACAAGGCGATTTAGTGCGCCTGGCCGTGCCATGGCACCAGTCTGCGCTGCAATGCGCGCAGGCCCATTTCCATGGCGAAGGCGATCAGGGCGATGACCAGAATTCCCAGCACCACGACATCGGTGACCAGGAATTGCGCGGCCGACTGCACCATGAAACCCAAGCCGCTGGTGGCAGCAATCAGTTCGGCCGCAACCAGGGTCGACCAGCCAACCCCCAGGCCAATGCGCACGCCGGTGAGAATGTCCGGCAGAGCGCTGGGCAGAATCACATGGCGAATCAACTGCACGCGCGTTGCGCCCAACGACTGCGCCGCGCGCAGTTTTGCTGGATCAACCGTGCGCACACCCGTCGCGGTGGCAATCGCAATCGGCGCAAAAATCGCCAAGTAGATCAGCAGCACTTTCGACAACTCGCCAATGCCGCACCAGATCACGATCAGCGGCAGATACGCCAGCGGCGGGATCGGGCGGTAGAACTCGATCAGTGGATCGAGCACACCGCGAGCGATGCGGTTTGCACCAATGGCAATGCCCACCGGCACGGCGGTGAGAATCGCAAAAGCGAGACCCAGGCCGATGCGGCTCAGGCTCGCGCCCAGGTGCTGCCACAGCGTCGAATCCATATATCCCGAGGTCGCCAGCAGCCAGCCTTTTTGCAGCACGGCAGAGGGCGGTGGCAAGAACAGCGGTTCGATCAACTCGGTAGCGGTCACCGCCCACCAGACCGCCAACAGGCCGAACAGGGTCAGCAGGCTGATCCAGCGAGTGCTGAGGCTGCGGCGCAGCGGGATGCTCACCGAAGGTGTTTTCACCGCCGCAGCGGAAACGTCGTAACTGCTCATGCGGGCTCCTGCCGGGGTACGGCGCTGCGTTGCGAGAAGACTTTGCTCAGTACATGCTCGCGGGTTTCGATAAAACGCGGATCGGATTTGATCGCGCGGGCCGACTCGCCAGCGGCGTAACGCTGACCGAAATCCAGCTGCAGGCGCTCGACGATCTGCCCCGGATTCGGTGCCAGCAGAATCAGGTCCGTGGCGAGGAACACCGCTTCTTCAATGTCGTGGGTAATCAGGAAAACCGGTTTGGCAGTGCGCTGCCAGACTTGCAGCAACAGCTCCTGCATCTGCTCGCGAGTGAACGCATCAAGCGCACCGAACGGCTCATCCATCAGCAGCACGCGCGGAGCGGCGGCGAGGGCGCGGGCGAGGCCGACGCGTTGTTTCTGGCCGCCGGACAATTGCCAGATGCGCCGGTCTTCGAAGCCGGCAAGATCGACCAGCGCGAGCATTTCACGGGCGATTTTTTCCCGCTTGTCCTTGCCGACACCGGCCAGTTCGAGGCCGAAGGCGACGTTGGCCAATACGTCCTGCCAAGGCAATAAAGCGTCGTCCTGAAACACCACGCCACGTTCGGCGCTCGGGCCTTTGACCGGCACGCCGTCAAGGGTGATGCGCCCGGCACTCGGCTCGACGAAGCCGGCAATCAGGTTCAACAGCGAAGTCTTGCCACTGCCGGACGGGCCGAGGGCGACCAGCAATTGCTGCGGCCCCAGGGTCAGAGAAATATCCGCCAGCACCGGCTCCGGGCTGCCCGGGTACTGTGCGCTGATGCGCTCCAGCTGTAGCAAGGCCATCGCTGTATCTCCCGATCAGTTGGTGATGTATTTGGCGCTGACGTAAGGCGCGTAGTCCGGCAGGACGGCGTCGACCTTGCCTTGCTCCTTGAGGAACGCGGCGGTGTCGGTGATGGCTTTGGTGGTCGGCGCGCCGAGGTCACTGACCTGATCCGCCGCCAGTGGGTAGACGTTGCCCTGCAGCAGCAATGGAATGTCGCTGGCCTTGGCGCCGGAGAGTTTGACCAGTTTGTCGACGTTGCTCTGGTTGGCCAGCCAGGCCTGCGGATCCTTGCGGTAAGCGGCGTAGGCGTCGAGGGTGACCTTGGCGAATGCGGTGACGATTTCCGGGTGCTTCTCGGCGAAGTCCTTGCGCACGATCCACGCGTCGAAGGTCGGCGCGCCGAACTTGGCCAGCTCGCCGGAGGTGATCAGCACTTTGCCGTTTTCCTTGGCCACGCCCAGTGCCGGATCCCACACGTAAGTGGCGTCGATGTCGCCGCGTTTCCACGCCGCGATGATGGCTGGCGGCGCGAGGTTGAGCACGGTGACTTTCGACGGGTCGATGTTCCAATGCTTCAGCGCGGCGAGCAGGCTGTAGTGCCCGGTGGACACAAACGGCACGGCGATTTTCTTGCCGATCAGATCCTGCGGAGTCTTGATGCCGGAACCGTCGCGCGCGACCAGTGCTTCAGCGGCGCCGATCTGCGTGGCAATCAGGAAGGTTTCGACCGGCACTTTGCGGGTGATCGCGGCGGTCAACGGGCTCGAACCGAGATAGCCGATCTGCACATCGCCGGACGCGATGGCGGCAATGATGTCGGCACCGTTATCGAATTTGCGCCAACTGATGTCAGCCTTGGTGGCTTTCTCGTAGGCGCCGTCGGCCTGCGCGACTTTGGCCGGGTCGACGGTGGTCTGGTAGGCGACGGTGAGATCGGCCGCCTGGGCCAGGAAGCTTGCAGCGGCCAGCGAGGCGGCGGCGAGCAGGCGAAGCGGGGAATTCAGTTTCAATTGAGAGCTCCAGATCAGGCGACCGAATGTCGGCATGAGTGGAGACTAAATGATCTAAGAATCGCGAAATAAATAACTTTTTCGAATGAGCTTATGAGCGGAAAAATCTAAGGATAGGAGAGGGTGTGGGGATTTCGGATGATTCGTTCGACGTCAGAACTTTGCCCCCTCACCCCAGCCCTCTCCCCCAAGGGGGCGAGGGGGAAAGGGAGCTGATCTTCATGCTTTTCAAGGCCTGAGTTCGGCCCGGTATTTCAGGTCGGTGTAGCTCGCAAGAACAACGCGGTCAGTCCCCTCTCCCTTTGGGAGAGGGTTAGGGTGAGGGGCTTTTAATTGCTGATGGCGAGGATGCTCGCCTGATACGCGCCAACAAACACATCGAAATCGCCAACCTCGTTCTGTTCAAGCTCGGTCTGCTGCGCCAGCGATGCGCGCGCCAGTTCTTCAAACTTCGCTTGCTCGTCAGCCGCCAACGGCTCGCTGCGGAAGAACTCGGCGTGGGTCTGGCTCTGGCGCAGGGAGAACTGCGCAAAGCTTTCCTTGTGCTCAGCCATGGCCGCCAGCACCTGCGCCGATGGGGTCAGGGACGGGTCGTTGACCTTGGCCAGTTGCGCATCCAGCGCCTTGCTGTGGGCATCGCCGCCGACGCTCTGGTCGAGCATCGCCGCCAGCGGAGCAATCTGTTCCAGCAGTTCGGCCGCCCATTGCTTCATCTCGACCGGTTGACCGTCACGCTGCAATTGCAGGCCCGGACGGCGACCTTCCTTGACCACGCTGAGGAAGTTCGAGGTGGCGTTGCCGCACGAAGTGTTGGTCAGCAGCGGGCTGTCGTTCAGCGCGCAGTACAGCAGGAAGGCGTCGATGAAGCGCGATTCGGTGAGGTCGATGCCCATCGGCAGGAACGGGTTGATGTCCAGGCAGCGCACTTCGACGTACTGGATGCCGCGCGCCATCAGCGCCTGGATCGGCCGCTCACCGGTGTAGGTCACGCGTTTCGGGCGGATGTTGGAGTAGTACTCGTTTTCGATCTGCAGGATGTTGGTGTTGAGCTGCACCCATTCGCCATCCTTGTGCGTGCCGACTTCCACGTATGGCGCGTAGGGCGTGGCCACGGCTTCGCGCAGGCTGTCGGTGTAGCTCGCCAGGTCGTTGTAGCACGGTGTCAGGCCGGCCTGGGCATTGCTCTGATAACCGAGATCGCTCATGCGCAGGCTGGTGGCGTACGGCAGATACAGCGTGTCCGGATCGAGCTGCTCGAGCTGATGCGAACGCCCGCGCAGGAAGCCGGCGTCCAGCGCCGGCGAGGCACCGAACAGGTACATCAGCAGCCAGCTGTAGCGACGGAAGTTGCGAATCAACGCGATGTAGGAAACCGATTGGAAATCGCGATCGGTGCCGACGAAACCTTCGGCCTCGCGCAGCAATGGCCAGAGCTGTTCCGGCAGGGAAAAGTTGTAGTGAATCCCGGCAATGCATTGCATGGTCTTGCCGTAACGCAGGGCCAGGCCCTTGCGATAAACGTACTTGAGCTGACCGATGTTGGAGGTGCCGTAATAGGCGATCGGAATATCTTCCTCGGCCGGCAACGGGCACGGCATCGATGGACTCCACAGGTACTCGTTGCCGAGTTTGCTGTAGGCAAAACGATGAATCTTGTCCAGGCTCGCCAGCGTGTCGGCAGGATCCGGCAGGGCAGGCGTAATGAATTCCAGCAGCGACTCGGAGTAGTCGGTGGTGATCTGTTCGTTGGTCAGCGCGGAACCCAGGGCTTCGGGGTGCGGCGTTTGCGCCAGGCGACCTTCACTGGTCACGCGCAGGCATTCACGTTCGATACCGTGCAGGCACTGCTTGAGCAGAGAGAGGTTAGCGCGCTCGCCGAGCAGAGCCAGGCGGCGGTTGAGAAGTTCGCTCAATTTGGATTCCTTCACGCGTCAGTCGCCCCAATATGGGGGTGGGCAAGACGGTCTACAAGGGTGAAGTTGAAACTGGCGTTATCGCCTGGTTTTCTAGCCTGTCAGCCGCACACATGAACCCGTAGAAGCTGCCGAAGGCTGCGATCTTTTGATCTTGCTGTTGAAAAACAAAATCAAAAGATCGCAGCCTTCGGCAGCTCCCACAGGATTCGTTGCGCCGAAATTAACTCAAAATGATGAGCAACATCTACAGGACAGCGAAGGTGCCTTGCGCTTTTGCGACCAGTTTGTCGCCCTGCATCACCTCGGCTTCGACCACCAGCGTGCGCCGGCCCGGGTGGATCACCCGCGCCGTGCACAGCACCTCGCCGTCGGAAACGGCGCGGATGTAGTTGATCTTGCATTCGATGGTCGCACTCTGCTGATCGAAGCCATGGCTGCTGGAACAAGCCAGGCCCATGGCGATGTCGACCAGACTGAACAGCGCGCCGCCGTGCAGTTTGCCGCCGCGGTTGCGCAGTTCGGGCTCAAGCGCCAGGGCGACTTGCGCCACCCCGGTTTCGAGACTGTGCAGGCGACAGCCCAACAGCTTGAAAAACGCGCTCTCGACGAGCCCGGCCGGCATTTCCATCAGCGTTTCTTCAACTGCTTGGCGTTGGCGAACAGCGAGGCCATCGCATTGTTCACCGGCGCGGCGGTGGTGGTTTCCTTGCGCGGCGCGTTGCCCGAAGACTGGCGCGGTGCCGAGCCCGGACGCGAGCCACGGGCGCCATCGATTTTCTCGCCGGGAGTGTCGCTCATGCGCATCGACAGACCGACGCGTTTGCGCGGGATATCGACTTCCATGACCTTCACTTTCACCACGTCACCGGCCTTGACCGCTTCGCGCGGGTCCTTGATGAACTTCTCCGACAGCGCCGAGATGTGCACCAGACCATCCTGATGCACGCCGATGTCGACGAATGCACCAAACGCCGTCACGTTGGTCACCACGCCTTCAAGGATCATCCCCAGTTGCAGATCCTTGAGGTCTTCGACGCCTTCCTGGAATTCGGCAGTCTTGAACTCCGGACGTGGGTCGCGACCGGGTTTTTCCAGTTCTTGCAGGATGTCGGTGACAGTCGGCAGACCGAAGGTTTCGTCGGTGAATTTCTTCGGGTCCAGACGCTTGAGGAACGCGGCATCGCCGATCAGCGAGCGAATGTCGCGGTCGGTTTCAGCGGCAATGCGCTGCACCAGTGGATAGGCTTCCGGGTGCACCGCCGACGAATCCAGCGGGTTGTCGCCGTTCATCACGCGCAAGAAACCGGCGGCCTGTTCGAAGGTTTTCTCGCCCAGTCGCGCGACTTTCTTCAGCGCTGCACGGGTCTTGAACGCGCCGTGTTCGTCACGGTGAGCAACGATGTTCTGCGCCAGCGTCGCATTGAGGCCGGAAATCCGTGCCAGCAAGGCCACGGAGGCGGTGTTCACATCCACGCCCACGGCGTTCACGCAGTCCTCGACCACGGCGTCCAGACCGCGCGCCAGTTTCAGCTGCGAGACGTCGTGCTGGTACTGGCCGACGCCAATGGATTTCGGATCGATTTTCACCAGCTCGGCCAACGGATCCTGCAGGCGACGGGCGATCGACACGGCGCCACGGATCGACACATCGAGGTCCGGGAATTCCTTGGCCGCCAGTTCCGACGCCGAGTACACCGAGGCGCCGGCTTCGGAAACCATGACCTTGGTCATTTTCATCGCTGGATATTTTTTGATCAGCTCGATCGCCAGCTTGTCGGTCTCGCGGCTGGCAGTGCCGTTGCCGATGGCGATCAGGTCCACCGAATGCTTGGCGCATAGCGCGGCGAGGATGGCGATGGTCTGATCCCATTTGTTGTGCGGCACGTGCGGGTAAACCGTGGCGTGGTCGAGCAGCTTGCCGGTCGAATCGACCACGGCCACCTTGCAGCCGGTACGCAGGCCCGGGTCGAGGCCCAGCGTCGCGCGCGGGCCTGCCGGAGCGGCCAACAGCAGGTCGTGCAGGTTGTGCGCGAAAACGTTGATCGCTTCGGTTTCGGCGCCATCGCGCAACTCGCCGAGCAGGTCGGTTTCCAGGTGGGTGTAGAGCTTGACCTTCCAGGTCCAGCGCACCACTTCACCGAGCCATTTGTCCGCCGGGCGGTTCTGGTTCTGGATGCCGAACTGCTGAGCGATCATGCCTTCGCACGGGTGCATCGTGCCGGGCAGCTCATCGCCGACTTTCAGCGCGGAGCTGAGAATGCCTTCGTTGCGGCCACGGAAAATCGCCAGGGCACGGTGCGATGGCATGCTTTTCAGCGGCTCGTCGTGTTCGAAGTAATCACGGAACTTGGCGCCTTCCTCTTCCTTGCCGGCGATGACGCGGGCACTGAGGATCGCTTCCTGTTTGAGGAAATTACGCAGCTTTTCCAACAGGCTGGCGTCTTCTGCGAAGCGCTCCATGAGGATGTACTTGGCGCCTTCCAGCGCAGCCTTGACGTCGGCCACACCTTTTTCGGCATCGACGAAGCGTGCGGCTTCGGTTTCCGGCGACAGGTTCGGGTCGTTGAACAAGCCGTCGGCCAGTTCGCCGAGGCCGGCTTCGAGGGCGATCTGGCCCTTGGTGCGGCGCTTCTGCTTGTACGGCAGGTACAAGTCTTCGAGACGGGTTTTGGTGTCGGCGAGCTTGATGTCGCGTTCCAGGGCAGGGGTGAGCTTGCCTTGCTCTTCGATGCTGGCGAGGATGCTGATGCGCCGTTCGTCGAGTTCTCGCAGGTAGCGCAGGCGCTCTTCCAGATGACGCAACTGGGTGTCATCGAGGCTGCCGGTGACTTCTTTCCGGTAACGGGCGATGAAGGGGACGGTAGAACCTTCATC
Source organism: Pseudomonas sp. FP1762 (assembly GCF_030687105.1). Lineage (NCBI taxonomy): Bacteria > Pseudomonadati > Pseudomonadota > Gammaproteobacteria > Pseudomonadales > Pseudomonadaceae > Pseudomonas > Pseudomonas sp. FP1762. Next base: position 275,656 of record NZ_CP117458.1, read on the forward strand.
GAGTAGCGCGACGGCCGCTTCGACCTGTTGTGGGCGTACGCCGAGTTCCTCGGCGATGCGGCTGTTGATGCTGTCCATAAAACCACCTGACATAGTATGAAAGCAGGCTCGCAGGCACGCAGATAATGGCCTGGAGGCTGATTGAGCGGCTGGAAAATTGCCGCTGCCTGGATCAAGAAGCTGCCCATTGACCCGTGAAATCGAACAGTTACTGCACAGGGCCGGAAAAAATACCGGCCACTTACGGTAACGATTCAGACGTTGCCTGGCGCAAAACGCCGCGCATTATAACCAGCGTTCTGTCATTCGGGGGCGTTGCAGGCTGTAGGCATAAACCCCGGTTTTCTGGCAGTGAAGGAAAAATCTGCTAACAATGCGCACGGTGCGTATAACGACAGCTACGCCATAATGCGCGCCGAGCTAAAAGGAGCATCCAATGAGCAGCACTGCACAAACGGCTGAAGGCGAAAAAATTCTTATCGTTGATGACGATCCGGGGCTGAGCAGCCTGCTGGAGCGTTTCTTCGTCAGCAAGGGCTACCGTGCCCGTACCGTTCCGAACACTGAGCAGATGGACCGTCTGCTGGCGCGTGAAGTGTTCAATCTGGTCGTTCTCGACCTGATGCTGCCGGGCGAAGACGGCCTGACCGCGTGCCGCCGTCTGCGCAGCGCGAACAACCAGATTCCGATCATCATGCTCACCGCCAAGGGCGATGAGCTGAGCCGTATCAAGGGCCTTGAACTGGGCGCCGACGATTACCTGGCCAAGCCGTTCAACCCGGACGAGCTGATGGCTCGGGTCAAAGCGGTATTGCGCCGTCAGGCCGCACCGGTGCCGGGCGCGCCAGGCAGTGAAGACGAAAACGTCACCTTCGGTGATTACGTGTTGTCGCTGGCGACCCGCGAGCTCAAGCGTGGCGATGAAGTGCACATGCTCACCACCGGTGAGTTCGCGGTACTCAAGGCGCTGGTGATGAACGCGCGTCAGCCGCTGACCCGCGACAAGCTGATGAACCTCGCCCGTGGCCGTGAATGGGATGCGCTGGAGCGCTCCATCGACGTGCAGATCTCGCGTCTGCGCCGCATGATCGAACCCGATCCGTCGAAACCGCGCTACATCCAGACCGTCTGGGGCGTGGGTTACGTGTTCGTACCGGATGGCACCGCCACCAAGTGATCGGTGATTTGTAGGAGCGGGTCTGCAAGGCTCTGGTCGCACGGCCATTGCCACAGACTCGCAATCCGCAATATGCGAGCATTGCTCGCTCCTGCAAGTGTGTAGCGGTTAAAGATGAAAACCCCCGTCTGGTTCCCCCAAAGTTTTTTCTCCCGCACCCTCTGGCTGGTGCTGATCGTCGTGCTGTTTTCCAAGGCGCTGACCCTGGTTTATCTGTTGATGAACGAGGACGTGCTGGTGGATCGCCAATACAGCCATGGTGTCGCTCTGACGCTACGCGCCTATTGGGCCGCCGACGAAGAGAACCGCGCAAAAATTGCCGATGCCGCGACCCTGATTCGGGTGGTCGGCGCCGGTGTGCCGGAAGGCGAACAGCACTGGCCGTACAGCGAAATCTACCAACGTCAGATGCAGGCGGAACTGGGTGCCGACACCGAGGTGCGTTTGCGCATGCATTCGCCGCCGGCGCTGTGGGTGAGGGCACCGAGTCTGGGCGATGGCTGGCTGAAAGTGCCGCTGTATCCACATCCGCTGCGCGGCCAGAAAATCTGGAACGTGCTCGGCTGGTTCCTCGCCATCGGCCTGTTGTCGACAGCCTCCGCATGGATTTTCGTCAGCCAGCTCAACCAGCCGTTGAAGCGCCTGGTGTATGCCGCGCGGCAACTCGGCCAGGGTCGCAGCGTACGTCTGCCGATCAGTGATACGCCGAGCGAAATGACCGAGGTTTATCGCGCCTTCAACCAGATGGCCGAGGACGTCGAACAGGCCGGGCGTGAGCGCGAGCTGATGCTGGCGGGGGTTTCCCACGACTTGCGCACACCGCTGACGCGCTTGCGCCTGTCGCTGGAACTGATGGGCGATCACACCGACCTCACCGACGACATGGTCCGCGACATCGAGGACATGGACGCGATTCTCGACCAGTTCCTCGCGTTCATTCGCGACGGTCGTGACGAGTCGGTGGAAGAGGTCGACCTCAGCGATCTGGTGCGCGAAGTCGCCGCGCCGTACAACCAGAACGAAGAGAAAGTGCGCCTGCGTCTGGAACCGATCCAGCCGTTCCCGCTGCGTCGTGTGTCGATGAAACGCCTGCTCAACAACCTGATCGGCAATGCCTTGAACCATGCCGGTACCGGCGTTGAAGTAGCGGCGTATGTATCGGGAGATACCAGCGCGCCGTATGTGGTGCTGAGTGTGATGGACCGTGGCGCGGGAATTGATCCGTCCGAGCTTGAAGCGATCTTCAACCCGTTTACCCGAGGTGATCGGGCTCGCGGTGGCAAAGGCACCGGGCTGGGGCTGGCGATCGTGAAAAGGATTGCGGCGATGCATGGCGGCAATGTCGAATTGCGCAACCGGTCCGGGGGTGGACTGGAGGCGCGGGTGAGATTGCCGTTGGGATTGATGTTGCCCCGAGATGCGGTGTAACGGCGGAAAAAAAGATCGCAGCCTTCGGCAGCTCCTACAGGAAATGCATTCCCCTGTAGGAGCTGCCGAAGGCTGCGATCTTTTGCTTTTAACCTTTGCCCTTGGTGCGGGTCATATTCGGCCCGCCATTCTTTTCCAGATGCTCGATGATGATTCCGGCGACATTCTTGCCAGTGGTGGTCTCGATGCCTTCCAGTCCCGGCGACGAATTCACTTCCATCACCAGCGGACCGTGATTGGAACGCAGGATATCCACACCCGCCACCGCCAGGCCCATGACCTTGGCAGCGCGTAACGCGGTCATGCGTTCTTCCGGGGTGATCTTGATCAGGCTGGCGCTGCCACCGCGATGCAGGTTGGAGCGAAACTCGCCCGGTTTGGCCTGGCGCTTCATTGCGGCGATCACCTTGTCGCCGACCACGAAGCAGCGGATATCCGCGCCGCCGGCTTCCTTGATGTATTCCTGGACCATGATGTTCTGCTTCAGGCCCATGAACGCCTCGATCACCGATTCTGCCGCCGTGGCTGTTTCGCACAGCACCACGCCGATGCCCTGGGTGCCTTCCAGTACCTTGATCACCAGCGGTGCACCGTTGACCATGGCGATCAGGTCGGGAATATCGTCCGGCGAGTGGGCAAAACCGGTCACCGGCAAACCGATGCCGCGCCGCGACAGCAGCTGCAGCGAACGCAATTTGTCCCGCGAGCGGGCAATTGCCACCGACTCGTTGAGCGGGAACACGCCCATCATTTCGAACTGACGCAACACCGCGCAGCCGTAGAACGTCACCGATGCGCCGATCCGCGGGATCACCGCGTCAAAACCTTCCAGCGGTTTGCCGCGGTAATGGATCTGCGGCTTGTGGCTGGCAATGTTCATGTAGGCGCGCAAGGTGTCGATCACTACCATTTCATGCCCGCGCTCGATTCCGGCTTCGACCAGACGGCGGGTGGAATACAGACGCGGATTACGCGACAGCACAGCGATCTTCATGCAACACCTGTGGAGGAGGTAGATACCGGGAACACCGGCTTGTCTTGTACATATTTGATGCCCGGATTGACCACCAACTGGCCATCGATCAGGGCTTTGGAACCGAGCAGCAGGCGATAGCGCATGGACTTGCGGCAGGCCAGAGTGAACTCCACCGGCCAGACCCGATCACCCAGCGCCAGCGTGGTGCTGATCACGTAGCGCACTTGCGCATGGCCGTTGGAGCTCTTGATGGTTTTACGCGTGACCAGCGGCGCTTCGCAGCGCCGGTGACGCAACTGCACCACGGTGCCGAGATGCGCAGTGAAGCGCACCCATTTCTCGCCGTCGCGTTCGAAAGGCTCGATGTCGGTGGCGTGCAGGCTGGAGGTGCTGGCGCCGGTGTCGATTTTTGCGCGCAGGCCCGCAACTCCCAAACCCGGGAGCGCCACCCACTCGCGCAGACCGACAACGGTCAAATGATCAAATGTCTTCAAAGAAAAAAACCAAGGGTTAACGCTTCCAGGCCCCGTCCGGCACCTGGGCCAACGCTTTGAATGCAGGTCTGGCGAACCAGTAGCCCTGCATCAGGAAAATTCCACAGTCCGCGAGGAAATCCCGTTCCCCGGCGCTTTCTATGCCTTCGGCAATGACTGTAACGTCCAACTCCGCACACATTGTGACAATCCCCCGAACGATCACCTGACGGACACGATCCTGGTCAACATCGCGGATCAGCGCCATGTCGAGTTTGATCAGGTCTGGTTGGAAATCGGCCAGCAGATTGAGCCCCGAATAGCCGGCACCGAAATCGTCGATGGCGGTCTTGAAGCCGAATTCGCGGTATTCACGCAGAATATTGGTCAAATGGCGATAATTATCTACGTGCTCGATTTCCAGAGTTTCGAAAATCAGTCGGTCGATCGGAAAGTTGTGTTTGCGTGCGGCCTCCAGTGTGCTGCGAATGCATAGCTCTGGACGGTAGACGGCGTTGGGCAAAAAGTTGATCGACAAGTGTGTCTGCATATTAAGGCTCGCTGCGCCTTCGATGGCGCGGGTCCGGCAGAGCTGGTCGAAACGGTAGCGGTTGTCTTCTGTAACCTGATTTAACACCGACAGTGCACCTTCCCCTGACACGCCTCGGACCAGCGCTTCGTGGGCAAATACCGATTGATCGCGCAGGTCGACAATCGGCTGGTAGGCGAAGGCAAAATCGAAATCCAGCGGTTCGCTTTGCTGGCAGCCCTGGCAACCGCCCCTAGGTGAGGTCAACGAAGTTGGAAATTTAGTCACGCGGTCACTCCAGGCCGGTCGGGCGGCGAAGATCACAGTCAATCTGGAGGGCCGAGTTCTTGCGCCCGACAGAAACGGTAGTACAGTTCCGACTACTGGCTGAGCGAGGAATTCATATGGGACAGAAGCAGGAGGAGGACGACAAGGTCCGTCTCGATAAGTGGTTATGGGCGGCGCGTTTCTACAAGACGCGTGCTCTGGCCAAAGCAGCAATCGAAAGCGGCAAGGTGCATTGTCGTGGCGAGCGCTGCAAGCCGGGCAAGGAGCCGCGCATTGGTGATGAGTTCGAGATTCGCACCGGCTTCGAAGTGCGCACGGTGAGGGTCGAGGCATTGTCGATCGTGCGTCGTGGCGCACCCGAGGCGCAAACCTTGTACGCGGAGACCGAAGCGAGTGTCGCCAAGCGTGAAGCGGCTGCGGCGATGCGCAAGGCGGGCTCGTTGGGCGTGAGCACCGATGGCAAGCCGAGCAAGAAGCAGCGGCGGGATCTGTTCAAGTTTCGCGGTAGCAGCAACGAAGATTGAAACGTTGTGCCGGCCTCTTCGCGAGCAGGCTCGCTCCCACATTCGATCGAGTCGTCTGTGGCAGCGAGCCTGCTCGCGAATCGAGTACGACGCGGTATCAGGCGCTACGCACCACACTCATCCGCGACACCATCGGCAGCTTGCCCAACAGCGCGAAAACCGGCGCGGTCAGCTTCAACCAGAAGTTCGACGCGTGATAGGCAAACGGCGTGTAGTAACCCCAGCCCAACGCCCACACCGCCAGCAGCACACCGCCGATGTAGTCGTCCTGACCCCAATGCGCGCCGGCCACCAGACGCGGCAACATGAACAATACGGCCAGACCCCATACTGTTAGAAATTGTCCGACGGTGCGGCTGAACACGCCCATGAACAATGCCCAGATCAACAGCACTGAGGCATGATCACCGGGGAAACTCTGGCCGGAACGGTCCTTCAGCTCCCAGGTTTTTTCCAGATGCGGAAAGTAATCGCTGATGTGCACGGCGCCCTCAAGCACCATTGACGGGCTGCTGTGCTGCCAGCCCATGTGATCGGCGAATTTGGAAAACAGCGCGCGGATCACCACCATCAGCAGCAGGATCGAGAAAAAACCGAAGAACGCGCGACGCACGTCGATCGCCCTGAAAACCCAATCGCCCTTGATCAGCAGCGTCAGCAGAATCAGTCCGACGACGATGTCGAACGGGCGCAGACTTGCAATTGCCCAGATGTGGAGCCATATCGGGTTGCTGGCCAGCGGCGCATTCAACGAGCGGAACAGCCACTCGTCGAAAATCACACACAGCATCTGACCGGTAGGCCATAACCAGAAAGCCAGTAGCGCCAGCGGCACTACGTTACACAGAACCAGCCGGCCGAGGTTCCACCTTGATTGGAACAAACCCGGATTGTTCATAAAATGCCTCCCATGGCGAAAAAGCGCCGGCACCAAAAAAAGTGCCAGCAAGCGCAAATTTTCACGTTTTGTAACCATTTTGTCATCACATTCAGATACCCAGACCTATGACCGATCTAGCGGATACCGATTTCACTCAACGCTTCATCTTCGATGACAGCGACACTCGCGGCGAACTGGTAGCGCTGGAGCGCAGCTACGCCGAAGTCCTCGCCAAACACCCGTACCCGGAGCCGGTCGCGCAGTTGCTCGGCGAACTGATGGCGGCCGCGTCGTTACTGGTCGGCACGCTCAAGTTCGATGGCTTGCTGATTTTGCAGGCGCGTTCGGAAGGGCCGATTCCGCTGCTGATGATCGAGTGCTCCAGCGAGCGCGAAATCCGTGGCCTGGCGCGTTACGACGCCGAGCAGATCGCGGTTGACGCGACCCTTGCCGACTTGATGCCGAACGGCGTTCTGGCCCTGACCGTCGACCCGACTGTTGGCCAGCGCTATCAGGGCATTGTTGATCTTGACGGCGAAACCCTGTCGGACTGTTTCACCAACTATTTCGTCATGTCACAACAGGTCGGCACGCGCTTCAAGCTCTTCGCCGACGGTCGTCGTGCCCGTGGCATGTTGCTGCAACAACTCCCCGCCGATCGCTTGAAAGACGAAGAGGACCGCGCCGCCAGCTGGCAGCATCTCACCGCGTTGGCCAGCACTCTGAGCGCCGATGAATTGCTCAGCCTCGACAACGAAACCGTGCTGCATCGCCTGTACCACGAAGAGCAGGTACGTCTGTTTGATGTGCAGCATCTGCGCTTCAGTTGCAGCTGCTCGCGGGAACGCTCCGGCAATGCGCTGGTCAGTCTTGGGCTGGAAGATGCGCTGGCGCTGGCCGCCGAGCAGGGCGGCAAAGTCGAGATCGATTGCCAGTTCTGCAATCAGCAGTATCTGTTTGACGCAGCCGATATTGCTCAATTGTTCGCTGGCGCGGGCGTCGATACGCCGTCAGATACCCGTCACTAAAACGGTTCAGCGCAGGTAAATTCACTGCGGAATGACGGAATATCGCCGTTACGACGGGAGGACCCTACTCTTTTTGGGCTTTTCTGGCATAATCCGGCCCACTTTTTTCGCGGTAGTAGTGCACGACTTTCTACTACAAAACGTTTGGAGCACACTCGGCCACTGGCCGACGGGGAACCTCATGACGCAAGCCAATAACGCCGTGTACACCGATCTGAGTGTTGATGATCTGGTAAAAGAAGCCCTGAATCGCGGTGAAGGCGAGCTTGCCGATACCGGCGCTCTGGTTGTTCGCACCGGTCACCGCACCGGCCGCTCGCCAGTCGACCGTTTCATCGTTGAAGAGCCTTCCACCCAGGCCGCTATTGCCTGGGGCCCGATCAACCGCAAGTTCCCGGCCGACAAGTTCGATGCCCTGTGGGCTCGCGTCGAGGCCTTCAACAACGCGCAAGAGCACTTCGTTTCCCACGTGCATGTAGGCGCGGCGGAAGATCACTACCTGGCCGTGAAAATGACCACACAGACTGCCTGGCAGAACCTGTTCGGTCGTTGCCTGTTCATCAACCCGGCCCAGTACAACCCGGCTGGCCGTGAAGAATGGCAAGTGCTCAACGTTGCCAACTTCGAGTGCGTGCCTGAGCGTGACGGCACCAACTCCGACGGTTGCGTGATCATCAACTTCGCGCAGAAGAAAGTGCTGATCGCTGGCATGCGTTACGCCGGCGAGATGAAGAAAGCCATGTTCTCGGTGCAGAACTTCCTGCTGCCGGCCGCTGACGTGCTGCCAATGCACTGCGCTGCCAACATCGGCGAAGACGGTGACGTGACCCTGTTCTTCGGTCTGTCGGGCACCGGTAAAACCACCCTGTCGGCCGACGAAAGCCGTTACCTGATCGGTGACGACGAACACGGCTGGGGCGAAGGCGTGGTGTTCAACATCGAAGGCGGTTGCTATGCCAAGTGCATCGACCTCTCCGAGAAGAACGAGCCGGTTATCTGGAAAGCCATCAAGCACGGCGCGGTGCTGGAAAACGTCGTCATCGACGACGCCAAGCACGCCGACTATGCCGATGTCAGCCTGACCCAGAACAGCCGCGCCGCCTACCCGCTGGAGCACGTTGCCAAGCGTTCCGAGAAGAACCTGGGTGGCGAGCCAAACGCGGTGATCTTCCTGACCTGCGACCTGACCGGCGTGCTGCCGCCAGTGTCGATCCTCAACGAAGAGCAAGCGGCCTACCACTTCCTGTCCGGCTACACCGCACTGGTGGGTTCGACTGAAATGGGTTCGGGCAGCGGCATCAAGTCGACCTTCTCCACCTGCTTCGGCGCACCGTTCTTCCCGCGTCCGGCTGGCGAATACGCCGAACTGCTGATCAAGCGCATCCGCGGCTTCGGCTCCAAGGTCTACCTGGTCAACACCGGCTGGACCGGCGGCGGCTACGGCGTCGGCCAACGCTTCAACATCCCGACCACCCGCGCGGTGATCGCAGCGATCCAGAGCGGCGCTCTGATCGGTGCTGCCACCGAGCACCTCGACACCATCAACCTCGACGTGCCACTGGCCGTTCCGGGCGTCGACACCAACCTGCTCAACCCACGCAACACCTGGGCTGACAAGGCTGCGTACGACGAGGCAGCGAAAGCATTGGCCGGTCTGTTCATCGAGAACTTCAAGAAGTTCGAAGTGAGCGACGCGATCAAGGCGGCTGGGCCGAAGTTGTAAGTAGTAGTTTGCAGTGAATAAAAAACCGCCCTTTGGGGCGGTTTTTTCATGGGCGAAGATTTGGGTAAGCTCATCTCAACGGCGGTTCGTCACTTGCCATGTAGCAGTATTCATTCATTTTTGGCCTGATACGGCCAGAGTAATGCCACTCAACAGTACTGCAACATGATCCTCTAATTAAGGCCATTGCTGCCGTGCATGCATGACACGCAGCACTTCCACCCGGTCTTTTTTGATTGCGTAGACGATGACGTAGTTGGCGGCCGCAACGATTTCACGTGTTCCGAGGACCCTGCCCTTTCGGTACAAGGTTGGGCGCTGTCTTGCTATTTCCCCTTTTGATTCGAACATTTCATCGAGATCCGCAGCAGCGTCTGGGTTGTCCTGACCGATTCGGTCCATTATCCGGTCTCGGTCAGCAAGCGCTTCCGGGCGCCAGACCAACCTCATCAGCGCCCTCGTTGACGCAGGGCATCACGCTTGGCGGCGAATATTCGGCGAGCATCTTCATCGCTGATACTTGGCCTTGGATCATCGATGCTGATCTGCACCTGTCGCTTGAACCATTCCTCATAAGCGGCCGCTTCATGGGCTTGTTTCAACGCTTCAGAGCGATCAGGCCTGGCGTAGGTTTTCAGTTGCAGCGGGTCATAGCCGGAGGCATCCACGTTGAATTGGCTGATGCCCAAGCCCTGCAGATAGGTCACAAGCGTCTCCAGCCTCTTGAACAGGCGCACCTGACCACTGCGTTGTGCTGTCAGCGCGCATTTGCGGCTGCCTTGCCGAATCTCGACCGACCAGCCTCCTGGTTTCGCGACGATAATTGTGCCGCTCACAGAACCGTTTTCGACCAAGCGAACGAGGGCGCTGTGATCGATGATTTCAGTGCTGGCCATAAATGCGAGCCCTTCGCTGAGTAATGGCTCCCATCGTACGCAATCAATAGTAGTTTGCAAATTTTGACTCCTGGTGCTGGACACGGCGTGTGCAGCGATGATGTTTCGTTTGTTACTTGGCCGGGGGCATCTGACTTGCAGCAGGTCCCAGCCGTCCTGTGTCAGCAGGTACAGGGCGTGGGTGATGTGGGTGTCGCTGCCAAAGCAGCGACACCCACGACTATAGGTTCGCACCACCCGCTCGCGATAGCCGACAAGGCATTGCGTGAAGTAGGAATGGGGCGAACAATTCGCCAGACGTTGCTACCGATTCTTAAACGCTTTTCAATGTTGGTAGCCAGAAATATCCAGCAGGCTTGTGGTCAGTCCTGTTGCCGGCCGGTAGATCGTGCCTTTGACTGCCGAGAACGGCACGCCTTTGCTGCCCAGCGAGACATAGCGCTCGCCTTTGTCCTGTTCGGTGAAATAGGTGTAGGACTGGCTGTGCATCTTCTTGTAGCGGGCTTCGTCGCTGACGATGGTGCCGGTGAAGCGCAGCAGGTCGGTATCGCTCAGATTGAGCGTTTTGCTCAGTGGCACGCCCCAACGCTTGAGGCAGGTTTCCGCCAGATGGCGAACGATGCGGCCGGGCTCGATCAGCGCATTGAGGTCGCTGCTGTTGGTGGGATCGCCGCCGAGGGCCGTGGCGTTGCCGGCGAGGGTGGCGTGGCGACCGGCCATTGGATAGATCGAGGTTTTGGTGCCGGTAGCGGTTTGCGGGATCACGCAGCTGAAGCCTTTTGAGCGCTCGTCGCGGGCATAGAAGGCGATGTATTCCTTGACGTTGGATTGAAGTTTGACGCGGTTTTCCTGGAAGTTGCCGATGCCCGGGACTGGATCAATCGCAAATATATTCACCGGAATATGTTTGAGTGCAGCGTCCTGGAACATCGCATTGGCGAGCATGTGGCAACTGATACCGCCACGGCTCCAGCCGACCAGATTGACTCGCGCGGGAATAACGCCGTTCTTGCGGAAAGTCTTGATGATCTGTTCCTGCAACTTCTGTTGCGTGATACTCCGATCGCCATAGTTATACTGGCGCCAGAACCAGGAGCCTTCCACTTTCACATCTTCAATAGGAATGCCTGCGGCTTTCAGACGGTTATATTCTAACTCGGTCAGTTGTTTACGCTGCCAGTCGCATTTGCCTTTAATAATGTTCACAGCGTGTTGCACGTTTTCGTCCCAGCCTTTACCAAACAGGGTGCCGGACAGGCCGTATTCAGAGGTCTTGGTGAACAGGTCGTCGGCTTGCAGATTGCCGCTGCCAGGGCCATCGACGACGATCCACTCGGCAAATTCGCGTCCACTGTGGTGTGCAGCGAGCGTAGAAACGATTTCGCCGTCCCAGAAGCTTTTATGTTTGTCATCAAATTTGTTGGAGCCGGTGCCGCAGAAAAATATTGTTAAAGTTGTCATTTCGTTGCTCTTGCATATTTATAAGAGCAGTCAAGTTAGTTTTAGGTGGTGTAAAAAATAAAGGGCGCTGTTGTATCTGTGTTTGTAATGTGAAGTTTGTTATATATGTAGCTGAGCTTTTCGAAAGTATGTCGAGGCGCTTCGATTGTTCAACGCTTGGTTTTCGCTTCCCATGTATCATTCAGTATTGATTCAACCCCGACCTTTTCTCGACTCGCTGCAATCGCCCGCTAGGCTTTGGGCATGGCAGCAGTCAAAGGAGTGACAGCAAATGCACCACACCCTGGAACAGGTTTTTGGTTATCCACAGTTTCGCCCCGGTCAGGAGGCCGCTGTCAGCGCGGTGCTGGCGGGACGTTCGGCGGCGGCGATCTTTCCCACCGGCTCCGGCAAATCGCTTTGCTACCAACTGCCGGCACTTTTACTGCCACACCTGACATTGGTGGTCTCGCCGTTGCTGGCGTTGATGCAGGATCAACTGGCGTTTCTCAAGTCCCGCGGCATCTCGGCAGGCAGTATCGATTCGGCGCAGAGCCGCGAGGATGCCAACGACGTCATGGCCCGTGCGCGTTCGGGCGAGCTGAAAATTCTGATGATCTCCGTCGAGCGCTTGAAGAACGAGCGCTTCCGCAATTTCCTGCAGCAGGTGCCGATCTCGTTGCTGGTGGTCGACGAGGCGCACTGCATTTCCGAATGGGGCCACAACTTTCGGCCGGACTATCTGAAACTGCCCGACTACCAGCGTCAGTTCAACATTCCGCAGGCTTTGCTGCTCACCGCCACGGCGACACCAAAAGTCATCGCCGACATGCAGGCCAAATTCGCCATCGCTCCGGACGATGTAGTGACCACTGGTTTCTATCGGCCCAACCTCAATTTGCTGGTCGAGCCTGTACGCGGTCAGGACAAACGCCAGCGTCTGGTCGAATGGATGACCGAGCGTCCTGGGCAACCGAGCATTGTCTACGTGACGTTGCAGAAGACCGCCGAGCACATCGCCGAGCATCTTCAACGCAATGGAATCCAGGCCGAGGCTTACCACGCCGGTTTGCCCCACGATCAGCGTGAAGACATTCAACGCCGCTTCATGGCCGGGCAGTCCAATTGCATTGTCGCCACCATTGCCTTCGGCATGGGCATCGACAAGAGCGACATCCGCAACGTGGTGCATTTCGATCTGCCCAAATCCATCGAAAACTACAGCCAGGAAATCGGCCGCGCCGGGCGTGACGGGCAGCTCTCCGACTGCCTGGTACTGGCCAACCGCGACAGCCTCAATGTGCTGGAAAATTTCGTCTACGGTGATACACCCGAACGCGACGGGATTCATTATGTGCTCGAAGAGCTCAAAGCCTCAGTGCCGGACGGACAATGGGAGTTTTTGCTTGGGCCATTGGCGGATCAGAGCAACATTCGCTCGTTGCCGTTGAAGACTTTGCTGGTGCAGCTGGAACTGCGAGGCCTGATCGCGCCGCGCTACGCTTATTACGCTGAATACCGCTTCAAATATCTGCTTGAGCCTGAAGCATTGCTTCAGCGCTTCGAAGGCGAGCGCAGGGATTTCGTTGCGGCGATCATCAGGACGTCCACGCGAGCACGCACCTGGGCCACAGTAGATTTCGAAGCGATGTTTTCGCAGTATTCCGCCGAGCGCAATCGCGTGGTGACAGCGCTTGATTACTTCCAGGAAAAAGGCTGGGTCGAGCTTGAAAGCAAGCAAATGACCGAGGTTTACAGCCTGCTGCAAAGTGATTTTGCCAGCGACGCCCTGAGCGCTGAGCTGCACGAGTATTTCACCCGCCACGAACAGACTGAAGTGGCGCGGATTCACGCCATGCTTGAGGTGTTTGCCACCGAACGCTGCCTGGGTTATCGCCTGGCCGAGTATTTCGGTGACCACAATGCCCCCGAGCGTTGTGGCCATTGTTCGGTATGTCACGGCCAGATCGCGCGGTTGCCGGAGCCGCCGCCATTGCCGCCGCTTGTGGATAAAAACTTCGCGCAGTTGTGTGGTGAATTTATCCACAGGCATGAGCAGCAAACAGGGCGTATTCCATCGGCCGAACGTCTGACGCGATTCCTGTGCGGAATCAGCGTGCCGTTGTTCACCAAACTCAAGGCGCGGGCGATACCGGGTTTTGCTGCGTTGGAAGAATACCCCTACGCGCAGGTCCGCGAGTGGGCGCAAGAGCACCTTTGACCCCTGTAGGAGCTGCCGAAGGCTGCGATCTTTTGATGTTGATTTTTTCAAGATCAAAAGATCGCAGTCTTCGGCAGCTCCTACTTCAAGTGTCATCAAGGCAGAGCCTCCATCCATCCGCTGAATGTCGATCATCACGCTAATAAACTTCAAAAACCGCCGTTGCCTGACTAAGGTTGGAATCTGTCTTCGGGCCACCCACAAGAGAACAACATGAGCCAGACATCCTTCGAAATCCAGCAAGCTGCGGTGATCGGTGCGGGCACCATGGGCCGTGGCATCGTCATGTGCCTGGCCAATGCCGGCGTGAGCGTGCAGTGGGTGGACAACAATCCACAGATGCTTGAGCAGGCGCTGACGACGGTCGCCGAAACTTATGCACACAACGTGCGTCAGGGCCGCATCGATCAGGCCGAAGCGGATGCGCGAATGGCTCGCGTATCAGCAGCGGCGGATTACGCATCGATTCGCAATGTCGATCTGGTGATCGAAGCGGTGTACGAAAACCTTGAACTGAAGCAGAAGATCTTTCGCGAGCTGGATGGCTTGCTCAAGCCCGAGGCTTTGCTGGCGAGCAACACCTCGGCGCTGGACATCGACGCCATCGCGGCTGCGACCCGGCGCCCGGAACAGGTGCTGGGTCTGCATTTCTTCAGCCCCGCGCACATCATGAAATTGCTGGAAATCGTGCGCGGTGCGCAGACCTCGCCAGCGGCACTCGAGGCAGCGTTGTCGCTTGGCAAGCGCATGGGCAAGGTCAGTGTGGTGTCGGGCAACTGCCACGGTTTTATCGGCAACCGCATGCTGCATCCGTATGTACTGGAAGCGCGCAAGATGCTTCTCGAAGGCGCTTATCCACAGCAGGTGGATACCGCGCTGCAAGGCTTCGGCTTCGCCATGGGGCCGTTTCGCATGTACGACGTGGTTGGCATCGATCTGGAATGGCGTGCTCGGGAGCTAGCTGGCAAGGGGCAGGATGCGCCCGAAGTTCAGGTGGATAACCGCCTGTGTGAGATGGGCCGGTTCGGGCAAAAGTCCGGTAACGGTTATTACCATTATGAGCCGGGCAGTCGCCAGGCCGAGCATGATCCCGAGGTCGATGCATTGGTACTGCGGGTCAGCGAAGATCTGGGTTTCCAGCGTCGCGACATCGGTCCCGAAGAAATCGTTGAGCGCTGTTTGCTGGCTCTGGTCAACGAAGGCGCGAAGATTTTGCAGGAAGGCATTGCCGGCTCGGCCCATGACATCGATCTGGTGTACTTGAACGGCTATGGTTTTCCAGCGGATAAGGGTGGGCCGATGGCGTGGGCGGATCGGCAGGGGCTAGCGGATATTCATCAGCGCTTGCTGGCGCTGGAGACACGCCAGGGCGATCAGTGGAAGCCGGCGCGGTTGATTGGCGAACTGGCGGCGCAGGGGAAGGGGTTTGCTGATCGTTGACACCAGTCGGCTGTGCTGACGCCTTCGCGAGCGGGCTCGCTCCCACAGGTAAAGTGTTCGTCATCACGATCAAATTCAATTAAGAGAATGCGAGAACCCTGCATGAATCAACGCTGCGACTACCCCCACTTCCAGCCCATCACCACACGCTGGCATGACAACGACGCCTACGGTCACGTCAACAACGTTACCTACTACAGCTTCTTCGACACGGCGGTGAATACCTACCTGATTCAGGTCGGTGGCCTGGATATTCATGACGGCGAAGTGGTGGGGTTCGTGGTCAGTTCCGCCTGCGATTACTTTGCCTCGATCGCTTTCCCGGATCTGATCGAGATCGGACTGCGGGTCGGCAAGCTGGGCAACAGTTCGGTGCAATATGAATTGGCTGTGTTCAAGGTCGGCGAAAGCGAGGCGTGTGCGGCGGGACGGTTCGTGCATGTGTTTGTCGATCGGGCGAGCAATCAGCCGGTGCCGATTCCTGCCGGTTTGCGCGGGGCGCTGGAGCGGCTGGTGGTCTAGACGCGCAAAAAAAATCGCAGCCCAAAAGCTGCGATTTTTTGTTCAAGCCTTCGCCTTAGTGGTGGCGATAGTACTTGTGATGCTTGCGGTGGCCGTAGGCATGGCCGCGACCTGGATGACCACGGTCGCGGTAGTAGCGACGGTCATCATGGCGACGGTCGTAACGACGATCATCGTCGTCACTCTTGTTGCCCATGTAGTTACCCAGTGCACCACCTGCGCCGCCACCAGCGGCGGAGCCGATCAGGCTGCCGGTGGTGCCGCCGAGACTACGGCCAACCACGTTACCGCCGGCTGCACCCAGTGCACCGCCGATGGCCGCTTCGCCACGGCTGCGCTTGTCTGCACCGACCGCACTACCACCCGCGCCGCCCAGGGCTGCGCCGATGGTGGAACCTGTATTGCCGCCTAACGATTGACCGACGACCGAGCCAAGAACCCCGCCCAATGCGCCGCCCACACCTGCTTCGGTGGTGCCTCCGGCAGAAGCGAAGCCACTGACCAGGCCAAGGGACAACAAGAGAATCGAGGAGAACTTCATAGAGGATGAGCCTCAAAGGGATGACGGCGCCGATCCTGAGCCTCTGCATTGGGCGTGACAATCAAAATCCGACGAATAACACGACTTGTATACAATAATGCAAGTTACTGTTTTTTCACCGGAACTTAACCGATTTTCGCCGGTCTTTAGCTACTTCGGACAGGCCGTTTTCATGCAGAAACGGCCTTTTTTGTGGGCGGTCGAAAATCTTTGCCACGGCAGATCTGTTAACAGGTCGATCGCACTCGCGAGCAGGCTCGCTCCCACCTTTGAAATGCATTCCAAGTGTGGGAGCGAGCCTGCTCGCGAAGGGGCCGGATCTGGCTCCGCGGTTAAGCGGATTTAGCCATGATCAACCCAGTCTCACTCGCCGCTTCCAGCCGGATCGCAATGAACTTCGACGTCGGCGTGTGGCTGCCATCCCCCGTACTTTCCAGCGGCACCAGCGGATTGACCTCCGGATAGTACGCCGCCGCCTGCCCCGCAGGAATATCGAACGCCAACAATGTAAAACCTTTCACCCGACGCTCGCGACCGTCGTCCCAGATCGACACGATGTCGGCCTTCTGCCCAGGACGGAAGCCCAGGCGAATGATGTCGGCCTCGTTGGCGAACAGCACGTCACGCTGGCCCTTCACGCCACGGTAGCGGTCGTCGAGACCATAGATCGTCGTGTTGTACTGATCGTGGGAACGCATCGATTGCAGGATCAGATCCGGCACCTGCCCAGTGGCACGGGTGCGTTCGTGAACCAGATCTTTCGGCAACTGGTTGGCGCGGAAATTGGCACGGCCCGATGGCGTGTTCCACTTGCGGGCGCCAGCCGAGTTGCCCAGATAGAAGCCGCCCGGGTTTTTGATCTTGTCGTTGAAGTCTTTGAAACTCGGGATGGTGTCGGCGATCAGTTCGCGAATGCGCCCGTAATCGGCTACCAGCCAGTTCCAGTCCACCGGTTGGCTGCCCAACGTCGCGGCAGCGATGCCGGCGATGATCGACGGCTCCGAGCGCATCTGGTTCGACAGCGGCTGCAACTGGCCGTTGGAAGCGTGGACCATGCTGAACGAGTCTTCCACAGTCACCGCTTGCGGGCCTTCGGTCTGGATGTCGATGTCGGTACGGCCCAGGCACGGCAGGATCAGCGCGTCTTTACCGTGAGCGAGGTGGCTGCGGTTGAGTTTGGTGCTGATCTGCACAGTCAGGTCACAGTTGCTCAGCGCTTCGAAGGTGCGTGAGCTGTCCGGCGTGGCTTGGGCGAAGTTGCCGCCCAAGCCGATGAACACCTTGGCGCGACCTTCGGCCATCGCATGGATTGCCTCGACCACGTTGTGACCGTTATGACGCGGCACCTTGAACTGGAAGCGACGCTCCAGCGAATCGAGGAACGCCACCGGTGGACGCTCGTTGATGCCCATGGTGCGGTCGCCCTGCACGTTGCTGTGACCACGCACCGGGCACAGACCGGCGCCAGGTTTGCCGATATTGCCGCGCAGCAGCATCAGATTGGCGATTTCCTGAATGGTCGGCACCGAATGACGGTGCTGGGTGATGCCCATGGCCCAGCACATGATCACGTTCTTGCCTTTGGCGTACATGCGCGCTGCTTGCTCGATCTCGACCAGGGTCAGGCCCGATTGCTCGACGATCTGCTCCCACGATGTATCGTCGACCGTGGCGAGGTACTCCAGCACGTTGGCGCTGTGAGCATTGAGGAAATCATGGTCGAACACCGCCGGCTCGCCCGCCTTCTGCGCATCGCGTTCCCATTGCAGGAGGAACTTGGCCATGCCGCGCAGCACCGCCATGTCGCCGCCGAGTGCCGGGCGGAAGTACGCAGTGTTGGTCGGCTTGTCGCCGTTGGTGAGCATTTCGATGGGGTGCTGGGGATGCTGAAAACGCTCCAGACCGCGCTCTTTCAGCGGATTGATGCACACCACCTGGGCGCCGCGTTTCACCGCTTCACGCAACGGTTCGAGCATGCGCGGATGGTTGGTGCCGGGGTTCTGGCCCCAGACGAAAATCGCGTCGGCGTGTTCGAAGTCGTCGAAGGTCACCGTGCCTTTGCCGACCCCGACACTCTGCGCCAACGCTACGCCGCTGGCCTCGTGGCACATGTTCGAACAGTCAGGGAAATTGTTGGTGCCGTAAGCCCGCACGAACAGTTGATACAGATACGCCGCTTCGTTGCTGGCGCGCCCCGAGGTGTAGAACTCTGCCTGATCCGGGCTCGGCAGATTGCGCAGGTGCTTGCCGATCAGAGCGAAGGCATCTTCCCAACTGATCGGCTTGTAGCGATCGGACTCGGCGTCGTAGACCATCGGCTCGGTCAGGCGACCCTGATATTCCAGCCAGTAATCGCTCTGCTCCAGCAGCGAAGTGACGCTGTGCTTGGCGAAGAATTTGGCATCGACGCGACGCTTGGTCGCTTCCCAGTTCACCGCTTTGGCGCCGTTCTCGCAGAACTTGACCATGCCGCTCTCCGGCGAATCACCCCAGGCGCAACCCGGGCAGTCGAAGCCGCCGTTCTGGTTGGTCTTGAGCATCATGCGCAGGTTTTTCAGGGCGTTGTCGCTGGTCAGCCACGCCTGGGCCACACTGATCAGGGCGCCCCAGCCGCCGGCGGCACCTTTGTAAGGCTTGTAGCGCGGGACAGGTTTCTGGTCGGCTTGATGATGTTGGCTCACGCTTGATTCTCCATCGCGGGGCTGTACACCCGCGGCGCACTTTTCTGCGGCAGGTGGATGAGATTGAGGTTGTGGCGCCGGGCCCATTGCACGGCCAGGCCGGTAGGCGCCGACAGGCTGACCAGGGTCTGGATGCCGGCACGCAAGACTTTCTGGATCAATTCGAGGCTGCAACGGCTGGTGACGATCGCCAGCCCGCCCTCTGTGGATATCTTCTGGCGGATCAGTCCGCCGATCAGCTTGTCCAGCGCGTTATGCCGACCGATGTCTTCACGACCGAGCAGCAGTTCACCACTGGCGTTCATGAATACCGCCGCGTGCACCGCGCCGCAGTGCTGACCGAGCGGCTGGAACGCGCCGATGCGCTGGCGCAAACCGTCGAGCCATTCGATCGGTGGCAAGGCTGCGCCCGGCAATACCTTGAGATCAGGCAGTGCCTGTTCGACCGCTTCGACGCCGCACAGTCCGCAGCCGCTGGTGCCGGCCAACTGCCGACGCTGCTGTTTGAGGTTCCAGAATGCGCGATTGGCGATGGTCACTTGCGCGTATTGCGCCGAGCCTGCGCCTGTCAGTTGCAGATCGTAAATATCGCTGGCGTCTTCGATGATGCCGCTGCCGAGGCTGAAGCCGACAATGAAGTCTTCCAGATCGGTCGGGGTCACCAGCATCACCGCCTGGCTGATGCCGTTGTAGGCGATCGCCAACGCGACTTCCTCGGCCAGCGCGGTGCTGGCCGATGCCTCAAAGGGTAAATCGCTGTAGCTGTAGGTCTGGCTGGCGGCTGGCGCGGGCGTTTCAATTGCTGGCGCCGCGCAGGCTGGGCGCTTGGCGTTCATGGCATCACCGACGGTTTGATCTAGGTCAAGACTAGGCGCGGCAAGTTGTCGCGTCTAATCGCTATTACCGATCTACCGATAGATGCCGTCGATCAAGCGTCTTTTGACGATTTCTGATAAAGCGCGAAACAGGCTTCTGCCAGCGCTGAACGCGGCGCGCCACGGCGCATGATCAGGCCCAGCGGGGCGAGAGTGTGGGCATTTTCGATCGGTTGCAGGCGCAGGTGATCGGCGAGGGTTTCCGCGCCGCCGTCGAGGGGCATGATTGCGCAGCAAAAACCGCCGTGGACTGCTTGCAGCAGTTGATGCACGGCGTCGGTTTGCAACAGCGGCTGAGGGGTCAGGCCGCGGCTGTGGAAGTTGTGGTCGATGGACTGGCGAAAGTGCATGCCGCTGGTGAGCATGCACAGCGGCAATTCGATCAGCGATTCCCAGCTCAGGGGTTCTTCGCCGAAGTTGAACGAGCGCTCGTCATAGAGCAGGCCCATGCGCGTCTCGTTAAAGGCCAGCGAATCGAACCGCTCGCTGTCCAGACGCTCCAGATACGAAACGCCAATGTCGATGCGGTTGTTCGCCAAGTGTTCGAGCACCTGCTCGGAGCTCAGCGACGACAGCTCGAAGCGCAGGTCCGGGTGCGCCGCGTGCAGACGTTGCATCAGCGGCAAGGGATCGAAGCTCGACAGCGGCACCACGCCCAGGCGCAGCGTACCGATCAGATTGCCGCGACAGGCCGCCGCTTCCGCCTGCAAGCCGTCATAGGCTGCCAGCACCGTGCGCGCCCAAGCCAGCACGCGTTCGCCCGGTGCGGTGAAGCCTTCGAAGCGCTGGCCGCGATTGACCAATGGCAGGTCGAGTTCTTCCTCGAGGCTGCGCAAGCGCATCGACAGGGTCGGCTGGGTGATGTGGCAGCGCGCGGCGGCCTGGCCGAAATGGCGGGTTTCGTCGAGGGCGATGAGGAATTTCAGTTGCTTGATGTCCATCTTCGCTCCGGGCGGTTGGCGGGGTGTGGCGATTCTACCGCCAGCGGCGCGGCAGCGTCATTGGTCGGACTGGAACCGGGTTTGGCCGGGGTGGTCTAGGCTTGGACGACTGGAACCCAAATCAAGGAGTGTGCGCTATGAGTCTGTTGAGCTTTGTGAAAGAGGCCGGTGAGAAGCTGATTGATCTGTTGACCCCAGGCAATGCCAATGCGAGTGAGCAGTTGAAGGAACATATCAGCAAGGTCGGGTTGGGCAATCCCAACGTGCAGGCGACCGTGGATGGCGACAAGGTGACGGTGACCGGTGAAGTGGCGAGCCAGGAAGAGAAGGAAAAGATTCTGCTCGCGGTGGGCAACATTGCGGGCGTAGGCAGTGTCGATGATCAGATCACGGTGACCGGACCGGTCGTCGTGGCTGCCGAGTTTGTCGAGGTCAAGGCAGGTGACACCCTCAGTGCGATCTCCCTGCGCGTCTATGGCAATGCCAACCAGTACCAGAAAATCTTCGATGCCAACAAACCGATGCTCAAGGATGTGAACAAGATCTATCCGGGACAAAAACTGCGCATTCCGAAATAACGCAGTCATGTAGGAGCTGCCGAAGGCTGCGATCTTTTGACTTGGACTTTAAAAAAATCAAATCAAAAGATCGCAGCCTGCGGCAGCTCCTACAGGGGTCAAAGCCCTGCAATCAAATCGCGGTAATCCTCGACTGCGGCAAACTCCGCCGTGTCCTTCGGCCCTTTGCGGCTGTCCGGTTCTTTCACCGCCAGCAAGTGCGCCACGCCAAAATCCCGCGCACTGCGCAGGATCGGCAAGGTGTCGTCGATAAACAGGCTGCGCGCCGGGTCAAAACCGATGTCCGCCTGCAAGGCTTCCCAGAACTGCGGGTTCTCCTTGGGATAACCATAGTCATGCGAACTGATCAGCCGCTCGAAGTACGCTGCCAGTTCAATCCGTTCCAGTTTCAACGACAGCGAATCGCGGTGCGCATTGGTGATCATGATCACCCGTTTGCCGGCGCGTTTGATTGCGCCGAGAAAGGTATCGGCATCGGTGCGCAGGGCGATCAAGTGGGCAGTTTCCTGTTTCAGTTCACGCACCGACAATTTCAGTTCTGCGCTCCAGAAATCCAGGCAGTACCACTGCAACTGGCCAGCGTGGCGCTCGAACAACGGCTGCAATTCCAGCTCGGCCATGGCCCGGCTGATGCCGTGCAGTTCGGCGTAGCGTTGGGGCAGGTGTTCGAGCCAGAAATGGTTGTCGAAGTGCAGATCCAGCAGCGTGCCGTCCATGTCGAGCAGAACGGTATCGATGTCGGACCACGGTAAAGAAGGCATGGCAACGTCTCGAACGGTGAAAGGATATCCGACGCAAACAATCGGGAAAGCCGCGTTATAGTAGCGCGTTCACGCCAAGGAGCTTTGCATGCGCCAGAAACCCACCGTACTCGCCCGCGAGATCGTCGCCACCAGTCGCCTGTTTCGCGTCGAAGAACTCAAGCTGCGATTTTCCAATGGCGTGGAGCGCACTTACGAGCGTCTGGTCGGCAAGGGTGCGGGCTACGGCGCGGTGATGATCGTCGCGATGCTTGATGCCGAACACGCAGTGTTGATCGAGGAATACTGCGGCGGCACCGACGAGTACGAACTGTCTCTGCCCAAAGGCCTGATCGAGCCGGGCGAAGACGTGCTGGCGGCCGCTGAGCGGGAGCTCAAGGAAGAGGCCGGTTATGGCGCGCGTCAACTGGAACATCTGACCGAGCTGTCGCTGTCGCCCGGTTACATGAGCCAGAAAATCCAGGTGGTGCTGGCCACCGACCTGTATGAAGAGCGGCTGGAAGGTGATGAGCCGGAGCCGATGCGGGTCGACAAGGTCAACCTGCGCGAACTGTCGGCACTGGCGCAGAATCCGCAATTTTCCGAGGGCCGCGCCTTGGCTGCGCTGTATCTGACCCGCGACCTGCTGAGCCAGCGCGGGGTGTTCAGCTATGAGTGAGACGTCGATGAATTTTCCCCATCCGCTGATGGCACCTGTGGTTGCGCTGGCTTTACAGGCTGGCGAGGCGATTCTGCCGTTCTGGCGCGCCGGTGTTGAAGTCACGGCCAAGTCCGATGATTCGCCGGTCACGGCCGCCGACCTGGCCGCCCATCACCTTATCGTTGCCGGGCTGATGGCGCTGGATCCGAGCATTCCGGTGCTGTCCGAAGAGGACGCCGACATCCCGCAAAGTGTTCGCGCCGGTTGGCAGCGCTGGTGGCTGGTGGATCCGCTGGACGGTACCAAGGAGTTCATCAGCGGTAGCGAAGAATTCACTGTCAACATCGCGCTGATCGAAAATGGCCGGGTGGTGTTTGGTGTGGTGACGATGCCGACCAACGGTCGTTTTTATGTCGGCGGCGCCGGACTTGGAGCTTGGCGTGGCGACGAGGGCGGTACGCCGACGGCGATTCAGGTGCGCGATGTGCCTGCGCCGGGCGAGGCGTTTACCGTGGTCGCCAGCCGTCGACATTCCAGTCCCGAGCAAGAGCGTTTGCTGGCCGGGTTGAGCGCCAGTCTTGGTGAGTTGCAACTGGCCAATATCGGCAGTTCCTTGAAGTTCTGTCTGTTGGCCGAAGGTGCTGCTGATTGCTATCCGCGACTGGCGCCGACTTCGCAGTGGGACACGGCGGCAGCGCAGGGCGTGCTGGAAGGGGCGGGGGGCGAGGTGCTGGATTTGAAGGGTGAAGCGTTCAGTTATCCGCCGCGAGAATCGCTGTTGAACGAGTTCTTTCTGGCGCTACCGGCGAAGGCTGCGTGGCGCGGACGGTTGTTGGAGTTGGCCCGAGGCTAACTGCCTGATCCGCAATTCCCCTCACCCCAGCCCTCTCCCCCAGGAGAGGGAGCCGACCGAGTTGTCTGGCGCTATGCATCGACCTGGAGAATCGAGTCGATTGTGGATTCGGCGAAGCAGTTTCAGGTCGACGTAAATCTGTAGCATCCCCGTATCGGTTCCCTCTCCCTCGGGAGAGGGCTAGGGTGAGGGGCTGTTGATCTTCAACGGTGCAAAACGTACTGCCCGGTAAATCTCACCGCCTCGTCCTCACTTCCCGCATTCAGTATCCGCGTATCCAGCGTCAGCCGCGCCCGTCCATATCGCCGATACATCGCCACAAAGCGTTTCCACACCGCGGCCTCCGGCACCGGGCAAATGGCCACGGCGTCTCCCGTCACCGGCAGCGGATAACTGATCTGCCCTTCCTGAATGACGATATGTCCGTCGGCAATCCCTTCTTCCTTCAAACGTAAATGCAACCAGCCCCAACCGGCCAGCACCGCTGCGCAGTACAGGCTGCCGCCAAACATGGTGCTCTTGTGATTGACGTTGGGCGCGAGGGGCAGGTGCAGGCTCAGTTGCTGCTCGCGCCACTCAAGCACCTCAAGGCCCATTTCGGCGGTCAGCGGAATGTCGTGATGCAGCACCGTTTGCAGGTATTCGCTTTCGCTGCTCATTCGTTGTCTTCCCCGTGACTGCTGTCGCCGAAATTCAGACCGTGTTTGCGCAGCTTGTCATGCAGGGTCTTGCGCGGAATACCCAGAGCTTCGGCGAGGCTGCGCACCGAGCTGTGCGAGCGCGCCAGTTCGGCGGCTATCAACGACTTCTCGAAGTTTTCCACTTGCTCACTGAGGCCGCCGCTGACCACTTCTACGGGCGCGCCGCCGCTGCCATCAGCGCTGTGGTCCAGTGCCAGCTCAAGCCCGAGGGCGAAGCGTTCGGCGGCATTTTGCAGTTCACGTACATTGCCCGGCCAGGTGTGGCGCAGCAGCAGGGCGCGGTGTGCCGGCTGCAGCTCATGGGGCGGCAAGCCATGGCGGGCGCTGGCTTCATCGGCGTAATGCTGGAACAGCACCAATGCGTCTTCGCCCCTTTCGCGCAGCGGCGGGATGCGCAGCGGCGCGACGTTGAGGCGGTAATACAAGTCGGCGCGGAAGCGACCCTGATCCGCCGCCTGGCGCAGGTCTTCCTTGGTCGCGGCGATGACGCGGATGTCCAGCGGTATCAACTGATTGCCACCCAGGCGTTCAACAACGCGCTCCTGCAGCATGCGCAGCAGTTTCACTTGCACGTCCATGCTCATGCTTTCGATTTCGTCGAGAAACAGCGTGCCGCCGTTGGCGAATTCGAATTTGCCGATGCGGCGTTTCTGCGCCCCGGTGAAGGCGCCGGGCTCGTGACCGAACAGTTCGCTTTCCACCACCGATTCCGCCAGGGCGCCGGCGTTGATCGCTACGAACGGACCGTTGCGGCGGCTCGACAAGTCGTGCAGCGCGCGGGCCACGACTTCTTTGCCGGCACCGGTTTCGCCGAGGATCAGCACGTCGGCCTTGGTCGCCGCCAGCGCGCCGATCTGTTCACGCAGACGCAGCATTGGCGTCGAATGGCCGACCAGCCGAGCGCTCAATTCGTTGCGGTCGCTCAAGGCCAGACGCAGGCTGCGGTTGTCCAGCACCAGCCGCCGTAGCGCGAGGGCGCGACGGACGCTGTCGAGCAGTGCATCGCTGGCAAAGGGTTTTTCCAGAAAGTCGTAAGCGCCGGCGCGCATCGCCTGCACCGCCAGCGGTACGTCGCCATGGCCAGTGATCAGCAGCACCGGCAACTCGGGATCCTGTGCGTGCAATTCACTGAGCAGCTCGAGGCCGTCCATGCCCGGCATGCGAATGTCGCTGACCACCACACCTGGCCAGTCACGCTCAAGCTGTGCGGCGAGGCCCTTGGCTTCGGACAGCGGCAGAATTTTCAGGCCGGCCAAGTCCAGGGTCTGACCGAGAGCCTGGCGCAAGTGCGGATCGTCGTCGATCAACACTACCTGGATGCGATTGTCGATGGTCATGCACTTCGATCCTCGGACGGTTGCAGGCTGACTCCGGGCGCGCCGGCGCGCAGGCGCAGGGTAATCAGGGCACCGCCTTGTTTGTGGTTGGCGAACGACAGCTCGCCACCAAAGGCGCGCATCAGCGTTTCACAAATGGCCAGTCCCAGACCCAGACCCTGGGTGCGGGTCTTGGTGGTGTAAAAAGGCTCGCTGGCGCGGCCAAGAGCTTCCATGCAGAACCCGGGGCCGTTGTCGCGAATGTACAGATTGACGCCGTCGGCGGTGGCTTCGGCACTCAGCCACAGCTTGCGCGGCGGGCCTTTTTCGGTGAGCGCATCGAGGGCGTTGGCCAGCAGGTTGCCGAGAACCTGGCGCAATCGGGTTTCGCCGGCCTCGACCCACAGCGTCGCGGCGGGCAGGTCGCGAATCAGTTCGACTTCCATGCTGCGCCGACGTTTGGCGAGTAATGCCAGCGCATCGTCCAGCGCCGGTTGCAGAGCGACGCTTTCCGGTGCGTGGCGATCGCGCCGAGCGAAGGCACGCAAATGGGCGATGATCGAGGCCATGCGCCCGGTCAGTTCGCTGATCAGCTTGAGGTTGCCGCGCGCGTCCTCGGTGCGCTGATGATCGAGCAGCACTTCGGCGTTTTCCGCATAGCTGCGAATCGCCGCCAGCGGCTGATTGAGTTCGTGACTGATGCTCGCCGACATAGTCCCCAGCGCCGACAGTTTGCCGGCCTGGACCAGATCGTCCTGGGCGCGCACCAGCTCCTGCTGCGCCTGCTCACGCTCGAGCACTTCCTGCTTCAAACGCCGGTTGAGGCCTTCCAGATCGCTGGTACGTTCGGCCACCCGGCCTTCCAGTTCGCGGCGGGCCTTGGCTTCGAAGGCGATGCGCTCCAGATAGTGCCGGCGACGCTGCATCATCAAACCCACCAGCAGCATCACCACCAACAGTGTGGCGCCGCCGATCGCGACCACCGTGCGCACCGGACGATCAATCAGCGTGCGCGGGGCGAGGATGCTCACGCTCCAGCCGGTCTCGGCGATGTCGTGGGTCTGCGTCAGCCAGGCGTCAGGGCTCAGGTTCAGCGGCCGGGGTTCACGGGTCGGATAGGGCTGGATCGCAGTGATCGCGGCGCGCTCGGCATCGCTCAACTCGCGAGTGGAGCGGAAACGCCATTCCGGGCGCGACGTCAGGATGACCACGCCGTTATGGTCGGTCACCAGCAGTTGTTCCGGGGTTTTGCCCCACAGGCTTTCCGTGTGGTCGAGGTCAACCTTGATCACCAGCACGCCGATGATTTTCTCGCCGCTGCGCACAGCCGCAGCGAAGAAATAACCGCGCTTGGCCGAGGTGGTGCCGAGGCCGAAGAAGCGTCCGAGGCGCCCGGCCATGGCTTCACTGAAATACGGGCGGAAGGCGAAGTTGCGGCCGACGAAGCTGTCGCGTTTGTCCCAGTTCGACGCCGCCAGTGTCTGGCCGGAGGTGTCCATCAGGTACATGACTTCAGCGCCGGTCTGCGCAGCGATGTTTTTCAGCAGGCGATTGGCGTTGCCTTGGGTCACGCCGTCGTCCGGCGCACCGAGCACCGCGCGCAGGGCCGGCAGATCGCCGAGAATCTGCGGCAACACTTCATAGCGATGCAGGGTGCCGAGCAGGTTGGCGACGTAGAGATCGAGGGTCTGGCGATTCTGTCCGGCGAGTTCGCTGCGGTAATAGCGTTCGGCGAGATGTTCCAGCGGCCACAGCAGCGGCGCCAGGCACAGGGCCAACAGCGCGAGGCTGCGCCAGCGGGGTCTGCGGGGAAGCGGTGGTTTCATGTGCCGGATACGCCTGTAGGGACAGGCGCATTATGCCCGGCCTCAGGCGAAGACGTCAGCGTCCTTGAGCAGCGCAGCCGCCTGGTCCTTTGCCGACAGCTTCGGCGCTGCGTCCAGTTGCCAGTCGATGCCCAGCGCCGGGTCGTCCCAGCGAATGCTGCGCTCGGAGGACGGGTCGTAATAGTTGGTGGTCTTGTAGAGGAATTCGGCGAACTCGCTCAGCACCACGAAACCGTGAGCGAAACCTTCCGGTACCCATAGCTGACGATGATTTTCCGCCGACAGGCGCACCGCCACCGATTTGCCGAAATGCGGCGAGCTGCGACGGATGTCCACCGCCACATCAAGCACTTCACCCGCGGTCACGCGAACCAGTTTGCCCTGGGTGTTCTGCAACTGGTAATGCAGACCACGCAGCACGCCTTTTTGTGAGCGCGAATGGTTGTCCTGCACAAACTGCAGATTCAGACCGGTGGCGTCCTGAAACGCCTTGGCATTGAAACTCTCGAAGAAAAAACCGCGCTCGTCGCCGAACACCTTGGGTTCGATGATCAGAACACCGGGCAGATCGGTGGTAATGACATTCATGAGGATTTCCATAGACAGGTGTGAACGGCCGACATTCTTGCGCAAAGCGCTGCGGGGCGCGAGTGTTGGGTTTGAAATGGAGCGTTCATTGAAGCCGGGGGTTGCGTAACCGCCAAGGCAATGGCGATATAAGCGCCTAATAAAATTTCAGGGGTCGTTTCATGCCGCTCGCCACGTTGATTCATCGCGCCAGTTTGCCCGGTCCGCAGGTTTCAGAGGCGCAGGCGCTGCAATGGCTGGCCGAATATTACGGACTTGGCGGCACTTTGCAGGCTCTGGGCAGCCAGCAGGATCTGAATTATCGCGTCGACAGCGAGCGTGGACGCTTCGTGCTGAAAGTCTGTCGTGGCGATTACGCTCTTGTGGAGCTGCAAGCCCAGCACGCCGGGCTCAAATACTTGGCCGAGCATTCGGCGATCAAGGTGCCGCGCGTCATCGCAGCCAATAACGGTGCCGATCTGTTGTCGTTGCAAGCCAATGGCGAAACGGTGCATGTGCGCTTGCTGGAGTACATCGACGGCCAACCATTGACCGATTTCGATCATCTTGGCAAAGACGTGGTCGCCGGGTTTGGCCGACTCTGTGGCGAGATGGATCTGGCCTTGGCAGGTTTCGATCACCCGGGTCTTGAACGCACCTTGCAGTGGGACGCGCGTCACGCCAACACTTTGATCAGTCATCTGTTGCCGGTGATCACCGACGCGCAGCAGCGTGCGGCGATCAGCGCTGCCGCCGAGCAGGCCGAGCGCCGTTTGCAGCCGCTGCTGGACAAACTGCCGGTGCAGGCGATTCACATGGACATCACCGATGACAACGTCGTCTGGGCGCGTGATGCCCAGCGGCATTGGCAGTTGCAGGGTGTGATTGACTTCGGTGATCTGGTGCGCACCTGGCGTATCACCGATCTGTCGGTGACCTGTGCGGCTTTGCTGCATCACGCCGATGGCGATCCGTTTGTCATCCTGCCGGCGGTCCAGGCGTATCACGCGGTCAATCCGTTGCAGTACGCAGAACTGCAAGCGCTGTGGCCATTGATCGTGGCCCGGGCGGCGGTGCTGGTGCTCAGTGGCGAGCAACAGGTGAGCATCGACCCCACCAATACGTATAGCCGCGACAATCTCATTCACGAGTGGGAAATCTTTCGCGTCGCGACATCGGTGCCACAGGCGCTGATGGAAGCGGCGATTCTCAGCGCCGTGGGCCAGACCGTGCCGAAGGTCGAAAAACCGGAATTTGCGCCATTGCTGCCCGGATTGGTCGGGCGCGAATTCGCGCTGATCGATCTGGGCGTGTTGAGCCCGCACTTCGAGGCGGGCAATTGGGAGCAGCAGGGCATTGATCAGCGCTTGCTGACAGAGGCCGCAGCGGTGCACGGGCTGGCGGCGACGCGTTATGGCCAGTACCGCTTGTCACGTACCCGCCCGGACAGTGCGACTGAACCGGATACGTTCCCGTTGCATGTCGAATTGCGTGTGCCGACCGGAACCGAAGTGCAAGCACCGTTCGCCGGCATTCTGAAGCAAGCGGCAAACGGTGCGCTGCAACTCGATGGCCCACAGTTCAGCGTTCGCCTGTGGGGCGTGACGCCTGTTCTTGAACATGGGGTGGCAGTGGATAGAGGCCAGAAACTCGGTGAAGTCACTGGGCCGCTGATTGTGCAGTTGTGCCGAGAAGCAGAACTCGACGCGCCGCTGTTCTGCACGCCGTCCCGTGCATCGGCGTGGCAGGCGTTGTGCCCGTCACCGGCGATGCTGCTCGGGCTGGCCTGCGACGCCGAGCCTGAGCTGGACGCGAAAACCCTGCTCGAACGCCGCGATGCCAGTTTTGCCCGCACGCAAAAACACTATTACGTTGACCCGCCGCGCATTGAACGCGGCTGGCGCAATCACCTGATTGATATTCAGGGCCGCTCCTATCTGGACATGCTCAACAACGTCGCCGTGCTCGGCCACGGTCACCCTCGGATGGCGGCGGTCGCGGCGCGGCAGTGGTCGTTGCTCAATACCAATTCGCGCTTCAACTACGCGGCGGTCGCCGAGTTTTCCGAGCGCTTGGTGAAGCTGGCGCCGGAGGGCATGGATCGTGTGTTTCTGGTCAACAGCGGCAGCGAGGCCAATGACCTGGCGATTCGTCTGGCCTGGGCCTACAGCGGCGGGCGCGACATGATCAGCGTCCTCGAGGCGTATCACGGCTGGACGATCGGTGCCGATGCGGTATCGACGTCGATTGCCGACAACCCGAAAGCGCTGGAAAGTCGCCCGGACTGGGTGCACCCAGTGCCGGCGCCGAACACGTATCGCGGCGAATTCCGTGGCGCCGATTCGGCGCCGGATTACGTGCGCAGCGTCGAACATCACCTGCAAAAACTGGCCGAGCAAAAGCGGCAACTGGCCGGTTTCATCTGCGAGCCGGTCTACGGTAATGCCGGGGGTATTTCTTTACCGCCGGGCTATTTGCCGCAGGTGTATGAAAAGGTCCGCGCGCAGGGCGGGGTGTGCATCGCTGACGAAGTGCAGGTCGGTTATGGGCGCATGGGCCATTTTTTCTGGGGCTTCGAAGAGCAGGGCGTAGTGCCGGACATCATCACCATGGCCAAAGGCATGGGTAACGGTCAGCCACTTGGCGCGGTGATCACTCGCCGGGAAATCGCCGAGGCGCTGGAGGCCGAAGGCTATTTCTTCTCGTCGGCGGGCGGCAGTCCGGTCAGTTGTCAGATCGGCATGGCGGTGCTCGATGTGATGGAAGAGGAAAAGCTCTGGGAGAACGCCCAAGTCGTCGGCGGTTACTTCAAGGCGCGCCTGGAAGCGTTAATCGATAAACATCCGCTGGTCGGCGCGGTGCACGGCTCCGGGTTTTATCTCGGGCTGGAACTGATCCGCAATCGGCAGACGCTGGAACCGGCAACTGCCGAGACTGCATTGCTGTGTGATCGCCTGCGCGAGTTGGGGATCTTCATGCAGCCGACGGGCGATGACTTGAACATTCTCAAGATCAAGCCACCGATGGTGACGTCGCGCCAAAGCGTGGATTTCTTTGTCGATATGCTGGATCGGGTGTTGAGCGAAGGACTGTAAGCAAGGCACATCCCCTGTGGGAGCGAGCCTGCTCGCGAAAGCTGCGTATCAGTCGCCACATGCGGTGACTGATACAGCGCATTCGCGAGCAGGCTCGCTCCCACATCTGTTTTCGGTCTTAAGTCCGATTTGTATCGATTTAATTGGCGTTCAAACAGAGAGATTCCTTATTTGCAGCTTCTAAAGCCGATATTTATCGGTTATAAAGTCGCCATTGCTCCGGCATGGTGATCTCTTGTCCGGTGCGCGCGTTTTCTTTTCGGTCGAATTTTTCGACCGTCAAAGCACTAGCCCGGAGATGATTCATGAGCCGTATCGTTACCGTCGCCGCCACGCAGATGGCCTGTTCGTGGGACCTGGAAGCCAACCTCGAAACCGCTGAAAGACTGGTCCGAGAAGCCGCCGGCAAAGGCGCGCAGATCATCCTCATCCAGGAACTGTTCGAGGCGCCGTATTTCTGCCAGAAGCCGAATCCGGATTACCTGCAACTGGCAACGACGGTTGAAGAAAACGTCGCCATCAAGCATTTCCGGAAAATCGCCAAAGAGCTGCAAGTGGTGCTGCCGATCAGCTTCTACGAACTGGCCGGGCGTGCACGCTTCAACAGCATCGCGATCATCGACGCCGACGGCAGCAACCTCGGGATTTATCGCAAGAGCCACATCCCCGACGGCCCGGGCTATCACGAAAAGTATTACTTCAACCCGGGCGACACCGGCTTCAAGGTGTGGAATACCCGTTACGCGAAAATCGGCGTCGGCATCTGCTGGGACCAGTGGTTCCCGGAAGCGGCGCGCAGCATGGCCCTGCAAGGCGCGGAAATTCTCTTTTATCCAACCGCGATCGGCAGCGAGCCGCACGACAAGACCATTTCTTCGCGCGACCACTGGCAGCGAGTGCAGCAGGGCCATGCCGGCGCCAACCTGATGCCGCTGATCGCCAGCAACCGCATCGGCAACGAAGAACAGGACGGCTACGACATCACCTTCTATGGCTCTTCATTCATCGCCAACCAGTTCGGCGAAAAAGTGCAGGAGCTGAATAAAACCGAAGAAGGTATTCTTGTGCACACGTTCAACCTCGACGAGCTGGAACATATTCGCAGCGCGTGGGGTTCATTCCGCGACCGCCGACCGAATCTGTACGGCGCGTTGAAAACCCTCGACGGTTCCCTGGAGTCCTGATGACCACATTGAAAAGTACCCCACGCGCCGATGGCTTCTACATGCCGGCCGAGTGGGCGCCACAGACCCAGACCTGGATGATCTGGCCCGAGCGCCCGGACAACTGGCGTCTGGGCGGCAAACCGGCGCAGGCCGCGCACGCCACAGTGGCCAAAGCCATCGCCCGCTTCGAGCCGGTCACGGTTGCCGTCTCCGCCGGCCAATACGAAAACGCCCGCGCGCGCCTCGATGTGCCGAATATCCGCGTGGTGGAAATGTCCAGCGACGATGCCTGGGTTCGCGACAGCGGCCCGACCTTCGTGATCAATAACCATGGCGAAGTGCGCGGTGTGAACTGGGATTTCAACGCCTGGGGCGGTTTCGATGGCGGCCTGTATGCACCGTGGAACCGTGATTCGCAGGTCGGCGGCAAGATCCTCGAGATCGAGCGCAGCCCGCGTTACCGCACCGAAGGTTTCGTGCTCGAAGGCGGTTCGATTCATGTCGACGGCGAAGGCACGCTGATCACCACCGAAGAATGCTTGCTCAACCGCAATCGCAACCCGCACCTGAGCCGCGAAGAAATCGAAGCCGTACTCAGCGACAACCTGTCTGTGGACAAGATCATCTGGTTGCCGGATGGCTTGTTCAACGATGAAACCGACGGCCATGTGGATAACTTCTGCTGCTACGTGCGTCCGGGCGAAGTGCTGCTGGCGTGGACCGATGATCCGCAGGATCCGAACTACCCGCGCTGCCAGGCCGCGATGCAAGTGCTGCAAAGCAGCACCGACGCCAAGGGCCGCCCGTTCACGGTGCACAAAATGCCGATTCCGGGGCCGCTGTACGCGACCGAAGAAGAGTGTGCCGGCGTCGATGCGGTGGACGGTTCGCAGGAGCGCAACCCTTCCGTGCGCCTGGCCGGCTCCTACGTGAACTTCCTGATCGTCAACGGTGGCATCATCGCGCCGAGCTTCGACGACCCGATGGATGCCCCGGCCAGGGAAATCCTGCAGAAGCTGTTCCCGCAGCACGAAGTGGTGATGGTGCCGGGCCGTGAACTGTTACTGGGTGGCGGCAATATTCACTGCCTTACCCAACAGCAGCCAGCGCCGCACAAAGAGTGAGTTGAGTCGTAACAGCTTGAGTTGATTAACAAATCAGCCAGGCAATGATTAGCTCGCTCAGCATGAAAGCAAGCCCGCGGCCCGTCAGGACCGCGGGCTTGTTTGTATCCGCCGGTCGACATTCGAGTCGCCTTGGCATAGCTCTTGTATTGCTCCTGATGCACTAGGGAGGGAGGGGAACTTCAACAGTTCTGTCACAAACCTTGGATAACGTAGCCGCTCACGAACGGGGAGAGAGCGCTGAAATGAACGCCGAAGTGAACGTAATCAGCGAGCGGACTGTGCATCCCATGGCCGTCAACGGCGAATCGCTCCAGCTTGTCGCGCACTGGTTGAAGTCCAATGGAACGCGTCAGATCAGAGAACCTGATCCGCGCCGGATGATGATCGAGCGCTACCCCGCTGGCCTGTTCAGCGAGGCCGAGCTGGAAGCCTTGTGGGATGTGATGGAAGGATAGGAACAACAGGGATTGGTCAAAAAGCGCTGCCGGGATGGCGGCGCTTTTTTTGGCCTGATTTTTATCCACAGGTATTCAAAAGTGGGAGCGAGCCTGCTCGCGAAGGCGTCAGCACTGCCAATGACTTTGTTAACTGATCCAGCGCTTCCAGAGCAGGCTTGCTCCCACAGTTCAGAACTCCCTGTTTAATCCGTTTTTTCTGCAACAGCCCAGCAAAAAAAATACGTTTCTTAGACGTTTTTCGCCTATTTAAAGACGATTCTTGAAATTGACACACAGTTCAGGGCGCGGCTACGATTCGGCCCAACGCCTGTGGCTAACCGCCATGACTCAAAATAAGGAGCAGGCCCGCCAGGACGTTACGTCGGCGGGCTTTTTTGTTTCGGGGTGAATACAAGAGTGCAGAAAGCGCCGTTTCAGCCGTTCGACACAGCGCGTTTCAACCCGTAATAAGGAAAACAAAATGTTGAACAAGCGAATCAGTCTGATCGCACTGGGGATGTTGAGTGCTACACAGGCCATGGCTAACGACCAGGCCGAATCCAAGGGTTTCGTTGAAGACAGCAGCCTTAAAGTGCTGTTGCGCAACGCCTACATCAATCGTGATTACAAAGACGGTAACAAGGACAAGGCCGAATGGGGCCAAGCGGCCATCGGTACGTTCTCGTCGGGCTTCACCCAAGGCACCGTTGGTGTCGGCGTGGACGCTTTCGGTCTGTACGCATTGCGCCTGGACGGCGGCAAGGGCCGTAGCGGCGCCGGCGGCATCGACTTCTTCAAACAGGAAAATGACGGTCGTACGAACCACGACATCGCCAAGGGCGGTGCTGCGGTCAAGTTTCGTGTATCCAACACCGTGTTGACCTATGGCGACCAGATGCCGGCCCTGCCGGTGCTGAGCTACGACAACGTGCGTCTGCTGCCGGAAAGCTATACCGGTACGTTGATCACTTCCCGTGAAATCCAAGGCCTGGAATTGAACGCCGGTCGCTTCACCGCCGAATCGCGCAAGAGCGATGAAGGCCGTGACAGCGGCGGTCTGAAGTCGATCAACGTGTTGGGCGGCAGCTATCAGTTCACCGAAAACTTCAAAGGCGCGCTGTACGCCTCCGACGTCGAGGACGTCTTGAAGAAACAGTACGTGAATGCCAACTATGTGATTCCGTTCAACAAGGATCAGTCGCTGACCCTGGATTTCAACGGCTATCGCACCAAGCTGGACAGCTCGTACGTACGCGAAAACACCGTGCCGGGCGAAAGCATCGTCACCGGTCGCGACAACAAGATCTGGAGCTTGGCAGCCACCTTCGCCACCGGCCCGCACTCGTTCACCGTGGCGCATCAGCGTTCCACTGGCGACAGTAACTTGGGCTACGCCTATGGCGGCTATCAGAAAGACCAGGGTCGTGTCGGCGACGGTGGTAACTCCATCTACCTGGCCAACTCCTACTGGTCTGACTTCAACGCCGAAGACGAACGCAGCTGGCAGCTGGGTTACGGTCTGGACTTTGGTTCGTTCGGCGTTCCGGGTCTGAGCTACAACTTCGCTTACGTGCGCGGCGACAACATCACCACGTCCACCAGCGAAGGCGGCACCGAGCGCGAAATCTTCAACCAGTTCAAGTACGT
Organism: Pseudomonas sp. FP1762; assembly: GCF_030687105.1. Lineage (NCBI taxonomy): Bacteria > Pseudomonadati > Pseudomonadota > Gammaproteobacteria > Pseudomonadales > Pseudomonadaceae > Pseudomonas > Pseudomonas sp. FP1762. The sequence continues at coordinate 310,953 of NZ_CP117458.1, forward strand.
CGTGCAGAGTGGCCCGGCCAAAGACCTGAGCGTGAAGTTGCGCAGCTCGATCCTGCGCGTGTCGCAGAAATCCAGCGAGTACAACGTCAGCGGTAACGAGCTGCGTGTATTCGTGGACTATCCGATCAACATCTTCTGATGATCGATCCGCTGTAAGAAAAATGAGAAAACCCCGATTCGTTCGGGGTTTTTTTTCGCCGGTTTTTCAGCGAAAACCGCAAATAACCGGTGTTCTTGTCATGTAAAAGTCGTTTTTCAAGCGCTGCAGATTCCGTTTCAAGCAGTGCTTCAAATGCCTGAAATTCTTTCTCATGGACGCAAATTCTCCACCCAATAGATTAGGGCGTTCAACGCAGCGGAGAATTTGGTAATGATCGTTTTGAACAGAGAAGTGGGCGAATCGCTACGGCGCGACAAGTTTGTCAACGTCCAGGGTGGTGACTTCAATCTCTACGGTCATTTTGCCGACTTCGTCAGACTGACCAAAAGTTGGGAAAACATGGAGCCTGACAGCTATTACGGTCAGGCCGAAGCCGGCATGCGTTATCGTCGTTACAGCGACTTTGAATACAACCCGAAAACCCGCGAGCTCAAGCAACTTGAGCATCGCGCTTATGTGCAATCGAAAGAGAACAACGCTTACGTCGGTGGCGTGGTGCGCCACTTCCAGGACTTTTCCGAGGAAGTGATCTCCTCGCCGGTGATGCGCAGCCTGATCGACACCGATTTCGAAGTGTACAAAAGTGTCCTGCCGGAAGAGTTGCACGATGAAATCTGGCAGTGCCAGATCCATCAGATCCGCATCGAGATCAAACCCGGCAAACAGCTGGAAATCACTCCTGAAGGTATTCATTGCGACGGCTATCCGTTCAGCGGTGTGCACTTCTGGGGCCGCAGTAACGTAGAGGGTGCCGAGAGTCGACTGTACGACATCCACGAGCATCAGCTGGCGGCGACCACCTACGAGGAAATTCTCGATACCACCTTCTTCCTCGATCGCGACATGCGCCACTACGTGACCCCGGCGCGCAATACCCACACCCATGCCATGGCGTACCGGCAGATTCTGGCGATTTCCTTCTCGCGGCCCGGGACCGCTTTCGACATTGTTCGCTAATCAGATCACCCCAATCGACGGCGTCGAGTGCTCGACGCCAGTGGTACTGCGCCGCGCCACCGCCAAGGATGCGCAACGCATGGAGCGCTTCTTCCGCCAGTTCGACGAAGTGTCGTTCTGCGAATGGCAGGACGCCAAATGCCTGCGCGGCGTGTTGATCCAGAAAACCACCACGGCGTATCTGGCGTTCGATGTGGCTGGCGAGATCGTCGGCGCGGTGCTCGGCGGCATGCTCGGCAGTCGCGGCACGATCAATCATCTGGCCGTGAGCCCGCGCTACCGCAGCCAGGGCGTGGGCCAGCGTCTGGTTGAAGCAGCGTCGTCCGACATGAAACGGGTCGGGGTGCTGCGGATGTTTCTGTTCGTCGACGATGCTAACCTCGCGGGCAAGCGATTCTGGACTGCCCAGGGTTTTTGCGAGCCTCACGGCGAACGAACATTTGAGAGGGATCTATGAATGAAAGGTCCGGCAGCGCGCCGCTGATGGCGACTCATCAGCCGTCGCGCACGTTTGCCGAAGCCAGCCCGGTGGTCGCCGGGTATTTCACCGTGTCGTTTGTCTTCGGGCTGATGGCGGTCAACGCCGGCCTGCCGATGTGGCTGCCAGTAGCGATGTGCTTGTTCGTCTATGCCGGCGCTTCGCAGTTCGCCGCGCTGGCGCTGATCTCCAGCGGCGCCTCGCTGACCACCATTGTGCTGACCACTTTCCTGATCAATGCGCGGCACATGCTGATGTCGGTGTACATGGCCAAGGCGCTGCGCGCCCTTGGCTTGAGCCGCATGGAGCGTTGGGCTTACGCCGGTGGTCTGACGGATGAATCCTTCGCCTTTCATAGCGTCAAGCTCGGCACGGGCGCACCGGTCAATGTGCGTTACCTGATCGGCTTCAACCTGTTCTGCCACACCTCGTGGGTGCTCGGCGGTTTGCTCGGTGCGGTCTGCGCGCAGTACGCGGCGCACTTGATCAAATATCAGCTCGACTACGCGCTGACGGCGATGATGCTTTACGTGCTGGTCTCGCTGTGCAACACGCGCAACAAACTGATTGCCGCCGCTGCCGCCGTGGTCTGCATGGGGGCGCTGAGCCTGATCGGCAGTTCGCCCTTCAACGTATTTATCGCCACGTTTGTGGGCTGCGGAGTGGGTGTATGCCTGACCAAACGTTCCTGATTCTGGTGGTGGTGCTGATGATGGCCGTGACCTTCCTGCCGCGCGCCTTGCCACTGCAGATCAACACCGAACACTGGCCGCCCTTCGTGGCGCGGGCGCTGGAATATCTGCCGGTGGCGATCGTCGCTGCGATCAGCCTCACACCCCTGTTGATCAAGGATCGGCAGATCCAGCTCGATCGCCCGGAATTCTATGCTGCGATTCCGACGTTGCTATGTGCGTATTTCAGCAAAAACCTCTTTCTCAGTGTGGCGGTGGGGACGGCTGCGTACATTGCGCTCGGCTCGTTCATGTAGCGGCAGATCAACGACGTCGTTCAGCGCCTGGTGCGACAGCTCCGGATTGTTTACAGCCAGGCGCACTTCGAGGAAATCCTCGAAACCGGGAAAAATCGTCAGACCGTTCTTCTGCGCCGCTTCACGCGAGACCATGCCGACCGCATCCATCTGCGTGATCAACGACAGCGTCAGGGTTTCGCTGCAGGAATAGACCATGCGCTGGCCGTTCTCGTGATTGCCCAGCCCGGCGTCGAGAAACCGCAAGAAGCTGTGGGAATACGGACAATCTTCCGCAGGACGCACCTGAAACTTGTTGCCCAGCAAAGTCAGCGGATCGTTTTCCTGACCGCAATGCGCACCGACCACCTGCACCTGCACCTCTGGCAGCACGATGCTCGGCAGCCCCGGCCGCTGCGGGCCGATCAGCACGGCAAGGTCGAAATCTTCGTTCCTCAGCTTGCTGAGGTTTTCCATCGACTCGGCGTAGCTGAATTCCATCTGGTAATCAGGAAACACCTCGATCAGGCGACCGATCATGCGCCGGTTGAAATCAGGCGACAGCGTGTTGTTCAACGCCACCTTCAACGTGCGCTGCCCGGGCACCTTCAGCGCCTCGACCTTTTCTTCCATCTGTCGCGTGGCGATCAACACTTTGTCGATGTAAGGCGTGAGCTCCGTACCTTGCGGCGTCAGCGTCAGGCCCTTGTTGGAGCGGCGAAACAAGCGGAAACCGAACTGCTCTTCGACCTTGTTCAACTGTGCGGCCAACGCCTGCACGGTCAGGCACGAATGCTCGGCTGCGGCCGACAACGAGCCGGTCTGCACGATGCGCATGAGGTTGCGTAAGGTTCTGCTATCCATGGGTAATGCCCTCTGAAGTGGGCTGGGTATTGTTGTTTACGAAACGACCGAAACGGCGCCATATGCCGGCTATATTCCTGCACCTGAGCATAGTTGTCGCGGATTTAGTAGCGAATTGATTTCCCCGCCGATGGCTGGAGGCTGACAGAGGATCGGGGTTTTTGGTGAAGTGGGGGTGATGAAGGTCAAAAAAGTGCGTGGTTTTGGTGCGCGGGGAGATTTTTTTCGAAGAGAAACAGCTTACATCTTCCTAGCTTTTTGCCTGCGTCATACGCAGATAGGTCTCAGGTAAAGTAACGATTCAGCTGATAGCGCCCAACAGTCAAAGGAGTTGAAATGGATGTCTGGCATGCGAGCCATGGTGGTAGATAACCACCTATCAACTTCGCATTGACCCACAAAGATCACTCCGAACACAATGCAGAGGTAGCGCTGATGTAGCTACAAAACCACGATGAGGTAATTGAAATGGCTGCACTACTGAAAACTACCGATGTGCGCTGCCGCATTGATGAGGATTTGAAAGCGCGTGCCACTGAAGTCTTGAACGATTGCGGGCTGAGCATTAGCGACGCCATGCGACTTTTTCTGCGACAGGTTGTTGCTACTCAGGGGCTTCCCTTCGAGGTGCGAGTTCCATCGGAGAAGACGGCCCGCGCAATGATGGAAGCACGAGAAATCCGTCAGCGTTTCGACTCGATAGACGACATGCTAAGGAATGCTGATGGCGAAACAGGAGAAAACGCAAAAACGCGCTGATCGGCCTAAACAGTGTGCACAGACTTCTGAATTCAAGAAGTCTTGGGATCGTTTAGGGAGTCATTCAGAACTGTTTAAATAGCGCAGAAAAACATAAGCCGACTTAACTCCGGCTTCTGTGCGTGTGATTGTTACGATTCGTTCATTTGTGTATCAAAACGCTAAAAAATTACAGTTATGTACTAGTCTTCAGCTAAGACAAAAAATCAGGAGGCGTCTATGCCTACCTCATCCCCAGCTCTCACCCCACGCGAACAACTCGACGCCCCCGAAGCCGGTCGCGTCGCGCTGAAGTTCTTCTTTAACCTCATGGAGCGCTGGGGCTGTAGCGCCGAGCAACAACGCACCCTGCTCGGTGGAGTCGGCAACACCACATTCTATAAATACAAACACCTGCCAAACACACGCTTGCCCCATGACACCCTCGAGCGCATCTCTTATCTGATGGGCATTCACAAGGCGCTGAGCATCATCTTCAGCAATAGCCGCGAGCGCGCCTACAAGTGGGTCAGCAGCCCGAACAACGCGGCACCGTTCAATGGCAAAACCGCGCTGGATTACATGCTGGCGGGCCGGGTGGTCGATATCGCCGATGTACGCCGCTACCTCGACGGAGTGCGCGGTTGAAAGCGCCGGCGCCGGTGGATGTGCCATGGCCGCGGGCGTATCGCATCGTCAACAGCAGCTTCCCGCCGATTGCGCTGTTCGAAGACGTCCTCGACCCCGAGGACCTCGAAGTTGCCTACGCCATCGAAGCGCTGACCAATGATCGCCTGATCGAACAGGCCGGCGTACTCGCTCGCGTACGTCCCGAAGATCGTCTGTCCGGCCCCGGTTCCAGCCCGGTGATGGCCGCGTTCACTCACGTCGGCAAACGCAGCCGTTTCAGTGACGGCACCTTCGGCGTCTATTACGCCGCCAGCAGCCAGGCTGCGGCCATCGCTGAAACCTGTTTTCACCAGGAACGCTTTCTCGCGGCGACCCAGGAAGCCGATCTCGAATTGACCATGCGTACTTACATCAATCAGGTGATCAAGCCGCTGCACGACGTTCGCCATGGCTTTGATCATCTGCATCAGCCTGATCCTGAAGCCTATGGCCCATCACAGCTGTTCGCGCGGCAACTGCGCGACGCCGAATCGTGGGGCTTGCTTTATAACAGCGTGCGGTTGCCTGGGCATGAATGCGTTGCGGCGTTCCGTCCGCCTGCGGTTTCGATTCCGAAGCAGGGCAAACACTTGCGCTATTTCTGGAGCGCAAGTGAGGGCAGAATTTCGTTTGTGTTCGAGGTCAGTCAGGTCTGAATTATCGCTTTGACTTCGTCGAGTGTTTTGACCGGAATGACGCCGGAAGGAATTCGCGAAGAGGGCGACAAGTTGTAAACGGCAAACTCTTTGCCGACGACTTTGTCGGACATGAGTTTCAGAGATGGAAGTATTCTGGAATGAAAATGCTGATCCAGACCGCACGGCGAGATAGAGCTTCCATCAGTCTCGTAAAAGCGCCCCGCGGACTGGTTCATATCCGCTCCCACCAAAATCACCTTTGAAAAGCCTGCGTGATAGGCAAGTTGGAGTGCGAGATACAAGACTGTGCGGGCATCAAAAAAACCATGGGCCAGGTTTTTGCTGAACCCGATACTGCGGTTTCGACTACCCCAAACAGCTCGATTACGTACCAGATCCTGGTTGTTGCGCAGTAGCCATTCAGTCAAGGTTGGTTTGGGCGCTTTCTTGAGCAAATAGAGATCACCTGTCGGTTCAACAATCAGTTCCTGAGCCTGGTTAGCCCACACAGCTACACGCTGACTAGTGCGCATCGCATAGGCAAACAGTTCAGGTTGTTGTAGCGAAAAACTGGTATCGGTGCATGCGTAGAAGAACGGCTTTATGCCTGTTCCCATGAACATGGATATCGCACCGTTCACCGTGATCATCGGGATGTCGGCAAACTGTTCGATGGGAAAATCTTTCGCGGAGCTGCCCGAAACGATGATGAATGCAGCGCCGTGAGCAATGTTTCGACAGTCAGAAAAGTCCCTGATTTGCGAACGTGCGGAGCCGTTTGGCGTTTCTGATGTTGAGTTCATCGATGGTCTCTAGGTCCATGTCATGCGTTCAGTCCGTTGTGCTGACGTGATGAAGCGAGATGACTCTTCCACAGCGCCGCGCTTTGTAAGTGAGTGTTGCGCTCGGCGTTAGTTCCCAGTTGGCTGCTGGGCAGCCCATGCGTTGGCCAAGAACGCTCCAGTGGCTGGCGGGTTATCTGGATAGATGCAGGAGGGAAGTCGGATATGTCCCCGCACCAAGGGACCTTGAGGAAGGCCGGCATGTTTTCGGCAGGCCTGAAATGCAAAAAGCCCTCGCATCAACGAGGGCTTCGAATGGCGGTTTGCATCAATGCCTTTCTGGTGGCGAATCCATTACTTTCACCACATCATCGATCAGTGCCTTGCTTGGCTCGTGCAGATACTGCGAGGCATAAGCGCGGACTTTGCAGGATTGGGAGCAGGGGCGCAGGCAACCGACGGGTGCAGCGCAGACTCTCTTGCGGGTCGCAAGTCAGCATCCTGAGGCGTTGCGGGATTTGCATATTGCTTGATACCACTAAGGCCTTTGGCCTGACCTCTGCAATACAAAACGAAGCCCCTGCATTTCTGCAGGGGCTTCGTTTTGTATGGCGTCAGCACTAAAATCGTAAAAAATGAATTCAGGTTGCGACTCTGTCATTTTTTGAAAAACGTGGTCTGTCCCCAATTCTGTTTCTCCGCGCAATGGCAAAAGAACAAGACCTCTGGCTTCCTCTACCCCAAACACCATTGCGATTGCCGTTTCCAGTCATCTGGAAATCCCATAAGTTTCAAATCACCCGGTTCCCTCTGGTCCATTATTTCGGCCAAGTGAAATTTCCACTGGCTGTCTGGACTGATCAAATCGGTTAAATACGCCAGCATCGTTAGTACTATAAATAGCCGCTGCTTGGGTTGAGGCCGATCGCCAGGCGCATTTTGGATGACCCATTCTTTTGGTAAGGATGGTCGAATCGAGAGCTCTCTGTTCCATAGTCGTGAGTGGTGGGCGCAGCAGTTTCGAATGAAGGTCAGAGTGTGGAGCCAGGAGGCCAGTACTTCGAAGGGGAGATTAAATCTGCTAGCGATCGCTTTCTTGTCGACGCTTTTGCCTATGGCATTGAACATCGTGGATACCGTCCCAAGGCTGAGCTCTTCCAGAACAGCCCAAGCGGGCGGCAACTCGGGATGGGAATAGGTTGATCCGTAGAATCGAAAATAGTTATGGCGCATGCGATTTTCAATTCGCTGCTGCTGGACCTGATCAACTCGGCTGCTCTTTTTTATACGATCAATCTCACGTCCCAGTTTGTGGCGCTCCTTGCCCAGTTGATCTCGCAGGGGCCGCAATAAATCGCCATGTGAATATGAAGAAGAGAAGATTGACGCGTCAGCTATCCAGTCAGGCCCGTACTTAGGGCACATGTGATTGCTGATAGTCGCTCGTATGGCGACTTCGACACGTTCGATAGCATCCATGGTTATGCGTCGCAACGAGCCATCGAAGCGGTAGATGTCGACGACTGCTTTCAGAGTGCTACCAGGTTTGAAGGTGTGTTCAGGGTTTGTTTCCTGAAAAGGGCGCATGTATGGACTCAAGCGAAACAGCGTGACCACTTCCAGGAAACGCATGGCGCGCTCGTCATTTGCGACTTGCAGGCCTCGTTGCTTTAGCAGTTCCAATTGCTGTTCTACGCTGAGGGCCGGCTTGTCGAAGGGCCTCATGTAGTTTTCTCCAGGCAAAAAAAACCCGCACGATTTGAGCTTGCTGACTGGGTCAACCTAGGCTTGGCGGGTGTATTGGGGTGCATTATAGGTAGGTGCAAGAGCCCGTCAATGTTGGGCTGATGTGAAATTGTAACGGGTCCAGGCACGCGGGCAGAGTAGGGGGCTGCTGGTTGAGATAAGGCGTCGTTTGTTTTGTCGCAGCGATGCGGACCTCCTAGTGAGCTCCAAGCGCCAGAAACAACAAAGCCCCTGCATTTCTGCAGGGGCTTTGTTTTGTATGGTGCCGGCACCAGGAGTCGAACCCGGGACCTACTGATTACAAGTCAGTTGCTCTACCAACTGAGCTATACCGGCGTGTGGGCGACGATTATAGCGATTGGGTAGATCCTGTAAACCCCTGAATTCAGACTATTTTTGCATTCCAGAAAAATTAGGCCCAGCGCAAATTTATGCGCTGCTTTTGTACCTAACGCGTAGTAAGACATTTATACAGGGCGTACGGGTCAGCTTCGGCTTTCATCACCCCGCAATTATTCACTCGGCTAGCCCAATATTCGTCGGTTATGTCGTTTTGATTGGCAGCTTATGCACAACTGAGGGGCGCGGATACTGGCTTATGCGAGGTGTTGTGAACCCATTCTCATCTTGTTCGCAAATCCCTGTTTTACAGGTTTTTTATTCATGTGCACAAAAAATGACCAGTGATGTTAAAGCGACGAAACAGGCGCAGATATTGGATCCATGGCAAATCCATCAACAGAGTTATCCACAGGCTGTAACGTTTTAAGCGAGTTCGGCGAGCAGCAGTAAGTTACGCGGTGTGAGTGAGGTGTCGCAAAAGGTGCCGAGGCGTACGACGTATCCCTGTTCTGCGAGGAAAAGCGCCCGATCCAGATTCAGCCAGAGCTCCAATGGTCGCCGGAACAAACCGCGGAGCAATTCCAGGTTGCGAACTTCGGCCAACCGCTGCCAACCGGCTGCTTCGAGTTCGGGCCAATCTGGCTCGCCGATTGTGGATAACTCTTTGAGCACAGCCAGATCGCGACAGTAAGCAGCGAACGGTTTGTCCAGCCAGGCGCTGGGCAGGGAGGGCGTTGGCAGGTATTCATCGACGCCGCGCACTTGCCGTTGCAGCAGGTCGAAAGCCAGGCGACGAGCCATCGATGTGTCACGCTGGCGCCGGACGCGCGCACCGGCGGTGACGGTTTCGTTCATCGGCAGCGCCAGATCTTCCAGCGAGAGCTGTAGAAGCGATGCCGATCCTGCGCAGGACAAGGCCTGGTATTCGTTACGACTGATGCGGTTGTAACAGCACGGTGCGATCGCCATTTGCTGGCAGCCTGCGGCACTGGCCAGTTGCATCAAGCGCACATGAAGATCACCGCAGGCGTGGAGGGCGACGGGGGTGTGGGCGGCGTTCAATACGGCCGGGGCGTCTGCCGCGAGTACATCCTGTTCGACATGCAAAGCGTGCAGATGATGACGCTGACTCAAGGCCTGACCGCTGGCGACCAGCACCGGATCGTATTCAACGCAAGTCAATTGTTGCCCAGACCCCATTAGGCGCCGCCCCAAGTGTCCCTTGCCCGAGCACCAGTCCAGCCAATGCGTCGGCTGCGAGGCAAAAGACAAACGACTGGCAAACGCTTCAATCTGCTGCCACTTGCGCCCGGGCACATCGACATTCAAGCGATGCCCGGCAGCCTCAAGCGCATGCCCCGGAAACTCACCGACCGTACTCAACTCTGCCGACAACTTCGCCAATGAAGCGAACGGCTCTGGCGCATCGACAAGATCAGCAGGATGGTTATGCGCGCGTTCTGCATCTTCCAGTGACCGCCCGCGTAGCCACGCAGACAACTCCGGGTAGGACGCTTCCCATGGAAGTTGTAGGTGAGTGAACGGTCGAGGTTTCCACAGCGCCTGATGCTCAATCAGAAAAGCATCCAGCGCCGTGAAACGGGCGAGTAGGGCCTCGCCCGTCAGCACGTGGGAAGTATCAGCGGCCTTGGCAGGCATCGACGCGCAGCCAGCGCTCCAGCAGCTTGAAGCCGCGAACCAGCACGTAAGCCATGACTAGGTAGAACACGCCGGCGGCGAAGAAGATCTCCACCGGCAGATAAGTGCGGGCGATGATCGTGCGTGCCATGCCGGTCAGTTCCAGCAGGGTCACGGTGCTGGCCAGGGCGCTGGCCTTGAGCATCAGGATCACTTCGTTGCTGTAGGCCGGCAGGCCGATGCGCGCAGCACGCGGGAGGATGATGTAGAACATCGCTTTCGGTCTGGACATGCCCAACGCTCGCGCGGCTTCAATTTCGCCCGGTGGAATCGCCTGAATGGCACCGCGCAGAATCTCGGCGATGTACGCCGCTGTGTGCAAGGTCATGGTCACGGTCGCGCACCAGAACGGATCGCGCAGGTAGGGCCACAACGCGCTTTCACGTACGGCGTCGAACTGCGCCAGGCCGTAATAGACCAGGAACAGCTGCACCAGCAACGGCGTGCCCCGGAAAAAGAAGATGTAGGCGTAAGGCAGCGAGCGCACGTACCACAGCTTCGAAGATCGGGCGATGCCCAGCGGAATCGCGAGCAGCAGGCCGGCGATGACCGCGATGGCGACCAGTTCCAGCGTCAGGGTCGCGCCCTGTGCCAGTTTTGGCAGCCACTTGATGATGACTTCCCAGTTCATTGCGCGCTCCTCGCAAAGCCGCGGGCGGCGCGTTTTTCCAGGAAGTGCATGCCGGTCATCGCCAGCACTGTCAGGCCGAGGTACATGATCGCCGCGACCATATAGAAGGTGAACGGTTGTTTTGACACGGTCACACCGATCTGCGCGTGACGCATGATTTCTTCCAGACCGATGACCGATACCAGCGCGGTGTCTTTCATCAGGATCATGAACAGGTTGCCCAGGCCCGGCAGGGCGATGCGCCACATCTGCGGCATGATCAGCCGGGTGAAAATCCGCCATTTCGACAGGCCCAGGGCCTGGCCGGCTTCACGGTGGCCCTTGGGAATGGCCAGCAGGGCGCCACGAAACACTTCCGTGGCGTAGGCGCCGAAGCACAAACCCAGTGCGATGACACCGGCGGCAAAAGCGTTGAGTTGCAGGTCGGGGTTGCCGAAGTACTCACCGAGGGCGCGCATCAGGTTGACCGTACCGAAGTAGATCAACAGCACCCAGAGCAATTCCGGGACGCCGCGCACCAGTGTCGAGTAGGTACCGCCAAGCCATTGCAGCGGCTTGTACGGGGAAGTCTTGGCCAAGGCGCCGAGCAGGCCGAGCACCAGGCCCAGGCACAGGGCGGTGAGGGCCAGTTGGACGGTCATCAGCGCACCAGCGGCGAGCGCCGGGCCGAATCCGTAGAGGTCGATAATCATGGGTTTCTGTTCAAATTGCGGCAGGCAAAGTCGGGAGCCGGCGCCGCTTCATCGCGGCGCCGGTCCCACAGGTCAGATCAATAGATGCTGAACGGGAAGTACTTGTCGTTGATTTTCTTGTAGGTACCGTCAGCGACGATTTCCTTCAGAGCGGCGTTCAGCTTGTTGCGCAGTTCGTTGTCACCCTTGCGCACGGCGATACCGATCTTGTCGCTTTCCACTACCGGGTCGCCCTTGAACTCGTAGTTCTTGCCGGCGTCGGTTTTCAGCCAGTCATAGTTGGCGTACTTGTCGGCGAGGATCGCGTCGACACGACCGGAGGTCAGGTCGAGGTAGGCGTTTTCCTGGGTGTCGTAGAGGCTGACCTTGATGTCGTCACCGTAGGTGTCTTCCAGCCAGGTGCCGGCCAGCGTTGCGCGCTGGGTGCCGATGGTCTTGCCCTTGAGCGAGTCCTTGTCGGTCTTGAAGTCGACGTTTTTCGGCGCGATGAACTGCAATTTGTTCGAGTAGTACGGGTCGGTGAAGTCCACCGCGGCTTTGCGCTCTTCGGTGATCGACAGCGAGGAGATCAGGAAGTCGAACTTCTCGGCGTTCAGCGCCGGAATGATGCCGTCCCAGTCGGAAGTGACGACGGAACATTCGGCTTTCATCTTCGCGCACAGGGCGTCGCCGATTTCCTTGTCGAAGCCGACCACTTGGCCGCTGGCGTCTTTATTGTTGAACGGCGGGTAGGCCGCTTCGATGCCCATCTTCAGGGTTTCAGCCATGGCACCGGCGCTGAACGCGAGGGTGACGGCGGCGGCCAGGAAGACCTTTTTGAAATTCTGCATGCATGTTGCTCCGTTAGCGGTTGCTGGACATGAATTGTTTGCAGCGCGCCGAAAGCGGGTTGTCGAACACCTGCTGTGGCGATCCTTGCTCTTCTATAAGGCCCTGATGAAGGAACACCACTTCGCTGGAAACCTGGCGGGCGAAGCCCATTTCGTGGGTCACGAGCAGCATGGTGCGGCCTTCTTCGGCCAATGCGCGGATGACACTAAGTACTTCCTGAACCATTTCCGGGTCAAGCGCGGAGGTCGGTTCGTCGAACAGGATCACCTTCGGCTGCATCGCCAGCGTGCGGGCGATCGCTGCGCGTTGTTGCTGACCACCGGACAATTGCGCCGGGTAGGCGTGGCGCTTGTCGGCGATGCCGACCTTGGCCAGCAACGCTTCGGCGACTTCGATGGCCTCGGCCTTGCTCTGGCCGAGCACGCGGCGCGGGGCTTCGATGACGTTGTCGAGCACGCTCATGTGCGGCCACAGATTAAAGTTTTGAAATACAAAACCAATCTCCGAGCGCAGGCGGTTGATCTGTTTGCCGTCAGCGGCGACCAGTTCGCCGTTCTTCGCGGCTTTGAGCTTGAGTTCTTCACCGGCCACCAGGATCTGGCCCTGGTGCGGGTTTTCCAACAGGTTGATGCAACGCAGGAACGTGGACTTGCCGGAACCGGAAGAGCCGAGGATCGATATCACGTCGCCGTCGCGGGCGGTCAGCGAGATGCCTTTGAGCACCTCCAGCTGTCCGTAGCGTTTGTGCAAGTTGCGGATTTCAAGCGCGGGCGTGGCCTCAGCCATGTGCGTTCCTCATATATGTTGCGCTCCTGCTGTTGGCGGGCCTTCCTGACGAGGCGGCCAAGCTAGCATAGCGTTTCAATGGCAGCCAACAGCGCTACGAGCGGTAAACGGGTGGCATGTGGCGGGTTGTCGCATCGGCGCAGCAGACTGTCGCCCCATCAACAACCGGACGGGTGTTTGATCGTGCATACCCGTGGGTGCCGCGTAAAAAAAGGCGCGATGTTGCCAGCTTTGGCGGGGTGTTGGAAGCGCTATCCGGCCGAACGTTCCTTATTCGCCCTTTTTCTGTGCGTCGCACACTTTTTCTGTGTGTTTCTGGTGCGCGGATTCGTCTTGAAAGTGAGTCGCCGGGTAACGTTCTGGCGAATAGCCATTAAACTCAAGGACTTGCATCGGATGCCGGAGCCCCCGGCCCTCAAGGACTTGAAACATTTTGGCGCAAATATTGCGTGCAGAATAAGGAACAGGCCGTTGGATTCTTTTTACGAGAAAGAATTTACAGACGCGCCGGACGCACTCGCTTTCCTTGCAAAGGTAGTCTCTATGAGCAGTACCCCAAGCTCCACTGGCCTCGAACAGGGGCTCAAACCGCGTCATGTGACCATGTTGTCGATCGCCGGTGTGATCGGCGCCGGTCTGTTCGTCGGCTCCGGCCACGCCATCGCTGCCGCCGGCCCGGCCGTGCTGCTGGCCTACGCCGCTGCCGGTACTCTGGTGGTGCTGGTGATGCGCATGCTCGGCGAGATGGCCGTGGCTTCGCCGGACACCGGTTCGTTCTCGACTTACGCTGATCGCGCGATCGGTCACTGGGCCGGATTCACCATCGGCTGGCTGTACTGGTGGTTCTGGGTGTTGGTGATTCCGCTGGAAGCCAACGCCGCCGCGACCATCCTGCATGCGTGGTTCCCGGGTGTCGACATTTGGGCTTTCGCGCTGGTGATCACCATGCTGCTGACCGTGACCAACCTGTTCAGCGTGAAGAATTACGGTGAGTTCGAGTTCTGGTTCGCCCTGATCAAGGTGCTTGCGATCATCGGCTTCATCGGCCTCGGCCTTGCAGCGATTTTCGGCTTCCTGCCGACCAGCCAGGTCAGTGGCGTTTCGCACCTGTTCGACAGCGGCGGCTTTCTGCCCAATGGCATGGGTGCTGTGCTGGGCGCGATCCTGACCACCATGTTCTCGTTCATGGGGACCGAAATCGTCACCATCGCGGCGGCGGAATCGAAAGACCCGGGCAAGCAGATTTCTAAGGCGACCAATTCGGTGATCTGGCGGATCGGCCTGTTCTATCTGGTGTCGATTTTCATCGTGGTTGCGCTGGTGCCGTGGAACGATTCTACCTTGGCCAACCTCGGTTCCTACCAGACCGTACTTGAGCGCATGGGCATTCCCAACGCCAAGATGATCGTCGACATCGTCGTACTGGTCGCAGTGACCAGTTGCCTGAACTCGGCGCTGTACACCTCGTCGCGCATGCTGTTCTCCCTCGGCAAGCGCGGTGACGCCCCGGCCATGTCGACCCGCACCAACAAGAGCGGTACGCCTTACTGGGCGGTGATGTTGTCGACCGGCGCAGCGTTTCTCTGCACCTTCGCCAACTATGTGGCTCCGGCCGCGGTGTTTGAATTCCTCCTGGCCAGCTCCGGCGCCATCGCCCTGCTGGTGTACCTGGTGATCGCCTTCTCGCAACTGCGCATGCGCAAGCAGCGCATGGCGCGCGGCGAGAAGATCGTCTTCAGCATGTGGCTGTTCCCGGGTCTGACCTGGGCGGTAATCATCTTCATCGTCGCCGCGCTGACCATCATGCTGTTCCAGGAAGCCCACCGCGTGGAAATCCTTGCCACGGGCCTGCTGAGTCTGATGGTGGTGGCTGCCGGTCTGCTGGTGTCGCGCCGGCGCAAGCTGGAGAAACGTGGTGCGGTGGTGTTGAACTGAGTCGTAACGCGTGATGTAAAAACGGCCGCTGTCAGGGATGACTAGCGGCCGTTTTTGTTTCTGAGCTTTCCAGTCAGGTTAAACCCAGTCCTCGATTCGCAAACCGGAAACGCGTTCAAACTCCCGTACGTTGTTCGTCACTACAATGAGTCCAAGTGAGCGTGCGTGGCCAGCGATCATTTGGTCGTATGGCCCGATCGGCGTTCCAGCCTTCGCGAGTTCAGATCGAACCATCCCGGCCTGTGCGGCTGCGTCGTTATCGAAAGGCAAGACATCCAGTCGCGCGACAAATCCTTCAACAATTGCCAGATTTTTCTCCGGGGCCGCCGACTTTTCAGCACCGTAAATAAGCTCCATAAGCGTGATAGCGCTGATGCACAACTGCCCGGAATGTCGATTGAAGGCTTCCCGGACAATTTGTGGTTTGTTCTTGATGGTGAAGATGCAGATATTTGTATCCAGCATGTACTTGATCATCAGAACGACTCGCGCTCCTGTTCAGTGGGTTGCTCACGGTTAGCCATGAAATCAGGGCTGACGCTGTCGCCATCAAACCAGCTATCCCAGCTTTCTCCAGCAGGCGTAATGACGCGTGTTCTGCCAATCGCGATGACTTCCACTCGTTTAACGTCGCCGGGCATCGCAACTGCCTTTGGCAGTCGGACTGCCTGACTTCTGTTGCTCATGAAAATTGTGGTCTGCTCCATATTCGAGCTCCCGGGTCTGTTCCTGTGATTAGCTCAGGATAGATCGTGCTGGGGATATGTCAATGGGATATACATCGTCACCGGACAAAGAGTAGCTAGGCCATCCAAACAAAAACGGCCGCTGTCAGGGATGACTAGCGGCCGTTTTTTGTTTCTGAGAAGGGCTTATTCGCTCTTGTCTTCCTGGGGCTCTACCGACTTGCCATAAGCATCCAGCGCCACGCCGAAATCCGTAATGAACTGCGGCTCGCTCAGCCAGGCCTGGGCCTGTTCGATGGTCATGCCGTCGGCCCACATGCGGTAGTCGATGAGCATATCGGCGGCCAGGTGGGTGGCGGCCATGCCTTCGTTGTCGGCGTTTTCCATGTCGAGCAGTTCAGGATGGTCGACGATGATGAAGGCCAGTTCGCGCAGCAGGGTCAGCAGCATTTCGTTGCGGCTGACGGCTTCGGCGTCGCGCATTTTGCTGAACATCGCCAGGGTGTATTCCGGGATCGGCTCGGCGAGGTGGCCGAGCTCTTCGTCCTGATCCAGCGGTTTGCGCCCGACCATACGGATCTGCTTGGCTTTGGCCTTGGCGCGTTTGGCGCGTTTCTGTTGCTTGTTCAGGGATGCCATGGGAGCTCAGTTCTTCTGTTGGGTTTGTGCCGCGATCGCGTCGGATGCCGCTACATAGTCAGCTTGGAATGCCGGAGATTCGATCCACGCCAGCGCGCCGGCCTCGTCGGTTTCCTGCGACCATTGGCGATACTCGATCAGCGCGGCGAGGATGAAATCCATCGCGCCTTCTTCGCCTTCCTGCTCGTACACCAGTTCCAGCAGCGGATCTTCGAGGAACGCGCTGCACATGGCCTGTTGGCTGATCTTTTCGGCGTCGATCATTGTCTTGAACAGCTCGGTCAAGTCCACCGATTCGAAGTCGATGCGGTCGTCGTTCGGGTCCAGCTCGACCGGCGCTTCGGCGCGCTTGGTGCGGTTCTGCTTGGCCTTGGCTTTGGCCCGGGTGGCGCGTTTTTGCTGCTTGTTGGCGGAGGCCATGATGTGTTCCGTCGTGCGTTGAGAGGGGCTCAGCTGCGTGGCACTTGTCGGCCGGGTGTATCGGCGGCCAGTGCGCCGGTCTGCAGCCAGGTCAGAGCAATGGGCCATAGTGTGGCTTGGTATGCGCTGCGAAAAAAGCCGAAATGTCCGACTTGTCGTTCGCCGATGTCCTGCGGCGCAATGCGCAGATGGGTTTTTGCCGCGTTGCTGAAGTAGCCGAGCAGGCGTTCGATCGCCGGGATCGTTCCGTAAGGATCATCGCTGAGGCTGATGGCGAGGGTCTGCGCGCGGACGCCATCGAAGGGCAGGGCGCCCGCCTTTTTCATCAGCACCCGACCGCTTGGACGATCCTCGTACCGTGCAGTGGGTGTGCTCCAGTCGCAGACTACGCCGGTTGGCGTGTCCTCCAGCCAGCCGATCCGCTTGCCTGGAAAATAGCCGCAGAGCAGCGTCATCAAAGGCATGATCACATGCCACTTGCCGAACATCCGCCAGCGCTGTTCAGGGGCGTAATCACGCCAATAAGCGAACTGCGCACCGACGGTTACCAACCGTCGGATCACCTTGCCCGACTCCGCCAAGCCCGCCGCGCAACCGCCGAAACTATGGGCGACCACATCGATTGGCTGACCGGGAAACTCCCGCTGCGCGCGTTTGAGCATCGCTTCGAAATCCAGAGCGCCCCAGTCAGTCCACGAGGCACGCAGCCCTTTGATCGATTCGCTGCGTGATTCGCCAATGCCCCGGTAGTCGTAGGTCATGACGTCGAAGCCGTGACTGAACAGATAGGCTGCGAACCTTGAGTAATGGCGACAGCGCACGGAGGTGGCGGCGTTGATGACGACCACCGGGCGCTGTGGATCGGGCGAACTGTGGCGCCAGGTGAAGCCGCCGAGTGCGTAGCCGTCGGCTGCGTTCTCTATGAACGATTCGCCAATGGTTACCGGGTCGGTCGAAAGGCATTTGTTCATAAGGGCTCGGCCTTTGCGAAGGTGGATCGAGAATGAGCCTGGAACTGGCGCCGAGCAACATACGGAACGCAGTGCGTTCCGAATTCAATGTGATCGAATTCGTGACGCGCTGCGTCACGATTTACATAAGTCCGAGAGACAGTTCATTTCACATCCGCTCCAGTTCATGCAACGCGCAGCGGCGTAATGCCAACATGACAGCGTTCGAATGCGCCGTCGCGCAACAGGCAATCTGGTTTAACCGATATGCCGAGTCAGCAGGTAAAGCAGTCACGAGCGAAAGGCGCGAGTACAATCCCGCGCCCAGTATTTTGTGACGTAAGGAAGCGCTGTTTTGAAAGGGATTCTGCGAATTGGCTGTGTCATAGGCCTGGCACTGCTGTTGGTTGGCTGCGGAACGTTTATCGGGCGCTTGAATGATGGTCTGTCCGACGCCGAATATTACCGAGGGGTCGATGGCGGCCTACACCTGCTCGGTGTTCGGGGAGGAGGCAGCGATGGCATGCCGGCAGCGATCATCTGTTACATGATGATCGTCTGCCCGGTCATCACTCTTGTATCCCTGCCAGTGGATGCCGCTGTGGATACAGTCTTGTTGCCCGTCGATTACATCAACACTCTGTGAAGGCGGCATGCACTATTGACTTGTGCGCTTGCCCTTCGGCCTCTGCTCACGCACCCGCCCTTTGCGATAAATCCACAGCCCGAACACACCGATGGCCAACATGAACGCGGTCCAGAAGCTCTGCCACATGAACTCGAACCAGTATCGCCGAGGTTGCAGTGCCAAGGTGTAGGTGCTGCGCGGTCCGCGATTGTTGGTGGTGATGGAACCGCTGATCCAGCTTTCGATAAGCATGTAGATCGAAAGACACACGGCTAAGGCAATCAGCACGCCAGCGAGCACCGTCAGCCAGAATGTCCAGTGGCTCGGGCGATACGGCGGGGGATGCGGCAAGCGAATACGGGTTCTTTTCTGATTCATAAGCAGGGC
Organism: Pseudomonas sp. FP1762; assembly: GCF_030687105.1. Classification (NCBI taxonomy): domain Bacteria; kingdom Pseudomonadati; phylum Pseudomonadota; class Gammaproteobacteria; order Pseudomonadales; family Pseudomonadaceae; genus Pseudomonas; species Pseudomonas sp. FP1762. The sequence goes on from NZ_CP117458.1 coordinate 329,577, forward strand.
TCGCGCAAGCCGGTCAGGAAACTGCCAGCTCTTGCAGCTGTTCAGTCGGCATCTGCCGCGGGCTCGTCGGGCGTGCGGCAAGGTGGGCGCATTCGGCGATCACCTTGAGAATGCCGATCACCGCCGGGGTCAGCGTAGTGCCGAGGCAAATGCGCACGCCTGTGGAAGCCTGGCCGTCGGCGAAAAAGATGCCGCTGCCAGCCACGTGGCAACCACGCTCCGTGGCCAATTGCTGCAGCGCCGGCATGTCGGTGTGTGTCGGCATTTCGATCCAGTGGATGAAGCCGCCGCGCGGTGGCACATAGACGGTCCCGAGCGGGAAATCCGTGCGCACCAGTGCTTCGACAAAACTCGCCAGCGAGGACAGTTGCGACCTCAATCTGGCGCAGTGCTCGTCCATGTAGCCACGGCCGATGAATTCATTGAGAACATTTTGCGCCAGGCTGGAAACGGCCAGGTTGCGCGAAAACATCTGCGCGAGGATGGCATTGCGGTATTTGCCGGCCAGACACCAGCCGACGCGATAACCCGGCGCGATGGTTTTGGAAAAGGACGAGCAGTAGATCGTCTGGCCGCTGCTGTCGTAGCTCTTGAGGGCGCGCGGTCGATCAGCTTCGGGCACCAGGTCGAAGAAGATGTCGTCTTCGATGATCGGCACATCCGCTTCCCGGGCGATCCTTGAAAGTCGCGCGCGCGCTTCGTCGGGCATGATGAAGCCACGCGGATTCTGCAGCGTCGGGTTGAGAAAAATCACCGCGACCTTTTTTTGCTTCAGGGCTTCTTCCAGATGATCGACATCCAGGCCCGTGCGGCCGTCGGTGCGGATCGGCAGGGCGCGCATGCCCAGGCGTTCGATGGTCTGCAGGATGCCGTAATAGGTCGGGGTTTCGATGGCGACTGTAGCGCCTTTCGACGCGACTGCTTCGAGGGCGAGTTCCAGAGCGATGGTGTCGCCCGACGTCACCAGAATATCGTCCGGCCCGCAGACTACACCGCGGGTCAGCATCAGCCCGGCGATGCGCCGTCGCAGCGCCGGCAGGCCGGGTGGCGCGACCAGACCGCTCAGCGTGTTGTCAGTCTTGGCGGCCAGCACCGAGAGGCATTTGTTGAGCAGCACGTTGGGCGTGAGATCGCTGTGCAGGACAGCCGAATTCAGCGATGCGGTGGTGCGCGAGGCCGCTTCGGAGAGCATCGCAACCACCGCATGATTGACGTTGACGGTGACACTGGAAAAGTCGAAAGCGCCGGACGGTTTTGCCCGCCCTGATGCCGAGACGAAGTAGCCGACGCGCGGCACCGTCGAGACGTAGGCGTCGGCCTCGAGATCGGCCAGCGCCCGCTGCACCGTGGTGATGCTGGTCTCGAACATCCGCGCCAGAACGCGGATTGACGGCAGTTTCGCTTCGGCCGCCAGGTCACCGCTGTCGATCTGGCGAATAATCCAGTCCTTGACTATCCGCCAGCGCTTGTCCGGCAAATCAAACCTGTCCATAAGTTCTCTGTGATGATTCGAAACAATTCACAGAAAGTAGAGCAAAACGATCCCGGTTGCAGCAACTATGACGATGTTCAGCGCCACCAGACCGAAGGCGAAGCGGATCAGGCTGTTTTCTTCCTGGCGGTTGGCCCCGGCAAGTCCGGTGATCAATGACAGGATCGACAGCGAGCCAAGTGCGCCATGGCCGGCGGCGCTGTTGACCATTGCCGCCAGCCACGCCCCGTGTTCGCTGCTCAGCGCGGCAATGGACGGCATCACCAGCGTGTTGCCGCCGACGTTGGAGCCGGTGACATAGCCGGCAATCCCTGCCAGCAGGGCGATCGTCGGTGCCAGCGAAATACCCGACATGGATTGCAACGCGCTTTGCGCCTCGACGAGGAATCCGGCGTTGACCATCACCTGGGAGAGCAGCAGGAACAGGAAGATTGTCGTGACCGGAAACTTCGCCCGGTTGAACAGCGCTGGCCACGGGAAACCCGCGCCCGCGGTTTGCCTGAACGCCATCAGCACGGTCACGATCAGCAGCGCCAGCCCTGGAGACGCCAGCGGCTTCCATGAAACGTGTTCGCCCCTGACAACCCACAGGCCATCCCAGCCCGACAGCACGAACAGTCCGCGCGACGCCACAATCACTCCCAGCAAGGCCAGATAAGGCCATGCCGCGCTCGGCCAGCGCACCAGTTTTTTCCGTTGCGCCCAGGAGATGCCCAGGCCGACGCAAGCCACAGCCAGCCCGGCCAGCACACCGGAGACTTCCGGGCCGACCCACAGGTTGACGCAATACAGCACGGCAACGAACAGGGCGGTCACGACGATCAGCCCCAGCCACGGAGTAATCCTGCGGATGCCGGCCTGCCACAAGGCCAGCGACGCCAGGCAGAGGAACACCGGCGCGCTGATCAGCGCCGAATGGCTACCGAGGGTTTGCGCCGGCAGGTGCGCCAGCAGGGCGCCGATTACCGTCGCCAGACCCAGCGTGCCCCACGGCATGATCACCATGCCGGCGAGAGCGATTTTCATCCCCGACTGGCGAGTGAAAAGCCCCATCAGCAGCGGCACCGTGGCGATCAGCGAAACGCCGAAGCCGGTCATCGCTTCCAGCAGCGGCGCCAGGCCCAGCACGATGAAAATCACCTGCGCCGGGGGTGTCCAGCCGAGTTCCTTGACCCACGCGCCGATGGCCTGCGGTGCACCGCCGCGCTCGACCAGAATGACGAAGGCCAGCCCCGGGACGATTACGCACGCGGTGCTGAGAAACAGGATCGTGGTGTCCTGAAAAATCGCCGAGGAGATGGCCGCCGACACCGGCCCGGCAGCGCCCAGTGCCCACAGCACCAGCACCAGCACCACACCGGCCAGCGCGGCCTGTACCGGCGGACGCCGGAGGATCAGGATCAGCGCGATCACCAGCGCGATCGGTGACATTTGCAGCAAGAGAGAGCTCATAGCGGTTTCCTTGGCTTAATCGTGCGTCTGTCCGCTGTACTCGGTCGCCCGCATGGACGCGCGCTGGCAGAACGTCTGATACCACTCGCTCAGGCGTGCTTGCGCCGAGAAGTCCGAGAGTTGACGGAAAGCGATCCAGTCCAGCGCGGTCGCCAAGGCGATGTGGCCAACGGTGATCGGGCCATTGAGGTCGACGTGCTCTTCGATGAAGCGATACGCCTCCTTGAGTTTGTAGGCCTGGCCGTCCGCGTACGCCGGATAGCGCAAAGCCTCGGGGCGCCGCTCGACTTCCCAGCGCAGCTTGATGCCGACGTCGCACATGCCCTGCGCCAATGCCTGCAGGCGCAGCGCCTTGTAGCGCTCGGGGCCGCTGGCCGGGATGAATTTACGGCCGTTGCTCAGGTCATCGAGGTATTCGCAAATCACGATGGAATCGAACAGTGCGGTGTCGTCGGGCAGCATCAGCACCGGCACTTTACCCAAGGGGTTGGCCTGGTAAATGGTCGTGTTCGGTGAAGTCGGGCTGGTCTCGTGATGTATCACCTCAAGGCTCGATGCGATGCCAAGTTCGTGAGCCAGCACCAACACCTTGCGGGCGTACGGCGAATGCGTCTGATAGTAGAGTTTCATGCGCGAGTTCCTGTCTCAAGGATGGCGGTGGCGACTCGATGGGCGTCCATGAACAGCCGCGAGGGTGCGCCCGCCGAGGTGACGTAGTGGTTGTAATAGCAAGAGCCTTCGGCGAGCGGTCCCAGCACCCAGATGTCACGCACCGCTTCGCCGCTGTTCGACTTGGGGTTGGACGCCGCGTCGACATCGATGCCGTCGATGCCCGGCACATCGGTGCGTGGACGCACAAGGCCCAGGCGCGCGAGGTCGCGCACAGGTGCGCAGTCGCTGTGGCTGACGCCGCTGCTCTGGACGTAACCGGCGACTCGCTTGAAGTGTTCGATAGCCGGGCGTGAGCCGGGCTTGAGGAAGGTCAGCAGGCCGGCATCACACAGCGCGAGCAGATCGGCGTGGCGCTCCTTCTGCGGGCCGGCGACCAGACGATTGATCGCCTTGTGCCAGCGGCCATAGAACTGCCGATGCGAATCTTCGGTGAGCCCGTCGAAATCCACCGCTTCACGCAGCCGGTCACGCAAGTCGCGCCAGACTTCGATGGCGGCTTTGATCGGCGACGCGCCGCGTCCCAGGCGTGCTTCATGCAAGTCGGCTTCTAGGGTGTCGTAAATCCATGCGTGATAGTTGTAAGGCGTGACGCTGTCGGGCAGTTTGTGGCTGATCAGCTCCAGCGGACTGATTGCGCCGGCAATCGCTTCGAACTCGCGCAGCAAGGCTTCACAAGCGGCCACACCGGCAGGGCCGGCAACGCTGACGGTTCTGAGCTGCTCAAGCAGCTGTTGTGGCGCTGAGGGTTTATGCAGAACGGCGACCGCAGCGGCACGCATCTCCAGCAGCATCAGCGGCAGAATGTCCCGTTCGAAATCCAGCCGACGGTTATGCGCGTTGCCCCGCAACGATTCGATGCGCTCGCTCGTGAGCAGCACGGCGCTATGGCGGGGGCAGCCGATCAAGCCATTGGGACGCGTGCGAAACGGCAGCCCGTCCCGCGACTGAATGAAGATCACTGGCTCCTGACCCGACGGCTGGTAAGTGTGACTGCCATCCGCCATGGGTTTGTAGATCCCGCCTCTGCCAGCCGTCAGCGCCGCGAGGGTGTCCATGGCGCCCAGGCCCAACCCTTCGATCAACACCGTTTCGCCGGGCTCGACGGTGGTGAGGCTGCCCGGCAGCGGGTAAACGTTGTCGACCCGGTTCTGCCCCGCCAGGCGCAGGCGTCCGGTGTGGCCAACCGTCAGCACCAGACGATCCACCGTCACCGCAGCGCCGTCGGCGGTTAGCAGAAGGTATTGCTGGTTCTCGTTGCGCTCGACCGCCGTGACCTGATGCCGATGCAGATTGACCGTTACCCAGGCGGGTGCGGTCGCGAGGATCCGCGTGAAGGCGTCGGCCAGATAAGCGCCGAGCAGGTGCCGAGGCAGAAAATCCTCCGGCTCGACGTCGCGACCGTCGGCGGCGAGCAGGCCGCTGTCGGGGTCAACCTTGACGCGCTGTGCTCGGCACCACGCGAGAAAGTCCGGCCCTGGCCGTTCCCGGGCGTCGGTCAGATCACCGAACGCTGCTGCGTCGGGAAATACCCCGAGCTGACCGGCGACGGTGTTGAGCAACAGGTAGTCCGGTTGATCGGGCCAGTGCGCGCCGCTGCCGAGCACGTTGGGCTCGAAGATGTCGATGAACACCGGTTGTTCCGGGCGTTCCTCGGCGCGGCTCAACAGGCGCTCGAATACCGACAATCCGCGCGAACCGCAGCCGACCAGGCCGATGTGCACAGGCGCCTTCACCATCTGCGCTCCTCGCCAAAAAATGACGGGATGGCAATTGCCGTACCGGCCGCCACCGCAATGTCGTGGATCATCCGGCCAATCGCGAGATCGAGAATGCCCATGCCGAATGGCGAATAGATCAGCGGTTTGTCCTGGGCGACATGCAGGTCTCCGCGAATCAGCTGCGCCACTGTGCCGGTGACAAAGTCGCGATGGCCGTATTGCTGCTCGGCCAGATGCGGTGAGGTATTGGCCTTCAGGCAATGGGTGATGTCGTCGAAGTAGTTGTAACTTTCCGCGATGATTTCAGCGCCGATATCCCGCAGCGAGATGTTCAGAACAATCTGCCCCGGGCGGAACGTGCCCTGGCCTTTTACGTACGGCTCGCCCGCGCTGGTGGCGAACACCACGATGTCGGCAGTCAGTGCTTCTTCGAGCGACAGCAGGCGTACATCCGGCAGGCCCAGTTGTTCACCAAATTCCGCGAGGGCTTGCGCCGATTCCCCGTTGAGATCGTGAATGCCCACGCTGTCGAAGGACCAGTCGTCGGCGACGAAAGTCCCGAGGGTATTTCTTGAGATTACCCCGCCACCAATGATCGAAAGTGTCGCCGCGTGGCGGTTCTGGCCATTCAGCCACCAGGCACCCAAGACTGCCGAGGCTGCCGTGCGCACGGCACTGATCAGTGCACCTTCGAGCAGCGCGTAGGGGTAACCGGTCTCGGGATCGTTGAGAATCAGCACGGCAGATGCGCGCGGAATGCCTGACTTGATGTTGTCGGGATAACTGGCAATCCACTTGATCCCGGAGACGGATTGATCGCCCTCGCTGTCGACGATGGCCGCCGGCAGCGCAATGATCCGGTTCGCCGGTTGCGCAGGGAAACGCAAAAAGTAACTGTCGGGGTTAACGGTTTCGCCACGCTCGTGGGTCAGGTAGGTCTGCGCCACCATGTCGATGGTTGCATGCCGCAGCCCGTTGAGGATGTCTTTGACGACAGCGCCGGGGATGACGTGGAACGGCTGGATCGGATTCTGTGTGGTCATGAGGATTACGCCGAGAGTGCCAGAGCGATTTCAGGGAAAAGGGGCTGCAGTGCGGTTGCGCCGATCCGCTGGGTGACCCAGTCGTCGGAGTAGATGGTTTCGAGATAGCGCTCACCCATGTCGGGGGAGATCGCCACCACGACATCGTCGGGCCGGATATGCGGCGCCCACTGGCGGATGCCGGCGAGCACAGTCCCGGTGGAGCCGCCGAAGAGCAGGCCGTAGCGTTGCGCCAGCCAACGGCAGACCTTGATCGTCTGTTCCTCGGGAATCGACAGGAAGTCGTGAATGCCCGACGACTCGAATATCTCCGGCAGGCGGCTGGTGCCGAGCCCCGGAATATGGCGCGTGCCGCCCGGCAGGCCGAACGTCACCGAGCCGACGGTATCGACGGCAATGACTTTGGTCTGCGGATGATGTTCGGCGAAGTAGTTCTTGCAGCCCATTAGCGTGCCAGTGGTTCCCGCGCCGACGAACAGGTAATCCACGTGCGCAAATTTGCGCGCGATGGACCTGGCAGTCGCTTGATAGTGGGCGAGGGGGTTGGTCGGATTCTTGTACTGGTTGAGCCAGATGTAGTCGGCGTTGTCAGCGACCAGTTGTTCGATCAGGCGAATCCGCGAATTCAGGTAACCGCCGTTCTCGTCACGCTGATCGACCATGAGCATTTGCGCGCCAAGGGCTTGAATCAGCTTGCGGTTCGGCGCGGAAATATTCGGGTCGATTACGCAAACGAACTGGTAACCCTTGGCCGCGCAGACCATGGCCAGCGCAACGCCCAGATTCCCCGATGAGGATTCGATAAGGCGCGTCTTGTGGTTGATCAGTCCGCGGACTTCAAGATCAGTGATCAGCGCGTGCGCGGTCTTCAGCTTGATGGAGCCGGCGGGATTCAGTCCTTCGATTTTCAGCTGGATCGTTGCGCTGCAAAGATCGCCGATCTGCACATAACTGTCTTCATTGATGAGTTGCTTGATCATACGTCGTCCGTTTCGCTCTTTTGCCGGGCGCACGGGGGCGCCAGCATTCATCCTGGAATGTTTGAAAAGCAGTAACTGCAGTTCGCCTGTGGGTTGGGTTTCAGATTTTTTTGCTGGACAGGAAGTGACCTTGCGGGCGACGCCGATCGATTCAAAAAATCAGGGTTTTGCGCTCTGAGGGCTACAGGAGTCCAAAGTGTTGCGGGGCGCAAAGTAGAGCCAGTCATTGGCTCGCCAAGGCTTGCTTGAAGTATTGGCGAAACGCCATTCGCGCGGAGAGATACAGATTTCCGGTTTTTTCCAGTACAGCTGGAATCCGGGTGTATCGAAGGACGAAGAGAGGAGGGGGATCAAATCGCAGGCATAAAAAAACCCTGAATCTTGCGATTCAGGGTTTTCGGTATTTGGTGCCCAGAGACGGAATCGAACCGCCGACACGGGGATTTTCAATCCCCTGCTCTACCGACTGAGCTATCTGGGCAACGGGGCGCATTAAAAGGGTTTTTCGGATTTACGTCAACGACTTTTTGAAGATTTCTTAAATTAATTCCGTCGCTTACGAAATCTGCGGGTTATTCGGCTGGCGGCACGTAGCCTTCGGCCTTGGCGTATTCCTCGCCGGAGAAGTACTTGTCCATTTCGCCCTGCAGGTATTTGCGATCGTCGGCGTTCATCATGTTCAGGCGCTTTTCGTTGATCAGCAGGGTCTGGTGTTTCTGCCAGTCGGCCCAGGCCTTGGCCGAGACGTGGTCAAAAATATCCTGGCCCTTGGCGCCCGGGAAAGGGGCGCGCTCCAGCGCGGGCAGTTCTTCTTTGTACTTGCGGCACATTACGGTGCGGGTCATGGCGACTCTCCTGCATTCAATACGGCGGCCGCGCGTTCGAGCAAGGTCTTGACCGGGGCAGCAAGGCCCAGGCGCGGCGGGGTGGCGAGGTTATACCAGAGCCAGTCGGCCTCGGCCACGTGATGGCTGGCTTCCTGCACCCGAACCAGCCACGGTTCGATGGACAACTGGAAGTGGCTGAAGGTGTGAATCAGGCTCGGCAGCGCCTGCTGCTGGCCCATGGTCAGCGAGTGCTGATCGGCCAGATGCTGCAGATCTTCCAGATCATCCAGTTCCGGCAGGCTCCACAAACCGCCCCACAGTCCCGTCGACGGGCGGCGGTAAAGCAGAATCGCGCCTTCGCCGTTGGCGAGCATCGGCATCAGCGTGCGTTTCTGCGGGATGGCCTTGCGTGGCTTGGGAATCGGATAACGTGTTTCCAGGCCAAGCATGTGCGCTTCACAGCCACGCTTGAGCGGGCACAGCAGGCAGCTCGGCTTGCTGCGCGTGCAGAGTGTGGCGCCAAGATCCATCATCGCCTGGGTGTAAGCGTTGACCCGATCGTGCGGGGTGAAGCGCTCGGCGTTGGCCCACAGCTGTTTGGCGACTTTCGGTTCGCCGGGGTAGCCCTCTTGCGCGGTGAAGCGCGCCAGTACGCGTTTGACGTTGCCGTCGAGGATTGGCGCGCGCAGGCCCATGCTGATGCTGGCGATCGCCCCCGCGGTGGACAGGCCGATGCCCGGCAGCTCGGTGAGTTTTCCCACGTCACGCGGGAATTCGCCAGCGTACTGGCTGACGACGATCTTCGCGGTCTTCTGCAGATTGCGTGCGCGAGTGTAGTAACCCAACCCGGTCCACAGGTGCAGCACCTCGTCTTCCGGCGCTGCGGCCAGCGCTTCGACTGTTGGCAGCGCCGCCATGAAGCGTTCGAAGTAATTGAGCACGGTGCTGACCTGGGTCTGCTGCAACATGATCTCGGACACCCAGACCCGGTACGGATTGATGTCCTGCTGCCACGGCAAATCGTGGCGGCCATGGCGGTCGAACCATCCCAGCACCGCCGTGGAAAACTGCTCCGCTGTCATCGCTTGAACAGCCCCTTCAATGCGTTTTTCAGTTCCGGACTGACTTTGTCGCCCAATTTCTCGTCGATCTTTTCGCTGAGTTTGTTGCCGGCCATTTTGCTGGCGACCTGACCAAGGCGGTCATTGTCGACGCGACAGGCCTTGGCCCCCAGTTCCAGCGGGCCACGGCAGCGCAGCGGCCACTCGATGCCGACGAACTTCTCGCCGACCTGACAGGCCGGGTCGGGCATGGCGCTGGTATCGCCCTCGACAATGATGCCGACGCGGTAATCCATGCCGAGCACGCGCAGGTCGATGTCGCCGTCACCGTTGACGGTCATGCCGGGGATGCGCACTTTCAGGTCGGGGTTGCTGGCGACGCCGTTGCGCACGGTCAGGTTGCCCTTGAGCTCCTCGAACGGCGTGTCCTTGCCCCGAGGCTCGCCGCTAAGGGTCTTGCGGTTGAGGGTGGCGATGCCTTTGCACAATTGCTGTTCGAGATTGGCGTTGAGCAGCACGCCGTTGTTGATGACGAAACTGGCGTTGCCGTTGAGCGTGTCGATCAGCGCTTGTTGGCTGTTGCCGCTGCCGGTGAGGCTGCTGGTCAGGGTTACCAGACCTTTAACCGGCGGAGTCTTGCCCTGGCTTTCGATGATTTTTTCCACCGGGACGCGATTGAGCCGGGTGTGCAGGTTGAGCACCGGCGCGCTTGGGCGCACGTCGAGTGTGCCGTTGGCGACGAAGCCGCCGTTGTACAGATCACCGCTCAGGTTAGTCAGTGTCAGCAGGCCGCCCTGACCGGTGGCTTTGAGCGCGGCGTTCTGGATTGGCAGTTTGTCGAGGGTCAGTTGGCCGAAAGTCAGGTCGGCGTCCACGTCCAGTTTGGCCAGGCGCTCGACCGGCAGCAGGCGCTCGGTGCTCCAGGCGGTTTTGCTCGGTTTGTCCGGCAGCGGCGTGGTGCCTGCGACGGCGCCGGCCTCGGTGCTGGCGACTTCGGCCTGACGGGTTTGCGTGGCGCTGTTGGCCTGAGCCGATTTCGGTGGCAGGTAGCGGTCGACGTTGAACGTGTCGGCCTTGAGAATCGCGCGCAGCGACTGTTTGGCGAAGTCCTCGACGGCGATGCGGCCACTGAAGCTGCTGTCATCGAGTTTCAGGTTGATGTTGTCGAACGACAGGCTGGTCGGGGTGGCCGCAACGCGGCTGACCAGTTCGACCTTGCTCAGGCTGCCTTCGCCCATCGCCGGCAGTGTCTGGCCGATACTGTCGACGAATTTCGCCAAATCGAACTGGGCGATGGAAATGCCGCCGCTGATCTGTGGCGTCTTGTCGAGGTCGTTGGCTTTCAACTCGCCCAGGGCGCGCAACTGGTTGGCGGAAATTTTGATGCCGGTCCATTCGGCGACGTTCGCTGCTTTATCCAGCAATAACTGCCCTTGAGCGGAGAAGGTCATGGTTTTGCCTTGCAGCGGATCGCCAGCGAGTTCGCCGGTCAGCTTCAAGTCTTCGAACTTGTAGCGTTGCAGGGCGCGCTCGAAGCGCAGCTCGCCGTTGAGCTCGGTGCGCACGCGCAGCACCGGTTGGTTGGTGCCGAGGAACGCGGTGGCTTTTACCGGGATATTGGTCGAGTCGTGCACCGGGCCGGTGCTCAACTGAATGCTTTCGGCACTGAACTGCTTGCCGGTCAGCTCATCGGTGTATTCAACGCGGGCGTTGTTGACGGTCAGGCTGTCGATGTCGAGGCGGATCGGTTGCGCCGGTTTTTCTACGGCGACGGTCGGCTCGCTGGCGGTCGCGCCCGGTGTGGCGGGTGGAGTCGAACCAGGCGCCACAGGCACCTTGCCGATGTCTTCCCAGTTGCCGTGGCCGTTCTTGTCGCGGTTCAGGCGCAGGTTGAGGCCTTCGACGCGTACGTCACTCATCTGCACTTCGCGGCGCAACAACGGCAGCACGCGCACGGACAGGCCGAGCATCTGCAAGTCGGCAAACGGTTCGGCAGGCTTGGCCAGGGTGGCGACGCTGGCTTCGTGCAATTCCAGGCCGAGCCACGGGAACAGGCTCCAGCCGATATCGCCATTGAGCGTCAGCTCGATGTGGGCCTTGTCGCGGGCTATCTGGCGGATCTCGTCTTTGTAGTCGTTGGGATCGAAGAGGTGGGTCAGGGCAAAACCTGCCGCCACAATGATCAGCAACAGCCCGAGAAGTACCAGACCCAGGATTTTGCCGAACGCTTTCATGGGCGAGTCCTTGTAGTTAGTCGAATTCGTCATTTGGCCGGGGAGTATAGCGCTGCAAACACCCGGTTCGGTGTGGCGTCATCTGCCGAGGGTCGGCGGCGGCACCTGCAACTTCGCCACCGGTGCCTGCGCTTGAGGATGCCCGGCGGGCGCCAGAGGGCGCAATCCGGCCCCCGCTTGCGACGCCATTTTCTGCGCTTGGTTCACCAGTCGTTCAGCCCCGCCAAGGCGGCGGGTAACTTTTCGCACGCATAAATGGGACAAGTAGCAAATGCACATATCGGTGTCAGGCACCTAAACAACATCCGGCATGGTAACCCCATTGAAATGCCGTCTGTAGGAGCTGCGGAACGCTGCGATCTTTTGATTTTGGCATTTTCAAAAAGATCAAAAGATCGCAGCGTTCCGCAGCTCCTACAGGGGGCGAACACAGGTGACAGAAAAAAGGTGATATCAGTTTGGTTTTTCTGTCACCTGAGAATGGTAACCTTCGCCAGTTCGTCCGCCCGTCTGCGACTTAACGTCGCGCCTTCAAGGAGCTTCACCTAAAAAAACGGTCATGCCTGCGTGCATAAGGCCGAGGGTGAGCAGTGGCTGGCGAACCATACTAACAATTGGGGGATACACAATGAGCACGAGCATCACGGCGGACGGCCTCAAAGCCGACCAGCCTGCGTTCCTGTCCAAGGAACGCATCATCGCCAAGCCCGGTTTCAACCGCTGGCTGGTTCCACCGGCCGCTTTGGCCATTCACCTGTGCATCGGCATGGCCTACGGCTTCTCGGTGTTCTGGTTGCCGCTGTCCAAGGCACTGGGCGTTACCGCGCCGGTGGCTTGCGCGCCGGACATGAGCTTCATCGCACAGGTATTTTCGTCGAACTGCGACTGGCCGATCTCCATGCTCGGTTGGATCTACACGCTGTTCTTCATCTTCCTCGGCTGCTCGGCAGCGATCTGGGGTGGCTGGCTGGAACACGCCGGGCCTCGTAAAGCGGGCGTGGTCTCGGCCTTGTGCTGGTGCGGCGGTCTGCTGATTTCCGCGCTGGGTATCTATACCCACCAGATCTGGCTGATGTGGATCGGCTCCGGCGTGATCGGCGGTATCGGTCTGGGCCTGGGCTATATCTCGCCGGTGTCGACCCTGATCAAGTGGTTCCCGGACAAGCGCGGCATGGCGACCGGCATGGCGATCATGGGCTTCGGTGGCGGCGCAATGGTCGGTGCACCATTGGCGACTGCGCTGATGAGCCACTTCGCTTCGCCAGAAGGCGTGGGCGTATGGCAGAGCTTCGTAGCCATGGCGGCCATTTACTTCGTGTTCATGATCGGTGGCGCACTGTCCTACCGCGTGCCGCCAACCGGCTGGAAACCTGAAGGCTGGACCGCTCCGGCGAAGAAAGCTTCCAACGCGATGATCACCAACCGTCACGTTCACGTGAATGTAGCCTGGAAAACTCCGCAATTCCGTCTGGTCTGGCTGGTGCTGTGCCTGAACGTGTCGGCGGGTATCGGCATCCTCGGCATGGCTTCGCCACTGTTGCAGGAAGTGTTCGGCGGCAAACTGCTGGGCGTCGATGTGCCGTTCGGTCAGCTCGACGCTGGCCAACTGGCCTCGATCGCGGCGATCGCAGCGGGCTTCACCGGTCTGCTTAGCCTGTTCAACATCGGTGGCCGGTTCTTCTGGGCCTCGTTCTCCGACTACCTGGGCCGCAAGAACACCTACTTCGTGTTCTTCGCGCTGGGTTTTGCCCTGTACGCGCTGATTCCGAACATGGGCCATCTGGGCAACGTTGCGCTGTTCGTGGCGGCGTTCTGCATCATCCTGTCGATGTACGGCGGTGGTTTTGCCACCGTTCCGGCGTATCTGGCCGACCTGTTCGGTACACAGATGGTCGGTGCGATCCACGGTCGTCTGCTGACTGCCTGGGCCGCTGCCGGGGTGCTCGGTCCGGTGCTGGTGAACTACCTGCGTGAATATCAGTTGAGTATCGGCGTGGAACGCGCTGCCGCTTACGACATCACCCTGTACATCCTCGCCGGCCTGCTGGTGCTGGGCTTCCTGTGCAATCTGATGGTCCGTCCGGTGGCCGACAAGTACTTCATGACCGACGCCGAACTGGCCGCCGAACAGGCGCTGGGCCACGACAAGGGTGCCGATGCCAGCACCGTTCTGGAGTGGAAAGCGGCGCCGGGCACCAAGCCTCTGGCGATCGCGGCATGGCTGGTGGTGGGTATTCCGTTGGCGTGGGGTGTGTGGGTGACCCTGCAGAAGACGGCGGTACTGTTTCACTAAGGTGTTAGCTGAATAAACACCGAACCTGTGGGAGTGAGCCTGCTCGCGAAGACGGAGCACCAGTCGACATCAATGTTGGCTGGCGTACCGCATTCGCGAGCAGGCTCGCTCCCACATTTGTTTTTGCGCTGCCTGTAATGGCTTGTATGGACATGTCTACCCGCGACAGCCGGGCGTTCTATCCGTCAGCCATCTCACCTCTCGTGTTTCTGTTTGCTTCCTGCGTGCCTATAATGGCTGCCTTTTTCGCCCAATGATTTTGCGGAGCTGGTGATGGCCGAACGTAAGGCGTCTGTCGAGCGCGACACTCTGGAAACCCAGATCAAAGCCTCGATCAACCTTGATGGCACCGGAAAGGCCCGATTCGATATCGGTGTACCTTTTCTTGAGCACATGCTGGATCAGATCGCCCGTCACGGGTTGATCGACCTGGATATCGAATGCAAGGGCGATCTGCATATCGACGACCACCATACGGTGGAAGACGTCGGTATCACCCTCGGCCAGGCGTTTGCCAAAGCCATCGGCGACAAGAAAGGCATCCGTCGCTACGGCCATGCCTACGTGCCGCTCGATGAAGCGCTGTCGCGCGTGGTGATCGATTTCTCCGGTCGCCCGGGCCTGCAGATGCACGTGCCGTACACCCGCGCTACCGTCGGCGGTTTCGACGTTGACCTGTTCCAGGAGTTTTTCCAGGGCTTCGTCAACCACGCGCTGGTCAGCGTGCACATCGACAACCTGCGCGGCACCAACACTCACCATCAGATCGAAACCGTGTTCAAGGCTTTCGGCCGCGCGCTGCGCATGGCCGTCGAGCTGGACGAGCGCATGGCCGGGCAAATGCCGTCGACCAAAGGCGTTCTGTAATGCAGACGGTTGCAGTTATCGACTACGGCATGGGCAATCTGCACTCGGTGGCCAAGGCTCTTGAGCACGTCGGCGCCGGCAAGGTGCTGATCACCAGCGACGCGAACGTGATTCGTGAAGCCGACCGCGTGGTATTTCCGGGCGTTGGCGCGATTCGCGATTGCATGGCGGAGATCCGTCGCCTCGGCTTCGATTCGCTGGTCCGTGAGGTCAGCCAGGATCGACCGTTCCTCGGCATCTGTGTCGGCATGCAAGCCCTGCTCGATACCAGCGAAGAGAACGCCGGCGTCGACTGCATCGGCCTGTTTCCGGGCGCGGTGAAATTCTTCGGCAAGGATCTGCACGAAGATGGCGAGCACCTGAAGGTCCCGCACATGGGCTGGAACGAGGTGAAGCAGAACATCAGTCACCCGCTGTGGCATGACATCCCGGATCTGGCGCGTTTCTACTTCGTGCACAGCTACTACATCGCCGCCGCCAATGCGCGGCAGGTGGTAGGCAGCGGTCATTACGGTGTCGATTTCGCCGCAGCGCTGGCCGATGGCTCGCGTTTCGCCGTGCAGTTCCACCCGGAGAAAAGCCATACCCACGGCCTGCAACTGCTGCAGAACTTCGCTGCGTGGGACGGTCGCTGGTAAATGGCTGTCAAGAAATCCAAGCCGCCGATTCTGACCCTCACTCCCGAGCAGGAGAGCGAGGCCAATCGCAAGATTCAGCGGTTCATGGAAGACCGTTTCGAACTGGATCTGGGTTCGTTCGAGGCGGCGGAAATTCTTGAGCTGTTTACCCGCGAGATTGCTCCGCACTATTACAACAGGGCGATTTTCGATGTGCAGACCCACCTCAAGGAACGGTTTGAAAGCATCGAAAGCGACCTGTGGGCGCTCGAGAAAAACTGATTCCCGAGCCAAGCTGAACATTCCAATTTTAAGGTTTGCCAGATGCTGATTATTCCCGCTATCGATCTCAAAGACGGTGCCTGCGTACGTCTGCGCCAGGGCCGCATGGAAGATTCCACGGTGTTCTCCGATGACCCGGTGAGCATGGCTGCCAAGTGGGTGGAGGGCGGTTGCCGCCGTCTGCATCTGGTCGACCTGAACGGCGCGTTCGAAGGCCAGCCGGTCAACGGCGAAGTGGTTACCGCAATCGCCAAGCGTTACCCGACCCTGCCGATCCAGATCGGTGGTGGCATCCGTTCGCTGGAAACCATCGAGCATTACGTCAAGGCGGGCGTGAGCTACGTGATCATCGGCACCAAAGCCGTTAAGGATCCGGCGTTCGTTGCTGAAGCCTGCCGTGCGTTCCCAGGCAAGATCATCGTGGGTCTGGATGCCAAAGACGGTTTCGTCGCCACCGACGGCTGGGCGGAAATCAGCACCGTGCAGGTCATTGACCTGGCCAAGCAGTTCGAGGCTGACGGCGTATCCTCGATCGTTTATACCGACATCGCCAAAGACGGCATGATGCAGGGCTGCAACGTACCGTTCACCGCTGCGCTGGCCGCTGCCACCAGGATTCCGGTGATCGCTTCCGGCGGCATCCATAACCTGGGTGACATCAAGTCGCTGCTCGACGCCAAGGCACCGGGCATCATCGGCGCGATTACCGGCCGGGCGATCTATGAGGGCACTCTCGATGTCGCCGAAGCGCAAGCTTTCTGCGATTCGTACCAAGGCTGAGGACTGACCATGGCGCTGGCCAAACGCATCATCCCTTGCCTGGACGTGGACAACGGCCGGGTCGTCAAAGGCGTGAAGTTCGAGAATATCCGCGACGCCGGTGACCCGGTGGAAATTGCTCGTCGCTACGACGAGCAGGGCGCCGACGAGATTACCTTTCTCGACATCACCGCCAGCGTCGATGGCCGTGACACCACGCTGCATACCGTCGAGCGCATGGCCAGCCAGGTATTCATCCCGCTGACCGTCGGCGGTGGCGTGCGTACCGTGCAAGACATCCGCAATCTGCTCAATGCCGGCGCGGACAAGGTGTCGATCAACACCGCCGCCGTGTTCAACCCCGAGTTCGTCGGTGAGGCCGCGCAGCATTTCGGCTCGCAGTGCATCGTCGTTGCCATCGACGCCAAGAAAGTTTCCGGTCCCGGCGAAACCCCGCGCTGGGAAATCTTCACTCACGGCGGGCGCAAGCCGACCGGTCTCGACGCAGTCGAGTGGGCGAAGAAAATGGAAGGCCTCGGTGCCGGCGAGATCCTCCTGACCAGCATGGATCAGGACGGCATGAAAAACGGTTTCGACCTCGGCGTGACCCGCGCCATCAGCGACGCGCTGGGCATTCCGGTGATCGCCTCCGGCGGCGTCGGCAATTTGCAGCATCTGGCCGACGGCGTTCTCGAAGGCCATGCCAGTGCGGTGCTGGCGGCGAGTATTTTCCACTTCGGCGAATACACCGTGCAGGAAGCCAAGGCCTACATGTCGCATCGCGGCATCGTCATGCGCTAAAGCGTACAGGCCAGTGGACAGCATGGCGCGCCCAAGGCACTCTTGGGCACGCCATGGATTCCGGTAGCCCGACATGATCAAACGCCTGCTTGTTGTTCTCGCCAGCGCCTCATTGTTGTTCATCAGCAATGCCCGGGCCGAAACCAGTCCCGACACCGATCTGGTGCTGCTCACCGAAAACTTCCCGCCGTACAACATGGCGAAGAACGGCAAGAATTTCGCCCAGGGCGACAACATCAACGGCATTGCCACGGACATCGTTCGCGAGATGTTCCAGCGCGCCGGCCTCACTTACAGCCTGACCCTGCGTTTCCCCTGGGAGCGTGTCTACAAACTCGCCCTGGAGAATCCCGGCTACGGGGCCTTCGTCATGGCGCGCCTGCCCGATCGCGAAAGACTGTTCAAATGGGTCGGCCCAATCGGCCCGGACGACTGGATCCTGCTGGCCAAGGCTGACAGCAAGATCACCCTCGAAACCCTCAATGATGCGCGCAAATACAAGATCGGCGCCTACAAGGGCGATGCGATTGCCGAGACGCTCACCAAGCAAGGCCTCAAACCGGTGGTAGTGCTGCGCGATCAGGACAACGCAAAAAAACTGCTCAATGGCCAGATCGATCTGTGGGCCACGGGTGATCCTGCCGGCCGTTATCTGGCGCGGCAGGATGGCGTGACCGGCCTGAAGACCGTGCTGCGCTTCAACAGCGCCGAGTTGTATCTGGCGCTGAACAAGGACGTCTCCGATGAGGTGGTCAACAAGCTACAGACCGCGCTGGATCAGTTGCGCAAGGAAGGCGTGGTCGATGAAATCATGGCGCGCTATCTGTAACGGCTGACTCGTCGGGCTCTGGCTGGGAGGCGCTGATTTCGCCCTCGGTCGCAGGCGCAAGCACAGTCTGATCTTCGACCGCCTCCGGCTCAGTTGCGACGATGATTTCAGGCTCGGTGGGTGCGTACTGGCTGATGTGCAGGCTATTGCCATCGGTGTAGATGAAACCATCCGTCACTGCCGTGCCGTCCGCGCGCACCAGTCTGTATTCGCTCTGGGCCAGGTAGGCGGCCACTGAGCGGTTTTTGTCCACCACCGCAACCACTTCGATGGTCGCTGTATTGAGCCATTCATTCGAATGCAGTTCGCATTGGGTGAAATCGTGGCCCAGCCGTGCGGAAAACATCAGCGCGCCGTGCTGTCGGGTTTGCCATTGGGCGCCGAATTCGATGGATGTGGTCTGGGTGAAAGTACGCAAGCCGCCAGTACGCTGGGCGCGCTGCGCATTCCACCTGAATATCTGGCTGTCGTTGCCACTGTTGCGTGCGTGACCGACGAGGATGTAGCGATCCTTGCGTTCAAGCAGATAGAAGGGCGAGTGACGCCATTGCTCAGCGGCGGTGTAACGCGGATCGTTGACCGTGAACCAGGGGAGGCTGGCGGTGTAAGTCGCATCGTCCGTTGGCTCTACAGGTGTTGGCGTCTCGCCGCAGAGCACCGGTGGCGATGGGCGTGTAGACATCTGCAGGCCGATCTGCAAGCGCAAGCAGTAGACCGGGAAACTGGCCGGTCGGCTGTAGTCACTCAGGCTGAAAAAACTCCCCGATGCCAAATAGACTTCGCCCGGCAAAGCGGCTGGAGGAACGGCGCTCCAGGTGCTGACGCGCTGTCGGGCCTTGCTGCCCTTGTCGTCCCAGATCAGATCGGTGGTATTCGACGCGATCACCAGGTCTTCGCGAACGCAGCGCACCGCGTTGAGCGAAGGTTTTTCATGATCGTTCGAGCACACCGACCCCAGCGCTACGTAGCCTGCGGGAGCTAGCGGTCGCCAGATCGACAGATCTCTTTTCGAGCCTGATCCGGAGTCCTTCCAGACCAGCTCGTAATCATCGGGACGTCGCAGTGCCCTGCCTTTGGTGGGATCAGTGCTGGCAATGTCTGCCTCACAAACAACCGCGACCACGCGTTCACCGTTGATGTTGCCAACGCCTCTGGTGACGAAGTCGCCCAAGGGGAAATAACCGGGCAGCGCGTCGGGAGCCGGGGTCGGGCGCCAGAACGACGCGGGTCTGGCCGACAAACCGTTGGTATCCCAGATGCGCAGAAATTCTGTTGTGAAGTTGATCAGCAGGTTATCGATGCGGATCGGTTCAGTCCGCCCAACGGGCGGGATAATCGGGGCGTTGTTTGTCATGGGCACTCCTGATAGTTGCAAGCGACTCAAAGGAGTCGCGACCTGTTGCAGGTCTCACTATCCGGAAGGGGGAGGGGCGTTCGGTGGTAACTATGTATTGCAACGTGACCGGGTGTTACCGGTAAATGCCATCCTTGCCATGGCCAGCCATGGCGCGGTTGCTGCGCACGCTGATCATCTGCCTGATATCGATCCAGTCGATGCCCTGCGCTTTGAGCTTGGGTAATTCGCGCTCGAGCACCGCCAGGGTCTGCGGATACGGATGGCCGATCATCACCGCTGAACCCTGTTTGTGCGCCAAGGCGATTGCGGTCTGTAGCTGAGTGGCAATGGCCGCTTCGGTGCGCTCATCATCGAGAAACACGTCTCTGGAAACGCTGGCCAGGTCGATTTTCTGCGCCTGCTGCGCAGCGACCGTTTGAGCGCTGGTGCGGCTGTCGACGAAGAACTTGTGCCGACGCTGCAATTCGCCCATCAACCACGCCATCGCCGCAGGCTGCGCGGTCATGCGGCTGCCCATGTGATTGTTGATGCCGGCAGTGAACGGGACTTTTTCGAACGCAGCATTCAGGCGTTTCTGCAGTTCTTCGAGGGGCAGTTCCGGGTGCCAGGCGTAAGGCCCGGTGGCCGGGTCCATGGGCATGTGCAGGATGACGATCTTGCCGGCGCGATGAGCTTCGCGGGCAAATTCCGTGGCGTGGGGGGTATCGGGCATGATCGCCGCCGTGACCGGGCCGGGCAGGGCGAGCACGCGACGATCCCGGGGCAGGTTCTGCCCCAGGTCATCGATGATCAGTGTCAGGTAGGCCTTGTGCGGCGAGGAACTGGCGGGCTCTGCTTGGGCAAGACCCGCCAGACAGCACAACAGAACGCAGAGGGAACGCAGCAACATCCTCAGCGGCCGGACGTGATGCTCAGGCCTTTGAGCAGGCTCAGGGCCTGGGCCAACTGGTAATCGTCATCCTGCGGCATCGCTTTCGCCTTGCCGCCGGAACCGCTCGGTTTGTCGGCGCCGCCGTTGCCGTTGCCCAGGTGACCTTGCAGATCAGCTTCCTTGAAGTACTCGCTGTCGGCTTCGTTGGTGATCTTCGCGCGGCGCACTTCGATGTCCGGCACGATGCCCTGAGCCTGGATCGAGCGGCCGTTCGGCGTGAAATACAGCGCGGTGGTGATCTTCAGCGCGCGGTCGTTGTTCAGCGGCAGCACGGTCTGCACCGAGCCCTTGCCGAAACTGGTGGTGCCCATGACCACGGCACGTTTCTGGTCCTGCAGGGCGCCGGCGACGATCTCCGAAGCCGAGGCACTGCCACCGTTGATCAGCACGACCATCGGTACCGCTTCGCTCTCGTCCTTGCCGGTGGCGGAGAAGCGCAACTCGGAGTTGGCAATGCGGCCCTTGGTGTAGACGATCAGGCCCTTGGTGATGAAATGGTCGACCACTTCAACCGCCGATTGCAGCACGCCGCCCGGGTTGTTGCGCAGGTCGAGGATGATGCCGTTGAGCTTCTTGCCGTTGTCCTTGCGCAGTTTGGCCAGAGCCTTGGAGACTTCTTCGCCGGTCTTGACCTGGAACTGGGTGATGCGGATATAGCCGTAGCCCGATTCCAGCAGCTGCGCCTTGACGCTCTTGACCTGAATCACTGCACGGGCCAGGGTCACGTCGAACGGCGTGCCGCCATCGCGAACCAGGGTCAGGGTGATTTTCTGACCGATCTTGCCGCGCATCTTGTCGACGGCTTCGGTCATGGTCTGGCCACGGGTTGGCTGGCCGTTGATCTTGACGATGAAGTCGCCAGCCTGGATGCCCGCCTTCGACGCTGGCGTGTCATCAATCGGCGAGACGACCTTGATGAAGCCGTCTTCGGCGCCGACTTCGATGCCCAGACCGCCGAATTCACCGCTGGTGCTTTCCTGCAGCTCGGTGAAATCTTCCGGGCCAAGGTAGGCCGAATGCGGATCGAGGTTGCTGAGCATGCCCTTGATCGCGTTTTCCAGCAGGGTCTTGTCGTCCACAGGCTCGACGTACGCGGCTTTGATCCGGTCCATGACCTCGGCGAAGGTGCGCAGCTCTTCCAGTGGCAACGGCGCCTTGGCGGTCGCGGCAGTGCCTGCCGGAGCGACGGTCGGGGCCGGTTGCGCGGCGAACGCCAGAGGCGCGCCGATCACCAGGGCGATCGTCAGGGCCAGCGAGGTAAGGCGGGACAAATGCAGCATGTCGAACGAACTCCTGAATTAGGTGGTGCGCTTATCCTTGCGCACGGCACCATTGCGCCGGATCACTCGGGTGACCCTGCTGACGAATTGCGAAATACAGCGCTGGCGTGTCCTGACCGCCACTGTTACCGACAGTGGAAATCGACTCGCCCGCCTTGACCACATCACCCGCCGACTTGAGCAGCGTCTGGTTGTGGCCGTAAAGACTCAGAAAACCGTTGCCGTGATCAAGAATCACCAGCAAACCGGCACCGCGCAGCCAATCGGCGAACACCACGCGCCCGCCGTGTACGGCGTGCACCTGGCTGCCGGCGGAGGCGCTGATCATCACGCCATCCCACTTGGTGCGGGCGTCGTCGCCACGGCTTTCACCGAAGCGTGCGAGTAATCGACCATCAACCGGCCACGGAAGTTTTCCCCGGGTTGCAGCAAATGGCCCGCCAAACGTTTCGCCGCTGCTCGATACCAGCGCGCCGGGGCTTGATCTGGCGGGTTTTCGTGGGGCGTCGCTGTTTTCAGCCTGCGCCTCACGCAAACGCTTTTTTTCCGCTTCCTGCTGGGCGATCAGCGCTTTCTGCCGCGCCTCTTCTGCCTCACGAGCCTGTCGGGCCAGGGTTTCTTCAATGGTTTTAAGGACTTTAGACAGGTCTGCCTGATCCTGCTCGCGGGCGGCGAGTTTCTGGTCGCGGGCCTTGACGTCGTCATTGAGTCTGGCGAGAACCTGCTGGCGCTCCTTGCGGACTTTCTCGAGTGCTTCGCGCTGCGTGTCGAGGTCGCTTTTCTGCACCAGCAACTGCGCTTGCTGCAGACCGATGTCTTTTTCGACATTGGCCAGTTGGCGCAGGGTTTCGTTGAAGTTCTTCAACTGCTCCAGGCGTGCCTGGCTCAGGTAGTCGTAATAGGTGAGGGTGCGGGCGAATTTCTCGGGATTCTGCTGGTTGAGCAGCAGCTTGAGGTATTCCTGGCGGCCGTTCTGGTACGCCGCTCGGGCCTGAATGGCGATCAGTCGCTGCTGTTCAGTGCGCGCGCTCTGGAGTTTTTTTTTCTCTGCATCGAGCCGCTGCAGCTCGGATTCGCTTTTCTGCAGTTCTTTCTGCAGCGCGTCGACCTGCTGTTGCAGCTTGCCCATCTCGGTTTCAGTGCCCTTGAGCTCTTTCTGCACGCCGGACTTTTCTTCCTGCAGCTTGCCCAGAAGCTTTTTCAGCTCGGCGATATCCTGACGCGTGGCGTCCAACTGCTGTTGGGTTTGCGCGCGCTCGTCGGCGAAGGCCGGCTGGAGCAGACAGGTCAGAGCAAGGGCGATCAGGACGCGAAGCATAGGGGCGGGCGGCACCAGGGTAAGGGACGGCCTAGTATGCCCGCCCGAGGCTGCAAAAAAAACGCCCAATTGGGGCTGTGTGATAACTGGCTGGAGATACAGCTGAAAATAATCTTCGAAACCAGCACAAACCACTGTGGGAGCTGGCTTGCCAGCGATGGCGGCTGCACATTCAACATAAATGCTGGCTGTCAGCTTGCTATCGCTGGCAAGCCAGCTCCCACAGGGTTTTTGCGGTGTTTTCCGGATTCGGCTCAGACCAGGATCGAAGTCCCGGTCATCTCCGCCGGTTTTTCCAGACCCAGCAGCATCAGCATGGTCGGCGCTACGTCCGCCAGCACGCCGCCTTCGCGCACTTTCAGGTCGCGTTTGCCGACGTAGATGAACGGCACCGGCTCGGTGGTGTGCGCGGTATGCGCCTGGCCGGTGGATTCATCAGCCATTTGCTCGACGTTGCCGTGGTCGGCGGTGATCAGCGCTTCGCCGCCGACTTTTTCCAGCGCTTCAACGATGCGACCGACGCAGGTGTCGAGGCACTCGACCGCTTTGACCGCTGCATCGAACACACCGCTGTGGCCGACCATGTCGCCGTTGGCGTAGTTGACCACGATCACGTCGTAGCGCTGGTTTTCGATGGCGTCGACGATACGGTCGGTGACTTCCGGCGCGCTCATTTCCGGCTGCAAGTCGTAGGTGGCGACTTTCGGCGACGGGATCAGGATGCGCTCTTCGCCCGGGAACGGTTCTTCACGACCGCCGGAAAAGAAGAAGGTCACGTGGGCGTATTTTTCGGTTTCAGCGATGCGCAGCTGGGTCTTGCCGTTTTTTGCCAGGTAATCACCAAGAACGTTTTCCAGGCTGCCGGCGGCGAAGGCCGACGGTGCCGGAATACTTGCGGCGTACTGGGTAAGCATGACGAAACCGGCCAGTTTCGGCTGACGGGCGCGCGCGAATTCCTTGAAATCGTCTTCGACGAACACCCGGGTCAGCTCGCGGGCGCGGTCGGCACGGAAGTTCATGAACACCACGGCATCGCCGTCTTCGACTTTGACCGGCTCACCGATGGAAGTGGCTTTGACGAATTCGTCGCTTTCGCCACGGGCGTAGGCGGCTTCGAGACCTTCCTGAGCGGTGGCGGCGTTGAATTCGCCGTTGCCGTCGACGATCAGGTTGTAGGCCTGGGCGACGCGATCCCAACGGTTGTCACGGTCCATGGCGTAATAGCGGCCGATGATGCTGGCGATCCGGCCTTTGCCCAATGCCTGGAACGTCGCGTCGAGCAGTTCGATCGACGAGGCAGCGCTTTTCGGCGGCGTGTCGCGGCCATCGAGGAAGGCGTGCAGATAGATTTTTTCGGCGCCGCGCTTGAAGGCCAGCTCGGCCATGGCGATCAGGTGATCCTGATGGCTGTGCACGCCGCCATCGGACAGCAGGCCCATGAAGTGCACGGCTTTGCCGGCGGCCACGGCTTTATCCACAGCGGCGCAGATGGTCGGATTGTCGAAGAATTCGCCGTCGCGGATCGCTTTGGTCACACGGGTGAAGTCCTGATACACCACGCGCCCTGCGCCGAGGTTCATGTGGCCGACTTCGGAGTTGCCCATCTGGCCGTCCGGCAGACCGACGTCCATGCCGCTGCCCGAGATCAAGCCGTTCGGCACGGTGGCCCACAGACGATCCAGCACGGGTTTCTTTGCCGCGAACACAGCATTGGATTCGGGGCTGTCGCTGTGACCGAAGCCGTCGAGAATCATCAGGACCAAAGGTTTGGGCGTAGTCGTCATGGAATCCACTCGTGGCTGATAAAGAAGAGGGCGATGGAAAACGGAGTTGGAGTTTAAAGCGAAGTTCCGACCGCGTCACCGCCGGACGGGGTTTGGCCGACCATAGTGGCTGTGTATACTGGCCGACATTTTAACGCCCTGGAACCTCCTTCGATGGTTGCTCACCTGATTGAATTTGCCACTAACCACTACATTCTTGTCGGTATCTTCGTCGTACTTCTGGCTCTGTTGCTGGCGCACACGATGCAGGGCGGCGGCAAGAGCCTGAGCACCGGCGAGCTGACCGCACTGGTCAATAAAGACGCAGGCGTGGTGGTGGACATCCGTCCGGCCAAGGATTATGCCGCTGGCCACATCGTCGGCGCGGTGAACATCCCGCAAGACAAACTGGCCGCCCGCGTCGGGGAGCTGGAAAAACACAAGGCCAAGACCATCATTCTGGTCGATGCCCTCGGCCAGACCGCCGGCACCCACGCCCGCGAACTGATGAAGTCCGGCTTCACCGCCGCCAAGCTGTCCGGCGGGATTTCCAGCTGGAAAGGCGACAACCTGCCGCTGGTGAAATGACATGAGCGAAGTCATCGTCTATTCCAGCGATTACTGCCCTTACTGCTCGCGCGCCAAGCATCTGCTCGCCAGCAAAGGCGTGGCCTTCGAAGAGATCAAGGTCGATGGCAAGCCGCAGCTGCGTGCCGAAATGACCAAAAAGGCCGGGCGCACGTCCGTGCCGCAAATCTGGATCGGCGCAAAGCACATCGGCGGTTGCGATGATTTATACGCCCTGGAGCGCGCCGGCAAACTCGACGCGCTGCTCAAGGGCTGAACGGCTGCACCCACGTACAGCACTCCCTAAAAGACCCAAGATCGATAAGGATCTGAGATGACTGACCAACAGAACACTGCAGCCAGCGAAGAAGAAACCGCACCGCAATTCTCCTTGCAGCGCATCTACGTACGCGACCTGTCCTTCGAAGCCCCGAAAAGCCCGGCGATCTTCCGCCAGCAGTGGGATCCGGCGGTCGGTCTGGATCTGAACACCCGCCAGAAAGCGCTGGAAGGCGATTTCTACGAAGTGGTGCTGACCCTTTCCGTTACCGTGAAAAACGGCGAAGAAGTGGCCTTCATCGCTGAAGTGCAACAGGCCGGTATCTTCCTGATCAAGAATCTGGACGCGGCTTCGATGAGCCACACCCTCGGTGCGTTCTGCCCGAACATCCTGTTCCCGTACGCCCGCGAAACCCTGGACAGCCTTGTCACCCGCGGTTCGTTCCCGGCGCTGATGCTGGCCCCCGTGAACTTCGACGCCCTGTACGCGCAAGAGCTGCAGCGCATGCAGGAAAGCGGCGAGACCCCGACCGTTCAGTAAGACGGTTCAGTAATACCCATGTGGGAGCGAGCCTGCTCGCGAAAGCGGTCTGTCAGACACATCAATGTTGACTGACACTCCGTAATCGCGAGCAGGCTCGCTCCCACATTTGCTTGCGGCGTTACTTGAAGTCGTTCTGCCGCCACGCTTCGTACACGGCGACCGCCACGGTGTTGGACAGGTTCAGGCTGCGGCAGCCTTCGCGCATCGGCAGGCGCAGGCGCTGTTCGGCGGGCAGGGCGTCGAGCACGTCCGCTGGCAGGCCACGGCTTTCCGGACCGAACAGAAACGCGTCGCCGGGCACGAACGCGGCATCATGGAACGGCCGCGAACCCTTGGTGGTGAAGGCGAACACGCGCGGGTTGCCCAGACTTTCCAGACAACTGGCCAGATCAGCGTGACGCTGTAACGTGGCATATTCGTGGTAGTCGAGACCGGCACGGCGCAGGCGCTTGTCGTCCATCTCGAAACCCAGTGGTTCGATCAAATGCAGGTGGCAGCCGCTGTTGGCGCACAGCCTGATAACGTTGCCGGTGTTCGGCGGAATTTCTGGTTGAAAAAGGATGACGTGAAACATGCACGGCTCCGAAGGTAAAGATGAGCGGCATTCTACGCCGCCTGTGGACAACCGTTCGAAACTATTCCCGCGAGTCATCGGCTCGCTGGCGATTGTCGGCTTGATGATCGGCTTGATGATTGGCCGTCTGACCACGCCGGATCCGAGCGTGCTGGAGCAGGTCGAGGTTACCGATGGCGGCCTGGTGGTGTGGTTCAACAATGAGCCTAAGCTGCACGGCGAGATCATCGACGGCACCGTCGCGCTGCTGTTTCAGGCCGAAGGTCGACCGCAGAAAGGCCAGCTCAGGCTCAACGGCAAGGACGTCAACTGGCGCACGCGCAAGAGTGATGGCGGATTGTTGCTGACGGTGCTGGCGGCGCGCCCGTTGCAGGGCGACTGGGTTGGCAGCGAGGTCGATGATCGTTGGCGGCTGGAGATCCGCTTGAGCGAGCCCTAGGGGCAAGTCCTCATCACTGGGCGCGCTCCGACACTGTTTGAGGTCGTTTCCCACTGCGGCCGTCTCCCTTTCCCATCTCCGTTCGATGCTCGTCCACGCTATCGTTTGCCCCTTCAAACGGCAGGATGCCGAAACCCGTTGTCCCCTTGCTCGACAGCATGGGGCGTCTTTTTCAAGGATGAAAACATGCCAGTAAAACCCCCTCGCGGTGGCGGTACCCACGTGGACGTTCCGGGCAGCCTGCATCGGGCTGCGGACGCCGACATTTCGCTCCACGGCCACCCGGGTCGCACAGGCGTCGATGTGAATTTTGCTCAGCACCATTTGCTGCCGCGCGTCGAATCATCCAGTGATGCGACCCTGGGTGCCATACCCCCTGCCGCGGCCGTTGTGGTGCGCGCACTCGCAGAAGGTATTCGCCCTCCCGCCACCCAGCCTTCGCTGGACAATTACGTCACCAACGCCCGAGCGATACTTCCACAGGTCAACAGTGAGGGTTTGCGGGTGATCAGTCGGCGAACCTACGCAGACCTGGTCAACGGCGACCTGGTGCCTGTCGCAGTGGATCCTGCGACGGGTCTGTATCGAGCCCGGCGGCCAAGCGAGTTGCTCCCATCCGGCCCGGTGATGCTGCGCGATGTGGACAGCGGACTTTGGTATGCGCGTGAAGTCGCGGAGCCCACCACCCGGGAGCAGATCCGCAAGTACCTGCCCGACACGACCGACGAGGACGCGGACGCCTTCATCGCCCGGTTCGATGACAAGGACGGGGCAGAGCTTGAGCTCAAGCATATCCAGCTTGGGCTGGCGCAATTGGACTCAACGCGTTTTGACCTGCCGATCAGTCGAGGTCGCATTTCATCGGACAAGGAGTTACATGAGGCGCGGAATATATGGGCGACGTTTCGCCAGTTGTACCGATGGCAAGGTCAGCCCGAACAGCGCGTCTACCGTGACGGGCGGCATGTGGGCTTCAAGCTGGAAATCGATCTGACGATATGGCCAGTTCAAAAACCGCTTTCCTTGAAATTCAGCTCAGTGATTTCTCTGACTTTAAGAGGCCGTGGCCGGCTGGACCCGGACGTGTTTTGCGCACAGTTTCCCAATCTTGAAAGTCTGACCATTACCAGTCAGGCAATCGAAGTGGAAGGGCGGTTTCAAGGCTGGAACGTGATCGAACGGGCTTATTCGAAATTCAGGCTGGATTCGCGATTTGCCGAGCAATTGAAAAGATTCCCGCGTTTGCAAAGGCTGCACCTGCAGGACTGTGAACTAACGTCTGACTTTTCCGTACGAGGCCTTGCCAGGCTAAACGAGCTATGGCTTTGCAACACATTCGAGGCCCCGGTGAACAGCCTGGACATGCAGATGCGGCGTCAGGAGCAAGTCACCTTTTTGCAAGTGGCAGCTGATATCAGAGGGATGACTGAACTGCGGGTGCTGGATCTGAGCCGCACCGGAATACACCTGCTGCCTTCCGGACTTGAGGCCATCGACGTGGCGTCGAAGCTGGAAGTGTTGAGACTGGGGGGCAATCCGCTTTCGATCAGCCCCTCACTCGAACACATGACCGCACTGCAGGAGCTGGATCTTTCCAATACACGATTGCAAAGATTTCCCGAGGGCATTACCGACAGGATTCCCGCAAGTGAACTGAATCTTGCGGACAATCACATCAGGTCGATCCCCGAATCCGTGGAGCTCAGAGCGGGCTTCAATCTCATCGGCAATCCGATAATGGACCCGGCCTCTTTACGGCGGTTGATACGAGCACGTGTAGAGACAGGCACCGATATCTGGCTTGGGCAGGAAAGCAGCGATGTAACTGCCGATCTCTGGCTACGCAATGTGCCACAGGAACAGATAGCGGAAAAACAAGCGCTGTGGGACAGGCATAACGCCGCAATGCCACTGGCAGTGACCGGCATTCTTCGTCGACTGAGTCGAACGCCCGAGTTTCACGTGGAGCGCCCGCTTCTGCAGCGGCGCGTGTGGTGGTTTCTGGAAATGTATGACAGCGCCGAAGTTAACGAGCGGGCCAGGCTCGACGTCATTCTTTATACGGAAACGAGTCCCGGGAGAATGCTGGACGGGCTGGAGAATGAAATCCGCAGCTATGACGGAGGACGACAGAGTCAGCCGCTGCACCCTTTGCCCAAGCGTCCCAGGTTCGAGTAACTCGCAGGAGTACGCAGTGCCGATGCAAAAGCGGCAAACCTCGACCCGTCTGTAACAGCAATGCCACCCCCCCATCGTCTCTGGGATAAATGCCAGGGACGACTTTCAAGGATGAAAACATGCCAGTAAAACCACCCCGCAGTGGCAGCACCCGCGTGGACACGGATGTTCACCCGGCCATGACCCGACGTCTGGACAAGGATTTCGCACTGGTGCGCACTCCCGATCTCAATGGCACCGCCCCCTGGGTTCGTGGCGATGATCCGAAGCTGCGGGGCAGCTTGCCGGGCGATGTTGTCGGCGCGGACAGGACCTTGCCGACGCCGATGGTCGAGGTTCGCCCTGCGCCCCACACCAATCCAAGTCCTCCCGTCATCGCCAGGTCGCTGGACAGTTATGCAATGCGATCACCGGCCGGACTGCCGGCAGCTGACGGTGACGGCTTCAGGCTGTACAAAAAACGTCAGTATGTGGATGTGTCTGGCGGCGGCATCGTTCTGGTAGGGGTGGATCCGGACAGCGGATTTTATCGCGCTCGACTCCCCAGCGAGTTGCTGCCCACCGGTCCATGGATGTTGCGGGATAGCCGCAGCGGCCTCTGGCATCCGCACAACGACTTCAACGCACGCACCGATCCTCTGACCGCTGCGGGTTTGCAGGGATTTCGCAGCGGGCTGGATCTCAGCGGCGTCGCCCCCGGCAGCGACGGCGTGGTACGTCACGCTGGCAAGCTCTACGTGGTCATTGATCAACAGGCGTATCAGGTTTTGCAGGATCTTGCTGCGTCTCGCCCGGAATACAAGGTCTGGCGTCTGGTTGATCCCAGTCATCCCGGCGCCACCGACAGCGCAAACATTTATCGCGCCAGCCTCGGCGGTGAGACGCTGGCCATTACCCGGAACGAGCGCAATACCTGGGTTTCCATCCTTCCTGGTTTACGCGGGGGCATGCAGCGCAATGAGGCTGCAGGTGCCAATCCGTTCAACTTTCATCGCCCCTGGCTCACTGACTCCGGCCCTTCACGGGGGCAAGCTGCGGTCGCAGACGCGACCACGCGGGCGCAGGTAAAACGCTATTTCGCCGACTCCACCGATCAGCATGCCGATGATTTCATTGCCCGATTTGCTGAGGCAGGTGCGGCTGAGGTGGAGCTCAAACGGCTACAGCTTGAGTTTCCTCAACTCAACCGTGAGGTCACTGCGTGGGAGACTGCCTACAGGGGTGACAGCAGTGCCGAGCGCATTCGGCGACTGGCAATAGGTGCCAGCGTGCGTCGATTGTTCAAGTGGCAGGGCGACAGTTCGGAAAAAGTCTACCGGGATGGCCGGCTGATCGGCTTCAGGTTGAAACTGGATTTGGGCGCGCGGGGGAATTTCGCCCTTCCGGTTTTTTCGACTCGACTCGGATCTGTTGTGTCTCTTGGCCTGGAGGGACGCACCTCTAGGAATCTGGGAGATCTGTTGTCGATGTTCCCGCGCATGGACACCTTGCAAACACGCAGAATCGACGGCCAGAACTTGCTTGCCCAACTCGACAAGCTCCCACAGTTGAGAGTCCTGGAAATTCGTGAAAGCAGTCTGTTGCTGTCGTCGACAGGCCTCGACCACTTCGCCACATTGACCGGGCTGGAAGAGTTGAGCCTGATCAACTGTGGTATCTGGCCCGATCTTTCAGTGCGAGGGATGACCGGGTTACGGGTATTGCGCGCACGTTCCTGTGGCTTGCTCCGTCTGCCTTTCGGATTGGATGAGGTGGCCGTGGCGTCACGGTTGCAGGTGCTTGATCTGTACCACAATCCCGAACTGCGACATCCGCCTGATGTGACCCAGATGTCCGAATTGCGAGTATTGGATCTGTCCCATACCCGCATATCCGCGCCGCCACCCGGGCTTGGCATGCAGAGCGGTCCTTCGCGACTCCAGGTCTTGAATTTATCCAGCACCCCACTCGCTGTGGCGCCGTCGCTCAGCGCAATGTCGGCATTGCTGGAGGTTGACCTGAGCCATACCGCGATAAAAACTTTCCCGGACGGCGTGAACTCCGAGGTTCCCCGAGCACGTCTGGATCTGAGTTATACCCGGATCGAATCAATCCCCGAAGCTGTTGAACTCAGGGAAGGTTTCAACCTTACCGGCACGTTGATTTCCGATCCTGTCTACTTTCGGCGGTTGATTGCTGCACGTCGGCAAACAGGTACGGACATCTGGTTGGGACGAGCTTCGAGCCATCTGGTCATAGACCACTGGATGCACAATGTTCCACAGGCGCAACGCGCCGCCCGGATTTCCCTCTGGGACTCGTTAATCGATCAGACGAATGTTGCCATGATGGGCAAAATCAGAGAGCTGGTCCGCACGCCTGAGTTTCAGGTTGAGCGGCCGCTTCTGCAGCGTCGGGTCTGGGCGTTTCTGGAACATTTCCAAAAGGCGAGTCTTGGTGAGCAAGACGCTTTGCGGGACATCGCGATAACGGAGTCCAGTCCCGGAAAAATGCTGGAAAGGCTCGAAGAGGAAATGACGAAGTTCGACTCAACCTGGCAGCACCAGCCCCCGCATCATTTGCCCAAGCGGCCGCGGCTTGCATAGGGGGGTGCAAACCGCAGGCGGCACGATGCCGGCATCATCACCCCTGCACAAAAGCGCAGGCTGATGACGTTCGGCCTGCCCTGCCATTCCCACATTTGCTAGCGTCATTTCCCACCGGAGCCGTCTGTTTTTCCGCTGCGCGTCAACGTTAACGCAGGCTATCGTTGGTCTTCCCAGCTAACCGGCAGGATGCCGACCCCCCCGCCTGAGCATGAATGGCGGGGCGACTTTTCAAGGATGAAAAAACATGTCAGTAAAACCACCTCGCGGGGGCAGCACCCACGTTGATACGGATGTCCACACGTTCCCGAAGCGAAGCTCGGACAAGGATTTCACAGCGGCGGATATGCCCGTCCGCGATGGCACGGTCCCCTGGGCTGGTCTCGATGATCTGATGTCGCTTAGCACCAAACCTGGCGACGACGCAGGCCCGAATACGATCCTATCGGCGCCGGTGGTCGAGGTTCGCCCGGCACCGGAGGTTGCTGCCATCTCTCCTGTGATACACCGGTCGCTGGAGACTTACCGGATAACATCAACCACCGAATTGCCTGACGCTGATGGCGAAGGCTTCAGGTTGTACAAAAATCGCCGTTATGTTGACGTCCCTGGCAGTGGCCTCGTTCTCGTCGCAGTTGATCCGGATACGGGATGGTATCGCGCTCGACATCCCGGCGAGTTGTACCCTTGCGGCCCATGGATGTTGCGCGATAGCGAAAGCGGCATCTGGCATCCGCACAGCGACTTCAGCACCCGCACCAACCCCCTGACCGCCCAAAGCCTGGATGGCTTTCATGCCGGGCTGGATGTCAGTGGCGCACAATCGGGCAGCGACGGCGTGATACGTCACGATGGCAAACTCTATGTGGTCATCCATGAGCAGGCGTATCAGGTGATGCAGGATCTGGATGCCTCCCGCCCGGAATACAGGGTTTGGCGCCTGGTCAAACCCAATGATCCCGTCGCTGCCGACAGCGCGAACATTTACCGCGCCAGCCTGGGCGGTGAAACCCTGGCGATCACCCGCAGCGAGCAGAACACCTGGGTTTGCATCCTCACAGGTTTGCGCGGCGGGATGGATGGCGCTGCTCAAGCACCTGCCAACCCGTTCAACTTTCACCGCCCCTGGCTCACCGGCGCAGGCCCCTCTGGGGGACAGCCGCCGGTTCTGGTTGCGACCACACGGGCACTGGTCAGACGCTATTTTGCTGATGCGACGGATCAACATGCCGATGATTTCATCGCAAGGTATGGGGAAGCGGGTGTGGCAGAAGTCGAACTCAAGCGGCTTGAGCTGGAGTTTCCTCGATTGAACCGTGAGATCACTGCCTGGGAGACGGGTTACAAAGGCCAGGACATTGCCGAACGCAGGCGCCGGCTGGCAATAGGGGCCAACGTGCGTCGGTTGTTCAAATGGCAGGGAGAGCATTCGGAAAAAGTCTACCGCGACGGGCGGCTGGTCGGTTTCAAGCTGGAGCTCGACCTGGGAAGTCGGCGCAATCTGGCGCTACCGGGTTGTTCCGTTCCGCTCAGATCCGTCGTATCTCTAGGCCTGGAAGGAAGTCCTTCGAAAAGTCTGGGAAAATTGTTCTCGATGCTTTCCCACATTGAAACCCTCGAAATCCGCAGATTCAATGGCAAGTGTCATGAACTGTTGGCCGAAATCGATAAACTCCCGACGTTGAAAGTCCTGACGATGCAGGAAGCCAGACTATGGCTCCCGTCGGACGGCCTTGAGCATTTCACGCGATTGACCCGTTTGCGGGAGTTGAGCCTGACGCACTGCAGTATCTGGCCGCTTTTTTCAGTGCGTGGCATGAGCGAGTTGCGGGTCTTGCGCGCACGTTCCTGTGGTTTGAGTCGTCCCCCTGTCGGGCTGGATCAATGGCCCGTGGCGTCACGGTTGGAGGTGCTTGACCTGTACCATAATCCCGATTTGACAGAAGCACCTGATGTGACTCGCATGTCCGGATTGCGAGAGTTGAATCTGGCCAATACGTTCATAACCTCGCCGCCGCCCGGGCTTGGTTTGCAGAACGGTCCGTCGCGGCTGGAGATATTGAATTTGTCGGAAAGTCGGCTGGCTGTGGCGCCCTCACTGCGGGGAATGACGGCGTTGCGGGAAGTCGATCTCCACCGAACTCGTATAAGAGAATTCCCGGACGGCGTGACATCCGATATTCCCAGGACACGTTTGAATCTGGCCTATACCGCGATCAGAGCCATTCCCGAAACCATTGAGCTGAGAAAAGGGTTTGACCTGACTGGCAGTCCGATTGCCGACCCCGCTTCTCTTCGACGATTGATAGCTGCACGTCGGCAGACGGGTACCGATCTGTGGCTGGGGAGAATCGAGGCTGATTCGGCGGACAGTCCATGGCTGCACCATGTCCCCCAAACGCAACGCGCTGAAAAGTCTGCCCTGTGGGATTCATTTGTCCTTCAAGTGAACCCCGCAATGATCAAACAACTCAGAAATCTGGTGCGTACGCCGGAATTTCAGGTTGAGCGTCTGCTTTTGCAGCGCCGGTTCTGGTCGTTTATTGAAAGCTTCCAAAAGGCCAGCGTAGGTGAGCAAGAAAGTTTGCTGAACATTGCGTCTACTGAACCCAGCTCGGGGAAAATGCTGGACAGGCTGGAGGAGGAAGTAAGGAGGTTTGACCCGACATGGCAAAACCAGCCCCCACATCATGTGCCCGAGCGCCCCAGGTTCGAATAAGGGCGGGACGCATTGCGGTGTAAAAGCGGGAATCCCTGACCTGCCTGTATCAGGGTTCCCAAAAGCATGGGCTTCGCTTGCAGCGTCAGCCCGGTGTAAAGAGGGAACCCCCGGCCTGCCTGTACCAAGGATCCCAAAACGGTGGGCTCGCTGCTTTGCGCTGTGAGCCCGGTGTAAAGAGGGGAATCCCCGGCCTGCCTGTACCAAGGTCCCCGAAACGGGTGGTGAATCGAATCACCTGAGATAGATATTGCAGGCGGCGTGCCAGGTTTTGATTTGCTGTAACAAAAAATGCTTCGAAAACGCGAAAGCCCCGGAATACGGGGCTTTCGCTTATTTCAAGTCTGGGTTTTTCGGCACTTCGGAACTGGGCGATGAGAATCGGGCTCTGCGCGATCACGGGTCATCGTGCATTGATGCGGTGCACGGTGGCCCTCACCCTGACCCTCTCCCAAGGGAGAGGGGACTGACCGAGTTGCCCGGTCAAGTTACGCCGACCTGAGATACCGAGCCGAACCCAGGCCTCGAAACCACCCGAGATTGCTCCCTTCCCCCGGGAGAGGGCTGGGGTGAGGGGGATCGATCCTGAGTGCACGGCAACCCTTAAGCGTTAACCCTCTTCCCCCTCGTCATCATCCCCACCATCAACCTTCATCCCCAGTTCCTTGATCTTGCGCGTCAGGGTATTGCGCCCCCAACCCAGCAGCACCGCCGCATCACGCCGACGTCCTGCGGTGTGCTTCAAAGCAGTCTCGATCATGATCCGCTCGAACGCCGGCACTGCGCTGTCGAGCAGGCTCGACTGGCCGCGGGCCAAGG
The DNA here is from genome assembly GCF_030687105.1 of Pseudomonas sp. FP1762. Lineage (NCBI taxonomy): Bacteria > Pseudomonadati > Pseudomonadota > Gammaproteobacteria > Pseudomonadales > Pseudomonadaceae > Pseudomonas > Pseudomonas sp. FP1762. The sequence goes on from NZ_CP117458.1 coordinate 364,857, forward strand.
CCTGATCCGCCCACTGGCGCAGGGCCTGTTCCCAGTTGGTCACTGGCGCCGAATCCTGCGGCAGGTTGAGCAGTTCCGGCGGCAAATCGCTGATGTGCACTTCACGGCCGGAGGCCATGACGGTGATCCAGCGACAGGTGTTCTCCAGCTGGCGCACGTTACCTGGCCACGGCAGGTTTTTCAGGTATTCCTCGGTCTCGCTTTTCAGCAGCTTCGGCTCGACCGCCAGTTCCTGCGCGGCGCGGCTGAGGAAGTGCCGGGCCAGGGTTGGAATGTCTTCACGACGATCCGACAGGCGCGGGATGTGGATGCGGATCACGTTCAGGCGGTGGAACAAGTCCTCACGGAATTTGCCGGCGTGGACAAGTGTTTCGAGATTCTGGTGGGTCGCGGCGATGATGCGTACATCCACCTTGACCGGTACATGGCCGCCGACGCGGTAGAACTCGCCATCGGCCAGCACGCGCAACAGACGCGTCTGGGTGTCCGCCGGCATGTCGCCGATTTCATCGAGAAACAGCGTGCCGCCGTCCGCCTGTTCAAAACGACCGCGACGCAAATTCGCCGCGCCGGTGAACGCGCCTTTCTCGTGGCCGAACAGCTCGGATTCCATCAGATCCTTGGGGATCGCCGCCATGTTCAGCGCAATGAACGGCGAGGCCGCGCGTGGGCTGTGGCGGTGCAGGGCGTGGGCCACCAGTTCTTTACCGGTACCGGATTCGCCGTTGATCAGCACGGTGATGTTGGAGTGGCTCAGGCGCCCGATGGCGCGAAACACTTCCTGCATCGCCGGCGCTTCGCCGATGATTTCCGGGGTGCGGGTCAGCGCCGGCACAACCTCCAGGCCTTGCTGTTCCTGCGCATGCTGGTTGGCGCGTTTGACCAGCGATACCGCTTCATCGACGTCGAACGGCTTGGGCAGGTACTCGAAAGCGCCGCCCTGATAGGAGGCGACAGCGCTGTCCAGATCGGAGTGAGCGGTCATGATGATGACCGGCAGCCGTGGGTGCTGTTCGCGAATCCGCGCCAGCAGATCCAGGCCACTGGCGCCCGGCATGCGGATATCGGAAATGATCACGTCCGGCTGCTGCCGGGCCAGACGACTCATCACGCCATCGGCGCTGTCGAAGCTCTGGGTGGTCATGCCTTCCTGCTGCAAGGCTTTTTCCAGGACCCAACGGATAGAACGGTCGTCATCGACGATCCACACGGTTTCACTACGGCTCATGTCGATGTGGCTCCTTGTTCCAGTGGCAGGAAGATCGAGAAGGTGGTGTGGCCTGGATGGCTCTCACACTCGATCAGGCCCTGGTGCTGACTGATGATGTTCTGGGTAATGGCCAGGCCCAGCCCGGTACCATCCGGGCGGCCGCTGACCATGGGAAAGAAAATGGTTTCCTGCAGTTCCGCCGGAATGCCGGGACCGTTGTCGATGATCTCGATCTTGGTCACCAGACGATGGCGGATGTGGCCGATGGTGAACTGGCGCATGGCGCGGGTGCGCAGGCTGATGCGGCCCAGGCGCAGCTCGTTCTGGCTGCTGATGGCCTGCATCGCATTGCGCACGATGTTCAACACCGCCTGAATCATTTGCTCGCGGTCGATCAGAACGTCGGGAATGCTCGGGTCGTAATCACGCACCAGGGTGATGCAGCCCTGGCTTTCGGCTTCGACCAGATGGCAGACGCGTTCGAGCACTTCGTGGACGTTGCACATGGCCAGCGACGGCAGTTTGTTCGAGCCGAGCATGCGATCGACCAGATTGCGCAGGCGGTCGGCCTCTTCGATGATCACATTGGTGTAATCGCGCAGGCTTTCCTCCGGGAGTTCGCGGGCGAGCAATTGCGCTGCGCCACGGATGCCGCCGAGGGGGTTCTTGATCTCGTGGGCTAAACCGCGCACCAGCATCTTGCTGGTTTCCTGCTTGGACAGCTGCGCCTCTTCCTTGGTGATGCGCAACAGGCGATCACGCGGGTGCACTTCAAGCAAAAGCAAAGTCTCGCCGTTGCTGAGGATTGGCGTGACCGCGTAATCCACGGTCAGCGTCTGGCCGGTGAGGGCGGTGAGCATCGCTTCACGCTTGGTGAAAGGGTGCGCCTGCTCCACGGCCTGACGCAGGGAATTGAGCGCCTCGGGGGATTCGGTGAACAGCTCGCTGATGAACTGGCCGTGGCTGCGCTGACCGCTGACGGCCAACAGCATCTCCGCCGCCGGGTTCATGTACTCCAAGCGCAATTCGGCGTCGAGCAGGATGGTCGCCGTGGTCAGGTTGTCGAGCAGCAAACGGTGAATAGCGTCGCTTATGGTCATCTGGACCCCTTTTGGAGCAAGGCGTGCGCGAGAACAAAGCGCTGATGTCGGGAAAATGCAAAAACCAAACCAAGGCTCCGAAAAGAAGCGTTTAACCCCTGAAACAGGCGTTTGACGCGCGTTTGTATGGCACGAAGCCAGCTCAAACGGGAAGTTTCGAACCAAAATGGGTTGAGTTGTGGGCGAGATGCAGTTTAGTGCACCAATAGAGTGCGCGCGGCTGGCGGAGGTTAAAAGAAGCGCAGGAATGGATTTTTCGGCTCTTCAGGTTTGTCCTTGAGCGGACATTCCGGGCGCACGCCATAGTCGTCGGCAACGCAGGGTTTGACCTGGCGTTTCTGCGCCAGGGAAATCCGCAGCATGTGGAACGGCTGATTGGCGGTGCGTTCCACGGTACGCCCGGCGGCGTCGAGGATTTCGATCGAAAGGCTGTGGCTGCCGCGATCGATATTGCTCAGCGCAAATACCGGGCTGACGCCGGGCTCGCCAGTGGCCTTGCCATCCAGCAGCAGGCGATAACGATGGCCGCTTTGCAGGCCGGGCTCGCTGGTGACGCTGACGATCAGCTCGCCGGCGCTGCTGCGCAGAGTGGCATCAGGCTCCGGGATCAGAATGCGCAGCATGTCGTAGTGAAAGGGCGCTGGTTCGGCGGATTTTTTCGCTGTGGTGATCGGTGCTGCGGTGTTGGCAGGGACAGCCATGCGATTGCTCGTCGCGATCGGCACTCGCTTGGCGTTGGCGCGTGGCTGGTCGGTATAGACGCGGTTGCCCTGCGCGTCGACATAGGTAAAGACCTCCGCCAAGGTGTACGTCGACATCAGCGCCAGAATGAGTGCCAGCCCCGCGCGGATCATGGCGTATGCACCCGTTGCACGGTGAAGACGGCTGGCGGGCTCTGCTGAACGACGCTTTGGCCGTCGATCACTTGCACGGCCAGGCGATGCTCGCCGCGATCGATGTTGACCAGTTGCAGAACCGGCACGTTGCTCGGCTGGCCATAGGGCTCGTCGTCCAGCACCAGTCTCAGTTGATGCGGCGATTGCAGGCGCGGTTTGATCAGGACGTTGACCGTGAAGGTGCCGTTGTTGGCGCGCAGCGCCTCGTCAGTGGGCAGACCGGCGAGTTCGAGGATTTCATAGGCGTTGCGCGCTGGTTGCGGTGCTTCGGGGCGGGGTGATTGCGGCGCGCTCGGCGCTTGCGGCTCGACCCGATTGAGTGGTGGCAACTCGACCGGTTGCGCCTGCACGCCGTCCGGCGGCTGATTGCTGTACGCCGTGTTGCCGTTGGCGTCGGTGTACTTGTAGATCTGCGCGGCGGCGGGCAGGGCGATCAGCAGCAGAATGTAGAGAAGCGTGCGACCCATGAAATCGACCGGGGTTGGAAACTGTGGGTAGCAGCATAGGACAGGTGGGGCGGTTGGCCAAAACCGTTAATAACTGGAATTGAAAAGACTGGTAGCCAAAACACGGATCGTTCCCATGCTCTGCGTGGGAATGCCTCCTGGGACGCTCCGCGTCCAGTGACGCAGAGCGTCACGGGCTGCACTCCCACGCGGAGCGTGGGAACGATCAATGACCCACCGCCTTCGCGAGCAGGCTCGCTCCCACATGGAAAATGCGTTGCGCCGGGCAATAAAAAAGGCCTCCCGAAGGAGGCCTCTTGTGTCACGCCGCTTTACGCAGCGCTACCGGATCAGCAGCTGTAGTACAGCTCATATTCCAGTGGGTGCACGAAGGTGCGAACCTTGATTTCTTCTTCCGATTTCAGCGCGATGTAAGCGTCGATGAAGTCGTCGGAGAACACGCCGCCCTTGGTCAGGAACGCGCGGCCCTTGTCCAGCTCTTCCAGGGCTTCTTTGAGGCTGCCGCAAACCTGTGGAATCTCTTTCGCCTCTTCAGGCGGCAGGTCGTACAGGTTCTTGTCGGCGGCATCGCCTGGGTGGATCTTGTTCTGGATACCGTCCAGACCGGCCATCAGCAGAGCTGCGAAAGCCAGGTACGGGTTGGCAGCCGGATCCGGGAAGCGTGCTTCGATACGGCGGGCTTTCGGGCTCGACACGTAAGGAATACGGATCGAAGCGGAACGGTTGCGAGCCGAGTAGGCCAGCATTACCGGAGCTTCGAAGCCTGGCACCAGACGCTTGTAGGAGTTGGTCGCCGGGTTGGTGAAGCCGTTCAGGGCCTTACCGTGCTTGATGATGCCGCCGATGAAGTACAGAGCGGTATCGGACAGGCCGGCATAGCCTTCACCTGCGAAGGTGTTCTTGCCGTCTTTCCAGATCGACATGTGTACGTGCATGCCCGAACCGTTGTCGCCGTACAGTGGCTTCGGCATGAAGGTCGCGGTGCGGCCGTAAGCGTCGGCAACGTTGTGCACAACGTATTTCAGGGTCTGAACTTCGTCGGCCTTCTTCACCAGGGTGTTGAACTTGACGCCGATTTCGTTCTGGCCGGCAGTCGCCACTTCGTGGTGGTGAACTTCAACCGACTGACCCATTTCTTCCAGTGCGTTGCACATGGCGGTACGGATTTCGTGGTCGTGGTCGAACGGTGGCACCGGGAAGTAGCCGCCTTTCACGCCTGGACGGTGACCCTTGTTGCCGCCTTCGATGTCCTGGTCGGACATCCACGAACCTTGCTCGGAGTAGATCTTGAACATCGAGCCGGAGATGTCCGACTTGAATTTGACCGAGTCAAAGATGAAGAACTCAGGCTCTGGACCGGCGAATACGGTGTCACCGATACCGGTGGCTTTCAGGTGCTCTTCGGCGCGCTTGGCGATCGCACGAGGGTCGCGATCGTAGCCTTGCATGCTCGAAGGCTCGATGATGTCGCACACCAGAATCAGGGTTGGGTCTTCGGTGAACGGATCGAGCACGGCCGTTTCGTCGACCGGCATCAGGATCATGTCGGAGGCTTCGATGCCTTTCCAGCCGGAGATGGAGGAACCGTCGAACATCTTGCCGACTTCGAAGAAGTCGTCATCCAGCGCATCGCGAGCCGGCATGGTCACGTGGTGCTGAGTGCCTTTGGTGTCCGTGAAGCGCAGATCAATCCACTTGACGTCATGATCTTTGATGAGTTGAACCGACTTCGACATAGTGTCCTCCGGGTGAATTAGGGCGGGTAGTGGATGCCCTTAATAATGGTGATGCCGGCGCGAATACTCTGCCAAGGCAACCTGCCTCACAAGGGAGCAAATTGCATGCCAGTGCCCCAGCATGGGTTTTTTGCCCCAAATTCACGCTTATTAAGGCGTGCGAGGTACTGAATCGACAAATCCCGCCCCTTAATGTTGCGTTTAAATTCAGAAATGACCTGTTTTGGTGCAAGCAAAACCTTCTGCACATTAACTGGTTAAACCTTGAGCAATTTCCGCTATAATCCGCGCCCCCCTTTTTCGGCTGGCCGTTCGCGCGCTGTTTTCATGAAACTTATCGTAAAAGTCTTCCCCGAGATCACCATCAAAAGCCGACCTGTCCGGACGAAATTCATCCGCCAGTTGGCCAAGAACATCCGCACCGTGCTCCGTGACCTGGACCCGGCCGTGGTGGTGAACGGCGTGTGGGACAATCTCGAGCTGGAAACCCGCGTTACCGACCCCAAAGCCTTGAAAGAGATGGGCGAGCGCCTGACCTGCATGCCGGGTATCGCGCATTTTCTGCAGATCGACGAGTACCCGCTGGGCGACTTCGACGACATCACCGAAAAGTGCAAACAGCACTACGGCGATGCACTGGCCGGGAAGATTTTCTCGGTGCGCTGCAAGCGCGCAGGCAAGCATGCCTTCAGCTCGATGGACGTGGAAAAATACGTCGGCAGCAAGCTGCGTCGCGAGTGCGGTGCGGCCGGAATCGACCTTAAAGCACCGCAAATCGAAGTCCGTATCGAAGTTCGCGACAAACGGTTGTTCGTGATTCACAGCCAGCACAACGGCATCGGCGGCTACCCGCTCGGCGCGTTGGAGCAGACGCTGGTATTGATGTCCGGCGGCTTCGATTCGACCGTGGCGGCTTACCAGATCATGCGTCGCGGCCTGATGGCGCACTTCTGCTTCTTCAATCTTGGCGGGCGTGCCCACGAATTGGGCGTGATGGAAGTCGCGCACTTCATCTGGAAGAAGTACGGCAGCTCGCAACGCGTGCTATTTGTCAGTGTGCCGTTCGAGGAAGTGCTGGGCGAAATTCTCGGCAAAGTCGATAACAGTCATATGGGCGTGGTTTTGAAGCGTATGATGTTGCGCGCCTCGTCCGAGATCGCCGAACGCCTGCACATCGATGCACTGGTGACCGGTGAAGCGATCTCCCAGGTGTCGAGCCAGACGCTGCCGAACCTGTCGGTGATCGACTGCGTGACCGACAAGCTGGTGCTGCGGCCGCTGATCGTCGCGCACAAGCAGGACATCATCGACACCGCCAACGAGATCGGCACCGCCGATTTCGCCCGGCACATGCCGGAATACTGCGGCGTGATTTCGGTCAACCCCAAGACCGCCGCCAAGCGTGGCCGGGTTGAGCACGAAGAGAAAGAATTCGACATGGCGGTACTCGAGCGTGCGCTCGCCAACGCCAAACTGGTGCCGATCGATCGGGTAATCGACGAGTTGGGCCAGGATTTGCAAATTGAAGAAGTCAGCGAAGCGCTGGCCGGTCAGATCGTCATCGACATCCGCCACCCGGATGCCGCCGAGGATGACCCGCTGGAGCTCGCCGGCATAGAGGTACAGACGATGCCGTTCTATGCAGTGAACGCACGTTTCAAGGAACTGGACCCTACTCGCCAGTACCTGCTGTATTGCGACAAAGGCGTGATGAGTCGCCTGCATGCCCACCATTTGCTCAGTGAGGGGCATGCCAATGTGCGCGTTTATCGACCGAGCTAAGTGCCCGGGGCTGTTTGCCTGTGGCCTGCGTCACCGGCCCCCCGACACCGCCGTCAAGCTGTAACGGCCATGCCGGACACTACTGCTAATCGCTGCCATGACTTGTCAGCAAACCGAATCCTCTGATCGAGATACACAAGTGATCGAAAATCTACGCAACATCGCCATCATTGCCCACGTTGACCACGGTAAAACCACCCTGGTAGACAAACTCCTGCGTCAATCCGGCACCCTGGAGCGCAACGAGCTCAACGACGAGCGCGTGATGGACTCCAACGACCAGGAAAAAGAGCGCGGTATTACCATTCTGGCGAAGAACACCGCCATCAACTGGAACGGCTACCACATCAACATCGTGGACACCCCGGGCCACGCCGACTTCGGCGGCGAAGTTGAACGCGTAATGTCGATGGTCGACTCCGTTCTGCTGCTGGTTGACGCTCAAGACGGCCCTATGCCGCAAACCCGTTTCGTGACCAAGAAGGCTTTCGAAGCCGGCCTGCGTCCAATCGTGGTCATCAACAAGGTTGACCGTCCAGGCGCGCGTCCGGACTGGGTTCTGGACCAGATCTTCGACCTGTTCGACAACCTCGGTGCTACCGAAGAACAACTGGACTTCCAGGTTGTTTACGCTTCGGCCCTGAACGGTATTGCCGGTCTGGACCACACCGCCATGGCGGAAGACATGACTCCGCTGTACCAGGCAGTAGTCGACCACGTTCCGCCTCCGGCCGTTGACCGTGACGGTCCGTTCCAGATGCAGATCTCCGCTCTGGACTACAACAGCTTCCTGGGTGTTATCGGTGTTGGCCGTATCGCTCGTGGTCGCGTCAAGCCGAACACCCCGGTTGTCGCTATCAGCGCCGACGGCAAGCGTCGCAACGGTCGTATCCTGAAGCTGATGGGTCACCACGGTCTGCACCGCATTGACGTTGACGAAGCAGCAGCCGGCGACATCGTCTGCATCAGCGGCTTCGACGAGCTGTTCATCTCCGACACTCTGTGCGATATCAACACCGTCGAGGCGATGAAGCCGCTGACCGTTGACGAGCCAACCGTGTCCATGACCTTCCAGGTAAACGACTCGCCATTCTGCGGTAAAGAAGGCAAGTTCGTGACCTCCCGTAACATCAAGGATCGTCTGGACAAAGAGCTGCTGTACAACGTTGCACTGCGCGTTGAAGAAGGCGACTCGGCTGACAAGTTCAAGGTTTCCGGCCGTGGTGAGCTGCACCTCTCGGTACTGATCGAAACTATGCGTCGCGAAGGCTTCGAGCTGGCCCTGGGCCGCCCTGAAGTGATCATCCGTGAAGTCGACGGCGTGAAGCAGGAACCGTTCGAAAACGTCACCATCGACATCCCTGAAGAATCCCAGGGCAAGGTCATGGAAGAGATGGGTCTGCGTAAGGGCGACCTGAGCAACATGGTGCCGGATGGCAAGGGCCGTGTTCGTCTGGAATACAACATCCCTGCTCGCGGTCTGATCGGTTTCCGTAACCAGTTCCTGACCCTGACCAACGGTGCTGGCATCCTGACCTCGATCTTCGACCGTTACGCTCCAGTGAAGTCGGGCCACATGTCCGGCCGTCAGAACGGCGTTCTGGTTTCGGTTGAAACCGGCAAGGCTCTGACCTACTCGCTGGAAACCCTGCAGGCTCGTGGCAAGCTGTTCGTAGAACACGGCCAGGAGATCTACAACGGTCAGATCGTTGGTCAGAACAGCCGCGACAACGACCTGGGTGTCAACCCAACCAAAGGCAAGAAGCTCGACAACATGCGTGCTTCGGGTAAAGACGAAACCATCGCTCTGGTTCCACCTGTTCGCTTCACCCTGGAACAGGCTCTGGAATACATCCAGGAAGACGAGCTCTGCGAAGTCACGCCTAAGTCGATCCGTCTTCGCAAGAAGATCCTCGACGAAAGCGAGCGTACCCGCGCTGCCAAGAAAGCCAAGGCGTAATCCAGCCCTGGAATAGAAAACGCCCCCGGTCGCGAGACCGGGGGCGTTTTTGTTTGTCTGGCGTTTAGCGATATTTGTGCTGGCCCCATCGCTGGCAAGCCAGCTCCCACAGGGTTTTGGGTCGTATATAAAATATGTGTTCGACCACAATCATTGTGGGAGCTGGCTTGCCAGCGATGGCGGCCGGTCAGCCGCTGAAAATCTCAAGGCCGATCAAAATTTGTCGATGGCCCGGAAATTCTGCACCCGCTCGACTTCTTTCGGCTTATAAGCGCAATACCCCGGCCGCGGCCCGATCTTCGGGTGGTTGCGGCAGGTGTCCGGGCGCTTGTCATAAATGGTGCACAGGCGGGTTTTACGATCCAGGTAATAGCAGTCGTTGTTGCTCATGCGCTGCAGGGTGAAGATCCCCGACTTCTGATTGAAGCGCTCGACCAGACCTTCCTTTTGCAGACGCTTGGCGATGTTCTTTGGCGGATCGCCCAGTTCGAACTCGTCGACCACACCGATGCGCACCAGATCCTTGATCTTCACTTCGACCGGCAGCGTGCAGCAGCTGGACATGCACGAGCCGCACATCGGCGCCGAGTATTTGGCCCACGTATCGAGACGATCAATCTCGGCGGCGGCGATCAGGTTGGGCTTCATCATCGGGAGTTACCAGGCGTGTATGCATCAGGGCGCGCGATCATACCGGGAGCGGTGGAATTTTGAACAACCTTTCGCCGGATATTTTCGCAACGACTGCAATTTGCCCGACAGGACGGCACGGCCCCTGCATTCATTGGCTCATCCGCCAGGGTTATGTCGGACTGGTGCACAGTCCGCGCAAATACTGCCGAACCAGAGCCGTTACCGCCGGTCAGACCGTCTAGGCTCAGAAAATTCCCGCTCGCTCGAGGTCCTGTTGATGACTCAAGAACCACTAGTTCGCGAAGCAGAGGTGGCCGCGTTCCGCGACGCCGTCCTGACCAAACTCACCTACGCCGTGGGCAAAGACCCCGATCATGCCTTCGACCATGACTGGTTCGAAGCCATCGCCCTGGCTGCGCGTGATCACATGGTCGAACACTGGATGGACCACACCCGACAGATCTATCGCAAAGGCCAGAAGCGGGTTTATTACCTCTCGCTGGAATTTCTCATCGGCCGTTTGCTCTACGACAGCCTGAGCAACCTCGGCCTGCTCGACGTCGCCCGTGAAGCGTTGACCGAACTGGGCGTCGATCTGGAGCGCATTCGTCTGCTGGAGCCCGACGCGGCGCTCGGTAACGGCGGCCTCGGTCGGCTCGCGGCGTGTTTCATGGAAAGCATGTCCACCCTCGGCATCGCCGGCCATGGCTATGGCATTCGTTATGAGCATGGCTTGTTCCGTCAGGCGATCGTCGATGGCTGGCAACAGGAACAGACCGAGCACTGGCTGGATTTCGGCAACCCGTGGGAATTCGAACGGCCGGAAGTGGCCTACCCGATCGGCTTCGGCGGCAGCGTCGAAACCGTCACCGATGCCTCCGGCAAGACTCGTCAGGTCTGGTCGCCGGCGGAAACCGTGCGCGCAATTGCTTATGACACGCCGGTGGTCGGCTGGCGCGGGGCGAGCGTCAACACTCTGCGCCTGTGGCGTGCCCGCGCCATGGAAGACCTGCACCTGGAACGCTTCAACGCAGGTGACCACCTGGGCGCCGTGGCGGAAGTGGCCCGCGCCGAGAGTATCTCCCGCGTCCTTTATCCGGCCGACAGCACCGAAGCCGGGCAAGAACTGCGCCTGCGTCAGGAATACTTCTTCGTCGCCGCTTCGTTGCAGGATCTGCTGCGCCGTCACCGCAACATGCACACCTCGGTGCTGACCCTCGGTGATCACGCGGCGATCCAGCTCAACGACACTCACCCCTCGATTGCAGTGGCCGAGCTGATGCGCCAACTGGTCGACGTCTACGACGTCGCGTGGGACGCAGCATGGCAAGTCACCGTCGACACGCTGTCGTACACCAACCACACGCTGCTGCCGGAAGCACTGGAAACCTGGCCGGTCGGGCTGATGGAACGCATGCTGCCACGGCACATGCAGATCATTTACCTGATCAACGCACAGCACATCGATTCGTTGCGGGCCAAGGGCATTCATGACTTCGACGTGTTGCGTGCGGTGTCGCTGATCGAAGAAGACAACGGCCGCCGGGTGCGCATGGGCAACCTCGCGTTCCTCGGTTCGCATAGCGTCAACGGCGTGTCCGGTCTGCATACGCAGCTGATGCGCAAAACCGTATTCGCCGAACTGCACAAGCTCTACCCGGAGCGGATCAACAACAAAACCAACGGCATCACCTTCCGCCGCTGGCTGTATCAGGCCAACCCGGAACTGACCTCGATGCTGATCGACGCTCTCGGCCCGGATGTGCTCGACCATCCCGAAGAGCGCCTGCTCGAACTTGAACCGTTCGCCGAGAAAACCGCCTTCCGCAAAGCCTTCGCCGAGCAGCGGTTGCACAGCAAGAAGGCGCTGGCCTATCTGATTCACGAGCGCCTCGGGATCGCGGTCAACCCGGCAGCGATGTTCGACGTGCAGGTCAAACGTATCCACGAATACAAGCGTCAGTTGCTCAACCTGATGCACACCGTGGCGTTGTACCAGGCGATTCGTGCCGAGCCGGAAGTCGACTGGGTGCCACGGGTCAAGATCTTCGCCGGTAAAGCGGCGGCGAGTTATCACCAGGCCAAGCTGATCATCAAACTGACCAACGACATCGCTCGGGTGGTGAACAACGACCCGACCGTGCGTGGCCTGCTGAAAGTGGTGTTCCTGCCCAACTACAACGTCAGCCTGGCCGAAAGCATCATCCCGGCGGCGGACTTGTCCGAGCAGATTTCCACCGCCGGTTTCGAGGCGTCGGGCACCAGTAACATGAAGTTCGGCCTCAACGGCGCGCTGACCATCGGCACCCTCGACGGTGCCAACGTGGAAATGTGCGAGCGCATCGGTGCCGAGCACATGTTCATCTTCGGCCTCAGTGCGCAACAGGTTGAGGCGCGCAAGCAGAACCACGAGTTCAGCGCCGTACCCGACATCGCTGCCTCCCATCGTTTGAACGATGTGCTGCAAGCGATTCGCAGCGGTGTGTTCTCGCCGGACGATACCTCGCGTTATACCGGGCTGATCGACTCGTTGATCGACTATGACCGCTTCCTGGTCTGCGCCGACTTCGACTCCTACTGGGAAGCGCAGAAGCGCGTCGATGCGCACTGGCACGACTCGCAGAACTGGTGGCGTTCGGCGGTGCTCAACACCTCGCGGATGGGCTGGTTCTCTTCCGACCGGACGATTCGCGAGTACGCCACGGATATCTGGAAAGCGCTGGAGTAACTTTCCCCGACAAATCTGCGCAAGGCCCAACGTTTGTTGGGCCGGATCGATATACTGAGCGCCGGTTAAAAGGCATCAATCACCGCCGTACCCTGTGGGAGCGAGCCTGCTCGCGAAGCGATCGTCGACTTAAACAGAAATGTTGGCTGACAATCCGCCTTCGCGAGCAGGCTCGCTCCCACACGGTTTGTGCCTAGACTGAAGCCATCGCCGGACTCGCCCCGCCCCGGGGCTGCTTAGGGATATCGACCATGCAATGGATGTTCATGTTGATCGGGCTGGTGCTCGGTGGACTGCTCGACGAGTCATTCAGTGGCGCGCTGTTGGGTGCGCTGCTGGGGCTGGTCATCGGCCAGATGCTGCGCATTGCGCGCCTCGGCTCGCAGGCGGCGGAGCAACAGCGTCAACTCGAGCAGGTGCGCGAAGCCTTGCAAGGCGTGGCCCAGCGGCTGTTTGTGCTGGAAGGTTCGCCCTCGCATGCGCCCGCGCCGCCACCTGAAGCCGAGCCAGTCGCCGCACCCGTCGACGTGGCTGAGCAGGCTGCCCCGACCCCTGAACTGATCTGGGAACTGCCTCCCGAACTCGAACCGATTTCCGCCGTTGCCCGCGAAACCAGCCAGCCGCTGCCGGCCGATGTCTGGCGCGCCGAACCGGCTCCTGCGGCACCGCCACAAAAGCCCGCCGAACCCCGTGGCCCGAACCTGATCGAGCGCGGCATCAGCGCTGCGCGCAACTGGCTGTTTGGCGGCAACACCGTGCTGCGCGTCGGTGTGGTGCTGCTGTTTTTCGGTCTGGCATTTTTACTACGTTACGCCACCGAAGGCATGGTGGTGCCGATCGAGTTGCGTTACACCGGCGTCGCGGCAGCGGCGTTGGCTCTGCTTGCGCTGGGCTGGTGGTTGCGCCGACGCAACAGCAACTATGCATTGATGCTGCAAGGCACCGGGATCGCGGTGTTGTACCTGACGGTGTTTGCGGCGATGCGTCTGCATCCGTTGCTTGATCCGTCCGCTGCACTCGGTTTGCTGGTCGCGGTGACGGTGTTCTCGGCCATTCTGGCGATCACTCAGGATGCACTGGGGTTGGCCGCAGCGGCAGCGTTGGGCGGTTTCGCCGCGCCGATTCTGACGTCTACCGGCGAAGGCAATCACGTCGCACTGTTCAGCTATTTCGCTCTGCTCAACGCGGGCATTCTTGCTATCGCCTGGTTCAAGGCCTGGCGCCTGCTCAACCTGATCGGTTTCGTCGGCACCTTCGGTATCGGTTTCGCCTGGGGGCTGCGTTCCTACACGCCGGAACTGCTGTGGAGCACCGAGCCGTTCCTGATTGTGTTTTTCCTCATGTACCTCGCCATCGGCCTGCTGTTCGCCCGGCGTAAATTGCGCGAAATGGCGGGTGCCCCGGCGGAGGCTGACCGCGAGGCGCTGCTGCAATGGTCGGCCCGCAAGGGTGATTACGTCGACGGCACCATGCTGTTCGGCCCGCCGATCATTGGCTTCGGTCTGCAGTTTGCGCTGGTGCAGCATCTCGAATTCGCGGCGGCGTTCAGTGCTCTGGCGCTGGGCATGATCTATATGACGCTGGCCAAAGTTTTGATGGGCGGGCGCGCGATGCTGCTAGGTGAAACCTGCCTGGCGCTGGGAGTGATTTTTGCCAGCCTGGCGATTCCGCTGGGGCTCGATGCGCGCTGGACTTCTGCGGCGTGGGCCGTGGAAGGCGCAGGGATTTTCTGGCTTGGTTTACGTCAGCATCGACCGTTTGCCCGGGCCTTTGCCTTACTGCTGCAACTGGGTTCGGCACTGGCGTTTCTCAGCCAGTTGCAGCCCGGCGAGAGCAGCCTGCTCGACGGCGCACCGCTGGGCGCGCTGATGCTTGGCGCCGCGCTGCTGTTCAGTTTCCTTCAACTGCGCAAGGCTACGCCCGAGCAGACATCGCCGTGGGAAAGGCAAGGCCTGCCGCTGCTGGCGTGTCTGGGCCTGACGTTCCTTTATCTACTGGCACCGTTGTTCCTGTTCATCCAGGGCACGGCAATCAGTTGGGCCTTGGCCGGGTTGGCGACTTTGTTCGTGGGGCTGCGGATTCAATCACGCACATTCCTGTTCACCGCGTTCGCCGTGCAGTTGCTGGGCGGCGCGTTGTTCCTGCTGCGCCTGCAAACTGCCGGTGAAGATTCGGCGGCGGTGTTCAGCGCTGGCTGGAGCGGTTTGCTCAGTGCGTCCTTGATCGGACTGGCCTTGATTGGCGGCATGCTGCTCGCGGCTCGCGATGAGATGGTGCGCGCTGATGTGCGTCTGCTGCGCGGCTTGTCGGTGGTGTTGCTGGCGGGGTTGGTGCTGATCAATCTGGCGGTACTGTTCGTGCTGCCGTGGCAAACCGCGAGCGCGGTGTGGGCGGCCAGCGGTTTGCTGATCATCTGGCTGAGCCTGTACCTGCAACAGCGTCTGAGTTTCGTTTTCGGCCTGCTGTTGCAGGTGATCGGCGGCGTAGCGTTTCTGCTCGCCGGCCCCGAATGGCTCGGGCCGCTGTCCAGCGAAGGGCTGAAACCGTTGGCCCATGGCGGCTTCTGGACACCGCTGGTGCTGGGGCTGGCCGCGCTGATCGGCGCGTGGCGCTTGCAATTGGGCAACCATGCCACGGCTTTTGATGCCTTGAGTTTGCAGCGCTTGTCGCAAGTGCTGCTGGTCTGGGGCGCCGGTTGGTGGACGCTGGCGTGGGTCGGCGAGATCCTGCGTTTCGCTTCGCCGAACCTGCAAGGCGCATTGTTGCTGCTGGTCGCTGCGATCAGTGTGGCGCTGTGGACGATTTTGTCACTGCGCTTGAAATGGCCGGCGCTGGGGTTGCTCTGCACCTTACTGATTCCGGCGGCGGCGCTGGTCTTGCTCGGCGCGTGGCATGCACGCTATCACCCGGCTGCCGACTTCGGCTGGCTGGCGTGGCCGGCGCTGTTCGCGGTGCACTTCTTCACCCTGCGCCGCCTGGCGTCGATCTTGCCGGCGCGCGCATTGAGCGCGGCCCATGTGTTCGGTTGCTGGCTGTTGATTGGCGTGCTGGCGCTGGAGTTGCGTTACGGCCTGCTGTTGTTGTCCGAGCAGTACAACGCGTGGCGGTGGCTGGGCTGGGCGATTCTGCCGAGCCTCTATCTGTTGCTGATGGCTGCTCCCCGTTCGTGGCCGTGGCCGGTGGCCGCATTTGCCCGCGAGTACCGCTTGTACGCAGCGGCACCGCTGGCGGTGCTGATGCTGGCGTGGTTCTGGCTGGCCAATGGCGTCAGCGATGGCAATGCCGAACCATTGCCTTACGTGCCGCTGCTCAACCCATTGGAGCTGGGTCTGCTGTTTGCGCTGTTCGGCGTTTATGCCTGGTCGCGCAGCGCCGTCGCGCAGCTGTCGATCCGTCAGGATTATGCCGACAAGGCTACGCAACTGATCGCCGGGGTTTCGCTGTTCGCCTTCTGCACCGCGCTGGTCACCCGCGCGGCGCATCACTGGGCCGGCATCCCGTTCGAGCTTGATCAACTGCTCGCGTCGATGCTGGTGCAGGCCGGCCTGTCGATCGTCTGGACGTTGATGGCGCTGGGGCTGATGATCGGCGGCCATCTGCGCCATCGCCGCGAAGTGTGGCTGATCGGCGCGGCGCTGATCGCGCTGGTGGTGGCCAAGCTGATTTTTGTCGAACTGAGCAACCGTGGCGGCCTCGCCCGGATCGTCTCGTTTATCGGCGTTGGCGTGTTGCTGCTGGTGGTCGGCTACTTTGCGCCGCTGCCACCCAAACGCGTCGAGGCTGAACCGGCGGCGGACAAACCCGCGCCGGAAACCGAAGGAGTTGCATCTTGAGTCGCATGCTGAATCTGGGTTGGTTGGCGCTGGGCGTGGTGATGGTCGCTGGTGCTCAGGAAAAACCGGCGGACTTCGCCACGCAAGTGCCGTTGACGGTGAGCGGCAATGGCCCGTGGTATCGCCTCGACTTGCCGCTGAGCGCGCAATTGCAGGCGCGCCAGACCGATCTCAGCGACCTGCGTGTGTTCAACGCCGCCGGCGAAGCGCAGGCCTACGCCTTGGCTCGCGAATCGGCGCAGACCCGCGACGACGGCAAGCTGCACGAGGTCAAATGGTTCCCGCTGTACAACGCCGCCGACGCCAGCGAGCGCGCGCCGAATGTGCGCGTGCAGTCGACCACCAACGGTACCCTGGTCGAAGTGCAACCGTCCTCGCAACTGGAGGCGGGCGAAGAAGTGCTGCGCGGCTGGCTGCTCGATGCCAGTGCGATCAAGGCACCGTTGCAGCAGTTGATCCTCGACTGGACCAGCGAGCGCGACGGTTTCCAGCGTTTCAGCATCGAGGCCAGCGACGATCTGCAGCACTGGCAGTCATGGGGCGAGGGCCAGGTGGCACGGCTGACCTTTTCCGATGAGCGCATCGAACAGCACGAAGTGACCCTGCCGGGGCAGACCGCGCGCTATGTGCGCCTGCTGTGGGAGTCGCTGGGTTCGGCGCCCGTCCTGACGTCGGCGCAATTGAAAAGCAGCGACCCGCGCAACCTGCCGCTGCCTTTGGTCTGGTCGCCCAGCGTGGCCGGCAGCAGCACCAAGTCCGGGGAATACATCTGGCAGTTGCCCATGGGGCTGAATGTCGAGCGGGTGCAGATCGAGCTGAAACAGCCGAACAGTCTGGCGCCGGTCACGTTGGCCGGCCGGCGCGAGAGCAACTTGCCGTGGCAGCCACTGAGCAGCGGTTTGCTGTATCGCCTGAGCCAGAACAATCAGGACGTGGTCCAGAACGAAATCCCGCTGTCCGGGCAGACCGTGCAGCAACTCAAGCTGACCGTGGATGAGCGCGGCGGCGGTCTGGGTGAGCAGGCGCCGGACCTGAAATACGCGGTGCGCGCCACGCAGGTGATCTTCCTCGCCCGGGGCGAAGGGCCGTACAGCCTGGCCTTGGGCAATGCCACGGTGAAAACGGCGAACCTGCCGCTGGCAACGTTGATTCCGGATTTCAAGCCAGAAAAGCTGGCGAGCCTGGGCAAGGCGACGGTGCAGGACGAAGCGAAGGCCACGCAAACTTCGGCGGCGACGACGGCTGCGGTGGCCGGGACCAACTGGAAGAAGTTCGGGCTGTGGGCGGTGTTGCTGCTCAGTGTGGTGTTTCTCGGGGCGATGGCGTTCAGCCTGTTGCGCAAACCGCCAGCCAATACCTGAGCATGGCGGCGCTTTGCGCCATTCGCGAGCAGGCTCGCTCCCACAGTGATCTCGGTCGTTCACATATTTTGTGTACACCACACATCCTGTGGGAGCTGGCTCGCCAGCGATGGCGGCCGGTCAAACAACAAAAATTCATCAGACTGCCGCTATCGCTCAACCACCACCCGCCCCATTTCCAACTACGCTAAACCCGACACCTGAACTCTCCACCAACAATCACGTCTCATACAGGCAAATACACCCAGGCGCAGGTTAGCCGGCGTCTTCGCTCGCTAGGTTTTCAGACTCCCTGTAAACTGCGCGGGTTTTCCGCCCCCCATTCCACCGGAGCCGTCCATGTCCCGCGTTACCTTGAGTCGCTATTTGATTGAGCAGACCCGCAGCAACAACACTCCTGCCGATCTGCGCTTTTTGATCGAAGTGGTAGCGCGTGCCTGCAAGGAGATCAGCCACGCCGTGTCCAAAGGCGCCCTGGGTGGTGTTCTGGGCAGCATGGGCACCGAGAACGTGCAAGGCGAAGTGCAGAAGAAGCTCGACGTGATCTCTAACGAGATCCTGCTCGAAGCCAACGAATGGGGCGGTCACCTGGCCGGCATGGCGTCCGAAGAAATGGACAACGCCTACCAGATCCCGGGCAAATACCCGAAAGGCGCATACCTGCTGGTCTTCGACCCACTGGACGGCTCGTCGAACATCGACATCAACGCCCCGGTCGGCACGATCTTCTCGGTATTGCGTTGCCCGAACGAATACCTGAGCCAGAACGAGCCGCTGAACGAAAAAGCCTTCCTGCAGCCAGGCACCCAGCAAGTGGCCGCCGGTTACGCCATCTACGGCCCGCAGACCATGCTGGTGCTGACCCTGGGCGACGGCGTCAAAGGCTTCACCCTGGACCGCGAAATGGGCAGCTTCGTACTGACTCACGAAGACATCACCATCCCGGAAACCACCCAGGAATTCGCCATCAACATGTCCAACCAGCGCCACTGGGAAGCCCCGGTACAGCGCTATGTCGGCGAGCTGCTGGCCGGTGAAGAAGGTCCGTTGAAGAAGAATTACAACATGCGCTGGGTCGCGGCGATGGTTGCCGACGTACACCGCATCCTGACCCGCGGCGGTCTGTTCATGTACCCGCGCGACAGCCGCGAGCCGTCGAAACCGGGCAAGCTGCGCCTGATGTATGAAGCCAACCCGATGTCGTTCCTTGTCGAACAAGCCGGCGGCGCGTCCACCGACGGTCACCAGCGCATTCTCGACATCCAGCCGGAAGGCCTGCACCAGCGCGTTGCAGTGTTCCTCGGTTCGAAAGAAGAAGTCGCCCGCGCCACGGCCTACCACAAGGAATAAACCATGCACGCGCCCTGGCAGCCGTTGCTCGACTGGTGGTTCGGACACGCCGAATCAGCCAGCGAAGTGGCGGCCGAAAAGGGCAAGTTGTGGTTCGGCAAGCGAAACAGCCAAGACCTCGAAGCGCAGACGCGTTTCGGGGTCTTTGTCGATCAGGCCCTGGCCGGCGAATTGACTGAGTGGACGCAATGTCCCGAAGGCTGGCTGGCGGTAGTGCTGCTGCTCGATCAGCTGCCGCGCATGATTTATCGCGACACTCCCAAAGCCTTTTTCGGTGATCTGCTTGCACAGAAACTTGTCGCGCAAGGCATTGCGGCAGATTTTGATCGGCAGTTGAAGCCGATTCAGCGTGTGTTCATTTATCTGGTGTTCGAACACTGCGAAAACCTCGCGGTGCAGAACGAAGCCGTTTCCAGATTTATTGAATTGGTGGCTGAGCAGCCAGAGTCGGAGCGGGCGGTGTTTGCCGATAACCTGGACTACGCCGAGCGGCATCAGAAGGTGATTGCCCGGTTTGGAAGGTTTCCGCATCGCAATGCGGTGTTGGGGCGGGAGTCTACGTCTGAGGAATTGGAGTTCCTGTCCAGGCCCGGCTCAAGATTCTGAATCTTCAGTGCGGCTTATGCCGCTTTCGCGAGCAGGCTCGCTCCCACAATTGAAATGCATTCCACTGTGGGAGCGAGCCTGCTCGCGAAGAGGCCTGAGGCTGCAGCTTAGATCCTGAAGCTGCCGACCAGATGCTTCAACCGCGCCGCCTGTTGCTCAAGGTCCGAACACGCGCGCAACGTCGCCTGCAAGTTCTCCACGCCTTCCTGATTCAGCGTGTTGATCTCGTTGATATCAACGTTGATCGACTCGACCACGGCGGTCTGTTCTTCGGTCGCGGTGGCTACCGACTGGTTCATCCCATCGATTTCGCCGATGCGCTGGGTCACGCTGCCCAGGCGCTCGCCGGCCTGGTTGGCGATGCCGACGCTGCTTTCGCTCTCGCGCTGGCTCTCGGTCATGATGCTCACCGCCTGGCGTGCGCTGACCTGCAGCTCTTCGATCATCTTCTGCACTTGCTGCGCCGAATCCTGGGTGCGGTGCGCAAGGTTGCGCACCTCGTCGGCGACCACGGCGAAACCGCGTCCGGCCTCACCGGCACGCGCGGCTTCAATGGCGGCGTTGAGTGCGAGCAGGTTGGTCTGCTGGGAAATGCTGGTGATCACTTCGAGAATCTGGCCGATGTTCACCGTGTTGCTGTTCAGCGTTTCGATATTGCCGCAGGAATCGCTGATCTTCGCCGACAGTTGTTGCATGGCGTGGATGGTTTTATCCACCACCTGCTGGCCGTCGACCGCGAGGCTGCGCGCATCGCTGGAATGCTGCGAGGCGAGCGCGGCGTTCTGGGCGATTTCCTGAGCGGCGGCGCCGAGCTGATTGATCGCGGCGGCGACGCTGTTGGTGCGGCTGGCCTGCTGGTCGGAGTTGTACATCGACGAGTTCGAGGCAGCGACCACACGCAGGGCGACTTCGTTGACCTGGCCGGTGGCCGAGGACACTTCGCGGATCGACGTATGAATGCGTTCGACGAAGCGGTTGAACGACGTACCCAGCGCGCCGAATTCATCATTGCCGTGAATCACCAGACGTTTGGTCAGATCGCCTTCGCCTTCAGCGATGTCATGCATCGCACGGCCCATGGTCAGCAGCGGTTGCATCAGCACGCGAATCAGCATGCCGAGCAGTCCGATGATGATCAACACGGCGATGACCATGGCGATCAGTGCCGAGGTGCGGAATTCGCTGAGCATCGAGAACGCGGTGTCTTTGTCGAGCACCAGCGCCACGTACCAGTCAGCCGATGGCACGCCGTTGACGTGGGTGAATGAGATCAGCTGGGTCTTGCCGTCGAACTCGACTTCTTTCAGGCCCGGGCTGACTTTGGGCGCACCGTTCGGATAAGCCTCGGCCAGTGTTTTGAGCACCAGCTTGCTGTCCGGGTGAATCAGGATTTTCCCTTCGGCGCTGACAATGAATGCATGACCGTGGCCGCCGAAGTTCAGCGAGTTGATGATCGCGCTGACGCTGGTCAGATCGATGTCGGCACCGGCGACGCCGAGCATTTGGCCCTGACGCTGCACCGGGGTGGCGACGGTGATCACCAGTTTGCCCGACGAAGCGGCAATGTACGGTTCGGTGACGATGGTCTGCTGCGCGCTGTTGGCCGCTTTGTACCAGCCGCGCGCGCGTGGATCGTAGTCCGGCGCACGGTTGCCGGCCGGCACCGAGAACATCACGCCGTCAGCGCCACCGAAATAGCTGAGCTGGAAATTGCCGGTGTAGGCGGGCAGGTCGATGATGCGCTTGAGGCTGGCGGGCGCGTTGCCGTCGACGGCGACTTGCTGCGACAGCGATTGCAGCAGTTGAATGCGACTTTCCAGCCAGGTCTGGATGTTGCTGGTGGTCAGGCTACCCAGTTCCTGCATGGTCGCTTCGGTGCTGCTGCTCAATGCCTGACGCTGGCGATAGTCGTTGAAGAGGATGAAACAGGCGAACGCAACGGCCACCACAAGGGCAGCAGCCAGCAAAATCTTGTGGCTGAATTTCATGTTTCTGGTCATCGAATGAACTACCGCGAAGGGGCTGGTCAGGAAAGGGCGGCAATTTGCCATATTCGGCAGCGTTGCGCTGCTCTTATTTCGACCGCGCCGCGCCAAAGATTAGGCGCTTGTGGGGAAAGTCGACGAAATGCTCGACGGCTTCACAAAGTTTTTGATTTACCGACAAAAGCCAGACGGGCGGGCTGATAAATAGGCGTTCGGTCACGGAACCAGATGACACTTTTCTCTTCTAAGCTTCTGGTTGGCACCATGCCATCCCCCCTCGTTCCAGGAGTTTCACCATGTCGCTGCGATCTATCGCCCTGCTGTCGTTTTGCGTGCTGTTGGCCGCATGCAGCAAGGTCAATCAGGAAAACTACTCCAAGCTCTCGGCCGGCATGGCCAAGTCCGAAGTGGAAACCCTTCTCGGCAAGCCCACCGATTGCTCGGGCGCGCTCGGTATGTCCAGCTGCACCTGGGGCGACAAGAACAGCTTTATCAGCGTGCAATACGCCGGTGACAAAGTGCTGATGTTTTCCGGCCAAGGCCTGAAGTAAACCGGGGCTTCGCGCCCACGGAGAAAAAAATGAAGCGGTTATTGCTGATCCTTTTTGCTGGCCTGGTACTGGCTGGCTGCGCCACTTCCGGCGTCGACCCGTTGGCGCCCAAGACCGTCAACAGCGTCAATCTCAAGCGTTATCAGGGCACCTGGTATGAACTGGCACGCTTGCCGATGTACTTCCAGCGCCACTGCGCGCAATCCGAAGCCCATTACACCCTCAAGCCTGACGGTAATGTCGGCGTGCTCAACCGTTGCCTGACCCCGGAGTGGCAGTGGGAAGAAGCCAAGGGCACGGCTTATCCACAAGTGCCGGGCAAGACCGACAAGCTCTGGGTCGAATTCGATAACTGGTTCTCGCGCCTGGTGCCGGGTGTGGCGAAGGGCGAGTACTGGGTGTTGTATGTCAGCGACGATTACAAGACCGCCATCGTCGGCGATCCGAGTCGCAAGTACTTGTGGCTGCTGTCACGCACACCGACCGTCAACGGTGTAGTGCGGGAAGAATTGCTGAGCAAGGCGCGTCAGCAGGGTTACGACACCACACGCCTGATCTGGCGGGCGTCGGATCGGCAGATGGCCAAGACCTCCAATTAAGCCGCTATACAAATCAAATGTGGGAGCGAGCCTGCTCGCGAAGAGGGTGTATCAGTCGACATGAATATTGACTGATACACCGCGTTCGCGAGCAGGCTCGCTCCCACAGTTTGGTTTTGGGTCAGCCCAAGAGATCGCGCAGGACCTGGGTGAAGGCTCGGGCGCTTTCCTCTTCGCCAGCATGCCGGCCATCGCGCACCACCCATTGACCATTGACCAGCACATCGCGCACCTGGCGATCGCCGCCGGCGAACAACCAGCGATTGAGAATCCCGTCGCCATTGGCCGTCGCCAGATACGGATCGTTGCCATCGAGGACAATCCAGTCCGCGCGCTTGCCCACTTTCAGCGCACCAATCGGTTGCCCCAACGCTTGCGTGCCGCCGTCCAGCGCGGCGTCATATAGTGTGCGACCGACCATTGGCTGCTGCGCGCCATACAAGCGATTGCGCCGCTGGTCACGCAGACGCTGGCCATATTCCAGCCAGCGCAATTCTTCCACCACGCTCAGCGACACATGGCTGTCGGAGCCAATGCCCATGCGCCCGCCCTGGGCAAGAAAGTCCACCGCCGGGAAAATCCCGTCACCCAGATTCGCTTCAGTGGTCAGGCACAGCCCGGCGATCGCGCGACTGTTGGCCATCAGCGTGACTTCTTGCGGGTTGGCGTGGGTGGCGTGGACCAGACACCAGCGCTGATCGACTTCAGTGTTCTCGTACAGCCATTGCAGCGGACGACGACCGCTCCAGCTCAGGCAATCGTCGACTTCCTTTTGCTGTTCGGCGATGTGTATGTGCACCGGGCATTGTTTGTCACTGGCCGCCAACACTTCGCTGATTTGTTGTGGCGTCACCGCCCGCAGCGAGTGGAAACACAGGCCCAGCGATTGCGCCTTTTGCTGCGCCAGTAATGGCTGCAACCGCGCTTGCAGATTCAGATAGTTTTCAGTGCTGTTGATAAAGCGACGCTGGCCATCGTTTGGCGTCTGCCCGCCGAATCCGGAATGACTGTAGAGCACTGGCAGCAGGGTCAGACCGATGCCGCTTTCGCTGGCGGCCTGACTGATGCGCAGTGCCAGTTCGGCAGGATCGGCATACGGCTGGCCGTTGCTGTCGTGGTGCACGTAGTGAAATTCGGCGACCGAGGTGTAACCGGCCTTGAGCATTTCGATGTACAGCTGACGGGCGATGATGCCGAGCTGATCCGGGCTGATTTTTCCGACGAGACGGTACATCAGATCGCGCCAGGTCCAGAAACTGTCGTTGGGGTTGCCGGCCACTTCGGCCAATCCAGCCATGGCACGCTGGAAGGCGTGGGAGTGCAGATTGGGCATCCCCGGCAGCAACGGCCCGCGCAGCCGCTCGGCTTCGTCTGCGCTGGAATCGGCCTGGATTCGGGTCAACAGGCCATCGGCGCTGACCTCGAGACGTACATTGTTGGCCCATCCGTTAGGCAGCAGTGCGCGTTCGGCAAAGAAGGCGGACATCGTTCGGCACCCCATCGTGTGTTATTTGTATATACATATACAGACGTTTGCCTGCCCGGTAAACTCCGGCAAGCTAGTCACTTTCATCCAATGAACAGGGATCAACCGTGCCGACTCCGCCTCCAGTTTCTCCGTTGGCCGCGAACATGGGCGACAGTCCGGCGCCTTTGTACGCCCGCGTCAAACAGATGATCACCCAGCAGATCGACAGCGGTAACTGGCCGCCGCACTACCGCGTACCGTCGGAAAGCGAATTGGTCAGCCAGCTCGGCTTCAGCCGCATGACCATCAACCGCGCCCTGCGCGAGATGACCGCCGACGGCCTGCTGGTGCGCATGCAAGGTGTGGGCACGTTTGTCGCCGAGCCGAAGAGCCAGTCCGCGCTGTTCGAAGTGCACAACATTGCCGACGAAATCGCCTCGCGCGGCCATCGCCACACTTGCCAGGTCATCACCCTCGAAGAAGAGGCCGCCGGTTCCGAACGCGCGCTGGCGCTGGATATGCGCGAAGGCCAGAAGGTCTTCCACTCGCTGATCGTGCACTACGAAAACGACATTCCGGTGCAAATCGAAGACCGTTTCGTCAACGCTTTGGTCGCCCCGGAATACCTCAAGCAGGATTTCACTCTGCAAACGCCCTACGCCTATCTCAACCAGGTCGCGCCGCTGACCGAGGGCGAGCACGTGGTCGAAGCCATCCTTGCCGAGCCGTCGGAGTGCAAGTTGCTGCAGATCGAAAAGGGCGAGCCGTGCCTGCTGATTCGTCGGCGTACGTGGTCGGGGCGTCAACCGGTGACGGCGGCGCGTTTGATCCACCCGGGTTCCCGCCATCGTCTGGAAGGGCGCTTTCACAAATGAATGAGATAAAGGTTTTACGCGCCGAAGGCTACCCGCGCATGCCCTGGAAAAACGGCGGCGGCAGCACCGAGGAAATCACCCGTGATGCCGGCGCTGGCCTGGACAGTTTCGGCTGGCGCCTGTCAATTGCCGACATCGCCGAATCGGGCGGTTTCTCGACATTCGCCGGTTACCAGCGAGTGATCACCGTGTTGCAGGGCGACGGCATGACCCTGTGCGTCGACGGTGACGCTACCCGTCCACTGTTACCCTTGGACCCGTTTGCTTTCAGCGGCGAAAGCCAAGTGTCCTGCACCTTGCTCGGCGGTGCGATTCGCGACTTCAATCTGATCTACGCGCCGCAACGTTACAGCGCGCGATTGCAGTGGCTGGACGGTGAGCAGCGGTTCTTCAGTTCGGCATCGACAGTGCTGGTGTTCAGTGTCAGTGAGCGGATGGACGTGCGTGTTGGCGACGGCGTTTCACAGCTCGGTCGGCATGATTGCCTGCAACTGGACGGCAACAGTGGGCTGGTCGAAGTCTCCACCCATGGCGCTTGCTGCATAGTTGAACTTCTCCAAAACTGACCCTGTGGCGAGGGGATTTATCCCCGCTGGGTCGCGAAGCGGCCCCATTCCTGATTTAAAAAAGCGGTCTGCTGCGCAGCCCAGCTGGGATAAATCCCCTCGCCACAAAAGCCATCCCCACTCTTGTTTCCCTTCCGCGCACCAACTTGTTACCGAACGCCCCAGCGTGGCGCAAAACCACGCTGTCGTAGCCAATCCCAACCTCCCCAAAATAACTGCGAAGAAAATTTCATTCACGCCAGAACCCTCGATTCAGGCGCTCTCCAGCCCTACCTCTGATTTTTCCTGAACACTCCTCCAGCAAGTTGGCCGCTTGATTGCATATGCTTGTATGTACAAGTAAAGACGTATGCGTATGAGTCCCGAGACTCTCCGTAGCGTCCACTGATTCGCTTGTCGCGCAGCACAGCGCGCAGGCTGCTGCCCACTGCCAGGGTTGGTTTGAATTGATCGCTGAGGAGTCTTTTTCGTGACTGACAATACCCAGAACAGCAACAAGTTTCGTGACGTGCAGATTCGCGCCGCACGCGGTAACACGCTGACCGCCAAGAGCTGGCTGACCGAAGCGCCGCTGCGCATGTTGATGAACAATCTCGACCCGGAAGTCGCCGAGAACCCGAAAGAACTGGTGGTCTATGGTGGCATCGGCCGCGCTGCGCGGAACTGGGAGTGCTACGACAAGATCGTTGAAAGCCTGACTAATCTGAACGACGACGAAACCCTGCTGGTGCAGTCGGGCAAGCCGGTCGGCGTATTCAAGACCCATAGCAACGCGCCGCGCGTGCTGATCGCCAACTCCAACCTGGTGCCGCACTGGGCGAGCTGGGAACACTTCAACGAGCTCGACGCCAAAGGCCTGGCCATGTACGGCCAGATGACCGCCGGCAGCTGGATCTACATCGGCAGCCAGGGCATCGTTCAGGGCACCTACGAAACCTTCGTCGAAGCCGGACGCCAGCATTACAACGCTGACCTGAAGGGTCGCTGGGTGTTGACCGCAGGCCTCGGTGGCATGGGTGGCGCACAACCGCTGGCCGCCACCCTGGCCGGTGCCTGCTCGCTGAACATCGAATGCCAGCAGGTCAGCATCGATTTCCGCCTGAAAAGCCGTTACGTCGATGAGCAAGCCAAAGACCTCGACGACGCACTGGCGCGCATCGACAAATACACCAAAGAAGGCAAAGCGATTTCCATCGCCCTGCTCGGTAACGCTGCCGAAATTCTCCCGGAACTGGTCAAGCGCGGCGTGCGCCCGGACATGGTCACCGACCAGACCAGCGCCCACGATCCCCTCAACGGTTACCTGCCGGCCGGCTGGAGCTGGGACGAATACCGCGCTCGCGCCAAGACCGAACCGGCCGCTGTGATCAAAGCCGCCAAGCAGTCGATGGCGGTGCACGTCAAAGCCATGTTGGAGTTCCAGAAGCAAGGCATTCCGACCTTCGACTACGGCAACAACATCCGTCAGATGGCTCAGGAAGAAGGCGTCGAAAACGCTTTCGATTTCCCGGGTTTCGTGCCGGCCTACATCCGTCCGCTGTTCTGCCGTGGCATCGGCCCGTTCCGTTGGGCGGCGCTGTCGGGTGATCCACAGGACATCTACAAAACCGACGCCAAGGTCAAAGAGCTGATCCCGGACGACGCGCATTTGCACAACTGGCTGGACATGGCCCGCGAGCGCATCAGCTTCCAGGGTCTGCCGGCACGTATCTGCTGGGTCGGTCTGGGCCAGCGCGCCAAGCTCGGTCTGGCCTTCAACGAAATGGTTCGTAGCGGTGAGCTGTCGGCCCCCGTGGTGATCGGTCGCGATCACCTCGACTCCGGCTCGGTGGCCAGCCCCAACCGCGAAACCGAATCGATGCAGGACGGTTCCGACGCCGTCTCCGATTGGCCGTTGCTCAACGCGCTGCTGAACACCGCCAGCGGCGCGACCTGGGTGTCTTTGCACCACGGCGGCGGTGTCGGCATGGGCTTCTCGCAACATTCGGGGATGGTGATCGTCTGCGACGGTACCGATGAAGCCGCCGAGCGCATCGCTCGCGTGCTGCACAACGACCCGGCTACCGGCGTCATGCGCCATGCGGATGCCGGTTACCAGATCGCCATCGACTGCGCGAAAGAGCAGGGGCTGAATCTGCCGATGATCACTGGCGGGTAACACGCTCTGGTTTTATGTGGGAGCGAGCCTGCTCGCGAAGGCGTCGTGTCAGTCGCTACTGCTGTGCCTGATACACCGATTCGCGAGCAGGCTCGCTCCCACAGAGGAATTTCAGTGAACCCGAATAGCAATCCACAGAGGTTGAATCATGGCGGTTAACAACGAACGTGCAGGCAGTACTCCGTTGATCGAAAGGCGTTCGATCGACTACATCCCGGAAGCGGAAAGACACGGTCGTCTGTTTAGCCAGTTCACCCTGTGGATGGGCGCCAACCTGCAAATCACCGCGATCGTAACCGGGGCCTTGGCCGTGGTGCTCGGCGGTGATGTGTTCTGGTCGCTGATCGGTCTGTTGATCGGCCAATTGCTCGGCGGTGGCGTAATGGCGCTGCATGCCGCGCAAGGGCCGAAACTGGGCTTGCCGCAGATGATCTCCAGCCGTGTGCAATTCGGCGTTTATGGCGCTGCGATTCCGATCGTGCTGGTGTGCCTGATGTATCTCGGCTTCACCGCCACCGGAACGGTGCTGTCCGGGCAGGCGCTGGGCCAGTTGTTCGATGTCAGCGACAGTGTAGGCATCCTGATTTTCGCCAGCGTCATCGTGCTGGTCACGGTGCTTGGCTACCGGGTAATCCACTGGATCGGCCGCGTCGCCAGTGTGATTGGCGTGATCGCTTTTGTGTTCCTGTTCTGGCGGCTGATGAGCCAGACCGACGTCGGTACACTCCTGCAAATCCGCCACTTCAGCTGGAGCAGCTTTCTGCTGGCGGTGTCGTTGGCGGCGTCCTGGCAGATCGCTTTCGGCCCGTATGTAGCGGACTACTCGCGTTACCTGCCGAGCGCCACTTCATCGGTGAAAACCTTTTTCGCCGCTGGCGCAGGTTCGGTGATCGGCGCGCAGGTCGCGATGGTTCTCGGTGTATTTGCCGCCGCGTCGGCCAACGGTCAATTCGCTGGCCATGAAGTCGCCTACATCGTCGGCCTCGGCGGTACCGGCGCCACTGCCGCGCTGCTGTATTTCAGCATCGCGTTCGGCAAGGTGACCATCTCGACGCTGAACTCCTACGGCAGCTTCATGTGCATCGCCACCATCATCAGTGGCTTCAAAGGGCACCTGACGGTGACCCGCATGCAGCGGCTGGTGTTCGTGCTGTTCATCGTCGGCGCGGCAACCCTGATTGCCCTGCTCGGGCAGCACTCGTTCCTCGGTGCGTTCAAGTCGTTCATCCTGTTTCTGCTCGCCTTCTTCACCCCGTGGAGCGCGATCAATCTGGTCGACTACTACTGCATCACCCGCGAGCGCTATGACGTGCCGGCGCTGGCCGATCCGGACGGTCGCTATGGCCGCTGGAACCTGCTCGGTATCAGCGTCTATGTGTTCGGCGTGCTGGTGCAGTTGCCATTCATCTCGACCAAGTTCTACACCGGGCCGCTGGTGGCAGCTCTGGGCGATGTCGACATTTCCTGGATCATCGGCCTGGTGCTGCCGGCCGCCGTCTATTACTTCTGCGCAAAGAAATGGCACAGCGCAGTGCCCGATCGCCTGATTCTGCCGGTCGAGCAGAACAGCACCCTACAAGCAAAAACGAGCGGGGCCGGTCGCGCTGCGGCGCAGGCCTGATCTGGACGTGGACCAGGCTGGATGCCTCTTGAACTGCCGTAAGCCCATTCATGATTAGGAGCGTCACGACAATGAAATCGAACAAGACCCTGCTGACCACATTGCTGTCCATGGGCCTGTTGGCCAGTGCCGGCGCGACGCAAGCCGCCGGCTGGTGCGAATCGGGCAAACCGGTGAAATTTGCCGGGCTGAACTGGGAAAGCGGCATGCTCCTGACCGACGTGCTGCAAGTGGTGCTGGAGAAAGGTTACGGCTGCAAGACCGACAGCCTGCCGGGCAATTCCATCACCATGGAAAACGCCCTGAGCAGCAACGATATTCAAGTGTTTGCCGAAGAGTGGGTCGGCCGCAGCGAGGTCTGGAACAAGGCCGAGAAGGCCGGCAAGGTCGTCGGCGTCGGTGCACCGGTGGTGGGCGCTGTCGAAGGCTGGTACGTGCCGCGTTACGTGATCGAAGGCGACGCCAAGCGCAAGCTTGAGGCGAAAGCCCCGGACCTGAAAAACATCGCTGATCTGGGCAAGTATTCCGCCGTGTTCAAGGACGCCGAAGAGCCGTCCAAGGGCCGTTTCTATAACTGCCCGGCCGGCTGGACCTGCGAGCTCGACAACAGCGAAATGCTCAAGAGTTATGGCCTGGAAAACAGTTACACCAACTTCCGCCCGGGCACAGGCCCCGCGCTGGATGCGGCGGTGCTGTCGAGCTACAAGCGTGGCGAGCCGATCCTCTTCTACTACTGGTCGCCGACTCCGCTGATGGGCCAGATCGATGCAGTCAAACTGGAAGAGAAACCCGGCGTCGACAAGACCGTCAGCATCAAGGTCGGCCTGTCGAAAACCTTCCACGACGAAGCCCCGGAACTGGTCGCCGTGCTGGAAAAGGTCAACCTGCCGATCGACCTGCTCAATCAGAACCTCGGGCGCATGGCCAAGGAACGTATCGAGTCGGCAAAACTGGCGAAAATCTTCCTCAAGGAACATCCTGAAGTCTGGCACGCATGGGTGAGCGACGACGCAGCCAAGAAAATCGACGCGGCCTTGTAGGTCAGGTTTCCCCGGCTGCCAGCCACGGCAGCCGGACGCTTGATCGCAACCCCTTGATTGAGAGTCCCTTATGTTTCCCGAAAGCTTTACCTTTTCCATCGCCGACTGGGTCAACGGTTGGGTCGATTCGCTGGTGACCAACTACGGCGACGTGTTCCGGCATATCTCCGACACGCTGTTGTGGGCCATCGTCAGTCTCGAAGGTTTGCTGCGTGCGGCGCCGTGGTGGTTGATGCTGGCAATCGTCGGTGTCATCGCCTGGCACGCCACGCGCAAAGTGGTGACCACCGCCGTGATTGTCGGTCTGTTGTTTCTGGTGGGCGCGGTTGGCCTGTGGGACAAACTCATGCAGACCCTGGCGCTGATGATGGTCGCGACGATCATTTCGGTGCTGATCGGTATCCCGCTGGGGATCCTCTCTGCACGCAGCAATCGCCTGCGTTCGGTGCTGATGCCGCTGCTCGACATCATGCAGACCATGCCGAGTTTCGTGTACCTGATTCCGGTGCTGATGCTGTTCGGCCTGGGCAAGGTGCCGGCGATTTTCGCCACGGTGATCTACGCCGCGCCGCCGCTTATTCGCTTGACTGATCTGGGCATTCGCCAGGTTGACGGTGAAGTGATGGAAGCGATCAACGCCTTCGGCGCCAACCGCTGGCAGCAACTGTTCGGCGTGCAACTGCCGCTGGCGCTGCCAAGCATCATGGCCGGGATCAACCAGACCACGATGATGGCCCTGTCGATGGTGGTGATCGCCTCGATGATCGGCGCCCGTGGCCTCGGTGAAGACGTGCTGGTGGGGATTCAGACCCTTAACGTCGGCCGTGGCCTCGAAGCCGGGCTGGCGATCGTGATTCTCGCTGTGGTCATCGACCGCATTACTCAAGCGTACGGTCGGCCACGCCACGAGGTGAGCAAATGAGCAACGCAAGCGTGAGCAAGATCGAAGTGCGCAACGTCTTCAAGATTTTCGGCAACCGCGCCAAGGATGCGCTGGCCATGGTCGGCCAGGGCAAGAGCAAGGATCAGGTGCTCAACGAAACCGGTTGCGTGGTCGGCGTTAATGACTTGTCGCTAAGTATCGGCACTGGCGAAATCTTTGTGATCATGGGCCTGTCCGGCTCGGGCAAATCCACCCTGGTGCGCCACTTCAATCGCCTGATCGATCCTACCAGCGGGGCGATTCTGGTCGATGGCGAGGACATCCTGCAGTACGACATGGACGCCCTGCGCGAATTTCGCCGACACAAGATCAGCATGGTGTTCCAGAGCTTCGGCCTGCTGCCGCACAAAACCGTGCTCGATAACGTCGCCTACGGCCTGAAAGTGCGCGGCGAGAGCAAGCAGGTCTGCGCCGAACGCGCGCTGCACTGGATCAACACCGTCGGTCTAAAAGGCTACGAAAACAAATACCCGCACCAGCTCTCCGGCGGCATGCGTCAGCGCGTCGGCCTCGCCCGTGCATTGGCGGCGGACACCGACATCATCCTCATGGATGAAGCATTCAGTGCGCTGGATCCGTTGATCCGCGCCGAGATGCAGGACCAGTTGCTGGAACTGCAAAAGACCCTGCACAAAACCATCGTCTTCATCACCCACGACCTCGACGAAGCCGTGCGCATCGGCAATCGCATCGCGATTCTCAAGGATGGCCGGTTGATCCAGGTGGGTACGCCAAGAGAGATCCTGCACTCGCCGGCGGATGAGTATGTCGACCGGTTCGTGCAGCGGCGCGCGGCAGTGGTCTGAGACTGAGTGGCCGTTGTGGCGAGGGGATTTATCCCCGTTCGGCTGCGAAGCAGTCGTAAAACCGGCCACTGCGGTCTGTCTGACGGATTTGCGGGCATGGTTTGGGGCGGCTTCGCCACCCAACGGGGATAAATCCCCTCGCCACAGGGTTACCGGCATCAACAGAATTGGTATGAGGTTTTAGATGTCCCAGGCTGAAAAAATCGTTATCACAGGCAGCCCTCTGCGTTGGCAGGACGTGGTCGCCGTTGCCCGGCACGGTGCGCTGCTGGAACTGTCCAGCGAAACCTGGGCGCGCATCGATAATGCTCAGGCCATCGTCCAGCGCATCGTCGCCAGCGGCGAGCGCGCCTATGGCGTCAACACCGGTCTGGGCGGTCTGTCCAACGTCTCGCTGCAGGACGAACAGCTCAGCCAACTCTCGCGCAACACCTTGCTCAGCCATGCCTGCGGTGTCGGCCCGGTGCTCAGCGACGAGCAGACCCGCGCAATCATCTGCGCTGCTGTTCACAACTACAGCCACGGCAAGTCCGGCCTGCATCGGCGTGTGGTCGAAGGGCTGCTGGCGCTGCTCAATCGCGGCATCACCCCGCAGGTGCCGTCGCAGGGTTCGGTGGGTTACCTGACGCACATGGCGCACATCGGCATCGCGCTGCTCGGCGTTGGCAATGTCAGTTATCGCGGGCAGATCATTTCGGCGCAACAGGCGCTGGCCGAAGAGGGCCTGCAACCTGTGCAGCTCGGCGCGAAGGATGGCTTGTGTCTGGTCAACGGCACGCCTTGCATGACCGGCCTCAGTTGCCTGGCGATAGCTGATGCTACGCGGCTGTTGCAATGGGCCGATGTCATTGGTGCGATGAGTTTCGAAGCCCAGCGCGGCCAGATCGATGCGTTCGATGCCGAGATCATTGCGCTCAAGCCGCATCCGGGCATGCAGCAGGTCGGCGAAAATCTGCGTGCATTACTCGATGGCAGCCAAGTGATCGCCGCAAGCAAAGGCATTCGCACTCAGGACGCGCTGAGCATCCGCTCGATCCCGCAGGTGCATGGCGCCGCGCGTGATCAATTGGAGCACGCAATCAAACAGGTGGAAGCCGAACTCAACGGCTGCACCGACAACCCGTTACTGCTGGGCACACCGGACAATTTCCGGGTGATGTCGCAGGCCAACCCGCACGGTCAATCCGTGGCGATGGCGGCGGATCTGCTGGCGATTGCCATGGCCGAAATCGGCTCGATTGCCGAGCGCCGTCTGGACCGTTTGGTCAATCCGCACGTCAGCGGTCTGCCGGCGTTTCTGGTGGCCAATCCCGGGGTCAACTCGGGGATGATGATCGTGCAATACGTCGCCGCCTCGCTGTGTGCGGAAAACCGTCAATTGGCGCAACCGGCGGTACTCGACAACTACATCACCTCGGGCCTGCAGGAAGATCACCTGAGCATGGGCACCAACGCCGCGCTGAAGCTGCATCGCGCGCTGGAAAACTGCACGCAGATCCTCGCGATTGAATACCTGCTGGCGGCGCAGGCGTTTGAATTCCTCAAGGAACAGCGCTTTGGCGTGGGCACTGACTGCGCGTGGAAACTGCTGCGCGAAACGGTCCCCGCCTACGATCAGGATCGCTGGCTGGCGCCGGATATCGCTGCCGCTGCGACCGTGCTGAAAGACCCGAATCTGCCGCACAACGTTCTACCGAATTTGCACTGACAACTACCCATACCAGCGTGCCAAGGCGTGGATCGTTCACAAGACGAGAAACGACGGATAACGGAATGCTCCGGAGCGACTGGTAGTTAATAACAATGCCTGACAGGAGCATTTTAATGACTGCGCTGAATCTGATCCCCGGCCAACTGAGCCTGGCCCAACTGCGTGACGTCTATCAGAACCCGGTCACACTGACCCTCGACAACAGCGCCAGCGCGCAGATCGAGGCCAGCGTCGCCTGCGTCGAACAGATCCTCGCCGAGAACCGCACCGCCTACGGCATCAACACCGGTTTCGGCCTGCTGGCCTCGACGCGCATCGCCAGCGAAGACCTGGAGAACCTGCAGCGTTCGCTGGTGCTCTCGCACGCTGCCGGCGTCGGCCAGCCGATCAGCGATGACCTTGTGCGACTGATCATGGTGCTCAAGGTCAACAGTCTCAGCCGTGGTTTTTCCGGCATCCGTCGGCAGGTGATCGATGCGCTGATCGCGCTGATCAATGCCGAGGTCTATCCGCACATTCCGCTGAAAGGTTCGGTCGGTGCGTCGGGGGATCTGGCGCCGTTGGCGCACATGTCGCTGGTGCTGCTGGGCGAGGGCAAGGCGCGCTACAAGGGCGAATGGCTTGAAGCCACCGAAGCACTGAAAGTCGCAGGCCTGGCGCCGCTGACTTTAGCGGCTAAAGAAGGTCTGGCGCTGCTCAACGGTACCCAGGTTTCCACAGCGTTTGCCTTGCGCGGCCTGTTCGAAGGCGAAGATCTGTTTGCCGGTGCAGTGGCGCTGGGCAGTCTCACCGTAGAAGCCGTGCTCGGTTCGCGCTCGCCGTTCGACGCGCGCATTCATGCCGCGCGTGGGCAGAGAGGGCAGATCGATGCCGCTGCGGCCTACCGCGATCTGCTCGGTGAGCGCAGCGAAGTCTCCGCCTCGCATCAGAACTGCGACAAGGTCCAGGACCCGTATTCGCTGCGCTGCCAGCCGCAAGTCATGGGCGCCTGCCTGACCCAGTTCCGCCAGGCCGCTGAAGTGCTGGCGGTCGAAGCCAACGCGGTTTCCGACAACCCCTTGGTCTTCGCCGCTGAAGGCGACGTGATTTCCGGCGGCAACTTCCACGCCGAACCGGTAGCCATGGCCGCTGACAACATGGCCCTGGCCATCGCTGAAATCGGCTCGCTGAGCGAACGCCGCATCTCGCTGATGATGGACAAGCACATGTCGCAACTGCCGCCGTTCCTGGTGGCCAATGGCGGGGTGAACTCCGGTTTCATGATCGCCCAGGTCACCGCTGCGGCGCTGGCCAGCGAAAACAAGGCGTTGTCCCACCCGCATTCGGTGGACAGCCTGCCGACCTCGGCCAACCAGGAAGACCACGTGTCGATGGCCCCGGCGGCAGGCAAGCGCCTGTGGGAAATGGCTGAGAACACTCGCGGCATTCTCGCCGTGGAGTGGCTGGCGGCAGTGCAGGGCCTGGATCTGCGCAACGGCCTGAAGACTTCGCCGAAGCTGGAACAGGCGCGGGCGATCTTGCGCAAGGAAGTGCCGTTCTATGAGAAGGACCGCTTCTTTGCGCCGGACATCAATGCGGCGACTGAATTGCTGGCTTCGCGGTGCTTGACCGAGCTTGTTGCTGGGCAGTTGTTGCCTAGTTTGTAAGCGCTTTACGGGGAGATTTGTATTGTTAGTGAAATCGATCCCCCTCACCCCAGCCCTCTCCCCCAAGGGGGAGAGGGGGAAGGGAGCCGATCTTCATTGTTTTCGCAACGTGAGTTCGGCTGAGAAATTTCAGGTCGGCATATCTCGACAGAACAACACGGTCAGTCCCCTCTCCCTCTGGGAGAGGGCTAGGGTGAGGGGCTTTTGAGGCTGCTCACCATACAAACCCAAACGGAGGCCAACAGTGAAAACCCTCTGGCAACACTGCCACGTCGCAACCATGGCCAACGGCGCCTATTCGATCATCGAGGATGCCGCGATCGTGACGTCCGGCACGCTGATCGAGTGGATCGGCCCGCGCACTCAATTGCCGTCCGGCGAATACCCGGCGGTCAATGATTTGCAGGGTGCGTGGGTCACCCCCGGTCTGATCGACTGCCACACCCACACCGTGTTCGGCGGCAACCGCAGCGGCGAGTTCGAGCAGCGTCTGCAAGGCGTCAGCTACGCCGAGATCGCCGCGCAGGGCGGCGGCATCGCCAGCACCGTGCGCGCCACTCGCGAAGCCACTGAGGACGAGCTGTTCGCCAGCGCCGCCAAGCGCTTGAAAAGCCTGATGCGCGACGGCGTGACCACGGTGGAAATGAAGTCGGGCTACGGTCTCGATCTGGCCAATGAGCGCAAGCTGCTGCGGGTCATCCGGCGCCTGGCCGAAGAGCTGCCGATCAGCGTCCGCAGCACTTGCCTGGCGGCGCACGCGTTGCCGCCGGAGTACAAGGATCGCGCCGACGATTACATCGATCTGGTCTGCGAGCAGATGCTTCCGGCCCTTGCCGCCGAAGGTCTGGTCGATGCCGTGGATGCGTTCTGCGAATACCTGGCGTTTTCGCCGGAGCAGGTCGAGCGGGTGTTCGTCGCCGCGCAACAACTCGGTCTGCCGGTGAAACTCCACGCCGAGCAATTGTCCTCGCTGCATGGTTCCAGCCTCGCCGCACGCTACAAAGCCTTGTCCGCCGATCACCTGGAGTTCATGGACGAGGACGACGCGATCGCCATGGCCGCTGCCGACACCGTCGCCGTGCTGCTACCGGGCGCGTTCTACTTTTTGCGCGAAACCCAGTTGCCGCCGATGGAAGCGCTGCGCAAGCACAAGGTGAAAATCGCCATCGCCAGCGACTTAAATCCCGGCACCTCGCCAGCGCTGTCGTTGCGCCTGATGCTGAACATGGCCTGCACCTGTTTTCGCATGACTCCGGAAGAAGCCCTGGCCGGGGCGACCCTTCATGCCGCGCAGGCGTTGGGCATGGCCGATACCCACGGCTCGCTGGAGGTCGGCAAGGTCGCTGATTTCGTGGCGTGGGACATCGAGCGTCCAGCGGATCTGGCCTATTGGCTCGGTGGCGATCTGGACAAGCGCGTCGTGCGTCACGGCGTCGAATCGAATTTCTAGGAGGGCGGTTGTGGACAAGGTTCTGAATTTCAAACAAGGCCGCGTGCCGCTGCTGATCAGCATGCCCCACGCCGGCGTGCGTCTGACCCCGGCGGTCGAAGCCGGGTTGATCCCCGCCGCGAAGAGTTTGCCGGACACCGACTGGCATATCCCGCAGCTCTACGATTTTGCCGAGGAACTGGGCGCCAGCACCCTGGCTGCCGAGTATTCGCGTTTCGTCATCGACCTCAACCGGCCGTCCGACGACAAGCCGTTGTATGCCGGGGCGACCACCGGGTTGTATCCGGCGACGTTGTTCGACGGCATTCCGTTGTTTGAGGAGGGGCAGGAGCCGTCGAAAGAGGAGCGCGCAACATACCTGGAGCAGATCTGGACGCCGTATCACCGCACCTTGCAGGAGGAACTGGCGCGACTGAAAGCCGAATTCGGTTACGCGCTGTTGTTCGATGCGCACTCGATCCGCTCGCTCATCCCGCACCTGTTCGACGGCAAACTGCCAGACTTCAACCTCGGCACGTTCAATGGCGCCAGTTGTGATCCGCAACTGGCGAGTCAACTGGAAGCGATCTGTGCGCAGCACGCGCAGTTCACCCATGTGCTCAACGGTCGCTTCAAGGGCGGGCACATCACCCGCCAGTACGGCGATCCGGCGCAGAACATCCACGCCGTGCAGCTGGAACTGTGCCAGTCCACCTACATGGAAGAGTTCGAACCGTTCCGCTACCGCGCTGACCTGGCCGAGCCGACGCGGGTGGTGCTCAGGGAATTGCTGCAGGGCTATCTGGCCTGGGCAAAATCTCACTACAGCGCCTAACCCCTGTGGGAGCGAGCCTGCTCGCGAAGGCGTCCGTTTGATCGTTCCCACGCAGAGCGTGGGAACGATCAGGCCCCGGAGCATGCTCATTGACGCAAATCGGGTTTATGATGCCCAACGGCAGAATAATACGAGTCCCCCCAGGGATGACCTCGACCCCTTACGGAGCGCGCAATGCAGACTTTGTTTCCGCAGATCAAACCCCACGCCCGGCACGATCTGGCTGTCGATGACACCCATACGCTGTACGTCGATGAAAGCGGCTCGCCGGAAGGATTGCCGGTTGTATTCATCCACGGTGGCCCCGGCGCCGGCTGCGACGCCCAGAGCCGACGCTATTTCGATCCGAATCTGTATCGCATCGTCACCTTCGACCAGCGCGGCTGCGGTCGCTCCACCCCGCACGCCAGCCTGGAAAACAACACCACCTGGGATCTGGTCGAAGACCTTGAGCGCATCCGCAAACACCTGGGCATTGAAAAATGGGTGCTGTTCGGCGGCTCCTGGGGTTCGACCCTGGCGTTGGCCTACGCGCAAACCCACCCGGAGCGCGTGCACGGTCTGATTCTGCGCGGGATTTTCCTCTGCCGTCCGCAGGAAATCGAATGGTTCTATCAGGCCGGCGCCAGCCGTCTATTCCCGGATTACTGGCAGGACTACATCGCGCCGATCCCGCTGGACGAGCGCGACGACCTGCTCAGTGCTTTCCACAAACGCCTGACCGGCAACGACCAGATCGCCCAGATGCATGCAGCGAAGGCGTGGTCGACCTGGGAAGGGCGTACCGCGACCCTGCGGCCGAACCCGCTGGTGGTCGATCGTTTCTCCGAGCCGCAGCGCGCGCTGTCGATCGCGCGGATCGAATGCCACTACTTCACCAACAACGCCTTCCTTGAGCCGAACCAGCTGATCCGCGACATGGGCAAGATCGCTCATCTGCCCGGCGTGATCATTCACGGTCGCTACGACGTGATCTGCCCGCTCGACAACGCCTGGGAATTGCACCAGGCCTGGCCGAACAGCGAATTGCAGGTGATCCGCGACGCCGGCCACGCCGCGTCCGAGCCAGGCATCACCGATGCGCTGGTGCGCGCGGCGAGCAAAATGGCCCAGCGCCTGCTCGACTTGCCACTCGAAGAAGCATGAAGGCGCTGTTACAGCGCGTACGCGGCGCGCGGGTTGAAGTCACTGGGGAGATTGTCGGCGCAATCGATCAGGGTTTGCTCGTGCTGGTCGCGGTAGAACCCGACGATACGCGTACCAGCGCCGACAAACTTCTGCATAAGCTGCTTAACTATCGAGTATTCAGTGACGCCGAGGGCAAGATGAATCTGTCCCTGGCGGATGTGGGTGGCGGGTTGCTGCTGGTCTCTCAGTTCACACTTGCCGCCGACACCAAAAGCGGCCTGCGCCCGAGCTTTTCCACGGCCGCACCGCCGGCACTGGGTGAGGAATTGTTCGACTATTTATTGAGCCAGGCGAAACAGGTGCATGGCACTGTGGCATCAGGTAGATTCGGCGCCGATATGCAGGTGCACCTGGTCAACGATGGCCCGGTTACCTTTTTGTTACAGACCTGACAGTGCCTGAAACACCTTTTTCGGAAATTTCGACTGTTTTTAGGCTGTTTTCGCGATAAATACTTTGTTACCCCTGATGCGTTGTCATCCGGGCTACTAGATAATCGCGCGCTGCGGGGATCGACATTCGTTGATCCGTTTTGACTTAGGTAGAGACTTGTCTGGATCCGATTGGGGAATCATTTTGCCCCGGCGGAGTCGGAACAATGCTCGCCAACCTGGCATAAAGATAGCTGGCCGTTGGTTTATTGATCTGTTTTCGGCGAGGGTTGCTCGTGATTGTTAGTCCCTGTAATGCAGCAAAAATGTCTGCCAAACGCATGCGAAGTGCTCTGGTAGCGGGTTCGGCGCTCCTGTGCCTGCTCAGCGCCGGTCAGCTTTGGGCGTTCAATCTTGACGACGTATCGGCCAAGGCCAAAGAGCTGGCCGGGCAGAAGTTCGAAGCCCCGCGCAGCAACCTGCCGAACGAATTCCGCGAAATGAAGTTCGCGGACTACCAGAAGATCCGCTTCCTCACCGAAAAGGCTGAGTGGGCCGATCAGAAGACGCCGTTCAAGCTCTCCTTCTATCACCAGGGTATGCACTTCGATACACCGGTGAAAATCAACGAAATCACCACCAATACCGTCTCGGAGATCAAATACGATCCGAGCCGCTTCGATTTCGGCGATCTGAAATTCGATCCGAAAGCCACCGAGCAACTGGGTTATGCCGGTTTCCGTGTGCTGTACCCGATCAACAAGGCCGACAAGCAAGACGAGATCATGACCATGCTCGGCGCGAGTTACTTCCGCGTCGTTGGCAAAGGCCACACCTACGGTCTGTCGGCCCGTGGTCTGGCGATCGATACCGCGCTGCCGTCGGGTGAAGAGTTCCCGCGTTTCCGCGAGTTCTGGATTCAGCAGCCCAAGCCGGGCGACAAGCACCTGGTGATCTTTGCTCTGCTCGACTCGCCGCGTGCCACTGGTGCCTACCGTTTGATCCTGCGTCCGGGCAGCGACACCATCGTCGACGTCAAGGCGCAGATGTTCCTGCGTGACAAGGTCGGCAAACTGGGCATCGCGCCGCTGACCAGCATGTTCCTGTTCGGCGCCAACCAGCCGTCGAAAGTCCTCAACTACCGTCGTGAACTGCACGACTCCAGCGGTCTGTCGATCCATGCCGGCAACGGCGAGTGGATCTGGCGCCCACTGAACAACCCGAAACATCTGGCTGTGAGCAACTTCAGCGTCGAGAACCCGCGTGGTTTCGGTCTGCTGCAGCGTGGCCGTGATTTCAGCCACTACGAAGACCTCGACGACCGCTACGACAAGCGCCCAAGTGCCTGGATCGAGCCGAAGGGCGAGTGGGGCAAGGGCACTGTCGATCTGGTAGAGATTCCGACCGCTGACGAAACCAACGACAACATCGTTGCGTTCTGGAGCCCGGAAAAAATGCCGGAGCCAGGCCAGCCGCTGGACTTCGCCTACCGTATGCACTGGACCATGGACGAAGCAGCACTCCATGCGCCGGACAGCGCCTGGGTGGCGCAGACCCTGCGTTCGACCGGTGACGTCAAGCAATCGAACCTGATCCGTCAGCCCGATGGCAGCGTGGCCTATCTGGTCGACTTCGAAGGCCCGTCGCTGGCGGCCCTGACGCCGGATGCCGACGTGCGCAGTCAGGTCAGCGTCGGTGACAACGCCGAACTGGTCGAGAACAGCGTGCGCTACAACCCGGAAACCAAGGGCTGGCGCCTGACCCTGCGGATGAAGATCAAGGACCCGAGCAAGGCAACCGAAATGCGTGCCGCCCTGGTTCAGCCGGTGGTCACCGCAGATCTGGGCAAATCGGTGCCGGCGTCCAATTCGTCGGTCGCCAAGGCTGACAAGGTTGCCGCCAAGCAACAGGAAAAACTCGACAAGGAAGCCAAGGCCGCCGAAGCCAAACAGGCTGAAGCCAAGCCTGCAGCCGACGCCAAGGACAAGGCCAACAAAGACGCCAAGCAGCCAGTCGCTGCCGACGCGGCCCCAGCCACACCGGAATCGGCGCCGACTGAAGAAGTCCTGACCGAGACCTGGAGCTATCAGTTGCCTGCCGATGAGTAATTCACCAGTCCAGCCAGAGACTCTGTCCGAGTATCTGGCGCATCTGCCGATGACCGACGAGCAACGCGCGGAACTCGCGGGTTGCCAGTCGTTCAGCGAGCTGCATGAACGCCTGTCGTCCTCGACATTCGACGCCCCTGCCGAAGCCGCCCAGGCTTCGGTGGGCAAGCGCCTGACCCTGAGCACTGCCGAAGAACTGGCCGAAGCGGAAATGCTGGTGCTCGACGCCAGTGGTCGGGTCAGCCTCAAGGCGACCCCGCCAATCCGCCGCACCAAGGTCGTGCCGGAGCCATGGCGCACCAATATTCTGGTGCGTGGCTGGCGCCGTCTGACCGGGCGCACCAACCCGC
Source organism: Pseudomonas sp. FP1762 (assembly GCF_030687105.1). NCBI lineage: Bacteria > Pseudomonadati > Pseudomonadota > Gammaproteobacteria > Pseudomonadales > Pseudomonadaceae > Pseudomonas > Pseudomonas sp. FP1762. Next base: position 406,769 of record NZ_CP117458.1, read on the forward strand.
CGCAGCCGCCGAAGGACGCCAACGTCCTGCCGGCCGCGCGCTGGCGCACCGTCGGCTCGATCCGTCGCTACATCCTGTTGCTGCTGATGCTCGGCCAGACCATCGTTGCCGGTTGGTACATGAAAGGCATCATGCCGTACCAGGGCTGGTCGTTCGTCGATCTGGAAGAAGTCCTGCATCAGCCGCTGCTGCAAACCGCCACGCAAGTGCTGCCGTATGCGCTGCAAACCAGCATCCTGATTCTGTTCGGGATTCTGTTCTGCTGGGTATCGGCCGGTTTCTGGACCGCACTGATGGGCTTCCTCGAGTTGCTCACCGGCCACGATAAATACCGTATTTCCGGGAAAAGCGCCGGTAACGAGCCGATTCCCAAAGACGCGCGTACTGCGCTGGTAATGCCGATCTGCAACGAAGACGTGCCGCGTGTATTCGCCGGTCTGCGTGCGACGTTCGAATCGGTAGCGGCCACCGGTGATCTGGATCGCTTCGACTTTTTCGTTCTCAGCGACAGTAACGACACCGATATCTGCGTCGCCGAGCAGCAGGCCTGGCTGGACGTCTGCCGCGAAGCCAAGGGCTTCGGCAAGATCTTCTATCGCCGTCGTCGCCGTCGTGTGAAGCGCAAGAGCGGCAACCTCGACGACTTCTGCCGTCGTTGGGGCGGTGACTACAAGTACATGGTCGTGCTCGACGCCGACTCGGTGATGAGCGGTGAGTGCCTGACCAGTCTGGTGCGCTTGATGGAAGCCACGCCGGACGCCGGGATCATCCAGACCGCGCCGCGTGCGTCGGGCATGGACACCCTGTATGCGCGCATGCAGCAGTTCGCCACCCGTGTGTACGGCCCGCTGTTTACCGCCGGTCTGCACTTCTGGCAGTTGGGTGAATCCCACTACTGGGGTCACAACGCGATCATCCGCATGAAGCCGTTCATCGACCACTGCGCTCTGGCGCCGTTGCCGGGCAAAGGCGCGTTCTCCGGTGCAATCCTTTCCCACGACTTCGTCGAAGCTGCGCTGATGCGCCGTGCCGGTTGGGGCGTGTGGATTGCCTACGACCTGCCGGGCAGTTACGAAGAGTTGCCGCCGAACCTGCTCGACGAGCTCAAGCGTGACCGTCGCTGGTGCCACGGCAACCTGATGAACTTCCGCCTGTTCCTGGTCAAGGGCATGCACCCGGTGCACCGCGCGGTGTTCCTCACCGGCGTGATGTCCTACCTGTCGGCGCCGTTGTGGTTCTTCTTCCTGGTGTTGTCGACCGCGCTGCTGGCGGTGAACACGCTGATGGAGCCGCAGTACTTCCTCGAACCGCGCCAGCTCTATCCGCTGTGGCCGCAATGGCACCCGGACAAGGCCATCGCGCTGTTCTCGACGACCATCGTGCTGCTGTTCCTGCCGAAGCTGTTGAGCATCATCCTGATCTGGGCCAAGGGTGCGAAAGAGTTCGGCGGCAAGTTCAAGGTGACCCTGTCGATGCTGCTGGAGATGCTGTTCTCCATGCTGCTGGCGCCGGTGCGGATGATTTTCCACACCCGCTTCGTCCTCGCCGCGTTCCTCGGCTGGGCCGCGACCTGGAACTCGCCGCAGCGTGACGACGACTCGACGCCGTGGAGCGAAGCGGTCAAGCGCCACGGTCCGCAGACGTTGCTGGGCTTCTTGTGGGCGCTGCTGGTGATCTGGTTGAACCCGAGCTTCCTCTGGTGGCTGGTGCCGATCGTCGGTTCGCTGATGCTGTCGATCCCGGTCTCGGTGATCTCCAGCCGTGTCGGCCTTGGTCTGAAGACCCGTGACGAGAGCCTGTTCCTCATCCCTGAGGAATACAATCCGCCACAGGCCTTGCTGGCAACCGATCAGTACACCCACGAAAACCGCTATCACGCCCTCAACGACGGCTTCGTCCGCGCCGTGGTCGATCCTCAGCAGAACGCCTTGGCGTGCTCGCTGGCGACCTCGCGTCACGGCCAGGCCGAGCCGATCGAGTGGCTGCGTCAGGAACGTGTGCGCCACGCGATCAAGGTCGGCCCGGCCGGGCTGAACAACCATGATCGTCTGCAACTGCTCAGCGACCCTGTTGCACTGGCACGTTTGCACGAGCAGGTCTGGGCCGAAGGGCTTGCCGAGTGGCTCGATGCTTGGCGCGCTTCGGTGAAAGCCGATCCGCACGCGCCGTTGCTGCCGCTGCGACCGGTGAGCCTGCAGGCTCAGCCGGCCTGATAAAAGAACCCCGCTGATTCAGCGGGGTTTTTTTATGTCCGCTGATTTGCGAACAAATCCGGATAAAGCCTAAAACCAGTGCATAGCATCCGTCGCCAAATTGGCGCGCCCGTTACCTACGACGCGCAGACCGCGCCGCTGCCTTCGCGAGCAGGCTCGCTCCCACCTTGGAATGCGTTTCCCTGTGGGAGCGAGCCTGCTCGCGAATGGCATCACCTCGGTTTCAGGCAAACCGGGGTTGTGCATCAACTCAGACTTTGAAACGGCCTACCAGCATCTGCAGATGCGTGCCCAGTCGCGCCAATTCAACGCTGGATGCGGCAGTCTCCTCGCTCGCCGCCGAGGTCTGATCGGACACATCGCGCACGTTCAGCACGCTGCGGTTGATCTCTTCGGCCACGGCGCTCTGCTGCTCGGCAGCGGCGGCGATCTGCTGGTTCATCGCCTGGATCGCCGAGACGGTGCGGGTGATGCTCTCCAGTGAGCCACCGGCACGCCGGGTCAGTTCGACGCTGCTGTCGGTGAGGCTGCGGCTGTTGTCCATGATCGTCGCCACTTGCTGGGTACCGTTTTGCAGGCCGACGATCAGCTCTTCGATCTCTTCGGTGGACTTCTGCGTGCGCTGGGCAAGGCTGCGCACTTCATCGGCAACCACGGCGAAACCACGCCCGGCTTCCCCGGCACGGGCCGCTTCGATGGCAGCGTTGAGGGCCAACAGGTTGGTTTGTTGGGCAACAGACTTGATCACGTCGAGGACGCTGCCGATCTTGTCGCTTTCACGCTTGAGCTCGCCCATGGCTTCAGTGGAGTGACCCACCTCGATTGCCAGACGCTCGATCTGGGCGATGGCTTCGCCGACGACCTTGTCGCCTTCACGGGCCTGTTGGTCAGCGGCGACAGCGGCCTCTGAGGCTTCTTCAGCGTTGCGTGCGACTTCCTGCACGGTGGCGGCCATTTCGTTCATGGCGGTGGCGACCTGATCGGTCTCCACCTTCTGATTGTTGACCCCGGCGCTGGTCTGCTCGGTCACCGCCGAAAGTTCTTCAGCGGCGCTGGCGATCTGCGTGACGCCGTCGCTGATGCCACCGATCAACTCGCGCAGGCCCTGGGTCATGCTTTGCATCGAGCGCTGTAACTGGCCGAGTTCGTCGCGACGCAGGGAAACCAGGTTGTGGGTCAGGTCACCGGCGGCCACGCGCTCGGCCACTTTCAGAGTCTGGGTCAGCGGAATGATGATTTGTCGGGTGATCGCCCAAGCGGCAATCAGACCGAAGGCCAGCGCCAGCGCAGTAGCGATAAGCAGCATGTTCTTGGCGTGGGCGGCATCGGTGTCGCGCACCACGGTTTGCGATTCGGTGAGCTTTTTGCTCGCCGCGATCAGGATGTCGCCCTGAGCCGACATGTTGGCCAGTGCGGCGGCGTTCTTGACCTGTGAATCACGGAACTGAGCGACAGCGGCGCGGTAAGCCTTGAGCGAGTCGGTGGCCTGCTGCAGGTTGGCGATGTGCTGCTCTGGCACGCGGGTCGGCAGGCTTTCGAGGTTCTTCAAGGCGTTGTCGATGGCGGTCAGCGCCGGTTGCTCGGCATCGGCCTTGCCGCTGTAGGTGTAACCGCGCACCTGATAGCGCGCCTGCTGCAACAGTTTGCTCAGCTCGATGACAGCGTTGTACTGCGCAACGCTGTCGCCTTGCAGCAGCGCACTTTCGACTTCGCCGACCTTGGCCACGGCATTATCGGCATTGGCGCCAAGCTTGCTGCGCGCATCTTCACGGTGCACGGTGGCCTGGGTCATTTCGCCGAAAGCGCGTTTGTATTCGGCAACCGCAGCCAGTTGCTGGTCGACCATCGCCACATCGGACGGCTGCTCGATCATGCCGCGTGCCGACTGCAAACCGCTTTCGAGTTTGCTGAGCAATTCATTGACCGCGCCCGGACCCTGTTCACCACGACGCATGTCGTAGTCCATGCGCGCCAGGCGCAGGTCTTTGGTCAGCTCATTGAGGCTGGAAATGAAGCCGAGCTTGTCGCCACGGCTGATGATGCCGCTCATGCCGGTCCAGCCGGTGAACGTGATCAACAGCGTCAGCAACAGCACCAGGCCGAAACCGATGCCCAGCTTGCGTTTGACGCTGACGTTTCCAAGACTCTCGGCTAACCAACGGTACATGCGACCACTCCCTTCGGACCACTTAATTGGACTTATAGGGGCTGTATCGGCTGGGTGGTGGCAATCTGTAACGCCACTTGTCTGCGACTGTAGGGGCTTGTAGGAGCTGACGAGTGCAACGAGGCTGCGATCTTTGATCTTGCTTTTAAAAACAAGATCAAAAGATCGCAGCCTTCGGCAGCTCCTACACAGGATCGGGGTCGCGTCAGAACAGGCGTGCGAGCAGGGCGGTGACGGCGGTTTCGACGCGCAGGATGCGCTCGCCCAATTGCACCGGTTGCAGGCCGGATTTGGCCAGCAGATCGATTTCGTAGGGAATCCAGCCACCCTCGGGGCCAATGGCCAGGGTCACCGGTTCGTTCAGGGCGCGCGGGCAGGGCGGGAAGTGGCCGGGGTGCCCGACCAGGCCGAGGGTGCCCGCGCTGATCGCCGGCAGCCGATCCTCAACGAAAGGCTTGAAGCGCTTTTCGATGACGATCTCCGGCAACACCGTGTCGCGAGCCTGTTCGAGCCCGAGGATCAACTGCTCACGAATCGCTTCCGGCTCGAGAAATGGCGTCTGCCAGAAGCTTTTTTCGACGCGATAGCTGTTGACCAGAATCACCTTGGCCACCCCCATGGTCGCGACGGTCTGGAACACGCGGCGGAGCATTTTCGGCCGGGGCAGGGCCAGTACCAGGGTCAGCGGCAGCTTGGCCGGCGGTGGCTGATCAAGGCTGACACGCAACTCTGCTTCGCCCGCTTCCAGACGCAGCAGCTCAGCCGAACCCATCAGTCCGTTGATGCGCCCGACGCGCAGGCTGTCGCCGACTTCCGAGCGATGAACTTCCTGCATGTGGGTCAGGCGCCGGTCGCGCAGGACCACGCGGTCGGCCGCAATGAAGTCGGCCTCTTCGAGCAGCAGCAGGTTCATGCCTGGGTCGCTGGCGGCTGGTCGTTGTGGTCGTCGGCCGGCGTTTCGTCCGGGCGTTCGCGCTTGCTGACCAGCGCGCCGAAGAGGATGCCGATCTCGAACAGCATCCACATCGGCACAGCCAGCAGGGTCTGCGAGAAGATGTCCGGCGGGGTCAGGATCATGCCGACCACGAAGCAGCCGATGATCACGTACGGGCGGATCTTCTTCAGGTATTTGACGTCGACCACGCCGATCCACACCAGCAGGACCACGGCCACCGGAATCTCGAACGCCACGCCGAAAGCGAAGAACAGCGTCATGACGAAATCAAGGTAACTGGCGATGTCGGTCATCATCTCCACGCCGGCCGGGGTGGCAGCGGCGAAGAATTTGAAGATCAATGGAAAGACGAAGTAATAGGCGAACGCCATGCCGATGTAGAACAGCAGGATGCTGGAGATCAGCAGCGGTACCGCGACGCGTTTTTCATGCTTGTACAGGCCCGGCGCGATAAAGCCCCAGATCTGATGCAGGATCACCGGAATCGCAAGAAACAGCGAAACCATCATGGTCAGCTTCAACGGCGTCAGGAACGGCGACGACACGTCGGTGGCGATCATCGTCGCGCCGACCGGCAGGTACTGGCGCAACGGCGTCGAGACGAAGGTGTAGATCTGCTGGGTGAACGCGAACAGCCCGGCAAAGATAATGAAGATCGCCGCCACGCAACGCAGCAGGCGGGTGCGCAACTCGGTGAGGTGCGATACCAGCGGCATGTGCTGGTCGTTTTCCGGAAGATCGCTCATGGGGCTCGCGGCGGCAGTGTAGGGTCTTGAGGCGCTGGTGTAGTCGGCGCGGCGGAGGGCGCTACGGGTTCAACCGATGTGTCTGTGGTAACCGGCGCCGGTCCTGGCGGTGTTACAACAGGTGCAGGAGTCGGAGCGGCAGCGCTGTGAATCGTCTGCTCGCCCACAGGCTCGACCGGCGTCGGCTCCTGTTGGCTCGGATTGAAGATCTTCCGCGCCTCTTGCTCCAGCGACAGAATATGTTCGTTGTGCAGTTGCCGACGGATCTCGTCGGCACCTATTTCACGTTCAACTTCCTGTTTGATCGCGTTGAAGCTGCGCTTCAGGCGGCCGACCCACAGACCGGCGGTGCGCGCCGCGCCCGGCAGACGCTCGGGGCCGAGCACCAGCAGGGCGACGAGGCCGACGAGCAGCAGTTCAGAGAAGCTGATACCAAACATTAGTCAGTGCTCACACGTCTTTGCGGATCGGCTCTTCGACTTTCTGCGCCTGCACATCGATGGTGTGCGGCGGGTTGGCCTGAGCGGTGGTTTGCGGCTGCACCGGTGGCACAGGCTGGGCCGGCGGGGTCACGCTCGGCTCGGCCGGTTTTTCGTCGTCGTTCATGGCTTTGCGAAAGCCCTTGATCGATTCGCCAACGTCGGTGCCGAGGTTTTTCAGTTTTTTGGTACCGAACACCAGCACCACGACAATCAGAATGACGACCCAGTGTTTCCAGTCAAAAATGCCCATGTGGCGATTCCTCTCTAAAAGTTGTTCAGGCGGACGGACGCGAGGCTTTCTCGACGTGTCCGGACAAGCCGAAGCGACGGTCCAGTTCATCCAGCACGGCCTGCGGATGCTGCCCCAGTTGGGCGAGCATGACCATGCTGTGGAACCACAGGTCGGCGGTCTCGTAGATCACATCACTGCAATCGCCGCTGATGGCGGCATCCTTGGCGGCAATAATGGTTTCGACCGACTCTTCGCCGACTTTCTCCAGAATCTTGTTCAGCCCCTTGTGATACAGGCTGGCGACATACGAACTGTCGGCGGCTGCGCCTTTGCGCTCTTCAAGTACCTGAGCGAGGCGGGTCAGGGTGTCACTCATGTGTGTGTCCTGCGGAATAGATAGCGTGCGGGTCTTTCAGAACCGGGTCGACCGTTTTCCAGTCGCCGTTTTCGAAGACCCGGTAAAAGCAGCTTTGACGGCCGGTGTGGCAGGCGATGTCGCCGATCTGTTCAACCATCAGGATGATCACGTCGGCGTCACAGTCCAGGCGCATTTCATGCAGGGTCTGCACATGGCCGGACTCTTCGCCCTTGCGCCACAGCTTGCCACGGGAACGTGACCAGTAGATTGCACGATTCTCCGCAGCGGTCAGTTCCAGCGCTTCGCGGTTCATCCAGGCCATCATCAATACGCGCCCGGTCTTGTGATCCTGGGCAATCGCCGGCACCAGGCCGTCAGCATCCCACTTGATCTCGTCCAGCCAGTTTTTCATCGTCAAATCTCGAAAAGCAGCAGCAAGCCATGAGCTTCGAGCTGCAAGTAAACGCACGTTGCGGCGTGCCTGTAGCGTCAAGCTTGAAGCTGGCAGCTTATAACTTGCAGCTCAATCGTGCTATCGGCGAACGACCAGATACAAACCGACCGCGATCATGATTCCGGCGGGCCAGTGCGCCCACTCGGTCAACGGACCACCCGCTGCGAGGATCGCGCCGCCGGCCAGATGCGCGCAGCCGAGCAGGCGCAGGAACCAGTCGTCCTTGCGTTTGTGCCACGGCGGCGGAGGGTCTTTGGCGTGGGGTTGCGACATGCGTTCGAGCAGATCGCGGGCCATGTTCGACAGGTGCGGAATCTGCTCCAGCTGGCTCTGCACGTTGCCCAGCAAGGCTTTCGGGCTGACGCGTTCGCGCATCCAGCGCTCGAGAAACGGCTGCGCGGTGTTCCACAGATCCAGATCCGGATACAACTGACGACCGAGGCCTTCGATGTTCAGCAAGGTCTTCTGCAACAGCACCAGTTGCGGCTGCACTTCCATGTTGAAGCGGCGTGCGGTCTGGAACAGGCGCATCAGCACCTGGCCAAATGAAATATCTTTTAACGGTTTTTCGAAGATCGGTTCGCACACCGTACGGATCGCCGCTTCGAATTCGTTGAGTTTGGTTTCCGCCGGCACCCAGCCCGAGTCGATGTGCAACTGCGCCACACGGCGGTAGTCACGCTTGAAGAAGGCGAACAGGTTGCGCGCCAGATAATCCTGGTCTTCCGGGGTCAGGCTGCCGACGATGCCGCAGTCGATCGCGATGTATTGCGGGCTCCACGGATTGACGGTGCTGACGAAAATGTTGCCCGGGTGCATGTCGGCGTGGAAGAAGCTGTCGCGGAACACCTGAGTGAAGAAGATCTCCACGCCACGCTCGGCGAGCATTTTCATGTCGGTGCGCTGGTCAGCGAGGGTCGCCAGATCGGTGACCTGGATGCCGTAGATGCGCTCCATCACCAGCACTTTCGGCCGGCACCAGTCCCAATAGACTTGCGGCACGTACAGCAGCTGCGAGCCTTCGAAGTTGCGGCGCAACTGGCTGGCGTTGGCCGCCTCGCGCAACAGATCGAGTTCGTCGTAAATGGTCTTTTCGTAATCCTGCACCACGTCGACCGGGTGCAGCAGGCGCGCGTCAGCGGAGAACTTCTCGGCGGCGCGGGCGAGGATGAACAGCCACGCCAGATCCTGCGCGATGATCGGCTTCAGGCCCGGGCGAATGACCTTGACCACGACTTCTTCGCCGCTTTTGAGCTGCGCCGCGTGCACCTGCGCTACCGAGGCCGAGGCCAGCGGGGCGACGTCGAAACGGCTGAATACTTCGCTGATTTTCTTGCCCAGCTGTTCTTCGATCAGCTTGATCGACAGCTGCGAGTCGAACGGCGGCACGCGGTCCTGCAGCAGCATCAGCTCATCGGCGATGTCTTCCGGCAGCAAGTCGCGGCGGGTCGAAAGAATCTGCCCGAACTTGATGAAGATCGGCCCCAGATCCTGCAACGCCAGACGCAGGCGCGCACCACGATTGAGTTCCAGCGGCTTGCGCGGCAGCCAGCGCCACGGCAGCAAAAAGCGCACGGCCAGAAGAAACCAGGGCAGCGGCAGATCGAACAGCAGGTCATCGAGGCGGTAGCGGATCACGACGCGCTGGATGCGCAACAGACGGCGGACGGCAAGCAGCTTCATGCGTTATCGCTTGGGTCGAGGGATCGGGAAAGGCGCTCGAAACGCGCCTCGAGTCGTTCCAGATCGAGTTTGATCCGGTCCAGTTCGCTGAATCGCGCTTCGGCTTCACGCTGCCCGACAAGGGTGCGTGATTCTTCGGCGAGGTATTCGGCAAGATTCTGGTTGAGGCTGGCAAATCCTTGTTGATACCAGCGTGCGCGGCTGCGCAGGTGACCACCGAGCAATTGCGTGGCGACCGGACCGAGCCAGCGCGAGAGTTCGTACTCCCAGTCCAGCTCAAGATCCTGCAGTACGCCGGCCAGCTCCAGCAACACACCGCTGTCGCCATCGAGCTCGACTTCCGGTGCATGCAGCACGGCGGTCTTGTCCTTGCTCAGGGCCAGTTTCACCAGGCTCGATGCCGGTGCGCGCAACGTGCAATCGACGTCCGCTGCCCACTGCGAAGCCAGCATCAGGCCTTCGTCACTGGGCAGTATGAACAGTTGCAGCGCCGGGTTGCGGCAGTCGACGGCAATCACCTTGCCGGTCAGATGCGCCAGGCGCGGCAGCGCCGTGCTGTCGAGACGCAGCACCCGGTTGAGGCCGAGTTCGACGCTGGCGAGCAGCCCGGTGAGCAACATCAGGGTTTGATGCCGCGGTGCAGGGCGACGATGCCTGCGGTCATGTTGTGATAGGTCACGCGGTCGAAACCGGCCTCGACCATCATCGACTTCAGGGTTTCCTGATTCGGGTGCATGCGGATCGATTCGGCCAGGTAGCGATAGCTTTCCGAGTCATTGGTGATCAGCTTGCCCATCAGCGGCATGAAGGCGAACGAGTAGGCGTCGTAGGCTTTGGACATCAGCGCGTTGGTCGGCTTGGAGAATTCCAGCACCAGCAGGCGGCCGCCGGGCTTGAGCACGCGCAGCATCGAACGCAACGCGTCCTCTTTGTGCGTCACGTTGCGCAGGCCGAAGGCGATGGTCACGCAGTCGAAATGGTTGTCCGGGAATGGCAGTTTTTCCGCGTCGGCCTGGACGAATTCGACGTTGCCGGCAACGCCCAGATCGAGCAGACGATCACGGCCGACCTTGAGCATCGACTCGTTGATGTCGGCCAGCACGACCTGGCCGGTCGGGCCGACGAGGTTCGAGAACTTGCGCGTCAGGTCGCCGGTGCCACCAGCGATGTCGAGCACGCGGTTGCCGCTGCGCACGCCGGAAAGCTCGATCGCGAAACGCTTCCACAGACGGTGCATGCCGCCCGACAGAAGGTCGTTCATCAGGTCGTATTTAGCGGCTACGGAATGGAAAACCTCAGCGACTTTTTCCGCTTTCTGGCTTTCCGGAACGTTTTTGAAGCCGAAGTGAGTGGTGGGTTCGGCATCGCTGCCTTTGCGCTGATCAGTCATATCGCTGTCACCAAAAGAGAATGCGCGACATTCTAATCCCCAAGCCATGCTTTGTCTTGGAATGGCTAAAGGTAAGATGGGCAACCTTCGGGACGATTTGCCGCAGATGCGGTCAAGATTCAACGTAAGCCATTCAATCATCAGGAGTCATTCCATGGCCAAAATCAGTGTTGAGCGCGCCCACACCCTGGGCAAGGAAGCCGCCCGCGAAAAGGCCGACAAACTGGCCACAAAGCTCAATGAACAATACGGCTTGGAGCCGCAATGGTCAGGCGACACCCTGAACCTCAAGCGCTCCGGCGTGAAAGGCGAAGTGCATGTGGCGGACGATTCGATCAGGGTCGACGTCGAACTGGGCCTGATGATGTCGGCCATGAGCGGCATGATCAAAGCCGAGATCGAGAAAGCCCTCGACAAAGCCCTGGCCTGATTTCCAGATTGAAATTCAGTCCCCTGTGGGAGCGAGCCTGCTCGCGAAAGCGGTGTATCAGTTGACTGAAATGTTGGCTGATATGACGCATTCGCGAGCAGGCTCGCTCCCACATTTGTTTTGTGATGCTCCCGCTGGTTAGGGTGCCCTTTCTAATTTTTCTCCCTACTTTGTGCCTGAGCCCGACACTCGTCCGGCAGTTCCTCAAACCTTCTGCGCGTGAGGTGCACCATGGCCAAAGTCATTTTGAAGAAAAAAATCGACGCTCCGACTTCTACCCTGAGCGACGTCAAATCCTATGCCCGCAAGATCTGGCTGGCAGGCCTGGGCGCCTACACCAAGGTCGGCCAAGAGGGCAGCGAGTACTTTCAAGAGCTCGTCGCCGCCGGTCAAACTGTTGAAAAGAAAGGCAAAAAAGCCGTCAGCGAAAAACTCCATGCGGCCAACGCCGAGATTGATGACGCGGCCACTCAGGTCAGCTCGTTCAAGGGTCGCGTGGAAGTTCAGCTCGACAAGGTCGAGAAGGCCTTCGACAACCGTGTAGCCAGCGCCTTGAATCGGATCGGCATTCCGTCTAAACATGACGTTGAGGCACTCTCTGCTAAGCTCGATGAGCTGACGGCATTGCTCGAACGCGTCGCGCGAAAATCTTAAGGAGAACGGGATGGCTGGCAAAAAGAACACCGATAAAGAAAGCAGCTCGTGGGTCGGGAAGGTCGAGTCCTACTCCCGCAAAATCTGGCTGGCTGGTTTAGGCGTGTACTCGAAGATCGACACTGACGGCAGCAAACTCTTCGATGCATTGGTCAAAGACGGCGAGAAAGCCGAGAAACTCACCAAGACTGCCGTCGGCAAGAAAGTCGAGGACTCGACCTCCTCGGCCAAGTCGCGTATCAGCGGCGTGAAAGATCGCGCACTGGGCAAGTGGGACGAGCTGGAAGGGGCTTTCGACAAGCGCCTGAACAGCGCGATTTCGCGCCTGGGTGTGCCGAGCCGCAATGAGGTCAAGGCGCTCAACGCCAAGGTCGATACGCTGACAAAGCAGATCGAAAAACTCACCGGTCTGAAAGCGCAGCCTGTGGCGGCAAAAACCGCTGCGGCGAAACCTGCCACTAAAACTGCAGCTGCCAAACCTGCGGCGAAAACCGCAGCCAAGCCACTGACCAAAGCGGCAGCAAAACCGGCTGCGAAAGCTGCGACCAAAACTGCGGCCGCCAAGCCTGCGGCCAAAGCGGTAGCCAAACCGGTTGCCGCCAAGGCCGCTGCCAAACCGGCAACCAAAGCGGCAGCAAAACCTGCGGCTAAAGCTGCAGCGAAACCAGCGGCCAAGCCAGCAGCGAAAACTGCTGCCGCCAAACCCGCTGCGAAGCCTGCGGCCAAACCGGCTGCGGCGAAAAAGCCTGCAGTGAAAAAACCGGCTGCGCCGAAAGCCGCTGCGCCGAAACCGGCCGCCGCACCATCGACTGCTCCAACAGCTCCGGCCAACGCGGCAAACTCCGCTGCGGCACCTACGGCAGCCGCTACTCCGACTGCAGCATCGACACCGTCGACGCCATCCAGTCAGTCCTGATTTCAGGGCAAATCAAAAACGCCCGGCCTGTGAAGGTCGGGCGTTTTTGTTTGTGCATTCCAAGCGGCCCCTCACCCCAGCCCTCTCCCCAAGGAGAGGGAGCCGACCGAGGTGTCCTGCGTCATACGTCGACCTGAACAAATCGAGTCGATTATCGATTCAAAGAAGCTCGCTCAGGTCGGCGTAGCTCGCGAGCATCCCCCAATCAGTCCCCTCTCCCTCCGGGAGAGGGTTAGGGTGAGGGGCTTTTCGGGTCAGTCGTGATCCTCAAGGTATTGCAAGGCCACCCGCTCTGTCGCCACCTTCACTGGCGGCAGCAAATGCGGCGCCACCAGCATCATGATCTGATAAACCACCAACCTGACCTCACCCTCACGATCAAGAATCCGCTGGTAATCCAGCGAGAACAGCAACGTCATGGTCACCTGCTCCACCAGTTGCCCCAATGCCTGGGTATCGCTGACCAGTTGCCCCGAAGCCTTCAATCGCGCCAGCAACGACGCCAGCGTGCGCTTCAGCGCATTGAGCAGATTGCGAATCCCCTTGGCCAGTTTCGGCAAGCGCCCGGCGAGGTTCGACAGGTCCTGGAACAGGAACCGGTATTGCGCCAGGCGCTCGACGATCAAATGCAGAAACAGCCAGTAATCCTCCGGCGCCAGTTCAACGTCCGGCGGTGGGTCGAGCAGGGGCGCGAGCTCGTGCTGGAAGCGTTCGAACAGGCCGAGAATCAGCGGTTCCTTACCGTGGAAGTGGTAGTAGAGATTGCCCGGGCTGATCCCCATTTCGTTGGCCACCTCCATGGTGGAAACGTTCGGCTCACCCTTTTCGTTGAACAGTTGCAGCGCACATTCGAGAATCCGGTCGCGGGTTTTCATCCAGTCTTCTTAGAAAAAATCGGTTGAGCGTCAGCGCACATGCACATAGGTGCCGGGTGCCGCTTCCATCGGTGGGTAGTTCGGATTGCCGAGGGTGGTGCGAGTCTCATTCAGAGCGCCGGAGCGTTGGGCGACCCATTCCAGCCACTGCGGCCACCAGCTGCCGTCGACGTGTTTGGCATCGTAGTACCAGGCACGCGGGTCGCTGCTCAGTTTGGCGTTCTCGACGTAGGCAGCTTTCGGGTTGCTCGGCGGGTTGAGGATGCTCTGCACGTGGCCGCTGTTGGACAGCACGAAACGTCGTTCGCCACCGAGCAGCAGGGTCGAGCGATACACCGCGTCCCACGGCGTGATGTGGTCGTTCATGCCGGCGACGCTGAAGCTGTCGACATTGACCTTCTGCAGATCGATCGGCGTACCGCACACCTCGAGACCGCCAGCGTGGATCAGCGGGTTGTGCTTGAAGAAGTCCAGCAGATCGCCATGCAGCGCCGCCGGCAGGCGGGTGTTGTCGTTGTTCCAGTAGAGAATGTCGAAGGCTGGCGGCTCCTTGCCCAGCAGGTAGTTGTTGACGAAATAGCTCCAGATCAAATCGTTGGGGCGCATCCAGGCGAAGACCTTGGCCATGTCGCGACCATCGAGCACGCCTCGCTGGTACGAGCGACGTTTGGCCGCTTCCAGTGTTTGCTCGTCGGCGAACAGCGTGGCCGGGGTTTCGATCTGGCTGTCGAGCAGACTGACCAGGTACGTCGCGCTGGCGACCCGGCGCAGTTGCCGTTTGGCCTGCAAATGCCCTTGCAGGGCGGCAATGGTCAGGCCGCCGGCGCAGGCGCCCATCAGGTTCACTTCACGCGCGCCGGTAATCGCCCGGCAGATGTTCATCGCTTCTTCGACCGCTTCGACGTAACTCGACAGGCCCCACTCGCGATGGCGCACATCAGGGTTGCGCCAGCTGATCATGAAGGTCTGCAGGCTGTTTTTCAGGGCGTACTGGACGAAGCTGTTCTGCGGGCTCAGATCGAAGATGTAGTACTTGTTGATTTGCGGCGGCACCACCAGCAAGGGCTTGGCGTACTGCTTTTCGCTCATCGATTTGTACTGGATCAACTCGAACATTTCATTGCGAAACACCACAGCCCCAGTGGTGGTCGCTACGGTTTTGCCGACCTCGAACGCCTGCTTGGTCACTTGCCGTGGCAGGCCGTCGTTGTGCAACAGATCATCGAACAGATGGCTCAGGCCACGCACCAGACTCTGCCCGCCGGAATTGAACAGCTCCTTGACCGCCAGCGGATTGAGCAGGGTGTTGGACGGCGCTACGGCGTCATTGAGCAGAGTGAAAGCGAAGTGCGCACGGGCACGATCTTCAGGGCTCATGTCGCCTTCATCGATCCAGCTCTTGACCTGTTTCTGCCAGGCCAGATAAGCCTGCAGGCTGCGTCGGTAGAACGGGTTGAGGCTCCACGCCGGATCGGCGAAGCGGCTGTCTTGCGGATTGGTCGGGTGCAGGGTTTCGCCGAGCAGCACGCGCCCCAACTGCCCGCCAAGCTTCAGCGCGTGCCTGGCGCTGTGCAACGGATTGCGCAAGCCGTGGGCGGCGACGCTGCGCAGTGTCGACAGCAGATCCCTGCCACGCAGACCGGCGATCGCACTTTGGGCGTTGATAAACACGGCGGGGCTGGGCACCACGCCCGTCGCTGGTTTTTCGCGCATGACTCAACACTCCTTCGTCTTCAGGGCAAAAACACACTCACCGAACCAGAACACCATAGACGCTGTTACCGGTTGCTGCCTGCGCGGCGTCCTGCCGCGCGCTTGATTTGGAAAGTGCTGCATAAAGCAGGCCGCCGCGATCAGCCGCCGAGCGGGGTCGGATGCGGGTGCATGACTGCGCGCAGACGCTCCTCTTCGAGAAACTTCATGATGATCGGCGCCACCGCTTCGGCGCGAGTGATCAGGAACAGATGGCCGTCATCGATGATGTGCAACTGCGCATTGGGAATGCGCCAGGCGAGCATGCGCATGTTGATCAGCGGAATCAGCGGGTCGTCATCGCCGGCCAGCACCAGCGTCGGCTGATGGATCTTGTGCAGCCAGTGGATGCTGGTCCAGCCGAGGCCGGCGAACAGTTGCCAGTAGTAACCGAGCTTGCCCGCCGAGCGCACTTTCGCCGCATGGCTGGCAGCCAGCGTCGGGTCGCGACGGAACGAGCCGCCGTAGATCATCGGCGCGATGCGGATCACATGGGATGGCTGAATGTAGCGGCGCGGGCTGGCCATCATCCACAGCACTTTCGGCTTGCCCGGGACCATCACTGCACCGGCCGCGGTCGCCGCCAGTACCAGTTTCTTGCAGCGCTCGGGATAGTCGTAGGCAAACTGCTGCGCCAGAGCTCCACCCCACGACACGCCGATCACATTGACCTTGCCGTAGTCGAGATAGTCGAGCATCCGCGCCGTCAGTTTGGCCAGGCCGGGGAAGCGATACGGCCGGTTCGGCGTCGACGATCCGCCGACCCCTGGCACGTCGAAGGCGATCACTTCCAGATCCGGGTCGAGCGCCGCGACAAACGGGAACACCAGCTCCAGGTTGGCGCCGATGCCGTTGAAAATCAGCAGAGGCGTCAAATGAGGCTTGCCGGGACGCACCGCCGTGCGGAGGGTCTGGCCATCCAGATCGACGGTGCGGAATATGAACGGTTGCGGCATGCGTGAGGCCCTGTAGATTTCAAGTCCACCCGTATTCCTGTAGGAGCGGACCTTGTGGTGAGGGGATTTATCCCCGTTCGGCTGCGAAGCAGTCGTGAATCGAGTAGCCGCGGTGCGTTTGACAAATCACGGTTTCAGGATTCGGGGTCGCTTCGCAACCCAACGGGGATAAATCCCCTCGCCACAAGGCCCTCTCCCACAATGGGTGGTGTCAGTTACCGTTCGTGAACATAAGTGCCCGGCGAAGCCTCGCCTGCCGGGTACGCTTTGTTGCCCAGTTTCGTCGGGGCCTTTTTCAGGTTGCCCGAGCGCTCGGCCAGCCATGCCTGCCAGTACAGCCACCAGGAATCGGTGTGCTTGGTCGAGTTTTCCTGCCAGTCATCGGCAGTCGCCGCCATCTCTTCGCTGGTCATGTAACGCGATTTCGGGTTGCCCGGCGGGTTGAGGATGCTCTGGATATGGCCGCTGCTCGATAGCACGAATTCAACTTTGCCGCCGAACAGTTGCGCCGACTTGTAGCAGGACTTCCACGGCGTGATGTGATCGTTGGTGCCGGCCAGCGAGAAGATGTCGGCGGTGACCTGCTTGAGGTCGATCGGCGTGCCGCACACTTCCAGTGCATTGGGGCGGATCAGTGGATTGTTTTTGAACATCTCGATCAGGTCGCCGTGGAACGCAGCGGGCAGGCGGGTGGTGTCGTTGTTCCAGAACAGAATGTCGAACACTGGCGGCTCATTGCCGAGCAGGTAGTTGTTGACCCAATAATTCCAGATCAGATCGTTGGGGCGCATCCAGGCGAAGACCTTGGCCATGTCTTTGCCTTCGAGCACGCCGGCCTGGTAGGAGTGGCGCTTGGCGGTCTCCAGAGTCTGCTCATCGACGAACAGGGCGACGTCGCTGTCCAGGGTGGTGTCGAGCACGCTGACCAGCAAGGTGAGGGCGTTGACCTTGTTCTCGCCGAGCGCGGCGTAGTGGCCGAGCAGGGCGGTGCAGGTGATGCCGCCGGAGCAGGCGCCGAGCATGTTGACGTCTTTGCTGCCGGTGATCGCGGTGACTACGTCGACCGCTTCCTTCAGCGCTTCGATATACGTCGACAGACCCCACTCGCGCTGGGCCTTGGTCGGGTTGCGCCAGCTGATGATGAAGGTCGGCACATTGTTGCGCAGGCAGAAGCGCGCCAGACTCTTGTCCGGGCTCAAGTCGAAGACGTAGAACTTGTTGATCTGCGGCGGCACTACCAGCAGTGGGCGTTCGTGGACCTGCTCGGTGATCGGCCGGTACTGGATCAGCTCCAGCACATCATTGCGGAACACCACAGCACCTTCGGTGACGCCGAGGCTCTTGCCGACTTCGAACGCGCCCATGTTGACCTGGCTCGGCATGCCGCCGTTGTGCACGAGATCCTTGGCCAGATGCGAGAGGCCATCGAGCAGGCTTTTGCCGCCGGTTTCGAAGAAGCGTTTGACCGCCGCCGGGTTGGCCGCCGTGTTGGTCGGCGCCATGGCTTCGGTCATCAGGTTGATGACGAAATGCCCGCGAGCGATGTCCTTGGGGGACAGGCTGCTGTCATCGATCCAGGCATGCAGTTCCTTGCGCCAGGCCAGGTAGGTTTGCAGATAACGTTTGTACAGCGGGTTCTGGCTCCACGCCGGGTCGGCGAAACGGCGGTCGTCACCGGCCGGTTGCAGCGCGGATTTGCCCAGCAGCACGTTTTTCAGCTCGAGGCCGAAATGGGTCACGTGCCTGACGCTGTGAATCGGTTGTCTGATGGCCTGTTTCAGCACCATCCGAGCAGAGGCCAGCAGATCCTTTCCGCGCAGCCCGACGACGGGGTTAAGCCCCAGAGTGTTTTCCGAGGCTTGGTACTTCAGGTCATCGTTATTCTTGTCACTCATCTACGACGCTCCATTGTCCTGAGACGAGTACCCGGTTTCACGCTGTCGCTTCCACAGCCAATGCCGGGTACTACTGCTCGGGTGACCGTTGATTCTGCATAGCTGCTTTACAGTCGTAGAGCACTGCAGGGAACTTGCCAGCTCCATTGGTTACCCGAGTTTAATTTTTTTCGCAAGCGGCCGATCCGGGGCCATATGCGCGGAGCATTCAAACAGATGAAGTTAGAAAATGCCCTCTAAAGAGCAAGAGCCACGGCCTAGAGCATCAGCTTGACGAACGACTCGTTCGGATCGCGGGATTTTCCGGCCGCGCGCAGCTCGGCAAGATAATCGTCCCAGAGTTCGTTCTGGCGTTTGCCGAGTTCGTAGAGGTATTCCCAAGTGAACAGGCCGCTGTCGTGACCGTCGTCGAAGGTCAGTTTCAGTGCATAGTTGCCAGCCGGTTCCAGCTTGCTCAGACCCACGTTGAGCTTGCCGAATTGCAGGATCGGTTTGCCGTGGCCCTGGACCTCGGCAGAAGGGGAGTGCACGCGCAGAAACTCCGCGGGCAGGGTGAATTCCTCGCCGGACGCGTAAGTGAGCGTCAGGGTTTTCGAGGCTTTGTGCAGTTTGATGTCGGTGGGGATTCGATTCATGGGCTGGCGTCCGATGTGTGGGCGACCCTGATTCAAATGTGGGAGCGAGCCTGCTCGCGAAAGCGGCGGGTCAGACGGCATTGATACCGCCTGACACGACCTCTTCGCGAGCAGGCTCGCTCCCACAGGGTCCGCTACCGCTGTAAGTATGGCTTACAGGATATAACGGGACAGATCTTCGTTCTGCGCCAATTCGCCGAGGTGGCTGTTGACGTAGTCGGCGTCGATCAGAATCGCCTTGTCATCATGGGCGCTGGCGAGGTCGCCGGCGCTGAACGACACCTCTTCGAGCAGACGCTCAAGCAGGGTGTGCAGGCGACGGGCACCGATGTTCTCGGTTTTCTCGTTGACCTGCCAGGCGATCTCCGCCAGACGCTTGATGCCCTCGGGCTGGAACTGGATGTTCAGGCCTTCGGTTTTCAGCAGCGCG
Organism: Pseudomonas sp. FP1762; assembly: GCF_030687105.1. NCBI lineage: Bacteria > Pseudomonadati > Pseudomonadota > Gammaproteobacteria > Pseudomonadales > Pseudomonadaceae > Pseudomonas > Pseudomonas sp. FP1762. The sequence continues at coordinate 425,992 of NZ_CP117458.1, forward strand.
CAGTATTGCTCGGTGAGCGATGCATGCGGTTCGCTGAGGATGCGTTCGAAGTCTTCCGGGCTCAGCGCCTTGAGCTCGACGCGGATCGGCAGACGACCTTGCAGCTCCGGTACCAGATCGCTCGGCTTGCTCAGGTGGAACGCACCGGAAGCGATGAACAGGATGTGGTCAGTCTTGACCATGCCCAGCTTGGTGTTGACGGTGCAGCCTTCGATCAGCGGCAGCAGGTCGCGCTGTACGCCTTCACGGGAGACATCGGCGCCGCCGACATTGCCGCGCTTGGCGACCTTGTCGATCTCGTCGATGAAGACGATACCGTGCTGTTCGACCGCTTCCAGCGCCTTGGCCTTCAGTTCTTCTTCGTTGACCAGACGCCCGGCTTCTTCATCACGCACCAATTTCAGCGCTTCCTTGACCTTGAGCTTGCGCGACTTCTTCTTGCCCTTGCCCATGTTGGCAAACAGCGATTGCAGCTGGTTGGTCATCTCTTCCATGCCTGGCGGCGTGGCGATCTCGATGCCGGAGACTTCGGCGACTTCGATCTCGATTTCCTTGTCGTCCAACTGGCCTTCGCGCAGACGCTTGCGGAACAGCTGACGCGTGTTGGAATCGGAACTCTGCGCCTCTTCATTGCTGAAGCCCATGCGTGCCGGCGGCAGCAACGCGTCGAGGATGCGGTCCTCGGCAGCGTCTTCGGCGCGGTGGCGTACGCGGGTCATTTCCTGTTCGCGGAGCATCTTGATCGCGGCATCGGCCAGATCACGGATGATCGACTCGACGTCACGGCCGACATAACCGACTTCGGTGAATTTGGTCGCTTCGACCTTGATGAACGGCGCATTGGCCAGTTTCGCCAGGCGACGGGCGATCTCGGTTTTACCGACACCGGTCGGGCCGATCATCAGGATGTTCTTCGGGGTCACCTCAACGCGCAGCTCTTCAGGCAGCTGCATGCGGCGCCAGCGGTTGCGCAGGGCAATCGCGACGGCGCGCTTGGCATCGTCCTGGCCGATGATATGGCGGTTGAGTTCGTGGACGATTTCGCGGGGAGTCATGGACATAGTAATTGACGGTCCTCAAGCAGAAACAAGCCGTGGCACATGGGCCGCAACAGGCTTATTCAGCGAGATCCTGCTCCTCAATGGTCTGGGTGTGGTTGGTGAATACACAGATGTCGCCGGCGATGCCGAGAGCGGTTTCGACGATCTCGCGCGCCGACAGGTCGGTCTTTTTCAGCAGGGCGCTGGCGGCGGCTTGCGCGTAGGCGCCGCCGGAACCCATGGCGATCAGGCCATCTTCGGGTTCGACCACGTCACCGTTGCCGGTGATGATCAGCGAAGCATCCTTGTTGGCGACCGCGAGCATCGCTTCGAGGCGGCTCAGGGAGCGGTCGGTGCGCCATTCCTTGGCAAGTTCGACGGCGGCGCGGATCAGGTGACCCTGATGTTTTTCGAGCTGGCCTTCGAAACGTTCGAACAGGGTAAAGGCGTCGGCGGTGGCACCGGCGAAACCGGCGATGACCTGGCCGTGGTACAGGCGACGGACCTTTTTGGCGTTGCCTTTCATCACGGTGTTGCCGAGAGAAACCTGGCCGTCGCCGCCCATGACGACTTTGCCGTGGCGGCGGACTGAAACGATGGTGGTCAAGGGAAGAGTCTCCACGCAGCGGGGCGAAAATGCCTTATGCCCATTCATATGGGGGTGCTGGAGGGGATTTCAACCGGCAGGGACGATGGGAGACGAATGGTGTGTGTGATGACTGTGGCGAGGGGATTTATCCCCGTTCGGCTGCGGAGCAGTCGCGAAACCATCATTTGCGGTATGCCTGCTGCACCGCAATGGCTGGTTTCAGGGCTGCTCCGCAGCCAAACGGGGATAAATCCCCTCGCCACAAAGTTTGAAGGTCACCTGCAAGTTGCAGCTGACCTCTGAGAGCCTTAGCGGCTCTGGCGTTGTTGTAACAACAGGTTGCTGAAGCCGGCGCCAGCCAGTTGTTTCTGCGCCGTGGTCAGTTGTTCACGGTTGCTGAACGGGCCGACCAGCACGCGATACCAGGTTTCATCCTTGACCGTGCCGGACTCCACCGACACGGCCTGGCCGAGCAGAATGATCTGCGCGCGAACCTTGTCGGCATCGGTTTCCTTGCGGAACGAACCGGCCTGGAGGAAAAACTTGGTCACTGGCGCGGCCTTGCTCACCGGTGGCGCTGGCGGCGGCGTGATCCCCGCCAGAGCTGCCTGTGCCCGTGCGGTGTCGATCTTCGCCGCTTCGGCCGGGGTTACCGGCGTGGTCGGGACGGCCGGCACTTGCGGCGTCGGCAGGGTCTTTTCCGGCACCGCGTCCGGCGGCACGATCACTTCCGATTCCGGCAGCAGGGTGTAGAAGTCGTACTTCGGTTTCACCGGTTGCGTCGGGCTCGGCGGGGTCTTGTTGGCCTCGGCGATCTTCGACGCTTTCTGCTGCTGTTCGACCTTCTCGCGCTTGACCGTGTCGCTGCCCTTGCCCGGTTCCAGTTTCATCAGAAACACGATGAACGCGCCGACGGCAAGGCCGATGGCCATCCACAGCCAGCCCGGAATCGGTTGTTTCGCCGGGGCCTGATAGCGGCTGGCGCCGCGTTTGGGTGCAGGTTTTTTCTTGGCAGCCAACTTACATACGCTCCAGAGTTTCCAGACCCAACAGCTCCAGGCCTTGCTTGAGGGTGCGACCGGTCAGTGCGGCCAGACGCAGACGGCTCTGCATCTGTGCCGGGGTGTCGGCGGCGAGGATCGGGCAGTTCTCGTAAAAGCTGGAGAACAGGCCGGCGACGTCGTACAGGTAAGTGCAGAGAATGTGCGGCGTGCCTTTTTCAGCCACGTTGTTCAGCACTTCGCCGAACTGCGCCAGCTTCGCCGCCAGCTCCTGCTCGTGCGCCGCTTCGAGGACGATCTGGCCGTCGACTTCGCTGAAGTCCTTGCCCAGTTTGCGGAACACACCGGCCACGCGGGTGTAGGCGTACAGCAGATACGGCGCGGTGTTGCCTTCGAAGTTGAGCATCAGGTCGAAGTTGAAGCTGTAGTCGCTGGTGCGATGCTTGGACAGGTCGGCGTATTTCACCGCGCCGATGCCGACGACCTTGGCGATGTTGCGCAATTCGTCTTCGGCCAGGGTCGGGTTCTTCTCTTTCACCAGGTTGTAGGCGCGTTCCTGGGCTTCGGTGAGCAGGTCGATCAGCTTCACAGTGCCGCCATCACGGGTCTTGAACGGACGGCCATCGGCGCCGTTCATGGTGCCGAAACCCATGTGTTCCATTTCCATCGGATGGGTGACGAAACCGGCCTTGCGCGCCACAGCGAAAACCTGCTGGAAGTGCAGGGCCTGACGCTGGTCGACGAAATACAGCGCGCGATCAGCCTTGAGCTTGCCGCTGCGGTAACGCACGGCCGCCAGGTCAGTGGTGGCGTACAGGTAACCGCCATCGGCCTTGACGATGATCACCGGCAGCGGGTCGCCATCGGCGTTCTTGAACTCGTCGAGGAACACGCACTGGGCGCCGTTGCTCTCGACCAGCATGCCGGCAGCCTTGAGGTCGTTGACCACGTTGATCAGGTCGTCGTTGTAGGCGCTTTCGCCCATCACGTCGGCCATGGTCAGTTTGACGTTGAGCAGTTCGTAGATCTTCTGGCAGTGCGACAGCGAGATGTCCTTGAACTTGATCCACAGCGCCAGGCATTCGGCATCGCCAGCCTGCAACTTGACCACCAGGCCACGCGCGCGATCGGCAAATTCTTCGGACTCGTCGAAACGCTGCTTGGCCGCACGGTAGAAGTTTTCCAGATCGGACAATTCGTCGCTGGTGATCGGGTTTTCCTGCAGGTACGCCATCAACATGCCGAACTGGGTGCCCCAGTCGCCGACGTGGTTCTGGCGGATCACTTCGTCGCCGAGGAACTCAAGCACGCGGGCCACGCCGTCGCCGATGATGGTCGAGCGCAAGTGGCCGACGTGCATCTCTTTGGCCAGGTTCGGCGCCGACAGATCGACCACGGTGCGCTGCGCCGGGCCGGCCTTGCGCACGCCGACATGGGCGTCGGCCAGTGCGGCGTCGAGGCGCGAGGCCAGTGCCTGGGTGTTCTGGAAAAAATTGATGAAGCCCGGGCCGGCGATTTCGGCCTTGGTGACGTTCTCGTCAGCGGGCAGTGCGGCGATGATTTTCTCCGCCAGATCCCGTGGCTTCATGCCGGCCGGCTTGGCCAGCATCATGGCGATGTTGCTGGCGAAGTCGCCGTGGGTCTTGTCGCGGGCGTTCTCCACCTGGATCGCCGGCGTCAGGCCTTCAGGCAACACACCTTCGTTGACGAGTTGGGTGAGGGCTTGCTGGATCAGCTGGCGAATGGTGTCTTTCATGGTCTTCTCTTTCGACCGCAAGCGCGGCGGGCGCATCGATGCGCGGGTGGAAAAACTGGGCATTATCCGTTGCGAAGACGGGCTTGCCAACCTTAGCAGGCAGGATGTGGATATGTGGTGACAAAAAGTCCGCTTTCGCGAGCAGGCTCGCTCCCACAAGGTTTTGCGCAGGACACACAAGGTATGTACGGCGCTGATCCACTGTGGGAGCGAGCCTGCTCGCGAAAGCGATCTTCAGCTCAATACAGATCCACCGGATCAACATCCAGCGACCAGCGCACTGCCCGCCCACTCGGCATCTGCTCCAGCACCAGCATCCAGCTCGCCAGCAACCGGTGCAACGGTGCCCGCGCGGTCGCCTGTAACAACAGCTGGGCGCGATAACGCCCGGCTCGGCGCTCCATCGGCGCCGGCACCGGCCCGAGCAACTCGATGCCGCTCAGATTCAATTCGGCCAGCAGGCGTTCGGCTTCGCTGCACGCTTCATCGAGAAAACCTTCCGCCTGCCCCGGCTTGTGCGCTTCGGCACGCAACAGCGCCAAATGGGCAAACGGCGGCAACCCGGCCGCGCGGCGCTCGCTCAAGGCTTGTTCGGCGAAGGCGAAATAACCCTGCTCGGTCAGTTGCACCAATAAAGGGTGGTCGGCCAAATGCGTCTGGATGATCACCCTGCCCGGCTCCTCAGCCCGGCCGGCGCGCCCGGCGACCTGGACGATCAACTGCGCCATGCGCTCGCTGGCGCGGAAGTCGCCGGAAAACAGGCCACCGTCGGCATCCAGAATCGATACCAGCGTCACCCGGGGGAAATGGTGCCCTTTGGCCAACATCTGCGTGCCGACCAGAATGCACGGCTGGCCTTTCTGGATTGTCGCGAACAGCTGATTCATCGCGTCCTTTCGCGAGGTGCTGTCGCGATCGACGCGCAGTACCGGGTAATCCGGGAACAGAATCGCCAGGCGTTCTTCGGCGCGTTCGGTGCCGGCGCCGACGGGGCGCAGATCGACCTTGCTGCACTTCGGACACTGGCGCGGCGTGCGCTCGACGTTGCCGCAATGGTGGCAACGCAATTCGCCGTAACGTTGATGCACGGTCATGCGCGCATCGCAGCGCGAGCACTCGGACATCCAGCCGCAATCGTGGCAGAGCAGGGTCGGGGCAAAGCCGCGACGGTTGAGGAACACCAGCACCTGCTGGCCGTTGGCGAGGGTCTGGCCGATGGCTTGCTGCATCGGCCCGGAAATACCGCTGTCGAGCGGACGGCTTTTCACGTCCAGCCGCAGGAAGCGCGGTTGCTTGGCGCCGCCGGCGCGTTCGTTCAGGCGCAACAGGCCATAGCGACCGGTGTAAGCGTTATGCAGACTTTCCAGCGACGGCGTGGCGGAGCCGAGCACGATCGGGATGTTTTCCTGCCGCGCGCGTACCAGTGCCAGATCGCGAGCGTGGTAGCGCAGACCTTCCTGCTGTTTATAGGAGCCGTCGTGCTCTTCATCGATGATGATCAGCCCGGGATTTTTCATTGGCGTGAACAGGGCCGAACGGGTGCCGATAATAATGTCGGCCTCGCCATCACGGGCGGCGAGCCAGGCTTCCAGGCGTTCGCGATCATTTACCGCCGAGTGCAGCAGGGCGATGCGCGCATTGAAGCGCTGTTCGAAACGCGCCAGGGTCTGCGGGCCGAGGTTGATTTCCGGGATCAGCACCAGTGCCTGTTTGCCGGCTTCGAGGGTTTCGCGGATCAGTTGCAGATAGACTTCGGTCTTGCCGCTGCCGGTGACGCCGGCCAACAGGAAGGCGTGATAGCTGTCGAAGCCAGCGCGAATCGCTTCATACGCCGCGCGTTGTTCGCTGTTGAGCGGCAGCTCCGGTTGTGCCAGCCAGTGTTCATGGCGGACGCCGGGGGCGTGGCGGCGGATTTCGACTTGCACCAGTCCCTTGGCCAGCAGCAGATCGAGGCTGTCCTTGCTCAGCATCAGTTTGCTCAGCAACTGATGGGCGACGCCGTGGGGGTGCTGGGCCAGCGTGGTCAGCGCCTCGCGCTGGCGTGGCGCACGGGCCACTCGCGGGTCATCGACGCTGGCGCCGGGGGCCACCGACCAGAAGCGTTCCTGGCGGGCTTCGGCCAGCTCGCCCTGACGCAGCAGCACTGGCAAGGCCCAGTTCAAGGTGTCGCCGAGGCTGTGCTGATAATACTGCGCCGTCCACAGGCACAGCTTGAACAGCGCCGGCGGCAGCGGTGAAGTCGAGTCGAGGAGGGCCAGTGCCGGTTTGAGTTTTTCTGCCGGCACCTCGCTGGTGTCGGTGACCTCGACCAGAATCCCGATCATCTCGCGCCGACCGAACGGCACCCGCAAGCGCATGCCCGGCTGCAATTGCTCACGCCGCACCCCGGCCGGCGCCCGGTAATCGAACAGGCGGCGCAGAGGCGAAGGCAGGGCAAGGCGCAGAATGGCGTCGGGCACGCGGGGGGATCTCGATACGCAAAATGATCGGATATGCATGACCTGTGGGAGCGAGCCTGCTCGCGAAGGCGGTGGGTCAGGCAACACATGTGTCGACTGCCATGGCGCCTTCGCGAGCAGGCTCGCTCCCACAGGGAAGTGCGTTCAAGGCCGGGAGCCTAGCAGACGGTCGGTCTCGGTGACAGCTTGCGCGATTGAAAAGGTCTGGTAGAATCCGCGGCCTAATTACGTGCGGTATTCAACAATAGTGTTGGGTGGCGGCACGCTAGCCTGAGGAAGACACCATGAAAGCCGATATCCATCCGAACTACCCGGAAATTGCTGTTACCTGCAGCTGCGGTAACAAGTTCGAAACTCGTTCGACCTACGGCAAAGCCCTGGCGATCGACGTTTGCAACGAATGCCACCCGTTCTACACCGGTAAGCAGAAGACTCTGGACACCGGCGGCCGTGTGCAGAAGTTCGCAGACCGTTTCGCTACTTTCGGCGTCGGCAAAAAAGCCTGAGGCTGATCATTTTGGATGGTCGTTTCGACTTCTCCAGACTGATGAAAAAGGCGTCCCTTGCGGGCGCCTTTTTTGTGTCTGCGATTTGGCTGTCCGCCGCCCAGGCGTTCTGCCCGACACCCGCAGGGCTGACCAGCGTCAGCGTGCAGCGGGTGGTCGATGGCGACACCCTGCGCCTGAGCGACGGGCGCAATGTGCGCATGATCGGCCTCAATACGCCGGAACTGGGCAAGCAGGGCCGCAGCGACGAACCCTTCGCCGTGGCGGCGCGTAAACGCCTGCAAGCGCTGGTGGATGAGAGCGGCGGCCGGGTCGGCTTGCGGCCCGGCAAGCAGGCGAAAGACCATTACGGCCGTACGCTCGCGCATGTTTACAGCGTCAGCGGAGTGAATCTCGAAGCGCAAATGCTTGCCGATGGCCTGGGTTTTCACGTTGCGGTCGCGCCGAATGTCGACCTGGTCGCCTGCCAGCAGGCCGCCGAACGCAGCGCTCGACAGGCCGGGGTTGGTCTCTGGCGGCAATCGCCGGTGCGGAAAGCGCAGGAGATCCAGCGTTCAGGCTTTGCCGTAGTCAGCGGTCGGGTGAGCAAGGTGCAGCGCAATCGCGGCGGAATCTGGATCGAGTTGCAGGACAGGGTTGTATTGCGGGTTGCACCCAATCTGCTCGGACGATTTGACAGTGCTGATCTGGAAGCACTGAAAGGCAGGCAGATCGAGGCGCGTGGCTGGGTGGTTGACCGATCCCGGCGCGGTGGATTGCAAAAGGGTCAGGCGCGCTGGTTGTTGCCGTTGACCGATCCTTCGATGCTGCACGTACCGCGTTGAAGAAAAATTGTAGACATTTTTACAGCTGATTGTGAACAGTCCAGCCCTTGTGCGCCGTGGCTCTTGGCCCAAAGTCGTAGGGCAGGGCGCTTGACAGCGGTGACTGCCCAGTCTTGTGGGGACTTTGCGAGGCGCGTATCCTCGCTGACCAGTCTGTCCAACAGTAAAAAAGCGGAATGCCAAAATGTCTGATCTGAAAACTGCCGCTCTCGAATACCACGCCAATCCTCGTCCGGGGAAGCTGAGTGTCGAGCTCACCAAGGCCACTGCTACCGCCCGCGACCTGTCGCTGGCCTACAGCCCCGGCGTAGCTGAACCAGTACGCGAGATCGCTCGCGATCCTGAACTGGCCTACAAATACACCGGCAAGGGCAACCTGGTGGCAGTCATTTCCGATGGCACCGCGATTCTCGGCCTGGGCAACCTCGGCCCGTTGGCGTCCAAGCCTGTGATGGAAGGCAAGGGCGTGCTGTTCAAGCGCTTCGCTGGCATCGACGTATTCGACATCGAAGTCGACTCGGAAAGCCCGCAAGCCTTCATCGACACCGTCAAGCGCATCTCCATCACCTTCGGTGGCATCAACCTGGAAGACATCAAGGCGCCAGAGTGCTTTGAGATCGAACGCGCTCTGATCGAGCAGTGCGACATTCCGGTGTTCCACGATGACCAGCACGGCACCGCGATCGTGACCGCTGCCGGCATGATCAACGCCCTGGAAATCGCTGGCAAAACCCTGCCGGAAGCAAAAATCGTCTGCCTCGGCGCCGGCGCTGCCGCCATCTCCTGCATGAAACTGCTGGTGAGCATGGGCGCTCGCATCGAAAACATCTTCATGGTTGACCGTACCGGCGTGATCCACTCCGGCCGTGACGACCTGAACCAGTACAAAGCCGTATTCGCCCACGCTACCGAAAAGCGCACCCTGGCAGACGCACTGGCAGGCGCTGACGTATTCGTCGGTCTATCCGGTCCGAACCTGCTGAGCGCCGAAGGCCTGCTGTCGATGGCGGCCAACCCGATCGTGTTCGCCTGCTCCAACCCGGATCCGGAAATCTCCCCGGAACTGGCGCACGCCACCCGTAGCGATGTGATCATGGCAACCGGCCGTTCGGACTACCCGAATCAGGTCAACAACGTACTGGGCTTCCCGTTCATCTTCCGTGGTGCCCTGGACGTTCGCGCCAAGCGCATCAACGAAGAAATGAAAGTCGCCGCCGCCAACGCCCTGCGCGAACTGGCCAAACTGCCTGTTCCACAGGACGTGTGCGATGCCTACGGCGGTGCTCCGCTGGAATTCGGTCGTGAGTACATCATTCCGAAACCAATGGACAAGCGCCTGATCACCCTGATCTCCGACGCCGTGGCCAAGGCTGCGATCGAGACCGGCGTGGCCACCCTGCCGTATCCGAAGAACTACCCGCTGAAAAGCGTGGATGACGTGTTCAACGGCTAAGTCGTTGTAGCGCTTCAAACAAAAGCCCCGGCTCGTGAGAGTCGGGGCTTTTTTATGCCTGAAGATCAAGAGCCCCTCACCCTAACCCTCTCCCAGAGGGAGAGGGGACTGATTGGGGGACGCTTGGGAGCTACGCCGACCTGAATGTATGGTTTTGAATCCATAATCGACACCACACTTTCAGGTCGGTGTTTGACCCCAGACAACTCGGTAAGTCCCCTCTCCCTCTGGGAGAGGGTTAGGGTGAGGGGCTTTTGATCTTCGGGTAATAAAAAGCCCCGCACTTCTCACGAAGGCGGGGCCTTTTTGCGGCATCAGGATCAGAACAAATCGATCGGCGCCTGTTCATCCGCCGGCAGCGGGCTGCCTGGCACTGCGCCGTTGCCCAGCTCGTTCACCGATGGCGGCGTGTCTTCGGCCTTGAACAGTTCGAAGTACGCACCCGGTGTGCTCGGTGTTGCTGCACGGCCGCTGACCGGGTCTACCCGCAGGCTGAGCAAGCCTTCTGGCTCAGGCTGTACATGCGGCGGCTTGTCTTTCAGCGCGGCCGACATGTAATTCATCCAGATCGGCAGCGCCACAGTACCGCCGAATTCACGGCGACCGAGGCTTTCCGGTTGGTCGAAACCGGTCCACACCGTGGTTACGTAATCAGCGTTGTAGCCAGAGAACCAGGCATCTTTCGATTCGTTGGTGGTGCCGGTCTTGCCGGCTATATCGCTGCGGCCCATGGCCAGCGCACGGCGGCCGGTGCCGAGTTTGATTACGTCCTGCAGCATGCTGTTGAGGATGTAGGTGGTACGTCCATCGACAATCCGCTCGGCCACGGCCGGCGCTTGCGGCACTACCGGATTGCCCGACGCTTCACCGGCAACCGGAGCGGCATTGACCGTGAACGACTCGGTAGCCGGCGCAGCGATACCGTCGGTCGCCGCACCACCCTGTGGCACGGTCGGCGGGTTGGCGACGAACAAAGTGTCACCGTTACGGCTTTCGATCTTGTCGATGATGTACGGGGTGATCTTGTAGCCACCGTTGGCAAAGGTGCTCCAGCCAGTGGCGATTTCCATCGGCGTCAGCGTTGCGGTGCCGAGTGCCAGCGACAGGTTCGGCGGCAGGTCCTGCTTGTTGAAGCCGAAGCGAGTGATGTAGTCGATGGTCTTGCCCACGCCCATGGCCTGCAACAGGCGGATCGACACCAGGTTGCGCGACTTGTACAGCGCTTCACGCAGGCGGATCGGGCCGAGGAAGGTGTTGGTGTCGTTCTTCGGGCGCCAGACCTTGTCCAGGTACTCGTCGACGAACACGATCGGCGCATCGTTGACCAGACTGGCAGCGGTGTAGCCGTTATCCAGCGCAGCGCTGTAAACGAATGGCTTGAAGCTCGAACCCGGCTGACGCTTGGCCTGCATGGCGCGGTTGTAGTTGCTCTGCTCGAAGGCGAAGCCACCCACCAGCGAACGGATCGCACCGTTCTGCGGATCCAGCGACACCAGTGCGCCCTGAGCCTGGGGAATCTGGCTGAATTTCAACGAATTGTCCGTCTGGCGTTGTACGCGGATCAGATCACCGACCTGCGCGACATCCGACGGCTGGCGCGGGTTGGCGCCCATGCTGTTGGTGTTGAGGAACGGTCGCGCCCATTTCATCGTGTCCCAGGCTACGTGCTCTTCACCGGTGCGGGTCAACACCTGCAGGCCGGTTTTATCGACCTGGGTGACGATCGCAGGTTCGAGGCTGCTGATGGTGCGCTGCTTGGTCAGTTCGCTGGCCCAGGCCTCGCGAGTCTTGCCTGGCAGGCGCGACTCGGGACCACGGTAGCCATGGCGCTGGTCGTAGGTCATCAAGCCTTCGTGCAGCGCGGTGTTGGCCATTTCCTGCAGATTGCTCGGCACCGTGGTGGTGACGCGGAAGCCTTCGGTGTAGGCCTCGCTGCCATAACGACCGACCATTTCGGCGCGGGCCATTTCGGCGATATACGGTGCGTTCACTTCCGGGGTCGGCACGTGATAGCTGGCGTTCAGTGGCTCGTTGATCGCGGCGGTGTAGTCGGCTTCGCTGATCTTGCCCAGCTTGTACATGCGCCCGAGGATCCAGTCGCGGCGTTCTTTGCTGCGCGCCGGGTTGGCCAGCGGGTTGAAGCGAGACGGAGCTTTTGGCAGACCGGCGATCATCGCCATCTGCGCCAGGCTGATGTCACGGATCGATTTGCCGTAATACACCTGCGCCGCCGCCTCGATGCCGTAGGCGCGGTTGCCCAGGTAGATCTTGTTGACGTACAGCTCAAGAATCTCGTCCTTGGTCAGCTGTCGCTCGATCTGCAAGGCGAGGAGAATTTCTGTGGTTTTACGCGAGAAGCTGCGCTCGCTGGTGAGGAAGAAGTTCTTCGCCACCTGCATGGTGATGGTGCTGCCGCCGGACTGAATATGCCCGCTCTTGACCAGTTGCGTCGCCGCGCGCATCAGGCTGCTCGGGTCGACGCCATAGTGGTTGGCAAAATTGTCGTCTTCAGCACTTAGTAACGCATTGATGAAGTTGGGCGGAATGTCGGCGAAACGAATCGGTGTACGGCGCATTTCGCCAAATTCTGCGATCAACTTGTTGTCGCTGCTGTAGACGCGCAGAGGAATCTGCAACTGAATGCTTCTCAGCGCCTCCACAGACGGCAAACCCGGACTAAGGTAAAGAAAGGCGCCGCTGAGACCTAAGAGCAGTCCGCAGAAAACGGCGACGATGGACCAACCGAAAAATTTCAGCAGACGAATCAAGGCTTTTGGACATCCAGGGCAAAGAATGAATTTGGCACGGGGCTGCGGTTACACACAGAGCCATCCGCGCTGGCAGTAAAAAGCGGAAAAAATCGCTGGGCATTATAAGCACTTTTCCGTCGGGGGCGTCATTGGCGCTTCTGTCAAGACGGGGGTGAAGGAACGCAATGCGTATTACAGAGTCCGTAACTCACGGAAAGTCATAGGGAATTGGTAGTGCTGGGACTCTTCAATAAAAAGACCAATGCGTTACTGGGGATCGACATCAGCTCCACGTCGGTGAAGCTGCTGGAACTGAGCCGTCAGGGCGAGCGCTACCGGGTCGAGGCCTATGCGGTGGAGCCGTTGCCGGCGAACGCCGTGGTCGAAAAGAACATCGCCGACCTCGAAGGCGTCGGCCAGGCGCTGAGCCGGTTGCTGGTGAAAGCGCGAACCGGGGTCAAGAGCGTGGCGGTGGCGGTGGCCGGTTCTGCGGTGATCACCAAGGTCATCGAGATGGACGCCGGGCTGTCCGACGACGAACTGGAAAACCAGCTCAAGATCGAGGCCGACCAATACATTCCCTATCCGCTGGACGAAGTCGCCATCGATTTTGAAGTCCAGGGCGTCTCGCCGCGCAACCCGGATCGGGTCAACGTGCTGCTTGCCGCCTGTCGCAAGGAAAACGTCGAGGTACGTGAAGCGGCGCTGGCGCTCGCCGGCCTGACCGCGCGGGTGGTGGACGTCGAGGCCTACGCCCTCGAGCGCTCGTTCGGTCTGCTGGCGACGCATCTGGCGGCCTCCCAGGAGCGCCTGACCGTGGCGGTGGTCGACATCGGTGCGACCATGACCACTCTCAGCGTCCTGCACAACGGCAAGATCATCTATACCCGAGAGCAATTGTTCGGCGGACGTCAGCTCACAGAAGAGATCCAGCGCCGTTACGGCCTCACGGTCGAACAGGCGGGCCTGGCGAAAAAACAGGGCGGGCTGCCTGACGATTACGTCAGCGAGGTCTTGCAGCCATTTCGCGAGGCACTGGTGCAGCAAGTCTCGCGTTCGCTGCAGTTCTTCTTCGCCTCCGGCCAGTACAACGCGGTCGACCATATCCTGTTGGCCGGCGGCACCGCCTCGGTGCCCGGCCTGGACCGTCTGATCGAACAGCGGCTGGACACGCCGACGCAGGTCGCCAACCCATTCGCCGACATGGCCTTGGGCAGTAAGGTCAACGCAGGAGCGCTGGCCAGCGACGCGCCAGCCTTGATGATTGCCTGCGGGCTCGCGCTCAGGAGTTTCGACTGATGGCGCGGATCAACCTTCTCCCCTGGCGCGAGGAACGCCGCGAAGAACGGCGCAAACGCTTTCTGCTGGTACTTATCGGCGTGCTGGCCGGCTCGATCGGCGCGGTGCTGATTGCCGACCAGATCATCACCGCAGCGATCGAGCGGCAAATGGCGCGCAACGATTACATCGGCAAACAGATTGCCGTGGTCGACGAACGCATCAAGCAAATCAGCGAGCTCAAGGCGCGCCGCCAGCAACTGGTCGAGCGCATGCGCATCATCCAGGACCTGCAGGGCAATCGGCAGATCAGCGGGCGGGTCTTCGACCAACTGGCGCGTACCCTGCCGGACGGCGTGTATTTCACCGATGTGAAAATGGCCGGCAAGACCCTGTCCATCAGTGGCGCGGCGGAGTCGAACAACCGGGTCTCCGAGCTGATGCGCAATCTCGACGCGTCCGACTGGTTCGACGCGCCAAGCCTGAATGAGGTCAAGGCCACCAGCGCCGATCAGGTCGAACAGGCCAACGTCTTCCAGCTGACCGTTCGTCAGACCCAGCCCAAGGTTCTGGAGGACGAGCAATGAACGCCTCCGAATGGCTGCAAAGCCTGCGCAATATCGATTTCAACGACCTCGACACCAGCAACATCGGCTCCTGGCCCCCGGCGGTAAAAACCCTGTGCGGTGCGCTGGTGATGGTGTTGATCCTCGCGCTTGGCTATTACTTCTTTATCAGCGATATGGAAAATCAGCTCGACCTCAAGCGCGAAGAGGAAACCACCCTCAAGGAACAATTCGCCAGCAAGGCGCGGCTGTCGGCGAACCTTGAGCTGTATACCCAGCAAATGAAGGAAATGGAAAACACCTTCGGCGTGCTGCTGCGGCAATTGCCCAGCGACACCGAAGTGCCGGGCCTGCTCGAAGACATCACTCGCACCGGTCTGGGCAGCGGCCTGGAATTCGAAGAGATCAAGCTGCTGCCGGAAGTGACCCAGCCGTTCTACATCGAGCTGCCGATCCAGATCACCGTGACAGGCGCCTATCACGACCTCGCGACCTTCGTCAGCGGCGTCGCCGGGCTGCCGCGAATTGTCACTCTGCACGATTTTGAACTGGCGCCGGCCAATCCCGAGGGCGGGACGAAGCTGCGCATGAGTATTCTTGCCAAGACGTACCGCTATAACGACAAGGGGCTGGAAAAATGACCCCGATTCGTTATCTCGTCCTGCCCATGATGCTGGCGCTAAGCGGCTGCGGTGGCGGCGATGACTTCAGCGACCTCGACGCGTACCTCAACGAAGTGCGCCTGCGTCCGGCGGGCAGGATTGAACCAACGCCGACATTCCGGTCTTACCCCACATTCACATACAGCGCCGCCAACCTGCGCAGTCCGTTCTCGCGGCAGGCGCGGGTCGATCTGGCCGGGCAGAAACACGGCTCGCGCAACGTCAAACCCGACCCTAACCGGGTCAAGCAATATCTTGAAGGATTCAATATCGAGCAGTTCGAAATGGTCGGCACGATCGCCAATGCCTCGGGCTCGTTTGCGCTGTTGCGCGGCGCAGGCGGGGTGCATCGCCTGAAAGTCGGCGACTACCTGGGCCGCAACGACGGCCGCATCGTCGCCATCAGCCCTACCCAGGTCGATGTCGTCGAGATCGTGCCCGACGGCGCCGGCGCCTGGCTGGAGCGGCCGCGCACCATTCCTTTGAAAGAGCACTCATAGTGGAAGTCGAATAATGAACAGGATTTTCTCCACCCTCGGTTTTTCGCTATGGATAGCGCTGGTGTCACCGATGGTAATGGCGGCCAGTCTGAAAGCGCTGGATGTCGCCGCGCTGCCGGGTGACCGCGTCGAATTGAAGCTGTCGTTCGACGGCCCGCCACCACAGCCCAAGGGCTACACAACCGAGTCACCGGCACGCATTGCACTGGATCTGCCGGGCGTGACCAGCCAGCTGACCAACAAGAATCTTGATCTGGGCAGCGGCAACGCGCGCACGGCCACGGTGGCCGAAGCCAAGGATCGCACGCGGCTGATTGTCAGCCTGACGCAGTTGGCGCCTTACAGCACGCGGGTCGAGGGCAATAATCTGTTTGTGGTGGTCGGTCAGGGCGCTTCCGCGACTGCGCCGCGCCCGGCCGTCGCTGCACCGCGTGCCGCCACGGCCGCCGCAGCACCGGCCAGACCGGCCGCGCAACGCAGCAGGGCGATTCGCGGCGTCGATTTCCAGCGCGGCACCGAGGGCGAGGGCAATGTGGTCATCGATCTCTCTGATCCGACCATCGCCCCGGATATCCAGGAGCACGACGGCAAGATCATCCTCAGCTTCGCCCGTACGCAACTGCCGGAAAAACTGCGCGTGCGCCTCGACGTCAAGGACTTCGCCACCCCGGTGCAGTTCGTCAACGCAGCGCTCACCGGCGATCGTACGGTGATCAGTGTCGAGCCCAGCGGCACCTTCGACTATTCCACATTCCAGACCGACAACAAGCTCACCGTGAGCGTTCGTCCGATGAGCATCGACGACCTGCAAAAGCGCAACGCCGACCGTCAGGCCTATGTCGGCGACAAGCTCTCGCTGAATTTTCAGGACATCGACGTGCGCTCGGTGCTGCAACTGATCGCGGACTTCACCAATCTCAACCTGGTGGCGAGCGACACGGTGCAGGGCGGCATCACGTTGCGCCTGCAAAACGTGCCGTGGGATCAGGCACTGGATCTGGTGCTGAAAACCAAGGGGCTGGACAAGCGCAAGATCGGCAACGTGCTGCTGGTCGCGCCGGCCGATGAAATTGCCGCTCGCGAGCGTCAGGAACTGGAATCGCAGAAGCAGATCGCCGAGCTGGCGCCCCTGCGTCGTGAGCTGCTGCAAGTCAATTACGCCAAGGCAGCGGACATTGCCAAGCTGTTCCAGTCGGTGACCAGTGCCGAGGCCAAGGTCGACGAGCGCGGTTCGATTACCGTCGATGAGCGAACCAACAACATCATTGCCTACCAGACCCAGGATCGCCTCGATGAACTCCGGCGGATCGTCGCGCAGCTGGATATTCCGGTACGCCAGGTGATGATCGAGGCGCGCATCGTTGAGGCCAACGTCGATTATGACAAGAGCCTGGGCGTGCGCTGGGGCGGTTCGGTGCAGAACAAGGGCAACTGGAACGCGTCCGGGGTCAATGGCTCCTCGAGCACCATCGGTACGCCGGGCAGCACCGGCACCAACTCGCCGTTCGTCGACATGGGCACGGTCAACAATACCTCGGGGATCGGCATCGCGTTCATCACCGACAACGTGCTGCTGGATCTGGAACTGACGGCGATGGAAAAGACCGGCAACGGTGAAATCGTCTCGCAGCCGAAGGTAGTCACCTCGGACAAGGAAACCGCAAAAATCCTCAAAGGCACCGAGATTCCCTATCAGGAGGCCAGCTCCAGCGGCGCGACCTCGGTGTCGTTCAAGGAGGCTTCGCTGTCACTGGAAGTCACACCGCAGATCACCCCGGACAACCGCATCATCATGGAGGTCAAGGTCACCAAGGATGAGCCCGATTACCTGAACAAAGTGCAGGATGTGCCGCCGATCAAGAAAAACGAGGTCAACGCCAAAGTGCTGGTAAATGACGGCGAGACCATCGTAATCGGCGGCGTTTTTTCAAATACTCAGAGCAAGGTCGTAGATAAGGTGCCATTTCTTGGCGATGTGCCGTATCTTGGCCGCCTTTTCCGGCGTGATGTGGTTTCGGAGAAAAAATCCGAGCTGCTGGTATTTCTCACTCCGCGTATCATGAATAACCAGGCGATTGCTGTGAGTCGTTGATTCTGTGCGAAATTTGATACTTGTAGGACCGATGGGTGCTGGCAAAAGCACCATCGGCCGATTGCTGGCCAAAGAGCTGCGCCTGCCGTTCAAGGATTCCGACAAGGAAATTGAGCTGCGCACGGGTGCCAATATCCCATGGATCTTCGACAAGGAAGGCGAGCCCGGCTTTCGTGACCGTGAGCAGGCGATGATCGCCGAGCTGTGCGCGTTCGATGGCGTGGTGCTGGCGACCGGCGGCGGCGCAGTGATGCGTGATGCCAATCGCAAGGCCCTGCATGAAGGCGGGCGCGTGGTGTATCTGCACGCCTCCGTCGAGCAGCAGGTCGGCCGCACCTCCCGCGACCGCAATCGGCCGCTGCTGCGTACCGCCGATCCGGCGAAAACCCTGCGCGACCTGCTCGAGATCCGTGATCCGCTTTATCGGGAAATTGCCGATCTGGTGGTGGAAACCGACGAGCGGCCGCCACGCATGGTGGTGCTCGACATTCTCGATCGTCTCGCGCAGTTGCCACCCCGTTAAAGCATCGCCCGAAATGCGCTATCCTCGGCGTCCTGTCAGCGCCCGCCGAGGGTGTGGCGGTTGCCGGGCGAGCGGCGTCATACCGCTACAGGCCGCAGAACACCAATAATTTCAGGGCAGGACGCCTGCTTCCATCTTCACTGTGGGGACACATGCAGACACTCAAGGTCGATCTAGGCGAGCGCAGCTACCCGATTCATATTGGCGAAGGTCTGTTGGATCAGCCGGAACTGCTGGCGCCGCATATCCACGGGCGGCAGGTGGCAATCATCTCCAACGAAACCGTCGCGCCGCTCTATCTCGAACGTCTGACCCGCAGCCTTGCGCAGTTTTCGGTTATCTCGGTGGTGTTGCCTGACGGCGAAGCCTTCAAGAACTGGGAAACCCTGCAACTGATTTTCGACGGTCTGCTGACCGCCCGTCATGACCGCCGCACCACCGTGATCGCCCTGGGCGGCGGGGTGATCGGCGACATGGCCGGTTTCGCTGCCGCTTGCTATCAGCGCGGTGTCGATTTCATCCAGATTCCTACCACGCTGCTGTCGCAGGTCGATTCGTCGGTCGGCGGCAAGACCGGCATCAACCATCCGCTGGGCAAGAACATGGTCGGCGCGTTCTATCAGCCGAACGTGGTGCTGATCGATACCGCATCGCTGAAAACCCTGCCGCAGCGCGAGCTGTCGGCGGGCCTGGCGGAAGTCATCAAGTACGGCCTGATCTGCGACGAACCATTCCTGACCTGGCTCGAAGAAAACGTCGACGCCCTGCGCGCGCTGGATCAAACCGCGCTGACCTATGCGATCGAGCGTTCCTGCGCGGCCAAGGCTGCGGTAGTCGGCTCCGATGAAAAGGAAACCGGCGTCCGCGCTACGCTCAACCTCGGCCACACCTTCGGCCACGCCATCGAAACCCACATGGGCTATGGTGTCTGGCTGCATGGCGAGGCGGTGGCGGCGGGCACGGTGATGGCGCTGGAAATGTCCGCGCGCCTGGGCTGGATCAGCGAGCAGGAGCGTGATCGCGGCATTCGTCTGTTCCAGCGGGCCGGCCTGCCGGTCATTCCGCCTGAAGAGATGAGCGAAGCCGATTTTCTCCAACACATGGCAATTGATAAAAAAGTGATCGACGGTCGTCTGCGCCTGGTGCTGCTGCGCCGGATGGGCGAAGCGGTAGTGACCGACGATTATCCGAAAGAGGTTCTACAGGCCACGCTGGGAGCGGATTACCGCGCCCTGGCTCAGCTTAAAGGTTAAAACGATTCCGATGACTAGTTTGCATGCCGACGAGGCGTTTCTCGGCCATTTCCAGTTAAGTCACGACCCGTTCGCGCCACGGGTGCCGGGCTTCAAATTCTTCCCGGCTCAGCGCAAACCGGTGCTGGGTCAACTGCATCACCTGGCGCGTTATAGCCAGTTGCTGCTGGTGGTCACCGGCCCGCAAGGCAGCGGCAAGACCCTGCTGCGGCAGGCGCTGGTGGCCAGCACCAATAAGCAATCGGTGCAGAGCGTGGTGGTTTCCGCCCGTGGCGCCGGTGATGCGGCCGGCGTGCTGCGCCAGGTGGCGCAGGCGCTGGATGTCGCGCAGGCCGAAGTCGGCGCGATTCTCGAGCAGGTGGTGCAACTGGGTCTGACCGGGCAGGAAGTCTATCTGCTCGTGGACGATGCCGAGCAGCTCGACGAGTCCGCGCTGGAAGCGTTGATGGCGCTCGGCGCCGGCACGCCGGAAGGTCGTCCGCATGTGTTCCTGTTCGGCGAGTCGTCGCTGATCGCTCAGCTTGAGGCGTTGCAGCTCGAAGAAGAGCGTTTCCACGTCATCGAATTGCAGCCGTACACCGAAGAAGAGACCCGCGAATATCTCGACCAGCGGCTGGAAGGCGCGGGCCGGGGTGTCGAACTTTTCACCGCAGATCAGATCTCTGATATTCACGAAAGCTCCGAGGGCTGGCCGGGCAACATCAACCAGGTCGCTCGCGATGCACTGATCGAAGTCATGATTGCCAGCCGCTCTGCGGTCAAGCGTCCAAGTATGGGGTTCAACATGCCGAAGAAACACGTATTGGCGATTTCCGCCGTCGTTGTGGTCGCGGTTGCCGCCGCCTGGCTGATGCCGGGTCGCAGCAAGGCACCGACCACCGGTGCTCCGGCCAACGAACAGGCGCAACTGCCATTGGGTCAGGGCGCAGCGAACGGCGCCAACCCGTCCGTCGAATTCGCCGGCAATACCCAGCCGATGCCGCTGCCATTGGTCGGCAACTCGCAGCCGGTCATGCGTGGCCCGCTGGCGGAAGCCGCCGGTGGCATTACCGAAGGCGACGACGGCGTGCCGCTGGAAGGCTCCAGCGATACTCCGCCGACCGTAACCACCTCTGCACCGCCTGCGGGCGTTCCGGCCGGTCCTGCGCCGACACCGGCTCCGACCCCTGCCGCCAAACCGGCACCAACACCGGCACCGACGCAGATCGCCACGGCCAAGCCTGCTCCGGCCACGCCAGCGCCAGCCGCGAAACCGGCCCCCGCTCCGTCCAAGCCTGCCGACAAGCCGGTCACGGTTGCCAAAGCCGCCGGTGGCAGCTGGTACGCCGGTCAGCCGACCAGCAACTATGTCGTGCAGATCCTCGGCACCAGCTCGGAAACCGCTGCGCAGAACTTCGTCAAGGAGCAGGGCGGCGAGTACCGTTATTTCAAGAAAGTCCTCAACGGCAAGCCGCTTTACGTGATCACCTACGGCAACTTTGCCAATCGTGATGCGGCCGTTTCTGCCATCAAGGCCTTGCCAGCGAAGGTTCAGGCTGGTAAACCTTGGCCTCGCACTGTCGCCAGCGTCCAACAGGAACTGGCAACAACTCGCTGAAGATTCGGCGGCCTTACCCAGGCCGCCTCTCCCGGCACCTCAAAATCTCCACGAGTGCGCGCCGCCTGAAAGGGCCGCGTGCCTTGTGGTGTCTGCGTCACAGTAGTCTTTGAGTCGTTGCGGTCAAAATTAAAAAAGTTTTTACTAGCACAGCAGATCGCTTTAAACCTTTCACAAATGCGACATGAATTTGCGACAGTTCGTCGTCAAATTTGTGAGCCTCTGTGTCGCTGTGTACAATGACCACCCTTTTGCCCCCGCTAAGCCGGCGTACGTTCGGCGCGGAACGCAAGTGGTTGAATTGAAAAGAAATTTGCCTCGAATAGAGGCAGCCTGGTGAGAAAGTGTCTATGAAAGCAGGTCTGTACCAACCAGATGAATTCAAGGATAACTGCGGTTTCGGCCTGATAGCTCATATGCAGGGCGAGCCCAGTCATACCCTTTTGCAAACGGCCATCGAGGCCCTGACCTGCATGACCCACCGCGGTGGGATTAATGCCGACGGCAAGACCGGTGACGGTTGCGGTCTGCTGATTCAAAAACCCGACGCCTTCCTGCGAGCCATTGCCCAGGAGAGCTTCGGTGTCGAAATGCCCAAGCAATATGCCGTGGGCATGGTGTTCTTCAATCAGGATCCGGCCAAGGCCGAAGCCGCTCGCGAGAACATGAACCGCGAGATCCTCGCCGAAGGCCTGCAACTGATCGGCTGGCGCAAAGTGCCGATCGACACCAGCGTCCTCGGCCGCCTGGCCCTTGAGCGCCTGCCGCAGATCGAGCAGGTCTACATCGGCGGCGAAGGCCTGAGCGATCAGGACATGGCCGTGAAGCTGTTCAGCGCCCGTCGCCGTTCGTCGGTGGCCAACGCCGCTGACACCGACCATTACATCTGCAGCTTTTCGCACAAGACCATCATCTATAAAGGCCTGATGATGCCGGCCGACCTGGCCGCGTTCTATCCGGACCTGAGTGACGAGCGCCTGCAAACCGCGATCTGCGTGTTCCACCAGCGCTTCTCCACCAACACCCTGCCGAAATGGCCGCTGGCGCAGCCGTTCCGCTTCCTCGCCCACAACGGCGAAATCAACACCATCACCGGTAACCGCAACTGGGCGCAGGCCCGTCGGACCAAGTTCACCAATGATCTGATGGATCTGGAAGAGCTCGGCCCGCTGGTCAACCGTGTCGGTTCCGACTCATCGAGCATGGACAACATGCTCGAACTGATGGTCACCGGTGGCATCGACCTGTTCCGTGGCGTGCGGATGATCATTCCGCCAGCGTGGCAGAACGTCGAAACCATGGACCCGGATCTGCGTGCGTTCTACGAGTACAACTCGATGCACATGGAACCGTGGGACGGCCCGGCCGGCGTGGTGATGACCGATGGTCGCTACGCGGTGTGCCTGCTCGACCGTAACGGTCTGCGTCCGGCGCGCTGGGTCACCACCAAGAATGGTTTCATCACTCTCGCCTCGGAAATCGGCGTGTGGAACTACCAGCCTGAAGACGTGCTCGCCAAGGGTCGCGTCGGCCCGGGCCAGATCTTCGCCGTGGATACCGAAACCGGGCAGATCCTCGACACCGATGCGATCGACAACCGTCTGAAATCCCGTCATCCGTACAAGCAATGGCTGCGCAAGAATGCCCTGCGCATTCAGGCGACCATGGAAGACAACGACCACGGTTCGGCTTTCTACGACGTCGATCAGCTCAAGCAATACATGAAGATGTATCAGGTCACGTTCGAAGAGCGTGATCAGGTGCTGCGCCCGCTTGGCGAGCAAGGTTACGAAGCCGTGGGCTCGATGGGCGACGACACGCCGATGGCTGTGCTGTCCCAGCGTGTGCGCACGCCGTACGACTATTTCCGTCAGCAGTTCGCGCAGGTGACCAACCCGCCGATCGACCCGCTGCGTGAAGCGATCGTGATGTCGCTGGAAATCTGCCTCGGTGCCGAGCGCAACATTTTCCAGGAGTCGCCGGAACACGCCTCGCGCGTGATCCTCAGCTCGCCAGTGATCTCTCCGGCCAAGTGGCGCTCGCTGATGAACCTCGACCGTCCGGGTTTCGAACGGGCGATCATCGACCTCAACTACGACGAAAGCCTTGGCCTCGAAGCGGCGATCCGCAACGTTGCCGATCAGGCTGAAGAAGCCGTGCGCGCCGGGCGTACCCAGATCGTCCTCAGCGACCGTCATATCGCCCCGGGCAAGCTGCCGATCCACGCTTCGCTGGCGACCGGTGCAGTGCACCACCGTCTGACCGAAAAAGGCCTGCGTTGCGATTCCAACATCCTCGTTGAAACCGCGACCGCCCGTGACCCGCATCACTTCGCGGTGCTGATCGGTTTCGGTGCCTCGGCGGTCTATCCGTTCCTGGCCTACGAAGTGCTGGGTGACCTGATCCGTACCGGTGAAGTCCTGGGCGACCTCTATGAGGTGTTCAAGAACTACCGCAAGGGCATCACCAAAGGCCTGCTCAAGATCCTGTCGAAGATGGGTATCTCGACCATCGCTTCGTACCGTGGTGCGCAGCTGTTCGAGGCCATTGGTCTGTCCGAAGAAGTCTGCGAACTGAGCTTCCGTGGTGTGCCAAGCCGGATCAAGGGTGCGCGCTTCGTTGACATCGAAGCCGAGCAGAAAGCCCTCGCCGTCGAAGCCTGGAGCCCGCGCAAGCCGATCCAGCAGGGCGGTCTGCTGAAGTTCGTCCACGGTGGCGAATATCACGCGTACAACCCGGACGTGGTCAACACTCTGCAAGCCGCTGTGCAGCAGGGCGACTACGCCAAGTTCAAGGAATACACCTCACTGGTGGACAACCGTCCGGTGTCGATGATTCGCGACCTGTTCAAGGTCAAGACCCTCGACACGCCGCTGGATATCAGTGAAGTCGAGCCGCTGGAGTCGGTGCTCAAGCGTTTCGATTCCGCCGGTATCTCGCTGGGGGCACTGTCGCCGGAAGCTCACGAAGCCCTGGCCGAAGCCATGAACCGCCTCGGCGCGCGTTCCAACTCCGGCGAAGGCGGCGAAGATCCGGCGCGTTACGGCACCATCAAGAGCTCGAAAATCAAGCAGGTTGCCACCGGCCGTTTCGGTGTAACCCCGGAATACCTGGTCAACGCCGAAGTGCTGCAGATCAAGGTCGCCCAAGGCGCCAAGCCGGGCGAGGGCGGGCAACTGCCGGGCGGCAAGGTCAACGGGCTGATCGCCAAACTGCGTTACGCAGTGCCGGGCGTGACCCTGATTTCGCCACCGCCGCACCACGATATCTACTCGATCGAAGACTTGTCGCAACTGATCTTTGACCTCAAGCAGGTCAACCCGCAGGCGCTGGTTTCGGTGAAACTCGTAGCTGAAGCGGGCGTCGGCACCATCGCCGCCGGTGTGGCCAAGGCCTATGCCGACCTGATCACCATTTCCGGTTACGACGGCGGTACCGGTGCTTCGCCGCTGACTTCGATCAAATACGCGGGCGCACCTTGGGAACTCGGCCTCGCTGAAACCCACCAGACCCTGCGCGGCAACGACCTGCGCGGCAAAGTCCGGGTGCAGACCGACGGCGGCCTGAAAACCGGCCTCGACGTGATCAAAGCGGCAATCCTCGGCGCCGAGAGCTTCGGCTTCGGCACCGCGCCGATGATCGCACTGGGCTGCAAATACCTGCGCATCTGCCACCTGAACAACTGCGCCACTGGCGTCGCGACGCAGAACGAGAAGCTGCGCAAGGATCACTACATCGGCACCGTCGACATGGTGGTGAATTTCTTCACCTACGTCGCCGAAGAAACACGTGAGTGGCTGGCCAAGCTTGGTGTGCGCTCCCTCGAAGAACTGATCGGTCGCACTGATCTGCTGGAAATCCTCGAAGGCCAGACCGCCAAGCAACATCACCTGGACCTGACCCCGCTGCTGGGCAGCGATCACATCCCGGCGGACAAACCGCAGTTCTGCGGCGTCGAGCGCAACCCGCCGTTCGACAAAGGTCTGCTGGCGGAGAAGATGGTCGAGCTGGCCGCGTCGGCGATCAACGACCTCAGCGGTGCCGAGTTCGAGCTGGATATCTGCAACTGCGACCGTTCGATCGGCGCGCGGATCTCCGGCGAAATCGCGCGCAAGCATGGCAACCAGGGGATGGCGAAAGCGCCGATCACCTTCCGCTTCAAGGGCACGGCAGGTCAGAGCTTCGGTGTGTGGAACGCCGGCGGTCTGAACATGTACCTGGAAGGCGACGCCAACGACTACGTCGGCAAAGGCATGACCGGCGGCAAGCTGGTCATCGTGCCGCCGAAGGGCAGCGTCTATAAAACTCAGGAAAGCGCCATCATCGGCAACACCTGCCTGTACGGCGCCACTGGCGGCAAGTTGTTCGCCGCCGGCACCGCAGGCGAGCGTTTCGCCGTGCGTAACTCCGGTGCCCACACCGTCGTGGAAGGCACTGGCGATCACTGCTGCGAGTACATGACCGGTGGTTTCGTCTGCGTGCTGGGCAAGACCGGTTACAACTTCGGTTCTGGCATGACCGGTGGTTTCGCCTACGTGCTCGATCAGGACAACACCTTCGTTGACCGGGTCAATCACGAACTGGTGGAAATCCAGCGAATCAGCGGCGAGGCGATGGAAGCCTATCGCAGCCACCTGCAGAACGTGCTGAACGAGTACGTCGCCGAAACCGACAGCGAGTGGGGTCGTGAACTCGCCGAGAACCTCGACGATTACTTGCGGCGTTTCTGGTTGGTCAAGCCCAAGGCTGCCAGCTTGAAAACCCTGCTTTCCAGCACTCGTGCCAACCCGCAGTGATATGCGCCTGAAGAGTTTGATGAGGTTTTAACAATGGCTGAACGTCTGAATAACGACTTCCAGTTCATCGATGTCGGGCGCAAGGATCCGAAGAAGAAACTGTTGCGTCAACGCAAGAAAGAGTTCGTTGAAATCTACGAACCGTTCAAACCCCAGCAGTCGGCCGATCAGGCCCACCGCTGCCTGGGTTGCGGCAACCCGTATTGCGAATGGAAGTGCCCGGTGCACAACTTCATTCCAAACTGGCTCAAATTGGTGGCCGAGGGCAACATCCTTCAGGCCGCCGAGCTGTCGCACCAGACCAACACCCTGCCGGAAGTCTGCGGCCGGGTGTGCCCGCAGGATCGTCTGTGCGAGGGTGCCTGCACCCTGAACGACGGCTTCGGCGCGGTGACCATCGGTTCGGTCGAGAAGTACATCACCGACACCGCGTTCGCCATGGGCTGGCGCCCGGACATGTCCAAGGTCAAACCGACCGGCAAACGCGTGGCGATCATCGGCGCAGGCCCGGCGGGTCTTGGTTGTGCCGACGTGCTGGTGCGTGGCGGTGTAACTCCGGTGGTGTTCGACAAGAACCCGGAAATCGGTGGCCTGCTGACCTTCGGCATCCCCGAGTTCAAGCTGGAAAAGACCGTGCTGAGCAATCGTCGCGAAGTCTTCACCGGCATGGGCATCGAGTTCCGTCTCAACACCGAAGTCGGTAAAGACGTGACCATGGAACAACTGCTCGCCGAATACGACGCGGTGTTCATGGGCATGGGCACCTACACCTACATGAAGGGCGGTTTTGCCGGGGAGGATCTGCCGGGCGTTTATGACGCGCTGGATTTCCTCATTGCCAACGTCAACCGCAACCTGGGCTTTGAAAAGTCGCCGGAAGATTTCGTCGACATGAAAGGCAAGAAGGTCGTGGTACTCGGCGGCGGCGACACGGCGATGGACTGCAACCGCACCTCGATCCGTCAGGGCGCCAAGTCGGTGACCTGTGCCTATCGTCGCGACGAAGCGAACATGCCCGGCTCGCGCAAAGAGGTGAAGAACGCCAAGGAAGAAGGCGTCAAATTCCTCTACAACCGCCAGCCGATCGCCATCGTCGGTGAAGACAAGGTCGAAGGCGTGAAGGTGGTCGAGACCCGTCTCGGCGAACCGGACGCCCGTGGCCGTCGCAGCCCCGAGCCGATCCCGGGTTCCGAAGAGATCATCCCGGCCGATGCCGTGGTCATCGCCTTCGGCTTCCGCCCGAGCCCGGCGCCGTGGTTCGAACAGTTCGAGATCCAGACCGACAGCCAGGGCCGCGTTGTTGCGCCTGAGCAAGGTCAGTACAAGCACCAGACCAGCAACCCGAAAATCTTCGCCGGCGGCGACATGGTGCGCGGTTCCGACCTGGTGGTGACGGCGATCTTCGAGGGGCGCAATGCGGCTGAAGGGATCCTCGATTACCTGGGTGTCTGATCACTTTCCAAAATTGGAATGGGATTAATTGTGGGAGCGAGCCTGCTCGCGAAAGCGGTGGATCAGTCAACAGAGATGTTGAATGTGAAGCCCTCTTCGCGAGCAGGCTCGCTCCCACAGTTGTTTCTCGGTGTTGCTGATAGCGCATTCCAGCGCGACAAATTGACCCGATAGACAAAAGGCTGACCCACATCCGTGCCTTTTGCCTCGCGCTCTGAGAAAATGCCCGCACTTTTTTTCCGGATGCCGACATGACTGCCCTGAAGAACGACCGTTTCCTCCGCGCCCTGCTCAAGCAACCCGTTGACGTCACCCCTGTGTGGATGATGCGCCAGGCCGGTCGCTACCTGCCGGAGTACCGCGCCAGCCGCGCGCATGCCGGCGACTTCATGAGCCTGTGCATGAATCCGCAATTCGCCTGCGAAGTCACCCTGCAACCGCTCGACCGCTACCCGCAACTGGACGCGGCGATCCTGTTTTCCGACATCCTCACCATTCCCGATGCCATGGGCCAGGGCCTGTACTTCGAGACCGGTGAAGGTCCGCGCTTCAAAAAAGTCGTCAGCACGATGGCCGACATCGAAGCGTTGCCGATCCCGGATCCGCACAAAGACCTCGGCTACGTGATGGATGCGGTCAGCACCATCCGTCGCGAACTCAACGGTCGCGTGCCGTTGATCGGTTTCTCCGGCAGTCCGTGGACCCTCGCGACTTACATGGTTGAAGGCGGCTCCTCGAAAGACTTCCGCAAGACCAAGGCGATGCTCTACGACAACCCGCAAGCCATGCACCTGCTGCTCGACAAATTGGCGCAGTCGGTGACTTCGTACCTCAACGGCCAGATCATGGCCGGTGCGCAAGCGGTGCAGATCTTCGATACCTGGGGCGGCAACCTGTCGGCGGCGGCGTATCAGGAATTCTCCCTGGCTTACATGAAGAAAATCGTCAGCGGCCTGATCCGCGAGAACGACGGACGCAAAGTGCCGGTGATTCTGTTCACCAAAAACGGCGGCCTGTGGCTGGAAAGCATCGCCGAAGCCGGCGCCGACGCCCTCGGCCTGGACTGGACCTGCGACATCGGCAACGCCCGTGCCCGTGTCGGCGACAAGGTCGCGCTGCAAGGCAACATGGACCCGACCGTGCTCTACGCCAAACCGGAAGCGATCCGCACTGAAGTCGGGCGCATTCTGGCCAGTTATGGCAAGGGCAGCGGCCACGTGTTCAACCTTGGTCATGGCATCACCCCGGAAGTTGATCCGGAACATGCCGGCGCGTTCCTGCGTGCGGTGCATGAGCTGTCAGCGCAGTATCACGAGTGATCAGCGCCCAATAAAAAACGCCCGGCCAATGCCGGGCGTTTTCTTTTGCACGATCTAATGTCGTACCCAAATCAACTGTGGGAGCGAGCCTGCTCGCGAAAGCGGTGTGTCATTCAACACTGATGTTGCCTGACACAGTGCATTCGCGAGCAGGCTCGCTCCCACAGGGTTTTATGTCAGGCTTTGACACCCTGCAACGGCGGCAACTTCGCCAGCTTCAACGCCACCAGCAGGGCAATCAGCAACAACGCACCAATAAACAGGCCGATGCCGTTCCACCCGCCCAGATGCCAGAACACCCCGCCCGCAGTCCCGGCAATGCTCGACCCGGCGTAATAACTGAACAGATACAGCGACGACGCCTGACCCTTGGCGGTCAACGCGCGCCGGCCGATCCAGCTGCTCGCCACCGAGTGCGCAGCGAAGAAGCCGAAGGTGAACACCAGCATGCCGATGATGACCAGCAACAGCGGCGTGAACATCGTCAGCGCGAGCCCGGCGAACATCAGCGCAATCGTCGCCCAGAGCACTTTGCGCCGCCCCAGTTTGTCCGCCAGCGAACCGATCTTCGCCGAGCTGTAGATCCCCGACAGGTAGACCACCGAGAGCAATCCGACAAATACCTGATCGAGGTTGTACGGCGCAGCCAGCAAGCGGTAGCCGATGTAGTTGAACAGCGTGACAAACGCGCCCATCAGCACGAACGCTTCAAGAAACAGCAGCGGCAGGCCGGCGTCGCGAAAGTGCATGGTGAAGCCGTCGAGCAGGCTGCGCGGGTGCAGTGAGCGGGCGCGGAAGTTGCGCGACTCCGGGAGGATCTTCCAGAACACCGCCGCCGCGACCAGCGCCAGACCGCCTATCACCAGCATCGCCGTGTGCCAGCTGACGAAGTCGATCAGCACGCCAGTTATCAAGCGTCCGCTCATCCCGCCGATCGCGTTGCCGCCGATGTATAAACCCATCGCCAGGCCGATGTGTTGAGGATGGATTTCTTCGCTCAGATAGGTCATCGCCACTGCTGCCAGGCCGCTCAACGACAGGCCGATCAGCGCGCGCATGATCAATACGCCGTGCCAGCTCGGCATCATCGAACTGGCGATGGTGCACAACGCGGCAGCGAACAGCGCCGCGACCATCACTGGTTTACGGCCGATGCGGTCGGAGATCGGCCCGGTGATCAGCAGACCGAAGGCCAACATGCCGGTTGCCACCGAGAGGATCAGACTGCTCTGCGCCGCGTTGATCCCGTATTCGTGGGACAGCAGCGGCATCATCGGTTGTACGCAGTAGAGCAGGGCAAACGTCGCAAAGCCGCCACAGAACAGCGCCAGCACCGTGCGCATGAACGCCGGCGTGCCTTTTTCGATGTAGATCTCTTGCAGCTCGGCGAGGGTATCGTCGCCGGCAGCGGGCGGGACTTCGTGGGCAAGGGGCGCGACAGCAGTTTTCACTTCAGACCTCGGAAAGCACAGCCGGGCAGGCAATGAAAAAATCATATAGCTGGCTAATGTTTCTATCCAATATATTGTTCGACCTGTTTGATAGCTTCAGCGACCTAATGGAAATCCTATGGAACTGCGTCATCTGCGTTACTTCATCGCAGTCGCCGAAGAACTGCATTTCGGCCGGGCCGCACAGGTGCTGGGCATCTCCCAGCCACCACTGAGCCAACAGATTCAGGCGCTGGAGCAACAGCTCGGCGCGCGCTTGTTCGAGCGCACCAACCGTCGGGTCGAGTTGAGCGAGGCCGGTCGCCTGTTTCTGCAGGAGGCGCGGCTGGTGCTGGCGCAGGTCGACAAGGCCGCGGATGTCGCCCGGCGTGCGCAACTTGGTGAGCTGGGTGAGTTGAAGATTGGTTTCACCTCGTCGGCGCCGTTCAACTCGACGATTCCGCAGGCGATTTTTTCCTTTCGTCAGCGCTTTCCGGCGGTGCATCTGAATTTGCACGAAATGAGCAGCACCATGGTCGCCGACGCTCTGGTGGACGAGTCGATCGAAGTCGGCATCATGCGCCCGCTGGGATTGCCAGATTCACTGAGTGTTGTGGAGTTGATGCGCGAGCCATTGGTGGCGGTGCTCAGTTCCAAGCATCCACTGGCCCAAAGTAGCGATGAAGGTCTGTTTCTATCGGCGCTGGCGCTGGAGCCCTTCGTGTTTTTCCCGCGCAGCTATGGCAGCGGGCTCTATGCACAACTGCTCAGTCTGGCGCGCGATGCCGGGTTCAGCCCGCACTTCGCCCAAGAGGCCGGCGAGGCGATGACCATCATCGGTCTGGTCGCAGCGGGCCTCGGTGTATCGGTGCTGCCAGCGTCCTACCAACGCATGCGCATCGACGGCGTGGTCTACCGTCCGCTGCTCGATCCCGAAGCGATTTCGGCGGTGTGGCTGGTGCAGCGCAAAGACCAGAAATCGCCGATGGCCAAGGCGTTTGTCGAACTGCTTACGCGCAAGGTTGAACCGCTGACGGTGTGAAGGCGGCTGGCGCTTTCGCGAGCAGGCTCGCTCCCACAGGGAAACGCATTCCAAGGTGGGAGCGAGCCTGCTCGCGAAGGCGTCGGCCCAAACATCACAGATTTCAGGGCAACCGCACCAAATCCCCCTTCAAAGCCACCCGGGTAACAAAAACTCCTGCCCGGCACTCGTAGGTATTCAAATCCTTGCGTACACGCTGGTCGTAGTAGCTGACGATATTGACCACCGCATTCGCCCCGACCCGCTTGGCATCAGCCTGCAATTTGATCAGATTCGACTGCAACACCCATTCACACGAAGCCTGATCGCTCTTGTTGAAGCCGTTGGTTTTCAAATCACTGACCACCCCTTGGCGCAGCAACTGCTGAGTGCCCTGCGGCCCGTAGCCGATCAGGTAGAACTTCACACTGCCGTCCAGTCGCCCGGCGCGAATGGCGTCCGACAGCACGGTTTCGAAAGGCATGTACATGAGGTTGGTGGCATGGCTGGCACTGGGCAGCAGGGCGATAAGCGCAGCGGCCATCAGGGCTTTCACTTGCATGGTCATCTCCTTTGACGGTGAAAGAGACTGCGAGGGCAGGTGACGGTGCTGCGACCTGCATCAGCGAGTGTAGATGCTGCTGAATCACTGCAAATAAAAAGGGCGCCAAACGGCGCCCTTTGTCATTTCTGGCGTTTACTGAACCTTCGCCAGATCACCCTTCAGCGCAACGCCCGCCATGATCGCGCCGGCGTGGCATTCGTAGGTTTGCGCGTCCTTGCGCTCGTTGCGCTTGTAGAAGCTGACGATGTTGGTCACGGCGTTGGCGCCGGCGTTTTTCGCGGCCTGGTGCAGGCTGATGATTGCCGATTGGGCGACCCACTCGCAGGCGACTTCATCGGATTTGTTGAAGGCGTTGGTTTTCTTGTTGGTCACGGCGTCGGGGCTGACGACGGTGACTTTGCCGGCCGGGGTGTTGCCGGCCAGATAGAATTTCACGCTGCCATCGATCTTGCCGGAGCGGGTGGCTTCGGCGACGGCTTTGTCGAATGGCAGGTAGACCGCCGTGTCGCGGGCCTGGCTGACCGCTGGCAGGGCGCAGAGCAGCAGGGTAACGGCGGCGAATTTCTTGAAGTGCATGTAGGTCTCCTTGACCTGGATTGATTCGGTTATGCCCAGCGGCGGAAGATCAACGAAGTGTTGACGCCACCGAAAGCGAAGTTGTTGTTCATCACGTAATCGTGGTGCATCTGACGAAACTCGCCGCGCAGGTAATCGAGCTTGCCGCAGTGCGGGTCGACCTCGTCGAGGTTGAAGGTGTGCACGTAACGGTCGCTGTTGAGCATCTCGATGCTGAACCATGACTCCAGCGCACCGCAGGCACCGAGGGTGTGGCCGAGAAAGCTCTTTTGCGAGCTGATCGGCATGTGTTCGCCGAACAAGCCGCTGGTGGCCAACGTTTCGGCGATGTCGCCCTGTTCGGTCGCGGTGCCGTGGCCGTTCACATAGCCAATGGCGTCCGGACTGAGGCCGGCATCTTCCAAGGCCAGCTCCATGGCGCGGCGCATGGTGACCTGTTCCGGGCGGGTCGTGTGCTGGCCGTCGGCGTTGCTGCCGAAACCGACGATTTCCGCGTGAATGTGCGCGCCACGGGCGAGGGCGTGTTCCAGCTCTTCAAGCACCAGCATGCCGCCACCTTCACCAATCACCAGACCGTCGCGGCCCTTGTCGTACGGGCGTGGGCTGGTCTGGGGTGCATCGTTTTTCAAGCTGGTGGCGTACAGCGCGTCAAACACCATGGCTTCGGTTGGGCACAGCTCTTCGGCGCCGCCAGCGAGCATCAACGGCAAGCGGCCGAACTTGATTGCTTCGTAGGCGTAGCCGATGCCCTGGCTGCCGCTGGTGCAGGCGCTGGAGGTCGGGATCAGGCGCCCGGTGAGGCCGAAGAAAATGCTGATATTGGCGGCGGTGGTGTGCGGCATCATCCGCACATAGGAGTTGGCGTTGAGCCCCTCGGCCACCGAGTTGAGCAGCATGTTGCCGAACGCTTTGATCTCGTCAGTGCTACCGGTAGATGAACCACAAGCGACGCCCATGCGCCCGTCCTTGATCGATTCGTCACCGAGCAGGCCAGCATCGGCCAGAGCCTTTTCTGCTGCGCCGACCGCCAGTCGCGAAACCCGGCCCATGCTGCGCAATTGCTTGCGGGTCCAGTGCGACGGTACGAGAAAATCATCGATAGGCCCGGCCAGACGCGTGTTGAGCTCAGTGAAGCGATCCCACTCGTCCATCCGGCGAATGCCGCTGCGATTGGCCGCGAAATTGCCGGCGATGGTCGGCCAGTCGCTGCCCAGCGAGGTGATGCCGGCCATGCCGGTGACGACGACGCGCTTCATCAGCACAGGCCTCCGTTGACCGCCAGCACCTGGCGGGTGATGTACGAGGCTTCCGCCGACATCAGGAAATTCACCGCAGCGGCCACTTCTTCAGGGGTGCCCATGCGTTGCGCGGGGATCATTTTCATCAGTTCCTCCACCGGCACGTTTTCGTCGAGCATGGCCGTGTCGATCAGGCCAGGGGCGACGCAGTTAACGGTGATTTTGCGCTTGCCCAGCTCGATCGCCAATGCCTTTGCCGCACCGATCACGCCGGCCTTCGAGGCGCTGTAATTGACTTGGCCACGGTTGCCGATCAGGCCCGACACCGAGGTGATGCAGACGATGCGCCCGGCGGCGCGACGACGGATCATCGGCATCATCACCGGGTGCAGAACGTTGTAGAAACCGTCGAGGTTGGTGCGCAGGACCACGTCCCAATCGTCATCGCTCAGCGCCGGAAACGCGCCGTCGCGAGTCAGCCCGGCGTTGAGTACCACGCCGTAATAGGCGCCATGGTTTTCGACATCGGCTTCGAGAATGCTTTTGCAGGTTTCACGGTCGGCGACGTCGAATTGCAGAATGCGTGCGCGGCGACCCAATGCTTCGATTTCGGCCTGCACCGCTTGGGCTTCGGTCATGCCGCTGCGGCAATGCAGGACGATGTCGTGCCCGGCTTGCGCCAGACGCAAGGCAATGGCGCGGCCGATGCCACGGCTGGAGCCGGTGACCAGTACGGATTCAGTCATCGTGCGACTCCTGTGTCTGTTGCAGATATTGGTTGGCTTGCGGCGGACGGAACACGTTCAGCCGGGCGCTGGCATGTATGCCGTCGCCGTGGATATGGCATTCGAATACGCCCATGCCGTTGTCGTCTTCCAGTGAGCGCAGGCCGTGGATGGTCAGCTCGCTGCCGGCCACAAAGGCTGCGACGTTGCACTCGAATTTGCGCGTGCCGAGGAGAAAGCCCAGCTCCGGCGGATTGCCTTTTTGCCGGGCGTGGCAACCGGCGAAAGCGGCGACGCTCTGCGCCATCAGTTCAACGCCGACCCACGCCGGCAGGCTGCCGTCGGGCAGGTTGAACAGGCCGTCGGGCTTGACCGTGAGGCGAGTGAAAATCTGCTCGTCATCGAAGCGCTCGATGGCGTCGATCAGGATCATGTCGCCGGCATGCGGCAGCAGTTCGGCGAGCGGCCAGTGGCTCATGGTGCGTCTCCGATAATCAGGCTGACGTTGTTGCCGCCGAAGGCAAACGAGTTGCTCATCAGGTAGCGCGGTGCAATGGACGTCAGGCGTTCGCTCACGGTCACCCACTTGAGTGGCGGCAGCGCGGGATCGGCCTGGCCGTCCCAGATATGCGGCGGTAACGCCTGCTCAGGGTTGTCGGCACTCAGGCTCAGCCAGCAGAACGCCGCTTCCAGCGCGCCAGCCGCGCCGAGGGTGTGGCCGGTCAGCGGCTTGGTTGACGAGCAGGCGACGCCTTGGGGAAACAGCGCCGCGACCGCCAGACTTTCCATCGCGTCGTTGTGCTGGGTGGCGGTGCCGTGCAGGTTCAGGTAGTTGATTTGCGCGGCTTGCAGATGAGCGCGACCAAGGGCTTTTTGCATGGCTTGCAGGGCGCCGCGACCGCTCGGCTCCGGCGCGGAGATATGGTGCGCATCCGAGCTGGCGCCCGCACCCAGCAGGGCGATGCCCGGGCCTTCGCCGCGCTGTTTGCTCATCACGAACAGCACCGCTGCTTCGCCGATATTGATGCCGTTGCGGTTGGCGGAAAACGGATTGCAGCGCTCATCTGAAACGGCTTCCAGCGATGAGAAACCGTTCAGCGTGAGCTTGCACAGACTGTCGACGCCGCCGCACAGTACCGCGTCGCACAGGCGCAGATCGAGCAGGCGCTGAGCGCTCATCAGCGCGCGGGCGCTGGAGGTACAGGCGGTGGAAATCACGTAGGCCGGGCCGCTCAGTTGCAGCCATTCGGCGAGAAAATTCGCCGGGGCGCCGAGTTCCTGTTGGCGATAGTCGTACTCGTGGGGAAATTGCTGTTCGCGGATGTAATGCGCCAGACCCCGGCTGGCCTCGTCGATGCCTGAGGTGCTGGTGCCGAGCACCACGCCTATGCGCTCGCGGCCGAAGGTCTGGATCGCACGATCGATGTCGTCTCGAATCTGCAGCGCGGCTTCCAGCAACAGCTGATTGTTGCGACTGCTGTGCTCGACCAGGTCCGCAGGGATCGCCGCCAATTCACCGTGTACGCCGGCCACAGGCAGTTCACGTTCGGCGACCCAGCCGGACTCGCGGCGCATCCCCGAACAGTCGCCGGCGAACAGATTGCGCGCGACTTCAGACTTGTCGCGGCCCAGGGCGCAGATCACGCCGAGGGCATTCAGGTAAGCGGTCATGGCGTCGATTCACCTAACTGGGAAACGCGATAGTGCGGGCCTTGGGGCAGATTCAATTGGAAGCTCAACGGTTGTGAATAGCGGATGTTCCAGCGCGCCGGCAGTGAACGCTGATCGGCCTGTTGTCGGGCGTCGGGATAATTGCGCAGCAGCTCGGCAGGAGGCGTCAAGGCGAACAGCAGTGCGGCGAACAACTCCCGCGCCTCGGGATTGGGCGGCAGCAGACCGTCGGCCTGCCAATGCCCATCGATCAGTTGCTGACGGGCTTGGGGAATACCCAGCGGATCCATCATCGACCAACGCGTGCCGGCGCCTTCGCGCTGGATCACCAGCAGCCAGTCCTGACGTTGCCCGGCTTGCTCGCGCTCAATGTGCAGTTGCAGCGGCAGAGGCAGCGTCGGGTTGGCCGCTGGCAGCGGTGGCTGGCTGGCGCAGGCACTCAACAGCAAGGCTGACAAAACGATCGCCAGCCATGCAGCAAACCCTGTGGGAGCGAGCCTGCTCGCGAATGCCATCTGACATTCGCCACTTTGGCTGACTGATACACCGCTTTCGCGAGCAGGCTCGCTCCCACAGGGTTTCAGGTGTTCAGATCGATAGCCGTACATCAGACAGATTCCTGCAATGGCTTGCGCGCGACGACATTCACCAGCGTCTCTTCGCGCTCACCGAATGGCTTGGGTTTGCTCAACCCCAGCCGCTCCAGCAAACCAAAATCCTTCGACCGGCTCCACCACAGATACGGGTAGGAAACATTGCGCTCGGCAAACTCGAAGCCCTGCTCGCGGATCATCTGCAGGTAGCCGGCGGCGCTCTTCTGCACATGCATCGGATGGCGGAACAGCCAGCGAATCACCCAAGTATCAATGTAAGCCTCGGTGGATTCGGCGAACAGCAGATAGCCGCCCGGCTTGAGCACGCGATAGAACTCGGCCAAAGCCTTTTCCTGCTCGACCAGATGATGGAAGGTCTGGTGGCAGAACAGCAGGTCGACGCTGGCATCGGCGACGTTGAGCGTGGCGCAATCGCTGCCGATCAACTCGACTGGCATGCCCAGGCGGGTGGCCTCTTCGGCGCTGAGTTGCAAACTGTGCGGGTCGGCGTCGACGCCGATCAGTCGCTGCGGGGCGAAGGTCTGACGCAGGTGGCCGAAGGACTTGCCCTGACCGCAACCGGCGTCGAGCAGCACCGGGTGTTCCGGCAGCGGCTCACTGAATAATCCACGCAAATCGTTGATCGCCACGCGCAGCACATGGTGCTGCCAGGTGTGGCTGCGCAAGAACCAGAGACCGAAGCGGGTTTCCTCGACGTAACTGTCGCTCAAGTAATTCATGAGGCGTCCTGCGCGCAGAGTTGGGAAATCATCTTCAGCCGGCGCCGCGCTTCACTGACGAACGGGTTGCGCTCGTCCCAGGCGTAACCGGCGAGGATCGAGCAGATCATCCGGCGAATTTCCGCTTGGCTGTCCTCATAGAAAATCACGTCCTGGAAGGTGCCGGCGTACCAGCCTTCGACGTAGCAACGGAAGGTATCGACGCCGCGTTTCAACGGTTCGGCAAATTCGCTTTGCCAGTCCACCGTTTCACCCTGCAACTGGCGGTGCAGCACGCCGGCAGCCATGCTCGCCGAACGCATGGCGATGGTCACGCCGGAGGAGAATACCGGGTCAAGGAATTCTGCGGCGTTGCCCAGCAGCGCGAAGCCCGGGCCGTGCAGGGATTTCACGTTGGCCGCATAGCCGCCGAGGGTGCGCGCCGGGGTGTCCCAGACCGCGTTGTTCAGAACCCCGGCGAGGCTCGGCGTCTCGGCGATGAAGCTGCGCAGGCAGGCATCGAGATCGCTGTCGCGACCCCGGAAATGTTCCTCAGCCGCGACCACGCCTACCGAGCAGCGGCCATTGCAGAACGGGATGGTCCAGAACCACACATCGCGATGCTCGGGATGGGTGGTGACGAGGATCTTTTCACGGTCGAACGCCGGGTTGTCGATGTGATCTTCGACATGGGTGAACACGGCCTGACGCACCGGGAAATTCGAAGGTGCTTCGAGGTCGAGCAAGCGCGACAGCACGCGGCCGTAGCCGCTGGCGTCCAGGACGAAATCGGCTTCGACGCGGTACTCGCTGCCATCTTCGCGGCGCACATCGAGTTGTGGTTTCGCCTGATCGAAATCGACGCTGACAATCGCATCGCCATAACGGATTTCCGCACCTTGCAATGCTGCTTGATCGGCCAGCAACTTGTCGAAATCGGCGCGCTGCACCTGGAACGTGGTCGGCTTGCCGGCGGTGAAAGTGTCGCCAAAATCGAAGGCGCTGTAGCGCTCGCCCCAGGCAAACGCCGCGCCGGTCTTGCGCTGGAACCCGGCGGCGTTGACGGCGTCGAGCATGCCGGCTTCTTCAACGAAGTCCAGGCAGTGGCTGAGCAGGCTTTCGCCGATGGAGAAGCGTGGGAAGTGCTGGCGCTCGAGCACCAGCACATCGTGGCCCTTGCGCTTGAGCAGGGCAGCGGCGATAGCACCGGACGGGCCGGCACCGATGATCACGACCTGACGGGATTCCATTTCAACGATTGGCACGTGAGCTCCGGGGCAGAGGACTGTTCAGATTCAGGGGCGCGCGATGCAGGCCGATCAGGGCCGGCAGCAGCGTCGCGATCAGGCCCATCAGCATCAGCGCGAAATACAGCGCCGGGGTGATGAGCTGTTGTTGCAACAACAGATTGAGAAAGACGATTTCGCTCAGGCCGCGAATGTTCAGCAGTACGCTTTCGCGCCAGCGGCTGGCACCCGCGAACGAGGCTCCAGCCCAACCGAGGCCGAGCCAGTTGCCGAGCAGTTTACTGGCAATCGGCAACAGCAGCAGCGCCGCCCATTGCCCGGCGTCGAGGCCGGCGAGGGCGCTGTGGACGTCGATCTGGACGATGCCGAACGTGAGGATCAGCGGGATTGCGATCCACGTCTGCAAACGGCTCATCCAGCGTGCCGGCAACGGCAGCACCAACGGCACTTTCAGCAGCGCCATGCACAGCAGATAGCCGATGCCGAAAATCAGCGCGTTGAGTTTGTAATGCTCGGCCATGACCAGCAACGCGAAGAAGCCGAGGCTGTAAGTCAGCGGGCGACGAACGCGCAGCAGGTGCAAAAGCAGCGGCACGCCGGCCATGGCCACGGGCAGCAGCAGGCTGCTCAGGTGCAGGCTGCCCTGGGCGAGGCCGAACAGCGTCCAGCAGGTCAGATCGATAAGGATCGCGGTTTGCACCAGACGCCGGGTGGCAGCGGGCGGGTAATCGATGTGACGCAGGTACAGGTACAACACCGGGATCGCGGTAATGGCGAAGACCAGTCCGATGGCCAGTGCGCTGAGCCACGGCTGCGCCGGCAGCAACCAGTACGCGACCGCCAGCCCGCAAGCGAACGGCACAGCGAAACTCGGTATAGCGATTTTGACGCTCTGGCGATCCAGACGCAGATCGATGACATCACTGAGGATGTGCCCGAGCAGCAAGGCGAAGCTCAGGCTGTAGAGATCTTTCAGCCAGTCCGGAGCGATCAGTTGTGCGCCGCTGAGCTGCCAGCCCGGCTCGATCCAGAAATACATCAGCAACGGCAAACCGAAGCTCGCCAGCAGCAACTGACTGACGATCGGAATCAGGCCGAAGTGACGGCCGACCCGGGTCGCCAAGGCGAACAGCGCCAAGGCCAGCAACCAGAAGCCGAAGACCATCATGCGCTTGTCTCCGCAACCGGTTCATGGCGCCCGGCCCACGGCGCGAGCATGAAGCTGAACGCCAGGCCGAGGCTCACCGACAGGCCGAAATTGCTCACCGCCGGCGTACTGGAAACCGCCAGCAGGCCGAACGATAGCCACGTGGTGACGGCGGCGAGCAAGGTGCCGAGCAGACTTACCGCTGCGCCGCCGACCTGTTCGCGCATGAGGATTGCGTAATCGACACTGATCGCCGTCACCAACAGCAGGCCGAACAGGCTGAACAGGGTCAGCGGCTGACCGAGCCAGCCAAGGCTGGCCAGACTGCACAGCGCCGCCAGCAGCGGCAGGGCGACGATACGCAGGGCGCCGGTCAGGCCGAACGGCAGCATCAGCACCAGCACGATCAACACGCAGGAGGCCAGTTTCAGTTCGGCGGCGCTGATCTGCGTGGCGGCGAACACCTTGTTCAGGTCACCGAGGCGATCGACCAGCACCACTCCCGGCAAATCGAGTGCCTGCACGCGCAGCAATGACGGATTGTTCAAGCCCTGCAGGCTGGTGATTGCTGCGACGCCGTCTTCAGTCGGGCCAAGCCATAGCGTGCGATACGGCTCGCCGAGCGGGCCGGCCAGCGCGGCGTCAATGTCTTCGGCGGGCAGGGTCTGCAATTGCTGCAATTCGTTTTGCAACGCCGTCGCTGGCACGCCGAGATCGAGCAGCGGTTGCCAGAATGACGGCAGCTTGTTCAGTGATTCGCGCACTTGCTGTTGCTGGCTCGGCGCGCTGACCAGTTGATCGAGGGCCAGATAGCCTTGCAGCTTGTCGAGGTTGACCAGTTGCTGCAGGCGCTCGCTCAGCGCTGCCTGGCGCTCGAGCAATTGCTCCTGATTGGCCGCGCGGACGAGGAAAAACTGGCTGGTCGGTTGAAAACCGGTGATGCGCGCGATGGTCTGCGCTTCGTCGGTCAGATGCTGCGGCGCGCCAACCCATTGGCGAATGTCGTTTTTGCTCTGCAACTGCATCAAGCCGCCGATGCAGAAGGCAATCAGCAGCGCCAGCAGCGCGGGCGTGCGAATGCAACCGAGCAGCGCCTCACGCAGATGAATCAGGCGCTCGGCCAGGCGCAGCGGCCATTGCGCCGGGCGCAGTTGAACATTTTTCAGCAGCGCCGGCAGCAGGCAGACCGCCGACAGATAGGCACCGAGCAAGCCGGCGGCGGAGAACACGGCGATCTGCGTCAGCGCCGGGAACGGTGTCCAGGCCAGCGCCAGATAGCCGATAACGCTGGTGATCAGGCTCAGGGTCAGCCCCGGCAAGGTCAGGCGCAGGGCCGGCCAGCTGCGCCACGGCTTGAGACTCCAGCTTTTGGACAGATAGTGCAGCGGGTAATCGACGGCGACGCCGATCAGACTCGAACCGAGTACCAGCGTCATCACATGCATGTGGCCGAACAGCGCCACGCAGGCCACCGCGCCGAACAGCATGCCGACCAGCACCGGAACAAATGCCAGCAGCACGCCCCAGCGGCGAAACGCCAACAGCAGCAACAGCAGAATGCCGACCGTTGCGCCGCCGCCGACCCAGGTCATCTCCCGGGTGGCCTGTTGCTGACCGTTGGCGGCGTAGAGCAGGCCACTGGCGGCGAGCAACTGCACATCGCTTTGCGCCGCTTGTTCGCGGCTGTGCTTGAGTAGCTCTGCCACTTGCAACGGCAGGTTCATGTCGAAGGCGTTGCCGGTGGTGCGCGCACGCAACATCACCCAGCTCTTGCCGTCGGCATCGGCGACCAGTGCGCCGCTGCCAATGTCCAGTTGCACTGCGCCATGTTTCGGCTGGCTGTTCTGGATGCGTCCGGTCAGGCCCAGCCAATCGTCCTGGCTCGGCACCAGGGTAAAGCCGTTGAACGGATCGAACAGCGCCTGTACTCGCTGCTGGATGAACGCGTCGGGGTGCTTGCTGAGTAGCTGCCGATCATCCGCCGAGAGCATCGCAAGGCGTCCTTGCAGCAATTGCTTGCGCAGCGCCGGCAAGTCGGCTTGCAGGTTCCACTGCACGGTTTCGAACAGACCGCTGGCCTGCCATTGTTCGCCCAGTTGTTGAGCCATGGTCAGCGCTTGCTGGCGATCGGCGTGGCCGACCAGCACCAGCATTTCGCGATTGAGCGGTTCTTGCATGCGCTGTTCGGCGCGCAACTCCAGCGCGTCTGGATTGGTCCCGGGTACCAGCTCCATGAGATTGGCCGACAGCGGCGCACCGTCGCGCCACTGCCAGGCAGCCAGCGCGACGACGGCCAGCAGCAGGCTCAGAAACAGCCAGGGCAGCTTGCGTTCACTCGGCAAAGTCATGTTGCTCCGCTTCGCTCAAGGGTTGCTCGGCCGTGCTGTCCTGCATGCGTAGCAGTGTGCTGTCGCCTTGGGTTTCCAGCAGTTCGATGGTTTGCACCAGAGTACCGCCGTCGATATTGATCTGCTGGAACACTTGCTTGAGCAGCATCGAGCGCGGCGTCAGAGTCAGTTGCCACTGCTGCGCCGTGCCGCTCAGGGCCAGTTCGAAATCGCGCTGCAAACCGCTGCTGTCACCTTGCAGCACGGCGAGGAACAAACGGTTCTGCTCGGCACCGGCGCTCTTGTTCGGCAGCAGTTGCCAGCCATTGGTGTCACGGCGGGCGATGCCATTGGCGGTGATGCGGTAATCCTGTTGCAGCGGGGTTTTCAACAGCCACAGCAGGCCATGATTTTTCGCGAGGACGAAGCTGCCCTTGCTGATCAGCGGCTGCGGCAGGGCGCGCAGGTGTTTTTCCTGAGTGAACTGGCCGTGGATAACATCCGGTTTCGCCAGTTGTTCACTGAGTTGTTGCAGGTCGAAGGCATAGGCCCATGACGACACGGCCAGCAGCGCCAACGCGCCAAGGCTTTTGAACAACACATTCATCGCAGCATCCTTTCCACGGCATCGGTGAAGACTTCGGGTGAGGCCAGTTGCATCTCGCGGCTGCTGACTTCCACAGCGACTTGCACAGAGCTTGCGCGGGTCAGGCGCTCGCCGGTCTGCAGGTCGCTGATCAGATAATTGATCTTCAGACGGTTTTCCCACTCGATCAGGCTGGCGCGCACGTTCAGCCGTTGGCCGAACACCGCGCTGCGCACGTAGCGCAATTGCAGATCGATGATCGGCCAGGCGTAACCCGACTCGACCATGTGCGTGTAGTTGTGGCCGATCTTGTCCAGCAACGCGCAGCGCGCCACTTCGAGGTATTTGACGTAATGGCCGTGCCAGACCACGTGCATGGTGTCGACGTCGAAAAACGGCACGAGAATCTCGGTATCGGCGTGAAGCACTCCGGCACTACGCATGCAGCCTCCAGTGTTGCGCGGCGATGCGTTGCAGGCACAGGCGCAGTTCGCCTTCCAGCGCGCGGTCTTCGATGACCGGCGGGAAGTCCTTGCCGAGTTCTTCGTGCATCGCTGCCAGTGCCGGCGGCAGCGGGCGCGCATCGGCGGCTTGAGCGCGCAGCCACACGCCCTGATTGGCGGCGAGCAGCGTGGCGGCGGCGACCTGTTCGGTCAGCTCCAGCACGCGAATCGCATCACGGGCGGCGATGGTGCCCATGCTCACCTTGTCCTGGTTGTGGCACTCGGTGGAGCGCGAGAACACGCTGGCCGGCATGGTGTTTTTCAGCGCTTCGGCGGTCCAGGCGCTGGTGCCGATCTGCACCGCTTTGAAGCCGTGGTTGATCATGGCCCGATCGGCTGGCGCGCCGGAGAGGTTGCTCGGCAAGCCGTGGTTGTAGCGCTCGTCGACCAGCAACGCCAATTGCCGATCGAGCAGATCGGCGACGTTGGCCACGAGGTTTTTCAGGCTGTCCATAGCGAACGCAATGTGCCCGCCGTAGAAGTGCCCGCCATGCAGAACACGCTCGGCTTCGGCATCGATGATCGGGTTGTCGTTGGCGCTGTTCAGCTCGGTTTCGATGAAGCCGCGCAGCCAGTTCAGGCTGTCGGCCAACACGCCGAGAACATGCGGCGCGCAACGCAGCGAGTAACGATCCTGCAGACGATGCAGTGGCGCGGTCGGCGCGTCGATCGCCAGATCCTTGCGCAGCCACGCGGCGACCTGCATCTGCCCCGGGTGCGGTTTGGCGGCGAACAGACGTTCGTCGAAGTGCTCCGGGTTGCCTTGCAGCGCGACGACGTTGAGCGCGGTGATGCGCGTGGCCAGTTGCAGCAGATAATCGGCGCGAGCGAAGGCGAGGCAGGCGAGGCCGGTCATCACCGCTGTGCCGTTCATCAGCGCCAGCGCCTCTTTCGGACGCAGCACCAGCGGTGTCCAGCCGAGCTCGCGATGCACGTCGGCAGCCTGACGACGTTCGCCACGGAACAGCACTTCGCGCTCGCCGGACAGGGTTGCGGCGACATAGGACAGCGGCGTCAGATCGCCGCTGGCACCCACCGAACCCTCTTCGGGAATCAGCGGCAGGATGTCGTATTCGAGAAACGCGTGCAGACGCTCGAGCAGTTCGACGCGCACCCCGGAAACGCCGTGACACAACGACTGCAAGCGCGCCGCCAGCACCGCGCGGGTCGCCTGCGCGTCGAGCAGTTTGCCCAGGCCGCAACCATGAAAAGTGTAGAGATGACGCGGCAGCGCCTCGACGTGATGCAGCGGCACCGCGACCACGCAGGAATCGCCGTAACCGGTGGTGACGCCGTAGATCACGCCTTCCTTGTCCAGCAGCGAATCGAGAAACCGCGCGCCTTTGGCGATGCGCTCGCGATAGTCGGCGTCAGCCTGTAACTGCACGGGCGCCTGACGGTTGGCCAGGGCCAGCACGTCTTCGATGCGCAAAGGGCGTTCGCCGAAGGTTACCGGCTCATGGGTTGGCGTCGTCATCGGTCTTCCAGAAAGGGTAAAAGTTGAACCATTGCTGCGGGGCTTCGAGGCAATAGTGACTCAGGCGCTGCGCGTAGCGAGTGGCCCACTGATGAATGACCTGCTCGCGCTCGCGGCGTGTCCACACCACCGCCTCGGCGAACGGTTCAAGGGTCAGGCGATAGTGGCCGTCGGGTTGCTTGAGGCACATCAGCAGATTGACCGGGCACTTGAGCAGGCCGGCCAGCAACCACGGGCCTTGCGGAAATGGCGCCGGATGGCCGAGAAAGTCCACCGTCACGCTGCGCCCGCCGTGCAGCGGCACGCGGTCACCGGCAATCGCCAGCCACTCGCCGCGTTCCAGCCGTTCGTGCAGTTGCAGCATGATCACCGGGTCGAGTTCGCTGACCTGAATCAGGCGCAGATTGGTCGCCCCGGCCTCGCCGAGCAGGCGATTGAATTG
Organism: Pseudomonas sp. FP1762; assembly: GCF_030687105.1. Classification (NCBI taxonomy): domain Bacteria; kingdom Pseudomonadati; phylum Pseudomonadota; class Gammaproteobacteria; order Pseudomonadales; family Pseudomonadaceae; genus Pseudomonas; species Pseudomonas sp. FP1762. The sequence goes on from NZ_CP117458.1 coordinate 470,675, forward strand.
CTCGGCGTGCTTGGTGTGCACCAGCACGTTCATGGTGACCTTTTCGCCGATCTCCGCCAGCGCCCGGCACACTTCGAGATTGCCCAGATGCGCGCCGACCAGCAGTTGCCCGCGACTGCCGCGCAACTGCTTGCGCAGCAGCGCCGGGTCGATGATTTCGATCTGCTCGATGCTCAGCTTGCCGTTCCACACGTCGAGCTTGTCGAGCAGCGAATCGGCAAAGGTCATGAACTGGCCAAACACCCGCCAGTGGCTCGGGCGCAGGTCGTCGCGCCGGCTCCACTCAGCCAGCCGCTGCTGGTACTGCCAGGCACTGCGCCGGGCGACGCGGCCGAAGAGGAAAAAATACAGGACGATGCCGTACAGCAACGGGCTGAGCAGGCGCCGTCCGAGGACTTTGGCGGCGAACGCGGTGAATTTCATCAGCAGGAAACTGCCGCGCTCTTCGCGGTCGGCCCAGTGCTTCTTGTCGACTTCTTCGCTCATGGTTTCCACCGCCGCCAGAGGATCACCGGCCAACGCAGCAACATGCCGAAAAACAGCCGCGTGTGCATGCTGGAAATCAGCGCGTTGTCGTGGAACAGGCGAAAGTGCGACACGCCGTCCAGCGGGTAATGCACGCTGGTCTGCAGCCAGCGCATCGGCTGATTGCGCCAGGCCAGCCGCACAAGAATGTCCGAGTCGAAATCCATGCGCTTGCCGACCTTGGCCGAGTCGATCACGGCCAGAGTCGGCGCCAGCGGATAAACACGGAAGCCGCACATCGAATCGCGAATCTGCAATGACAGAGTGTTGATCCAGACCATCACGTGGGTCAGGTAGCGCGCGTACAAACGCCCTTTCGGCACGCTCTCGTCGAACAGCGGATAGCCACAGATCATCGCCTCGGGATGGCCGCGGGATTCGCCGACGAAGCGCGCGACGTCATGCAAATCGTGCTGGCCGTCGGCATCGACCTGCAAGGCATGGCTGTAACCCAGACGCGAGGCCTCACGCAGACCGGTCATCACCGCGCCGCCCTTGCCCTGATTGGCCGTCAGGCGCACCAGAAAAACCCTGTCGCGCTCGGACAGGGTGTCGAGCACCCGCGCGCAGGACGGCTCGCTGGCATCGTCCACCAGAATGCACGGCAGACCTTGTGCAAGCAGGGCATCGACCACGGTGGTGATCGCGGTTTCGTGGTTGTATACCGGGATTACGGCGCAGGGGTTATGCATGGGCAGGCCCCAGGAGAATGCGTCCGCTGGAACAGGTCGCCGTGTCATTGCGATAAGCGAAATACAACTTGCCGCGCTCGGCATCGAAACGCAGATGCAGCTGGATTTCATCACCCGGGCGCACCAGTTGCTGGAATTTCAGCACTTCCATTCCGGCAAACGCGCCGTCCAGCTTCAGCAACTGCCGACCCAGATTCAGCGCCCACTCCACCTGCACTACGCCGGGCAAAACCGGCGCCTTGGGAAAATGCCCGCTGAAGTAGGCCAGATCCGGCGGCACGCTGAGTTGCAGGCTCCACTCGCCGTCGCTTGCGCTTTGCTCCAGCACTTCGGGGGCTTTGGGTCGCGCGGCCAGCAGCAACGCTTCGACGTCGGCTTGCGCCAGTTTGCCCTGGCTGTTCAACGGCATTTGCCGCAGCAGGCGCCAGCGCCGGGGCAGGGCGAGGGCTTCGCAATGTTGGCTCAGATGTTTGCGCAGGGTTTCGGTCAGTTCACGGCGGCCGTGCTCGCGCAGGGCGAACAGACCCGATTCGCTGAGCACCAGCAGCGCACCAAGCGAGGCGCGGTTTTCCTGCACGACACCGAGGCGCGCTTCGGCGACCCAGTCATGGGCTGCCAAGGCTTGCTCAAGCATCGGCAACGAGATGCGTTTTTCTTCCAGTTTGACGATGCGGTCCAGTCTCCCCAGCAGTTCGAAGCGACCATCGGTGGCAATGCGTGCGGCGTCGGCGCTGTGTTCGACGTGGCCGGCAGGCAGATAAGGCGAAGAAATAAGCAGGGCGCCGTCGCTGTCCTGGCTCAGTTCGACGCCAGCAAACGGCCGCCACAACGACTCGCCCTGACGCCAGGCGATGCCGCCAGTTTCCGAGCTGCCGAGGATTTCCGTCGGCCATTGCTGCAAGCGCTGTTGCAGGCTTTGCGCCGCTTCCGACGGCAACGCGCCCCCGGAGGAAAACACCCGGCGCACCGCGCTCAGGGCCGGCCAGTCGAGGTTGTCGCCCATGCGCTTGAGCAGCGCCGGGCTGGCGACCCAGGCGAAGGCCGGGTATTCGCGGCTGGCGCGCTGCAAGTCTTCGGAGAACGCCAGTTGCCGGCGCACGAACGGGCGCCCGGCGCACAATGGCCACAACACGCGAAACAGCAGGCCATAGATGTGTTGGGTGGCGACACTGCCGATGATGCAGGCTTCATCGAGATCAGCGCCCCACAACTGTTCCAGCGCTTCGACCTCGTTGGCCAATTGGCGCAGGGTCTTGTCGATGCGCTTGGGTTCGCCGCTGGAGCCGGAAGTGCACAGGCTCAGTCGGCATTGATCGAGATCCAGTTGTGCACCGGGCAGTTCGGGCTGAGTGAAGTCGTCCAGCTGTGCATCGCCTGATTGATCGGTCAGCCATAGATCGACTTCCTGCGACCAGCGCTGACGCGTCTGCGCTTGCAGATCCGCCGGCAGCAACACGCTGACGCCGGCACGCCACGCGCCGAGCAGGGCGATGGCGAGGTCGGCGGCATCTTCCAGATGCACGGCCAGCCTTTTCACGCCTTGGCTTTGCAGACCCGCGGCGACGCTCAGGGCCTGCGCTCGCAGTTGCGTGTGATCGAGTGCCGGCGCCTGGCAGATCGCCCGTGCCGGCAGTGCCTTGAGCAACAGCTGCTCAAGTTTTATCCAATTCATGTACGGCCTCTTACCCGTTGTCGTATCAGCCATTCAATGGCAAACATCAGGCCGATCAATCCGTAGGAGATCAGGCCGGTGTACAACATCCACCAATCCAGCGGCGCCCACAGGGTGAGGAGGGCGGCGCACAAACCGTTGCAGAAGAAAAACACGCTCCAGGCCAGCGTCACCTTGCGCGTGTAGCGAATGGCAACCTGCGGCAGCTCCGGCTCACGCAAGCGCGCCAGACGCTCGACCATCGGCGGGCCGAATTTCAGGCTTGCGCCGAACAGCACCAGCATGAATGCGCTGATCAGCACCGGGTACCAGCGCAGCAGCTGCGGGCTGTCGAACACCGCCAGCAGCAGGCAGAACACCATCGCCACGCACGCCATCGACAGGCTGCCAGGCTTGCGTTCGCCGGTCAGGGCTCGCGCCAGCCACAGGCTGCCCAACAGCAGCGCAAATTGCCACGGGGCGAAATGCTCCATGCCGAAATACACCGCAAAGGGGTACAGCAGACCGGCCAGCAGCAGGCCCAGGCCGATCAGTCGGCTCATGCGGCCGGTTGAACCAGACGGAACACCGCCTCGACCACGTCACCGACGGTGCGCACCGATTTGAACTCTTCGGCGGCGATTTTCTTGCCGGTCTGGCGTTTGATGTGATCGATCAGGTCGACCGCATCGATGCTGTCGATTTCCAGATCCTGATACAGATTGGACTCTAGGTTCACACGGGCCGGATCCAGCTCGAACAGCTCGACCAGGGCATCGCGCAGGGTGTTGAAAATATCGTCACGAGTTTGCATGGTCCGGTCTCAAGCTGCCTTTTTTGCCGTGACGAACGCCGCAAGGCTGGCCACGTTGGTGAAATGGTTGCGGGTGTCCTTGGCATCGGCGTCGATCTTGATGCCGTATTTTTTCTGGATCGCCAGGCCCAGTTCCAGCGCGTCCACGGAGTCCAGGCCGAGGCCTTCGCCGAACAATGTCTGCTCGTCGCCGATGTCCTCGGGGCTGATGTCTTCCAGGCCCAAGGCATCGATGATCAGCAGTTTGATGTCACGCACCAGGCTAGCGGTGTTCAGTTCGCTCATCTGCGGCGAGCTCCTTAATGAAATAGTCATGCAAATAATCGTTGAGCTTGCGCGAGGCCTGCGGTGCGGGGCCTTGCGCGGCGAAGGTCTGTGGGTCTATATCGGCCCCCACGCGAAAACTGAAGTGCACGCGGCGATGGGGGATGCGATACCACGGCTCGGCTTTGGTCAGGGTGGTCGGGCTGACCTTGATGATCACCGGGGTAACGATTTTCGCACCGCGCAGGGCAATTGCCGCCGCCCCCCGATGAAAGGCCGGCGCCTGCCCCGGCTGGGTGCGGGTGCCTTCGGGGAAAATGATCAGGGTCTGGCCGTCCTGCAATGACTGCGCGGCGGCGTCGAGCATGTCCATGCTGCCGTCGTTGCTGATGTACTCGGTGCGGCGCAGCGGGCCACGGGTGAACGGGTTTTCCCAGAGGGTTTTTTTCACCACGCAATTGGCGTGGCGCACCAGACCGATGAGAAACACCACATCAATCAGCGACGGGTGGTTGGCAATGATCATCTGCCCCGGTCGGCCAAGGCGCTCGGCACCCTCGATGTCGTAGGTGAGCACGCCGGTGCGGGCCATGAAACGCACGAAAAACCAGAACAAGCGACTGACCGTACGCCGCGCGCGCAGGCGATGGACCAGCGCGTCACCGGGCAGGCAGCCGAGCAGCGGAAATACCAGCAGGCGCAGACACAGCCCGCCGAGCCCGAACAAGGCGAAGCTCGCAGCAGTGGCCAGCAGGCGCCAGTAGTAGGCGTCGCGGTGTTTGGCGGTCACGGGTTGCGATGCCAGGTCCATACACGATTTTTCCACGCATGTTGGCAGTCAGGTTGCTGGCCGAGCAGGGTTCGCAGCAGGTTGAGCGCGTGCGGCCAGTGCGCCTTTGACCGGGTTTCGGTGCTGCTGTTCAGGGTCAGCCGCCAGTCGGTACCGGGCGTGAGCAACAAGCCCAGCGCATAAGGGAACGGCACATCATCGACCCACTGCGAATACGCCTCGGGCGGCTGCTCTTCGGTGATCACCAGCAGCACCGCCGGGGCGCCTTCATCAAGCAGTGCCGCCGCTTCGAGCATGCCGTGTTCGAGGCCGTCGCCAGCAGCGGCGAGGGCGGTCATTTCGCTGGTTTCACCGCGCATGATCGACCACAAACCGATGATCGCGTTATGCACCGACAGGCTGAATTGGGTCGGCGACAAGGGCTGCTCGGTGGCCAGATCGCGGAGGATTTCAAACGTGCGGGGGGTTTCGCCGTGCCGCGAGACGAACACCAGCGGCAGATTGTCCCGCCCGTCGGCCAGCGGCCAGCCAACGCTGAAGGCCATCCGCGCCAGGCGGCTGAGGCGGCGGCGCTGCATGGCCGGCAGAAACGACACATCGGGCGCGGCATCACTGCTCTGCAGCACGACCGGTTGTCGGCTCCAGGCCTGCCAGGCGTCCACGCTGTCGAGCCCCGGGGCCCACGCGCGCCATTGGGCGATGTTGAAGTTGATCACGGACATTCATCCCGCCCCTGCGGGCTTTCGTTGACGCGTTGAGTCGCCAGCGCCGCAGCAGGCTTGGCTTGGCGCAGGGCGCCGGGTGGCGCGCATTATCCCGGTGCGACGGGTGTGTAGCAAATGTTGGTTACATTTTGCCCAACAAAATGTACCGAGCGGTTCGCTGCATGGCTATCACTTGGCCATTATCCAGATTTGACGCGGCGTGTCTGTCAGGTGTCTCCGTAATGGCTGGCGGTTTTTTCCATGCCTGGGCGTCGATTTTTACACCTGACGACGTAGTCCATGTCGGTGAAGGTAGCGAAGCGCGGTCACCGGCAACTACACTCGGTCATTCTTTGATACACGGAGGTTTGGTCATGCGGCGCGTGGTGTTCAATCAGAAAGGTGGCGTGGGCAAATCCAGCATCGCCTGCAATCTGGCGGCGGTCAGCGCCAGCGAGGGTTATCGCACGTTGTTGGTCGACCTCGATGCCCAGGCCAATTCCACTCAGTATCTGACCGGGCTCACCGGCGACGATATCCCGATGGGTATCGCTGACTTCTTCAAACAGACCCTGTCCTCCGGGCCGTTCTCGAAAAAGAATCAGGCGGACATCTACGAAACGCCGTTCGACAACCTGCACATCATTACCGCCACCGCCGAGCTGGCTGACCTGCAGCCCAAGCTCGAGGCGAAACACAAGATCAACAAGCTGCGCAAGTTGCTGGACGAATTGTCCGAGGATTACGACCGGATCTATCTCGACACCCCGCCTGCACTGAATTTCTACGCGGTATCGGCGCTGATTGCCGCGGATCGAGTGTTGATCCCCTTTGACTGCGACAGCTTTTCACGTCAGGCCCTGTACGGACTGATCGCCGAGATCGAAGAGTTGAAGGATGACCACAACGAAGGGTTGGAAGTCGAAGGTATCGTGGTCAATCAGTTCCAGGCGCGGGCCAGCCTGCCACAGCAGATGCTCGACGAGTTGATCGCCGAAGGCTTGCCGGTATTACCGGTGTATCTGAGCAGTTCGGTGCGCATGCGCGAGTCGCACCAGGCCAGCATGCCGCTGATCCACCTCGATCCACGGCACAAGCTCACGCAGCAATTCGTCGAATTGCACAATTTGCTGGAAGGCCACTGATTTTCCGACTCACACGCAAATCTCCTGTGGGAGCGAGCCTGCTCGCGAAGAGGCCGGCACATTCAACATCAGCGTTGAATGATCGGCCGCCTTCGCGAGCAGGCTCGCTCCCACAGGGGGATCTGTGGTGGGTCAGATGCCTTGGCTACGCAGCCACGCCATCAACTGCGGCAATGGCAACGCACCGCTCTGCCGCGCCACTTCCCTGCCGTTTTTAAACAGAATCAGACTCGGAATCGAGCGAATCCCCAACTGCGCCGACAACTGCTGATTCGCTTCGCTGTCGAGCTTGGCCAGCCGGCACTTGCCCGCCAGCTGCGCCGCAGCCTGTTCGAACACCGGCGCAAACGACTTGCACGGCCCGCACCAGTCCGCCCAGACATCCACCAGTAACGGCAGATCGCCCTTGATCTGACTGGCGTAATCGCCTTGTTTGAGTTCGAAGGGTTTGCTCACCATCACCGCAGACTTGCAGCGTCCGCACTTGGGTTGATCGGCGAGACGCTCGGCTGGAATGCGGTTGACGCCATTGCAGGAGGGGCAGGGGATGAGGAGTGGGGTGGTCATGATTGGTTCTCTGATAGGCAGTCTATAGAACTGATTTGGAGTCGATCTGCCAACTTATCAATGTCGCAACTGCTCACATTTTTCTCAAAACAGTTCCGGGATCGATGGCTAGTCTGAAGACCAATTCGGCGTTTTACGCTTGTCGTGAGGAGATCGCTTTGTCTTTATCCGCGTGCTACTTTTGTTGCACTAATCCAGGAATCGATGATTCCTATGCATCAAATCGGAGCGACATAATGTCCGTAACTTCCAAGATACGCCGCCAAGGTGGCGCTGCCGTCATTACGATTCCGCCCACGCTTTTAAAGTTGTTGCATCTGGAGGTTGGCGCACAGCTAGAGCTGAATGTGGTCGATGGCGAACTGATTGCTCGTCCAGCCGTAGCCGCTACGCGTAAGCGTTATAGTTTGTCAGAGCTACTCGAAGGCGCAGAAGAATTGCAGAAACTTAACGCCCAGACTAGCGAGACCCTTGAAGGTGATTCTGTCGGCCGGGAGCTGGGTTGATGGTGCGCCGACAGCCCCCTCAGCGGGGTGACGTTTACTGGATTGATCCAAACCCAGTGGCGGGGCGGGAGATGATGAACAGACATCGCTTTGTGGTGATCACGCCCAGAGAGATCAACGCATTGGGCGTGAGCATGACGGTGCCTGTTACTAGCGGTGGGAATTTCAGCCGGTATATGGGTTTGGCGGTCGCCATTACTGGCCACGAAACCAATGGTGTAGCGGTGTGTAATCAGGTTCGCAGTTTTGACATAGAACAACGGGTACGAGACGGCACGGCCAAATTCATCGAGCGACTGGATGACGTGACAATGTCTGACATCGTCGACCGTGTAATCAGTGCAATCGACCCGCTAAGCTGAAGCGCCTACGAAGAACAACTGATCTCCAAATGCTTTCCCCACTCCGGTGGCCGCTCGGCGTAACCCTCCATCCCCGGCTGCTCCTCAAACGGTTTGCTCAGCACCGCATGCAATCGGCGCACCTCGGAATAGTCGCCTTGCTCGGCCGCATCGATGGCTTTTTGCGCAAGGTAATTGCGCAAGATGTACAGCGGATTGACTGCATGCATCCGTGCGCGGCGTTGTGCCTGATCGGCATTGCCGTCGCGGGTAACCCGGGCGACGTAGCGCTCGCCCCAGGCATCGAAACCTTTGATATCGACAAAATCGTCGCGCAGGCGGGCGATGGCCTGTTCGGCTGACTCTTCACCGAGGCGGCGGAAAAACAGCGTGTAGTCGACGCCGCTGTTCTGCATCAGTTGCAGCAGGTTTTCCAGCAGTTGCTGATCGTCGTCCTCGGCGGTGGTGAAGCCGAAGCGGCGGCGCATCAGGTCGAGGTAGTGCGCCTGGAACAGCGGCAGGTACAAGCCGAGGGTTTCGCGCAGGGCCTCGACGCTGATGAACGGCGTCAGCGCCTGGGCGAGCGCGCTGAGGTTCCACTGGCCCACCGGCACCTGATTGCTGAACGAGTAGCGACCCTGATCATCGGAGTGATTGCAGATGAAATGCGCGTCGAAGTCATCGAGGAAGGCGAACGGGCCGAAGTCGAAGGTGATGCCGAGGATCGACATGTTGTCGGTGTTCATCACGCCGTGACAGAAGCCGTAGGCCTGCCACTTGGCGATCAGCTCGGCGTTGCGCTCGACGATCTCGCGAAACATCGCCAGATACGGTTCCGGTTGTTCCAGACACTCGGGAAAGTGCATCGCCAGCACATGCTCGCCAAGCTGTTTCTGCTGCTCGGGGCGCTTGGTGTAGTAGAAATATTCGAAGTGGCCGAAGCGGATATGGCTCGGCGCCAGACGCAGCACCATCGCCGCGCGTTCCTGCTTTTCCCGCCAGACCGGCGTGTCGGAGCCAATCACGCAGGCGGCCCGCGAAGATGGAATGTTCAGCGCAAACAGCGCCTCGGAGGCGAGAAACTCGCGAATCGATGAGCGCAGCACCGCGCGACCATCGCCCATGCGTGAAAACGGCGTCTGCCCGGCGCCTTTGAGGTGCAAGTCCCAATGCTCGCCAGCGTTGTTGTACACCTCACCCAGCAGCAGACCGCGCCCGTCACCCAGTTGCGGGGTATAACCGCCGAACTGATGCCCGGAATACACCATCGCCCGCGGCTCGGCATCGGCCCACAGCTTGTGGCCGCCAAACAGTTGCGCGAATTCTTCGGTGTCGGCGCTGGCCGCATCGAGATCAAGCAAGGCCAGAGCGGCCGGGCTGGCGACCACCAGACGCGGATTGTCGATCGGTTCGGGCAGCACGTGCGCGGAGAACGCGTCGCCCAGGCGGGCGAAGCGATTGTCGAAAGTCAGTTCGTCGAGGGCTTTCACGGGCCGGCTCCAGCAGAATGTCCGAGCATTCTGCTGGGACCATGTCGGTTAGTCGAGTTTGCTCGGTGGCGGTTCCGGCAACGGTTTCTGCCCGTCGACGATCGGCACGATGGTTTTGTTCTCGGGTTCCACAGGCACCATCTTGTATTCCTGACCGTGGAGGTTCTTCAGATAAACCTCCATCTGCCGGAACGAGATGTTGATGTGCTGCTTCTTGAACTCGCGATTGATGAAGCGGTTGACCTCATCCAGCACCGGGTTGCGGTCACCGAGATCGCGTACATGCATGCGCAGTTCGTGGTCGAGCGTGCTTTCGCCGAAGTTGAGGAAGTACACGTGTGGCTCAGGTTCTTTGAGCACGCGCGGGTTCTCCCGGGCCGCTTTGAGCAGCAGTTCCTTGACCAGGTCCAGATCCGAACCGTAATCGACGCCGAGTTTCAGCGTGACGCGGGTGATGGTGTCGGTCAGCGACCAGTTGATCAATTGCCCGGTGATGAACGTTTTGTTCGGGACAATGATGTCCTTGCGGTCGAAGTCGGTGATGGTCGTGGCGCGGATGCGGATCTTGCTCACCGTGCCCGACAGGTTGCCGATGGTGATGGTGTCACCGATCCGCACCGGGCGTTCGAAGAGGATCATGATGCCGGAGATGAAGTTGGCGAAGATCTCCTGCATACCGAAACCGAGGCCCACCGACAGCGCTGCCACCAGCCATTGCAACTTGTCCCAACTGACGCCGAGGGTCGACAGGGTGGTGACAAAACCAACGCCGGCAATCACGTAGGACAGCAGCGTCGTTGTCGCATAAGCGCTGCCCTGGGCCAGATTGAGTTTGGACAGCACGAACACTTCGAGCAGGCCGGGCAAGTTGCGCGCCAGAGCGAAGGTGATACCGATGATGATCAGCGCGCCGAGCATGTCGCCGATGCTGATCGGCACCATGCTCATGTTGGCGCCAGTGCCGCTGGTGTATTCGTAGAGGGTGATGTTGTCCAGATACGAGAACACCGAAATCAGGTCCGACCAGACCCAGTACAGCGCCGCGATGAAACCGCCGAGCAGGGCCAGACGGATCAGGCGCAGGGACTGTTCGTTGACCTTTTCGATGTCCAGGGTCGGCTCTTCGATCACCGCTTCGCCGTCGCCGGCCTCTTTTGCCGCCTGCCGTTTGGCCAGCGCGCGCTGGTAAGCCAGACGCCGCGCGGCAACGCTCAGACCACGCACGAAGGTGGCCTCGATCACCAGCCAGAACATCAGCAGGTACAGGGTATTGATCAAGCGGTCGCTGAGTTTCAGCGCGGTGTAGTAGTAGCCGAAGCACACCGCGACAAACAGGGCGATCGGCAGCAGGGTGAACATCACTCCGACGGCTTTGCGGAACAGCGAAGCGTTCTGGTGCGTCGGGCTGCTGATCAGCAGGCGACTGAGCAGCCACGCCATCAAGGCGTAGCAGGTCAGCACCACCGGCATGCCGAGCACGTCATCAGCCAGCGCCGCTGGTTGCAACTCGGCGACGGCCACCACGGCCACCAGCGCCATGACCACAAGGCCCAATCGACGTACCCAGCCCTGAAGGAACTCGACCTGCGGTTTTTCCCAGCGGAAGTGCAATTCCGCCACGCCACCCGGCGCGAGAATCCGGTACGCGGTGTAGAACACCAGCCAGGCCTGGCCCATCTGCAAAAGCGCCGCGCCCATGTTGGCGTTCTGCCCGCGCGCGTCGATCTGCAGGGCCAGACCGCACAGCGCCAGACCCAGCGCCACCGGCATCGCCAACAGGATGTTGATCAGAATCGCCTGCGGGGTGTGCCACTGGCTGTCGCGCTTGAAGTGGCCGATGTCCTGGTGAACCTTGTTGAGTCGTCCGTACAGCGCTTTGCGTCGCCACAACAGGGCGCCGATCAGCAGCGCCAATGGCAGGAACAGCAAGGGACGCTGGGTCAGGCCGTCAGTCAGTTCGCTCAGACTCGACGCCCAGGGCAGGGTGTTGACCTGTCGCTCGAGACGCTCGGGCACGCCGCGCATCCATTCCACGTCCAGCGGCTTGTTGCTGGGGATCCAGAACATCTGTTCGTCGAGGGTCGCGCGCAGGCTTTGCGCGGTGCTCAGCAATTGTTTCTGGTTGAGCTGCAGGGTGATCGATTCATTGAGCATCGCGCTCAACTCGCGGTTCAGCCGCTCGAGCAGATCAGCACGGGTGTTGGCCAGATCGAGCAGGCTTTTGCGCAGTTGCGGGGTGACCTGCTCTGGCGGCTGCGTGGCCAGCAGATTGTCGACATAGGTCGCCGGATTGCTCAACAGCTCCCGCTGCTGGCTGACATCGAACTGATACAGGCGAATATCGGCAATCTGGTCGGCGAGGTCGCGGTCGACCTTCAAGTGCGGCAGCGCCTGCTTCTGTTTGTAGAGAATTTTCGACAGCAGCAGGCTGCCCTTGAGCACGCTGATCTGTTCGTCCAGTGCCGAATCGCTCTGGGTCAGGGTGTCGAGTTGCTGTTTGGTCTGCAGGTTCTGCTGCGTGACTTCGTTGAGACGGTCGGTGCTCTTGAGCAAATAGTCGGAAAGCTTGAGATTGGTCGCGCTCTCGCTCGCCAGCAGGCTGCTGCCGCCGGCCTTCTGCGCTTCGATCGATTGCTGGGTAACGGTTTCCTGCGACTGCGCCAGACGCTTCTGGTTGATCAGGGTTTGCAGTTCCTGGATCTCGCGGTCGAGGCGATCGGATTTCTCCGAGAGCAAGTCATGCTGAGCGTTGCCCAGATCCTGCAACTGGGTGTTGCCTGCCAGTTCCTGGCGGCGCAATGGAATCAGTGCATTGAGTGCGGCCAGTTCGGCGTTCAACTGGTCGCGCTGTTCGGCGGTGACCGTTTTGCCCGTGTCCTTGCCGGATTTGAGGATGGTGTTGATCTGCTGGATGCGCGTCTGGCTGGCGGAAATCTCCGCCTGCGCACGCTCGGGGCGAGTCTGCGCGGTGATGATCAGACTGTTGGCTTCGGCCAGGGCTTTTTGCAGATCGCTTTGCTGGGTCGAGCGATCGGTGAGGATCTGCTCCAGTTGCTGGATCGACTCTTTCGGAAAACGTTGCGCTACCGGCACCGGTGCGGTGGCCTTGAGGCGGCTCAGTTCGCGGGTATTTTCAATCGTCTGCTTCGGCGCGTTGGCCAGCTGACGCTTGAGATCGATCAGCTTCTGCTCGTAATCACGCTGGTTGTTCAGTTGATTGAGGGTGTTCTGCAGGACGGTCTGCAGGGTCTTCTTGTCGGCGTCCGGCAGTTTGCTGTCAGCCAGCTTGTCGAGGCTGGCCTGCACGGCATCGCTGGACGGTGGTTCGGCAGCATGCAGCGGGCCGACGACAAGACTGAGGCCCAGCAGGGCCGCGGCGAAAAAGGAGCGCAGGGTAGGCATAGAGACCGGTCAAGCAAGTGAGAGTGGAAGCAGTTTAGAGGAAGAGTCCGGGGCCCGGGCGACTTCCTTCGGGGAATCTGACGCCCACTTTGCCGATCTTGTTCCCGTCCATGACCGCAACCGTCCAGTGGGTGTTGTTCCACTCCACCTGGTCACCGACGACGGGTGCACCACCGACTTTCTGGGCGATGAACGCGCCCAGGGTCATGTCCGGATCGATGCCTTCGGCCGGCAAGCCATACAGCGCTGCAACCGCTTTAAGCTGGGCATCTCCTTCGAGTACGAAGTCGCCGAAGAAGCGCAAATCGAGGCCACGTTGCGGCGCCTGGCTGAACAGTTTGCCGAGGGCCGACAAGTTGTGTTCATGACCAATAACACACAGCAAATCATCGACTTCCAGCACCGTACTACCCGACGGATGGAGCAGTTGCTGGCCACGAAACAGCGCCGCGATGCGTGTGCCCTCGGGCATTTTCAGCTCACGCAGGGGCGAACCGATGCACCATTTCTCGGCGCCGAGCTTGTAAACGAACAGTTCCCACTCGCTGGTGACGTGCACTTCCAGTGCCGCCCGGGATATCGGCGCGGGTTCTGGCGGAACGGTCACCTTGAGCAATTTGGCCACCCACGGCAGGCTCGTGCCTTGCACTAGCAGCGACACCAGTACGATGAAGAAGGCCAGGTTGAAATACAGCTGCGCTTGCGGCAGCCCGGCCATCAGCGGGAACACCGCGAGAATGATCGGCACCGCGCCGCGCAGGCCGACCCAGGAAATAAAGGCTTTTTCGCGACCGTGGAAGGCCTTGAACGGCAGCAGGCCGACCATCACCGACAGCGGCCGCGCGAACAGGATCATCCACAGCGCCAGACCGAGGGCGGGCAGGGCGATCGGCAGCAGATCGTGGGGCGTGACCAGCAGGCCCAGCACGAGGAACATGCCGATCTGCGCCAGCCAGGCCATGCCGTCGAGCATGTGCAGAATGCCGTGGCGGCTACGCACCGGGCGGTTGCCGATCACCAGACCGCACAGGTACACGGCGAGAAAACCACTGCCGTGCAAGGCGTTGGTCAGCGCGAACACCACCAGACCGCCAGCGATGATCAGAATCGGATAGAGCCCGGCCGCGAGATTGATGCGGTTGACCAGTTGCAGCATCATCCAGCCGCCGCCCAGACCGATCACACCACCGATGCCGAACTCGCGGATCAGGTGGGTCAGCAGACTCCAGTGCAGGCCGGTTTCGCCGCTGGCGAGCATGTCGATCAGGGTGACGGTGAGAAACACCGCCATCGGGTCGTTGCTGCCGGATTCGATTTCCAGACTGGCGCTGACCCGTTCGTTGAGGCCTTTACCGCCGAGCAGCGAGAACACCGCAGCGGCGTCGGTCGAGCCGACGATGGCGCCGATCAGCAGGCCCTGAATCAGATTGAGGTCGAACAGCCACGCAGCGGCCATGCCGGTCAGCCCGGTGGTGATCAACACCCCGACCGTGGCCAGCGACAGCGCCGGCCACAAGGCCACGCGGAAACTCGACACCCGCGTACGCAAGCCGCCGTCGAGCAGGATCACTGCAAGGGCGAGGTTGCCGACCAGATAGGCCGTCGGGTAGTTATCGAAAATGATCCCGCCACCATCGACCCCTGCCGCCATGCCGACCGCGAGGATGATGACCAGAATCGGAATGCCGAGACGTGAAGAAAGAGAACTGACAAGAATGCTTGCGCCTACCAGCAACGCGCCGATCAAGAACAGGCTGTTGATGGTCGTCGCATTCAAAGGCAGTACTCCAGAAGCGTAAAGACGGGGGCACAAACTGACCATGCAGTCTGCGTGCCAGCGATTCTAACCTGTTGAAATGTGATGCTGTCAAAAAGGTTTTCAGGGTGCATCAGGTTTTGCGGCAGGCGGAGGATTGCGGCCCTCACCCTAGCCCTCTCCCGGAGGGAGAGGGGACTGACCGAGGTGTTTGTGCAGGTTACACCGACTTGCAATATCGAGCCGAACTCAAAATCTGAAAGGCCCTCAATCTGCTCCCTTTCCCCCTCGCCCCCTTGGGGGAGAGGGCTGGGGTGAGGGGGTAGCCTTTGATCTTAGAGGCTGAACCGCCCAACCATGTTGTTCAGATCCAGCGCCAGGCGCGACAGCTCATTGCTCGCCGCGCTGGTCTGATTGGCGCCGGTCGCCGACTGCACCGACAGATCGCGGATGTTGACCAGATTGCGATCGACTTCCCGCGCCACCTGCGCCTGCTCTTCGGCAGCGCTGGCGATGACCAGGTTGCGCTCGTTGATTTCGACGATGGCGCTGTTGATCGTGTCCAGCGACATCCCGGCGCCACGGGCGATGTTGAGCGTCGACTCGGCGCGCTCGGTGCTGTTGCGCATCGAATCCACGGCGTGTTCGGTGCCGCTCTGGATGCTGCCGATCATCCGCTCGATTTCGCTGGTCGACTGCTGGGTGCGATGGGCCAGGGCGCGCACTTCGTCCGCCACCACGGCAAAACCACGACCGGCCTCACCGGCACGGGCTGCTTCGATCGCTGCGTTCAATGCCAGCAGGTTGGTCTGGTCGGCCAGGCCACGGATTACGTCGAGCACCTTGCCGATGTCGCGGGATTCATTGGCCAGGTCGCCGATCAAGGACGCGGTGCTCTGCACATCGGCGCTCATGCGTTCGATGGCGCTGACGGTTTCCTGCACCAGATCACGACCGTCGCCCGCCGAGGTGGTGGCGTTTTTCGAGGCTTCCGAAGTGCTGACCGCGTTGCGCGCGACTTCTTCGACAGCGCTGGTCATCTCATTGACCGCAGTGGCCGCCTGCTCGATTTCGTTGTTCTGCTGGGTCAAGCCGCGAGCACTTTCGTCGGTGACGCTGTTCAGCTCTTCCGCAGCAGACGCAAGCTGTGTGGCCGAACCGGAGATGCGCTGCAGGGTATCGCGCAGCTTCGATTGCATCTTCGCCATCGCCGCCAGCAAGCGCCCGGCTTCATCTTCGCCATCGACATGGATCGGCTGGGTCAGGTTGCCTTCGGCGATGGTTTCCGCCGCCTCCAGTGCCTTGGAAATCGGCTTGGTAATGCTCACGGTCAGCAACCAGGCGAACAGCAGGGTCAGGCCGCTGGCGATCACCAGCAAGGTCACCACCAGATTGAACGACATCGAATACTGATCCTTCGCGCCCTGGTCGGTTTCGGCGATCTGCTGGGTGTTGATCTCCAGCAAGCGCGCCAGCGCGGTATTCACCGCTTCCGAATTGCTCAGCAAATCGCTGTTGAGCATCTGCCGCAACTCGTCGATCTGATTGTTGCGCGACAGGGTTTTCATCCGCTCTTCGAGCTGACGGTACTGCGCCAGCAATTGCACGTACTGATCGTACGCCGCACGTTCCTGCGGGCCTTCGATCAGTGGCTCGTATGCGCGTTGCGCATCGGCGATCTGGCGATTGCGCAGGTCGAACAGTTCGATGGTTTTCTGCTGCACGTCGGGTTCGCGGTTGATCAGCAAACGATAGGAGAGCACGCGCAGGCGCAGGGTCAGTTGGGTGAATTCGTCCAGAGCCTTGATCGACGGCACGCTGGCGGTGGCGATGTCTTCGCCGGCCGCGCGGATCTTGCTCATCTGGTTCAGCGCAAACACGCCGAGAATCAACATCAGGCCGCCGATCAGGGCGAAGCCGGTGAACGCCCGTGGGGCGATGTTCATATTGCGAAGGGACATGGGCGGATACCGAAAAGGGCCGCATCCATGCGGGCTGAGACTGCTGTATGGGTGACTTATCGGTCATACGACTAAAGTCTTGAGGTGGTGTGCGTATTTGTCGCAGACAGGCTTGAGCGACGAAGTGCAGGAACCAGATCGACCAATCACAGTCTTTTAAACTCGCGAGAAGCTTCGCCACCCAGGAAAATCAAGGCCTTGCGCCAGGTTAACCCTGGCATCCGTGGTGACTTTTCTTTATCGTACGCGCCCTTTGAAAAACGCTTGGAAGATCAAAATGTTGGAAGCATCCCTCAGCCAATTGGAACAGCTCGTCAGCGACCTGGTGCAACAGAACCAGACCTTGCTGCAGACCAACCAGACCCTGTCCACGGAACTGGCCCAGGCCAAGGATGAAAACGAAAGCCTGCAACTGAACCTGATGGAGCAGGAAGAAAAACACGGCGCCACCGCCGCGCGCATCCAGGCGCTGGTTGATCGCGTCAATGCCGGTCCTGTCAGCGCATGAACCACGGCACAGCAGGGGTAAAAGTCATCTCCATTCTTGGCGAGGACTATTCGATCAAGGCACCGGCCGGGGAAGAACAGACCCTGTTGGACGCGGCGATGATGCTCAAGGCCGCGCTGGAAGACACCAAGCGCAAATACCCGACGCTGATCGGTGACCGTTTGCTGGTGCTGGCGGCGATGAATCTGTGCTCGCAGCAGATCGAAATGAAGAAACAGCACCAGGAAGAACTCGACCGTTATCAAGAGCAAGTCAGCGCCACGGTCGACACCATTGCCAAGACGATCAGTCAGGGTTGACTCGCTTTTCGCAGCGCCTCGGTACATTGAGGCGCTGAACATGCTGAGGTCTTGTTGCTATGAGGCTTGGAGTATTGGCTGCCAGTAGACTTTTGTTGTCCATTCTCCATCGGATTGCTTGATGAACTCTGAGTGGGAAACTCTATAGGTAGTATTTTCGATCGTCACTTCATCACCCTTGGAAAGCAGGTAGATATATTCTGCCGACGGAATTGGCTGAACTGTGCTGTACGTCGTGCCTGCGAGGGTGGTGATCGTAATTTTGTAATGGATTACCGGGAAAACCATGACCTCGGTGAAGTGCCTGCGAATAATCATCGATTGAGAAGTCGAGCTCCCGACAAAGTCGCCAATGAGCGCCGATTTAACAAACGTATCGTTGTCAGCCATTGCCTGAACAAAATTCTCTCGTGGACCGGTGTCAGTCATGTTCTTTCTCCTGCGATGGACGGCTTGGATCTGCGACGCGGATGCTTGTCACAGACGTGAAACCGCGAATCTAAGCCACCCGATGCAAGTTGTAACCTGTCAGACTTGACAGTGAATCCCTCGATATAATGGCCAGCTTCTTGCTAGTAAGGATACGGCTGTACCGAAGGTTGTGTTTTATTCTGATGCTCTTTGTATACAATCGGCACGGCTGTTGCAGTGGTTCAGGCTCTTATTCTTCGGGGGTGCTCCATGCAGTGGTGGCGACGCAGTATTCAGTGGCAGTTGATTCTCGGCATGGGCGCGGCCCTGCTGATCAGCATCGTGATTGTGGTTGGCATTTATACCCTGGTGGTCAACCGCCTCGCCCAGAGCTATCTGGTCGAACAGGCGCTGCCGTCGAGCATTGAAGCGACGCGCAACGATATCGAACGCATCCTCGTCCAGCCACTCACCGCCGCCAAGGACATCGCCAGCAACACCATGGTGCGTGACTGGCTGGCATCCGGCGAAGACAGCCGCAAAACCGCGCTTTTCGCGCAATATCTGGAAGGCATCCGCGCTGAACACAAAGCCTTTACCGCGTTGATCATCGGCACCGAATCCAATCATTACATCACCGAAAAAGGCCTCGATCGCACCCTCAGTCGCGCGAAACCGGCCGACGCCTGGTTCTATTCCTTTCTCGACAGCAATCAGCCGCGCACCCTCAATATCGACAACGACGGCGCCACTGGCGAGCTGGCCCTGTTCATCGATCTGAAGGTCGAGCAGGCCGGCAAAGTCGTCGGTGTCGCCGGGTTGGGGCTGAGCATGAAAGAGCTGTCTGAGCTGATCCACAACTTCAGTTTCGGCGAGCGCGGCAAGGTCTATCTCGTGCGTTCCGATGGTTTGATTCAGGTCCATCCTGAAGCGCAGTTCAGCGGCAAACGCACCTTGACCGAGCAGATCGGCGCCAACGCGGCGCAAGCGCTGATGGGGCACAAATCCGCAGTGAACAGCAGCTTCCAGCGCGACGGTGAAGACTTCCTCGCCTTCAGCCTGCCCCTGCGCGATCTCGGCTGGACGCTGGTGGCCGAAGTGCCGCAGTCGCAGATCTACGCCGAAGCACGGAAAGCGATGTGGATGAGCGGCGGCATCGGTCTGGTGGTGGCGCTGGTCTGCCTGGCGTTGGTGGTGTGGCTGGCGCAGGGGCTGGTGCGACCGATTCGACAAGTAACACGGGCGCTGGTGGCCATCGGTAGCGGTGGTGGAGATTTGACCCACCGGTTAGATTCCAGCCGTGCCGATGAGCTGGGCGACCTGGCGCGCGGCTTCAACCGTTTCCTCGACAGCCAGCGCGCAATGATCGGTGAAGTGCTGACCACCAGCGAGCGCCTGCGCACAGCCGTAGGGCAAGTGGCTACGGTGGTGGACAACACCGCCGAGCGTTCCGGCCGGCAGCAGGAAATGACCGACATGGTAGCCACCGCCGTCCACGAAATGGGCCTGACCGTGCAGGAAATCGCGCAGAACGCTGGCAACGCCGCGCTTGCCTCGCAAACCGCGCGCGATGAGGCGTTGCAGGCACGGGAAGTGGTTGGTGGCTCGATCCGTCATATCGAGAGCATGTCCGATGAGATCGGCGTGGCGGCAGGGGCGGTGGGTGAGCTGGCGCAGCAAGTGGCGTCGATTGATTCGGTGCTGGCGGTGATTCGTGGCGTTTCCGAACAGACCAATCTGCTGGCACTCAACGCCGCCATCGAAGCTGCCCGCGCCGGCGATATGGGCCGTGGCTTCGCGGTGGTCGCCGATGAAGTGCGCACCCTCGCGCGCAGGACCCAGGCCTCGACCGACGAAATTCAATTGATGATCGGCAGCCTCAAGCAAGGCGCGGAAAACGCCGTGTCATCGATGCGCACCGGTCAGGCTGCAACCGGGACCGGGGTTGAATCGAGCCAGCGTACCGGCGCGTCACTGACGGCGATCACCGGTCAGGTCGAGCGCATCAGCGATATGAACCATCAGGTAGCGACGGCAACCGAAGAGCAGTCCGCGGTGACTGAAGAGATCAACCGCAACGTGCAGGGGATTTCCGATCTGGCACGGGCGACGGCGGGGGAGGTTCGTGCGTGTCGTGAGGATTGTCAGATGTTGCAGCGGCTGGCGGATGATCTGGCGCGGCAGATGGGTGGGTTCAAGTTGAGTTGAAGCTGTATCGCCTGGGCTGACGCCTTCGCGAGCAGGCTCGCTCCCACATTGGATTCGGCATGTTCACGCATCCTGTGAACACCACCTGTCCTGTGGGAGCGAGCCTGCTCGCGAATGGTTTCAGTCGCAAAACAACTTGCAGATCAGAACCACTCCTCCAGCATCCCCAGACACGTATCATCCCGCGCCTCCAGCAAGTCCAGCTCATGCTGGCAACCCGGCACTTTCCATGTCAGGAAATACCGCGCCGCCTGCAACTTGCCCTTATAGAAGTCGACATCCGCCGCATTTCCTTTGGCCAGGCCTTCCTCGGCGCGGATCGCCTGCTCCAGCCAGCGCCAGCCGATCACTGCGTGGCCGAACACTTTCAGGTACAGCGCCGAGTTCGCCAGGCTGCTGTTGACCTTGCCTTGGGCCAGATCGGTGAGCAGGCCGATGGTCACGGTTTGCAGGCGGGCAACGAGTTTTTCCAGCGGTTCGCGCAGGGTGGTCAACGAATCGTATTCAGTGGCACGTTCGGCCGTGTTGGCGATCAATCGAATCAGCTGCTTGAGACCGGCGCCACCGTTCTGCGCCAGTTTGCGCCCGAGCAAATCCAGCGACTGGATGCCGTGGGTGCCTTCGTGGATCGGATTCAAGCGGTTGTCGCGATAGTACTGCTCCACCGGGTACTCACGGGTGTAGCCGTGGCCGCCAAGAATCTGGATCGCCAGTTCGTTGGCCTTCAGGCAAAACTCCGAAGGCCAGGATTTGACGATCGGTGTCAGCAAGTCCAACAGTTCATGAGCCTGTTTGCGTTCGGCTTCGGTTTCCAGCGTGGTGGTGTCATCGAACAACCGCGCGGCGTACAGGCCGAGGTCAAACGCACCTTCGACGTAGGATTTCTGCGTCAGCAGCATGCGTCTGACGTCCGCGTGCTGAATGATCGCCACCGGCGCAGTGGTCGGATCCTTGCTGTCCGGCACCCGGCCCTGCGGCCGCTCACGCGCATATTCCAGTGAATACAGGTAACCGGCATAGCCGAGCATCACCGCGCCCATGCCGACGCCGATTCGCGCTTCGTTCATCATCTGGAACATGTAGCTCAAACCATGGTGCGGTTTGCCCACCAGATAGCCGACGCACTCACCGTTATCGCCGAAGTTCAGCGCCGTCGATGTGGTGCCGCGCCAGCCCATCTTGTGGAACAAACCGGCGAGCAGCACGTCGTTGCGCTGGCCGAGGCTGCCGTCGTCGTTGACCAGAAACTTCGGCACGATAAACAGCGAAATACCTTTCACCCCCGGCGGTGCGTCCGGCAGTTTGGCGAGCACCATGTGTACGATGTTTTCCGACAGCGGATGATCGCCGCCGGAAATGAAGATCTTGTTGCCCTTCAGGCGATAGGTGCCGTCGGACGCAGGCTCGGCGCGGGTACGAATGTCCGACAGCGATGAACCGGCATGGGGCTCGGTCAGGGCCATGGTGCCGAAGAAACGTCCGTCGATCATCGGTTGCAGGAAGCGCTGTTTCTGCTCTTCGCTGCCAAAGCTCTCGATCAGATTGGCCGCGCCCATGGTCAGGAACGGGTACGACGTCGACGCTGCGTTGGCGGACTGAAAGTGCGCGAAGCAGGCTTGCGACAGCAGGGTCGGCAATTGCATTCCGCCGGCGTCGAAACTTCGCGCTGCGTTAAGGAATCCGGCCTCAAGGAAGGCATCCACCGCCGGTTTCACTTCAGGAATCAGGATCGCCTTACCATCCTCGTAGCGCGGCTCGTTCTCGTCGCCCTTGCGGTTGTGCGGCGCAAAGTACTTCTCGGCGATGTTGCGCGCGGTGCCGATGGCGGCGTCGAAGGTTTCGCGGTTGTGCTCGGCAAAGCGCTCACGCCGGGTCAGGCCCTCGGCATCAAGGACTTCATACAGCTCGAAAGCCAGATTGCGGGAACTGAGCAGCGTCTCGGACATGGCGGCCTACCTGAAATTGGGGTTGGGCCGAGTCTAAGGCGGGGGAATAGAGGCTGGATAGGATGATTGATGAGAGTGATGCAGAAGCAAAAGATCGCAGCCTTCGGCAGCTCCTACATTTGGAATGCGTTTCCCTGTA
Organism: Pseudomonas sp. FP1762; assembly: GCF_030687105.1. Classification (NCBI taxonomy): domain Bacteria; kingdom Pseudomonadati; phylum Pseudomonadota; class Gammaproteobacteria; order Pseudomonadales; family Pseudomonadaceae; genus Pseudomonas; species Pseudomonas sp. FP1762. The sequence continues at coordinate 492,794 of NZ_CP117458.1, forward strand.
GGAGCTGCCGAAGGCTGCGATCTTTTGATCTTCTGTGGAAGCGAGCCTGCTCGCGAAAGCGGTGGTTCAGGCAACATTGATGTCGACTGAAACGTCGTCTTCGCGAGCAGGCTCGCTCCCACAGAGTATTGCGTACCAGGCGACCATTGCGGTCGCCTGGATTTACAGCGATTTAACCGATGGTCATCAAGCTGGCATTACCCCCCGCCGCAGCGGTGTTCACGCTCAATGCACGCTCGATCACCAGGCGCTCCAGGGCAATGTTGGTCTCGCCTTGGGACAGTCCCTGAACGCCAACGATCGCGCCGCCACGCTGGGCGATCTGCTGGCAGACGCCGCGCAACTGGTCGGAGTGGCCGTGATGCAGCACGGCATAGAACACCACTTCGTCCTTGTTCCAGTCGGCAACACGTTTGATCCGCGCCTGGACTTCCTTCGGCAGACGGGCGAACAACGCCTTGGTCAGCTCGGTTTCCGGCCACACCGCCGAACCGCCCACTGCCAGCACCGCCGCCAGTTGCGTCAGCAGATCACCTTCAACTTCCGCCAGGCACAGCACGTGTTCGCGCGGCAGAATGGCGTAGCTGTTTTTCTCGCCGGTCGGGCCAGCCAGCACGCGGGTGATGCCGCTCTGCGACTGTGCTGCGTATTGCACGCACAGGGTGCTCAGATCGGCGAACTTGTTGTTGTCGGCCCAGGCTTTCAGAGCGTTCAACGATTGGCTCATGGCATCGCGCAAGCGCACGTCCGGGGCGACGATGGCGTCACCGCGAGCGAAGGATTGCTCGATGGCGTCGCTAGGACGCGTCGACAGCAAACGGTACAGATACAGCGGGCCGCCGGCTTTCGGGCCAGTACCCGACAAGCCTTCGCCGCCGAATGGCTGCACGCCGACCACGGCACCGACGATGTTGCGGTTGACGTAGACGTTACCGGCGTTGACGTTGTCGATCACCTTGGCGATGGTCTCGTCGATGCGCGTGTGCACGCCCAGCGTCAGGCCGTAACCGGAGGCGTTGATCTGACCGATCAGTTGATCCAGCTCTTTGCGCTTGTAGCGCACCACGTGCAGTACCGGGCCGAAGATTTCGCGTTGCAGTTCGTCGAAGCTTTCCAGCTCGATCAGGGTCGGCATGACGAAGGTGCCGCGCTTGATCTCTTCGCTGTCGGCAATCGCCACCTGGTAAACATTGCGACCTTTGTCGCGCATGCCCTGGATGTGCTTGTCGATGCCCGCCTTGGCTTCGGCGTCGATCACCGGGCCGATGTCCACGGACAGACGCTCGGGGTTGCCGAGACGGCTTTCGGCCATGGCACCTTTGAGCATTTCGATGACGCGATCGGCGGAATCTTCCTGCAGGCACAGCACGCGCAACGCCGAGCAGCGCTGACCGGCGCTGTCGAAGGCCGACGACACTACGTCGATCACGACTTGTTCAGTCAACGCCGAGGAATCGACGATCATCGCGTTCTGGCCACCGGTTTCGGCGATCAGCGGAATCGGACGGCCCTGGCTGTCGAGACGGCCAGCGATGTTGCGTTGCAGCAAGCGCGCGACTTCGGTGGAACCAGTGAACATCACGCCTTTGACGCGCTCGTCACCGACCAGACCGGCGCCGACGGTTTCACCGCGACCCGGCAGCAGTTGCAGCACGCCTTCCGGGATGCCGGCTTCGAGCATCAGGCGCACAGCCTGAGCCGCTACCAGCGGAGTCTGCTCGGCCGGTTTGGCCAGTACCGGGTTACCGGCGGCCAATGCCGCAGCGACCTGGCCGCTGAAGATTGCCAGCGGGAAGTTCCACGGGCTGATGCACACCACCGGGCCGAGTGGGCGGTGGGCGTCATTGCTGAAATCGTTGCGCGCCTGCACTGCGTAATAACGCAGGAAGTCGACCGCTTCGCGGACTTCGGCGATGGCGTTGGCGTAGGTCTTGCCGGCTTCGCGAGCCAGCAGACCCATCAGCGGCTGGATCTCGCCTTCCATCAGGTCAGCGGCACGTTCCAGGATCGCCGCACGTTCGGCCGGCGGGGTGGCCTGCCAGATCGGCGCGGCGTTCAGCGCGCATTGAATGGCGCTGTCGACATCTTCAACGGTAGCTTCTTGAACATGACCGACCACATCGCGGTGATCGGACGGGTTCAGCACGGCGACCGGCGTTTCGTTGCTGGACGCGCAACCGAGCATCGGCGCGGCTTTCCAGTCGTTGTGCGCGGTGGCGAGCAGGGCGCAGGACAGCGAGGCCAGACGATGTTCGTTGGCCATGTCGATGCCGCTCGAGTTGGCGCGCTCGGCGCCGTACAGATCACGCGGCAGCGGAATGCGCGGGTGCGGCAAGCCGAAACCGCCTTCCACGGTGGCCATCTGCTCGATCTGCGCCACCGGATCGGCCACCAGTTCCTGAATCGAAATCGACTGGTCGGCGATACGGTTGACGAACGAAGTGTTGGCACCGTTTTCCAGCAGACGACGCACGAGGTACGCCAGCAGGGTTTCGTGGGTGCCGACCGGTGCGTACACGCGGCACGGACGGTTCAGCTTGCCTTCGGCAACCTTGCCGACAACCTGCTCGTAGAGCGGTTCGCCCATGCCGTGCAGGCACTGGAATTCGTACTGGCCCGGGTAATAGTTCTGACCGGCGATGTGGTAGATCGCCGACAGGGTGTGGGCGTTGTGCGTGGCGAATTGCGGGTAGATGACTTCCGGTACCGACAGCAGTTTGCGTGCGCAAGCAATGTAGGAAACGTCGGTGTACACCTTGCGGGTGTAGACCGGATAGCCTTCCAGGCCTTCAACCTGGGCGCGCTTGATTTCGCTGTCCCAGTACGCGCCTTTTACCAGGCGGATCATCAGGCGATGGCGGCTGCGGCGGGCCAGATCGATCACGTAGTCGATCACGTACGGGCAACGCTTCTGGTAAGCCTGGATGACGAAACCGATGCCGTTCCAGCCAGTCAGTTGCGGCTCGAAGCACAGACGTTCGAGCAGATCCAGCGACAGCTCGAGGCGGTCGGCTTCTTCGGCGTCGATGTTCAGGCCGATGTCGTATTGCTTGGCCAGCAGGGTCAGCGACAGCAGGCGCGGGTACAGCTCGTCCATCACGCGCTCGTACTGCGCACGGCTGTAGCGCGGGTGCAGCGCCGAGAGCTTGATGGAGATGCCCGGGCCTTCATAAATTCCACGACCGTGGGACGCTTTGCCGATCGAGTGGATCGCTTGTTCGTACGAGGCCAGGTATTTTTGCGCGTCGACTTCAGTGAGTGCCGCTTCACCGAGCATGTCGTAGGAGTAACGGAAGCCTTTGGCTTCGAACTTGCTCGCATTGGCCAGTGCTTCGGCGATGGTTTCGCCGGTAACGAACTGCTCGCCCATCAGGCGCATGGCCATGTCGACGCCCTTGCGGATCATCGGCTCGCCGCTCTTGCCGATGATGCGGCTCAGCGACGAAGTCAGGCCGGCTTCGTTGTGGGTGGAGACCAGTTTGCCAGTCAGCAGCAGACCCCAGGTCGCAGCGTTGACGAACAGCGAAGGGCTGTTGCCCAGGTGCGGATGCCAGTTGCCGGTGCTGATCTTGTCGCGGATCAGCGCATCGCGGGTGCCTTTGTCCGGGATGCGCAGCAGCGCTTCGGCCAGGCACATCAGCGCCACGCCTTCCTGGGACGACAGGGAAAATTCCTGCAGCAGGCCCTGAACAATGCCCGCACGACCGCCGGCACTCTTCTGGTTACGCAGTTTTTCCGCGATGGTCGCCGCGAGCTTGTTGGTGGCTTCGGCCATCGGGGCCGGCAGGCGTGCCTGCTCGATCAGCATTGGCACCACTTCCGGCTCAGGACGGCGGTAAGCAGCGGTGATCGAAGCGCGCAGCACCGATTGCGGGAGGATGCTTTCAGCGAATTCGAGGAAGCATTGGTGAGCGTGATCGGTCTGCACTTCGCCTGCGTCATCGGCGTCTTTGGCGGTCAAACCGTTCAACTCGGTCAGGGTTGCACCACCCTCGAGTTTTTCCAGGTAATTGAAAATTGCCTGCTTGATCAGCCAGTGCGGCGTGCGATCAATCGAGGTTGCGGCAGCCTTCAGGCGCTCGCGGGTCGGGTCATCGAGTTTGACCCCAAGGGTGGTGGTAGCCATATTTTTATCCTCATGGTTGCCACAGTTGCGTGGCATCAGCTGGCCGCAAGATTAGCCGTGCGCTGAATGAGGTGCAACCGGGTGCAACCCTTTTTTTGCCGGAATAATACGCAGCTCGTCAGGAAATAATTTCTGGTACGAAAGTGCTGCTCCTGCTTGGTGCTTTTGCTTCTAGCAAAGAGGCGTGACTGCCACAAAAGGGAGCAAAAACGGGGTGATCGTCGATTAATCCGACTGGGTGCAACTAATTCTCGCGAAACTGGTTGCACCTTATTTGCTTTGTTGCATAGCATTCGCCGCCAAGGTGCAACCGGGAATAACCCGGTGTACCGGCTGATGGCTTTCCTGGGGAAACATCAGTCTTAAATGCGCGGGATCCCGGATCGTCTGCCAAACGTCGTCGTTTGCGAGCGGTTCACTACCGCCGCTACATAAAAACAAAGCCAGGGCGTAACTCAATGAGCGTAAGCAATCCAACCCTGATCACGTTCGTGATCTACATCGCAGCAATGGTGCTGATCGGCTTGATGGCCTATCGCTCCACCAACAACCTTTCTGACTATATTCTCGGTGGTCGCAGCCTCGGCAGCGTCGTCACCGCGCTGTCTGCCGGTGCCTCCGACATGAGCGGCTGGTTGCTGATGGGCCTGCCGGGCGCCATCTACATGTCCGGTCTGTCTGAAAGCTGGATCGCCATCGGCCTGATCGTCGGTGCCTACCTGAACTGGCTGTTCGTCGCCGGCCGTCTGCGTGTGCAGACCGAGCACAACGGCGATGCCCTGACTCTGCCGGATTACTTTTCCAGCCGTTTCGAAGATAAAAGCGGCTTGCTGCGGATTATCTCGGCGATCGTGATTCTGGTGTTTTTTACCATCTACTGCGCTTCCGGCATCGTCGCTGGTGCGCGTCTGTTCGAAAGCACGTTCGGCATGACCTACGAAACGGCGCTGTGGGCCGGTGCGGCGGCAACGATTGCCTACACCTTCATCGGCGGTTTCCTCGCGGTGAGCTGGACCGACACCGTCCAAGCCACGCTGATGATCTTCGCGCTGATCCTTACGCCTATCATCGTCCTGCTGGCCACTGGCGGCGTCGACACCACGTTCCTGGCCATCGAAGCGCAGGATCCGAGCAACTTCGACATGCTCAAAGGCACCACCTTCATCGGCATCATCTCGCTGATGGGTTGGGGTCTGGGCTACTTCGGCCAGCCGCACATCCTCGCGCGCTTCATGGCGGCGGATTCGGTGAAGTCGATCGCCAAGGCGCGTCGCATTTCCATGGCCTGGATGATCCTGTGCCTGGGCGGCACCGTTGCGGTGGGCTTCTTCGGTATCGCCTATTTCTCGGCGCACCCGGAAGTGGCCGGTCCTGTGACCGAGAACCCGGAGCGCGTGTTCATCGAACTGGCGAAAATCCTCTTCAACCCATGGGTTGCCGGTGTACTGCTGTCGGCCATTCTGGCTGCGGTGATGAGCACCCTGAGCTGCCAGTTGCTGGTGTGCTCGAGCGCCCTGACCGAAGACTTCTATAAAGCCTTCCTGCGCAAGTCCGCCTCCCAGCTTGAGCTGGTCTGGGTCGGTCGTGCCATGGTGCTGCTGGTAGCCTTGATTGCCATCGCGATGGCTGCCAACCCGGAAAACCGTGTACTGGGTCTGGTGTCCTACGCCTGGGCCGGTTTCGGTGCTGCGTTCGGACCGGTGGTGCTGATCTCGGTCGTCTGGAAAGACATGACCCGCAACGGCGCACTGGCCGGCATTCTGGTCGGCGCGATCACCGTGGTGGTCTGGAAGCACTTCGAACTGCTGGGTCTGTACGAAATCATTCCTGGCTTCATCTTCGCCAGCCTGGCCATCTACTTTGTCAGCAAGGCGGGTGAACCGACTCGCGGCATGGTTGAGCGCTTCGAGGCAGCGGAAAAAGATTTCCATTTGAACAAGTGATGGACTGAGCTTCGGCTCACATGAAAACGGCTCGTTTCCTACCGGAGGCGGGCCGTTTTTTATGGCCTGTGATTTCTCGAATCCTGTGGAAATCCATTGTGGGAGCGAGCCTGCTCGCGAATGCGATTGATCATTCAATGAATGTATCGACTGACATGCCGCTTTCGCGAGCAGGCTCGCTCCCACAGGGTGGGTGGCAGGTTTGATTGAATTGTCTGTAGTCGAACGGCCGAATTAACAAGGTCCTTTCAGCAAACCACGTAGGGCAAATCTGAATTTCCCGTCACCTGCTCAGCACCCCTTGCCCCTCATGCAGAATCGCCCGCCCTCACACTGCAGAGAGACATCGGATGTTCGCGCCTGCCAATCAACCGCGTTTCACGTTGACCCTCGAAGGCGCCCAGCATGACCTCAAGGTCCTTGAGTTCACAGGCAGGGAAGCCATCAGCCAACCCTTTCGCTTCGAACTGGAACTGGTCAGCGAGCGGCCGGACCTGGATCTGGAAAGCCTGCTGCATGGTCAGGCGTTTCTGAGTTTCGATGCTCAGGGTTGCGGTATTCATGGTCAGATTTATCAGGTCGGGCAGGGCGATTCCGGGAAACGTCTGACACGCTATCACCTCAGCCTTGTCCCGCGTCTGACGTATCTGGGGCATCGCATCAACCAGCGGATTTTTCAGCATCAGAACGTGCCGCAAATTGTCACGCAGATCCTCAAGGACCATTCGATCCTGCGCGATGCCTTTGAATTTCGCCTGGGCAGCGAATACCCGGAGCGCGAATACTGCGTGCAATACGCCGAAAGCGATCTGGCCTTCATCCAGCGTCTGTGTGCCGAAGTCGGCATTCATTACCACTTTCAACACAGCCCCGAAGGCCATTTGCTGGTATTCGGCGACGACCAGACCGTGTTCCCCAAGCTGCCCGAGCCGACGCTGTATCTGCCGGGCAGCGGCATGTCGGCGGGCGCGCCGGCGATTCAGCGTTTCAATGTGCGCGTGGAAACCCGCACCAGCGTCGTCACCCGGCGCGACTACAACTTCGAAAAACCACGCCTGTCGCTGGAAAGTCGCAGTGACGGCGAGCAGCGTCCAGTGCTGGAGGACTATCACTTTCCCGGTCAATTCAATGATCGCGAAACCGGCAAAGGCCTGACGCGCCGCGCGCTTGAACGTCATGTCGCCGATTACCGTCAAGCCGAAGGCACCAGCGACGAATCCTCGCTGGTCTGCGGCCATTTCCTGCAACTCACCGGGCATCCGCGCAGCGACTGGAATGATCTGTGGTTGCTCACCTGTGTCGAGCATCGCGGCCGTCAGCCGCAGGTGCTTGAGGAATCGGTGACCAGCGATGGCGAATCCTTCCAGGGCTACCGCAATACTTTCGTCGCCACGCCGTGGGACGTGGTCTTTCGTCCGGCGCTGTGCCCGGAAAAACCGCGCATGTCGGGCTACCAACCTGCCGTGGTCACCGGCCCGAAAGACCTTGAGATCCATTGCGATGAATACGGCCGGGTCAAAGTGCAACTGGCCTGGGACCGCGATGGCGAACTCAATGAGCACTCCAGTTGCTGGCTGCGCGTTGCGACCGGTTGGGCTCACGATCACTACGGCAGCGTGTTGATTCCGCGCGTCGGCATGGAAGTTTTGGTCGGCTTCATTGATGGCGATGCCGACAAGCCGCTGGTCATGGGTTGCCTGCCGAATGCGGCGACCCCGGTGCCGCTGGATCTGCCGGCAGACAAGACCCGCAGTATCTTCCGCAGCCAGAGCAGCCCTGGCGGTGGCGGTTATAACGAACTGCGCATCGAAGACAAAAAAGGCGCCGAGGAAATCTACCTGCGTGCCCAGCGCAACTGGACCCAGCATGTGCTCAACGACCAGCAGCTGCAGGTCGATAATCAGCGCAGTGTGGTGGTCACCGGCACCGCCCGCCATGAACTCAAGGCCGACGAGCAACGCATCACCCACGGCCAGCGCCAGACCGAAGTCAGGCAGGATGATCATTTGTCCGTGCTCGGCGACCGGCAGGTGCGGGTGAACAGCCAGGCCACCAGCGCCTCGGCGCAGATCCATATCAGCGCAGGCCAGCAAGTGGTCATTGATGGCGGCGCGAGCGCGACGATTCAGGCCGGGGGACAGTGGATCAACATCGGCCCCGGCGGAATTTTCAGCAGCGTGCCGATTGTTGTGGGTGGCGCGCCGATGGCGGCGACCAGCGCTGCGCCGGTGGTGCCGGGATTGCCGGAGAAACTGGCCGCTGCGCCAGCGGCGATTCTCACCGCCGCACAGATCATGAGTCTCAAAGGTGATGCGCCATTCTGCGAGGAGTGTGAGCGTTGTAAGGATGGTGTTTGTGCAGCGTGAGGAATTGACGCCCGAACAATGGCTGGCGCGGCAGCCGCTGCATGCGTCGGAACAATTGTTCGCCATTTTCAGCCGCGCCAGCGACGCCGATGCCTTCAAAGCCTGGCAGGGCACGGCGAATCCGGTCTGGGCCGAAACCATTTATGCCGAGTGGGACGCGGTGATGCCCTACGTGGGAATTGTCGCTGCAGACAGTGAGTTTTTACGTTGGGTGGCGGAAACAGAATCCCGGGATTGGGGATGGTTGGCGGTGTCTTCGGCGGATCTTGACGTGCTGGTCGAACATTTCCGCAGCCTCACTCAAGTGCTGATGCCGGACGGTAAAACCGTGTTTTTCCGCTTTTGGGATGGTCGGTTTCTGCTGCCTCTTTTGCACTCTGAGGAGGTCAATTCCGCGCAATTGCTGCCAGTCGTTTCACGAGCCTTGATCAATGGCCAAGCCATCGAAATCGCGGGCCGTGCGCTGGTTTCGGGGCGGGTCTTTCCGTGGTGGAGCGTGCCGCAATCGCTCTTGGCGCAGACAGATGCAAGCGTACGCATCGCCAATGCTTTGCAATGGCTGAGCGAGGAGCAACCGGCCGTGTTCGAGGCGTTTCCCGAGGCTGTTTTGCGCTGCAAGGTCGGGCAGTTTTTCAAATTATCGATGTCGGAAGATTCGTCACGATCGTCCCTTCTGGAGTTTTTGCTGGCAGAGGCAGAGTGAAATTTCGGGGCAAACGCTTCGGACGTTTCCTTCGAATCGCGGCGGCTTTCATGAACTGGTGCGCGGTGGGTTGCAGGGATAGTCTTTTCGTTGTCGCCGCGAGAGCGTTGGCAGGATGAAGGATTCCCGCATTCATGACGTTACAGTTCGTTGGCTTTTTGCGGCACTTGGTTCAAGTCCGTAAGATCGTTCGCGGCGGCTGTGCGTGGGGCACGCTTCGGCGTGGCCGAGGTCCATGATTGCTCGGTTCCTACTCCCGCGCACAGCTGCCACCCTAACCCGTAGGAAGGTGTGATGGCGGCTCACGTTTATCAATCATGGGACCCGGAAAATGACCAATATGCATACTGATTCACCCTACGAAAAAATCACTCCTCACCCCGACAACCGCTTCATGGCCCTCACCGGCAATTGCAGCGACATGCCCAGCCTGTTCGTCGACACCCATGTGCCTCTCGATATCCTCATGGACGCTGCCAACCACCGCATCCGCGCCGTGGTCCAGGTCCTGGAAAACATGTGCATGCGCGGCTCGATCGAATGCGACTCCGTGATCCTCAGCGACTTCGCCCTGCTGTGCGCCATCCCATTGCGCGATGGCTGTGATGTGCTCGATGTCATCGGCAGACGCTTGCGCAGCATGCCCGCCTGAAGATCAGAAGATCGCAGCCTTCGGCAGAGTGGACGCCTATCCCATGTAGGGGCTGCCGAAGACTGCGATCTTTTGTCGTTGAAGAGCAAGTCACGGCGTTGTTTTAGGCTGCGAAGCCAACCTTATTGAAGCGGTAAACAGAATTTTTTATCAGGGTTACTTTTTTTATATCTTTGTCACATTTCCCAGAAGTCTGCCAGCAGCGCCGTCGCTAATGGTAAAGCTGACCTTGTCACCAACTTTCAGGCGGGGATCGCCCGGAGTGCTTACGCTCAGGTCTCCACTGTTGTCATCGGGTTTCACCGTTATTGAGTATGTTGGGTACGGCCCGCCTGCACCACTGGTATAGGCGCTAATCACGGTGCCATTGCCCGATGTATTTACAGTAATTTTTGCCATTTCCAATCTCCTTCCAGTCGTAGTCTAGAATCAGGGCGATCGATTGATTTTCGCGTCGTTCAGACTATGGATCAGTAGCTACCGATAACGCCACTGTCAGATCTGACAGGTAATTGCATTAAATACTACCGTCTATCCAAATTCGACCTTTGTGCAGCTCCGTAAAATTCCTCATCTCCGATTTCCTGATATGGCCTTCAACTACTCCCCACTTTGCGCCGTGCTCCTGGTGCTGGAGAATATATGCATGCGCCGTTCGATCAAGGTGACTCGATGATCCTCAGCGACTTCGCCAAATTCTGCGCCATCCCTTGCTCGACGTCATCGGGCGACGTCTGGGCGCCATGCCTGCCTGAACTGTTCAGAAGCAAAATCAAAAGATCGCAGCCTTCGTCAGCTCCTACACGGGATCATCTGTAGTAGCTGCCGAAGGCTGCGATCTTTTGACGTTTAGGGTTCAGCAGTCAGTCTGCGATGTGCCGATCCTGGGTCTTGATAAAACTGTCGAAAGCCTCTGACTTGAGACCTCCAGGCACCCATAAAAAACGAAATGGCTTTTCGAGTGTTTGCTGATCGACGGTGTCTGCTCAGATGCCGCATACACATAGTTTCTGGTTGTTTTATAACGATCGTGCAGCACTTGCAGCGTGTCTTCATTTTGCTGGATGGAATGCAGGCCGTTGCCCATGGATGAGTAGGCATTGGCGGATAGTGCAATGTCTTTTCTCTGGGCTGATTGCTCATTGAATGGCGCCGGGATGCAGTTGGCTCAGCCCGTAGTTCTTTAGTGTCTGGCGTGCCTGTTCAATGTGGGTTTCGTCGGCAAGGGCGAGGTATGGACTAAGAAGGCCGAGTAAACAGATGATCAGATATCGCATGAATTTTTGACTTCCTGTCGTTGATGGTTAGCCAGTTTAACGCCATAAAAGCAAAGCCCCTCACCCTAGCCCTCTCCCAGAGGGAGAGGGGACTGACCGAGTTGTCTTGGTGTTGTACGCCGACCTGCGACTTCAGCGGTGAACTTCGTTTGGCCAAGCCTGAGATCACGTCGATCATTCAGGTCGATGTAACTCGCAAGATCGCCACCGTAAGTCCCCTCTCCCTTCGGGAGAGGGTTAGGGTGAGGGAAAGGCGTTTGTCCACTCGGCTGCGAACCCCTGACTTGCCGCCCGGTAAAAGGTAAACTTTGCGGCCCTCGCAGGAGCAGCCATGAATTATCGTCACGCCTTCCATGCCGGCAATCACGCCGATGTGTTCAAACACCTGACCTTGACCCGCCTCATCGCTCTGATGTCGCGCAAGGAGCAGCCGTTTGCCTATCTCGACACGCACGCCGGCATCGGTCTGTATGACTTGCAGGGCGATCAGGCCAATCGCACCGGCGAGTACCTGGAAGGCATTGCGCGGTTGTGGGATCAGCCGGACCTGCCGGCGCTGACTGCCGACTATATGAAGGTGCTGCACGAGATGAACCCGGATGGCCAGTTGCGCTATTACCCGGGTTCGCCGGAGCTGGCACGGCGTCTGACGCGGCCGCAGGATCGGGTGATGCTCAACGAGAAGCATCCCGAAGATGGCGTGTTGCTCAAGGACAACATGGCCGGCGATCGTCGAGTGAAAGTGCATCTGGGCGAGGGCTGGCATGTGGCGCGGGCGATGTTGCCGGTGCAGGAGAAGCGCGCGGTGATGCTGATCGATCCGCCGTTCGAGCAACTCGACGAGATGCAGCGTTGCGCGGCGTCGATGAAAGAAGCCATCGGCCGCATGCGCCAGACTGTGGCTGCGATCTGGTATCCGGTGAAGGATCAGCGTGCACTGCGGCGTTTCTATCAGGACCTGGCAGGCACGGGTGCACCGAAGTTGCTGCGTGTGGAGCTGCTGGTGCATCCGCTGGATACGCCGAACAGCCTGAACGGTTCCGGGCTGGCGATCGCCAATCCGCCGTGGGGGCTGGAAGAAGAGTTGCGTGAGTTGCTGCCGTGGTTGTCGAAGAAGCTGGGGCAGACCCAGGGTGGCTGGCAGATGGATTGGTTAATTGCCGAGAGCTGATCGCCGAGCGATCGTTCCCACGCTCCGCGTGGGAATGCCTCAATGGACGCTCTGCGTCCGCTGTCAGGACGCGGAGCGTCCCGGGCTGCATTCCCACGCAGAGCGTGGGAACGATCAGGCGGGGTTAGTTGCCCGCCAGGCTCGCAGGCATGCAAACGCCGGTGCCGCCAATCCCGCAATAACCCTCAGGGTTCTTCGCCAGATATTGCTGGTGATACGTCTCGGCGAAGTACACGGTCGGCGCCTGTTCGATCTCGGTGCTGATTTCGCCCAGACCCGCCTTCGACAGTTCCGCCTGATACACAGCCTTGCTCTTCAGCGCCGCGTCCAGATGCTCAGGCGAGGTCGCGTAGATCACCGAGCGGTACTGGGTGCCGATGTCGTTGCCCTGACGCATGCCCTGAGTCGGGTTGTGCAGTTCCCAGAACATCGCCAGCAGTTCCTCGTAACTGACTTGGGCCTTGTCATACACCACCAAGACCACTTCGGCGTGGCCGGTTAGGCCCGAGCAGACTTCTTCGTACGTCGGGTTCGGCGTGAAGCCGCCGGCGTAACCGACCACGGTGCTGACCACACCTTCGCGCTGCCAGAAACGTCGTTCCGCGCCCCAGAAGCAACCCAGACCGAAAATCGCAAAGTCGACGTCCTGAAAGAATGGACCGAGCAGCGGGGTGTCTTCGAAGACGAAGTGTTTTTCCGGCAGGGTCATCGCGGTTTCGCGGCCGGGCAGGGCTTGTTCTTTGGTTGGAAGCACGTTTTTGTTCACCAGAATTTCCGAGCGCAGAACCATGAGCGTTCCTCTCAGTCAGGTTGGAGGTAAAAAGTCAGACCGCCAGTGTGCCGAATGATGCCGGAATTCGCACTATCAAAACTGTGGGAGCGAGCCTGCTCGCGAAAGCGGGGTGTCAGGCGACGAAGATGTCGACGGTTTTATCGCCTTCGCGAGCAGGCTCGCTCCCACAAGGGATCTTCATAGAGGCAGGCTTTAGAGGCACAGCGGCCCACGCGGGTAGCGCTTGAGGGCTTTGATCAACTCGTCACCGGGAATCGGTCGGTCGAACAGATAACCCTGGCCGACGTCGCAACGGTGTCGACGCAGGAACGCCAGTTGCTCGGCGGTTTCGATGCCTTCAGCCACAACCTTGAGTTTCAGGTTGTGGGCCATGGCGATCACCGCCGAGGTGATTTCCATGTCGTCCTGGTTGTCGGGGATTTCGTGGATGAAGCTGCGATCGATCTTGATGATGTCGATCGGGAATTTCTTCAGATAGCTCAGCGACGAGTACCCGGTGCCGAAGTCATCCATGGCCAGGGTCAGGCCCAGGCGCTTGAGCTGGTCGAGTTGCAAATGCGTGTCTTCGGTGGCTTCCAGCAGCAGGCCTTCGGTCAGCTCGAGTTCGAGCAGATTGGCCGGCAGCGCTTCTTCCCTGAGGATGTTGGCGATCGAGGCGACCAGATCCGGATCAGAGAACTGTTTCGGTGACAGATTGATTGCCACCTGCAGATTGCCCAGGCCGGCAGCGGTCAAGGATTTGCTCATGCGGCACGCCTGACGCGCGATCCACTTGCCGATCGGAATGATCAGGCCGGTTTCCTCGGCGACGCTGATGAACTGATCCGGGCGAATCATGCCGCGCTCCGGGTGGTTCCAGCGCAACAGCGCTTCCATCCCCAGCAGACGACCGCTGCGCAGGCACAGTTTCGGCTGGTAGAACACGTCCAGCTCGTTCTGCGTCAGGGCGCGGCGCAGGTTGTTCTCGACGAACAGTTTGTAACTGGCCTCGGCGTTCAGCGCCTCAGTGAACACCTGCAACTGGTGTTTGCCGTTGGCCTTGGCCTTGTGCAGTGCCAGACCGGCGTTGCGCATCAGGGTTTGCGGATCGCGCCCGTGCAGCGGCGCGCAGGCCAGACCGACGGAGCCGGTGACGCTGATAAGCTGGTTGTCGACGAACATCGGCTTGTCGAGGGTCATCAGCAACTGACTGGCGATCTGCTGCCCGGCCTCAAGATCGGTGTCGTCGAGCAACACGGCGAACTCGTTACTGGCAAAACGCGCCAGACTGCCACCCGGGCTGAGGCTGTTGCGCAAGCGCCGGGCGAGGCTGATCAACAGTTTGTCGCCGGTCTGGTGACCGAGGCTGTCGTTGATCCGCTTGAAGTTGTCGATGTCCACCAGCAACAGGCTGATCGGCGTATCGCTGTCGCGGGCGAAGCGCTCATCGAGATTGCGGATGAATGCCGGACGGTTGCCGAGGTTGGTCAGGTTGTCGGTGTAGGCCAGGCGCTCGATGCGTTGCTGGGCCAATTTGGTCTGAGTGATGTCTTCGTAGATGCCGATGTAATGCGTCAGCTCACGGTTATCGCCATAGACCTTGGAGATCGACAGCTGGCCCCAGTACGGTTCGAGGTTCTTGCGTCGGCTCTTGAATTCGCCCTGCCAGCTGTTGCTCTGGGCCAGCGCCGAGGGCGCATCGAACAGCAGCTCGCTGAGATTTTCCAGGGCGGGCAGTTCCGACAGGCGCTGGCCGTGGACTTCCTCGGTGGTGTACTGGGTGATCGCAGTGAAGCTCGGGTTGACGTACTCGACCACGCCGTCGCAGTTAACCAGCAAAAAGGCGTTGGCGCTTTGCTCGACCGCGCGCTGAAACAGGTGCAGGGCGCTGGTGGCGGTGCGCCGGTTGTGATTGTTGATCACTTGTGCGAACTGGTCGGCCAGCTCACCGGCGAAGGCGATTTCGTCGGACTGCCAGGCACGGGTGACGCCGGTCTGTTCCAGGCACAACACGCCGACAACCTGGCCGTCGACGCGAATGCTGGCATCGAGCATGGCGTTGACGTCACGCGGACGCATCGCCTCGGCCATCTCGCGGGTACGCGGGTCGTGCATGGCGTTATGGGCATCGATGGCGCGGCTGCTGTGCAGGGCTTCCATGTAGTCGGGGAAGCCGCTGATATCGATCGGCTCCGGCAGGATGTATTCCTGGGTCGCGCGATGGTAAGCGGAGATCGGCAGCAAGCGCTGGCCTTCGAGGTTCCACAGGCTGGCGCAGTCGATCTCGTAGATATCGCAGGCGCAGCGGGTGATCAGTTCAGCGGCTTCCTGCAGCGAGTTGTGCGTGCTGTAGCGCTGGCGTGCGAGCAGCAGAATCAGATCCTGCTGGGCACGCACGCGCTCCAGATGCTGCAGTTGTTCCTGCTGGGCACGCTGGTTCAGCTCAAGGGCGATTTGCAGGCGCGAGTTCTGGGTTTCCAGATCCACCGAAGGCAGCGCCTGGGTTTCGTCGAACACCTCGT
Source organism: Pseudomonas sp. FP1762 (assembly GCF_030687105.1). Classification (NCBI taxonomy): domain Bacteria; kingdom Pseudomonadati; phylum Pseudomonadota; class Gammaproteobacteria; order Pseudomonadales; family Pseudomonadaceae; genus Pseudomonas; species Pseudomonas sp. FP1762. The sequence continues at coordinate 508,326 of NZ_CP117458.1, forward strand.
CGACCGCCAGCAGGTAGCCGCGCAGCAAATGCCGGTTGTGCTGTTTGTAGGCTTCACCCAGCTCGAGGATGTTCAACGCGCCGGCGGCGGTGTGCAGGGTGTAGCGCACGACGTAATGTGCGCTTTTGCTCAGTTGCTGCTGGATCGCATCGTGCAGTTGATAGCGCGCCTCGGGCTCCATCAGGCTGGCGTAAGGCGAGCCGACCAGTGCGCAGAGCTCGACGGCCGGCTGGCCAAACTGGCGTTCGCAGTTGGGATCGAGGAACAGCATTGCCCAACTCGCTTCATTCAAGCGCTCGAAACGCAGCATGCCGAGCCGCGAGGGCACAGGCAACTGCGTCACTACCTCGGCCGCCATACGGCTGGCGGCATCGGGCTGGCTCTTCATGAAGGAAACTCGCTTGGAAATATGCTGAATGCGCCGGGCTCTCGCCCTCTTGTCTGTTGGCTGCGGCAAGGTTGCATCATTGCGGCACCGACTGACAAGAGAGATGAAGGCCAAGTGCTATAAGAATATGTCGGCTGCAGTGAACATTTCTCCAGTGCACAACTGAAATGAGCAGAAGATCGCAGCTTCACGCAGCCCCAACAGGGTAATGCGCCTTGTGTAGGAGCTGCCGAAGGCTGCGATCTTTGGGTGTTTCAACGCAATTTCATACTGATCGACTGCAAGTTCTTGCCATCGCGGTCATGGTAATTGACCAATATCTGATCAGCCTCGACGACCACATGCGCAAAATTGTCCTGACTCACCACGGCACTGGTCAGCTCGTGCCGATAATCCCCTGCCGCCGTGCGCACCAGCGGTTGATCGAGGATGAACGTCGAGGCCTTGGCATACGGCAGCAATTTGCTATTGTGCAGCGGCGAGGACACGATAGTGTGCACCTCGAAATCGGTGTCCTCGCTGTGACTCAAGCGACTGGTCAGCGAGCCATGGACGTCGCCGGAGACGAACACCACGTTCTTGATCCGGTGAGTGCGAATGGTTTCCAGCAGGCGCAGACGCTGTTCGGGAAATGCTTTCCAGGCATCGTCACCGTTGAACTTGCGATCAGGATAGAACATCACGCTGGTCACCACGAACTTCACTCGTGCCGGGCTATGGATCAGCCATTGCAGCAGGGCCTGTTCCTGCTCGATGTCGAGAATGCGCCGGTCTTCTTTCGAGAGGTTGCGTCGGGTGCGGCTGTCGGTGACGAACCAGGCGATATCGCTGTCGCCAAACTGATACCAGTAATGCTTCAACGTATCCCGGTTTATCTGACCCTTCTCATTACATGCATAAACCGGGCTGTGGCTGGCTTGATAAAGTTCATAAGCGGCCATGGCGTTGCGATATAAGTCCTCGTCCGCTGCGGTGGCATTGGCAGGCCAGTTATCTTCTATTTCATGATCGTCGAGCATCATGTAAGTCGATGTATTGGACATCAGTCGCTGAATATTCGGTTGCGAAAATGCCGTTCGATATTTCTTCAGGATGTCTTTGGCTTCGCGATCCGGAGCAATGACATTCAAATCATCTACATACACTTGATCTCCGGTCATGATCACCGCGCTGACGGGTAGATGACTGTTCTCGACCAGTCGATTGATCGAGCCAAAGATGCGGTCGCCCAGTTGCGGCAAGGAAGCGACGCCAGCGGTAATCCGCAGATAACGGCACGAACCGACGACAAACCCCCGAGGCTGGCTGGCTTTCGCGGTGCGGGTGCGAAAGCGGTAGAGCTGTCGCGGCCATTGCAATGGAAACTCAATGACCGTGTCGATGGTATGCACCGGATTCATCGGACTTAACCAGCCGGCTTGATATTCGTATTCACAATCAGCTTCGAGATCCTGCAATACCAGTACACCCGACATGTCATTGGCCGGGTTCAAAAGTGCAAATACGCTGTTCGACCATTTTTCCGTGCCGGCCTTGCGAGCGCGAACTCCGGCAAATACACGTTTTTTGTCCTGTTGTTCGCCGCGCATGAAAATGCGCACTTGGTTAGTTGTGGTGTGGCCCACGATGGGGCCGATAGTCGGTTTGAACATGATCGATTCCGTTCGAGATTTTAATAAACAAGAATTAAATAAGCGGAGCGCGTTGAAGCAACTTTCCTGAGCAGAGGTTAGTTGGCCGGCGGCGGAAAATATTGGCGTTAAGTGGACCAGACCTGTGGCCGATGTCAGCGCAGGTTGTAGGAAAGAGGCGCGATCCGGTTTATTTCAGGCAAAAAAAGCCCCGTCAATTGACGGGGTTGAGGTACGAGCGTGTGGCGCTCGAAAGGGTGCAGCAAGCGGCCCTCCGTCGCCGGAGGGCCGTTTGAGTTACAGCAGGATGGTGCGGATGTCGCCCAACAGACTGCCCAGACGCTGAGTGAAGCGTGCCGCTGCAGCGCCGTTGATCACGCGGTGATCGTAGGACAGCGACAGTGGCAGCATCAGCTTCGGCTGGAAGGCTTTGCCGTCCCAGACTGGCTGGATGGTTGCCTTGGAAACACCGAGGATCGCCACTTCCGGCGCGTTGACGATCGGCGTGAAGCCGGTGCCGCCAATATGACCGAGGCTGGAAATGGTGAAGCAGGCACCCTGCATCTCGTCCGAGGACAGCTTCTTGGTGCGCGCTTTTTCAGCCAGCGAAGCCGCTTCGGCTGCCAATTGCAGCAGGCTCTTCTGGTCGACGTTCTTGATCACCGGCACCAGCAGGCCATCCGGAGTGTCGACGGCGAAGCCGATGTTCACGTATTTCTTGCGGATGATCGCCTTGCCGCTTGGCGCCAGCGAACTGTTGAAGTCCGGCAGCTCCTTGAGCAAGTGCGCGCAGGTCTTGAGCAGCAGCGGCAGGATGGTCAGCTTGACGCCAGCCTTCTCGGCCACGGCTTTCTGCGCAACACGGAAAGCTTCCAGCTCGGTGATGTCCGCCGAGTCGAATTGCGTCACGTGTGGCACGTTCAGCCAGCTGCGGTGCAGGTTGGCGGCGCCGACCTGCATCAGGCGGGTCATCGGCACTTCTTCGATTTCGCCGAAACGGCTGAAATCGACCACCGGAATCGGCGGAATGCCCGCACCACCGGTAGCGCCGCCAGCAGCGGCCGGGGCTTCCTTGGCCTTCTGCATCATCGCCTTGACGTAAACCTGCACGTCTTCCTTGAGGATGCGACCGTGCGGACCGCTGGCGCCAACGGCGCTCAGCTCGACGCCGAACTCACGGGCCAGTTGACGCACGGCAGGGCCGGCGTGAACTTTCGCGCCCGGCTTGGCCGGTGCGGCGGCTGGAGCGGCGGCAGCAGGTGCAGCGGCAGCCGGAGCAGCAGCGGCAGGTGCCGGAGCGCTCGGAGCTGCGGCAGCTGGAGCCGGGGCAGCAGCAGGGGCCGCGCCTTTGACTTTCAGCTTGAGGATCAGGTCGCCGGTACCGACTTCGTCATCCAGCTTGATGGAAACGCTTTCCACCACGCCAGCGGCAGGCGATGGGATTTCCATGCTTGCCTTGTCGGATTCCAGGGTGATCAGCGACTGGTCGGCTTCAACGGTATCGCCCGCCTTGACCAACACTTCGATGATCTTGGCTTTGCCAGCCGAGCCGATGTCCGGAACGTGGATGTCCTGAACGCTGTCGGCAACCGGTGCTGCTGGCGCGGCTGCCGGAGCAGGCGCAGCGGCAGCGGCCGGTGCAGCAGCCTGGGCCGGAGCGGCAGCCGCAGGGGCCGCAGCACCCGCCACTTCCAGATCCAGAATCAGGTCGCCAGTGCCGACTTCGTCGTTGAGCTTGACGCTGATGGCCTTGACCACGCCAGCGGCAGGCGACGGGATTTCCATGCTGGCCTTGTCGGATTCCAAGGTGATCAACGACTGATCAGCTTCGACGCTGTCGCCGACCTTGACCTGGATCTCGATGATCTGCGCCTTGCCCGACGAACCGATGTCCGGCACGTGCACTTGCTGAACCGAAGCGGCAGCAGGAGCAGCGGCTGGTGCGGCAGCAGCAGGAGCGGCAGCCGGTTTTTCCTCGGCTTTCGCAGCAGGCGCAGCAGCAGGCGCAGGTGCCGCTTCAGCGGCGCCCTCGACTTCCAGCTCAAGCAGTTCGTCGCCTTCTTTCAGACGGTCGCCCAGCTTCACTTTCAGGCTCTTGATGACGCCGGCTTTCGGGGCCGGCACTTCCATGCTGGCCTTGTCCGATTCCAGGGTCAGGATGCTCTGGTCGGCTTCGATGCGGTCGCCGACCTTCACAAACAGTTCAATTACTTCACCTTCACCGCTGCCGATGTCAGGTACGCGAATGAGTTCGCTCACAAAATGTCTCCTCAGCAGTCCAGTGGGTTGCGTTTTTCCGGGTCGATGCCGAACTTGGCGATGGCTTCGGCCACAACCTTAGGTTCGATATCACCACGGTCAGCCAGTGCTTCCAGGGCTGCCAACACCACGAAATGACGGTCGACTTCGAAGAAATGACGCAGTTTCTTGCGGCTGTCGCTGCGGCCGAAACCGTCGGTGCCCAGGACTTTGAATTCCTTGGACGGTACCCACTGACGGATCTGCTCGGCGAACAGCTTCATGTAGTCGGTAGAAGCAATGACCGGACCTTTACGGCCGTTCAGGCACTCTTCGACGTAGCTCAGCTTAGGCTTCTGGCCAGGCTTGAGACGGTTGCTGCGCTCTACGGCGAGGCCGTCGCGACGCAGTTCGTTGAAGCTGGTAACGCTCCAGACGTCAGCGCCGATGTTGAACTCTTCACGCAGGATCTTCGCCGCTTCACGCACTTCACGCAGGATGGTGCCGGAGCCCATCAGCTGAACGTGGTGCGCCGCATCGCGAGTGTCTTCCTCGAGCAGGTACATGCCTTTCTTGATGCCTTCTTCGGCACCGGCCGGCATGGCTGGCTGCTGGTACGACTCGTTCATCACGGTGATGTAGTAGAAGATGTCCTGTTGCTCTTCGGTCATCTTCTTCATGCCGTCCTGAATGATCACCGCCAGCTCGTAGCCGTAGGTCGGATCGTAGGTGCGGCAGTTCGGGATGGTCGCGGCCAGCAGGTGGCTGTGACCGTCTTCGTGCTGCAGACCTTCACCGTTCAGGGTGGTGCGGCCAGCGGTGCCGCCGATCAGGAAGCCACGGGTACGGCTGTCGCCAGCGGCCCAGGCCAGGTCGCCGATACGCTGGAAGCCGAACATCGAGTAGAAGATGTAGAACGGCAGCATCGGCTGGTTGTGGCTGGAGTACGAAGTACCGGCAGCGATGAACGAGCTCATGGCGCCTGCTTCGTTGATGCCTTCTTCAAGGATCTGACCTTTCTGGTCTTCCTTGTAGAACATCACCTGGTCCTTATCGACTGGCTCGTAGAGCTGGCCGACGGAGGAATAGATACCCAGCTGACGGAACATGCCTTCCATACCGAAGGTACGGGCTTCGTCCGGGATGATCGGCACGATGCGCGGGCCGATTTCCTTGTCCTTGACCAGTTGCGCGAGGATCCGCACGAAAGCCATGGTGGTGGAAATTTCACGGTCGCCCGAGCCATCGAGGATGGCTTTCAGAGTGTCCAGATCCGGAGTCGGTACGCTGAAGCTCTGCGCGCGGCGCTGTGGCACGAAACCGCCCAGTGCGGCACGGCGCTCGGCGAGGTAGCGGGCTTCGGCGCTGTTTGGCTCTGGCTTGAAGAACGGCAGGTTCTCCAGCTCCTCGTCCTTGACCGGGATGTCGAAGCGGTCGCGGAACAGCTTCAGGCTGTCGACGTCGACTTTCTTGGTGTTGTGCGCAGTGTTTTTCGCTTCGCCGGCACCGGTGCCATAACCCTTGATGGTCTTGGCGAGGATGACGGTCGGTTGTTCCTTGTGGTTGACCGCTTCGTGGTACGCCGCGTAGACCTTGTACGGGTCGTGGCCGCCACGATTGAGTTTCCAGATCTCGTCGTCGGACAGATCGGCAACCATCGCCTTGAGTTCAGGCGTGTTGAAGAAATGCTCGCGAACGAACGCGCCGTCTTTGGCTTTGTAGTTCTGGTATTCGCCGTCGATGACTTCGTCCATGCGGCGTTGCAGGATGCCGTCGACGTCTTTGGCCAGCAGCGGGTCCCAGAAACGGCCCCAGATGACTTTGGTCACGTTCCACTGCGCACCACGGAACACGCCTTCGAGTTCCTGGATGATCTTGCCGTTGCCGCGAACCGGGCCGTCGAGGCGCTGCAGGTTGCAGTTGATGACGAAGATCAGGTTGTCCAGCTTCTCGCGGCCGGCCAGGGAGATCGCGCCCAGGGATTCCGGCTCGTCGCACTCGCCGTCGCCCAGGAAGCACCAGACTTTCTGTTTGCCCGGCTGGATGAAACCGCGGTGCTCCAGGTACTTCATGAAGCGCGCCTGGTAGATCGCCTGGATCGGACCCAGACCCATCGATACGGTCGGGAACTGCCAGAAGTCAGGCATCAGCCAAGGGTGCGGATAGGACGACAGGCCTTGACCATCGACTTCCTGACGGAAGTTGTTCATCTGGTCTTCGGTGATGCGGCCTTCCATGAATGCGCGGGCGTAAACGCCTGGCGAGGTGTGGCCCTGGAAGTAGATCAGGTCGCCGCCGTGTTCGTCGGTCGGGGCCTGGAAGAAATAGTTGAAGCCGATGTCATACAGGGTCGCACTGGAAGCGAAGCTGGAGATGTGACCACCCAGGTCCGAATCTCGCAGGTTCGTGCGCATTACCATGGCCATCGCGTTCCAGCGTACCAGCGAGCGAATGCGGCGTTCCATGAACAGGTCGCCAGGCATGCGTGCTTCGTGGGTAACAGGGATCGTGTTGCGGTAAGGCGTGGTGATCGCGTAAGGGAGCTGCGAGCCGCTGCGGGTCGCGAGTTCGCCCATACGGGTCATCAGATAGTGAGCACGGTCTTCGCCTTCTTTGTCGAGAACCGATTCCAGGGCGTCCAGCCATTCCTGGGTTTCGACGGGATCGAGGTCTTGCATGGCTTGCTCCAGGGCGGAAAGGCTTCCAGAATCGGTTGCCTGAGTTTGCGACTGGCCTTGTGGGCAGACGATTTAAAATTCTTGGATTGCCGACAGGTTGTTCCGGCGGCGTGTAGTTTTACTACAAATCTTCCGGCATTTCAGCCTTTCGAATGTATAGACGAGTAGTAAAACTACAGATGAAAGGCTTGTGGCCTCCGACTGCGTTGTGAGAATAATCGTTAAGGCGGGTCGATTTCCATCCGAATAAGGTGAAAGTTTGATGCTGGATGCCAAAGAAGAAGAAATTTCAGCTATTTCTAACTTTTGTTCGACAGTCCTTCACGTAGCGGGTTTTCATCATTCACTACAAGCGGCCCTTATTACGCCGATCAAGGATAGACCATGACCCTGCCCGTGCTTGCCGAACTGCCCGCCATTCTCCTGCCGTTGGTCAGCCGATCCGAGCAGTCGTTCCGTACGTCCGTCGCCGCCCTTGAAGACGATCACGGCCTGTCGAACTGGACGTCGGAGCGCTGGGCGCAATTCGCCCGCGTCAGCGCCGCCAGCGAATTTGTCATTGAACAGAGCATTCGTGACCCTTTGATGTTGCTGTCGCTGGTGGCGTCCGGCGAACTTGATCGGGCGTTCGCGCCCGGCGAACTGTGCGCACAGATCGCCGCCGCTGTGAACAGCGCGCAGAGCGAAGACGAACTCGGCCGCGCCTTGCGTCGCCAGCGCGCACGCCATCAGGTGCGGATCATCTGGCGCGACCTGACCCGCCAGGCCGATCTGGTGCAGACCTGCCGCGACCTTTCGGACATGGCCGACGCCACCATCGATCAGGCTTATCAATGGCTGTACAGCCGCCATTGCGAGCAGTTCGGCACGCCGACCGGGCGGCGCAGCGGTGAGCCGCAGCAGATGGTCATTCTCGGCATGGGCAAGCTCGGCGCGGTCGAGCTGAATCTGTCTTCCGACATCGACCTGATCTTCGCCTACCCCGAAGGCGGCGAAACCGTCGGCGTGAAACGCTCGCTGGATAATCAGGAATTCTTCATCCGCCTCGGCCAGCGTCTGATCAAGGCCCTCGATCCGATGACCGTCGACGGCTTCGTGTTTCGCGTCGACATGCGCCTGCGCCCCTACGGATCGTCCGGCGCGCTGGTGCTCAGCTTCAATGCGCTGGAGCAGTATTACCAGGATCAGGGCCGCGACTGGGAACGCTACGCGATGATCAAGGCGCGGGTGGTGGCTGGCGATCAGGTTGCCGGCGCGCAGTTGCTCGACATGCTGCGGCCGTTCGTCTACCGCCGTTACCTGGATTTTTCGGCGATCGAAGCGCTGCGCACCATGAAGCAGCTGATCCAGCAGGAAGTGCGGCGCAAAGGCATGGCCGACAACATCAAGCTCGGCTCCGGCGGCATTCGTGAAGTCGAGTTCATCGCTCAGGCCTTTCAGTTGATCCACGGGGGCCGCGATCTGAGCCTGCAACAGCGTCCTCTATTAAAGGTGTTGAGCACGCTGGAAGGGCAGGGCTATCTGCCGCCGGCGGTGGTCAGTGAACTGCGCGAGGGTTACGAGTTTCTGCGTTACACCGAACATGCCATTCAAGCGATTGCCGACCGTCAGACGCAGATGCTGCCGGACAGCGCGCAGGATCAGGCGCGGATCGCCTTCATGCTGGGTTTCGCCGATTGGCCGGCATTCCACGAACAGCTGATGTACTGGCGCGGGCGCGTGGCCTGGCATTTCGCCCAGGTGATCGCTGATCCCGACGAAGAAGAGGGCGGCGAAAGCGAGGTGGTGGTCGGTGGTGAATGGCTGCCGCTGTGGGAGGAAGAACAGGACGAGGAGGCCGCGTGCCGACAGTTGCAGGAGGGCGGTTTCGTCGATGCCGGAAAAGCCCTGAAAGCGCTGGCCGGTTTGCGCGGCAGTCCGCAATTGCGCGCGATGCAGCGGCTGGGGCGCGAGCGTCTCGATGCTTTTATTCCGCGACTGCTTGCGCAAGCGGTGGAGCACGACAATCCCGATCTGGTGCTCGAGCGCGTGCTGCCACTGGTGGAAGCGGTGGCGCGGCGTTCGGCGTATCTGGTTTTGCTCACGGAAAACCCCGGCGCGCTGCGCCGCCTGCTGACTTTGTGTGCGGCGAGCCCGTGGATTGCCGAGCAGATCACGCGCTTCCCGCTGCTGCTCGACGAATTGCTCAACGAGGGTCGGCTGTTCAAGCCGCCGCTGGCGCCGGAACTGGCGGCCGAGTTGCGCGAACGCCTGACGCGAATTCCCGAGGACGACCTCGAGCAGCAAATGGAAGCCCTGCGCCATTTCAAACTGGCGCACCGCTTGCGCGTCGCCGCCTCGGAAATTGCAGGCAGCCTGCCGCTGATGAAAGTCAGCGATTACCTGACCTGGCTGGCCGAGGCGATTCTCGAACAGGTGCTGGCCCTGGCCTGGCGGCAGACCGTGGCCAAGTACGGCACGCCGCTGCGCACCGACGGCACGCTGTGCGATCCCGGCTTCATCATTGTCGGTTATGGCAAAGTCGGCGGTATTGAATTGGGGCATGGTTCCGATCTGGATCTGGTGTTCATCCATGACGGCGATCCGCAGGCGGAAACCGACGGGCCGAAATCCATCGACGGCGCGCAGTTCTTCACGCGCCTGGGGCAGCGGATCATTCATCTGCTCACGGCGCAGACCAACTCAGGTCAGCTGTATGAAGTGGATATGCGCCTGCGGCCGTCCGGTGCTTCCGGGCTGTTGGTGAGCTCACTCGGCGCATTCGCCCGCTATCAGGAAAACGAAGCCTGGACGTGGGAGCATCAGGCCTTGGTGCGCGCGCGGGTGCTGGTGGGCAGTCAGGATGTCGGCCAGGCCTTCGAGAAAGTCCGTGCGCAAGTATTGGGCAAACCACGGGATCTGGCCAAACTGCAACAGGAAGTCAGCGAGATGCGCGCCAAGATGCGCGACAACCTTGGTACCCGCAGCACCGCAGCCGGCACGGCGGCGAATGCGTTCGACGCGGGCGTGCCGTTTGACCTCAAGCAGGACGCCGGAGGTATCGTCGATATTGAATTTATGGTGCAATACGCGGCCCTGGCGTGGTCGCACAGCCATCCGCCGCTGCTGCGCTGGACCGATAACATCCGCATTCTGGAAGAGCTGGAACACGAAGGGCTGATGCCCGCAGAAGATGCCAGTCTGTTGCGCGAGGCCTACAAAGCCTACCGCTCCGCCGCCCACCGGCAGGCCTTGCAGAAGGACGCCGGGGTAATACCGGGCGACCAGTTTGCCGACGAACGCCGGCAGGTTTTGCGGATATGGAAAGAGATGGGGCTAAGCTGAAAGCGGTTTATGCAGCACCCAATACCCTGTGGGAGCGAGCTTGCTCGCGAAGGCGGAGTGTCAGACGACACCGATGTCGGATGTGATGGCCCCTTCGCGAGCAAGCTCGCTCCCACAGTGATCTGCGCTGAAATGCAGATGTTGAAACAGATGCAAAACCCTGTGGGAGCTGGCTTGCCAGCGATAGCGGAGTATCAGACGACAATAATGTTGAATGTGAAGACCCCATCGCGGGCAAGCCCGCTCCCACAGTAGATCTACAGTGTTTGTAGAATTCTCGAGGCGGGGAGGCGTAAATGCCTCCCCGGTTCGTTTTTGGAAACCACATGAATATTCTGATCGTTGGGCCCAGTTGGGTCGGTGACATGGTGATGGCGCAGACACTGTTTCAGTGTCTCAAACAGCGCCACCCGCAATGCGCAATCGACGTGCTGGCCCCCGAATGGAGCCGGCCGATCCTTGAGCGCATGCCCGAAGTGCGCAAGGCCTTGAGCTTCCCGCTCGGCCACGGCGCGCTGGAACTGGCGACACGCCGACGCATCGGCAAGTCCCTGCGCGGTCAGTACGATCAGGCGATCCTGCTGCCCAACTCGCTGAAGTCGGCGCTGGTGCCGTTTTTCGCCGGCATCCCGAAACGCACTGGCTGGCGCGGCGAATTCCGCTATGGCCTGCTCAACGACGTGCGCACTCTCGACAAAGAACGCTACCCGCTGATGATCGAGCGCTTCATGGCCTTGGCCTATGAAGCCAACGCCGAGCTGCCGAAGCCCTACCCGCGCCCGAGTCTGCAAATCGACCCGGTGACCCGCGAGGCGGCACTGGTCAAGTTCGGCCTGAGCCTTGATCGCCCGGTCCTGGCCCTGTGCCCCGGCGCCGAGTTTGGCGAATCCAAGCGCTGGCCGTCCGAGCATTACGCCAAGGTCGCCGAAGCGCGCATCCGCGAAGGCTGGCAGGTGTGGCTGTTCGGCTCGAAAAACGATCACGCTGTCGGTGAAGATATCCGCGCACGTTTGATCCCGGGCCTGCGCGAAGAATCGGTCAACCTCAGCGGCGGCACCTCGCTGGCCGAGGCCATTGACCTGCTGTCCTGCGCCGATTCCGTTGTGTCCAATGACTCCGGCCTGATGCACGTCGCTGCGGCATTGAATCGTCCGCTGGTCGCGGTATACGGCTCGACCTCGCCGGGCTTCACCCCGCCGCTGGCTGAGCAGGTCGAGATCGTGCGCCTGGGCATCGAATGCAGCCCGTGCTTTGATCGCACTTGCCGGTTCGGCCATTACAACTGCCTGCGTCAGTTGATGCCGGAAGCGGTCAACGATGCCTTGCAGAAGTTGCAGGGCTCCGTGGTCGAGGTTCATTAACTTGCGGGTATTGTTGATCAAGACCTCATCGCTGGGCGACGTGATTCACGCGTTGCCGGCGCTGACCGATGCTGCACGCGCGATCCCGGGGATCAAGTTCGACTGGGTGGTGGAAGAGGGCTTCGCCGAGATTCCGAGCTGGCACCCGGCGGTCGATAAAGTGATTCCGGTGGCGATCCGCCGCTGGCGCACGAATCTTTGGAAAACCATCACCAGCGGCGAGTGGAAACGCTTCAAGCAAAGCGTGCGCGCCAATAAATACGATCTGGTGATCGATGCCCAAGGCCTGCTGAAAAGTGCCTGGCTGACCCGCTACGTCAAAGCCCCGGTGGCCGGCCTCGATAAAACCTCGGCCCGCGAGCCGATGGCTGCGCGCTTCTACGATCGCAAGCTCGCCGTCGCCCGTGGTCAGCACGCCGTCGAACGCGTGCGCCAGTTGTTCGCCATTGCCTTGGGTTACGACCTGCCCAAAGGCCTCGGCGATTACGGCCTCAACGTTGAACGACTGGTCGAGTTGCCGCGCAAGAACGCCTACGTGGTGTTCCTCCACGGCACCACTTGGGACACCAAGCACTGGCCGGAAATCTACTGGCGCGAGCTGACCGAGCGGGTCGGCTACCTCGGCGTTGGCGTGAAGCTGCCGTGGGGCAACCCGCAGGAAAAGGCCCGCGCCGAACGCATCGCTGCCGGCTTCAAACACGCCGAAGTGCTGCCGAAACTCAATCTGGCCGGCGTCGGCAAAGTCCTCGCCGGCGCGCAAGCCTGCGTGGCGGTGGACACCGGGCTCGGCCATCTGGCCGCTGCGCTGGATGTACCGACGATTTCGTTGTTCGGCCCGACCAACCCGGGCCTCACCGGCGCCTACGGCAAGCTGCAGATTCATCTGGCCAGCGACTTCCCGTGCGCGCCCTGCATGCAGAAAAAATGTACCTATCAACCGACCGCGCAGGATGCCCGTCAGTTTGACCTGAAACGCGAGCAGCCTTTGTGCTTCACGCGTGTGAACCCCGAGCGTGTCGCCAGCCGACTGAGCACGTTGTTAATGGCTGAGGAGCTGCGCTGATGCAATTGGCATTTGTCCTGTACAAATATTTCCCGTTCGGTGGCTTGCAGCGCGACTTCATGCGCATCGCTCTCGAATGCCAGAAACGCGGCCATCAGATTCGCGTCTACACGCTGATCTGGGAAGGCGACGTGCCGCCCGGTTTCGAAGTGCTGGTGGCGCCGGTCAAGGCGTTCTTCAACCACCGTCGCAACGAAAAGCTCAGCGCGTGGATGGCAGCGGATCTGGCCAAGCGTCCGGTCGATCGCTTGATCGGCTTCAACAAGATGCCGGGCCTGGACGTCTACTACGCCGCCGACGGCTGCTTCGAAGACAAGGCGCAAAATCTGCGCAACTCGCTTTATCGCCGCTGGGGTCGCTATCGCCACTTCGCCGAGTACGAGCGCGCGGTGTTCGCCAAAGACGCGAAGACCGAAGTGCTGATGATTTCCGAAGTGCAGCAGCCGCTGTTCATCAAGTATTACGACACGCCGCTCGAGCGCTTCCACCTGCTGCCGCCGGGCATTGCCCAGGATCGTCGGCGGCCGGCGGATGCCAATGAGATTCGCGCCGGTTTCCGCGCTGAATTCAATCTCAAGGACGACGAGTTGCTGCTGGTGCAGATCGGCTCCGGCTTCAAGACCAAGGGTGTTGATCGCAGCCTCAAGGCGCTGGCCGCCCTGCCGGCCGAATTGCGCAAACGCACCCGGCTGTTTGTAATCGGCCAGGATGACCCCAAATTGTTCCAGATGCAGAGTGCGACGCTGGGCCTGGGCGACAATGTGACCTTCCTCAAAGGGCGCAGCGATATCCCGCGTTTCCTGCTCGGCGCCGACCTGTTGATTCACCCGGCCTACAACGAAAACACTGGCACCGTGCTGCTTGAAGCACTGGTGGCCGGTTTGCCGGTGCTGGTCAGTGCGGTCTGCGGTTACGCCCATTACATCGCCGAGGCTGATGCCGGGCGAGTGCTGGACGAGCCGTTCGAGCAGGCGCAGCTGACCCGATACCTGACCGAGATGTTGAGCGACGACGCTGCACGGGCGGACTGGAGCCGCAACGGTGTGGCCTTCGCCGAGACGGCCGACCTCTACAGTATGCCGCAGCACGCGGCGGATGTGATTCTGGCGGAGCACGCTTAATGAAGTTGATGCTGGCTGAACCGTTCAAAAGCCTTTGGGCCGGACGCGACCCGTTCGCCGAAGTCGAAGGCTTGCAGGGCGAGGTGTACCGCGAGCTGGAAGCGCGCCGGACATTGCGCACGGAAGTCGACGGCAACGGGTTTTTTGTGAAAATCCACCGTGGCATCGGCTGGGGCGAGATCTTCAAGAACCTGCTGACCGCCAAGCTGCCGGTGCTCGGCGCGGGTCAGGAGTGGAAAGCCATTCAGCGTCTGCAGGAAGCCGGCGTGCCGACCATGACTGCCGTCGCCTACGGCGAGAAAGGCAGCAACCCGGCGGATCAGCATTCGTTCATCGTCACCGAAGAACTCGCGCCGACCATCAGCCTCGAAGACTTCAGCATTGACTGGGTCAAGCAGCCGCCGGAGCCAACACTCAAGCGCGCGCTGATTGCCGAAGTCGCGCGGATGACCGGGATGATGCACCGCGCCGGGGTCAATCACCGTGACTGCTACATTTGCCATTTTCTGCTGCACACCGACAAACCGGTCACACCGCAGGATTTCAAACTCTCGGTGATTGACCTGCATCGAGCCCAGACCCGCGCAAAGATCACTCAGCGCTGGCGCAACAAGGATCTGGCGGCGCTGTACTTCTCGGCGCTGGACATCGGCCTGACCCGCCGCGACAAACTGCGTTTCCTCAAAGGCTATTTCCAGCAACCGCTGCGGCAGATTCTGGCAGAAGAAGCGCCATTGCTGAGCTGGCTGCAAGGCAAGGCCGACAAGCTCTACGAGCGTAAACAGCGTTACGGGGATGCGCTCTGATGGCGGGTTGGACACTTGAGCCGCAGTACGGCGAACTCGCCGAAGATTTCGGCAGCCTCGAAGCCGTATTTGCCTTGCAGGGCGAACGCCTGACCCGCGATCCGCTGTCGGAGGTGGTTCGGGTGCAGCGCGACGGCGTCAATTATTACGTCAAACGCTACGTCGGCGCCGGTAAGGGCCTGCGCCGTTACCTCGGCAAGCCGCGCGTAAAAATGGAATGGCAGAACCTCAAGCGCTTCGCCAAGTGGGGCATCCCCACTGCCGAGGTGGTGGCCTGGGGGCTGGAGCGGCGGGGCGCGGCCTACGATCGGGGCGCGATGATCACCCGTGAACTGCCCAATACCGAAGACCTCTCGGCGCTGGCCGAGCGCAAGGATCCCAGGCTCAAGGATCGCGCCTGGGTCGACGGTGTCAGCCAGCAATTGGCCGGTTACACCCGGACCATGCACGACCATCGGTTTACGCATAACGATTTGAAATGGCGCAACCTGCTGATCGACGATCAGGCGCGCATCTTCCTCATCGACTGCCCCAACGGCGAATTCTGGCGCGGCTTCTGGCTCAAGTACCGGATCACCAAGGACCTCGCCTGTCTCGACAAACTGGCCAAATATCACCTGTCCAACACCCAGCGCCTGCGCTTCTACAAGCAGTATCGCCAGTGTGATCGGCTCGATGTCGCCGACAAGAAACGGATCCGCCATGTGGTGAGATTTTTTGAGGGGCGCGAATGACTGATTTTCTTGCCGAACAGGACCGCGCACTGCTGGAGCGCCACGGTCTCGGCAATTTCGATGCACTGTGGGCCAAACAGCTTGAAGCTGTGGATGAGCCCAACACTGCCGGTGGCGGCTGGAGCAGCGTGTTCCGTCTCGATCTTGAAGGCCAGGGCTATTACCTCAAGCGCCAGAGCAATTATCTGACCCGCACCTTGCAGGCGCCGTTTGGCGAACCGAGCTTTGCCCGCGAATTTCGCAACATCAGCCGTTACCGCAAGCTAGGCATTCCGGCGTTGCAGGCAGCCTTTTTCGGTGAGCGCAAGGTCGCCGGGGAAGTGCGCGCCATTCTGCTCACCCGTGCACTGGACGGCTGGAGCGACCTGGATTCGTTGCTGGCGCGCTGGACGCAGCTCAGTGCCGCTCAGCATTCGGCGATTCTCAAGGCTTGCGGGCTGCTGGCGCGGCGGCTGCACGGCGCGCGTCAGGTGCATGGCTGTTTCTATCCCAAACATATTTTCCTGCGCGCCACCGGCGACGGCTATGAGGCGCAGCTGATCGATCTGGAGAAAACCCGGCCGTTGCTGTTCGGCATGCGTGATCGGGTCAAGGATCTGGAACCGTTGCAACGGCGAGCGCCGCAATGGAGTGAGGCAGACTTGCGCCAGTTGCTCGCGGCTTATCTCGATCAGCCGACTGACAGCTCGCTGCTCGACAGCTGGTTGAGCCGACTGACAGCGCGGCGCAGCCACAAGGAGACCCGCTGATGCAATTGTCCGAGCTGGCCCGCTCCGGGCGTACCCCCTCACTGCCGCTGACCGTGACCCTGGCGGACGCCGCCGGTGTTGCGGATTTGCAGTTGCTGAGCCTGCTGCGGGTGTTGCCCGGGCAGCGCTATGTTGGCGCCGGCGTCTGGCGCGGTCGGCCGGTATTGGCCAAGTTGCTGGTCGGCAGCAAGGCCGCCCGGCATTTTCAGCGTGAGCTGGACGGTGTGCGCCTGCTCGCGGCGCAAGGCCTGACCACGCCGCTGCTGTTGGCCGATGGACTGAAAGACGGTGAGGGTGGCTGGCTGCTGTTCGAATTCCTCGAGGGTGCCGAGAGCCTCGGTGATGCCTGGGCCGAGGTCGAGTCTCTGCCGGCACTGGCCGATGAGCAGACCGCCGTTCTGGCCGAAGCGCTTGACGCTATCGGTCGGATGCATGGCAAAGGACTCTGGCAGGAGGATCTGCACCTGGACAATCTGCTGCGTCACGGCGGTCAGTTGTACCTGATCGATGGCGCCGGAGTTCGTGCGGAAGCTGCGGGCCAGCCACTGTCCCGACAAAAAGTGCTGGAAAATCTCGCGGTGTTTTTCGCTCAGCTTCCGAAGTCACTCGAGCCGTTCACCGAAGAGTTGCTGGTCTATTACTTGTTGAGCAACAGCGAACATGCTTTGCCGCTGGAGGCTCTGCAGAAACAGATCGACAAGGTGCGCAGTTGGCGGCTCAGGGACTACCTGAACAAGGTCGGCCGTGAATGCACGCTGTTTGCCGTGCAGCGCGGTGCATTTGCCCTGCGCGCCGTTCGCCGTGAAGAAGCAGCGGCCATGCTGCCGGTGCTTGAGCAGGCCGACGCCTTGCTTGATCAGGGGCATCTGTACAAGACCGGCGGCGCGGCCAGCGTCGGCAGAGTCGAGGTGGCCGGGCGAGCTCTGGTTATCAAGCGCTACAACATCAAGAATTTCGCCCATTGGCTCAAGCGCTTCTGGCGCCCGAGCCGGGCCTGGCATTCGTGGCGTGAAGGCAATCGCTTGGCGTTCCTGGGCATCGCCACGCCGAAACCGCTGGCGGTACTGGAAAAGCGTTTTTTGTGGCTGCGCCGCAGTGCCTATCTGGTCACCGAATACCTGCCCGGGCCGGACATCATCGAGCGCTTTGCGCCGTACGTGGAAAATGGCCAGGCGCCGGAAGCCGAGTTGCTGGCGCTTGATCAATTGTTTGCCCGATTGATCGCCGAGCGCATCAGTCATGGCGATTTCAAGGGCCACAACCTGTTTTGGCAGGCGGATCGCTGGGCGCTGATCGATCTCGACTCGATGCGTCAGCACGCATCGGTCGCCAGCTTCGCCCCGGCCTACGCCCGCGATCGCGCGCGGTTCATGCGCAACTGGCCTGAAAGCAGCGCGTTGTACCAGGTCATTGATCAGCGGTTGCCGAAAGAAGTCTCCAGCGCAGGGTGAGTTCTTCTCACGAGCAGACTCGTTCTTGCAAAGGACCTGGTCCACTGCGAAACGGAGTCTGTGGGCAGTAGCGGACAAAATACAGCGATCTGTCCTACAACTTCTCCAGAAGCCATGAACTGTGCCCTGCTCGGGCTCGATGCTAATTTGCCTGACGATCTCGGAGGGCGAATCTTGAGCATGAAAAAAATTCTGACGCTGGGCGTAATGTCTGCAGTTCTCTCAGGCTGTGGCAGTGTCTCGACCGTTTTGCAGGGCGACGCCGATGCTGCCCGTGACCTGCGCAAAAAGAAGACCTACTGCCAGTCGATTCCGCGCATCTACAGTGGCCTGGCCTTCGATTTTTGCACTCTGAATGCGCCGCCTGATCCTACGGGCATGCTGGCGCCCTTTGTGTTGCTTGATCTTCCGCTGTCCGCCGTGTTCGATACGCTTTCGTTGCCTTACACGGTCTATCGGCAGATTACCGATTCAAATCTGAGTATTTACTGGCGCAGAGACGGCTATTGAGTCGTTGGACTCGTTGAATCGGATCAATCGCGCAGGTGGCAATTCGTACAAGGTAATTCCCGTCATGTTTACGCTATAATCCCGCCCTTTAGCTGCCACTCGCCCTGTGCGAGGGCACATCAATTTTCAAGGCGCATCGCGCCTGCATGCAGACTAAAGAGGCTAGACCCCTGTGGCATTGACGATTCTTGGCCTGTCCGGCGCCCTTAGCCATGATCCTTCCGCAGCCTTGTACATCGACGGCAAGCTGGTCGCGGCGGCTGAGGAAGAGCGCTTCGTACGCGATAAACATGCAAAGAACCGCATGCCCTACGAATCGGCGAAATTCTGCCTCGAGCAGGCCGGCATCAAACCTTCCGACGTTGACGTGGTGGCGATTCCATTCGCCCCGATCAGCCTGTTCGGCAAGGCCCGCTGGCATTACGCCAAGCGCTACTGGTATGCCCCTGATCGCGCACTCGATGCCATCCTGATGGGCAACCGTCGCTACAAGCGCTATCGCAACAAGATCGTCTGGTGCCTCGAGCAACTGGGCTTCGATCCGAAGAAAATCAAGATCGAGCCGGTCGAGCATCACCTGGCTCACGCCTCCAGTGCTTATCACTGCTCCGGTTTCAAAGAGAAAACCGCGATCCTCGGCATCGACGGTAAAGGCGAATACGCCACGACCTTCTTCGGTTACGGCGAAAACGGCAAGATCCACAAGATCAAGGAATTCTTCGATCCGGATTCCCTCGGTGGTTTGTACGGTGCGATCACCGAATTCCTCGGTTTCGAGATGCTCGACGGCGAGTTCAAGGTCATGGGCATGGCGCCATACGGCGATGCCAGCAAGTACGATTTCTCGCGTCTGGCCTCGTTCGAAAATGGCGAGCTGGTGATCAACACCGACTACGCCAACGTGATCGGCCTGCGTCGCTATAAAGAGAAGGGCAAGGGTTTCTACTTCTCGCCGAAGCTGATCGAGTGGCTGGGTCCGAAGCGCGAAGGCGACATTGCCGACGAGCCGTACATCCACTACGCCGCGAGCATGCAAGCACTGTTCGAGAAGCTCGCGTTGCAGATGATCGACCACTATCTGGGCGACGTGCTCAAGGAAACCGGCAAACTGGCTTTCGCTGGTGGCTGTGCGTTGAACGTCAAGCTGAACCAGAAAATCATCGCTCGCGACGACATCAAAGAGCTGTTCGTACAGCCTGCGTCCGGCGATGCCGGCACCGCAGTCGGCGCTGCCGCTTACGTGTCGCACGCCCGTGGCGTACCGGTCGAGAAGATGGAACACGTCTATCTCGGCCCGTCGTACAGCAACGAGGACGTGATTGCTGCGTGTGCCCGTCACGAGAACAAGCCGACCTGGCGCAAGCTCGACAACATGCCGGAGCAGATCGCCCAAATCATGGTCGACGGCAACCCGGTCGCCTGGTTCCAGGGCCGTATGGAGTTCGGTCCGCGTGCGTTGGGTGGTCGTTCGATCATCGGTTGCCCGAGCGTGGCCGGTGTCGCCGACCGCATCAACCACCAGATCAAATTCCGCGAGCGCTGGAGGCCTTTCTGCCCGTCGATGCTCGACACAGTCGCTCCACAGATGATCAAGATCGATCACCCGGCGCCGTTCATGACCTTCACCTTCGAAGTCGCCGAAGAATGGAAAACCCGCGTGCCGGAAGTCGTCCATGAGGACGGTACTTCCCGTGCCCAGGTGCTCAAGCGCGAATACAACCCGCGCTACTACGACATGATGAAGGCGCTGGAAAACCTCACCGGTAACGGCGTGTCGCTGAACACTTCGCTCAACCGTCGTGGCGAACCGATGATCTGCTCGCCGACCGACGCGCTGAACATGTTTTTCGGCTCGGATCTGCAGTACCTGATCATGGAAGACATTCTGGTGGTCAAAGAGGGCGCCAACGCTTATGACTCGCTCGGCTGAACGCCATGTGCTGCAGTTCTGTCACGGCTATGACGGGCCGTTCCTGGACTGCGCGCGGCAGTACGCCAGCCTGTTTGCCGGCACCGGCTATCGGGTGACCACGGTGTTTCTCACCGGGGCCGCCGATAGCGAGGTGGCCGCAGCGTGTGCTTCCGATGAAGTGTTGTTCATGGAGTACAGCTCCAAGGCCATTCGTGGCCTGAAACTGGGGGCTATCGGCGATCTGCGCAAGATCGTCGCCTCACGCAATTTCAGTCTTTGCATCGCCCATCGCTTCAAGCCGATCTATATCGCCTTGCTCGGCACATCGCTACCGGTCATTGGTGTGCACCACGCGTTCGGCGATTACCAGCGAGGGACGCGCAAGTTGTTCGCGCATATTTTCCGCCAGCGCCTGAGCCTTCTCGGCGTGTCGGATGCAGTGCGTGACGACATGCGGCGCTGCCTGCCGAAATGGCCGGCAAGCCGAATCCAGACGTTGTACAACCGCATCGATGTGCCTGCACTGCAAGCCCGTCAGGTACCTTCCGAAGAAGCGCGGCAGATCCTCGGGCTGTCGCCGGATGCCTGGATTGTCGGCAACGTCGGCCGCCTGCACCCGGACAAGGATCAGGCCACGTTGCTGCGCGGGTTTGCCCAAGCGCTGCCAGGCCTGCCGGCCAACAGTCAGCTGGTCATTCTCGGCAGTGGTCGCCTGGAGCAGGATCTCAAGGTGCTGGCCCGTGAGCTGGGCATTGCCGACCGAGTGCTGTTTCTCGGTCAGGTGCCTGATGCGCGCAATTATTTCCGCGCCTTCGATGTGTTCGCCTTGAGCTCCGATCATGAACCGTTCGGCATGGTCTTGCTGGAGGCCATGGCCGCCGGCTTACCGTTGCTGGCCACCGCGTGCGGCGGGGCGAAGGAAGTGGTGGAGGGTGTGGGCATCCTGTTTCCATTGGGCGATGCCGAACATCTGGCTCAGGGGCTGCAACATCTGGCCGCGATGGATGAGCCGCAGCGTCGTCAATGTGCGCAGATGATGCTCGAGCGACTACATGAGCGTTTCTCCGACCGTGCGGTGCGCGAGACCTTCTGGCGCCTGCCGCCAGTTACCGATCTGGCAACGAGGGGCTGATGCTCAACCGATTTCAAGGCTGGCGCGAACGTGGCTGGTCGCCCGTTGACGCCTCGACCTACGCCACTGCCTGGCAACGTTATGGCGGCAGTGTCGCGACACATCCGCTGGTCATCGAGCGCCTGGCGGACCTGGCCGGGATCCCGGTGCGTTATCTGGCCTGGCAGCAGCAGGGCGAGGTTAAAGCCGCCATCGCTACCTGGGGGCGCGACCTGGCTCTGTCCAAGGACGTACTCAAACGCAACGGCAAGAAAGGCCTGTTCGACCTCGGCAATGCCGAACTGATCTTGCCGGCCGCCGTCGATGCTCAGGCACCGCTGCGGCATCGGGCGCGCTATCTGTCGGCACTCAACGAAGGCCGTTTCAGTGGTCTGAAGTTGCAAGCTGAACAACTGGCCATGGCCCGCACCCCGGAAGAATTGTCGAAAAAATTCCGCTATAACCAGCGTCGCGAATTGCGTCTGCTGGAAGAAGCGGGCGGTGTGGTGCGAGCGGTCAGCGAGTTTTCCAGCGTTGAGCTGGCCGCGATGTACTGCGATCTGTTTCAGCGCCGCTGGGGCTTTCCGGCGACGGGCGCGGCGCGCATGGCCGAGGTCATCGAGTTGCTGCGCGAGTTGCTGATCGGCTCGGTCATTTTCCTCAACGATGCGCCGATTGCGATTCAATTGGTCTACCGCGTTGAGGCGGCAGAATGGATCAGTGTCGAATACGTGAATGGCGGCGTGGATCCCGAAACCCGCGAGTTCAGCCCCGGCAGCGTGCTGAGTTTTCTCAATACGCAAAGCGCCTGGGAACACGCACGGGCACTCGGCAAGCCGTTGCGTTTTTCGTTCGGTCGCGCTGACCGTGAATACAAGGACCGCTGGTGCAACCCTGTGCCGGTGTTCACCGTATGAGTCAGACCATGAGCCGCAAACAGCAATTGCTCAGACGCCATCGACGCAACAAGCGCGTGGCCATGTTGGTCGCGCTGGCCGCCATCATCGCGCTGAGCGTGCTGGTCGCCTGGTGGCTGGCGCCGGTGTTGCTGATTGGCGGCTGGATCGCCCATGAGGCGTGGTTTGCCGATCATCTTTTCTACGCGCCCGGCGACGATTACCAATACAGCTTCCCGGCGTATACGCCGCAGCCTAAGGTGCATCTGAACGGCGAGCAGTTGCGTCTGGATGAAGGGGTGATGCTGGCTGACGAAGCCGTGCTGATTCTGGCTGTACAGGTCAAAAGTACTTGGCTGGGACGTTTTCTTGATCCTTTCATCGAGTTGTCGGGTGGCGCCAATCCTGACGTCCAGACCTTTGAACGCGGTGTCGGCGGCCTGCGCTATCTGAACCTGAGCGGTCAGGCGCAAGCGTTGTCCGAAGGAGTATTGCGTCTGCGCGGCCGTTTCTGTCGAGTGTCGGGCGAGCCGGTACTGTGGGCGCTGGAACACGCTGATTATCGTCGCCAGCGGGTCATGGTCATTGCCCCTCACGCGGATGATGCGGAGCTGGCGGCATTCGGGTTGTACAGTCAGGCCGATGAAGCCTGGATCGTCACCCTGACCGCTGGCGAAATCGAGGCCGAACATTATCAGCAGATGGGCATGAGCAAGGTCGACGCCGCGCGGCTGAAGGGACGCTTGCGCGCCTGGGACAGCCTCACCGTACCGCAATGGGCCGGTGTCCCCCAGGAACGCTGCGTGCAGTTGGGCTATTTCTGCCTGCAACTGGCCGCGATGCGGGACAAGCCGGAGCAACCGGTGGGTTCGCGCGAAGCGGATTTGAGCGATACCCGTCTGTTCCGTCAATTCAATCGGTTTGTTCTGCCAAGTGACGCCGATGGCGCGCCGACCTGGAGCAATCTGCTGGCTGATCTGCGCGAAACAATGCTGCGCGCGCGTCCGGACGTTATCGTGCTGCCGCATCCGACGCTGGACCCGCACCCCGACCACATCTGTGCGCAGCAGGCTGTACTTGAAGTGTTGGGGGGGCTGGACTGGCAGCCGACGCTGCTCGGTTATGCCAACCATCTGCACGATAACGACCGGTGGCCGATGGGCAATAGTGGCGATGGCGTGGCGCTGCCGCCAGCCTTTGATGCTGGCGTGCCGGTGCAGCCGGTTTGCCTGGCATTGTCTCTGCAACAGCAGCGTGACAAGGCAATGGCCCTGGGCATGATGCATGACCTGCAGCCGCCCGCGCCGTTCAAGCGTCGCTTGCGTCGAAGCTTGCAGCGATTGCTGGCTGGGCGCGCGGGTTCGCCTTATGGCGAGAACGAATTTTTCCGCAAGGCGGTTCGGCGACACGAACTGTTCTGGCGTTTGTAGCGACACAGGCGCCCGCGCAAGACTTTCTTGCGGGCGGGCATGTTCAGGTTTGCTCGGGTTGCTGTTGCGGCAAGGAAGACAATGAAAGTTCTATTTCTGGTGCAGAAAGATCAACGGGCCATTCTCGATCGTTTGTACGAGGGTGTCGCCGCCCATTGTGAGTGCGATCTGCGCTGGTTGAGCGGTGACGAGCAGCGCAATCTGCGGCGATATTTCCGCCGCGAAGTCGATGTTACCCGCTATGACCGCATCGTGTTTTTCCTGCGCTTCAAGCAGGAGATCCGGCAGGTCGGGTTTATCCGCACTATCCCCAATCTGGTGATTCTGGAGCACGATGCCTATCAGAATTACATCCCCTGCAAGTACACCGGCAAGTTCAGTGCGCACTATCGGCGTTTGCCGTGGGCACGGGTGATCAGTTCCGGTTTCGTGGTGGCCGAGCGCCTGCGCTCGGAGGGCTTCGACGCCGTGTTCGTGCCCAAGGGCTACGATCAGACGCAATTGCAGGACCAGGGGCGCGAGCGGGATATCGAACTCGCCTTCGTCGGCAGCACCAACAGTGTGGCCTACAGTGGCCGCAAGGCGCTGCTGGATGAACTGGGCCAGGTCGAGCCGCTGCTGGTGACGCGGACCAAGTCCGGCGGCGAGTACGTTGACACGCTCAACCGTATCCGTTTTTTTGTCAGCGCGGACGTGGGCATGGGCGAGTTCATGATCAAGAACTTCGAAGCCATGGCTTGCGGCTGCGTCCTGCTGGCCTATGATCAAGGCGCCGCCGAAGCTGCGGCGCTGGGTTTGCAGGACATGCACAACGTGGTGTTCTATCAGACGATCGCGCAGTTGCAGGAAAAGCTGGCCACGCTGCGCGAGGATCCGCAACTGGCGCAACGCATCGCTGACAACGGTCGCGAACTGGCGGTGGAGCAGTTCAGCTTCGCGCGGATCGGTCAGCGCATCGTTGAAGAACTTGAGCCGCCGTTGCGTGATCGGGCGCCGCTGAGCCTGCTGGAAAAAATCCGCCTGAAAGTGGGCATTTGACAAGTGTCATATAGCCAGTGATATTGCTGGCGACTTCTGATTAACGAGATATCGGTGCAATTTTCCAAAGAAAGCCAGATTACATTGGTGGTTACCAGCTGCGGTCGACTCGATCTGCTCAAGGCCACTCTCGATAGCTTCGACCGGTACAACACGGCACCCATTCGTGAAGTGTTCATCACCGAAGATGCCGGCGACGAAGGCGTTGCCGGGATTCTGCCCGCCCACTGGAAAGAGCATTGCACGGTTTTCGTCAATCGTCCGAAGCTGGGCCAGTTGGCTTCGATCGACCTGGCCTACGGACACGTCAGCACCCCCTACATTTTTCATTGCGAAGATGATTGGGAGTTCTATCGTCCGGGGTTCGTCGAAGACTCGATGACCATTCTGCAAGCGCGGCCGGAAATTCTGCAGATCTGGTTGCGCAGCTATAATCACGATCTGCGGGTTCACAGCCCATACATCCACTTGGGCGCGCGCGAGATTGTCGATGGCGTCGCCTGTTATCCGCTGATTTCCGACAAGCCGGAGTGGCAAGGGTTCTCGCTGAACCCGGGGTTGCGCCGGCTCGAGGATTATCGGTTGTGTGCGCCTTTCGCCGGCCATGGTGGCGAGAAGGCCTTGTCACAGCGCTACTCACAACTGAACAGGGACGCCTTGATACTCGAGGCAGACGCGGTCATGCACACCGGTTTCGGTCTGCACGTGCAAACGGATGTCGAGCGTGAACGCAAAGCGCGCCGCAATCGCCGCGAACAGATCAAATTTGCCTTGTTTCTGTTGCTGGGAGTCTGCATTGGCTGGTTCATCAACTGAGTTCGAGTACGCCGCAGCTTGTCCCCGCAAATCCGTGCAACGGCTTTCTGCCCTATGAATATTCTCAATATCATGTGGGCCGGTGGCGCTCCGTTCGCATCAATTCACAAAGTGCACCAGCAAATACTCTCTCAGGCTGCGCCGTCGGCGGTGGTCAAAACCTGGCTCCTCCAGGGGCAGGGAGCCGAGTGCGGCGTGGATGTCGGTGAGGTCCGGGAGTGGCAGTTATCGTCAGCGCGCCTGAAGGGCCGGCATTTCTGGCGTTTTGCCAAACCCGTGATGCGGGCGAGGTTTCGCCAGGCGCTCGTGGACAGTGACGCTCGATTGCTGCTGCTGGACGGCATGGGCGTTGCCCGCACGTTATTGCCGGTCCTCAAGAAGCTGCCGCATATCCGCGCGGTAGTGATTTTCCACGGTTCGGCGCGATTGAATGCCGGCGACCAGGCTCTATTCCAGGCAATCCCTGCGTCCCAGCTGAAACTGGTTGCCGTTTCCAGCACTCTCGCCGATTCACTGGCCCGCGATCTGCAGATGCCTGTCACCCCGTTGCGAAGTGCGTTCGATCCGGAAGCGTTTCGTGCTGACCTGTTCACCCGCGAGCAAGCCCGGACACGGTTGGGGTTGCCGCAAGGCGATACGCCGGTATTGGGCGCGGTAGGGCGGCTGGTCTCCGAGAAGGGGTTCGGTTATTTGCTGGATGCCTTTGCCGCAGCACTCGACAGCCGCCCGGACTTGCGCCTGGTCATTATCGGCGAAGGCTCCAAACGCGCGGCGCTGGAGCAGCGCATCGACGCGCTTGGCTTGCACGACAAGGTCTTGCTGACCGGGCATCTGAACGAAGCAGCGCAGCTTTATCGTGCGTTCGACTGGGTTGCGATCCCTTCGCTGGAAGAGGGCCTCGGTCTGGTCATGCAGGAAGCGGTGATGGCCGGCGTACCGGTGTTGTGCAGCGATCTGGAGGTGTTCAGCGAACAGCTGGGCAGTGCCGGCTGGTATGCGCCGGTCAATGACACGAAAGCCTGGTCCGAGGCCATCGACCGCGCCTTCAGTGCCTCATCTCAAGCGATCAATGCCGAGCAGTACCGGATGCTCGCTCCGGACGAGGCCTGGTCGAGCTTCAGCCAGGCTGCCCGCGCATTGTTTTCATGACGACAAGACCGCGCGCTCAAGTGCCTGCATCGGAAAGCTGTCGTTCAGCTTTTCGCGCGCAATATAGCGTGCGAAGTGTTGCAGGTTGCGTTTGATCAAGCGCTTTGGCAACGGTCCGCGGGTGAAGCGCATGTCGGCGACATCGATCAGGCCCATGCGGTTGTCTGGTGTGACCACGATGTTGCCAAGATGCAGGGAGCGGAAATAGATGCCCGAGCGGTGCAGGCTGCGTATCAGCTCGGCCAGATCCGGCAATGCCTGAGTCCAGTTGAAACCTTGTTTTGCGGCGATCTGGCGCAGCGTTTGCCCGGGCAGAGGCTCATACAGCACGGCGGTCATGCCTGGTTTCTCAAGGCGAAAGAACTGGAGGATCTGCAAGGTCGGCACGCCGAGTTTGTGCAGCTCGACGGCGTTGTCGATGAATCGCTTCGAGTAGGGGCGAAACAAGGCGGATGAAAAAAACCTTTTGCGACGAAACAGTTTGAGAATTTTCCCATCCTGCAGCAGGTAGACTTTCGGCCCATAGCTGTCCGCTTCCAGAACTTTGGCGGCGTCGATCATTTGGTCTAGAGCGGCTTGTGAGAGCCGGGAGCATCGCATCGTAGGAAGCCTTGTCGAAAGTGCGGGGTGTAGTAGCGGGCAATGATGCCGAAAAGTTTCGATTTTAACCATGCCGCGTCGCATGGGCGAACCCTTGTCAGGAGCAGATTGATGCAGGAAACACGCTGGGCGCAACTATGGATGGCGATGGGGCTCTTGTGGTTTTTACTGGCTATTGCCGTAGCGCCCACCAACAAGGTCTACCAGCAGGGGCTGGTGGCTCTCGTCTGGTTGCCGGCGCTAGTGCTGGGCTGGGCCGCGCGGCACCGCGTCAGAGAAGTGCTCCATGAACAACGCTGGCTCTACCTGCCATTGCTCGGATTGCTGGTCTGGTCGCTGATCAGTCTGGCATGGACAAACGCACCGGAAACGGGCCGCGAGGCCAAGCGTCTGTTGTATATCGTGGTGTTCCTGCTGTTTTTTCCGGTGTTCGCCAGCGGACGCCCAGAGCGATTGATTCGTCTCATGCAGTGGGGCGGGCTGGGATTGGCAGTAACTGCGCTGGTGGCCATCGTCAGGTTTTACGTCATCGAAGGTAACGCCTGGTCTGCCCGGGTGGAAGGGCTGGGTGAGCTGGCGCATCCGATCCTCGGCGGCTATGTCATCGGCCTGGCGGCGGTGTGGCTGGCCCTGTGGGCGCCGCGTGGCGTGATGTGGCAAGGGGTCTGGACACTGGCGTTGGCGGTGCTGGGTATCTTTGTACTGATGAGTCAGAGTCGAGGCGCGGCGCTGGCGTTGTTTCTGACCATCCTGGCCATGCCGATCTGGTGTCGTGACCGCCACAGCCGAATCGTCGCAGCCGTGGCCCTGGTGGTGGCGATTGTGGCGCTGTGGCTGTTCGAACCGTTGGTGCTGGCGCGCGGAGTTTCCTTTCGTCCGCAGATTCTGATGGCCTCTCTGGATATGATTGCCCAACATCCCTGGGGTGGGTTGGGCCTGGGTGGGGACTACAGGGTTTTCTGGTCGGGCATGACCTTCGATCACGCCCACAATCTGTTCACCCACGTTGCGATCGTGCTGGGTCTGCCGGGACTGCTGTTGTGGTCTGCCGTCTGGTTCGCCGTTATTTTCCAGGCGTGGAAAGTTCGGGAAACGCTGTATGCCCGGGGGATCATCGGTATCTGGCTGTTCTCGACACTGGCGATGCAGTTCGACGCTGCCAGCCTCACCGGCACCCCGCGCGCCGAGTGGTTCATCAGCTGGCTGCCGTTGGGGCTTGCCAGCGTTTTGGTATGGGCGCGGGCCAATGGCAGCGCTTGTGATAAAATTTCGCGTTCTTCTTAACCAGTGAGCTCTACGATGACTGACGCACCGCCCAAAGCGGAACAGGAATCCAGCCTGAAAATCTACTTTCGGCTGTTGGGGTACGTAAAACCCTATATCGGTCTTTTCCTGCTGAGTATCGTGGGCTTCGTGATCTTTGCTTCCACGCAACCAATGCTGGCCGGGATTCTCAAGTATTTTGTCGATGGCCTGAGCAACCCGGAAGCGGTGCTCTTCCCCAACGTTCCCTATCTGCGAGACGTGCAATTGCTGATGGCTGTGCCGTTGCTGATCATCCTGATCGCAGCGTGGCAAGGCCTCGGCTCGTTTCTCGGCAACTATTACCTGGCGAGGGTTTCGTTGGGGCTGGTGCATGACCTGCGTATCGAACTGTTCAACAAGCTGTTGGTACTGCCCAATCGCTATTTCGATACCCATAACTCGGGTCATCTGATCTCGCGCATCACTTTCAACGTGACCATGGTCACCGGCGCCGCCACGGATGCCATCAAAGTGGTGATCCGCGAAGGCCTGACCGTGGTTTTCCTGTTCGCCTATCTGCTGTGGATGAACTGGAAACTGACTCTGGTGATGCTGGCCATTCTGCCGGTGATCGCGTTCATGGTCGGCAACACCAGCAAGAAATTCCGCAAGCAGAGCAAGAAGATTCAAGTGGCCATGGGCGACGTCACCCATGTGGCTTCCGAAACCATTCAAGGCTATCGCGTCGTGCGCAGTTTTGGTGGCGAAGCTTATGAGCAGCAGCGTTTTGCGGCGGCCAGCCAGAGCAACACCGACAAACAGTTGCGTATGACCAAGACTGGCGCGGTGTATACGCCGATGCTGCAGCTGGTGATCTACACCGCCATGGCGGTGTTGATGTTCCTGGTGTTGTTCCTGAGGGGTGATGCAACGGCCGGTGATCTGGTCGCCTACATCACGGCTGCCGGTTTGCTGCCCAAACCGATCCGGCAATTGTCTGAAGTCAGCTCGACCATTCAGAAAGGTGTGGCCGGCGCCGAAAGCATTTTCGAGCAGCTCGATGTCGAGCCGGAAATCGACACCGGTACGATCGAGCGTGATCGGGTCAGTGGCCATCTGGCGGTGAACAACCTCAGCTTCACTTACCCGGGCACTGAACGGGAAGTGCTGAAAAACATCAGCTTCACCGCGTCGCCAGGTCAGATGATCGCCCTGGTCGGGCGTTCCGGCAGCGGCAAATCGACGCTGGCCAGTCTCATTCCGCGCTTCTATCACCACGAGACCGGCGAAATCCTGCTCGATGATGTCGAAATCGAGGACTATCGTCTGCGCAATCTGCGTCGCCATGTAGCGCAAGTGACCCAGCACGTGACGCTGTTCAACGACACCATCGCCAACAACATCGCTTACGGCGATCTGGCAGGCGCGCCTCGCGAAGATATCGAGAAAGCCGCCAGGGATGCATTTGCCATGGACTTCATCGCGCAGATGCCTCAAGGCCTGGATACCCAGGTCGGCGAGAACGGTGTGCTGTTGTCTGGCGGACAGCGTCAGCGCCTGGCGATTGCCCGGGCCTTGCTGAAAAACGCCCCGCTGCTGATCCTCGACGAAGCGACGTCGGCCCTTGATACCGAGTCCGAGCGGCACATTCAGGCGGCACTCGACCATGTCATGAAAGGCCGCACCACGCTGGTGATTGCCCACCGTTTGTCGACCATCGAGAAGGCCGATCTGATCCTCGTCATGGATCAGGGCGAGATCGTCGAACGCGGCACTCATGCCCAACTGCTTGCTCATAATGGCTACTACGCGCGTCTGCATGCGATGGGGCTGGATGCCCCGGCTGAAGACATTGCCTGATCTGCAGATGAGGGTGGGCCAGCCTCACCCTCGTGTATTCCCGGCGCGCGCGATCCTGTTAATATCGCGCCCCTGTTCATTTTGTATGTGGGTTGCTCCATGAAATTGTCGATGCCGCGATTCGATCAAGCCCCTGTCTTGGTGGTCGGCGATGTCATGCTCGACCGTTACTGGCATGGCGGAACCTCACGGATTTCCCCTGAGGCACCGGTGCCGGTGGTCAAGGTCGAGCAGATCGAAGATCGCCCGGGCGGTGCCGCCAACGTGGCGCTGAACATTGCCGCGCTGGGTGCACCGGCATCGCTGGTGGGCGTGACCGGCGATGACGAAGCCGCCGACAGCCTGAGCAACAGTCTCAAGGGCGCGGGCGTGCGCGCCTTGTTTCAGCGCATCGCGCACCAGCCGACCATCGTCAAGCTGCGGGTCATGAGCCGGCACCAGCAGTTGCTGCGTATCGATTTCGAAGAAGTGTTCGCCACCGATGCTCTGGCACTGGCCGCGCAGGTTGACGGGTTGCTTGAAGGCATCAAGGTGCTGGTGTTGTCGGATTACGGTAAAGGCGCACTGAAAAATCACCAGGCCCTGATCCAGGCCGCCCGTGCCAAAGGTATACCGGTATTGGCTGATCCGAAGGGCAAGGACTTTTCGATCTACCGCGGTGCCAGCCTGATCACACCGAATCTCAGCGAGTTCGAAACCATCGTCGGTGGTTGCGCCGATGAGCACGAACTGGTGAGCAAGGGCGCCGTCCTGATGCAGGAGCTCGACCTCGGCGCGCTGCTGGTGACCCGTGGTGAACACGGCATGACCTTGCTGCGTCCGGATCATCCGGCGTTGCATCTGCCGGCCCGCGCCCGCGAAGTGTTCGACGTGACCGGTGCCGGCGATACGGTGATTTCGACCCTGGCCGCGGCCATTGCCGCTGGCGAAGAACTGCCGCACGCCGTGGCGCTGGCCAATCTGGCAGCAGGCATCGTCGTCGGCAAGTTGGGTACCGCCGCGATCAGCGCCCCGGAACTGCGCCGCGCCATTCAGCGCGAAGAAGGTTCGGAGCGAGGCGTGCTGGGACTTGAGCAGCTGCTGCTGGCGGTTGACGATGCCCGTGCGCACAACGAGCGGATTGTCTTCACCAATGGCTGCTTCGATATCCTGCATGCCGGCCACGTGACCTATCTGGAACAGGCCCGCGCTCAGGGCGACCGTCTGATCGTGGCGGTCAACGATGACGCCTCGGTCAGCCGCCTGAAAGGCCCGGGCCGGCCGATCAACAGCGTGGATCGCCGCATGGCGGTACTCGCCGGTCTTGGCGCGGTGGACTGGGTGATCAGCTTCTCTGAAGGCACACCGGAAAACCTGCTGCGCGAGGTCAAGCCGGACGTGCTGGTCAAGGGCGGCGATTACGGCATTGATCAGGTGGTCGGCGCGGATATCGTCACCGCTTACGGCGGCACCGTGAAAGTGCTGGGGCTGGTGGAAAACAGCTCGACGACAGCGATCGTGGAAAAGATCCGCGGCCAATAAGATCAAAAGATCGCAGCCTGCGGCAGCTCCTACACGGGAATACATTCCAATGCAGGAGTCGTCGAAGGCTGCGATTTTTTGCTTTCAGGAATTCACTTTCTTGCGCGGTACGATTTTCTTCAGCAGCTGCCTGGCCTTGCCGCGCAGGCGTGCCAGTCCAGTAGCCTTCTCGGGTGGCGTCAGACCCTGTTGGCGCAACCAGTCCTTCCAGCGAATCCGCTCATCACGCACCAACCAGCCATCCTGTCGCGCGAAGCTTTCGGCCAGATACAGACCGCGGGTACTCGCCGGATACAGTTGATCCTTTTTCAGGGTGTACAACTCAGGCAGCGGCTGGCCGTCGTGCAATGGCATCAAGTACAGGTCTGGCCGTTTGCGATCGAGCCGCGCCACCAGTTGATCGCCTTCCAGACGCTCGTCGACATGAAACAGGCTCAAGGACTTCGCCTCCTTGGGCACGTCCAGGCGCAAGTCATAGATCAATTGCAGGGACGCCGTCGGCAGATGCACGTACGCCCGTGGTCGCTCCAGCAATTGCAGGTTGGCGCAGCGCACCGGACGCGCCGAACCGGACAACGGCGTCAGGCGAAACGGCAACGCCTCACGGTAATGCAGCGCAGCGGAGTAGGGCGCCGGCAACCAAGTCTCGTTGAAACGCCCGCCGAGCCAGCCTTCCGGGGTTTCCAGCAGACACTCTTCGGCAATCTCCTGAATCGCCGTGTGCAGCGGAATATTCAGCTCATGGGCCGGCACGTAGCCGGAAATCAGCTTCAATACCACGTCGCCGCGATCCTGCCGACGCTGGCGCACCAGCACCCAGTAATCGCGATTCTGCCAGTGCAGGGTCAGGCGCACGGACACGCCGAGGTTGGCCAGCTCCAGGGCAAAGCGCTCGCTGTCGGCAACACTGACCGGTTTGCGCCGTTGCAGGGTCTGGGCGAAGTTCAGCGGCATGCCGACGCTCTGATAGCTCAGGCCTTCGGGCGTGGCTTCGACGAACAGCGGCAGTGTTTTGAAGTTGCTCGGGTTCTTGCGGATGAGCGTGCGCGGCATATCGGCTCCTGGCTTAAGGCCGCGGGGCGGCGTCAGTGACTACGCAGGACCTGGGCAACGGTCGCTACGTTATGGGCGAGGTGCAGCGGATTGATCGTGCCGACAATAGCACTGGCAACGCCGGGATGAGTGAACAGCAACTCGAAGCTGGCGCGCACCGGATCGACTCCCGGACTCAGACAGACATGACCGCTGGCCAGGGCTTTTTTCACCAGAATGGCTTTGCCGTGGGCAGCAGCATAGTCAATGACCGCCTTTTCGTTTTGTTCGTTCAGATTGTAGGTGACCATCGCGCAGTCGCCTTGCTCCAGCGCTTTCAGCCCACCTTCGACGGTTTTCCCGGAAAAACCGAAGCCGCGAATCTTGCCCTCGGCCTTCAGCGCCGCGAGGGTGGCGTAGACCTCTTCGTGCTCGAGGATGGCCATGTCGTTGCCGTCCGAGTGCACGAGGACCAGATCGATAAAATCCGTTTCCAGACGTTGCAGGCTGCGCTCGACCGACATTCGCGTGTGCGCGGCGCTGAAATCGTGACGCGACAGGCCATCGGCAAACTCTTCACCGACCTTGCTGACGATCACCCAGTCCTGACGCTGACCGCGCAGCAGCGGGCCGAGGCGTTCTTCGCTGCGACCATAGGCCGGTGCGGTGTCGATCAGGTTGATGCCCAGATCGCGCGCCTGGCGCAGCAGCATGCGCGCCTCGTCATCACCGGGAATCTGAAAGCCGTTGGGGTATTTCACCCCTTGATCGCGGCCGAGTTTGACCGTGCCCAGGCCCAGCGGCGAAACCGTCAGGCCGGTGCTGCCCAGTGGGCGATGCAGTTCGTGCAGAGTGGCAATGCTCATGGCAGCAGTTGCTCCCATGCGGGGACGCCGAGCGGCGGTTTCGGCAGCGGCGGCAGCGGCTCGGTCGCCTGCGGCTGGATGCCGTCGCGTTGCAGCGAGGCGATAACGCGGTCGGCGAAGTCTGGCGCCAGTGCCAGTTTGGTCGGCCAGCCGACGAGCAAGCGACCTTCCTCGGCGAGGAATGCGTTGTCCGGACGGGTCAGGCCGGTTTGCAGCGGCTCCGCGCGGTCGACGCGCAGGGTGGCCCATTGCGTGGTGCTGAGGTCGATCCACGGCAGCAATTGGGCGATTTCCTTTTGCGCGGTGGCGATCTGTTCGGCTGGCTCGCGGGCCACGCCTTCGCTTTCGGCGATGTCGCCGCCCATGTACCAGACCCACTGGCCATCAGCCGCCGGATGCGTGGTCACGGTAATGCGCGGCTTGGTCCCGCCGCCCA
Source organism: Pseudomonas sp. FP1762 (assembly GCF_030687105.1). NCBI lineage: Bacteria > Pseudomonadati > Pseudomonadota > Gammaproteobacteria > Pseudomonadales > Pseudomonadaceae > Pseudomonas > Pseudomonas sp. FP1762. Next base: position 542,292 of record NZ_CP117458.1, read on the forward strand.
GGCAGTGCGCGTACAGCGGTTTCAAACCGGGGCCTTTGGCGAGGATCATGTGCAGGGGGCGGCGCTGCATGGCCGGACGGCTCAGGCCCAGGGCTTCAAGCAGTTCGGCCGTGCCGGCGCCGGCGCTGAGGACGATGCGCTGAGGGCGGATCTCACGGCCATCGACTTTCAGGCCGACCAGCACGCCGGCTTCCAGCAACGGTTCGATGACCTGCCCGGCGAGCAGACCGTCACCGGCCAGCTCGGCCAGGCGCTGGATCAGGCTCGGGACATCCACTACCAATTCGGCGAGGCGATAGACCTTGCCCTTGAAGCGCTTGTCCTGCAGGGCCAGCGGCAGTTCATCGCCCTTGACCTGATCGACCCGGCCACGCACGGCTTTGCTGGCGAAGAAACTGGTCAGGTTGCCGGCCAAAGTGCCTGGCGACCACAGGTAATGGGCTTCGGACAGCAGGCGCACGCTGGACAGATCCAGCTCACCATTACCGGCCAGCGCCTCGCGCCAGCGGCGCGGCATGTCGGCGATGGCTTCCGAGGCCCCGGTCAGCGCGCCGTGCAGCGCGTACTTGGCACCGCCGTGGATGATGCCCTGGGACTTCACGCTCTGCCCGCCACCGAGGCTGGCGCTTTCCACCAGCACGGTCGAGAAACCCTGACCGCGCAGGCGCGCATTCAGCCAGAGGCCGGCGACACCAGCGCCGACAATCAGAACGTCGGTGGAAATAACGGATGGCATGCAACGACCTCAGTGCTCAAGACGAGGGCGCAGTATACAGACTCGGGAAAGGGGCGGATTTGTCGATGATCAACATGCCGAACATATGGGCCAATGTGGGAGCGAGCCTGCTCGCGAAGAGGGAATGCCAGTCGACATATGTGTTGACTGATGTACCGCATTCGCGAGCAGGCTCGCTCCCACAGGGGATTGTGTCTGGCAGTTAATGGCCGGCGGTTTTCGAGAACAATTGAATCACCACCACGCCCAGCACGATCAACGCCATCCCCAGCATCGCCGGGATATCCAGCTTCTGCCCATAGATAAACAGTGCCGCCACGCTGACCATCACAATGCCCATACCGGCCCAGACCGCGTAGGCCACGCCGACCGGAACGGTGCGCACTACCAGCGTCAGCATCCAGAATGCAATCCCGTAGCCGACAATCACCAGAATCAGCGGTAGAGGAGTGCTGAAGCCCCTGACCGCTTTCATCGAAACGGTGGCGATCACTTCGGCGCAGATGGCGATGGCCAGATAGACGTAGGCGTTCATGGTTTGATCCTCAAATAAATCATTGCTTGCTGGAGTGACATTCTAGGGATTGCTCAGATGGGGTAAAGTCATTACCTATCTGTTCAGTAGATAGGTTGAAAAATCGTATGCAATGGAATCTTGAGCACCTGCGGGTATTTGTCGACGTCGCCGAACAGCGATCGTTCTCCGCCGTGGCACGTCGACAACGCAAGGCGCAATCGGCGATCAGCAGTGCTGTCGCGATGCTCGAAGAGGATTTGCGCGTGAGCCTGTTCGAGCGCAGCAGTGGCCGTCAGCCCAGTCTCACCGAGGCGGGCGAGGCATTGCTGGAAGAGGCGCGGGAAGTGTTGCGCCAGTGCGAGCGCCTCAACGGCCGCGCGATGGCCATGCTGCGCGGCCAGGAGGCGCAGTTGCGGGTGGCTCAGGACGAGGCGATGCCCTATCAGGCGCTGGTGGAAAGTTTCGGCGAACTGGCCGAGCAGTTTCCCAGCCTGGAAGTGCAACTGACCAGCGCCGCCCAAGGCGAAGTCGCGCGCAAACTGGTCGAACGTCGCGCCGACCTCGGCCTGCTGTTCTATCACGATGAAATCCCCGAAGCCCTTGAGCGCCGCGTACTGGGTCGAGTGGAAATGGTCACGGTCTGTGGCGTCAATCATCCGCTGGCGCAGCATTCCTATGTGACCTGCCAGCAACTGGCGCAGCACCGGCAATTGCTGATGTCGACGCAGACCAGCGTCTATCCCGGCAACGAGCCGGCCAGCCCACAGGTGTGGCGCGCCGACAGCTTTTACGTAATGTCCGAATGGCTGGTGCGCGATCTCGGCTGGGCCTGGTTGCCGCGCCACGTTGTGCAGTACTCGGCGTATCAAGGCCAGATGATTGAGCTCGACAGCGAATGGACGCCGCCAGCGCTGGTGGTGGAACTGGTCTGGCGCCGCGACGAACCGCTCGGCCCGGCCGCGCGCTGGCTGGCGGAACGTTTTGCCGTGCACTTGCGGGCGATCGGCGACAAAAGCCGATAAACTCCGCCGCCATGAATAGAACTCTCTACACCGCGCTGTTTTACTTGGGGCTGCCATTGGTGGCGATTCGACTATGGCTGCGTGCGCGCAAGGCGCCGGCGTATGCCAAACGCATTGGCGAGCGCTTTACTTATGGCATGCCGACGTTGCAGCCCGGTGGCATCTGGGTGCACGCGGTGTCGGTCGGCGAAAGCATTGCCGCCGCGCCGATGATCCGCGCGCTGCTGGAACGCTACCCGACGCTGCCGATCACCGTGACCTGCATGACCCCGACCGGTTCGGAGCGGATTCAGGCACTGTTCGCCAACGAGGCGCGCATTCAACACTGCTATCTGCCGTATGACTTGCCTTGTGCGGCGGCGCGTTTTCTTGATCGCGTACAGCCCAGGCTTGCAGTGATCATGGAGACCGAGCTGTGGCCTAACCATATTCATCAATGTGCCAAGCGCGGGATTCCGGTGGCGTTGGCCAATGGGCGGTTGTCGCAGCGTTCCGCCAAAGGCTATGGCCGCTTCAGCAAACTCACTGCGCCGATGCTCGCCGAGATGAGTTTGCTGGCCGTGCAGACCGCAGCCGAGGCCCAGCGCTTCCGCGATCTTGGCGCACGTCCGGAAACTGTCGAGGTCACCGGTTCGATCAAGTTCGACCTGACCATCGACCCGCAACTGTTGCAGCGTGCAGCCGAACTGCGCAGCCGGTGGCAGGCGCAGGATCGCCCGGTATGGATCGCTGCGAGCACCCACGAAGGCGAAGACGAAGTGGTGCTCGACGCCCATCGTCGTTTGCTGGGCAGTCATCCCGATGCGTTGCTGATTCTGGTGCCGCGTCATCCCGAGCGTTTCAATTCGGTGTTCGACTTGTGCCAGCGCGAAGGTTTCGCCACGGTACGTCGCTCGACCGGGGCCAATGTCGATGCGCAAACGAGCGTGCTGCTCGGCGACACCATGGGTGAGTTGCTGTTTCTCTATGCCCTGGCCGACAGCGCATTTGTCGGCGGCAGTCTGGTGCCGAACGGCGGGCACAACCTGCTCGAACCCGCCGCGCTGGCGAAACCGGTACTCAGCGGCCCACACCTGTTCAACTTCCTCGACATCGGCGCGCAATTGCGCGAAGCCGGGGCGTTGGCCGAAGTGGATGATGCCGAAGGGCTCGCAGTCGAGGTGCAGCGCTTGTTCGAACTGCCACGTGATGCGCAGCGCATGGCCGAGGCCGGGCTGGCGGTGATGCGGCGCAATCAGGGCGCGTTGCAGCGGCTGCTGGATAGCTTGGGCAGATTGATCAAGTAAGCAAAAAGATCGCAGCCTTCGGCAGCTCCTACAGTTGGAATGCATTTCCCTGTAGGAGCTGCCGAAGGCTGCGATCTTTTGTTTTAACGCTTAAGGCCGGGCCTTGAGCTGCGCTTCCGCCGCCGACGCCAGATCCGGCGGCAGGAAGTCCTTGTCCGGGTTGTAATCGGCTTTCAGATAGCGCCGCAGATCTTCCAGATCACCCGGGTTCAGCGTCCCCGCCGCCTGCTTCAGGCGCAGGTTGTCGAGGATGTAGTCGTAGCGGGTGTTGTTGTAGTTGCGCACCGAGGTGTACAGCTGGCGCTGCGCGTCGAGCACGTCGACGATGTTGCGCGTGCCGACCTGATAACCGATTTCCGTGGCTTCCACCGCACTCTGGTTGGAGATGATCGACTGGCGGCGCGCCTGCACCTGCTCGACGTCGGTGTTCACCGCGCGGTGCAGATTGCGGGTGTTTTCAACTACTTGCCGGCGCAGCGATTCGCGCTGCTGTTCGCTCTGATCCAGTTGCGCATAGGACTGACGCACTTGCGAACTGGTCAGCCCGCCGCTGTAGATCGGGATGTTCAGTTGCAGGCCCAGCGTGCTCTGCTCGACGTTGCCGCCATAAGGTGCGCCGAACGAGTTGGGGTTGGCGAAGCCGAGGGCGTCGTTGTCGCCTTTCTCGTATTTCGCCACGGCATCGAGGGTCGGCAAATGGCCGGCCTTGCGCTGCCTGAGCGTCTGCTCGGCGGAGCTGACCGCGTAGTTGCTGGCGAGCAGATTGAGGTTCTGCCGCGCCGCCGTGTCGACCCAGGATTTCGCATCGTTGGGCGAAGGCGGCAGAATCGGCAGCGTGTGGACGATGCCCTGAATCGAGTTGTACTGACGGTTGGTCAGGGTGATCAGCGCCTGGAACGCATCATCGACCTGACGCTGGGCGACGATGCGGTTGGCTCGCGCGGTGTCGTAACTGGCTTGCGATTGCAGCACGTCGGTCTTGTCCGAAAGGCCGACATCGAAGCGCTCGTTGGACTGATCGAGCTGACGTTTGAACGCCGCTTCTTCAGCCTTGGTCGAGGCCAGATTGTCCTGGCTGCGCAGCACGTTGAAGTAGCTTTCGGCGCTCTGCAGGATCAGGTTCTGCTCGGTGGCCGAGAGCTGCAGCGCGGCCTGTTCGTTGACGTCTTTGGCTGCTTGATACTGGAACCAGCGATCGGCGCGGAACAGCGGCTGCGCGAGTGTCGCCTGGTAGGAATGCGCGCTGCGGTTGGCGATGGCCGAAGGCTGGTCGATCGAGGTGCGCACGTCAGCAACTTCGGCGCCACCGGACAGGTTCGGCAGCAGACCGGCGCGGGCTTGCGGCACCACTTCTTTCTGCGCGCCATACTGGGCGCGGGCCGCGGCGAGGTCGGCGTTATTGTCGACCGCTTCCTGATAGACGCTGACCAGATCGGTTTTGGTCGACAAGGGTGCTTCCGCTGCCCAGGCCATTGTGTTGGACGCACAGGACACGGCAACAGCCAATGAAAGTTTGCGCAGCATGAGGCGATCCCTAGCATGAATATTATGGAAGTAATCCGGGCGCCAAAGGTAAGGCGCAGCCCACACAGCGTCAAGGCTGGGCAGGCCAAGCGAGTGTAGTTGCGCATTGCTCCGGCAACAATCGGCCAGCCTGGGTATTTACGCCATTCATCATGGCGTTCGCTGCGGTGTTGGCGTTCCTTGATGGTTGTGTCTAGACTGGCCGGGTTCTTGTCGGGGTGCCTTGCTATGAGGCTGAGATCGAATAATTTCGGATCCCGTTGAACCTGATCAGGTTAGCGCCTGCGTAGGGAACAAGATTTCTCGTCACCCGGCGAGTCCTCTTGTGCTTCGTCCGGGATATTGTTCGACAATCGAACGCTCATGACGAATGCACAGCACCGGTCCTGGTGCGTCCGTGCCTTTCAGGTTCTGCTCCGACAATCCACTGCTGGATGCTGTCTGGAGAGCCCGTGATGACAACAAAAGAAAAAAACGCGATCAACCTGAGTGACTCGGCCAAGGTCGACGAGCAATCGGTCAAGCCGTTCACCCGTTCGCAAAAAATCTACGTTCAGGGCTCGCGCCCGGACATCCGCGTGCCGATGCGCGAAATCAGCCTCGATGTAACCCCGACCGATTTCGGCGGCGAGATCAATGCGCCGGTCACGGTCTACGACACTTCCGGCCCGTACACTGACCCGAACGTGGTCATCGATGTGCGCAAAGGTCTGGCCGATGTGCGTTCAGCGTGGATCGATGACCGTGGCGATACCGAGCGCCTGCCGGGCCTGAGCTCGAACTTCGGCCAGCAGCGTCTGGCCGATGCCGAGCTGACCAAACTGCGCTTCGCCCACGTCAACAACCCGCGCCGCGCCAAGGCCGGGGCCAACGTCAGCCAGATGCACTACGCGCGCAAAGGCATCATCACCGCCGAGATGGAATACGTTGCCATCCGCGAAAACATGAAACTGCAAGAAGCCCGTGCGGCCGGTTTGCTCAAGCAGCAACATGCCGGCCACAGCTTCGGCGCAAGCATTCCGCAAGAAATCACCCCTGAATTCGTCCGCGAAGAAATCGCCCGTGGCCGCGCGATCATTCCCGCCAACATCAACCACGTCGAACTGGAACCGATGATCATCGGCCGTAACTTCCTGGTGAAGATCAACGGCAACATCGGCAACAGCGCCCTGGGTTCTTCGATCGAAGAAGAAGTGGCGAAACTGACCTGGGGAATTCGCTGGGGCTCGGACACGGTGATGGACCTGTCCACCGGCAAACACATTCACGAAACCCGCGAGTGGATCATCCGCAACTCGCCGGTGCCGATCGGTACCGTGCCGATCTATCAGGCGCTGGAAAAGGTCAACGGCGTCGCTGAAGACCTGACCTGGGAGCTGTTCCGCGACACGTTGATCGAACAGGCCGAGCAGGGCGTCGACTACTTCACCATTCACGCCGGCGTGCTCCTGCGCTACGTGCCGCTGACCGCCAAACGCGTCACCGGCATCGTCTCCCGTGGCGGTTCGATCATGGCCAAGTGGTGCCTGGCGCACCACAAAGAGAACTTCCTCTACACCCACTTCGACGAAATCTGCGAAATCATGAAGGCCTACGACGTCAGCTTCTCGCTGGGCGATGGCCTGCGTCCGGGCTCGATTGCCGACGCCAACGACGAAGCGCAATTCGGCGAACTGGAAACCCTCGGCGAGCTGACCAAGATCGCCTGGAAACACGACGTGCAATGCATGATCGAAGGCCCGGGCCACGTGCCGATGCAATTGATCAAAGAGAACATGGACAAGCAGCTCGAATGTTGCGACGAGGCGCCGTTCTACACCCTCGGCCCGCTGACTACCGACATTGCTCCGGGCTATGACCACATCACCTCGGGTATCGGCGCGGCGATGATCGGCTGGTTCGGTTGCGCGATGCTCTGCTACGTGACGCCCAAGGAGCACTTGGGCCTGCCGAACAAGGATGACGTGAAAACCGGGATCATCACTTACAAGATCGCCGCGCACGCAGCGGACCTGGCCAAGGGACACCCGGGCGCGCAGATTCGCGACAACGCACTGAGCAAGGCGCGTTTCGAATTCCGCTGGGAAGACCAGTTCAACCTCGGTCTGGATCCGGACACCGCACGTTCCTATCACGACGAAACCCTGCCGAAGGACTCGGCCAAGGTCGCGCACTTCTGCTCGATGTGCGGGCCGAAATTCTGCTCGATGAAGATCACCCAGGAAGTCCGTGAATACGCAGCCAACCAACGCATCGACGCGGTCGATGTGGACGTCGCCAAGGGGCTAGCTGAGCAGGCCGAGCGGTTCAAACAGGAAGGCAGTCAGCTGTACAAGAAAGTTTGACCCCGTACTGATCGTTCCCACGCTCCGCGTGGGAATGCAGCCCGTGACGCTCCGCGTCACTGGACGCGGAGCGTCCCGAGAGGCATTCCCACGCAGAGCGTGGGAACGATCACAACAAATGTCCCTTTGAGATAACACCCTTGAGCATTCAACCCGGCACCTATTCTCCCGATCTCGCCGTCCCCGCTGCAAAGCGTGTGTTCGGCGGGCGCGATCTGTTTTCCCTGTGGTTCTCCCTCGGCATCGGCCTGATGGTTTTGCAGACCGGCGCATTGCTCGCGCCGGGTCTGGGTCTGTCCGGTTCTTTGCTGGCCATCTTCCTCGGCACGCTGGTCGGCGTGCTGTTGCTCGCTGCTGTCGGCGTGATCGGCAGCGACACCGGCCTGTCATCGATGGCGGCGCTGAAGCTCAGCCTCGGCAGCAAAGGCGCGAGCCTGCCGGCGCTGCTCAATCTGCTGCAACTGATCGGCTGGGGCTCGTTCGAAATCATCGTCATGCGCGACGCCGCCAGTCTGCTCGGCGGCCGCGCCTTCAGCGAAGGTTCGCTGTGGGCCAATCCGATTCTGTGGACGCTGTTCTTCGGTGCGCTGGCGACCTTGCTCGCGGTGAGCGGGCCGTTGACGTTCGTGCGGCAGATTCTGCGCAAGTGGGGCATCTGGCTGTTGCTCGCCGCGTGCCTGTGGCTGACCTGGAACCTGTTCGCCAAAGCCGACCTCGCGGCGCTGTGGGCGCGCGCCGGTGACGGTTCTATGCCGTTTGCCGTGGGCTTCGACATTGCCATCGCCATGCCGCTGTCATGGCTGCCGCTGATTGCCGACTACTCGCGTTTCGGCAAACGCGCAAAGAACGTTTTCGGTGGCACGGCTGTCGGTTTCTTCATCGGTAACTTCTGGCTGATGAGCCTTGGGGTGGCCTACACCCTGGCGTTCGCGCCGAGCGGTGAAGTCAATGCGTTGCTGCTGGCCTTGGCAGGCGCCGGTCTGGGCATTCCGCTGTTGCTGATTCTGCTCGACGAGTCGGAAAACGCTTTTGCCGACATTCACTCGGCGGCGGTATCGAGCGGGATTCTGTTGCGTCTGAAAGTCGAGCATCTGGCCTTGGCCATCGGCGTGATCTGCACGCTGATCGCACTGCTGGCGCCATTGGCGCAGTACCAGAATTTCCTGCTGTTGATCGGCTCGGTGTTCGCGCCGCTGTTCGGCGTGGTGCTGGTGGATCACTTCATTCTGCGCAAACGCAGTGCTCAGGTCGCGTCAGCCGCATTGCGCTGGCCGGCGTTGCTGGCGTGGCTGGGTGGTGTGAGCACCTACCACTTGCTGGCGAATCTGTATCCGGATGTCGGCGCAACCCTGCCGGCGCTGGTGCTGGCAGGATTGCTTCAACTGGTGCTGGGCCGGGCCTTCAGTTACGGCCGGGAAACAGCTCAGGCTTGAGAATGCCGTTCAGGCGCGGGTAAGGGATCTTCAGTTCGACGTGGCCCAGCGCATAAGGCGCGATGGTGGTCACGTCGTACTTGAGGATCACGCCGCCGTAGGTCAGCGCCACGTGTGGGGTTTTCACGAACGGCCAGTTCGCGACGAATTCCGCCTCCTGATCGAGCTTGGTACTGATCAGCCAACTGTTGTGCGCCACTTGCGCGGCTTTCCAGAACGCCTCTTCCTGCCCCGGCAGCAACATGTCGGACAGGTTCAGCACCTTGTGCTGCTGGCGCGAATAGTTGATGAAACCGCGACCCGGCGTGCCGTGGGCGCCGCCGGTGTCGAGGTAGCTCGACAGCTCGATGATCACCAGTCCGTCATGCTGCTCGCGTACTTTCGCTTGCAGATAGCTGCTGTTGCGCGGGCCGGCGCTGGCGAGGAACTGCTCGCGGTAGGCGGCCAGGGTTGGCGCCACCGGTGCGTTCTTCTCGGTGCGGGTCATTTGCAGCAGACGTTTTTCGATGATGCCATCCAGCGCCGGCTCGTCCGGGAAGCGCAGGGTGTCGATGTTCACCAACGGGCAATCGGGGTTGGAACAGCCGGGTTTGAGTTGTTCCGAGGCGTCGCGGGTGGTTTCCAGCGGCGTGCGATAGTTGGGCTGGAACAGGCTGGCACAAGCGCCCAGAGTCAGGGCAATAGCGGCCACAGAGGCAATTTTGAAAAGCGACATGGGCGTCCTTTCGAAAGCAGGGGAAGGCGAAAAAGTTACCGCTTCGACTCTCAACGGAGCAGTCAGTTCGCCACTAAGCTGATTAGAGTGTGTTTCAGCTTCACCGTCCATCCCGCTGACGGTAAAGGGGCTGCATCAAACGGTGCGGGCGCGTTAGGATGGCGCGAAGTCGAGGTTGCCGGTTGTACACAGCAACCTCGTAATGGATGTGCAGTAAAGAGGAAGATTATGACTGACTTTGCCAACGCCATACCGACCGCCGTCGATATCGTGCGGCGCGAAAAATGCTACGAGGGCTTTTACAAGCTAGACCGTGTGCACTTGCGCCATGAGCTGTTCGCCGGTGGCATGAGTCGCGAGATCAATCGTGAAATCTTCGTGCGCCACGATGCCGTGTGCGTCCTGCCTTACGATCCGCAGCGCGATGAAGTGGTGTTGATCGAGCAGTTTCGTGTCGGCGCCATGGGCAAGGCCGACAACCCGTGGCTGGTCGAACTGGTCGCCGGTCTGATCGACAAGGATGAGCAACCGGAAGAAGTTGCTCACCGCGAGGCGCAGGAGGAAGCTGGGCTGGACATCAAGGCGTTGTGGCCGATGACCAAGTACTTCCCCTCGCCGGGTGGCAGCAACGAATTCGTGCATTTGTATCTGGGGCGTTGCAGCACCGACGGTGTCGGCGGTCTGCACGGGCTGGAAGAAGAGGCCGAAGACATTCGCGTAACGGTCTGGGCATTTGAAGATGCCTTGCAGGCCGTGCGTGACGGACGTATTGCCAACGCGGCGAGCATCATCGCCTTGCAGTGGCTGGCGCTCAACCGCGCCGAAGTGAGGGGGCTATGGTCGTAAACAAGCTGCGCGATCGTTATCGGGTTGACCTCGTAGGGCTGCAAGCCGCCTGCGAGGCCAACTACGCGCGCCTGATGCGACTGCTGCCGGACATGCGCAACGAACCCGAAGCGCGGCGTATCGCCGTGACCCAGGGCGAGCAGATGCTCGGCGTGCTTGCCCTCGAGGTGCTGCAGACCTGCCCGTACACCACGACCTTGCAGGTGCGCCAGGAGCACAGTCTGCCGTGGTTGCCGGTGCCGCAACTGGAAGTGCAGGTCTACCACGACGCGCGCATGGCCGAAGTGGTCAGCGCCGAGCATGCACGACGCTTTCGCGGCATCTATCCTTATCCGAACGCCGCCATGCACCAGCCCGATGAAAAGGCCCAGCTCAATGTGTTTCTGGGCGAATGGCTGAGTCATTGCCTGGCGTTGGGGCACGAGTACGAAGTCGTTCGCTAGTTGTGAACTGCGTCCGCTTCGGCGGTTTCCCCTTTTTGTCATCCCCCAGCATAATTGCCGCACCCATCCATTGCGTGCTTAGCCCCGGGAGAGCGCCTTGCCCAGCGTATCGACATTGACCAGCGCCGACCCGGCGCTGCTGGTGCAGTTGTCCGACAGCCACCTGTTCGCTGAAGCGCACAGCAAGCTGCTGGGCATGAAGACCCGCGAGAGCCTGCAACAGGTCATCGACCTGGTGTTGGCGCAACAGGCGCAGATCGACCTGGTGCTGGCGACCGGCGATATTTCCCAGGACGGCACGCTGCAGTCGTATCAGGCATTCCGCCAACTGAGCGCGCAGATCAGTGCACCCGCGCGCTGGATTCCCGGCAATCACGACGAGCCGATGGTCATGGCCGAGGCGGCGGTGCAAAGCACGCTGCTGGAGCCGGTGGTCGATATTGGCAATTGGCGGGTGACGATGCTGGATTCGGCGGTGCCGGGTTCGGTGCCGGGCTATCTGCAGGATGATCAATTGCAACTGCTCGCCCGCGCGCTGAGCGAGGCGCCTGAGCGCCATCATCTGGTGTGCCTGCATCATCATCCGGTGTCGATCGGCTGCGCGTGGATGGAGCCGATCGGCTTGCGCAACCCGGAAGCGTTCTTTGAAGTGCTGGATCGCTTCCCGCAGGTTCGCGCGGTGTTATGGGGGCATGTGCATCAGGAAATCGATCGAGAACGCAATGGCGTGCGTTTGATGGCCTCGCCTTCGACGTGTATCCAGTTCGAGCCGGGGAGTGCGGATTTCAAGGTCGGTGAGCAGGCGCCGGGGTATCGCTGGCTGCGGTTGTTGCCGGACGGGAAATTGGAAACGGGCGTCGAAAGAGTCACCGACTTCGAGTTCACAGTCGATTACGGCTCCAACGGTTACTGAACTGACAATCAAAGACCCTCACCCCAGCCCTCTCCCAGAGGGAGAGGGGGCCGACCGCGGTGTCTTTGGCTGTGCATCGACCTGAAACAGCGATATCGATTATGGATTCGCAGCAAAACGCTCAGGTCGGTGTAGCTCTCGAATATCCCCCAGTCGGTTCCCTCTCCCTCCGGGAGAGGGTTAGGGTGAGGGCAGCTTGTGCTGTCACACCAATTTATTGAACCCACCCCCAATCCCGGTCCTTCTCCCTGTAAACTCCGCTATCTTTCGCCGACAGCCAGGGAGCTCAAATGTCCGGTTCGATCCTCTATATCCACGGTTTCAACAGCGCGCCGGCCTCGAAGAAGGCCTGTCAGCTGGTCGCGGTCATGGAGCAGCTGGGTTTGAGCGGGCAATTGCGCGTGCCGGCGCTGCATCACCATCCGCGTGAAGCCATCGGTCAGCTCGAGCAGGCAATCGCCGAGCTGGGCCGGCCGTTGCTGGTGGGAAGTTCGCTCGGCGGCTACTATGCGACTCACCTGGCCGAGCGCCATGGCCTGAAAGCCCTGCTGGTCAACCCGGCGGTCAGCCCGCACCGGATGTTCGATGGTTATCTGGGCACGCAGCAGAACCTCTACACCGATGAAACCTGGGAACTGACCCACGACCACGTCACGGCGCTGGCCGAACTGGAAGTGCCACCACCGCAGGATCCGCAGCGTTATCAGGTCTGGTTGCAAACCGGCGACGAAACGCTGGATTATCGCCTCGCCCAACAGTATTACCGCGCCTGTGCCTTGCGCATCCAGGCCGGCGGCGACCACAGTTTCCAGGGCTTTGCCGGGCAATTGCCGGCGTTGCTGAGTTTTGCCGGCATGGCTGCCGATATGTATCAGGCAATCGATTTCACCACGCTGTGAAGTCTTGCCCCTCTTTCATGAATGACTGACGACGAGACCTTATGGCCACTCCCAGCGCTAGTTCTTATAACGCCGACGCCATCGAAGTCCTCTCGGGCCTCGACCCGGTGCGCAAACGCCCCGGCATGTACACCGACACCAGTCGGCCGAACCACCTCGCCCAGGAAGTCATCGACAACAGCGTCGACGAAGCCCTGGCCGGCCACGCCAAATCGGTGCAGGTCATCCTGCACGCCGACCATTCGCTGGAAGTCAGCGACGACGGCCGTGGCATGCCGGTCGACATTCACCCGGAAGAGGGTGTGTCCGGCGTCGAGCTGATCCTCACCAAGCTGCATGCGGGCGGCAAGTTCTCCAACAAGAACTACCAGTTCTCCGGCGGCTTGCACGGTGTGGGTATTTCCGTGGTCAACGCGCTGTCGACCGAAGTGCGCGTACGGGTCAAACGTGACGGCAACGAATACCAGATGACCTTCAAGGACGGCTTCAAGGCCTCCGAGCTGGAAATCGTCGGCACCGTCGGCAAGCGCAACACCGGCACCAGCGTGTACTTCGCGCCGGACCCGAAATACTTCGACTCACCGAAATTCTCCATCAGCCGCCTCAAGCATGTGCTCAAGGCCAAGGCTGTGTTGTGCCCGGGCTTGCTGGTCAGCTTCGAAGACAAAGGCACCGGCGAGAAAGTCGAGTGGCATTACGAAGATGGCCTGCGCTCCTACCTGGTCGATGCGGTCAGCGAATTCGAACGTCTGCCGAACGAGCCGTTCTGCGGCGCTTTCGCCGGTAATAAGGAAGCGGTCGACTGGGCACTGTTGTGGCTGCCGGAAGGTGGCGACGCGGTGCAGGAAAGCTACGTCAACCTGATCCCGACCGCCCAGGGCGGTACGCACGTCAACGGCCTGCGTCAGGGTCTGCTCGACGCGATGCGCGAGTTCTGCGAGTTCCGCAGCCTGCTGCCACGCGGCGTGAAACTCGCGCCGGAAGACGTCTGGGAGCGCATCGCTTTTGTCTTGTCGATGAAAATGCAGGAGCCGCAATTCTCCGGCCAGACCAAAGAGCGTCTGTCTTCCCGTGAGGCAGCGGCGTTCGTCTCCGGTGTGGTGAAAGACGCTTTCAGCCTGTGGCTCAACGCCAACCCGGAAACCGGTCTGGCCCTGGCCGAATTGGCGATCAACAACGCCGGTCGCCGTCTCAAGGCGAGCAAGAAAGTCGAGCGCAAACGCGTCACCCAAGGTCCGGCGCTGCCGGGCAAACTGGCTGACTGCGCCGGGCAGGACCCGATGCGTTCCGAGCTGTTCCTGGTCGAGGGTGACTCCGCCGGCGGTTCGGCCAAACAGGCGCGGGACAAGGAGTTCCAGGCGATCCTGCCGTTGCGCGGCAAGATCCTCAACACCTGGGAAGTCGACGGCAGCGAAGTGCTCGCCAGCCAGGAAGTGCATAACATCGCCGTGGCCATCGGCGTCGATCCGGGCGCGGCGGACATGAGCCAGCTGCGCTACGGCAAGATCTGCATCCTCGCCGACGCCGACTCCGACGGTCTGCACATTGCGACTTTGCTGTGTGCGCTGTTCGTCCAGCATTTCCGCCCGTTGGTGGATGCCGGTCACGTCTACGTGGCGATGCCGCCGCTGTACCGCATCGACCTCGGCAAAGAGATCTACTACGCCCTCGACGAAGCCGAGCGCGACGGCATTCTCGATCGCCTGGTGGCCGAAAAGAAACGCGGCAAGCCGCAGGTCACCCGATTCAAAGGTCTGGGTGAAATGAACCCGCCGCAGTTGCGTGAAACCACCATGGACCCGAACACCCGGCGTCTGGTGCAGTTGACGCTGGGCGAAGACTTCGCCGAAACCTCGGAAATGATGGATATGCTGCTGGCGAAGAAACGCGCCGGTGACCGCAAGACCTGGCTCGAATCCAAAGGCAACCTCGCCGAGGTGCTGGCCTGATGCAGTTTGGCTGGGCCTTGGCGGGTGCGTTGCTGCTGAGTGCGCTGAGCGTGTCGGCCGAGCCGCTGCAACAATTGCGGCTGCTTTCCGAACACCCGGTCGAAGGCATGCGCGGCGGTAACCTGTCGGGTCTGGCCATGTGCGGCAATGAGCTGTGGACGGTTTCCGATCGCGATGACGAGCAGATCTATCGGCTCGATACCCGCGATCCGGTCTGGCAGGCGCAAACCGTGCACATCGACGTGCCGCCTGTGCCGGAGAGCGGCTTGCCGTGGGGCTTGAGCTCGCGTACCTGGGCGGCGTCGTTCATTCGCGGGGGCGAACTGGATTTCGAAGGCATCAGTTGCGACAGCGTGGGCAATCGCTACATCGTCAGCGAAGCCCATGCGGCGGTGTTGCAGGTGCCGGTCAGTGGCCCGGCGAACTGGCTGAAAATCTCGCCGCTGCTGGTTCGCGAAGCGCGGGCGAGCGGCCTGCTGCTCAAGTTCAATTCGATCTTCGAAGGCCTGGCGATCAACCCGGCCGGTGATCAGATATGGCTGGCCGCCGAACGGCAAAAGCGCGGCCTGCTGCTGATCAAGCGCCAGCAGACGGTGTGGGATTGTGACGGTCGCTGCGTGCTGCTCAGTGAGGGCGGCAAGGAGATGCAGCCGCCACAGTTTCCCAAGGCGAAAGCGGTTCATCGCGACTTTTCCGACATTTCCTTGTTCAACGGCAAGCTGTTTACCCTTGAGCGCAACGCTTTCGAGATCTGCCGTCGCGATGCACAGACGGCCAAGGTCGAGCAATGCTGGTCGTATGCTGGCGAACTGTTGCAGGAAAATCGCCGTTACTCGCAGAACTACGGACTGGAGGAAGCGCTGATCATCGACGTCGAGGGTGCGTGGATCGGCGTCGACAACAATTTTGGCCCGCGTGCTGATGGCGAAGTCCGCCCGGTGGTCTGGCGCTTCGCCGCGCCGGACGGTGGCTGGAGCGCCAGGCCATGAGTCAGCAGCCACCGGACAAGCGTGCCGGTCGGGTGTTGATGATCCTCGCCTGGTGCGCGGCGCTGTTTCTCGCGACGCGGTTTTTCGGTCAGTGGGAGCAGCGCCAGCAGAATCCGAACATCGTGGTTACGTCGGAGCAGGGCGAAGGTTTTATCGAAGTGAAACTGGCGAGCAATGCCCAAGGGCATTTTGTCGCCAGCGGCCAGATCAACGGCGAGCCGGTGGAGTTCATGCTCGACACCGGCGCGACCGATGTGGCGATCCCGGCGGATCTGGCCAAGCGTTTGAAGCTGCAAGAAGGTTTCGGCGTGACCCTGAGCACGGCCAATGGCCTGAGCCAGGGCTATCGAACGAAGATTGCCCGCCTGCAACTGGGCGACATCGTGCTGCGGGATGTCCGTGCACTGGTGGCGCCGGGGCTGCATGGCGACCAGGTGCTGCTCGGCATGAGCGCCCTGAACAAACTTGAATTTACCCAGCGCGGTGGCACCATGCTGCTGCGCCAGACAACGAACCGATGAGGCCCGCATGAGCGACTCCCTTGATCTCAGCCTGGATGGTGTAGAACGCCGCTCGCTGGCTGACTTCACCGAAAATGCCTACCTCAACTACTCCATGTACGTGATCATGGACCGCGCCTTGCCGCATATCGGCGACGGCCTGAAGCCGGTACAGCGGCGTATCGTCTACGCCATGAGCGAACTGGGGCTGGACGCCGATTCCAAGCACAAGAAATCGGCGCGTACCGTCGGTGACGTGCTCGGCAAGTTCCACCCCCACGGCGATTCGGCGTGCTACGAAGCGATGGTGCTGATGGCGCAGCCGTTCAGCTATCGCTACACGCTGGTCGACGGCCAGGGCAACTGGGGTGCGCCGGACGATCCGAAGTCCTTCGCGGCCATGCGTTACACCGAAGCGCGGCTGTCGCGCTATTCCGAAGTGCTGCTCAGCGAACTGGGCCAGGGCACCGCGGACTGGGGGCCGAACTTCGACGGCACCCTGCAGGAGCCGCTGGTGTTGCCGGCGCGCCTGCCGAACATTCTGCTCAACGGCACCACCGGTATCGCCGTGGGCATGGCCACCGATGTGCCGCCGCACAACCTGCGTGAAGTCGCCACCGCCTGCGTGCGCTTGCTGGATGAGCCGAAAGTCACGGTCGAACAGCTCTGCGAACACATTCAGGGTCCGGATTATCCGACCGAAGCGGAAATCATCACGCCGCGCGCCGACCTGCTGAAGATGTACGAAACTGGCAAGGGCTCGGTGCGTATGCGCGCCGTGTACCACGTCGAGGACGGCGACATCATCGTCACCGCGCTGCCGCATCAGGTCTCCGGCGCCAAGGTGCTGGAGCAGATCGCCGCGCTGATGCAGGCCAAACCGTCGAAAGCGCCGCAGATCGCCGATCTACGTGACGAATCCGACCATGAAAACCCGTGCCGCATCGTGATCATCCCGGTCAACAGCCGCGTCGATCACGAAGCGCTGATGCAGCACCTGTTCGCCAGCACCGAGCTGGAGTCGACCTACCGGGTCAACGTCAACATCATCGGTCTGGACGGCAAGCCGCAGCTGAAAAACCTCCGTGCGCTGCTGGTCGAATGGCTGGAATTCCGCGTGCTGACCGTGCGTCGCCGCCTGCAATTCCGCCTCGACAAGGTCGAGCGTCGCCTGCACCTGTTGGACGGTTTGCTGATCGCCTACCTCAACCTGGATGAAGTGATCCACATCATCCGCACCGAGGAACACCCGAAAGCCAAGCTCATCGAGCGTTTCGCCCTCAGCGAGATCCAGGCCGACTACATTCTCGACACCCGTCTGCGTCAGTTGGCGCGACTGGAAGAAATGAAGCTGCGCGACGAGCAGGACGAACTGCTCAAGGAGCAAGCCAAGCTGCAAGCCCTGCTGGGCAGCGAAGCGAAGCTGAAGAAACTGGTGCGCACCGAGCTGCTCAAAGACGCCGAAACCTACGGCGACGACCGTCGCTCGCCAATCGTCGAGCGCGCCGAAGCCAAGGCGCTGAGCGAACACGATCTGCTGCCGAACGAGAAAGTCACCGTCGTGCTGTCGGAAAAAGGCTGGGTGCGTTCGGCCAAGGGCCACGACATCGACGCTACCGGTCTGTCGTACAAGGCCGGCGATGGCTTCAAGACCTCGGCGGCGGGGCGCTCCAACCAGTTTGCCGTGTTCATCGATTCCACCGGTCGCAGCTACTCGGTTGCCGCGCATACCTTGCCGTCGGCCCGTGGCCAGGGCGAACCCTTGACCGGCCGTCTGACGCCGCCACCGGGCGCTTCGTTCGAATGCGTGCTGATGCCCGAAGACGATGCGCTGTACGTGATTGCGTCCGATGCCGGTTACGGCTTCGTGGTCAAAGGCGAAGACCTGCAAGCGAAGAACAAGGCCGGCAAGGCCCTGTTGAGCCTGCCGAACAACGCCAAGGTCATCGCGCCGCGCCCTGTGGCCGATCGTGAGCAGAACTGGCTGGCCTCGGTCACGACCGAAGGTCGCCTGCTGATCTTCAAAATCAGCGATCTGCCACAATTAGGTAAGGGCAAAGGCAACAAGATCATCGGTATATCCGGTGAACGCGTGGCCAGTCGCGAAGAATATGTCACGGACATCGCCGTCCTGCCGGAAGGCGCCACCCTGGTATTGCAGGCTGGCAAACGGACCCTGTCGCTGAAAGCCGACGACCTCGAGCACTACAAAGGTGAGCGTGGACGGCGCGGAAACAAACTTCCGCGGGGCTTCCAGAGAGTGGATGCGCTGCTCGTCGAAAACCTCAATTAGGCGAGAACGCCTTCCTAGAGCGTTCGATCTGCGATTAAACGCGTAGATCGACGCTTTGGCGCTGGAGTCGGAACGCATATTCACGGATGATATGGCCTTTCAAGCGCCGGCGTGGCCGAGCGTTCTTCATATTTATTGAGTATTTTCACTGTGGTCAGCCTTGTGGCGGCCACCTGGACGGGATGATGACTGCTCTACGCCCCCTTATTTTGTTGCTCGCCGGCGTTCTTGGCCTGGCGGGTTGCAGCGTTCACCAGCCGGTGTCGCTGTACCAACTGGACAGCGGAAGTCCGGTTCAGCCTGCGCAAAGCGCAGGCATGGCGGTTTTGCTGGGGCCGGTAGTTGTTGCCGATTACCTGCAACGCGAAACCCTGCTGCAACGTCAACCCGACGGCAGCCTGCAAGCGGCGACCGACGGTCGTTGGGCTGGCAGCCTTTCGTCGGATATCGATCAACTGCTGATGCGTCAGGTCGCCGGTCACCTGGACAGTCAGCGTGTGGTGCTGGCGCCTGCTACTGCCGGATTCACGCCGGATGTGCAGGTTCTGCTGACCATCACCCGTCTGGATTCCGGGGCGAAACAACCGGCGATTCTCGATGCGCAATGGCGTTTGATCGATCGTCGCGGCAAGGTGCGCGATAACCGCATCATTCACCTGCAGGAAACGCACGCCGGCAGCACCGCGTCCCAGGTGCAGGCACAAGGGGTTCTGTTGCAGCGTCTGGCCGAGCAGTTGTCGGTGGCGCTCAAGCCACTGGCCAACCAGCCGCCCGTGGCCGAGGCACCGCGTAAAGCCGCGCCGAAACCCGCAGCGCCAGCGGCGGATGCCGAGAAACAGCCGAAGATTCCAATGGCCTCGCCGATTCGTACCGATATGGAAGTGTTTCGCTTCTGAGGCTGGAACGAGTCAGAACAGAGCCCGCCTTGTGCGGGCTTTGTTGTATCTGGGGGGCAGAGATTATTCGTCTTCAACGCTGGCCACTTCGCGAGCAGGCTCGCTCCCACATTTGATCGGCGGCGAGCAGACCTGGTGGGAGCGAGCCTGCTCGCGAAGGGGCCAGCGCAGGCAACAAAAAGCCCGCAGACAATCACTCGTCTGCGGGCTTTTGCGTATCGGGCCTAAGCCTTACGCCCGGCGCTCATGCATCCGCGCCAGTTGCCGTTCGAGCATCGACGGATACGGCTCCATCAACCGCTCCACACAGCAAGCGCCTTCAGGGCTGGCGATCGGCCGGATCCGCGCACGCTGGCGGATCAGCGTGTCATCGCTGATCTTGCGCTCGACCAGCAGCAGATTGCGGCTGTGTTGCGACAAGGCCAGTGCATCCTGGGCCGAATCGGTCAGCAGCAGATCAATCTGGCTCAGACCGAACAACTCGTCGCCCAAGGTCAGGCCCAGCTGCAATTGCAGGGTGATGCCGCTGTCTGCGACCTCGATCTGCAACTGATGACCCAGAGCACGCAGCAATTCGCCGCAGCAGATGGCATTGGTCAGGTAGTCGTCGCCGCAATCTTCGGTATGGAACAGCAACAGCGTGCTGCCATCGTTGAGGGTTTCGATTTCGCCCTGATACAGCGACGCGGCCTGCTCGAGGCAGTCGCGATAGCGTTCCTGCAATTCTTCCAGACGTGCGCGAGGCAAACGACGCAATTGTTCCTGCGAACCCAGTTGCACGGCCAGTACGGCGGTGTGCTGTGGCACGTCAGGGCTCGGTTTGCGCGTCAGCGGTTGGGCGGCGCCGTTCAGCGATTCGTCGCGCAGGTCGGCGAAAGCGTCATCGTCATCATCGTCTTCGACGGTGCTGACCAGGTGACGCGGTGCCGGTTTCTTCGCGGCCAGCGGGCGGCTTTCGTCGAAGCTCGGATCGCGCAGGTTACGCACCTCGAATTCAGGCTCGTCTTCTTCCTCGGCGAATTCCGGCTCGGGTTCGGGCTCAGGCTCCGGTTCCGGGGCGTAGCTGGCATGCAGCTGGCGCGCCAGATCGCCGATTTCATCCTGGCGATCGATGCCCGGGGTGTGCGCGTCGATCCGGCGCAGCCACACGCGCAATTGCAGCAACGGCGTCGACAGATAGCGGCCCATGCGCAGACTCAGAGCCAATGACAGCGCCAGCAGAATTGCGCTCAGAATGCCCATGCTTTGCAGGCTGATGGTCATCGGCTGCTGGAACTGATCCATGTCCAGGCTGATGCGCAGTTGCCCGGCAGTCACGTCCTGGAAAGTGATCTTGCTCTCGTACATGCCCTCGGCTTCGCCCAGCAGGCTGTGCTTGGGACGCTGACCGGACTCGGCGAGGATGCGGTTGTCCACACTGTAGATTGCCGCGTGGGCGACCAGTTTGTTCTTGGTCAGGTTGTTGAGCAGCACGTTGAGGCTGAGGATGTCGTTGGACACCAGCAGCTCGGTGGCGGAGGTGGCGGTCTGCGTGGTCAGGCTTTCGCCCAGCGCATCGGCCTGCTCGTGCATGGCCTGCTTGAATTGCAGCCCCATCACCCCGGCATAGATCACCAGGGCCAGAGCGACCAGGATCACGTTGTGGCTGGCAATGCGCAATGCAATCGGTACACGGCGATGGCGCAGTGCACGGAAGATCAGCAGGAAGAAGTTATCGGTTTTGACTGGCGTGGGCCGGTTCACTTGAGCTCGGCTCTTTGTCCGTGAAGTTGACGCGCAGTATAGCGACAGGCCCCAGACCGGCAAAGCGCTCGCGGTGCCCGATGGTCACTGAAAGTGGGTAGAATGCGGTTTTTTTCCAGTTGCGGGGGTGCGCGTTGCGCGAAATCGTCCTGATTAACATCACGGGAGTCGACCGTCCCGGTCTGACAGCGGCCATCACCGGTGTTCTGGCACAAGGTGGTGTGAACATTCTCGACATCGGTCAGGCGGTGATCCACGACACCCTGTCGTTCGGCATCCTGGTTGAAATTCCCGATTCCGAACAGGGCAAGTCAGTGCTCAAGGACATCCTGTTCAAGGGCTACGAACTGGATCAGCAAGTGCGTTTCACCCCGGTGTCCGAAGAGGATTACCAGCAGTGGGTGGGCAATCAGGGCAAGAAACGCCATATCGTTACCCTGCTGACGCGCAAAGTCACAGCCGGCCAGTTGCAGGCGGTCAGCGCGATCACCGCCAAATATGGCTTGAACATCGACCATATCGACCGTCTGTCGGGGCGCATGCCGCTGGACACGCCGGCCGACAAGGGCAAGGGTTGCATCGAGTTTTCCGTGCGCGGCGAAGCCGCCGATCCGCAGGCTTTGCGCGCCGAATTCCTCAGCGTTGCCCAGGAATTGAACGTCGACATCGCCTTCCAGGAAGACTCGCTGTTCCGTCGCAACCGGCGTCTGGCGGTGTTCGACATGGACTCGACGCTGATCGAAGCGGAAGTCATCGATGAGCTGGCCAAAGCGGCCGGCGTGGGTGACCGGGTTTCGGAAATCACCGAGCGCGCCATGGCCGGTGAACTGGATTTCCGCGCCAGCTTCAAGGAGCGTCTGGCGCTGCTCAAGGGCCTCGACGTCAGCGTGCTCGACTCGATCGGCGCCTCGCTGCGCCTGACCGAAGGCGCTGAAACCCTGTTCGCCGAACTCAAGCGCCTTGGCTACAAAACCGCCATCCTGTCCGGCGGCTTCACTTATTTCGCCAAGCAACTGCAAGCCAGGCTTGGCATCGACTACGTGTTCGCCAACGAGCTGGAAGTGGTCGACGGCAAGTGCACCGGCGTGGCGATCGAGCCGATTGTCGATGCGCAGCGCAAGGCTGATCTGCTCAAGGAGCTGGCGCACAAGGAAGGGCTGCGTCTGGAGCAGACCATTGCTGTCGGCGACGGCGCCAACGACTTGCCGATGCTGGCGATTGCCGGGCTGGGCGTGGCGTTCCGCGCCAAACCGTTGGTCAAGCAGTCGGCGAAGCAGGCGATTTCAACGCTGGGGCTGGATGGTGTGTTGTATCTGCTGGGTTTCCGGGATCGTGACGGGCAGTTGTAACTGACAAAGCACAAAGATCGCAGCCTTCGGCAGCTCCTACATTTGGAATGCATTTCCCTGTAGGAGCTGCCGAAGGCTGCGATCTTTTGCTCTAAAGCGAATTCCACAACGAATCAAAATCCTCCTCACCCCCGCCATTCTGCGCAGGATCCAGCGAGCGATAGGCGAACTGGTTGAAGCTGTGCGTACTCGCCACCCGCCGATCCAGCCCGGCGCGGTGTTCTTCGCCCTGGGTGTTGATCAATACCTTGTTGCCTTCCTGAAACGGCAGGCGCGGTGCAAGCACGGTGGCCGGCACATCGATCGCGCTGATCTCCGGCAACAGCAAACCGCGCAGATAATGGCTGTGATCGTCCTTGGAACGAACCAGTTGCAGCCCGCACGGCTGCGCGTGTGGCGCAACCAGTTCAATGCCCATCTGTGTGCCGCTGCCGCGCACCTGGCGGATCCAGCGAATCACCGCAATGCTCCAGCCGTTGCTCTCGCTGTCCTGAATGCCGAGCATTTCCCCGGCCTGCAATTCCGCCGGCACCTCGCTCGGCCAGGCCAGGCAATAGCCGCCGGGGCTGTGGTTGATCACCGGCAAGGCGTAAGTCGGATAATTCGGCGCGTTGCCGGGGCCTTCATCCTCGCTCAGCTGGTCGTACTGGATTTCCTCGTACGGCAACAGCTCATCGTTACTTTGCGGGGCAGCGTCGAACGCCTGACTCCAGCTGTCCTTTTCGCCGTTGGCCACGACGCTGCTGAAATTTGCCGCGCGGGCACCGGGATGTTTGAGCAACTCGCTGAAGGTGCGCTCGCCGCCGAGGTAGAAGTGCAGGGCGCTCATGCCGACGCACACGGTCAATGTGCCCTGGCCGGCGCTGCGCTGAAAACTGCGTTCGGCAGCCTGGCCCCAGGTCGCGTGCAGATGTTGCAGGGTATCGATGCTGAGACCGGCGGAAACAGGCAGGGGGGGTGAAGTCGGCTGCTGCAGCAGGTGCGTTTCGAGCTGCTTGACCAAGGGCTGCGGGTCGAAGCCCAGCAGCCCGCTCTGTTGTTCGCTGCGAAACATCTTGCGGTAGCGTGGACCAACATCCAGTTCCGGGCTGATGGCGAACAAACCGTCGTCGGCGCGGCCGGGATGCAGTTTGAGCAGGGCGCTCCACGGCTCGATCACCTCGGCCAGCCGAGCAATCTGACTCTGGCGTAATTGATTGCAACGGGCACTGCCCAATAGCAGCGCGGCGATGTAGGTCTGTTCGACGCTCAGTTCGCTGGTCAAAAACGCCAGATCATCGCGCAGCCGCCGTTGTTGCAGCTGTAATTGCGCAGCGCTGCGATACAGCTGATGCAATTCGAACCACACGTGTTCCGGCGGTGAACTGTACAGCTGCGTGGCGCGCACCAGTTGCGCCTTGAGGGCATGCGCGGCGCGTTGCAAGGCGGTGCCGACCAACGTCGCGCGATCCTTGCTGTATTTGGGCAGGATGCGCAGAACGATCTGTTTATAGCCGATGGCCAACTGACCTTGCAGCGCCTGACACAGGTTGCTGACTTTGCGCGAGCGCTCATCGAGCATGATCGCCTGATGCAGAAAATGCCGTTCCAGATGCTGGCAGACGAAATACACCTCGGGCCGCAGCAGCTCAAGCAATTGCAGGCGATTGTCGCTGGGAGTGAGCAACAGGTTCAGTTCGCCGAGGCCTTGATACAGCAGGCGGGCGGTTTCGCCGATGTTGGCTTTGGGCAGGCTGGCGATCCAGCGCTTGAGGTCGCGCGGGCTGGCGTCGCAGAACGACAGGCGTGTTTGCGTGGGAGTCGGAGCGCGCAGCTTGGGAGAAAAGTTGGTCTGGCTCATGAGCAAAACCATAGCAGCAAATGCCGCAGTTTGCGGAAGCAGCCTCGGCTGCTTCCGCGAACAGAGTCACGCTTTTGGCAGTGCCAGACCTTGGCCCATCTGCACGGGTGAACCGGCCACCAGCTCTTCCGCCCACTTCACCTGATCCGGGCCAAACAGCACGATCGCCGTCGAACCGAGCTTGAAGCGCCCAAGTTCCGCGCCTTTTTCCAGATGAATCGGTGCGCGTGCGGCTTCGTCGTAGCGGAAGGTTTTCAGCTCGCGCTTCGGTGGCGTGACCAGACCGGCCCACACGGTTTCGATCGAAGCGACAATCATCGCACCGACCAGCACCACGGCCATCGGCCCGCGTTCGGTGTCGAAAATGCACGCCACGCGCTCGTTGCGGGCGAACAGCTCCGGGACGTTTTCGGCAGTGGTCTGGTTCACCGAGAAAATGCGGCCCGGGATGTAGACCATTTCGCGCAGGGTGCCGGCCAGCGGCATGTGCACGCGGTGGTAGTCCTTAGGCGACAGGTAAATGGTAGCGAAGTCGCCGCCCATGAACGGCGCTGCGTTGGCCGCATCCCCGCCGAGCAACTCCAGCACGCTGAAGCTGTGGCCCTTGGCCTGGAACACACGACCGTGCTCGATCGGGCCGAGCTGGCTGACCGCACCGTCGGCCGGGCTGAGGATCGCGCCCGGCGTCTCGTCCAGTGGACGCGCGCCGTCTTTCAGAGCACGCGTGAAGAAGGCGTTGAAGTGCTCGTAAGCGGTCAGGTCTTCGACCAGTGCTTGCGACATGTCCACTTGATAACGCTTGGCAAACCATTGCGTGAAGGCATTCTTGAACCAGCGCACGCGGCATTCGGCGATGCAGCCGGCCAGGCGCGACAGCAGGTGATGCGGCAGCAGGTACTGGCTGAGGATAAACAGACGCTCTTTCATTAGTTGTCCTTAAAAACCTTAAATCTCGACTGGCGTGTCAGGGTGGTTGCCCCATTCGCCCCAGGAACCGGCGTAGCCCTTGACCCGCGGATAACCGAGGGCTTTGGCCACCAGATAAGTGAAGCCCGACCGGTGATGGGTCTGGCAGTGGGTAATGATTTCCTTGTCCTTGGTGATCCCGAGGTTTTCGAGGATCTGCGGCATGTCGCTGCGGATACGCAACTGACGCGTCTGGTCCATGCCGGCAGTCCATTCGAAATTGACCGCACCGGGGATGTGGCCACCCTTGGCGGCGAGGACTTTCTCGCCGGAATATTCCAGCGGCCCACGCGCGTCCCAGATCGCCAGATCGGCCGCGCCGAGACGGCTTTGCAGGTATTCGCGGGTGGCGGTCGGTTCGTCGTGCAGGGTCAGCGACACTGGGCCACCGACGGCGGCCGGCACCTGAATCGACATGGGCATGCCGTCCGCCAGCCAGGCCGGAAGACCACCGTCTATATAGTGGTACTTGTCGTGGCCAATGACATCGAGCAGCCAGATGAAACGCCCGGCCCAGCCGCCGCCCTCATCGTCATACACCACGTAGACCGCGTCTTTGCGATGACCGAGCTCACCAAACAACGCTTCCAGATCGGCCTTCGCCGGCATCAGCCCGGGGGCCGGTGGCTGGCCGAGCTGGGTGCGTTTCGGGTCGACAAAACGTGCGCCGGGCAAGTGACCTTCGGCATACCGGGCAGGGCTGGTCAGGTCCACCAGGATCAGTTCCGGGGACTCCAGACGCGGCAGCAGGTCGCTCGGCTCGATGACAAGCGGCAAGCCAGAGAAGTCAGACATGTGAGGTCTCCAGAGCACAAAGGGGAGGATTGTAGCGCAGGCTCATTGGCCACGGCTGCTAAAGCTGTGCAGGGCTTTTTCGATGCACTGCGCGGTTTTGCCGAAGGCTTGCACAGTGATGTCGGCGAAGGGGCCGCCGCCCTGATCGGCAACGACGATCATGATCACCCGACCATTGTTGACCAATGAACGCAGAAACAGATGTTCGCCACGAAACAGCGTGCGCAGGCTCGCCGGTAACAAGGCCGAGAATTGTGCGTTGTTCTCCGGCGTGATCCGCACCTGTGCCTGCTGAGCGAGCAGGCGTTGCAGGACTTTGCTCTGGCTGACGACAAAACTCAGCGCCGCCGCATCCTTCGGCAAACCGGCGGTCTGGTGTACGCGCAGGGTCGAGTGCGTGCGGTCGGCCATCAGAATCATCACCCGGCGCATGCCGCTGGCCACCAGTGCCTCGCGGGCGGCGACGGTCAGGCTCATGGCATTGGTGAAGCGGCTGGGTTCGGCGAGCAGTTCGGCGCATTGCCGACGCCACTGGCCCAAGTCATCCGCATTCGGCGCTGCTGCCGGGAGCATGCCGGCCGGCAAGCGACGAGTGCCCCACGGCCAGATCAGCGAAACCGCCGGGTGCCACAAATCGGGCATCGCATGCTGACGCGCGCTGTTCGCCGCTTGCTGGTGCAACTGTTGCTGCACTTCGTCCATGGAAATCTGCAGATAGAGGCTGGTCAGGTACTGCCAGCGCTTGCTGTGCAGACTGTCCCAGGCCTGTTGCGCCGACAGCGCCAGGCCGTTGGCCAGCAGCACGGTATTGGCCGGCTGGTTGAGCCAGCGGCGTAGCGTCGGATCATCGTCGAGGCGATTCTGCTGGCGCAGCGGGTGCTCGCTGTCACGGGCGATGCGCAGCACTTTGACCAGTTCGCGTTGTTCGCTGAGCAGCAATTTGTAGCCTTGCTCGACCCAGATCGGCAGATGCCAGGCGTGGACCAGTGCCTCGGCGATCTTCAACAGGCGCACGCCGAACAATTGCTTTTCGACCACACGTGCCGACTCGCCCTTGTGGATCACGCGCAGTTCCCACTCCTCGAGCAACTGCGGATACGTCAGTGCCAAGGGCCACAGCGGCGACAAAAACAGCAAGCTGCCCCAATGAATGTCCTGCCACAGCCGCGCGAGGCGACTGGCAAAAAAACCGTTGGCCTGTTGTGTCGCGTGTTGGCTGATCAGTTGCAATTGGCGCAAACCCTTGGGGATTTGCCGGTGCGGTTCGGCGGGCAGGCGCGCGAGCAATTCTTCGGTGCGGGCAAGGCCCAGGCGATTGATTGCCACCTCAAGATTTTCCGCCGGCGCGGCCATGGTGCCGTGGGTGTGACGATTCGCCTCACGGATGACGCTCAAGGCCAGCGCCGGGCTGTCCTGCATCAGATCGGCGATGTCGCGCAGCGAGCTGCGATTGTCGCGGATCGCCCGGCAGACTTTGTCGTGAGCCTCTTGTGGTACGGGCAGGCGGACGCTGTCGAGCAGCTTGACCCAAGCCTGGAGCGTGGTCGGTATTACCGATGGAATGTTCGTTTCATTAGCCATGTCTGGACGAGATCTTCACTGACTGTAGACGCGCCCGGCATGGGCTAAATTGGCTTTTCGCCTGAACTGGCTATAGTCTGGCGCAGTTTTGCCGATAAGTAGAAGAAGAGATTTTTTAACTTCCGAATATGACCTTGAACCCGACTTAAACAAGTACCTTCTACCTATGGCTAAAATTATCGGCATCATCGTCGTATTCGCGAGCGTGCTCGGCGGATACGTGCTCTCCCACGGCAAGATTGCCGCTCTGATCCAGCCCTTCGAGGTGATGATCATCGGCGGTGCGGCCCTCGGCGCATTTCTCCAGGCCAACCCCGGTTACATGACGATGCACGTGCTCAAGAAATCCCTGAGCATGTTCGGTTCGCGCTTCACCCACACCTTCTACCTGGAAGTGCTTGGGCTGATCTACGAAATCCTCAACAAGAGCCGCCGTGAAGGCATGATGGCGATCGAAGGCGACATCGAAGATGCCGCCGCGAGCCCGATCTTCGCCAAGTACCCGGCGGTGCTCAAGGATGAACGCATGACCGCGTTCGTCTGCGATTACCTGCGCATCATGTCCTCCGGCAACATGGCTCCGCACGAACTGGAAGGCCTGTTCGACATGGAACTGTACAGCCTCAAGGAAGACCTCGAGCACCCATCGCACGCAGTCAACGGCATCGCCGACGGCATGCCCGGTTTCGGTATCGTTGCGGCGGTACTCGGTATCGTGGTGACCATGGCCTCGCTGGGCGAGGGCGACCAGGCGTCGATCGGTCTGCACGTGGGTGCGGCACTGGTCGGTACCTTCTTCGGTATTCTCGCGGCATACGGTTTCTTCGGTCCGCTGGCGCATTCCCTGGCCCACGATGCCAAGGAAGAGCTCAACGTCTACGAAGCCATCAAGGCCTCGCTGGTGGCTTCGGCGTCCGGCATGCCGCCGTCCCTGGCGGTCGAGTTCGGGCGCAAGGTTCTGTACCCGGCGCACCGTCCAAGCTTCGCCGAGCTGGAACAAGCGGTTCGCGGTCGCTAAGTCATGGAAAATAATCAGCCGATCATCGTCAAGCGCGTCAAGCGCATTGCCGCCGGGCACCACGGCGGGGCGTGGAAAATCGCCTTCGCCGACTTTGCCACGGCGATGATGGCGTTCTTCCTCGTGCTGTGGCTGCTGTCCACCGCTACGCCGGAACAGAAGATCGCCATCGCCGGTTATTTCAAGGACCCGGTCGGCTTCTCCGAAAGCGGCACGCCGTACATCATCGACTTGGGTGGCACGCCGACCCTGGCGCCGGAAAACACTCTCAACCCGGAAGTGAAGTCGCAACCGCAACCGGACAAGGTCACGGTCGACACCGATCAGGTTGAAGGCATGGCCGAGCAGGTCGAGAAGGAGCGTCTCGAACTGCTCCTGCAAGAACTGCAGAACAAGGTCGACGAGAACCCGCAACTGCAGAAGTTCAAGGATCAGATCCTCTTCGAAATCACCCCGAACGGCTTGCGCATCCAGATCATGGACGCCGAGAACCGGCCGATGTTCGACTCAGGTTCCGCACGCCTGAAACCGTACTTCGAAGACATCCTGCTGGCCATGGCCGACACCATCAAAGCGGTGCCGAACAAGATCAGCATCAGCGGCCACACCGACGCCAAGCCGTACATTGGCACTGGCGACTACGGCAACTGGGAGCTCTCGGCCAACCGCGCCAACGCGGCTCGCCGTGCCTTGGTCGCGGGCAGCTATCCGGATGCGCAGGTGGCGCGGGTGGTCGGTTATGCCTCATCGGCGTTGTTCGATCGGGAAAATCCGTTCAACCCGGTCAACCGCCGGATCGATATTGTCGTGCTGACCAAGAAAGCCCAGGCCGCCATCGAAGGTGCGCAGGGGCCTGAGGCAGCGAAACCGGCGGATCAGGGGCAGAACGGTGCTGCTCCGGCAGCCCCGGTTGATCCGAATGCGTTGCCGGCGGACAAACAGCCAGTGCCGGCTCACGAGTTGCGCGAGCGGTTGAATCTGTTTGACGATGCGGCGCCGAAACCGGCTGAGCCGGGTGGGGCGGCGCCTGCGCCGAAGCAGTGAGTTAAAAAAAGCCGACAGTGATGTCGGCTTTTTTGTGGCTATCACAGGCCGGCACAGTCTCAGAATCCCCGACGAATCCGGTTCTTCAGCTGTTCATGAAACATCTCTGCATCGCGCTTGTACGCCCCTTTCACCGAGTCGCTGAACGAGTCCAGGGTTATCGAGCGCTGGTTCGACACCTCATCCCGATACGCATCGATGAAGAAATCCAGATCGCTGGCCGTGCTCAGCTTCGGCCATTTGTCCAGATAGATCGGCAATTGCGCCGGCCCGGTCTTGAACGTACAGATCCGCCGATTGCTGATCGTCGCCTCGCCAATTTCGAAAGGCACCCACCACGACAGTGCTGTTGTCTCCGACACCACCGCCAGCAGATGCGTGCACTCGGTGATGTTGCGGGTAATGACCCCGGTGATGTCATCGGTGGTCTGCGATTCCGGATCCAGCACGTCGAGGTAAGTCCTGATCTTCGCCTGGGTCAGACGGGTATTGATGGCAATCGCATGAGCGCGATCCATATGGCGGTAGCTGATAAAGACTGGCATCAGAAATGTCCTTTGAGGGCGAGTTCGCGGTAATAGGCGCCGAGTGCCGTCAGGCGGCAGCCGGTGGAGTTGAGGGCGGCGTAGTACATGTGCTCGGCGTCGACCGGCTCGATCAGGCTGTGGCGGTTGCACTTCTGCAACTGGGCGAAGACCTCGCCGTGCTCAGGCACGAACGCCTTTTCGGTGGGCTCATGGCTGGGGTCGAGCGGGTAGACCGATTCGGCTTCGGCGAACCAGTCCGGCAATTTGCGCAGGATCTCCTTGGGGATCAGCGGCGAGACTTCGCGCAGGGAAATGAACTGCGACACATTGGTCTTGAACACCGGACGCTGTTCCCAGGCGCCGAGGGCGTTGTCGACAAAGGAATACAGACTGCCGGGGGTGATTTTGCCGAGGATATTCGCCGCGCCGCCGTGCAGCGCTTGCAGGAGCAGGCCGGTGAACACGCCGTGCTGCGCGCCCTCCATTGCCGGCTCGGCTTTTTTGCAGGCGGTGAGGATCGTCATACCCTCGCTGACCATGCTGCTCTCGCTGCGCAAGGCGCGCACTTCGCCGGCCGAACCGCTCTCGCAGCAGTCGAGGATGATCACTTTGTTTTTGATCCGCGTGGCTTTGTCCGCCCAGTTGAGGATGTCGCTGATGCGGATGCCGTCCTTGGCGTTGCGGTAGTCCTGCGCGATCAACATGCCTTCGTCAGTGTCGGCGTCGAAACCGCCATGGCCGGCGAAATACAGCAGAGCCACGTTGCAGTCCCCGGAAAACAACTCGCGGATCTGGTCTTCGAGTTTTTGCCGGCTCAAATAATCCTCGGCGGACGTCAACACGACATTCTTGAAGTTGGGGTCGCCGTTGGCATTGGTTTTCAGCACCGAAGCCATGGCCATGGCGTCGTTGCAACAGCCGCTCAGGCCGCCGATATGCGTGTAATCGTTGATGCCGATGAACAGTGCCTTGCGCATGCTTATACCACCGTGTGCAGGCGGATCGCGCCGACGATGCTGTGGGCACTGCACGCGTGGATGTAGCGAGACGAATGGCGGATGAATAAAACACAGGTTGGCATGGCTTTCCTCGAAGGTCGCTGTGAGCGAAGGAGGAAAGGAATGTAGGCCGCTGGCAGAGACCTACAAGGGCTGCGCGGCAAAACAGAAAAGTCCTGCAAGCAGCCGCGCAAAAGCCTACGGCAGAGGCTTATGTTTAAGTGGGGGAGAACTGATTCAGATGCGGTCCGACAACCGGCAGCCCGTGGTGCGGGGCTGCCGGCGCGACTGTTTAATAACCGTTTTCGGGCAGGCTGGCGATGATCGAGCGATAGCTGTTCATCCGTTGCTGCTGGATGCGCCCATCTTCCAGCGCCTTGAGCAGCGCGCAACCCGGTTCGCGGTCGTGCTTGCAGTCGCGGAAACGGCAAGTGCCGAGCAGGTCATCGAACTCGATGAAACCGGCTTCGACATCGGCGCGGCTGACGTGGCCCAGACCGAATTCACGGATGCCCGGGGAGTCGATCAGTTCGCCGCCGCCAGGGAAGTGGAACAGGCGCGCGGTGGTGGTGGTGTGCGTGCCCTGACCGGACAATTCCGACAACGGCCCGACGCGGGTTTCGACTTCCGGCAGCAGGCTGTTGACCAGCGACGACTTGCCGACGCCGGACTGGCCTACGAACACGCTGATGCGCCCGTCGAGCTGCTTTTGCAGTTGCTCCATGCCGTCGCCGTGGTGGGCCGAGACTTCCAGCACCGGATAACCCAGCGTGCGGTACACCGCCAGCAACGCGTTCAGCGCCGGGGCGTTCTGCTCGTCGATCAGGTCGAATTTGTTCAGCAGCAGAAGCGGGCGGATACCGGCATGTTCGGCGGCGACCAGATAGCGGTCGATCAGGTTGGCGTGAGGCTCGGGCAGCGGCGCGAAAACGATGACGATCATGTCGACGTTGGCGGCAACCGGCTTGAGCTGGCCACGACTGTCGGGGCGGCACAGTTCGGTGCTGCGCGGCAGTTGCGCGACGATCACGCCAATGCCTTGGTTGCCGGCGCGCCAGACCACTTTGTCGCCAGTGACCAGCGCTGGCAGGTTGGCGCGCAAGTGGCAACGGAACACTTGACCGGCGAGTTCGCCGTCGACGGCTTCGACTTCGACCTGCACGCCGAAGTGGGCGATCACCAGGCCGTGTTGCTCTGGGCCAAGGTCGCCGCCCTCGAGGGCTTCGACCGCCGAGGACTCGCGTTTGGCGGCGCGTGCGGCGCGCTCGCCCTGGATCTTTTCGATGCGCCAGTTTTGACGACGATTGAGTTGGCGTTTGGCCATGGGTGTTCCGTCTGAAGAATGCAGCGATTAGGTAAAACGGCCGCGAGTTTAGCACGCCCGGCCATCGGCCTAGGCTAAACTGCGCAGCATTGCCTAGGAGCCCGAATATGCAAAACCCGCAGAACCTGATCTGGATCGACCTGGAAATGACCGGTCTGGACCCGGACAACGATGTCATCATCGAAATGGCCACTATCGTTACCGACAGTGAGCTGAACACATTGGCTGAAGGTCCGGTGATTGCCATCCACCATAGCGACGAAGTGCTCGCGCGCATGGACGAGTGGAATACCCGCACCCACGGCAACTCCGGTCTGACCCAGCGTGTGCGCGACAGCCGCATCAGCATGGCTGAGGCAGAAGCTGAGACCATCGCCTTTCTGGAAAAGTGGGTGCCGAAGGGCAAGTCGCCGATCTGCGGCAATAGCATCTGCCAGGATCGTCGCTTCCTTTATACCCACATGAAGGCGCTGGAAAGCTACTTCCACTATCGCAACCTCGACGTCTCCACGCTCAAGGAACTGGCCGCGCGCTGGGCTCCGGATGTGCGCGACAGCTTCAAGAAGGGCAGCACGCACCTGGCGCTGGACGACATTCGCGAATCGATCGCCGAGTTGCAGCATTACCGCAAGCACTTCATCAAGTTCTGAGGGAGCGGCTTTCCGCCTTCGCGAGCCTGCTCGCGAGAGGCGCGCCCTCTTCTGGTGCGGCGCCGAAATGGCTAGACTGCGCGCCTTCCTGCCTGGACTGCCATCATGTTGCTGATGCTCTATCTGATCGCCATTACCGCCGAAGCCATGACTGGCGCGCTGTCCGCCGGACGACGAGGCATGGACTGGTTCGGCGTGGTGCTGATCGCCTGCATCACCGCGCTCGGTGGCGGTTCGGTGCGCGACGTGTTGCTCGGGCACTACCCGCTGACCTGGGTCAAACATCCGGAATATCTGGTGCTGACCTCGGTGGCAGCGATGTTCACCGTATTCGCTGCGCGCTGGATGCGCCACCTGCGCTCGCTGTTTCTGGTGCTCGACGCGGTGGGGCTGGTGGCATTTACCTTGATCGGTTGCATGACAGCGCTGGAAATGGGCCACGGCATGCTGGTGGCCTCGGTCAGCGGCGTCATCACCGGTGTGTTCGGCGGCATCCTGCGCGACATTTTCTGCAATGACATTCCGCTGATATTTCGCCGCGAACTTTATGCCAGTGTTTCATTCGCTGCGGCATGGTGCTACATGTTTTGTCTCTATATAAATGTGCCGGGCGAACAAGCCATTCTGATCACTTTATTTGGCGGGTTCCTGTTACGTCTGCTGGCCATCCGTTTCCATTGGGAAATGCCGAAGTTCGTCTATAACGACGAACATTGATCATTCTTGCGTTGGTGTATTGGAGGCTGGTTTAAAGGCAAATGAGTTGCCGGCGGCTGGTGCGCGCATATTTCTTACACTTTTCACTTTGATATTTTCTCGGTGGGTATGTAACTTTTTTTGCTGACATGTTTTCGATGTCACTATCAAGTTATATTCTCACGGAGGAACTGTATTATGAGTGAAAGCATGGACGCTACAGGTAATCAACAAAGCACTTCGCCCGTTCTTGTGGGGTTGTCCAGTCTGAAGGTCAAGTTTGACGCCAGTGATAACACTCAAAGCAGGGCACTTTTTGCTAATGGCCGGATGCAAGTCAAAGTTCAGGTGCTGGTTGCCGGAGTAGACGCCGACGGCAACGCTGTGCATGTACCGGAAGATGTAATGGAAAGCATCCAGCTTATTCATTACGCGACCGGCAAGACCTTGCGCGATGGTTGGGTCGCGAGCGCAGTCCAAGGGCGGTTTACGCGTGAGGCACGGCCTGCACCGGATGCCTTGGACAGGCACGATGATGATCTTGAGAATGACAGCGTACATCCACAGGTGCGTACGTTCTGGGTTTCCTCGTCGAGCGCCGGAACGACTGAGGTCGGTGCGCGCCTGTCTCTCAACGGGGAGAGGATTTTGAGCAACGGAACCACCCCTGTCAGTGTTCATTACAGCAGCGTGACTCTGGAGGCTGAAAAGCCTGCGACATATGGAGTCTTTCAGTTGTATCAGAACAGGATTGGTAATGAGTCGCCTGGTAATCGTATCTGGAAGTACCATCTGGGGCTGTACCCGGACGGGAAGCAAATCCGCCTGGTCGATTGGATGGTCGAGGGGGCTGAAGAGGGCGAAAACCTCGATTTTGCGGGCGGGAACAGGCTTAACGAAATCAAAACCAATTATATGAAGTGCATTTTCGTCCGTCCCGAAAAAACCAGTGTGACCGTCACCTTGCCTGATAGGGGTGATCCGTTTGTATATGCTTTCACCGGCGATGCGCAAACATGGAATCACAAGCATTACAAAGTAAATACGCAAAGCGACGGAGAACTCACTATTGTGCAGGCGTTATCCGAATACTCGGAAAATACCGGTGCGCAAAAATATGGAAGTGTCCTCTACTTTATCGCTATCGATGAATATGGTACCGGGCATAAGTTGGCGATTCGCGTGAGTTTTTATGAGCGCAATTTGTCTCTTCAGCGAGGCTGAGTTTCATCATCCATTGATGCAATGTCTTGGGATGTAGTAGCTGTATATGCGTTTGGCATCGCGGCTGCAGATAAGCTGCCATGTTCGATGATCAGGCATATGCACGAAAGTGCTTTATCTGATGTCTTGCGCTGGCCCCGCAGCGATGTGTGGCCAGCGTCACCACTCCTCAAGGATGAGCATTCATGACTGGCAAACCGCCGAAAATCAAACCTGTATCTGCCCCAACCAGACCCATCGAGTCCAGCGGGTATGGCCTGCCCCGGGCTCTGAACCCGTCTTCGACAATGCCGCATTCGACTGTTGCACATCATCAGGGACCCTTGCCTTCGCCATCTTCTTCAGATTCGCTTGCAGTGTTGCCTGTCATCAGTGTGAGCACGAGGCCGAAATATTCCACGATCGACGAGTTCGCAAGTGTGTCCGCAAGGAATTCGCTGGAGAACTACTGGATACCCACGCAAGAGCGTCTCGACGAGACCGATGCATGGGGCATCGCAATCATGAAGCAGCGTCAGTATGTTGCCGTCGCTGACAATCACATCGTACAAGTGGTCCGAGACCCCGAGAGCGGCCTGTTTCGCGCCACACATGCCAGAGAACTGCATCCTTCCGGTCCGCTGTTGAGGCCTGACAGCGAGGGCCGTTTGTGGCATCCGCTGGATGATCCTGAGTCGGCCAATCCAGTTGCAACTGTCTTTACCGGACGAAATCGCACGACAGAGCTTCCCGGCACGGAGTATTCAATAAAGGATTTCCCTCCACTGATGACCCAACGCATATTTGCCGTGAGCGGCGTCGACGCGATGATGGCGCACAGGTCCGACATTCATCCCGCTTCGCTGGCATTGCTGCAGGACACAGCGAGACGCTTCGCCCTCGATCAAAAGATCCGCCAGTTCATCACCCAAGTGCAACATTCCGATCCGACCGTGCGTGCGCAGGCCGATTCACAACTGCAGGCTTTGTTAACGCTACAGGCAACTGATCTGAGCGAGCGCGTTATCGAACAGTCCCGCGCTTTGCTCTTTGAGCAGAGCGAGCGGGCGTTCGAACTCGATTGCGATGACAACACATTGCAGATGCGACGGATTTTTCCTCATCTGCCCAAGACGATTGCTCAGGCATTGTGGCGAGAGGCCAGTGCCGCCGACCATAGGCATTTGCGCCTGCGGCCGGGAATGCCGAGGCACATGGCAGAAAAAACGCTGGTGGCGCTACGCGAGGTGCGTCTCGCCAGGGCGTGCGAAGGAATCTATCTGGATGCGGTAGCCAGTCTGGACAGTGACCAACTGGCTTTGCAGATGCTCGGGCAGCTTGATCAGTGGCCGCGACAGATTCGTATCGAGATTCGTCTGCAAGCGTCAGAGGGTGAGTCATTGAGTGCTATTGGCGATGCTCGATCGCCAGTGCGTCACATATTGATTCGTCAGCATGAAGGCTACGTTATCCAACGCAGCGGCATCGCGTCCCCCCAGGATCGGATGGATCTGTATGCCGCCGTCTGGCGCCTTTTACTGCCCGGGCAGCGCCAGTTGCTCGGTGTAGCGCAGGGCGGTGGTGCGGCGCTGCGGCAACTGGTACGCGCACAGCCATTGCCGTCGCGCCAACGCGTGAGCGAATTGTTGGGACTGGCACCGGTGCAGGTAACGGCTGTTCCGGCCAGCGCCCAATACGCGCAAGCGGGGCTGCGAGGCGGCGGCGATGTCAACCCGATGTTGACAGGATCCGTTGTGGAACGTGTCCGTAGCCTCTATCCGCAACTTGATGACAAGGAGTTGGCCGCGTTCGTTTCCGAGCGCCTGGGATCTGAGCCGTCCACAGTTTTAGCGCGCCTGGAGACAGACCTCGCAATATTGCGCAATGAATTGGCGATCTGGAGTGCGGAAGGATTATCGACCCAAGCGGACTCTTCGCAGGACGCAATGCAGATCGCAGAACAGCGCCCGGCTCGCGAGCAATTTAGCGCAAAACTGCAAGATATCTGGCGACGCAAGTCGGTTTCGAGATGGGGTTACGGTGACTATCATTTTTCCCATCATGTCGATTTTACTGGTGAGTTACCAAGATTATCCGCCAGGTTCGACTATGTAACAGAGTTGATATTGACTGTGGAAACGCCAGGCGCACGCATCGGCGCTTTTTTTGACAGTTTTCCCAATGTTCAATATTTGATGGTCACTGGCATAAAAATGGAGGACTTCCCGTCAGGGATATTCCAAATGCGCCAGTTGCGTCAACTGGTGCTGGACGATTGCTCGCTTGAATTATCTGAAGCGACGGCTGAAGGTGTGTCCAGGATCGAGACGCTCACTTTGTTGAATCTGGCCAACAACCCTCTGACAGTTGCTCCGCATGTAGGCTTCATGACAGGTTTGACCGAGTTGATGTTATATAACGCCAATCTCTCCAGCCTTCCTTCCGGTATAGACAGGCTCGGAGATCTTCGGGTCATGGCGTTACAGGATAATAATATCTCAGACGTAGGGGGCGATCTGTTCGATATTCCGGATACTCAAGATCTATATGTTGGTTTATTGAACAATCCGCTGAGTGACGAGTCGATGCGGCGGATTAATCAATATCTTGAAAATTCCAGTATGGACCGGAAAGTGGAAATCCAAACGGAAGAAACAGTTTCAGACGTTGATTCCGATAGTGAGTCATCGGAGAGCGGATTTTCGACAGGTCCAGATAGCGACTGAGTGTTGTCGAAAGTAACGGATCGATCACGCTGCCAACATGATTTGGCAAACATAAGCTACTCGCTGACTCCCCTTCCGGTTCGGGTTGATTGAATTCGGAAGGGGTGACAGGCCATCGTGGGCCAGAATCAAAGGGGCGAAAGGCTTAGTGTTGAATCTCGTAACATGCAGATCGCATTTTTTGAAGTTATTAGCATCTGTGTGAATTATTAAAGATAATGTTGAAAGTTTGCTTTTTCACAAAATGTCAAATGTCGCGGCTGTTTATATTTAAATTCGACGTTAATACTTTGCCGAGCCCTTGAGGGGCGAAATATATTAATCGGCTGAGGTGTTATCAAATGTTTGATGAGGAAGTTGGTATTTCCCGTATCGAGGTAAAACTCGACGCCACAAATCATGGTCAGCACAAAGTGCTTTATGCCAACGGTCGCATGCAGGTGCGTGTATTGGTGCTTCTGCACGGTATCGATAACAATGGCGACGGCGTATCGCTGCATGGACATCCTGCATTGCCGTCATTGCGGCTGATTGCCTACAACGGTGCTCGGCCTCTGGAGGGAGACTGGAGTGTTTCGATTCAGGAAAATCGTTACGCTCACGAAATGTCGGGTGGTGCAACGCGCCTGACAGAACTCCCTCGGGTCAGTGACAACCAGATAAGCAACGCCGCAGATCCGGTACAGATTTTCCAGTTCTGGGTCTCGGCTTCCCGACCTGGAATTATGGAAGTGGCTGCCGAGATCTCTTTGAATGGCGTGGTATTGCGAAGTAATGGGGTTGGTTTCGACAGCAGTGTCACGCTGGAGGCGATTCCTCCGAAAGAGTACTCGCTGAGCAGCTTTTCATTGAGCAAGTATGATGAGAAACGGCAGAGGGGTCGATACGATTCGATTCAGCATTATCATATTGCCCTGCGCGCTGACGGCCGGCAGATTCACCTCCTTGACTGGTACAGCAGTGAGGTGAAACTTGATCCTTATGATTCCGAAGAGGCGGTGCAAGTCTATGTGTCCGGTAATATCCCCGGAATACAAGGTAGTCGCAAAGTTTTTTATGGCTATATGGCACCGATATATGGCGTGCAAGCAACATTCCGCAGTCCCCTGAGCTACGTTACCGTCCCTATCAATAAGGTGCCTGGGCAATTAACCCTTGTTCAGTATCTTTCCGCTGACCCGCAAGCAGCACGGGAAAATGAAAGCGCATTCGAGTTTGCCGTGTTCGATGAGTTCGGTACGGAGCACCGCCTTTGTATCGATGGTGATAAAGAGCGGCTCACTTTTATTCTGGATCAATCCAGGCGGTCAATGAAGCAGCTTAGCTGACTTCGTTGTGTGGTCGGCGCTTTTTGCTGGCCAGTTTTAACTGCTCAACCTAAGTCTGGAAATAAAAGGACGGTTTACCAATGGAAAGTAATTTCTCTCCCTCTGTTCATTCAAACGCTTTCAACTTTGGTGAATTTGTTTCAGGAGGAGTTGATCCCCGCACGGGCATGTACACTTGCGCATTTTCGCTTGGCAAGTTGCACTCGGCGGATCTCAATGGTCCGGAGCTTGCACTTTCAGTGGGCTTTAATCCGCTCAATCAGGCGGATAGTGGTTTCGGCGTTGGCTGGTCTTTGACACTGACCAATTATGACTTGCGCAGCAAAGTGATGACCTTGTCCAACGGTGAGCGCTACAAGGCTGTCGAGACGTCTACCGGCCTTAAGTTCAAGGAAATGAAACTGCAAACGGCGAAAGTGTCAGTCGCTGGAGCAGGACGCTATGAAGTTCGATACAAGGATGGCCGGCGTGAACTGCTCAAAGTCCTGGCCGGCACTCAGGTCGCCGTCGCGGAAAAAATAATAGCGGCGAACGGTGTGAGCATTACCCTGAAGCATGAGTTGTTCAACCAGTTTCCCCGATTGGCCGAAGTCCGTGATGCCAAGCGCTGCCTGTTGAAAATCACCCGCGCGGCAGGTCAGGTGACGCTGTCCCGGCATCCCGATACTACTTCCAGTTCCAACTACAAGCTGATCTTGAAAAACTCTCGAGTGACGGCCATCGAGCTGCCGGTTGGTAAGGGTTGGGACCTTGAGTATGAAGTCATCGCTGGAGCCAGCTATGTTCATCGCATCGTCAATCCGCTGCGCGGGGTCGAAATCATTCGCTACAAGCGGCACGGCCACCGCTTCATCAGCGGTGTGGAACGGACACTGCCGTTTGTGATTGCTCACGATGTCTACCCAGGGCGCGGCCAGCCCCGACTTTGCAAGACCTACACGTACTCCGACCATAACTTCCTTGGGCAGGGCCTCCTTCCTGCCAAGGATAGTGACCTGGATCCTCTCTATCTTGCGCCCGGCCACTACGTCTACACCTCGGACGAGCACTTGCTGGTCAGCGGCAAAGTACATACCCGCATCAAACGCACCTACAACAAATTCCATCTGTTGGTGGCTGAGGTTACAACCTGTGGTGACGCTCAGATCGCCACCACCACGGAGTATCACTGTTCCGTTACCAAGCCATTCAGTGAGCAGGTGGCTCAGTTCCGCATGCCTAAAGTCCACACGGTGACGTACCTCGATCGGCGTACTCAACAGCAGCGTGTGGAAACCACCGTCACGGAGTTCGATGACGAAGGTAACTTGCTCAAGCAGGTCGAGCCCACAGGGGTGACGACGACCACGGAATTTTATCCGGCCAGTGGTGGAGATAACTGCCCAGAGGATCCGCTGGGCTTTTCCAGATTCCCGAAAAAAAGGACGGTGACTGCTGCCGCATCCGATGGTGCTTCGACAGTCACCTACTACGACTACGCGCTGCATCCGGCGCTGGACGGTGCGGAACTGGCATCCGTGTTACCGGTCGAGGAGCGTTTTTGTGAAGTGTTGGAAGGCGTTGAGGTATTGCGTTCGAAAACCGCACGCAGTTATTTGAATACGCCCGAGGATCCACTCAAGCATGGAGCCACGAAAGAGCAGAGTGTCATCCTGAATGAAAAAAAAACCGCTATCGAATTTTCCTATGAGCTTGAGGGTGACAGTTTGCGAGTCAGGTCCAGCACGCGCGGATTTGACGGCACGCTGCAGACCAGTGAGAAAGTGCTGTCGACGCTGACCGGATTACAGGTCTCTGAAGTCGGTGTCGATGGCGAGCACATCGAGCATGAGTACGACGCAATCGGTCGGGCAGTGGGCAAAACGGTTGCTGGCGGCACCCCATATGCGGCCGTTACCCGGTGGACCTATCTGGCTGCCAGCAAACAGCATCCGGCGACAATGGTGACCACGGATCCTGCTGGCGGCGAGCAAAAAGTGACTTATGACGGGATGGAACGGGTGATCACCGTTCAGGAAAAGGACTGCGACCATCCCGACAAGGACGGTCTGATTCAGACACGCACGCTTTATTCTGCGCTGCATGATTCGGTCGGCCACAAGGTCAAAGTGACGCTGACTGATTGGCGTGATGGCAAGCCTTATCCAGTCAGCACCGGCTACGAATTCGATTCCTGGGGCCAGGTCAGCAAAACGCTGCACGATGATGGGCGGATCGAACACAGCGAGGCGGACCCGGTTCTTCGCCGGCAGACCCATTGGCTCCAGGGGATGGGCAAGACGTTCACCCTCGTCAATGATTTCGGTAAACCGCTGAGTGTCGAGAGCTTCAATCTGAAGAACAAAAGTCTCGGCAAAACCGTGTACACCTATGACGGCTACGGGCGCACAACCAGTCAGACAGACCCTGTCGGCAATACCAGCCGATATGAGTACGACGTTTTTGACCGGATAACCCGCAGTGTCCTGCCCGACGCCACTGCGGTCGTGACCGACTACGCCGGGCATAGTGATGAAGGTCTGCCGATCAACATCAAGGTCGCTGACAAAGTGTTGGGGCAGCAAACTTATGACGGTCTGGGTCGCTTGATCCGAAGTACCGTTGGCGGACGTAAGTCCGAGGCTGGTTATGAAGCGGGCTTCACCCAGCCGCAGTGGTACAGGAGTGCTGATGGCAAAAAAACCGAATTCACTTATTTGCGGGAACTGGGCGGCCTGCTGACTGAGCGCAAGGCAGGGGATCTGGTCACGACCATGACGTATGACCCCCTCAGTGGCAATCCCTTGACCTGTACCGAAAACGGCAGAGAGCGCAATTTCGCCTATCACCCCTCCGGGCGTGTGAAAACCGAAACGATGACCCTCGGCGCTATCACCAAAGCAACCTCCAGTAGCTGGTCCCTGCAGGGGCGACCGATCAACCATGTCAATGTGCTCGGAGTCGAAAGCACATCCGAATACGATAAGCACGGCCGCCTGCTATCCACCTCTCAAGGCTCGCTTAAAACCGAATTCCACTACAACGCGCAGACGGGGATGCTGGACTGGACGCAAACCGAAGAAACGTCCATCAAGCGTCAAATGATCACCCGGTTTGCCTATGACGATATCGGGCGTGAAACCCGCCGCACATTCGAGACTCAAGGGCAGCCAGACCAGACCCTGGAATCGACTTACACGCTGGCTGGCAAATTGGCGCAGAAAGTGTCCAGACGTGGCACTCAAGTGTTACGTGATGAACAGTTCACCTACGATGTGCGCGGGCGCTTGATCCAGTACGACTGTGCCGGCACGCAAAAGCCGCGCGATCCGTATGGCAAGGAAATTATCCGCCAGACATTCACCTTCGATGCATTGGATAACATCCTCACCGTGCAGACGAAGTTCCCGCTGGGGGTGAATCTGACCACCTTCAGTTACGACAATCCTGATCCTGCACAGCTCAGCGCCGTCAAACATTCCCACGTCGACTATCCCTCGGCAGTGACGCTGGAATACGACGCCAACGGCAGGATGATCAAGGACGACCAGGCGCGAACGCTGGCCTATGACGCGTTCGGACGTCTCGAGCAGTTGTCCAGCGCAGGGGGATCAGTGATTCGTGGCTACCATTACGACGGTTTCGATGATCTGGTGGAGCTGTCGCAAGCCGAAAAAACAATTGTGCAGCGTTACTACTACGCAGGCCGGGTTGCCAACGAGGTGCGTGGTGAAAGTTCAACCAGTGTTGTGCGTCACGGTGGAGCGCTCGTGGGGCAACAGCAATCGGGGTTGAACCCCGACGCGCAGCTATACGCCACCGATCAGCAGCAAAGTGTGCTGGCAACGCTGGGCAAGGAGCAGCTCACCGATTGCGCCTACAGCCCTTATGGGCATCGTCCCGCCGAAGGTGGATTGTTCAGCGTGGCAGGGTTCAACGGCGAACAGCTGGATCCGGTTACCGGGCTGTATCTGCTGGGCAACGGTTACAGGGCTTATAGTCCGACACTGATGCGCTTTCTCGCCCCCGACAGCATGAGTCCATTTGGCGCGGGCGGATTGAATGCCTACAGTTATTGCCTGGGCGACCCTGTCAATCGTGTCGACCCTACCGGGCATATCTCCTGGCAATCGATCCTGGGCATCGGCCTCAGTGTTCTCGGAATTGTTGCCAGCGTGGTGACGATGGGCGCGGCGACGCCATGGGCAGTGGCGGCATTGGGGCTGGCGGTTGCTTCAGGCCTGGCGGGTATTGCCAGCGAGGTGGTCAATGAACTCGCACCGGGTTCTCAAGCGGGCGAGATATTGGGCTGGATCAGTTTTGGTCTTGGGCTGGCTTCGGTGGGGGCAGGGCTGGCAGCTGGTGCCAAAGCGGGCATCAATGCTGGCAGGAAACTGGCTGGCGCCTTCAAGCAGGGCCTGAGTAGTAAAGGCTCCAAGGCAGCGGGTCAAGAGATGGCCCGAGGCATGATCAAGGGTAAGGGAAACAAGGCGGCGGCCAAGGCGAAGGCGAAGGCCAGCGCGGCCGTTCAGGAAGAGGCCGAGAAACCATGGTCACTCGTCAGGGTCGACCCCAAAAAGAACATCCTTGAGAAAGAGGGCCTTACCGGCTTGCTTGAAAAGGCCGAAACCTTCATGCAGCACATTGAGGCGGGTAACTCCCCGACGTCCTCTGCAGCGCTGATTCATGCCAAATACACGCCGATGCATGGTCCATCCGGCTCAGCATCAAAGCCGATGCATCTCTATCTGTCGCAAGGAGACCGAATATATATGACCGAAAACGCCAAGGAGCGGATCGCGGTCATCAACCAGCTGGGTGGTCATTTAAAGGAAAAAAAGTAAGTCGGAGCACGCAACGAAACGATACAAGGCGAAAGCAGGAACACTCAAGGTCCGGCTACGATTTGAACAGTGCGCTTGCCGGTTTTGCGAGCGCGCGGTGGGCGTGCTGTTCCAGTGCCCACTCGACATGTTCCCTGACCAACTCTGACGGATAATCACGTCGCGCCTTCAACGCTTCCAGCACAGGAATCGATGAAGGCGCATTCCCCAGCCCCACCGCCAGATTGCGTAACCAGCGCTCGTACCCGGCACGCCGCAACGGTGAACC
This sequence comes from Pseudomonas sp. FP1762, assembly GCF_030687105.1. Lineage (NCBI taxonomy): Bacteria > Pseudomonadati > Pseudomonadota > Gammaproteobacteria > Pseudomonadales > Pseudomonadaceae > Pseudomonas > Pseudomonas sp. FP1762. Next base: position 586,477 of record NZ_CP117458.1, read on the forward strand.
TTCGGTGCTGTTCAAGAACTTTTCTTCATCCCACATGAACAGTTCAGCCAGCTCGGCATTATCGAGATTGTGCCGTGGTTTGAAATCGCTTTCTCCAGTCGGCCGGGCGAAGCGGTTCCATGGGCAGACGATCTGGCAGTCATCGCAGCCAAATACCCGATTGCCTATCAATGGCCGCAATTCTTCGGGAATCGCGGTTTTCAGCTCAATGGTCAAATAGGAAATGCAGCGCCGGGCGTCCAGCACGTACGGGCCGACAAAGGCGTTGGTCGGGCAGATATCCAGGCATGCGGTGCAACGCCCGCAATGTTCAGTGCTGTGCGGTTCGTCCACCGGTAGCGGCAGGTCGACGAACAGTTCGCTCAGGAAGAAATAACTGCCGGCCTTGCGGTTCAACACCAAGGTGTTTTTACCGATCCAGCCCAGTCCAGCCTGTTCGGCGATGGCTTTTTCCAGCACCGGTGCGCTGTCGACAAACGCACGAAAGCCGAACGGGCCGATCTCCGCCTGGATCTTGTCGGCCAATTGTTGAACACGTTTACGGATCAATTTGTGGTAATCGCGGCCCAAGGCATAACGCGACACGTAAGCCTTCTCCGGCTCAGCCAGGCGTTTGGCCATTTCGGTATCGCCTGGCAAGTAGTCCATGCGCAGGGAAACCACGCGCAACGTGCCCGGCACCAGCTCTTCCGGGTGCGAACGTTTGCTGCCATGGGTGCCCATGTAGTCCATGTCGCCGTGGTAGCCGGCCTCGAGCCAGCGCTGCAGATGCTGCTCGTGTTCGGCCAGGTCCAGACCGCTGATGCCGACTTGCTGGAAGCCCAGCTCGCGGCCCCAATCCTTGATCGATTGGGCGAGGGCGGGCAGGTCTGTGGTGATGGCGGACATGAGGCGAGAGAAACCGGAGCTGAGGTGCGTATAATTCTGCCAGACATCGGAGCCCGAAGACGCATGCCGCAGACGAAAGATGAATTACCCGACGCGCTGTACCGCGCCGCGCAGGTGCGCGAACTCGACGCGCGGCTGATCGCCGCCGGCACGCCGGGCTTCGAATTGATGCAACGCGCCGCCCGCGCGACGTGGCGCGCACTGGTGCGCAAATGGCCGGGCGCGAACGAGCTGACCGTGCTCGCCGGCCATGGCAACAATGCCGGTGACGGTTATCTGGTGGCCGGGTTGGCGCTGCGGGCCGGCTGGACCGTGCGCGTTCTCGCCGTCGGCGATCCGCAACGTTTGCAGGGCGATGCCGCACTGGCCCATGCCGAATCCGTGGCTGCTGGTGTTGTGGTGCAAGGCTGGCAGGCTCAAAGCGAGCTGTGCGGTGTCGTCCTCGATGCCTTGCTCGGCACTGGCCTGAGCGGCGAAGTGCGTGAGCCCTATGCCTCGGCGATCAAGGCGATCAACGCCTGCGGTTTGCCGGTAGCAGCGGTCGATATTCCTTCCGGGCTGTGTGCCGATACCGGGTGTGAACTGGGTGTCGCGGTATGCGCCGATCTAACGGTGACCTTCATTGGTATGAAGGTCGGACTGTTGACCGGTGATGCTGCGGATCATATCGGTGAGCTGGTCTTCAGCGACCTGCAAGCCCCCGACGAAATTTTCAGTGACATTCCTGTCTGCGCTCAGCGCCTGAGCGCCCCTAATCTTCCAGCACTTGCGCCGCGCGCGCCGACCTCGCACAAGGGCCGCTTTGGCCATGTGTTGCTGATCGGCGGCGATCACGGTTTCGGCGGAGCGATTCTGCTCAGCACGGAAATGGCCTTGCGCGGCGGCGCGGGCATGGTCTCGCTGGCGACTCGCCCAGAGCATGTGCCGGCGGCGCTGACTCGGGTCCCGGAGGCGATGGCGCTCGGCACTTCGTCAGCCAATCAACTGATGGGGCTGCTGGAAAAGGTTTCGGTGCTGGTGGTCGGACCGGGTCTCGGTCAGGCCAGTTGGGGCCGTGCCCTGTCGTCGGCGGCCGCCAATGCTGCGTTGCCGCAAGTGTGGGACGCCGACGCGTTGAACCTGCTGGCCAGCGATTTTGTCCAGTTGCCCAAGGATTGCGTGATCACCCCGCATCCGGGTGAAGCGGCGCGCTTGCTTGGCATCAGTACCGCCGAAGTGCAGGCCGATCGCCCGGCCGCTGCTCTGGCGTTGAGCAAAAAGTATTCAGCGGTAGTGGTTCTGAAAGGGGCCGGCAGTCTGATCGCCCATCCCGATGGGCGTCTGGCCCTATGTCATCAGGGCCATCCGGCGATGGCCACGGGCGGGTTGGGGGATGTGCTGGCCGGTCTGACCGGCGCATTGCTGGCCCAGGGCATGGACGCGTTCGATGCGGCATGCCTGGCCGTCTGGCTGCACGCCAACGCGGGTATGCAACAAGGCAAATTCGGCCGTGGGCTGGCGGCCAGTGATCTGATTCCAGCCATTCGTCAGTTGTTGGAGGAGCAAGCACCGTGTCTGAAGTAACCCTGTACCTGGCCGATGAACAGGCGATGAGCGACTTTGGCGCACGAATCGCCCGCGTCACCCAGGGCCATGGCCTGATTTTTCTTGAAGGTAATCTGGGTATGGGCAAAACCACCCTGTCACGGGGCATCATTCGCGGTTTGGGCCATGTTGGCGCGGTAAAAAGTCCCACCTTCACTCTGGTCGAGCCCTACGAGATCGGTGACATACGTGCCTTCCACTTCGACCTCTATCGTCTGGTCGATCCCGAGGAGCTGGAGTTTCTCGGCATCCGTGACTACTTCGAAGACGATGCCCTGTGCCTGATCGAGTGGCCCGATAAAGGTGCAGGCTTTTTGCCAAAGCCCGACCTGACCATTACCATTAGCCCGCAAGACAGCGGGCGTTCGCTGAAAATTTTAGCCCAGGGCTCGCGTGGCGAGGTCTGGTGTGCCGCTTTGGCATTGGAATCCAATTAAATGATGGGGTTTGGTATGCGCTTTCGCGCGTTGGTGGCTGCCGCTGGACTGATGTTGATGGCAGTAACCGTCAACGCTGTGGCCGATTCAAAGGTCAACAGCGTGCGCCTGTGGCGTGCGCCGGACAATACGCGACTGGTCTTTGACCTCAGCGGCCCGGTGCAGCACAGCGTTTTCACCCTGACAGCCCCTGATCGGCTGGTGATCGACATCAACGGCGCCACCCTCGGCGCGCCGTTGAACGTGCAGACCGCGAACACGCCTATCACCGCGATGCGCTCAGCCCAGCGCACGCCGACCGACCTGCGGGTGGTCATCGACCTGAAAAAAGCCGTCACCCCGAAAAGCTTCTCGCTGGCGCCGAACGCGCAATACGGCAACCGTCTGGTGGTCGATCTGTTCGACAACCCGGCCGATGCCGCGCCGCCGCCAGCCCCGACGCCATCGGTGGCGACCGTGCCGGCGGTGCCGGTGACTCCGACCGAACCGGCGATCAAGCTGCCGCCAGCCCCTGCTGGCAAGCGCGACATTATCGTCGTGATCGATGCCGGCCACGGAGGGGAAGACCCGGGCGCGTCCGGCTCGCGCGGCCAGCGTGAGAAAGATGTGGTGCTGCAGATCGCCCGCGAACTGCAGCGTCAGGTCAACGGCATGAAAGGCTTCCGCGCCGAGCTGACCCGTACCGGCGACTACTTCATTCCATTGCGCGGGCGTACCGAAATCGCCCGCAAGAAGGGCGCCGACCTTTTCGTCTCGATCCACGCCGACGCTGCGCCGTCCGCGGCCGCTTTCGGTGCTTCGGTGTTCGCCCTGTCCGATCGTGGCGCTACCTCCGAGACCGCCCGCTGGCTGGCCGACAGTGAAAACCGATCCGACCTGATCGGTGGTGCCGGCAATGTCAGCCTCGACGACAAGGACCGCATGCTCGCCGGCGTGTTGCTCGACCTGTCGATGACTGCGTCGCTGACTTCCAGCCTCAACGTCGGCCAGAAGGTGCTGACCAATATCGGTCGCGTTACGCCGCTGCACAAACAGCGTGTGGAACAAGCCGGGTTCATGGTGCTGAAGTCGCCGGACATTCCGTCGATCCTGGTTGAAACCGGCTTCATTTCCAATGCCAACGAAGCGAACAAGCTGTCCGCGTCGAGCCATCAGCAAGCGCTGGCCCGTTCGATCAGCAGCGGCGTGCGCCAGTTCTTCCAGCAGAATCCGCCGCCGGGCACCTACATCGCCTGGCTGCGTGATTCCGGCAAGATTGCCCAAGGCCCGCGCGACCACCGTGTCGGCCCGGGGGAAACCCTGGCGATGATCGGAGTGCGCTATCAGGTTTCGCCGGCCACCTTGCGCGCCGCCAACAATCTGAAAAGCGATGAGCTGAAAGTCGGTCAGCACCTGACGATTCCTGGCACCGAACTGGCGTCGAAAGAATGAACCAGGTATTGAACACTGCGCGCATCGAGCTGCTCAGCCCACGACTGGCGAACCAGATCGCCGCTGGTGAGGTGGTTGAGCGCCCGGCTTCGGTGATCAAGGAGTTGCTGGAAAACAGCCTCGACTCCGGCGCCAAGCGTATTGACGTCGATGTCGAGCAGGGCGGCGTCAAGTTGCTGCGCGTGCGCGATGACGGCAGCGGTATTTCCGCCGATGACCTGCCGCTCGCCCTGGCCCGTCACGCCACCAGCAAGATTCGCAACCTCGAAGACCTCGAACAGGTGATGAGCCTGGGTTTCCGTGGCGAGGCGCTGGCGTCGATCAGCTCCGTGGCGCGTCTGACCCTCACCTCGCGCACCCGCGATGCCGATCAGGCCTGGCAGGTCGAGACCGAAGGCCGGGACATGGCGCCGCGCGTGCAGCCGGCGGCGCATCCGGTGGGCACCTCGGTGGAAGTTCGCGACCTGTTCTTCAACACCCCGGCCCGGCGCAAATTTCTCAAGACCGAAAAAACCGAATTCGATCACCTGCAGGAAGTGATCAAGCGTCTGGCGCTGGCGCGCTTCGACGTGGCTTTTCATCTGCGCCACAACGGCAAGACCATCCTCAGCCTGCACGAGGCCCACGATGATGCAGCCCGCGCCCGGCGTGTGGCGGCGATCTGCGGTTCGGGTTTCCTTGAGCAAGCGTTGCCGATCGAGATCGAACGCAATGGCTTGCACCTGTGGGGCTGGGTCGGTTTGCCGACCTTCAACCGCAGTCAGGCGGATTTGCAGTATTTCTTCGTAAACGGCCGTGCGGTGCGCGACAAACTGGTGGCCCACGCGGTACGCCAGGCTTATCGCGACGTGCTGTTCAATGGTCGGCACCCGACCTTCGCGCTGTTTTTCGAGGTCGATCCCGCAGCGGTAGACGTCAACGTGCACCCGACCAAGCACGAAGTACGCTTCCGTGACGGGCGCATGGTCCACGATTTCCTGTATGGCACGCTGCACCGTGCGCTGGGCGATGTGCGTCCGGAAGATCAATTGGCCGGCTCGGTCACCACGGCGATCGTTCGGCCGAGCGGGATCGAGGCGGGCGAGTTTGGCCCACAGGGCGAGATGCGTCTAGCCGCCAATGCGCTGCTGGAGCAGCCTCAGGCGCAGCCGGTGTTCAATACTCCGTCCGGGGCTAGCGCTGGCGGCGCTTATCAGTATCAATACACGCCGCGTCCGCAATCGGCGCTGCCCGCTGCCGAGGCGCAAGCCGCATACAAGGAATTTTTCGCGCCGCTGCCTGAAGCCAATGCCAGCGCGCTGCCAACCGGTCAGGAAGATATCCCGCCGCTCGGCTATGCACTGGCGCAGCTCAAGGGCATCTATATTTTGTCCGAAAACGCCCATGGCCTGGTGCTGGTGGACATGCATGCCGCCCACGAGCGAATCATGTACGAGCGCCTGAAAATCGCCATGGCCAGCGAAGGTCTCAGTGGCCAGCCGTTGCTGGTGCCGGAATCGCTGGCGGTCAGTCAGCGCGAGGCCGATTGCGCTGAAGAACACGCCGCTTGGTTTCAGCGTCTTGGTTTTGAATTGCAGCGACTGGGGCCGGAAACCCTGGCGATCCGGCAGATTCCCGCTTTGCTCAAGCAGGCCGAAGCCAATCGACTGGTCGGCGACGTGCTCTCTGACCTGATGGAATACGGCACCAGTGACCGTATCCAGGCGCACCTCAACGAACTGCTCGGCACCATGGCCTGCCACGGCGCGATCCGCGCCAACCGGCGTCTGGCCCTGCCGGAAATGAACGGTCTGCTGCGCGATATGGAAAACACCGAGCGCAGCGGTCAATGCAACCATGGCCGACCGACCTGGACCCAATTGGGCCTGGACGATCTGGACAAACTGTTCCTGCGCGGTCGTTGATGAGCCAGCTGCCTCCAGCGATTTTCCTGATGGGCCCGACCGCTGCGGGCAAGACCGATCTGGCCATCGAGCTGACCAAGGTGCTGCCGTGCGAATTGATCAGTGTCGATTCGGCGCTGGTCTACCGCGGCATGGACATCGGCACGGCCAAGCCTTCGAAAGAGTTGTTGGCCGAATACCCGCACCGGCTGATCGACATTCTCGACCCCGCTGAAGCGTATTCCGCTGCCGATTTCCGTCGCGACGCGTTGCAGGCCATGGCCGAAATCACTGGGCGAGGAAAGATCCCGCTGCTGGTCGGCGGCACCATGCTCTATTACAAGGCTCTGGTCGAAGGTCTGGCGGACATGCCGGCAGCCGATCCCGAGGTCCGCGCGCAGATCGAGGAAGAAGCTGCACGCCTCGGCTGGCAAGCCCTGCACGAACAGTTGGCGCAGATCGATCCGGTGTCGGCGGCGCGCATCCATCCCAATGATCCGCAACGCTTGAGTCGGGCACTGGAAGTGTATCGAGTCAGCGGGCAGAGCATGACCGCTCTGCGCGAGCAACAATCTGTGCAAAGTACTGAAGCAGCCGCTTCGGGACGGCAACAATTGCCCTATACTGTCGCGAACCTGGCCATTGCTCCGGCGAATCGTCAGGTTCTGCACCAGCGAATTGAACAAAGATTCACAAATATGTTGGAACAGGGATTCATCGACGAGGTCGTAGCCCTGCGTAAAATAAGTGACCTGCATTCGGGGTTGCCGTCTATACGTGCGGTAGGCTACCGCCAAGTCTGGGATTACCTGGACGGCAAGCTGACATTGGCCCAGATGCAGGAGCGGGGCATCATCGCCACGCGCCAATTGGCCAAACGCCAGTTTACCTGGCTGCGCAGCTGGGACGATTTGCATTGGCTGGACAGTCTTGATTGCGACAATCTGCCACGCGCCTTGAAATACCTCGGGACCATCTCCATATTGAGCTGAGTCCTTGCAATTGCCGTCTATCCTTGGGGGTGTGACGGCCGAAGCCATCTGAATTTACCTGTTTTTATTATTGAATCCTTAAAGGAGTGCGGCACATGTCAAAAGGGCATTCGCTACAAGACCCTTACCTGAACACTTTACGTAAAGAGAAAGTCGGGGTTTCCATCTATCTGGTCAACGGTATCAAGCTGCAAGGGACGATCGAGTCGTTCGACCAGTTCGTGATCCTGCTGAAAAACACCGTAAGCCAGATGGTCTACAAACACGCTATCTCGACCGTCGTGCCGGTTCGTCCAATTCGTCTGCCTAGCGCAACCGAAAACGAACAGGGCGATGCCGATGCAGCGCCGGGTAACGCCTGATAGGAGTCTCCTTTGTTCTTTGAGCGCCACGGTGGTGGTGAACGAGTCATCCTCGTTCACTTGGATGGACAGGACCCTGAGGCGCGCGAAGATCCGCAGGAGTTTCAGGAGTTGGCAAATTCGGCTGGTGCCGAGACCGTCGCGTTTTTTAACGTGCCGCGTCATCGGCCAACCGCCAAATATCTGATCGGCAGCGGCAAGGTCGAGGAACTGCGCGACCTGGTCAAGGCTGAAGAAGCCGATCTGGTGATTTTCAATCACATCCTCACGCCCAGTCAGGAACGCAACCTTGAACGTGTCTTCGAGTGTCGCGTGATCGACCGCACCGGGCTGATTCTCGATATTTTCGCCCAACGCGCACGCACCCATGAGGGCAAGCTTCAGGTCGAACTGGCCCAGCTTGACCACATGAGCACGCGGCTGGTTCGCGGCTGGACTCACCTTGAGCGTCAGGGTGGCGGTATCGGTATGCGCGGTCCGGGTGAAACCCAGCTGGAAACCGACCGCCGTCTGCTGCGGGTTCGCCTGCGTCAGATCAAGGGGCGGCTGGAGAAGGTGCGCAGTCAGCGCGAGCAGTCGCGCCGTGGCCGATCCCGTGCGGACATCCCTACCGTTTCGCTGGTGGGATACACCAACGCCGGCAAATCGACACTCTTCAACAACGTGACGAAGTCCGAGGTGTACGCGGCCGATCAACTGTTCGCCACGCTCGACCCGACCCTGCGCCGGCTGGAGCTTGACGACCTCGGTCCCATCGTCCTCGCCGACACCGTGGGGTTCATTCGTCACCTGCCACACAAGCTGGTCGAGGCATTTCGGTCTACGCTCGAAGAGTCGAGCAATTCCGACCTGCTGTTGCACGTGATCGATGCGGCTGAACCGGATCGCATGTTGCAGATCGAGCAGGTGATGGTGGTGCTGGGCGAGATTGGTGCCCAGGACTTGCCGATCCTCGAGGTCTATAACAAACTCGATTTGCTTGAAGGCGTCGAGCCGCAGATCCAGCGCGATGCCGATGGCAAGCCGCAACGGGTCTGGCTCTCGGCGCGTGATGGCAGCGGTCTGGAATTGCTTGAACAGGCCATCGCCGAGTTGCTCGGCAGTGATCTGTTCGTCGGTACCTTGCGCTTGCCGCAACGATTCGCTCGGCTGCGTGCGCAGTTCTTCGAACTCGGGGCGGTGCAGAAAGAAGAATACGATGATGAAGGTGTCAGCCTGCTGGCCGTTCGTTTGCCCCGGATCGAGCTGAATCGATTGGTAAGCCGCGAAGGATTGCAGCCGATGGAATTCATCGAGCAACACACTTTGCAATAAAAGCCTGACAAAGCGGTTGTGCCGCAACGGCAGGCATTCTGTAGCATTGGTCGGCGCGCCGTGGGTGCGTCTTTGCTTTATCAGATGGAGAGCGCTATGGCTTGGAATGAGCCGGGTGGCAACTCGAATAATCAGGATCCCTGGGGTGGCAAGCGCCGCAATAACGGCGACCGCAAGGGACCACCGGATCTCGACGAGGCCTTCCGAAAGCTGCAGGAAAGCCTGAACGGGTTGTTCGGTGGTGGTAAGAAACGCGGTGATGACGGCGGCGGGTCGGGGCGCAGCAGTGGCGGCTTCGGCGGTCTGCTCGGCATCGGCCTGGTCGTGCTGGCGGCTGTCTGGCTGTACAGCGCGGTCTACGTGGTGGACGAGCAGGAGCAAGCCGTTGTGCTGCGCTTCGGCAAGTACTACGAGACTGTCGGCCCGGGCCTGAACATCTACTTCCCGCCGATCGACAAGAAGTACATGGAGAACGTGACGCGTGAGCGTGCGTACACCAAGCAGGGCCAGATGCTGACTGAAGACGAGAACATCGTCGAAGTGCCGCTGACCGTGCAGTACAAGATCAGCAACCTGCAGGACTTCGTGCTGAACGTCGATCAGCCGGAAATCAGCCTGCAGCACGCGACTGAAAGTGCGCTGCGTCACGTGGTCGGTTCCACCGCCATGGACCAGGTGCTGACCGAAGGTCGTGAATTGATGGCCAGCGAAATCAAGGAGCGTCTGCAACGTTTCCTCGATACCTATCGCACCGGTATCACCGTCACCCAGGTCAACGTACAGAGCGCAGCGGCACCGCGTGAAGTACAGGAAGCCTTCGATGACGTGATCCGCGCCCGTGAAGACGAGCAGCGTTCGCGCAACCAGGCTGAAACCTACGCCAACGGTGTGGTGCCGGAAGCCCGTGGTCAGGCCCAGCGCATCATCGAAGATGCCAACGGTTATCGCGACGAGACCATCTCGCGCGCCAAGGGTGAGGCCGATCGCTTCACCAAGCTGGTCGCCGAGTATCGCAAGGCACCTGAAGTCACCCGCGAACGTCTGTACCTGGACACCATGCAGGAAGTCTTCAGCAACACCAGCAAGGTACTCGTGACCGGCAACAAGAACGGCCAGAGCAATCTGCTTTACCTGCCGTTGGACAAAATGATCCAGAACAGCTCGGGCAACGCACCGGTGACCGGTTCGGCCGCCAGCAACAACACGGACGTCACGCCGCATGTCACTGACGTGCCGCAGACGCGTACAAGGGAGACCCGCTGATGAGCAATAAATCGCTGATCGCCCTGATCGTTGGCGTCGTTGTGGTACTGGTGGGCTGGAATTGCTTCTACATCGTCGCTCAGACCGAGCGCGCGGTGCTGCTGCAATTCGGTCGTGTGGTTCAGGCGGATGTCCAGCCGGGTCTGCATGTGAAAGTGCCTTACGTCAACCAGGTGCGCAAATTCGATGCGCGTCTGCTGACGCTGGATGCACCGACGCAGCGCTTCCTGACCCTGGAAAAGAAAGCCGTGATGGTCGATGCCTACGCCAAGTGGCGGGTGAAAGATGCCGAGCGCTTCTACACCGCGACTTCGGGTCTGAAGCAGATCGCCGACGAACGTCTGTCCCGTCGTCTCGAATCGGGGCTGCGTGACCAGTTCGGCAAGCGCACCCTGCACGAAGTGGTGTCGGGTGAGCGTGATGCGCTGATGGCTGACATCACTGCATCGCTGAACAAGATGGCGGAAAAAGAGCTGGGTATCGAAGTGGTTGATGTCCGGGTCAAGGCCATTGATCTGCCGAAGGAAGTGAACCGCAGTGTGTTCGAGCGTATGAGCACCGAGCGTGAGCGTGAAGCTCGCGAGCACCGCGCCAAGGGTAACGAACTGGCCGAAGGCATCCGTGCCGACGCCGATCGTCAACGCCGCGTGCTGCTGGCCGAAGCCTATCGTGAATCCGAAGAGGTTCGCGGTGACGGTGACGCCCAGGCGGCTGCGATCTACTCCAAGGCCTACGGTCAGGATCAGGAGTTCTACGGTTTCTACCGTAGCCTGCGTGCCTACCGTGAAAGCTTCGCGAACAAATCCGACGTCCTGGTCCTCGACCCAAGCAGCGACTTCTTCCGTTACCTGGAAAAAGCCAAACCTTGATACGACGTTGACCTGAATCATTCCGCCCGGCGGCTAAAACCTCGGGCGGGGTGATCCTTTCGGAAAACGTGTGTATGATGCGGCAGCCGGGAAATTCCCGGCTTTTTTGCGTCTGCACGTTTGATTGCTGTTTTTGTTGCAGGCATCGGGTTTGAATAGCCCGAGCGTTTTTCGAGGAAAGTGATGGGCGAAGCCGCCAGCCGGCCTTTCGCTGCGTCGTTCATGCGCGTGCGTTTTGAACGCCCCGATCATTTTCTGCTTCACTCAAGGCTCGCCTAGTGCTGGCCGCCCGGATCAAAGGGGAATGGCGTAATGGCAACGGTAGACCGCTGGCTGCTGCCAGATGGCATCGAAGAAGTACTGCCACCGGAGGCGGCGCGCATTGAAGTCGCGCGTCGTCAGGTGTTGGATCTGTTCCAGAGCTGGGGTTACGAGTTCGTCGTGACTCCCCATATCGAGTACCTGGAATCCCTGCTGACCGGCGCGGGCCAGGACCTGGATCTGCGTACCTTCAAGGTCATCGACCCGCAATCGGGCCGGCAGATGGGTTTCCGCGCCGACATCACGCCGCAGGTGGCGCGCATCGATGCGCACACCCTGCGTCGTGAAGGCCCTAGCCGTCTGTGCTACGCCGGCAGCGTCCTGCATGCCCAGCCGCGTGCATTGTCGTCCTCGCGCAGCCCGATCCAGCTGGGCGCCGAGCTGTACGGCGACGCCAGCCCGAGCAGTGACGTCGAAGTCATCAGTCTGATGCTGGCCATGCTGCAACTGGCCGATGTGCCGGACGTGCACATGGACCTCGGCCATGTTGGCATCTACCGTGGTCTGGCGCGCGCCGCCGGTCTGTCCGGTGAAGTCGAGCAGCAGTTGTTCGATGCCCTGCAGCGCAAGGCCATCGATGAAGTGATTACCCTGACCGAAGGTCTCCCGGCCGATCTGTCGGGGATGCTGCGTGCCTTGGTTGATCTGTGCGGCGGCCGTGAAGTATTGAGCGCTGCCCGCGAGCGTCTGGCCAATGCGCCGGCGCCGGTGCTGGCGGCGCTGGAAGATCTGCTGGCGATCGCCGAACGTCTTTCCGTGCGCTTCCCGCAGCTGCCGCTGTATTTCGACCTCGGCGAGTTGCGCGGCTACCACTACCACACCGGTGTGGTGTTCGCGGTGTTCGTGCCGGGCGTTGGCCAGTCCATCGCTCAGGGCGGTCGTTACGATGACATCGGCGCTGACTTCGGCCGCGCCCGTCCGGCGACCGGTTTCTCTACCGATTTGAAAACCCTGGTGACCCTGGGGCGTGCTGAGATCGAGCTACCGTCTGGCGGTATCTGGATGCCTGACAGTACGGATGCGGCACTCTGGCAGCAGGTTTGCCAGTTGCGCAGTGAGGGTCAGCGTGTCGTTCAGGCCTTGCCTGGACAACCTTTGGCCGCCGCCCGTGATGCGGACTGCGACCGGCAATTGATTCAGCAGAACGGGCTTTGGCAAGTATCGCCACTGGCTTCTTGAGTTTTCCTGCCGGCCATCGCCGGCACCAAGTTTGCGCGAATGAGGACAAGTGTTATGGGTAAGAATGTCGTAGTCCTGGGCACCCAGTGGGGTGATGAGGGCAAAGGCAAGATCGTTGATCTGCTGACCGAACATGCTGCCGCCGTAGTGCGCTACCAGGGTGGCCACAACGCGGGTCACACGCTGGTGATCGACGGCGAGAAAACCGTCTTGCACCTGATTCCGTCGGGCGTGCTGCGCGAAGGCGTGCAATGCCTGATCGGCAACGGCGTGGTGGTTGCACCTGACGCCCTGCTGCGCGAGATCACCAAGCTGGAAGAGAAAGGCGTACCGGTGCGCGAGCGCTTGCGTATCAGCCCGTCCTGCCCGCTGATCCTGTCCTTCCACGTCGCGCTGGACCAGGCCCGTGAAAAGGCCCGTGGCGAGCTGAAGATCGGTACTACCGGTCGCGGCATCGGCCCGGCGTACGAAGATAAAGTTGCCCGTCGTGGCCTGCGTGTCGGCGACTTGCTGAACATGCCACGCTTCGAAGACAAGCTGCGTGAACTGGTGGATTACCACAACTTCATGCTGGTCGGTTACTACAAAGAGCCAGCCATCGAATTCGAAAAGACCCTGGCCGAGTGCAAGGAATACGCTGAGCTGCTCAAGCCGCTGATGCTCGACGTGACTGCCGAGCTGCACGACCTGCGTCGTGCCGGCAAGGACATCATGTTCGAAGGCGCGCAAGGTTCGTTGCTCGACATCGACCACGGCACCTACCCGTACGTGACCAGCTCCAACACCACTGCGGGTGGCGTGGCGACCGGTTCGGGCGTTGGTCCGATGTTCCTCGACTACATCCTGGGCATCACCAAGGCTTACACCACTCGCGTCGGTTCCGGCCCGTTCCCGACCGAGTTGTTTGACGAAGTCGGTGCACACCTGGCCAAGCAGGGTCACGAGTTCGGCGCCACCACTGGTCGCGCCCGTCGCTGCGGCTGGTTTGACGCCGTCATCCTGCGTCGCGCTATCGATGTGAACAGCATCTCGGGCATCTGCCTGACCAAGCTGGACGTACTCGACGGTCTGGAAACCATCAACATCTGCGTCGGCTACAAAGACGCGCAAGGCAATGCTGTTGCCCCGACCGATGCTGACAGCTACGTAGGCCTGCAGCCTGTGTACGAAGAAGTGCCAGGCTGGAGCGAATCGACCGTGGGTGCAAAAACCCTGGAAGAGCTGCCGGCCAATGCTCGTGCCTACATCAAACGCGTTGAAGAGTTGATCGGCGCGCCGATCGACATTATTTCGACGGGCCCGGACCGCAACGAAACCATCGTTCTGCGTCATCCGTTTGCTTGATAAGTCGTTGATGTAAAAAACAAAGGCCCCTTAATCGGGGCCTTTGTCGTTTATGCCTGTTGGACGGCATGACCTTTGCTGTGAATCTGTCTACAAGAGTGCCATCAAATTAATGGCGTCAGAAGTAGAGGGATTTAAAGTGTCAGCCGTTCTCTCACTGTTACAAAGCCGTTTGTTGCGGCCAGTGTTCGTTACCCTTGGTATCGCCCTTTTGGTGCAGGTGTTGGTGGCGGTTGCCCTGACGCGGAGCACGGTGACCGCGCTGGAAGCCGATCTGGCTGTGCGCCTGGGTGCCGACAGCCAGAAACTCTCCGGTGAACTGGAGCAGGCCGGGCGTGAAGTCACTTCAAGTCTTGATGCGTTATCGGCCAGCACTCGTCAGCGCCTGACGGTCGGCCTGTCCGCGCGTCTGAAAGAAGAGCAGGCGCAGCTGCGAGCGACGCTGGAAAAGGATCTGAAGGATTCGGCCAACGACATGGCGCAGTTGCTTGCATCCGTAGCGCCGCGTGCCATGTGGGACAGCGACGTGCCGACGCTCTCGGAGTTCGCCCGCCGCGCCCAGCGCAATCCCAACGTGCTGTTCGTGGTGTATGACGACGCCACCGGCCAGCATCTGACCCGTTATCTCAATCGTGAAAACCCGATCAACAAGGCCTTGCTGGAAAAAGGTCAGGGTGAGCGTGCGCTGGATAAAGTGCTGGATGCGGCGAAGAACGATCCCTCAGTCTATTACCTCGAAGCCTCGATCAATCCTAATGGCGTGGAGATCGGCAAAGTGCTGATGGGCGTTTCCACAGCCTCGGTGGAAACCGATCTGGCCGAGCTCGACAAGCGCTTCCTGGCGCTGATTGCCAGCAGCGATCAACTGGTCGGCGACAGCCTCAAAGGCGCAGCGGCGGACAGCGCCAAAGCGATGCAGGCGCGCCTGCAATCGGCGCAAGCCACCGCTGGTGAAATGAAAGCCAACACCGCACAAACCGTTCAGGAAGCTGCCGCCACTCTTCGCTGGCGCATTGGCCTTGGCCTGGCGCTGGTCGGTTGCGGCGTGCTGCTGTTGCTGGCCATGGTGCTCGGTCATCGCGTGGTCAATCGCCTGAAAATGCTCAATGCGGCAATGGACGATCTGGCAGCAGGCGAGGGCGACCTCACCAAGCGTGTGCAGATCAACAGCAAGGATGAAATCGGCGACATGGCCTCAGCGGTCAATCGCTTCGTGGATAAATTGCAGCCGATCGTGCGCGAGGCGGGCGACGTCGCTCAGCGCACTGGCGTGGAAATCGGCGCGATGACTTTGCGCAACGCTGGTGCCGATGCCGCTGCCGGAATGCAGCGCGATGAAGTTGCAGAAAGCCTGCGCGCGCTGTCGCAAATGGCAGACGAGGCGCAGTCGGAAAGTCAGGCAATGCAGGCGGCGCTCAAGCAGGTTGTCGATATTCGTCAGGCCACCGATGAGAACACCCGGACTTCGGCGAAGGTTGGCAGCCTGATCGAAGCGCTGGCCGGGCAGGTCGATACCGGGGCGAAGGTTATCGAGCGACTGGCGCAGCAGAGCGAGCAGATTGAGGTGGTGCTGACGGTGATTCACGGCATCGCCGAACAGACCAATCTGCTGGCATTGAACGCTGCGATCGAGGCGGCGCGGGCCGGTGAAACTGGGCGTGGGTTTGCCGTGGTGGCGGATGAAGTTCGTGCGCTGGCGAGCAAGACGCAAAGCTCCACGGGTGATATTCAAGCGCACATCGTCGCTCTGCAACAGGGCGCACGTGAGGCAGTCGAGGCGATTGGCCAGGCCGGACGGCAGGCCAGCGAAGGTTTGCTGGTCTTGCGCGACAGTGCGCGCTTGCAGCAATCGGTGCAGGCTTCGGTCGAGCAGGTGCATGCGGCGATCGGTCTGGCGACGCAAGCAGCAGCGCATCAGGCGCAGGGTGCACAGGCAGTGCGTGGGCGCGTCGAAACGATTCACGCCCAAGCCGAGAAAGCGGCGCAGGCAGTGGTGGAAACCACGGCCAGTGGCAAGGTGCTGGATGGTCTGGCGGCGCAGTTGAAGGCTAGCCTGGGGCAGTTTCGCGCTTGATGTTATCCGGGCTGGCATCTTCGCGAGCAGGCTCGCTCCCACAGGGAAACTCAATCCATTGTGGGAGCGAGCCTGCTCGCGAAAGCGGTATCAGCGGCTCAGATACATCCGCGTCGTCAGCAGATAAACCGGCAGCCCCGAGACCACAATCAACAACGCCGCATAAGGCGCCGCCGCCGCAAACTCGACATTCGCCGTATGCGCCCAGACCTCGGTCGCCAATGTATTGAGTCCGGTTGGGCTGAGCAGCAACGTTGCCGTCAGTTCCTTCATCGCATCGAGAAACACCAGCGCAAACGCCGCGCCCAGTGCCGGGAAAATGATCGGTAATGTCACCCGGCAAAACGCCGTGAACGACGATGCGCCCAAGGTCCGCGCCGCTTCTTCCAGCTGCGGTGCAGCCTTGTTCAGTGCCGTACGAATCGGCGCCTGCGCCAATGGCAGAAACAGCAGCGCATAGGCGATCAGCAGCAAGCCCGACGTCTGATACAGCACCGGCACGTAATGCAGGGCGAAATACACCAGCGTCAACGCAATCACCAGGCCCGGCAGCGCGTGCAGCAGATAAGGCAGACGTTCGGCCCAGATTGCCAATTGGCCTTTGTAGCGCACCACCAGCAGCCCGACCGGCACTGCCAGCGCCAGGCACAACGCCGCGCCGCCCAACGACAATGCCAGCGATGACAACAGCGCCTCAGTGATTGCTGCTACCGGGAACGCTGCCGACGAACCGACCGCCAGCCAGTAGGCCAACATCCCCAGCGGAACGCCGCTGCCGATAATCGCCAGCAACAGGCAATACAACTGACCTGCCGCAGCCCATGGCCCAAGCTTTACTTGCTCAGCCTGTCGCGCTGCACCTTGGCCGGTGCGCACATGCCGGCCCTTGCCGCGCACCCTCAGTTCCAGCCACAACAGCAGCAGGCACAGCGCCAGCAACACCGCCGAAAGCATCGCTGCGTTGGCGTTACTGAATTCCAGTTCGAATTGCTGGTAGATCGCCGTGGTAAAGGTATGCAAACCGATGATCGACAGCGCGCCGAATTCTACCAGCATGTGCAGGGCAATCAGCAGCGAGCCGGCCAACAGCGATGGCCACAACAGCGGCAGGGTGACGCGGAAAAACACGCCCCAGCGATTCTGTCCCAGCGTGCGGGCGGATTCTTCGAGAGAGGGATCGAGATTGCGCAGGGTCGCCGCGACTGGCAGGAAGATCAGCGGATACTTCGACAGGCTCATCACCAGAATCGCTCCGCCGAGGCCTTCGAACTGTGCACTCAGCGACACCCAGGTGAAGCTGCTGACAAACGCCGGCACCGCAAACGGCAGGCACAGGATCACGCCCCACAGGCGTCGACCCGGCAGATTGCTGCGTTCCAGTAGCCATGCCAGCGACAGGCCGATCACGGCGCAGGTGATCGTCACGCCGACCATCAGTGCCAAGGTGTTGCGCAACAGGCCAAACACATACGGGCGCCACAGCAAATGCAGCGCCTCGGCCCAGCCGGCCTGCCAGGCTTTCACCCCGACGTAGGCCAGTGGCAACAGGCTCAGTAACACCAGTAGCAATACCGGCAGCACCAGCCAGATCGACGGCCGTTTGCGTCTTGGTACGTAACCCCCGCACGCGGCGGGGGCCGATAACGATGCTGCCATCAGTTCAGGCCAACTTCGCGTTCCAGTTCCAGCGCTTCTTCAGCGTTGCCCAGGTCCGCCGGGGTAACGTTCGGCGCTTCCAGTTCGCTGAACGGCTTGAGACCGCGATCCGATTCCATGCCTTTGTGCAGCGGGTATTCGGCGGTGGTCTGAGTGATCACGCGCTGACCTTCTTCGCTGGCCATGAAGGCGAGGAATTGCTGGGCTTCTTTTGGATGTTTGCTGGATTTCAGCACGGCAGCACTGGACACGGTGATCAAGCCGCCAGCGTCGCCGCCGGTGAAGTAATGCAATTTGGAATCGAGCTTGCCTTTCTCGCGTTGCAGGGCGAACCAGTAGTAGTTGTTCACCAGTACGGTGGCGACTTCACCGTTTTCCACCGCTTTGAGCGCGACCATGTTGTTGCTGTAGGTCTTGCCGAATGCGCGCAGGCCGGTCAGCCATTCTTCGGCGGCGTCACGACCGTGCAGCTTGATGATCGCTACGGCCTGCTCCTGGAAGGCGCCGCTGGTCGGAACGAAGCCGACCTTGCCCTGCCACTGCGGCTCGGAAAATTCCATCACCGATTTCGGCAGGTCTTTTTCATCGATCAGTTTCGGATTGAACGCGACCACGCGTACGCGGGCGGTAACGCCGATCCATGTGCCGTTGGCGGCGACGTATTTTTCCGGCAGAACTGCCAGCGTGGCGTCATCGGCCTTGGCCAGCAGACCCTGTTCGCCGAGGTTATTCAGCGGCGGCGACTCTTCGGTGTAGATCACATCGGCGGGGGAGCGGTCGCCTTCTTCGATGATCTGGCTGGCGAGCTGGTTGCTGCTGCCTTTGCGCACGTTGACGTGGATGCCGGTCTTGGCTTCGAAAGCCTTGGCAATCGCGTCGCCGACTTCCTTGTGCTGGCCGTTGTAGAGAGTCAGGGAAACCGCATCGGCAGCCTGGGTGAGGGGAGTGGCGAGTGCCAGGCCGAGGAGGGTGAAGGTCAGGCCTCGGCGCAGGGTATTTCGAAACGTCATTCGCAGGGTTCCTCACTGTCGCATTGCAAAAACTTGCAACAATGATAAACGATATTGTTTCTCAAGTGCGCCTTGTGCGGGACAAGGGGATCGGGTAGGAGCTGCCGAAGGCTCGGGCCGCGTTCGGACGATCTTTTGATCTGCCTCCTGCGAGTTGCGGGGAAAAGCAAGATCAAGAGATCGCAGCCTCGTTGCACTCGTCGGCTCCTACAAGACCTGCGGAAATTCAGGAAGCCAGAAACGCAAAAACCCGCTTTCGCGGGTTTTTGTGAAATCCAAGGCGTGAACCTTGAATTTGAATTGGTGCCCAGAAGAAGACTCGAACTTCCACGACCGTAAGGTCACCAGCACCTGAAGCTGGCGTGTCTACCAATTTCACCATCTGGGCAATCATCGCAAGCGTTGCCGCTGTTGATGTGGCGCACTATACGGAGGCCTTTTTGATCTGTAAACCCCTGATTTGGTTTTAATAAATCAGTGTGAACAAAAGCTTTCCCGCAAATGCAAAAAACCCGCTTTCGCGGGTTTTGTGTGAGTCTTGAAACTGATCTAGTCTCAAACTCGAAATTGGTGCCCAGGAGAAGACTCGAACTTCCACGACCGTAAGGTCACCAGCACCTGAAGCTGGCGTGTCTACCAATTTCACCACCTGGGCATCATCGAAAGCGCTTGTGCGTCGTCGATGGCGCGCACTATACGGAGCGCCTTTTTAACTGTAAACCCCTGCTGCAGAAAAAACTGAATTTTTTTACCAGCGGCGTTCAAAACCCTATCAGAGCGTCGATACAGGGCCATGCAAAGCCTTATAGAAGCGGAAATTTCCCGTTTCCCGGCGCCTATGCCAAACTAACCCGCATATAGACAAGGTGAAAACTCTCTAATGGCCGATTGGCAGTCCCTCGATCCCGAGGCCGCTCGTGAAGCGGAAAAATACGAAAACCCTATTCCCAGCCGCGAACTGATCCTGGCGCACCTCGCCGATCGGGGTTCGCCTGCTGCCCGCGAGCAACTGGTCGAAGAGTTTGGTCTGACCACCGAAGACCAGATCGAGGCCCTGCGCCGCCGCTTGCGCGCCATGGAGCGCGACGCTCAACTGATCTACACCCGCCGTGGCACTTACGCGCCGGTGGACAAGCTCGACCTGATCCTCGGCCGCATCAGCGGTCACCGTGACGGTTTCGGCTTCCTGGTGCCGGACGACGGCAGCGACGACCTGTTCATGAGCCCGGCGCAAATGCGTCTGGTGTTCGACGGTGACCGCGCGCTGGCCCGGGTTTCCGGGCTCGATCGTCGTGGTCGCCGTGAAGGCGTGATCGTCGAAGTGGTGTCCCGCGCTCACGAAACCATCGTTGGTCGCTACTTCGAAGAAGGCGGCATCGGTTTTGTCGTTGCCGACAATCCGAAGATTCAGCAGGAAGTGCTGGTCACCCCGGGCCGCAACGCCAATGCGCAGATCGGTCAATTCGTCGAGGTGAAAATCACCCACTGGCCAACGCCGCGTTTCCAGCCGCAAGGCGATGTGGTCGAAGTGGTCGGCAACTATATGGCGCCGGGCATGGAAATCGACGTTGCTCTGCGCACGTACGATATTCCGCACGTCTGGCCTGAGGCGGTTGTGAAAGAAGCCGCCAAGCTCAAGCCGGAAGTCGAAGAAAAAGACAAAGAAAAGCGCATCGACCTGCGTCATCTGCCGTTCGTCACCATCGACGGCGAAGACGCCCGCGACTTCGACGATGCGGTCTACTGCGAAGCCAAACCGGGCAAGCTGCGTCTGTTCTCCGGTGGCTGGAAGTTGTACGTGGCGATTGCCGACGTTTCCAGTTACGTGAAGATTGGCTCGGCGCTGGACAACGAAGCTCAGGTTCGCGGCAACTCGGTGTACTTCCCCGAGCGCGTGATCCCGATGCTGCCCGAGCAACTGTCCAACGGCCTGTGCTCGCTGAACCCGCAAGTCGATCGTCTGGCCATGGTTTGCGAGATGACCATCTCCAAGTCCGGCGAAATGACCGACTACTGCTTCTATGAGGCGGTGATCCATTCCCACGCCCGTCTGACCTACAACAAGGTCAGCGCGATGCTGGAAACGCCGAAGGCTACCGAAGCGCGCAAATTGCGCGGCGAGTACACCGACGTCGTCCCGCACCTCAAGCAGCTCTACGCGTTGTACAAGGTATTGCTCGCCGCCCGTCATGTGCGTGGCGCGATCGATTTCGAAACCCAGGAAACACGGATCATCTTCGGCTCCGAGCGCAAGATCGCGGAAATCCGTCCGACCGTGCGCAACGATGCGCACAAGCTGATCGAGGAGTGCATGCTGGCCGCCAACGTGGCCACTGCCGAATTCCTCAAGAAGCACGAAATCCCTGCGCTGTATCGCGTTCACGCCGGTCCGCCGCCAGAGCGTCTGGAAAAGCTGCGCGCGTTCCTTGGTGAGCTCGGCCTGTCCCTGCACAAGGGCAAGGACGGTCCGTCGCCGAAGGATTATCAGGCTTTGCTCGCGAGCATCAAGGATCGTCCGGATTTCCACCTGATCCAGACTGTGATGCTGCGTTCGTTGAGTCAGGCGGTGTACAGCGCTGAAAACGACGGCCACTTCGGCCTGAATTACGAAGCCTATACCCACTTCACTTCGCCGATCCGTCGTTACCCGGACCTGCTCACGCACCGCGCGATTCGCAGCGTGATCCATTCGAAACAGGACACCCCGCACGTTCGTCGTGCCGGTGCGATGACCATTCCGAAAGCGCGCATCTATCCGTACGACGAAGCGGCGCTGGAGCAGCTTGGCGAGCAGTGCTCGATGAGCGAGCGCCGTGCCGACGAGGCGACCCGTGACGTGGTGAACTGGCTCAAGTGCGAGTTCATGAAGGATCGCGTGGGCGAATCGTTCCCGGGCGTAATCACCGCTGTTACCGGTTTTGGTCTGTTCGTCGAGCTGACCGATATCTACGTCGAAGGCCTGGTGCATGTCACCGCGCTGCCGGGCGATTACTACCACTTCGATCCTGTGCATCACCGCTTGGCGGGCGAGCGCACCGGTCGCAGTTTCCGTCTTGGCGACACCGTTGAAGTACGCGTCATGCGCGTCGACCTTGATGAGCGCAAGATTGACTTCGAGATGGCCGAGAAAACCATCAGCGCGCCGATCGGTCGCAAGAAACGTGGCGCCGAAACCGCTGCGCCTGCTGCCAAGGCTGCGGAAGAAAAGGCTCCAGCGAAAACCGCCAGCCGTCGTCCGGCCAAGGAAAAGGTTGCCGAAGCCTATCGTCCGAGCGATGCCGTGGCGAAAAACGCCGAGCTGCGCAAAAGCCGTGAATTGAAGAAGGCCTTGCTGGCCGATGCGAAAAACGGTGGTAAAGCGGCGTCCGGGGGAAAGACCGGACGGTCGGCGCCTGACAGGGCGACCGACGGCAAGCCAGCCAAACCGAGCAAACACCGTAAGGGCCCGCCAAAAGCGGGTTCCGCTCCAGCCAAAAGTGGCGGGGCGCGTAAACCGAAGGCGAAGTCATGAGTCAGTTGGAAAAAATCTACGGCGTTCACGCGGTAGAAGCGTTGCTGCGTCACCACCCCAAGCGCGTCAAGCAGATCTGGCTGGCGGAAAGCCGCAATGATCCGCGCGTGCAGACGCTGGTCGAGCTGGCCAATGAAAACCGTGTTCAGGTCGGCCAGGCCGAGCGTCGCGAAATGGACGCCTGGGTTGAAGGCGTGCATCAGGGTGTTGTCGCTGAAGTCAGCCCGAGTCAGGTCTGGGGCGAGGCGATGCTCGACGAGTTGCTCGATCGCACCGAAGGCGCGCCGCTGTTGCTGGTGCTCGACGGCGTGACCGATCCGCACAACCTCGGCGCCTGCCTGCGTTCGGCCGATGCGGCCGGTGCGCTGGCGGTGATCGTGCCGAAAGACAAGTCGGCCACGCTGACCCCGGTGGTGCGTAAAGTTGCCTGCGGCGCGGCGGAAGTGATCCCGCTGGTGGCCGTGACCAACCTGGCGCGCACGTTGGAAAAACTTCAGCAGCGCGGTTTGTGGGTAGTCGGCACCGCTGGTGAAGCCGAGGTCAGCATCTATGACCAGGACCTGACCGGCCCGACCATTCTGATCATGGGCGCCGAAGGCAAAGGCATGCGTCGCCTGACCCGCGAGCACTGCGACTATCTGGTGAACCTGCCGATGGCCGGCAGCGTCAGCAGCCTCAACGTCTCGGTCGCCACCGGCGTGTGCCTGTTCGAGGCCCAGCGCCAGCGCGGTGCGAAGGCCAAGGCTGCCGCGAAGAAATAAGCTTAACGCAATCAACTGTGGGAGCGAGCCTGCTCGCGAAGAGGGAGTGTCAGTCGACGTCATTGTTGCCTGGCAGGCCGCATTCGCGAGCAGGCTCGCTCCCACATTCGTTTACGGTGTCTGGAAGATCGGTGGTTGTTCAAATATTCACCAATTGCCTTGCGCGCCCGCAGTCCCTTCTCTACAATTGCGCCCCTTGCTGTGACGGCAGGCACGCATGTGCCCCGCGCCAGCAAGTCCATAAGTGTCATTCACTCCTTGTCTGACCGTTTTTGAGCGGCAGGCTACAACCCGTAAGGAGCATTCATGCGTCATTACGAAATCATCTTTCTGGTCCACCCGGATCAGAGCGAGCAAGTCGGCGGCATGGTTGAGCGTTACACCAAGCTGATCGAAGAAGACGGCGGCAAAATCCACCGTCTGGAAGACTGGGGCCGTCGTCAACTGGCCTACGCAATCAACAATGTTCACAAGGCTCACTACGTGATGCTGAACGTTGAGTGCACTGGCAAGGCCCTGGCCGAGCTGGAAGACAACTTCCGCTACAACGATGCAGTGATCCGTAACCTGGTCATCCGTCGCGACGAAGCCGTTACCGGCCAGTCCGAGATGCTCAAGGCTGAAGAAAACCGCAGTGAGCGCCGTGAGCGTCGCGACCGTCCTGAGCACGAAGGCGCCGAAGGCACCGACAGTGATGACAGCGACAACAGCGATAACGCTGACGAGTAATCCACGGACCTTATTAAGGAGCCTATCAAATGGCACGTTTCTTCCGTCGTCGTAAATTCTGCCGCTTCACCGCTGAAGACGTGAAAGAGATCGACTACAAAGATCTCAACACTCTGAAAGCTTACGTATCCGAGACCGGCAAAATCGTTCCAAGCCGCATCACCGGTACCAAAGCTCGTTATCAGCGTCAGCTGGCCACCGCTATCAAGCGCGCCCGCTTCCTGGCCCTGCTGGCCTACACCGACAGCCACGGCCGCTGAGACCGGGCAGTCGACAAGTAGCAAAGGATTGAATGCATGCGCGCCTTAGCTGAGTTCATCATGCGAGGCCGAATGCAGGCCACTCTCGTGGTGGCCGGATGTGCAACATTGCCGTTGTTGTATTGGTTGGGTGCTGCCGCCGGGAGCCTTGTGCTGCTGCGGCGCGGATTGGCGGACGCCCTTGGCGTTCTGTCGCTGGGACTGCTGCCGGCCTTGATCTGGTGGCTGTATGCCGACGACCCACGGGCACTTCTGGTGCTGCTGGGGTCTTCGGGGCTTGCGTTGGTTTTGCGCGCAAGCGAATCCTGGGTCCGCACGCTGCTGGTCAGCGTAGTGATCGGCGTGGTGTTTTCAGTGGTGCTCGGGGTCGCGTTTGCGGCTCAGATCGAGATGCTTGCACAGGCCCTTATAAAGGTCATGCCGGCACTTCTCGGTGAGACCTACAAGCAATTGTCGGTCGATGAGCAAGCGCGTTTCGCGTCCCTGATTGCACCGGTCCTGACCGGACTGATTGCGGCCTTGTTGCAGATCGTCAGCGTGCTGAGCCTGATTGTCGGGCGGCATTGGCAGGCGTTGTTGTACAACCCGGGTGGTTTCGGTCGCGAGTTTCGCGCCATCCGCATCCCGCTGGGGCCGGCGATGTTACTGCTGGCGTTGATGCTTCTGGGCCCGAATCTCGGCGCACAGATGGCCATGTTGACGCCGTTGTGCAGTGTACCGCTGGTGTTCGCCGGGCTGGCCCTGATTCACGGGCTGGTCGGGCAGAAGCGACTGGCCGGTTTCTGGCTGGTGGGGTTGTACGTCACGCTGCTGTTGTTCATGCAGCTGATCTATCCGTTGCTCGTGGTTCTGGCCATTGTCGACAGCCTGATTGATTTTCGCGGTCGTCACGTGTCGAAAGACACCGACAGCGCGAACGGTGAAGGTTAAAAGTTAGAGGATTTTCACATGCAACTGATCCTTCTGGAAAAAATCGCCAACCTGGGCAACCTGGGCGACAAAGTAAACGTTAAGGCCGGTTACGGCCGTAACTACCTGCTGCCTTTCGGCAAGGCTACCGCTGCGACCGCTGCCAACCTGGCTGCGTTCGAAGAGCGTCGCGCCGAGCTGGAAAAAGCCGCCGCAGACCGTAAGGCATCGGCTGAAAGCCGTGCTGCCCAACTGGCCGAGCTGGAAGTGACCATCACTGCCACCGCTGGCGACGAAGGCAAGCTGTTCGGTTCGATCGGTACTCACGACATCGCTGACGCACTGACCGCCTCCGGCGTTGAAGTGCAGAAGAGCGAAGTTCGTCTGCCGAACGGCACCATCCGCAACGTGGGTGAATTCGACGTGGCCGTGCACCTGCACGCCGAAGTTGAAGCCACCGTACGCGTTGTCGTGGTAGCAGCTTAAGCAACACGGATCGGCTGGCGGCTTGTCCGTCAGACGGTTAACATCGGGCACGATCCTGTTTACAGGTCGTGCCCTTTGTCTTTCTGAATTCCCTGCTTTTCACTAATACTCAAGTGGCCATGAACGATATCTCCGCTCCCGAGCAATACGATCTGCAAACCGCTGCCCTGAAGGTGCCGCCGCATTCCATCGAGGCCGAACAGGCCGTACTCGGTGGTCTGATGCTGGACAACAACGCTTGGGAACGCGTGCTCGATCAAGTCTCCGATGGCGATTTCTATCGACATGACCACCGTCTGATCTTCCGAGCGATCGCCAAACTGGCTGATCAGAACTCGCCGATCGACGTCGTGACCCTTGCCGAACAGCTGGACAAGGAAGGTCAGACTTCGCAAGTCGGCGGCCTCGGCTATCTGGGCGAACTGGCGAAAAACACCCCGTCCGTCGCCAACATCAAGGCCTATGCGCAGATCGTCCGCCAGCGTGCGACGTTGCGCCAACTGATCGGCATCAGTACCGAGATTGCCGACAGCGCCTTCAACCCCGAAGGCCGCACCGCCGAAGAGATCCTCGATGAAGCCGAACGGCAGATCTTCCAGATCGCCGAAGCGCGGCCGAAGACCGGCGGCCCGGTCGGCGTCAATGAGTTGCTGACCAAGGCTATCGACCGGATCGATACCCTGTTCAACACCGCCGACGCCATCACCGGTCTGTCTACGGGTTACACCGACCTCGATGAAAAGACCAGCGGCTTGCAGCCGTCCGACCTGATTATCGTCGCCGGCCGTCCGTCGATGGGTAAAACCACCTTCGCGATGAACCTGGTGGAAAACGCCGTGTTGCGCAGCGAAAAGGCTGTCCTGGTTTACTCCCTCGAGATGCCAGGCGAATCGCTGATCATGCGTATGCTGTCTTCGCTCGGCCGAATCGACCAGACCAAGGTGCGTTCCGGCCAGCTCGAAGATGACGACTGGCCGCGCCTGACGTCAGCGGTGAACCTGCTCAACGATCGCAAACTGTTCATCGATGACACCGCCGGTATCAGCCCTTCGGAAATGCGCGCGCGGACCCGGCGTCTGGTGCGTGAGCACGGCGATGTCGGCTTGATCATGATCGACTACCTGCAACTGATGCAGATCCCCGGTTCCAGCGGTGACAACCGCACCAACGAAATTTCCGAGATTTCGCGATCGCTGAAAGCGCTGGCCAAGGAATTCAACTGCCCGGTAGTCGCCCTGTCGCAGCTCAACCGCTCCCTCGAACAACGCCCCAACAAACGCCCGGTCAACTCCGACTTGCGCGAATCCGGAGCGATCGAGCAGGACGCCGACGTGATCATGTTCGTTTATCGCGACGAGGTGTATCACCCGGAAACCGAGCACAAGGGCATTGCCGAAATCATCATCGGCAAACAGCGTAACGGCCCGATCGGGTTTATTCGGCTGGCGTTCATCGGCAAGTACACGCGCTTCGAAAACCTCGCGCCGGGCAGTTACAACTTCGACGACGACGAGTAACAGCAGACCGGATCATCCGGCCTGCTGTCGTGGTCGGTTTCAATCGGCCGAAGCTGCCGTCTCGCTGCTTGCAGTTGTTTCGACTCCGTCACCGGGGCGAATTTCCTCGCGGGTCAGTGCCTGGATCAGCGTCGCTTCGCTGATGGCCAGCTGTGCTGTGACGTCATTGGTTTGCGCCTGATATTCGGTTTCGGTCAGGGCATTTGTCGCGGACTGCGCGTCCAGTGCGGCCTGTTTCTGTTGATAGGGCTGACGTGCGGCGTCGAACCGGGATGAGTATTTGTGCGTGATGAAGTCCTGCCAGAAATCCATCGATACCAGAGCCTGAAACTCATCGGGGGAGTCGTTCAAGGCGATGACCTTTCGGTAGGCCACTTCCAGCATCGGCGATGTGACGCCGGCCATGCCGATAAAGGACAGTGTCTGCGGCTGAAACGGTAACTGCAGCCGATCCTTGAGCCCAAAGCGGTAGGCCATCGTCATCTCGTGCGGGTCGCGCAAGCGCAGCTGATGGATATTGCGCTCCCTCGCTGAAGTTTGCGGATCGTCGACGATTGCCCTGCTCGCAGCGATTTCGGCTGCGGCCAGATCATCGACCTGTCTGAGTCTGAACAGGCTTCTGGACAGGTCCACCAATCGAGCACCATCGCCGTCTTGCCTCGCCTGCATTCGCGCCTTGTGCGTCATGGTCAGTACTTGCATGTCTGTAAACGTGGCAGCGGCAAGGTCAGTGCAGCCAGCCTCGCAGGCGCGATCAAAAACGTCTCTGCGCAGAGCACGTGTCTGCACGCTGTTCTCGCTGATCGCATCGACCACGTCCCAGATCTGTCGGCGGAAATCGGCATGGTGGGCGAGTTTGGAAATGATGTTGAAAAAGCCATCTGAGCCCACCTGTGCTTTGAGCCTGTTCAATTGCTCGGCGCGAATCATCGCCTCGTCTGCCGTCATGCCGACGGTCAACTGCGGATAGACCGAAACAGAGTTCGTTGCCACTGCTTGCGGGTGGGCTGCCGAAAGAGAAGTCGTCAGCAGGTTCAATGGATTGTAGAGCGATGCTGCGGAGCGGTTCAGCCATTCACCGTAGCCGGCCAGGCGTTCTCGTGTGTATGCGCTCAGGGGATTACCGCTTATCTGAGTGCCACTGTTGACCTGAATCGAATGCGTCAGGCGATCCGCTGCCGGTGCGACGACAAAGTCGGGCAGACTCGTGATCCGGTTGTCGTTCAGATGGACCTTGCCCAGCAGGGGCTGATCGAACAGTCCGGTTGGCCAGCTTTCGATGCCCGTATTGGACATGTCGACCTCGCGCATGTCAGTGATCGCACTGAAATCCGGGCTCACGCTCAAGTGCGGGTTGTCGTGAATCCACAAGGCCCTCAGAGTGGTTCTCCCGGCCAGTATCTGCGCGGTCTCGGCGGTGAGTTCCAGTTGATTACCCTGCAGGAACAACCGCGTCATCCCGTGCATCTCGCCGATCGCCGGAGGGAGATCCCTGAGTCGATTGTTCGCCATGTTCAGCCAGCGCAAATGCCGGAAGCGGGTCAGGAAACCTTCCGGGGATTCGGTGAGATTCATGTTGTTGAGTTTGAGTGAGCCGACATGGCTGAAGTCGCTGCTCAGATCCGGCAGGGTTGGCAGTGTCAAACCGCTCAAATCCAGTTCAAGACCTATCGGCGTGCCGTCGAAGGCGTGTTGCTCGGGCGTTTCACGTCGCCAGCAACTGATGATCCGGTCACGTGCCTCGATGCGCTCATTGCGGGTTTGAGTGTTGGCGTGCAATTGATTGACGCGGATATAGCGCAGACGATTGCTGCCTCCGGAAAAAACCCAGTCATCCAACTGGTTTTTCAGCACGGCGAAATCCTGCTCGAGCGCCAACAGCCTGGTCGCGACAGTGCCCTTGTCTTGGCTCCAGATAAAATCCCGGCAGGCCTTGATGCTTTTGCCCGGAAACAGTCTTCGGTAGCGTTGCGCTCGCGAGTTCTCAGTATCGAATACGGCGGGGTGGGCTGGAGTCATCAACTCGGGATGCAGTTCATTGAGTCTTCGCCAGTAGCCATCGAACTTTCTCCAGTAAGGCGAAGGGAAGTCGTTGCCCTCAATCAGCGTGCGGTTGTTGATCCGCGCGACCACGGCCAATTGATCGGCAGGCGGGTTGATATGCGCGTCGGGGACGATGCGCAGTTTATTGTTGCTGAGGTCGACGCCGGTCAAGGTGGTCTTGTCAGCCAGCCCGAGGGGCCACTCGCTGATTCCGGTGTTCCTCAGCTCCAGTGTCTGCAGTCCGGACATCGCGCTGAAATCGGGCGGTATCTGCAGTGGGTTGTCAGAGAGCTTGACGGTAACCAGCTGATGCAATGCACTCAATGCACCAGCGCTGTGCTCATCGAGTTTTATCTGGTTTTCAGTCAGATTGAGGTGGGCGAGCCGGCTCATCCCGCTGATGGCTGCGGGCAATTTTTTCAGGCCGGAGCGGGTGATCGTCAGAATGTCCAGATCAGGCAACCGCGACAGGAACGTGTCGGCAGTGTCGGACCAGACGACGTTATTGAGGATGAGCATTTTCAACCGACTGAAGTCGGCCGTCAGTGACGGTAGCGGTCCGTTCACTGCTGGCAGCATGAGCGACGTCGATTCCTGGAGCCAGCAGTCCTTGATAGTCCGGGCAATGTATTCTGCCCGAAGCTTTTCCTGGCCGGCGGCGCTGGATGCTGCCGACGTGCTGTCGGCGACGTAAGCCTGCAGCTGTGCGTCGAGCACCTTGAACTCCTCGAAACGCCGGCTGATCGTGGCTTCTGCATCATCCCCCAGACCGATCAGGTATTCCCGGGCAGTTTGCGGGGTTCTCTCTGGATGCATCCGCAGCAGCATGGCGACTTCTGGAATGTCGCCATCAATCCGGAATGCATCCGTGCGTGCGCTGGTAATCAGTGCCGGGTATTGCGCCGTAACCCGCTGCCAATAGACTTCCAGCCGC
The DNA here is from genome assembly GCF_030687105.1 of Pseudomonas sp. FP1762. Taxonomy (NCBI): domain Bacteria; kingdom Pseudomonadati; phylum Pseudomonadota; class Gammaproteobacteria; order Pseudomonadales; family Pseudomonadaceae; genus Pseudomonas; species Pseudomonas sp. FP1762. The sequence goes on from NZ_CP117458.1 coordinate 616,234, forward strand.
CGCCAATAACCGCTGGCGAAGGGATTGCCTTCGATCAGGGTGACGCGGTTGATGTTGGCGATGTCGAGCAACTGATCACTCGCCGGATTGATGATCGCCTGCGGAATTTCGCGCAATCGGTTGTTGCGCAGATCGATTGACTCTATCGCTAGCTGATCTCGCAGCCCGGTTGGCCATTCATCCAGCCCGGTGTTGCGCAGACTCACGGTCTTGAGCTGGAGCATGCCGCTGAAGTCCAGGGTCTTGCCCAGCGGGTTGTCCGACAGATCAAGGTTTTCCAGTTGGCTGAGCGAAGCCAGCTCGCCGGCGGTTTGCTCGCTCAGTTCAATGCGGTTCGCTCGCAGGTCCAGTTCCTTCAGGCCGGGCATCTGCGTGAGGTTCGCCGGCGGTGTATCGAGCGCCGAAGCGTTGATTTTCAAGCGCTCAAGGGCTGTGAACCGCTTGAGAAAAGTTTCGGAGCCCGCCGACCATGCCACCGCCTGCAAGTGCAGCGTGCGTACATGGCTGAAATCTGCCGAGAGCGCAGCGATGCCAACGCCGTCAAGATCCAGCTGCAGCGTTGTTCCCGTCTGCCGTTTCCAGCAACGCTTGATCTCTTGCGCGGCGCGCTCCACCGAGGGATGGGCCGCCCCGCCGGCCAGCGTACTGGTCTTCAGCCACGTCGCGAGTTCCAGCTTCAAGGTCTTGTATTCAGTCTCGACGCGGGTCAAGAAGCCTTGTACATCGTCGCTGTGGGGGCTCAGCAGCGTGCGGATCTGCTCGCTGTCCAGAGAGGGATAAAGTTTTCGCAGTCGCGATTGTGGCGTGCGCAGTCGGTTGAACGCGGTGTTGAGCCGTTCCCGCAGCCCCGGTGAAGCCGGTTGGTCGGGACTGCCACGCTGCATTCCGCCGGCTCCGCCGACTACGATGCCTTGCCAGCCCTGACGGGCATCGAACACCACAGGCTCGGATCTGCCAGGGCGCGTAGCGCTGTAGATGTTGTCGATGTCGGCGGCGACAGGATCTTGCGGGCGAACGATGCGCATCACTTCGGCCAGAGGCGTCGATGCATCGGAATCGTACAGGACCTGATAGCCGTGATTATCGATCACTGCATAGAGCTTGCCGTCATGGCGGTGCAGCCCGTCGCTGTCGGGTGAGCTGGTGCTGAAGTCGAGCGGCGTGCGAAACGCCTGCAGACGCGCCCCCGATAAAGCGAAGGTGCTTGGTTGCGAAAATTCCAGCGCATGCCATCGACCACTCTCGGGGTCGTGCAGCATCAGCGGTCCGGAGGGAATCGATTCACTGGCCAGCCTGGCGCGCCAGAGGCCGCTCTGCGCATCCTTGCCCACCTGCACGAAGCCACCATCGGTCATTTCCACGTAATGGCGGCCCTTGAATGTTCTCAGGCCTTCAGCGTCGGCATCGGGCAAGCCGATCGTTGCACTGAGCCGGTAATGCTCAGGCGGGTGGCCCACATGAGCGAAGGCGTCATGCATTGAAGCAATCGCCTGCACTGTGACGTTGGGAGCAGGAACGATTGCATCAGGATCGATACCGTCTGTGGGCCTGTTCGCGCGGATTGACGGGCCGCTCAACGTGGTCGGATCCAGGCCGGGGCGCGGGGTCAGGTTGAGGCGTGGCGGGGGCGTATCCATGGATGTGTCCGGTCGAATATGTGAATGACCGGGAAGCGTCACTTTCGACGGCGGTTTGCTTGGCATGTCTTACATTCCTTGTAGTCGTTGCACGGTAGCTTCTTCAGCGGAAGCTGCCGGCCTGTTCGGCGTCATTGCCTGAGGCTGTGTCATCGGGTGAGCGGAGGCGGCGGCCAGGTCGAAGATTTTCTGCGCTGTGCGTCCATCGAGATATTCGCGCCAGACAGGTTGATGCGGCCGCTGCGCCAGTTCTTCCCTGCGCTGCGATTGAATACCCCTGCTGCTTTGTTCAAGGGTTTTCAAATGCGCGCCGCGCACGTTGAAATTCAAGTCCGGGGAATCCTGTCTCGCATAATGAAAATGTGCGTGCCAGAGGGGATCGTGGGTATGTGCATCGGTGACTAGATAGATGTCGAGATATTGCCGGTCCGAACCCTTGCCACGTTTCAATCGGCTCTCGATTTTCCGGGCGTTCACGTGGCCCTTGTCGATCAGGTACAGCAGTCGGTCGACGTTCAGAACATGCTTGTCCTTATAGATTCGCAGGCGGATGGTTTCGCCCTCATTGCGCAGACGTTCACTGGCGTCCTGTAGGCGCCGAATCAGCGCGGTGGTCTCATCATGGGCCAGTTCCGCCCGCTGCAACTGCAATACGGTGTCATCCATTGCCCCGGCGCTGCTTTCGAGCATCTCGACAATGTTGTCCGGATGGTTTCTTTGCCGTTCTTCGTGGAGGGCAGCGCGGACATGCGCGTCGACACGGTCAAGGTGCCGAGTGGCTTCGGCAACCAATGACGGCAAGCTCCTCTGCGGCGTTGTCCGCGGCGAACGCCATTCACCGCGTCCTCGGTCATAGGTCTGTGACGGCTGCCTGGGATTGTGGAGGTTGCGGACCTCAATCACCTCTTCGTTTTGCGCGGTGCGTCGAGACTCGCCGACATTGAGCTTGTAGACGCCGTTTTTCTTTGCCCGAAAGATGAGCTTGGGCGGCGGTTGGAGACCGCTTCTGTCCTGGGCCGGAATGAACTCGAAATCAATGTTCTGCTGGTCGAACGTCAGCACCGGACGGTCAGCCTGATGGAGAAACTGGTTCAAGCGGCCTACCAGCGTCTGCTCGAATATTTCGATTTCCGCAGTGATCTCCCTGCGTGAAGTGGCGTGCTGCTCCCCCGGTGCCAGATCAAGGCGTTCGAACCAGTGGCGGATGGCTGTGCATTCCTGGAACAGGTTATTCAATACGGCAGGGTGGGAAACCTCGGGAACTGCGCCAAGCGCTCCGTAAACAAAGGTCACCTGACCAAAGCGGGTGGCCAGTTCCGATGCCAGAGGGGCGTTGCCGGCCGATTGTGGGGTATCCAGCATCAGACTTTTGGTCAGGACCCAGGAGGCAACAACGTTATGGGTGTCCATTGGTGAAAGAACATCCGCGCTGAACTCGTCTGGAGAGACCCGCCATTTGTTCACCAGATTGTCGGCGATTTGCTGGCGCTCTTTCAGATGACTCAGCATCCTGCCCAGAACGTTGACTGTTCGCGGCAGCCGCTCCGGGTCGAGGTCGATCATCGGACCCTCCAGGGCGTGGCGCGTCAAGCCGCATTCGATCAGTTGCTGATAGGCGAGCATCTGTTTTTTTTGCAGCCTGATTATGTTGTTCAGGTAAGCGTCCTGCTTCATGAAGCGCTTGATCGAGGATTTTTGCTCCTCGTAGTATTTCAGCGCCTTTCCAAGGTGTTTCAGTTCTTTGTGGCAGTGAACCTCGCGATCAAGCAGCGCCATTGTTTCGCGTCGAACGGTTTGCGCATGCTCTCCCTGCGCGTTACTCGCCTCCAGCCAGGCGTTTATCAGCTGTTCACGTTTATCCTGATCCTGCTTGATCCGCTTGTTGATACCCTCGAGTGCGACTGTCACCTCCAGATGCAGCCATAAGTCTGAGGGTCGCGCCGCTGCGCCTCTCGGCATTCCGGCTACACCTGTCAAGGAGGTTCCGCGCCAGCCGGATTGAGCGTTGAAAGTAATTGCTTCCGACCTGCCGGGACGTGATGCGACGTAAACGTTTGTCGCATCGGCGGCGATCGGATCTTCAGGGCGAACGATGCGCATCACCGCTCTGTGCGGTGTCGAGGCGTCGAGATCATGCAGAACCTGATAGGCGTAGCTCTCGATCTGCACATAGAGTTTGCCGTTGAAGCGCAACAGGCCATCGCCGTCCGGCTCGACCGTGCTGAAATCCAGATCGGTGCGAAACGCCTCCAGCCGGGTCGTGGACAAGGGGTAGGTGGAGGGCGCCGAGGTGTCGATGGGCTGCCAGAGACGGCTGTCGGTATCGAAGCGCAATAGCGGTCCCGACGCGTGCAATTCGCTGGGCAATTTTGCCCGGTAGAAACCGCTGGCCGAGTCCAGACTCACCTGTACGGTGCCACCCTCCGGTACCTGAACATACTGGCGTCCATTGAGCGTCGACATGCCTTCGGCATCGGCCGCCGGCAGCACAACCAGCGAAGTGATCCAGTAATCCTTCAAAGGGCGGTCGTGCACAAAGGCAACAGATTGCGCTACCGCCGCCGTTCTGACCGCCGCCCGCGCAGGCATGGGGATAATGTGGTTGAGCACGTGATCGATCGCTGTTGCGATCGTTGTCGTCGGGCGCGTGGGAATCCTGAGCCCCGACGCGCCATCGAAGGACAGGGGGAAACCAGGCCGGGTTAGCGAATAATCGGGTCGCGGATTATGGATCGAGACGGTAGTGATGCCTCTGATTGGCGGTTTGGGTGACATTGCCTGTCTTCCTTTACGTTGAATGCCCCGTTACTCCCGGGGGAGTGCTGCGGGCGGGCGGCTTCCTTGCCGTTTTGGTGCGTCGTACGCTCAGCGAAAACTCGTGATGTGTCGCGGGCTGGCTGCGCGAGACCAGCTCGCAGAGAAACCGACCACCGTCGTCGGAATTGGTCAAAATTTGTGCTATATTCCGCGCCCGCGATTTTTCACTTCAGCACCGGTCGTCGACATGCAAGCAGCCAAGCCGTTATTTGACTATCCAAAATATTGGGCCGAATGTTTCGGGCCAGCGCCATTCCTGCCGATGAGCAGGGAGGAGATGGATCAGCTCGGCTGGGATTCGTGCGACATCATCATTGTTACCGGTGATGCCTACGTCGATCATCCGTCGTTCGGCATGGCGATCATCGGCCGGCTGCTGGAGTCGCAAGGCTTCCGCGTCGGGATCATCGCGCAGCCGAACTGGCAGTCCAAAGACGACTTCATGAAGCTCGGCGAGCCGAACCTGTTCTTCGGCGTCGCGGCGGGCAACATGGACTCGATGATCAATCGTTACACCGCGGACAAGAAAATCCGTTCCGATGACGCGTATACGCCCGGCGGCATGGCCGGCAAGCGTCCGGATCGCGCCAGTCTGGTTTACAGCCAGCGCTGCAAGGAAGCCTACAAGCATGTGCCGATCGTGCTCGGCGGCATCGAAGCCTCTTTGCGCCGCATCGCCCACTATGACTATTGGCAGGATCGCGTGCGCAACTCGATCCTGATCGACGCCAGCGCTGACATTCTGCTGTACGGCAACGCCGAGCGGGCGATTGTCGAAGTTGCCCAGCGCCTGTCGTGGGGCCACAAGATCGAAGACATCACCGATGTGCGCGGCACCGCGTTCATCCGTCGCGACACGCCGCAGGGCTGGTACGAAGTCGACTCCACGCGCATCGACCGTCCGGGCAAGGTCGACAAGATCATCAACCCGTACGTGAATACCCAGGACACCCAGGCCTGCGCCATCGAGCAGGAAAAAGGCCCGGTCGAAGATCCGCAGGAAGCCAAGGTCGTGCAGATCCTGGCCAGCCCGCGCATGACCCGTGACAAGACCGTGATTCGTCTGCCGTCGATGGAGAAGGTGCGCAACGACCCGGTTCTTTACGCCCACGCCAACCGCGTGTTGCACCTGGAAACCAACCCGGGCAACGCCCGTGCGCTGGTGCAGAAGCATGGCGAGCTCGATGTCTGGTTCAACCCGCCGCCGATTCCGATGACCACCGAAGAAATGGACTACGTGTTCGGCATGCCTTACGCCCGTGTGCCGCACCCGGCGTACGGCAAGGAGAAGATCCCGGCCTACGACATGATCCGTTTCTCGGTGAACATCATGCGTGGCTGCTTTGGTGGCTGCACCTTCTGCTCGATCACCGAGCACGAAGGCCGCATCATCCAGAACCGTTCCGAAGAGTCGATCATTCGCGAAATCGAAGAGATCCGCGACAAGGTGCCGGGTTTCACCGGCGTGATTTCCGACCTCGGCGGCCCGACTGCGAACATGTACCGCATCGCCTGCAAGAGCCCGGAAATCGAATCCGCCTGCCGCAAGCCTTCGTGCGTGTTCCCCGGTATCTGCCCGAACCTGAACACCGACCACTCGTCGCTGATCCAGCTGTATCGCAGCGCCCGCGCCCTGCCGGGTGTGAAGAAGATCCTGATCGCCTCCGGTTTGCGTTACGACCTCGCCGTCGAGTCGCCGGAATACGTCAAGGAGCTGGTGACTCACCATGTCGGCGGTTATCTGAAGATCGCCCCGGAGCACACCGAGGAAGGTCCGCTCAACCAGATGATGAAGCCGGGCATCGGCAGCTATGACAAGTTCAAGCGCATGTTCGAGAAGTACACCAAGGAAGCGGGCAAGGAGCAGTACCTGATTCCGTACTTCATCGCTGCCCACCCGGGCACCACCGACGAAGACATGATGAACCTTGCTCTGTGGCTCAAGGGCAATGGCTTCCGCGCCGATCAGGTGCAGGCGTTCTACCCGTCGCCGATGGCCACCGCCACGGCGATGTACCACTCGGGCAAGAACCCGCTGCGCAAGGTGACGTACAAGAGCGACGGCGTGACCATCGTCAAGAGCGAAGATCAGCGTCGTCTGCACAAGGCGTTCTTGCGTTATCACGACCCGAAAGGCTGGCCGATGCTGCGTGAAGCGCTGATCCGCATGGGCCGCGCCGATCTGATCGGCCCGGGCAAGGATCAACTGATTCCGGCGCATCAGCCGGCCACCGACAGCTACCAGAGCGCCCGTCGCAAGAACTCGACGCCGGCCGGCAGCCACAAGGTCGCCAAAGAGAAGACCACCAAGATTCTCACTCAGCACACCGGTCTGCCGCCGCGTGCCAGTGATGGCGGTAATCCGTGGGACAAGCGTGAACAGGCCAAGGCTGCGGCATTCGCCCGCAACCAGCAGGCGGCCAAGGAGCGCAAGGATGCGGCCAAAGGCAAAGGGCCGAAGCCGACACGCAAGCCGGTCGTGCCGCGCTAAACACTGCTTGAGCTGAACAGAACGCCAACCTTCGGGTTGGCGTTTTGCTGATCGTTCCCACGCTCCGCGTGGGAATGCCTCTCGGGACGCTCCGCGTTCCAGCCGTTACTCGCAGTATTGTCGAACATGGTTGTGACGCGGAGCGTCACGGGCTGCATTCCCACGCAGAGCGTGGGAATGATCAAGTTGTTGCCACTGGCCTCTTCGCGAGCAGGCTCGCTCCCACAGGGGAACGCATTCCAAATGTGGGAGCGAGCCTGCTCGCGAAAGCGTCCGATCAAACACCGCAAGAATCAGCGTCCGCAACATTTGCGTGCAACTGAGTCCAAGCATTTCCTCGCATCGCCCGGTTTTGGTGCTGTACTGCCTTGAGCATTTCGCGAAAGCGCGCAAGCCTGTGCATGGCATAAGTCTTGCGCGCTTTCCCATACGCCCAAGGCTCGCAGGAGGCACGCCGTGTCGATTCATGTCGCATTGCATCACGTCACGCATTATCGCTACGACCGCGCTGTCGAACTCGGCCCGCAGATCGTCCGCCTGCGCCCGGCGCCCCACAGCCGCACGCGAATTCTTTCCTATGCGCTGAAAGTCTCGCCCGAGCAGCATTTCATCAACTGGCAGCAGGACCCCCAGGGCAATTACCTGGCACGTCTGGTGTTCCCCGAAAAAACCGCAGAGCTGCGGATCGAAGTCGATCTGGTCGCGGAAATGGCGGTGTTCAATCCGTTCGACTTCTTCCTCGAACCGTACGCCGAGAGAATTCCGTTCAGCTACGCCGCCGATGAACGCAAGGAGCTGGCGCCGTACCTCGAAACCCTGCCGCTGACGCCAACGTTCAAGGCTTACCTGGACAGCATCGACCGCACGCCGCTGCCTGCGGTGGATTTTCTGGTGGCGCTCAATCAGCGCCTCAGTGAAGACATCGGCTACCTGATCCGCATGGAGCCCGGGGTGCAGACTCCGGAGCACACACTGCAACACGCCTCCGGTTCCTGCCGTGATTCGGCATGGTTGCTGGTGCAGCTGTTGCGCAATCTCGGTCTGGCGGCGCGGTTTGTTTCCGGCTACCTGATTCAACTGACCGCCGACGTGAAAAGCCTCGACGGCCCGTCCGGCACCGACGTCGACTTCACCGACCTGCACGCCTGGTGCGAGGTGTATCTGCCGGGGGCCGGCTGGATCGGCCTCGATGCCACGTCCGGGCTGTTCGCCGGGGAAGGGCATATTCCGTTGGCCTGCAGTCCCGATCCGTCCTCGGCGGCGCCGATCAGTGGTCTGGTCGAACCTTGCGAGACACAGTTCAGCCATGAAATGTCGGTCGAGCGAATCTGGGAAGCGCCGCGCGTCACCAAGCCTTACACCGATGAACAGTGGCGGGCGATCCAGGCACTGGGCCGGCAGATCGATGCCGACCTGCTCGAAGGCGATGTGCGCCTGACCATGGGCGGCGAGCCGACCTTCGTCTCCATCGACGATCCGGACGGCGCCGAATGGAACACCGCCGCGCTGGGGCCGGACAAGCGCCGGCTGTCCGCCGAACTGTTTCAGCGCCTGCGCAAGCAATACGCACCACAGGGGCTGGTGCATTTCGGCCAGGGCAAGTGGTATCCCGGCGAGCAGTTGCCGCGCTGGTCGCTCAATTGTTACTGGCGCCGCGACGGTCAGCCGATCTGGCACAACGACGCATTGATCGCCGACGAACAGCAGGGCTATGGCGCCGACGGCGCACTGGCCGGACGCTTTCTCGCCAGCGTCGCCGAGCGGCTGAAGTTGCCTGCGCGCTTTGTGTTCCCGGCCTACGAGGATCATCTCTACTACCTGTGGCGCGAGGGTGCGTTGCCCGGCAACGTCAGCGCCGAAGATTCGCGTCTGGAAGAGCCATTGGAGCGCGCGCGATTGCGCAAGGTCTTCAGTCAGGGCCTGAACAAGGTGATCGGCCAGGTGCTGCCGCTGGCGCGCACGGCCAAGGGCGATCAATGGCAGAGCGGGCGCTGGTATCTGCGTGACGAGCACTGTCGCCTGGTGCCGGGGGATTCGCCGCTGGGTTACCGCTTGCCGCTGGCCTCGCAGCCGTGGGTGAAAGCGGCGGAATATCCGTTCATCCATCCCAACGATCCGAATCAGGACTTCGCTGAACTGCCGGATCCGGCGCAGCTCGGTGTGCACGGCGAACCTGCTGCGCTGGATGAGCGGGTGCCGAAAATCGATGAGTCCGCTGACTGGCTGACCCGAACCGCATTCTGCGCCGAGGCCCGCGAAGGCCGGCTGTATCTGTTCATGCCGCCGCTGGAGCGGGTCGAGGATTATCTGGAACTGGTCTCGGCCATTGAGGCCACCGCCGAAGAACTGCACTGCCCGGTGCTGCTGGAGGGCTATGAACCACCAAGTGATCCGCGCCTGAGCAACTTCCGTGTCACTCCGGACCCGGGCGTGATCGAGGTCAACGTGCAGCCATCGGCGACCTGGGACGAGTTGGTCGAGCGCACCGAGTTTCTCTATGAACAGGCACGGCAAACCCGCCTGACCACCGAGAAGTTCATGATCGACGGGCGCCACACCGGCACCGGCGGCGGCAACCATTTCGTCCTCGGCGGCGCGACACCGGCGGACTCACCGTTTCTGCGGCGGCCGGATCTGCTGCGCAGCCTGATCAGTTACTGGCACAACCATCCTTCGCTGTCGTACCTGTTTTCCGGGCTGTTCATTGGTCCGACGTCCCAGGCTCCACGGGTTGATGAGGCGCGCAATGACGCCTTGTACGAACTGGAAATCGCCTTTGCGCAAATGCCGGAACCGGGCGAGGAATGTGCACCGTGGCTGGTCGATCGACTGCTGCGCAATTTGCTGATCGACGTCACCGGCAATACCCATCGCGCCGAATTCTGCATCGACAAACTGTATTCACCGGACGGCGCCACCGGGCGTCTTGGCTTGCTGGAACTGCGCGCTTTTGAAATGCCGCCCCATGCTCGCATGAGTCTGGCTCAGCAGTTGTTGCTGCGGGCGCTGGTCGCGCGGTTCTGGCGCGAGCCTTATGCGCCGGCGAAACTGGCGCGCTGGGGCACCGAGCTGCACGACCGCTTTCTGCTGCCGCACTTTATCGAAGAGGATTTCGCCGACGTTATCGTCGAACTCAACAACGCTGGCTACCCGTTGCGCGCCGAGTGGTTCGCGGCGCATCTGGAATTTCGTTTTCCCAAGGTCGGCGACTACGCCGTCAATGGCATCGAGCTGGAGCTGCGTCAGGCGCTTGAACCCTGGCATGTGCTGGGCGAGGAGGGCTCGGCGGGCGGCACGGTGCGCTACGTCGATTCTTCGCTGGAGCGCTTGCAGGTCAAACTCAACGGCTTGCCGCCACAACGTTATCTGCTGACTTGCAATGGCGTCGCGGTACCGTTGCACTCGACTGGGCGGGTGGGTGAGTTTGTCGCTGGGGTGCGCTTTCGGGCCTGGCAACCAGCCAACTGTCTGCATCCGACCATAGCGGTGCACGCGCCGTTGGTATTCGACCTGCTCGATACCTGGATGGGGCGTTCGCTGGGCGGTTGCCAGTATCACGTGGCCCATCCCGGCGGGCGCAATTACGAAACCTTGCCGGTCAACGCCAATGAAGCGGAGAGCCGGCGCATGGCGCGGTTTTTCCGCCTCGGACACACGCCGGGGAAACTTCCCGTACCCAAAGTAGAAATCAATGACGAGCTACCGATGACCATCGATCTGCGCCGTTTCTAGAGCCTACGCAACACGCGGATTTTTCGTATATCCGCGTGTCATGTGCCTGCGTTAGTCTGACCGTTCCCTGCTGTCTGCCGAGCTTTCCATGCCTGACCTGCTAGACCGCTACCCGCTGACCGCGGGCACCTATCACGAACTGCTCGACGGCAGCGGCGCGGTGCGCTCGCATTGGCAGCGCCTGTTCGATCAGTTGCAGCGCAGCAGTCCGGCGCAACTGGTGCAGCGCCAAGCCTTGCTGGCGCGGCAGATTCAGGAAAACGGCGTCACCTACAACGTCTATGCCGATCCCAAGGGCGCTGACCGGCCGTGGGAGCTGGATCTGCTGCCCCATGTGATCGCGGCAGATGAATGGCAGCAATTGTCCGCCGGCATCGCTCAGCGTGCGCGCTTGCTCAATGCAGTGCTGGCGGATCTGTACGGTCCGCAGCGGTTGATCAGCGAAGGCCTGCTGCCCGCCGAGCTGGTATTCGGACACAACAATTTTCTCTGGCCCTGTCAGGGCATTGCCCCGCCCGAGTCAGCCTTTTTGCATTTGTATGCCGTGGATCTGGCGCGCACACCGGATGGTCGCTGGTGGGTCACTGCCGATCGCACCCAAGCGCCGTCCGGGGCCGGCTATGCGCTGGAAAACCGCACCATCGTCTCCCGCGCCTTTCCCGATTTGTACCGGGATCTTAAGGTCCAGCATCTGGCCGGTTTCTTCCGCACCTTGCAGGAAACTTTGGCCCGTCAGGCACCGGAGGGCGATGACGCACCGCTGGTGGTGCTGCTGACACCGGGGCGGTTCAATGAAAGTTATTTCGAACATCTGTATCTGGCGCGCCAGCTCGGCTATCCGCTGGTCGAGGGCGGCGATCTGACGGTGCGCAATGCCACCGTTTACCTGAAAACCCTCAGTGGCCTGCGCCGGGTGCACGCGATCATGCGCCGCCTCGACGATGATTTCTGCGACCCGCTGGAACTGCGTACCGACTCGGCGCTTGGCGTCCCCGGTCTGCTTGAGGCGGTGCGGCAGGGGCGGGTGCTGGTGGCTAATGCGCTCGGCAGCGGCGTGCTTGAATCGCCGGGCCTGCTGGGTTTTTTGCCGAAGATCAATCAGTACCTGTTCGGCGAGGAACTGATCCTGCCGTCGATCGCCACCTGGTGGTGCGGTGAAGCGCCGGTGCTGGCGCAGGCGCTGGAAAAACTTCCGGAGCTGTTGATCAAACCGGCGTTCCCGTCGCAGAGCTTCGCGCCTGTTTTCGGCCGTGATTTGAGTGAAAGCCAGCGCCTCGAGCTGGCGCAGCGTATGCAGGCACGGCCTTATGCCTACGTCGCGCAAGAGCTTGCGCAACTGTCGCAGGCGCCGGTGTGGCAAGCCGAAGACGGTCATCTGCAACCCCGCGCGATCGGCATGCGCATGTATGCGGTGGCCAGCCACGATGGCTACCGCGTGTTGCCGGGCGGTCTGACCCGAGTGGCGGCCGAGGCTGATGCCGAAGTGGTGTCGATGCAGCGCGGCGGGGCGAGCAAGGACACCTGGGTGCTCAGCGACCGTGCGCCGAGTGGCGAGCAGTGGAAGGCGCAGCGCAATGTCGGCGTGCACGATCTGGTGCGGCGCGATCCTTACCTGCCATCGCGGGTAGTGGAGAATCTGTTCTGGTTCGGCCGCTACTGCGAACGCTGCGACGACAGCGCGCGGCTGCTGCGCATCATGCTCACGCGTTACGTCGATGGCGATGATCCGCAGGCGCTGCAAGCAGCGGTCGATCTCGGCGAGCGGCTGGCCTTGCTGCCCGATGAAGGCGAACTGCCGGAGCGCCTGCTCGCTGCGTTGCTGGGCGAGGATTGGTCGTTCAGCCTGCGCTCCAACTTGCAACGCCTGCAATGGGCCGCCTCGCAAGTGCGCGGCAAGCTGTCCCGGGAGAACTGGCAGGCGCTGGTCGAATTGCAGCGCGAGGCGCTGGAGCTGGAAGTCGATGAACCGGACTTCGGCGAACTGCTGGATTTCCTCAACCGTCTGGTGATGTCGCTGGCGGCGCTGTCGGGGTTTGCGCTGGATGACATGACCCGCGATGAAGGCTGGCGCTTTCTGATGATTGGCCGGCGCATCGAACGCCTGCAATTTCTCAGCAGCAGTCTGGCGGCGTTTCTGCGCGGCGCGGGTGCGTTCGATCAGGCGGGGCTGGAGTGGTTGCTGGAGTTGGGTAACAGCAGCATCACCTACCGCTCACGCTATCTGGCGGTGGCGCAATTGATTCCGGTGCTCGATCTGCTGTTGCTGGATGAGCAGAACCCCCACGCGGTGCTGTTTCAGCTGAAACTGGTCACCCGCACGCTGAAACGCTTGAACGACGACTTCGGCGCACCTCGCGAAACCGCGCTGCCGCAGCTGGTCGAACGCCTCTCGCGGTTTGATCTCGGTTGTCTGGAGAACCCGCTGTTCGGCAAATCCAGCGTACGTGCCGCGCTGGATGGTCTGGCCGATCTGTTGCAGGAAATCGCCGAAGCCAGCGGCCAGGTATCGGATCGTCTGGCCCTGCGCCATTTCGCCCATGTCGATGATGTCAGCCAGCGAACGGTGTCCGTGTGATGAGCGCTCAGTACCAGATCTTTCACGACACCTGTTATCACTACGACAGCCCGGTCTCCCTCGCGCAGCAACTGGCGCACCTGTGGCCGCGCGAATGCAGCTGGCAGCGCTGCACCGAGCAGCAGTTGCTGATCAGCCCCGAACCGACCATGCGCCGGGATGAGCTGGATGTTTTCGGCAATCCGCTGACGCGGTTGGCCTTTGAGCGGCCCCATGACCAATTGCAGGTCAACGCCCGGCTGACGGTCGAGGTACTGGCGCGACCGGCGCTGGATTTTAATCAGTCGCCGGCGTGGGAGCAGACCCGCGATGCGCTGACCTACAGCAGTCAGCCGTTGTCCGCCGACTTGCTCGAAGCCTGTCGCTACCGGTTCCAGTCACCTTATGTGCATTTGAAGCGCAGCTTCGTCGAGTTCTCGCAAAGCTGTTTTCCGCCAGGGCGACCGTTGCTGCTCGGCGTGCAGGCGCTGATGCAGAAGATCTTCAGCGAATTCACCTTCGATGCCGAAGCCACCCAGGTGGCGACGCCGCTGGTGGAAGTGCTGGAGCGTCGACGCGGCGTGTGTCAGGACTTCGCTCATCTGATGCTGGCCTGTGTGCGCTCGCGCGGTCTGGCGGCGCGTTATGTCAGCGGCTACCTGCTGACCCAGCCGCCGCCGGGGCAGCCACGCCTGATCGGCGCCGACGCCTCGCATGCGTGGGTATCGGTGTTCTGTCCGGTATCGGGCTGGGTGGATTTCGATCCGACCAACAATGTGCGGCCGGCGCTGGAACACATCACGTTGGCGTGGGGAAGGGATTTCTCCGATGTGTCGCCGCTGCGCGGAGTGATTCTCGGTGGCGGTAATCACGACCCGGAAGTGCGGGTTACGGTGATGCCTCAGAATTGATGAGTCTTCAAATGTGGGAGCGAGCCTGCTCGCGAAAGCGTCAGGTCAGCCAATAGATTTGTAACAGATATATCGCATTCGCGAGCAGGCTCGCTCCCACAGGGGATTTTGGTGTTTCAGGGAAAGCAGGGCTGTGAGGGCCGGCAGCAGAACTGCCAGCCCCGTCACAAATCCGCAGGGTCTGATTCGATCATCAAACCCGGTGGGGCTCAGGCGTCGGGCGTCTGATCTTTCGGTGCATCGGATGCATCAACATCATCATCGGTCGCCACTTCACCGTCAGGGTTCAGTGCCGCTTCTTCAGCGGTTTGCTTCTTGCGCTGAAGCTTTTCCTCTTTCTTCTGTTCCTTTGCCAGGTCTCGTTGACGTTTGGCGAAGGAGTAATTGGGTTTGGCCATGGGCGATCCTCTGGGGTCGAAGGTGAGGTTGAGCGGCGCGTATTCTGCCCTGTATCGGTGTCCGGGGGTTAACCGGGTTTTTGGTCGACCCACTTGGGCGTGACGGTCGGCTGCCACTGATCGAGGGCATCGAGCAGGGAATCTGGCGATTCGCTCACTTGCAGCATGTCACGGTGTGGCGCGCGAACGAAGCCTTCGCCGACGATATGATCGAGAAAAGCCGTGAGTTTGCTGTAGAAACCGTTCACTTCCAGCAGCCCCAAAGGCTTGCCGTGGTAGCCGAGTTGGCCCCAGGTCCAGACTTCGAACAGCTCTTCCAGCGTGCCAAGGCCGCCGGGCAGGGCGATGAATGCATCGCTGAGTTCGGCCATCCGCGCCTTGCGCGCATGCATGCCGTCGACCACTTCCAGGCGCGTCAGGCTTTTGTGGCCGATCTCCTTGTCCATCAGGCTTTGCGGAATGATACCGATCACTTCGCCGCCAGCGGCCAGCGCGGCATCAGCCACAATGCCCATCAAGCCGACCGCGCCGCCGCCGTAGACCAGCGTCAGATTTCGCTCGGCCAATGCCCGGCCAAGGGCCACGGCAGCTTCAGTGTAGGCCGGCACGGTACCGGCATTGGCACCGCAAAACACACAGACGGATTTCAGCGACATGCGTTACTCCTGAGTCGATCAGGCGCACAGGGTAACGGCTGGCACGCTGCGCTCCAAGGACTAGACTTCGCGTTCGGGTGATTCAAAAGTACCGCTGGCGCCACAGGCGTAGGCGGCGAGCAAGCTGCACAACAGACCGTTAAAGAACATGACTGGCACTCCGTTTCAGTAGGTGGGCCGATCATAGGGCTGGCCGTACGAAATGGCCGTTAGATTGTGTCGATGGGTGTCATAGCCTGAAAGTTGTATACAATTTTTGACTCAAGTCATATGAACTTGCGATGATTTCAGGCAGTCTTTCCACCACTAGTGTTTTTGTTAACCCTGCCTTGGAGATTCACCATGTTTTCCAAAGTTGTTGCGGTATCCCTGCTGGCGCTGGCCAGCAGCCAATTGATGGCTGCCGAGTGCAAAACCACCGTTGATTCCACCGATCAGATGACCTTCAACACCAAGGAAATCGTGATCGACAAGAGCTGCAAGACCTTCACCGTCGAACTGACCCACTCCGGCAGCCTGCCGAAGAACGTCATGGGCCATAACCTGGTGATCAGCAAAGAAGCTGACATGCAGCCAATCGCTACCGACGGCCTGGCAGCCGGTATCGACAAGAACTACCTGAAAGATGGCGACGCCCGCATCATCGCCCACACCAAGATCATCGGCGCCAAGGAAACCGATTCGGTGACCTTTGATGTGGCCAAGGTGGCTGACGGTAGCTACGGCTTCTTCTGCTCGTTCCCTGGGCACATCTCGATGATGAAAGGCACTATCGTCGTCAAGTAAACCAGGCACAAAAAAAGCGTCCCCCCGGGACGCTTTTTTTGTGTAGGAGCTGCCGAAGGCTGCGATCTTTTGATCTTGATCTTCAAAGCAAGATCAAAAGATCGCAGCCTCGTTGCACTCGTCAGCTCCTACAGGCTCGTGCAGGCATTTCCATACCTCAAGGCGCAAACGGCATCACGCGCTTGTGATGGGTCTTGTTGTACGTGTCGACAATGATCTTCGCCGCCTCGTCCCGCACCGCTTCACCGTGCAGAAACGCATCGATCTCGGCATAGGTCACGCCGTGCGCCGCTTCGTCCGGTTTGCCTGGCGAAAGATCTTCGAGGTCGGCGGTCGGGACTTTTTCGACCAGCGATTCCGGCGCGCCAAAGCTGCGGGCAATCGCACGCACCTGATTTTTCACCAGGCCGCTGAGCGGGGCGAGGTCGCAGGCGCCATCGCCGAATTTGGTGAAGAAGCCCATCACCGCTTCTGCCGCATGGTCGGTGCCAATCACCAGACCGCCCGCCACTCCGGCAATCGTGTACTGCGCCACCATGCGCATCCGCGCCTTGGTATTACCCAGCACGAAGTCCACCGACGCCGCCGGTTTGCCTTCGAACGCCGACACCTGAGCTGCCAGCGCCTTGACCGCCGGGCCGATGTTCACGGTGTGGATTTCGTCAGGGGCGATGCAGTCGAGCGAGGCCTTGGCGTCGTGCTCGTCGAACTGGGTTTCATACGGCAGGCGCACGGCGATGAATTTGTAGCGGTCGTCGCCGGTTTTTTCGCGCAGTTCACGTACCGCGCGCTGGGCCAGGAGGCCGGCGGTCAGTGAGTCGACGCCGCCGCTGATGCCCAGCACCAGGGTCTTGAGCCCGGAATTGACCAGACATTCCTGGATGAACGTCAGGCGCCGGGCGACTTCGGCCTGCAGGGCCTGATCGTCGGCGAACGGTGGTTGCACCTTGAGCTGCTCAGCAATCTCACGCTGTACGGCTTGCATGAATTCACTCCTTGTTAGATAGACTGGATTCGGCAGGAACCTTGAACACATGTCGCAAATAGGCGACGAAATTCGGATCTTTGCAGTGGGTCTTGCCAGGCTCGTCGGAGATCTTCGCCACCGGCTGGCCGTTGCAGGCGGTCATTTTAAGCACGATGCTCATCGGTTCGACACCCGGGATATCACAAGTGAGGTTGGTACCGATGCCGAAGCTCACATTGATGCGACCGTGCAGCGCGCGGAAAATCTCCAGCGATTTGGGCAGGGTCAGACTGTCGGAAAACACCAGGGTCTTGCTCATCGGGTCGATGCCGAGCTTGTGGTAGTGCGCGATGCACTTTTCACCCCACGCTACCGGGTCCCCGGAATCGTGGCGCAGACCGTCGAAGAGCTTGGCAAAGAACAGATCGAAATCGCCAAGAAACGCATCGGTGGTAATGCAGTCGGTGAGGGCGATACCGAGCAGGCCACGGTATTCGCGAACCCAGCAATCGAGCGCGGCGATCTGGCTGTCGATCAGGCGCGGGCCGAGTTGCTGATGGGCCATGATCCACTCGTGGGCCATGGTGCCCAGCGGTTTCATGTCCAGCTCGCGGGACAGATGCACGTTGCTGGTACCGACGAAACGCCCGGGAAAATCATGCTTGAGCACGTTGACCACTTCGGCCTGCACGCCAAAGGAAAAGCGCCGGCGCGTGCCGAAATCGGCGACCTGCAATTGCGACAGCTCATCGGCCGAAGCATTGGCGGTCAGCCAGTCGAACTTGCGATACAGCTGTTCGCGTGCCTGCTCCAGCGAAGTCTCCCGGTAGCGATAGCGATTGCGCACTTCGCTGACGATCGCCAGCAGCGGCACTTCGTAGAGGATCACATGCAGCCACGGCCCGCGCAGGCGGATGAACAACTCTCCGTTCTCGATGCCGGTGTGCAGGTAGCGCAGGTTGAAGCGGAACAGGCCGAGGAAGCGCAGAAAATCTGGTTTCAGAAAACTGATGCGCTCAAGGAAACTCAACTGATCGGCACTCAGGCTCAGCTCGGCCAGACGCTCGATCTGGTGGCGGATCTCGGCCAGATACGGACGCAGATCCTCGGCGTTGCGGCAGCGGAACTCCCATTCGACTTCGACGTTGGGGTAGTTGTGCAGCACCGCCTGCATCATCGTCAGCTTGTAGAAGTCGGTGTCGAGCAGGTTCTGCACGATGCGATCGGCAAACACACTCTCGCTCATAAACGGGTCTCCAGTTGCGCCGCGCCTGGCGCGGTCTATATCGATGGCGCTAGTGGCGCATATCGGCGGTGGGGATTGCCAGCATTTTTTCAGAGCGCCGCAGATCCACTGTGGGAGCGAGCCTGCTCGCGAATGCGGTGTGTCAGTTAAAGATGATGTGGCTGACCCGACGCTTTCGCGAGCAGGCTCGCTCCCACAGGGATCCCGGTTGACCTCACACCGGGCTATCGATTTGTTCAAGCATCCATTTCACAAAATCCCGCACCTTCGGCACTTCCGCCGCGTGCTCCGGGTAGGCCAGGTAATAGGCATCGCTGCTGGGCATCGCATGCTGCCAGGGTATGACCAGTTTGCCTTCGGCCAATTCCTCTTCCACCAGAAACCGCGGCAGCAGCGCCACGCCACAGCCGACCTGGGCGGCGCGGATGCACATGTAAAAGGTTTCGAAACGCGGCCCGTGGTAGCTGTGTTCGGTGTGGTAGCCCTGACTGTCGAACCAGTCGTGCCAGGCCTGCGGTCGCGAGGCATTTTGCAGCAGTACCAGGTCGGTGAGTTGCGTCGGGTCAGTGAATGGCGTGTCCGGCAGGCTGCCCGGGGCGCAGACCGGCACCAGTTGTTCGCCGAACAATTTCAGGCATTCGGTGCCCGGACGCGAAGCCTGGCCGAAATAGAAGGCTAGATCGCTGCGCCCCTGCAACAGATCGTCGGCTTCCTGCTCGTTACACAGATCCAGATGAATCGACGGATGGCGCAGGCGCCAGCCTTTCAGGCGCGGCACCAGCCAACGGGCGCCGAAGGTGGAAGGGGTAGAGACTCGCAGGACTTCGGTCTCGCCGCCGTAGGAACGCAGGTAATGCGTCGACATCTCCACTTGGCTGAGGATTTTTCTGACCTCGACCAGATACAAATCCCCGGCCGGCGTCATCTGCAAGCGCCGACGCACGCGGCGGAACAGCAAGTGCTGTAACAGTTCTTCAAGCTGTGCGACCTGTTTGCTCACCGCACTCTGGGTCAGGTTCAGCTCTTCGGCGGCGCGGGTAAAACTCAGGTGCCGGGTCACGGCCTCGAAGCATTGCAGCGCGGTGATCGAGGGCAAGTGGCGTCTGTTCAGCATGGCCAGTCCTTTTTCTTGTCTTTCGCTAGGCAGCATGAATAAACGGAATGATATCTGGCGTAAAGGTCGTTTGTTGCATCGCCGCAGTGAGGCTACAACTAAAGGCCTGCCCGGCCATGCAAAGGATGGCCGCACACATTCTGTTTTTGCTTGAGGAGAGACCGATGGTAGCCGCATTGCTTGATCGTCTGGGAGTCAACCCGGCCCTGTACCAGAACGGCAAGGTGCCGGTGCATTCGCCCATCGATGGCGGTGAAATTGCCTCGGTGAACTGGGAGGGCGCTGCCGAAGTCGAGCAACACATCAGTCGCGCAGATCATGCATTCGAGCAATGGCGCAAGGTGCCGGCACCGCGTCGCGGTGAGCTGGTGCGTCAGTTCGGCGAAGTGTTGCGCGAGTACAAGGCCGATCTCGGCGAGCTGGTGTCGTGGGAGGCTGGCAAGATCACTCAGGAAGGCCTGGGTGAAGTACAGGAGATGATCGACATCTGCGACTTCGCCGTTGGCCTGTCGCGCCAGTTGTACGGTCTGACCATCGCCTCCGAGCGTCCGGGCCACCATATGCGTGAAACCTGGCATCCGCTCGGCGTGGTCGGCGTCATCAGCGCGTTCAACTTCCCGGTCGCAGTGTGGGCGTGGAACACCACCCTGGCGCTGGTCTGCGGCAACCCGGTGGTGTGGAAGCCATCAGAGAAAACCCCGCTGACCGCGCTGGCCTGTCAGGCGCTGTTTGATCGCGTAGTGAAGAATTTCAGCGATGCCCCGGCGAGCCTGTGCCAGGTGGTGATCGGCGGTCGCGATGCCGGCGAAGCGCTGGTCGATGATCCGCGTGTTGCGCTGATCAGCGCCACCGGCAGCACGCGCATGGGCCGCGAAGTGGCGCCGAAAGTCGCCGCGCGTTTCGCCCGCAGCATTCTTGAACTGGGTGGCAACAACGCGATGATCCTCGGCCCGAGCGCCGATCTGGACATGGCAGTGCGCGCGATTCTGTTCAGCGCCGTCGGCACCGCCGGGCAACGCTGCACGACTTTGCGCCGTCTGATCGCCCATGAATCGGTCAAGGAAGAAATCGTCACCCGCCTCAAGGCGGCCTATTCGAAAGTACGCATCGGCCATCCGCTGGAAGGCAATCTGGTCGGCCCGCTGATCGACAAGCACAGCTTCGAAAACATGCAGGATGCGCTGGAACAGGCGCTGAGCGAAGGCGGCCGGGTGTTCGGTGGCAAGCGCCAACTGGAAGAGCAATTCCCCAATGCTTATTACGTGTCGCCGGCCATCGTGGAAATGCCCGAGCAGAGCGATGTGGTCTGCAGCGAAACCTTCGCGCCGATTCTCTACGTGGTCGGCTACAGCGATTTCGAGGAAGCGCTGCGCCTGAACAACGCCGTGCCGCAAGGCTTGTCATCGTGCATCTTCACCACCGATGTGCGTGAGGCCGAGCGGTTCATGTCGGCGGTCGGCAGTGACTGCGGCATCGCCAACGTCAATATCGGCCCGAGCGGCGCGGAAATCGGCGGCGCGTTTGGTGGCGAGAAAGAGACTGGCGGCGGCCGTGAATCTGGCTCCGATGCCTGGCGCGCGTACATGCGCCGGCAGACCAACACCGTCAACTATTCGCTGGAATTGCCGTTGGCGCAGGGCATTACATTCGACTGACAGGTGGAGATCCTCTGTAGGAGTGAGCACTGTGGCGAGGGGATTTATCCCCGTTCGGCTGCGAAGCAGTCGTCGCTTTTGAAATTTTGGGCCGCTCCGCGACCCAGCGGGGCGGTGCGACGTTTCGCTAAATCCCCTCGCCACAGGGGGCTCACTCAGGTTTGTGTGTTTGTTGGGTTTCTGTTGGAGTCTGGCAATGCCGTTACGCGAAGAATGTCTGTGGGAAACGCTCACGCCACAACGCCCGGATAACGCCGCGCTCAGTGGCGAGGTCAAGGTCGATGTCTGCGTGATCGGCGCCGGGTTCACCGGGTTGTCAGCGGCGCTGCATCTGTTGGAAAAAGGCAAAAGCGTCTGCGTGCTGGAAGCGCATCGCGCAGGGCATGGTGGGTCCGGGCGCAACGTCGGGCTGGTCAACGCCGGCATGTGGATTCCTCCGGACGAGATCGAAGCGGGGTTCGGCGAGGCGGTCGGAAGTCAGCTCAACCGCATGCTTGGTGCGGCGCCGGCGCTGGTGTTCAGCCTTGTGGATAAATACAACATCGATTGCCAGTTGCGCCGCGAAGGCACTTTGCACATGGCCCATAACGCCAAGGGCGAGGCGGATCTGCGCAGTCGCGAGCAGCAATGGAAACGTCGTGGCGCGCCGGTCGAACTGCTGACCGGCAAGGCCTGCGAGCAAGCCACCGGCACGAAGAAAATCGCCGCCGCGTTGCTTGACCGCCGCGCCGGCACGCTCAATCCGATGGCCTATGTCACCGGGCTGGCCAATGCCGTGCGCGGGCTCGGCGGGCAGATGTTCGATCATTCGCCGGTGACTCGCCTCGAGCGCATCGGGCAGAACTGGTCGGTGCAAACCGCCCAGGGTTCGGTACTCGCCGAACAAGTGGTCATCGCCTCCAACGCCTACACCGAAGGCGACTGGACCGAACTCAAGCGCAATTTCTTTCCCGGTTATTACTACCAGGTCGCCTCGGTGCCACTTACCGAAGACGCTGCGCAAGAAATTCTCCCGGGCGGGCAGGGCTCGTGGGACACCCGTCAGGTATTGAGCAGCATCCGCCGTGACAAGGACGGGCGCCTGTTGCTCGGCAGCCTCGGCAATGGCAACCAGAAACCGACCTGGTTTCTCAAAGCCTGGGCCGATCGGGTGCAGCAGCATTACTTCCCCAATCTGAAGCCGGTCGAGTGGCAGTGCACCTGGACCGGGCGCATTGCGTTTACCCCTGATCACCTGATGCGCCTGTTCGAACCGGCGCCGGGACTGGTGGCCGTCACCGGTTATAACGGTCGCGGCGTCACCACCGGCACGGTGGTCGGCAAAGCTTTTGCCGATTACCTGTGCAACGGCAATCCGCAGGCACTGCCGATTCCCTTCGCACCGATGCAGCCCCTGGCCGGTGTGGGCTTGCGCAGTTGCCTGTACGAGGCCGGGTTTTCCCTGTATCACGCGGGCCAGTGCCTGCGCATCGTTATTTGAGTGTTGAAATTTGTTGCCGCAAGCGGCGCTTTTGCATCCAGCGACTAGCCTGTAATGGTGCGGGTTGTAGCAGTCCCGCACCAGCAGTGTGCAGTTCGGTGACGCGGGCTGTTACAGGCTGGTTGCACGTCGTTTGCCGCTGCGGTTGCAATGATGGCGCGTGCGGGTTGCGCCTGAAAAAACAAATGGTTTCACCTTCCGCGGTTTAGACGGTTGCACGCCCAATGAAAATGGGACCGAAACAGTCGAAATAACAACAACGCAGCGACTTTTTGAAGAATAAAAAACCGATGGCACGGGCCTTGCTCTGAGCTTTGAGTGAAGTGAAGTCGCAGTGCCAACTAAAAAAAACCTTGGAGCACCACCTCATGTCCCAGACGTTTTACAAGAAAGGCTTTCTGGCCCTCGCAGTCGCTACTGCGCTGGGTGTTTCTGCGTTTGCTCAAGCTGATATCAAGATCGGTGTAGCGGGTCCTATGACCGGTGCCAACGCGGCATTCGGCGAGCAGTACATGAAGGGTGCACAGGCGGCGGCCGATGCGGTCAACGCGGCGGGTGGCGTCAACGGGGAAAAAATCGTCCTGGTCAAAGGCGACGACGCCTGCGAACCGAAGCAGGCAGTGACGGTCGCCAAGGACCTCACCAACCAGAAAGTCGCCGGCGTGGTCGGTCACTTCTGCTCCTCTTCGACCATTCCAGCGTCGGAAATCTACGACGAAGCCGGGATCATCGCGATCACTCCGGGCTCGACCAACCCGCAAGTTACCGAACGCGGCCTCAGCGCCATGTTCCGTATGTGCGGACGTGACGACCAGCAAGGCATCGTTGCCGGCGACTACATCGTCGACATGCTCAAGGGCAAGAAAGTCGTCGTGCTGCACGACAAGGACACCTACGGCCAAGGCCTGGCGGACGCCACCAAGGCTCAGCTGGAAAAACGCGGCGTCAAGCCTGTGCTGTACGAAGGCCTGACCCGTGGCGAGAAAGACTTCAGCACCATCGTCACCAAGATCCGTGGCGCCGGCGCCGATGTCGTCTATTTCGGCGGCCTGCACCCGGAAGCCGGTCCGCTGGTTCGTCAGCTGCGTGAACAAGGTCTGAAAGACGTCAAGTTCATGTCCGACGACGGTATCGTGACCGACGAACTGGTGACCACCGCTGGCGGCCCGCAATTCACCGATGGCGTACTGATGACTTTCGGCGCCGACCCGCGCCTGTTGCCGGAAAGCAAGACCGTAGTGGACGCGTTCCGCAAGGCCGGCACTGAGCCTGAAGGCTACACCCTGTACGCCTACGCCTCGGTTCAGACCTTGGCGGCAGCGTTCAATGGCGCGAAGAAAAACGACGGCGAAGCCGCTGCCAAGTGGCTGAAGGCCAACCCGGTGAAAACCGTGATGGGCGAGAAGACCTGGGACGCCAAAGGCGACCTGAAAGTCTCCGACTACGTGGTTTACCAGTGGGACAAGGACGGCAAATACCACCAGCTGGAAAAGCAGAAGTAAGGGCTGAAGCGATCACTCGGCTCACTTGAAACCCTGTGGGAGCGGGCTTGCCCGCGATGGCGTCAGGTCAATCGACACACGAGTTGGCTGATCCACCGCTATCGCTGGCAAGCCAGCTCCCACAGGATTCAGTGGCGATCGGGCTGATCACGCTCCGACATTGCTCCGACGTACATCTGTATTTTTCCTAGAAGAACCGCGCGCCGATGGCGCGCAGGTTCTCACTGCGTGAGATTGCGTTATGGATGGTATTTTCCTGCAGCAACTGGTCAATGGCCTGACCCTCGGGTCGGTCTATGGCCTGATCGCCATCGGCTACACAATGGTCTACGGCATCATCGGCATGATCAACTTCGCCCACGGCGAGGTTTACATGATTTCCGCTTACCTGGCGGCAATCAGTCTGGCTCTGCTGGCTTACTTCGGTATCGAATCCTTCCCGCTGCTGATGCTCGGTACGCTGATCTTCACCATCGTCGTCACGGCGGTGTATGGCTGGGTCATCGAGCGTGTCGCCTACAAACCCCTGCGTAACTCGACCCGCCTGGCGCCGCTGATCAGCGCTATCGGTATTTCGCTGATTTTGCAGAACTACGCACAGATCGCTCAGGGCGCCAAACAACAGGGCGTGCCTACGCTGCTGACCGGTGCCTGGCGTGTTGAAGTCGGCACCGGCTTCGTGCAACTGACCTACACCAAAGTCTTCATCCTGATCGCCGCGTTTCTCGGCATGGGGCTGCTGACCTACATCATCAAATACACCAAGCTCGGCCGCATGTGCCGTGCGACCCAGCAAGACCGCAAGATGGCCTCGATCCTGGGGATCAACACCGACCGGGTGATTTCCTACGTGTTCATCATCGGTGCAGCCATGGCGGCACTGGCCGGTGTGCTGATCACAATGAACTACGGCACGTTCGACTTCTATGCCGGCTTCATCATCGGCATCAAGGCGTTCACCGCAGCGGTTCTGGGCGGCATCGGTTCACTGCCCGGCGCGATGCTCGGCGGGATCATCCTCGGCATCTCCGAGTCGCTGTTCTCCGGTCTGGTCAACTCCGACTACAAAGACGTGTTCAGTTTCTCGCTGCTCGTCCTCGTACTGGTCTTCCGGCCGCAGGGCCTGTTGGGCCGTCCTCTTGTGTCGAAGGTGTAAGCGATGTCTGCAACCACTGAAAAATCCATCGATATCAAAAAAAGTCTGGTCGAGGCGATTCTTGCCGGCCTGATTGCGCTGATCGTGTTCGGGCCGATTGTCGGCGTGGTCCTCGACGGCTACAGCTTCAACCTCGAAGCAACCCGCGTGGCGTGGATCATTGCCATCGTCATGGCCGGTCGCTTTGCCCTCAGCCTGTTCCTGCAAACACCCAAAGGCTTGAAGATCCTCGACGGATTCGAGAGCAGCGGTTCCGGTGTGCACGTGCTGCCGGCGGATTACAAATCACGGCTGCGCTGGATCATCCCGCTGATTATCGTGCTGGCGATCATCGTGCCGTTTGTCTCCAACTCCTATCTGCTGGGGGTGGTCATCCTTGGTTTGATCTACGTGCTGCTGGGGCTGGGGCTGAACATTGTGGTCGGTCTGGCCGGGCTGCTCGATCTCGGTTACGTGGCGTTCTACGCCATCGGCGCCTACGGTCTGGCATTGGGTTACCAGTATCTCGGTCTGGGTTTCTGGACCGTGCTGCCGCTGGCGGCAATCACCGCAGGCCTGGCTGGCTGCATTCTCGGTTTCCCGGTGTTGCGTCTGCACGGTGACTATCTGGCGATCGTGACCCTGGGTTTTGGTGAAATCATTCGTCTGGTGCTGAACAACTGGCTGTCGCTGACCGGCGGCCCGAACGGCATGCCGGCGCCACTGCCGACGTTCTTCGGTCTGGAGTTCGGCAAGCGGGCGAAGGATGGCGGGGTGCCGTTCCATGAGTTCTTCGGTCTGACCTACAACCCCGACGTAAAGTATTACTTCATTTACGCGGTGCTGTTCCTGGTGGTGCTGGCGGTGTTGTACGTCAAGCATCGGCTGGTGAAGATGCCGGTCGGTCGCGCCTGGGAAGCCCTGCGTGAAGATGAAATCGCCTGCCGTTCGATGGGCCTGAACCACGTACTGGTCAAGCTCTCGGCGTTCACCATCGGTGCGTCGACGGCGGGTCTGGCCGGGGTGTTCTTCGCCACCTATCAAGGCTTCGTCAACCCGACCTCGTTCACCTTCTTCGAGTCGGCGCTGATCCTCGCCATCGTCGTGCTCGGCGGCATGGGTTCGACCATCGGCGTGGTCATCGCCGCATTCGTGCTCACCGTCGCCCCGGAACTGCTGCGCGGCTTCGCTGAATACCGCGTGCTGCTGTTCGGCATCCTGATGGTGTTGATGATGATCTGGCGACCACGCGGGTTGATCCGCATCAGCCGCACCGGGGTCAAACCACGCAAAGGTGCCATTCACTACGAGAGGACTGCGCCATGAGTGAAGTCGTACTCTCTGTTGAAAAACTGATGATGCATTTCGGTGGCATCAAGGCTTTGAGCGATGTCAGCCTGAAGGTCAAACGCAATTCGATCTTCGCCCTGATCGGCCCCAACGGTGCTGGCAAGACCACGGTGTTCAACTGCCTGACCGGTTTCTACAAGGCCACGGGCGGCAAGATCGAACTCAATGTGCGTGGCCAGCAGACGAACGTCATCCAGTTGCTGGGCGAGTCATTCAAACCGACCGATTTCGTCTCGCCGAAATCCTTCCTCAGCCGCATGTACTACAAAATGTTCGGCGGTACTCACCTGGTGAACCGTGCCGGTCTCGCCCGTACGTTCCAGAACATTCGCCTGTTCAAGGAAATGTCGGTGCTGGAAAACCTGCTGGTGGCGCAGCACATGTGGGTCAACCGCAACATGCTCGCCGGCATCCTCAACACCAAGGGCTATCGCAAGGCCGAGAGCGATGCGCTGGATGTCGCGTTCTACTGGCTCGAAGTGGTCGATCTGGTCGACTGCGCCAACCGTCTGGCCGGTGAGCTGTCCTACGGCCAGCAACGGCGTCTGGAAATTGCCCGGGCCATGTGCACGCGGCCGCAGATCATCTGCCTCGACGAACCGGCCGCCGGCCTCAATCCTCAGGAAACCGAAGCGCTCAGCGCGATGATCCGGCTGCTGCGCGACGAGCACGATCTGACCGTGGTGCTGATCGAACACGACATGGGCATGGTCATGAGCATTTCCGATCACATCGTGGTTCTTGACCACGGCATCGTCATCGCCGAAGGCGGACCGGAAGCGATCCGCAATGATCCAAAAGTGATTGCGGCTTACCTGGGCGCCGACGAAGAGGAGCTGGTATGAGCCAACCGATCCTCGAACTGCGCAATCTGGACGTGTTCTACGGCCCGATTCAGGCGCTCAAGGGCGTTTCATTGCAGATCAACGAAGGCGAGACCGTCAGCCTGATCGGCTCCAACGGCGCCGGCAAGTCGACCTTGCTGATGTCGATCTTCGGCCAGCCCAGAGCGGCGGGCGGGCAGATTCTCTATCAGGGCGTCGACATCACGCAGAAGTCCTCGCACTACATCGCCTCCAACGGTATCGCGCAGTCGCCGGAAGGGCGGCGGGTTTTCCCCGACATGACCGTCGAGGAAAACCTGCTGATGGGCACCATCCCGATTGGCGACAAGTACGCCAAAGAGGACATGCAGCGCATGTTCGAGCTGTTTCCACGGCTTGAGGAGAGACGCAATCAGCGGGCGATGACCATGTCTGGCGGTGAACAGCAGATGCTCGCCATCGCCCGTGCGCTGATGAGCCGGCCGAAGCTGTTGCTGCTCGATGAACCGAGCCTCGGGTTGTCGCCGATTGTGGTGAAGCAGATCTTCGCCACGCTGCGTGAGTTGGCAAAAACCGGGATGACGATTTTCCTCGTCGAGCAGAACGCCAACCATGCGCTGAAGCTGTCGGACCGGGCATATGTGATGGTCAACGGCGAAATCCGTCTGACCGGCACCGGCAAAGAGCTTTTGGTGAATGAGGAGGTGCGTAACGCCTATCTGGGCGGGCACTGATTCTTCTCGCGGTTGTACACAGCCCCGGCGACGAGAGTCCCGGGGCTGTTTTTATTCCTCAAACTCACTGTGTAGGAGCTGCCGAAGGTTGCGATCTTTTGATCTTAAAAAAATCAGAAGATCGCAGCCTTCGGCAGCTTCTACATGGAATCAAGGCATGACATCAAGCGGAATTCAGAATTGTGGAAAACAAATTCCCCAAGCTGCCAAAGCGCGACATATAGACGCTGCAAATGGCTGTTTTTCCACAGTTTTGACTTGTCCCCGGTTACTGTGGAGCTGGCTGTGAATAACGTGGGTGTATCTGGCTGCAAGCCTTATGAAACGTGGCTTGCAGGGATGTGTTTGTTTTTTGATCAGGCATTTTTGCTGGAGCGCGCGGCGTCGTTGTCAACCTTTTTCTGGGGAGCAGAGACATGGCAATTCCATGTGCGCAAGCCTGTGGATAAGTCTGTGACTAAACTCTGGAAAGACCTCGCGGAGCACCGTAATTGCTGGCCTCGCGCAATCACCCGGTGATACCGTCCGTCGTGCAAAATGCCCTGTCCCGCACATCCCCCGCCTCACGGTCAAGCAAAAAACTTTCCATTTCGCCCGCAAAGCCTTGTGTGGCGCGGCTTTGCACGTTTGCACTTGCCCCCGGAAACTGTGGAGCAGATTGTGGATAACATGCGTGCACATGGCTGCAGGCCACGCAGGCTAAGGTCTTGGCGAACTTGGTTGATTTTTGTACAGCTGGCAAGTGTTGCCCGTATTCGCGAGGGCGGGCATGCTGCCTGCTGATTTTCTATTCCAAGGGCTGCCGTGGCGGCCGAAGCAAGGAGAACACGATGTCCGACACCCTGTTTATCACCGGCGCGACGTCCGGTTTTGGTGAAGCCTGTGCCCGGCGTTTTGCCGAGGCTGGCTGGAAGCTGGTACTGACCGGCCGTCGTGAAGAACGCCTCAATGCCCTGTGCGCCGAACTGTCGAAGCAGACCGAAGTGCATGGTCTGGTTCTCGATGTGCGCGATCGCAAAGCGATGGAGGAGGCTATCGCCAACCTGCCGCCGTCGTTCGCCAAACTCCGTGGCCTGATCAACAACGCCGGCCTGGCGCTCGGCGTCGATCCGGCGCCCAAGTGCGATCTGGATGACTGGGACACCATGGTCGACACCAACGTCAAAGGCCTGATGTACGCCACTCGCCTGCTGCTGCCACGGCTGATTGCCCACGGCCGTGGCGCCGGTATCGTCAACCTCGGTTCCATCGCCGGTAACTACCCGTACCCGGGCAGCCACGTGTACGGCGCGAGCAAAGCCTTCGTCAAACAGTTCTCGCTGAACCTGCGTTGCGACCTGCAAGGTACTGGCGTGCGGGTCAGCAACATCGAACCCGGCCTGTGCGAAAGCGAGTTCTCGCTGGTACGTTTTGCCGGTGACCAGGAACGCTACAACGCCACTTACGCCGGCGCCGAGCCGATCCAGCCGCAGGACATCGCCGAGACGATTTTCTGGGTGATGAACACCCCCGCGCACATCAACATCAATAGCCTCGAACTGATGCCGGTGAGCCAGACCTGGGCCGGGTTTGCCATCGAGCGTAACAAGGCTTGATACCGCGCTGAGGCCATTCGCGAGCAGGCTCGCTCCCACAGGGGAATGCATTCCAAGATGTGGGAGCGAGCCTGCTCGCGATAGCAATTGGTCGGTCAGCGAAGATACGCAGCCAAACCGTGATAGCAAGTCGCCAAATGATAAGGCGTGGTCGAAGGCATGTCCTTACGGCTGACCTCTCCATTCTCATCGCGACACTCATGCCAGCCGCCGGCATGCAGAAACCGCTGCTGCAACGCCTGCAACTGGCGCAGCACCACCGCTTCGCTGTCCGCCCGCAAGGTCAGCGCGCGCAGGTATTCGGCTTGAGCCCAGATCCGTTGGGTCGAATCCCTTGGCCGTCCATTGTTTTCCAGATCAAGCATCGCCCGCACCGCGCCGCAGGACTCCAGCACGCCGTACTGCTCGGTAAAAACAAACGCCCGATCCAGCGCCCGGTGCAGTTTCGAATCGCGCAACAGCGCCGACGATTCGAGCAGGAAATACCATTCGAACTGGTGCCCCGGCTCGTACCAGTTATCCACAGCACCCAGTGGCTTCTCCATCAAAACGCCGTATTGCGGATCGACGAACTGCTTGTGCATGGCTGTGCATAACTCAAGCAGGGCCTTCTGCGTTTGCGGGTCTTCGCGCACCGCCAGAGTGGCCAGAAAGGCTTCGGCCAAGTGCATCAGCGGATTTTGCAGTGGCCCGGTTTGCAGGGTGAGCCAGTCACGCTCCAGGCAGGCTTCGTACAAACCGTCGCCGGTGGCGAACCGGCGGCCGATGATTTCCAGCGCGGCGTTCAATGTCGACTCGGCCAGCGAATCCCGGGACTTGTCCCAGTAATGCGCGCAGGCGAACAGGATGAAGGCGTGGGTGTAGAGATCCTTGCGTTGATCCAGCGGCTTGCCTTGCGCATCGATGCTGTAGAACCAGCCGCCGTGCTCGGCATCATGGAAATGCCGTTGCAGCGAACGGAACAACGCGGCGGCGCGGACTTCGGCGTTATCCACAATCCCGATCAGGCTGGAGAACAGATACAGCTGCCGTGCGCAGGCCATCGCCCGATAGCGCTGCACTGGCAACGGCTGGTGTGTAGCGTCCAGCGCCTCGTACGGCAACGCCATGTCGGCATTCCAGCCCGGGCCTTGCCACAGCGGCACGATCACGTCGAGGAAGTGCTGCTGCACTTGGCCAAACAGGGCGGTCAATTCGGGCAGGGCGGTGGAGCGGGAAGCGTGGGGCATGGGCGGGCGTCACGGGCTGGGGCGATTGCGCGACATGGTAGCAGAGAGGCAGCCTTTAAAGGTTTGGTGTCTGATCGGCCGTCATCGCTGGCAAGCCAGCTCCCACAAGGAAATTGAGTGTTCACACAATTGTGGACTTACCCAATAACCTGTGGGAGCTGGCTTGCCAGCGATGAGGCCGGCTCAGGCGATAGAGATTAGCCTGCGAGCAACCAGACCCCAGTCGCCGCCGAAGCCGCACCCGCCAACCGCACCAGCGGCGCCGCTGCCTGCGGAAGAACTCGCACCACGCCATAACCGAGCGCATGCAAAACCGCTGTCGCCGCGACAAACCCGGCCGCATACGCCCACGGGCTGCTCATTTCCGGCAGCTCCAGCCCATGCGCCACGCCATGGAACAGCGCAAACAGCGCCGTCGCTGCCACCGCCATCACCAGCGGCGGACGCACGGCCAGTGCCACGGCCAGGCCCAGCGCCAATACCGAAGCAGCAATCCCGCTTTCCAGCGCCGGCAACTCCAGCCCTTCAAAACCGAGCAGGCCGCCCAGCAGCATGGTGCCGACAAACGTGCACGGCAGCGCCCAGCGCGCCGCGCCTTGTTGCTGCGCGGCCCACAAACCGACGGCGAGCATTGCCAGCAAGTGATCGAGACCGCCGATCGGGTGGCTGATGCCCGCGACGAGGCCGCTGTCGCCATGCCCCGGGTGAGCGAAGGCCAGTGCCGGTGTCAGCAGCAACGCCAGAGCGCCAAGAATGCGTTTGAGTGTCATGGATAAGCTTCCTTGTTGATAAGTGGATCAGGCGGCGGTCAGCAGGCCCTGGCGTTCGATGAAGGCGATGATTTCTTCAAGGCCCTGACCGGTTTTCTGGTTGCTGAAAACGAACGGCTTGCCGTTGCGCATGCGTTTGGTGTCGCTGTCCATCATTTCCAGCGAGGCGCCCACCAGTGGCGCGAGGTCGATCTTGTTGATCACCAGCAGGTCGGACTTGCAGATCCCCGGGCCGCCCTTGCGCGGCAGCTTGTCGCCGGCGGAGACGTCGATCACGTAGATGGTCAGGTCGGACAGCTCCGGGCTGAAGGTCGCCGAGAGGTTGTCGCCGCCGGATTCCACCAGAATCAGATCCAGCCCGGGAAAACGCCGGTTCAGTTGATCGACCGCCTCGAGGTTGATCGAGGCGTCTTCGCGGATTGCCGTGTGCGGGCAGCCGCCGGTTTCCACGCCGATGATCCGCTCCGGCGCGAGGGCTTCGTTGCGCACCAGGAAATCGGCGTCTTCGCGGGTGTAGATATCGTTGGTGACCACGGCGAGGTTGTAGCGCTCGCGCAGGGCCAGGCACAGGGCCAGGGTCAGTGCGGTTTTGCCGGAACCGACCGGGCCGCCGATGCCGACGCGCAGAGGTTGTGTATCCATTTCATTCTCCAAAATAAACAGCCCTAAGAGCGGAAGAGACGGCTGTACTGGCGCTCGTGGGCCATGCACGCCAGAGACAGGCCAAACGCGGCGCTGCCGATGTGTTCGGGGTTGAGGTGGGTCGCGTCGTGCTGCGCCTGTTGCAGCAGCGGCAGCAGTTCGCTGGTCAGGCGCTGGGCGGCTTGCTGGCCCAGCGGCAGGGTTTTCATCAACACGGCGAGCTGGTTTTCCAGCCAGCTCCACAGCCACGCGGCAAGAGCGTCCTGCGGGGTGATGCCCCAGGCGCGTGCCGCCAGTGCCCAGCACAGGGCGAGATGCGGTTCTGTGGTCTGTTCAAGAAAGTCGCGGGCGGGCGCATCGAGTTCTGGCAAACCGTTCAACAACTGCTGCAGGGAGTAGCCCATCTGCCGGCTCTCCAGATGCAACTCGCGGGTTTCGCGACTGGCGCGGTGGCTCTCGCAGAGTTGTCGTAATTCGGCCCAGTTTTCATCTGCTGCGGCCTGGCAATGCGCCAACAGCAGCGGCGCTTCGAAGCGCGCGAGGTTGAGCAGCAGTTGATCGCTGATCCAGCGGCGGGCGCCGTCCGGGTTGTGGACCCGGCCATTATCCACCGCCATTTCCAGACCCTGGGAATAGCTGTAGCCGCCAATCGGCAATTGCGGACTGGCCAGACGCAGCAGCGCCCAGGCCGGATTCACAGGCGCACGCCGAACTGGTGGAGTTTCGGCGCGTAGTTGAAGTCTTCGTCGCCGTGGCGGGAATGATGATGGCCGCCGCCGTAAGCGCCGTGTTCCGGCTGGAACGGCGCTTCGATAGCCTCGACCTGCGCGCCGAGCTGTTCGAGCATCGCCTTGAGCACGTAATCGTCGAGCAGGCGCAGCCAGCCACCGCCGACTTGCAGGGCGACATGGCGGTTGCCGAGGTGATAGGCCGCGCGGGTCAGTTCGAACGCATTGGCGCAAGTGACATGGAGCAGTTGTTCAGGGCGGGCGCAGACGCGCACGACACGGCCGTCTTCAGCCTGCAGGCATTCGCCGTCATACAGCGGTGGCTGGCCGCGCTCCAAAAACAACCCGACGTCTTCGCCTTCGGCACTGAAACAGCGCAAACGGCTTTTGCTGCGCGCTTCGAAGGTCAGGTGCAGCTCGGCGGCCCAGACGGGTTGAGGGTCGATTCTGCGATGAATCACCAGCATCGGAAAGCTTCCAGCAATGAACGTTGAATGGGCTAGAGCAAGCGCCGCGCCAATCGGGTGATCTGTAGGAAATAGCTGTCGGCGCTTGCCTGATCTTTCAACAGGCGCGGCGATTCTGGAAGGTTTTGGTGCATGAAGGATTTGTCATGCACCAATTCGATGCCGTGACGGATGTTCAATGTGGGAGCGAGCCTGCTTGCGAATGCGCCGTGTCAGACAGATGTATTCAGCTGACCCAGCGCTTTCGCGAGCAGGCTCGCTCCCACAGGGGCTTTGCGCTGTGTCAGATAGAGAAGGGGATTACTCGGTACTGCCCAGCCCTTGCCAGTGCTTGAGGCCGATAAAGATGAAGCGCAGTTGCTGGGTGATCTTCGCTTGCGGCGTCAGATGCTCCGGCAAGGCCTCGGCGGGCGGGTCGATGATGTCGGGGAGGGTGGCGAACACCGATTTGACGATCAGGTCGGCGATCACGCTCAGACCGGCGATGTCCAGATGTTGCAGCTTGGGCATCAGCGCCAGGTCCGCCGCGAGGTCGGCGCTGATGTTCTCCCGCAGGCGTCCGATCGCCTGGCGTACCGGCAGCGAGCCGCCGTATTGTTCGCGGGCGAGAAACAGGAATTGCGAGCGGTTGGCGTTGACCACATCAAGGAAGATGCGCACCGAAGCGTCGATGATGCCGCCCATGACGAATTCGTTGTGCCGCACCAGGCGGATGGTTTCGCGGAAGGTCTGGCCGACTTCGCTGACCAGCACCAGCCCCAACTCGTCCATATCGGCGAAGTGCCGGTAGAAACCGGTGGGCACGATGCCGGCGGTCTTGCTCACTTCGCGCAGGCTCAGGCTGCCGAATCCTCGGCCGCTTTCCATCAGGTGGCGGGCAGCGTCCATCAGGGCGTTGCGGGTCTGTTGTTTCTGTTCGGCGCGGGGCAGCATCGCAGGGTGTGTTCTTCGGCAGGACAAGCGCCGCACTCTAGCAAATCGGCTTTGTCGGCGTCGAACGGGGAGTCATGCAGCGAGGGATTCACAGAAGCTGAAAAGTCAAAAGCCCAATCCGCTGATTGGGCTTTTTCGCTGGGCCGTCATAGGCTCAGCTCACGGCGCTGTTGCGTTCGATTACACGATCACCACCACCTTCGGCGAGGGCTTGACCTTGGGGAGTCTTGTCGTAGCCGTCTTCCACCAGACCTTTTTCTTCGAGACGATTGCGGCCGTTTTCAGCCAGGGTCTGGCCCTGTGGGGTTTTGTCATAGCCGTCTTCAGCCAGAGTCTGACCTTGAGGGGTCTTGTCATAGCCGTCTTCAGCCAGAGTCTGGCCTTGTGGGGTTTTGTCGTAGCCGTCTTCAGCGAGCGTCTGGCTGAACACCGAGTGGCTGTCTTTGACTTGCGGAGTGGCCTGATCGGCAGCGGGCAGGGCAAAAGCAGTGCTGGCTAGCATCGACAGGGTAAGGCTGAGCAGTAATTGGCGTTTCATGATAGTGGCTCCTTGGGAGGGCGATAAAGTGGGTACGAGGGCAATGCTACTCTCGATATGTCGATATAAAAGTTCATAAACGCAATGGTAATAATCAACGGAATTGATTGTTCGGCGCGAAGGCTCTAGATCGGGCCTTTGCGGGCGACGGTTTTGCACCGTCGTGGGTATTTTCGACTCACTCGTGCCTCGCAAAAGTGCGGGTCGCGGTAACACTGCTCGACCGATCGGTCAGTTTTGCTGCGCTTTTTATGGCTTAAACTGCCTTTCGATTAAACCTGCGGGCCTTTCGCCAGTCACAGACTGCATAGGGGCCGCTTAGGTCTGCCGTTTCAGCTGTGCGTCGGGTAATCGGCGTGCGGTCGTGATCAGGAGCTTTGTGCATGACGCGCACTGGAAAAATCTTCAGCTGGACCTTCGCCATCCTCGTGCTGCTGCTGGCAGCCTTGATTCTGATCATCGTGTTCTTCGACTGGAACCGGATCAAACCGACGATCAATGCCAAAGTTTCGGAAGAACTGCACCGGGCGTTTGCCATCAATGGCAACCTCGCGGTGATCTGGCAGCGCGAGCCGGAAGAAGGCGGCTGGCGTGCCTGGGTGCCGTGGCCGCACGTGGTCGCCGAGGACTTGAGCTTGGGCAACCCGGACTGGTCGAAGCAGGCGCAGATGGTCACGCTCAAACGCGTTGAACTGCGCATTTCGCCGCTGGCCCTGCTGGCCCAGCGCGTGGTGATTCCGCGCATCGACCTGACCGAGCCGAATGCCGAGCTGCAACGTCTGGCCGATGGCCGCGCCAACTGGACGTTCAAATTCGATCCCAAGGACCCGAACGCCGAGCCTTCGAGCTGGGTGGTCGACATCGGCGCGATCGGTTTCGACAAGGGCCACGTGACCCTCGACGACCAGACC
Source organism: Pseudomonas sp. FP1762 (assembly GCF_030687105.1). NCBI lineage: Bacteria > Pseudomonadati > Pseudomonadota > Gammaproteobacteria > Pseudomonadales > Pseudomonadaceae > Pseudomonas > Pseudomonas sp. FP1762. Next base: position 652,036 of record NZ_CP117458.1, read on the forward strand.
TTGAAGACCAACCTCGATGTGCTGATCGACCCGCTCGGCAAGCCGATTCCATTCAGCGAGATCGTCGGCGACAAAGCGGCGAAAACTGCTCAGGACAAGGGCGGCGCACCGCAGGATTACGCCTTTGCGCTCAAGGTCAAAGGCCAGTACCACGGGCAGAACCTCACCGGGCAGGGCAAGATCGGCGGGTTGCTGGCGTTGCAGGACGCGAGCAAGCCGTTCCCGTTGCAGGCCCAGGCGAAGATCGGCGACACCCGTATCGAACTGGCCGGCACCTTGACTGACCCGCTGAATCTCGGCGCCCTTGATCTGCGCCTGAAGCTCGCTGGCGACAGCCTCGGCAATCTTTACCCGCTGACCGGCGTGACCCTGCCGGACACGCCACCGTATTCCACCGACGGTCACCTTATCGCCAAGCTGCATGACGAGGCCGGGGCGAGATTCACTTACGAGAAATTCAACGGCAAGATCGGCGACAGCGACATCCACGGCGACCTCACCTACGTCGCCAGCCAGCCACGGCCGAAACTCAGCGGTGCGCTGCTCTCCAATCAACTGCTGTTTGCCGACCTCGCGCCACTGATCGGCGCCGACTCCAACACCGAGCAAAAGGCCCGTGGCGGCGCGAGCAAGCAACCGGCGGACAAAGTCCTGCCGGTCGAAGAATTCAAAACCGATCGCTGGCGGGCCATGGACGCCGATGTCGAGTTCACCGGCAAACGCATCGTCCACAGCGAGAAGCTGCCGTTCAACGACCTCTATACCCATCTGAAACTCAACGACGGCGAGCTCAGCCTGGAACCGCTGCGCTTTGGTGTCGCCGGCGGCACGCTGGATGCGCTGATTCGCCTCAATGGCCGCACCGAGCCGCTGGAAGGCCGGGCGCGTTTGACCGCACGCAAATTCAAACTCAAAGAGCTGTTCCCGACCTTCGAGCCGATGAAGACCAGTTTCGGTGAGCTCAATGGCGATGCCGACATCAGTGGCCGGGGCAACTCCGTGGCCAAGCTGCTCGGTGGTGCCAACGGTAATCTGAAGATGCTGATCAACGACGGTGCAATCAGCCGTGAGTTGATGGAGCTGGCCGGGCTCAACGTCGGTAACTACGTGGTCGGCAAGATCTTTGGCGACAAGGAAGTGAAGATCAACTGCGCGGCGGCGGACTTCGACATCAAGACCGGCCTGGCGACCACACGGCTGTTTGTCTTCGATACCGAGAACGCAATCATCTACATCGATGGCACGGCGAACATGGCCACCGAACAACTCGATCTGACCGTGACCCCGGAATCCAAGGGCTGGCGTCTGATCTCGCTGCGCTCGCCGCTGTATGTGCGCGGCAAGTTCATCAAACCGGATGCCGGCGTCAAAGCCGTACCGTTGATGCTGCGCGGGGCGGGGATGGTTGCGCTGGGCGTGATTGCCGCACCGGCGGCGGGATTGCTGGCGCTGGTGGCGCCGAGCGGGGGCGAGCCGAATCAGTGCGCGCCGTTGCTCGAGCAGATGAAGCAGGGCAAGGCGCCGGTGACCGTTAAACCCAGCAAGTAAGCAGGGCAGATCAAAAGATCGCAGCCTTCGGCAGCTCCTACATTTGGAATGCGTTCCCCCTGTAGGAGCTGCTGAAGGCTGCGATCTTTTGCTGTTAAGGGTTACAGATCGTTGAGGATGTCCGCCATGTCGTCGGCGTGTTCTTCTTCCTGGGCGAGGATGTCTTCGAAGATGCGGCGGGTGGTCGGGTCTTTGTCACCGATGTACTGGATGATTTCGCGATAGCTGTCGATAGCAATGCGCTCGGCCACCAGATCTTCGTAAACCATTTCCTTGAGCGTGTTGCCGGCCACGTATTGCGCGTGGGACATCTTGCTGAGCAGGTCAGGGTTGAACTCAGGCTCACCGCCCAGTTGCACGATCCGCTCGGCGAGGCGATCGGCGTGCTCGGCTTCCTGGTTGGCGTGTTCGAGGAATTCGTCGGCGGCGACGTTGGCTTTCAGGCCGCTGGCCATGAAGTAGTGGCGCTTGTAGCGCAAGGTGCACACCAGTTCGGTGGCCAGCGACTCGTTGAGCAAACGCAGTATTTCTTCACGGTTGGCGTTGTAGCCCTCGGTGACCGCGCCGTTTTCCACGTGTTGCCGCGCGCGTTCGCGCAGGGTTTGAACATCAGACAAATGCACGTCACTCATTTCATTCTCCTGGAGGCTAATCCGATAGGCGCCACGTTCTGAAGACGCGGTCGCTACCCAGGTTGTGAGTCTTGAGCGAAGCGAAAAGTTTTATGCGATTTACGCCGGACGCGCTGCAGGAACTGCTGAAGACTGCTATGTCGGGAGGGCCTGACGCTGGTCAGTCCGGTTTCGGTGGAGCGGATCGTGGCGGGCTGAAGTAGGCTCATCGTTCAGTTGTCATCGTCACGTTGGATGCTTGGCGGGCGTCTTGCAAGTCTGGCATCCACTCACCGCGCACAAGGATGTACCCCATGTCGACACGTTATCCACTGGTGCTGGTGCCGGGCATGCTCGGCTTTATCCGGCTGGTGCTTTACCCGTATTGGTTCGGCATCATCAAGGCCTTGCGCCGTGGTGGTGCGACGGTGGTCGCGGTGCAGGTCTCGCCGCTCAACTCTACTGAAGTGCGCGGCGAGCAGTTGCTGGCGCGGATCGAGGAAATCCTGCGCGAGAGCGGGGCGCAAAAGGTCAATCTGTTCGGCCACAGCCAAGGCGCGTTGACCGCACGGTATGCGGCGGCGAAGCGTCCGGATCTGGTCGCCTCGGTAACATCGGTCGCCGGGCCGAATCATGGTTCCGAGCTGGCTGATTATCTGGAAAAGCACTACCCCGGTAGCAGTGCCAAGGGCCGCTTGCTCGAAGCGTTGCTGCGCTTGATCGGCTGGGTCATGGCATTGCTCGACACGGGTTACCACGGGCCGAAACTGCCGGTGGATATCCACGCTTCTCACCAATCGCTGACGACGGCGGGCGTTGCATTATTCAATCAGCGTTATCCACAAGGGTTGCCGGAAGTCTGGGGCGGCCAGGGGTCGGAAGAGGTCAACGGTGTGCGCTATTACTCCTGGTCAGGGACGCTGCAACCGGGCAAGACTGATCGTGGCGGCAATCTTTTTGACGGCACCAACCGCAGTTGTCGCTTGTTTGCCAAGACCTTCGTCCGTGAGCCGGGGCAGTGCGATGGCATGGTCGGCCGTTACAGCTCGCATCTGGGCACGGTGATCGGTGATGACTATCCGCTGGATCATTTCGACATCGTCAATCAGTCGCTGGGACTGGTGGGCAAGGGCGCGGATCCGGTAAGGCTGTTTGTCGAGCATGCGGCGCGGCTGGAGGCGGCTGGGTTATAGCCAAACAGACCGCGTCATCGTTCTTCGCGAGCAGGCTCGCTCCCACAGGTGTCTGCATTTCAATGTGGGAGCGAGCCTGCTCGCGAAGGGGTCTTATCAGGCAACGCTGACCCGGCGGCCCAAAACGGTGGTCCAGCGCTCCGACAAAACCACCCCACCCAAGGTCAGCAATCCGCCCACCAGGTGATACATCGCCAACTGTTCCTTCAACACCAGCGCCGCAATCAACGCAGTAATCAATGGCAGCAGATTGAAGAACAACGTCGTCCGGCTCGGCCCCAGTCGCTGCACCGCCTGCATCCACGCCAGCGGCGCGACCATCGAAGCCAGCAGGCATGCATAGAGCACCAGCGGCACGTTCTGCAGATTCAAACCGATCTTCGGCGACACCGCGAACAGCGGAAACAACACCACAATCGCCACCAGCACCTGCAAGTACAGCAGCACCAGCGGCGGCAGGCGCAGTTGCCACTTTTTCAGCAGCGTGCTGTAAACCGCGTAGGCCAGCGTGGCGATCAGCATCATCGCATCGCCCAGATTGACCCCGTGTTGCAGCAGCGCTCCGAGGCTGCCGGATGACACCACCACCAGCACGCCAGCGAACGACAGCACCGCACCGACCAGCGCACCAGCGGTCAGGCGCTGGCCGAGGCTGATGATCGCCATGGCCAGCGACATCAATGGCATCAACGACAGGATGATGCCCATGTTGGTCGCGGTGGTCAGTGTTGCAGCGAAATAGGCGAGGCTCTGATACACCGCCATGCCGAGCACGCCGAGGACGAAAATCCGCCCCAGGTTCGGCCGAATCTGCGGCCAGTGCGCGATGACTTTCTTCAGCATGAATGGCGTGAACAGCACGCCGGCCAGCAGCCAGCGATAGAAACCGATCTCGGCGGGGAAGATCGCGCCGACCGCCAGTTTGTTGATCACGGTGTTGCCGGCCCAGATGAAAATCGCCAGCAGGGGAAACGCGTATTGCATGGGACAAAACCAGAACGTTGATGAAGCGCGATTATCGCCTGTCTGGATGCAGGCCTATACTGCGATCCAGACAACCTGCCTCTGCATCCGGACAGCATGAACAGCAAACACATCGATCTGCTCGATTTCCGTGAACTGCCGTCAGCGGTGTATTTCCGCTACGCCGATTTCAATGCCCACGAATATGCCGCGCCACACCGGCATCCTTGGGGCACGCTGGAATACGCGGCCCGTGGCGTGCTGCACATGGATGTCGACGGCAGCCGCTTCATGTCGCCGCCGCAATACGCGGTGTGGGTGCCGCCAGAGGTCGAGCACAGTTTCTACAGCCATCAACCGGTCAACTATCGCGCGGTGTGTCTTGATCCAAGCGTTTGCACACGGTTGCCGGCGCGGGCCTGCACCTTGGCGATCAGTGACATTCTCAAGGCGATTCTCAAGGACTTCGCCGCCCGCGATGTGAAGATCCCCGAGCATGAAGCCGATCAGCGTCTGGCCCAGGTACTGGTCGATCAACTGCAACAGGCACCGGTGCAGGAATGTTATCTGCCGTACGCGAGCAGCCCGGGCTTGCTGACGATTCTCGACGCCTTGCAGGCCGCGCCGGGTGACAACCAACCGTTGGCGCATTGGGCCGCGCAAGTGCATGTCAGCGAGCGCACTCTGGCGCGGCAGTTCGTTCGTGAGCTGGGCATGAGTTTTGGCGAGTGGCGTCAGCGCTTGCGTTATCTGGCGGCGATCGAGGCGCTTGAGACCTCGCGTTCGGTGCAGGAAATCGCTTTCGACCTCGGCTACAGCAGCGGCTCGGCATTCATCGCCATGTTCGCCCGTCAGGCGGGTTGTACGCCGGAGCAGTATCGGCGCAGCCACCTCGAGGGCAGGAAGGTGTAACAAGCTTTGACTACACTGCGACAGAGGCCGCATCCATCGGTGCGGCAACAAGGAGAAAACTCCATGAAGATGTTGCGTGTGCCGTTGTTGATGATCGGGCTGCTTGTGTGTTCCCAGGGTTTCGCCGCCACGGCGCAACAGAACAAGATGACCACCTGCAATGCCGATGCGACCGCCAAAAGCCTGAAGGGCGACGAGCGCAAGGCGTTCATGAGCACCTGCCTGAAAGCGGCACCAGCGGCCAACGATGGCAAGGAGCTGACCCCGCAGCAGCAGAAGATGACCACCTGCAATTCCGATGCGAAAACCAAGGCGCTGACCGGCGATGCGCGCAAGGCGTTCATGAGTGAGTGTCTGAAGAAAAAATAAGGGGGCGCCATGGGTGTCCGATTGACTCGGTCGGCTTGAGATTTTCCCTCACCCTAACCCTCTCCCGGAGGGAGAGGGGACCGACCGCATTGATGCCGACAGGAACTGGGGTCTGAAATACCGGGTCGATTGCGGATTCGGCACTGCACGTTCAGGTCGGAAAATTTTTTGAGCAACCCCCAATCGGTCCCCTCTCCCTCTGGGAGAGGGCTAGGGTGAGGGGGAAATTCGCAAGCCTTGCACGAAAATCCGAAACCCCGCATATCCCTAGTGCTAACCCAGGATCGCTGGCAGACTGCCCATCCTTTCACGCCGTTCGTTTTGAGGCTGTATGCCAACGTTTTCTCAGCGTCATGTTGTGTTCTGGGTCAGTTGCATCATCATTTTTGGCGGCCTGTTGCTGGTGCTGCCGCTGCGCCTGTTGCCGAGCCTGCTGGCCGGGTTGCTGGTGTTCGAGCTGGTCAACATGCTCACCCCGCAACTGCAACGGCTGATCGAAGGGCGGCGTGCGCGCTGGTTGGCGGTGGCGCTGCTCGGCACGCTGGTGGTGAGTGCGCTGGCGCTGATCTTCGCCGGGGCCATCAGTTTCCTCCTGCATGAAGCGGAAAACCCCGGCGCCTCGCTCGATAAATTCATGGGCGTGGTCGATCGCGCGCGCGGGCAGTTGCCGCCGTTCATCGATGCCTACCTGCCGGCCAGCGCGGCGGAATTTCGCGTGGCGATCGGCGAGTGGGCGAGCAAGCATCTGGCCGACCTGCAACTGGTCGGCAAGGACGCCGCGCACATGTTCGTCACCCTGCTGATCGGCATGGTGCTCGGCGCGATCATCGCCCTGCAGCGCATTCCCGACGTGACCAAGCGCAAGCCGCTGGCCGCCGCTTTGTTCGACCGTTTGCATCTGCTGGTGCAGGCGTTCCGCAATATCGTCTTCGCGCAGATCAAGATTTCCCTGCTCAACACCGTGTTCACCGGGATCTTCCTCGCGGTGATCCTGCCGATGTTCGGCATCAAGCTGCCGCTGACCAAAACCCTGATCGTGCTGACCTTCCTGCTCGGCCTGCTGCCGGTGATCGGCAACCTGATGTCGAACACGCTGATCACCATCGTCGGTCTGTCGCTGTCGATCTGGGTGGCGATCGCAGCGCTGGGCTATCTGATCGTTATCCACAAGCTCGAATACTTCCTCAACGCGCGCATCGTCGGCGGGCAGATCAGTGCCAAGTCGTGGGAGTTGCTCCTGGCGATGCTGGTGTTCGAAGCCGCGTTCGGTTTGCCGGGGGTGGTGGCAGGGCCGATTTATTACGCGTATCTGAAGAGTGAGCTGAAGCTGGGCGGGATGGTCTAAGGCCAGGCAACTAAATTGAATGCATCTGTGGCGAGGGGATTTATCCCCGTTGGCCTGCGCAGCAGGCCCCTGCTTTCAAGCTCAGGAGCGGGGCCGCTTCGCGGCCCAACGGGGATAAATCCCCTCGCCACAGGATAAATCCCCTCGCCACAAAGGCTCTTCGCCACAGATTGTGATCAGGCCATCGAACCGTAACGCTTCATCGCTTCAATCGCCAAACCGCTACCAATGCTGCCAAAGATGTTGCCTTCGACATGCCGGGCGTTCGGCAGCATTGCCGAGACGCTGTTGCGCAGGGCCGGGATGCCGCTCGAACCACCAGTGAAGAACACCGTGTCGACCTGATCGACCGCCACGCCGGCATCATTGAGCAATTGCGTAACGCTGCCGCGCACGCGCTCGAGCAAGGCTTCGATCGCCGATTCGAACAGCGCGCGGCTCAGCTCTACGCTCAGCCCGGCTTCGATGCGGTCCAGCGGCACGTGGCGGCTGTCGGCGTGGGTCAGCTGGATCTTGGTTTCTTCCACTTCCATCGCCAGCCAGTGCCCGGCGCGCTGTTCGATCAGCTTGAACAGGCGATCGATGCCGCCGGTGTCTTCGATGTCGTAACGCATGCTGCCCAGTGCCAGCGTGGATTTCTGCGAGTACACCGAGTTGATCGTGTGCCAGGTCGCCAGGTTCATGTGGTGGCTGGTTGGCATGTACGCGCCGCTCTTCATGCGGCTGCCGTAGCCGAAAAGCGGCATCAGGCCTTGCAGGCTGAGCTGTTTGTCGAAGTCGGTACCACCGATGTGCACACCACCGGTGGCGAGGATGTCATCGTGACGGTTGTCGAGACCACGACGCTCGGGCGACAGGCGCACCAGCGAGAAGTCGGAGGTACCACCGCCGATGTCGACGATCAGTACCAGCTCTTCTTTCTCGATGGTCGACTCGTAGTCGAACGCTGCCGCAATCGGCTCGTACTGGAACGACACGTCCTTGAAGCCGATTTTGCGCGCCACTTCGACCAGGGTGTCTTCGGCCTCCTGGTCGGCGAGCGGATCGTCGTCGACGAAGAACACCGGGCGACCCAGCACCACTTGCTCGAATTCCCGACCAGCGGCGGTTTCGGCGCGGCTCTTGAGCTGGCCGATGAACAGCCCGAGCAGATCCTTGAACGGCATCGCCGTGCCGAGGACGCTGGTGTCGTGCTTGATCAGCTTGGAGCCGAGCAGGCTTTTCAACGAGCGCATCAGCCGGCCTTCGTAGCCTTCCAGATACTCGTGCAGGGCCAGGCGACCGTAGACCGGGCGACGTTCCTCGATGTTGAAGAAGACCACCGACGGCAGGGTGATCTTGTCGTCTTCCAGCGCAATCATGGTGTCCATGCCGGGGCGCAGCCAGCCGACGGTGGAGTTGGACGTGCCGAAGTCGATGCCGCAGGCACGGGCTGGAGAGGCGTCTTTCATGTCTTTCGGTTTCCGGTCAAAAAAACGGCCGCGCAGTGTATGTCAGTGCGCGGCAGATTCGAAGGCCGGTCATCCGCTATTTCGCCCCCAGACAGTTGAAAACCACCGCATCGCCCCAAACTTGCTGGCATGGGCCGGCAGACACACCGGCGGTCGCAAGAACCGTCGTCCACTGCCGATAAACTTCTGCGGCGCCACCCGGTCACAAACTTGAGATCGGTCAACCCGGCACGTGCCAATCGGCGCATGCTGGTCTCGGCGCGAAATCGATAACGGATGGTGATCCTTCCATGGACTTCAAAGACTATTACAAGATACTCGGCGTGGAGCCGACAGCCGACGACAAGGCCATCAAGGCGGCCTATCGCAAGCTGGCGCGCAAATACCACCCCGATGTCAGCAAGGAAAAAGACGCCGAGGCCAAGTTCAAGGATGCCTCGGAAGCCTATGAAGCGCTGAAAAGCGCCGACAAGCGCGCCGAATACGACGAACTGCGCCGTTATGGCCAGCACGGTCAGCCGTTTCAGGGCCCACCGGGCTGGCAGAGCCGTGGCGGCTTCGGTGGCGGCGGTGGCGACACGGGCGACTTCTCGGACTTCTTCAGTTCGATCTTCGGTAATCGCGGCCCCGGTTTCGGTGGCGCCGAGAGCCGCCAATCACGCGGACGCCGAGGGCAAGACGTGGAAATGGAACTGCCGGTCTTCCTCGAAGAAACCCTGTCGAACGAATCGAAGAAAGTCACCTTTCAGGTGCCGCAATACAACGCGCACGGCCAGCATGTCAGCAACACCAGCAAGAGCCTGAACGTGAAGATTCCGGCCGGCGTGACCGATGGCGAGCGAATTCGCCTGAAGGGCCAGGGCGCACCGGGCATCGGTGGCGGGGCGAATGGCGACCTGTACCTGACCATTCGTTTTGCGCCGCACCCGAAATTCGATGTCGAAGGCGAAAACCTGATCATCACCTTGCCCCTGGCTCCGTGGGAATTGGCATTGGGCACTGAAGTGGCCGTGCCGACCCTGACCGGCAAGATCAACCTCAAGGTCCCGGCCGGCAGCCAGAATGGCCAGCGCATGCGCGCCAAGGGCCATGGCCTGCTGAACAAGGCCGGCGAACGCGGTTATCTGTTCGTGCAGCTCAAGGCCGTGATGCCCAAAGCCTCCGACGATGAGGTCAAGGCGCTGTGGCAGGAACTGGCGAAGAAAGCCGCCTTCAATCCGCGAGAGAACTTCTGAACCCGACGACGGAGTAGCCCATCATGAGCAGCCCCCTGATCGTTCAACTGGACCTGGCAGAATTCTGTGAGGCGGCCGATTTGTCGGACGTCTACGTGATCGAAATCGTCGAGCACGGCATCCTCGAACCTCAGGGCGCGCAGCCCCGGGAATGGCGCTTCACCGATTACGAATTGGCCTTGGCCAAGCGTGCGGCGAAGCTGCGCCGTGATCTGGAACTGGAGTGGGAAGGCGTGGCGCTGGCGCTGGATTTGCTGGACGAGGTGAAGCAGTTGCGCGCCGAGAACCGCATGTTGCGCCAGCGTTTGGGGCGGTTGGTGGTCGAATAAATTGTTTGAGGCCGTGAGGTCCTAGCTGGCCTCATCGCGTGCCGGCCCGCTCCCGCCTGATTAATGTTTGCGGGTGTTTCGTCCGGTATGAACCGGCAGGATGGTCTGATAGTTTTCCGGGCACATGTTGGCAATGGATGCCGACTGTCGTAGCGCCAGCCATGCCGGCCAGCGCTGCGCAATCTTTGCAAGGAAGCCTGTCAATGCCAGTCAGACCCAAGCCGCCCAAGCCGGGCGCAGTCGATATCACCACCCCTGGGCGCACATCCCGGGATCCCGCCGCGCACGGGATCGAGTCGTCGCACCTGACCCTCGGTCCGTTCATTCGCAAGACCCCGCCCGATGCCAGTGAGCCCGGCAGCAACACGCAGCAAATGGAAACTGCAGTTGCCCCGCACAGCGTGCACGTCGACCCGACGCCGTCTACATCTGGTCCCGTCCCGAAGCTTAAAACCTCGGCTCTGGAGCGTTACCTGATTGCCTCGACAGCCCCTCTACCGCAAGCGGACGTTGACGGGTTTCGCGTATTCAAAGGACGCCAATACGCGGACCTGCAGGGCGGTGGTACGGTGCTGATCGGCGTCGATGCCGAGACCGGTCTGCATCGGGCCAGATTGTCCAGCGAGCTGCAGCCGTCCGGCCCTGTGCTTGCCTACGATCCGTTGACCAAGCACTGGTACGCGCTTGAAGAGTCCGGCGCGTCGCCGGACGCTGCCGCTGTCCCGGGTAAAAGCCGCAGGGTGGCGCGCCAGAGTGATGAAGACTATGAGTCTGCCGTTGAGGAGCTGCCCGACGACGGCGGTGCAACGCAGGAATACTTCTATCTGGCGTCCGAGTCGATGCCCGTCAAACCCTTCACCGCTGAGGAATTGCGTGCAATGCGCAGCGAAACACGGTTTTCGTTCCTCACCAATCGGCCCGGGGTCTACGACCGTGCCAATAACGGCAAATACCCTTTCCGGGACATGGCCGGCCGGCCTGTCAGGATAAAGAAGCTCCAGACCCTGGCGCGTTTCGAAGACGGCAGCCGTTATACCTCCGAGCAGATCAAGCCTTACATCAAGTTTGGCGCCTACGAGCATGTCGCGCGGTTGTATGAAGAAAAGCTGCAATGGCGATTGTTCACCGAGGCCGACATGACGGTGCCCGGAGAGCGGGCCCTGGTCGGCCAGTCAATGGTGGTCGCCAACCGGCGCATCACCCGAGGCGAGGTGGTCGGTGTCTATGCTGGCGCGATCATGCCGGGACGTCTTGTGCCGCTGCCCCAGCAGTCATACACCATGAAGGTCGGCGTCCGTTATCAGCCGGGACCTGGATATTTGATCCCCTACGAATTCGCGCTGGTCGGTGACACGATCATTTCCCGGATCAACACGCGCTTTTGGTATGACGCCACGGGCAAACCAGTTCGTCAGGCTACGGAGGGTTACAACGTCGAGTTCGTCCCGTTCGATGTCGAAGCGCAACAGTGGATAGGCAAGGAATTGGTCACCCGGGACTTCATTCTCAACGCCATCTTCGCTACCGAAGACATTCCGGCGGGAACCGAGTTACGCATCGATTACAACTACAGCGATGCGGACATCGCGAAACTGTTCCCGTGATTGCCTGAGCGATCGCGACTGAATACGGACCTGCGCGTCCGTATTCAGCGCACGCCTTCATCAGAACAGAAAGTAGCGCTGCGCCATCGGCAGCGTTTCCGCCGGTTCGCACCACAGCAACACGCCATCGGCCTTGACCTGATAGGTCTGTGGATCGACATCGATGTTCGGCAGATAGTCGTTGTGGATCAGGTCGGTTTTCTGCACGTCTCGGCAGCCCTTCACCACAGCGATCTGCTTCTTCAATCCCAAGGCTTCCGGCAATCCGGCCTCCTGCGCCGCCTGGCTGATAAAGGTCAGGCTGGTGGCGTGCAGCGAGCCGCCGTAGCTGGCGAACATCGGGCGGTAATGCACCGGTTGCGGTGTTGGAATCGAAGCGTTGGCGTCGCCCATCAGGCTGGCGGCAATCGCACCGCCCTTGAGAATCAGCGTCGGCTTCACACCAAAGAACGCCGGGCGCCAGAGCACCAGATCGGCCCACTTGCCGACTTCGATCGAGCCGACCTCATGGCTGATGCCATGGGTGATTGCCGGGTTGATCGTGTACTTGGCGATGTAACGCTTGGCGCGGAAGTTGTCGTTGCCTGCGCCGTCCTGTGGCAGCGGGCCGCGCTGTTTTTTCATCTTGTCGGCGGTCTGCCAGGTGCGCGTGATGACTTCGCCGACGCGGCCCATGGCCTGACTGTCGGAGCTGATCATCGAGAACGCGCCGAGGTCGTGGAGGATGTCTTCGGCGGCAATGGTTTCGCGGCGGATCCGGCTTTCGGCGAAGGCGACGTCTTCGGCAATGCTCGGGTCGAGGTGATGGCAGACCATCAGCATGTCGAGGTGTTCGTCGATGGTGTTGCGGGTGAACGGCCGGGTCGGGTTGGTCGAGCTTGGCAGCACGTTGGGGAAGCCGCAGGCCTTGATGATGTCTGGCGCGTGGCCGCCACCGGCACCTTCGGTGTGATAGGTGTGGATGGTGCGGCCCTTGAACGCGCCAAGGGTGGTTTCGACGAAGCCGGATTCGTTGAGGGTATCGGTGTGGATCGCCACCTGCACATCGTACTGGTCGGCGACGTTGAGGCAGTTGTCGATGCTCGCCGGAGTGGTGCCCCAGTCCTCGTGCAGCTTGAGACCGATGGCACCGACCTTGACCTGTTCGATCAACGGCTCCGGCAGGCTGGCGTTGCCCTTGCCGGTCAGGCCGATGTTCATCGGAAAAGCATCGGCGGCCTGGAGCATGCGCGCCAGATGCCACGGGCCGGAGGTGCAGGTGGTGGCGTTGGTGCCGGTGGCAGGCCCGGTGCCGCCGCCGATCATGGTGGTGACGCCGCTCATCAACGCTTCTTCGATCTGCTGTGGGCAAATGAAGTGGATATGCGTGTCGATGCCGCCAGCGGTGAGGATCATGCCTTCGCCGGCAATCACTTCGGTGCCGGCGCCAATGGCGATGGTCACGTTGGGCTGCACGTCAGGGTTGCCGGCCTTGCCGATCGCGGCGATGCGCCCGTCTTTGAGGCCGACGTCGGCCTTGACGATGCCCCAGTGGTCGATGATCAGTGCGTTGGTGATCAGCGTGTCGACCACTTCGGCGGCGAGCAATTGGCTCTGGCCCTGGCCGTCGCGGATGACTTTGCCGCCACCGAATTTCACTTCTTCGCCGTAGGTGGTGAAGTCCTTTTCGACTTCGATCCACAGCTCGGTGTCGGCCAGGCGCACCTTGTCGCCGACGGTGGGGCCGAACATGTCGGCGTAGGCTTGTCTGGAGATTTTCATGGGCATGCCTTGAGATTCAATTGGGTCTGAAATCGCTCGCATTACTCGCTTTCGCGAGCAGGCTCGCTCCCACATTTGATCGCGTTCTCATGTGGGAGCGAGCCTGCTCGCGAAGGGGCCAGAGCGGGCACCGTGTTGTTTAGAGATCACCCATGATGCGGCCGGCAAAGCCGAACACCCGGCGATGCCCGGCGTAATCCACCAGTTCGACTTCACGACTCTGGCCCGGCTCGAAGCGCACCGCCGTGCCGGCGGGAATATTCAGGCGCATGCCGCGACTGGCGGCGCGATCGAAGGTCAGCGCGTCGTTGGTTTCAAAAAAGTGGAAATGCGAGCCGACCTGAATCGGCCGGTCGCCGCTGTTGGCGACTTTCAGGCTGAGGGTGCGACGGCCGACGTTGAGTTCGATGTCGCCGGGCTGGATCTGGTATTGGCCAGGAATCATCGCTGGGCTCCTTGCAGGACTTTGTAATAGAGCGCGGTCGGGCGATAGGTGCCGTTGGGGTCGCAGGCGTAATCAGGGATTTCGCCGGCGCGCACGTAGCCCAGCGCCTTGTAGAAATCTTCCGCCGGCGAGCCGGCTTCGGTGTCGAGATAGAGCATGCCGCGCTTGTGCTTGGGCGCTTCGAGTTCCAGCGCCTGCATCAGTTGCTGACCGAGGCCGCGCCGCCGGGCGTCTTCGCGTACCAGCAGCTTCTGCACTTCGGCGCGGTTCAGACCGTTGGCCTTTTGGCACAGACCCAATTGCACACTGGCCAGCACCTGCTCGTCCTTCACCACCACCCACAGCAGCGTGCTGCCCTTGTTGATGTTGTCCTGCACCTCATCGAAATATGCGCGCGCCTGCACCTCATCGAGGTCGGCCATAAAACCGACGCTGGCGCCGTAACCGACGGCGTCGAGCAGCAGATCGATCAGGCCCTGGCGATAGTGGGCAAAGCTTTCAGCGTTGACGCGGCGCAACTGGGCGGCGTTCATCGACATCACTCCTTGTGAGTATCCGGCGGCTGTGCGCCGGGACTGAGGGTCAACTGCATGAAGGTCAGATCGAGCCAGCGGCCGAACTTGGTGCCGACTTGCGGCATCTGCCCGGTGACGCTGAAACCGGCGCGCTCGTGCAGGCCGATCGACGCGGCGTTGCCACTCTCGATGGCAGCGACCATGACGTGTTTACCGCAGGCGCGGGCGCGTTCGATCAACGCGGTCATCAGTTGCGGGCCGAGGCCGTTGCCGCGTTGATCGCTGCGCACGTACACCGAGTGCTCGACGGTGTGGCGGAAACCGTCGAACGGCCGCCAGTCGCCGAACGAGGCGTAACCCAGCACCGCGTTGTGGCTGTCGACGATCACCAGAATCGGGTACGCCTGCAACTGACGCGCGTCGAACCATGCCTGGCGATTGCCGAGGTCGACCGCTTGTTCGTTCCAGATCGCCGTGGTGTTGAGCACGGCGTCGTTGTAGATGTCGCGGATCGCCGGCAGGTCGGCCCGGGTTGCATCGCGAATGGCGTAAGTCATGGCGCGGCCTCAGACGATCGGCTGGTGAACGGTGACCAGTTTGGTGCCGTCGGGGAACGTCGCCTCGACCTGGATTTCCGGGATCATTTCCGGGATGCCTTCCATCACTTGTTCGCGGCTGAGCAGGGTGGTGCCGTAGTGCATCAGCTCGGCCACGGTCTGGCCGTCGCGGGCACCCTCCAGCAGCGCGGCGGAGATGTAGGCCATGGCTTCCGGGTAGTTGAGTTTTACGCCACGGGCCAGCCGCCGCTCGGCGACGAGGCCGGCGGTGAAGATCAGCAGCTTGTCTTTTTCGCGTGGGGTCAGGTCCATGGTTCGGGTTCCATCAGGGCAGATTCGGGTGGCTCTCGAGAAGTGTGGGGTGCCAGTTGGAGCAGCCCCTCACCCTAGCCCTCTCCCGAGGGAGAGGGGACTGATCTTGGTTGTTTTCAATGGCCAATTCAGTCAGCAATATTCGTTCAGGCAGATAAATTTATTTCAGACGACTCGGTCAGGCTCCCTCTCCCTCCGGGAGAGGGCGGGGGGTGAGGGTCGGGGTTTCAGGTGCTCCATATTCTTGGCGCGATAGCCTCGCGCCCCAGCAGCGCAGGTCTGAGCAATCGCCACAAATCGATGAGCCAGGCGCGGGCGAGCAACGCCTCACTGGCCAGGCAACGAGCCACCAGCAGTCCCGGCAATTGCGTCAGATCCCCGCGCACCTCATGCCCCAGCGAGCGGCATCGCTCCAGCAGCTCGGCGTCTATCTCACCGGTCACCAGCATCGTCGCGAACACCGGTTGCCCATCCAGCCCGATTGGCGAGTCGAGCAAACCATCGTTGCCGACAATGCGCTGCCGTTCGTGCCAGAGCAACCGACCGTCGCGGCGGATGTCCAGGTGCGCCTGAAAATGCCCGAGGTCAAAACGCTCGCCGCTGGCCGGCCGACCGAGCGCCACCACGTCCCAGTAGAACAGCCGCGCATCGCCTTCAAGCTCGATCGTTGTGGTCAACTCGGCCTGCGCGGCGCTGTAGACGATGGTTTCCTGCGGCAGCCATTCCAGTGTCGCACCGGCAGCGACTTTCAAGTCGAGCTGTTGATACGCCGGCCCACCCGCGCGATACCACTTGGCGGCGCCGGGGCTGGTGATTTGCGCCCAGGCGTTGTGTTCGACGCGGGCCTTGATGTCCAGCCGATCACCACCGGCAATTCCGCCCGGCGGATGGACGATGATGTGCTGGCAGACTTGCGGGCCTTCGGCGTACAGATGCTTTTGCACGCGCAGCGGGCCGAGGTGGCGGCGCATGACCGGACGCGTGCAATCGCCGAAACGCGCGTAGGCCAGTTCCAGCTCGGCGTGCCAGCTCGGGGTAAACAGGGCAGGTGCAACAATCGAATTCATGGTTTGTGATTATCGTTAGGAAGCTACAGATTAGACCGGCGCGTTAGATCGTGACCAGCCCGCGTACACCCTCGGCCTCCATATTTTCACCGCGACCCTGCTGAACGATCTCGCCCCGCGACATCACCAGGTATTGATCGGCCAATTCTGCAGCAAAGTCGTAGAACTGCTCGACCAGCAGAATCGCCATGTCACCGCGCGCCGCGAGCTGCTTGATCACCGCGCCGATTTCCTTGATCACCGACGGTTGAATGCCTTCGGTGGGCTCATCAAGAATCAGCAGGCGCGGGCGGCTGGCCAATGCCCGGCCGATCGCCAGTTGCTGTTGCTGACCACCGGACAGATCGCCGCCACGGCGCTGCTTCATTTGTAGCAGCACCGGGAACAATTCGTAGATGAAACCCGGGACTTCTTTGGCTTCGCTGCCGGGAAAACGCGACAGGCCCATCAACAGATTCTCTTCCACCGTCAGGCGCCCGAAGATCTCACGGCCCTGCGGCACGTAGGCGATACCAGCATGCACGCGCTGATGCGGTTTGAACGTGGTGATCGGTTTGCCTTCCCAGTTGACCGCGCCTTCCTTGGCCGGCAGCAGGCCCATCAGGCATTTGAGCAGAGTGGTCTTGCCCACGCCGTTACGCCCGAGCAGGCACGTGACTTCGCCGACTTTCACCTCGAAGCTGAGGCCGCGCAGGATGTGGCTACCGCCGTAGTACTGATGAAGTTGTTGGACTTGTAGCATCGGAACTCCGTTAGTTGGGCTTCAAGCCGCAAGCCGCAAGCTGCAAGCAAGAGCAGTGCTGTTTATGACTTTGCTTTTATTTGCTGCTTGAAGCTTGTCGCTTGCAGCTGGCCGATTCATCGGCCGAGGTAGACCTCGATCACCCGCTCGTTGTCCTGCACTTGCTCAAGCGAGCCCTCGGCCAGAACGCTGCCCTGATGCAGCACCGTGACGTGGTCGGCAATCGAGCCGACAAAACCCATGTCGTGCTCGACCACCATCAACGAATGCTTGCCCGCCAGCGATTTGAACAGCTCGGCAGTGAACTCGGTTTCGGCGTCGGTCATGCCCGCCACCGGTTCGTCGAGCAGGAGCAGTTGTGGGTCCTGCATCAGCAGCATGCCGATCTCGAGGAACTGCTTCTGGCCGTGGGACAGTAGGCCGGCCTGGCGATTGACCGAGGTGGTCAGGCGAATCGTCTCAAGCACTTCGCTGATGCGGTCCTTCTGTTCGCCGCTCAGGCGTGCACGCAAACTCGCCCACACCGACTTGTCGGTCTTCTGCGCCAGCTCAAGGTTTTCGAACACGCTCAAGGCTTCGAACACCGTCGGTTTCTGAAACTTGCGGCCGATGCCGGACTGGGCAATCTGCACTTCGCTCATCTGCGTCAGGTCCAGGGTTTCGCCGAACCAGGCCTTGCCGTGACTGGGCCGGGTCTTGCCGGTGATCACGTCCATCAGCGTGGTCTTGCCCGCGCCGTTGGGGCCGATGATGCAGCGCAGTTCGCCGACGCCGATGTACAGGTT
Source organism: Pseudomonas sp. FP1762 (assembly GCF_030687105.1). Lineage (NCBI taxonomy): Bacteria > Pseudomonadati > Pseudomonadota > Gammaproteobacteria > Pseudomonadales > Pseudomonadaceae > Pseudomonas > Pseudomonas sp. FP1762. Next base: position 669,780 of record NZ_CP117458.1, read on the forward strand.
GAGATTGTTCAGCGCACGAAAGCCGTCGAAGCTGACGCTGATGTCTTCCAGGGTGAGGATCGTGCCGTGACGCGTATCGAGGCCGGGGCCGACGCGCTGGCCGAGGCCGATCGAGTCGCGGCTGGTGCCTTCGTCCTTGTTCGGTTCGACGGGGAAAAACGCCGGCTCCAGCATGAATTCAGCACTCGCCGTGACTCTCATTGTTCACCTCGTTTCTTCAGCAGACCGATCACGCCCTTGGGCAGGTACAACGTCACGACGATGAACAGCGCGCCGAGGAAGAACAGCCAGTATTCCGGGAAGGCCACGGTGAACCAGCTCTTCATGCCGTTGACCACGCCGGCGCCGAGCAGCGGTCCGATCAGCGTGCCGCGCCCGCCAAGGGCGACCCACACCGCCGCTTCGATCGAGTTGGTCGGCGACATTTCGCTGGGGTTGATGATGCCGACCTGCGGCACATAAAGCGCTCCGGCCAGACCGCACAGCACCGCACTCAGCACCCAGACGAACAGCTTGAAACCGCGCGGGTCGTAGCCGCAGAACATCAAACGGTTTTCCGCATCGCGCAACGCCGTCAGCACCCGACCGAACTTGCTCTGCGCCAGGCGCCAGCCGATGAACAGGCTCGCCACCAGCAGCAACACCGTGGCCAGAAACAGCACCGCGCGAGTGCCCGGTTCGGTGATGCCGAAACCGAGGATCGTGCGGAAATTGGTGAAGCCGTTGTTGCCACCGAAACCGGTTTCGTTGCGGAAAAACAGGAGCATGCCGGCGAAGGTCAGGGCCTGGGTCATGATCGAGAAATACACGCCTTTGATCCGCGAACGGAAGGCGAAGAAGCCGAACACCAGCGCCAGCAACCCCGGCGCCAGCACCACCAGACACATGGCCCAGAGGAAGCTGCTGGTGCCGGTCCAATACCACGGCAATTCGCTCCACGACAGGAAAGTCATGAACGCTGGCAAGCCATCGCCGGCGGCCTGACGCATCAGGTACATGCCCATCGCATAACCGCCGAGGGCGAAGAACAGGCCGTGGCCCAGCGACAGCAGGCCGGCATAGCCCCAGACCAGATCCAGCGCCAGAGCAACGATGGCGTAGCAGAGGATTTTGCCGACCAGCGTCAGCGTGTAGGCCGAGACGTGCAGGGCGTTGTCCGGCGACAACAACGAGAGCAGCGGCAGAACGATCAGCAGCGCGAGGATCACCCCGCCGACCGCGAGCGTGACTTTCGGCCCGGCCTTTTGTGTGGCCGTGACTAACAGAGGCTGGTTCATCAGTCGATCACCCGTCCTTTCAGTGCGAAGAGGCCTTGCGGACGTTTCTGAATGAACAGAATGATCAGCGCGAGGATCAGGATCTTGCCGAGCACCGCACCGATCTGCGGTTCGAGAATCTTGTTGGCGATCCCTAAGCCAAATGCGGCGAGCACGCTACCGGCCAATTGGCCGACTCCGCCGAGCACCACCACCAGGAACGAGTCGATGATGTAGCTCTGGCCAAGGTCGGGACCGACGTTGCCGATCTGGCTCAGCGCCACGCCGCCCAACCCGGCGATGCCCGAGCCGAGGCCGAAGGCGAGCATGTCGACGCGCCCGGTCGGCACGCCGCAGCAGGCGGCCATGTTGCGGTTCTGGGTGACGGCGCGCACGTTGAGGCCGAGGCGGGTTTTGTTCAGCAACAGCCAGGTCAGCACCACCACGAACAATGCGAAAGCGATGATGACGATGCGGTTGTACGGCAGCACCAGATTGGGCAGCACTTGGATGCCGCCGGACAGCCACGCCGGGTTGGCGACTTCAACGTTCTGCGCGCCGAACAACAAACGTACAAGCTGAATCAGCATCAGGCTGATGCCCCAGGTTGCCAGCAGGGTTTCCAGTGGCCGACCGTAAAGGTGGCGGATGACCGTGCGCTCCAGCGCCATGCCGATGGCGGCGGTGACGAAAAACGCCACCGGCAGCGCGATCAGCGGATAGAACTCGATGGCTTGCGGCGCGTAACGCTGGAACATCAACTGCACGACGTAGGTCGAGTAGGCACCGAGCATCAGCATCTCGCCGTGGGCCATGTTGATCACCCCGAGCAGGCCGAAGGTGATCGCCAGGCCGAGGGCCGCGAGCAGCAGAATCGAGCCCAGCGACATGCCGCTGAAGGCCTGGCCGAGCACTTCGCCGATCAGCAGCTTGCGCTTGACCTGAGCGAGGCTGGTTTCGGCGGCGGTGCGCACGCCGGCATCGCTTTCCACCCCGGGCTCGAGCAGGCCTTCGAGGCGTGTGCGTGCCAGCGGGTCGCCGGTTTCACCGAGCAGACGTACCGCCGCGAGGCGCACCGCCGGGTCGCTGTCGACCAGTTGCAGATTGGCCAGCGCCAGGCTCAAGGCGGCATGCACGCTTTCATCTTTTTCCCCAGCGAGTTGCCGGTCGAGAAATTTCAGCTGCGCGGGTTTCGCGCTTTTCTGCAATTGCTGCGCGGCGCCCAGACGGATCTTGCTGTCAGCGGCGAGCAATTGATGGCTGGCCATCGCGGTGTCGATCAGACCCCGCAGGCGATTGTTCAAGCGCAGGGTTTTCGCTTGGCCGTCGATCGTCAGCTCGCCTTGCTGCAGGGCGTTGAGCAATTCGATACGCGCCGGATCGGGCTGCGCGGCCCAGGCTTCCAGCAGTTTGGCCTGTTGCATCGGATTGGCCGCGACGAAGTCTTCGGCATCGCCGGCGTGGGCCAGGAGTGGCAGCAACAGTGCGATGGCGAGAAGTACGCGGTGTATGGCAGTGGGCATTAGTGGTGTCCTGTTCAACCGCCCCCTCACCCTAACCCTCTCCCGGAGGGAGAGGGGACTGACCGAGGTGTCTGGACGATGTGCTGCGACCTGCGAACTTGAGTCGAACTCAGGGTTTGAAGAGCATGAAGATCGGCTCCCTTTCCCCCTCTCCCTGAGGGAGAGGGCTGGGGTGAGGGGGAAGTCTCATGCTCGCCTCAAAAACTGAATTCGCCTCAGTTGCTCTTCACCGCATAATCCGGCTTCTTGTCGTTGCCCTGAATGAACGGGCTCCATGGTTGCGCGCGGATCGGGCCTTCGGTCTGCCACACGACGTTGAACTGCCCGTCGCTCTGGATTTCGCCGATCATCACGGGCTTGTGCAGGTGGTGATTGGTCTTGTCCATGGTCAACGTGTAACCGGACGGCGCAGCAAAGGTCTGCCCGGCCAGTGCTTCACGAACCTTGTCGACGTCAGTGGATTTGGCTTTCTCGACCGCCTGTGCCCACATGTGGATGCCGACGTAGGTGGCTTCCATCGGGTCGTTGGTCACGGCTTTATCGGCGCCCGGCAGGTTGTGTTTCTTCGCATAGGCTTTCCAGTCCGCGACGAATTTCTTGTTCGCAGGATTCTCCACCGACTCGAAGTAGTTCCACGCCGCGAGGTTGCCCACCAGCGGTTTGGTGTCGATGCCGCGCAGTTCTTCTTCGCCGACCGAGAACGCCACCACCGGTACGTCGGTGGCTTTCAGGCCCTGGTTGGCCAGCTCTTTATAGAACGGCACGTTGGAGTCGCCGTTGACGGTGGAGATGACCGCAGTCTTGCCGCCGGCGGAGAATTTTTTGATGTTGGCAACGATGGTCTGGTAATCGCTGTGACCGAACGGCGTGTAGACCTCTTCGATGTCTTTGTCGGCCACGCCTTTGGAATGCAGGAACGCGCGCAGGATCTTGTTGGTGGTGCGCGGGTAGACGTAGTCGGTGCCGAGCAGGAAGTAGCGCTTGGCGCTGCCGCCTTCTTCGCTCATCAGGTATTCAACGGCGGGGATCGCTTGCTGATTCGGCGCGGCGCCGGTGTAGAAGACGTTCGGCGACATCTCTTCGCCTTCGTACTGCACCGGGTAGAACAGCAGACCGTTGAGTTCTTCGAACACCGGCAATACCGATTTGCGCGATACCGACGTCCAGCAACCGAACACCACCGCGACCTTGTCCTGGGTCAGCAGCTGTCGGCCCTTTTCAGCGAACAGCGGCCAGTTGGAAGCGGGGTCGACCACCACCGGCTCGAGCATCTTGCCGTTCACACCGCCCTTGGCGTTGATCTCGTCGATGGTCATCAGCGCCATGTCCTTGAGCGACGTTTCGGAGATCGCCATGGTCCCGGACAACGAATGCAGAATCCCGACCTTGATGGTCTCGGCGGCCTGGACAGTCCAGGTCATGCCCATCGCGGCAATGGATGCCGTGAGTGTGAAAGCCTTGATCAAACTGCGACGCTTCATTGTGCGATCTCCATGAACATTCGATTTTTTCTGGTTGGCAGATGCGGACGACTGAAGCTGTGTTTTGCAAAGGCTGTGCCCGGTCGCGTTCAGGCAAGAAAATGTCGTGCCAGAGCGCTTGCGTGCTGAATGCGTGCACCAGGAGGGGACGGCAGGCGGGCGATGGTGCGTCGAGTTGCGCCAGATTGGGGCGCCCGCTGGCACTCAGATGCGGATACAAAAGCGATAACCCTGTACCACAGCTCGAGAAAACCGACGGGCCACACTCAGTTGCTCATCCGATTCTCAGCGCAGGTTTTTATGAGTCATGTCTCAGGCCGATCCGGTCGTACCGCAAGTTCTTCAGCAACGTTCAAGCTGCCCCCACTGAGCCCGGCTTTTCTGACTGAAGAAGACGCCGCCTATTGGGTGCACACACGAATTCCACTCAACCCGGACAAAGAGTACGGCAGCGTGATCCTGCTGCGACCGGACGGGAAATTCCTCGCCACCTCTCCCATCGCAGGTGAAGCCACGCGCTTCGACTTCGGCACGATTGTGCAGACCGATGCGCTTGGCGGCATGCTCCATCCGTTGGGCTACCGATGTATTGCCAGCGTACACAGCCATCCGCCGCTACATGACCAGTTCCGCAATGGTAATCGGCGTCAGGATGAAACCCTGCTCAGGCTGTTCATGAGCTTCTATTCAGGCGGCGATTTCATTGGCGATGTGTCGGCGCGGGATTTTTTCCGCAGCGCTTACCTTTCAGGCCCGGATGGCAGCTTGCTCAAATACGTCTCGAGCGGCTCGCCCGAGGAGCGCGACTACTTCCTCTGGCAGCAATCCGGCGGGCCGGCCGGGCATCCGGCGGGGGCCTATGACGTGATGGCGGTGATCAACAGGCTGGCGACCGTGGGTGAACTCAAAGTCATTGTTTCGAATGCCGACTGGGGCTACTCGGTGGGGCGCGTACCTGCGGACTGGAAGGCCGGCGCGTCGTTCTCCGCGGGTGTGGTCACCGAACTGCCGCTGATGACCCGGGTATGCGTCAATGCCGAACGCGCCGTGCTTGCCGCCTTGAAATCCAGAGGCGCACAGACGACGGGCCTGATATTGAAAAAATTGATTGGCGAGGAGTATGTCGCCACCCATGCGCGCCCGGCCGGACTGGCTGCATGGGATCCTGAGCGAATATTTCCGGTTGATGCCCAAGGGCAATTGCAGCTGCCGAGGGGGTATTTGCTGGAGGGCTTCTACTTCGCCTCGCGGCCCGACCCTGCGCAGTTTCCACCCGCTCAGCCGTGGCTCTACGAGAACTTCTTCACGCCCCGGGAGATCGCCGTCGCTATCGAAGCGAATGCCCGCAGCAAACATCTGGCGAAAGCGGGACATGCGTTGTCGCTGTACATGCGGGCGCAGGATCATGCGATGTTGAAGTACCGCTTCAGCGGCGATTCGATCGAAGCGGCACTGAGCGTTACGCAGTCGGACGGCACGGTCGGTGACAATGGGGTGCAGGCAAGGCTGGCGGCCGGCACACTGGATACCCGGGCATTTGTCTCGATGCTGGTACTGGCTGGCACCCTGGAGGTCGTGCGCGGCAGTGCGCTGTGGGCGCATCTGGGGCCGGTGGATCTGCAATGGCAACCCTTCGCGAACTTCCCCTGGCCGCGATTGAGCGGCGCTTTTCTGTGCGCCGATGATGCCGCTCGTCATGCCCATGAACTCGCCGGCCTGCGCCGTGACAAACCGTACGCCGGGTATGTTTTTCAGCGCAGCGACAAGCGTTTCGTGGTGACCGAACCGTTGCCGGGAGATATCGACACGCTCAGTCAGGGCAGGCTTTATCCGATGGACAATCATGGGCGTCCGGTCTTTCCCGACGACCATGCGCTGCACGCCCGTTACGTCTCTCACATTGCCATGTCGCAACTTTTGCCGGTGGATACGGAGCTTTTTGGCTGGGCGTATCAGGAAGCGGCTGTGAGCTTGCAGATGTTGAGTGTGGCGGAGGTCAGGCAAGTCCTGCTCGACGAGATTGCCTTGTATGTCAGCGCGGCGCCGGACAGCCTCGTCAGGTATGAGGTCATCGGATCTGCGGGCTCCACGGAATTGGCCCGGCGCCTGGGCACGCGCCAGCATCCGGGCGCCCTGGCGCTGGAACTGGACAGCGGCCGTAAACGCCCGCAGGACTTCATACGTGAACAGGCAGCGGCCGGACGTTTAACGGTTCTGATCGATAATGAACTGTGGGGCTATCGCGGGCGGGTGCCGGCTACCTGGTCGCTGCGCACCACGCCCGCGCCTTTGCCCGTGCCGCAGTTGCCGGTGGTGCAACTGCCGCCGCTTCTGTATCCCCAGCCGGACAGAGACAAGCCGATCCTGCCCAAACCCACGCCACTCCCGCAGCCGCAAATACCGTTGCCGCCGCTGACGTTGCCGTTGCCCTGGAAACGCCTGGAAGGTGTGGCATTCGGCGCGATTTTCCCCTCGGCGGATGAGGCTGCACGGGACCGATGCATGGGGGACTTTCGTCCACAGGGCGAAACGCGCGCGTACTTCGGCTTCATTCTCAGGCACAAGAGCCGGCCAGAGTATGTGGCTACCGAGCTGGTGCCCGTCAGTGATCAAGGCAAAAATCTGTTCAGGCTCGATTCGGTTTTCGCCGACCTGCCCTCAGAGCCCTGGCATGCGTTGCCCGAGGGCTTCGAACTGCACGGCAATTTCTACGCATCGCAACGTGCCGGTGATCCGACGAAAAGCCCGGATGAATGGCTGGCGCATTACTTCATCTCGCCGGACCACCTGACAGCCTCGATGTATTACGGCGGCCGGCGCCCGGTCATGGTGTCGGACGCTCCCGCAGCGCTTTATATCGCCGTGCGCGATGGTGCTTTGCTCAAATATGTGTGGAGCAAGTCCAGCAAACTGTTTCATGACGCCTCGTCCCAGCGCACGCTTGAACAGATCAAAAGCGATCTGGCCGCTGGCAACCGTCTACCGACCGACTTTATCCATGAGGTCGCCAGCAGCGGCGAGCTGTCCGTCATGCGCACCGGTCTGTGCTGGGACCGGGCGGGGCTGGTGCCAGCCACCTGGCAACCGTACGCAAATCTCGAACGGCGCCGGCTCGGTCCGGTCTTTCTGACGGCTGACGACGCGGCCGTCCACGCCAGGACACTCGTGCCTCTGGTGACCGACAGGGTGCATGGCGGGCTGATTCTGGAGACGGTCGATAAGCGCTACGTCGCCACAGTGCCTGTTGAAGTCAGCCATGAGGATTTTGATTTCACCGATATCTGCCCTGAGGAAAGTCGCGCCGCCGGATTGTTTCCTGCGGGTTGTCGCGTCGTGGCGCGGTACCGCTCGCGCGTCGCCCAAGAGGTGTCATTGGTCTTGGCGCCTGTGCAAAAGCAGGTGTACCAGAACGTGTTTTCGGTCGAGGTGCTGGAGTCGGCGTTCAACAAACGCGGCATCAAAGAGGAATACCGGGTGGCGGCGGACGGTTCGCTGGTTCGCTACACACCCGCCCCACGGGATGAATACCTGTTCTGTCCGGATGGCGCGGTGATTGGCTATCGGCCGCAAGCCGAACTGCTTTCGCAGCTGCTTGATCAGGGCGAGCGGCTGTCCGTCGTCGATGCAAAAGCGATAAGACAGCGCCTGCGCAATCGGCAATTGAAACCCGTCGAATGGGTGAACGAGCTGGCCAGGGCCGGACGTCTGTGGGTGGTCGCCGCAAGCGCGATCTGGGGGCAACCGCGCCAGATTATCCAGTGGGCACCATACTCCGGGGATCTGTTGCCGGCCGCAGATTATGACAAGGCGTTGAGCAGCCCGGTCGGCAGCCCGCTGTTCATCCAGGCAGACGCTGCCGCGCGGTACGCTCATCAATTCTCCTCGAGCAGAGATACGCAGACCTTCGGCTACGTTTTGAACGGCCCGGAGGGTCTGTTCGTGTCCACTCTGCCAGTTGCGGTGCAGCGTTCGGGGTTGGCGCTGGATCGGGTTTTCGAACAGGGCAAGCTGCCGCCAGGCTGCAGTCTGAGCGCCATTTATTTGCGAGCAGCGCTGCCACCGCTGGGCGCGCGGGCGGACGATATGCGGCACTTTTTTCTGCTGCCCAACGATGTCCAGGCAGCCTGCGCATGGGCCAACACGCCCCAGGGGTACCGGCCGATCTACTTCTCCTGCGCCGATGGCGCGTTGTTGAAATTGCAACTGCATGCATTCGAGCCCGGCACTTTCTACGATGAGTTCGGGCAAGTGCAACTGCGCCCCAATGCCTTTGTGTCGAAGGTGGAAGCGGCGGTCGATGAGCGGGGCATTGCCAGTGGTACGTTCAGATTTGTCGACTATGTCCAACGGATGGCTCATGCCGGCCGACTTGAGGTAATTGAAACCAGTGAATACTGGTCGCGGCATGGTCAGGTGGATGAACACTGGCAGCCACGGCTGACCGAGATGTCCAGTGAGCAACGCTGGCGCGAGCATCCGGCGCCAGCGCTGGGACCTGTCTTTCATCATCCCGATGATGCCGCCTGCCATGTTCATGGGCGGGTAGCCGGCCAGGCGGTAATAGGCACCGGTTATGAGAGTGCGATTCTGGCGAACCCGTCCAGCCGTCGCTTCGTTCCGCTTGAGCCGATCGTGTATTTGGCCAACGAGGACAATCCGCTGTTGCGCATACTGCGTACCGTCGCGGATCCGGCTGTCAGTTGGCGCGATCCGGCGCCGCGCTATCCCGAGGGTTACTCGGTGATGGCCACCCATCAATTGCATGTCTCGGGCAACACCACGCTGGCGGCGGACGTGGATCAGGTCTATGCCAATTACGCTGCGCCTTCGCTGGTGCATGCGCACACCCATGCACCCACGGAAAAAGGCCTGCATATCCTGCACTACTACTATTCAACGCCGCACGATGTGCTGCTCAAGTACACACCTGTGTATTCAAGGGCGGAAAGAGATCTGTTGCTGACCCGCTCAGCTACTTTCGAGGGCGGACGCTGGATCAGCCGGCTGAGCCCTGGAGAGTTTCTTTCGCGGCTTATGGCGCTGGGTGAGTTTCGGGTGCTGATCGGCGGTTATTACTGGCGCCAGACCGGCCGCATGAACACTACCTGGCGAAGCCGTCGTCAGCAGACCCCGACACCCGGAACCGTGCGCTTGCGCGACGAGTTGTAAGTGAAATGAATGAACAGGCGTGGGCCGCCGCAACGGCCCGCGCCCGTCACATCAACGCTGCACCTGCGCGGAACGCTCGCCAAGTCGGGGCACGAGAAACCGGTCGAGCAACCAGACCACCACCAGCGACGCCCCCACCAGTGGAAACACCACCGCCAGCACCAGCATGATCGCCACGCCGGTTTTCCACTTCGGCAGGTCATGGCGCAGCGGCGGCACACCGAATTTGCCTTCAGGCCGACGCTTCCACCAGATCACCACGCCGCTGACGGCGCTGAGCAGAATCATCAGGCAGATCAGCAGCACGACAATCTGGTTGAAGGTGCCGAACATCTTGCCTTCGTGCAGCATCACGCCGATTTCCGTGGCGCGCGCGACGGTGCCGTAGTGCTCGAAGCGGACATCGGCGAGGACCTTGCCGGTGTACTGATCGACGTGCAGGGTGGCGTCGTTGCGCGGGTCATCAGCGAACACGGCAATGGTGAACACGCCGGTGGCGGTGGTCGGCAGGGTGATGCTGTAGCCGGGTTCAACCTTGCGTTCACTGGCGATGTTCTGCACGTCCTGCAGGCTGATCGCGGGTGCTGCGGGGCCGGCATGGGCATTGCCGTGATTCATGTGTTCGGCGTGGTCGCCGGACATCGGCATCGGCGTATTTTCCATAGCCCATGGCACGGTCTGGCGGGTCGCGCTGTTGAGGCTGCGTGCCTCGATGTCGGAGGTCGGCACGTTGTCCCACATCGCTGCCGGAAACACGTTCCACACCTGCGCGTATTGCTTGCCCCAGAAACCGGTCCAGGTCATGCCACTGAGCAACATCACCAACAGCAATGTCGCGCCCCAGAAACCGGTGACGGCATGCAGATCGCGCCACAACACTCGACCGCGGCTGTTCAAACGCGGCCATAGAATGCCCGCCGCCTGACCGCGCGGCCACCACAGGAACAGCCCCGAGACCACCAGCACCACGCCCCAGCCAGCGGCCATTTCGATCAGGCGATCGCCGACTGTGCCGATCATCAATTCGCCGTGGATCGCACGGGCGATGGCTTGCAGATTCTGCTTGGCATCCTGCTCGCCGAGGATGTCGCCGTGGTACGGATCGACGAACACGTTGAGTTCATGACCGGCGTTCTTCACCACGAATTGCGCGCTGCGCTCAGCATTCACCGGCGGCAGGTACTGGGTGACCTGACCTTGCGGGTAAGCGCTTTTCACCCGTTGCAGCAAGTCATCGGCCGGCACCGTGTGGTGCCCGGCCGGTACCTCGAGCAGGCTGCTGTACATCAGCGAATCGAGCTGCGGTTTGAACAGATAAATGATCCCGGTCAGGGCCAGCATCACCATGAACGGCGCGACGAACAGCCCGGCATAGAAATGCCAGCGCCAGGCCAGGTTGTAGAAATTGGGTTGAGGCTTTTGCATCACGTGTGCTCCGCTGGGCTTGGTTCTTTTCGTTGTCTGTTTACCTGTGGGAGCGAGCCTGCTCGCGAAGCGGTTGTTCAGTCGATATCAATGCCGACCGTGGCGCCGTCTTCGCGAGCAGGCTCGCTCCCACATGGGTGGGTGTCAGAAACTCATATCCACTTTGGTCCAGAGCGTGCGCCCCGGTTCATTGAGCGCTTGCGGGTCGTTGGCCGGATAGCCGAAGCCGGCATTGCCGGCCAGATTCAGGTGTTCGGCGTAGGCTTTGCCGAACAGGTTGTCGACGCCGCTGCTGACTTTCCAGTGCTGGTTAATGCGGTACGCGCCGTTGAGCGAGAACACGCCGAAGCCCGAGCTCTGGGCGTAATCCTTGCCGACCACGTTGCCCTTGTTCGCGTCGATGCGGTGCTGCGCGGCGACCACTCGCCACAATGCGCCGGCGCTCCACTTGGCCTCGCTGTAGGTCAGGCCGAAGCGCGCATCCAGCGGCGGCATCTGCGGTAATGCCGAGCCGTCACTGCTGTTCTTGCCCCAGGCATAGGCCAGGGTCGCATCGGCTTTCCAGTTGTCGGTCAGGTTGTAGGCAGCTCCGAGTTCGCCACCCATGATCCGCGCGTCGATGTTCTCGGCGCGCGAGGTGCTCATGCCCATCATTCCCGGCGTGTAGTCGAACAGGATGTAATCGCGTACCACACCGATGTAACCCGAGGCCCAGGCTTCGAGGTCGGCGCTCTTGTAGTTCACGCCGAAGTCGAACTGCGTGGTCTTTTCCGGTTTGATCGAGTCGAACGCGTTGACCGATCCTGCCGGGCCGGACTTGGGCGAAAACAACTCCCAGTAATCCGGGAAGCGTTGCGCGTGGCCGAGGCCTGCATAAAGCGTGGTCGGGCTGTCGGTCAGATCGTGTTCATAGCGCACGAAGCCACTGGGCAGCGTGTCGGCGCGGGTGTCGTCGGCGGTCGGGTTGGGGCGGGACATCATCCCCGACCCTGTGGTTTGCCGGTAATCCTTCGCCGAAGCACGGTCGACACGGGCGCCAGTGATCAAGCGATCACGCTCGGCGGCGTACCAGGTCATTTCGCTGAACACACCGTAATTGTGGAAATCGGCGTCCTTGCTGTAAGGCAGGTCCTTGTAGGTATCGATGCCCATTGAGCTGCGCTGACGGTGCTCGTTGGTCTGTGCGTCGAGGCCGGTGATCAGCTGAACATCAGCCCAGCGCCAGGTTGCTTTGATCCGTGCACCGAGGGTACGACGGTCGACGTTGGACGCCATCGGTCCCGCCATCATGCCGGTGCCGGACGGCGTGCGCAGGGTGTAGTTGTCCATCACATGGTCGGCGTAGTTGAAGTAGACCTGCGCTTCCAGTTTTTCCAGCACCTCGCTGATGTTGGATTTTTCCAAGCGCAGACCGAGGCTCTCGCGCAGGAATTGCGAACCGTCCATGCCGCGCCCGGCATACCGCGCCTCGCCATCGCCCTTGCCGGCGGTGAGTTCGATCAGGGTGTCGGCATCCGGCGTCCAGCCCAGTGCGACATCGCCGTTCCACTTGTCGTAGCGCGAGGCGACGATGTCGTTGTTGCCGTCGCGATAGTCATCGGAATGCGCAGTGTTGCCGATCACCCGCACGTAACCCAGAGGACCGCCGGCAGCGGCGTCGACAACCTTGTCGAAACGCCCATGCGAGCCGGCCAGGAGGCTGGCGTTGACGCGCGTGCCGAGTTCGCCGAAGTTCTCCGGCTCACGGTCGAACAGCACCGTACCGGCCGATGCGCCCGGCCCCCACAGGACAGTCTGCGGACCTTTGATCACGGTGAGTTTGTCGTAGGTTTCCGGCGAAATGTACGAGGTCGGCGCATCCATCCGGCCAGGGCAAGCGCCGAGCATCATGCTGCCGTTGGTGAGGATGTTCAGCCGCGAACCGAACATGCCGCGCAGCACCGGATCGCCGTTGGTGCCGCCATTGCGCACCAGAGCGAAGCCGGGAATGGTCTTCAGGTAATCGCCGCCGTCACTGGCCGGCACCGGTTGGCGCGGATCCTTGGGGTTGGTGACGATCGTCAATGGTGAGCTTGGAGCGATGGCAGTGATCACCGTCGGGCTCAGTTCATGTTCATGGCCGGCGTGAGCGTCGGCCAGCGCCAGCGGTGTCAGCAGTACGCCGCAAAGGACGGCAATAGCGTGCCTGCAACGAATCGGCGATTCATTCAGGGCAAAGTGCGCGCGGGCAGATTCCGCGCAGGGGACAGCAGTAAACCTGGACATGACAATTTCCATCGAACAGTCGTAAACACCACGGTCGGCAGCCTGGCGCTGTCTTCTCAACCGTGTGCAATCAGAGGTGTGTGTTTACGCGGCGATGGGCGGGGCGCGGGTGCGGGCCCCGGGGAAGAAGGGTTGGCGGGCATGGCCCAGACGCGGGGAGGGTGTGGTGAAGGTGTTGGGTGGCGGGATGTTGAAAGCGACGAAATCGCCGCCGCCGGTCAGCGCCGGGCAATTGAACAGCAAGCTGCAATAGCCGCACTTTTCCCACAGCACGTGGTGCGAAGATTGCGGCGGGCAATGCTCGGCAGCAGGCTGGGCGTCATGGCCGCTGTGATCCATGCCGGGCATGTCCATCGACATGTCCATGCTCATTGGCATCGACGTCGAGGCGTGCTGATCCATCGGCATCGACTGAGAAATCAGTGGACCGATGAAGATCATCAACATGGCGAACAGGGCGATCCAGCTGCCACGCGTCAGGGCTTGAGTCTGACGGTGATGCGGGACGGGCCTGGCGCGCAACGGACGCATGGGCGAAGTCAGCCGAAGCAGTTACTGAGCGTGCACGTGGCCCTGGGCGGATTCCGGCGCTTTCTTCTGCACGGCAACTTCAACGCTGACGTCACCTGCCTTTTCGAAATGCAGGGTCATCGGGAAGCGCTTGCCGTCACTGAGCAGGCTGCGATCGCTCGGGTTGAGCAGCATCACGTGATAAGCCATCGGCGCGAAGGTCACGGTGCCGCCGGCGGGGATTTGCACGCTTGGCACCTGCTGCATCTTCATCAGATCGCCCTGCATGACGTGCTCGTGCAACTGCGCTTGTGCAGCGATGGGCGAGTCGACACTGAGCAGGCGATCGGCGTTCTTGCCGGTGTTGTGAATGATGAAGTAGGCGGCGACGGTCGGCGCATTCGGCGGCAGTTCCTGCGACCACGGATGGGCGATTTCCAGCGCACCCACCTTGTATTCGTGGGCATGGGCGAAGCACGCCGGCAAAAGCAGCGCAGCGAGGACGAAGAGTTTCTTCAACATGGCAGTTCTCCAGAACGATTTGAAACGCGGATTCAGGGCGCGAACCAATCAGACCAGAGGGGAGGCACGGGGATTGAGACTCGGCCATTGCTGGCGCGGCGTCGGGGTTTGCAGGGGGACGGGCGCAACGCTGCGGTTGCTTTCAAATTGCGCGAAATACAGCTGCGGCGAATGCCCCGGCAGTGCCAGCAATGGCGCCCCACCTGAGCAACACCAGCAGTGCTGCATATTCGAATGGTTGTCGTTTTGCGGGGCCTTCTGATCCGTGGCACCGATGTCGATCGCCACCATCTTCATGCCGCCGCCGGTGCAGAAACTGCTCCAGAGTATCTGCTCGGCCGGTGAACTGGCCGCCTGCGCCATCGCCCCGCTCAGCGGCATGGCGAGCATGTTGAACAGCACTGCAAAGCAGGCGATCCAGGCAAATGCTAACCGGCGTCGGTTCATGGGACAGGTCCGTTGGGTGGGCGATCAGGCGCGGCCCATTTAGCCTGATCAGGGCCGATAAGTAAAAAAGCGTCGTGCGGTTTGGTGTCGCATTGAGCTGTTAAAGGAGTGTAGCTACTTGAATTTGCAGTGCCAGACCTGACGCCTTCGCGGGCAAGCCCGCTCCCACAAATTTTGTGAGTGTGCACAGATATCAGCAACATCCACGGTTCCTGTGGGAGCGAGCCTGCTCGCGAAAGCGATTTGTCAGACACTGATGGGCTGCCGGTGCTGACGTCTTCGCGAGCAGGCTCGCTCCCACAAAGGGCCGTGCCGATTCAGTGGGAAAGGGCAGCGAGGACTTCAGCGACTGATTCAAACTCCCGATCAACCCCCGGCAACCCCGGGCGCTTCAACACCAGCACCGGCACGCCACGCTCGCGCGCCACTTCAAGCTTCGGCTCAGTCGCGGTGCTGCCGCTGTTCTTGCTGATCAATACGTCGATCTGCCGGCGCTCGAACAGCGCTCGCTCGTCTTCCAGCAGAAACGGCCCACGGGCGCCGATCACTTCGCAGCGCGCGTTGCCGGGATAAACGTCGAGAGCGCGCAGAGTCCAGAACTGGTGGGCGGGGATTTCGTCGAGGTGTTGCAGCGGTTCACGGCCGAGGGTGAACAGCGGGCGGTGGAACGGTTCCAGGGCGGCGATGAGTTCGGCCCAGTCACTGACCTCGCGCCAGTCATCGCCTGCTTGCGGTTGCCAGGCGGGCCGGCGCAAGGCCCAGCAGGGAATGCCGGCGAGCTGTGCCGCGCGGGCGGCGTTGGCGCTGATTTGTGCGGCGTACGGATGCGTGGCGTCGAGCAGCAGATCGACGCCTTCATCGGCGATGAACTGCGCCAGACCCTCAGCGCCGCCATAGCCGCCGACCCGAACCTGGCAGCGCAAATCGCTCGGCACCCGGCCAACGCCGGCGAGGCTGTAGATATGTTGTGGGCCGAGCGTGCGGGCAATCGCCAGCGCTTCAGTCACGCCGCCGAGCAGCAAGATCCGTTTCATGCAAAACCTCCGGCGTGCCCGACAATCCCGCCCTGACGATCAATGGCAAACACCTCGACCTGCACCTGTGCCGGCACCACGCTACGGGCGAAATTCAGCGCATGGCGACAAACCTCATCCCCTAAAGCGATGCCCGCCGCACTGGCCATGGCCAGGGCTTGTTGGCTGGTATTGGCTTCGCGAATGCCTTGTTGCAATGCCGCATCCGCGCCAATCACCGCCGCCCACTCGGCCAGTTGCGGCAAGTCGATGCTCGAATGCCGTGAGTGCAGATCCATATGCCCGGCGGCGAGTTTGCTGATCTTGCCGAAGCCGCCGCACAGGCTGAGTTTATCCACAGGCACTTTGCGCAGATGCTTTAGCACCGCACCGACAAAGTCACCCATTTCGATCAGGGCGATTTCCGGCAGCTCATAGACCCGGCGCATGGTGTCTTCGCTGGCGTTGCCGGTGCACGCGGCGATGTGCAGATAACCATTGGTTTTCGCCACGTCGATGCCCTGATGAATAGAGGCGATGTAAGCGGCGCAGGAAAATGGCCGGACGATGCCGCTGGTGCCGAGGATCGACAGGCCGCCAAGAATGCCCAGCCGTGGGTTCATGGTTTTCAGCGCCAGTTCTGCGCCGCCCTCGACATTGACTGTGACTTCGAAGCCGCCGCCGTAATCGGTTTCGGCGGCGAGCAAGGCCAGGTGATCGCTGATCATTTTGCGCGGCACCGGATTGATCGCCGGCTCGCCGACGGCCAATACCAGACCGGGTCGGGTCACCGTGCCGACGCCGACACCGGCGTTGAAGTGGATTCCCGGTTCGGCAGACAGTCGCACCTGTGAATAGAGCAGGGCGCCGTGAGTGACGTCAGGGTCATCGCCAGCATCCTTGATCGTACCGGCCTCGGCGCCGCCCTCGCTCAAGCGGCAGAACTCCAGGCGCATCTGCACCTGTTTGCCCTTGGGCAGCGTGATCTGCACCGCGTCGGCGCTGATGCTGGTGAGCAACAGGCGCGCGGCGGCGAGGCTGGTGGCGGTGGCGCAGCTGCCGGTGGTGAGGCCGCTGCGCAGGGGCGCGGGCTGTTCGGCGGTTTCGTCACGCATCGAGGGGTTTGACCAGTTCCAGCAGGGTGATCGGCAAGGCCTGACGCCAGGTATCGAACTCGCCGAGCGGTTGCGCCTGGGCGACATGAATGCGCGTCAGCTCACCGCCGTATTGTTCGCGCCAGTGCATCAGGGTGACTTCGCTTTGCAGGGTCACGGCGTTGGCCACCAATCGGCCGCCGGGCTTGAGCTGGTCCCAGCAGGTTTCGAATACACCCTCACGGGTGACGCCGCCGCCGATGAAAACAGCGTCTGGACGTTCAAGGCCATTGAGCGCTTGCGGCGCCTTGCCGCGAATCAGGTGCAAGCCGGGTACGCCCAGCGCATCGCGGTTGTGTTCGATCAATTGCTGACGGCCCTCGTCGGCCTCGACCGCGATGGCACGACAGCTCGGGTGCGCACGCATCCACTCGATGCCGATCGAACCGCTGCCGGCGCCGACATCCCAGAGCAGTTCGCCGGGCTTCGGCGCCAGGCGGGCGAGGGTGATGGCGCGTACGTCGCGCTTGGTCAGTTGGCCGTCGTGACGGAACGCCGAATCGGGCAGACCGGCGAGGCGTGACAGGCCGGTAACACCGGGTTCGGCCAGACACTCGACAGCGATAACGTTGAGATCGGCAATCGGCGCATTTTCCCAGTCACTGGCGCTGCGATCGATCCGCCGCTCGGCGTCGCCGCCCAAATGCTCCAGAATTGTCATGCGACTTGGGCCGAAACCACGTTCGCAGAGCAATTGCGCAACGGCGGCCGGGCTGCTGCCGTCATTGCTCAGCAACAACAGACGCACGCCGCTGAACAGATGCGCATTGAGCGCCGCCAACGGACGCGCCACCAGCGACACAATCGTCACCTCCTGCAACGGCCAGCCCAGGCGCGCCGCCGCCAGTGCGCAGGACGAAGGGGCGGGGATGATCGCCATCTCGGCGCTCGGCACCTGACGCGCCAGGCTGGCACCGACGCCGTAGAACATCGGATCACCGCTGGCCAGCACGCAGACCGGCTCGCCACGCGACTCGAGCACCGGCGCGAGGGAAAACGGACTCGGCCACAATTGCCGCTCGCCGCCGATGCACGGCGGCAGCAGATCCAGCTGACGCTGGCCGCCGACGATCCGCGAGGCGCCCATCAGAGCACGCCGGGCGTTCTTGCCCAGGCCTTTGAAGCCGTCTTCACCAATACCCACAACGGTCAGCCAATCGCCCATTTCATACTCCAGATCCTGCGTCCAGCGAAGCGGGCGACATGATAACGCGACAATCGATAACTGGCTGCTGTCCTTTTTTCAGGAGCGCCGACATTGAATGTTTACATTGTCTTTTGTGATTTTTCGAGTTCTTCGCAAGTATTGAATTGGCGTTCCGCTGGAAGTGCTTGTGGCTATCCGGAAGGTACTTTTTTAGTAAATTGAATAATCGAATGGATAATTGAAATGAGCGATGTTTTGAACAGTATCTCAGCACTGCCCGACCAAGGCAGTGCGACGGTGATGGGGAATAATCTGTTGTCCTACTTTTCCGGGTTGACTGCGGAAGATAAACGATTCGTCAAGGACAGTATGCGCTGGGCAGAATACAGAGCCGATTTGCGTCATGACAGAAACAGTGAGCCAGCTGCTTGGTTCGAATATTATTCCGGGGTGCTTTGGTCTGTCGGCTGGAGCCTGGAGCAAGCTCCGGTAATCCATGTTGACAAGAACTTTACCGGCAATGCGCTGGACGTCTGGGCGCGATCCTTGTCGCAACAACTAAGTCGGGAGAAAGTCGGGCTAATGAAGGAAGCGTTCCATATGCTTGAGACACATTCGGACGCCATAGACGTATTTAGAGGCAGCGCTCGGGAATGGAGCGATTTTCGTTTTTCTCCTGCTCAGTACAATTTCAATAGTGAGTTGGAGATTGTCGTTAGTAACGTTCGCTTGCTTGATGCGAAGTGGTCCTCTACCTATTTGTTCTGGACTATTCAGCATACGGGGTCGGAGCTTGATATCCGCTCCAGGCGCTTTTTGATCAGGTCTGCCGCGATAAATGAAAATCGGCTTCAGTTGGCTGCTGCAGTGCTTGATATGCGCACGCGTGAAATTGAGTTGGCTCGGGGCGCTTGATGTTAGTTGTTCAGCTTTGTTTGATGGTTTGTATGACGGTCTGAAATTAAATGCATGGATTTTCGATTTGATTAACTCCGGTGCTGTGGTTAGTTTGTTTTCCACACCAAGTCGGTGTTTTAACCAAGAAAGGAATCCATTTATGACTGAGCTGAATAAAGATGTAATCTCCGCTGTTGAACGGTTTAGTTTGATTGCACAAACCAATGAGTTTATCGCTGCGCAGCCAGTGCTGCGCTCGCGTTCGGCAAGTGTTGGCAGTAGCTTTCCGGTTGATAAAGATGAACTGAATGCTGCAGTCATGGGCTCGGGTATTGCAGGCTTTGATGCAAGCATGTCCAAGCGCAGCAAGCGAATCGTTAAAAACACCTACATGTATGCCGATCTGGTTGCCTTGCTCAAATATCCGGCGTCCAACCAAAAGGAACAGCGCTATAACGAGTTTATGCGATTGATGAAACTGGCTGGCTGGTTTGCTTTCAGCCAGCCTTATAATCGATATACCGCTACTTCGCAAAAATTGACCATGGATAATGTTGTCCTGTCTGTTCTGCATACCGCTGTTGGTGCAGCAGTAGGACAGGGCCAGGCAGCCCTTAAAGTATTGTCCTCTGTGGCAGATGCGACCATGGATGCACTGAAAAATGAACCACAGGCCCTGACGCTGTTCGAGAACAACTCGAAGAAAGCCGAAGGTGGCAACTTTTGCATGAGTGCGGCTTCGCAGGATGATGAGGGTGGTATCACCCTGGCAATCGCTGCTGTGCAATATCTGGCTTCGGCTCAACCTACCAAAGTACTGTTTGTAGAATGGGCAACATCTGCTGTGGAGATTTATAACGCCGGCGCCACGATGTATATGGATGAGGAAGACTATGCAATGGTAGAACCATTGATTGTCAAGGCTCTGACTGAGCAACGTGAGAAAGCGCTCAGCTACGAATTTGGCCAGTCGGTCTGAAAGTGATTAATGCCAGAGGCGCAAGCCTCTGGTTTTTTTGTGGGAGATGCAAATGTTCGCGATTTCGAAGGTTTTCGTATGCGCAGGGGCATTAGTGCTGGTGAGTAAAGAGCTGTCGGCATCTGACATTGACGACAGTCTCGATGCGCTGCTTTATTCACAAACGGTCGCCTCGCATAAAGTTCCCGATGCTGTTGCATGCAAGGCATGGAATGACGCCAATAAAACGGCTTTGAAAGTCACCGGTGCTTTGTTTTTCGACGATCCGGTTATCAGCGCGCCTGTCACTACGCCCGATACTTTTACTCTGCTGGAGTTGACTCAAGAACTCTTGCAAGGTTGGGCGCCGGCAGTTTTGAACCAACAGGTAATTGCCAATCTGACCTCGCAACTGGAGAGCAACGGTGCGGCCCTTGAGTTGCTTCAGCGAAATACTCTGCAAGAGGGCAAGTCGATTCGCTTCATGCTTGGCAGCGTATCTAAGGGATCAACAATTACGATGGTCGTCATTTCGTTTGCCGTCAAAGAGCCTGTTCCGGGCAATGTGCTTGAGCGACGCTTCAATGCCGAGCAGATAGTGGGCAACGTTGCTGTTGATTGCTACAAGGCTCTTATAGATGCCGATGATTACTGTTTCTCGAGAGCCAGGATTATTGCGTTATTGGGTGAGCGGCGCGAAAAGCAGATTATCGCCCTGACCTGAGCGCGCGGCAGAGGCAACAACTGAAGCCTGCCTGCCCCACCGGTCGAGACAGAGGGCAGACTTTTCATACCGGTGGGCAAAGCAGGCATAATACCGCGCGCTCCGCCCGCGAAGCGCTTCTGCCACACAACCGGTCAGCCCCTTGAACGAACGCCCGATGTCCACTGCCTTACGCCCCTCGGCCTGCCCGGGGTTGCTGCGTATCGTCCAGGCACTGGACGGCGGTATCTGCCGGATCAAGCTTGATGGCGGTTCGATCAGTGCCGATCAGGCCGATGCGGTGGCCGCTGCCGCCGAAGCGTTTGCGAGCGGAGCGATCGAAGCGACCAATCGCGGCAACCTGCAGATTCGCGGCATCGGTGCGCAATCGGCAGCGCTGATCGAGTGTTTGCTGGCCGCCGGCCTTGGGCCGAAGCACGCCGCCGGCGACGATGTGCGCAATCTGATGCTCAGCCCGGCTGCCGGCATCGATCGGCAGATGCTGTTCGACACGCGCCCGCTCGCAGGGCAAATCCTCGACACCTTGCAAAGTCATCCGCGCTTCCATGAGTTGAGCGCCAAGTTCGCCGTGCAGCTCGATGGCGGCGAAGCCCTGGTGATGCTCGAACATCCGCATGATCTGTGGCTGTCGGCATTCGAGCGTGACGGCGAAATCCTCTGGGCATTCGGTCTGGCCGGTTGCCCGACCGATCGCCCTCTCGGCGCTGTGAGCCTGGACAATGCTCACGCACTGGTGGTCGCCGCGCTGGAGTTGTTCCTCGACCTGGCCCGGCCAGAGCAAACACGGATGCGCCATCTGCTCGACGAGTTGCCCAGGCTCGCGTTCCTTGAGTCGTTGCGCGAGCGCGTATCGCTCAAGGCGATCAGCAATTGGCAGCGCCCGACGTCGGCAGACGCGCTGCACATCGGCGCTCATCAGCAAAACACGCAAGGTCTCTGCTACGTCGGCGCGGTGCCGCCACTGGGCCGACTTGATCCGGCGATGCTGCGTGGCGCGGCACAACTGGCCCGTCAATTTGGCGATGGCAGTCTGCGCTTCACGCCGTGGCAGAGCCTGCTGCTGCCGAACGTGAAAGCCACTGATACCGACAACGTGCTTGAGCAGTTGCGGGCGTTGGGCCTGTTGACGGCCGAGGCCGAACCACTGGCTCGCCTGATCGCCTGCACCGGCGCCGATGGCTGCGGCAAAGGCCTTGCCGACACCAAGCAGGATGCCCGGCAACTGGCACCTCTGCTGCCCGCAGGCCTCAGCGTGCACCTGTCGGGGTGCTCGCGCTCCTGCGCCGCCGCCCACTGCGCGCCAGCGACGCTGCTGGCCGTTGCCCCCGGTCATTACGACCTCTATTTTCGCGATGCAGCACAGCCCGGATTCGGCACGCTGCACGCCTGCAATCTTACTATTGAAGCGGCCGCGACCCTGCTCGACGCCCGCTCCCGGAGCCCCCTTGATGCTTGATTACATCCGCGACGGTCAGGAGATCTATCGCAACTCCTTCGCGATCATTCGCCGCGAGGCCAATCTGGCGCGCATTCCCGCCGATCTGGAAAAACTTGCGGTGCGAGTGATCCACGCCTGCGGCATGGTCGAGGCCATCGACGGTCTGCAATTCTCCGAGGGCGCGGGCAAGGCCGGGCGCGATGCACTGGCGGCCGGTGCGCCGATTCTCTGCGACGCGCGGATGGTCTCCGAAGGCGTGACCCGCACGCGCCTGCCGGCCAATAACCAAGTGATCTGCACTTTGCGCGACGACAGCGTGCCGGAGCTCGCCCGCGAGTTGGGCAACACCCGCTCGGCTGCCGCGCTGGAACTGTGGCGCCCGCACCTCGAAGGCAGTGTGGTGGTGATCGGCAACGCACCGACCGCGCTGTTCTACTTGCTGGAAATGCTCGACGCCGGCGCGCCGAAACCGGCACTGATCCTTGGCTTCCCGGTCGGCTTCGTCGGCGCTGCCGAATCGAAAGCGGCGCTGGCGGCCGACAGTCGCGGCGTGCCGTTCGTGATCATGCAAGGCCGGCTGGGCGGCAGTGCCATGGCCGCCGCCGCCGTCAATGCCCTCGCCACGGAGATCGAATGATGCAGGCCAAAGGACGTCTGATCGGCCTCGGTGTCGGCCCCGGTGATCCGGAACTGATCACTGTCAAAGCCTTGCGCCTGCTGCGCGAATCGCCGGTGGTCGCGTATTTCGTGGCCAAGGGCAAGAAGGGCAATGCGTTCGGCATCATCGAGGCGCATCTGGTCGAGGCGCAGAACCTGCTGCCGCTGGTCTATCCGGTGACCACCGAGGCGTTGCCGGCGCCGCTGTCGTATGAGCAGGTCATCAGCGATTTCTACGACGAAGCCGCTGTGGCGGTCGCCGAGCATCTGGACGCCGGCCGCGACGTGGCGGTGATCTGCGAAGGCGACCCGTTCTTCTACGGCTCCTACATGTATTTGCATGATCGTCTCGCCAGCCGTTACGAGGCCGAAGTCGTGCCCGGGGTGTGCTCGATGCTCGGCGGCGCTTCGGTGCTCGGCGCGCCGCTGGTGTATCGCAATCAGAGCCTGTCGGTGCTTTCCGGCGTGCTGCCCCACGAAGAACTGAAACGGCGTCTGGCCGATGCCGATGCGGCGGTGATCATGAAACTGGGGCGCAACTTTCCCAAGGTCCGTCAGGTGCTGGAAGAACTCGGCCTCGCCGAGCGTGCGTTGTATGTCGAGCGCGCGACCATGGCCAACCAGAAGATCGTGCCGATGGATCAGGTCGAGCCGATGTCCTCGCCGTACTTCTCGCTGATCATCGTCCCGGGCGAACGGTGGCAAGGTTGATGAGCCAAGCGACTCCCGCCATCGTCATTCTCGGCCAGGGCAGCCTCACCACGGCGCGGCGCATTCAGCAGGTCTATCCGGCGGCGCAGGTTCATG
Organism: Pseudomonas sp. FP1762; assembly: GCF_030687105.1. NCBI lineage: Bacteria > Pseudomonadati > Pseudomonadota > Gammaproteobacteria > Pseudomonadales > Pseudomonadaceae > Pseudomonas > Pseudomonas sp. FP1762. Next base: position 693,173 of record NZ_CP117458.1, read on the forward strand.
GCCTTGCCGGACGGGTCGAAGGCGCCGACAGCAGCTATCAGGAATTCGGCGCGACTCTGCGCGCTTTGTATCAACAGGACACGCCGATCATTGCCCTGTGCGCGGCCGGCATTGTCATTCGCACCTTGGCGCCGCTGTTGCTGGAGAAAGGCGCCGAACCGGCGGTGCTGGCGGTGGCCGAAGACGGCAGCGCGGTGGTGCCATTGCTGGGTGGACTCGGTGGGGTCAACGTCATGGCCCGGGACATCGCGGCGGCGTTGCAAGTGGCGCCGGCGATCACCACCAGCGGCGAATTGCGCTTTGGTACCTGCCTGCTCAATCCGCCAAGCGGCTACGCACTGGCGGATCTGAAATCGGGCAAACGCTTCGTTTCCGACCTGCTCGCCGGGCACAGCGTGCGGATCGAAGGCGCGGCGCCATGGCTCGATCAGGCGCAGTTGCCGCAGGATCCGCAGGCGCAGCGGTCGATTCATGTGAGCAGTGTGCAGCGGGTGGCCAGCGCCGATGAATTGCTGATTTACCCGCGCAGTGTGGCGGTGGCAGTGAGCGCTGACGTGGCGGATCTGCCGAACGCTGTTCGCGCTGCGTTGCAACAGGCCAGTGTCGCCGTGCCGGCACTGGCGTGTCTGGTGGCAGCAGACGCTGAAATGGCCGCATCGAGTTTGCGCGAAGCTGCGCTCGAGTTGGGCGTGCCACTGCGCTTCGTCGCGGCGCAAAACGATCTTCAGGCGTTGGTCCGCGTGGCAGTGCCTGCGGCGAAGGTGATCAGCGCAGAACATCTGGCGATCGCGATTGCCGAGCAACCGCTGGACGTCGCGCAGATCGGCCGCCCGCGCGGTCGCCTCGCGGTCATTGGTCTTGGCCCCGGCGCCGCCGAACTGATGGTGCCAGCGGTGAAAACCGAACTGGCCCGCGCCACCGATGTGCTGGGCTACGAAACCTACGTGCGCATGGCCGGCCCGTTCCGCGACGATCAGGTGCAGCACTGCACCGACAATCGTGAAGAAATGCAGCGTGCCCGCCATGCCTTCAGGCTCGCCGCCGCAGGCCGCTCGGTGATCGTGGTTTCCTCGGGCGACCCGGGCGTATTCGCCATGGCCGCTGCGGTGCTCGAAGCCCTGCACGAATCGGACGATCCGGCGTGGCACAGCGTTGATCTGGAAATCCTCCCCGGCGTCTCCGCCTCGCTGGCCACTGCGGCTCAGGCCGGTGCGCCGCTGGGCCACGACTTCTGCGTGATGTCGCTGTCGGACAACCTCAAGCCCTGGGCGATCATCGAGAAACGTCTGGATCTGGCCGCCCAAGCGGATCTGGCCCTGGCGTTCTACAACCCGATTTCCCGGGCGCGCCCGTGGCAACTGGGCCGGGCGCTGGAGATCGTTGCGCAGCACCGCTCGCCTGAAACACCGGTGGTGCTCGGCCGGGACATCGGCCGGCCGGGGCAGACGCTGCGCACCATGACCCTGGGCGCATTGACACCGGAACAGGTGGACATGCGCACCATGGTGTTGATCGGCTCTTCGACCACCTGCACCTTCGCCCGTGCCGGGGGCGGTGAATGGGTGTATACGCCGCGTTGGTATGGTGAAAAACCGCTGTCCTGAAAAACCCTCCGCTCATTCAATATTCAGCTTTGGGAAAGTTTGAGCGGTTGTAAGTCCGATTGAAGTTTCAATTGTTTTCCACCAGCAATAAACAATGGTCATGTCCCACAGGGCAGGGCCATTTTTTTTGCCCGACGGTCGCGCCGGTCCGCTAATTATTTCGCAGCCGTTACAGCGTAATGCTTCGGTGTTATCAGATATTGCCGGGGACAAGCTTTGTATTCCTTGTTGTTTGTGTGGCGCGTATTCGCCCACTAGGGTGCTGTGTTCATAGCACTTGTCGAGTGTCGTTCAAATCAATTTACCGCTCTGCAGCGGCGCAAGAGTGCGCGCGTCAATGGGCCATTAAATAAACAAGGAGTGTGTGATGGCTTTAAAAAACGATTACTCGTTCGGGCGAGCATTCATTTCTGCGCAAGAGTATTCCGTACTCTCAAAAGCATTGCGGGAGCTTTCTGCTACCCCCCAATATCAAGCGCTGAACGACTATTACCAGCAAGCCGGTCAAACGACTGACCCGGTGTCGTTGCTGAACCTGGCGAGCCTGTTTCAAGAGCAACTTGCAGCGCTGTTGAAACGCAATAAAACCCCTGTTCCGGTGGCTGTCGATGACATTGCGCGAGGGCTGCAACGTTATCTGTCACGGCTTTCGACGACCGTGGAAATGTTGTCGGGGCCGACCCGGCCGGTGCCGAAAGTCATCCATTTCGTCTGGGTTGGCGGCAGCGAAGTCGGGGTCAATCAGCGCGATTACATGAATATCTGGCGCCAGGTGATGGCGGCGGAGGGTTACCGCTTCAACCTTTGGTACGACAGCGATGCGTTGCTGGCTTTCGAGATGAACCGGGTCATTCTCGACAGCGCCAGGGCTGATGCGATGGCATCCGGTGGTGCAGCACTCAAGCATGCCGGGCAACTGGCGACGATGATTGAAGAGCGTGCACGGGTGTTGAAACAGCAGATGTTCGACTACCTCAGCCAGCCGAGGTGGAAGGGGCGGACCGATGAAGCACGCATCGATCTGATGGTGCGTGCTTATGGCAAGGACCGCGCGTCGCTGCAGGCTTTTCGTCAGCGCTGCCTCGACAGCCATCTGGCGATGGTGGGGCCGGATCTGCAATTACGCGATGTCACTCACGCCTTTGCCGATGACTTGTTGGCGGACGTCTACCACCGCGAAGTGTCGATGCGCGGCAACTTCGCTGCAGCGAGCGATGTGGTGCGCTTGCAGGCGGAATTTCGTGAAGGCGGGCGTTATACCGACATGGATTATCTGCCGCCGCTGCTCGACAAGTTGGGCGGTGTCGATATCAGCGATTACAGCCAGACGCAGAAAATCGCAGTCCTGCAACTTCTGTTGAACAACAATCCGCAGTTGATGCCGGGGCGCGATCCGCAGCATTACCCCGACAGGACCGACAGTCTTCCAGAGCAACATAAACAACTTCTCGAGGATTTTGCTCGCAGCAAACCCGACGTCCTTGAACTGTTCATAGCGCCAAAAGTCGTGGAGGCTGCGGAGAACGGCTTTCGCATGGGGCTGCAAATCAATGAAGAAATGAACGCTCATTTCATCGCCCAGCCGGGCAGCGGCATGACGATGTCGATCATGCAAGTCATTCGGCTCAATTACGACGTGCTCGCTGAAGTTGAAAAGCGCATGGCCAACTCGGCATCCGGTTGGGCCGACGGTGAAAACCTGACCACGGTCGCGGCGACAGTCATTGAAGAGATGTTGGTCAGGTCGAACTTCACCAGCTGGAATGAAGCTTATGCCTACCAATTGCTTAAAGCGGTTGTCACCTATTATCGGGACGGTATCCGCAATGACGCGGCGGGTACGGTAACGCTCACCGGCCCGGGCGCGGCACTCGCTGGATTACATGAATATATCGAAGCCAATTGCGATCCGTTTTTCACTCGTCAGGTGCTGGCGCAACAGCGTCTGCGCGAGGGCTACAACGTCAATACCGAAGAGGAAACCATTTCCGGCTGGATCGTCAGGGGCACGGAAAAAGACTGGCTGGAGAAGGAACACGCCCGGTGGGCCGAGGGAAAGCTCAAGTCTCGTTATGCCGGACGCTTGTCCAACCTGCTCAGCGATCGAAGCCTGACCTTCGAGCGCGGCTGGCCCGTTGTCGAGGGCAAACCGGTGCTGGTGACCGCGGTGCTGCAACGCTTGATGGATGATCTGGGCGAGCCGTTCATTCGAGCGATGCGAGACAAGTTGAGCGGGGAGGTCAATTTCGCTCAAGCCGTGGTCATCGACTTCGACGCCCGTCAGCAAGTGCTGGCGCAAGGACCTGTGGTTGTGCCGACCTCCCATGGTGCGGAATCGGTCAGCCATCTCAACGAACTGTTCAGCCGGATCGCCCACGGTACGCTGCCGCTGGAACAACTGAGCCCCGCGATGCGAGTCGTGCTCGGGGGGATTTTCGGCGCAACGAGCGTGGACGATGTCGGGTTCGCCGATACCTGGCAACAGGTGCGCGACCTGGCCATCGCCACCGACCGCGACGGCACTTTTGCGCGCTACGATGCGATTGAAAAAGCCGTGCGCCAGCGCCGCTCGGCGGCGTTCGAAAACGGACTTGAACGCGAGCTGCCGACGGCCACATCGACGACCCGCGAGCTCAAGGTGCAAGCCATGTCCGAGCCGCTGACGCTGCGCCAGTGGGGCGAACGTATCGGCCAGATCAAGCACAGCGCGCAGCGGGAGTTTCGCACGCAGATCCTGCAGCGCAGCGGGCAAGTGCGTGACGTCTTTTTCAAGGCTGGCGCGGTGTCAGTCAAGCAGTTGCCGCAGGATCTGTTGCAGCGCAACGCGGGCGACCCGGGGCGCCGCTGTTATCCGCTGGCGCTGCTGATGGGCGCCGCAGTGGCAGCCGGCGAGCCGGCGGAACGGGCGTTGGTCGGGCATGTCGCCAGCGCCAGCGCGAGTCCGGACGAACTTGGCTCGCGGGCGTTGCGCAGTGCGCTGGACGAACTGCGCGCCTTGCCCACCGGCGAGGTCGGCAGCGTTCGCGGCGTGCAACGCCTGGACAGCATCATCGCCGCGCTGAACGCCAGTGCGGCGCCTGCGGTGCTGCTGCTCGACACTGGCGACCACGCCCTGCTGCTGGCGAAAGTGCGAACCGGTGAGCACGCGGCCTATCGCTTCTACGATCCCAACTTCGCCCTCTACGGATTTGCCGATGGCGCGCAGTTGCAACGTGGCGTAGAGCGTTATCTGAGCGCAGACGATAACGCGCTGGCGAAGCTTTATGGTCTGGGTGAGATGGCCACGGCGCAGTTCACCGTCACTGAGCTGGACACTGCGGCGATCGCCGAACGCAAGCTGTCATCGGCTCTGCGTGTGGACAGTTTTCTGCACAACGTTGCGCTGGCCGATCCGCAGGGAGCCTCGATCTGGCACAAACAAGCGCTGGCCCGTACCCGATCTCTTGGGGAAAACGCTCGACTGGGCACCAGCCTGGCGCAACTGGATGCGCGCTACTGGGCCAGCGAGCTTGAGCAGGCGACCGAGCGTTTGCGCCGTGAGCACAACCTGGCGCGTGATTACGTGCCGTTGCTCGATACCCACAGCAAAAACGCCGACGGCGGCCACAGCATTACGCTGATGGATCTGCGCAATGCGCAAAATGCCCGGACGGTCAGCACCCGGGATTCGCGCTTTCAGAAAATCAGGCAATACGTCGAACGACTCGTGCAGGGCGGTGCGGCCAGGCCCGGTCAGACGGCTGATCACGACGGTGGCAGCCGACTCAGTTTCGCCTTTGCGATCCAGACGCTGATCAGTGAAATGCGCCAGCGCGAGTACCGCGCTGGCGATACAGCGCCGACACTGACCGTCGCCCTGCAACTTCAGGTGTACGTCAGTTATGCACAGCTGGGCTTTGGTGTGGCCAGCGATGCGGTGCAGGTCATCCAGTTGGTGCGCCATTTAGCGGTGGCCGAGCGGGCGTTGCAGCAGACCTCGTTCTCCGCACGTCTGGCCGGGCAGGCCGCCACGGGTGTCGGAGTGGCATTTTCCGCGGCCAATATCGGCTTCGACATCTACAACCTGACGCAGGCAGAGAATCATGAGCAGCGGGCGCGGTTTTCCACGTCCCTGGCGTTCAACACAGCGGCGCTGGGTCTGGATATTGTCGCCCTGGCGGCGGGCGGAACGGTGGGCGCGTTCGCCGCAGCGCTGTCCGTGCCGCTACTGGGCGTCGGTATCGGGGTGACCGCGATTGCCAGCAATCTCGGGCAGATCATGGACAAGGCTGCGGCCATCGGCGAGCACCTCTCGCAGATTCACGACGCTTATCAGCAGTCTTACGAAAGCGTTGGTGCGGTCTTGCAGTTCCCCGCACTGGCAGTGATTACCGAGGTGGATCTGCGCAGCAGAAGGGTGGCGTTCGAAGGGCAGAAGTTTTACCCCTGGAAGGGCAGTGCACTGGAATTGCCGCAATACGACGATGATCCTGCCAGGCGGCATGCTGCGATCAACATCCCCATAGCCTTTCAACGTCCTGCTGTCGGCAGCGTCTGGGGTACTTTGCCCACGATGGTGGTGCTGCCTTGTTCGCCAATCTGTTACTACGGCTACGAATATCAACTCGGCAGCGCCGGAACCGTGCCCTTTTCAACAACCCGCTACCCGCGGTTGCACGACCGCCTGGCACATCAGCTGGAATATGACGCGCTCGGTAACCGGGTGTTTTACCTGTTCAGCACGCCGTTTGCGCCACACATCCTCTACAAGCTGCATCCGGTATTCATGGTCACGACGATCAAGGTGCAGTTGAGCGCAGAGGTCAGCCAACTGGTGGTTCCGGACCTGCCACCAGAGTGGCGCGAGAAGATTGCCTACCGGATCACCGCACCGCAGGGGCAATTCCGGATTCGGTTGGTGCCAGGCCTGCTGGCGGTGAATTTCGAACAAGCACAGGGCTGGGAACGGGTGACCTGGACGGTGCAAGCGTCCTGGGCCCGGGTCGAACAGGTCAGCTTTCGTGCAAAACCACGGGACAGCATCGACAGCGCACCTGACATGCTGGTCGATGGCCTCTTGTTGAATCGTTTTGACGGCGTCATCGAGCTGGCCGAGGGGCTGTTCCGGATCGACTGGACGGGCCGCAGCCTGCATCTGATCGCCGTTGTCCTCGACTACGAAAACAACGCTGCGACTCAACTGCGTAGCGCCAACATGACCGCCAGCGGCATCCCTGCGCCGGTGCAGCGCTATTTGCGCGCTCAGGTCGCAAGCGGGCAACTGACCGCAGCCTATTTGCCGTTGCGTAACTTCAGAGTGCCGTTCGATTCGCCGAACCGGCCAGTGGTGACTACCGGCTATTACGACACTGCGCGGGATCGGGTGCTGTTCGCGCGTAACCTGCCGCAGGAGGTGAACGAGGGTGTGGTTCTGGCAGGCGTCAACGCCGGCCATGCGTGGTTCTACCATCCCGATCATCCATCGGTATGGCGGGTCGATGTGCTGACCGGCACTGTCCAGCATCGCTACCGTCTGAAAAATCCACGTACAGGTTCGACCATCATCGGCTGCCGACAACAAGCCGATGGAGCGCTGCGGATTGCGCAGAAGCTGACGGCAGAAGCGTTGCATGGCACCACCACGGTCGAGTACCGGATTAGCGGGCAGCATGTAGAACTGACCGCTTGCCAGATCGCTTTTGCCGCCGAGGACTATCGGTTCGAGCCGCGTGAAGCGCTTCGACAAGCCGATGCCCCGGACATGAGCGTCTCGTCAGACATGGCCGCCAGCAGCAGTGATTGGTCTTGTGCTCCGTTCATTGTTGTCGAGGGCTATGCCGGGTCGCAGTTGCGCGACAGGGCTTGGCTGAACAAGACGACGGGCAAGTGCATTGAGGCCAGGCAAGACCTGTCCTGGCCCGAAGACTTGTTGATGCTGATGCCGTCCAGCCCTGAAAACAACGCGGTGCTGTTCTATAGCCAGCAGGAGCGGACGATCAGCCGCGGCATCGAACCCCGTGTCGGTCATGGGCAGAATGTGGTGATCGAGCGCGATGTGGTGGAGGTCACTCAGATCAATCAGCGTTTCATCGCCACCAAGGACGACGGCCGTCTGTTCGAGGTCGATATCGTCGACGTGCCGGCAGCGGCAGCGATCGACGAGGTGATTGTGTTTCAGTACGGGGTACCTTCCCTTGCGCACAGAAGCGATGAGGCATGGCTCGATCAGGCCGATAAACCCTCGATTCTCCGGTTCGCCGGCGTTGGGCAGCGCTGGCTGCAGCGAAATCCCGATTGGTTGAGCGCATTGCCCTCGCTGGCCACGGTCGCAGCGTTGCTGCCGTTCCCGGTCTTCGGTTTACGAGATGGGGCAGGTCAGGCGTTCCTGACTGTGTGGTGTGTCGATGGCAAAGTCGCTGTGGCCGATATCGGTCAGGGCAAGGAGCTGGCGCTGCTCGGTCTGACCCCGGATCAAAGCGCTGTCTGGTTGCTTGAGGTCAGCGCCGGACAACTTTATCGCCAGCCGCTGGTGGCGATCGAAGCATTGCGGGGAGTGTTTGCCGCTGGCCATCGTTTGCTGAAACCGGAGGTGCTCGACAGGCCTGAAAAGGTCTGGACGTCATGGACTTTTGCTGAGGTGCGGCGCCAGGGTGAAGGGCTGGTTGCGCAGACCCTTGATGGGGTGCATCTGCAATTGCTGGATAACCAGCCGGCAATGATCGTTGGCGTGGAAAATCGCTGGTCTCATGTGCCGGGGCAGAGCGATCAACAGTTACGTGCACGCCTGCGAGCATTGTTGCACGGGCATGCCCACGCGCCTGTCATACAAGTGGCAAGCGCAACCGGACGCTATCTGTATTACCTGCCGCAACTTGACCGGCTGTTTGATCTGTCCGGGCGCAGTGACGGACAGTGGTCGGCATTCCTCGGTACGCGCGGGTCGAAGCAGCCGATGCTGTTCGACCCGGTCGACCAGTTGATTTTCAGCGCCGGCCCGAACGACGGCGTCTGGCTGCCCGACAGTTTTGCCCATCGCGACGCCGAGGTCATGGTGCTTGAGGTAGGTGATGACATCACAGAGATCGAAACATTGTTGCCCGATGGCGTTGCCAGGCTGCTGCTGACTTTCGGTGCGCAGACCTCGGGTTATCGGCTGGCGCAAGCGTCCTTCCAGCGGTTGGACTGCATCGTGGTCGATGGACGACAGGCTTCGGATGCTGAAACGGCAGAACCTTGCCTGCTGGATCTGGATCTGGACGAGTGCGGGCATTGGTGGATGTCACGGGTCGATGACGGTGTGGTACTGACCGATCCGGACTCCGGGCACAGTCTGATCTTGCGTAATTTCGACGGACAACGCCCACTGCTACTGATGCTGCCCATTGCCGGGCGGCCACACACGTTCACGCTGGCTCAAGGGCTGGAAGCGTTTGCCACTGTGCGCGGCGCAGAGGCCACGGTCAGCCTGACAGCGGTGATCGCAGCGCTGCGCTGAGGTCGCTCCGCACAGCAAAACGCCGCGAACGGTGACCGTACGCGGCGTTTCGTTGTGGCGGTTGCGCGGCAACAATACTCAAGGCACCAGATAACCTTTCACGCCGGTAAAAATGATCTGCGCGGCCAGTGCGCAAACAAACAACCCCATCAAGCGGCTGACAATCTGCAAGCCCTGATCGCCGAGAATCCGCTCGATGCGATTGGACAGATACAGCACCACTCCGACAGTAAAACTGGCCAGGGCGATGCTCATGATTGCAGTGAGCTTGTCGTCCCAGTGCGGCTGGCTGACACCCATTACCAGCAAGGCGCCGATGGTGCCGGGGCCGACCGTCAGCGGGATGGTCAGCGGCACGATGGTCACGTCCTGCTGCACATTGTCGGCCTGCACCGCCGGTTTGCCCTGAGCCATGCCCAGCGCGGAAATGAACAACACGCTGCCGGCACCGATGCGGAAGGCGTCTACGGTGATGCCGAAGACATCGAAAATCACCCGCCCGAACAAATAGAGCAGCACACTGGAAATCAGTGTGGCGAGGGCGACCTTCCACGCCAGACGCCGCTGTTCCTTGCGCGAATAGCCACGGGTCAGGCTGATAAAGCACGACAACACGAAGAACGGGCTGTAGAGCACCAGCATCTTCAGATAAACGCTGAACAACACATGGAGCATGATGCAAGCTCACTGGCGATGGAGTCGGGGGGGAGTCTATCAGGCACCGCAGATTCTGTCGGTTTACGACGGCTGGGTCGTGGCCCGGTTCTGCTGATCGCGCTGGGCAACCCAGTGTTCGATCAACTCGCGCAACTGGGAGAGCTCGACCGGTTTGGACATGTGCCCGTCCATGCCGGCCTGCCGGGCGCGCTCCTTGTGTTCGGCGAGGATGTGCGCGGTGAGGGCTACAACCGGTGTGCGGATGCGCTGATTGCTGACTTCCCAGGCGCGCAGTTGCTGAGTGGCGGAGAAGCCATCAAGGATCGGCATTTCGCAGTCCATCAGCACCAGGTCGTAACGCTGGGCCTTCATCGCTTGCAGCGCTTCTTCACCATTGCTCGCGGTGTCCGGTTGCAGGTTGAGCTTGCCGAGCATGCCACGGATCACTTTGGTCGAAATGGTGTTGTCTTCGGCGACAAGGATGCGGAAGTCGCTGGGCACTTTGGCCGCTGTGGCCGCCGTAACGACCTGCGGCTGGAACGCGACCTGGCCCTTGTTGCGTTGATTGAGCTCGTCAGCCAGCGTGGTCTTGAGCGTATAGCCGGCCACCGGTTTGGCCAGTATTCGTTTGATCCCCGAATTGCGCGCAATGATCTTGCTCGGCGCGTTGCTGATGCCGGTGAGCATGATCAGCAGAATGTCGTGGTTCAGGCTCGGGTCTTCCTTGATCTTCGCTGCCAGTTGCATGCCGGTCATGCCGGGCATGTTCTGGTCGAGCAGGACCACGTCGAAGTAATCGCGCAGATGCGCCTTGGTGCGCAGCAGCGCCAGCGCTTCCTTGCCCGACGGCACGGCGCTGACATTCAGGCCCCAGGCGCTGCACTGCTGCACCAGCACTTTGCGGCAAGTGTCGTTGTCGTCGACCACCAATACCCGCGCGCCTTGCAGCGGGCTGTCGAGGTCGGAGGTCGGATGTTCGAGGCGATCCGGGTCCAGTGGCAAGGTCAGCCACAAAGTGCTGCCCTGGGTGGCGCCGCTCTTGATGCCGAACTCGCCTTGCATCAGGCGGATCAGTTGGCGCGCAATCACCAGGCCGAGATTGCCGCCCAGACGATTGGCCGAGAGGAAGTGCTTGCTGTGCAATTCGGCGTGCAACAGCGCTTCGCGCTCTTCCGACTCCATCGGCACGCCGCTGTCCTGCACGGCAATGCGCAGGCGCGGCTTGCTGCTGCGCTCGTCCAGTGCAACGACGATCAGCACTTCGCCTTCTTCGGTTTTCTTCAGGGCGTTTTCCAGCAGGCTCAGCAAGGTCTGGCGCAGGCGCGTCGGATCGCCGCTGATCACCCGTGGCACTTGCGGCTGGATGAAGCTGATCAGCTCGACGTTCTGTTGTTCGGCCTTGGCCCGGTAGATGCTCAGGCAATCATCGATCAAGGCGTTGAGGTCGAACTGCACGTCATCAAGTTCGATCTGCCCGGATTCGAGCTTGGAGATGTCGAGGATCTCGTTGATCAGGGTCAGCAGTTCGTTGCCGGCGCTGTGGATGGTCTGCACGTAATCGCGTTGCTTGACCGACAGCGGCGTGCCCAGCAGCAGCTCGGTCATGCCCAGTACGCCGTTCATCGGTGTGCGGATTTCGTGGCTGATCTTGGCGAGGAATTCGGCTTTGGCGTTGATTTCGGCGTTGCTTGCCGCCAGGTCGCGGCTGATGCTGAAACGACTTTCAGTGATGCTGCGCTGTCGCTCGCCCAAGGCGACGCTCATCAGCAGACCGCTGATGCAGATGAACAACATCAACGTCATGATCAGGCCTTGCGGCGTGACCAGGGTCAGCCCCAGTAGCGCCGGCAGGATAACCAGGGTGCCGATGTTGAACACGATCATGGCGGCGACGAACAGACGCGCCGGGCGATAGCCCTTCTGCCAGTGATAGAAACCCACCAGCAACATGCTCAGACCGGCCAATGCGACCAATGCGTAGGTGATGATGTTCAGCGGCAAGGTGTTGACGAACAGCAGCAACAGGCTGCACGTGACGATCAACAGAATGTCGCCCCACAGCAGTTTGTTCAGCGGATGCTGGCCCAGTGGTGCAAAGAAGCGCAGGGCGTACATCAATCCGGCTGGAGCCGTCAGCAGCAATGCCAGATAAGCGCCCGGCGTCTGAATGGCTTGCCAGTTCGGCAACCACGGACCGGCGAGATTGAGCAACAGGAACAGACTCAGTCCGAGCAGGCCTTCACAGATCGCCAGCCACAGACTGCTGCGCGAGCGCGAGTAGGCGTAGCGCACCAGGTTGTGCAGCAGGAGCATGGCGAGGCAGCCGAATAGCAGGCCGAAAATCAGCGTCTGCTTCTGATCGGCTGCGCCTTCGACCGCCGCTTGCAGGGTGATGTGCGGGCGCAACTGATGGCCGGAGACCATGCGCACGTAGACGTCCAGCGGCTTGTCGGCCTGGGGCAGGGGCAGCATGAAATCGCTGCTTGGCAAAGGATGTTCGGCCTGCGGCCGTTCGTTGCCGGTATTGCGTTGCTCGATCAGCCGGTCGCCGTCGAGCACGTAGAGATTGAGTTGGGACAGGTCGGGGGCAAAGATGCGCAGCACTTGTTCGTGCTTGCCCGGCGCCAGTTTGAAGCGCAGCCACAGGGCGCCCTCGGGTTCGGCCGCGGTCAGACGGTCAAGCTCGATGGGGCTGAATTGATTGGTATAGCGAGCGGAGCGGATGTCGCTCAGTTGCAGGATGCCCTGATCGTCAAGCAATACCGACCAGCCACTGCCTTGCGCGGCCTGGGCCGGAAGCATGCAGAGCAAGGTCATCAGCGTGACGGTGAAGCTTATGGCAATCCTGAGCCAGCGCACGGCGAAATCCCTTCGTAGGTTGATGCCAGAATATAACGATGCGCGACGACCGAACAGCCCGGCGAGGAATGGCATCCCGCGCCGGGCCTGATGGATCGCTTACTCCTGGGTTTCGCCGCGTTCACGGGCAATGGCGCGGTAGCCGATGTCCTTGCGGTAGAAGCAGCCTTCCCAGTCGATTGCCGAGGCAAGTTTGTAGGCCTGCTGCTGAGCTTCACCCACGGTGGCGCCCATGGCAGTGGCACACAGTACACGACCACCGGCAGTGACGACCTGACCGTCCTTCAACGCGGTGCCGGCGTGGAAGACTTTACCTTCCAGAGCTGCCGCCGCGTCCAGACCGTTGATCGCTGCGCCTTTGGCGTAGTCGCCCGGGTAGCCGCCAGCAGCCAGAACGATGCCAACGCTCGGACGCGGATCCCACTGTGCTTCAATTTTGTCCAGTGCCTGCGCCAACGCGGCTTCAACCAGCAGCACCAGGCTCGATTGCAGACGCAGCATCACCGGTTGGGTTTCCGGATCGCCGAAGCGGCAGTTGAACTCGATGACTTTCGGGTTACCGGCCTTGTCGATCATCAGACCGGCATATAGGAAGCCAGTGTAGACGTTGCCTTCCTCGGCCATGCCGCGCACGGTCGGCCAGATCACCTGATCCATCACGCGCTGGTGCACGTCGGCGGTGACCACCGGGGCAGGGGAATAAGCACCCATGCCGCCAGTATTCGGGCCGCTGTCGCCGTCGCCGACGCGTTTGTGATCCTGGCTGGTGGCCATCGGCAGCACGTTCTTGCCGTCGACCATGACGATGAACGAAGCTTCTTCGCCGTCGAGGAATTCTTCGATCACCACGCGTGAACCGGCGTCGCCAAACGAGTTGCCAGCGAGCATGTCACGCACGGCGTCTTCGGCTTCGGCCAGGGTCATGGCGACGATCACGCCTTTGCCGGCAGCCAGGCCATCGGCCTTGATCACGATCGGCGCGCCTTTCTCACGCAGATAAGCCAGGGCCGGCTCGATCTCGGTGAAATTCTGGTAATCGGCGGTCGGGATCTTGTGGCGGGCGAGGAAATCCTTGGTGAAGGCTTTCGAGCCTTCCAGTTGCGCAGCACCGGCAGTCGGACCGAAGCAGTCCAGGCCACGGGAGCGGAACAGATCGACCACGCCGGCCACCAGCGGCACTTCCGGGCCGACGATGGTCAGGGAAACGTTCTTTTCCGCGAAGTCGGCCAGTTGCTCCAGCGCCAACACGTCGATGGCAACGTTCTCGCACTTGGCTTCAATGGCGGTGCCAGCGTTGCCCGGTGCAACGAAAACCTTCTGCACACGCGGATCCTGAGCCACTTTCCAGGCCAGAGCGTGTTCACGGCCACCGCTGCCAATGATCAAAACATTCATTTCAAAAACCTCAAAAATCTGTCAGGCGCTGCTGGAGCGCTTTATGTGGGAGCGAGCCTGCTCGCGAAAGCGGTGTGTCAGTCAACGTCAACGTCGCTGGCAGATTGCATTCGCGAGCAGGCTCGCTCCCACATTTGAATCGGTGTATCAGTGACGGAAGTGGCGCATGCCGGTGAAGACCATTGCGATGCCGGCTTCATCAGCAGCAGCAATCACTTCGTTGTCACGCATCGAGCCGCCCGGCTGGATCACCGCAGTGATGCCGACCTTGGCCGCATTGTCCAGACCGTCGCGGAACGGGAAAAACGCGTCGGACGCCATGACCGAACCGGCCACCTGCAAACCGGCGTGCTCAGCCTTGATCGCGGCGATGCGTGCCGAGTTGACGCGGCTCATCTGGCCGGCGCCGACACCGATGGTCTGGCGGTTCTTGGCGTAAACGATGGCGTTGGATTTGACGTACTTGGCGACTTTCCAGGCGAAGATCAGGTCGTGGATTTCCTGTTCGGTCGGCGCGCGCTTGGTCACCACTTTCAGGTCATCGGCGCTGATCATGCCGATATCACGGCTCTGCACCAGCAGGCCACCGTTGACGCGCTTGTAATCCCAGGCAGCGGCGCGCTCAGCCGACCACTCGCCGCAGGCCAGCAGGCGTACGTTGGCTTTGGCCGCGACGATGGCGCGGGCTTCTTCGCTGACCGATGGGGCGATGATCACTTCAACGAACTGGCGCTCGACGATCGCTTTGGCGGTCTCGGCATCCAGTTCACGGTTGAAGGCGATGATGCCGCCGAACGCCGACTCGGTGTCGGTGGCGTAGGCCAGTTCGTAAGCCTGGCGGATGCCGCCTTCGGCATCCGGGCTGACCGCCACGCCGCACGGGTTGGCGTGCTTGACGATCACGCAGGCTGGCTTGACGAAGCTCTTCACGCATTCCAGCGCGGCATCGGTGTCAGCGACGTTGTTGTACGACAGTTCCTTGCCTTGCAACTGGGTGGCGGTGGCGATGCCGACTTCGGCCGGCCTGGCTTCCACGTAGAACGCCGCGCTCTGGTGCGGGTTCTCGCCGTAGCGCATTTCCTGAGCCTTGATGAACTGGCTGTTGAACGTGCGCGGGAATTCGCTGCGACCTTCAGTGCTCAGGGTTTCAGCGGCCTGGTTCACGGTGCCCATGTAGTTGGCGATCATGCCGTCGTAGGCGGCGGTGTGTTCGAAGGCCTTGAGCATCAGGTCGAAACGCTGAGCGTAGGTCAGGCCGCCGGCCTTGAGATTTTCCAGAACGTTGGCGTAATCGCTGGCATTCACCACGATGGCCACGTCTTTGTGGTTTTTCGCTGCCGAACGGACCATGGTCGGGCCGCCGATATCGATGTTCTCGATGGCGGTCGGCAGGTCGCAGCCTGGCTTGTTGATGGTCGCTTCGAACGGGTACAGGTTGACCGCTACCAGATCGATCGGCTTGATGCCGTGCTCGTTCATGATCGCGTCGTCAGTACCGCGACGACCGAGGATGCCGCCGTGGATTTTCGGGTGCAGGGTTTTCACCCGACCGTCCATCATCTCGGCGAAACCGGTGTAATCCGCGACTTCCACTGCGGCAACGCCGTTGTCACGCAGCAGCTTGAACGTTCCGCCGGTGGAGAGGATCTCGACGCCCAAAGCTTCGAGCTCCTTGGCGAATTCGAGGATCCCGGTCTTGTCGGAAACGCTGATCAAGGCGCGGCGGATCGGCAGGCGGGTAGTCTGGTCGGTCATCTCAATTTCCATCAAAAGCAAAGGAAGTCAGCAAAAAAGGCGACCGTTTTTTACGCGGGCGCCTTTCTGGTTTGATTGAATGCTTACAGCAGATCGTACTGCTTGAGTTTCTTGCGCAGCGTGCCGCGGTTCAGTCCCAGCAGCTCACTGGCCTTGGTCTGGTTGCCCTTGACGTAGTTCATCACGCTTTCGAGCAGGGGCGCCTCGACTTCGGACAGCACCAGGTTGTACACATCCGTGACGGACGCGCCCTCAAGGTGGGCGAAATAATTGTGCAGCGCCTTCTCGACACTCCCGCGAAGGGTCTGGCCTTCTTCGCTCGGCGTGTTGAGGTGCTGTTTCAAATTCACGTTGTCGCTCACGGGTGTTGTTCCACTCACTAAAGTCTCGGTCATCATCGTCATGCGGCCACCCCTTCTTCGTCCCCTGTCAGGCTCTTGTAACGCTCGGCGAAGAACTCCCGAACGTCGGCGCATTGTGTTTCCGTACCATCCAAACGATTGAAACGGGCGCGAAACTCCCTGGCGCCCGGCAAGGTTGCGAGATACCAGCCCACATGCTTGCGGGCAATGCGCACGCCCATCACGTCACCATAAAAGGCGTGAAGGGCAGCCAGATGCTCCAGCAGGATGCGTTCCACTTCGCTCAGTTCCGGCGCCGGCAATTTCTCGCCGGTACGCAGGAAATGATCGATCTCGCGAAAAATCCATGGCCGCCCTTGAGCGGCCCGGCCTATCAGCAGGCCATCGGCACCGGTCGCATCAAGCACGTATCGGGCCTTTTCCGGCGAATCGATATCGCCGTTGGCAAACACCGGGATCGACACGGCCTGCTTGATCGCGGCAATCGTGTCGTACTCGGCTTCCCCTGTGTACAGATCGGCGCGGGTGCGGCCATGCACGGCCAGCGCTGTGATCCCGGCCTGTTCGGCGATCTTCGCCACGTTCAGACCGTTCTTGTTTTCGCGATCCCAGCCGGTGCGGATCTTCAGGGTGACCGGCACATCAACCGCGGCCACTACGGCCTGGAGGATCTCGGTCACCAGTGCTTCGTCTTTCAGCAACGCGGAGCCGGCGGCCTTGTTGCAGACCTTTTTGGCCGGACAGCCCATGTTGATATCGATAATCTGTGCGCCCAGTTCGACGTTGGCCCGTGCCGCATCGGCCAGCATCTGCGCGTCGCCACCGGCGATCTGCACCGAGCGCGGCTCGGGATCGCCTTCGTGGATCATGCGCATGCGCGACTTGCGGGTATTCCACAGGCTCATGTCACTGGTGACCATTTCCGAGACTACAAGCCCTGCGCCCAGACGCTTGCACAGCTGACGAAAAGGCTGGTCGGTGACGCCCGCCATCGGGGCGAGAATCAAACCGTTCTGCAATGTATATGGGCCGATGCGTACCGCCGACATAGGACTTCCCTGAAGTGGGGCCGGATCATGAGAGTTCGAAAAAGGGTGGGCATGATACCCGCTCTCGATGACTGGTTAAAGGCTGAATTGAACAAAATCTGAACAGTTATTCTGTTATCGCCAACGGTTTGGTTGGCCGCGATCCAGTCAGAAAAATGCCGTCAATCGAGAAACGCTGAAGCGGTTCACTCCGGTGAGTGGAAGTTCAGGCTGTAATTCACCGCTTTCGGCCCCGGATCGAGAATATCCAGGGCGATGTGGATCGGCGTCTGCGGCGGCATTTCCGCGAGGCCTTCGAGATCGCCGCTCAGATACTCGCCGGGTTTGAAGCGACGACTGGCGATCAGATGACCGTTGAGGTCGGCGAAGCGCAGTTCGAGCAAAGGGAACGGCTGGGAAAACGTCGCCCGGTTGTAAATGATCGCGTCGACCACCAGCGCCCCGCTGAAATCGGGATGGCTGCGCACCACCAGATTGCTGCTCTTGATTTTGCCGATATCGACTTTCGACGGCACGGTGCAGCCGATCTGCGGGCAGATCTGCTGGAACCACGGTCGGTATTGATCCTGCCGCGCCAGTTCCTCGAAGTGATAGGCGATGTACTGGGCGGCAAGGCCGCCGGCCGCCAACACCACCAGCACCAGCCAGAGCAGGCGCCGGCCCCAGGGCGAGCGGCGCTGCTGCCAGTCCAGTTGCAGCGGGTCGTCGGTCAGATCCTGCAGGACCTCGGCGCGCACCCCGGGCTCGGCCCGTTCGCGTTTTTTGCGCGGCGAAGTGATCAATGGCAGATCGTCGTCATCGTTGTCGTCGCTGGCTGACAGGCGTTCGCGGCGGGCGTTGGGATCGATCGGATCGTGCAGGCGCAGTTGCGGGATCGGCGGCTCGTCATCCAGATCCACCGGCTCCAGCGACAGCGAAGGTTCGGTGCGCTCGGGTTCGAGGGTTTCGATGCCGTCGATATCCGGTTCGATATCCGGCGCTACGCTGCGCTCATCCGCAGGCTCGCTGAACAGGCTGTCGGGCCATGTGCCTTCGTCCGGCTCCGGGCTGTCGCGTCGGGCGCTCAAGGATTCTTCGCGGGTACGGCCGAATTCGGCGGCCGGCTGGATTTCGCGCTGTTCGAGGCGGGCGAGTTCTTCGTCCAGATCGAGGCTGTCCAGATCCAGTTCCGACGCGCTCCATTGCTTCTGGCTGATGGCGCGCGGTGCGGGGATCTGTTCGACGACCGCAGAATCGCTGACAGGCGCGGGCGCTTCAGGCAGCGCTGGTGCGACCGGCGTCACCGTGTCCTTGCCGGAATGTTGTTCGAGCAGCTGCTTGGCGGCATTGAACACTTGCAGGCAGGAGCCGCAACGAACCACCCCGCGCGCCACGCTCAATTGAGCATGGTTGACGCGGAAACTGGTCTGGCAATGCGGGCATTGGGTGACGAAACTGTCGGTCATGCGGCGATCCGGTTCAGGCAAGCGGTCATTTTAGCGCCGACGCCCGGTGATGCGCACCCAGCCATCGCGATTGGCGATCGGGTCGAGTTCGAAGTCCTGCGCATAAGCTGCCGCTACTTCTTCGCCCTGCTCGGCGAGGATGCCCGACAGCGCCAGGCGCCCACCGCTCTTGACCAGGCTGGACAGCTGCGGCGCCAGCGACACCAGCGGGCCGGCGAGAATGTTGGCGACCAGCACGTCGGCCGGAACCTGCGGCAGATCTTCGGGCAGGTACAGCGGGAACAGCTCATCGGCAATGTTGTTGCGCCCAGCGTTGTCGCGCGAGGCTTCCAGTGCCTGTACGTCGATGTCGGTGCCCACAGCTTCCTTGGCGCCGAGCAACAGGGCGGCAATCGCCAGAATCCCCGAGCCACAGCCGAAGTCGAGCACGTGACAGCCTTTCAGATCCTGACCGTCGAGCCATTCCAGGCACAGTGCGGTGGTCGGGTGGGTGCCGGTGCCGAACGCCAGGCCCGGGTCCAGCAGCAGGTTGACCGCATCAGGCTCGGGCGCGGCGTGCCAGCTTGGCACGATCCACAGACGCTGGCCGAAACGCATCGGCTCGAAACCGTCCATCCAGCTGCGTTCCCAGTCCTGGTCTTCGATGACTTCGCTGTGATGTTCGGGCAACGGGCTGCCGGTCAGCAATTCCAGATGGGCCAGAACCGGCTCCGGTTCGGTACCGCCTTCGAACAGCGCCAGCAAGTGGGTGTGCGACCACAGCGGCGTGGTGTTGAGTTCCGGTTCGAAGATCGGCTGGTCTTCGGCGTCCATGAAAGTCACCGACACGGCGCCGACTTCGAGGAATGCGTCCTCGTAGGTTTCGGCTTGTTCCGGGGTGATGGCGAGACGGACTTGCAGCCAAGGCATGGCGGGCACCTTTGAAAATCTGTGGGGCAGCCCGAAGCTGCAAAAGCGCGCAGTTTACGCCAGGTCGCCGGCAAAGTGGACACACCGCTTGGCTGTTACACATTCGCGGCCGCGATATACATATTTATGGCCTGAGCACTTTTGTCGGCAAATAGAGTGAGCGCTCATCTCTACGCAACAAAAGGCTGGACGACATGGCGGATCAACAAGGAACTGTAGAAGAAAAACCACCGATAGCCGCTGCGTCTACGGGGTCGGTGCAGGAGATCCTGCTGCGCATCACGCGCTGGCAGGTGATGATCGACAAGCGCTTGAACAGCCAGATGACGTTGCTCGAGGCGCTGGAGCATTTCGCTTTGACTGAACTGCGCAGGCATTACCCGAACGGCCATTTCGCCCCGGGCTTTGTGGTTGCGCTGCTTGACGCCATTCTGCAAAAGCTTATCGACGGCCGGCCAGTCATGTTCCTGGCGCTCCAGGACGCGCCATTTCGCTGGCCGGGGGGCGCTGACCCCGGTTTACCGTCCAGCCGTCATGAGCATGTGATCCGGACGGTGGATAGCGTTTCGCTGCACTTCCTCGACCAGTACAAAAAATACCTGCGAGAACATTGGGCGACAAAGGGGCAGGAGGCGTTGTTCGATCGTCTGATCAAACGCAAGCTGCGGCGCTATATCAAGGACATCGAGTTGCTGTTGCGCCGTGACCAACTGGCGGGCCTGACACTGGATCAATTGCGCAGCAAAATCGACCGGGTTCACGCCCGCAGCACGCGTCGGTACCGGTTGACTGCCCTGGCAACCGGCGCAGAGAAAAAGATTCTCGAGGCGCATTCCTTCGCGCAACTGCCGTCATGGATCAAAGCGCTGAAGGAGCCGGATCGCGCCCTGTTGCGCGATTATCAGGAGCAGACGTCACTGGCGCAGGCAGCTCTCGATGACCTGCTGCAGGGCCACGGCTCGTTGCGCGACTTTGCCCGCCAGCAGGCCATCGAATACATTCAGCTCAAGCTCGACATGGCGGTTGAACCAGACCGGATCGACGTGCGGCTCAGATGGCGCTCGGCGGTCGGTGAGCCGACCCACAATCGCAGCCTCAGTGACCTGCTGGCATGCGGGCCGATCGGTCAGGACTTCGCAGCGGTATTGGAGATCACCAGTCCTGCGCCATTGCGCAACCAGTCACTCAAGCCGGCATTCATTGCCGACATGCTGGCGGAACAGGATTATCCGGCGGACTACCTGCGCGCCCTCGCCGAGCAGTACCAGCGCACCGACGTGCAAAAGGCACTCATCGACTGGTTCACCGTACGGCTCAGGCAGAGCGCATTCGTCGCGCGCTGCGCAGCTCATCTGGCGGATTCCGACCATGAGCGTCTGGAGCAGATGTGGTCTGGGCAAGCGGCAATGAAACCGTTGCAAGTGGCCGCATTGACGCTGCCCAACGGCATGCAATGCGCCGATCTTCTGGTGTTCTACCAGGCAGAGACTGAGCAAGCGGTGAATAACCTGGTGCTGTACGCGCCCAACAAACCCGACGGTCAGGAGTGGGTCCGGTTGCCTTCGATTGCGGCGTTGACCGGCGAAGTATGGAGCTGGACGCAGAGCGAATCCGGTCGCGAGTATCTGTTGCAGCAGCTTTCGCCGGCTGCACATCACCCGGCACGTGATTATCTTGTGGCTGCGGCGGCCAGTCCTGCTCTCTGGGGCATGCAGAGTGACCTTCGACGAACGCCCTTGCCGTTCGACGAGTGCGTCGAAGCCGCTGCAAAAATGGCCCTGGCAAACAACCTGCAGCGGGTCGAGCAGGACAACTCGCTGCGCTGGTACACGACGCTCGCGCTCGAGGCTCGCCGGCGCATCAGCAGTCTGAATCAGGAACTGATCGTTCATCAGCAGGTTTTCAACGAGCTGCTGGGCGGTTTCGAGGTTTTTGTCGATTTCGCCAGGCGCTCGGTTGCCGCAGCGATCACGCCCTATATGCGCAGCAAGAACGTGCTGGAACCGGTCGATCCGGCCACTGTGTTGATCGATTACAACCCTGGCGTCGCCGACCGCAGGAAGCAGCAGGTGGCCACGCTGCTCGACCTGGCCATTCACGGCTACGATGACAACTCCGGCATCGAACATCCGAAAAAAGGCGTGCGATCGTCGGTTGGCCAGGATCTGAGCCAGGTGCGCAGCGCCGATCTGGCGCTGTATCTGCGCCGGGCGTGGCTGGGTGAAAAATACGCCAGCGAGATTCGTGGCAAATATCTCGACCCGCGTGATGCTGCCTACGAACCGCGTCGCTTTGCCTACCGCAACGTACTGCTGTCAAAGATGGACCGGGATTTACGCGTGGCCAGAAGTCAGGCGCGATTGAGCGACGCGGTGTATTCGGCGCTGGTCCGTCAGGTCTCTCTGTTGAGCGAGGTGCCAGCACCGGGTACGCATTTTCCGGGCGCGAGCATGGTTGAAAGTGACGGCGTGTTCAGGTTCACCGTGCGCCATCACGTCGTGCTCGGGGTGTATGTGCTGACCTCGTTCGACCCCGAGCCGTCCTGGTGGCTGTACACGCCTGATGCCCCCGACGGCATTGTGGTACGTGCATATCAGTCACTGTTCGGCGACATCGCCGGCGCTTTGCATGACTACTTGATGGCGCGTACGCCGGTTGCTGCGCGCAGCATCGTGTCACGCACCCTGTATGCGATTGCGGCAAAAAAACAACGCGTCGATACGCTGCACGAAGCGCAGCGCCTGATTGACGCCCGTAGCGAGTTCAACGCGTACATCGAGCGCGCGGTCACGGATGTGCAGGACATCACCACCAGCCGCGCGCAAATGATCGAACGCCAAGTGGTCAAGGGGCTGATGTTTGCAGCTGCACCGTTTTGCATGGTGTTTCCTCCGTTTGCCTTGCTGGTTGACGTTGTGTTGATTGCCGTCAGCGCTGGTCAGGCGGTCGCGGCGCATCTGGAGGGCGACATCGATGGCGCGCTCGGCCACTGGCTGGAGGCGTCGTGGGGGGCGCTGTTTGCCATGGTCGGCGCCGGCAGTGCGATCAAGTGGCTGGGCGGTGCGGCCAGAAGTCTGAAGCACACCATGAGGCCGGTCTCGTTGTTGTCAGAGCGTCTGAATACCGTGGCTCCGCTACGCAGGGACGCGCTGCCGGCGATCCGGGAAGTACGCTTTCATGCCAGGCAGGCCGTCAGCAAGACGCCCGAACATTTGCAAAGGGTGAGCGAAGAAGGCGTCTTTTTCGGCACCTGGCGCAGCCCGCCCAGCGCTGCACAGCCGCAACCGGCCTATTACATTCGCAACAGAGGCAAGTACTTTCTGGTCAGGGAAAATCCGCATTTCGGTGGGCTGAGCCTGATCGATGCCCGTCGCCCGACCGCCATCTATCAGCAACCGATTCAGCTTGCTCCGGGGGGCAAGTGGACACACGCCAGGGTCGGACTAACAGGTGGCAACGTGCGCAACCTTGGGCGCGTGAACAATTTGAATGATGCTTTTCCTGGAGGTGTCGAGCCCGTGCTGAACCGCGGCGCGCTGCAGGGCGAGGCCGTGGTGGCGCATTTTCGTCCGGGATCGCCAGATAACTACCTGTTTTCCCTGAATGCGCAGAGTTGCGTCATCGCCTCGCTGTATAACCCGACGACGAGAGTGGGGGCGGTCATTCATTTTGATCACAATATTCGCCCGTTGATCGAGCGAAGTGTCACGCAGGTGCTGGAGCGTCTGGGGGGAACACCGCAGAACATTCGCGCCACGCTGGTGGGTGGCGACTGGCTGTCGGCGGGCGCCGACATCGGCGGTCCGGTCAGGCGCGTGTTGCGCGAACAGGGCCTGCAGCCGACCTGGGATTACTGGTCATACTCGTCGTGCCTGGGCAACAGCTATGGCGTGGTGCTGAATCTGAACAATGGAGTCTCGAGAGTGTTCAAGCATTCCGCTGGTCAGATTGGCAGGCTGTACAACCCGCTTATCGCCAGATCGAGTTATGCCACGGACGGGCTCTCGATACGTGCCCGAAACTTTACGAGGCGGTTCACCCGCAGACCGTTACATGAAAACGCAGCAGGAGCGGTGGTCGATGAGGCTGGCCTGGGGGCATCTGCCACAATGGTCGAGCAGCAGGCGTTCTCCACGGTAATGGTCTGATCTGCTTGTTGCAGGCATAAAAAAACCCGATCCGCAGGGATCGGGTTTTTCATGCCGCTTCAGCCTTACGACTGTTTGGCCAGCTTGTGCTCGAGGTAGTGAATGTTCACACCGCCCTTGCAGAAGCCTTCGTCACGAACCAGATCACGGTGCAGCGGGATGTTGGTCTTGATCCCGTCGACCACGATTTCGTCCAGGGCATTGCGCATGCGTGCCATGGCTTCGTCGCGGGTTGCGCCGTAAGTGATCAGCTTGCCGATCAGCGAGTCGTAGTTCGGTGGCACGGCATAACCGCTGTACAGGTGCGAGTCGACGCGAACGCCGTTGCCGCCTGGGGCGTGGAAATGCTTGACCGTGCCCGGGCTCGGCATGAAGGTCTTCGGATCTTCAGCGTTGATCCGGCACTCCAGCGAGTGACCGCGGATGACCACGTCATCCTGAGTGAACGACAGCTTGTTGCCAGCGGCGATGCTGAGCATCTCCTTGACGATGTCGATACCGGTGACCATCTCCGAAACCGGGTGCTCCACCTGAACACGGGTGTTCATTTCGATGAAGTAGAAACGACCGTTCTCGTAGAGGAACTCGAAAGTACCGGCGCCACGGTAGCCGATGTCGATGCATGCCTTGACGCAGCGAGCCAGTACTTCCTGGCGCGCCTTCTCGTCGATGCCCGGTGCCGGTGCTTCTTCGAGAACCTTCTGGTGACGACGCTGCAGCGAGCAGTCGCGGTCGCCCAGGTGGATGGCGTGGCCCTGGCCGTCGGACAGAACCTGCACTTCGACGTGGCGCGGGTTGGTGAGGAATTTTTCCAGATAGACCATCGGGTTGCCGAACGCCGCGCCTGCTTCGGAGCGGGTCAGTTTTGCCGAGGCGATCAGGTCTTCTTCCTTGTGCACCACGCGCATGCCGCGACCACCACCGCCACCGGCGGCCTTGATGATCACCGGGTAGCCGACTTCACGACCGATGCGCAGCGCCGTTTCTTCGTCTTCCGGCAGCGGGCCGTCAGAGCCAGGAACGGTCGGTACGCCGGCTTCGATCATCGCGTGCTTGGCCGATACCTTGTCGCCCATCAGGCGGATGGTGTCGGCTTTCGGGCCGATGAAGGCGAAGCCGGAGTTCTCGACCTGCTCGGCAAAATCGGCGTTTTCCGCGAGGAAACCGTAGCCTGGGTGAATGGCGGTAGCGCCGGTCACTTCAGCGGCAGCGATGATGGCCGGAATGTGCAGGTAAGACTGAGCGGCGGACGCCGGGCCGATGCAGACGGATTCGTCTGCCAGACCCAGGTGCATCAGCTCTTTGTCGGCCTTGGAGTAAACGGCGACGGTCTTGATGCCCATCTCTTTGCAGGCACGCAGAATCCGCAGGGCGATCTCACCGCGGTTAGCGATCAGAACTTTTTCCAACTTCGCAGTCATCAAAGGCTCTCCGCGGTTCAAACGATGGTGAACAGCGGTTGGTCGTACTCAACCGGCTGGCCGTCTTCGACGAGGATGGATTCGATCACACCGCTGGTTTCAGCTTCGATGTGGTTCATCATCTTCATGGCTTCGACGATGCACAGGGTGTCGCCTTTCTTCACGGTCTGGCCGACTTCAACGAAGGCAGGCGAGGTTGGCGAAGATTTACGGTAGAAGGTGCCGACCATCGGCGAACGGGCCACGGTGCCGTTCAGCGCGGGTGCAGCAGCGGCGGCCGGAGCAGCGGCAGCGACTGGCGCGGCAGCAGGGGCAGCGGCCGGAGCCTGCATCGGGGCTGGCGCGTAGTACTGCTGCGCCGGGGTCTTGCTGTGGCGGCTGATGCGTACGGACTCTTCGCCTTCCTTGATCTCGAGCTCGTCGATGCCGGACTCTTCCAGCAATTCGATCAGTTTCTTAACTTTACGGATATCCATGAATCATCAACTCCCAAGGGTCGGTCAGGGGCGTATAGCTTGGTGTTCAAGCTGCTCTAGTGCGGCCTCCAGGGCCAGTCGGTAACCGCTGGCGCCAAGGCCGCAGATCACTCCTACCGCTACATCGGAGAAGTAGGAGTGATGGCGGAAAGGTTCGCGCTTGTGCACGTTGGACAAATGCACTTCGATGAATGGGATGCTCACTCCCAGCAGCGCGTCACGTAATGCGACACTTGTGTGCGTAAAAGCCGCCGGATTGATCAGAATGAAGTCCACGCCTTCACCGCGTGCAGCGTGGATGCGATCGATCAATTCGTACTCGGCGTTGCTTTGCAGGTGCAGCAGATGATGGCCGGCTTCACGGGCGCGCCGCTCCAGATCCTGATTGATCTGCGCCAGGGTCGTCGACCCGTAGGTCCCCGGTTCCCGGGTGCCGAGCAGGTTCAGGTTGGGGCCGTGCAGCACCAGTAGCGTCGCCATCTGCGTTGTCCTTGTTATCAATGAGCAGTCGTCAGAACCCGGCGACTATGCCGCAAAGCCTTTGTGACTGTCCAGTTCCATGCAATAGGCGGCACGATGGGCGATGTTTGCGCGAAATTTGTGACCGAGGATCAGGATCCGGTCATTTGTAGTGACTGGGCTGGCGCCTTCGCGAGCAGGCTCGCTCCCACAGGGGTATGCATTCCAATGTGGGAGCGAGCCTGCTCGCGAAGGTGGTATGTCAGACGCGGAAGGCCTGAACGGCCGTATGCAATTGGCCGCCGAGAACCAACAGGTTCTCGCCCTGTTCGCGGCCTTGGCCGATGCGCAGCAGGTTATCCCCACCCAATTGATGAATGCGCTCGCTGTGATCGCGGATCTCGCTGACCGCGCCACTTTGCTGCGCGGTGACATCGGCGATGCGCACGGCGGTGTCGGCGATGGTCTGGATCGCGCCAACGATTTTGTCCAGTGCACCGTCCGCCGCTTGCGCCTGACTGGCCGTGGCTTCGGCGTGTTCGACCTGCGCGCGCATGCCTTCGACCGATTGTCGCGCGGCGGTCTGCAGGCCGGCGATCAGTGTCTGGATTTCCGCCGTGGCCCCGGCGGTGCGTTGTGCCAGCGAGCGCACTTCCTCGGCGACCACGGCAAAACCACGGCCCATCTCTCCAGCGCGGGCCGCCTCGATCGCGGCGTTCAGGGCGAGCAGATTGGTCTGGTCAGCAATCGAACGAATCACTGTCAGCACGCCGCCGATGGTTGCTGATTCTTCTGCCAGATGTTCGATCATCTGCGCATTGCCTTGAACCTCACCGACCAGCGCATGCAGTCCGGTCAGGCTCTGGCCGATTACAGCCTGCCCATGCTCGACGGCGAGACCGGCATGACGACTGGCGTCGGCAGCCTGACGGGCATCGCCGGCCACTTGCTGAATGGTCGCCTCAAGTTCCCCCAGCGAATCGCGAATCAGCGCGGTATCGCCGGCCTGATGTTCGGCGCCGCTGTGCAGGTCATTGCTCAGTTCGGCGAGGGTGCGGCTGCTGCCCGCGACCTGCTCGGCGTTGCCGCGAATGGTGCCGACCAGATCCACCAGATAGGCGCGCAAGCGGTTGAGCGACGCTTCGATGTCATGCAATTCGCGATTGGTCTTGCCCAGTTGGATGTCGCGACTGAAATCGCCTTCGGCCCAGGTCGACAGCGCTGGGGCGAGGTTGGTCAGGGTGCGGGCCAGGCGCCGCTGCAAGGTATCGATGAGGAGGGCGATCAGCAGAATCAGGCCGATCATCACGCCTTGCATCAGCCGCACTTCGCCCTGGATCTGCCCATGTTGCGCGCGTACCACCGGTTCGAGGCCGGCGATGGCGTGTTGCACGCTGGCGATTTTTTCGTGAGTCGCGGCGCTGAGCTCGGCGCGTTTCTGGATCTGCTCGCGGGTGCGCGTCAGTTCCGCCGGATAGCGGCCGAGCAAGCTGTTGAGTTCGCGTTTTAGGCCGACACCGGCATCTTCGGCGGCGGCTTTATCAGTGGTTTCGATGCCCATCAGCGCGGCGAAATCGTCACTGCTCGATTCGTTGCTGGCGACCACACCGAGCAAGGGCAGGGCATCGATGGCCTCGGCCTGAGCGCGCATGTTGCTCACTTCGCGCTCGACATCGGCAGCCAGTTCACTGCGCCCGCTGCTCACCAGTTTGTCCCGCGCCAGCGACAGTCTGCCCAGATGCTGCGACGCGGCAAGCAGTGGCGCGAGGTAGGCGGCGTTGCCATTGGCGTAGGTATTGAGCTGGTCGAGGCTGGCGCTGAGTTCGCGTTCGGCCTGCAACAGCAGCGCCTGCGGATCGCCAGCCAGTTTGCCGGCGGCGAGCAGGTCGGTTTTGCTGAATTCATCGAGGCTCGACAGGCTTGGCCGTACCGTGTCGGCCAGCGCCGGGGGCAGGTCACCCAGTTGCTTTTGCACGCTGTCGATAGCCTGGGCGGCACTGCTCAGGCGCAGCGCGTCACCGCTGGCCAGATAATCCTCGACGTTGCGCGCCACTTCATTCTGAAATTGTTGCGACAGCCCCAGGTAACGCTCCATCAACAGATAGGGGCGTTCGAGGGCTTTTTGCGACCACCACAGCGTGGCGCCAAGGGCCACGCAGACGGCGACCAGCAGCAGAGTGTTGAGATTGGTGAGCAACTTCAGGCGCATGACGGCTACCAACGGCAGGAATGGTAAGCGCCTGAATTTATTGCGGTTCTATTACAAGGTTATGACCGAATCAGTGGATTCCGATGAAAAAGTGGCACTTTGCTTTGACTGCCGCGCGGTCTGCACCCGATTGCGTCCGGCACCTTTGGCACGGTACAGCGCTTCGTCGGCCTGGCTGGCCATCATCAGGCTGTCGGAGTCATCGCACATTTCCACCACGCCGGCACTGAAGGTGCACCACAGATCCTGCGGCTGCGCCGGGTAATGAATCTCGGCGAAGCGCTGGCGAATCTCGTCGAGGACTTTATGCGCCGCGTCGATATCGGTGTCGGGCATGACGATGGCGAACTCTTCGCCGCCGTAACGGCCGATGAAGTCGGTCTTGCGCAAACGCTGTTTGAGAAACAGCGCCAGGCTCTTGATCACCCGGTCGCCCATGGGGTGGCCGTGGCTGTCGTTGACCCGTTTGAAGTGATCGATATCGAGCATGGCAAAGCTCAGCGGCTTGTTCTCGCGGCGGGCGCGGAACGAGCAGTCTTCGAGCAATTGCAGGATGTGCGTGTGGTTGTACAGGCCGGTGAGGCTGTCGCGGACCATCCGCGCTTTCAGGTTACGTGCCCGCGCGGCGCGGTTGCGCACGGTGGTGATCAGGTGTCGCGGTTTGATCGGCTTGGTCAGGAAGTCATCGCCGCCCTCGCTCATGGCGTCGAGCTGCTTGTCCAGATCGTCCTCGGCCGACAGGTAAATGATCGGCACGCTGACGTAGCGGTCGTTGTGACGGATGACTTTGGCCAGCTCGGTGCCGGTGCAGGCCGGCATGTACATGTCGAGGATGATCAGGTCCGGCTGGAAATCCGCCAGTTCGGCCATCGCCTGAATCGGTTCGATCAAGGTGCGGGTGACAATCCCGGCGCTGTTGAGCAGGCGCTCGGTGTGCAAGGCCTGGGCGCGCGAGTCGTCGATGATCAGCACCTTATAGGGCTCGTACTGGGCGACGCAGGTCAGCACTTCGATTTTTTCCAGCAGGCTCGATGCTTCAAGGGTGCCGGTGAGGAATTCCTGGCCACCGGCGCGCACGGCGGCGAGGCGGGTCGGGGTGTCGGTTTCGTGCAGGCTGAAGAACAGCAGCGGCAGCGGTTCTTCGAGGCCGACCTGAGCTTCGGCGGCGAGTTTCAGGCCGATGCCGGGGCCACTGAAATCCACGTCCATGACAATCGCCGCGGGCAAGCGCTCAACCATCGACGAGCGAAACGCCGCGACACTGTCCAGTGCCTGCGCGCTGAGGCCAAAGAATTCGAGCTGCTTGGCCAGGCGTTCGGCGCGGTCGTGATCCTGCAACATTACGTAGATCGGCTTGCGCAGCGGCGGCAGGAACGTCTGGTCGAGCTGATCACCATGGCGCAGGCCGGTACGCGACAGGCGCTGCATCAACCGATTCAGATCAGTGATCAGGCCGCTGCTGAGGCGCCCACGGTTGGCATCCACCGCTTGCAGCGACTGGCTGATGTGATGCGCCAACTGAGTGTGTTCCGGCTGTTCAAAGCGCTCGGCAAAACGCAGCAGACGCAGATTCGCCTCGCTCAGTTCGGCAAGATCGACGGTGGACCACTCACTGCGTTGCAGGCGCTGCCATATCTCAAGAATCTGACGTGCCTGATGAATTACCCGCTGGGCAAAGTGGTGCTTGAGACGCTCACGGCTGGGGTCTTCTGGCTCGGTCATATCCTGACTACTAGTTAGGGTGCATGCTGAGATCGACTGGTGGCTCTATGCTAGCACCTCTTTTCCCTTAGACGAGTGTCGTACGTCAATAA
This sequence comes from Pseudomonas sp. FP1762, assembly GCF_030687105.1. Lineage (NCBI taxonomy): Bacteria > Pseudomonadati > Pseudomonadota > Gammaproteobacteria > Pseudomonadales > Pseudomonadaceae > Pseudomonas > Pseudomonas sp. FP1762. Next base: position 723,209 of record NZ_CP117458.1, read on the forward strand.
TCTGCTGGACGACACGATTCAGTTTCTGACCGGGTGGTTTTGTTTTTACCTCTGATTTCGACCAAGTGCCCGCATGCTGGGATTTTGCGAGCAATCCGGCCAGCGCTGTCGACATTTCACCGGTCTTGATAGGCGGCGTCTGACAGCGCTTTCTGATTTTTCTTCTACGCGCTTTCACCGGCCAGATTGGCTGGTACGGTTCAGGGATTCCCCTAGCTGCCGCCCTTCCATCATGAGCCAATGTTTCACCGAACTCGCCAGTGATGCCCAGCGCCTCAATCACAACATCAGGCCCATCGACGACTGCGCTTGCGACGAAGAGCTGTTGTACGGCGAGCGGGTGCAGGTGACAGAGGTGCCAGTGCTGACCTGCCAATGCCTCTGGCGGCGCTATCAGCGCGCCGCCGAGGCAATTGTCGCCCCGAACGGCGTGCTGATTGCCGATCCGGTCGCGCGCAACCGGGCGATCAACGCGGCTTATGCCCGGTTGTGGTTGCACGACTCACGTTTTCAATGGGCGGGCCTGGCGGCGTTTGCCTCCAAGCAGGTCGGCTGTGGCTTGCTGCATGCGGCACAGAGTATCGAACGCATCCGCGAGGAATACGAAGCGCGGCAGCGGCTGCGAGACAGCCGACGCGAATCCGGATTGCTCACGCCGGAAAAAATGCCGGGACAGGCCGAAGACCTGCGTGAATATCAACAGGCTCAGGCGCGTAATCCGCTGTCTGTCATGGATGCCCGGGTGCCAGGTGAAGAGCTGTCGGTGGCCGAGCAACAGTTCCGGCATGTCTACAAAATGATGGCGATGGGCAATACCACGCTGTTTCTGGATGTTTATCCGTTGCATCAGTTTTATGCGGTGCGGGGATTGGCGGAGTTGAAGAAATGTCTTCGCGACCGGGAGAAGATTCAAGGGCATGCGAAGTGGCCGGTGCTTTGGCCGGTCGGGCAAGACACCCTCAGGTTCGGGGATGCATACCCCGAGATAGAGGTGGCCTTTGAAGCAATAGAGGCTGGGAAAATCGCCGAAAGCGTGAAGCATTTGGCGTGGCACGAGCAGCAAAATATTCTCCAGCCGACCATTTACGAAAACAGCCACCTGGTTGCGCTTTTGCGCGGCAATCATTTTTCTTATGTCACCAACTTCCCTTCCGGCGTCGCTCAGGCCATCGAGCTGACGCTGACCAGCCAATGCCAACGTGTCGATGATGGCCGGACCATTGATTTTGATAGCAGCCCGCTGGCGGATTTGTCCGATATCGACCAGCGAATGAAGTTTGTGCTGCGGGCGGCAAGTCGTTTTGATCTGTTGCTCAACGACAGCAACAGAGAATTGTTGGCGCAGTCAATTCGCGAGATTGCGGTGCGTGAGGAGGGCTGATGAGCTTGCGCCTTGGGCAAATCGGCCTACGTCGGTGGGTGTGGATGGTTGTTTGTTCCGCTGCTGCACTGGCCGCCTTGCGGCAATTGATGCAGCCGCTATGGAATGATCCAGTCATTACCTTGAGGATCGGCGAAACCTACGAGTACATGGAGGCACATTCAACCGCTCCGTTCAGTGTGTGGGATCGCGGCAGCAAGACTGTTTCCGGTGGCATTCCGAAGACGGATGCACGTCTGCGCTTCGTTGATCCGCAGTACGGGTTCGAGACACCGCTGGCTCGGTTTTTCACCGTGACGTTCGTCAACAATCTGACCGTGAGCATCCGCATGTCTCCGCAAATCGAACCTCTGCTGATTGAGGACGCCATGAAGGTTGTTACCGATCTGCAGAGCCAATGGTGCGCAAAAGGCTGGAAACCGATGGGTACGCAGGGCGACCCGACAATTACGGACACCCCCGAATGGCGCGCATACGTCAGACAAGGAGTGCTTTCTGGGCGGTCATTTTGGCAGGCCGGCGACAAATACCAGGCAATGCTGATTCTAGGACGCTTCAGAGATTCCAGACATCTCGATCAGGAGCGCTACCTCATCACTCTCGCCGTGGCGAAACCCTGGATTCCTTTCGACGAAATCGAAGATCGCCGCATCGAATCCCATCACTTCCTCCCACCTCTACCCGAAAAAGGAGCCATCTCATGCCCATCCCAGCCTTCATGACCATCCACGGCAGCCGCCAGGGCCTGATCACCGCCGGCGCTTTCACTGAAGCCTCGGTGGGCAATACCTACCAGAGCGGGCGCGAAGACAAGATCATGGTGCAGGCCCTCAGCCATGGCATGTACATCCCCAAGGATCAGGGCGCCGGGCGGCGGATGCACAGGCCATTGATCATCACCAAAACCCTCGACAAGGCTTCGCCCTTGCTGAATATGGCGCTGTCCAGCGGCGAGTTGCTGAGCGAATGCCGCGTGGAGTTCTATCGCACTTCGGCCAGCGGCGTGCAGGAGCACTTCTACACGGTGGAACTGGAGGGTGCGTTGGTCGTCGGCAGCGAACTATTGATGCCGCACTGTCTCGACAGCGGCACGTCGCACCTTACGCAACTGGAGAAAATCCACTTCAGCTACCGGCGCATCTACTGGCGCCACGAAATCAGCCGGACGATGGGTTCGGACGAGTGGCAAGGCGAGGGACTTCGATGAGGCTGGTCCGTGAACTGAGCCTGACCGACCACGAGCGCCAGCATGTCTGCTGCGTGGAGGAGGCGCTGGCGCACGTCAGCAGTCTGTTGAGCATGCGCCAACCGCTCGAAGGTCTGGATCAACTGCGGGCCGGTTTGATGATCAATCTGGACAGCGAAGTCCTGGCGCAGATCAAACAGGGTGAATGGTGCCTGATCAAAGCCGAGGCCGACTATGGCTACTGGCAGGGCGCCGAAGCGGTGTTCCACCAGGCCGTGCTCGATCTGATGAACAACCCGCCCGAGCAGCCCACGCGCACCGCACGAATCTTTCGTCTGGTCGACAGCGTGACCGGTCAGCCGTTGCCCGCGCAGGCCTACATCGCCATGATCGATGGAATACCCAGTCAGCGCCGAACTGATGCCCAAGGCATTGCACATCTGTTTACCGACGACCAAGTGCGGCAGCTTTCGCTGCGCATCTTCAACGTCTGAAATCTGCGTCTATCCTTTCGTTCGCGACACCCTTCGCTTGTTTTGCGCCAGTACCGCGATAGCGGGTGCTAGGCCTTGGCACGTTGTTGTATGGTTGTGGTCGAACCGTTGAACCCAAGTGATTGAAAGGATATCGCCATGCTGGACTGGAAAAACCGCGCGGGCAGCGCGCCTGAACGTGCCGCCGAGCCCAAGTCGGCCACCCGCAGCTATGTCGGCGGGCTGCTGTTCAGCCGGGCGCTGGCCACAGTGATCGGTCTGTATTTGCTGGTCACCATCGCGCTGGGCTGGTACTGGAGCCAGGAGCCGGAACTGTTTCCGGTGGCGCAGAACGCCCAGGTCGCTGCCGAGAAAGAAGGCAAGCAAATGGTGGTCGGCTACACCACGGTCGAAACCCTGAAGACCGTTGCCGGCACCTTGCTCAACAAGCCGGGCGGTTACATTTCCAATGACCGTTTCCCGCCGGGCCTGTGGATGGACAACACGCCGAGCTGGGAATACGGCGTGCTGGTGCAGGTGCGTGACCTGACCCGCGCCCTGCGCAAGGATTTTGCCCGTTCGCAATCGCAGTCCGCCGAAGACGCCGATCTGGCCAAGGCCGAACCGCGTTTCAACTTCGACAACAAGAGCTGGGTGCTGCCGTCCAGCGAGTCGGAATACCAGGAAGGCATCAACTCCCTGAGCCGCTATCAGTCGCGCTTGTCTGATCCGAACCAGAAAAACGCGCTGTTCTACGCGCGCGCCGACAACCTCAACAACTGGCTGGGCGATGTCGGTACCCGTCTCGGTTCGCTGTCGCAACGCCTGTCGGCCAGTGTCGGCCGGGTCAAGCTCAACACTGCGCTGAAGACCGAAGTTCCGGCAGTCGGCGAAGTGCCGCAGGTTGACGAAGAGGTCGTGGAAACCCCGTGGATGCAGATCGACAACGTGTTCTACGAAGCACGCGGCCAGGCCTGGGCGCTGTCGCATCTGCTGCGCGCCATCGAAGTCGACTTCGCCGATGTGCTGGCGAAGAAGAACGCCACCGTCAGCGTGCGCCAGATCATCCGTGAGCTGGAGGCTTCGCAAGAGCCGGTGTGGAGCCCGATGATTCTCAACGGCAGCGGTTTCGGCGTGTTGGCCAACCACTCGCTGGTCATGGCCAACTATATTTCCCGGGCCAACGCTGCGGTGATCGATTTGCGTCAACTGCTCAATCAGGGCTGATACGTGAGCCAGACTACAAGAGAGGCGGCCCATCGCGCCGCCTCGGACGCTGAACAGATCGCCTGGGTCGACGAACAGGACAACCTGCTCGGCGCTCTGGTGCGCTCCGATTTGCGTGAGCGCGGGCTGATTGGCCGTGGCACTTACATCATGCTGTTCAACTCCGCCGGTGAGCTGTGCGTGCACCGCCGTACGTTGAGCAAGGCGATTTATCCTGGTTACTGGGATGTTGCCGCAGGCGGCATGGTCCAGGCCGACGAAAGTTATGCCGAGTCGGCGGCGCGCGAGCTGGAAGAAGAGCTGGGCGTCAGCGGCGTCGAACTCACCGCTCACGATCACTTCTATTTCGAAGACACCGGCAATCGTCTGTGGTGTTCGGCATTTTCCGCTGTATGGGACGGGCCGCTGAAACTGCAGCCGGAAGAAGTCCTCGAAGCGCGATTCATCCCTGTCGAACAGGTCATGCGCGAAATCAGCGAAAAGCCTTATTGCCCGGACTCTCTGGCCGCGTTAAGGCGCTATCTCAAGGCGCAGCAAAGCAACGTCGCAAAGAACACATGAATTGGCGCCGATTGGCACTTAGCAATCGCGATTTTTGCCGTTACACTGCGCGACCTTTTCAAGCTGCACCGGATAGCTTGAGGTTGGCCTGCAGATTTGCCGTAGGAGCTGCCGAAGGCTGCGATCTTCTGATCTTGCTTCCAAAGATCAGGATCAAAAGATCGCAGCCTCGTTGCACGAGTCAGCTCCTACAGATTCAGTCCAGCGTTCAAAGTTTTCCGATGCAGTAGCGCTGCCCCTGCCTGAGTGGGGCTTCGCGGTCGCTGACCTTGCCCAAGGTTGCGATCAGTCTTTGTCCTCCCGAGAGGATTGCCGGTGGCCAAGAAAGCCGCATCCTTCGCCGCCCTGGGCGGCCTGGTATTTTCCACCGACGCAGGTCGTCATTGCCCGGAATGCAGCAAGCCGGTGGACGCCTGTATCTGCAAACAAACCGTGATCCCGGCCGGTGACGGCATTGCCCGCGTGCGTCGCGAAAGCAAAGGGCGTGGCGGCAAGACGGTGACCACCATCACCGGCGTGCCCCTGGCCGAAGACGCGCTCAAGGAGCTGGCGACGACGTTGAAGAAACGTTGTGGCACCGGCGGGGCGTTGAAGGACGGCATCATCGAAATCCAGGGCGATCACGTCGAGCTACTCTTGGCAGAGCTGATCAAGCACGGTTTCAAAGCGAAGAAGTCCGGCGGCTAGCAGCCTCTGTGAAACCCTCCGGCGGCTTGATCCGGCTTCGAGTGTTCTCGGATCCGGCGTCGTCGCCATGGTTTTCACAGAGCCTGTTCATGACCGGTTTCTAAACTCCACGCAGTCAGTGCGGTCTACCGCCGCACTGACGAACCGTCATTTTCATTCTTTAGACTGCGCCGGCCTGCACTTCAGGCGACGCACTCTGACTTCTTTATAGGGGACTTCGATGTCCGTACGACGCACACGTAAAGACGATGGCAGCCAATGGACAGTTGCGGACAGCCGCAGCGTTTACGGGATTCGCCATTGGGGGGCCGGGTATTTCGCGATCAATGAAGCCGGTCGCGTCGAAGTACGTCCGAACGGCCCGAGCAGCTCGCCTATCGATCTGTTCGAGCAAGTCGACCAACTGCGCAAGAGCGGTTTGTCCTTGCCGCTGCTGGTGCGGTTCCCCGACATCCTGCAAGACCGTGTCCGTCAGTTGACCGGTGCTTTCGATTCGAACATCGAGCGCCTGGAATACCAGAGCAAATACACCGCGCTGTACCCGATCAAGGTCAACCAGCAGGAAGCGGTGATCGAGAACATCATCGCCACCCAGAACGTTTCCATCGGTCTGGAAGCCGGCTCCAAGCCTGAGCTGCTGGCGGTGCTGGCGCTGGCGCCGAAGGGCGGCACCATCGTCTGCAACGGTTACAAGGACCGCGAGTTCATCCGTCTGGCGCTGATGGGCCAGAAGCTCGGCCATAACGTGTTCATCGTCATCGAGAAAGAGTCCGAAGTCGGCCTGGTGATCGAAGAAGCCGCCTCGCTGAAGGTCAAGCCGCAGGTGGGTCTGCGCGTGCGCCTGTCGTCGCTGGCCTCGTCGAAATGGGCGGACACCGGTGGCGAAAAATCCAAATTCGGTCTGTCGGCGGCGCAACTGCTGTCGGTGGTCGAGCGCTTCCGTGGCGCCGGTCTGGATCAGGGCATCCGCCTGCTGCACTTCCACATGGGGTCGCAGATCGCCAACCTCGCTGACTATCAGCACGGCTTCAAGGAAGCGATCCGTTATTACGGCGAATTGCGCAACCTCGGTCTGCCGGTCGATCACATCGACGTCGGCGGCGGCCTCGGTGTCGACTACGACGGCACGCATTCGCGCAACGCCAGTTCGATCAACTACGACATGGACGATTACGCCGGTGTCGTGGTCGGCATGCTCAAGGAATTCTGCGACGCGCAGAGTCTGCCGCATCCGCACATCTTCTCCGAGAGTGGCCGTTCGCTGACTGCGCACCACGCAATGCTGGTTGTGCAGGTCACCGACGTCGAGAAACACAACGACGAAATCCCGCTGATCGAAAACAAGGAAAGCCTGCCGGAAACCGTGCAGTGGCTGGTCGATCTGCTCGGCCCGACCGACATCGAAATGGTCACCGAAACCTACTGGCGCGCCACCCACTACATGAGCGACGTGGCCGCGCAGTACGCCGACGGCAAGCTGACCCTGGCGGAAAAAGCCCTCGCCGAGCAGTGCTACTTCGCCGTGTGCCGTCGCTTGCACAACTCGCTGAAAGCGCGTCAGCGTTCGCACCGCCAGGTGCTCGACGAACTCAACGACAAGCTGGCCGACAAGTACATCTGCAACTTCTCGGTATTCCAGAGCCTGCCGGACACCTGGGCGATCGATCAGGTGTTGCCGATCATCCCGCTGCATCGCCTCGACGAAGAGCCGCTGCGCCGCGCGGTGCTGCAGGATCTGACCTGCGACTCCGATGGCAAGATCAACCAGTACGTCGACGAGCAGAGCATCGAAACCAGCCTGCCGGTGCACGCGTTGAATGAAGGCGAAGATTACCTGCTGGGCGTGTTCCTGGTCGGCGCCTATCAGGAAATCCTTGGCGACATGCATAACCTGTTCGGTGACACCGACTCGGTGAACATCTACCAGAACGCCGATGGCAGCGTGTACCACGCCGGTATCGAGACCCACGACACCATCGAAGACATGCTGCGTTACGTGCACTTGTCGCCGGAAGAACTGATGACGCACTACCGCGACAAGTGCGCCAGTGCCCGCATCAGTGCCAGCGAGCGCACGCAGTTCCTCGATGCCTTGCGACTGGGCCTGACCCGCTCCTCCTATCTGTCTTCCTGAGACCCGATAGCGTTCCGCCCGGGTTGTCCGATTTTTTTCCGCAAGCTGTGGAAAATTCGGACAACCCGGTGGGACATCTCCTGATTTTTTCACGAAAACCTGTGCGATCACGGTCAGCAAACTCATCTGGTCTGCTTTTCGCGTAGGTCATTTCCTAAGTTGTACTTCGCCTCTCTACTCGGCCATGCCTCTCGGCGAGAATCCCCGGCCGCCCCTCCTGTAGAGATCCGCCCATGTTCGATCCAGTCAACGAGCCGTCGTTTCGTCTCGATGTAGCGGGCCTGTCCGACCCCTTCGAAGTTCTCGCCTTTACCGGAAGGGAAGCGCTCAGCGAACCCTTTGCCTTCGAGATCGATGTGGTGATCGACGATCCGCATCTGGATCTTGCCAGCCTGCTGCATCGTTCTGCGTTCCTGTGCTTCGGCGCGCCCGGCCAGGGTGTGCACGGGCAGTTGCACAGCCTTGTCCAGCACGAGCATGGCCATGGCTTGCGTTTGTGTCGAGTGCGTCTCGGGCCGAGGCTCGACTGCCTCGACCTGCGTTTGAGCCAGCGCATTTTCAGTGGCCGCTGCGTGCCGCAGATCATCGAACAGGTTCTGCGCGAGCATGGCATCGTCGGCTTGCAACGACGTTTCGACCTGCATAGCGACTACCCGACCCGCACCTTCTGCACGCAATACCGCGAATCCGATCTGCAACTGCTCCAGCGCCTGTGCGCAGAGGCGCGCATTCACTATTACTTCGAGCATCACCGCGACAGGCACTGCCTGGTGTTCGGCGACGATCCGACGCGAATGCCCCATGCAGACGTCGCGCCCTATCAGGGCGAGCATGACCAGCGTGGCGTCGCTCCAGCCGTCCGCCAATGGCAACTGCACGAAGACTCGCAGGCCAGCCAGCGAGGCCCCAGTGCCGAAGGCCACAGCGATCTGCCCGCCTTGCGCAGCGGTCAGTGGTTGCCCCTGGACGACCATCCTTTCATCGAATGCAACCGCCCATGGTTGCTGACCCGCATCGAGCACCGTGCCGATCAGTCTCTCGAACCGCCCTATTGCAATCGCCTGTTCGCGGCCGCGCGGGTACCCGTCTGTGCGCCCGCCGCTGCGCAGTCCAAGCAGCGCATGCACAGCCTGCAGCGAGCCTGGGTGGTCACCGTCGATGAGCCGCAGCCGGATTGCTCGCGGCCGGTGGCGGTGCAATTCGACTGGCTCTATCAGGGCGAAGGGGCTTCGCCAAGTCATTGCTGGCTGCCCCTCGCGCCTGACTTGAACGAGCTGCCCTCGGCGGCACTCGCTGATGGTGTGGAAGTGGTGGTGAGTTTTCTTGAGGGCGATCCCGATCAGCCGGTGGTCAGTGGCGTGCTCCAGCCCTCAGTGTTGCCAGAGGCTGCGGTCGAGGACGATGATCCGGTATCGCTCCCAGAACTGCTGGTGAGCGATGGGTTGCAGCAACTGTTGCAGTCTGGCGAGCCGTTGCTGCTGCTGTGCCTGATGCCGGGCGGTGGCAGCTTCAACCACTGCGCCGAGTCCGTGTGCAGTTGCCGGCTGCTCACCGCGCTCGATCAGAGCAGCGCACGATGAGCGGCGCGGCGCTTGAGCCCATGGCGCAATGGCTGTTGCTCGATACCCCGGACGCGGCACGCGCCCTGCTGACCTTGCGCCAGGGCTTTGCCGATGTGCAGCGTCACCGATTGTTTGACGGCACCGAATTTCAGCCGGTCAGTGAGCACGGTCCGGTCCTCGTCGACTTGCGCGAGAGTCCGGCATTGACCGCCTTGTGCCTGCGCGATCCGGACACCTGGCGTGGCCTGTTGCTGAGCTGCGAGATACCGGCGCAGCAGCTGCTCAGCCACTTGCAGCGCATGCTTACCGTCTCGTTCGGTTTGAATCACCGGGCCTTGCTCAGCTATTACAACCGTCAGACCGCCAGCTATTTCTTCGACGCCTGCGACGCCGCGCAACTGAGTCGCTGGCTCGGGCCAATCCGCCAGTTGCGCTGGTTTGGCGGCACCTGGGCCGACCGCGCCATCGGCAGTCAGGGCTGGCAACAGCTGCGCAATCCCGGCCTGCTCGTCGAACCTTTGGGCATCGAAGAAAGCCTGACCCGGCGCCAGCGCGAGCGCTTGCAAACCTGTCTGCTGGAGCAGCACATCTGGCGCTGGTGCCAGTCTCTGAGCGTTGATTACCAGACGATCGCTGTGCATGTGCAACAAGGTCTGGCGCTGGGTTTCAGCGATCGTGCTGTGCTGGATGGCTGGCTGTGGCTGCGCCTGCTCAATCCGCGCGCCGTGCTGGTTGTGCCGCCGGCCGGATTGACGCAGCCGGAACGGCTCGACTTCCTGCGTCGGCAGTGGGGCGCGGGCTGACTGTCCGTCAGTGAGCCTTGCCGCTGAACCAGCCATCGCGGCGTTTCAGCCACAGGGCTTGCGCGCCAAGGGTCACGCTGCGCAAGACCATGAACAGCAGAAAAGATATCCACAGGCCGTGATTGCCCAATGTCTGCAAAAACCAGGCGAACGGCAGCAACAGCAGCACCGTCAGCAGCATGCCGTTGCGCATTTCCCGCGCACGGGTGGCGCCGATGAACAGGCCGTCGAGCAGGTAACTCCACACCGCAATCAGCGGCAGCACGGCGAGGTAGGGCAGGTAGAGGAACGCCGTCTCGCGCACGCTCTGAATATCGGTCTGCATCTCGATGAACAGGTGCCCCGCCAGCAGAAACAGCACGGCAAACCCGAGGCTGGCGATCAGCGACCAGCCGCCGGCCACCACCAGCGATCGACGCAATGCCAGGCGATCCCGCGCGCCAATGGCATGGCCGCACAAGGCTTCGACTGCGTGGGCCAGGCCATCCAGTGCGTGGGCCGTCAGCAGCAGGCCGTTGAGCAGCAGCGCGTTGGCCGCTACGGTCGCATCGCCGAGCCGTGCGCCCTGCACGGTGATCAGGAAAAACACCGATTGCAGGGCGAGGCTGCGGATGAAAATGTCACGGTTGACAGCCAGCAGCGGCCGCCAGCTCTGCCAGACTCTCAGCGCCGACCAGATGATCTGCCCCGGATAGGCGCGCAATGCCGTGCGCGTCAGCCACAGGCCGAGCAGGGCGCCGCTCCATTCGGCGATTACCGAAGCCCGCGCCGAGCCGACCACGCCCCAGTCCAGGCCAATCACAAACCACAGGTTGAGCACGATGTTGATCAGGTTGGTGCTCAGCAGAATCGCCAGCGGCGCTCGGGCGTTCTGCGTGCCGAGGAACCAGCCGACCAGCGCATACGTCGCCAGCGCGGCGGGCAGGCCAAACAGGCGCGTGTGGAAAAACTCCCGGGTCAGCTGATCCAGCTCCGCCGACGGCTGCATGAAGTGCAGAGCGACGCCGCTGAGCGGCACGCCAAGAGTGCCGAGCACGACGGCCAGCCCCATTGCCAGCAGCAGGCCCTGCAAGAGAATCTGCCGCAACGCCGCGCCATCGCTGCGCCCGGCAGCCTGGGCGGCAAATCCGGTGGTGCCCATGCGCAGAAAACCCATCGCCCAGGCAAGAAACGTGTACAGACTGGCGCCGACCGCCACCGCGCCCAATTGATGGGCATGGGGCAAGTGACCGATGACAGTGCTGTCGACCAGCGCCACCAGCGGCACGGAAATATTGGAAAGAATCATCGGCGCGGCGAGCGCCCAGACCTTGCGGTGAGTCGGGCGGTCGCGCCAGTCGGTAATCAGTGAGGACATGCAGGCTCCTTGGGGGAGCGGGGATTGTAGCGGCAGAAACACCCTCACCCCAGCCCTCTCCCAGAGGGAGAGGGGGCCGATCTTCGTCGTTCTCAAGCGTGAGTTCGACTCGATATTCCAGGTCGGTGGAGAATTTCAAAGCAACGCGGTCAGCTCCCCCTCTCTCCGGGAATGGGAGAGGGAGCCGATCTTCGTCGCTCTCAAGCGTGAGTTCGACTCGATATTGCAGGTCGGTGGAGAATTTCAAAGCAACGCGGTCAGCTCCCTCTCTCTCCGGGAATGGGAGAGTGAGCCGATCTTCGTCGCTCTCAAGCGTGAGTTCGACTCGATATTGCAGGTCGGTGGAGAATTTCAAAGCAACGCGGTCAGCTCCCTCTCTCTCCGGGAATGGGAGATGGAGCCGATCTTCGTCGCTCTCAAGCGTGAGTTCGACTCGATATTCCAGGTCGGTGGAGAATTTCAAAGCAACGCGGTCAGCTCCCTCTCCCTCTGGGAGAGGGCTGGGGTGAGGGGCTTTTGAAGCGCTAGTGAATAATCCAGCTCAACAACCACAACCCCAGCAGCAACCAGATGATCCCGGCAATGATCGACGCGTTCATCAACGCCCGGATCGCCGACCACAGCAGCATCAGGCCAACGATCAGGGCGATGATGCTGATGATCGAGGTGTCCATCCCCAGCGTTTGCGCCAGGCCGTCGACAAAGTTGCCGCCGGCATTGCTGAGCATATTGAACAGGCCGCTGAGGCCATCGACGATAAAGCGGATGACCGAACCGAGTGCCTGGCCTAGCCATTCGAAAAAGCTTTCTACACGCATGTGTGCATCCCTGATGAAAGAGCTGAGCCTTGGGCCACGCCGAGGGCGGCCGAGTTCCCTGCATGATAGAAGGTTTGCCCGGATCATGTGTGGGAGCGAGCCTGCTCGCGAAGGGGGCGTGTCAGGCAAATCCGGTCTGGATGATCCATCGCTTTCGCGAGCAGGCTCGCTCCCACAATAGATCATCTGCGCTGCTTGCCTTCAGCCCGCATCCCCCCGAAGCTATGCGTCTTCAGGAGAGCCCGATGAACCTTGTTGAACTGACCGAACGCCTGCATGCCATTCGCGACCGCAATGACTGGCGGCAATTTCACAGCCCGAAAAACCTCGCCATGGCCGCCAGCGTGGAAATGGCCGAGCTGGTGGAAATCTTCCAGTGGCTGACAGAAGACCAGTCGCGCCAGTTGCCGGCGGACAAGCTCGCCCACGCCGGGCAGGAAGTCGGCGATATCGTCCTGTATCTGTTGCTGCTGTGCAGCGAACTGGGTCTGGACATGAATGAAGTGGTGCGCGCCAAGCTCGCCGACAGCGAACGGCGGTTCAGCTGATGAGCGACCGTCATTTCGACCAGTTGGCCACGCGCTTCGCCGAAAAAATCTACGGCGGCGCCAAAGGCGCGATTCGCCTCGCGGTATTGCAGGCCGATCTGACCGAGGCTTTGCCGGATCGTCCGCTGCGCGTGCTGGATATCGGCGGGGGCCTTGGGCACATGTCGCTGTGGCTGGCCGAGCGCGGCCATGACGTCACCTTCACCGAGCCGGCTGAGCCGATGCTCGAGGGTGCGCGCCAGCGTTTTGCCGAAGCCGGACACACCGCGACATTCATACAGGCGCCGTGGCAGGAACTGCCCGGTCAGCTCACCGAGCCCTACGATCTGGTGATCTGCCACGCCGTGCTGGAATGGCTCGCCGAACCCCACGCGATCCTGCCGGTGCTGCATCAGTTGACCAACCCTGGCGGCTGGCTGTCGCTGGCGTTCTACAACCGTGATGCGCTGATTTATCGCAATCTGCTCAAGGGCCATTTCAAGAAAATGCGCAAGAACGTCATGGCCGGCGAGAAGCAGAGCCTGACCCCGCAGCAGCCTCTCGACCCACGGGAATTGGCAACGCAACTCGCCGGTATGTGGCAGGTCGAAAGTCAGAGCGGCGTACGGGTATTTCACGATTACATGCCGGTGGAATTCCAGGCCCGCGCCGAACTGGCGGACTTGCTGGAAATGGAACTCGCGCACCGTCGTCACCCAGGCTTCGCCGGGCTTGGGCGTTACTTGCACTGGATCTGCCGGCCGATCTGAGCGGAGCGCGACATGAAAGCTCAATGCGGGTTATTGCTGATAAGTCTGGGGTTGGCCGCTTGCCAAGGCAGCAACCCCTACGTGGCGCAGTCGCGGCCGTTGCCGCCGGCACCGCCGCAAGCCGCCACCACCATCGACCGCAGCGCCTACCCGGCGCCGCCGCGTGATTACGGGCGCTACCGCAATTGGGCCTGGCGCGACGGGCAGTTGCCGCCGGGCACGGCGTGGGCTGACTCGGCGCAGGTGGCCGAGGCGGTCAGCAACGCCCTCGACCAGCGCGGCTTGCGGCCGATGCGCGACAACCGCCCGGCCGACCTGCTGGTCAGCGCCGACCTGCGTCTGGAAACCCGTTTGCGTCAGGTGCGCGATGATTACGGCTACTACGGCGGATACGGCGGCTATGATCGTTATGGTCGCGGTTACGGCATGTACAACAGCGTGCCGGTCATGCGCACCTATCAAGAGCAGGTCGTGGTGGTGCGGGTCGATCTGTTCGATGCCGGCAATGGTCAGCCAGTGTGGAGCGCCAGCGCCGAGACCGGCACCCAGGGCAATCAGATCGAACGCGCCGATGCGATCCGCGAGGCTGTGGAAAAAGCCATGGCGGCGTATCCTCCCAGCTGACGTCGTGTCAGCAGGTTCATGTCTTCACCCGGAGAAAAATCATGTTCCGCCGTCTCGCTCTACTGGCTGTTGCCGCGCTGCTCAGTGCCTGCGCTGCCAACCAGGTCAATCACGATTTCGACGCCAGCCGCGACTTTGCCGCTTATCGCAGCTGGAGCTGGAAAGACCCGGCCCTGCAATATCGCCCCGATGATCCGCGCATCAAAAGTGACCTGACCGAACAGCGCATCCGCCAGGCGGTGTCCGATCAACTCGATCAGCGCGGTTTGCGCCCGGCCGCTGGCGGTGGCAAGGGTGATCTGAGCGTGCAGACCTACCTGATCGTCGAGGACCGGCAGCAGCAAGTGACGACCAATTACGGCGGCGGTTGGGGTGGCCCGTGGAACGGCTACTGGGGCGCGCCGATGTACAACGAAACGCGCAACATCACCTACAAGGTCGCGACCATTCAGATCGACCTGCTCGACGGCAAGGACGGCAAACTGGTCTGGCGCGGCAGCGATGAGCAAATGCTCAGCAACCGCCCGAATCCGGCTGACCGCAGCAATGCCATTCGCGAGACCGTCGCACGGATTCTGGCCAACTATCCACCGCGTTGAACCGCTCTGAACCGTCCCTGTGGGAGCGAGCCTGCTCGCGAAGGCGGTGTGTCATTCAGCATTGAATCCTCTGGCACGACGCTTTCGCGAGCAGGCTCGCTCCCACCGTGGCGGTGGTGACAGGAATGGCGCCACGCCAGCACTCTCGACCGACCGCGTCTACACTCTTTTTCATTAACGGAGGTAGCGCTCGGCACTGCGCCGGCAAAGGAGTGCGCCATGTCGCGAGGATCGCAAGGCAACGGCCCGGCCCGGCAACGCGGGGCGATCGGCTTGATGGCAGCCGCCACCCTGAGTCTGGCGCTGGTGATGATGTTGCTGGTGGTCGACAGCGGTCGCTTGTACATGGAACAGCGCAAATTGCAGCGGGTGGTCGATACCGCCGCCCTCGAAGCGGTCAGTCGCGGCGGCAATTGCCTGCCCGGGCTGAGCGCCGCCAGTTATGCCGGGCAAAGTGCGCTGCGCAATGGTTACGTGGTGGATGCCGCCAATACGCTCGTCACCACTTGCGGCACGCTGGCCACCGCTGCCAGCGGTTTGCGCAGTTTCACTGTCGATGCCACGCAATCAAGCGCAGTCAAAGTCGCTGCCAGTCGTACGGTCACCAGCAGTTTTGCTGGCGGTGTGCAGGCGTTGTTCAGCGCCACGCCGGTCAGCCTCAATACCACGCTCAATGCTTCGGCAGTTGCCGCGAAACCGCAGCCGACCGTCGCCCAACTGAATATTCGCAGCACCCTCGCAAGCATCGACACGGCGCAGTCGAACATCCTCAATCCGTTGTTTTCCGGGCTGCTCGGCGGCAACGTCAACCTCACGGCGGTGGGCTGGGACGGTTTGCTGCACACCGATATCAACCTGCTCAAATACCTCGATCAACTGGCCATCGACCTCAACGTCGGCGCCGGCAACTACACGCAATTGCTCAACACCCAAGCGACGGTGACGCAACTGATTCAGGCAGCGGCGACGGTGGTGCAGCTCAACGGCGCGACCGCGCACGTGGTCACCGCGCTGGGCCAGTTGCAGGTCGCCGCGATCAACGCGGCGCCGGTCAGACTCGGCGAGATCCTGCAACTGCAGACCGGCACTACGGCGGCGGGGCTGGATGCCAATCTGCAATTGCTGCAACTGGTGCAAGGCGTGGTGCAACTGGCCAACAGCAAGAGCGCGGTGGCGGCGACCTTGCCGGTCAACGTGCTGGGGCTGGCCGGTGTCACGGTGCGGGTGAAGGTGATCGAGCCGCCGCAGTTCTCGGCGATTGGCGACCCTGCGCGGGCCAAGGCCGATCCGTTGGGGCCGGACCGGATTTATGTGCGCACGGCGCAGGTGCGCACGTTGTTGTCGGTGAATCTGCCGGTGCTCTCGGGGGTGACGGGGCTGACCAATGCGGTGCTGGGCCTGGTCGGTACGCTGACGCCGACGCTCAATGCACTGTTGAGCCTGAATCTGGTGGACACGCTCAATTCAGTGTTCTGCCTGTTGGGTGCCGGCTGCCAACAGCTCGATCCGAAGCTGCTGCCCTCACCGCAAATCGACATCGCGCTGGATGCCGGCGGGGCGAAAAGCTATGTCACCGATTACCGCTGCCCGACCGGCGATACCGACAGCAAAAGCCTGACTGCCGCCACCACAACCTCTCTGGCAGATCTCAAACTCGGCAAGATCGATCCTGTCGCGGCGTTCTCTTCAGTCGCCGAACCAACGGTGGCGCCGCTGCCGCTGGTCGATCTCGGCATCATTACCTGCCACAAGATTCTCGGCATCGGCAGTTGCGATGCCGCCTCCCGGGTCCAGTACGGCGCGGGCGGCATCGCCCTCAAACTCGACACCAGCGTCGCGCAGACCACGCAGAATCTGCTGTTTTCCAGCACCACTCCCTTCGCCACCCCGGCCAATCTGAAACTGCCGCCCAGCCTGCTGCCGGCCGCGCCGACCAGCAACATCGTCGGCAGCCTGGCAAACACGCTGTCCGGCATCAACCTGATCGTCTACAAACCCGTGGGCAGCAATCCGCTGGGCGCCATCGTCACGGGTGTGGCTTCATTGATCAGCGATGTCAGCAACCGCTTGTTGCCGGTGGTCACCGGGTTGATCAGCCCATTGCTTGATCCGCTGTTGAACAATCTGCTCAAGGGTCTGGGAATCAATCTGATGAACACCGAGGTGGGCGCCAACATGACCTGCGGGCAGACCGGCAAGGCCTATCTGGTGATCTGATCGTCGCTGGTGATCTGATCGTCGCTGGCGATCGGCAATTCGATGCAGAACCGTGCGCCCTCCGTGGAGTTGCGCACGCTCAACTGGCCGCCCATGTTGGCGATGATGCCGTAGCTCACCGACAGGCCCAGGCCGGTGCCGACGCCAATCGGCTTGGTGGTGAAGAACGGCTCGAAGATCCGCTCCAGCAAACGCGGATCGATGCCGCCGCCATTGTCCTCGACCCACAAGCGCACGCTTTCCTCGTCACGTTCGGCGTAGATTGAAATCCACGGTTTGAATGCCGGGTCGTGCTCGCGCTTGCCGAGCAGGGCGTCACGGGCGTTGACCATCAGGTTGATCAGCACCTGCTCCAGTTGATCGACGTAGCCGCGCACCTGCGCCTCGAAGGCAGTTTCGCTGATGCGCAGATCGACACCTTTGCCTCGCATGCCCTCGGCCAGCAGTGACAGGGTGCCTTCGATGGCTTGGGCCGGGTTGAACAATTGTTGTTCGATTTCCGAGCGGCGACCGAACACACGCATGTGGTCGACCACCTTCGCTGCGCGTTGAACCTGAGCGTCGATACGGTTGAGTTTGTCGGTCAGATAATCGACCTGCACATCACCGTTGCCGAGGCGCTTGAGCACGTTGACGATGGCCATGCGCATCACGTTGAGCGGCTGGTTGATTTCGTGGGCGAGGCCGGTGGCCATTTCGCCGAGGGTAGCCATTTTCGCGCTTTGCGTGAGTTGCTGTTGTGAGCGGCGCACCTCGGTGTTGTCGCGGCCCACCGCTTGCACTTCGATCAACTGCCCATGCTCATCGAACACGCCGCGATCCGACCAGACCCACCAGGCGTGTTCGCGTCCGGGCAATTGCAGGCTGATTTCGGCGGTGCTCACTGGCTGTTCCGGGGTCAGTTGGCTCAGGCGCTGCACAAACGCGCCGCGCTGTTCTTCGGACATCCAGCCACCCAGATCAACGCCGGGCAGTTGTTCCGGGGTGCATTCCAGATAAGTCGCCAAGGGTCGGTTTCCAAAGATCAGCGTCAGGTCCGGGCGATAACGGCAGATCATCGCCGGCGAATCCTCTACCAGAATCCGGTAGCGCTCCTCGCTCTGCCGCACCTGCTCGGCGGCAAGCGTCGCGTCGGTGACATCCAGCCACAGGCCCACCGCCTCGACCGGCAGCCCGAGATCATTGCGCAGCAGTTTCGCCTCATCGAGCAGCCAGTGGTACTCGCCACGGCTGTCGCGCAGGCGATAACGCGCACGCACCGAGCCTTCGCGCAGCAACTGGCGGTTGCGCTGGAAATACAGTTCGCGGTCGTCGGGGTGCACGCGCTCGACCAGCGCTGTCGTGTCGCAATCTTCCAGCGTCCAGCCCAGCAAGGGTTGCAGGCTGGCGCTGAAAAACGCCGGGATCAGCGCGCCTTCTGCGTAGCGCTGCACGTAGATCACCGCCGGCGAACTGGCGATCAGATTGTCCAGCCGCGCATGGGCGGCAGCGGCGCGCTGTTGTTGATTCTGGATGTCGCTGATGTCGAGCATGAATCCGACCAGACGCCGATGCTCACCGGTGCCGCTGACCTGACCCTGAATCCGATACCACGTCGCTGCTGCGCCGACCTCCGCGCGGTGCAGACGCACGCTCAGGGTCAGCGCTTCTCCTTGCAGTTGCAGGGCGCGCAAACGGCTGCGCAATTCGTCGCGATCGGCGGGATGAAACAGCGACAGCCAGTCTTCTACCGGCAGCAGGCGATCGCTGAGATTCAGTGCCGAGGCCAGCGTCGGCGCCAGCGCAATCTGCTCTTCGGCAGTGATTTCCCACCAGCCAGTGCCGAGCAGGTTTTGCAGGGAATCAAGACGCTCCATCGATTGCACATGGCGCTGCTCGCGCAAGCGGCTGAGCAGCGGTCCGGCCAGCGCACCGGCCAAGGTCAGCCAGTCGCGATCGGTCAGCCATGGCGCCACGTTGTCGACCGTGTAAAACCCGCAAAGCAGCCATGCGACCACGCCTTGATCATTGCTGTAGGGCACAGCGAACCCGTTGGCGTTGCCGAACGTGGCCTGCAATCGCGAATGTTCATAGCGGCCCTGCGGGCCGGCGAGGCGTTGCGGCGCGCTGCCGTTGAGGCTGTCCAGCGGCGTGCCCAATGGCTGGCCGTCCTCCCACAGTTGCGGGGCGTCGTGGGCACGAAACTGTTGATGAATCTGCCAGCCCTGGGCCTGTTCATCGAGCAGCGCCACGGCGAGGCAGGGGATGTGCCAGCGCTGGGCGATGGCCTGCAATTGTTCGCCGAGCACCATCGGCAAACGCGTCAGGCTGCAGGTGCGCAGGCGATCGCTGACTTGCGCGGCGAGGGCCTGGCAGGCGTCGCGGTCGCGCGCTTGCTGACGTTCGAGCAACAGGTCGGCGATGTCGAGCAGCTGCAGTTGCCAGCCATCGTTTAGTGGCTGCACCCAGCCGCGAAGGTGCAGCGGCTGATCATTCAGGCCGGTGAAATCCAGATCGAGCAATTGCCCGTGCCAGTCCCGCGGCTGGCCTTCGACGCTCAGCAGGCTATGCGGCAGCAGATAGGCGCGAAGCGGCAGCGGCTGACCCTGAGGTTTGTGCTGGGCGAGCAAATGCCGCAGCGGGCCGGCGATCTGCAACACATCGCCGTTGCCATCCAGATAAAAATGCAGGCCGATCGGCGGCGCGCCGAGGTGGTCCGGCAATTCGTGGGCTGCGGCGGGGGCGCGCTTGAGCAAGCGCCCGAAAAGCTTATCGCCGGCGGTCAAAATTGCAGGCTCGAGCGGGCGATGAGGTGCGTGGGCAGATTAGGCACCGTGCCGATCCCGGGCAGCACCAGAAACGGCATGATCTGATTGAGCTTGCTCACCGGGTAATTGACGCTGACGGTCAGGGTGCCGGTCCCCGCGTCGTAAGCCGCACTGGTGTCGGTCCCGACCACCAGATTCAAGGCCGAGGGCAGCCATTGCAGTTGTTGGGTCAGCGCAGCATTGGCGGTGTTGACCACTACCGTCGAATAGTTCGGCGTGGTCGGGTCCACCGCAACGCTGCGGCGCACCGCCTCAGCGGTGGCCTGGTTGAACGATTGCATCATCACGAAGGGCAGGCCGTAGCTGACCAGCCCGTAAAACACTGCGAAAAAGATGATGAACACCAAGGCGAATTCGATCGCCACCGCACCTTTTTGCGACCTGCGAAAGCCGTTTTTCATGCGTGCGTCTACCCTGACAGTCACTGCGTAGTATCAGCATAGAATCAATCAGGCAAAACGGACGGCTTTCAGCGGATGCAGATTTCCCTTGTTCTGATCTGGCTGGCGATCTGCGCCGCGCAAGATGCCCGACAGCGGCGCATTTCCAACGCATTGACGTTAGGCGTGGGCGCGCTGGCGTTGGTCTGGTTGTTGGCGACTGGCACTACTTGGCTGGGCGCCGACGCGGGGCAGGGCGGCTGGGCCTGCCTGATCGCCTTGCTGCTGACGTTGCCGGGTTATTTCCTCGGCCGCATGGGCGCTGGTGATGTGAAATTAATGACAGCCCTGGGTCTTGCGACGAACGGCATATTCGTTCTTGGCGCGTTTATCGGCGCGGGCGTGGCCAGCGTGCTGTGGCTGCTGCTCGCGCCAAAACTCTGGCCTCATATGCGTCAAGGGCTTAGAGCGCATCTGCGTCATCTGGCCCCGGACAAGTCAAAAAAGCTGCCATTTGCGCCGTTCGTGTGGGTAGGGGTGGTGCTTTCGCTGTACTGGATCACCTGATCGCGGGGTGCCACTAGTCCTATGTACATAGTCGGAAAGTCGGTCTACTTTCAATTCAGGCGAATACGCCACCAAAGTGCAGGAATCGTCAGCGTTGGCCGAGCAAATGGAGTGGTTCGTGAACAAGCCTAATTCGGTAAAAATCCTCGTGGTCGATGATCAGCCGCTGATCGTCGAAGAACTCTGTGAGTTTCTCGAGAGCAGTGGCTACCGTTGCGTGCCGTGCGACTCAAGTCTTGAAGCCATCGAGCTGTTCCGGGCGGACCCGGACATCGGTCTGGTGCTGAGTGATTTGCACATGCCGGACATGGACGGCATCGAGTTGATCCAGGCTTTGCAGCGGCTGGCCGGCAAGCAGCGGGTGTTCGAGGCGATCATGCTCACCGGGCGCGCTGACAAGCAGGATGTGATCAAGGCGTTGCGTGCGGGGATTGCCGATTACTATCAGAAGCCGATTGATCTGGCTGAGTTGCTCGAGGGGGTGCAGCGTCAGGAGCTGGCTTTGCAGGAACGGCAGAAGAATCTGCATCTGGGTCATCTGAATCAGAAGTTGCAGTTCTTGTCCGAGTCGATCGATGACCTTTATCAGGATCTGGACAAGGTGCGGCGCTCGCCCGTGCCGGTGGTGAGTGATGGTGAGCCTGAGTCCGTGGAGATGCCGGCGGTGTTCAGTCAGTTGTCGCCCCGGCAGTTGGACGTGGCGCGGTTGGTGGGCAAGGGGCAGACCAATTATCAGATTGCCTGTGAGTTGGGGATTACCGAGAACACGGTGAAGCTGTATGTGTCGCAGGTGTTGCGGTTGACGCATATGCATAATCGGACGCAGTTGGCTTTGGCCCTTTCGCCCGTTGGATCTGCTGGGCGGCAGCGGGTTACTGCGCATTGACTTGGCGGCCTTTGGGCCGACCATGCTTTGGGTGGTTGGGGTGAATATCCGTTTTTTTTGGTGTCGCTGATTACGGTTCCGCCCTTACGGCGGGTCACTTTTGGCAAACGCCCCAAAAGTAACCAAAAGGTCTTCGCCCTGACGTTCGGCCCGCTCGCTGGGGCTCGGGGTTCCTTCGCTCCGGGATCGATCCTGGCGCAGCGGCTCCGGTTTGCTTCGCTGCACCTCCTTCCGCTGTGTACGACTGCGTCGTACGGTCGCTGCGCTCCCACGCCCGGATCAATCCCTCCACTCAGCCTGCCGACGGGCTCCCAGATCAAGATCAAAAGCTACTCGAGCTTGCGCTCATTGTTTTGAGTGGTGAAAAGCATGCGGTGTCTGGCTTTTGTTTTGCGCTGGATTCGCCCCTCACCCCAGCCCTCTCCCGAGGGAGAGGGAGCCGATTTGTGGGTTGTTCAAAATTTGTGTTCGACTCGGTTTTTCAGGTCGGTGTACTTCGCCCAAACAACTCGGTCGGTCCCCTCTCCCTCTGGGAGAGGGCTAGGGTGAGGGTGCTTTTGATCTGCTTCAAAATCTGCATTCGACTCGGTATTTCAGGTCGGTGTACTTCGCCCAAACAACTCGGTCGGTCCCCTCTCCCTCTGGGAGAGGGCTAGGGTGAGGGTGCTTTTGATCTGCTTCAAAATCTGTATTCGACTCGGTATTTCAGGTCGGTGTACTTCGCCCAAACAACTCGGTCGGTCCCCTCTCCCTCTGGGAGAGGGCTAGGGTGAGGGTGCTTTTGATCTGGTTCAAAATCTGCATTCGACTCGGTATTTCAGGTCGGTGTACTTCGCCCAAACAACTCGGTCGGTCCCCTCTCCCTCTGGGAGAGGGCTAGGGTGAGGGTGCTTTTGATCTGCTTCAAAATCTGTGTTCGACTTGGTATTTCAGGTCGGTGTACTTCGCCCAAACAACTCGGTCGGTCCCCTCTCCCTCTGGGAGAGGGCTAGGGTGAGGGTGCTTTTGGTTTTGATTGTTTAAATCTGTGTCTGATTTGCCAGAACCTTCCCACAAGGTTTTCAGGTTGTCCGTCGGACGTCGGGTCACTAGTCTCTGGCTGTCGTCGAATCTTCGGCGATCGGGTGTGAGAACCCTGCTACTTATGGTCATCCAGTATCTGTGCACGCATAATCGCCGCCAGCTTGTCCGCTGTCTGCAATGTGTCATGGCGGCTGTGTGCGGGCAGACTTCGGTCTGGCCGGGTGTCCATAACCGGTATTCTCACCCCGCATACAGTTGCCACCTTTTGCCCCGTGAGAATGGCATTGGGTCGCACCGCAGATTTTGGAGAGCCGTTTCAATGGACAAACTGATCCCAGACCCACCCCCATCCCCCACCACCCCGCTCGAAGACGCCATGCGCGCCGACGATCTTGTGAAAAACCGCGAAGCGATAAAACGCGCGCTCGATTTCTATCTCTGCCCCGAACCCGCAAAACCGCACCCGCCCAGCACGCTGTTCATGGTGGTGCCCAATGTCGATACCGAAAGCCTGTCGGCGCATGCCTGTGAGTCGCTGGCGTCAGCGAGTGCGATGGCGAGTAATTTCGCTGGCGAGTTGAGCGGGTTTCAGCGCAGCACGGCGTTGGCGATTCAGCAGATTGTCATGTTGGCCGAGCTAGCCGTGAATCGGGCGCTGGATCGGGTTGATCCGCAGCGTTGAAACCGCGTTATCGTTCTTCGCGAGCAGGCTCGCTCCCACCGAAAGCACGCGGTCGACTGTGGGAGCGAGCCTGCTCGCGAAGGGGCCTTCAAGGGCACCACCAAACTAATTCTTGCTCTCGATCTTCCCGCCCGCATCCGGATCATAAAAATCCGGGATCTCGTACTGGTATTTCTTCAGCCAGCGCTGCATCGCCAGTTCGCGTTCGGTGGCGGTGGCGCTTTGGGGTTTGGGGGAGGCGGCTTTGTTGCGGCTTTGCAGGACCAGCCAGCCTTCGGTTTCCTGCTGCTGCGCAGAAGCAGGGCCGGCGTCGATGGCTTGGGCGCTGAGGGGCAGGGCAAGCAGTGTCAGGTAGCACAGGCCTTTGCGCAGGTTCATGGCTGTCTCCTATTCGAGCGTCGGAGGTAACGGGTCGATGAAGGCGGCGACGCGGTCGCCGGGGGCGGCTTTGGTGTTGGTCGGGGCTTTGAGTTTTTCTGCGCGTTGCTGCGCTTCGGTGAATTGCTCCGGGGTCAGTTTCGAGCGGCTGACGATTTCCGCGGCTTGCGGCCAGTCGTTCTGGTAGAGCAGCAGGGTGACCATGTTCAGCGTCGCCAGTTGATTGTTCTGGCTCAGTTCGATGGCGGTGAGGAATTCGAATTTCGCTTCGTTGAGGCGCAGTTGGTTGAGGTAGACCACGCCGAGGTCATTGCGGATTTTCTCGTCAGTGGGTGCCAGGCGTGCGGCGCGTTGCAGGTGGGCCTGGGCCTGGCCGTTGTCGCCGCGGGCGGCGTAGACCTGGCCGAGGCCGTGTTCGGCCTGGGCGGTGAGGCAGCCGCCGAGCAGGCTGCGGTAGAGCGGCTCGGCTTCGCTGCGGGCGAGCAGGCGATAAACCTTGGCTTTGCGCAGGCGCACTTCGCTGAGGTTGTCCGGCAGGCTTTGCAGGTTGGCGAGGCTGGCGTGGAGCTTGCCGTCGCTGGCCAGATCATCGGCGAGGTTCAGCGACAATTCCTGCTCCGAGGTCAGTTTGCTGCAACTGGACGGCGACAGCAGCGAGGTCCACGGCGCCTGGCCATCCGTGGCGCAGCCGCTGAGCAGCAACAGACTTGCCATGACTATCAGTACTTTCATCAAACGCTCTCCATGAGCCAAGGTCAGTTTGCGAACGCGCGGGCAATGGCGGTGAAGCCCGGGCCGGCCAGTACGATCAGCAGGGCGGGAAACAGAAACAGCATCATCACCACCGACATCTTCGCCGACATTTTCGAGATGTATTCCTGCAGCCGGGTCAGGCGTCGGTCGTCCAGTAATTGCTTGAGCGCCAGCAGTGATTTCATCGCACCGCCGCCCTGGTGGATCAGTTGCTGGAGGATCACGCAGGTGTCGGTGAATTCGTCCACCGCGAGCATCACCGCGGTCTTGTTCAGCTCCTGACCCAGCTCCAGACCCGAGTCGACGCGGCTGAGGATCAGGCGCAGTTCGCTGGTCAGCTCCGGCAGCAGTTTCTGCGCTTCGACGCTGAGCACACGCAGCGCTTGTTCCACGGCCATGCCGGATTCAAAGAGGATGCGCAGCAGCGGAATGAACGTGGAGATTTCCACGGCGATGGTTTTCTGTCGGCGGGCGGCGGCGTAGGCGAGCAGGCGTTTGGGCAGTAAATAGCCGCCGCCCGCAGCGAACATCGGCGCCATCCAGCGGTGGCTGGTCTGCGGGAAAAACACTTCCTGCAAAAAGATCGCCAGCCCCAGAGCGAGCAGCGGCGTGCCGATCTGGCAGGCGGCGAAGAGCGCGCGTTCGTTGGCGCGGCGCCAGCCGAGGCGGCCGAGCAGGGTCTGGGTTTCGCTGTCGATGCTCACCGAGCCCCGGCCGAAACGGCTGTTGCCCAGTGCGCGCAGCCAATGGCCGAAACGGTTTTCCCGGACCAATTGGCCATGCAAGCGCTGATGCACCTGACGCACGCGGCGGCGCTCGGTGAGCAGGTGATTGCCCAGCAATAGCAGCGAACCGAGGAACAATAACAGCGCGGCGAGCCAGACCATTTCAAACGCTCCGCAACATGCGCCACAGCGCCAGACTGCCCAGCACCTGCAACGCGGCGGCGCTGAGCAGCATGGTCTGGCCGCTTTCGTCGTGCCACATGCCGAGCATGTAGCCGGGGTTGGTCAGCATGAAGTAGCTCACCAGAATCAACGGTAGCAAACCCAAAACCCAAGCGGTCATGCGCGTTTCCCCGGTCAGCGCGCGCAACTGCCGCGCGCCCTGGTCGCGCTCGCGGATCAGTTTGATCAGGTTCTCCAGCAGCTCACTGGCGTTGCCGCCGTAGCGGTGGTTGACCTTCAGGCCGAGGGCGAACATACGCAGTTCGTCCTGCTCGTAGAGTTCGGCAAAATCGCTGACGGCGTCAGGCAAGTTCACCCCCAGTTGCACGTTGCGCTGTACCCGGCCCATGGCCGCTTTCAAAGGGTCTTCACTGGCTTCGATGGCGCCCAGGACTGCATCGCTGAGGGTGCGGCCGGATTTGAGGCTGCGCACGGTGTGGTCGAGCAGTTGCGGCAGTTGTTCGATCATGCGACGGATCCGTTGCCGGTAGCGAATGGCGATGTACAACCGCAACGCCACGGGCGGGACGAGCAACATGATCAGCAGACCGACCCAGCTGGCGAGCAGAAATCCCAGGCCCATTGCCGCTGCCCACAGGCTCAGCCACAGACCGAAACGCTCGCTCGGCCGACCCAGTCCAGCACGTAAAAACATCCGTTCCAGTCCCACCCACCTGGCCTGCTCGACGGCCAGCTGCGGTTGTCCGGCGGCGAGTCGATTGAGGACTTTTTCCGTCGCGGTCTTGCGCAGCCCTTGCAGGAACAGATAGATCGACAGCCCCAGCAGCATCAGGCAAATGGCGATGAGAATGATCGGTCCCAGCATCTGCGTGCTCCTCGCCGTCAGCCCAGGTGAGCGTCGTGGCGCAGCTTGTCGCCGGCCGGGTTGACCGCTTCGCGCACAAAGCCGAACCCCGTGCGGCGGTCGAGGCGGAACAGGGTATTGGTGACGTAGACGTCCTCGCGAATGCCGACCACTTCCACCACTTCACTGACGCAGCGCCGGCCATCGGGCATGCGTGTCAGTTGAATGATCACGTCGAGGGCGGCGCAGATCATCTGACGCAAGGTGCGTTCGGCAATCGAGCGTCCGGTCAGGCCGACCAGAGTCTCCAGGCGCAGCAACGCGTCCTGGGCGTTGTTGGCGTGCACGGTGCTCATCGAACCGTCGTGACCGGTGTTCATCGCGGTGAGCACGTCGACCACTTCGACGCCTCGGATCTCGCCGAGGATGATCCGGTCAGGACGCATGCGCAGGGCGTTGCGAATCAGGTCGCTGGCCTTGACCTCGCCATGCCCCTCAGCGTTGGGCGGACGGGTTTCCAGACGCACCACATGCGGATGGCCGAGTTGCAGTTCGGCGACGTCTTCGATGGTCACCAGCCGTTCGTGCGGGTTGATCAACTGGCTGAGGATGTTCAGCAGCGTGGTCTTGCCGGTGCCGGTGCCGCCGCTGATCAGGATGTTGCAGCGCTTGCCCACGGCGTTCTGCAGGAATTCGAAAATCGCCAGATCGATGGTCTGCATCGCCATCAGGTCGGTGCTCTTGAGCATGTCCTTGCGGAACTTGCGGATCGACAGGCACGGGCCGTCGAGGGCAATCGGCGGGATGATCGCGTTGACCCGGCTGCCGTCCGGCAGGCGCGCATCGACCATCGGCGAGGACTCATCGAGGCGGCGCCCGAGCGGCGCAAGGATGCGTTGCATGACCCGCTCGACGTGATGCGCATCGATAAAACGCAGATCGCTTTGATGCAATACGCCGTCGCGCTCGATGAACACCCGGTGCGGGCCGTTGACCAGAATTTCCGTCACCGACGGGTCACGCAGCAGGACTTCCAGTGGGCCGAATCCGGTGAGTTCGTCGACGATTTCTTCGCCGAGGCGCTCCATTTCGTAGCGCGAGATCGCCAAGTGCAAACGCGCGATGTATTCGGCGACCTTGTCGGTGACGAACTGCGCCAGTTGCTGGCGCGAACCTTCCAGCAGGTTTTTCCCCGACTCCTCGATGGCGTCGATGATGTAGCGGTGCAGGACCAGTTTCAGGCCTTCGTGATCGCTGTTGCCGATCGCTCCGTGAGACGTTGCGCCAAAGAGTTTTTCTGCGCTCATGAGTGGCCTCGCAGACGGTCGAGCCAGGTGACTTTCGGTTTGCTCAGGCCTTCGGAGCGTTTCGCCAAGCGCTCGCCGAGGGTGCGCAGGCTCTGGGTGAGTTTCTCCCGGGGCGCCAGTTCGAACAGGCTGACGCCCTGGTTTTTCGCGTTCAGGCGCACATCGGGACTAAAGGCCAGCACGGCGATGACTTCCAGATTGAAGGTCTTGCCCAGGGTCTCGGCATCCGGCGCGACGTTGCTCAGGTAGCGATCGATCAGCAAGCGCCCGTGCTCGAGTTTCATGCCTTTCTCACGCCATTGGTTGAGCACGGCGAGGTTGCGTCGGCAGTTGAGTACGTTCTGGTCGGTGTACCACAGCAGTTTGTCGCAATGGCTGACGAAGGTACGCAATGCCTCACTGTCGGCCTGCCCGGTGAGGTTCACGACAATGTGCTGGAAGTGCTGGCGCAAGGCGCTGAGCAGCATGTACAGCTCGGCGGCACTGGTGGTTTCCAGCGGCTCGTCAGTGTTGGCGTAGGCAAGAATGCGCAGGCCGTGGTCGGCGCTGGTGAAAGCGCTGTCGATCAGCGTAGCGTCGAGCCGGCGCAGATGGCGCAGGGCGTCGCCGAAGTGAAACGAGCTCTCCAGCCCCAACAGCGCGAGGCTGTCGCCACGGGGCAGGCCAAGGTCGAGCAGCAAGGTTTGCTGGCCGCTCTTCTGCACCACCATGGCCATGTGATTGGCGAGCAAGGCACCGTCGGAACTGCTCTGCACGCCGTACATCACGGTAAGCCCGCCCAGCTGCGTGTTGGGAGTGACGGCGGGCAGGCGTTTGCCCAAGCGCCGCACCAGCCCGGCGACTTCGCTTGAACGTGAGCCATAGGCGACGAAATCCCGTGCACCGGCGCGCATCGCATTGAGTACGAGCTGATTGTCCATGCCGTCGCCGAGGGCGACGATTGCCAGCATCGGCTTGGCTTCCAGCGCACCTTCGATCAGCGCACTTTGCGCCACGACATGCTCGCGATCGAGACCGACGAAGACCAGATTGGCGAACGTCACATCGACCAGTGCGAGCAGTTCGTCGAGGCTGCCGGCACCGGCGCTGACCACCTGGCCCAGTGGCGCGAGTGCGCTTTGCAGCCATTCCAGATCGGTGCTGTTGCGGGTGATGGCGAGGAAGGTCTGACTGAGATTCTGGCTCATTGCGACAACCCGCTGCGCTTGTCGAAGTTACCGTTCTCGAGGAAGAACATGCGATAGAAATTCGGGTCGTAATTGCGCAGTTTCTCCCCCGGCAACGACGGCAGTCGCGCGTCCACCGCCAATGGCTGGACCAGGTGCGGGGTGACGATCATCAGCAGTTCGCGCTCTTCGCGTTTGATTTGCGAACCCTTGAAAAACGCCCCGAGGATGGGAATGTCGCCCAGGCCTGGAAACTTGTTCACTTGCGAGCTGTTGGTGGTGCTGATCAAACCGCTGATGACAAAACTTTCGCCATCACCCAGCGACACGCTGGTATCGGTGCGGCGGATGGTCAGCGCCGGAACGGTGGTGCCGGCGATATTCACCGCGTTGGCAAAATCCAGTTCGCTGACCTCCGGGGCGACTTTCAAGGCGATTCGGTCGCGGCCGATGATGGTTGGCGTCAGGGTCAGGCGGATGCCGAATTCCTTGTACTCGATCGACACGCTGTCGCTGCCGGAACTGGGCACTGGAATCGGGATTTCTCCGCCGGCCAGGAAGCTCGCACTCTGCCCGTTCAACGCCACCAGACTCGGCCGCGCCAGGGTGTAGGCGAAGCCGCTGGTTTCCAGGGCGTTGATGATCGCCATGGTCTTGCCGCCGACCCAGGAGAAATTGAACAGCGAGTTATCCACCGGCAGGCGCGGCTGCGGCACGCCGTCGATCGGTGGCAGCGTGCCGGGCGAACCGAACAGGAAATTGCCGCGCGTGCCGATCAGCGACGCCGTGGCTTCCTTGAGTTTGGTGCGGCTGACTTCGACGAAGCGGATGTCGGTCTGCACCTGCGACGGCAGGGTCGGATCGTCCGACGGCACGCTGCTGGTCAGCGCCGTGGTCGCCGCACCCTGGACGAAGACCATGGCTTGCTGCGGCTGCGCCGAGCAGGCCGTCCAGACCATCAGGCTGGTCGCGCCGGGGCCGACGCCCGTGAGCAGAAAGGACGAACCGCCATTGGCATGCACGTCGGCAATTTTCGGATCGCCCACTGCCAGCCGAGTGATTGCCACCGGTGACTGCATGTCCTGCTGGAAGCCTTCACCGATCTCGATCACCGAGGGCAGGCGCGGCAGTGCCGAGCAATTGCCCACCGCCGCGAGGGCGCTGTCCATCGTCAATCCCAACAACAGCAAGGCCCGGAGCGCGGGTTTCAATGTCGGTCTGAGTCGACTCTGCATGCACGTGAATCCTTGCGCAGTCATGGGGTTTGTTGGCTGATCTGGTTGCCGCGAATGATTTCCACCGCAGGCCTGGGCGCCGCGCCGGCACTGGCGGTGGCAGGTGCTTTTTGCGCGCTGCCCAGGGCGAGTTGAGTGAACTGGAAGAGCTGGCTGTTGGCGCGATCCAGATGCGCGGGCGATTGCGCTTCGCCGGCCCAATATTTGGCCAGCCGCTGTTCTTCGCTGCTGCGCACCGCGAGGCGCAAGGTGCCGACTTGAGTGGCGAGCATCAGGCGGCTGAGCAGTTGTTCCGGCACCGCCAGCACCACGGTGCGTGCGGCGATGCGGCGCTGGTCCTGTTTGAGTTTTTCTTCGGCGCTGAGGCTCGGCGATGCCGGTTGGCCGTCGTTGGTCAGGCCGTACTGATCGCCGACCCCGAGCACGCGCAAGGCCGGAACGGCGATCTGCGCCGACTGCTGCAGATTGCTCGCGTCCTCGCGCAGATACAGCAGCACATCAACGTAATCGCCTGGCAGCAATTGCCCGGCACCACCGATCACTTCATCGACGGCCACGGTGAGCGCGCGCTCGTCGCGGCGAATCATCCGCGCCAGCGCGCCGCCGGCCTGGAAGCTTTCTTCATTGAGCCAGGTGCCAGCGCTGAGGTGGCGCCAAGGCGTGCGGCCGACTGCTTGTTCGATGCTGGTCAGGCTGCCGGCCGGTGCGCTGCGCAGTTTTTCCACGGTTACATCGGCGGCGGTCAACGGCGTGAACGGCGGTACATCGTGGAGCAGCACCACCACCGGTTGGCGGGTCTGGTCTTCGGCAATCGCGACAGTCTGTTCAATGCTGACCGCTGGGGCGACGGGCGCCTCGGCGACCGGGGCCGGCTGACGACTGAGCACCAGCCCCCAGTAACCGACAACAACCGCGCCGAGCAACAGCAACGCGGCAAGGCCCATGGTGACGCGACTGTTCATGACGGCTCTCCCTTTCCTGCTGCACAACCGACTGCATTTGCTTGTGAAAGGCGTACTGATTCGGCAGCTATGAACATGCAACTATTTCGCTATTTCCAAGCTAGCTGATCCAAGCAAAAGCGCCATTAGTGACAGGCAAAATAACCGAACCAAAGTGTGAGTCTGGCCGGTTAACAGCCGGAAATGGCCGAGACACGTTGGGATTAATGCTTTGTGATTAATGCGTTCTTACAGTTGTTGGGCGGGGGTTTGTTGACAATGCTCAGGTGGCACGGTGGAACCTTGCCGCGGTGGTGATGTCGGCGCCAGAGGCGCGAAGGAGTGGACCTATGTTTCGTATGACTTTTGATTATGTGATCGCCAAGGCTCGCGCGTTTGCCCGCAGTGAAGAGGGTGCTTCGGCGATCGAGTATGCGATTGTGGTGGCGATGGTGGCTGTGGTGGTTGTGGCGTTCGTCACTCCGCTTGGAGACAGGGTATTGGCGATCTTCAACAATATTCTGACCTCGCTCGATGGTACGGCTGTGACTCGGCCAACGCCCTGATCTTGTGAACACTGCACCTGGCTGATATCGCACTACACTGGATTTACCTTTCAGTATTCAGGTATTGCCTATGAACGCGTCTTCGTCGCCCCGCCAACAACTGCTTCTGGTTGATGATGAAGAAGACGCGTTGCTGGAGTTGGCGGAGTTGCTGGAGGGGGAGGGGTTTGTCTGTCATACCGCGACGTCGGTGAAGCTCGCGCTGCATCATCTGACCCGGCATCCGGATATTGCTTTGGTGATTACTGATCTGCGTATGCCGGAGGAGTCGGGCATGTCGCTGATCAGGCGGTTGCGTGAGCATACGTCGCGGGCGCATTTGCCGGTGATTGTGATGTCGGGGCATGCGGATATGGAGGATGTCAGCGATATGTTGCGGTTGCAGGTGCTGGATCTGTTTCGCAAGCCGATTTATCACGTGAGGTTGTTGGAGACTCTCGATAATCTTTTTCCCAAGCCTAAGGTTCAGGGTGGGTGAACTCGGCGGCCTTTGGGCCGACCGTGTTGGTGGGGGTTTGGGTGAGTATCCGTTGCTTCGGGTGCTGCGGCTGGCGGTTTCGCCTGACGGCGACTTACTTTTTTACAAGCGCCTAAAAAAGTAAGCAAAAAACGCTAGCTCCTGCGTTCGGCCCTCGCAGGCTCGGGTTCCTTCGCTCCGGGACTGATCCGGGCGCAGCGGCTCCGGTTTGCTTCGCTGCACCTACACTCGCTGTGTTCGACTTCGTCGAACGGTCGCTGCGCTCCCACGCCCGGATCAATCCCTCCACTCAGCCTTCCGACGTCGCCGGTGGATCAAGATCAAGAGCACTCGAGCTTGCGCTCATTGTTGAGTGGTGCGGCTTCGCCGCGGGCAGCTGCGCTGCTTTGCTTTTGCTTTTGCTTTTGTGGGAGCGAGCCTGCTCGCGAAGGCGGCCTGGCAGCCGACCCATTTCTTCCTGATTTACATCAATCCTGTGGGAGCTGGCTTGCCAGCGAAGGCGGTCTGCCTGCCGACCTGTTTCTCACTGATGTACTCGATTCAAACTGTGGGAGCGAGCCTGCTCGCGAAGGCGGCCTGCCAGCCGACCAATTTCTTCCTGATGTACATCAATCCTGTGGGAGCGAGCCTGCTCGCGAAAGCGCCCTGCCAGCCGACCTGTTTCTCACTGAACACCCACGATCAAAACTGTAGGAGTGAGCCTGCTCGCGATAGCGCCCTGCCAGCCAACCCATTCCTGCCTGATGTACATCAATCCTGTGGGAGCTGGCTTGCCAGCGAAGGCGGTCTGCCTGCCGACCTGTTTCTCGCTGATGTACTCGATTCAAACTGTAGGAGCGAGCCTGCTCGCGAAGGCGCCCTGCCAGCCGACCTGTTTCTCACTGAACACCCGCGATCAAAACTGTAGGAGTGAGCCTGCTCGCGATAGCGCCCTGGCAGCCAACCCATTCCTGCCTGATGTACATGAATCCTGTGGGAGCTGGCTTGCCAGCGATGGCGGCCAGTCAGCCAACAACGCTCTGCCTGACTCACCACCTGCGCAATCAACCTCTAGCTCTTGTCACTCCGGCACAAGCCTGTCCAGTACGCGGT
This sequence comes from Pseudomonas sp. FP1762, assembly GCF_030687105.1. NCBI lineage: Bacteria > Pseudomonadati > Pseudomonadota > Gammaproteobacteria > Pseudomonadales > Pseudomonadaceae > Pseudomonas > Pseudomonas sp. FP1762. The sequence continues at coordinate 756,148 of NZ_CP117458.1, forward strand.
TGACCGCCAGTTCGCCCAGCATGATCACCTGTTGTATCCCCAACAGGGAGTTGCGCTGTGGTCCATCGATAAATCCGGCGAGGTCGCTGGCCATGATGCTCGCCGAGGCCAGTGATTCGCAGGCATGCACCAGCAGGGTTTCGTTGTCCGCGGCCGGGTCGACGATGAACAGGGTGCTGGGTTTGCGCGGTGCGGCGGGGTCTTTGATGAGGCGGGGGTTGAGGTAGTAATCGATGGCGCGGTCGGCGGCTTCCTTGAGCTTTTGCGCTTCGACGAGCGGGTCGGCGAAAGTCGGATCGGCAAGGGGTGGATCGGGCGTTATCTTTTTCACGGGCTCAGTCTCCTTGTGGAGTAAGGGCCGCAACCTCTCGCTGCTAAACGATAAGGGTGGCAGCTGGACGCAGGTTAGCAGACCGATGAGCCACGAAATCGGCGCGCCCGAGGGCGCCCTGCGCACAGCCGCCATCAAGCACAGGAATGTATTCCAGACTGATAGAACTGGTGCAACGTGGTATCGGCGAGCTGCTAAACCCGACCACTGATGAGCAGTGGCAGGCAAACGATAGAACCCGCGCCCCAGGCGCACAAGCCGGCGGATTCTGGCGTAGCCGTAGGCAATGGCGCAAGGATTTGTGGGCTGTTGCGAGGTAACGGGGCGTGTGTTTAAACGGCTGGTTTAAGCGCTGCGATAAATCGGTTGAATAGCCGAACGCTTTCGCGAGCAGGCTCGTTCACACAGGGACGGCGGTTGTACTCAGCAACCATGAACACCGCCGAATCTGTGGGAGCGAGCCTGCTCGCGAAGGCGGTGCGTCAGTCAAAAAAATCCTGATTGACACACCGCTCGACCATCACAACTGATAACTGAAACTGATGCTGTACCGAGGCTTGCGATTGAACGTATCCAGTGCTTCATCCGACATCGCCTTCGCCACTTCCAGCGCCACGTTGTAATACTTGGCATCACCAAAGCGCAGCCCGACGGCGGTCGATGACAGGTTGTTGGCCTGCACCGGCAGTTGGTTGAACCAGCTGCGCGAGCGGTCGACAACTACGTAGGGTTGCAGGATGCGCACCCAGTTGCCGTCGCGGTTGAAGCTGTAGTTGACCTCGTAAGCCACGCCCCAACCCTTGTCGCCCGAGGCCTGGTCGTCGGGGTAGCCACGGCCGAAGTTCTGCCCGCCGAACACGGCGCGTTCGCTGTCGGGCAAGGTGTCGTCGCTCCAGTACAGCGCCGCCGAGAGCACGCCTTGCCAGTTGTCGAGGAACTTGTCGCTCTGCACGCCGGACAAGCGCACGCGGAAAAAATCCAGGTCGATGTCGTCGTAGTTGGTGTGTGCGCCGAGGCTGTCGAAGCCTTGGTAGACGCCGGCACTGAGGATGCGCAGTTGGCGGGCGTCGGCCTTGCGCCAGTCGCCTTCGAAAGCCAGGGCGCGGACGTCGGTGCGCAGTTCGGTGCTGAAGGGAAAGTTGATGCCGTCGTAGCGCGTCTTGTCGTCGACCGCATACAGGCGTGAGCCGGCGGTCAGCAGTTCGTTGGCGGAGGCGATCAAGGGCGTGCTGAAGCCGATCGAGTAGCGATCGTTCTCGCGGTGGGTACTCAGGCGTCCGCCACCGCCCACCAGCACTTCGGTGTCCGGGTCGGCGCGGTAACGCGAGGCCGAGACGTTGAGTTGCGTGCCTTCGGTATCGAGGAACTGGCTGTAGTCGAGACGGTAGTAATGCTCTTTGTCGTCGCCCGGTGGGAACAGGCCGCTGAGGCTCAACTGTTCGCCCATCGACGTCTGCGAATTGCTGCTGACACCGAGCAACGCTTGCGGGCCGTTACGGTTGTCTTCGGTGGTGCTCAGGGTGCTGGTGAACGGTTTGCGACTGGCCTGGGCAACCAGGGTGGTCGCGCCATCGGTGGTGCCCGGTGGCGGCACTTGCGCTTGGATGGTAACGCCAGGAATACGGCTCATCAGCGTGGTGTAGCGCTCGAAGGTCTTGCGCGTCAGCGGGCGTTCGGCCTGGATTTTCGCGGCGAGTTTATCGAGCAGGCCTTTGACCCGACCGATGTCGCCCTGCATCTGGATATCGCGCACATAGCCCTCGACCAGCACCACGCGGGCCACGCCGTCATCGAAGTTCTGTTGCGGCAGGAACGCGTAGGACAACAGATAGCCGTCCTGCTGATAGCGACGGGTGATGTTGCGCGTGGCTTCGATCAGTTCGGCAAGGCTGGCCTGACGGCCGATCAGGGGCTTGTAGATTTCCGCGAGTTCGTTGAGCGGGTAGATCGTGCCGCCTTCGATCTGCACGGTCTTCAGGTTGACCTTGGTTTCCATCAGCAGTGGCTGCGCGGCGGTCGCACCCGGGTCCGGCACTTGCAGCGGCGCCGCGCTCGGGCGATAGGCGTCGGCGGGCAGGTTGGGAACGGGCAGGTTGCGGATGGTTTCGTTGCTGTTGAGAAAGCTGGGCAAGGTGTCGGCGAGGGCAGCGGAACTGAGGCTCAGGCACAGCAGGGATGCCAGTACGCGCATAGGACACTCCATGGTCAGAACACAGCACAGGGCAGATTTTTCCTTAGAAAAAAGGCGGAAGACTCGTGGGAATCTTCCGCCCTCAACCAAGCGTAGGCGCTGTAGGTAAGGCCGTCGAATCGGCCAGGTGCAATTTAGCGTTTGTTGCCGCCCAGCGCGCCGGTCAGGCCGCCGAGTACCCCGCCCAGGCCACCGGTTGCCGTGCCGCCGCCAGTGGCAGTGCCGCTGTTGACCAGACCACCGACCGCTGCCACGGTGCCGCCGACGTTGGTAACCAGACCGCCGACCGCTGTGGTGACCGGGTTGTTGGTTGCGGCGATCGCCCCGCCGAGATTGCCCACCGCAGCGCCGACCTGACTTGTGATACCCGCCACCGGAGTGCCGAGACCGGTAGCGGCGCCGACCTGTTGAGTGACAGTGGTCACCGCGCTGGTGACCGGATTGAGGCCGGCTCCGACTGCGGCGCCGACGCTGGCCAGCGGCGAGGTGGATGCAGTAATCGGTGTGCCCGAACCACCGAGTACGGTGTTGATCGAAGCAATCGTGTTGCCCAGCCCGCCGGCGGTGACGCCGCCGGCACTGACCACGCCGCTGGTGCTGCCGGCATTCAGACCGCTGCCGACGTTGACCACCGCACCACCGACAGTTTGCAGCAGACCGGTGCCGCCCAGCCCGCCACCGATGCCGCCACTGCCCGAGCCAGTGCCATTGGACACCAGACCACCCGCTTTGCCGACCGCCGTGCCGGTGTTGCTCAGGGCGCCGCCGAGGGTGTTGGTCAGGGCATTGCCGCTGCCTGCGTCGGTGACTTTGCCGCCAAGGCTGTTCACCGTGCCGCCCACCTTGGAGATCACCCCTTTGAGCGGATCACCCAGACCGGTGGCATCGCCGAGTTTGTCGGTGGTGCTTTCGACCATGGCGATCACCGGTACCAGGCCGCTGCCGACCTTGTCGGTCAACTGGCGGGTCGGGCCGCTGGTCAGTGAGGTGTTGAGGGTGTCGCCAAGCATGGTGACTTTTTCGCCGATGCCATCGACCAGCGGCGCCACACGGGTGACTACACCGCCAACGACAGGAACGCTACGGGTCGCGGTGTTGAGTTTGACGCTGAGGTCCGACACGCCGCCGCCAACATCGGAAACCACGCCGCCAACCGAGGCGACGGTGGTGGTCAGGCCATTGGGGTCAGTGGCCAGTTTGCCGATGCCATCAGTGACGCCATCGCCCAAGGTGCTGACCACGTTGCCGGTGGTGTTGGCCAGGCTTTGCACGATGCCGCCAGCGACCGGAACAGTGCTCAGCGAATCGCCGATCTGGCCGACGCCATCGCCGACACCGCTGACGGTTTTGCCGACATCCTGAACAAGTGTTGTGGTCACCAGCGAAGGTGCAGCGGGATTGGTCGGGTTGGTGGGATCGGTCGGGTCTGTCGGATTGGTTGGATTGGTCGGATCGGTGCCGCCGCCGGTTCCGCCAGTACCACCGGTTCCGCCGCCAGTGCCGCCAGTGCCGGCAGTATCGCCGCCGGTCCCGCCGCCCGCGCCACCGCTGCCATCGGTGCCCGCCGTGCCGTCCGCCGTCGAGCTGCCCGAACTGCTGCGATGACCGCCACCGCCGCTGCTGCAGCCGACGAGGCCGACCGAAAGAATCAGTGCCAGCGCGATTGCCGATTTGGACCACATCACTTGAGTTTTCATGATTGAGATTCCTGCACCTGTCACAACGTTACGTTGCCTTCGATGGCTCGCCGATCTGTCGTCGGCGATGCCTCGTCCGTGGCTGTAATCTCAGTCGAGGGCAGGTTTTTCACCATTCTCAAGTTGGTATTAACCCCTTTATATAGAGGGCTCGGCGCTATGCCGAAGGACTAATACCCCGGTAATAAACGGGCAAAAAAAAGCCTTGAAATTCAAGGCTCGGTTTTTTGCAAAGCAGCGGGCAGGGCGCGGAAAAACTTAAGTGATATATACACAATTAACGGGTTTTTCCGCCCCGCCAGATCAGGCGATCGGTTGCCACTGACCGACCATATGTTCCAGGTCGCCGGCGCCGATCAGACGCAACTCACCGCTGGAGCCCGCGGCACTGGCCAGCAATATCACTTCACTGGGCAGGCGCACCGGTTTGCGAAAGTGCACGGCGATTTCCAGGTTGGCTTTGGGCAGGTGATCAGAGAGTGCCGCCAGTGTGCGTGCCTTGTTCCACAGTCCATGGGCGATCGCGGTGGGAAACCCGAACAGTTTGGCGCTCGCCGCACTGAGGTGAATCGGGTTGTAGTCGCCGGAGACTTTCGCATACTGGCGACCGATATCAGCAGGTGCAGTCCAGCGCGTCACCTCAAGCAAATCCTGCGACGGCTGCCAGTCGTGAGCCAGCGCCTCGCCCTCGAGCTTTACCCCGCGACAGAGCATGCGGCTCTCGGCTTCCCACAGCGGCCCGAGCTGATCGTCGAGGGTGGTCAACAGATCGAACGTCGCGCCCTTGGCATGTGGTTGCAGGTTGTGCACACGCACGCTGACTTGCCCGCGACTGATCGCGCCCATCGGCCGCAGCACGCGGATGCGGTTGCTCAGGTGAATCAGCCCCAGCAGCGGGAACGGAAAATCCCTGGCCGTGAGCAATTGCATCTGCAAGGCGAAGGCGAGGATGTGTGGATAGGTCGGCGGCAGCAGGCCGTCATCGACGAAACCGCAGACCCTGCGATAGGCCGCCAGCCGTTTGCTGTCGATATCGACCCAGCAGCGCAGGCCGCTGTCGGGCAGTTGCGTACCGGTGATTTTGCGTCGCGTCGCCGCCCGCGAGTACAGCGCGGGCAGACTCGGTTCGCGATCCAGCGTGTGCCATTCGATGCTCATCTTTATGCCCCCAGAACACTTTGCCCACAGACCCGCAGCGCCTGCCCGGTGAACGCGCCCGTGCCCGGTTGCGCCAGCCACGCCACGGCTTCGGCGACGTCCTGCGGCAAGCCGCCCTGGCCCAGCGAACTCATGCGCCGCCCGGCCTCGCGCAGGCCGAACGGGATGTGCGCGGTCATTTGCGTTTCGATAAAACCGGGGGCGACGGCGTTGATGCTGATGCCACGTTCCAGCAGCGTCGGCGCCCAGGCCTGGGCCAGACCGATCAGGCCAGCCTTGCTCGCCGCGTAGTTGGTTTGCCCGCGATTGCCGGCGATGCCGCTGATCGAGGCGAGCAGGACCACCCGTGCGTTGTCGCGCAGGGTGCCGCTGTCGAGCAGCGCCTTGGTCAGCACTTGCGGCGCGTTGAGATTGACGGCCAGCACCGCGTCCCAGAATTCCGGGGTCATGTTGGCCAAGGTTTTGTCGCGGGTGATGCCGGCGTTGTGCACGAGGATGTCGAGCCCGTCGGGCAGCTGTTCGATCAAGTGCGCGGCGGCGTCATCGGCGCAGATATCGAGGGTAATCGCACGGCCGCCGAGGCGCGCGGCGAGGGCCTCGAGGTCGGTCTTGGCCGGCGGTACATCGAGCAGAATCACCTCGGCGCCATCGCGGGCGAGGGTTTCGGCAATCGACGCGCCGATTCCGCGCGCAGCACCGGTGACTAGCGCCTTGCGCCCGGCCAGCGGTCGGGTCCAGTCAGTGACTGGCGTGGCGCACGCGGTCAGGCGAATCACCTGGCCGGAAACGAATGCACTTTTCGGCGAGAGGAAAAATCGCAGCGGGCCTTCCAATTGATCCTCGGCACCTTCGCCGACGTAGATCAACTGCAAGGTGCCACCGCCGCGCAGCTCTTTGGCCAGCGAGCGCGAGAAGCCTTCAAGTGCTCGCTGTGCGCTGGAGGCGAACGGATCACCCAAGGTTTCCGGCGCGCGGCCGAGAATCACCAGGTGCGCGCTATGGTCGAGGTTCTTCATCAATGGCTGAAAGAACTCGCGCAACTGCTTGAGCTGGTCGGTGTGTTGCAGAGCGCTGGCGTCGAACACCACCGCTTTGAGTTTCGGCCCGTGGCCGGGGATCCATGCAGTTGCCAGCGAGGGCTCGGTGCCGTAGCTGTAGATCGCGTCGGTCAAGCGATTGGCAAACACGCTGATCCGTTCGGCCAGCGGCCCGCCACCGATCAACAGGGCGCCCTCGATCGGCCGCAGACGCCCCGCCTGACAGCGTTCCAGCCGCACCGGCGACGGCAGGCCCAAGGCCCCGACCAGACGATGGCCGAAGGATGAGTTGGCGAAGTCGATATAGCGGTCAGACATGGAACGCTCTCCAGAAGTTGGGGTTCAAAGTGTGGACTGCCTACGGTAATCAATCGTTCGATCGGCGCAATAAGGCCTACGCTTGAACACTCAGGTTTAGCAGGTCTTGCAGATAAATGCGGTTCATGTGGGAGCGAGCCTGCTCGCGAAGGCGCTGTATCAGGCGCTGAAGAGGCTGAATGTGCCGGCCTCTTCGCGAGCAGGCTCGCTCCCACAGGGATTGGGCAAATTTCGACCATTTGGAACAGGAGCTTTTCATGACCCAGCTGCGCCGCGTCGCGATCATCGGCGGTAACCGCATCCCTTTCGCCCGCTCCAACGGGCCGTACGCCACGGCCAGCAATCAGGCGATGCTCACCGCTGCGCTGGAAGGCCTGATCGAACGCTACAACCTGCACGGCCAGCGCATCGGCGAGGTAGTGGCGGGCGCTGTGCTTAAATTGTCACGGGATATGAACCTGACCCGCGAATGCGTGCTCGGCTCGCGCTTGTCTCCGACGACACCGGCCTATGACATTCAGCAAGCCTGCGGCACCGGTCTGGAGGCGGCGTTGCTGGTGGCGAACAAGATCGCCCTCGGCCAGATCGACTGCGGCATTGCCGGCGGCGTCGACACCACTTCCGATGCGCCGATCAGCGTCAGCGAAGGCCTGCGCAGAATTCTTCTGCAGGCCAACCGCGCCAAGAGCACCGGCGACAAACTGAAAACCCTTTTTCAGTTGCGCCCCCAGCACCTGATCCCCGAATTCCCGCGCAACGGCGAGCCACGCACTGGCCTGTCGATGGGCGAGCACTGCGAACTGATGGCGCAGACCTGGAATATCCCCCGCGAAGAACAGGATCAACTGGCCCTCGAAAGCCACCACAAGCTCGCCGCTTCCTACGGCGAAGGCTGGCACAACGATCTGATGACGCCATTCCTCGGCCTGACCCGCGATAACAATCTGCGCCCGGACCTGACCCTGGAAAAACTCGCCGCGCTGAAACCGGCCTTCGAGAAAAGCGCCAAGGGCACGCTGACGGCGGGCAATTCCACGCCGCTCACCGATGGCGCTTCGGTGGTGTTGCTCGGCAGTGAAGAATGGGCCAGAGAGCGCGGTTTGCCGATTCTTGCCTACTTGCGCGACGGTGAAGCGGCGGCGGTGGATTTCGTCAACGGTGCCGAGGGCCTGCTGATGGCGCCGGTGTATGCCGTGCCACGCTTGCTGGCGCGCAACGGCCTGACCTTGCAGGATTTTGATTACTACGAAATTCACGAAGCCTTCGCCGCGCAAGTGCTGTGCACGCTCAAGGCCTGGGAAGATCCCGAATATTGCAAAACCCGCCTGGGGCTCGAGGCACCGCTGGGTTCGATTGATCGCAGTCGGCTCAATGTAAAAGGCAGTTCGCTGGCGGCGGGGCATCCGTTCGCCGCAACGGGCGGGCGCATTGTCGCGAATCTGGCCAAGCTGCTGGATGCGGCGGGTAAGGGGCGAGGGTTGATTTCGATCTGTGCGGCGGGCGGGCAGGGTGTCACCGCGATCATTGAACGCTAAGCAGTATTCCAATGTGGGAGCGAGCCTGCTCGCGAAGGCGCCGTGTCAGTCGCCATCATTCTCTGCTGACAGAGCGCTTTCGCGAGCAGGCTCGCTCCCACAGGTGCTCCGGTGCATGTGCATGTCAGATTCTGTCGCAAATGCCCTTGCCGACCGATACCAATCAATGCCACGGTCTCGGCTATGATTCGCCCGGGTCGCTGCGATTGATCCGGCACAGTGTGTGCATCCTCAAGGTTCACAGGTCGGCAACCCCTCCCCGTCGGGCGAGGATTGCCGTATAACGAGTGACATTCGCGTGTTTGGTAATAAAGGACCCACAATAAAAGCTGATGAAGACTCCAAAACGCATTGAACCCCTGATCGAGGACGGTCTGGTCGACGAAGTGCTGCGTCCACTGATGAGTGGCAAAGAGGCAGCTGTTTATGTAGTGCGCTGCGGCAATCAGTTACGTTGCGCCAAGGTCTACAAGGAGGCGAATAAACGCAGTTTCCGCCAGGCGGCCGAGTATCAGGAAGGCCGCAAGGTTCGTAACAGTCGTCAGGCGCGGGCCATGGCGAAGGGGTCCAAGTTCGGTCGCAAAGAGACCGAAGACGCCTGGCAGAACGCCGAAGTGGCGGCGCTGTTCCGTCTGGCCGGCGCCGGCGTGCGAGTGCCCAAACCCTATGACTTCCTCGACGGCGTGCTGTTGATGGAACTGGTGGCTGACGAATTCGGCGACGCTGCGCCGCGTCTGAACGATGTGGTGCTGGAGCCTGATCAGGCGCGCGAGTATCACGCGTTCCTGATTTCGCAGATCGTGCTGATGTTGTGTACCGGTCTGGTGCACGGTGACCTCTCCGAGTTCAACGTGCTGCTGACCCCAACCGGCCCGGTCATCATCGACTTGCCCCAGGCAGTCGACGCTGCGGGCAACAACCACGCGTTCAGCATGCTCGAGCGTGACGTTGGCAACATGGCTTCGTACTTCGGTCGCTTCGCGCCGGAATTGAAGAAGACCAAATATGCCAAGGAAATGTGGGCGTTGTACGAAGCCGGCACCTTGCACCCGAACAGTGTGCTGACCGGCGAGTTCGACGATCCGGAGGACCTGGCGGATGTCGGCGGGGTGCTGCGCGAAATCGAAGCGGCGCGCCTCGACGAGGAACGCAAGCAGGCCATTCGCGCGGCGGACGACGCGCCGAAAGGCAAACCCGAAGAACCGCCTCCACCGCCGTGGATGCAGTGATCGCGTGATGAAAAACCCGGCTTCGGCCGGGTTTTTTGTTTGAGTCAAAAAGCACCCTCACCCCAGCCCTCTCCCGGAGGGAGAGGGGGCCGACCGAGGTGTCTTTAGCCATACATCGACCTGAAAAAACCGAGTCGATTATGGATTCAAAGAAAAACGTTCAGGTCGGTGTATCTCCCAAATATCCCCCAATCGGTCCCCTCTCCCTTTGGGAGAGGGCTAGGGTGAGGGGGCTTTCGGATCCTGGCTTATTCGCGTCTACTGTCCAGCGCTCCAACCACACTCAAGAACTGAATGTGACCACCCTACGCAACACCCACCTGATCGTAACCGCCCGGCTGATCTCCGATTTCGGCGCCTTCCTCAACATGGTCGCGCTGGCCACTTACGTTTATTTGCTGAGCAACAGCGCCATGAGCGTCGGCATCTTCCTCGCCAGCCGTGTCAGTGGCGGAATTTTCGCCAGCCTGATCGGCACACGCTTCTACCGACGCTGGCAGGGCCGCGCGCCGCTGATTGCGTTCGATCTGTTGCGTGCGGCAGTGCTGGGGCTGCTGTTGATCACACCGGCGAGTCAGCAGGCATGGCTGTTGCCGTTGATTGCCTTCGGCCTCGGCCTGGGCAATTCGATGTTCGCCATCGGCCTCAACAGCCAGTTGCCGCGTTTGATCGCGCCGGCGCAATTGCTCAGGGCCAATGCCTGGATCACTTCAGCTTCTTCTGCGGCGATGGTCGGCGGCAGTCTGGTGTCGGGGTTGCTGGTGGCTGCTTTTGGTTTCGAAACGGTCTTCGCCCTCAACGCGCTGACCTATTTGCTTGCGGCGCTGCTGATCGTACCGCTGCGTTTCGAAAAAACCGATGTCAGCGAACAGCCGGAGCGCGGTGAATGGTTTGCGCTGCGGCAGGGCCTGCGTTCGGCGCCAGTGGTCGCGGCCATGCTCGCGGTGACCATGGCCGACACCTTGGGCAGCGCTGCGCATAACGTCGGCTTCCCGATCATTTCGAAACTGCTCACGCCGGAGGCGGCGAGTACGACCTTGGGCCTGGCGCTTGCGGTATGGGCCAGCGGCAAACTGCTCGGCGCACGCATCGCCAGTCACCTCAAGGGCTCGGAGAACAGCCACCTCGAAAGAAGATTTTTCTGCGGCGTGGCGCTGATGTCGTGCGGTTTCATTCTGATGTTCCAGCAGCACAGCCTCTACGGTCTGCTGCTGTTCGCCTTGCCGGCGGGGCTTGGCGACGGGGTTTCCGAAGTCAGCCTGATGTCACGTTTGCAACGGGAACCTGCGGCGTTGCGCCTGCCGATTTTCAGCGTGCTGACCTTGCTGCAGATGAGCGGTTTCGGTATCGGCATGCTGGTCGCTGCGCCGTTCTATGCGTGGTGGACGCCGGGGGCCGTGGTCATGCTGTTCCACGGCATTCCCCTGGGTACGTTGTGCGTGGTGACGCTGTTGCGGATCAGGCGCGGGCGGGTTGCGCGCAGCAGCCCGACGCCAGTTCCTTGAGGATCGGGCAGTCCGGGCGATGGTCGCCGCTGCAATGCTCGACCAGATCCTGCAGGGTGTCACGCAACTCGCCGAGCTCGCGGATCTTCTGATTCAGCTCATCGATGTGCTGGCGCGCCAGTGCTTTCACATCGGCGCTGGCACGCTGGCGATCCTGCCAGAGGGTCAGCAGCTTGCCGACCTCTTCCAGGGAAAAGCCCAGATCCCGCGAGCGCTTGATGAACGCCAGCGTGTGCAGGTCATCGCTGCCGTACACGCGGTAACCGCTGTCGGTGCGATTGGCCGCTTTGAGCAGGCCGATCGATTCGTAATAGCGGATCATTTTTGCACTCAGGCCACTTTGTCGGGCCGCTTGGCCGATGTTCATCGGTGTTCCTCCAGGTCCTTGGGTTTCCAGGTTTTCAACAGTAGCGCATTGCTCACCACGCTGACGCTCGACAGCGCCATCGCCGCACCGGCCAGCACCGGATTGAGGAAGCCGAACACCGCCAGCGGAATGCCGATCAGGTTGTAGACAAAGGCCCAGAACAGGTTCTGGCGAATCTTCGCATAGGTCTTGCGACTGATCTCCAGCGCTGCCGGCACCAGTCGCGGATCGCCGCGCATCAACGTGATGCCGGCCGCGTGCATGGCGACGTCGGTGCCGCCGCCCATGGCGATGCCGATGTCTGCGGCGGCGAGGGCCGGGGCATCGTTGATACCATCGCCGACCATGGCAACCACGCCGGTTTTCTTCAGCTCGGCCACCGTCGCGGCTTTGTCGGCAGGCAGCACTTCGGCGTGAACATTGCGGATGCCCAAGGCCTCGGCCACCACCCGTGCGCTGCCGCGATTGTCGCCGGTCAGCAGGTGGCTCTGGATATCCCGCGCGGCGAGTTGTTGCACCGCTTGCAGTGCGCCGGGTTTCAGCGTGTCACCGAAGGCGAACAGGCCCAGCACCTTCGGCTCAGGACTTTGTTCGATCAGCCACGACAGTGTCCGACCTTCGCGTTCCCACGCTTCGGCGGATGTGCTCAATTCACCGGCATTCAAGGCGCTTTCGTCGAGCATCCGCCGGTTGCCCAGCGCCAGGCGCCGGCCATCCAGCGTGCCGGCAATGCCGCGTCCGGTCAGCGACTGGCTGTCGCTGACGTCGGGCACGTTCAAGCTGCGTTCGGCGGCGGCATCCAGCACCGCTTTGGCCAAAGGATGCTCGCTGCCGCGCTGCAACGCACCGGCCAAGGCCAGCAGATTGTTTTCGTCGCCATCGACCGCGCTGAAGTGCGCGATACGCGGCGTACCCGAGGTCAGCGTGCCGGTCTTGTCGAACACCACACTGCTGACTTCATGGGCGCGCTCCAGCGCTTCGGCGTCCTTGATCAGAATGCCGTGGCGTGCGGCGACGCCGGTGCCGGCCATGAGCGCCGTCGGGGTGGCGAGGCCGAGGGCGCACGGGCAGGCAATCACCAGCACGGCGACGGCATTGATCAGCGCAGTTTCCAGCGGTGCGCCGTACAGCCACCAGCCGATCAGCGTGGCCAGGGCGATCAGCAATACGGTCGGCACGAAGATCTGGCTGACCTTGTCCACCAGTTTCTGGATCGGCGCTTTCGCCGCTTGCGCGTCCTCGACCAAACGAATGATCCGCGCCAGCACGGTTTCCGCGCCGAGCGCCTGGGTGCGCACCAGCAAACGACCTTCGCCATTGATCGCGCCGCCGGTGACCTTGTCGCCCGGCTGTTTCGGCACTGGCAGGCTTTCGCCACTGATCAGCGCTTCGTCGGCGTGGCTCTGGCCTTCAACGACTTCGCCATCCACCGGGAAGCGTTCGCCGGGTTTGACCAGCACCAGATCGTCGAGGCGCAGGGCGCTGATCGCAACGTCCTGCTCACGCCCGTCGATGACTTGAATCGCCCGCTCCGGCCGCAACGCTTCAAGAGCGCGGATGGCGCTGGCGGTCTGGCGTTTGGCGCGGCTTTCGAGATATTTGCCGAGCAACACCAAAGCGATGACCACCGCCGAGGCCTCGAAATACAGATGCGGCATGCGTCCGGCGGCGCTGGCCCATTCATAGACACTCAGGCCATAACCGGCGCTGGTGCCGAGGGCGACGAGCAGGTCCATGTTGCCGGCACCGGCGCGCACGGCTTTCCACGCCGCAACATAAAAGCGTGCGCCGAAGATGAATTGCACCGGTGTGGCGAGGGCGAATTGCGCCCAGGCCGGGAGCATCCAATGAATGCCGAACGGCTGCAGCAACATCGGCAACACCAGCGGCAGAGCGAGGGCGATCGCGCAGATCAATGCCCAGCGCTCGCGATGCAGGCGTTTTTGCTGGTCATCGGACTGTGGCCGTTCAGCTTGCCAGACGCTGGCCGAGTAACCGGCCTTGCTCACCGCGTCGAGCAGGGTTTGCGTATCGACCTGGCCGAGTAATTCGAGGTGCGCACGTTCGTTGGCCAGATTGACGCTGACGCTGCTCACGCTTGGGACTTTGCTCAGGGCACGTTCGACGCGACCGACGCAGGACGCGCAGGTCATGCCGTCGATGCTCAATTCGACGGTTTGCCGGGGCACGCTGTAACCGGCGCGCTCCACGGCTTGCATCAGCGCCGGCAGGCTGTCGCCGGGCGCCTGCACCCGAGCCTGTTCGGTGGCGAGGTTGACGCTGACGGTGCTGGCGCCGCTGACCTTGCGCAGGGCTCGCTCGACACGCCCGGCGCAACTGGCACAGGTCATGCCGGCAATTGGCAGATCGAAAGTGGTGGATTCGGACATCGGTCGCGCTCCCTGTAGTGGATGTCTACAGGATCAACCTTGCCATGCGGGCAAGGTCAAGCACCATTCTTGTGGGAGCGAGCCTGCTTGATCGTTCCCACGCTCCGCGTGGGAATGCCTCCTGTGACGCTCCGCGTCACGCTTCGGGACGCAGAGCGCCCATGGCTGCATTCCCACGCGGGAGCGTGGGAACGATCGGCAACGGGTCGGCGCTTGGCTCAGTAACCCAGGCCAGCCGGCTTCAGGTACACGCCTTCGGCATTCATTGCCAGGCGGAACTTCAGCACATCCCCGGCGTGCAGCACGACTTCCTGCGAACCCGGTGCGAGCATGCCGGGATTACAACCCGGCGCCTGGCCCGGCAGCAGCTTCAAGCGCAGCGAAACCTTGCCCGGCGGCAGGTTGAACGAAGTGCTCTGCTCCTGGAACAGGCGTGCCGAGAGCTGATCCTGGATGTACACGCCGATCTCGCACGAGGTCGCCACTTCGAGGCGCTCGCGGGAAATGATCAGTACCGCGTAATCCTCGCCGGCGGCTTGCACCTGCGGGACGGCGGCGAAAAGGCTGAGCAAGCCAAACAGGCCCAAAGCTGACCAGCGCATGGCTGAATCTCCTGAATTCCAGTCATTGATACACGCAGCTTGGCCGAGCGCGGCGCCGATTGCCAGCCCGGCAGTTTTTCGCAGAACTTGACCTTGCCATCGTGGCAAGCTCGAGACTGCCGGCAACCTCACTCAAAGGAGTCTTCCCATGCAAGTGTTCAACGTTCAAGGCATGTCCTGCGGTCATTGCGTCAAAGCCATCACCACTGCGGTACAGGCGCTGGATCCGGCGGCCAGTGTGCGCGTCGATCTGGCGGCCAAGGAAGTCGGCGTCGAAAGTGCGCTGAGTGCCGATCAGGTCATCGCAGCGATCCGCGAAGAGGGTTATGAGGTGAAGCTCGTCTGAAATTGATCGTTAGCGAGCTATCGGAATGTTCAAGGCGTCCGGGCGCGGCTAGACTGTCGGGCTGCGACTTGCCCACCTGGATGCCTGATGAATTTCCGCACGATTTTGATACTCGGCGCCTTGAGCGCCTTCGGTCCTTTGGCGATCGACTTCTATTTGCCTGCCTTCCCGGCCATGGCGCTGGCGTTCGGCACCGATGAGCAGCATGTCCAGCTGACGCTGGCGGCGTACTTCCTCGGTCTGTCGCTGGGCCAACTGGCTTACGGGCCGATTTCCGATCGTTTCGGCCGGCGACTTCCGCTGCTCAGCGGCGTTGCTCTGTTCACCCTGGCGTCATTGGCCTGCGCCTACGCGCCGAGCCTGGAATGGCTGATCGGCGCGCGTTTCGTCCAGGCACTCGGTGGCTGTGCGGGGATGGTGATTTCCCGCGCGGTGGTTGCCGACAAGTGCGACGCGGTGGGCTCGGCGAAGGTGTTTTCCCAATTGATGCTGGTGATGGGCCTGGCGCCGATTCTGGCGCCGATGCTCGGTGGGCTGCTGGTCAATACCACGGGTTGGCAGTCGATCTTTCTGGTGCTCACCGGGTTCAGTGCGGCGGCGGGTCTGGCGGTGGCGTTGGGGCTGCCGGAAAGCATGCCGGCCCATGTGCCGCGCCAGCCGTTGTCCGGTGCGTTGCGCCAGTACGCGCGACTGGTCAAGGATTCGGTCTACCTCGGCCACGCCCTGACCGGCGGCATCGCGATCGCCGGCATGTTCGCCTACATCGCTGGCTCACCGTTTGTGTTCATCAAGCTCTACGGTGTACCCGCCGAGCATTTTGGCTGGCTGTTCGGCACCAACGCGGCGGGGTTCATTCTGGTGGCGCAGGTCAATGCGCGTCTGCTGGCCAAGCGTGGCCCGGCGTTCTTGCTGGTGCGCGCGGTGTGGGTGTATTTCCTCGCCGGGCTGACGCTGTTGGCGGTCAGCGCGATGCGTCCAGAGGCGTTGTGGCCGTTGCTGATTCCGCTGTTCATCTGCATTGCCAGCCTCGGCTGCATCATTCCCAACGCCTCAGCTTGCGCAATGAACGGTCAGGGCGCCCGTGCCGGCAGTGCATCGGCAATGCTCGGTTGCCTGCAATTCAGCATCGCCGCCGGTGCCGCCGCGTTGGTGGGGGTGTTGCACGATGGCAGCGCCGTGCCGATGGCGATGGTCATCAGCCTGTGCGGTTTGCTGGTGGTGAGCGTCGCGCTGCTCACCCGGCGTTTGCAGAATGCCCGGGCGTTGGCGCAAGCCCAGGTCTGAACGCTCGACTTTGGAGCTCAGCCGGCGGCGCGCTGCTGGCTGGGTTCGGGGATTCGGTGGGGCGCGCAGAGTCGCGCTTCGAGGGTGCGAGTGAAGGCCAGAGCCTCGGCTTCACTGCGAAAGGTTACGACGTGCTGGTCCAGGCGCACCTGCCATTGAGACTTTGCCACTTCTTTTATCAGGATCTTCATTGCTGACCTCCCTTGCGTAAAAGATGTATCGCAGAGGCTTCGATTGTAGACCTCGATACCCGCGTAATTGTGACAAGGGTCAAGCAACCGACTGACGGCAAAAAGCCCCGCAACCGCTCTGGCATCACGAGCGGTTGCGGGGCTTTATTTTTTTAGAAACCTTCTAAAACAATTTTCCCCTTGGCCTTGCCGCTTTCCAGCAGCTCATGGGCACGTCGCAGGTTGGCTGCGTTGATCACACCGAAGTGCTCGCCCAAAGTCGTCTTCAAAGTGCCGGCGTCGATCAGTTCGGCGACGCGGTTGAGCAGCTTGTGCTGTTCGATCATGTCCGGCGTTTCGAACAGCGAGCGGGTGTACATGAACTCCCAGTGCAGCGACAGGCTCTTGCGCTTGAGCAGGCTGATGTCGAGGGACTTCGGATCGTCGATCAGCGCCAGCTTGCCTTGCGGCGCGAGGGCTTCGACCAGTTGCGCCAGATGCTGATCGGTCTGGGTCAGGCTGGCGACGTGGGTCACGCTGTCGATGCCGGCGCGCTTCAATTCTTCGCTCAGTGGCTGGCTGTGATCGATGACCAGATCGGCACCGAGTTCGCTGACCCAGTCACGGGTCTGTGGGCGGGAAGCGGTGCCGATCACCTTCAGGCCGGTCAACTGCTTGGCCAATTGGGTAAGGATCGAGCCCACTCCGCCCGCCGCGCCAACGATCAGCAGGCTCTGACCCTCATCATTGCTGCCTTCGCTGATTTGCAGGCGCTCGAAGAGCAATTCCCACGCAGTGATGGCGGTCAGCGGTAGCGCGGCGGCTTCGGCAAAACCGAGGGACTTGGGCATGTGACCGACGATGCGCTCATCGACCACGTGCAACTCGCTGTTGCCACCGGCCCGGGCAATCGAACCGGCGTAAAACACCTTGTCGCCCGCCTTGAACAGGGTGACTTCGCTGCCGACAGCCTTGACCACACCGGCAACGTCCCAGCCCAGCACTTTCGCCGCGCCGTTTTCCGGCGCCATGTTCTGCCGCACTTTGGTGTCGACCGGGTTGACCGAGATGGCTTTGACTTCCACCAAGAGGTCGCGCGGGCCGGCGACCGGTTCTGGCAGTTCAATGTCTTGCAGGGACTTGGCGTCGCTGATCGGCAGGGAAGCGTAATAGGCAATGGCTTTCATAAATGGCTCCGTACAGTTGATAGAAGAAGGATTCAGGCAATCTTGCCGAGGCGTTTGAGCTGGAAGTGTTCGATGGTGTGGCCGGCGCTGGCCTGAAACTTCTGAAAATGCGCGCTGGCGTTGTGCGCCTCAAGAATCTCGTCACTGGCCCACTGTTCGATGACATAAAAAACCTGCGGATCGGCAAGGTCGCGGTGCAGGTCGTACTGGCCACAACCGGGCTCGGCGCGGCTCGGTTCGACGAGGGCGCGCAGCGCCTGTTCGAGAACGTCCTGCTGACCGGGTTTGGCGGTCAGGGTGGCGATAGCGGTAAAGGGCTGGGACATGCGCGGACTCCAGAATCGGGATGAATTCGATGGAGGCCATCATTGGCTATTTCTCTGCGCGATAAAACCGGCTAAAAGAGCAGTCTCTTTCAATATTTTTTTGATAATCGAGGCTGCGCATGCTGCGTTTTGATGACCTGCAGTTGTTTGTCCGCGCGGCGGATCTGGGCAGCCTGTCGGCGGCGGCACGGGTGATGGACATGTCTGCGGCGGTGGCCAGCGCAGCGTTGAAGCGCATAGAGCAGCAACTCGGTGCGCGGCTGCTGGCGCGTTCGACCCGCAGCCTGCGCCTGACCGCCGAGGGCGAAGGCTTCCTTGAGTATGCCCGCGCCGCCCTGAGCAATCTCGACGAAGGGCGTCGCCTGCTCGCCAGCGGTCAGGACCAGGTCAGCGGAATTCTGCAGTTGTCGGCGCCCTCGGACTTCGGTCGCAATCTGCTGCTGCCGTGGCTCGACGCGTTCCAGCGTGAACACCCGAAATTGACGGTGCGCCTGCTGCTTGGCGACCGCATCGCCGACCTGTTCCGGCAACCGGTGGACATCGCCCTGCGCTACGGCGAGCCGGAGGATTCCAGCCTGATCGCCTTGCCCATCGCCCCACACAATCGCCGGGTGTTGTGCGCATCCCCCGATTACCTGGCCCGGCAGGGCGAGCCGCGCCATCTCGAGCAATTGGCCCAGCACAATTGCCTTTTGTACATGCTCGGCAGCCGCGTCCACGACCACTGGAGTTTTCACGATGGCAAGCGCGAAGTCGGCCTGACCGTCAGCGGCGACCGCTTCAGCGATGACGCCGACGTCGTGCGGCTATGGGCGTTGGCCGGTGCCGGTATTGCCTACAAATCCTGGCTCGACGTCGGCGCCGATGTGCTCGCCGGACGCCTCAAAGTGCTGATGCCGGAACTGCTCTGTGAGCGCGCACCGCTGAATCTGTTGTGCGCCCATCGCGCACAGTTGAGTAAGCCGGTGAACCTTCTGAGAGAGATGCTCGCCAGCCGATGCGCCGAATTGAGTAGCCAATTTCCCGGTTTCCTCAAAGTTGATCATTAGTCGCAGGCAATTAGAGAAATTTCTGTCAGGAACAATCGCCACCTGCCCAGGCCCAGGCGCAGGACGTCTGGCTTAACCCGCTTATACTAGCGCCCGCCTCATGCCTGCACTGACACCCGGCGCGCAGACCCCGTAACGCGTTGCCGGCTTTTGGTGACGGTTGCTACTTCTGCTGCCAGGTTGTGTGCCGGAGCAGCTGGTGTCGGTGGCATCCCTTGCCACCGATCCCGGGCGATTTTCGCGTGTTGGCCGATGCCCCATAACCGGCCAGGATGTCTCCGAGCGGTAGACGATACGATTCAACAGGGAGTGAACATATGGAACATGCACCGTGCATCAGCCAGATCGCGACATTGCTGGCCGACCCCAAGCGCAGCGCGATGATGTGGGCGTTGATGGATGGCTCGGCCCGGCAAGCCGAAGAGCTGGCGCTGCTGGCCGGGCTCTCGCCGTCGTCGGCCAGTGCGCATCTGGGACGCCTGTCCGCAGGGGGGCTGTTGAACATCGAAATGCGTGGGCGCAAACGCTTCTTTCGCCTGGCGGCGCCGGAAATCGGCGCGGCAATCGAAGCACTGGCCAGCGCCACCATTGCCAGCGCGCCACGGCAAATCCCTGATGCGCTGAAACGCACGACTCCCATGGTCAGGCCGCAGGCGGCGCCGTCTTCGCTGTTGCGCGCGCGGTTCTGCGACGATCATCTGGGCGGCACCCTGGCGGCCGACCTGTATCAGCGCCTGCTCGACGCCGGCTGGATCGAACAGCTTGAGCAGCGGGTGGTGGTGACGCACAAGGGCTCCACCCGACTGGCGCAGCGCGGCGTGTTCATCCAGGCCCTGGCCCACCGCAACGTGCAGGTCGCCTGCGCCTGCCCGGACTGGAGCGAGCGCCGTCCGCACATGGGCGGCTCACTGGGCGCGGCGCTGTTGCAGTTATTCATGCAGTCCGGCTGGCTGACCTTGCCCAACGATTCCCGCGCCTTGCAGTTGACCGCGACGGGCCAGCGCGAAATCCATCGCTTTGCCAAGGAAACCGAGCTGGAAACAGCGTTCTAGAGCGTTGCTCGGCGATGAGCTGAAGGCTGACGTCGTCCACGGCTGTGAACAGGTCGCATCCAGTACGACCTCTGCATGACCATCGCGCACACTCGATCCGGGGATTTTCCGGATGGGGGAGCACAACATGAATACACAACGCTTTAGTGCGGCTGAACGCCTGGAACGGCTGCCGCTCAGCGGCTATCACCGCGTCATTTTCATCATCATCGCCTTGGCGTTTTTCTTCGATTCCATGGATCTGGCGATGATGACTTTCCTGCTCGGCTCGATCAAAGCCGAGTTCGGCCTGAGCAGTGCGCAAGCGGGGTTGCTGGCCAGCTCGAGCTTTTTCGGCATGGTGCTCGGGGCGTCGTTGTCTGGGATGCTCGCCGACCGCTTCGGGCGCAAACCGGTGTTTCAGTGGAGCATCGTGTTGTGGGGCGTGGCCAGTTACCTGTGTTCGACGGCGCAGACGGTGGAGACGCTGACGCTGTTCCGCATCCTGCTCGGAATCGGCATGGGTATGGAGTTTCCCATCGCGCAATCGATGCTCTCGGAGCTGATTCCAGCACAACGGCGCGGGCGCTATATCGCCCTGATGGACGGCTTCTGGCCGCTGGGGTTTGTCGCGGCGGGCGTACTCTCGTACTTCCTGCTGCCGCTGATTGGCTGGCGCGATATCTTCCTGGTACTGGCGGTGCCGGCGGTGTTCGTTCTGGCGATCCGCTTTTTCATCCCTGAGTCGCCGCGCTGGCTGGAACAGGCCGGGCGCGACGTCGACGCGGACAAGGTGTTGAACGGCATCGAAGCGCGAGTGCGTGCTTCGCTGGGCGGTGCAGGCTTGCCGGAACCGGTTCGTTTGCCACGCACGGTGACGCCGCCGGGTAATTTCTTCTCGGCACTCAAGCAGATCTGGTCGCCGCAATATCGCCAGCGCACGACGATGATCTGGAGTCTGTGGTTCTTCGCATTGCTGGGTTTCTACGGGCTGACCTCTTGGCTCAGTGCATTGCTGCAGCAGTCGGGTTTCGCCGTGACGCAGTCGGTGTACTACACGGTGCTGATCTCGCTCGGCGGGATTCCCGGCTTCCTCATGGCGGCGTGGCTGGTCGAGCGTTGGGGGCGCAAACCGGTGTGCATCGTCACCCTGCTGGGCGGCGGGGTGATGGCGTTTCTGTATGGGCAGAGTGCGGTGTTCGGCGGCAACGTGGCGTTGCTGATCGGCACCGGGCTGTTGATGCAGTTTTTCCTGTTCGGCATGTGGGCGGTGCTCTACACCTACACGCCGGAGCTGTACCCGACGTCCGCACGGGCAACCGGCTCGGGATTCGCCTCGGCCATCGGCCGCGTCGGCTCTCTGCTCGGGCCATTGGTGACCGGGCTGGTGTTCCCGATTACCGGGCAGGGCGGGGTGTTCGCGCTGGGCGCGGCGTGCTTTGCGATCGCGGCGGGCGTGGTGTGGCTGTTCGGGATGGAAACGCGGGGCAAGACCCTGGAAGAGCTTACCGAGTGAACATCGATATGAATGTGGGAGCGAGCCTGCTCGCGAAAGCGGTGTGTCATTCAACGTAAATGTTGACTGACTCTCCCTCTTCGCGAGCAGGCTCGCTCCCACATTGGTTTTGCGGTGTTGCTTACGGTTTTACCAACCGCGCATCCAGGCTGTTCTGCGCCAGACGCTTGGCCTGATCCTGGGTCATGCCCAGATGCTCGTGCAGCGCATGGAAGTTCTCGGTCACGTACCCACCGAAATACGCCGGGTCATCGGAGTTGACCGTGACCTTAACGCCGCGCTCGAGCATGTCGAGGATGTTGTGCTGTGACATGTGATCGAACACGCAGAGCTTGGTGTTCGACAGCGGGCACACGGTCAGCGGGATCTGCTCGTCGATGATCCGCTGCATCAGGCGCTCGTCTTCGATGGCGCGCACGCCATGGTCGATGCGCTGGATTTTCAGCAGGTCGATGGCTTCCCAGATGTACTCCGGCGGGCCTTCTTCACCAGCGTGGGCGACGGTGAGGAAGCCTTCGTCGCGGGCGCGATCGAAGACGCGTTTGAACTTGCTCGGCGGGTGGCCCATCTCGGAACTGTCGAGCCCGACCGCGACAAACGCATCACGGAACGGCAGCGCCTGATCGAGGGTTTTCTGTGCTTCGTCTTCGCTGAGGTGGCGCAGGAAGCTGAGGATCAAACCGCTGCTGATGCCCAGTTGCGTCTCGCCATCCTTGAGTGCGGCGGCGATGCCGTTGAGCACCACTTCGAACGGGATGCCCCGGTCGGTGTGGGTCTGTGGATCGAAGAACGGTTCGGTGTGGATCACGTTCTGTGCTTTGCAGCGCAGCAGGTAGGCCCAGGTCAGGTCGTAGAAATCCTGCGAGGTGCGCAGCACATCGGCGCCCTGGTAATACAGGTCGAGAAATTCCTGCAGATTGTTGAAGGCGTAGGCCTTGCGCAGGGTTTCGACGTCGCTCCACGGCAGGGCGATCTTGTTGCGTTCGGCCAGGGCGAACAGCAGTTCAGGCTCCAGCGAACCTTCCAGATGCAGGTGCAGTTCGGCTTTGGGCAGGGCGTTGAGCCAGTCGTACATAGTCTTTTCTCATCAGGTGCAATGCCGGCATTCTACAGAGGCTGGCCGCAACAATTGGCAAAACCTGACCAGGTGATCGATCAAACCGCCTCTTGCTCGCGACGATAGGCGTAGGTATCGGCGAAACGCGACAGCAGGAATTGCGCGCAGGTGGTGGTCGGATATTTCGCCGGATGCTGCGCGTCCTGGCAGCCGGGCAGGCATTCGATGCGCGTGTCCGGGTGCGGTTCGGCGAAGAACGGCATCGAATAACGATCCACGCCCAGCGGGCTGATCACCCGGTGCGGCGTCGAGCGATAACGGTCGTTGCTCCAGCGCGCCATCATGTCGCCGAGGTTGACCACGAACGTGCCGTCAATCGGTGGCGCGTCGATCCATTCACCTTTGACGTTCTTCACCTGCAAACCGCCGGCGCTGTCCTGATAGAGCAGGGTGATGCAGCCGTAATCGGTATGGGCGCCGGCACCTTGTTGCTCGGCGGAACTGGCGGTGTGACGCGGCGGATAATGGATCATGCGCAACACGCTGACCGGTTCGACAAAACGCGTATCGAAGAAGTCGCGCTCGATGCCCAGCGCAACGGTCATCGCTCGAAGCAGGGTTTGCGCCAGCGCCTGCATGTCGAGGTAATGCTGCTCCATCAGCGTTTCCCAGCCGGGTTGCGCCGGGTGCCGATTGGGGCCGCGCAAGGGTTTTTCCGCGAGCACCTCGGGATGTTCGTCCGGCAGATGCAGGCCCATGTCGAAAGTTTCTTTGAGATCGCTGGGTTTGTCCGGGTCCAGTTGCTCTGTGGCAATCGCACCGTAGCCGCGATGATGGCGGGTCTGGGTGATGTCGATCTTGAGTTTTTCTGCGGCGGGCAAGGCGAAGAAGCGCTGGGCGTGACCGAGCAGATCGTCGATGCGTTGCGCCGAGATCGGATGGCCCTTGATATAGAAAAAGCCCCACTCGCGGCAGGCTTGGTCGATCTGCTCGGCCACGGCGGGCCAGGCATTTTCATCGGTGCTGTAGAGCGGGCTGATATCAATGATCGGAAGCTGATCCATACACAATCCTTGAATACGCTGTGTTTCCAATGTGGGAGCGAGCCTGCTCGCGAAGAGGGAGTGTCAGACAACATTTTTGTTTAATGACACACCGCTTTCGCGAGCAGGCTCGCTCCCACAGGGTTTTGTGTGGTGAATCGGGGGACTACTTCGGCATCTCGGCCTTCATGCCCTCAACGTAATAATTCATCGAAGCCAGTTCCGCATTGGTCGCGCTCACGCCCGCCGGGATTTTTTCTACACCGGCCTGATCCTTGATCGGCCCGGTAAACGGCTGCAATGCGCCGCTCTTGATGTCGGCTATCAACTGCTCGGCTTCGGCTTTCACCGGCGCCGGCACCAGGTCGCTGATCGGCAGTTCCACCGTGCCTTCCTTCAACCCACCCCAGTAATCCTGGGATTTCCAGGTGTGATCGATCACGCTCTGCGTCGTCTGAATGTAGTGCGGCGCCCAGTCGTTGACGATAGAGGTCAGCACCGCTTTCGGGCCGAAGTGGGCCATGTCCGAGGCGTAGCCCACGGCATACACGCCGCGCCGTTCGGCAGCCTGGATCGGCGCCGGGCTGTCGGTGTGCTGGAACACCACGTCGACGCCCTGATCGATCAGCGCGTTGGCGGCGTCGGCTTCCTTGCCCGGATCAAACCAGGAGTTGACCCACACCACTTTGATTTCGGTGCCAGGGTTGTACTTGTTCAAGGCCAGCTGGATGGCGTTGATGTCGCGGATCACTTCCGGAATCGGGAACGAGGCGACGTAGCCGATCTTCTTGGTCTTGGTCATCTTCGCCGCGAGGAAACCGCCGACGTAACGGCCCTCGTAAGTGCGCGCCAGGTAGGTGCCGAGGTTCTTGTCCTGCTTGTAACCGGTGGCGTGTTCGAACGTCACCTTGGGAAATTGCTTGGCGACTTTCACTGTCGGGTTCATGTAGCCGAAAGACGTGGTGAAGATCAGGTCATATTTGTCCTTGGCCATGTTGCGGATCACCCGCTCGGCGTCGGCGCCCTCGGCGACGTTTTCCACGTAGTTGGTGGTGATCTGCGTGCCGAGTTTTTCCGCCAGGGCCTTGCGCCCCTGTTCGTGCTGATACGTCCAGCCGTGGTCACCGATCGGGCCGATGTAGACGAAACCGACCTTCAGCGGATCGGCAGCGCTGGCGCTCAGGCTGATTCCCAGACCGATGGCGGCGTACAGCAGTTTGTGCAGCGGACGTATTGGCATGAACCCGAACTCCATTTTGTTGTGTGTGCTCAGGGCCAATGCAAACTGCTGACCAACAGGACAACAAACTCATTTGAAAACGCGGTGCGGCCTTCGCGAGCAGGCTCGCTCCCACAGGGACGCATTTCAATGTGGGAGCGAGCCTGCTCGCGAAGAGGCCGGCAAGGCCAATAAAAGTGCATGCCTGAATCCAGCTGCCATCGCGTGGTGCGTAAAGATGTAACGAAACGTTAGCGGCGCGCGGCAGTCAGTAGCTTCATCAGCTCTTTTCGGCAAAAGGCCCGTCATGCTCTCGATCCTCAAACAAGAAAGCTTCCTGCTGCTGGCAGTCCTTGCCGCGTGCGTCGCTTATCCACTGGAACACTGGCTGCTGCACAGCGGCCAGATCGTCGCGCTGGGCGGCGGTCTGCTGCTGATTGCCTTCATCGTCGCCGCGTCAATGCGCGTCGCTCATCACGCCGAACTGCTGGCGGAAAAAGTCGGTGATCCCTACGGCACGATGATCCTCACACTCTCGGCAGTGCTGGTCGAAGTGGTGATCCTGGCGATCATGATGAGCAACGAAGCCTCGGCAACACTGGTGCGCGACACGATTTATTCAGCGGTGATGCTCGACATCAACGGCATCCTCGGCCTCGCCGCTTTGATGGGCGGGATCAAACACGGCGAACAGTCCTACAACGACGATTCGGCGCGCAGCTACAGCGTCATGATCCTCACCGCGATGGGGGTGTCGATGGTGGTCCCGGAGTTCATTCCCGAGGCCAACTGGAAGATGTATTCGGCGTTCACCATCGGCGCAATGATGGTGCTCTACGCGCTGTTCCTGCGCATGCAGGTCGGCCCGCACAGTTACTTTTTCAGCTACAGCTACCCGGACAAACGTCGCAAGAAAGAGCCGGTCGAGCAGGAGCCGAAACCGGTCAGCCTGGCGCTGTCGATCGGCATTCTGGTGTCGGGGGTGGTGATCATCGGCGCACTGGCCGAGGTGATGTCCAAGACCCTCGATCTGGGCCTGGAAGGCACGGGCGCGCCGCCGGTAATCACGGCGATTCTGGTGGCAGCGATTTCCGCCGCGCCGGAGATTCTCACCGCATTACGAGCGGCGCTGGCCAATCGCATGCAGTCGGTGGTCAACATTGCGATGGGGGCGTCACTGTCGACGGTGATTCTGACCGTACCGGTGATGGAAGCGATGGCGCTGTACACCGGCCAGCCGTTTCAAATGGCGATGACCCCGGTGCAAACGGTGATGATCTTCATCACCCTGATCGTCAGCGCAATCAACCTCAATGACGGCGAGACCAACGCCATTGAGGGCATGACGCACTTTGTGCTGTTTGCGACCTTTATCATGCTGTCGCTACTGGGCCTTTAGGGCTGGCTGATACCCATGTGGGAGCGAGCCTGCTCGCGAAAGCGGTGTGTCATCCAACAAACATGTTGTCTGACACTCCCTCTTCGCGAGCAGGCTCGCTCCCACAGTTTTGAACGGCGGTGACTCAGGTGCCGGCAATCAACTGCCGAGCCGCCTGGCTGTGATCGGCAATCAAACCTTTCAGATCCAACCCTTCGACCTGCCCATCAACCACACGCCACTTGCCCCCGATCATCACCCGATCCGCCCGATCGGCGCCGCACAGCAGCAACGCCGAAATCGGATCATGGCTACCGGAGAAGCGCAGTTCATTGAGCTTGAACAACGCCAGATCCGCCTGTTTGCCCACGGCGATTTCGCCGATGTCAGTGCGGCCGAGCAGGCTCGCCGAACCCTTGGTCGCCCAGCCCAGCACGCGCTCCGGGGTGATCTTTTCGGCGCCGTAACGCAGGCGCTGGATGTA
Source organism: Pseudomonas sp. FP1762 (assembly GCF_030687105.1). Lineage (NCBI taxonomy): Bacteria > Pseudomonadati > Pseudomonadota > Gammaproteobacteria > Pseudomonadales > Pseudomonadaceae > Pseudomonas > Pseudomonas sp. FP1762. The sequence continues at coordinate 782,598 of NZ_CP117458.1, forward strand.
CAGAGCCTGACGCGCTTCGAGGATCATGTTCGAGGCATCGTTGGACGCCGAACCGTCGACGCCAAGACCGAACAGCGCGCCGGCGTCGGTCAGCTCGATGCTCGGGCAGATGCCGGACGCCAGGCGCATGTTCGAGCTTGGGCAGTGGCAGATGCCCGTGCCGGCCTGGCCGAGGCGGGCGATTTCGTCGGGGTTGAAATGGATGCCGTGGGCCAGCCAGGTACGCGGGCCGAGCCAGCCGACGCTATCCAGATAATCGACGGTGCGCAGGCCGAAGCGTTGCAGACAGAAGTCTTCTTCATCGAGAGTTTCAGCGAGGTGGGTGTGCAGACGCACATCGAGCTTGTTCGCCAGATCAGCGCTGGCCGACATGATTTCCGGGGTCACCGAGAATGGCGAGCATGGCGCCAGAGCGATCTGGATCTGTGCGCCATCGCCACGCTCGTGATACTCGTGAATCAGCCGCTGGCTGTCGTCGAGAATCACCTGACCTTCCTGCACCGTTTGTTGTGGAGGCAGACCGCCGTCCTTCTCGCCAAGGCTCATCGAGCCGCGTGTGAGCATGGCGCGCATGCCCAGTTCGCGCACCGTTTCGACCTGCACGTCGATGGCGTTTTCCAGACCGTCCGGGAACAGATAGTGATGGTCGGCAGCCGTGGTGCAACCCGAGAGCAGCAATTCGGCCAGCGCCACTTTGGTGGCGAGGGCGAGTTTTTCCGGGGTCAGCCGCGCCCATACCGGGTACAGGGTTTTCAGCCACGGGAACAGCGGCTGATTGACCACCGGCGCCCAGGCGCGGGTCAGGGTTTGATAGAAGTGATGGTGAGTGTTGATCAGGCCCGGCAGGATCACATGCTCGCGGGCATCGAACACTTCATTGCACGGCGCCGACGGCTGCTGACCGGCAGCGAGGACTTCGACGATGACACCGTCTTGCACGACAAGGCCGCCACGGGCATCAAGCTCGTTGGAGGTGAAAATGGCGAGGGGATTTTTTAACCAGGTACGGGTCGCAGGCATTGTGGCCGGCTCCTCTGAAAGTTGGGTTCAGGGTTGCCAGCTCAGTGTTGCCCTGTCTGCTGATCCAGGGTCGCCGCGAAGGACGAGGCGCGCAGTTTCAAACAAATCGCCCCATCGGGCAAGCGCCACCCGACCATTCACCATCATCCCCCTGTGGGAGCGAGCCTGCTCGCGAAGGCGTCATGTCAGTCGATACAGATTTACCTGACAGATCGTATTCGCGAGCAGGCTCGCTCCCACATCGGGATTATCAGTGCTTACCAGGGAATGGTTTCACCCTTGTAATTGACGAAGTGATGCCCGCCCTTGCCGGTAAACGCATTGACCTGATCGATCAGCCCGCGGGTGCTGGTCTCGACGTCGAGATCGGCGCCTTCGCCGCCCATGTCGGTCTTCACCCAGCCCGGGTGCAGCGAAAGTACGGTCAGTTTCTGCTCGCCCAGTTGCGTGACGAAACTGTTGGTCATCGAATTCAGCGCCGCCTTGCTCGCCTTGTACAGCGCCAGTTCCGGCGCGTCGGGCATGGTCACGCTGCCGAGTACCGAACTCATGAACGCCAGCACGCCGCTGCCGTCGCGAATCTGCCCGACGAAACGCTGGGCCAGATTGATCGGCGCCACCGCGTTGGTGAAAAACAGTTGCCCGACCTCGGCCAGGGTCGCGCCGCCGGGCGTCTGCACGTCCGGGCCTTTGACCCCGGCGTTGACGAACAACAGATCGAAGGTTTCGCCCTTGAGCTTCTGGCTCAGAGCGATCACCGCTTGCTGATCGTCCATGTCGAGCTTCTCGATGCGCACGTCACCCAGCGCTTGCAGCGCCTCGGCCTTCTGCGGATTGCGCACTGTCGCGGTCACTTGCCAGCCATCGCCCAGCAGGGTCTTCACCAGACCGAGGCCCAAGCCCCGGGAGGCGCCGATGATCAGTGCGTTTTTTGCCTGAGACATGATGGGTTTCCTTGAAAGTCAGCATTCAGGATTCAATGGACACGCCTGACCGCGCCACAGTTGCAGCGCTTGGCGAAAACAGGCTTTGACCCCGGAGCATACTCCAGGCTTCTTGAGTTTCTCGAGGGTGTTTAATCAGAAACAATCATGAGGCGTGGTTCAAGTGTTGCCTGTGCGGACGCTTTCGCGAGCAGGCTCGCTCCCACATATGCCCGCGTTCACTCAGATCCCCTGTGGGAGCGAGCCTGCTCGCGAAGAGGCCCGCTCTGACATCAACTAATGTCCCGATTGCCACGGCTGCCCCAACGAAACCGGCGCATACAACCGAGTGCGTACGGCATCGCGGGACAGCAACACCAGCACCAAGATCGTCGCCAAATACGGCAGCATCGCCAGCAGGCTCGAAGGTATCGCCAGTCCCAATCCCTGTGCCACCAGGTGCAGGATGCTGGCGAGGCCAAACAGATACGCCCCGAGCAACAACCGCCACACCCGCCAACTGGCAAACACCACCAGTGCCAGGGCAATCCAGCCGCGCCCGGCGGTCATGTTTTCCGCCCACATCGGCGTGTAGGCCAGCGACAGATAGGCCCCGGCCAGCCCGGCCATTGCTCCGCCGAACAACACCGCCAAGGTACGCACGGTCAGCACTGGCAAGCCCATCGCGCTGGCCGCATCCGGGTTTTCACCGACCGCTTGAATGATCAGGCCGACACGACTTTTGATGATCACCCACGCCACCAGCGCAAACAGCGCGAACGATAGATACACCAGCAGATCCTGGGCAAACAGCATCCGCCCGATCAGCGGGATCTCACTCAGATACGGAATCGCCAGAGGCTCGAAACCCGCCAGCGGCTTACCCACCCATGCCGCGCCGACAAACGTCGAAAGTCCGACACCAAAGATCGTCAGCGCCAACCCGGTGGCCACCTGATTGGCGTTGAACACCAGCGCGACCAGGGCAAACAGTGACGACAACAACATCCCGGCTAACATCGCCAACAGCACACCCAGCCACAGGTTGCCGCTGTTCAGCGCGACGATAAAACCGATCACCGCACCGAACAGCATCATGCCTTCCTGGCCGAGGTTGAGGACGCCGCTTTTCTCGCAGATCAACTCACCCAATGCCACCAGCAACAGCGGCGTGCCGCAGCGGACCATGGCGTAGAAAATATTGCTCAGTAGATCGATATCCATCACAGCGCTCCGGCGGTTACGGCAGGGGTCGAGGCGCGCCGGCTCCAGCGCAGTTTCAGGCGTGGCCGATAGAGAATCAGCACGTCACAGGCGAGCAGGAAAAACAGCATCATGCCCTGGAACAATTGGGTGATCGCTTGCGGCAGATTGAGCGACATCTGCGCGCTCTCGCCGCCGATGTACAGCAGCGCCATGAGCAGACTGGAGAACAGAATGCCGAGCGGATTCAACCGTCCCAGAAACGCCACGGTGATCGCCGCGTAGCCATAGCCCGGCGACACCTGCGGCACCAGTTGGCCGATCGGCCCGGTCACTTCGCAGACTCCGGCGAGTCCGGCCAGAGCACCGCTGATCAACAGCGCCAGCCAGATCAGGCGCTTCTCGCGAAAGCCGACGAAACCTGCCGCACGTTTGTCCAGCCCGAGCACTTTGATCTGGAAGCCGATGAAGCTTTTCTGCAACAGCACCCACACCGCAACCAGCGCGAGCAGGGCGAAATACACGCCGGCATGCACGCGGCCGTCCTCCAGCAGCAGCGGCAAACGACTGGCGTCGCCGAACATCGCCGACTCGGGAAAATTGAAGCCCGCCGGATCCTTCAACGGCCCGTGCACGCAGAACAGCAGCAGGTTCAGCGCGATGTAATTGAGCATGATGCTGGTAAGGATTTCATTGGCATTGAAGCGCGTGCGCAGCCATGCGGTGAGCCCGGCCCATGCGGCGCCGGCCAGCGTGCCAGTCAGCAGAATCAGCACCAGCGCCCAGCGACTTTGCATGTCGATAACGTTCACTGCCAGAGCACTGCCGGCCAAGGCGCCAAGTAGAAGTTGGCCTTCGGCGCCTATGTTCCAGATCCGCGCCTGATAGGCCACGGCCAGGCCGAGTGCGCAGAGCAGAATCGGCAGCGCCTTGACCAGCAATTCGGACACGCCATACAAATCGCTGACCGGCGCGATCAGTAGCGTGTGCAAGGTTTGCAGTGGGTCGTGGCCCAGAGCGATGAATAACAGCGAGCCGCAGCCGAGGGTCAGGGCCGCCGCCAATAACGGCGAGCACCACAGCATCAGGCGCGATTGCTGGCCACGGGGTTCGAGAGAAAGCAGCATGGTTGGAACTCCGTTAAACCGAGGCGGCGCCAGGTGAGTGATCGAACTGGCCGGCCATCCACGCGCCGACATCGCTCAGTTGTGTAAGGCCGGTGTCTTGCAGTGCCGACAGACGCCCGCCGCACAGCGCGCCAAGGCGATCGCTGATCTGGAACAGCTCATCGAGGTCTTCGGAAATCACCAGAATCGCCGCGCCGGCATCGCGCAGGGCAATCAAGGCGCGATGGATGGTGGCGGCGGCACCGACGTCGACGCCCCAGGTCGGGTGCGCGGCGATCAGCAGTTTCGGTTGCTGAAGAATTTCCCGGCCGAGGATGAATTTCTGCAAGTTGCCGCCGGACAAGCTGCGCGCAGCGGTTTGCGTGTCCGGGGTCTTCACGCCGAAACGCTGGATGATCTGCTGCGCGAGGGTTTCGACTTTGCCGCGTTGGATCAACCCGTGGCTGACCAGTCCTTGCTGGAAAGCACTGAGCAGGGCGTTATCGGCCAGACTCAACTCCGGCACCGCGCCGTGGCCGAGGCGTTCGGCCGGCACGAAGGCCAGACCGAGTTTGCGCCGCGCGTCCGGGCGCAGGTCAGCGACGTTTCGCTCGGCGAAGCGCAGGGTCGCCGCTTGCGCCCGGGGCAAGGTTTGTTCGCCACTGAGCAGGGCGAGCAGCTCATCCTGACCATTGCCCGCGACCCCGGCGATGCCGACGATTTCACCGCTGCGCACTTGCAGGTCGATGTCTGTCAGCGAGCAACCGAACGGATCCGGGTTGTGCCAGCTCAAACCCTGCACCTGCAGAAACGCCGCGCCACCGCTGACCTTCGGATACTCGCCAATCAATCCCGCCGCTTCGCCGACCATCAGTTGTGCCAGTTGCTGATCCGTACATTGCGCCGGCAGGCAATGCCCGGCTACCCGACCGCCGCGCAGCACCGTGGCGCTATGGCACAAGGCGCGCACTTCACCGAGCTTGTGGCTGATAAACAGAATGCTGCAGCCCTCGTCGGCAAGGCGTCGCAAGGTGATGAACAATTCGTCAGCCTCTTGCGGGGTCAGCACCGAGGTCGGCTCATCGAGAATCAGCAGGCGGATGTCCTGCATCAGGCAACGAATGATTTCCACCCGCTGCCGCTCGCCGATCGACAGGCTGTGGACAAGTCGCTCCGGCTCCAGCGCCATGCCGTAACGCCGCGATACTTCGCGAATCTTCGGCTCCAGTTGTTTCGGCGTGCCGGCCGCCGCGCCCATCGCCAGGGCAATGTTCTGCGCGACGCTGAGGGTTTCGAACAGCGAGAAATGCTGGAACACCATGCCAATGCCCAACTGCCGCGCCTGTGCCGGGTTGCGGATCTGCACGCGCTGCCCCTGCCAGAGCATTTCACCGCTGTCGCACTGGGTAACCCCGTAGATGATTTTCATCAACGTACTTTTGCCTGCGCCGTTTTCACCGAGCAGGGCATGGATCTCACCCGGCGCGATGCTCAGGTCGATGGCGTCGTTGGCCAGACAACCGGGGTAGCGTTTGCTGATCTGGCGCAGTTGCAGGCGCGGCGGGGAAGGGGCGATGGACATGACAGGCTCGACTGACTTGGAGTTGTGCCTGTGGATGAAGCAATTTCCTGGCCATTGAGTCAGGAACGCTTGCATAGCCAGTCCGCAAGTGCCGACAGCAGCGCATCGGCGGGCGTTTTGTCTTTCTATCGAGCACCAATTCAGCGCAAAGCTATTGAACAGGCTCCAGTTTTGCTCGCGCTACGCTGGTTAAAAAACGAGCAATCACTTGGGGCCTAGGCAGATCCAGCGACAGCGACGGTCATGAACGGCTTATCCACAGGTTGTTCCACAGTAATTGTGCGCAAGCGCCGAGGTCGGGCATAAGCACTGCGATGCTTTCTTCTAATGGTGATAAACGATGTTAACTATCTGTTTTTACGCCGATTTTTCGTTTCGTCGGATCAATTGAACGAAAAGTGAACAAATCGCGCAAAGCCGCATGACAGAAGGGTTACAGCGGTGTGTGCTCAGGTTATCCACAGTCGGGTGCACAGCCGATGTGGGCAAGTCGGCAGAAAATGGAATGCATGTAATGCCCCAAAAAGATCGCAGCCTTCGGCAGCTCCTACAGGTGGAATGCGATCCCCCTGTAGGAGCTGCCGAAGGCTGCGATCTTTTGATCTTGGATTAGCGCTGCAACAAAATCCGCCCACGGCTCAGATCCGCCAACTGACTTTGCAGCACTTCGATCTGCGCTTCTCCTACCGCCAATTTCAACTCAACCCCATTGGCCGTGAAGTTTTCCTCCACCACCAATCCACCGAGATCCGCCACGCGCAACTTCACCAGCGCCAACTCGGCAAATCCGCAGGCGCAACTGAGCGGCACGCGGCTGATCAGCTCGATTTTTTCCGCCGCTTGCAGGCACTTGTTGGCGCCACCGCCGTAGGCCCGGGCCAGGCCGCCGGTGCCCAGTTGAATGCCGCCGTACCAGCGGATCACCAGCACCGCGACCTGATCGCAGTCCTGCGCTTCGATCGCCGCGAGAATAGGGCGCCCTGCGGTGCCGCCAGGTTCGCCGTCGTCAGTGCTGCGGTATTGCGCGCCGAGTTTCCACGCCCAGCAATTGTGCGTGGCATTCAAATCGCTGTGCTGCTCGAAAAATGCCTGCGCGTCGGCGGGGCTGCTGATCGGCGTCGCCAGAGTGATGAAGCGGCTTTTGCGAATCTCTTCGCGGTACTCGCAAAAACCGCTGAGGGTGAAAGGCATAAACGTCTTATAGAGAAGGAGTGAGGCCGCAGCCTTTGAGAATGATGCGGATCAGGTTGTTGCCGGCGTCTTCCATGTCCTGCTTGGTCAACTTGCTGCGCCCGGTGACGCGGCAGATCTGCGTGGCGAAGTCGGCGTAATGCTGGGTGCTGCCCCACAGCAGGAAGATCAGGTGCACCGGATCGACCGGATCCATCTTGCCCGCATCGATCCACGCCTGAAACACCGCCGCGCGCCCGGTGAACCAGGTGCGGTAATCCTGATTGAAATATTCGCTCAGGCATTCGCCGCCGCTGATCACTTCCATGGCGAAGATTCGCGAAGCCTGTGGCTGGCGCCGGGAGAATTCCATCTTCGCGCGGATGTAGCGGGTCAGCGCTTCGGCCGGGTCATCCTCGGCAGTGAGGGTGTTGAAGGTGCTGTCCCACAACTCGATGATGTTGCTCAGCACCGCCACATACAAACCGAGCTTGTTGGTGAAGTAGTAATGCAGGTTGGCCTTGGGCAGCCCGGCATTCTGCGCGATGGTGTTCATGCTGGTGCCTTTGAACCCGTGACGGGCGAACTCGTCTTCGGCGGCTTTGAGAATGGTCTCTTCGTTCTTCTGACGAATGCGGCTGGCGGGTTTGCCGCCGTGGGCTGGGACTTCAAAGGTCATAGGCACTTCCGGGATTGTCTGTGGGTGCAACCAGTTGCGTTGATAGCGCACCCACAGGCATCCGACAAGTCCTTGCGCGGAAAAACAGTTACGCCTGTTCGATCTTGTTCAATGACGCGGGGCTTTTTGTCTCGGCGGTTTTGCCTTCCGGCAACAACAGACAAAGGAAGATTGCCGTCAACCCGCCGCTGGTGATCGCCGAGTCGAACAGGTTCTGCACCAGTTTCGGCAACAGGTGCAGCAGGTTCGGTTGCGCGGCGATGCCAAGGCCGACGCCGAACGAAGTGGCGATGATCAACATGCTGCGCCGGTCCAGCGGTGACTGCGCGAGAATGCGTACGCCCGCCGCCGCCACTGCGCCGAACATCACCAGCGTCGCACCGCCGAGCACCGGTTTCGGGATCTGTTGCAGCACCGCACCGATCATCGGGAACAGGCCGAGGCAGAACAGGATCGCGCCGATGTACAGACCGACGTAGCGGCTGGCAACGCCGGTCAATTGGATCACGCCGTTGTTCTGCGCGAACGTTGTGTTGGGGAAAGCGCTGAAGGTCGCCGCAATCATGCAGCTCACGCCGTCACCGAGCACGCCACCGCGCAAGCGGCTTATATAAGAAGGGCCGCTGATCGGTTGGCGGGCGAGCATGCAATTGGCGGTGAGGTCGCCGACGGTTTCGATGGTGCTAATCAGATAAATCAGCGCGACCGGCAGGAAAGCGGTCCAGTCGAAGTTGAATCCGAACTTGAACGGCGTAGGAAAACTCACCAGCGGCAAGTCAGGCAACGGCTGTGGCACTAATTTTCCGCTGAACCACGCAGCGAGACTGCCTAGCACCAGTCCGATGATGATCGCCGACAGTCGTACCCAAGGCGTGTTCGAACGGTTGAGCAGAATGATCGTCAGCAGCACGAACACGCCCAAGGCCAGATTGCCCGGCGCGCCGAAGTCCGGCGCGTTGAAGCCGCCACCCAGATCGGTGATGCCGACCTTGATCAGGCTGATGCCGATCAGCGTGATGACAATGCCGGTCACCAGCGGTGTGACCACTCGGCGCAACTGACCGATGAAACGGCTGAGCACGATCTGCACGATTGCGCCGAAAAAGCACACGCCGAAAATCATCGCCAGGATATCTTCCGGGCTGCCGCCGCGCTGCTTGACCAGAAACCCGGCCGACAGCACCGCACCGAGAAACGCGAAACTGGTGCCTTGCAGACAGATCATCCCCGCGCCGATGCCGAACGGTCGTCGCGCCTGGATAAAGGTGCCGACGCCCGAGACCATCAACGCCATACTGATCAGGTACGGTAGATGCGCGGTCAGCCCGAGCGCCGAACCAATCACCAGTGGCGGGGTGATGATGCCGACGAAACTGGCGAGCACGTGTTGCAGTGCGGCGAGAATGGCGGCGAGTGGTTTGGGGCGATCGTTGAGGCCGTAGATCAGTTCACTGGACGAATCGGAATCTGGCTGCATGGTTTTGGCTTCTTGTTGAAGGACGAGTCAGCCCTTCACTGCAAAAACCTGTCCACTTGCTCAGGTTATTCCTGGATTCTGTCGATGAGGCCCTGCCGGGCTGGGCTCTGCGCGCTTATCTATCGCGTCGCGGCCAGACTCTCGAGGAAACTTTCCAGCACCAAATGAGGGCGCCGCCCCTTGCGCGTGACCGATGCCAGACTCAAATCGTAAAAACGCGTGCCGGCCTTGAGCGCACGCAAACGCCCCTGCTGCACCCAAAGGCTGGCGTAGTGATCCGGCAGATAACCGATGTAGCGCCCGGTCAGAATCAGAAATGCCATGCCCTCACGGTCAGAGGCACTGGCGGTGCAGTTGAGCGCCTGATAATGCGCCTGAATCTCCGCCGGCAAACGAAAGGTCGGCGCAATCGCGTCCTGACTGTCGAGGCGTTGATCGTCGAGTTGCTTGTCGTCGACATAAAACAGCGGATGACCCACCGCGCAATACAGCAGCGAACGCTCGCTGTATAACGGCTGATATTCCAGTCCTGACAAGGCGCTGGCCTGCGGCACCACGCCAACGTGCAGGCGCCCGTCGAGCACACCTTGTTCAACTTCGTTCGGTGCAATCATACGGATCTGGATCTGTACGTCCGGCCCGCGCTCCTTCAACTGCGCGAGGGCATGGGTGATGCGCATGTGCGGCAGGGTGACGAGGTTATCGGTCAGGCCGATGATCAGCTCGCCGCGCAGGTGTTGGTGCAGACCGTTGACCTCGGTGCGAAAACTCTCCAGTGCACTCAACAGCTGTAGTGCCGATTGATACACCTCACGACCTTCCTCGGTCAGGGAAAATCCGGCCCGGCCACGCTGACACAAGCGCAAGCCGAGGCGCTGTTCCAGATCGCTCATCTGCTGGCTGATCGCCGAACGCCCGATGCCGAGCACGGTTTCCGCTGCGGAGAAGCCGCCACATTCCACGACGCTGCGAAAAATCCGCAGCAGACGGATATCAAAGTCACTGACCTGAGCCAGTGGATCGGCGCGGCGGCTGCTCATTTTTTGTTCTCTTTGTTTAGCGATGATCTAACTGAAGGTTAGAAGAGTTGGATTTCACCGACTTTATCGCCGTGGCAATTTAGCTGCAACAACGCTTTCCATCTCCCTGACGCTTATGCCCTGCGAGGTTTTGCCCGATGAACATGCCTGAAAACGCGCCGTCGCCACTGGCCAGTCAACTGAAGCTGGACGCGCACTGGATGCCGTACACCGCCAACCGCAACTTTCAGCGCGACCCGCGTCTGATCGTCGGCGCTGAGGGCAGCTGGCTGTTCGATGACAAGGGCCGCAAGATCTACGACTCGCTGTCCGGTCTGTGGACCTGCGGCGCCGGGCACACCCGCAAGGAAATTCAGGAAGCCGTTGCGAAACAGCTGGGCACTCTCGATTACTCGCCGGGTTTCCAGTACGGCCATCCGTTGTCTTTCCAGTTGGCAGAGAAAATCACTGAACTGACCCCGGGCAATCTGAACCACGTGTTCTTCACCGACTCTGGTTCCGAGTGCGCCGATACTGCGGTGAAAATGGTCCGTGCCTACTGGCGCCTGAAAGGCCAGGCGACCAAGACCAAGATGATCGGCCGCGCCCGTGGCTACCACGGCGTGAACATCGCCGGCACCAGCCTCGGCGGCGTCAACGGCAACCGCAAGCTGTTCGGTCAGGCGATGATGGATGTCGATCACCTGCCGCACACACTGCTGGCGAGCAATGCGTTTTCCCGCGGCATGCCGGAGCAGGGCGGTATTGCTTTGGCCGATGATCTGCTGAAGTTGATCGAGCTGCACGACGCTTCCAATATCGCTGCGGTGTTCGTTGAACCGATGGCAGGGTCCGCCGGGGTACTGGTTCCGCCACAGGGTTACCTCAAGCGTTTGCGCGAAATCTGCGATCAGCACAACATCCTGCTGGTGTTCGATGAAGTGATCACCGGTTTCGGCCGCACCGGTTCGATGTTCGGCGCCGAGAGCTTCGGCGTAACCCCGGACCTGATGTGTATCGCCAAGCAAGTCACCAACGGTGCGATCCCGATGGGCGCGGTGATTGCCAGCTCCGAGATCTACCAGACTTTCATGAACCAGCCGACGCCGGAATACGCCGTGGAATTCCCTCACGGCTACACCTATTCGGCACACCCGGTGGCCTGTGCCGCTGGCCTTGCCGCACTCGACCTGCTGCAAAAGGAAAACCTGGTGCAGAGCGTCGCCGAAGTCGCGCCGCATTTCGAAAACGCGCTGCACGGCCTGAAAGGCTCGAAGAACGTCATCGACATCCGCAACTACGGCCTGGCCGGCGCGATCCAGATTGCCGGGCGCGACGGTGATGCCATCGTGCGTCCTTTCGAAGCGGGCATGGCCTTGTGGAAAGCCGGGTTCTACGTACGCTTCGGCGGCGACACCCTGCAGTTCGGCCCAACCTTCAACAGCAAGCCGCAAGACCTTGATCGTCTGTTCGACGCGGTCGGCGAAGTGCTGAACAAGCTCGACTGATTTTTCCTTCTATATAGCTATGCAATTAGCAGGTGTCTGTAGCGGGCGTCTGCGCACAAGAATTCAGGAGTGTTCGATGAGTGTTATCCCGCATTTGATCAATGGCGAACTGGTGACCGAGAACGGTCGCGCGGTGGATGTGTTCAACCCGTCTACCGGCCAGGCGATCCATAAACTGCCATTGGCCAGCCAGGCCACCATTCAGAAAGCCATCGATGCCGCCAAGGCCGCGTTCCCGGCCTGGCGCAACACGCCGCCAGCCAAGCGCGCCCAGGTGATGTTCCGTTTCAAACAGCTGCTGGAGCAGAACGAAGCACGCATCTCGCAACTGATCAGCGAAGAGCACGGCAAGACCCTGGAAGACGCCGCCGGTGAATTGAAGCGCGGTATCGAGAACGTCGAGTTCGCCTGCGCCGCCCCGGAAATCCTCAAGGGCGAGTACAGCCGCAACGTCGGCCCGAACATCGATGCCTGGTCGGACTTCCAGCCGTTGGGGATTGTTGCCGGCATCACTCCGTTTAACTTCCCGGCCATGGTCCCGCTGTGGATGTACCCGCTGGCGATCGTCTGCGGCAACTGCTTCATCCTCAAGCCATCCGAGCGCGATCCAAGCTCGACGCTGCTGATCGCCCAGTTGCTGCTGGAAGCAGGATTGCCGAAAGGCGTGATGAGTGTGGTCCATGGTGACAAGACAGCGGTGGACGCGTTGATCGAAGCGCCGGAAGTCAAAGCGCTGAGCTTCGTCGGTTCGACACCGATTGCCGAATACATCTACGCCGAAGGCACCAAGCGCGGCAAACGCGTTCAGGCACTGGGCGGCGCGAAGAACCACGCGGTACTGATGCCGGATGCCGATCTGGACAATGCGGTGAGTGCACTGATGGGCGCGGCTTACGGTTCCTGCGGCGAACGCTGCATGGCCATCTCGGTGGCCGTGTGTGTTGGCGATCAGGTCGCGGACGCGCTGGTGGCGAAACTGGTTCCACAGATCAAAGCGCTGAAAATCGGCGCGGGTACCTCGTGCGGTCTGGACATGGGGCCGTTGGTTACCGGTCAGGCGCGTGACAAGGTCAGCGGTTATGTGGATGACGGTGTGGCGGCGGGCGCGACCCTGGTGGTCGATGGTCGCGGTCTGAGCGTCGCCGGTCATGAAGACGGCTTCTTCCTCGGTGGCTGCCTGTTCGACAACGTCACCCCTGAGATGCGCATCTATAAAGAAGAGATCTTCGGGCCGGTGCTGTGCGTGGTGCGGGTGAACAGCCTGGAAGAGGCGATGCAACTGATCAATGATCACGAATACGGCAACGGCACCTGCATCTTCACCCGTGACGGCGAAGCGGCGCGGCTGTTCTGCGACGAGATCGAAGTCGGCATGGTCGGCGTCAACGTGCCGCTGCCGGTGCCGGTGGCTTATCACAGCTTCGGCGGCTGGAAGCGTTCGCTGTTTGGCGACCTGCACGCCTATGGTCCGGATGGCGTGCGCTTCTACACTCGTCGCAAGGCGATCACCCAGCGTTGGCCGCAGCGTGCAAGCCATGAAGCTTCGCAGTTCGCATTCCCTAGCTTATAAGTAGCTGGATGTGCAGAAGGCCGACCTTTCAGGTCGGCCTTCGCGTTTTCGGGGCTTTTTGACCGATATGACAGAAATATGAAAATAGGTGTTGACGGCAAATTCCAGAGGTCTATAATTCGCCCCACTTCCGGCGCAGTCGAAACGGAAAACTCCTTGATATTCAAAGAGTTACGCGGTTCTCGACAGTGGCTTGCTTCAGATTATCGAAGCCTGGAAGGAGTTGAAAGAGCAGTGATGTGTAGATCTTTTAACGGTTCGATCTTCTCGGTCGAAAGCGGAGAAAAAGAGGTGTTGACAGCAGCGATTAACGCTGTAGAATTCGCCTCCCGCTAACGAGAGATCGGAAGCGCAAGTGGTTGAAGTTGTTGAAGAATTCTTCGAAAACTTCTGAAAAGAATCACTTGACAGCAAATGAGGCTGCTGTAGAATGCGCGCCTCGGTTGAGACGAAAGATCTTAACCAAACGCTCTTTAACAACTGAATCAAGCAATTCGTGTGGGTGCTTGTGCAGTCAGACTGATAGTCAACAAGATTGTCAGCATCACAAGTTACTCCGCGAGAAATCAAAGATGTAACCAACGATTGCTGAGCCAAGTTTAGGGTTTCTTAAAAACCCAAAGATGTTTGAACTGAAGAGTTTGATCATGGCTCAGATTGAACGCTGGCGGCAGGCCTAACACATGCAAGTCGAGCGGATGAGAGGAGCTTGCTCCTGGATTCAGCGGCGGACGGGTGAGTAATGCCTAGGAATCTGCCTGGTAGTGGGGGACAACGTTTCGAAAGGAACGCTAATACCGCATACGTCCTACGGGAGAAAGCAGGGGACCTTCGGGCCTTGCGCTATCAGATGAGCCTAGGTCGGATTAGCTAGTTGGTGAGGTAATGGCTCACCAAGGCGACGATCCGTAACTGGTCTGAGAGGATGATCAGTCACACTGGAACTGAGACACGGTCCAGACTCCTACGGGAGGCAGCAGTGGGGAATATTGGACAATGGGCGAAAGCCTGATCCAGCCATGCCGCGTGTGTGAAGAAGGTCTTCGGATTGTAAAGCACTTTAAGTTGGGAGGAAGGGTTGTAGATTAATACTCTGCAATTTTGACGTTACCGACAGAATAAGCACCGGCTAACTCTGTGCCAGCAGCCGCGGTAATACAGAGGGTGCAAGCGTTAATCGGAATTACTGGGCGTAAAGCGCGCGTAGGTGGTTTGTTAAGTTGGATGTGAAATCCCCGGGCTCAACCTGGGAACTGCATCCAAAACTGGCAAGCTAGAGTATGGTAGAGGGTGGTGGAATTTCCTGTGTAGCGGTGAAATGCGTAGATATAGGAAGGAACACCAGTGGCGAAGGCGACCACCTGGACTGATACTGACACTGAGGTGCGAAAGCGTGGGGAGCAAACAGGATTAGATACCCTGGTAGTCCACGCCGTAAACGATGTCAACTAGCCGTTGGGAGCCTTGAGCTCTTAGTGGCGCAGCTAACGCATTAAGTTGACCGCCTGGGGAGTACGGCCGCAAGGTTAAAACTCAAATGAATTGACGGGGGCCCGCACAAGCGGTGGAGCATGTGGTTTAATTCGAAGCAACGCGAAGAACCTTACCAGGCCTTGACATCCAATGAACTTTCCAGAGATGGATTGGTGCCTTCGGGAACATTGAGACAGGTGCTGCATGGCTGTCGTCAGCTCGTGTCGTGAGATGTTGGGTTAAGTCCCGTAACGAGCGCAACCCTTGTCCTTAGTTACCAGCACGTAATGGTGGGCACTCTAAGGAGACTGCCGGTGACAAACCGGAGGAAGGTGGGGATGACGTCAAGTCATCATGGCCCTTACGGCCTGGGCTACACACGTGCTACAATGGTCGGTACAAAGGGTTGCCAAGCCGCGAGGTGGAGCTAATCCCATAAAACCGATCGTAGTCCGGATCGCAGTCTGCAACTCGACTGCGTGAAGTCGGAATCGCTAGTAATCGCGAATCAGAATGTCGCGGTGAATACGTTCCCGGGCCTTGTACACACCGCCCGTCACACCATGGGAGTGGGTTGCACCAGAAGTAGCTAGTCTAACCTTCGGGGGGACGGTTACCACGGTGTGATTCATGACTGGGGTGAAGTCGTAACAAGGTAGCCGTAGGGGAACCTGCGGCTGGATCACCTCCTTAATCGACGACATCAGCTGCTGCATGAGCTCCCACACGAATTGCTTGATTCATTGAAGAAGACGATAGAAGCAGCTTTAAGCTCCAAGCTGATAGCTCTGAGCTAACAGTTACAAGCTCGAAATTGGGTCTGTAGCTCAGTTGGTTAGAGCGCACCCCTGATAAGGGTGAGGTCGGCAGTTCGAATCTGCCCAGACCCACCAATTTTGTTATGGGGCCATAGCTCAGCTGGGAGAGCGCCTGCCTTGCACGCAGGAGGTCAGCGGTTCGATCCCGCTTGGCTCCACCATAAACTGCTTCGAAGTTTGAGAGTTTAGAAATGAATATTCGTACTGAATATTGATTTCTAGTCTTTTGATTAGATCGTTCTTTAAAAATTTGGGTATGTGATAGAAAGATAGACTGAACGTTACTTTCACTGGTAACGGATCAGGCTAAGGTAAAATTTGTGAGTTCTCTTAGTTGAGAAATTCGAATTTTCGGCGAATGTCGTCTTCACAGTATAACCAGATTGCTTGGGGTTATATGGTCAAGTGAAGAAGCGCATACGGTGGATGCCTTGGCAGTCAGAGGCGATGAAAGACGTGGTAGCCTGCGAAAAGCTTCGGGGAGTCGGCAAACAGACTTTGATCCGGAGATGTCTGAATGGGGGAACCCAGCCATCATAAGATGGTTATCTTGTACTGAATACATAGGTGCAAGAGGCGAACCAGGGGAACTGAAACATCTAAGTACCCTGAGGAAAAGAAATCAACCGAGATTCCCTTAGTAGTGGCGAGCGAACGGGGACTAGCCCTTAAGTGGCTTTGAGATTAGCGGAACGCTCTGGAAAGTGCGGCCATAGTGGGTGATAGCCCTGTACGCGAAAATCTCTTAGTCATGAAATCGAGTAGGACGGAGCACGAGAAACTTTGTCTGAATATGGGGGGACCATCCTCCAAGGCTAAATACTACTGACTGACCGATAGTGAACTAGTACCGTGAGGGAAAGGCGAAAAGAACCCCGGAGAGGGGAGTGAAATAGATCCTGAAACCGTATGCGTACAAGCAGTGGGAGCAGACTTTGTTCTGTGACTGCGTACCTTTTGTATAATGGGTCAGCGACTTATTTTCAGTGGCGAGCTTAACCGAATAGGGGAGGCGTAGCGAAAGCGAGTCTTAATAGGGCGTCTAGTCGCTGGGAATAGACCCGAAACCGGGCGATCTATCCATGGGCAGGTTGAAGGTTAGGTAACACTGACTGGAGGACCGAACCGACTACCGTTGAAAAGTTAGCGGATGACCTGTGGATCGGAGTGAAAGGCTAATCAAGCTCGGAGATAGCTGGTTCTCCTCGAAAGCTATTTAGGTAGCGCCTCATGTATCACTGTAGGGGGTAGAGCACTGTTTCGGCTAGGGGGTCATCCCGACTTACCAAACCGATGCAAACTCCGAATACCTACAAGTGCCGAGCATGGGAGCACACGGCGGGTGCTAACGTCCGTCGTGAAAAGGGAAACAACCCAGACCGTCAGCTAAGGTCCCAAAGTTATGGTTAAGTGGGAAACGATGTGGGAAGGCTTAGACAGCTAGGAGGTTGGCTTAGAAGCAGCCACCCTTTAAAGAAAGCGTAATAGCTCACTAGTCGAGTCGGCCTGCGCGGAAGATGTAACGGGGCTCAAACCATACACCGAAGCTACGGGTATCATCTTCGGATGATGCGGTAGAGGAGCGTTCTGTAAGCCTGTGAAGGTGAGTTGAGAAGCTTGCTGGAGGTATCAGAAGTGCGAATGCTGACATGAGTAACGACAATGGGTGTGAAAAACACCCACGCCGAAAGACCAAGGTTTCCTGCGCAACGTTAATCGACGCAGGGTTAGTCGGTCCCTAAGGCGAGGCTGAAAAGCGTAGTCGATGGAAAACAGGTTAATATTCCTGTACTTCTGGTTATTGCGATGGAGGGACGGAGAAGGCTAGGCCAGCTTGGCGTTGGTTGTCCAAGTTTAAGGTGGTAGGCTGAGATCTTAGGTAAATCCGGGATCTTAAGGCCGAGAGCTGATGACGAGTGTTCTTTTAGAACACGAAGTGGTTGATGCCATGCTTCCAAGAAAAGCTTCTAAGCTTCAGGTAACCAGGAACCGTACCCCAAACCGACACAGGTGGTTGGGTAGAGAATACCAAGGCGCTTGAGAGAACTCGGGTGAAGGAACTAGGCAAAATGGCACCGTAACTTCGGGAGAAGGTGCGCCGGTGAGGGTGAAGGACTTGCTCCGTAAGCTCATGCCGGTCGAAGATACCAGGCCGCTGCGACTGTTTATTAAAAACACAGCACTCTGCAAACACGAAAGTGGACGTATAGGGTGTGACGCCTGCCCGGTGCCGGAAGGTTAATTGATGGGGTTAGCTAACGCGAAGCTCTTGATCGAAGCCCCGGTAAACGGCGGCCGTAACTATAACGGTCCTAAGGTAGCGAAATTCCTTGTCGGGTAAGTTCCGACCTGCACGAATGGCGTAACGATGGCGGCGCTGTCTCCACCCGAGACTCAGTGAAATTGAAATCGCTGTGAAGATGCAGTGTATCCGCGGCTAGACGGAAAGACCCCGTGAACCTTTACTATAGCTTTGCACTGGACTTTGAATTTGCTTGTGTAGGATAGGTGGGAGGCTTTGAAGCGTGGACGCCAGTTCGCGTGGAGCCATCCTTGAAATACCACCCTGGCAACTTTGAGGTTCTAACTCAGGTCCGTTATCCGGATCGAGGACAGTGTATGGTGGGTAGTTTGACTGGGGCGGTCTCCTCCTAAAGAGTAACGGAGAGTACGAAGGTGCGCTCAGACCGGTCGGAAATCGGTCGTAGAGTATAAAGGCAAAAGCGCGCTTGACTGCGAGACAGACACGTCGAGCAGGTACGAAAGTAGGTCTTAGTGATCCGGTGGTTCTGTATGGAAGGGCCATCGCTCAACGGATAAAAGGTACTCCGGGGATAACAGGCTGATACCGCCCAAGAGTTCATATCGACGGCGGTGTTTGGCACCTCGATGTCGGCTCATCACATCCTGGGGCTGAAGCCGGTCCCAAGGGTATGGCTGTTCGCCATTTAAAGTGGTACGCGAGCTGGGTTTAGAACGTCGTGAGACAGTTCGGTCCCTATCTGCCGTGGACGTTTGAGATTTGAGAGGGGCTGCTCCTAGTACGAGAGGACCGGAGTGGACGAACCTCTGGTGTTCCGGTTGTCACGCCAGTGGCATTGCCGGGTAGCTATGTTCGGGAAAGATAACCGCTGAAAGCATCTAAGCGGGAAACTTGCCTCAAGATGAGATCTCACTGGAACCTTGAGTTCCCTGAAGGGCCGTCGAAGACTACGACGTTGATAGGTTGGGTGTGTAAGCGCTGTGAGGCGTTGAGCTAACCAATACTAATTGCCCGTGAGGCTTGACCATATAACACCCAAGCAATTTGCTGACCTGAAAAGGCACCAGATTGCGGTGTGTGAAGACGAAACGAACCGAAAGTTCGAAACGCACAAACACCAGCTGTCACATACCCAATTTGCTGAAGCGAGGCCATCCGGTCCCGAGTCAGTACCCGAATTTCTTGACGACCATAGAGCGTTGGAACCACCTGATCCCATCCCGAACTCAGCAGTGAAACGATGCATCGCCGATGGTAGTGTGGGGTTTCCCCATGTGAGAGTAGGTCATCGTCAAGATTAAATTCCGAAACCCCAATTGCGAAAGCAGTTGGGGTTTTGTTTTGCCTGCGAGAAAGTTCTTACAGGCTTCGCAGACCTCGTCCGGCTGTCACAGCCGGCCGACAATGCTAAGGTTCTGCCTCGGCTTTAGCGATTTTCCAAGGAATCCATATGTCGGACGCCCAGTCCCTCAACGCTGCATTCATGGTGGTTCAGAGCAACAGTCTCGATGAGCTGCGCAGTCTTGTGGTCAGCATCATGCGGCGCTACCCACTGGCACCCTTGGAAAACGAAATCGCTTTGGTGCAAAGCAACGGCATCGCCCAATGGCTCAAACTCGCATTGGCCGAAGATCCTGAAGACGATGACCTTGGCGGTTGCGGGATCGCTGCGGCGATTGACGTTCAACTACCCGGCAGTTTCATGTGGCAGCTGTATCGCATGGTATTGGGACGAGAAGAGATTCCGGCGAAATCCCTGCTCGATAAAGCTCCGCTGACCTGGCGTCTGATGCGCCTCTTGCCACAGGTAATCGATCGCCCCCATTTCGAGCCGCTGCAACGCTTCCTCACCCATGACAGCGATCTGCGCAAGCGCTATCAATTGTCAGAGCGTCTGGCCGATCTGTTCGACCAATATCAAGTTTATCGGGCCGACTGGCTCGAGGACTGGGCTGAAGGGCGTCATCAACTGCGCAATGTCAGAGGTGAAATAAAGCCGCTGCCACCGACCAGTTGCTGGCAGGCAGAGTTGTGGCGAGCGCTGCTGGATGACGTCGGCGAACAGGGCATGGCGCAGAGTCGTGCCGGCGTGCATCAACGCTTCATGGAACGCATCAACATACTCGACAAGGCCCCGGCTGCGCTGCCGCCGCGCGTGATCGTCTTTGGCATTTCTTCATTGCCCGCACAAGTTCTTGAAGCGCTCGCCGGTCTGGCGCGCTTCAGTCAGGTTCTGCTTTGCGTACACAACCCCTGTCGCCATCACTGGGCCGATATCGTCGCCGACAAGGACCTGCTGCGACATCAATACAAGCGGCAACAACGCAAAAGCGGGATGCCCGTTGTACTTGATGCCGAGACCCTGCATCAGCACGCACATCCGTTGCTGGCCGCTTGGGGCAAACAAGGTCGCGACTATATCAACCTGCTCGACAGCTACGACGATCCCAACAGCTACCGCGCAGCCTTTCGTGACGGCCGCATCGACCTGTTCAGCGAAGCCCAGCCGCACAACATGCTTAACCAGCTTCAGGACGACATCCTCGAATTGCGCCCCCTCAACGAGACTCGTGCGCTCTGGCCCGCTGTCGACCTGACGCAGGACCAATCGATCCGGTTTCACATCGCCCACAGTGCCCAGCGTGAAGTCGAAATCCTGCACGATCAACTCCTGGCGCGTTTCAGCGCCGACCCGGCTCTACGCCCACGGGACGTGATCGTGATGGTCCCTGATATCGACAGCTACGCCCCGCATATCCGCGCGGTTTTCGGTCAGCTCGATCGATTTGACCCGCGCTTCATTCCGTTCACTTTGGCGGACCAGGGCCAGCGAGGACGTGATCCATTACTGATCGCCGTCGAGCACCTGCTCAAGCTGCCGGACAGCCGTTTCCCGGTCAGCGAGATTCTCGACCTGCTCGATGTTCCAGCTCTGCGTGCTCGCTTTGGCGTAGAGGAACGTGACCTGCCAACCCTGCACCGCTGGATCGAGGGTGCCGGCGTGCGTTGGGGCATGAGCGCGGAACAACGGGCCGGTCTCGGATTGCCTGAGGAACTGGAGCAGAACAGCTGGCATTTCGGTCTACGCCGAATGCTGCTGGGCTACGCCGTCGGCAGTGCCGATGCATGTGCAGGTATCGAGCCTTACGACGAAATTGGTGGACTTGACGCTGCCCTGATCGGGCCATTGGTGGCGCTGCTGGATGCCTTGGAAATCGCTCATCAGCAACTCACGCAACCGGCTCAACCGAAAGAGTGGGGGCTGCGCTTGCAGGCGCTGATGCAAGTGTTCTTTCAGGCGAGCAACGAGCACGACGACTACCTGCTGACTCAGCTCGAAGAGCTTCGCGAGACCTGGCTGGAGACCTGCGAGGCGGTCGGCCTGACTGACGAACTGCCGCTGACTGTCGTGCGCGAAGCCTGGCTCGCCGGGCTCGATCAGGGCCGTTTGTCACAACGATTCCTCGCCGGTGCGGTGAATTTCTGCACCTTGATGCCGATGCGTGCCATTCCTTTCAAACTGGTATGTCTGCTGGGCATGAACGACGGCGATTATCCGCGCGCCCAGCCACCGCTGGACTTCGACTTGATGGGCAGCGATTACCGGCCTGGCGACCGCTCACGACGTGAGGACGACCGCTATCTGTTACTTGAAGCGCTGTTGTCCGCGCGCTCTCAGCTCTACATCAGTTGGGTTGGCCGCAGCATCCGTGACAACAGCGAACGACCCGCCTCGGTGCTCATCGGCCAGTTGCGCGATCACCTCGCCAGCGGCTGGCGTTCAATCGACCCTACCCAGGATCTATTGGAAGCGCTGACCGAAGAACACCCCCTGCAACCTTTCAGTGCCCGCTATTTCCACGAAGGCGAGCAACTGTTCAGCTACGCCAGCGAGTGGCAGGTGTTGCATCAAGAGAAAACGCAGCAAAGCGAAGCGCCGTTACTCGCGCCATATGTTCAAGAGGAACCGTTGACGCTGGCATTGCTGCAGGATTTTCTGCGTAATCCGGTTCGGCATTTTTTCACCCAGCGTCTCAAGGTCTATTTCGAGGCGGCGCAAGCGCCGTTGGCAGATGAAGAACCTTTCGTGCTGGACGCCCTACAGCGCTACACGCTGAGCGACAGTTTGCTGGAGGCCGCACTCAGTCAGCCGGACGATGTCGATCAGGCACTGCACGCCCGGGCGCTGCGCCTGCAAAACAGTGGTTTGTTGCCGATGGCCGGTTTTGGCGAGTGTCTGCAGCGAGAGTTGATCGAACCGCTACCGGATCTTCTGCAGCGTTATCAACAGTTGCTGACGTTATGGCCGACGCCATTGAGTAGTGCAATCCCGGTCAGTCTCGACTTGCAGGGTTTGCGGTTGGAAGGCTGGCTCTCGAGCCTGCACCGACGTGAAGATGGCGGCCTGCTGTCGGTCACGACCATTCCCAACAGCATCGGCTCGATCAAAACTCGCAAGTGGCATCGGCTGACCAAATCGTGGGTTACCCATCTGGTCGCCTGCGCCAGCGAGCATGCGCTGACCACGGCATTGGTCGCCAGTGACGACACGTTGTTGCTGGAGCCAATGGAGCGAGACCGAGCGTTGCGTTTGCTCGGTGACCTGCTTCTTGCCTGGCAATCAGGCATGCGCCAACCCCTGCCGATTGCGATAAAAACCGCGTTCGCCTGGTTGTCTCAAACTGACCCGGTCAAAGCCGAAGCAGCTGCGCGAAAAGCCTATGACGGTGACGGCCAGACCAGCAACGGCGAGCGGCGTGAAAGCCCGGCACTGCTCCGGCAATATCCCGACTTCGATGCATTGTTGGCAGACGAAACCTTCACCGGCTGGTGCGACGCGTTGTACCGCCCATTATTCGAAGCGCCGTGGCGTTCCTTGTCCAGCGAAGGTGCGCGCGCATGAATACCAAAACACCGTTGGCTCTGGCCTTCCCGCTGCGCGGCAGTCAGTTGATCGAAGCAAGCGCCGGCACCGGTAAAACCTTTACGATTTCGGCACTTTATCTGCGGCTGATTCTCGGCCATGGCGGCGAGACAAGCGGTTTTGCACGAGAATTACTGCCGCCGCAAATCCTCGTAGTGACGTTTACCGACGCTGCTACCAAAGAGCTGCGTGAACGCATTCGGACACGCTTGGCTGAGGCCGCGCGGTTCTTCCGCGACGAAATTGTTGCCCCGGACGGACTGATTGCCGAGCTGCGCGATCAGTTCGATCCGCAGCAATGGCCGGGCTGCGCCAACCGCCTCGATATCGCCGCGCAGTGGATGGACGAAGCCGCCGTCTCGACCATTCACAGCTGGTGTCAGCGCATGCTGCGCGAGCATGCGTTCGACAGCGGCAGCCTGTTCACGCAATCCCTGGAAACCGATCACAGCGATCTGCTTGGCGAAGTGTTGCGCGATTACTGGCGACTGTTCTGCTACCCGATGCAGGGCGATGCGCTGAACTGGGTGCGCAGCAATTGGGGTGGCCCCGCCGCGTTGTTGCCTCGGGTGCGCGGCTTGTTTGCCAGCGAGCGTGACACCGATGAAGGCAAGGCGCCCGCGGAGCTGATCGAGGAGTGTTTGCTGGAGCGGCGAGCGGCGTTGGTCGAACTGAAAATGCCTTGGCGTGACTGGGCAGACGAGCTGCTTGCTCTCTGCCATGAAGGCGTCGCCAGCAAAACCGTCGATGGCCGCAAAATGCAGGCGCGTTATTTCGAGCCCTGGTTCGAGAAACTCAAGACCTGGGCCGAAGACGAGACGCTTGAACAACTGGACATTGGCACCGGCTTCACCCGATTGACGCCCGATGGCATGGCCGAGGCCTGGAAAGGCCAGGCTCCCAGTCATCCGGGGCTGGACGCCATGTCCGGACTCAAGTCGAGCCTGGATACCTTGCCGACGCCCGATGCTGCTGTTCTGCAACACGCTGCCAAGTGGGTCGGCGCGCGTTTTGAAGAAGAGAAGCGCCGTCGCGCAGAAATGGGGTTCGACGACATGTTGCTACGTCTGGATGCCGCGCTGCAATCGGAGGGCGGCGAGCGTCTGGCAACGCTGATCCGCGAGCAGTTCCCGGTCGCGCTGATCGACGAATTCCAGGACACCGACCCGGTTCAGTACCGCATCTTCGAGAGCATTTACCGCATCGAAGACAATCACCCTGACACCGGCCTGTTCCTGATCGGCGACCCCAAGCAGGCGATCTATGCCTTTCGTGGTGCCGACATCTACACCTATCTGCGCGCACGTCAGGCCACTACCGGCCGTTTGCATACACTAGGCACCAACTTCCGCTCCAGCCACGGCATGGTGACAGCGGTTAATCACGTATTCGAACGCGCCGAGTCCCGAGAGCAGGGGCGCGGCGCGTTTTTGTTTCGGGAGAAAACCGGCGAGAACCCGGTACCGTTCCTGCCGGTCGAGTCTCAGGGACGCAAGGAAACGCTGCGGATTGCCGGGCAAGACGTCGCAGCACTGAATGTCTGGCTACTGCCCAGCGATCAGCCGCTGTCCGGCGCGGTCTATCGCCAGCAAATGGCCGCCGCCTGCGCCAGTCAAATCACCGCACTGCTCAATGGCGGGCAAACCGGCAGCGCTGGTTTCTTTCAAGCAGACGACTTCAAAGGTTTACGCCCTTCGGACATCGCGATCCTCGTCCGCGACGGTAAGGAAGCCCAAGCCGTACGCGCCGAACTCGCCGCCAGAGGTGTGCGCAGTGTTTATCTCTCGGACAAGGATTCGGTGTTTGCCGCCCAAGAGGCGCACGATCTGCTGGCCTGGCTGAAGGCTTGCGCCGAACCCGATGTCGAACGCTCGCTCAAGGCTGCGCTGGCCTGCACCACCCTGAACCTGCCGCTGATCGAGCTGGAGCGCCTGAACCAGGATGAAATGGTCTGGGAAGCCCGGGTCATGCAGTTCCGCGGCTATCGAGAGCTCTGGCGCAAACAGGGCGTGTTGCCGATGTTGCGCCGCCTGCTTCACGACTTCCACCTGCCGCAAACCCTGATGCAGCGCAGTGACGGCGAACGCGTGCTGACCAACCTTTTGCACCTGTCGGAGCTGATGCAGCAAGCCGCTGCTGAACTGGACGGCGAGCAAGCGCTGATCCGCCATCTGGCCGAGCTGCTGGCACTGTCCGGTCAGGCCGGTGAAGAGCAGATTCTGCGTCTGGAAAGCGACGAGCAACTGGTCAAAGTGGTGACCATCCACAAATCCAAGGGGCTGGAATATCCGCTGGTGTTCCTGCCATTCATTTGCTCGGCGAAACCGGTGGATGGCAGCCGTTTGCCGCTGCATTACCACGACGCTGCGGGCAAGGCGCAGATCAGCCTCAAGCCGACCCCCGAGTTGATCGCCCTGGCTGACGATGAGCGTCTGGCCGAAGATCTGCGTCTTCTGTATGTCGCGTTAACCCGCGCGCAGCATGCCTGTTGGCTGGGCGTTACTGATCTCAAGCGCGGCAATAACAACAGCTCGGTGTTGCACCTGTCTGCGCTGGGTTACTTGCTCGGTGGCGGTGCCGCTTTGGGCGAGTCCAGCGAATTGAATCGCTGGCTGCGGGATCTGCAGCAGGACTGCCCGGCCATCGGCATCGGCGAAATGCCTCATCCCACTGAGGAGCATTACCAGCCGCCGCTCAATGAAGCAGTCCTGCGAGCCACGCTACGGCCCAAGCGCAAAGCCAGTGAAAACTGGTGGATCGCTTCCTATAGCGCTTTGCGCATCAGCGACATATTGAGCGTCGGCAGCGATGAAGCACCGGACAGTCCGCAGGCGCAAAAGCTCTTCGACGACGAGCGCCTCGATCCCGACGCGCCACATGAAATCAGCAGCGGTGGCGCCGATATCCACCGTTTTCCTCGCGGACCGAATCCCGGCACGTTTTTGCATGGCTTGCTCGAATGGGCGGGCGCTGAAGGTTTTTCGGTTACCCGCGAAGCGCTGGAAGATGCAATTGCCCGGCGCTGCAACCTGCGCGGCTGGCAAGGCTGGATCACCACGCTGACTGACTGGCTGCAGCATTTGCTCAAGTCACCGTTGCCGATCGCTGGCGGGCAACCGCCGGTGGTTCTTGAGCAGCTGACGCAATACCGCGTCGAGATGGAGTTCTGGTTCGCCAGTCACAAAGTCGACGTGCTCAAACTCGACGAACAGGTGCGCCAGCACACCCACAATGGCGTCGCCCGGGTGTCGGCGGAGCCGGTACAACTCAACGGCATGTTCAAGGGCTTTATCGACCTGACCTTCGAGCACGCTGGCCGCTATTACGTCGCCGATTACAAATCCAATTGGCTCGGCGTGGATGATCAGGCCTACACGGTGCAGGCGATGGAGCAGTCGATCCTCGACAACCGTTATGACCTGCAATACGTGCTGTATCTGCTGGCACTGCATCGCCAGTTGAAGGCGCGGCTGGCGGATTACGATTACGACCGTCACATCGGCGGGGCGCTGTATCTGTTTCTGCGCGGTACGCGTGCGGAAAGTCGTGGCATGTACTTCGTGCGTCCGCCACGGGAATTGATCGAACGCCTCGACCGGATGTTCCAGGGCAAACCCGAACCCAAGTCCGAACCCGCCTGGGAACAGGGAGTCCTGCTATGAGCCGCACATTCGCCGATCTGCTGCCGACGCCGCTGGAAGCGGACAGCCTGTCGAAACTCTCGCCGCTGACCCGCGCCGATGATTTGCTGTTGTTGCTGAGCCGTTGGGTCGAGCGCGGCTGGCTGCGCGCGCTGGACCGCGCCTTTGTCGCGTTCCTGCATGAACTCGAGCCCGAGACCGATCCGCTGGTGTTGCTCGCGGCGGCGTTGACCAGTCACCAACTCGGCCATGGTCATGTGTGTCTGGACCTGTTTGAAACCCTCAAGGCGCCGGATTTTGCACTGTCATTGCCGCCCGAAGGCGACGTGCAGGGCGGTGTGTTGTTGCTGCCCTCGCAATTGCTCGAAACGCTCGATGGAGCCCATTGGTGCAAAGTGCTGGCAAGCAGTCCATTGGTGGCCCTGGCCGCTGACCCGAGTGAAACAGCGCAGACACGTCCGCTGGTGCTGTCCTCGAAACGCTTGTACCTGCGCCGCTACTGGACCTACGAACGCCGCATCGATGCAGCGTTGCGCCAACGCTTGATGCAGCAGGAGCCGACGCCGGATGATCTGCCGCAGCGTCTGAACGAATTGTTCGGCGGCGCGGAATCCGCAGCTGTCATCGATTGGCAAAAACTCGCCTGCGCCATCGCAACGCGCAGCGCCTTCAGCATCATCACTGGCGGCCCGGGCACCGGGAAAACCACTACGGTGGTGCGCTTGCTCGCGTTGCTGCAGGCACCGGCCGTCGAGGCTGGCCATCCGCTGCGCATTCGTCTGGCCGCACCGACCGGCAAGGCCGCTGCGCGTTTGACCGAGTCGATCAGTCAGCAAGTGCAATCACTGCAAGTCGCCGAAGCGGTGCGCGCGGCGATCCCCAGCGATGTGACCACCGTGCACCGTCTGCTCGGCAGTCGACCGGGCACCCGGCATTTCCGTCACCATGCCGGCAACCGCCTGCCGCTGGATGTGCTGGTGGTCGATGAAGCGTCGATGATCGACCTGGAAATGATGGCGAACTTGCTCGACGCCATGCCGGCCCATGCTCGGCTGGTGCTGCTGGGCGACAAGGATCAGTTGGCCTCGGTCGAGGCCGGTGCGGTACTGGGCGATCTGTGCCGTGACGCCGAGGGCGGTTGGTACAGCCCGCAAACGCGACAATGGCTGGAGTCTGTCAGTGGCGAGTCGTTGCAGGGCAGCGGTTTGCATGAAGATCGCGACGGCACCCATCCGTTGGCGCAACAAGTGGTGATGCTGCGTCACTCGCGCCGCTTCGGCGAGGGCAGCGGTATCGGTCAGCTTGCGCGCCGGGTCAATCAGCAATTGGCCGACGAGGCGCGACAGTTGCTCGCCGCTGGCGGCTACGACGACGTGTATTCGCTGCCGCTCAAAGGCGAGCACGATCTCAAGCTCGAACGTCTGCTGCTCGAAGGTCACGGCAACGGCCCGCAAGGTTACCGCCATTACCTGAGCGTACTGCGCGATCAGCGTCCACCGTCGACGCGGCCCCTTGAGCATGCGGCCTGGACCGATTGGGCGCGGGAAGTCTTGCAGGCGTTCGACACGTTCCAGTTGCTGTGCGCCGTGCGCAAAGGGCCATGGGGCGTTGAAGGTCTGAACCAGCGCATCACCGCTGCGTTGCTCAAGGCGCGTCT
The DNA here is from genome assembly GCF_030687105.1 of Pseudomonas sp. FP1762. Taxonomy (NCBI): domain Bacteria; kingdom Pseudomonadati; phylum Pseudomonadota; class Gammaproteobacteria; order Pseudomonadales; family Pseudomonadaceae; genus Pseudomonas; species Pseudomonas sp. FP1762. The sequence continues at coordinate 810,631 of NZ_CP117458.1, forward strand.
GATCGAGAGCGATCAGCAGTGGTATGAAGGTCGGCCGGTGCTGATGACACGCAACGACTATGGTCTGGGCCTGATGAACGGTGACATCGGTATCGCCCTGAAACTGCCCGAGCGTGAAGGCGCAGAAATCGGCAAAACGGTTCTGCGCGTGGCCTTCCCGCGTAACGATGGTCAGGGCGGCGTGCGCTTCGTGTTGCCGAGTCGACTCAATGATGTCGAAACCGTGTACGCCATGACGGTGCACAAGTCCCAGGGTTCGGAGTTCGCCCACACGGCGCTGATCCTGCCGGATGCGCTGAATCCGGTACTGACCAAAGAGTTGATCTACACCGGGATTACTCGCGCCCGGCACTGGTTCACCTTGATCGAGCCGCGTGCCGGCGTGTTTGAAGAGGCGGTGCTGCGCAAGGTGAAGCGGCTGAGCGGGCTGATGCTGGAGCTGGAGGAGGGTGCCGAGTCTCAGGGATGAAGTGCTGAATGACCGACAACGAATACTGACCAACCGGTCAGAGGCAGGCGCCTCGCTGGTGTTCTAGCGCTGTGCTATCGTTGCGGCATCATTTCGTTACGCTCCAAGAGAATCCCTCCATGAAGGTGGCCGTCTGGGCGACACAGCGTGTGGTGGCCTGCCAGCACGCATTGCTGATCGTTTTGCTCTGGTTTTTGACGGGCAGCGCCATCGCCCAAGCGCAAACCGGGCCGGCCGAGCAACGGGCCAAAGCGGTCACACAAGTGGTTCTTGGCATCCTCAGTTATGCACGCTGGCCGGTGGAACCAGCGCAATTGCGTCTGTGCATCGTCGGCCCCACCGAATACACCGATGACCTGGTCAAAGGCACCACCCAAGCCACGGGTCGGCCGGTGGCTGTGCGGCGTCTGCTGGCGGACAACCCGGCCATCGTCAGCGAATGCGACGCGGTGTACATCGGCAAGCTGACCGCCGATGAACGCAGTCGCCTGTTCGCATCGTTGATCGGGCATCCGGTGCTGAGCATCAGCGAAGCAGACGATCAATGCACCGTCGGCAGTCTGTTCTGCCTGCGCGTTGGCGATGAACAAGTGTCGTTCGAGGTCAATCTCGACTCCGTGGCTCGCAGTGGTGTGCGCATACACCCCAGCGTCCTGCAGTTGTCCCGTCGCAAAGCGGCGGCGCCATGAAGCTGTTCAGTTGGAAGGCTCGCCCCACCCTTGGTTCGGTCATTGGCCGTGGGCATTTGATTGTCGCGCTGGTGGCGGTAGCGATGGCCAGTGTTTCGCTGACCTTGCTGGGCGTGCTCGCGCTGCGGGTGTATGCCGATCACAACCTGCATTTGATCGCCCGTTCGATCAGCTACACCGTCGAAGCGGCCGTCGTGTTCAATGACAAAGCGGCGGCAACCGAGGCGCTGGCGATCATCGCCGCCACCGAGGAAGTAGCGGATGCCCGAGTGCTCGACGCGCAAGGCCAATTGATCGCGCAATGGCAGCGCGCTGAAACCGGCTTGTTCTCCGAGCTGGAAATGCAGATCACCCGCGCTCTTCTGGAAAAACCGGTGAGCCTGCCGATTGAGCATCAGGACCGCGAAATCGGTCGCGTCCTGCTCATCGGTCACGGCGGCAGCCTGATGCGCTTCCTGCTTAGCGGCCTCGCCGGGATTGTGCTGTGCACCGCGATCAGCGCCTGGGTCGCGCTCTATCTGGCGCGGCGGCAGTTGCGCGCGATCATTGGCCCATTGCACAGCCTCGCCTCCGTCGCCCACGCCGCGCGCAGTGAGCGAGCGCTGGATCGGCGCGTGCCGCCGGCGCAAATCGCCGAACTGGACAATCTGGGCAACGACTTCAATGCCTTGCTCGGCGAACTCGAGTCGTGGCAAACCCATCTGCAAAACGAAAACGAAACTCTCGCTCACCAAGCGACCCATGACAGCCTCACCGGTTTGCCCAACCGCGCGTTTTTCGAAGGCCGCTTGATCCGCGCCTTGCGCAACGGCAAAAAACACGATGAGCGGGTCGCCGTGCTGTTTCTCGACAGCGACCGCTTCAAAGGCATCAACGATAACTTCGGCCACGCCTCGGGCGACGCAGTGCTGGTGGCCATCGCCAATCGCGTGCGAGCGCAATTGCGCGAGGATGATCTGGTCGCGCGGCTGGGTGGCGACGAGTTCGCCGTGCTGCTCGCGCCACTGCACACGGTCGAAGACGCTGAGCACATCGCTGACAAGATTCTCGCCAGCATGGACATGCCGATCACCCTGCCCGGCGACAGCAGTGTGGTGACCTCGCTGAGTATCGGCATCGCCGTTTACCCCGATCATGGCGCCACGCCGGGTGCCTTGCTCAACGCAGCCGACGCGGCAATGTACCAGGCCAAGCGCCTGTCGCGTGGCGCGCAATTCACCGCCGGGTCGGAGCGCCCGGTCGATTCCGTTCACACCAGGAGCTGATGCCCGTGTTCACACTTCCCTTTCGACTGTTTTCCGCATTGCTGCTGATGGCCGCGCTGACCCTGAGCGGTTGCCAGACCGCCCCGCAAAAGGGCCTGACACCGGCGCAGGTCGCCGTGCTCAAACAGCAGGGTTTCGAGTTGACCGACGACGGCTGGGAGTTCGGCCTGTCGGGCAAAGTGTTGTTTGGCAGCGATGTCGAAAGCCTGAATGCAGCCAGCACGGAAATCGTCGAACGCATCGGCAAGGCGTTGCTCGGCGTGGGAATCGAGCGGGTGCGCGTCGATGGCCACACCGATGCGTCGGGCAAGGAAACCTACAATCAGCAACTGTCGCTGCGTCGGGCCAAGAGCGTCGGCAACGTCCTCGGCACGGTCGGCATGAAGCAGGAAAACATCCAGCTGCAAGGCCTGGGCAGCAGCGAACCGGTGGCTTCCAACGACACCGCAGCGGGGCGCACGGAAAATCGCCGGGTGTCGATCGTGGTCAGCGCCGACTAATCGGCAAAGCGCATCTCCCGCGTTTCACCCATCAACAACGCCTGATTGCGTTCAGTCATCTCACGGATGTAATCCCACAACAAGGTGATCCGCTTCAACTTGCGCAGATCCTCCCTGCAGTACATCCAGAACTACAGGACGTAGGGGTTCCACCCAATGATCACGGGACCCTAACGCCATGATGACCACTTCCAAGCCCTATCCTGTTACAAGTGCTGTCACAAACTCTGCTCTAACTCTCAGGCCGACCACGAGGCTCGCTAAGCCCTATCACTACAGGCGCAACGGCATCTACTATCTACGCCTCAGAGAGACCGGCAGCACCACGCAGGCTACCTCCGTATCCCTTAAGACTACCGATAGAAAGGCCGCTATGGACGCTTCAAGACGACTTGCCGAGACCATCAAGTCTTTCCATCTGGATCACCCTGAGGCAACTTGGAGTGAGCTTCGCGAGCATTTGCTGTGGGTCGCTGAGGGTCTCTTGTCCTGTTCCCATGATGTTCACTCGCTGCGTGACTGGGGCGACCTGTATGAGGACGTTAGGACGAACCTGACGGAGATCGCCGCAACGATGCCGCTTAACGTCGATCAGCATGAGCATGTGTCTAAAGCTAAGGATGTGATGGCTGCTGCTCAGATTCGACTACAAGGTGACTCAGTGCCATTGGTCAAGATCATTAGGGATCTCGAAGGAGGCTCTCACGATGCATTGAAGCATGCCAATGACGTGCCTCTGTCCCTATCTGTTTTCGCTCCTCCACTAACCTTTGAGGTCCTCTCTGGGCTCTACATGGCTGACCGGGCAGGAGAACAGAAAGCCAGCACCCTCAGCTCAACCAAGTTCACTCATGGCGTCCTATGTGCCGAGTTAGGAGCTTTGGACCTGAGGAAGCACACAAGGGCGGATCTTGTGGCCCTGAGGGATAGGCTTGCGACCACGCGGAAACCATCAACGGTAAACCAGATGCTGATGAAGCTCTCTGCTGTACTGAACTGGTCGGTTGAGAATGGTCATCTCGAAAAGTCATTCGACAAGAAACTCAAGTTCACTAAAGGCACTGAGTCCACCCGTAAGGCGTTCTCTCAGGACCAGATAGGCAGCCTCATGGCCTATGCGAATAAGCTCCCTGAGGCGTCATGGAAACGCTGGCTGCTGAGCCTTGGCATCATCACTGGTGGCCGACTCAATGAAATCTCTCAGTTGAGCGTCAGCGACATTCAGACCCTCACATCAGGCATCGTCGTTATCCACATCAATGAGGTTGGTGAGGGTAAATCCATCAAGAACAAGCGTAGTGAGAGGCTGGTGCCATTGACTGATGGTGCCTATGGGTTCGACCTTCAAGCCTTCCTGCGGTATGTCGAGACCTGCAAACAGAGCGGGAACGATTCGTTGGCACAGATCGGCTACAGACCAGCAGGCGAATGGGTCAACCAGCAGGCAATCCCTCAGGCTCTTGGGGAGTCCTATGTAAGGGGCTTAGTGTTCCACTCATTGCGCCACTCATTGGCTTCCCTCATGCAGGCCAAAGGTGTTCCTACGACTCATGCCCAAGCTGTCATGGGGCACGCCTCGGGAACGGTAACATTTGATATTTACGGCTCAGGTGTCCCGGTAGAGGTTGTCGCTGAGATGCTCAATAGGTTGCTTTGTGAGCACCTTGAGAGCCGCTGAGTTAATCTTGGGGCATTCGTCGGGATCAATCAGCTTTGATCTTTACGGGGCGGGGAGTGCTGTGGAGATTGGGCGGATGGCTGAGGCACTCGTCAAAGCGTTTTCACAGGTGTGTCCGGTTCAACAGTAAGCACTCGATTGGCCTGGGTCTCTCCAACAAAGGAGACTATCGGGCATCGTTAATCGATTTAGAGGGAAGCTAATGAGCACACCCAGCAATGAGATGCACAAGCAGTATTTAGACGCCAATTCAAAAGCGGACCATTTTTTACTGGGTGCAATCGTCGCGGCCTGCGCTTATCTGGCACAGAGCAATCCGTATGCTCCATTAGGAATGAATCCCCAAACCCTTTTTTTGATCGACTTAATTGTGCTGGGCCTTGCGGCATTCTTTGCATATCGACGAGTAGAAAATGCTGTGCAGGTCATAAAGTACAATGCGATGTTTCTGGAGGGGTTTGAAAATAGAAATGAGGCGAAATTTTTAGAGGGTCGTCGCCTCGCTAATGACTATGCTGAGTCAACAATTCTCCACCGTCACGTAAGAAACTCTTTGATAGCTTTAGGATTCGTCCTATATGTGACGGCTAAAATCTGGATGGCATATAAGCTCGTCGGTTGAAGCGATTACTCCAGATTCAAATTTAGGGAGCTCCTACGTGAAATCTAATCGACTCGCTGGGTCCTGGCCTTGCTACTTGAGCGTAGGAGCGTGTTCGTAGAATCCTAAAGATGCCCTGAAGGCCTGTGTTTGCTGGTCCAAAGTTCGTTGTCGCAAAACCCCTCACTGTGGCTACCCATTACACAGGAGAACGACACTATGACCAGCTTCACCGCCAACCTGCCACACCGCCACGTCGATCAGGAGACGGGGCACATCCTCCACGTTGATCCAGTCACAGGCGCAATCGTCGCTCGTAAGGAGATAGTTCGACGCAAGGACCCAAGAGCTGAGTTTGAAGCATGGGCTGCCCAGCGCCGAAGCGAAGACCTGAGTGCCGACTACGCCACACTCCAAGTTGCCGCTAAGAAGTCTGAGGCTATTGTCCCAGTTGTCGAGGCTGAGCCTATCAAGCGTGGCCGACCAAAGACCGTATTTACAAACCCAGCGGCTGCCTTCATGCCTTTCCTTGCGACGCCGCATCTGCCGAACTGGGCAGACGACATCATCACCGGGTCGATCTACACAAGCGCGGAGACCAACACCACCAGCGGCAAGGTAAATGTCAAGTCTCTCTGTGTGGTCGCCGCCTTGTTCCTCTCGGAGATCTCAGCGGAATCCTGCCGGACCAGCGAGTACACCCTACGCACCGCCCAGCGCATCGCCAAGGCTGCCCGACATGCCGCCCACGGGATCTCGTCGTATGTGGAGAGACACCCGAAGATTAAGGCAGCGCTGGAGGCTGAGCTGGCTGTAGAGGCTCTATATCGGGCGTCTCCGACTTAACGTCGTATGTTAATAAAAACATCTCAATGACCACGTTTCAGCTCATCGACCCGCCTCAATGAGAGAGGGGTAGTGATATTAATCACCCCTCCCTTCAAGAAATCTTAAAGAGCAACGCAAAGGAGGCTCATCAATTATGCCCATCCTGTCTTACCCAGCCATCTCCAAGCTCACCGAAGCGGACGCTGAGATCCTTTCTGAACTCTTTCCAACTCCAACTCGGTCTCACCTGATAGCGCTTCGTGGTGTCCTGAACAATGGAAGGGCCTCTTGGAGAGCCTACGCTCATGGTCTGGTCTCTATCGAACAAGAAGCAATGCTCACTGAGGTTCGCTTGAAGTGTTCCTTAAAGACGGCTGAGCGGGTGTCCCTTCTCATAAATCGAGGGGTCTGCCTCCAAGCTGTCGCAACGACACCCTTGAAGATTCCCATGGGTGGAACTGAGCGAATCTCACTCAGGTAATGAGCATTCCGTCCAGTGACGTTTAAAAACCCTCACTATGGCTACCCGGTAGAAATACTCTCAAAAATAATTCTCATCGATAGCAGCAGCTCCCAGCCGTCGCCACGGTTGTCCCTTCAGATGCCTTCAGGCTTGCCATGTCCTGATCCAGCATTAGCCACATAACCCAAACCAAGAACCTTTTGATCGACCTTGGAAGATGCCCATGCGGCTCCCTCCTTGCCGTCTTGTCGTGCGCGTCTATGGCGCCAAGGTCGATCAAAGGGTCACCTCACAGGAGATCCAAACCCATGAATATCACCATCACCAAAGTCCTGAAGAACGAAGTAACTGTGTCGGGGCAGACCCTCAATCGTGAGTACGTCGAAAGCGTCATGTTGCCCTTGTTGATGGCCCAGTGTGGCCGGAACAACGGCACCAAGTTCGGCGTTATCAAAGCTTTCGAGGAAGCCGGTTTGTCCCTCAAGGCCATCCAAGAGGACGCTCAGGTCTACTTCATGACCAAGCGGGAGCAGAAAGAGACCCGTGAGCAACTCCAGCGAGAAGCTGATGAGCGTGCTGAGCGTTTACGCGAGCGAACTCCCCGCGAACTGGCCCAAGCGAAAGCTGAAAGAGAGGCCCGTGCTGCTGCCATCCGTGAACAAGCTCAAAGGGTTTTGGCAGCACGCTCCCGTAATAACGGTTGATAGCTCCAGACCTGCACCAATCACTTCCCTACTTTTCTTCAGGAGACCTATTCCAATGAAACAGCCTAACCAATACGTCAAACCATCGACTTACAGCACTGCTCTCACCGATAGTCAAAACGGGTCGATCCGCTTCAATACGGCTGATGTCCGTGTGGAGACCCAAGCGGCTACCGATGTGTCCGTCTATGTTGAAGCCCTTACAGAGGCCCTCGACGATTACCTCAACGGTGACGAGTGGCGCCAAGCGGCAATCGAACATACGCCTTGTGAATTCCGCCCGGCTGGCTCCGAGGCTACCGGTCAGCAAATCATCACGATGGCTGATCGCTCCGTCACTTTCGACCCTCGTAAGAACTGGGATAACGAAACCATCTCGAAGGGCGAAGTCCAGGCCGGGTCTGTGATCTTCACCGAGCCCACCGATAAAGCTCTGGTAATCAGCAAGCGCTTCACCATCCTCGACCACAACCTAATGGCGGGCTTCACTGAGGGCTCCTTGCACCAGACCGGTGAGAAGCTGTTACGAGACATTGAGCATGAGGCCGCTGGCAAGATCGCTGGCATTCTGGCTACAGCTCCGAGCACCGAAAGCGTCTCCGAGACTAAGCCAACCGGTAAGCCTGTGGAGGTCGCTGAGGATCTGATCGACATCTTGACGATGAACATCAACCAGACCGTAGGTAGCTCCCTGTCGGACTTTGTGGTTCTGCTGCCGGTGTCGTTGCTCGCGGTTCTTGAGCGTGCTGCTCAGCGTGCAGGTGTTGAAGACATCGAGTCTCTGATCGGTGCCTCTGTGCAACCTTATAGCGGCACTGACTACGGGCTGTTCTTGCTGCCTAAGATGTTCACCTCGCTGAGTTATCGCGAAGGTGGTAACGGAGACATCTGGAAGATCCAAGCGACCCGTAATGGTGCCCATCAGTGCTGGGACGTTGAGATCATGACCACCGTAGACATCGTGGCTAACGGCAAGGTCCGCGTGAAGCTGACCGCTGATGGTCTCCAGACCGAAGCTGTGGCCTTCCCGATGATTACCAACATCAAGCTGACCTGAGAAATATCCTTTGGAAGCCCCGTAAGACCGACCCGAGAGGGATTGGCAGGGGCACCGCTTCACAGCAATCAAGAACCCTCACCCTCGGGGACGGGCAACCGTAATCCGTATCAAAGCCAGTCAACCTCGCTTCAAACCTTCGCCCGTCGCTGGGCATCCATCAAACACAGTCTTTCTGTTTGCTCTCTAAGCCACCGATCAGAGCCCGTCATGGGGCCTGTGTGCTGGTCTGTGGGAGCGAACTCAGAGAGCAAACAAAAGGAAATCATGAAATGACAATCGACATCCAACACAAGCACGCCTCCCACGTCATCATCATCGAGGGTCAGGCCTTCAAGGCTAACGACTTCGGTATGTGGGATTTGACTGACATCTGGCAGACCTTGAAGCTACCCAAGGGTAAAGCACCAGCACAGTGGCGAACCAAGCAAGCTCAGCGGTTTTTAGACATGCAAAATTTGCAGGTCATCCAAGGCCGTGCTGCTCAGACCCTCGCGACCAAACGAGCAACCATTGAGTTCGCTGGCTGGGTCTCCGATGAATTTAAGGACATGGTTTATGACGCCTTCGAGGCCATCCTTGAGATGCCTGAGGTCGCTCTCATTGTTGCCGACAAGATGCGCAGTATGGGCAATCACCATAGCGCTGCCGTCTTTGAGCGTCATGTATTCAATGACCGCTGTGACTGGAAGGCCCTTAAGGTTCCCCACAAGAACACCCAGTAGGGTCTGCACGCTGCTGTAGCAAAGGGCAACCTGACACCGGCACGAGCAGCTCAGCTTGGCCTCAAGGCCATCTAATCGAATCCCAAAGGAGAACCTCATGGACACCCTACAGGCTGCCTATCTGGTCTGCGTGGCTGTCCATCTGGCCTTTTGGCTGTTCGGGCACCTCAAGGGACCTTAACGAGAATCTGACAGAAAAATCTGAGAGACCACCTCATTGCATTGACAGGCTCAGCTTCCCCCGTGTGGCCCTCGCGTAGGTGCTCGCAGATGCCCGCGTGGGGTCCTTATCGCGCCTGTGTGCGCCACTGTCAGAACCCTTTCGACTGTCATAAACGGTGTCACAACCCCTGTCACAAGTCGTTGCCAAGAGCCTGATGAGGCCGTTAGGATAGGTCTCCCTTACTCCTTGTAGATTCTCCGTCTGCGAACAGTAGGACACGCGTTTCGCCCAGCAGTAGCGGGCCATTGAGCTCAGTCACCTCTCTTATGTAATCCCATAACAGAGTGATTCTTTTGAGCTTGCGCAAATCCTCCCTGCAGTACATCCAGAACTGCCGGGTGATGTCGATTTCCTCCGGCAGCACCGGCAGCAATCGCGGGTCTTGTGCGGCGAGGAAGCACGGCAGGATCGCCAGCGAGCGCCCCTGCTGTGCGGCGACGTATTGCGCGATCACGCTGGTGCTGCGCAAATGCGCGCTGGCGCCGGGCAGCACGTTGGCCAGGTAGAGCAGCTCCGAGCTGAACGCCAGATCATCCACATAACTGATGAATTGATGCTTGCTCAAGTCGGCCGGGCGGCGGATCGGTGGGTGTTTGTCCAGATAGTCCTGGGTTGCGTACAGCTGCAAATGGTAGTCGCAGAGTTTGCAGCAGACGTACGGCCCGTGCTCCGGCCGCTCGAGGGCGATGACGATGTCGGCCTCGCGCTTGGACAGGCTGATGAAGTGCGGCAGCGGCAGGATGTCCACCGAGATTGCCGGGTAGGCGTCGACGAAATGGCTCAGTTGCGGAGTGATGAAAAAACTGCCGAAGCCTTCGGTGCAGCCCATGCGCACATGGCCGGACAGGGCCACGCCCGAGCCAGAAACCTGCTCGCAAGCCATGTGCAATGTGCTTTCGATCGACTCGGCATAACCAAGCAAGCGCTGGCCTTCGGTGGTCAGGACGAAGCCGCTGGTGCGGGACTTTTCGAACAGTAATGTGCCCAGCGCCGCTTCCAGCGAGCTGATCCGTCGCGACACTGTGGTGTAGTCGACGGCCAGGCGTTTGGCGGCGGTACTGGCCTTGCGGGTGCGGGCGACTTCGAGGAAAAACTTCAGGTCGTCCCAGTTCAGCGAGCCTAGCGAGGTGATGTTTTTTTGCATGATGGTCGGGCTTATATGTGCGTTCTTATTAGAAGTTTGCACATCTATACTCCAAAAACAGTCCGACAACCAATTCGCGACACACGCCTCATCTCAAGGCGAACCTTTCGCCTTGGCTCCTACGATAAAAACAAGTTCTGGAGACCAGCATGAACGCATCGCTTACGCCCAACGACACCACGCTGCAAAAGGTCAAACTGCTGATCGACGGCGAGTGGGTCGAGTCGCGGACCACCGAGTGGCACGACATCGTCAACCCGGCCACCCAGCAAGTGCTGGCCAAGGTTCCGTTCGCCACCGCCGCTGAGGTCGATGCCGCTGTCAGCGCCGCGCAGCGCGCGTTCCAGACCTGGAAACTGACTCCGATCGGCGCGCGGATGCGCGTCATGCTCAAGCTGCAAGCGCTGATCCGCGAGCACTCCAAGCGCATCGCCGTGGTCCTCAGCGCCGAGCAGGGCAAGACCATTGCCGACGCCGAGGGCGATATTTTCCGTGGCCTGGAAGTGGTCGAGCACGCGTGCTCGATCGGCACCCTGCAAATGGGTGAATTCGCCGAGAACGTCGCCGGCGGCGTCGACACTTACACCCTGCGCCAGCCGATCGGTGTGTGCGCCGGCATCACGCCGTTCAACTTCCCGGCGATGATTCCGCTGTGGATGTTCCCGATGGCGATCGCCTGCGGCAACACCTTTGTCCTGAAGCCTTCGGAGCAGGATCCGCTGTCGACCATGTTGCTGGTGGAGCTGGCGATCGAAGCGGGCGTCCCTGCTGGCGTGCTCAACGTGGTTCACGGCGGCAAGGATGTGGTCGATGGCCTGTGCACGCACAAGGACATCAAAGCCGTGTCGTTCGTCGGTTCGACCGCTGTCGGCACCCACGTTTATGACCTGGCCGGCAAACACGGCAAACGCGTGCAGTCGATGATGGGCGCAAAAAACCACGCCGTGGTACTGCCGGACGCCAATCGCGAGCAAGCGCTGAATGCCTTGGTCGGTGCCGGTTTCGGTGCCGCCGGGCAACGTTGCATGGCCACGTCGGTGGTGGTGCTGGTCGGTGCCGCAAAACAGTGGCTGCCAGACCTGAAAGCGCTGGCGCAGAAGCTCAAGGTCAACGCCGGCAGCGAGCCGGGTACCGATGTCGGCCCGGTGATTTCGAAAAAAGCCAAGGCGCGGATCCTCGAACTGATCGAAAGCGGCATCAAGGAAGGCGCCAAGCTTGAACTCGATGGTCGTGACATCAGCGTGCCGGGTTATGAACAAGGCAATTTTGTCGGCCCGACCCTGTTCTCCGGTGTGACCACCGACATGCAGATTTACACCCAGGAAATCTTCGGCCCGGTGCTGGTGGTGCTGGAAGTCGACACCCTCGACCAGGCGATTGCGCTGGTCAACGCCAATCCTTTCGGCAACGGCACTGGCCTGTTCACCCAGAGCGGTGCGGCGGCGCGTAAATTCCAGACGGAAATCGACGTCGGTCAGGTCGGTATCAACATCCCGATTCCGGTACCGGTACCGTTCTTCAGCTTCACCGGCTCGCGCGGTTCGAAACTCGGCGACCTCGGCCCGTACGGCAAGCAAGTGGTGCAGTTCTACACGCAGACCAAAACGGTCACGGCGCGCTGGTTCGATGATGACAGCGTCAACGACGGCGTGAACACCACCATCAACCTGCGCTGAGGATTCGATCATGAAAATCGCATTTATCGGGCTGGGCAACATGGGCGCGCCGATGGCGCGCAACCTGATCAAGGCCGGCCACTCGCTGAATCTGGTCGACCTGAACAAAACCGTGCTGGCGGAACTCGAGCAACTGGGCGGCACCATCCGCGCTTCAGCCCGCGAGGCGGCGGAGGATGCCGAACTGGTGATCACCATGCTCCCGGCGGCTGTGCACGTGCGCAGTGTCTGGCTGGGTGAAGACGGCGTACTTGCTGGTATCGGCAAAGGTGTGCCGGCGGTGGATTGCAGCACTATCGATCCACAGACCGCCCGCGATGTGGCAGCGGCGGCGACCAAACAAGGCGTGTCCATGGCCGATGCGCCGGTGTCCGGTGGCACCGGTGGAGCGACTGCCGGCACGTTGACCTTTATGGTTGGCGCCACCTCGGAACTGTTCGCCACCCTGCAACCGGTGCTGGCGCAGATGGGCCGCAACATCGTGCATTGCGGTGAAGTCGGCACCGGCCAGATCGCCAAGATCTGCAACAACCTGCTGCTGGCGATTTCGATGGTCGGCGTCAGTGAAGCGATGGCGTTGGGCGATGCGCTGGGGATAGACACCGGTGTGCTGGCCGGGATCATCAACAGCTCGACCGGGCGTTGCTGGAGTTCGGAGATGTACAACCCCTGGCCGGGCATCGTCGAAACGGCGCCGGCCTCGCGCGGTTATACCGGCGGGTTCGGTGCAGAACTGATGCTCAAGGATCTCGGGCTGGCCACGGAAGCGGCGCGGCAGGCGCACCAGCCGGTGGTGCTCGGCGCGGTGGCGCAGCAGTTGTATCAGGCGATGAGTCAGCGCGGTGACGGTGGGAAAGACTTCTCGGCGATCATCAACAGCTATCGCAAGCCGCAGTAATCGCGATCAGCCCTTTGTGGGGAGGGGGTTTATCCCCGTTGGGTTGCGCAGCAGCCCCCTGGAGTGTGTCAGGTAAACCGAGTGCTCAGGGTTTGCGACTGCTGCGCAGTCGAGCGGGGATAAATCCCCTCGCCACAGGTTTTAGCAACGCCGGGATATTTGCCGGGAAATCACGTCGGGTGATTTCCCGGCTTTTTTGCATCAGGCGAAGACGAAATACTTGCGCACGGTCTCGACCACTTCCCACGTGCCTTTCATGCCCGGCTCAACCACGAAGATATCGCCAGCACGCAGATGAATCGGCGCCATGCCGTCCGGGGTGATCACGCAGTAGCCTTCCTGGAAATGGCAGTACTCCCATTTCACATAATCGACGCGCCACTTGCCCGGTGTGCAGATCCAGGTGCCCATGATCTTGCTGCCGTCTTCGCTGGTGTAGGCATTGAGGTTGACGGTGTGCGGGTCGCCTTCGAGTTTTTCCCATTTGCAGGCGTCGAGCACTGGCAGCGGGTGGGTGTCGCGCAGAACGGTGATAGGGGCGGTCGCGGTCATGGGGACTCCGGGCAGGTGGACTTGAGAATTGAAGTCGCACCCTATAGCGGCCGGTCGCCGCTCAGTTGTCTGGGGTCGACATCGGAGTGCTCAGAAACGCGCGCAGCAATAAGTGCTTGTAACAGCGCTTGGGCATAACCCGGCAGCGCGGCGAAGTCTTTCGCGCAGAGCAATAACGCGCGGCGCGCCCACGGCTCATTCAGGGTCACGCACTGGAACCGTTTGAGCGCCGTACGTTCGACAGCGGCCAAGGGCACGATGGCCAGTCCCGCCCCTCTTGCGACCATACGCATCGCGCCATCAAAGCCATCGGCGCGAATGCGCACCTGCATCCGCGCGCCGCTGTGCAGCGCCTGTTCTTCCAGATAAATCGCCAATGCGCTGTCGGCGCTCAATCCGACAAAATCGTGCTGCAACGCGTCGCTGAAACTGACCTCGGCAACGTCAGACAACGGGTGATCAAGCGGCAGAATCAGCACCAGCGGATCATCACGAAACGCCTGGGTCTGCAGGCCGTTGGTGTCGACCGCGTCGGAGACGATGCCCAAGTCCGCTGCGCCTTCGCGCAAGGCATGGGTAATTCGCGCACTGGGCAGTTCCTGTAGATCGATGTCGAGATTGGGATGGCTGCGCAGGAAATCCGCGAGCACTTCTGGCAGGTACTCGGTGATCGCCGTGGTGTTGCACAACAGCCGCACCTGGCCTTTGACGCCATGCGCGTAATCGGCCAGATCCTGCTGCATGCGTTCGGCCTGTTGCAAAAGAATGCGGGCGTGGCGGGCGAGGGCTTTGCCGGCAGGCGTCGGGGTGACGCCGCGCCGACCACGCTCGAGGAATTCGGCGCCCAGCGAGGCTTCCATCGCGCGGATTCGGGCGCTGGCGGCGGCGAGGGACAAGTGGCTGCGGGCGGCGCCGGCGGTGATGTTGCCGGTGTCGAGAATGTGCAGGTAGAGGCGCAGGTCGGTGAGGTCGAAATGCATGGAGTTTGCCTCTGATTTTTATGGTGTGTGGGCTGGCCCTTTCGCTGGCAAGCCAGCTCCCACAGGTTTCTTGTTGATCTCTAAATGGATGAACAACCGAGATTCTGTGGGAGCTGGCTTGCCAGCGATGAGGCCAGATGCCTCACTACAAAGATCAGCCTCTTGCAAAGGAAGAGGCTGCCTAAGTATATGGCAGATTTTCCCCCAGCCCGGATCAGTGCACATTACCCCAATGCACACACTGACCGACTTCTACCAAACCCTCGGCCTGACCCTGTCGCTACTGGTCATCGCCACCTTCCTGCTTGCGGGCACGGTCAAAGGCGTGATCGGCCTCGGCCTGCCCACTGTTGCCATGGGCCTGCTCGGTCTGGCTATGGCGCCGGCGCAGGCAGCCGCGCTGTTGATCGTTCCGGCGACCCTGACCAACCTCTGGCAACTGGCCTTCGGCGGTCATCTGCAAGGATTGATCAAACGCCTCTGGCCCATGCTGCTGATGATCTTCCTCGGCACCGGCATCGGCACCCTGTGGATCGGGATGGCCGGCGGCCATTGGGTGGTGCGCGGACTTGGCGCGGCGCTGTTGCTGTATGCATTGAGCGGACTGTTTCTGCCGACTTTGCACGTCAACCCGCGACATGAACGCTGGCTCGGCCCGCTGTGTGGCCTTATCACCGGCGTCATCACCTCCGCCACCGGCGTCTTCGTGATTCCGGCGGTGCCGTACCTGCAAGCGCTGGGGCTGAGCCGCGATGAGCTGGTGCAGGCGCTCGGCCTGTCCTTCACCGTCTCGACCCTGGCGCTGGCCGCTGGGCTGCTCTGGCACGGCGCACTCGGCGGTGGCGAATTGAGCGCCTCGCTGCTGGCGCTGATCCCGGCCATGCTTGGCATGTTGCTCGGTCAGTGGCTGCGTCAGCGCATCAGTGCGGTGCTGTTCAAGCGGGTCTTCTTTATCGGACTGGGCACGCTCGGCGCCCATTTGCTGATCAGCGGCTAGCCGACGATTCGCTGAGCATGTCGATCGGGCGGATATCGAAATCGCGCTCCAGATAGTCCATGCGCCTGGCGAAAAACGCTTTCATGTGCGGCAACGCCGAGTGCACATCCAGATGCGCCTGGCTGGCCCAGATCTCGTAGAAGATAAACAGCGTCGGATCTTCCTTGTCGCGCAGCATGTGGTACTCGATGCAGCCCGGTTCGGCGCGGCTCGGCTCCACGTAAGCACGGAACAGCGCTTCGAACTCGGCGGCTTTTTCCGGGCGGGTCTTGGCGTGCAGGATAAAACCCTGGCGTTCACTCATCACAACTTCCTCAAAAGCAGAAAGCGGCGATGCTACGGCAACAATTGGCGATCGATTCGTGCGTTTTGATCAAATGTATTTTGCGTCGATGTGGCTGTTTCCGCGCGAGATCGATGGTTAATCTGCCGCCATTCCAATTCCTGTTTCAATCCAGCCTTGAAGGCTGCGCCGAGGTTTTCCGATGAAGAAAGTGCTGTTGCTCAATGGCGGTAAAAAATTCGCCCATTCCGATGGCCGCTATAACACCACCCTGCACGAAACCGCGCTGAGCGTGCTCGATCGCGGCGGTGTCGACGTCAAGACCACGTTTATCGACGAGGGCTATGACGTTGCCGAAGAAGTGGCGAAATTCCTCTGGGCCGACGTCATCATTTATCAGATGCCGGGCTGGTGGATGGGCGCGCCGTGGACGGTGAAAAAGTACCTCGACGAAGTCTTCACCGAAGGGCACGGCAGCCTCTACGCCAGCGACGGCCGCACCCGTTCCGATGCCTCGCAGAAGTACGGCAGTGGCGGTCTGATTCAGGGCAAGCAATACATGCTGTCGCTGACCTGGAACGCGCCGCAGCAAGCCTTCGATGACCCGACGGATTTCTTCGAAGCCAAAGGCGTGGACGCGGTGTACTTCCCGTTCCACAAGGCCAACGAGTTTCTGGGCATGACCGCGTTGCCGACCTTCCTCTGCGTCGACGTGATGAAGCGTCCGAATATCGAGAATGATGTGGTGCGCTATGAGCAGCATCTGACTGAGGTGTTTGGCCTCAAGGCTTGAGGCTTTCAGGCTAATATCGGGGTCACAGCAAAAGATCGCAGCCTTCGGCAGCTCCTACAGGGGGAATGCATTCCAATGTAGGGGTGCCGCAGGCTGCGATCTTGGCGATTTCAAAGAGGGAACCCGTGAAAGCCAGATCCGATGAGTTGCAGATTTTCGTCTGCGTGATCGAGTGCGGTTCGATCTCCGCCGCCGCCGAGCAGGTCGGCCAGACGCCGTCGGCCGTCAGTCGCACGCTGTCGAAGCTCGAAGCCAAGCTCGACACCACGCTGATCAACCGCACCACGCGACGCATGGACCTGACCGAGGAGGGCAAGTATTTCTTCGAACAGGCCAAGCTGATTCTCGACCAGATGGATCAACTCGAAGAGCGTCTGTCTTCGCGCCAGCAAACTCCCTCCGGGCGCCTGCGCATCAACGCCGCCTCGCCGTTCATGCTCCACGCCATCGTCCCCTACATCGACGAATTCCGGCAGCTGTACCCGGACATCCAACTCGAACTCAACAGCAATGACCTGATCATTGACCTGCTGGAACAAAGCACCGACGTCGCCATCCGCATCGGCACTCTCGCCGACTCGACGCTGCATGCGCGTTCGCTCGGTTGCAGTCCGTTGATGATTGTTGCCAGCCCCGCCTATTTGAAGAAGCACGGTGCACCACGACAAGTGGCGGATTTGAGCGAACACACGTTGCTCGGCTTTACCCAGAACGAAGGCCTCAACCAGTGGCCGCTGCGCTATGTGCATGGCGACCGTTGGCCGATCACTCCGGCAATCAGCGCCTCCAGTGGTGAGACCGTGCGCCATTTGGCGCTGGAGGGGCAGGGCATCGCCTGCCTGTCGCACTTTATGACTATCGACGACATCCGTGCCGGGCGCCTGAAAGTCCTGCTCGGCGAATTCAACAGTGGCTACCGCCAGCCGATCAACGCCGTGTACTACCGCAACTCGCAACTGGCGTTGCGTATCCAGTGCTTCCTCGACTTTATCCAGGGCAAACTTGCCGCCTACGCCAGCGCCGAATTCAAGGGCTGATTCGTGATCCCTGCGCAAGAGTGAATTGGCCGAGGGCGGGTTTTTCGCCGGGTTTCATCGGCCGATACTCGCTGCATCACTTATTCACGCAGGGAGTTTCTCCATGAACGTATTCGTTACCGGCGCGGCTGGTTTTATCGGCGGTTCCATCGCCACCGGCCTGTTGCAGGCCGGGCACACAGTTACTGGTCTGGTGCGCAGCGCGGAGCAGGCTGATGAGCTGAAAGCATTAGGCATGAACGCGGTAATCGGCACCCTCGATGACAGCCAATTGCTGGCGCAACAGGCGCGTGCCGCCGATGCGGTGATCAACGCTGCCAGCAGCGATCATCGCGGTGCGGTTGAAGCGTTGCTCGACGCTTTGCGCGGTTCTAATAAAGTCTTTCTGCACACCAGCGGTTCGAGCATCGTTGGCGATGCCTCCGGCGGCAAATCCAGCGATGTCATTTACTACGAAGACCACCTGCCGGAACCGACTGTCGATAAGGCCGATCGCGTAGCCATCGACAACCTGGTGCTCGCTGCGTCGAAGGATGGAGTGAACTCGGCGGTGATCTGCAATACCTTGATTTACGGCCACAGCCTGGGCGTCAAACGCGACAGCGTGCAATTGCCGCGACTGCTGAAACAGGCGCGCAAGAGCGGCGTGGTGCGCCACGTCGGGACAGGGCAGAACATCTGGTCCAACGTGCACATCGAAGACGTCGTCGCCTTGTATCGGCTGGCGCTGACTAGGAATGTGCCGGGCACTTTCTACTTCGTTGAAAGCGGTGAAGCCTCGTTCATCGACATGACCACCGCCATGGCCGAAGCCCTCGATCTGGGCAAACCGCAAGACTGGCCATTGCCTGACGCCGAAGCCGAATGGGGCTACGAAATGGCCAACTACGGCCTCGGCTCCAACAGCCGCGTACGCGGCAAACACGCCCGGGAACTGCTGGGCTGGACGCCGAAGCGCACGTCGGTGGTGGAATGGATTCGTAACGAAATGGTGTGAGTCCAGCGCGCACCGAGTGAAGCCATTCGCGAGCAGGCTCGCTCCCACAGGTGACCGCGTTCTGCCTGGAAAAATGTAATTCCTGTGGGAGCTGGCTTGCCAGCGATAGCGGTGGATCAGTCGCCACCCATGTTGAACGTGGCGCCGTCATCGCTGGCAAGCCAGCTCCCACAGGGACTTTGTGGTGGCCAGGAAGCCATGAAAATCCCGCCCTCCGATTTTCATTAATCACGACACCCCATACCCACCAGCGACACACCTTGTCTCTCCACGAAAATTACTTTCATGCGGTTTGAAATCTCGATCTCGAAATGATTTATGAGTTTCACAACCCATTCGAACGTGACCCTTTCGAGGAGTACCGCATGACGCCTTCCTTCGGCTATTGGCTGCTGGTCTACGCCGCTGTGGCCATCATCGCGCTGATCGTGTTGATCGCCCGTTACCGGCTCAATCCGTTCATTGTCATCACCCTGATTTCCCTGGGCCTGGCGCTGGTGGCCGGGATGCCGCCGTCGGCGGTGGTCGGTGCGTATGAGGCGGGCGTCGGCAAGACGCTGGGGCATATTGCGCTGGTGGTGGCGTTGGGGACGATGCTCGGCAAGATGATGGCCGAGTCCGGCGGTGCCGAGCAGATGGCGCGCACGCTGATCGACAGATTCGGTGAGAGGAACGCGCACTGGGCGATGGTCTGCATCGCGTTTCTGGTCGGTCTGCCGCTGTTCTTCGAAGTCGGTTTCGTCCTGCTGGTGCCAATCGCCTTCACCGTCGCCCGCCGCGTTGGCGTGTCGATTCTGATGGTCGGTCTGCCGATGGTTGCCGGGCTCTCGGTGGTGCATGCGCTGGTGCCGCCGCACCCGGCGGCGATGCTCGCGGTGCAGGCCTATCAGGCGTCGGTCGGGCAGACCTTGTTGTACGCGATCGCGATCGGCATTCCGACCGCGATCATCGCCGGGCCGCTGTACGCCAAGTTCATCGTGCCGCGCATTCAATTGCCGGCGGACAATCCGTTGGAAAAGCAATTTCTCGAGCGCGAGCCGCGCGACAGATTGCCGGGTTTCGGCATCACCATGGCAACCATTCTGCTGCCGGTGGTGCTGATGCTGATCGGCGGCTGGGCTAACCTGATTTCCACCCCCGGCAGCGCGTTCAACCAGTTCCTGCTGTTCATCGGCAATTCGGTGATCGCGCTGTTGCTGGCGACTTTGCTGAGCTTCTGGACGCTGGGCATTGCTCAGGGTTTCAACCGCGAATCGATCCTCAAGTTCACCAACGAATGCCTCGCGCCCACCGCCAGCATCACCTTGCTGGTCGGCGCGGGTGGCGGCTTGAACCGGATTCTGGTGGATGCCGGCGTCACCGATCAGATCGTCGGCCTCGCTCACGAATTCCACCTGTCGCCGCTGATCATGGGCTGGCTGTTCGCCGCGCTGATGCGTATCGCCACCGGTTCTGCAACCGTGGCGATGACCACCGCATCAGGCGTCGTTGCGCCGGTGGCCATCGGTCTGGGTTATCCACACCCTGAGCTTTTGGTGCTGGCGACCGGCGCAGGCTCGGTTATCTTTTCCCACGTCAACGACGGCGGCTTCTGGTTGATCAAGGAATACTTCAACATGACAGTCGCGCAGACGTTCAAGACCTGGACGGTGCTCGAGACGCTGATTTCGCTGGTCGCTTTCGCGCTGACCGTCGGCCTTTCCTACCTGCTGTAACCGGAGCCCGCCGCCCATGGACATCCTCTACCAGATCCGCGCCCGCCAGGATTCCTTCAGCGCCGGCGAGGGGCGCATTGCGCGGTTGATGCTCGACGATGTCGGCTTTGCCGCCAGCGCCAGCCTCGAAGACCTCGCACAACGCGCCGAGGTCAGCACCGCCACGCTGTCGCGCTTTGCCCGCACGGTCGGCTGCCGCGACCTGCGTGATCTGCGCCTGCAACTGGCCCAGGCCAGCGGCGTTGGCAGCCGGTTTCTCGACCCGGCGGGCACGCCCGAGCAGTCGGCGTTCTACGGGCAGATCGTCGGCGACATCGAAACCACCCTGCGCCAGCATCTGGCCGGATTTGACGAATCGCGCTTCGCCGACGCAGTGAAATTGCTCAGCCAGGCGCGGATGATTCACGCGTTCGGCATGGGCGGTTGCTCAACCCTGTGCAGCGATGAATTGCAGGTGCGCCTGGTGCGCCTCGGTTACCCGATTGCGGTGTGTCATGACGCGGTGATGATGCGCGTGACCGCCGCCAGTTTGAACGCCGAGCAAGTGCTGATCGCCTGCTCGCTGACCGGCATCACTCCGGAGCTTTTGGAAACCGTGGAGCTGGCGCGCAACTACGGCGCGCGCATCCTCGCCATCACTCGCGGCGATTCACCGTTGGCCGAACTGGCCGACGTCGTCCTGCCGCTGCAAGGCGCGGAAACCTCGTTCATCTACAAACCGACGGCGGCGCGCTACGGCATGCTGTTGGCCATCGACGTGCTCGCCACCGAACTGGCGCTGGCCAGCCCTGAAGACAATCAAGAACGTCTGCGGCGAATCAAACTCGCCCTCGACGAATACCGTGGCGGCGACGATCACCTGCCGCTGGGAGACTGACATGCAGTACGACACCCTGATCCGCAACGCGCTGGTTATCGACGGCAACAACACGCCGGGCTACCGCGCAGACGTGGCAATTCTCAATGGCCGCATCGAGCGCATTGGTGACCTGTCTGACGCCCGCGCCAGCGAAGAAATCGACGCCGCCGGCCGGGTGCTGGCGCCGGGTTTCATCGACGTGCACACCCACGACGACACCGTGGTCATTCGCCAACCCGAGATGCTGCCCAAGCTCAGCCAAGGCGTGACCACGGTGATTGTCGGCAACTGCGGCATCAGCGCTTCGCCGGTCACCTTGAAGGGCAATCCGCCGGACCCGATGAACCTGCTCGGCAGCGCAGCGGCGTTCGTTTACCCGCGTTTCAGCGACTACCGAGCCGCCGTCGAAGCGGCCAACCCCACGTTGAACGTCGCCGCACTGGTCGGCCACACGGCGCTGCGCAGCAATCACCTCGACGACTTGTTCCGCACCGCGACACCCGGCGAAATCGCCGCCATGCGCGAGCAACTGCGCGACAGTCTCGAGGCTGGCGCGTTGGGCTTATCCACAGGCTTGGCCTACGCCAGCGCCTTCAACGCGTCCACTGATGAAGTCATGCAACTGACCGAAGAACTGACGGCGTTCGGCGCGGTGTACACCACCCATCTGCGCAGCGAATTCGCCCCGGTGTTGGAGGCGATGGACGAAGCGTTTCAGATCGGCCGCCACGCGCAATCACCGGTGATCATTTCCCACCTCAAATGCGCCGGCGTCGGTAACTGGGGGCGCAGTCCGCAATTGCTCGCAGCGCTGGAAGAGGCAGCGAAAACCCATCCGGTCGGCTGCGATTGCTATCCCTATGCGGCGAGTTCCTCGACGCTGGATTTGAAGCAAGTCACCGATGCCCATCGCATCACCATCACCTGGTCAACACCGCATCCGGAAGTCAGCGGGCGCGACCTGATCGACATTGCTGGCGAATGGAAACTGTCGCTGGAAGAAACCGCGAAACGTCTGCAACCGGCCGGGGCGGTGTATTACGGCATGGATGAGGCGGATGTACGAAGAATCCTCGCCCATCCGCTTTCGATGGTCGGCTCTGACGGACTGCCCGAAGACCCGTTCCCGCATCCGCGCCTGTGGGGCGCTTTCCCACGGGTGCTGGGCCACTTCAGTCGCGACGTCGGCCTGTTTCCGCTGCACACCGCCGTGCACAAAATGACCGGCCTGTCGGCGGCGCGTTTTGGCTTGCAGGAAAGAGGCGAGATTCGTGAAGGGCATTGGGCCGATCTGGTGTTGTTCGATCCGGCGACCGTGCGTGACGTGGCCGATTTCAACGATCCGCAGCGGGCGGCGCAGGGGATTGACGGGGTGTGGGTCAACGGCGTTTTGAGTTATCGCGACGGACAGGCGAATGGCAGCAGGGCAGGGCGGTTTCTGGCTCGCGAAGGTAATTTGCGCGAAGGATTTTATTGATGATGATGGCGCCAAAAGATCGCAGCCTTCGGCAGCTCCTACAGGAGATCGCATTCCAATGCAGGAGCTGCCGAAGGCTGCGATCTTTTGATCCATGTCTAATAGTGGCACTGTGCAATTAAAGAAAGCCATCCACAAGCCGATTTGCTGACATCCTCCCCGTCTACACTGTGGGGCCAATCAGTCAGGGAGCACCCCATGAGCTTCGGCAAAACCACCCCGATCCTGCGGATCTTCGATGAGGCCAAGGCTGTCGAGTTTTACGTCGATTTTCTTGGTTTCAAGATCGACTGGCAGCATCGCTTCGAAGCGAATTTTCCGCTGTATCTGCAGGTGTCACGGGGCGAGTGTGTGCTGCATCTGTCCGAGCATCACGGCGATGCCTGCCCGGGTTCGGCGCTGCGTATCGAGACCGATGAGCTGGAGGCGTTTCAGCAGCAACTGATGGCCAAGGATTACAAGTTCTCGCATCCGCAGATTCAGGCGATGCCGTGGGGCAGTCAGGACATGACCATTGCCGATCCGTTTGGCAATCGGTTGGTGTTTACCAATGCGATCAGTCTTTGAGCTTGGCGCCCAAGATCAAAAGCCCCTCACCCTAGCCCTCTCCCGGGGGGAGAGGGGACCGATTGCGGGATGCTCGGGAGTTACGCCGACCTGAATGTGCTGTGCTGAATCCATAATCGAATTGAATGCATGGCGTCGAATCCACAATCGACTCGGTCTTTCAGGTCGACGGACAACGCAAGACAACCGGGTCGGCCCCCTCTCCCTCTGGGAGAGGGCTGGGGTGAGGGCAATCCCTGACACCCCACCAAAACCAGCCCACACCAAATTCCTCAAAAACCCTCAATCAGTCGGCACCAACCGATCCAGCACCCGATTCACCGCCATCTCCGCGACCATCACAATCTGCGCAATGCCCTGCAACGTCTTGCGCTGCGAGCCGTTCACCAGCCCCGCCTGATCGTTGAGCATCACCGTCGCCGACCCCAGGGTTTCGCAGGCATCGGCCAGCAGCGATTCGTTGTCGGCCTCGGGATTGGCCATGTACAGCGTGTTGGATTTGTAGGGCGGGGCCATGAATTCGGCGCTGGATGGGCCGAGGTAATGGTCGAGGGCGCGGTCGGCGGCTTCGTGGAATTTCTTCGAGTCGACGGATTCGTAGGGGGATGCCGGGCCGGTGGTTGGCGGGTTTGGGGTTACTTTGAACATATCCAGATCCTCATTTTGGCTGGCCACCGCTTCCCTACTAAAGGAAGTGGAGGCAGCTGTGCGCAGGTTAGTAGACCGGGGATCTGGGAAACCGGCGCGCCCGAGAGCGCCCTGCGCACAGCCACCATAAAGCTCAGGCGAGACCTGACTGTCTGATGAACGATGCACCCCAAATACTCCGGGCTACTAAACCCGATCACTGATAGGCAGTGACGCAATCACAGTAGCGATGAGGTCTGGGGCGCACAAGCCGGCGGATTCTGGCGCAGGCGTAGGCAGCGGCGCAAGGAATTGTGGGTGGTTTCGCTGAATGTCTGGCGGCTTTAAACAGTTGTGCCAAGACGTGTTTAATCGGTGTGGCGAATGACGCCTTCGCGAGCAGGCTCGCTCCCACAAGGGGTCTGCGGTGAACTCGGAAATGCAGGCAACCGAGAACTACTGTGGGAGCGAGCCTGCTCGCGAAGAGGCCATCAGCATCACCGCCGATTCCGCAGCCGAAACTCCCCCGGCGGCATCCCGCGCCAGCTCTTGAAGGTGCGATGAAACGAGCGCGGTTCGGTAAAACCCAGATACTGCGCAATGTCCTGAATCGGCAACGTGCTGTTGAGCAAATAGTGCTCCGCCAGTTCCTGACGCAGCTCATCGAGAATCTGCTGATACGACGTCCCGACCTGCTGCAACTGCCGCTGCAACGTGCGCACCGAGATGCTGAGCTGTTCGGCCACTTGCTCCTTGCGCGGCAAGCCCTCCTTGAGCAAACCGCGCAGGATGTTTTTCACCTGCTGCGCCAGCGACACATCCTCCAGCGTCGCCAGCAAGCCCATCGCGTGTTCTTCCAGGGTTCGCAGCAATTGCGCATCGGCCTGGCGCAACGGCAACTGCAAATACGCCAGCGGCACCACCAGCGCCGAATACCCCTGATCGAACAGCACCGGGCAACCGAAAAACGCCTCGTACTCGGCCTGCGTCACCGCATCCGGCCGCGCATGCTCCAGCCATACGCAGGCTGGTGACAGCTGCGTGTCGGCGATCCAGCGCGCGTAGTGCAGCCACGAACCGAGCACGTTTTCCACCAGATGCCGACGAATCCGTGGCCGCTGGTAGCGGCAGGTCCAGATCAGATGCACGTGCTCGCCCTGCACCTCGGCGCGGCTGACGCCCATATCGCCGACGAGTTTTTCGAACGGCATGATCCGGCTCATCGCATCGCCCAGCGTTGCGCAATTCATGGTGATGTAACCGAGTACGCTCCACGAATTGGGCAGGACGAAATTCGCCGCATGCAGCCCGAACAACCCATCGCCGGAGTGCTCGCAGAAATAATCCAGCAAGCGCTCGTGAACCTCACCCGGCAGGCGCAAGGTGTTGTCGCTCAACTGCTGCGCCTGCAACCCGGCCGCCGCCAACGCAGGCTCGATGGCCATGCCCAACTGTTCGGCATGACGCAGGTATTTGAGCAGCGGCGGAACGGAAGTGAAGCCGAGCGATGGCATGGTCGCGGTCCTTTGATCGACGGCGCGTGAGCGAATGAATGGCGCAAGGTAAGTGGATTGCCCGGCGAAAGTAAATGCCCGGACGTTTGGCGCCATTGGCTACAGGTTCTGGCCGGATGCGACCGTGACAGATCTCCAGCGCTGACTAGTATGCAAGCTTGATCCAACGGCAGAAAAAGGACACACGCATGCGACGCTGGAACGGCTGGGGAGAGGCAGGCACGGTGGTCGAACTGCCGGCCCAGGGCGCGACATTTCTCCACGAACGCTTGGGCGCTGGCCGGGCATTGCCCGATGCGACATTGGCAGCGGCGTTGGCGCAAGTGCCGACCTCGCGCCTGGTGCCGCATCGCTTGTACAGCGTCGACACTCACGATCGCCTGCTGCACGCGCGCGGCCAGAGCCTGCCGGACTGGCTGGCGTTGCGCGAAGGCGCACTCGGCACGTATCCCGATGCCGTGGCGTTTCCCGAAACCGCTGAGCAAATCCGCCAATTGCTGGCCCTCGCCCATGATCAGGATCTGTGCCTGATTCCCTATGGCGGCGGCACATCGGTGGCCGGGCACATCAATCCGCCGAACTCCGCGCGGCCGGTGCTGACGGTGTCGCTGGCGCGAATGAATCGCCTGACCGACCTCGACGAACAGAGCCTGCTG
Organism: Pseudomonas sp. FP1762; assembly: GCF_030687105.1. NCBI lineage: Bacteria > Pseudomonadati > Pseudomonadota > Gammaproteobacteria > Pseudomonadales > Pseudomonadaceae > Pseudomonas > Pseudomonas sp. FP1762. The sequence continues at coordinate 836,605 of NZ_CP117458.1, forward strand.
GCGACATTCGGCCCCGGCGCCAGCGGGCCGCAAGTCGAAAGCCAATTGCGCGCGCGCGGCTACACGCTGGGGCATTTCCCGCAGTCGTGGGAGCTGTCGACCCTGGGCGGTTGGGTGGCCAGTCGTTCCAGTGGCCAGCAGTCGTTGCGCTATGGGCGGATCGAGCAATTGTTCGCTGGCGGCACCCTGGAAACATTCGCCGGGCCTCTGCAGATTCCAACCTTTCCGGCGTCGGCGGCAGGTCCCGATCTGCGTGAAATGGTGCTCGGTTGCGAGGGCCGTTTCGGGATCATTTCCGAAGTCAAAGTGCGAGTCAGCGCGTTGCCGGCGGACGAACGTTTTTACGGTGTGTTCCTGCCCGACTGGCCGCAGGCGCTGCAAGCGATCCGGCAACTGGCGCAGGCGCGCGTACCGCTGTCGATGCTGCGCCTGTCCAACGCGGTGGAAACCGAAACGCAACTGGCGCTGGCCGGCCATCCGCAACAGATCGCCTGGCTGGAGAAGTACCTCAAGCTGCGCGGCGCCGGCGACGGCAAATGCCTGCTGACCTTCGGCGTCACCGGCAATCGCCAGCAAAACGCACTGTCACTGAAACACGCGCGCCAACATCTGAAAGCCTTCGGCGGCGTGTTCACCGGCACCCTGCTGGGCAAGAAGTGGGCGCAGAACCGCTTCCGTTTTCCCTACCTGCGCGAGAACCTGTGGAACGCCGGCTACGTGGTCGACACCCTCGAAACGGCCACCGACTGGAGCAACGTCGACCACTTGCTCAGCCTCATCGAAAACAGCCTGCGCGACGCCTTGGCCGCCGAGGGCGAGCGCGTGCATGTGTTCACTCATCTCTCGCACGTCTACGGCGAAGGCTCGAGCATTTACACCACTTACGTGTTTCGCCCGGCCGCCGACTATGCCGCGACGCTGGCGCGCTGGCGGGTGCTCAAACACGCGGCCAGCCAGACTATCGTCGACAACCACGGCACCATCAGCCATCAGCACGGCGTCGGCAAGGATCACGCGCCGTATCTGCTGCGCGAAAAAGGCCCGCTGGCGATGCAGACGTTGCAGGCGCTGAGTGAACATTTCGACCCGGAAGGGCGCCTCAATCCCGGCACGCTGTTGCCAGAGTCAAAGCCATGAATGCGGACTGGAACGCGCAATGGCGCGAGCAGATTCTGCCGACGCTGGCGGATGAAACCTGGGACCTGATCGTCATCGGCGGCGGCATCAGCGGCGCCGGGATCGTCCGCGAAGCGGCGCGCCGGGGCTGGCGTTGTCTGCTGCTGGAGCAGCGCGATTTTGCCTGGGGCACCTCCAGCCGATCGTCGAAAATGGTCCACGGCGGTTTGCGTTACATCGCCAAGGGCCAGTGGCGCCTGACCCGCGATTCGGTGCGCGAGCGTCAGCGCCTGCTCGACGAAGCGCCGGGGCTGGTCGAGCCGATGAGTTTCATGATGCCGCACTATCGCGGCGGCTTTCCCGGGCCGCGCGTCATGGGCGGCCTGCTCTCGGTGTACGACGCGCTGGCGGGGCGGCGCAACCATGCTTTTCATGACGCCCAGCAACTGCGTTTTCTCGCCCCGGGGGTGAAGGAAAACGGTTTGCTCGGTGGCAGCTGTTTTGTCGATGCGCTGACTGATGACGCGCGGCTGGTGATGCGCGTACTGCGCGAGGCCCGGGCCGACGGCGCGGTGGTGCTCAATGGTGTGCGCGTCACGCAACTGCTGCGTGAAGGCGGGCGCGTGTGCGGGGTTGAGATCGAAGATGGCGAGGGCGGCGCCACGCTGCAATTGCGCTCTGGCGTGCTGGCCGTGGCTACGGGCGCTTGGGCTGAGCGCTTGCGTCCCGTTGAGTCCGCGAAGCAATTGCGACCGTTGCGCGGCAGTCATCTGTTGCTGCCGGGCTGGCGTTTGCCAGTGGCGCAGGCGTTCACTTTTCTGCATCAGCGCGACCGGCGCCCGGTGTTCGTGTTTCCGTGGGAAGGCGCGACGGTGGTCGGTACCACGGACCTCGATCATCGCGAGGACCTCGACCACAGCGCGCGCATTTCCAGCGACGAACTCGACTATCTGCTCGCCGCGTGCCAGCAGCAATTTCCCGGCGCCGAAGTGGGCGTCGACGACGTGCTGTCGACCTGGTCAGGCGTGCGTCCGGTGGTGGGCAGCGCAACGGGTGCGCAGCAGGGCAAACCGTCCAACGAGACCCGCGAACATGTGTTGTGGCAGGAGCCGGGTTGCGTGACGTTGGCCGGCGGCAAACTGACCACATTTCGCCCGCAAGCGATCGAAGTGCTCAAGGCGTGTGCGGCGATGCTTGGGCGTTCCTTTATCGATGACGGCGCGCCGGTGTTCGCCGCTGTGCCGCCGCTGACGATTGCGGGACTGAGCGGCAATCAATGGCGACGCATAGCCGGGCGTCACGGTCGAGACCTGCCGAGGCTGGCGCAACTGCTCGGCGAACTCGGTCCGGAAACGGTTGGCGCCACCGATACTTTGTGGGCAGAACTGGCGTTCGCCTGCGAGGCGGAAATGATTCTGCACCTGGATGATTTGCTGCTACGCCGCACCCGTTTGGGCCTGTTGCTGCCGCGCGGTGGCGAGGATTATTTGTCTGCGATCCGCACGCTGTGCCAGCCACGATTGGCCTGGGATGATGAGCGCTGGCATGCGGAAACTCAGCGTTATCGGTTGTTGTGGCTGCGCGATCACGGCTTGCCGGAGATCACGCCATGAAATACCTACTGGCGATCGACAACGGCACCCAGAGCGTGCGCGCGTTGCTCTTCGATCTGCAGGGCAATCTGCTCGGCAAAGGCAAAGTCGACTTGCAGGCGTACTACTCGACGCAACCCGGTTGGGCCGAGCAGGATCCGGAATATTACTGGGCGAAACTCGGCGAGGCCTGCCAGCAACTCTGGCAGCAGACCGGCATCGACCGTGCGCAGATTGCCGGCGTGTCCCTGACCACCCAGCGCGGCACAGTGATCAACGTGGACGCCAAGGGCAAACCGCTGCGCCCGGCAATTGTCTGGCTCGATCAACGTCAGGCTGAGGTCGAGGGCGGCATCAAAGGGCCGTGGGGCTGGCTGTTCAAACTGATCGGCGCCCAAGCGACGGTGGATTATTTTCGCGCCCAGGCCGAGGCCAACTGGATCGCCCGGCATCAGCCCGAAGTGTGGGCGGCGACTGACAAGTTTTTGCTGCTCTCGGGTTTTCTCACCCATCGCTTGTGCGGGCGCTTCGTCGACTCCATCGGCTGTTGCGTCGGCTATCTGCCCTTCGACTTCAAACGGCTAAAGTGGGCGGCGCCGCGCGACTGGAAATGGCAGGCACTGGCGGTGCGCCCGGAGCAGTTGCCGAGCCTGCACAAACCCGGCGAAACCCTCGGCTACATCACAGCCGAAGCCGCCCGCCACACCGGCATCCCCGAGGGCCTGCCGTTGATTGCCGCAGGCGCAGACAAGGCCTGCGAAGTGATCGGCTCCGGCGTGGTCGATGCGCGCACCGTGTGCCTGTCCTACGGCACCACCGCGACCATCACCAGCACCCGCTCGCGCTACCTGGAAATCGTCCCGCTGATCCCGCCGTACCCCTCGGCCGTGCCCGATCAGTACAACTGCGAAGTGATGATCTATCGCGGCTACTGGATGGTCAGCTGGTTCAAGAACGAATTCGGCCTGCGCGAAATGCAGCAGGCAAAAGAGCAGGGCATCGAACCGGAGCAACTGTTCGACGCACTGGTCAACGAAGTGCCACCGGGCTCGATGGGCCTGATGCTGCAACCCTACTGGTCACCGGGCATCCGCGAACCGGGCGTGGAAGCCAAAGGCGCGATGATCGGCTTCGGCGACGTACACACCCGCGCGCACATCTACCGCGCGATTCTCGAAGGCCTGGCCTACGCGCTGCGCCAGGGCATGGAGAACATCGAGCGACGCTCAAAGGTCTCGATCAAACGCCTGCGCGTCGCCGGCGGCGGCTCACAAAGCGACGCCGCCATGCAACTGACCGCCAACATCTTCGGCCTGCCGGCAGAACGCCCGCATGTGTATGAAGCGTCCGGGTTGGGGGCGGCGATATGCTGCGCGGTGGGGTTGGGACTGCACAGGGATTTCCCATCGGCCATTGCGGCGATGACTCGGGTTGGAGCGGTTTTCACACCGCAGCCTGAGGCGCAGAAGGTTTATGAGCAGTTGTATAAAGAGGTGTATTTGCGCATGTACCGGCAGCTCAAACCGCTGTACCAAAGCATCCGCAAAATCACCGGGTATCCCGAATAGTCCCGACACCCTAGACCCCTGTGGGAGCGAGCCTGCTCGCGAAGGCGGAGTGTCAGTCAATGATGATCTGAATAATCCACCGCCTTCGCGAGCAGGCTCGCTCCCACAGGGATTTTGCTGTGCGCTCAAAATCCGGTGAGTCACACAAATCCAAATGTGGGAGCGAGCTTGCTCGCGAAGGCGCAGCGTCAAGCAATGTTGATTTGATTGACCCACCGCCATCGCGGGCAAGCCCGCTCCCACAGGGGTATTGCGGTGTGCTCAAAATCCAGCGACCCACACAAATCCAATGTGGGAGCGAGCCTGCTCGCGAAGGTGGAGTGTCAGGCAATGTTGATTTGACTGACCCACCGCCTTCGCGGGCAAGCCCGCTCCCACAAGGGATCTGCGGTGTGCTCAAATCCTGTGACCCACATAAATCCAAATGTGGGAGCGAGCCTGCTCGCGAAGACGGAGTGTCAGGCACTGTTAATTTGGCTGATCCACCGATTTCGCGTTCAAGCCCGCTCCCACAGTTATCGAGGTGAACACATCAACAGTGCTCGATCACGAAAACCTGTGGGAGCGGGCTTGCCCGCGATTCGGTTTCAGCTACAGCGCAAAACCAACGTCATACGCGGAAGTGGCTGACCATCTGCTGCAACTGACCACCCAACCGCGCCAGTTCAACACTCGACGCTGCCGTCTCATCACTCGCCGCTGCGGTCTGCTCGGACACGTCGCGCACGTTGATGATGCTGCGGCTGATCTCTTCGGCCACGGCGCTTTGCTGTTCGGCAGCGGCGGCGATCTGCTGGTTCATCGACTGGATGTTCGACACTGTACGGGTGATGTTTTCCAGCGAGGCGCCGGCCTTGCGCGTCAGGGCGACGCTGCTGTCGGTCAGCGCGCGGCTGTTGTTCATCACTGCCGAAACCTGCTGGGTGCCGTTCTGCAGACCGGCGACCAGACCTTCGATTTCCTCAGTCGACTTCTGCGTACGCTGAGCCAGACCGCGCACCTCATCGGCCACCACGGCAAACCCACGCCCGGCTTCACCGGCACGTGCCGCCTCGATCGCGGCGTTGAGCGCGAGCAGGTTGGTCTGTTCGGCAACAGCCTTGATCACGTCCATGACGCTGCCGATCTTGTCGCTTTCCTGCTGCAACACGCTCATCGCTTCGGTCGAGCGCACCACTTCACTGGCCAGACGCTCGATCTGCGCAATCGCTTCATTGACAACCTTGTCGCCTTCACGGGCTTCGCCATCTGCCGCGGCGGCGGCTTGCGACGCTTCCTCAGCATTGCGCGCAACTTCCTGCACAGTGGCAGTCATTTCGTGCATGGCCGTGGCGACCTGATCGGTCTCGACTTTCTGGCTGTTCACACCGGCGCTGGTCTGCTCGGTCACGGCCGACAACTCTTCAGCGGCGCTGGCAATCTGGGTGACGCCGTCGCGGATGCCGCTGATCAAGTCACGCAGGGTCACGCCCATGCGCGCGATGCCTTGCTGCAACACGCCGAGTTCGTCGCGGCGGGTAACGGTGACATTCTGGGTCAGGTCGCCGCTGGCGATGCGCTCGACCACGGCGAGGGTTTCCTGCAACGGACGGGTGATCTGACGGGTGATGATTACCGCCGCAATCACGCCAACCAGCAGCGCCAGCAACGTACTGATCAACTGGAAGGTGCGCGCCTGGGCACTTTCGGCGTCACGGCGATCAAGCTGGATCTGGTACAGCTGTTCGCTCAGGGCGACGATGGTGGTGCCCTGATCGGTCATTTCCTTACGCGCCTGCACCGCCTCGGTGTTGGCGTTCTTGTACGCCATCAACGCACTGCGATAGCTGGTCAGCGCGGTTTCCAATTGGCGCAGGGCATCCTGCTGAGTCGCGGCAAATTGCGCATTCAGTGGCTTGAGACTGGCGATGGCCGCGTCGATCTGGCCGACGGCTTTCTGCTCGGTCTCGGCGTTGCTGGTCGCGGTGTAACCACGCACTTCATAGCGCGCGAGGATGAAGGCTTCCTTCGCTGCAGTAACCGCCTGGAACTGCTCGAAACGCTGATCGCTCAACTCCATCTGCTGCACGCGCTGGCTGATCGATTCGATCAGGTTGTACGCAGTCTGGGCATTGACGCTCATGGTGTCGCGGGCGCTGTTGCCGGTGCGATAGGCGTTGCGCATTTTGTTCAGCGAGGTCTGGTATTCAGCGATGGTCGCCGCCTGCTGCTTGAGCAGTTTGACGTTCTCCGGACTCTTGAATTTGCTGATCAACGCCTGCTGCTGAGCGGCGAAGCTTTCCAGGGTGGTCTGCACATTCTGCGCGGCGGTTTCGTCGCCGTTGGTCAGCATGTATTGCAGGCGCACCACGCGCAGTTTGGTCAGGCCAGCGTTGAGCTGGGTAATGTCGCTCATCCAGTTGCTGCGGTCGATCAGGCCGCCGAGGCTGGTCCAGCCGGTCAGCGCCAGAACGCAGGTCAGGGCCAGCACCAGGCCGAAGCCCAGGCCGAGTTTCATGTTCACGCTGATGTTACCGAACCAGCTATTCATGCAAATCCTCCAGAAACGTTGGGTTTCTTGGTCGTCAGTTAAGCTGGAAGATTGTTGTTCTTTTGAGCCAGCAGGGGTGTTAGCAGGTCTGTATCGGCCGCAAACCCGAGAGCTGAAAGGATTTTTGTCTGACAGGTTTCGCGCAACTCAACCCAGGCGCCGCGACCAGCGCTGATCCGGCGCCTCGAACCCCGGATTGACCAGCGCCGTCAGCACATGATCCTGCCAACGTCCGGCGATGTTCAGATACGCCTTCGCATAGCCCTCGCGCTCAAAACCCAAGCGCTCAAGCAACCGCGCACTGCGCTCATTGCCCGGAATGTAATTGGCCATGATCCGATGCAGATTCTGCACATCGAACATATAACCAATCCCCGCCTCCAGCCCCTCCTGCATCAAACCCTGCCCCTGATGCGCCTCATCGATGTGATAACCCAAATAACACGCCTGAAACGCACCCCGAATAATCCCGCTGAAATTGCACGCCCCGATCATCTGCTGACCGTCCGGCGACAGCAGCGCGAAATGCATGGCTAACCCGGCTTCGAAAGCACTGGCCTGGATCTCGAGGCGACGGCGGATGTTGGCGGTGGAGAAGTAGTCGGTGGTGCGGATGGGCGACCACGGCGCCAGGTGGCGGAGGTTGCGCTGGTAGAACGCGCTTTCGAGCTCGGCTTGATCGGGAGAGAGGATGGCAAGGGTCAGGCGCGGGCAGGGCAGGGATAACAGCGGCATCGAGCGCTCCTTGGCGAGGGATCTGCAGGCAGAGTCGCGCATATGGTGGGGAGCGGCAAGATATGGAGAAGCCGAGGCGAAAAAAAGCCCGCTAGGAGCGCGGGCGAACCGTAGTTTCTTGAATGAGCGGGGGGATTTTATGGGATTGGTCGGGTGGGCGTAGTGAAGAAAAGTTCATCTCGCTTCTGCCGACCGGGTTGATGTCCCGACAGTCGATCTCCAGCGCACGATGAAAATATCAGCGCCCATACAGCACCGTGTTCATCAACGCATTGACCTGATTTGGCATCGTGTGGATGAACCAGTCGAAAGCAAGACCCGAGGTAAGCAGGTACGCGAGAACCAGCAGGATAGGCATGAAGATGATGTTTTTGCGCAGATTGGCGTACTTGCGGGTTTTTCTGGAAAGCCAAGGTTCGTGAGTACCGTTGTTATTGGCATGTGCACCCGCAACGATGAAGTAGGTTGAAAAAAGCATCATCCGAAGGCTGGTATAGATAAACAGCAGTACGCCTATCAGGTGTAGCAAGAACCAGTGCATGTCCAGCAAGACGAAATATTTTTTTATTCCCGTCAGGCCCTGCTCATTGATGATCTGCTGGCTGTACTGAAAGTTTTGCGGCGCTAGGGTGGGCATAAAAGCTTCGTCGGTGACATACGTCGCGGCCACGCAAAATGCCAAGCAAAACAACAGCGCAACGATCCACTTAATGCCCGCGAAGAAGCCTCGGTAAAGGCTATGCAAGGTGCCGCCAGCCCATAGTGAAATGGTGAATAGCGTGATCCAGGAAAGCAGGTTGAGTATCTCGGCCCGGAAAAACACATAAATCAGCCCGGCAATCACCATCATCATGAAGATGACTGGAGTCATATCCTGGCTTGTGCTGGCGGCGTTCACGCCCAGCGGTGGATTGACCACCGTGTTGAAGGTCAGGTTTACCGAATGGCCCGGCTGATTGGTGGATTGTGGAGAATCGCCTTTCAGTACCCGATCCAGAATGGCTCCCAGAATCAGGCCGAGGATGGTGAAGAACGCCGATATGTAGATATCGACTTCCTTGGATTGGATTGTTTCGATGAAGCTCATGGTTTATTGCCTTCCTTGTGCAGGTTGAGTTTCCACATGCGAACCGGTTTTCTCTGCGAGGCGTCCAGCCAGCCGCGGAATGGTAAGGGGATGGCTGTGGTTTTGCTATCACACAAGCGCAATCGTCTTACAGCCAAATTGGTTTCGTTTAATTGGAGAGTGAGCCGAATCGGTGCCGCCCCAGCGTCCTTTTGTACAACGTCGAACATTCACAGCCACCGGCAGGCTTGAGAATGTGAAGGAAATGGGCGGCCATTCGACTAACCCCAGATGCGACAAAGCCCGCACTGGGCGGGCTTTGTCGTTGAGAGTTGGTGGGTCTTTGTCCTTGGGCTTGGCGGCTTTGATTTTTAGGTCTGAAAGGCGTGTGGCTCGGGCTCCCATGGGTACTCCAACGCTGTTTGTGTATTCCAAAATTTACCAGTCACGGGCTTGGAATACGCCTTGGAATACAGTTCAAAATGGATCTGCCTGAAGCGCTGTGGAGCTCAATGGCCCTGAAACCCCCGTATTTACTGGATTTCAGGCACAAAAAAAGACGTCCGTGGACGTCTTTAGATGATTATTTGGTGGAGCCGGGGGGATTTGAACCCCCGTCCGCCAGTACTCCGCTGTCGGTACTACATGCGTAGCCGTGTCTATTAAGTTAACCCTCAGCGACCCGACGGGCAGGGTGCTTTGGGCGAGTTGTGTAAGTTTTAGCCGCTTCGTCCACAACGTACTGCACGGCGATTCTGTTCTATATGACAATCATTTCGGGTTTACAGACATCCCCTGATGATTGCTGGACCCGAAGGTACCAGGAGCATTGTCAGCTGCAATTAAGCAGCGAGAGCAACACCGTATTGGTCGTCATTGGCAACTATAAGTAGTTGCAACAGTGGATTTACGACTTCTGTTACCAAGTCGGCATGCACCTAGAGTTTCGCAACCGGCGTCGAATCCTAAACGGCCCCGAACTCATTGCCCGGTGAATCTGTTCGGGCAACAAGCGTGCACAGTGTACGTCAAAACGCTTGGCAGGCCAACCCGAAGGTTGGCCTGCGGGACATCAGTTACGCGTCGGGTTACGGATCTGCATCTTGCTGATGATGCCGTTGGTAACCTCGATGCATTCCTTGTCGTTGCCGGACGCCTGGGCCGCAGTGGCTTTTTCCTGTGCTTCCTTGATGTTATTCATGGAGCTTTCAGGAAGGGACGGCTGGCTGGTGACGAAATCTTTGATGCTTTGAAGATTCCCGGCGCAGAGGTCTTTGTCCGCCGCGAACACCGGCGAGGCCAGAAGTGCACCAGTGATAAACAATCCAGCAATTGCAGAATGCTTCATGGGTATCTCCTTGAACGATGGGGGCTCGGTGCTGCCGGACGGTTTGGCCGCGATGCCGAGGTCAAGACAAGCGAGGTCAGTATAGGACCTGTCTGGTTGACCGCTTCGCTGCGCAGGAATTCGGTTTTATTTGCAACGAATGTCAAAAGGCCAGATCGGTCTGGCCAGGTGCCGATGCAGCCGACCTGTAAAAGGTCGGCGCATAAATCATTTTTTGGTGTCACCGGTAGCGTTTTGAATGTCCAGCAGGGTTTGCTGGGTCTCAGCGACACAGTCATCAATCCTGCCTTGGTCCTTGAGTTTGCGGGCTTTGTTGACACTGGCCGATACGCGCGCATTCAGGTCTGTCGACGTCTGGTATTGGGATTTTGCGCTATCGATTCTCTGCAGATTGGCATCGCACAAATCGGCAGGTTTTTCAGCGGCGAACGAAGTGGACGCCATCATCGAGGCAGTGACAAACAGACCTAACATTACAGAGCGGTTCATGTGTATCTCCTTGAACTGAGGGTTCAGACTTCGCTGACCGTTGAACAGGCCCCGAATCGTCCGGGGCATGTGCAGTGGACTACCGCCTCGCTCAAGGGTTCTGATTTTTTCCTCAGCAGGCTTTCGCCCGTGTCACCCGATCCACCAGATAAACCAGCCCGTGGTAGTCGATGCCACCGTGCTGGGTCAGGCCGATTTCACACGTGCGGCTGGTGGAAATGCCCTCGCTGCAGTACTGTACGGCGTCCTTGAGCGAACGCAGCGAATGGCTGTTCAGCTCCGGTGTGGTGAAGCCTTTGTCGCCGGCAAATCCGCAGCAATGTATGCCTTCAGGAATCACCACGGTGTTGCTGCATTTGCGCGCCAGATCGATCAGCGCCTGGCTTTCGCCCAAGTGTTGAGTGCTGCAGGTCACGTGCACGGCAATCGGCGCTTCCTGGGGTGTGAAGTCCAGACGATCCAGCAGATGCGTACGGATGAAGCGCACCGGATCGTACAGATCCAGTCGTGTTTCGCCGATGTCCTGAACCAGTCGCAACGTACACGGGCTGGTGTCGCAATAGATTGGATCGAGGCCGCCGCGACTGGCGTGGAGCAGGGCGCTGATCAGCTCCTGACGTTTGTGCTCGGCCTGTTCGGCGTAGCCTTTGGAGGCGAACGGCTGGCCGCAGCAGAGGTTGTCCTGATCATCGGGAAAGACTACCTGGTAACCGGCCTTTTCCAGCAGGCCACGGGTTTTGTCGTACAGCGACATCTGCTCTTTGTCACCCGCCGCCGGGCCCATGACCCGCGACACGCAAGCTGCCAGATAAACCACGCGCGGGCGCTCGTCGGCCACGCTCGGGCTGAAGCGAATGGCTTTTTCCGGCTGTGGCATGGCGTTGGTCCACAACGGGACTTGGCCTTTGGACAAGCGCGTCAGCGTCGCCGACAACTTCGCCAGACGCGGTGCGCCGAGCATCATTCGTGCACCGTTGGCGACGTGCAGGGTGAAGCGCGCGCCTTGTAGGGTCTTGGCGAAATTTCCTTCGATCCAGTCAGCGGTTTTCTGATGCGTGGCGTGTCGGCCACGGAGCTTTTTCACCAGCTCGCCGGTGTTGATGCCTACAGGGCAGCGTTGCGCGCACAGGCCGGTGGCGGCGCAGGTGTCGATGCCTTGATAGTCGAAGGCTTTTTCCAGGTCGGTGGTGTCGACGCCGGCGCGCTTTTTCGCCTGGATATCGCGCCAGATGACGATGCGCTGGCGCGGGCTAAGGGTCAGGCCTTTCGAGGGGCAGACCGGTTCGCAGAAACCGCACTCGATGCACTTGTCCACAATCTCGTCCGCCGCTGGCAGCGGTTTCAGGTGCTTGAGGTGGATCTGCGGATCTTCGCTGAGCACCACGTCCGGATTGAGAATGCCGTTGGGGTCGAGCAAGCGTTTGAGCTGCCACATCAGTTGATAGGCGTCGCTGCCCCATTCCAGTTCCACGAACGGCGCCATGTTGCGGCCGGTGCCGTGTTCGGCTTTCAGCGAGCCGCCGAATTCCACTGCAACCAGTTGCGCGACGTCGTCCATGAACGCTTGGTAGCGTGCGATTTCTTCCGGGCTGTTGAAGCCTTGGGTGAAGACGAAGTGCAGATTGCCTTCCAGTGCGTGTCCGAAAAGGATCGCTTCGTCGTAGGCATGTTTGTCGAACAGCTCGATCAGGCGATTGACGCCGATGGCCAGTTGTTCGACCGGGAAGGTCACGTCTTCGATGATTACTGTGGTGCCGGTTTTGCGCACGGCGCCGACGGCGGGGAAGGTGTCTTTGCGGATGGCCCAGAGGCGGGCGTTTTCCACCGGATCTTCGGTGAAGTCGACCTGCTTCTCTACGGGGAAATCGCGCAGCGACGCCATGATTTGCGCCAGTTGTTCCTGCAGCAATGTTGACGAAGCCGCGCGGGATTCGATGAGCAGCGCGCAGGCATTTTCCGACAGCAGCTGTACGAAAGCGGGCATGCCTTTTTTATCCTGCACCGAGCGCAGACTGCGTCGGTCGAGCAGTTCCACGGCGGATACCGGTTGGCTTTTCAGCACGGTCACCGCGTTGCAGCAAGTCTCGACATCGGGGAACACGATCAGCGCCGAGGCCTTGTTCGGGTGATCGATGACGGTGTCGTAAGTCACCGCACTGATAAAGCCGAGGGTGCCCTCGGAGCCGACCAGCAGGTGGCTCAGGATATCCACAGGCTCGTCGAAATCCACAAGGGCGTTGAGCGACAGGCCGGTGGTATTTTTCAGACGGTATTTGTGGCGAATTCTCGCGGCCAGTTCGGCATTGGCGCGGGTCTCGCGTCCCAATGTCGCCAGTTGTTCGAGCAGTTCGCCGTGGCTTGAACGAAATGCCGCGACGCTGGCAGGGTCTTCGCTGTCGAGGCGCGTGCCGTCGGCCAGCACCAGCCGAATTCCGGCCAAGGTGTGATAGGTATTCTGCGCGGTGCCACAGCACATGCCGCTGGCGTTGTTGGCGACGATGCCGCCGATCTTGCAGGCATTGATCGACGCCGGGTCCGGGCCGATCTTGCGCCCGAACGGTGCCAGCCAGGCATTGGCCTGCGCGCCGATCACCCCTGGTTGCAGGCGGATCTGCGCGCCTTGGCCGCGAATCTCGCGGGCATTCCAGTTATCCCCGAGCACGATCAGCACGGAGTCGCTGATCGCCTGCCCGGACAGGCTGGTGCCGGCAGCGCGGAAGGTCACCGGCACCTTGTCGCGCTGGGCCAGTTGCAGCAGCGCCACGACTTCGTCTTCAGACTCGACGCGGATCACCAGTTTCGGGATCAGCCGATAGAAACTGGCGTCGGTGCCGAAGGCTAGGGTCGACAGCGGATCGTCGAAACGCCGGTCTGCTGGAATCAGTCGCTCGGCATCTCGCAGGAAAGCAGCAGGAAGACTCATTGATCCTCCAGAATCAGCACGACCAGATCTTTCGGGCCATGCGCGCCATACGCCAGCACCTGTTCAATATCGGCGGTTTTCGACGGGCCGGAGACCAGCAGCGCGTTGGTCGGCATGCCTTGCGCCCATTCGAATTCCTCTTGCACCTGATAGAAGTTGTCGCGGATTTCGCTGGCCTTGAGCAGGGCGAAATGCACCGGCGGCACCAGACTCATCAAGCGCGGTTCTTCACGGGTTGGCCAGATAATCAGGCTGCCGGTCGCGGCGATCGCACCGAGGGTGCCGGTGAGGCTGGCCGGGGTGTCGTTGAACAGTTCGGCTTTCCACTCTTCCATTGGCCGGTCGTAGGACTTCAGTGCTGGCAGTTCGGGATTATTCGCCCAGTGCTGTGTGATGCGTTGCCCGTGAGTTGTTGTCGGAGCGATCAGCAGGCTCGGCAACTGGCGGTCACGCAGCAGTTGCGCCAGTAATGCCGGCCACTCGGCGCCCGAGGTCAGGTGGATTTCGGTGTGCACCGCTTCCATCAGTTTGCGCAGTTGCGGGATGCGTTGCTCGGCGCTGTAGGTGTAGGGCTGTGTGACCAGATCGACGTCGAAGTTGTCGGCGATTGGCGTGGTGCCGGCCAGACTTTTCCGCAGCTTGCCGAGGATATTTTGCTTGGCGCTCATCGATGCTCTCCCTGTTTGGCCAGATGTACGCGGGCCATGTCATGCAACGAACGCGCGGCCGGTTTTGGTGCGCTGTGATTTTGCGTCCACGGGCCGACGTTGCTCGGCGTAAGGGCGCGCAGGCGCGTGGCGAAAAAAGCGAACAAGCGGTACAGCGTCGGTGAGCTGTTGAGTCTGGCCCAGGTGTTCCAGATGAAGCGTTCCTTGCGCGAATACTTGCTGCCTTGGCCGCGCATCACCTGATTCGGTGCGTCCGGAGCTTTGACGTTTTCCTCGCGCAGACGGCGCAAGATGGCGGGGATCGGAATTTTCACCGGGCAGACTTCACCGCAGGCGCCGCACAGTGAGGACGCGCTCGGGTGATCCGGAACTTTGGCCAGGCCGACCATGTGCGGGGTGATGATTTTGCCGATCGGCCCCGGGTAGACCTCGCCATAAGTGTGGCCGCCCACTCGGGTGTACACCGGGCAGTGATTCATGCAGGCGCCGCAGCGGATGCAGTTCAGGGTCTGGCGCAATTCGCTGTCGGCAAAGGCCTGGCTGCGACCGTTGTCGAGCAACACCAGATGCACTTCCTGCGGGCCATCGAGTTCGTGTTCTTTGCGCGGGCCGGAGATCATGTTGACGTAAGTGGTGATCGGAATGCCCAGCGCCGAGCGCGTCAGCAGTGACAGCAGCGGCACCACGTCGCGCAGGTTTTCCACGACTTTTTCAATGCCGGTGACGGCGATATGCACCGGCGGCACGGTGGTGGTCATGCGCCCGTTGCCTTCGTTTTCCACCAGCAGCAGGGTGCCGGTTTCGGCGACGGCGAAGTTGACGCCGGAGACGCCGATGTCGGCTTCGAAGAATTTCTGCCGCAGGACCCTGCGACCGATCTGAATGAGTTGGTCAACGTCCTTGGTGTATTCCACGCCAAGTTTGTCGTGGAACAAGGACGCGACCTGACCGGCATTCTTGTGGATCGCCGGCATAATGATGTGTGAAGGCTTCTCGTGGTCGAGCTGGACGATGTACTCCCCCATGTCGGACTCCAGACATTCAATGTCCCGAGCCTCGAGGAAATGGTTCATCTCCATCTCTTCGCTGACCATCGATTTGCCCTTGATCACTTGCCGCGCCTCGTGAGCGCGGATGATCGATAAGACGATGCCATTGGCTTCGTCCACCGTTTCCGCCCAGTGCACTGTCACACCGTTGCGGGTCAGGTTCTGTTCCAGTTGCTCGAGCAGGTCGGGCAACTTGGACAGCGCGCGGGCCTTGATCGAATTGCCCAGTGCGCGCAAGTGTTCTCTTTCGTGGGCATCGCTGAAAGCCGCTGCCCGCTTGGTCATCAGTGAATCCATGGCAGTGCGGAAGTTGTTCCGCAGCTGCTGATCACCCAGGGCGTTGTGTGCCCGGGTGCGGAAATCTTCTTCTACGGCGACCGTAGGAATAATCGTTGAGGTGCTCATTGTGCACCTCCGGTTCGCTGCCAGAGGAAGCTCGCCAGATGTTGCCCGCGCAACGCTTGCTGCTGTTTCTCCAGCGCGCCGTTGATGTTCATCAAGCAGCCGCAGTCGGCACTCAGTACCTTGTGTGCGCCGGACTCTTTCAACGCGCGGGTCTTGTCAGCCACCATCGCGCCGGAAATGTCTGGCATACGGACGCTGAATGTCCCACCGAAGCCACAGCATTCGCTTTCGTGGTCGTGATTGACCCGCTCCACATTGCTCAACTGCGCCAACAACTCGCGGCCGTGCAGGTGGGTGTTCATTTCGCGGCGTGCCGAACACGAGGTGTGCAGCGCGACTTTCACCGGTTCGCCGCTGTCCTTGAGCTGCACCTTGCAGACGAACAGCAGAAACTCGGCCAGCTCATAAGTGCGAGCCGCAAGGGCCTGCACCTGTTTCAACGTTTCCGGTTCGTCCTTGAACAAGTCGGCGTAATGCTCGCGCAGCATGCCGGCGCAGGAACCCGAGGGCACCACCACCGGATAATCTCCGGCAAACAACGCCAATTGCGAGCGCGCTACCGTCCGCGCCTGCTCGGTGTAACCCGAGGTGTAGGCCGGTTGGCCGCAGCAACTCTGGCCTTGCGGATACTCGACCCGGATCCCTTCGCGCTCCAGCAGATGGATCGCGTCCATCCCGGCTTCGGGGTAGAACAGGTCGACCACACACGTGCCGAACAGGTAGACCCGCGACGGTTTCTCGCTGGGGTATTGCCGAGGTTCGGGCAGTGGCGGTGCCACGCGGGTCGCGTTCGGCACAGCGTTGTAAAAAAGCTCGCTCATCAGGCGTGTCTCCGGGTAGGCCCGATTATCCGTCTGCTGCGGCTGCCGAATATAAAGCGCATTGCTTTCAGCAGCCTTACAGACCCGGTGGTGAATTGCTGACGCCGGATCACGGGCCGGCGTCGGTTATTTCCATGCTTCTTGTAGTCTTAGTGCACCAGCATGCCGGTGAACCAGTAGGCCTGAGCCAAGGTGATCAAACCGACAATCGTTGCAAAGAATAGGCTGTGCTTGAGGGTGAAGCGGAACAGATCCGATTCCTTGCCGACCAGACCGGTCGCGGCGCAGGCCACGGCGATCGATTGCGGCGAGATCATCTTGCCGGTCACGCCGCCGCTGGTATTGGCCGCCACCAGCAAAGTGTCGTTGATGCCGATCTGGTGGGCGGTGGTCGCTTGCAACGAACTGAACAGGGCGTTCGACGAAGTATCCGAACCGGTGAGGAACACGCCCAGCCAACCGAGGAACGGCGAGAAGAACGGGAACGCCGCGCCAGTACCCGCCAGCACCAGGGCCATTGTCGAGGACATGCCGGAGTAGTTGGTGACGAAGGCGAATGCCAGCACCATGCCGATCGACAGGATCGGCCAGCGCAGTTCGTAGAAGGTCTCTTTCAAAGTGGTCAGACCAGTTTTGAAATTGATCTTCAGTACCAGCATCGAAATCAGCGCGGAGAAGAAAATCGCCGTGCCGGTGGCGGAAATCGGGTCGAGTTTGAACACCGCTGGAATCGCGGTCGGGTTGGCCACGATTGGCGCAGTCTTGATCACCAGTTGATCAAGGTGCGGAATCGCGAAGTTGAACACCCAGCTGTACATCGAACCACCGGCGGCGAACATCGCTTTAAAAGGCTTCAGCGTCCAGATGGTCACCAGCACAGTGAGGATCAGGAACGGCGACCACGCCTTGAAAATTTCCCCGAGGCTGTAGGGCGACGCCACGGTGGTGCGCTTCTGGCCGAAACCGCCGACGCTGGCGCTGACCACCGAAGCGGATACGGCGCCAACGATGTGCTGGCCGGCGGCGCGACGTGGTTGCCAGACCTTGAGGAACAGGGTCAGGGAAATCAGGCTGGCCAGTGCCGAGGTAATGTCTGGCAGTTCCGGGCCGATGAAGTTGGAGGTGAAGTATTGGGTGATGGCGAAACTCAGACCTGCCACCAGCGCGGCCGGCCAGGTTTCGCGCACACCGCGCAGGCCGTCCATCATGAACACCAGCCAGAACGGCACGAACAGTGACAGCAGTGGCAGCTGGCGACCGGTCATGGCGCCGATCTTGAAGGCGTCGATGCCAGTGACCTGGCCCGCCACGATGATCGGAATCCCCAGCGCGCCGAACGCCACCGGAGCGGTGTTGGCGATTAGGCACAGGCCGGCGGCGTACAGCGGATTGAAGCCCAGTCCTACAAGGAGTGCGGCAGTAATCGCTACCGGCGCGCCGAATCCGGCGGCACCTTCCAGAAATGCGCCGAAGCAGAAACCGATCAGCAATACCTGCAAGCGCTGGTCATCGGTAATCGACAGAACCGAGCTGCGGATGACCTCGAACTGACCGCTCTTCACCGTCAGCTTGTAGAGGAACACTGCCGCGACAATGATCCAGGCAATCGGCCACAGACCATAAGCGAAACCATAACCAGCGGCGGCGAACGCCATGTCCACTGGCATCTGGAAGGCGAAAATCGCCACGGCAATCGAAAGCGCGAGGGTGATGCTGCCGGCCACATGGCCTTTGAGACGGAACACCGCCAGGGCGAGAAAGAAGAACACGATGGGAATGACGGCCGCGAGAGCGGAGACGCCGAGACTGCCGAGCGGACTGTAGAGCTGTTGCCAGGTTTGCATGGTGGGGTGGCCCCTAATTGTTGTTGGTCAGGCACTGTGAGCAATCTTGGGTAATTGGTAATACCAATTTACAAGCGCTGTTGGCTAGGGTAAAAGCCTTGGTAGCGGTGTGTCAATTTGCCGCTCTGAAACTTTCGTCGAAGATGCGGTGCAGAGGGCAACTGATCCGCTTTGGCGAAGTGGCGTCTGGCAGGTGTCGGCGGCGCGCGGATAGGCCAGAATAGACACCCCGGCGAGCGGTCGGGATCGTGGAGAAATGAGTTATGGGCTTTGATCAGATACGTCAGCGCCGTTTGTCTGACGATATTGTCGAGCGCCTCGAGGGGATGATCCTCGAGGGCACGCTGAAGTCGGGCGAACGTCTGCCGGCCGAGCGCACGCTGGCCGAACAATTTGGCGTATCACGCCCGTCGTTGCGCGAGGCGATTCAGAAACTCGCGGCCAAAGGCTTGCTGGTCAGTCGCCAGGGCGGCGGCAATTATGTGGTGGAGGGCCTGGGTTCGACGTTCAGCGATCCGCTGCTGCAATTGCTTGAAAGCAATCCCGAAGCGCAGCGTGATTTGCTCGAATTCCGGCACACCCTGGAGGCATCGTGTGCCTACTACGCCGCTTTGCGCGCCACCGATGTCGATCGTGAGCGCCTGACCGCTGCGTTCGAAGAGCTGCAGGATTGCTACTCGCGCCATGAAGAAGTCAGCCGGGCGGAAGAAGGCGCGGCAGATGCAAAATTTCATCTGGCGATTGCCGAAGCCAGCCACAACGCGGTGTTGCTGCATACGATTCGCGGACTGTTCGATCTGCTCAAGCGCAACGTCGTGACCAACATCGGCGGCATGTACAAACAGCGCACGGAAACTCGCGACATGCTGATCTCGCAGCACCGGGAATTGTATCTGGCGATTATCGAAGGGCGTGCCGAGCAGGCGAGGGAAGTGTCCAGCCGACATATTCTGTATGTGCAGGAAGTGCTGGAAGAGGTGCGTCAGGAGGTGCAGCGCATGGCTCGGGCGGAGCGGCGCAAGGGGATGTGATCAGGTGTGTTTGTGTTGATGCTGAAATAGCTTTCGCGAGCAGGCTCGCTCCCACCTTTGAAATGCATTCCAAGGTGGGAGCGAGCCTGCTCGCGAATTGGCGCTAAAGGAGGAAGATCAGTCTTCCTTGCCCTTGTTGCGCACCGCACGCTGCAATTCACGACCGGCATCGCGCTCGCGCTCGGTGTCACGCTTGTCGTATTCCTTCTTGCCCTTGCCCAGAGCGATCTCGCACTTGACCATGTGCTTGCTCCAGTACCAGGACAGGCAGACGCAGGCGTAACCCTTTTGCTGCACGGCGGCGGCAAGCTTGTCCAGCTCGCGGCGGTTGAGCAGCAGTTTGCGCGTGCGCACCGGGTCGGCGATGACGTGGGTGCTTGCGGTCATCAACGGCGTGATGTGGCTGCCGAGCAACCATGCTTCGCCGTCCTTGAGCAGCACATAGCTGTCGACCAGCTGCAACTTGCTCGCCCGCAGACTTTTTACTTCCCAGCCGGCCAGGACCAGACCAGCCTCGAACTTGTGCTCGATGAAGTAATCGTGTCGCGCCTTTTTGTTCTGCGCGATGGTCCCTGTTGGGTGTTTCTTCTGTTTAGCCATAGGGGCGGCATTATATGGAGTTGTTCGGCTGTCGGCTACGGTGTTGCTGCGTGCTTGAGCAGGTTGAGTGAATCCCGGACAATGCGGCCTCTTTTTCTAACGCTTGGGCGTGATAAACGATGTCGACAGACAAGGTTTCTGTCCACGGCAGTTGGGCTAGCCGCTGGGTATTCATACTCGCCGCGACCGGTTCGGCCGTGGGACTGGGTAGTATCTGGAAGTTCCCCTACATGGTCGGGGTCTACGGCGGCGGCGCTTTCGTGCTGATGTTCCTGGCGTGCATCGCGCTCATCGGCGTGCCGGTCATGCTCGCGGAAACCCTGATCGGCCGGCGCGCCCGGCAAAGTCCGGCGAACGCCTTGAAGGTGCTGGCACTGGAAGCCGGACACTCGGCCAAATGGTCTTGGGGCGCGTTTGCCGGGATGATCACGGCCCTGCTGATCCTGTCTTTCTACAGTGTGGTCGGCGGCTGGTCGCTGGACTACATCGTCGACATGGGTCGTGGCGATTTCCAGGGCGCGACGGCTGATCAGGTCGGCGCCTATTTCGGCAATGTCATTTCCAATCCATGGCGCCTGACACTTTGGCACACGATTTTCATGCTGCTGTCGGCCTTCGTGATCGCCAAAGGCGTGGTCGCCGGGCTTGAACGCAGCCTGCGAATCATGATGCCGCTGCTGTTCGTGATGATTCTGGTGCTGCTGGGCTACAGCATGACCACCGGGCATTTCATGGAAGGCGTGCATTTCATGTTCGACTTCCACCCGGAAAAAGTCCTCGACGGCCTGCTGCCGGCGATGGGGCACGCGTTCTTCTCGCTGAGCGTCGGCGTCGGTTCGATCATGATCTACGGCGCCTACATGCCAAAGAACACCTCGTTGTCGGGCACGGTGGTCGGTGTCGCGCTGCTGGATACTTTCGTATCGCTGGTCGCCGGCCTGGCACTGTTTCCGATTGTGTTCGCCGCTGGCCTGAACCCAAGCGAAGGCCCAGGGCTGATGTTCGTCAGCCTGCCATTTGCTTTTGGTAATGTCTTTTTCGGCCAGTTGATGGGCGTGGTGTTCTTCGTGTTGGTCGCGGTGGCAGCGTGGAGTTCGGCGATTTCGCTGCTTGAGCCAATGGTGGCTTACCTGGTAGAGCGCACTAAAATCAGCCGCATCTGGGTCACGTTCTGGCTGGCGTTCACCTGCTGGTTTGTTGGTCTGGGCACCGTGTTTTCTTTCAATATCTGGAAGGAAGCCAAGTTTTTCGTGAACGAAGGCGGGACGTTCAGCCTCTATCAATGGGGTGCGCAGAGCGGTCTCGACTTCTTCGGCGTGATCGATTTCTTCACCTCGCGGATCATGTTGCCCCTCGGTGGCTTGTGTTTCGTGCTGTTCGCGGGATGGGTGATGGGGCGTGAGGCGGTGCGGGATGAATTGTCCATCCGTAACCCGGTTCTGTTTGCTCTGTCCCTGTTCTTGATGCGCTACGTGGCGCCTATCGGCATTCTTGTAGTCTTTGCCGCTCAGCTCTGGAAGTAACGCTTACATGACGACACATATCCAACGATCCGCGCTTCTGCCGTACCCGGCGCAGTTTCTCTACGACCTGGTCAACGACGTCGCGCGGTACCCGGAGTTTCTGCCGTGGTGCTCGGAGGCTGAAGTGCTGGAAAGCTCGCCGGAACACATGCGCGCCAGTGTCGGCGTCGCGAAGGGTGGCCTCAGTCAGCATTTCGTCACGCGCAACACGCTGGTGCCGGGGCAGTCGATCGAGATGAATCTTGAAGAAGGCCCGTTCACTCAGTTGCACGGCATCTGGGTCTTCAAGGCGCTGAACGAAAAGGCCTGCAAGATCAGTCTGGATCTGTCGTTCGATTATGCCGGGCCGTTGGTGCGCGCAACTCTGGGGCCGTTGTTCAATCAGGCGGCCAATCAGTTGGTGGATGCTTTCTGCCAGCGCGCCAAGCAGATGCATGGTTGAGCCGGTGATCGAGATAGAAGTCGTGTACGCGGCGGTTGATCGGCAGGTTCTGCGTGCGATCAGCGTCGCTGAAGGCGTTAGCGTTCGGGCGGCGGTGCACGCATCGGGCATCGCGGCCGAGTTTCCTGAGCTGAATCTGGCGCAGTGCCCGCTGGGGATTTTTGGCAAGGTCGTGACTGACGCGGATTCTCGCCCTGTTCAGGTAGGCGACCGGATCGAAATTTATCGACCGCTGCTGGCTGATCCCAAAGAGGTTCGACGCCTGCGTGCGGCCAAGGCTGCCGAGGCAAAGGCACGTAATTCCTGATTAAGCCAAACGGCAGGCAATAAAAAACCCGGAATCTCCGGGTTTTTTAATGCCTCGCCTATTACTGCGGCGAGGTGTCCAGCGGCTCTGGTGTCGGAACCGGTACGGTTTCCACACCATCGACGTCCTTCTGGATCTGATCCAGCAAAGAGCCTGGTTTGGCTGGCTTCTCGGCTTCTGGCTTGTCGGCGTTTTCAGCAGGCGCGGTCACGGTAGTACCGCTGTCCTTGCCGAGAATGGCTTCATCACGGCTCACGCCGGGCATGAAGTCACCGGACAGGCTGACAAGCTGGTCGTTGGAGTTGAAGATAACGCTGATTCGTTCCTGCTGGCGTTCACCGCCACCCGGTTGCAGGCTGTACAGATAATCCCAGCGATCGGCATGGAACGTGTCGGCAAGCAGAGGGTTGCCCATGATAAACCGTACTTGCGGCCGGGTCATTCCCGGGCGTAACTGGTCTATCATGTCCTGCGTGACGACATTGCCCTGCTGGATGTCGATTTTGTAAACCCCGGGGAATGAACAACCGGCGAGTGCGAGCAGTCCCACAAAGGTGAAACTGGTTAGCAAGAGCTTGGTGTTTTGCATCGGTGGGCGACTTCCACTATCTTGGCTGGGACAACGTAAACGCCGATCATACCCGCATTAAGAGAAGCTGCGAAGCAGCATCGCGAGAAAGCTGACCATGGTTGAAAATAGCGAACTACGCAAAGCCGGCCTCAAAGTGACCCTGCCACGGGTCAAGATCCTGCAAATGCTCGACTCTACCGAGCAGCGCCACATGAGTGCCGAGGACGTCTACAAGGCGTTGATGGAAGCTGGTGAGGACGTTGGTCTGGCCACGGTTTACCGTGTACTGACCCAGTTCGAAGCGGCCGGCCTCGTGGTCCGCCACAACTTCGACGGCGGCCACGCGGTCTTCGAACTGGCTGACGGTGGCCACCACGACCATATGGTCAACGTGGAATCGGGTGAAGTGATCGAATTCTTCGACGAAGAAATCGAAAAACTTCAGAAATCGATCGTCGAGAAGCATGGCTTCGAAATGGTTGATCACAACCTGGTGCTGTACGTGCGCAAGAAAAAGTAAGCATGTCGCGCGAATTTCACATTCGCGAAACGAGCGAAGGCGACCCAAGGGTCGCCTTCGTGCTTTCTACTATTTGTTACGCCTTGGCGGTCACCACCATTTTTTTCGCGTGAGCCAGGGATTCCTTGGTCAGATCGATGCCGCCGAGCATGCGCGCGACTTCTTCGATGCGCTCGTTCTTTGTCAGCTTCGCGACAGCGGTGTGAGTCGCCTTCTCGTCGCGAACCTTGTGCACGAACAGATGCTGATGCCCTTGCGCCGCCACTTGCGGCAAGTGCGTCACGGTCAGGACCTGGCCGCGATCACCGAGACGGCGCAGTAACTGGCCGACAATCTCGGCAGTCGGACCGCCAATACCTACGTCCACTTCGTCGAACACCAGCGTCGGCACGCGGGAGGTCTGGGCGGTAATGACCTGAATCGCCAGACTGATCCGCGACAGCTCACCGCCGGAGGCGACTTTCGCCAGCGCTTTGAGCGGTTGGCCGGGGTTGGCGCTGACCAGCAGTTCGACCTGTTCCAGCCCGTTCGGCAGCAACTCGTCGCTGCTGTTGGCTTTCAGTTCGATGGTGAATCGGCCGCCGGGCATGCCCAGGCGCTGGATTTCCTGCTCCACCGCACTGGCGAGGCTGCCGGCCGCTTGATGACGAAGGTCGCTCAGCTCGCGGGCTTTCTCCTGATAGTGGCGGGCGTAGGACGCCAGTTCTTCACCCAGGCGTTCGATGGATTCATCGTTGGCGTTGAGGGTTTCGATTTCATCGAGCAGCTTTTGCTGCATCTCGCCGACTTCGGTCGGTTGAATCCGGTGTTTGCGCGCCAGGGTGTAGATCGCGTCGAGGCGCTCTTCCAGGTATTGCAGGCGAGCCGGGTCGGCATCAAAGTTGTCGAGGAAGCGGTTGAGCTCGCCGACTGCTTCTTCTACCTGAATCTGTGCACTGGTCAGCAGGCTGCTGGCTTCTCCCAGCGCCCCCACCGAGCTGTTCACACTGGACAGACGATTGAGGCTGGCGGTCAGTGCATTCAGGACATTCCCTGAATCACTTTCACTGCATTGCTCGACCACTTGCCGGCAAATGCCCAGCAAGGTTTCGGCGTTGGTCAGGTTCTTGTGTTCCTGCTCCAGTTGCTCCAGTTCATTTTCGCCGAGGCCGAGGTTCTCCAATTCCTCAAGCTGATAGCTGAGCAACTGATGACGTGCGCGTTGTTCGTCGCCGGAGTTGGACAGCCGCTCCAGTTCCTGGCGGGTCTGACGCCAGCGTTGCGCGGCAAGCTGCACCTGACGCGCCAGGTCGGTGGCGCCGGCGTACTCGTCGAGCAGGCGGCGATGAGTATCAGTTTTCAGCAGCGATTGATGTTCATGCTGGCTGTGGATATCGATCAGCAGCTCGCCGAGGGCTTTGAGGTCGCCAAGCGGGCAGGGCGTGCCGTTGATATAACCGCGCGAACGACCTTCCGAGGTGATGACCCGGCGCAGGATGCACGGCCCGTCGTTTTCCAGATCGCGCTCGGCCAGCCAGGCGCTGGCTTCAGGGATATCAGCGAGATCGAAGGTGGCGAGAATGTCGGCTTTATCAGCGCCCGGGCGAACCACGCCGCTGTCGGCGCGATCACCCAGGGTGAGGCCCAGGGCATCGAGCATGATCGACTTGCCGGCGCCGGTTTCCCCTGTGATCACGCTCATCCCGCGATCAAGTTCGAGATCGAGATGTTCGACGATGGCGTAGTTGTGTACGGACAGGTGCACCAGCATAAAGGCAGCTCCCAGGCTTGAGGTCTGGTTATTTATACAGTGTTTTGTTCAGGCCTGACAATGCCCGCCCTTAGCTCGATTTGCTTGATCGAAAAGTTTTCTTAGCGCATTCAAGAATGAGTATTCAGCACTTTTTTGTAGGGACAATTGTTTTCAGCCCTTGAAGCCTGATTTTGCGGCCCCATATATCGGGGCAGAAGCGCGAGTCAGGCTCGCGGACGAAATTGAAAGGAGAATTCTATGGCTGACGAACAGACAGTAGATACGCAAAACCCAGATGCCAATCAGGCGCCCGAAGGTTCGGGTGACGACCTGGCGACCCGTGTGCAAGTGCTCGAAGAGCAATTGGCCGCCGCGCAGGATCAGTCTCTGCGTGTTGCTGCCGATCTGCAGAACGTTCGCCGCCGTGCCGAGCAGGACGTCGAGAAGGCGCACAAGTTTGCCCTGGAAAAATTCGCCAGCGACCTGCTGCCGATCGTCGACAGCCTGGAGCGCGGCCTCGAGCTGTCGAGCCCGGACGACGAAAGCATCCGCCCGATGCGCGAAGGCATCGAGCTGACCCTGAAAATGTTCCACGACACCCTCAAGCGCTACCAGCTTGAAGCGATCGATCCGCATGGCGAACCGTTCAACGCCGTTCACCATCAGGCGATGGCCATGCAGGAAAGTGCCGACGTCGAGCCGAACAGCGTGTTGAAGGTTTTCCAGAAGGGCTACCAGCTCAATGGTCGCCTGCTGCGCCCGGCGATGGTCGTGGTCAGCAAGGCGCCGGCACCGGTTTCGCCTTCGATTGACGAGCAGGCTTGAAATTAGCCGCAAGGCCCCCATTTAGAAGTCAAGCGTTTAAGTGCTACCGCAGTCAGCCACCACTGCTGCGGCAACAAAATCCAAAGTTTCGGGAGAGTGAACATGGGCAAAATTATCGGTATCGACCTGGGGACTACCAACTCCTGCGTCTCCGTGCTGGAAAACGGCAAAGCCAAAGTTATTGAAAACGCTGAAGGCGCGCGTACCACGCCGTCGATCATCGCTTACGCCAACGATGGCGAAATTCTGGTAGGTCAGTCGGCCAAGCGTCAGGCTGTAACCAACCCGCACAACACCCTGTACGCGGTAAAGCGTCTGATCGGTCGTCGTTTCGACGAAGAAGTCGTGCAGAAAGACATCCAGATGGTCCCTTACAAGATCGTCAAGGCTGACAACAACGACGCCTGGGTAGAAGTGAACGGCCAGAAAATGGCACCGCCACAAATCTCGGCTGAAATTCTGAAGAAGATGAAGAAGACCGCCGAAGACTACCTCGGCGAGGCAGTGACCGAAGCGGTGATCACCGTTCCGGCCTACTTCAACGACAGCCAGCGTCAAGCCACCAAAGACGCCGGCCGCATCGCTGGTCTGGACGTAAAACGCATCATCAACGAACCAACCGCAGCCGCTCTGGCTTACGGTATGGACAAGGCCAAGGGCGATCACACCGTGATCGTTTATGACCTGGGTGGCGGTACTTTCGACGTTTCCGTAATCGAAATCGCTGAAGTTGACGGTGAGCACCAGTTCGAAGTGTTGGCCACCAACGGTGACACCTTCCTCGGCGGTGAAGACTTCGACATTCGTCTGATCGACTACCTCGTTGACGAATTCAAGAAAGAAAGCGGCATGAACCTCAAAGGTGACCCGCTGGCCATGCAGCGTCTGAAAGAAGCCGCTGAGAAAGCCAAGATCGAGCTGTCGTCCGCTCAGTCGACCGACGTCAACCTGCCGTACATCACTGCAGACGCGACCGGTCCTAAGCACCTGAACGTGAAAATCTCCCGTGCCAAGCTCGAAGCACTGGTTGAAGACCTGGTTCAGCGCACCATCGAACCTTGCCGCATTGCCATGAAAGACGCCGGTATCGACGTCAGCGCGATCAACGACGTGATTCTGGTCGGTGGTCAGACTCGTATGCCGCTGGTGCAGAAGCTGGTTACCGATTTCTTCGGTAAAGAAGCGCGTAAAGACGTCAACCCGGACGAAGCTGTTGCCATGGGTGCTGCGATCCAGGGCGCTGTTCTGGCCGGTGACGTGAAAGACGTGCTGCTGCTCGACGTCAGCCCGCTGACCCTGGGTATCGAAACCATGGGTGGCGTGATGACCGCGCTGATCGAGAAAAACACCACGATTCCTACCAAGAAATCGCAAGTGTTCTCGACTGCCGACGACAACCAGGGTGCTGTGACCATTCACGTTCTGCAGGGTGAGCGCAAGCAAGCCGCACAGAACAAATCGCTGGGCAAGTTCGACCTGGCCGACATTCCACCAGCTCCACGTGGCGTGCCGCAGATCGAAGTGACCTTCGACATCGACGCCAACGGCATCCTGCACGTCGGCGCGAAAGACAAGGCTACCGGCAAGACCCAGTCGATCGTGATCAAGGCCAACTCCGGTCTGTCCGACGAAGAAATCGAGCGCATGGTGCGTGACGCCGAGGCGAATGCCGAGGAAGACCGCAAGTTCGAAGAACTGGCCGCTGCCCGTAACCAGGGTGATGCACTGGTGCACTCGACTCGCAAGATGATCGCTGACGCGGGCGACAAGGTCACCGCCGAAGAGAAGACTGCAATCGAAGCTGCAGTGGTTGCGCTGGAAGCCGCCGTCAAAGGCGACGACAAGGCTGCCATCGAAGCCAAGGTTGAAGAGCTGTCGAAAGTCTCCGCTCCGGTTGCTCAGAAGATGTACGCCGAACAGGCTCAGCCAGCTGATGGCGCGGCCCCGCAAGGCGAATCGGCTGAGAAGGCTGACGACGTTGTCGACGCCGAGTTCGAAGAAGTCAAAGACCACAAGTAAGTTGTTGGTCGCCCGGTTGACTGCCTTGCGGCGGTGACTGGTAGGATGTCGCCGCGCGGGAGCTTGCCTCCCGCGTTGGCGTATCTGGAATACGCGAATTTTTACAGCATGCGACACCGTTCGGATGTTGGCGGTATGGCCGGGAATGCTCCTGCTTTTCGCGCCGCAGATACCGCATCAATCAAGACCAGGATCGTTGAATTGACGTGAGTTGGGTCCGGGCCTTAATGGGGGCTCAACGAGTTTGGCGAGGCTCAGGAGGGGTTTGCCGAACGTCCTTAAGAGTGCAAAGAACTTATGGCAAAGCGTGACTATTACGAAGTATTGGGTGTCGAGCGGGGCACGAGCGAAGCGGACCTGAAGAAGGCCTATCGCCGCCTGGCTATGAAGCACCACCCCGACCGTAATCCCGGCGACAAAGCTTCCGAAGAAGCATTCAAAGAGGCCAACGAGGCCTATGAAGTGTTGTCCGACGCCAGCAAGCGCGCGGCATACGACCAGTATGGTCATGCCGGCGTCGATCCGAGCATGGGTGGCGGCGGTGCCGGTTTCGGTGGCCAGAACTTCTCGGATATCTTCGGCGATGTCTTCAGTGATTTCTTCGGTGGCGGTCGCGGTGGTGCCCGTGGCGGCGCTCAGCGTGGCAGCGATCTGCGCTACACCCTGGAGCTGAATCTGGAAGAAGCGGTGCGCGGCACGTCGGTGAATATCCGCGTTCCGACACTGGTCAACTGCAAGCCATGCGATGGTTCGGGGGCCAAGAAAGGCTCGTCGCCGACGACGTGCCCGACCTGCGGCGGCATCGGCCAGGTGCGCATGCAGCAGGGCTTCTTCTCGGTGCAGCAGACCTGCCCGCGCTGCCATGGCCAGGGCAAGATCATTTCCGATCCGTGCGACTCCTGCCACGGCGACGGTCGCGTCGAAGAGTACAAAACCCTGTCGGTCAAAGTGCCTGCCGGTGTTGATACTGGCGACCGTATTCGTCTGTCCGGCGAAGGCGAGGCGGGTACTCAGGGTGGGCCGACTGGCGACCTGTACGTTGTGATCAATGTGCGCGAACACGACATCTTCCAGCGTGACGGCAAGCATCTGTTCTGCGAAGTGCCGATCAGCTTCGTCGACGCTGCACTGGGCGGCGAGTTGGAGATTCCGACCCTCGACGGTCGCGTCAAACTGAAAATCCCTGAAGGCACGCAGACCGGCAAGCAGTTCCGCGTACGCGGCAAAGGCGTTGCGCCAGTGCGTGGCGGCGGTGCCGGCGACCTGATGTGCCGTGTCGCTGTGGAAACGCCGGTCAACCTCAACCGTCGTCAGCGTGAGCTGCTGGAAGAATTCCGCAGCTCCCTGGCCGACGACAACAGCCACTCGCCGAAAACCACCGGTTGGTTCGACGGTGTGAAGCGTTTCTTCGGCGATTTGTAAGGAGTCGGCATGCGACGTATTGCAGTGATGGGCGCCGCCGGGCGCATGGGCAAGACCCTGATTGAAGCGGTGCAGCAGACGCCGGGCGCCGGTCTGACGGCGGCGGTCGATCGTCCCGACAGCACGCTGGTCGGCGCGGATGCCGGTGAGCTGGCAGCGCTGGGCCGTATCGGCGTGCCGCTGTCCGGTGATCTGGATCGTGTGGTTGAAGAGTTCGATGTGTTGATCGACTTCACTCACCCGACCGTGACCCTGAAGAATCTCGCGTTCTGCCGCAAACACGGCAAAGCGATGATCATCGGCACCACCGGTTTCAGTGTTGAAGAGAAGCAATTGCTGGCCGATGCGGGCAAGGACATTCCGATCGTCTTCGCCGCCAACTTCAGCGTCGGCGTCAACCTGTGCCTGAAGTTGCTCGACACCGCTGCGCGCGTGCTGGGCGACGATGTCGATATCGAGATCATGGAAGCCCATCACCGCCACAAGGTCGATGCTCCGTCCGGTACGGCGGTGCGCATGGGTGAAGTGATTGCTGATGCGCTGGGGCGTGATCTGAAGAAGGTCGCGGTCTACGGTCGCGAAGGCCAGACCGGTGCGCGTGAGCGTGAAACCATTGGTTTCGCCACCGTGCGTGCTGGCGATATCGTCGGTGATCACACCGTGCTGTTCGCTGCCGATGGCGAGCGCGTCGAGATTACCCACAAGGCATCGAGCCGCATGACCTTCGCCAAGGGCGCGGTGCGTGCGGCGCTGTGGCTGGATGGTCGCGAGCCGGGCCTGTACGACATGCAAGACGTACTCGACCTGCGTTGAGTCGTTGCTGAACCCGGCGCAAACGTCCCGTTTTGCGCCGGTTTTTACCGCTTGGCGACGACCTGTCGCATTCTCCGGCCTTTAAGGCTCTTTAGCGGTGGACCAAAAACGCCCTTTTCTGTAAGCTACAGCTTTAGTGTGTCCACTAAAAGCGCGCAGAATAATTTCAGTGAAGAAGCGGGGTGACGTGTCCATACGTCACTCCGCTTTTTTACAACCTGCGATTGCCCTTTCATGCGTTATTTACGGGAGGTCTTCTTGACTAAGCCAGCCATACTCGCCCTTGCTGATGGCAGCATTTTTCGCGGCGAAGCCATTGGAGCCGACGGTCAGACCGTTGGTGAGGTGGTGTTCAACACCGCAATGACCGGCTATCAGGAAATCCTTACCGATCCTTCCTACGCCCAGCAGATCGTTACCCTGACTTACCCGCACATCGGCAACACCGGCACCACGCCGGAAGACGCCGAGTCCGACCGCGTCTGGTCCGCTGGCCTGGTCATCCGTGACCTGCCGCTGGTAGCGAGCAACTGGCGCAACACGATGTCCCTGTCTGATTACCTGAAAGCCAACAATGTAGTGGCAATCGCCGGTATCGACACCCGTCGCCTGACCCGCATCCTGCGTGAAAAAGGCGCTCAGAACGGCTGCATCATGGCCGGCGACAACATCTCCGAAGAAGCAGCCATCGCCGCTGCGCAGGGCTTCCCGGGCCTGAAGGGCATGGACCTGGCGAAAGTCGTCAGCACCAAGACCCAATACGAATGGCGCTCGACTGTCTGGGATCTGAAAACCGACAGCCACGCGACCATCGAAGCTTCCGAGCTGCCATATCACGTGGTCGCCTACGACTACGGCGTCAAGGTCAACATCCTGCGCATGCTGGTCGAGCGCGGCTGCCGCGTCACCGTGGTGCCTGCGCAAACTCCAGCCGCCGATGTGCTGGCGCTGAAGCCGGACGGCGTGTTCCTGTCCAACGGCCCTGGTGATCCGGAGCCATGCGACTACGCGATCCAGGCGATCAAGGAAGTGCTGGAAACCGAGACGCCGGTATTCGGCATCTGCCTCGGCCACCAACTGCTGGCTCTGGCCTCCGGCGCCAAGACCCTGAAAATGGGCCACGGCCACCACGGTGCCAACCACCCGGTGCAGGATCTGGACACAGGCGTGGTGATGATCACCAGCCAGAACCACGGTTTTGCGGTAGACGAAGCCACCCTGCCAGCCAACGTGCGCGCGATCCACAAATCGCTGTTCGACGGCACCCTGCAAGGCATCGAGCGCACCGACAAGAGCGCGTTCAGCTTCCAGGGTCACCCTGAAGCGAGCCCGGGCCCGAACGATGTCGCGCCACTGTTCGACCGCTTCATCAACGAGATGGCCAAGCGACGCTAAGCGTTCGCCTTGAGACTGTAGAGAGAAGGCCTCGAGGGCGGCCCCGGTACCGGCGGCCCCTTCGGGACTTCAGAAATCGATCAAGACGGCTTGCCGACTGACCTGCGGATTTGAGTGACAAACCATGCCAAAACGTACAGACATTAAAAGCATCCTGATTCTCGGCGCTGGCCCGATCGTGATCGGCCAGGCCTGCGAATTCGACTACTCCGGCGCCCAGGCCTGCAAAGCCCTGCGCGAAGAGGGTTACCGCGTCATCCTGGTGAACTCCAACCCGGCCACCATCATGACCGACCCGGACATGGCCGACGCCACCTACATCGAACCGATCAAGTGGCAGACCGTGGCCAAGATCATCGAAAAAGAGCGTCCGGACGCCGTGCTGCCAACCATGGGTGGCCAGACCGCTCTGAACTGCGCTTTGGACCTGGAGCGCGAAGGCGTTCTGGAGAAGTTCGGCGTAGAGATGATCGGTGCCAACGCCGACACCATCGACAAGGCTGAAGACCGTTCGCGTTTCGACAAGGCGATGAAATCCATCGGCCTGGCGTGCCCGCGTTCCGGCATCGCCCACAGCATGGAAGAAGCCAACGCGGTCCTCGAAACCCTCGGTTTCCCGTGCATCATCCGTCCGTCCTTCACCATGGGCGGCACCGGTGGCGGTATCGCTTACAACCGTGAAGAGTTCGAAGAAATCTGCGCCCGTGGTCTGGACCTGTCGCCGACCAAAGAGCTGCTGATCGACGAATCGCTGATCGGCTGGAAAGAATATGAAATGGAAGTTGTCCGCGACAAAAAGGACAACTGCATCATCGTCTGCTCGATCGAAAACTTCGACCCGATGGGCGTGCACACCGGCGACTCGATCACCGTAGCTCCAGCCCAGACGCTGACCGACAAGGAATACCAGATCCTGCGTAACGCCTCGCTGGCGGTACTGCGCGAGATCGGCGTCGAGACCGGTGGTTCCAACGTTCAATTCGGTATCTGCCCGAACACTGGCCGTATGGTCGTGATCGAAATGAACCCGCGTGTTTCGCGTTCCTCGGCACTGGCTTCGAAAGCCACCGGTTTCCCGATCGCCAAGGTCGCGGCCAAACTGGCTGTGGGCTACACCCTTGATGAGCTGTCGAACGACATCACCGGCGGCAAGACCCCGGCGTCCTTCGAACCGTCGATCGACTACGTCGTTACCAAGCTGCCACGCTTCGCCTTCGAGAAATTCGCCAAGGCTGACGCGCGCCTGACCACGCAAATGAAGTCGGTCGGTGAAGTCATGGCCATCGGCCGGACCTTCCAGGAATCCCTGCAGAAAGCCCTGCGCGGTCTGGAAGTCGGCGTTTGCGGTCTGGACGAGAAGCTCGATCTGAGCAACCCGGACAGCATGAGCGTGCTCAAGCGCGAACTGACCGTGCCGGGCGCCGAGCGTATCTGGTACGTGGCTGACGCCTTCCGCGCCGGTCTGTCGGTCGAAGACATCTTCGGCATGAATATGATCGACCCGTGGTTCCTGGTGCAGATCGAAGACCTGATCAAGGACGAAGAGAAGGTCAAGACCCTCGGTCTGTCCTCGATCGACCGCGACCTGATGTTCAAGCTCAAGCGCAAAGGCTTCTCCGATCAGCGTCTGGCGAAACTGCTGGGCGTCACCGAGAAAAACCTGCGTACGCATCGTCAGAAGCTGGAAGTGTTCCCGGTCTACAAGCGCGTTGACACCTGCGCCGCCGAGTTCGCTACCGACACCGCTTACCTGTACTCGACCTACGAGGAAGAGTGCGAGGCCGCGCCGTCGGGTCGCGACAAGATCATGATTCTGGGCGGCGGTCCGAACCGTATCGGCCAGGGCATCGAGTTCGACTACTGCTGCGTTCACGCTGCTCTCGCCCTGCGCGAAGACGGCTACGAAACCATCATGGTCAACTGCAACCCGGAAACCGTATCCACCGACTACGACACTTCCGACCGTCTGTACTTCGAGCCGGTAACCCTGGAAGACGTACTGGAAATCTGCCGCGTCGAGAAGCCGAAAGGCGTGATCGTCCAGTACGGCGGCCAGACTCCGCTGAAACTGGCTCGCGCACTGGAAGCTGCTGGCGTGCCGATCATCGGCACCAGCCCTGACGCCATCGACCGCGCCGAAGACCGTGAGCGCTTCCAGCAAATGGTCGAGCGTCTGAACCTGCGTCAGCCGCCAAACGCCACTGTGCGCAGCGAAGACGAAGCCGTTCGTGCTGCGGCGAAGATCGGTTATCCGCTGGTGGTGCGCCCGTCCTACGTGTTGGGCGGCCGTGCGATGGAAATCGTTTACAAGGAAGACGAACTCAAGCGCTATCTGCGTGACGCGGTGCAAGTGTCCAACGACAGCCCGGTGCTGCTCGACCACTTCCTCAACTGCGCCATCGAAATGGACGTGGATGCGGTCTGCGACGGCAAAGATGTAGTGATCGGCGCGATCATGCAGCACATCGAACAGGCGGGCGTTCACTCCGGTGACTCCGCTTGCTCGCTGCCGCCGTACTCGCTGCCGGCACACATCCAGGACGAGATGCGCGAACAGGTCAAGAAAATGGCTCTGGAACTGGGCGTTGTCGGCCTGATGAACGTGCAGTTGGCTTTGCAGGGCGAAGACATCTACGTCATCGAAGTCAACCCGCGCGCCTCGCGTACCGTACCGTTCGTTTCCAAGTGCATCGGTGTTTCCCTGGCCATGATCGCTGCGCGCGTGATGGCCGGTAAGACCCTGAAGGAAATCGGCTTCACCAAGGAAATCATCCCGAACTTCTACAGCGTGAAAGAGGCGGTGTTCCCGTTCGCCAAGTTCCCTGGCGTTGACCCGATCCTCGGCCCAGAGATGAAGTCGACCGGTGAAGTGATGGGCGTCGGCGACACCTTCGGCGAAGCATTCGCCAAGGCGCAGATGGGTGCCAGCGAAGTTCTGCCGACCGGCGGTACCGCGTTCATCAGCGTGCGCGATGACGACAAGCCACTGGTTGCAGGCGTGGCCCGTGATCTGATCAACTTGGGCTTCGAAGTGGTCGCCACTGCCGGCACTGCCAAGCTGATCGAAGCCGCAGGCCTGAAAGTGCGCCGCGTGAACAAGGTGACCGAGGGTCGTCCGCACGTGGTCGACATGATCAAGAATGACGAAGTCACGCTGATCATCAACACCACCGAGGGTCGTCAGTCGATCGCCGATTCGTACTCCATTCGTCGCAACGCCCTGCAGCACAAGATCTACTGCACCACCACTATTGCTGCGGGCGAAGCGATCTGCGAAGCGCTGAAGTTCGGTCCGGAAAAGACCGTGCGCCGCTTGCAGGATCTACACGCAGGATTGAAGGCATGAGCATAACCAAGTACCCAATGACTGTTCAGGGCGCTCGCGCCCTGGAAGAGGAGCATGCTCACCTGACCAAGGTCGTCCGTCCGAAGCTCAGCCAGGACATCGGTACGGCCCGCGAGTTGGGTGACTTGAAGGAAAACGCTGAATACCATGCTGCCCGCGAACAGCAAGGCATGGTCGAAGCGCGTATTCGTGATATCGAAGGCCGGATTCAGAATCAGGTCATCATCGATGTCACGACCATTCCTCACACCGGCAAAGTGATTTTCGGTACCACCGTCGAGATCGCCAACGTCGAGACTGATGAAAGCGTCACTTACCACATCGTGGGTGAGGATGAGGCTGACTTCAAACTCGGCAAGATCTCCGTCGGTTCGCCGCTGGCCCGCGCCTTGATTGGCAAGGAAGAGGGTGACGTTGTCGCCGTCAAAACGCCAAGCGGCGTGATCGAGTACGAGATTGTCGAAGTTCGTCACATCTGAAAGAAGGCGCCCGCTGCATGCGGGCGCCATGCTTTGGCAACTGACCCAGATGCTTTGGGTCGGTGGGCTATGGTTGATTCATGTCGGTTTGCAGCCGGCGCTGGGCCAGATCGGCTTGGCGCCGCTGTTGATCGACGAAGTCGCCAGTGCATTCGAAGTGCTGGTGGTGGGGTTCGCCGCTCTGTGCGTGATCTTTCAGGCTTTGGTGCTGGTACAGGCCGAGGGCCTTGCCAGTCTATGGCGGGATTTTCGCGGGCAGGTGCTGTTGATGGCGTTGTACGCGTGCGCGATGTATGTCGCTGTGCGTGTCGGCTGGCCGGATGCGCAGCGCTGGCAGGTATTCAGTTATCTGGTGCTGGGATTTTCCGGGCTGGTGCTGGTCATGCAGCCGGTGCCGGGATGGGGTGGCAGGGTGCGCGAAGCACACCCTTGACCCTGCGCATCACTTGAAGCGATGAACGTTCGACAGCTGCTTGTTGGCGCTGAAGTTCTTGCGGTAGACCAGAGCCATCTTGCCGATGACCTGAACCAGGTCCGCTTTGCCGACCTTGCACAGCTCGGCGATGTGCGCCAGGCGCGACTCGCGATCGAGGATATTGAGCTTGATCTTGATCAGCTCGTGATCGGCCAAGGCGCGTTCAAGTTCGGCTAAAACACCTTCAGTCAAACCGTTGTCCGCTACCGTCAACACTGGTTTGAGGTGGTGGCCGATGGATTTGTACTGTTTCTTCTGCTCTGGAGTGAGCGGCATAATCTGACCCTTTCGTCTGGATTCTGTAAAATGGCGGCCATTTTACCCGAGGGTTCGTGGATCCGCCCAACTAATCACGACCCTAATCATCGAGGTGCCCAATGGCGCGTTCCAAGACAAGCCTTGGTTGGCTGAAAAGACATGTCAACGATCCTTATGTGAAGCAGGCGCAGAAGGATGGCTACCGCTCGCGTGCAAGTTACAAGCTGCTGGAGATCCAGGAAAAATACAAATTGATCCGCCCGGGCATGAGCGTGGTCGACCTCGGCGCGGCGCCGGGTGGCTGGTCGCAGGTGACCAGTCGGCTGATCGGTGGCCAGGGGCGTCTGATCGCTTCGGACATTCTTGAAATGGACGGCATTCCGGACGTGACCTTCATTCAAGGTGACTTCACTGAGGACTCGGTGCTGGCTCAAATCCTTGAGGCTGTGGGTAATTCGCAGGTGGACCTTGTGATTTCCGATATGGCCCCCAATATGAGTGGTACGCCCGAAGTGGATATGCCCAAGGCCATGTTCCTGTGCGAGCTGGCTCTGGACCTGGCGGAACGGATCCTCAAGCCCGGTGGCAACTTCGTCATCAAGATTTTCCAGGGCGAGGGCTTCGACGTTTATCTGAAGGATGCTCGGAAGAAATTCGACAAGATCCAGATGATCAAGCCAGACTCTTCCCGTGGCAGCTCCCGAGAGCAGTACATGCTGGCCTGGGGTTATCGCGGTGGTGATGCGTGAAACGAGGTTTTTCGGCGGGGCGATAGGTTTTTCATATTTCGCTCTGCGTGCATAAGCGAATATTGTGTAGAAAGTGTTTCACAAAGGGTTACAGACGGCGCCTGCCAGAGTTGTAGGTAATGTAGTAAGTTAGGCCGGTGAATATCATG
Organism: Pseudomonas sp. FP1762; assembly: GCF_030687105.1. NCBI lineage: Bacteria > Pseudomonadati > Pseudomonadota > Gammaproteobacteria > Pseudomonadales > Pseudomonadaceae > Pseudomonas > Pseudomonas sp. FP1762. The sequence goes on from NZ_CP117458.1 coordinate 873,415, forward strand.
CGAAGCGCGCGCCAGTAGCGGAGCTTGCTTCAGAGGGTAGTTAATTGAACGATATGGCAAAGAATCTGATCCTGTGGTTGATCATCGCGGCAGTCCTGGTGACGGTGATGAACAACTTCTCCAGCCCTAACGAGCCGCAGACCCTCAACTATTCCGACTTCATCCAGCAGGTCAAGGATGGCAAGGTCGAACGCGTAGCCGTTGACGGCTATGTGATTACCGGCAAGCGCACCGATGGCGACAGCTTCAAGACCATTCGTCCGGCAATTCAGGACAATGGCCTGATCGGCGATCTGGTCGACAATCACGTTGTGGTTGAAGGCAAGCAGCCTGAACAGCAAAGCATCTGGACTCAGCTCCTGGTGGCCAGCTTCCCGATCCTGGTGATCATCGCGGTGTTCATGTTCTTCATGCGCCAGATGCAGGGTGGTGCCGGCGGCAAGGGCGGGCCGATGAGCTTCGGCAAGAGCAAGGCACGCCTGCTCTCCGAAGATCAGGTGAAAACTACTTTGGCCGACGTTGCCGGTTGCGACGAAGCCAAGGAAGAAGTCGGCGAGCTGGTTGAGTTCCTGCGTGATCCGGGCAAATTCCAGCGTCTGGGCGGTCGTATTCCGCGCGGCGTATTGATGGTCGGCCCACCGGGTACCGGTAAGACCTTGTTGGCCAAGGCGATTGCCGGCGAAGCCAAAGTGCCGTTCTTCACCATTTCCGGTTCTGACTTCGTCGAAATGTTCGTCGGTGTCGGCGCGAGCCGCGTCCGCGACATGTTCGAGCAGGCCAAGAAGCACGCCCCTTGCATCATCTTCATCGACGAAATCGATGCCGTAGGTCGCCATCGTGGCGCCGGCATGGGTGGCGGTCACGACGAACGTGAGCAGACTCTCAACCAGTTGCTGGTAGAGATGGACGGCTTCGAAATGAATGACGGCATCATCGTGATTGCTGCGACCAACCGTCCGGACGTACTCGACCCTGCGCTGCTGCGTCCGGGCCGTTTCGACCGTCAGGTGGTGGTTGGCTTGCCAGACATTCGCGGTCGCGAGCAGATTCTGAAAGTGCACATGCGCAAAGTGCCAATGGGCGACGACGTTGCTCCGGCAGTGATCGCACGTGGTACTCCGGGCTTCTCGGGTGCTGACCTGGCAAACCTGGTCAACGAAGCGTCGTTGTTCGCTGCACGTAGCGGCAAACGCATCGTCGAGATGAAAGAGTTCGAACTGGCGAAAGACAAGATCATGATGGGCGCCGAGCGCAAATCCATGGTCATGTCCGAGAAAGAAAAGCAGAACACGGCCTACCACGAAGCTGGCCATGCCATTGTCGGTCGCGTTGTTCCCGAGCATGATCCGGTCTACAAGGTGTCTATCATTCCGCGCGGTCGTGCGCTGGGTGTGACCATGTTCCTGCCGGAAGAAGATCGCTACAGCCTGTCCAAACGTGCGCTAATCAGCCAGATCTGCTCGTTGTACGGTGGCCGTATCGCTGAAGAAATGACCCTGGGCTTCGATGGTGTGACTACCGGGGCCTCCAACGACATCATGCGTGCAAGTCAGATTGCCCGGAACATGGTGACGAAATGGGGTCTGTCGGAAAAACTCGGTCCGCTGATGTACGCCGAAGAAGAAGGCGAAGTGTTCCTCGGTCGCGGTGGTGGTGGTCAGGCTGCCAGCTTCTCCGGTGAGACAGCCAAACTGATCGACTCCGAAGTGCGCAGCATCATTGATCAGTGCTACGGCACCGCCAAGCAGATCCTCACGGATAACCGTGACAAGCTGGATGCCATGGCTGATGCGCTGATGAAGTACGAAACCATCGATGCCGAGCAGATTGACGACATCATGGCCGGCCGCACACCTCGCGAACCTCGCGACTGGTCGGGTGGCACCGGTACGCCTCCGCCGCCTGTCGTGCAGGATGAGCGTCCGGAAAAACCGATTGGCGGTCCGGCTGCTGACGTTTAAGGCTTGAAATGACTTCTGTACAGTCCCTGACCCGGTTGCCTTGTGGCAACCGGGTTCTTGATTTGGCCCAGACGCATGTCATGGGCATTCTCAATGTCACTCCTGATTCCTTTTCCGACGGCGGCCGCTACAGCCAGCTTGATGCGGCGCTGCGCCATGCCGAAGCCATGGTGCTGGCTGGCGCGACGCTGATTGATGTCGGCGGCGAATCGACCCGGCCGGGTGCGCGAGCGGTCTCTCCTCTGGAGGAACTTGAGCGCGTCGCGCCGATTGTCGAGCTGATCAATCGCGAGCTGGATGTCATCATCTCGGTCGATACTTCCACCCCGGCAGTCATGCGCGAAACCGCACGGCTCGGTGCCGGCCTGATCAACGATGTGCGTTCGTTGCGTCGCGATGGCGCGCTGGATGCGGCGGCGGCTACCGGATTGCCGGTCTGCCTCATGCACATGCTCGGCGAACCGGGCGATATGCAGGATAATCCGCAGTATCAGGATGTTACTCGCGAGGTCGCTGAGTTTCTCGCCGAGCGCATGGAACAGTGCGCGCAGGCGGGTATTCCCGCCGAGCGGATCATTCTTGATCCCGGCTTCGGCTTCGCCAAGACCCTGCAGCACAATCTAAGCTTGTTCAAACACATGGAGGCCCTGCATGCGCTGGGGCGGCCATTGCTGGTAGGTGTTTCGCGCAAGAGTATGATTGGCCACGCGTTGAACCGTCCCGTGGGCGAGCGCCTGCACGGCGGACTGGCGCTGGCGGCGCTGGCGTCAGTTAAAGGCGCACGTATATTGCGCGTCCACGATGTGGCGGAAACCGTCGATGTTGTGCGAATGATCGCGGCCGTTGAATCAGCCGAATAAGAATGATGGAGCACTTATGAGCAAGAAATATTTTGGTACCGACGGCATTCGCGGTCGTGTTGGTGAATACCCGATCACGCCTGACTTCATGCTCAAGCTCGGCTGGGCGGCTGGTATGGCTTTCCGCAAGATGGGGGCCTGCAAGGTGCTGGTCGGCAAGGACACGCGGATCTCCGGTTATATGTTCGAATCGGCACTCGAGGCCGGGCTGACCTCGGCGGGTGCCGATGTGATGCTGCTCGGCCCGATGCCGACGCCTGCCATCGCTTATCTGTCGCGTACGTTCCAGGCTGAAGCCGGTATCGTGATAAGTGCCTCGCACAACCCGCATGATGACAACGGCATCAAGTTCTTCTCTGGTAAAGGCACCAAGCTGCCGGATGAGTTGGAGTTGATGATCGAAGAGTTGCTCGATACACCAATGACCGTCGTCGAGTCGAGCAAGATCGGCAAGGTGTCGCGAATCAATGACGCATCGGGTCGCTACATCGAGTTCTGCAAAAGCAGCGTTCCTACTGGCTCCAATTTCGCCGGCCTGAAGATCGTCATCGACTGCGCGCATGGTGCGACTTACAAGGTTGCACCGAGCGTCTTCCGTGAGCTGGGTGCCGAAGTTGTCGTGCTATCTGCCCAGCCGAATGGGTTGAACATCAACGATAACTGCGGTTCCACGCATATGGGGCCATTGCAGGCCGCCGTTCTGGCTGAGCATGCGGACCTGGGTATCGCCTTCGACGGTGATGGCGATCGGGTATTGATGGTCGATCACACCGGCGCCATTGTTGATGGTGACGACCTGCTGTTTATCATTGCCCGCGATCTGCATGAGCGTGGCAAGTTGCAGGGTGGCGTCGTCGGTACGTTGATGAGCAATCTTGGTCTGGAACTGGCCCTTGCGGATCTGTCGATCCCGTTCGTTCGCGCCAATGTCGGTGACCGCTACGTGATTGCCGAACTGCAAGAGCGCAACTGGCTCGTTGGTGGGGAAAACTCCGGGCATGTGGTCTGCTTCAACCACACCACCACGGGCGACGCGATCATCGCGGCTCTGCAGGTGTTGATGGCTCTGAAATCCCGCAACGAAGGCTTGGCACAAACCCGGCAGGCGTTGCGCAAGTGCCCTCAGGTGCTGATCAACGTTCGCTTTGGCGGCGGTGAAAGCCCGCTGGAGCATCCGGCTGTCAAGGAAGCCAGTGCCCGTGTAACTCAGGCGATGGCGGGGCGCGGTCGCGTGCTTCTGCGCAAGTCCGGCACAGAGCCTCTGGTGCGCGTAATGGTCGAAGGCGAGGACGAAAACCAGGTTCGCGGCTATGCCGAAGAGCTGGCAAAACTGGTAACCGAAGTTTCTGCCTGATACGGCTTGCAAGCCATGATTGTGTTGGGTAACATCTGCGCCCACTTTGACCGACGAGGTACAGCATGCGTCGCCCTATGGTAGCTGGTAACTGGAAGATGCACGGTACCCGCGCCAGCGTCGCTGAGCTGATCAACGGCCTTCGTCATCTGGCCTTGCCTAGCGGTGTTGATGTCGCGGTGTTCCCGCCTTGCTTGTATATCAATCAAGTGATTGATGGCTTGAAAGGCAAGTCGATTTCGGTCGGCGCGCAGAATTCTGCGGTGGAAGCCATGCAAGGTGCCTTGACTGGTGAGATTGCTCCCAGCCAACTGGTGGATGCAGGTTGTTCCCTGGTGCTTGTCGGGCACTCCGAACGCCGCCAGATTATGGGCGAGCGAGACGGGATGCTGAATCGCAAGTTCGCAGCGGCACAGGCATGTGGCTTGACTCCGGTGTTGTGTGTAGGGGAAACCCTTGAGCAGCGCGAAGCCGGAAAAACTCTTGAAGTTGTCGGGCGTCAGCTGGGCAGCATCATCGAGGAGCTGGGTGTCGGTGCCTTTGCCAAGGCAGTGATTGCATACGAGCCGGTCTGGGCCATTGGTACCGGGCTGACTGCAACGCCGCAACAGGCTCAGGATGTGCATAAGGCCATTCGCGAGCAGTTGGCGGCAGAGAATTCTGAAGTCGCACGAGGTGTGCGGCTTCTATACGGCGGCAGCGTGAAGGCGGCCAATGCGGTCGAACTGTTCGGCATGCCGGATATCGATGGGGGGCTCATTGGTGGAGCTTCCCTGAATGCAGATGAGTTCGGTGCGATTTGTCGCGCCGCGGGAAACTGAAAAAATGCTGGAAACAGTCGTAGTCGTTTTTCATCTGCTGGGTGCATTGGGCGTAGTTGCTCTGGTTTTGCTGCAGCAGGGTAAGGGTGCGGACGCTGGCGCGTCTTTCGGAGCAGGTGCTTCAAATACTGTGTTCGGAAGCCAAGGTTCCTCTACCTTTCTTAGTAAGTTTACTGCTATACTTGCCGCCGGTTTCTTCATAACCAGCTTGGGGTTAGGTTACTTTGCTAAAGAGAAAGCTCATCAGCTGACTCAAGCAGGTCTTCCAGATCCAGCAGTGTTGGAAGTACCTAAGCAACAACCGGCTTCTGATGATGTCCCGGTGCTTCAAGAGCAAAAGTCGGCTACTCCAGCGACTGACGTGCCTCCAGCTCAAGAGCAGAAGTAAGAAGGGTTTCAAACGTAGTATTGCCGAGGTGGTGGAATTGGTAGACACGCAACCTTGAGGTGGTTGTGCCCATAGGGTGTAGGGGTTCGAGTCCCCTTCTCGGTACCAATTAGTCAGGAGAGCCCGCTGTTGCGGGCTTTCTTGCAGGTGGAAGGTTACATTGACCCTAAAAGGGATCGGTCGTATACTTCCGCCCCAGCTTTGTCGCGGGGTGGAGCAGTCTGGTAGCTCGTCGGGCTCATAACCCGAAGGTCGTCGGTTCAAATCCGGCCCCCGCAACCAGTTTAAGGAGCCCCTTTTAAGGGGCTTTTTGTTAGCTGGATACTTTCAACGCCGCTGTTCGACGGCGTTTCAAGGATGGGCGTTATGCCCATTTTTTTATTTTGCAAAGCATGCACATATCATGCACTAGGGGGTTCAGGTGTCGAGCAAGCTAGAAGAGTTGCAGGCCTTGCTGGCCCCGGTGGTCGTGGCCCTGGGCTATGAATGCTGGGGTATCGAGTTTTCGGCTCAGGGTCGGCACTCGATGTTGCGCGTTTATATCGATAAAGAGGGTGGCGTGCTGGTGGACGACTGCGCCATTGTCAGCCGTCAGATCAGCGGTGTCCTGGATGTTGAAGATCCAATCTCCGTTGAATACACCCTTGAAGTTTCCTCGCCTGGCATGGAGCGCCCGCTGTTCACTCTTGAGCAGTTTGCCAAATTTGCCGGTGAACAAGTGAAGATCAAGCTGCGCTCGCCTTTCGAAGGTCGACGCAACTTTCAGGGCCTTCTGCGCGGTGTAGAAGAGCAGGACGTCGTGGTGCAGGTAGAAGACCACGAGTTCCTGTTGCCGATCGATATGATCGACAAGGCCAACATTATTCCCAGTTTTGACTGAGACGCGGATCCCGCGGATCCAATGGCTTGCGAAAGGCGAGGCGTACGATGAGCAAAGAAGTACTGCTGGTTGTTGAGTCGGTATCCAATGAAAAGGGTGTACCGGCAAGCGTAATTTTTGAAGCGCTGGAGCTGGCTCTGGCCACTGCTACCAAAAAGCGTTTTGAAGACGAAGTGGACCTGCGTGTGGAAATCAACCGCCACACCGGTTCTTACGAAACCTTCCGTCGCTGGACGGTCGTCGAAGAGAATGATCTCGACGATCCGGCCATCGAGACCTGGCCAAGCAAGGTTGCCGAAACGCATCCTGGTGCCAAGGTCGGTGACGTCGTCGAAGAGAAAATCGAATCCATCGAGTTCGGCCGCATCGCTGCACAGACTGCCAAGCAGGTCATCGTGCAGAAAGTTCGCGAAGCCGAGCGCGCTCAAGTGGTTGACGCCTATCGCGAGCGCCTGGGAGAAATCATCTCTGGCACCGTGAAAAAAGTTACCCGCGACAACGTGATCGTCGATCTGGGCAACAATGCTGAAGCATTGCTGGCCCGTGAAGACATCATTTCTCGCGAAACCTTCCGTGTCGGCGTGCGTTTGCGTGCGCTGCTCAAGGAAATCCGCACCGAGAACCGCGGCCCGCAGCTGATCCTGTCGCGTACCGCGCCGGAAATGCTGATCGAGCTGTTCCGTATTGAAGTGCCGGAAATCGCCGAAGGCCTCATCGAGGTCATGGCAGCCTCCCGTGATCCGGGTTCGCGTGCCAAGATCGCCGTCCGTTCCAAGGACAAACGCATCGACCCACAAGGTGCCTGCATCGGTATGCGCGGTTCGCGCGTTCAGGCGGTATCGGGTGAGTTGGGCGGTGAGCGTGTTGATATCGTGCTGTGGGACGACAACCCGGCCCAGTTCGTGATCAACGCCATGTCCCCGGCCGAGGTTGCGGCAATTATCGTTGACGAAGATGCCCATGCCATGGACATCGCCGTTGGCGCAGACAATCTGGCTCAGGCCATCGGTCGCGGTGGTCAGAACGTGCGTCTGGCGAGCCAGTTGACTGGCTGGACCCTGAACGTGATGACCGAATCGGACATCCAGGCTAAGCAGCAAGCAGAAACCGGCGACATCCTGCGCAACTTCATCGACGAGCTGGAAGTCGACGAAGAACTGGCTCAGGTGCTGGTAGATGAAGGCTTCACCAGCCTGGAAGAGATTGCCTACGTACCGGTGGAGGAAATGCTCAACATCGACGGCTTTGACGAGGACATCGTCAACGAGCTTCGTGCTCGCGCCAAGGATCGCTTGTTGACCAAAGCCATCGCTACTGAGGAAAAGCTGGCAGACGCCCATCCGGCCGAAGACCTGCTCTCGCTTGAGGGTATGGACAAGGATTTGGCGATGGAACTGGCGGTGCGCGGCGTAATTACCCGCGAAGACCTGGCCGAGCAGTCTATTGACGACCTGCTCGACATCGACGGCATTGACGATGATCGTGCCGGCAAGTTGATCATGGCCGCCCGAGCCCACTGGTTCGAGTAATTAGGCGCGGCCTGAGGAGAGAAGTGCATGACGCAAGTCACGGTGAAACAACTGGCCGATGAGGTCAAAACACCGGTAGAGCGCCTGTTGCAGCAGATGCGTGAGGCAGGTCTGCCGCACACCGCCGCCGACGAAAATGTGACTGACAGTGAGAAGCAATCCCTGCTGACTCACTTGAAGAGCAGTCACAAGGCGAAAGTGGAAGAACCACGCAAGATCACGCTGCAGCGTAAAACCACCAGCACCCTGCGTGTGGCTGGTAGCAAGAGCATCAGCGTTGAAGTTCGCAAGAAGAAAGTTTTCGTACAGCGCAGCCCGGAAGAAATCGAAGCCGAGCGCAAGCGTGAACTGGATGAGCGTCGCGCAGTAGAAAATGCTGCCCGTCAGAAGGCTGAAGAAGAAGCCAAGCAGCGCGCCGAAGAAGAAGCGCGTCGCCAGCCTGCTGCTGCGCAAACCGCTGCCAGCGACGCCGTTGCGGCACCGGCTGCTGCCGAACCTGTTCGCGAAAGCGCACCGGTGGCTGCTGCTCCTGCTCCATCGGCTGACGTTCGCAACAAGCAGAACGAACAGCGCCGTCCGGACAAGCCACGTGCCGACGATAACAATCGTCGCAGCGGCGGCGGTGATGGCGAGCGCAAAAACGCTCCGCATCGCGCATCGGTCAAAGAAAAAGCCCCGGCACCACGTGTGGCGCCACGCACTACCGACGAAGAAAGCGATGGCTTCCGTCGTGGTGGTCGCGGCAAGGCCAAGCTGAAGAAACGCAACGCCCACGGTTTCCAGAGCCCGACCGGCCCTGTCGTGCGTGATGTGCAGATCGGCGAGACCATCACGGTTGGCGATCTGGCCAATCAGATGTCGGTCAAAGCGGCTGAAATCATCAAGTTCATGTTCAAACTGGGTACCCCAGCGACCATCAACCAGGTGCTTGATCAGGAAACTGCTCAACTGGTAGCCGAAGAACTGGGCCACAAAGTGACCCTGGTCAGCGATACCGCTCTGGAAGATTCCCTGGCCGAGTCCCTGAAATTTGAAGGTGAGTCGTTCTCCCGTGCACCAGTCGTGACCGTAATGGGCCACGTTGACCACGGTAAGACTTCCCTGCTCGACTACATCCGTCGTGCCAAGGTAGCTGCTGGCGAAGCCGGCGGTATCACCCAGCACATCGGTGCATACCACGTTGAGACTGATCGCGGCATGGTCACTTTCCTCGACACCCCGGGTCACGCTGCGTTTACCGCAATGCGTGCCCGTGGTGCCAAGGCGACCGACATCGTGATCCTCGTGGTTGCAGCGGACGACGGCGTGATGCCGCAAACCATCGAAGCGGTTCAGCATGCTCAGGCAGCTGGCGTGCCGCTGGTGGTAGCAGTGAACAAGATCGACAAGCCGGGCGCCGATCTCGATCGCATCCGCAGCGAACTGTCGGTTCACGGCGTGACTTCCGAAGACTGGGGTGGCGACACGCCATTCGTTCCGGTTTCGGCGAAGATGGGTACTGGCGTGGACGAGCTGCTTGAAGCCGTTCTGCTGCAGGCCGAAGTTCTCGAACTGAAAGCTACTCCGTCGGCTCCTGGCCGTGGTGTGGTGGTTGAATCGCGTCTCGACAAGGGTCGTGGCCCGGTGGCAACCGTGCTCGTTCAGGACGGTACGCTGCGTCAAGGCGACATGGTTCTGGTCGGTTCGAACTACGGCCGTGTACGTGCCATGCTCGACGAGAACGGCAAGCCGATCAAGGAAGCCGGTCCATCCATCCCTGTCGAGATCCTCGGCCTGGACGGTACACCGGACGCTGGCGACGAGATGAGCGTGGTTGCCGACGAGAAGAAAGCCCGTGAAGTGGCTCTGTTCCGTCAAGGCAAGTTCCGCGAAGTCAAACTGGCTCGCGCTCACGCCGGCAAGCTGGAAAACATCTTCGAAAACATGGGTCAGGCCGAGAAGAAGACGCTCAACATCGTCCTCAAATCCGACGTCCGTGGTTCGCTGGAAGCGTTGAACGGTGCCTTGAATGGCCTGGGCAACGACGAAGTACAAGTGCGCGTCGTGGGTGGCGGTGTCGGTGGTATCACCGAATCCGACGCCAACCTGGCACTGGCTTCCAACGCTGTACTGTTCGGCTTCAACGTGCGTGCCGATGCCGGCGCTCGCAAGATCGTCGAGCAGGAAGGTCTGGATATGCGTTACTACAACGTGATCTACGACATCATCGAAGACGTCAAGAAAGCCCTGACCGGCATGCTCGGCAGCGATGTTCGCGAGAACATCCTGGGTGTCGCCGAAGTGCGTGACGTGTTCCGTTCGCCGAAGTTTGGCGCGATCGCCGGTTGCATGGTGATCGAAGGTGTCGTGCACCGTAACCGTCCGATCCGTGTACTGCGTGAAGACATCGTTATCTTCGAAGGCGAGCTGGAATCCCTGCGCCGCTTCAAGGATGACGCTTCCGAAGTACGTGCCGGCATGGAATGCGGTATCGGCGTGAAGAGCTACAACGACGTCAAAGTCGGCGACAAGATCGAAGTCTTCGAGAAGGTTCAGGTTGCTCGCAGCCTCTGACTCGCGCACTTCAAGGGCCACGATGGGCCGTCGCATGCAAATGCACGGCACAGCGTCCGGACTCTAAACGCAACGCCCGGTCTGGCTTTTGTCAGGCCGGGCGTTTGCCGCTTTCAGACCTTGCGGGTTTCACCGCTGGGCAGTAACAGGTAACAAATCATGGCAAAAGAATACAGCCGTACCCAACGTATCGGCGATCAGATGCAGCGCGAGCTGGCGCAACTGATCCGTCGCGAAGTCAAAGACCCGCGCGTCGGTCTGGTCACCATCACTGCTGTGGAAGTGTCCCGTGACGTCGGTCACGCGAAGATTTTCATTACCGTGATGGGTCAGGACAACGCTGAAGACATCGCGCAAAGCATCAAGGTGCTCAATGCCGCCGCAGGCTTCCTGCGCATGCAATTGGCCCGCGAAATGAAGCTGCGCAGCGTGCCGCAACTGCACTTCCACTACGACGAATCCGTCGTGCGTGGCGCGCACCTGTCGGCGCTGATCGAGCGCGCCGTCGCTGAAGACAATCAGCACGTTGCCGCTCCAGCACCTGAAGACTCCAAGGAGTAATTCGGTGGCTCAGGTCAAACGTATCCGTCGTAACGTCAGCGGCATCATTCTGCTCGACAAGCCGTTGGGGTTCACCTCCAACGCTGCCTTGCAGAAAGTGCGCTGGCTGCTCAATGCCGAGAAGGCCGGACACACCGGCAGCCTTGACCCGTTGGCCACCGGCGTGTTGCCGCTGTGCTTCGGCGAGGCGACCAAGTTCTCGCAATACCTGCTCGATTCCGACAAGGGCTATGAGACCCTGGCGCAACTGGGCAAGACCACCACCACGGCCGATGCCGAAGGTGAGGTTTTGCAGGAGCGTCCGGTGACCGTTGGTCGCGCCGATGTCGAGGCGGTTCTGCCGAAATTTCGTGGGCAAATCAGTCAGATACCGCCGATGTACTCGGCACTCAAGCGTGATGGCCAGCCGCTGTACAAACTGGCACGTGCAGGCGAAGTAGTGGAGCGCGAACCGCGTTCTGTTACTATTGCGCGCTTGGAATTGCTGGCCTTCGAAGGCGATACTGCGCGGCTTGCGGTGGACTGCAGCAAGGGCACCTATATTCGCACCCTGGTGGAGGATATCGGTGAGCAACTCGGTTGTGGTGCGTACGTCGCAGAATTGCGTCGGACCCAGGCCGGGCCTTTCACCCTGGCGCAGACCGTGACCCTCGAAGAGCTGGAAGCGGTACATGCCGAAGGCGGCAACGAAGCGGTCGATCGCTTCCTGATGCCATCGGACAGCGGCCTGCAGGATTGGCCGCTGCTGCATTTCTCGGAAGCGAGTGCGTTCTACTGGCTCAACGGCCAGCCGGTACGTGCCCCGGATGCACCGAAGTTCGGCATGGTACGAGTACAGGATCACAATGGTCGCTTCATCGGTATCGGTGAAGTGAGCGAAGACGGGCGCATCGCGCCGCGTCGCTTGATTCGGTCAGAATGACCGGAACCGGTCTGCGTTAAGCGGGCCGGCGAGTGTGGCTGTTAACAGGCATGGTCACTACTCATTTATAGATACAGGGATTTGTCCCTGGCCTGTTGAAGCTGTTTCCCTGAAACAGTTTCCTGATAAGGAAGGATTGCCTCATGGCTCTCGACGTTCAAGAAAAAGCTCAAATCGTTGCTGACTACCAGCAAGCTGTTGGTGACACTGGTTCGCCAGAAGTGCAGGTTGCACTGCTGACCGCCAACATCAACAAACTGCAAGGTCACTTCAAGGCCAACGGTAAAGATCACCACTCCCGTCGTGGTCTGATCCGCATGGTTAACCAGCGTCGCAAGCTGCTGGACTACCTGAAAGGCAAGGACGTAAGCCGGTACGCCGCGCTGATCGCTCGCCTGGGTCTGCGTCGCTAATCAGCGATTGCGCTATGAGGTTGGTGGTCTGTCGGGCGTCAGCGGTTTTCCGCTGGCGTCTTGCAGGCTCCCAGCCTCAAGTTTTATCTGCAGCATGGCTTTACCTGTAGCACCCGGACAATTGCCATCGGGCCGATTCCCGAGATTGCCCAAGAATTCGCAAGAAACCGTTTCCCCCAAGAGCCACAAAGAAGGTAGGACACCGTGAACCCGGTAATCAAAAAATTCCAGTTCGGTCAATCGACCGTTACCCTCGAGACAGGCCGTATCGCCCGTCAGGCCTCCGGCGCAGTATTGGTCACCGTTGACGACGACGTCAGCGTGTTGGTGACTGTTGTCGGTGCAAAGCAAGCCGATCCGGGCAAGGGTTTCTTCCCTCTGTCCGTGCACTACCAGGAAAAGACTTACGCCGCCGGTAAGATCCCTGGCGGTTTCTTCAAGCGTGAAGGCCGTCCTTCCGAGAAAGAAACCCTGACTTCCCGACTGATCGACCGTCCGATCCGTCCGCTGTTCCCAGAAGGCTTCATGAACGAAGTGCAGGTTGTCTGCACCGTCGTTTCCACCAGCAAGAAGACCGATCCGGACATCGCTGCGATGATCGGTACCTCGGCTGCCCTGGCCATCTCCGGCATTCCATTCGACGGCCCGATCGGCGCCGCTCGCGTGGCTTTCCACGAAAGCACCGGCTACCTGCTGAACCCGACTTACGAGCAGCAGGCCGCTTCGAGCCTGGACATGGTCGTTGCCGGTACTTCCGACGCCGTGCTGATGGTTGAATCGGAAGCCAAAGAGCTGACCGAAGACCAGATGCTGGGCGCGGTACTGTTCGCTCACGACGAATTCCAGGTTGTGATCAACGCTGTGAAGGAACTGGCTGCCGAAGCCGCCAAGCCAACCTGGAACTGGGCTCCTGCGCCAGAAGCCACCGAACTGCTGGGCGCTATCCGTGCCGAGTTCGGCGAAGCGATCTCCCAGGCTTACACCATCACCATCAAGGCCGACCGTTACGCTCGCCTGGGTGAGCTGAAGGACCAAGTGGTCGCCAAGCTGTCCGGTGAGGAAGGCCAGCCAAGCGCTGCTGAAGTCAAAGCAGCCTTCGGCGAAATCGAATACCGCACCGTTCGCGAAAACATCGTTAACGGCAAGCCACGTATCGACGGTCGCGACACCAAGACTGTACGTCCGCTGAACATCGAAGTCGGCGTCCTGCCAAAGACTCACGGTTCGGCTCTGTTCACCCGTGGCGAGACCCAGGCACTGGTTGTTGCAACACTGGGCACCGCCCGTGATGCGCAACTGCTGGACACCCTGGAAGGCGAAAAGAAAGACCCGTTCATGCTGCACTACAACTTCCCGCCGTTCTCGGTAGGCGAGTGTGGTCGCATGGGTGGCGCCGGTCGTCGCGAAATCGGTCACGGCCGTCTGGCCCGTCGTTCGGTTTCGGCCATGCTGCCAGCCGCTGACGTGTTCCCGTACACCATCCGCGTGGTGTCGGAAATCACCGAATCCAACGGTTCGAGCTCGATGGCTTCCGTGTGCGGTGCTTCCCTGGCACTGATGGACGCTGGTGTACCGATGAAGGCACCGGTGGCCGGTATCGCCATGGGTCTGGTTAAAGAAGGCGAGAAGTTCGCCGTCCTGACCGACATCCTCGGCGACGAAGATCACCTGGGCGACATGGACTTCAAGGTAGCCGGTACCGCCAAAGGCGTTACTGCGCTGCAGATGGACATCAAGATCAAGGGCATCACCGAAGAGATCATGGAAATCGCTCTGGGCCAGGCCCTTGAAGCGCGCCTGAACATCCTCGGCCAGATGAACCAGATCATTGGCCAGTCGCGTACCGAACTGTCGGCCAACGCTCCGACCATGATCGCGATGAAGATCGACACCGACAAGATCCGTGACGTTATCGGTAAAGGTGGCGCGACCATCCGTGCGATCTGCGAAGAAACCAAGGCTTCGATCGACATCGAAGACGACGGTTCGATCAAGATCTTCGGCGAAACCAAGGATGCCGCAGAAGCAGCGCGTCAGCGCGTTCTGAGCATCACGGCAGAAGCCGAGATCGGCAAGATCTACGTCGGCAAGGTTGAGCGCATCGTCGACTTCGGCGCATTCGTCAACATCCTGCCGGGCAAGGACGGTCTGGTGCACATCTCGATGCTGAGCGACGCTCGCGTTGAGAAAGTGACCGACATCCTGAAAGAAGGCCAGGAAGTGGAAGTGCTGGTACTGGACGTGGACAACCGCGGCCGTATCAAGCTGTCCATCAAAGACGTGGCAGCTGCCAAGGCTTCGGGCGTTTAATCGCCCCAACGCTTTAGCGCAATGAAGATGCCCCCGCCGTGCAAACGGCGGGGGCATTTTTTTATCTGAAATAAAGAAATTGTGGCGAGGGGATTTATCCCCTCGCCACAAATGTGGTTCTCAAAAGAAAACCATCAGACAACCCACAAATTTGCCGGAGCTCGAGACCGGTGCTAGGTTTAGCCCACCGCCCGTGTAGCTCAGCCGGTAGAGCAGCGCACTCGTAACGCGAAGGTCGCAGGTTCGATTCCTGTCTCGGGCAAAAAATTTTCGCCTTCGGTTTTATGCGTGGTGTTGGAGGTATTCGTTCAGTGCTTGACGTGTCAGATCATTCAACGACACATTTTGACGGGTTGCCGCCAGAGCCGCTGCTAAATGCAGATCGTGACCTATGCGAACATTGAACGATCCTTTGCATGGGATTTCAGGCTTCTGCCCGAGCTGCTGACAGGTTTGTAAATAGTCATCTACCGCCTCGCGAAAGGCTGCTTCCAGTTCAGCCACCGTTTGTCCTTCATAATTAACCAGCGCCCTGATGAAAAGGAGTTTTCCGAACAGGCACTTATCTTCCGTGCTCGCCTCGATAGAGCCAACATAGCCTTTGTAGTGCAGCTGGGAACTCATGGAATCAGGCCTCCTGTTTTCAGTTGCTCGATAATCTGGCGTCTTGCGTATGTTTTGATTTCATTTCCGGGATGTGGCTTGTGCAGGTTGATCATTGCGCTCGGATTCCCGTTGTCGAATTTGATCCTGCTACCGGATCCTTCCAGCTGAGAGTAACCAAGACGCGCCAACAGAGTGACAAGCTCGGACCATGTGAATGCGCTTTGGCCGTTGACAAGTTTGGCGAGAAGTTTTTCAGTCTTTGACATGCTGGCCTATGATTGCAACTGAATATAGTTGCCTGTTTTTGGGCGGTCAATGTGAAGGTTTCGTTCGCCTTGACCTCAAAGGCGATGGCGAGGATTTATACGCAGTGAATTTCGCGCATGGAAACCGGAAACTGTAACCAAGCGCATACCACCCTTCATTTCATTCCCCCGGTTGCACTGGCTTGCGTCTCTGTTAGGATTCCTTCGTACCAGACAAGCAAGCACCGTTGTTTTCATATGATCCACGAATGGTCCTGAAGGCCAGGAAAAACCGAGCTTCCAATGGCTTCCTGCGTCAGAGAGATCCTTGATGATCCAGATCCATCCTCCATTCCTAAGATCAGCGAGAACCCCATGACTGAATTGACCCAAGAGCAACGCCACGAACAAGCGCTGGAAAAATACCTTCTGGATGTGCCGGACCTGAAGGATGAGATCAAGGACCTGAGTCCCGATGATCAAAAAGACCAGATCCAGTGGGCCTTCGAAGACGAAGCCGAAGCGCAGGGCTTGCAGCCGTGGGAGCTGACCCTCAAGTACACGAGCACGCCAGAGGAGTTCGAGGCGCAGCGCCTCGTGCTGCACAAGGAAGCGGCGGAAGTATTGGGTGTCGAGTGGGAAGAGTACTGCGAGATGAACAATCTCGTCGTATAAGAGCAGCTGCGAGCTTCTAGCTACAAGCTGCAAGTCAAAGCAGAGTCGCTTGGCTTGCAGCTTGCCGCTTGCCGCTGCGTTTAGAGGCTTAGTCGCATCGACAGATCCACCGCTTTGACATCCTTGGTCATCGCGCCGATCGAGATGTAATCCACGCCCGTTTCGGCGATCGGCAGCAGCGTGCTTTCGTTGATGCCGCCGCTGGCTTCCAGTTTCGCCTTGCCGGCGGTCAGGCGTACGGCTTCGCGCATGTCATCCAGGCTCAGTTCGTCGAGCATGATGATGTCGGCGCCGGCTTCCAGCGCTTGCTTCAATTCCTCAAGACTTTCCACTTCGATTTCCACCGGTTTGCCCGGGGCGATCTTGTGCGCGGCGGCCACGGCTTCGGCGATGCCACCACTGGCGGCGATGTGGTTTTCCTTGATCAGGAAGGCATCGTAGAGACCGATCCGGTGGTTGTGACAGCCGCCGCAGGTCACTGCGTATTTCTGCGCCATCCGCAGGCCCGGCAAGGTTTTGCGCGTGTCGAGCAACTTGACCTGCGTCTCGCCGACGAAGTCCGCCAGGTACTGCGCGCGCGTCGCTACGCCGGACAGCAACTGCAGGAAGTTCAACGCGCTGCGTTCACCGGTCAGCAGTGAGCGCGCCGGGCCTTCCAGGTGAAACAGCGGCTGATTGGCTTTGACCCGCTGGCCGTCGACCACTTGCCAATGCACCGCCACGCGCGGATCGAGCTGGCGAAACACCGCATCGACCCACGCGGTGCCGCAGATGACGGCGTCGTCACGGGTGATGATGGTGGCTTTGGCCAGGCGTTCGGCCGGGATCAGTTGCGCGGTGATGTCGCCGCTGCCGATGTCTTCGAGCAACGCACGGCGCACGTTGTTTTCGATTTCGGCGGTCAGATCGGCGAGACGTAGATTCGGCATAACGGACTCCACAAACAAAGTGGTTCGATTATAGGGGCAGGGCGCGAGCCAACCCAAGGCGAGAACGTTCGTGCCTGACGCATCTGGTCGATTTTCCTGCGCTGAGTGCGAGAGGCATGGTGTATAGGGGAAACCCTGAGGCCTATAGCATCGTCGGCCTCTTTTGCCAGATAATCCGCCTTGTATTTGACGTCATGGCTTTGACGAACGACTCCGCTGGGGCAGTGTCGAAAGCGACGAACCGAATCACCGTTCCAGGAGGCTTGGATGCGCAACGACGGGAAAGTGGTGCCTTTGCACCGGGCGACTGCCGATCTGGCGGACCACTCGCCGCTTGCCCGCTTGCCGGTGATTCTGCTGCAGGTTCGCGACAAGGCTGCGCAGCAGCTGCGCCACGATTTGCAGGAATTGTTCGATAACGCTGACGACACGCTGTTCGAAATGGCCGACCGGGCGCGCAACGATGTCGATCAGAACATTTTTTTTGAAGCCATGCGCGACCTGCGCCTCAAGCGCAAGAACATCGAGCGTGGCTTTCTCGAATTGTTTTTCGAAGCCTTCGCCGGCCTTACCCAATACGACCCCGCCGCCAACACCCTGCCACGCACGCCGGTGGTCGAAGAGTCGGCGCCGCGCACCGATGCCATGGAGCGCACCGTCGCCGTGCAGACCATGGTCAGCCGTGTGCTCAAGCGCGACGGCTTCGCTCTCGACCAACTGACCGCACGCTTCAGCTCGATGCTCGGCAAGCGTCTGGACGATCAGCACAACCCGCTGAGTCCGGCGATGCTCTGCGAATATTTCCTGCAGGCCGGACGTAACCTCGGCGTCGAGATCAAGGTCAAGCTGATCCTGCTCAAGCTGTTCGAACGCTATGTGCTGGCTGACACCGAACAGTTGTATGGCGAGGCCAATCAGTTGTTGCTCGCCACCGGCGTGTTGCCACATCTGAAACCCGCCGTGGCTCGTCGCATGGTCGAGCCTGCGGACAGCGACACATTGATTGAAGATCTCGACGAGCCGCCAGCGGACGAAGGCATCGAGGAAGTGTTCGCCGCGATGCAGCAATTGCTCGCCCAGGTCCGCGGCCGCGTCACACCGACCCTGGAGCCCGGCGCACCGGCGCATCCGATCAACACCCGCGACCTGCTGCGGTTGTTGTCGCACTTGCAGCAATACGTACCGGCGCTGGAGGCTCAGGAAGATTTCGATCTGCGTCATCAGCTCGAACAGTTGCTGACCCGGGTCAGCGTCAGAAGCGGCAGGTCCCGCGTTGTCGCGACTGCCGACGAAGATGTGATCAACCTGATCGCCATGGTTTTCGACTGCATCCTCGACGATCGCAATGTGCCCGATGCGCTCAAGGCGCTGATCGGCCGATTGCAGATTCCGATGCTCAAGGTTGCGGTGCTGGACAAGAGTTTCTTCAGCCGCAGCACGCACCCGGCGCGGCGCCTGCTCAACGAAATCGCCGAGGCCGCAATGGGCTGGAGCGATTGCGACGGCGCTGAGCGCGACAACCTCTATGTGCGCATCGAGCAAGTGGTACAGCGCTTGCTCAGCGAGTTTGTCGACGACCCGGCGATCTTCTCCGAACTGCTCGCCGACTTCCTCGCCTTCACTCAGGAAGAACGTCGTCGCACTGAACTGCTGGAACAACGCTTGCGTGATGCCGAGGAAGGCCGGGCAAAAGCCGAACTGGCTCAGCATCGCGTTGCACAGGCGTTGCAGCAGGCTCTGCTGGGCCAGGTGCTGCCGGCGACGGTGGTCAGTTTCGTCCAGCAGGCCTGGAGCAAAGTGCTGTTGCTGACCTGCCTCAAGCACGGTGATCAGTCCGCCGAATGGCACGCCGACGTGCAGACCATGGAGCAGTTGGTCTGGAGCGTGCAGCGCCATGACGACGGCGAATCCAGCCTGCGCCTGCTGGCGCTGGTGCCGGGCTTGCTCAAGTCGCTGCGCGATGGCCTGAGCAGTACCGCGTTCGACCCGTTTGCCACCAGCGAATTTTTCAGCGAACTGGAGGCTCTGCACGTACGCGTGCTGGAACGTTCCGACGATGCCGAGCACAGCGCCATGCCGCTGATCGAAGTCACGCCCGAGGTCTTGCAGCACATTGCCGACCAGGCAGCAGCCACCCCGGCGCCGCGCCTGGCGCAAGACGCTGCCGCTCTGTCTCAGGTCGAGCAGTTGCGTGTGGGCAACTGGGTGGTGTTCGACGCAGACGAGGAACAGACCTTGCGTTGCAAACTCGCCGCGATCATCGAAGAGACCGGCAAATATGTCTTCGTCGACCGCACCGGGACGAAAGTGCTGGAGCACAGCCGCACCGACCTCGCCTTGGCTTTCAGCCGTGGCGCCGCGCGCGCACTGGATGACACCTTGCTGTTCGACCGCGCACTGGAATCGGTGCTGGGCGACCTGCGGCGACTCAATCGCGGCAAGTGATCGCGCGGTGAGGGCGGATCGCGGCATACTGGGCGCCCACATGGTCGGCGTTGAAGGAATCGGTATGCAGTTGGATCCCGCGAGCGGGTGGTGTCATGGCGTGCAGATCTGCCCGTCGCCCAACTTCAATGAGCGCCCGGCGGGCGAAGTGTCCCTGTTGGTCATCCACAACATCAGCCTGCCGCCGGCGCAATTCGCCACGGGCAAGGTGCAGGAATTTTTCCAGAATCGTCTGGATGTCACCGAACACCCGTACTTTGCAGGCATCGCTGACCTGCGCGTCTCGGCGCATTTTCTGATCGAACGTGACGGCAACGTCACCCAGTTTGTCTCCTGTCTGGAACGGGCGTGGCATGCCGGCGTTTCGATGTTCGAAGGCCGTGAAACCTGCAACGATTTTTCCGTGGGCATCGAGCTGGAAGGCACCGATGATCTGCCGTTCACCGACGAGCAATATCGCGCGTTGACTGCGCTGACCCGGCAGTTGCAGAAACGCTTTCCGGCGATCACCGATCAGCGCATCTGCGGCCACAGCGATATCGCGCCGGGGCGCAAGACCGATCCGGGACCGGCATTCGACTGGGCACGCTACCGCGCCGCCCTGGCAAAAGAGGAAGGACAATGAGTTTTCTGGTGTTACTGCTGGCGCTGTGGATCGAGAAGTTTTCGGCTCTGCGCCATCGGCTTCAACGCGACGGCGGATGGATCCGCGAACTGCACAAACTCGAAAACAGCAAACGGCTGGCCAGGCAACCGTGGCTGGTGCTGACGATTCTGGTGCTGTGCCCGGTGGCGTTGCTGGCGCTGTTGCTGCTGGTGCTGGAACCTGTGGCGTACGGTTTGCTGGCGCTGCCGGTGCATTTGCTGGTGGTGATCTACAGCCTCGGACGCGGCGATCTGCTCGGCGGCCTCGGCCCGTTCCGCGATGCCTGGCGCCGTGAGGATCTGCAAGCGGCGGCGCACGTCGCCAAGCGCGATCTGGATATCTGCGCCGACAACGGCGAGCAGTTGCTCGAGCGGGTGCAAGGGCATCTGCTGTGGCAGGCCTATCAGAGTTTCTTCGCGGTGATCTTCTGGTACTTCCTCCTCGGCCCCGTGGCGGCATTGGCCTATCGCCTGCTGGCGCTAGCCGAAGAGCACGGCTGCAATCCGGCGCTGGTCGAGCGTGCTGCGCAGTTGCGTCATGCCTTCGATTGGGTGCCGGTGCGCTTGCTGGCGGCGAGTCTTGCGTTGGTCGGCAACTTCGTTGCGGTCAGCCGGGTGATGCTGCATGAGCTGCTGAACTGGAACATCAGCGCTGCGCAGTTGATCAACAAGGTCGGCCTGGCAGCCGGGGAAGTTCCACCGCCAGTGGTCGGCCCGGACGGCATCAACACCCTCGATTGCCTTTGGGAACTGCTGCTGCGTGCGGCGGTGCTGTGGTATGCCGGGTTTGCCTTGTGGACGGTTCTGGTTCACTGATTACAGCAAGATCAAAAGATCGCAGCCTTCGGCAGCTCCTACCTTGGAACGCATTTCCCTGTAGGAGCTGCCGAAGGCTGCGATCTTTTTGCTTTTGATTTGGCGATCACTGCATTGCCATTAACCTTAAGTTACAAAACCTCCCGCCGATTTACGCTATACAGAGATAGCGCCCGATAGTGGCTATCTGCTCTCGTCCCGCGCCTGCCAATAAAAACAAGAAAAACCAAGGGAGACTTCCAGTGAAGAGCTTGCTCTATCCCGCCGTCTCGCTGATGAACCGTCTGAGCTTCGGCATGAAGTTCAGCCTGATCAGCGTGCTGTTCCTGGTGCCGATGCTGGTGACCAATTTCTATCTGGTACGCGATTCCTATCGCGAATTTCAGGGCACACGCGTCGAATTGCAGAGCCTCGACCTGCTGGGCAGCAGCCTGAACCTGCGCCGGGATCTGGAGACCCTGAACAATCTGGTGCAGATCGACGTTACCCTCGGCCAGTCCGGCAAGGCCGGCAATGTCGAAGCGCAGATCCAGACGCTGGAGCAGGCTTTGCTCGCGCGGCTCGAAGGGCTGACGGCGATGACCGAAGACCCCGAGCAGATCAAGCAATTCGAGGCCAAGCGCGATGAAATGATCGCCGCGTTCAAGGCCCAGCAAGCAGAGAGCTCGCTGCAAAGCAAAAGCGCGTTGATCGGCAAGTTGCTGGCCAGTGCGCAGATTTTCAGCCAGATCATCACCAGTCAGGCCGGGTTGAGCCGCGACAACCAGAGCGACATTCGTCAGCTCAGCGAACTGGTTACGCTGATCACCCCCAGCGTCACGCAAACCCTCGGCGAAGGCCGGGCGATGGGTTCGTATTCGTTGGGCCAGGGCTTTCTCAACAGTTCCTCGAGCACGCGTTTCGACGAGTTGCTGGTGCAGATCGAAAAACTCCAGGCCGAGTACGCCCTGAAACTGCAAGACGCCCTCGGCTCCAGCAGCGCCGCACGCGAATCCCTCACTGCCCAGGCCGACACCAGCAAGGCTTCGCTCAAGCGGGCCAGCGAACTGTTCGAAGAGCAAGTGGTGATGGCCGACACCCTCGATGCGCCGTGGCAGGCATTCTACGATCAGGTCACCGGGCTGATGGAACACACCTACCAGCTCAATCAGGCCACGCTGAAATTCCTCGACAGCCAGTTGCAGCAGCGTCTGGCGCAGAACCGCACGCACATGATTCTGCAAGCCTCGGCGTTGTCGGTGGTGTTCGTGCTGATTTTCTATCTTTATGGCGGTTTCTACGCCTCGACCCGGACCACCCTGAAAAGCCTGGGCGCGATGATGGACAAGGTCGCGGCCGGTGACATGACCGTCAACTTCAAGGCCAGCAGCCGTGATGAACTGGGCGAGTTGGGCGAGGTGTTCAACGGTACGGTGAAGAAGATTCACGACTTGATCGAACGCGTGGGCCACACCGTGGGTGAGGTCGAGCGCCAGGCCGGGCAGGTGGAGAGCGTGTCGGCGCAGAGCAATCAGGCCGTGGCCGGGCAGCGCTCGCAGATCGAACAAGTGGCGACGGCGATGAACCAGATGTCGGCGACCTCAATGGAAGTCGCTCGCAGTGCTGCGGCCGCGGTGAGCAGCGCCCACAGCGTCAACGACGAAACCCTCAGCGGTCGTGGTCTGGTGGAATCGCAGCAGGGCAGCATTGCCGCGCTGGCCAGCGAAATCGATCAGTCGGTGCTGGTGATCAATCAACTGGCCAGCGACAGCCAGTCGATCAGCCGTGTGCTTGAGGTGATCAAGAGCATCGCAGAACAGACCAACCTGCTGGCGCTCAATGCGGCGATCGAAGCCGCGCGAGCCGGCGAGCAGGGGCGCGGTTTTGCCGTGGTCGCCGACGAAGTACGCACCTTGGCCAAACGCACCCAACAATCGACCGAAGAAATCGAGCAGATGATCGCCAAGCTGCACGGTGGCGTCGGCGCGGCGGTGAAGGCCATGGGCGTCAGCCATCAGATGGCCAACGGCACGGTGGGCCAATCGGAGAAGGTCCAGCAGGCGCTGGAAAACATCCTTGGCGCGGTGGGCATGATCGTCGATCAGAACCAGCAGATCGCCGCCGCCGTCGAACAGCAGACCGCCGTGGCCCACGACATCGACCAGAATATCGTCGAGATCAACCGTGCCGGCGAACGCACGGCGCAAGGCGCGCACCAGACCGAAGATGCCAGCCGCGCGCTGTCGGCGCAGGTGGTTGAACTCAAACAACTGATCAGCGCGTTTCGCGTCTGAATCCCACATCATCCCTCTGTAGGAGCTGACGAGTGCCCGGGTACGTGTTACCAGCCGAAGACTTCGCAGCAGTTGGCGGTGCTGGCAGCGGCGAGTTGTTCAGGCGTGATATTCATCAGCTCGGCCAGCGCCGCGCAAATCGCCGGCAGATGCGCCGGGCTGTTGCGCTGGCCGGGGAACATGGCGGGGGCCATGTCCGGTGAGTCGGTTTCCAGCACCACCGATTGCAGCGGCAGTTCAGGCAGGACCCGATGCATGCGCAACGCCTGCGGCCAGGTCGGAGCACCGCCGAGACCCAGTTTGAACCCGAGCTTGAGGTATTCCCGCGCTTCCTCACGGCTGCCGGCGAAGGCGTGGATGATGCCGGCGCGTTTGAGCTTGAAGCGCTTGAGCGTGGCGATCACCGCCGCGTGGCTGCGGCGTACGTGGATCAGCGCCGGCAGCTCGAAGTCCGCCGCCAGTTGCAGCTGCGCTTCGAACAACGACTGTTGCCGCTCGCGATCGAGGTTTTCGATGAAGTAATCCAGGCCTATCTCGCCCACCGCACACAACTGCCGATGCCCGCGCAGGCGTGTCAGCCAGTCACCCAGTGCGAGCAAATCCTCGGAGCGATGCTGATCGAGGAACACCGGATGCAGACCGAACGCGGCGTACAGGTCGGCATCGCTCTGCACC
Source organism: Pseudomonas sp. FP1762 (assembly GCF_030687105.1). Lineage (NCBI taxonomy): Bacteria > Pseudomonadati > Pseudomonadota > Gammaproteobacteria > Pseudomonadales > Pseudomonadaceae > Pseudomonas > Pseudomonas sp. FP1762. The sequence continues at coordinate 897,276 of NZ_CP117458.1, forward strand.
AGGTCCCACACCCGTTGCCAGTTGCCCTGATGCACCCCCAGCACGACGATGCGCCGCACGCCGAGGGCGCGGCTTTCGGCCAGCAACTCTGCGCGATCGGCTTCGAAGTCGGGGAAGTCGAGGTGGGTGTGGCTGTCGATCAGCTCCACGCTTCAGTCCCGATGAATACGCTGCTTGAAGGTCCGCGCAATGGCTTGCACGCCCGGTTGGTAGTCGTCCTGCTCGACGGCGGCCAGGGCCAGTTCCAGGGCCTTGTCGGCGATCAACTGGTGTTGCTGGGACATGGCGTTGACCGGCAACGGCAGGAAATCCAGCAACTGCGTGTCGCCGAACGTGCCCAAGCGCAGCGGCCGCGATTTCAGCGGGAAATCATACAGCGCATCGAACACGCCCTGCAGCAGCACGTAGGAAGTGGTCACCAGCGCGTCAGGCAAATGCCCTAGACGCTGCAGGAGTTCTTCCATCAATTGCTTGCCGCACTCACGGCTGAACGACTCGGCGTGCTCGACCAGCACCTCACCTTTGAAGTCTTTGAGCGCTGCGCAGAAACCGGCGGCACGCTCCTGGCTGATGCTCAGCTCCGGGCGTGCGCCGAGCAGCACGATCTGCTTTGGCTGCGGATCGAGCAGGCTCTGGGTCAGATGCAGGCTGGCCTTGCGGTCGTCGCTGATCACCGAGCAGAAATGCTCCGGTTCCATGACCCGGTCGATGGCGATGATCGGCAGACCCTTGGCCTGCAACTGGCGATAGCTGTCATCACCGGCCGGCAGGCAACTGGCAACGATCAGCGCATCGCAACGGCGCGCGCGGAACAGTTGCAGCAACTGGCGCTCGCTGTCCGGCGCATCGTCGGAGCTGGCGATCAGCAATTGATAACCGCGAGCCCGCGCGCCTTGTTCGAGCAACTTGGCGATCCGCGCGTAACTGGGGTTTTCCAGATCCGGCAGGATAAAGCCCAAGGTGCGCGTGTGCCGACTGCGCAGGCCAGCCGCTTGCGGATTGGGCGTGAAGCCGTGCAGATCGACCACCGCGCGCACGCGCTCGACGGTCGCGTTGCTGATGCGTTGCTGTTCGGCCTTGCCGTTGATGACGTAGCTGGCGGTGGTGACGGAGACGCCGGCCAACCGCGCGATATCACTGAGTTTCAACCCGGTATTTCCTTGTTTTTTCGAGCATGCCGCGACATTTTCGCCAATCCTACCCGATAAGGGCAGTCGACTTATTGCCTGGGCAGATCCGACCAGTTGGACTTCAAGGATGAGACATTATCGAGTAACGTGCCGATCAATCTAGATTAAACGTTTCAGCAAGCGTATTTTCTACGTTTTAGACGCCTTTGGCCGGTCCTGCCGTGAAACCGCCAAAACTGCCGCTGAAAAGCGCGGCAGAGCGCCTAAGCTGTGAACCATTCAAAACAATACCTGGCGTTGAACTGCGCCAAAAAGGAGATCGCATGCTCGAGCTCACTATAGAGCAGATATCCATGGGCCAGTCGGCCGTGGATAAACCCGCTGCCCTGCAATTGCTGGCCAGTCATCTGGTCGCCGATGGTCTGGTTGCCGACGGCTACCTCGCCGGCCTGCAGGCCCGGGAAGCCCAGGGCTCGACCTTTCTCGGTCAAGGCATCGCCATTCCCCACGGTACGCCGGAAACCCGCGATCAGGTATTCGCCACCGGCGTGCGCCTGATGCAGTTTCCCGACGGCGTCGATTGGGGCGATGGCCAGACCGTTTATCTGGCGATTGGCATCGCGGCGAAATCCGATGAACACCTGCGCCTGCTGCAACTGCTGACCCGCGCCCTCGGCGAGACCGATCTGGGCCAGGCCCTGCGTCGCGCCAGCTCGCCCGAAGCGCTGCTGAAGCTGCTGCAAGGCGCGCCGCAGGAACTGGCGCTCGATGCGCAGATGATCGGCCTCGGCGTGTCGGCCGACGATTTCGAAGAACTGGTCTGGCGCGGCGCCCGTCTGCTGCGTCAGGCCGATTGTGTGAGCAACGGCTTTGCCGGCGTGTTGCAGCAGGTTGAAGCGCTGCCACTGGGCGACGGCCTGTGGTGGCTGCACAGCGAGCAGACCGTGAAGCGTCCGGGACTGGCGTTCGTCACCCCGGACAAACCGATGCGCTACCTCGGCCAGCCGCTCAGCGGACTGTTCTGCCTGGCGAGTCTGGGCGAAGCGCATCAGGCGCTGCTCGAGCGTTTGTGCGCGTTGCTGATCGAAGGTCGCGGCCACGAACTGGGCCGCGCCACCAGCAGCCGCAAAGTCCTTGAAGTGCTCGGCGGTGAACTGCCGGCCGACTGGCCGAGTGCACGTATTGCCCTGGCCAATGCCCACGGTCTGCACGCACGACCAGCGAAGATTCTTGCGCAATTGGCGAAGAGTTTTGACGGCGAAATTCGCGTGCGCATCGTCGACAGCCAGGACAGCGCCGTGTCGGTGAAAAGCCTGAGCAAACTGCTCAGCCTCGGCGCCCGCCGCGGTCAGGTGCTGGAGCTGATTGCCGAACCGAGCATCGCCAGCGATGCCTTGCCGGCCTTGCTCGCGGCGATTGAAGAAGGCCTCGGTGAGGAAGTCGAGCCGCTGCCGGCCGTGAGTCAGCAGCGCGAAGTGATCGCCGACATCGCCGAAGTGCTGATCGCGCCGGCCTCCGGCAGCCTGTTGCAGGCGATTCCTGCCGCACCGGGCATCGCCATCGGCCCTGCGCACATTCAGGTGCTGCAAGCCATCGATTACCCGTTGCGCGGCGAGTCGGCGGCCATCGAGCGCGAGCGCCTCAAGCAAGCCCTGAGCGACGTGCGCCGCGACATTCAGGGCCTGATCGAGCGCAGCAAAGCCAAAGCCATCCGCGAGATTTTCATCACTCACCAGGAAATGCTCGACGACCCGGATCTGACCGACGAAGTCGACACCCGCCTCAAGCAAGGCGAAAGCGCCGAAGCGGCCTGGATGGCGGTGATCGAAGCCGCCGCCAAACAGCAGGAATCGCTGCAGGACGCTTTGCTCGCCGAGCGTGCCGCCGATCTGCGCGACATCGGCCGTCGCGTGCTGGCGCAGCTATGTGGCGTGCAGACCGCGAACGAACCTGAGCAACCGTACATTCTGGTGATGGACGAAGTCGGCCCGTCCGATGTCGCGCGTCTGGATCCTGCGCGGGTTGCGGGGATTCTCACCGCGCGCGGCGGTGCTACCGCGCACAGCGCCATCGTCGCCCGCGCGCTCGGTATTCCAGCACTGGTCGGCGCGGGTGCAGCGGTGCTGTTGCTCGAGCCGGGCACGCCGCTATTGCTCGACGGTCAGCGTGGCCGTCTGCATGTCGACGCCGATGCCGCGACCCTCAAACGTGCCGCTGAAGAGCGCGACACCCGCGAGCAACGCCTGAAGATCGCCGCCGAACAACGCCATCAACCGGCACACACCACCGACGGCCACGCCGTCGAAGTGTTCGCCAACATCGGCGAAAGCGCTGGGGTGACCAGCGCGGTGGAGCAGGGCGCCGAAGGCATTGGCCTGCTGCGCACCGAACTGATTTTCATGGCCCACCCGCAGGCGCCGGATGAGGCGACCCAGGAAGCCGAATACCGTCGCGTCCTCGATGGTCTGGCCGGACGGCCGCTGGTGGTGCGCACGCTCGACGTCGGCGGCGACAAACCGCTGCCGTATTGGCCGATCGCCAAGGAAGAAAATCCGTTCCTCGGCGTGCGCGGCATTCGCCTGACCCTGCAGCGGCCGCAGATCATGGAAGCGCAACTGCGCGCCTTGCTGCGTTCGGCCGACAACCGTCCGCTGCGGATCATGTTCCCGATGGTCGGCAGCGTCGAAGAGTGGCGCCAGGCCCGCGACATGACCGAACGCTTGCGTTTGGAAATTCCAGTCGCCGACCTGCAACTGGGGATCATGATCGAGGTGCCGTCCGCCGCGTTGCTTGCGCCAGTGCTGGCCAAGGAAGTGGATTTCTTCAGCGTCGGCACCAACGACCTGACCCAATACACCCTGGCCATCGACCGTGGTCATCCGACGCTGTCTGCACAAGCGGACGGCCTGCACCCGGCGGTCCTGCAACTGATCGACATCACCGTGCGTGCCGCCCATGCCCATGGCAAATGGGTGGGTGTCTGCGGCGAGCTGGCGGCGGATCCGCTGGCGGTGCCGGTGCTGGTTGGCCTCGGTGTCGACGAGCTCAGCGTGTCCGGGCGCAGCATTGCCGAAGTCAAGGCGCGCATCCGTGAACTCAGCCTGCCCCAGGCGCAAACCCTCGCTCAACAGGCCCTGGCCGTGGGCAGCGCGAATGAAGTGCGCGCATTAGTGGAGGCCCTGTAATGGCCAAGATTCTCACCCTGACACTCAACCCGGCACTCGACCTCACCGTCGAGCTGTCGCGGCTGGATGCCGGTCAGGTCAATCGCAGCGAGGAGATGCACACCCACGCTGCGGGCAAAGGCGTCAACGTCGCCCAGGTGCTGGCGGATCTCGGCCATCAGGTCACCGTCAGCGGTTTTCTCGGCGAAGACAATCTGCAAGCGTTCGAAACCCTGTTCGCCAAGCGTGGTTTTGTCGACGCGTTCATCCGCGTGCCGGGCGAGACGCGCAGCAACATCAAGGTCGCCGAACAGGACGGACGCATCACCGACATCAACGGTCCGGGGCCAATGGTCGATGCAATGGCGCAGCAAGCTTTGCTTGATCGCTTGCTGCAGATCGCACCGGGGCACGATGCGGTGGTGGTCGCCGGCAGTCTGCCGCGTGGCGTCACTGCGCAATGGTTGCGCGAGCTGATTGAACGGCTGAACGCGCTCGGCTTGAAAGTCGCCCTTGATTCCAGCGGTGAGGCTTTGCGCGCCGCGTTGCAGGCCAGCCCCTGGCTGATCAAACCGAACACCGAAGAATTGGCCCACGCCCTCGGCTGCGAAGTGGTGTCGCCGATCGCCGAAGCACAAGCCGCCGCACGTTTGCATGCGCAAGGCATCGAGCACGTGGTGATCTCCCACGGCGCCGACGGGGTCAACTGGTTCAGTGTCGGCTCGGCCCTGCATGCCTCGCCGCCGAAGGTCAGCGTGGCCAGCACGGTTGGTGCCGGCGACTCCTTGCTGGCAGGCATGCTCCACGGTCTGCTTAGCGCCGACACCCCCGAGCAAACCCTGCGCACCGCCACCGCGATTGCGGCAATGGCGGTGACCCAGATCGGTTTTGGCATCAACGACGCTGCGCAACTGGCGCAGCTCGAACAGGGCGTGCGCGTGCGTCCCCTGACAGAACAATAAGAGGGTTTGTGATGAAGTTAGCCATTGTTACGGCTTGCCCGAACGGCATGGTCACCAGTGTGCTGTGCGCGCGCCTGCTCGATGCAGCGGCGCAGCGCCAGGGCTGGAGCACCAGCGTTGAAGTGGTCGATCCGGCACACCCGGAACGCGAGTTGTCGGCGGCGACCATCGAAGCCGCCGAGTGGGTCTTGCTGGTCACCACTGGCGCGGTGGACATGAGTCGCTTCGTCGGCAAGCGCGTGTTCCAGATCGCTCCGGCGCAGGCGCTGCAGGATGTCGAAGCGGTACTGCGTCGCGGTGCTGAAGAAGCCGAAGTCTACGTGGCCAGCGCAGTCGAACCGGCCATTGATGCGCCACGTGCGCCGCGCATCGTCGCCATCACGGCCTGCCCGACCGGCGTCGCCCACACCTTCATGGCCGCCGAAGCGTTGCAGCAGACCGCCAAGCGTCTGGGCTATGAATTGCAGGTCGAAACCCAAGGCTCGGTCGGCGCGAAAACCCCGCTCAGCGCAACGGCCATCGCCGAGGCTGACGTGGTGTTGCTGGCGGCGGATATCGACGTCGCCACCGAGCGTTTCGCCGGCAAAAAGATCTATCGCTGCGGCACGGGCGTTGCGCTGAAGCAGTCTGAAGCGACTTTGAAAAAAGCCTTGGCCGAAGGCGCTGTCGAAAGTGCGGCAAGCGACGGCAAGGCCCCGGCCAAGTCCGAGAAAACCGGCGTCTACAAGCACCTGCTCACGGGTGTGTCGCACATGCTGCCAATGGTGGTGGCGGGTGGTTTGCTGATCGCATTGTCGTTCGTGTTCGGCATCACCGCTTACAAGGAAGAAGGCACGCTGGCGGCGGCGCTGATGCAGATCGGCGGCGAAACCGCGTTCAAGCTGATGGTGCCGCTGCTCGCCGGGTACATCGCCTACTCGATCGCCGACCGTCCGGGCCTGGCGCCGGGGATGATCGGCGGCTTGCTCGCAGGCACTCTGGGCGCCGGATTCATCGGCGGGATCATTGCCGGTTTCATCGCCGGTTATGCCGCCAAAGCCATCGCCCGCTATGTGAAATTGCCGCAGAGCCTGGAAGCGTTGAAGCCGATTCTGATCATTCCGTTGCTGGCCAGTCTGGTGACCGGCCTGGTGATGATTTACGTGGTCGGCAAACCGGTCGCCGGCATGCTCGCCGCGCTTACGCAGTTCCTCGACAGCATGGGCACCACCAACGCGATTCTGCTCGGCGTGTTGCTCGGCGGCATGATGTGCGTCGACCTCGGTGGGCCGATCAACAAGGCTGCCTATGCGTTTTCGGTGGGGCTGCTGGCCTCGCAGAGTTACGCACCGATGGCCGCGACCATGGCCGCCGGCATGGTGCCGCCGATCGGTCTGGGCATCGCCACGTTCATTGCCCGGCGCAAGTTCACGCAGACCGAGCGCGAGGCCGGCAAAGCAGCGTTCGTGCTGGGCCTGTGCTTTATCTCGGAAGGGGCGATTCCGTTTGCCGCGAAAGATCCGCTGCGGGTGATTCCAGCGAGCATCGCTGGCGGCGCGCTGACCGGTGCCTTGTCGATGTACTTCGGCTGCAAACTGATGGCGCCGCACGGTGGCTTGTTCGTGCTGGCGATCCCCAATGCGATCAACCATGCGCTGCTGTATCTGCTGGCGATTGTTGCGGGGAGCCTGGTCACGGCGGTGGTGTATGCGCTGCTCAAACGGCCTGAGGCTGTCGAGTTGGCAGTCGAACCCGTCAACGCCTGATACCCGCCAAACCCTGTGGGAGCGAGCCTGCTCGCGAAAGCGGAGTGTCAGCTGAAGATGTGGTAGCTGGCAGGACGCCTTCGCGAGCAGGCTCGCTCCCACAGGAGTCTGCATTGTCATAGCGGATTCATACACCCGTGCTTAAGTTTTCCCTTTTGCAGGGAGAACACCATGAGCGATTTCAATCTCGGTCGGCGTCGCGTCATGCAAGCGGTCGGCGCCGGGCTGTTGCTGCCGGGGCTGGCGCCGGCGGTGATTGCCTCGGTCAAGGATCGTCCGCAGCTCACCGACGGCGTGCAGTCCGGCGACCTGCTCGGCGACCGCGCGATGATCTGGAGCCGCAGCGATCGGCCGGCGCGCATGGTGGTCGAGTGGGACACCGGCAGCCTGTTCGGCAACCCGCGCAAATTCGTCTCGCCACTGGCCGATGCGCGCAGCGATTTCACCGCCCGCGTCGAACTCACCGGCCTGCCGGCCAACCAGGCGATTTTCTATCGCGTGCACTTCGAAGATGCCCAGAGCGGCGTCGCCAGCGAACCGTGGTTCGGCCATCTGCGCAGCGTGCCGACGGCCAGGCGCGACATCCGTTTTGTCTGGAGCGGTGACACCGTCGGCCAAGGCTTCGGGATCAACCCGGACATCGGCGGCATGCGCATTTACGAAGCCATGCGCCTGCGTCTGCCGGACTTCTTTATCCACAGCGGCGACACCATCTACGCCGACGGCCCGGTGCCCGCGCAACTGACCACAGAAAGCGGGCGCATCTGGCGCAATGTCACCACTGAAGCCAAAAGCAAAGTCGCGCAGACCCTCGACGATTATCGCGGCAACTATCGCTACAACCTGATGGACGAAAACATCCGCCGCTTCAACGCCGAGGTGCCGCAGATCTGGCAGTGGGACGACCACGAAGTGGTCAACAACTGGTCGCCGGGCAAGCAGCTGGATGAACGCTATCAGGAGAAAGATATCCACAAGCTGGTCGGCCGCGCGCGGCAGGCGTGGCTGGAATATGCGCCGATGCGTTTGCAAGCGGCGGACGGCGGCGGGCGGATTTATCGCAAGCTCAGCTACGGGCCGATGCTCGACGTATTCGTGCTGGATATGCGCAGCTATCGCGAGGCCAACGATGCCAACCTGGGCGCGGCAAAACCGTTTCTCGGCCGCGAGCAGCTGGACTGGCTCAAGCGTGAGTTGCAGGCATCGACGGCGCAGTGGAAAGTCATCGCCGCCGACATGCCCATCGGCCTTGGCGTGCCGGACGGCGAGGTCAGTGCGGGCGTTGCGCGTTGGGAAGCCGTGGCCAACGGCGACCCCGGCCCGGCGCAGGGGCGAGAGCTGGAAATCGCCGAGCTGCTCGGATTTTTACGTGCGCAGCAGGTGCGCAATTTCGTGTTTCTGACGGCGGACGTGCACTACTGCGCGGCGCATCACTATCATCCGGACCGCGCGGCGTTTCAGGATTTCGAACCGTTCTGGGAATTTGTTGCCGGACCGTTGAACGCCGGCAGTTTCGGGCCGAATCCGTTGGACAAGACGTTTGGCCCAGAGGTGGTGTTCGAGAAAGCACCGCCCGCACAGAACACTTCGCCGTTTGCCGGGTTTCAGTTTTTTGGTGAGGTGAATATCGAAGGGCAGAGCGGCGAGATGAGCGTGGTGTTGCGGGATCTGGATGGTGTAGCAGTGTTTGAGCAGAAGTTGCAGCCTGTTTAATCACGCTGGATCAAAAGCCCCTCACCCCAGCCCTCTCCCGGAGGGAGAGGGAGCCGACCGAAGTGTCTTGCGTCATGCATCGACCTGGAAGACCGAGGTGATTGTGGCTTTGGATTCAGTGAAGAACGCTCAGGTCGGCGTCGATTTCAAGCATCACCCAATCAGTCACCTCGCCCTCTGGGAGGGAGAGGGCCGACTGAGGTGTCTTGCGTCATGCATCGACCTGGAAGACCGAGGTGATTGTGGCTTTGGATTCAGTGAAGAACGCTCAGGTCGGCGTCGATTTCAAGCATCACCCAATCAGTCACCTCGCCCTCTGGGAGGGAGAGGGCCGACCGAGGTGTCTCGCGTTAAGCATCGACCTGGAAGACCGAGGTGATTATGGCTTTGGATTCAGTGAAGAACGCTCAGGTCGGCGTCGATCTCGAGCATCCCCCAATCAGTCCCCTCTCCCTCTGGGAGAGGGCTAGGGTGAGGGCATTTTCCGCTCTGCCGCAATTCTGATGATCTGCTCCAACACGTCATCCATCTGCTGAAGCACCTCAAGATTGCTGAATCGCACGACGTCGATGCCTTGTTGAGACAGGAAGTTCGACCGGCGCCGATCGTGAACCACCCCGGCCGTCTCATAATGCTGGCCACCATCCAGCTCAATCGCCAATCTCAACTCCACACAATAGAAATCCAGCACAAACGGCGGACATGGAAACTGTCGGCGAAATTTCAGGTTGGCTATCTGCCGGGAACGCAGGCGCTGCCAGAGCAGGTGTTCGCAATCTGTCTGGTTGGTGCGCAAGTGGCGGGCGAATTGGGCGAGGGTAGGGCGGCTTGGCATGGCTTCACGGTCCTTGTGAAGTTGAGTGGAGATTTAACAGTAGCCCATTTCCCTCATCGGAACGCCGCCCGCCCAGCCCTCTCCCAGAGGGAGAGGGAGCCGACCGAGGTGATTATGGCTATGGATTCAGTGAAGAACGCTCAGGTCGGCGTCGATCTCGAGCATCCCCCAATCGGTCCCCTCTCCCATTGGGAGAGGGCTAGGGTGAGGGGGTTTTCGCAGGCGTTAGTAAACATCCCGGCGATAGCGGCCCTGTTCGATCAGGCGTTCGACTTCGGCGCTGCCGAGGATATCGTTGAGCGCCTGGTCTACGCCTGAGGCCATCCCTTGAAGGCTGCCGCAGATATAAATGACGGCACCATCAGCCAACCACTTCTTCAGTTCATCCGCCGACTCACGCAAGCGATCCTGCACATAAACCTTCTCAGCCTGATCCCGCGAAAACGCCAGATCCAGCCGCGCCAGATCACCATTGACCAACCACTCCTCGAGCTCGGCGCGGCAGAGAAAGTCGTGCTCGCGGTTGCGCTCGCCGAACAGCAGCCACTGCCGTTGCTGACCATCGGCAATGCGTGCCTTGAGCAGGCTGCGCAGGCCGGCGAGACCTGTGCCGTTGCCCAGCAGGATCATCGGCACGGGTTCGTTCGGCAGGTGGAAACCACTGTTGCGCCGCACGCGCAGGCTGATGCTGCCGCCCACAGGCGCATGCTCGGTGAGCCAGCCGGAGCCGATGCCGAGGCTGCCGTCGTTGTGCTGTTCCTGACGCACGATCAGCTCCAGCAAACCGTCAGCGGCAATCGAGGCGATCGAGTATTCGCGCATCGCCAGTGGCACCATCGCGTCGACCAGCGACTGCGCATGCAAGCCGACCAGATGCGCGCGGTGTTCGGGCAGTTGGCGTGAGGCGAGGGCCACTTCCAGTGGTTCGTCGATGCCGTTGACCTTCACCGGTGTTTCGCCACGGATGCCGAGGCCGTCGAGGAAATGCTCGATCGCCCACGGGCAATTGCGTGGCAGCACTTCGACCAGGTCACCGGCCAGCCAGCTGCGGGTGTCCGGGGCTTTGAGGCCGAGCAGATAGACCGGCGCGCCGCTGCTGTCGGGGTTCATCAGTTCGCGACGGACCAGCGTCCAGTTGTCGTAGCTGGGTGCTTGCCAGGTTTCGCTCGGCGCCTGTCCGGTGAGCTGGCCGAGTTGCGTTTGCCAGTGACGCAGCGCGTAGGGATCGGCGCTGTCGACCTCCACCGGGGCGAACAGCGTCTTGCCGCCGTGCTCGCCGAGCCATTGATGCAAGCGTTTGGCGAAGCCACAGAAGTGCGCGTACTGCCGATCGCCGAGGCCGAGCACGGCGTAGTTGAGGCTGTCGAGTGTCGAGGCCTTGGCCAGCACTTTGCGCTCGAAACCACGGGCGCTGTCCGGTGCTTCGCCGTCGCCGAAGGTGCTGACCACGAACAATGCGTTGTTCGACTCACGCAGATCCTGTTCGCTCAGATTGGCCAGCGGCTGCACGTTGACCGGCAGCCCGGCGGCCTGCAATTGCCCGGCGGTCTGCCACGCCAATTGTTCGGCGAAACCACTTTGACTGGCGAAACCGATCAGCCAGGCCGAAGCCTCGGCGGACGGTTGCGCGAGGCCTTGGCGGGCATCCTTGATCTGCTTTTTCTTGCGCCGACGGTCCAGATACAGCAGCCAGCCAGTGATGAAAAACAGCGGCATGCACACTGCTGCGATCGTCACGATGATGCGCCCGACAAGGCCGAAATAGCTGCCCACGTGCAGCGCATAAATGCTGGTCAGCAATTGGGCCTTGAAGCTTTTGTCGGCATAGCGGTCGACGCGTTTGACCACGCCGGTGGCCGGGTCGAGGGTGATCTGGTTCAGCGCGCGGTCATGGGGCGAGCTGTCGAGCAGGTAGAACACCGTCGCCGGCTGGCCGGCCACCGCCGGCATGCGAATGTTGTACGCGGCCAGACCCGGGCCGGCAGCGCTGTAGATGCTGCTCCACATCGCTGCGTAGTCGGCGGTCGGTGCCGGACCTTCCGGCGCCGGGCCGCGACCGCCGCGTATGCGTTCGTTTTGCGGCGCGTCGGAAAGCAGTCGGGTCAGGCCCTTGTTGTACCACTCGTACGACCATGACAACCCGGTCAACGCCAGCAGCAGATAGACCAAAAGGCACCAGGTGCCGGCCACCGAGTGCAGATCCCAATTGAACGCGCGGCCCTTCTTTTTCCAGTCCAGGGTCAACCACACGCGCCAGCTGTTCCACTGGCGTGGCCAACGCAAATACAGGCCAGAGAGACAGAAGAACAACAGCATCAAGGTGCAGGCGCCGGTGATGTTGCGCCCGGTGTCGCCCATGGCGAGGAAGCGGTGCAGTTGCAGCATCAGGCCGAAGAAATCCTGACCGGTGGCGTCGCCCTTGAACTCGGCGGTGTACGGATCGAAGTAGCGCATCTCGCCACGCCGTTCGCCTTTGGGTGGGGTGAAGTAAACGCGTGCGGCGTGACCGCTGTCGGTCTCGACCCAGAGCATCGCGACTTTCTTGCCGGAGGCGGCTTCGATGCGCTCCACCAGTTCCACTGGCGGCAGCACGCCGGCTACCTGTTTTTCCACCTGCAGAACGGACGGATTGAGCGCGCGCAGGATCTCGTCCTGAAACGAATAGGCCGCGCCGGTGATGCCCATCAGGGCCAGCACCAGCCCTGCGGTGATGCCAAAAAACCAGTGCAACTGGAACAGGGTTTTCTTCAACACGTCACTCGCCGTCCGTTCGGAAATTGTCATCACGGCGCGCATTATGCCGTGGGTTATCAAGAAGCGTTTTGCGTAACACACAAAAGCCCCGTTCAACTGAATGAACGGGGCCGAGCCTCGCGGCACATTCCCTGTGGGAGCGAGCCTGCTCGCGAAAGCGGTGTGTCAGTCAGCATCGATGTTGCTGAAAGATTGCCTTCGCGAGCAGGCTCGCTCCCACAGGTATTCCCATTGGTCAGAAGTGGAAATTGGTGCTCAACAGCGCCGTGCGTCCCGCCGCCTGATTGGCGAAGTGGGTCGAGAAGGCTTTGTCGTAATAGGTTTCGTCGGTCAGGTTCTGCACGTTGAGTTGCAGGTCGACGTTCTTGGTCAGCTTGTAGGCCGCCATCGCGTCGTAACGCACGTACGAATCGACCATCGTCGTGTTGGCGACACTGCCGTAGACGTCGTCGACGTAGAACGCGCCACCACCGATCGTCAGCTTTGGCGTGACCTGATACGTGGTCCACAGGCTGGCGCTGTTTTTCGGCGTGTTCGGCAGATCGTTGCCGTCGTTGGCGCGACCCAACGGACCACCGCCAACCTGTTCGCTGTCCATGAAGGCGTAACCGGCGAACACCTGCCACTTGTCGGTGATCTTGCCGCTGGCCGACAGTTCGAAGCCTTGCACGCGGGTCTTGCCGGCGTTCTCGTAGGAGCTGGTATCGACTTGCACGCGAGCGTTTTCCTTCTCGGTGCGGAAGATGTCGGCGGTCAGCGACAGGCGATCATTGAGCAGATCCCACTTGGTGCCGATCTCGTAGTTCTTGGTGGTTTCCGGCTCCATGTCGCTGCTCAGCAGGTTGCCGCTGCGATCCGGTGTGCCGCCCAGCGGGTTGCCTTCCTGACCTTCGCCCAAGGTGTTCCCCGGCGGTGTCGCCGAGGTCGCATAAGAGGCATAGATGCTGCCGTTTTCCGCCGGCTTGTAGACCACGCCGAACTGGCCGGTGACGAATTCGCTGGTGTCATCACCCTTGGAGGTGGTGGTGCCTGCGGCGTTGTAGGTCTTGTAGTCGGTGTCGAAGTGGTCGTAGCGCAGGCCCATGTTCACCAGCCATTGCTCGGACAACTCCAGCGTGTCGAACACGTAGAGCGCGTAGGTGTCGGCCTGGGTGTCGGTACCGGCGTAGTTACGCGAGATCGCGCCGTTCCACGGATCGTTCGGGTTCGGGTTCGACAGCGAGGTGCAGTTGTAACCGCTCGAAGCGCCAATCATCGCCGGTGTGCAGTTGCTGCTGGAAGGCACATTGGTCGTACGCGGCGTGGTGTCGGTGTTGACGTTGTACGAGGATTTCTCGCTCTGCTCACGGGTGTATTCAACACCGGTGGAGAAGCTGTTCTTGAAACCGGCCACGTAGAAGGTGCCGAACAGGTCGGTCTGGTTGGTGGTGGTTTCGGTGTTGCTCACCCGCGTGTTGGCCCGACGCCAGACGCTGCCGTTGTTGACGTTGCCCTTGCTGTCATCCGGCTGGGTGAGGATGTAATCCTGCATGCTGCTGCCGTGGCGCAGGGTGTTCTTGATGGTCAGCGCATCATTGAGGTCGTGCTCGATGGCGAAGGTCGCGGTGTCGGTGCGGCCCTTGCGGAAGTCACGATCCAGACCATAGAAGTTGTCGTGATCGCCCCCGGCGTATGGCTTGTCCGGGTTGGACTTGGTGCGTGCGGCCGAACCACCGGTTGGGATGGTGTACGGGATGCCCGAGTCCGGGGTGTCGTTGCTTTCCAGATGGTAGTAGTCGAGGTTTACACGGGTATCGGTGCCCAGGCCGAAGGCCAGCGACGGCGCGATGCCCCAACGGTCGTAATCGACCTTGTCGCGACCGGCGACGTTGCTCTCGTGGCTCATCAGGTTGAGACGGCCGGCAGCGCTGTCGCTGAACTGATAGTTGCCGTCGAGGGTGTAGCGCTGGGTCTGGTCGGAGCCGTAGGTGAAGCCGCCGTCGAACGAGTTGCCCAGGTGCGCTTTCTTGCTCACCAGGTTGATGCTGCCGCCGGCGGCGCCGCGACCGCCAATCGCCGAGTTCGGGCCTTTGCTGACTTCGATGTTTTCCACGGCGAAGATTTCGCGGCTCTGCGAACCGGTGTCGCGCACGCCGTCCAGGTAAGTGTCACCCTGAGCATCGAAGCCGCGAATGAATGGACGGTCGCCCTGCGGGTTGCCGCCTTCACCGGCACCGAAGGTAATGCCCGGCACGGTACGCAGGGCGTCCTGCATATTCAGCGCGCCGGTGTCCTTGAGCACTTGCTGCGGGATGACGGTGACCGAGCGCGGCGTGTCGACCAGCGGTGCGGTGTACTTGGGCGAGGAGGCTTTTTCGACCTGATAGGAGGTCGAGTCCTGGGCTTCACCAGTGATGGCGGTGGCATCCAGGGCAATGGCGTTGCCGGAAGTTTTGCTCTCGGTTTTTTCCGCCGCGAAGACCATCTGCCCAGCCGAGCCGGCGGTGATTGCGACACCGATTGCCGAGGCGAGCAGACGTGGTGAACTGACCGGTAATTGTGCGTGTTGACGTGCCATTTTTATTCCCCTCCCCAAGGATTTGAGGCGGCGGAATATAGGGTAAACAGGTATTCGTATCAATTGCGAAACATTGTTATTCGCATTGAATTTACATTCTTTACAATTTGCTCTTACGGTCTCTGCCTGTTCGTTCGTCTCGGGGGTTTTACACAGTCAATAAGAATCAATACCATTGCCGCCTTCTTGCCATCAGGTGACATCGCCATGCTGTTGCACATACCCGGGCTGTTCGCAAAAGACGAAGTGCAGCGCATCCGCCAGGCCCTGGAGCAAGCGGATTGGGCCGACGGCAAGATCACCGCCGGCTTCCAGTCGGCCAAGGCCAAGCACAATCTGCAACTGCCCGAAGGCCACCCGCTGGCCAAGGAAATCGGCGCGGCGATGCTCGAGCGGCTGTGGAAGAATCCGCTGTTCATGTCTGCCGCACTGCCGCACAAAGTCTTCCCACCGCTAGTGAACTGCTACACGGCCGGCGGCAGTTTCGATTTTCACATCGACAACGCCGTGCGCCAGCCCAAGGGCAGCATCGAGCGGGTGCGCACCGATTTGTCGGCTACGCTGTTTTTCAGCGAGCCGGAAGATTACGACGGCGGCGAACTGGAGATTCAGGACACCTACGGCACCCAGCGCGTGAAGCTGCCGGCCGGCGACATGGTGTTGTATCCGGGCACCAGTTTGCACAAGGTCAATGCGGTCACACGTGGTGCGCGTTATGCCTCGTTTTTCTGGACGCAGAGCCTGGTGCGCGAAGACAGCCAGCGCGCGCTGCTGTTCGAAATGGACGGGGCGATTCAGCAGCTTACGCAGGACATGCCTGATCACCCTTCGCTGATCCGCCTCACTGGCACTTATCACAACCTGCTGCGGCGCTGGGTCGAGGTATGAGTTTCCAGTTGCGCCGCGAGGAAGTCCTCGACGCCGCCGGGTTGGCGGTAATGCTTGAAGAAAGTCCCGCCCGCGCTGCGCAGGCGATTTTGCTCGCGGCAGGCGAGGGAGAGGTTGAAGCGCAGGCGCTGCTTGGGCAGATCCTGCTGGACGGTCAGGGCATCGCGCAGGATCAACCGCTTGCATTGCGCTGGTTCGGTATCGCCGCCGGGCGCGGGCATCTGATGGCGCGCAACATGCTCGGGCGTTGTCATGAGCATGGTTGGGGTTGTGCGGCGGATGCCTCGGTCGCGGCGCAGCATTATCGGATCGCTGCCGAGGCGGGGCTGGACTGGGCGATGTACAACCTGGCCAATCTACTGGCCACCGGGCGCGGGGTGACGGTTGATCATCAGCAGGCGCTGGCGTTGTACCGGCGTGCAGCTGAGTTGGGCCATGCGAAATCGATGAACCTGCTGGGGCGCTATCTGGAGGAAGGGCAGGTGTGTCCGGCGGATCCGCTGGCGGCGCGTGACTGGTATCGGCGTTCGGCTGAGGGAGGGGATTTTCGTGGGCAGTTCAGTTATGCGGCGGTGTTGGCGGCTGAGGGGCGGGTTGATGAAGCGGTTGTTTGGCTTGAGAAAGCCTTGGCCGGGGGCAATCTGAATTTTCTGCGGGTGGCGAGTGAAACGCTGTTAAGTGCTACAGATCCAAAAATCCAGGGGATGGCTGCTCGGTTCTCGCTTCGCTATGCAGAATTGCAGCGCGTCTGAATTCGCAAGCCCTCACCCTAACCCTCTCCCGGAGGGAGAGGGGACTGATTGGGGGATGTTTAAGAGGTACGCCGACCTGAAAGTGCTTTGCCGAATCCATAATCGACTCGATCCTTCTGGTCGGTGCATGATGCGCTACACCTCGGTCGGCTCCCTCTCCCTTGGGAGAGGGCTGGGGTGAGGGGCCTCGGTTTCAAGTACCCCGCAAAACTTCAAGTCGAACGCACAGACACAAAAAAGCCCATGACACGTCATGGGCTTTTCACTTGCAGCTAGCAGCTAGAAACTTGCCGCTGCCTCTTAAACGTAAAACGACTTCAGCGGCGGGAAGCCATTGAACTCGACCGCGCTGTAACTGGTGGTGTACGCACCGGTCGACAGCCAGTACAGACGATCACCAATCGCCAGGTTCAGCGGCAGGCCATACTTGTAGTTCTCATACATGATGTCGGCGCTGTCGCAGGTCGGGCCGGCGATGACGACTTCTTCCATCTCGCCTTTCTTCTCGGTCCAGATCGGGAACTTGATCGCTTCGTCCATGGTTTCGATCAGGCCGGAGAACTTGCCCACATCCGTGTAAACCCAACGCTCGACAGCAGTGCGCGACTTGCGCGCAACCAACACCACTTCGCTGACCAGAATACCGGCGTTGGCAATCAGCGAACGGCCCGGCTCGAGGATGATTTCCGGCAGGTCGTCACCGAAATCTTCCTTGAGGAAGCGAATAATCTCTTCGGCGTAGGTTTCCAGGCTGTTGGTGCGGGTGATGTAGTTGGCCGGGAAGCCGCCGCCCATGTTGATCAGCTTCAGGTGAATGCCGTCTTCTTCTTTCAGACGCTCGAAGATTACTTTGACCTTGGCGATCGCCGCGTCCCAGACGCTGATGTCGCGCTGTTGCGAGCCGACGTGGAACGAGATGCCGTACGGCACCAGACCGAGGTCGCGAGCGAGGATCAGCAGGTCCATGGCCATGTCGGTCTGGCAGCCGAACTTGCGCGACAGCGGCCAGTCAGCAGTGGTCGAGCCTTCAGTGAGGATGCGCACATAGACTTTCGAACCCGGTGCAGCCTTGGCGATGTTGCGCAGGTCGGCTTCGGAGTCGGTGGAGAACAGACGCACGCCTTTCTCGTAGAAGTAGCGGATGTCCTTGGATTTCTTGATGGTGTTGCCGTAGCTGATACGGTCCGGGCTGACGCCGCGATCCATGACTTTGTCCAGCTCGTAGATCGAGGCGATGTCGAAGCTCGAACCCTTGTCTTTGAGCAGGTCGATGATCTCGACGGCCGGGTTGGCCTTGACCGCGTAGTAGACCTTGGCGAATTCGAAACCGGCGCGCAGGTCATCGTAGGCCTGGGCGATCATCGCGGTGTCGATCACCACGAACGGGGTTTCCTGTTTGTCGGCGAACGCCTTCATTTTGTCGAATGTAGCGCGCGCGAAATAGTCTTCGACCTGGATCGACATGCTGGGTGCTCCTATGGGCAAACTCGTAAAAACAATGGGTGCATGAACGCCCTCCGTATCCCCACTTTGGTTCGCCTACTTCCCAAGGCATTGCCGCCGAAAGCAAAAAGGCCCAGAGATGTGCAGCTATCCCTTGGCCTTGCTGTCTCGTCGTCAGTACTTGAGCCGGATGGATCGTTTCCAGCATGGACGTTCGGCGCGAACTTTAGGGCGTGAGGGGCGCGAGATCAACTAAAAATGTCGCGTTTTTGCACGCTTCTGACGTGCGTCGCGTTCATCACTCCTTCTACCCGACCGAGATGACGGGCAGATGTTCCCGGCGAATTTTCGAGTGTTAAAAATACCTGCACGTTCGTGGCTTTTGTCGGCTAGATCGTTGGTAAGTGTGATGGCGGCAACATCGGCGACGTTGGCAGCGAGAGAGTCTTTTGAAGGGGGATTTGAACCTTGAAGAAGCTGAATTGACGACGCTCTTGCAGGAGAGGCTGTTGAGATTCTTTGTCACCCAGTGAAGATCAACAAAATTACGTAGATCCTGTGGGAGCGAGCCTGCTCGCGAAGGCATTTTCACAGCCGCCATCAGCGTCGACTGATATTGCGCTTTCGCGAGCAGGCTCGCTCCCACAGGGATCGGGTTTCAACCGCGTAGATGGTTTACGCGACCACGGTCTCAGCCGGCGAGACGATACTGGTCTTCATCCCCCGTGAACGTCCCGAACTCAGGTATGCCGCAATCGACTCCTGCGTCACTTCACCGAGGAATACCCGTTCGGCATCCATCACCGGCAGCCAGGCGCGGTTGAACTCGTACATGCGCGACAACAGGATGCGCAGGTGCTCGTCGTACGCTGCGGTGGCGTTGAACTCACGCAGGAACTGCGCGCAGGTGCCGGTCTGACGATGCAGGTCGCGACGGCGCACGTACCCCAGCGCCTTGTTCTCGGCGCAGGTGACCACCACGTAGCGACGGTCGTGCTCGTCCATCAATTCCAGCGCATCGGCCACTGGCGTTTCCGGGCTGACCGACGGCGCGTTGTCCGCCGCGTCTTCGGCTTTCACCAACAGCAGGCGTTTGAGCGTGCTGTCCTGACCGACGAAATTGCTGACGAAATCATCCGCCGGATGCGCGAGCAGGGTGTCCGGGTGGTCGATCTGCAGCAGTTTGCCGGCGCGGAAAATGGCGATCTTGTCGCCCAGCTTGATCGCTTCGTCGATGTCGTGGCTGACCATGATCACGGTCTTGTTCAGCGCGCGTTGCATCTCGAAGAATTCGTTCTGGATCATCTCGCGGTTGATCGGGTCGACCGCGCCGAACGGCTCGTCCATCAACAGCAGCGGCGCATCAGCGGCCAAGGCGCGGATCACACCGATACGCTGTTGCTGACCACCGGACAATTCACGCGGGTAGCGATGCAGATACTGCTTGGGCTCAAGCTTGATCATGCTCATCAGCTCGCGGGCGCGGTCGTGGCATTTCTGCTTGTCCCAACCGAGCAGTTTCGGCACGACGACGATGTTTTCTTCGATGGTCATGTTCGGGAACAGACCGATCTGCTGGATCACGTAGCCGATGTTGCGGCGCAGGGTCACCTCGTCGAGATCGGTGGTGTCTTCACCGTTGATGAGGATCTTGCCCGAAGTCGGTTTGATCAGGCGGTTGATCATTTTCAGCGTGGTGCTTTTGCCGCAACCCGATGGCCCGAGGAACACGCAGATCTCGCCTTCATTGACGGTCAGGCTTACCGAATCCACGGCTTTGACATCTTTGCCGTTGCTTTGGAAAGTTTTGCTGAGGTTTTGAAGTTCGATCATTTCAGGAGTCCTTTTGGAGTCAACGAGCGTTGCAGCCATTGGAGAAACAGGTCGGCGAAGATCGCCAGAAGACTGACCAGCAGCGCGCCGACGATAAGCATCGACATGTCACTGCGGCTGATGGAGGCGAGGATCAACACACCGAGGCCGCCGGCGCCGATGGTGGCGGCGATGGTCATCACGCCGATGTTCATCACCACGGCGGTGCGCACGCCAGCGAGGATCACTGGCACCGCAATCGGCAGTTCGACCATGCGCAGGCGCTGGCCGAAGGTCATGCCGATGCCGCGCGCGGCTTCGCGGATGCCCGGTTCAACGCCGGTCAGGGCGAGGTAGGTGTTGCGCATGATCGGCAGCAGCGAATAAAGGAACACGGCGGTGATCGCCGGCAGCGGCCCCAGGCCCTGGCCGAACTTGGAATAGAACGGCAGCAGCAGACCGAACAGGGCGATCGACGGCACGGTCAGCAGCACCGTGGCACTGGCTTGCAGCGGGCCGGCGAGGGTGGGAAAGCGTGTCATCAGGATGCCCAGCGGCACGCCGATGACGATCGCCAGGGTCACGGCGATGCCGACCAGAGTGATGTGCTGCCAGGTCAGGTGCATCACCTGCTGCCAGTCGAGATGGGAAAAGGCGTTCAGAAATTCCATGACTTCTCCTCTCTTAATTCAGTGGATGCTGGCGCAGGAAATCGGCGGCAACGGACGATGGGCTTTCGTGGTCGACGTCGACCCGCGCGTTGAGCTGGCGCATGGTTTCGTCGTCGAACAGTTCGGCCAGCGGCTTGAGTTGTTCGGCCAGTTTCGGGTTGGCGTCCAGCGTGGCCTGACGCACCACGGGAGCGGCGGTGTAGTCGGGGAAGTAATGCTTGTCGTCTTCCAGCAATTTCAGGCCGAAGGCATTGAGGCGGCCATCGGTGGTGTAGACCAGACCGGCAAACACCTGACCGTTACGTAGCGCGGTGTAGACCAGGCCGGCGTCCATCTGGCGGATGTTCTTGCGGGTCAGGTTCATGTCGTAGAGCTTGACCATGCCGTCGAGACCGTCGGAGCGGTTTGCGAACTCGGTATCCAGCGCCACCAGGTGGTTGGTCTTGGCCTCGGCGCGCAGCACTTCGTTGAGCTGGCTGATGTTGCCGATCTGCGGGTACTCCTCGGCGACCTTTTTCGGCAGGGCGAGGGCATAGGTGTTGCTGAATTTCGACGGGGTCAGCCAGACCAGGCCTTTTTTCGCGTCGAGTTCTTTCACCCGGGCGTAGGACTGCGCGCTGTCGAGTTTTTCCGTGACATGGTTGTAGGCCACCAGCGACACGCCGGTGTATTCCCAGAGCATGTCCAGCTGGCCACTTTCGTGGGCGCTGCGGGCGAGGTTGCTGCCCAGCCCACCGGTGATCTGCGCGTCGTAGCCTTTGCTGCGCAGGTATTGCGCGGTGATTTCCGCGAGCAGAGTCTGCTCGGTGAAGACCCGGGCGCCGAGGCGGATGACCGGTTTTTCAGCGGCTTGCGCGATTCCTGCGAACAGCAGGACGCAGCCTAAGATCAAGCTAAGTCGTTTCATAAATATTCCTTCGCAAAGCCTTAAGACGGGCGCAGACCGCGTTCCAGCCATAGGCGGCTGGCAAGGGTGACCACGCCATCGAGCAACAGCGCCAACAGCGCGGTGCACGCGGCGCCGAGCAGCAGTTGCGGCTGATTGTTCAGGGCGATGCCGGGGAAGATCAGGCTGCCGAGGCTGTTGGCGCCGATCAGGAACGCCAGCGGCGCGGTGCCGACGTTGATCGCCAGTGCGACACGCACGCCACCGACGATGATCGGCACGGCGTTGGGCAATTCGACTTTCCACAGCACTTGGCGCGGCGTCATGCCGATGCCGACAGCGGCTTCTTTCAGCGAGCCCTGAACATTTTTCAGGCCTTCATAGGTGTTGCGCACAATCGGCAACAGCGAGGCGAGGAACAGCGCGAAGATTGCCGGACCACTGCCGATGCCGAGGATGCCCAGCGCAATCGCGAGCACGGCCAGCGGTGGCACGGTATTGCCGATATTGAAGATCTGCATGAAGCGTTCGGCGCGGCCGACCATGGTCGGGCGGCTGAGGAAGATACCGGCGGGAATGCCCACGACAAGGGCGGCCAGCATGGAAGCGAGGACGAGAATCAGATGAGCTTGCAGGTAAAACAACAAATCGTCGCGGTAGTGTTCGATCGTGTTGATGCCGATCCAGTGGACCAGCAGGGCCAGGAGCGCGATCACCACCGCACCTCCCATCAGCCCTTTGCCATAGCGGATAGCCACAGGCGGACTCCTTTTTTTGTAGTCGGCGAGCGCTGCTCCGCGTGGCAAGCCATTCCTGGCTGCCGGAGTCAGCGTTCGCGAAAAGTAGCCGTTTTCCAGCACCGGCCAAGCGGTGCGAAAGCGAGCCATGAGCGCAGCCTCGTCAGGCTAACTTGCTGATTTTTCAGCCCCTGACGAAAGTTCGTAACAGGGGATGGACGTCTCCGTGCTTTAAAAGGTTCCCATCTGCGGCAGCATTTGGCCACCCTTAATGTGCTCAACGGTTCGGTTATTGCATCGAGTTGGGCTATAATCGCGGCCCTTTTTTGAATCACCGCCAGGCGATTTCCCATGACCCAACAGGCCGCCGAAGTCGCGAAACGCCGCACTTTCGCCATTATTTCCCACCCCGATGCCGGTAAAACCACGATCACCGAAAAGCTCCTGTTGATGGGCAAGGCGATTGCAGTGGCCGGTACGGTGAAATCCCGTAAATCCGATCGCCATGCGACATCCGACTGGATGGAGATGGAGAAGCAGCGGGGTATTTCCATTACCACGTCGGTCATGCAGTTCCCCTATCGCGAACACATGATCAACCTGCTCGACACCCCGGGCCACGAAGACTTCTCCGAAGACACCTACCGCACCCTGACAGCGGTGGACTCGGCCTTGATGGTGCTCGACGGCGGTAAGGGTGTAGAGCCACGGACCATTGCGCTGATGGACGTCTGCCGTCTGCGTGACACGCCGATCGTCAGCTTCATCAACAAACTCGACCGTGACATCCGCGACCCGATCGAACTGCTCGACGAGATCGAAGCCGTTCTGAAGATCAAGGCTGCGCCGATCACCTGGCCGATCGGTTGCTACCGCGATTTCAAGGGCGTGTATCACCTGGCCGACGACTACATCATCGTTTACACCGCCGGTCATGGTCACGAGCGCACCGAAACCAAGATCATCGAGAAACTCGACTCCGACGAGGCGCGCGCGCACTTGGGCGACGAGTACGATCGTTTCATCGAGCAGCTGGAACTGGTGCAGGGCGCCTGTCACGAATTCAACCAGCAGGAATTCCTCGACGGCCAACTGACCCCGGTGTTCTTCGGTACCGCATTGGGCAACTTCGGTGTCGACCACGTGCTCGATGCTGTCGTCGATTGGGCGCCGCGTCCGCTGGCCCGTGTGGCCAATGAGCGTACCGTCGAGCCGGTGGAAGAGAAGTTCTCGGGCTTCATCTTCAAGATCCAGGCGAACATGGACCCGAAACACCGCGACCGCATCGCCTTCATGCGTATCTGCTCCGGCAAGTACGAAAAAGGCATGAAGATGCGCCACGTGCGTACCGGCAAGGACGTGCGCATCGGCGACGCCCTGACGTTCTTCTCTTCCGAGCGTGAACAGCTCGAAGAAGCCTACGCTGGCGACATCATCGGCCTGCACAACCACGGCACGATCCAGATCGGCGACACCTTCAGCGAAGGCGAAGTCCTCGGTTTCACCGGTATTCCGCACTTCGCCCCGGAACTGTTCCGTCGCGTGCGTCTGCGTGATCCGCTGAAGTCCAAGCAATTGCGTCAGGGCCTGCAGCAGTTGGCGGAAGAGGGCGCGACGCAGGTGTTCTTCCCCGAGCGCAGCAACGACATCATTCTCGGCGCCGTCGGTGTGCTGCAGTTCGATGTGGTCGCCAGCCGTTTGAAAGAGGAATACAAGGTCGAGTGCTCGTATGAGCCGATCACTGTGTATTCGGCGCGCTGGATCGAGTGCGACGACAAGAAGAAGCTTGAGGAGTTTTCCAACAAGGCGGTGGAGAACCTCGCGCTCGATGGCGGTGGTCACCTGACTTACCTGGCGCCGACGCGGGTGAATCTGGCGTTGATGGAAGAGCGGTGGCCGGATGTGAAATTCCGCGCGACGCGTGAGCATCATTAAGGTTTGAGGTGTTTTTCTGAAAGCCCCTGAGGTGTAGGCCTTGGGGGCTTTTTTATGGGCTGCCGGTTTTGGTCTTGGCGGCCTTTGGGCCGACCATGTTCTTGGGGTTTTGGGTGAATATCCGTTGCTGCGGGGGCTGCGGCTGGCGGTTTCGCCCTTACGGCGACTTACTTTTTTACAAGCGCCTAAAAAAGTAAGCAAAAAACGCTTGCTCCTGCGTTCGGCCCTCGCAGGCTCGGGTTCCTTCGCTCCGGGATCGATCCGGGCGCAGCGGCTCCGGTTTGCTTCGCTGCACCTCCTTCCGCTGTGTTCGACTTCGTCGAACGGTCGCTGCGCTCCCACGCCCGGATCAATCCCTCCACTCAGCCTTCCGACGTCGCCGGTGAGTCAAGATCAAAAGCACTCGAGCTTGCGCTCATTGTTTTGAGTGGCGAGAAGCGTGTGGTCTGCTTTGGATCTGTGTTGGATTCGCCCCTCATCGGAACGCCGCCCGCCCAGCCCTCTCCCGAGGGAGAGGGGGCCGATTGATGATCTGTTCAAATCCCGAGTTCGGCTCGGTATTTCAGGTCGGCGTACCTTGCCCAAGCGACCCGGTCAGTCCCCTCTCCCTCCGGGAGAGGGTTAGGGTGAGGGGCTTTTGATCTTTAACGCCGCGTGAAAAATCAAGTTGAATCCGGGCGCGGCGATTTTTCCGTAAGGCGTTTTCCCTCTACGTCGTAGCCATGCTCTGCTTTTACTTCCGCTGACCTCACCCCCACGACATTCCAATCCAAGCCGTCTACTGTTCATCAAACCCTCGCGCCCATCGGACGTTACATGCTCAAAGGACTGACCCAACTCCTGCGCCCCAACGGCTATTTCACCCCCATGGCCTGGGTCCTCGCGGCTCTGTTGTTCATCAACCGCCTCAGCGCCATGGTCAAGTTGTTCATGGCGCTGTACCTGCGTCAGGAACTGGGGCTGGCGATTGAAACCGTTGGCTGGTTGCTTTCGGCCTATGGCGCGGGGTTGTTGGTCGGTTCGATGCTCGGTGGCTGGCTCAGTGATCATGTGCGCACGGCGCGGCTGACGGCGGCGTTGTTTTTCGTTTCGGTGTGGGTGTTGATGCTGTTGGGGCTGGTGACGCAGGTGCCTTGGCTCGCCGGTTTGCTATTGCTTAGCGGTGTCATCGATGGGGCGATTCGGACGTTGCATCAGCGGCTGATCATGGAGTATTGCGAAGTCGCGCAACGCTCGCGTGCGCAGGCCCTGAGTCGGGTCGCGCGTAATCTCGGCATGGCCGCTGCCGGGGTGGCGGGTGGGGTGTTGGCGCAGGCGGATTTTCGTTGGGTGTTTTTTGCCAGTGCAGCGATGACGATGCTGGCGTTGCTGTGGTTCGCGCGCACGACGTGGCGGCGGCCGGTGCTGGTGGTTGGAGACGAATCCGCCGATGGCTCGAGCGTGCCGCTTCGCGACAAGCCGTTCCTCTGGTTGCTGGCGGCGACGGCCGTGCTCGGCATCGCGTTCGACACGGTCTACAGCACGCTGGGTAATTATCTGCGTGACTACTACCACCTGAGCACAGAGGCGATCGGCTGGCAGTTCGGGCTCAATGCGCTGTTGGTGATCGCTTTACAAATCCCGCTGTCGCACTCGGTCGAACGCTGGGGCTCGCGTTGGCAGATGCTCGTTGGCAGTGTCCTGTTGGCCTGTGGGCTGGGCATGTTGCCGTTCGGTTCCGGCTTGGCTTTTGTCTGTCTGTCGACGCTGATCTGGACGCTGGGCGAGGCGCTGTTCATGCCGCCACTGAATGTGCTGGCGATGCACTTTGCGCAGAGCGGCAAGAGCGGTCAGTACTTCGGGCTGTTCTTCATGAGCTGGAGTGCCAGCGCGCTGTTGTCGCCGGTGCTCAGCGGTCAGCTGTATGGCCAGTTTGGCGGGCACAGTGTCTGGTTGATGAGCGCGCTGCTGGTGCTGATTTCCATTCCACTGACCTGGCAGGCCACACGCGGCGCTTAGCTGATTCGGTTATCGGGATTATTCGAAAGCAATCTGGCGGTCGATGGCATTTCTGCCTGCGCGGTCGCGTCCTAAGTGGTGAGCCGGTCGGATCGCAACTAGATTTCACACGGAGCCAGTCCGGCAAGCATGTCTTAGCGCAACAGGATGGAGTCGGCCATGAAAAGCAGATTGCTACGGGTTTTGATGTTGTTGAAAGTGATGGTGATGCTGTCCCTCGGCACGGCAACGGCCTGGGCCGAGTGCGAGGATCACGAATCTCAGGCGTTCAATGGGCAGGTCGGGCATAGCGGGCTGATGCTGGCCAAATCCGAGTCGGAGCCGGGGGATATGAATCAGGGTGGCAGCGCCGAAGATGATGACTCGACGACCGACGAGCCGGACACCGATGATCCGGGTGACGAAGGCGATAGCCAGACATAGATCGCCGGCCAAAGAAAAACCCCTTCTGCCTCGACTGATGCGCAATGGAGGTGGAAGGGGTTTTGTTATCGCGTGAACTCTTGAATCAACACGAATTCCCTGTGGGAGCGAGCCTGCTCGCGAAAGCGGTTAATCAGTCACCGATGATGTTGACCGAAATGACGCCTTCGCGAGCAGGCTCGCTCCCACATGAGATATTTCGTGGGCCTACGCCGCGCCGTCGAGAAACTGCTCGGCGTAGTGGCAGGCCACCTGCCGATTATCCAGCTCACGCAACAGCGGTTCTTCCGTGCTGCAGCGTTCGGTCGCGTACGGGCAGCGCTTGTGGAAAGCGCAGCCCGGTGGCGGGTTCAGCGGGTTGGGCAGTTCGCCGACGATTTTGATTTTCGGCTTGTTCGGGTCCGGGTGAATGGTCGGGGTCGCCGACAACAGCGCCTGGGTGTACGGGTGCAGCGGGCGTTCGTAGATGTCGTTCTTCGGACCCAATTCCACCGGGCGGCCGAGGTACATCACCATCACGTCATCGGCCACGTGCTGCACCACCGCGAGGTTGTGCGAGATGAACACGTAGGCGGTGTTGAACTCCTGCTGCAAATCCATGAACAGGTTCAGCACTTGGGCCTGAATCGATACGTCCAGTGCCGAAGTCGGTTCGTCCGCGACCAGCACTTTCGGTTGCAGCATCATTGCCCGCGCCAGAGCGATACGCTGGCGCTGACCGCCGGAGAACATGTGCGGATAGCGCTGGTAATGCTCGGGCCGCAAGCCGACCTGCTTCATCATCGCCTGGACTTTCTCGCGACGTTCGCTGGCCGACAGCTTGGTGTTGATCAGCAACGGCTCGGCCAATTGATCACCGATTTTCTGCCGTGGGTTCAACGACGCATACGGGCTCTGAAACACCATCTGCACGTCTTTGCGCAGTTGCTTGCGCTCGGCCTTGTCGGCGCCGGCGACTTCCTGGCCGGCGATCTGCAGCGAACCCGACGACGGCTCTTCGATCAGGGTCAGGGCGCGGGCGAGGGTGGATTTGCCGCAGCCCGATTCGCCTACCACGGCAAGGGTCTTGCCGGCTTCCAGTTCGAACGACACGCCGTTAAGCGCGCGCACGGTGGCGTGGCCCTTGAACAGGCCACGGGAGACTTCGTAGTGACGGGTCAGGTCGCGGGCGGTAAGTACGACGGCCATTACGCCACCTCCTGGTTCAGCGGGTAGAAGCAGCGGGCGAGGCTGTTGGCTTTCGGATCAAGGCCCGGACGCTGGGTGCGGCAGTTGTCCTGCACATACGGGCAGCGCGGCGACAGCAGGCAACCCTGCGGACGGTCATAACGGCCCGGGACGATGCCCGGCAGGGTCGACAGGCGTGAGGCGCCGAGGCTGTGCTCGGGAATCGCCTTGAGCAGCGCTTCGCTGTACGGGTGCGCCGGGATGTCGAACAGTTGCGGCACCTGACCGACTTCCACGGCTTGACCGGCGTACATCACGCAGACGCGCTGGGCGGTTTCCGCCACGACCGCGAGGTCGTGAGTGATCAGCACCAGGCCCATGTTCTGTTCTTTCTGCAACGCCAGCAGCAGATCCATGATCTGCGCCTGAATCGTTACGTCCAGCGCCGTGGTCGGTTCGTCGGCGATCAACAGTTTCGGCTCGCCGGCAATCGCCATGGCGATCGCGACGCGCTGGCTCATACCGCCAGACAGTTGATGCGGATAGGCGTCCATGCGGCTGGCGGCGCCCGGGATCTCGACCTTTTCCAGCAGTTCGATGGCACGCTTGCGCGCTTGCTTGCCGGACATTTTCAGGTGCAGGCGCAGCACTTCTTCGATCTGAAAACCGACGGTGTAGCTCGGGTTCAGCGCGGTCATCGGGTCTTGGAAGACCATCGACAGGTCTTTGCCGACGATCTGCCGACGCTGACGGTTGCTCAGTTTGAGCATGTCCTTGCCGTCGAAGCTGAGCGAGTCAGCGGTGACGATGCCGGGGTGCTCGATCAGGCCCATCAGCGCCATCATGGTCACAGATTTACCCGAACCCGACTCGCCAACGATGGCCAATACTTCGCCTTTGTCGACTTTCAGGTCGAGGCCGTCGACCACCGGGGTCGCGGTCTTGTCGCCGAAGCGGACGTTGAGATTCTTGATTTCTAGCAGTGACATTTGAATCTCCTCAGGCGGCGTTCTTGAGTTTCGGGTCCAGCGCATCGCGCAGGCCGTCGCCCATCAAGTTGATTGCCAGCACGCTGAGCAAAATGGTCAGACCAGGCAGGCTCACCACCCACCAGGCGCGTTCGATGTAGTCGCGGGCCGAGGCCAGCATGGTGCCCCACTCAGGGGTTGGCGGTTGTACGCCGAGGCCGAGGAAGCCCAGTGCGGCGGCATCGAGAATCGCCGAAGAAAAGCTCAGGGTTGCCTGTACGATCAGCGGCGCCATGCAGTTGGGCAGCACGGTGATGAACATCAGACGCGGCAGACCGGCACCGGCCAGACGCGCGGCGGTGACGTAGTCGCGGTTCAGTTCACCCATGACGGCGGCACGGGTCAGACGCACGTAGGACGGCAGGGAAACCACAGCAATCGCGATCACGGTGTTGATCAGGCCAGGGCCGAGGATGGCGACGATCGCCACGGCCAGCAGCAGCGACGGCAGGGCCAGCATGATGTCCATCAGACGCATGATGGTCGGGCCGACCACTTTCGGGAAGAAACCGGCAAACAGACCCAGCAGGATCCCCGGAATCAGCGACATCACCACCGACGACAAGCCGATCAGCAGCGACAGGCGCGAACCCTGGATCAGACGCGACAGCAGGTCACGGCCGAGTTCATCGGTGCCGAGCAGGAACTGCATCTGCCCGCCTTCGAGCCACGCCGGCGGCGTCAGCAGGAAGTCACGGTATTGCTCGCTCGGATTATGCGGCGCGACCCACGGCGCGAAGATCGCGCAGAAGATGATCAGCAGCATGAACAGCAGGCCGGCAACGGCGCCCTTGTTCTTCGAGAACGCTTGCCAGAATTCTTTGTACGGCGACGGGTACAGCAGGCTTTGATCCACGGCGGACGTGGCGGTGGCTACTGAGGATGTTGGAGTGCTCATGGGTATTGACCTCAGCGCTGATGACGGATGCGTGGGTTGGCAAAGCCGTAGAGGATGTCCACCACGAAGTTGACCAGAATCACCAGGCAGGCGATTAACAGGATGCCGTTTTGCACCACCGGATAGTCTCGGGCGCCGATGGCTTCGATCAGCCATTTACCGATGCCGGGCCAGGAGAAGATGGTTTCGGTCAGGACCGCACCGGCCAGCAAAGTACCGACTTGCAGACCTACAACCGTCAGCACCGGAATCAGTGCGTTGCGCAGACCGTGCACGAACACCACGCGCGACGGCGACAGGCCTTTGGCCTTGGCGGTGCGGATGTAGTCTTCGCGCAGCACTTCGAGCATCGACGAACGGGTCATCCGCGCGATTACCGCCAGCGGAATGGTACCGAGCACGATGGCCGGCAGGATCAGGTGATGGAGGGCGTCGAAGAACGCGCCGACGTCATCGGCCAGCAGCGTGTCGATCAGCATGAAGCCGGTTTTCGGCTCGATGTCATACAGCAGGTCGATGCGCCCGGACACCGGGGTCCAGCCCAGGCTCACCGAGAAGAACATGATCAGGATCAGGCCCCACCAGAAGATCGGCATCGAATAGCCCGCGAGGGAGATGCCCATCACCCCGTGGTCGAACAGCGATCCTCGTTTGAGTGCCGCGATCACCCCGGCCAGAAGGCCGAGGATGCCAGCGAACAGCAGGGCGGCCATGGACAGTTCCAGGGTCGCCGGGAAAAGAGAGGTGAACTCGGTCCACACGCTTTCACGGGTACGCAACGACTCACCGAGATCGCCCTGGGCCAGTTTGCCGATGTAGTCCAGATACTGGGCATACAGCGGCTTGTTCAGCCCCAGGCGTTCCATTGCCTGAGCGTGCATTTCGGGGTCGACCCGACGTTCGCCCATCATCACTTCCACGGGGTCGCCCGGAATCATGCGAATCAACGCGAAAGTCAGCAAGGTGATGCCGAAAAACGTGGGGATCAACAACCCCAGTCGGCGGGCAATAAAACTAAACATCTTGTGTGGTACCTCATCAGCCGGTTAGGCGTGCCCGGTGTTCCATAGGTCAGGAGCACCGGGCGTTTCTTATCTACTTCACCTGGGTGGTGGCGAAGTTATTAGTGGTGAGAGGGCTGATGTGGTAGCCCTCTACATTGTTGCGCATTGCAGTGAACATCCGAGTATGGGCCATGCTGATCCATGGCTGGTCCTGATTAAACAGCACTTGAGCCTGTTCGTAGAGCGCGGCGCGTTCGGCCGGATCTACTTTAGCCCGCGCTTCATCCAGCAGTGCCTGGAATTTCTCGTTGCACCAGCGTGCGTAGTTTTCGCCGTTCTTGGCGGCCTCGCAACTGAGCATAGGCGTCAGGAAGTTATCTGGGTCGCCGTTGTCGCCCGCCCATCCGGCCGAGACCATGTCGTGCTCGCCGGCCTTGGCGCGCTTGAGCATTTCGCCCCATTCCATCACGCGGATGTCGATCTTGATCCCGACTTTCGCCAGGTCAGCCTGCATCATCTGCGCACCGAGCATCGGGTTGGGGTTGGTCGGACCGCCGCCGTTACGGGTGAACAGGGTGAAGGTAGTGCCTTCCGGAACCCCGGCTTCCTTGAGCAGGGCGCGCGCCTTGTCGAGGTCGCGTGGCGGGTTTTTCAGATCATGGTTGTAGCCGAGCAGGGTCGGCGGGTACGGGTTGACCGCCACCGACGCGTTACCCTTGCCGAACAGCGCGTTGACGTAGGCTTCCTTGTCGAACGCGATGTCGATGGCTTTGCGCACGCGTACGTCGCTCATGTACTTGTGCTGGGTGTTCATGGCGATGTACGAAACGGTCATCGCGTCCAGCTCGTCGACTTTCAGGTTGCTGTCTTTCTTGATGCTCGGGATGTCATCCGGTTTCGGATACAGCGCGACCTGGCACTCGTTGGCCTTGAGCTTTTGCAGGCGCACGTTGTTGTCGGTGGCGATCGCCAGGATCAACGCGTCGGCCGGTGGCTTGCCACGGAAATAATCCGGGTTGGCCTTGAAGCGCACCTGCGCATCCTTGGCGTAGCGCTGGAAGATAAACGGGCCGGTGCCGATCGGCTTGTTGTTAAGATCGCCGGTCTTGTTGGCCTTGAGCAACTGGTCGGCGTACTCGGCCGGGTAGATCGACGAGAACGCCATGGCGATGTCGGCCAGGAACGGCGCTTCGCGACGGGTCAGGGTGAACTTGACCGTATTGTCGTCGACTTTTTCTACGCTTTTGAGCAGTTCCTTGAAGCCCATGCTTTCAAAGTACGGGAAGCCCACGCTCGACAGTTTGTGCCACGGGTGATTCGGGTCCAGTTGACGCTGGAAGCTCCAGACCACGTCGTCGGCGTTCATGTCGCGGGTCGGCTTGAAATATTCGGTGGTGTGAAACTTGACGCCTTTGCGCAGGTGGAACGTGTAGGTCAGGCCGTCTTCGCTGATGTCCCAGGACTCGGCGAGCGCCGGGATCACTTCGGTGGTGCCGGGCTTGAAATCGGCCAGGCGATTGAAGATGGTTTCGGCCACAGCGTCCGCCGTGACTGCAGTTGTGTACTGGACCATATCGAAGCCTTCCGGGCTGGCTTCGGTGCAGACCACCAAGGGTTTGGCCGAAGCGCCGACAGCGACACTCAGCAACGCAGCCGCGATGGCCGCACGTAGGGGAAGCATTTTCATCGATAACCCTCTGCAATCGGTTGAAGACAGAAAACCGAACGGCCGACTCATCGTGAGTCAGCCGTCGGTTGGCGTTTTTACAGAATGTTGAACGGGATGGTGGTTACGAGACGGAACTCGTTGATGTTGCCGTCCGATTGGAACTCGCTCGCACGGTGGGCTGTGTAGGTGCCGCGAATCGTGGTGGCTTTCAGAGGACCGCTTTGTACCGCATAGGTCGCACCGATGCCGTATTCATAGTGGTGCTCGCCATCCTGTTCCTGGATGCCGTCGTAGCCTTTGCCTTCAACGCCTTTGTTGCCGTTGTAGTGCGTGCCATCGATTCCCCAGCCGCGAGCTTGATAGATGTTGAATTTCAGGCCCGGCACACCGTACTCGGCCATATTGATGGCGTATGAAACCTGGAAGGATTTCTCGTTCGGGCCGTTGAAGTCCGACAGCAGGGAGTTGGCTAGGTAGATACCGTTAGTCTCGTGCAGGTAATCGAAGTACTCGTTACCGTTTACTTGCTGGTAGGAGAAGGTCAGGTTATGCGCTTGGTGGGTCAGTCCGAACGACAGCGAGTAGGTGTCGTTGTCGATGTCGCCCAGCAGCTTCTTACCTTCGTCGACGGTTTTGTAGTAGTTGAAACCGGTAGTCAGGGCGAGGACGCTGCTGTCACCCAGTTCATGGGTGGCGCCGAAGTAGTACTGGTTCCACAGATCTTCAACTTGCGTGCCCCATAGACTGGTTTTCAGACTTTCGAGCGGCTGATAGCTGATACCGGCGGTGTTGACCTTGTCGGATTCGACACGGCCGTTGGCATACTCGGCGCGGAATTTCTGCAGGCTTTGTTCCGATCGTGGCGAGACGCGATCAAAAGTGGCCAAGTCGAAGGACAGATTGTTCAACTCTTCACTGTGCAGGGAGACACCCTCGAAGCTCGAAGGCAGTGCACGGTTGCCGATCACGTCGACCTGCGGGCTGCTGAAGCTCATACGACCGGCAGTCAGAGTGGTGTTGGAAACGCGCGCCTTGATGTTGGCAAGGCCTACCTTGCTCCACTGATCTACGGCTTCACCGTTATTCTTGTGCGTCAGGGTGCGGTTGTTACCCGATCCCACGCCCGTCTTTGGGGCGCCGCCATTTCCGGAAGCCAGATTTTCACGATCACGTTCAAGCGCAATTGCGTTATATGCCGCAACTTCGGTGCTGATACCTACAGTGCCCTCGGTGAAACCCGAGTTGTACTTGACGATGGTCCCTTGCACCCAGTTGATCCGACGGTCAGTTTCGGCCGGAGAACCATTTTTTTTATAGGAGAATTTGCCGCCGCGCTTCAGTTGCTCGTTGGCGTACCAGTTACGTGTCGTACCGGTGATCGACTGTCCTTCGACGAACCCAGTGGCCTCAGCCTGGGCGCTCTTGGTGTTGACGGTCACCGGGGTGAACGCCTGGCTCTGGGTTTCCGCATAAGCCGTGGCGGTGATGCTGCTGATGGCCAGGGCCAGTATCGCGGTGCTGCTCAGTTTCATGGGTGAAGCTCCTTTACTTTCTTTTTATCCCGGCTTTTTTTGGTATGCCGGTTATTGGTTTAGAACTCGTTCACACATCGCAAACGTTTGCAAAAAGCCGGATTGGCGAATTTAGGCAAAGCGCTTGCGTGAGGGGAGTAGACGGCTCCCCTCAGCATTGCGGCTAATCGGTTGGCTTAATCGATACTGACACCCGAGAACACGTTGCGGCCGAACGGGCTGACTTTGAATCCTTCGACCCGGGTGCTTAACGGCTGGTTGACCGTCGAGTGGGCGACAGGCGTGATCGGCACTTGCTGTTTAAGCAATTGCTGGGCCTGTTTATAAAGCACGGTGCGCTGGTCGCGGTCGGTGACGACCTTGGCCTGTTTGATCAGCTTGTCGTAAGCCGGATCGCACCACATGGAGTAGTTGTTGCCGCCGATGGCGTCACAGCTGTACAGCGTGCCCAGCCAGTTGTCCGGATCCCCATTGTCACCGGTCCAGCCGATCAGGCTGACGTCGTGCTCGCCGTTCTTGGTGCGCTTGATGTACTCGCCCCATTCGTAACTGACGATCTTCACTTTCAGACCGATCTTGGCCCAGTCGGACTGGAGCATTTCGGCCATCAGTTTGGCGTTCGGGTTGTACGGACGCTGCACCGGCATTGCCCACAGGGTGATCTCGGTGCCTTCTTTCACGCCGGCGGCCTTGAGCAGTTCCTTGGCTTTTTCCGGGTTGTAGGCGGCGTCCTTGATGGTGTCGTCGTAGGACCACTGGGTTGGTGGCATGGCGTTGACGGCCAGTTGGCCGGCGCCTTGATAAACAGCGTTGAGAATTCCCTGTTTATTCACCGCCATGTCCAGCGCCTGACGCACTTCCAGTTGATCGAACGGCTTGTGGCGCACGTTGTAGGCGATGTAGCCGAGGTTGAAGCCTGGCTTGGAAATCAGTTGCAGTTTCGGGTCGGCCTTCAGCGCTTCAACATCGGCGGGGCGCGGGTGCAGGGTGATCTGGCACTCGTTGGCCTTGAGCTTCTGCACACGTACCGACGCGTCGGTGTTGATCGCGAAAATCAGGTTCTTCAGCTTGACCCGGCTCGGATCCCAGTACTGCGGGTTACCGGTGTAACGGATGTTCGAGTCTTTCTGATAGCTCTTGAACACGAACGGCCCGGTGCCGATCGGCTTCTGGTTGATGTCGCTCGGCTTGCCGTCGGCCAGCAGCTTGTCGGCGTATTCGGCAGACAGAATGGCGGCGAAGCTCATGGCGATGTTCTGGATGAACGCTGCGTCAACACTGTTGAGCGTGAACTCCACGGTCAGCGGCCCGGTCTTCTCGACCTTGGCGATGTTCTTGTTCAGGCTCATCCCGTTGAAGTACGGAAACTCGGTGGGATAGGCCTTGCGGAACGGCTGTTGCGCATCGAGCATGCGATTGAACGTGAACAGCACGTCGTCGGCGTTAAAATCGCGGCTCGGCTTGAAGTAAAGGGTTGTGTGAAATTTCACGCCTTCACGCAGGTGAAAGGTGTATTTCAGGCCATCTTCGGAAATGTCCCACTTGGTTGCCAGACCGGGTACGACATTGGTCGCGCCTTTTTCGAACTCCACCAGGCGGTTGTACAGCGGCTCGGCGGCGTCGTTGTCGGTGGCCGTCGTGTATTGCGCGGTATCGAAACCCGCCGGGCTGCCTTCCGAGCAGAACACCAGGCTGTCGCTGGCGGCGTAGCTTGCAGACGTGGCGGCCAACAGGCCGGCGCCCAACAGTGCGGAAAAAACCAAGGTATGGCGCATGACGCTCCCTCTTTTTTTAGTGTTATGCAATGCACCTGGATCCCGATCCCGGGACTTTCTGGTCGCATTGAGCTCAATCCAATACGTACGGCAAAACCGGTGGCCCACGCAGACACTGGTCAGTACGCGACGGTAGGCACCGTGCCTCTGGCAGTAAATACGTAATTGCCTTAATGCTCGTAGGAAAAGTCGACGCGCCTATACCGAAGCAATCATCTGCGGCGGATTTGGGTGTAGGCCTTTTCCTTTTTTCCCGGTAGATAAAGCAACGGCGACGTCAGAAACGCCGCCGTTGCAATGTCTTACTTGCTGACGCTGACGCCGTAGAAGGAATTCAGGCCAAATGGGCTGATCTTGAAATCCTGCACGTTGGCGCGCATGGGTTGATACACCGTCGAGTGAGCGATAGGTGTCATTGGAACTGCATCTTTAAGGACGTGTTGCGCCTGTTTGTACAGCTCGGTGCGCTTGCCCTGGTCGGTAGTGCGTTTGGCTTCTTTCACCAGGCCGTCGAACTTCTTGTCGCACCACTTGGAGAAGTTGTTGCCGCTCAGCGAGTCGCAGCCAAACAGAACGTTGAGCCAGTTGTCCGGATCACCATTGTCACCGCTCCAGCCAATGATCATGGCCTGGTTCTCGCCACCTTTGGAGCGCTTGATGTACTCGCCCCACTCGTAGCTGGTGATCTTCACTTTCAAGCCGATCTTGGCCCAGTCGGACTGGAGCATTTCAGCCATCAGTTTGGCGTTCGGGTTGTACGGACGCTGCACCGGCATCGCCCACAGGACGATCTCGGTACCTTCCTTGACGCCGGCTTCCTTGAGCAGCTGTTTGGCTTTCTCAGGGTCGTACTTGGCATCCTTGATGGTGGTGTCGTAGGACCACTGGGTCGGCGGCATGGCGTTGACGGCCAGTTGGCCCGCGCCCTGGTAAACCGAATCGATGATTTGCGGCTTGTTCACGGCCATGTCCAGCGCCTGACGCACGCGCAGGTCAGCCAGCGGGTTGGCCTCGTTGCTGCCCTTGACCTTGTCCATCACGTTGTAGGCGATGTAGCCCAGGTTGAAGCCAGCCTGATCCGGCATCTTCAGCGACTTGTCTTCTTTCAGCGCTTTCAGATCGGCCGGACGCGGGAACAGGGTGACCTGGCACTCGTTCTTTTTCAGCTTCTGGATACGCACTGACGGGTCGGTGGTGATGGCGAAGATCAGGTTGTCGATCTTCACGTCTTCAGGTTTCCAGTAGTCCTTGTTGCCGGTGTAACGGATGTTCGAGTCTTTCTGGTAGCTCTTGAATACGAACGGGCCAGTGCCGATCGGCTTCTGGTTGATGTCGGCGGGTTTGCCTTCTTTCAACAGTTGCGCTGCGTATTCGGCGGACTGCACGGAAGCGAAGCTCATGGCCATGTTCTGGATGAACGCAGCGTCGACTTCTTTCAGAGTGAACTTGACGGTGTGGTCGTCGACTTTATCGATCTTGGTGATGTTGGTGTCCATCCCCATGTCGGTGAAGTACGGGAATTCGGTCGGGTACGCCTTACGGAACGGGTCGTCCTTGTTGATCATGCGGTTGAACGTAAACAGCACGTCGTCGGCGTTGAATTCACGAGTCGGCTTGAAATACGGGGTGGTATGGAACTTGACGCCTTCACGCAGGTGGAAGGTGTAGGTCAGGCCATCGTCGGAAATGTCCCACTTGGTCGCCAGACCAGGAATCACGGCGGTGCCGCCGCGCTCGAACTGGGTCAGGCGGTTGAACATGGTTTCGGCTGAGGCGTCGAAGTCGGTTCCGGTGGTGTACTGGCCTGGATCAAAACCGGCCGGGCTCCCTTCGGAGCAGAACACCAGGTTAGTCGCAGCGGTGGCGAAAGGTGCGGAGGCTAACAAGCCTGCGCCGACTAGAAACGGAATGACCGCGTGTTTAAGCATGTTGGCCTCATGATTTGTTGTCATTTTTTAGTTGTGAGGTACGACCTCGTGAGTCGTGCCTGCGGATACTTATGCAGGCCCCATACCCAATGCAAGATCCAGAGCGGTCGGCGGCGTTAAACGGTGGCACGAACGTACCTTAATGTCGCATCCGTATAACTTTTGACGCATTTGACCGTTTGCGGGTGGTTTTTGCGGTGCATTCGGGGCACTGAAATGGTGCGGTGGAGGTGTCGGGTGCGCTGGGGTGGGGCTTGGTGTTACTTATTTATACCCTTGGGGATGGGCGGGGTTGAGGGGTTTTCGGGGTGGGCTTTGGTGGGGTGGATTGGGGCAGGGATTGGGGAGTTTTACTTGGTGCAACTGGGTGTTTCGATTGGTGGCACCTTGGCGGCCTTTGGGCCGACCAGGGTGTTGGTTGGTTTGGGTGAATATCCGTTTTTTGCGGTATGGCGGCTGGCGGTTTCGCCCTTACGGCGAGTCACCTTTTTCAAACGCCAAAAAGGTAACCCAAAACGCTAGCTCCTGCGTTCGGCCCTCGCAGGCTCGGGTTCCTTCGCTCCGGGACTGATCCGGGCGCAGCGGCTCCGGTTTGCTTCGCTGCACCTCCTTCCGCTGTGTCTGGCTGCGCCAGACGGTCGCTGCGCTCCCACGCCCGGATCAATCCCTCCACTCAGCCTTCCGACGTCGCCGGTGGATCAAGATCAAGAGCAGGCGAGCTGACACTCGGCCTATTGAGTGGTGAAGAGCGGGTGTTCGGCGTTATTTTTGTTGTGGATTTGCCCCTCACCCCAGCCCTCTCCCCGAGGAGAGGGGGCTGATTTGTGTGCTTTTCAAATCCTCAGTTCAACTCGGAGTTTCGCGTTGGCGTATCTCCCCCAAACACCTCGGTCAGTCCCCTCTCCCTCTGGGAGAGGGTTAGGGTGAGGGTTTGCTTTTTGGCTGTTTAAATCCGCTGCGAAACAGCCAGAACCTTCCCACAAGGTTTTCAGGTTGTCCGTCGGACGTCCGCTCTCTAGGCGTGGGTCGTCGCTGGTTGTTCAGCGATCGGGTGTGAGAACCCGACATTCATAGTCATTCAGTGCCCAGATCCGCATAATTGCCGCCAGCAAGTTTGCTGCCTGCAAGTGTGTTATGGCGGCTCTGTGCGGGCGGGCTTATGTCCGGCCGGGTGCCTATGACCGGTTTTCTCACCCCGCACAAAGCTGCCACCTCTTCGTCGTGTGAGAAACGGCATCGAGATGGCTCAACCTCATAGGTGAAGCGCATGAGCAAACCAGTCCCCGACCCACCCGAAGAAACCTCAACCCCCCTTGAAGCCGCGCTGCGTGCCGACGATCTCGCGAAGAACCGCGAAGCCATCAAGCGTGCCCTCGATTTCTATCTCTGCCCGCCACCCGGCAAACCCCATTCACCCGGCACGATGTTTCTGATCCGGCCCGACATCGACACTGAAAGCCTGCTGGCCCACGCCTGTGAATCCCTCGCTTCAGCCAACACCCTGGCCAGCGATTTCGCCGATCAGCTTGGTAGGCCGCAGCGCAATACGGCGCTGGCGATTCAGCAGATCATCATGCTGGCGGAGCTGGCGGTGAATCGGGCGCTGGATCGGGTTGATCCGCACGCTTGAGATCGCGTCATCGTTCTTCGCGAGCAGGCTCGCTCCCACATTCAAATGCGTTCAACCTGTGGGAGCTGGCTTGCCAGCGATAGCGGTGGATCATTCACTACAAAACCCGGGCACAAAAAAAACCGGCAACCATTGACTGATTGCCGGTCCTTCATTCAGCCAAGCTCAAATCACTGCATCAACACTTCAATCGAGCCATCAGCGGTCATGCTGACCTGGCTGGTGCCGGCTTCGACTTCCGGCGTGACTGGCGCGGAATCCATGGCTGCGGCTTTCATCATCATCGGCGCGCGCAGGTACGGTTGTGGGTAACCGTTGCTGTTGAGGTTCAGGTTGACGATTTTGTAGCCCTTGCCGCCCAGTGCATCGGTGGCCAGTTGGGCGCGGGTCTTGAAGGCGGTGACGGCTTCTTTGAGCAACTGGTCTTCGCTGGCCTTGCGTGTCGGGTCGGCGATGGCGAAGTCCATGCCGCCCATTTTCAGGTCGGTCAATAGCTCGCCGGTGAGTTTGGACAGGGCGGCGAAGTCGGTGCTTTCCAGGCGCAGTTCGGCGCGTTCGCGCCAGCCGGTGATTTTCTGGCCTTTGGTGTCGTAGATCGGGTAGCTGTTGCGGCTGCCCGTACGCAGGGTGATGTCTTTGACTTGCTTGGCCTGGGCGGTGGCTTTGTTCATGGTGGTGCTGATGGCGGCGGCGAGTTTGGCCGGGTCGGTGTTCTGCTCTTCGGTGTAGAGCGTCACGATCATCTGGTCGCGGGCCACTTCCTGGCTGACTTCGGCGCGCAGGGAAATCTGGTTGTAGTGCAGCTCATCGGCGGCCAGAACCGGGAGGCTGGCGACGCTGCCGACGGTCAGGGCGAGGAGGGCGGCGCTGCGGCGAAATGTGTGCATGAAGGCTCCTTGAATGAGGCGCAGGTGATGAGTCGCGGCCTGCGTGAACCATCAGACTCTAACTTCTATGATCCGGTTCGCCCAGTTACAACTTCTATACAGATACCTGCGCGCAGTGGGGAGTGCTTCTGTGGCGAGGGGATTTATCCCCGTTCGGCTGCGCAGCAGTCGCAAATCCGGCTGATGCGGTATGTCTGGTTAAATGAGGTCGCATGATTTGGGGCGGCTCCGCCACCCAGCGGGGATAAATCCCCTCGCCACAATGATCTCCAATAGCCTTCGGAATTTTCTTCAACTCAGATGAATTCTTCATCGTCGCCATGTGGTCGTTTGCCGCACTTTCGCCTCTGAACCCCGCGCCTTGGTTATACTCCGTGCGATCCGCCTGGAGCGCTCATCAGGAGAGCTCATGCTCGCCCCCGTACAACTGACTTCCGCCACTCGCCAGAACCTCTGGCGGCTGACTTTCATCCGCACCCTGGTGCTCGCCGCGCAGGCCGGCTCCGTTGGCTTGGCCTACTGGCTGCAATTGTTGCCGTTGCCGTGGGTGCAACTGGCGATGACCCTCGGCTGCTCGATTCTGCTCTGCGTGTTCACTGCCGTGCGCCTGCGCACATCGTGGCCGGTGACCGAGCTCGAATACGCGCTGCAACTGGCTTGCGATCTGGTGATTCACAGTGCGCTGCTGTATTTCTCCGGCGGTTCGACCAACCCCTTTGTTTCCTATTATCTGGTGCCGTTGACCATCGCGGCGGTGACCTTGCCGTGGCGTTATTCGGTGATTCTGTCGGGCATCGCGCTGGCGCTGTACACGCTGATGCTGACGCGTTTCTATCCGCTGGAAACCTTGCCGGTCGCCCGTGAGAATCTGCAGATCTACGGCATGTGGCTGAGCTTTGCCCTGGCCGCTGCGGTGATCACCTTCTTCGCCGCGCGCATGGCTGAAGAACTGCGTCGGCAGGAAGAGCTGCGGGCGATTCGTCGGGAGGAAGGGCTGCGTGATCAGCAGCTGCTCGCCGTTGCGACCCAGGCCGCCGGTGCTGCGCATGAATTGGGCACACCGCTGGCGACCATGAGCGTGTTGCTCAAGGAAATGCAGCAGGATCACCCCGATGCACTGCTGCAGGACGATCTGAAAGTGCTGCAGGATCAGGTCAAGCTGTGCAAGGAAACCTTGCAGCAACTGGTCCGTGCCGCCGAGGCCAATCGGCGTCTGGCGGTGGAGATGCAGGACGTTACCGACTGGCTCGACGAAGCGCTGAACCGCTGGCACCTGATGCGCCCGGAAGCCAGTTATCGCTTCCAGCGTCTCGGTCAGGGGGCGGTGCCGCGCATGGCGCCGCCGCCGGATCTGACCCAGGCATTGCTGAATCTGCTCAACAATGCAGCCGACGCCTGCCCGGAAAATCTCCAGGTGACCCTCGACTGGGACGCAGAGACTTTGACGATCAGCATTCGCGACCACGGCGCCGGTGTGCCGCTGGCCATCGCCGAGCAGATCGGCAAGCCGTTTTTTACCACCAAGGGCAAAGGTTTCGGCCTGGGCCTGTTTTTGAGCAAGGCCAGCGTGACACGCGCCGGCGGCTCAGTGAAACTCTATAGTCATGAGGAAGGCGGCACGCTCACCGAGCTGCGCCTGCCCCACGGCGCCCGAGGAGACCAACATGAGTGACGAAATCCAAGTCGAAGGCGAAGAACTGCCGCATCTGCTGCTGGTCGACGACGACGCGACCTTCACCCGCGTCATGGCCCGCGCCATGGCCCGTCGTGGCTTTCGCGTCAGCACTGCCGGTTCCGCTGAAGAAGGCCTGACCATCGCCCAGGCCGATCTGCCTGATTACGCTGCGCTGGACCTGAAAATGGACGGCGACTCCGGTCTGGTCCTGCTGCCCAAGCTGCTGGAACTCGATCCGGAAATGCGCGTGGTGATCCTCACCGGTTATTCGAGCATTGCCACGGCAGTCGAGGCGATCAAGCGTGGCGCCTGCAACTACCTGTGCAAACCCGCCGATGCCGACGACGTGCTGGCCGCGCTGCTGTCTGAGCACGCCGATCTCGACAGTCTGGTGCCGGAAAACCCGATGTCGGTCGATCGTCTGCAATGGGAGCACATCCAGCGCGTGCTCACCGAGCACGAAGGCAATATTTCCGCCACGGCCCGCGCGCTGGGCATGCACCGCCGCACCCTGCAGCGCAAACTGCAGAAGCGCCCGGTGCGTCGCTGAACCTGCGCTGAACGACTATCGCCAGCCCTCGCGATGAATCGCGCCGATCATCTATGATCGGCGCGTGTCCGTTCTTTTTACTATCGAGCCTTATCCATGAATCAGAACGCTGAATACTCCGCGGTCAACGATGCTGTGCGCGGGCAGTTTTTTCGCAAAGTCTGGGCGATGACCACGCCTTACTGGCGCAGCGAAGAGAAGGGCAAGGCCTGGACGTTGCTGATTGCCGTAATTGCGCTGACGCTGTTCAGCGTGGCGATTTCGGTGTGGATCAACAGTTGGTACAAGGATTTCTACAACGCTTTGCAGAGAAAGGATGAAGCCGCGTTCTGGCAGTTGATTCTGTATTTCTGCGGCATCGCGACCGTGGCGATTCTCGGCGCGGTGTATCGGTTGTATCTGACGCAGATGCTGACGATCCGCTGGCGGGCGTGGCTGACCGAAAAGCACTTCAAGCGCTGGCTGGACCACAAGAATTACTACCAGCTGGAGCAGGGCGGTTATACCGATAACCCCGACCAGCGGATTTCCGAAGACCTCAACACTTACACCGCCAACACCCTGAGCCTGGGCCTCGGGCTGCTGCGCACGATTGTCAGTCTGGTGTCGTTCTCGATCATTTTGTGGGGCGTGTCGGGCAGTATCGAAGTGTTCGGCATCGAGATTCCCGGCTACATGTTCTGGTGCGCACTGTTGTACGCGGCGGTCGGCAGTTGGCTGACGCATTTGATCGGTCGCCGTCTGATCGGTCTGAACAACAAGCAACAACGCTTCGAAGCAGACCTGCGTTT
The DNA here is from genome assembly GCF_030687105.1 of Pseudomonas sp. FP1762. Classification (NCBI taxonomy): domain Bacteria; kingdom Pseudomonadati; phylum Pseudomonadota; class Gammaproteobacteria; order Pseudomonadales; family Pseudomonadaceae; genus Pseudomonas; species Pseudomonas sp. FP1762. Next base: position 940,215 of record NZ_CP117458.1, read on the forward strand.
TTCCATGGTGCGCGTGCGTGAGAATGCGGAAAGCATCGCCTTGTACAACGGCGAACCCAATGAAAACCGCCGCTTGAGCAATCGCTTCGGACTGGTCTGGCACAATTTCTGGGACATCATGCGCGTGTCCAAGCGCCTGACGTTCTTCACCTCCGGCTACGGGCAGATCGCAATCATTTTCCCGTTTGTCGTCGCCGCACCGCGCTATCTGTCCGGCAAGATCGAACTGGGCGAGCTGATGCAAATCAACTCGGCGTTCGGCAACGTGCAGGAGAATTTCAGCTGGTTCATCACCGCCTACTCGGATCTCGCCGCGTGGCGCGCCACCTGTGATCGTTTGCTGAGTTTCCGTCAGGCCATGAGCGACAACGAACAACGCACCCCGGCCATTGACGTGCAGAACCAGGGCAGTGAGTTGCAGGTGCACAACCTCGGCCTCGATCTGGCCGATGGTCGTCACCTGCTGACCGACGCCGACATGACCGTTGAACCGGGTGAGCGCGTTATGCTCAGCGGGCGGTCCGGCAGCGGCAAGTCGACACTGCTGCGAGCGATGGGGCATTTGTGGCCGGCGGGGCACGGCAATATTCGTTTGCCGGCGGCGCGTTATCTGTTCCTGCCGCAGAAGCCTTATCTGCCGATCGGCACATTGCGTGAAGCGTTGAGTTATCCACAACCGGGCGACACCTACGCGCCGGAACGTTATGCACAGGTGCTGGAAACTTGCCGTCTGCCACACCTGGTCGGGCGGCTGGATGAAGCCAATCACTGGCAGCGCATGCTTTCACCGGGCGAGCAACAACGCCTGGCCTTCGCCCGCGCGCTTCTCTACGCACCGCAATGGCTGTACATGGACGAGGCTACATCGGCGATGGATGAAGAGGACGAGGCGACCTTGTATCAGGCGTTGATCGATGAGATTCCGGGGTTGAGCATTGTCAGCGTCGGTCACCGAAGCAGTTTGAAACGATTCCATCCACGGCACGTGCGGATCGACAGCGGGCACCTGGTGGAGCAACCCGTAACTGCCTGACCCCACGGATCCCTTGTAGGAGCTGCCGAAGGCTGCGATCTTTTGGTTTTTAAGATCAAGATCAAAAGATCGCAGCCTTCGGCAGCTCCTACATGGAGGTCGTGTTGACGGTGATCGTACAACCCGCTTGAGCTATGATGGCGCCAAGCCGAACTTTCGAGACAAGATGCAGACCATGGAAAAGCTGATCGACACCCCGCGCCTCCCCCGCAAGCGCCGCAGCCTCGCCCAGGAATTGGTTACGGTGTTGAGCGAGCAGATCCGCGATGGCCTGCTCAAGCGTGGCGACAAGTTGCCCACCGAGTCGGCGATCATGGAAGCCCATGGCGTCAGCCGCACCGTGGTCCGCGAGGCAATTTCCCGTCTGCAGGCCGCCGGCCAGGTAGAAACCCGCCATGGCATCGGCACCTTTGTTCTCGATACGCCGAGCCCGAGCGGTTTCCGCATTGATCCGGCCACCGTTGTCACCCTGCGTGACGTGCTGGCGATTCTCGAATTGCGCATCAGCCTCGAAGTCGAGTCCGCCGGCCTAGCCGCGCAACGCCGCAGTCCCGAGCAACTGGCAACCATGCGCGCCGCCCTCGACGCCTTGAACGAAAGCGCCTCCCATGCCAGCGATGCGGTGTCGTCGGACTTCGCTTTCCACCTGGAAATTGCCCTGTCCACCGGCAACCGCTACTTCACCGACATCATGACGCACCTGGGCACCAGCATCATTCCACGTACGCGGCTGAACTCGGCGCGGCTGGCCCACGATGATCAACAGCACTACATGAGCCGCCTGAGCCGCGAGCACGAGGAAATCTACGACGCGATTGCCCGTCAGGACTCCGATGCCGCGCGTGCGGCGATGCGTCTGCACCTGACCAATAGCCGTGAAAGACTGCGCCAGGCCCATGAAGAGGCGCAGGCGCAGCGAAGCTGAGTCTTACGCCTCTATGCGCAATCGCAGCGGCAGCGAATACGGCTCCATGCTCGACTCATCGCGAAACTTGTAACGCAGCTCCACCTCGCGGTTCAGGTACGGTTGCAATGCCTCTTTCGGCAGCTGCACCTCGATGTCGAGCAACTTTTCCATTTCATCCTCGGCGTCGTCCCAGGCGCCAGTGTCCACCTCATCACCTTCCCATTCAGGTTCCTCGGCATCGCTGCCGAGGACCGCGTAGACGCTCCAGTTTGCTGCGAAATCGCTGGAATCCGGGACCTGCACGGTGAGGATGTCCGGCAATTGCGAGAGCTGAAGCGTCACGCAATCGTCTTGCGCAGGGGCGACGTGGGTGAGGGTGGGGGCGGCAAAATGCATCGACATAGCGGCTTCCTTTGTGTGGTCCGCCACGATCCTTCGTGGCAGTCGACGTACTTTACGAGCCGCAGGTCGCCTCAGAATTAAACGAATCCAGACCAGATATTTCAGCCCTCGAACGCGTCAAGCGCGAGCCTTGTAGCCATTTCATAAAGCGCAAAAGCCAATCTTGTCCGACAAAAAAGCCCTGCCAACGATGAAATGCAGTTGACGGTTATTTTTTAAGTTGTACGATGACCTACAACTTCGGCTAAGGCTGAACGGTCCACTCACAATAAAACGTTGCTACCAGGGTGTTCGAATAATGAATCCACAAGAACTGAAGTCCATCCTCTCTGCCGGCCTGCTGTCTTTCCCGGTGACCGATTTCAACGCGCAGGGCGATTTCAACCGCGCGGGCTACATCAAACGCCTGGAATGGCTGGCTCCGTATGGCGCTTCGGCTCTGTTCGCCGCCGGTGGCACCGGTGAGTTCTTCTCCCTGGCCGCCAGCGAATACTCGGAAATCATCAAGACTGCCGTCGACACCTGCGCAACCAGCGTGCCAATCCTCGCCGGCGTTGGTGGTTCGACCCGCCAGGCCATCGAATACGCTCAGGAGGCCGAGCGTCTGGGCGCCAAAGGTCTGCTGCTGCTGCCGCACTACCTGACCGAAGCGAGCCAGGACGGTGTTGCCGCCCACGTTGAAGCCGTGTGCAAATCGGTGAAGATCGGCGTGGTCGTCTACAACCGCAACGTTTGCCGCCTCAACGCGCCGCTGCTGGAACGTCTGGCCGAGCGCTGCCCGAACCTGATCGGCTACAAGGATGGCTTGGGCGATATCGAGTTGATGGTGTCGATCCGTCGCCGCCTCGGTGATCGCTTCAGCTACCTGGGTGGTCTGCCGACCGCTGAAGTCTACGCCGCTGCCTACAAGGCTTTGGGCGTGCCGGTGTACTCCTCGGCGGTGTTCAACTTCATCCCGAAAACCGCGATGGACTTCTACCACGCGATCGCTCGCGAAGATCACGCCACCGTCGGCAAGATCATCGACGACTTCTTCCTGCCGTACCTGGACATCCGCAACCGCAAGGCCGGTTACGCCGTGAGTATCGTCAAGGCAGGTGCAAAAATCGCCGGCTATGACGCAGGTCCGGTGCGTGCGCCGCTGACCGACCTGACCGGCGAAGAGTACGAAATGCTCGCCGCGCTGATCGACAAGCAAGGCGCGCAATAAGCGAGAAAAGCGAGGCCGCTGAGCAATCAGCGGCTTTTTGCGTGAAGGCTTTTAGAGTTGAGGGCTGCCCTGTGACAACTGCAAAACGCTACGACAACTACATCAATGGCGAATGGGTCGCCGGTGCCGATTACTCGGCCAACATCAACCCGTCAGAACTCAGCGACACCATCGGCGATTACGCCAAGGCTGACCTGACCCAGGTCAACGCCGCCATCGACGCTGCTCGCGCTGCGTTCCCGGCGTACTCCACGTCGGGCATCCAGGCTCGTCACGATTCGCTGGATAAAGTCGGCAGCGAGATCCTCGCCCGTCGCGAAGAGCTCGGCATGCTGCTGGCCCGTGAAGAAGGCAAGACCCTGCCGGAGGCGATCGGTGAAGTGACCCGCGCCGGCAACATTTTCAAGTTCTTCGCCGGTGAATGCCTGCGTCTGTCCGGTGACTACGTGCCGTCGGTACGCCCGGGCGTCAACGTCGAAGTCACTCGCGAAGCGCTGGGCGTGGTCGGTCTGATCACTCCGTGGAACTTCCCGATCGCCATCCCGGCGTGGAAAATTGCTCCGGCCCTGGCCTACGGCAACTGCGTCGTGCTCAAACCTGCCGATCTGGTGCCGGGCTGCGCCTGGGCGCTGGCCGAAATCATCTCCCGCGCGGGCTTCCCGGCCGGTGTGTTCAACCTGGTAATGGGCAGCGGTCGCGTGGTTGGCGAGGCGTTGGTCAACAGCCCGAAAGTCGACGGCATCAGCTTCACCGGTTCGGTGGGCGTGGGTCGTCAGATCGCGGTCAACTGCGTTTCGCGCCAGGCCAAGGTGCAGCTGGAAATGGGCGGCAAGAACCCGCAGATCATTCTCGACGACGCCGACCTCAAGCAAGCGGTCGAGCTGTCGGTGCAGAGCGCGTTCTACTCCACCGGCCAGCGCTGCACTGCGTCGAGCCGTCTGATCGTTACCGCCGGCATTCACGACAAGTTCGTTGAAGCGATGGCCGAGCGCATGAAGTCGATCAAGGTCGGCCACGCGCTGAAGGCCGGCACCGACATCGGTCCGGTGGTCTCCCAGGCGCAGCTGGAACAGGACATGAAGTACATCGACATCGGCCAGTCCGAAGGTGCACGTCTGGTCAGCGGCGGCGGTGTGGTGACATGCGACACCGAGGGCTACTTCCTCGCGCCAACGCTGTTCGCCGACAGCGAAGCGTCGATGCGCATCAGCCGCGAAGAGATCTTCGGCCCGGTGGCCAACATTGTTCGTGTGGCCGATTACGAAGCTGCGCTGGCAATGGCCAACGACACCGAATTCGGCTTGTCGGCCGGCATCGCGACCACGTCGCTGAAGTACGCCAACCACTTCAAGCGCCACTCCCAGGCCGGGATGGTGATGGTCAACCTGCCGACCGCCGGTGTGGATTACCACGTACCGTTCGGTGGCCGTAAAGGTTCGTCCTACGGCTCCCGTGAGCAAGGCCGCTATGCACAAGAGTTCTACACCGTGGTGAAAACCGCCTATGTAGGCTCCTGATACACGCAGTACCCCTGTAGGAGCTGCCGAAGGCTGCGATCTTTTGATCTTTTTTTTCAAGATCAAGATCAAAAAATCGCAGCCTTCGGCAGCTCCTGCAGGGAATAAATGCAAGACCAAAGAAGCTTCACCCCGCATAAAAATAATCAGTGGGAGTACATCTGCATGCAATCCTCCAAGCCGACTCACGTCCGCTATTTGATCCTGCTCATGCTGTTTCTGGTGACCACGATCAACTACGCCGACCGTGCCACGATCGCCATTGCCGGCTCCAGCCTGCAAAAGGACCTTGGCATTGACGCCGTCACCCTCGGCTACATCTTCTCCGCATTCGGTTGGGCTTACGTGGCCGGGCAAATTCCCGGTGGCTGGCTGCTCGATCGCTTCGGCTCGAAAAAAGTCTATGCCCTGAGCATTTTCACCTGGTCGCTGTTCACCGTGCTGCAAGGCTTTGTCGGTGAATTCGGCATGTCCACGGCAGTGGTTGCGCTGTTCATGCTGCGTTTCCTCGTGGGCCTGGCCGAAGCGCCATCGTTCCCCGGCAACGCGCGCATCGTGGCGGCGTGGTTCCCGACCGCTGAACGCGGTACCGCTTCGGCGATCTTCAACTCGGCGCAATACTTTGCCACCGTGCTGTTCGCGCCGTTGATGGGCTGGATCGTCTACAGCTTCGGCTGGGAGCACGTGTTCATCGTCATGGGTATCCTCGGTATCGTGTTCTCGCTGGTGTGGCTGAAAGTCATCTACAGCCCGCGCGAACACCCACGGGTCAACGAGGCCGAGTTCAAGCACATCGCTGACAACGGCGGCATGGTCGACATGGATCAGAAGGGCAAGAAGTCCGACGGTCCGAAGTGGGATTACATCCGTCAGTTGCTGACCAACCGCATGATGCTCGGCGTGTATCTGGGCCAGTACTGCATCAACGGCATCACCTATTTCTTCCTGACCTGGTTCCCGGTGTATTTGGTGCAAGAGCGTGGCATGACCATTCTCAAGGCCGGTTTCATCGCTTCGTTGCCGGCCATTTGCGGCTTTATCGGCGGCGTGCTCGGCGGGGTGATTTCCGATTACCTGCTGCGCAAGGGCCATTCGCTGACCTTCGCCCGCAAGGCGCCGATCATCGCCGGCCTGCTGGTGTCGAGCAGCATCGTCGCGTGCAACTATGTTGACGTGGAATGGATGGTGGTGGGCTTCATGGCTCTGGCATTCTTCGGCAAAGGCGTTGGCGCACTGGGCTGGGCGGTGGTTTCCGACACTTCGCCGAAACAGATCGCCGGTCTGAGCGGTGGCTTGTTCAACACCTTCGGCAACATCGCTTCGATCACCACGCCGATCGTCATCGGCTACATCATCAGCTCCACCGGTTCGTTCAAGTGGGCGCTGGTGTTTGTCGGTGCCAACGCACTGGTCGCGGTGTTCAGCTATCTGGTGATCGTCGGCCCGATCAAGCGTGTGGTCTTGAAAGAGCCGCCAGCCAAGGGCGGCAATGAAGCCACCGGCAATTTGTCTCAAGCGCATTCCTGAGGAGCGGCGTCATGCAGTTGATTGAACATTCCGACTCGCCGCGCTACATCCGCCTGCACGAGCGGGACAACGTTGTAGTGGTGGTCAACGATCAGGGCGTACCGGCCGGTACCGAGTTTGCCGATGGCCTGGTCACCTTGGATTTCGTACCGCAGAGCCACAAGGTCACCCTGGAGGATATTCCTGAAGGCGGCCCGGTGATTCGTTACGGGCAGATCATCGGCTATGCCTTGCAGCCGATCCGTCGCGGCAGTTGGGTCAAGGAAGATCAACTGCGCATGCCGACCGCGCCGCCGCTGGACAGCTTGCCGCTGTCCACCGATGTGCCGGACGCGCAGGCACCGCTGGAAGGCTTCACGTTCGAGGGTTATCGCAACGCCGACGGCACCGTCGGCACGCGCAACATTCTCGGCATCACCACCACCGTGCAGTGCGTCACCGGCGTGCTCGATCATGCGGTCAAGCGCATCAAGGAAGAGTTGTTGCCGAAGTACCCGCACGTCGATGACGTGGTGGCGCTGACCCACAGTTATGGCTGCGGTGTGGCGATTACCGCGACCGACGCCTACATCCCGATTCGTACCGTGCGCAATCTGGCGCGCAACCCGAACCTGGGCGGCGAGGCGCTGGTGATCGGTCTGGGCTGCGAGAAATTGCAGGCCGGGCAGGTGATGCACGAGGACGATGCCTCGGTGGATCTCAGCGATCCGTGGCTGTACCGCTTGCAGGATTCCAGTCACGGCTTCACCGAAATGATCGAGCAGATCATGGAACTGGCTGAAGTGCGTTTGAAGAAACTCGACCAGCGCCGCCGCGAAACCGTGCCGGCCTCCGAGCTGATTCTCGGTATGCAGTGCGGCGGCAGCGATGCGTTTTCCGGCATCACCGCCAACCCGGCGCTGGGTTATGCCTCGGACTTGCTGTTGCGTGCGGGGGCGACGGTGATGTTTTCCGAAGTCACCGAAGTGCGCGATGCGATCTACCTGCTCACCTCACGGGCGCAAACGCAAACCGTCGCCGAAGAGCTGGTGCGCGAAATGGACTGGTACGACCGTTACCTGGCCAAGGGCGAAGCCGATCGCAGCGCCAACACCACGCCGGGCAACAAGAAGGGCGGGTTGTCGAACATTGTCGAGAAGTCGCTGGGCTCGATCGTCAAGTCCGGCAGCAGCGCGATCAATGGCGTGCTCGGCCCGGGCGAGCGTTTCAAGCACAAGGGCCTGATTTTCTGCGCGACGCCGGCCAGCGATTTTGTCTGCGGTACGTTGCAACTGGCAGCAGGGATGAACCTGCACGTGTTCACCACCGGTCGCGGCACGCCTTACGGGCTGGCCATGGCGCCGGTGGTCAAGGTATCGACGCGTACTGAACTGGCGCAGCGCTGGCCGGACCTGATCGACATCGACGCCGGACGCATTGCCACCGGGCGCGCGACCATCGAAGAACTCGGCTGGGAGTTGTTTCACTATTACCTGGACGTTGCCAGTGGCAAGCAACAGACCTGGGCGGAGAAGCACAAGCTGCATAACGACATCACCTTGTTCAACCCGGCGCCGATTACCTGATCGTTTCATGGAAGATCAAAAGCCCCTCACCCCAGCCCTCTCCCGGAGGGAGAGGGGGCCGACCGAGTTGTTTGGCGCTATACATCGACCTGACAAATCGGGTCGATTATGGATTCGACGATGTCATTTCAGGTCGGTGGATTGTTTAAATATCCCCCGATCGGTTCCCTCTCCCTTTGGGAGAGGGCTAGGGTGAGGGGCTTTTGCTTTATCATTGCCCCCCTGACTAAGCTCACCCAAGGCTCTCCGGCATGCTGGCAATCTTTCTTGAAACCCTGAACATCACCGCGCCGGTGTTTGCCATGCTGTTTCTCGGTGTGCTGCTCAAGCGCATCGACTGGATCAACGACAACTTCATCCACACCGCCTCGTCGCTGGTGTTCAACGTGACCATGCCGGCGCTGCTGTTTCTCGGCATCCTCCACGCCGACCTGCACGCCGCGCTGCAACCTTCGCTACTGATCTACTTTTCCCTCGCAACGCTGGTGAGTTTCGCTGTGGCCTGGGGGTGGGCGATTTTCAGGTGTCCGCGCGAAGATCGCGGCATCTACACCCAGGGTGCGTTTCGCGGCAACAACGGCGTGATAGGCCTGGCGCTCGCCGCGAGCATGTACGGCGATTACGGCATTTCCCTCGGGGCAATTCTCGCGGCGCTGGTGATCCTGTTCTACAACACCCTGTCGACCATTGTGCTGGCGGTGTACAGCCCGGTGATCAAGTCCGATCCGTGGAGCATCTGCAAAAGCGTGTTCAGCAACCCGCTGATCATCAGCGTGATTTCGGCAGCGCCGTTTGCCTATTTCAAGATCGGACTGCCGGGCTGGCTGGAGACTTCCGGCCAGTATCTGGCGCAGACCACGTTGCCACTGGCGCTGATTTGTATCGGCGGCACGCTGTCACTGGCGGCGCTGCGCAAGAGCGGCAACATGGCGCTCAGTTCCAGCCTGGTGAAGATGATCGGTCTGCCGGTGCTGGCGACACTGGGGGCATGGCTGTGGGGCTTTCGCGGCGCGGAGCTGGGGATTCTGTTTCTCTACTTTGGCAGCCCGACGGCGGCGGCGAGTTTCGTCATGGCCCGGGCGGCGCAGGGCAATCATGAGCTTGCAGCAGCGATTATCGTGATGACCACGTTGATGGCGGCTATTACCACCAATGTCGGGATCTTTGTGTTGCAGTGGGGTGGGTGGATCTGACAAGGATTTGCAGTGTCTGTCAGGGCCTCTTCGCGAGCAGGCTCGCTCCCACATTTGAAATGCATTCCAGGTGTGGGAGCGAGCCTGCTCGCGAAAGCTATTTCAGCAGCACTGAATCACTCAGGTTTCTGGTAGGTATCAATCACTTCCTGCGCCGCGCGAAACGCATCGATCGCCGCCGGTACGCCGGCATACACCGCGCAATGCAGCAGCGCCTCGCGAATCTCTTCCACCGTGCAGCCGTTGTTCAGCGCACCGCGCACATGGCCTTTCAACTCCTGCGGACACTTCAACGCGGTTAGCGCGGCGAGGGTAATCAGGCTGCGGGTTTTCAGCGACAAACCTTCGCGATTCCACACGCCACCCCAGGCGTGTTCATTGACGAAATCCTGCAACGGCTGGGTGAACTCGGTGGCGTTGCCCAAGGCGCGATCAACGAACGCATCGCCCATGACCTGACGACGGATTTCAACCCCGGACTGCTTCGACTCGCTCATGGCACATCTCTCTTGTGGTGTTGGCGACGCCAGGCGCGGATCGACGTGAACAACAGAAACGTCAGCAGCGCCGGCAGGACATAAAACAGCATCAAGCGCTCGAGTTTGCCGGCCAGCGGCATGCCCGTGGTGAACGACACCACATGCAGCCCGTAGACCAGATACAAACCGAGCAGCAGCAAGCCTTCGGCTCGAGTCACGCGGTAGCCCGAGTAAAACACTGGCAGACACAGCGCAGCGACGCCGAGCATCACCGGCAGGTCAAAATCCAGCGCGTTGGGAGAGACGGAAAGCGGCGTCGGTGCGAGTAGGGCGGTCAGGCCGAGTACCCCGAGCAGGTTGAACAGATTGGCGCCGATCACGTTGCCCACGGCAATGTCGCGCTGCCCGCGCAACGCAGCGATCAGCGACGTCGCCAGTTCCGGCAACGAAGTGCCGACCGCAACCACGGTCAGGCCGATGACCCGTTCCGACAGGCCCAGGTCGGTGGCCACGACCACGGCGGCGCCGAGCAGCAAACGCCCGGCGAACACCAGCATGGCAAGGCCAGCGAGAATCATCAGCACACTGATCAACCAGGATTGCTGCGTATCCTGTGGTCGTGCGCCATGGGGCCGGGTCGAGTGTCGCGACTGACGCAACAGCAAGCCGAGGTACAGTGCCAAAGCACCGAGCAGCAGGACGCCGTCGAAACGCCCGAGGTCTTTATTCCAGGCGAGGATGAATACCAGCAGGCTGGCGCCGATCATCAACGGGATATCCAGACGTACCAGTTGCCGCGATACGCGCAGCGGGATGATCAGTGCCGACAGGCCAAGGGTTACGAGGATATTGAAGATGCCGCTGCCGACCACGCTGCCGACGGCGATGTCGGGGTTGTCGGTCAACGCCGCTTGCAGGCTCACGGTCATCTGCGGCGCGCTGCTGCCGAGGGCGACGATGGTCAGGCCGATGATCAACGGACGCACATGCAGGCGCTCGGCCAGACGCACGGCGGCGCGCACCATCAGCTCGGCGCCGATGAGCAAAAGACACAGGCCGCTGAGCAGTTCGATGACGTTGATCAGCGGCAGATCGGCTAGTCCGAAAATGGTCGGCGCTCCATCAGTCCAGGGCCTGCACGCGAACCCGTGCGGTGCCGCTGCGCAGCATGCCGATTTCATCGGCGGCCTCGCGTGACAGATCGATCAGTCGGCCACGGGTGTGCGGGCCACGGTCATTGATGCGGACCACGACTGATTCATCGTTTCTCAGATTGGTGACCTTCACCCGCGTGCCGAACGGCAACTGGCGGTGGGCGGCGGTCAGGGAATGCTGGTTGAACGCTTCGCCGCTGGCGGTGCGTTTACCGTGATGCCTGGCTCCGTAATAGGAGGCGACGCCGGTCTGGTCATAACCGTGCGGGTCGATGGTGTCGGTACTGGCGCAACCGGCCAGCAGAGAGAGCAGGGCGCTGCTCAGCAACAGACGCTTCATTCAAAGGTATCCCGGATCAAATGTAGGAGGGACCTGTGGCGAGGGGATTTATCCCCGTTGGACTGCGCAGCAGTCCCAAAACTGAGAACTCGGTTTATCTGGTGCAAATCAAGCTCAGCAATTAGGGCCGCTTCGCGGCCCAACGGGGATAAATCCCCTCGCCACAGGTCCCTTCCACAGGGAATGGAGCCAGGCTTTGGATCTGGCTCCATTGGTGGTCAGCCTTCGAGCTTGCTTTTCAGCAGTTCGTTCACCTGCTGCGGGTTGGCCTTGCCTTTCGAGGCTTTCATGGCCTGGCCGACGAAGAAGCCGAACATCTTGCCGCGTTTGGCTTCGTCTGCCGCGCGGTACTGTTCGACCTGTTCGGCGTTGGCCGCGAGCATTTCGTCGAGCACAGCCGAGATCGCGCCGGTGTCGGTGACTTGCTTGAGGCCGCGCTTCTCGATGATCTCGTCAGCACTGCCTTCACCATTGGCCATCGCTTCGAACACCACCTTGGCGATCTTGCCGGAGATGGTGTTGTCCTTGATGCGCTGCAGCATGCCGCCCAGTTGCTCGGCGGAGACTGGCGAATCCTCGATGTCCAGGCCCTGCTTGTTGAGCAGGCTGCCCAACTCGACCATCACCCAGTTCGCCGCCAGTTTCGCGTCGCCGCCGATGGCTGCGACTTTCTCGAAGTAATCCGCCTGTTCACGGCTGGTGGCCAGCACGTTGGCGTCGTAAGCCGACAGACCGAACTGGCTCTGGAAGCGTTCGCGCTTTTGCGGTGGCAGTTCCGGCAGGGTGGCACGCACTTCACCGAGGAACGACTCTTCGATGACCACCGGCAGCAGGTCCGGATCGGGGAAGTAACGGTAGTCGTTGGCTTCCTCTTTCGAACGCATCGGACGGGTCTCGTCCTTGTTCGGATCGTACAGGCGGGTCTGCTGGATCACTTTGCCGCCGTCTTCGATCAGCTCGATCTGGCGCTGGATCTCGGAGTTGATCGCCTTCTCGATGAAACGGAACGAGTTGACGTTCTTGATCTCGCAGCGAGTGCCGAACTCGACCTGGCCTTTCGGTCGTACCGAGACGTTGCAGTCGCAACGCAGCGAGCCTTCGGCCATGTTGCCGTCGCAGATGCCCAGGTAACGCACCAGCGCGTGGATCGCCTTGACGTAAGCCACGGCTTCCTTGGCGCTGCGCATGTCCGGCTCGGAAACGATTTCCAGCAGCGGCGTGCCGGCACGGTTCAGGTCGATGCCGGTGGCACCGTTGAATTCTTCGTGCAGGCTCTTGCCGGCGTCTTCTTCCAGGTGCGCGCGGGTGATGCCGACGCGTTTGACCGTGCCGTCTTCCAGGGCGATGTCCAGGTGGCCTTTGCCAACGATCGGCAATTCCATCTGGCTGATCTGGTAGCCCTTGGGCAGATCCGGGTAGAAATAGTTTTTCCGGGCGAACACGTTGTGCTGGCCGATCTCGGCGTCAATTGCCAGACCGAACATCACCGCCATGCGCACCGCTTCCTGGTTGAGCACCGGCAGCACGCCGGGCATGCCCAGGTCGATCAGGCTGGCCTGGGTGTTCGGCTCGGAACCGAATGTGGTGGAACTACCGGAAAAGATTTTCGACCGGGTAGTGAGCTGAGTGTGAATCTCCAGCCCGATCACGACTTCCCATTGCATGTTTGTCTCCTCAGAAGCCGGTTGGGGTGCGGGTGTGCCAGTCAGTGTTCAACTGATACTGGTGCGCAACGTTGAGCAAACGGCCTTCCTGGAAGTACGGCGCGAGCAACTGCACGCCCACCGGCAGACCGTCGACAAAACCGGCCGGCATCGACAGGCCCGGCAGGCCGGCGAGGTTGGCGGTGATGGTGTAGACGTCTTCCAGATAGGCAGCGACCGGGTCGCTGTTCTTGGCGCCAAGCTTCCAGGCCGGGTTCGGCGTGGTCGGGCCGAGGATGATGTCGACTTCATTGAACGCAGCCATGAAATCGTTCTTCACCAAACGACGAATCTTCTGCGCTTTCAGGTAGTAGGCGTCGTAGTAACCGGCGGACAGCGCGTAGGCACCGACCATGATCCGGCGCTGTACTTCCGCGCCGAAGCCTTCGCCACGGGAGCGCTTGTACAGGTCGATGAGGTTTTCCGGGTTTTCGCAGCGGTGGCCGAAACGTACGCCGTCGAAACGCGACAGGTTGGAAGACGCTTCTGCCGGGGCGATCACGTAGTACGCAGGAATGGCGTGCTGCATGTTCGGCAGGCTGATTTCCTTGATCACCGCACCGAGCTTCTGCAACTGCTGGATGCTGTTCTGGATCAGCTCGGCAATGCGCGGGTCGAGACCGGCGCTGAAGTATTCCTTCGGCACGCCGATGCGAAGGCCTTGCAGCGACTCGCCCAGGCCGGCGGAGTAATCCGGCACCGGCTCATCGATGCTGGTGGAGTCGTTCGGGTCGAAGCCGGCCATGCCTTGCAGCAGAATCGCGCAATCTTCGGCCGTGCGCGCCAACGGACCGCCCTGATCAAGGCTGGACGCGTAGGCAATCATGCCCCAGCGCGAAACGCGACCGTAGGTCGGCTTCAAACCGGTGAGGTTGGTGAATGCTGCCGGCTGGCGGATCGAACCGCCGGTGTCGGTGGCGGTGGCGGCAGGCAGCAGGCGAGCGGCCACGGCGGCGGCCGAACCACCGGACGAACCGCCCGGCACGTGTTCCAGGTTCCACGGGTTTTTCACCGCGCCGTACCAGCTCGACTCGTTGGCCGAACCCATGGCGAATTCGTCCATGTTGGTCTTGCCCAGGGTCACGGCGCCGGCAGCGGCCAGTTTCGCAACGACAGTGGCGTCATAAGGGGCTTTGAAGTTGTCGAGCATCTTCGAGCCGCAGCTGGTGCGGATGCCCAGGGTGCAGAACAGGTCCTTGTGGGCGATCGGCGCGCCGAGCAGGGCGCCGCTCTCACCATTGGCCCGGCGTGCATCGGCGGCTTTCGCCTGCTCGATGGCCAGATCCTCGGTGAGGCTGATGAAACTGTTGAGCTGCGGGTCGAGCTGGGTAATACGCGCCAGCAGGACTTTGGTCAGCTCTTCGGAGGAAAACTTTTTATCGGCGAGACCGCGGGCGATCTCGGCCAGAGTCATTTGATGCATTGCAGGCTCTTTCCCTTTAGTCGATGACTTTCGGAACCAGATACAGGCCGTTTTCGACCGCTGGTGCGATGGACTGGTAGGCCTCGCGATTATTCGTCTCGGTCACCACGTCGGCGCGCAGGCGCTGACTGGCTTCCAGGGGGTGGGCCAGCGGCTCGATACCGTCGGTATCAACGGCCTGCATTTCGTCGACCAGCCCGAGAATGCTGTTGAGGGCGGAAGTAATGTGCGGAAGATCGGCATCGTTGAGGCCAAGGCAGGCCAGATGCGCGATTTTTTCCACGTCGGAGCGTTCTAGCGCCATCGGGATTCTCCAGTGGAAAACAGAACGGACGGCGTCCGTGTGTTAGATTGTCGGAACACTACCGCACTTCTACGGTCATAAGGCCGCGATTGTGGGGCTTGGTGCACAGAAAAGCGGCCAATTTAACATATTGGCGCCTTGCCCAAAATCCCTGTCGTTGTTAGAGTTTGCCGCACTTTTTTACCCACGCGTTGCCTAGGGTCCCTTTCCCATGTTCAAGAAACTGCGTGGCATGTTTTCCAGCGATCTTTCCATTGACCTGGGCACTGCCAACACCCTTATTTACGTGCGCGAGCGCGGTATCGTCCTGAATGAGCCATCGGTTGTGGCCATTCGGACACACGGTAACCAGAAAAGTGTCGTTGCTGTCGGCACCGAGGCCAAGCGCATGCTCGGCCGTACGCCGGGCAACATTGCTGCCATTCGTCCGATGAAGGATGGCGTGATCGCCGACTTCAGCGTCTGCGAAAAGATGCTGCAGTACTTTATCAACAAGGTTCACGAAAACAGTTTCCTGCAGCCCAGCCCTCGTGTGCTGATCTGCGTTCCATGCAAGTCCACCCAGGTTGAGCGTCGCGCCATCCGTGAATCGGCCCTTGGCGCCGGTGCCCGTGAAGTGTTCCTGATCGAAGAGCCGATGGCTGCTGCGATCGGTGCCGGTCTGCCGGTTGAAGAAGCACGCGGTTCGATGGTCGTGGACATCGGTGGTGGTACCACCGAGATCGCCCTGATCTCCCTTAACGGTGTGGTTTACGCCGAATCCGTACGTGTCGGCGGCGACCGTTTCGACGAAGCGATCATCACCTACGTGCGCCGTAACTACGGCAGCCTGATCGGTGAATCCACCGCCGAGCGCATCAAGCAGGAAATCGGTACGGCCTACCCGGGCGGCGAAGTACGCGAAGTCGATGTTCGCGGTCGCAACCTGGCCGAAGGCGTTCCACGCGCATTCACCCTGAACTCCAACGAAGTGCTCGAGGCTCTGCAAGAGTCGCTGGCAACCATCGTTCAGGCGGTGAAAAGCGCGCTGGAGCAATCGCCGCCGGAACTGGCTTCCGACATCGCCGAGCGTGGCCTGGTGCTGACCGGTGGTGGCGCGCTGCTGCGTGACCTCGACAAGTTGCTGGCCCAGGAAACCGGTCTGCCGGTGATCGTTGCCGAAGATCCGCTGACATGCGTTGCTCGCGGCGGTGGCCGTGCGCTGGAAATGATGGATAAGCACACCATGGATCTGCTTTCGAGCGAATAAGCTTCGAATGCAATACGTGGGTGAGCGCACAGGCAGCACTTTGCAGTGCTGCCTGTTGGCGTTTATCTTCTGTCAGTCTTCATCCAGGCCGGTTTGATGCCGTATGAATAAACAGAACATTTGCCTGGGAGGAGCGGCTTATTAAACCGCTTTTCACCAAAGGCCCTTCGTTGGGCGTGCGCCTGTTGGTGCTGGCCGTGCTCGCGGTCGCGCTGATGGTGGTCGATGCACGTTTCGACCTGCTCAAGCCCGCGCGCAAGCAAGCGTCGCTGGTGCTCATGGATGCCTACTGGATCACTGACCTGCCCGGCCGCTTATGGGAAGGGGTCGCCAGTCAGTTCGGCAGCCGCACCGAGCTCGTCGCCGAAAACGAAAAACTCAAGACCGAAAACCTGCTGTTGCAGGGACGCATGCAAAAGCTCGCGGCCCTGACCGAGCAGAACGTTCGGCTGCGCGAGTTGCTCAACTCCTCCGCACTGGTCAATGAAAAGGTCGAAGTGGCCGAGTTGATCGGCATGGACCCCAACCCCTTCACCCATCGCATCATCATCAACAAAGGTGAGCGCGACGGCGTGGTGCTCGGCCAACCGGTGCTCGATGCACGCGGGCTGATGGGCCAGGTGGTCGAATTGATGCCGTACACCTCGCGCGTTCTGCTGCTGACCGACACCACCCATAGCATTCCGGTGCAGGTGAATCGTAACGGTCTGCGCGCGATTGCCAGTGGCACCGGCAACCCTGAGCGCCTGGAATTGCGTCATGTCGCCGACACGGCGGACATCAAAGAGGGCGACCTGCTGGTCAGCTCCGGCCTCGGCCAGCGATTCCCCGCTGGTTATCCGGTGGCCACGGTCAAGGAAGTCATCCACGATTCCGGCCAACCGTTTGCCATTGTCCGTGCGGTACCTACCGCCGCCCTGAACCGCAGCCGCTACCTGCTGCTGGTGTTCAGCGACAGCCGCACCGCCGAGGAACGCGCCAATGACGCCGCCCAGGCGCAGGAACAGCTCGATGCCCACGGCGGCGGCCCGATGTTGCCGGCCAGCGTGCCGAAACCGTTGATCATGCCTGCCACGCCGTCGACCGCTACCGCAGCGCCGGCCGCTGAAGCAGCGGCGCCTGCCACCACGCCTGCCAAGCCTGCCGCGAGCAAACCGCCCGCTGCCGCTCCGGCCGCTGCCAAACCGCCGGCCGCGAGCAAACCACCGGCAAAACCGCCAGCGACTACCGGGGGACGAGAATAATGGTCGGCGCGAAAAAATCCGGAAACAGCTGGATGATCTGGCTGACGTTCTTCGTCGGCATCCTGCTCAGCGTTTCACCGTTGCCGATCTTCATGGAAATCCTTCGCCCGCTGTGGCTGGCCTTGCTCGTGACCTTCTGGGCGCTGTACATGCCGCACACGGTCGGCATGGTGACGGCGTTCTGTCTGGGGCTGGCCGAAGATGTCCTGCAGGGCGACCTGCTCGGGCAGAACGCGCTGATCCTGACCCTGATTACTTTCCTCGTGTTGTCGTTGCAGCAGCGTCTGCGCATGTTCCCGATGTGGCAGCAGTGCCTGGTGATCCTGGTGATCTTCGGCCTCGCACAGTTGGCGCAACTGTGGCTGAGCGCTCTGACCGGCAACCGTCAGCCAACCCTGGCGCTGGTCTTGCCGGCGCTGGTCAGTGCCTTGCTCTGGCCGTGGGTCAGCTTCGCCCTTCGCGGGATGTGCCGACGCTACAGAATCTATTGAGCCGGTGAAGCAGGGCACTGAACAGGGAGATGTTTTGATGAAACTGCTTTACCTCGCCTCCGGCTCACCGCGTCGCCGTGAATTGCTCACGCAGATCGGCGTGCAGTTCTCCGCCATCAGCGCGGACATCGACGAAACCCCGCTTCCTGAAGAGTCCCCTTCGGCCTATGTCGAACGCCTTGCGCGTGGCAAGGCTGAGGCCGGTCGCTGTTCGGTCGTCTCTGATCAGCCGTTCTGCGTGCTTGGCGCCGACACCGCAGTGGTGCTCGACGGCAAAATACTTGGCAAACCGGTGGACGAAGCCGATGCATGCGCCATGCTGATGATGTTGTCCGGCAACGAACACGAAGTGCTGACCGCCATCGCCGTGCTTGAAGGCGAGCGCTGCGAGTCGCGGGTGGTGCGCAGTCGCGTGCGTTTCCGCACCATCAGCCGCGATGAGGCCGCTGCCTACTGGGCCAGTGGCGAACCGCGCGACAAGGCCGGCGGCTATGGCATTCAGGGCCTGGGTGCGGTGTTTGTCGCCGGGCTCGAAGGCAGCTACTCGGCGGTGGTCGGCTTGCCGTTGTGCGAAACCTGCGAGGTGTTGGGCCATTTCGGCATACCCTGTTGGCAAAACCTGAACACGCCCTGAGCGTCGTACGAATCCAGATGCGGCCACTATCGTGAACATGCCTGAACGAGATCCTGCCATGAGTGAAGAGATTCTGATCAACATCACGCCGATGGAATCGCGCGTGGCGGTGGTCGAAAACGGTGTGCTGCAAGAAGTCCACGTCGAGCGCACGCAGAAACGCGGGATCGTCGGCAACATCTATAAAGGCAAGATCGTTCGCGTCCTGCCGGGCATGCAGGCGGCATTTGTTGACATCGGCCTCGATCGTGCAGCTTTCATTCACGCCGCCGAAATCTCCCTGCGTGAAGGCCCGGCGGTGGAAAGCATCAGTTCGCTGGTGCACGAAGGCCAAAGTCTGGTGGTGCAAGTCACCAAAGACCCGATCGGCTCTAAAGGCGCACGCCTGACCACGCAACTGTCGATTCCTTCGCGTTATCTGGTGTACATGCCGCGCACCGCCCACGTCGGCATTTCCCTGAAGATCGAAGACGAAGCCGAGCGCGAGCGCCTCAAGCAGGTGGTCAGTGATTGCGTGGCCAAAGAAGGCATCAAGGAGGCCGGCGGTTTCATTCTGCGCACGGCCGCGGAAGGCGCGGGCGCTGATGAAATTCTCATGGACATCCGCTACCTGCGGCGCCTCTGGGACCAGATCAACGAGCAGATCAAGACCATCGCCGCGCCGAGCGTGATTTACGAAGACCTCGGCCTGGCCCTGCGCACCCTGCGTGACCTGGTCAATCCGAAAATCGAGAAGATCCGCATCGATTCCCGGGAAACCTTCCAGAAAACCACGCAGTTTGTCGCCGAACTGATGCCGGAAATCGCTGATCGTCTGGAACACTACCCGGGTGAACGACCGATCTTCGATCTGTACGGTGTCGAAGACGAAATCCAGCGCGCGCTGGAGCGCAAGGTGCCGCTGAAGTCTGGCGGCTATCTGGTGATCGATCCGGCGGAAGCCATGACCACCATCGACGTCAACACCGGGGCGTTCGTCGGTCATCGCAACCTCGAAGAAACCATTTTCAAAACCAATCTCGAAGCGGCCACGGCGATTGCCCGGCAGATGCGCCTGCGCAATCTCGGCGGGATCATCATCATCGACTTCATCGACATGGAAGATGAAGAGCACCAGCGTCAGGTTCTGCGCACTCTGGAAAAACAGCTGGAGCGCGACCACGCCAAGACCAACATCATCGGCATCACCGAGTTGGGCCTGGTGCAGATGACCCGCAAGCGCACCCGCGAAAGCCTTGAGCAGGTGCTGTGCGAACCGTGCAGCAGTTGTCAGGGCCGCGGCAAGCTGAAGACCGCCGAAACCATCTGTTACGAGATCTTCCGCGAGATTCTGCGCGAGGCGCGGGCCTATCAGGCCGAGGGTTACCGGGTGCTGGCCAACCAGAAGGTGGTCGATCGTCTGCTTGATGAAGAGTCCGGTAACGTCGCCGAGCTTGAAGGCTTCATCGGTCGCACCATACGCTTCCAGGTGGAAACCATGTATTCCCAGGAACAATATGACGTGGTGCTGCTCTGAAACCCTGCATCACCCTTCATTCAACGCGGCTGGCCTCAGCTTTTCGCAGTTTTTTTGCCATGGGAGCCAACTGACATGGAGCGTCTGACACGCATTCTGGCCGCACTCACCCGCTGGGGGCTGGGCCTGTGCGCGTTGGTTCTGGTGTTGATGGCGTTGTACGTCAGCCTCGGCCGCGAGCTGACGCCACTGGTGGCCGAATACCGCGCCGACATCGAAGACAAGGCCAGCGCCGCCCTCGGCATGCCCTTGCAGATCGGTGAGCTGGAAGGCAACTGGAGCGGTTTCGCGCCGATCCTGCTGGCCCATGACGTGATGGTCGGCGACGGCGCCAACGCGCTGCGCCTCGACCGCGTGCGGGTGGTGCCGGATATGTGGGGCAGCGTGTTGGCCCGCGAAGTACGCCTCGCGCATATCGAACTCAACGGTTTGAAGATCAGCCTCAAGGAAGCCGAAGACGGTACCTGGGCGCTGGAAGGGCTGCCGGTGCAGAAGGATCAGCCGTTCGATGCGGCGCAACTGTTCCAGCGCTCGCAGATGATCAGACAATTGTCGGTGCTCGACAGCCAGGTGACCCTGCAACCGCTCGATCACCCGCCCATGACGCTCACCTATGTCGGCCTCAATCTGCGTACCGGCGCCAGCCGCCAGCGTCTCGACGCGCGTCTGACCTTGCCCGATGGCCAGCCTGTCGCGCTGAGCCTGCGCAGCCAGCTGCGTCCCGATCAATGGCAGAACAGCGCCATCGAGGGTTATGCCAGCCTGCCGCAGAGCGACTGGTCGAAATGGCTTCCCGAGCGCCTGACCCAGCAATGGAATTTTTCCGAGATCAAGGCCGGCGGCGAACTCTGGGTCGATTGGTCCGAAGGCGCTTTGCAAAGCGCCGCGTTGCGCCTGAATGCGCCGCAAGTGACCGGTGCCTACGCCGAGCGCAAGCCGATCCAGATCAACAATCTGGCGCTCAACGCCTATTACCGCAACACAGCCGAAGGGGTGAAAGTCACCCTCGATTCACTGGCGATGAGCTTCGGCGAAACCCGCTGGGAATCCCATGTGCAGGTGCAGCAGACTCGCGCCAGCGCCAAGGCTGAAGAGCTCTGGCATCTGCAGGCCGATCGCCTCGATCTGACCCCGATCACGCCGCTGCTCAATGCGCTGGGGCCGTTGCCACAAAGCTTCGCCACAGTGGTCGAGCGTTTGAAGGTAACCGGCGGCCTGCGTAATGTGCTGCTGGACTTCCGCCCGACCGCCACCGATGGCAGCAAATTCGGCTTTGCCGCCAACCTCGACAATGTCGGTTTCGATGCCTACCACGGCGCTCCGGCGGCGCGCAATGTCAGTGGCAGCCTGAGCGGCAACCTCGACGGCGGCGAGTTGCGCCTCGACAGCAAGGATTTCGTCCTGCACCTCGATCCGATTTTCGCCAAGCCATGGCAATACCTGCAGGCCAATGCGCGGCTGACCTGGAAGCTCGACAAGGATGGCTTCACCCTGATTGCGCCATACCTCAAGGTATTGGGCGAGGAGGGCAAGATTGCCGGCGATTTCCTCATTCGCCTGCACTTTGACCATAGCCAGGAAGACTACATGGACCTGCGCGTCGGCCTGGTTGATGGCGACGGTCGCTACACCGCGAAATACCTGCCGGCGGTGTTGAGCCCGGCGCTTGATGAGTGGCTGCGCACAGCGATCCTCAAAGGCGCAGTGGACCAGGGCTTCTTCCAGTATCAGGGCTCGCTGAGCAAGAACGCTGGCGAGGCTGATCGCAGCATCAGCCTGTTCTTCAAAGTGCACGACGCCGAGCTGGCCTTTCAGCCGGGCTGGCCGCATGTGAGCAAAGTCAGCGGCGATGTGTTCATCGAAGACAGCGGCGTGCGCATCTGGGCCAGCAAAGGCCAGTTGCTCGACACCCAAGTCAGCGATGTCTTCGTCAATATTCCTCATGTACCGGCCGGGCAGAACTCGCATTTGTTCCTGGATGGCGCATTTGCCGGTGGCCTGGGCGACGGCTTGAAGATTCTTCAGGATGCGCCGATCGGCACTGGTGAGACCTTTGCCGGTTGGGAGGGCGCGGGTGATCTGAATGGCAAGCTCAAGCTGGATATTCCGCTGGCCAAGGGCGAGCAGCCGAAAATCCTCGTCGATTTCAAAACGGCCAACGCGCGGCTGAAACTGGCCGAACCGAAGCTCGAACTGAGCCAGCTCAAGGGCGATTTCCGCTTCGACAGCAATAAAGGCCTCAGCGGCCAGAACATCTCTGCACGGGCCTTCGACAAACCGGTCACTGCGCAGATCTTCGCTGATGGCAGCCCCAACCAGATCAAGACCCGGGTTGCGGCGTCGGGGCAGGTTGAAGTGAAAAAGCTCACCGATTGGCTGGGCGTGACCCAGCCGTTGCCGGTGTCCGGGACGATTCCGTATCAGTTGCAGCTGAATCTTTCCGGGGCCGACAGCCAGTTGTTGGTCAGCTCCAGCCTCAAAGGCGTGGCGGTGGATCTGCCGGCGCCGTTCGGCATGACCGCCGATGTCGGACGCGACACGGTATTCCGCATGACCTTGCAAGGGCAGGAGCGGCGGTACTGGTTCAAATACGATCAACTGGCCAATTTCACTTTTGCCGCGCCGCCGAGCAATTTCGCCGACGGCCGTGGCGAACTGTTTCTCGGTGCTGGCGAAGCGGTGTTGCCGGGCGCCAAGGGCCTGCGCATACGCGGGGTGCTGTCGGAACTGGACGTCGCGCCGTGGCAGGATCTGGCCAGCAAGTACGCTGGCGGGGATCCGGGCGGCAGCGCCAAACAACTGCTCAGCAGTGCTGACATCAAGGTCGGCAAATTGACCGCGTTCGGCACCACGCTGGATCAGGCTTCGGTGCAGATCAATCGCAAGCCAGGCGCGTGGAACCTGGCGCTGGATAGCCAACAGGCCAAGGGCAGCGCCAGCCTGCCGGATGCCAAGGGCGTACCGATTGCGGTGAATCTGCAATACGTGAAACTGCCGGCGCCGGACCCGGCGGTGCAGGCTGACGAGAATGCGCCGGATCCATTGGCGTCGGTCGACCCGACGAAAATCCCGGCGCTGGATATAACCCTCAACCAATTATTCCTCGGCCCCGACCTGGTGGGTGGCTGGTCGCTGAAAGTGCGGCCGACCGCCAAGGGCATCGCGCTGAACAACCTCGACATGGGCCTCAAGGGTATCCTGCTGCAAGGCAACGGCGGCTGGGAAGGCGCGCCGGGGGCGACCAGCAGTTGGTACAAGGGCCGCATTGGCGGCAAGAATCTGGCCGACGTGCTCAAAGGCTGGGGCTTCGCGCCGAGCGTGACCAGCGAAGAATTCCATATGGATGTCGACGGCCGTTGGCCGGGCTCGCCGGCGTGGCTGGCGACCAAGCGCTTCTCCGGCACCCTCGATGCCTCGCTGAACAAAGGCCAGTTCGTTGAAGTGGAAGGCGGTGCTCAGGCGCTGCGGGTGTTCGGCCTGCTCAACTTCAACTCGATCGGCCGGCGCCTGCGTCTGGACTTCTCCGACCTGTTCGGCAAAGGCCTGAGCTACGACCGGGTCAAAGGTTTGCTGGTGGCGAACAATGGTGTCTACGTGACACGTGAGCCGATTCGCCTGACCGGGCCTTCGAGCAACCTTGAGCTGGACGGCACGCTGGATCTGGTTGGTGACAAGGTCGATGCGAAATTGCTGGTGACCTTGCCGGTGACCAACAACCTGCCGATCGCCGCGTTGCTCGTCGGCGCACCGGCGGTCGGCGGCGCGCTGTTCCTCATCGACAAGCTGATCGGCGACCGCGTCGCGCGCTTCGCCAGCGTCAAGTACACCGTCAAAGGCCCATGGAAAGAGCCGAAAATCACCTTCGACAAGCCTTTTTAACTAGCAGACACTACCCCTGTAGGAGCTGCCGAAGGCTGCGATCTTTTGATCTGGCTCTTAAAAAAAATCAACAGATCGCAGCCTTCGGCAGCTCCTACACAGTCATATGCAAATCCCGAGGAGCGGCCATGTCTTTAGCGGTGATTCAAATGGTCAGCCAGAGCGACGTGCCGGCCAATCTGGCCCAGGCCCGGCGCCTGCTCGAACAGGCCGCCGCCGGCGGGGCGAAACTCGCGGTGCTGCCGGAAAACTTCGCCGCCATGGGCCGTCGCGACGTCGCCGATATCGGCCGCGCCGAGGCCTTGGGCGAAGGGCCGATCCTGCCCTGGTTGAAACAGACCGCCCGCGACCTCACCTTATGGATAGTCGCCGGTACATTGCCGTTGCCACCGTTGGGTCAACCCACGGCCAAAGCCAATGCCTGCTCGTTGCTGATCAACGATAACGGTGAGATCGTCGCGCGCTATGACAAGCTGCATCTGTTCGATGTCGATGTCGCCGACAATCGCGGCCAATACCGTGAATCCGATGACTATGCTTATGGCGGTAATGTAGTGGTGGCGGATACGCCGGTGGGGCGAGTCGGTCTGAGTGTGTGTTACGACTTGCGTTTCCCGGAGCTGTACAGTGAATTGCGTGCCGCCGGTGCCGAATTGATTACCGCACCGTCGGCGTTTACGGCCGTAACCGGCGCCGCGCATTGGGATGTACTGATCCGCGCGCGGGCCATCGAAACACAGTGTTATATCCTCGCGGCCGCACAGGGCGGCAGCCATCCCGGACCGCGTGAAACCTTCGGGCATGCGGCGATTGTCGACCCGTGGGGGCGCGTACTGGCCCAACAGGATCAAGGCGAGGCGGTGTTGCTGGCCGCCCGCGACAGCGATGAACAAGCGTCCATCCGGGCGCGCATGCCGGTGACGCGTCATCGGCGGTTTTTCTCGCAGGGCGCCCAGCGGCCTGCTTCAGAACACGAATTTAAGGCGTAAACCTATGAGCGAGTTGTTGTCCTCAGTCAGTGATCACCTGTTGGCACCCGGCGGTGTCACGATCGAGAGCCTGCAAGGCGTGCTCGGCGATCTGGCCGGGCCGGGCATCGATGCCGCCGACCTGTATTTCCAGGGCCAGATTTCCGAGTCATGGGCGCTGGAAGACGGCATCGTCAAGGAAGGCAGCTTCAACCTCGATCAGGGTGTCGGCGTGCGTGCACAGTCCGGTGAGAAAACCGGTTTTGCCTACAGCAACGCGATCACCCTCGAGGCCCTCGGCGCAGCGGCCCGCGCCGCGCGTTCGATCTCCCGCGCCGGACAGAACGGCACCGTGCAGGCATTCACCAGCCAGGACGTCGCGCAACTGTACGCGCCGGATAACCCGCTGGAAGTGCTCAGCCGCGCGGAAAAAGTCGAGTTGCTCAAACGCATCGACGTCGCCACCCGCGCGCTCGACCCACGGATTCAGCAAGTCAGCGTGAGCATGGCCGGGGTCTGGGAGCGAATTCTGGTGGCCTCCACCGACGGTGGCCTGGCCGCCGACGTGCGACCGCTGGTGCGCTTCAATGTCAGCGTCATCGTTGAGCAGAACGGCCGGCGCGAACGCGGCGGGCATGGCGGCGGCGGGCGTACCGATTACCGCTACTTCCTCGCCGAAGACCGCGCCATGGGTTATGCCCGCGAAGCGCTGCGCCAGGCGCTGGTCAACCTTGAAGCAATTCCAGCGCCGGCCGGTACCTTGCCGGTGGTGCTGGGTTCCGGCTGGTCCGGGGTGCTGCTGCACGAAGCGGTCGGTCACGGTCTGGAAGGCGATTTCAACCGCAAGGGCAGCTCGGCCTATAGCGGGCGCATGGGTGAAATGGTTGCCTCCAAGCTATGCACCATCGTCGATGACGGCACCTTGAGCGGCCGTCGCGGTTCGCTGAGCGTCGATGACGAAGGCACGCCGACCGAATGCACCACGCTGATCGAAAACGGCGTACTCAAGGGCTACATGCAAGACAAGCTCAATGCGCGGCTGATGGGCGTGGCGCGCACCGGTAACGGTCGTCGCGAATCCTATGCGCATCTGCCGATGCCCCGGATGACCAACACCTACATGCTCGGTGGCGAAAGTGATCCGGCGGAAATCATCGCCTCGGTGAAGAAGGGCATCTACTGCGCCAACCTCGGCGGCGGTCAGGTCGATATCACCAGCGGCAAGTTCGTGTTCTCGACCAGCGAGGCTTATCTGATCGAGGACGGCAAAATCACCGCACCGGTCAAAGGCGCGACATTGATCGGCAACGGTCCCGAGGCGATGAGCCGGGTGTCGATGGTCGGTAACGATCTGGCGCTGGACAGCGGTGTGGGTACGTGCGGCAAGGATGGGCAGTCGGTGCCGGTAGGTGTCGGCCAGCCAACGCTGAAAATCGATGCGATCACCGTGGGTGGCACGGGCGCATAAGAACGGTGGGGCTTTCGGGTGGCGCGCAGGACGGCCACCCGGTGGCGATTATCAACGCAGACCGCGTTGAGTCTCGTCCAGCTCCCGAATGTATTTGAAGATCTTGCGGCTCGAAGCAGGTGGTTTGTTTTGCGCAACCTCATGCTGGGCCTGACGGATCAGGGAACGCAATTGCTGGCGATCGGCGTCCGGGTACTCGATGACGAATTTCTCCAGCACGGCGTCATCGCCCGCGATCAGGCGGTCACGCCAGCGTTCCAGATTATGGAAACGCTCGTTGTACTGGCGAGTGGAGGCATCGAGTTGATCGAGCAGAGTCAGAATCGCGTCAGTGTCCTGGTCGCGCATCAGTTTGCCGATGAACTGCAAATGCCGTTTACGCGCGATGTTCGCGGTGTGCTTGGGCGCATCGGCCAATGCCCGGCGCAAAGCGTCGGTCAACGGCAGTTTGGCGACCAGATCAGGCTTGAGTGTGGTCAGGCGCTCGCCGAGGTCAACCAGCGCATGCAACTCGCGTTTGACCTGAGATTTGCTTTTTTCTCCCGTATCGAGGGAGTCGTCGTAAGAATCAACCATGGTGGCAGTCCGCAAAGAAACGCCGCCATGATAACCAGTCGGGGGCCGCTTGTCCGGCCCGGTCGCTCGATGACCCCAGCCGAAAGCAGAATTTGAGTGGAGATGAGCATGAGTGCAGTTCAAAGCGTCGGCCCGCAGGCATTGCCGGCACTGCAAGAACAGGTCGAGCAGATCATCGCCGAAGCCAAGCGCCAGGGCGCCAGCGCCTGTGAAGTCGCGGTGTCGCTGGAGCAGGGGCTGTCGACCTCGGTGCGTCAGCGCGAGGTCGAAACCGTTGAATTCAATCGTGATCAGGGTTTTGGCATCACCCTGTACGTCGGCCAGCGCAAAGGCTCGGCCAGCACCTCGGCCACCGGGCCGGAGGCGATTCGTGAAACCGTCGCTGCAGCACTCGCGATAGCCAAACACACCTCCGAGGACGAAGCCTCGGGTCTGGCCGACGCCGCACTGATGGCCAGGGATGTGCAGGACTTCGACCTGTTCCACGAATGGGACATCACCCCGGAACAGGCCATTGAGAAGGCTTTGCTCTGCGAGGCAGCGGCGTTCGATGCCGATGCGCGGATCAAGAACGCCGACGGCACCACCCTCAGCACCCATCAGGGCTGCCGGGTTTATGGCAACAGCCACGGTTTCATCGGCGGTTACGCGTCGACCCGGCACAGCCTGAGTTGCGTGATGATCGCCGAAGCTGACGGGCAGATGCAGCGCGATTACTGGTATGACGTCAATCGCCAGGGCAGTCTGCTCGCCGATCCGGTGAGCATCGGCCAGCGTGCCGCGCAACGGGCGGCGAGCCGTCTGGGCGCGCGGCCGGTGCCGACCTGCGAAGTGCCGGTGCTGTTTTCCGCCGAACTGGCGGGCGGTCTGTTCGGCAGCTTCCTCTCGGCAGTATCCGGCGGCAGCCTGTATCGCAAATCGTCGTTTCTGGAAGGCACACTGGGGCAGAAGCTGTTCCCGGAATGGCTGACCATTGATGAGCGTCCGCATCTGATGCGTGCCATGGGCAGTGCTTCCTACGACGGTGATGGCCTGGCGACTTACGCGAAACCATTCGTCGAAAAGGGCGAGTTGGTCTCCTACATCCTCGGTACCTACTCCGGGCGCAAGCTGGGCATGCCGAGCACCGCCAACGCGGGCGGGGTGCACAACCTGTTCGTCACCCACGGTGATGAGGATCAGGCAGCGCTGTTGAAGCGCATGGGCCGAGGACTGCTGGTCACCGAGTTGATGGGCCACGGCCTGAACATGGTCACCGGTGACTATTCGCGCGGTGCGGCGGGCTTCTGGGTCGAGAACGGCGAGATCCAGTTCGCCGTGCAGGAAGTGACCATCGCCGGCAACATGCGCGACATGTTCAAGCAGATTGTCGCGGTGGGTAATGATCTGGAACTGCGCAGCAACATTCGCACCGGGTCTGTGTTGATCGAGCGGATGACTGTCGCCGGCAGCTAAGCCGCGAATCCGCCAAGCCAAAAAGGCGCGCCATCCGTTGTGGATGGCGCGCCTTTTTTATTCGCTTCGCTACAAATTCTTTGTGGGAGCGAGCCTGCTCGCGAAAGCGGTGGATCAGTTGCAAATGTGCTGGCTGACACGGCGCATTCGCGAGCAGGCTCGCTCCCACAAATGAACAGCGCAAACTCGAACGCTTGTTTTGGTTCTCATTATCATCTAATAATAAATCTCATTTCCGGACGAGTCACGGATCATGAGTTCTGCCTTGCACGAGCAGCCCTACCTCGAAAGCCGGCGCTGGATGAGTCGCCAGATCCGTTGCGCGCTAACGCCTGCAAGGAAGGCTGTGCGGTGATCGACGTCGCCCTGGAACACACCCGCCTGTCGCGCAGCCAGCTGAAAGAGTTGCTCAACCCCGAGAAACTCACCGCCGGCGGCGTGTAAACCCCGCAACCGCTTTGGAGGCTCATCATGGAGCACTGGAAACGCACGATCGAACGGGCCAATCGCTGCTTCATGCTGGGCGAACTGATCGACGCCCGCGAGGCTTACCTGCAAGCCCTGGCCCTGGCGCAAGTGTTGTTCGAACGCTGGGCGGATGCCGACGAAGCGGTGGCGGCCTGCGTCGTCTCTCATCACAACCTCGCCGACCTGCATTTGCGCCTGAACCAACCGGAGGAGAGCGCCGAATATCTCTGTGCCATCCATCAACGTTTGTTGCAGACCATGCAGGACGAGCGCTTGCGTCCGGCCCTGCGTGAGGCGGCGCTGCGCCAGAGCAGCAAGACCTATGTCGAACTGTTGAACTTCATCAGCGAGCACGGCGAATACCCACGCACCCAGCGCCTGCTGCATCCGGACACCGGCAATGCCCGCCGCGCCTCAACTTCTCATCAGTATGGAGTCCATTGAAATGGCTTTTACCTTGCCTGCCTTGCCTTACGCCTACGATGCCCTCGAGCCGCACATCGATGCGCAGACCATGGAAATCCATTACACCAAGCATCACCAGACCTACATCAACAACCTCAACGCCGCCGTGGAAGGCACCGAGTTCGCCGAGTGGCCGGTGGAAAAACTCGTCGCCAGCGTGCAGCAACTGCCGGAAAAACTTCGCGCGGCGGTGATCAATCAGGGCGGCGGCCACGCCAACCATTCGCTGTTCTGGGAAGTGATGGTGCCCAACGGTGGCGGCAAGCCCAGCGGCGCGCTGGCCAAGGCCATCGACGAGCAACTGGGCGGACTCGACAGTTTCAAGGAAGCGTTCACCAAAGCCGCGCTGACCCGTTTTGGCAGCGGCTGGGCGTGGCTGAGCGTGACACCGGATAAAAAACTGGTCGTGGAAAGCAGCGGCAACCAGGACAGCCCGTTGATGAACGGCAACACCCCGATCCTTGGCCTCGATGTCTGGGAGCACGCTTACTACCTGCGTTACCAGAACCGTCGCCCGGAATACATCAACGCGTTCTACAACGTGATCAACTGGCCGGAAGTTGCTGCGCGCTATCAGGCCGCACTGGTTTAAGCCTTCAATAAAAACAATCAGGGCTGACTATGGGCACGGAAACACTGGCGATTGGCAGTGGGCGCATGTTTCGTTACGCGGTGGGTTCGCTGTTGCTGTTGGCGGGTATGACTTTACTGGTCGCCCACGCTTTGCAATGGCTGAATCTGGAACCGAGGCTGTTACGTGCCTTGCAGGGCGGTGCCATCTGCGCCTTGGGCACGGCGCTTGGCGCGGTGCCGGTGCTGGTGATCCGCCGCATGCCGCAGGCACTCAGCGACACCTTGCTGGGATTTGGTGCCGGGGTGATGCTGGCGGCGACGGCGTTTTCGCTGATCGTGCCGGGCATAGCTGCAGCTGAGAGCCTTGGCCTGACGCCGTGGGCCGCCAGTGGCCTGATCTGCTTCGGCATCCTGCTCGGTGCGTTCGGTCTGTATCTGGTGGATCGGCGCATTTGCGGTGCCTCGCCGGAGATGCTCGTCGGCACGTTGGAGCATCCGGTGATTCCACCGCGAATCTGGCTGTTCGTGTTCGCCATCATCGCGCACAACATTCCGGAAGGCATGGCGGTTGGCGTATCTGCCGGAGGCGGGATGGCGGACGCCGACAGTCTGGCGATGGGCATTGCGTTGCAGGATGTGCCGGAAGGACTGGTGATTGCTCTGGTGCTGGCCGGGGCGGGAATGTCGCGGGTCAGAGCGTTTCTGATCGGCGCGGCGTCGGGGCTGGTCGAACCGGTATTTGCGCTGCTGTGTGCGTGGCTCGTGAGTCTGGCTCAGGTGCTGTTGCCGTTGGGGCTGGCACTGGCGGCGGGGGCGATGTTGCTGGTGGTGACCCACGAAGTGATCCCGGAATCGCGCCGTCATGGGCATGACAAGCTGGCCAGTCTGGGCCTTCTGATCGGGTTTTGTCTGATGATGGTGATGGATACGGCGTTGGGGTGAATGGAGGCGAGGAACAGTGTCCCCGCCTCGAGGATTATTCACCTTCGTCGAAATACCTTTCGATCAGATCGACCAATGCGTCCATGGCTTCCTGAGCCTGTTCGCCTTCGGTGCTCAAATGGATCTTGGTGCCTTTACCCGCCGCGAGCATCATCATTGCCATGATGCTCTTGCCGTCGACAGTCGTTTCAGGTGTGCGTCCCACTCGGATCGTGCAGTCTGGATACTGACCCGCCACGCCGACAAATTTGGCCGATGCCCGGGCATGCAGGCCCAGCTTATTGATGATTTCGATTTCACGAGCAGGCATCGCGGTGTAAATCCTTTAGGTGAGGTCGCGGTGGCGAACCTGGACGTTCTTCAGGGTTTTCTGCAGGGCCTGACCCAGTCGTTCGGTCAGGTAGACGGAGCGGTGATGCCCGCCGGTGCAGCCAATGGCAATGGTGACGTAGGCGCGGTTGCTGGCGGCGAAGCGTGGCAGCCACTTGTTCAGGTAGGCGTAGATGTCCTGATACATTTCTTCGACATCCGGCTGCTGCGCCAGGTACTCGGCCACAGGGGCATCGAGGCCGGATTGCGCGCGCAGCTCCGGTTTCCAGTACGGATTGGGCAGGCAGCGCACGTCGAACACGAGGTCGGCGTCGACCGGCATGCCGCGCTTGAAGCCGAACGACTCGACCAGAAACGCCGTACCGGGCTCCGGTTGATTCAACAGGCGCAACTTGATGGTGTCGCGTAGTTGATACAGATTCAGGCTGGTGGTGTTGATTTTCAGGTCGGCCAGATCGGCGATCGGACCAAGCAGGGAGGTTTCATCGTGAATCGCCTCGGCCAGTGAGCGATTGGCGTTGCTCAGCGGGTGACGACGACGGGTCTCGGAAAAACGCTTGAGCAGGGTTTCTTCATCGGCGTCCAGGTACAGCACATCGCACTTGATATGCTTGGCACGCACGTCTTCGAGCAACTCAGGGAAACGTGACAGATGGCTGGGCAGGTTGCGCGCATCGATCGACACGGCGACCAGCGGCTGCGCCAGTTCTGTGTGAATCAGCGCTCGCTCGGCCAGTTCCGGCAGCAAACCGGCCGGCAGATTGTCGATGCAGTAGTAGCCGTTGTCCTCAAGGACATTCAGGGCGGTACTTTTACCCGAGCCCGAACGGCCACTGACAATGATCAAACGCATGATTAGTGCCCGTTCTGCTCGTCCAGTACAACCTGGTACAAGGCTTCATTGCTCGGAGCGCTGCGCAATTTGTCGCGCACTTCCTTGCGGTCGAGCATGCTGGCGATCTGGCGCAACAACTCCAGATGCGCGTCGGTTGCGGCTTCCGGGACCAGCAGTACGAACAACAGGTCCACCGGAGCGCCGTCGATGGCGTCGAAATCGATCGGGGCTTCGAGGTGCAGCAGGGCGCTCACTGGCCCCGCGCAGCCCTTGAGGCGGCAGTGGGGAATGGCGATGCCGTTGCCAAAACCGGTGGAGCCGAGTTTTTCACGGGCGATCAGCGCCTCGAAGACATCCTGCATCGCCAGATCCGGCACTTCGCGGTGGATCAGGTTGGCAATCTGTTCGAGGGCTTTTTTCTTGCTGCCGCCCGGCGCGTTCACTTGGGAACGGCCGGGGGTCAGGATGGTTTCAAGTCGGATCATGGATAGGGGTGTTAACGACCGGTCGCGCCCTGGAGGAGGCTCTGGGTCTTTTCCTTATGCTTTTTGAGTTGGCGATCCAGCTTGTCGGTAAGTGAGTCGATCGCAGCGTACATGTCGGTATCTTCTGCGTTTGCGACCACTTCACTGCCGGGAATATGCAAGGTGGCTTCGATCTTCTGTTTCAGCTTTTCGACGCACATCGTGACCTGCACGTTGGTGATCTTGTCGAAATGTCGCTCCAGTCGCTGGAGTTTTTCCTCGATGTAGGAACGCAGAGGTTGGGTCACTTCCAGTTGGTGTCCACTGATGTTGACTTGCATACAGCTTCTCCTTCGTTGCCAGTGCATAAAGCGGCAGGCCGAAAAGCCTGCCACTGGAACGCTGTAACGTGGCTTACATCAACCGCTTGCGTTCGCTCGAAGGCGCGATTCCGAGGGATTCGCGGTACTTGGCGACGGTGCGGCGAGCCACCTGAATGCCTTGTGCCTCCAGTAAACCAGCGATCTTGCTGTCACTCAACGGCTTTTTCTGATTTTCCGCAGCGACCAGTTTCTTGATGATCGCGCGGATCGCCGTGGACGAGCATTCGCCGCCTTCGGAGGTGCTGACGTGGCTGGAGAAAAAGTATTTCAGCTCATAAATACCGCGCGGGGTATGCATGAATTTTTGTGTGGTCACCCGGGAAATCGTCGATTCGTGCATGCCGACCGCTTCGGCGATGTCATGCAATACCAACGGCTTCATTGCTTCGTCGCCGTACTCGAGGAAGCCGCGCTGATGTTCGACGATCTGCGTGGCCACTT
The DNA here is from genome assembly GCF_030687105.1 of Pseudomonas sp. FP1762. NCBI lineage: Bacteria > Pseudomonadati > Pseudomonadota > Gammaproteobacteria > Pseudomonadales > Pseudomonadaceae > Pseudomonas > Pseudomonas sp. FP1762. The sequence goes on from NZ_CP117458.1 coordinate 973,353, forward strand.
TCATCAGGGTTTCGTTGCGGCTCTGCAGGCTCTTGATGAACCAGCGGGCCTCCTGCAACTGGTTGCGCATGAAAGTGTTGTCGGCGCTGGTGTCGGCACGCTTCACAAAACCGGCGTACTGGGCGTTGACGCGCAGGCGAGGCACCGATTCCTGGTTCAGCTCGACCAGCCAGCGCTCGTTGTCCTTGCGCACGATCACGTCGGGAATGACGTATTCGGCTTCGGTCGACTCGATCTGTGAGCCGGGACGCGGATTGAGGCTCTGCACCAGTTCGATGACCTGACGCAGCTCGTCTTCCTTGAGCTTCATGCGCCGCATCAACTGGCTGTAATCGCGGCTGCCGAGCAGGTCGATGTAATCGGCGACCAGACGCTTGGCCTCGGTCAGCCACGGCGTCTTCGCAGGCAGCTGGCGCAATTGCAGCAGCAGGCATTCGCTGAGGTTGCGTGCGCCGATACCGGCGGGCTCGAATTGCTGGATGCGATGCAGGACGGCTTCGATTTCGTCGAGCTCGATGTCCAGTTCCGGATCGAACGCTTCAAGAATTTCTTCGAGTGTTTCGTCCAGATAGCCCTGATTGTTGATGCAGTCGATCAGGGTCACGGCGATCAGGCGATCGGTGTCGGACATCGGCGCCAGGTTCAGTTGCCAGAGCAGATGGCTTTGCAGGCTCTCGCCGGCCGACGTGCGAGTGGTGAAATCCCACTCATCGTCATCGCTGCTGGGCAGGCTGCTGGCGCTGGTCTGGTAGACGTCTTCCCAGGCAGTATCCACTGGCAGTTCGTTGGGGATGCGCTCGTTCCAATCGCCATCCTCGAGGTTATCCACCGTCGGGGCGGTTTCCTGGTAGGAGGGTTCCTGGATTTCGGCGGGCTTCTGTTCGGCGTTGTCGGCCAGCGGATCGGCGTTGTCGAAGTCGTCGCCTTCTTCCTGGCGCTCGAGCATCGGATTGGATTCCAGAGCCTCCTGGATCTCCTGTTGCAGGTCCAGGGTCGACAATTGGAGCAGGCGGATGGCCTGTTGCAGCTGCGGTGTCATCGTCAGCTGCTGGCCCATTCTCAAGACTAGCGATGGTTTCATGGCAGGGGCTTAACACCTTATTCGCCGGCGCTTTGCGCCATCCACTACAGGGCGCCGAAGCGCCAAACTTAAGCAAATTATATGCCTGAAACTGAAGTGTTTGCCTAGAGCGCTGTAACAATTAAAGCGGATAATGCGCCTTGAATCGATACAGCGCTGTCGCGCTTACAGGCGGAACTCGTGACCCAGATACACTTCCTTGACCAGATCGTTGGCCAGGATGGTCTCGGCATCGCCTTCAGCGATCAGTTGACCGTCGTTGACGATGTAAGCGGTTTCGCAGATATCCAGCGTCTCACGCACGTTGTGGTCGGTGATCAGCACACCGATGCCCTTGGCCTTGAGGTGGTGGATGATCTGCTTGATGTCGCCGACCGAGATCGGGTCGACACCGGCGAACGGTTCGTCGAGCAGGATGAACTTGGGTGCAGTGGCCAGGGCGCGAGCGATTTCCACCCGGCGACGCTCACCGCCGGACAGGCTCATGCCGAGGTTGTCGCGGATGTGGCTGATGTGGAATTCCTGCAGCAGGCTTTCCAGCTCCTTGCGACGACCGGCCTTGTCCAGCTCCGGGCGGGTCTCGAGGATCGCCATGATGTTGTCGGCGACCGACAGTTTACGGAAGATCGACGCTTCTTGCGGCAGATAGCCGATACCGGCCTTGGCGCGGCCGTGCATCGGCTGGTGGCTGACGTCCAGATCATCGATCAGCACACGGCCCTGATCTGCCTGCACCAGGCCAACGATCATGTAGAAGCACGTAGTCTTGCCGGCGCCGTTCGGACCGAGCAAGCCGACGATCTGCCCGCTGTCGATCGACAGGCTGACGTCACGCACGACCTGGCGGCTTTTATAGGCCTTGGCCAGGTGCTGAGCTTTCAGAGTTGCCATTACTGGGATTTCTCTTCGGTTTTCTTCTTCGGCTGGATCACCATGTCGATGCGCGGACGCGATTCGGTGACCTTGCTGCCCGTGGCGCGACCGGCGCTGGCCAGCTTCTTCACGGTGTCGTAGACGATTTTTTCGCCCTGGGTGACGTTGTTATCCTTGTCGATAACCTTGGCCTTGTCGATCAGCACCACCCGGTTCTGCTGGGCGTGGTATTGAATCGTCACGCCGTAGCCCTTGACCGGGTTGGCGTCGCCCTGGGTCTGCAACTGCTCGAAGTAAGCCAGGTTGCCTACCGAGGTCACCACGTCGATGTCGCCATTGGGCGCGCGCGTCATGGTCACGGTGTTGCCTTTAACGATCATCGAGCCCTGGGTAATGATCACGTCACCTTTATAGGTGGCGATGCCATTCTTGTCGTCCAGTTGGGCGTCGTCGGCCTGAATGCGGATAGGCTGCTGCTGATCGTTCGGCAGGGACCAGGCGCTCGCGCTTCCCAGTGCTGCGCCCAGACTGAGCAAAATAGGGAGGGTTTTAACGAGCCTCATACTGTCCTCTTACGTTCGATTGCAGGTGTATCCTGCTGTCCTTCAGGTACGCTTTCATTCCGACGCCAGTCGATACGCCGCCAGCGCCCTCGATTCTAACGGGTTGCGCGGTCTGCGCATATTCTTGCTGCGGGAACACGGTCATGCGGGTGCTGGTGATCAGGGTTCCGCGCTGTTTCTCATCGGTGCGCTGTACGCGTACCGAATCGATCAATTCAACTTCGGTGCCGCCCGAATTCACTTCGCCGCGCTCGCTGGTCACGTGCCACGGGAAGTCGGTGCCGCGGTACATGTTCAAATCAGGCTTGGTTACCAGAGTGACATCGGTGGCCTTGACGTGCTCGGCCTTGTCGGAGGTCATCTCGTACTGCACCTTGCCGTCGGGCAGGTATTGAATGGTGTGCGTGTTGGTCGCGTACCAGTCGATCGGATTCTCGGCGGCCGAGACCGGCGGCTTGTCGAGGAAGCGCTCAGGGCTGATGTTCCAGTAGCCCACCGCAGCGAAAATCGCCGCGATGCAGCCGAACAGCAGGAAATTGCGAAACTTTTTGCTAAACATGGTCAGGCTCACAGGTACGCGGCGTTGGCCGCTTCGAGGCGGCCCTGGGCGCGCAGGATCAATTCGCAGAATTCGCGGGCGGCACCTTCGCCGCCACGGGCGCGGGTAACGCCGTGGGCGTGTTCGCGGACGAAATCGGCAGCGTTGGCCACCGCCATGCCCAGCCCTACACGGCGGATCACCGGCAAGTCTGGCAGATCGTCACCGAGATAGGCGACTTCTTCATAGCTTAGGCCCAGTTGCGCGAGCAGACCGTCGAGTACCACCAGTTTGTCCTCGCGCCCCTGAAACAGATGCGGGATGCCGAGGTTTTTCGCGCGGCGCTCGACCACCGGGGTCTTGCGACCACTGATGATCGCCGTCTGCACGCCGGCATTCATCAGCATCTTGATGCCCTGGCCGTCGAGCGTGTTGAAGGTCTTGAACTCGCTGCCGTCTTCGAGGAAGTACAGGCGCCCGTCGGTGAGCACACCGTCGACGTCGAACACTGCCAGTTTGATCGCTTTGCCGCGTTGCAGCAGATCGTTGCTCATTACATGACTCCTGCGCGCAGCAGATCGGAGAGGTTGAAGGCGCCGATCGGGCGATCCTCCTCGTCGACGACTACCAGGGCGTTGATTCGATGGTCTTCCATGATTTTCAGGGCTTCGGCGGCGAGCATGTCGGGCCGGGCGGTCTTGCCGTGTGCAGTCATCACCTGGTCGATGGTGGCGCTGCGGATGTCGATGGCGCGATCCAGCGTGCGGCGCAAATCACCGTCGGTGAAGATCCCGGCGAGCTTGCCATCGGCCTCAATAATAGCGGTCATGCCCAGACCCTTGCGGGTCATTTCCATCAGCGCGTCCTTGAGCAGGGTACCGCGTTGTACCTGCGGCAGCTCCTGTCCGGCGTGCATGACGTTTTCGACTTTCAGCAGCAGGCGACGGCCAAGGGCACCGCCCGGATGCGAGAACGCGAAATCTTCAGCGGTGAAACCACGCGCTTCCAGCAGGGCCACGGCCAGGGCGTCGCCCATGACCAGCGCGGCCGTGGTCGAAGAGGTCGGTGCCAGATTCAGCGGGCAGGCTTCGTGCTCGACATGCACATTGAGATTGACCTCGGCAGCCTTCGCCAATGGCGACTGTGGATTGCCGGTGACGCTGATCAGCTGGATACCCAGGCGTTTGATCAATGGCAGCAGCGTTACGATTTCGTTGGTCGAGCCGGAGTTCGACAGGGCCAGAATCACATCGTCGCGGGTGATCATGCCCATGTCGCCGTGGCTGGCTTCGGCCGGATGCACAAAAAACGCCGGAGTGCCGGTGCTGGCCAGGGTGGCGGCGATCTTGTTGCCGATGTGCCCGGATTTGCCCATGCCGACTACGACCACACGGCCCTTGCTGGCCAGAATCATCTCGCAAGCGCGTACGAAATCGGCGTCGATATGGGCCATCAAGCCTTGGACGGCTTCCACTTCGAGGCGGATGGTGCGTTGTGCCGATTGAATCAGGTCGCGGGTTTTGCTCATGTCAGAATCGTATGGGCCGATGAAAAGGCGGCGATTATAGCGGGTATGTGGCAAAGCCTCACGCAAGTTCGACGTGCTTTGTCATTACTGGTTACCAAAACCCTCTGAAAGTCGCTCAGGCCCTCTTCAGTCGGCGATCTTGGCCGGGTTCTCGCTTGGGCGCTCAGCCTTTGCAGTGATATAGTTCGCCGCCAGTTCGGCCTGCCCGGGATGCAGGTGTTTCCGAGGAAAGTCTGGCATCCCAGTGAGAGGCTGCATCGCAAGGAGTTTAGATGAGTGCCGATAACGCCTACGCGGTCGAGCTGAAGGGAGTCTCCTTCAAGCGCGGTGCGCGGAGCATTTTCAATAACGTCGATATCCGCATCCCGCGCGGCAAGGTCACCGGCATCATGGGGCCTTCCGGCTGCGGCAAGACTACGCTGCTGCGCCTGATGGGCGCGCAGTTGCGGCCGTCCGGCGGCGAAGTCTGGGTCAACGGGCAGAACCTGCCGACGCTGTCGCGCAGTGATCTGTTCGATGCGCGCAAGCACATGGGCGTGCTGTTTCAGAGCGGTGCGCTGTTCACCGACCTCGATGTGTTCGAGAACGTGGCCTTTCCGCTGCGGGTGCACACGCAACTGCCGGAAGACATGATTCGCGACATCGTCCTGCTGAAATTGCAGGCCGTGGGGCTGCGTGGCGCCATCGACCTGATGCCGGACGAACTGTCCGGCGGCATGAAGCGCCGCGTGGCGCTGGCCCGTGCGATTGCCCTCGATCCGCAAATACTCATGTACGACGAGCCCTTCGTGGGCCAGGACCCGATCGCCATGGGCGTGCTGGTGCGCCTGATCCGCCTGCTCAACGATGCACTGGGAATCACCAGCATCGTCGTCTCGCACGACCTGGCGGAAACCGCGAGCATTGCCGACTACATCTATGTCGTGGGCGATGGTCAGGTGCTGGGGCAGGGCACGCCGGATGAGCTGATGAATTCGGATGATCCGCGTATCCGTCAGTTCATGACCGGTGATCCCGATGGCCCGGTGCCGTATCACTTTCCAGCGACGGATTACCGCGCAGATCTTCTGGGGAAGCGTTGATGCGCAGAATTTCATTGATGGAACGCGTGCGTCGGTTCGGCGAATCGGCGATCGACGCGGTCGCGGTGTTTGGTCGGGCGACCCTGTTCCTGTTTCACGCCCTGCTGGGCCGTGACGGTATCAGCGGTGGTTTTGGCCTGTTGGTCAAGCAGCTGCATTCGGTCGGCGTCATGTCGCTGGTGATCATCGTGGTCTCCGGCATTTTCATCGGCATGGTCCTGGCGCTGCAGGGCTTCAGCATTCTTTCCAGCTATGGTTCAGAGCAGGCTGTAGGGCAGATGGTCGCCCTGACGCTGCTGCGTGAACTGGGGCCGGTGGTAACGGCGTTGCTGTTTGCCGGGCGGGCCGGTTCGGCGTTGACCGCCGAAATCGGCAACATGAAATCCACCGAGCAGCTGTCCAGCCTGGAAATGATCGGTGTCGATCCGCTCAAGTACATCATTGCCCCGCGCCTGTGGGCCGGCTTCATTTCCCTGCCGGTGCTGGCGATGATTTTCAGCGTCGTCGGCATCTGGGGCGGTTCGTGGGTGGCGGTCGACTGGCTGGGCGTCTACGAAGGCTCGTACTGGGCGAACATGCAGAACAGCGTGAACTTCACCAGTGATGTGCTAAATGGCGTGATCAAGAGTGTCGTTTTCGCCTTTGTCGTGACCTGGATCGCCGTATTCCAAGGCTATGACTGTGAACCCACTTCCGAGGGAATCAGTCGTGCCACCACCAAGACCGTGGTGTTTGCCTCGCTGGCAGTGCTCGGTCTGGACTTTATTCTGACCGCTTTGATGTTTGGAGATTTCTGATGCAAAACCGCACCCTGGAAATCGGTGTCGGCCTGTTCCTGCTGGCAGGGATCCTGGCTTTGCTGCTGCTCGCCTTGCGCGTCAGCGGCCTGTCTCCGACTTCGTCCACCGACACTTACAAGTTGTATGCGTATTTCGACAATATCGCCGGTCTGACGGTCAGAGCCAAAGTGACCATGGCCGGTGTGACCATCGGCAAGGTCACCGCAATCGATCTGGATCGCGACAGCTTCACCGGTCGGGTCACGCTGCAAGTGGATAAAAAGGTCGACAACCTGCCGGTCGATTCGACTGCATCTATCCTCACCGCGGGTCTGCTGGGCGAGAAATACATCGGTATCAGCGTCGGCGGTGAAGACACCCAGTTGAAAGACGGTGGAACCATCCACGACACGCAGTCGTCACTGGTACTGGAAGACCTGATCGGTAAATTCCTGCTCAATACCGTTAGCAAAGACGCCAAATGAGGAGCTTTTGAATGATCTCTATCTTGCGACGTGGCCTGTTGGTGTTGCTCGCGGCCCTGCCGTTGATGGCTAACGCTGCACCGGGGCAATCGGCTCATGACCTGATTCAGGACACCACGAACCGGATGCTTGCCGACTTGCAGGCAAACAAAGAGAAGTACAAGCAGGATCCGCAGGATTTCTATGCGGCGCTCAACAACATTGTGGGGCCAGTGGTGGATGCCGAGGGCATCTCCAAAAGCATCATGACCGTGAAGTATTCGCGCAAGGCCACGCCTGAGCAGATGCAGCGCTTTCAGGAAAACTTCAAGCGCGGTCTGTTCCAGTTCTATGGCAACGCTCTGCTGGAATACAACAACCAGGGCATCACGGTTGACCCGGCCAAAGACGAATCGGGCGACCGCACCAGCGTCAACATGACCGTCAAGGGCAGCAATGGCGCGATCTATCCGGTGCAGTACACGCTTGAGAAGATCAGCGGCGAGTGGAAACTGCGCAACGTGATCATCAACGGCATCAACATCGGCAAGCTGTTCCGTGACCAGTTCGCCGACGCCATGCAACGCAATGGCAACGATCTGGACAAGACCATCGATGGCTGGGCCGGTGAAGTGGCCAAGGCCAAGCAGGAAACCGACAAAGCCGCCGCGAAGCCAGCGCAATGAGTGAGGCGGCAGTTCGTATGAGTGATGTCGACGAGCTGGTGCTCAGCGGCGTGCTGGATTACCGCACCGGGCCTGAGCTGCGCAAGGAAGGGCAGGCGCTGATCAAGTCGAGCAAGGCGTCCGCGCTGGTCATCGATTGTTCGGCGGTGCAGAAGTCCAGCAGCGTCGGCCTGTCGCTGCTGCTGTGCTTCATGCGCGATGCCCAGGCGGCCGGCAAGGCCGTCAGCATCCGTGCGATGCCTGAAGACATGCGCCAAATCGCTCAGGTCAGTGAACTGACCGAGCTGTTGGCGCAACCCTGAACCATCATCTATAAAGAAGCCCCCCGTCAGAGTCCTGCGTTGCGGGGTTCGCAGGCGCGGGGCTTTTTTGTATGATGTCCGACCCGTGCGCACAGGGCGCCGATTGAGGTTGAGCATGCAGGCCGTAGAAGTGAAGAGCTTCCTTGAAGGAAAGCTGCCAGGAACGCTGGTAGAAGTTGAGGGCGAAGGCTGCAACTTCCAGCTGAACGTGATTAGCGATGAACTGGCGGCGTTGAGCCCGGTGAAGCGTCAGCAGCAGGTCTATGCCCATTTGAACCCATGGATCACCGATGGCAGCATCCATGCGGTCACTATGAAATTTTTCAGCCGCGCGGCCTGGGCCGAGCGCACCTGAGCCCTAGGGCGTCGAGATACTAATGGATAAATTGATTATTACCGGTGGCGCTCGTCTTGATGGCGAGATCCGCATTTCCGGCGCGAAGAACTCCGCCCTGCCGATTCTGGCCGCGACCTTGCTGTGCGATGGCCCGGTCACCGTTGGCAACCTGCCGCACCTGCACGACATCACCACCATGATCGAGCTGTTCGGGCGCATGGGCATTGAGCCGGTAATCGACGAGAAGCTCAGCGTCGAAATCGACCCGCGCACCATCAAGACCCTGATCGCGCCGTACGAACTGGTGAAAACCATGCGTGCGTCGATCCTTGTGCTCGGCCCGATGGTCGCGCGTTTCGGTGAAGCCGAAGTCGCACTGCCTGGCGGTTGCGCCATCGGTTCGCGTCCGGTCGACCTGCACATCCGCGGTCTGGAAGCCATGGGCGCGGTCATCGACGTCGAAGGCGGCTACATCAAGGCCAAGGCACCTGAAGGTGGCTTGCGCGGCGCGCACTTCTTCTTCGACACCGTCAGCGTGACCGGTACCGAGAACATCATGATGGCCGCTGCACTGGCCAAAGGCCGCAGCGTGTTGCAGAACGCCGCGCGCGAACCTGAAGTAGTCGACCTGGCGAACTTCCTCAATGCCATGGGCGCCAAGGTTTCCGGCGCCGGCACCGACACCATCACTATCGATGGCGTCGAGCGTCTGGGTTCGGCGTTCTACAAGGTCATGCCTGACCGTATCGAAACCGGCACCTATCTGGTCGCTGCTGCCGTGACCGGTGGCCGCGTCAAGGTCAAGGACACCGATCCGACCATTCTCGAAGCGGTACTGGAAAAGCTCCGTGAAGCCGGTGCGGAAATCACCTGCGGTGAAGACTGGATCGAGCTGAACATGCACGGCAAGCGCCCGAAGGCGGTCAACGTGCGCACCGCGCCGTACCCGGCGTTCCCGACCGACATGCAGGCCCAGTTCATCTCGCTCAACGCCATTGCCGAAGGTACTGGTGCGGTGATCGAGACAATCTTCGAAAACCGTTTCATGCACGTGTACGAGCTGCACCGCATGGGCGCGCACATCCAGGTTGAAGGCAACACTGCCATCGTCACCGGTATCGAGAAGCTCAAGGGCGCGCCAGTCATGGCCACCGACCTGCGTGCATCGGCCAGTCTGGTGATCTCGGCGCTGGTTGCCGAAGGCGACACGCTGATCGACCGCATCTACCACATAGACCGTGGTTACGAGTGCATCGAAGAAAAACTGCAAATGCTGGGTGCCAAGATCCGTCGCGTTCCGGGCTGATCGCTGCATCGGGACACAGGGACGTGTCCGCTGAATTCGTTTCGAGTCGAGGGTGTACGCACCCTCGATGTGTGTCCGGCGCCGATTGCGACCGGGCATGAGTACCTTGATAAGGACTGACGTTTCCCATGTTGACCATCGCACTGTCCAAGGGCCGCATCCTTGACGACACTCTGCCGCTTCTCGCTGAAGCGGGCATCGTGCCGACCGAGAATCCGGACAAGAGCCGCAAGCTGATCATTCCCACGACCCAGGACGACGTGCGTCTGCTGATCGTGCGTGCCACCGACGTGCCGACCTATGTCGAGCATGGCGCGGCCGACCTCGGCGTCGCCGGTAAGGACGTGCTGATGGAATACAGCGGCCAGGGCCTCTACGAGCCGCTGGACCTGCAGATCGCCCAGTGCAAGTTGATGACCGCCGGCAAGATCGGCGCAGCCGAGCCCAAGGGCCGTCTGCGCGTGGCGACCAAGTTCGTCAACGTTGCCAAGCGTTATTACGCCGAGCAGGGCCGTCAGGTCGACATCATCAAGCTGTACGGCTCGATGGAGCTGGCGCCGCTGATCGGGCTGGCCGACAAGATCATCGACGTGGTCGACACCGGCAACACCCTGCGCGCCAACGGCCTGGAGCCACAGGAACTGATCGCCACGATCAGCTCGCGTCTGGTCGTCAACAAGGCTTCAATGAAAATGCAGCACGCCCGAATCCAGGCGTTGATCGACACCCTGCGCAACGCAGTGGAATCGCGACACCGCGGCTGATCTACCAGCGCGGCCCGAGGCCGCGCCGTCTATCCGCCTCATAGCCAGAATTCTCAGGTGCCCAAGCGGATCGAATGCTAGTTTCGGGCGCCTGAGTTTTTTGCCAATTCCTATGAGGCTCTCGCTATGACCGCACCGACTGCAATTCGCCGACTCAACGCTGCTGACCCGGATTTCGCGCATCATCTGGATCATCTGCTGAGCTGGGAAAGTGTGTCTGACGACTCGGTCAATCAGCGCGTGCTCGACATCATCAAGGCTGTGCGCGAGCGCGGTGACGCGGCGCTGGTCGAGTTCACCCAGAAGTTCGACGGCCTCGAAGTCGCCTCGATGGCCGACCTGATCCTGCCGCGCGAGCGTCTCGAACTGGCCCTGACCCGCATCACTGTGCCGCAACGCGAGGCCTTGGAAAAAGCCGCCGCCCGCGTGCGCAGCTATCACGAAAAACAGAAGCAGGATTCCTGGAGCTACACCGAGGCTGACGGCACGGTGCTCGGCCAGAAAGTCACGCCACTGGATCGTGCCGGCCTGTACGTGCCAGGTGGCAAGGCTTCGTATCCGTCGTCGGTATTGATGAACGCGATTCCGGCGAAGGTGGCCGGCGTGACCGAAGTGGTCATGGTCGTGCCGACCCCGCGCGGTGAAATCAACGAGCTGGTGCTGGCCGCTGCCTGCATCGCCGGTGTCGACCGCGTGTTCACCATCGGCGGCGCGCAAGCAGTTGCCGCACTGGCTTATGGCACCGAAAGCGTGCCGCGTGTCGACAAGGTTGTCGGCCCGGGCAATATCTATGTGGCCACGGCCAAGCGCCATGTGTTCGGCCAGGTCGGCATCGACATGATCGCCGGCCCTTCGGAAATTCTTGTTGTCTGCGACGGCCAGACCGATCCGGACTGGATTGCCATGGACCTGTTCTCCCAGGCCGAGCACGACGAAGACGCGCAAGCGATTCTGGTCAGCCCGGACGCCGAGTTCCTCGACAAGGTAGCCGCGAGCATCGATAAATTGCTGCCGACCATGGACCGCGCGACCATCATCGAAACTTCGATCAATGGCCGTGGTGCGCTGATCCAGGTCAGTGACATGGCCCAGGCCATCGAAGTCGCCAATCGTATCGCCCCGGAACACCTGGAGTTGTCGGTCGCCGATCCACAAGCCTGGTTGCCGCAGATTCGTCACGCCGGTGCGATCTTCATGGGCCGCCACACTTCCGAAGCGTTGGGCGATTACTGCGCCGGTCCGAACCACGTGTTGCCGACTTCCGGCACCGCGCGGTTCTCCTCGCCGCTGGGTGTCTACGACTTCCAGAAGCGCTCGTCGATCATCTTCTGCTCCGAGGCCGGCGCTTCCGAACTGGGCAAAACTGCATCGGTACTGGCCCGTGGTGAATCGCTGAGCGCCCACGCGCGCAGCGCCGAATACCGCATCAAAGACCAAGACTTTCTGAAAGGGCAGGGGAACTGAGCGATGAGTAAATTCTGGAGCCCGTTCGTCAAGGATCTGGTGCCCTACGTGCCGGGCGAACAGCCGAAGCTGACCAAACTGGTCAAGCTCAATACCAACGAAAATCCGTATGGCCCGTCGCCAAAAGCGCTGGCGGCGATGCAAGCCGAACTCAACGACAACTTGCGCCTGTACCCGGACCCGAACAGTGATCTGCTGAAAAACGCCGTGGCCGAATATTACGGCGTGCAAACCAGTCAGGTGTTCCTTGGCAACGGTTCGGACGAAGTGCTCGCGCACATCTTCCACGGTCTGCTGCAACACGATCAGCCGCTGCTGTTCCCGGACATCAGCTACAGCTTCTATCCGGTCTACTGCGGTCTGTACGGCATTGAATTCGATGCGGTGCCGCTGGATGCGCAATTCCAGATCAACCCGGCCGACTACGCCAAACCGAATGGCGGGATCATTTTCCCCAACCCGAACGCCCCGACCGGATGCCTGCTGGCGCTGGACGCCGTCGAGAAAATCCTCAAGGCCAGTCCTGATTCGGTCGTGGTCGTCGACGAGGCGTACATCGACTTCGGCGGCGAGACGGCGATCAGTCTGGTGGACCGCTATCCGAACCTGCTGGTGACGCAGACGCTGTCCAAGTCACGCTCGCTGGCCGGCCTGCGTGTCGGTCTGGCGGTAGGGCATCCGGACCTGATCGAAGCGCTGGAGCGGATCAAGAACAGCTTCAACTCCTATCCACTGGATCGTCTGGCGATTGTCGGCGCGGCGGCGGCTTTTGCCGATCGCGAGTATTTCGACAAGACCTGTCGTCAGGTGATAGAGAGCCGCGAATGGGTGGTGGCGCAGTTGCAGGCTAAAGGCTTTGAAGTGCTGCCGTCGGCGGCCAACTTCATCTTCGCTCGCCACCCGCAGCATGATGCGGCGGGCCTGGCGGCCAAGCTGCGCGAGCAGGGCGTGATCGTGCGGCACTTCAAGCAGGAACGGATTGCGCAGTTCTTGCGGATATCGGTGGGTACGCCGGAGCAGAATCAGGCGTTGATCGACGGCCTTGGCGACCTCTAAAAGCAAAAGCCCCTCACCCTAGCCCTCTCCCAGAGGGAGAGGGGACTGAATGGGGAATATTGCAGAGGTTCACCGACTTGAACGATTTGTATTGAATCCATAATCAACTCGGTCTTTCAGGTCGATGTATCCCGCAAGACAACTCGGTCGGCCCCCTCTCCCAGAGGGAGAGGGGGCTGAATGGGAATATTGCAGAGGTTCACCGACTTGAACGATTTGTATTGAATCCATAATCAACTCGGTCTTTCAGGTCGATGTATCCCGCAAGACAACTCGGTCGGCTCCCTCTCCCGCCGGGAGAGGGCTGGGGTGAGGGTGTGCTTTTATTCGTGATGCGGCTCGCTAACGAATGTCAGCGAACTGAACAACCCACGACTGTCCACATCCACACTGTCCTTCACCGGCACTTCAACCTGCGCCGCAATCACATTCAACCCTTCATTACGCACCAGCACCTGCGCACGCCCTTCCTTGTCGGTCTCGGTGCTCAGGGTGTTGGGCGCGCTGCGATAGTCGCCAATCAACTTCACCCCTGCCGCCGGTTTGCCATCGAGCAGCACCCGCACCGGTAACGATTTGCCCGGCCCGACCGTCAGCGGATCGACCTCCGGCAGGATCAGCAGTTTGATCTGGTCCAGTTTCGGCAATTTCGCCCCCGGCTGATAGATCGCCAGGCTGTACTTGAACGTCTGCGTAGCCTCGGTGGCGCCGGGCACTTTGCTGCGTCCTTCGTTGATCCACTTCTTGTCCGCCGTCTGCGACCACATGCCATTATTCAGCGCCACGGCCATCACCGCCGGCGGCTTCAATGGTTTCAAACGGGCATGATCGGCCAGGCGCTCGACGCTGACCGGGATCATTTTGCCGCTTGCGTCATATGCCCAGGCACCGCTGATTTTTTGTGCCTTGAAGGCGTTGTCTTCGGCGCCGTGACCGTAGACCACTTCGATGTTGCCGCGTCGTTCCTCTGTCCACAGGCCGTGGGCCGACACTTGCCCGGTGAAGAGCGCAGCGATGAGCAGAAGGGATTTGCCGTAGTGCATGGTGACGTCCTTTTACAGGTTGAGTGTCAGGCTGACGGTGAAATTGCGTGGCTCGCCGGGGTTGACCCAGTAGTTGCTGTAGGAGCGCTCGTAATATTTCTCGTCGAAGACGTTGTTCAGGTTGAGGCCGACCGTTACGTTGTCGCTGGCCTTGTAGTGCGCGAGCAAGTCGACGGTCTGGTAGGCCGGCAATTCGAAGTCGCTGCCGGATTCGCCCGAGCGATCGCCGACGTAGGTGAACGCTGCGCCGACGTCTGAACCGCGCAGACGGCCATCCTGAAATTCATAGACGCCCAGCAGACTGCCGCTGCGTTTGGCCACGCCGAGGATGCGGCTGCCGGTGGGAATGGTCGCGTCGCCCTTGGTCACCTCGGCGTCGATGTAGGCGAAGGCGCCGATGACCCGTATCGCGTCGGTCACCTGGCCGCTCACTTGCCAATCGAAACCCTGACTGCGCGCCTTGCCCATGGCGCGGCTGGTGTCGGTGCCCGGATCGAGGGCGAGGACGTTTTCCTTGTCGATGTGGAAGAAGGCGAGGGTGCTGCTCACGCGCTCATCGAAGAGTTCGTTCTTGATCCCCACTTCGTAACCGACACCTTCTTCCGGATCGAAGGATTTGCCGGAAGCATCCAGGTCGTTGTTCGGTTTGAACGAGGTCGAGGCGTTGGCGAACAGGCCGGTGTTCGGCGTGAGCTGATAGAGCAGGCCGGCGCGTTGAGTCAGCGCGTCGTGGCGTTGCTGACTTTTGGCGTTGCGGCTGTGATCGTCGATGCGCTGATCGAAGTGCTCGAAGCGCGCGCCGACCATGCCGCGCAGCTTGTCGGTGAAGATGATCTGGTCCTGCAGATTCAGCGCATGACTTTCGACGTGTTCGAAGAAGTCGGTGCCCGAGCGTGCGCCGTTGGGTTTCGGCTGGCCGTAGACCGGCTTATAGATGTCGATGGCGTAGGGGCCGCCAGCAATGGTGGTGACGCGTTCGTCCTTGCGGTAATTCTCGTACTCGGTGCCGATCAGCAATTCATGCTGCCACGGCCCGAGGTCGAACAGACCGCGCAGTTCCAGTTGGGTGATGCTGTCGTGCCAACTCGTGTCGCGTTCGCGCAAGCGGCGGTTGACCGTATGGCCGTCGGCGTTCAGCGCGCGTTGTTCCGTGGCGTCGCCCCAGAGCTTGCCTTCCTTGTAGTGGCTGGCCAGACGCAGTTTCCAGCTGTCGTTCAGATGGTGTTCAAGAGTGGCCTGGAGCAGGTTGTTATGGTTGTCGATGTTGCCGTCGTTGGGCTCGCCCAAGAACGTCGAGCGCGATACGCCGCTCCATTTGTTGTTCGGCGCCACAACGCCACGATCGAACGTCGAGTTGTGACGGACGATTTCGCTCTCCACCAGCAGCGATGTGTCCGGGCTCAACTGCCAACTGATCGAGGGCGCAACGAAGACCCGCTGGCTGTCGACGTGATCGCGAAAGCTGTTGTTGTCTTCTACGGCGAGGTTGATGCGCGAGAGCAAATCGCCCTGATCATCGAGGGGCGTGTTGACGTCCAGCGCGGTGCGGTAGCGGTCCCAACTGCCGGCGCTGGTTTGCACAGTGGTGAACGCTTCGGGCTGCGGTTTCTTGGTGACGATGTTCACCGTACCGCCGGGATCGCCCCGGCCGTACAGGCTGGCGGCCGGGCCTTTGAGCACTTCGATGCGCTCGATATTGGCCGCATCCGGCGTGCTCGGGTAACCGCGATTGGCGCTGAAACCGTCCTTGTAGAACTCGGACGTGGTGAAGCCGCGCACGCTGTATTCGTACAGGGTCAGGCCGCCGAAGTTGTTCTGCTTCGATACGCCGCCAGCAAAATCCAGCGCGCGTTCGACGCTGCTGCTGCCCAGATCCGAGAGCACACTGGCCGGGACCACGCTGATGGCTTGCGGGATATCGCGAATCGCCGTGTCGGTTTTGGTCGCACTGGCGGAGCGAGTCGCGCGATAACCGCTGACCGGGCCGGTGGGTGTTTCGTAGTCGGAGGTGACGCTGATGGCTTCCAGCTCAACGGGCTGCGGCTCATCGGCGAGGGCGGGATCGCAGAGCAAACCCAGAGTCAGGCCCAACAGTGAGGCCTTTTTGCGAGACGACATGTTATGTTGTTCCAATTGCTAGAATTGAAACAATATAACATGCCCGTTGAGAATGTCTGCTATTCGCGCCGTTGGCGCGAAAACATTTTTACTCTTCTTTTTCTTTCACCGGTGCCGGTGGTGGACGCAGGCCGATTTCAGCCGTCAGCTTCAGTTCCTTGCCGTTGCGCATGACCTGAATTGTCACCTTGTCGGTCGGTTTGATCCGCGCCACCTGGTTCATCGAGCGGCGACCATCGCCGGCGGGCTCGCCATCGATGCTCAGAATCACATCGCCCAGTTGCAGGCCGGCTTTCTGCGCCGGGCCGTCACGGAAGATTCCGGCGACGACAATCCCAGGACGCCCGGACAAGCCAAACGACTCCGCCAGTTCCTGAGTCAGCGGTTGCACTTCGATGCCCAGCCAGCCACGAATCACCTGGCCGTGCTCGATGATCGACTTCATCACTTCCATCGCCAGTTTCACCGGAATGGCAAATCCGATGCCTTGCGAGCCGCCGGACTTGGAAAAGATCGCCGTGTTGATTCCGGTGAGGTTGCCGTTGGCATCGACCAGCGCACCGCCGGAGTTGCCCGGGTTGATCGCCGCATCGGTCTGGATGAAGTCTTCGTAGTTGTTCAGGCCCAACTGATTGCGGCCGGTGGCGCTGATGATGCCCATGGTCACGGTCTGACCGACGCCGAACGGGTTGCCGATGGCGAGCGCGACGTCACCGATGCGAATGCTGTCGGAGCGGCCGACGGTGATTGCCGGGAGGTTTTTCAGGTCGATTTTCAGGACAGCCAGGTCAGTCTCCGGATCGCTGCCAATCACCCGTGCGAGTGTTTCGCGACCGTCCTTCAACGCCACGACAATCTGGTCGGCGCCGCTGGTGACGTGGTTGTTGGTGAGGATGTAGCCTTCCGGGCTCATGATGACTCCGGAACCGAGGCTCGATTCCATGCGCTTCTGTTTCGGCGAATTGTCACCGAAGAAGCGGCGGAACTGCGGATCCTCGAACAAGGGATGCGCCGGTTTGTTGATGACCTTGGTGGTGTACAGGTTGACCACCGACGGCGCGGCGATGCCCACCGCATCCGCATAGGACACCGGCCCCTGTTGCACGATCGTGGTCTGTGGCGCCTGTTGCAGATTGACGTCGAGGCTCGGCAGCCCGACCCACTCGGGGTAACGCTGAATAATCAACAGAGCGATAAGCACACCGGCCAACAGCGGCCAGCCAAAAAAACGCAGCGCCTTGAGCATTAAGCACGTTCCTGGAAAGGTTGCAGGCGAGGTCAGACCGCCCATAATGTCGCGCATTATACGAGGCCGCGCGCGCCTCTGAACGGGATATTTAGGAGTCTTTCATGGCCGTTGCCCTCAGCACCCTCGTCGAAGAAGCCGACCGTTACCTGGGCAGTGCGAAAATCGCCGATTATTGCCCTAACGGATTACAGGTCGAAGGCCGCCCGCAAGTGATGCGCATCGTCAGTGGCGTCACCGCCAGCCAGGCGTTGCTCGATGCCGCCGTCGAGGCCGAGGCCGACCTGATCCTGGTCCATCACGGGTATTTCTGGAAAGGCGAAAACCCCTGCGTCACCGGCATGAAACAGCGCCGCTTGAAAACCTTGCTCAAGCACGACATCAGTCTGCTCGCCTATCACCTGCCGCTGGATCTGCACCCGGACGTCGGCAACAACGTGCAACTGGCGCGTCAGCTCGACATCACTGTCGAAGGGCCGTTGGACCCGAGCAACCCGAAAATCGTCGGGCTGGTAGGCTCGCTGAATGAGCCGATGACCGCGCGGGATTTCGCGCGCAAGGTGCAGGAAGTCATGGGCCGCGAGCCGCTGCTGATCGAAGGCAGCGGCATGATCCGCCGCGTCGGTTGGTGCACCGGCGGTGGCCAGGGTTATATCGATCAGGGCGTGGCGGCGGGGGTCGATCTGTTCATCAGTGGCGAGGCCTCCGAGCAGACTTTCCACAGTGCGCGGGAAAACGACATCAGCTTCATCGCCGCCGGCCATCACGCCACCGAACGCTATGGCGTGCAGGCGTTGGGCGAGTATCTGGCGAAGCGCTTTGCCCTTGAGCACATCTTCATCGATTGCCCCAACCCGATCTGAGCTCACCGCAAACTCCTGTGGGAGCGAGCCTGCTCGCGAAGGCGTCAGACCTTCAATACAAAGGTGCCTGACACTCCGCCTTCGCGAGCAGGCTCGCTCCCACGTTCGGCCCTGACGGCCGAACTGGTGGGCATATTCATATACCCTTTCGATCTAGTTGGCGTCCTGATTAGAAGAGGTCGCTGTGCTAGGATTCCTCGCTCGAACACGGCCCGCTGGCCGTTCATAAGAAAGCTTTCGTGAGTAGCCATGGTCGACAAACTGACGCATCTGAAACAGCTGGAGGCGGAAAGCATCCACATCATCCGCGAGGTGGCCGCCGAGTTCGATAACCCGGTGATGCTGTACTCCATCGGTAAAGACTCCGCCGTGATGCTGCACCTGGCACGCAAGGCGTTCTTCCCGGGCAAACTGCCGTTTCCGGTGATGCACGTCGACACCCGCTGGAAATTCCAGGAAATGTACAAGTTCCGCGACAAGATGGTCGAAGACTTGGGCCTGGACCTGATTACCCACATCAACCCCGATGGCGTGGCGCAGAACATCAACCCGTTCACCCACGGCAGTGCCAAGCACACCGACATCATGAAAACCGAAGGCCTGAAACAGGCACTCGACAAGCATGGTTTCGACGCAGCGTTCGGCGGCGCCCGTCGCGATGAAGAGAAATCCCGCGCCAAAGAGCGCGTGTACTCGTTCCGTGACAGCAAGCACCGCTGGGACCCGAAAAACCAGCGTCCGGAGCTGTGGAACGTCTACAACGGCAAGGTCAACAAGGGCGAATCCATCCGTGTGTTCCCGTTGTCGAACTGGACCGAACTGGATATCTGGCAGTACATCTACCTCGAAGGCATCCCGATCGTGCCGCTGTACTTTGCCGCCGAACGCGAAGTGATCGAGAAGAACGGCACGCTGATCATGATCGACGACGAGCGCATCCTCGAGCACCTGTCCGATGAAGACAAAGCGCGCATCGTGAAAAAGAAAGTGCGGTTCCGCACCCTTGGCTGCTACCCGTTGACGGGCGCGGTGGAGTCCGAGGCCGAAAGCCTTACGGACATCATTCAGGAAATGCTCCTGACGCGAACTTCCGAGCGCCAGGGCCGGGTCATCGACCACGATGGCGCAGGCTCGATGGAAGACAAAAAACGTCAAGGCTATTTCTAAGGGGCTGTCATGTCGCATGTTTCTGATTTGATCAGCGAGGACATCCTCGCCTACCTGGGCCAGCACGAACGTAAAGAGCTGCTGCGCTTTTTGACCTGCGGTAACGTCGATGACGGCAAGAGCACCCTGATCGGGCGCCTGCTGCACGACTCGAAGATGATCTACGAAGATCACCTCGAAGCGATCACCCGCGATTCGAAGAAAGTCGGCACCACCGGTGACGACATCGACCTGGCATTGCTGGTCGACGGTCTGCAGGCCGAGCGTGAGCAGGGCATCACCATTGATGTCGCTTACCGCTATTTCTCCACCGCCAAGCGCAAATTCATCATTGCCGACACCCCCGGCCATGAGCAGTACACCCGCAACATGGCCACCGGTGCGTCCACCTGTGACCTGGCGATCATTCTGGTCGACGCCCGTTACGGCGTGCAGACCCAGACCCGTCGCCACAGCTTCATCGCTTCGTTGCTGGGCATCAAACACATCGTCGTTGCCATCAACAAGATGGACTTGAAGGACTTCGACGAAGGCGTGTTCGAGTCGATCAAGGCCGACTACCTGAAGTTCGCCGAAGGCTTGAAGATGAAGCCGACCAGCATGCACTTCGTGCCGATGTCTGCCCTTAAAGGCGACAACGTGGTGAACAAGTCCGAGCGCTCGCCGTGGTACACCGGCCAGTCGCTGATGGAAATTCTCGAGACAGTGGAAGTGGCGGGCGATCGCAACTTCACCGATCTGCGTTTCCCGGTGCAGTACGTCAACCGTCCGAACCTGAATTTCCGTGGTTTCGCCGGCACCCTGGCCAGCGGCATCGTGCACAAGGGCGACGAAGTCGTGGTGCTGCCGTCGGGCAAGAGCAGCCGGGTGAAATCCATCGTCACCTTCGAAGGTGAACTGGAGCACGCAGGTCCAGGTCAGGCGGTAACCCTGACCATGGAAGACGAAATCGATATCTCCCGTGGCGACCTGTTGGTGCATGCCGACAACGTGCCGCCGGTCACCGACAGCTTCGAAGCGATGCTGGTGTGGATGGCTGAAGAGCCGATGCTGCCGGGCAAGAAATACGACATCAAACGCGCCACCAGTTACGTGCCGGGCTCCATCGCCAGCATCGTCAACAAGGTCGACGTGAACACATTGGAAGAAGGCCCGGCGAGCGCGTTGCAGCTCAACGAAATCGGCAAGGTGAAGATCGCGCTCGACGCGCCGATCGCCCTCGACGGTTACGAAAGCAACCGCACTACCGGCGCGTTCATCGTCATCGATCGCCTGACCAACGGCACCGTTGGCGCCGGCATGATCGTCGCTCAGCCAGTGGCCCATGGCACCGCCACCCACCACGGCAAACTGGCCCACGTGGCGACAGAAGAACGTGCCCAGCGCTTCGGCCAGCAACCGGCCACCGTGCTGTTCAGCGGCCTGTCCGGCGCGGGTAAAAGCACCCTGGCGTATGCGGTCGAGCGCAAGCTGTTCGACATGGGCCGTGCGGTGTTTGTACTCGATGGCCAGAACCTGCGTCACGATCTGAACAAGGGTCTGCCGCAGGATCGCGCCGGGCGTACCGAGAACTGGCGTCGTGCCGCGCACGTGGCGCGTCAGTTCAACGAAGCGGGGCTGCTGACATTGGCCGCGTTCGTTGCGCCAAGTGCCGAAGGTCGCGAGCAGGCCAAGGAACTGATCGGCAAGGATCGCTTGCTGACGGTCTACGTGCAGGCCTCGCCGACCGTGTGCGCCGAGCGTGATCCGCAAGGGCTGTACGCCGCTGGTGGCGACAACATCCCGGGCGAATCCTTCCCGTACGACGTGCCGCTCAACGCCGACCTGGTGATCGACACGCAGTCGCTGAGTCTGGAAGAAAGCGTCAAGCAAGTGCTGGAGCTGTTGCGTCAGCGTGGCGCGATATAAGCGTTAGGCACTAATGAAAAGCCCGCCGATGAGTGATCATCGGCGGGCTTTTTTAGTGTTGGGTGATCGTTCCCACGCTCCGCGTGGGAATGCCTCATTGGACGCTCCGCGTCCGCTTCGGCAGGGACGCGGAGCGTCCCGGGCTGCATTCCCACGCGGAGCGTGGGAACGATCATACTGGAGGAAATTCGCGGTGCATCTGCTCCAGCAACGCATCCTTGTCCAGCCACAGCTGATTGATCCAGCCCTGGAACTGCAATCTATACTCGCCGTCCTGGTCGTAGTTCTTGCCGATGAAGGCCGGCGGGATTTTGATTTCCTCAAAATGCACCACCACATCGCGCACATTGCCGCAGAGCAAATCCCAGAACCCTGGACGCCCCGCTGGATAATGAATCGTCACGTTGACGATCGACTCCAGCTGTTCGCCCATCGCATCCAGCACAAAGGCGATCCCGCCGGCCTTGGGCTTGAGCAGGTATTTGAACGGTGACTGCTGCTGCGCATGCTTGCCTTCGGTGAAGCGTGTGCCTTCGACGAAGTTGAAAATCCCCACCGGGTTATGGCGGAATTTCGCGCAGGTCTTGCGCGTGGTTTCCAGGTCCTTACCTTTCTTTTCCGGGTGTTTTTCCAGATACGCCTTGGAGTAGCGCTTCATGAACGGAAAGCCCAGCGCCCACCAGGCCAGGCCAATCACCGGCACCCAGATCAGCTCCTGCTTGAGGAAAAACTTCAGCGGCTGAATCTTGCGGTTGAGCACGTATTGCAGCACCAGAATATCCACCCAGCTCTGGTGGTTGCTGGTGATCAGGTACGAGTGCTGATAGTCGAGACCTTGCAGGCCGCTGACGTGCCAGCGGGTGCGCCGAACCAGATTCATCCAGCCCTTGTTATTGCTGATCCACGCCTCGTGAGTGTGGCTCATCAGCCAACCGGCAATGCGCTGGGTAAAGGCAAACGACAGGGCCTTGACCAGCGCCACGCAGAACAGAAACGAGCACAGCAGAATCGTGTTGAGCGCCAACAGCAGCGAGGCGATCACGCCGCGCACGGGTGCGGGTAGAAAATCCAGCATTTATACATCCATAGGTCGGTTGGCGGCTTGAATCGCGGTGAGCGCGATGGTGTAGACGATGTCATCGACTTGCGCGCCGCGCGGCAGGTCGTTCACCGGTTTGCGCAGGCCTTGCAGCATCGGCCCGAGGCTGACGCAATCGGCGCTGCGCTGCACGGCTTTGTGCGTAGTGTTGCCGGTGTTCAGATCGGGGAACACAAACACCGTGGCGCGCCCGGCGACCTGACTGTTCGGCGCCAGTTGCCGCGCGACGTCGGCGTTGGCGGCGGCGTCGTATTGCAACGGGCCGTCGATCAGCAGCGAATTCTGTTGCTCATGAGCCAGCAGAGTCGCCTCGCGGACTTTCTCGACTTCTTCACCGCGAGCCGATTCGCCGCTGGAATAGCTGATCATCGCCACCCGTGGAGTGATACCGAATGCGGCCGCCGAGTCAGCGCTTTGCAGGGCGATCTCGGCCAGTTCCGCGGCGCTCGGGTGTGGATTCATCACGCAGTCGCCGTAGACCAGCACTTCTTCGGGGAACAGCATGAAGAATACCGACGACACCAGCGTGCAGCCCGGTGCGGTCTTGATCAGTTGCAGGGCGGGGCGGATGGTGTTGGCGGTGGTGTTGATCACACCCGAAACCAGGCCGTCGACCTCATCCAGCGCAAGCATCATGGTGCCGATCACCACGGTGTCTTCCAGTTGTTGCTCGGCCATCGGTGCGTTGAGGCTTTTGCTCTTGCGCAGAGCGACCATCGGCTCGACGTAACGCTCGCGGATGTGGTCCGGGTCAAGGATTTCCAGACCCGGCGGCAGCACGATACCTTGCGCGCGGGCGACCGCTTCGACGTCTTCGGGTTTGGCCAATAGCACGCAGCGGGCGATCCCGCGTTCCTGACAGATTGCCGCCGCTTGCACGGTGAACGGCTCGCTGCCTTCGGGCAAGACGATGCGCTTGTTCGCCGCTTGCGCGCGCTGGATCAATTGATAGCGGAACACTGCCGGCGACAGGCGCATCTCCCGAGGCGTACCGCAGCGCTGATGCAGCCAGTTGGCGTCGAGGTGGCTGGCGACGAAATCGGTGATGATCTCCGCGCGCTCGCGGTCATCGATCGGGATTTCCTTGTTCAGGCCATTGAGCAGATTGGCGGTGTCGTAGGAGCCGGTGCTCACCGACAACACCGGCAGACCGGCCTGCAACGCGCCCCGGCACAGATCCATGATGCGCGGGTCGGGCAGGGTGTCGCTGGTCAGCAGCAGGCCGGCCAGCGGCACGCCGTTGATCGCTGCGAGGCTGACGGCGAGGATGATGTCGTCGCGATCGCCCGGCGTCACCACCAGCACGCCGGGCTTGAGCAGCTCGACGGTGTTGCGCATGGTTCGTGCGCAAATGATGATTTTGCTCATGCGCCGGGTTTCGTAGTCGCCCGCGTTGAGCACTTGCGCGCCCATCAGGTCGGCGACGTCGCGGGTGCGTGGCGCATTGAGTTCCGGCTGAAACGGGATGCAGCCGAGCAAGCGGAAATCACCGCTGCGCAGCAACGGCGAATGCTCCTTCAGACGCGTGGCGAAGGCGTCCATGCTCTCGTCGGTCTTGACCTTGTTGAGGATCACGCCGAGGACTTTCGGATCTTTCGGGCCACCGAACAATTGAGCCTGAAGCTCGACACGGCCAGAAAGCTCGGCGAGCACTTCGTTTTCCGGCGCCGAGACCAGAATCACCTCGGCATCCAGACTCTTGGCCAGGTGCAGATTGACCCGCGCGGCGTAACTGGCGCTGCGGGTCGGCACCATGCCTTCGACCACCAGCACGTCTTTGCCGACCGCCGCTTGCTGATACAGGGCGATGATTTCTTCGAGCAGTTCGTCGAGCTGACCGTCGCCGAGCATGCGTTCAACGTGCGCCAGGCCTAACGGCTGCGGCGGTTTCAGACCGTGGGTGCGCGCCACCAGTTCGGTGGATCGCTCAGGGCCGGTGTCGCCGGGGTGCGGCTGGGCGATCGGTTTGAAGAAGCCGACTTTGAGCCCGGCGCGTTCAAGCGTGCGCACCAGCCCGAGGCTGATGGAGGTCAGACCCACGCCAAAATCGGTGGGGGCGATAAAAAAAGTTTGCATGGGAATTCTCTATGCAAGGGTGTCAGCCTATGTCTGGCCGACTACCGAAATTCAGTCGCCAAGGTTAGCGCTAACCGAGCCTTGTGCACACCAACCGCAGGCAAAGGGTTGACCTGTTTTTTCAATACGTTGCGCCGGATCCAGGACCCAGGCGCGGGTTTGCCACGGCGGCTGGTGGCGCAGGTGCTGGGTGTGGCCACAGGAAAGCTCGACCACCCAATGGCCTTCTTCGTCCTGATGGAAGCCGGTGATGGTCGAAACCCGTTTGTCCGGGTTGTGGTCGCTTTCACGCGATTGCTTCGCTAAACTTGGCCTTTCTATATTCTTATGCAAAAGGTCTCGCCCCATGCTGATCGCCGCCAATAAGGCTGTCTCCATCGACTATACCCTGACCAACGACGCTGGTGAGGTCATCGACAGCTCCGCCGGCGGCGCTCCGCTGGTTTACCTGCAAGGTGCAGGCAACATCATCCCGGGCCTGGAAAAAGCCCTGGAAGGCAAAGCTGTCGGCGACGAGCTGGAAGTGGCCGTTGAGCCGGAAGATGCTTACGGCGAATACGCCGCCGAGCTGGTCAGCACCCTGAGCCGCAGCATGTTCGAAGGCGTTGACGAGCTGGAAGTCGGCATGCAGTTCCACGCTTCGGCGCCGGACGGCCAGATGCAGATCGTCACCATTCGTGACCTGGACGGCGACGACGTCACCGTTGATGGCAACCACCCTCTGGCCGGTCAGCGCCTGAACTTCAAGGTGAAGATCGTTGATATCCGTGACGCCAGCCAGGAAGAAATCGCTCATGGTCACGTCCATGGCGAAGGTGGCCATCACCACTGATTTTCTGCGCTAAGCTTCGAGTACTGGAGAGGCGCCTGTGGGCGCCTTTTTAGTCCGCGGCTGTCCTTGGTGGCCTCGCCAAGTGGCTGTTTCGAGTAGAACACGAGAATCCTGGAGTTCGGCATGAGTGCTTTTCACGACCTTAAGTTGACCGGCCTGGATGGTCAGGAGCTACCGCTGGCGCCGTTCAAGGGCCAAGTCGTGCTGGTGGTCAACGTGGCCTCCAAATGCGGCTTGACCCCCCAGTACGCGGCACTGGAAAACCTCTACCAGCAATACAAGGCCAAAGGCTTCACTGTGCTGGGCCTGCCGTGCAACCAGTTTGCCGGTCAAGAGCCAGGCTCGGAAAAGGAAATCCAGGAATTCTGCAGCCTCAACTATGGCGTGACGTTCCCGTTGGCGAGCAAACTCGAAGTCAACGGCCACGAACGGCATCAGTTGTATCGCCTGCTGGCGGGCGAGGGCGCCGAGTTTCCCGGCGACATCACCTGGAATTTCGAGAAGTTTCTGCTCGGCAAGGACGGCCGGGTGCTGGCGCGGTTCTCGCCGCGCACGGCGCCGGATGATCCGACGATCGTGCATGCGATTGAAAAAGCGCTGGGCTGAAAAGCAGCATCAAAAGATCGCAGCCTTCGGCAGCTCCTACAGGGAGAACACCAATCTCGTGTAGGAGCTGCCGAAGGCTGCGATCTTTTGCTTTTCAATCTTTTGATCCTTAATCACCAAAATCAATAATGCTGTTCAGAGCTCTCGACTCTCAATATTATCGGCGTCATATCGATTCATGCCTGTCGCCAATGTTTTCGTGGAGCCTCTCGATGCCCGTTAAAGCCCTGTTCAAACCGTTCCATCTCGGTGCCCTCGAACTGCCGACCCGCGTCGTCATGGCGCCAATGACCCGCTCGTTCTCCCCGGGCGGCGTGCCGAATTCCAAAGTCATCGAGTACTACCGTCGTCGTGCGGCCGCTGGGGTTGGCTTGATCATCACCGAAGGCACCACGGTCGGCCACATCGCGTCCAATGGCTATCCAAACGTGCCGCAGTTTTTCGGTGAAGCGCCGCTGGCCGGCTGGAAAAAAGTTGTCGACGCCGTGCACGCCGAGGGCGGCAAGATCGTCCCGCAACTGTGGCATGTCGGCAGCGTACGCCGCCTCGGCACCGAGCCGGACGCCAGCGTGCCGGGCTACGGTCCGTCGGAAAAACTCAAGGACGGTCAGGTCGTGGTTCACGGCATGACCAAGCAGGACATCCAGGACGTGATCGCTGCGTTTGCCCAGGCTGCCAAAGATGCGCAAAGCATCGGCATGGACGGTGTGGAAATCCATGGCGCTCACGGTTATCTGATCGACCAGTTCTTCTGGGAAGGCAGCAATCAGCGCAGCGATGAATACGGTGGCAGCCTGGCCAACCGTTCGCGTTTTGCCATCGAATTGATTCAAGCAGTACGCGCGGCTGTCGGTGAGGGTTTCCCGATCATCTTCCGCTTCTCGCAATGGAAGCAGCAGGATTACACCGCGCGTCTGGTACAAACTCCCGAAGCGCTGGGCGAGTTTCTCAAGCCGCTGTCTGACGCTGGCGTGGACATTTTCCACTGCTCGACCCGACGCTTCTGGGAGCCGGAGTTCGACGGCTCGGATCTGAACCTCGCTGGCTGGACCCGCAAGCTGACCGGCAAACCGACCATCACCGTGGGCAGCGTCGGCCTGGACGGCGAGTTCCTGCAGTTCATGGTCAACACCGACAAGGTCGCGCAACCGGCCAGCCTGGAAAATCTGCTGGAGCGTCTGAACAAAGAAGAGTTCGACCTGGTAGCAGTGGGCCGCGCGCTGCTGGTCGATCCGGACTGGGCGCAGAAAGTCCGTGAAGGACGTGAGCAGGATATTCTGCCGTTCAGTCGTGAGGCGTTGATGACCCTGGTTTAAGCAGCGCCAGTTCGACCTTTTCGCGAGCAGGCTCGCTCCCACCCTCTACTGCATTTCATATGAAGGAATGCGGTGCCCATGTGGGAGCGAGCCTGCTCGCGAACGCTGTTTCTATGTCGACGCAAATCTATGGTTGTGTCTGAGCCCCAGGCACCACCAACTCCCCCACACAAGCCCCCCGCAAATACCCCTCGAATTGCTCGATAATCGCCGCCCAGCCCTGGCGACTGCCATGCTGCCGCGCATTCAGCCGCACACAACGCAACCGTTCATCTTCCTCCAGCAACCACGCCGCCGCTTCGCAAAACGCCTGCTCATCGCCGGGCATTGCCGAAACGCCGTTGTAGCCATGGCGAATATGCTGCGCCGCCGCTGCCTGGTCATAAGCAATAACGCCAAGTCCCGAAGCCAGGGCTTCCAGCACCACATTGCCGAAAGTTTCGGTGAGGCTGGGAAATACAAACAGATCCCCTGAGGCATAGTGCGCCGCCAGTACTTCACCCCGCTGCGCGCCGCAGAAGATCGCTTCCGGCAATTCTTTTTCCAGCGCCGAACGCTGCGGGCCGTCACCGACCACGATCAGCTTCAGATGGCGCTGTGGATAAGTCTCACACAGGGTTTCAAAGCAGCGTTTGAGCAGGCCCAGATTTTTCTCCGGGGCGAGCCTTCCTACGTGGATGACCGCGATATCCGTGTCAGAGAGCCCCCATTGCTCACGCAACGCGCTCTGACGTTTGCTCGGATGAAACAACTGGCTGTCCACACCCCGCGACAACAACGCCAGCCGCTCGAAATGCCGCCGCTCCAACTCCAGGCGCTGACTGGCGCTCGGCACTAAAGTCATTGCCGAACGATTGTGAAACCAGCGCAGGTAGTGGGTAAGCATCCGCGTCAGCAGACCGAGGCCGTACTGGCTGGTGTATTGCTGGAAGTTGGTGTGAAAGCCGCTCACCACCGCAATCCCCAGGCGCCGTGCGGCGCGCAGTGCTGACAATCCCAGCGGGCCTTCCGTGGCGATGTACAGCACATCGGGGCGCTGGCGTTTCCAGCGGCGCAGCAGTTTATGCATCGACGACTGGCCCCATTGCAGCCCCGGATAGCCCGGCAGCGGCCATCCGCGACACAGCAACAGTGCATCGTCTTCGCTGCGTTGTGGATCACCGGCCTGGCGCGGGCGCACCAGCTCCACCTGATGCCCTCGTGCGCGCAAACCCTCGCACAAGCGGCCAAGGGTATTGGCCACGCCGTTGATTTCCGGTGGGAAGGTTTCGCTGATGAGGGTGATATGTAGAGCTGTCGTCATGACCTCAGTGTCGGCTGAGGCCATGTCGAGCTTGTTACGATCGGATGATGGATTTGTGACGCGGTCAGTGCTGTATCACCAGGTTTTCGGCGCCACGTTCGCGCACCCAGAACAATGTCGCTCCGGCCACCGCCGCTGGCATCATCAGGATGTTCACCACGGGAATCAGCAACACCAGATAAACGATCCCGCCAAAACTCATGCTCTGCCAGCGCTTCTGCCGCAGCCAGGCGAGCATCTCGTTCCAGCCGAGTTTGTGGTTATCCGCCGGGTAGTCGATGTACTGGATGGCCATCATCCACACACCGAACAGCAGCCATAACGGCGCGGCGACGATATTTACCACCGGGATGAACGAAAGGATGAACAGGCCAATGGCGCGCGGCAGGAAGTAGCCGAGCTTGCGCATTTCCCGGGCGAGGGTGCGTGGGACCATCGCGATCAGTTCGCCCCAACTGAACGCCGGGAAATCATCGGTACCGCGCACCACCACTTCGACTTTTTCCGCAAGGAAGCCGTTGAACGGTGCGGCAATGATGTTGGCGAGCATGGTGAAGGTGAAAAACACCATCAAGGCCACCAGGACCACGAACAATGGCCAGAGGATATAGCTGAGGAAACTCAGCCATTCAGGCAACGAGGGCATCAGCGTGTCGACCCACAGGCTGAACTGGTGGCCGGCCAGATAGATCAATCCGACGAACAGCACCAGGTTGATAGCCAGCGGCAACAACACGAACAGGCGCAGGCCAGGGCTCAGGACCAGTTTGAGGCCTTCGCGCAGGTATTGCGGGCCTGACAGAACAGGGGCGGGCATAAGGTGCTCCGAAGCAAGGGAAATCGCGCCGACGTTACCGACTTTGCCCCAGCGGCGAAAGCGCGGCAGAGCAATCGACATTCACTGTAACAAAGAGGTCTATCTCGTCACCGTCTCGGCATAGAGACCACCTATGAGCTGGATTGTTAAACCGTATTTCCTTAATCTTGCCCCCCTCGATACGCTGCACCCAACTTTTTACAGGACTGTCGAGTTCAAGCCTTCCCCAAGGTGTCCACGGTCCTTTTTTATTCCGCCGGCCGTCCGGCGTCCGCGCCAGATTTTTCATGGCCGGCCAACAGGAGCAGATTCATGTCTGAAGTCCGTCATTCGCGAGTGATCATTCTCGGTTCCGGCCCCGCCGGTTACAGCGCTGCGGTCTACGCGGCCCGCGCCAACCTCAAGCCACTGCTGATTACCGGCATGCAGGCCGGCGGTCAACTGACCACCACCACCGAAGTCGACAACTGGCCGGGTGATGTTCATGGCCTGACCGGTCCGGTGTTGATGGAGCGCATGCGCGAGCACGCCGAGCGTTTCGAGACCGAGATCGTTTTCGATCACATCAACGCCGTGGACTTCGCTGCCAAGCCGTACACCCTGACCGGCGACAGCGCCGTCTATACCTGCGATGCGCTGATCATCGCCACGGGTGCCAGCGCCCGTTACCTGGGCCTGCCGTCGGAAGAAGCGTTCATGGGCAAAGGCGTGTCGGCCTGCGCGACCTGCGACGGTTTCTTCTACCGCAACAAGCCGGTCGCCGTGGTTGGCGGTGGCAACACCGCTGTCGAAGAAGCGCTGTACCTGGCCAACATCGCCAGCACCGTGACCCTGATCCACCGTCGCGAAACCTTCCGCGCCGAGAAGATCCTGATCGACAAGCTCAACGCTCGTGTGGCTGAAGGCAAGATCATTCTCAAGTTGAACGCCAACCTGGACGAAGTCCTCGGCGACAACATGGGCGTGACCGGTGCGCGCCTGCGCAACAATGATGGCAGCTTCGACGAGATCAAAGTCGACGGCGTGTTCATCGCCATCGGCCACACCCCGAACACTTCGCTGTTCGAAGGCCAGTTGACGCTGAAAGACGGTTACCTGGTTGTGCAGGGCGGCCGTGAAGGCAATGCGACTGCCACCAGCGTCGAAGGCATCTTCGCTGCCGGTGACGTGGCTGACCACGTTTACCGTCAGGCCATCACCTCGGCCGGCGCCGGTTGCATGGCGGCACTGGACACCGAGCGTTACCTGGACGGCTTGCAGAACGCCACGTTCTAAGACCGCAGGGCATAAAAAAAACCGGCCAGATTGGCCGGTTTTTTTGTGCCCGAGATTCGCAGTCGCCACGCATCCAGTGTGGGAGCGAGCCTGCTCGCGAAAGCGGTGTATCAGTCGACATCAACGTTGAATGTCAGTCCGTCTTCGCGAGCAGGCTCGCTCCCACAGGTGTTATGTGTGGCTGTTGGGGATCAGCGGCGGGTCAGGGGTTGGGCGCTGAACTTCACCCCGGCCAGGCCGTGCTTGATCAACGCGCGGATATTGCCGTGATCGCTGCCCTCGGGCGTCGCCAGCACCGAACGGTAATGCTCGCCGAACGCCAGCAGCGCTTCTTCATCGCTCAGACCTTCCAGCAGTGCCAGGCCCAGGGTCTTGCACGAGCCTTCGTTCTGCCCGGCAGCATTTTCCACGCCGCCGTTGTTGAATGCTTGCGGCTGGTAGTCGTAACCGGCGGCGATGAACGCCAGGGTGTCGGCGAAAGCATGCTCGCCACTCTTGAGGCTGGCGCGCAGGGTGTTCAGATCAGTCATTGGGTTTTCCTTTGGCAAACGCTGCTTGCTGCTCGGCGCTGGCTTCTTGCTGGTATTGGGCTTTCCACTCGGCGTAGGGCATGCCGTACACCACTTCGCGGGCGTCATCGAGGCTGACCTCGATCTGACGTTGGTCGGCTTCAGCCTTGTACCATTTCGACAGGCAGTTGCGGCAGAACCCGGCGAGGTTCATCAGGTCGATGTTCTGCACGTCCTTGCGGCTGTCGAGGTGAGCGACCAGTCGGCGAAAGGCGGCGGCTTCGAGTTCCAGGCGTTGTTGCTCGGTCATAAGGGTCTCTTCGAGACAGCTTCAAGCGGCAAGCTACAAGCTGCAAGATTGAATTGTGGGGGGCGTTAGATTAACGCTTACGGCTTGAAGCTTGAAGCTTGAAGCTTGAAGCTTGAAGCTAGCGGCTCGCTGCGAGCGTAATCGATACCGATTCGGCGAAGCGCAGCGCGTGGGGCTTGTCGACTTCGACTTCGGCGTACAGCACCGATGCATTGGTCATCACCAGATCGAGCAATTCTTGCGTCAGGCGTTCGAGCAGCGCGAAGCGGTTACCTTCGACGTGGGCGATGATTGCCTTGGTGATGGTGCGGTAATTCAGCGCGTGGTCGATATCGTTGTCGCGCACCGCTTCCTGCGCTGCGTACAGAATGGTCAGGTTGATCAGCACATCCTGCTTGTTGAGGATTTCGTCCTCGTTGATGCCGATAAAGGTGCGCAGGCGCAGATCCTTGACCCGGATGCGCGCCATTCCCGGTTGAAGTTGTGGCATTGATTTGCTCCGTCCAGTCTATTGCAGGCGTTCAGGTGGATCTTACTCGACTCGCGGCTGAAGCGGGACGGCCTATTTGACGTGCCGGCCGCCGTTGACGGTCAGGGTCGTGCCGGTGACATAGGGATTGTCGAGCAGATAGCGCAGGCTCTGATAGATCACCTCGCTGCCCGGCTCGATACCCAGCGCGGACTTGGCCAGCGCCTTGCTGCGGTAGGCGGCGTCATCGTCGGGGTTGAACAATAGCAGCGCCGGAGCGATGCCGTTGACCTTGATGGCGGGCGCAAAGCGCGCGGCAAACGACAGGGTCAGACTGTCGAGCCCGGCCTTGCTGGCGCAATAACCGATGTGCTTGCTGCTGCCCTTGCGGGTGACGTCGTCGCTGATGTGAATGATGTCGGCAGGTGTCGAGCGTTGCAGCAACCCGGCGCAGTGCAGGTTGATCAGGTAAGGCGCGAGCATGTGAATGTTGAACATGCGATTGAAGGCTTGTGCTTCGCTGCCCTGGGTTTCCGCCAGCCATTCGGAGGCGTTGTGCACAATCGCGCGCAAACTGTCGGTGTGCGCTTTCAGTGAATCAATGAAGGCCAGTATTCCTGCCTCACTGGAAAAATCCGCGAACAGCGCTGTCGCGCCGAGATCGCGAAGGGCCTGTACGCCCGGTCGCTCGGTGCGGTAAGTGAAAATCAGCGGGTGGCCATCCTCGATCAAGCGCTGCGCGCAGTGCAAACCGACACGCTGGCCGGCGCCGGTGATGAGGATAGGGGCTGCGGAATCTGGCATGGGCGGCTCGCATCGCGGTTGAAGCGAAAACTATAACAGGCTCGCCGCCCGCTGCGGATCAGCGATTCTGCGCCGACGGTGCGCCAGCCAATGGCCTCGTCGGCGTGCTGTTCAACCAGTTCGCCAGCAGACGCGTCGACAACGGGATGAAGAAATATACCATCAGCGGCGTCAGGCACGCCGTGCCGATCAAGATGCGCGGCAACAGGCTCAGCTCAGCGAGCAGCGGGCCGAGGGCAAAGTTGAATATCAGCGACACCGGAAAAAACGCCAGCCAGATCGCCACGGCCTGTTTCCAGCGCGGCGGGCGTTGGCCGGCAGCACCAAACCAGCCTTCAATGCCGCTGACCCGGTGCTCTTTGGGATGTTCGAAAAGATCGCTGCCACGATTCAGCCAGGCGGTACGCGACGCCGAGTATTCCCACGCGTGCAGGGTCTGCTCATCGACAAATCGGAAGATAATCTGGAATTCGTTGTCACCGGGCGGTGGCGCGAGGACGCCGGAGCCGAGGTAGCCGGGGAAGTCGGTGGCCAGTTGCTCGCCTTCGCGCAACCAGGCGATAAGATCGTGATAACGGCCATCAGCGACGCGACGCGCTACCATTAGCGTGACGGGGGAAGTAGACATTTTGTATCTCCGTATTTCGAGTGCGTCGCTCCGGGTAAGAGCTTCGCCTGACGCAGGCCGGGGTAGAGACCTGCGCTTTGCAGCAAGCAAGGATTATTCCTGATTTTGTCGATTAAACCAGCCACATTCGTCGTAGATCACTACTTGAAGGTTTCCAGTCCATCATGTTTAAAATGGGATCCAATGAACCGACATGGAAGTTGACCGCCAGATGCCTGTAATCACGGACCCTCGCCCGGCTTCGACAGCACTCGGCACGATCGAGCGCGAAGAGCTGTTTCCCATCCGCGAAGTGGCGCGCCTGACTGGCGTCAACCCGGTGACCCTGCGTGCCTGGGAGCGCCGTTACGGACTCATCCAGCCGACGCGCACCGAAAGCGGGCATCGTTTGTATTCCATGAACGATATCGAGCGCGTGCGCAGCATTGTCGACTGGATCGATCGCGGCGTGGCCGTGAGCAAAGTCGGCAAGATCCTGGCGAAAACAGAGCCTCTGAAGGTGCTGGCAAACTTCATCCCCGATGACCATGTGCAGGCCGATTACAAGCAATGGCAGGAGCAGGTTCAGCAGGCGGTCAGTGCGTTCGACGATCAGCAGCTGGATCGCGTCTACGGGCAGATTTTCTCGTCGTACGCGCTGCCGGTGGTGTTCGAAGCCATTCTGATGCCGTTGTGGCGTCAACTGCTGCAGCGCCAGGACGCTTTCGGGCAAACCAGCGAATGGTTGTTTCTCGACGGATTTCTCAGGGTGCGTGTACTGCAGCGCATTGTCATGTTGCGTGGTGCGCAACCGCGCCGGGTGATTGTCAGCGCGCTCGCGGGGCAGTGCAGAGAGCTTGAGTTGCTGGTCGCGGCGCTGTTTCTCAGCGGCAACGATTCTGGCGTGCGGGTGCTGACCACGGGCCAGCCGTTCGATGAATTGACGCTGGTCTGCGAAAAGGTCAAGCCTGACGCACTTGTACTGTTTTCCAATCATGCCCCCGGTCCAGAGCTGCCCCGACGCCTGAATCGTCTGGCACTGAGCCTCGATTGCCAATTGATGTTGGCCGGCGATGCCTCGGAACTGGCCGAAGACAGTCTGGCCGGTTCATCCGTTGCATGTCTGGGGAATGAGGGCGCAACGATGCGTCAACGCATGAAGCAATTCATGGCAGGCAAGCTGGATACCTGAGACTCAGGCGTGCAGGGCGGGATGGGTCAGGCGATGCTGTTGAAGGATGAACTGGCGCAGGCGCTCGGTTTCGTCGGCATCGGTCTGGCTCAGTTCGTAAGCGAAGAAACCTTGCTCGGTTTCACGCTCGAAATGGCCGCGCAACGAGATGCGCTCATAACCGGAAGGGCTGAACCACAGGGCGAAATGTTTCGGTGGTTTGGTCTTGTTGCGCACTTCCAGCAACACACCTTTGTGCGACACCTCGTGCACCCACAGCGTGCCGGGCTGGCCTTTGGCGTTTTCCAATGCCACCGGCTCTTCCAATACCAGGCGCCACGGCCGCACCATCGGGCCGTCTTCATAGATGCTCGGCACCCCGAGACGCAGATGCAGCGCGTGGAACTCGTCTTCCACCAGATGCAGCGGGAAAGTCATCTGCTGATTTTCGAAGTTTGCCTGGATCGTCACTTGCTCGTGAGCAGCCAGACGTGTCAGCAGGTCACGGATCTGCGAACCACCATTAACCAGCAGACTCGACGTTGCATCCCGCACGTTCAGTTGCGGGTTGTGCTGCATTGTCTGGATGAAATCCAGCTCGTCCTGGGTGAGGAGGGCGTCGCGCTGCATGGCTAACTCGAAGTGAATAGTTACAAAGTCATTGGTGATTGTAGTTAATGACCGTCAGTTCGCGGTTTTGTTTGCGCCGTTCGTCGCTTTGAGTGCCGCCAGCTCGCTTTGCAGCGCCGCCACTTGAGCTTCCAGCTGTGCAACCCGCTGCTGCGCCTTGACCTGAACCGTCACATCCTTCTGCACGCCGATGAAATAAGTCTGCCCGTCCTCGGCATTCTTTACCGTCGACAATGACAATTCGTTCCAGAACGGCGTGCCATCCTTGCGATAGTTGCGCAGGATTTCCCGGCAGGAACCGCCTTCACGCAATGTCTCGCGAATCAGTTGCAGACTTGGTTGATCACGGTCTCCAGCCTGCAAAAAACGACAGTCCTGGTAGAGGATTTCCTCACTGCTATAACCGGTCATGCGCTCGAAGGCAGGGTTGACGTAAATAAGGATGTTGTCCTGCTCGCCTTCCTTTTCAGCGACCACGATTCCGTCATTCGACGCATTGATCACCATTTGCAGCAGGCTGGCGTTGATCATCCGAGAATCCCTTCCGTTATGTCAGTGGCAGGCATTCTAGAAGAAAGCCGCGGACTGTCTATAGGCCATCCGCTTGCATTGAGAGCCAATCGCAACTTCGCGGCATGGGCTGTTACTATCGCGGCTCTTTTTTTTCAGTTCCAGGATCAGATTGATGAAAGTCGCCATCCTCTCAGGTTCGGTCTACGGCACCGCCGAAGAAGTCGCCCGCCACGCCCAGAACCTGCTGAAAGCCGCCGGCTTTGAAACCTTCTACAACTCGCGGGCCGCGCTGGCCGATATTCAGGCGTTCGCTCCTGAGGCTCTTTTGGCCGTCACTTCGACCACTGGCATGGGCGAGCTGCCGGACAACCTGCAACCGTTGTATTCGATGCTGCGCGATCAGTTGCCTGCTTCGTTGCGGGGCCTGCCCGGCGCGGTGATTGCCCTCGGTGATGCCAGCTATGGCGACACCTTCTGCGGCGGTGGCGAGCAGATGCGCGAACT
This sequence comes from Pseudomonas sp. FP1762, assembly GCF_030687105.1. NCBI lineage: Bacteria > Pseudomonadati > Pseudomonadota > Gammaproteobacteria > Pseudomonadales > Pseudomonadaceae > Pseudomonas > Pseudomonas sp. FP1762. The sequence continues at coordinate 1,009,362 of NZ_CP117458.1, forward strand.
GTTTGCCGAACTGGGCGTAAACGAGGTTCAGGAAATGTTGCGCATCGACGCCAGCGAAAGCGTCACGCCGGAAACCGATGCCGAGCCGTGGCTGGCGCAGTTGATCGAAGCGCTCAAGGGCTGATTGCGGGCAATAATCGCTGCACCTTATAAGCGTTGTTGCATTGCAACGGATCCAGGCTGTTTGCCCGGCTGACTCGTTCAGTCATCAAGCTGGCTGCCAATGCAACTACGCGATGCCCTGCGCCTGACTAGACTGCTGACACGAGCAGAACAAGAAGAACGCAGAGGTGCATACAGTGAGCGTAGCCCCCGTCCAATCGTCGCCGAACGTCAAAGATCAGGTCAGCGCTGCCGAGTGGCAGACCCGCGTTGATCTTGCCGCCTGTTACCGTCTGGTCGCGCTGCACGGCTGGGACGATCTGATCTTCACGCATATCTCGGCCAAGGTGCCCGGCACTGAAGATTTCCTGATCAATCCGTTTGGCCTGATGTTCCACGAGATTACCGCCTCAAGCCTGGTGAAGGTTGATCAGGCCGGCAACAAACTCATGGACAGCCCCTACGAAATCAACCCCGCCGGCTACACCATTCACAGCGCCGTCCACGAAGTTCGCCACGATGTGGTTTGCGTGCTGCATACGCACACTGCGTCAGGCGTTGCGGTGTCGGCACAAAGGCAGGGGGTGTTGCCGATCAGTCAACAGTCACTGTTTGTGTTGTCGAGCCTGGCCTATCACGCCTACGAGGGCGTGGCCCTGAATCATGAAGAAAAGGCGCGCCTGCAAGCCGATCTCGGCGACAACAGTTTCCTCATGCTGCACAACCACGGTCTGCTCACCTGCGGCGGGACTATCGCCGACACTTTTCTGATGATGTTCACTTTCCAGCGGGCCTGCGACATTCAGGTCATGGCGCAGACTGGAGGGACCGAACTGATCGCCATCGAACCGCAGATTCTCGCCGGCGCCAAAGCGATGATTGCCGGCGTCACCAAGAGCGCGCAGGGCATGGGCGGCGCGCTGGCGTGGCCGGCGCTGCTGCGCAAACTCGACCTGCAGGATTCGGGGTATAAATTCTAATGCCACTTGCCGAGATTCCTTTGTGTGTCTGGCGCAAGCGCAGCCGGACTTTTGTCTTTCGTGGCCAGTCGATCCGCTACTGGACAGTCGGGCAGGGTGAACCGTTGCTGTTGATTCACGGTTTCCCCACCGCCAGTTGGGATTGGCATTACTTGTGGCAGCCACTGGCCCAGCGTTATCAGGTGATCGCCTGCGATATGCTCGGTTTCGGCGATTCTGCGAAACCGCGCAATCACACCTATAGCCTGCTGGAACAGGCCGATCTGCAACAGGCGCTGCTCGCCCATCTGCAGGTTGAACAAGCGGTGCATATTCTTGCCCACGACTATGGCGACAGCGTCGCTCAGGAACTGCTCGCGCGGCACTACGAAAAGCGCATCGAAGTCGCCAGTTGCGTGTTCCTCAACGGCGGGCTGTTTCCGGAAACCCATCGTCCGCTGCTGATGCAGAAACTGCTGCTCAGTCCGATTGGCTGGCTGCTTGGTCGCGCATTCAGTCGTGAGGCGTTGGTCAAAGGTTTCCGGCAGATCTTCGGCCCGCAGACCCAGCCGACTGAAAGCGAACTGGATGATTACTGGAGTCTGGTCGACAGCAACCATGGCCCGCGCATCCTGCATAAATTGATCACTTATATCCCCGAGCGCCGGGTGCAACGTGAGCGCTGGGTGACGGCCATGCAGCAGGGTGACATTCCCTTGCGGGTGATCGATGGCGCATTTGACCCGATCTCCGGCGTGCACATGGTCGAGCGATATCGCGAACTGATCCCTGATGCAGACACCGTGCTCTTACCCGGCATCGGCCACTATCCGCAAACCGAGGCGCCGGCGCTGGTGCTCAAGCACTATCTGGCGTTCCGCGATCGTCTGGTATTGCCTCCGCGCAAAGTGGCGTACTCCTGATTCTCGCCGAGAGCACGGGCTCTCGGCGTCCTGACACTCGATCATCCCTCAGCCTTATCGCGCACCATTCAGCCGCAGCCGTGTTCGTTGTGACCCAAAGCGCCGTGCCTGACACTCGGGGCAATATCCCTTGGCCTGCTGGAGTTGCCGCGATGAATGAACCTGTGCGTTTCGAAGATAAAGTCGTGATAGTGACCGGCGCCGGTGGCGGCCTCGGTCGTGCGCATGCGCTGCTGTTCGCCAGGCAGGGCGCCAAAGTGCTGGTCAACGATCTCGGTGGCTCGACGCAGGGCGAGGGCGCCAACGCTTCGGCTGCCGACCGCGTAGTGGCGCAAATCCGCGAGGCCGGCGGTATTGCCGAAGCCAACCACGACTCGGTGACTGACGGCGACAAACTGGTACAGAACGCCCTTGATGCCTTCGGCCGCGTCGACGTCGTAGTCAACAATGCCGGGATCCTGCGCGACAAGTCGTTTCACAAGATGGACGACGCCGACTGGGATCTGGTCTATCGCGTCCACGTCGAAGGCGCCTACAAGGTTACCCGTGCCGCCTGGCCGCATCTGCGCGAGCAAAACTACGGTCGCGTGATTTTCACTGCGTCGACTTCAGGCATCTATGGCAATTTCGGTCAGTCCAACTACGGCATGGCCAAACTCGGGCTTTACGGGTTGACCCGAACGCTGGCGATCGAAGGGCGCAAGAACAACATTCTGGTCAACGCCATCGCCCCGACCGGCGGCACGCGCATGACCGAGGGCCTGATCCCGCCGCAAGTATTCGAGCAACTGAAGCCGGAACTGGTCAGCCCGCTGGTGGTGTATCTGGCCAGCGAGCAATGCCAGGAAACGTCGGGCCTGTTCGAAGTCGGCGGCGGCTGGATGGGCAAGGTGCGCTGGGAACGCAGCCTCGGTGCCGGCTTCGATCCGCGCGAAGGGTTCTCGCCGGAAGACGTCGCGGCGCACTGGCAGCAGATTTGCGATTTCGAAGGGGCGGCGCACCCGAAGGACAATATTGAAGCATTGAAGGAAATGATGGCGAATTTGCAGAAGTATTCGATTTGAAGTTAACGGAGCCACCAACCCTCGCGGCGGGTGGCTCCAGTTTTCAAATGTATCTTTTTTCTGTCATGAACTTGGGCGGCTTCCAGTTAGGTCCTTTGATAGCTAGGCCCTTTTCTCCCTCAAGCAAAATTCCCGCAGCGAAGAGCCGAGAGTACGACGCTTCCAGGGTCCCATACTCGTTGATCAGGTCTCGATTGTGCCGTCTGATCATCATGTCCAGATGTGGCGTTGCCTGAAGTAACGCGAACACAGTGACTATGTCATTTCATCTCCAGTCTCGTCTGGGTTGAAACCACGCCCGCTGTGCTTTCCCTTTTCGGTTGCCCCCTCATAAGGACTGCTGAACACCACATAAAGCGGCTCTATCCCCGAATCAGCCGGAAAAACGATGATGAATCGATCCCAGCGTTCGACCAGGATCGGGTTCAGATCCAGCCGCCCTTCAATCGGAACAACGGAAGCGCCGGAATAGGCGGGCGAACCGGTATCCACTATTGGCAAGGCGGTCGATTGGTCTCCCGGCGAGATAGCCGGAGTCCAGGTCAGCAAGTCGGTGGGCGAGTTCGATAGCGCGACCTGGTATACGTCGTTGAGCAAATCGTATGCGGCATTAAGGACCATCACACTTGAGCGAATATGGAAGTCATCACTCGTAGCGACGAACACTTGCGTGCCAGCCCCGAGTCGCCTGACCCCTAGCCCGACCTGCATCTCCAAAGTGCCCTGCCGGTCTGCGATTTCACGCAGCGTCTCGGCCGGCTCGGACGACAACTCGGCCAGTGGAACGCTCATCGCAAAGCGTTCGCCGTTGCCCAGAGGTGACGGCATCAACAGCGCTGCGAATCCCATCAGTACCGGACTGCCGAACAGCGTCGTGCCCGTCGCTGTCAGGGTCGCTTTTGCCGTACGTAGCGCATTGAGTATTCCCGCCGAGGTAGCCGGGCCGAGCGGGACGGCTGTCGAAGCGAAAGAAACGGCCGGGCCGTTGCGGGCCACTGCTCCATAAGCCGGAAAGACATGCTTGCGTTCCTCCTGTAACCGAGCCTGTTCTGCCGCATTGGCCAGCGCCGCTGCTTCAGCTTTGGCTTGTGCCTCGGCCTGGGCGATTTTCAACTCAGCCAGCCGCTCTTTCTTCCGAGCTTCAGCCTCAGCATTCAGGCGCGCGGTCTCAGCCGCCAGTCGAGCCTGTTCGGTATCCCGACGCTGTTTCTCCGCCAACGCGGCCAGACGCGCCTGTTCGCGTACGCGGATTTCTTCCTGCTCCCGGCGCACCGCTTCGGCAATGTCACGCTGGAGCGGATCCAGTTCTAACGGTGGAGGCTTTGGCATATTCATATCCTTGTGAATGTGCGTTTTCACTCGCTCGAAAGTGCGCACGGGTGGCGATGACATCCGTGTCACCAGCGAATGGTTGAGGTGTTTCAAGTTACATCAGAGTGGCGGTAATCAAATCCGAGAAGCCCGTCGGTAACAGGGCGTTATGTCGAAAGGGTTTTCGCGGGTTTTCATCGATGCAGAGGGAATTCGTCCGAGCTTCGAAGAAATGTCTGACGCGCTGATCGGAAGCGCTCCCGAACCGCTAACCAGCCTTTTTAAACGCCCATAAAAAAGGCCGCTGCAAACGCAGCGGCCAAGGTAAGACGTTGGATCAAGGAGCTACAAATCAACGTCAGTGAACACCGGGGCGGTAAACCGAAAACATCGATTTATCCAGAATCTGTAGCCAGTCGCTCGCGATTCAGCGTGGCGAGCTTGGCGCTTTGCGGCGTGTGCCGAGGAAAGCGCGCTCAGAATAAGGTCTCAAGCCTGTAGGAAAAATACCGATTCCAGACATGCACTGTTACGGGGCGCGCAACAGTGGCGTGCGCATGGATGGCGCTGATGACGCGCTATCCAGCCAGTCCATGAACCGCCCCAGGCCCCGCCGTACAAGGCCATTCATCCTTTCGAGCGACAACGCAAATACCTCCTTGGTGCGCTTATCGACCGCTTCACCCGGCAGTAGGGTGGGGCCTTCTGTCACTCACCGGGGAAGACGCATGACAAAAACAACAATGCGCGCCATCTTCACACCGCAGGCGCTGGCCGCTGCGGTGGCTCTGGGTTGCGGCGCCCAGGCGCACGCGGTCGCCTTCAACATCGGCGAAATCGAAGGCACCTTCGACTCGTCACTTTCGGTCGGCGCGAGCTGGGGTCTGCGCGATGCCGACAACTCGCTGGTCGGCACGGTCAATGGCGGCAGCGGACAATCGTCCACCGGTGATGACGGGCGCCTGAATTTCAAGAAGGGCGAAACCTTTTCGAAGATCTTCAAGGGCATCCATGACCTCGAACTGAAGTACGGCGATACCGGCGTGTTCGTGCGGGGCAAATACTGGTACGACTTCGAACTCAAGGACGAAGACCGCGAGTTCAAACAGATCAGCGACAGCGGCCGCAAGGAAGGCGCCAAGTCTTCCGGCGCGCAGATCCTCGATGCCTTCGTCTATCACAACTACGCCATCGCCGATTTGCCCGGCACCGTGCGGGCCGGCAAGCAGGTGGTGAGCTGGGGTGAAAGTACCTTCATCGGCAACTCGATCAACAGCATCAACCCGGTCGACGTCTCGGCATTCCGCCGTCCCGGTGCCGAGATCAAGGAAGGCCTGATTCCGGTGAACATGCTGTTTGGCTCGCAGAGCCTGACCGACAAACTCTCGGTCGAAGGCTTCTACCAACTGGAGTGGGACCAGACCGTTCTCGACAACTGCGGCACGTTCTTCGGCGTCGACGTGGCGGCGGACGGTTGCAACAACGGCTACACCGTCGGCAGCCCAGCGGTGGCGCCACTGGTGCCGCTGACCACCGCGTTCGGCCAAGGCATCCAGGTCACCCGCGAGGGCGTGGTGATCCCCCGTGGCGGCGATCGTGATGCGCGCGATTCCGGGCAGTGGGGCACGGCGCTGCGCTGGCTCGGCGACGACACCGAGTACGGCCTCTACTTCATGAACTACCACAGCCGTACGCCGACGGTCGGCACCACCACGGCGGGGCTGTCGACACTGGCGGCGTTGCCAGGCATGGTCGGCATTGCGAACGGCCTTGCGCCTGGCAGCGGTGCGGGGCTGGCGCAGAGCGTGATGCTCGGGCGCGGTCAGTATTACCTCGAATACCCGGAAGACATTCGTCTGTACGGCGCCAGTTTCTCCACCACGCTGCCCACCGGCACCGCGTGGACCGGCGAGATCAGCTACCGGCCGAACGCGCCGGTGCAGGTCAACACCAACGATCTCACCCTGGCGCTGGTCAACCCGATTGCCGGCGGCACCGCATCGCCACTCGCCACTTCGCCGGGTGCCGACAACAAAGGCTACCGGCGCAAGGAAGTCACGCAGATCCAGAGCACCCTCACACACTTCTTCGATCAGGTGCTCGGCGCCGAACGCCTGACCGTGGTCGGCGAAGCAGCGGTGGTGCATGTCGGTGGTCTGGAGTCACGCAGTGAGCTGCGTTATGGCCGTGATTCGGTCTACGGCCAGTATGGTTTCGGCGGCGATACCGACGGCTTCGTCACCTCGACCTCTTGGGGCTATCGCGCCCGGGCGATTCTCGATTACGCCAACGTCATCGGCGGGATCAACCTCAAGCCCAACCTGTCGTGGTCGCACGACGTCGCCGGTTACGGCCCCAACGGACTGTTCAACGAAGGTGCGAAAGCCATCAGCTTCGGCGTCGATGCCGACTACCGCAACACCTACACCGCGAGTCTGAGTTACACCGACTTTTTCGGTGGCGACTACAACGTCCTCGAAGACCGTGACTTCGTGGCCCTGAGCTTCGGCGTGAACTTCTGATCTGCCCGAGAAGGATGACTGCAATGCGCAAAACGATTCTGCAATGTGGCGTGCTGGCCTTGAGTCTGCTGGCCGCCAACGTGATGGCGGCGGTGTCGCCGGATGAAGCGAACAAACTCGGCACCAGCCTGACCCCGCTCGGCGCCGAGAAGGCCGGCAATGCGGACGGTTCGATTCCGGCCTGGACCGGCGGCATCCCGAAAAACGCCGGTGCGGTGGACAGCAAGGGCTTCCTCGCCGACCCGTTTGCCAACGAAAAACCGCTGTTCACCATCACCGCCGCGAACGTCGAGCAGTACAAAAGCAAGCTCTCCGATGGCCAGGTGGCGATGTTCAAACGCTACCCGGAAACCTACAAGATCCCGGTTTACCCGACCCACCGCTCCGTGGGGGCGCCGGCGGAAATCTATGAGTCGGCCAAGCGCAGCGCGCTGAACGTCAACGCAATCAACGACGGCAACGGCCTGGCCAATTTCACCGGCAACCGCTACTACGCCTTCCCGATTCCGAAGAACGGCGTCGAGGTGCTGTGGAACCACATCACCCGCTACCACGGTGGTAATCTGCGGCGGATCATCACCCAGGTCACGCCGCAGACCAACGGCAGTTACACGCCGATCCGCTTCGAAGAAGAGATCGCCGTGCCGCAACTGATGAAAGACATCGACCCGGATAAAGCCGCCAACGTACTGACCTTCTTCAAGCAATCGGTGACCGCTCCGGCGCGGCTGGCCGGTAACGTGCTGCTGGTGCACGAAACCCTCGATCAGGTGAAGGAACCGCGTCTGGCGTGGATCTACAACGCCGGTCAGCGCCGCGTACGTCGCGCACCGCAAGTGGCCTATGACGGCCCGGGTACAGCGGCCGATGGCCTGAGGACTTCCGACAATTTCGACATGTTCTCCGGCGCGCCGGATCGCTACGACTGGAAACTGGTCGGCAAGAAGGAAATGTACATTCCCTACAACAGCTACAAACTCGACTCGCCAAAGCTCAAGTACGACGACATCGTCAAGGCCGGGCACATCAATCAGGACCTGACCCGTTACGAACTGCACCGCGTCTGGGAAGTGATCGGCACGGTGAAACCGAACGAGCGGCACATCTACGCCAAGCGCCACATGTACATCGACGAGGACAGCTGGCAAGTGGCACTGGCCGATCACTACGACGGTCGCGGGCAACTGTGGCGCGTTGCCGAAGGTCACGCGCAGTACTACTACGATCATCAGGCTCAGGCTTACACGCTGGAAGCGCTCTACGACATCATTGCCGGCCGCTACATTGCGTTGGGCATGAAGAACGAAGAGAAGCACAGCTTCGAATTCGGTTTTGAAGCCAAGGCTGCCGATTACACACCTTCGGCCCTGCGCGCCGAGGGCGTGCGCTAACGGCTCTGCTGTACCGCTGGACAAAAGGCGACCGCACGGTCGCCTTTTTTATGGCCATCAATCAGCGTGCTGAATACTCGTCAACAAGGGCGCGGGAGAGGGCTAGGGTGAGCGCACAACGATAAGAAGGCTCACCCGATGACCGCCATGACCCCGTGCCTGGATCGACCCGGATTTTTGCCCAGGCTTTCTTCGCATCATCAACTTCGCAGCCGTTTGAGCGCACCTTTGCTGACATCGAACGCACGGGTCAGGCTGTTGTGCGCGCCCGCAGGCAGCGGCAAAACCGCACTGCTCACCGAATGTCTCCTTCAGGTGCGCGCGGAGTGCGAGGCAATCTGGCTGCCGCTGGCGGGAGCGGCGCTCAGCACCGAAGAATTCTGCCTGCGTCTGACGCGGGCGCTCGGGCTGGTCGAAGGCCTTGACGATACGCAACTGATGGCGGAGCTGGCCCATTGGTCGAGGCCGACGTCGCTGTTTATCGACGATTACAGTCGGCTGCCGGATCCGGCTGTGGATGCTCTGCTGGATCGCTTGCTGGCGGTCAGCAGCCCGGCGCTCACCTGGTGGATCAGCACTCGCCGCCGGCCGCAGTGCAACTGGCCGCGCCTGTTGCTCGATGACGAACTCTACGAATTCGAGAGCGCCAGCCTGGCGCTGACTCACGATGAAGTTGTATCGGTGTTGCACCATTTGCCGCCTGACCAGGCGGACCGCGTCGCCACCCGTATCATCCAGCGTACTGGCGGTTGGTGCGCGGGGGCGCGCATGGCGCTCCTGCAGAAATGCGACTGGTCGCAAAACCTGCAACCGCAGCAGCGTGTCGACACTCTGCTCGATTATCTGCAGCATGAACTGTTCAGCAACCTGACGCCGGAGCAGGACGAGGCATGGCGTGTGCTGGCTCACCTGCCACGGTTCAATGCGCCGTTATGCGAGCATTTGTTCGGCGCCGGCGAAGGCGCGCGGCTGCTGCACGATCTGCAGGTGTTGGGCTGCTTTATCGAGCCATGGCAGCAATCCGCTGACTGGCTCCAGGTGTTCCGCCCGCTGTCGCGAATCATCCAGGAGTCGCACTGGCCGTGTGCGCGTTCCTGGCACCGGCGCGCCTGTCAGTGGTTCAGCGCGACGCAGGATTGGCGAGCGGCGTTCGAGCAAGCGTTGTTGGCCGAGGAATACGAAACTGCCGTCAGCCTGTTGCAGCATTTCGGCTTCGAAGACTTGTTCGAAGACCAGACCGTCGTCCTGCTGTTGCGTTTGCACGAGCAGCAAAGCCAGCAACTGACCCTGATGACACCACAGCTGATCGTGCTGGTCACGGGCGCCTTATTGTTTGCCGGCCGGTTCGAACAGGCCGGGCAATGCCTGGCTCATCTCGGCCGCTTCATGCCGCAGCCGACAGCGCAACTGGAGCAGCAACTGCTGGCCCGCTGGCAGGCGCAACAGGGATGGCTGTTTCACCTGCAAGGGCAAATGGAGCCGGCACGCGCCTGCTTTCAGGAGGCTTTGTCTGCACTGGCTGACGATGCCTGGCAGGCGCGTTTGATGTGCCTGTCGGGACTGACCCAGCAGGCGTTACTGTGCGGCGAGCTGGATCAGGCCCATGCCCTCAACCGCGAAGCGCTGTGCCTGGCGCGTGCTCACGGCTCCTTGCTGTTCGAAGGCTTGCTTGAGCTTGACCATGCGCAATGGCTCGAGCAGCGGGGCGCGCCTTTGCGTGCCGAAAGCCTGCTGGTGGAGATCGAGCACTTGCTGCGCCAGCGCGCCACAGTGCCCGTGCCACTGCTCGGCCGGATTGCCCTGCGGCGCGGACGACTGGCGCTGTGCATGGGACTTGAAGAGCAGGCTGCGCAGTTGTTCAGCCAGGGCCTTGAAGATTGCTTGCGCAGCCACGACAAGCGGGTCTTGTATGGTTATCTGGGGCAGGCGCAACTGGCCGGCAATCGCGGCGATTATGCCTGCGCTTTCGAACGCCTGCGCGAGGCCGAAAGGGTCATGCAGCAGCGGCAGATTCCCGATACGGTCTATCGCGGTGTTGTGTTGCAGGTGAGCAGCCAGTTCTGGTTGCAGCAGGGCCGACCGCATCTTGCGCAAGAAGCGTTGAGCCGACTGTTACGGCATTACCGGGGACCTTCGGCGTTGCAGGCGCCACCCGCGACGTTCGAACTGATTATTCGCATCGAATACCTGCTGGCCTGCGCGAATGCGCAATCGGTCCCGGACGAAAGCGCTCTGTCAACCATTGAGCGATTGTTGAAGCGCGCTCAGGCCAAAGGCATGTTGGCGGCGGAAACGGAATTGTTGCTGGCCTTCGCCCAGTTGGCCGAAGCGCACGGTGACACGGCGGCGGCGCAGCAAGCGTTCCAGCGAGCCGCAACGCTGGCGGAGCGTTGCCGATTGCAGCAAGCCGTGCGCGAGTGGGAATTACGCCGAGGTAGCCTCACTGGGGCTGGCAAGGAGGTCTCTGCCTGGCCACGGGATAACGATGAACAGGCGCCTGGCCTCAGTCGGCGCGAACGGGAAGTGCTGATGTTGATTGCTCAAGGGGCTTCTAATCAGCAAGTTGCCGAACAACTGTTTATTTCATTACATACAGTAAAAACCCATGCGAGAAGGATTAACGGTAAGTTGGGTGTAGAACGCAGAACCCAGGCTGTGGCGAAAGCCAAGTTGATGGGGATACTGGTTTAGTTTTGTAAATTTCAGTAGCACAACATGGTGTTCGTTGTTGGGTGGCATGTTTTGTAATTTGTTCGAGCTTCATGTCGGCTGAAAAAGAAACTACCTTGCAATTATCGGCGGTGGCTGCACTTGCAGCTCTGGATAATCAAGTAAGGAAAGTTTGTGGCCAAGTTATATAAAAGTTTGATGCGTGGTTCTTTCGGTGAGCAGGTTACCTGGCCGGAAGAGTGGGAAAAGGCAACACAGGCTAAAACAGATCTGTTCAAGATCATCGACGCCATGCCGAGCGTGCTGGATATTCTGCGCAGCATGCTTGAGGGTGAATTGAAGCGTCTGGGCAAAACAGTTGATATCGACAAGGTCTATATCAATACGGATCCTGCTTTCCCTGCCGATGAAAATCGGCCATCAGGCACTCTTTGGGAGGTGACGGTTCATTGTCTGAATAACCATATAAGTCCTGCCTATATTATGGGTGGTGATGGGGTTTTTGTTCTGCCGGATACGTTCAGTGAGCAATTCAAAGTCAAGGTGCTCAATACCATTGTTGTTGAAGATCTGATCGCTGCTGTAACTGCCGGACTGGAAAAAACATTGCGAGCCGAGATCGCAAAGTTCTGGGCTGCGCCAGCGAAACCCGTCCATGCCGACAATGCACCGCTGTCGAACAAACAGGCTTTCATCAAGGCCTATGCCGTGGTCACCGGTGCAGAGATGTCGCTGTCGGTCATGGCCAACAATTTCGATGCCCGATTGGGCGAGCGATTCGCTCATCTGCTGGAAGCAGATGCCGGTCGCGCAGCGTTTGAAGTCAACCTGCAACCGGCACAGGATTATCTTCTGGTGCGCCAGCCCTGTTTCGTTCTGGACAACGCCGAGCGTGCGGTCGCAGAGATGCAACTGGTCAACGAGTCGACTTCCTATCTGCTGCACACGCCGGAAAACGGCTTTGAGTTCTTTGAACGAAATACCGATTTGCACAGCAAACTTCAGCAGAGACTTTCCCTGCGTAGCGAGCAGATCAGTTATCCGAAAGCCACGCAAAGTCCTCATGTCTTTTGTGTCGACACTCACCTCAAAGGTCAGCTTGAAAATGTTTCATCCTTGATCAGTGGCCGGGAACAACTGGAAAAACCACTGATCTCCATGCTTCAAGAGAATCAACGCCTGCATGTGCTGCGTTACGGTATCGACACCCGTTTCTATCTGCTCTGGGCGGCACTGAAGCGCACCGACTGGCCGCTTTGGCTGCATGCCGCTGGTAGCGATATTCAACAACGTTATAGCGAGCTTGAAGAATCCAAAGACCAGTATGAGGCTGCATATTCGAGCGCGTTCGATACGTGTTTTTCTTTCAAGGACTATGTGCTGCGCACGTTCTCCGCATGGGCGCAGAGGGCCTTTGACGAACGCCTGGATCCTGAAGCGATCAGTGTCCATAGCTCGTACACTTTGCAGATTGCCGGACGGACCATCGAGCAGGAAGAAACCCGGACGCTGACGGAGTTTCTTGTTTTCGGTCTGCACGACAATGGTTACAAAGCGACTCTGACCATCATCGGCGCTCCCGACGGAAGTCGGCTGACGGCAGTAGCGCTTGAACAGTGGCTGGAAAATCGTAACCTGCGCCTGGAGTTTACCGGCAGTCTTGCATACTCGCCGTCGGTTGCTTGGCAGGAGGCCTATCGCAACTATCTCTTCAGCCAGATGGAGTTTGCAGTTTTTGTAGCTCGCCAGTCCGGGAAGCTGGATTCCACCGATGCGAACATCATCGCGCGAGCCATGGCCAACGACCCTGCGGTGACTATTCAGGGCTTGAAAATCAGGCTGCAAGTCCCAGCATTGAAAGATGTTCTGATGATTTCGGCCAAAGAATACGCACCGTCGCTGATGTTGGTCAAAACAGCTGACGGGCAATTCGAACTGCAGAAATTTTCCGATATCTACGCGGCGAACCGCTGGCTGGAGTCGGCATTGTCGGCGGATCGTGAATACGCCGCATTGATGATTCATCCCGACTACCTGCACGAGGCGAGTGAGTTGCTTGGCAGCGCTGGTACTCAACTGAGCTACCGCTACACGCTTGATAGCCGGCCGGTCGATCTTTATCTGAACGCCAAGGCACCTTTGGCGGACTACGTAAATGTCGCCTACCGAGCCGAAGTTGCGCTGCACAAGGCCATTGCACCGGCAGCTTATCGGGCGCTTGGCATTGAGGGGCGCAAGCGCTATTCGCGTCTGACAACCGAACTCAAGGCGCTGTCCACGGTTGATGCACGAGACAATGGTTTTCCGACATTCGAGCAGTTCACCTATGACGCGGTGAAAGCCCAGATAGAAGACCTGTTGCGTTCGCGCGGCAGCAACATTTCGGTCAATCCCGACCAGATCATTATTCAGACCGAAGAGTTTCGTAAGAGCGTTACCGACGTCTTGCTTGAGGGACTCGCTTTCGAAGCGGTGCATCCGGCCTATGAAACCAAGTACAGCCCCAAATATTACTTGGTGAATGGACATCCCCTCGTTGAAAAACTGGATATCCGGGATTTGTCTTCGCTATCGAAAACCTTCCGCCCTGGTGACCGATACAGCGCGATGCTGGAAGAGCAATATCTGAACAAGGCTCATCCTGATTACGCTTTCAAGCGCGCGGTACACGCCCGGAAAATCCGCTGTGAGATGTATCGCAATGCGTTTGCCGATTTCACCAACGGCAGATTATCGACAGAGTCTTTCTCTGCTGTCCAAGGGGTCATCGATAACCTGAAAGAGAGTGGCGGTTATCAGTCGGTAGGGACCAGCACCGCCGAAGGTGATATCGGGCTGTACAAATTCAATATTGGCGCGCTGGGTCTGACGACTCCTGGGGACCGCGCGGTTGGCGGCGTTTATATTTTTCGACTGAAGTTGTCGTCAGGTTTCTTCGACTTGCTCTATACGCCTGACGCACCGGATCAAGTCAACTTCCGGCCGATCGCTGAGTTCGTTCCTTCGATTCGTTTTCGAAAAGGCCCGTTCAGGAACTATTACAGCGAGCGGATACTGCTGGTTGACCAGAAAGTGACCAATGACTACTTCGATAATCTGGTCGCAACGGTTGATACCCGACCGGTCATTCGCACACAGCAGCGTTCGTTACTGCCCGATCTGTTCACTTTCCATGACGAGCGAGTGCGCCGTGTATTGAGTGACATCGACGAACGGACCACCAGTCTCAACGAAATAATCGCCAGTGTGGTTTATGAAAATCTGTTGAAGGCCGCAAACATTGTCAGCCTGCTGGTGCCACCCGTAGGCACTGTGGTGGTGGCTGTGCAGGTGATGAAAAGCATCTACGACGCGTCGCAGTCGCACCGACGCGGTGATTATTCCGCCGCGCTGGGGCATGTGCAGGATGTATTGAGCGGACTGCTGACATTGGGTCAGGCTGCAGCGGCGGGGGCGCCGGCTAAAGAACTTACCCGTGCGCAACGCTCGTTTCTCAGTCTGTTTGAAGACGCCCGCACGGTCGCGGAGCTGGTTACGTATTACACCGGCCATGAAGACCCCGCCGATGAACTGATCGGGTTCTTCAAGGCACTGATGCAAGAGGCTGAGTCTGCATTCAGCAAGACCACGGTTCGCTGAGCCGTTTCGAGGGCTCATAGTCTGATTTATCTTTCGTAACCCATGCGCCAGCTCACGGCCCGCGTCGCAGCCAACAACCGCTGCGCCGCCGGGCCGTTTTCGTCGGCGTGGAACAGTGAGGTCGGGCCGACGATGGTCAGCACCGCAGCGATCTGCCCGACCGCGTTGAACACTGGCGCAGAAAGCGCATCCACACCCGGCATCAACAAACCATGCACGTGATGCAGACCGCGTTCGCGGATCTGTTCACACAGCGCTGCATAGGCCTTTTCGTCCTTGAGGGGATGCTTTTCGACAGCGATCTCCTGCTCGCGCAATTCATCGGTTTCCCGGTGCGGCAGGTAAGCGCTGAACACCAGCCCGGTGGAAGAGCTGAGCAGTGGCAGCACCGAACCCAACTGCGTCACCACCGTCACCGCGCGCACCGCCGGTTCAATGTGCACGACGGTTGCGCCCTGATTGCCCCACACCGCGAGAAAGCAGGTTTCGTTGAGTTCATCGCGCAGCTCGGACAGCGGCAGGGCGGCAACTTTCAGCACGTCCATGCTGTTGAGCGCGGCCAGGCCCACGCGCAGTGCTTCGCGACCGAGGCCGTAATGGTTGGTGGCGGTGTTCTGTTCGGCAAATCCGGAGGCTATCAACGCCTGCAGATAGCGATGCACCTTGCTTGCCGGCATCTGCACATGTTCGGCCAGACGCGACAGCGAAGTCGACGGTGACAACTCGGCCAAAGCCTTGAGGATGTCGGTGCCGACTTCGGCGGAGCGGACTTTCTGTTTGCCGTTGCTGTCGCTGGTTTTTTCCATGGGGCTGGCGGTTCCGGTTCGAATGGGCGTCTTTATAGCTTGACGCTGGATAGCGAGCAAATTACGTTATGCGTAATCAGATTACGATAATAACAACCCCGGCGTGCCGAGAACTCTGAGCCAGAGCGATGGGCCACTGCCGACTCCCTGTTCAGGAGGCTCCATGAACCCCGATTCAACCGCGCAGGACCTGGTTTACCAGTCCGGCTTCGGCAACGAATTCAGCACTGAAGCGTTGCCCGGCGCGCTGCCCGTTGGCCAGAACTCTCCGCAGAAAGCCCCGTACGGCCTGTATACCGAGCTGTTCTCCGGCACCGCCTTCACCATGCCGCGCAGCGAAGCGCGGCGTACCTGGATGTACCGGATTCAGCCGTCGGCCAATCACCCGGCGTTCGTCAAACTGGAGCGGCAACTGGCCGGCGGACCTTTGGGTGAAGTGACGCCCAATCGCCTGCGCTGGAATCCATTGGAGCTGCCGACCGAGCCAACGGATTTCATCGATGGTCTGGTCAGCATGGCGGCCAATGCTGGCGCCGAAAAACCTTCCGGCATCAGCATTTATAACTACACCGCCAACCGTTCAATGGAGCGTGTGTTCTTTAACGCCGATGGGGAAATGCTGCTGGTGCCGCAACTCGGTCGCCTGCGTATCGCCACCGAACTGGGCGTACTCGAAGTGGCACCGCTGGAAATCGTCGTTCTGCCGCGTGGCCTGAAATTTCGCGTCGAACTGCTCGATCCACAGGCACGCGGCTACCTCGCCGAGAACCATGGCGCGCCGCTGCGCCTGCCGGATCTGGGGCCGATCGGCAGCAACGGTCTGGCCAATCCACGGGATTTCCTCACCCCGGTCGCTGCCTACGAAAACCTGCAGCAACCGACTACTCTGGTACAGAAATTCCTTGGCCAGTTGTGGGCCACCGAACTCAATCACTCACCGCTCAATGTGGTCGCCTGGCATGGCAACAACGTGCCGTACAAATACGACCTGCGCCGTTTCAACACCATCGGCACGGTGAGTTTCGATCACCCTGATCCTTCAATTTTCACTGTACTGACCTCGCCGACCAGCGTGCACGGTCTGGCCAACCTCGATTTCGTGATCTTTCCGCCGCGCTGGATGGTCGCCGAAAAGACCTTCCGGCCACCGTGGTTCCACCGCAACCTGATGAACGAATTCATGGGCCTGATCCAGGGCGAATACGACGCCAAGGCCGAAGGCTTCGTGCCCGGTGGCGCGTCGCTGCACAGCTGCATGAGCGCCCACGGCCCGGACGGCGAAACCTGCACCAGGGCGATCAACGCCGAGCTTGCACCTGCAAAAATCGATAACACCATGGCCTTCATGTTCGAGACCAGCCAGGTGCTTCGTCCAAGTCGTTTCGCCCTCGAATGCCCACAGTTGCAACCCAGTTACGACGCTTGCTGGGCGACGCTGCCCGCCACGTTCGACCCGACCCGGAGATAACCCATGACACAGAATTCCATTCCCCGCAGCTGGGTCGCTTCGGCCAACGGTCACAGCGATTTCCCCTTGCAGAATCTGCCGCTGGGCGTGTTCAGCCTGCACGGTTCGGCGCCTCGCGCGGGCGTGGCGATCGGCGAGCACATTTTCGATTTGCAGGTGGCGCTTGAGGCCGGTCTGTTCGACGGTGTCGCACGCAGTGCGGTGGAAGCCATGCACGGCGGGCAGTTGAACGCGTTCTTTGAACTTGGCCGTGAGGCGCGGGTTGCCCTGCGCGAACGCCTGATCGAACTGTTCAGTGAAGGCAGCACCCTGCGTGGCAACATCGAAGCGCAAGGCGCGAAACTCTTGCCGCTGGCTGCCGATTGCCAGATGCACCTGCCGGCACGGATCAGCGATTACACCGACTTCTACGTCGGCATCGAGCACGCGCAGAACGTCGGCAAACTGTTCCGCCCGGATAACCCGCTGCTGCCGAACTACAAGTACGTGCCGATCGGTTACCACGGTCGCGCTTCCACGGTGCGAGCGTCCGGCACCGACGTGCGCCGGCCGAAAGGCCAGACGCTGCCGGCCGGCCAGACAGAACCGGTATTCGGTCCATGCGCGCGTCTGGATTACGAACTGGAACTGGGTATCTGGATCGGCCAGGGCAATGAGATGGGCGAGCCGATTGCCATCGGTGACGCTGCCGAGCACATCGCCGGTTTCTGCCTGCTCAACGACTGGTCCGCGCGGGATATCCAGGCTTGGGAATACCAGCCACTCGGCCCATTCCTGTCGAAAAGTTTCATCACCAGCGTCTCGCCGTGGGTGGTGACGGCTGAAGCACTGGAACCATTCCGCACGGCGCAACCGGCGCGCCCTGAAGGTGATCCGCAGCCGCTGCCGTATCTGCTCGACAAGCGCGATCAGGATGGCGGCGCCTTCGACATCGAGCTGGAAGTGCTTTTGCGTACCGAAACCATGCGCGAGCAGAACCTGCCGGCCCATCGCCTGACCCAGAGCAACACCCGCTACATGTACTGGACCGTCGCGCAAATGGTCGCGCACCACAGCGTTAACGGTTGCCAGTTGCAGGCCGGTGACCTGTTCGGTTCGGGCACTTTGTCCGGGCCGGAAAACGGTCAGTTCGGCAGCCTGCTGGAGATCACTGAGGGCGGTAAGAAACCGATCGAACTGGCTTCTGGCGAAGTGCGCAAATTCCTTGAGGACGGTGACGAAATCATCCTGCGTGCCCGCTGCGCCCGCGACGGTTTTGCCTCGATCGGCTTCGGCGAATGTCGCGGCACCGTGATCGCTGCGCGCTGACAGGAGCGGCTTATGGATCTCTATGGCTATTACCGTTCCACTTCATCGTACCGGGTGCGGATTGCGCTGGCGTTGAAGGGCCTCGATTACCAGGCGTTGCCGGTCAACCTGATCGCACCGTCGGGCGGTGAACATCGGCAACCGGCGTATCTGGCGCTCAATCCGCAGGGCCGGGTGCCGACCTTGCGCACCGATGATGGTGCGCTGCTGATTCAATCGCCGGCGATCATCGAGTATCTGGAAGAGCGTTATCCACAGGTGCCGTTGCTGCCGGATGATCTGCTGGCGCGCGCGCAGGTGCGCGGTGTCGCGGCGGTGATCGGCTGCGACGTGCACCCGCTGCACAACGTCAGCGTGCTCAATCGCCTGCGCCAGGCGGGGCAGAATGAGGCGCAAGTGGTGGAGTGGATCAGCCATTGGATCAGCCAAGGGCTGGCAACGGTGGAGCAGTTGATCGGCGACAGCGGTTTCTGTTTTGGCGAATGGCCGTGCGTGGCAGATGTGTATCTGATTCCGCAGTTGTATGCGGCTGAGCGGTTCAACGTCAGCCTGGAGGCGTATCCGAAAATTTGCCGTGTGGCTGCGTTGGCGGCTGAACATCCGGCGTTTATCAAGGCGCATCCTGCCAATCAACCAGACACCCCGTAATTCCTGTGGGAGCGAGCCTGCTCGCGAAGACGGAGTGTCAGTGGCCTTTCATTCAGCTGACACACCGCTTTCGCGAGCAGGCTCGCTCCCACACAGGTTTGTGTGGGCCTCAAGGATGGTGGCAGCCTGCGGAAGGTAGTTAATGCACGACGGAGTTGGGCGGCAGATGGCCGAGGCGTTCGGTCAGGCGCAGGCGCTGGATCGGGTCTTCGCTGAGCAATAATGCATGCTCCAGATCGAAGCGTTCAGCGTTCGGGCAATCCAGCCGTTGATACAGACTGGCCCGGGCCATGTAATCGGAGGCCTTCGCATCGCCCAGTTCGAGCACTCGTTCTGCGTCGATCAGCGCGGCGATGTGATCGTCGTGGGTCAGGTGCAATTGGCGCAGGTTGCGTGACAGACGTTGCAGCATCTGCACCGGCGTTGCGCTCAGCAAATGTTCGGCGCTGAGCTGCATGTTCGGCCCGTATTGGCGTTGCAACAGTTCTCGGCAGTCATTGGGATACAGTCGCCGCCCGCCGCAAGGATCGAGCAAGTGGTCGGCGCCGGGTACCCGCAGCAGAAAATGTCCGGGGAAGTTGACCCCGACCAGAGGAATCTCCAACCCACGCGCCAATTCCAGTGCGATCAACGCCAATGCCAACGGCTGACCGCGTTGGGTGTGCAACACGCGATGCAGCAGCGCCGCCTGCGGGCGCAGCGGCAGGAAATCATCCTGCGCGAAACCGAGATCGACCATGCGTCGCAACAGCGGTTGCGCCAGTTCGCTGATCGGCAGCATCGGCAGCCCATAGCTGACGCGTAGTTGCAAATCCTTGAAGGTGCGCAACCATGCCTCGGGCTCGAGGGTTTTGTCGTGCTCGGCACTTATCCACAGCGCAGCTTCCAGCAGGGCCGGCGGTGAACGATGCAGGCATTCGAAAAAGCGTTGGCGCGCACTCATCAAAATCTCCCTCCAATGCCTCGTTTTAGCCCCGTCCGGGTTGTTCGTCCAGTGCCGGGCTCACTGAGCGCGAGTTATAGCGGCGCAGCATTGTCCGCTCGGCGGCTCATGCCGGTGTGCGCCAGCAATTTTCAGGGGCAAGCCTATACTGGCGTTCTACAAGAAGTGATTCGGGAGCCTGTCGATGTTCGCTCTCATGCAAAGCACTCGCCTGGAATCGCTGCACCTGAGCGTGGACCCGGCCACCGGGTTGAAGGCGGTCATTGCCATTCATAACAGCCATCTGGGGCCAGCCCTGGGTGGGTGCCGTTACCTTGCCTATCCCAACGACGAATCTGCGGTCGAGGACGCCATTCGCCTGGCGCAAAACATGAGCTACAAAGCGGCGCTCGCCGGCCTCGCGCAAGGTGGCGGGGTGGCGGTGATCGTGCGCCCGGCCCATGTCGAGAATCGCGCCGCGTTGTTCGAGGCTTTCGGACGTTGCATCGAGCAACTCGACGGCCGCTATATCACCGCCATCGACAGCGGTACGTCAGTGGCGGACATGGACTGCATTGCCCAGCAGACCCGCCACGTTACCAGCACCACTTCGGCAGGCGACCCGGCGCCGCATGCGGCCATGGGCGTGTTCGCCGGCATACGCGCCACGGCGATGGCGCGCTTGGGCAGCGACAACCTCGAAGGTCTGCGCGTTGCCATCCAGGGGCTTGGCAATGTCGGTTTTGCGCTGGCCGAGCAACTGCACGCGGCAGGCGCCGAGTTGCTCGTCAGTGACATCGACCACGGCAAGGTGCAACTGGCGATGGAGCAGCTCAATGCTCACCCGATCGCCAACGACGCATTGCTCAGCACGCCGTGCGACATTCTCGCGCCGTGCGGGTTGGGCGGTGTGCTCAACAGTCACAGCGTTTCACAGCTGCGCTGCTCGGCGGTGGCCGGTTCGGCGAACAATCAACTTTCCCATCTGGATGTGGCGGATCAACTGGAACGGCGCGGGATTCTTTATGCGCCGGATTATGTGATCAATGCCGGCGGGCTGATTTACGTATCGCTTAAACATCGCGGTGAGGAGTTGCCGACGATTACGGCGCATCTGTCGAAAATCAGTTCGCGGCTGACCGAAGTCTTCGCCCATGCTCAGGCGGAAAAACGTTCGCCGGCGCGGGTGGCGGATGAGTTGGCCGAAAAGGTTTTGTATCGCTGAAAGCAAAAGATCGCAGCCTTCGGCAGCTCCTACATTCCGAGTGCAGGAGCTGCCGAAGGCTGCGATCTTTCTAATTACTTCGGCGCTTTCGCTGGTTTGGCTGGCTTCGCCGGCGCCTCATCAGGTTCTGCCGCTTCAGCTTTTTCGACAGGCTCGGCCGGCGCATTGATCAGCTCCGACAGCGCATCGGGCTGGCTCTTGAACGCTCTGGCGAACACATCGCGATTCTTCGCCATGTAGATCCCGGCTTCTTCCACTTGCTGTTCAGTCAGGGACGGAACGGCTTTTTGCAGCACATCGGCCAGATATTCGGCCAGTTCGAGCATTTTGTCATGACGATCAGCTTCGGCTTTATCCATGAACAAGCGCTCCAGATCTCGGCTGCTGCGGTATACCACTTCGACGGCCATTCACCACCTCACATGCCTTCACATTAAGTTGTCTTGACGACTACTGTATCCATATACAGCGAAAAGGATAAGCGAATCCCTGCGCCATGGGTAGTGGCTTTTCAATGTAGACCGGATTCGGGGTTTGTCAGGGGTACGGTGTGGCTGCTATTCGCGAGCAGGCTCGCTCCCACGGGGATTGTGCAAAGCCGCGAGCCTGCGACCAAACGCCACGGCGCGGGATTTGCGGCGGATCGCCATGATGCGTGGCCCTGAACCTGCATGAAAACCGTTGCTACAAGGCGCGCGCGCAAAACCGTCACGTGCGATACGCATCATCCGCCCGAAACGGGCTAAGGAAACTCATCGTGAAAATAAATTGGGCCGAGAAACTGCGGCGTAACGTGCATCAACTGGCCGAGTCCCTGGGCAACCTGTTCGTCGAAACCTTTCACTATCTGGCGCTATTCGCCATCGGTGCGGTGACAGCGTGGGCGGCGGTGATGGAGTTTCTCGGGATGCTCGAAGTCGGGCACATCAAGATCGATGACATTCTGTTGCTGTTCATCTATCTGGAACTGGGCGCGATGGTCGGGATTTATTTCAAGACCAACCACATGCCGGTGCGCTTCCTGATCTACGTGGCGATCACCGCGCTGACGCGCCTGCTGATCTCCAACGTCTCGCACCACAACCCACCGGACATGGGCATTATCTACCTGTGCGGCGGCATTCTGCTGCTGGCGTTTGCGATCCTGGTGGTGCGTTACGCTTCGTCGCAATTCCCCTCAGTGAAGATCGAGAACCCGCAGCGCAAGCTCGGCACGGGCTCCAGCGAACATCCTGAAGTGGAGAAGGGCGAGCTTTAAAGGCCCGCCGCCTGGCCGGGCTGGCCCTTGACGCGTGGCGGTGGCGGGGTGAGCCCGGCGCCGCTGGTCATGGCTTCGAGAATCGACATGGCGCTGTGGCCCTGTTCGATGGCGATGCCGAACTGGATGCTTTGCACCAGCCTCTTCAAACGCTCGGGATCGTTGCGCTGTTCGGCACTGATCATGCGCTTGGCCACAATGCGGCCGGCGTTGGACAGGGTCAGCATGATGCTGCCGTCCAGGCCCTGAATGCTCAGATTGATCTGATAGTCCGGCGCGAAAGCATCGGTAATGATCTGAAATGGGTTGTCCATGATGCGTCACCGCCTGATTGAACGTGCAGTTGTTGACCGGCCATGATCTGATTTGGTTCGCAACACCAGACCACTGGCATCTCGTTCGCTGAGGTTTGCAATGTCCGTTTGCCTCAAGGGTGATGTAGCAAGGGGCATGCCGGAAAAATTGTCGAACAATAAACACGGCGAAAAAAACGGCGAGCCTCGGGGCTCGCCGTTTTTTGTGGCGCGTTTTCAGGGCAGGAATCAGCCGATGATCGCTGACAGTGCAGTCAGGCCGATCAGCATTCCACCCAGTTCACCGCCAGCCCGCCCCGCGAGGTTTCCTTGTACTTGTCGTGCATGTCGGCGCCGGTGTCGCGCATGGTGCGGATCACCCGGTCGAGGGAAATGAAATGATTGCCGTCGCCGCGCAGGGCCATTTGCGTGGCGTTGATCGCCTTCACCGCCGCGATGGCATTGCGCTCGATGCACGGCACTTGCACCAGGCCACCGACCGGATCGCAGGTCAGGCCGAGGTTGTGTTCCAGGCCGATTTCGGCAGCGTTCTCCAGTTGCTCCGGTGTCGCACCAAGGACGTCGGCGAGGCCGGCGGCGGCCATGGCGCAAGCCGAACCGACTTCGCCCTGACAGCCGACCTCGGCACCGGAGATGGAGGCGTTTTTCTTGCACAAAATGCCGACGGCGGTTGCACCGAGAAAGAACGCGACGACGTCATCGTCAGACGCATCCGGATTGAATTTCATGTAGTAGTGCAGAACGGCCGGAATGATCCCGGCGGCGCCATTGGTCGGCGCGGTGACCATGCGCCCGCCGGCGGCATTTTCTTCGTTGACGGCAAGGGCGAACAGGTTGACCCATTCCATCGCCGACAGGGTCGAGCTGATCACATTCGGTTTGCCGATTTCCAACAGGCTGCGATGCAGTTTCGCCGCGCGGCGCGGTACTTTCAGACCGCCGGGCAGGATGCCTTCGTGGCGCAAACCTTGTTCGACGCACTCGCGCATCACTGACCAGATGTGCAGCAGGCCTTGGCGAATCTCGGCATCGCTGCGCCAGGCGCGCTCGTTGGCCATCATCAGTTCGGACACGCGCAGATTGTGCTTTTTGCACAAAGCGAGCAGTTCGGCGGCGCTGGAAAAATCGTAGGGCAACACCACGTCGCTGGCTGGCGCCACGCCAGACTCGGCTTCAGCCGCTTCGACGATGAAGCCGCCGCCCACCGAGTAATAGGTTTGCGTGAACAGCTCGGCGCTTTCGCCAAATGCGCTCAGCGACATGGCGTTGGGGTGGTAGGGCAAGCTCTCGTCGAGCAGCAGCAGATCGCTCTGCCAGTCAAACGCAATCGAGCGTTGACCGGCGAGGGACAATTGCCCGGTTTCGCGCAGTTGCTGGATGCGTGGATCGATGGTCGAAGGATCGATGCTGTCCGGCCACTCGCCCATCAGGCCCATGACCGTCGCGCGATCGGTGGCATGGCCAACGCCGGTCGCAGACAGCGAGCCGTACAGACGGATTTCCACCCGTCGCACGTCATAGAGCAGATGTTGGTCGATCAGGGCCTGGGCAAAGGTCGCCGCTGCACGCATCGGGCCGACGGTATGGGAACTGGACGGGCCGATGCCCACTTTGAATAGATCGAAAACACTGATAGCCATGCTAAACCCTTACAAGCAATGGAGTAGGAATCGCTGCCATTTTTTGTCGGACAAGCGCAATGTCGGCGATACTGCCTGCCTCGCTTCGAGGTGACCAACGAAACCTCCTAAGACAGCCTTTAGCAGGACTAAACAATGAGTCGTCAATTGCATGCCCAGACCTACGTCTGGCTGCAGGTGTTTGCCTGTGCCGCGCGGCACCTGTCGTTCACCCGTTGTGCCGAAGAGCTGCACATCACCCCGGGCGCGGTCAGCCAGCAGATCCGCCAATTGGAAGAACGCCTGGGCTTTCGCCTGTTTCATCGGCGCGCGCGGGGCGTTGAGTTGAGTGCACAGGGGCAGCGACTGGCGATTACCGTCAATGAAGCGTACGGCAGCATCGATGCGGAATTGCGCCGGCTGGACGCCGGGATGATCAGCGGAACTCTGCGGTTGCGGTCGATCCCGTCGTTTCTCGGCAAATGGCTGACTCCGCGCCTGCCGCGCTTGCAGCAACGCTTTCCGGATATCCAGTTGCGCCTGGTGGCCGAGGACAGCAGCGTGCCGTTGCACGAAGGCGATTTCGATCTGGCCATCGACCTCAACGATGGCAGTTACCCCGGATTGTTATCCACAGCCTTGCTCGACGAGCAGATTTTCCCGGTGTGCGCGCCGAGCCTGTTGCGTGGGCGACCGCCGTTGCACGGGCCGGCGGATCTGGTGCATTTCCCGTTGCTGCACGACATCACCGCTTGGCGTGGCAGTTACGAATACGCGGAATGGGAGTTCTATTTGAATGCGATCGGCTTCGAAGGCGCCGATGTGCGGCGCGGGCACACGTTCAATCGCAATCACCTGACCATTGAAGCGGCGATTGCCGGTATGGGCGTGGCGATTGCCCGGCGCACGTTGCTCAATGATGAGCTGGAGCGCGGCACTTTGATTGTGCCGTTCGGCTTGTCGGTGCCCAACCATAAACGCTACGTGCTGCTATATGCGCCGGGGGCGTTGAGCCATCCGGGCGTGCGCGCTGTGCATGACTGGCTGGTGGAAGAGGCGGGGATTTTTCGCAGCCTGCACCCGCTGAATGAGCAACAGATGTGAGCAGATTTTTCTACGGAGCGGGTCGACCCAACTCCCGACATTAACAGCGCCTCGCTCGGTTGTCCGGCTTTTTTTGCGAATGAATATTTTTCTTTTTTCAGGGGTTGAAATGTTCGTCGCTCGGGCCGATTGTTGTAACCAGGAGGTCAGGAAATTCACTTCAAGGCCTCCAGCGAGCTAGCTGAAATAAGGGATGAACTATGCAAATCCAAGTCAACAGTGATAACCATATTCAAAGCAGTAAGCGACTGGAGGAGTGGGTACGTACAACTATTGAGAGCACGCTCGACCGTTATGAAGAAGACCTGACCCGTGTCGAAGTCCATCTGAGCGACGAGAACGGCGAAAAACCAGGTCCCCATGACTTGCGCTGCCAACTGGAAGCGCGGCCAAAAGGCCACCAACCGATTTCCGTGACCCATAAAGCCGATTCGCTGGAACAGGCGATCGACGGTGCTGCCGAGAAACTCGAGCACAAACTGGATCATCTGTTCGGCAAACTGCGAGGTAAACCACGCGCCGCTGTAGTGCCATTTACCGGCAAAGCCAACGACAAGCTGTTGGCGGAAGAATTTGACGAGAACGAACAGGCAGCGATCAACAGTTGATGCGCTGATTTCACAAGTAACCAAAGGAGAACGGGCCTGCTGATGCAGGCCCGTTTTTTGTTTGTGGTGTTGGTGATTGCTCGCAGGGTTTAAGACCGTAGCCCCTCACCCCAGCCCTCTCCCGAGGGAGAGGGGGCCGATCCCGGTTGTTTTCAAGTCCAGCGTTCGGCTCGATATTGCAGGCGAGCGTAAAGCGTAAATACACCTCGGTCAGTCCCTCACCCTCTGGGAGAGGGGGCCGATTCCGGTTGTTTTCAAGTCCAGCGTTCGGCTCGATATTGCAGGCGAGCGTAAATCGTAAATACACCTCGGTCAGTCCCTCACCCTCTGGGAGAGGGGGCCGATCCCGGTTGTTTTCAAGTCCAGCGTTCGGCTCGATATTGCAGGCGAGCGTAAATCGTAAATACACCTCGGTCAGTCCATCACCCTCTGGGAGAAGGGGCCGATTCCGGTTGTTTTCAAGTCCAGCGTTCGGCTCGATATTGCAGGCGAGCGTAAGCGTAAATACACCTCGGTCAGTCCCTCACCCTCTGGGAGAGGGGGCCGATCCCGGTTGTTTTCAAGTCCAGCGTTCGGCTCGATATTGCAGGCGAGCGTAAATCGTAAATACACCTCGGTCAGTCCCTCACCCTCTGGGAGAGGGGGCCGATCCCGGTTGTTTTCAAGTCCAGCGTTCAGCTCGATATTGCAGGCGAGCGTAAATCGTAAATACACCTCGGTCAGTTCCCTCTCCCTTTGGGAGAGGGTTAGGGTGAGGGGCTTTTGATCTTCGATGGGGTGGGGTCAGAACGCCACCGACGTCTGTACATAAACCGTCCGCGGCTCACCTACGTACTTGCCCTTGTTGTTGTCATCGAACGAGCGTGTGAAGTACTGCGTGTTGAAGATGTTCTTCACGCCCACCGCCACATTCAAATCCGACAGTTGCGGTCCGAAGTCATACCCGGCGCGGCTGCTGAACAGCATGTAACCGGGGATCTTGCCAGTGCTGCCATCGGCACTTTCCTTCGAGGTGTTGGCGTTGTCGGCGAACTGGTCGCTCTGGAAGCTGCTGTCCAGATTCAGCTTCCATGGCCCTTCGGTATAACCGACGCCAATCGTGCCTTTGTGCTTGGAGGAAAACGGCACGCGGTTGCCTTTGTTCGGCCCGTCTTCGCGAATGGTCGCATCGACATACGCATACGTGGCGTAGACATCGAAACCGGCCAGCGCCGGACTCAGATCATCAAGCGCGTAATTGACGCTGGTCTCGATGCCCTGATGGCGGGTTTCGCCGCGAGCGATCACCGAGTCGTTGGTCTGGTTGCTCTCGTACTGGTTGTCGAAGTTGATCAGGAACGCACCGATTTCAGCGCGCAGGGCACCGTTGTCATAGCGCGTGCCGAGTTCCCAGGTGCGGGCCTTTTCCGGCTTCACTTCGCCGCTGCTGACCCGGTTGGGCATCTGGCTGTACTGCACGCTGCCGAATGAGCCTTCGGTGTTGGCGTACAGATTCCAGCTGTCGGTGAGGTGATAGAGCACGTTCAGCGCCGGCAGCGCGGTGTTGTAGTCGCCCTTGTATTTGACGTTGGTCAGGTTGTTGGTCTGCTGCGACTCGATCATCTCGTAGCGCACGCCCGGGGTGATGGTCCATTTGCCGATGTCGATGCGGTCATCGACGAAGAATGCGTTGGCCTCGGTACCACCGCGAGTGTCACGGTCGTTGCGGCTGCTGGTGGTCGGGTATTCGTTGGCGCTGATCGGCGTGCGATAACGCAGTTCGTGGCCGGCCTCATTGATGTAGCGGTAGCCGACTCCGACTTCGTGGCTGCTCGGACCCAAGTCGAAGCCTTGGGCGAAACGGGTTTCCAGACCACGCACCCAATACTCGCGAGGCGACAGCGAAAGAAACGTGCCCTGATCCAGATAACCGCTGCGCAGGGTTTTGGTGAAGAAGGTGTTGGCGGTGAACTCGCGGCGATCTTGCTGATAGCGATAGCCGAAGTTGAACATCGTCCGGCGCCCCCAGAACTGATCTTTCGGTCGCGTCGACTGATACGGATCGGCATCGTAATCGGCGACATTGAGACCGCCGGGCATGTCGGCCTTGCCCTCGTAATACTGGGCCATGGCGTTGAAGCTGTTGGCGTCGTCGAGCTGGTACTTGCCCTTGAGGATCAGGTCGTCGATCTCGGTATCGCTGTGTTCACGCCAGTCACCACCACGGGTGCCGGAGTACAGCAAGGCGCCACCGAGGCCGTTGGCGTTGGTGCCGCCGGCCAGCAGATTGGCGCTGGTCTTGAAACCGTCGTGGCTCGACGATGGGCTGGTTTCAGTCTGCAAACCTCCCTTGACCGTTGGCTCGTCGGGAATCGCCCGGGTCACGAAGTTGACCACGCCGCCGACGTTCTGCGGGCCGTAACGCACCGCGCCGCCGCCACGCACCACGTCCACGGCATCCATGTTGCCCATGCTGATCGGCGCGAACGAAAGCTGCGGCTGACCATACGGCGCGAACGGCACCGGGATGCCATCCATCAATACTGTCGAGCGTGCGGCCAGGCGTGGATTCAAACCGCGAATGCCGAAATTCAGCGCCATGTCATGGCTGCCCGTGCCGTTGTTCTCCGGCGCGTTCACACCGGGGATGCGGTTGAGCACGTCGCGGGCCTGGGTCGCGCCCTGGCGTTCGAATTCTTCGCGGCGGATCACATCGCGCGCGCCGGGGTGTTCGAAGACGTTGATCTGCGCCGCATCGCCGAGCCAGTCGCCGACTACGGTCGAGGTGCCCAGCTCCAGCGCCGCGTCAGCCAGCGGTTGCAGGCTGAAGGCGTTGTCACCCTCGGCGCGGGCTTGCAGGCCGGTGCCTTCGAGCAAGGCATCGAGGCCTTGTTGCGCGGTGTAATTGCCTTCCAGACCACGGCTTTGCACGCCGCTGGTGACTTGCGAACCGAAGGAAATCAGTACGCCTGCTTCACGGCCAAACTGGTTGAGCGCGGTTTCCAGCGATGCCGGGGCGATGTGATAAACCTTGGCTTCGGCACCCATCGCGGCGGGCAGGGCGGTGAAACTCAGGCTGGCGCCGAGCAGAAGATTGCGCAGGCTGCGGGCCAGTGGCGTAAGGCGGGTGGGCTGCATGTGGATGATCCTGAGAAGGTGGAATCAAGGGGGCTTTCCTTCTCTGTCACGCCAGATCTGAAAAACGGCTCATTTATTTTTTCATAATCAAAAGATCGCAGCCTTCGGCAGCTCCTACAGAAAAAATGCATTCCAAATGTAGGAGCCGCCGAAGGCTGCGATCTTTTGATCTTGCTTTCTAAACCCGCGCTTCGACGCTCACCCAATAACGGGTAAAGCGCTTCACTCTGACCGGTAGACTGATCTGCAGCAGGTCGAGAATCTGCTCGCTGTCATCCAGTGGATACGTCCCGGAAATCAGCAGATCGGCAACCTGACTGTCGCACCGCAGCTGCCCGCGCCGGTAGCGGCCAAGCTCTTCGAGGAAATCGCCGAGGCGCATATGGGCGGCGACCAGCATGCCGTCGGTCCAGGCACCGCTGTTGGCGTCCAGCGGTTTAGCCTCGCTGACCGAGCTGGCAGTAAAACTCAACTGCCGCGCGATCGGCAGCAGCAGGGGCGCGCGCTGGCTGGCGATGAGTTCGACTCGTCCTTCAAACAGCGCGATATGCGTGCGATCAACAAACTGCCGCACATTGAGGCGCGCACGTTGGCTTTTCAGCACGCCGTGTGCCGTACGTATCTCGAACGGATTCGCAGCGCTCAACAGCATTTCGCCCTCGAGCAGACGAATCAACCGCTGCGCACCATCAACATCAACCGAGCTGGCGGTATTGAGCTGCAACGAATCGGCACCGCCCAAGGCAATCTTGCGTCGCTGGCCGACCGGTGTGCGGTAATCGGCGAGCAGCGACGGCAACGGAGTGTGCTCGCGCATGCCCCAGGTCGCCGCTGAGCCTGCACCGAGAATCAGCAGCATTTTCAGCGCCTGACGACGGCTGCCAGACTTCGGTCCGTTCAACGCGGCGTGGGCCAATGGCGACGACACGCCGCGCAAGCGCTGGTTGACCCGTTGCATGTGTTCCCACGCTCGGCGGTGTTCGCTGTGTGCATCCAGCCATTGTTGCCAGGCCTGCTGCTGGCGCGGGGTCAGCGTGCCCTGCTGCATTTCCAGCAACCAGTGCACCGCCTGTTCGGCGACTTGCGCGGAGAAATCCGGCGTGCGATTCACAGGGCGAAATAGCAGCGCATGGCCGCTTTGTTCAAATGGCGTTTGACCGTGGCCACCGAGATGCCCAGTTCTGCGGCGATCTGTGGATAAGTCAGACCATCGACCTGCGCGAGCAGAAAGGCGCGTTTGACCTGGCGCGGCAAACCGTCGAGCAACTCATCGAGTTCGATCAACGTCTGCAGGATGATCGCTTTGTGCTCTTCCGAAGGCGCGACCATTTCAGGCATCTGCGCCAGTGTCTCGATGTAGGCGCGTTCCACATCCTGGCGCCGGTAATGGTTGAACAGTACGCGCTTGGCCAGCGTAGTGAGAAAGGCGCGCGGTTCGATGATCACCGGTGGTTCGCGGGCGGTCAGCACTTTGATGAACGTGTCCTGGGCCAGATCCGCCGCACTGTCCGGGCAGCCGAGCTTGCGCCGCAGCCAGCCGGTGAGCCAACTGTGGTGGGCGTTGTAGAGCGATTCGACGGGATGGGCGGGCGGCAACGAAATGACTCCGGACGCAAAACTTGCGTAGAGAACGTGCATTAGAGAACAAGAACGGTTCGCATTGTAGAGGCTGGCGACAGTGTCCGGCAATCAGATGCTTTTGCGTATGAGAATATTTATCATTAATATTGCTCGCCTGTAGATTCGGCTTGTCGGCCGAACGTTTTTCGTTTCAGGGTCGAAACATGAAAGGCAAACTCGCCACCCTTCCCATGTCCTATCGTCTGGCCGTCACTTCGCGGGTATTGGCGGCGATTTTCGGCGGCTATCTGGTCGCGGCGCTGGCCAGCGTCACCCTGACGTTGTGGCTGCCGCTGAACCGCGCCGAAGCCGTGGTCACCGGCATGACCGTGTCCTTTCTGGTCTATCTGGTCGCGGTGCTCTGGTGCTTTGCCTGCCGCAGCGCGTGGTCGGCGTGGGTCGGCCTGCTGGTGCCGAGCGTGATTCTTGCCACCGTTTCCGGTGCCGCGCGCGGACTGGGGCTGGCATGAAAGAGGGTTTGCGTCAGTCGATGGCCTGGCTGCACACCTGGGCCGGGCTGGTGTTCGGCTGGCTGCTGTTCGCGATTTTTCTCACCGGCACGCTTGCTTACTTCAAAGACGAAATCAGCCACTGGATGCAGCCGGAAATTGCTGCGCATTCGCTTGATAGCGAAGCGAGCCTGGCGCTGGCGCAAGATTATCTACAACAACACGCCGCCGGTGCCTCGCGCTGGCTGATCGATCTGCCCGATGCCCGCGACCCCGGTCTGACCGTGCGCTGGCAGCAGGCGCCGGGCAAACCCGGCGAGCGCGGCCGCTTCGAATCCCGAACCCTCGATGCTCAAACCGGGGCCGAGGTACAGGGCCGCGAAAGCATGGGCGGCGAGTTCTTTTACCGTTTCCACTTCCAGTTGCAGATGCCTTATCCGTGGGGGCGCTGGCTGGCGACTCTCGCTGCGATGGTGATGTTCGTCGCGTTGATCAGCGGCATCATCACCCACAAGAAAATCTTCAAGGACTTCTTCACCTTCCGCCCGCGCAAGGGCCAGCGTTCCTGGCTCGACGGGCATAACGCCGTGGGTGTGCTGGTGCTGCCGTTTCATTTGATGATCACTTACAGCAGCCTGGTGATTTTCATGTCGATGGTGATGCCCGCCAGCATCGTCGCCTCTTACGGCAGCGACGTGCGCAAGTTCTACGACGAAGTCTTTCCCGCCTCGAAGACGCCCGAGCGTGCCGATATCTCCGCGCCGCTGACCGCCATGGCGCCGCTACTGGCCAAGGCCAGCGAGCAGTGGTCGGGCGGCCATACCGCGCGCCTGTCGGTGAGCAACCCGGGCGATGCCAGCGCCACGGTGGTGCTGTCCCGCGCGGGCGATCGGGTGGTGCATGATTTCGGCCGGGCGGTGACCTTCAATGGCGTCACCGGGCAGCTTCTGAACAGCACCCCTGATCAACCCATGGCGATGGTGGTGGGTGGCGCGTTCTACGGTTTGCACATGGGCCATTTCGCCGGGCCGCTGTTGCGCTGGCTGTATTTCCTTTGCGGACTGGCCGGTACGGCAATGATCGGCACCGGGCTGGTGATCTGGCTCGGCAAGCGGCAGCTCAAGCACCTAAAAAGCGCGGCGATGCCCTTCGAATTGCGTTTGGTCGAGGTGCTGAATATCGCCAGCATGGCCGGCCTGGTATCGGCGGTGGCGGTGTTCTTTCTGGCCAATCGACTGTTGCCGGTGAGTCTGGCGGGGCGGGCCGATTGGGAAGTGAATGCGTACTTCATAGCCTGGGGGCTTAGCCTGTTGCACGCGGTATTGCGTCCGGGACGCAAGGCGTGGATCGAACAGCTGACGCTCGGCGCCGCGCTGTTTATCGCGGTGCCGCTGATCAATGCGCTGACCACACCGTGGAATCTTGGCGCGACCCTGATGCAGCGCGACTGGGCACTGGCCGGATTTGATCTGACTTGTCTGGCGACGGGGCTTTTCCTCGGCTGGGCTGCGCGCAAGATGCAGCGTCCGGGGGACCGCGTCAGCGTTCGCAAAGCAAGTCCTTCGCCTCGCTCGATCACAGTTGAACAGGGGGCCAACTGATGCTGCTGGCCCTGTTGCTCACCTATGCCGGCTTCACCGCGTTGTGCCTGTCGATGCCACGCCATCATGCCGAGTTGCTCGGCGCCAAACCGTCGACGCGCCGCCGTCAGGGTCTGGCGGTGGCGGGATGGCTGTTGCTGGCGCTTTCGCTGTGGGCGGCGGTCGCGGCCAGTGGTTGGAGTTTCGGTCTGGTCGACTGGTTCGCAGTGCTGATGCTCAGCGCTTTGGCATTGGTGCTGTTGCTGCCGTATCGCCCGCGTCTGGCCATGGCACTGGCCGGGTTGAGCCTGCTGGCGAGCCCGGTCGCCGCATGGGCGCAGTGCTGAAGTGCTGATCGGTCTGCCGCCGGAATCGCGTGACGATGAAGCGCGTGGCGCGCGTGCGCATTTTCTTCAGGTGTTTCTGTCCCAGCGTGCGCAAATGGAAGCACTGGTGAACCGCCGCGTCGGTTGTCGGGCGACGGCGGCGGATCTGGTCCAGGATCTGTTTTTGCGCTTCTGGCGGCGGCCGCTGGTGCAGGTCGAAGAACTCAGCACCTATCTGCTGCGCTGCGCCGGCAACATCGCCATCGATCATCTTCGCAGTGAAGGCACGCGCACGCGGGTCAACGAAGGCTGGCAGCCGGACGAACCCGACAGCCACGGCAGTGAGCCTCAGGCCGCGCTGGAAGCGGGCAACGATCTGCGCCATGTCGAAGCCGCGTTGCGCGCCTTGCCCGAGCGTACCCGGCAGATCTTTCTGCTCAATCGCATTCACGGGCGCAAGTACGCCGAGATCGCCAAGGCCATGGGCCTGTCCCAAAGTGCCGTGGAAAAACATATGATGCGCGCCCTCGAGGCCTGCAAGGCCAGCCTGCGCGACCCCGCGCCACGCCTGCCAGGGAAAGCACCGTGAAGCCATCCGATCCGATCACACCGACGCCGGCCCAGGAGCAGGCCGCGCTGGCCTGGCTGAGCCTGTTGCACGACCGCCCGAGCACTGGCGATCAACTCACCTTCAGCCAATGGCTGCGCGCCGACCCGGCCCATGCCGAAGCGTACGCGCAGGCGCAGGTGATCTGGGAACTCAGCGAAAGCCCCGCGCGCACGCTGGCCGAGGAAGATACGCTTGCGCTGCAAGGTTATCTGCAGGCGATGGACGCCCCGCGTCGTTCGCCGATGTTGCGTTGGTCTGGAGCGCTGGCGCTGGCCGCGTGTCTGCTGCTGATGGTCAGCCTCGGCACCGGGTGGCAGGCGCAGCGCTGGCTCGACGATCTGCGCGCCGATCATGTCTCGGCACCTGGGGAAATCCGCACGGTGACTCTGGCCGATCAGTCGCAAGTGACACTGGATGCCGACAGTGCGATTGCTGTGGATTTCAGTCATGGCCAGCGCCGCGTGAAATTGATCAGAGGTGCTGCTTTCTTCAGCGTCACCCACACCGGCGACCCTTTTGTGGTGGCGGCGGAGCAGGGCGAGGCGCGGGTGCTCGGCACCCAGTTCGAAGTACGTCGGCAACCTCACGGCGCACAAGTGACGGTATTGTCCGGGCGTGTCGCGGTGACGGCAGACGAGCATGCCCAACAGCAGATTCTCACGGCCGGCCAGCAAGTTGCCTACGCCGACGGCTCAGCGGAAAAACTGCATGGCGTGGACAGTGAAGCGCAACTGGCCTGGCGTCAGGGTTGGCTGACTTACTACAAGACCACGCTGGCCGATGTCGTCGAGGATCTGCGCCGCTATTACCCGGGGCGGATTGTGCTGCTCAACGATGAGCTGGCGGCGCGCAAGGTCAGCGGCAGCTTTCCGAGCAAGGATCCGCAAGCGGTGCTCAATTCGCTGCAAGGGGTACTGGGATTTGAGCAGCATCGGGTGTTGGGGCAACTGATTATTTTGCGCTGAGGCAGCCGGCCTCTTCGCGAGCAGGCTCGCTCCCACAGGGTAGGCATTTCAAAGGTGGGAGCGAGCCTGCTCGCGAAGGCGTCAGCCCAGGCAACAAATCCCCCGCAAAATATTTTCAAATTAAAGGTGAGGTAACCCCGAGCCCCATCCGTGTAGTGACTGAAACTGCGAGCCATTCGCATCCGTTGCGGTTCTACACAGGTCATTGAGCAATGAAGTCCAGGGCAAAATCCGGTTCGGTCAAACAGTGGTTGGGCATGTCGGCGTTGAGTTTTTCCGCGTTGGCATTGCTGCCGATGAGTATCGCGCTGGCGGCAGAAGCTGTGAGCAATCAGGCGCAACAGCAATTCAATTTTGCCCTCGCCGCGAAACCGTTGCCGCAAGCCCTGAGCGACTTCAGCCGCGTGACCGGGCAAAGCGTGGTCTACACCGATGAAGCGCCGTACGGCCTCAATGCTCCGGCAGTCAACGGCCAGATGAGCGCCGAACAGGCTCTGCAACGCCTGCTCGGCAATTCCGGCCTGAGCTTTCGCCGCACCGACAGTCATACCCTGGCGCTGGAGCCGTTGCCGACCGAAGGGGCGCTCAATCTCGGCGCCACCACCATCACGTCCACGCGCGACGAATCGATGAGCTATCAGCCGCCGGAAACCAGTTCGGTGATGCGCTCATCGGCGTCGCTGCAAGAAATTCCACAGACGGTCAATGTCATCCCGGCGCAGGTCATTCGCGATCAGGCGCCGCGCAATCTCGATGACGCGCTGGCCAATGTCAGCGGCATCACCCAGGGCAACACTTTGGGCAGTACGCAGGACTCGGTGATGACTCGCGGCTTCGGCGACAACCGCAACGGCTCGATCATGCGCGACGGCATGCCGCTGGTGCAGGGCCGTGGCATGAACGCGACCGTGGATCGCGTCGAAGTGCTCAAAGGCCCGGCCTCGTTGCTCTACGGGATTCAGGATCCGGGTGGCGTGGTCAACCTGGTCAGCAAGAAGCCGGAACTGACCCAGTACAATGCCGTGACCGTGCGCGGTTCGACCTACGGTGACGGCAAGAACGGTAGCGGTGGCGCCTTCGACAGCACCGGTGCGCTGGGCGATTCCGGCTTCGCCTATCGCATGGTCGTCGATCACGAAGACGAAGATTACTGGCGCAACTTCGGCACCCACCGCGAGACGCTGATCGCACCGTCGCTGGCCTGGTACGGCGAGCGCACCAAGCTGTTGTTCGCCTACGAGCACCGCGAGTTTCTCACCCCCTTCGACCGTGGCACGCTGATCGATCCGCGCACCAACCATCCGCTGGATATCTCGCGCAAGCAGCGTCTCGACGAGCCGTTCAACGACATGGAAGGGCGCTCGGACCTCTACCATTTCGAAGCCGACCACGAACTCAACGACGACTGGAAAGCCCACTTCGGCTACAGCTGGAACCGCGAAACCTACGACGCCAGCCAAGTGCGCGTGACGGCGATCGACACCAACAAAGGCACACTGACGCGGAGCATGGACGGCACGCAAAACGCGATCAGCACCGATCGTTTCACCACCGCCAGCCTCGAAGGCAAAGTGAATGTGCTGGGCATGCAGCATGATCTGGTGTTCGGCGTCGATGACGAGTACCGCAAGATCTACCGCGAAGATCTGATCCGGCAGAAAAGCCTGACCACCTTCAGCTATCTCAACCCGGTGTATGGTCGCGAAGTGATGGGCACTACGGTGAGTGCGCCCGACAGTGCGCAGACCGATAAGCTGCGCAGCGATTCGCTGTTCCTGCAGGATTCGATTCACCTCAACGAGCAGTGGATTCTGGTCGCCGGCGGACGTTTTCAGGAGTACGACCAGTACGCCGGCAAAGGCGTGCCGTTCAAGGCCAATACCGACAGCAATGGCCAGAAGTGGGTACCGCGCGCCGGTCTTGTGTATCGCTACACCGACGCCTTATCGTTCTACGGCAGTTACACTGAATCGTTCAAACCCAACTCGACCATCGCCCCGCTGAGCGGCAGCAGCACCGTGCTCGACGGCAGCATCGCGCCGGAAGAAGCCAAGTCGTGGGAGCTGGGTGCGCGGCTGGATATGCCGGGCAGCATCACCGGCAATATCGCGCTGTTCGACATCAAGAAACGCAACGTGCTGGTGGCCAACTCCGAAGGTCCGACGACGATCTACAGCGCCGCGGGCGAGGTGCGTTCACGCGGGTTGGAAGTCGACCTGAGCGGGCAACTCAGCGAGCACTGGAACCTCATCGGCAGCTATGCCTACACCGATGCCGAAGTCACCGAAGACCCGGAATACAAAGGCAAGCGCCTGCAAAACGTAGCGAAGAATTCCGGCTCGCTGTCGGCGGTGTATGACTTCGGCAATGTGTTTGGCGGCGATCAGTTGCGTGTCGGGGCGGGCGCGCGCTATGTCGGCGAGCGTGCCGGCAACGCGGTGAATGATTTTGACCTGCCGAGCTATACCGTGGCGGATGCGTTTGCCACTTACGACACCACGGTTGAGGGGCAGAAGGTCAAGTTTCAGTTGAACGTGAAGAACCTGTTCGACCGCACTTATTACACCTCGTCGGCGAGCCGCTTCTTTGTGTCGATGGGGGATTCGCGGCAGGTTTCGCTTTCCAGCACGCTGGAGTTTTGAGGCAAGATCAAAAGCCCCTCACCCTAGCCCTCTCCCGGAGGGAGAGGGGACTGACCGTGGGATATTCCAGAGGTACACCGACTTGAACGTGTTGCTTTGAATCCATAATCGATTCGGTGTTTCAGGTCGACGTACAGTGCAAGACAACTCGGTCAGCCCCCTCTCCCTCTGGGAGAGGGGGGCTGACCGTGGGATATTCCAGAGGTACACCGACTTGAATGTGTTGCTTTGAATCCATAATCGATTCGGTGTTTCAGGTCGACGTACAGTGCAAGACAACTCGGTAGGCCCCCTCTCCCTCTGGGAGAGGGGGCTGACCGTGGGATATTCCAGAGGTACACCGACTTGAATGTGTTGCTTTGAATCCATAATCGATTCGGTGTTTCAGGTCGACGTACAGTGCAAGACAACTCGGTCGGCCCCCTCTCCCTCTGGGAGAGGGCTGGGGTGAGGGGAAAAGGGCTCAACGCAAAAACGCCTGCCGATACTCGCCCGGCGTCCCACCCAAAACCTGCCTGAACCGATTGGTAAAATGGCTCGCACTGGCAAACCCGCACGCCAGTGCAATCTCGCCCAAGGGCAGCGCCGTGCCGCGCAACAATTCCCGCGCCCGGCTCAAGCGCCGCGCCAGCACATATTGATGCGGCGGCAGGCCGAAGCTCAGGCGAAACATCCGCGCGAAGTGATATTCCGATAGCGCACAAAACCCGGCCAGTTGCCCGAGGCTGATGGCTTCACTCAACTGGTTGTCGATGAACTCCACCAGTTGTCGGCGCTGATGTGGCGCCAGTCCGCCCTTCAAGCGCAAGCCCTGTCGCCCACCCACCTGGCTGAGCAAGGTGTGGCTGATCAATTCGTGGGCGAGGCTGCTGGTCAGCAAGCGCTCGGCCGGCTCTTGCCAGTTCAGGTTCAGCAACTGCCGAAAGCGCTGCGCCTGCTGCGGATCTTCAAGAAAAGTCTGTTCGCGTAATTGCATCTCGCGCGGTTCGCGATCGAGCAACGTGACGCAACCGAGGGCGAATTGTTCGGCGCTGAAATACAGGTGCGCCAAGCGGATGTCGCCATTGATCACCCAGCCCGATTCATGCTCGGCCGGCAGGATGCACAGCTTGTCCGGCCCGCCCTTGCGGCCCGGCTGGCCACGACGGAATGTGCCGGTGCCGCCGGCGACGTAGCACGAAAGTGTGTGATGACTTGGCGCTTCGTATTCCTGGGCATCGTGGTGGTTGGTCCACAAAGCCGCAGACATGCCGTCACCGAGCTCGGCGCTGTGCACAAGGCGTGCATTCGGCGAGCGGTTGAGGGCTTGAAAGACTTGCAGGGTGTCGATTGCGGCCATGTTCGGTTCTCTCCAACGCTTTGCATCCTACTCCGTAGACGCCGCCCTGCCAGCCTGCCGCCAGACAAAAGCGCAAGATTGTGCAAGCGTCGAAGGCTGCCCGAGGCAGACACTCAAGGCCTGTTTAAGGAGTGTTGGCCATGAACCTGTCGTTGTACCTGCTGACCGTGCTGATCTGGGGCACCACCTGGATTGCCTTGAAATGGCAATTGGGCGTGGTCGAAATTCCGGTGTCGATTGTCTATCGCTTCGGCCTGGCTGCGCTGGTGTTGTTTGCCCTCTTGCTGCTCAGCCGGCGTCTGCAACCGATGAACCGCCGTGGGCATTTGATTTGTGTGGCTCAAGGGTTATGTCTGTTCTGCGTGAACTTCATGTGTTTTCTGACCGCCAGTCAGTGGATTCCCAGCGGTCTGGTGGCGGTGGTGTTTTCTACGGCAACGTTGTGGAACGCGCTGAATGCGCGGGTGTTTTTCGGCCAGCGCATTGCCCGCAATGTGCTGATGGGCGGTGCGCTGGGGCTGTTCGGTCTGGGGCTGTTGTTCTGGCCGGAACTGGCCGGGCATCAGGCCAGTCCGCGAACCCTGCTGGGGCTGGGTCTGGCGTTGTGTGGCACCTTGTGTTTTTCAGCGGGGAATATGCTTTCGAGCCTGCAACAGAAGGCCGGCCTCAGACCGCTGACCACCAACGCCTGGGGCATGGCCTACGGCGCGGCGATGCTGACGGTGTGGTGTCTGATCAAGGGCATACCCTTCACCATGGACTGGTCGCCGCGATATGTCGGTGCACTGTTGTACCTGGTGATCCCCGGCTCGGTGATCGGCTTCACCGCGTACCTGACGCTGGTCGGGCGCATGGGCCCGGAGCGGGCGGCTTACTGCACGGTGCTGTTCCCGGTGGTGGCCCTGAACGTGTCGGCGTTTGCCGAAGGTTATCAATGGACCGCGCCAGCGCTGGTCGGGCTGGTGTTGGTGATGTTGGGCAACGTGCTGGTGTTTCGTAAACCGAAAGTGCTGTTGTCTGCGGCTCAAGGGAAGTTGGCTTGATAAAACGAGCGCTGATACTCAGCGCTCAACTTTCAAAGTGATGTAGATCATCACCGGGAAGATGAAGTCGACAATATGCCTTGCCCAGTCCTTGGCATTCCATGATTGCGAAGTGTCCATGTCGAACCACTCGACACCTACAGTTTGCAGGCACACGTAATAAATGAAGATGGCGACCAATATGCCCATGATTGAAAACTTCTTGGCTTCATGGAATGCGGCTGGCGAGGCATCGATGTAGCGATACAACTGGTAAGTACCGATCAGGCAAAGCACGGTATAGGTGACTTCCATGGTGATGATGAACCAGTAGATCCGGTGATGGATCATCGGCGAATCAATGGCCCGATACATGATGTTTTCGCTGGCGTTGGTGGTGTCCATGCTCAGGATATGTGCAACGTAAGTGTAGTTGGACTCATAGTCAGTGAAGTTATGGATCATCACCAGCAGGCCAAAGAAACTTATATAAGCCATCAAGATGACTTTGCTGTAACGAATGAGTTTGTCGGTGGTCAGGGTGTTCACGAGGTTGGCTCTCCATGGCAATTAATCAATAAGTTGATAAGTTGCGAGAGCTTATATTGCTGTTACTTGGTCTGGCGTTTTTGTTCGGTTGCAAGTTATGTAAGGTGAAGGCCGGCATAATGTTGCGCCGGCCCTTTTTTCAGCCGCGCCAGACTTGCGGGTTGACCAGATCCTGCGGCCGTTCGCCGAGCAGGGCGCTGCGCAGGTTGGCCAGGGCGCGGTTGGCCATGGCTTCGCGGGTCTCGGTGGTGGCCGAGCCGATGTGCGGCAGGGTCACGGCGTTTTTCAACTGGAACAGCGGCGATTCGGCCAGCGGTTCTTTTTCGTAGACGTCCAGGCCGGCGCCACGGATGCGGTTGTTTTGCAGGGCTTCGATCAGTGCCGGTTCGTCGACGACCGGGCCGCGCGAGATGTTGACCAGGATAGCGCTCGGCTTCATCAGCGCCAGTTCGCGATGGCTGATCAGGTGGCGGGTCTTGTCGCTCAACGGCACTACCAGGCAGACAAAATCGGCTTCGGCCAGCAGTTCATCGAGGCTGCGGAACTGCGCGCCGAGCTCCTGTTCCAGTTCGGTCTTGCGGCTGTTGCCGCTGTAGATGATCGGCATGTTGAAGCCGAAGCGCCCGCGCCGGGCGACAGCGGCGCCGATGTTGCCCATGCCGACGATGCCGAGGGTCTTGCCGTGCACATCACTACCAAACAGCGGGGCGCCGACGCTGGCCTGCCATTGCCCGGCCTTGGTCCAGGCGTCGAGTTCGGCGACGCGGCGGGCGCTGCTCATGATCAGGGCGAAGGCGAGGTCGGCGGTGCTTTCGGTGAGCACGTCGGGGGTGTTGGTGAGCATGATCCCGCGTTCGTTGAAGTAGTCGAGGTCGTAGTTGTCGTAGCCGACCGAGACGCTCGAGACCACTTCGAGTTTTGTTGCGCTTTGCAGTTGTGCGCGGCCGAGTTTGCGGCCGACGCCGATGAGGCCGTGGGCGTGGGGCAGGGCTTCGTTGAACTGGGCGTTGATGTCACC
Source organism: Pseudomonas sp. FP1762 (assembly GCF_030687105.1). NCBI lineage: Bacteria > Pseudomonadati > Pseudomonadota > Gammaproteobacteria > Pseudomonadales > Pseudomonadaceae > Pseudomonas > Pseudomonas sp. FP1762. Next base: position 1,050,460 of record NZ_CP117458.1, read on the forward strand.
GGTCTTGGGGTTGGGGACGATGACGTCGAATTCTTCTTGCAGGCGTTCGATCATGGGCGGGGTGATGCGGCTGAAGGCCAGGACTGTTTTTTTCATTGGGCTTGGGCTCGTCGGGGCTTGATTGCAAGCACGCTAACATTTTCTCGCTCGGGTTGTCTTGGCGGCCTCTGGGCCGGCCATGCCTTGGGTTTGTCTGGTGTGAATATCCGAAGGTTTCGGGGCGGCGGCTGGCGGTTTCGCCTGACGGCGACTTACTTTTTTACAAGCGCCTAAAAAAGTAAGCAAAAAACGCTAGCTCCTGCGTTCGGCCCTCGCAGGCTCGGGTTCCTTCGCTGCGGGATCGATCCGGGCGCAGCGGCTCCGGTTTGCTTCGCTGCACCTACACTCGCTGTGTACGACTGCGTCGTACGGTCGCTGCGCTCCCACGCCCGGATCAATCCCTCCGCTCAGCCTTCCGACGTCGCCGGTGGATCAAGATCAAAAGCACTCGAGCTTGCGCTCATTGTTGAGTGGGGCGGCTGCGCCGCGGGCAGCTGCGCTGCTTTGCCTTTGCTTTTGTGGGAGTGAGCCTGCTCGCGATGGCGGCCTGACAGTCGACCTGTTTCTCGCTGATGTACTCGATTCAAACTGTGGGAGCTGGCTTGCCAGCGAAGGCGGCCTGACAGCCGACCTGTTTCTCGCTGATGTACTCGATTCAAACTGTGGGAGCGAGCCTGCTCGCGAAAGCGTCTCCACTGCCAACCCATCTCTGCCAGATTCACCCCGTCCCTGTGGGAGCTGGCTTGCCAGCGAAGGCGGCCTGACAGCCGACCTGTTTCTCGCTGATGTACTCGATTCAAACTGTGGGAGCGAGCCTGCTCGCGAAAGCGTCTCCACAGCCAACCTCTCTCTGCCAGATTCACCCTGTCCCTGTGGGAGCTGGCTTGCCAGCGAAGGCGGCCTGACAGCCGACTCATATCTTGCTGATGTATACGATCCAGAATTGTGGGAGCGAGCCTGCTCGCGAAGGCGTCTCCACTGCCAACCCATCTCTGCCAGATTCACCCCGTCCCTGTGGGAGCTGGCTTGCCAGCGAAGGCGGCCTGACAGCCGACTCATATCTCGCTGATGTACACGATCCAGAATTGTGGGAGCGAGCCTGCTCGCGAAAGCGTCTCCACTGCCAACCCATCTCTGCCAGGTTCACCCCGTCCCTGTGGGAGCTGGCTTGCCAGCGAAGGCGGCCTGACAGCCGACCTGTTTCTCGCTGATGTACTCGATTCAAACTGTGGGAGCGAGCCTGCTCGCGAAAGCGGTTTATCTGACACCTCGAATGTTGAATGTGCCGAAGCCCTCGCGGTCGGGCTCGCTCCCGGGAGGTCAGCTGCGTGACGGGAGCTGATGGATTTCGTAGTTATCCAGCACGCGGTTCACCGCCAGTTCCGCCAGCATGATCACCTGCTGGATGGCCAATATCGTGTGCCGTTGTGGGCTGTCGACGTGGGCGGCGATGTCGCTGCTCATGATGCTGGCCGAGGCGAGGGATTCGCAGGCGTGGGCCAGCAGGCTTTCGTTGTCCTGGTCCGGGGCGACCTGGAACATGGTGCTGGGTTTGTGGTTTTGCTGCGCGCTGGCGGACGGTTTGAGGTAGTGATCCAGCGCACGCTCGGCGGCGTCGTGGAGTTTCGTTGAGTCGGGGGATTGGTAGGGGGAGGTGCTTGCGGATTCGGGGGGATTGGGTGTGGGTTTGAACATGGTGAAACTCCATTCTGGAAGTGGAGTTCGCCACTGACTGCGACCAAGCAATCGGGTGGCGAACCGTACGCGGGTTGGTCGACCAGGGAATGGAAACCCGGCAGGGACGAGGCCCTCCCACGCACAGCTCGCCATTAAGCATGCTTGAAAATGTGCGCCATTCTAAACCCGGACGACCAAGTCCGGTCGCTGATTCGTCAGCAACCGCCAAATCCTAGCCAGCGCACTTCCGACGGACAACCTGCAAAACCTGTCGGAAACTTCCTTGAAAACACCGCGATGTAGGAGCTGTCGTAGGCTGCGATTTTTTGATTTTTAAACAGCAAGATCCAAAGATCGTAGCCTCGTTGCACTCGTCAGCTCCTACACGAAGTCAGCGGTGTTTAAAGTCAGGTGGCGACGCGCGCGCCAGCCAGACTCCCGCTCAACTCATACGCGACCAATTCCGCCTGATGCGCCGCCAATATCTCCGGCAACGACCCACGCAAGTACTCCACCCAGGTTTTGATCTTGGCATCCAGGTACTGCCGCGACGGGTAGATCGCGTAGAGGTTGAGTTCCTGCGAGCGGTAGTTCGGCATCACGCGCACCAGGGTGCCGTTGCGCAGGCCTTCGATGGCGGCGTAGACCGGCAGCACGCCGACGCCCATGCCGCTGGTGATGGCGGTTTTCATGGCGTCGGCGGAGTTCACCAGGAATGGTGAGCTGTTGATGGTGACCGTTTCCTGGCCGTCCGGGCCGTCGAAGGCCCATTTCTCCAGCGGGATCACCGGGCTGACCAGGCGCAGGCAGGCGTGGTTGAGCAGGTCGCTGGGTTTCTGTGCGGCGCCGTTGGCTTTTACGTAGGCCGGCGAGGCGCAGACGATGCTGTAGGTGATGCCCAGGCGTTGCGAGACGAAGCCGGAATCGGGCAGTTCGCTGGCCAGCACGATGGACACGTCGTAGCCCTCGTCGAGCAGGTCCGGCACGCGGTTGGCCAGGGTCAGGTCGAAGGTCACGTCGGGGTGGGTCTTGCGGTAGCGGGCGATGGCGTCGATGACGAAGTGCTGACCGATGCCGGTCATGGTGTGTACTTTCAACTGCCCCGCCGGGCGCGCGTGGGCGTCGCTGGCTTCCGCCTCGGCTTCTTCGACGTAGGCGAGAATTTGTTCGCAGCGCAGCAGGTAGCGTTTGCCGGCCTCGGTCAGGGCGATGCGCCGGGTTGTGCGATTGAGCAGACGGGTTTGCAGATGGGCTTCTAGGTTGGAGACCGCGCGCGAGACGTTGGCGGTGGTGGTGTCGAGTTGCACGGCGGCGGCGGTGAAGCTGCCCGCTTCGGCAACACAACTGAAGGCGCGCATGTTTTGCAAAGTGTCCATGGGGTGCTCTCAAGGGAGATGGCAAATTGTGACACGAAGTTTCAGGGGCTGAGACCCCCGACCAAGGGATTATCTCGTTAACCGTAACAAAGATTCACAGAAATCCCAGCTTATCGCCGCAGAGGCACCTCCATAGAATTGCGCCGATCCCTGTAGGAGCTGCCGAAGGCTGCGATCTTTGTCTTTAAAAAGATCAAAAGATCGCAGCCTTCGGCAGCTCCTACACAAGTCCCTCGATCTATCCCTCTCTCAGGAATTCGCAGCTGTGCCGCGTCGCATCAACAGAGCGCTTTTGCCGCTCAGTGTTCTGGCTTTAACCCTGGCTCTCGGCGGCTGCATCTCTACCCAAGGCATTGCCCCTCACGGCGAGACGCTTGCGGCTGATTCACTGGCCACCGACGCGGCCATTGCCGAGGCTGCCAAGGACGCCCACTGGCCCAGCGCACAATGGTGGCGAGCATTTGGCGATGCGCAACTCGATCACTGGAGCGACCTCGCCGTGCAAGGCAGCCCGAGCATGGCCATGGCTGCTGCGCGGGTGCGTCAGGCCAAGGCCATGGCCGGTGTTGCCGAAGCGGCCGAGGCGTTGCAGATCAATGGCGAGTCGACCCTCAAGCGCCACAACTGGCCGACCGATCAATTTTACGGCCCCGGCGATCTGGCCAACACCACCACGTGGGACAACAACGCCGCGCTCGGCTTCAGCTACGCCTTCGACCTCTGGGGCCGCGAGCGCAATGCCAGTGAACGCGCGGTGGATCTGGCCCATGTGAGCGTGGCCGAGGCGCGACTGGCGCAGCTGGAACTGCAGAGCAATCTGGTCCGCGCCTACATCGAGTTGTCGCTGCATTACGCCCAGCGCGACATCGTCGCGGCGACGCTTCAGCAGCAACAGCAGATTCTCGATCTGGCACAGAAACGCCTGAGCGGCGGGATCGGCACGCACTTCGAAGTCAGCCAGGCCGAAACACCGCTGCCGGAGACTCATCGCCAGCTCGATGCGCTGGACGAGGAAATCGCCCTGAGCCGCAACCAGATTGCTGCACTCGCTGGCAAAGGCCCGGGCGCTGCTGCACAGCTGCAACGGCCGACGCTGTCCCTCGCGACGCCATTGAAACTGCCCTCGGCATTGCCCGCCGAACTGCTCGGCCAGCGTCCCGACGTGGTCGCCAGTCGCTGGCAAGTGGCGGCGCAGGCGCGCGGCATCGATGTCGCCCACGGTGGTTTCTACCCCAATGTCGACCTGGTCGGCAGCCTCGGCTACATGGCTACCGGCGGCGGGGCGCTGGAGTTTCTGACCGGCAAGAAACTCAACTACAACGTTGGCCCGGCGATCTCGTTGCCGGTCTTCGACGGCGGCCGCCTGCGTGGCGAATTGGGCGAAGCGGCGGCCGGTTATGACATCGCCGTGGCGCACTACAACCAGACGCTGATCAACGCACTGAAGAACATTTCCGATCAGTTGATCCGCCGCGAGTCGATGGACAAGCAGCAGGACTTCGCCGCCGAATCCGTGGCCGCAGCGCAGAAGACCTACGACATCGCGATGATCGCCTATCAACGCGGCCTCACTGATTACCTCAACGTACTCAATGCGCAGACGTTGCTGTTCAAACAGCAGCAAGTGCAGCAGCAAGTGCAGGCGGCGCGGTTGAGTGCGCATGCCGAATTGGTGACGGCGCTCGGCGGCGGCCTCGGAGCGGGTGATGACGTGCCGACAGCCGAGCAGACCCAGGCCCCGAAAACCCCGGCGCTCCTGCGTTGAACACAGCATCCAGTGTGGGAGCGAGCCTGCTCGCGAAGAGGGCGTATCAGTCAATGAACATGTTGCCCGAGACTGCGCTTTCGCGAGCAGGCTTGCTCCCACAGGTTTCGAGTCCGGATTGCATGCCTGAGTATTTTCAATGACCTCCTTGCCCGCCCCTCTACGCTGGCTCCACTCCCTGGAATGGCGTCGCGGTTTTTTCGATTGGGCACGCAGCGATGGCGTGACCTGGGTGTATATCTTCAAGGTGTTGCTCGCCGCGTTTCTCACCCTGTGGCTGGCCATGCGCCTGGAACTGCCGCAACCGCGTACGGCAATGATCACCGTGTTCATCGTCATGCAGCCGCAGAGCGGTCAGGTGTTCGCCAAGAGTTTTTATCGCTTGCTCGGCACGCTGGCGGGGTCGGCGATGATGGTCACGCTGATCGCTTTGTTCGCGCAGAACACCGAGCTGTTTCTCGGCTCGCTGGCGATCTGGGTCGGCATCTGCTCGGCCGGTGCCGCGCGTTGCCGCAACTTTCGCGCGTATGGTTTTGTTCTCGCCGGTTACACCGCAGCGATGGTCGGTCTGCCGGCGCTGGCGCACCCGGACGGCGCCTTTATGGCGGCAGTCTGGCGAGTGCTGGAGATTTCGCTGGGGATTCTCTGTTCGACGCTGATCAGCGCGGCGATTCTGCCGCAAACCGCCAGCGCGGCGATGCGCAACGCCTTGTATCAGCGCTTCGGCGTGTTCGCCTTGTTCGTCACCGACGGCTTGCGCGGGCGCAGCAAAGCCGAGGCGTTCGAGGCCAGCAACGTGCGTTTCATTGCCGAAGCCGTGGGCCTGGAAGGACTGCGCAGCGTGACCGTGTTCGAAGACCCACACATGCGCCGGCGCAACGGTCGGCTGAGTCGTTTGAACAGCGAGTTCATGGGCATCACCACGCGCTTCAACGCCTTGCATCAATTGCTTGAACGCCTGCGCGGCAATAGCGAAGAACATGTTGTTGCGGCGATCAAACCGGGTCTGCAGGATCTCGCCGAAGTGCTCGACGGCTTCAGCGGTCGCGCCCTGACCAGCCCCGATGCGGCACGTTTGGCCACCGCGCTTGCGAGCTACAAGGAAGGCTTGCCCGCGCGGGTACGCACCTTGCGCGGGATCTTTCAGGACACGGGGCCAAGCGAAGCCGAACAACTGGATTTTCACACCGCCTACGAATTGCTCTATCGCTTCGTCGATGACCTGCACAGTTATGCACAGACCCACGCTTCACTCGCTGATCATCGCCACGAACGTGAGCGCTGGGACGAGCCTTTCACTCCGCAAACCAACTGGTGGGCGGCAGCCGCGTCGGGAATTCGTGCCTCGTTCATCCTGATTGTGCTGGGCAGTTACTGGGTGGCCACGGCGTGGCCGAGCGGGGCGACCATGACCCTGATCGCCGCCGCCACCGTCGGCCTGTCCGCTGCCACACCGAACCCCAAGCGCATGGCCTTTCAAATGGCCTGCGGGACTTTTCTCGGTGCGCTGATCGGCTTCGTGGAGATGTTTTTCATCTTCCCCAGGATCGATGGTTTTCCTTTGCTGTGCGTAATGCTCGCACCGGTCATCGTGCTCGGTTCGTTTCTCGCTTCACGACCGCAATACGCCGGTGTCGGATTGGGCCTGCTGATTTTTTTCAGCACCGGTTCAGTGCCGGACAACCTGACGATCTACAACCCCTACACCTTCATCAACGACTACATCGCCATGGTCATGGGCATGCTCGTGTGTGCGGCGGCGGGGGCGATCATTCTGCCGCCGAACAGTCGCTGGCTGTGGCAGCGCCTGGAGCAGGACTTGCGTGGGCAAGTGGTCTACGCGATCAGCGGCAAACTCAAGGGCCTGGCCTCGCGTTTCGAGAGCCGCACCCGCGATCTGCTGCATCAGGCCTATGGCCTCGCGGCAGGGCAGCCGAAGGTACAAAAGAGTCTGCTGCGCTGGATGTTCGTGGTGCTTGAAGTCGGCCACGCGATCATCGAGTTGCGCAAGGAGCAGGCGATCCTGCCGGTGCACCCGGCGTATGCCGAATCGCAGCCTTGGCGCCAGGCAATCCGCGTGATGGGGCGTGCGCTGGTGCGTCTGTTTCTGCAGCCGAACGCTAGCAATCTTGAGCGCGCACTGGTGGCGGTCGACCACGCGATCAGCCGCGTTGCCGCCACCGATGAGCCGTTCGCGCCGCACTTTGATACCTCGGCGTTGCGCCGGGTGAAGAGCTATCTGCACTTTATCCGCACCTCGCTGCTCGACCCGCAATCACCCCTGGCCGAATTCGCTCCCGCCCGGCCCGAAGGACTCACCCATGCCTCGTGAAATTGCCTTCCACGGCGTGTACATGCCGACCATGACCCTGATGTTTTTTGTCGCTGCGGGACTGGCCTGGGCGCTGGACCGCTTCCTTTCGGGGTTCGACCTGTACCGTTTTTTCTGGCACCCGGCGCTGCTGCGTCTGAGCCTGTTTACCTGTCTGTTCGGCGCCATGGCGCTGACTGTCTACCGTTGAGAACATCTTGATGAAAAAGTTTTTCAGCCTGCTCGCGACCCTGCTGGTGCTGGCCCTGGCGCTGTGGATCGGCCGTACGCTGTGGGAGCACTACATGAACACGCCGTGGACCCGCGATGGCCGCGTGCGCGCCGACATCATCAACGTCGCCGCCGACGTCACCGGCGAAGTGGTTGAAGTGCCGGTGCGTGACAACCAGCTGGTGAAGAAGGGCGATCTGCTGATGCGCATCGACCCCGAGCACTACCGCATCGCGGTCAAGCAGGCGCAGTCACTGGTGGCTTCGCGCAAGTCGACCTGGGAAATGCGCAAGGTCAACGCCCACCGCCGCGCCGACCTCGACAATCTGGTGATCTCCAAGGAAAACCGCGACGACGCCAGCAACATCGCCGACGCCGCGCTGGCCGATTACCAACACGCCCAGGCGCAACTGGAAGCCGCCGAACTCAACCTCAAACGCACCGAAGTGCGTGCGGCGGTGGACGGTTACGTGACCAACCTCAATGTGCATCGCGGCGATTACGCACGTATCGGCGAGGCGAAGATGGCCGTGGTCGACATGAATTCATTTTGGGTTTACGGCTTTTTCGAAGAAACCAAGTTGCCGCACGTCAAAGTCGGTGACCAAGCCGACATGCAATTGATGAGCGGCGAAGTGCTCAAGGGTCATGTCGAAAGCATTTCGCGCGGGATCTACGACCGCGACAACCCGGAAAGCCGCGAACTGATTGCCGACGTGAACCCGACGTTCAACTGGGTGCGGCTGGCGCAGCGCGTGCCGGTGCGGATTCATATTGATGAGGTGCCAGAGGGCGTGTTGCTGGCGGCGGGGATTACTTGCACGGTAGTGGTGAAGCAGGACCTGGCAGGCAATTGATCGACCGCGTCGCCCCTGACCAGGGCGACGCGGTGATGCTTCCAGCTACTGGGAAATGTTGTAGCGATACAGACAACCCAGAGGGTTTTCTGGATTGATGTTGAGGGCAACAATCAATTTGCCTGGGGCCTGCTGATAATGAAGCCTGGAGAGCGAGTCGGTGGTCTCCTCGCGATGGATGACGCCACCCGCGTCTGAAAAATCGGAGTTGTAGCCACCGCTCCGGGTTTTCACACAGGCAATATAATTGCCCTTCTCGTCTCCACCAGAAACTACGATGTTATCAGCGAAAGGAACATGGTCCGCCCAGTTGACTCGCCTGTCGCTGCCGAGAGCTGGTGGGAGTGGCATGGCATTCGGACTGCCGAAAACGTCAAAATCGGGCTTACCTTTTTCATCGAAGGCGAACAACATGCCGTATCGCTCACTGACACCGCTGCCCATGTTGGTGTAGCCAGATGCCGTAAATCTATCAGGGGCTCGCTGTCTCACAGTATTGAGTTCGGCACCCATGAAGTTGTACCGGACTACCACAACCCCGGGTCTTTCCGAGAGGCCGAAACTCTCATGGAGCGCGCCACTGTCTGAATTCAACATCACGAGGAGACCGTCCGTGTTCACGTCGGGCTCGTATTTTTCGTAGCCTGCAAATAACAAGAGTCCATTGTCGAGCACGCAACCGTCGCTGAGTGAAGTCGATGCATGCGGCATCCCGTGATTAATTTCAACTCGGCCATCTGTGCCGAATGCCTTCACGGGTGCGCCTTGCGCATCGAATTTGTAAAGGTGCGCCCTGAGCACGTCAGGCGTGTGGTAATCAACGCCGACAATAACGCTGCCATCGGGTAGCGCGAAGACGAATGCCGGGCCTTTTTTCGTAAGCCGTTGTGTGTTTGGGGGATCGATGATGACTTGGCCATTCTCGCCAAAGCTGCTCACTCGATTGCCTTTGCTGTCAAGGCAGAGAATCGCAGCGCTAACCTCGTTCGATTGCTCATTGGCTGTGCTGCCTGCCATGAACAGCCGCCCGTCGGCACCTTCTGCAATCGGCCCGCCAGAGGCCTGCTCATTGGCCAGGAACGAACCCGTGACACGCCCTGCGACCCCAAACGCCAGGTCTACGGCACCCAAGTGGTTCAGCTTGGAAATGAAGAAGACGCCTTTGTCGAAGGTACTGGTGACCAGCAACGATTTATCGCGCAGCAGCGTTGACCCCGTGAGGGGCCGGGACTTCGTCGGGTCGTCCTGGAATATATCGTCAAGTTGAAGTTTGCCTTGGCCGCTTCCCCATGTAGCGTCGATTGTCGCCCTGATGTTCGCGGCCTTCTCTGCGATTGCCATATACGTCCCTGCGCGGTTGTCGGGAGGTCGGTTTACTCGCCGGGCGCTAACGCTGTCTTAACACTATTCACCTGGCTTGAACTCACGATAGGCCTTCGCTTAGAGGGCGCCTACTGTCAACTCTGACAGGTCTGGCTACCGCTGGTCGCAACGACTGGGGATCAGAGCTTGGCGCGCAACCCGAACCGCTTCATCAACGTCGATTCCAGCAAACCCTTCGGCAACAACACCGCCAACAACGGCAACGCCCGGCTGCCGTTGCCGATGCGAACCAGCCGTGGCGGCTTGCTCTGCCGCACCGCTTTCAACAGCTCAGCCGCAAACTCACTGGCCGGTGTTGGCTTGTCCTGCGATGCCTTGGCCCGTGCGCGAATGCCTTCACGCAGGGGAAACCACGGCGATTGCTCGTTGATCAACTGCTCGGCTTCATGTCCGGCATTCTTCGCAAAACTCGATTCGATCGCACCGGGCTGGACTTCCATCACACGGATGCCAAACGGTGCCAGCTCCATGCGCAACGCGTCGCTAAGCGCATGCACCGCCGCTTTCGACGCGCAGTAGGCGCCGGCAAACGGTGTGACCAGCACACCCGACACACTGCCGATATTCACCACCAACCCCTTGGCCGGACGCAGCAGCGGAAACAACGCGCGGGTGACGCCAACAATCGAAAACACGTTGGTCTCGAACTGGCGCTGCATCGCCTGCACGCCGCCGTCGAGCAGCGGCCCCATCGCGCCGTAACCGGCGTTGTTGATCAGTACATCAAGGCCGCCATGTTGCTGGCTCAGACGCTCGGCGAGGTGTTCCAGCGCGGCGCCATCGTTGACGTCCAGCTCGACAGCGGTGAAACCGGCAGCGCTGAGCGCGCTGACATCTTCAGCCTTGCGCGCACTGGCCCAGACTTCGTAGCCGGCGGCTTTGAACGCGTCGGCAAGGGCGCGGCCGATGCCGCTGGAACAACCGGTAATCAACGCAACGGGCATGGCGCATTCCTTGTGCAAACAGTCGGGGGAGGGGATTAGTCGGAGAAACTACCTTGCAAATGCTCGGCGCGAAACTCCAGGGTTTGCGGGCGATAGCCGGGGCGCAGCGGCGGCAGTGGCAAGCAGTCTTCCCAGGTCGCGCCGGCCTGCAATTCGCCGGGGCCGCGATAGCGTGGGGCAGTGTATTGATTGTCGGCCAGGTTGACCGTATCGCCCGGCGCATAAGCGGCGATGCGCCAGCGCAGCTCGGTCAGCGGCACATTGTTGCCATTGTTCATTTTCAATTGCAGCGGACGGTCGGCCGGGCATTGCTCGGGAGCGTAGGCAATGCGCAGTTCCAGGCGCGCCAGTTGCTTGATCTCGCGGTTGTCCAGCCACACCACCCACATGGCCACGAAACCCAGGCCAATCGCAGCGGCTACCGAAACCGGCAAGGCCTTGGCCGGGTAGCGCAGCAGCAGGATCAACCAGGTAATGACCAGCAGGATGCCGATGAACATGCGTGAGCGCTCCGTGGGTGAGTGAGCCCCATCCTACCGAAGGCTTGGCGCAATGGGTATTCGGGACGAGTTTGTGCGCACCGTTGGTCGGGACTGTAATTTCTGACAGTAGGAATGCGGTTTCGCGCTTGCTCTCATGAGCCAAGGGCACACTGGGACGTTGACGCACTATGGGCATCCACAGCAATACGCCAACGCTTGCCGTGAACGATCCGCGCGGTTTGGCCATCCTCAACGTCAACTACTGGCGCGCCGATGCGGCGCTGACAAGCGAGCCCCGGATCGAGCGGACGTTGCGCGACAACGCCGGCCGTGCAGTCAAACAATGGGATGCGCGATTGTGGGCGTTGCAGGCGATTGATCCACAAGCGCCCGCCAGCCTCACCACTGTCCATGCCTTGAACGATATCGCGCTGCGCTCGGACAGTACCGATGCGGGAGTCCAGGTCCAGTTGCCGGGTTTGGCCGGCCAGACGCTGTGCAACTGGGACAGCCGTGGCACATGCCGCGAAATTGCATACGATGACTTGTTGCGACCTGTCGCGGTGTTCGAGGAAGGCACCGGCGTACCTCGCCGTTGTTCCGAGCGCCTTGCCTATGGCCGCCCCGGCGCGGGCGATCCGCTGCGCAATCAGCTCGGTCAAGTGATTCGTCATGACGATCCCGGCGGCAGTGTTCTGTTCTCGCAGTTTGCGATCACCGGGCAGTGCAGTGAAAACATCCGTCATTTCACGCTTGAGCCGGTTGCCGCGGATTGGCCAGAGGCTCTCGCCGATCGACAGAAGTTGCTCGAACCCCAAGGGGCAACCACACAGTGGCGCTACGCCCCGCTGGGGCCTGTGCTCGAACAGATCGATGCCGGTGGCAATCGGCAGGCCTTCGCACTGACTCTCCACGGCCAGTTACGCGCAGTTGAAATACGGCTCAAACTTCAGACTCAGAACCATTCGGTCGTCAGTGATATTCGCTACGACGCTTACGGACAAGTCACTCATGAACTGGCAGGCAACGGCGTGCTGACTACGCTGAGCTACCGTCCCGAAGACGGCCGCCTGCTCACGCGCCATGCTCAGGACAATCTAGGCAATGTGCTGCAGCATCTGATCTACGCCTACGACCCGATGGGCAATGTAACGAGTATCGAAGACCAGGCATTGCCCGTGCGCTGGTTCGCCAACCAGCGCATCGAGCCGGTCAGTCGCTACCGCTATGACAGTCTCTATCAGTTGTCCCATGCCACTGGCTGGGAGGCCGGCGTTGCCGGTGGCGGGCCGACCGCTGTCGCCAACTACAGCCAGCGTTATCATTACGACGCCGGCGGCAATTTGCGCGGGCTGACTCACGTCGGCCAACAGAGTCCAGGTCATCAACTGCAGGCCGCACGCTTTAGCAATCGGTGTTTGCCGTGGCACGACGGTAAGCCGCCCTCTGAAGCAGAGATCGCGGAAGCTTTCGATTCGCGGGGTAATTTGCTGTTGCTGGATCAGGGACGCCGGTTGCAGTGGAATCTGCGTTGCCAGCTGGACTCGGTCGTGGTCGTCTCACGCCGATCAGATGCCGATGATCGTGAAAGCTATCTCTATGACGGCGCCGGTCAGCGGGTATGCAAGACGCGTTCGTCACGGGCCTCTGCACGCAGTCTTCTTGCACAGGTGCGTTATCTGCCAGCGCTGGAATTACGCACCGATACCGGCACCGGTGAGAGCCTGCAGGTGATCATCGTGCGGACCGGACTCAATATCGTACGCGTCCTGCATTGGCAGAGCCCATCGCCGACCGGCGTCAATTATCTCTACCGATACAGTTTCAATGATCATCTGGGCTCAATCAGTCTTGAGCTGGACGCGGATGCGCAACTGATCAGCCGCGAGCATTTTTATCCATTCGGTGCAACGGCGTGGGCCGAAGAACCCGACGTCAGCTACAAGACCGCGCGGTATTCGGCAAAGGAACGTGACGCCACGGGACTTTACTATTACGGGTTTCGCTATTACGTCCCGTGGCTGCAACGCTGGCTGAACAGCGATCCTGGTGGAGCGATCGACGGCCATAATCGCTATCGCGCGCTGCGCAACAACCCAATGACTTACAGGGACAGCGACGGGCGCAAGCCCGACAAGCCCGACAAGCGTGCTGGCGACCGGGTGTATCACGATCTTGCCGACAAGAAACTGGTCAATCCCACGCAAGCCGCCGGCATGCAGCCCGTGCGCCGTTACTTCGAGAATGACCCAAATCCCGACGTCCAGGCCTACCGCCGCGAAATACCGGTAGCGCTGGCAGAGCTGGGAGCCCGGGACAACTCCGTGCTCAACACACATCAGGCACATGTCATTGCCGCCGTCCGGACGCACACCGCGCCACCTTCGGGGGCCGTGCTGTACCACTCCGGTGAATTCGTTTCTTCGACAATGAATCGGGTGTTGGGGGAGGAGACCACCAGCCGGATCATGGGACCCATGTCCGTTGCGTTCAACAGCCCTGTCGAAGAACCGCAAGTGCTTGCAGCCAGGCGCGGTGCCGTGGCCAAAGGCTTCCAGATCGGCGGAAATCTGCTGATGCACGCCGCTAACCCCGCAGCTCAGTTGGTGGGCTCACTGAGTGTGGCAATGGGCAATGCCATGCAGGTTTCCGAGGCTCAGACGCGGATTCAGTACAAACTGCTCAGCACACCCGTTGCCGTGCCTCTTGCCATCTCCTCGAACAGTCCGGCGGTCGACTTGCAGTCCTTCAATCGATCGACCCGGCGGCAGCCGTTGTTCGCAGAACCGGAATCAACGCCCACACCGTTGGCGCAGCAACTGTTTGCAGCCGCGTTTACACAAGGTCCAGCGGGGCTGGCGCAGGCGACGGAAGGCGAGTCGGTCGATGAAGATTCACCACTGGCGAGACGCCGCAATTCAGTCTTCGGCTAGACAAAAAAAGCCCCCGCCCAGCCCGCTGCGGATAGGGAACGCAACGGGCTGGACGAGGGCTTCTTGTTTCAGCTGGCGATTACTGCGCGATGGTTTTCACCGACACGCCGCGTTCGATCGGGGTGGAGCGGCCGTAGATATCTTCGAAACGCTCGATATCGTCTTCACCCAGGTACGAACCCGACTGCACTTCGATGATTTCCAGCGGGATCTTGCCCGGGTTGCGCAGGCGGTGCACCGAGGCGATCGGGATGTAGGTCGACTGGTTTTCGGTGAGCAGGAACACGTTCTCGTCGCAGGTCACTTCGGCGGTGCCGCTGACCACGATCCAGTGTTCGGCGCGGTGGTGGTGCATCTGCAGCGACAGGCACGCGCCCGGCTTGACCGAGATGTGCTTGACCTGGAAACGCCCGCCCATGTCCACCGAGTCGTACGAGCCCCACGGACGATAGACTTCGCAGTGGTTCTGGGTTTCGCTGCGGCCCTGGGCATTGAGGGTGTTGACCATCTGCTTGACGCCCTGGACCTTGTCCTTGTGGGCAATCATCATCGCGTCCTTGGTTTCGACCACGACGATGTTTTCCAGACCGATCACCGAGACCAGTTTGCCGTTGCCGTGGATCATGCAGTTCTTGCTGTCCTGGATGACCACGTCGCCTTTGCTGACGTTGCCGTTGGCGTCTTTCTCGTTGACTTCCCACAGCGACGACCAGCAGCCGACATCGCTCCAGCCAGCGGTCAGCGGCACCACGCAGGCGCGCTGGGTTTTTTCCATCACCGAATAGTCGATGGAGTTGTCCGGGCAGCAGGCGAAGGTGGCTTCGTCGAAAGTGATGGTGTCGGCGTCCTGCTGGCTGCGCTCAAGGGTCAGCAGGCAGGTGTCGTAGATGTCCGGATCGTGCTTTTTCAGTTCTTCGAGGAAGCGGCTGGCGCGGAACAGGAACATGCCGCTGTTCCAGTAGTAACCGCCGGATTCGACGTACTCGGTGGCGCGCTTCACATCCGGTTTTTCGACGAAGTGCGAGACGCGGCTGACGCCTTCGGGCAGCAGCGAATCAGCAGTGGATTTGATGTAGCCGTAGCCGGTTTCCGGTTTGGTTGCCGGTACGCCGAACAGCACCATCTCGCCGTTCTCGGCTGCGACAGTCGCAAGGGCCAGCGCACGTTGCAGCGCTTTCTGGTCTTCCAGCACGTGGTCGGCCGGCAGCACCAGCATCAGTTCGTCACGACCTTCATTGACCAGCATCATCGCGGTCAATGCTACGGCCGGCGACGTGTTGCGGCCGAACGGTTCCATCAGGATGCGC
This sequence comes from Pseudomonas sp. FP1762, assembly GCF_030687105.1. Classification (NCBI taxonomy): domain Bacteria; kingdom Pseudomonadati; phylum Pseudomonadota; class Gammaproteobacteria; order Pseudomonadales; family Pseudomonadaceae; genus Pseudomonas; species Pseudomonas sp. FP1762. The sequence goes on from NZ_CP117458.1 coordinate 1,065,765, forward strand.
TGGCATTCCAGATTGCGCGCGGCCAGTTGCTCGTTGACGATGAAACGGTGCTCTTTGTTGCAGACCACGATTGGCGTGTCCATGCCTTCGAACACCAGACGCTCGAGGGTTTGCTGGAACAGTGTGTGTTCGCCGGTCAGGGCGAGGAATTGCTTGGGGAATTGCTTGCGCGAAAGAGGCCACAGACGCGAACCGCTACCACCTGACAAGATCACCGGAATCATAGTGTTTACTCCATAAAATCAATTTGGTTAGAGCAACGAACGTTGTGTCGTTTCACTCTTGTTTTTGTCTCGTGTCCGAAGACGCCGCATCCCTTGTAGGAGCTGCCGAAGGCTGCGATCTGTTGATCTTGATCTTCAAAATCAAAAGATCGCAGCCTCGTTTCACTCGACAGCTCCTACAGGGATCAGCGTCTCTGCGGGAAATTGGTTAGCGAGTCGACACCGGGCGTTTCACCCAGACTGGCGACAGGTTGCTGCCGTTGCCGGTGACGTACAGCACGGCTGCCTCACCACGCTCCAGGGCGACCGGTTTCACGTCGCCGACTTTCTTGTCGCCTTCGTACAGCGCCAGGCTGACTTTCACCGGGTTGATTTCACGTTCGCCACGGCCCTTGGCTGCCACGTTCGGCACCACTTCGGTCTTGCCGTCGGCGGTTTTCAGGGTCAGCGATTTGTCGCTGAGGTTCTGTACACGCACCAGGGATTTCTGCTTGTTCTTGAATGGCGGCTCTTCGATCAGTTGTGGCGCGCCGGAAGCGTTGTTGACCAGGGTGTAGTAGTGGTCACCGGCGAGTTTGACCGGCAGGGTCTGGCTACCGACCTTGGCGCTGTAATCGCCGCCCGGCATGAAGCTGAAGTCGCTGCTGGCCAGTGGCGCGATATCGCTCAGGTTGGTGCTGCCGACAGTCGCGCTGACTTCAGCGTTGCTGGCGTTGTAGACACGCACGAAGGTCGAGCCTTTCGGTGCGGTCGGGCCGTACAGCGCGGCGTCGCCGCCGGCGAAGGCTGGGACGGAAAGTACGCTGAGGCCAGCAACCAGTGCGAAGCTTTTAGCGAGACGACGAGGAGTAGTAGTGAAAGTCATGGTGTACCTCTCTTTCAGTTTTGCGCCCGATCGGGCGTCTCGGATTTAGTGTTGATGGCTACGTTTTGTTGGCGGGCGCCGGCTTGTTTGAGCTCTGCGACCCACTGCGGGTCGGCGTCGCCGATTTCGTTGTTCACAGGCAGATATCGTTCAGGAAACTCCCAGATCAGCACTTGTGGCGGGCTGTTCTTGAAGTCATCGCTTTTCAGGTAGCTGAGCATCGGCAGAATCGGGCCATGGCCGTCTTCGGCGTAGTTGACGACGTCGCTGTGCAGCGCTTGTTTGAGCGCACCGACGAAGTTCCAGTTGGGGTTGGCGCTGTAGCTGGTGCCGATCAGCGCGACCGGTACTTCGCTGTTGGCGAACAGGGCGTCGTCACCGGCAGGCTGTTCGGCGGCAACGGTGTTGCGTTTGAGCAGTGGCTCAGGCGCCGGCATCATGTTTTCGAACAGCGGATCGAGTGGCAGGAACAGACGCAGATCGCCCTTGTGCGTGACCTTCTCCGCTGGCGTGGTGACGAAGCGCTGTGGCTCGCCGCTCAGCGGGAATTTCTCGGCAATGGTTTTCGCCAGCGTATTGGCTGCGATCTCGGCGCCTTCCGGCGTCCAGTGGGTGTCGGTGCGCAGGAACACTTGCTCACCGTTCTGCTTGGCCTGTTGCAGCGGGCCGAGCAGGTCAGGGGCGAGGATCTTGTCGGCCGCGACACGGGCGTGGAAATCCTGGTACAGATTCTGGTGAATGCTCGAAGGCTTCACTTCACCCAGATGCTCCGGGTACAGACGCACCTTGGCCGGCACGATCGCCATCACCAGTTTCACGCCTTTCTCTTTCAGGGTCTGGCGCACGCCTTCGACCAGCGCGTAGTTGCCTTGCAGGTTCTGCTGTTCGTTGACGATCGGGTTGAATTCCTCATCGCTGTACAACCACTGGTCGCGGCCGAGCACGACGCCCGGACGACCTTCGTTGAACAGTTTGAAATCCAGCGCGGCCCAGAGGTTGGTGCCCAGGCGCTTGATCGGGAATTCATCGTCGTAGTGGGTTTCCACCGCCTTCGTCCAGCGGCCGTTGAGCACCGTCGCATCGGCGTTGGTGCTGAAGCCGAAGAAGCTGCGAACCGACCACAGACCGAGGACCAACAGCGTCACCAGGAACAGGGCGATGTAGAAGATGCGTAATGAGCGGGTCATGTCAGATCCCTCAGAACTGGAAGTAAAGGAACGGCGAGAAGCTTTGCGCCGAGAGTTTGAGAATCGAGGCGATGAACAGCAGCAGGATCAGCCCGCGCATCACATAGCGCGACCAGTCAGCGGTCCAGTAAGCCGGTTGCACCTGGGCTTCGACGCCGACGGTGTAGCCAGGTTCGTGGATGCTCGCCGGATTTTCCCCAGGCGCTGCCTTGATCATTCCCGGCGTCGCCGTGGCAGGGCCATTGGCCTCGACGTTGACTTCCGGTTTGGTCTTGGCTGGCGGCTGATTGGTGTACAGATCACGCAGGCCGAAGAACGCCAGGGTTACGTAAGCCACCACCAGAGTCGCTACTTGCAGACCGGTGAGGCTGGCCTGATTGAGTTCCGACAGCGACCAGTCGCCGAAGCTGAACATTGCACCGTACATGCGACCGGCAACGTGCAGATTCTCGGCACGGAAGATCACCCAGCCCATCACCACCAGCAGGAAGGTCAGTGCCCAGCGGATCGGGTTGAGGCTGCGCGGCGAAGTGTTCAGGCCGAGCATTTTTTCGATCGCCAGCCACATGCCGTGCCAGGCGCCCCAGATGATGTAAGTGATATTCGCGCCGTGCCACAGACCACCCAGAAGCATGGTCAGGAACAGGTTGCGATAGGTCATCAGCGTGCCTTTACGGTTACCGCCGAGGGTGATGTACAGATAGTCACGCAGCCAGGTGGAGAGGCTGATGTGCCAGCGGCGCCAGAACTCGGTGATCGACTGGCTGATATACGGCTGCTTGAAGTTTTCCATGAAGCGGAAACCCATCATCAAGCCCAGACCGATGGCCATGTCGCTGTAACCGGAGAAATCGAAATACAGCTGCGCGGTGTACGCCAGCGCACCGAGCCAAGCATCACCCGTGGTCGGATTTTGCAAGGCGAAGCAATGGTCGGCGACCACGGCGAGGGTGTCGGCAATAAAGACTTTCTTGATGAAACCCTGCATGAACCGCGTGCAGCCTTCGGAAAACTTGTCGAGGGTATGCGTGCGGTTGTTGAACTGATCGGCGAGGTCGCGGAAACGCAGAACCGGGCCGGCAATCAAGTGCGGGAAGATCGCCACGAATGCTGCGAAGTCGATCAGGTTGCGCGTCGCCGGAGTGTCGCCACGGTACACGTCGATGATGTAGCTGATCGATTCGAAGATGTAGAACGAAATACCGATCGGCAGCAGCACGTGGGTCAGGATGAACGGCTCGAGACCGAACGAAGTCATGATTTCGTTGATGCTGTCGACACCGAAGTTGGCGTACTTGAAGTAGCCGAGGATGCACAGGTCGACGGCCACGCCGAGCAGCAGCCAGCGCTGCGCCGGTTTGGTTCTGACGCCAGCGGCACCGACTTTCAGGCCGATCCAGTAGTTCCACAGCGTGACCGCTGCGAACAGCGCGAGGAAGTCCACCCGCCACCAGGCGTAGAACACGTAGCTGGCGATCAGCAGCAGCAGGTTGCGATAGCGTTGCCCGCTCAGGTAGTACAAGCCGAGAAAGATCGGCAAGAACAGAAACAGGAACACGTTGGATGAAAATACCATCCCGATCTCTCCATGTTTGAACCAACAGTCAAGGGCCAAAGCCCCCCCAAACCCCCCGTGATAGTGGAGGGGTGACACAGTGTTCGCTTGAGGGCGGAGCTGGCCGTCAGACCGCGCCCCTCACCCCCCGCCCTCTCCCCGAGGGAGAGGGAGCCTGATCTCCATGGTTTTCAAAAATGGAGATCGACTCGGTATTTCATTTCGGCGTAACTCGCACAGCCACCTCGGTCAGTCCCCTCTCCCTCCGGGAGAGGGTTAGGGTGAGGGGCTTTTAGCCCTTTTCATGCGACGGGTCGTAGACCTTGGTCAGGTCGCCGCCAAGGCGGAAGGTCTTGAACGGTTGCATGTCGCGCTTCTTCTCGATCACATCCGGCGCACAGGTGTAGAGCGTGCAGAACGGTTCGAGCCAGGCGAATTTCATGTCCTCTTTCAGGTCGGTCATGTCCTGCTTTTTGCCGTTCTTTTCTTCGAACTCGTCAGGGTCCTTCACGCCGGCCAACACACGGTCACCGAGACGCTTCAGTGCGCCATTGTTTTCCTGACGCAGATCCACACCATTGACCTGGGCGAAACTGGCGATCATTGCCAGCGGCGGCAGGGCGTAATTGTGATAGGCGAGGGCGCGTTGCTGGCGCTTGAGTTCGTTGGGCAGGAAGCCGTCGGCGTCGACCTGGTTGACGCCAACCTTGTATTCCTTCACCGCCCAGTCGAACAGGTCGCGGCGGTTGGTGGCGACGGCGGTGGCCATCACCGACCAGGCGGCCCAGTACGAGTGGTTGTTGGTTTTTTCCAGCGGCAGGTTGTCCCAGTCGCTGACCACCTGATCGGCCATTTTGCTGAACCAGGCTTCGATCAGCTGCGCTTCCTGCTGATGCTGGGCCAGCGGATGCGAGTCGGAAAACTTCAGGCGAATGTACGACGAGGCCATGCTGCCCAGTGCCCATTTGCGCATCGACTTGCCGGTGTGGTTGAAGTCTTTGGACATCAACGCGTCAGCCTTGGCCCATGCGGTCAGCCAGTTGAGCGTGCATTCGAGCTGCTCCGGGCGACCGTCGCGCATGAACTGCATGACGCGCTTGGCGGTGCCGCGCTCCAGCGTGGTGATGTCTTTGGTTGTGTCGCGAAAGGCTTTTTCCGACTGCACATTCAGCGTCGCGCGGGCCTTGTCCGAACCTTCGTATTTGCTGCGAAATTGCAGCGGACCGGTGTATGGCGCCGGCATCGCGTCGCAGCCGTCGCTCTTGTCGCCGGTCTTGAATTTATCCACCGGGGCGAAGTAGCCCTGCGGTGGACGCAATGGCGCGGCGGCCTGAGTTGCCCCGGCGAACATCGCCAGGCTCAGGAGTGTCGGTGCCAACAGATTTTTCAGTTTCGGATTTCGCATAGCAGACCTCATTGCCCGAGCTGCGCGGTCTGTTGACCGACGCCCGGGAATACGTTGCGTTTGCAGATTTTCGCTTCGACTTTTTGTGGCGCGGCGCCAGGTCCGGCTTCAGGACCCTGGACTTCGACTGCCAGCAGGTTTTGCGAGGCCCAGTCTTCGTCCGTGCGCAGCTCAAAGGCGAAACGACCGTCGGTGTCGGAGGTTTCCGGTTTCTCGATCTTGATGTCCTCGTGGCGACCGTTCATGTACCAGAGGGTGGCTTGCAGGGTTTTCACCGAGGTGTCGGCGAAGCGGATATCGACCTGATGGTTGGCGTTCTGCAGGTTCAGGTTCTTGCTGTTGACCAGCAGTTCTTGCTTGCTGCCCGGTTTCAGCGTGGCGCTGGCGGACATCTGCGCGTCCTTGCCTTCGCAACCGTTGTCGAGCAGCGCCATCATCTGGCGATAGATGGTTTCCTGGTCGAGGCGATACAGAGGCGAGAATTCCCAGATGAGAATCTTCGGCGGGGTCTTCTGGAATTCTTCGCTGCCCAGGTACTGCAGCATCGAACCTTCGAAACCGCCGCCGGGGAAGGCCACGTTGAGGATGTCGGCGCCGATGGCTTCTTCGAGGAAACCGGCGAAGTTGTAGTTCTTGCCGCTGTGCGACGTACCGACCAGGGTGATCTGCGGATTGCCGGAATCGCCGAACAGATCGCCGTCGCCTGCCTCGCCTTTCGGCTCGGTGGTGAACTGGTCCATGTACTGGATCGCATAGCTGGTGCCGCACAGTTGCCCGGCCATGTTGTGCAGAGTGCCGGTCTTGCCCATGCGCCCGGAGCGCTTGGTCTCGAATTCACGCTTGGGAATGTCGGCGAAGGCCGGGATCTGCTTGACCTTTTCGGCGACGATTTTTGCCGTGCGCTGGGCACCGTAAGGTGTCCAGTGCTGGTCGCCACGGAAGTAGAAATCGTGGGCGGGCAGGGTGTCCGGCAGCGATTCGTTGGTCAGTGGCGACAGGTCAGGCACCACGTAGCCCATCTTGGCGAAACGGCCGAGCATGGTCTTGTAGTTGCCCAGTGCTTTCTCGTAATCGAACGCGGCTTTTTCCTGCGGGTTGAGCTTGTTGCGGTTCACCAGGCCACGGGTCGGCTGGTAAACGATCACCAGCTCCACGCCTTTGCTCTTGAACGCATCGTGCAACTGTTGCAGGCGCTTGTAGCCGGCCGGCGTGGTGTTGAACTCGGTACGCAGGTCTTCCTGGGTACGGAACAGCCAGTCGCCCTGAGCCTGTACCAGCGTGGTGAAGTTCTGCTGATAACGCGTGGTGTAGTTCTTCGCGTCATGGGCAGCCGGGCACAGGTTGCAGCACGGCTCGGCGGTGAACTTCGGTGGCGTGACGCTTGCGCCGTCAGCGTCGGCGCGGGCGTTGCCGGCAGCGAGAATGCCGAGAGTCAGGGCCGAGAGGCTGAGCAGTTTGATCATGTGTGGGTGCATAAAAATTATCCTCAGTCCTGCAATTCGGTCTGGCGTTCGACAGGGTCGATCAGCACGGCTTTCTGCTGGCGCACCAACAGATCGAGAATTTCATCCTGGCGCTCGCCGAGAATGCCGTTGAAGCTGATCCCGCTGGACTTGGTCGGCGCCAGCATCGACACGCGATACAGCTCGACACTCAGCGGCGAGTCGATCGACAGCGGGCCGCTGCCATTGGCCGCCAGCTCGCCGCCGACGACGATCAGCGAGACCTGCGCGTCGAACGGGTCGAGCTTGATGTCACGGTCGGTGTCGGTCAGGTCCTTGATGTGGCCGTAGATACCGGTCAGGCCGTTGGTCATGGCGACGTTTTCGTAGAGGCGGATGTTCACGCTGTTACGAATACGAATGCCGTGACGGGTATTGCTGATGACCTTGTTGCCCCACAGCAGGTTGTCGGCGGACTCGTAGAGCGTGATGCCGTCGGTGTGGTTCTTGTAGATCTCGTTGTAGGCAATGATGTTGTTGACGCTGTTACGGTCGATCACCAGGCCCGACAATTTGTTGTCGAAACTCTTGTTGTTGAAGATGAAGCTGTCGTTGACCTCACGGGAAATGATGATCCCGTGCTTCTTCTTCGTGCCGTGAACGGTGTTCTCGGCAATGATCAGACGGTGCGAGCGGTCATGCGGGTCGATGCCGTAGACGATGTTGTCTTTGTAGGTGTTGCCCTTGACCACAAAGTCGCTGGTTTCGTAGCAGTAGAAGCCGTACCACATGTCCGAGAACTCGGAGCCGACGATCCAGCCGGTCGGTTCCGGGCGCTTGAGGACCTTGGCCATGTTCGGCGTGTACTGGGAAATACTCACCCCGTACGACTTACTGTTGGCGTAACCGAAACTGGCCATCTTGCTGTTGACGATGTAGGTCTCGGTGCCGCCCCAGGCGAGCAGGAACGGACGGAATTCCTTCGGCGAACGGAAGGTTGCCGGGCCGTTGTCCTTCTCGCGCCAGCCGGTGACTTTGGTGTCACGCACGAACAGTTTGCCGTCATTGACCAGGAACGAACCGGCCTCTTGGGACAGGCGCAGTTCCTGGGTCTGACCATCGATTTCGAGGATGCCTTTCTCGCCGACCACGATCGGCAATTTGGCCAGGTACACGCCCGGGGACGTCTCGCTGAAATACTGCTTGGGCAGTTTTTTCGCCAGATCCTTGAGGTTCATGTAGCCGTCGTCGATGAAGATCGCCTGCGGAATGCCGTGCTGACGCACGACCCATTCGGCCATCTTGTTATCGCCGCCGATGAAGTCCTTCAGGGCGTTTTCCTGCATCATCCGGCGCACACTGATCTTGCCCGGTTTGCTGCGCACGATCTTCGCGGCAGCGGCTTCGGCGGTGAAGCCGGACAGGTCGGGCAGTGTCGGCTTGGCCAGTTTCAGTGCGTCGGTCGGCGCGCTGCTGACGGTGTAGGTCTTGGCCTGTTGCAGTTCCTTGGCCACGGTCGCAGGTTTCGCCGGTTCAACATTGGCGAAGGCGCCGGCGCTGGCCAGCAGCATCGCGCCGGCCAGCAGGCTGAGTGAGCCTGTTCTGGTGCTGATCATGTCGGGCACTCCCTTGGCGGTTTGCATCAGAAGCGCCAGATCACGTCAATGAATGCGCGGTGCATGTAGGAATCAACCTGGCTGCCATAGGCGTCGCCCGGTTTGAACACACCGCCACGGAAACGCACCAGTGCCGAAGGCTCGTCGATCGACTGGCTCAACGCCGCCGGCAACAGGCCTTGCTTGAAGTACTTGGTGACGACCAGGTCCATTTCCTGACCGAGGTCCTTGTTGCCATCTTCAAGCGGCAAGGATGTGCTGGAGAGGATCGCGCCGGTGACGTCGTCGGTGTTGTTTTCCACCGCATTGATGCCGTTGCTGCCGACCGGCTTGTTGCCGTCGACACGCCAGAACTTGTGGTAGATCAGGCTGGCGTCGTACTCGTCGTTGACCATCCACGAACCGAACAGGGTGGCGGTCTGCATGTTGTTCATTTCGCCACGGAACGCTTCGCCGAAACGGTGCACCCGCGAGCGGGTACCGGTGTAGTTGGAGCGGTTGCTCTCCAGACCGTTCTGTTCGTAATCGGCACTGGCGCGGGCGTATGCACCGCCGACTTGCCACTGCGGATCGAGGCGCAGACGCACGCCGACATCGGCTGCCCAGCCGCTGATGTCATCGCTGCGCTTGGCTTGTGTCGGGCGCGTGCCGTCGGCGTTCAGCGCATTGACCGTGTCGCGGTCGCCGCTCATGCCGGTGATGCTGCCCCAGTAGTTGACGGTGTTGGTGTTGCGCCAGTTGTAGGCGTCGCTGTCAGCGGTCAGGCCGATCCAGCTGATGTCGCCGTTCTCGGTCTTGTCCAGCGAGTCGCGCGGGACGCCCGGCTCGGCGTAATCGAGTTTGCCGTCATCGTGAGTGTGGTGGCCGCGAATGCCGACCCACTGGCCCGGTGTCCACTGGTAAACAGCGTCAGCGTAGGCGTGCAGGCGATCCTTGTCTTTCGGCGCCAGCTCTTTCAAGTCGGTGCGGTATTCGCTGAAACGCTCGGCAACACCGGCATTGGCCCGCAGCAGGGTGGTGTCGAAGGTCCAGTTCAGCGCTTCGATGTTGGTGTCACGCCATTGGCCGTCGTCATTGCGCAGACGCTGGCGACCGAACTTGAGCATCTCGCCCGGGTACGGGGTGAGGCCGCTGTAGCCGACCCAGAACTCGCGCATTGCCAGGTAGTTCTTCTTGGTTTTGCGATCACTGTTGTCGGTGGCTTGTTCACCGTCGGATTGTTGCAGGGTGTCGGTCTCGATGATGTCGGTCGAGGTCACCGCCTGACCCATCGCGTAGGCGCTCCACGCGCCGCTTTCGCCGTAGATCCACGGACGCAGGTCGAGGCCCACGCCATTGACGTCACCGCCGCCGGCAGTGCCGAGGTCACGGTCGTCTTCGGACTGGCCGGTGAGTTTCACTTCCAGACCGAAGTTCTTGGTTTCAGTCATCGCAGCCAGTGTCGGGCAAGACCAGATCAGCGCGAAGGTGAGGCCAATACCGGCCTTCACGAATGGGTTCAGCTTCATAGTTTTTCCTCGCCGTCTTCTTCTTGCAGGGCGTGCAGTTGCAGCGTGTTCGAGTTCAGGGCGCCACGGCTGACCTGTTCCTGTTGCAACAGGCGGCGGGCTTCGGGCAGGCGCTCGGGCGGCAATTGCGCCTCGAGGGTCGCTGCCAGTTCATCGGCTTGCGGGGTGTTCTGGGCCTTGGCCAGTTGGCTGAACACGTAAGCGTTCAGCGGGTCGGGCTTGGTGCCCTTGCCTTGGGAGAACAGCTGGGCGATGGCGAAGTCGGCACTGTTCTGGCCGTTGCGCGCAGCGGTCAGCAGGTGGTCGAGAGCCTTCTGCGGATAGACCTTGCCCAGGTAGCCACGACGGTAGATCTGGCCGAGGTAGTAGTCGGCGGCCACTTCGCGGCCAACGGCTTTCTGGAAGTGTTCCTCGGCGACTTTCGCGTCGGCCGGGACCATTTTGCCTTCGTAGTAGACCTTGCCCAGCAGCAGTTCGGCGCGCGGCTGGTCGGCAGCGCGACCGTTGTCCAGGTACTTCATCATCTGGTCGACGTCGCCCAGTTCGGGGAAGTCGTAAAGCAGTTGGGCGAGGGTGACCCACGATGCCGGGTAGCCCGGAGCGATCGGCTCGAGCAGCGCCTGCGCGGTTTTTTCGTCAGTCTTGCCCAGGGTCGAATCGGCCAGCACGCGGGCTACGGAGTCGACACGCTGCGCGGTGACGGTGCCACGGCTGTAACCGGCCTGCATCTGCTTGATCAGCTCGGCTTGTTGTTCCGGCTGGCCGCGTTTCTGGTAAACGGTAGCCAGTTCCACGTAGCAAATGTCGGTGGTATTGAGCGCGGCCTTGCAGATCTTTTCCACGTCATCCAGATGCTGGTCGTAAGTGCCCTGGGTGCGATACAGCAGCACCTGCGCCAGGCCCGCTTCCGGGTAGCCCGACTTGCGCCACTGATCGATCTGCTGCTGCGCGTTGATGTTGGGGAAGCTGTGCGGGTATTGCAGATACAGCATCGCCAGCGGGATCAACGTGTTGCCTTCGCCATTGGCGGCGGCTTTTTTCAGCAGGGTTTCGGCTTCGTGGTGCTCGGCTTCGGTGGAGCCCGGCTTGGCCACCAGCAAACGACCGAGACGTGCCTGGGCACGCGGCGACACGCTGGCCGCTGCGCGGTAAGTCGCCTCGGCCTGTTTCATCTGCGCCGGGTCACGGCTGTCGACCTGGATATCGGCCAGGCCGACTTGCGCCTCGCTGTAACCCAGATCGGCCAGTTGCTGGTAATTCTGCGCAGCGGTGGCGGTGTCGCCACGCTTGAGCGCTTCGTTGGCCAGACGCTGATCGGGCAGCCCGGCGCAACCGGCCAGAGAAACTGCCAGTGCCAGCGAGCACACCATCAATCCCATGTGGGAGCGAGCCTGCTCGCGAAGCAGTCGACTCGGTACTTCAGACAAACCGCGCTGGCCCTTTCGCGAGCAGGCTCGCTCCCACAGGGTCGGCGGTGTGTTCAAGTTATGCGTAGTCACAGGCATGTCCTCGACTTAAAGACCGGCAGCCATGGCTTTGTCGATCAGCCAGTTCAGGTTCGGGCCACGGTCGCTGTTCACTTCAACCGGGCGGCCGGCGAGGCTGCTGTCGAGCGGCTCGTCTGGCTGGATCTGCACGCGGATGTCGGAGGACAGGTCGGCGCTCTTCAGGCTCGTGCTGCTGACGATCTTGCCGGTGCGGGTCTTGTCTTCGCCGGCGATCTGGAAGCTCACCGGGGTGCCCGGGCGCACGTCGCCGAACTGGCGATAGGAGAAGCGTGCTTCAACATTGGCCTGGGTGTTGCGCGGCACCAACTGGAAGATCACGTCGCCCTTGCTCGCGTACTGCCCGTCAGCCACCAGTTGCTGGGCCACGGTGCAGTCGCACGGCGAAGTCAGGGTGCCGGTCATTTGCTTGCCGAACAGTTCTTCAACCTTGGCCGGGGCCAGTTGGTCTTCGGCCAGATGGCCCTTGAGCACGTCGAGCATGCTGGTGCTGAAGGTCGCCAGCGGTGCGCCTTTGGCGGCAACGCCGTCGGACTTGACCAGGCTCTGTACGGTGCCGTCACGCGGCATGGTGATGTTCATCCCCGGCACGCTGACCAGACCGGCCTGCGCGTGGCTGACGAAGTACATGCCGTACACCGACTTGAAGATGAAACCGGCAGCGACCAGACCAACAGCGAAAATACCGGCGCTGAAGGTCACGGCTTTCAGGCGGCCGAACGGGGTCATGCCGGTGTCGTTGGTCTTGTTCTTGCGCGCCTTGGTGAAGTTGTCGCGCTGCAGGGTCGCCAGCACTTCGCCGATGCTGACGATGTCGCCGGCCAGGTGCGAAGTGATCAGGTGGCGCAGGGTGGAAATGTCCTGCGGCTCGAGGTTCTGGAACTGGCAGCCGGCGCGGCCGGTGGCGCGGTCAAAGGAACGCACCTGCAGTTCAACGTCCATGGCCAGGCCGAGGTTGTCGATGACAAATTGCAGACGCGCCTTGTACACCTCGCCGATGGTCAGCGGCATCTGCCCGGCGTTGAACGCCAGACCGCCAGCCGACAGATCGAGGACCCGCGCTTCGAGCGGAGTCCGGTCAGGGCCGAAGAAACGCAGTTTGGCCGGGATTTTCACGCGAGCGTGCTGGCGCTGGGCTTCGGATTCATGCACTACGTTGACGTTGACGGCGGTATTCATAGGGGCGATTTCCTTGTTAATTCAATAGGAGCGGGTCAGACCATCATCAGCAGCACGGCGACAAAAATGCTGCCGGCGGAGAAGGTCATGGTCCGAGACGACCAGGTGTTGAACCAACGTTGAAAGCTGGCGAGATCACGGGTCAGGGATGTGGGCTGGCGAGTCCAGGATTGTTGGTCGAGGCGGAAGAACACGTAGATCTTCACCAGGGCGCCAACGATCTGGTTGTAATACAGAATCGCCGGGTAAGCAGGGCCGATGCGGTGACCGGAACACGACAGCAACAGCGTCAGGATCAGGCGGGTGATACCGATCCACAGCAGGTACACGAGGATGAACGCGGTGCCGTACTTGAAGCTGGCGATCAGTGCGACGGTCAGGCCGAGCAGCGAAGTCCACATCGACACGCGCTGGTCGAACAGCACCACCGAGGTGAACGCGCCGAGGCGGCGGATACCCAGACCCAGTGCACGCGAGTTCTGGCGCAGGTTGTTGCCGTACCAGCGGAACATCAGCTTGCGGCTGGCCTTGATGAAGCTCTTTTCCGGCGGATGTTCAACGGTGTTGATCGCGGCATCCGGCACGTAGAAGGTGTCGTAACCCAGGCGCATCAGGCTGAACCAGCTCGACTTGTCGTCACCGGTCAGGAACTTGAAACGGCCCAGACGCCAGTGTTGCAGCGAGTCGCTTTCAACGTCGGCGATGAATTCCGGATTGGTCACCACGGAGGCTTTGAACACCGACATCCGACCGGTCATGGTCAGTACGCGCTTGGACAGGGCCATCGAGCACATGTTGATGTGGCGCTGGGCGAAACGCAGCTTGTGCCATTCGCTCATGATGTAACCGCCGCGCACTTCGCAGAACTCGTTGGTGGTCAGGCCGCCGACATTGCCGAACAGCTGGAACCACGGCACGGTCTTGCGCACGACGCCTTCGCCGAGCACGGTGTCGCCGTCGATCACGGCCACCACGGCACGGTCGTCCGGCAGGTGACGGGAGATCGCACGGAAACCGAAGGCCAGACCATCGCGCTTGCCGGTGCCGGGAATGCGCACGAAGTCGAGCTTGACCCGCTCCGGCGGATTCATCCGTGCCCACAGTGCCTTGACCAGCAGCTCGTCGGACATTTCCACGATCGAGCAGACAATGGTGGTCGGCAGTTCGCAGTCGATGGCTTCGCGGATCACCGAGCTGTAGACCTGCGCGGTTGTCAGCGCGTCAATACGAAAGCTGGTGACCATCAGAAACACATGCGACGGATCGGCCGCTTTACCCAGCTTGCGTACTTTGCGACGCAGGTGCGGGTAAACGATGTAGAGAAAAATCATGCCGCGCACAAAGTGCGTTGCACCCATCGAGTAGCGCCAGATACCCACGGCGCCAATCAGGAAAATGAAGTCCTTCGACTCGGAGTCGAATGTGGACGTGGGCAGCATCAAGGCCAGGCCCATCAGCAGACTGAGATAAAAAAGCCAGCCGGCTGATTGCAGAAAAAAATGTTTGAGCTTGGTCATAACCGTCATCCGAAGGTGATGGAGGCTTCAAGCCGCAAGCGTGTTGCTTTTGCTTGCGGCTTGAAGCTTGAGGCTTGCCTTACCAGCAAATGCCTTCGGTGCGGCTACCGGCGCTGGTGGCCTTGGACATGAAGCCCACCAGGTCGATGACTTGCTTGCCCTGCGGCGCTTCCTGGGCCAGCGAACGGAATTTCTCGTCGCGGTTGCCGAGGATGATCACGTCGGAGTTATCGATCACCGAGTCGAAGTCGGAGTTGAGCAGGGACGATACGTGCGGAATCTTCGATTCGATGTAGTCCTTGTTCGCACCGTGGACACGGGCGTATTCGACGTTGCTGTCGTAGATGCTCAGGTCGTAACCCTTGCCGATCAGCATTTCCGCCAGTTCGACCAGAGGGCTTTCGCGCAGGTCGTCGGTGCCGGCCTTGAAGCTCAGACCGAGCAGGGCGACTTTGCGTTTTTCATGGCTTTCAACGATGTCGAAAGCGTTCTGCACTTGCGATTCGTTACTGCGCATCAGCGAGTTGAGCAGCGGTGCTTCGACGTCCAGGGAACCGGCGCGGTAGGTCAGTGCACGTACGTCTTTCGGCAAGCACGAGCCGCCGAAGGCGAAGCCCGGACGCATGTAGTACTGGGACAGGTTCAGGGTCTTGTCCTGGCAGACCACTTCCATCACTTCACGACCATCGACGCCGACGGCTTTGGCGATGTTGCCGATCTCGTTGGCGAAGGTCACTTTGGTCGCGTGCCAGACGTTGCAGGTGTACTTGATCATCTCGGCAACGGCGATGTCCTTGCGGATGATCGGGGCGTCGAGTTCTTCGTACAGCGATTGCAGAACGTCGCCCGAGGCGGTATCGAACTCGCCGATAACGGTCATCGGTGGCTGATCGTAGTCAGCGATGGCGGTGGATTCGCGGAGGAATTCCGGGTTGACCGCAACGCCGAAATCGACGCCGGCTTTCTTGCCCGAGCAGTCTTCCAGAATCGGGATGACCACGTTGGCCACGGTGCCTGGCAACACGGTGCTGCGCACGACGATGGTGTGGCGGGTGGTTTTTTCACGCAGGACAAAACCGATCTCGCGGCACACGGCCTCGATGTAGTTCAGTTCCAGGTCGCCGTTCTTTTTGCTTGGCGTGCCGACGCAGATCATCGACAGGTCGGTATCACGAATCGCCTCGGCGAAGTTGGTCGTGCCGCGCAGACGGCCGGTCTGGATACCCTGCTGCAGCAGTTCGCCCAGGCCTGGTTCTACAATCGGCGATTTGCCGGCGTTAATCATGTCGATCTTGTCTTTGGCAACATCGACGCCAACTACGTCATGGCCCCGTGCAGACAGGCAACCGGCACATACTGCGCCAACGTAACCCAAACCAAATATGCTGATGCGCATCGCAATTACCTCTGTATATATCAGGCCTTAGAAGGCCGGAGTTAATGGTGTTCAGCGGTCACTAGTGCACTCGGAAGTGCGGCTTACAGGCGCCACAATGCCGTGTGCAGGCATACAAAGTTCCGAGTGTCTAATAAGTGCACTCAAGATGTGCGCAACTAGGCCTTGTTGTTATGACTTGCCCTGTTATGCAGCCGATCTTCCGTGCGGGAAGACTCTAGTGCAGTCGTGTAGCCTGCTCGACGTCCGGTAGGGGGCCGGTAAATCAAGCAGTTAGGTGCTCAGGCGAGCACGTTTATAGGGGCGCGGCCTTGGCCTTTGTAGGGGATATTAATGGTGCTTATCTCCTGTCCTTCGATTGTTTTGAGACTAGTTAGTCACTCAGGCAAGTTGCTGTGACAACTTGGTTACATGGCTATCAGCTCTGCGTAAGTTATCTCGTACAAACTCGGCGAGAATCGTTACCGGTGGTATGAGCAACGCATTTGGACATAGTTCCAGCCCGCTCATCGTGCCAGCCGAAATTTTTTGAAATATTGATGAAGATGGCACTGGGTGCAAACTGATAGCACTAACGATTTCGCCCTTTAGTTATCGGGGCGAAACCGGGGTCGATAGTTTTGTGCCACTACGGGTAAAAAATTTAAGTGCCACTACTGAAAAAAAACTTCAGTGTCGAGTGAAACTAAAATTAGAAAAGAGTGCGTGGTTTTATTGGCGTCATGAATTTGGCGATATGCAGCGGGGGAATTTTGACTTCGGGCGGACTGCACGACTCTGGAGAAAAAGAGTCGTGCAAAGGGCATGCTTTATTCCGGGGCGTGGTCGCGCAAAAACACCAGATTGTCAGGTTTCGATTGTTCGGCGCTGTAGCGATAACCCTGTACATCGAATTGCTTGAGCTGAGCCGGGTCGTTGATGCGTTCCTGGATCACAAAACGGCTCATCAGGCCGCGCGCTTTCTTCGCGTAGAAACTGATGATCTTGTACTGGCCGTTCTTCTGATCCTTGAACTCGGTATTGATGATCCGCGCCTTCAACGCGCTGCGCTTGACCGCAGAAAAGTATTCGTTGGATGCAAGGTTGAGCAGTACGTCATCGCCCTGATCGGCCAGCGCTTCATTCAGCCACTCGCTGATGCGCGTACCCCAGAACGCATACAGATCCTTGCCACGGCCGTTGGCCAGTTTGGTGCCCATTTCCAGGCGATAGGGTTGCATCAGGTCCAGCGGCCGCAGCAGGCCATAAAGGCCGGAGAGCATGCGCAAATGCTTTTGCGCGTAATCGAATTGCGCCTCGCTGAAGGACTGAGCGTCGAGGCCGGTATACACGTCACCCTTGAAGGCGAGCAGGGCCTGCTTGGCGTTTTCCGGGGTGAAGGCGGGTGTCCAGCTGCCGAAACGCGCGGCGTTGAGGCCACCGATCTTGTCGGACACGTGCATCAACTCGCTGATCTGCGCCGGACTCAGCTCGCGCAACTGCTGGATCAATTCCTGGGAATGGTCGAGGTACTGCGGCTGGGTAAAGCGCTGGGTCGCCGGCGGTGTTTCGTAGTCGAGGGTCTTGGCGGGGGAAATCACCATCAGCATGAAGTCGTCTCCTTTAATCGTGGGGGCGATTCTAGGGGGTTGTCCTTGTTGACTCCAGCTATCAAGCCCATAGGTGATCGACGGCTTAACTCAAACCCCTTGTGGGAGCGAGCCTGCTCGCGAAAGCGGATTCACATGATCGTTCCCACGCTCCGCGTGGGAATGCAGCCCGTGACGCTCTGCGTCACAGTCGTCGGACGCGGAGCGTCCGGGGAGGCGTTACCACGCAGAGCGTGGGAACGATCATCCATGGCTGAGGGGAATAGGACAGGATCAGCTATAGTGCCGCGCGGGTTTTGTTATGGAGACATCCCTTTGCGCATTGTTCTTTTATTCACCACGTGGCTGCTGAGCTTCGGCGCCATGGCGGCGCCCGGCGATGCGGCAACGCTGGATCGCACGACCTGGCCGGAGCAGCTCAGCAACCCGACCCTGTTCGACGTCGCGTCGCGGGCGGAAATCCTCATGTTCGCTCGCGGCCTGCTCGGCACCGAGTCCATCGACGAGGCGGCACTGGCCCAGCGCCTGGGCCTGCGCACGGTCAATATCGATGCGGTCAATCAGCTGCGCCAGCGCCTCTGGCAGCGCTTGCTCGCCAACTACAACCACGCCCAGCAAAGCTGCGATCAGGACGCCTCGTTCTGCTTCCTCGTCGAAGACCTGCCGACCCTGCGCGAGCAGGCGGCCAAGTTCGTCGTCAGCGACGACAGCTATTACACCAAATGGGCCGAGCCGAGCCGGATCTTCCATTTGCAGTACCTCGACGAGCTGATGCGCAAGGCCGCGCTGTCACCGCAAACCAGTAACGAATTCGATCGTTTCGGCGACTACGAGCGCAACGGCGACGACATGCACGACCGGCTGTTTCTGCTGACCTTCGACAGCGCCGCCAACGTGCAACCGGACAACACCGACTGGCTGACCGAATACCTGCGAAAATCTAATCTGAGCGGGACATTCTTTGTACTGGGCAAGGATATTCAGGCGCGACTCGCTGGCCGTTCGGTCAGCAGCCTGCAGGCGAGTTTCTCCCGGCAGTGCGTTGGCGTGCAGGGCTGGGAGTTCCGCTCTCACAGCCATTGGCAGGACTGGCAGGATTCGGTGCGGCGCAGCGCCGATCTGGTGAAGAACAAACTGCCGGAAAACTACGTGCCGCTGTTCCGTCCGCCGGATGGCCAGCGCCGCAGTGACGCACAAGGTTTTTTCAATAGCCAGGGCCTGCAAGTGGCGCTGTGGGACATCGATGCTCAGGACGGCGCGGGCAAGCTCAAGGGCCCGGCGAGCGCGCAGCGGGTGCTGACCCTGATGCTGCTGTGGCGTCACGGGGTGATCAATTTCAACATGAAACAGGATGCGGTGAAGACGTCCCTGCCGTGGCTGATCACCCAGACTGCGCAGAGCGGCATCGGCTGGGAAGACTGTCAGGACGCGTTTCGTTGAGAAATGAGAAAAAGCCCGTAAACATTGGACTTGGGGTGATTTTCAGGAGGAATTCGATGCAGGCGGACTTCCGACTTTAGCGGGGTACGGGGAGTCCGCCAAGGGCTTTTCGTCACTCTGCAAAATAAACTTAAAAAAACCGTCAAAGAGCTTTTTTATTTCATCGGTTTTGGAGTATTACGAAGACAGACCGCCGAAACCTGCAACACAGGTGGCGTCTTCCCAGACTCCTATTGTGTGCAGTTCATCCAGGCCTTCGTGGATGAATTCGGCAGTCACCTCGAGGCGCAGCACTGTCACGGTATTGCGTCGAATGGCTCCCACAAAGGTGACCGAGTATGGATGATCACGGACGCAGCCCTTCCTCCAACCAGCCAATCCTGTATGTACTCGATACCAACGTATTGATTCACGATCCAAATGCCCTGCTGAATTTCGAAGAACACCACGTCGCCATCCCGATGACCGTGCTGGAAGAGCTGGACAAGCTCAAGAGCGGCCATCACAGCGTGGCCGCCGAATGCCGCCAGGCGATCCGCCTGATCGACAAGACCCTGGGCGATGCGTCCCCTGAAGACGTTGAGCTGGGCGTGCCGATCCAGCGTGGCAAGGGCGGGCCGAAGGGCTTGTTGTCAATTCTGATGAGCAAGCAGGCCGAGTCAAACCTGATTCTGCCCGAGCATCTGAACGACAACAAAATCATCAACCAACTGATTGATCTGCATACCCGCGATCCGCAAAAACCGGTGGTGCTGGTCACCAAAGACATCAACATGCGCCTCAAGGCGCGCGCCTGTGGGATCGACGCCGAGGACTACAGCACCGACCAATTGGTCGATGACGTGTCCCTGCTGCCCAACGGCTACCACAACATGACCGGCTCCTTCTGGGACCGCGTGAGCAAGGTCGAAACCCGTCAGGACCACGGCCGCACCTGGCATCAGGTACAACTGATCGACAACCTGCCGGCCGTGCACATCAACGAGTTCATCATCGACGAACAGGGCTTTGTCGGCTGGATCAAGGAAATCCAGGAAGACCGCCTGCTGATCCTCGACCTGCACCAGGAACCGCTGTTGCATCAGGAGGCGTGGGGCCTGAAACCGCGCGACATCTATCAGAGTCTGGCGCTGTATGCGTTGCTGGATCCGGACATTCATCTGGTCAACCTGTCTGGCGCCGCCGGTTCCGGTAAAACCATTCTGGCGCTGGCCGCTGCGATCGAGCAGACCATGGTCAGCAAACGTTATCGCCGCATCATCGCCACCCGCAGCGTGCAGGGTCTGGACCAGGAAATCGGCTTCCTGCCCGGCACCGAAGCGGAAAAAATGGAGCCTTGGCTGGGCGCCATCACCGACAACCTCGAAGCCTTGCACATGGATGACGAAAACACCCATGGCAGCGTCGACTACATCCTCAGCAAAGTGCCGTTGCAGTTCAAATCGCTCAACTATATTCGTGGTCGCAGCTTCCAGCAGAGCCTGATCCTGATCGACGAATGCCAGAACCTCACGCCGCATCAGATGAAAACCATCATCACCCGTGCCGGCGCCGGTTCCAAAGTGGTGTGCCTGGGCAACCTGGCGCAGATCGACACCCCATACCTGTCCGCGACCAGCTCCGGGCTGACCTACCTGACCGAACGCTTCAAGGATTTCCCCAACGGTGTGCACATCACCCTGCAAGGGGTGCCTCGCTCGATCCTGGCCGAATACGCCGAATCGCATTTGTAACCTTTCACCCAGAACCGGGTGGCCCTTAAAGCCGCCCGGTTTTTTTATGGATAAATGCATATCTCCTGTGGGAGCGAGCCTGCTCGCGAATGCGGTGTATCAGTCGACATCTATAGTGAATCTGAATCCGCTTTCGCGAGCAGGCTCGCTCCCACAGGGGGCAACGGTGATTTCATAATCAGTGATGCGGATATCTGACCCACAGGTTTACAATCCACGCTCCTGATCAGGAGTAATCCCGTGCTGACTCATCTCGATTCCCAAGGTCGCGCCAACATGGTCGACGTCACTGAAAAAGCCGTGACGTTCCGTGAAGCGACCGCTCAAGCGCTGGTGCGCATGCTCCCTGAAACCCTGCAGATGATCGTCAGCGGCGGCCATCCCAAGGGTGATGTGTTCGCCGTGGCGCGCATTGCCGGAATTCAGGCGGCGAAGAAGACCAGCGATCTGATTCCCCTGTGCCACCCGCTGATGCTCACCGGCGTCAAAGTCGAACTCAGCGCCGAAGGCGATGACAGCGTGCGCATCGTCGCTCGCTGCAAGTTGTCCGGGCAGACCGGCGTCGAAATGGAAGCGCTGACCGCCGCCAGCGTCGCCGCCCTGACCATTTACGACATGTGCAAAGCCGTCGACCGGGGCATGACCATCGAAAGCGTGCGTCTGCTGGAGAAAGTCGGCGGCAAGAGCGGCCACTTCCAGGCGGAGCAGCCATGAAACTGACCGTGAAATTTTTTGCCCGCTACCGTGAAGCGCTGGGCGTGGATTCGGTTGCGGTTGAAGGCGATTTCGCCACCGTCGATGACGTTCGCGCACTGTTGGCGCAACGTGATGGCGCCGAAGTGCTGAGCGAGCAGAACCTGATGTGCGCACGCAACGAAGACCTCTGCCAGCTCGACGAGCCAGTAGTTGATGGCGACGAAGTGGCGTTTTTTCCCACCGTCACCGGAGGCTGAACATGACGATTCGCGTGCAGGCCAAGCCGTTTGATCCGGGCGCTGAAGTCAATGCGATGCACGCGGCCAATGTCGGCGTTGGCGCAGTGGTGAGTTTTGTCGGTTATGTGCGCGACTTCAACGACGGGCTCGACGTGGCCGGGATGTTCCTCGAACACTATCCGGGCATGACCGAAAAGGCTCTGGGCAAGATCACTGTCGAAGCCGAGCAGCGCTGGCCGCTGTTGAAACTGGAAGTGCTGCACCGCATCGGCGCGCTGGAGCCGGGCGAACCGATCGTCTTCGTCGGCGCCGCCAGCGCCCACCGCCAGGCCGCGTTCGATGCCTGCGCCTTCGTCATGGACTACCTGAAAACCCGCGCGCCGTTCTGGAAAAAAGAAAACACCAGTGACGGCCCGCGTTGGGTCGAAGGGCGCGACAGTGATCATGCCGCCGCTGATCGCTGGAAAAAGTAATTCCTGTAGCGCCCTCCGGTCAGTCTTCGCGAGCAGGCTCGCTCCCACAATTGGAATGCGTTTCCCTGTGGGAGCGAGCCTGCTCGCGAAGGCGTCATCAGCGACACCGAAAATCCTCCCCTCTCGACCCGGTTGACGATTTGTACCTGTGAGTCCAGTATGGATTTCCAAGTACACAAAAGCTTCTGTCTTGCAGCTATCAGTTTGCCGCTTGTAGCTGCTCTTCTTCGCCAAACCAACAACAACCCGCGAGAGAACGAACATGAAGAAACTCCCCCTCATCACCGGCCTTGCCTTCAGCTTGCTGGCTTTTACCAGCACCTTTGCCGCCGAGAAAACCTTGCGCATCGGCATCGAAGCGGCCTATCCGCCATTCGCGTCGAAAACCGACAAAGGTGAAATCGTCGGCTTCGACTACGACATCGGCAATGCCCTTTGTGCGCAGATGAAGGTCAAGTGCGTGTGGGTCGAAGGTGAGTTCGACGGGCTGATTCCTTCGCTGAAAGTGAAGAAGATCGACATGGCGCTGTCGTCGATGACCATCAACGAAGATCGCAAGAAGTCGGTGGATTTCAGCCACAAGTACTATTTCACTTCTTCGCGTCTGGTCATGAAGGAAGGCGCTACGGTCGATGATCAGTACGCCAGCCTCAAAGGCAAGAACGTCGGCGTGCAGCGCGCGACCACCACTGATCGTTACGCCACCGAGGTGTTCGAACCCAAGGGCATCAACGTCAAGCGCTACAGCAACAACGAAGAAATCTACATGGACCTGGCGGCGGGGCGCCTCGATGCGATTTTCGCCGACACCATCCCGCTCAATGACTTTCTGTCGATGCCGCGCGGCAAGGGTTACGCGTTTGTCGGGCCAGAGTTGAAGGATCCGAAGTATGTCGGCGAGGGTGCGGGGATTGCCGTGCGCAAGGGCAACGGTGAACTGGTCAGCCAGTTGAACCGCGCCATCGACGGAATTCGCGCGAATGGCGAGTATCAGAAGATTTCCGAGAAGTATTTCAAGACCGATATCTACGGCGATTGATCAAGCGCTTTCGCGAGCAGGCTCGCTCCCACAGGGGTAACGCATTCCAAATGTGGGAGCGAGCCTGCTCGCGAAGAGGCCAGCGCTAGCGATGCAAATCTTCAGCCCTTCAATTCCTTCAAATGCTTGTACACCGTCGCCCGGCCCATGCTCAGCACATTGGCCACGTAGTTCGAGGCGCTCTTGCCCTTGAACGCGCCCTCGGCGTGCAGCGCCAGCACCAGTTCGCGTTTGTGATCGCGGGTCAGCAGGTTCAGGCTCAACTGCCGCTCGCGCAACCAGGCGTGGAGGAAGGTGTTGATGCGTTCCTGCCAGTCATCACGGAACAGCGAGTCCGGCTGCGGAATCAGCTTGCTCGGCGAGAGAAACAGGTCCAGCGCCGCTTTGGCGTTCTCGAACAGGGAAATGTTCAGATTGATGCACAGCACCGCCAGCGGCCGACTTTCGCTGTCACGCAGCACGGTGCTCAGGCTGCGAATTTTCTGACCGTCCCAGTTGAGCTTTTCGTACGGGCCGATGTTCCTGTCGCTGACATCCTCGCTGAGCATGTCTTCCAGTGACGAGTCGTCGCCGATCTCGCGCTTGGACAGGTTGTTGGCGATGTAGTCGACCTTCTGCGTGCGCAGGTCGTGCAGCACCACCTCGGCGTGGGGGAAGAACAGCGTGGCAATGGCGTCGGCGATGGCGCGGAAGTTATCCAGCGCCGGGTCGAATTCGGGGGCAGTCATGACAGTGGAGCTCCAGGCAGCGTCAGCGCCCCTTGTGCCGGGGCGCTGCGAGTGTGCCGCAATCTTTTCGACGAGTCGATGCGATCAAACCAGTCGGGCCGGGGAGAGCATGGCGCTGTCCAGACCGAATTGATGCAGGTGCTCGGGGAATGGCTCGCCGCGCACCAGCGCCGCACTGGCCTGGCCCATCGCCGGCGACGTCTGAATGCCGTAGCCGCCCTGCGCGGCGACCCAGAACAGCCCTGGCACCTGCGGATCAAAGCCGCTGAGCAAATCACCGTCGGCAACGAAACTGCGCAGACCGGCCCAGGTGCGGGTCGGACGGCGAATGGTCAGCGTGGTGGCCTCTTCGATCTGATAAATGCCCATGGCGATGTCGAGTTCTTCCGGCTGCACGTCGTGCGGTTCGACCGGATCGGCATTGGCCGGCGAGCCGAGGAACATGCCGGCGTCGGGCTTCATGTAGAAGGATTCGTCGAGGCTGACCAGCATTGGCCAATGATGAGTGTCCACGCCTTCCGGCCCGGCAAAGATAAACGCAGCGCGGCGTTTCGCTTGCAGACCCAGCGGCTGCGCACCGGCCAGGGCAGCGATCTTGTCGGCCCACGCACCGGCGGCGTTGATGATCACCGGTGCGCTGAACGTCTCGCCATTGGTCTGCACGATCCACAGGCCATCGGCATCGCGGCTCAAGCCGAGCACTTCGCAATCGGTGCGCACTTCGCCGTGGTTGCGCCGGATGCCGCGCAGGTAGCCTTGATGCAGCGCGTCGGTGTCGATGTCGCAGGCCGATGGATCGTAGATCGCGCCGTGGACTTTTTCCCGGCGCAGGATCGGCAGACGCGCGCAGGCTTCGTCGGCGCTGAGCAGTTGCATCTGCGGCACGGTGGCTTTGGCGCTGAGGTATTGGTTGTTCAGTTCGGCGGGATCACCGATGAAGTCGACGGTCATTTCGCCGCGTGGGGTCAGCAGCGGATGCTCGCAAAAGCCGCTCGGAGGACTGTCGAAAAACGCGCGGCTCGCCTGAGTCAGTGCGCGGACCTGTGCGGTGCCGTAGGCGGCGGTGTACAGCGCGGCGGAGCGACCGGTGGAGTGATAGCCGGGATGGGTTTCACGCTCGAGCACGATCACTTTGCCGTGCGGCGCCAGCCAGAACCCGGTGGAAGCGCCGGCAATCCCGCCGCCGATGATGATGAAATCTGCGTGGCTCATGTAGGTCTCCAGTGGGTACGCAATATCAAGGCGTTCGCTAGTCCATCGTGGGAGCGAGCCTGCTCGCGAAAGCGGTGTATCAGTCGACATCTTCGCTGAATGTCAGACCGCATTCGCGAGCAGGCTCGCTCCCGCAGGGGATTTTTGGCGTTAGTGGGTTAAGTGATAAACCGCATTGGCGAGGGCAATGTCTTCCAGGCCCAAGCCGATTGAACGGAAAAACACGTGACGGTCGTAACCCGGGCGCTGCACTTTTTCGCTGAGCAAGTCGGCGAGGTCGCCAACAATCGAATCCTTGCTCCAGCCATGCTGTTCGGCGGCAATCAGCATCTCACCTGCCGAACCCGGCGTGGTCTGACGATAGTCGCAGAACACCTGCATGTCGTTGAGACTTTGCGGCGGTACCTCATGGGCGCGGGGGGCGTTGGTGCTGATCGAGGTGATCAGCGCCGGTTTGCTTAACGTTGCAGGATCAATCACCGGCCCGGCCGACGAGGTGCAGAGCATGATCACATCCGCATCGGTAACGGCGGTCTCGCGGCTGTCGGCAATCTTCAGTGACGGCGCGATGGACTTCAACACAGCCTGTGTTTGCGCATCTTCCAGCAGCGATGGCGAATACAGGCTGATGCTCTGCCAGTCGCGCAGCGCTTTGGCGTAGTACAGATGCGCTTGAGCGACCTTGCCGCTGCCGATGATCGCCAGTCGCTGGGCATTCAACGGGGCGAGGGCGTCGACCGCCACGGCCGTGGTCGCGGCGGTGCGCGCGGTGGTCAGTTCGCCGGCATCACAGAGCAGCAGCGGCTGGCCGGTTTTCGTCGACATCAGCAGGGTCCACGCCGTCACCAGCGCACCCTGCTCACGGACGATGTACGGCGAAGTCTTCACTCCGTACACGCCGTCCTCGGCCAGTACACCCAAGTAGTTGATGAAGTCGCCGGCACCCTGCGGAAACTCGACCCATTGCTGCGCCGGCTGCACGGCGTTCCCGGCCGCCAGATCGCGGAACAGCTTGCGCAGGATTTGCGGAACATCGATACGCGCCAATAGCTCATGGGCCTGGGCTTGATCGATCACATAGGGCGTACTGGACATTTCGCGCTCCGAAACTAAACTTATTTTTCCATTATGGACTTTTAGTTCTGGCGAGCAACCATCGGGCATAAAAAAAGCGCAGTCCGTTTCTGGCTGCGCTTTTTCATATGGCGGGGCTTACTGTGGACGCTTGCGCTCAACCGCACGCAGTAGATGCGTCGGCGGGGTTTCACAGCTGATCTTGCGACCAAGCTTTTCTTCGATCGACGGCAACTGGTAGGAGTCGTCCTCGCCGGCAAAGCTGATCGACACGCCATCGGCGCCGGCACGACCGGTACGGCCAATGCGGTGCACGTAGTCGTCCGGGACTTCCGGCAGCGTGAAGTTGATCACGTGGCTGATGCCGTCGATGTGGATGCCGCGACCGGCGACATCGGTGGCCACCAGCACGCGGATCTTGCCTTCGCGAAAACCTTCCAGAGTCTTGATGCGCTTGTGCTGCGGCACATCACCGGAGAGTTGCGCGGCGTTGATGCCGTCACGCACCAGACGCTCTTCGATGCGGCGTACTTCGTCCTTGCGGTTGGCAAACACGATGACTCGCTCCCAACCGTTATCGTTGACCAGGTTGTAGAGCAGCTTGTATTTGTCGGCAGCGGCCACGGCGTAGATGTGCTGCTCGACGTTCTCGTTGGCGACGTTGGTGATTTCGATTTCGACAATCGCCGGGTCGGTGGTCCATTGCTTGGCCAGATTCATCACGTCTTCGGTGAAGGTCGCGGAGAACAGCAGGGTCTGGCGCTCGGACTTCGGCGGGGTCTGGCGAATGATCTGCCGTACCTGCGGGATGAAACCCATGTCGAGCATGCGGTCGGCTTCGTCCAGGACCATCACTTCGACCATGTCCAGGTGCACGTCGCCGCGCTGGTTGAAGTCGAGCAAGCGGCCCGGCGTGGCGACGAGGATGTCGCAATGCCGCGCTTCGAGGTGCTTGAGCTGTTTGTCGAAGTCCATGCCGCCGACGAACGTCATGACATTGAGGCCGGTGTATTTGGTCAGGTCAGCGGCGTCCTTGGCGATCTGCACCACCAGTTCGCGGGTCGGCGCGATGATCAGCGCGCGCGGCTCGCCCATGTAGCGCTCTTTCGGCGGCGGCGTCTGCAGCAACTGGGTGATGATCGAGATCAGGAACGCGGCGGTCTTGCCGGTGCCGGTCTGCGCGCGGCCAATGGCGTCTTTGCCGGCGAGGGTGAAGCCCAGCACCTGCGCCTGGATCGGCGTGCAGTAAGGAAAGCCCAGGTCCTGAATGGCGTGCATCAGTTCCGGAGCAAGCTTGAAATCGTGAAAGCGGGTTTTGCCTTCCTGGGGTTCGACGACGAAGTCTTCGAGTTTCCATGGAATGACCGGTGCCTTGGGCTTCGGTTCGCGACGCGGTCTGGCCGGTTTCGGCGCTTCGCCGGGTGCAGGCTCTACGGCCATTGGCGCGGCCGCAGCGGGTTTTTCTTCGGGCTTCGGTGCGGCTGCGGGAGCGGGGCGGTCGGCCTGCGGGGCATCGGCGCGATGACCGGGGGCGTGCGACGGCGCACTGGGAACTGGCGCGAGCTGCTCAGCCTCGCTTTTACCGAACATTTTCTTGAGTGCTTTGAGCACGGTCATCTCATCAATTGGTTAAGGAATGTACGCCGGCCAGTGTAATGCAAGAATCGGGCGCGGCGTAGTAGGAGGGATCAATGGGCTGGGATTGGTCGACAATCAGCGCAGTCGTTCGCTCAACCAGGCACCGATGTCGCGAATCTCTTCAGGTAACACTTCGTGCTCCATTGGGTATTCCTGCCATGTCACGGTGA
Source organism: Pseudomonas sp. FP1762 (assembly GCF_030687105.1). Taxonomy (NCBI): domain Bacteria; kingdom Pseudomonadati; phylum Pseudomonadota; class Gammaproteobacteria; order Pseudomonadales; family Pseudomonadaceae; genus Pseudomonas; species Pseudomonas sp. FP1762. The sequence continues at coordinate 1,093,195 of NZ_CP117458.1, forward strand.
CACCATGCTTCTTCAAATGCTCGTAAGCACTGCGGCCCATCGAGTTCTGCACCACGTTATCGAACTGGCCGTGCAGCGAGAGCACCGGAATGCGCTGCTGGCTGGCGGATAACTCCAGTTCGTCGCTGAATGTCGGTGCGTAAGTCGACAACGCCAGCACGCCACCCAACGGCCCCTGCCACTTCAGAAATGCGGTGTGCAATACCACCGCGCCGCCCTGGGAAAACCCGGCGAGAAAAATCCGCGAGGCGTCTATTCCGCTGGCGCGCTCGGCTTCGATCAGTTCGATGATGCGCTCTGCCGAAGCTTCCAACTGGTCACGGTCGATCGCCCGGGCCGGGCTCATGGCCTTGATGTCGTACCAGCTGGGCATGGCATATCCGCCATTTATCGTCACTGGACGCGTCGGCGCCTGCGGCAGCACAAAACGCGTGCTCAGCAGGATTTCCTGCAACGCCTCGGCCACCGGCAGGAAGTCGTAACGGTCGGCGCCGAGGCCGTGCAGCCAGATCACGCAGGCGTCTGCGGGCTTAACAGGCTGAAGAATCAAGGGCTCGGTCATGTCTGCTCCAAAAATGTGCGGGCGCTCTCATTGAGTGCGTGATTGAAGTGCGCGCCCGGTTGATCCGTTAACAAGATGTCGCAAGGTTACAAGTTTAGCTATTGACGTGTCGCGCAATCACTTTCGCAAGCGGTGTGGTACGGCGTTTGCTATGGAGGTTTGCGTACGAAGCGTCCTACGCGTGGCGGTAACACTATCAGTGTCAGTCGCGTGATGGGATAGCAACGAATCCGGTGATGGATGTTCGCCAATGGCCGCTACGGGCTTAGCGAACGTGAAAGGGCTACAGCCCGTTCGGCCGATTGGTGAGAAGTGAGTGATCCATGATGTGGATTTTCTCCTACTAGACTCATAGCGAAGGTCTTACGTCGGTTGACCCCAAAAAAAGCCAACACGGGTCAACAACGCCTCAAAAGGGTGCGACTGGACTCAAGCTCCGACACAACAAGAGCAAAACTGGAGGTTTGAATGAAGATGTTGAAATCCACTCTGGCGGTCGTGACTGCTGCAGCAGTACTCGGCGTCAGCGGGTTCGCTCAGGCGGGTGCAACCCTGGATGCGGTACAGAAAAAAGGTTTCGTGCAGTGTGGCGTGAGCGACGGTCTGCCGGGCTTCTCGGTACCGGATGCGACCGGCAAGATTCTCGGCATCGACGCCGACGTCTGCCGCGCTGTGGCCGCAGCCGTTTTCGGCGACGCCAACAAGGTCAAGTTCAGCCAGTTGAACGCCAAGGAGCGCTTCACCGCGCTGCAGTCCGGCGAGATCGACATCCTGTCGCGCAACACCACCATGACCAGCTCCCGTGACGCGGGCATGGGCCTGAAATTCCCGGGCTTCATCACCTACTACGACGGCATCGGCTTCCTGGTAAACAACAAGCTGGGCGTGAAAAGTGCCAAAGAGCTCGACGGCGCGACCATCTGCATCCAGGCCGGTACCACCACCGAACTGAACGTTTCCGACTACTTCCGTGGCAACGGTCTGAAATACACCCCGATCACCTTCGACACCTCCGATGAAAGCGCCAAGTCGCTGGAATCCGGTCGTTGCGACGTGCTGACCTCCGACAAGTCCCAGCTGTTCGCCCAGCGCAGCAAGCTGGCCTCGCCGAAGGACTACGTGGTTCTGCCGGAAACCATTTCCAAAGAACCATTGGGCCCGGTCGTACGTAACGGCGACGACGAGTGGCTGGCCATCGTGCGTTGGGTCGGCTACGCGCTGCTCAATGCCGAAGAAGCCGGCATCACTTCGAAGAACGTCGAAGCTGAAGCCAAGTCCACCAAGAACCCGGACGTGGCCCGTATGCTCGGTGCTGACGGCGAATACGGCAAAGACCTGAAGCTGCCCAAAGACTGGGTTGTGCAGATCGTCAAGCAGGTCGGCAACTACGGCGAAATCTTCGAGAAAAACCTCGGCAAGAGCACTCCGCTGGAAATCGACCGTGGCCTGAACGCCCTGTGGAACAACGGCGGCATTCAGTACGCACCACCAGTGCGCTAATGGTTCTATCGCCCGGCGGGCCAACCGCCGGGTGATGTTCTTGTTCCATTTCTTCCGGGGCACTTCATGCAAAATTCTATCGGCGCACCAAAGCAGAGGCTCAGCCTCAGCGATCCACGAGTGCGTGCGTGGCTATTCCAGATCATCACCGTTGTGGCGGTGATCTCGCTTGGCTGGTACCTGTTCGACAACACGCAAACCAACCTTCAGCACCGGGGTATCACTTCCGGTTTCAGCTTTCTGGAGCGCAGTGCCGGGTTCGGCATCGCTCAAACCCTGATCGACTACACCGAAGCGGACAGTTACGCGCGGGTGTTTGTCATCGGCCTGCTCAACACTCTGTTGGTGACCTTTATCGGCGTGATCCTGGCGACGATCCTCGGTTTCATCGTCGGTGTAGCGCGGCTGTCGCAGAACTGGATCATTGCCAAACTGGCGACGGTGTATGTGGAAGTGTTCCGCAACATTCCGCCACTGCTGCAGATCCTGTTCTGGTACTTCGCGGTGTTCCTGACCATGCCGGGGCCGCGCAACAGCCACAACTTCGGCGACACCTTCTTCGTCAGCAGCCGTGGCCTGAACATGCCGGCCGCACTCGCCGCTGACGGCTTCTGGGCGTTCGTGATCAGCATCGTGCTGGCCATCGTCGGCATCGTGCTGATGTGCCGCTGGGCCAACAAGCGTTTCGAAGAAACCGGCGTACCGTTCCACAAGTTCTGGACCGGCCTGGCAATTGCGCTGGTGATCCCGACCCTGTGCGCGCTGATCTTCGGCGCTCCGTTGCACTGGGAAATGCCCGAGCTCAAGGGCTTCAACTTTGTCGGTGGCTGGGTGCTGATCCCGGAACTGCTGGCGTTGACCCTCGCGCTCACTGTGTACACCGCAGCGTTCATCGCCGAGATCGTGCGTTCCGGGATCAAGTCGGTCAGCCACGGTCAGACCGAAGCGGCGCGTTCGCTTGGCCTGCGCAACGGCCCGACCCTGCGCAAGGTGATCATCCCGCAAGCCCTGCGCGTGATCATTCCGCCGCTGACCAGCCAATACCTGAACCTGGCGAAAAACTCCTCGCTGGCAGCCGGTATCGGTTACCCGGAAATGGTTTCGCTGTTCGCGGGCACGGTGCTCAACCAGACCGGGCAGGCCATCGAAGTGATTGCCATCACCATGAGCGTGTACCTGGCGATCAGTATCAGCATTTCCCTGCTGATGAACTGGTACAACAAGCGCATTGCGCTGATCGAGCGGTAAGGAAAAGCGCATGAGTACTCATACTTTCAAACCCGACATGCCTCCACCGAACAGCAGTATCGGCGTGGTGGCGTGGATGCGCGCGAACATGTTCTCCAGCTGGCTCAACACCCTGCTGACGCTGTTTGCGTTCTACCTGATCTACCTGGTTGTGCCACCGATCCTCAGCTGGGCAATCGTCGACGCCAACTGGGTCGGCACCACCCGCGCCGACTGCACCAAGGAAGGCGCCTGCTGGGTGTTCATTCAGCAGCGGTTCGGCCAGTTCATGTACGGCTACTACCCGACCGAACTGCGCTGGCGCGTCGACCTGACCGTGTGGCTGGCGGTCATCGGCGCAGCACCCCTGTTCATCTCGCGCGTGCCGCGTAAAGCGGTGTACGGCCTGAGCTTCCTGGTGCTGTACCCGATCATTGCCTTCACTTTGCTGCATGGCGGTTTCGGAATGACCACCGTGCCGACCAGCCAGTGGGGCGGCCTGATGCTGACCCTGGTGATCGCCACCGTCGGCATCGCCGGGGCGTTGCCGCTGGGTATCGTGCTGGCGCTGGGACGACGTTCGAACATGCCGGCGATTCGTGTGGTCTGCGTGACCTTCATCGAGTTCTGGCGCGGCGTGCCGTTGATCACGGTGCTGTTCATGTCCTCGGTAATGCTGCCGCTGTTCCTGCCCGAAGGCATGAACTTCGACAAGCTGCTGCGGGCGCTGATCGGCGTGATCCTGTTCCAGTCGGCGTACGTCGCCGAGGTGGTGCGTGGCGGTCTGCAAGCGATTCCCAAAGGGCAGTACGAAGCGGCTGCGGCGATGGGCCTCGGTTACTGGCGTTCGATGGGCCTGGTGATCCTGCCGCAAGCCCTGAAGCTGGTGATCCCGGGCATCGTCAACACGTTCATTGCGCTGTTCAAGGACACCAGCCTGGTGATCATCATCGGTCTCTTTGACCTGCTCAACAGCGTCAAGCAAGCCGCTGCCGACCCGAAATGGCTGGGCATGGCCACCGAAGGCTACGTGTTCGCCGCCCTGGTGTTCTGGATTTTCTGTTTTGGTATGTCGCGCTATTCCATGCATCTGGAACGCAAGCTCGACACTGGCCACAAGCGTTAGGAGTTCTCTGTAAATGAGCGAAGCAATCAAAAAGCCTTTGGGTCCGGAAGGCATCATCCAGATGCAGGGCGTGAACAAGTGGTACGGCCAGTTTCACGTGCTGAAAGACATCAACCTCAATGTCAAACAAGGCGAGCGTATCGTCCTGTGCGGCCCGTCGGGTTCCGGCAAATCGACGACGATTCGTTGCCTCAATCGCCTGGAAGAACACCAGCAGGGTCGCATCGTCGTCGACGGCGTGGAACTGACCAACGACCTCAAGCAGATCGAAGCGATCCGCCGCGAAGTCGGCATGGTGTTCCAGCACTTCAACCTGTTCCCGCACCTGACCATTTTGCAGAACTGCACCCTGGCGCCGATGTGGGTGCGCAAGATGCCCAAGCGCAAGGCCGAAGAAATCGCCATGCATTACCTGGAGCGCGTACGCATTCCGGAGCAGGCGCACAAATATCCGGGGCAGCTTTCCGGCGGTCAGCAACAGCGTGTGGCGATCGCCCGCGCCTTGTGCATGAAGCCGAAAATCATGCTGTTCGACGAGCCGACTTCAGCGCTTGACCCGGAGATGGTGAAAGAGGTTCTGGACACCATGATCGGTCTGGCCGAAGACGGCATGACCATGCTCTGCGTGACCCACGAAATGGGCTTCGCCCGCACCGTGGCCAACCGCGTGATCTTCATGGACAAGGGCGAAATCGTTGAGCAGGCCGCGCCGAACGACTTCTTCGACAATCCGCAGAATGATCGGACCAAGTTGTTCTTGAGTCAGATTTTGCATTGATGCCCGTCAGGCACTGAAACAAACCCGGACTCAGTTCCGGGTTTGTTTTATCTGGGCTCATCTGGCCAGAACAGGTTCCCGCTCCGGGTAACGAGTTTCCAGAAGTTGTTTGAGACCGTCGTCTGCGTGAAGTGCCTGAATTTCCTCTAGCAGATCGGGATGACGATCCAGAAGCCGCATCAGTGTGAACAACGGCTGCGGCGGAGCCAGTTCGCCGCGTTCATATCGTGAAAACGCATTATGCCCACCTCCTGACAGCCACTTCACCGCACTTCTTTGAGTGAGATGGAGCTTTCGGCGAATACGCTTCATTTCGGTACCGATCAGCCGAAGTACGTCTTCGAGTAATTGATCGCCGGCATCTACGTAGCGCTCGGCACTGTCGGTACCACTGTCAAAAATGATTTCGCCACAGATCCTGCACTCCCAGCCGGCGAGAAGGTGTACGGGCCGCGAAAACTGTTTGTAATTGACGTCGAGACTGCGATCTTGAAAGTGGTGCATTGCGTGTTCGGTGCCGCAACTCAGGCATTGCCTCTTGCTCATGTGTTTTTCTCCTTGAAGGAGATCACCGGAGAACCACCGCTCGTGCAGTAGGTCACTTTGATGTAGATCTCCCGATTTCGAAACGATACGTGATAGACGTCGTGCCAGTTACGATGGTTGGAATAAGAGGTCATGGATTTGTAGAGCATCCGCCGCTCAAGCGTTGCCACAACCTGCATCATCACTTTCCAGGACATGCCCATGTCCCGGCCTGTCTCAAGTGCATAACGTGTAAAGGCTTCTTTGCCTCGTCTAACTACTTCGGCCTTCACGACTGTCAAGTCGTAATGGGGTGTGTTCTTTTCCATAAGAAGCCAAAACCCTGTCCCTGAAATTACCCTTAAAGGGTAATTTTGACCAATCGAAAATGCCGCTCCATGTGTCTCCGATTGACCCTAGGTGGTTGCCGTCCTACATGGGTCTGACTAACATGTCGGAAAATTCATCCTATGATTGGATGAAAAGGTGAGGCTCATGTCCGACATTTCCCCTTTGATCAAGCGATCTCTGGTCGATCAGGCTTTGGATCAACTGCGGCAGCGCATCAACAGCGGTGCGTGGCAGGTCGGCGAGCGTCTGCCGACCGAGCCTGAGCTGTGCGCCGAGCTGGGCATCAGCCGCAACACCGTGCGCGAAGCCATGCGTGTTCTGGCATTTTCCGGTCTGATCGAAATTCGCCAAGGCGACGGCAGTTATTTGCGCGCCGTGGTCGATCCGCTGGATACGCTGAAGGCGTTGTCCCGCTGTTCCCTGGAGCAGGCTCGGGAGACCCGACACATCCTTGAAGTCGAGGCCATCGGCCTGGCGGCGTTGCGTCGTACCGATGACGATCTGGCGGCCCTGCGCGAAGCGCTCGGCACCAGCGGCAGCCACTACCATGGTGATCTCGACACTTACATCGCCTGCGATCTGGTGTTCCATCGCCGACTGGTCGACGCCGCGCACAACCCGACCCTCAGCGAGCTGTATCGATATTTCTCCAGCATCGTCGGCGCGCAATTGCGCCAGACCTTGAATATCTCCCCGCGCCGTCAGGAAGTGTTCGATCTGCACATCGACTTGCTCGATGCGGTCGAGCAACGCGACCCGGAACGGGCCAAAGCCTTGTCGAGGCAGTTGATCAATGAACCTTGAAACCGAGAAATCCATGCCCCGCAGTGAGTTATCCACAGCGTCGAAACGCACCCCCGAACTTGAAGAGCTGCTGATCGATGCCGAGGCTGATGACGAGCAGGTCCAGCAAAGCCACCCATTGGTAAAACGCCCGTGGCTGTTGCTGCTCGGCTTGATTCTGGTGGCGCTGAACCTGCGCCCGGCGTTGTCGAGCATGGCGCCGTTGCTCAGCGAGGTCTCCAGCAGTCTCGGACTGTCTGCGGCGCAGGCGGGATTGCTGACCACGTTGCCGGTGCTGTGCCTGGGCCTGTTTGCGCCGCTGGCGCCGATTCTGGCGCGGCGTTTCGGTGCCGAGCGCGTGGTGCTGGGAATTCTGCTGACGCTGGCCGGCGGGATTATCCTGCGCAGTAATTTCGGCGAGATCGGCCTGTTCGCCGGCAGCGTGCTTGGGGGCGCCAGCATCGGCATTGTCGGCGTGCTGTTACCGGGCATTGTCAAACGCGATTTCGCCAAACATGCCGGGACCATGACCGGCGTCTACACCATGGCGCTGTGCCTGGGCGCAGCGATGGCGGCGGGTTCGACCGTGCCGCTGAGTGAACACTTCGGCAACAGCTGGGCGATGGGCCTGGGCTTCTGGGTGATTCCGGCATTGGTAGCCGCAGTGTTCTGGCTGCCACAAGTCGGCTCCAAACATGGCGCACACAACGTCGCCTATCGCGTGCGCGGGTTGCTGCGTGATCCGCTGGCCTGGCAGGTGACCTTGTATATGGGCCTGCAATCGTCGCTGGCCTACATCGTGTTTGGATGGTTGCCGTCGATCCTCATCGGGCGCGGGCTGACACCGACTCAGGCCGGATTGGTGCTGTCCGGTTCGGTGATCATTCAGCTGGCCAGTTCGCTGGCCGCGCCGTGGCTGGCGACCCGGGGCAAGGATCAGCGCCTGGCGATCGTCGTGGTCATGGCGCTGACCCTGGCCGGCCTGTTCGGCTGCCTGTACGCACCGATCGAAGGTCTGTGGGGCTGGGCGATTCTGCTCGGACTGGGGCAGGGCGGCACGTTCAGTCTCGCCCTGACCCTGATCGTGCTGCGCTCGCGCGATTCCCATGTCGCGGCGAACCTGTCTAGCATGTCCCAGGGTTTTGGCTACACGCTGGCGTCCATGGGGCCGTTTGCCGTGGGCGTGGTGCATGACTGGACCGGCGGCTGGAATGCTCTGGGCTGGATTTTCGGCATTATCGGCGCCGGTGCAATCCTCGCCGGGCTGGGTGCCGGGCGGGCGCTGTATGTGCAGGTGCAAAGCGAAAAGATCTGAATGCACTGGGTGCAAATGTGGGAGCGAGCCTGCTCGCGAAAGCGGTGTTTCGGTCAACATGGATGTTGAATGTTGAATTGCCTTCGCGAGCAGGCTCGCTCCCACAAGGGTTTTGCGTATTGCCGATAGTGTTTCTGCGCGCGGCAGATTATGGTGCTGGCAATCTGTACCTATTTCTTTGGAGACTGCCTTGAGCGAAGCCCATAGCGCCCTGATCACCCGCTTCTACCAAGCCTTTCAGCGCCTTGACGCAGAAGCCATGGCCGCCTGCTACACCGATGATGTGGTCTTCAGCGATCCGGCCTTCGGCGAGTTGCGCGGGCGCGATGCCGGCGACATGTGGCGCATGCTGACTACCCGCGCCAGGGATTTTTCCCTGACTTTTGACAATGTCCGCGCCGACGAGCGCACCGGCGGCGCGCATTGGGTGGCGACTTACCTGTTCAGTCAGACCGGCAACGTCGTGGTCAACGACATCCAGGCGCGCTTCGTCTTCCGGGACGGCAAGATCTGTGAGCACCACGACCACTTCGATCTGTGGCGCTGGTCGCGGCAGGCGTTGGGTTTCAAAGGCCTGCTGCTGGGCTGGACGCCGCTGGTGCGCAACGCCGTACGTGCCCAGGCGCGCAAGGGACTGAAGGCATTTCAGGCCGGGCGCTGATAAGATCGCCGCCTGTTTTCCTATACGTTCAGATCCCGAAGTGACCAGCCTTAGCGAAAAATCCGTCGATGCTGCCGAACCAGTGAGTAAATCCTGGTTCGTCTACCTCGTGCGTGCCGCCAATGGCTCGTTGTATTGCGGAATCAGCGACGACCCCGTACGCCGTTTCGCCAAGCACCAGAGCGGCAAGGGAGCGCGGTTCTTTCTTTCCAGCCCCGCGATGGCCCTGGTCTACACGGAACTGTGCCGCGACAAAAGCGATGCTTTGCGCCAGGAACGGCTGATCAAAAAGCTCAAGAAGAGCGCCAAGGAATGCCTGGTCGCGTCTTATCAATCTGACTGATTGGTTCCCATCAGGCAGATTGGTAGGCCTGTCAGGCAATGCGCGCTAAGCTGCGGATTCACTTTTCCTGCGGCGGAGCCGAGCATGTCCGAGTTGATTCTGCACCATTACCCGACCTCTCCATTTGCCGAGAAGGCGCGCCTGCTGCTGGGCTTCAAAGGCCTGTCCTGGCGTTCGGTGCATATTTCCCCGGTGATGCCCAAGCCTGATCTGACGGCATTGACCGGTGGCTACCGCAAGACCCCAGTGTTGCAGATCGGTGCCGACATCTATTGCGACACCGCACTGATCGCTCGACGCCTGGAGCAGGAAAAAGCCCTGCCGGCGTTCTTTCCCGAAGGCCAGGAAATGACCAGCGCCAGTTTTGCGGCGTGGGCCGACTCGGTGGTGTTTCAGCACGCGGTGAGCCTGGTGTTCCAGCCAGAATCGGTAGCCGTGCGTTTCGGCAAATTGCCGCCGGAAGCGATCAAGGCCTTCCTGGCCGACCGCGCCGGGTTGTTCAGCGGTGGCAGCGCCACGCGTCTGTCCGCCGAGCAGGCCAAGCATCAGTGGCCGACGATCATGGCGCGGCTGGAGCAGCAGTTGCAGCGCGAGCAGGGCGACTTCCTCTTCGGCGAGCCATCGATTGCCGACTTCGCCCTGGCGCATCCGCTGTGGTTCCTCAAGGCGACCCACGTCACGGCGCCGCTGGTGGATGAATATCCGGCGGTGGCGGCGTGGCTGGGTCGGGTGCTCGGGTTCGGCCATGGCGCAGCGAGCGAGATGTCCTCTGCCGAGGCATTGGAGGTCGCGCGTAACGCGACGCCAGCGGCATTGCCGGATGAGCGGTTCGTTGATCCGAACGGCTTCAAGACGGGACAGCAAGTGGCAATTGCCGCTGTCGATTACGGCGTTGATCCGGTGGCAGGCGAGTTGTTGTTTGCTGGCAGTGAAGAGCTGATCATTCGCCGTGAAGACGAACGTGGCGGCGTGGTGCATGTGCACTTTCCGCGTTTTGGTTTCCGTATCGAAGCGCGCTGATTTATCAAGCAGCTGCAAAACCTGTGGGAGCGAGCCTGCTCGCGAAGACGATGGATCATTCAACATGGTTGTTGGCTGATGCAGCGCTTTCGCGAGCAGGCTCGCTCCCACATTGGTTATTTCAGGGCTGCGAGGATTTCGTCCGGATCGAACCCGCGAATCAACGTGCCGTTCACATCGATCAGCGGAATCCCGCGTCCACCCAGTGCCTCATACGCCTTGCGCGCATCGGCATCCTTCTCGATGTCGAACTCCTTGAACGGTATGCCCTTGCTGTCGAGAAAGCGTTTGGTCTGTTTGCAGTAGCCGCACCAGTCGGTGGCATAGAGCACGACATTGGCTTGCGCCCGGGTCTGCGGCGAGACCATTTGCGCGGGATTGAATACCCGCTCGATCTTGCCCCAGTTCTGATAGACCACGACCACCAGCAATACCAGGGCGACCTTTTTCAGCACATTGCCGAGCATCAGTTACGCCGCTTCAACTGATCGGTCAGCGAAGTCGGCAGGCCTTTGATGATCAGGGTGCCGTTCTCTTCGTCGTACTCGATCTTCGAGCCCAGCAGGTGCGCTTCGAAGCTGATCGACAAACCTTCGGCGCGGCCGGTGAAACGACGGAATTGATTGAGGGTGCGCTTGTCTGCCGGAATCTCTGGCGACAGGCCATAGTCCTTGTTGCGGATGTGATCGTAGAAGGCTTTCGGGCGTTCTTCGTCGATCAGCTCCGACAGCTCCTCAAGACCCATCGGTTCGCCGAGCTTGGCCTGGCTGCTGGCATAGTCAACCAGGGTCTTGGTTTTCTCGCGGGCCGAGTCTTCCGGCAGGTCTTCGCTCTCGACAAAGTCACTGAAGGCCTTGAGCAGCGTGCGCGTCTCGCCGGGGCCGTCGACGCCTTCCTGGCAACCGATGAAGTCGCGGAAATACTCCGAGACCTTCTTGCCATTCTTGCCCTTGATGAACGAGATGTACTGCTTGGACTGCTTGTTGTTCTGCCACTCGGAAACGTTGATCCGCGCGGCCAGATGCAACTGGCCAAGGTCGAGATGGCGCGAGGGCGTCACGTCGAGCTCGTCGGTCACCGCAACGCCTTCGCTGTGGTGCAGCAGGGCGATCGCCAGGTAGTCAGTCATGCCTTGCTGATAGTGGGCGAACAGCACGTGGCCACCCACCGACAGGTTGGATTCTTCCATCAGTTTCTGCAGATGCTCGACCGCCACTTTACTGAACGCGGTGAAGTCACTGCCGCCTTCCATATACTCCTTCAGCCAACCGCTGAAGGGGAATGCGCCGGATTCCGGATGGAACAGGCCCCAGGCTTTGCCCTGTTTGGCGTTGTAGCTTTCGTTGAGGTCGGCGAGCATGTTTTCGATGGCTGCGGACTCGGCCAGTTCAGAGTCACGGGCGTGCAGAACTGCGGGCGTGCCGTCGGGTTTTTTGTCGATCAGGTGGACGATGCAATGACGGATCGGCATGGGCTTCTCGGCTGTTGGAAGGGAGGAGGGCAGGCTCCCCCGAAAAAGCGCTCAGTGTACCGCAACCACTGGTTTTGGCGCGGGTTGCAGGGCAAAACCGGGGCGCGCGCCCGGCCTTAAGCGGTTTTTTACCGATTTAGCGCAATAAAGCTGACCAAATGGGTAGCTAGAGGCGGATATTTCCTTGTCGCTGTGCTAGTTTTGCCCGGTCTTACGCGAAGTCACTGCGTTAAGCGTGCATTCAGCATTTGTCAGGTCGAACCAAACCCTGATTTCGGCATCTATAACCCGACTCGTCGTGGTTATCGCCGAGGGTGCCAGATCCAGAAGATCGGGCTCGATGGCTGACACTGCACTCTGCAATCCATATGAATTTGATAGGGAAGGAACACTACATGGCTCTTACTAAAGACCAACTGATCGCCGACATCGCTGAAGCTATCGACGCGCCGAAAACCACCGCGCGTAACGCTCTGGACCAACTGGGCCAAATCGTTGCCGATCAGCTGGAAAACGGCGGCGAAATCACCTTGCCAGGTATCGGCAAGCTGAAAGTGACCGAGCGTCCTGCCCGCACCGGCCGTAACCCTTCGACTGGCGCTGCCATCGAAATCCCTGCAAAGAAAGTGATCAAGCTGGTTGTGGCCAAAGGCCTGACCGACGCTGTGAACAAGTAAGACGCAGCGATAAAAAAACCGTGCTTCGGAGTGATCCGGGGCACGGTTTTTTTGTGTCTGTGATTTAGCGACTGAATCGCAGGGCCAATGTGGGAGCGAGCCTGCTCGCGAAAGCGGTAGGTCAGTCGATATTGAAGCTGACTGACACGCCGCCTTCGCGAGCAGGCTCGCTCCCACAGGGGATCTGCTGTGTGTTAGCGAACCCAGCGCTCGCGTCGCCAGATCTGCTGCTCGGACTTGGTCTGGAAGGTCCAGGCGACAAAGCGGCTCTGCTTCTGCCCCTGCGACATCTCCACGACCTGGCTCTCCAGCACGCCAGCCTTCTTCAGTGCCGTCTCGATGGCCGGCAGGTTCGAGGCCTTCGACACCAGGGTGCTGAACCACAACACTTTGTGCTGGAAGTTCGCACTTTCGGCAATCAACTGCGTCACAAAGCGCGCTTCACCGCCTTCACACCACAGCTCCGCCGATTGCCCACCGAAGTTCAGCACCGGCAGCTTGCGTTTCGGGTCGGCCTTGCCCAAGGCGCGCCATTTGCGCTCGCTGCCCTTGGTCGCTTCTTCCATCGAAGCGTGGAACGGCGGGTTGCACATGGTCAGGTCGAAGCGCTCGCCCGGCTCCAGCAAGCCGATGAGGATGTGTTTGCGGTTTTCCTGCTGGCGCAGCTGGATCACCTTGCTCAGATCGTTGGACTGCACGATGGCTCGCGCCGCCGCCACGGCTGTCGGGTCGATCTCCGAGCCGAGGAAGTGCCAACGGTATTCGCTGTTGCCGATCAACGGATAAACGCAGTTGGCGCCCATGCCGATATCCAGCACATTGACGATCGCGCCGCGCGGGACCTTGCCGTCGTTCATGCTCGCCAGCAGGTCGGCGAGAAAGTGCACATAGTCGGCACGCCCCGGAACCGGAGGGCAGAGGTAGTCCGCCGGGATGTCCCAATGCTGGATGCCGTAGAACGCCTTGAGCAGCGCCCGATTGAACACACGCACCGCGTCGGGGCTGGCGAAGTCAATGCTTTCCTTGCCGTACGGGTTGGTGATCACGTACTTGGCCAGTTCCGGCGTGGTCTTGATCAGCGCCGGAAAGTCGTAACGACCCTGATGGCGATTGCGCGGATGCAGGCTGGCCTTCTCGCGCGGCTCGACGGCTTTGCTAGGGGACGCGGCGTCAGGCTTCTTGCGCGCAGGTTTGGGTGTGCGGGGGGCGGTCATGAGCGTGGTCGATTCGGGTATGGCTGAAAGTGGCGGGCATTGTCCCACATCTGAAGGCAACACCGTTCAAACTGTGGGAGCGAGCCCGCTCGCGAAGGCGGTTGCACATCCGGCAGATTTGTCGGCTGACACAGCGCTTTCGCGAGCAGGCTCGCTCCCACAGGGGACTCAAGGTTTTTCAGGAATAAAAAAGGGAGGCCACCTGGGCCTCCCTTTTTCAGTGCGATTTGCCGTTACAGGCTGGCAATCCGCGCATGCTGCTCGGCCAGTTTGCCCAAGGCCTGTTCGGCCTCGGCCAGTTTGGCGCGTTCCTTCTCGATGACTTCGGCCGGGGCCTTGTCGACGAATCCTGCGTTGGAAAGCTTGCCGCCAACCCGCTGGACTTCGCCCTGCAGACGCAGGATTTCCTTGTCCAGACGCGCCAGTTCGGCGCCCTTGTCGATCAGACCGGCCATCGGCACCAGCACTTCCATCTCGCCCACCAGTGCGGTGGCGGACAGCGGTGCTTCTTCGCCAGCGGCGAGTACGGTGATCGATTCCAGGCGCGCCAGCTTCTTCAGCAGCGCTTCGTTCTCGGTCAGGCGGCGCTGGTCGTCAGCGCTGACGTTCTTCAGGAAGATCGGCAGTGGCTTGCCCGGGCCGATGTTCATCTCGCCACGAATGTTGCGCGTGCCGAGCATCAGTTCCTTGAGCCATTCGATGTCGTTTTCCGCCGCCGGATCGATGCGCTCTTCGTTGGCCACCGGCCAAGGCTGCAGCATGATCGTCTTGCCCTGGATGCCGGCCAGCGGCGCGATGCGCTGCCAGATTTCTTCAGTGATGAACGGCATGAACGGATGCGCCAGACGCAGCGCCACTTCCAGCACGCGTACCAGCGTCCGGCGAGTGCCGCGCTGACGTTCGACCGGTGCGTTCTCGTCCCACAGCACAGGCTTGGACAGTTCCAGATACCAGTCGCAGTACTGGTTCCAGATGAACTCGTACAGCGCTTGCGCGGCGAGGTCGAAACGGAACTGATCCAGTTGGCGGGTCACTTCGGCTTCGGTGCGTTGCAGCTGCGAGATGATCCAGCGATCAGCCAGCGACAGCTCGTAGGCTTCGCCGTTCTGGCCGCAGTCTTCGCCCTTGTCCAGAACGTAACGCGCGGCGTTCCAGATCTTGTTGCAGAAGTTGCGATAGCCTTCGACGCGACCCATGTCGAACTTGATGTCGCGACCGGTCGAGGCCAGCGAGCAGAACGTGAAGCGCAGGGCGTCGGTGCCGTAGCTTTCGATGCCGTTGGCGAACTCTTCGCGGGTGGCTTTCTCGATCTTCTTCGCCAGTTTCGGTTGCATCAGGCCCGAGGTGCGCTTCTGCACCAGGGTTTCCAGATCGATGCCGTCGATGATGTCTAGCGGGTCAAGGACGTTGCCCTTGGATTTGGACATTTTCTGGCCTTGGCCGTCGCGCACCAGACCGTGTACGTAAACGGTCTTGAACGGAACCTGCGGCGTGCCGTCTTCGTTCTTCATCAGGTGCATGGTCATCATGATCATCCGGGCAACCCAGAAGAAGATGATGTCGAAACCGGTGACCAGCACGTCGGTGGAGTGGAATTTCTTCAGGAACTCGGTCTGCTCAGGCCAGCCCAGGGTCGAGAAGGTCCACAGGCCGGAACTGAACCAGGTGTCGAGTACGTCGTTGTCCTGTTGCAGCGCAACGTCCGGGCCGAGGTTGTGCTTGGCACGGACTTCGGCTTCGTCGCGACCGACGTAGACCTTGCCCGACTCGTCGTACCAGGCCGGAATCCGGTGGCCCCACCACAGCTGACGGCTGATGCACCAGTCCTGGATGTCGCGCATCCACGAGAAGTACATGTTTTCGTACTGCTTGGGCACGAACTGGATGCGACCGTCTTCAACGGCAGCAATCGCCGGCTCGGCCAGCGGCTTGGTCGATACGTACCATTGGTCGGTCAGCCACGGCTCGATGACCGTGCCGGAGCGATCGCCTTTCGGCGTTTTCAGATTGTGATCGTTGACACTCACCAGCAGGCCGGCGGCGTCGAACGCGGCAACGATCTGCTTGCGCGCTTCGAAACGTTCCAGGCCAGCGAACTCGGCCGGAATCTTGCCGTCGATGCTCTCGTTCAGCGTGCCGTCGAGGTTGAACACCTGAGCGGCAGGCAGCACGTTGGCGTTCTTGTCGAAGATGTTCAGCAGCGGCAGGTTGTGGCGCTTGCCGACTTCGTAGTCGTTGAAATCGTGGGCCGGGGTGATTTTCACGCAGCCGGTGCCGAATTCAGGGTCGCAATAATCGTCGGCGATGATCGGGATGCGGCGGCCAACCAGTGGCAGCTCGACGAATTTGCCGATCAGCGCTTTGTAGCGTTCGTCGTTCGGGTTAACCGCGACGGCGGAGTCACCGAGCATGGTTTCCGGACGGGTGGTGGCGACGATCAGGAAGTCATCGCCCTCGGCGGTTTTTACACCATCGGCCAATGGGTATTTCAGGTTCCACAGGAAGCCTTTCTCTTCGTGGTTTTCCACTTCGAGGTCGGAAATCGCCGTGTGCAGTTTGGTGTCCCAGTTGACCAGACGCTTGCCGCGGTAGATCAGGCCGTCTTCATGCAGGCGCACGAAAGCTTCCTTGACCGCTTCCGAGAGGCCGTCGTCCATGGTAAAGCGCTCGCGGCTCCAGTCGACGGACGAGCCGAGGCGGCGGATCTGCCGGCTGATGTTGCCGCCGGACTGATCTTTCCATTCCCAGACTTTCTCGAGGAATTTTTCCCGGCCCAGATCGTGACGATTCTGGCCCTGGGCTTCGAGTTGGCGCTCCACCAGCATCTGCGTGGCGATACCGGCGTGGTCGGTGCCCGGCTGCCACAGGGTGTCGCGACCCTGCATGCGGCGGAAACGGATCAACGCGTCCATGATCGCGTTGTTGAAACCGTGACCCATGTGCAGGCTGCCGGTGACGTTCGGCGGCGGGATCATGATCGTGTAGGACTCGCCCGCGCCTTGCGGGGCGAAGTAGTTCTCGGACTCCCAGGTCTTGTACCAGGAAGTTTCAATGGCGTGCGGCTGGTAGGTCTTATCCATGCGCGGCGGGACCCTATTGGCATTTATTCAGGAAAAGCCGGGAAGTATAGCGGGGCGTGGTGCCGAGGGCGAGCGGGGGAGGTCGGGCGGAGATCTAAATGTAGGAGCTGCCGAAGGCTGCGATCTTTTGATCTTGTTTTTTGTGAAAGCAAAGTCAAAAGATCGCAGCCTTCGGCAGCTCCTACACCAGCGGCTTATTCGTACTGGCTGAGCAGCCGCTCCATCCGCGCATCCAGGCGACGTTTGATTTCGGTTTCGATGTGCGGGGCGAAGTCGTCGATCACGTCTTGCATGATCAATTGCGCGGCGGCGCGCAGTTCGCTGTCCAGGTGCAGCAAGGCATCCGGGCCTTTATCGACCGGTGCGGCAGCCGGGGCAGCCGGCGGCGCTGGTGGCGGCTCGACGGCCGCCGGCTGATTGCCGACGGAATCGAACAGCATCGGAATCTGTTCCTGTTCGCCGTCATCGACCGTATCGGTCAAGAGCGGCGGTTGCAGGTTGTCATCGCCGAGCAACTGGCGGATCGATTCAAGATCGTCCAGCAGATGTGCGGACTTCTGTTGCGGTTTCGGAGTGTCCATTGGAATGCTCAGAGTCGCTGTAAACGGTGGTCTTGCAGAGAATAGCCCTGTTCGCGGTAGAAACGGAAACTCTCCCGCGCCGCCGCTCGGATGGTCGGATCTTCCACCACCACTTCCGCCACGCGGGCAAATTTGCTGGCGAAGGCCGGGACTTTCAGGTCGAGATTGACCAGCAGATCCTGATGTTCCCCGCAGTCTTCGCCCAGTCCCAGCACGATCAAACCGTCGGGCTCACTGTCGGCAGGGCCGTGAGGCACGAAACTTTCGCCCTTGAATGCCCACAGACGCGCATCGAGATCGTCACGTTGGGCCGCATCGCTGCAATGCAGGTAGATGCGATGGCCCATGCGCCAGGCTTTCTCGGTGAGCTTGCAGGCGAAATCCAGACGCGCTGAAGGATCGGCGCTGGGCAGGATATAGAAGTCGACTTTGGTCATTGCGGTTCCAGAGCGGCAAGCGGCGTCACCCGAAAGTGGCGCCGCCGCCCATCAGCGGTGTCAGGCTTTGGCGCGATCGAGCAGGTACTGGGTCAGCAGCGGAACCGGACGGCCAGTGGCGCCCTTGTCCTTGCCGCCGCTGGTCCATGCCGTGCCGGCGATGTCCAGGTGCGCCCAGTTGAGGTTCTTGGTGAAGCGCGACAGGAAGCAGGCGGCAGTGATGGTGCCGGCCTTCGGCCCGCCAATGTTGGCGATGTCGGCGAACGGGCTGTCCAGCTGCTCTTGATACTCGTCGAACAGCGGCAGTTGCCAGGCGCGGTCGTCGGCAGCCTTGCCGGCGCTGAGCAGTTGGTCGATCAGTTCGTCGTTGTTGCCCAGCAGGCCGGACGTGTGTGCGCCCAGGGCCACCACGCAAGCACCGGTCAGGGTGGCGATGTCGATCACCGCTTGTGGCTTGAAGCGCTCGGCGTAGGTCAGCGCATCGCACAGCACCAGACGGCCTTCGGCGTCGGTGTTGAGGATTTCCACGGTCTGGCCGCTCATGGTGGTGACGATGTCGCCCGGACGGGTCGCATTGCCGCTCGGCATGTTTTCGGCGCAGGCGAGGATGCACACCAGATTGATCGGCAGTTTCAGCTCAAGCACGGCGCGCAATGTGCCGAACACGGAGGCAGCGCCGCCCATGTCGTACTTCATCTCGTCCATGCCGGCGCCCGGCTTCAGGCTGATGCCGCCGGTGTCGAAGGTGATGCCCTTGCCGACCAGCGCGTATGGCTTCTCGGATTTCTTGCCACCGTTGTATTGCATGACGATCAGGCGCGGCGGCTGGGCGCTGCCCTGGCCCACAGCGTAGAACGAACCCATTCCCAGAGACTTGATCTTCTTCTCGTCGAGCACTTCGACTTTCAGATCCTTGAACTCTTTGCCCAGGTTCTTGGCCTGTTCGCCCATGAACGTCGGGTGGCAGATGTTCGGTGGCAGGTTGCCCAGATCGCGGGTGAACGCCATGCCGTTGGCGATGGCGGTGGCGTGGTTCACGGCGCGCTGCACTTCGGCCTGCGCAGCCTTGATGGTCAGCAGGGTGATTTTCTTCAGAGCGCGCGGTTCGGCTTTCTGGCTCTTGAACTGGTCGAAGGTGTAGCCGCCGTCGACCAGGGTTTCCGCCAGCAGGCGGGTCTTGCCGTAGCTGTCGCGACCTTTGACGATGACTTCATCCAGCGCCAGTACGGCATCGCCGCCGCCCAGGCCTTTGAGGGTGTTGAGGATGCCGGCAACGATTTTGCGGAACGGACGGTCGCCCAGTTCCTCGTCCTTGCCCACGCCGACCAGCAACACGCGCTCGGCTTTCAGGTTCGGCAGGCTGTGCAGCAGCAGGCTTTGACCGACCTTGCCGGCCAGGTCGCCACGCTTGAGCACGGCGCTGATGGCACCACCGCTCGACTCGTCGACCAGTCTGGCGGCGACACCGAGTTTGCGGCCTTCGCCGACGGCAACCACCAGGGTGGCGGTTTTCAACGTTTCTGGGCTAACGCTTTTTACAACCAGTTCCATGTCCGGATCCCTGAATGAATAGTCAACACGCAGGCGTTCGACGCTGTTCGCAGTCGCCTGCTTATAGATAGAAGAGGCGCAGGCCAAAGCCTGCGACAAGGGCCGCAGTTTGAACCTCGCTCCCCGCGCCTGACAACCCTCAGCAAAGGATTACAGAGATGGATGAGTGTGCGCAGTGACAGGCGCACCCAATCACAGGATAATGCCGCATCTTTTTTCGACCGCTCTGCATGGCGGGCCGGTCGATGTGTTTGCTTGTTTGGCCGCCTTAGCCTGACAACCCTGGAGTGTCTGGTTTGATCGTCTTCCGTTATCTGTCCCGCGAAGTCCTGTTGACCCTCAGCGCCGTAAGTGCCGTGCTGCTGGTCATCATCATGAGCGGTCGCTTCATCAAATACCTGGCGCAGGCTGCAGCCGGTCAGCTCGATCCGGGCTCGCTGTTCCTGATCATGGGCTTTCGTCTGCCGGGTTTCCTGCAACTGATTCTGCCGCTGGGCCTGTTCCTCGGGATCCTGCTGGCCTACGGTCGCCTGTACCTTGAAAGCGAAATGACCGTGCTTTCGGCCACCGGCATGAGCCAGCAGAAGCTGTTTCGCATGACCCTGTTTCCGGCGACGCTGGTGGCACTGGTGGTCGCGTGGCTGAGCCTCGGCCTGGCTCCGCAGGGCGCCAACCAGTTTCAGCTGCTGCTGAACAAGCAGGACGCGCTGACCGAGTTCGATACCCTCGAGCCGGGCCGCTTCCAGGCCCTGCGTGATGGCACTCGGGTGACCTACACCGAAACCCTGAGCGACGATCGCGTCAATCTCGGCAGCGTGTTCATCTCGCAGAAGAACCTCGGTGCCGATAAGAAGGACCGCGGGATTTCCGTACTGGTGGCCGAGTCGGGCCGTCAGGAAATCCGCCCCGATGGCAATCGCTACCTGATTCTCGACAACGGCTATCGTTATGACGGCAGCCCCGGGCAGGCCGATTACCGCGCCATCCATTACGAAACCTACGGCGTGCTGCTGCCCAAGCCGGACGTCAGCGAAGAAGTCACCGATCGCGATGCGATGCCGACGTCGTCCCTGTGGGGCAGCGACGACATTCGTTCGAAAACCGAGCTGCAATGGCGCATGTCGCTGCCGTTGCTGGTGTTCATCGTGACCCTGATGGCGGTGCCGCTGTCGCGGGTGAATCCGCGTCAGGGGCGTTTCCTCAAGCTGCTGCCGGCGATTCTTCTTTATATGGCTTACCTGACCATCCTGATTGCCGCTCGCGGCGCCCTTGAAAAAGGCAAGATCCCGCCGGCCCTCGGTCTGTGGTGGGTACACGCGATCTTTTTGGTGATCGGCCTCGGCCTGCTTTACTGGGAGCCGCTGCGTCTGAAGCTGGCCAGCCGTCGCAGCGCTGCGCTGGAGGTGGCCCGTGGTTAAACTCGACCGCTACATCGGCAGCAGCGTGTTCATGGCGATCATCGCCGTGCTGGCGATCATCCTCGGCCTGGCGACGCTGTTTGCCTTCATCGATGAAATGGGCGACGTCAGCGACACCTACACCCTGGTCGACGTGCTCGGTTTTGTATTGCTGACCGCACCGCGCCGGCTGTATGAAATGTTGCCGATGGCCGCATTGATCGGCTGCCTCATCGGTCTCGGCAGTCTGGCCAGCAGCAGTGAGCTGACGGTCATGCGCGCTGCTGGCGTGTCGATCGGCCGTATCGTCTGGGCTGTGATGAAGCCGATGCTGGTGCTGATGCTCGCCGGCGTGCTGATTGGCGAATACGTCGCCCCGGCCACCGAAAGCATGGCCCAGGCCAATCGCTCGCTGGCCCAGGGCAGCGGCGATGCGCAAAGCGCCAAGCACGGTATGTGGCACCGTCAGGGTGAAGAATTCATCCACATCAACGCGGTTCAGCCGAACGGTCTGTTGTACGGCGTGACGCGCTATCACTTCGACAAGGAGCGCCATCTGCTCAGCTCCAGCTTCGCCAAGAAGGCCGAGTTCGACGGCACCAAGTGGCAGCTCACCGACGTTGCCACCACGCTGTTCCATGAGCGCAGTACTGAAGTGGTCAACAGTCCGAGCGAGGAGTGGGACGTGGCGTTGAGCCCGCAGCTGCTCAGCACCGTGGTGATGGCGCCGGAATCGCTGTCGATCAGCGGTCTGTGGGGCTACATCCACTATCTGGCGGAGCAGGGCCTGAGCAATGGTCGCTACTGGCTGGCATTTTGGGTCAAGGTGTTGCAGCCGCTGGTGACCGCCGCGCTGGTGCTGATGGCGATCTCGTTCATCTTCGGCCCACTGCGCTCGGTGACCCTTGGTCAGCGGGTCTTCACTGGCGTGCTGGTGGGCTTCACCTTCCGCATCGTCCAGGATCTGCTGGGGCCATCGAGTCTGGTGTTCGGTTTCTCGCCGCTGTTTGCGGTGCTGGTGCCGGCCGGCGTGTGTGCGCTGGCGGGTGTCTGGCTGCTCAGGCGAGCGGGCTGATGAACAAGCTTTCATTCAGCGCTTGAGCCCTGAAAACGCCTCGGTCGCCAGACCGGGGCGTTTTTGCATGCGATCCGGGTGACAGGCGAACGTGACGCTTGCGCCGTGTATCAGGTACAATTCCCGGCTATTTTTCGGCGGGCCAAGCCTGCAGCCTTTTTGAGTGTTGATCCGTGAGTGATTTGAGTCATATCCGCAATTTCTCCATCATCGCCCACATTGACCATGGCAAGTCGACGCTGGCTGACCGTTTCATCCAGATGTGCGGCGGCCTGGCCGAGCGTGAAATGGAAGCCCAGGTACTGGATTCCATGGATCTTGAGCGTGAGCGCGGGATCACCATCAAGGCCCACAGCGTTACCCTCTATTACAAAGCCAAAGACGGCATCACCTACCAGCTGAACTTCATTGACACCCCGGGCCACGTCGACTTCACCTACGAAGTCAGCCGTTCCCTGGCGGCGTGCGAAGGCGCCTTGCTGGTGGTCGATGCGGGGCAGGGCGTAGAAGCCCAGTCCGTGGCCAACTGCTACACCGCCATCGAGCAGGGCCTGGAGGTCATGCCGGTCCTGAACAAGATCGACCTGCCACAGGCCGAGCCGGATCGCGTCAAGGACGAGATCGAGAAGATCATCGGCATCGACGCCACCGACGCCGTCACCTGCAGCGCCAAGACCGGCCTGGGTGTCGACGAAGTGCTCGAGCGTCTGGTGCACACCATTCCTGCGCCGACCGGCAACATCGAAGATCCGCTGCAAGCGTTGATCATCGACTCCTGGTTCGACAACTACCTGGGCGTTGTTTCCCTGGTACGTGTGCGCCACGGCCGTGTGAAGAAGGGCGACAAGATTCTGGTCAAGTCCACCGGCAAGGTGCACCTGGTCGACAGCGTCGGCGTGTTCAACCCGAAACACACCGCCACCGTTGATCTGAAGGCCGGGGAAGTGGGCTTCATCATCGCCAGCATCAAGGACATTCACGGTGCGCCGGTCGGTGACACCCTGACCCTGAGCTCCACGCCGGACGTTCCGGTGCTGCCGGGCTTCAAACGCATTCAGCCACAGGTTTACGCCGGTCTGTTCCCGGTCAGTTCCGACGACTTCGAGGATTTCCGCGAAGCGCTGCAGAAGCTGACCCTGAACGACTCGTCGCTGCAGTACACCCCGGAAAGCTCCGACGCCCTGGGCTTTGGCTTCCGTTGCGGCTTCCTCGGCATGCTGCACATGGAAATCATCCAGGAGCGCCTCGAGCGCGAATACGACCTGGACCTGATCACCACCGCGCCGACCGTAATTTTCGAGCTGGTGCTGAAAACCGGTGAAACGATTTACGTCGACAACCCGTCGAAGCTTCCGGACGTGTCGGCGATCGAGGACATGCGCGAGCCAATCGTGCGCGCCAATATCCTCGTGCCGCAGGAACATTTGGGCAACGTCATCACCCTGTGCATCGAGAAACGCGGCGTTCAGGTCGACATGCTGTTCCTCGGCAATCAGGTGCAAGTCACCTACGACCTGCCAATGAACGAAGTGGTCCTGGACTTCTTCGACCGTCTCAAATCCACCAGCCGCGGCTATGCTTCGCTGGACTACCATTTCGATCGTTACCAATCGGCTAATCTGGTGAAACTGGACGTGCTGATCAACGGCGACAAGGTCGATGCCCTGGCATTGATCGTGCACCGTGACAATTCGCACTTCAAAGGTCGCCAGTTGACCGAGAAGATGAAAGAACTGATTCCTCGTCAGATGTTCGACGTGGCGATCCAGGCCGCCATCGGTGGTCAGATCGTGGCCCGGACAACCGTCAAGGCGCTCAGAAAGAACGTATTGGCCAAATGCTACGGCGGTGACGTCAGTCGTAAGAAGAAGCTGCTCGAGAAGCAGAAGGCCGGTAAGAAACGCATGAAACAGGTCGGCAACGTGGAAATTCCACAGGAAGCCTTCCTCGCCGTGCTCAGGTTGGAATAATCAGGTCCTATGTCGCTAAATTTCCCGCTGTTGCTGGTCATCGCCGTGTTCGTCTGCGGCCTGTTGGCGTTGATTGATCTGCTGTTCCTGGCACCGCGTCGGCGGGCTGCCATTGCCTCTTATCAAGGCAGTGTCAGCCAACCCGAGCCTGTGGTGGTCGAGAAGCTGAACAAAGAGCCGCTGCTGGTTGAATACGGCAAGTCGTTCTTTCCGGTGCTGTTCATCGTGCTGGTGCTGCGTTCGTTCCTGGTGGAGCCGTTCCAGATTCCGTCCGGCTCGATGAAACCGACCCTGGATGTCGGCGACTTCATTCTGGTGAACAAGTTTTCCTACGGCATCCGTCTGCCGGTGATCGACAAGAAGATCATCGAAGTCGGTGACCCGCAGCGCGGCGATGTGATGGTGTTCCGCTACCCGAGCGACCCGAACGTCAACTACATCAAGCGTGTGGTCGGCCTGCCGGGTGACACTGTGCGTTACACCGCCGACAAGCGTCTGTTCGTCAACGGTGAGTCGATCGCCGAGAAGATGGCCGGCGCCGAAGCAGGTTCGCTGGGCAGTGCGGAGCTCTATCAGGAAAAACTCGGCGCAGCCGAGCACCTGATCCGCAAGGAAATGAGCCGTTACCGCGCCACTCCGGATCGTTCGTGGACGGTGCCTGCCGGGCACTACTTCATGATGGGCGACAACCGCGACAATTCGAACGACAGCCGCTACTGGGATGATCCGAACATTCCCAAGGATCTGCTGGGCATGGTTCCCGACAAGAATATTGTCGGCAAGGCCTTCGCGGTCTGGATGAGCTGGCCAGAGCCGAAACTCAGCCACCTGCCGAATTTCTCGCGGGTCGGCCTGATCAAGTAATCAAACACGGCGCTGTTGACCACAGCGCCGAATGCATTTCTGGAGCCGGCACAATCGGCTTCGCAATCGCCAGGATCTATTTTTTGAACACAGCGTTAATTGTCCCAGGCCTGCGCCGTACCCCGGCGATGGCAGTGGAAACCAGCCACGAACTCAGCGTGGGTAAACCGTGAGCGTTTCTCTAAGCCGTCTCGAGCGCCAGCTCGGCTACACCTTCAAGGACCAGGAGCTGATGCTGCTGGCCCTCACGCACCGCAGTTTTGCCGGGCGCAACAACGAGCGTCTGGAATTCCTCGGTGATGCCATCCTCAACTTCGTCGCTGGCGAGGCGCTGTTCGATCGCTTCCCGCTGGCCCGCGAAGGCCAGTTGTCGCGTTTGCGCGCGCGGCTGGTAAAAGGTGAGACGCTGGCCGTACTGGCTCGCGGTTTCGACCTCGGCGATTATCTGCGCCTGGGTTCGGGGGAACTGAAGAGCGGTGGTTTCCGCCGTGAATCGATTCTCGCCGATGCCCTCGAAGCTCTGATCGGTGCGATCTACCTCGATGCCGGCATGGACGTCGCCCGCGAGCGCGTACTGGCGTGGCTGGCCGGCGAATTCGAAGGCCTGACGCTGGTCGACACCAACAAGGATCCGAAAACCCGCTTGCAGGAACACTTGCAATCGCGCGGTTGCGAACTGCCACGCTACGAAGTGGTGGATATTCAGGGCGAACCGCACTGCCGTACCTTCTTCGTCGAATGCGAAGTGGTCTTACTGAATGAAAAAAGCCGAGGTCAGGGTGTGAGCCGTCGTATTGCCGAACAGGTAGCGGCCGCCGCAGCACTGATTGCCCTGGGCGTGGAGAATGGCAATGACTGATACAAACGCAACTCGCTGTGGCTACGTTGCCATCGTCGGCCGTCCCAACGTCGGCAAGTCGACGCTGCTCAACCACATCCTCGGGCAGAAGCTTGCGATCACTTCGCGCAAGCCGCAGACCACTCGCCACAACATGCTCGGCATCAAGACCGAGGGCGACGTCCAGGCGATCTACGTCGACACCCCGGGCATGCACAAGGGTGGCGAAAAGGCCCTGAACCGTTACATGAACAAAACCGCTTCGGCGGCGTTGAAAGACGTCGACGTGGTGATCTTCGTCGTCGACCGCACCAAGTGGACCGACGAAGACCAGATGGTGCTCGAGCGTGTGCAATACGTGACCGGCCCGCTGATCGTCGCGCTGAACAAGACCGATCGCATCGAAGACAAAGCCGAGCTGATGCCGCACCTGAGCTGGTTGCAGGAACAGCTGCCAAACGCCCAGATCATCCCGATTTCCGCGCAGCACGGGCACAATCTCGAAGCGCTGGAAAAGGTCATCGCCGATCACTTGCCGGAGAATGATCACTTCTTCCCGGAAGACCAGATCACCGACCGCAGCAGCCGTTTCCTTGCCGCCGAACTGGTGCGCGAGAAAATCATGCGCCAGATGGGTGCCGAGCTGCCGTACCAGATCACCGTCGAAATCGAAGAATTCAAGCAGCAGGGCAAGACCCTGCACATCCACGCGCTGATTCTCGTCGAGCGTGACGGCCAGAAGAAAATCATCATTGGCGACAAGGGCGAGCGCATCAAGCGCATTGGCACCGAAGCGCGCAAGGACATGGAGCTGCTGTTCGACTCCAAGATCATGCTCAACCTGTGGGTCAAGGTTAAGGGCGGCTGGTCCGATGACGAGCGCGCGCTGCGTTCGCTGGGTTATGGCGATCTGTAAGTAGCGATCTCGAAAACACCGCTACTCACTGTGGGAGCGAGCCTGCTCGCGAAGAGGATGTAACACTCAGCATTGATGTTGACTGTCACTCCGCTTTCGCGAGCAGGCTCGCTCCCACAGTGGTTTTGGGTTGTATGTAAAACCGCGTTTCTTCATCGAGAACTCAATGTCGCAAAACCCGCCTCCCGCCCAACCCGCCTATGTCCTGCATTCGCGCGCCTATCGCGAAACCAGCGCATTGGTCGATTTCCTCACGCCGCAAGGTCGGCTGCGGGCGGTGTTGCGCAGTGCGCGGGGCAAGGCCGGGACGCTGGCGCGGCCGTTCGTGGCGCTGGAGGTCGAGTTCCGTGGCAAGGGCGAGCTGAAGAATGTCGGGCGCATGGAGAGCTCCGGCACCTCGGCGTGGCTCAATGGCGAGGCGCTGTTCAGCGGCCTCTATCTCAACGAGCTGTTGATTCGGCTGTTGCCTGCCGAAGATCCGCATCCTGCAGTATTTGATCATTACGCCGCGACCTTGCTGGCGCTGGCCGAAGGTCGACCGCTGGAGCCATTGTTGCGCTCCTTTGAATGGCGTCTGCTGGATGATCTCGGCTACGGCTTCTCCATGAACACCGATATGCACGGCGAGCCTGTCGCGCCTGACGGTCTCTATCGCCTGCAAGTCGATGCCGGTCTCGAAAGGGTGTATCTGCTGCAACCCGGCCTGTTCAACGGTACCGAGCTGCTGGCCATGGCCGAAGCCGACTGGTCGGCGCCCGGTGCGCTGTCGGCGGCCAAGCGTCTGATGCGCCAGGCGCTGGCGGTGCATTTGGGCGGGCGTCCGCTTGTCAGTCGCGAGCTGTTTCGCAAGCCCTGATATGCTGTGCGCCGAACCTTTCAATTCAGGAGCGCATCCGTGACCAGCAGCAATCGCATTCTTCTCGGCGTGAACATCGACCACGTCGCCACCTTGCGTCAGGCCCGTGGCACGCGCTACCCGGATCCGGTCAAGGCGGCGCTGGATGCAGAAGAGGCGGGCGCCGATGGCATCACCGTGCACCTGCGCGAAGATCGCCGTCACATCCAGGAGCGCGACGTGTTGCTGCTCAAGGATGTGCTGCAAACCCGCATGAACTTCGAAATGGGCGTCACCGAAGAAATGATGGCGTTCGCCGAGCGCATTCGCCCGGCGCATATCTGCCTGGTCCCGGAAACCCGTCAGGAACTGACTACCGAAGGTGGTCTGGATGTAGCGGGGCAGGAGGAGCGCATCAGGGCTGCGGTCGAGCGTTTGTCGAAGATCGGCAGCGAAGTGTCGCTGTTCATCGACGCCGACGAGCGCCAGATCGCCGCCTCCAAGCGCATCGGTGCACCGGCCATCGAGCTGCACACCGGGCGCTACGCCGATGCCGAAACTCCCACCGAAGTGGCTGAAGAGCTCAAACGCGTCGCTGATGGCGTGGCGTTTGGACTGGCGCAGGGCCTGATCGTCAATGCCGGGCACGGCCTGCATTACCACAACGTCGAGGCCGTGGCGGCGATCAAAGGCATCAACGAACTGAACATCGGCCACGCGCTGGTGGCGCATGCGTTGTTCGTGGGCTTCAAATCTGCTGTGTCGGAAATGAAAGCGCTGATCCTGGCTGCTGCTCTAAAGGGTTAAGATCAAAAGATCGCAGCCTTCGGCAGCTCCTACAGGTGTACACATAACCCTGTAGGAGCTGCCGAAGGCTGCGATCTTTTGCTTTAAAGAGGGGCGGGCTCTTGCGCCGGTTTCGACTTGTCGATCGCCGGCACATGCAGGTTGCCCTCGGCCACCTGATCGCCCTCAAGCTGCGGCTGGGTCACCCAAGTCAGGATGTCGTAGTAGCGACGGATGTTCGCCACGAAGTGCACCGGTTCGCCACCCCGGGCGTAACCGTAGCGGGTCTTGCTGTACCACTGCTTCTGCGAGAGGCGCGGCAGGATCTTTTTCACGTCCAGCCACTTGTCCGGATTCAAGCCTTCCTTCGCCGCCAGTTTGCGCGCGTCATCCAGGTGGCCGCTGCCGACGTTGTACGCCGCCAGGGCGAACCAGGTGCGATCCGGTTCCTGGATCGAATCGTCGAGCTGATCTTTCATATAAGCCAGGTACTTGGCACCGCCCATAATGCTCTGCTTGGGATCGAGGCGGTTCGACACGCCCATCGCCTGCGCGGTGTTCTGGGTCAGCATCATCAGACCGCGCACGCCGGTTTTCGAGGTCACCGTCGGCTGCCACAGGGATTCCTGATAACCGATGGCGGCCAGCAGGCGCCAGTCGACTTTCTCTTTCTTCGCGTAGTTCTTGAAGTGCTGTTCGTATTTCGGCAGGCGCTGCTGCAAGTGCTGGGCGAAGGTGGTGGCGCCCATGTAGCCAAGCACATCAACGTGGCCGTAGTAGCGGTCCTTCAGGCGTTGCAGGGTGCCGTTTTTCTGCACCTTGTCCAGATAGGCGTTGATTTCATTGAGCAGGCTGTTGTCTTCGCCCGGGCCCACCGCCCAGCTCTGGCTGCGCGCGTCGCCGAGGTCGAAGGCCACGCGGATGTTGGTGAAGTACACCTGATTCATCGCCACTTCGTTGGAGTCGACCAGGGTCAGGTCAATCTGGCCTTCATCGACCATGCGCAGCAGATCGACCACTTCAACGGCGTCGGATTCTTCGTATTCGATGCCGGGATATTTCTGTTTCAGCGCGGCCAGTTGTTCGGCGTGGGTGCTGCCCTTGAGCACGGTGATCTTCTTGCCGACCAGATCCGCCGGATCTGTAGGGCGCGACTGGCCGTTGCGGTAGATGATCTGCGGGGTGACTTCGAGGTAGGAGTGGGAGAACCGCACCTGCTTCTTGCGTTCATCGCTGCTGACCAGACCGGCGGCCGCGAGTACCGGGCCGTTCGGCTTGCCGACCTGGTTGAACAGGTCATCGAGATTGTCGGCCGTCTCGATCTTCAGCTCGACGCCCAAATCGTCGGCGAAGCGCTTCACCAGCTCGTATTCGAAGCCGGTTTCACCGCTGCGATCCTGAAAGTAGGTGGCGGGGCTGTTGCGGGTAACCACGCGCAGCACACCATCCTCCTTTACGCGCTCGAGTGTGTTGGGTTTATCAACACAGCCACCGAGCATCAGGAAGAGTCCGGTTGCGATCAGCCATTTGGCGTATCGCGGACGCAAAGCCGTTGGGAAAAACATCTGCGCAGTATACGCAAACGGCCACGGGCGCCATATCTCGACAGCGTAGGACTAGTCTGCTAGCGATCACAAAATCGAACGAAATCCCTTGAATACGGGCCTTCAGGGCATTTTGTTACAGTAAAAATAAGCCATGCTGAAACGCTCGATTTACCTGACCCCGAAGGCAGAAACACAGATTGCTACCCGAGTGCAACCGTGCGTAGCGTTTCGGGTGATGTTGAGGTCGGTTTAGGCTAGAATGCACGGCCTCAAAGCACACCCCTTCCCGAGGCTGTCCCGAAGATGTTGATCCTGCGCGGCGCTCCTGCCCTTTCTGCCTTTCGCCACAGCAAACTCCTTGAGCAACTGAGCCAGAAGGTTCCAGCTGTCAGTGGCCTGTATGCTGAATTCGCTCACTTCGCCGAAGTCACCGGCGTCCTGACCGGCGACGAACAGCAGGTGCTAGCGCGCCTTCTGAAGTACGGCCCAAGTGTTCCGGTTCAAGAGCCGACCGGTCGTCTGTTTCTGGTGTTGCCGCGTTTCGGCACCATCTCGCCGTGGTCGAGCAAGGCCAGCGACATCGCCCGCAACTGCGGCCTGAGCAAGATCCAGCGCCTGGAACGCGGTATCGCTTTCTATGTTGCAGGGCAGTTCAGCGAAGCCGAAGCCCAGCTGATTTCGGACGCACTGCATGACCGCATGACCCAGATCGTGCTGGCCAACCTCGAGCAGGCCGCCGGACTGTTCAGCCACGCCGAGCCGAAGCCGCTGACCGCCATCGACATCCTCGGTGGCGGCCGCGCCGCGCTGGAAAAGGCCAACACCGAGCTGGGCCTGGCCCTGGCCGAAGACGAGATCGACTATCTGGTCAACGCCTTCAACGGTCTGAAGCGCAACCCGCACGACATCGAACTGATGATGTTCGCCCAGGCCAACTCCGAGCACTGCCGCCACAAGATCTTCAACGCCAGTTGGGACATTGACGGCCAGAGCCAGGAAAAAAGCCTGTTCGGCATGATCAAGAACACCTATCAGATGCACAGCGAAGGCGTGCTGTCCGCTTACAAGGACAACGCTTCGGTGATTGTCGGCAACGTTGCCGGCCGCTTCTTCCCGAACCCTGAAACCCGCCAGTACGGCGCGGTGCAGGAGCCGGTGCACATCCTGATGAAGGTTGAAACCCATAACCACCCGACCGCGATTGCCCCGTTCCCGGGCGCATCCACCGGTTCCGGTGGCGAGATCCGTGACGAAGGTGCAACCGGTCGCGGCGCCAAGCCCAAGGCCGGCCTCACCGGTTTCACCGTATCGAACCTGCAGATCCCGGGCTTCGAACAGCCGTGGGAAGTGCCGTACGGCAAGCCTGAGCGCATCGTCACCGCGCTGGACATCATGATCGAAGGCCCGCTCGGCGGCGCTGCGTTCAACAACGAATTCGGCCGTCCGGCGCTGACCGGCTACTTCCGTACCTTCGAACAGTCGATCACCACTCCACACGGTGACGAAGTGCGTGGTTACCACAAGCCGATCATGCTCGCTGGCGGCATGGGCAACATCCGTGAAGAACACGTCAAGAAAGGCGAGATCGTGGTCGGCTCCAAGCTGATCGTGCTCGGCGGCCCGGCGATGTTGATCGGTCTCGGTGGCGGCGCGGCTTCGTCGATGGCCACCGGCACCAGCTCGGCGGATCTGGATTTTGCTTCCGTGCAGCGTGAAAACCCTGAAATGGAGCGTCGCTGCCAGGAAGTCATCGACCGTTGCTGGCAGCTCGGCGACAAGAACCCGATCAGCTTCATCCATGACGTTGGCGCGGGCGGTCTGTCCAACGCCTTCCCGGAACTGGTCAACGACGGCGATCGCGGTGGCCGTTTCGAACTGCGCAACATTCCAAACGACGAGCCGGGTATGGCCCCGCACGAAATCTGGTCCAACGAATCCCAGGAACGTTACGTGCTGGCAGTCGGCCCGGAAGACTTCGAGCGCTTCCAGGCGATCTGCGAACGCGAGCGTTGCCCGTTTGCCGTGGTCGGGGAAGCCACTGCCGAACCGCAGCTTACTGTCACGGATAGCCACTTCGGCAACAACCCGGTGGACATGCCGCTGGAAGTGTTGCTGGGCAAGGCGCCGCGCATGCACCGTTCGGTGGTTCGCGAAGCCGAGCTGGGCGATGACTTCGATCCGTCGAACCTCGACATCAGCGAGTCCATCGAACGCGTTCTGCATCATCCGGCCGTGGCCAGCAAAAGCTTCCTGATCACCATCGGCGACCGCACCATCACTGGCCTCGTCGCCCGTGACCAGATGGTCGGCCCATGGCAAGTGCCGGTGGCCGACGTTGCCGTCACCGCCACCAGTTTCGACGTCTACACCGGTGAAGCCATGGCGATGGGCGAGCGTACTCCGCTGGCTCTGCTGGACGCGCCGGCATCGGGCCGCATGGCCATCGGCGAAACCATCACCAACATTGCTGCCTCGCGGATCAACAAGCTCTCCGACATCAAACTGTCGGCGAACTGGATGTCGGCGGCCGGTCACCCGGGCGAAGACGCGCGTTTGTATGACACCGTGAAAGCGGTCGGCATGGAGCTGTGCCCTGAGCTGGGCATCACCATTCCGGTGGGCAAGGACTCGATGTCCATGGCCACGCGCTGGAATGACAACGGCGAAGACAAGACCGTCACTTCGCCGATGTCGCTGATCGTGACCGGTTTCGCGCCAGTGGCTGACATTCGTCAGACCCTGACCCCGGAACTGCGCATGGACAAGGGCACCACCGACCTGATCCTGATCGACCTCGGTCGCGGCCAGAACCGCATGGGTGCATCGATCCTCGCGCAGGTCCACGGCAAACTCGGCAAGCATGCGCCGGACGTCGATGACGCTGAAGACCTGAAAGCCTTCTTCGCAGTGATCCAGGGCCTCAATGCCGACGGTCACCTGCTGGCCTACCACGACCGTTCCGACGGTGGTCTGCTGACCTCCGTGGTGGAAATGGCCTTCGCCGGCCACTGCGGTCTGAGCCTGAACCTGGACAGCGTTGCCGAATCCGCTTCGGAAATCGCCGCGATCCTGTTCAACGAAGAACTCGGCGCAGTGATCCAGGTTCGCCAGGACGCCACCCCGGACATCCTCGCGCAGTTCAGCGCCGCCGGTCTGGGCGACTGCGTGTCGGTGATCGGTCAGCCGATCAACAATGGCCAGATCAACATCACCTTCAACGGTGACACCGTGTTTGAAGGCCAGCGTCGTCTGCTGCAGCGTCAGTGGGCCGAAACCAGCTACCAGATCCAGCGTCTGCGCGACAACGCCGACTGCGCCGAGCAGGAATTCGACGCGCTTCTGGAAGAAGACAATCCGGGCCTGAGCGTCAAGCTCAGCTACGACGTCAATCAGGACATCGCCGCGCCTTACATCAAGAAAGGCATCCGCCCACAGGTTGCCGTACTGCGTGAGCAGGGCGTCAACGGTCAGGTGGAAATGGCCGCCGCGTTCGACCGCGCCGGTTTCAGCGCGATCGACGTGCACATGAGCGATATCCTCGCCGGTCGTGTCGACCTCAACGAGTTCAAAGGCCTGGTGGCCTGCGGCGGTTTCTCCTACGGCGACGTGCTCGGCGCCGGTGAAGGCTGGGCCAAGTCGGCGCTGTTCAACAGCCGCGCCCGCGATGCGTTCCAGGGCTTCTTCGAGCGTAACGACAGCTTCACGCTGGGCGTGTGCAACGGTTGCCAGATGATGTCCAACCTGCACGAGCTGATCCCGGGCAGCGAGTTCTGGCCGCACTTCGTGCGCAACCGCTCCGAGCAGTTCGAAGCGCGGGTGGCGATGGTGCAGATCCAGGAATCGAACTCGATCTTCCTGCAGGGCATGGCCGGTTCGCGCATGCCGATCGCCATCGCCCACGGTGAAGGGCATGCCGAGTTCGCCAGCGAAGAAGCACTGCTGGAAGCCGATCTGTCCGGTTGCGTGGCGATGCGTTTTGTCGACAACCACGGCAAGGTCACCGAAGCCTACCCGGCCAACCCGAACGGCTCGCCGCGCGGGATTACCGGTCTGACCAGCCGTGACGGTCGCGTGACGATCATGATGCCGCACCCGGAGCGTGTGTTCCGCGCGGTGCAGAACTCGTGGCGTTCGGAAGACTGGACCGAGGATGCTCCTTGGATGCGCATGTTCCGTAATGCGCGCGTCTGGGTGAACTAAGGCCTGTGTACAAGCTGGCGTTTTTTGTTCCTGACAGTCATGTCGAGGTGGTCAAAGGGGCTGTGTTCGCTGCCGGTGGTGGGCGGATCGGTGACTATGACCACTGTGCGTGGCAGGTGCTTGGCTCTGGTCAGTTTCGACCGTTGGACGGCAGTCAGCCGTTTGTCGGTCAGGCGGGGCAGGTTGAGCGGGTTGAGGAATGGAAGGTTGAGCTTGTCGTTGCGGATGATTTGGTTGTGGCTGTTGTGGCGGCGTTGAAGCTCAGTCATCCGTATGAGACGCCGGCTTATGAGGTGTGGCGGCTGGAGGATTTCTGATCTTCTTTGCTGCTGGAACGGGAAACCCGCAGATGAGGGATTGTCTGCGGGTTTTTTGTTGCCGCTGATTTTTGTGCGGGCGCATTTTCACTGTGGGAGCGAGCCTGCTCGCGAAGGCGCCCTTACAGGCGAGCATGCTGGCTGATTGGGTGAATATCCGTTGCTTCGGGTGTGGCGGCTGGCGGTTTCGCCCTTACGGCGAGTCACCTTTTTCAAACGCCAAAAAGGTAACCCAAAAGGCTTGCTCCTGCGTTCGGCCCTCGCAGGCTCGGGTTCCTTCGCTCCGGGACTGATCCGGGCGCAGCGGCTCCGGTTTGCTTCGCTGCACCTCCTTCCGCTGTGTCTGGCTGCGCCAGACGGTCGCTGCGCTCCCACGCCCGGATCAATCCCTCCACTCAGCCTTCCGACGTCGCCGGTGGATCAAGATCAAGAGCACTCGAGCTGACACTCGGCCTATTGAGTGGTGAAAAGCGTGTGTGTCCGGCTTTTGATTTGTGTTGTTGCTGCCCCTCACCCCAGCCCTCTCCCGAGGGAGAGGGGGCCGATTTTGTGTGGTTTGCAAATCCTGAGTTCAACTCGGACTTTCACGTCGGCGTACCTCGCCTGAACAACTCGGTCAGTCCCCTCTCCCTCTGGGAGAGGGCTAGGGTGAGGGTGGCGATCTGGAGTGTGTTTAAAGCAGTGTCTGAGTTCGCAGAACCTTCCCACAAGGTTTTCAGGTTGTCCGTCGGACGTGCGATCTCTAGTCTTTTCCCGTCGCTGCGAATCAGCGATCGGGAGTGAGATCCCCGGATAGCTTGCAACTGGCGCCAGCACCACGATAATTGGCGCCAGCTCAATCTGCTGCCTGCTTTATGGCGGCTGTGTGCGGGCAGACTTCGGTCTGGCCGGTTGCCTGCTCCGGTGGATCTCACCTCGCACATAGCTGCCACCTATCCGCCGCGTGAGATCCGGCGATCGATGGCTGTCCATCAGCATCAGCAGGAGAAGCATTGTGGATAAAATCGTTCCCGATCCACCATACGAACCCACCCCCCTCGAACAAACCATCCGCGCCGACGACCTCGCGAAAAACCGCGAAGCGATCAAGCGGGCTCTGGATTTTTACCTGTGCCCGCAGCCTGGCAAGGCGCACCCGCCCAGCACCATGTTCCTCATCCAGCCGGAAATCGATACCGAAACCCTGCTCGCCCATGCCTGTGAATCCCTCGCTTCAGCCAACACCCTGGCCAGTGATTTCGCTGATCAGTTGGGGCGACCGCAGCGCAATACGGCGCTGGCGATTCAGCAGATCATCATGCTCGCTGAGCTGGCGGTGAACCGCGCGCTGGATCGGGTGGATCCTCAGGCATGAAAAAACCACTGGGCCTTCAAGCCCAGTGGTTTTCCACAACGTGCAATTGCCCGGGCGTCACGTCACCTGTGTCAGCTTCACGTCTGTGACGAGCATGTCGATCAACGTGCGCAGGTAGGTGAAGGTCTGATCTTTTTTCTCCCAGCGATCAACGAAGAACAGACCCTTGTCATTGATCTGAATCGGCGTCTCAACGATCTCGCCGGACCTGGATTTATGCACCACGCTGGCGTTGCGGGTGTCTGCATTTTCTATAAGGAAGTTTCCGGGTTCGGTCAGTTTGCTGCGACTGACAGAAGGCGTCGCAGCAGGCTTTTTCGTTCCGGGGACGGCCACCTCCATCACAAAATCGCTGCTCAAAGCCCTGACGTTGGCCTCGTGCTTGCCGCTGACAAATTCCCACGACCCACGGTGAATATCCCGGGCCAGTTCAGGGGCTGTGTCGCGCACGTGCAGGCTGACGGCGGACAGTGTATCGGCCAGACCTGGCACACCGAGGTTGTAATTGGTATGCGCACTGCCGATGAAGGCCACCCATTTATGCGGCCCGTTGGCCAATTGATCAGCCTCGATCACTTGGGTTGCAAAATAGCTGAACATCTCGTTTCGCGAGACGTGTTCGTCATACACGCCCTTGAGGTGATAGGACGCCGTGCAATCTAGGGCTCTGATGCGAATGTTGTATTTGGCCGCCGCCTGACAGACCGCCGTGTACGTATCGTTCCCTGTGTAATTCGGCATCTGCCCTTGATCCTGACGATGCAGATAAGCCTTGAGCCTGTCGGGCATGCGCTGGGTACGCAGAAAAGTGTCGAGATCGGCCTGGTGCAGGTCGGTGAGCAGGTGCTCGACGTACAACGTGTCATAACCGGCTTGCTTAAGGGCTTTCATGTGCTTTTTCAGCAGCGCTTTGCTCGCTACATCGACGTGGGCTTCGCCGATCAGCAGATTCAGACGTCCGTCGGTCAATTGCCGTAAAAAAGCTTCGAATGTGCAGTCGGCGGTGAGCACCGGCAGGATCGGCGCATCGGGTGGGACGTAGTCGGTAAAAGCGTCCCTGGCGGTTTTTTCCAGACGTTTGCGTTGGGCAAGGAAAGCCTCGTAGGCCGTTCTTTCACTGGCTACTGTCGGGGTGTAATGGGAGTCCATGGAGTAGGGCTTATGCAACATTTCAGCAATATCGTCGCGCAGTGGCGAAGCAATATCGAACTCGCTGAAATGTTCAACGGCGCTAGCTGCGGCGGGCGGCTTGGAGACAGGTAGAGGTGCCTTGTAGGCACTCGGCATCTGTACGAGGTAATCACCCTGCGCTGTCGCGTCTCCCGCGATGGCACCGGGCGCGTCCCTGCTTGTGCGTGCGGGTTGGTACAAGTCGATGTCTTCAATACGCACGGCAACGGCCTCGTGGAGGTCGGCCAGGCCCGGGGTGTTGTCGAACGTGGTCATGCGCGACTGCTCGGTCAGGGCAATCCAGCGCTCTTCGCCGATCTCGGCCATATCGGTGGCAAGCGCCTTGTGCGAATAAAAGTTTCTGATGCGGTTGTTTCGCGGGGTCAAAGGCGAGAGCCTGGACATCACCATGATCCCTTCGAGTTGATAACTGGTCGAGCCGTCCAGCGCATGAATGCTCATGCCTTTTTCCCGTGCCTTGCGCACCAGCGCCAGGTAAGAGAAAGGCGCGTCAGGCTCATGGCCCATGGCTTTATCGAGCGCTTTCAGATGTTTCTTGATATGGCGCCAGGATTCTCCCTTGTTGAATTTTTCCAGTTTGAGATGAAATACGTCTCCCGGCAGGTATTCGAGGAAGAGGTGCTTGTAGCCGTTCTCCAAAAGCACGTCGAGATTTTCGATCAGTGCCTGTTTGCTGGCGATAGAGCCCGGCTGTGCACCGATGACCAGATTCTTTGCGGCGAATGCATCGCTGGCGATCAACTGTGCGAATGAGGTGTTGGCGGCAACCGCCGGCACTTCGGCGCGAGCGGGCAGCGGTGCGAGTTGGGCAAAATGGCGCGTGGCGTCCGTGGTGAGTTTTTCCACCTGTTGCAGATAGGCTTGGCGCATGCTGGCCATTTTGTCGACCACGTTGACCAGGATGACCTGGGGTGAGAAGCCCATGTAATGCTCGCCCTCCTGGAGCATTCGTCGTCGCGATTGCGGGTCCAGCAACTCTTCAACGAGATCCCGGTACTTGATCGCGACTCCATAGTCCTTATGCGGGCCGGGTGTATCGGGCACGGCTTCGTATTTTGGTGCACCGCCGGACAGGCCGCTGCGCACCATCACTCCGTCGGAGTTGCGCACGGTCAGAATGCCGGTCGAAAGCAGTCCGGAGCCATTCGGATCCGGGCGGTAGAGCAAATAACGGCCGAGTGCGTCCGGGGTAGTGCTGGCGTAATACGACTGCCCTCTGAAAACGACGGCATGCATATCGTCCCGGACCGGTTCGGTCGCCATTTGATCGATCAATGGCAGAAGATCCTCTTGCTCGTCGCCAACGGTGGTGACAGCCCGACGCAACGGGCGCCGGACGGGCTTGAGTGAACGCAGCGCCGGACGCAGATCCGTCAGCACCGCGCCAGCACTGTTGAACAGATAACCGAGCAAGTGCCGGAACGCTTCGTTGTTATTTCCCTGACGATAGGCATGCAGGGCGAGCATCGCGTCCTTGAAGGCCAGCAACAGGCCGGTGCTCAGGCTCAACAGCGGGAACGGCGCGGTGGCGATGGCAGCGACCCATTCGACGCTCGTCCAGATCAGGCCGGCGATCATTTCGGCGCGACTGGTGGTCGTGGCATGGACGTTGTCGATCCGCCGTTGCAACTTCATGTCGTAGAGCGCGGTACGCAGGTCGCTGACGGCGTCGGCCGGGCGCATCGAGTCATAACGGGCGGGGCTGGGGCTGGTTCTGTTGAGGTCTTTGGGCAGTTTATTGCGGATGTTTTCCAGGTACGTACGCACCCGGGTCTGGGCACTGACTCCCACCCGCTGGGTCAGGTACTCGATCATGCCGGACTGCAGCAGCAGGTAATTGAACAGGCGTGCTTCGCGAAAACGCACGCCGTCCGGTGCGTCCGGCGTATACAGCAGGACCGGATCGCCGCCATGGCTGAACAACCAGGCATCGATCACCCATTCGCCGTCGATCATCAACCGGTGGATCGGGTATTTCGTCCGGGTCTGCCCCGACGTTTGATCCATGCTGCTGATGCTTTGCTGCAGCCATTGCAGGTCGCTGCTGGCGATATGTCCTTGCAGCTGGCATTCCAGCGCGGCGCTTTGCATTTGGCGCTGAGTGATGGCCAGCGTCGCGTTGCGTCGGAACGCGTAGCCTTCGCTTTTAGAGTCCTGCAGCTCGTTTTTGACTTTGTCGGTATAGCGTTTGCCGATCCAGACACCCGTGACCGAGCGGGCTACATTCTGCGCGGTCAGGCTACTGATATCGACGCCTGGCGGACCTTTGAAGCGCGCCGAGCGTGAGAATTTCTGGTCGAGAAAACCGACGCCGTCGGCATAGCCGTCGCGATACAGCCGGGTATAGGTCAGCGGTTTCGGCGTCCATGAGGGCACGATCGACTTTGGCGAATAGGCCCACACGGTGTCGGGATCGACGTCATTGGCTGGGCGCCTGAGCAAGCGGTTCAGGCTGATCTTCGCTTGCGCATGCACGTAATCGTCAAACGCCTGAAAACGTCCGCCCGACAGCGGATGCTGATTGAACGCGCGCAAAGCCCCCTCGGCGTCGTCGCTCAGGGTCGAGAGTGTTCGGCGATTGGCCGCAGTGGTCGAGCGATACCACACCGGGGTGCTGAAATCGTAGTCGTCGATGCGTGTGGCGAGCATGTGTTCAGCCATCGCTTTGAGGCAATCGAGATGGTTGCCCAGGTGGTCGAACGTGACTTTCTGGTGCTCTGCTGCTTCCGGCTTGAGGCTCAGCCCCGACAACACCTTGCGCAGGGTCGAACGAAAGCGCATCGGCGCGCGGCTGATCAGATAGCCGGCCATGCTTTCGGCGGCGTCATTCTGCTTGGCCCAACCCAAGAGATGGGTCTGCAATTGGCGCTCGCTGTCGAACGCCTCGAACTGGCGTTCACGGGGCGCCTGCGGTGTGCAGAGCAGCAGGCGGCGGACCGCGCCGGATTCGTCGGTCTGACGCAGCACCCAAAGATCCTGCAGCTGGGCACCGTGCAAAGACAGGGTGGCGGCGCGCAGCTGTGGATCGCTGCCGTTACGCAGGCGCTGGAGCATTTGCAGATCGCTGTCGAGCAGATGCCCTTGCAGCGCTGCGGCATGGGCGAGCGCGACGATGCGCTGATCGAGCATCTGCTCGATCGCAGGTTTGATCGCGGATCTCGCCTGCATCTGCGTTTGCAAGCGTGCGAAGTCGACGCGCGGTTCCAGCTCCAGTGCCTGCTTGATCACCCAGGCGGGCGTTACGTCCGCGTACTCGTCGGATAACGGCAGGTCGTTGTAAGTCAGCCGGGTGTGGCTGAGAAACGCCGAGCCTGGTAACTCATCGCCGGTGTGCGGGCCGCGCAAGGTCAGCTCGAGCAAATTGCTCTTGTGCACATAAGCGCCGAATCCGGGGACCTGCCGATCCGTAATGATCTGCAGCTTGTCCGGTTCCAGGTCGTCGATTTGCAGATCATCACTCAGCCGTTCCAGCCATTGGTGGCGGGCCACGGCCATCAGGCTGACCGCCGGACCCATCAGGTCAAGCAGGTTTTGCCGGGCCTGATTGTAGTTGCCCAGGTGCAACGCCAGCTCGGCCCGCTTGGCGGCGTCGGCGCTGCGGTACCAGTCCGGGGCGCTGTTGCGCAAAAGCCGCTCGAACAGGGTTTGTGCCTGAAGTGCCAGGCGCGGGGTGAGTTCCGGCAGCGCAGCGCCGATGGCGCGCTCCAGCTCGGCGATCAGTACAGCGGCATCCTGCTGCGGATTGGCGGCGAAACTCAATGCATGTTCGATATCCTGAGTGCGCTTTTCGATCAAGGCATCGTAGATGTGTTCGAACAGCGGTTTGCTGTCGATGGGCGCCAGCTGCAATGGCCAGATTCCCGCTGTACCGACATCGTGGTAGCGGCTGGGCAGCAGCTGCATCAATTCGCCACGGCTAATGCTGTGCTGCATGGTCTTGAGCAGATGGGCATCGAGATCAGCCAGGGAACTGAACAGCTCCAGGCCCCTGGCCGGTGTGAACAACACGACGAAGCCCGCGCTCTGGTCGGTCAACAGATCGCTGACTTTCGGGGTGTCTTTTTGCGTCACAACAAAAGCCCCGGCCAGCTCGACAGTGGTTTGCTGATAAGTGAACTGCAACGCATACATGGCCGGACGCAACAGCGGGCCGAGTGCCAGTTTCTGTATCAGCTCGCCGGCCTGTGGGTGCAGCAGGCGATCGGTGACGGCCTGTTGCGCTTCGTACTCAAGCGCAGTGAAGCCGGCGTCGTATTTGAGGAAGGTTTTTGCCGCTTTGCCGTTGATCTCGTCACGCAGATCCATGTTGATCAGTTGCGTGTTGAGGCGCACCTTCAGCGTGGCGATCAGTTGCTTGCCTGCCTCGCTCTGCAGGTCGGTGGTTGCCAGCGCCTGATAGAGCGCGCGGCTGCGTTGCAGGTAGCCGTCGCGATAGGTTTTCAGCTGCTCTTCGAGGCGTTTGAGATGAGCCTGCTCGGTGCTCGGTTTGTGCTCGGGCAACAGCGGGGTTTCGGTGTTGAAGAGAAGACGACCGATCTGGTTGAGATCGTTTTTGAGCTCATCGGGTGTGGGTGCGTTGGGGGTGCTCATGGGCACGATTTCCATGCTGGGGATGAAGGGCCAGCATGGCGAGCAGGGCGTGGAGGAGGGTGGTATTCATGTATCGTGCGCGTGCCGTATTTTCGGCGCCCGCTCCAGCCCTCCCGCCACCCGCGCAGATCAAACCTGCGCGCGGATCTCCCCGCGACTCAGCAACGCCTCGATCGCGCCACTCAAACTCGCGGCCTTGTCCCCCACCAGCAAATGCCAGACGCCACCGTCCAACCGGCTGACACCCAGGCAGCCGAGCGCTTTGAGCTGCGCCTCGGACGGCGCCTTGGCATCGGCCAGTTGCAGGCGAATACGGGTCATGGCGATGCAATCGAGTTGCAGCACATTGTCGCGACCGCCCAGCGCATTCAGCCATTGCTGCGCCTCGTTGCGGGTAAGCGCGACAGTCGTCGGCTCATCGGCAACTACTACGGTTTCTGCCAAAGTTGTACGGCCCAGGGCAGGCATGGCCAAGCGAATCTCATCGGCAATGCTGTCAGCCAACGGCCCGACCACGACCTGCAAACTGCCGCCCTTGCCCGGGCGCACCACCGCCATCGCGCCCAGCGCTTTCAGCTCGGCATCCGAGGCCTTGTTGCGATCGACCATCTCAAGGCGCAGTCGGGTCGTGCAGGCGCCGACGGTGAGCAGATTCTCGGCGCCGCCCAAGGCTTTGATATACGCACTGGCGCGTTCGGTTTCCGAGAGCACGGCTTTTTCGGCGCTGGCGACGTCTTCGCGCCCCGGCGTCTTCAGGTTGAAGCGGCGAATACAGAAGTCGAAAACCAGGTAATAGATGACCGCATAAGCCAGCCCGACCGGCACCACCAGCCAGCCATTGGTCGACTTGCCCCAGCCGAGAATCATGTCGATGAAACCACCGGAAAAGGTGAAGCCCAGATGAATGTTCAGGGCGTTGGTGATCGCCATCGACAGCCCGGTCAGCAGCGCATGCAGGAGGAACAGCAACGGCGCGAGAAACATGAAGGCGAATTCGATCGGCTCGGTCACGCCGGTGAGAAACGAGGTCAGCGCCATCGACAGGAAGATCCCGCCCATCACCTTGCGCCGCTCCGGCAACGCGTTGCGATACATCGCCAGGCACGCGGCGGGCAGGCCGAAGATCATCATCGGGAACATGCCGGTCATGAACTGCCCACCCTTCGGATCGCCGGCGAAATAACGCGACAGATCGCCGGTCACCAATGCCCCAGTGGTCGGGTCGGTGAAGTTGCCGAAGACGAACCACGCCATGTTGTTAAGGATGTGGTGCAGGCCAGTGACGATCAGCAGGCGGTTGAACACGCCGAAGACGAAGGCGCCGATGCTGCCGCTTTCCATCATCAGCGCGCCGAACGCGTTGATGCCCTGCTGGATCGGCGGCCAGATATAGCCGAACAGCACGCCCAGCCCCACCGCTGCAAAACCGGTGACGATCGGCACAAAACGGCGGCCACCGAAGAACGCCAGGTACTCCGGCAGCTTGATGTCCTTGAAGCGGTTGTACAGCGCACCGGCCATCAGGCCGCTGACGATCCCGGCGAGCATGCCCATGTTGATGGTCGAATCGAGCACCTTGAGCGTGGAGATCATCACCAGATAACCGATCACCCCGGCCAGACCGGCGGTGCCGTTGTTGTCTTTGGCGAAACCGACGGCGATGCCGATGGCAAAGATCATCGCCAGGTTGGCGAAGATCACTTGCCCGGCATCGTGAATGATCGCGATGTTCAACAGGTCCGTATCGCCCAGGCGCAGCAGCAGGCCGGCAATCGGCAGGATCGCGATCGGCAGCATCAGCGCGCGGCCCAGGCGTTGCAGGCCTTCGATGAAGAGTTGGTACATGGCGTTTGTCCTTTTTGTTTTTGTTAGCGCAGAGGCCAATGTTGATGACAGGCGTGGCGAACGGCGGCGGCGCTGGACAGCTTGAGCAAGTCGCGGCTCAGGCGCTGACATTCGGCTTCGTGCAGCTGGCGCACGCGGTCCTTGATTTCACCGATCTGCACCGGGCTCACCGACAGTTCAGTGACGCCCAGGCCGATCAGCACCGGCGTGGCCAACGGGTCGGAGGCGAGGGCGCCGCAGACACCAACCCAGCGCTTGTGTACCGCCGCACCCTCGCAGGTCATGGCGATCAGGCGCAGCAACGCCGGGTGCAGGGCATCGACCCGCGCCGCCAGCCCGGCGTGATCGCGGTCCATGGCCAGGGTGTATTGCGACAGATCGTTGGTGCCGATCGAGAGGAAGTCGGCGTGTTCGGCCAGTTGCTCGGCTTGCAGCGCGGCGGCGGGGACTTCGATCATCACGCCGATTTCCGGGCGCTCGGTAATCCCCAGCTCCAGACACAAGGCATCGACGCGCTGGCGGATGTGCAGCAGCTCGTCGACCTCGGTGACCATCGGCAACAGAATCCGGCAACGCGGCAACGGCGTGACCTGCAACAGCGCGCGCAGTTGCTGATCGAGAATTTCCGGGCGCGCCTGCGCCAGACGAATGCCGCGCAGACCGAGCACCGGGTTGGCCTCGGCGGGCAGCGGCAGGTAGTCGAGTTGCTTGTCGCCACCGACGTCGATGGTGCGGATGATCACCGACTTGTCGCCCATGGCATCAATCACCGCTTGATAGGCGCTGCGCTGTTCTTCGACGTCCGGTGCCGTCTGGCGATCGACGAAGAGAAACTCGGTGCGCAACAGGCCGA
This sequence comes from Pseudomonas sp. FP1762, assembly GCF_030687105.1. NCBI lineage: Bacteria > Pseudomonadati > Pseudomonadota > Gammaproteobacteria > Pseudomonadales > Pseudomonadaceae > Pseudomonas > Pseudomonas sp. FP1762. Next base: position 1,136,975 of record NZ_CP117458.1, read on the forward strand.
CGCCATCGGCACCGTTGGCAAAAGCGTCTGCCGCTTCGTTGCTTGAGGCGACATTGGCGACCACTTCGATGTGCACGCCATTGCGCGTTTCAGCGGGCAAATGGGCTTTGGCCTGTTGGCTGTCGCGGCGCTGCTGGCGCTGGATTTGTGCCTGTTGCACTTCGCTCAGGCGCTCGGCGTTGGGCGTCAATTCGAGGCGCCCGTCGTCAGCGTCGAGCACCACGGCCTGATCTTGCGGCTGCTCAAGCAATTGCGCGCCCAAAGCGACGAGGCACGGCAGACCTTTGCCGCGCGCCAGAATCGCTACGTGGGAAGTCGCGCCGCCCTCGGCCATGCACAACCCGGCGACGCCTTGCGCGCTGAGTTGCAGCAGATCCGACGGCGTCAGTTCATGGGCGGCAATGATGGCGCCGGCCGGAACCTGGTATTGCCAGGCCTCGCCAAGCAGGGCGCGCAGGACGCGTTGCTTGAGGTCGCGCAAATCGTTGGCACGTTCGGCCAGCAGCGGACTGCCGGTGCCTTGGAGCATGCCGCACTGCGTGTCGATCGACTGACTCCAGGCGTGCGTCGCTGCGGTGCCCTGCTCAATGAATTGCTGCGCGGCGTCGAGCAGGGCCGGATCTTCGAGCAGCGCCATGTGTGCGGCGAAGATCGCTTCTTCGTCGGCGTTCCTGTGCTTTTTCGCCTGGGCGAGGGTGGCAGCGATTTCGCTGCGCACCGCGTTCAATGCCGCTTCAAGAATCGGCTGCTGTTGCACCGGATCGTGGTTGCCCGCATCCGCCGGCAAGGTGATCGCGTTCAAGCGAAACAAAGGCCCGGCGACCAGCCCCGGCGCCGCGCTAACACCGTGCAACACACCTGCCTCGGCAGGGCGGTTCGGCGCCGCAGTGCTGACCGGCGCTTGCGCGTGATGATCGTCCGGCAGCGCCGTGGCCAATGCGCTGAGCAGAGCTTGCAATGCGGCATCGGCGTCCGGCCCCTGACAACTGACCTGCACCTCATCGTGCTCACCAATCGCCAGCCCCATCAAACCGATCAGGCTGTTGCACGGCGCCGATTTACCGTTGAAGTGCAGCTGTGAATGGCTGCTGAAACCCTGGGCGGTCTGGCGGATCAGCGCAGCCGGGCGCGCATGCAAGCCGCCGCGATGAGCGACCCGTGCCTGGCCACGAACCTCAGGCCCACCGCTTATATCGGTATTCGCCGCGACAACATTGCGCGCGATGATGTGCAATAACGGCTCGCCGACTTTCACCGCTTTGAGGGTGATCGGCCGCACCTGAAAATCCGCGCTGTTGGTCAGGATCAACAGGCTGACCAGGCTTTTGCAGTGCTGGCCGACCTTGTCCAGGTCATAGCGCAGCAGCGGCTGACCGAGGCTGACGCGATCGCTTTCCTTGACCAGCATGGCGAAACCTTCGCCGTTCAGCTCAACGGTATCGAGGCCCAGATGCAGGAGGATTTCCGCGCCGTTGTCGGCGCGCACGGTCACCGCATGGCTGCTGCGCGCGACGTGGATGACCACGCCGGCGCAGGGCGAATACAGCGTGTCGTTGAGCGGGTCGATGGCGATGCCGTCGCCCATCGCGCCACTGGCGAACACCGCGTCCGGGACGTTGGCGAGCGTCAGCACCGGGCCGCTGAGCGGGGCGCTGAGGGTCAGCTCTTTATTGTTGTCGGGCATGGCTGGGTCTCATCAGTTGAATCTCGGTTCGATGTCCCCTGTAGGAGCTGCCGAAGGCTGCGATCTTTTGATCTTGTTTTTTCGCTACGTGAAAAAAACAAAAGATCGCAGCCTTCGGCAGCTCCTACAGGGAGTACATCCGTCAACGGCTATCAGTGCGTGCGGGTCACTTTGCTCAAATGGCGCGGCTGATCCGGGTCCATGCCCCGCGCTACGGCCAGGCCTGCGGCCATCACGTAAAAGCTCTGGATCGCCAGAATCGGGTCGAGGGCCGGGTGTTCGGCGCGTGTCAAGGTCAGGTCGCGCTCGTTCACGTCATCTGGCGCGGCGAGCAAGACCCGGGCGCCGCGTTGACGCATCTCTGCCGCGAGGCTCAGCAGGCCGGCCTGCTCGGCGCCGCGTGGGGCGAACACCAGCAGCGGATAGTGTTCGTCGATCAGTGCCATCGGCCCATGACGGACTTCGGCGCTGCTGAACGCTTCGGCCTGAATCGCCGAGGTTTCCTTGAATTTCAGCGCCGCTTCCTGAGCAATCGCGAAACCGGCGCCACGGCCGATCACCATCAGGCGCTCGCAATCGCGCAGGGCTTCGATGGCCACGCTCCAGTCCTGTTTCGCCGCTTCGCGCAGGCCTTCTGGCAGCGCATCGTGGGCTTGCAGTAATTCGCTGTCCTCTTTCCAGTGCGCGATCAAACGCGCGCTGGCGCTGAGGGTGGCGATAAAACTCTTGGTCGCGGCGACGCTGCTTTCAGTCCCGGCAAGCAGCGGCAGGCTGAATTCACAAGCTGCCTCCAGGGGCGAATCGGCGGCATTGACCATCGACACACTTAGCGCGCCACGCTTGCGCAACAGACGCAGGCTGTTGACCAGATCCGGGCTCTGCCCCGACTGCGAAAACGCAAAGGCGACCTGACCGCTGACTTTCAGCGGCGCCTGCTGCATGGTCACCACCGACATCGGCAACGAGGCCACCGGCACGCCCAGTTGCTGCATGGTCAGGTAGGCGAAGTAGCTCGCTGCGTGGTCGGAGCTGCCACGGGCGACGGTCATCGCCACTTGCGGCGGCTGCCGGCGCAGGCGCCCGGCGATCTCGATCATCGGCGCGTCGAGCTGTTGCAGTTGGGCTTGCACGGCCTCGAACGAGGACAGCGCCTCTTCAAGCATTTTTGAAGTCAATGTCTTCTCCTTCGACCATGACGGCGGTCAGTGTGAGTGAACGATCAAGCCGCACGCAGTCGGCCCAGGCGCCGGGGGCAAGGCGCCCGCGTTCGGTGATGCCGAGGTAGTCGGCGGGAAATTGCGACAGACGCTGCGAGGCTTCGGCGATCGGCAAACCGATCTTCACCAGATTGCGCAGGGCCTGATCCATGGTCAGGGTGCTGCCGGCCAGCGTGCCGTCGGGCAGACGCACGCCGCCCAGGCATTTGGTCACGGTGTGGCTGCCGAGCTTGTATTCACCGTCGGGCATGCCGGCGGCGGCGGTCGAATCGGTGACGCAATACAGGCACGGGATCGAACGCAGGGCCACGCGGATGGCGCCGGGGTGCACGTGCAGCAGATCGGGAATCAGCTCGGCGTATTTGGCGTGCGCCAGTGCTGCGCCGACGATGCCCGGCTCGCGGTGATGCAGCGGGCTCATGGCGTTGTAGAGGTGGGTGAAACTGCTGGCACCGGCAGCCAGCGCGGCGACGCCTTCCTCGTAGCTGCCGAGGGTGTGGCCGATCTGCATGCGGATGCCACGGCTGCTCAGCTCACGGATCAACGCATCGTGGCCAGCGATTTCCGGGGCGATGGTGATGACGCGGATCGGCGCCAGCGCCAGATACTCTTCGACTTCGGCCATCAACGCGGTGTGGGCGAAGTTCGGTTGAGCGCCGAGTTTTCCCGGGTTGATGTAAGGGCCTTCAAGGTGTACGCCGAGGACTCGCGCGGCGCCTTTCGGACGCTGTTCACAGAATTCTCCTACCTCTTTGAGGACGCTGGAGATCTCCGCGCTCGGCGCAGTCATGGTCGTGGCCAACAGCGAGGTGGTGCCAAAGCGCACGTGGGTTTTGCTGATGGTTTCGAAGGCGTCGGCACCTTCCATGATGTCTTTGCCGCCGCCGCCATGCACATGCAGGTCGATGAAGCCCGGCAGCAGATAGGGCAGATCGTTAGCGGCCGGATCGCAGGGCACGCCTTCGATCGACACGATCTTGCCGTGTTCGTGAATCAGCCGGCCGCGAACCCAGCCGCTGGCGGTGAGGATGTTGTCTTCGGACATTTTCGTTCTCGCTTGGGGCCGCGCTCAGCGACGCGGCTCTTTATCTACGAAGCTCTTTATCTACGAAGCTCTGCAACAAAGTCGTAGTAGTCATTGCGGCAATAGGTGTCGGTGACTTCGATCGGTGTGTTGTCTTCCAGATAGCCGACCCGGGTCATCAGCAGCATGGCGGTGCCGGGGGCGATGCCGACCAGTGCGGCGAATTCGTCCGAGGCGTTGATTGCCTGGATGTGCTGAAGGGCGCGGACGATCGGTTTGCCGATGCCGTCGAGGTATTCGTACAGCGAATCGCCCACCGCTTGCGGCCTGGGCATGATCGACGCGGGCAGGGTGCTCATCTCGATCGCCATGACCGTGTCATCGGCTTTGCGCAGGCGCTTCATGCGCGCCACCTTGTCATTCGGCGACAGGCTGAGGCGGATCAGTTCTTCGTGGGTTGGGAGGGTGATCTCCCGCTCCAGCCATTTCGAACTCGGCACGAAACCTTTCAGGCGCAGCATCTCGCTGAAGCCGGAAAGACGCGACAGTGGTTGTTCCAGGCGTGGGGTGATGAACGTGCCCGAGCCTTGCAGGCGGCGGATCAGGCCTTGCTCGAGCAAGACTTCCAGCGCCTTGCGTGCGGTGACCCGGGAGATGCCGAGCTGGTCGCTGAGATTGCGCTCGGACGGCATCGCCTGTTCGGCCTTCCACTGCCCGGCATGAATCGCCGCTTCCAGATTGCGCGCCAGTTGCAAGTACAGCGGCGTCGGCTGGGAATCGTCGGGACGTAGGGGCTGGAGGTCGTTCATTTAGGTCGTTTCCGTCGCGAGTATAGGATTGTTGTGGCTCGCTTGTGCGACGGAAGCTAATACCACTTGAATACCATGTCAACGCGATGAAATGGCATCTAACCCAATGGATTGGCGGTTTTCAGGGGGCAATGTTTAAAGTGGTATTAGTGATGGCCTATAAAAAGCAAAAGATCGCAGCCTGCGACAGCTTCTACAGTTGAGAGTGGTATCACCCCTGTAGTCGCCGTCGCAGGCTGCGATCTTTTGATTTATTTTTTTTGCGGTGACCAGCGGTCGAGGTTACGGACGAATCTCGATCATCGTGCCGTCCGGTACCAGATTCCACACTTCACGCATGTCGACGTTGCGCATGGCGATACAGCCGTCGGTCCAGTCGAGGGTATGGAACAGCTGTTCCGGATTGTCTGCCGAGTCCGGGGTGCCGTGGATCATGATCATGCCGCCAGGCTCAACGCCTTCACGACGTGCGCGGGCGGCATCGCTGATGTTCGGGTAGGAAATGTGCATCGACAGGTTGAATTTCTCGCTGGTCTTGCGCCAGTCGATCCAATAGAAACCTTCGGGAGTGCGTTTGTCGCCCTCGATCAGTTTCGGCCCTTTCTTCGCGCCCTTGCCCAAGGAAATGCGATAGGTCTTCAGCGGCTTGCCGTCGGCAATCAGCTGCAGTTGATGGGCTGATTTGAGTACCAGGACTTTTTCGATCAGTGGAGTGTTCGAGGGCGTCACGGTGGTCACGAATGACGCTTGTGAAACGCTGACGAACGACAGGCACAGCAGGGCAAGCAACCAGCGCATTGAAACGATTCCCCAGGGAGTGACGCAATCAGGTTTTAGGTAGGAGTTGCCGAAGGCTGCGATCTTTTGATCTTCTAGCCAACAATCACCGGCTGAACCAATGGCGGAATCGATTCCGAACGAACCGGATACTTCTCGACGCGCCGATCAGCGAAGAAGCATTCTAAGGTACGCCCGACCGTGCGGAAAGCCAGCTCGTCCCAGGGAATGTCGGCTTCTTCGAACAGCTGCACTTCAAGGCTTTCCGGCCCGGCCGCATACTGCAGATCAGCCAGTTCGGCGCGAAAGAACACATGCACCTGGCTGATGTGCGGCACGTCGATCAGCGTGTAGATGCTCAGGTTGCGTACCCGGGCGCAGGCTTCCTCGGCGGTTTCGCGGATGGCGGCCTGCTCGATGGTCTCGCCGTTTTCCATGAAACCGGCGGGCAGCGTCCAGTAACCGAGACGCGGCTCGATGGCGCGGCGGCAGAGCAGCACTTTCGTCCCCCAGGTCGGTACGCACCCGGCGACGATATTGGGATTCTGGTAGTGAATGGTCTGACAGCTGTCGCAGACAAATCGCAGCCGCGAGTCGCCTTCGGGAATGCGCTGGGTGACCGGGTTACCGCAGTGGCTGCAAAATTTCATGCTCGGGTTCCTGAATGCTGCGCCTATCTTGGCGTGCAGCGGGGCCGGTCGGCAAGTTGTCGTTTCGCGACACGACGGGTTTCGGGGGCTTGGGCGCTCGCTTTGATTGGTGCATGATGCGGAGCAAGGCACCGATCGAGAACACTCATGCTGGACGAGCTACTGCATAGGGTAAGCAACCACACACCGCGCACGCTGGAGACCGACGCACGTTTCCCCGAAGCCGCCGTGCTGGTGCCGATCACCCGCAGTGACGAACCGGAACTGGTCCTGACCCTGCGCGCCAGCGGGCTTTCGACCCACGGCGGCGAGGTCGCCTTCCCCGGAGGGCGCCGCGACCCGGAAGACCCGGACCTGATCTTCACCGCGCTGCGCGAAGCCGAAGAAGAAATCGGCCTGCCGCCGGGTCTGGTGGAAGTCATCGGCCCGCTGAGTCCGCTGATTTCCCTGCACGGCATCAAGGTAACGCCGTATGTCGGGGTGATTCCCGACTTTGTCGAATACCAGCCCAACGATGCCGAGATCGCCGCCGTCTTCAGCGTACCGCTGGAATTCTTCCGCAAGGACCCGCGCGAGCATACCCATCGCATCGACTATCAGGGCCGCAGCTGGTACGTGCCGAGCTATCGCTACGGCGAGTACAAGATCTGGGGCCTGACGGCGATCATGATCGTCGAGTTGATCAACCTGCTCTATGACGCCAAAATCAGCCTGCACCGACCGCCGAAAAGTTTTATCGATACCTGAGCCGTCGTTCGAACGGCCGTGAGCCCGAGGAAAACAAAATGAAATACCGCCTGGGCGACGCCCGTGTCGAAACCCATCCGCAGAGCTGGGTCGCGCCCAATGCCGTACTGGTGGGCAAGGTTCGCCTGGAAGAGGGCGCCAACGTCTGGTTCAACGCCGTATTGCGCGGCGACAACGAACTGATCCTCATCGGCAAGAACAGCAACGTGCAGGATGGCACGGTGATGCACACCGACATGGGCTATCCACTGACCATCGGTACCGGCGTGACCATCGGCCACAACGCGATGCTCCACGGCTGCACGGTCGGCGATTACAGCCTGATCGGTATCAACGCGGTGATTCTCAACGGCGCGAAGATCGGCAAGAACTGCATCATCGGCGCCAATTCGCTGATCGGCGAAGGCAAGGAAATTCCCGACGGCTCGCTGGTGATGGGCTCGCCGGGCAAGGTCGTGCGGGAACTGACCGAGGCGCAAAAGAAGATGCTCGAAGCCAGCGCCGCGCACTATGTGCATAACTCGCAGCGTTACGCCCGCGATCTGGTCGAGCAGGAACAATGACGACTGTTGAACGACCCGTTGCCTCGCCGTGTGTGAATATCTGCGCGCTGGACGAAGATGACGTTTGTACCGGGTGCCAGCGCACAGTCGCAGAGATCACCTGCTGGGGCCGCATGAGCAATGACGAGCGCCGGGTGGTGCTGGGGTTGTGTCATGAACGGGCGAAGGCGAGTGGATTGGTCTGGATGATTCCCGCGAAGTCAGGCGTCTGAGCCAGCGCTTTCGCGAGCAGGCTCGCTCCCACCTTGAAAATGCATTCCACTGTGGGAGCGAGCCTGCTCGCGAAGACGTCGGTCCTGTCACCGCACCTATTGGCGCAATACCAGCGCTCAAGTAACCTGTGCGCCACATTTACAGGCCACCCCCATGATCTTTCTCATCGCCTACATCAGCAGCGTCGTGCTGATCAACTTCGCCTTTTCCACCGCTCCGCACCTGGACATCATCTGGTCGGCCTGGGGCGGGCTGGTGTTCGTGCTGCGCGACATGGTGCAAACGCGCTTCGGTCACGGCGCGATCGTGGCGATGCTGGCGGCGCTGGTGCTTTCCTACATCACGTCCGACCCTTCCATCGCGCTGGCCAGCGCCACGGCGTTTGCGGTCTCCGAGTGCATCGACTGGCTGGTGTTCAGCGTCACCAAGCGGCCGTTGCGTGATCGTCTGTGGATCAGTTCGGCGCTGAGTATTCCACTGGATACCTTCATCTTCTTCGGCATGATCGACGCCTTGACGCCGCCGGTGATCATCACCGCGCTGGCCTCGAAGTTCGCCGGCGTCACCGCCGTCTGGCTGATCATGGCCTGGCGTGATCGCAAACAGGCTGTCGCCAGCTGAAGCCAAACCCTCGGGTTCATGTAAAATGCCGCGCTTTCTCCCCATGGAAAGCACACCTGCGTGGCTTTCCTCGATGATCCGCTTCCTTTGAGGACCTGAGATGACCCGTATCGGAACTCCATTGTCGCCAACCGCGACCCGCGTATTGCTGTGTGGCTGTGGTGAGTTGGGCAAGGAAGTGGTAATCGAACTGCAGCGCCTGGGCGTTGAAGTGATTGCCGTCGACCGCTACGCCAACGCGCCGGCCATGCAAGTCGCCCATCGCAGCCACGTGATCAACATGCTCGACGGCGCCGCCCTGCGTGCAGTCATCGAAGCCGAGAAGCCGCACTTCATCGTGCCGGAAATCGAAGCCATCGCCACCGCCACGCTGGTCGAGCTGGAAGCCGAAGGCTTCACCGTGATTCCGACCGCGCGTGCGGCGCAACTGACCATGAACCGCGAAGGTATTCGTCGTCTGGCTGCCGAAGAGCTGGACCTGCCGACCTCGCCGTACCACTTTGCCGACACCTTCGAGGACTACAGCAAAGCCGTTCAGGACCTGGGTTTCCCCTGCGTGGTCAAGCCGGTAATGAGTTCCTCGGGCAAGGGTCAGAGCCTGCTGCGCAGCGCCGATGATGTGCAAAAAGCCTGGGATTACGCGCAAGAGGGCGGTCGCGCCGGCAAAGGTCGGGTGATCATCGAAGGCTTCATCGATTTCGATTACGAAATCACCCTGCTGACCGTGCGCCACATTGGCGGCACCACGTTCTGTGCACCGGTCGGTCACCGTCAGGAGAAGGGCGACTATCAGGAATCCTGGCAGCCGCAGGCCATGAGCCCGATTGCTCTGGCTGAATCCGAGCGCGTTGCCAAAGCTGTGACGGAAGCGCTGGGTGGCCGTGGTCTGTTCGGTGTCGAGCTGTTCATCAAAGGTGATCAGGTGTGGTTCAGCGAAGTTTCGCCACGTCCGCATGACACCGGGCTGGTGACGCTGATCTCTCAGGACCTGTCGCAGTTTGCCCTGCATGCCCGCGCCATTCTCGGCCTGCCGGTACCGCTGATCCGTCAGTTTGGCCCGTCGGCGTCGGCAGTGATTCTGGTGGAAGGCCAGTCGACCCAGACCGCATTCGCCAATCTGGGCGCTGCGTTGAGCGAGCCGGATACCGCGCTGCGTCTGTTCGGCAAGCCGGAAGTGAACGGTCAGCGCCGCATGGGCGTGGCGCTGGCGCGGGATGAGTCGATCGAGGCTGCTCGCGCCAAGGCGACCCGTGCGTCGCAGGCGGTTGTTGTCGAGCTGTAAACCGGGTCGCGGCATCCATTCGCGAGCAGGCTCGCTCCCACATGGGATTGGGTGAACAGAGAATCTGTGACCAATCCCAAAACCCTGTGGGAGCGAGCCTGCTCGCGAAGCTCTTGATCTTCTGTCAGGCAACCTGATTCAGATCGTTATTGCGCGTCTCCTTCAAACACAACACCGCAATCAGGCTCAACACCGCCGCCGCCGACACATACCCGCCGACATAGCTCAACCCGCCCATCGCCACCAGTTTCTGCGCAAAGAACGGCGCCGCCGAGGCCCCGACGATGCCGCCCAGGTTGTACGCCGCTGAAGCGCCGGTATAACGCACGTGGGTCGGAAACAGCTCAGGCAACAGCGCGCCCATCGGTGCGAATGTCACGCCCATCAAAAACAACTCGATGCACAGAAACAGCGCCACGCCCCAGGTCGAGCCCTGCGTCAGCAATGGCTCCATCAGGAACCCGGACAGAATCGCCAGCACGCCACCGATAATCAGCACCGGTTTGCGCCCGTAACGGTCGCTGGCCCAAGCGGATAATGGTGTCGCTGCAGCCATGAACAACACGGCAAAGCACAGCAGGCCGAGGAACGTTTCGCGGCTATAACCCAGCGTGGCCACGCCGTAGCTCAGGGAAAACACCGTCGAGATATAGAACAGCGCATAGCACACCACCATCGCCGCCGCACCGAGCAGGGTCGGCGCCCAGTATTGGCTGAACAACTCGACCAGCGGCACTTTCACTCGCTCCTGACGGGCGATCGCATTGGCGAACACTGGCGTTTCATGCAATTTGAGGCGCACATACAGGCCGACCATCACCAGCGCCGCGCTGAGCAGAAACGGAATGCGCCAGCCCCAGCTGCGGAACTGTTCATCATCCAGCGTCATCGCCAGGGTCAGGAACAGGCCGTTGGCCGCAAGAAAACCAATCGATGGGCCGAGCTGCGGGAACATGCCGAACCAGGCGCGTTTGCCCTTCGGCGCGTTTTCCGTGGCCAGCAGCGCCGCGCCGCCCCATTCGCCGCCAAGGCCCAGGCCCTGACCGAAACGCAGCACGCACAGCAGAATCGGCGCCCAGGCACCAATGCTGTCGTAGCCCGGCAACACGCCAATCAAGGTGGTGCACACGCCCATCAACAGCAGCGAGGCGACCAGTGTCGACTTGCGCCCGATGCGGTCGCCGAAGTGGCCAAACAGTGCCGAACCCAGTGGTCGGGCGAGGAAGGCAATGCCGAAAGTGAGAAACGCCGAAAGCATCTGCGCCGTGCCGGAGGTCTGCGGAAAGAACACCGGCCCGATCACCAGCGCCGCAGCAGTGGCATAAACGTAGAAGTCGTAGAACTCGATGGCGGTGCCGATGAAGCTTGCCGTGGCCACGCGGGTGGCGGAATTGGTCGGCTGGGCAGGCGCGGTTTCGCTGTAAGCGGTATGGGTCGTCATGCGGTGATCCCTGACATTCATGAGCTCCAGTGGAGCGAATTATTATGGTGGAACACCCAGGGATGTGGGGTAGGGCGCGAGCGCTGTTTCGAGTAGGAACAGTCGTCGGTTTGCAGCGGAAACAGTCAGGATCCGGGCAGTGCCGGGTAGGCACAGGGATCGACGGCGCTTGGGTAAGCGCCTCGATTATAGGAAGGGGGCTAACGATCAAACAAGCGCAAAAGATCGCAGGGTAGGAGCTGCCGAAGGCTGCGATCTTTTGATCTTCTATCGAGCAGGCACCGATGAGGTCAGCCAGATCAACACCTTGCTCACCCGGTTCTCCTCGGTCTCGAGGATTTCCAGTCGATAACGCCCGATCTTCAGGCACACCGCGCTTTCCGGAATGGTTTCCAGCGCTTCGGTGACCAGGCCGTTCAGGGTCTTCGGCCCGTCGCTCGGCAGGTGCCAGCCCAGGCACTTGTTCAGGTCGCGGATTGACGCGGCGCCATCGATCACCATGCGACCGTCGGCCTGGGGATGAATGTGCGGATTGTCGAGGCTGTGCTCGCTTTCGAATTCGCCGACGATTTCTTCGAGAATGTCTTCAAGGGTGACGATACCCAGCACTTCACCGTACTCGTCCACGACCATGCCGAGGCGGCGTTGCTGTTTGTGGAAGTTCAGCAATTGCAATTGCAGCGGCGTGCTTTCCGGGACGAAGTAGGGCTCGTAGCTGGCGGCCAGCAGCGCCTCGCGGGTCAATCCGCCGTTGCTCAGCAAATGGCCGATCTGGCGAGTGTTGAGCACCGCTTCGACCTGATTGATGTCACTGTGAAACACCGGCAGACGCGTGCGCTTGTTCTCGCGCAGTTGCTCGATGATCTCTTCGATCGGATCGTCGAGGTTGATGCCGTCGACGTCACTGCGCGGCACCAGAATGTCGTTGACCGTGATGTTGTCCAGCGCATGAATGCCCGACACCGGGTGGGCGCGGACCGGATGTTCGGGATCATCATCGTGATCGGCCGGCAACTCGTCCTCGCTCTGTTGCACCACCTGAGCCTTGCGCGTGAACGGGCTCAGCAGCAAAGCGCTGACCCGGCTGAACAGCCACGCGAACGGGTAGACGATTTTCATCGGTACGGCCAGCAGGGCATTGCCGAACGCCAGCACGGCGTCGGGATAGCGCCGGGCCACGGTGCGTGGGAAATAATCGGCGAACACCAGCAGGATGGCACCGGCGCCCAGGCAGGCCGCCCACGGGCCATTTTCTTCGCAGAGAAAAATCGCCAGCAGCGTCGCGAGGATCACCGCGAGGGCGCGGCACAGGGTGTTGCAGAGGATCAGGCTGTCGAGCGGGAAGCTCAGCTTCGCCAGCGGCTTGTCGCTGGCGCGCGAGGCGATCCGTTGCGCGAGCAAGTGCTGCTGCGCGATTTCGACGGCGGTAAACAGCCCTGACCATAAGATCAGCAGGACAAATACCGCGAGCATCGGCCCTATGGGCAAACCGTCCATTTATGCCGCCCGTCAGATGTGCAGTATGTATTCACGAACCAGTTTGCTGCCGAAGTACGCCAGCATCAGCAGGCAGAAACCGGCGAGGGTCCAGCGAATCGCCTTGTGGCCGCGCCAGCCCAGTCGGTTGCGACCCCACAGCAGCACGCTGAAGACGATCCATGCCAGACAGGCCAGCAGGGTCTTGTGCACCAGATGCTGGGCGAACAGATTCTCAACGAACAGCCAACCGGAAATCAGCGACAGCGACAGCAGCGTCCAGCCGGCCCAGAGAAAGCCGAACAGCAGGCTTTCCATGGTTTGCAGGGGCGGGAAGTTCTTGATCAGCCCGGACGGGTGCTTGTGCTTGAGCTGATGGTCCTGAACCAGCAGCAGCAACGCCTGGAACACGGCGATGGTGAACATGCCGTAGGCGAGGATCGACAATAGAATGTGCGCGAGAATGCCCGGCTCTTCGTCGATGATCTGCACTGTGCCGGTCGGCGCGAACTGCGCCAGCAATACCGTGATCGCACCGAGCGGGAACAGCAGCACCAGCAGGTTTTCCACCGGGATCCGCGAACAGGCCAGCAGGGTCAGGGCAATCACCGCAGCGGCGATAAGGCTGGACGCGCTGAAGAAGTCCAGACCGAGGCCGATCGGGGTCAATAGATGTGTAAGCAGGCTGGCGCCGTGGGCGAGCACGGCGAATACGCCGAGGCTGACCAGCAGGCGCTTGTTCGCCTTGGCGCCGGTGGCCAGGCGGGTACTTTGATAGACGGTCGCAGCGGCATAGAGCAGGGCGGCGGCGAGGGTGGTCAGCAAACTGGGTGACAAGGGGAGCATAAATCCTGTTAGGCGAGCCCGAAAGGCGCTGAGTTTGGCATAGAACCGCCACGGCACGAAAGACTCCGCAAGCTGACGGCGAGGTGTCCGCCGGCCGCAGTCTTCGCTATAATCCGCGACCTGCCCACGCCGCAGGCTCGCCGAGCACATGTTGATTCCGGTCTGGGCCGCCATTATCCCGGTTCGTACAGGGCCTGAAAGGATCGCGCAATGTTTGAAAACTTAACCGACCGTCTCTCGCAGACGCTGCGCCATGTCACCGGCAAGGCCAAGCTGACCGAGGACAATATCAAAGACACCCTGCGTGAAGTGCGCATGGCGTTGCTCGAAGCTGACGTCGCACTGCCGGTGGTCAAGGACTTCGTCAATTCGGTCAAGGAGCGCGCTGTTGGCACCGAGGTGTCGCGCAGCCTGACGCCGGGCCAGGCGTTCGTGAAGATCGTCCAGGCCGAACTCGAAAGCCTGATGGGCGCGGCCAACGAAGACCTCAACCTGAGTGCCGTTCCGCCAGCCGTGATTCTGATGGCCGGTCTGCAGGGCGCGGGTAAAACCACCACTGCCGGCAAGCTGGCGCGCTTCCTTAAAGAGCGCAAGAAGAAGTCGGTCATGGTCGTGTCTGCGGACATTTACCGTCCGGCCGCGATCAAGCAGCTGGAAACCCTGGCCAACGACATCGGCGTGACGTTCTTCCCGTCCGACCTGAGCCAGAAGCCGGTCGACATCGCCAATGCGGCTATTAAAGAAGCCAGACTGAAATTCATCGACGTGGTCATCGTCGACACCGCCGGTCGTCTGCACATCGACGAAGAGATGATGGGCGAGATCAAGGCGCTGCACGCTGCGATCAACCCGGTTGAAACCCTGTTCGTGGTCGACGCCATGACCGGTCAGGACGCCGCCAACACGGCCAAGGCCTTCGGCGATGCGCTGCCGCTGACCGGTGTGATCCTGACCAAGGTCGACGGCGACGCCCGTGGCGGTGCCGCACTGTCGGTGCGCGCCATTACCGGCAAGCCGATCAAGTTCATCGGTATGGGCGAGAAGAGCGAAGCGCTCGATCCGTTCCACCCTGAGCGTATCGCCTCGCGGATCCTCGGCATGGGCGACGTGCTCAGCCTGATCGAACAGGCCGAAGCGACCCTCGACAAGGACAAGGCCGACAAACTGGCCAAGAAGCTGAAAAAGGGCAAGGGCTTCGACCTCGAAGACTTCCGCGATCAGCTGCAACAGATGAAGAACATGGGCGGCCTCGGCGGCCTCATGGACAAACTGCCGAGCATCGGCGGCGTCAACCTGTCGCAGATGGGCAATGCCCAGAACGCCGCAGAGAAGCAATTCAAACAGATGGAAGCCATCATCAACTCCATGACCCCGGCCGAGCGCCGCGACCCTGAGCTGATCAGCGGTTCGCGCAAGCGCCGGATCGCCATGGGTTCCGGCACGCAGGTGCAGGACATCGGCCGCTTGATCAAGCAGCACAAGCAGATGCAGAAGATGATGAAGAAATTCACCGCCAAGGGCGGTATGGCGAAAATGATGCGCGGCATGGGCGGTATGTTGCCCGGCGGCGGCATGCCGAAAATGTGAGACAGGACACCAAGACTTCGCCGGTCGTCGCACCGGCGCAGACCCTGCAAGGACGCAGGATCAACAGCAAACCCGCACTCGGCGGGAGCTGACTGGCCGTTTTCATCGACGGCTCTCTATGCAAATCTGCACGGCATGCCATGGGCGCCGGAAAAAGTCATTTGCAAAAGTCCGGATATTCCTTAGAATATGCGGCCTTTCGGGCACCCATGCCCGCTGTGCATTTAGATTTGCAGCACCGACTACAGGAACGATGTTCACATGCTAACAATCCGTCTTGCCCTTGGCGGCTCCAAAAAGCGCCCGTTTTACCACCTGACCGTAACCGACTCGCGTAACCCGCGTGACGGCTCCCACAAAGAACAGGTTGGTTTCTTCAACCCTGTTGCCCGTGGTCAGGAAATCCGTCTGTCCGTGAACCAAGAGCGCGTTGCCTACTGGCTGAGCGTTGGTGCACAACCTTCTGAGCGCGTTGCTCAGTTGTTGAAGGAATCTGCCAAGGCTGCGGCCTGAGCAATATGAACGCGACGCCAGCCCCTGCCGATGATTTGATCGTTATTGGCAAAATTTATTCTGTTCATGGCGTTCGCGGCGAAGTGAAGGTTTATTCCTTTACTGATCCGACTGAAAACCTGTTGCAGTACAAAACCTGGACGCTCAAGCGCGAAGGCAATGTCAAACAGGTCGAGCTGGTCAGTGGACGCGGGAGCGACAAGTTCCTGGTCGCCAAGCTCAAGGGTCTCGATGATCGTGAAGAAGCTCGTCTTCTGGCCGGTTATGAGATCTGCGTGCCGCGCAACCTGTTCGCTGAATTGACCGAAGGCGAGTACTACTGGTACCAGCTGGAAGGTCTGAAGGTCATCGACACCCTCGGGCAACTGCTCGGGAAAATCGATCATCTTCTGGAAACCGGCGCCAATGATGTAATGGTCGTCAAGCCTTGCGCTGGCAGCCTGGATGATCGCGAACGCCTGTTGCCCTATACGGAGCAATGCGTGTTGGCCGTCGACCTGGAAGCGGGCGAGATGAAGGTGGATTGGGACGCGGACTTCTGAACGTGGCTAACTTGCGCGTAGAAGTGATCAGTTTGTTTCCCGAGATGTTTTCCGCCATTGGCGATTACGGCATCACCAGTCGTGCGGTCAAACAGGGGCTCTTGCAGCTGACCTGTTGGAATCCGCGAGATTACACGACGGATCGGCATCACACTGTGGACGATCGCCCGTTTGGCGGTGGTCCGGGCATGGTGATGAAGATCAAGCCCCTGGAAGATGCGCTGGCTCAGGCCAAGGCAGCAGCCGGGGAGGCGGCGAAGGTGATTTACCTGTCCCCCCAAGGCCGTCAACTGACTCAGTCGGCGGTACGCGAGCTGGCACAATCGGATGCATTGATCCTGATTGCCGGCCGCTACGAAGGCATTGACGAGCGCTTTATTGAGGCTCATGTCGATGAAGAGTGGTCGATTGGCGACTATGTACTGTCTGGCGGCGAGCTGCCGGCCATGGTCCTGATCGATGCGGTTACACGACTGCTGCCTGGAGCTTTAGGGCATGCGGATTCCGCTGAGGAAGATTCCTTTACGGATGGTCTGCTGGATTGCCCGCACTACACCCGACCGGAGGTGTATGCGGATCAGCGTGTTCCCGACGTGTTGCTGAGTGGCAATCACGCGCATATCCGGCGTTGGCGTTTACAGCAGTCCCTTGGTCGGACCTATGAACGACGCGCCGATCTTCTGGAAAGCCGCTCGCTTTCTGGAGAAGAGAAGAAGCTGCTCAAGGAATACATCCGCGAGCGGGACGATAGTTAACAACGTATCGATGGTAGATCGAACGATTTACCTTAGGAGCACAGCATGACCAACAAAATCATCCTTGCACTCGAAGCAGAGCAGATGAGCAAAGAAATCCCTACCTTCGCCCCAGGCGACACTATTGTCGTTCAGGTGAAAGTGAAGGAAGGCGATCGTTCCCGTCTGCAAGCGTTCGAAGGCGTTGTAATCGCCAAGCGTAACCGCGGCGTGAACAGTGCGTTCACCGTTCGTAAAATCTCCAACGGTGTTGGCGTAGAACGTACTTTCCAGACCTACTCCCCGCAGATCGACAGCATGGCTGTTAAACGTCGCGGTGACGTACGTAAAGCCAAGCTGTACTACCTGCGCGACCTGTCGGGTAAAGCAGCCCGCATCAAGGAAAAACTGGCTTAAGCCCAGCTTCCGATGCAGAAAAAAGCAGCCTACGGGCTGCTTTTTTGTTGCCTGCGATTTACCGGATCAATCTGACACGCCTCATTCAATGAAGCTGCCTGTTTCTTGATCTGGCCGGCTATGAAAGACTAGCGCGCCTTTATTCTCTATTTGCACGCAGCTTGAAAAAGCCCTGCCCTGAGCACCCATGCCTGCCATCGACCATCCGCTGATTGATCAATTCCTCGACGCTTTATGGCTGGAGAAAGGCCTGTCCGACAACACCCGCGACGCCTATCGCAGCGACCTCGCGCTGTTCAACGGCTGGTTGCAGGAGAAAAATCTCGAGCTGATCAATGCCGGTCGCGAATTGGTCCTCGATCACCTGGCGTGGCGGCTGGAGCAAAACTACAAGCCGCGCTCCACCGCGAGATTTCTCTCCGGGGTGCGTGGCTTTTATCGCTATCTGCTGCGGGAAAAGCTGATCAGCGTCGACCCGACGTTGCGCGTCGACATGCCGCAACTGGGCCGGCCGTTGCCCAAATCGCTGTCGGAAGCCGATGTCGAAGCACTGCTCAAGGCTCCGGACCTGAGTGACGCCATCGGCCAGCGTGACCGCGCGATGCTGGAAGTGCTGTATGCCTGTGGCCTGCGCGTGACCGAACTGATCAGCCTGACACTGGAGCAGGTCAACCTGCGCCAGGGCGTTTTGCGGGTGATGGGCAAGGGCAGCAAGGAGCGTCTGGTGCCGATGGGCGAGGAGGCGATTGTGTGGGTCGAGCGCTATATGCGTGATGCTCGTGGCGAGTTGCTCGGTGGCCGCCCCAGCGATGTGCTGTTCCCCAGCCAGCGCGGCGAGCAGATGACCCGGCAGACGTTCTGGCATCGGATCAAGCATCAGGCCAAGGTCGCCGGGATCAGCAAATCGCTGTCGCCGCATACCTTGCGCCACGCATTTGCCACGCACCTGCTCAACCATGGCGCGGACTTGCGCGTGGTGCAGATGCTGCTCGGGCACAGCGACCTCTCTACGACGCAGATCTATACCCATGTCGCCCGCGCCCGATTGCAGGATCTTCACGCCAAACACCACCCACGCGGCTGACACATCCCATAATGTTGAAATACTGACCTGTGGCGAGGGGATTTATCCCCGTTCGGCTGCGCAGCAGTCGCAAACCCGGCTGGCTCGATTTTGACTGAAAGATCGCGGTGGATGGTTTAGGGCTGCTTCGCAACCCGGCGGGGATGAATCCCCTCGCCACAATGATGTGCGTCAGCCACATGTGGTTGTGGGTCAGTTGTACAAGCATGAAGGTGTGTCAGTTGCACATGAGTGTGTGGCGACAGGCGCATTCGGCCCTCGCGGCCTTATGTGTTAGGCTTTGCCGGTTTGCACGATGGACGGTTATGACCCGGTGTTTCGCACGGGCGTTCTGATCGTTTCATTGGCCCGCCCTCAGGAGTACTCATGCGTCTGACCCAGATTTTCGCCGCCGCCGCTATTGCGCTGGTGAGCACCTTTGCCGTCGCCGACGACGCGGCCGACAAAGCCATTCGTCAAAGCCTGGAAAAACTCGAACTCGAGGTTCCGGTCGAAAGCATCAATGCCAGCCCGTTGCCTGGCATGTACGAAGTCAAACTCAAAGGCAGCCGCGTGCTGTACGCCAGTGCCGATGGCCACTACATCGTGCAGGGCAACCTGTACCAGCTCGCGAATGGCAAACCGGTCAACCTGACCGAGAAGACCGAACGCCTGGGCATTTCCAAACTGATCAATGCCATCCCGGTGGCCGAAACCGTGGTCTACCCGGCCGTGGGCGAGACCAAATCGCACATCACCGTGTTCACCGACACCACCTGTCCGTACTGCCACAAACTGCATGCCGAAGTGCCCGAGCTGAACAAGCGCGGCATCGAAGTGCGCTACGTGGCGTTCCCGCGCCAGGGCCTGAATTCGCCTGGCGACGAACAGCTGCAAGCGGTTTGGTGCTCGAAAGACAAGAAAGCCGCCATGGACAAAATGGTCGATGGCAAGGAAATCAAAGCCGCCAAGTGCGATAACCCGGTTTCCAAGCAATTCGCGCTAGGTCAGTCGATCGGCGTGAACGGTACACCGGCCATCGTTTTGGCCGACGGCCAGGTCATTCCGGGCTACCAGCCGGCGCCACAAGTCGCCAAACTGGCGCTGGGCGCGAAGTAATTCGCATTGTCACGGGCAACCGTTGATGATCGTGGTCCGGCAGCTACAGCGCCGGGCCATCAACAGAGAGCCGCGAGCACGCGGTTGTTTTCCGGCCGACCCTGTGTCGGCCGTTTCATGGGGAGTTCACAGTGAATCCGGTCAAAGTAGGCATCTGTGGGTTAGGGACCGTCGGTGGCGGTACCTTCAACGTACTTCAGCGCAACGCCGAGGAAATTGCTCGTCGTGCCGGGCGTGGAATCGAAGTGGCGCAAATTGCCACGCGCACGCCAAAGCCTCAGTTCCAGACGACCGGTATTGCGATTACCAACGATGTCTTCGAAGTGGCCACGAACCCTGAGATCGACATCGTCATAGAGCTGATGGGCGGCTACACCGTTGCCCGCGAGCTGGTACTCAAGGCCATCGAGAATGGCAAGCATGTGGTCACCGCGAACAAGGCGCTGATAGCCGTTCACGGTAATGAGATTTTCGCCAAGGCACGCGAGAAAGGCGTGATCGTGGCATTCGAAGCGGCCGTGGCCGGTGGCATTCCGGTGATCAAGGCGATCCGCGAAGGCCTGTCCGCCAACCGCATCAACTGGGTTGCCGGGATCATCAACGGCACCGGCAACTTCATCCTCACCGAAATGCGCGAAAAAGGTCGTACGTTCGAAGACGTGCTCGCCGAAGCGCAAGCGCTGGGTTACGCCGAAGCCGACCCGACCTTCGACGTCGAAGGCATCGATGCCGCGCACAAGCTGACCATTCTGGCGTCTATCGCCTTCGGTATTCCGCTGCAATTCGACAAGGCGTACACCGAAGGCATCACCAAACTGACCACTGCCGACGTCAACTACGCCGAAGCGCTGGGCTATCGCATCAAGCACTTGGGTGTGGCGCGCAGCACTGACGCCGGCATCGAATTGCGCGTGCACCCGACGCTGATTCCGGCCGATCGCCTGATCGCCAACGTCAACGGCGTGATGAACGCCGTCATGGTCAACGGCGACGCCGCCGGTTCGACGCTGTTCTATGGCGCCGGCGCTGGCATGGAGCCGACCGCTTCGTCGGTGATCGCCGATCTGGTCGACGTGGTTCGCGCGATGACTTCCGACCCGGAAAACCGTGTGCCGCACCTGGCCTTCCAGCCGGACTCGCTGTCGGCGCATCCGATCCTGCCGATCGAAGCCTGCGAAAGCGCTTACTACCTGCGAATCCACGCCAAGGATCATCCGGGCGTACTGGCTCAGGTGGCGAGCATCCTGTCGGAGCGCGGCATCAATATCGAATCGATCATGCAGAAGGAAGTCGAAGAGCATGACGGCCTGGTGCCGATGATCCTGCTGACCCACCGCGTGGTCGAGCAACGCATCAATGATGCGATCACCGCGCTGGAAGCACTGGCTGGCGTCGACGGCCCGGTTGTACGGATCCGTGTCGAACATTTGAACTAAAAGCAGCGGCAAGCTTCGAGCTGCAAGCGGCAAGAGAGAAGCAGTCTGGCTTTTACTTGCGACTTGCAGCTTGCAGCTTGCAGCTCAAACCGAAGGTTTGAAAAAAATGCGATATATCAGTACTCGCGGCCAGGCCCCGGCCCTGAATTTCGAAGAGGTCCTGCTGGCCGGTCTGGCGACCGATGGCGGTCTGTACGTCCCGGAAAACCTGCCACGTTTCACTCAGGAAGAGATCGCTTCCTGGGCTGGCCTGCCTTATCACGAACTGGCCTTCCGGGTGATGCGCCCGTTTGTCACCGGCAGCATCCCGGATGCCGATTTCAAGAAGATCCTCGAAGAAACCTACGGTGTGTTCGCCCACAGCGCCGTTGCGCCACTGCGTCAGTTGAACGGTAATGAATGGGTGCTGGAGCTGTTCCATGGCCCGACCCTGGCGTTCAAGGACTTCGCCCTGCAACTGCTCGGTCGTCTGCTCGATTACGTGCTGGAAAAGCGCGGCGAGCGCGTGGTGATTGTCGGTGCCACCTCTGGTGACACTGGTTCGGCGGCCATCGAAGGCTGCAAGCACTGCGAAAACGTCGACATCTTCATCCTGCACCCGCATCAGCGTGTATCGGAAGTGCAGCGTCGGCAGATGACGACGATCTTCGGCGAGAACATCCACAACATCGCCATCGAAGGCAACTTCGATGACTGCCAGGAAATGGTCAAGAACAGCTTCGCCGACCAGAGCTTCCTCAAAGGCACGCGTCTGGTGGCGGTGAACTCGATCAACTGGGCGCGGATCATGGCCCAGATCGTTTACTACTTCCATGCGTCCCTGCAGTTGGGCGGTCCGGCGCGTTCGGTGTCGTTCTCGGTACCGACCGGCAACTTCGGCGACATCTTCGCCGGCTACCTGGCGCGCAACATGGGCCTGCCGATCAATCAGTTGATCGTGGCGACCAACCGCAACGACATCCTGCACCGCTTCATGAGCGGCAACCAGTACGTCAAGGAAACCCTGCACGCAACGCTGTCGCCGTCGATGGACATCATGGTTTCGTCGAACTTCGAGCGCCTGCTGTTCGACCTGCACGGGCGTAACGGTGCGGCGATTGCCGGCCTGATGGACTCGTTCAAAAAGGACGGCAGTTTCAGCGTCGAACAAGAACGCTGGACCGAAGCACGCAAGCTGTTCGATTCGCTGGCGGTGGACGATGCGCAGACCTGCGAAACCATCGCCGACGTCTACGGGCAAACCGGTGAAGTCCTCGACCCGCACACTGCCATCGGTGTGAAAGCTGCGCGCGAATGCCGTCGCAGTCTGGATATCCCGATGGTGATTCTGGGCACTGCCCATCCGGTCAAGTTTCCTGAGGCAGTGGAGAAAGCGGGTGTAGGAAAAGCGCTCGAACTACCTGCACATCTTTCTGATTTGTTTGAGCGAAGCGAGCGTTGCACGGTTCTGCCAAACGACCTGAAAGCCGTGCAAGCCTTTGTCAGCCAGCATGGCAACCGCGGCAAGCCACTCTAAGCCAGTAAAAGCTGTCACATTTTGAAGCCCGTCTCCTGACGGGCTTTTTTGTTTCTGCTGCCACACTGCTCGGGTTTTCACCCACGAAGGACGGGTGAGTCGATCACGAAGGAAATGGCAATGCTGTTTTACAGAGGTTTGAAACCGGCACTGGGCTGGTTGTTTTTGTTGGCGGTGCTGGGATGGATGCACAGCGGCGTGGCAGCGCAGATGGCACTCGATCAGGCCAATGCGTCGGGCAATGTGCCGGCTGTCGAGCTGGATGCGCACGAGCGGCAATGGATCCGTGACAACCCCAGAGTAACGGTGGCATCGGTGCAATATCCGCTGTACCTGTTTCAGGACGAACACGGCCAGTGGAGCGGTCTGAACAACGATGTGCTCAAGCGGGTCAGCGCTATGACCGGACTGCAATTCGAGCACCAGGAATCGTTCTCGACCGACCATATGCTCGATCGCCTGCAAAGCGGGGTCGCGGACATCAGTACGACGTTGGCCATGAGCGATGAACGCAAGGCGTTTCTCGATTTCAGTCATGCTTTCGGAGGGGCTGGCTGGGTGTTTGTCGGACATGCCAATGCCCCGAGGGTGGAGTCTTTCGAGCAACTGGCGAAGCGCGTTCTGGTGCTGCCCGCCCGTCATGCCCTGGAGGATGCGATTCGGCGCGATTATCCGTCGATTGAAATACGCTCGGTGAAAACCTACGCCGAAGCGCGGGCGCTGGTCGAGAGTGGGGAAGCCTACGCAACCATCGAAAACGAAATCGGCGCGCAGCTCTATCCGTTGGGCATGCTCAAGGTCGGTGCTCTGGTAGAGGGCAAGTGGGAAGCCGATCATCTGGCTGTACGAAAAGGCATGCCGCAACTACTGAGTATTCTTAACAAGGCGCTGGAAGCTTTCCCTGCTGCGGAGTTGCGGGCGATTCGTCTCAAGTGGCTGGCAGGCGTTTCGCCGCCGCCCGTGCCCTCCGTGTGGAAGCGCCTGGTCGAGTGGGCATGCTGGGCGATGGGGGGAATCGGCGTTTTCGGAATGCTGTCGCTGGTGTGGAACCGGCGCCTGGCGGCCGTGATCAAGCTGCGCTGCGCGGCGGAAAAGGAGTTGGGCGATCAACTGGCCTTTCAGCACGCCCTGATCGATTCGATGCCGGATCCGGTGTTTGTCCGTGATCTGCACGGGCGTTTGATCATCTGCAATCGCAGTTACGAGGAAGCGCTGTCGGTGCGCCAGGACCAGATGCAGGGACGCTTGCTGATCGAAGTCGATGCGTTTCCGGAAACCACCGCGCGGATGCTCCACGACGAATTCATCGCCCAGTTGCAAACCCGCAAGTCGCGCTTCAGCAAACGTCAACTGCTGTTCAAGGGCGGGCCTCGCGAGGTTTATCAGTGGACCGTGCCGTTTTACAGCGGCGACGGCAAATTGCGCGGCTTGTTGGGCGGCTGGACCGACATCACCCAGCGTCGGACCGAGAGCGGGTGCCGCTGTCTGCAGTAAAGAAGGGAAATGTCCTGCAAGACGCGGCTACTTTTCTGATGGGAGGCTTAAGACGCCTGCCCTAGAGTGAACGACACCTGCGGTGAGAGTCCGCGATGATCGCTCCAGAGGTCGCCCATGCGCTCGCTTAAAGTCCTGATTCTTGAACCCAACCCGTTCCAGCTGATGGCATTGCATCAAATGCTCAATGCCATCGGCATCTACGACGTATTGACCGCGCCTTCGCTGGCGTCAGCCTTGTCTTCACTGGGGCATCGCGGTGCGGTCGATATCGCCATTTGCGATCCGCAGCTCAAAGGTGGCGATGGGTTGGCATTGATTCATCACCTGGCGGCGCACCATGAGGCGCGTGCCCTGATTCTGCTGGGCTCGGTCGCGCAGAGTTTGTTGAGTGACCTGGAGCCGGTGCTTCGTCAACAACGCCTGCGCCTGCTGGGGCGTCTGCAGACACCGGTTTCGGCGGTATTGATGCGAGGTCTGCTGGACAGCTACCTGGTCGCTGCGCAGGCACTCATCGAGGCCTGATACCGGCGAATATTTTTCTGTCATCTTCGCCATGCATGCTCTGTCAGACACGGTCCTGCAAGGTCGGAACGTGACAGGCAGAACTTTCTTCTCGGGCCGGTGGTCATTTAATGTGAACACGCCCCAGGCACTGTGTTTTCGGACTATTGAGTGGAGATCGAGATGGAAAGTATCAGTCTATTGCTCGGTGAGGCTCTGAGCCCGTATCAGGTGACGCTGACCCCTCGCGGCAGCCATGGTGAATGTCTGGTGACGCTGAAGAACAGCAGCGGCGCCATTGTGGTGGAACGCGAATTCAATCAGGCCCAGTTGAGCGACAAGCGCTTGCTGACCGACGTGGTGGACGGTCTGCACCGTGACGTGATGATCGCCGAAGGGCGGCTGGAACCCTGCGTCATTGCGGCGTTGCGCAATGCAGCTCTGGACAAGCGTCCGGCCCTGTAAAGATGAAATATTTTTTGTGGGAACCTTCCTGCATCCCTGTCAGTCAGACCCAATAACAGCAGGATCAAGCATTGTGCTCCGGTGCTTGTCGCTTGCTGCTACGGGTCTCGAAGCAGACCCCGTTTAACCCCGAGTCGTCTCCCCACTTCTCGGGGTTTCTTTTGCCCGGCGTTTGCCCTGTGCACAGCTTTTTGCTCGAAAACCAAACCTCCAGCGTTGCTCAAATGGCCCCGTCTTCGCGCAGCCGAGCGATTTGCGCCGCGTCGTAGCCCAGATCGCCAAGCACCTGCGCATTGTGTTCGCCAAGCTGCGGTCCGACCCATTCGGACGAGCCCGGCGTTTCCGACAGCTTCGGCACGATGCCGGGCATCTTGAAGTCCTTGCCGTCCGGCAGCTTGGCATGCAGGAACATCTCCCGCGCCAGGTATTGCGGATCGTTGAACATGTCCTCGGCGCTGAAGATCCGGCTGACCGGTACGTCGGCCTGATTGAGCAAGTCGAGAACGGTCTGCAGCGGTAAGGAATTGACCCAGCGATCAATCACGCCATACAACTCGTCCCGGCGACTGTCACGCCCGTCGTTACTGGCCAGCACCGGGTCGTTGGCAAGATCTGCGCGGCCAATCACGAGCATGAAGCGTTTGAAGATTGCATCACCATTGGCGCCGATTTGCACATGCTTGCCGTCGGCGCTGGTGTGGATCGAAGAGGGCGTGATGCCCGGCATGATGTTGCCGCTGCGCTCGCGGATGAAACCGAACACGTCGAACTCCGGCACCATGCTTTCCATCATCGCGAAGATAGCTTCATACAGCGCAACGTCGACCACTTGGCCCAGCCCGCCGTTGACCTCGCGATGACGCAGCGCCATCAACGCACCGATCACGCCCCACAGCGCGGCAATCGAATCACCGATGGAAATCCCGGTGCGCACCGGTGGCCGATCTTCGAAACCGGTGATGTACCGCAGGCCACCCATGGATTCGCCGACCGCACCGAAACCTGGCTGGTCCTTCATCGGCCCGGTCTGACCGAAACCGGAGAGGCGCACCATCACCAGTTTCGGGTTCAGTGCGTGCAGGGTTTCCCAGCTCAGACCGAGTTTTTCCAGGACGCCGGGGCGGAAATTCTCGATGAGGATGTCGGCTTCGCCCAGCAGTTGTTTCAGGATCGCCAAACCGTCGGGGTGTTTCAGATTGAGGGTCAGCGACTTCTTGTTGCGCGCCTGGACAAACCACCACAACGAGGTGCCTTCGTACAACTTGCGCCATTTGCGCAGGGGATCGCCGCCGTCCGGCGATTCGATCTTGATCACTTCGGCGCCGAATTCGCCGCAAATGCGCGAGGCAAACGGCCCGGCAATCAACGTACCCAATTCAATGACTTTCAGACCCGAGAGCGGTTTGCTGGTGAACGGCATGCGAAATCCTGTAGGACAAGGCTGAGCGGATACAGGGTTTTAACATAGCCGACTGTCAGACGCCGCAGCTTGATTGCCATCAATTCGATGATTGCCTGTGGCATCGGTTAGACTTGCCGACTTTCCTCGTATCAAGAAGCCCGTTCATGGCCCAGCCGTCCACTACCTACAAATTCGAACTGAACCTCACCGACCTCGACCGCAGCGTCTACGAAAGCGTCAAGCAGACTATCGCCCGTCATCCTTCGGAGACCGAAGAACGCATGACTGTGCGGCTGCTGGCCTACGCGCTCTGGTACAACGAGCAGCTGTCGTTCGGCCGTGGTCTGTCAGACGTGGATGAACCGGCCTTGTGGGAAAAGAGCCTGGACGACCGTGTCCTGCACTGGATCGAAGTCGGCCAGCCGGATGCCGATCGCCTGACCTGGTGCTCGCGCCGCACCGAACGCACCAGCCTGCTGGCCTACGGCAGCCTGCGTGTGTGGGAAACCAAGGTGATCCCGGCGATCAAGAACCTGAAAAACGTCAACATCGCCGCCGTCCCGCAAGAAGTGCTGGAGACCCTGGCCAAGGACATGCCGCGCGTCATCAAGTGGGACGTGATGATCAGCGAAGGCACGATCTTCGTCACCGACGATCGCGGTCAGCACGAAGTCCAGTTGCAATGGCTGCAAGGTGAGCGCGGCTGAGGTCGCGACACCGCTGATATTTCCCACGAATCAAAGAGAAGCCTCCGTCGCCCCATGCGTATCGAACCTCGTCAATTGCCTGCCACGCTGCCTTTCCTCGGTGATCTGCCGCCACTGCTGACCCGCCTGTACGCGGCGCGGGGCGTGCAGTCGGAGGCGGAGCTGGACAAGAGTCTGGCGCGCTTGATCCCGTTCCAGCAGCTCAAAGGCATCGATGCGGCGGTCGACCTGCTGGTGACGGCTCTGGAGCAGCGTCAGCGCATTCTCATTGTTGGCGACTTCGATGCGGACGGCGCCACCGCCAGCACTGTCGGTGTGCTCGGTCTGCGCCTGTTGGGCGCGGCGCATGTCGATTACCTGGTGCCGAACCGCTTCGAATACGGCTACGGCCTGACGCCGGAAATCGTCGAAGTCGCGCTGACCCGTGAACCGCAATTATTGATCACCGTCGACAATGGTATTTCCAGTGTCGAAGGCGTCGCGGCGGCCAAGCGCGCCGGACTGAAGGTGTTGATCACCGACCACCACTTGCCCGGCGATGAACTGCCGCAGGCTGATGCGCTGGTCAATCCGAATCAGCCGGGCTGCGAATTTCCGAGCAAAGCGCTGGCCGGCGTCGGGGTGATCTTTTACGTACTCATGGCGTTGCGCGCGCGTCTGCGCAGCCTCGGCTGGTACGAGAGCAAGCCACAACCGAACATCGGCGAACTGCTCGATCTGGTGGCGCTGGGCAGCGTCGCCGACGTGGTGCCGCTGGATGCCAACAACCGCATTCTTGTGCATCAAGGGCTGGAGCGGATTCGCGCCGGCCGGGCACGGCCGGGGATCAAGGCGATTCTCGAAGTCGCCAAGCGAGAGGCTGCGCGGATCACTTCCACCGACCTGGGTTTCATCGTCGGCCCGCGCCTGAACGCCGCCGGACGTCTGGACGACATGAGCCTGGGCATCGAATGCCTGCTTACGGCCGACGCCAATCTGGCGCGGGAAATGGCTGCGCAACTGGACGGCATGAACCAGGATCGCAAATCCATCGAGCAGGGCATGCAGCGTGAAGCGCTGGCGCAGCTCAAGGATCTGCCGGTCGAGTCGATGCCGTTTGGTCTGTGCTTGTTCGATCCGGAGTGGCATCAGGGCGTGATCGGCATCCTCGCCTCGCGCATGAAAGAGCGCTATTTCCGCCCGACCATTGCCTTCGCCGATGCCGGTGATGGTCTGCTCAAGGGCTCCGGTCGCTCGGTGCAGGGCTTCCATATTCGCGATGCGCTGAGTGTGGTCGCGGCGCAGCATCCGAACCTGATCACCAAATATGGTGGTCATGCGATGGCCGCTGGTCTGACCTTGCCGCAGGAGAATTTTCCGCTGTTCGCCGAGGCATTTGACGCTGAAGTACGTAGGCAACTTCGCGAAGAAGACCTCACCGGGCGCATGTTGTCCGATGGCACGCTGGCCGTCGAAGAGTTCCACCTCGAACTGGCCCGCGCCTTGCGCCACGCCGGGCCGTGGGGGCAGCATTTTCCCGAGCCGCTGTTTCACGGTGTGTTTCAACTGGTCGAGCAGCGCGTGGTCGGCGAACGGCATTTGAAAGTGGTGCTGAAAAGCGAATGCGGTTCGGTGAAGCTCGATGGCATCGCGTTTGGCATTGATCGCGATGTGTGGCCGAACCCGACGATTCAATGGGTTGAACTGGCTTACAAGCTCGACGTTAACGAGTTTCGTGGCAACGAGACTGTGCAGCTGATGATTGCTCATATCGAACCGCGCTGAAGATCAAAAGATCGCAGCCTTCGGCAGCTCCTACAGGGGATCGCATTCCTCTGTTGGAGCTGCCGAAGGCTGCGATCTTTTCTGGAACCCCCCAAGATCCCCCGTTGTCGACTAGGCTCTAAGCACTGCTTGATTGGCCTTGTGACGTCTTGTCGAATTTTTGCCCGCGGGGGCGGGTGCTGCACCCTTTTTCTGTCACTCGTCGACTTTTCAAACAGAACCCTGGAGCCTGCCCACTGATTCGAGAGGTGCCCCATGAGTCTGCTGCTTGAACCCTTTACTCTTCGCCAACTGACCCTGCCCAACCGCATCGCCGTGTCGCCGATGTGCCAGTACTCCAGCGTCGACGGCCTGGCCAACGACTGGCACCTGGTGCACCTGGGTAGCCGCGCGGTGGGCGGTGCCGGTCTGGTTTTCACCGAAGCCACGGCGGTTACCGCCGACGGACGCATCACCGCCGAA
Source organism: Pseudomonas sp. FP1762 (assembly GCF_030687105.1). NCBI lineage: Bacteria > Pseudomonadati > Pseudomonadota > Gammaproteobacteria > Pseudomonadales > Pseudomonadaceae > Pseudomonas > Pseudomonas sp. FP1762. The sequence continues at coordinate 1,166,050 of NZ_CP117458.1, forward strand.
GACCTTGGACTGTGGAACGACGAACAGATCGAACCGCTGCAACGCATCACTCGCTTCATCAACGCCCAGGGCGCGGTCGCCGGTATTCAACTGGCCCACGCCGGGCGCAAGGCCAGCACCCACCGGCCGTGGATCGGCAAGCATGGCAGTGTCAAACCCGAGGACGGCGGCTGGACCCCGGTCGGGCCATCGCCGATTGCTTTCGACCCGCAGCACACCCAACCGAAGCAGCTGGATGAAGGGCAGATTGCCGAGGTGATTCAGGCCTTTGTCGACGCGGCCAAACGCGCGCTGACGGCGGGGTTCAGCGTGGTCGAGGTGCATGCCGCGCACGGCTATCTGCTGCATCAGTTTCTTTCGCCGCTGAGCAACCAACGTCGCGATCAGTACGGTGGTTCGTTCGAGAATCGTATCCGTCTGGTGCTGCAAGTCACTGAAGCGGTGAGGGCGGTATGGCCGGAGGAATTGCCAGTGTTTGTCCGCGTCTCGGCGACCGACTGGGTCGAAGACGGCTGGAACCCGGACGAAACCGTGGAGCTGGCGCGTCGCCTTCACACGCTGGGCGCCGATCTCATCGACGTGTCTTCAGGAGGGACAGCTGCAAACGCGGAAATTCCGGTCGGACCCGGTTATCAGACGCGCTTTGCCGAGCGGGTACGCAAAGAGTCAGGCATCGCCACCGGTACTGTCGGAATGATTACCGAGCCGGCCCAGGCCGAGCACATTCTGCGTACCTGTCAGGCCGATATCATTTTCCTCGCCCGAGAGCTGCTGCGCGATCCGTACTGGCCGCTGCATGCCGACGATGATCTGGGTGGGCGCAAAGCGGTGTGGCCGGCGCAGTATCAACGTGCTACCCATCGCGACCAGCCGATTCATGAGTCGGATTTGCGTGATTGATTGAAGGCTGGAAAGCAAAAGCCCCGAGCCGGTGAGGGTCGGGGCTTTTCTATTCGGCACAATTTTGCGTTGTCAGGCGGGCCTCTTCGCGAGCAGGCTCGCTCCCACAATAGGAATGCGGACCCCTGTGGGAGCGAGCCTGCTCGCGAATGACGCCAGAACAGCCGCCTTAGAACCTCAAGGGTATTTACGCTTGTCCGGCGCCGGCGGGAAATACTGGTACAGCCAGGTCTCGCTCAACGTGCGGTCATTGGTGCGAATGAACAGGCGCAGTTCCACTGGCTCGACACTGTCATTGGTCGGGTACCAGTCGAACAGGATCCGGTAACCCTTGATGTCATCCAGCACCAGCACGCTGAAGTCCTGCACCTTGCCGTTGGAACAGGTAATCACCGGCTCGATCCCGGTGCCCTGTGGCAGGCGCTCGAGGCCGCCACCGGTGAAGTCTACGGCAAAGCGCCGCGCCCACACTGGCGGGTAATGCTCACCCGGCGCCCAGCCCTCGGTGAAGCCGCCCATGCCCGAACGCGTCGCGTGCACCCGCGCCAGTGGCGTGCCGACCGGTGGCAGGGCGCTCCAGTAGAGCTTGTACCCGTAGTTCAGCGAATCACCGGCAGCCACGGGTTTGTTCGGCGTCCAGAACGCGACGATGTTATCCAGCGTCTCGCCGGTCGTAGGAATTTCCAGCAGATCGATAGAGCCTTCGCCCCAGGCGGTTGTAGGTTCTACCCACAGGCTCGGGCGCTTGCTGTACCAGTCGACGGTGTCCTGATAGTTGGCGAATTCGTGGTCGGTCTGCACCAGGCCGAAACCCTTCGGGTCCTTGTCGGCAAATGCATTGAATTGCAGCGTCGCCGGGTTGTTCAACGGCCGGCAGATCCACTCGCCATTGCCGCGCCACATTGCCAGGCGATCGGAGTCGTGAATCTGCGGATGAATGGTGTCGCACATGCGCCGTTCGTGGGTGCCGCAGCTGAACATGCTCGTCATTGGCGCCACGCCGAGTTGTTCGATGGTGGTACGAGCATTGATGTGCGCGTCGATTTCCATGACCACGCGCTCGGCCTGGCAATCGATGTCAAAGCGATAGGCGCCGGTCGCGCTCGGCGAGTCGAGCAGGGCGTAGACCACAAAACGCGTGGCGTTCTTGTCAGGCGTCTCGAACCAGAACTTGGTGAAGTCGGGAAACTCTTCGCGCTTCTTCGCGTAGGTGTCGATGGCCAGGCCGCGCGCGGAGAGGCCATATTGGCCAGTAGCATCGACCGCACGGAAATAGCTGGCGCCGAGAAACGACACCACGTCATGCCGATCCAGCTCCGGCGCCTTGAACAGCTTGAAGCCGGCAAAACCCAGATCGCCCTTGAGCTGCTGAGTGTCGACCGAAGTGTTCTCGTAATTGAACAGCGCCGGACGGAAATGCACCTCGCGCGCCATGCGCGTCTTCGGATCAACGCTGTACATGCGCACCGGCTGACGGAAACCCATGCCGACGTGGAAGAACTGCACGTCCAGCTGACCTTTGTTTTCCTTCCACAAGGAATGCTCGCCGTCGTAGCGGATCGCGTTGAAATTCTGCGGAGTCATGGTCGCCAGGGTTGGCGGCAACACCTGTTTCGTATCCTGATAGGCACTGCCGGCGAGCTGCTTGGCCTGACGCTTCAATGCTTCGAAATCGAAGGCCTGGGCCTCGCCATCGGCGGCGCCGCCATTGGCTGCCCAAGCGCGGGCGGCCAACAGGCCCGACGCGGAAAGACCGGTATAGGCCGCAATGGCCATGGACGCTTTGAGCAAATTCCTGCGGTGCATAAATACAACCTGTCGTGTGCAATCCAGCGCCGTTCCTGGCACCTGTCGGATCGGAAATTACGGTTCGGTCATGCCTTCGGCCAAACGCAACGGACTATAAACAGATGCCCGCTAGCTTAATCGGTTCGATTGTCGGGCAAAAAGGCTTGTTTGCGTTGCGTCACCTGGCAATGAAACAAGACATGTCTGTAATTTTTCTGACAGGGCTCTCTGATTTAGAGGGCATATCTGCTTTTTTCGATTAATTACTCTAAAAACCGCTTTTCAACGCCGATTTAATTCCTATTCTATGGGCAAGACCGGATACAAGCCTTCGTGCCGGCGGGGCACACGACGCTGCTCGAAGAGGCAGGGCGATGTGAGGTTCAGCAGTTTCTTGACTCAATAGAGAAGGACATCGTCCATGGCAAAAATACAGAGCATCACCGAAATGTTGGGCATCTTCCCTTGCTTGGGCGGCGGGCGCAGAAGACGCCGCCTCAATTCCGAAGAATTGAAACTTGTGGAGCGTTATCGAGAACTATCGGAAAGCGACCGGATTGCCATGCGCTATCTGGTGGATGCGATGCGGAGTGTTTCGCGATTCTAAGGGGGAGGGGAGAAGGGGGCCGGCCGAGAAGCCTGCCCCTTTTTCATTTGCGTAACGCTCGAAACATGCCCTTCTGAGTGGCGAGCAACATCTCGAAGCACACTCGCAGGTCGGGGTCGGGCACTTTCGAACTAGGCTGAGGGCCTTAGATCCGGATAACCCTTGTTTGGAGACGGAACATGAACACCCGTGGATTGCTCGATCAACTGCTCAAGTCCGGGCAGGAAATGCTGCAGAACAAGACTGGTGGCGCTTCCAACAAGTCGGCTGCCAGCGGACTGGGCGGTTTGCTCGGTGGCTCGTCTGGCTCCAGCGGCCTCGGCGGCCTGCTGTCCGGCGCGGGCGGCGGCGCATTGGCCGCGGGCGCGATGGGCCTGCTGCTCGGCAACAAAAAAGTCCGCAAGGTCGGCGGCAAAGTCGCCATCTACGGCGGCCTCGCCGCGCTGGGCGTACTGGCTTACAAGGCCTACGGCAACTACAACGCCCAAAAAGGCAGCGCACCCCAACGCGAACCACAAACCCTCGACCGCCTGCCACCCGCGCAAGTCGAAGAACACAGCCAGGCCATCCTCAAAGCCCTGGTCGCCGCCGCCAAGGCCGACGGCCACATCGACGAGCGCGAGCGCGAACTGATCGAAGGCGAATTCACCAAACTCGACAACGACCAGGAGCTGCAACACTGGCTCCACGCCGAACTCAACAAACCCCTCGACCCCACCGACGTCGCCCGCGCGGCAAGCACGCCGGAAATGGCGGCGGAGATGTACATCGCCAGTGTGATGCTGGTGGATGAGGAGAATTTTATGGAGAAGAGCTATCTGGATGAACTGGCACGGCAGTTGAAGCTGGAGCCGGGGTTGAAGGTGGAGTTGGAGAGGCAGGTGCGGTTGGTGGGGGCGGATAGCGTGTAATCGTAGTGGCGATCGCCCGGCATCAGCAGGCGGTTGCCCTTTTACGTTAGCTAGACTTCCTGCGTTTCAGTAGTTTCCGTAACGGCGTTGAATCGATCTTTGTCCCGATAGCGGACACTGCGCATGCCGCTGGCTCTGTACATACTTTTGGCACTGACCGGGTAATAGAGCTGGCAAATAGATCACTAGCAATCGGTGATTAGCGCACTGACGTCGTCGCCAGATCAGTGTTATTTAACAGTCGACCATTGAGGTCTGAGTCGGCGGGCCTGCCGTCGAGCAAGTTTCCTTCTGCTAGAAGTATTTGAATGGGTATGTGTCTCCCGTGATTATTATTGAATCTTTCTCTGTATATACGCTGTTGATGTTGTTGATAACCAATTGTGGGTTGGTTGGGTTTTGAAAAAGATGATAGAAGAGTTCGAAGTAAAGATGATCTTCGATCAAACTTGCTGCTAGGTTTGGATGGGTGTTCAGAAGTTCATTGAAAGTCGGGTAATCAACTGTCGCAAGCTCGGGGATGTCCGCATAGCCTTGCACGGTATCGTCAATCCTGCATTCCGAAATAAACGTATCTGCAATAATTTCAAACTTTCTTGGAAAGTCGCCGGGTTTGATTTGCAGTATGTAGGGCTGAGTCTTGATCGTAACCGCCTCTCCGAATCCCAAGCTTCTATAAGATACGGTATTTGGATTGACTGCGTTGCCCGAGCACTTAAATATCATGGTTTTGCTTTCGCTGTTATAAGTTTGGTTGTCGAGATTTTTTTACCCGAAAGAAACTCCCTTGTACTACAGGTCTGAGGCTTTTCCCAAATTAATTGTATAGGCATAGGCATAGGCATTAGGCAGCGACTGCGCACTGCTTTAGCGTAGTGGGTTGCTCTAACAAATTTTGTCATCGATTGGCAGCGCCGCTACACCCTATGGCTTAGCCAATGTCAGGTCCACTGCTTTCCCCATATACTCCTAATATGTGAAGCCTGCATCAGATTTGTTTAACTTTATGCAGCGTGTGATCTAAGATTTTGCCAAGGTCGCTCCACGTTTTGGCGGTGTCGGTGTATATCGGAGATTCCCAATCTCGATTTGCAATTAATGAAATTCTAAAGGCACCATTTTTGTCAAATTCAGGATACCATCCGATGTCTAATATTTGTTCGTTTGGGAATGCTGCCTGTAAGAGATCCTCTTTCAGGTTCTCTGAGATGAGTGCTATGTCGTAATCGATTAGGTTGGATAGTTCGTCGAAAATTACTTTTCCGCCGAGACGTATTATTTTTTTAAATTTCATGTTTTTTTTGCTTTTAATTGCGAGAGTAAGAAAAGGGGGGCTATATTCGGTTTGTATAAATAAGTCTGTCCTCTTTCACAGCGCTTTTACTCCTTGTCTCGGTCCTCTTGTGCTCGTTCTCATTTCTACTAAAGGCTGTAATGAAAAATGACGCATTTTCGTGGTTAAATACCATATTGTAAAAACTTTACTTTTAAGTCCTCAATAATCTTATCTAGTTCAGGGTTTCTGATATTGTCGTGATGGTTGTACCAATTGGTGATGCATGCGATCGCATCTCTGAATGGTAAAGTGACGTGATTATCCATGAACTCGAATGCAATACCTGTAGTTAAATAGGTGGGTATGTTTTCTCGGTCGGCATCGGTGCTGATGTATATACCAGACATCTCTATTCCGAATCCTTGTGAATGAAGAAGGCTATGGAGCGCTTTGAGTAGGAAGCTGGAGTGGTTGCTTGAAGAGGACTCTAAGAGATCTAACAAGCAATTGTGAATTATGTTTTCTTGAGAGCTGCTAATATTTATATTCATAGTTATGTCATTGTTGGGTGGAAGTGGGTGACTGTGGTCAAAGTTTCATCAAGATAGATTCTGAAGGTTATTCCGTCATAAGAAGCACTGTAAGCTCGGTTGCCACCGGATCGGGCTTAGTGGTAGTCCTTGGCGGCCGCTTCTCTGCCTGTGTTGAACATTTTATCTGTAGAAATTATAGATGGATCGTACATAGTTTTGGGCTGCCAACCTCTTTTATGCCGACTGCTTGGCCTGTACGATCCAACGAGTCTCGTCCGTAAGTTATTTCAGATAGCCCGGGAATTTTTGGGTGTTGAGTTTCTGAAAGTAACGGTTCTCGGCGCTTTCCATGCTCAGTTGCGGCTGACGTCGACTCCACGAAAGTTGCCATTGGCATCTTAGCTGTAGCGACATTGAGAAGAAACTTTGTCATGCACCAAAGAATGACGGTTTTCTACTTGCGCACTAAAATACTAGGTGCGCTTTTTATGCTCTATTCAGCGTTCATAATTTTTCTATAGCTTTCAAATGCCTCGATGCATCTTTCATCTTCGTTGACCAGTTTTTCATAAAAGCTGTCGTCATCAGCCCATTCGCAAAAAACGAGCTGTGTTTTGATTTTTTTGTTATATGTGTGTTGTGACTTAAGGACCCAGTGAGACGAGATTTTTCTTTCAGTGATTTCAAAAAAATCTAATGCGAAAGGTTTAGGGTATTCATCATATGACTCTGAGCATATATAAACCCAAGGGTAATTGTCCCAGAGCTCTATACCGTAAACTATATATTCTTTTCCAATTTCTATATCTAGTTCACTGTCGCCGACAGAGATATAGCGCTTCAGTCTTGCTGCAGTGTCTAGCGTAAACCTTTCGTCTATTCTATTTGTTATGCATTTGACTTTCATTTGATTTCAAAATACCCGGATGGTACGGATGGGGCGTTATCCTAAAGTTTTATGTCGTCGATACTATGTTTTGTGGCTGGTCAATGACCGATGGGGACAGATTTATTTCATTAGAAAATAAATCTGTCCCCATCGGTCGTCTCCATCTGTCCTGTCCCCATTTGTTCTATGGTTTCCGTGTATAAATTATGTCAGCTTGGGGTTTTGAAGCTCTAAACTGCTCCGTCATTGTGGTAGGCTTTGATATTAGTTATGAATATTGCGCTAGCACTGCAGGCAAAGTTGCATAGCGTGTTGATCGTTGTCTTTATCTCGTAATTGTTGTTGTGTTTTTTTATTTCTAGCTCTAGCGGTCCGTAGAAGCTGAAATTTATAATCTCCACCGTTGTTACACCGTTGATGATTAGGTCAAATGTGTATTCGTTATATCCGTTTTTCATCCATTTCTCTGGATAGCTGTTGCCTGTGAGATGGCTGAATAGCTTTAAGGTTATTGCGTTGTCGCTAAATATGGCATGAGAGATACTAAGGTTTGTTGGTGTATAACCATTTCCGAAGATGGCTAGCCATTGTTTCTTGTCTGAAATGAAATCTGTCCACATTTTAGTTACTCGGAAACATAATGGGTGGAGACACTTTTTAGGTGGAAGGTCCTGTTGCGGTCTGCATTTCCGGTTTCGGGGTCATACTCTCTTACATTGAAATGCGGTTTATGCGAAGCATGGTCGCTTGGGAAATCTTCATGCCCATACGAGTGTTCCTGAATTACCACGCGCTCATTGTCAATATTTTTATAATGATATTCCCTTGTATAAACAATATTGCCATCTGCATCGAGAACATTTTGCTTTCCTACTCCATGTTCACCTATTTTTGTAAGGGCAACATGGTTGACTTCCATTGGTTCAGCTGACGTGGGTATTCTCGCATCACGTTTTGCGTCTTGAAATGCAGCTCTGCGCGAACCATAGAATTTGTCTTTTCTCGTAAATTTTGTTTGGCCTGGGCACCCGTTCAGCCCCAACGGATCCACCCACCCCGTAGGGTTAGGCACGTACTGGTAGCTGTTCAACCCACCCGCAAGCTTGATCGGGTCCGGCGTCAAGAACCGCCCAGTGCTCGGATTATAGTAGCGGTGGCGGTTGTAATGTAACCCTGTCTCGGCGTCGAAATACTGCCCTTAAAAACGCAGCGGATTATCGATTTCGCTGACATCAAGCGCTGCGAGGTTGTCGTAGGCGCGGGACTTCACCGACTACATTATTCGATGTTGTAGTCGATAAGTTCCTGCGGCGTGCTAGGTAGCCAAGCTCGTTGTGGAACGACGTAGCTTTAATTGGCTTTCGCCGTCGAGTATGAGGATTAGAAGTAAAAAAACATACCTGTATCGTATTTCATCGCCATTTCGTTGAGATGTATGATCTTCCTTAGTGTGTCGGAATTTGTAGTGGCAAATAATTTTTGAAATATCTTGAGAGCTGATTCTAACTCGGTTTGTCCTTGGATGCTTTCGTCTTCATATTCATCGATGAGTTTGCTCAGCGTCGAGTTTATTTCCTCAAGTACCCCCGTTTTTGAAAGGGCTAGAAATTCTTCTTCTGAGACTGATAGCTCTTCTAAGTCGCCGGGTATGCATTCATCCAAGTCCAAGCGATGCATTGCATCTCTAGATAAGGGTACTGAAATTGTTTTCATTTTTTATGGTTCCTTGTTGAAGTGCGTGACTTCGTTATATTCGCTTTGTGTTCTTCCGGCTTGCTTACCGTTTGGAAGCGTTTTATTGCTCGGAATAATTCCTTCAAGGTTTAAATACTTACGCTTTCCAGGCAAGGAAGGATCATAAATTCTGAAATAATTTCCGTTCATGTCTTCAACCACTTCTATCCCGTTTTGGGGGTTTTTATATATTCTTTTGCCCTTGTCCGTAGTGCTGACGATTGGATTGCTTCCAGCGAATTTTTCAACGGCACTGTTTAAGTTTGCTTTAGGCCAATTCGCGGAATATAGAGCCGCGCGGGCAGCTCCCCCTGTTTCGGGCGCTTTTTGGTCGCCTTCATCTACTTTTGGTTTTATAGCGGAATCATCAGCGCCGATGCTAGGCGTACAGTTTTCGCCTCCAGGACAAGTATTCAACCCTAAAGGATCCACCCACCCCGTAGGGTTAGGCACGTACTGGTAGCTGTTCAACCCACCCGCAAGCTTGATCGGATCCGGCGTCAAGAACCGGCCAGTCCCCGGATTGTAGTAGCGGTGGCGGTTGTAATGTAACCCTGTCTCGGCGTCGAAATACTGACCCTGAAAACGCAGCGGATTATCGATTTCGCTCACATCCAGCGCCGCGAGGTTGCCGTAGGCCTGGTACTTCGCTGACCACATGATCTCGCCGCTGTAGTCGGTGAGTTCCTGCGGTGTGCCGAGGTGGTCGAGTTGATAGTAGAACGGGGCCGCTTTTAGCGGGCCTTCGCCTTCGAGCATTGCCAACGGGCGGAAGGTGCCCGGTTCGTAGATGTAGCTGCGGTAACGGTTTTCGGCGCTTTCGGCGATCAGACGTTCGCCTTGCCAGAGGAATTCAGTGGTGTGGCCGTCGACGGTTTTCTCGATGCGGCGGCCGAAGGTGTCGTATTTGTAGCTTGCGGTGCTGCCACCCGGCAGGCTGACGCCGATCAGGCGGTGTTGGCAGTCGTAGCGGTATTCGGTGACGAGCTTTTGGCCGGTTCCGCGACGCTCGCGGATCAAGTTGCCGTAGGCGTCGTAATCGTAATGGCGGTCGCCTTGCATCAGCAAGCGGTTGCCTTTGACGTTTGCGAGGTTCGCAACGGGCAGGTCATTTTGTCCGAGGAGGTTGCCCGCCGGGTCGTGAGCGAAGCTCTCTGGCATGGCGCCGCGTACGCTGATCAATCGGTCGAGTGGATCGTAGTGATAGCTGCGGTTGCCTTTGCGGCTGTCGTCGATGCCGGCGAGGTTGCCATTGGCGTCGTATTGGTAGCGGCGCTGGAACAGGTGTATGTCCCGCTGGCTGACGCTGTGTGCTTGAAGTCGGCCCTGTTCGTCGTATTGGTACTGGCTGAGCAGCAAGCCTTGTTGGCGCTGTTGTTCGCGACCGGCGTTGAACTGATGGCTGGTCAGGCGTGAGCCGTTGAGGTCGATGCTGCTGAGTTGCCCGCCAGGCTGGTGACGATAATCGAGTTTGCTTCCATCGGGCAATCGGCAGTGCTTGAGCTGGCCGACGCTGTCGTATTCGTAGCGCAGAGTGCCCCAGCCCTGGTGTTCTTCGATGAGTCGGTCTTGCAGGTCGTATTTATAGGCGAGCGGCCAGTGGCCGTCGTCGACGTTAACGAGGCGACCAAGCGCGTCGTAGCTGTAATGAATCTCTTCGCCATCGGGCAGCGTCTTGACCAGCAAACGGCCAGCGGCATCCCGCTGATATTCGGTGGTCAGTTCGCTACCGTCATCGCCGAACTCGGTTTTCTTGAGCAGTTGGCCGTTCAGGTCGTACTCGTACGCGGTGCGTCGGCCGTCGAAGCCGGTTTCCTGCTGGATCAGGCCGTTGGCGTAGTATTCGAGGTGGTAGTGCTCGCCGCGCTCGTTTTCAATTTCAGTGAGCAGCAGGCGCGAGTTGTCGTAGCGATAGCGCAGTTGGCTGCCGTCGGGATTGATGCGGCGGCTGACGAGGTGCAGATTATCGGCGTATTCGTAGCGGGTGATGCGGCCGAGCTCGTCGCGCTCGGCGGTGACACGGCCATACGGATTGTAGGTAAAAGCACGGGTGGTGCCGCCGGGCAAAGTGACCTGATTCAGGCGGCCGACCGCGTCCCATTGATATTGTGTGATCGCGCCAGTTTCATCCTGACGAATGGTTTGCCGCCCAAGTGCATCGTAGCGGTATTTTCGTTTGCCACCGTCTGGCAGTTGCTCCTCTAACAATTCGCCGAGATTGTTCCAGGTTAGTTTATGGCGGCTGCCATCTGACTGCCGAATTTCCAGCAGGCGACCACGGCTGTCGTAGGAGTAATGTGTAGTGTTCCCATTAGGATCAATCTGTTGAGTGATATCCCCTTGTTTATTTCGGGTATATTTCCAGATCGAATCGCCTCGACGAACCTCAGACAGAAATCCAAAGGAGTAATCGTAGAGAGTGGGTGTATCCTCAGGAGGAATGAGCGCTTCCATTCGGCCCGCGTCATTGTATTGGTATTCGGTGACTGCACCCATCGGGTCTTTTTCGGCAATCAATCGCCCTTTGTCGTCATAAACGTTGATGTGTTCAGCACCATCTGGCTCGATCTTACTTATGAGCCTTGCATGATCATCATGAGTGTAGACTTCCTCACTCCCGTCAACATTAGTGACGGTAACGCTTCCGTCGTCATCCCAAGAATAGCGGGCATCCATTTGAGTAAAATTTGCCCAGTGATGAATGCATCGAGCGGATTTACCTTCCTTTTCCCATTCCCAAAAGAAGCTTGCCCCGCCCGCAAGTTGTCGCTCCTGAATCACGTTCAGATGGTCGTAGCTATATAGTTCACTTTCACCAGCGGCATTTTTTACTTCTATAAGGCGATTGCGTTCGTCGTATTTGTAGGTGACAAGTGTCTGAATGGTAATCCAAGCGTCTTCCAGATTGTCTGCAGGAGTGAATTGTTGAATATCCACAGACACGATATGTTGTCGATCATATCTTAATAGCAGGCCTCGTCCTGCTCCGTTATCTACCCGTTTGATTCTTCCGTGAATATCCCTGCCAATATGCAGCCGATTGTGATACCGGTCAGTTATTGCGATAAGGGTTGCGCCCATGTTGTCGTACTTAAAATGATAGAACAGTGGGCGCTCCCCGGCCTGGGTGAGAATTAGTTCAGAGGGATCATCACCTAAAAAAATGGCAGCTTTGGCTAGGCTGTTGGTAATAGCTGGTCGTTGACTGCTAGGGTGCGGAAAATGAGTAACACGGTTTTCATGATCCGTCCAAACTATCCCATCTTGATTAACCTGGAGTCTTTGCGCCAAAGCATGACTCCATCCGTAGCCAAGCCCACAATCCACCTCTACTGAACTGGTACGGTATAGGCGGGTCCATGCGAATGGAAGGGTTCCGTTTAACTGTCCGTCAGTAAGAGTTAGAAGCTCTTCTCCGGTAACCATTGATACAGGGCATCCGTTAACACAAGTGTCTTGGGTGCATGCAACAGCTTTGTCATCATGGTTCGTCGATTGTTTTGATTTGTCGTCAACGTGTTCGGTACTCGCTACCTTCGCGTGATCTTGTCGATCCCAACCAAGTCTCACCTTGCCTTTGGCAAACGTTCCAGCAGCAGCTCTCGTAGCAAGTTTTTTGTAACCCTCGATTGCTTCCATGAATTTTTTGAGGATGCTGAATATTGATCTTACGAACCCAGAAACAGCTTCGACGACTTTGCTGCCATAATTGATAAGGCGGACGCCCAGGTATGCAATCCCCGAGCCCTCCGCTGCAAAAGTTAAGACTATCGCCAACAGTATATCGATCAGGACTGTTACTATAGCGCTGGACAGCTGCTCAGCTGTTTTTCCTGAAATCAAGCTCGGAGGAAGCTGTGCTAACCAGATTCCCGACGCCTTGAGAACTAGGAATAGTGCGGCTTGGTCGCTAGCTAACAACATCAGCTTTTCCATTGCAGCTGGTGTTTCTTTGGCCAGCTTTAGGAGATCTTGCGCGCTGTCTCCTAATTCTTCCGCGAATTTTTTTGGATCTTTCAGTATCTCGAATATACGTTTAATTCCGTCAAACGCTGACTTTATTGCCTCCCAGCTGCCTATGATCATTCCCTTTTGCTGGGCAATGTAAGAGGAAGTGAATGTCTCGTTTGGCCAGAGTGGTCTATATTTACTCCATTCGGAATTCAGCCACCGGTTCAGGTGCTCAGTTAAACTTTCATAAGAATTAAACAATTCGTTCAGCTGATTTTTCGTGACTGAGCTTTGTACGCGGACGTAGTACTTTTTTCCTGGTATACCCTTGTAAACGCCTTTGCCTTCAGCGTCGAGCGTGATTGAGGTTGACGGACCACCTTCCTTTGGAGTGACCTCAACCGTTATGTTGCCTACGGGAATGTCGTTTACGGAAACAAACTTACTTTCAATTAACAGTCTTCCGTCTTTAGGGCACTGTGCGACCGTGGATTCAAATTCATTATCCTTTACGCTGACGGTAGCATTTGCGCTGCCAAGCTTTATGGTTCTGCTCAATCCAAAGAAAGCTGGTTTATCGAAGAATTGGGGTCCTGCGTCTAGCCATTCGGCATATTTGCTTTCGGTCAGTTTGCGATAATCATTCAAACTGTCGGGGAAGGCAGAGAGTTGTGTGTCAACAAAGGCAACGCGATCCATCAGCCTTGCTCCAGAATCAGGTGGTTTATCAATGCTTCTTTAAGATTTTGCGGCGCATCCGGGCGGCGCACGAAGCGGGTGATTTTCAGCTTCAGATTGTTCTCGGGCCATGCGGTGTAGAGGTCCGGGCGGTCTTCTTCCAGCCACTGCATCAGGTTGCTGACCAGCGTCGCCGGATTGTCCTTGCTCAACCCTTCCAACAACCTCTTCGGCACCTCCCACCACGGCCAGTCCCGCACCTTCGGCACAACCCGCGTGCCCACTTCCAGCGCCTGCCCATTGATCAGATACCGCTCAAACACCGGCAGCACTTCTCCAGCCTTTTCCCCAAGCCCCCGCAGAATCGGATAGATATGCCGGCCATCCCAAAACCGGAAAAACACATCGGTGCCATCCGGCATTTTCACCTGCGTCAGGCTGCGCAGATGCTCGAACACTTCGTTCGGTTCTGAACGCGATACGGCCAGCCAGCCCCAGTCGAGGGCGTCGGTTTCGGCGATCCAGGGCAGGAAGGCGGAGTTGGCTTTGAGTTCGGTGAGGTAGGGCATCACCGGTTGCCAGGTGGAGTAGGGCGTGCCGCCCCAGATCGGGATGAGCTGGGCGGTGGGTTCGGTGAGGTACAGGGTTTTCAGGGCGTCTGCGTCGCTGGCCGCGCTGATGATCAGGTACAACCGCTCGCCACTTTGCAGTGGCTGTTGCGCCAGCCAGTCTTTGGGGGTGATTCGTTCAGATGGCACAGGCACCTGCCTTGCATTTTTCGCATTCTTCACAGAACGGCGCGTTACGTTTGAGTGTATTGATTTGCGCCGGGGTCAGGACCTGGCCGGCCTTGTCGGCATCCGCTTGTTTCAACACGCCGGGCATCAACGGCGCGGCGCCCGTGCCAACGCCCGGGCTGCCGCCGGAGTTCATGTTGATCACCGGCCCGCTCATGGTCACGCCACCAGCATCAATCTTGATAAAGCTGCCGCCGCCGACCAAGGTCAGCTCTGCGCCAGCTTCCATCACCACTTTCATGCCGCTGCTCAGGTGGATTTCCTGGCCGGCGTCGATGAACTGGCCGGTGCCGATCTTGATGTGCTGGTTGACGCCGACGGTGAGGTGGTCGTTGGCGCGGGTTTCGACTTTGCGGTCGGCGTAGACGGTGTGGTGTTCTTCGGCTTTGAATTCCGTGTAGCTGTTCTTTTCGACGGTGTCGTGGCGTTCGTTGCCGACGCGGATTTTCTGGTCGTGTTCGATGTTCTCGTCCCAGTCGCGCTGGGCGTGCAGGTAGATTTGTTCCTGGCCTTTTTTGTCTTCGATGCGCAGTTCGTTGTAGCCGCCACCGCCCATGGAGCTCAGGGTCTTGAAGGTGCTGCGGGTCTTGTTCGCCGGCAGTGGATAGGGGACGGTGTTTTCCTTGTGGTACAGGCAGCCGCTGATCAGCGGTTGATCGGGGTCACCTTCAAGGAACGTGACCAGCACTTCCATGCCAATGCGCGGGATGGCGATGCCGCCATACTGGGCGCCGGCCCAGGCGCTGGAGACGCGCAGCCAGCAACTGGTCTTGTCGTCGGCCTGGCCTTCGCGGTCCCAGTGAAACTGGACTTTGACCCGGCCGTACTCGTCGCAGTGGATTTCTTCACCTTTCGGGCCGGTGACCACGGCGCTCTGGCTGCCGAGGATGCGCGGTTTCGGATGGCGTAGCGGCGGGCGGTTGGGCACGTCCCACGGCGTGGCCTGGAAGCGGTTGCGGTAGCCCTGGTGGAAATCGTCTTTCAGCGCGGTGGTGTCGCTGGTCACCGACTCCTCGAGCACTTGCGGCTGCTTGCCTTCATGCAGCACTTCGGTGAGCAGCCACAGGTCGTTCCACTTGGCTTTCGGGTGTTCGGTCAGGGCGAGAAAGTGGCCGCTGACCAGCAGTGGCTGATCACTCTTGCCTTCGGCCAATTGGAAGTCGCTGCGATGACGTTCGAGGGCGCGTTTGGCCAAATGTTTGCCGCGCTCGCGGTCGATGAAGCGGCCCGGGTAATCGTAGTCTTCGAGGTCGGGCAGGGCGTCGCCACGGTTTTCGCTTTCCAGGGTCAGACGCGGTTTTTCGAAGTCGTAGTCGCGACGGGTGGTGCGGCTGGTGCGGGTTTCCAGGCGCAGGTCGAAACGCTTGATCACCGGGTTGCTGGCGACCATGCCGGAGTCTTGCTGATAGGGCACCGGCTTGAGCTTCGGGAACACCGTCTGGTCGTCGCCGAACACCAACTTGTGCGCGTTGGCGCTGTGCTGGAAGTGGAAGTGAATGCCTTCTTCCTCGCACAGGCGCTGGATGAAGTGCAGATCCGACTCGTCGTATTGCACGCAGTAGATGCACTCGGGATAGATCGAGCCGGTCTTGAATTCGTAGGCGTTGCCTTGGATGCCGTGCTCTTCCAGCACTTGGCCGATGATTTTCGGCACGCTGAGGTTCTGGAAGATGCGCTGGTTGATGCGGTGCGCCAGGTACGCCAGTTGTGGGCGCAGCGTCACCGAATATCGGGTCAGACGCTTGCCGGAATCGCCTTGCGCGGCGCGGTAGATCTGGCCATGGATGCCGCTGCCGTCGGGCGACAGCTGCAGGAAGGCCGGTTTGTGCAGCAGGGTTTCGAGGTCCAGCGACGGCTGCTCACTGACCAGCTCCACCTCAAAGACAAAAGGCTGGCTGATGGCTTCCCGGCCGGTGAGGGTAAACACCTGAAAGTCGGCGGAAAGCCCTTCGATGGTCAGGGCAAAGTGGGTTTCATTGGCCGGCGCGAACATCCCTTGTTCCTCGTGCTGTACAGCGGCGCTCGTCGACGGCCGCAAAAAAGCGGCTCAACGTACGCGAAATTCTGGAGGGGCGTAAACAACATCGACCAGCAGAGCTGGCCGATGCGTGTAACGGTCAGCCGTAATTAAACGACTGGAGCACGCCAGTCATCGGAACCCGAAGTACCGGATACTTCGTGGGTCCAGGTGATTTTGCGGTAGGTGAACTGCACTTCTTCCAGGTGGGTGAAGTGCGCGTTGCCTGGATCCTGGCAGTTGTGCATTTTGTTGTTGATGGCGACGATGATCGCGTCTTCCAGTTTGGTGGTGTAGTAGTGCTCTTGGGTGCCTTGGGCCGAAGTGCGGTACCACTGGATAACGATTTCGCTCATGCGCTCGCCGGAAGTCAGAGCTGCTTGCAGCAGTGGCGAAGCCTTGTCGTAGACCTTGGTGATCACAACTGGCTTGTGTACGCGCTGACCGGTTGGCTGACCGGATTGCGGGTCACGCGGGATGATCACGTCGTGGGTGAAAGCCTGAACCATAACCTGGTCTTCGTGGCCTTCCTGGTAGGTGTTGCCAACGGAGTCGGCGGTGAAAGCGCCGGCAGTGATCAGGCCTTGTTTTTCGCCGGTAACCGACATGTACGCTGGTGTTGCCATGGGGTGCTCTCCTTGCGGATAAAGTTAGGGTGCCCGGAGGCGAAATCGCCCGGTGGGTGACGCAGTGTTATCAAGGAGCGTGCCAGGTTCTGCGCGGTGCCCGGATGGCGGGGGCGCCACGGTAGTTGGTGATCATTCGGGGCGATTTTCAGCGGGAAAGTCGGGAGAAAGTGCGCAAGAAGTTGCGCAGTACTGCGCAACTTCTTGCGCACTTGGCTGCAGGGCTTGCACTGCTTGGGCTGCAGAGGATTTAGGTCGTGAAATATTACGGGCTACTGCGCAACTTCTTGCGCAGTTGGGGATTTGCCGGGACCGCGATGTTGCCTTCGCGAGCAGTCTCCCTCCCACAAGGACAGTACTGCCAGCGAAAGCGTCTTATAAATGAAACACCGCCCTCGGCTATACTCCCCGCATTTCGATCAGGCACGAGGATTCACTGTGAAGAACTGGACGTTGCGCCAACGCATTTTGGCGAGCTTTGCGGTGATTATCGCCATCATGCTGTTGATGGTGGTGCTGTCCTACTCGCGGTTGTTGAAAATCGAGGCCAGTGAAAACAGCGTGCGCGACGATGCCATCCCCGGCGTCTATTACAGCTCGATGATTCGTGGTGCATGGGTCGACAGTTATTTGCAGACGCAAGAGCTGCTCGGCCTCAAGGAAGGCCAGGGCGTTTCCAGCGAAGACGCAGCGGACTACAAGGCATTTGAGGCGCGTCTGCAAGAGCAGATGGCCAACTATCGCAAGACCATGGCCACGGATGAAGACCGTTCCGAATTCGCCCTGTTCGAGAAGTACCACGATACCTACATGCAGATTCAGGATGCCGTGCTGGACCTGCACAAGCGCAATCTGGAAGCCGATGCCATCAAGCTGTTCAACGAGAAACTGACCCCGGCGTGGTACACCGGGCGGATGAAGCTCAACGACATCATTGGCGAGAACAAAGTCGTCGCTGATACCGCCATGGCCAATATCGACGACGCGGTGGCAACGGCCAAAGTCAGCATGGTCATTTCCCTGCTGGTTGCGGTGCTGGCCGCCGGCCTCTGCGGTCTGCTGCTGATGCGCGCGATCATGGCGCCGATGAACCGCATCGTGACCATCCTCGACATCATGCGCACCGGCGATCTGAGTTCGCGCCTGAACCTTGATCGCAAGGACGAGTTCGGCGCGGTCGAAACCGGCTTCAACGACATGATGACCGAGCTGACGTCGCTGGTATCCCAGGCCCAGCGCTCCTCGGTGCAGGTGACCACCTCGGTCACCGAGATCGCCGCCACTTCCAAGCAGCAACAGGCCACCGCCACCGAAACCGCAGCGACCACCACCGAAATCGGCGCAACCTCCCGTGAGATCGCCGCGACTTCGCGGGATCTGGTGCGCACCATGACTGAAGTGTCCACCGCTGCCGATCAGGCCTCGGTGCTCGCCGGCTCCGGCCAGCAAGGCCTGGCGCGCATGGAAGACACCATGCACTCGGTCATGGGCGCGGCGGATCTGGTCAACGCCAAACTGGCGATCCTCAACGAGAAGGCCGGCAACATCAATCAGGTGGTGGTGACCATCGTCAAAGTGGCTGACCAGACCAACCTGCTGTCGCTCAACGCAGCGATCGAAGCCGAGAAGGCCGGCGAGTACGGTCGCGGTTTTGCCGTGGTCGCCACCGAAGTCCGGCGTCTGGCCGATCAGACCGCCGTGGCCACCTACGACATCGAACAGATGGTTCGCGAGATCCAGTCGGCGGTGTCGGCCGGGGTGATGGGCATGGACAAGTTTTCCGAAGAAGTGCGCCGCGGCATGTCGGAAGTGCAGCAGGTCGGCGAGCAGCTGTCGCAGATCATCCATCAGGTGCAGGCACTGGCGCCGCGCGTGCTGATGGTCAACGAAGGCATGCAGGCCCAGGCCACTGGCGCCGAGCAGATCAACCATGCGCTGGTGCAGTTGGGCGATGCCAGCAGCCAGACCGTCGAATCGCTGCGTCAGGCCAGTTTCGCTATCGACGAACTGAGCCAGGTGGCCGTCGGCCTGCGCAGCGGCGTTTCGCGATTCAAAGTCTGATGAGCGAAATCATCGCCAAACGTGGCGCCGCGCCAGTGGCGAAGCAGGCGCTGTTTCTGCTGTTTCGCATCGGCAACGAGCGCTATGCCCTGCGCGCCACGGAAGTGGCCGAAGTGCTGCCGCGCCTGCCGTTGAAGCCGATTGCCCGGGCGCCGCACTGGGTGGCCGGGGTGTTCGCCTATCGCGGGGCGGTGGTGCCGGTGATCGACCTCAGTGCGCTGACTTTTGGCCAGCCCGCCGAGGCGCGCACCAGCACGCGGCTGGTGCTGGTCAATTATCAGCCGGATCAATCGCAAGCAGCGCAATGGCTCGGGCTGATTCTCGAGCAGGCCACCGACACGCTGCGCTGTCATCCGCAAGATTTCCAGCCTTACGGCCTCGACAACCGTGAGGCGCCGTACCTCGGCCCGGTGCGCGAAGATGCGCAGGGATTGCTGCAATGGGTGCGGGTCAATGACTTGCTCGATGACGCCGTGCGCAGCTTGCTGTTCCCCGATCCGCCGCGTGATCCGGCGCAGCTTGAGGCGCAGCCATGAGCAGTGAGCAGCGCTTTTTCGATTTCCTCAAGGAACGCATCGGCCTTGATGTCGCGTCGGTGGGCGCGGCGATCATCGAGCGTGCCGTGCGCCAGCGCACGACCCTGTCCCAGGCCGCCCACGCCGACGAATATTGGCAGCTGTTGCAAGGCTCGCGGGACGAGCAGCAGGCGCTGATCGAAGCGGTGATCGTTCCGGAAACGTGGTTTTTCCGTTATCCGGAATCTTTCGCGACGCTGGGCAAACTGGCGCGAGGTCGGCTTAAAGAACTCAATAATATGCGCGCGCTGCGAATTCTGAGCCTGCCGTGCTCGACCGGCGAAGAACCCTACTCGATTGCCATGGCCTTGCTTGATGCCGGATTGCAGCCGCATCAATTCAAGGTCGACGGCATGGACATCAGCCCGTTGTCGGTGGACAAGGCGCGCCGCGCTGTTTACGGCAAGAACTCGTTTCGCGGGCAGGATCTGCAGTTTCGCGATCGGCATTTCATGCCTGAGCAGGACGGCCACCGGGTCAACGAATACGTTCGCGAACAAGTGCGCTGGCAGGTCGGCAATGTCCTCGATCCGACGCTGTTGGCGAGCGAGCCAGCCTTCGATTTCGTGTTCTGCCGCAACCTGCTGATCTATTTCGACCAGCCGACGCAAAAGCAGGTGTTCGAAGTGCTCAAGCGCCTGACCCACGTCGACGGCGTGCTGTTTATCGGCCCGGCGGAGGGCAGTCTGCTCGGGCGCTTGGGCATGCGCTCGATCGGCATCCCGCAGTCGTTCGCTTTCAGCCGCCATAGCGAGCCGCACCCCGAACCGCTGCCGACGCCCAAACCGGTCGCCGTGCCGATCAGCCAACCACTGCGCAGCGCGCCGCCGCCAGCGCCAGTGCGCAATCGGCCGTTCGCTGCCGTGACGGCTTTGCCGGTGACGAAAAAAACTGCCGACCCGGACGCCGCAACGCTGTTGGCGCAGATTGCTGCACTGGCCAACGAAGGCAAAAGCGCCGAGGCCCGTGCCGCGTGCGAACACTATCTGCGCAGCCATGAACCCGTGGCGCAGGTGTTCTATTGGCTCGGCCTGCTCAGCGATGTCGCCGGGCTGAGCCTCGAAGCCCAGGGGTATTACCGCAAAGCGTTGTACCTCGAACCGCAACACCCCGAAGCGCTGATGCACCTGGCCGTATTGCTGCAGGCTCAGGGCGATACGGCGGGTGCCCGACGATTGCAGGAGCGCGCCGCCCGCAGCGGGCGCACCGCCGACAGTGAGCGTAAACGATGAGCGCGCCCGACACTTTGAACGTTACCCACGAAGACGCCCGCGCCATCGACGATTGCTGGAACCGCATCGGCATTCATGGCGACAAGTCCTGCCCGTTGCTGGAAGAGCATATTCACTGCCGCAACTGTTCGGTGTATTCCGCCGCCGCCACGCGCCTGCTTGACCGTTATTCGTTGCAGCAGGACCAGCGCGAAGCGGTGGTCAGCAAGGTCGAAACCGACGTCAAGACCCGCTCGCTGCTGATGTTCCGCCTCGGCGAGGAATGGCTCGGACTGGCCACGCGCACGCTTGTCGAAGTTGCGCCGTTGCAGGCGATACATTCGCTGCCGCACCAGCGCTCGCGGGCCTTGCTCGGTGTGGCCAATGTCCGTGGCGCACTGGTCGCGTGCCTGTCGCTGGTGGAACTGCTCGACCTCGGCGCCAGCGTTGCGCCGGCCAGCGGCGGACGCGTCATGCCGCGCATGCTGATCATCGCCGCGCACGGCGGGCCGGTGGTGGTGCCGGTGGATGAAGTGGACGGCATTCATGCCATCGACGAGCGCATCCTCGACGCCGCGTCGCAGTCCGGTGCGCAGAACAGTGCCAAGTACACCCGTGGCGTTCTGCAATATCGCGGTCGCAGCCTGCGCTGGCTGGATGAAGAACAGCTGTTGTCCGCCGTGACCCGGAGCCTGACATGACCCCCGAGCAAATGCGCGACGCCTCTCTGCTCGAGCTGTTCAGTCTCGAAGCCGAAGCCCAGACCCAAGTGCTCAGCGCCGGGCTGCTGGCGCTGGAGCGCAATCCGACCCAGGCCGATCAGCTGGAGTCGTGCATGCGTGCGGCGCACTCGCTCAAAGGTGCGGCGCGCATTGTTGGCATCGACAGCGGCGTCAGCGTCGCCCACGTCATGGAGGATTGCCTGGTCAGTGCGCAGGAAGGCCGTTTGTTGCTGCGTCCCGAACACATCGACGCGTTGTTGCAGGGCACCGACCTGCTGATGCGCATCGCCACGCCGGCCAATGCGCCGCAACCCACGGACATTGAAGCCTACGTCGCGTTGATGGGGCGTCTGCTCGATCCTTCGGCGCCAGCCGCTGTGGTTGCCACGCCGCCAATTGCCGAGTTGCAGATCGAGCCCGCGCCAACGGCGACAGCGCCGATCATGGACGAGCCCGCCGAACCGACCCCGCGCAAAAACAAACGCACCACCGAAGGCGGCGAGCGCGTTTTGCGCGTCACTGCCGAACGCCTGAACAGCCTGCTCGATCTATCGAGCAAATCGCTGGTGGAAACCCAGCGGCTGAAACCGCATCTGGCCACCATGCAGCGTCTCAAGCGCATGCAGAACAATGGCCTG
The DNA here is from genome assembly GCF_030687105.1 of Pseudomonas sp. FP1762. Taxonomy (NCBI): domain Bacteria; kingdom Pseudomonadati; phylum Pseudomonadota; class Gammaproteobacteria; order Pseudomonadales; family Pseudomonadaceae; genus Pseudomonas; species Pseudomonas sp. FP1762. The sequence continues at coordinate 1,187,964 of NZ_CP117458.1, forward strand.
CGCGCACTGGAAAATCTCAATGTGCACCTGAAGGACCACGCACTGAGCCTGGAAGCGCTCGAGTCACTGGAAGATGCGCGGCGCTTGCTCGCCGAGTCGCAGCAATTGCTCAGCGAGAAAAACGCCGAACTCGACGAGTTCGCCTGGCAGGCCAGCCAACGTGCACAAGTGCTCTACGACACCGCGCTGGCCTGTCGCATGCGCCCGTTTGCCGACGTGCTCAGCGGGCAGGCGCGCATGGTTCGCGATCTCGGGCGCAGCCTTGGCAAACAAGTGCGCCTGGAGATCGAAGGCGAGAAAACCCAGGTCGATCGCGATGTGCTGGAAAAGCTCGAAGCGCCGCTGACTCACTTGCTGCGCAACGCTGTCGATCACGGCATCGAATCCCCGGAACAACGCCTGCTCAAGGGCAAGCCGGAAGAGGGCCTGATTCGCCTGCGCGCCTCCCACCAAGCCGGTTTGCTGGTGTTGGAACTCAGCGATGACGGCGGTGGCGTCGATCTGGAGAAAGTCCGCCGCAGCATCGTCGAACGGCAGTTATCCCCAGCCGAAACCGCAGCGCAATTGAGCGAAGAAGAACTGCTGACCTTCCTGTTTCTGCCGGGATTCAGCCTGCGCGACAAGGTTACCGAAGTGTCCGGGCGTGGCGTCGGCCTGGACGCTGTTCAGCATATGGTCCGCCAATTGCGTGGGGCCGTGGTGCTGGAGCAGACGGCGGGCGAGGGCAGCCGTTTCCATCTGGAGGTGCCGTTGACGCTTTCGGTGGTACGCAGCCTCGTGGTGGAAGTCGGCGAAGAGGCTTACGCATTCCCCTTGGCGCACATCGAACGCATGTGCGATCTGGCCCCCGAAGACATCGTGCAGGTCGAAGGACGCCAGCATTTCTGGCACGAAGGCCAGCATGTCGGGCTGGTTGCGGCCAGCCAGTTGCTCAATCGCCCGGCCAGTCAGAACGATGGCGCTACCCTGAAAGTCGTGGTGATCCGCGAGCGCGAGGCGATTTATGGGGTGGCTGTCGAGCGCTTCGTGGGTGAGCGCACGCTGGTGGTGTTGCCGCTGGACGAGCGTCTGGGCAAGGTTCAGGATATTTCCGCCGGGGCCTTGCTCGATGATGGTTCGGTGGTGCTGATCGTCGATGTCGAAGACATGCTGCGTTCGGTGGACAAGCTGCTCAATACCGGGCGCCTGGAGCGCATTGCCCGCCACGGCAATCAAACTGCCGAAGCGGCGCGCAAACGGGTGCTGGTGGTCGACGATTCGCTGACCGTGCGCGAGCTGCAACGCAAACTGCTGCTCAATCGCGGCTATGACGTCGCGGTGGCGGTGGACGGCATGGATGGCTGGAATGCGCTGCGTTCGGAGAACTTCGATCTGCTGATCACCGACATCGACATGCCGCGCATGGACGGCATCGAGCTGGTCACGCTGCTGCGCCGCGACAACCGTCTGCAATCGTTGCCGGTGATGGTCGTGTCGTACAAGGATCGCGAAGAAGACCGCCGCCGTGGACTGGACGCCGGCGCCGACTATTATCTGGCCAAAGCCAGTTTTCATGACGACGCCCTGCTCGATGCAGTGGTCGAGCTCATCGGGGGAGCGCGGGCATGAGGATCGCAATCGTCAATGACATGCCCCTGGCGGTGGAGGCCCTGCGCCGAGCGCTGGCCTTCGAGCCGGCGCATCAGGTGATCTGGGTCGCCAGCAACGGCGCCGAGGCGGTGCAACGCTGCGCCGAACAAACGCCGGACCTGATTTTGATGGACCTGATCATGCCGATCATGGACGGCGTCGAAGCCACGCGGCGGATCATGGCCGAGACCCCATGCGCGATCGTCATCGTCACCGTCGACCGCCAGCAGAACGTGCACCGCGTGTTCGAGGCCATGGGCCACGGCGCGCTGGACGTGGTCGACACGCCGGCGATCGGCGCCGGCAATGCCCAGGAAGCGGCGGCGCCGTTGTTGCGCAAGATCCTCAACATCGGCTGGCTGATCGGCGACAAGGCGCCGCGTTCGCGCCCGGCGCCGAGTTCGCCGCGCAGTTCGCCGTCACGTCAGCGGCTGGTGGCGATCGGTTCGTCTGCCGGTGGGCCGGCGGCGCTGGAAGTGCTGCTCAAAGGCCTGCCGAAGGATTTTTCCGCCGCGATCGTGCTGGTGCAGCATGTCGATCAGGTGTTCGCCGCCGGCATGGCCGAATGGCTGGCCAGCGCCAGCGGCCTCGATGTGCGTCTGGCCCGTGAAGGCGAGCCGCCGCAGAGTGGCGCGGTGCTGCTGGCCGGGACCAATCACCATATTCGCCTGTTGAAAAACGGCACGCTGGCCTACACCGCCGAACCGGTCAACGAGATCTATCGCCCCTCGATCGACGTGTTTTTCGAGAGCGTTGCCAGTTACTGGAACGGTGACGCGGTCGGGGTTTTATTGACCGGGATGGGGCGCGATGGCGCGCAAGGGCTTAAGCTCATGCGCCAGCAGGGTTATTTGACCGTTGCGCAGGATCAGCACAGCAGTGCGGTGTACGGCATGCCCAAGGCTGCCGCGGCGATCGATGCCGCGGTGGAAATCCGCCCGCTGGAAAAGATAGCGCCACGATTGCTGGAGATTTTCCCCAAATGAACAGGTTGATCGGCAATCCAGGCCCCCGCAGTACTCAGGTGACCGCTCATGAATGATTTACAGATCGACGACATTAAAACCGACGAGAACGCCGCCATGGTGTTGTTGGTGGATGATCAGGCGATGATCGGCGAAGCGGTGCGCCGTGGGCTGTCGAATCAGGAAAACATCGACTTCCACTTCTGCTCCGACCCGCAGCAGGCCATCGCCCAGGCGGTGCGGATTAAACCGACGGTGATTCTCCAGGACCTGGTGATGCCCGGCCTCGATGGCCTGAGCCTGGTGCGCGAATACCGCAATCATCCGGCGACCAAGGACATCCCGATCATCGTTCTCTCGACCAAGGAAGACCCGCTGATCAAAAGCGCGGCGTTCTCCGCTGGCGCCAACGACTATCTGGTGAAACTGCCGGACACCATCGAACTGGTCGCGCGCATTCGCTACCACTCGCGGTCCTACATGACATTGCTGCAACGCGACGCCGCGTACCGAGCGTTGCGGGTCAGCCAGCAGCAATTGCTCGACACCAATCTGGTGCTGCAACGGCTGATGAACTCCGATGGCCTGACCGGGCTGTCCAACCGACGGCACTTCGACGAGTACCTGGAACTGGAGTGGCGCCGTTCGCTGCGTGATCAGACGCAGCTGTCATTGCTGATGATCGACGTCGATTACTTCAAGTCGTACAACGACAGTTTTGGCCACGTTGAAGGCGACGAAGCCTTGCGCAAGGTCGCCACGGCGATCCGCGAGGCCAGTGCGCGACCGTCGGATCTGCCGGCGCGTTATGGCGGCGAGGAGTTTGTGCTGGTGCTGCCGAACACTTCGCCGGGCGGCGCGCGGCTGTTGGCCGAGAAACTGCGCCAGACCGTGGCGGCGTTGAAAATTCCGCACAACACGCCGGCCGAGGGCTCCAGTCTGACCATCAGCATTGGTCTGGCGACCATGGTGCCGCAGGCGGGCAGTGACTGCCGGCTGCTGATTTCGGCGGCGGATCGCGGCTTGTATCTGGCCAAGAACAATGGGCGCAATCAGGTCGGGATCGAGTAACGGCCGTTGCCCTCACCCCAGCCCTCTCCCGGAGGGAGAGGGGGCCGACCGAGGTGTCTCGGGCCAGACATCGACCTGAGAGATCGCAGCGATTATGGATCTTCAGGCTTGGCGATCACGGATTCGGTGAAGCCATTCTATTCGGCGTATGTTTCAAATATCCCCCGATCGGTCCCCTCTCCCTCCGGGAGAGGGCTAGGGTGAGGGCAGCAATCTCGGCCCATTCACCGCCAGACGGGCTGCCGCGACAGGCTGTTTACGTTATACTCGCCGGCTTTCAAAAGTTCGCCAACGAGTGCTGCCCGTCATGGAAATCAACCCGATCCTGAACACCATCAAGGACCTGTCCGAGCGCTCCGAAACTATTCGGGGGTATCTTTGACTACGATCAAAAGCATGAGCGTCTGACCGAGGTCAATCGCGAGCTTGAAGATCCGAGTGTCTGGAACAAACCTGAATACGCCCAGGAGCTGGGCCGCGAGCGTGCCGCGCTGGCGCAGATCGTCGACACTCTCGACGAACTGAACGGCGGTCTGGCCGATTGCCGCGACCTGCTGGACATGGCCGTCGAAGAGAACGACGAAGGCGCAGTGGGCGATGTCGTCGCCGAGCTGGCCCGTCTCGAGGAAAATCTGGCCAAGCTGGAATTCCGCCGCATGTTCAGCCATGAAATGGACCCGAACAACGCCTACCTGGACATCCAGGCCGGTTCCGGCGGTACCGAAGCGCAGGACTGGGCCAACATCCTGCTGCGCATGTACCTGCGCTGGGCTGACAAACGCGGTTTCGACGCAACCATCATGGAACTGTCCGCCGGTGAAGTCGCCGGGATCAAGGGCGCGACCGTGCACATCAAGGGCGAATACGCCTTTGGCTGGCTGCGTACCGAGATCGGCGTGCACCGTCTGGTGCGCAAGAGCCCGTTCGACTCCGGCAACCGTCGCCATACCTCGTTCTCCGCTGTTTTCGTCTCGCCAGAGATCGATGACAAGGTGGAAATCGAAATCAACCCGGCAGACCTGCGGATCGACACCTATCGTTCCTCTGGTGCCGGTGGTCAGCACGTAAACACCACCGACTCGGCCGTACGTATCACCCACGTACCGACCAACACCGTGGTCAGCTGCCAGAACGAACGTTCCCAGCACGCCAACAAGGACACCGCCATGAAAATGCTGCGGGCCAAGTTGTACGAGCAGGAAATGCAGAAGCGCAATGCGGCCTCGCAGGCGCTGGAAGACACCAAGTCGGACATCGGCTGGGGTCACCAGATCCGCTCTTACGTGCTCGATGCCTCGCGGATCAAGGATCTGCGTACCAACATCGAACGCAGCGATTGCGACAAGGTGCTCGATGGCGACATCGACGAATACCTGGAAGCGAGCCTGAAATCCGGCCTGTAACACCCTCTGTGGGAGCGGGCTCGCCCGCGATCCCCAGCCGAAGGCTGGGGGCAACGAACCTGATGGAATACTTAAAGACATGAGCGACCTACAACTCGACCCGCAAGCCCTGCAACAGGAAGAAAACTCCCTGATCGCCCTGCGCAAGGAAAAGCTTGCTGCCGAGCGCGCCAAGGGCAATGCCTTCCCGAACGACTTCCGCCGCGAAAACTACTGCGATGCCTTGCAGAAACAGTACGCGGACAAGACCAAGGAAGAGCTGGCAGAGGCTGCAATCCCGGTCAAGGTTGCCGGTCGCATCATGCTCAACCGTGGCTCGTTCATGGTGATCCAGGACATGACCGGACGCATTCAGGTCTACGTCAACCGCAAGACGCTGTCCGAAGAAACCCTGGCTGCGGTGAAAACCTGGGACATGGGCGACATCATTGCTGCCGAAGGCACCCTGGCGCGTTCCGGCAAGGGCGACCTGTACGTTGAAATGACCAACGTGCGTCTGCTGACCAAGTCGCTGCGTCCGCTGCCGGACAAGCACCACGGCCTGACCGACACCGAACAGCGCTACCGTCAGCGTTACGTCGACCTGATCGTCAACGAAGACGTGCGCCAGACCTTCCGCGTGCGTTCGCAAGTGATCGCGCACATCCGCAGCTTCCTGATGAAGCGCGACTTCCTCGAAGTCGAAACGCCGATGCTGCAGACCATTCCCGGCGGCGCCGCAGCCAAGCCGTTCGAAACTCACCACAACGCGCTGGACATGGAAATGTTCCTGCGTATCGCGCCTGAGCTGTATCTGAAGCGTCTGGTGGTCGGTGGTTTCGAGAAAGTCTTCGAGATCAACCGCAACTTCCGTAACGAAGGCGTTTCGACCCGTCACAACCCTGAATTCACCATGTTGGAGTTCTATCAGGCGTACGCCGATTACGAAGACAACATGGATCTCACCGAGGAACTGTTCCGCGAGCTGGCGCAGCTGGTGCTGGGCAGCACCGACGTGCCGTACGGCGACAAGGTGTTCCATTTCGGCGAGCCGTTCGTGCGGCTGTCGGTGTTCGACTCGATTCTCAAGTACAACCCTGAGCTGACTGCCGATGATCTGAATGACATCGACAAGGCTCGCGCCATCGCCAAGAAGGCCGGCGCCAAGGTGTTGGGCTTCGAAGGTCTGGGCAAACTGCAGGTGATGATTTTCGAAGAACTGGTCGAGCACAAGCTGGAGCAGCCGCACTTCATCACTCAGTACCCGTTCGAAGTGTCGCCGCTGGCCCGTCGCAATGACGAGAACCCGAACGTCACCGACCGCTTCGAGCTGTTCATCGGTGGTCGTGAAATCGCCAACGCCTACTCCGAGCTGAACGACGCCGAAGACCAGGCCGAGCGCTTCATGGCGCAGGTGGCCGACAAGGACGCCGGTGACGACGAAGCCATGCACTACGACGCCGACTTCGTCCGTGCGCTGGAGTACGGCATGCCGCCAACCGCCGGTGAAGGTATCGGCATCGATCGTCTGGTGATGTTGCTGACCAACTCGCCGTCGATCCGCGATGTGATCCTGTTCCCGCACATGCGACCGCAAGCGTAAACGTTTCAGTTGAAAAGCCGCCTAAAACAGGCGGCTTTTTATTGCCTGTCTGGTACAAATGTATCAATTGGTTAATTTGCAAATAGCAGAGGAAGTGCTGTCGTGATGGGTGCAATAGCTCAAGAAGGTGCAGCGGGTATCGCCACTGCGGTCGCTGAAAGTGTTCAGTACCAGGGCCGCAAGGCCAGCCGACAGGGCAGTGAGCAGCGTCGCCAGGACATTCTCGACGCCGCGATGCGCATTGTCGTGCGCGACGGCGTGCGAGCCGTGCGCCATCGTGCGGTCGCGGCGGAGGCCGGTGTGCCGCTGTCGGCGACCACGTATTATTTCAAGGACATCGATGACCTGCTCACCGATACCTTCGCCCAATACGTTGAACGCAGCGCGGCGTACATGGCCAAGTTGTGGATCAATAACGAAGGTCTGCTGCGCGAAATGGTGGTCAGCGCCGACGGCAGCCCGGAGTCGCGCTCGCAACTGGCCGATGACATCGCGCGGCTGATGGCCGATTACGTGCACCGGCAACTGATCAACCGCCGCGAGCATCTGATGGCCGAGCAGGCGTTCCGTCAGGAAGCGCTGCTCAATCCGCGTCTGGCCATTCTGGTGCGCTCGCATCAGCAGATTCTGTTGCAGGGCACCTGCCAGTTGTTCCAGGTACTGGGCTCGCGCGAACCGCAACAGGATGCCAAGGTGTTGACGGCGATTATCGGGCGGATGGAATATCAGGGCCTGCTCAATGACGCCGAGCCATTGGCCGAAGAGGACATGCTCGGGATTCTGACGCGGTATATGCACCTGGTGCTGGCGTCGGTCTAGCGTTTCACGCTACACCCCGTGGGAGCGAGCCTGCTCGCGAAAGCACTCTGATATTCAACATCTGCGTTGTCTGACACAGTGCATTCGCGAGCAGGCCCGCTCCCGCAAAGGCTTAAAGTCTGAGTTTCAGCACGTCACGTTTTCTACAGGAGTTTCGGGTGGACGATTACCAGCAGACGATACGCATGTTGTCCGATCGCATTGTGCTGGCGCAGACGCCGATCCGCGTGCTCGATGCGGTCAAGTGGGACGACAACGTGCGCAAGGGTTTTCTCAAGGCCAAAGGCAAGGAAATGCCGGCGGTGGATCGCGACTACTACCTCAACCGCCCGCTGTCGTTCGATTCGAGCCAGGTCAAACTGGAATTTCAGAACATCGAGCGCGACATCACCCGCCAGCTCGGCCAGTTCAACCCGGTCGGGCAGATCATGCGGCGCATGTGCAAGGAATACCGCATGGTGGTGCGCATGCTCGAGGCGCGCGGCACCGAGGACTTCGGCCTGATCTCGCAGGAGCTGTACGGCGCGGCGTCCGATGCCTTTCACGCCGGTGACCCGACATTGGCCGACCTCGGCCTGATGATGTCCGACTACCTGAACAACATCGACGGACGCGGCGATCTGAAGGACGAACCGAAAATCCTCACCGCCAAAGACGCGGTGCACCTGCTGCAAACCCGACTGAACAAGGTATTCGGTGAGGCCGAAGAAACCATTCGCGTGTTCGAGTCCGACGGCATCGTCGCCGACGCCGCGGCGGGCGCCGACTACATCAAGATCCGCACGGATGCGCTGTTCAACGACCGCGACGTGCGCGCATTGGAAGTCCACGAAGGTCTGGTGCACGTCGGCACTACGCTCAATGGCTTGAACCAGCCGATCTGCACGTTCCTGTCCAAAGGCCCGCCCTCGTCAACGGTGACCCAGGAAGGGCTGGCGATCCTGATGGAAATCATCACCTTCGCTTCTTACCCGAGTCGCCTGCGCAAACTGACCAACCGCACCCGTGCGATTCATATGGTCGAGGAGGGCGCGGACTTCTTGCAGATCTACGAATTCTTCCGCGAGCAGGGTTTCGAGATGGCCGAAAGCTACGGCAACGCCAGCCGGGTGTTCCGTGGCTCGACGCCCACCGGTCTGCCATTCACCAAAGACTTGTCCTATCTCAAGGGCTTCATCATGGTTTACAACTACATTCAGTTGGCCGTGCGCAAGGGCAAGCTCGAGCAGATTCCGCTGTTGTTCTGTGGCAAGACCACACTGGAAGACATGCGAACCTTGCGGCAACTGGTGGATGAAGGGCTGGTGGTGCCGCCGAAATATCTACCGGATCAGTTCCGTGACTTGAATGCGTTGTCGGCGTGGATGTGTTTCTCCAACTTCCTCAACCATTTGAGCCTGGACCGGATTGAGGCGGATTACTCCAATATCCTCTAGACCCACCACCGAACCCCTTGTGGGAGCGAGCCTGCTCGCGAATGCGATTTCACCTTCAACATTGATGTCGGCTGATACACCGCTTTCGCGAGCAGGCTCGCTCCCACAGGTTTGATTTGTGTTCAGTTCTCTTCTTTGCGAGGTTTCACCGGATGAGAATCCTCGGCATCCTTTGCCTGCTCTTGACCCTCGGCGGTTGCAGTTCGCTGCTGTTCTACCCTGAACCGGGCCAGATATTTACTCCGGACAAAGCCAAACTCGAATACCGCACTGTCACTCTGATCACCGCTGATGGCTTGAAGCTCAACGCCTGGTGGCTGCCGGCCAAACCTGGCGTCGAGGTCAAAGGCACGGTCCTGCATCTGCACGGCAACGGCGGCAATCTGCCGATGCATCTGGGCGGCAGCTGGTGGTTGCCGAAGAATGGCTATCAGGTACTGCTGGTCGACTATCGCGGTTACGGTTTGTCCGAGGGCAAGCCGAGCCTGCCGGCGATCTATCAGGACATCGACGCCGCGTTCGCCTGGCTCGACAAAGCGCCCGAGGTCAAAGGCAAACCGCTGGTGCTGCTCGGGCAGAGCCTCGGCGGCGCGATGTCGGTGCATTGGCTGGCGCAGCACCCGGAACGGCAAAAACAACTCAAGGCCCTGGTGCTGGATGGTGTGCCGGCCAGTTATCGCAGTGTCGGCCAATTCGCCCTCAGCACTTCGTGGCTGACCTGGCCGTTGCAGGTGCCGCTGTCGTGGCTGGTGCCGGATGGCGACAGCGCGATCAACTCGATGGCGCAGCTGACCGGCGTGCCCAAGCTGATCTTCCACAGCATCGACGATCCGCTGGTGCCGATGGCCAACGGCATTCGCCTGTATCAAGCGGCGCCGCCGCCGCGCGTGTTGCAGCTGACCCGTGGCGGTCATGTGCAAACCTTCGGCGACCCGGTGTGGCGTCAGGTCATGCTGCGCTACCTTGATGATCCCGAACACTTCGACGGCCTGCGCCGCCTCGGCGAAATCCCCAACTATCCGCCGCCCCCGAATTCTGAAGATGAGAGCCCGCAATGAGTGAAGAACGTAATGCCATCCCGCTGATCATCACCGGTATCTGCAGCATCCTCGGCACCGTCGGGGCGCTGTGGTACTACGGCTACCTGCACTTTGCCAAGCCGGAGGATGCATTGCTGCTCAGCGAATTCACCATGCTCAAGACGGTGCCGGGCGAGGACTACAAAGTCTCGCTGACCCCCGCGCCGCAAGTGGCGCAGTGCATTGATGGTGTGCTGGTGTTGTTTGATACCGAGCAGAAAGGGTTGACCGGTGTGTTGATCAATGGCCAGAAAAAGGCTGTGCGGTGTATGGGGGAGGAGACGCCGCAGAAGCTGGAGCAGTGATTCTGCTGGATCACTTTCCCCCTCTCCCATTGGGAGAGGGGACTGACCGAGGTGTATTCCGCCATACATCGACCTGAGAGACCGTGTCGATTATGGATTCAATAAAGCACTTTCAGATCGATGTATCTCTAGAGCATCCCCCAATCGGCTCCCTCTCCCTCGGGGAAGGGTTGGGGTGAGGGGCTACAGTATGAAACTAAACAAAGAGCCCCTCCATTTGAACGAAGGAGCTTTTACAGCTAAGGGCTGGCTGTCACCGTGATTTTTCGATTGGCACTCCACGGCGAGCGCTTACCGTCAATGCTTTGCCATGCAGTCATGGAAAACGGGCCGACGGGTAAGCTCCAGACACTTTGCACCGACCAGTTGCCGTAAGCATCGGCATCTGTTTCCGCCAGTATGTTGTAAGGGCCGTTAACCTTGGTGACCCGGATATGGGCACCCGGCAGCGCTTTTCCCGAGAGCAGCGGATTTTGGCCGCTTTCACTGCCCTCTACCGGTGTGTCGATAACAGGCGCTGCGGGTGCGTCAGTTACCGTGATTTTTCGATTGGCGCTCCAAGGTGAGCGATGGCCATCGATACTTTGCCATGCAGTCATGGAAAACGGGCCGACGGGTAAAGTCCAGACACTTCGCACCGACCAGTTGCCATAGTCATCGGCGTCTGTTTCCGCCAGTACCTCGTAAGGGCCGTAGACCTTGGACACACGGATATGTGCGCGCGGAACAGCTTTGCCGGAGAGCAGAGGGTTTTGACCACTGTCACTACCCTCTAGTGGGGTTTCTATGACTGGCGCCTCGAGCGTATCAATTACCTTGATTGTTCTATTGGCACTCCACGGCGAGCGCTTACCATCAATGCTTTGCCAGGCTGTCATGGAAAAAGGCCCTGAGGGTAATGTCCAGACACTTCGCACTGACCATTTGCCATAGGCATCAGCGTCTGTTTCCGCCAGTATTTCGTAAGGGCCGTAAACGCGGGTTACGCGAATATGGGCGCCAGGCAATGCTGTGCCTGAAAGCAAAGGGTTGTAACCGGAGTCAGCGTTTTCCACTGGCCTGGAGATAACCGGGGGAGGCACATCCACGATATCAACAACGTTGAATAAACGCTGCTCGGACGGCCCCGAGACTCTGTCGCCAAAGTACTGCCGAAGCACAAGTGCATTGGGGCCTGATGGCCTATCGGTAGGAGGGGTTATTGACCACCTGCCTTGTACATCCGCGATAGCTGTTGCGAAGAAAGTCTCCGGGGTTGCGGCTTCTGCTACCTTGATCGTTGCTCCCGGTCGCGCCGTTCCAGTGATCAAAGGTTTCAGCGTTGTTGTAGCGTTCTGCTCGGGTGTCATGACCAGCGGTGGCACGACTGTCGTTGTGCAATATGGGAGGCCTTGTCCGTTTATTGCAATTGCGAGCGATGCACCAGCCTTATCCGTCGCACAGACTTTGATTTTGATTTTTGCCGTCGCGTCTTCCAGCGTCCGTCCTGGCTGCAGGGTAGGATCGTTCGTTGTGGCAGTTTCTGGCGAGGCATCCAATTGCACATTGCGCACCGTCCCGTTCAGTGACGAGTACCTGATCCAGACGCCGGTCACGCGATTATCGGTGGGAGAAAATTCGTCGAATGGTGTGGGCTGGCGGTACTCAAGCGCTATCAACTGAGGTTCTGTGGGCCGATTGATCATGTAAAGTTGAGGCCCTTCCTTACCCAATACCCCCAGGCGGTACAGACCTGTCTTACTGATCACGGCGGCTTGCGAGTCATCTAGCCAGCCGGAAAACCACCGGTTGATTGCCGGATAGAGTGTTCCGCCACCCGATACCGAGTCTCCAGTATCACCATACCCGACCGGGCTGCACTCTTCAGGAGCCTGAACAACGTCGTTACTCACCGGACATTTGGTATAAGTGCCGCCATGTGGGTATCCCAGATTGTGGCCGAATTCGTGCTTCCATGTATGCGGTGAGCCCGGCATACCTTTAACCCAAATCCAGTTTCCCGGCACCGTAGCGATTGCGCCGCCGCCACAGGGGACCGCCACAAAGAGGAATGGAAAACCTGCGGGATCAATGTTTTGTGCACGGGCCGCTTTGCGTCCTGCGTCGAGACTGCCTGAAGCGGAGCATGTAGCAGGTTTTGGACCGAAATCTGCCTCGATCTGTGTGCCTTCCAGTTTCAGTTTATTGCCGGAGGCAGCGAGGATGTAGGAGCGCAATGAATTCCAGTGCGTTGAGAAAGTTTGCTCAGCAATTTTTCCGGAGTCCAGGCCCGGTTCGCCTGACCAGTGCCCGGCCACCAGCAATACCTTTTGAACGCCTGTGATCGGGCGTTTTATCGAGGGAGTCAGTAGTTCGGGATCGGTGCTGATGACCATGTCATCGGGATCATACAAAGGCTGTGGTGGGATTGCCGCGTTGCTCCAGCTCATCGCTGTATGGAGAAGTGTCGACAAAAATCCGACTGCGATGATTGATCGTTTCATCGGGGAATCCTTGTGAGGATCAGGCTGACAGGTAACAGCCTCTTCCATGTACCGATTCTCGTCCACTGTCATAGTTGACAGTGGACTTCGCTTTCGGAAGACGAAACGGTCATGGGAATTGAGTCAACCGCCTTTCACACTTCCACAAAAAAAGCCCCGCCTGATCAACTCAGGCGGGGCTTTTGCGTTACCGGGTGAAGCTTAGTTCGAGCTCACCGAAGAGCGCGGTGCTACTGGCTGGTTGTCGTTGGAGATGGTCACCTCCACACGACGGTTCATCGCACGACCCGAAACGCTGCCGTTATCCGCTACCGGATATTCCTTGCCATAACCCTGAGCGACGATGCGCGAAGGGTCGACGCCCATCTTGATCAGGGCCATCTGCACGGAAGTCGCGCGACGCTCGGACAGCGACTGGTTGTAGCTCGCGGTGCCGGTGCTGTCGGTGTAACCCTCGACGATCACTTTGCGATCCGGGTTTTCCTGGAGGAATTGCGCCAGTTTGTTGATGTTCACCAGGCCGCTGGATTTCAGATCAGCCTTGTTGGTGGCGAACAGCACGTCACCGAAAGTCACCAGCGTACCGCGATCGGTCTGCTTGGCGTTGAGGCTGTCCTGCAGCTGTTTGATCTGCTGGTCACGGGCATCCAGACGGGCCTGGGCACGTTGGGCTGCGGCGTTTTTCAGGTTGTTTTCAGCGGTGCGCAGAGCGATGGTCTGCTTGGCCACTTCGACGCGCTGGTTGGTCAGGTAAGCCAGTTGGTCAACCTTGGCTGCGTCTTCCTTGTCCAGATAAGCCTTGTCGGCCTTGTCCAGGTAATCGCTGGCGTCTTTGGTTTCCAGTGCCGCGACTTTGCTCGCCTGTGGGTTGGCCTGCAGGCCGGCGTAGTTGGTGCGCGCCTGCTCCAGGTTCGGGTTAGGCGGGGTGGAGCAGGCTGCCAGTGCAACGCTTGCGGCCAGAAGAGCGGGAATCATCAGTTGCTTACGCATAATTTTTCGTCCTTTCTATCGGTAAGAGTTTCAGCTTTGCGGTCGGGATGCGCGCTTACTGCACAGTGCGCTGGCTTTCCTGACGCAGTTCCTGAACACCTTTCTGGGAATCCTTCACAGCCTGTTCGGCCTTGGCGGCCTGAGCCTTGCGTTCAGCGACGCGAGCGTCCCATTCAGCCTGTTCGGACAGGCGACGGGCTTCGTCATACTTCTTGTCGTGCATGGCGATTTCAGCTTGTTTCAGTTTGTCCTGAGCCTGCTTCATTTCCACCGCAGCGAATTCGGTACCGCCAGCGCTGACGGCGCTGTTCACAGCCGATTGGGTCACGGCGTACTGCTCGGTCGGCGGGTTACCGGCGCAACCGGCCAGTACGAAGCTGGTGCCGATGGCCAGAGCGGCCAGTTTCAGACCGCGCAGGTGGGAAAACGAGGTTTGGGTTTTCATGGTCTTCAACTCCATTAGGCATCTCCTGAAAATACAACTGAATCCATCCTGGCAGAGGAGCCGAAAGCATCGCTTGTAGACGCGAATTGAAACGCTCGTTCCAGGCGTGGTTACCTGTTCCGACCGGCGGCATTTTTGAAAAGTTCAGAAAAGATGGCCTATCGCCAAAAATTTAATTGACCGTTTGGACAAGGCTCTGGGGCGGGAACTTTGGGGCTTTGGAGCGGTACGCGCGGGTGTATTTTGTCTGTTGATAAACCAATTTGCGAACTGGAATACAGCCTATGTGGGAGCGAGCCTGCTCGCGAATGAGATGTGTCAGTCAGCGCAAATGCTGAATGAAAATCCGCATTCGCGAGCAGGCTCGCTCCCACGGTTTTGATGTGTGTCGAATCAGTGCTTCTGCTTGTTCTCAGCCGAGGACAAATCATGCAAATGCCGCCGCGATAACGCCAGAAAACGCGGCGTCGGGCCGACATCTTCATACAACGGATCGCCTTCCTCATCGGTCGCCACCACTGTTGAACCCTTCACATACGGCAGGCTCGCTTCGAACTCCTCAAGCGCGGCGCCGATCAGCTCGCCGAGCAGTTCCTCGGGGTGACGCTTGGGGTACATTTCGGCAATCGCCGCCAGCCTTGCGGCGGCTTCGACGTCCAGATGAATCGTGTAGCCGGTGTCGGTCAGGCGACCTTTGGCGTTTTCTTCCCAATGCTGGGCGAGTTCACGAATTTTCATGATGACCTCATTTAGCGCCTGCTGATGGCAGGCCTGGGTGAGTGTCCGGCAGCGCCGGCGGCGGGCCGTCGTACGGCTTACTGTTGAGACTAGCTTTCGCCGGCAAGGTTTAAAGTCAATTCGTCGCCTGCTTGTAAGAAGCGGCGCAGAGCGGCACTCTCTGGCAAAGCATTCGTTTCTGCGCTGTCCCCGATTACCGCTGGAGAACTGCTGATGACCGATATTGATGCACGCTTGCGCGAAGATGTTCACCTGCTCGGAGAGCTGTTGGGCAACACCATTCGAGACCAGTACGGCGAGGCGTTCCTCGACAAGATCGAGCAGATTCGCAAAGGCGCCAAGGCCGACCGGCGCGGCTCGATGGACGCTGAACTGAGCGCCAGCCTCAATCAATTGAGCGAAGACGAATTGCTCCCTGTCGCGCGGGCCTTCAATCAGTTTCTCAACCTGGCCAACATCGCCGAGCAGTACCAGCTGATCCATCGCCGCGAGGAGTCGCAACCGGCGCCGTTCGAGTCGCGGGTGTTGCCGGAACTGCTCGCGCGCCTGCGCAGCGAAGGGCACAGCGCCGAATCTCTGGCCCGGCAACTGACGCGGCTGGAAATCGAACTGGTGCTGACCGCGCACCCGACCGAAGTGGCGCGACGCACGTTGATCCAGAAGTACGACGCCATCGCCGCGCAACTGGCCGCTCAGGATCATCGCGACCTGACCAGCGCCGAGCGCGAGCAGATCCAGAGCAAACTGCAGCGGCTGATCGCCGAAGCCTGGCACACCGAAGAAATCCGCCGCACCCGACCAACCCCGGTCGATGAAGCCAAGTGGGGCTTCGCGGTGATCGAGCATTCGTTGTGGCAAGCGATCCCCAACCATATGCGCAAAGCCGATCAGGCACTGTTCGCCGCCACGGGCCTGCGCTTGCCGCTGGAAGCCGCGCCGATCCGCTTCGCTTCGTGGATGGGAGGCGACCGTGACGGCAACCCCAATGTCACCGCCGCCGTCACTCGCGAAGTCTTGCTGCTGGCGCGCTGGATGGCCGCTGATTTGTACCTGCGCGATGTCGATCATCTTGCTGCCGAGCTGTCGATGCAGCAGGCCAGCGATGCGCTGAAGGCCAAGGCCGGCGACAGCGCCGAACCCTATCGCGCGGTGCTCAAGCAATTGCGCGAACGCCTGCGCGCCACACGCAACTGGGCGCATGCCGCGTTGACCGCGCCGACCCCGGCAACCGCCGATGTGCTGCACGACAATCGCGACCTGCTCGAGCCTTTGCAGTTGTGTTTCAACTCGCTGCACGAATGCGGCATGGGCGTCATCGCCGACGGGCCGTTGCTCGATTGCCTGCGTCGGGCGGTGACGTTCGGCCTGTTTCTGGTGCGCCTCGATGTGCGTCAGGATTCGACCCGGCACAGCTCGGCGATGACGGAAATCACCGATTACCTCGGCCTCGGCCGCTATGAGGACTGGGACGAAGAACAGCGCATCAACTTCCTCACCGAAGAATTGAGCAACCGTCGCCCTTTGCTGCCCGCGCATTTCAAACCGTCGGCGGACACCGCTGAAGTGCTCAACACCTGCAAGGAAATCGCTGCCGCGCCTGCTGCTTCGCTGGGCTCCTACGTGATCTCCATGGCCGGCGCCGCTTCCGATGTGCTCGCGGTGCAACTGCTGCTCAAGGAATCCGGCGTACTGCGGCCGATGCGCGTGGTGCCGCTGTTCGAGACCCTCGCCGACCTCGACAACGCCGGGCCGGTGATGGAACGTCTGCTGCTGTTGCCGGGCTATCGCGCGCGTTTGCACGGCCCGCAGGAAGTGATGATCGGCTATTCCGACTCGGCCAAGGACGCCGGCACCACCGCTGCGGCGTGGGCGCAATATCGGGCGCAGGAACGACTGGTGGAAATCTGCCGTGAGCAGCAAGTCGAGCTGCTGCTGTTCCACGGTCGCGGCGGCACCGTTGGCCGTGGCGGCGGTCCGGCGCACGCGGCGATTCTGTCGCAACCACCGGGTTCGGTGGCGGGACGTTTCCGCACCACCGAGCAGGGAGAAATGATTCGTTTCAAATTCGGCCTGCCGGACATCGCCGAGCAAAACCTCAATCTGTATCTGGCCGCCGTGCTCGAAGCGACCTTGCTGCCACCGCCGCCGCCGACTCCGGAATGGCGCCATCTGATGGACGAATTGGCGGCGGACGGTGTCAGCGCTTACCGCCAGGTGGTGCGGGAAAATCCGCAATTCGTTGAGTATTTCCGGCAGTCGACCCCGGAGCAGGAATTGGGACGTTTGCCTCTGGGCAGTCGCCCGGCCAAGCGTCGCGCCGGCGGTATCGAAAGCCTGCGGGCGATCCCGTGGATTTTCGGCTGGACCCAAACCCGATTGATGTTGCCGGCCTGGCTGGGTTGGGAGACTGCGTTGAGCAAGGCGCTGGAGCGCGGCGAAGGTGAGTTGCTGGGGCAGATGCGCGAACAATGGCCGTTCTTCCGCACCCGTATCGATATGCTGGAAATGGTCCTGGCCAAGGCTGATGCAGATATTGCGCAGTCCTACGACGAGCGTCTGGTTGAAGCTGATCTGCTGCCATTGGGCGCGCAGTTACGCGACCTATTGTCGCAGGCATGCTCCGTCGTGCTCGGTCTGACCGGGCAGTCGCAGCTGCTGGCGCACAGTCCGGACACCCTCGAATTCATCCGCTTGCGCAACACCTACCTCGACCCGCTGCATCTATTGCAGGCGGAACTGTTGGCGCGTTCGCGGCAGCAGGATGTCGAGCAGGGCAGCCCGGTGGAACAGGCGCTGCTGGTGTCTGTGGCGGGGATTGCCGCCGGATTGCGCAATACCGGCTAAGGTTGCTGATCACCTCAGGCGGCATTCGCGACAAGGGGCGGATGCCGCTTCTCCTGCTGTAGGAAAGTGCCGCGAGGCGACAGTTATTGATGGGGTTGCGACTTGGGTTACCGCGTCGCAAGGTCACGGCGGGCGTCGGTTTCTCCGACTTTTGGCGTCTTGTGTGGGCGCAGCCTGCTGTGTATCTTGATCAGCCTTTGGCCGTTTGTGCGGCCACGACCCGTATTTTCAGGATCCGCCGGTTACGAGCGAATCCTTTGTTTTGTAAAGCTTTTATATAAAAAATTGAGGAGCACATCGATGCGCGTCATTCTGCTGGGAGCTCCCGGGGCCGGTAAAGGTACTCAGGCAAAGTTCATCACCGAGAAATTCGGCATTCCGCAAATCTCCACCGGCGACATGCTGCGTGCTGCGGTCAAGGCTGGCACTCCACTGGGCGTGCAAGCCAAGAGCATCATGGATGCCGGCGGCCTGGTGTCGGATGACCTGATCATCGCGCTGGTCAAGGACCGCATCGCTCAACCTGATTGCGCCAACGGTTTCCTGTTCGATGGCTTCCCGCGCACCATTCCGCAGGCTGAAGCGCTGGTCACTGCCGGTGTCGAGCTGGATGCCGTGGTCGAGATCGCTGTAGAAGACGAAGAAATCGTTCAGCGCATCGCCGGTCGCCGTGTCCACGAAGCCAGCGGCCGCGTTTACCACATCGTCTACAACCCGCCGAAACTGGCTGGCAAGGACGACATCACCGGCGAAGAGCTGGTACAGCGCAAGGACGACACTGAAGAAACCGTGCGTCATCGCCTGTCGGTCTACCACTCGCAGACCAAACCGCTGGTGGAGTTCTACCAGAACCTTTCCGCCAAGAACGGCGGCAAGCCAAAGTACAGCCACATCGAAGGCGTTGGTTCGGTTGATGCAATCACCACCAAGGTGCTGGCCGCGCTGAGCTGAAAAGTCTGATCGGCTGCATCATCCACGGCCCGCTTGCGGGCCGTTGTTGTTTATACTGACGCACTTTTTCCCACCCCTGTTTTGGAAACATCGATGAGCACCTTGCTGGCCCTGGACACCGCGACTGAAGCTTGCTCCGTTGCCTTGCTGCATGACGGCAAGGTCACGAGCCATTACGAGGTGATCCCGCGCCTGCATGCGCAGAAGCTGCTGCCGATGATTCAGCAATTGCTCGCCGATGCCGGCACCACGCTGCAAGCGGTCGACGCGATTGCTTTCGGCCGTGGCCCGGGCGCGTTTACCGGTGTGCGCATTGCCATTGGTGTGGTGCAGGGTTTGGCCTTTGCTCTGGATCGTCCGGTGTTGCCGGTATCCAACCTTGCCGTGCTGGCCCAGCGTGCCTTTCGTGAACATGGCGTAAGCCAGGTCGCGGCTGCGATCGATGCGCGGATGGATGAAGTGTATTGGGGCTGCTACCGCGAGACGGCGGGGGAGATGCGTCTGGTTGGCGCCGAAGCCGTGTTACCACCGGAAGTCGCCGCGTTGCCAACTGATGCCAGTGGCGATTGGTTCGGTGCCGGTACCGGTTGGGGTTACGGCGAGCGCATTGCGGTCAATCTGAGCGGCTCTGACGCCGGCATGCTGCCCCACGCCGAGGACCTATTGACCCTGGCGCGTTACGCCTGGCAGCGCGGTGAGGCGATCCCGGCAGATGACGCGCAGCCGGTTTACCTGCGCGATAAAGTTGCCACCCCCAAAGCCCGCTGATACGACACTTTCTCCTGTGGGAGCGAGCCTGCTCGCGAAGGCTTCTGTCAGTCAATGCATGTGTTGAATGTGCTGGACCCTTCGCGAGCAGGCTCGCTCCCACAGGTTCGCGGTCACATACAAATATCGCCAATCGTCAGTTTCTGCCCCCTCGCTTAAAACCTTTTGCGCTTTATGTGTTCTAGTTATCACTCGGCGGTTTGCTAAGTCGGTCAAGTGCCGCTAAATTGCCATCATTGATACCGAGCATGACATTATGCGTATAGACGGCGTTTCCACTCAGTCCTACCCCATCAAGCGCAAGCCGCGCAAAGGCAATGCGGCGCTGGATGAGTCCGTCGAGATCATCGACGGCGAGCTGGAATTCCCGAGCGAAGAGCAGTTGGCCGCCCGTGCTGCCCAAGCTACCGCGCAACGCCTGAGCAACCTGCCTGCCCGTCAGCAAGACATGATCTACCACCGCGCGATGAAGAAAAGCGTAGCCATGGCCCTGGCCAGCTACCTGAGCACCGCCGGTTTTGTCGATTGGGACGCAGACGTGCTGGGCCTCGATCTGTATATCTGATGGATCTGCCTTACTACCTCGGTTGCCCGTCCTGGAGCGAAAATGCCTGGCGCGAGTATCTGTATCCGGTAGACGCAAAAACCTCCGACTTTCTCGCTCTCTACTGCCAGGTGTTCAACGCCGTTGAAGGCAACACCACCTTCTACGCCAGCCCGTCGCCAGCCACTGTGCAACGCTGGGCCGATATCATGCCGGCGCACTTTCGCTTCACTGCCAAATTCCCCGGCGACATCAGCCACAGCGGCGACTTGCGCGAGCAACTGACCGCTGCCGAAACCTTCCTGCAATTACTCAAGCCGTTAGGCGAACGTGTTTCGCCGCTGTGGCTGCAACTGTCGAAAAGCTTCACGCCGCAGCGTCTGCCGGAGCTCGCGGCGTTTATCGATGCGCTGGATTGCCCGCTTGCGGTCGAGGTGCGCAATGAACAGTTCTTCGCCAAGGGCGAGAGCGAACGTCTGCTCAATCGTCTGTTGCTGGATCGCGGTGTCGAGCGCATCTGTCTCGACCCGCGCGCGCTGTTCAGCTGCTTGTCGACCGAGTCCTCGGTGATCCACGCGCAGTCAAAAAAACCGCGTGTACCGACGCGTCCGGCGGCGTTCACGCAGTTTCCGCAGGTGCGTTTCATCGGCCATCCCGAGCTTGAGGCAAACGATGCGTTTCTTGTGCCGTGGGTGGCGAAAATTGCTGAATGGATCGAAGAAGGCCGCACGCCGTACATTTTCCTGCACACCGCTGACAACCTGTTGGCAGCGAAACTGGCGCAACGTTTTCATGCACAACTGATGCAACGTTTGCCTGGCTTGCCCGCGCTGCCTGAGCTATACAGAGAACCCGCCGCCGAGCAGCTTGGCTTGCTCTGAGGCGGGTTTTTTTCTGCCCGGGAGGCCGTCGATGAACGTCCAAGTCAGTCAACAGCAACGCCTCAAAGCCCAAGCCTTCAAAGCCCTGCATGATCGCCAGGGGATCTTCGTCATCCCTAATCCGTGGGATGCCGGCTCGGCGAAGATGCTCGCCGGTCTTGGCTATCAGGCCTTGGCCACCACCAGTGCCGGTTACGCGTTTTCCCAAGGCAAGCCTGATGGCGCGTTGAGTCTCGACGAGACCCTGGCCAATGTCCGCGCGATTGTCGCGGCGACGGATCTGCCGGTGGCGGTGGATCTGGAAAACGGCTTTGCCGATGACCCGGTCGAGTCTGCGCAGAGTCTTCTGCGCGCCGCCGAAGCGGGCGCGGTGGGCGGGTCGATCGAAGACGCTACGGGACGTCCGGACGCGCCGATCTATTGCTTCGAACACGCCGTTGCACGGATTGAAGCCGCTGTCGCGGCGGTGCGCACCCTGCCGTTTCCTTTCGTCCTCACCGCTCGCGCGGAAAATTACCTGCACGGCAACCCCGATCTTGACGACACCATTCGCCGCTTGCAGGCATTCGCCGAAGCGGGTGCCGACGTGCTCTATGCGCCGGGTTTGCGCAGCGCCGAAGAAGTGCGCGCAGTGGTGCAAGCGGTGGCGCCGAAACCGGTCAATGTGTTGATGTCTGGCGGTTTGAAACTGACCGTGCAACAGCTCGAGGAACTGGGCGTCCGGCGGATCAGCACCGGGTCGGCACTGGCGCTGGCGGCGTTCGGCGAGTTCTTCCGCGCGGCTGAAGAAATCCACCAGTGCGGCACGTTTGGCTTTACGTCGCAGTCGATGCCGTACGCCAGGGCCAACCAATTCTTCAAGGGCTGAGCATGGGACGTTGGCTGTTCTGGGGGGTGTTGCTCGCGATCGCTGGTGGCGCGGTGAGTGTCTGGCGTGGCTGGCTGGACGTGCCGCCGCAGTGGAACCCGTGGGCGCCATTGGACATAAAAGCCGCGCCCAACTGGCTGACCGGTTACAAACTCATGCGCCTGCGCAGTGATCCCGAGCTTTGCGCACAGGCATTGAGCAGCTCGGATCTGCGCGTCAGCCCCCAGGCCGACAGCCCCGGCGCCAAGTGTCCGCTGGTCGGTGCTCTGCGGGTGCAGGGCGGTGGAGTGGCGCTGAGCAGCAGTTTCATTGCCAGTTGCCCGCTGGCGGTGGCCTACGCGATGTTCGAACACCACACCCTGCAACCGGCCGCGCAATCGGCTTATGGCCAGAAGATCGCGCGTGTCGATCACCTCGGCAGCTTTGCCTGTCGCAATGTCTACAACCGTGAGAGCGGTGCCCTCAGTCGACATGCCAGTGCCGACGCGCTGGACATTGCCGGTTTCCGTCTGGCCGGCGGACGCACGATCAGCGTGCTCAGGGATTGGCCCAAGCAAAACCAGGACGCAGAGTTTCTCCGCCAACTGCGCGACGGCGCCTGTGAGTCATTCAGTGTGGTGTTGAGTCCGGACTACAACGCCGCCCATCGCAATCACTTTCATGTCGATGTCGGGCGCTGGAGCGTGTGTCGCTGAGAATCAGGCAGCGAGGCGCAGGTTCTGCAGAACGATCGGCCGAGCCCAGCCATTATCGAAGTCCAGAGCTTTCTGCTGCTCGACGATTTCTTCCGGCGGGAACGGCGGGTAAGGCTTCTGCAGCAAGTCCAGATCGAACTCGGCAATCGGCAGGTACAGCGGACGTTTCTGCGGCGCAGGGCCTGGCTCCGGCACTGGCTGGCCATTGTTGATCACAATCGGGCGTACCCAGCTGCTGTCGAAATCCTGTTGCTCTTGCTGGGCTTTGAGCTCTTCCGGCGGGAACGGTGGGAACGGCTTGTCCAGCAGCTCCATTTCGAACTCGGCGATCGGCAGGAACAGTGGCTCCGGCGGGCGAACCTGGGTTTCAACCACGTCGCACTCACGCTGGCTGACGATGTGCGCGTGCAGCTCGCTGCCAACGGTCGGTTCTTCCGGGCTGTTCAGGTCAACCGGTGGAAACGTGCCACAGGCAGGCACCACTTCACTCGTCTGTTCGGCCAGGGCCTGGGCAAAGAAATCCTGCCACAGGTGACTGACGCCGCTCAGTGCTTGAGTGTTATGACGGCTAAAGTCGCCATGGGGCGAAACGTAGCCAATCGATGTGGGAAGAATGCCTGACATTTTTTTCGGTTGACGCTCAGCTCTGGCAAAATGCGCGTTGAATGGTTTATCGGCGGTTTTTGTCAATCCTTAACTTTTTTGAGCGTTTTTTCATGATCGAGTCACCCGCGGCCTGCCGCATCCATGTCCAGGCCCTCGCCCCGACGTTTCAAGCACAAGCCGCACACTGGGCCGAACGTCTCGGCCTGCCGCTCGGCGAGGCGGACGGCGAGTTCGTCTTGCAGGTCGGCGAGCAGGGTTTGCAGTTGCAGCAGCTTGGCCCGGATGCGCCTGGACCGGTGCGGGTCGACTTCGTCGAAGGCGGCGCGGCGCATCGTCGTTTGTATGGCGGCGGCAGCGGCCAGATGATTGCCAAGGCTGTCGGCATCGCCCAAGGCGTTCGCCCGCGTGTGCTGGATGCCACGGCGGGCTTGGGCAAGGATGCATTTGTGCTGGCCAGTCTCGGTTGTGAAATGAGCCTGATCGAGCGTCAGCCGCTGATCGGCGCACTGCTTGAGGACGGCTTGGCGCGGGCGGCGGAAGATTTCGACGTGGCGCCGATCGTGGCGCGGATGAAATTGCTCAAGGGCAACTCCATCGAAGTGATGCGCAGTTGGGAAGGGGAGCCGCCGCAGGTGATCTATCTCGACCCGATGTTCCCGCATCGCGAGAAAACCGCGCTGGTGAAAAAGGAAATGCGCCTGTTCCGCCCGCTGGTCGGTGATGATCCGGATGCACCGGCCCTGCTTGAAGCGGCGCTGGCCTTGGCCACGCACCGGGTGGTGGTCAAACGCCCGCGCAAGGCGCCGTGCATCGAAGGGCCGAAACCGAGCCATGCGCTGGATGGCAAATCGAGCCGGTATGACATTTATCCGAAGAAAGCGCTGAAGCCCTGAGACCGCGTCGCCCCATTCGCGAGCAGGCTCGCTCCCACAGTAGGAAATGCATTCCAGTGTGGGAGCGAGCCTGCTCGCGAAGCGGTCTGCACAAGCACCGCAAAACTGTCAGGGTTTGTAAGCCCGCATAAACAACCCCACCACCTCCCGCACATGCCGCTCCGCTTCCTCTCCGGTCAGCGGCTCGCCGCAGCCATACAACAAACGGAAATTCCCCGCCCCTTTGATCAGGCAGAAGAAGTGCTCGGCGGCGTTGCGTGGCTGGTCGATGCTCAGCGCGCCGGTTGCATGGATTTTCGCCAGCAGACCTTCCATGCCGTTGACCACGCGCTCTGGGCCGGCCTCGAAGAAGATCAGCGACAGCTTCGGATCCTGACTGCCCAGCGCCATGATCAGGCGGTGCAGGTTCACTGATTCATCGCTGTTGATCAGTTGATGAAAGCCCCGGGCAATGTTCAGCAATACATTTTCCACCGCGATGCCGTCCGGCAATTCGAAGAACAGCGGCGGCAATTGTTCCTCGCATTTCGCGACGACGGCGGCGGAGAACAGCGTCTCCTTGTCGTTGAAATGGCTGTAGACCGTCAGCTTCGACACGCCCGCCTCGCTGGCCACCGCGTCCATGCTGGTGTTGGCGTAGCCATGGCAGAGAAACAGGGTTTTCGCCGCATCCAGGATCGCCTGGCGCTTGGCCAGATCCTTGGGGCGGCCCGGGCCGTTTGGAGCTGAAAGATTGTTCGACATTCTTCGCTTTTAATACTGGACTGGTGAGTTTGCTATTAATACCATACCCGCCAGTATAAATATTCCAAGCCTCATTCGCGAAAGGTCCGTCACCATGTACCGCCATGCGTTGTCCTTTGCCGTGCCAGTCAGTCTGGCGTTCCTGTTATCGGCGTGCGGTCAGGAAGAGGTGACCAAGGTCACCGTACGCCCGGCCATGGTGGTACAGCCCGAGCCTTCGGCGCAGGCGATGGAAAGTTATCCGGGCGAGGTGCGTGCCCGTTATGAGCCTGATCTGGCATTCCGCATTGGCGGCAAAGTCAGCCGACGACTGGTCGACGAAGGCCAGCGCGTCAAGGCCGATCAGCCCTTGGCCGAACTCGATCCGCAGGATGTGCGCCTGCAACTGGAAGCCACCCGCGCGCAGGTCGCCGCCGCCGAGGCCAATCTGAACCTGGTCCGCGCCGAACGGGATCGCTATAAAACCCTGATGGATCGGCAGATGGTCAGCCGCTCGGCCTATGACAACGCCGAAAATCTATATCGCTCCGGCGAAGCCCGCCTTAAACAAATCAAAGCTGAATTCAACGTTTCGACCAACCAGGCCAGTTACGCGGTACTGCGTGCGCCACAGGATGGCGTGGTGGCCAAGCGTTCGGTGGAAGTCGGTCAGGTGGTCGCTGCCGGGCAAACCGTGTTCACCCTCGCCACCGATGGTGAGCGCGAAGTGTTGATCAGCCTGCCGGAGCAAAGCTTCGGCCGCTTCAAGGTTGGTCAGCCGGTTACCGTGGAATTGTGGGCACAGCAAAGTCAACGCTTCGCTGGGCAGATCCGCGAGTTGTCGCCGTCCGCCGACCCGCGCTCACGCACTTTTGCCGCGCGTATCTCGTTCACCAGCGGCAAAGTGCCGGCTGAACTGGGGCAGAGCGCCCGGGTGTTCGTGCAATCGGCTGACAGTGTCTCGCTGTCGATACCGCTTTCCGCGCTGACCGCTGAAAACGGCGCGACCTACGTCTGGGTGGTCAACGGCAACAACACGTTGAAGAAAACCCCGGTGCGGGTCGGTCCGTTCGGCGAGAAAAGCGTGGCGGTGCTCGAAGGCTTGAATGCCAGCGACTGGGTAGTGGCTGCCGGCGTTCATGTGCTGCTCGACGGCCAGCAGGTGCGGCCGGTGGATCGCTCCAACCGTGTGGTCAATCTGGCGAACAAGGAGTAAGCCCCAATGCGCTTCAACCTCTCCGAATGGGCGTTGCGTAATCGCCAGATCGTACTGTTCCTGATGCTTTTGCTCGCCGTTGTCGGCGCGTTGTCCTACACCAAGCTCGGCCAGAGCGAAGACCCGCCGTTCACCTTCAAGGCGATGGTCATTCAAACCCGCTGGCCCGGTGCGACCGCGCAAGAAGTCTCGCGTCAGGTCACTGAACGGATCGAAAAGAAACTGATGGAAACCGGCGAGTACGAACGCATCATGTCGTTCTCCCGCCCCGGTGAGTCCCAGGTGACCTTCATCGCCCGCGACTCGATGCACTCCAAGCAAATCCCCGATCTCTGGTATCAGTTGCGCAAGAAGGTCGGCGATATCCGCCAGACCTTGCCGCCGGGAATTCAGGGGCCGTTCTTTAACGATGAGTTCGGCACCACCTTCGGCAATATCTATGCGTTGACCGGTGACGGTTTCGACTACGCCGTGCTCAAGGATTACGCCGACCGCATCCAGATTCAGTTGCAGCGGGTCAAGGACGTCGGCAAGGTCGAACTGCTTGGGTTGCAGGACGAGAAAATCTGGGTCGAGCTGTCCAACGTCAAGCTCGCAACCCTCGGCTTGCCGCTGGCGGCGGTGCAGCAGGCGCTAGAGGAACAGAACGCGGTATCCACGGCGGGGTTCTTCGAAACCGGCAGCGAGCGCTTGCAGCTACGCGTCTCGGGGAATTTTCAGACAGTCGATGAGATAAAGAACTTTCCGATCCGCGTCGCCGATCGTACGTTCCGCATCTCCGATATTGCCGATGTGCGTCGCGGTTTCAGCGATCCACCGGCGCCGCGCATGCGTTTCATGGGCGACGATGCGATCGGTCTGGCCGTGGCGATGAAGGATGGCGGCGACATTCTGGTGCTGGGCAAGGCGCTGGAAGGCGAGTTCTCGCGGATCCAGAAAAACCTCCCGGCCGGCATGCAGTTGCGCAAGGTGTCCGATCAGCCGGCAGCGGTAAAAACCGGCGTCGGCGAGTTCGTCCAGGTGTTGGTCGAGGCACTGGCGATCGTCTTGCTGGTGAGCTTCTTCTCCCTCGGCGTGCGCACTGGCATGGTCGTAGCGCTGACCATTCCGCTGGTGCTGGCGATGACCTTCGCCTGCATGTATTACCTCGGCATCGGCCTGCACAAGATTTCCCTCGGTGCGCTGGTGCTGGCGCTGGGTCTGCTGGTGGACGATGCGATCATTGCCGTGGAAATGATGGCGATCAAAATGGAGCAGGGTTTTGACCGCATTCGCGCCGCGAGTTATGCCTGGACCAGCACCGCATTCCCGATGCTCACCGGCACGTTGATCACCGCCGCCGGCTTCCTGCCGATTGCCACTGCGCAGTCCGGCACCGGCGAATACACCCGTTCGATTTTCCAGGTGGTGACCATTGCCTTGCTCGCCTCATGGGTCGCGGCGGTCATGTTCGTGCCGTATCTGGGGGAAAAACTCCTGCCGGATCTGGCGAAAATTCACGCGGCGAAACACGGCACAGGCGATGGTCAGCCGGACCCCTATGCGACGCCGTTTTATCAGCGCGTCCGGCGTCTGGTGGAGTGGTGCGTGGCCCATCGCAAGACGGTGATCGTGCTCACCGTGGGCCTGTTTATCGCCTCGGTAATGTTGTTCCGTTTCGTCCCGCAGCAGTTCTTCCCGGCTTCGAACCGGCTGGAGTTGATGGTCGATCTGAAACTGGCCGAAGGTGTTTCGCTGGCCAATACCACCAGCGAAGTCAAACGCCTCGAAGCGCTGCTCAAGGAGCACGCCGGCATCGACAATTACGTGGCCTACGTCGGCACCGGCTCGCCGCGTTTCTACCTGCCGCTGGATCAGCAACTGCCGGCGGCGAGTTTTGCCCAGTTCGTGGTGCTGGCAAAAACCATCGAAGAGCGTGAAGCGCTGCGCAGCTGGTTGATCGAAACCCTCAACGAACAGTTCCCGGCCCTGCGTTCGCGGGTCACCCGTTTGGAAAACGGCCCGCCGGTTGGCTATCCGGTGCAGTTCCGCGTTACCGGTGAACACATCGAAGAAGTCCGTGCGTTGGCGCGCAAAGTGGCGGCAAAGGTTCGCGAGAATCCGCATGTGGTCAACGTGCATCTGGACTGGGAGGAGCCGAGCAAAGTTGTCTACCTGAACATCGACCAGGATCGCGCCCGCGCCCTCGGTGTGAGCACGGCCAATCTGGCGAAATTCCTGCAGAGTTCGCTGGTCGGCTCGACCGTCAGCCAGTACCGCGAAGACAACGAATTGATCGAGATTCTACTGCGCGGCACCGTGCACGAGCGCACTGAATTGTCGTTGTTGCCGAGCCTGGCGGTGCCGACGGATAACGGTCGCAGTGTGGCGTTGTCGCAGATTGCCACGCTGGAATACGGCTTCGAGGAAGGCATCATCTGGCACCGCAATCGGCTGCCGAACGTGACGGTGCGCGCCGACATTTACGGCAAGGAGCAACCGGCGACGCTGGTCAAGCAGATCATGCCGACGCTGGACCCGATTCGCGCCGAATTACCCGATGGTTATCTGCTGGATGTCGGCGGCACGGTGGAGGATTCCGAGCGCGGGCAGAAGTCGGTGAATGCCGGGGTGCCGATGTTCATTGTCGTGGTGCTGACCTTGCTGATGGTGCAGTTGCGCAGCTTCTCGCGCACGGCGATGGTGTTTCTGACGGCGCCGTTGGGGTTGATCGGGGTGACGTTGTTTCTGATGGTGTTCCGGCAGCCGTTCGGGTTTGTGGCGATGCTGGGGACCATCGCATTGTCCGGGATGATCATGCGCAATTCGGTGATTCTGGTCGATCAGATCGAGCAGGATATCGCTTCGGGGCTTAAGCCTTGGCAGGCGATTATCGAGGCGACGGTGCGGCGCTTCAGGCCGATTGTGTTGACGGCGCTGGCGGCGGTGCTGGCGATGATTCCGCTGTCGCGCAGTGTGTTTTTCGGGCCGATGGCGGTGGCGATCATGGGCGGGCTAATTGTTGCCACGGCGCTGACGCTGTTGTTTTTGCCGGCGTTGTATGCGGCGTGGTTTCGGGTGCGTAAGGAGGCTTGAGTTTCTTTGTCTTGGCGGCCTTCGGGCCGACCATGACTTTGGGGTATTGGGTGTATATCCGTTGCTGTGGGTGTTGCGGCTGGCGGTTTCGCCCTTACGGCGAGGCACTTTTTCCAGACGCCGAAAAAGTACCCAAAAAGGCTTGCTCCTGCGTTCGGCCCTCGCAGGCTCGGGTTCCTTCGCTGCGGGATCGATCCGGGCGCAGCGGCTCCGGTTTGCTTCGCTGCACCTACACTCGCTGTGTACGACTGCGTCGTACGGTCGCTGCGCTCCCACGCCCGGATCAATCCCTCCACTCAGCCTTCCGACGTCGCCGGTGGATCAAGATCAAAAGCGGTACTCGAGCTTGCGCTCATTGTTGAGTGGGGCGGCTTTGCCGCGGGCAGCTGCGCTGCTTTGCTTTTGTGGGAGCGAGCCTGCTCGCGAAGGCGGTCTGACAGCCAATTCATTTCGAATCGCCAATTCACGCTGCCTTCCTACAGCTTTTTCAGAGTCCTCCGATCTTGAGGCGCTGGCCGTCCAATGCTGTACTCCGGGTTCTGCTTTTCCGAGTCCTTGAGTCTGTCTGATGAAGAAACCACCGACATTAGCTGGCAGAACGGATCCTGTTTTCGACCTGTTGGCCCGCTCGCCCCACAAGCAACGACTTGCGGATTATCTGGCGCTGCTCAAGCCGCTCGATGATCAGGGGCGCTATCTGCCATTCGAGGCGTTGCGCTATCGCTGGGCGGCAGGGTTGGACGCGAATCTTTGTTGGTCGTTGGTGAAGAAGGCGCGGGCGGCCCAGTACATTCATTTGTTGCCGTTGGGCGAGCCGGTGCAGTGGGGCAAATACGTGCCAACGCCGTTGGCGCAGAAAACCTTGGCTGTGGTGGATCGTTACGCCAGGCCGCGCTGGATTACATGACCAGTCAGATCGGCGAGCGGGCGCATTTCTCCTGTCTGCTCAATGACCTGATCGAAGACGAAGCCATCGCCAGTAGCCAGTTGGAGGGCGCGGCGACTACCACGCGCGTAGCCAGGGACATGCTCAAGCATCAGCGCCAGCCGCGGACGCCAGATGAGCGCATGGTCATGGGGAATTATCGAATGATGAATTTCGCTTGGGAAAAGCGTTATGAACCTCTGAGCATTGAGCTGATTGCAGAGATCCATCGAGTGGGTGTGGAGGGGATCGATGACGGGCAGTATTCCCCCGGATTGTTCCGGACCAATGATGAGGTGGTTGTTCAGGATGGTTCAGGCAACACCGTGCACCGACCACCTCCTGCTGCAGGATTGGTTGCGCGGTTGGCGAGGCTGTCCGCCTGGATCAACCGGCCCGCTGCCTCGATTCTGGACAAAAATTATCTGCATCCACTGACCAAGGCCGTGACGCTGCATTTCGCCATGGGTTATGAACATCCATTTCGCGACGGTAACGGACGGGTCGCGAGAGCCTTGTTTTACTGGTTCATGTTCAAACATGAGTTCGCGGCGTTTCGCTACATTGCGATCAGTCTGCTGCTGCGCAATGTACCGGTGAAATACGGACGCTCCTACCTGCACACCGAGGCAGATGAGCTGGATCTGACTTATTTCATCGAGTTTCAATGCGCGGTTGTTTTGCGAGCCGTGGTCGGTTTTACATCTGTGTACCGCAAGAGTCTGGCAGACACTCAGGACTTTCAGCGCTGGCTGACGAGCTCTGGCGTAATTGCTCAACTGACGGAACGGCAGCGCGCGGTTTATCAGGTGGCTAAAAGCGGGGAGGCGAAGGAGTTTACGGCGAGCAATGTCGCGGAAAATTTTTCCTGCTCGGGTAGCGAGGCGGCGTCGATTCTGGAAGAGCTGGACCAATTGCAGCTTTTTGAGAGAAGGAAGATGGGGCGGGAGTGGGTGTTTTTTTTACGTAGTTCTTTACGTGGAGGCAAGCATGGGAGCGAATTGAATCGCCCCCATGTTGTAACGACTTAAAGCGTACCAAACACTTTCTTCGCCAGACTCGTCGCCGCAGCGGCCGGGTTCTGGCGGATGGTTTCTTCCTGTTTTCCGATCATTTCGAACAAACCATTGAGTGCCTGTTCAGTAACGTAGCTCTCAACGTTCGCGCTCTTCGCGTCCACCACGCCAAACGCAGCGGCCTGGCCTGCGAAGGAGTTGTACTTCTGCGCGACGCCGACCTTGTCGGTAGCTTGCTTGACGATGGGCAGGAATTTCGCGCGGATCTGTTCGCGGCTGGATTTGTTCAGGTATTGGGTGGCCGAATCATTGCCGCCGCTGAGGATACCTTTGGCGTCGGCCACGCTCATTTTCTTCACTGCATCGACGAGGATTGGCTGGGCCTGGGTCACGGCGGATTCGGCGGCTTTGTTCATCGCGTTTTCCAGTTCTTCGACCTGGGCCCCCATGCCGAAGGCTTTCATCTTGCTCGCGGCTTTGCCGAGTTTGCCCGGCAGTTCGATTTTCACTTCGGGGTTATTGCTGAAGCCGCCCGGGGTGCCGAGTTGTTTCACGGCGATCTGGGCGCCTTGGGTCAGGGCGTCCTTGAGGCCGCCGGTAGCGTCTTGCTGGGACAGGTCGCTGAGCGACAGGGCCAGGGCGTTGGCGGAGATCAGCAAGCCGGCGCAGGCGGCGGCGAAGCGAAGGGTAGGGCGGCGCATGGCGTCTTCCTTTGGCGAGTGGATTAACGAACGGCGTCGACGCGGATTTTCAGCGGCTGCGGGTCGTTGCCGTCGAGTTGCACGGCGTGGTTTTCGGTGGTGATGAACATCAGCTCGCCGTTGACTTCAATGCGTGCGCTGATCGAATAACGATGGCCGGGTTTGACCTGCGCCGGATCGTAGCTCAAATGAAACGGCAGCGGCACCTGGCCTTTGATCGGGCCGTTCTGTTGGTCGAGGACGACGGCCGGTGCATCGGCCAGCGACACATCTTGCAGGCTCACGCTCAGAGTCGCGCTCGGGGGCAAAGCGATGCGTTGCAGGTAGAAGACTTCGCCGTCGAGGCTGGCCTTGCCGGCGGGTGTGGTTGATTGGCAGGCGCTCAGCAGCGTGGCGGCGGCGAGGGTCAGCAGTTTTTTCATGGGTGAATCTCCTTTCAATGTGGGAGCGAGCCTGCTCGCGAAAGCGCTGGGTCAGTCAAACTAAATGTCGACTGACATTCCGTCTTCGCGAGCAGGCTCGCTCCCACAGGGGTAAGGCTTCAAGCCTCAGGCTGTGGCGTGATCTGATCCGCCGCATCTTCACTGCGGTGCAGCGCGACCTGGCGGATCGACAGGCGAATCTCCGCCGGCAACACGCGCTTGGCCGCGCCTTCGGCCAGCTCGCCGAGCAGTTCGTGGTAGCTGAGCTTGCCGGCTTCGTCGCGGCGCAGGACGTCGAGGTCGAGCAGGGTCTGGATGAAGTGGCGGAACAGACTCTTGTCGAAGAACTCCGGCGCATTCAGGCCATGGAGGATCGACAGACGCTGGGCCATCACTGTGCAGAGGTCTTCCAGCTCTTCGGCGCTGATGCTGTTCTGGCCGCTGTTGAGCAGCAAAGATACGGTCATGTAGAACCGCTGCAGGGTCTGCGCGATGCTTTTCGACAGCAGCGTCAGCAGCACGAAATGCCGCGAACTCGGTGCCGGGCGCAGGTAAACGTCTTTCTCGAAACGCAGCAGGCCCTGCTCGACGAACGCTTCCAGCCACTGATCGATCACCGCGTCGAGTTCGTCCAGGCTCCAGCGGATGAACAATTCCGATTGCAGGTACGGATACAGCGCGCGGGTGTAGCGCAGGATCTGCTCGCGGCTCATGCGCGAGGTGCTCTGGAAGAAACTCGCGAGCAACGAGGGCAGGGCGAAGATGTGCAGGACGTTGTTGCGGTAGTAAGTCATCAGGACCGCGTTCTGCTCGTCCAGATACAGAATCTTGCCCAGCGCATCGTTCTGCTCGGCGAGCAGATCCATGTCTTTCACATGCTCGATCAGCGCACGGCCGTCGCCTTCCGGCAAGGTGGTGTGCGGCGAATAAGGGACTTTGCGCAGCAGCGCGAGATACAAGTCAAGCACCCGCGCCATGGCTCGATCATCCAGGGCCAGACGCGTGGTCGACAGCAGGGCCAGCGCTACCAGATTCACTGGATTGATCGCCGCCGCTTCGTTGAGGTGCCGGGCGACTTTCTCGCCGAGGCGGTTGGTGGTTTCGTTGAGCCACGCCGGTTTGAATTGCGGGCCGAGTTCCTGCTGGCGCCAGTCCGGTTGCTCGGCGTCAAGGAATTCCGCCAGTTTGATCGGCTCGCCGAAGTTGACCGCGACCTGACCGAAGCGCTGCTTGAGCGCGCCGATCACTTTGAAAATATCGAAGATCGACTCTTTCTTTTTGCTCGCGCCGCGCAGCTCACCGAGGTAGGTGCGGCCTTCGAGCACGCGCTCGTATCCGATGTACACCGGCACGAACACGATCGGCATCCGCGACGAACGCAGGAAACTGCGCAGGGTGATCGCGAGCATGCCGGTTTTCGGTTGCAGCATGCGCCCGGTGCGCGAGCGCCCGCCCTCGACGAAATACTCCACCGGGAAACCTTTGGTGAACAGCGTGTGCAGGTATTCGTTGAACACCGAGGTGTACAACGGATTGCCCTTGAATGTGCGGCGCATGAAGAACGCACCGCCGCGACGCAGCAGGCTGCCGATCACCGGCATGTTCAGGTTGATCCCGGCGGCGATGTGCGGCGGGGTCAGGCCGTTGCGGAACAGCAGATAGGAAAGCAGCAGGTAATCGATGTGGCTGCGATGGCACGGCACGTAAATCACTTCGTGACCCTGCGCGACGTTCTGCACACCTTCGATGTGATTGACCTTGATGCCGTCGTAGATCTTGTTCCAGAACCAGCTCAGCACCACTTCGAGAAAACGGATCGCGGTGTAGGTGTAGTCCGAAGCAATCTCGTTGCCATAGCGCAGGGCCTGGGCCTTGGCTTTTTCCGGGGAGATTTTTTCGCGCTCGGCTTCGTCGAGGATCGCCTGTTTGACCAGCGGCTGATTGAGCAGGCCTTTGACCAGATTGCGCCGGTGGGAAATGTCCGGGCCGATCACCGCAGCTTTGAGGTTGCGGAAGTGCACGCGCAGGATGCGCTGGGCCATGCGCACGGTGCGCTCATGACCCTTGTTGTGATCGATCAGTTCGCGCAGGTGGATCGGCGCGGAAAACTGCACGCGGGTTTTACGCCCGAGGACGATAATGCTCAGCAGCCGGCGCAGGCGTCCGGTGACTGCCCAGCTGTCGGCGAACAACAGTTTCCACGGACTGTTTTCGCTGTCTGGCGACTGGCCCCAGAACACGCTGACCGGAATGATCTGCGCGTCTTCGGCAGCGTTCTGCGTCAGCGCGCTGACCAGGCGGGTGAGGGTCGGCGGCGCACCGCGTTTGTCCTGGCGGCCGAGCCAGTCCGGGTCCGGCGTCAAATAGAAAAACGCCGCTGGTTCGATGAGTGAACCCACCGACACCGCCAGCACCGGGCGTGGCAGACCGGCCTTGGTGCACTCGGTGTCAACCACCGCCAGATCGGTCAGCGAAGGGTTTTGCAGGACGTAGAACACCGGACGACTGCGGTCGAGGTTAAGAGTGAACGACGACTGATTGATGGTCTCGGAGCGAACCCAGAGATACAACAGGCGGCGCAGGGTGCCAAACACAAGACGGCGGAACGGGGAACGGGTCATACGGCTTCTGCGTGAGTGGATAAAACCGAGCAGGCGCTCGGGGCGGACAGTTTGCCGTATTAGGCGAAAATCGGCAAAAAAGCGCCGAAGTAATCTCCTGTTGAGAGTTTCCGCACCTGTCATATACTCGGCGCTCTGTTGCCGGTGCCCTGTCATGGACGTCGGACGCAGGCTGACGTTCCTCTAAGGCTTTCCTGCGAAAAGCCCGTTCAATAATAAAAAAGGAGTATGAACAGATGGCAACACGCGAAACCGGCAACGTGAAGTGGTTCAACGACGCCAAAGGCTATGGCTTTATCCAGCGCGACGACGGCGTGGACGTGTTCGTGCACTACCGCGCGATACGCGGCGAAGGGCACCGCTCGCTGACCGAAGGTCAACAGGTCGAGTACGCGGTGATCACCGGCGAGAAGGGGTTGCAGGCTGAGGATGTTGTAGGTCTGTAACACAAACCTCCAGAACGCCAAAACCACTGTGGGAGCGAGCCTGCTCGCGAATGCGGTGTATCAGTCACCATTCATATCGACTGACACTGCGCATTCGCGAGCAGGCTCGCTCCCACATGGGCTCTACGTTGCCCTGATTACACGGTCTTCCAGGTGATCTCTTCTTCTCCGTCTTCGCTGATGCGAATCCAGCGATCGGCGGTTTCTTCACCTTCTTCTTCGACCCACGTCCCCGGTGCGCAACGCACTTCGACGTTCAGCGCGGCAAAGGCTGCGCGGGCGCAGGCGATGTCGTCGTCCCAAGGGGTCTGGTCGCTTTCCAGGAACAGGCTGTTCCACTTGCCCACGGCTTTCGGCAGCCAGGTCACCGGCACGTTGCCGGCCTTGCACTTGTACGTCTGGCCTTTCTGCACCCAGTCGCTGCACGGGCCAAGCGCTTGGCCGAGCCAGGCGGCGATGGCCTTGTGGTCGACGTCGGCGTCTTTCAGGTAAATCTCGATGTCCGGTTGGCGCATGGATGTCCTCACTGCGGGTCTGAAAAATCCATTCGCGGATTTAGCCGGCCCCGGGCCTGTGCCCGAGACCAAAAGTTATTGAAGAACGAAATAATCGTAGCGCATCGACACAGTGGTCTCGAACGGCTCGGCCTGTTCGATCACCGCCGCACGACGCTCGGCACTGGCACGCCAGCCGTGAGGCGTCATCGCCAACAGGTTGGCGCGGTCCTCGGGCTTGTCCAGGGTCAGCTTGAATTCCAGGGTTTCGCTGTGCGCCAAAACCATGCCTTCCGGCACCAGGGCCAGGTGCTTGTCGTCGGTGTACTCGCGCACTTCGTCGTACAGGCGTTCGCGCAATTCCATCAGATGGCCACGGGTCGGGCCGACTTTCATCAGGCCGCCGCCGACGCTGAGCAGACGCTTGGCTTCCTCCCAATCCAACGGACTGAAGACGCTGGCGAGAAACTGGCAACTGCCTGAAGCCAATGGCACGCGGGCCATGCTGGCGATCAACCAGGTGATCGCCGGGTTGCGTTTGCAGGCGCGTTTGACCGCTTCGCGGGAGATGTCCAGCGCGTAGCCATCAGCGTTCGGCAAAGCTTCGGCGATTTGCGCGGTGTAGTAACCCTCGCCGCAACCGATATCGACCCAGCGCGCCGGCGCATAACTCGCCGCGAGTTCAGCCAGACGTTTGGCCACTGGCGCGTAATGCCCGGCGTTGAGGAAATCACGCCGCGCCTCGACCATGGCCTGATTGTCGCCGGGGTCGCGGCTGTTCTTGTGCTGCACCGGCAACAGGTTCAGATAACCCTGACGCGCACGGTCGAACCGATGCCCGGCGGGGCAGACCACGCCGTTCTCTACCGCGTTGAGCGGTTCACTGCAGATCGGGCACGCGAGCATCAGGCGAGCAACTTGATCAGGGTCTGGTAATAAATTTCCGTCAGCACGTCGAGATCGGCTGCCAGCACGCGCTCGTTGACCTGGTGGATGGTCGCGTTGACCGGGCCCAGTTCAACCACTTGCGTGCCCATGGTCGCGATGAAGCGGCCATCGGAGGTGCCGCCGCTGGTCGACGCCTTGGTCTCGCGACCGGTGATGTCCTTGATGCTCGACGATACCGCATCGAGCAGCGCGCCCGGTTCGGTGAGGAACGGCAGGCCGGACAGCGCCCAGTCGATGTGCCAGTCCAGATCGTGCTTGTCGAGAATATCGGCAACGCGTTTCTGCAGGCCTTCGACGGTTGATTCGGTGGAAAAACGGAAGTTGAACACCGCCACCAGATCACCGGGAATCACGTTGGTCGCGCCGGTGCCGGAATTGACGTTGGAAATCTGGAAACTGGTCGGCGGGAAGAAGTCGTTACCGTGGTCCCAGTGCTCGGCGGCCAGCTCGGCCAGCGCCGGAGCGGCGAGGTGAATCGGGTTTTTCGCCAGATGCGGGTAGGCCACGTGGCCCTGCACGCCTTTGACCGTGAGCTTGGCACCGAGGGAGCCGCGACGGCCGTTTTTCACCACGTCGCCGACCAGGGTGGTGCTCGACGGCTCGCCAACGATGCACCAGTCCAGACGCTCCTTGCGCGCGACCAGACGTTCGACCACAGCCTTGGTGCCGTGATGCGCCGGGCCTTCTTCGTCGCTGGTGATCAGGAACGCAACCTTGCCTTTATGGTTCGGGTAATCGGCGACAAAGCGTTCAGCGGCGACGGTCATCGACGCCAGACTGCCTTTCATGTCTGCCGCGCCACGGCCGCAGAGCATGCCATGTTCGTCGATCACGGCATTGAACGGATCGATCTGCCATGCGGTAACCGGACCGGTCGGTACCACGTCGGTGTGGCCGGCGAAGCACAGCACCGGGCCGTCGTTGTTGCCGTGAGTCGCCCAGAAGTTATCCACATCTTCGATGCGCATCGGCTCCAGGGTGAAACCGGCATCGCCCAGGCGCTGCATCATCTGCTTCTGGCAGTCGGCATCGACCGGGGTCACGGAAGGACGGCGGATCAGGTCGATGGCCAGTTGAAGGGTCGGCGATAGGTCGGCGTGGGCCGTCATGGAAAACTCCGGGATCATGGGGTGTGAGCTTGGGCTTCTAATGTGGGAGCGAGCCTGCTCGCGAAAGCGGTCTACCAGGCACCTTAAAGGTTGAATGTTACAACGCCTTCGCGAGCAGGCTCGCTCCCACAAGGGACAGGGGTGGTCAGTCAGACCGGTTATCACGCCAAGCCCCGCAAAATGGCGGTTATCTTAAAGCAAAACGGCGACCATTGGCCGCCGTTTAGTGCTGCGTTGCGGATTTAGACGACCGGTGCCGGCTCAGCCTTGGCCGCTGGTTTGGGCAGCGACGACAGGAACGCCATGATCAGCGCCGCCAGGTACGGCAGCGACTGCA
Source organism: Pseudomonas sp. FP1762 (assembly GCF_030687105.1). Taxonomy (NCBI): domain Bacteria; kingdom Pseudomonadati; phylum Pseudomonadota; class Gammaproteobacteria; order Pseudomonadales; family Pseudomonadaceae; genus Pseudomonas; species Pseudomonas sp. FP1762. Next base: position 1,225,992 of record NZ_CP117458.1, read on the forward strand.
CCAGTAGCATGGTTACCCAGAAGCGCATGTCATTGCTCGGAATGCCCTGCACGAGGAAAATCCCCAGCGCCGCGCCCCACAGCAACAGCATGATGAACAGCTCCTCGCGAGCCTCGCTGATCGCCACCCAGAAACCGTGGTTGTCAGCGTTTTTCGGCGTGCGGAAGAACGGAATGCTGCTGGTGAAGAAACCGTACAGCACCGCTTTGGCGATGGTGTGCGACAACGCCAGCCCGGCCAGTGCCGCGCAGAACGCATCTTTCAGATTCACGCCGACGGCGCGACGGTAGAGGAAGATGATCTTGCCGACCTTGAACACGAACAGCGCCAGTGGCGGGATCGCGAAAATCAGCAACGGTGGATCGACCCGTTGCGGCACGATGATCATCGCCGCCGACCACAACAGCGCGCCAACGGTGAAGAAGATGTTCATGCCATCGGCAACCCACGGCAGCCAACCGGCGAGGAAGTGATAACGCTGACCGCGAGTCAGTTCGGTGTCCTTGCCGCGCAGCAGGCTGCGGGTGTGGCGCTTGATGATCTGGATCGCGCCATAGGCCCAGCGGAAACGCTGTTTCTTGAAGTCGATGAAGGTATCCGGCATCAGGCCCTTGCCGTAGCTGTCGTGGTAATACGCCGCCGACAGGCCTTTCTCGAATACGCGCAGGCCGAGTTCGGCGTCTTCACAGATGCACCAGTCAGCCCAGCCCAATTCTTCCAGCACCGAGCGGCGGGTCATGGTCATGGTGCCGTGCTGAATGATCGCGTCACGGTCGTTGCGGGTGACCATGCCGATATGGAAGAAGCCTTTGTATTCGGCGTAGCAGAGCTTTTTGAAGGTGCTTTCGTTCTGGTCGCGATAATCCTGCGGCGACTGCACCACGGCGATTTTCGGGTCGGCGAAGTGCGGCACCATGTGCTTGAGCCAGTTCGGGTGCACGCAGTAATCGGAGTCGATCACGGCAATGACTTCGGCGTCCTTGGCGGTGTGCGGGATCAGATAATTCAGCGCGCCGCCCTTGAAACCGGCCAGCGGCGAAACGTGGAAGAACTTGAAGCGCGGGCCGAGGGTTGCGCAGTAATCGCGCACCGGTTCCCACACCGCCGGATCCTTGGTGTTGTTGTCGATGATCAGGACTTCGAAATCCGGATAGTCGAGCGCGGCCAGGGCATCGAGGGTCTGTTTGACCATCTCTGGCGGCTCGTTGTAGCACGGCACGTGGATCGACACTTTCGGCCGGTAGTCGGAATCGCCCAGCACCGGCAGGAATTCCCGACGGCGCTTGTGAATCCACACCGCTTCGGCCAGTTCATGGGCCTCGGTGAGCAGGACGATGAATACCCCGAGCGCACCGAGCGCCAGGAGGAATCCGACCGTGAGGCTGAACCACGTGCTGTATTGCTGGCTGTAGTCGTAACCGATGTACACCAGCACCGAACCGCAGAGGAACGCGATAAACGTCAGGAACGTGCGACCGCGCTGGCGCAGGGCCGAGCCGTCGATCATCAGCAGGGTCAGCGACAGCAGCGCCAGCACCACTGAGCCGATCGCCAGTACGCGCCATTGTGGAATCGCCACCACCGGGCCTTCGAAATTGAATTTCTGCTGACGCGCGGCGTTGAACACGCCCCAGTAGGCGCCGACCGAACCTTCGTCGCTGGCCTTCCACGGTTGGTCAAACGCTTCGATCACGAAGTAGTTGAAGCCTTGGCGATTGAGCTTGTTGACCAGCGTGCGCAGATAAATTGCCTGATCTGCCGGCGATGCATCGGCGCCACCGCGCATGCGACCGTTGCTCGGCCAGCCGACCTCGGACAGCAGCAGCGGTTTTTTCGGAAAGAGTTTTTTCAGATCGCGGGCGCGGTCGAAGACGAACTGGCCGGCCTTGTCCACCGGAATGAATTCCCAGTAGGGCAGGACGTGAGCGGCGATCAAATCCACGTGCTTGGCCAGTTGCGGGTATTTCTCCCAGATGTGCCATTGCTCGGAAGTAGTCACCGGTACTTTGACGGCAGCGCGCACCCGATCCAGCAGAACGATCAAGGCCTCAGGTGTGATTTCTTCACGAAACAGCGCTTCGTTGCCGACCACCACGCGCACGACGCTGCGCGAGGTGTTGGCCAGTTCGATGGCTTTGGTGATTTCCCGTTCGTTGCGTTCCTGGTCCGGGCTGATCCAGATGCCGAGGGTGACACGCAGGCCGAATTCCTCCGCCAGTTTCGGGATGTCTCCCAGCGAACCGTCGACCGAATAGATACGAATGTTGTCGGTCAGCTTGCTCATGATTTCCAGGTCACGGCGCATTTCATCGTCAGACGGATACTGATCCTTCTGTGGGAATTGGCCTTGCTGGAATGGCGAATACGAGAAGCCGGAGATTTGCTGCGGCCAGTTCGGCGCCGTGACCGGGCGATTGACCAGCGCCCAGAAACCGGTGAACAAGGCAGCGATGGCCAGCACCACCACCAGGTTGAGTCCAAATTTACGCGATGACATAGCTGTTTCGGGTTCCAAAGGCTGTGGAACGAAGGATCGGTCGGATAGACGCCCGAGGGGCGCGCATCCTACACCGGCGGTTAACCAGTCGTACAACTGACGGGAAAATGCCTGACATTGGGCAGCCGTCTCTGACTTAAGTTCTTACACTTGTCGCTTGCAGCTTAAAACTTGTCGCTGCGTAGCCCTATAATGCGCGCCGGTTTTTGGGGTAATGGTCATGAGTACAGAAGATCCGCGGTTTGCAGGCATCGCCCGGTTGTATGGCATCGAGGGCCTGGAACGCTTGCGCGCCGCCCATGTGGCGATCGTCGGCGTTGGTGGCGTCGGTTCCTGGGCGGCGGAAGCGATGGCCCGTTGCGGGGTGGGCGAGATCTCGCTGTTCGACCTTGATGACGTCTGCGTCAGTAATGCCAACCGTCAGTTGCACGCCTTGGACAGCACTGTCGGCAAACCCAAGGTCGAGGTGATGGCCGAGCGCCTGCGCGGGATCAACCCCGATTGCACGGTGCACGCCGTGGCCGATTTCGTCACCCGCGACACCATGGCCGAATACATCACGCCGAACATCGACTGCGTGATCGACTGCATCGATGCGGTGAACGCCAAAGCGGCGCTGATCGCCTGGTGCAAACGCCGCAAGATCCAGATCATTACCACCGGCGGCGCGGGCGGGCAGATCGACCCGACGCTGATTCAGGTTTGCGACTTGAACCGCACCTTCAACGATCCGCTGGCCTCGAAAGTCCGTTCGACGTTGCGCCGGGACTACGGCTTCTCCCGCACCGTGACCCGTCACTACAGCGTGCCGTGCGTATTTTCCACCGAACAGCTGCGCTACCCGAAACCGGATGGCAGCATTTGTCTGCAGAAAAGTTTTGTCGGCGACGGCGTGAAGCTCGACTGCGCTGGCGGGTTTGGCGCGGTGATGATGGTCACGGCGACATTTGGCATGGTCGCGGCGACCAAGGCTGTGGACAAGATTGTCGCTGGTGTTCGGCGCCCGGCGGACCGGGTCAAGCCTCAAGCCTGAAGGTATCAATGAGGGCCTCTTCGCGAGCAGGCTCGCTCCCACAGGGAAATGCATTTCCATTGTGGGAGCGAGCCTGCTCGCGAAGGCGATTAGCGCGCCAACTCATTCATCCGCTGGAGCACGGCATTCAAGCCATTACTGCGCGAAGGCGACAGCTGCCGCGACAAGCCCAACTGATTGAACCACTGCGGCAAATCCACCTGCTGCAACTCCACCGCCGACAATCCGTTGACCCGCAACAGCAGCAACGCCACCAACCCGCGAATCATCCGCGCATCGCTGCTCGCCTTGAACTGCCAGTGCCCGTCGCGCAAATCCCCGACCAGCCACACCTGACTCTCACAGCCATGCACCCGGTTGGCCTCGCACTTTTGCGCGTCATCCAGCACCGGCAAGCGATCGCCAAACTGCATCAGCAGCCGCGCGCGCTGTTCCCAGCCCGCCGCATTCTGAAACGTCTGCAGCGCTTCGGCCGCTTCCACCGGCAGGCTCATCGCAACAACTCCAGCGCCTGATCCAGCGCCTCGAAAAAGCGCTCCAGATCTTCCGAATCGTTATACAGCGCCAGCGACACGCGAATCGCGCCAGCCAGTTCGAAGCTTTTCATCAGCGGCATGGCGCAGTGATGCCCCGCGCGTACGGCAATGCCTTGTTCGGTGAGCAGATGCGCCAGATCAGCGTTGTGCACGCCTTCGACGACAAAACTGGCCAGCGCCAGTTGCGGCTTGCCGAGCAAGCGAATGCCATTGCGGGCGGCGAGGCCGCGCAACAGATAGTCGTGCAGTGCCGCTTCATGGGCAGATACGGCGTCCTGATCCAAACCGGCCAAGTAGTCGAGGGTCGCTCCGAGGCCGATGACACTGGCGATTGGCGGTGTGCCAGCCTCGAACCCTAACGGCGCCGGGCGGAAGCGCGAATCCTGATAGTTGGCGTCCAGCACCATCTCGCCGCCGAACTGCCATGGCTGCAATTGCTCCAGCGCAGCGTTGCGTCCGAACAGCACGCCCAGTCCCTCAGGGCCGTAGAGTTTGTGGCTGGAAAACACATAGAAGTCGCAACCCAGCGCCTGCACATCATGCCGGCCGTGCACCACGCCTTGCGCGCCATCGACTACCGTCAGCGCGTTCTGCGCCTTGGCCATGCCGAGCAAAGCGGTCAGCGGTTGCCAGGCACCAAGGACGTTGGACAGCTGACTGACTGCCAGCAAACGCGTGCGCGGGCCGATCAGATGCACGGCAGCGGCGAGGTCGATCAGGCCGTCGGCATCCAGCGGCAGGATCACCAGTTTCAGGTTGCGGCGTTGCGCCAGTTGCTGCCACGGCAACAGGTTGGCGTGATGCTCCAGAGCGCTGATGACAATCTCATCGCCCGGCTCGAACAAATTTTCAAGACCGTAAGCCAGCAGATTCAAGGCACTGGTGGCGCCGTGCGTGAAAATTATCTGCCCGCTGTCACCGGCATTCAGCCACTGGCCAACCTTGCGCCGGCTGTCTTCGAACGCTTGTGTCGCGTGGGCACCGGGCAGGTGTTGCGCACGATGCACATTGGCCGCGCCGTTGGCGTAGTAATGCGTCAGTGCGTCGAGCAGGGCCTGGGGTTTTTGCGTGGTGGCGGCGTTGTCCAGATAGGTCTGGTCTTGCCGTTGCAGCGCGGCGATGGCCGGGAAATCGGCGCGCCAAGGGGAGGGGATCATCATGGGTTCAGCCCTGTGAAATTGGGCGGGATGTACGCCAAACCTTGTGGGAGCGAGCCTGCTCGCGACAGCGTCCTTGAGGACGCCAGAAGCTTCGCGAGCAGGCTCGCTCCCACAGGAGGTCGATGTGCTGCTTAGTTGTGAGCGTGCAGCGCTTCGTTCAGTTCGATCGCCGATTTGTGGGTCTTGCATTCCACAGCACCGGTTTCCGAATTACGACGGAACAGCAGATCAGTCTGACCAGCCAGCTCGCGCGCCTTCACAACCTTGACCAGATTGTTGTTTTCGTCGAGCAGCGCAACCTTGGTGCCAGCGGTCACGTACAGGCCCGACTCCACAGTGTTGCGGTCGCCCAACGGAATACCGATACCGGCGTTGGCGCCGATCAGGCAGCCTTCACCGACCTTGATCACGATGTTGCCGCCGCCCGACAGGGTACCCATGGTCGAGCAACCGCCGCCCAGGTCCGAACCCTTGCCGACGAATACGCCAGCGGAAACGCGGCCTTCGATCATGCCCGGGCCTTCGGTGCCGGCGTTGAAGTTGATGAAGCCTTCGTGCATGACGGTGGTGCCTTCGCCGACGTAAGCGCCCAGACGCAGACGTGCAGCATCAGCGATACGCACGCCGGCCGGTACCACGTAGTCGGTCATCTTCGGGAACTTGTCCACGGAGAACACTTCCAGCAGTTCGCCGCGCAGACGCGCTTCGAGTTGCATTTCCGCCAGTTCGCTCAGGTCGATCGCGCCCTGGCTGGTCCACGCCACGTTCGGCAGCAGCGGGAAGATACCGGCGAGGCTGACGCCGTGCGGCTTGACCAGACGGTGCGAGAGCAGATGCAGCTTGAGGTAGGCCTCAGGCGTGGAGGTCAGTTGCGCGTCTTCGGCCAGCAGCGTGGCAACCAACGGCTTGTGGCTTTCAGCCAGGCGAGTCAGCAGCTTGCCTTGCACAGCGTCGATGCCTTTCACGGCTTCAGCCAGTTGCGCGGCCTGGGCGGTGGTGAAGGTGATGGCCTGGTTGCCTTCGGTGTAACCGAGGATCGGCGCGACCGCTGCGACCAGTTCGGCCGAAGGATTGAGCAGTGGCTGTGCGTAGAACACTTCCAGCCATGCGCCTTGACGGTTCTGGGTGCCGACACCAAAGGCGATGCTGAACAGGGAATTGGACATGTGAATACCTCTACAAAGAGTGACGGGCTGCTTACTTCAGAGCGGCCGCGTAGATATCTGGCTTGAAGCCAATCAGGGTTCGGTCACCGAGATCGAGCACCGGGCGCTTGATCATCGAGGGTTGCGCGAGCATCAGTTCGATGGCTTTCGCCTGGTCGAGATCGGCTTTGCGTTCGTCGTCGAGTTTGCGAAAGGTCGTGCCGGCGCGGTTCAGCACGGTTTGCCAGCCGTGCTCGTCGCACCATTGGGTCAGGTGCTCACGGTCAATGCCGGCGGTCTTGTAATCGTGAAAGTCATAGCTGACAGCGTGTTCATCGAGCCAGGTGCGCGCCTTTTTCATGGTGTCGCAGGCTTTGATGCCGAAAAGGTGCAACGTTTTACTTGAAACGGCCAAGGAATCGCCCCCTTTACAGGTGCTGGAAAAAAATGGTGACGGATTATGCCATGACCGGACGGTTTCGTCGGCCACGGTTGTCGTAACGCTGTAAAACCTGTGGGAGCGAGCCTGCTCGCGAAGAGGCCACATCAATCAATATCTCTGTGTGCTGAACGACCGCTTTCGCGAGCAGGCTCGCTCCCACAAGGGTGTCGCTTGCGGTCGTGCGACATAGGTGCAACGGTCAGCCACAGCCTAAGGCGCTAATATGGCAGTTCAACGCTGTCGATCGCCTGAGATTTTGGTTTTATGCAAACTGCTTACACCGTCCTGATCCTGCTGATGCTGGTCAGCGTCTCGCGCTTGGTCGGGCGGGTTATCCCGCTGCCATTGCCGCTGGTGCAAATCGCCGCCGGTGCCTTGCTCGCCTGGCCGACCCTGGGGCTGCACGTCGCCCTCGACCCGGAATTGTTCCTGTTTCTGTTCCTGCCGCCGTTGTTGTTTTCCGATGGCTGGCGCATGCCCAAACGCGCCTTCTGGCAATTGCGCGGACCGATCCTGACCCTGGCCGTCGGCCTTGTTCTGTTCACCGTGGTCGGTGCCGGCTATTTCATTCATTGGCTGTTGCCGACGATTCCGCTGCCGGTGGCCTTCGCCCTTGCAGCGGTTTTGTCACCGACAGACGCCGTAGCGGTTTCAGCGATTTCGCAGAACCGTCTCCCCACGCCGCTGATGCACATCCTTCAGGGCGAGGCGCTGATGAATGACGCCTCAGGCCTGGTGACCTTCAAATTCGCCCTCGCTGCAGCGGTCACGGGCGTGTTCTCGTTGACCAATGCCAGTCTGACCTTCGTCGCGGTGGCGCTCGGTGGCCTGGCTGTGGGTGTAGCGTTGAGCTGGCTGGTCGGGCGCCTGCGCGCGTGGATGATCGCCCGGGGCTGGGACGATCCGGCCACTCACGTGGTGTTCATGTTGCTGCTGCCGTTCGCCGCTTACGTACTGGCTGAACGTCTGGGCGCTTCGGGCATTCTCTCGGCGGTGGCAGCGGGGATGATGCAAAGCTGGCTCGACCTGCTGCCGCGCCAGACCAGCACGCGGCTGCTCAACCGCAGCGTCTGGGCGCTGCTCGAATTTGCGTTCAATGGCTTGATCTTCCTGCTGCTTGGCCTGCAATTGCCAGACATCATCAAGGCCGTGATCAGCCATGAGCCGACGCTGTGGCCAACGCTGTTCTATCGCTGCCTCGATGTGCTGGCGATTTTCGTCGCGCTGGTGCTGCTGCGGTTCATCTGGGTGCAGAGCATCTGGCGCTTGTCGGTGTTGCTGCGCCGAGTGCGCGGCAAGGGCGAGCTGACCCAAGTGCCGACGGCGCGTTCATGCTGGTTGCTGACGGTGGGTGGTGTGCGCGGGGCGGTGACGCTGGCGGGCGTGATGTCGGTGCCGATGCTGATCGGCGCCGAGGCTTTTCCTGAGCGCGACTTGCTGATTTTCATTGCTGCCGGGGTGATTCTGCTGTCGCTGATCTCGGCCTGTATCGCGCTGCCCTTGCTGCTGCGCGGCATCGACAAAAGTCCCGACGACAAGCGTCGTCAGGAAGTGCGCGACGCCTGGCGCAAGACGGCCGAAGCGGCGATTCACTCGCTGGAAACCGAAGAAGTCGTCCCACAGGATGCCGCTCAAGCAGCGCTGGCGGCGGAGCTCAAGGCGCGGATCATGTCCGAATATCGCCATCAACTTGATGTGTTCAATGATTCTGCCGAGGCTCAGGCGCTGGCATTCCAGATGGATCTGCTTGAGCGTCGCCTGCGTTTGAAAGCGCTGCGCGCGCAGCGTCTTGAACTTTACAGTCTGAGTCGTCAGCACCAGATCGGTGATGACGTGTTGCGAGAAGTGCTCGGCGAACTGGATTTGAGCGAGGCCAATCTGGGCCAGGTCAAATAGCCGGTTGAGCGCTTGCAGCAGGGGGCTGCCGCAAGCGCTCCGTGATCACTTCTGGCGGGTGATGAAGTCACGAATCCGTTCGGCGGCTTCGACGCATTCCGCCAGCGGCGCAACCAGTGCCATACGCACACGGCCGGCGCCAGGATTGACGCCATCGACATCGCGAGACAGATACGAGCCCGGCACCACGGTCACGTGTTCCTGCTCGAACAGATCGCGGCAGAACGCCGCATCATCGCCCTGCACGTTCGGCCACAGATAGAAGCTGCCGTCCGGGCGCTGCACGTCCATCACCGGGCTGAGGATGTTCAGCACCGCATCGAACTTCTCGCGATACAGCGCACGGTTGGCGCGCACATGCACTTCGTCATTCCACGCGGCAACGCTGGCCAGTTGAGTCTGCACCGGCATCGCGCAGCCGTGGTAAGTGCGATAGAGCAGGAAGCCTTTGAGGATGTCGGCATCGCCGGCAACGAAGCCTGAACGCAGGCCCGGCAGGTTGGAGCGCTTGGACAGGCTATGAAAGACCACGCAGCGCTTGAAGTCATTGCGGCCGAGTTCGACGCAAGCACTCAGCAGGCCCGGCGGCGGGGTTTGCTCGTCGAAGTACAGTTCGCTGTAGCACTCGTCGGCGGCAATCACGAAGTCGTACTGATCGGCGAGGGCGATCAACTTCTTCAAGGTCTCGACCGGAATCAGCGCGCCGGTCGGGTTGCCCGGCGAGCACAGGAACAGGATCTGGCAGCGCTGCCAGATGTCTGGCGCTACTGCGTCGAAGTCCGGGTTGAAGCCGTTTTCATCCAGGCATGGCAGGTAATGCGGCTTGGCCCCGGCGAGGAACGCCGCGCCTTCGTAGATCTGATAGAACGGGTTGGGGCTGACCACCAGCGCATCGTCACCACGATTGACCACGGTCTGGGTAAAGGCGAACAGCGCTTCACGGGTGCCGTTGACCGGCAGCACATTGCGCGCCGGATCGATCCAGCCGTTCGGCACACCAAAACGACGCTCGCACCAGCCAGCGATGGCTTCGCGCAGGGCCGGGATACCGAGGGTGGTCGGGTACACCGCCATCTGATCCAGATTGTTCGCCAGCGCTTCGGCGACAAAGCTCGGCGAACGGTGTTTCGGCTCGCCGATCGACAGGGCGATCGGGCGTTTGTCCGGGTTCGGGGTCACGGTGCCAAGCAGGGCGCGGAGCTTTTCGAACGGGTACGGCTGGAGCTGGTTCAGAGCGTTGTTCATGGGGGCCTCTTTTAAATGCTCAAGAGCTTTCTGTGGCGAGGGGATTTATCCCCGTTGGGCTGCGCAGCGGCCCCAAAACCATTCGCTGCGGTTCAACTGAATGTCCGCATACACAGGTTTTACGACTGCTCCACAGCCGAACGGGGATAAATCCCCTCGCCACAGGGGATTGTATGTACCGGAGGAAAGCATGGGCTGCATTCACAGGGATAAACGGGTGATTCAGATACTGATCCGCGAAAGTTTGATATCCGGTTCCTGATTGACGCTCAGCTGTTCGACGATCGCATCCTGCAAACGGCTGCATAGCAGCGGATCGGACAGCGGCTGGTTATGCGCGTCGGTGATGAAGAACACGTCTTCCACGCGCTCGCCCAGGGTCGCAATCTTGGCGTTCTGCAGCGACAGGTCGAACTCGAGGAAGATCCCCCCGACCCGCGCCAGCAGGCCCGGCCGGTCAGGCGCCGTCAGTTCCAGCACGGTCACCGGACGCTGGGCGTCGTTGTGAATGGTCACTTGCGGCGCAAAGGCGAAGTGTTTGAGCTGACGCGGCACCCGGCGCTGGATGATTGTCGGGTAGTCGTCCGGGTTGCGCAGGGCTTCGGTGAGGCCTTCACGGATCTGCTTGATCCGCGCCGGGTTGTCGCCGATCGATTCGCCTTCGTTGTCGAGCACGATGTAGGTGTCGAGGGTGAACTGGCTGCTCGAGGTGATGACCCGGGCATCGTGAATGTTCAGGTTGAGCTGGTCCATCGCCGCCACGGTCACGGCGAAGAAGTCGTGCTGGTCCGGTGCATAAATGAAGATCTGCGTGCCGCCCTCGAACTCGCGCTGGGTGGTTTCCTTGATCAGCACCAGAGGCCCGCCATCGACCGGTTGCTGCAGGATCGCATCGCTGTGCCAGGCGACGTCGCCGGCGGTGTGGCGCAGGAAATAGTCATCGCCCAATTGCGCCCACAGCTGCTCGACGTCGTCCGGGTCGGTGCCGCCGCGCACCAGAATGTCCAGCGCGGCGCTCTGCGTCTGGCGGATCTGCTCTTCGCGATCCACCGGATTTTCCAGACCCCGGCGCAGGGCTCGTTTGGTCTCCGTATAGAGCTGGCGCAGCAGACTGGCGCGCCATGAGTTCCACAGCGTCGGGTTGGTCGCGTTGATATCGGCCACGGTCAGCACGTAGAGGTAGTCGAGGCGCGTTTCGTCGCCGACCGCCTGGGCGAAATCGTGGATCACCTGCGGGTCGGACAGATCCTTGCGCTGCGCAGTGGTGGACATCACCAGGTGGTTCTGCACCAGCCAGACGATCAGGCGGCTGTCCCACACCGGCAACTGATGGCGCTGGCAGAACGCCTCGGCATCGACCGCGCCAATCTCCGAGTGATCGCCATGCCGGCCCTTGCCGATGTCGTGATACAGACCGGCCATGTAGATCAGCTCAGGTTTGGGCAGCTTGGCCATGAGCTTGGCGGCCAGCGGAAATTTCTCCGAGACCTGGGTGTACTGCAGTTTGCGCAGGTGCTTGATCAGGTTCAGCGTGTGCGCATCGACCGTATAGATGTGGAACAGGTCGTGCTGCATCTGCCCGACGATAAAACCGAACTCCGGCAGATAACGGCCGAGAATGCCGTAACGGTTCATCCGCCGCAGATTGCGGTGGATACCGATCTTGCACTTGAACAGCTCGATGAACAGGCTGGTGTTGCGGATATCGTTACGGAAGTTGTCGTCGATCAGATGACGATGTTCGCGCAGCAGACGAATGGTGTCGGCGCGCACGCCTTTGATTTCCGGCTGCTGGGCCATCAGCACGAAAATTTCCAGCATGGCGAACGGCGTGCGGCGGAACACATTGTCATTGCGCGCCTCGATGTAGCCGTCATGCAGCTGGAAGCGTGAATTGATCGGTTGCGGCGGTGCCTCGTCTTCCGGAGCGAGGATGACTTCCTCGAAGTGCTGGATGATCAGATCGCTCAGTTGGGCGATGCTCATCACGGTGCGGAAGTACTGCTGCATGAAGTTTTCGACCGCCTGTTTGGCGTCGTCTCCTTCAAAGCCAAGCAGGCCGGCAATGGTGCGTTGATGATCGAACAGCAAGCGGTCTTCGGAACGGCCGGCGAGCATGTGCAGCGCGTAGCGCACTTTCCACAGAAACTCCTGGGAGGAGGCGAGCAGGGCATTTTCGCTTTCGACCAGAAAACCTTCGCCGGCGAGGGCGCGCAGGTTCAGGGTGCCGTACTGTCTGCGGGCGACCCAGAGGATTGTCTGAATATCGCGCAGGCCGCCGGGCGAGCCTTTGACGTTCGGTTCGAGGTTGTATTCGGTGTCGTTGTATTTGTGATGACGAGCCTTCTGCTCGGCTCGCTTGGCCAGGAAGAACTCCTTGGCCGGCCACATGTGCGCGGTGCTGGTGACGTCGAGCATGCGCTGGCGCAAACGCTCGGGGCCGCAGATGGTGCGGCTTTCCATCAGGTTGGTGACCACGGTCAGGTCGGCGCGGGCCTCTTCGGCACACTCATCGACCGAGCGCACGCTCTGGCCGACTTCCAGGCCGATGTCCCACAGAAGCGTAAGAAAACGCTCGATGGAATCGCGGAAAACTTCGTGGTCGGCACTGTCGAGCAGGATCAGCAGATCAATGTCGGAATAGGGATGCAGCTCGCCGCGGCCGTAGCCGCCTACCGCCACCAGGGCGATGTCGGCGTCTTCGCTCCAGTTGAACTGCTCCCAGGCCTTTTGCAGGATGTTGTCGACAAACCAGGCGCGGTCTTCGATCAGCCGGCGGATGTCGCGGCCATTGCGAAAACGCGTGTCAAGGACCTCGCGAGCCTGGCGGATCGCCTTCTTGAACGCCGCGATGGGACTCGCTTTGAGGGCCAGTTCAGCCTGGAACTGGCCGCGGTCGAAGAGTTCGGGATCCACCTGCGGCATCGATTGGCTTTCCTTCTATAGGCTGGGAGCGTTCTGGGTGTCAGGCCGAGATACGCGGGATGGTGTCATCGCTGCGCAAAGTGAAAATCTCGTAGCCGGTGTCGGTGACCAGCAGGGTGTGCTCCCACTGGGCCGAAAGCTTGCGGTCCTTGGTGATCGCGGTCCAGCCGTCGCCCAGTACCTTGGTGTCGGCCTTGCCCTGGTTGATCATCGGCTCGATGGTGAAGGTCATGCCGGCCTTCAGTTCCATGCCAGTGCCGGCGCGACCGTAGTGCAGGATCTGCGGTTCTTCGTGGAAGACCTTGCCGATGCCGTGGCCGCAGAACTCGCGCACCACTGAGAAACCGTTCTTTTCCGCGTGCTTCTGGATTACTTCGCCGATGTCGCCGAGGCGGCAGCCGGGCTTGACGATCTCGATCGCCTTGTACATGCATTCCTGGGTGACCTGCGACAGGCGCTCGGCCCAGACCGGTACCTCGCCGACGTGGAACATGCGGCTGGTATCGCCGTGGTAGCCGTCCTTGATCACCGTGACGTCGATGTTCAGGGTGTCGCCGTTTTTCAGCGGTTTGTCGTTCGGGATGCCGTGGCAGACCACATGGTTGATCGAAGTGCAGATCGACTTCGGGTAGCCCTTGTAGTTGAGCGGGGCAGGGATGGCCTGCTGCACGTTGACGATGTAGTCATGGCAGATCTGGTTGAGCTGATCAGTGGTCACGCCCGGTTTGACATGTTCGGCAATCATTTCCAGCACATCGGCGGCCAGTTTGCCGGCGACACGCATGCCAGCGATGTCCTCGGGGGTTTTGAGGTTGACGGTCATACAGGCTCTCTCTGCGCTCGGCGGCGCTTACGGATACGAATTGGGTGGCAAGCGGACATTTTGCGACCCTGAAAAACGCGATTCTACCAGACGGGAGGCGCAAATCCGCGCCTGCATGTCCAGCTTCTATCTATACAATGGTGCCCATCGAGCCGATTCCAAGGGGGCTGCGCCCATGTCACTGGTGCGAATACAGATTCCGGGTTCCGTTTCTGCGCACCCTGTGGTATAAAATGCGCCGCTTTCCGGGGATGCCCCGAAAAGCTTAAATCCACACACGTGTCGACACGATGACCTGGGTGCCTTGGGCTTTATGCCTCTGGTTGGTCATTGGGATACGTGGAGGCCAAACCCGACTTATCAAGGAACTATCATGTCCCAAGTCAACATGCGCGATATGCTGAAGGCCGGTGTGCACTTCGGTCACCAAACCCGTTACTGGAATCCGAAAATGGGTAAGTACATTTTCGGCGCGCGTAACAAGATTCACATCATCAACCTTGAAAAAACCCTGCCAATGTTCAACGAAGCTCTGACTTTCGTAGAGCGTCTGGCCCAGGGCAAAAACAAGATTCTGTTCGTCGGCACCAAGCGTTCCGCTGGCAAGATCGTTGCTGAAGAAGCAGCACGTTGCGGTTCGCCGTACGTCGATCACCGCTGGTTGGGCGGCATGCTGACCAACTTCAAGACCATTCGTGCTTCCATCAAGCGTCTGCGTGACCTTGAAGTTCAAGCCGAAGACGGTACTTTCGCCAAGCTGACCAAGAAAGAAGCGCTGATGCGCTCCCGTGATCTTGAGAAGCTGGATCGTTCGCTGGGCGGCATCAAGGACATGGGCGGTCTGCCAGACGCACTGTTCGTGATCGACGTTGACCACGAGCGCATCGCGATCACCGAAGCCAACAAGCTGGGCATCCCGGTCATCGGCGTTGTCGATACCAACAGCAGCCCGGAAGGCGTTGACTACATCATCCCAGGCAACGATGACGCCATCCGCGCTATCCAGCTGTACATGGGTTCGATGGCTGACGCAGTTATCCGCGGTCGCAACAACGTTGCTGGCGGTACTGTTGAATTCGCAGCTGAAGAAACTCAGGCTGCAGCTGAGTAATCGACGCCCCTGGCGTTGACTCAGTAAGCAAAAAGGGGGCTTGGCCCCCTTTTTGCCACCTCGAAAACCATTTGTCGGCGCCCACGTCTGTATTTGTCATGTGCGGCAGCCAACATGGGTGGTTCGGGAAGAATTGAACGCCCGTTCGATCGGGTGGAATGGTTGAAAACCTATCCAAGAGGAATTTGAAAATGGCAGCAATTACTGCAGCGTTGGTCAAAGAACTGCGCGAGCGTACCGGCGAAGGCATGATGGATTGCAAGAAAGCCCTGGAAAAGGCTGACGGCGACATCGAAAAAGCCATTGATGACATGCGTGCTTCGGGCGCCATCAAGGCTGCGAAAAAAGCTGGCAACGTTGCCGCTGAAGGCGCAATCGCCATCAAATCGAATGACAAGGCAGCCGTGCTGCTGGAAGTCAACTCGCAGACCGACTTCCTGGCCCTGCAAGACGATTTCAAGAACTTCGTTGCTGCCAGCGTAGAAAAAGCTTTCGACGAAAAACTGACCGACGCAGCTCCGCTGATCGCCGCTCAGGAAACGGCTCGTGAAGCGCTGGTTGCCAAAGTCGGCGAGAACGTCAACATCCGTCGTCTGGTACGCGTAGAAGGTGACGTTGTCGGCACCTACCTGCACGGTAACAAGATCGGTGTTGCTGTTGTCCTGAAAGGCGGTGACGTCGAGCTGGCCAAAGACATCGCTATGCACGTTGCTGCAAGCAACCCTGAGTTCCTGCTGCCTTCGCAAGTCTCCGACGAAGCGATCGAGCGTGAGAAAGCTGTGTTCCTGCAGCTGAACGAAGAAAAGATCAAAGGCAAGCCAGAAAACATTGTTGAGAACATGGTCAAAGGCCGTATCAGCAAGTTCCTGGCAGAAGCGAGCCTGGTCGAGCAGGCGTTCGTCAAGAACCCTGAAGTCAAGGTTGGCGAGCTGGCCAAGAAAGCCGGCGCTGAAATCGTTTCCTTCACTTACTTCAAAGTAGGCGAAGGCATCGAGAAGCCGGTCGACAACTTCGCTGAAGAAGTTGCTGCCCAGCTGGCTGCCGCCAAGCAATAAGACGGTTTTTCAACTGTCGCCCGAAAGAGGCTGCCCGCTAACGCGCGCAGCCTCTTTTCAGATGGGGTACCAATTTTTTATTTGGTTTCCACCCGGAACTGACTTACAAAGCCATGTTCCGATGGCGCTGCAGCAGCGCCAAGCTAGAGTGAACGCCAGCTGTAAACAGCTCGCAAAGAATTTTAAATACGCCGCAGGAGAGATTCGCAATGGCTCAGCAGGGCAGTGGTTATCAGGCTCGCTATAAACGCATTCTACTCAAGCTTAGCGGCGAGGCCCTGATGGGCTCGGAAGAGTTCGGGATCGATCCGAAGGTACTGGATCGCATGGCGCTGGAAGTCGGCCAGCTGGTCGGCATCGGCGTCCAGGTCGGTCTGGTCATCGGCGGTGGCAACCTGTTCCGTGGCGAAGCCCTGAGCAAGGCCGGGATGGATCGGGTCACGGGCGACCACATGGGCATGCTGGCCACTGTGATGAACGCCTTGGCCATGCGCGATGCGCTGGAACGTGCCAATATCTCGGCCATCGTCATGTCCGCCATCTCCATGGTCGGTGTGACCGATCATTACGATCGCCGCAAAGCCATGCGCCACCTGAACTCCAAAGACGTCGTGATCTTCGCGGCCGGTACCGGCAATCCGTTCTTCACCACGGATTCGGCAGCCTGCCTGCGTGCAATCGAAATCGACGCCGACGTTGTGCTCAAGGCCACCAAGGTTGATGGCGTGTACACCGCAGACCCGTTCAAGGACCCGCATGCCGAGAAGTTCGATCATCTGACTTATGATGAAGTACTGGATCGCAAGCTGGGCGTTATGGATCTGACTGCTATCTGCCTGTGCCGCGATCACAAAATGCCGCTGCGCGTATTCAACATGAACAAGCCCGGCGCCCTGCTGAACATTGTGCACGGCGGCGCTGAAGGGACTTTGATCGAGGAAGGCCAACAATGATCAACGAAATCAAGAAAGACGCTAAAGAGCGCATGCAGAAATCCCTGGACTCTCTGAACCACGCGTTCGGCCAGATCCGTACCGGCAAGGCTCACCCGAGTATCCTCGGCAGCGTCATGGTGCCTTACTACGGCACTGACACCCCGCTGAGCGGCGTTGCCAACGTCACCGTAAAAGATTCGCGCACCCTGCAGGTCGTGGCATTCGAGCGCAACATGCTTGCGGCTGTCGACAAGGCGATCCAGAGCGCCGGCCTGAACCTCAACCCGACCAACCTGGGCGAGTTGCTGCTGATCCCGATGCCTGCCCTCACCGAAGAAACCCGCAAGGGCTTCACCAAGCAGGCCCGTAGTGCAGCGGAAGACGCGCGCGTTGCCGTGCGCAACATTCGTCGTGATGCATTGGGTGAGCTGAAAAAACTGGTCAAGGACAAGGAAATCAGCGAAGACGAAGAGCGTCGTGCCATCGCCGATATCGACAAGCTGACCAAAGAATCCGAGGCCCAGATCACCAAGGCCACGGACGAGAAAGAAAAAGACCTGATGGCCGTATAAGGGTCGAGCTTTAAATGGACAAGACCAAGCAGACTGCGCCGTCCGCGGTGCCGCGCCATGTCGCGATCATCATGGATGGCAATAATCGCTGGGCGAAAAAACGCTTTATGCCGGGTGTCGCCGGGCATAAAGCGGGCGTGGATGCTGTGCGGGCGGTGATCGAGGTGTGCGCTGAGGCCAAGGTCGAAGTCCTGACCCTGTTCGCCTTCTCCAGTGAAAACTGGCAGCGCCCGGCCGATGAAGTCAGTGCCTTGATGGATCTATTCTTCAAGGCTCTGCGTCGTGAGGCCAAGCGTCTCAACGACAACAACATCAGCCTGCGCATCATTGGCGATCGCTCGCGCTTCCACCCTGAGCTTCAGGCGGCGATGCGCGAGGCCGAGGCCATGACGGTCGGTGCCAACCGCTTTGTCCTGCAGATCGCCGCCAACTATGGCGGCCAGTGGGATATCGCTCAGGCCGCGCAGCGTCTGGCGCGTGAAGTCCAGGCCGGGCATTTGCGCCCGGAGGACATTACCCCGGATCTGCTGCAGACTTGTCTGGCCACCGGCGATCTGCCGTTGCCTGACCTATGCATCCGCACCGGTGGCGAGCATCGCATCAGCAACTTCCTGCTGTGGCAGCTGGCCTACGCCGAGCTGTACTTCTCCGACCTGTTCTGGCCGGACTTCAAACACGACGCCATGCGCACTGCGCTGGCCGATTTCGCTTCGCGCCAGCGTCGTTTCGGTAAAACGAGCGAACAGGTCGAAGCTGGAGCCCGGGTTTAATGCTTAAACAACGAATCATCACTGCACTGATCCTGCTGCCGATCGCCTTGTGCGGGTTTTTCCTGCTCAAAGGTGCCGGCTTCGCGCTGTTCATCGGTCTGGTAGTCAGTCTCGGTGCGTGGGAATGGGCGCGTCTGGCCGGCTTCACCGCACAGTCGTTCCGCGTCGGCTTTGCCGCTGTGGTCGCCCTGATGCTGTTCGTCATGTATGTGCTGCCGGGCCTTGCGCCTTGGGTGCTCGGTGCATCGGTGATCTGGTGGGCGATTGCGACTTATCTGGTGCTGACGTATCCACGCTCCAGCGCGCACTGGTCCACAGCGGCGACCAAACTGCTGATTGGTCTGCTGATCCTGCTGCCTGCGTGGCAGGGTCTGGTGCAGATCAAGCAGTACCCGCTGGGTAACTGGTTGATCATGGCGGTGATGGTGTTGGTCTGGGGTGCGGACATCGGTGCTTACTTTTCCGGGCGCAAGTTCGGCAAGCGCAAGCTCGCGCCGCAGGTCAGCCCGGGCAAGAGCTGGGAAGGCGTGTACGGTGGTCTGGCGCTGAGTCTGGTGATCACTGCGATCGTCGGGCTGGTGCGCGACTGGACCGTAGCCGAGCTGCTCAAAGGCCTGATCGGCGCTGCAGTGATCGTCTTTATTTCCGTGGTCGGTGACCTTACCGAAAGCATGTTCAAGCGCCAATCCGGCATCAAGGACAGCAGTAATCTGCTGCCCGGGCATGGTGGCGTGCTGGATCGCATCGACAGCCTGACCGCAGCCATTCCGGTGTTCGCCGTATTGCTCTGGATGGCCGCACCGTGAGTCGTCCCCAGCAGATTACGGTGTTGGGTGCGACCGGTTCGATCGGTCTGAGCACCCTGGATGTGATTGCGCGTCATCCTGAGCGTTATCAGGTTTTTGCATTGAGTGGTTTCACACGCCTCAGTGAGTTGTTCGCGTTGTGCGTGCGTCATGTGCCCCAGTTTGCCGTGGTGCCTGAAGTGGCCGCAGCGCGCGGTTTGCAGGATGACTTGCGTGCAGCCGGTTTGCCGACTCGCGTCCTGGTAGGCGAGGAGGGTCTGTGTCAGGTTGCCTCCGCGCCCGAAGTCGATGCAGTAATGGCGGCCATCGTCGGTGCGGCCGGGCTGCGTCCGACACTGGCGGCGGTCGAGGCGGGCAAGAAAATTCTGCTGGCCAATAAAGAAGCGCTGGTGATGTCCGGCGCTCTGTTCATGCAGGCCGTGCGCAAAAGCGGTTCGGTACTGCTGCCGATCGACAGCGAACACAATGCGATTTTTCAGTGCATGCCAGCGGATTTCGCCCGCGGCTTGGGCTCGGTGGGTGTGCGACGGATTTTGCTGACAGCCTCTGGCGGGCCGTTCCGGCAGACACCGATGTCCGAGCTGGCGAATGTTTCGCCTGAGCAGGCGTGTGCACATCCGAACTGGTCCATGGGGCGCAAGATCTCCGTGGATTCTGCGAGCATGATGAACAAGGGCCTGGAACTGATCGAAGCCTGCTGGTTGTTCGATGCCAGGCCGGCTCAGGTCGAAGTGGTGATTCATCCGCAGAGCGTGATCCATTCTCTGGTGGATTACGTCGATGGCTCGGTGCTGGCGCAATTGGGCAACCCCGACATGCGCACACCGATCGCTAACGCATTGGCCTGGCCGGAGCGTATCGATTCCGGCGTAGCGCCACTTGATCTGTTCGCCATTGCACGACTGGATTTCGAAGCGCCCGATGAAAGCCGTTTCCCCTGCCTGCGTTTGGCCCGTCAGGCGGCCGAAGCTGGCGACAGCGCGCCGGCGATGCTTAACGCGGCCAATGAAGTGGCGGTTGCAGCGTTTCTCGACGGACGGGTTCGCTACCTGGAAATCGCGAGTATCATCGAGGAAGTCTTGAATCTGGAGCCGGTGGTGGCGCTGAACGATCTGGATGCCGTATTTACGGCGGACGCGAAAGCGCGATTGCTGGCCGAGCAATGGTTGAGTCGGCACGGCCGATAGTTTTTGCAACACAACGGCGACACGCGACACTGAACAGGATTGCGGAGAAAGTAGATGAGCGCGCTCTATATGATTGCCGGCACCCTGATCGCCTTGGGTGTGCTGGTCACCTTCCACGAATTCGGCCACTTCTGGGTCGCGCGTCGCTGTGGCGTCAAGGTTCTGCGTTTTTCCGTGGGCTTCGGCATGCCGCTGCTGCGCTGGCATGACAAGCAAGGCACTGAGTTCGTGGTCGCCGCGATTCCGCTGGGCGGCTACGTCAAGATGCTCGACGAGCGCGAAGGCGAAGTGCCGGTTGATCAACTTGATCAGTCGTTCAATCGCAAATCGGTACGTCAGCGTATCGCTATTGTTGCTGCCGGCCCGATTGCCAACTTCCTGCTGGCGCTGGTGTTTTTCTGGGTGCTGGCGATGCTCGGCAGCGAGCAGGTGCGTCCGGTCATCGGCGCGGTCGAGTCTGGCAGCATTGCCGCCAAGGCGGGTCTGAACGCGGGTCAGGAGATCGTCTCGATCGATGGCGAGCCAACGTCCGGTTGGGCTGCGGTCAATTTGCAACTGGTGCGTCGTCTCGGTGAAAGCGGTGCGATTCAATTGCTGGTGCGCGAGCAGGGTTCGACGGCAGAATCACCGCGCACGCTGGCACTGGATAACTGGCTAAAAGGTGCCGACGAGCCGGATCCGATCCGCTCGCTGGGCATTCGTCCTTGGCGTCCGGCCTTGCCGCCGGTGCTTGCCGAGCTGGACCCGAAAGGTCCGGCCCAGGCCGCCGGGCTGAAAACCGGCGATCGCTTGCTGGCGCTTGATGGCCAGCCGCTCGATGACTGGCAGCAAGTGGTCGATACCGTTCGTACGCGTCCTGATACCAAAATCATGCTGCGCATCGAGCGCGACAATGCTCAAATCGACGTCCCTGTGACCCTGGCGGCGCGCGGTGAAAGCAAATCGCCAAGCGGTTATCTGGGCGCTGGCGTCAAAGCCATCGACTGGCCACCGGAAATGATCCGCGAAGTCAGCTATGGCCCGCTGGCCGCGATTGGCGAGGGTGCCCGTCGCACTTGGACCATGAGCATTCTGACGCTGGATTCACTGAAGAAAATGCTGTTCGGCGAGCTCTCGGTAAAAAACTTGAGTGGACCGATAACCATTGCTAAAGTGGCGGGCGCTTCTGCCCAGTCGGGCGTCGCTGATTTCCTGAATTTCCTTGCTTATCTGAGTATTAGCCTGGGCGTTCTGAATTTGCTGCCCATTCCTGTACTGGATGGGGGGCATTTGTTGTTTTATCTGATCGAGTGGGTGCGTGGTCGCCCCTTGTCGGATCGGGTGCAAGGTTGGGGGATACAGATCGGTATCAGTTTGGTGGTCGGGGTGATGTTGCTTGCTCTGGTCAACGATCTGGGTCGACTGTAGCGCTTCGCTGAATTGCGAATCTGCCGCATTTTGCGGCAGTTTGTTTATTGCCAGTTGGAATAAGAAAGGACTTCATGAAACGTCTGCTGCTAACTGCGGTTCTCACCGTATTGATGATCGCCGAAGTTCACGCCGAGTCCTTCACTATCTCTGATATTCGCGTCAATGGCCTCCAGCGGGTCTCCGCGGGTAGCGTCTTTGGTGCCTTGCCGTTGAACGTCGGCGAGCAGGCGGATGATCGTCGCCTGGTGGAATCCACTCGTGCGTTGTTCAAAACCGGTTTCTTTCAAGATATCCAGCTGGGCCGCGAAGGCAACGTTCTGGTCATCACCGTGGTCGAGCGTCCATCGGTCGCCAGTATCGAAATCGAAGGCAACAAGGCGATTTCCACTGAAGACCTGATGAAAGGCCTCAAGCAATCCGGTCTGGCCGAAGGCGAAATCTTCCAGCGCGCCACCCTCGAGGGTGTGCGTAACGAACTGCAACGTCAGTACGTCGCCCAGGGTCGCTACTCGGCAACCGTTGACACCGAAGTGGTTTCGCAGCCGCGTAACCGCGTGGGTCTGAAGGTGAAGATCAACGAAGGTACCGTTGCCGCCATTCAGCACATCAACGTGGTAGGCAATACGGTTTTCCCTGAGGAAGACCTGACCGACCTGTTCGAACTGAAAACCACCAACTGGCTGTCGTTCTTCAAGAACGATGACAAATATGCCCGTGAAAAACTTTCCGGTGACCTGGAGCGTCTGCGTTCCTACTATCTGGACCGCGGCTATATCAACATGGACATCGCTTCGACCCAGGTATCGATTACCCCGGACAAGAAGCACGTCTACATTACTGTCAACGTCACCGAAGGCGAGAAGTACACCGTTCGTGACGTCAAGCTAAGCGGTGACCTGAAAGTCCCTGAAGACCAGATCAAGTCGCTGTTGCTCGTGCAGAAGGGCCAGGTGTTCTCGCGCAAGCTGATGACCACCACCTCCGAGCTGATCACCCGTCGTCTGGGTAACGAGGGCTACACCTTCGCCAACGTCAACGGCGTGCCTCAGCCGCACGATGATGACCACACTGTGGACATCCTCTTCGCTGTCGATCCGGGCAAGCGTGCCTACGTCAACCGCATCAATTTCCGTGGCAACACCAAGTCCGAGGACGAAGTGCTGCGTCGTGAAATGCGTCAGATGGAAGGTGGCTGGGCTTCGACCTACCTGATTGACCAGTCCAAGACCCGTCTGGAGCGCCTGGGCTTCTTCAAGGAAGTCAACGTTGAAACCCCGGCCGTGCCAGGTGTCGACGACCAGGTCGATGTGAACTACGCCGTTGAAGAACAGGCTTCCGGTTCGATCACCGCCAGCGTCGGTTTCGCGCAGAGCGCCGGTTTGATCCTCGGTGGTTCGATCACCCAGAACAACTTCCTCGGTACCGGTAACCGCGTCAGCATCGGCCTGACCCGCAGCGAATACCAGAGCCGCTACAACTTCGGCTACGTTGACCCCTACTGGACCGCTGATGGCGTAAGCCTGGGTTACAACGCGTTCTATCGCACCACCGACTACGATGAACTCGATGCCGATATTTCCAGCTATGCGGTAGACAGTCTCGGTGCGGGCGTAAACGTCGGCTACCCGATCAGTGAGACTTCGCGTCTGACGTTCGGTCTGTCTGCCCAGCAGGACAAGATCAACACCGGTCGCTATACCGTTGACGAGATTTTCGATTTCGTCGAGAAGGAAGGCGACAACTACCTGAACTTCAAGGCCTCGGCCGGTTGGTCCGAGTCGACCCTGAACAAAGGCGTGTTGCCGACCCGTGGTCGTTCCCAGAGCCTGACCCTGGAAACCACCATTCCGGGCAGCGACCTGTCGTTCTTCAAACTTGACTACCGTGGTCAGCTGTTCCAGCCGATCACCGAAAACTACACACTGCGCCTGCACTCCGAACTCGGTTATGGCGATGGTTACGGTTCGACCGATGGTCTGCCGTTCTATGAAAACTACTATGCCGGTGGTTTCAACTCGGTTCGTGGCTTCAAGGACAGCACCCTCGGCCCGCGCAGTACGCCGAGCCGTGGTAACAACCCGGGCACTATTGCAGACCCGGACCAGGATCCACTGCCGTTCGGTGGTAACGTCCTGATCCAGGGCGGTGTAGAAGTTCTGTTCCCGCTGCCATTCGTCAAGGATCAGCGTTCCCTGCGTACTTCGGTCTTCTGGGATGTCGGTAACGTGTTTGACTCGCAGTGCAAGGACACTACGAACGCCAATGGTTCGTCGTCCAACACCAAGTGCAACGACATCAGCCTGAGCAACATGGCCAGTTCCGTCGGTGTCGGCGTGACCTGGGTCACCGCACTGGGGCCGTTGAGCTTCGCCCTGGCGATGCCGATCAAGAAACCGGATGACGCTGAAACTCAAGTGTTCCAATTCTCCCTCGGCCAGACGTTCTAAGCGTCTGACCCAAGATAACGACAATGGATTTTGTAGGAGTGCATCGTGCGTAAGTTGACTCAATTGGTTCTCCTGGCCTCCGTACTGGTGGCAGGCCCGGCGTTCGCCGACATGAAAATTGCCGTGCTGAACTATCAGATGGCTCTGCTGGAATCCGACGCGGCGAAGAAGTACGCGGTGGATGCAGAGAAGAAGTTCGGTCCGCAACTGACCAAGCTGAAAACCCTGGAAAGCAGCGCCAAAGGCATTCAGGACCGTCTGATGGCCGGTGGCGACAAAATGCAGCAGGGCGAGCGTGAGCGTCTGGAGCTGGAATTCAAGCAAAAGGCTCGTGACTTCCAGTTCCAGTCCAAGGAACTGAATGAAGCCAAAGCCGTTGCCGACCGTGAAATGCTCAAGCAACTGAAGCCGAAACTGGACAGTGCCGTGGAAGAAGTCATCAAGAAAGGTGGTTTTGACCTGGTGTTCGAGCGTGGCGCAGTCATCGATGTCAAACCTCAGTACGACATCACGCGCCAGGTTATCGAGCGCATGAATCAGCTGAAGTAACCCATGACCGTGACTATCAGGCTCGGCCAGTTGGCCGAGCACCTCGGCGCCACCCTGCGTGGCGACCCCGAGACGCAAATTACTGGGCTAGCCACTTTGCAAGAGGCTGGCCCAGCTCAGTTGAGCTTTCTGGCAAATCCCCAATACCGCAAATACCTGGCCGGTTCTCAGGCAGCTGCACTGCTGCTCAAGGAGGCCGACGCTGAGGGTTTTGCCGGTAATGCCCTGGTGGTGCCGGACCCTTACCTGGCCTATGCACGCATCTCGCATCTGTTCGATCCAAAGCCAAAAGCGGCTGGCGGGATTCATCCGACAGCGGTGATCGCGGCGGACGCAGTGGTTGATCCAAGTGCCAGCATCGGTCCGTTCGTGGTGATCGAAGCCGGTGCACGCATCGCTGCACAGGTCACGCTGGGCGCGCATTGCGTAGTCGGCGCGCGCAGCGAAATCGGTGAAGGCGGCTGGCTGGCTCCGCGCGTCACGCTCTATCACGATGTGCGCATCGGCAAGCGTGTGGTTATTCAGTCCGGCGCAGTGATCGGCGGTGAGGGCTTCGGCTTCGCCAACGAAAAAGGTGTCTGGCAGAAAATCGCCCAGATCGGTGGCGTGACCATCGGCGACGATGTCGAGATTGGCGTGAACACCGCCATCGACCGCGGCGCTCTGGCCGATACTGTGATCGGCAACGGTGTGAAGCTCGACAACCAGATTCAGATCGCGCACAACGTCCAGGTCGGTGATCACACCGCCATGGCTGCATGCGTTGGCATTTCCGGCAGCACCAAGATCGGCAAGCACTGCATGCTCGCCGGCGGTGTTGGTCTGGTCGGCCACATTGATATTTGCGACAACGTTTTCCTGACCGGGATGACCATGGTGACTCACTCGATTACCGAGCCGGGCGCCTATTCTTCCGGCACAGCCATGCAACCGGCGGCCGAATGGCGCAAAAGCGCGGCCCGAATCCGTCAGCTCGATGACATCGCGCGACGGTTGAAACAGCTGGAAAAGCGCGTTGGGGAAGTGACCCCTGACGGTAATGCTTCATCTGATGGCTGATACCATTTCCATATCAAGTGTGCACAGCCTCTGGACTGCCTCCTTGATTTGCTAGAGGAGTGCGCGTCAGTCGCGCTCCCAATCTTTACATAGGCTTTCCCCTGAAATGATGGACATCAACGAGATTCGCGAATATCTGCCTCACCGTTACCCGTTCCTGCTGGTGGACCGGGTGGTGGAACTGGACACTGAAGGCAAGCGAATTCGCGCCTACAAGAATGTCAGCATCAATGAACCGTTCTTCAATGGTCACTTCCCTGCGCATCCAATCATGCCGGGCGTGCTGATCATCGAAGCGATGGCTCAGGCTGCCGGGATCCTCGGTTTCAAGATGCTCGACGTCAAACCGGCCGACGGCACCCTGTATTACTTCGTCGGTTCCGACAAGCTGCGCTTCCGCCAGCCAGTCAAGCCGGGCGATCAGTTGATCCTTGAAGCGACTTTCATCAGCTGCAAGCGCAAGATCTGGAAGTTCGAATGCCAGGCTTCGGTGGACGGCAAGCCGGTCTGCTCGGCAGAAATCATCTGCGCGGAACAGAAAGTATGAGTTTGATTGACCCTCGCGCAATCATCGATCCGTCCGCCGTTCTGGCTGACGGCGTCGAGGTCGGCCCGTGGTCGATCATCGGCGCAGGTGTGGAAATCGGCGAGGGTACCGTGATCGGGCCGCACGTGATCCTCAAGGGGCCGACCCGCATTGGTAAAAACAATCGCATCTACCAGTTTTCTTCGGTAGGCGAAGACACCCCGGATCTGAAGTACAAAGGCGAGGAAACCCGCCTGGTGATCGGCGACCACAACGTCATCCGCGAAGGCGTGACCATTCACCGTGGCACCGTGCAGGACCGTTCGGAAACCACACTGGGTGATCACAACCTGATCATGGCCTATGCCCACATCGGCCATGACAGCGTCATCGGCAATCACTGCATTCTGGTCAACAACACTGCGTTGGCCGGGCATGTACACGTTGACGACTGGGCGATCCTCTCCGGTTTCACCCTGGTGCACCAGTACTGCCACATCGGCGCCCACAGCTTTTCCGGCATGGGCACGGCGATCGGCAAGGACGTTCCGGCGTTCGTCACCGTATTCGGCAACCCGGCCGAAGCGCGCAGCATGAACTTCGAAGGCATGCGCCGTCGCGGTTTCAGCGAAGACGCGATCCACGCCTTGCGTCGTGCTTACAAGACGGTCTATCGGCAGGGCCTGACGGTCGAGCAGGCGCTGGCCGAGCTGGCCGAGCCGTCTGCGCAGTTCCCTGAAGTCGCCGTGTTCCGCGATTCGATCCAGGCGTCGACTCGCGGCATCACCCGCTGATCATGGCCAGTCTGCGTATCGCGCTGGTGGCGGGTGAGGCTTCCGGTGACATTCTCGGCGCCGGCCTCATGCGCGCGCTCAAGACTCAGCACCCGACAGTCGAGTTCATCGGCGTCGGCGGTCCGCTGATGCAGGCTGAAGGCCTGACCTCGTACTTTCCCATGGAGCGCCTGTCGGTCATGGGGCTGGTGGAGGTCCTCGGTCGGCTGCGTGAGTTACTCAAACGCCGCAAAGAGCTGATTGCCACACTGATCGCCGCGAAGCCGGACGTGTTCATCGGCATCGATGCGCCGGATTTCAACCTCAATATCGAACTCAAGCTGCGTCAGGCCGGGATCAAGACCGTGCATTACGTCAGCCCGTCGGTATGGGCGTGGCGGCAGAAGCGGGTGCTGAAGATCCGCGAAGGCTGCGATCTGATGCTGACCCTGTTGCCGTTCGAGGCGAAATTCTACGAAGAGAAAGGCGTGCCGGTGCGTTTCGTCGGTCACACCTTGGCCGATACCATTCCGCTGCAAGCCGACCGCGCCGCTGCACGCACCGAACTAGGCTTGGCCGACGGTCCGCTGGTAGCGCTGATGCCGGGCAGCCGTGGCGGGGAAGTCAGTCGCCTCGGTGCGCTGTTCCTCGACACCGCCGAACGTCTGCGCGGCATGCGTCCGGGCGTGCGCTTTGTCATTCCTTGTGCAAACCCGGAACGCCGGGTGCAACTCGAGGCCTTGCTTGCTGGCCGGGATTTGCCGGTAACCTTGCTCGACGGTAAATCCCACTTGGCCCTCGCCGCGTGCAACGCCGTGTTGATCGCCTCCGGCACTGCTACCCTTGAAGCGCTGCTGTACAAGCGGCCGATGGTGGTGGCGTATCGGTTGGCGCCGCTGACATTCTGGATTCTCAAGCGTATGGTCAAAAGCCCATACGTGTCGCTGCCCAACTTGCTCGCTCAGCGCTTGCTGGTGCCGGAGTTGTTGCAGGATGATGCGACTGTCGAGGCGTTGGCGCAGACGCTGTCGCCATTGATCGATGGCGGTGATGAACAGACCCGCGGCTTCGACGAGATCCACCGCACGCTGCGGCGCGATGCTTCCAATCAGGCGGCGCAAGCCGTCCTTGACCTGATCGGCAAAACACAATGAGCAAGACAAGCATGCAAATGGGTCTGGATTTCACTCTGGTAGCCGAAGTCGAAGAACTGGTCGCTGGTGTTGATGAAGTCGGTCGTGGTCCGTTGTGCGGTGCGGTGGTGACGGCGGCAGTGATTCTCGATCCGAACCGGCCGATCCTCGGCCTCGACGATTCGAAAAAACTCACCGAAGCCAAGCGCGAAAAGCTCTATGACGAGATCTGCGAAAAGGCGCTGAGCTGGTGCATCGCTCGCGCCGAAGTCGAAGAAATCGACGATCTGAATATCCTCCACGCGACCATGCTGGCCATGCAGCGCGCGGTTGCCGGTCTGCACATTCAGCCGAAACTGGCGATGATCGACGGTAACCGCTGTCCGCATCTGCCGATGCGTGCCGAGGCGGTGATTCAGGGCGACGGCAAGGTGCCGGCGATCGCGGCGGCGTCGATTCTGGCCAAGGTCAGTCGTGACCGCGAAATGGCGGCATTCGAATTGATCTACCCGGGCTACGGCATCGGCGGCCATAAAGGCTACCCGACGCCCGTTCATCTGGAAGCACTGGCGCGGCTCGGCCCGACGCCGATTCACCGCCGCTCTTTCGCCCCGGTACGCCTGGCTTACGAGGCGCGGGAAAGCCTGACGCAGGTTTAGGCGCAAGGCTGATGTTTTATTCGAGGCCCGGTACAATCCGGGCCTCGTTGTCTCTATGTAACTGGACAGGATCACTATGCCGGCTTCATTCGTTCATCTACGCCTGCACACTGAATACTCCCTGGTCGACGGGCTGGTGCGGATCAAGCCGCTGGTCAAGGCGCTGACCGCCATGAACATGCCGGCGGTCGCGGTCACCGACCAGAACAACATGTGTTCCCTGGTCAAGTTCTATAAAAACGCCATGGGCGCCGGCATCAAGCCGATCTGCGGCGCCGACCTGTGGCTGGCGAACAAGGACCCGGATGCACCGCTGAGCCGCCTCAGCCTGCTGGTGATGAACGCTCAGGGTTATCGCAATCTCACCGAATTGATCTCGCGTGGCTTCATCGAAGGCCAGCGCAACGGCATGGTCATCGTCGAGCGCGAGTGGGTGGCCGAGGCCAACGAAGGTTTGATCATGCTGTCCGCCGCCAAAGAAGGCGAGATCGGCATGGCCATGATCGGCGGCAATCCGGCGGAAGCCGAAGCGCTGGCGCGCGAGTGGATGGCGGTGTTCCCGGATCGCTTCTATCTGGAAATCCAGCGCACCAACCGCCCCAACGATGAAGAACAGCTGCACGGCGCCGTGGCACTGGCCGACAAGCTTGGCGCACCGCTGGTGGCGACCAACGATGTGCGTTTCATCAAGCAGGAAGACTTCGCCGCCCACGAAACTCGTGTGTGCATCGGTGAGGGCCGCGCCCTCGATGACCCGCGTCGTTCGAAGAATTACAGCGATCAGCAATACCTGAAAAGCGCCGAGGAAATGCTCGAGCTGTTCAGCGATATTCCCGACGCCATCGAAAACACCGTCGAGATCGCCAAGCGCTGCAACATCGAAGTGAAGCTGGGCACACACTTCCTGCCCAACTTCCCGATTCCCGATGGCATGACCATCGACGAATATTTCCGCAAGGTCTCCTTCGAAGGTCTCGAAGAACGCTTGGCTGTGCTGCTGCCCAAAGACACTACTGAAGACTACGAAGCCAAGCGTCAGGTCTACGTCGACCGCTTGAATTTCGAGCTGGATATCATCATCCAGATGGGCTTCCCCGGTTACTTCCTGATCGTGATGGACTTTATCCAGTGGGCCAAGAACAACGGCGTGCCGGTAGGTCCGGGCCGTGGGTCGGGTGCCGGTTCGCTGGTGGCTTACGTACAGAAGATCACCGACCTCGACCCGCTGGAATATGACCTGCTGTTCGAACGTTTCCTCAACCCGGAACGGGTCTCCATGCCCGACTTCGACGTCGACTTCTGCATGGACGGTCGTGACCGGGTGATCGATTACGTGGCCGAGAAATACGGCCGCAACGCGGTGAGCCAGATCATCACCTTTGGTTCCATGGCCGCCAAGGCTGTGGTCCGTGACGTGGCGCGGGTGCAGGGCAAGTCCTATGGCCTGGCGGATCGTCTGTCGAAGATGATTCCGTTCGAAGTCGGCATGACCCTGGAAAAAGCCTACGAACAGGAAGAAATCCTGCGCGACTTCATCAAGGTCGATGAAGAAGCAGCGGAAATCTGGGAGATGGCGCGCAAGCTTGAGGGCGTGGTGCGTAACGTCGGCAAGCACGCCGGTGGTGTGGTGATCGCGCCGACCAAACTCACCGACTTCTCGCCGATCTATTGCGACGAGGCCGGTGACGGTCTGGTGACCCAGTTCGACAAGGACGACGTTGAGGCCGCCGGTCTGGTGAAGTTCGACTTCCTCGGCCTGCGTACCCTGACGATCATCGACTGGGCGCTGAAAACCATCAACCGCGACCGCGCCAAGGTCAACGAGCCGCCGCTGGATATCGCCTTTATCCCGCTCGACGACAAGCCGACCTATCAGTTGCTGCAAAAAGCCGAAACCACGGCGGTGTTCCAGCTTGAATCCCGGGGCATGAAAGAGCTGATCAAAAAGCTCAAGCCCGACTGCCTGGAAGACTTGATCGCACTCGTTGCACTGTTCCGCCCCGGTCCGCTGCAATCGGGCATGGTGGACGACTTCATCAACCGTAAGCACGGTCGCGCCGAACTGGCCTATCCGCACTCGGACTACCAGTACGACGGCCTCAAGCCGGTACTGGCGCCGACTTACGGCATCATCCTGTATCAGGAACAGGTGATGCAGATTGCCCAGGTCATGGCCGGTTACACCCTCGGCGGTGCGGACATGCTGCGTCGGGCGATGGGTAAGAAAAAGCCCGAAGAAATGGCCAAGCAGCGCGGCGGCTTCATCGAGGGCTGCGCGACCAACGGGATCGACGCGGATCTTGCCGGTAACATTTTCGACCTGGTGGAGAAATTCGCCGGTTACGGCTTCAACAAATCCCACTCCGCCGCTTACGGCCTGGTGTCGTACCAGACCGCTTGGCTGAAAGCTCACTACCCGGCGCCGTTCATGGCCGCGGTACTTTCGGCGGATATGCACAACACCGACAAGGTCGTGACCTTGATCGAGGAAGTGCGGACGATGAAGCTGCGCCTCGACGCGCCGGACGTGAACACTTCGGAGTTCAAGTTCACGGTGAACGACGACGGCCGCATCGTTTACGGCCTCGGCGCGATCAAAGGCGTCGGTGAAGGCCCGGTGGAAGCGATCACCGAAGCGCGTCAGGCCGGTCCGTTCAAGGATCTGTTCGATTTCTGCGCGCGGGTCGACCTCAAGCGCATCAACAAACGAACTCTTGATGGCTTGATTCGCAGCGGCGCGCTGGATCGCCTCGGCCCGTATTTCCACGACGAACAAAAGGCCTATCAAGCCAACATCGACCGTAACCGCGCGGTACTGCTGGCGGCGATGGAAGAGGCGATCAAGGCGGCCGAGCAGACTGCGCGGACCCACGACAGTGGCCACGCCGACCTGTTTGGCGGCTTGTTCGTCGAAGAAGACGCTGACGTTTACGCGTCTCATCGCAAAGCCAAGGAACTGACCCTCAAGGAACGCCTCAAGGGTGAAAAAGACACCCTGGGCCTGTACCTGACCGGTCACCCGATCGACGAATACGAAGGCGAAATCCGCCGCTTCGCCCGTCAGCGCATCATCGACCTGAAACCGGCGCGCGATACGCAGACGGTGGCGGGGATGATCATTGCCCTGCGGGTGATGAAGAACAAGAAGGGCGACAAGATGGGCTTCATCACCCTCGACGACCGCTCCGGACGGATCGAAGCGTCGCTGTTTGCCGATGCGTTCCATTCGGCGCAGTCGCTGCTGCAGACCGACGCGATGGTGGTGGTCGAAGGCGAGGTCAGCAATGACGACTTCTCCGGCGGCCTGCGCCTGCGGGTCAAGCGCGTGATGAGCATGGAAGATGCGCGCACCAATCTGGCCGAGAGCCTGCGCCTGAAGCTGCACACCCAGGATCTGAAAGGCGATCAGCTACGCTGGTTGGGCGAACTGCTCAAGCGTCATCGCGGCGCGTGCCCGGTGACCATGGAGTACACCAGCCCGGATGCGAAGACCTTGCTGCAGTTCGGCGAGACCTGGCGGATCGACCCGGCGGATGCCTTGATTCAAGCCCTGCGTGACCAGTTCGGGCGAGACAACGTCTTCCTCCAATACCGTTGACCGGCAAGTGCCATCATGGCGCTTGCCCGCAACCTGAATTTTTAATCTCGACCTCAGCGCGCCTCTCCCTTAAGGTAGGGCGCGAATAGACAACCGGCCGGCCCAAGCTCACTTGGGACACGACCCAAGACGGACGCCTATGAACCCGAATTTTCTAGATTTCGAACAGCCGATCGCCGACCTGCAAGCCAAGATCGAAGAGTTGCGCTTGGTCGGTAATGACAATTCGCTGAATATCGGCGATGAGATCTCCCGCCTGCAGGACAAGAGCAAGACGCTGACCGAAGACATCTTCGGCAAGCTGACCAGCTGGCAGATCGCACGCCTGGCGCGTCACCCGAAACGCCCTTACACCCTCGATTACATCGAGCACATCTTCACCGAGTTCGACGAACTGCACGGCGACCGTCACTTCTCCGACGACGCTGCCATCGTTGGCGGTATCGCCCGTCTGGAAGACCAGCCGGTGATGATCATCGGCCACCAGAAGGGCCGTGAAGTGCGTGAGAAAGTTCGCCGCAACTTCGGTATGCCGCGTCCGGAAGGCTACCGCAAGGCCTGCCGTCTGATGGAGATGGCCGAGCGCTTCAAGATGCCTATCCTGACTTTCATCGACACCCCGGGTGCCTACCCTGGCATCGACGCTGAAGAGCGCAACCAGAGCGAAGCGATTGCCTGGAACCTGCGGGTGATGGCGCGTCTGAAGACTCCGATCATCGCCACTGTAATTGGTGAAGGTGGTTCCGGCGGCGCACTGGCCATCGGCGTCTGCGATCAATTGAACATGCTGCAATATTCGACCTACGCGGTGATCTCGCCGGAAGGTTGCGCATCGATCCTGTGGAAGACCGCCGAGAAAGCACCGGATGCCGCTGAAGCAATGGGCATCACCGCTGAGCGTTTGAAAGGCCTGGGTATCGTCGACAAAGTGATCAGCGAGCCACTGGGCGGCGCCCACCGTGATCCGGCTGCTGCCGCCGCTTCGATCCGCGCCGAACTGAGCTCGCAACTGGCGATGCTCAAGCAGTTCGATAACGAAGCGCTGCTCAAGCGCCGTTACGATCGCCTGATGAGCTACGGTCTCTAATCAGACGCGTACTATCCCTGTGGGAGCGAGCCAGCTCGCGAAGCCGGTATGACAGTCGACTAAATTGTTGAATGTTAAATCGCTTTCGCGAGCAGGCTCGCTCCCACAGAGGGTTAGGCAAAGGTGCAGATATGGGCCAGTCCTCAATTGATTTGCCATCCCGGCTATTGCTGAACCTTGAGCCTTGGCGCCACGCCGCTCACTGGCGCATCGCCTTCTCCGGTGGCCTCGATTCCACCGTCCTCCTGCATCTGCTCGCCACTCTGGCGAACACCGAATCCCTCCCTGCGCTCAGCGCCATTCATATCCACCACGGCCTTCAGGCTGCGGCCGATGCATGGCCGCAACATTGCCAGGCCGTCTGTAATGCGCTGGGCGTGCCGTTGCAAGTGAAGCGGGTGACCGTAAAGGGCGGGGCGAGCCTGGAGCGGGCGGCGCGGGATGCGCGTTATGCCGCGTTCAGTTCGCTGACGCAGAGCAATGACGTGTTGCTGACTGGCCAGCACCGCGATGACCAAGCGGAAACGCTGCTGTTTCGGCTGTTGCGCGGTGCCGGTGTACGCGGGCTCGGGGCGATGCCGCAGCAGCGTCCAGTGGGGCAGGGCACGCTGGTTCGACCGTTGCTGGATGTCAGCCGTGCTGAGCTGGAAGGTTATGCACAGGCGCATCAGTTGCGCTGGATCGAAGACCCGTCGAACCAGGACCGGCAGTTTTCGCGCAACTATCTGCGCCATCAAGTCATGCCGGTCCTCACCGAGCGCTGGCCGCAAGCGCAGGCCAGCATGGCGCGCACCGCTGCGCATCTGCGTGAGGCGCAGGGCTTGCTCGATGAGCTGGCGCAGATTGATCTCGCACAAGCCGAAACGCCCAATGAATTCGCTTGGCTGGGTGTGCCATCGCTGGAGCTGACACCATTGACGGAGTTGTCTGACGCGCGCCAGCGAAATGTCCTCAGCCACTGGCTCGAACCGTTGACCCGGCTGCCGGATGCTGACCATTGGTCGGGTTGGACAACACTGTGCAATGCCGGCGCCGACGCTTCTCCGATCTGGCGTCTGGCCGACGGAGAGCTGCACCGCAGCGGCCTTCGCGTCTGGTGGCTGAGCGGCAATTGGTTGGGCGCGCCAGTGATCGGCGCCGACTGGCAGACCCCGACTTCAGCGCTACGCTTGCCGGATAACGGACGCGTCATGCTCCACGGGCAAGCTCCATCCGGGCCTTTGCGTATTGCCTATCGGCAAGGCGGTGAGGTCATGCAACTGGCCGAGCGCGGCAGTCGTGATCTCAAGCGTCTGCTCAACGAGCGCGCGGTCCCGGCCTTCGTGCGTGGCAGATTGCCGCTGCTGTTTCGTGGCGAAGAATTGCTCGCCGTGGCGAACCTGCCGGGTCTTGCTGGTCAGATGGACGAAGGCTGGACATTGCACTGGCAGCCAACAGACGAAGATCAAGGTTTGAGCTGAAAGGAGCATTCCGGTAGACTACGCTCCCTTCTTGATACAACTTCTGTGGATTCGCCTGAATTGCAGGAGTTGCCGATTACCAAGCAGTCTTTGCTGGGCGATTCCAAAAAATGTGTAGCGAGCAACGTACCGGTGTTTCATCTGCCGGTCTGTCACAACGCGGCGGTTTTTTCGAAAGGTGCACTGTGATTAATGCAGGTGATCGGGGGCTTCGGCCTTCCTTCGCTTTCCCCGGCGGCTCGTTCCGCTTTAACGCAGACTTCTAGGGTTTTTCATGACGCGCTACATATTCGTCACGGGCGGTGTTGTTTCTTCATTGGGGAAAGGCATTGCCTCGGCTTCATTGGCGGCTATCCTGGAGGCGCGGGGGCTTAAGGTCACCATGCTGAAGCTGGATCCGTACATCAACGTCGATCCAGGCACCATGAGTCCGTTCCAGCACGGTGAAGTATTCGTCACCCACGACGGCGCTGAGACCGATCTGGATCTGGGGCACTACGAGCGGTTCATCCGCACGACCATGACCCAGAACAACAACTTCACCACCGGCCGTGTCTACGAGCACGTGCTGCGCAAAGAGCGCCGTGGCGACTACCTGGGTGCAACCATCCAGGTGATCCCGCACATCACCGACGAAATCAAGCGTCGCATCATCAAAGGTGCCGGTGACGCTGACGTGGCGATGGTTGAAATCGGTGGCACCGTCGGTGACATCGAGTCGCAACCATTCCTCGAAGCCATCCGCCAGTTGCGTTTTGAAGTCGGCGCCAAGCGCGCGATGCTGATGCACCTGACGCTGGTGCCGTACATCGCCACCGCTGGCGAAACCAAGACCAAACCGACCCAGCACTCCGTCAAGGAACTGCGCTCGATCGGTCTGCAGCCAGACGTGCTGGTGTGCCGCTCCGATCACCCGATCGATGTGTCCTCGCGTCGCAAGATCGCGCAGTTCACCAACGTTGAAGAGCGTGCGGTAATCGCGCTGGAAGACGCCGATACCATCTACAAGATCCCGGGCATCCTGCACTCGCAGGGCCTGGACGATTTCGTCGTCGAGCGTTTCGGTCTGCAGTGCGGCAGCGCCGATCTGTCCGAGTGGGACGCAGTGGTCGATGCCAAGCTGAACCCGGAACACGAAGTGACCATCGCCATGGTCGGCAAGTACATGGAACTGCTCGACGCGTACAAGTCGCTGATCGAAGCGATGAGTCATGCCGGCATCAGCAACCGCACCAAGGTCAACCTGCGCTACATCGATTCCGAAGACATCGAGAACCAGGGCACTGCGCTGCTCGAAGGTGTTGATGCGATTCTGGTGCCGGGCGGCTTCGGTCTGCGTGGCGTGGAAGGCAAGATCACCGCTGTTCAGTACGCTCGCGAAAACAAGGTTCCGTACCTTGGCATCTGCCTCGGCATGCAAGTGGCGGTCATCGAATTCGCCCGTAACGTACTGGGCTGGAAAGACGCCAACTCCACCGAGTTCGATCGGGCCAGCGGCCATCCGGTGGTCGGTCTGATCACCGAGTGGGAAGACGCCACCGGCGCTGTCGAAGTGCGTACCGAAGCGTCCGATCTGGGCGGCACCATGCGCCTCGGCGCGCAGGAGTGCCTGCTCGAGCCGGGCTCCAAAGTGCACGATTGCTACGGCAAGGACGTGATTGTCGAGCGTCACCGTCACCGTTACGAAGTGAACAACAACCTGCTGCCGCAGATCATCGAAGCCGGCCTGAAGATTTCCGGTCGCTCCGCCGATGCTGCGCTGGTCGAAGTGGTTGAAGCGCCGGATCATCCATGGTTCGTCGCCTGCCAGTTCCACCCTGAGTTCACCTCGACGCCACGCGACGGCCATCCGCTGTTCAGCGGTTTCGTCAAAGCCGCGTTGGCTCAACACCAGAAGAAGGCGTAACCCGATGGCACAGAAGATCATCCGCGTCGGCGACATCGAGATTGCCAACGACAAACCCATGGTGCTGTTCGGCGGCATGAACGTGCTGGAAAGCCGTGACATGGCCATGCAGGTTTGCGAAGAGTACGTGAAGGTCACCGAAAAACTCGGTATCCCTTACGTGTTCAAGGCCAGCTTCGACAAGGCCAACCGGTCTTCTGTGACTTCGTATCGCGGTCCTGGCCTGGAAGAGGGCATGCGCATCTTCCAGGACATCAAGCAAGCCTTCGGCGTGCCGATCATCACCGACGTCCACGAGCCGGATCAGGCTGCGGTCGTCGCTGAAGTCTGCGACATCATTCAGCTGCCGGCCTTCCTGTCGCGCCAGACCGATCTGGTTGTCGCGATGGCCAAGACCAATGCCGTGATCAACATCAAGAAAGCCCAGTTCCTCGCGCCTCAGGAAATGAAACACATCCTGAACAAGTGCGTGGAAGCCGGTAACGATCAGTTGATCCTCTGCGAGCGTGGTTCGAGCTTCGGCTACAACAATCTCGTGGTCGACATGCTCGGCTTCGGCATCATGAAGCAGTTCGAATACCCGGTGTTCTTCGACGTGACCCACTCGTTGCAAATGCCTGGCGGTCGTTCCGACTCCGCCGGCGGTCGCCGTGCGCAGGTCACCGATCTGGCCAAGGCCGGCATGAGCCAGTCGCTGGCGGGTCTGTTCCTCGAAGCGCATCCGGATCCGGACAACGCCAAATGCGACGGCCCTTGCGCCTTGCGTCTGGACAAACTGGAGCCATTCCTGGCCCAGCTCAAGGCTCTGGACGAACTGGTGAAGAGTTTTCCGACGGTAGAAACCGCGTAACGCTCGATTCTCCGGTAAAGTACCGCACGATTTGTCGCTCATGCCCTCGGGCGTGAGCGTTGTCGTCTGCAAGTCTGCCCGCTGTACTTCGCTTGCCGACGATAAAGATTTCCTCTAGCTGCGTCGTTTTCGTCAACTTTGGAGTGTTTACAACAATGGCAAAAATCGTCGACATCAAAGGTCGTGAAGTTCTCGACTCCCGTGGCAATCCCACCGTGGAAGCGGACGTGCTTCTCGACAACGGCATCATCGGCAGCGCCTGCGCGCCGTCCGGTGCATCCACTGGCTCGCGTGAAGCGCTCGAGCTGCGTGATGGCGACAAGAGCCGTTACCTGGGCAAGGGCGTGCTCAAGGCGGTAGCCAACATCAACGGTCCGATCCGCGATCTGCTGCTGGGCACCGACCCGAGCGACCAGAAAGCCCTCGACCAAGCGATGATCAAGCTCGACGGTACCGAAAACAAAGCGACCCTGGGCGCCAACGCCATCCTCGCCGTGTCCCTGGCTGCGGCCAAGGCAGCTGCGCAGGATCAGGATCTGCCGCTGTACGCACACATCGCCAACCTCAACGGCACCCCGGGTGTGTACTCGATGCCGGTACCGATGATGAACATCATCAACGGTGGCGAGCACGCCGATAACAACGTCGACATCCAGGAATTCATGGTGCAGCCGGTCGGCGCCAAGTCGTTCTCGGAAGGTCTGCGCATGGGCACCGAGATTTTCCATCACTTGAAAGCTGTGCTGAAGGCCCGTGGCCTGAGCACCGCCGTTGGTGACGAAGGCGGTTTCGCACCGAACCTGGCTTCCAACGAAGACGCGCTGAAAGTGATCTCCGAAGCCGTGGCCAACGCCGGTTACAAGCTGGGCACCGACGTGACCCTGGCGCTGGACTGCGCCGCGAGCGAGTTCTACGAAGACGGCAAGTACAACCTGTCCGGCGAAGGCCAGGTGTTCACTGCTGAAGGTTTCGCCGACTACCTCAAAGGTCTGACCGAGCGTTACCCGATCATCTCCATCGAAGACGGTCTGGACGAGTCCGACTGGGCCGGCTGGAAAATCCTCACCGACAAGATCGGCGAGAAGACCCAACTGGTAGGCGACGACCTGTTCGTGACCAATACCAAGATCCTCAAAGAAGGCATCGATAAAAAGATCGCCAACTCGATCCTGATCAAGTTCAACCAGATCGGCACCCTGACCGAAACCCTGGAAGCCATCCAGATGGCCAAGGCTGCCGGCTACACCGCAGTGATCTCGCACCGCTCCGGCGAAACCGAAGATTCGACCATTGCCGACCTGGCTGTGGGCACCTCGGCTGGCCAGATCAAGACCGGTTCGCTGTGCCGCTCCGACCGCGTTTCCAAGTACAACCAACTGCTGCGTATCGAAGAGCAGTTGAACGGCAAGGCCCAGTACAACGGCCGTGCCGAGTTCCGCGGTTAAGCGCAACCTGATCAAAGGACACCGGATTGTGTCGGAAAAGTCGTGACAGCGATGGATTTGCCACTAATCTGATGCCTTAAGCACAAGCCTGGATCTTTCCAGGCTTCGTGCTATCAGATGCTGCAACATTATGCGTGGCTGTCTTTTTTCACTGGATACCTGATATTCGATGCGCAGTCCTTACTGGTT
The DNA here is from genome assembly GCF_030687105.1 of Pseudomonas sp. FP1762. Taxonomy (NCBI): domain Bacteria; kingdom Pseudomonadati; phylum Pseudomonadota; class Gammaproteobacteria; order Pseudomonadales; family Pseudomonadaceae; genus Pseudomonas; species Pseudomonas sp. FP1762. The sequence continues at coordinate 1,265,221 of NZ_CP117458.1, forward strand.
GTTTCTTGTTTTGCTCTTGCTGCTGGCCGGTCTGCAGTACCGCCTGTGGGTGGGCAATGGCAGTCTGGCGCAGGTCGCCGAGCTGAAACAGCAGATCGCCGAACAACATGCCGAGAACGAAGGCCTGTTGGAGCGCAACCGGGTGATGGACGCGGAAGTCAGCGAATTGAAAAAAGGCATGGAGACCGTTGAAGAGCGGGCTCGTCACGAACTGGGCATGGTCAAGGACGGCGAAACCCTTTACCAGTTGGCCCAATGATCGATTCCCTGTCGGCCTTCTGGGCCGTGATTCCTGCCGCGGGCGTCGGTGCCCGAATGGCCGCGGACCGTCCCAAGCAATATCTGCAACTGGGCGGGCGCACAATTCTCGAACACAGCCTCGGCTGTTTCCTCGATCACCCGAGCCTCAAGGGCCTTGTGGTCAGTCTTGCTGTTGACGATCCCTATTGGCCGAATCTGGCATGCGTCAACGATCCACGCATTCAGCGGGTCGACGGCGGGGCGGAGCGTTCTGCTTCGGTGCTCAATGCCTTGCTGCATCTGCATGCGCAAGGTGCCGACGATGACGATTGGGTGCTGGTGCACGATGCGGCCCGGCCAAATCTGAGTCGCGATGATCTCGACAAGTTGCTTGCCGAACTGGCGGATGACCCGGTCGGTGGTCTGTTGGCGGTGCCCGCTCGCGACACGCTCAAACGCATTGATAAAAACGGTCGTGTGGTTGAAACGGTGGACCGCAGTGTGATCTGGCAGGCGTATACGCCGCAGATGTTTCGCCTCGGCGCGTTGCATCGGGCGTTGGCCGACAGCCTGGTTGCGGATGCCGTGATTACCGATGAAGCTTCTGCGATGGAATGGGCCGGTCTGGCACCGCGTCTGATCGAAGGGCGGGCGGATAACCTCAAGGTGACCCGGCCGGAAGATCTGGAGTGGTTGCGCCAGCGTTGGGCGAATCGCCGCTGAGATTTGTGGTCGCTGTGGCATTACCTTCGCGAGCAGGCTCGCTCCCGCAGAGGGAATGCATTCAGCTGTCGAGCTCGGTCAATTGTGGGAGCGAGCCTGCTCGCGAAAGCGGTCGCACAGGCGACCAATAACTCAAAGTTTGTACTCCGGCCTTTCAGCCAGTCCCACCTTCAAATAATCCACCAACTTGCGCACCTTCGGCGACAGATGCCGCTGCTGCGGATACAGCGCCCACACCGCCGTATTCGGCGGCTGATGCGCCTCCAGCAAGGAAATCAGCGCGCCGCTGTGCAGATGCTCGAGCACGTAATAGTCCGGCAACTGACACAACCCGACACCCTGAAGCGCCGCGTCCAGCACTGCCTGCCCACTGTTGCAACGCCAGTTGCCCTGGACTCGCTGGGAAAATTCCCGGCCGTTCTGTTCCAGTTGCCATATATCCGAACTGCCGATCAGGCAATTGTGTCGACTCAACTCCGACAAACTGTGTGGGCGCCCATACCGTTCCAGGTAGGAAGGCGACGCGCATAGGTACATTCTTCGTGGCGCAAGGCGTGTCGCGACCAAGCGCGAATCCTGTAACCGACCCAGACGGATCGCCAGGTCCAGCCCTTCATGCACCAGATCCAGTTGGCGATTGCTCAGCTCTATATCGATGCGCAACTGCGGGTACAGCCCCATGAAGCGAGTCACCAGCGGCACGATAAAACGTTCGCCGTAGGCCACCGCGCAGGTCATGCGCAGCATGCCTTTCGGTTCGCTGGTCAGATCACCTACCGCGCGCAAGGCTTCTTCGCGACCGTCCTGCAGGCGCTGGCAATGCTGCAGAAAAGTCTGCCCGGCTTCGGTCAACGTAACTCGCCGGGTGCTGCGGTAGAGCAGTCGCGTCTGCAGACGCTCTTCGAGCCGTACGATTTGTCGACTGATGTGTGAGGAAGAAACCCCAAGACGCTCGGCAGCGGCGGTGAATTGATTGCATTCGGCGACGGCAACGAACTCATCGATGCCTTCCCAGCGGTTTTCCGACACTTGGATTATCCCTGTATGGCAATAATGTTTTGCTTTGGTCCGGATTATTCCTCAGGAAGCGCTGAACTACACTGTCTGTCTGCTTTTTTATTTATTGGGTTCACTGGAGAGTCAGCATGATCAAGTCGCGCGCCGCCGTTGCCTTCGAGGCCAAGAAGCCGCTGGAAATCGTAGAAGTCGATGTCGCCATGCCCAAGGCCGGTGAAGTATTGCTGCGCGTCGTCGCTTCCGGGGTTTGCCACACCGATGCCTACACCTTGTCCGGCGCAGACCCGGAAGGCATCTTCCCGTCGATCCTCGGCCATGAAGGTGGCGCCATCGTTGAAGCGATCGGCGAAGGCGTGACTTCGGTCGCCGTCGGCGATCACGTCATTCCGCTGTACACCCCGGAATGCGGCCAGTGCAAATTCTGCAAGTCGGGCAAGACCAACCTCTGCCAGGCGATTCGCGCCACCCAAGGCAAGGGCCTGATGCCGGATGGCACTTCGCGCTTTTCCTACAAGGGCGAAACGATTTTCCACTACATGGGCACTTCGACGTTTTCGGAGTACACCGTACTGCCGGAAATTTCCGTAGCGAAGATCTCCAAAGACGCGCCGCTGGAAAAGGTCTGCCTGCTCGGTTGCGGCGTCACCACCGGTATCGGCGCCGTGCTCAACACCGCCAAGGTCAAGCCGGGTGACACCGTGGCCATCTTCGGTCTCGGCGGTATCGGCTTGTCGGCCGTGATCGGCGCGGTGAAAGCCAAGGCTGCGCGGATCATCGCCATCGACATCAATCCAGCCAAGTTCGAAATCGCCAAACAACTCGGTGCCACCGATTGCGTGAATCCGAAAGACTTTGATCGTCCGATCCAGGAAGTAATCGTCGACATGACCGATGGCGGCGTCGACTTCTCCTTCGAGTGCATCGGCAATGTGCAACTGATGCGCGCTGCGCTTGAGTGCTGCCACAAAGGCTGGGGCGAGTCGGTCATCATCGGTGTCGCCGGTGCCGGCCAGGAAATCGCTACCCGTCCGTTCCAGTTAGTCACCGGTCGCGTCTGGCGCGGTTCGGCGTTCGGCGGCGTGCGTGGCCGTACTGAATTGCCAAGCTACGTCGACATGGCCCAGAGCGGCGAAATCCCGCTGGATACCTTCATCACCCACACCATGGGCCTGGAAGATATCAACAAGGCGTTCGACCTGATGCACGAAGGCAAGAGCATCCGCACAGTCATTCATTTCTAAGGAGCAGCGGCAAGCTACAAGCCACAAGCTGCAAGCAGGCGCAATTGCCTCTTGCAGCTTGAAGCTCGCATCTTGCGGCTGAAGTGCTATGAATCTGGAAAACATTTCCTGTCAGAAGAGTTTTGGTGGCTGGCACAAGCGTTATCGCCATCGCTCCGAAGTGCTTGATTGCGACATGGTCTTTGCCGTGTACCTGCCGCCACAAGCGGAGCAGGGCGGCAAGCTGCCGGTGTTGTACTGGTTGTCAGGCCTGACCTGCACCGATGAGAACTTCATGCAGAAGGCCGGTGCGATGCGCATGGCTGCCGAGCTCGGGTTGATCATCGTCGCCCCGGATACCAGTCCGCGTGGCGCGGATGTCCCGGATGATGCCGACAAAGCTTGGGATTTCGGTCTCGGCGCCGGGTTTTATCTGAACGCCACGCAGGAACCGTGGGCGCGGCACTATCAGATGCATGACTATGTCGTGCAGGAACTGCCTGCTCTGGTCGAAGCGCATTTCCCCGCTTCCGACAAACGCAGTATCAGCGGTCACTCCATGGGCGGCCACGGCGCATTGGTCTGCGCGCTGCGCAATCCCGGGCGTTTTCAGTCAGTGTCGGCGTTCTCGCCGATTACCCATCCAATCGATTGCCCGTGGGGTCAGAAGGCCTTTTCCAACTATTTGGGCGAAGACCGTTCGAAGTGGAAGGAGTGGGACGCCTGTGTGCTGATCGCGGAGGCGACGGAGAAGTTGCCGTTGCTGGTCGATCAAGGTGATCGTGACGATTTCCTCGCCACGCAATTGAAACCCGAGGCCCTGCAACACGCCGCAAAACAAGCGGGGCATCCGCTGGAGCTGCGCCTGCAACCGGGCTACGACCACAGCTATTTCTTCATCTCAAGCTTCATTGACGACCACTTGCAGCATCACGCACGCGCTCTGCGCGGTTAATGCAGGTAGAATCACGCCCTGACAAAAATCGGGGCGTTTTTTTATGCGTATTGGCCACGGCTACGATGTGCACCGTTTCGCTGAAGGCGATTTCATTACTCTGGGCGGCGTGCAGATTGCACACAGCTTCGGGCTGCTCGCTCATTCCGACGGTGACGTCCTGCTGCACGCCTTGAGCGATGCCTTGCTCGGCGCGGCGGCGCTGGGTGATATCGGCAAACACTTCCCGGACACCGATCCGCAATTCAAGGGCGCCGACAGCCGTGTGCTGTTGCGTCATGTGGTCAGTCTGATCCACGCCAAGGGCTGGAAAGTCGGCAACGTCGACAACACCATCGTTGCCCAGGCGCCAAAAATGGCGCCGCATATCGAATCGATGCGCGCGCTGATCGCGGCGGATCTTCAAGTTGAGTTGGATCAAGTGAACGTCAAAGCTACCACCACCGAAAAGCTTGGCTTTGTCGGTCGCGAAGAAGGCATCGCCGTGCACTCCGTTGCCTTGTTGCTGCGCGCATGAATGAACTGCAATTACTCGGCTCACGGGCCTATGGCGAACCCCTCGGCACAGCGGTACTGAAAGCCATCGCCGAAGATTTCCAGGTCGATGAAGTGCTGGATATTCCGTTCAGCGGTGACGGCGAACACCTGTGGATCTGGGTGGAAAAGCGCGGCCTCAATACCGAAGAAGCGGCGCGGCGTATTGCCAAGGCAGCCGGCGTGCCGTTGCGTACCGTCAGCTATGCCGGGCTGAAGGACCGTCAGGCCCTGACCCGACAGTGGTTCAGCGTGCAGTTGCCGGGCAAGGCCGATCCGGATCTGTCGGCCGCGGAAAACGACACGCTGAAGATCCTCAAGACCACGCGCCACAAGCGCAAGCTGCAACGCGGTGCGCATTCGGCCAACGGTTTCACCCTGCGCCTGACGCAATTCAATGGCGACAAAGATGCGATTGAACAGCGGCTGCAACTGATCGCCAAACAAGGCATCCCCAATTATTTCGGCGCCCAGCGCTTCGGCCATGACGGCGGCAACGTTGTCGATGCCCGGGCGTGGGCGGCGCGCAAGGCTTTGCCGGAACAGCGCAATGTGCGTTCGCGGTTGCTGTCGACGGCGCGTAGCTTTCTGTTCAACCAGGTGCTCGCGGCGCGCGTCGCCGATGGCACCTGGAACACCGCGCTGGTTGGCGATCTGCTGGCCTTCACCGACAGCCGCAGTTTTTTCCCGGCCGGTGAAGCCGAATGCAGCGACCCGCGTCTGGCGATTCTCGACCTGCACCCGACCGGTCCGCAGTGGGGCGAAGGTGACTCGCCCACCGCTGGCGCAGTCCATGAACTGGAGCAGGCGATCGCCGCCCGCGAAGCGGATCTGCGTGACTGGTTGATCCACGCCGGCATGAGCCATGAACGTCGCATCCTGCGGCTGCCCATTGGCGGGTTGACGTGGCATTATCCCCAACCTGACATTCTGCAACTGGAATTCGTCCTCCCGGCCGGATGCTTTGCCACCGTATTGGTGCGCGAGCTCGTTGATCTGGTGCCGGTGGGGCAGACGGACAGCCCATGCGTATTCTGATTTCTAACGACGATGGGGTAACCGCGCCCGGTCTCGCCGCGCTTTATGCTGCGCTGGCGGATTACACCGAATGCGTGGTTATCGCCCCGGAGCAGGACAAAAGCGGCGCCAGCAGTTCGCTGACGCTCGACCGTCCGCTGCACCCGCAATACCTGGCCAACGGCTTTATCAGCCTCAACGGCACACCGACCGATTGCATTCACCTGGGCCTTAACGGCTTGCTTGAGCGCGAAGCGGACATGGTGGTATCCGGCATTAATCTGGGCGCCAATCTTGGTGACGACGTGCTGTATTCCGGAACCGTGGCGGCAGCGCTGGAAGGACGATTTCTCGAGCGCCCATCGTTTGCCTTCTCCCTGGTCTCGCGTCAGGTGGACAATCTGCCGACTGCGGCCTACTTTGCGCGCAAAGTGGTCGAGGCCCACGCCGGGCTGGATCTGCCGCCGCGCACGGTGCTCAACGTGAACATTCCCAATCTGCCCATCGATCACATCCGTGGCATTCAGTTGACCCGCCTCGGCCATCGCGCCCGCGCGGCGGCGCCGATGAAAGTGGTCGATCCGCGCGGCAAGGCCGGTTACTGGATCGCCGCTGCCGGCGACGCTGAAGACGGCGGCCCGGGCACCGATTTTCATGCCGTGATGCAGGGCTATGTGTCCATCACGCCGTTGCAGCTCGATCGCACCTTCAATGATGCCTTCAGAAGTCTGGATGGCTGGCTGGGAGGGCTGAGCTGATGCGCGAACACGACGACCGCCTGCGCAGCGGCATAGGCATGACTTCACAGCGTACGCGCGAGCGCCTGATCCAGCGTCTATATGAAGAAGGCGTGTCGAACGCCAAGGTGCTGGAAGTGATCCGCCGCACGCCGCGTCATCTGTTTGTCGACGAGGCGCTGGCACATCGCGCTTATGAAGACACCGCGCTGCCGATCGGCAACAACCAGACCATTTCCCAGCCTTATATGGTGGCGCGCATGAGCGAGCTGCTGCTGGAGGCCGGCCCGCTGGATAAGGTGTTGGAGATCGGCACCGGTTCCGGCTACCAGACGGCGGTGTTGTCGCAGCTGGTCGAACGGGTGTTTTCGGTCGAACGCATCAAGGTGCTGCAGGACCGCGCCAAGGAGCGTCTGGTCGAGTTGAACCTGCGCAACGTGGTGTTTCGCTGGGGCGATGGTTGGGAGGGCTGGCCGGCGCTGGCCCCATACAACGGCATCATCGTCACCGCCGTTGCCACCGATGTACCGCAAGCTTTGCTCGATCAACTGGCCCCCGGTGGGCGCATGGTAATTCCGGTTGGCTCGGGTGAAGTGCAACAACTGATGCTGATCGTGCGCGAAGAACATGGCTTTTCCCGACACGTTCTGGGCGCTGTGCGTTTCGTGCCGTTGCTCAACGGGCCACTGGCCTGAGCATTTGCGAGCAGGCGCTGAATTCCTTTCAACGGCGCCGGTCTTACACCGGCAGCCAGAGTTTAAACGCAGCGTACTTGCCCCTGGCAAACGTGTGCGTCCGGTGATTTCGCTTCATTAAAGGTAAAGCCGGTTCGGCCCGTTATACTTGCGACACCTCATGCCGCAATGCGGCATTCAGAATTTTTCAGCCACCACAAAGGGAGCGGCGGGTGAGTCTCACAGTCATTGCGCAGCGTATGGGTAACACGAGCTTTCAGCGCCTGGTGACTGGCCTTGTCTTGAGCACCTTGCTGGTCGGTTGCTCCAGCACCAAATCGAGCAACGTACGGGTTGTCGATCGCAATAATTCGGTCGCGCAACGTCCGACCGTTACTACCGGGCAATATGTAGTCCGTCCCGGCGATACTTTGTTTTCGATCGCCTTTCGTTACGGCTGGGACTACAAAACCCTCGCCGCCCGGAACAATATTCCTACGCCGTATACGATCCATCCGGGTCAGACAATTCGCTTCGACGGGCGCAGCGGTTCAACGCCGACAGCGGTGGTGAGCAACTCCAGTTCCTCACCTTCTTCGTCGAGTAAAACCACAGTAATCCGGCGCCAGGCGAATGGCACCACAACCACTACAACCACCGGTTCCAAAGGGGTTGTACCGTCCGTCGCGAGCAAACCTGCACCCGCTCCACTGCCTCCGGCAGGCCCGGCCCCGACCGGCTGGGGATGGCCATCTAATGGCGTTCTGATTGGAAAATTCTCTTCAAACGGTAGTTTGAATAAAGGAATTGATATCGCCGGAGATTTGGGACAGCCTGTTTTAGCTGCGTCTGATGGGACGGTCGTATACGCCGGGAGTGGCTTAAGGGGCTACGGCGAATTGGTCATCATCAAACACAGCGAAACCTACGTCAGTGCTTACGGACATAACCGCAGGCTGTTGGTTCGGGAGGGGCAGCAGGTCAAGGTCGGACAGACAATTGCCGAAATGGGGTCAACGGGTACAGACCGGGTGAAGCTGCATTTTGAGATTCGCCGCCAAGGTAAACCAGTGGATCCGCTGCAGTTCCTGCCAAGACGTTGATTTGAAGGCCAGCCTGTTCCGTCGCGTAGAGGGGACAGGCTCCAGCGTTGCCAAGGATAAAGGCGTCGCTTGAGCTTGGGGTCGAACTCACCAAAGGACTATAACAATGGCTCTCAGTAAAGAAGTGCCGGAGTTTGACATCGACGATGAGGTTCTCCTTATGGAGACCGGCATCGATTCGGATTCGATGTTGAATGATGAAGGGGCTGCTCCACCTTCCGTTCGTTCCAAATCCAGACACTCCGCCACACTCAAACAACATAAATACATCGACTACACTCGGGCACTTGATGCCACGCAGCTGTATCTCAACGAAATCGGCTTTTCCCCTCTGCTCTCCCCGGAAGAAGAAGTTCATTTTGCGCGCTTGTCGCAAAGTGGCGATCCTGCCGGGCGCAAGCGCATGATCGAAAGTAACCTGCGGCTGGTCGTCAAGATCGCCCGGCGTTACGTCAATCGGGGGCTGTCGCTGCTGGATCTGATCGAAGAGGGCAACCTCGGCCTGATCCGCGCGGTGGAAAAGTTCGATCCCGAGCGCGGCTTCCGCTTCTCGACCTACGCAACCTGGTGGATCCGTCAGACCATCGAGCGCGCGATCATGAATCAGACCCGGACCATCCGGCTGCCGATTCACGTGGTCAAGGAGCTCAACGTGTACCTGCGGGCCGCACGGGAGCTGACGCAAAAACTCGACCACGAACCTTCACCCGAAGAAATCGCCAACCTGCTGGAAAAACCGGTGGGGGAGGTCAAGCGCATGCTCGGCCTCAACGAAAGGGTTTCTTCGGTCGACGTCTCGCTGGGTCCGGATTCGGATAAAACCCTGCTGGACACACTCACTGACGATCGTCCGACCGATCCGTGCGAACTGCTGCAGGACGATGATCTGTCGCAGAGCATCGATCAATGGCTGTCAGAGCTGACCGACAAGCAGCGCGAGGTGGTGATTCGCCGCTTCGGCCTGCGTGGTCACGAAAGCAGCACGCTGGAAGATGTCGGCCTGGAGATCGGCCTGACCCGCGAGCGGGTACGGCAGATTCAGGTGGAAGGGCTCAAGCGCCTTCGCGAGATCCTTGAAAAGAACGGCCTGTCGAGCGAGTCGCTGTTTCAATAAGCGCCTTCTCCTCCGCCCGCAAAAGCCCCGGCTGATTCGATCAGTCGGGGCTTTTTTGTTTTTCGCGTGCAGCAAATCGGGCTTTCGGCAGCCACCAGACAAGCGGTCGTCAATTTCTGAATTTGTAGTCTCGCGCTGTAAGCCTTTGCTTACTGTGTCGTAAGTGTTCGTTATTTTTACACTTCGGTGGAAGGCGATCGCGCTCACTCTCAGTGAGCAACCTTTTGATTTTGTTAATTATTTCGTAAATGTTATGTCCTTGTGACAGAGCGCGCGTACGCCGTGGGCCAATTGCTCGTCTCCAGAAACTCTCTAATATCTCAACTGTGTCGACGGACAGACACGCCCTTCACGGAAGAGGGGAACGGACATCGCAGGAGGCGATTCATCAGGACGATGAAAAGGACTACAGGGAATAGGGAAAAAATGTGGGCGGGTCATACCGCCCCTTTTTTCGTCTGCAGAAAAGCAGAATCTGCAAAAGCAAAAAGGCCCGCAAGGGGCCTTTCAGTCGAGCGCGGGGTAGATCAGCGTTCGAGGTGTTTGATCTTGTTCGGCTGGCCATCCCACTCTTCGGCATCCGGCAGCGATTCTTTTTTCTCGGTGATGTTCGGCCAGATATCCGCCAGCTCGGCATTGAGCTCGATGAAGTTTTCCATGCCGCTTGGGATCTCGTCTTCCGAGAAGATCGCCACAGCCGGGCATTCTGGTTCACACAGCGCGCAGTCGATGCACTCGTCCGGGTGAATCACCAGGAAGTTCGGGCCTTCGTAAAAGCAGTCCACCGGACAGACTTCTACGCAGTCGGTGTACTTGCACTTGATGCAGTTGTCGGTGACGACGAAGGTCATTTCTAATTTTCTCCTCAGGCGGCGGCAGCGTTGCCCCTTCACGGTTGGGGTCGCCAGGTTCGGGAGCGATACCTGCTGACCAGGCTATGAGCCAGCAGCATCCCGAACCGCGCGAGATTCTAACAGCTTGAAGCGAATTGCGTTATATCCGCTTCTTCAGTGCTTATATCCGGTTCTTCAGTGCATAGAGCATTTCCAGCGCTCGACGTGGCGTCATGTCGTCCAGATCCACTTTCGCCAATTCGTCCAGCACCGGATGTGGCAGTGAGGCGAACATGTCGCTTTGCTGCGGTGTCGACGGCTTGCCCTTGGCCGCCGGTTTCGGCGCCTCGTGGGGCAGGGCAGTGTCTTCCAGGCGACTCAGATGCTCGCGCGCTCGCAGAATCACCTCGCTCGGCACGCCGGCCAGTTGTGCGACTGCCAAGCCATAGCTCTGACTGGCAGGCCCAGGCAGAACATGGTGCAGGAACACGATCCGTTCGTTGTGCTCGGTGGCATTGAGATGCACGTTAGCGACAAGAGGTTCGGCTTCCGGCAGCACGGTCAGCTCAAAATAGTGCGTAGCAAACAGGGTGTAGGCGCGCAAATGGGCCAAGCGCTCGGCCGCCGCCCACGCCAGCGACAGACCGTCAAAGGTGCTGGTACCGCGCCCGACTTCGTCCATCAGGACCAGACTGCGCTCGGTCGCGTTATGCAGGATGTTGGCGGTTTCGCTCATCTCGACCATGAAGGTCGAGCGACCGCCGGCCAGATCATCGCTTGAGCCGATACGGGTGAAGATGCGGTCGACCAGCGACAGCTCGCAACTGGCGGCCGGCACGAAACTGCCAATATGCGCTAGCAACACGATCAACGCGGTTTGCCGCATGTAAGTGGATTTACCGCCCATGTTCGGGCCGGTGATGACCAGCATGCGCGTATTGTCGTCCAGGCTCAGATCGTTGGCCACGAACGGCGTGGTCAGCACTTGCTCAACCACAGGGTGACGACCCTGGGTGATGCGCATGCACGGCTCGCTGACGAAACGCGGGCAATTGAGGTCGAGATTCAGCGCACGCTCGGCAAGGTTGCTCAGCACATCCAGTTCGGCCAATGCGCCGGCGGTGTCCTGCAGCGGTGGCAGCTGGCTGATCAAGTCTTCGAGCAGCGCCTCGTAAAGCATTTTTTCCCGGGCCAGCGCGCGACTCTTGGCGGACAGTGCCTTGTCTTCGAATTCTTTCAGCTCGGGCGTGATGAAGCGCTCGGCGCCTTTGAGCGTCTGCCGGCGGATATAGTCGGCCGGCGCCGATTCAGCCTGCTTGCTCGGCAATTCGATGAAGTAGCCGTGGATACGGTTGTAGCCGACTTTGAGGTTGGCCAGACCAGTACGGACTTTCTCCCGGGCTTCGAGATCGATGAGGAACTGGCCGGCGTTTTCGCTCAGTGATTGCAGTTCATCGAGCTCACTGTCGTAACCGGTTTTCAGCACACCGCCGTCGCGGATCACCGCAGGCGGGTTGTCGATAATGGCTTTTGCCAGCAGCGCCGCCAGTTCCGGATAGGTGCTGGTGGTGGCCGCCAGATGCTGCAGGTGCGGCGCTTCCAGATCGGTCATCGCCACTTGCAGTTCGGGCAGTGCGCCGAGAGCATCACGCAGACGCGCAAGGTCACGTGGTCGTGCATTGCGCAGACCGATACGCGCCAGAATCCGCTCGATGTCGCCGATTTCCTTGAGCTGCGGTTGCAGCTTTTCGAAGCGATAGCCGTCGAGCAGGCAGCGGATCGAAGTCTGGCGTGCCAGCAGCACGGTGAGGTCGCGCAACGGCCGGTTCAGCCAGCGGGTCAGTAAACGGCTGCCCATGGCGGTCTGGCAGCGATCGACCACCGATTGCAGCGTGTTGTCGCGGCCACCGGCCAGATTGGTGTCGAGTTCCAGATTGCGCCGGCTGGCGCCGTCGAGCACCACGGTGTCATCGAGACGTTCGTGACGCAGGCTACGCAAATGGGGCAGGGCAGTGCGCTGGGTTTCCTTGGCGTAGGCCAACAGGCAACCGGCAGCGCCAATGGCCAGGGTCAGGTTCTCGCAGCCGAAGCCTTTCAGGTCTTGGGTGGAAAACTGCTGGCAGAGACTTTTCAGCGCCGAATCGCGCTCGAAATCCCACGGCGCGCGACGGCGTACGCCACGGCGTTTTTCCGCCGGCAGGTCTTTCGGCCAGTCATCCGGAATCAGCAATTCCACCGGGTTGACCCGCTCCAGTTCGGCGAGCAGGTTTTCCCAGCCTTTGATCTCGAGCACGGTGAAGTTCCCGCTGGTGATGTCCAGCACCGCCAGACCGAATAGTCGCTCGTCGCCCAACACCGCTGCGATCAGGTTATCGCGGCGTTCATCCAGCAGCGCCTCGTCACTGACCGTCCCCGGCGTGATGATCCGTACGACCTGGCGCTCCACCGGGCCTTTGCTGGTGGCCGGGTCGCCGACCTGCTCACATATCACCACCGACTCGCCGAGCTTGACCAGTTTTGCCAGGTACCCTTCCGCCGCGTGGTAAGGAATCCCACACATCGGAATCGCCTGACCCGCCGACTGCCCGCGCGCAGTCAGGGTGATGTCCAGCAACTTGGCGGCTTTCTTCGCATCTTCGTAGAAGATTTCGTAGAAATCGCCCATGCGATAGAACATCAGCTGGTCCGGGTGCTGATTCTTCAGGCGCCAGTATTGCTGCATCATCGGAGTGTGGGAGGACAGGTCGGAGACGGCTTTATTCATCGGATTGTCGGGCAACTCGTTAAAAGATGTAGGGCAAAGCGCGGGCAGTGGCCGGGCTTTTCCGCGATGGGCGCAAGGTTACCATGGCCAGTCTGCCCGACGCAGGCGCTGCGGTCGGGTGAGCATTTATTGGCAGGGAAAAGTTGATCTATGCACGATTTATGCAAATCAGCATTTGTCTTCACGAAAAACTTCAAGCACTATGCGCGTTATGCAAAAACGCAACGTTTCCTCCGTCTTAAGAGCACTGCTCGACCAGCACGGGATCTCCCCCACGGAGCTCCACCGTCGCACCGGCGTGCCTCAATCAACGCTCTCGCGGATTCTCAGCGGGAAGATTGTCGATCCTTCGGATAAACACATCTCGAAGATCGCTGAATATTTCAACGTCAGCACCGATCAGTTGCGCGGGCGCGCGGATGTCGCGCCAACGGCGGCCGGCACGCGCGCTGACGTGCATGCGGAACTCAAGGACATAAGCCTGTGGGACGACGATACCCCCGTCGATGACGACGAGGTGTCGGTGCCCTTTCTACGTGAGGTTGAATTGGCTGCTGGATCAGGAAGATTCGTCATCGAAGAGAGCGAGCGCTCAAGCCTGCGCTTCGGCAAGCGCAGCCTGCGCCACAACGGCGTGCAGTTCGACCAGGCCAAATGCGTGACGGTGCGCGGCAACAGCATGTTGCCGGTTCTGCGTGATGGCGCCACCGTCGGCGTCAACGCCGGCAAGTGCGGCATCGGCGACATCATTGATGGCGATCTGTATGCGATCAATCACAACGGCCAATTGCGCGTGAAGCAACTCTATCGCCTGCCCACCGGCATCCGTCTGCGCAGCTTCAATCGAGACGAGCATCCAGATGAGGACTACAGCTTCCAGGAAATCCAGGAAGAGCAGATCGTTATCCTTGGTCACGTCTTCTGGTGGGGCATGTACGCCCGCTAGCCCCTTTCGATTCAACTGAAACCTGCCCCTCGGCAGGTTTTTTTTCGCCTGCACAAATCTCCCCACCCCTTGGCCCGCTTGGGTTTCATGCATATGCGCAAATTTAATGCATAAATAAATGCATTTACGCATTGACTGTATATGCATCCATGCATATTCTTGCCACCAAGCCGCTCGACAAAGCGGCTGGCAAGACAAGCTCTTTAGTTCCACAAGAACAGGCAGCGATGAACCGGCCTCAACGGTTCAGAGGGTTGGCAACTGACCCGGGTGTGCAGCGTAAAGCACCAGAAGCAGTTATCCGGCGGGCAGGGACCGCGGTCGGAAAAACAATCTGAATGGACTCGTACCGCGCCAGTAGCGCCGAAAAGTCAGCTTCCTTCTCGAACACAGGATTGGAAGGAAGGCGAAGGAGCGCATTACTGAAAAGCCCGGTGTGCAAGCGCCGGGCTTTTTGGAATGCCTGCCTCAAGAGAAACCGTTTGAACCCAACCCATACTCATCAATCACCCACGGAGGCGTGACATGACAAACGAGCAACAAGCGTTGGCGGACATGCCGATCTGGCTGGTCATCCTCCTTGCCGTCGTTGGCGGGGTGTCCGGCGAAATGTGGCGCGCCGACAAGGAGGGCGCCCGCGGCTGGTCACTTGTGCGGCGTCTGGCCCTGCGTTCCGGCGCCTGCATGATCTGCGGGGTGTCGGCAATCATGCTGCTGTATGCCGCCGGCATGTCGATCTGGGCCGCTGGCGCTTTTGGCTGCCTGACGGCGATGGCCGGCGCTGATGTCGCCATAGGCCTTTACGAACGCTGGGCGGCCAAGCGTATCGGCGTCTGCGAAGTGCCGCCGCGCGACCTCCCTTAACCCTGAATATTTTTCCGTGCCGCCATGTTGGCGGCAGGACTGCGCGTGGACGATTGAAAAGGAGGTCATGTATGCCCACACCGATCCAGCAGCCGTCGCAACTGTTTACAGCCATCGCGACGTCACTGCGCAACACCGCCGGCCTCAACCTCACCGTCGGCAACCATGATGATTTCACTGCACCGGGCGATCAGGCCTGGGTGCTGATCGACTTCGACCGCAATGGACCCGGGGTGCGCGCCGCTGACGGGCGAATTGCTCATGTCATGACGCTCTCTCTGCAAGTCATCCCGGCCCTTGCCGCCAGTGCATTTGCAGCGTGCGATCTGATCGCCGTGCTGAAAAACCTGATCACCGACAACCGCTGGGGATTGCCCGGCGATCAATGCGATCTGCCGATGAATATCGATGGCTTGCCATCGTTGCTTATCAGTGCTGATCAACAATATAGAGCCTGGACCCTGACCTTCGAGCAGACGCTCTACCTCGGCTCGACCCTGCTCGACGATCCACTGGGCATGCCGAAATTCGCTCGCACCTGGGAAGTCAGCAACATCGACGATCCAGACCAGTACACCGCGCTGGAGGGCTGACCGATGTTCGATGCATTACTGCGCATGCAACTCGGCCCGATCATTGAGCGTCTGGCGGAAATGGAAGCGGAAATCGAAGACTTGCACCGCCGCGCCGAGAGTTTCTGTCGCATTGGCATCTGTCAGTCAATTGATGCGGCGAGCAATACCTGCCAGGTCAGCCATGGTGGATTGCTCACCCCAGCGATCAAGTTCTTCAACCCCAGCGCTGGTGCGCAAAGTGAATCGCGCATCCCGACGGTGGGCGAGCAGTGCCTGCTGTTCAACTATGGCAGCGGTGAAAGCGGTGCGCAGAGTGTCGCGTTGTTCGGCTTGAACAGTGACCGTTTCCCCCCGGCCTCGACTGTGCCGACGCTGACCCGTCGGGTGCATCAGGACGGCAGCGAAAGCGGTTACGACGACGCCAGCCACGCCTTGCACTGGCTGAACGGACCCGCGCAATTCAACGGGTCTCGCGAGTCGCTCGAACTGAGCATCGGCCCTGCACGTCTGGCCATGACGCCAGAACTGATCACCCTGCAACTGGGCGCCGTCGGCCTGAGCATCGACGCCTTGGGCGTGCACTTCAGCGGCCCCTTGGTCGATCACCAGGGCCGCGTCATCAGCCCCTGATTCAAGAGCCTCCCATGATCGGAATCGATAGAGACAGCGGGGCCACGGTCGACGACTGGCTGCAATTCGTGCAGCGCGCGACCCGAGCCCTGACCACACCGCTGGGCACTCGGCAGAAACGACCTTTGTACGGTTCGCTGATTCCCACTCTCCTCGGGCAGAACCTCGGTGACGACATTCTGCTTCTGGCACAGAGCCACGCCGCGCAAGCGTTCTACAACCCGCATAACGGTATCGATGATTTTCAGCCGCAAGTGATTGTTGCCAGTCGCCACGGCGACGGCCTGCTGCTGCGTTTTGCCGGCACCTGGAAAAACCGCCAACAAACCTTCGAGGTGGTGACATGAGCATGCTGATCCCCGGCCAGAATCAACTGGCCGAACCCGCGCTGATCACGGTTGAAGCGTTCGAAGACTTACTCAACGAGTTCAAAGCCTTCGTCGTCGAATACGTGGGTGCTCGCTCGCCGACCAGCGCCGCGAAACTCAAGGTGAGCCTGGAAAACGAAAGCGAATTGCTGACCCTCGCGCTAGAAGCGTTCTGCGTGCGTCTGCAAACCCATGAGCGCAAATACAACGCACGCATCAAACAGATGCTGGCGTGGTGGGCGACCGGCAGCAATCTCGATGCGCGGCTGGCGGACATGGGCCTGGAACGGCAGTTGCTCGATCCAGGCGACCCGGCAGCGTTCCCTCCGGTACCGGCGATTTATGAAAGTGATGACGACGCTCGGCTGCGTTATTACCTGGCACCTCATGCACCGGCGGCAGGTTCGCGGATGCAGTATCGCCGCGAGGTGTTCACCCTCGGCGAGCGGCCAACAGTTCAGGTCGAATCCACCGACGCCGGCGTAGTGAATGTCACTTACACCTTCAACCCGGACGGCCTCGCCGCGCAGGTCAAGGATGGCAACGGGCGCCGCACTGCGCCGGGCGAAGTGCAAGTCACCGTGCTTTCTCGAGACGGCGATGGCACGCCTTCCGAAGCATTGCTCGAGGGCGTCCGTCAGCACTTTGCTCGTCCAGACGTGCGCCCGGAAACCGACCTCGTCACCGTCAAGGCTGCCGAGATCCAGCGCTACAAAATCCGCGTCGTCGCCAAGATCAATTCCGGCCCCGACTCGGGCCTGACCAAGGTCGCGGCGCAAGCACAATTGCAAGCGTATGCCGACAGTTGCCATCGCCTCGAAGGCCGGGTCGATCCGAGCTGGATCGACTACACGCTGCACAGCGCCGGCGCCGTGCAACTGCAGATTCTCGAACCGCTGACGCCGATCGTGACCACCGCGTTTCAGGCGCCGTATTGCACAGCGGTTGAAGTCGAGGTGCTGACGCTATGAGTGAAAAAACTCAGCGGCCAACCTTGCTTCCGGCCAACAGCTCGGCCCTCGAACGCGGACTGGATCTGGGCTTCGACGCCTTGCTCGACCGCATCGCGCCGCCGTTCCCGGAACTGATGAACCCCAGCGAAACGCCGGTGGCCTTCCTGCCGTATCTGGCTGCCGATCGCGGCGTCGCCGAATGGAGCACCGATGCGCCGGTGGCGGAGAAGCGCGTAACTGTCGAACTGGCCTGGCCCACCGCGCGCCAGGCCGGCACACGCAAGGCGCTGGAAAACGCCGCCAAGGGTTTGCAACTGCGCCCGGAAATCCGCGCCTGGTACGAACAGACACCGCCCGGCGCGCCGTACAGCTTTTCCGTGCGTGCCTTCAGCGACCAAACCTACAGCGAAGAAATCGACGCCCGTCTCGACCGCCGTCTGGCCGATGCGAAAAGCGAGAGGGACGTTCTCTCCGTGTCGGTGGGTTTGAGCGCATTCGGCAATCACGTCATTGGTGCTGCGACGTTTTGCGGCGAACTGACCACGGTTTATCCGGTGTTCATCGAAGGGCTTGAAACCTCTGGCGAGGCGTTCATGGTCGCGGCGTTGTACACCGTCGAAACATCCACTATTTATCCTCAGGGGGCCTGAATGGCTGACTATTACACCCTGCTCACCAACGCAGGGATTGCCTACGAAACGGCGTGCAAGGCTGCGGGTGTGCCGATCAAGTTGACGCAGATTTCCGTCGGCGACGGCGGCGGCGCGGTCTACAACCCGGCCGCCACCGCGACCGCTCTGAAACGCGAAGTCTGGCGCGGACCGCTCAACGCACTGTTCCAGGACGAGAAAAACCCGAGCTGGCTGCTCGCCGAAGTCACTATCCCGCCGGACGTCGGCGGCTGGTATGTGCGTGAAACCGGGCTGTGGACCGACACCGGCATTCTCTACGCTATCGTCAAATACCCGGAGTCGTTCAAACCGGTGCTAGCGACGTCGGGTTCAGGTAAAGAGTTTTATATCCGCTCGATTTTCGAGACCAGCAATGCCTCGCTGGTGACCTTGTTGATTGATGACACGGTGGTCAAGGCTACTCGTGCGTGGGTCATGAGTTATCTGGCTGAAGAACTCGGCAAACTTGATGGCAAGCAGTCGGTGCGCGTTGCGGCGACTGCCAATGTCGTGATGAACAGCGCGCAGCAGATTGATGGTGTGGCAGTGATCGCCGGCGATCGTGTGTTGCTGATGAGCCAGACGCTGGCCAAGGACAACGGCTTGTGGATCGTTGCCAATGGCGACTGGGTGCGGGCCACCGATGCCAACACCAGCGCCAAGGTTACCCCGGGCCTGACGGTAATGGTGGAGGAGGGCGTAGCGAATGGAGATTCGCTGTGGCACCTGACCACCAATGCGCCGATCACCCTCGGCACGACTGCGCTGACGTTCAAGATGCTCGCGGGGCGCACCGGGATTGCAGCCGGGACTTATAAGAGTCTGACGGTTGATGAATATGGCCGGGCGACTGCCGGTGCCAATCCGGAAACGCTGGCAGGGTTTGGCATCAAGGACTCGTACACCAAGGCTGAAGTTGAGGCGTTGATCGCCAAGGCTTCCGCGTTGCCAGTTGGATCGATTGTGGCGTTTCCGGTTGATGCGCCACCGCCGGGTTTTCTGGAGCTGGATAACAGCGTCAAGAGCAGTGCGACGTATCCGGACCTGAGCGCTTATCTGGGCGGCAAGTTCAACAAGGGGGACGAGGGGGGTGGGAACTTCCGTTTGCCAGAGGCGCGCGGGGAGTTTTTGCGGGGTTGGGATCATGGGCGGGGCGTCGATGGAGGTCGGGCGCTCGGCAGCTATCAGGCTGATACGTTACAGAACATTACCGGGACTTTTGACGGCTATCTTGATATCAACACGGCAAGTGGCGCGTTCGGGTTGGCGAATTTGAGCGGAGCCCTGAGTCCGCTTAACCAAAAAGCTGCTTACCACGGTGTGTTGTTTGATGCTTCAAAAGTAGCGCGTACCTCTGCGGAGACACGCCCGCGCAATCTCGCGATCATCTGGTGCATAAAAGCTTGGAACGCCCCTGTCAACCAGGGGACCATTGATATCGCTGCGCTCTCTGCTTTGGCGCAACAAGCCTCCGAAACCAATCAAGGGACAGCGAAAGTTGCCACTCAAGCGCAGACGAATACCGGCGCCGATGACAGCGCTATCGTTACACCAAAAAAAATGACCTGGGGCTTTCAATTTCAGAAAAGTGGGGTCGGTTACTGTGTATTCCCGTCTTGGCTGGGAGGATTCACTATCCAGTGGGGAATTTACTCAGTTGTCTCAAGCACGGCGGATCAAGCAATTCCTTTTCCACTCACATTTCCTAATTCCGCGCTATCAGCCATCGCAATTAGTGACTATACCCCGGGCTCCGGGTCAGTCGGATTCGTTGCGTTAGGCGCGTTAAACAAGAACGGCTTTACAGTTCGGTCTTCTTCGGGCACTTCAACTCGATGGCTCGCAGTTGGTTGCTGAGGAAAAAATATGACTAACAAATACATGACGTTTGATGAGTCAGGCCACATTAAAGATCGCCTGATTCGAGGTGTTTGCGATATACCCGAGGGAGCGGTTCGCATTAGCGAAGAACTTTGGCTGCAGTCCGCGATAGACATGACAGGACAATGGTGTCTAGTCGATGGAGCGCTTACCAAAATACCATTTGAAGACAAAGTAGATTTTGCAAAGTTAATCGCTGTTGAACGGTTCCACCGGGAAACATCTGGTGTGGAATTTCAAGGCTCTACAGCGGATACCACGCGAGACGGTCAGGCATTGGTCGCAAGTGCTGCGGTAGCTGCAATTCTAGACCCGTCTTACAAGTGTGCATGGAAGTTTTCTGAAGGTTTCGCCGAGTTGGAGGCTGCCCAGATAATTGCAATGGCGACTTTGATTCGGACCCATGTTCAAGATTGTTTTGATCGTGAACGAGTATTGTTGGCAGCCGTTGAGTCTGGTGAATGTACTGAGGAGATGATCCATCAAGGCTGGCCAAACTCAGCCCGGTTAAACAACCTTCCTGAGCTATAACCGCCCCGACCTCAAGCGCTTTTTCTTATCCCTTCAAAACACCCCCCCCCCAAAAAAAGCCCCTCCCTCCCGAGGGGCTTTCCCGTTTATGGAGAAACGAAAAATGGCAACCCGCCAAACCTACACCGTGCTCGTCCCATTCCCCACCGGCGGTGGGCATTGGTCGAGCGTTGGTCAAGAACTCGATCTGCTCGATGTCGAGGCCAGTGCCTTGCACTTTGCCGGGCGACTTGAGCCGAAAACCCCTATCACCCAGGCCAAAAAGGCCGCTGCCAAGAAGGCTGACTGAACATGGCTGAGGTTCTGAACTTCGAGCACAACGGCATTACCGTCAATGCCACCGAATCCCCCGAGGCCATGGGTGGCCTGGGTGACAACGTCATCGGTCTGGTCGGCACCGCGCCGAAAGCCGATCCGCTGATTCCGCGAAACGCGCCGTTTCGCATCAACAGCTTCACCACCCATGCGCTGCTCGATCCGACTGGGTCGGAAGAGGGCACGCTGTACCACGCGGTCTACCAGATCCTCAAAGTGGTCAAGGTGCCGGTCTACGTGGTCATCGTCGAGGCAGGCGCGACACCGGCCGACACGGTCAACAATGTGATCGGCGGTGTCGAGCCGGCCACTGGCCGCAAGCTCGGTCTGGCGGCGCTGGGCAGTGTCCCGGAAGACCTGACCATCATCGGCGCGCCGGGCTTCACCGGCACTAAAGCGGTGGCCGGCGAGTTCGCCGCGTTCGGCAAGCGTATCAAGGCCCGTGTAGTGCTGGACGGCAAGGATGTCTCGGTGGCCGATCAGGTCCTGTACAGCCAGGAACTCGGCGGGGCCGAACTCGGTTTCGACCGTTGCCTGGTGGTGCACAACATGCCCGCCGTGTATTCGAAAGCGGCGAAGAAAAACGTCTTCCTGTCGCCCTCCAGTCTGGCGATTGCCGCGCTGGCCAAGGTCAAGCAATGGGAGAGCCCGGGCAACCAGGTGACTTTCGCCGAAGACGTTTCGCGGGTCGTCGAGTACAACATCCTCGATACGTCCACCGAAGGCGATCTGCTCAACCGTTACGGCGTCAGCTACTACGCCCGCACCGTGCTTGGCGGCTTCTCGCTGCTGGGTAACCGCTCGATCACCGGCAAGTTCATCAGCTACGTCGGCCTCGAGGATGCGATCAGCCGCAAGCTGGTCAAGGCCGGCCAGAAAGCCATGGCCAAGAACCTCACCAAATCCTTCATGGATCAGGAGGTCAAGCGCATCAACGACTGGCTGCAGACCCTGGTTGCCGATGAAACCATTCCCGGCGGCAGCGTGTATCTGCACCCGGAACTCAACAGCGTCGAGAAGTACAAGAACGGCACCTGGTACGTGGTCATCGACTACGGCCGCTACGCGCCGAACGAACACATGGTTTATCAACTCAACGCCCGCGATGAAATCATCGAGCAGTTCCTGGAGGACGTTCTCTAATGTTTACCAACCGCGTAAGACAGGCCATCGCGGCCACCCTGCAAGGCCTGCCGTTGTCGGCGACCGTTGAGGAATTCACCCCGCCGAAAATCGAATTCGACATGGAAGAGATGCGTGGCGGGCGCTTTATCGTCGAAGAAATGGCCAAGGGCGGCAAAGCGCTCGGCGCCAAGCTGACCCTGCAAGGCCTCGGCGCCGAGGTTCTGCTGGCGCTGGGCGTGAAGCTGGGCGACGACATTCTGCTGAACGTGCGTGAAGCCGGTCAGGATCAGGACGGCAATACCTGGTTCACCTACCACACCGTCGGCGGCCAGTTGAAATCCCTTGAGGAAACCGCAGTGAAAATGGGCGAGAAGCCCAAGACCAATCTGGAACTGTCCTGCCGCACCTACAACCGCCTGGAAAACGGCGTGCCGGTGATCGACATCGACGTGCGCACGCAGAAATTCGTGCTCAACGGCGTCGACATCCTCGGTGATGCACGGCGTGCGGTGTTGATGCCGTAAACCCCGGTTTACCGGCAAATCACAAAACCCTGTGGGAGCGAGCCTGCTCGCGAAAGCGGTCGTTCAGTTACATCAATGTCGAATGTGCCAAAGCCTTCGCGAGCAGGCTCGCTCCCACAGTGGATCTAAACGAATCACCAAGGAATTCATACATGCCGTGGATGCCCCCCCAACACGAACTGCTGTCGCCGATCACCGGCGACGATGGCTCGCTGATCGAATCTATCCAGCTCAAACCGCTGTTCTACGCCGCACAAAAAGATGCGCTGGAGCGCGCCGGCGATGACGAAGACGATCAGTTCTTCGAGCTGGCGCTGCTCGCCACCGGCCTGTCGGTGAAAGAGCTCGATCAACTCAAACGTCCGGACTACGTAAGCATCGCTCAGTACGTCCATGAGATGTCGACCCGGCCGAGTGCGTACTTTCTTGACCAGATCGATGACGCGGAGAAATCCGACGATCCCGACCAGGTGCAATTGCTGCAACCGCTCGCCGTCACCGGCCGCACCGTCGACTCGCTGAGCCTGGAAATGCCCGTGCTGCGCGCCACCAAAGTGATGAAGAAACTGAAGACGGCCAAGGAACGCGCCGAATTCATCACCGCCCACTGCACCGGCCTGATGATCCCCGATCTGGCCCACCTGACCGTCCCCGACTGGACGCAATTGCAGGTGCGCATCGACGATTTTTTAAACCAGCCGGCGGCCTACTTTCGGAACGCGACATCGAAGTAATCCTCGATATCGTCCCGCTCATTTACCCGGTAAGTGAAGCGGAGATTCTGGAATGGGACGCCGAAAAGGCGTTGCGCCGCTACGACATAGCGATCACTCGCCTTGGCGTGAAACAGGAGTAGAGCGGCATGGCAGAAAGCAAATTTGCGCCAATGAATGCCGATGAGCGGGGGGGCGCAGCAACCGGTGATATCCGCTTGAACATGGCTGCGGCAAACCCCGGCCCCGGACCGATCATCGGCGATCAATATCCCCAGCTGAGTCAGGCGCTCGTCACCGCAAGTATCAGGATCGATGCGTTGACGACAGCGATCGATTCATTGCGATTGGCATTGTCCAACTTGCGGATGCTCTCGTTGAGTTCCACCGCGAACGGTGAAGCCACCAGCGCGTCGGCAGCGCCGGATGAGGCCGCCGAGCGGACCAAGGCACCAGAAAGTGTGAGGCCGGCGATTGACTTTTATTCGGCGGCGGCCGATCTGGGTAGCGCGGCACAATTGACGCCAGTGCAGGCCAACGAAATCGCACTGTCGAGCTTGATCATGGCCAGTAAGCCGATGGTGGCGGCGGGAGGCACCAGCGGTATCGAACTGATCAAGGTTGCAACGCTGGCCGCCGACTCAGGAATTGGCAATGAGCTGACCAACGCGTCGGACAAGTCTTTTGAGCTGCTCAACTTCGCCAGCGACGCTGCGGTCGTAGCGTCGGCACTCAAAATCCCAGCGATGGAAGTCGCCGAGATGATGACGGTGTGGCGCACCTCGATGAAGCTCACTCGCGATCAGGCGTTTGACCTCGCGGATGCGACACACCTGCTCGGCAAAATGCCGGGTGGCGTCAAGTCCGCCGACATCGGCGCCGTACTCAAGCAATCAGGCGAGGCGGCGCTCACAGCAGGCTTGCAGCCCCAGCAGGCCGCAGCGCTGTCGGCAGCCTTGCTCCGCAGCGGAACGGGCAAAGACGATGCCGGGCAGGCGTTGAAAAGCCTTTCAGCTGCCTTGGGCAAAGGTGACAGCGTCTCCGCCGCAGAACGTGGCGCCTGGAAGCAGTTGGGACTTGATCCTGCTGCCGTGACCGCTGCAATGCATGACCCCGACAAGCAGAATGCCCAGGGTGCGCTGCTCTCGGTGCTTGCCGCGCTGCACGCAAAACCTGTCGAACAACGCGCCACGCTGGCGCGAAGCCTGTTTGCTGACAGCGCCAATGCGGTGCAGTTGTTGGCGCAGAATCCGGGCGATGTCAACGAGGCCTTTTCGCAAGTAAAGGACAAAAGTCAGTACGCGACTTCGGTGATCGGTGAGCGGAGTTCGGTGCGCCAGTCTGCACTGGCACGCTCCAATTCCCCGCAAGGACAGTGGAATGCTCAGACTGCTCGAAACGAGCGCTTGGCTATCGCCAGCGCCCAGGCGGTGGCGCCCTCTCCTGAAGTGCTGAGCGTTGCCGGTGCCGGCATCGACAGGATGAGTGAATTCGCTGAGGACCATCCGACGATCACGGCGGGGGTCATTGTTTTGGGTTCAGCCCTGAAAAAGCTATTCGATCTTGTGTTGGACGCCGGTGTCGATGAGGCGAAAGACCGGTTGCGCAAACGGATACCTGGTAGCGCCCTGGCGAATCCCCCCGATCTTTCGTCAACAGCAGATTCTGCATCGAGGCTCGCAGCGGACAAGCCGGTGACAGGGATTGCCAGTCTGGCTCCTGCGGCCGGTGCGGAAATGGCAATTGGCGAACGAGCATCATTGGTCGATACGCCGCACCTCGGGCCATCGACGGTTTCTCTGGAGGCTATTTCGCAGGCGATTCCGGCATCGAGCAGAAACGCGCAAACTGCTTTGAGTGAAAGACTTGCTATCACCGCGCCTGACACGCTTTCTGCGCCCGCCCAAGTGAGCAAGGATCTGGCGAGCGCCCATGCGTCTGACCAGCACGTGACCTACGCACCTTCGGTCCAGGTCTACTGCAGCGACCCCGGCAGCTCGGACAAGATCGGTATGTTGGTCGCGCAGCATCTGCAAAACCAGTTCATGCAAATGACCCCGCTGCTCACCAACAACCCCCTTGCCACCCGCCGCGACGCGGCCCTGACCGATGGAGTCGCCTGATGAAACAGCAAATGGCATTGGGCAGTTTCATCTTCGGCCTGTCGCGCAACTTTGCGTACCACCAGTTGCTGCGCAAGTCTGACGGCGGCTGGACCGAGATACAGATCCTCACCAGCAAACCCAAGTCCAGCCAGACCGGACAGAAACCGGAAACCCTGACCATTACCGGCAAGTCGATGTACGCCGTAGCCATGGATCGGCTCGATGAATTGCGAGCTTTGCAGGCGCTGCGTATCCCGCTGCCGTTGATCGACGGGATTGGTCGAAACTGGGGCCTGTGGCGGATCAGCAGCGTTCAGGAAACCCAGACCCAGATCATCGATGACGGTACGGCGATGGTAGTCGATTGGGTCATCGAACTAGCGGAGTTCAACAATGCGTAAAGCACGAAGTGTGGCCGGTGATTCGGTGAATCTGCTGCTCTACCGCGAAACCGGGCGCAGTGATGACGCTGCCGAAGAAGTGCTGTGGAAGCTCAACCCGACCCTGGCCGAACACGGGCCGATTCTGCCCGCCGGCGTCTGGATCGTGCTACCGGAACTGGATGTGAAACCCGCCGTGGTCAAAGCAGCGACGGCGTGGGATTAAGGAGGTTGAATGGCACTGGGATTTACGCCGGCAGTGAATATCTACGGGGCCAACGCGGCCCTGCTCAATCAGCGCCTGATCAGTTGGGAGCACATCGACGCCGCCGGTTTCGAGTCCGATCAACTGACGTTGACTATCGATCTGGAGGGGCTTGAGGGGTTGCCGAATCTGGGCGGCAAGATTGGCCTGCAAGTCGGTTATCGAGAAACCGCAATGGTCGATAAAGGCCTGTTCAAAGTGACGCGTCTGACGCCGACACTGTTTCCGTTTCGCCTCACCCTGGTGGCCACTGCGGCGCCATTCAGCAAGGATGATGAAACCGGCTTCAAGCAGCGCCGCACCGCCAGTCATGGGCCAACGACGCTGGGTGGTTTATTTCGCAAGCTGGTGGAGCTGCACGGATTTTCGCCACGGGTCGCGCCTGAGATTTCGTTGATACGCATCGAGCACATCGACCAGTCCAACGAGACCGACATGGGGTTTGTCACGCGTCTGGCGAAAAAATACAACGTCGTCGCCAAGCCTTACGGCGATGTCTATGTGCTTGCGCGGCCCGGGCAGACCAAGTCGTTGTCGGGGCAGATTCTGCCGGACGTGACGCTGTCGGTTACCCACAACAATCGTCCCGGCGATCACGCATTCATCAGCGCCACGCTGGAAGAATCGGCCCGCGAGCAGGTCAAGGGCTGCAAGACCTGTTTCTGGGATGCGGCGGCCGGGGTGTTGCGTTGGATCGAGACTGGCGTAGCGCCGTTCAAGACGGTGCGCCAGAAGCAGCCCAGCGAAGCGGATGCCATCGCAGTTGGCGAGGGCGAAGTACGCAAGATGTTGCGGCAGAAATACAAAGTGAAAATCACTTGCCCGGGGGATCCACGGCTCGCGGCCGAAGGGCTGGTATTGCTCGATGAGAGCTGGCCGGACTTCATGCGCGGACGCTGGTCGATCGACAAGGTCACCGCCAGCGGCAGTCGCGAGAACAGCTATCGCTGCCTGATTGATGCGTCGTGCCTGGACCCGAAGGCGGAACAGTAATCCTGAACCGAGTGCTTATTCCTGTGGGAGCGAGCCTGCTCGCGAAAGGGACGTCAGCTTCAGCATCGATGTGACTGATCGACCGCATTCGCGAGCAGGCTCGCTCCCACAGGGACTGCGGCGTTCACTGTAATTTCTCTTACTTCGGAACACCCCCATGAAGATCACCCCGATCCTCACGCAACTGCGTGGGCAATGCCCTGGGCTTGCCAATCACATTTCGGTGGGTGTCGATCTGGCGTTGCTGCAAGGCAACCCGGATCTGCCAACACCTTCGGCCCACGTGCTGGCAATCGCCGATCTGGCCAGCAACAGCAACACACAAAACCTCACCACCCAACCAATCCGCGACCGCTTTGAAATCGTCCTGGCCCTTGACGCTACCGACGCGACAAAAGCGCTGGATGGGTTGCACGACCTGCGCGCCGAACTGTGGCGCGCGCTGGTGGGGTTCAAACCCGATTCCGACTACAGCGCCATCGTCTACGACGGCGGCGAGATGGTCTCGATCAACAGCAGCCGCGCCTTCTATCGGCTGCGTTTTTATGCCGAGTTCCAGCTCGGCCGCAATCTGCCAAGTCAGCCTGCGGAGAGTTGGCACGAGCGCGAACTGGACGCTTTGTCGTCCTTTACCGGGATGACGGTGCGGGTCGATGCGATCGATCCGGCCGACCCCAATCTGCAACGCCCGGGTCCGGATGGCCGGGTGGAAATGACTTTCTCTGGAGACGTAACCCCATGAGCAACCGCATCACCGTAGTGCCGGCCGCTGGCCGTGTCGTACCTGACCCGGAGGCCGGCGACTTGCTGCCGGCCGCAGGCCGTGAAGTGCTGGACAGCGCCTGGTGGCGCCGGCGTCTGGCCGACGGCGATATCACACTCAAAACCGCAAAAGCGGCTAAACCACAGGGAGCCAAATAATGGCGATCGGATTCAGCAACATCCCGGCGGACATTCGTGTGCCGCTGTTCTATGCCGAAATGGACAACTCGGCCGCCAACAGCGCGACCTCGGCCATGCGCCGTTTGATCGTCGCGCAGGTCAACGACAATATTGCCCCGACTGAGGTCGGCAAACTGGTGCTGGTTTCCAGCGTGGCGCTGGCGAAAAGCATCGGCGGCCAGGGCTCGATGCTCGCTTCGATGTACGAGACCTTCCGCAAGGCTGACCCGATCGGCGAGATCTGGTGCCTGCCGCTGCACAACACCGAAGGCGCCATCGCCAAGGGTGTGTTGACCCTGACCGGTACCGCGACTCAAGCGGGCATGCTCAATCTATATGTCGGCGGCGTGCGCGTGCAGGCCACCGTGGTCAATGGCGCCACCGCCGCTCAAGCGGCCACGGCACTGGCGCAGAAAATCAACGCCACTGCCGACCTGCCAGTCAGCGCAGCCACTGCCGAAGGCGTGGTCACCCTGACCGCCAAATGGACCGGCGACAGCGGCAATGACATCAGCCTGCAATTCAATCGCCTGGGCAAGAGCAACGGCGAAGAAACTCCGGCCGGTCTGACCAGCGCAATCACCGCCATGACCGGCGGCGCCGGTGTGCCGGATCAGATCGCCGCCGTCGCGGCTCTAGGCGATGAGCCATTCGAATTCATCGCCTTGCCGTGGTCCGACCTGGCCACCCTCAACACCTGGCAAGCGGTGATGGATGACAGCACCGGGCGCTGGTCGTGGGCCAAGCAATTGTTCGGTCACGTCTACAGCGCCAAACGCGGCACGGTCGGTACGCTGGTCGCTGCCGGCCAGGCGCGCAACGATCAGCACATGACCATCCAGGCGCTGGAGCCGGGCGTACCGCAACCGTTCTGGGTACAAGCGGCGGCACTGGCTGCGCGCACGGCGGTGTTCATCTCCGCCGATGCCAGCCGTCCGACGCAAAGCGGCAGCCTGCCGGGTGTTGACCCGGCGCCGGCCAGCGAGCGCTTCACCCTGACCGAGCGTCAGTCGCTGCTCAACTACGGCATCGCTACTGCGTACTACGAAGGCGGTTACGTGCGCATCCAGCGTTCGATCACCACCTACCAGAAGAACGCCTACGGCCAGGCCGACAACTCCTATCTGGACAGCGAAACCATGCACCAGTCGGCGTTCATCGTGCGTCGTCTGCAAAGCGTGATCACCAGCAAATACGGACGCCACAAACTGGCCTCCGACGGTACCCGTTTCGGCGCCGGTCAGCCGATCGTCACGCCTGCGACCATTCGCGGCGAGCTGATTGCGCAGTACGCCAAGCTAGAGCTGGAAGGCCATGTGGAGAACGCCGAGCTGTTCGCCGAACACCTGATCGTCGAGCGCGACGTGCAGGACCCGAGCCGCGTGAACGTGCTGTTCCCGCCGGATTACATCAACGGCCTGCGCGTGTTCGCACTGCTCAACCAGTTCCGTCTGCAGTACGACGACGCGGCCTGATCCGCGCAGTCGGCGCTAAGCATTCAGCCCACCTCGCGTGGGCTTTTTATTTGAAGGGAGAAACACCATGGGTCAACTGATTGCAGGCACCTGCTACGTCAAGGTCGACGGCGCACAACTGACCATCAATGGCGGCTGCGAAGCCCCGCTGATGGCCGTCAAACGTGAAACCGTCGTGCCCGGTTTCTACAAGGAAACCGACATCGCACCGTCGTTCAAAGTGACCGCGCTGCACACCGCCGACTTCCCGCTGAAGAAGCTGATCGA
Source organism: Pseudomonas sp. FP1762 (assembly GCF_030687105.1). NCBI lineage: Bacteria > Pseudomonadati > Pseudomonadota > Gammaproteobacteria > Pseudomonadales > Pseudomonadaceae > Pseudomonas > Pseudomonas sp. FP1762. The sequence continues at coordinate 1,294,675 of NZ_CP117458.1, forward strand.
AGGCACTGATATCACCGTCACCTGCGAATTCAGCAACGGCAAAGTCTACGTGCTGGCCGGCGCCTATCTGGTCGAGGAGCCAGTTTCCAAGGGCGACGACGCCACCATCGAACTGAAGTTCGAAGGCATCAAGGGGACCTGGCAATGAGCGGCGCCGTGAAGCTTCAGGTAGCGATCGAAGCCCACGGCGAGCCTCTGACCGAACTCGTTCTGCGCCGCCCGACGGTGCAGGAAGTGCGAGCGATCAAGGCGCTGCCGTACAAGATCGACAAGAGCGAAGAAGTCAGCCTCGACATGGACGTGGCGGCCAAATACATCGCTGTGTGCGCGGGCATCCCGCCGTCGTCGGTCAACCAGTTGGATCTGGCTGACCTCAACGCGCTGAGCTGGGCCGTTGCGAGTTTTTTCATGAGTGCGGCGTCGGCGCCATCACCGACCTGATCGCCGTCGCCTATGACCTGGCCTGGTTCTGGAAGGTTGATCCCGAACAGATGATGGCCAGGCCACTGGATGTGCTCCGCGAATCGCTGGAGCACGCGCAACGGATCAATGCGATGCAGCAGGTGCAGTGATGGCAGACGAAGAGAAGAAAACCCCGAAACCGGTGCTGATCACCGGCATCGATGAACTCTCGCCCAAACTGGGCGCCCTGCGCATGAAGGTTGAGAGTTTTAAAAACAATCTCGAGCAGACCGGCCTCGGCAAACTGGACATCAGTGGTCTGTTCAACGGCGGCAGCGTGATCACGCCGTTTGTAGACGGCATCAAATCGGCCGCAGCGTTCCAGGGCAAATTGAGCGAAGTCAGCGACACGGCGAAAACCGTAGATCTGCCCGCCGCGCCGACAGCAGCGACGCAGAACATGAACGTGTTCAGTGCGTCGATGCAGAAGGTTTCGGCGGCGGTGGACGCCGCGCTGGTGCCGGCGGTGGGGGCCTTGGTGGTCGGACTGGAGCCGATGCTGACGCAGGTCGGCAGCCTGCTCGCCGACAACCCGAAACTGGTTGAAGGCCTGGCGGCGGGGGCGATTGCCTTCTCCGCCATGCAAACCGCCGTCACCGGTATGACTCAGGTGATGGACGTCATGAACATGGTGCTCAAGACCAACCCGATCATGCTGATCGCCATGGGCATTGCCGTGGCGGCCGGTTTGATCGTGGCCAACTGGACGCCGATCAGCGCGTTCTTCACAGGGATGTGGGAGGGCGTGAAAAACATCGGGGCGAGTGCGATGGCGACGTTGCGCTCGGTACTCGACTGGCGACCGCTGGCGGCACTGGCTGCGCTGTGGGAACCGGTCACGGGATTTTTCTCCGGAGTCTGGGACAAGGTGATGGCCGTGACGGCGCCAGCGATCGACTTCTTCAAGTCGGTTTTCTTGTGGTCGCCTGCGGGGATGATCATTGAAAACTGGGGGCCGCTGACCGGCCTGTTCTCGGCGATCTGGGAATTGCTCAAGGCCTTGAGTGTGCCGGTGATGGCATTTCTTAGAAACCTGTTCGATTTCTCGCCGATGCAGATGCTTACCGATGCGTGGGGTGGTGTTGTCGCGTTCTTCGAACCGATGTTCAGCGGCCTGCGAGAAGTCGCGCTACCGGCTAAAGAATTCCTCGTGTCGCTGTTCGACTTCTCGCCAATGCAGATGATCACCAGCGCCTGGGGAGGCATTGTTGCGTATTTCCAGCCGATATTGACGACGCTGCAATCGGCTGTGCAAAGCACCCGGGATACTTTGCGGGCACTGTTCGATTTTTTCCCGATGCAAATGCTCACCAGCGCCTGGGGTGGGGTTGTCGGGTTTTTCGAACCGATCTGGATGGCGCTGCAAACTTCTGTGCAGCGGGTCAGAGGCTTTTTCACCAGCCTGTTCGAGTGGTCGCCGCTGGAGCAGATTGCTCAGTATTGGCAGCCGATCGGTGAGGTCTTTTCGGCGATCTGGGGCGTCGTGTTGGCGCTTTCCGCGCCGGTCGTGGATTTTCTGCACAGTCTGTTCGAATGGAAACCTCTGGATCAGATCATCGAGAGTTGGGGGCCGATCACTGAGTGGTTCGGCGAGTTGTGGCAAAAGCTGCAAACCGTCATTGCGCCGATCAAGGAGTTGTTCGAGGGTGGCTTCGCCGGACTGATCGCCAAGGTCACCGGCAAGGTCGAAACGCTGACCCAAGCGCAACGCGAGACCAATGCCGAAGGCAAAGGCGAACTGGCACCGGCGTTCTTCGCTGCCAGTCCGGCGCCTGCTGGCAACGGCGCACTGCAAAGCGGTTCGTTGCCACAAACCTCCAGCGCGCTGATCCAGCAAAGTGCCGCCAACAACCGTACGCAACTCGAAGGCGGCCTGACCGTGCGCTTCGAAAATGCGCCGGCCGGCCTGCGCACCGAACAACCGCAAACCAATCAACCGGGCCTGGCCGTGTCTTCACGCATCGGCTATCGCTCGCTGTCGATGGGAGGTTCCCAATGAACTGGCGTGACCGTTTATTGCCGGCATCCTTTCGCGGTGTCGGTTTCTGGATCGACCAGGCGAAAACCCCGGTCGGGCGCAAAGGACAGTTGCATGAGTACCCGCAACGCGACCTGCCGTTTTTCGAGGACCTCGGCCAGCAGGCCAAGACTCACGATCTGACCGCGTTCATCATCGGCCCCGATTGCCTTGAGCAGCGCGACAAGCTGCTCAAGGCGCTGGAGCAGGGGCGTGGCGAGCTGGTGCATCCGTGGCTTGGACGCCTGCAAGTCAAGGTCGGCGAATGCGACATGACCCACACCCGCCAGGACGGTGGGCTGGTGACGTTTGCATTGAAGTTCTATCCCGACCAACCCCTGCCGTTTCCGACCGCTACGGTCAGCACGCAGAAAGTGCTGCTGGCCAAGGCCGACGGGCTGCTGGGTTCGGCGGTGGCGCGTTTCGAACAAGCGATGACGCTGATCAAGGCCGCGCGGATCGGCATCACCAACCTGCGCAACAGCCTTACCGGCGTCTATGAAGTGATCAAGGAGCAATTGAAACCTTTGATCGAGCAGTACCGCCAGATCACTGAACTGGTCAAGGCCGTGAAGGAGCTGCCCAAGGAAGTGGCGGCAGAATTCAAGGGTTTGCTCGGCGATATCCAGGAACTGAAAGCGTTCGCCAAGGAAGGCTACCGTGGCGTGATCGCCGACGTGTCGCAGCAACTCGAAGCGATTCGCAAGGCTGATGCGCCGAAGATCACCACCGGCAAGGACACCAATGCCGCAGCGCAGGCGATGGCCGATCTGGTGCAGGACACGCTGATCGTCAAAGTGGCGCAGTGGGTCGCATCGATGCCAGTGGCCACCCGAGCGCTGCAACTGCCGTCGACGCCCACCGTTGCTCAGCAGGCCCATCAGCAAGTCACCCGCCGGGAAGTCCCGGCCACGGATGATTTGCAGGCGCTGCAAAAGGATTTGGTGGAGGCGCTGCAAGGGGCGAAAAACAAGGCCGATCCTGATCACTATCAAGCCATCAGTGACGTGCAGGATGCCTTGGTTGCGCACCTCAAGGCCGTGGCATCCTCGGGCGTGCGACTGGTCAGCAAATCCTTTCAGGAAAGCCTTCCGGCACTGGTCATAGCGTACAAACAGTTTGGCGACGCCACGCGAGTCACCGAAGTCGTGCAGCGCAACGGCGTGACCAATCCGTTGTACCTCCCGCAAAGCGATGTGAAAGTCTCCAGGGAGTGAACCATGGACGAGTTGGATAACCACGTCACACTGACGGTTAACGGCATGGAATACGGCGGCTGGAAAAGCGTCGAAATCACCGCCGATCTCGAGCGTCAGTTCCGCACCTTCAAGCTCGACATTACCTGGCAATGGCCGGGGCAGGCGGTGAGCAAACCGATTAAACCCGGCGACCCCTGCGAGGTGAAAATCGGCAAGGATCTGGTGCTCACCGGTTACGTGTTCAAGGCACCGATCCGCTATGACGGGCGGCAGATCAGCCTGACCATCGAAGGCAGTTCGAAAACCCAGGATCTGGTCGATTGCGCCGCCCGTAACCTGCCCAGCCAATGGCAGCAACAACCCTTGCTGACTATCGTCCGCGATCTGGCGAGCGAATATGGACTGTGGGTCGTCAATGAAATCAGCGACACCACACGCCTGACCAAACACACCATCGTGCCGGGTGAAACGGCATTCCAGTCGATCGACCGATTGCTGTCGCTGCTGCGGGTGTTTTCCACCGACAACGAGCTGGGCCAGTTGGTGCTGGCCAAACCCGGCAGCGGCGGACGCGCCAGCGATGCGCTGGAGCTGGGCAAGAACATCCTGTCGGCCAGTGCGCCAATGGATTTCAGCCAGGTGTTCTCCGAGTATCGGGTGATCGGCCAGCAGAAAGGCTCGGATGCGAAAAGCGGCGCGGCGGTCAGCGAAGTCGAGTCGACGGCGGCCGACCTGAGTTTCAAACGGCGGCGCACCACGGTGATCAACGAAGGCACGCAACTGACCTTTGAGTTGGCGCAGCAGCGTGCCCAATGGGAAAGCGCGACTCGCATGGGCCGTGCGCAGACCACCACCTATCAGGTGCAGGGCTGGCGGCAGAGCAATGGCGATTTGTGGCGCCATAACACGCTAGTGAAGGTCAAGGATCCGGTGCTCGATTTCGATGGTGACATGCTGATTTCCAAGGTCACTTATTCGTTGTCGGCGCAAGGTTCGGTGACCACGCTGCAAGTTGCCCCGCCGCATACCTTTGATCCTGATCCGACGCCCCCGAAAAAAACCTGAGCCTGACCCCGAACCCTGTGGGAGCGAGCCTGCTCGCGAAAGCGTCGCCAGCCTCAACATCACAGCGCCTGACCCGCCGCGTTCGCGAGCAGGCTCGCTCCCACACTGATCCCATTCGGGCGACTCTTTTCAAGGACACCCCATGAGCCTACTGACACGCCTGCTGGCGCGCGGCACTGTCGTGCTCGCCAATTCGGCAACCAAGCTGCAATCGCTGCAAATGCGCCTCACCGCCGGTGAAGTCAACGACGACCTCGAACACTTCGAACCCTACGGTTTCACCAGCCATCCGTTGGCTGGCGCTGAAGGGGTCGTCACCTTCATCGGCGGCGACCGTTCCCACGCCATCGCCCTGGTCATCGCCGACCGTCGCTATCGCCTGCAAGCGCTCGCTGCCGGTGAAGTGGCGATCTACACCGACGAGGGCGACAAAATTCATTTCAAGCGCGGGCGGATCATCGACATCGAAACCGCCACGCTGAACATCCGCGCCAGCAGCGCGGTGAACTTCGACACGCCGGTGATAAACCAGACCGGCAAGATCGTTTCCACCGGTGATCAACTGGCTGGCGGCATCAGCCAGATCAAACACGTGCATGTTGGCGTGCAGGCCGGCAACGGTCAGACCGGCGCGCCGGCAGGAGGCCAGTGATGTTCATCAGCCAGAACCTCCACGCCGCACTGACCCGCGCCGTGCTCATCAGTCTGTTCACCTGGCGTCGCGCCGCTGATGACGACACCCTCGATGACGAAGAACGCTTCGGCTGGTGGGGCGACAGTTTTCCCACGGTTGCCGACGATCGCATCGGCTCGCGGCTGTGGCTGCTGCGCCGGGTCAAGCTGACCCGGCAGACGCAGATGGACGCCGAGTTCTATGCCCGCGAAGCCCTGCAATGGCTGCTCGACGACGGCCACTGCAGCGCCATCGACATCATCAGCGAACGCCTCGATGCCCAGCGCCTGAACCTGCGCACGGTCCTCACGCTGGCCGACGGCGAACGTCTGGACATCAACCCCGATAACAGTTGGCAGGTGATCTATGCCGTTTGAAACCCCTTCGCTGCCGGTGCTGATCAAGCGCACCCAAAGCGACCTGGCTGGCGATTCGCTGCGCCAGTCCGATGCGCAAGTGCTCGCCCGCACCCTCGGCGGCGCCGCTTATGGCTTGTACGGTTATCTCGACTGGATTGCCGAGCAGATCCTGCCCGACAAAGCCGATGAGTCAACCCTGGAACGCATCGCCGCGCTGCGCCTGAATCAGCCGCGCAAAGCCGCGCAGGTGGCTACCGGCAGCGTCAGTTTTACCGCCACTCCCGGCGCCGTGCTCGACGTCGACACTCTGCTGCAAGCGAACGATGGCCGCACCTACAAAGTCACCACGGCGCGCACCACGGTCAATGGCAGCAACAGCACCACGATTGCGGCGCTGGAGGCCGGCAGTCTGGGCAACGCTGATGCGGGTTTGACGCTGACCCAGGTGCAGCCGATTGCCGGGATTGTCGGCAACAGCTTCGTGGTGCTGGCGCCGGGACTCAGCGGCGGTGTGGCGCGGGAAAGCCTCGAATCGCTGCGCTCGCGGGTCATCCGTTCCTACCGCGTGATTTCCCATGGTGGCGCGGCCAGCGACTACGAAACCTGGGCGCTGGAAGTGCCGGGTGTGACGCGGGCGTGGTGCCGGGGCGGCCTGCTCGGGCCGGGCACGGTGACGGTGTTCATCATGCGTGATGAAGACCCGCAACCGGTGCCGAACGATGAGCAGTTGGCGGAGGTTCAGGAGTACATCGAACCGCTGCGTCCGGTGACCGCGGAAGTGCACGTGCAGCGACCGGTTCAGGTGCCGGTAGTGTATCGCTTCAAGAGCGTCAATCCGGACACCACCGCCGTGCGCGCCGCCGTTGAAGCGCAGTTGCGCGATCTGCACAACCGCGAGGCCGATCTCGGTGTGCCGCTGCTGATCAGCCATATCCGCGAAGCGATCAGCAGCGCCGGCGGCGAATACGATCACACGCTCACTGCTCCGGCCGCTGACGTGCCGGCCGGGCAGAGCGAACTGCTCACCTTCGGAGGCTGCGTATGGGGGGCATAAGAACCGCCGCGCAATACCAGGCGCAGTTGCGCGCCTTGCTGCCCAGTGGCCCGGCATGGGATCCGGAGCGGGTGCCCGAGCTTGAGGAAGTGCTGCAAGGCGTCGCCGTCGAACTGGCCCGTCTGGATGCGCGCGCCGCCGATCTGCTCAACGAAATGGACCCGGCCGGCGTCAGCGAACTGGTGCCGGACTGGGAGCGGGTGATGAACCTGCCCGACCCGTGCCTGGGCGCCACGCCACTGTTCGACGACCGCCGCCTCGCCGTACGCCGCCGCTTGCTCGCGGTCGGCAGCCAGGCTGTCGGCTACTACCTCGACATCGCCAAAAGCCAGGGTTACCCCAACGCCAGCATCACCGAACACGAAGCCCCACGCATGGGCCACGCCCGGTTTGGTTCGGCGCATTGGGGCACTTGGGAAGCGCAGTTCATGTGGACGCTCAACACCGGCGGCCGCCTGCTGCTCGGCCGCCGTTACGGCGCGAGCTACTGGGGCGAGCGCTTCGGCGTCAACCCGGGCTCGGCGCTGGAATGCCTGATCCACCGCAGCGCGCCGGCGCATACCAAGGTGCACATCAATTATGACTAGGGAGGGATGAGGGATGGATTATCCGAAGAGTGTGCCCAGTGCCGGCTTGGTGAATGGGAAGTTTGTTGATGAGAACCCTATGACGGGGACGCCGGGATCGTTGATTCCGGCGGATTGGGGTAACGGAGTTACCCAGGAAATTCTTAACGTGATCAAGGCGGCGGACCTGACGCCGGACGAGAAGAAATACGATCAGTTGTTGCAGGCGATTCAATCGGTGACGGCCAAGGGCTGGAACCAGGATTTGGCGCTGCCGCTGGCTGCTTTGCCTTTGCCTACAGTTGCCACCGCCGATGCACGTCTGCCGGTCAGTCCGGCTGCGGCCTCAACCAGTGGTGGCCGGGTTTCGATCGCAGCGGGAACCTTTATTAGCCTTGGCCAGGAAGTAGTGGCCGGCCAACTCGGGCGTGCGCGCACCTTCGTGACGACGGCGTGGAGCAGCGCCGACTTGCTGCCCAGCAGCCATTACTTTCTGCGAGCGCAAGTTATCGCCGGGGTACTCACGTTCTACACCCAACGCGGTGGCATTCATGACGTCGTGCCTGACTCACTCAAAGGGACCGTCAACGGCGCTGCCGGCGGCGGTTTTCAGTCCACGTCTCTGGACATGTGTCTGGCGTGGGTGATAACCGGAGCACCCGGTTCGGTGCCGGTCGTGCGGACCCTATACAACCGCGCACGTTTGACCTGGACGCAAACGGTAAACGGCACAGGCGCAATATTTTTACCGCTCGATCCCCACGCGCGTGCGGCACGACTCGTCGCCGGTAACCCAACGCCATCCTCGACGGCGGTCACCTCAGTCGCCTTTCCGTCCACCGGGTGGGCAGGGGGCAACTATTGCTTCCTGTCGCCGATCCTGACAGGCAGTTCGAACAACCCGGGGGGGTGGAACCCGGCAACGGTTTCACCGTGTGTATTGTTCACCAACAACATCGTCAATGACGTCACGGTTTCGACGTTGGCGGCGAGTTTCGATCATGCCAATTTGCGCTCACTGTGGCAGTGCTATCAGGCCGAACACAACTTGGGCCAATCGAATGCCGACAGCGATGAGCTATTGCTGAGCATGGGCATCAAAACCCATCCAATCACCGATTACAGCGTGGGCATTGCCATCAACTTTTCCGACGCGGTGAACGTGCAATTCTCGTGGGAGCTTATTCGATGATCGTCATTCAGGAACTTCATCAGTGCGACGGTGAGTTGCGCCTGCCGCAACCGTCGGCTGCGCACGAGTGGGATGGGCAGAACTGGGTTTTCAATGCAGATATGCAGATTGCTCTGGATCTGCAGGAAGCCGAACGCCTTTGCGCCAAGGTCGACGCCACCGCCGACAACGCTCGCATCGCACTGGCAGGCGACCCGCTCAAGGCCATGGAGTACGCACAGGCAGCCGCAGACGCTCGAGCTTTCAGCGACGCCGGATACCCGAAAAAGGAAGTGCCGCTTTCAGTCGCCGCGTGGGTCGCGAAAGGCCGCACGGCCAAACAGGCCACCGAGCAGATTCTGAGCATGGCCGATCAACTGACCGACCATCTGTTGGCGCTGCGTACCCTGCGCCTGAAGGCCAAAGCGCAGATTCGCGCCCAAGCTGCCAAGGGCAACATGGATCTGGCGCGCAGCTCTGCTGACGAAGCATTTGTCGCCATTCGCGAACTGGTCAACGGTCCATCCAGCTAAATCAAAAACCTCAGTTCTGCGTCACCCAAGCCCACTTCGATGTGGGCTTTTTTATTTCTGAAAACAGACCGTGAACAGGTAGGCGAAGAACGTTTTGCCGATGCCGATGCCGGTCATTTGTCATTTCAAAGGAGCGAACATCTTATGGATTATCCAAAAAGCGTACCCAGCGTCGGACTGGTCGATGGCCGCTTCGTCGATGAAAACCCGGTGGCGGGGACACCGGGTTCGTTGATTCCGGCGGTGTGGGGCAACAGCGTTACACAAGAGATTCTCAACGTGATCAAGGCGGCCGGGTTGACACCCGATGAGGCCAAAACGGATCAACTCGCCAGTGCGATCGGTGGACTGGTCGATTTCACCAAACTGAAAAATACCCCGACCACATTGGCCGGTTACGGCATCACCGATGCGGTGGGGCGGCTGTTGGCGGTCAGGCAGTTCGAGAAGGTCGGGATTACGCTTTACAAGCCAAACCCCAAAGCCAAGAGGATCCATGTGCGGCTGGTCGGCGCGGGGGGGAGCGGTGGTGGGTGTTCGCCCGTTGCCGCCGGTTATCAGGGTATTGGTGGTGGCGGAGGCTCTGGGGCCTTTGCTCAAAGCCTGTACGACGTGACCCCGGAAATACTTGCAGGCGTGCCCGTTACGCTGGGTGGCGGTGGCGCTGCGAGTAATGTGATGGGGCTGGCCGGCGGAGGTGCTTCGTTCGGCACCTACATGAGCGCTGCGGGCGGTGGAGGCGGGCAGGTCCTTACCGTCGCCGTAACAGCCACAACAGTTGGTTTCGTTCAGGGCGGTGCAGGAGGGCAAGCGGTCACAGGCGGCAATCTTGCGAATGCTCGGGGCGCACCCGGCGAATACGCAATGTACAACGCCAATTGGGGCGTCCTCTCGGGTGCGGGCGGTGCCAGCCCGTATGACGGCGGTGGTACCCGAGTGGGGGTCAACGGGATTGGCATCACCGGCGGACGCGGTTCCGGCGGCAGCGGCTCCTGTTCGACCAACGCTTCGGCTGCCGTACTCAGTGGCACCGGCGGCAACGCATTCTGTGAAATCTGGGAGTATGAATAATGGCCATTTATGCACGGGTCGAGAACGGCGTGGTCGTCGAACGGATCGACGCCGGTGAGTACGCCATCTGCGAGCTGTTTGCTCCATCCTTCGTCGAGACGATGGTTCGCGTGCCGGAGGGTCAAGAGGTCGAGATCGGTGCGCCGATCACCGGGCTTCCGACAGGCGCCGAAGAACTGCCTGCACAGCAGAGCCGTGTGGTAGCTCAGGCTCCCATTGTTGCGGAAGAGGAACCTGCGGCCGCACTTGTCTGGCGCCAAGCCTCTCTGGCCACGACCGAATGGTTAGTCACGCGGCATCGCGATGAACAGGATATGGGACGCGGCACATCGCTCAAGCCCACGCAGTATCTGGAACTGCTTGAGTACCGACAGGCATTGCGCGACTGGCCTGACTCAGCGCTTTTCCCGGCGTTGAATGCCCGCCCTCTGGCACCCGCATGGCTCGCTATCAAAACAGGAGAACAGTAATGGATTACCCAAAAAGCGTCCCCAGCGCAGGGTTGGTGGACGGTAGCTTTGTTGATGAAGACCCGCTGAACGGCAGACCGGGATCGCTGATTCCGGCGAGTTGGGGCAATGGTGTTACCCAGGAAATCCTGAGCGTCGTTCAAGCCGGCGGGTTGACGCCGAGTGAGGCGTCCAACGCGCAATTGCTAGGCGCACTGCGCGGCGCTCAGTTGTTCAAGACCGCAGCACCTTTTGATGTCAGCCGTTCGGCGGCGACTTGCGAGTTTGTTCAGCGAGCTCTTGGCAGCTACGCGGGGGCGCGTGACATCCTTGCTACTACGCAACTGACGCTCGCTGACTTGGGCTGGTCGTTAGGTCTGGGTGGTAACTCGCCTTACACCGTGACCCTGCCGGAAATTGACAAGGTTCCTATGGGCGCCGCCATCGTCTTTCACTGCCGCAGCAATGCTCCTGTCACGATTGCTCACCCGGGTGCCGCAAAAATAAGCCCGCAAGGCGTCTTGTTGAGCTCGATCGTGATCAACAGTGGCGAGAGCGCCACCATCGTGAGGGAAAGTGGAGCCTGGGCGGTACACGGGACGGCGAGTCTGAAATATGCCTCGCTTTTTTCCGGATTGACGAGTGCCCAGGGATATCAAAAACATGCCAGCGGCAATATCGATCAATGGGGCTCAGGTCTGTCGAATGCTGCGGGACTGGTCTACGTGACATTCCCAATCTCGTTTCCGAGGGCCTATTTCTCGCTCGTGGCCACACATGCGGGAGGTGACACCGCAATGATCGTGCTGAATGCCGCCAATCAGCAGGGCTGCACCTTGAAAATTCGCGACGCGAATGCGCAGTTGGCTGCCAATTGCACCGTCAACTATTTTGTAAAGGGCTATTGAATGGACAACTTCAACGTTTTATTCAGCGCCACCACCCGGGGTGTTTACGTACCCGGCATCAACTCGACGGACATCCCCGACGACGTCATCGAAATTCCTCAGGGCTACTGGATCTCGCTGCTGCAGCAACTGGCGGTCAGCGCGAAAATGATCGGGGTGCGTGCGGACAACGGCTACCCGATTCTGGTTGATCCACCTCCACCCTCGGCAAAAGAAGTCGAGGACATGGAGCGTCTATGGCGTGATGCGCAATTGGCAGCCACCGATGGCATGGTTGCACGCGATCGCGATGAACTGGAGGATGGCGGTGGCACGACGCTGACTACTGAACAATATGCTGAACTGCAAGCCTATCGACGTGAATTACGCGATTGGCCGCAAGGGTCCTCTTTTCCCTTCAGCGAACATCGCCCGGTGGCGCCGCGCTGGTTGGTAGCGGCGCTCTGACCCAGCGTCACTTCACGAATACTTTCGCGGAAAACTCCGGAAAACAATGGCTGGCAAGCATCAACCGCCAGCCGTGATTCAATCGGGACAACATCCAGGGAGGATCAAGCATCATGCAGTTAACTGAAACACACCTTATCGACATCATGCCCAACGCCCGCTCCCAAGCGGGCGTTTTTGTTTCTGCACTCAACGCTGCGATGGCCAGGCAGCGCATCGATACGCCCAAGCGCATCGCGGCGTTTCTGGCACAGGTCGGTCACGAGTCCGGCCAATTGCGTTACGTGCGCGAACTGGGCAATAACCAGTATTTGAGCAAATACGACACTGGCACGCTGGCGCTGCGTTTGGGCAATACTCCGGAAGCGGATGGCGACGGGCAAAAATACAGAGGGCGCGGGCTCATACAAATCACCGGTCGCGCCAACTATCGCCAATGCAGCCTCGGCTTGTTTGGCGATGAGCGTCTTTTGTCGTTGCCCGAATTGCTCGAGCAACCGCAATGGGCCGCCGAATCGGCGGCGTGGTTCTGGGGGCAGAAGGGCCTGAATGAACTGGCCGACGCGGACCAGTTCAACACCATCACCCGGCGGATCAACGGCGGGTTGAACGGCTTGCAGGATCGTCTGCAAATCTGGGCGCGGGCGAGGGCGGTGCTATGTCCGGCTCCTGGCGCGTGATGGGTCTGTTGCTGCTGGTGACCGGGGCGTTTGCAGCGGCATGGCAGTTTCAGGACTGGCGCTACGGGCGGCAATTGGCCGAGCAGGCGCGGTTAAACGCCGAAACCCTCAATCAACTGACGCAGACCGCCGCCACCGCGCAACAGGCCGAGCAGGATAGACGCCTGGCACTGGAGCAGCGGCTCGCGGCCAGTGAGCAAACCCATTATCGAGCGCTGAGCGATGCCCAACGTGATCAGGATCGCTTGCGCGATCGCCTTGCTACTGCCGATGTGCGGCTGTCAGTCCTTCTCGATGCCGGCGACGTTGCCCACGGCTGTGCGGTGCCAGCCGCCGCCGGCACCGGCGGCGTGGATCCTGCAACCGTACGCGCCCGACTTGACCCGGCGCATGCTCAACGAATTATCGCCATCACCGACACCGGCGACCGTGGATTGATTGCGTTGCAGGCCTGTCAGGCCTATGTCAGAGCGCTGGCGCCCGAACATCTTGAATGATCTTGTGTATTGAAAGCATGGCCGGCTCGTGTACGGTGAAGGCATTCCACACGATTCGGAGCTCGCCGTGAAAGAGACCACTCAACTGGCCGCAGAACTGGGCCGACGTCTGCAAGTGCTCAATGCTCATGTCACTACCGCCGAGTCCTGTACCGGTGGCGGTATCGCCGAAGCGATTACGCGGATTCCGGGCAGTTCGGCCTGGTTTGAAGCGGGTTATGTGACGTACTCCAATCGGCAGAAAACCCGGCAGCTGGATGTGCCAGGCGATTTGTTCGAGACGGTAGGGGCGGTCAGTCGTGAAGTGGTCGAGGCCATGGTGCGCGGTGCGCAGCATCACAGCCTGGCGCATTTTGCCGTGGCGGTCAGCGGTGTCGCCGGTCCCGACGGTGGCACGCCGAACAAACCGGTGGGCACAGTGTGGCTGGCCTGGGGTGTGGGCGATGAGGTTTACACTGAAGTTCAGCACTTCCCCGGCGGTCGTGATGAAGTCCGCCGACAAACGGTGAAGGCCGCGCTAGAGGGGCTTGTGCGACTAGCGGCACGAGAAATCGAAAATCAGGGGTAGGCGATCTTCGAACGCTGTGGAATAATACTGGCTACTTATACAGGTGTTGGCCGTCAGGCCTTATTGATTACGTGAGGACTTTAATGGACGACAACAAGAAGAAAGCCTTGGCTGCGGCCCTGGGTCAGATCGAACGTCAATTCGGCAAGGGTGCCGTAATGCGTATGGGCGATCAGGACCGTCAGGCGATCCCGGCCATCTCTACTGGCTCTCTGGGTCTGGACATCGCACTCGGCATCGGCGGTCTGCCAAAAGGCCGTATTGTTGAAATCTACGGTCCTGAATCCTCCGGTAAAACCACGCTGACGTTGTCCGTGATCGCCCAGGCGCAAAAAGCCGGCGCGACCTGCGCATTCGTCGACGCCGAGCACGCGCTCGATCCAGAGTACGCCGGCAAGCTGGGCGTCAACGTTGACGACCTGCTGGTTTCCCAGCCGGACACCGGCGAACAGGCCCTGGAAATCACCGACATGCTGGTGCGCTCCAACGCCGTTGACGTGATCATCGTCGACTCCGTGGCCGCACTGGTGCCGAAGGCTGAAATCGAAGGTGAAATGGGCGACATGCACGTCGGCCTGCAAGCACGTCTGATGTCTCAGGCGCTGCGTAAAATCACCGGTAACATCAAGAACGCCAACTGCCTGGTCATTTTCATCAACCAGATCCGTATGAAAATCGGCGTGATGTTCGGCAGCCCGGAAACCACCACCGGTGGTAACGCGCTGAAGTTCTACGCCTCGGTTCGTCTCGACATCCGCCGTACCGGCGCGGTGAAGGAAGGCGACGAAGTGGTCGGCAGCGAAACCCGCGTCAAGGTTGTGAAGAACAAGGTGGCTTCGCCGTTCCGTCAGGCCGAGTTCCAGATTCTTTACGGCAAAGGCATCTACCTCAACGGCGAGATGATCGACCTGGGTGTGCTGCACGGTTTTGTCGAGAAGTCCGGCGCCTGGTACGCCTACGAAGGCACCAAGATCGGTCAGGGCAAGGCCAACTCGGCCAAGTTCCTGGCGGACAACCCGGAAATCGCCGCGAAGCTCGAGAAGCAGCTGCGTGACAAGCTGCTGTCGCCAGCGGTGATCGCGGATTCCAAGGCCTCGGCGGTCAAAGAGACCGAAGACGACCTGGCCGACGCTGATCTCTGATATCAGCGATGACCACCGCCGTACTGGATACCCTCGTCGCGGTGCGGCGAACCGCCATGGACCTGCTCGCACGTCGCGAGCATGGTCGAGTCGAGTTGACGCGTAAGCTGCGTCAGCGCGGCGCCGAGGCGGAGCTGATCGAAACAGCCCTCGACCGTTTGACGGAAGAGGGTCTGCTTTCCGAAGCCCGTTACCTTGAAAGCTTTGTCTCCTACCGAGCCCGTTCCGGCTATGGCCCTCTGCGAATTCGCGAGGAGCTCAGCCAGCGGGGTTTGCAACGTACCGATATCGAAATCGCCCTGCGCGAAAGTGGTATCAATTGGCAGGCGCAGCTTCAGGATACGTGGCAACGTAAGTTCTCCGGACATTTACCGATTGATGCGAAAGAACGGGCCAGGCAAGGCCGGTTTCTGGCGTATCGGGGGTTCTCGATGGAGATGATCAACCGCTTGTTCAGCGGTCGAGGGATAGACGATTAGACCGATTCAACAAAAAAGGCCCGCTATTTTTTAGAAAATAGCGGGCCTTTTTTTTGCCTTCAAATTACGTTGAAAGGCTCGCGTGAGCGTTGTGCAATGGGCGGTTTTGAATCGGCCCAGTTTTCCGGCAGATTGATAAAGTCCACCAACTCCCTCAGACGACCATGGGTACGGCCATTGAAGGCAAAGGCCAGCCGTGCCAGATGGCTGAACTGCGCATCGTCGTGTTCTTCGCCGCTGTAGGCATGTTGGTGGAACTGGTCGCTCAGGCACAGATCAGCAAACTCCTCCTGCATCCGCGCCAGTGCCTGGTCGCTGAGCTTGTGGTTCATGCGAATCACAAATTGCCGCTTGAGCCAGCGGCTGGAGTGGAAGTTGCTGTAGAACTGATTGATCTCTTCCACCGCTTCTTCAACGCTGTAGACCAGTCGCATCAGCTTCATATCGGTCGGCAGGATGTAGCGGTTTTCTTCCAGCTGATTGCGGATGAAGTCCAGCGCGCCTTGCCAGAACGTCCCGCCCGGAACATCCAGCAACACCACCGGCACCAATGGGCTTTTGCCGGTCTGAATCAGCGTCAGCACTTCCAGCGCTTCATCAAGGGTGCCAAACCCGCCCGGGCACAGCACCAGCGCGTCAGCCTCTTTGACGAAGAACAGTTTTCGGGTGAAGAAAAAGTGGAAGGGCAACAGATTGTCGGTGCCGTCGACGGTGGGATTGGCATGTTGCTCGAAGGGCAGGGTGATATTGAAACCCAAGCTGTGATCTCGACCGGCTCCTTCGTGGGCGGCGGCCATGATGCCGCCGCCGGCGCCGGTGATGACCATCATCTCTGCGCGTGTCAGTGCTGCGCCGAGTTCGCGGGCCATTGCATACAGCGGATGCTCCACTGGCGTACGTGCCGAGCCGAACACGGTAACTTTGCGCCGGCCCTTGAATTGCTCGAGTACACGAAATGCTTGCTCCAGTTCACGCAGGGCTTGCAGGGTGATCTTGGCGTTCCAGCGGTTGTGGTCTTCCTGAGCCATGCGCAGCACGGTCAGGATCATGTCACGGTAGATGGGGATGTTCGGGCTGTTGGTGGAAATATGACTGAGTTGGGCTTCGACCTGGCTGATGAGGTCGCCGCTTTCCTGAAAATGACGGCTCAAGAGGTCGTTCGGTTGATAAGGCATTCAACGTCTCCTTCTGTACAGGGCGGGTAGCCCGGACAACCAGCGTCCGGGTCGCACTGCAAAAACACACAGGGCCGGCAGTTCCATTTCTGCCGTTAACGAATGATCGGGAATACTCTCAATCTAGACCCTCGCACGCATTCGCGCTGACTTGAACAGTGCGCTGTAACGTTTTGTCTGGCAACCGCTTACTGATTTGCGCCAAAGCCCCGCCGCTCGTCTGAACGTATCGCAAAGGGCCATCACTCTGATTTACTCAAATACAGACGTCGCAAGACAACCTTGCGTTTGCGCAAGGCAAAGCAATTCAAGGATTCGTGGGTGGCAAGGAGGCGGGATGCATGGTCAGAGTGGTTCTGGAGATCGATACGCAGTTGTATCGAATGTTGCAGGAGTCGGCCGAGACGCATCAATTGAGTCTCGAAGAAGAGTGCTGCCGACGATTGGCCGGCGGCGAGCGTCGCTCGCGCTATCTGCAGGCGCTAGTGGCGGAATTGCGCGCCGAGGATGAGCAGCGGCGCGCCAAGGCTTCGCGCTGATTACTTCTTCTTCGCTGGCGCGGCTTTCGGGCAATCGGATTCCTGGTAACTGGCCGAGCCGATCGCTTTGTTGGTTTTCACTTCGGTGAAGTCGTAACGCATGATCGCGCCCTTGGCCATCAGCTTGCGGTACGACGGGTTGTTGCACACCGACGCGCCCAACTGGAAATACACAGCCTTGGGATCGGCGCGCATCTTGTCGGCGTGGCTCTTTTGCACGCTCAGATGGTTGATCAGCTGCGTGCCTTCGACGGTGTAGCCTTGATCAAGAATGTCTTCATTGATCGCCCGTGGCGTGCCGACGCTGCTTTGGGCGGCGACGTTGCGCAGCTCTCGGTTCAGATTCTGCTCACTCAGGGACGCAGCCTGAGCGGTAAAGGACGACGCCAGCAGAATGGCAGCGGTGGGAACGATAAGGCGCAGCATGAAACTCTCCTGATTCGGTGACTGGTGGTTCGACCCGTCACGGGGCGGTGCGTTCAGTGGCGGCGAATTATAGGGGAGCCGGTCTGGACGGTACAGGCTTGTGGCCGACGCTCTGGTAAACTGCCGGCCTTTATTGCCCTGCCGAGTGTTTTTCGTGTCGAGTTTCCCTGTCAGCCGGTGTTGCCTGCGATGAACCATGCCCCCAACGCCGTGGCCCGCCTGCGCGATCAGCGCGAAGACGAAGGCATCAAGCCGATTCAGGCGCGCGGCTTTCGCTCCGAGCGTTGCCGCGATTGCCGGGTCATCATCAGTCATTGCCTGTGCGCGTGGCGGCCAAGCGTCGACACCCGCTCCGGCGTGTGCCTGATCATGACCGGCAAGGAAGTGTTCAAGCCAAGCAACACCGGTTGGCTGATTGCCGATGTGGTGCGCGACAACCATGCGTTCATCTGGTCACGCACCGAGCCCGACCCGCAGATGCTTGCACTGCTCAACGATCCGCAATGGCAGCCGTACCTGGTGTTTCCGGGCGAGTATGTCGAACCGTCGCGGGTGACCAACACGGTGACAGTCGATAGCAGCAAGCGCCCGCTGTTCATTCTGCTCGATGCGACCTGGACGGAGGCGCGCAAGATCTTTCGCAAGAGTCCGTATTTCGACCGCTTGCCGATCCTCAGCCTGCTGCCCGACAAACTCTCGCGCTATCGCTTGCGCCGTTCGACCCGCAGCGAGCACCTGTGCACCGCCGAAGTCGCGGCGTTGTGCCTGGAACTGGCCGGTGACAGCGAAGCCGCTTCGGCGCTGGATGCATATTTCGATGTGTTCAGCCAGCATTACCTCGGTGCCAAGCAGCAACTGGACATGAATGAATCAACGCCCGCTCACGCCGAGCTGCTGCCCTATATACGAAAGCCGCAGCCGGAGTTGGCCCGATAGTGGCTCATACTGTCGACAGCGCTGGCCATCTTGCTTGACCACCCCGGCTGCGCTGGGCATGCTTGGCGCCGATTAGGGTGCGGCCAAGGTTTGAGACGCCGTGTTTGCTGTTGATTGGCGTCGAACGTGCCCCTGTGGATATCGCTTCCAAGCGTTGTCTCGAGTTGCTTTGGCCAGACCGGAATCTACCGCGTCTGCCATCAAAAACAGGATCATTTGAAAAATGGCCACATACGACATCCTGATTGCCGATGATCACCCCCTGTTTCGCAGCGCCCTGCACCAAGCGGTCACGCTGGGCCTTGGCCCGGACGTGCGACTGGTGGAGGTGGCGAGCATTGCCGAACTGGAAGCGCGCCTGACCGAGAAGGCTGACTGGGATCTGGTCCTGCTGGACCTGAACATGCCCGGCGCCTACGGTTTTTCCGGGCTGGTGCTGCTGCGCGGACAATATCCGCAGATTCCGGTGGTGATGGTCTCGGCCCAGGAAGAAGCTTCGGTGATGGTCAAGTCCCGCGAGTTCGGCGCCAGTGGCTTCATTCCCAAGTCCAGCGATCTGAGCGTGATTCAGGAAGCGGTGCGCAAGGTGCTCGATGGCGACGTGTTCTGGCCGCCGCAAGCGTTCGAAGCAGTCAGCGTGTCGGATGAGGCGAAAGCTGCCAGTGATGGCCTCGCCAGCCTGACGCCGCAACAGTTCCGCGTGCTGACCATGGTCTGCGAAGGTCTGCTGAACAAGCAGATAGCTTATGAGCTGAGCGTGTCGGAAGCGACCATCAAGGCCCACGTCACGGCGATCTTTCGCAAATTGAACGTGCGCACTCGCACGCAAGCGGCTTTACTGCTGCAACAACTTGAGTCAATTCCGAGCCAGTGATGGCTGGCGGTTTCACGCTTTTTTGACTTTCGTTGATCTAGCTTCCCCACACCTTTTTGGCTGGTTTCTTTCTTATGTCACCTTTCAAGGGCCAGACCGGCCTGAAACGCATCCTCAACGCGTCCGGCTATTCGCTCGATGGCCTGCGCGCTGCCTTCACCGGCGAAGCGGCGTTCCGCCAATTGGTGCTGCTCAACGTGGTGCTGATTCCGCTGACATTTTTCCTCAATGTCAGCCGTGTCGAGCAGGCGGTGTTGATTGCCGTGTGTTTGCTGGCGCTGATTGTCGAGTTGCTGAATTCGGCGGTGGAAGCGGCCATTGACCGCATCTCGCTGGAATTGCACCCGCTGTCGAAAAACGCCAAGGACATGGGCAGTGCCGCGCAATTTGTCGCACTGAGCATGATCGCTTTGGTGTGGGCAGTGATTCTGCTTTAAGCAATCGTCGGCAGCACGATTTCGTCGCTGCGTTGCACCCCGGCGGTGAACGCGCGACACAGCTCGAGAAACTCGCGCATGGCCGAGGTCTGGTATTTCTGTTTGTGCCAGATGAAATAGAACTGCCGGGCCAGGTCCAGATCCGGCGTCTCCACCGGCACCAGACTGCCGCGCCGGAAGGCATCGCGCAGCGCCAGCCGCGAAATGCAGCCAATCCCCAAGCCAGATTCCACTGCACGTTTGATCGCTTCGGTGTGTTCCAGCTCGAGACGAATATTCAGCGCGCTGCGATGGTGACGCATAGCTTGGTCGAAGGTCAGCCGCGTGCCGGAACCCTGTTCACGCAGAATCCATGCCTCATGGGTCAGCTCTTCCATTGTCGCACTGCCGCGTTTGGCCAACGGATGCTGCGGCGCGCAAAACACCACCAGCTCATCCTCGACCCAACTCTGCACTTCGATGTCCGGGTGGCTGCAATCGCCTTCGATTAGACCCAGATCAATTTCGTAGTGGGCGACCTGCTGCACGATATTGGCAGTGTTCTGCACGTGCAGCTTGACCTGACTTTCGGGGTGGCGCTGCATGAAACTGCCGATCAGCAGGGTGGCCAGATAGTTGCCAATGGTCAGCGTCGCCCCCACTGATAACGAGCCGAAACCGGATTTGCCATTAAGCAGGTCTTCGATTTCCTTGGCCTGGTCGAGCAGGGCCACCGCTTGCGGCAACAGTTGTTTGCCGAGGGCGTTGAGGCTCAGGCGTTTGCCGGCGCGGTCGAACAGCTGGCAACTGGACTGGCGCTCAAGCTCGGTGATCGAAGTACTCGCCGCCGATTGCGAGAGGTTGAGCAGACCCGCAGCACGGGATACGCTTTCCTGCTGGGCGACGGCGACGAAGACTTGCAGTTGACGGAGAGTAAATCGCATATCGATATAACCGATAACCCTTATCTTAATAATCCAGTTAACAGATATTGTCGTCGCTATTAGAATGCGATGCAATTGCGCACGTTGAGCCTCATTGAGCCGCGCAGACCAATCTCCAGGAGTCAAACGTACATGAGCAACATGAACCACGAGCGTGTCCTCAGTGTTCATCACTGGAACGACACTCTGTTCAGCTTCAAGTGCACCCGCGATCCGGGCCTGCGCTTCGAGAACGGTCAGTTCGTGATGATCGGCCTGCAACAGCCCAATGGCCGCCCGCTTATGCGCGCTTACTCGATCGCCAGCCCGAACTGGGAAGAGCATCTCGAGTTCTTCAGCATCAAAGTGCAGGACGGTCCGCTGACCTCCCAGCTGCAGCACTTGAAGGAAGGCGACGAGATCATCATCTCGAAGAAGCCTACCGGTACGCTGGTTCTCGATGACCTGAACCCGGGCAAGCACCTGTACCTGCTGAGCACCGGCACCGGTCTGGCGCCGTTCATGAGCGTCATTCAGGACCCGGAAACCTACGAGCGCTTTGAGAAAGTGATCCTGGTTCACGGTGTGCGTTACGTCAATGAAGTCGCCTACCGCGAATTTATCACCGAGCATTTGCCGCAGAACGAGTTCTTCGGCGAGGCGCTGCGTGACAAGCTGATCTACTACCCGACCGTGACCCGCGAGCCGTTCGAGAATCAGGGCCGCCTGACCGACCTGATGCGCAGCGGCAAGCTGTTCAGCGATATCGGCCTGCCACCCATCAACCCGCAGGACGACCGCGCAATGATCTGCGGCAGCCCAAGCATGCTCGACGAGACCAGCGAAGTGCTCGACAGCTTCGGCCTGAAAATCTCGGCGCGGATGCGCGAGCCGGGTGATTACCTGATCGAGCGTGCGTTCGTCGAAAAATAACCTGCGATACCTGTGGGAGCGAGCCCGCTCGCGAAAGCAGTCTGTCATTAAGATTGATGTTGACTGACACGACGCCTTCGCGAGCAGGCTCGCTCCCACAGTTGGTTTTTGGGTGTGACAGTAAAAGCCCGCGTTGCCTGAGAAGGCAGCGCGGGCTTTTTCGTTTGCGGGTTTTATGCCTTGGCCGGGATGACTTCCAGCACGCGGATCTGTTCGGGCGTCGGGTAATGCCAGCGCACGTCCAGATCCCAGAACTGCGCACCATATTCACGTTCCGGCGCCGGTGTCTGATACGCCGGACGCGGATCCTGCGCCAGGCACTGCTCGATCAACTCAACCAATGGCTCTTCAAGCCGCTGAGCGTGGGTGTGCGCTTGTTTCAAGGCTGACTCCACCCACTGGACGTCGATCAACTGCGGCGCCGCGCTGGCGATGTCATTGGTTGCCCCAGGGATGATGTCGGCATACGGCACATACGGTTTGATATCCAGCACCGGCGTGCCGTCGAGCAGATCGATCCCGGAGATAAACAGCCGATTACCTTCGACCCTGTCCAGCTTCACCACCGACTGGCCAATGCCGTTCGGCCGGTGCGTGGCGCGGGTGGCGAACACGCCCATCGACTTGTTGCCGCCCAGGCGTGGCGGGCGCACTTTCAGTCGCGGTTTGTCTTCCAGGGCTTGGTGGAACAGAAACAACAGCCACACATGGCTGACCTGCTCCAGCCCCTGCACGGCGTCACCCTGGTCGAACGGCGCGACCAGTTCCAGCACGCCACGGGCGGCCGGGGCCAGTTGTGGCTGGCGGGGGATGGCGAACTTCTCCTTGAAGCAGGAGCGCACGAAGCCGATGGGGGAGACGCTGTAAGTCATGGTCTGGGATCGAAGCGGGTAGGGCGGGCATGATAACCCGGCCCGCTTCAAGTCTGGTGGTGACAGGGCTGGCCTCTTCGCGAGCAGGCTCGCTCCCACAATGGAGTTGCGTTGTGTACGAAATCCCTGTGGGAGCGAGCCTGCTCGCGAATGCCGCACCGCCGACCTACAGACTGAACCCACCATCAAGAGGAATGATGTTCCCGGTCATATAAGCCCCCGCCGTACTCGCCAGGCTGATCGCCAGCGCCGCCATCTCTTCCTCACGCCCCCAGCGCTTCATCGGAATCAGCGCAGTATCCTCAGCCAATGCCTGTTCATCATTACCAATATGGTGGGTCATCTTGCTCGGAAAGCGACCCGGCGCAATCACGTTGACGTTGATGTGCTGGCTCACCAGTTCTCGCGCCAGAATGCGCGACAACTGATGCAGAGCGGCCTTGCTCGGCCCATAGGCATATGCCTGCTCGCCAAACGAAGAAATCCCCGCCACCGAACCGATATTGATGATCCGCGCCGGATTCGCCGCCGAACCAGCCTTGCGCAGTAACGGCAGAAACTGCTGGATGCAACTGAACACCGACGTCACGTTGAGCTGCATGACCTTTTCCCAGCCCTTGACCGGATAGCTCTCCAGCGGCGCGCCCCACGTGGTGCCGGCATTGTTCACCAGAATGTCCAGATGAGTGATCTGCTCACCCAAGCGCGCGGCCAGTTCCTGCACGCCTTCTTCAGTGGCCAGATTCGCCGCCACGCCGTGGCAAGTGCCGAAGGCACTGAGTTCTTGCGCCGTTTGATGACAGGCTTCGGCGTCGCGGGAGCAGACGAACACTCGGGCGCCAGCCTCGACAAAGGCCTTGGCGATCATTTTGCCGATACCACGGGTGCCGCCGGTCACCAGAGCGGTGCGGCCTTGCAGGGAAAAGTACGGGTGCATGGCGAATCCTGAGGGCTAGGGGTCAATACACCCTAGTCGCCAGCCGCAAAAAACGGAGCCACTATTTTCGAAGGGAATGAACGGTCATGCGCTGCGGTGGCGACCATCAGTCGCCACCGCAGAAGGGCATCAGGCCGGGCGAACGCGCAGGGTCAGACCCTTGAGGAAGTTACGCAGCAACTGATCGCCACACGGCCGATAGTTGGTGTGGCCGACCTTGCGGAACAGCGCGCTCAGTTCAGGCTTGGATACCGGAAACTCGGCGGCCTTGAGGATCGCGTGCATGTCGTCTTCTTTCAGTTCGAAGGCCACACGCAGTTTTTTCAGGATGATGTTGTTGGTCACCGGCACTTCGATCGGCTGCGGCGGACGGCTTTCGTCCTTGCCGCGTTTGAAGATCACCAGGCCGTCGAGGAAGTGCGCGATGACTTCGTCCGGGCAGCGTACGAAGCCTTCTTCGTCTTCTTCTTTCTTGTCGAGCCAGGTGATGACATCGGCGAGCGTGACGTCCATGCCGCCCAGTTTGATGATCTCGACAACTTTCTTGTCGCTGATGTCGAGCATGTAGCGCACGCTGCGCAGTACGTCGTTATGAACCATGTCGGTATTCCTGATGCGTTGTGGGCAGCGCTCGCGGGCGCTGCCGGAATGTGTGGCGGCAGTGGAAGTTCTAGAACTTCTCTTTGCCGGACAGGTAGCGCCATTGGCCAACCGGGACCTTGCCGATCGAGACGCCGCCGATGCGGATACGGCGGATGCCGATGACCTTCAGGCCGACCGCTTCGCAGAACTGCGCGATGATTCCCGGCTGCGGGTTTTTCATGGCGAAGCGCAGGCGGTTTTCGTTCTGCCAGCTGGCCTTGACCGGCGGCAGCTCCTTGCCCTTGTGCGTCAGGCCATGTTGCAGGCGGTTGAGGCCGTGGGCAGCCATCTCACCTTCGACTTCGACGATGTATTCCTGCTCGATCTTCGCCGCGTCGGCGGTGAGTTTGCGCAGGATTTTCCAGTCCTGGGTGAACACCAGCAGGCCGCTGGCCTTGGGCTGCAGGTCGGCGCTGGCGGTCAGGCGCAGGAAATGCCCGCGCAACGGACGCTTGCCGTAGCGATGCTCTTCGCTGAGGGTTTCGGCGCTGAGCGATTGCATGGCGCTGTCGACATCCATGCCGGCGGGCGCGTTAAGCAGGATGGTCACCGGCTCCGGCGCGGTGGCCTTGGCGTCCTTGTCGAGCTCGACCTTTTGCTCGCCGACCTTGAATTGCGGCTCATCGATGACTTCGCCGTCCACGGTGACCCAGCCGCCCTCGATGAACAGCTCGGCCTCCCGGCGGGAGCAACCGACCAGTTCGATGAGGCGTTTGGAGAGGCGGATCGGGTCAGTCATGACGGGGCCGTAACAAAAAAGGGGTGGGCATTGTACCTGTGTGGAAGCGGTTAAGCCCGGTTCCATTTGCAGGGTGTTGGTATTCCCTATGGGAGCTGGCTTGCCTGCGATGGTATCAACTCGGTATTTCTCGTACACCGCGGCGTCTGCATCGCTGGCAAGCCAGCTCCCACAGGGTTCCAGGTTGTGTCAGGCATGGTTCGCGCGCTGCTGGGACTGCCGCAAGCGCATATGCAGCAACGGATACGGCTGGCCCATGCCGTCGACCTCGGAGCGGCCGATCACCTCGAAGCCCTGTTTCTCGTAAAAACCCAAGGCTTGCGGATTTTGTTCGTTGACGTCGAGTTCATCGGCGTTGAGCCGTTCGATCGCATAGCGCAGCAACTGCTTGCCCAGTCCCTGACCACGATGGTCGGGATCGATGAACAGCATTTCAATCTTGCCCGCCGCGACACCGGCAAACCCGGTGATGCGCTGCTGGCGGTCCTTGGTGCAGATCAGCATTACCGCGTCGAGATAGCGGGTGAGCACCAGATTGCGCAGCAGCTCGATATAGCTGTCCGGCAGAAAATCATGTGTCGCGCGAACCGAGGCCTCCCAGACCCGGGTCAGTTCCTGGTAATCGCTGAGTTTCGGTGTGTGGATGACCGAATGCTGACGCATGTGCGTGTGCCTCTTGTGCGGTTCAAGGGAGTCCGTCCCCCGCTAAACGATAGCCGCAAAAAAGCCCCGTATCTCGGAAAAGAGCGGGGCTTTTTGGATTTGTTGCGGTGTCTGGCTGGCTATTTCTGTCGCCAGCAAGATCTCTCCCCCTCACCCCAACCCTCTCCCCCAGAGGGGGCGAGGGGGAAGGGAGCTGAACTTCGTGCTTTTCAAACCTGAGTTCGACCGGATAGCTCAGGTCGATGTACCTAGAAAGAACAACACGGTCAGCTCCCTCTCCCTCTGGGAGAGGGCTGGGGTGAGGGGCTTTTGATCTTCAGATCAGATCTGCTCAGCCCACAGATCATATTCGTCAGCGTCAGTCACCTTGCACCAGACCTTGTCGCCCGGCTTCAGGTTGCTGCCGTTATCAATAAACACGTTGCCATCGATTTCCGGGGCGTCGAAGAAGCAACGGCCGACCGCGCCTTGCTCGTCCACCTCATCCACCAGCACTTCAATCTCACGACCAATGCGCATCTGCAGACGTGCCGAGCTGATCGCCTGCTGGTGCGCCATGAAGCGTTCCCAACGGTCTTGCTTGACGTCGTCCGGGACCACTTCCAGATCCAGATCGTTGGCCGGTGCGCCATCCACCGGCGAGTACTGGAAGCAGCCGACGCGGTCGAGCTGGGCTTCGGTCAGCCAGTTGAGCAGGTACTGGAAGTCTTCTTCGGTTTCGCCCGGGAAGCCGACGATGAAGGTCGAACGGATGATCAGGTCCGGGCAGATTTCGCGCCAGTTCTTGATGCGCGCCAGGGTCTTGTCTTCGAACGCCGGACGTTTCATCGACTTCAGTACTTTCGGGCTGGCGTGCTGGAACGGGATATCCAGGTACGGCAGGATCTTGCCGGCGGCCATCAGCGGGATCAGCTCGTCGACGTGCGGGTACGGATAAACGTAGTGCAGGCGGACCCAGACGCCCAGCGTGCTCAGCGCTTCGCACAGTTCGGTCATGCGGGTTTTCACCGGCGCGCCGTTCCAGAAACCGGTGCGGTATTTCACGTCGACGCCGTAGGCGCTGGTGTCTTGCGAGATCACCAGCAGCTCTTTGACTCCGGATTTGACCAGGCGCTGCGCCTCGTCGAGCACATCACCAACCGGACGGCTGACCAGTTTGCCGCGCATCGACGGGATGATGCAGAACGAGCAGCTGTGGTTGCAGCCTTCGGAAATCTTCAGGTACGCGTAGTGGCGCGGGGTCAGTTTGATGCCTTGCGGCGGCACCAGGTCGATCAGCGGGTTGTGATCCTGACGCGGCGGCACCACTTCGTGCACGGCGTTGACCACTTGCTCGTACTGCTGCGGACCGGTCACGGCCAGCACGCTCGGGTGCACGTTGCGGATGTTGCCTTCTTCCACGCCCATGCAGCCGGTAACGATGACCTTGCCGTTTTCCTTGATCGCTTCGCCGATCACTTCCAGCGACTCAGCCTTGGCCGAATCGATGAAACCGCAGGTGTTGACCACCACGACGTCGGCGTCCTGATAGGTGGACACCACGTCATAGCCTTCCATGCGCAGCTGGGTCAGGATGCGCTCGGAGTCGACCAGTGCTTTCGGGCAACCCAGAGATACAAAGCCAACCTTTGGATTGGCCGGCGCAGGAGTGGTGGACATGTCTAACCTCGGTGTTTTGTGACGTCGCTTGCTTGGTGCGCAAGCCGACGGATGGGCGCTTAGGGCGCGCCTCTGATCAAAAAGTGCGCAATTCTAGCGGCGGGCAACGCACTTGACCAGCTTTATACGGGGAAATACGACGAGTGCTGCGCTATGCTTCGCGCCGTTGAGCTTTACCGATTTCTTGCAGTCAATCATTGGTCTGTAACAACAGGTAAAACAGCGCATGCTGCAACTCAAAGCATAGTGCTTCCTTCAAAGAAGCCGGTATCGAGATCAGGAGTGTTGGATGGGTCAGGCAAGTAGTCATGCGGCGGGCGCCGAGGGTTCGGCAAGCAGACCGCTGAGCATGCTGGTCGCGGCGGTCGGGGTGGTTTATGGCGACATCGGTACGAGCCCGTTGTACACCCTCAAGGAAGTGTTTTCCGGCGGTTACGGCGTGCCGGTCAATCACGACGGCGTGCTGGGCATTCTGTCGTTGATCTTCTGGTCGCTGATCTGGGTGGTCTCGATCAAGTACATGATGTTCGTCCTGCGCGCCGACAACCAGGGCGAGGGCGGCATCATGGCGCTGACCGCACTGGCACGGCGCGCAGCGGCGGGGCGCAAGCGCCTGCGCACGCTGTTGGTGGTGTGCGGGCTGATCGGCGCGGCGCTGTTCTATGGCGACAGCATGATCACCCCGGCCATTTCGGTGCTGTCGGCGATCGAAGGCCTTGGCCTGGCGTTTGACGGCATTGATCACTGGGTGGTGCCGCTGTCGCTGGTGGTGCTGGTCGCCTTGTTTCTGATCCAGCGCCACGGTACCGCGCGGATCGGCATTCTGTTCGGGCCGATTATGGTCACCTGGTTCCTCGTCCTCGGCGCCCTCGGTGTGTACGGCATCAGCCACACCCCGGAAGTGCTGCACGCGCTGAACCCGATGTGGGCGGTGAATTTTTTCGTCGTGCACCCGGGCATGGGCGTCGCAATTCTCGGCGCCGTGGTGCTGGCGCTGACCGGCGCGGAAGCGCTATACGCTGACATGGGCCACTTCGGTCGCAAGCCGATCGCCCGCGCCTGGTTTCTGCTGGTGCTGCCGGCGCTGGTGCTGAATTACTTTGGCCAGGGCGCGTTGCTGCTGGAAAACCCGGAAGCCGCGCGCAACCCGTTCTATCTGCTGGCGCCGAGCTGGGCGCTGATTCCGCTGGTCGGCCTGTCGACCCTGGCCACGGTGATCGCTTCGCAAGCCGTGATTTCCGGTGCGTTCTCCCTGACCCGTCAGGCGATCCAGCTCGGTTACATCCCGCGCATGTACATCCAGCACACCTCCAGCGACGAACAAGGCCAGATCTACATCGGCGCGGTGAACTGGGCGCTGATGGTCGGCGTGGTGCTGTTGGTGCTGGGCTTCGAATCCTCCGGTGCACTGGCCTCGGCCTACGGCGTCGCAGTGACCGGCACTATGCTGATGACCACCATTCTGGTGTCGGCGGTCATGCTGCTGCTGTGGAAATGGCCACCGATCCTTGCGGTGCCGGTGTTGATCGGCTTCCTGTTGGTGGATGGTCTGTATTTCGCTGCCAACGTACCGAAGATCGTCCAGGGCGGCGCTTTCCCGGTGATCGCCGGTATCGCGCTGTTCGTGCTGATGACCACCTGGAAGCGCGGCAAACAGCTGCTGGTCGAACGCCTCGACGAAGGCGCGCTGCCGCTGCCGATCTTCATCAGCAGCATCCGCGTGCAACCGCCGCATCGGGTGCAAGGCACCGCGGTGTTCCTCACCGCACGCTCCGACGCCGTACCGCACGCGTTGTTGCACAATCTGCTGCATAACCAGGTGTTGCATGAGCAAGTGGTGTTGCTGACGGTGGTCTACGAAGACATCCCGCGCGTACCGCCATCGCGGCGCTTCGAGGTCGAAGCGCACGGCGAAGGCTTCTTCCGGGTGATCCTGCACTTCGGTTTCACCGACGAGCCAGACGTGCCGCAAGCGCTGAAGCTGTGTCATCTGGATGATCTGGACTTCAGCCCAATGCGCACGACCTACTTCCTCAGCCGTGAGACGGTGATTGCCTCGAAACTGGAAGGTATGGCCCGTTGGCGTGAGGCGCTGTTTGCGTTCATGTTGAAGAATGCCAATGGCAATTTGCGGTTCTTTAATCTGCCGCTGAACCGAGTGATTGAGTTGGGGACGCAGGTGGAGATGTAAGCCTGGCCTCAACTGAAAAGCCCCTGTCAGCCTTGTGGTTGGCGGGGGCTTTTTTGTGCCTGTGCCCAATCCCTCAAACCACCGCTGATTCCCTGTGGGAGCGAGCCTGCTCGCGAAGGCGTAGTGTCAGTCGAAGCATGTGGTGGCTGAACCACCGCATTCGCGAGCAGGCTCGCTCCCACAGGGTATTGGGTTGAATCAAGAGGTGCGTTCAGACAGATCAGCTTCAGATTCAGTCTTCGTCCGCGCAGGTCGTGGGATCAGCGCTTGGATCACGTCATCAACCAAGGCTTTGCCCATCACCGTCAGGTAATGCGCAGCCCAGGCATGGCGGTCGGTGTCTCTGATGAAGGCGGCGTCTTCTGCGAAGGATTTGGCAAGGGACAGCAGGTCGGAGGATTGGGACAAGGCATTGATGATCGGGACGCCGGAGCGGACATTGAAGAACGCTTGATCCGAGTTGTAGAGGAAAGGGGTGAAGCCGATGGTTTTAAGATCAGATGGATTGCTCATTGTCAGTTCCCTTGATTTCGAGAGCTGCCGCATCCGATACCAAGCGAATGGGTGGCAGCTGTGCGCAGGTTGGTAAACCGGGGAACCAAGGAAACCGGCACGCTCGAAAGCGTCCCACACACAGCTGCCATAACACAGGGGCTCGGACGGGATTTCGCCTGAGTCGTGTCGGGTGCGCTGTTGCGCCTTATTCCACCGGGTTACCAAGCCCGATCGCTGAATGGGTCAGCGACGTCCTGAGAGTATCCCGTCGAAAAACAGCGCAATAGAGCGGCAAAGCGCCCCAACAAGAGTTTCGGAGTTTGCCTACAAGGTCTGTGGGCGTCATCTGATATTGCGAGACCGGAAGTAAACGAAACTAAACGTTGCTGGCGATTTTGTGGGTATTTGTTCGGTAGATGAATGAGTGTGGAGTTGACGATTCGATAATGCCAATTAAGCAGGTGTCCACGTTTTATGGAATGTGGACATTTGGTGATTTTAGTTTCCTGAAGAGTCAAGAAATTTACGAGCCTTGCCACAAAACCGCTGAATCCAGCGCAATTCCCCTGTGGGAGCGAGCCTGCTCGCGAAGGCGTAGTGTCAGTCGCCGAATCTGTAAACTGACCCACCGCTTTCGCGAGCAGGCTCGCTCTCACAGGGATTTTGGTGGCTGTTGGGATGTAAAAAGCCCCCGCAACCGTGAAGTTGCGGGGGCTTTTTGTGGATGCGCTTCAGATCACTCTTCGGCGACCGAGTCCTTGCTCTGGCGCTTCTGAATCAAGTCCACCAAACGCTTGGCCAGCGCTGGATAGTTCTCATCGAAGTGATGCCCGCCGGGCAGTTTCACCGCTTCGCCGACAGCAGTCTTGTCGGTGCAGCCACTTTCATCCGTCTCTTCTTCGCCATAGATGCACACAACCTTGGCCGCTGGCAGCTTGGCCATTTCCGGGCCGGTCGCGGCTTCTTTGCCGGCGTTGCCCAGCCAGCCTTCGACTTCGATTTCGAAGCTGCCGGTGCGGGCGAAGGCGAGCAGGATGATCGCGTCGACGCGTTGCTGTTCGTTCTCTGGCAGGCGGTTGTAGATCGCCGGCAGGACGTCAGCGCCGAACGAATAGCCGGTGAGGATGAAGCGCTTGGTGCCCCATTTCTGCCGGTAGTGCTGCATCAGTTCGGTGAGGTCGAGTGCGCTTTGCTCCGGGCTCTTGTGCTGCCAGTAGTAGCGCAGGGTGTCGATGCCGACGACCGGGTAGCCGATCTTGGCCATTTCGCCCGCCACGTCACGGTCGAGGTCGCGCCAGCCGCCATCGCCGGAGAGGAACAGGGTCACGGTGTCGTTGGCCTGACCGGCCGGCACTTCCACGACCGGGATCGCCAGGCCGCCGTTGGCCTTGTCGCCGCCGACGAGGATTTTGCGCAGTTCGTTGTTCAGCACTTGCGGCAGATTGATGTCGTAGTCGCTGATGCTGGTTTCGGCGTTCGGCTGATCGCGCACGAAGCCCGCGCTGGCGTCGTCCGGGTTGTCGTTCCACGCCACCAGCCAGTGGCCGTGGGCGGCGGATTTCGGCAGCAGGTGAGTGCAGCCGGGTTTTTCCAGGGCCAGATCGACGGAGACGGCCTGGGCCTTGTCGTCTTTCTGTTCCGCCAGCCAGCGCCACGCCAGCACAGCGCCTGGGCCGATGCCGCTGACCAGAGTGGCCGGGCCATTCAGTTCGCGCAGGCCCGATTGCAGGGCGCGGCTTTGCAGCAGGCAGTCCTTGGGCAGAATCACCTGAACGATCTGCGCCGAAGCGCTGCGGCTGAGGGTGGTCAGTTGTTTCTCGGAAAGCTTCTGTTCGTCGGTGACGGCCACCAGCACCTGAGCCTTCGGCTTGTTGCCGGGGATCACGCGGGTCATGACCGTGCCATCGGCGGGTTTGAGCTGTTCGACGGTCGGTTCCGGTGCCGGGCGTTTGAGGTACCAGTAACCGCCGCCGGCAATCACGGCCAGCACCAGCAGGGCGGCCAGGATGTACTTCAGGGAGCGTTGAATCATCAGCGTTTCACCAATCCAGTCAAGCCGCCCGCGATCAGGGCAGCAGTATCGGCCAGCGCCACGAGCGGATCGAGTCCGGCGGGCACGGCCATATAACGGGGTTCCCAGTCGGGCTGGAACTTGTCTTTGAAGCGGCGCAAGCCTTGGAAGTTGTACAGCTGCTCACCACGGCGGAAAACCATCGAACCCAGGCGCTGGGTCAGCGGTGCGCCGCGCCGGGGTTGCAGCCCCGACAACGGCACCATGCCCAGGCTGAAGCGCGCGTATCCGTGACTCTTATAGTGTTGAATCAGGCCGACCATCATGAATTCCATGGTCAGCTTCGGCGCTTCCGGGTGCGCGCGCATCAGGTCGAGACTGGCCAGGTCGTGGCTGTAGGTCTCGAGCAGATTGGCGAATGCTACCGGGCGGCCTTCGAAGCGAATCACCGCAATGCGGAAATGCTTTAGGTAATCGTCGCTGAAACGGCCGAGGGAGAAGCCTTTCTCGCGCACGTTCTTGCCGGTCAGCCAGGCATCGGAAATCACTTTCAGCTCGTCCATCGGCGCCTGGCCCGGCTCATGGATTTCCAGCGACAGACCATCGCGAGTGCCACGGTTCCAGGTGTAGCGCAGATCCTTCATCTCCTTGCCCTTGGCTTCCAGGTCGAAGCGTTGCAGATCGACCCTGGCTTCTTCGCCGAGCTTGATCGCTGTCAGGCCGATGTCCATGTAGTACGGCAGATTCTCCGCGCGCACCTGATAGAACACGGGGCGGGTGTGATGGATGTCGCAGAGATCGCGGAACTGCCAGATCATTTCCGCGCGTTGCTGGCTCGGCCCGATCGGGTCGTACAGCGCCACCAGACTGCGGCCACGGCGGGCGTACATCAGGAACGCCTCATCGTTGGGGTGAAACAGCAACGCCTTGTCACCGGTCAGCGCGAGGCCGCCGTCGGGTTGCGACGAGGCCATGAGGATTTTCGCCGCGCGATCCAGTTCCTCCGGCGTCGGCAAATGAATCACCGGGCGCGCCGTGCGCAGCAGCCAGGTCAGCGAGATGATCACCAGCAACACCGCCGCGCCGAGCAGCGAGCGCAGACCGCGCGGCGCGTCAGCATCGAGGGTGAACTGCCACCACAGTTGATGGCTGTAGGGTACGTCCTGATAGGCGAACAGCAGCAACCAGGCCGAAGCGCCCAGCACGCAGAGACTGGCGACCAGATACAGCGGCGAAAACGGCAGTTCGGTCAAACGGCTCGGACGGTAGAAGGAGCGGCGGAACACGCCGAGCAGCGCGGCCGTCAACGTCATCAGCGTGGCTTCTTCCCAGTCGAAGCCTTTGAGCAGTGAGAGCAGGGCGCCGACCAGCAGCAGGATGGTGGTCAGCATCCACGCCGCCGACAGGCGTCGGCGCAGACCTTGTGCGAGCAACAGACAGAGGACGCCGATCAGGCTGGCGCCGAAGTGCGAGGCGTCGACCAGACGATGCGGGATCAGAAAACCGATGTGCTCCAGGCGGGTATCGATTTCCGGGGTCGCGCCGGAAAACAGCAGCACCACGCCAGACAGGAACACCAGCACCGCCAGAACCGGCGCGGCCAGACCGGACGCCGCGCGCATGGTCTGGGATTGAAACAGGCGCTGGCCTTCGTTGATCAGCAGCAATACGCAAGCGACCAGCAGCGGCAGCACCACGTAGATCAGGCGATACAGCAGCAGTGCAGCGGCCAGCGGCGCGGCGCCAAGCTTGTCGGCAAACGCGGCGAGCAGAATCGCTTCGAACACACCGACGCCGCCAGGTACATGACTGAGCACACCGGCGGCCAGGGCCAGCAGATACACCAGCAGGAACGGCGCAAACGGCGGCGCTTCCGGCAGCAACAAGTAGAGAACGGTGGCGGCAGCCGCGACATCGAGGGCGGTGATCACCAGTTGCAGAAAGGTCAGACGACGACCCGGCAGGCGCAGGGTGCGCCGCCCGGCACGGACCAGCAGATTGTCGGGGTAGGGTTGTTCCGGCAGGCGACGACGATAGATGCCGATCGCCAGCACCGTACCAAGGATCAATATGGCAGCGGCAACCGAGCCCAGCAAGATTTCGGACAGCCCCAGCGCTTGCGAGGCGGCGGGCAGGTTGCTCAGGGTGGCCAGCGCTGCCAGTGGCGGCAAGGCGCAGCCCAGCGAGAGGCTGGCAAATAGCGTCATGTGCGCAACTTCCGACGCACCGACGCCCAGTCGCGCATATAAACGATAACGAACCGAGCCGCCGGACAGCAGCGACAGGCCGATCGCATTGCCAATCGCAAATGCGGTGAAGCCGCCGAGCGCGAGCGTGCGCGGCGGCAGTTTCACGCCAGCGTAGCGGCTGGCCGACCATTCATAGCCGAGCAGAATGATGAAACCGACCACGGTCGCACCGATGGCGCCGAGCAGGGCCGGTTTCGGCACGTCGAGAATCGAGTCATGCAACGCATAGAGATCGAGCTCGGCGAGCAGATGGCGGCAGGCAATCAGGGCAATGGCAAACAGCAGCAACGTGACGGCCAGACCGATCGGCTGACGGTATTTGCTTAATCGATCCAGCCAGCGCAAACGCTCGGGTTTGATCGGTTGTTCTGCTGTAACGGTGTCTTGTGGATCAGACGAGTTGGCGCGCATCAATCACCTCTTGGATTGTGCGCGACAGGATGGAGGTATCCAGCCAAGTTACCAATCCCTGTAGAAAAAAATAATCACAAAATACTACGCCTCTCGTCGGGCATCGGCGAGGGCAGTTCCTGGATTGCAGAAACCCTGTCTGCGACTCAAGCATAGTCGCAAGTCAGTGGTTCTGATGATCCCCAGCGGTTCACTGCACAGTGACAGATCATTGTTGCGAAAGGACTTTTTCAACAGATACAAAAAAGGCCACTCTTTCGAGTAGCCTTTTTTGATGTTTGGTTGCGGGAGCCGGATTTGAACCGACGACCTTCGGGTTATGAGCCCGACGAGCTACCAGACTGCTCCATCCCGCGTCTGTGTGGCGGCATTCTACAGGCGAACGACGAGGTGTCAACCGCTAATCCTGGAATGGGCCAAATAACTGCGAAATCGCGGCGAACGGTCGCAGGTAATGCGTAAGTTTCGGAAATGCAACAAATTGCCGTTTCGCTGGCGATTGAGCAGGGCGCGCGTTTGCAAAACAGACGCGCACAAAAAAGGCCACTCTTTCGAGTAGCCTTTTCTGATGTTTGGTTGCGGGAGCCGGATTTGAACCGACGACCTTCGGGTTATGAGCCCGACGAGCTACCAGACTGCTCCATCCCGCGTCTGTGTGGCGGCATTCTACAGAGGTTCGCGAGCGTGTCAACCGTAGATCCGGATAAATCTGTTGAGGTTCAAGCGCTTAGCGTATTTTCGCGGCGGGAGGCCGGCGCAGGGCAAGTGGCGCAAGGCTTTCAGCTCTATTGCGCGCGGATCTTTGATTGAAAAAATAAATTCATCGGAAATCTCCTACGGTCGGAAAAGAACATTCAACCACTGGTGCTATATACAGGTACCAATGAGATACTGCCGCTCCGGCTTGCCACGTTGTCTTTTTCCGACATGACCCAGCGAAAAATCATCCACGTCGACTGTGACTGTTTCTATGCCGCCATCGAGATGCGCGATGACCCGCGTCTGGCCGGCAAGCCACTGGCGGTGGGTGGTTCAGCGGATCGACGCGGGGTGATCGCCACCTGCAACTATGAAGCGCGCGCCTATGGTGTGCGCTCGGCCATGGCTTCCGGGCATGCATTAAAGCTGTGTCCGGACCTGACCATCGTCAAGCCGCGCATGGACGCTTATCGGGAAGCGTCGAAGGAAATTCATACGATCTTCGCCGACTACACCGACCTGATCGAGCCGCTGTCGCTGGACGAGGCCTATCTGGATGTGTCCGACAGCGCGCATTTCGGCGGCAGCGCCACGCGCATCGCCCAAGACATTCGCCGCCGGGTCTCCAACCAATTGCACATCACCGTTTCCGCAGGCGTTGCGCCAAACAAATTTCTGGCGAAGATCGCCAGCGACTGGAAAAAACCCAACGGTTTGTTCGTGATCACCCCGGATCAGGTCGAGGAGTTCGTCAGTGGTCTGCCGGTGAGCAAGCTGCACGGCGTCGGCAAGGTCACCGCCGACAAGCTCGGCAAGCTCGGCATCGTTGACTGCCAGCATCTGCGCGAGTGGGGCAGGCTGGCGCTGGTGCGCGAATTCGGCAGTTTCGGCGAGCGCTTGTGGAATCTGGCGCGTGGGATCGATGACCGTCTGGTGCACAACGACAGCCGCCGTCAGTCGATCAGCGTGGAAAACACCTACGACGTTGATCTGCCGGACTTGCGCAGCTGCCTGGACAAATTGCCCGAGCTGCTCGATACCCTGAAAACCCGCATGGCGCGGATCGACAGCAGTTATCGACCGGGCAAGCCGTTCGTCAAAGTCAAATTTCATGATTTCACCCAGACCACGCTGGAGCAGGCTGGGGCAGGGCGGGACCTGGGCAGTTATCAGTTGATGCTGACGCAGGCGTTCAATCGCGGCGGCAAGCCGGTGCGGCTGTTGGGGGTGGGAGTGAGGCTGGAGGATTTGCGCGGCGGGTTTGAGCAGATGGAGTTGTTTGAGCGGTAGATTTGCGGCGTATTCAGATAATCATCGCGGGCAAGCCCGCTCCCACACTGATCGATGGTGAAACACATATTGTGTGAACACCCATAAACCCTGTGGGAGCGGGCTTGCCCGCGATGCCTTTAGCTTTTAATTCGGTCCCGGATCTGCAACCAGGCGCCCTGCATCCTTGGCCAGAGACTTGAGAAACTCAGCCTGCAACTCCGGATCGTTGCGCGTCAGTTCGATCAGGCTCTGTTCCAGCTCACTGGCTTCTTCTTCCAGACCCAGCTCCGACAGGCGTTTGACCCGGTGCACCCACTGGCTCACCTCGTCATCTTCCAGATCGTCATAAATCAGCCCATGCGCCTCAATCAACTTGCCGCGCAGGTGGCCGCTGAGCATCAGGGTCGAGTCGGAATGCACATCGTCCTTGGCGTCTTCGACACTGATCTGCAAGCGGCCGACATGGTTGAGGTCATGTTCGGCGAACGGACTGTCGAGCAGATTCAAGCGCAGCACACCGTTGCGGTCGGTGGTCATGTCGAACGTCTGCTTGCCGGCCTTGACCTGCACCGGTCGTTCGCTCCACGGCAGGCTCGAATACTCCGTGCGCTTGTCGCGCTGGACTTCGTCGATGCCCGCGAGGTTTTGCTGCGCGCGACCATTGGACTGCACGTTCATGAACGGGTTGAGCCCGGCGAAACCGTAGCTCAGCCAATCCCGGGTGACGCTATCCGGCAGGTTACCGAGGGCAAACACGTTGACCACGTTCGCACCGACACCACCGACCACGGCCACCGCGCCCAGCGGAATCTCGTAGACTTCGCGCCAGGGTTGGTAAGGCGTGTAGCGGTCGTAACGACGGGTGACCTCGAACTCGGTGACTTCGAAAGTCTTCTGCTCGTTGATCTTCACGCGTCGCTGCGGCAGCTCGAGCACCTTGGGCTCGCCGACATCGATCTGCAGGCTGTGATCGAGCAACTTTCGCTCGACCCGCTCTTCGTGCTCGCTGCGTTGCGACATGTGATTGGCGCAGCCGCTGACCAGCAGGGCGCCGCACAGGGCGGCGCCACCGAGGCCTAAGGTGTTTCGCTTGAACATGACGTCTCTATCTGGTTTCAGCGGCGGATACGGGCCTGAAGGAAGGACACAACATCGGCCACCGGCAGCGCTTGCGCCTCTGCTTCGGAACGACTCTTGTATTCCAGGTTGCCTTCGGCGAGGCCGCGGTCGCTGACCACGATCCGGTGTGGAATGCCGATCAGCTCCATGTCCGCGAACTTGATGCCCGGGCTGGTTTTCTTGTCGCGATCGTCCAGCAGCACTTCGAAGCCGGCCGCCGTCAGTTCGGCATAGAGCTTGTCGGTGGCTTCGCGCACCTGCTCGGTTTCATAGCGCAGCGGTACCAGCGCGATCTGGAACGGCGCCAGGGTGTCGCTCCAGATGATGCCGTTGGCGTCGTTGTTCTGCTCGATAGCTGCAGCGACCACGCGGGAAACGCCAATGCCGTAGCAACCCATTTCCAGAGTCACCGGCTTGCCGTTTTCGCCCAGCACTTCGCACTTCATCGCCTTGCTGTACTTGTTGCCCAGCTGGAAGATGTGCCCGACTTCGATGCCGCGCTTGATTTCCAGCGTGCCTTTGCCGTCCGGGCTTGGGTCGCCAGCGACGACGTTGCGCAGGTCGGCAACGGTCGGAACCGGCAGATCACGCTCCCAGTTCACGCCGAAATAGTGCTTGTCGTCGATGTTCGCGCCAATACCGAAGTCGCTCATCATCGCCACCGAGCGGTCGATGATGATCGGCAGCGGCAGGTTCAGCGGGCCGAGCGAGCCGGCGCCGGCGCCAATCGCGTCACGCAGTTCGGCATCGGAGGCCATCACCAGCGGGCTGGCCACGCCAGGCTGGTTGGCAGCCTTGATTTCGTTCAGTTCGTGGTCGCCACGAATCACCAGCGCGATCAGCTTGCCTTCTTCTTCGGCATGGACGATCAGGGTCTTGATGGTCTTTTCAA
Organism: Pseudomonas sp. FP1762; assembly: GCF_030687105.1. Classification (NCBI taxonomy): domain Bacteria; kingdom Pseudomonadati; phylum Pseudomonadota; class Gammaproteobacteria; order Pseudomonadales; family Pseudomonadaceae; genus Pseudomonas; species Pseudomonas sp. FP1762. The sequence goes on from NZ_CP117458.1 coordinate 1,333,088, forward strand.
TCGGCAGATTGAATTTTTCCACCAGGGCGGCGATGGTTTTCGTGTCCGGCGTGTCGACCAGACGCAGTTCTTCGGTTGGCGCAGGGCGCGAGGTTTCCCGTGGCACCGCTTCGGCTTTTTCGATGTTCGCCGCGTAGTCGGAGCCGTTGCTGAAGACGATATCGTCTTCGCCGGACTCGGCCAGCACGTGGAATTCGTGGGAACCGGCACCACCGATCGAACCGTTGTCGGCTTCTACCGGGCGGAATTTCAGGCCCAGACGCGTGAAGATGTTGCAGTAGGCTTCATGCATGCGGTCGTAAGTGACCTGCAGCGACGCCTGATCAGCGTGGAAGGAGTAGGCGTCCTTCATGATGAATTCGCGGCCGCGCATCAAACCGAAGCGTGGGCGGATTTCGTCGCGGAATTTGGTCTGGATCTGATACAGGTTGATTGGCAGCTGTTTATAGCTGCTCAACTCGTTGCGCATCAGATCGGTGATCACTTCTTCGTGGGTCGGGCCCGCGCAGAAATCACGACCATGGCGGTCTTTGATGCGCAGCAGCTCAGGGCCGTATTCTTCCCAGCGCCCCGATTCCTGCCACAGCTCGGCCGGTTGGGTGCTCGGCATCAACACTTCCAGAGAACCGGCAGCGTTCATCTCTTCGCGAACGATGGCTTCGACCTTGCGCATGACTCGCAGGCCCATCGGCAGCCAGGTGTACAGGCCCGAGGCAAGCTTGCGGATCATGCCGGCCCGCAGCATCAGCTGGTGGCTGATCACGACCGCGTCGGAAGGCGTTTCTTTCTGTGTGGCGAGCAAAAATTGACTGGTGCGCATGGTTGGCCGTTGTCGGTTGCTATGACTGGAAATGACGGAGCAGTGTACCGGCGAGTTTTGCTGACGTACAGAAGTGTGGCCGGCGGAAGGCGCCAGCGGCGGGATTCCTCCCGCCATTGGCGAAGCGTCCTACGATTCTTCGGTGACGGGCGTCGGTGCAGGCTCGGGCGTCGGTGTTTGTCCTTCGCGGCGGCGCTCCTGGAACCAGTGCAGCGCGATCAGTAGCAGCGTCGGTACGCCGAGCAGGGCGGTAATGAGGAAGAAGCTGTGATAACCGAACTTCTCGACCAGCACGCCGGAATAGCCGCCCATCAGGCGCGGCAGCAGCAGCATGATCGAGCTGAGCAGGGCATATTGCGTAGCGGAAAACTTCAGGTTGGTCAGGCTCGACAGGTAGGCAACGAACGCCGATGTCGCCAGGCCCGAGCTGAAGTTGTCGAGGGAAATGGTCACCACCAGCATCTGCAGGTTCGGGCCCATGTCCGCGAGCATGACGAACAGCAGGTTGGTCGCCGCCGAAGACACACCACCGATAAACAGGATCGGCAGAATGCCGAAACGCACGATCAACAGGCCGCCCATGCCGGCGCCGACGAGGGTCATGATCAGGCCGAAAATCTTGCTGACACTGGCGATCTGATCCTTGGTGAAACCCTGGTCGATGTAGAACACGTTGGCCATCACGCCCATTACCGTGTCGGACATCCGGTAAGTGGCGATCAGGCCCAGCAGCAACAGCGCCTGCCAGCGATAACGCAGGATGAAGTCATTGATCGGCGTCAGTACCGGAGCCAGTCCGCGCCGGCCCATGGCCGACAGACACAAACCGGTGAGCAATATGTAGAGGATGGCGCGCAGAAAGGCGCGGTCTTCAAGCAGCAGGTCCAGCGGGCTCATGTCACCGAACAGCACGCCGGCGAAATCGGTGTTGTACAGCTGGGTGAACATTGCCGGTACGGAAACCAGCAAAACGATCAGCACGAACACCGACATCAATTGATGCATGAACGTGTAGCGCCCGGCCTGCAACTGCGTGCGCAGCGGTACGGGTGGTTCACGCATGAACAGCGTGGTCAGCAGCGCAGGCACCATCAATGCGCCGAACAGCACATAGGTGCCGGTCCAAGCTGCGTGCTTATAGTTGAAGCCGGTGGAGCCGAAACCTTCGGCGAAGAACAGCGCACCGGCGGTGGCGAGCAGGGCGGCAACGCGGTAACCGGACATGTAGCTGGCGGCGAGGGCGGCCTGGCGGCTGTCATCGGCGATTTCCAGGCGATAGGCGTCGACCGCGATATCTTGCGTGGCGGAGGCGAAGGCAACCACGACAGCAATGGCGATCAGCCAGGACAAATGCTTCTGCGGATCACAGAAACCCATGCCGATCAGCCCGAGAATCACCAGTGCCTGGGAGAGCACCAGCCAGGAACGGCGGCGGCCGAGTTTGCCCAGCAAGGGCAGGCGCCATTGATCGAGCAGCGGCGACCAGACCCATTTGAACGCGTACGCCAGGCCGATCAGGCTGGCATAGCCAATGGTTTCACGGGCCACGCCTGCTTCACGCAGCCATACGGAGAGCGTCGAGAACACCAGCATGTACGGCAGGCCGGCGGCAAAACCGAGCAACAACAGCACGAGCGTCGAAGGACTGGCATAGGCGGCGAGCGCGGCGCGCCAGGTTTTACGGGGCATGGGCTGAAGTCTGCCTCAAAATTGCGAAAACAAAGCGCGCACTCTAACCGCTGTGCTCTACCGGACGCCAGCCATGGCGCCGAATATCCACACGATTGTTCTGGATGGTGATGCCTTCCATGCGCAATCGCGCACGTTGTTCATCACCGGAGGGGCTGCCGACCGGCAGGCTGATGCGCCCGCCGGCGCCGAGCACGCGGTGCCAAGGCAGCCTGGTGTCGCCGGGCAACTGGCTCAAAGTCCGCCCGACCCAGCGCGCGGCGCGGCCCAGCCCCGCAAGTTCGGCCAACTGGCCATAACTGACGACTTTGCCTTCGGGCACTTGCGCGAGCGTCGAGTAGAGTGCCGTGCGTCGGATTTGCGCATCGTTTTCGACGCTGTCGAGCGGGTCTTTCACGTACGCGGCTCCTGAGCATTGGCGTGATGATGGCGACAAGGGTAATCGCTCGTGGCGCGGTTGAGAAATGAACTCAATTGAAATAGTCCGGTCAGTCCTTGTCATGGGCAAAATCCTACGGATAATGCCGACCCTTTTCGCCAACTCTGAGCCCCCGATCTGCTTATGTTCCCCAGAACCCTGTTGTGCCTTGCTGTTTTCAGCGCGTCCACGCCCCTGCTTGCCGACACCGTCTGGTTGAAAAACGGCGACAAGCTGAGTGGCACTATCACGGTATTCGATGGCGGCAAGCTGCTGATCCAGACCAAATACGCCGGCGCAGTGGCGATTGACTGGAAAGAGGTCAAGACCCTCGACAGCGATCAGCATCTGTTGGTGAAGCAGGACGCCTATGCCGGCGAAGTGTCGAAGTCGCTCACCGCGGCCGACGATGGCAAGGTCACCCTGGCCAACGGCGAGGCGCCGAAGACGGTCGAGCTGGCGAGCATTCAGCAGATTCTCAAGCCCAAGCCGATCGTCACCGACCTGGTATGGAAGGGTAACGTCGATCTGGCGCTGGACTATCAGCGCGCCGAAAAGGACACCGACGATTACGACGTCGCCTTCAAGACTTCGGCTCGCCATGGTCGCTGGCGCCATACCGGCGAGGGCGAGTACAACCGCGAAGTCCAGGATGCGGAAACCACCACCAACAACTGGCGCGCCGAATACTCCCTCGACCGCTTCCTTACCGATCAGTGGTTCTGGCAAGGGCGCATCAACTACAAGCGTGATCACATCGAAGAGCTGGCGCGTCAGCGTGTGGTCGGTACCGGTCCGGGTTACCAGTTCTGGGACGATGAACTGGGTGCGTTCTCGCTGGGCTCGTTGCTCAACCGCACCGACTATGAATACCGCGATGGCAGCAAGGACAACTTCTACTCCGTCGCGATGAAGTGGGACTACAACCGCTACCTGATCGGCAAGAAGGTCGAGTTCTTCACCAATGGCGAAGTCGGCAAGCCGCTGTCGGGTGTTGCCGATTACGCACTGGATGCCGAGCTGGGCCTGCGCTACAAGGTCACCGACTGGGCCTCGCTCAACCTCAAGGCCGAGCGCGACATCATCAGTGGCACCAACGATGCGGATCTGAACAAGACCCGTTATACCGCAGGGTTTGGCGTCGCCTGGTAAGGGCAGAAACAAAAAAATCGCGGCCTCAAGGGTCGCGATTTTTTTTGCCAGCGCAAAACAGGCGCCCACAAAAAAGCCCCGCTTTTAAGGGCGGGGCTCTTTTCTAAAGAAGCTACAAGTTAGATAACTTGTACTTCTTCAGCTTGCATGCCTTTCTGACCGCGGGTAGCGATGAAAGAAACCTGTTGGCCTTCTTTCAGGCTTTTGAAGCCGTCGGATTGGATAGCTTTGAAGTGAACGAACAGGTCGTCACCGGATTGTGGAGTGATGAAGCCGAAGCCTTTTTCATCGTTGAACCACTTAACGGTACCGGTTTGGCGATTAGACATGGTGTAACTCCTTGAACAAAGATAACTGCGACTCAGGAAGAACCCTGGCCGAGACTGAGTGCAAAGAGCAGGAAAAATTCTTGTAGATGGTTGGATCGAAATTCAACATATCGTGTAGAGATTCTCAGTGACACAAGCAACACAGTGACGCCACCTTAACCCTTTTTCCGGAACGTGCCAATGTTTCTTGCAAAGGATTCTGTGTTTTAGGGATCGGCGGTGCGACGGTTCGTCGCCACATCGCGTAAATACGGGGTGTTCGCCGAGAATTGCGTTGCGCACTTTGAACGAGACGACGCGCCCGGTAAGATGCCGGACAGAATTTTTCCACCTCGCTATTCAGGACAAACCCGCCATGAGCATCAAATCGGACAAGTGGATTCGCCGCATGGCGCAGGAACACGGCATGATCGAACCGTTCGTCGAGCGCCAGATGCGCGGCAGCGACGACAGCCGGGTGATTTCCTACGGCGTGTCGAGCTACGGCTACGACGTGCGTTGCACCAACCACTTCAAGGTGTTCACCAACATCAACTCGGCCATTGTTGACCCGAAGAACTTCGACGCCGGCAGCTTCGTCGACATCCACAGCGACGTCTGCATCATTCCGCCGAACTCCTTCGCCCTGGCCAGCACCGTCGAATACTTCCGCATTCCGCGCAACGTGCTGACCATCTGCCTGGGTAAAAGCACCTACGCGCGCTGCGGCATCATCGTCAACGTCACTCCGCTCGAGCCTGAGTGGGAAGGTCATGTGACCCTGGAATTCTCCAATACCACCAACCTGCCGGCGAAAATCTACGCCAACGAAGGTGTGGCGCAGATGCTCTTCCTCGAATCCGATGAAGAATGTGAAGTTTCCTACAAGGATCGTGGCGGCAAGTACCAGGGCCAGCGTGGCGTGACCTTGCCGCGTACCTGATCGACCATCCGACGGATGTCGGGAATTCTTTGGCGGGCAGACACTCTATGGGGTGTACTGCCCGTTTTTGTTACACACAGATTCGGGCCTTCACTGAGGAGTGCCCTATGAAGATCGACCCGCGAATCAGCGCTGAACTGGCAAGGCTTGAGCCCAATCAGATAGGCGTTCTGGCCTGGTCGTTACTGGCGAATCCGTCTTTGAGCCTGTCCGGCGGCGTGCCCGGCCAGCCCGATCCCGATACTCCCAACGAACAACCGACCGAACCAGGCGAACCGACGCTGCCGGACGAGCCGCCTCCGGCGCCTGTGGCCTGATCCACTGTCATGAATATGGCCCGTCAGTCTGATCGATTTGCGATCTAGCTGACGGGCCATATTTCGTTGTCGCCGATCACGAAGACTCTGCAGCTGTCGTCGCGCTCGACCTGATAGCCGCCGGTGAACGCACCGAATGCCGGCATCAGGCTGATGCGCTCACCGAGTCTGAAACAGGCCAGGCGCAGGCTCTGCCGACCTTTGCCGTGCAATCGATAAACCGGATGCACGTGGCCCGCGAGCACGTGCCGTTCCGGATGCGGATCGGGCTCATGCTGCAGGGCGAATGGCCCTAGTAACAGCGGCTCTGGTACCACGCGAATATTCAGCGAGGCTGGTGGGTCGCCTGCGCGTTTGTCGTGGTTGCCGCGAATCAGCGTCATCGGCAGGTCAGCGTGCCGCGTGCGCCACTCTGCCAGCGCATTCAGTGTGGTCGGGAGATGGGAACCAGGCCCATGCAGAAAATCCCCGAGGAAGATCAACTGGCGACACGGCAACCGCGTCAGCAACGCGTCGATTACCTCGATGTTGCTCGCCGTCGTGCCATGCGGCACCGGCTGGCCGAGGCTGCGATAGGCCGCCGCCTTACCGAAATGCACATCGGCGATCAGCAATGCTTCCTGCGCTGGCCAGTACAGCGCTTTCTCCGGCAGCAGCCACAACTCCTCACCGGCCAAACGCACCGGGTACGCACTCACGACGATTTCCCGTTATCAGCGGTTTTTTCCAGGTCACCAACCATTCTTCTGATCCTGTCAGCCAGTTTTTCCGAACTCATGCTCTCGCGCATCCGCTCCACCAGCAGCGGAAAGCCCAACGGTGTAGGACGTTTAACCTGATGCACGTCCATTTTCATCTGATTGATGCGCTCCAGTGTCTGTTCCAGACGGCGAATATCCAGCTCTTCGCGTAGGACTTCTTCCCCAGCCTGGGCTAGCAGCAGGTTGTCGGCGTCATATTGTTTGAACACTTGGAAAAACAAGCCACTCGACGCCTGCACCTGGCGGGTGCTTTTTGGTGCGCCCGGATACCCGGCGAACACCAGCCCGGCGATCCGCGCGATTTCGCGGAAGCGGCGCAACGCCAGTTCACCGGCATTGAGGCTGGCGAGCACGTCCAGCAACAGGTCATCGGCATTGAACAGGTGCGCGTCCAGATGCGTGGCCCAATCCACCGGCGTGGCGCTGAGCAGTTCCAGGCCGTAATCATTCACGGCAATCGAGAAGGTCACCGGCTGGCGCTGACTGACGCGCCACGCCAACAGGCTCGCCAGTCCCAGATGCACTTGTCGCCCGGCGAACGGATAGAGAAAAAGATGCCAGCCTTCGCGGGATTTCAGCACTTCGGCCAGCAGATTTTCCGTGGTGGGCAAGCCGGACCAGCGTATCTGCGTCTCCAGCAGCGGCCGCAACGCGTGCATTTCCGGGCCGTTGAATTGACCTTGAGCAGCGGCGCTGAAGCGCGTGACCACCGCTTCGGCCAGTTCGTTGGATAACGGCATGCGTCCGCCATTCCAGCGCGGCACGGCAGCCTTTTTCGCGGTGCTGCGTTTGACGTAGGCGGTCATGTTTTCCACCCGCACCAGTTCCAGCAGGCGCCCGGCGAAGAGGAAACCATCGCCCGGTTTCAGCCGGGCGATAAAGCCTTCCTCGACGCTGCCCAGCTGTTTGCCGCCGCCGCCCTTGCTCCAGAATTTCAGGTTGATGCTCGCGTCGCTGACGATGGTGCCGATGCTCATGCGATGGCGCCGCGCCAGACGCGCATCCGGCACACGCCAGACGCCGTGTTCGTCCGGCTCGACCCGGCGGTAATCCGGATACGCTGTAAGAGACATCCCGCCATGGCGTACGAACGCCAGCGCCCAGGCCCAGTCTGCCGCTGTCAGGTCGCGATAGGCCCAGGCGCCTCGGACTTCTTCGTACAAGTCTCCAGGAATAAAGCCACCGCCAAGGGCCATGCTGACCAAATGCTGGACCAGCACATCCAGCGGCTTGAGCGGTGACAGGCGCGGCTCGATGCGCCGTTGCTCGACGGCATCGCGTGCGGCGACCGCTTCGATCAGTTCAAGGCTGTGGGTCGGCACCAGCGTCACCCGCGAGGTGCGCCCCGGCGCGTGGCCGGAGCGCCCGGCACGTTGCATCAAACGTGCGACGCCTTTCGCCGAGCCGATTTGCAATACGCGCTCGACCGGGAGGAAATCCACACCCAAGTCCAGGCTCGAGGTGCACACCACTGCTTTCAACTGGCCATTCTTCAACGCCTGCTCGACCCAATCGCGGGTATCGCGGGACAGTGAGCTGTGGTGCAGCGCGATCAACCCGGCCCAGTCCGGCCGCGCTTCCAGCAGCGCCTGATACCAGATCTCCGATTGCGCGCGGGTGTTGGTGAACACCAGGCTGCTGGCGCAGGCGTCAAGTTCGGCCACCACCTGCGGCAGCATCTTCAGACCGATGTGGCCGGCCCAGGGAAAACGCTCGATGGCCGGAGGCAGCAGGGTGTCGACTTGCAGGGTTTTTTCGCTTTTGCCCTGAACACTGACGCCGCCGCCCTGTGGGATCAGCACTTGCTCGGCGTGGGATTGATTACCGAGGGTGGCGGACACGCCCCAAACGATCAGTTCCGGCTGCCAATGACGCAGGCGGGCGAGAGCCAGTTGCAGTTGCACGCCGCGTTTGTTGCCGAGCAACTCGTGCCATTCATCGACGACGATCATGCGCAGGCTCGACAGCGCCGTGCGCGCATCGGCGCGGGCTAGTAGCAGAGTGAGGCTTTCCGGGGTGGTGATCAGCGTGGTCGGCAGACGTCGGCCCTGGCGGGCGCGTTCGCTGCTGCTGGTATCGCCGGTGCGCAGGCCGATGGACCACGGAATCTGTAAGTCATCCACCGGAATCTGCAACGCGCGGGCGGTATCGGCGGCGAGGGCGCGCATCGGCGTGATCCACAGCACCGTCAGCGGTTCGGCCGGCGGTTTGCGTTTGCGCGGTGTAGCCACGGGCGGTTGCAGGCGGGCGAAGCGGTTGAGCGCAGCAAACCATACCGCATAAGTTTTGCCGGCGCCGGTGCTGGCGTGGAGCAACCCGGATTCGCCGTTTTTCACCGCCGCCCACACCTGTTTTTGAAAGGCGAACGGCTTCCAGTCGCGGGCGCTGAACCAGGTTTTTGCAAAGTCGGGGGATTTCGCCATGCCGGCTGCGTGCGCTCTGGAGGTGTTGTTTCAGAGACAGCGAAGCGGGGGGACAAGTTTAACTTTGTCGGTCGGTGGATTCCCCCGTGGGAGCGAGCCTGCTCGCGAATGCGATGTCACCTTCAACATTGATGTTGACTGATAAACCGCTTTCGCGAGCAGGCTCGCTCCCACAAAGGGTTGAGTGCCAACCTTATTTAAGATTGCCGCTCAGGAATTGCTTCAGGCGTTCGCTTTTCGGGTTGCCCAGCACGTCTTCCGGCGCGCCTTCTTCTTCCACCAGACCCTGATGCAGAAACAGCACCTGATTCGACACCTTGCGCGCAAAACTCATTTCGTGGGTGACCATGATCATCGTCCGGCCTTCCTCGGCCAGGCCCTGAATCACTTTCAGCACTTCGCCGACCAGTTCCGGGTCGAGTGCCGAGGTCGGTTCGTCGAACAGCATCACTTCCGGCTCCATCGCCAGTGCCCGGGCGATCGCCACGCGCTGTTGCTGGCCGCCGGACAGAAACGCCGGGTATTGATCGGCGACCCGCGCCGGCAAGCCGACTTTGTCCAGATAACGTCGGGCGCGATCCTCGGCTTCCTGTTTGCTGCAGCCCAGCACCCGGCGCGGGGCCATGGTGATGTTTTCCAGCACGGTCATGTGGCTCCACAGGTTGAAATGCTGGAACACCATCGCCAGCCGCGTGCGCAGGCGTTGCAGTTCATCGGCGTCGGCAACGTGCATGCCGTGGCGGTCGGTGACCATGCGGATCGCCTGGCCATCGAGGCTCATGGCGCCGTCATTCGGTTGTTCAAGGAAATTGATGCAGCGCAAAAAGGTGCTTTTGCCCGAGCCGCTGGCGCCGATCAGGCTGATCACGTCGCCGGTTTTGGCCTTGAGCGAAACGCCTTTGAGCACCTGATGATCGCCATAGCTTTTGTGCAGGCCTTCAACGGTCAGTTTGTACATGGACGAGCATCCTCAAGGCGAAAGTAGGTAGCCGCTGCGATAGGCCTGGGCGCCCGCGACGTGGGCGATGACCATGCCGGCAGTGGCCATGCGCCGCAGCGAGCGCGCATACAGCAGGCCGGCGGCGGTGCAATGAATGGGGGTGACCTTGTCGTGGACCGGGTCAATGATTTCGGCGATCTGCTGGCCGGCTTCCAGGTATTGGCCGGGTGTCGCGCAGTACACCAGCAGGCCGCCGACTGGCGTGGTCACCGGTTCGACCCCGGCCAGCGGCGTGGCAGGGTACGGCAGTGGCGGTTGCGGCTTGGTCTCGCCGACGATGGCATCGAACTGGATCAGATAGTCGATCAGCGCCTGACAATCGCGGCTGGCCAGCGGGTGATTGACGTCGCCCTGGCCGCGCAATTCGACGGTCACCGAGAAGCTGCCCAGCGGAATCTCGAACTGCTCACCGAAGCGCTCGCGCAGTTGCCACCAGAGCAGGGTGAAGCACTCGTCGAACGATTGCCCGCCGGAATCGGTAGCGAGGAGGCTGGCCTGCGCTTCCATGTAGCGCGCCAAGGGCTCGACCTGTGGCCACGCCTCGGGCGTGGTGTACAGGTGCACCACCGATTCGAAGTCGCAGTGCAAGTCCAGCACCATGTCGGCATCGCAGGCCAGGCGTTGCAGGGTCAGACGCTGGGATTGCAGTTGTGTGGTCGGCTTCTGACGGTCGAGGGCGTTGCGCAGGCTGGCGCGGATCAGTTCGAGGTTGTGCTGCGCGTCGTCGTTGAGTTGGCCTTCGATGGCGTTGCCGATTTCTTCGCTGAGGTCGACGAACCAGCGATTGAAGTTCTGCCCGCTCTCCAGGTCGTAACGGCCCAGCGGCACGTCCATCAGCACTTGTTCGAGGCCGACCGGGTTGGCCACCGGCACCAGGACGATTTCGCTGCGCAGGCGGCCGGCAGCTTCCAGCTCGGCCAGACGCTGTTTCAGGTGCCAGGCGACCAGCATGCCCGGCAGTTCGTCAGCGTGCAGCGACGCCTGGATGTAAACCTTGCCCTTGGCCTGCGGTGGGCCGAAGTGGAAGCTGTGAATCTGCCGTGCGGTCCCCGGCAGCGGGGCCAGCAAGTCATGGATCTGGTGGCGCATTGTTATCTCTTTATTTTTGAAACCAGTGCTAGTGAGTCGGCCCGAGGAAGGCCAGCCAGCGGCGTTCGGCGAGGCGGAACAGACCGACCAGCGCAAAAGTAATGGTCAGGTAGATCAGCGCGGCGATGCCGAATGACTGGAAGGTCAGGAAGGTCGCCGAGTTGGCATCCCGCGCGACTTTCAGGATATCGGGAATGGTCGCGGTGAACGCCACGGTCGTCGAGTGCAGCATCAGGATCACTTCGTTGCTGTAGTAAGGCAACGAGCGGCGCAATGCTGACGGCATGATCACGTAGGCGTACAGCTTCCAGCCGGTCAGGCCATAAGCCTTGGCCGCTTCGACTTCGCCGTGGTTCATGCTGCGGATCGCCCCGGCAAAAATCTCCGTGGTGTACGCGCAGGTATTGAGCGCGAAAGCGAGGATCGTGCAGTTCATCGCGTCGCGAAAGAAACTGTCGAGGATCGGCTGTTCGCGCACGGCGGCGAGGCTGTAGATGCCCGTGTAGCAGATCAGCAGCTGGATATACAGCGGCGTGCCCCGGAACAGGTGGGTGTAGAACTGCACCGGCCAGCGAATGTAGAAGTGCGGCGAGACGCGGGCAATCGACAGCGGAATCGAGACGACGAAGCCGATGCAGATCGAGGCGCTCAGCAGCCACATCGTCATCGCCAGCCCGGTGATGTTCTGGCCGTCGGTATAAAGGAAGGCGCGCCAATATTCCTGAAGAAGTTCGATCATCGTACGGCCTCCCGGGCACCGGCGGCGTAGCGGCGTTCGAGCCAGCGCAGGATGAAGTTCGAAGCACTGGTGATCAGCAGATAAATCAAGGCGGCGAGGACCAGAAAGTAGAACAGTTGATAGGTGCTTTTACCGGCGTCCTGGGCAGCCTTGACCAGATCGGCGAGGCCAATGATCGACACCAGCGCGGTGGCCTTGAGCATGACCATCCAGTTGTTGCCGATGCCCGGCAAAGCGAAGCGCATCATTTGCGGAAACACCACGAAGCGAAAACGCTGGCCACGTTTGAGGCCATACGCGGTGGCGGCTTCGACCTGACCACGCGGCACCGCGAGGATGGCGCCACGGAAGGTCTCGGTGAAATACGCGCCATAAATGAACCCCAGCGTCAGCACGCCGGCGCTGAACGGGTCGATTTCAATATATTCCCATTCCATATAGTCGGTCAGCGACGTCAGCCAGGTTTGCAGGCTGTAGAAGATCAACAGCATCAGCACGAGATCCGGCACGCCGCGAATCAGCGTGGTGTAGAGCTGCGCGGGCAGGCGCACCAGTTTGACTTTCGACAGTTTGGCACTGGCGCCGAGCAGGCCGAGCAACACGGCCACCAGCAGCGACATTGCCGATAATTTGATGGTCATCCAGGTGCCTTGCAGCAGCAATGGGCCGAAGCCCTGCAGACTGAACGAGGCCAGCCCCAGATTTTGCAGGAGGGTTTCAAACATAAATCAGCAACCTGAGCGGATGGAAAAGGCGCCCATCGAGGATGGGCGCCGGAGCATTATTTGCCGCTGTACAGATTCAGGTCACCAAAGTGTTTCTTTTGAATCTCGGCGTATTTGCCGTCGTCGTGTAACGCTTTGATACCTTTATCCAAAAGTGCTTTCAGCTCAGTGTTACCTTTCTTGATACCGACAGCGGTTTTGGCTGGCAGCAATTCGCTGTCGACCGGCTGGCTGATTTCATAATCAGCGCCTTTTGGCGACTTCAGAAAGCCCAGTTCGGCTTGCAGCATGTCCTGGATACCGGCGTCGAGACGACCGGAGGTCAGGTCGGAATACACCTGATCCTGGTTCTGATAGGCCTGGGTTTTCACGCCAGCCTTGTCCAGCACGGCTTTGGCGTAGGCTTCCTGAATGGTGCCTTGCTCGTAACCGACGGTTTTGCCCTTGAGCGAAGTGACGTCGGCGGTGATGCCGGAGCCTTTCTTGAACACGTAAGCGGTCGGGCCGGAAAACAGTTCGCTGGAGAAGTCGATGACCTTCTCGCGCGCCGGGGTCACGGTCATCGACGAGATCACACCATCGAACTTGTTGGCCTTGAGGCCCGGAATCATGCCGTCGAAATCGCTTTCGACCCATTTGCACTTGACCTTCAGTTCGGCGCAGATCGCGTTGCCCAGATCGATATCGAACCCGACCAGGCTGCCATCGGCCGCTTTCGACTCGAACGGTGCGTACGAAGGGTCAACGCCAAAGCGCAGCTCTTTGTATTCCTTGGCCAGCGCGGAGCCGGCGGCCATGCACAACGCCAGTGCAGAAAGGGTCAGCAATGCTTTTTTCATTATTCAATCCCTAAGAACCAATATGAGCGCTTGTGGCGCAGAATTATTGTTACTGCAACGCTTACGACCTATAGAAAGTAGCAATTTCCGAACCAGAGTGCCGAACAGGTGTTTTAAAAGGTCGAGTGCAGAGAGGCAAGGGTAGTTGAATGCACGGAAACGGGCATTGCTGTTTGCATGCACTGTTTCGGTTCAAACGCGTAGCTCAGAGCAGGGAAAAACTGTGGCGAGGGATTTGTCCCCGATGACTGATCGTTCCCACGCTCCTGCGTGGGAATGCATCAACGGACGCTCCGCGTTCGGCTCTGGGGGGGACGCAGAGCGTCCCGGGCTGCATTCCCACGCAGAGCGTGGGAACGATCAGTGAAAAGGGGTTAGGCCAACAGATCCTGAAGGGTAGCGAGGCTGTCCGCTTCTTCGACGGTCTTGTCCTTGCGCCAGCGCAGCATGCGCGGGAAACGCACGGCGATGCCGCTCTTGTGCCGGCGCGACAGGGCGATGCCTTCGAAGCCGAGTTCGAACACCAGGCTCGGCTTGACGCTGCTGACCGGGCCGAATTTCTCCACGGTAGTCTTGCGCACGATGCTGTCGACCTGGCGCATCTCTTCATCGGTCAGCCCCGAATACGCCTTGGCGAACGGTACCAGCGAGCGTTGACTGGATTCCGGCGGGCCGTCCCACACCGCGAAGGTGTAATCGCTGTACAGACTGGCGCGACGACCGTGTCCGCGCTGGGCATAAATCAGTACCGCGTCGACGCTGAACGGGTCGACCTTCCACTTCCACCACACGCCCATGTCCTTGGTCCGGCCGACGCCATAAAGCGATTCGCGCGCCTTGAGCATCATGCCTTCGACGCCGAGTTTGCGTGAAGCTTCGCGCTGGCGGCCGAGGTCGAGCCAGTCTTCGCCGGTCAATACGGGGGAGGGCAGCAGTACCGGGCTGTTGCAGCGCGCGATGACTTCCTCGAGTTGCGCCCGTCGCTTGACCTGCGGCTGGTTGCGCCAGTCCTCGCCCTGCCATTCCAGCAGGTCGTAGGCCAGCACTACCACCGGCACTTCTTCGAGAATTTTCTTGTCGAGCGTCTTGCGACCGATGCGTTGTTGCAGCAGGGCGAACGGTTGCACGGCCGGCGGCTCATCGGATTGCGGATCGAAGGCATCTTCCGTAGTCGGATGGGTGCTCTTCCACACGACGATTTCGCCGTCGATCACCGTCCCGTCGGGCAAGCCGTGGACCAGCACATCGAACTCGGGGAAGCGCTCGGTCACCAATTCCTCGCCGCGCGACCACACCCACAGCTTGCCGTCGCGCTTGACTACTTGCGCGCGGATACCGTCCCACTTCCATTCCACCTGCCAGTCGCTGGCGGGGCCGAGCAGGGCTTCGAATTCCTCGACCGGTTGCGCCAAGGCGTGGGCAAGAAAGAACGGGTAGGGCTGGCCGCCGCGCTGGGCATGTTCGTCGGCGGATTCCGGGGCGATGAGTTTCAGGTAACTCGCGGCGTTGGGCCGGTTCGACAGATCGGTGTAACCGACCAGACGCTGAGCGACGCGTTTGCTGTCGAGGCCGGCCATCGACGCCAGGGCGCGGGTGACCAGCAACTTCGACACGCCGACGCGGAAACTGCCGGTGATCAGCTTGATGCACAGCATCAGGCTCGGCCGATCCAGTTGCGCCCACAACATCGGCAGTTGGCGCGCCAGATATTCCGGGGTTTCACCGCGAAGTGGCAGCAGCTTGTCTTCGATCCATTCGGCTAGACCGGCCTCGGAGCTGTGGGAATTTTCCGGCAGCACCAGAGAAATGATCTCGGCCAGATCGCCGACGGCCTGATAGCTTTCTTCGAACAGCCACGGCTCCAACCCTGAAACTTCTACCGCCAGCTCACGGAGGATGCGCACCGGCACCAGTTGACGAGGCCGACCACCGGAGAGGAAATACACCGCCCATGCGGCATCTTCCGGCGCGGCCTGCGCGAAGTACACCTGCATCGCCGCCAGCTTGGCGTTGCTCGACGTGGTGGCGTCGAGTTCGGCATATAACTCGGCGAACGCTTTCATGGGGACGTCTCGGCAACGGTGGGTTCGGTGGCGATGTTGTCGTCTTCGTCATCGCCGTATTCAGTGGTGAAGCCTTGTGCATCAAGACCCTGTTCGCGCAGATGACGTACGAGCACGCCGATCGAGCCATGAGTGACCATCACCCGCTCCGCGCCGGTCTGGTTGATCGCCCAGAGCAGGCCGGGCCAGTCGGCGTGATCGGAGAGGACGAAACCGCGATCGACGCCGCGCCGCCGCCGGGTCCCGCGCAAGCGCATCCAGCCGCTGGCGAAGGCATCGCTGAAGTCGCCAAAACGGCGCATCCACGTGCTGCCGCCCGCCGACGGCGGAGCAATGACCAAAGCCTGGCGCATGATCGGATCGCTTTTTTTCACGTCGCCCGCATAGATCGTCGGCGGCAGGTACACACCGGCATCGCGGTACACACGGTTCAACGGTTCGACCGCGCCGTGGCTGAGGATCGGCCCGAGGGTTTCGTCGATGCCGTGGAGGATGCGTTGGGCCTTGCCGAAGGAATAGCAGAACAGCACGCTGGCCTTGCCGGCGGCGATATTGGCCGCCCACCACCGATTGATCTCGGCGAAGATCTGCGCCTGCGGCTGCCAGCGGTAGATAGGCAGGCCGAAGGTCGATTCGGTGATGAAGGTGTGGCAGCGCACCGGTTCGAATGGGGCGCACGTGCCATCCGGCTCGACCTTGTAATCCCCCGACGCGACCCAGACTTCGCCGCCGTATTCCAGGCGCACCTGCGCCGAACCGAGGACATGCCCGGCGGGGTGAAAGCTCAGGGTCACGCCGTGATGGGTCAGGCGCTGGCCGTAGTCGAGTGTTTGCAACTGGATGTCCTGACCCAGACGCGCGTGCAGAATCCCGGCGCTGGCGCTGCTCGACAGGTAGTGCTGATTACCGGTGCGCGCGTGATCGCCATGGGCATGGGTGATCACCGAACGCTCGACCGGCCGCCACGGATCGATATAGAAATCTCCGGCGGGGCAGTAGAGACCTTCAGGTCGGGCAATAACAAGATCCATGTCGTGACCGGAATGGGGGGCTTGTTAGCTATGAGGCGGGCGTGAGGCTGGAAGTTCGATCGGCTTTGAAGCGCTACCCTTACCCCAGCCCTCTCCCAGAGGGAGAGGGGGCCGACCGAGGTGTCTGGTGAGGTACATCGACCTGGGGGACCGAGTTGAATATGGATCCGGCACAGCCTTGAACCTGATCCAATGTTGGATTCACCTCGCTTTGTAGAGGGGCCGACCGAGGTGTCTGGTGAGGTACATCGACCTGGGGGGCCGAGTTGAATATGGATCCGGCACAGCCTTGAGCCTGATCCAATGTTGGATTCACCATCTCTCTTTCAGGTCGGCGCAAGACCCAAGCATCCCCCAATCAGTCCCCTCTCCCTCCGGGAGAGGGCTAGGGTGAGGGGCTGTTGATCTTTGCTCTATTTCCCGGGGGTGAGGGTCAAGCGGGTCTTGCCATACACCCGATCAAAGTTCTGCGGCTGCATCGGCAAGCCGATGTACTGACCTTTCAGCCATGCATCGATCCCGTTCAGGTAGTTCGGACTCAGTGGATTGCCCGACTGCCCCGTACCGTTCTGCGCCATCAGTGGCTCGCTCTGGCCGAAGTCGACGATAAAACGCATCGACGGCGCGCGCGTGGTAACGAAGTCCTGGCCCCAGGCAAACGCCGAGTTGTTCAGCGTGGTGTGATCGCCACCGGCTGCCAGTGGTCCGCGCACGGTCTGGCCGTTGCTGTTTTTCCACGCATAGCTGTGCAATTTGCCCCACTGCCAGGCGCGATGATCGCCGCCCAACTGGCTGTCACCGGCAGTAATCGCCGCAGCGAGGCTACGGGCGAGAATCACGGATTTGTCTTCCTTCTGCGGCGTGCGCAGGTCATCCCAGAACGGACTGTCCTCACGCCCCAAGAGATGATCGGCCTGCGCCGCGTAGGACAGATCGCCATTGGCGACAAAGGCCTTCCACGCCGGGCTCGACTCAGGACCCAGTTCATCGAGGAAGATCTGCTTCATGCTTTCCTGCAGAAACAGTTCATAAATCGCCGCATCCGCCGAGGTCGGGCTGAGCTTGCCGTCGAACGCCATCAAGCGCGTGAAGGCTTCGCGGGCCTTGCTGCGTTCGGCTTCCGGCAGGGCGTCGATCGCCTGTTTCAGCGGTTGCTTCATCCCCGGTGCTTCGAAGACTTTTTTCAGCTTGGCGGCGAACGTGGTGGTCTGGTCGTACTGCATGGCGATCACGCTGCGGCTGTCGTGCTTGCCGCTGCCGGCCATTTCCGCCAGGCGCTCGCCGCGCTCCGGTGCCGCCCAGGATTTCGACAACTGCATGCCGTAGCCGTCGGGAATTACACGCTGGTTGGCGGTACCGAGCCAGCCTTGTGCCGGGTCCTGATCGTAGGGGTGCAGCATCGGGTCGGCGTAACCGTCCCAGTCGTAGCGACCGTCCCAACCCGGCGAGGGCAGCAGGCCTTCACCTTCGCGACGGTTGGGGAAGCGCCCGGTGACTTGCCAGCCGATATTGCTTGCATCGGCAAAGACCAGATTCAGGGTAATGGCGCGGATTTCACGGCTGGCGTCTGAGGCGCGCTCGACGTTCTGCGCGCGGGTCAGGTCGAAGAAGGCATCCAGGGTTTTGTCGTCAGTGAAGCTTGGCGTCTGCAAGGCGAGGCCGAAACCGTTGCCTTGCGCCGCTGCCTGGGCACTGTTGAGCAGCGCGCCGTGGCGGGTTTCGTACACGGCTTCGCGAATCGGCCGCTGGCCTTTGACGAAATAGGTTTCGTTGCGCACGCCCAACGGCTGCCATTTGCCGTTGACTTCATAAGTGAGGCTGCTGCCCTGACGGCGGATTTTCTCGAGGAACAGGTCCTGATTGTCGCCGAGCACGCTGGTCATGCTCCACGCCACTTTGCCGTTGAAGCCGCCGAGCACCATCGGCAGACCGGCAACCGTGACGCCGGCGGCCTGATATTTCGGCGCGCGGATCTGCACGAAACTCCACAGAGACGGTGCGGCCAGCGGCCCGTGCGCATCGCTGGCCAGCAGGCTCTTGCCGCTGCGGCTGCGTTGCGGGGCGATCGCCCAATTGTTCGCAGTCGGTGTGGCGAGCAGGTTCAGCGCCGACAGTTGCTGGCTGGCGCTGCTCAGTTCGGTCAGCCCCGGAATCTGCCCATTGAGCTTGAGGCCTTGCAGCTTGTCGGCTTCAGCCACTGGCAGGTTTTCATCAGGCGCCGACGGGCTCAGCCAGGCGAGTTTGTCAGTGGTCACGGTTTGCGCGAGCACCAGTGACTGGATTTCCTCCGGCAGGTTGGCCGACTGGCTGAAATTCAGCAGGGCAAAAATCAGCGCCGAATCTTCCGGTTTCCAGTATTCGGGCTTGTAACCGCTGGCGGCGAGGTCGCCCGGCAACTTGTCGGCGTAGCGGAACAGGTAGGCGTTGACGCCCCGTGCATACACTTCGAAGAAGCGCTTGAGCCGTGGCGACGAGGCCTTGTACAGCTCGCCGGCGCTCTTCTTCAGATTGACCGCGCGCATGTAGCGGTCGGCATCGAGCATCGACGCGCCAGACATTTCCGCCAGCCGGCCCTGAGCCAACAGGCGCAGGGTGACCATCTGGTTGATGCGGTCGCTGGCGTGGACATAGCCGAGGCTGAACAGCGCGTCATGGAAGCTGTTGCTCTCGATCAACGGCATGCCCATCGCATTGCGCCGCACTGACACGTTCTGCGCCAGGCCCTTGAGCGGTTGCACGCCGGAGGTCGGCGGCAGGCTGTCCTGGGCGTTCCAGGTCTGGCAACCGGACAGGCCGAGGACACCGGCCACTGCTGCGGCAACGCCGAACCGGGGAAGAAAATGTGTAAGGGCTGGCGAGGCCATGGCGAAGCTCCTGCGGGGGTATAAGGCTGGGGGCGCAATAAAGCCGCTACGTTAGTGACGGCGCGAGGGCCGCGCAAGCGGGGCGAGTGGTTATTTATGCAGTTGTCGGCTGATCGGTCAGAGGCGTGACAGTTGCTTGTGGGAAAGCGCTGATGTTGAACTGCGGAATGAGTCCCCAGACCTGTCAGGAGAAAGATCGCTATGGAGCTTCAAAGCAACGCTGCGCTGATCATCATCGACCAGCAGAAAGGCATTCTGCATCCGCGTCTGGGGCGGCGGAATAATCCTCAGGCCGAAGAGCGAATGCTTGAGTTATTGGCGCTGTGGCGCCTGCGCGGGCGCCCGGTGATTCACGTGCAGCATTTGTCGCGCTCACCTGACTCGGTGTTCTGGCCGGAGCAGGACGGAGTCGAGTTTCAAGAGCGTTTTGTCCCTCAGGGCGGGGAATGGCTGATCCAGAAACAGGTGCCGGACGCGTTTTGTGCCAGTGGGCTGGAGGCGCAGTTGCGTGAGGCCGGGATCGGGCAACTGATCATCGTTGGTGTGGCGACCAATAACTCTGTTGAGTCGACGGCGCGCACTGCGGGCAATCTGGGTTTCGACACATGGGTGGCAGAGGATGCGTGCTTTACCTTCGACAAAGCCGATTATTTCGGCAAACCGCGTACCGCTGAAGAGGTGCACGGGATGTCGCTGGGCAATCTGCATGGGGAGTATGCGACGGTGGTCGGCTCTTCACAGATTCTGGCGGCGGGCTGAAATTTTGTAGCGTATGTGCCGCCGCCTTCGCGAGCAGGCTCGCTCCCACATTCGAGCGCATTTCGTCAGAAGGAATGCAATTCACTGTGGGAGCGAGCCTGCTCGCGAAGCGGTGTGTCAGGCGAAGAAGATCTTCGCCCGTGACATCAAGCGCCGTGGCACTTCTTGAATTTCTTGCCGTTGCCGCATGGGCAAGGGTCGTTGCGGCCGACGTCTTTCAGGGCGTTGCGCACCGGTTCCTGGTGGGCGTGGCCGCAGTTCGGGCCGTGGACATGGCCATGGTCGTGATCATGATGGTGGTCATGATCGTGGTTGCAGTCAGGGCCATGGACATGGGGTTGCTGGGTCATCGAGGTCACTCCGGAGTTAGATCGGCGGGGATTATCACGCCATTGCGCTCAAGGTGCACGTAGTGGGCGATGAATAAACCGGTTTCCATTTCCCCCTGCAATCGATAGGGAATCTGCTGGTTCGGATTTTTCAGCAGTTTCACCACCTGTTTGACCTTCGGCCACAGGTTGGTGCGGATCGGCACTTTGAAGTAAGCGCTGCGCTTTGGCCCGACGGTAAACCAGTGCTCATGCTCGCCCTCGGTGAGCAGCATGTCCGCCAGGTGAATCCGGTATTCGAGGCCGCGCACGGTCAGATCGCTGTCGTTGGGATTGTCGACGCGAAAGTGCAGGATGAATTTTTGCTCGAGCAGTTTGGCCCGCACCACCTCGACTTTCACCAGATGCACGGCAGGCTCGACGCTGTCATCGCTGAACCACGAGGCACAGCCGCCGAGGTTTACGATCAGCATCAACAGCAGGAAATGTAATGTGCGCCGACGACCGAGCATGAAATTGACTCCCTTTGTGCCCAGTCTAGACCTTAAAAGATTTCAGCCTTCGGCTAATCCCGTGGAGCTGCCGAAGGCTGCGATCTTTTGATCTTGGCTTTCAAGCGCCGAAATAACCCGAACAACACTTCTTGAACTTCTGCCCGCTGCCGCAAGGGCAGCCGTCATTGCGCCCCAGCTTCAGCTGCACCGTGGGATCGATGAAGTACCAGCGCCCGCCGTTCTGCACAAACGAAGAGCGCTCGCGATGGCTGTGCTCGCCCTGGCTGTCATGCCAGCGCGCGGTGAATGTCACAAAAGCGTGTTCCGGCTGGCCGCCGAAAACCTCCGAGCTTTCCACCTCAAGGCCGAGCCAGGTACTTTGCGCACTCCAGTCGCTGATCGATTGTCGGTTCAGCCCCGCCTGCTGCGCGGGCAGGGTGGTCGCCACCAGATAGTCGATCAGCCCCAGCACATAAGCGCTGTACCGCGAACGCATCAAGGCTTCGGCACACGGCGCCGGGTGGCCGTCATGATAAGGGCCGCAGCAGGCATCCAGCAGATTGCCGCTGCCGCAAGGGCAAATGGCTGTACTCATTGCATTACCACCAGTATTTCCCGAAGTTTTCCGGATTGGCCCAGAAGCGTGAATTGAGCCAGTCGGGGACTTGTTTGTAGTCAAGCAGATCGTAGGTGAACAGGGTCAGCACCTGCGCGTCGCGCTGAAAACGCTCGCTGGCCTGCAGTGCCAGCGAATAGAAGTCGGTTTCCTGCCAGCCGCTGGCCGCCAGATCCGCCAGCACTGCGATGCGACTGGTGTTGAGATTGCGGATGCCGCCCAACAGATTCAGGCCATCGCGTTTGGGCAAATGTTCCAGGCAATCGACCACCAGCGCCAGATCGAAGCGTTGCGCGGCCAGTTCGGCGGGCAGACCGCCGGGTGCGGCATGGGCGACCACGGTATCTGGATGCGCGTCCTTGAAAGCGCTCAAGGCGGGAAACTCGCTGGCGCCGATCAGCAGCAGTCGGGCCGGGGCGTAGCGATCCAGCAAAGCGGCCAACGCCTGTTGTGGCGTGCGCGAAGAAATGGCGACGTTCATCGAAGCTCCTCAGTCAGACCGCCAAGACTAGCCTCCCAGACTGCGTCGGCAAAGCGCCCGGTGGCGGTGGTTTTCGCCAAAAGAGGCAAACCCCTGTGAACACGGTCGCAAACAGCGGTGGCCTATTGCTGGCGGAGATTAAAACTCCGGTCTTTACTCCCTGAATCGGTTTTAAGCCGATCCCTCAGGAGAAAACTAGATGAGCATAGTTCGGACAGCATTACCCTTGGTTCTGCTAACCAGTGTGTTGACTGGTTGTGCAGGTTTGCAGAAAACCGACTGGCCGACCTGTGCGGCGGTCGGCGGTGTGGTCGGCGCCGGTCTCGGTGCGACGGAAAGCGCATCGTGGGCTGGCTACGGTGCGCTGCTGGTCGGCGGTACGGCAGCGGCCTATTGCTGGGTTCATGGTGATGGCGATGAAGACGGCGATGGCGTGCCGGACAGTCGCGACAAGTGCCCGGGTACGCCTAAAGGCGTGCAGGTCGATGCTGACGGTTGCCCGCCACCAACGCCTGCGCCAGTGGTCGAAGAAGCGGTTGTGGTCAAGGAAGAAACCATCGTCATTCGTGATGTGCATTTCGAGTTCGACAAAGCCACGCTGACCGGCCCTGACAAGCAAGTGCTGGACAAGGTCGCCGATCGCCTGAAACAGGAATCCTCTACCGCGCAACTGACCGTGACCGGTCACACCGACAGTGTCGGCAGCGATGCCTACAACAAGAAACTGTCGGATCGTCGTGCGCACTCGGTGGTGGAATACCTGATCCAGCAGGGTGTACCGCGTGCCAGCTTCGTTTCGGTGTCGGGCCTTGGTGAAAGCCAGCCTGTGGCTGACAACAAGTCGGCTGATGGTCGTGCACAGAACCGTCGCACCGAAATCAAAATCGTCCGCTAGCCCCTCTCGCATCCGCGGCTTGTGCAGTCGCGGATGCGGGTCTTTACTCCTGTGTAACCGGTATGGGCCGGTACACAGGAGCGTTCACAAATGCGTCTTTTCTCAAGGTCCGTCTTGCCGGTGCTGCTGCTTGGCAGCTTGCTCACCGGTTGTGCCACTCACAGCGATGGCACCGCCCCCCTCAATCAACGTACGTGGCCGATCTGCAGCCTGCTTGGCGGTCTGGTCGGCGGCGGTCTTGGCGCCATTGAAAGCGCCGGCTGGGCCGGCGGCGGCGCGGCATTGGGTATCGTCACCGGCGGGCTGATCTGTTACGCCCAGGATGGCGACGAAGACAGCGACGGCGTCTTCGACCGCCGCGACCGCTGCCCGGACACTCCGGAAAACACCGAAGTCGATCACCGTGGCTGCCCGCTGCCGCAATATCCGGTGGCAGTCAAACCGGTCGAACCGGCGCCGCAATCTGAAGTGATCACCTTGAGCGATGCCGGCAACGTGCTGTTCGATTTCGACAAGTCCGATCTGACCCCGGCGGCCAAAGCCCAGCTCGACACCTTGATGGACAAGCTGCGCAATGCCGACGTGGTCAGCATCAAAGTCATCGGGCATACCGACAGCAAGGGCTCCGACGCCTATAACCAGGCTTTGTCAGAGCGGCGCGCGAGCAGTGTTGCCGCGTACTTGCTCAGTCAGGGCCTGGCGCCGAACAAGCTCACCAGCGAGGGCCGAGGCGAAAGTGAGCCGGTCGCCGATAACGCCAGCGATGAAGGCCGCGCGGAAAATCGCCGGGTCGAGCTGCACATCAATCGATAGAAAGCGTCTGTAGTGCGCAGGCTAGAGCTGCCGGGTCGAGATCGTCGCCCCGGCAGCCATTTCATCAGCGTTTGCACAAATTTCATTTTTCCCTCTGGCTTATCCCCCGCAGAAGCCGGTACTGTGCGTGCAAAGAATAATTCGCAACACGGGGGAGCGTATGAAGGTGTTCTGGGGGCTGGGGCGTTTGCTGACCCTGCTGTTCTGCTGCGTGGTGCTGGCCAATCAACTGGTGCCGTTTGTTCATCCGCTGCATCTGCTGGTCAATCTGGCCGGCGCTCTGTTGTTGCTGATTCATCTACTCGAAGTGCTGCTGTGCAACCGCAGCCTCAAGGGCCGTCCGCACCCTTGGCGTGATCGTGGCCGCATCCTGTTGTTCGGCGTTTTCCACCTGCAAACCATCCCGGCCCCGGCCGCCCCGGAGGCTTCTTCCCATGCGTAACCTCTGCCTGCTCGCTGCATTCATCAGCCCACTGGCCTGCGCCCAGGTGGTCAACGTGCAAAGCAATTCTTTGATGCGCTTGCCCAACACCGCCAGCACGCTGCAACTGGAGAAACTGGAAGTCGCCGATTACGGCACCTTGCTGATCCCGTCCAACGTGACTGAATTGAACATCAATGAACTGCGCCTGGGCCATGAAGCACGTATTGCTATCGTTCCCGCTGAACAAGCGC
This sequence comes from Pseudomonas sp. FP1762, assembly GCF_030687105.1. Classification (NCBI taxonomy): domain Bacteria; kingdom Pseudomonadati; phylum Pseudomonadota; class Gammaproteobacteria; order Pseudomonadales; family Pseudomonadaceae; genus Pseudomonas; species Pseudomonas sp. FP1762. The sequence continues at coordinate 1,357,331 of NZ_CP117458.1, forward strand.
TGGAAGTGAAGGTCAAGCGCGCTGAATTGAGCGAGGGCAGCCAGATCACCGCGCGCGGCGCCCCCGGCACTTATGAAAAAGCGGCCCGGGCCGGGCGCAATCTGAACCTGCAATTTCAGGCCCTGAGCGCGCCGCAACTGACGGTCGATGCCCGTGGCGGCAGGGGCGCGCCGGGTTTCGTCGGCCTCGACGGCGGCAACGGTGAAGATCCGGGCTGCACCTATGGATCGGCCGGCCACGGCGCCGATGGCAGTGACGGCAGCGATGGCCAGCCAGGCGCGCCGGGTGCGCTGGTGCGACTCGCCGTACCACGGGATTTTCCGGCCGAGCTGATCAAGGTCAACGTGGCTGGCGGTGCCGGCGGCCCGGCGGGTGTTGGCGGCAAGGCGGGCAAGGGTGGCAAATCCAAGGGCTGCCTGGTCTATCGCGCTGATGGCGGCAAGAACGGTAAGGCCGGTGCGGATGGCCAGCCGGGGCCGGTGGGGGCGGCGGGTTCGGTTACCGTGCAACGGCTCTAAAACTGCGACCCGCTCTCTGATCAATAAAATGCTTTGGTGAGTGAAGATCTTTGGTGAGTGAAATTATGTGGCGAGGGGATTTATCCCCGCTGGGCTGCGTAGCAGTCCCGCTTTTGATTTTTAGAGCGGGGCCGCTTCGCGACCCAGCGGGGATAAATCCCCTCGCCACAACTGTGTTCACAGCAGAAAAATAGTGCGATTCAGAGCATCGGTCTCGCCGCCGCTACCGCCACCAGCACCAGCACCAACCCGACAAGCAGATTAAGCCCCACCACCCGCCGAATCCGCCCCAGCACCGCCGCACCCGCCGGCCAATCCTTCGCCTCAACCGCCTTGCGCAACTCTGGCAGCATCAACCCCTGAATGCGGATGAACAGTGCCGTCATCACCACGTACAAACCGATCATCACCTGCACGTACTTCGGCGCGGTTTCAAATCCGACCTGCTGCAGATGCAACATGCCCACGCCGCTGATCGGCAACAGGATCACCGCGACCCAGACCCAACGGAAAAAACCTTGAAACACTTCCACCCACAGGGTCAGGCGAGCGGGGCCGTCCAGAGCCTTCACAGCCGCAGGGCGCAAGACCATCCAGGCGAAAAACATACCGCCGACCCACACCAGAGCGGCGAGGACATGCAGGGGGTAAACGAGGCTAAAAGGTGTCATTGGGTCACTCCGTTCTGCGCGGGATCGATTAGCGGGGTATGATAGCCGCCGAATCAAACCACTGAAAATTTATCCAGCGTTTTGCGCCCGACACTCAATGATCAGCACTGAACTCAAAACCACGATCCAGGGCGCCTATTCGCGTTTTCTAGAGGCCAAGAGCCTCAAGCCGCGTTACGGCCAGCGCCTGATGATCGCTGAAATCGCCAAAGTCCTCGGAGATATCGACACCGACGACGAGGGCCGGCGCAGTGGCGACCCCGCGATTGTCGCGGTGGAAGCCGGCACCGGTACCGGCAAGACCGTGGCCTACAGCCTGGCGGCGATCCCTACGGCGAAACTGGCCGGCAAGCGTCTGGTCATTGCCACCGCGACCGTCGCCCTGCAAGAGCAGATTGTCTACAAGGATTTGCCCGACCTGATGCGCAACAGCGGGCTGAATTTCAGTTTTGCCCTGGCCAAGGGCCGTGGTCGCTACATGTGCCTGTCCAAGCTCGACATGCTGTTGCAGGAAGGCCACGCACAAACCGCCACCGCGCAGCTGTTCGAAGAAGAAGGTTTCAAGATCGAAGTCGACGAGGCCAGTCAGAAGCTGTTCACCAGCATGATCGAAAAGCTCGCCGGCAATAAATGGGACGGCGACCGCGACAGTTGGCCTAACGCGCTGGAAGACGCCGACTGGGCGCGCCTGACCACCGATCACAGCCAGTGCACCAACCGTCATTGCCCGAACTTCGGCCAGTGCGCTTTCTACAAGGCTCGCGAAGGCATGGGCAAGGTTGACGTGATCGTTACCAACCACGACATGGTCCTGGCGGATCTGGCACTGGGCGGCGGCGCCGTGTTGCCTGACCCGCGCGACACCATTTACGTGTTCGACGAAGGTCACCACCTGCCGGACAAGGCCATCGGTCACTTCGCTCACTACACGCGCCTGCGTTCCACCGCCGACTGGCTGGAAACCACCGCCAAGAACCTGACCAAGCTGCTGGCCCAGCATCCGTTGCCGGGCGATCTCGGCAAGCTGATCGAGCAGGTGCCCGAGCTGGCGCGGGAGATCAAGACGCAGCAGCAGTTCATGTTCACCGCCTGCGAGCAGATCGCCGATTTCAAACCGGGCGAAGACGTCGAAGGCCGCGAGCGCCCGCGTCATCGCTTTGTCGGCGGGGTGATTCCCGAGGACATGCGCGAGATGGGCATCGAGCTGAAAAAAGGCTATTCGCGCCTAAACGACCTGTTTCAACGCCTGACCGACCTGCTCAAGGAAGGCATGGACGGCGAGGTCAACATCGGTATCGCCAGCAATCAGGCCGAAGAATGGTATCCGCTGTTCGGCAGCCTGCTGTCCCGCGCTTCCGGCAACTGGGAATTGTGGACCGCGTTCACCGCCGAAGACCCGGAAGACAGCCCGCCCATGGCACGCTGGCTGACCCTGGCCGAAAGCGGCTCGCTGTTCGACATCGAGGTCAACGCCAGCCCGATTCTGGCGGCGGAAACCTTGCGTCGCAGTTTGTGGAACGTCGCTTACGGCTGCTTGGTGACGTCGGCGACGCTGACGGCGCTGGGCACCTTCGACCGTTTCCGCATGCGCGCCGGTCTGCCGAAAAAAGCCGTCACCGCCGTAGTGCCGAGCCCGTTCCATCATGCCGATGCCGGCGTGTTGCGTGTGCCGGACCTGAAGGCCGACCCGCGCGATGCTGCTGCTCACACGGCGGCGATCATTCGCGAACTGCCGGATCTGGTCGACGGTTCCCGTGGCACGCTGGTGCTGTTCTCCTCGCGCAAGCAAATGCAGGACGTATTCGACGGTCTCGACCGCGACTGGCGCAAGCAAGTGTTCATTCAGGGCAACCTGTCGAAACAGGAAACCCTGAACAAGCACAAGGCGCGGGTCGATGGCGGTGATTCCAGCGTGCTGTTCGGGCTGGCCAGTTTTGCCGAAGGTGTCGATTTGCCGGGGGCCTACTGCGAGCACGTGGTGATCGCCAAGATTCCGTTCTCGGTGCCCGATGATCCGGTTGAGGCCGCGTTATCGGAGTGGATCGAGGCGCGCGGTGGCAATCCGTTCATGGAAATCTCCGTGCCCGATGCCTCGCTGAAACTGGTCCAGGCCTGCGGCCGTCTGCTGCGCACCGAAGAAGACCGCGGCACCATCACCTTGCTCGACCGGCGTCTGGTCACTCAGCGCTACGGCAAGGCGATCCTCAATGCGTTGCCTCCTTTCCGTCGTGAAATATCCTGAGACACGGGTGGGCCGATTGGCCCGCCGCGTTGTCTATCTCTCTGCCACCGCTTTTCCACTGGCCTTGACTGGTCGTTAGGGAGAACTCCGTTCTTATGATCCGCCGTTCGTTGCCCGCTGTTTTCGCCTTGATCTTTGCCGCGCCGTTGCTGGCGGCCCCTGCCGGTCAGCAGACGCTGTTCAACTTCGTACGCCCGGCCGACGTGGTCAAGGTCGCCACGGAAAACGCCGACCTGCCACAGGCCAATGCCGAACAGACCGCCGAAGGTGAAGTGCTGCGCCGGGTGACGTTCAACCCGGTCGCCCGCCCGACCTTGCGCCTGACCCCGCAGACCGGCGCTTGGGACTGGTCGCAGTCCGACATGATGACCCTGCGTCTGCAAAGTGCGATGAATTGGGCGGTCACAGTCTATGTGCAGATCCAGAGCAACGATGGCCGCACTCTGGTCAGCCGCGTCGATCTGCCGGCCGGCCCCGCGCAGACCTTGCTGGTGCCGCTGGTGGCTTCGACGCCGCTGAGCCAGGGCATGAAAGCCGGGCCGCCGATGCCGATGACCGTCGATGGCCAACGCATCCTGCTGGCCAGCAGCACTGGCGAGATCGACCGCAGCCAAGTGGTCTCGGTGAGTCTGTCGATGGATCAGCCGAAAGTTGCGCAGAGCCTGTTGCTCGAGCGGTTCGGCGTGCAGGACGGCGAATCGGTGACGCGGGCGGTGTACGGCAATCTGGTCGACGCCTACGGTCAGTCAACCCGTAGTAAATGGCCGGAAAAAGTCAGCAGCGACGAACAACTGAAAAGCGCCGCCAGCAAAGAGCAGCAACAGCTGAATACGTGGCTGGCCGAGCGTGAAAAGGCTTCGCTGGACAAGTTCGGCGGCTGGAACAAAGGCCCGGCGTTCAAGGCCAGCGGATTCTTCCGCACGGAAAAACGCGATGGCCGCTGGTATCTGGTGACTCCTGAAGGCCACCCGTTCTATTCGCTGGGCGTCAATACAGTCAGCCCGCAGGTCAACCAGACCTACGTCGCCGGCCGTGAATACATGTTCGAATCGTTGCCGAAGAACGACGACCCGCTGGCCGCGCATTTTGGCGAGGGTGACAACCGTGGCGGCAATGGCGCCGACCAGGGGCGTGGCTACGGCAACGGCCGCTGGTACGACTTCTATGGCGCCAATCTGCAACGCCTGTACGGCGAACCGTGCAAGGCAGACAGCGACAACAAGGCCGGGATTGCCGAAGCGGCGAAGGCTGGGGCGGCTGAGGCCAATTCGGTGCAGGCTGCTGAGACTGCGGCGGTGCCTGCCGAGCCAAAATCCGGAATTGCCGAAGCGGCGCAGACTGACGCGGTGCAAGCGTCCAGCACGGAAATAGCTCCGTGCACAGCCAGGATTGATGAACAGCGCTGGACCCGGCATACCCTCGATCGGCTGCAAGCCTGGGGCTTCAACACAGTGGGCAACTGGAGCGCGCCGTCGCTGGCGGATGCTGAGCGCGTACCGTACACCTTGCCGCTGTCGATCGTCGGCGATTACACCAGCATCAGCACCGGCAGCGATTGGTGGGGCGGCATGCCGGATCCGTTCGATCCGCGTTTCGCCATGGCCACCGAGCGTGCCGTGGCCATTGCCGCCCGCGATCACCGTGACGATCCGTGGCTGATCGGTTATTACGCCGACAACGAACTGGCCTGGGCCGGCCCTGGCGACGATCCGAAAGCTCGCTACGCGCTGGCCTACGGCACGTTGAAAATGACCACCGACGTGCCGGCCAAACGCGCCTTTCTCAAGCAATTGCGCGACAAGTACCGCAATCAGGCCGGACTGTCCAAGGCCTGGGGCATCGAGTTGCCGGCGTGGGAATTGATGGAAGACCCTGGCTTCGTGCCGCCACTGCCGAACCCGGAGCATCCGGAGATCGAAGCGGATTTCAAATACTTCCAGAAGGTCTTCGCCGATACCTATTTCAAGACCATTTCCGATTCGCTGAAATGGCACGCGCCGAACCAGATGCTCCTTGGCGGTCGTTTCGCCATCAGTACCCCTGAAGCCGTGGCGTCCTGCGCACAGTATTGCGATGTGTTGAGCTTCAACATGTACACGCTCAAGCCGCAGGACGGCTACGACTTCGCCGCGCTGGCAGCCCTGGACAAACCGGTGCTGATCACCGAATTCAACTTCGGCTCGGCCGACCGAGGCCCGTTCTGGGGCGGCGTGACGCAGCTGGCCAAAGAGGAAGATCGCGGCCCGGCCTATGCCAACTTCCTCAAACAGGCGCTGAGCGAACCGTCGATTGTCGGCGTGCACTGGTTCCAGTATCTCGACCAACCGGTGACCGGGCGTTTGCTCGACGGCGAGAATGGCCATTTCGGTCTGGTCGGGGTCACTGACCTGCCGTATCAGGGTTTTGTCGAGGCGGTGCGTAAGAGCAATCTGCAGGCGCTGGAGCAATTGGGCAAGGAGGCGCAGAAAGCACCGGTTGCAGAGATTGAAGGCGGGCGCAAGGCCGAAGCTGGCAAAGCGCCGGGGGCTGCACAGGCGGGTGGGCATTCGGGGAATGGTCACTAGGTGTCAGACCGCGTTATCGTTCTTCGCGAGCAGGCTCGCTCCCACAGGGGAACTGCGCTGCTGTTGAGATCCAGTGTGGGAGCGAGCCTGCTCGCGAAGGGATCACCACAAATTGCCGATCAACCGTCTGGCCCGCGCCTGTTCCCAAATCCCTCAAGGGCTGGAACAATGCGGGCCACTTTGTAGAGCGTTTTCGCGGGGGAGTTGCGGGTGCAGATTCAGGGACATTACGAGCTTCAATTCGAAGCGGTGCGCGAGGCTTTCGCCGCACTGTTCGACGATCCCCAGGAACGCGGCGCAGCCCTGTGCATCCAGGTCGGTGGAGAAACCGTCCTCGACCTCTGGTCCGGTACTGCCGACAAGGACGGCGCCGAAGCCTGGCACAGCGATACCATCGCCAACCTGTTTTCCTGCACCAAGACCTTCACCGCCGTTACCGCGCTGCAACTGGTGGCTGAAGGCAAGTTGCAACTCGATGCCCCGGTTGCCCGCTACTGGCCGGAATTCGCCGCCGCCGGCAAAGAATCCGTCACCCTGCGCCAATTGCTCTGCCATCAGGCCGGCTTGCCGGCGCTGCGCGAACTGCTCGCCCCTGAAGCCCTTTACGACTGGCAAACCATGGTCGACGCCCTCGCCGCCGAAGCGCCATGGTGGACGCCGGGCACCGGTCACGGTTATGCCGCGATCACCTACGGCTGGCTGGTCGGCGAATTGCTGCGCCGCGCTGACGGGCGTGGGCCGGGCGAGTCGATCGTCGCTCGGGTCGCCAAACCGTTGGGCCTGGATTTCCATGTGGGCCTGGCCGACGAAGAGTTTCATCGCGTGGCGCACATCGCCCGTGGCAAGGGCAACGCCGGCGACGCTGCGGCTCAGCGTCTGCTGCAAGTGACCATGCGCGAACCGACGGCCATGACTACCCGCGCCTTCACCAATCCGCCGTCAGTGCTGACCAGCACCAACAAGCCGGAATGGCGCCGCATGCAGCAACCGGCGGCCAACGGCCACGGCAACGCGCGCAGTCTCGCCGGGTTCTATGCCGGCCTGCTCGATGGCAGCCTGCTCGAGAGCGAAATGCTCGAAGAGCTGACCCGCGAGCACAGCCTTGGCGATGACAAGACCTTGCTCACCCGCACCCGTTTCGGCCTCGGCTGCATGCTCGATCAACCGGACGTGCCCAACGCCACCTACGGCCTCGGACCACGCGCGTTCGGTCATCCGGGAGCGGGCGGCTCGATCGGTTTTGCTGATCCGGAGCACGATGTGGCTTTCGGTTTCGTGACAAATACCCTGGGGCCTTACGTTTTGATGGATCCGCGTGCACAAAAGCTGGCGCGGGTGCTTGCCACTTGTCTGTAAAGCTTCAACTGAGGTTCCAGGGTCGGAACCTCGAAGGGATTTTCGTTTCAAAACGGCTGTTTATCCGGGCGAAAGTGCTCTGATTTTTCATTACTTCATTTTGTGGATTTTCAATGTCATCTAAAAAGACCCTCGCCCTGGCCCTGTGTGTAGCGATCACCGGTTGCGCACAGACTCCGAAAAACGATGCAGACGGCGGCAGTTGGTGGCCGTTCGGTTCTTCCGACAAAGTCGCGGCCAAAGATTCGGCCCCGGCTCCGGCTCCGTTGAAACCGGCGGCGACTGCGCCAGTGGCCAAGACCGAAAGCAGCAACCCGTGGTACTGGCCGTTCGGTTCCAGCGATGAAGCGGTCAAGGCTGATCTGAAAGCCGAGGTCAAACCTGAAGCCAAACCGGTCGAGGTGGCCAAAGCCGAGGCGCAGTCCAATGGCAAATGGTGGTGGCCGTTCGGCGGCAAGGATCAGCCAACCGCCAAAGCCGTGCCGATGCCCGATCCGAAGGTGACTCAGGCCTGGCTGGATGACTACGAACCGCGTCTGCGTGAAGCGGTGAAGGACAGCAATCTGCAACTCGAACGTCGCGACAATGTGCTGGTAGTGACGGCGCCGGTCGAAGGCTCGTTCAACCCGGATCGCCCGGCGATGCTGCTGCCGGTCACTCTTGGCCCGTTCACTCGCGTAGCGAAAATCCTTGAAGCCGACCCGAAAACCGCAGTGCTGGTGCTCGGTCACAGTGACACCAGCGGTGCCGCACCGGCCAACGTCAAGCTGAGTCAGGAACGTGCACAATCGGTGGCAGCGATCTTCCGCCTCAGCGGCTTGCAACGTGATCGCCTGATGCTGCGCGGCATGGGTTCCGAAGCGCCGCGTGCGGCCAACGACAGCGTTGAAGGCCGCGCCTTGAATCGTCGTGTCGAGCTGCTGGTGACTCCGCAGAACACCATGGTTGCACTGCTGAGCAAATACAACATGCCAGCACCGAAGCCTGTAACGATGGTCGCTGCGCAAGACGTCAAGCCAGTGGCCAAACCGGTTACCCCGGCGCCTGCCGCGAAAAAAGCCGCTGTGCCGGCGGCGAAAAAGGCGCCAGCCAAGAAAACCGCCGCCAAGGCTCCTGCGAAGAAGGCACCGGCCAAGGCTCCAGCGAAAAAAACTGCACCAGCCAAAGCCGCCGCGACCGACAAGAAAGTCGCCGCAGCCGACGCCGCCAAGAAGTGATCCGCTAACGAAAAGGAATCCGCCATGACCCAGGCTCTGGCCGATATGCGTCGCGACTACACCCGTGACGGTTTGACCGAGGCGCAAGCCCCGGCCGAGCCGTTTGCGCTATTTCACCAGTGGTTCGCCGATGCGGTGAAAACCGAGCAGGCGCCGGTGGAAGCCAATGCCATGACCCTGGCCACGGTCGATGCCGACGGTCGTCCGCATTGCCGCATTTTGTTGCTCAAGGGCCTGGACGAGCAGGGCTTCACCTTCTTCACCAACTACGACAGCGCCAAGGGCCAGCATCTGGCGGCAAACCCGTTTGCCGCCATGACCTTCTTCTGGCCCACCCTGGAGCGCCAGGTGCGCATCGAAGGGCGGGTGGTCAAGGTCACGGCGCAAGAGTCCGACGCGTATTATCAGGTGCGTCCGCTGGGTAGCCGCCTCGGCGCCTGGGCCTCGCCGCAGAGCCGGGTCATCAACGGTCGTGGCGAACTGGAGGATTTGCTCAAGGCCACCGAGCAACGCTTCAGCGACAGCCAGCCGCACTGCCCGGAACATTGGGGCGGTTACCGCTTGTTGCCTGAGCGCATCGAGTTCTGGCAGGGCCGTCCGAGCCGCCTGCACGATCGCCTCAACTACCGCCTCCAGGGCACTGAGTGGATTCTGGAACGACTGGCACCCTGAGCAGTCTACCGAGCGAGATAAACGCGGATGGCGCAGGATCGCTGATTTGACGCTACCTTGAGTGGACGCTCGCGGGCATCTGTACCAGGCCTGAATGGAAGCCAATTTTATCCGGATGGTGTCGTGACAGGCGCCAGGCCACGGGGTTTAATGAACACATGTTCTTTTGGAGTTGATGCTATGCGTAAGTCTGTTCTGCTGGTTGCTTCCTTTTCGACGATGGCGATGTTGCTGACCGGCTGCCAATCGAGCCTCACCGGCGACTCCTACTCCCGTGACGAAGCGCGTCGTGTGCAGACGATTCGCATGGGCACCATCGAATCCCTGCGACCGGTAAAAATCGAAGGCACCAAGACCCCGATCGGCGGCGCAGCAGGCGCAGTGGTCGGCGGCGTCGGCGGCAGCGCTATCGGCGGCGGCAAGGGCAGCATTGTGGCTGCGGTCATCGGGGCAGTGGCCGGCGGCCTGCTTGGCTCGGCCACCGAAGAAGGCCTGACCCGCACCCAGGGCGTGGAAATCACCGTCCGCGAAGACGACGGCAGCATGCGCGCCTATGTGCAGCAGGTTCAGGAGAATGAAGTATTCCGCGTTGGCGAGCGGGTGCGGATTTCCACCGTTGGCGGAACCAGCCGCGTTTCGCACTAAGCGGGAAGCCGGGTAAAAGAAAACCCCGATCAGGTGACTGGTCGGGGTTTTTCTTTGTTTGTGAATTGCTCATTCAGTATGTGGCGCAGGTGCCCATGAAGTATTCGAGGCCCTTTGGAAAACTGACGTTGAGCAGGTTTTCCAATGCGGTTACCTGATCCTGAGTCAACAACAGCTCGCCGGGTTCCACCTCATCCAAGGGCTTTGATTCAATGAGCTGAGCCACTTTTTCATTCATCTCGCTGCCTGTGATATCCAGCTCGAATTGCAAGGAGTCGTCTTGGGCTTCGTCAGGGAAAAAACCGGTAATTAAAAGAAAGTGCATGGAGCTAATACTTCCGGGGCTGTTAGCCGTAGTCAAACGAAATTTGATAGTCGTGAACTCTCAAATCGATTTGATGTTGAAAATACGGCTGAATGGTGGCGAGCCAATTTTGAGCGACGTTGAAACTGCCATTGTTGATGTTGTCCGCGGCGGGAATCCCCAAGGCGTTTAACACTGACTCGTCACCACCCAGGTCTTTTGACGACTCTTCCCCCTGAAACTCCAAGGTTGCTGTGTCGTACCATTCCAATCTCAGTTCCAGTCCCATCTACCATTGATCCCGGTAAACGAACGATACCTGATAGTCGTAAGAAGAAAATTGAATGGAATGCTGGAAGTGGGGCTGGAGAGTCTTGATCCAATCGGCTTTTACATCAAATCCGCCGTTATTGAAGCTTTTCGACGGTAGGCCTAATGCTTCCATTAATGAGCCGTCCTCGCCAAAATCTTTCGACAGTTCCTCCCCCTCACCCAGTTCGGTTTGTCGGTCGTACCATTCGAGTCTGGCTTTGAGTCCCATGTAATCCTCATAAATATTTTTTAATACTACGGTTTTTTTTGGGTGGATCTATCTGTTCACCAGTTCTGTGGTCGTAAGAGCCTAAATGGCTGCCATCACTTGCGCGATAGGCTTCAAGCTCGCCATGTAAATAGTCCCATTCATAAATTATTCGGCCTTTTGCATTGATCCAGCGATCCCGGAGCCCACCGTTGAACGGCGTTTTCTTTTTTGCTCTTCTTAAATCGGGAAAGGCTGTGATATCCGACGTTTCGGGAGCGGGGTGATAGGTATGTCCCGCTTCAGCGGTGCCTTTCGCAGAGCTGACAACGATGTAAATCGGTTTTACACCCGAGTCTGTGGGAAACACCAGAATGAAATCTTTGTACTCCGGCGGATAAAGCGGATTCACCAGTATCCCGTCCGCCGCCTTCGTCGGTGGATACACCCAGATATGCGGTGCCTGCGGTGCGGCCTCCAGTGCTGGAATGCCGAGAATGTCCGAGCCATCCACCGCCGGGGTCCAGAGCAGTTCGACGCCTTCACCCAGATCGGCAACGAACCGGTCGCCGCGTGCAGTGAACTGCACGACATCGACCATTTCCCAATCGCGGTTCTTGCCGGTGTAGAAGCCGTAACCCTTGAGGCGGCCATCGGCCTGTTGCTCGACGCGCAGGCGCACGCGGGTTCGGGCTTGTTTGAGTGTGCTCAGTTGCTCATCGGTGTAGAGCGCGCTGTCGCCCAGGCTGGATGGCATCAAAAGCGCAATCAGCCCCACCAAAGTCGCAGCCGCCGCAGGGGAGGCGAGCGCCGGTAGCACTTCAAAAGCCGAGCCTGCCAAGGCCAGACTGCCGAACCCGACCGGGATGGTGTTGGCGCTGATTTTCTTGAGAGGAATGCCGCCGCTTGCGTCGGCTTCGCGAGCGCCGAGCAGGATCAGCTCGCCGTAATCCTTCAGGCTGTCGGTCGGCACCATGCCGGAAGGATTGCTGTAATCGATAATCGCATCCGGCAACTTGCAGGACTTGGCGAATACACAGCCGGCACGCACGGCTTCAGGTTTTTTCGCAGCCACTTCACGGCTGTGCTCGAAAGCCTCCTGCCGCGCCAGCATCGCGTCGTAAGCGTTTTGCCCGGCTTCGCGCTCGGCCAGTTCTGCGGCCGTCATATACCGCCAGGTAACGTGATGCCCGTCGCCCTGCGGTGGGTTTTGCACCCGGGGAATGTCCTTGTTCCGCGCCACTGATCGTCCCTTCGTTCATCATCGACAGCCCCTCGGAAAGGGGCTGCACGACGTTATCGAAGCGGAGAAAGTGTGGCTGTAGGACGGGTCGCTAATGACGTGGGGATTGTTCGCTGCGTAACTGTCAGGCGGAGAATCTGTGGCGAGGGCCAAGCTCCCTCGCCACAGGGGTCATTGCAGTTGTGAATTCTTGCGACTCGCCGCCGCCGTCACCGCATAACCAATCACCGCCGCGAGAATCGAGCCGGTGAGGATGCCCATGCGATCCATGCCGGCGTAATCACTCACGCCGGGTTCGAAGGCCAGCGAGCCGACGAACAGGCTCATGGTGAAGCCGATGCCGCAGAGGATTGCCACGCCGAGGACCTGGCCCCAGTTGGCGCCTTGGGGCAGGGCGGCGATGCCGATCTTGACCGCCAGCCAGGTCAGGCCGAACACGCCGACGGTCTTGCCCAACAGCAGGCCGATGGCGATGCCCATCGGTACGTCGTGGGTGAAGCTTTCGACGGTGACGCCGCTCAGTGACAGGCCGGCGTTGGCGAAGGCGAACAGCGGCAGGATGCCGTAGGCGACCCAGGGGTGCAGCGCGTGTTCGAGGGTCAGCAGCGGCGACGACTCGGCGTTTTTCGTGCGCAGGGGAATGCAGAAAGCCAGGGTCACGCCGGCCAGTGTCGCGTGGACACCGCTCTTGAGCACGCAGACCCAGAGGATCAGGCCGATGATCATGTACGGCCCGAGCTTGACCACGCCGAGCCGGTTCATCGCCACCAGCGCGGCAATGCACGCAGCCGCCAGGCCAAGGGAAAGGGTCGAGAGTTCGCCGGAATAGAAGATTGCGATGATGACGATGGCGCCCAGGTCATCGATGATCGCCAGGGTCATCAGGAACAGTTTCAGCGACACCGGAACGCGTTTGCCGAGCAGGGCCAATACGCCGAGGGCGAAGGCGATGTCGGTGGCGGTCGGAATGGCCCAGCCACTCAGGGCGGCGGGGTTGTCGCGGTTGAGGAACCAGTAGATCAGCGCCGGCACCAGCATGCCGCCGATCGCCGCTGCGCCGGGCAGGACGATCTGCGAAGGCTTGGACAATTGGCCGTCGAGCACTTCGCGTTTGACTTCCAGACCGATCAGCAGGAAGAACATCGCCATCAGGCCGTCATTGATCCACAGCAGCAGAGGTTTGGCGATTTTCAACGCGCCGATCTGCGCCACCACCGGGGTGTCGAGCAGGCCGGTGTACAGCCACGACAGCGGTGAGTTGTTGATGATCAGCGCGAGAACGGCTGCGGCGATCAATAGCAGACCGCTGGCGGCTTCCAACTGAAAGAAACGCGTGAAAGTGCTACGCAGAGGCAAGGTCGCTCTCCATCGAATCAAGAAAAAGGTGAAACACCCTAACCCGTACCGTTAGTTGTTAAAACAAAAGTTATATTCTTTTTTGTTATATGTCGTTACAGGCTGTCTGGCTCGGGCAGCACTGAGCCTAGCAGTTGCCTGACACATTGAGACTCAGCTGTATCTTTGCCGCCTGCGGGATTTTTCCTAAGCTTGCGGCAGACCTTTTTCAGAAGACCGATCTTCTGGCTGATTCAACGAGAACCGAAACCATGAGCGACAACCGACAGTGGGCACGCGAAGCCATCCGCATCATCGAGGCGGACTTCCAGCGCAGCGCCGACACCCACCTGATCCCTTTGCCGCTGCCCGGTTTTGCCGGCATCGAGTTGTATTTCAAGGACGAATCCAGCCACCCGACCGGCAGCCTCAAGCATCGCCTGGCACGTTCGCTGTTCCTTTACGCGCTGTGCAACGGCTGGCTCAAGCCCGGCGCGCCGGTGATCGAAGCGTCCAGTGGTTCGACGGCGATTTCCGAAGCGTATTTCGCGCGCATGCTCGGTTTGCCGTATATCGCAGTAATGCCGGCGACCACCTCGAAAGAGAAGATTGCCCAGATTGCTTTTTACGGCGGGCAGAGTCATCTGGTGCAGGATCCGACGCAGATCTACGCCGAATCCGAGCGCTTGGCCCGCGAGCATGGCGGTCACTTTATCGATCAGTTCACCTACGCCGAACGTGCCACCGACTGGCGGGCGAACAACAACATCGCCGAGTCGATCTTCCAGCAGATGCGCTACGAAAAACACCCTGAGCCGACCTGGCTGATTTCCAGCCCCGGCACCGGCGGCACCACCGCGACCCTCGGTCGCTACGTGCGCTATCGCCAGCACTGCACCCGCGTGTTGTGTGCCGATGCCGAGCGTTCGGTGTTCTTCAATTTCTATCAGAGCGGTGATGCCAGCCTGCGTCTGGATTGCGGCTCACGCATCGAAGGCATTGGCCGGCCTCGGGTGGAAGCGTCGTTCCTGCCCAAGGTGATCGATGCGATGGTCAAGGTGCCGGACGCCCTGTCGCTGGCGGCAATGCATTATCTGGCGCAGCGTTTGGGGCGGCATGTCGGCGGGTCGAGCGGGACCAATCTGATCGGTGCGCTGATGGCGGCGCAGCAGATGAAAGCGGCGGGGCAGTCGGGGTCGATCGTGGCGATCCTGTGCGATGGCGGAGAGCGTTATGCCGACACGTATTACGATCAGCAATGGCTGAAGGCGCAGGGCTATGAACTGGGTGATTTGATTGCAGCGGTGGCGGCGAGTGCCGAGCGCGGGGAGGCGCTGCCGACCTCGGTGCTGCGCGCGAATATCTAAAGCTCAACGCAGAAACCACTGTGGGAGCGAGCCTGCTCGCGAAGGCGGAATCACATTCAACAACTTCGTTGAGTGACAGACCGCTTTCGCGAGCAGGCTCGCTCCCACAGGGTTTTGTGTTGGGTCAGCTGATGCTGATCAGGCTTCCAGTCCGAGGATATCGCGAGCCACTGCCTCGGCAATGCGAATCCCGTCGACACCCGCCGAGAGAATCCCGCCGGCATAGCCCGCGCCTTCACCGGCCGGGAACAGGCCCTTGACGTTCATGCTCTGCAGCGACTCGTTGCGGGTGATGCGCAGCGGCGATGAAGTGCGGGTCTCGATTCCGGTCAGCACGGCGTCGTGCAGCGAATAACCGCGAATCTGCTTCTCGAACGCCGGCAAGGCTTCACGGATCGCCTCAATGGCAAAGTCCGGCAGCGCCAAGGCCAGATCGCCCAAGGCCACGCCCGGCTTGTACGACGGCTCGACTTCGCCCAGTTCGGTCGATGGAATGTCGTTGATGAAGTCGCCAACCAGTTGCGCCGGAGCCTTGTAGTCGCTGCCGCCAAGGATGAACGCGTGGGATTCCAGGCGCTCCTGCAACTCGATACCGGCGAGCGGGCCGCCCGGATAGTCGACTTCCGGGGTAATGCCGACGACGATGCCGGAGTTGGCATTGCGCTCGTTACGCGAGTACTGGCTCATGCCATTGGTGACCACGCGATTGGGCTCGGAGGTCGCCGCGACCACGGTGCCGCCCGGGCACATGCAGAAGCTGTAGACCGAACGCCCGTTCTTGGCGTGGTGCACCAGTTTGTAATCGGCCGCGCCAAGTTTCGGGTGGCCGGCGTACTTGCCCAGGCGCGCGCGGTCGATCAGCGATTGCGGGTGCTCGATGCGGAAACCCACCGAGAACGGCTTGGCTTCCATGAACACGCCACGGCTGTGGAGCATGCGGAAGGTGTCGCGGGCACTGTGGCCGAGGGCCAGAACCACATGCTTCGAATGCAGGATTTCGCCGCTGGCCAGTTGCACGCCGACCAGTTGGCCGTCTTCGATCAGCACGTCGCTGACGCGCTCCTGGAAGCGCACTTCACCGCCCAGTTCGCGGATCTGCTCGCGCATGTTTTCGACCATACCGGTCAGGCGGAACGTACCGATGTGCGGCTTGCTGACGTAGAGGATTTCTTCCGGCGCGCCGGCCTTGACGAACTCGTGCAGGACTTTGCGGCCGAGGAATTTCGGGTCCTTGATCTGGCTGTACAGCTTGCCGTCGGAGAACGTGCCCGCGCCGCCTTCGCCGAACTGCACGTTGGACTCGGGATTGAGCACGCTTTTGCGCCACAGGCCCCAGGTGTCCTTGGTGCGCTGACGGACTTCGGTGCCGCGTTCGAGAATGATCGGTTTGAAGCCCATTTGTGCCAGCAGCAGACCGGCGAAGATGCCGCAGGGGCCGAAACCGACGACGATCGGCCGCTGGCCGGGATCGCTCGGTGCCTGGCCGACGAATTTGTAGCTGACATCCGGCGCCACGTTGACGTTACGGTCGTCGGCGAACTTGCCCAACACTCTGGCCTCGTCGCGTACGTTGAGGTCGATGGTGTAGATGAAGCACAGTTCGGAGGACTTTTTGCGCGCGTCATAGCTGCGCTTGAACAAGGTGAAATCGAGCAGATCATCGCTGGCGATGCCCAGACGCTGCACGATGGCGGCGCGCAGGTCTTCTTCGGGATGGTCGATTGGCAGCTTGAGTTCAGTGATTCGTAACATGGCGGGGATCCGGATTCGCGGGGCGCACAACTGCGCCAGGGCGTTTGAAGGCGGCGATTATAAGCCGCCGCGAGCGGATCCGTGGGGGAAAAACGATCAGTCGTTGCGTGCGCCGCCGAAATAGCCGCAGCCGCGCTGGACCTGACCGTCGATACGCAACTCGGCGCTCATGTGCTGCACGCTGCCGGTACTGCTGTCGACGCAGCGCTGCGGCGCGACCCATAATTCGATGCGCTGGTTGTTGGCTTCGCTGCTGAGATTGAAGCGGCCGTCGCCCAGTTGCTCTTCCACATACGGCACGGCGAGTGGAGCCTGGCCGTCGCGCTCGATGACCATGCCTTTGCCGCTGACCTTGACGTTCCACTCCGGGCCATGGCCGGCAGCGCGCAGGATCAGCAGTTTGAAATTTGGGTCGTCGCAGGCCGTGCCCGAGCGCTCGACGCGATACAACTGGCCGAGGTCGAGACGGTCGCCGGAGACCTTGCCGCGCACATCGGCAAACAGCTTGCCCTGTTCGTCGGCGAGTGTAGCGGCCTCTTGCAGGACGCTGGTGCCGCCGATGTCGTTGACCACCAGTTGCCGCTGATCCTGGCACGGCTGGAACACCAGTTTGCCGTCGGCGGCGGTCAGTTGCCCCTGCATGCGCGTCTGTCCGGCATGGGACACACTTTCACGCTGGCCGTCGAACAACTGGCAGGCGGCAAACATCGGCAGCAGGGCAACGAGGACGAACGAACGGGCAACACGCATCTTTGGCTCTCCAGACAAGTGCTGCCACGTTACGCAGCCTGACCGCTCATCACAAGGGCCTTAACCCACGTGAAACGTCTGACCGGTTTGCAGGCCTTCGACACTTTTCGCGTAGGCCAATGCCACTTCCGCGGCAGGAACCGGCTTGAAGCCACGGAAGTAGGGCGCGTATTTGCCCAGGGCTTCGGTCAGTACGGTCGGGCTCACCGAGTTCACCCGCAGGCCACGCGGCAGTTCGATGGCGGCGGCGCGGACGAAGCTGTCGATGGCGCCGTTGACCAGCGCTGCCGAGGCACCGCTGCGAATCGGGTCGTGGCTGAGCACGCCGGTGGTAAACGTGAACGAAGCGCCATCGTTGGCGTACTCGCGGCCGATCAGCAGCAGATTGACCTGACCCATCAGTTTGTCTTTCAGGCCGAGGGCGAAGCTGTCTTCGGTCATGTCGTCCAGCGCTGCGAACGTCACGTTGCCCGCCGCGCAGATCAGCGCATCGAACTTGCCGGTCTGTTCGAACAGCTTGCGGATCGAGGCGCTGTCGCTGATATCCACTTGCAAGTCACCGCTGTTACGACCGATACGAATGACCTCGTGACGTTGCGACAATTCTTTGTCCACCGCTGAGCCGATGGTGCCGCCTGCGCCTATCAACAGAATTTTCATCGTGCTGTACCCCATGTGTGTGAATGAGGTTTCAGTCTAGGGTGGTTTTTTCTGCGGATAAGCGCACTAATAGGCAACCTTTGGTTTTCAAATGGAAACAATCCATGAGCGAAATGGATGATCTCGCCGCGTTCGCTGTGCTGATCGAGGCCGGCAGTTTCACCCTTGCGGCGCAGCAGTTGGGCTGCAGCAAAGGCCAGTTGTCCAAGCGCATCAGCCAGCTCGAAGCGCAGTTCGGTGTGGTATTGCTGCAACGGACCACCCGGCGCTTGAGCCTGACGGCGGCGGGGGCGGCGCTGCTGCCACAGGCCCAGGCGCTGGTGGTCCAGGTCGAACGCGCACGGCAGGCTTTGGCGCGGTTGAAGGACGACATGGCCGGCCCCGTGCGCATGACGGTTCCGGTGTCGCTCGGCGAGACCTTCTTCGATGGCTTGCTGCTGGAGTTTTCCGGGCAATACCCCGAGGTGCAAATCGAGCTGGAGCTGAACAACAGCTATCGCGATCTGTCGCGCGATGGCTTTGATCTGGCGATTCGCGCCGAAGTGGCCAATGACGATCGGCTGGTGGCCAAGCCGTTGTTGGCGTGGCACGAAATGACCTGCGCCAGCCCGGCCTACCTCGAGCGCTTCGGCGAGCCGGCGACGCCCCATGCCTTGGCCGAGCATCGTTGTCTGCTCAACAGCCATTACAGCGGTCGCGAAGAATGGCTGTATCACCAGCAGCACGAGTTGTTGCGGGTGCGGGTTTCGGGTCCGTTTGCCAGCAATCACTACAGCCTGTTGAAGAAAGCAGCGCTGTCCGGCGCCGGCATCGCCCGTTTGCCGTCGTATCTACTGCAAGCGGAACTGGCGGACGGCCGCTTGCGCTGGTTGCTGCGCGATTACCAGACCCGACGCATGCCGATGTATCTGGTGCACCCGTATCAGGGTGGTTTGCCCAAGCGCACGCAGGTGTTGGCGGATTATTTGATGGGCTGGTTCAAGCGCAGTGGCGAGGCGCTGGATCGACTCCAGCGCTGATGTGATTTCCCTGTGGGAGCGAGCCTGCTCGCGAATGCGTCAGTTCAGTCGATACCGATGTTGAATGACACACCGCTTTCGCGAGCAGGCTCGCTCCCACAGGGGGGATCTTATTTTGCCAAACGGCGGGCAATCAGGTGATCGATCGACAACCTGCCCGGCCCGGTCGCCATCAGGTACAGCAACACCGCCGCCCAGGTGCCGTGGGTCGGGTAGGCATCCGGGTAGACGAACAGTTGGATAGTCAACGTCATGCCGAGCAATGCCAGCGCCGAAAACCGTGTGGCGAAGCCGAGCAGGATCAGCAGCGGAAACACATGTTCGGCAAACGCCGCCAGATGCGCGGCAATTTCCGGCGACAGCAGCGGCAGGTGGTACTCGCTCTGAAACAGCGGAATCGTCGAGTCGGCCAAACGCGGCCAGCCCAGTTCAAAGGTGCCGTCAATCAAATCGACGGCCAGGCCTTCGACCTTGGTTTGCCCGGATTTCCAGAACACCGCAGCGATGGAAAAACGCGCGATGAAGGCAATCAGGCTGTGCGGGATTTTTTCCAACAGCGCGATGACGCGCGGGATAAAAGCGTTCATGGCAACTCCTTGTAATTCAGCTGGGTGATCGCGTTATGCGCAATCAGTAAAGCGAGGGTTTGGGCGAGATCGAACGGCGGGCTGTTTTCTGCCGCCGCGAGCAGTGGCGAGCCCTGGAGCAGATGACCAATGAACACGCTCGCACCCGCCTCAAGAGCGAACACCTCAACGTCGAGACCGTTGCGCAGCACCAGGGCATGCTGGCCTTGATGGAGGCCAATGCCCGCGAGACTTGGCTCCTGCTGATGCGCGGCCCAGATCGCCACCACCGCAAAAGCAGAGTCGAGCAGGTGCAGCGAGGGATGCAGTTCGAAACACAGTTCACTCAGCAACTGCGGATCGGCCAGCGCGGCACTGACTTGTTCAGGCCGGATCGGCTGCGCATCGGCGGCGTGGTAGGCAACAGTGCGCAAATGCTCGAGTCGCGCGACATCAGCGACATAAGGCACGCCGGCGATGGGTTCAAACTCTGCGATGAAGTCGGCGAGATTCTCGCCATAGCGGCTCATCAACGGACTTTGTGGCGGCTGACTCTGGACGAAAATCGCCGCCATGGCGCGGAAGAATTCCTCGCCGACCAATTGCAGCACCACCGGATAACTGTCGGCCAAGGCATTGATCAGCGAGCTTTGCACGTTGTTGCGATAGACCGCGAAACGCCGCGACGGATCAGCGCCATTGCGGCTGCACAGGCCCTTGGGATGCGGCAGTTGCGCATTGAGCAGGGCGGCGGCGAAGTCCGCTTGCGTGCTCATGCCGCACGCTCCGCGCGGCGCAACAGCGTCTCGGCTTGCTGCGCTTCGGCGAGCAATGCGTTGAAAGTCGGGACGTGATTATCGCGTTCGATGAGTGTCGCCACCGGGCCGATACGTTGCAGCACTTGCCGGTACAGATCCCAGACGGCCGGATCAATCGGCGCGCCGTGATCGTCGATCAGCAAGCGGTCGCCGAGGTTGTCGCAATCTTCAGCGAAGCCGGCCAGATGAATCTCGCCGACTGCGTGCAGCGGTAACGCATCAAGGTAGGCCAAAGGATCGCGCTGATGATTGATGCACGACACGTAGACATTGTTGACGTCAAGCAACAAGCCGCAGCCGCTGCGGCGGATTACTTCGGCGATGAACTCGGCCTCGTCGATTGTCGAATGCTCAAACGCCAGATACGTCGCCGGGTTCTCCAGCAGCATCGGTCGCTTCAGAGTGTTCTGCACCTGGTCGATGTGCGCACAGACGCGGTTCAGCGTCGGCGTGTCGTAAGCCAGTGGCAGCAGGTCATTGAGGAACACCGGGCCGTGGCTCGACCATGCCAGGTGTTCGGAAAAGGCTTGCGGTTGATAGCGCTCGATCAGCTCGGCGAGGCGTTTGAGGTGCTGGCTGTCCAGCGCGCCTTCGCCACCGATCGACAGCCCCACGCCGTGCAATGACAGCGGGTACTGTTCGCGAATCAGACCGAGAAAATGATGAAACGGGCCGCCGGCCACCATGTAGTTTTCGGCGTGGACTTCGAAGAAGCCGAGGTCAGGTACGGAGCCGAGCACTTCGAGGAAGTGCCCGGTCTTGAGCCCCAGCCCGGCGCGGGCAGGGAGCTCGGTGCGAGCTGCCTGAGTGCGCGGCAGGGACGGTTCGTGATGACTGAACATGGGCGTCACTCAGGCAGGACGTGGATCAGGACTTGGCTTTGAAGGCTTCGAGCTGACCGAAACCGGTCGGCGAGGTTTTGCTTTCGGTGGTGGCGCAGGTGCCTTTCGGAACGAGCTTCCAGGCGTTGGCCTGATAGTCCATTTTCGCCGTGCCGGCGCAGGTAGTCCCGGCACCTGCGGCGCAATCGTTCTTGCCCTTCATGGCCACGCCGAAGCATTTTTCCATGTTGGCATCGGCGGCCTGGGCGGTGGAGACAGTGGCGATGCTCAGAGCGGAACCGAGGGCCAGAACCAGGGCGGTAGCGGACAGGGTACGGGTAGTCGCAGTCATGATGTTTCTCCAGGTTTATCAGGGTTTCTGCAAGTGCTGTTGCGCTTGCTTGTCCCTCTAGAGAACGGGTGGGGGGATGCGTTACAGGTGGGGCGAGAAATTTATTAAAAATTTCGGATTCAGCAGTATCCCTGTGGGAGCGAGCCTGCTCGCGAAGGCGGTGTGACATTCAACATTATTGGTGCGTGATACATCGCTTTCGCGAGCAGGCTCGCTCCCACAGAGGATCGGTGTTTTTCGTTTGGGCATAAAAAACGGCCCGAAGGCCGTTTTTTTTGTGCAGCGATAACACTCAACCGCCGAGGTACGCCTCGCGTACTTTCGGGTCGGTCAGCAGCGCTTCACCGGTGCCTTGCATGACCACGCGGCCGTTCTCCAGAACGTAGGCGCGGTCAGCGATTTTCAGTGCCTGGTTGGCGTTCTGCTCGACCAGGAACACCGTCACACCGTCCTTGCGCAGCTGTTCGATGATGTCGAAGATCTGCTGGATGATGATCGGCGCCAGACCCAGCGACGGCTCGTCGAGCAGCAGCAGCTTGGGCTTGCTCATCAGTGCACGGCCGATGGCGAGCATCTGCTGTTCACCGCCGGACATGGTGCCGCCGCGCTGGTTGAAACGCTCTTTCAGGCGTGGGAAAAGTCCGAGGACCTTGTCCATCTGTTCCTGATAGTCGCCCTTGTCGGTGAAAAATCCGCCCATCGACAGGTTTTCTTCCACGGTCAGACGGGCAAACACTCGACGACCTTCCGGGACCACGGCGATGCTCTTGCGCATGATCTGCGACGAGTCCTGGCCGACCAGTTCCTCACCCATGTAGCGGATGCTGCCGCTGTGCGCCTGCGGCGAACCGCAGAGTGTCATCAGCAGCGTGGATTTGCCGGCACCGTTGGCGCCGATCAGTGTCACGATCTCGCCCTGACGGACTTCGACGTTGACGCTGTGCAGGGCCTGAATCTTGCCGTAGAAGGTGGAAACGTTTTCGAACTGCAGCATTTACGCTTCCCCCAGGTAGGCTTTGATCACTTCAGGATTGTCGCGGATCTGTTCCGGCGTGCCGTCGGCCAGCGGCGTGCCCTGGTTGATCACGACGATGTGGTCGGAAATGCTCATGACCAGTTTCATGTCGTGTTCAATCAGCAGCACGGTAACGTTGTGCTCTTCGCGCAACACACCGATCAGCGCCTTCAGGTCTTCGGTTTCCTTGGGGTTCAGGCCGGCGGCCGGTTCGTCGAGCATGAGGATTCGCGGGCGGGTCATCATGCAGCGGGCGATTTCCAGACGCCGTT
This sequence comes from Pseudomonas sp. FP1762, assembly GCF_030687105.1. NCBI lineage: Bacteria > Pseudomonadati > Pseudomonadota > Gammaproteobacteria > Pseudomonadales > Pseudomonadaceae > Pseudomonas > Pseudomonas sp. FP1762. The sequence continues at coordinate 1,380,010 of NZ_CP117458.1, forward strand.
GCTGGCCGTAGGCGAGGGTGCCGGCGGTGCGGTTGGCGAACTCTTTGAGGTTGACCTTTTCCAGCCAGTACTCGGCAAATTCCATCGCCTCGCGCTCGCTTTTGCGGAACGCCGGGGTCTTGAACAGGCCGGACAGGAAGTTGGTGTTCAAGTGACGGTGCTGGGCGATCAACAGGTTCTCGACCGCGGTCATGTCCTTGAACAAACGCACGTTCTGGAAGGTACGCACCACGCCTTTGAGGGCGATCTTGTGGCCCGGCAGGCCCTGGATCGGCTCGCCGTCGAGCAGGATGCTGCCGCCGGTAGGCTGATAGAAACCGGTCAGGCAGTTGAACACGGTGGTCTTGCCGGCGCCGTTCGGGCCGATCAGGGCAACCACCTGTTTTTCCTTGACGGTCAGCGCCACGCCGTTGACCGCTAGCAAGCCGCCGAAGCGCATGCTCAGATTTTCGACTTTAAGGATCTCGCGGCTCATTTGCGCAACTCCATGTGTGGGCGTTGCATCGGCAGCAGACCTTGTGGACGCCAGATCATCATCAGCACCATCAGCGCACCGAACATCAACATGCGGTACTCGCTGAACTCACGCATCATTTCCGGCAACAGGATCATCACGATCGCCGCCAGAATCACGCCCAGTTGCGAGCCCATGCCGCCCAACACGACGATGGCGAGGATGATCGCCGACTCGATGAAGGTGAACGACTCCGGCGTTACCAGCCCCTGACGTGCAGCGAAGAAGCTGCCGGCGAAACCGGCGAACGCAGCGCCCAGGGTGAAGGCGGAGAGCTTGATCACGGTCGGGTTCAGGCCCAACGCGCGGCAGGCGATTTCGTCTTCACGCAGTGCTTCCCACGCACGGCCGATCGGCATGCGCAGCAGACGGTTGATCACGAACAGCGCGGCCAGTGCGAGCAACAGCGCAACCAGGTAAAGGAAGATCACCTTGTTGATCGAGTTGTATTGCAGGCCGAAATACTCGTGGAACGTCTGCAGGCCTTCGGCGGCTTTGCGCTCGAAGGTCAGGCCGAAGAACGTCGGTTTTTCGATGTTGCTGATGCCGTTCGGGCCACCGGTGATGTCGGTCAGGTTACGCAGGAACAGACGGATGATTTCGCCGAAACCCAAGGTCACGATCGCCAGATAGTCGCCACGCAGACGCAACACCGGGAAGCCCAGCAGGAAGCCGAACGTCGCCGCCATCAGGCCGGCAATCGGCAGGCAGATCCAGAAGCTCAAGCCGTAGTAATGCGACAGCAGCGCGTAGCTGTAGGCGCCGACGGCGTAGAAACCGACGTAACCCAGGTCGAGCAGACCGGCCAGACCGACGACGATGTTCAGGCCCAGGCCGAGCATCACGTAGATCAGGATCAGCGTTGCGATATCCACCGCGCCACGGGAGCCGAAGAACGGCCAGACCAGGGCGATCAGAATCAGCGCAATGATGAAATAGCGCTGGGTGGTTGGCAGGGTCAGAAAGTTGCTGGCCTTGGCCGGGATCAGCGGCATGCCCGGCGAGGAGCGCCAGGCCTTGCTGATCTGCTGGTTGAACAGCACGCGCAAGAACATCAGCACCGAGCAGATCGCGATGGTCGCGAGTACCGCAGGGCTGGTGTTGTGCACTTCCAGATTGATGCCGACGATGGTCAGTTTCAGACCCAGTACCGGGTAGGCCACCGCCCACACCAGCAAGGCACTGAATAGTGCCTGTTTAAGATTCCTAGTCATACTTTCTCAACCTCCGGACGGCCCAGAATGCCGGTCGGACGGAACAACAGCACCAGAACCAGCAGGCCGAACGCAACGACGTCCTTGTACTGGTCGCCGAAGATATCGGCACCGAACGCTTCCGCTACACCGAGCACCAAGCCGCCGAGCATTGCCCCGGGGATGCTGCCGATGCCGCCCAGTACCGCAGCGGTGAAGGCCTTGAGGCCGACGAGGAAACCGGCGTTAGGGTTGATCACGCCGTATTGCATGCTCAACAGCACGGCAGCGACCGCCGCCAGCGCAGCACCGATGACGAAGGTCAGGGCGATGATGTTGTTGGTGTTGATGCCGAGCAGGTTGGCCATCTTGATGTCCTCGGCACAGGCGCGGCAGGCGCGGCCCAGACGGGAACGGGAGATGAACAGGGTCAGGCCGAGCATGGCGATCAGGGTCACCACGAACACCACGATCTGCATGTAGGAAATCAGCACTTCTTGTGCGCCACCCGGACCGAAGGCGAAGTTGCCCGGGATCAGGTTGGGGATAGCTTTGTCCTTGGAGTCTTGCGCCAGCAGAACGGTGTTCTGCAGGAAGATCGACATACCGATGGCAGAAATCAGCGGGATCAGACGGTTACTGCCGCGCAGGGGGCGGTAGGCGATCCGTTCGATGCTGTAACCGTAGGAACTGGTGACGACGATGCTGGCGATGAACGCCGCGGTCATCAACAGCGGGACACTGTCGAGTCCCATCATGGTCAGCCCGGCGATGGCGATGAAGGCCACGTAGGAACCGATCATGTACACCTCGCCGTGGGCGAAGTTGATCATTCCAATGATGCCGTAGACCATCGTGTAGCCGATGGCGATCAGGGCATACATGCTGCCAACGTTGAGGCCGTTAACCAGCTGTTGGAAGAAGTGATAGAGGTCAGGCATTACAGCGCTCCTAAAAACCTGTACGCATTTCACTGGTGGAGTCATTTTCCCGCCCGGCCCCGTGGATCTCTATCCACTTCGAATCCGGGTTTTGCCAGCGAACCGCTGATGACGGTTTTGAGATTTTCAGGTGGGCAGACTGGCGGATCACGCCAGCGCGGCCCATACATTCGCAAAACAAAGCCCACGGCACGCCGTGGGCTTTATTGGCAGTCAGTCGGGCAAGGCCTTACTGAGGCGAAACTTCGGTTTTAGGTTTGCCGTTGTGCCACTCGTACACGACAAATTTGAAGTCCTTCAGGTCGCCCTTGTCGTCGAAGCTCAGGTCGCCGGTCGGGGTCTTGAACGAACCGGCGTGGATGGCTTCAGCCACTTTGGTCGCGTCTTCGGACTTGGCCGCCTTGATGCCTTCGGCAATCACGGTCACTGCCGAGTAGGACGGGAACACGAACGGACCGCTCGGATCTTCCTTCTTGGCTTTGAACGCGTCAGCCAGGGCAACGTTGGCCGGATCCTGGTCGAAGGATTTCGGCAGGGTCACCAGCAGGCCTTCGGACGCGTCCTTGGCGATCTGGGTGATCGAGTCGTTACCCACGCCTTCCGGACCCATGAAGCGGGCTTTCAGGCCTTTTTCCTGAGCCTGACGCAGAATCAGGCCCAGCTCCGGGTGGTAGCCGCCGTAGTAGACGAAGTCGACGCCGGCTTGCTTGAGCTTGGCGATGATGGCGGAGAAGTCCTTGTCGCCAGCGTTGACGCCTTCGAAGACGGCAACCTTGGTGCCTTTCTTCTCAAGGGTCGATTTGACGGCGGTGGCAATGCCTTCACCGTACTGCTGTTTGTCGTGCAGCACGCCAACCACTTTCGGTTTCACGTGATCGGCAATGTAGTTGCCGGCGGCAGGGCCTTGGGCGCTGTCGAGACCGATGGTGCGGAAGATCATTTTGTAGCCACGGGCGGTGATGTCCGGGCTGGTGGCAGCCGGGGTGATCATGATCACGCCTTCGTCTTCGTAGATGTCCGAAGCTGGCTGTGTGGAGCTGGAGCACAGGTGACCGACCACGAACTTGACGCCGTCGTTGACGACCTTGTTCGCTACCGCTACCGCTTGTTTCGGATCGCAGGCATCGTCGTATTCAACGGCTTCGAGTTTCTTGCCGTCGACGCCGCCCTTGGCGTTGATCTGCTCGATGGCCATTTTCGCGCCACTGAACTGCATGTCGCCGTACTGGGCTACTGGACCGGTTTTAGGACCGGCGATACCGATTTTGATGGTGTCAGCTGCGAACGAATGGCTGGCAACCCCGGCCAGAACCATAGCGGCAAACAGTTTGGAAATCTGCTTAGTAGCCTTAGTCATAGTGCTCCACTCTTACTGTTGTATTTTTTAGAGTTCTGGCGCCGTAGCAGCAGAACCGGGTCAGATATCTTTGCGATACCCTCCGGAAAATGCCCCGGCAACTGTACCGGTACAGTGTAGAGCGCCGCTTGATCAACTGGGAAGCGGGCGCCACGGGGCAAAACTTGGGGGTGTCGCATTTTTGAATGAAAGAGACAGAATTGCGGCGGAGCAATCGGGGGCATATATCCCAAAAGGCAGCATTCCCTGGCGTTCCTGCTCTTTTCGTTCGGTGCAGCGATTTGCAACCGGGTTTTTCTGCCGGACCACCGACGTTATCATTCGCGTCGATTTCTTTTCCGGACAGCTCCCATGAATCAAGAACCTAGCACCCTCTATGCCAAGCTGCTTGGTGAAACGGCATCTATTACCTGGAAAGAGCTGGAGCCGTTCTTCGCCAAGGGTGCCCTATTGTGGGTCGACCCTGACCTCGATTTGATCGCCGCCGCCGAGGCCGTGGCCTCGGATGAAGGCGAGAAAGTCGCGGCCTGGCTGGCCGACGACAAGGTCGCCAAGCTGTCTGAAACGCGGGCGCTGGATATTTTCGAACGTGATCCGCAGCTGTGGGCCGTGGTGGTTTCGCCGTGGATTCTGATCCAGGAAAGGGCGGCCGTTTAATTGCCTGCACCCTTTTGGTGCCTCGATTGCCGCACCGCAAGTGTGTAGCGGAGTAGCGTGATGGCACCTTGCCGTGGAGAAATGCCACGCCTCACGGTGACGTAAACGTAACGGGAACAGTTTATGGAGCGGCCTGAGGGTCGCTTAATTGTTTCTGAATGTTCGCAGTGTTGGAGTTTGTCGGTGAAGTCGAGGGCGCCTTCGCGAGCAGGCTCGCTCCCACACTGGAATGCACTTTCCTGTGGGAGCGAGCCTGCTCGCGAATGGGGCGACTCGGTGCTGGATCAGACCGAGTAAGTCTTGCCGGTATGGTTATTCAGCGAAATCACCTTGGTCTTGCCAATCCGGTGGCGGTAGATCTCGCGCAGGTACTTGATCGACTTCTTCACGCAATCGCGTGACAGGCGAATGTCATTGATCGAGACGAACTTGTCCTTGTCGTTGATCAGCTCGCGGTATTTCTTCTCGTACATCGGTTTGATCGCGTACCAGTTGGTATCGAGGATCTTCGCCGGGTTCTCGAATTCGTTGAGCAGGTCGTCGATCCGTTCCTCGTCGAAGTCTTCCTGAATGATGAAGTCGAGAATCGAGTTATCCAGCGTCTCGTCGAAACGGTACGGATTCTTCGCGAAGCAGCGCTTGATGAACGCCACGATCAGCGTGAGGAAGTCGTCCGACAGGCACGGGCTCTTGGCGATCAGGGTGGTCAGCGACAGGTTGGCCGAAGCGCCGATCACCAGCGCATAGCGCTTGAGCGTGGTGTTGGGGAACAGGCTGTTGAGGTGGGTCTTCAACCGGTTCAGATCCATGTACGACAGTTTGTAGTCTTTCGGCAGCGAGACGATCGAGACCACCGACGAGCAATTCTTGAAGAAGTGCAAATCGTGCAGCGCGGCGGCGTCGTAGCCGGAATTCTTGTACTGCTCAAGCGAAGCGCGATAACGCTTGGATTCGATCGGCAGCAGGCTGATGCCTTCGATGGCCTGAGTGACCTTGTTGAAGTGCGGCAGGTCGATCGAACGGAAGAACAGGTCGTCGATGTTCAGGCGCTGCGGCTCTTTATCGAAGACCTTGAACTTGTCGCTGCTCGGCGGCGGAGTTTCCGGGACTACCGATTCGGCGTAGGCAATCGCCACAGGGCCGGCCAGACTCATGAACAGGTCGTTGGCATCCAGGCGGATGGTTTCGCCGATGTCGATGCCGGCGCGGCGGAAGTAGTTCTGGTCGTAGTCGGTGGTGACTGCCTGCGCCGTCAGAATATTGAAGATCTGCTGCGAGATGTACTGGTTGGCATGCTTCTCCATGGCATTGACATCAATGTTCTGGATATTGCCGTCATCGCTTTCTTCGGCGTAACGCATGATGTCGTTGGAGATCAGCATCATCGCGTTCCACGGGCGGATACGCCCCATCACGCTGGCTTCGCTGCTGTCTTCGTTGGCGAAGTTGTAGGAGAAATCCCATTCCTCCGACAGGTATTTGCACAGCAGGCGCCCGGCGTTGATGTGCAGCGCTTCGGACATTTCGCTGCGGTGGTCGGAAATGTTCGGCAGCACGCAGATGCCGCTGGTGAAGATCGGCTCAAAGACAAACGAATGGCCGCTCTTGCCGTCATGCTCGTCCATCGGCTTGGTGTCGAAGGTCTTGTTCATGTACGAGTGCTGCTGCGCCAGACCGAACTCCGAGGCCATGCCCGAACCGGTACCGCCGCCGGCACTGAAGATCGAGAAATACAGGCGCGACTGGTTGGCTTTGATCCCGCAGCTGTCGATCAGGTACGAGTGGATCATTTTCCAGTCAGGGCTGGAGAAGCGCTGAGTGTCCTTGTTGAGGATGATCTTCGCCAGGTACTGGCCGAGGATCGGCGCGTTACCGGCGCCACCGGCGTGGACTTCGGACAAGTCCATGATCTTCATTTTGCTGTAGTCGCGCAGGAAGCCGCTTTTCTCGCCCTTGCGCGAGAAACGGATGCGCCCGGCGATGTCCTTGTCGAGGTCGCCAAGCATCACCAGCGGTTCGACCAGAAACACCGGTTTGGTCGATTTGCTGGTGCCGATGCGCAGATTGTTCTTGATCCACTGCGCTGGGCTGTAGCCCTTGTCGGCCAGGCGTCGGTCGCTCGGGCGGTCTTCGTTGTTGAATTCGTTGAGGTAGAACTTGCGCGCGTTGTACACCAGCTCCGCCACGTCGAGGGCGATGTTGGAGCCGCAGCGGCCGAGGCCGATCAGGCACACCGAGGGGAATTCCTGGTCGTTGTGCTGCTCGTTGTCGCCTTCCTGATGCGCCGGGCGCGGGAATACCGAATCGCGCAGGCCGTCGAGGTTATCGAGGATGCGGTCAGTGTTGGTTTCGGTGAAGTACAGGTATTGCTGGGTCGACAGCGGGCGCGAAGGCGGCGTCGGTCTGGATAATGACGCGCTGTTCGCGGCGGGGCTCAGGGTCAGATCGGCTGTTGCACTGGCGGGGTTGTTTTTAGAGGTCATGGTGCGCCATTTACCTGGACTGGGTTGGCCCGCCGAACAGTGCCGGCGAACCTCTCGGAATAAGATCTCGCGTCTTGTGTGCGCGAATACGGCCCGGGCGTCGTAGTGCTGGCTGGTCTGATCGCCGGGCGGAATCCTTTCCTGATCGTTGATGAATCGGCCATGATTCGGTGATCTTTAATCGAAAAGAGGCGAAATGATGTCAACGCTACCTTCGTTGGGGTTTGCCGGAATCGGCCTGATGGGCCTGCCGATGTGCCGGCGTCTGCTGGCGGCGGGTTACCCGTTGGCGGTGTGGAACCGCAACCCGGACAAGTGTGCACCGCTGGTTGCGGCCGGCGCCCGCCAGGTATCGAGCCCCGCCGAACTGTGCGCACACGCCGACATCGTCATGCTGTGTCTGGCCGATACCGCCGTGGTGCGTGAAGTGGTGTTTGGCACTGGCGGCATCGCCGAAGGGGCGAAAAACGGCCAGCTTTTGGTGGATTTCTCCAGTCTTGAACCGACCGCGACTCGCGAGATGGCCGCAGCGCTGGCCGAGAAAAGCGGCATGGACTGGCTTGACTCCCCGGTGTCCGGCGGCGTGGTCGGCGCCGAGGCCGGCAGTCTGGCGATCATGGTTGGTGGTGCAGCGGCAGATCTTGAGCGCGTACGCCCGGTGCTGCTCAGCCTCGGTCAGCGCGTCACGCACATGGGCGGCATCGGTGCCGGCCAGGTGACCAAGGCCTGCAACCAGATGATCGTCGCGTGCAATGCGCTGGTGATTGCCGAAGTGGTGGCGTTGGCCGAACAGGCCGGGGTCGATGCCAGCCTGATCGCCGAGGCGCTGGCCGGTGGCTTTGCTGATTCGAAGCCGTTGCAGATCCTTGCCCCGCAAATGGCCGAAAGCCGTTTCGAACCGATCAAGTGGCACGTGCGCACGCTGCTCAAGGATCTCGACACAGCGGTGAAATTTTCCCGCGAGCAGGGCTCGGCGACGCCAATCAGCGGATTGGCCGCACAGTTGATGCGCCTGCATGGGGCGCAAGGCTTTTTAGCGAAGGATCCAGCGACGCTGGTGCAAATGTATCGCGCGCCAGACTCAACGGATTGACCCCGAGCACGGGGTTGCGCTGGTTGATTTCATCGAGCACCGCGCGCAATTCGTCCAGCGGCACCGGGCGGCTGAGCAGATAACCCTGAATGAAGTCGCAGCCCGAACGCTCGAGAAACTCGTATTGCTCCAGGCTCTCGACGCCCTCGGTGACCACCTGCAGATGCAGGGTGTGAGCCATGACGATGATCGCTTGGACGATCTCCATGTCCGCCGTGGCGGTGGGGATGTCGAGGATGAACGAGCGGTCGATCTTCAGGGTGTTCAGCGGCAGGCGCTTGAGGTAGGCCAGCGACGAGTAGCCGGTGCCGAAGTCATCGATCGACAGCGACACACCGAGGGCGCGGATCTGCCGCAGCAGCACCAGAGTGTCGGCGATATTGCCCATCAAGGCGTTTTCGGTGACCTCCAGTTCCAGGCGTTCCGGGGCAACGCCCGCCGTGTGCAAGGCGTGCTCGATCTCCTCGGCCAGCTGTTCGCGCGCCAGATTCAGCGGCGAGCAGTTCCAGGCGATTTTCAGTTCGGCACAACCATGCCGCGACAGCTCGCCGAGATCCTTGCAGGCGCGGCGCAGCACCCAGTTGTCCAGTTCGGCGATCAGACCGTTGTTCTCGGCGATACCGATGAAGCGATCCGGGGTGAGCAAACCGTGAACCGGATGCTGCCAGCGAATCAGCGCCTCGAGCTTGGTCACGCGTCCGGTTTTCACTTCGAAGATCGGCTGGTAGTAGAGCATCAGCGCGTTGTCTTGCCGCAGCGCACTGCGCAGTTCCTCTTCCAGTTGCAGCTCGAAACTGGCGCGGGTCTTCAGGCTGGAATTGAAGAAGTGCAGACCGTTGCGCCCGGCGCCCTTGGATTGGTACAAGGCCAGGTCGGCGTGTTTGAGCAGCTCTTCGCAAGTGGTGCCGTCTTCGGGGAACAGGCTGATGCCGATGCTGGTGGTCATCACCATGCGCCGGCCGGCCAGTTCGATCGGCTCTTTCATCTTGTGCATGATGCGCTGGGCCATGCCGCGCGCCTCTTCGCGGTCGCGAAGGCTGATGAGGATGCAGAATTCGTCGCCGCCGAACCGCGCGACCACGTCTTCATGGCTGCGTACCGAGCTCTTGATGTGCTGGGCGATGACTTTGAGCAGCGCGTCACCGGCGTCATGGCCGAGGCTGTCGTTGATGCGCTTGAAGTGGTCGATGTCGAGAAACATCACCGCGAGCATGCCGCCCTCGCTGGTTTTCTGGCTAAGTTTTTCGGCGAACATCTGGTTGAAACCACGGCGGTTGATCAGGTTGGTCAGCGCGTCGTAATTGGCCGCTTGCTGCAAGGACATGCGCGCCTGATCGAGTTGGCTGAGCAGGGCGTTGAGCCGGCGCAGGTCGTTTTCCTTGTTCTGCAGTTTCTTGTCGGCGAGGGCGGCGCTGATCGCACTGCCGAGAATCAACAGGATGATCAGCGCTACGGTCAGGCCCAGTTGCAGATGGCCGGTGTCGCCGCCGCTGGCTGCCAGAGCGCCTTCGGGAAGCACCAGATCCAGCGCAGCCATGCCGGTGAAGTGCATGCTGATGATGCCAGCGCCGAGAATCAGCGCCGCGCTGTACTTGAGCAATTGATGCGCGACGCCGCTGCCTTCGCTGAGATAGCGCGCCACCCACAGCGCGGCGAAACTGGCGCCGATGGCAATCAGCACCGACAGCGCGAACAGCCCCGGCTGGTAGTAGGCGGTGGCGCTCGACTTCATCGCGGCCATGCCGACGTAATGCATGCCAGCGATGCCCAAACCGATGACACATGCGGTCTTGAGGCAATGCAATGCGCTCGGCTGCACCTCACTGAGGGTATGCATGGCCAGCCACGAGGCGAGCAGGGCGATCAGCAACGACAAGAGGGTGATGCCGAGGTCGTACTGAATATCGATGGGGGTCTGGAAGGCCAGCATGCCGATGAAGTGCATGGCCCAGATGCCGCCGGCCAGGCAGGTCGCGCCGATCCAGCGCCAGATGCGCCGCGACCCCGGATCTTCGGCATGTACCAGGCGCTCTGCCATGTCCAGGGTGGCGAAACTCGCCGCGCAGGCGACCAGGTAGGCCACCATCACCAACAAAGGGTTGTGGCTGCAATCGAGGAGAATCTGCCCGCTCGCCGGCAGCTCGGCAACAAACTGCAAACCAAGCCACTCCATAGCATGCCCCGTCTCGGATTCATCTGGCCCGTGCGTCAATCAACGCAGGCGAATGGATGGAGTATAGAGGCGGTTTTCACGCTGCAAGGCGTAGTGGCACATTGGTGGTAATGATTTTGCCATTAGCCTCATAGCGATTTGCGCTAAGGCTCAGGCAGTGCGCTCCAGTGGCAGATCATTCCAGTGTGGCGGCAAGGGGGGCAGGCCGTGGGCAGCGCGGGCCTTGTCGCAGTCCGGGTTGTGTTCGCCGTTCTCCCACGACGCCTCGAACTCACGACACGTACTCGAGCGCTTGTCATAGATCGTGCAGGCCACGGCACTGCCGACCTCACCCGCCAGGGACATGCAACGCGCCGGTTTGCGATCGGTGCCGATCATTGCCACCCGGCTCGGGGTGATCTGCGCGACCAGTTCATCGGGCACCGTCCCGCCAGAGGATGAGCACTCACCCCAGAAAAAAGACACGCGAAAATGGGAACAGCAGGCACCGCAATTCAGACACGGACTGGCTTCGGACATGAGCGGGGGTATCAAAGGGATTGATCGGAAGATCCGGACGGATCCGGCGGCCATTCTAGACTTTGCCATGGCGTTGGGAAGGGGGGCGCGAAACTATTTTTTTGTCGCCGGATTTTGCCGCGAAAGCCCCGTATGGCGGGGGATTCCAGAGTTATCAAGGGCTTACGTTTCGTTACAGTGCGATGGGTCGATATCAGGCTGACGAATGATGACAGACAGCCCCCGCGCGGCTGACTAGATTGCAGGTTCCGGGCTCGACGCGCTGGCAGTGAAGCCCTCATAACAATAAAGAGACGGACCCATGCAGAACTCGACCCAAGCGGCGAATGCCTGGCGCATTCTGTTCCTGCTGTTCCTCGCCAACCTGTTCAATTTCTTCGACCGCACCATCCCGGCGATCATCATCGAACCGATCCGCATGGAATGGCACCTCAGCGACTTTCAGCTGGGCATCATCGGCACCGCGTTCACCATCGTTTACGCCATTGCCGGCCTGCCACTCGGGCGCATGGCCGACACCGGTTCACGCAGCAAGCTGATGGGCTGGGGCCTGGCCACCTGGAGTGCGCTGACTGCGGTCAACGGTATGGTCGGCAGTTTCTGGAGCTTTTTGATCGTGCGCATGGGCATCGGCATCGGCGAAGCCAGTTATGCACCAGCGGCCAACTCGCTGATCGGCGATCTGTTTCCGGCGCACCGTCGGGCGCGGGCGATGGGTATTTTCATGCTTGGCCTGCCGCTGGGGCTGCTGCTGGCGTTCTTCACCATCGGCGCGATGGTCAAGGCGTTCGACAGCTGGCGCGCGCCGTTCTTCATCGCCGCCGTGCCGGGGCTGATCCTCGCGGTGTTCATGTTCTTCATCAAAGAGCCGAAACGCGGCGCGGCTGAAACCGTGCAGGTCTCGCAGGAGAAAGTCGACAGGCCTATCCGCCGCGTTCTCGCTGTGCCGACCTTCCTGTGGCTGGTGATGGCCGGGCTGTGCTTCAACTTCGCGACCTATGCCTGCAACTCGTTTCTGGTGCCGATGCTGCAACGCTACTTTCTCATGCCGTTGCAGGAGGCAGCGGTGGCCACGGGCGTGATCGTCGGCGTCACCGGACTGGTCGGGCTGACCCTTGGCGGCTGGATCGCCGACAAGATCCATCAGCGTTTCGCCAGTGGGCGGCTGTTGTTCGCCGCGTTCAGTCTGATCATTTCGACGTTGTGCACAGCCTGGGCGCTGCATGCCGGGCGCATTGAGATCGGCGTGTTCGTCGCGGTGTTCAGCGTTGGCTGGCTGTTCGCTTACAACTTCTATACCTGCGTGTACACGGCGATTCAGGACGTCGTCGAACCGCGCCTGCGGGCCACGGCGATGGCGTTGTTCTTCGCCGGTCTGTATCTGCTCGGCGGCGGGTTGGGGCCGGTGGTCGTGGGTGGTCTGTCGGATCACTTCGCGCACACGGCGATGCTGGCGGCAGGGGCTGAGCAGATGACCGAAGCGTTCAAGGCTGTCGGCCTGCATGACGCGATGTACCTGATCCCAGTGGCGCTGTTCCTGACCATGGTCTTTCTGTTTCTGGCATCGCGGTGTTTTGTTCGCGATGCACAGCGGATGAAGGAGGGGTTGGTGGCGGTGGTTGAACCTGAAATTTCTGCGGCGACTGCCTGACCGTTTTCGCGAGCAGGCTCGCTCCCACATGATCGTTCCCACGCAGAGCGTGGGAACGATCGGCCCGCATCACTGCGGGCCTCTTGGTTTTCAGCGGTGAAGCGGGGCGGTTAACCCGCCACCAACACCCGAATCGCTTCCAGGCGCAACGCCGCTTTGTCGAGCATCGCCAGACCCTGCTCACGCTGAGTGCGCAACGCCTCCAGTTCGCTGTCGCGCACGGTCGGGTTGACCGCTTGCAAGGCGGTCAGGCGCGCCAGTTCTTCGTCAGTGTCGGCGGCCAGACGACGGCGCGCTTCGGCCACACGTTCGGCGTGACGCGGGGCGATCTTTTCTTCGCCGGCATTGATCCGTGGCGTCAACTGATCGCGTTGAGCCTGGATGAATTTGTTGGCGCTGGCGCGGGGCACGCTTTCCAGCTGATCGTTGAGGGTTTCGAACGACACCCGGGGCGACAAGTCGTTGCCATTGGCATCGAGCAGGCAACGCAGCGCCGCCGGTGGCAGGTAGCGACCCAGTTGCAGCGAGCGCGGTGCGACCACTTCGCTGACGTAGAGCAATTCCAGCAACACGGTGCCTGGTTTCAGCGCCTTGTTCTTGATCAGCGCGACGGCGGTGTTGCCCATCGAACCGGACAGCACCAGATCCATGCCGCCCTGCACCATCGGGTGTTCCCAGGTGATGAACTGCATGTCTTCGCGCGACAGCGCCTGATTGCGGTCGTAAGTGATGGTCACGCCTTCGTCGTCGCCGAGCGGGAAACTGGCGTCGAGCATCTTCTCGCTCGGCTTGAGGATCAGGGCGTTTTCCGAATGGTCTTCGCTGTCGATGCCGAACGCGTCGAACAGGGTTTCCATGTAGATCGGCAGGGCGAACTGATCGTCCTGCTCGAGAATCGCCTCGACCAGCGCTTCACCTTCGCCAGCGCCGCCGGAATTCAATTCCAGCAGACGGTCGCGACCGGTGTGCAGCTCGGCTTCGAGACGCTCACGCTCGGCGCGTGCTTCGTCGATCAGCGCTTGCCATTCGCCGTCATCGGCTTCTTCAAGCAGCGGCAGCAGGCGTGGGCCGAACTGATGCTGCAAGGCGTTGCCGGTCGGGCAGGTATTGAGGAAGGCGTTGAGCGCTTCGTGGTACCACTGGAACAGGCGCTCTTGCGGGCTGGTTTCCAGGTACGGCACGTGCAGTTCGATGATGTGCTTCTGGCCGATCCGGTCGAGACGGCCGATGCGCTGCTCGAGCAGGTCCGGGTGCGACGGCAGATCGAACAGCACCAGATGATGAGCGAACTGGAAGTTGCGACCCTCACTGCCGATTTCCGAGCAGATCAGCACTTGCGCGCCGAACTCTTCATCAGCGAAGTAGGCGGCGGCGCGGTCACGCTCAAGGATGTTCATGCCTTCGTGGAACACCGTGGCCGGGATGCCGGAACGCACGCGCAACGCGTCTTCCAGGTCCATCGCGGTTTCGGCGTGGGCGCAGATCACCAGCACCTTGGTGCGCTTGAGCATTTTCAGCTGATCGATCAGCCACTCGACGCGCGGATCGAATTTCCACCAGCGCTCTTCTTCGCTGGCGTCCGGCTGCGCCTGGAAGCTGACTTCCGGGTACAACTCGGCGTGTTCGCCCAGCGGCAGTTCGAGGTATTCGTCCGGGCACGGCAACGGGTACGGATGCAGTTTGCGCTCCGGGAAACCCTGCACAGCGGCGCGGGTATTACGGAACAGCACGCGACCGGTGCCGTGGCGATCAAGCAGCTCACGGACGAGGCGGGCGCTGGCTTCAGTGTCGCCATCGTTGACGGCGGTGAGCAGGGCTTCACCTTCGTTGCCGAGGAAACCGTGAATGGTCTTGTGCGCTTCGGCGGAGAGACGGCCCTTGTCGAGCAGTTCCTGCACCGCTTCGGCGACCGGGCGATAGTTGTCGCTCTCGGCGCGGAACGCGGCCAGGTCGTGGAAACGATTCGGGTCGAGCAGGCGCAGACGGGCGAAGTGGCTGTCCTGACCGAGTTGTTCCGGGGTGGCGGTGAGCAGCAGCACGCCGGGAATCACTTCGGCCAGTTGCTCGACCAGCGAATATTCCGCGCTGGCCTTGTCTTCATGCCAGACCAGGTGATGCGCTTCGTCCACCACCATCAGGTCCCAACCGGCAGCGAACAAGGCGTCCTGCGCCTTCTCGTCGTCGACAAGCCACTCCAGCGCGACCAGCGCCAGTTGCGTGTCTTCGAACGGGTTAGTGGCATCGCTTTCGATAAAGCGTTCTTCGTCGAACAGCGCGACCTGCAGATTGAAGCGGCGGCGCATCTCCACCAGCCACTGATGCTGGAGGTTTTCCGGGACCAGGATCAGCACGCGGTTGGCGCGCCCCGAAAGCAGTTGGCGATGGATGACCAGACCGGCTTCGATGGTTTTACCCAGACCCACTTCGTCCGCCAGCAATACGCGCGGGGCGATACGGTCGGCGACTTCGCGGGCGATGTGCAGCTGGTGCGCGATCGGTTGCGCACGCACGCCACCCAGGCCCCACAGCGAGGACTGCAACTGGCGGCTGGTGTGTTCAAGGGTGTTGTAGCGCAGGGAGAACCACGGCAGCGGGTCGATCTGTCCGGCGAACAGGCGGTCGCTGGCCAGACGGAACTGAATGAAGTTCGACAGCTGGGTTTCCGGCAGGGTGACGACTTCGTTCTGCCCGTTGAGGCCGTGATAGACCATCAGCCCGTCGACGTCGTCGACCTGCTGCACGGTCATCTTCCAGCCTTCGAAATGGGTGATGGAGTCGCCCGGCGAGAACCGCACGCGGGTCAGGGGCGCATTCCGTAGCGCGTACTGGCGGGTTTCGCCAGTGGCCGGGTAAAGCACGGTCAGCAAGCGGCCGTCCTGTGCCAGAACGGTGCCTAAACCAAGCTCTGCTTCGCTGTCACTGATCCAGCGTTGCCCCGGTTGATACTGCTGCGCCATGCTGCCTGACTCCCACCTTGAAAAAGCGGGCTATCTTAACGGAATGACGGCTTCAGGGCCAAAGATTACTGGCGTAGGAGCTGCCGAAGGCTGCGATCTTTTGATCTGTGGGAACACTTGGGTTTTGCGTTGTCCCATGAAAGATCGCAGCCTGCGGCAGCTCCTACGGGTGCGAGGTGCATCACACAATTACGACAGGCGGCTCAAGGCGCCTGCACCCCAGCCGATAGCCTGCAGACAGGAGACCTTTATATGTTGCCACCGATGCTCCCCTTGAGCGCCGTGCCGATCACTTCCCAGCAGGATCCGATCCGACAGCGGCCGGACATCCCGCCGGTGGTGCCGGTGCAGGAAAGCTCCAACGAAAGCACGATCGATCTGCAGAAGCGTGATCCGGAAGAGGATCGTCTGCTGGCGCGCGAAGAACAGCGCCGCCAACAGGAACGTGACCGCCGACGTCGCGAGGCCGATGAGGATCCGGAAGAGCATCTGGCCGTGCCGGGCACTGAGCTCAATGCCGATAACACCGTGCCGGTGGTGCCGCTGATAGACGATCAGCCGCGTCAGGGCTTGTGGGTCGATATCGAGATTTGAACAGTGACTGGTCAGCGCCTGCGCCAGGCGGCATGATTGGCGCAATCCTGTCGGTGACGGCAGCTGTGATCTCTTCTGCGATGTGCCGGACGCCATGAGCCAAGACGACAAACTGATCGACCTCAGCACTGAACGCGCCAAGCGAGTGCATGACCTCAACGAAAAGCGCCTGAACGAAGTGCGCCAGGCTTTCGAGCAGGCGATGCCGTTGGGAAAAGCCAAGAAAAAGTCGAAGAACAAACCGAAAAAGCGTTGATCTCCCGCTGCATTGGTTGATGCAGATCAGTTATTTCCCCTCCTTTATTTCCCTTCGTTGCGGATATTGATCCTGATCAATATGTGCGCCTGTGTGTTTGTTAATTTGAGTCCATCGCAGCAAAGCAAAGCAAAGCAGGGCCGGGAGGTCAGTCATGTTTTTCGATAACGTGGTGTTTGCCGGGGTTCTCACGGTGGGGCTCATGGTGCTGTTTTTTGCAGGGTTTGGATTTTTTATCTGGAAGGATGCGCATAAGCGGCGCAAGTGAGTTCTTCTGGATTGATGGGCACGCAAGGCATTTTGGGGCGACTTCGGTTGCCCCTTTTTTTTTGTGCCTTGGCGGCCTTGGCGGCCTTTGGGCCCACCAGGCTGTTGGGGGGTTGGGTGAATATCCGTTGCTTCGGTAGCGGCTGCTGGCGGTTTCGCCTGACGGCGACTTACTTTTTTACAAGCGCCTAAAAAAGTAAGCAAAAAACGCTAGCTCCTGCGTTCGGCCCTCGCAGGCTCGGGTCCCTTCGCTCCGGGACTGATCCGGGCGCAGCGGCTCCGGTTTGCTTCGCTGCACCTCCTTCCGCTGTGTCTGGCTGCGCCAGACGGCCGCTGCGCTCCCACCCCCGGATCAATCCCTCCACTCAGCCTTCCGACGTCGCCCGTAGATCAAAAGCACTCGAGCTTGCGCTCATTGTTGAGTGGTTAGAAGCGTCGCATGGCTTGAGATTTTCGGTGGATTCGCCCCTCACCCCAGCCCTCTCCCGAGGGAGAGGGAGCCGATTTTTGCGGTGTTCAAAACCTGCATTCGACTCGGTATCGCAAGTCGGCGTGTTTCGCCCAAACACCTCGGTCAGTCCCCTCTCCCTCTGGGAGAGGGCTAGGGTGAGGGGCTCTTGATCTGGCTTTGGCTTTTGCTTTTGATCTTTTGCCCCTTCGGCAGGCTTCGTTACGGGATCGATCCGGGGGTGGGAGCGTAGCGACTGTACGACGCAGTCGTACACAGCGAGTGTAGGTGCAGCGAAGCCAACCGGAGCCGCTGCGCCCGGATCGGTCCCGTAACGAAGGTACCCCGAGCCCCAGCGAGCGGGCCGTACGCCGGGGCAAAGCCTTTTGCTTACTTTTTGGCGTTTGAAAAAGTGAGTCGCTGTAAGAGCGAAACCGCCAGCGGCAGCACCCGCAGCAACGGATATGCCCCCAATCCCTATAACAAAAAAGGCGTGATCCTCACGAATCACGCCTTTTCCAATCAACAGCTAAAGATCAACTACCCAAAGCCTTCGAAGCCAACCAGAACAACCCGGCCGACAGCGCCACGGTCGCTGGCAAGGTCAACACCCAGGCCAGCAGAATAGTCTTGACCGTGCCACCCTGCAGGCCGCTCTTGTTGGCAACCATGGTCCCGGCCACACCCGAAGACAACACATGAGTGGTCGACACCGGCAGGCTGAAGATGTTGGCCATGCCGATCAAACTGGCGGTGGTGATCTGCGCCGACATGCCCTGGGAATAGGTCATGCCCTGCTTGCCGATCTTCTCGCCAATGGTCAGCACCACACGCTTCCAGCCGACCATGGTGCCCAGGCCCAGGGCCAGGGCGACCGCCAGGATCACCCAGAACGGCGCGTATTCGGTGGTGGTGGTCAGGTCTTTGCGCAGCTTGTCGAGGTCAGCTTTTTCACGAGCTTCCAGGCCAGGCAATTTGCCGACTTTCTTCGCCGTGTCGTCCAGGCAGAGCAGGTAGCGACGCACTTCGATGCGGCTGTCCGACGACAGCGAATGGTAGTCCGCTACACCTTTGAGGGTATGCAGCAGGGCGGTGATGGTCGGTTCGGTCTGCTGCGGGTTGCAGCGGAACTTCTCCGGCAGGTCGCCTTCCACGCTCTTGCCCAGGGCCAGGAACTCACCCAGCGAATCGGCGTTGCGCTGGTAGAACTGGCTCAGGTGCAGGGTCGCGTCGCGGGTGCGTTCGATCTGGTAGGTGGTGCTGTTCAGATCGAGTACGAACTGCGCCGGGACGATACCGATCAGCACCAGCATGATCAGGCCGATGCCTTTCTGGCCGTCGTTGGAACCGTGCACGAAGCTCACGGCCATGGCCGAGATCACCAAAACCAGACGGTTCCAGAACGGCGGGTGCTTTTTGTCGTCGATCTTGCGACGCTGTTCCGGCGTCTTGTGCATCTTCGACAGCGGGCGCCACCATTTCAGGCCGATCAGCACCAGCGCGGCGATGAGGAAGCCGGCCATCGGCGAGAACACCAGCGAGGCGCCGATGTCGATCGCTTTCTGCCAGTTCACGCCATCTCTCAACGGAATGTCGTTGATCAGCGCGTTGGCCAGACCGACGCCGAGGATCGAGCCGATCAGGGTGTGCGAGCTGGAAGCCGGGATACCGAAGTACCAGGTGCCCAAATTCCAGGCGATTGCCGCGGCGAGCAACGAGAACACCATCGCCAGGCCATGGCCGGTGTTCACATTGATCAGCAGTTCAACCGGCAGCAGGTGGACGATGGCATAAGCCACGCCAACGCCGCCCAGCAGCACGCCGAGGAAATTGAACACACCGGAAAAGAACACCGCCAGGTGTGGCGGCATGGCTTTGGTGTAGATAACAGTGGCTACCGCGTTAGCGGTGTCATGAAATCCATTGATGAACTCGAAGGCGAGGACAAACGTCAGGGCGAGCAAGAGGCTCACAAGCACCCAAGCATCCAGTCCGCTGAATAAATCGATCATGAAGGTTTTCTGACCCGGTCGTAAGGGGGCGCGATTATGCCAGAAAAGACAGGAAATCGATGCCCCGTCTGCTCACTGGTCACACCCTTCTTCGATTTAATTTGTTGCAGGGCGTGAAAACCAAGCAGCACGCAGGGTTTTTCAACTACTTGATTTTATTGAATAAACTATATTTTCGAGCCGTTTTTTCAGACATCGCAAAGGCTCAAACGCTTGTCTGAAATATCTCTGAAACCTGTGGGACGCTCGTTCATAAGCCGTAGAACAGCGATGCAGCCGCTGCCCGCGGTTAGCGGGCGCGCGAGGTGTCGTCTTCCACCGCGCTGTGGCTCAGGCGGACGCCGACTTTCGAATGCTCAACCGCCGTGGCTCATGGCTCTTCGGCTTTGAGTTCCTTTTCGATCTTTTCGATTTCCTGCTTGAACACCTGATCCTGAACAGTAGGGCGCTTGCGCCATGCCTTGCGTTCCGGTTCCGGCTGAGCGGCGTAGGTGGTGACTTCCCCGCCGTAAACTTCCTTGTAACGTTGTTCCTGGCGCTCTAGTTCCGCGCGCAGTTCGTCTTTCGTCACGGTGCTACCTGTATGAGTTGAATTGAATATCCGGTGAAACACACTGCAACGAGTCAATTGAGCGAACCCGCCAGTCATCCACAGCCCGATCAGGCGCGGAGACATTGCAGAGGCGATCAAGACTTCCGTGTTACAGGCGGCTACGGCACCAGATAAAAACTGACGCAGCATCAGTTTCCTGTTTCAGCGAGCGCTGGCGTTGCATGTGTGATGGGCGCCGGGCGCTGGCCGGAGCTGAGACGAAGGACCTCGTTTCAGCAAGTCGCGGGCTTTTGATTAAAGCGCCGCGACTAGGGTGCATTATAGCGGCCGATTCGGGAATGACTATCTTTGCCAAGTTAAAAACGGTTCTGAATGTGTGAGGGTTTTGTTACCGGCAACTTTTACCGCTAGTTAAGTGTAAAGACCGCGTTATAGAACAGGCGTTCTGTTTTTGGCGCCATTAACTGGAACAACTAAGTTGCGAGCAGAATCGCTAAAGCTGCCTCAACGATGAAGAGGAGGGCGGGCGGCTGGATTGCGATTATCGGTCGGCGGTTCGATAATCGCCCAATGTTGGTGCCGCGATGCTTGTGCATCGCGCGGCGAGCCGTTTGACTAGGCATCGATGCGTGCCGGACAAGGACAAGAAATGAACGATCAAATGCGCAACTCCTTCACGTCGGTGGCGCCGCCCATCGTCGCTTCGCCGGCCAAGCGCATTCAGGCGCTGACCGGTGATCCGGATTTCATGACGTCCTTGGCCCGTGGTCTGGCGGTGGTGCAGGCGTTTCAGGAACGTAAACGCCACCTGACCATCGCGCAGATCAGTCATCGCACGGAAATTCCCCGCGCCGCCGTGCGCCGTTGTCTGCACACGCTGATCAAGCTCGGCTACGCCACCACCGACGGGCGCACCTATTCGCTGCTGCCGAAAGTGCTGACCCTCGGCCACGCCTATCTGT
The DNA here is from genome assembly GCF_030687105.1 of Pseudomonas sp. FP1762. NCBI lineage: Bacteria > Pseudomonadati > Pseudomonadota > Gammaproteobacteria > Pseudomonadales > Pseudomonadaceae > Pseudomonas > Pseudomonas sp. FP1762. The sequence continues at coordinate 1,400,640 of NZ_CP117458.1, forward strand.
CCTCAACCCCGCTGGCCGTTTCCGCACAGCCGTATCTCGACCGTATGAGCGAGCAACTGCACGAAGCCTGCAACATGGCGACGCTGGAGGGCGATGACATTCTCTATATCGCACGTTCGGCGACCACTCAGCGATTGATCTCGGTCGACCTTTCCGTCGGTGGGCGGTTGCCGGCGTATTGCACGTCGATGGGGCGGATTCTGCTAGCGGCACTGGATGACACCTCCCTGGGCGAATACCTCGACCACGCCGAACTGGTGGCCAAGACCAGCCGCACCATTCATACCCCGGACGCGTTGCTCGAATGTTTGCAGCAGGTGCGTCAGCAGGGCTGGTGCATTGTCGATCAGGAACTGGAACAGGGCCTGCGCTCGATCGCTGTGCCGGTGTACGACGCCTCCGGGCAAGTGGTCGCCGCGCTGAATGTCAGCACCCACGCCGGGCGAGTCAGCCGCGCCGAGCTGGAGCAGCGCTTCCTGCCCGGCCTGCTCAGCGCCAGCCGCGACCTCAGTGCGCAGTTGTTCGCCTGAGGAAGCTGTTCGATAAACGCACAGTGTTGCGTTTATCGAATTGACGCTAAAACCCTCGGATCATTAATGTCGCGGCAGCGTCATCCGGCGCTGATGTGAATGAGCTCGCCGGACTGTCGACCCCATAATAATGACAAGAGGCAACTCACCATGCGCTCGCTCCCCGACTGTCCGTATCCCACCCGTTGTTGCCGGGTTCACCGCAACGCCTGATAACAACCTTCTATTCTTGTGACCGTGCCTTCCTTTGGCCGGCCGCCGTTCGACTGCGTTTTTTGCGTGGAATAAAAATAATGAACCAGCCTCAGTCCGCTGTGGGTAACTGCCTCGATGTGCAGACCTTTATCAACGCCCAACCGATCTCGCGCTATCAGTGGCGAGTGGTGATCCTGTGTTTCCTGATCGTATTTCTCGACGGCCTCGACACCGCCGCCATGGGCTTCATCGCCCCGGCGCTGTCGCAAGACTGGGGCATCGACCGCGCCAGCCTCGGCCCGGTGATGAGTGCTGCGCTGATCGGCATGGTCTTCGGCGCCCTCGGCTCCGGCCCTTTGGCTGACCGCTTCGGGCGCAAAGTCGTACTCGTCGGTGCGGTGATTCTGTTCGGCGGCTTCAGCCTGGCCTCGGCGTACAGCACCAACGTCGAACAACTGCTGGTGTTGCGCTTCCTTACCGGCCTCGGTCTCGGCGCGGGCATGCCCAACGCGACGACGCTGCTCTCGGAATACACCCCGGAGCGCAAGAAGTCGCTGCTGGTGACCAGCATGTTCTGCGGCTTCAACCTCGGCATGGCCGGCGGCGGTTTCATCTCGGCAAAACTGATCCCGGCGTTCGGCTGGCACGCGCTGTTGATGATCGGCGGGATCCTGCCGCTGATCCTCGCCGTGGTATTGGTGTTCTGGCTGCCGGAGTCGGCGCGCTACCTGGTGGTACGCAACCGCGGCACCGACAAAGTTCGCAAGACCTTGGCACCGATCGATCCAATTACCGTCGCCCAGGCTGCGAGCTTCAGCGTGCCGGAACAGAAAACCGTCAAGGCGCGCAATGTCTTCGCGGTGATCTTCTCCGGCACTTACAGCACCGGCACGCTGCTGTTGTGGCTGACCTATTTCATGGGCCTGGTGATCGTCTACCTGCTGACCAGTTGGCTGCCGACGCTGATGCGCGACAGCGGCGCGAGCATGGAACAGGCCGCGTTCATCGGTGCGTTGTTCCAGTTTGGTGGGGTGTTGAGCGCGGTCGGGGTGGGCTGGGCGATGGACCGCTTCAATCCGCACAAGGTCATCGGCATTTTCTACCTGCTGGCCGGGGTGTTTGCCTACGCCGTGGGGCAGAGCCTGGGCAACATCACTTTGCTGGCGACGCTGGTACTGGTGGCGGGCATGTGCGTTAACGGCGCGCAATCGGCGATGCCGTCATTGGCAGCGCGCTTCTACCCGACCCAGGGCCGTGCGACCGGGGTGTCGTGGATGCTCGGCATCGGCCGCTTCGGCGCGATTCTTGGCGCGTGGATGGGCGCAACCTTGCTCGGCCTGGGCTGGAATTTCGAGCAAGTGCTGACCGCTCTGGTGATCCCGGCGGGGTTGGCGACGGCGGCGGTGTTGATCAAGGGCATGGTCAGTCATGCGGATGCGACCTGAATCGGGCGCAGATCGTTATTGAACAGGCTGGCCCCTTCGCGAGCAGGCTCGCTCCCACATTCTGGAATGCATTCCAAGGTGGGAGCGAGCCTGCTCGCGAAGCTTTTGATCTGATTGTTAGCTGAACAACAATCCGTTCGATAAACGAACACTCAGTCGATTATCGGATTGTTTGGCGATTTTCCCGAGCTTAATCTTCAGTGACTCCGGCGCTGAACCTCGCGCCTTTTTATCACTGGCGATTCCTTACAAGAACAGGAGCCCGCTCCATGGCTGAGATCCTTTCGCTGCACGACGCGGTGAAGCAATTCGTCAACGACGGCGATACCGTCGCCCTCGAAGGCTTCACTCACCTGATCCCTACGGCAGCGGGTCATGAAATCATTCGTCAAGGCAAGAAAGATCTGACGCTGGTGCGGATGACGCCTGACCTGATCTACGACCAACTGATCGGCGCCGGTTGCGCGCGCAAACTGATTTTCTCCTGGGGCGGCAACCCGGGTGTGGGTTCGCTGCACCGTCTGCGTGACGCGGTCGAAAAGCAGTGGCCACACGCGCTGGAAATCGAAGAACACAGCCACGCCGACCTCGCCAACGCCTACGTCGCCGGCGCGTCCGGGCTGCCGTTCGCGGTGCTGCGTGCCTACGCCGGTTCCGACCTGCCGAAGGTCAATCCGCTGATCAAAACCGTGACCTGTCCGTTCACCGGCGAAGTGCTGGCGGCAGTGCCATCGGTGCGCCCGGACGTCACCGTGATCCACGCGCAAAAGGCCGACCGCAAAGGCAACGTGCTGCTCTGGGGCATTCTCGGTGTGCAGAAAGAAGCCGCGCTGGCGGCCAAGCGCTGCATCGTCACGGTGGAAGAGATCGTCGATGACCTCAACGCACCGATGAACGCTTGCGTACTGCCGACCTGGGCCTTGAGCGCGGTCTGCCACGTGCCGGGCGGCGCGCATCCGTCCTACGCCCACGGTTACACCGAGCGTGACAATCGTTTCTATCAGGCGTGGGACCCGATCGCTCGCGACCGTGAGACGTTTACCGCGTGGATCAACGAATACATCCATGGCTGCGCTGACTTCAGCGAATTCCAGGCCAAATTGGCCGCTGCTTCGGAGGCCAAGTAATGACTTACACCACCAATGAAATGATGACCGTCGCGGCGGCCCGGCGCCTGAAGAACGGCTCGGTATGCTTCGTCGGCATCGGCCTGCCATCGAAAGCCGCCAACCTCGCGCGCCTGACTTCATCGCCGGACGTGGTGCTGATTTACGAATCCGGCCCGATTGGCGCTAAGCCGAGCGTACTGCCGCTGTCCATCGGTGACGGTGAGCTGGCCGAGACCGCCGACACCGTGGTGCCGACCGGTGAGATTTTTCGCTATTGGTTGCAGGGCGGGCGCATCGACGTTGGCTTCCTCGGCGCCGCGCAGGTCGACCGTTTCGGCAACATCAACACCACCGTGGTCGGCGACTACCACGCGCCGAAAGTGCGCCTGCCGGGTGCCGGTGGCGCGCCGGAGATTGCCGGTTCGGCGAAAAGCGTGCTGATCATCCTTAAACAGTCGGCGCGTTCGTTTGTCGACAAACTCGATTTCATCACCTCGGTCGGTCACGGCGAGGGCGGCGATTCGCGTAAACGTCTCGGCCTGCCGGGCGCCGGGCCGGTGGGGATCATCACCGACCTGTGCATCATGGAACCGGAGGAGGGCACCCACGAATTTGTGGTCACCGCGCTGCATCCGGGCGTGACCCGCGAGCAAGTGGTCGCCGCCACCGGTTGGGCGATCCGTTTTGCCGACTCTGTTGAAACCACCGCTGAGCCGACCGAAGTCGAGCTGACGGCGCTGCGTGATCTTGAAGCGCGCACCGCTGCCGCCCACGGTCAGGCACCGGGAGAAGCATGATGCGTGACGTGTATATCTGCGACGCGATTCGCACCCCCATTGGCCGCTTCGGTGGCGCATTGTCCGCCGTGCGCGCCGACGACCTGGCCGCCGTGCCGATCAAGGCCCTGATGGAGCGCAATCCATCGGTGGACTGGAATGCCGTCGATGAGGTGTTCCTCGGCTGCGCCAATCAGGCCGGCGAAGACAACCGCAACGTCGCACGCATGGCATTGCTGCTCGCCGGCCTGCCGGACAGCGTGCCCGGCGTTACGCTCAATCGCCTCTGCGCTTCGGGCATGGACGCGATCGGCACCGCATTCCGCGCTATCGCCAGTGGCGAGATGGAGTTGGCGATTGCCGGTGGCGTCGAGTCGATGTCCCGCGCGCCATTCGTGATGGGCAAGGCCGACGCGGCGTTCTCGCGCAACATGAAGCTGGAGGACACCACCATCGGCTGGCGTTTCATCAACCCGCTGATGAAGGCGCAGTACGGCGTCGATGCCATGCCGCAAACCGCTGACAACGTCGCCGACGACTATAAGGTCTCGCGCGCAGATCAGGACGCCTTTGCCTTGCGCAGTCAGCAACGTACCGCCGCCGCGCAGGCCGCCGGTTACTTCGCCGAAGAAATTGTTGAAGTACGGATTGCCCACAAGAAGGGCGAAACCGTGGTTAGCCAGGACGAACATCCGCGCGCCGATACCACGATTGAAGCGTTGACCAAGTTGAAACCGGTCAACGGCGCGGACAAAACCGTCACCGCCGGCAATGCCTCGGGGGTCAACGATGGTGCTGCTGCGCTGATTCTGGCTTCGGCCGAAGCGGTGAAAAAACACGGCCTGACCGCCCGCGCAAAAGTGCTCGGCATGGCCAGCGCCGGTGTCGCACCACGGGTGATGGGCATCGGCCCGGTGCCGGCGGTGCGCAAACTGACCGAGCGCCTCGGCGTGGCGGTCAGCGATTTCGACGTGATCGAACTCAACGAAGCGTTTGCCAGCCAAGGCTTGGCGGTGCTGCGCGAGTTGGGTCTGGCCGACGATGCGCCGCAGGTCAACCCGAATGGCGGCGCGATTGCCCTCGGTCACCCGTTGGGCATGAGCGGTGCGCGGCTGGTGCTGACCGCCCTGCATCATCTGGAAAAGACTGGCGGCAAGAAAGGTCTGGCGACCATGTGCGTCGGTGTCGGCCAGGGTCTGGCCCTAGCCATCGAACGTGTCTGACGCGCTGCGGCACTTACAAGAACTGAGGAAAGCAAAATGACTGACAAGCCTGGTTACCGTCGCCCACAGGCAGGCACTCAGCCTGACTACCTGCACCCGACGTATCAATCCACCAACCTGCGCTCGCCGTCCAAGCCGTTGGTGCACCTGCCGCACTCGCTGTCGGAAATCACCGGGCCGACCATCGGTGCCGAACACGTTGCCGAGAAGGACAATGACCTCACCGCGCAGCACGACGGCGAGCCGCTGGGCGAGCGCATCATCATTCACGGCCGCGTGCTCGACGAAGACGGCCTGCCGGTGCCGGGGATTCTGGTGGAGATCTGGCAGGCCAACGCCGCCGGCCGCTACAACCATGCCCGCGACCTGCACGACGCGCCGCTGGACCCGAACTTCACCGGCACCGGCCGCACCGTCACCGATGCCGATGGCTGGTACCAGTTCCAGACCATCAAGCCCGGCGCCTATCCGTGGGGCAACCACCACAACGCCTGGCGCCCGGCGCACATCCACTTTTCCCTGTTTGGGCCGAGCATTCTTACGCGTCTGGTCACGCAGATGTACTTCCCCGGTGATCCGCTGCTGGCGTATGACCCGATCTACAACTGCGTGCCGGACACTTCGGCCAAGGAACGCCTGATCGCCAGTTTCGATCTGGAAAAAACCATTCCGTCCTACGCCCTCGGTTACCGCTGGGACATCGTGCTGCGCGGCCGTGAAGCCACGCCGATGGAGAAATAAGATGACGCTCTATGCGACCACGTCCCACACCGTCGGGCCGTATTACCACATCGGCCTGACCTGGCTGAACCGCGAAACCCTGGCCAACGAGCTGACCCTCGGCGAGCGCGTGGCAATCACCGGCCAAGTGGTGGATGGCAATGGCGATGTCGTCAACGACGCCATGCTCGAAGTCTGGCAGGCCAACGCCGCCGGCAAGTACGACCACCCGGAAGATCAGCAGGACAAACCGCTCGACCCGAATTTTGAAGGTTTCGGTCGGGTGCCGGTCGACGCCGAAGGGCGCTTCCGTTTCACCACGATCAAACCGGGCTCTGTGCCGGGGTTGAAAGGCTCGACCCAGGCGCCGCATCTGGTGGTGCTGGTGTTTGCTCGTGGTCTGGTCAAGCATTTGCTGACGCGGATTTATTTTGAAGGCGAACCGGCGAACGTTGCTGACCCGTTGCTCGAGTGCGTGCCGGCGGAGCGTCGCCAGACGTTGCTGGCCAAGGCGGATGCGTCGGGTGTGTACCAGTGGAATGTAGTTCTGCAGGGCACCGATGCCGAGACGGTGTTCTTCGATTATTGAGAGAACACCCCAAATCCCCTGCAGGACAGAGTCCCTGTGGTGAGGGGATTTATCCCCGCTGGGCTGCGAAGCAGCCCCAAAAACCAGTCGGCGCGGTATTCAGATGAACCGCGTGTATCTGATTTGCGAGTGCTTTGCACTCGAGCGGGGATAAATCTCCTCGCCACAAAGGCTGATCCATACGTGGGTGATGATCCGATGCGGAACGGGACTGTTGCAAAGTATGTCTAGACTGTGACTGTCCCTATCGAGTGAAAAACAATGACAACCACCACCTCCCACTACACCGGCGAAGAGCGCAGCAAGCGCATCTTTGCCATCGTCGGCGCCTCGTCCGGCAACCTCGTCGAATGGTTCGACTTCTACGTCTACGCCTTCTGCGCGATCTATTTCGCCCCGGCGTTTTTCCCCTCCGATAACCCGACTGTGCAACTGGTCAACACCGCTGGCGTGTTCGCTGCCGGGTTCCTGATGCGTCCGATTGGTGGCTGGATTTTCGGCCGGGTCGCTGACAAGCACGGGCGCAAGAACTCGATGCTCATCTCGATTCTGATGATGTGCTTCGGCTCGCTGCTGATTGCCTGCCTGCCGACCTACAAGGACATCGGCGTCTGGGCACCGGTGCTGTTGCTGTTCGCGCGTTTGCTGCAAGGTCTGTCGGTCGGCGGCGAGTACGGCACCACCGCGACTTACATGAGCGAAGTCGCGCTCAAGGGTCAGCGCGGATTCTTCGCCTCGTTCCAGTACGTGACGCTGATTGGCGGCCAATTGCTGGCGGTGTCGCTGGTGGTGGTGCTGCAACAGTTCCTCACTGAAGAAGACCTGCGTGCCTACGGCTGGCGGATTCCATTCGTGGTCGGTGCGGTGGCGGCGCTGATTTCGCTGTTCCTGCGTCGTTCGCTGAAGGAAACCACCAACAAAGAAACCCGCGCGCACAAAGACGCCGGCAGCATTACTGCACTGTTCCGCGATCACAAAGCGGCGTTCATCACCGTGCTCGGCTACACCGCTGGCGGCTCGCTGATTTTCTACACCTTCACCACCTACATGCAGAAATACCTGGTGAACACCGCCGGCATGCACGCCAAGACCGCCAGCTACATCATGACCGGCGCGCTGTTCCTGTATATGTGCATGCAGCCGTTGTTCGGCATGCTCGCCGACAAGATCGGCCGGCGTAATTCGATGCTCTGGTTCGGCGCGCTTGGCACGCTGTTCACCGTGCCGATTCTGCTCAGCCTGAAAAGTATCAGCAGCCCGTTCCTCGCCTTCGTGCTGATCACCCTGGCGCTGGCAATCGTCAGTTTCTACACCTCGATCAGCGGTCTGGTAAAAGCCGAGATGTTCCCGCCGGAAGTCCGCGCGCTTGGTGTCGGCCTGGCTTACGCGGTGGCGAATGCGATCTTCGGTGGTTCGGCAGAGTTTGTGGCCCTGAGCCTCAAGGCCGGCGGCATGGAAAACGCCTTCTACTGGTACGTTACGGCGATGATGGCGGTGGCCTTCCTGTTCAGTCTGCGTTTGCCCAAGCAGGCGAAGTATTTGCACCACGATCTGTAAACCCATGTGCGCGGGCTGCGAGGCCCGCGCCGGCAAGGACTGTTTATGACTCAGCGACCGGGCAATCAATTGTTCGATGCCTACTTCACCGCCCGCGATATGCGCGAAGTGTTCTGCGATCAGGGCCGGGTGCAGGCGATGCTCGATTTCGAAGCGGCGCTGGCCCGGGCCGAAGCGCGGGTCGGGCTGATTCCTTCATCGGCCGTGGCACCGATTGCCGCAGCGTGCGAGGCGGGCCTGTATGACTTTGCGGCGCTGGGCGAGGCGATTGCTACGGCCGGCAATTCAGCGATTCCGCTGGTCAAGGCCTTGGGCAAGCAGATCGCCTCGAGCGATGCCGAAGCCGAGCGCTATGTGCATCTGGGCGCGACCAGTCAGGACGTGATGGATTCCGGGCTGGTCCTGCAATTACGCCAGGCGCTGGCGCTGATCGAAAACCAACTGGCACAACTGGCCGACTCGCTCGCCACTCAGGCACAACGTTTCGCCACCACGCCACTGGCCGGGCGCACCTGGCTGCAACACGCCACGCCAGTGACCCTCGGCATGAAAATCGCCGGTTGGTTGGGCGCTTTGACGCGCAGCCGTCAGCGTCTGCAACAACTGAAGCCACGGCTGCTGGTGCTGCAATTCGGTGGCGCCTCCGGCACGCTCGCGGCGCTGGGGGCACAGGCGTTGCCAATCGCTGAGGCCTTGGCCGAAGAGCTGCAACTGACCCTGCCCGAGCAACCGTGGCACACCCAGCGTGATCGCATCGTCGAATTCGGCGCTGTGCTTGGCCTGATCGCCGGCAGCCTCGGCAAATTCGGCCGCGACATCAGCCTGTTGATGCAGACCGAAGCAGCGGAAGTTTTTGAGCCAGCGGCACCGGGCAAGGGCGGCTCGTCGACCATGCCGCACAAACGCAACCCGGTCGGCGCGGCGGTGCTGATCGGCGCGGCCACGCGGGTGCCGGGGCTGGTGTCGACGCTGTTCAGCGCGATGCCGCAGGAACACGAACGCAGTCTCGGTTTGTGGCACGCCGAATGGGAAACCTTGCCGGAGATCTGCTGCCTGGTGTCCGGTTCGCTGCAACAGGCGCGTTTGCTGGCCGACGGTCTGGAAGTCGACGCGGCGCGCATGGCCCGCAACCTCGAACTGACCCAAGGCCTGGTGCTGGCCGAAGCGGTGAGCATCGTCCTCGCCCAACGCGTCGGCCGCGACACCGCGCATCATCTGCTCGAACAGTGCTGCAAACGCGCGGTGGCCGAGCAGCGCCATCTGCGTGCGGTGCTCGCTGACGAGCCGCAAGTCACCGCCGAACTCAGTGGCGCTGAACTCGATGATCTTCTGAACCCCGCGCATTACCTTGGCCAGGCGCAAGTCTGGGTCGAGCGCGCGGTGGCTGAACACAACGCTTTGACTGTCTGAAGGAGAGGGCTGTGGCTTTCGTTCAACTCGCCGATGGCGAACTGCACTATCAAATAGAAGGCCCGGCCGCTGCGCCGGTGCTGGTGCTGTCCAACTCGCTGGGCACCGACCTGCACATGTGGGACGCGCAAATGCCGGCGTTCGCCGAGCATTACCGCGTGCTGCGTTTCGACACGCGCGGCCATGGGCAATCGCTGGTCACCGAAGGGCCGTACAGCATCGAGCAATTGGGCCATGACGTACTCGGTCTGCTCGATGCGCTGCACATCGAGCGCGCGCATTTCTGCGGGCTGTCGATGGGCGGGCTGATCGGTCAGTGGCTGGGGATCAACGCAGGCCATCGTCTGCACAAATTGATCGTGTGCAACACGGCGGCGAAAATCGGCGATCCGTCGGTATGGAATCCACGCATCGAAACCGTGTTGCGTGACGGCCCGGCGGCGATGGTCGCACTGCGTGATGCCTCGATTGCGCGCTGGTTCACCCCAGACTTTTCCGCAGCGCATCCCGAGGCGGCGAAGAAGATTACCGACATGCTCGCCGCGACCAATCCACAAGGTTATGCGGCCAACTGCGCGGCCGTGCGAGATGCCGATTTTCGTGAACAACTGGCTTCGATCAACGTGCCGTTGCTGGTGATTGCCGGCAGCGAAGATGCGGTGACGCCGCCGTCCGGCGGGCACTTCATTCGCGACCATGTGCGCGACGCCGAGTACGCCGAGTTCCATGCGGCGCATTTGTCCAACGTGCAGGCCGGCGCCGATTTCAGCGACCGTGTGCTGGCGTTTTTGCAGGCTCAGTGAGGAAGATTTTGTGGACGAGAAACAACGTTACGACGAAGGCATGCAAGTACGCCGCGCGGTGCTGGGCGATGCCCACGTCGATCGCAGCCTGACCACGCTGACCGAGTTCAACTCGGAGTTCCAGGAAATGATCACCCGCCACGCCTGGGGCGACATCTGGACCCGCCCGGGCCTGCCCCGGCACACCCGCAGCCTGATCACCATCGCCATGCTGATCGGCATGAACCGCAAGGGCGAACTGAAACTGCACCTGCGCGCAGCGGCCAATAATGGTGTGAGCCGTGGCGAGATCAAGGAAGTGATCATGCAGAGCGCGATCTACTGCGGCATACCGGCGGCGAACGCGACGTTTCATCTGGCCGAATCGGTGTGGGATGAACTCGGGGTTGAATCCCGCGAGTGAGGTTGTTGCACTGACGCCTTCGCGAGCAGGCTCGCTCCCACATTGGAATGCATTTCCCTGTGGGAGCGAGCCTGCTCGCGAAAGCGGTAGCGGCCGTAACGAATCACACCCTGGCGACAATAAATATTCGCTTGAATGCAAACAACGTATGCCCATCCCCCTCTTGCGGATAATGCTCATGCACCCGCATCAGGTAGTGATAGATAAACCGCGCCTGTTCCGCTGAACTCAACGCCTGCATCACCGGCCGCAGCGCCGAGACCTTCACCCAGTCATACACCGGCGACTTGCCGTCAACCACCTGCAACTGCTCGGTCTCCCAGATATCCAGCGACATAGTCATGGGCGCGAGCAACCGATAGTAATCCTCCAGTGCCAATAACGGCCGCGCCGCCATGCGCTGGCGCAGTTCAGGTGTGCCCAGTGGTGTGCCACCGGGGCCGCCGTTTTCGAGGGTGTCGAGCATCAGCCGATACCACAGCGCATCGCGCCAGTCCGGCATGTGCGCCGCCAGACAGCCGCCGGGATTCAGATAACCGAGCAGGCGCGGCAGCAGTTTTTCATGGCCTTCGATAAAGTGCAGCACGGCGGCTGCGAACAGCAGATCCGCCGGTTGCTCAGGTTGCCAATCAAGCAGGTCGCAATGTTTCCACAACGCCCGGATCGGCAGGCAGCGTGCCTCAACGAGCATCTGCGCGGAGCTGTCGACGCCCTGCAACTGCGCGCGCGGCCAGCGTTTGGCCAACAACTGCGTGGCAATGCCGGTGCCGCAGCCCAGATCGTAAATACGTTGGGGATTTTGCAGTTCGATACGGTCGAGCAATTCGTTGACCGGACGTTGTCTGAGACGGGAAAACTGCTGGTACGCCTTGGCGTCCCAATCGGGTGCAGTGGTGCGGCGTGTGATCATGAGGTGATCCTCCGGTGATCAAATGGTGTCTTCCGATGACAACCTGGTGCACAGCTGGAGACCGACTACGAAACGGAAGCGTGAAGGGTTGGAGCACCTGAGTCCTTCAGGTTTGCTCACTGTAACCGCCGCCCGCAAAAGCGCTACATGGCCTGACCAATGGCATGCATCTGTGATGGGAATCAAATGTGGGAGCGAGCCTGCTCGCGAAGGCCATTTCATATTCGACACAGATGTCGACTGAAGCAGCGCTTTCGCGAGCAGGCTCGCTCCCACAGTGGAGCATGTTTGGTTAAAGCAGGCTGATCGGGTAGCTGACGATCAATCGGTTCTCGTCGAACTCGTTGTTACTGAAGTCGCGGCGCATGGTCGAGTTGCGCCATCTGACGTTCAAATCCTTCAACGTGCCGCTCTGCACCGTGTAACCGAGTTCCGATTCGCGACCCCATTCCTTGCCGTCGGTGATCGTCCCGGTGTGCACGTTGTCGCCGCTGATGTAGCGGTTCATCAGGGTCAGGCCGGGGATGCCCATGGCGGCGAAGTTGTAGTCGTGACGCAACTGCCAGGAGCGTTCCTGAGCGTTGTCATAACTGGCGTTGTAGCTGTCGTTGGCCAGAGTCCCGCCACTGGTGCCGTTGACGCGCATCCAGGCGCTGTCGCCGGTGAGTTTCTGCAGGCCGAGGTAGAACGTGCTGCCGCCGTACTTGGCCGAAAACATCCCGTACCAGGTCTTGTTGTCCAGATCGCCGGCACGCGCGCTGCCATCTTCCTTGCCATAGAAAAAGCCGAGGTTGGCGCCCAGCGTCCAGTCACCGAGCGGCTGACTGTGCAGCACATTGAGGTACTGCTGGCTGTAGATGTCCTTGAGTTGCGCATTCCATAAGCCGATCTGTGTGCGCTTGTCGTTGAACAGGTATTCGCCGCCCTGGAAGTTGAAACGGTCAGAGGTGAACGCGGCTTTGCCGGTCATCGACATGTCGCTCATGCTGCTGTCGTCGCGCGGGCTGTTGGCGCGGAACTGGCCGCCATAGAGGGTCAGGCCGGCGATTTCCTTGGAGGTGATCTGGCCGCCACGGAAGGTTTGCGGCAGCGAGCGACCGTCGTCCGAACGCAGAATCGGCAATACCGGCATCCACTCGCCGACCTTGACCTCGGTCTGCGAAAGTCTGGCCTTGAAGGCGACGTTGGTGCGACCGAAGTTGTCCGCCGGGCGCCCGTCATGGTCCAGCGGCAACAACTGCGTACCGCCCGTGCCTTTACCGCCATCGAGCTTGATCGAATACAGCCCGAGTACGTCCATGCCGAAACCGACGGTGCCTTGGGTAAAGCCGGATTTGGCGTCGAGGATGAAACTCTGCGTCCATTCTTCAGCCTTGCCCTGGGTTTTGGTCGGGTTGGTGAAGTTGCGGTTGATATAGAAGTTGCGCAGGTTGAGGTTGACCTTGGCGCCTTCGATGAAGCCGGCTTCTTCGGCGCTTGCCGGCAGGGCCAGACCGGCGATGGCCAGGGCGATCACAGCGGGCAATGCGTAGGGCACAGGGAAAACTGTCATGGACTTGGGTCTCTCTTGTTTTTTTAGGGCGAACGGCTGCGCTGTCGCGGCGGGTGCGGCGCAGGCAACGTGATGCAGGTCTGAGATGCAGCGGTGGCGGTCAGCCGGGCGGGGCAGGGCGCTGGAGCATGGTGTCGAACCTTGTTGTTATTGGTTTTCTGGTTCGAATGGTGAAGGGACTGTGTGTTCAGGTTCAATTGCTGAAAGCGGGTTTTGGGCGGTTATCGAACAGCAAAAGATCGCAGCCTTCGGCAGCTCCTACAGGGCAACGCATTTCAAATGTAGGAGCTGCCGAAGGCTGCGATCTTTTGATCTTCAAAAAACAAAAAGCCCACCAATAAGGTGGGCTTGATGTATTCAGCCGAGGATCAGAACAGCTTCATCTTCGGCGCTTCTTCTTTCAGCGCTTCGTTCTGCGCGGTCTGCGCATTCCAGCCACCACCCAGGGCCTTGTACAGGTTGACCGCACTGGTCAGCTGCGCGAGGCGGTCGGTGATCAGCGCTTGTTGTGCGCTGAACAACTGACGCTGGGCATCGAGGAAGGTCAGGTTGCTGTCGACGCCGATGCGATAGCGACGTTCGGCCAAGCGGTAGTAATCCTGGTTGGCCTGCACGAAGTCACGCTGCGCTTGCAACTGCTCGGTGTAGGTCTGGCGCGCGGCCAGGCCGTCGGCGACTTCCTGGAAGGCCGTTTGAATGGACTTCTCGTAGTTCGCCACGCCAATGTCCTTCTGGATCTTGGCGTAGTCGAGGCTGGCGCGCAGGCTGCCGGCGTTGAAGATCGGCAGGTTGATCTGCGGCTGGAACAGCCACGTCCCCGAGCCACCCTTGAACAGACCGGACAGATCCGGGCTCAGGCTGCCCGCGTTGGCGGTCAGGCTGATGCTCGGGAAGAACGCTGCCCGCGCCGCGCCGATGTTAGCGTTGGCCGCCTTCAGGTTGTACTCGGCCTGGAGGATGTCCGGACGACGTTGCAGCAGGTCCGAAGGCAGACCGGCCGGTACGTCGCTGAGCAGATCATCAGACAGCGGTTTGGCGGCTTGCAGATTGGCCGGGATACCGGTGCCGAGCAGCAGGGTCAGGCTGTTTTCGTCCTGCGCGACCTGGCGGGTATAACGCGCCAATTGTGCCCGGGCGTTTTCCACGGAAGTGCGCGATTGCGCCAGGTCCAGCGCCGAAGCCACACCGACTTCGTTGCTGCGGCTGGTCAGCTTGTAGCTTTCTTCGAAGGCACCGAGGGTGTCCTGCGTCAGCTTGAGCAGTTCCTTGTCCGCTTGCCAGGTCAGGTAGGCATTGGCGACGTTGGCGACCAGACTGATCTGCGTACTGCGGCGTGCTTCTTCGGTAGCGAAGTACTGTTGCAACGCTTGCTCGCTCAGGCTGCGCACCCGACCGAACAGGTCGAGTTCGTAGGCGCTGACGCCGACGGTAGCCGAGTAGGAGCTGCTGATCATCGACTCGCCGGTCTGCGAGGCACGGGCCGGCAGACGCTGGCGGCTGCCGGCGGCATTGGCCGACACTGCCGGGAACAGGTCTGCGCGCTGGATGCGGTACTGCGCCGCGTAAGCGTCGATGTTCAGCGCCGCGACACGCAGGTCGCGGTTGTTTTCCAGGGCGACCTGGATCAGCTGTTGCAGTGCCGGGTCATGGAAAAACTGCTTCCAGCCCTGTTCGGCAGCGGCTTGCGCCGGAGCCTGGGCCGGCGAATATGCCGGCCCCTGCGGGTACTGGCCTGCGACCGGAGCCTCAGGCTGCTGATAGTCAGGTATCAGCGAGCAACCGCTCAGCACGAAGGCGGCGACTGCGATGGAGAGTAGCGACTTGCTCATTGGCCAGCCTCTTTAGGAGTTTCAGTAGTCTCATCCGCGTCGGTCTTTTTACGCTGACCGATGGACGACACAGTAACGAAGAACAGTGGGACCCAGAAGATCGCCAGGATCGTGGCCGTGAGCATACCGCCAATCACGCCGGTACCGATCGCGTGCTGACTGCCTGAACCGGCGCCGGTGGAAATCGCCAGCGGCACAACACCGAGAACGAAGGCCAGCGAGGTCATGATGATCGGGCGCAGACGCATGCGGCAGGCTTCGATTGCCGCTTCACGCAGGCTGCGTCCCTGTTCATGCAGTTCCTTGGCGAATTCGACGATCAGAATGGCGTTTTTAGCCGCCAGACCGATGGTCGTCAACAAGCCCACCTGGAAGTACACGTCGTTGGACAGACCGCGCAGGCTGGTAGCCATCAGCGCACCGATGATCCCCAGCGGTACCACGAGCATGACCGCGATCGGAATCGACCAGCTCTCATACAGCGCCGCCAGACACAGGAACACCATCAGCAGCGACAGGGCGTACAGCGCTGGCGCTTGCGAGCCGGACAGACGTTCCTCGTAGGACAGACCGGTCCAGGAGATACCGACACCGGCCGGCAGCTTCTTGGCAATCGCTTCGACTTCAGCCATCGCTTCACCGGTGGAGTAGCCCGGCGCCGGAGCCCCGAGGACTTCGACCGCTTCCACACCGTTGTAACGCGCCAGTTTCGGCGAACCGTAGACCCACTCACCCTTGGCGAACGCCGAGAACGGAACCATGGTGCCTTCGGCGTTGCGCACGTACCACTTCTTCAGGTCTTCGGGGCTCATGCGCGAATCCGGCTGGCCCTGCACGTAGACTTTCTTCACCCGACCACGGTCGATGAAGTCGTTGACGTAGCTACTGCCCAGCGCGATCGACAGGGTGTTGTTGATATCGCTGATGGTGATGCCGAGGGCACTGGCCTTCTCGTCGTCGATTTCCAGCTGGAACTGCGGCTCATCGTTCAGGCCGTTCGGACGCACCTGGGTCAGCACCTTGCTTTGCGCCGCCATGCCAAGGAACTGGTTGCGCGCTTCCATCAGTTTTTCGTGACCGATACCGGCGCGGTCTTGCAGGAACACGTCGAAACCGGTGGCGTTACCCAATTCCAGAACCGCTGGCGGGGCGAAGGCAAACACCATCGCGTCGCGGAAGCTGAAGAAGTGTTGCTGGGCACGCGCGGCGAGCTTGAACACGCTGTTGTCGGCGTTACGCTCGCCCCACGGTTTGAGCATGATGAACGCCATACCCGAGCTCTGCCCACGGCCGGCGAAGTTGAAGCCGGTCACGGTGAACACCGAAGCCACCGCGTCCGCCTCACCACCGTCCTTGTTCGGACGCAGCAGGTACTCACGCATTTCATCCACGACCACCTGCGTGCGCTGGGCACTGGAACCGGCCGGGGTCTGCACCTGGGCGAACAGTACGCCCTGGTCTTCTTCCGGCAGGAACGCGGTCGGGATGCGGGTGAACAGCCAGATCATGCCGACGACGATCAGCAGATACGCCAGCAGGTACGGCGCCTTGCGGGTCAGCATGTTGCCGACGCCGCGCTCGTAGCTGCGTACGCCACGGTCAAAGTTACGGTTGAACCAGCCGAAGAAACCTTTCTTCGGAGTACCGTGCTCGCCTTTCGGAATCGGCTTGAGCATGGTCGCGCACAGCGCCGGGGTGAAGATCAGGGCAACCAGCACCGACAGGGCCATCGCCGAAACGATGGTGATCGAGAACTGCTTGTAGATCACACCAGTGGAGCCGCTGAAGAATGCCATCGGCAGCAGTACCGCCGAGAGTACGAGGGCGATACCGACCAGTGCGCCCTGGATCTGGCCCATGGATTTCTTCGTCGCTTCCTTCGGTGACAAGCCTTCTTCGCTCATCACCCGCTCGACGTTTTCCACCACGACGATGGCATCGTCCACCAGCAGACCGATGGCCAGCACCATGCCGAACATGGTCAGGGTGTTGATGCTGAAACCGGCGGCGGCGAGGATGCCGAACGTACCGAGCAGTACCACCGGCACGGTCATCGTGGTGATGACGGTGGCGCGGAAGTTCTGCAGGAACAGGAACATCACCAGGAACACCAGCGCGATCGCTTCGACCAGGGTGTGCACCACGCCTTTGATCGACTCGGTCACCACCGGAGTGGTGTCGTACGGGAACACCACTTCCATGCCTTGCGGGAAGAACGGCTTGAGGCTGTCGATAGTGTTGCGCAGCGCTTTGGCGGTATCGAGGGCGTTGGCGCCGTTGGCCAGTTTCACCGCCAGACCGGACGCCGGGCTGCCGTTGAACTGGGCACTGATCGCGTAGTTCTCACCGCCGAGGCCGACTTCAGCCACGTCTTTGAGGCGAACCTGCGAGCCGTCCTTGTTGACCTTGAGCAGGATTTCCTTGAACTGCTCAGCGGTCTGCAGACGGGTCTTGCCGATGATCGTCGCGTTCAGTTGCTGGCCCTGCACGGCAGGCAAGCCACCGAGCTGACCGGACGACACCTGGACGTTCTGCGCAGCAATGGCGTTCTTCACGTCGACCGGGGTCAGGTTGAAGTTGTTCAACTTGGCCGGGTCGAGCCAGATACGCATCGCGTACTGCGCACCGAAGACCTGGAAGTCACCGACACCGGCGGTGCGCGAGATCGGGTCCTGCATGTTCGACACGATGTAGTTGGACAGGTCGTCCTTGCTCATGCTGCCGTCACGCGACACCACGCCGATCACCAGCAGGAAGTTTTTCACTGCCTTGGTCACGCGGATACCCTGTTGCTGCACTTCCTGCGGCAGCAGCGGGGTGGCCAGGTTCAGCTTGTTCTGGACCTGGACCTGCGCGGTGTCGGAGTTGGTGCCTTGCTCGAAGGTCGCGGTGATGGTCATGCTGCCGTCGGAGTTACTTTCCGACGACACATAACGCAGGTTGTCGATACCGTTGAGCTGTTGCTCGATGACCTGCACCACGGTGTCCTGCACGGTTTGTGCGGACGCACCCGGGTAGGTCACCTGGATCGCAATGGCCGGTGGCGCAATGCTCGGGTATTGGTTGATCGGCAATTTCAGGATCGAAAGTGCCCCGACCAGCATGATCACCAGGGCGATTACCCAAGCGAAAATCGGACGGTCGATGAAGAATTTTGACATGGGTTACTCCCCTTTGCCGCCGGCGGCTTTGTCAGCTGCCTGTGCGGGGGCCGGGTTCTTGGTGCCGACGTTAGTCGCCTCGGTCGCTTTGACCTCGACGCCCGGTTTGACGTACTGCAGCCCTTCGGTGATCAGACGATCGCCGGCTTTCAGGCCGTCTTCGATCAACCACTGGCTTCCGACAGTGCGGCTGGCCTTGAGCTGACGCAGCTCGACCTTGTTGTCGGCGCCGACGACCAGTGCGGTCGGGGTGCCTTTGAGGTCGCGGGTCACGCCTTGCTGTGGCGCGAGGATCGCTGCGCTGTTGACGCCGGCCTGCAACTGGGCGTGGACGAACATGCCTGGCAGCAGGGTGTGATCGGGGTTCGGGAACACTGCGCGCAGGGTCACCGAGCCGGTGGTCTGGTCAACCGAGACTTCGGAGAATTCCAGCTTGCCGTCGAGCTTGTACTGGCTGCCGTCTTCCAGGGTCAGCTTGACTGCGGCGGCGTTGTCGCCAGCCTTCTGCAGACGGCCACTTTCCAGTTCGCGGCGCAGTTCCAGCAGTTCCACCGACGACTGGGTGACGTCGACGTAGATCGGATCGAGCTGCTGAATCACTGCCATTGCATCGGCCTGGCCATTGCTGACCAGTGCGCCTTCGGTCACCGAAGAGCGGCCGATACGGCCGGAGATCGGCGCATAGACCTTGGTGTAACGCACGTTGATCTGCGCAGTCTGAAGCGACGCTTCCGATTGCAGGCGGTTGGCCAATGCGGTGTCGTATTCCTGACGGCTTACGGCTTGCTCATCGACCAATTGCTTGTAGCGGTCGGAGATGGACTTGGTCGAACGCAGGTTGGCTTCGGCACTTTTCAGCGTCGCTTCATAGACCGACGGATCGATCTGATAAAGCTGCTGACCGGCTTTGACGTCGGCGCCTTCCTTGAACAGACGTTTGAGAATGATGCCGTTGACCTGTGGGCGAACTTCAGCGATGCGGAACGCACTGGTGCGGCCCGGAAGTTCCGAGGTCAGGGTAAAGGCTTGTGGTTGCAGGGTGACGACGCCGACCTGAGGAGGCGGAGCGGCAGGGGCCGCTTCTTCCTTTTTACATCCGCTGAGCAGCGATGCCAGGGCGACGGCAGTGACCAGAGCGGTAACAGCTGGCTTGAATTGCATGAAGATCCTCGGGTCAGGCGCGCAAGAAGCGCACAAGAAGTGTGAAAGAGTAAAAATCGGGCACCGGGTGGATAAGTAGCTTGCTAAGTAATATACTTACGTTCATGGTTGTTTGTAAACACCTGCGCCGCGTACCCACCCTGATACAAAAGTCGTCGCAAGGTTTGAAATTGTAGGCCGGGGAGTCGATTCACGAGAGATCGCCCCCTCTTTATTCAGCGGATATTCAGCCATCCCTGAAACATCCTGTTTGAGGTTTTACTGCCATGGTCCGTCGTACCAAAGAGGAAGCTCAGGAAACCCGCAGCCAGATTCTGGAAGCGGCCGAGAAAGCCTTCTATGAAAGGGGGGTTGCCCGCACCACCCTGGCGGACATCGCGACCCTCGCCGGCGTAACGCGTGGCGCCATCTACTGGCATTTCAGCAACAAGGCCGATCTGGTCCAGGCGATGCTCGACAGCCTGCACGAACCGCTGGATGAACTGGCCAAGGCCAGCGAAAGCGAGGACGAACCGGACCCGCTGGGCTGCATGCGGCAGTTGCTGATTCATTTGTTTCATCAAGTTGCACTGGACCCGAAAACCCGGCGCATCAACGAAATTCTGTTTCATAAGTGCGAGTTCACCGATGAAATGTGCGATCTGCGCCAGCAGCGCCGGACGGCCAGTCTCGATTGCAATCTGCGCATCGGCCTGACCTTGCGTAATGCGGTGAATCGCGGCCAGTTGCCGGAAGACCTCGACACTGCCCGCGCGGCCATCAGCATTCATGCCTACATCGACGGCCTGCTGTACGGCTGGCTGCTGGCCCCGGACAGCTTCGAACTGCACGCCGAGGCTGAACGCTGGGTCGACACCGGGCTGGACATGCTGCGCCTGAGCCCAAGCCTGCGCAAATGAAACAAAATGCGCAATTGCCCGGCAGGATGTCAATCAGCCGCCATGGCTGATCATCGCGGCGGGGAGTTTAAACGTAGCGAGTCGTGGATTTTGTAGGGAAATTGTGTCGCTGTTGTTAAACGGTGTTTGCTTGCGCTTGTCCTGCGCCAATAGCAAAAAGCCCCTGACTCTCAAAAGTCAGGGGCTTTCTTATTTCTGCGCTACAGCGTGATTACAAGGTCGGATAGTCGATATAACCGACCGGACCCTTGCCGTAGAAAGTCTCCGGATGCGGCTCGTTCAGCGGCGCATCAGCCTGCAAACGTGCCGGCAGGTCCGGGTTGGCAATGAACGGCACGCCGAACGCTACGGCGTCTGCCTTACCGCTGGCCAGCCACTCGTTGGCGCTTTCCTTGGTGAACTTCTCGTTGGCGATGTACGGGCCACCGAAAGCTTCTTTCAGTTGCGGGCCGAGGCTGTCGGCGCCTTCTTTTTCGCGCGAGCAGATGAACGCGATGCCACGCTTGCCCAGTTCACGGGCGACGTAGGTGAAGGTCTCGGCAAGATTGTCATCGCCCATGTCATGGGAATCGGCACGCGGTGCCAGGTGCACACCAACGCGGCCAGCGCCCCAGACTTCGATCGCGGCGTCGGTCACTTCCAGCAGCAGGCGCGCACGGTTTTCCAGCGAGCCGCCGTACTGGTCGGTGCGCTGGTTGGTGCTGCTTTGCAGGAACTGGTCGAGCAGGTAGCCGTTGGCGCCGTGGATTTCCACGCCGTCGAAACCGGCGGCCTTGGCGTTCTCGGCACCGGTGCGGTAGGCGTCGACGATGTCGGCGATTTCAGCGGTTTCCAGAGCGCGCGGCGTTGGGTAGTCGGCCAGCGGACGCACCAGGCTGACGTGGCCCTTTGGCTGGATGGCGCTTGGCGCGACCGGTGCTTCACCATTCAGGTACGAAGGGTGAGATATGCGGCCGACGTGCCACAGTTGCAGGAAGATCTTGCCGCCGGCGCCGTGAATCGCTTTGGTCACGTTGGCCCAGCCACGCACTTGATCGTTGGACCAGATGCCCGGGGTGTCCGGATAGCCGACGCCCATCGGTGTTACCGAAGTGGCTTCGCTGAGGATCAGGCCGGCCGAGGCGCGTTGTACGTAGTATTCGGCCATCAGCGCGTTCGGCACACGGCCTTCGTCGGCGCGGCAGCGGGTCAGCGGGGCCATGATGATGCGGTTGTTCAGCTCGATGTCGCCGAGTTTGATCGGGTCGAAAATAGTCGCCATGTCTAAAAGCCTCTCTTTAATTAAGGAAGTTGATCAGTTGGAAGCAGGCGCCAGCTCGGCATTGCCGTTCTGGCGGAAGGTAATCAGGGTCACCAGCAGGGCAAGTACGGCCAGCGCGGCGGCGGCCAGTGGCACGCTGGTCAGGCCGTAGCCGTGGGCGATGACGCTGCCGCCGACCCAAGCGCCAAGCGCGTTGCCGACGTTGAAAGCGCCGATGTTCAGGGTCGAAACCAGGTTCGGCGCAGCCTTGCCGAAGGTCACCACGTTGACTTGCAGCGCGGGCACAGCGGCGAAACACGCGGTGGCCCAGAGGAACAGGGTGATTTCAGTCGGGATCAGCGCGACGCTGGTCCAGCTCAGCACCGTGGAAACCACGGCCATGGCGATGAACACGCCGATCAGCGTGGCGGCCATGCCTTTATCGGCGAGTTTGCCGCCGATGATGTTGCCGACCGTCAGGCCCAGACCGATGAGCATCAGTGTCCAGGTCACGCCACGCGGCGACACACCGGTGACTTCACCGAGCAGTGGGGCGACGTAGGTGAACAGGGTGAAGACCGAGGCGGCGAACAGCGCGGTCATGCTCAGCGACAGCCAGATGCCGGCGCCTTTGAGGGCGGCGAGTTCGGCGCGCATGTCGAGTTTCTCTTCGTCACGCTTGGCCGGCAGAAAGCGGATCAGGCCGATCAGCGCGATCACACCGATGACGGTCACTGCCCAGAAGGTCGAACGCCAGCCGGCTTCCTGACCCAATGCGGTACCCAGCGGTACGCCAAGTACGTTGGCCAGGGTCAGACCGGTGAACATCAAGGCTACTGCCGAGGCACGTTTGTTCGGCGCGACCAGATTGGCCGCCACCACCGAGCCGATGCCGAAGAACGCGCCGTGACACAGCGCGGTGACTACCCGGGCAAACATCAGCACGTTGTAGTCGCTGGCGATGGCGCAGAGCAGGTTGCCGACAATGAAGATGCCCATCAACGCCACCAGCGCTGCCTTGCGCGGCAACCTGGCGGTGGCCAGCGCCATGAACGGTGCACCGATGGCCACGCCCAGGGCGTACCCGGTGACCAGCCAGCCGGCGCCGGGAATCGACACACCAAGATCCGCCGCCACGTCGGGCAGCAGGCCCATGATGACGAACTCGGTGGTGCCGATGGCGAAGGCGCTCAGGGCGAGGATGAGAAGCGAAAGGGGCATGCAGGTTTCCTTGTCGGCTGGCTGACGTTAAGGGTCAGAGCTCTTTACTGAGGGTGCTGAGAAACGCCTGGATGACGTCCTCGTTACGTTTGAAGAAATGCCACTGCCCGGCCTTCTGGCTGCTGATCAGCCCGGCCCGTTGCAACGTCGCCAAGTGGGCCGACACGGTCGATTGCGACAGGCCGCAACGCTGATCTATCTGCCCGGCGCAAATACCGTATTCGTGGTTGTGCAACTGCTCCGGGAATTCGCCTTTCGGGTCCTTCAGCCAGTTGAGGATGTCTCGCCGTACTGGGTGCGCCAGGGCTTTTATTATTTCGTCGAGGTCGAGGTTCATGGCTTGGGCTCGTGGTGGCAGTAGCGATATATCGTGATGGAGCGAACTTTAAATCGTTGGATCGCGATATACCAATATGAATTCGGTCTGACGAACGCATAAATCGCTATATCGGGTTATAACGATACGAGGATGCTGGAGGAGCGACCGCAGTGCTAAGCTGCGCTCATGAATTATCTCGCGCATTTGCATCTCGGCGGCCAGCGCCCCGGTCAGTTACTCGGCAGTCTCTATGGCGACTTCGTCAAAGGTCGGCTGCAAGGCCAGTTCGACCCGGAAGTGGAGGCGGCGATTGCGCTGCATCGGCGCATCGACGTGTTCACCGATCGGCATCCACTGGTCGACATCGCTCTGGGCCGCTTCAACGAAACGCGGCGGCGTTATGCCGGAATCGTCCTCGATGTGTTTTTCGATCATTGTCTTGCGCGGGACTGGACGCTGTATGCCGACCGACCGCTGGAGCAGTTCACCGCAGACGTCTATCAGGTGCTGTCCCGCGAACGACAGTTGCCGGAACGGCTGGCAAAGATCGCCCCGCACATGGTCGCCAACGACTGGCTGGGCTCGTATCGCGAATTTGAGGTGCTGGAACAGGTGCTGCGCGGGATCTCGCGACGGCTGACCAGGCCGGAGGAATTGGCGGGGGCAATGGCGGAGTTGCGGCGGTTGTATGAGCCGTTGAGTGAAGACTTCAGCTTGTTCTACCCGCAATTGCAGGATTTCGCACAAAACTCTGATCCACTGAAGATCTGAATGTGGGAGCGAGCCTGCTCGCGAAGGCGTCCTGTCAGTCAATATATTCGGCGACTGACAGGTCGCATTCGCGAGCAGGCTCGCTCCCACAGGGGATTTGTATTTTCAGGCGGCGATCAAATCGCCTGCGCGACGCGGTTCGGCAGGTTTCGCCACCTCACCAAACAACACCTTCTGCACCGCCTGCTGCGCTTCGAACGCCAGCGCCGCGCGCTCGCGGCCCTGACAGGCAATCGGCTTGAGCAGATGCACCTCGACATCGCCGCAGTCATGGCTGAACAGGCGCATCAGATGCGAGAGCAAATCATCGTCACCAATGAACGGTGCGAGCGTATCGATTTCGCCGTCACGCAGATAACGAATCGCCACCGGTTGCAGCATCACTTCGGAATCGATCGCCGCCGACAGCAGGCGACCATGAAAGGTGCGCAGCGAACGGCCATCGGTGGTGGTGCCTTCGGGGAACATCAGCAGTGCATGTTCAGTTTGCAGATGGCGGGTCATCTGCTTGCGGATCAACTGACTGTCGCCCGACCCACGGCGGATGAACAGGCTGCCGGCTTTGGCTGCGAGCCAGCCGGCCACCGGCCAGGTGCGCACTTCGGCCTTGGACAGAAACGACAGCGGCGTGAGCATGCCCAGCAGCGGAATGTCGGTCCACGACACGTGATTGCTGACCCAAAGCATCGGCTGTTTCGGCAGCTCGCCATGCACGCTCACGCGAAACGGCAGGGCGTTGCTCAGCCGCGCCATGAAGAAGCGCGACCAGCGCTGACGCCGCTCCATCGAGTGCGCCAGACCAATGCGCTCGAACACGCCGAAGACGCTGGCCATGGTCAGCCCCAGCGTCACCACCAGCAGCACTCGCGCGATTCGCGCGTACACCCGCAACCGGCTCATCACACCGCCGCCTTGAAGTGTTTGGCGTAGCGCGGGCAGAGTTCGTCGCGCTTGAGCAGGATGAACACGTCGGCCACCTGGAAGTCTTCGTCCCAGCACGGCTCGCCGCAGATCTTCGCACCGAGGCGCATGTAGGCCTTGAGCAGCGGCGGCATTTCGGCGATGACGTTGGACGGGATATCCAGCGTCGGCAGCGGATTTTTCGGTTCGGCGCGCAGGTGTTCGGTGCACAGATAACGCTCGCGCAGACGCTGCATGATCGCATGGGCCTGAATGCCGCCGTCCTGCATCGGGATGCTCGCGCAACCCATCAGGTAGCTGTAGCCGCCCTGATTGAGCACTTCGGCCAATTCGCCCCAGAGCACGGCGATGGTGCCGCCGTTGCGGTACGCCGGATCGACGCAGGTGCGGCCGATTTCCAGGATCGGGCCTTGCAGATGGGCGAGGCCGTGCAGGCTGAATTCTTCTTCGCTGTAGAACTTGCCGAGGCTGCTGGCGGCGGTGTGATCGAGCAGACGCGTGGTCGCCACCAGGCGCCCGGTGTTCAGATCACGCACGCCGATGTGGCTGCAGTGAACATCATAATCATCCATGTCCAGACCCAGTTCGGCGCCTTTGAGTTTGGCGTTGAACTCGCCGCTGAAGACGGCGAAGCGCAGGGCCTGGGCTTGCTGCAAGGCTTCGGCGCCGATCAGGCGTTCGGCTTGCAGGCGGCGTTCATTGCCGGTGTCGCTGATGCGGGCGATTTGCGTCATGTGAATCTCCGTACGGGCCTTTAACCCGTCGTGGGTTGCAGCCGATCGACTTTCTTTATGCAGCCGTGTTGTGCAAAGTCAGGCTATGTAGCCCCGGTGTCATCGCCATGAACGTTCGGTGATGCTTATATGACAGCCCACGAGGAGGCGCCCATGCCCTGGACAGATCTGCTGCACCGCCGTGAACGCTTGCCCGCCGCAGCTGATCTGGCCGAGGGCTTTGCAACGTTGTTGCAGACGCTGGGCAACGTCACGCCGTTCGAATTGGCGGTGGCCGGCGGGCGGCGGATGGCGACGCCGGGGCTGGCGTTTCTGGTGGGTTATCAGGCGGCGCTGCGCATGTTGTGGCCGAGCGCGCCGCTGAGCCTCGGCGCCTTGTGCGCTACCGAACAACGCAGCCTGCGTCCGGCCGATATGCAAACGCGGCTGAAAGATTTGCGCCTGAGCGGGCGCAAGGATTTCGTCACCGCCGGCGACGCGGCGGATTGGCTGCTGGTGGCTGCGCGCAGTGAGGAGCCTGGCGAACCACCGCGCCTGAGTCTGGCGGTGGTGTATCCCGGCGAGCCCGGCGTGAAGGTGGAAAAACTGCCGGCGTTGCCGTTGATGCCGGACATCAGCCACGGTCGCCTGTACCTCGACGGCGCCCTGTGCGAATTGCTCGCCGGCGACGGCTGGGACGCCTACGTCAAACCGTTTCGCACCCTTGAAGATGTCTACGTGCTCAGCGCCATGACCGCGTGGTTGTACGGCGTCGGCCAGGACAGCGACTGGCCGCAGGCCCTGCAATTGCGTTTGCTGGCGCTGCTGGCCGGGTGCGCCGAGGCCAGCCGGCAAGCGCCGAACAATCCGCCCGGGCATGTGCTGCTGGGCGGGTTGTTTGCGCAGTTTGAAGCGCTGGCGGGGGAGGTGGACCAGGCATTGGGCAATGGCCCGGTGGAGTGGGCGCAGATGTGGCAGCGGGACAAGGGCGTGATGCAGTTGGCGGCAGGGGCGAGGGCGAAGCGGTTGGCCAAGGCTTTGGCGGTGACCTGAGCGGCCCCTTCGCGAGCAGGCTCGCTCCCACAGGGACGGTATTCTTCAATTGAAATGCGATCAACTGTGGGAGCGAGCCTGCTCGCGAAGGCGGCCTCAAAATCACCATACATCTGTCATAAACCCCGACTAGTCTCGACAGGTTCATTCCCTGAGCGCCCACCATGTTCAAAGGCCTGTCCCTGTTCCTGCTGCTGATCAGCCTCACCGTCCGCGCCGAACAATGGCCCGGCGAGCAATGGCCAATCGCCCCGCAGATCACCGGCCCGGCCGTCGAGGCGCTGGAAAACTACGCCTTCGCGCCGCGCAACGACACCACCCGCGACGGCATCCGCACCGACGCCTTGCTGATCATCCACGACGGCCAGATCATCTACGAACGCTACGCCGCTCCGACCACCGCTCAGACACCGCATCTGACCTGGTCAATCAGCAAAAGTCTGCTGGCAACCGTTCTCGGTGTGGCCTACGGCGAAGGCCGGTTCAAACTCGATGATCCAGCGCTGAAGTTCTACCCGGCGCTGGACAAACACCCGGCGATCACCCTCGGCCATCTGCTGAACTGGGCCTCCGGTCTGGATTGGCAGGAGGACTACGAATACGCCCCGCTGAAATCTTCGGTGGTGGCGATGCTCTACACCCGCGGCCATCGCGACATGGCCGCGTTCACTGCGGGCCACGACGCCTACGCCGCAGCGGGTCAGGCTTTCCGTTATTCCAGCGGTGACAGCAATCTGCTCGCCGCTGCCCTGAAAACCATGGTCGGCGCAGAGCGTTATGCCGATTATCCGTGGACAGCATTGTTCGAGCCGTTGGGCATTCGCCACGCCGTGTGGGAAAGCGATGCCAGCGGCACCTTTGTCGCCTCGTCCTACGCCTATCTCACCGCGCGGGATCTGGCGCGGGTCGGTCTATTGATGGCGCGGGGCGGGCGCTGGAACGATCGGCAGTTGCTGCCCGAGGATTGGCTCGCGTTCAACCTCACACCGTTTGCCGGCTACAAGGCGCATCAGGACGAAGCCGTACCCGGCGGCCACTGGTGGCTCAATCGTCGTGTCGACGGCGCCACATCACCATGGCCCGACGCCCCACCCGACACCTTCGCCGCCCTCGGCCACTGGGGCCAGGCGCTGTATGTGATGCCCAGCCAGAAACTGGTGATCGTGCGTTACGGCGATGACCGCGATGGCAGCTACCGGCACAACGAACTGCTCAAACGCGTGTTGCAGGCGGTGCGGCGATGAAGCGCTTTCTATTGTTGCTGTTGGTCGTGCTGCTCGGCTGGGGTTGGTATGAGCGGGAGAATCTCTGGGCTTTCCCGGACATCATCAGCGCCTACACCGCCAAGGAATATTGCTCGTGTCGTTATGTGATGAACAACGATGCTGGGTATTGCCGTGGCTATGTGAAGCAATGGCTGCCAACCAGCCGTTTTACCGATGACGCTTCGAGCAAAACCATCACCGTCAGCGGCTTGGGCCGCAGCCACAGCGCGCAGTGGCTGAGCGAACGCCAGGGCTGTCGCCTGAATCCCTGAATTATCTGGTCTCCCCTGTGGGAGCGAGCTTGCTCGCGAAATCGTCGCAAGCCGCAATACATGCTGTGCGGCGAGCATTGCATTCGCGAGCAGGCTCGCTCCCACAGGGCTTGCAATAACTTGGCGGGCGGTTAAGGTTCGTGCAGGTTTATCGCCCCCACGAGTGTTCAATGTTCAACCGCTCCCTCTATACAACCTTCGCCAGTCTGCTGTTGACCGCCGCTGCGCTGCCGGCCCAGGCCAATTGGTATCTGGACGGCGAGTCGTCGCG
Source organism: Pseudomonas sp. FP1762 (assembly GCF_030687105.1). Classification (NCBI taxonomy): domain Bacteria; kingdom Pseudomonadati; phylum Pseudomonadota; class Gammaproteobacteria; order Pseudomonadales; family Pseudomonadaceae; genus Pseudomonas; species Pseudomonas sp. FP1762. The sequence continues at coordinate 1,428,958 of NZ_CP117458.1, forward strand.
GCTGTCGTTCGTCAGCACCAAAAATGCCAGCGTTTCGGAAGTGCAGCGCTTTCTGGTGCTGCACGGCAAGGTCGACCCCAACGGTCGCGCCGAGGTCGAAGTAGAGCTCGAATCGATCAACAGCGGCATTCCGCTGCGCGATGAGCGCATGCGCAAGGAGCTGTTCCAGATCGAGCAGTTTCCCGCAGCCACCATCACTACCCAGATCGACCTGCGCCCGATCAACGATCTGGCCCCCGGCGCGCAGCTGGAGTTGCGCCTGCCGCTGACCGTCAGCCTGCACGGCAAGCAGCACGAATACCCGGCCGAGTTGCTCGCCACGCGTCTGGATGATCGGCGCTTTCAGGTGGTCACGCTGGAACCGCTGGTGATCAACGCCGAGGATTTCGATCTGGCGCCTGGCCTGGAAAACCTGCGCAAACTCGCCGATCTGTCGGCGATCAGTCTGTCGGTGCCGGTGGGTGCGGTGCTGATTTTCACGGCGCGCTGACATGCGCGGTGCGGTGTTCCCCTGGCGTGACGGCAACCGTTTCGAACTGTTGATCGACGGCCCGCAGTTCTTTCCGCGCATGCTCGAGCACATCGCTGGAGCTACCGAGCAGATCGAACTGGAGCTGTACCTGGTCGAGGCCGGCGCCTGCGCCGAAGCCATCGTCCAGGCGCTGGTCGCGGCGGCCGAGCGCGGAGTGCGCGTGCGTTGCCTGTTCGATGATTACGGCAGCCTCGCGTTCACGTTGCATCTGCGCCAGCGCCTGACCCAGGCCGGGGTCGAGCTGCGTTTCTACAATCGCCTGAGCTGGCGGCGCTGGGTCGGCAATTTCTATCGTGACCACCGCAAGTTGCTGCTGGTCGACCAATGCCTGGCCGTGGTCGGCGGCACCGGCGTGACCGATGAATTCTGGACGCCGGGCCATGATGTCAGCGAGTGGCACGAAGTGATGGTCGAGATCAGCGGCCCATTGGTGATCGATTGGCAATTGCTGTTTGATCGCCAGTGGATCGCCAACCGTTACCGCCGCGCCTGGCGCCCGGCCGCGCATTTTGGTTTGCCGCGCCTGCCGCGTGTGCCGGACAAGGGCGAAGGCATGGGCCGCGTGGCGTATGCCGATGCCCGTCAACATCGCGACATTTTGCAGTCGTTGTTCCGTGCGTTGAACAGCGGGCAAAAACGCATCTGGATGGCCACGCCGTACTTTCTGCCGACCTGGAAAATCCGCCGCTCGCTGCGCAAAGCCGCCGCACGCGGTGTCGATGTGCGGTTGCTGCTGACCGGCCCGCGCACCGATCACCCGTCAGTGCGCTACGCCGGCCATCGCTACTACCCGCGCCTGCTCAAGGCCGGGGTGCAGATCTTCGAATACCAGCCGTGTTTCCTGCACCTGAAAATGGTTCTGGTCGACGAATGGGTAAGCATCGGTTCGTGCAATTTCGATCACTGGAATCTGCGTTTCAATCTGGAGGCGAATCTGGAAGCGCTGGACCCGGCGTTGACGGCAGCGGTAGAGGCGAGTTTTGTGAAGGACTTCGGCTTGAGTCAGCTGGTGAGCCTGGAGGAATGGCAGCGCCGACCGTTGTGGCGGCGGATCAAGCAGCGGGTGTGGGGCTGGGTGGATCGGTTGGTGGTGAATATTCTCGATAGACGCGGATAACCACGATTTTGAATACACCCTGAATCCAATGTGGGAGCGAGCCTGCTCGCGAAAGCGGTGTGTCATTTGATCGTTCCCACGCTCCGCGTGGGAATGCCTCTAGGGACGCTCCGCGTCCAGTGACGCGGAGCGTCACGGCTGCATTCCCACGCAGAGCGTGGGAACGATCAGTGCAGGGGGGCGGTGTGCTTGCTGTTACAGCAATTCAAAGCTCTGCTGCGTCACCGCCTGCGAATCCAGGCCGATCTGCACGTTGAACTTGCCAGGCTCGGCCGCGTATTTGAGCTGGGCGTTGTAGAACTTCAGGTCTTCCTCGGTAATGGTGAAGTGCACGACTTTCTGTTCGCCGGCCTTGAGCATGATCTTCTGGAAGTTCTTCAGTTCTTTCACCGGGCGGATCATCGAACCGGTGACGTCCTGGATGTACAACTGCACCACGGTTTCGCCGTCACGCTTGCCGGTGTTCTTGACCATGACGCTGGCGTCGAGCTTGCCGCTGGCGTTCAGGGTGGTCGATGACAGCGCCATATCGCTCAGGGCGAAGGTGGTGTAGCTCAGACCATAACCGAACGGAAACAGCGGGCCGGTGGTGTCATCGAAATACTGCGAGGTGTAGTTGCCCGGTTTGCCCGGCGTGAACGGCCGGCCGATGCTCAGGTGGTTGTAGTAGGTCGGGATCTGGCCCACGGAACGCGGGAAGGTCACCGGCAGTTTGCCCGACGGGTTGTAGTCGCCGAACAGCACGTCGGCGATGGCGTTGCCGCCCTCGGTGCCGCTGAACCAGGTTTCCAGAATCGCATCGGCCGACTGGTTCTCTTCGAGAATCGTCAGCGGACGGCCGTTCATCAACACCAGCACCAACGGCTTGCCGGTGGCTTTCAGCGCGCGGATCAATTCGCGCTGGGTTTCCGGGATGTTCAGGTCGGTGCGGCTCGAGGATTCGTGGGACATGCCACGGGACTCGCCCACCGCTGCAACGATCACGTCAGCATCCTTCGCCGCTTTCACCGCTTCGTCGATCAGCACGCTGGCCGGGCGCGGGTCATCGACCACTTCCGGGGCATCGAAGTTGAGGAAGTTCAGGTAGTCGAGGACCTTCTTGTCGCCCGTGATGTTGGCGCCACGGGCGTAGATCAGGTTGGCCTTGTCGCCGATCACCGAACTCATGCCATCGAATAGCGTGACCGATTGCGCCGGGCGCCCGGCGGCGGCCCAGCTGCCCATCATGTCGATCGGCGCTTTCGCCAATGGGCCGACCAGCGCGATTTTCGCGTCTTTCTTCAGCGGCAGGGTTTCGTTCTGGTTCTTCAGCAGCACCAGACTGCGCCGCGCGACTTCGCGGGCCTCGGCGCGGTGCAGGCGACTCTCGGCGTAGGTATCGGCCGGGTCATCCTCGGCCTTGCCGATGCGCAGGTACGGGTCCTTGAACAGGCCCATGTCGTACTTGGCCGCGAGCACTTCGCGCACAGCATTGTCGATGTCTTTCTGTTCGATCTCGCCGGACTTGAGCAGCCCCGGCAGCTCTTTGCCGTAGAGGGTGTCGTTCATGCTCATGTCGATGCCGGCCTTGATCGCCAGCTTTGCCGCTTCGCGACCGTCGCGGGCGACGCCGTGCTTGATCAGTTCGAAGATCGCGCCGTGATCGCTGACCGCCAGGCCTTTGAAGCCCCAGTCCTTGCGCAGCAGGTCGTTCATCAGCCAGGTGTTGGCCGTGGCCGGAATGCCGTTGATCGAGTTCAACGCCACCATCACACCGCCAGCACCGGCATCGATCGCGGCGCGGTAGGGCGGCAGATAATCCTGGTACATCTTCACCGGGCTCATGTCGACGGTGTTGTAGTCGCGGCCGCCCTCGACCGCGCCGTAAAGGGCGAAGTGCTTGACGCTGGCCATGATGCTGTCGGCGGCGCTTGGGGTCTCGCCCTGATAGGCTTTGACCATGACTTTGGCGATGCGCGAGGTCAGGTAAGTGTCTTCGCCGAAACCTTCGGAGCTGCGGCCCCAGCGCGGATCGCGGGAGATATCCACCATCGGCGCGAAGGTGATGTCGAGGCTGTCGGCAGCGGCTTCTTTCGCCGCAACGCGGCCGGACTGGCCAATGGCGTCCATGTCCCAACTCGACGCAAGGGCCAGCGGAATCGGGAAAATCGTACGGTGACCGTGGATCACGTCGTACGCGAAAAACATTGGAATCTTCAGGCGACTGCGCATGGCCGCGTCCTGCATCGGACGGTTTTCCGCGCGGGTGATCGAGTTGAACGTGCCACCGATGTTGCCGCCGGCAATTTCCTTGCGGATCAGTTCGCGGGGCATTTCCGGGCCGATGCTGATCAGGCGCAACTGGCCGATCTTCTCGTCGAGGGTCATTTGTTTCATCAGGTTGCTGATGAAAGCGTCCTTGTTTTCCAAAGGTACCGGGGTCGTGGCGGCCAGTACCTGATGACTGGCCAGGCTGACGAACAGACCCAGCAAACACAGCTTCTTCATGAATTTTTTCTCTAGAGCCCAAACGGTGATGTAACACCGGCCAGCCAAAATGTAGGGAGCGACTATTGTTGTTCGGGTGCCGGCGCAAAATCCTGAGCCGGAAAACCGCAGCCGACAGCGGCAACGTGAACGCGAAGGGCACTTTTTAGCCGATTAACCCGTCGCATGCCAGTGGCGGCGCCGATTATGCCCCAACCGCTGGCCGGGAATGCCCAGCGCTCGGTTTTTAAATCAAATGTGTCATGGAGCATCACTGCAATGAATATCAGCTCAACCTCCCGTTCACGGCTACAGATCGCCACGTTGCTGGTGTTCGCCACGCTGTTGACCGCGTGCGGCATCAACAATATCCCGACCCTCGACGAACAGGTCAAAGCCGCCTGGGGCCAGGTGCAGAACCAGTATCAGCGCCGCGCCGACCTGATCCCCAATCTGGTGGAAACCGTGAAGGGCTATGCCGCCCATGAGCAGGAAACCCTGACCGCCGTGATTGAAGCGCGGGCCAAGGCGACGTCGATTCAGGTCGATGCCAGCACCCTCGACAATCCCGAGAAGCTCAAGCAGTTCCAGCAGGCGCAGGATCAACTGACCGGCGCATTGAGCCGTTTGATGGTGGTCTCCGAGCGCTATCCGGATCTGAAGGCCAACCAGAACTTCCTCGCCCTGCAATCGCAACTTGAAGGCACGGAAAACCGCATAGCCGTGGCGCGTCGCGACTTCATTCTGGCGGTGCAGAAATACAACACCGAGATCCGCACCTTCCCCGGTCGCCTGTGGCACAGCGTGATGTACAGCGATCTGCCGATGCGCGAAACCTTCGAAGCCACCACGCCCGGCGCGGAGAAGGCCCCGGAAGTGAAATTCTGACTCGAGGTCGCCCATGCGTGTGTTGAAACTGAGCCTGGTGCTGCTGCTCTGGCTGTTCGCCGTCAGCGCCCGGGCCGAACTGACGTTTCCGCCGCTGAGCGGGCGCGTGGTCGATCAGGCGCAGATGCTCGAGCCATCGATTCGCGCGCAACTGAGCCAGCAATTGCAGGCGCACGAACAGGCCACCGGCGAACAATTGGTGGTGGTCACGTTGCCCGATCTGCAGGGCACCACCATCGAGGATTTCGGCGTTCAGCTCGGTCGGCACTGGGGCATCGGTCAGAAGGACAAGAACAACGGCGCCTTGCTGATCGTCGCGCGTGACGAGCGCAAATTGCGCATCGAAGTCGGCTATGGCCTGGAGGATCGCCTGACCGATGCGCAGTCGTCGGTGATCATTCATCAGGTCATCACGCCGGCGTTCAAGGCCGGCAATTTCAGCAAAGGCATCAGCGACGGCGTTGCGGCGATGCTGGTGGTGCTCGGTGGCAATCCGCTGGACGAACCCTCAACCGTGTACGAATCCAGCGGCGACCCGGCGGATGATTTCATCTCGCGGCACCCGGCGCTGTTCGTGTTCCTGGTGATGTTGTTCATCGTGACGGTGTTTGTCTGCCAGATGCTCGGTATCCTGCCTGCCGGCCGGGGCGGCTCCGGAGGAGGGGGCGGCTTTGGCGGTGGCGGCGGATTCGGCGGCGGTGGCGGTGGCGGCTTCAGCGGTGGCGGGGGCAGTTTCGGCGGCGGCGGTTCGTCCGGCGGCTGGTGAGATCAAAAGAATAATGAGCAGGCACTTTTCGACATGGCATTACTGACTGAACACGAACAACGCAAAGTCGCCGAGGCCATCGCCCGGGTCGAGCGCGACACCGACGCCGAACTGGTCACGGTGCTCGCTGCCCGTGCCGACGATTACGCATACATCCCGCTGCTCTGGGCCAGCCTGCTGGCGCTGGTGTTGCCGGGCATCGTCCACTACCTCACGGGCTGGCTGACCCTGCGCAGTCTGCTGCTGGTGCAATGGGGCATGTTCATCGTCCTGTGCCTGCTGTTTCGTCTGCCGAAAATCACCACGCATCTGGTCCCGCGCCGCGTGCGCCACTGGCGCGCCTCCAACCTGGCGCGGCGGCAGTTTCTCGAACAGAACCTGCACCACACCGTGGGCAGCACCGGCATGCTGATTTTTGTCTGTGAGGCTGAGCGCTATGTGGAGATTCTGGTGGACGAGGGGATTTCCAGACGGCTGGATAACAGCAACTGGGACGCGATTGTCGCAGCGTTCACCGAACAGGTCCGCCAGGGCCGCACGCTTGAAGGGTTTGTCACGTGCGTGGAGGCGTGTGGTGAGTTGTTGAAGGTGCACGTGCCGGTGACGCAGGTGCGGAACGAGTTGCCGAATCGGTTGGTGGTGTTGGGGTAGATCAAAAGCTCGCAGCCTTCGGCAGCTCCTAAAGGAGAATGCATTCCAATTGTAGGAGCTGCCGAAGGCTGCGATCTTTTGATTTTCGCCGTTGGGTAAATAAGAGGGTGTCCCCAACCCCCATCCCCCCTAAAATACCCGCCATTCCCGATTCCGCCCGTCCGAGGCCGCTTGTCCATGTCCGTTTCCGCTGCTTCCGCGCCGTCCGCCAAACCGGCCGCCGATCACCACGCCCAGTTCATCGAGCTGCTGCAAGCCAGCCTCGACGACAGCGGTTTCATCAAACTGGTGCTGGCCAAGTACGTCGGTGAAGAGGCGGATCTGCAACGGGTCATCATCAAACCGGTGACGGTCAAGGCGCAGCCGTGCCTGTCATTCGTTTATCGCTACAAGACCCGCGACATCACCAAAAATCTGCCGCTGAGCGAAGGCGTGGCGCTGATCGCCGGTCTGCTGCCGGCCTCGTTCAAAAATGCTCATTTACTGGCGCTGACCGACGAAGCGCAGCTGGAATACAGCAAAAAGGGCAAGAGTTCGCTGTTCAAGAGCAAACCTCAGCAATTGCGTGAAGCGCCTTCGGCCGAGCACAACCGCGAGAAAAACCGCTTCCTCGAATTGAGCCGTCCGTTCCTCAAGGACCTGGGCGTGACCAATGCGCAACACGAGCTGATCCCGGCGATGTCGCGCAAGTGGAAGCAGATCAACAAGTTCATCGAAGTGTTCAGCCATGCCCTGACCTCGTCGCCGCTGGCGCTGGACAAACCGGTGCGGGTCGCCGATTTCGGTTCGGGCAAGGGCTACCTGACGTTCGCCATTCACGACTACCTGCGCAACACGCTCAAGGCCGAGGGCGAAGTCACCGGCGTCGAGCTGCGCGAAGAAATGGTCAGCCTGTGCAACGCCGCAGCGGCGAAGCTCGAGCATCCGGGGCTGGTGTTCAAGTGCGGTGACGTGCGCACGGTGGCGCCGAGCGAACTGGACGTGATGATCGCCCTGCATGCCTGCGATATCGCTACCGATTACGCGATCCACACCGGCATCCGCTCGGGCGCGTCGATCATCATGTGCTCGCCGTGCTGCCACAAACAGATCCGCCTGCAGATCCAAAGCCCGGCGCTGCTCAAACCGATGCTGCAATACGGCTTGCACCTCGGCCAGCAGGCGGAAATGGTCACCGACAGCTTGCGCGCGTTATTCCTCGAAGCCTGCGGTTACGAGACCAAAGTCTTCGAATTCATTTCGCTGGAACACACCAACAAGAACAAGATGATTCTCGCGGTGAAACGCGCCGAGCCGGTTAATCCAGCGCAATTGTTGGCAAAGATCGAAGAGCTGAAAGCGTTCTACCACATCAGCGAACATTGCCTGGAAACACTGCTGCGCGCTGACGGTTTTCTCGCCTGATAGCCTGAAATACACCCCTGTAGGAGCCGCCGAAGGCTGCGATCTTTTGATCCTGATTATTTAAATGCAAGATCAAAAGATCGCAGCCTTCGGCGGCTCCTACATTTATCGCGATCGAGCGTAGTAAGCCTGGAATTACCGCAACCCTTGGATACGGTCTACCTTGAATACTCCCAGACCTTTCCCCGAGGAGTTTTCCCATGGCCGCGAAAAAGATCCTGATGCTGGTCGGCGATTACGTCGAAGACTACGAAGTGATGGTGCCGTTCCAGGCCCTGCAGATGGTCGGCCACACGGTGCACGCCGTGTGCCCGGACAAGTCCGCCGGCAGCACCGTGCGCACGGCGATTCATGATTTTGAAGGTGATCAGACCTACAGCGAAAAACCCGGTCACCTGTTCGCGCTTAATTTCGACTTCGCCAAGGCCCGCGAAGCCGATTACGACGCGCTGCTGATTCCCGGCGGTCGCGCTCCGGAGTACCTGCGGCTGAACGACAAAGTCCTCGAACTGGTGCGCGCCTTCGATACCGCCGGCAAGCCCATTGCCGCGGTCTGCCATGGCGCGCAACTGCTCGCGGCGGCGGGTGTGCTCGAGGGGCGTGAGTGCAGCGCGTATCCGGCCTGCGCCCCGGAAGTGCGTCTGGCCGGTGGCACCTATATCGACATTCCGGTGACCGACGGCCATGTTCAGGGAAATCTTGCCACCGCTCCGGCCTGGCCGGCGCATCCTAAATGGCTGGCCGGTTTCCTCGGTCTGCTCGGTACGAAAATCACCTTGTAGTCGATGCAGGCGACAGATCGCAGGCGCTGGTCTTTACTCTGAAGCGCGAAATCTCTCAATCGCCCCCAGGAGAAACAGACATGTCCGGATGGTACGAAGTGAGCAAAAGCAGCAACGGCCAATTCAGGTTCGTGTTGAAAGCGGCGAACGCCGAAACGATTCTGACCAGCGAGCTCTACAGCACCCGCGCCGGCGCCGACGGCGGCATCGCCTCGGTGCAGGCCAACAGCCCGCTGGATGAGCGCTACGAGAAAAAGTCGACCAGGGATGGCCACCCGTACTTCAACCTGAAGGCGGCCAATCACCAGATCATCGGCAGCAGCGAGTCGTATTCATCGGATGGCGCATGCGACAAGGGCATCGCCAGCGTGAAGGCCAACGGCCCGACCAAAGTGATTAAGGACAAGACCCAGCCGGTGCTCTGAAATCCGACATCAACCTGTGGGAGTGAGCCTGCTCGCGAAGGCGTCAGCCCGGCCAATATCAAACCTCAACCGGTACCGACAATTTCGGATCGCCCAACGCATGGCTCTTGGCATCAAAGAACCGCAACTCAACCCCGGTACCTTCAAACACCTTGGCGTAGTGACGTTTCTGATGCTGAATGAACGCGGCACTGCGCGGATAAATCGAGACCGCCACGCACTTCGGTCGGGCCAGGCGCAACGCCCGCACCAGATGCGCATCCTGCTCGCCCAGCGCGTGGCCGAAGATGCACAGGCTGTCGCCATGGGCCAGTAACTGCTCGTAGCAGAACGACAGATAATCCGAGCTGCGGATGGTCTTGAGCTTGTCCGCGCTCGGCCCTTCGGTGACGAACAGCGGCACGTCGTCCAGGGTCTTGATCGTATTGTTGATGGCGAAACTGCCGAGCAGGGTGCCTTCGGTCGAGGTCAGTTTGCGTGCGGTGCCGTCCTGATTGCGCACCAGATGCAGACCACCGTGCAGGTAGAGCAGACGCGGTTTGTCGGTGGTGCTCTGGCTCAGATCGAAACTCGCGTCTGCGCCGTTGAACAGGTCGTCGATGGTCTCGCCGGGATGTTGCAGTGCCCAGTAATTGAGCAGGTCGTAGTTGGTAGTGAACACCGTGCGATAGCGCGCCAGTTCAGCATTGAGCACCGTCAGTGTCGAAGGCTGCACCAGCCGCCACGGGATGTGCACCGCATGCACGGTGTTGATCAGCGCTTCCTTGATCGCGTAATAGCGATTGCGCGGCGCCGCCGAGCTGACCGCCAGGGCCTTGTTGACCCGGCTGGTAGTTTTCAGGGCGCCCAGCACTTGCTCGAAGCTGCGGGTTTGCAGCGCGTCGAACACCGCCAGTTCCGATGGGCTCAGCGGTTTCTCTTCGACCGTACGGGCGTTTTCGAACAGCGAGTCGTAGCCGAAGTCATCCCAAACCGCACGGCTGGCGCCATTGCCCACCAGCAAACCCTGGAAATCGTTCGCGGCGCGCAGGGCGTTCCAGTCTTCGAGGGTGGCGTCGACATTGAGAAAATCGGTCATTGCGTGGGCGGTCTCAAAACAAAGGGCAGATGGACGGCGACTTTATCACGAGCGGACATTGAGCCAGATCAACATTGCTCGTGACCGATCGGTCGATCCTGTGTGCACCCGCCGAATCGAGGCAGTCGATCCGGCTCCAGTCAGGAGACACACGATGAGCAGCACCTTCTTCATTCCGGCGGTCAACATCATGGGCAGCGGCTGCCTCGACGAAGCCATGGTCGCGATTCGCAATTATGGTTTTCGCAAGGCGCTAATTGTCACCGATGCCGGGCTGGCCAAGGCTGGCGTGGCCGCAATGATCGCCGAGAAACTGGCGATGCAGGACATCGATTCGGTGATCTTCGATGGCGCCAGACCGAACCCGACCACGGCCAATGTCGAATCCGGTCTGGGGCTGCTGAAGGAAAGCCGTTGCGATTTCGTCGTGTCGCTGGGTGGCGGCTCGCCACATGATTGCGCCAAGGGCATCGCCCTGTGCGCAACCAATGGCGGGCAGATTGGCGATTACGAAGGCGTCGACCGCTCGAGCAAGCCGCAATTGCCGCTGATCGCCATCAACACCACCGCCGGCACTGCCAGCGAAATGACCCGCTTCTGCATCATCACCGACGAGTCGCGCCACGTGAAAATGGCCATCGTCGACCGCAACGTCACGCCACTGCTTTCGGTCAACGACCCGGAGTTGATGGTCGCGATGCCCAAAGGGCTGACCGCCGCCACCGGCATGGATGCGCTGACCCACGCCATCGAAGCCTACGTCTCGACCGCCGCCAACCCGATCACCGACGCCTGCGCTTTGAAGGCCATGAGCCTGATCAGCAGCAATCTGCGTCTGGCCGTGCGCGACGGCAGCGACCTGGCGGCGCGGGAGAACATGGCTTACGCGCAGTTCCTCGCAGGTATGGCGTTCAATAACGCCTCACTTGGATTTGTCCACGCCATGGCGCATCAGCTCGGCGGCTACTACGACTTGCCCCACGGCGTCTGCAATGCCGTGCTGTTGCCGCATGTGCAGAGTTTCAATGCGCTGGTCTGTGCTGATCGACTCAGGGATGTCGCCCACGCCATGGGCGCGGATATTCGTGGTTTCAGCGCAGAGGAGGGCGCGCAGGCGGCGATCAATGCCATTCGCAACCTTGCCAAGGACGTCGAGATTCCCGGCGGACTGCGTGAGCTGGGCGCGAAACTCAGCGACATCCCGGTGCTCGCCACCAACGCCTTGAAGGACGCCTGTGGACTGACCAATCCGAGGGCGGCGGATCAGCGCCAGATCGAAGAGATTTTCCGCAATGCGTTTTGAATGAAGGCGCGCAGGCGAGCGAAGTCGAACAGTCCTTCGCTTGCTTCTGCGACCACGGCAAAAGTCCGCACTCGGCCCCAATCTGAAACTTGACCGGCAATGTTGTGGACAGCGCAGATACGGTACTGCCCGACCGCCAATGAGTGTGCAGCCGGGGTTTGCCATTTCCGGTCGCTTTCGACCGCTGCTCTGGCAATCTCCAGGCCAGTGTCCAGATCGAAAATACTGACGAAACCCTCGGCTCGCATGACATCTCCCGAAAAGATCAGAGGCGTATCGACCTGCGCGCCCTCAATCGGTTCGACAACGACCGGGACGTCGATCTCGGGCCGCAGTCGCACCTCATATCCGCGCTCTTCGCTCCATTCGGACGTGATGCCTGCATAGGTCTGGTGGGCGTGAATCCTCTGCTGACCCTGGGCCTGAACGCCGGTGATGCTGAACGCCCATCGTCCATTTGCGCTGACCAGCCCTTCGCCAAGCGAATGGGTGTTTTCAATGTTCCAGACCTGCACAAGAGCATTGGGTATGCCGCTGCCGAGCAACAATGTCGCAGGTCCCGTCGTGCTGGCCTCCTCGGGATAAGTGATGGTCGGGGCCGGTTGTGAAATTTGCTCGTCGCGAGTGCTCATCATGCTTCTCGTCCATGGCTGATTTGAACGCTGAGGTTGGCATGACATGCCTGAATTCGAACCTGTAAGAACTACCAGTCATTCAGTCTTTTTTACACAGTAGGTAATTTCTTTTTCTTCTAAAAAACTGTCATTTCTGTCAGTTGTCCGGCGTGGCGACCTGGGGTCGAATGCTCGCTACGAGGGGGTCGACGTCGATCTCTTGAGGAGCATACGAACATGTCGGAATCTATCGCGCCATTGTCCCCAAACGTGCAGTCAGCCGGGGAGCTGGATGCGCTCTTTGGTCTGCGAACGCTGAAATTCCCCGGAGCGGGCAAGACCATTGCCAAAGGCGTGGCGATCACGCCTTCGGAGCAGATCATGGTCAGCGCTACCGTCGAGCAATCGGGCCATTCGTACTACGGCCTTGCGCGCCTGGATGCCGATGGCAATCCGGATCCGGATTTCGGCACCGGCGGATATCTCAGCGGCCAGTTCGGCACAGGCTCGCTCACGCAAGGCGGGCCATTGATTGTTGATGCGCTGGGACGGATCTGGATGTGCGGTGTGATTGGCGTCGTCAAAGACCAGACTCTTGAATACCAGCAAGTCATCGCCCGGTTTCTGCTCGACGGCTCGCCGGACATCGAGTTCGGCGGCGACAGAAATGGCTACCGGATTGTGCCCATGCGGATTCCGGCACTCTTTGGGGCCACGCATGGGCAACTGCTGCTGGCCAAATCCGATCCGCAGCTTGCGCAGCCGGACAGGCTGCTGTTCGTGACGGCGCAAAAGGGCAGTGGCCTGTTGACGCGGTTCAATCTCGATGGCTCGGACGATTTATCGTTCGCCAGCAACGGTTGGCTGCCCCTGTCGCTGCCAGGGGTGGCCATTTCGCTGTCCGGGATCATCCAGCTCGACGATGGGCTGATTCTGCTGCATGGCAAAACGGAAGTAACCAATCAGGGACTGGTCATGGCGTTCGACCACAACGGGAAAGTTGCACAAGCGTTCGGCGACAAGGGTGTACTGCTGTTGAACATTCAGCGTGATGGCCAGCCGCTCGAAAGCAGCGTGACGGACATCGCGGTGCAAACGGCGCAGCGCCTGCTTCTGCTCGGTTCGGCGGTCGAGTCAACGCAAGGCACGAAACTGCAACACGGGTTCATCAGTGGCATTACCTACGCCGGCCAAATGGATGACGCGTTCAACAATCCTGTCCTCACCCCGACGGCGCAGGAACGGGATCTGAGAGGTTGGAAGGCAGGGTTTGCGCTGGATGATATCGCCGGTAAACGGATTGTGGCGGTCGGACAGACCTCGGGCAGCGCACGAGGCTTGTTGACGGCAGGCTTTCTGGTCGATGGCGCAGTGGATGATTCGTTTGATGTCGAGGGCGCGAGAGACATTTCATGGTCAGCCATTGATGCCTGCTTGCAAGGCTCTTCAATTCTGGTGTTGGGACGCAAGGACGATGGTGCGCAATTGGTCCTCTTGCTGACCGCGCCTGTCACAAAACAGCGCGCCAGCATGAGCAACTGAGCAGTCAGCGGTAAAACCGGGCTATCCTGCCGGCTCGGATGAACCCTGCCTTCGAGCCCACCATGCTGCAAAAAAGCCTGATCCGCCGTCTCGACCTGATCACTCTGCAACTGTTCGTCGCCGTCCACGAGGAAGGTACGTTGACCCGTGCGGCTGCGCGCGAAGCCATCGCGGTGTCGGCGGCGAGCAAGCGCCTGATGGATTTGGAGGAGGCGCTGGGCATCGCTTTGTTCGTGCGCCAAGCCAAAGGCATGATCCTCACGCCGGCCGGTGAGACCCTGCTGCACCATGCGCGGCAGATGCTCTTCAACGTGGAAAAGATGGGCCTGGAACTGGGCGAGCACAGCCACGGTGTGCGGGGTTACGTGCGCATGCTGGCCAATCTTTCGGCGATCATTCAGTTCCTGCCCGAAGACTTGCGCGACTTCTCCGCGCGGCAGCCGCAGGTCAAGACCGACCTTGAAGAACGCCCCAGCGCCGGGGTGATTCAGGGCGTGCTCGATGGCGTCGCCGACCTCGGCATCTGCTCCGACGACAGCGACACCAAAGGCCTGCACAGCGTGTTGTACCGCCAGGACAAACTGGTGGTGGTGATGCTCCCGGAGCATCCGTTGGCTACGCGCGCATCGGTGACTTTCGATGAAACTCTCGACAGCGATTACGTCGGCTTGCACGCAGCCAGTTCGATCAACATGCGTACCCATGCGGCGGCGCGGCAGGCCGGCAAAGTCCTGCGCATCCGCATTCATGTGCCGGGATTCGATGCCGTGTGCCGGATGGTCCAGGCGAACATGGGCATCGGCATTCTGCCGCAGCGAGCCTATGAGTTGTTTGGTCAGGCACTGGGCTTGCGTGCGGTGCCGCTGACCGATGCCTGGGCGGATCGCGCGCTGATTGTGGTGGTGCGCGATGAGGCAGGGTTGTCGCCGGTGAGCCGGATGTTGTTTGAGCATTTGCGCGGGCGGTAGATCTTCATTGCGGCTGATGGCCTCTTCGCGAGCAGGCTCGCTCCCACATTGAACTTGTGTGAACACAGAATCTGAAACCACTACAGATCCTTGTGGGAGCGAGCCTGCTCGCGAAGGCGGCCCTGAATTCACCACGCAATCACAGAGGAGCATTCGCATTTCGCGAACGCCCATTGCCGAGAGACGGCTGGATTCGCTGACGATCGTTCCTCTAGCCTTGGCGACATATTCCAAGAACAAGAGGTACCCGCGATGACTGCCCCTTTGAGTGCAATCAAAGTGATCGAGATCGGCACCCTGATCGCCGCGCCGTTTGCCGCGCGCATGCTTGCCGAGTTCGGCGCCGAGGTGATCAAGATCGAAGCCATGGGTCAGGGCGACCCGCTGCGCAAATGGCGCAAGCTGCACGAAGGCACATCGCTGTGGTGGTACCTGCAATCGCGCAACAAGAAATCCCTGGCGCTCAATCTCAAATCCGCTGAAGGCATCGAACTGGTCAAGCAACTGGCCGGCGACGCCGACGTGATCATTGAAAACCTGCGCCCCGGTGCGCTGGAAAAACTCGGTCTGGGTTGGGACGTGCTACATGCGCTGAATCCGAACCTGACCCTGGTGCGTATCTCCGGCTACGGCCAGACCGGCCCTTACCGTGACCGGCCCGGTTTCGGTGCGATTGGCGAGGCCATGGGCGGCATCCGCTACACCACCGGCAATCCCGATTCGCCACCGGCGCGGGTCGGCGTCAGCCTCGGCGATTCGCTGGCCTCGCTGCACGCGGTGATCGGCGCGCTGATGTCGCTGTTACGGGTCAAGACCGGGCAGGGCGGTGGACAGATCGTCGATGTGTCGCTGGCCGAAAGCGTGTTCAACGTCATGGAAAGTCTGGTGCCGGAATACGACATGCTCGGCCATGTCCGCGAGCGCAGCGGCGGCGCCTTGCCGGGCATCGCGCCCTCCAATACTTACCTCACGTCCGACGGCGCTTATGTGGTGATTGCCGGCAACAGCGACCCGATCTACAAGCGCCTGATGCACACTATCGGCCGCGCTGATCTAGCCGAGGCAGAAGAATTCGCCCACAACGACGGCCGCGCGGCGCAGAGCGGTTTGCTCGATGCGGCCATCACACACTGGACCAGCAGCCTGCCGATCGACGAGGTACTGGCTGCTCTCGAAGCTGCCGAAGTGCCGGCCGGGCGCATCTATTCGGTGGCTGATATCGTCGCCGATCCGCACTATCAGGCGCGGGACATGCTGCTCGATGCCGAGTTGCCCGGTGGCGCAACGGTGAAGATGCCCGGCATTGTCCCCAAACTCTCGGAGACCCCCGGCGGAGTGAACTGGTCCGGGCCGAAACTGGGCCAGCACACCGACGCTATTCTCACCAATCTTGGCCTGACTGAACTCGACATCGAACGCCTGAAAAACCAAGGGGTGGTGCAATGATCACTGACTATTCGCAAACCCTGATCGTCCAGGAAGTCTCACCCCGCGACGGTTTGCAGATCGAGCCGACGTGGGTGGAAACCGCTGACAAGATCGCCCTGATCAATCAATTGTCACAGGCCGGATTCAGCCGCATCGAGGCCGGCTCGTTCGTCTCGCCCAAAGCCATTCCGGCCCTGCGTGACGGCGAGCAAGTGTTCAACGGCATTCAGCGCCAGCCGGGTGTTATTTACGTGGCGTTGATCCCCAACCTCAAAGGCGCGCAACGTGCATTGGCAGCGAATGCCGATGAGTTGAATCTGGTGATGTCCGCCAGCCAGACCCACAACCTGGCCAATATGCGCATGCGTTGCGAAGAGTCGCTGGCGGCATTCGCTGACATTGTTGCGTTTGTCAGCGGCTCAGGTGTGCGCCTCAACGGCAGCATCGCCACCACGTTCGGTTGTCCGTTCGAAGGCCGGATCGATGAGGATCGCGTACTGCAGATCGTCGACGCTTATCAAGAGCTCGGCATTCAGGGCATCAGCCTCGCCGATACCACCGGCATGGCCAATCCGCGTCAGGTCGATCGCTTGGTGCGGCGCGTTTTGCAGCGGGTTTCGCCGGCCGATCTGACCCTGCATTTCCACAACACCCGCGGCCTCGGCCTGTGCAATGTGCTGGCCGCTTACGAGGCCGGCGCGCGGCGCTTCGATGCGGCGCTGGGTGGCCTCGGTGGCTGTCCGTTTGCGCCGGGGGCGTCGGGCAATATCTGCACCGAAGACCTGGTGAACCTGTGCGCTGAAGTCGGCATTCCCACGGGGATCGATTTGCCGCTGCTGCTGAAGCTTTCGCGCGGCTTGCCGGCGCTGTTGGGCCACGATGTCCCCGGCCAACTGGCCAAGGCCGGGCGCAACTGCGATCTGCATCCGATGCCCACCTGAGAAACACCAGTACCCCTGTGGGAGCGGGCTTGCCCGCGATGACGGCAGCAAATTCAACGAAAGCGTTAGCTGAACTGACGCCATCGCTGGCAAGCCAGCTCCCACACAAAAGCGCTCCACAGGGAGCGTCATCACCAGACAACAAAAACAATCGGACGCCCATCGGCAGTCCGCCTGGAGAAAATCTATGAGCCTCAATGTAATGGAGGCGGGCGTGAATCCGTCCGTCGATCACGACGCCGAAAAAGCCCTGGTCAGCAAAGTTGCCTGGCGCCTGATGCCGCTGATCATGGTCTGCTACCTGTTCGCCTTTTTCGACCGCATCAACATCAGCTTCGCCAAATTCCAGTTGCAGACCGACCTGAGTCTGAGCGACACCGCGTATGGCTTGGGCGCCGGGCTGTTCGTGGTCGGTTACGTGCTGTTCGAAGTGCCGAGCAACATGATGCTGTACAAGGTCGGCGCGCGGCGCTGGATCGCGCGGATCATGATGTCGTGGGGCGTGGCGACGGCGGCGATGGTCTTCGTCAACAGCGAATGGCAGTTCTATGCGCTGCGCTTCGTCATCGGTGCGATGGAAGCCGGGTTTGCTCCGGGCGTGCTGTATTACCTGACGCTGTGGTTTCCGCAGCACTTCCGTGGCCGCATCACCTCGATGCTGTTTCTCGCCTCGGCGTTTGCCGGGCTGGTCGGCGCACCGTTCTCAGGGCTGGTGTTGCAACACCTCGATGGCGTATTGCAGATGCGCGGCTGGCATTGGTTGTTCCTGCTCGGAGGCGTGCCGTGCATCGCGCTGGGTTTTCTGGTGCTGACGCAGCTGAAGGACCGCATCGAGGATGCGCACTGGCTGACGGCTGACGAGAAGAAATTGCTCTCCAGTCGCATCGCTCATCACGAACCACACAAGAGCGGCGGCTCATTGCTCGCGGCGCTGAAAATTCCCGGGTTCCTGACGTTGGGTTTGATCTACTTCCTGATCCAGGTCGCGTCCTACGGTTTGAATTTCTGGGCACCGCAATTGATCCGCAGCGCCGGCACCGAAAGCCCGGTGATGATCGGCCTGCTGACCGCCATTCCGTACATCTGCGGGGCGATCAGCATGGTGGTGATCGGACGCTTGTCCGACGCCACCGGTGAACGGCGCAAGTTTGTCGCCGGGCTGGTGATCGTCGGCGCGATCGGCTTCTTCAGCGCGGGAATCTTCGCCAGCCACACGACCTTCCTGATCGTCGCGCTCGGCCTGCTCGGCGCGGGCATCATCGCTTCGATTCCGAGCTTCTGGACCCTGCCACCGAAACTGCTGGCGGGCGCCGGTGCCGGCGCAGCGGGCGGGATCGCGGTGATCAATACCCTGGGGCAGTTCGGCGGGATCGTCAGCCCTGTCATGGTCGGACGCATCAAGGACCTCACCGGCAGCACCACCCCGGCGCTTTACGTCATCGGCGTCGCCGCGCTGATTGCGGCCGCTTTGCTGTTGTGGGGCTTGCCGCAGAAGTTGCGCACGCTGGATAAGTTCTGAGACTCGCGGCGTCTGTGATGACGCCTTCGCGAGCAGGCTCGCTCCCACTTTGGAATGCGCTTTCCTGTGCGAGCGAGCCTGCTCGCGAATTCCGACTTCAGACACATGAGAAGATTCGCTGGCCAGATCTGTTGAATCCTCCGATGCAGAAAGGGATAGTGCGCGCCTGGAAATATCTTCAAGGAGCGGGAAGTGACAATGAAGTCCACGTGGATCAGCGCTGCCGCGCTCTGCGGGTGGTTGATGGCTGGGCAGGCGTGGGCCGATTGCACGCCGCCGGCGGTCAGCGCGGAAGCGGATTTCTCGCTGTGCAAGGACTGGCCGGCTTATCCGCAGCTGACCATCACCGCGCTATCGACGTTCGTGCCCGATCCGGTCTATGGCCATGACGGCAGCGTGGGCTCGTACGATCTGGATCTGGCTATCATCACGGCCGGCAGCCCCAAACCGCTGGCAACCTATCATCAGCCGTCGGTGTTTCTCTCCGATGCTATCGCGCTGGAGAGTCTGGAACTCGACACGGCGCGTTATAAACTCACGCCCGACCTTCGTGCATTCGGCGTCCGCGCCCATTTCAAAGGCTCGTCGCGCGTCAATCCGCTGGATGAAACCCTGCTGTCGCTCTACGTGAAAGAGGGCAACAAGGTGCGCCCGGTGCTGGATCGCTTGGTCGTCTACAGCTTCAGTGGCGAGTGGGATGGCAATTGCGCCGGAGAGCGAGCGGAGACGGTGCGTACGCTTGAGATGGGCAAAACCAGTTCCCATGGTTACGCCGATATCATTGTCCGCTCACTCACCACGGGTCTGGTCGGCGAGGGTCCACCCGACACCTGCGAGTCGAAGACCACCCACGAAAAGCCGGTGCTAACCACGTTGCGCTATGACGGACAGCAATATTTCGTTCCCGAAAATCTGAGAGGCTATTGAAGGCGCGTCGTTCTACTTCCTCGATCCCGACCGACACAAGCTCGAGGTCCACGTCGGCGATTTGCAATCGCGGCTGGACGCATGTCGCCAGAAACCGTACCCCGGCATGCGTTTTCACGACGCGCAGTGATCCGCCGTGACCCTCTGATATAGACTGGCCACCAAGTATTCTGGCGCTTGCAGGTTTCTCATGACTCCATCATTGCTGTTGGCCGTTCTGGCTTCGGGTTTCATCTACGGGATCACGCCCGGGCCGGGCGTGCTGGCGGTGTTCGGGATTGGCGCGGCCCATGGCCGGCGGGCCGGGGCGGGGTTTCTGTGCGGGCATCTGCTCGGCGATGTGATCTGGTGCAGCACCGCGCTGGTGGCGATTGTCGGTGCGCGGGAAATCGGCAGCACCGCGTTCGATGTGCTCGGCGTGCTCAGCGCGTTGTACCTGTTCTGGCTCGGCTGGCGTGCGGTGCGTGCCCAACGCCGCAATGGCGACGAGGCGCAAGGGGCGGCGCGGCAGCCGTTCTGGCACGGCATCGTCTTCGGCCTGACCAATCCCAAGGCCTATCCGGTGGCGGTGGCGACCTTTACGGCGCTGTTGTCGAGCCGCGCCGAACTGCTCAACTGGTCGATGCTACCTGCACTGATCGCCCTGAGTTTCATCGGCGGCGCCCTGGCCTACGCTATCCTCATCGGCGTGGTCGGCGCACAGCGAGTGCGCATGGTGTATCAGCGGCATGAGCTGCTCATCACGCGTTTATGCGGCGTGATGTTTATCGGCTTCGCCATCAACGCGTTGATGCACGCGCTGCCGGGGCTGCTGCCGAACAAGACTTGATGGAATGGGCAGGGACGCGCAATCACGATCATGGATGATTGAAATCGCTGCACAGTGCGGACAATCGTTAGAACCATGCAAAGCCCCAACCCTGCGCCGCTGGCGAGCTACATTGACCTGTTGCTGGACGCCGTTTGCGCGGTCGACAAACAGGGCCGTTTCGTTTTTGTCAGCGCTGCCTGCGAGCGGATTTTCGGCTACACACCTGACGAACTGATCGGCCGCTCGATGATCGAGCTGGTGCACCCGGCCGATCGCCAGCGCACCCTCTCGGCCGCGGGCGAAATCATGGGCGGCGATCCGAAGCACAATTTCGAGAACCGCTACCTGCGCAAGGACGGCAGCGTCGCGCACATTTCCTGGTCGGCGCGCTGGTCGGAAGTCGATCAACTGCGCATCGCCGTCGCCCGCGATATCACCGAGCGCAAGCAGGCCGAGTCGCGGCAAGCGGCGTTGTACGCGATTTCCGAAGCGGCGCACGCGGCGGAAGATTTGCTGGCGCTGTTCAAACGCATCCATCTGCTGATTGGCGAGTGGCTGCCGGCGCTGAATTTTTCCGTGGCGCTGTACGACGAACACTGCGCGCAGCTGAATTTTCCCTATCACGTCGACGATCACGAATTGCAGCCCGAGCAGCCCGGCACCGTCATCAGACGGCTCTGCGCGCAAGTGATCCGCAGCGGCCAGCCGATGTTGCTGACGCCGGACAGCGCCGATGCCACGCCCGATTTTGCTGAGCTGGTGGCGGAACAAAACGCGCCTTGCTGGCTCGGCGTACCACTGAATTCAAAAAACGGCACCATCGGCGCCTTGATCGTCAAAAGCCTCGCTGGTGGTGAACGCTACACCGAGCAGGACAAAGAACTGCTGCAATATGTCTGTGCACAAGTCGCCACGGCCATCGAGCGCCAGCAACTGCACGCGCGGCTCAAGCGCATGGCGCAATACGATCAACTGACGCAACTGCCCAATCGCGAACTGCTGCGTGATCGGCTCAGGGCTGCGCTGGCCGATGCGCGAACCCTGCACGGACACATGGCGCTGCTGTATGTCGATCTGGATCGCTTCAAACAGGTCAACGACACCCATGGCCATGCCGTCGGTGACATGCTCCTGCAAACCGTGGCCAACCGGCTGAAAGGCTGCGTGCGTGAAACCGACACGGTGGCGCGTATCGGTGGCGATGAGTTCGTCGTGCTGCTGCACAGCGTGCATGCCGCCGGCGATCCCGACAGTGTCGCCGGAAAAATCCGACAGGTGCTGGCGCAGCCCATGCGCCTCGACGGGCATGACCTGTGGATCGAATCGAGCATCGGCGTGGCGCGCTTTCCTGAACACGGCGAAGAAGAACAGCAACTGTTTCGGCATGCCGATCAAGCCATGTATGCGGCCAAACACCTGAATCATCGGGCCTTGGGCAGCTGAAGCGAGCGCGCCGTTCGTCGCGGTTCAGGCAGATTTTCTAAACCTTTGACCGCTAAAGCATTCCTAACTGAGGCGGACAATTGTCCGCCGCGACATTTGAGCAGCGGGCGAATCACGGCCCGTTTGAATTTTCCACGAAGGAGGGCGCGACCATGAGCCGGATGGCCACCCGTTTACGTAACGTCAGTTTTGCAACCCTGCTGGGCCTGTGCGCCAGCAGTGCGTTCGCCCAGTCGCCTGCCGAATTCATCAACGATGCCTCTGCCAAAGGCATGGCTGACATCGAAGCCAGCCGTCAGGCCCACGGCAAGACCGAATCGAAAGAGGTCAAGGATTACACCATCGTTGTGATCAACGACCGCACCACGGCCAACCAGCACCTTGCGAAAATCGCCAAGAAACTCGACCTGCCGGTTGCCCCCCGCGAAGAACTCGCCGACAAGGCCAAAGAGCTGATGCCGGAAGTGAAGGACGGCACCACATTCGATCAGGCCTACGCTGCCAGTCAGGTCAAGGCGACCGAGGAGGCCATCACTCAGATCGAGCAACAGGCACAGACCACCGACGTGCCGGAAATCAAAGCGTTTGCCGATGAGACTTTGCCGAAACTGCAAAGCCATCTGGAGAAAGCTCGAGCGTTGCAGGCCAGTCGCTAACTTCGCCTTGTTGTTGCAGCGCGAGCGAAACCTTCAGTTGAAATGCGATGCTTCCCCTGTGGGAGCGAGCCTGCTCGCGAAAGCGGTGTGTCAGTCAATGATGTTTTGACTGACCCGCCATCTTCGCGAGCAGGCTCGCTCCCACAGGGTGTGTTTACTTGCTCAGCACTCATTCAAATCCTGCTTTGGCTTGCTCTTGTCGCCAAGCCCCTCAAGATCAAACACCTGATTCTCACCCAGCGCGCGGTAATGCCGGCGCAGCGCTTCAAGTTGCTTCAAGTCCAGCGCTTCCAGCCCGAGCATCGCGTTTTGCGCTTCCTTGTTCACCCGCAACAGCTCATCGAGTTTCAAATGCAGAATGTCGGTATCGCGGTTCTGCGTGTTCTGAATCAGGAATACCATCAGGAACGTGATAATCGTCGTCGAGGTATTGATGATCAGCTGCCAAGTGTCGTTGTAACCAAAAATCGGCCCGCTCAACCCCCACAACCCGATCAGAATCAACGCCCCCATGAACGTTTTCGGGCTACCGGCCCACAGGGCAAGTTTCTGGGCAATCTTTGCGAATTTCATGATGGAAGTCCTTGTTTTGGGAGCTTGAAATTCAGACATCGGTGTTGTGCTGAAAATTCTAATTACAAATAACCGGGCGGGACGCCGGAGGCGGGGCGAGCTCATCGGCCTTATCGCTGTATGGTATGGGCAGCTGCACTGCCCGGTTTCAAGCCATGCCCCGACAGGAGAACGCAATGAGTTGGTCTGCCAAGCAATACGTCGCTTTCGAAGATGAACGCACCCGCCCGGCCCGTGATCTGTTGGCGGCGATACCCACCGCGCAGGCCCGGGCGGTGGTGGACATTGGTTGCGGACCGGGCAATTCCACCGAATTGCTGGTGCAGCGTTTTCCCGATGCGAGCGTCAGTGGCCTCGACAGTTCGGCGGACATGATTGCCGCCGCGCGCAAGCGCTTGCCTGACGTGCAGTTTCAGGTGGCCGAGGTCGACAAATGGGCTGACGAGGGTCCGTTCGATGTGATCTTCGCCAATGCGGTGCTGCAATGGGTGCCTGATCACGCTTCGTTGCTGCCAGCCCTGGCGAGCAAGCTTTCAGACGGTGGCAGCCTGGCGATTCAAATGCCGGACAACCTCAACGAACCGTCCCACCGCTTGATGCGTGAAGTCGCCGCCAATGGGCCGTGGGCGAGCAAGCTCGCAGACGCTGCCGGGCAGCGCACCGACATGGCCAGTGCCAGTGAGTATTTTTCAATGCTGCGGCCGCACTGCGCGCGGGTCGATGTGTGGCGCACCACCTATCACCACCAACTTCGCGATGGTGCAGCGGGGGTGGTGGAGTGGTTCAAGGGTAGCGGGTTGATTCCATTCCTGAGCCCATTGACCGAGGAGGAGCGGGCTCAGTATCTGCAGCGGTATCTGGCGGAAGTTGCCAAGGCTTATCCGGCCTTGGCTGACGGCTCGGTGCTGTTGCCGTTTCCACGATTGTTCATTATTGCGACCCGTTGAGTTACGCCACCAAGTGTCTTGAGTTCGCCACGTTATCTCTGGTCGGCGCATCTCTTGAACGCAACACGGTCGGTCCCCTCTCCCTCGGGAGAGGGTTAGGGTGAGGGGCTTATTGGCGCAGAAACCCGATCACCGCTGCACCGCCAACATCATCGTCCTCTGGCATCCTTTCAACTCGTTCACGCTGAGCTCGTCGGAAATTTCCTTCTGTTTTCCAGGCTTTTACACGTGGTGCGCTATGGCTGTTTAAAGTTGAATCACGTTGCGTCCCGATGCCTACAAATCCTTGCGCCGCTGCCTACCGGTACGCCAGAATCCGCCGGCTTGTGCGCCTGGAGGGCGGTCGGTAACTTGGTTCGCGTCACTGATTTCCAGTGATCGGGTTTAGTAGCCCGGTAATGTCCTCCTCGTAACGGTTGCACGAGTTCCGTTGAATCAGGCGCGTGCCTGTATTTTATGGTGGCTGTGCGCATGGCGCCTTCGGGTGCGCCGGATGGGGGATGGGTCCGGTCTACTAACTTGCGTACAGCCGCCACCCTCCCGTTTAGTAGCGTGGTGGATGCGGCTCAAATGAAAGGTACCGCCCCGTGTTCAAAGTAACGCCAAATCCGCCGGAAACCGATCCGGCCTCTCCGTACGAGTCCCTCGATTCGAAAAAACTCCACGAAGCCGCCGAACGCGCTCTCGACCACTATCTCATCCCGCCGCAAACCAGCTCACCGCCATACCAGGCCAGCAGCATGTTCATGGTCAATCCAGGCACCGACACCGAGTCGCTATTGGTCAACGCCAGCGAATCCCTCGGCTCGGCCAGCGTCATGCTCGGCGACTTCGCCGCCTTGCTCGACGGCAGCCAGCGCAAACCCTGCTCGGCATCGCCCAGGTCGTCATGCTGGGCGAGCTGGCGGTGAATCAGGTGTTGGATAATGTGGTGCCGGTGGGTTAGCCGGCGTTGATTTCCGAGTAAAAAGTAACCGGTCGTTGCGACCGGTTTTTCGGCTAGTGCAGCGTCAAAACCGCTGATCAATACCAGGTTTGTCCTCTTGAAAGGGCTCGGAAGGGGGAATCGGGAATTGCTGCTCCTCATACTCGCCCACCCGCCGAGCGAGAATTTCCAATTCATCGCCTTCCGGCGAGTTCATCTCAGCGCCCCAAATCTGCTCGATACGCAGCAATGCTGCGGACAAGTCTTCAGTGCTCCGAATGGGTTTGATGTCCATAAATGATGTCCGCTTTGGTAACCACATGAGCGGCGATCTTGAACGGCACAACAAACGCTGTGTTCATCATTACGTTGCCAAATATGACTGCATTGCGGAGAGTCAGATTCGCGGTGACAAAAGCGGCCACGCGTGACCCAACCGCGTAATCCTCAATGTCAGCTGTGTAGCAATCAGAAGATCTCTATTGCTCCACGAAATTAGTGAAATTTTTCAAAAATGGTCATATCTGATCCTTAAAGGAGGTTAGATGGCTACAATGGCTCTATTAAGATCCTTAAGAATTGGAAGGGTTTGCCATGTCATTCATGCATTTGCTTCACTCGCCGGCTGAGATCGCTAGAAATGTCGGAGAAAACGCCAAAATCCTGCGGCTCTCCAAAAACCTTTCCCGCAAGACGCTCGCAGAAAAGGCGGGGGTTTCCGAATCCACCATCAAGCGATTCGAAGCGACCGGCCTCGTGACGTTGGAGGCTTTGATCCTGATAGCCACTGCGCTTGATGAACTCAACGCTGTGACCAGGCTGTTCAAACCAGAGCAACCGAGCTCGCTGGATGAGCTGAAGAATGCCAGGCGCAAGAGAGGGATGCGCTGATGATCAAGCCTTTCAAACACACAGAAGCGCTGGATGTTTTGAAAGAGGGCGCCAAGGTTGGTGAGCTGGTCAGAGTCGCGGGCCGGGGGATTTACTTCGCTTACGATCCGGGTTGGCTTGCCACTGGCTACAATCTTTCGCCGCTGACAATGGCTTGGGACGAAAAGCCCCAGTTGGCCAGGAACACCAGCCTCTTCGAAGGGCTACACGGACCGTTCGCCGATTCACTGCCTGACGGCTGGGGCATGCTGCTGATGGATCGATATTTCGACAGCACCTTCGGTGACGGCACCCACCTTACCCTCACAGCGCTTGATCGCCTTGCTTATATGGGCGAGCGCAGTATGGGGGCGTTTGAATATCAGCCGAAGGCGGAAAAAACAGAGCTCACAGGCCCTTTGGATATTTGCCAACTCTACGAAGCTTCAATCGAAGTTCAAGAGGGTGAGACCCCTGCTGTGCTTACCAAATTGCGACTGGCCGGTGGCTCACCGGGGGGCGCACGACCGAAGGCAATCGTGGCGCTGTCTGCCGACAAAAAACACGCAATTTCGGCCTTTGATGCCCTGCCCGAGGGCTATGCACATTGGATCGTGAAGTTCAGGGCATTGTACGAACCGATTGAAACCGGCGGCATTGAACTCGCCTATGCCGAGATGGCTCGTGCCGCCGGAGTGACCATGGCTGAATCGGATCTTCTGGATGTGCAGATGCCTGGCGGCGAGGTTGAGCGTTTCTTCGCAACCAAGCGCTTCGACCGCGACGGCGAGCGCAAGATTCACATGATGACCGTCTCGGCGCTCATGTACGCGGACTACCGCGCATTGTCATCCATCGACTACCCGAACCTGCTCAAGCTCACTCAGGTGTTGACCAGAAGCTCCGTCGAAGTGGAAAAGATGGCCAGGTTAATGATCTTCAATGCGCTGTCTCACAACCATGACGACCATGCGAAGAACTTTGCCTTTCTCTGCCACAATCCTGAAAAAAAAGGCGAGAAAGAAACCTGGACGCTGTCCCCGGCATACGACCTGACTTTCGCAAACGCCATGGGCGAGCACACCACTGACTTCGGTGGCCGCACTCCCGGCACGCCTACGCGCAAGCGAATCATGGAGATCTGCAAGGATTACAAATACCTCAAGGCCGAGGAATACATCGAGCAGACTCTCGCAGCGCTCGCCGACTGGAAGAAAGTATTCACTCGATTGAATGTCCCGCACAAAGCCGGGGAGCCGATCTTCAATGTACTGGCGAGGCTGCATCAGGATTTCGAGAAGTAATCCGGGGAGGAGGGGCTCAGCAATTTTCCGGAAGTCTTCACCGCCAGCACGCTTCAACTTCCAGACACAAAAAAACCGGCCATCAAGGCCGGTTTTTCATTTCTGCATCCCCCGTCGGACAACACAACGCGAGATCAATATTCGGTGGAGCGGGTAGAGGGAATCGAACCCTCATCTAAAGCTTGGGAAGCTTTCGTTCTACCACTAAACTATACCCGCTCAGAGCGGCTGACTTTGTACCAGACTCGGCCACGGATTTGAAGTTTTCTTTTCTCTGCGAGGGCTTTGCCACGCAGAAAACGGTCGATCGCGAGCAAGGGCTGCGCCGGTGCAACAGGCACTTCAAGCTTGCAGCCTTCCCCGCGATGACGCTGTTTCAAATGGCCAAAGCATGTTGATCCTGCACAAACGAGTAGCGCGTTCGGCTGGCTTGCGGCGCAGGTTTCAGAAAGCCGAGCAGGGCGTTCTGGCTGTCGCGGCAGGCGGCCTTGTGCTCCATGTCGAGAAAGTGTCCGGTGGCTTGCAGGGTGGTGAAGCTGCTGTGGGCAACGTGGTTGCCGAACAGTCGCGCATCCTCGGCGGCGGTGTATTCGTCCCATTCGCCGTTGAGAAACAGCACTGGCACGTTGATCTTTTTCGCCGCATTCAGATAGCACTGGCGATCGCTGTGCAGCACGTCGTTGATATGAAAATGCATCTGTCCGTATTCATGCTCGGCGAGACTGCTGACGTGGCGATAGTTGAAACGCTTGAACAGCGACGGCAGGTGTTTGCCGATGGTGTTGTTGACCAGATGGCCGACCCGATCGCCGTCGCGGCTGCCGAGGTAATCGACGCCGCGCTCAAGGTAATCGAGCATGTGCGCATTGATCACCGGGGAGAACGAGCTGATCACGGCTTTTTCGATGCGCCGGGGCTGCTGGGCGAGGGCGACCAGAGTGGCGGCGCCGCCCCAGGAGAACGACAGCACGTGTTCGGCGGCGAAGTGGTCGATCAGCTCCAGCAGAATCTGCCCTTCGACTTCCTTCGTCAGATGTTTCTCATGCCGGTTGTGGGCTTTTGACCGACCCGCGTAGGGCTGGTCGTAGCAGACCACGTTGAATTGCGGGTGCAGGTTTTTCACGGTCTGTGCAAACGACGCAGTCGTGGCCATCGAGCCGTTGACCAGAATGATGGTCTTTTCTGCGGCGTCTGCGCGATAGAACTCCGTGTAAACCCGATACTGACCCTGTATATCCAGCACAGCGATTTCTGGCCTCATGTCATAAGACTCCTGGCAAGCAAGCGGGTATGCGCGCAATCGAGATTGCACGAGCTTTGTGACAGGTAGGCATACGCCTGAAATTTGCTGGCCCATGTCGATCCGGTACGGCAGGTCGACGGGTGTTGTTATTGGCGGGCAGATTGCCGGCTGAGGCGCAGCCCTTGAGGGCAGACGACCGACAAAAAGTTTCTTGGAAGTATGTGGTGACTCATCGGTCACATTTCGGCCGACGTCCTGATTCAAGCAGGGGACTCAGGATCACGCAAGTGCCGTCGGCGAATTGTTCGACAACTTCGGCTGAGCGGTCGCCGGCTTAGAACAAATGAATCTCTTCGGTGCGCAAAGCGCGGTACTCGCCCGGTTTTAGCGCGTGATCGAGGGTCAGTTCGCCCATGGATTCGCGGTGCAGGCGCAGGACTTTGTTGTTGAAGAACCCAAACATGCGCTTGACCTGATGGTAGCGGCCTTCAACGATGCTCAGCCGTGCCGAGCGTGGGCCGAGCAGCTCAAGCTGTGCCGGTTGCGTGGTCAGATCTTCGAAAGCGAAGTAGATGCCCTCGGCAAATTTCAGCGCGTAGCTCGGGTCGATGTCCTGTTCGGTTTCGACGTAATAGACCTTCGCCAGTTTGGTTTGCGGCTGCGTCAGGCGCCGCGACCAGGCGCCGTCATTGGTGATCAGCATCAGCCCGGTGGTGTTGAAATCCAGACGTCCGGCGATGTGCAGGTCGTCCTTGTGCGGTTCATCGAGCAGGTCGAGCACGGTCGCATGCTGCGGATCGCGGGTGGCGCTGACGCAGCCCGGCGGTTTGTGCAGCATGAAATAGCGCGCCGGTTTGCCGCTTTGCAGCACCTCATCGTCAACTTCGACCCGGCTGAATTCCAGTACGTCACTGTGCGGGTCGCTGACGACTTTTCCGTCAATCCGCACGCGCTTTTCCACCAGCAACAGGCGCACCTGCTGACGGTTGTAGCGGGGCAGATTGCTGAGGAAGCGGTCGACGCGCATGGTCAGAATTCAACGGACAAAGGGCCGCGCATCTTACGGGATCGGCCGCCGGTCTGCTTGCAACTGCGCTTCGACCTGGGCGCAACGCGGGCACAGGCAGGCTTGATTGCGCAGCTCGGCCGGCAATGCTTCGAGCACCGCCGGGTCGATGGTCACGCCGTAGCACCAGCATTCGCGGTCGGCGGTGCGCGGGTCGGCGAGGCTGCAATCGTTGCGCGCACCGCAGGCCGGGCAGTGGTCGGGTTTGACGTCGTTATCAGGCATAGGTCGAGTGCGGCATTTCCATGCAGGTGCGGTTGCGCCCGGTTTGCTTGGCGCGGTACATCGCATGATCGGCCCGCGACAGCAGGGTGTGCAAGGTGTCATCGCGTTGCACGGTGGTGGCGCCGATGCTCACGGTCAGATGCAGGCTGTGGCCATCGTAGGCATATTCGTGTTGCTCGACGTGCTGGCGGATCTTCTCGGCGATTTTCTGCCCGGTCTCGCCGTCGGTGTCTTTCAACAGAACGATGAACTCTTCACCGCCCCAGCGGCAGACGATATCGGCGTGACGCAGGCAACTTTGCAGGTCGCGGGCGAAACCGATCAACACCTGATCGCCAGCCATGTGCCCGTAGGTGTCGTTCAAGGCTTTGAAGTGGTCGAGGTCGAGCAGCAACGCGGTCAGCGGCTTGGTTTCCCGTTGGGCCTCGTGCAGCGCTTGCGCAGCGAGGATGTCGAAGCCGCGTCGATTCGGCAGTTCGGTGAGACTGTCGAGGGTGGCGTGCGCCTGGATCTTCGCCTGGAAGCGTTTGATCACTCGATTGAGCAAGGCCAGCACGATCAACGTCACCAGCAGGCAGATCAGCAGATTGAGATACAGCGACTGGCGGATCTCGCTCAGCGCGCCGTCTTCGCGTTTATCGACGAACAGGTACCAGTTCAACTCGGGGATAAACCGCACGTTGAGAAAATGTCCCTGGCCGTGGGTGGAGTATTCGTAGCTGCCGCTGTGCGGCTTGGGCAACTGGCTGACCAGACCTTTCATGCTCTCCAGTTCGCCAAGACTCTGGCCGATGTGCGCGTCTTCCGGACCACCCTCGGCACCGGTCAATACGAGGCGGCCGAAGGTGTCGACGAAGTACACGCTGCGTTGATAGCGCTGTTGATACTTGTCGATCAGCTTGATCACCGCGTCCACGGTCAGGCCCACGCCCGCCGCGCCGATGAAGCGGTTGTGGTAGTCGTAGACCTTGTAGTTGATGAAGAACGTCAGGTTGTCCTTGTTGGCCAGATCCGGGTCGACGTTGATCTCGTACGGGTCCTGCATGTCGCGCACGCGGAAGTACCAGGTGTCGCGCGGCTCATCGACTTTGACCTGCTTGAGCACGCCTTTGGCGTGGTAGTAGGTGAGCGTGGCATTGGAAACGAAGAACGCCGTGTAGGCGCCGTAATGGGTCATGACCTCGTCGAGATAGCGGGTCATCTGCTCGGGATTCTGCTCGCCATTGACCACCCAGTCGCGCATGAACGTGTCGCGGGACATCATCGAGGAAATCAGGATCGGCCGGACCAGGTCTTTCTGGATTTCCGAATAGACCGTATCGGAGGTCAGTGGCAGTTCGGTGTTGACGATGTTGTCGCGGATCGACTCGCGGGAAGCGAAATAGCTCAACAGCGAGGTGGCGAGAAACCCGGCGCCGAGCAGGGCGACCAACGTGAGCACCAGTGAACGTTGCGAGTACAAGGGAGAACGAAGCGGCATGGCAGATCCGTTGGCAATGGCCCGATGGGATGCATTCTAGTGGCACTGCGCGCAAATAACTGCTCCCTGTGCGGCGTGAATGGTCGTTCCTTTATTCGGGGGTGGTGCGCCAGAACCTGTGGGAGCGAGCCTGCTCGCGAAAGCGGTGGGTCAGCCACATCAATGTTGAATGACATACCGCATTCGCGAGCAGGCTCGCTCCCACAGGGCGACAGATTCAGGCCAGGGTTTTGAGGTATGCCCGCCATCCCCCCAAATGACTGATATCCACCGCACCCTCCAGGCCATACGGCTCGCAGATAAACCCGCTCTCCCAGCGCCCATCCGCCAGTTGCACCTTGCCCAACCCGAGCGGCGCCGGAATTCCGGTGAGAAACGAGCCCAGCTCGCTGCTCGGCAATTCCCAGACCTCCACGGCAATCGCCACGCCGCCGTCCTTGACCCGCACCATCCCCGGACGCAATGGCGGGCCGCCGGCGAGGGCGTGCAGTCGATAGTCCGGCGAACTGAACGTGGTTTCCAGCAAGCGCCCGCCACGCTGGGTCAGTTGCCAATTCAACGCCAGCCCTTGCAGGTGCGCGCCGCATACCACCAATCGAGCGCGGTCATTGCGCGCAGGGTTCGCCGGAGCTGGCAGGGCACTGTCCTGCTGGCGTTGCAAGGCATCGGCCACGCTCAACAGATACTGATCGGTAAACACCCGCCCGAACAACGTCACGCCCCACGGCAAACCGTTGCTCATGAACGCGGTCGGCACGGCGACGGCGGCGTAGTCGAGCAGGTTCATGAAGTTGGTGTAATAGCCAAGTTCGGAATTGCGCAGCACCGGTTCCGCCTCAAGTTCGGCCAGGGTCACTGGACGGCCGATGGTCGGTGTCAGCACGCAGTCGAGATTTTCCAGGGCTTCGTCGCACAGGGCCTTCAGCGCCTGCAATCGATATTGCGCGCGGAAGGTCTGCACGCCAGTCACTGCCGGAGCCCTGGCCAGCACCGCACGGATCACTGGCAGCACCGCTTCGGGATTCTGCTCCATCAGCTCACCGGCGACGCTGTAGCGCTCGGCCACCCATGGCCCGTCGTAAAGCAACCGCGCTGCTTCCAGAAACGGTGACAGGTCCAGCTCGACGGCTTCGCCACCCAAGGCCTTGAGCCGTTCGATGGCGGCTGCGAACAACTGTGGCCCCTCGTTGCAGCCGAAAAATTCAAGGTCCTGTGCCCGTGGCACGCCGAAGCGAAACGGCCGTGGCGCGCCAAATGCCGAGCCGTCGTTCCATGCCGGATTGCCTCGGCTGTATTCATCGCGAGGATCGTGTCTGGCCGTCAACGCCAGCAACTGACTGGCCTCACGGGCGGTCGCGGTGAAGGTGGTTACACAGTCCAGCGTGCGGCACGCCGGCAGCACGCCAGCGGTGGAAATCAGGCCTTTGCTCGCCTTCAATCCCACCACATTATTCAGCGCCGCCGGCACTCGCCCGGAACCGGCGGTGTCAGTGCCCAAGGCAAAACTCGCCACACCCAGCGCTACCGCCAGCGATGAACCCGCACTGGAACCGCCGGACGGATACTCCGCCAGCACGCTGTTCGGGCACGCACCATAAGGCGAGCGGCTGCCATTGAGGCCGGTGGCGAACTGATCGAGATTGGTCTTGCCCAGCGGGATCGCCCCCAGCGCCAACAGTTGCTCGACGATGGTCGCCGACTGCTGCGGCACATAGGCAAACGCCGGGCACGCGGCTGTGGTGGGAATGCCGGCCAGATCGATGTTGTCCTTGATCGCGAATGGCACGCCATACAGCGGCAGACTGTCGAGGTCACGACCGTCGAGGGCGGCGAGGTACGGCTCCAGTTCATCGACGCTGAGCAAGTGAATGAACAGGTGATAGTCGGAATTCAGCGCGGCCGCTTTTTCGCGCAATTGCAGCAGCAGTTGGCGCGGTGTGGTGTCGCCATTGCGATAGGCCTGGCGCAGTGCATCGAGTTGCAGATTCATCGGTTGATCCTTATAAAAAATGGCTTCAGTCGAGTTCCAGCACCACCACCCTTTGTCCGGCGCGCACCGCCGAACCGGGTTGCACGCGGATCTCGCGCACCACACCGGCCAGCGGCGCGAGCACAGGGAT
Source organism: Pseudomonas sp. FP1762 (assembly GCF_030687105.1). Taxonomy (NCBI): domain Bacteria; kingdom Pseudomonadati; phylum Pseudomonadota; class Gammaproteobacteria; order Pseudomonadales; family Pseudomonadaceae; genus Pseudomonas; species Pseudomonas sp. FP1762. The sequence continues at coordinate 1,461,972 of NZ_CP117458.1, forward strand.
TTCCATCTTCATCGACTCGAGAATCACCAGCACATCGCCCGCCGCGACACGCTGGCCGGCCTCGACCTGCACCTGCCAGAGATTGCCGGCGATGTGGCTGTCGACGCTGTGTTCACCGTTTTCCAGTGGTGCTTCTTCGCTGGCGTCAGGCACGGCTTCTTCGCTGTCGAAATGCGCCTGGCCGCTGGCGATCCAGCGCTCGCGTTCGGCTTTGAACGCGCCCTGTTGCTGCGCACGGAAGGCGCTGATGCCCTCGGCTTGCTGACTGAGAAATGCCTGATAGTCGGCGAGGTTGAGTTGGCTGTGTTCAATGTTCAGATCAAAGCGCCCAAGGGGGAAATCGCGGCGAATGCGCAGCAGTTCTTCAGCGCTGACCGGGTAGAAACGGATCTGATCGAAGAAGCGCAGCAGCCACGGTTTGCCGTCGAACGCGGCGACTTCGCGATAGCGATTCCACATCTGCAGGGTGCGCCCGACAAACTGATAGCCGCCCGGGCCTTCCATGCCGTACACACACATGTAGGCCCCGCCGATGCCGACCGAATTTTCGGCCGTCCAGGTACGTGCCGGGTTGTACTTGGTGGTCACCAGACGATGACGCGGGTCGAGCGGCGTGGCCACCGGCGCGCCGAGATAGACGTCGCCAAGGCCCATCACCAGATAGCTCGCATCGAACACCGTGCGCTGCACTTCGTCGAGATTCGGCAGGTCGTTGATGCGCCGGATGAACTCCAGATTGCTCGGGCACCACGGCGCGTCCTTGCGCACGGTGGTCATGTATTTCTCGATCGCCAACTGACAGGCCGGGTCGTCCCACGACAGCGGCAAGTGCACGATGCGCGAAGGCACCTGCAAGTCCTTGGCGGCGCACACCGCGTCCCATTCGCCAGCGATGATGCCGAGCAGATCGGCCAGCGGCAGTTGCTCGGGCTGGTAGTGCACTTGCAGCGAGCGAATGCCCGGGGTGAGGTCGATCACCCCATGCAGGGCTTGGCTTTCCAGCGCCTGCATCAGCGCGTGGGCGCGAAAGCGCAGGACCAGATCAAGCTCCGGCGCGCCGATCTCCAGCAGTAAATGAGTGTCGCCAGAAACCCGCCCGACAAGCCGGCGATCCCCCTGACCCAACTCAAGAACCACAGGCGACACAATCGCTAGTGGGAGCTGGCTTGCCAGCGATGAAGTTGATGCGGTGTCAGATCGGGCACCATCGCTGGCAAGCCAGCTCCCACAGGGGGCATCCCATTTCAGGGCGAGATCGCGGGCGGTGCCGAGGTCGACGGGGATGAACTGAATTTTATCGCCGGCCTTGAGCTGCCCCAGCTGCCACAGGTCCGCCTCAATCACCGTCACCGGGCAGACAAACCCACCCAGGCTCGGGCCATCCGGGCCGAGAATCACCGGCATGTCGCCAGTGAAGTCCACCGCACCAATCGCATACGGATTGTCATGGATGTTCGACGGGTGCAGACCCGCTTCACCGCCATCCTCACGCACCCACTCAGGCTTCGGCCCGATCAGGCGCACGCCGGTGCGGCTGGAGTTGAAGTGCACTTCCCACTGGGTCGCGAAGAACGTGGCGATGTAGTTTTCGCTGAAGTATTCCGGTGCGCCGTGCGGACCGTAGATCACCCGGATCTGGCGCACGCTCGGCAGCGTGGTGATGTGCTGCTCGGCCAGTTGCTGGCCGGCGCTGTGGTCGGCCAATGCCGGCACATGCAACACGTCACCGGCCCTTAACGCCCGTCCGCCGTGCCCGCCGAACTGGCCGAGAGTGAAGGTACTTTTGCTGCCCAGATAATCCGGCACCTGCACGCCGCCGCGCAGGCACAGATAACTGCGCGCGCCGGCGCCGCTGATGCTGCCCAGTTGCAATGTCGCGCCGGCCGGGATCAGCAGCGCGGTGTTCATCGGCACCGGTTCAGCGTCAAGGGTCAAGGCAATCGGCGCGCCGGTCACCGCGACCACCGCGTCACAATTGAAGCGCAGGATCGGCCCGCTCATGGTGATTTCCAGTGCGGCGGCGCCTTGTTCATTGCCGAGCAGGCGATTGCCCAGACGCAGCGCTCGGCTGTCCATCGGCCCCGAGGGTGGCACGCCGACGGCCCAGTAACCGAGGCGTCCGGGATAGTCCTGCACGCTGGTCTGCGTGCCGGCGCTGAGCACTTCGAAGGTGTTGGCGTGATAGAGCAGATTTTCCAGGCAACGGGTCCACGGCTGGCCGCTGGCGAATGGAGTATCGAGGAGAATCTGCCGCAGGTAATCGCGGTTGGTTTCCACGCCATACAGCAGGCTATCGCCCAGTGCCTGATGGAGTTCGGCGCGAGCCTGTTCGCGGCTCGGCGCCCACGCGATGAGCTTGGCGATCATCGGGTCGAAATACGGCGGGATTTCCACGCCGGCCTCGACCCAGGTGTCGATGCGCAACTCAACGCCGTTGGCTGGCGGAAACTGCACAGCGGTCAGCAGGCCCGGGCTTGGCTGAAAATCACGCCCCGGATCTTCCGCGTACAGACGTGCCTGAATCGCATGGCCCTGCGGTTCCAGGCCTTGATACAACTCGTTCAGCGGCGGCAGATCACCGGCGGCCAACTCGATCATCCAGCGCACCAGATCTACGTCCCACACCTGTTCGGTGACGCCGTGCTCGACCTGCAACCGCGTGTTCACTTCGAGAAAATAGAAGCGCTGGCCCTCGCTGTCGAAGACGAATTCGACGGTGCCGGCGCTGCGGTAATTCACCGCTTGCGCCAGTTTGATCGCTGCCGCGCACAGCTCATCGGCCATGCCTTCTGGCAGGTTTGGCGCCGGGGTTTCTTCGAGGACTTTCTGGTTGCGCCGCTGCACCGAACAGTCGCGCACACCGAGAGCGATGACTTCACCGCAGCCGTCGCCGAACACCTGCACTTCCAGATGCCGCGCGCGTTCGATGTACTTCTCGATGAACACCCCGGCGTCGCTGAAGTTGTTCTGACCGAGGCGTTTCACCGCTTCGAATGATTCGCTCAATTCACTGGCGCTGCGGCACACGCGCATGCCGATGCCACCACCGCCAGCGGTGCTTTTCAGCATCACCGGGTAGCCGACCTGTTCGGCGGCACTCAGCGCGCAATCGAGGCTGTCGAGCAGGTCGGTGCCTTCGAGCATCGGTACGCCGTGCTGTCTGGCCAATGCGCGAGCAGTGTGCTTGAGGCCGAACACCCGCAATTGCTCCGGCGTCGGGCCGATGAAGGCGATGCCCTGCGCTTCGCAGGCTTCGGCGAACGCTGCGTTCTCGGAGAGAAAACCGTAGCCAGGATGAATGGCGGTGGCGCCGCTTTGTTTGGCGATAGCGAGGATTTTGTCGACCGCCAGATACGTCGCCGACGCCGCGCCTTCGCCGAGGCTGTACGCTTCAGCGGCCTGGGAAATATGCAGGCTGGCAGCATCGGCTTCTGAATACACGGCGACGCCTTGGGCCTTCAGCACGTTGATCGTGCGCAGGATGCGACAGGCAATCGCGCCACGGTTGGCGATCAGGATTTTTTCGAACATGGCATAACCCCTGAAGGGGGAGCGGGCCGTCCCGCTGTTTTTCGACAGACATCCGGGCCGTCCCGGATGGAAAAAACACACTTCACTCAAACCCACCACAAACTCCTGTGGGAGCTGGCTTGCCAGCGATGAGGTCGGCACATCCAACATTGTTGGTGACTGAAACACCGCAATCGCTGGCAAGCCAGCTCCCACAGGACTATCAGTGCCTTGAAGGTTTCAGGCACTGCCCGGAACGCGCCTGGCACAGGGCAAAAAGCCAACGGCGTAAACGGCTGATGGTCAGTTCCATACCAGCAACTCCGCCGGGGTCGGGTTGTAGGCATTGCACGGGTTGTTCAACTGCGGGCAGTTGGAAATCAGCACGATCACGTCCATCTCGGCGCGCAAGTCGACATACTTGCCCGGCGCCGAAATACCGTCCTCGAAAGTCAGCCCGCCGTCCGCCGTCACTGGCACGTTCATGAAGAAATTGATGTTCGGCCCGATGTCGCTCTTGCTCAATCGGCCGTCGTGGGCGCAGGCGCGCAGGTAGTTGTCGCGGCAGCTGTGCATGTAGCGTTTTTCCAGGGCGTAGCGCACGGTGTTGCTCTCTTGCGCGCAGGCGCCGCCGAGGGTGTCGTGGCGCCCGCAGGTGTCGGCAACGATGGTCAGCATCGGCTGGCCGAGGTTGGAATACAGCACGCTGCCGGTGCTCAGGTAGACGCTGTTCTGCCGGCGCAAGGTGCGTTGCACGTCGTAGCGTTCCTTCGGGTTGGCGAGGCTGTAGAACAAAGTGTCGACTGCCTGATTGCCTTCCAGATCGAGGATGCGCAGGGTCTGCCCGGCCTTGACCTCCATCAGCCAGGGCTCGCCGGCGGGAATGGTCGCGCGGTAGATCGCGCTGTCGGCTTGCTTGTGCGAAGTGGCGATTGCGAGTGACATGGCAGCGATCCTCAGGCGAACAAACGGTCGGTGTTGATAAAGCCGCGCTCGTTTTCCGGGCGCGAAGTGCGGCAGTGTTCGGCGACGCTGGCGTCGGCGTTCATCCAGCTCAGCTTCAGAGGTTTCGGGGCGTATTCGGGTGACGGGTCCATCGGATGTTGCAGGGCGGTGAGCACCACCAGGGTGTCCATCGGCGCGTACAACTCGATGTAGTCACCGGCCTTCGAATTGCCCTCGACGAAGTGGAAACGCCCGGCCTCATCGACGTTCACACGGCTGAACAGATTCAGGGTCATCAGCAGGTCGGACAGGCCCAGGCCCCACTTGCCGAGTTCCACCAGCAGGTTGTCGGTGCCATTGCGAAAGAAGCCGTTGCGCAATTCCTGGTAGCGGCCCTGACCGTACTTTTCGGCGACTTCCTGTGCGCAAAGCACACCGCCGAGGCTATCGCTCCAGCCGCAGGTGTCGGCGGTGATCGCGGCGAGCACGCGGCCCATGTCCGAGTACAGGCAGTGGCCGGCGGTGAGCTTGGCGGTGTGTTGGCATTTGAGGCTGTCGGGCAGGTTCAGCCGCTCGGTTTTTTCATTGGCATTAAGCAAGGTCAGGCTGACATTGGCGCCACCGCGCAGGTCGGTCAGGCGCAGCAATTGGCCGCGCTTGAGCACGAACGAACGGTGGCCGCCGCCCGGCAGCATTTCCTCAGCGAAGGGTGGGAAAAGTTGGATTGAATCAGTCATTGCAGCAGTCCTCTCAAGCAGTGCGAAGGGTGCCCGCCAGCGGCAGCGGCAGGGCCTCGACGGCGGCGCGCTGGGCGCGGCGGTCGCTGTTCAACGGGATGTCGTAAGTGATGCGGGCGCCATAGGCGCCGGGGGCGTGCGGGTCGAGGCGCACCTTGTCGAACACCAGCAGACGCGTGCCGAGGCTGAAGCCTTCGGACAGGTCGTGGGTGACCATGAACACCGTCAGTTGCGTCTCGCGCCACAGCTCCAGCAGCAGCGCGTGCATGTCTTTGCGAATGCCCGGGTCGAGTGCGCCGAAGGGCTCGTCGAGCAGCAACACGCGCGGCTTCATGATCAGCGCCTGGGCGATGGCCAAGCGTTGCTGCATGCCGCCGGACAGCTGCGCCGGGTACTTGTCCAGCGCATGGCCGAGGCCGACTTTGCTCAGCAGTGCTGCTGCCTGCTCGCGAGCCTCGCGTTTGGCGTTGCCGAACAGCCGACCAAGCAAGGGCGCGCGCGGCAATTCGAGACCGAGGGTGACGTTGTCGAGCACGCTCAGATGCGGGAACACCGAGTAGCGCTGAAAGACCACGCCACGGCTGGCATCCGGTTCGCTGGCCAAGGGCTGGCCGTCGAGCAGAATCTCCCCGCGACTGGCGCTTTCCTGGCCGAGCAGCAGGCGCAGGAAGGTCGATTTGCCGCAACCGGAGGCGCCGACCAGGGTGCAGAACTCGCCTTCGTTGACGCTCAGGTTCAAGCCTTCCAGAACCACTTGATCGGCGTACTGCTGCCAGACGTTCTTAACTGTGATGAAGCTCATTTCGCTGCTCCCTCGTACCAAGGGAAAGCGCGCTGGGTCAGCTGCTTCAAGCCCCAGTCCATCAGCCAGGCGAGCAGGGTGATCCACACCACGTAGGGCAGGATCACATCCATGGCGAGGTAGCGCCGCACCAGAAAGATCCGGTAGCCGAGGCCGTCGGTGGAGGCGATCGCTTCGGCGGCAATCAGGAACAGCCATGCCGAACCGAGCATCAAACGCAGCGAGATCAGCAAGCGCGGCAACAGCTGCGGCAAGACCACGCGCAGCATCAGCGTCCAGGTCGAGGCGCCGAGGGTCTGCGCCTTGATCAGCAGTTCGACCGGAATGTCGCGGGCACGCTGTTCCAGATCTCGGGCCAGCGCCGGGGTGATGCCGATGACGATCAGCATGACTTTCGACAACTCGCCCAGCCCGAAGACGATGAACAGAATCGGCAGGATCGCCAGCGGCGGCACCATCGACAGCACCGTCAGCAGCGGCGACAACGGCGCGCCGAACAGCGGCAGGGTGCCCGCCGCAATACCGAGGCAAAGACCTGCCAGCGCCGCGATGCCGAGGCCGATGGCCAAGCGGCGCAGACTTGCCGCGGTGTCTTGCCACAACAGGTATTCACCGGTGCGGCTGTCGGCGTTGAAGGCCAGGCGTTTTACCGCGTCGCTCATCTGCACGGCGCTGGGCAGCAGTTTGTCGTTGGGGTTGTCCGCCAGGCGCTCGGCCGAGCCTGTGAAGTAGGCGAACAGCACCAGCGCGAACGGCAGGATCACCAGCAACAGGCGACTCGGGCGATCGGGGTGGCGATTGATCAGGCGCATGGCCAAATCCTCCGTGGCTTACAGCTTGGCGTCGGCGGCCATCTGCATGTAAGTCGGATCGAAACGCAGCTTGAGATTGGCGGTGTCGCCGCTGGTCACGCCGTTGGCGAAGGACATGCCGACCGCGCTCGGGTCCTTCGCGCCTTCGCCGAGCAGACCATGCTCGAAGGAGAATTCGGCGACCTTGCGCATGGTGTCCGGCAGTTGTTTGCTGGTGGCGAAATTCAGCGCTTCGCTCGGCGTGGCGAACAGTTTTGTGGTGTCCAGTTGCGCCTGGAAGCCGGCGAGATCAGTTCCCGAGGCCTTGGCCATGTGCTCCAGCGCAGCTTTGCTCGCGGCATTTTTCGCGTTCATCAAAGCGACCACTTCGAACCACGCCCCGGTCAGCGCTTTGCCCAGTGCCGGATTGTCTTTGAGGGTGGCGCTGTTGACCACCATCATGTCCATGATCTCGCCGGGGATCTGGCTGGAATTGAACACTTCGGTGACGCCGGGTTTGGCCTTGATATCCGAGAGCATCGGGTTCCAGGTGGTCACGGCGTTGACGTCGTTGGTGTTGAACGCGGCGGCAATGTCGGCGTCGGAGGTGTTGACCACCTTCAGGTCTTTCTCTGTCAGGTCCACCGAGTCCAGCGCGCGGGCCAGCAGGTAATGGGAGACCGACAGCTCGACCAGATTGACGTCCATGCCTTTCAGATCGGCGACTTTTTTACCTTCGCCTTTGAGCACGATGCCGTCGTTGCCGTTGGAGAAATCGCTGACGATCAGCGCGGTGCTGTCGACACCACCGGCAGCCGGAATGGTCAGCGCATCCATGTTGGTCATGGTGCAGCCGTCGAACTGGCCGGCGGTGTACTGGTTGATCGATTCGACGTAGTCGTTGAGCTGCACGACGTCGATCTTGATCCCGTATTTCTTCGCCCATTTGTCGACGATGCCCTGGCTGCCAGCGTATTCCCATGGCATCCAGCCGGCGTAGATCGTCCAGCACACGCTGAAGTGGTCTTTCTGGGCGGCGGAAGATTGCGTGCTGATGAGCGCGGCGAAGGCGGCGGCGAGCAGGGCGGGGAAACGTAGTCGGATCATTGCGGATTCTCCAGTTGATCGAGGGCGGACAGGAAGGCAACGCGGCACCGCGAACGGTGGCTTGTCTCCCGGGCTTTTGTCCCGCCGTGTAACCTCAACTGGAGGTCGCCAACTCTCGGACCAGCCACTCGCGATTGCGAGCCGGAACCCTAGTCAGCCATTGCAAATTGTGGTGCCGCGAACCTGTGATGACTCCTGCACGGGTTTGCTAAAGCGAGAGACGTGCCAAGTCGCGCCGAGGCCTCTGCGGCGGGGATCTGCTGGATTGCCGAGGTGAGCGGGGCGAGCGACGGCGCATCGTGGTGGTGCGTGGTTGCACCGTCATGCAGCGCGTTTACGCTCCACGGGTCGCTAGTTTTGCGGATAAACAAGATTTCATGATCACTTGTTTCAACTTGTTGCAGGAACGCACCAGATTCCGAAACCGCTGTCTGATTCTTCGACAGTCACGCAATTGCTGACGGTCGCCTGCCAGCGTCGCTGGTGTGGCCAACCCGCGGTCCAGGAGGCCGCCATGTATCGCCGAATCGTACTGCTTGCCGTGATGCTTTTTTCCCTTGGCGGATGCGTTCCTTATTCCTATGGAGACAGCTACTACAGGTCAGAGGTCTACACATCACCCGCACCGGCCTATTACAGCGGTGGCGGCTCCTATTACCGCAGCGGCGGCACCTATTACACCCAGCCGCGCTACTACCAGCCAGCGCCGCGTTACTACCAGCAACCGCGTTATTACCAGGCGCCACGGCACTACCAACCGGCCCCGCGTTACTACGAAAGCCGGCGCTGGCACGGCAATGATCGCGGACGCTGGGACGGCCACCGTCGCGGCGGTTGGGATAATGACCACCGCGGTCGCGGCAACTATGATCGTCACAGCGGTCGCCGTGACTACAACGGCCGTGGCAACCGCTGGTAAATCTCTGCAATGAACAAGCGGCGCATCAAGCGCCGCTTTTTTTTGCCCGGCGAAAAGTTGTTCCGTTGGCCATCTCCTAGGAGATTCCCGGAAGCGTCCTACAGTTTCATTTCGTGGCGTTTGTTAGCGTTCGTGGATGCCGAACGAGGCGAGCAATCCTCAGCTCGATAGCGGCGAAAAATGGACGTTCAGCGCTATGAAGCTTCTGGTTATTCACCAAAATTTTCCCGGTCAGTTCCGTCATGTGGTGCTGGCAGCGCTGGAGCGCGGTGATGAGGTTATGGCGATAGGTCGGGACACTGCACCGGGCGTCGCCGGTGTGAACACCCATCGATATCGAGCGACCAGCCGAGCGCCCGGCAATATTCACCCGTATCTGATCCGCTACGAACAAGCGGTGATCGACGGGCAGAAGGTTTTTGAAATTCTGGGCAGGCTGAAACGTTCGGGCTATCAGCCAGACGTGATTCTTGCTCATCCCGGGTGGGGAGAGACGCTGTTTGCCAAGGACGTCTATGCCGATACGCCGCTGATTCACTATTGCGAGTATTACTATCGAGCGCAGGGCGCCGATTGCGGGTTCGACCCTGAATTCCGCCGAGCCGCAAGGGAGTCGTCACGGCTGCGGGTGCTCAACTCGCTGCATCTGTTGAATATTCAACAATGCGATATCGCAATCGCGCCCACGCAGTGGCAGCGCAGCCTGTTTCCGGCCGCTTACCGGTCGGCGATTCGGGTCATTCACGAAGGTGTGGTTCAAAGTACTGACCTGGCGAAAGTCGGGGCAGTCAGACTGCCCAATGGAATCGAGCTCAAAGCCGGACAGCCGATCGTTACCTATGTCGCCAGAAACCTTGAGCCTTATCGCGGCTTTCACAGTTTCATGCGAGCGATCCCGCTTATTCAGGCCGAGTGTCCAGATGCGCAGATCATCGTGGTTGGCGGTGACGGTGTCAGTTATGGGAGTAAGCCGGTCGGGTACCCGGATTGGCGCAGCAGGATGGAGGCGGAGGTCAGTTTCGATCACTCCAGAGTGCATTTCACAGGGAAACTTCCTTACCAGACTTATCGAGCGGTTCTGCAGTGTTCGAAAGTTCATGTCTATTTGACGTATCCGTTTGTCTTGTCCTGGTCGTTACTGGAGGCGATGGCGTCCGGTTGTGTGGTTGTTGCGTCGGATACGGCTCCGGTAAGGGAAGTCGTTGTCGAGGGGGCTAATGGCATATTGGTGGATTTCTTTGACCATCAAGAAATTGCCGGAAGTGTAAGCAAGGTTTTGAAGTCGGCAGGTGAGTACGGTGGTCTTGCCAGCACCGCGAAGTTGACGGCAGGTCGGTTCAGTGTGGAATCGGGCGTGAGCCAATATTTTGAGGTTTTTGCAAGCGCGATATCCGGGCATAGCGACATACCAACCGTTCCGCAGTTTGAGCGGGAGGTTTGAAATGTCCAGGAAGTCGCGTAAGCAGGCGATCAAGTGGTTTAAAAGGTTGTTGAAGTATGGATTGTTCTTTTATGTCTGTTACTGCGTAGCGGAATTTTATATTCGCAAAGAACAAACTGCCGAGTCGGCGGCTATTCACCAGGCAAACGAGAAAGCTTGCCAGAACAAGCTGGCGAGCATGCGGCAAGTGCCGATATTAGGCGGCGCCTATATAGATAAGACGCTAGTCCCTGAGTTTTATGTAGGCATGCCTGAAATGGTCAACAAGAAAGCGTGTCTGGCGATTGCTCTGAAGGGGCTTTTCTGGTGGACCGGGACGGGGCTGCACCGGTACCAGGATCAGCGCGCAGAGTCGATCCCCAAAAGTTGGCGGCTCTATAAATTGAACGCCGGACTTTTTACCAGGAAAGAAACCACCGAACCCCATGAGCGGGGTTATCGGCACGTCAACTGGCCGGATGAGTTGATTGTGAAACTAAAGAATTATCCGGGGCTGGAGATTTGGCTCGATGCACCTCCGCCGCATTTCAAGAATGAAGATTCGGTTAGAACGTTCGTCATTACTGGCTGGCCGCGGCGAGATGGAACCCCTCGGTTGATCAACTGTGACGGCTTGATTCGCCCGGCTTCGGAGGAAAAGCTGACTGACGAGAAACTGGCAAGGTTCAGCAGAACTGAATTGGAAAATCTTGATTTCGGCAAACTGAATTTCTTCTGCGCTATCAATCTGGATAACTTCGACTTCGCTGGTGGGCACGGTGGCGTAAAACTCGGATTAGCGTCATTACGCGAAGCACCTGAGATGCTCAAGTATCTCAGTGGTTATCTTTCACGGGCTGTTATTACAAGGAAGTAACAATGAGTTATGTTTTTAGCGACATGGAAAAATCAGAGATTTTCAACGCGGCTAATATTTGCAAAGGAATGAGGCTGAGCTCAAAACAAATTCAGTACGATGCGCTGAAAATAGCAGGGGCAAGCTGCGCCCCCCTGTACCAAAAGCTATTCGACATTATTGGTGAAAAAGTTTCTGACGTTGTAACTGCCGATAAAGAGGCCGGAGAAGTGCTGAAAAGCGCCAGACTCTGGCTTGCCGTGGCCATTGATGCCAACGGTGGAAGCGGTGCCTACTCTGCCCTGATTCGTGGTTACACCTCCCGCCAGGGTGAACTGAGACTGAATACAATTTTCAGTGAAGACCTGATGCAGCTTTCATCCAACCAGGTTGCCGTCAACTTCATCAATACCCTGATCAACGGATCCCTTGCCGGTCAACTGGCACCCTGGACCGTTCCGTCAATCAGCCAGATCGCAGAAATCGACGCCAGCGCGATTGGCGAGGCCCTGTTCAAGGAGGTTTGCGGGGAGGACGACACCGCCGTGAAACGTAACTCCGGTTGGTCTGGAACAGTCGGATTCAGCCTGTTGGGCGGTAAACCTCCCTATGAAACGTGGAGACTGATCTCTGCGGGCGACCCGGATGCGGAAGATGGCGGCCCACCCACTCAGGCAAAACCCAACCGGCTCGACGACTATAAAAACATTCTCTTCGCCATCGACGCCTACAGCGTCGGCCTGCGAGCGGCGATCAGTAATTTCGGCGTCAATCCACTGCAAAGTCTGCTATCGGTCGTACCCGAGCAAATCAACATCGCGCTGGCCAGTGGCAGTGTGAATCCGCTGATTCAGCATGTAGTCAAAGGCACGCCTGTTGCCGCCGTGGTCGAGCTGATCTTGCGCTACGGCCAGAACGAATTTCTCGACATGTTCAAGCGCACTCACGACGGCGATTCTGCTGCCACACCCACCACCAACGACACCTTCGCCAGCAATGCTTACGCCTTCTTCTCGGCATTCTCCCCAGAGCAGTCGCAAAGCATCGTCACCCGGACAATAGGCGAGTTCGGCAATGCCAATGCATGGGCAAAACTGGCAGGCGAGGCGACGCCGCTCGGTCTGGCGTTGCGCAACTCTTTGCAGCAACTCAGTGAAGTCGTCATAGAGCGAGCCGACGGTTATCCCGACCGCAACCTCGAGCTTTACGATCCGCAAACTGGCGAAGGCTTTATCACCGCGCAGTGGCTGGCGGACCGTGCGCAGATGCTCGCCCGTTTGATTGCCCGAACCCAAGGCTCGTTTGGAGAACACTCGCTGCAGCAGTTTTCCTACTCCGATCTCGCCTCCGGCAAACAGGCGCCGATGACCACCGGAGTGCTGAACTCGTTGGCCATGTTCGGTGATGACGGCGGGCGATCTTTCGCTGGTGGCGCCAATGCCGATCATCTGTATGGCGGCGAGGGCAATGACTCCATCGATGGGATGGCCGGTCACGATGTAATTGAAGGTGGTCGCGGCAATGACTCGCTAACCGGAGGTGACGGCAATGATGTGTTGTACGGGATGGCCGGTGATGATGTTCTGATCGGAGGAAAGGGGAACGATTCTTTGATCGGGGGCGAAGGCAACGACCGTTATGAATTCGCCAGCGGCGATGGCCTCGACGAGATTCTTGATGCCAATGCCAATGGGCAGCTGTGGATCAATGGCGCACCGATTCCCGCACTCAAACGCCGCGCGCCTCTGAGCAACATCTGGTCTACCGAGAATCGGTCCATCACCCTGGCGCTTGTTGAAAACACCCTCAACATCAAATACTGCCAGGGCGATCTGGTGGTGATCAAAAACTTCCAGCCCGGGATGCTTGGCATCCGCCTCCCTGAATACGAGGGGCAGCCGCTCACTGCTGCGGATCTGACGCTTCAGGGCGACTGGAAAGCCAAAGACGCCGATCCCACTGTCCCCGGCGATCAGCCCTCCTTTGATGAGCTGGGCAACGTGGTGCTGCTGCCCAAGGTCAAACAGCGCAACAAGGCCGACGTACTTTACGGTTCCGCCGCAGACGACGTCATTCTCGGCCTGGGCGGTTCTGATCGATTGTTCGGCAAGGCTGGAGACGATCGGTTATTCGGCGACAAGCAGACGACGCTCGAAAATGCTATGGCCGACGGTGACGCCAAGGGCAAGGCAAGTCGCGGAGACTGGCTCGACGGCGGACAAGGTGACGATTTGCTTATCGGTACGGCATCCCGAGATGTTCTGCTCGGTGGCAATGACCGGGATACCTTGATCGGCGGTGCTGGCGACGATGTGTTATCCGGAGACGAAACCACCGGTGCGCTGGAGCAGGGTTGGGCGGTCAAACACGCTACCGTCACTATTGCTGGCGGTGTGACCAGTCACCGAACGGTCTTTTCAAAGGCCTCGATAAACAGTGCGTCCGAGGGCGGTGACGACGTGCTGTACGGTCAGGGTGGCAAGGACTTTATCGACGGCGGCTGGGGGGAGGACCTGCTTGACGGCGGAGCTGACGACGATTTTCTCAAAGGCGATCAAGGTAACGACACCCTGGCCGGTGGCAGCGGCAACGACGTGATGCTTGGTGACAACCTCGATTGGGGCGGTGGCCTGCCCAGCAGACACCATGGCAACGATGTGCTGGACGGCGGCAGTGGTGATGATTCACTCGCCGGTAACGGTGGCAGCGACGCTTTGTATGGCGGCCCTGGCAACGACATTTTGCAGGGTGATGACGGCGTACTGGACGGGGTCGAAGGCGATGCCGCGCATTTTTTTGGCGATGATCTGCTGGACGGTGGCTCCGGCGATGACACGCTCTGGGGCGGCGCTGGCGATGATTTGCTCTTCGGCGGCGAAGGCCATGACGATCTGATTGGCGACAGCCCTGAGCATCCGGTTCGCTATCACGGCAACGACTTTCTTGATGGCGGTGCGGGGGACGACACCCTGCGCGGCATGGGCGGCGCGGATACGCTGACGGGTGGCGCAGGGTCTGATTTCCTCGATGGCGACGTATCTGACCTGCAACCGGGCGGAAGCAACAACGACGTGCTTCAGGGCGGAGAAGGAAACGATACGTTACAGGGTGGTTTCGGTGCCGACACGCTGTACGGCGGCGCGGGTGACGACATCCTTGCCGGCGATTACGAAAACAGCGCTGAGGCCGAGCAGAATGCCGATTATCTGCACGGTGGCTCAGGCAACGACACGCTGCTCGGAGGCGCTGGCAACGACACCTTGCTGGGCGGGGAAGGGACGGACTACCTTCGCGGCGATTCTGGCGACAACGTGTTCGATGGCGGTCCCGGTGCTGACGTGCTGGATGGCATGGATGGCGCTGACATCTACTATTTCGGCGCTGGCGACGGTCTGGATATCTTCACCGATGCCGGCGGCCGCAACATCATCAGGTTCGGTGCAGGGTTTTGCGCGCAAAGCCTGAAGGCCGACGTTATCGAAGTTACCGTCGGCACGGTGTTGCGACTGGCCAATGGCACGGGCGACGCGATACTCATCAAGAATCACGAGCGGTGGAAGGATTCCACATTCAATTTCAGCGAGGGCGTGGTACTTGATTACGCAGATGTCCTGCGCAAAACACTGCCACCGATAGAGACGGCCGAATCACCCGTACCAGAACCTGTCACCGCCCCGGCAACCACTGAAAGCAAAGCTGAGGATCCGTTTCAGCGAGACGATGTAACCGCTGCGGCGCAAGGCCCGGTGGCGTCTGTTCAAGCGGTCAACTGGACCGATGAGTTCCTCGCGCAAATCCAGTCAAAACGCTCCGCCCGCAGACACGCCACAGGTTTTACATTGAATGAGCAAGGCGTCTGGGTTCGCAGCCATATCACTACCAGCGACACCGGTTACACCACTCACACCGAGCTGATCGAGGACAGCGTCGAAGCGGGGACACTGTCTGAAACGCCGCCATGGATGAAGGTTGATTCAGCGCACGCCGTGGTCAGTGAAAGGCAGTCGACAACCACAACCCGTGTCGAACATAAACCGGTGAAAGCCGAGGGAGCAATGCCTTCCTCAGCTCAGGCGCCTCGCTATTATCGATCCGGTTCGGCCAACAGGTTTTCATTCAATTCGGGCGACGTATTGGTTGAGGACCGAGAGGAATCCGGCGCGCTTGAAGGCTGGTACGTCTATCCGGCGGCAAGCTTCAGTTCGGGCGCAACAGTGCCCAAGGCGTTTCGCAGGGATGTCACAACTGACACGATCAAACGCAAAATCGTCCATGGCGACGATGCCGGCGGGCGAGTCAACGTCGAAGTGGAAAACGTTTTCCACGGCGGCGCGGGTGATGATCTGATCGTCGCTTATGCAGGCTCCCCACTTGACTACGGCACTGTCGGCGACAGAACACCGGGCGCGTTTTTATCCGCAGGTGCAGGTGACGATACCTTGCTGGGCGCCGAGGGCGCCGACTATCTGGTCAGCGGGGCAGGGGATGACTGGCTTTACGGCGAAGACGGCGCCGACACCTACATCGTGCAAGCGTACGCCGCAGCGACCACCACGATTGCGGATGTGCCGAACCCTGTTTTCCACCGCGCAGAAGTTGGCGCAGCGGAGTGGAAAGACGAGTACGGAATGTCCGATCAGGACACGGTCGTCCTTCCAGCAGGCGCGCAGCGCGATGCACTGCAATTGAGCTGGGGTGCTGCGCTGATAGAGACCACTCATGTCGAGCTGGAGCCCAACCCGGATCGCGCGGCTTACCGCAACCCGCCGAAAGCGAAAATGCTTCATCCGACACTCGATATCCAATGGGGCGGGACGCAAAAAGTCCGCATCGTCTTGCCCCACAACGGTGAACTTGAGGGGGCCGGTATTGAACTCGTCAAGTTCGCCGATGGGTCGGTCGCAAGTTTGAAGCAGCTCCTGGAATCAAGTCAGCTCGGCTCTGCGCCCGAGACTTTTCATACGGGTGTCATCGTCAACCATCCCATCCGTTCAACTTCCTTGCGAGACGAACGAGCGCTGCCACTCGTGGGCGGTCGGGGCAACGACACGATAAGCGGCGCGGGGGAGATCCGAGGCATGCACGGGGATGACGTGCTCACGGGCAGCCTCGGTGATGATCTGCTGGTGGGTGGGTCGGGCAATGACACGCTGACCGGCGGTGCTGGAAATGATATCTACCGATACGATGGCCTCGGCAGGGACGTAATCATCAACAACGGAGGCGGCCTGGACGGGATCGATTTTTCCGAACGCAGGCTGACGATCGACAACCTGAAGTTTCACCGTGAGCGTGATGATCTGGTGATCGTGGTCGACTACGGCATGGCACCGAAAATCCGGGTTTCCAGGCACTTTGCCGAAGGTGAAAGCGCTATTGGCTTCATAAGAGTCAGCGAAGGAACAGCGACTCAAGACTACAGCGCGACGCAGATTGCCGAGCGCCTGCACCCGCTTCCGCCATTAAGGGATGTCGAGGATATTTTGATAAAGGGCGACGATGAAGCGCAGCGGGCCATGAGGGAAATCATTGAGTTCTACGAACTGAATGTCTGACAAGACGACCGATTGAGCCGGCCCGCGATGGCAATTCAGTCGCCATAGCGGGCCTCGCGTCACCTCAATACTGGGTCAGATCCGCCAACGGATGCCGTCCCTCCCAGACTTTATGAAAGTGTGCCTCGACCACCGCATCCGGCACGCTACTGATATCCGGCCAGTGCCAGTGCGGCTTCTGATCCTTGTCGATCAACCGCGCACGCACGCCTTCGCTGAATTCCGGATGACGGCAGCAATTGAGGCTCAGGGTGTATTCCATCTGGAATACTTCGGCCAGCGACATGTGCCGCGCGCGGCTGATCTGTTCCCAAACCAGATGCGCGGTCAGCGGCGAGCCCTCGGTCACGGTTTTCGCCGCTCGGGCGATCAATGGATCGCTGCTGTCGAGGTGCAGACTGATGGCTTTCCACGCACAGGTGACGTCGCTGACATCGAGCAGTTCGTCGATCAGCTGGCGACGCGGCAGCCACTGCGCTTCGGGCATTTGCTCAAGTGCCTCCTGCTGCAGAGCCTTGAGCAGGCTGTTGAGCTGCATGGCGGTCTGTTCCTGCCAGTTCAATTGCAGCAAGCCTTCGATCAATTGCGGTTGCTGTTCGTCGAGCAGGAAACGGTCGGCCAGATCCAGATCCAGTGCATCACGGCCGTTGATGTGCGCGCCGGTCAGGCCGAGAAACAAGCCGAGCTTGCCCGGCAATCGGGCGAGAAACCAACTGGCGCCGACGTCCGGATACAGCCCAATAGTGATTTCCGGCATCGCCAGACGGCTGCTCGGCGTGACGATCCGCGTGCTGGCGCCCTGCAGCAGACCCATGCCGCCACCGAGCACATAACCGTGACCCCAGCAGATCAGCGGCTTGGGATAGGTATGCAGGCTGTAATCGAGGCGATATTCCGCGCTGAAAAACTGCGCGGCCAACGGCGGGACTTCGCCGGGGTGAGCGCGGCAGGCTTCGACCAGGCTGCGCACCTCACCGCCGGCGCAGAAGGCTTTGCTGCCGTTGCCGCGCAGCAGCACGCAGACGATTTGCGGGTCATTGGCCCAGGCGTTCAATTTGTCGCTGAGGGCGTTGATCATCGACAGTGACAGCGCGTTCAACGATTTTTCGGCATCCAGGCTGGCGATGCCGATGCGGGCGCCGTCGGTGCCGGTAAGTTCTTCGAAGTGCAGATTCATCGTGACCTCGATCGGGAATTTGAGCGATCAGTATGATCGCTATGGGGGAAAGTGCCGGATCTGCGTCAGATCAATTGACAAGCGTGGTCGGCTTTCCTAGGGTTCGCCCCATTGTTTTTGCCGGAAATGACCATGACTGCTGACGACCGTATCAAACTCGAACCGAGCTGGAAGGAGGCACTGCGTGCTGAGTTCGACCAGCCTTACATGGCAGAGTTGCGCAACTTTCTGCAGCAGGAGCGGGCAGCCGGCAAGGAGATCTATCCGCCGGGACCGCTGATTTTCAATGCGCTGAATTCGACGCCGCTGGACAAGGTGAAAGTGGTGATCCTCGGCCAGGACCCTTACCACGGCCCGGGCCAGGCCCACGGTCTGTGCTTCTCGGTGCAACCGGGCGTGCCGGCGCCGCCGTCGCTGGTCAACATCTATAAAGAGCTGAAACGCGACCTCAATATCGACATTCCCAACCACGGCTACCTGCAGAGCTGGGCCGAACAGGGCGTGCTGCTGCTCAACACCACCATGACGGTTGAGCGCGCCAACGCCAACGCGCACAAGGACAAGGGCTGGCAACACTTCACCGACCGCATCATTGAGGTGGTCAGCGAACGGCAGCCGCATCTGGTGTTCATGCTTTGGGGCGCCCATGCGCAGAGCAAGCAGAAACTGATCGACGCGACCAAGCACCTGGTGCTGACCTCGGTGCATCCGTCGCCGTTGTCGGCGTATCGCGGGTTTTTGGGCTGTGGGCATTTCAGCCGGACCAACAAGTTTCTCGAACAGAATGGCGAAACGCCGATCGACTGGCGCTTGCCACCGATTTGATGTGTCGACCGGTTTGGCCCCTTCGCGAGCAGGCTCGCTCCCACAGGAATTGTGTACAAGCCACAACCCCCCTGTGGGAGCGAGCCTGCTCGCGAAAAGAGCGACCCGATCTCGCAGACTTAGGCGGGATGACGATTCCAGTATTTGAACAACGGCTCCGCCAGAAACAGTACAAACAACAGCCGCATCACCTGCATCGCCGTCACCAGCGGCACCGACAATTGCAGGGTCTCCGCCGTCAGACTCATTTCGGCAATCCCGCCCGGCATCATGCCCAGAGTCAGTGAGCGCAGATCCAGATGGGTCAATGCACTCAAGCCCAGCGCCGCCAGCGACGCGATCAACATGGTCAGCGCCGTGCCGATCAACGTCCGGCCCATGAACGACGGCGCGCGGCGGAAGAACTGCCGATTGAAGTGACAGCCCAGACCGCTGCCAATCAGCCATTGGCCGATCTGACTGCCGCCATTGGGCAAACCGATGTGCAGATCCCAGGTGATGCTGACCGCCGCACTGACCAGTAACGGCCCGAACAGCCATGGATTGGGTTGGCGCAGATGCTGCCAGAGCCAGGCGAGCAGGGCGCCCGCCGGAAACAGAATCGCCAGCCAGCGCCAATCGACGCTGCCTGCATGAGAAATCGGCGTGCCGTCACCGAGCAGATACTTGAACGCCGCCGGCACGCACAACACCACCACCAACACCCGCAGACTCTGCCCGGCCGCGACATGGCTGAGCAGTGCACCGTTACGAGCGCCGAGGTTGACCATCTCCCCGGAGCCACCGGGCATGCTTGAGAAAAACGCCGTGGCGCGATCCTCGCCGGTGCGGCGCATCAGCCATACGCCGACCACCGCCGACAGGCTGGTGACCAGCGCACCGAAGAAGATCAAACCGAAATGACTGAGCACCTGTTCCATCACCAACGGGGTGAAGTGCAGGCCGATACCGATGCCGACGATCCACTGACCGCACTTGCGCCCGCCAGGGATTTCCGCCAGTTGCCACGGCGTCAGGCAGCGCACCAGGATGATCGCCAGCAACGAGCCGACCATCCACGGAAGCGGCCAGCCGATCTGGCTGGCGATGAAACCGCCAAGCAGACCGACCAGCGGGGTGCCCCACCAGGCTTTCAGGGACAAGCGATCAAACATCGGCAATGACGCGCCGTGCCGCCGAACGTTTACGCCAGATGCGAATCAGCGGCATCAGCAGCATGATCGCGGTGAGGATCCAGCAACCGAAGGTGATCGGACTCGACCAGAGAATCTCCAGCGCGCCATTGGAGATCGACAGCGCGCGACGCAGGTTCTGCTCCATCAAGCCACCGAGGATGAAGCCCAGCAGCAGTGGCGACAGCGGGAAATCCAGCTTGCGCAGGATGTAACCGAAGATGCCGATACCGATCATCAGGAACAGATCGAAGGTGGTCGCGTGCACCGCGTAAACGCCGATCCCGGTGATGATCGCGATGATCGGCACCAGCGCCCAGTTCGGCAC
This sequence comes from Pseudomonas sp. FP1762, assembly GCF_030687105.1. Taxonomy (NCBI): domain Bacteria; kingdom Pseudomonadati; phylum Pseudomonadota; class Gammaproteobacteria; order Pseudomonadales; family Pseudomonadaceae; genus Pseudomonas; species Pseudomonas sp. FP1762. Next base: position 1,482,116 of record NZ_CP117458.1, read on the forward strand.
GGCGAGGATGCGGGTGAATACGCGGATCATCGGGATGTTGAGGATCACCAGCATCACGTTGGCGATGAACAACGACGCGATCAGACCCCACACGATGTCCGGTTGCTGTTGGAACAGCAGTGGACCCGGGGTGATGTTGTACAGCGACAGCGCGCCGATCATCACCGCAGTGGTGCCCGAACCCGGAACGCCGAGGGTCAGCATCGGAACGAGAGCGCCGCACGCCGCGCCGCCGATTGCGGTCTCTGGCGCGGCCAGACCACGGGGATCACCTTCACCGAATTTGCCGCTGGTGCCAGCGATGCGCTTCTCGGTCATGTAGGCCACGGCACTGGCGAGCGTCGCGCCGGCACCGGGCAACACGCCCATGATGAAACCGAGCACGCCGCAGCGCACGTTGACGACGAAAACCGACGCCGCTTCCTTGAAGTTGAACATCATCCGGCCGGTGGCTTTCACCGCTTCCTGGCCGTGGTGGGTCTTTTCCAGCAGCAGAAGGATTTCGCTGATCGAGAACAGACCCAGCACCAGCACGACGAACTGGATGCCGTCGGTCAGGTGAATGTTGTCGCCGGTGAAACGGTACACGCCACTGTTGGCGTCGATGCCGACGGTGGAAAGGAACAGGCCGATCAGCGCCGCAATAAAGGTCTTCAACGGTCGATCACCGGCCATGCCGCCGAGACAGACAATCGCGAACACCATCAACACGAAGTATTCCGCCGGTCCGAAGGCAATCGCCCATTTCGCCAGCAGCGGCGCAAACAGGACCATGCCGCAGGTGGCGATGAACGCGCCGATGAACGAACTCCACGCCGACAGCGACAGTGCCACACCGGCCATGCCTTTGCGGGCCATAGGGTAGCCGTCGAGGGTGGTCATTACAGTCGAGGCTTCGCCCGGAATGTTCAGCAGGATCGAGCTGATCCGGCCACCGTATTCGCAGCCCAGATACACCGCCGCGAGCAGGATCAGCGCCGACTCCGGCGGCAGGCCGAGCGCGAACGCGATCGGAATCAGCAACGCCACGCCATTGATCGGACCAAGGCCCGGCAACAGGCCGACGACGGTGCCGATCAGGGTGCCGCACAGGGCGGTCACCAGGTTGTACGGGCTCAGCGCGACGCCGAAGCCCTGACCCAAATAGCCAAGGGTATCCATATCAGTTCTCCAGGACGCTGAGCAGGCCGAGGGGCAGCGGAACATCCATCAAGCGATCGAACAGCAGATAGAGACCAACCGCCATCAGGCTGATGATGACCACGCTCGGCAGCCAGCGGCCGCCATAGAGACGGGCCATCGGTACGCCGGTAATGATGCTGGCCACGATGAAGCCAAGGGGTTCGAAGGTGCCGGCAAACACCAGCAGCAACACCACGCACAGACCGATCTTGGTCAGGGTTTCGCGATCCAGCGGCGGCTCATCCGGGTTGTGTTTGATGGGTGCCGGGCGAACCACCATGTACAGCAGCGCCAGCCCCATCAGGCCGAGCATCAGCAGCGGAAAGGCGCGTGGGCCGACGGGTTCATAGGAAAAAGCCGCTTGGTACGGCCACGCCATCAGTGCCAGGCCGGCACACACCAGCAGCAACACCGAGGCGAAAATGCGTTGAATAAGCATGGGAGCTCCTGTGCTGCGTCCCCGCGTAGGAGACGCAGCCACTAGACAGAGACGATCACTGGATCAGGCCGAACTCTTTGGCCAGCACTTTGTAGTCGGCGACCTGCTTCTTCACGTAGGTGTCCAGTTCCGGGCCGGTCATGGCGAACGGGAACAGCTCACGCTGATCGCGCAGCTTGGCGAACTCGTCGGAAGCCAGCAGTTTGTCGAACGAGTCTTTCCACCAGGCGTAGTCTTCGTCGCTGACTTTTGGCCCGAGGTAGAAGCCGCGCACCACCGGCCAGACGATGTCGTAGCCTTGCTCGCGAGCGGTCGGGATGTCCTTCATTTCCGGTTCGTCGAGACGCTTGTCCGAGAACACCGCGAGCAGGCGCATGTCACCGCTCTGGATGTGCGGCATGGAGTCGGAGATGTCGGTACTGCCGACCTGGATGTGGCCGCCGAGCAGGGCCGTGGCGATCTCACCGCCGCCTTCGAGTGCCACGTAACGCAGCTCGCGCGGGTTGATCCCGGCGGCCTTGGCAATCAATGCGGTCTGCATCCAGTCCTGGCTGCCGACGGTGCCGCCGGAGCCGATGACCACTGACCCTGGATCTTTCTTCAACGCCTGGACGAGATCGTCGAGGGTCTTGTAGGGCGAATCGCTTTTCACTGCGATGGCACCGTAGCTGGTGCCGACGGCCGCGAGCCAGCGCACGTTGGTTTCATCGAAGCGGCCGAACTTGCCCTGGGCCAGGTTCAACAGCGAACCGCTCGACCACGCGACCAGCGTGCCGGCATCCGCCGGACGTTGCGCGACCACCGCGTTGTACGCCACCGCGCCGACACCGCCGGGCATGTAGGTGACGCGCATCGGCTTGCTCAGCAACTTCTGGTTGACCAGTGCGCTCTGCACCAGTTTGCAGGTCAGGTCGAAACCACCGCCGGGGGAGGCGGGGGCGATGCATTCCGGACGTTTCGGCTCGGCCATGAGTTGGCCGGCAAACAGCATCGCGCCAGCGGCGAGAGCAACTTTACGCAGTGATACGTTCATTTGAGTCTCCAGAGGAGTTGTTGTTATGGATGGACCGAATGACCAAAGGGCAACGCGAAAACCTAGCGGCAGGCGCAGTTTTCTCGCGGCGCGAGCGCAACGACTGAAACAACGGAGGGGAAACAGGACTGCGGCGAGAAGCCGACGGTGCAACGGTGGAATCGAGCAAGGCGAGCAGGCATTACAGCCTCGGTGCGCATGGAGGGCATGCTGGGGTACTCCGTTATTGTTCTTATGAGTCGAAAACGCTTCATGGCGTTTTGCGTTGCGCTGTGTGGCGGCAGCGGCGACAGTCGAAACTGTCCGTGGGCCGACTCTAACCGGCTAACCTTTCAACAACCTTTCAGTTGTCTTTCACGGTTTTCGGGCTTCACAGCGGCGGTTGCGGCTGTAAACTCCGCGACAAAGCGTGGCGTTGGCCAACCCTGAACGAGGTAAAAATCCATGCGTGTCCTGCTCGTCGAAGACCATTTGCAACTGGCCGAAAGCGTGGCTCAGGCGCTCAAGAGCACCGGTCTGACGGTGGATGTGTTGCACGATGGCGTAGCTGCCGACCTGGCGTTGGGCAGCGAGGAATACGCCGTAGCGATCCTCGACGTAGGCCTGCCGCGCATGGACGGTTTCGAGGTGCTGGCGCGGCTGCGTGCACGCGGCAAAAACCTGCCGGTGTTGATGCTGACCGCGCGCAGTGACGTCAAGGATCGCGTGCATGGCCTCAATCTCGGTGCTGACGACTATCTGGCCAAGCCGTTCGAACTGACGGAACTGGAAGCGCGGGTCAAAGCCTTGCTGCGCCGTAGTGTCCTGGGCGGCGAGCGTCAGCAGCGCTGTGGCGTGCTGGCTTACGACCTCGACACACGGCGCTTTACCCTCGGCGACGAACTGCTGACCCTCACCTCGCGCGAGCAAGCCGTTCTCGAAGCGTTGATCGCGCGGCCGGGGCGAGTGATGAGCAAGGAGCAACTGGCCGCGCAGGTGTTCGGCCTCGACGAAGAAGCCAGCCCCGACGCCATCGAAATCTACGTGCACCGCTTGCGCAAGAAACTCGATGGCCAGCCCGTGGCCATCGTCACCTTCCGTGGCCTCGGCTATCTGCTGGAAAGCCGCGATGCATAAGCCCAGCAGCCTGCGCTGGCGGTTGCTGTGGAACCTTGGATGGTTGCTGGTGGTGCTGATGCTCGCCAGCGGCTTGAGCGCTTACTGGAACGGTCGCGAAGCCGCCGACACCGCGTATGACCGCACGCTGCTGGCCTCGGCACGCACCATCGCTGCCGGGTTGTCGCAGCGCGATGGCAGCCTCAGCGCCGATGTGCCTTACGTGGCGCTGGACACCTTCGCCTACGACAGCGCCGGGCGCATCTATTACCAGGTCAACGACATTCACCAGAAGCTGATTTCCGGCTACGAAAATCTTCCCGGGCCACCGCCCGGCACGCCGCGCACCGACAGCTATCCGGCGCTGGCGCGCTTTTACAATGCGAAGTACAACGGCCAGAACGTGCGTGTGGTCAGCCTGCTCAAGGCCGTAAGCGAGCCGAACATGAACGGCATGGCGGAGATCCGCGTGGCTGAAACCGACGAAGCGCGGGTCAGCATGGCGCGCAGTCTGGCGGCCGATACGTTGCTGCGCCTGGGCATGCTGGCCGTGGGCGCATTGTTGCTGGTGTGGTTCGCGGTGAGTGCGGCGTTGCGCCCGCTGGAGCGGTTAAGAACCGCCGTTGAGGAACGCCAGCCCGACGACTTGCGGCCACTGCCGTTGGTGGAAGTGCAGCATGAACTGGGACCCTTGGTCCGCGCGCTCAATCATTTCACCGAAAGGCTACGCGGCCAGTTCGAGCGGCAGGCGCAGTTCATCGCCGATGCCGCTCACGAGTTGCGCACGCCGCTGGCGGCACTCAAGGCACGCCTGGAATTGGGCCTGCGCTCAAACGAACCGGAAACCTGGCGCACCACCCTTGAGTCATCCGCACAAAGCACCGATCGCCTGACCCATCTGGCCAATCAGCTGCTGTCGCTGGCCCGGGTCGAAAACGGTGCGCGGGCGATTGCCGAGGGCGGCGCGCAGTTGCTCGATCTGAGTCAATTGGCCCGAGAGCTGGGCATGGCCATGGCGCCTTTGGCGCACAAACGGGGTGTGGCGTTGGCGCTGGAGGCGGATGAACCGGTGTGGCTGCGTGGTGAACCGACCTTGCTCAACGAACTGTTGAGCAATCTGGTCGACAACGCGCTGGCGCATACGCCACCAGGCGGCAATGTGATTTTGCGGGTGACGGCGCCGGCGGTGCTTGAGGTTGAGGACGACGGGCCCGGGATCCCGCTGCATGAGCGCGATCGGGTGTTCGAGCGGTTTTACCGGCGTAATCAGCAGGTCGCCGGCTCAGGTCTGGGCTTGGCGATTGTCGGCGAGATCTGTCGCGCGCATCTGGCGCAGATCACCTTGCATGATGGCGAGCAGGCAGGGTTGAAGGTGCGGGTCAGCTTTATTGCCGGGTAATACTTTTGTGACCAGGGGTTTTGTGGCGAGGGGATTTATCCCCGCTCGGCTGCGCAGCAGTCGCGGTTCGGATCGCAGAGTCTAGGGTCGCTTCGCAACCCAACGGGGATAAATCCCCTCACCGCAGGTCAGTAGAACATCGACCGCGATTCTTCCAGATCCGCGCAGAACTGCTTGTTCTCCGGATCAATCCCCAGCTTCCTGAACGCCGGCACGCTAAACGGGTCAATCCGCGCAAACGGATGATCGGTGTCCTTGCGGCAATACAAATTGGCCACTTGCACGACATCGACGTAATCGATGCGCGTCGAGTCGCGGCTGAAGTCTTGATACAGCAACGGCAAATGCACCAGGCGCTCGGGAAACTCCCAGACCCGCAGCAATTTCTCGCCCAGCAATGGGTGAATCTGCTCGATCACATGGGTCAGGCTGACCGCATCCGAGAGCAGTTCATTGTGGTCTTCGGCGTAAGTCAGAATCGGCAGCACGCCAATCTGATGCACCAACCCGCCGAGTGCCGCCTGATCGGGTTTGAGCTGGGTGTGGCGACGACACAGCGCATAGCTGACGCCAGCGATTTCCAGACTGCTGCGCCAGACTTCGCGCATCTTCTGTTCGACCACTTCGGAGCGGGCATTGAAGATCTGCTCCATCACTAGACCGATCGCCAGGTTGCTGCTGTAGTTGATGCCCAAACGGGTAATGGCGGTGTGCAGGTCGGTGACTTCCTGCGCAGCGCGCAGCAGCGGACTGTTGACCACTTTGATCAGGCGCGCCGACAGCGCGGTGTCGCGGCCGATGACTTTGCTCAGATCGCTGACGCTGATTTCCGGATCCTCGGCGGCCTTGCGAATCTGCAGGGCCACTTCCGGCAACGTTGGCAGAACCAGGTCATCGTTATCGATGGCCGCAACCAAATCCTGTTGGACCTTTTCCGCCAGTTCGCTCATTTGGACTCTCTAGGGTGTTGCAACAATGCTGCGATCAACGCTGGATTTCGCGGTCGCGATCCAGTTCGTAAGGCAGGTCGAGCACGTGCAACGCGGGGCCTTCGAGGGCGCCCAGACGCAAATCACCGGCTTCGGCAGCTTCGGCCTGCAACACGGCCAGGAGTTCAATGTTTCCCTCGGCATTGGCCGCCAGCACCACTTCGCCGATCGAGCTGTTGTGGCTGGGCGCGAACAACTGAGTGCCGGGCTCCGGCAACTCGGCCGCGTCGAGGCGCAGGCGGTACAGGCGCCGCTTGAGCTTGCCCAGATACTGCATGCGCGCGACGATTTCCTGGCCGGTGTAGCAACCTTTCTTGAAGCTCACGCCGCCGACCGCCTGCAAATTGAGCATCTGCGGGATAAACAGCTCGCGGGTGGAAGGCATGACCTGGCCGATACCGGCGCGGATCTGGCCCAGCAGCCATTGATTCAGTTCGCCCTCAGCCAGCGTGGCGGACAGTCGGCTTTGAATGTTTGGCGCCTGAGCGGCAGACACCCAGAGTTCGGCGCGCTCGGGCGAAACGCGAATTGCGATCAGGCCTTCGTTGCGCACAACGCTGTCGGTTTCGGCGGGCAGTGCCAGACCGAGGCTGGTCAGGGCTACGTCGCCATGCGCCAGACCGAAGCGCACCCAGGCGGCGCTTTCGTCGGTCAGTTTCGATTTGGAGAACACCGCGTACTTTTTCAGGTCGGCCAGTTGCGGTTCGAGCAGCTCGCTGGCCATCGCCATCACCACGCCGTCACCTTCAAGCAGGATGCGGAAGCTCGACTGCATCCGGCCTTTCTGTGTGCAGCGGGCGCCGAGGCTGGCGCGGGTGTCGCTCAGGTAATTGATATTGCAGGTCAACTGGCCTTGCAGGAATTTTCCGGCGTCCGCACCGCGAACCGCGAGTACGCCTTCATGAGACAGGGTGCAGAAAAAAGCAGAATCGGCCATGGGTCATCGCAGGGTAAATAGACTGGGGCACATCATAAGGGGGCAGGGTTGAAATGGGTAGTTGATAAAGGATCAGGGGTCCCCGACCAAAGCCGACTGTGCGGCCCGCGCCGGGGCTGTATACTGCCCGGCAAATTCGAGGAGGGCTCCATGGTCGAACAAGTTGAACTGAATCGCCTCTTTTGGCACAGCCGTCGCGGCATGCTTGAGCTTGACGTGCTGCTGGTGCCGTTCGTGCAGGAGGTTTACGCGACGTTGAATCAAGTGGATCGCGATCTGTACGTGCGTTTGCTGACCTGTGAGGATCAGGACATGTTCGGCTGGTTCATGGAGCGCAGCGAGTCGGAAGATCCCGAGCTGCAACGCATGGTCCGGATGATTCTGGATCGTGTCCAGCCCAAGTAATACGTTCGAATGCCGCTGGCATGCCTCACGGCAGTTGCTGGCGGCGTATCTGTTGGCCCAGGCGTTCGCCGTGGGTTCGCTGTGTCTGCTGTCGATTCCGCTCTGGGCCAGTCTGCTCGGCACTTGCGTCTGTGCGCTGCATGGTTTTTGGGTGCTGCCACGGCAGATTCTGCTGAGTCATCCGCAAGCATTTTGCGGGTTGCGGCGCGACGGCGATGGCTGGCAGGTCTGGAATCAGGCTGATGGCTGGCAAGCGGTGCAACTGCGCCCGGACAGTCTGGCGCTGCCGTTGATCGTGGTGCTGCGCTTTCGCCTGCGCGGAGAGTGGCGGGTCAGGTCGATCTGCGTACCACGTGACTCGCAGGCGGCGGATCTGCACCGACGCCTGCGAGTGCGGCTCAAGTTCAGCCGGCGTAGGTGGGCGGCACCAGAATAGTGTCGAGCGCTTCGGGCAGCATATCCGGATAGTCGAGGGTGTAGTGCAGCCCGCGACTTTCCTTGCGTTCCATGGCTGAGCTGATCATCAATTCGGCAACCTGTGCCAGGTTGCGCAACTCGATCAGGTCGCGGCTGACTTTATAGTTGCTGTAAAACTCATCGATCTCATCCAGCAGCAGACGCACCCGGTGCTGCGCCCGTTGCAGGCGCTTGTTGGTGCGCACGATGCCGACGTAGTCCCACATGAATCGGCGCAACTCGTCCCAGTTGTGCGCGATGATCACGTCTTCATCCGAGTCGGTGACCTGGCTGGCGTCCCAAGCGGGCAGGGCGTTTGGCGCCGCGATCTCATCAAGTTGCGCAAGAATGTCCGCCGCTGCCGAACGGGCATAAACGAAGCATTCCAGAAGTGAGTTGCTGGCCATGCGATTGGCGCCGTGCAGGCCGGTAAAGCTGGTTTCGCCGATGGCGTAGAGGCCGGGCACGTCGGTGCGACCGTGCTGATCGACCATCACCCCGCCACAGGTGTAGTGCGCGGCGGGGACCACCGGGATCGGTTGTTTGGTGATGTCGATGCCGAAGCCCAGGCAGCGTTCATAAACAGTCGGGAAGTGAGTTTTTACGAACGATTCAGGCTTGTGGCTGATGTCGAGATATACGCAGTCGACACCCAGACGCTTCATCTCATGGTCGATGGCCCGCGCGACGATGTCACGAGGCGCCAGCTCGGCGCGTTTGTCGAAGCGATACATGAAGCGCTCGCCGTTGGGCAGCTTCAAATGCGCGCCTTCGCCGCGCAGCGCTTCAGTAATCAGGAAACTCTTGGCTTGCGGGTGATACAGGCAGGTCGGGTGGAACTGGTTGAATTCCAGGTTCGCCACCCGGCAACCGGAACGCCAGGCCATGGCGATGCCGTCACCGCAGGCGCCGTCGGGGTTGCTGGTATAAAGGTAGACCTTGGCCGCGCCGCCCGAAGCCAGAATCACGAAACGTGCGCCGTAGGTGTCGACTTCGCCCGTGGCGCGGTTCAGCACGTAGGCGCCGAGGCAGCGATCGCCTTCCATGCCCAAGCGGCGCTCGGTGATCAGATCAACGGCCACCCGCTGTTCCAGCAGTTCGATGTTCTCGCGCTCTTTGGCCTGGGCCAGCAAGGTTTTGAAGATCGCGGCACCGGTGGCGTCTGCAGCATGGATGATGCGCCGATGACTGTGGCCGCCTTCGCGGGTCAGGTGAAATTCGAAACCACCATCTTCAGTGCCGGACTGTTCGTCGCGGGTGAACGGCACACCCTGGTCAATCAGCCATTGGATGGCTTCGCGGCTGTGCTCGACGGTGAAACGCACCGCGTCTTCGTGACACAAGCCGCCGCCAGCGTTGAGGGTGTCGTCGACGTGGGATTCGACAGTATCGGTATCGTCGAGCACCGCGGCCACGCCGCCTTGGGCCCAGAAGGTCGAACCGTTGGCGAGATCGCCTTTGCTCAATACGGCAATGCGCAGATGACCGGGCAAGGTCAAAGCGAGAGTCAAACCGGCAGCACCGCTGCCAATCACCAGAACATCGTGTTGGAACTGTTGGCTCATTTCAGGATTCCGCTCAAAGCGACCCGGGTCGGGGTTGGCGCAAGACAGCTGGATCGGCGAGTCAAGACAGCCACACAGCCCACTAGTATATAGAGGGGTTGGGCGGCACAATAGCCAGGCCCAGATGGCATTGTGAGACTACTGCGCAGTAAAAAGCGCTGTGCTTCGTCGGAAGTTTTTTTCATCGGTTTTGAAAAATGACACCTGTATCGGCGCTGAAACAGTCTTTTCCGAGCAGGGTTGCGCAATGTCAGGTGGGTACGGCTATAAATAATTGGAACTTTTGCCAAAGGCCCAAGATCAATAGACGGTGCCAGAAACCAGGGACAGTGTCGGCTTCAGTGCGGAATCTGCGTTTGGATTCCTGCCGGCGAAACCGATAACAAGATTATTCGCGCAGCCGGTTTATCCCGCGCTGCGTTTTTCGTGCGTGCCAAATCAGAGCCCGCAGGAAACTTGCTTGGAGGGGGAGAACTTTTGCGAAAAGCCCGAGTCTATGTTTGCAAGTCTGGTCGTTTAGTAATGCAAGTCTCCTCCGGGCTTATCGAGGAGTGTTCATGCTAACCCAGGAAGAGGATCAGCAGCTGGTCGAACGCGTACAGCGTGGCGACAAGCGAGCTTTCGATCTGCTGGTGCTGAAATATCAGCACAAAATTCTCGGGTTGATCGTGCGTTTTGTGCACGACACCCATGAAGCCCAGGACGTTGCTCAGGAAGCCTTTATCAAGGCGTATCGGGCACTTGGAAATTTCCGCGGTGACAGTGCGTTTTATACGTGGCTGTACCGTATTGCCATTAACACGGCAAAGAACTACCTGGTTTCCCGCGGCCGTCGGCCGCCGGATAGCGATGTGAGTTCAGAGGATGCAGAGTTCTACGATGGCGATCACGGCCTCAAGGATCTCGAATCACCAGAACGTGCATTGCTGCGGGATGAGATCGAAGGCACCGTCCATCGGACCATCCAGCAACTGCCAGAGGATTTGCGTACGGCTTTAACTTTACGTGAATTCGATGGTCTGAGTTACGAGGACATTGCGAGCGTCATGCAGTGTCCGGTGGGTACCGTGCGCTCCCGGATTTTCCGCGCTCGGGAGGCCATCGACAAAGCCCTGCAACCGTTGTTGCAGGAAAACTGAGACAGCGGCGACAGCCAAGAGAGGAACGCCATGAGTCGTGAAGCCCTGCAGGAATCGCTGTCCGCAGTGATGGATAACGAAGCGGACGAACTGGAATTGCGTCGAGTGCTCAGCGCACTGGATGATGTTGATACCCGTGAGACCTGGGCTCGTTACCAGATCGCTCGGGCAGCCATGCACAAGGATCTGCTGCTTCCGCGTCTGGATATCGCTGCGGCAGTGTCCGCTGCGCTGGAAGACGAAACGGCTCCGGCCAAAGTATCCCGCAGCCCATGGCGTAACCTGGGTCGCCTCGCTGTTGCCGCTTCGGTAACCGTGGCCGTTCTGGCAGGTGTTCGCCTGTACAACCAGGACGAAATCGCTGGTGTTGAACTGGCCCAGCAGTCGAACCAGCCTACTCTGGCCACTCCACAGGTCAAAGGTCCGGCAGTTCTGGCTGGTTACAGCGAGAGCTCGGAAGCGACTGGTCCTATGGCTAACGGCGTTCTGCAAGGCCAGCCAGGCTGGCATGATCAGCGTCTGCCAGGCTATCTGCGTCAGCACGCTCAGCAGGCTGCACTCAAAGGAACTGAAAGCGCGCTGCCATACGCACGTGCCGCAAGCCTGGAAAACCGTTAAGGAGGACCATGCGCGCCATCCCTCTACTTTCGCTTCTGCTCAGTGGCTGGTTCATCGTTCCAGCCCACGCTGACGAGGCCCAGGACTGGTTGACCCGTCTGGGCCAGGCCGAGCAGCAGCAAAGCTTTCACGGTACTTTCGTTTACGAGCGCAACGGCAGTTTTTCCACGCACAACATCTGGCATCGTGTCCAGAATGGCCAGGTCCGCGAGCGGTTATTGCAGCTCGACGGTTCGGCTCAGGAAGTCGTGCGCATTGATGGACGAACTCAATGCGTCAGCGGCACACTGATTGCGGGATTGGGTGACTCGCCCAACGCTGCCGCCCGTGCGCTGGACCCCAAAAAGCTGAAGAATTGGTATGACCTTGCTGTCATTGGCAAGTCGCGCGTGGCCGGTCGTGATGCAGTGATCGTGTCGCTGACCCCTCGTGATCAGCACCGATACGGTTTCGAGCTGCATCTGGACAAGAAAACCGGCCTGCCGCTCAAGTCGTTGCTGTTGAACGATAAAGGGCAATTGCTCGAGCGCTTTCAGTTCACCAGCCTCGACACCGATGAAGTCCCGTCGGACAAGGATTTGCTCGCTGACGCCGATTGCAAGCCGATCAACATCGCAAGCGACAAGGCCTCTGCGGCGAAGACCGTGCAAAACTGGCGTTCGGACTGGCTGCCGCCCGGCTTCGAGCTGACCAGCAGCAGTTCGCACAAGGATGCGCAGACCAATACCCAGGTCAGCAGCCTGATGTATGACGATGGCCTGGCGCGTTTCTCCGTGTTCCTTGAGCCGTTGAACGGTGCAACCGTCACCGATACTCGTACCCAGTTGGGCCCTACCGTCGCGGTATCCCGTCGTTTGACTACACCGCAAGGTGAAATGATGGTCACGGTGGTTGGCGAAATCCCGATTGGCACCGCCGAACGAATCGCTCTATCGATGCGTAACAACGATGGCGCTGCGACCAGCAAGCAGTGAGCTGATTTCAGTCATTTCCACCTCGTCGTCGAGACGTCGAAATGTTTGCTGAGCATTTTCATTTGCAAAACCCCTGAAAATTTTTTATAGGTCAGAGCCTCACGGCTCTGGCCTTGTTTGTTGTTCCCGGAACAAAAATACCGGTCTGTGGTTTCCGGTGTTCCTTTGCTCCATATCGCTTAACCCTGCTCGTCGTAACGGGAGCTGTATGTCGATACCTAGTTTGAAATCTTATCTTTCCATCTTCGCCACCGTGCTGTTGCTCGGTCAGGCGGTCCCTGCTGCGCAAGCGGCCGATCTGCCTGATTTCACCCAGTTGGTCGAACAAGCGTCGCCAGCGGTAGTGAATATCAGTACCACGCAGAAACTGCCGGACCGTCGCGTGAATCAGCAGATGCCGGATCTGGAAGGCCTGCCACCGATGCTGCGCGAATTCTTCGAGCGCGGCATGCCGCCTCAGCAGCGCTCACCGCGTGGCGACGGGCGTCAGCGTGAAGCGCAATCGCTGGGTTCGGGGTTCATCATTTCGCCGGACGGCTACATCCTCACCAACAACCACGTGATCGCCGATGCTGACGAAATCCTCGTCCGCCTGGCTGACCGCAGTGAGATGAAAGCCAAGCTGGTCGGCACCGATCCACGTTCCGACGTGGCGTTGCTGAAAATCGAAGGCAAGGATCTGCCGGTGCTCAAGCTCGGCAAATCTCAGGATCTGAAGGCTGGCCAGTGGGTCGTCGCGATCGGTTCGCCATTCGGCTTTGACCACACCGTGACCCAAGGCATCGTCAGCGCCGTCGGTCGTAGCCTGCCAAACGAAAACTATGTGCCGTTCATTCAGACCGACGTGCCGATCAACCCGGGCAACTCCGGTGGCCCGCTGTTCAACCTGAATGGTGAAGTGGTCGGCATCAACTCGCAGATCTACACCCGCTCCGGTGGCTTCATGGGCGTTTCGTTTGCCATCCCGATCGACGTGGCGATGGACGTTTCCAATCAGCTCAAAAGCGGTGGCAAAGTCAGCCGCGGCTGGCTGGGCGTAGTCATCCAGGAAGTGAACAAGGATCTGGCCGAGTCGTTCGGTCTGGACAAGCCAGCTGGCGCGCTCGTTGCACAGATCCAGGATGACGGCCCTGCGGCCAAGGGCGGCCTGCAGGTTGGCGACGTGATCCTGAGCATGAACGGTCAGCCGATCGTCATGTCCGCCGATCTGCCGCATCTGGTCGGCGCGCTGAAGGCTGGCGCCAAAGCTAATCTGGAAGTGATTCGAGAAGGCAAGCGCAAGAACGTCGAGCTGACTGTCGGCGCAATCCCGGACGAGGATAAAGAGCTGGACGCACTGCCGAAATCCGGCGCGGAAAGCAGCAGCAACCGCTTGGGTGTTGCGGTCGGCGAATTGACCGCCGAGCAGAAGAAAGCCTACGACCTCAAAGGTGGTGTGGTGATCAAGGAAGTGCAGGACGGTCCTGCGGCCCTGATCGGTCTGCAGCCGGGTGATGTGATTACTCATCTGAACAACCAGGCCATCGGCTCGGCCAAGGAGTTCACCGACATTGCCAAGGCATTGCCGAAGAACCGTTCGGTGTCGATGCGCGTGCTGCGTCAGGGCCGTGCCAGCTTCATCACCTTTAAACTGGCTGAATAAGCCAGCAACAAGGTAAAAAAGAAACCGCCTCGAAAGAGGCGGTTTTTTTGTGTCTGAAGTTTTTGTCTTGCCTGGAAAGACTCAGCCCATCATGTCCTTGACCATGCGTTCCTGCTCCATCAGCTCACGCTGGCGGGCATCGATGCGCGAAGACAGCGGGAAGTTGTTGCCAGCCTTGCGCTTGGCGAAGTCCAGCTGCTGAATGGCCTGGCGGTAATCGCCGACCAGCGCAAAATACTCGGCTCGCGCCTGGTGCAGGCCGATGATGTTGCCCGACAAGCCACGGGTTTCAGCAACCTGATACCAGACGTCCGGGTCATCCGGGCGGGACTTGAGCAGGCTGTCCAGCGCCTTCTCGGCATCTGCGGCGCGATTCTGTTTCAACAGCAGATCGACACGCACCTGATTCAGCGGATAGTTGCCCGGGAACTGCGTGAGCATGCGGTCGACCCGTGACTGCGCATCGGGCAGGCGATTGTTGGTGATGTCCAGATCGACCTGAGCGAGGTTGTAGATGATCTCGTTTGGCGACTTGGCCAACAATTGCTTGAGGTTCTCTCGCGCTTCGTTGAGCTGGCCGCCCTTGATCTGGGCGATGGCGAGGCCGTAACGTGCCACATCGTTTTTCGGGTTCTCATCGAGCAGGGCGCGGAAACGCTTGGCGCCCAGTCCCGGGGTTTCTTCGTAGATCAACTGCACCCGCGCGCGGATCAACTGGTAGCGCATGCTGTCTTCGATGCCGCCCGGTTTCGCCTGCTCGGCGCGGTTGCGGGTATCGGCGATACGCGATTCGGTGACCGGGTGAGTCAGGAGGAATTCCGGCGGTTTGGCGTCAAAGCGGTACTGGCGCATCAGGCGTTCGAACATGGTCGGCATCGAGCGCGGATCGTAACCGGCCTTTTCCAGGTTGAGGATGCCGATGCGATCTGCCTCCTGTTCGTTTTGTCGCGAGAAGCGCCGTTGTTCCTGCAACGCCGCAGCCTGGGTGCCAGCGATGGTGGCGATGCCGGCATCACCGCCGCCGGCCGCCGCAATGACAATGCCGGCCAGCAACGCGGCCATCATCGGCACCTGCATTCTTTGTGAAGCTTCCACCCCGCGAGCAAAGTGGCGTTGCGACAAGTGCGCCAATTCGTGAGCGAGCACCGAGGCGTATTCACCTTCGGTCTGGGCGTTGAGGAACAGGCCGCCGTTGACCCCGACCACGCCGCCCGGCGCTGCAAAGGCGTTGAGTTGTGGGCTGTTGATCAGGATGAATTCCAGGCGTCGGTCGGAAACCTGGCTGGTCTCGACCAGCTTGTACACGCTGGATTCGACGTAGTCCTTGAGCTGCGGATCGTTGAGCTGGGAAACCTGACTGCGCAGCATGGCCAGCCAGGCGCGGCCGAGCTGGTATTCCTGTTGCGGCGAGACAATGGCAGAGCTGGCGTCGCCGAGTGACGGCAGATCGTCGGCAAAGCCTGGTGAGGCGAGCAGGCAAGCGAGCGTCAGCAGGGTAGGGCGCAGAAAAGTCATGCACAAAGCCTTGGAGGACAAAGACCTTACTGTAGCCGGACACCGAAGCCGCGACCAGATATTCTAGGCAGCTCGACAACGAACCGGAGTGACGCAATGACTGACGCTGTAGCCCATGACGTGGAACTGGACGCCAGTGGCCTGAACTGTCCGTTGCCGTTGCTCAAGGCAAAAATGGAACTCAACAAACTGCACAGCGGCGCTGTGCTCAAGGTGATCGCTACCGATGCCGGCTCGCAACGCGACTTCCGTACCTTTGCCAAACTGGCCGGTCATGCGCTGTTGCGCGAAGAAGACGAGGCTGGCGTCTACCGTTACTGGTTGAAAAAAGCCTGACGCGAGCGCGTTAACGATCGAAGGGATTATTGATGTTCAAAGTGTTACGCGACTGGATTCAGCGCTACTTCTCCGATGAAGAAGCCGTGGTGCTGGCAGTGCTGCTGTTTCTCGCCTTCACCGCCGTGCTCACCCTCGGCGGCATGCTCGCGCCCGTATTGGCGGGCATGGTGCTGGCGTATCTGATGCAAGGCCTGGTGGTGACGCTTGAGCGGCTGCGTGTGCCCGGCGGCGTGGCGGTGGGGCTGGTGTTTGCGCTGTTCATGGGCGCGCTGATGCTGTTTATTGTCGTGGTGCTGCCGCTGCTGTGGCATCAGTTGATCACGCTGTTCAACGAGTTGCCGGGCATGCTCGCCAAGTGGCAGTCGCTGCTGCTTCTATTGCCCGAGCGCTATCCGCATCTGGTGTCCGACGAGCAAGTCTTGCAAGCCATCGAGGCGGCGCGGGGCGAGATTGGCAAGTTCGGTCAGTGGGCGCTGACTTTCTCGTTGTCGAGTTTGCCGCTGCTGGTGAACATCATGATCTACCTTGTGCTGGTGCCGATTCTGGTGTTTTTCTTCCTCAAGGATCGGGCGATGATTGGCGAGTGGGTGCGTGGCTATCTGCCTCGCGAGCGCGCGCTGATCACCCGCGTCGCGCAGGAAATGAACCGGCAGATCGCCAATTACATACGTGGCAAAGGCATCGAGATAGTGATCTGCGGCGGCGTGACCTACATCGCCTTCATCGCGCTGGGCCTGAACTACGCGGCGCTGCTGGCGTTGCTCGTCGGTTTGTCGGTGGTGGTGCCGTATGTCGGTGCGGTAGTGGTGACCGTGCCGGTGCTGCTGATTGCGCTGTTCCAGTGGGGCTGGAGCGATCAGTTCATCTACCTGATGGCGGTCTACGGAATCATTCAGACGCTGGACGGCAACGTGCTGGTGCCATTGCTGTTTTCGGAAGCAGTGAATCTGCATCCGGTCGCAATCATCTGCGCGGTGCTGCTGTTTGGCGGATTGTGGGGATTCTGGGGTGTGTTCTTTGCGATCCCGCTGGCGACGCTGTTCAAGGCTGTGCTCGATGCGTGGCCGCGGAAGGAGCCGGTGGTGGCGCCGTTGCTTTAGATCGGGGTGAGGCTTTTGGCCTCATCGCTGGCAAGCCAGCTCCCACAGGTTTTGTATGTGCTGAACCCTGTGGGAGCTGGCTTGCCAGCGATGGCGTCGGTGACGACGCAGCAAAAACATCAGGCTTTATTCAGAGCCTCAGCCGCCGCCAGCACGGCATCAACATGCCCCGGCACCTTCACACCACGCCATTCCTGACGTAGCACACCGTCCTTATCAATCAGGAAAGTGCTGCGATCAACGCCCAGGTATTCCTTGCCATAGAGCTTTTTCAGCTTGATCACGTCGAACAGCTGGCAAACCGCTTCGTCCTTGTCGCTGATCAGCTCAAACGGAAATTCCTGTTTGCCTTTGAAGTTTTCGTGCGACTTCAAGCTGTCGCGGGAAATGCCGAAGACTTCGGTGTTGGCAGCCTTGAATGCCGCATATTGATCGCGAAAGCCCTGGCCTTGAGTGGTGCAGCCCGGGGTGCTGTCCTTCGGGTAGAAGTAGATCACCACTTGCTTGCCCTTGAGTTCGGACAGGCTGACGTTCTGCCCGCTGGTCGCAGGCGCGGTGAAATCCGCAACCGGTTGGTCGATGACAACGGCCATGAAAGCTTCCTTACATTGGGTTTTGTGGGCGCCAAGGCTCGATCAGGGCATCCAGGTTCATCGCGTCGGCGAAATCGAGGAACTGATCGCGCAGCCAGCTGATCTGGGTGTTGGCCGGCAGGGTCACGGTGAACGTGGCGTTGAGCATGGTGCCGCCGGTCTGGGGAGCCTGGTAAGTGTCGCAGGTGAGGTTTTCCAGTTCGACGTTGTGGTCCATGAAGAACTGGCACAGCTCATTGATGATGTCCGGGCGATACGCCGAGCTGACGTAAGCCACGTAAGGCAGCGCCTGCGGGCGATTTTCCAGAGCGGCGCTGCGCACCACGTTGACGGTGAAAGCGTGACGCTTGGCCAGCAATGGCAGGCTGCCTTCGAGGCGCGCGAGGGCGTCCCAGCTACCGGAAACTTCCAGCACCAGAGCGCTGCACTCGCCGTGGCGGGTCAGGCGAGAGGTGACGACGGCGCAGCGGTTTTCATGGCTGGCGCGGCACAGGACGTTGGTCAGCTCCATGGGGTTGGCGCCGAGGGCACTGATGACAAGGAATTGTTCGCGAACTGTGGGGGTGGACATGCAGCATTCCTAAAGCGATGAGCGGTCGGTAGGTCGACGGGCGTTGGTGGCCGGGCGTGCCTGTTCTGGCGGTCCGTATAAAGAGCCCCGGCCAGCGTTCGCGGCTCGCTCCACTGTGCGGGAGCGCGTCGATGCGACGCAGGAACGGGGCCTGGGAGGCCGAAAGGGGAGGCTGAAACCCGGCGTACAAGCTGATCTGTACCGATCAAAGTCTGAAGGGTAGCGAAAAGCGGCGCCAAGGGGAATGGCGGCGGCGCAGTACTTCGCTTGTGCAAGCATCTTGGCGCCAGTACCATTACCGCTCTCTTTTTCCGGCAGGAGCGGTTTCATGATTGCGGGCAGTATGGTGGCACTGGTCACTCCCATGGATGCACAAGGGCGTCTTGACTGGGACAGCCTCAGCAAACTCGTGGACTTCCACCTCAAGAACGGCACCCATGCCATCGTCGCCGTCGGTACTACCGGCGAGTCGGCCACCCTTGATGTAGAAGAGCACATCGCCGTCATCAAAGCCGTGGTCAAACAGGTTGCCGGGCGCATTCCGGTCATCGCCGGCACCGGCGCCAATTCGACCCGCGAAGCCGTCGAGCTGACCCGCAACGCCAAGGCTGCCGGCGCCGATGCCTGCCTGCTGGTGGTTCCTTATTACAACAAGCCGACCCAGGAAGGTCTGTACCAGCACTTCAAGCACATCGCTGAAGCGGTCGACATTCCGCAGATTCTCTACAACGTTCCCGGCCGCACCTCCTGCGACATGCAGGCCGAGACGGTGATTCGCCTGTCCACCGTGCCGAACATCATCGGCATCAAGGAAGCCACCGGCGACCTCAAACGCGCCAAAGCGATCATCGATGGCGTGAGCAAGGATTTCATCGTGCTGTCCGGCGATGATCCGACCGCTGTCGAGTTGATCCTGCTGGGCGGCAAAGGCAACATTTCGGTCACCGCCAACGTCGCCCCGCGCGAAATGGCTGACCTGTGCGAGGCCGCGCTGAAGGGCGACGCCGATACCGCACGCGCAATCAACGAAAAACTGATGCCGCTGCACAAGGACCTGTTCATCGAAGCCAACCCGATTCCGGTGAAGTGGGCTTTGGTCGAAATGGGCCTGATGCACGAAGGCATCCGCCTGCCACTGACCTGGCTGAGCACCCCTTGTCATGAAACGCTGCGCTCGGCCCTGCGCCAGTGCAACGTCCTGGTTTAATTGAGGAAGTACAACGCATGAAGCGAATGGCCGGACTTTCCGCACTTGCCTTGATTATCTCCAGCACCAGTGGCTGCGGATGGGTCTGGGGGCCGGAAGGTTATTTCCGCGACCGTGGAAGCGATTACCTGCAAGCGCAACAGACTGCACCGATGCAATTGCCGCCGGATGTGAGCACTGCCAAGCGCCTCGATCCGCTGTTGCCGATCCCGCGCAACGTGGCCGATGACACCGCGACGGGCGAATACGTCGTGCCGCGTCCTCAGCCGCTTTCGGCGGTTGCCGATGCCACAGATTACTCGCTGCAGAAGAGCGGTGATTCGCGTTGGGTCGTAGCCCAGCATCCACCGGCCGAAGTCTGGCCAGTGGCGCTGCAGTTCTTCCAGGACAACGGTTTCCGTCTGGATGAACAGCGTCCGCAGACCGGCGAGTTCACCACTACCTGGCAGCACTCCGACGAGCTGTCCGCTTCGATGGCCAAGCGCCTGAGTGCGGCCGGTATCGCCAGCGACAGCGAAACCCGTGTGCGCGTACGTATCGAGCCGGGCGTGCAGCGCAACACCAGTGAAATCTACGTAGTCAGCGCCGAGCGTCCTGCCGGCAGCACGGCCGACGTGGCCTTCACCAACCGTTCGGTCAATACTGGCCTGGACGCTGCGCTGGTCGACGACATGCTCGCGAGCATGAGCCGAACGTCCGAGAAGGGCGGCTCGGTGTCGATGCTGGCCTCGCGTGATTTCGACGCGCCGAGCCGTGTCAGCCTGAACGAAGACGGCAGCGGCAACCCGGTGTTGAACGTCGGTACCGATCTGGACCGCGCCTGGTCGAGCGTCGGCCGTGCGCTGGAACAGGGCGAATGGCGCGTTGAAGACATCAACCGCAGCCTGGGCCTTTACTACATCAACCTGGCCGAAAAAGCCGAGAAGAAAGACGACAAGCCTGGCTTCTTCAGCAGCCTGTTCGGCAGTGCGCCGAGCAAGGAAGAAGTCGAAGCCCGCGCCGAGCGTTATCAGGTTCGCCTGAGCAAGGTGGGCGAGAACATCCAGGTCACCGTCGAAAAGAACATCAACACCGTCGCGCCGGCCGATGTCGCGCGTAAAGTGTTGAGCGTGATTCAGGACAACCTGGGCTGATCCGATATGCGTTTTGCCGTTCTCGGCAGCGGTAGCCAAGGGAACGGCACGCTGATCGCCAGTGCTGATACGTACGTGCTGGTGGATTGTGGTTTTTCCCTGCGGGAAACCGAAAGACGTCTGTTGCGCCTGGGTGTGCACCCGGCGCAACTGAGCGCGATACTCGTGACCCACGAACATGCCGACCACGTGCATGGCGTGGGTTTGCTGTCTCGGCGCTACAATCTGCCGGTCTACCTCAGTCGCGGCACACTGCGCGGGATGCGCAAACCGCTGGAACCGGCAGGCTTTCTGGCCGGCGGCGAGCAACTGCAGATCGGCGCACTGAACGTCGGGGTCATTGCCGTGGCCCATGACGCGCAGGAGCCGACCCAGTACGTCTTCAGCGATCAGGAACAGCGGCGCTTCGGCCTGCTGACCGACCTGGGATCGTTCTGCGAGCGGGTGCTGGATGGCTATCGGGACCTCGATGCATTGATGATCGAGTCCAACCATTGCCGCGACATGCTGGCCCGTGGTCACTACCCGTACTTTCTCAAGCAGCGGGTGGGCGGCGAACGCGGACATCTGAACAACCATCAGGCGGCATTCCTGGTGGCCGAGTTGGGCTGGCAGGGTTTGCAACACCTGGTGCTGGCCCATCTGAGCAGCAAGAACAACCTGCCGCAGCTGGCCCGGCAATGTTTTGTCGACACCCTCGGGTGCGACCCGGACTGGCTGCAACTGGCCGATCAAGATTCAGGGCTCGACTGGCGCCACATCGCCTAGCCCACCTACTTAGCAAGCGGAGCCCATCATGGAAAAACGTGAAGAACTCTACCGCGGCAAAGCCAAATCGGTTTACAAGACCGACGACGCTGACCGCTTGATCCTGCTGTTTCGCAACGACACTTCGGCGTTCGACGGCAAGCGCATCGAACAGCTTGATCGCAAAGGTATGGTGAACAACAAGTTCAACGCCTTCATCATGCAGAAACTCGAAGCGGCCGGCGTGCCGACCCAGTTCGACAAACTGCTGGGCGACAACGAATGCCTGGTGAAGAAGCTCGACATGATCCCGGTCGAATGCGTCGTGCGTAACTACGCCGCCGGCAGCCTGGTCAAGCGTCTGGGCGTCGAGGAGGGCATGAAGCTCAACCCGTACACCTTCGAACTGTTCTTGAAGGACGACGCCAAGGGCGACCCGTTCATCAACGAATCCCACGTTGTGGCGTTCGGTTGGGGCACCGCCGAGCAACTGGCGCGCATGAAGGAACTGTCGCTCAAGGTCAACGAAGTCCTGAGCAAACTGTTCGACGACGCCGGCCTGCTGCTGGTCGACTTCAAGCTTGAATTCGGCGTGTTCAGCGACGGCTCCATCGTCCTCGGCGACGAGTTCAGCCCGGACGGCTGCCGTCTGTGGGACAAGGACACCAAGAAGAAGATGGACAAGGACCGCTTCCGCCAGGGCCTCGGTGACGTCATCGAAGCCTACGAAGAAGTCGCCGCTCGTCTGGGCGTACCGCTTTAATCGACGCAAGCATCTGATAGCACGGAAAAAATTTCGTTTGGGGGGTTCGCAACCAACGAAAGTGTTGTTATGATGCGCGCCGTTGGAGAGATGCCAGAGTGGCCGAATGGGACGGATTCGAAATCCGTTGTACCTTCACCGGTACCTAGGGTTCGAATCCCTATCTCTCCGCCATTATTGAACAAGACGAAGCCCCCGTAATCATTGCTGATTACGGGGGCTTTTTCGTTTCTGGCGTTTTGTTCGCAATGCTTTTCGGGTACAACCTGCCGACTGCATAAAGGAACAGCTCGATGAGTGAAGTTCAGCCGTTGGCGGGTGATGATGACGTTAGGCCGCAGAGCGTGAGTTTGCTCGAGGCGTTCTGGTTCTGGTTGAAGCTGGGCTTTATCAGTTTCGGCGGGCCGGCCGGGCAGATTTCGATCATGCATCAGGAACTGGTCGAGCGCCGGCGCTGGATTTCCGAGCGGCGTTTTCTGCATGCCTTGAACTATTGCATGTTGCTGCCCGGGCCGGAGGCGCAGCAGCTGGCGACCTACATTGGCTGGCTGATGCATCGAAGCTGGGGCGGGATTGTGGCCGGGGCGTTGTTCGTGTTGCCTTCGCTGTTCATCCTGATTTTCCTGTCGTGGCTCTATATCGCCTTCGGTGAGGTGCCGGTAGTGGCCGGGCTGTTTTACGGGATCAAGCCTGCGGTGACGGCCATCGTCGTGCAGGCGGCCCATCGGATCGGTTCGCGGGCGCTGAAGAACAATTGGCTGTGGGCAATTGCGGCGGGATCGTTTACGGCGATTTTTGCGTTCAATGTGCCGTTTCCGCTGATCGTGCTGGGCGCGGCGGTGATTGGCTATTTCGGCGGTCGAATGGCGCCGGAGAAATTCAGGGCCGGCGGGCATAGTGCGGCAAAGAAGTCTTTCGGTCCGGCGTTGATCGACGACGACACGCCAACACCGGCCCATGCCCGTTTCAGCTGGACGAAACTGGCCATGCTCGCCGTGATTGGCGCCGCGCTGTGGGCATTGCCGATGGGCGTGTTGACCGCGCTATTCGGCTGGCAGGGCACGTTGACGCAAATGAGCTGGTTCTTCACCAAGGCAGCGCTGCTCACCTTTGGCGGAGCTTATGCGGTGTTGCCCTATGTCTATCAAGGTGCGGTCGGTCACTACGGCTGGCTGACCCCGACACAGATGATCGACGGCCTGGCGCTGGGCGAAACCACGCCAGGGCCGCTGATCATGGTGGTGGCGTTTGTCGGTTTTGTCGGGGCTTATGTGTCGCAGGTGTTCGGCGCCGATCAGGTGTTCCTCGCCGGAGCGGTCGCCGCCGCGCTGGTGACGTGGTTTACCTTTCTGCCCTCATTCCTGTTCATCCTCGCCGGCGGCCCACTGGTGGAGTCGACGCACGACGAACTCAAATTCACCGCCCCGCTGACCGCCATCACCGCCGCGGTGGTAGGGGTGATTCTCAACCTGGCGTGTTTCTTCGGCTACCACGTGCTCTGGCCGCAGGGTTTCAGCGGCAGCCTGGACTGGACGTCGGCGTTGATTGCGCTTGCGGCGGCCATTGCGCTGTTTCGCTTCAAGCGCGGAGTGATTCAGGTGTTGCTGGGCTGTGCGTTGGTTGGGTTGGTGGTGCATTTGCTGCGTTAGTGGTCGCGGCGCCGGAAATCGAGTCGCGCGCTGGAGGCCTGAAGAACTCAGTCACCTGGAGATCATTGGCTCGATCATCGTCATGCTCAACAAGGGCGCCGACATGCGCTCCAACATCGCAGCTGAAGCACGGGCGAAGATCGTCTATGAGCGCTTGATGGGGCGCGCGCCTGACATCAGGCGGCGCGCCCCGGTTAATCACTGTGAAATCTTGGTGACTTGCAAAGATTTGCGCTCGATCGCTACGGGCTGCAAATGCCCCAAACGGTCGAGGTGATAGCGCTGCAGATCCCGCGCCAGAATCAGTTGGCCGTGATACAACGCTGCCGCTTCGTTGCGCACATCCTCGATCGACGGGCTCACCGCCGGATTGGCCTGATAGCGCGCGCTGAAATGCGTCAATACCAGATTGCGCACCCCGGCTGATTCGGCAAATCCAGCGACAGCGGCGGCGCTGCTGTGGCCGTAACTGGCACGAGCGCGGTCGATTGCTGCCTGCACGAATGTCGCTTCATGCACGAGCACATCCGCCGATTGCGCCACTTCGGCCAGCAGTGCCGGCCGATCGTTATCGCCGCAGACAATGATGCGTCGATCAGGTCGTGAACTCAGCAGATAGTCGCGAGCGTGCAGCATCCGCCCGTCAACCTCCACGTCCTGACCGTGGGCCAACTGACCCCAAAGCGGGCCGCGTTCGATACCCTCGGCATCCAGGCGCTGCACGTCCAGACGCGGTTCCGGGTCGGACTCGGTGAACACATAACCGTGACACGGCACCCGATGTGACAGTTCGACGGTCTGCACCTGAACGTTAACGTTGCGCCACTCCGTGAGCGTTTCCACAGCGTGCAGGTTGATCTCGAACGGCAGATACGATTGCGTCACCTCCAGACTCATTTTCAGCCATGGATGCAGCGATGTTGGCAGCACAATGTCCAGTGGCCGCGTGCGTCCGGACATGCCGGTGCTCGCCAACAGACCCGGCAAGCCCAGGCAGTGATCGGCATGCACGTGGGTGATGAAAATCGCCCGCAACTCGCTCAGCGACAGCGGCGTGCGCAGCACCTGATGCTGAGTGCCTTCACCGCAATCGATCAGGTACCAGCCCTTGCCGGCAGAGGCGATCAATGCAGTCGCGCTGACGTTGCGCTGGCGGGTCGGCACGCCGGCAGACGTGCCCAGAAACAACAAATCCACGGTGGTTCTCCCTGGCGGATCGGATTTCAGATCTTGCGTGCAGTTCTCGGTGAGCTTTCGACAATCAGCGAGGCGATTCGGATCCATCGATGGAATGCGACAATTCATCGGACACCCGCCCTGGCGGTGTCCGGCCTCGGCACTTCGCTCGCTGATGATGGTCACAGCGAAACGGAGTCACTTAGCGGAGGTCAACTTGCCCAGAAAATCCAGGCCGATCGTCGACCGCGCCGATGCGGCGACCCTTTCGCAAGAACGCAAAGATGTGTTTTTCGCGGCGGTGCAGGTCAGCCGCATGGCCATGATTGTCACCGATCCAGCGCAGCCCGACGATCCCATCATTTTTGCCAACAATGCGTTTCTTGAACTCAGCGGCTACGAGCTGGAAGAAGTGCTCGGGCGTAACTGCAGGTTTCTGCAAGGCGAGCAGACTGATCGCGCGGTGTTGCAACGGGTCAAGCAAGCGCTGAAACATCAACACGAAACCTGCGTGGAGGTGCTCAACTATCGCAAGGACGGATCGTCGTTCTGGAACGAGCTGTTCATCGCGCCGTTGTTCAACGAGCGCGGGCAACTGGTGTATTTCTTCGCTTCGCAAATGGACGTCAGCCGCCGACGCGACGCCGAGGACGGCCTGCGCTACAGCGAGAACATGGAAGCGCTGGGCCAGTTGACCGGTGGCATCGCCCACGATTTCAACAATCTGTTGCAAGTGATGATCGGCTACATCGAGCTGATCCAGCACACCGCCAAGCGGCCGAGCATTGATCCGCAACGCATCGTGGTAGGCGCCGGCCACGCTCGCGCGGCGGCGGAAAAAGCACGTTTGCTGACCCAGCATCTGCTGGCATTCTCCCGCCGACAACGGCTCGAAGGCCGGGTGATCAATCTCAATGCCTTGCTTGAGCGCTCTGCGCTGCCGACGCATGAATCCGCCGATCTGGAACCGCGATTCGAACTGGCCGAGGACTTGTGGAACTGCCGGCTCGACCCGGCGCAGGCCGAGATGGCGCTGAACCATTTGCTTTCCAACGCTTGCGACGCATTGGTTGACCGGCAACAGCCAGCGATTACCGTGCTGACCCGCAACGTCGTGGTCCCGGACGCGACCGATCCGCACCAGGGCGGATTGGCGGCGGGGCGTTACGTCTGCATTGCGATCGCCGATAACGGCGTGGGCATTGCCGCCGACGATCTCGACAAGGTCATGGAGCCGTTCTACACCACGAAAGAGGAAGGTAGCGGCGCTGGCCTCGGGCTATCGATGGTCTACGGCTTCGTCAAGCAATCCGGCGGTGTGGTCAAAATCGAATCGACGCCGGGGCTCGGTACCACGGTGCGCCTGTTCTTCCCTGCGGATGACAGTCAGCTATCGGCACCTGGCTCCGCTGAAGCCGCAGAAAATCTCAAGGGCACGGAGCGCATCCTGATCGTCGAGGATCGCGCCGAAGTCGCTGAACTGGCGCGCTTTGTATTGTCCGAACAGGGTTACCACACCGACCTCGCTGCAGATGCGAGCGAGGCGCTGGCCGTGCTGCAGAGTAGCGAATACGACCTGGTATTCACCGATTTGGTCATGCCGGGCGACATGAACGGGCTGGCACTGGCGCGGGAAATCAGCCAACGCTATCCGGCCATGAAGATCCTGCTGACGACCGGGTACTGCGCGGACAAGTCGACGCCCAATGAGCTGGCTGACAATGAGTTCGAATTGATCGCCAAGCCCTACGCGCCGGTGGACCTTTTGCGCAAGCTGCGCTCGATGCTCGGCTGAAAAAACGAACTGACGGCGCACGTTCGGCGTCCATCCTAAAGACTGCATTGAACAACCAGTGAGGGACCCGATCCCCGAGGAGATATTGGCAGTGAGCGATGACTTGATGATCAATAACGGGCCGATCGACTGAGCGTCGACGAGGACGGTTCATGCAGGAGCAATCTTTGGTGGTGATTAGCGGCGCCAGTGCTGGCGTAGGGCGCGCGGTGGCCCATCGGTTTGCCGCTGGCGGCTACCGCATCGGACTGTTGGCGCGTGATCCGGCGGGCCTGGCCGCCACGCAAGAGGAACTGCAAGCGTATGGCGTTCAGGTTGAAACAGTCAGCGTCGACGTCGCCGATGCGCTCGCCGTGCAGCAGGCCGCCCAGCAACTGGAAACCGCGCTCGGGCCGCTGGCGGTATGGGTTAACGCGGCGATGGTCACGGTGCTTTCGCCGATAGAACAATTGTCTGCCGCCGAGATCGAGCGGGTTACTCAGGTGACCTATCTCGGCACGGTTCATGGCACGTTGGCAGCGCTGTCGTTGATGCGTCCGCGTAACAAAGGATTGATCATTCAGGTCGGCTCGGCGCTGGCCTATCGGGCCATTCCGTTGCAGGCCGCTTACTGCGGGGCAAAATTTGCCGTGCGCGGTTTTACCGACTCGTTGCGCTGTGAGTTGCTGCATGAGCGCAGCCATATTCGCGTGTGCATGGTGCAATTGCCCGCGATCAATACCCCGCAGTTCGACTGGGCGCGCAACAAATTGCCCAAGCGTCCCCAACCTGTGCCACCGATTCACGACCCCGACGTAGCGGCACGGGCGATTTTCAGTGTGGTAAAGCATCCTCCGCGAGAGTTGTGGCTAGGGTGGTCGACGATCAAAGCGATTATTGGGCAGTCGGTCATGCCCGGTCTGCTCGACCGTTTGATGGCGCGAAGTGCATGGTCCGGTCAGCAGACCAATGAGCCTGAAGACAACGAGCACCCGGACAACCTGTTCGAAGCGCAGCCGGATCGGCATCAGATTCGCGGCCGCTTCGTCGGCCGTTCCAGGGATGCAGCGCTGGCCTTGACCTCGACGCAAGTGCTGGCGATATCGGCAGTGATTGCCATATTGGTCGGCGTGGTTCTATTACAGCTCTGATGCTTTCCCGGTTCGCTCCACTGTCGACGCATCTCTGCGCGCGCTGCTAGAGGCGCTGGGGTGCATGGAAGCAACAAATGCAGCACATGCACCTTTGATGAATGTGGTTTCGCTCAAATCTCCTTGATCGGCGTCTCGCCTTGAACGGCTTTGATCAGGTTGATCACGTGCAGGCAATCAGCCTTGTTCACATACGATTCGCCACTGGCCACCGTCTCGTGGTTGCGCGCACGCAGACGCCAGCGCCACTGGCCTTTGCCAGTGCTGGGGGTGCCTCGGGTTTGTCGGTAGATTTCGAAATACATGGGGTTCGCTCCCTGCGATAGAAAGGCGCGCCAACCTGTGTGGCGCATCGACGCAAGCCTAGCGCAGCGGGTTTTTTTGGCTATCGCGGATTTGTTTCCAATCGTTCGCGGATGTTTCTGAAAGACGCTGACCAGAGCGCCGCGACTGCCCGGCGAATTGGCCGATATGACGCCGTGTCCTGCTTGCACGTGCGTGCCGGCTGCTGCTTAATACGGCACGGCTCATGGCCTCGAAAGACTTTCGATGACCGACAAACTATAAAAAGAGCACTCCTTTGACTGAGCACGGAACGCAACAGGCCGGGCAGGTGACGTTGTCGCTGGTGATCCCCGTTTTCAACGAGGCCGACAGCCTCGACAGCTTTCTTTCGCGCATCGACGACGTCTTTCAGACGCAGGCACTGATCGATCTTGAACTGGTCTTCATCAACGATGGCAGCACCGACACCACCCTTGAGCGCTTGCTTGAGCGGCAGCGGCAAGACTCGCGTCTGCGCATCGTCGATCTAAGCCGCAACTTCGGCAAGGAAGCGGCGTTGTCGGCCGGTCTGCAAATGGCCACCGGGCAGATCGTGGTTCCGATCGACGCCGATCTGCAGGACCCGCCGGAAGTCATTTTGCAGATGATCGAGCGCTGGCGCGAAGGTTACGAAGTGGTGCTGGGGCATCGTGTCAGCCGCCGCAGCGACACGTGGGCCAAATCGACCTCGGCCCACTGGTTCTATCGCCTGCACAACCGCATCGCCGAACAGCCGTTGCCGGAGAACGTTGGCGACTTCCGCTTGATGGACCGCTGCGTGGTCGATGCCTTGCTGACCCTGCCTGAGTCGCGACGCTTCATGAAAGGTCTGTTCGCCTGGGTCGGTTTCCGCACCACTCATGTCGACTACGAGCGCCCCGAGCGCGTGGCCGGGCAAAGCAAATTCAATGGCTGGCGGCTGTGGAACTTCGCCCTCGAAGGCATCACCAGTTTCAGCACCGAGCCGCTGCGGGTCTGGACTTACCTGGGGGCAACGGTTTCGCTGGTGTCGTTTGCGTTCGCCATGTTCATTGTCCTGCGCACACTGATCCACGGTGTCGACTTGCCTGGTTATGCCTCGCTGATGGTTGCAGTCACGTTCCTTGGCGGTCTGCAATTGATCGGCATTGGCGTACTCGGCGAATACCTTGGCCGCACCTATATCGAATCCAAACGCCGGCCGGTTTTTCTGGTGCGTCGCGTTTACGACCCCAAGGACTGACAGATGGATCTCAAGGAAACCGACATCCTCGGCGACAGCATCGATGAGCATTGGTATTACTGCTGCAAAGCGGCGGCGACCCGGCGATTGCTGGGTAACATGCCGATCCGACGAATACTCGATGTCGGTGCCGGCTCGGGGTTTTTCTCGCATCATCTGCTGACCCACACCGACGCGCATGAGGCGTGGTGCGTCGACATCAGTTACCCCGCCGATTCAAGCGCCACCACCGCGGGCAAACCGGTGCATTACCGCCGCGGCATCGACAGCATCGATGCCGATCTGGTGTTACTGATGGACGTGCTCGAGCATGTCGACGACGACCTCGGCCTGCTCACAAGCTATGTCGATAAAGTGCCTTCGGGCAGCCGTTTTCTGATGACAGTGCCAGCGTTCCAGTTTCTCTGGAGCGGTCATGATGATTTTCTTGAGCACAAGCGACGCTACACCCTCGCGCAATTCGAAACCCTGGCGGGCGATGCCGGTTTGACCGTGCAGCGCGGCGCCTACTATTTCGGTGCGGTGTTTCCTATCGCCGCAGCGTTGCGCCTGATACCTCAAGGTTCGCAAACCGCACGGCCGCAGTCGCAACTCAAGCGTCATCACCCGTGGGTCAACAGCGTGCTCAAGACTCTTTGCCGACTGGAGTTGCCGTTGATGGGCAGCAACCGGCTGGCCGGTTTGAGCGTCTTCGTGCTGGCGCAGAAACCGTGATCGACAGTGATCGTTCAGCGTTGGTTCGCCGTGGTCTGCGCTTTGCCCTGACCGGGCTGTTCGTCACTGCGCTGCATGCGCTGGTGGCCGTGATGTTCATCCGCTTCATCGCGCCCGAACCGCCGCTGGCCAATGGTTTCGCCTTTGCCGTGGCGACCGTTGTGTCGTATGTGATCAATACCACCTGGAGCTTTTCAGCTCGCCTGCACGGGCGCACGTTACTGCGCTTTGTGTCGGTCTCGGCGGGCGGTTTTCTATTGGCGATGCTGGTTGCCTGGGCGGCGCAAGTGGCGGGGTTGCATTATCTGCTCGGGATCGGTGCCGTGGCCATGACGGTGCCGGCGTTCACATTCGTTTTGCATAATTTCTGGACGTATCGATGAAGCTTTGCTCAACCTCTCGGGCGGCTGCGCTGTTGCCTGTGCTGCTAGGCATTCTGGCCTTTTTTATCGTGGTCGGCCCACGGGCGTTGAACCCGATGAACATTGCCTGGCTGGGCGACGGCGACCCGGCCACCCATTACCAGGGTTGGGTGTTTTTCCGGCACTCGCCATGGAGCTTTCCGCTGGGGCTCAATCCGTCTTATGGACTTGAATTGAGCAATGGCTTGATCTTTTCCGATTCCAATCCGCTGTTTGCCTTTCTGTTCAAGCCGTTTTCGGCGCTGTTGCCGGAGCCGTTTCAGTATTTCGGACTGTGGTTGCTGACCTGCTTCATTCTGCAGAGCTGGTTTGCCTGGAAACTGCTCGGCCTGGTGAGCCGCGACGCGGTTCTGCGATTGCTCGGCACCGGGCTGTTTTTATTCGTTCCGGCCATGCTGATCCGCATGAGCGTGCACCTGTCCCTGGGCGGGCATTTCATGTTGCTGGCCGCGCTGTACCTGGCGCTGCGGCCATTCACGCCAAAACGCTCTCTGGCCTGGGGAACGTTGCTGGCGGCGGCCGCGCTGATTCACGCCTATTTGCTGGCGATGATTGCGCTGATCTGGCTCGCCGATCTCGCAGCACACACCCTGCGGCGACATCTGGCGCCGCGCAAAGCTGTGGCCGAACTGATCGGTCTGTTTTTGCTGGTGAGTCTGTGTTGCTGGCAGGCGGGCTACTTCAGCGTCGGCGATGACGGCCTGGCACTGATGGGCTACGGTCTGTTCCGCGCCAATGTGCTGAGCTTTTTCGACCCGGGAACCTGGTCGTTTGCCCTGCGCGACATGCCCGGTGTGTTGGGCGATGGTGACGGTTTTGCTTTCCTTGGTTTGGGTGTGGTGTTCCTGTTCATCTGCGCCTTCGCGGCATGGCTGCAAC
The DNA here is from genome assembly GCF_030687105.1 of Pseudomonas sp. FP1762. NCBI lineage: Bacteria > Pseudomonadati > Pseudomonadota > Gammaproteobacteria > Pseudomonadales > Pseudomonadaceae > Pseudomonas > Pseudomonas sp. FP1762. The sequence continues at coordinate 1,513,268 of NZ_CP117458.1, forward strand.
GCGGCACGGATGTTCACCTCAAGCCACGTCGCTACCCGTTGCTGTTGCTCGCGCTCGCCGGCCTGGCGCTGTTTGCGTTTTCCAACAACATCGGGGTCGGCCCATTCGAGTTGCACATCCCGCTGCCGGATGCGGTGGTGGCGGTGGCGACAATTTTTCGCGGTTCGGGGCGGATGATCTGGCCTGTCATGTACATGGCGATTTTCGCCATTCTGTACGTGGTGATTCGCGGCCATACTTCGCGCACGGCACGGATTCTGCTGAGCATTGCCCTGTTGCTGCAAGTGGCGGATACGCGTTCCGGTTGGGGAGAGTCGCGCAACCTGTTCATGGCCACGCCGGCGCCACAATGGCCGACGCCACTGGTTGATCCGTTCTGGGATCAGGCAGCCCGCCATTATCAGGCGGTGCGCTGGCTGCGCCCGGAGAATTATCCGGAGCAGTGGCGAACGCTGGCCGAGTATGCGGGACGCCATCATCTGCCGACCAATGCGGTCTACCTCGGCCGCATGAGTACCAAGGCCACCGAGGCGGCCCAAGCTGTGGCCGACCAGATGGTCAGCTCTGGTCAATACGCCACCGATACGCTGTATGTACTCGATAGCCGCACTGTGCTGCCGGCCGCGCTGACTCTCAATCGCGAGACTGACGTACTCGCCAGAATCGACGGTTTGAACGTGCTGGCGCCCGGCTGGAAGCGTTGCGCCGATTGCCCGCCTATCGTGGCCTCTGATCCCCTTACGCTGATTTCGTCAATGAAGTCGAACGAGCGCGTGACCTTCAACGTTACCAGCCTGGCGACGTTTTTCCTCGGCAGCGGATGGTCGAAAAGCGAACCGTGGGGCACGTGGTCCGAGGGCAGTGAATCGCAAATCATTCTGCGGCCCGAGGCCCCGGTGAGATCATTTGTGCTGGAAGCCAACGCTTTGATTGCGTCGGCGCATACCGAACAGGGGCTGGAGATTAGCGTCAACGATGTGCCGGTGCTCTCCACCCGCTTGCTCAAGGCCGAAGCGAACGTTGTCGCCGTTGACCTGCCAGCTGAAGTCCAGCAGCGCATTGAGCGTGAAGGCGTGCTGGTGATTCGTTTCCAGCACGCCGATGCCGTCAGCCCGAGAGCGCTGGGCATGGGACTCGATCCGCGCAAACTGGCCATTGGCATTCTGGCGTTGACGCTTCATTGACCCTTCAGTGACTGTTCGGCGCAGCGGCCCATAGACGCGGTTCCTGGGCCTTTCTACACTGCCGCTATTCCGGGGAGCAGGGGCAAAGGATGAACCGCAATGAACTACGCAAGGCCGACATCAACCTGATGGTGGTGTTCGAGACCCTGATGCTCGAACGCAACGTGACCCGCGCGGCGGAGAAGCTGTTTCTTGGCCAGCCGACCATCAGCTCGGCGCTCAACCGTTTGCGCACGATGCTCAACGATCCGCTGTTCATCCGCGTCGGCCATCGCATGGAACCGACGGCTCGTGCCGAAGACATTTACCGCCATCTCAAACCGGCACTGGATTCACTCTCGGCGGCGCTGAGCCTGACCCGCGATTTCGATCCCGCCACCAGCACCATGACCTTTCGCATCGGCCTGTCCGACGACGTCGAATTCGGCCTGCTGCCGCCGCTGTTGCGCGCGTTGCGCCAAGAGGCGCCGAGCGTGGTGTTCGTGGTGCAACATGTCGATTACTGGCGCATTCCCGACCTGCTCGCTGCCGGCGATATCACCGTCGGCATCAGCCAGACCCGTGGCCTGCCGGCCAACGCCAAACGCAAACTGCTGCGGCATATCCAGCCAAGCATCCTGCGCGCCGATGCCTCTGATACGCCGCTGACCCTCGACGAATATTGCGCTCGCCCGCATGTGCTGGTGTCGCACACGGCCAATGTCAGTGGCTACGCCGATGAGTGGCTGGCGGAACTGGGGCGCACGCGGCAGGTGGTGTTGTCGGTGCCGCAATACAGCGCACTGCCGGCTTTGCTGGCCGGCACCGACCTGATCGCCAGCCTGCCGGATTACACCGCAGCGGCGATGGCGGCGTCCGGGGCGCTGTTCCAGGAACCGTTCCCGTTCAAGACGCCAACACTGGACCTGTCGATGGTCTGGCTCAGCCACGTCGACAGCGACCCTGCCGAACGCTGGCTGCGCTCGCGGCTGGAAGCATTCATGAGTGAACGGCCGCTTATTCAGATCTAACAGATGCCACGTATCCCTGTGGGAGCGAGCCTGCTCGCGAAGCGGTTCGGCAGGCGCGGGTGTGCAAACTGAAAGGACGCTTTCGCGAGCAGGCTCGCTCCCCCAAATGACGCTGTGTGATTGTGGTATATGTACGCCCCCCGCATCCGCCGACTGGAGATCCGCAATGCCACACCTGCACATGGAATACACCGCCAACCTGACGCAGTTGAACGCTGACATCGCCCTGATCCGGCTCAACAACACGCTGGTCGGTTCCGGTCAGTTCGGCGCGGAGTTCGATATCAAGAGCCGCGCGATCAAGATCGACAACTTCAAGGTCGGCACGGCGCAGGGCGAGCGCGCCTTCGTCCATGTGAAACTGGCCTTGCTCAGCGGGCGCTCGGCGGAGATAAAGAAGCAGCTCTCGCAAAGCCTGCTGGCGGTGTTGCAGGAACTCTGCGAATGGCCGGCCGGGCTCGAAGTCCAACTGTGCGTCGAACTGCTCGACATTGATCGCGAGTCGTACAGCAAAGCCGCGATCGGCATCTGACGTTCAGGCGTTGTCCAGCTCGCTGCACACCTGAATCACCTGCTCGCGCAGCCAGACGTTGGCGCTGTCCTGATCGGCGTTCTGGCTCCACTGCATGTCGAGGGTGAAACCCGGCAGGCCGTTGGGCGCTTCGCAGTGGTTGAACACCGCGTCGTTGGTCAGCAGACGCTGGATACGCCGGGGCAGGGTGAGGATGAAATCGGTGCCGGTGATCATCTTCAACGCGGCGCTGTAGCTGTTCGATCGCGCGACAATCTGACGTTTTTGCGCTTGCCGTGCGAGCCAGCCGTCGACCATGTTGGTGCTTGAAGTCCACGGCGTTGGAAACACATGCCGACGTTCGGTGAATGCTTGCAGGCTCAGGCGCGGTTCGAGTGGTGTGGCGCGTTTGTCGAAGACGCAGACCAGGTCATCTTCCAGCAACATCCGTGATTTCAGATCCGCATGCTGGCGGTGAAAGTGCGGGCCGAAACTGATCACCAGATCGAGGCTGCCGTCGCGCAACTCTTCGGCCGGAACGTCGGTTTCGAATTTGTGCATGTTGACCATCACCGGTAAGTCATCGAAGTCGAAGCGCTTCAACAGACGCGGCAGAATCAATTGCTCGAAGTATTCCGGGGCGCAGATGTTGAAAGTCACCGCCTGCCGGCTCGGGTCGAAGGCCGGGGCACCGGCGTGGCAGAGGTTGATGCTTTCGAGGATTTTCTGCACATGGCCGTACATGCTGCAGGCCTTGTAGGTCGGGCGCATGCCGGTGCGGGTGTTGATGAACAGTTCGTCTTCGAAACTGGTGCGCAGTTTCTTCAGGCAATAACTGACGGTGGACTGGCTGACGAACAGGGTTTCCGAGACATCGGTGACACTGCTCTGCTCGTACACGGCGACGAATACCATCAAGTCCTGCATATCGAGCTTGCGAAGCAAATTACTGTTCAGCATGAGTTCCGTCTCGCTGTGCCCCTTGCGCAGAATTCGCGCAAACGTGTGCGTACGATCCTAACGGAACGATGGTGCCAGGAGAAACCTTTGTAGGACATTTCACGGACACATGTGGGACAGAAACTTTTAGCAACACGACGTTGCCAATCTCGTGCGCAAAAGATGGCCAGAGGCCTCTAGCCCGGGCAGGGCAAGCGACGTGTGTAGTCGCGAGGGTTGAAGCGCACAACCATCAGCAGCATGAGCACCATTACCGCAGTCAGCGCCCACCACGCACCTTCGAAACTGCCCAGCCGATCGCGAATGATCCCTGCCAACAGCGGCGACAGTCCTGCGATCAGATAACCGATCCCCTGTACAAACGCGGTCAGGCCACCGGCGCGCTGCGGCTCGTCGCAGTGATCCAGTGCAACGATCAGGCTCATCGGAAACAGACCGCCAATCCCCAACCCCAACAGACAAGGCCATAACAGGGCCAGAGATGGCGGGGCGAGAATCAGCCCGCAGAAACCGCCGATGATCAGCAACAGCAGAACCGCCAATATCCCACGCCGGTTACGGCTGCGATTGGCGATCGCCGGCACTACCAGCCCGGAAATGACCTCCATCGCTGTAAGAAAACCCAACATCAACCCGGCGGTTTGTTCACTCCAGCCTTTTTCTACGTAGTACGGGGCCAGCCAGGCGAGGACGCAGGTGTAGGACGCCGTACCGAGGCCAAAGAAAATCGCCAGCAACCAGGCGCGACGGCGCGTGATGAAAGGCTCCCGCTGGGTCACCCTTGATAGGGCTTGCGCTGGCTGCAAGCACCAGACCAGCAATGCGACCAATGCCAACGCCGCCCAGATGGCCAGCCCCACGCGCCAACTGCCGGTCTGCACCATCACCAGCGGCGCGAACGATGCGGCAATCGCGGCGCCGCCCATGATCGAAGTCACGTAGATGCCCATGCACAACGCCACGTTGTCAGCAAAGCGCGTCTTGATCAGCGCCGGCATCAATGCCTGAATCAGGGCTATGCCAATACCGGCCAGTATCGCGCTGACGATCAGCTCGCCCGCAGAATCGATAAACAGCCGTGACAGGCTCGCCAGCCCGATGACAAGCAGCGACAGCAGCACCGTGCGTTGTTCGCCCAGACGCTGGCTGATGCGCAGGCCGAAGAACATCGCCAGCCCCATGGCCATGACCGGCAGCATCGTCAGCAAAGAGGCAAGCGTGAAGCTCAACGGTATATCGCCACGGATCGCCGACAGCAGCGGCCCGATGGCTGCCATTGAGGGGCGCAGATTAAGTGCGACAAGAATGATCGCGAGTATCAGCCAAGCGGCGGGGCGGGAGTGATTCATCAGCGGGCCTTTGAGTGCAGAGGCTGATGATTAGGCGTGGCGTCGCGCGCATCGGCAAATCAGAAAATGCCGGGCCAGACCTAAAAACTCGATAACACCGCTGTCCCGATGTGGGAGCGAGCCTGCTCGCGAATGCGTTACTCCAGACCAACAATCATTTGCTGACACTGCGCTTTCGCGAGCAGGCTCGCTCCCACAGAGGACATTGTGAAGTGCCTGAAACTGAATAAACCCTGAACCATTCTCAAATACTCGCAAACTTTCACGTTCGTACTCCGAGGCAACTAATCATTAGCATCTTTTTCACGAAAAATTGATCCATGCCTGCCTAAAGTTTGGCATGCCTCGGTGAATGAATTTTTCACAATCGACGAGGCTCTTCTTTCAGGAACAGTCACTCATCATGTTGAAGTTAAAAGCCGTGCGCCCGGAATGGGTGACGTTGTTTGCCAGCGCCTTTTTGTTGCTCGGTTTCAATCTGGTGCTTTGGCAACACCTGTTCGAGATCACCGCCGCCGATGGCAAGGGCATCGCCATGCGCGTGGCGTTCGGCGTGATGATCCTTGCCGCGTTCAATATCGTGCTGACGATATTCGCGTTCCGGCCACTGCTTAAACCACTTTTGACTCTTTTGTTTTTAGTCAGCGCCGGCGTGGCTTATTTCATGAGCCAATATGGCGTCATGATTGATGCGGGCATGTTGCGCAACTTTGCCGAGACCAACGCGACGGAAGTGCGTGATCTGCTCTCGTTGAAGTTGTTCGCTTATATTCTCTTGCTGGGTGTTTTGCCGTGTTTGTTGTTGTGGAAAGTACCGGTCAATTATCGGCGCTGGCATCGCGAGTTGTTCAGCAAAGTTATTGTCAGTGTTGCCTCGGCGGCGGTAATCGGTGTTGTGGCATTGGCCAACTATCAAGGTTTGTCGTCGCTGTTTCGCAATCACCACGAAATTCGCCTGATGCTGGTGCCGAGCAATTACATCGGCGCATCCATTGGTTATCTGCAAGAGCAAGTTGTCTCGGCGCAGCAGCCGTTCATCAAGATCGGCGAAGATGCCCAGCGCAACCCCGACTTGCAGCTACAGCCACGCAAATCCCTCACCGTGCTGGTGGTAGGGGAAAGTGCGCGAGCGCAGAACTTCGGCATTCTCGGTTACGACCGAGACACCACCCCGCAACTGGACAAAGAGGCCGGGCTGATCGCTTTCACTGACGTGCATTCCTGCGGCACGGAAACCGCCGTTTCGGTACCGTGCATGTTCTCCAACATGGGTCGCAAGGATTACAACGCCAGCAAGGCCAGGAATGAAGAGGGCTTGCTCGATGTGCTCAAGCGTGCCGGCATCGATGTGATCTGGCGCGATAACCAGTCCGGCTGCAAAGGCACATGCGACCGCGTCACGGTGCAGGATGTCAGCAAGTTGCAAGACCCTGCGCTGTGCGCCAACAGCGAATGTCGCGATGAAATCCTCCTGCAAGGGCTGCAAAGTTTTATCGATCACTTGGACAAGGACACCGTCCTGGTTCTGCACCAGATGGGCAGTCACGGCCCGGACTACTTCAAGCGGTATCCCAAGGAGTACGAACACTTCACTCCGGTCTGTGAAAGTAACGCGCTGAACAATTGCAGTCGCGAAAGTATCGTCAACGGTTACGACAACACCTTGGTCTACACCGACCATGTGCTGGCGAGCCTGATCGATGTGCTGCGCAGCAATCAGGACAAAGTCGACACCGCCATGCTCTATCTGTCGGACCACGGCGAATCGCTGGGCGAGTACAACCTGTTTCTGCACGGCACGCCTTATATGCTGGCGCCCGAGCAACAGAAGCATGTAGCGATGCTGGCGTGGTTCTCTGACAGCTATCAGAAGGCCTATTCGGTCGACACCCATTGCCTGCAACTGAGCCGGGACAAGCCGCTGAGCCAGGACAATCTGTTCCACTCGATGCTCGGCCTGCTGGAAGTGCGCAGCAGCGTCTATCAACCTGCCTTGGACATGTTTGCCGGCTGTCGTGGCGCGGTGATCGACGGCGTGTTGGCCAAGCAGTGAAGCGTTTCCTGCCCGTCGCGCCAATGCGACGGGCCTTTCTGTTTCTGCTGTCAGACTATTCTTGCTGACAGGCAAGACATTTCCTTACAGCTCTTGCCCTTCAAAGGCGCGTAAATCGTCGGTGGCGATATATACTGCGCGCCATTCTTCAAGGGAGAGCCGTGTGGCTATCGATATTCACTGGATTCGCGACAACGAAAGCCTCGCGCAGTTTTGCGCCGAGTGGCAGCAGCTGCCGTTCGTTGCCCTCGACACCGAATTCATGCGGGTCGACACCTTCTATCCGATTGCCGGCCTGTTGCAGATCGGCGACGGCAAACGCGCCTACCTGATCGACCCGCTGACCATCAACGCCTGGCAACCGCTGGCCGAGTTGCTGGAAAACCCGGCGGTGCTGAAAGTCCTGCACGCCTGCAGCGAAGACCTCGAAGTACTGTTGCGCCTGACCGGCAGCCTGCCGGCGCCTCTGTTCGACACGCAACTGGCCGCCGCTTACCTGAACCTCGGCTTTTCGATGGGCTACTCGCGTCTGGTGCAGGAGGTGCTCGGCATCGACCTGCCAAAGGGCGAAACCCGTTCCGACTGGTTGCAGCGCCCGCTGTCCGAAACCCAGATCAGCTATGCCGCCGAAGATGCCGTGCATCTGGCCGAGGTGTTCGTCGAGTTGCGGCCCAAGCTGTCCGACGACAAGTTCGCCTGGGTGCTGGAGGATGGCGCCGAACTGGTCGCCAACCTGCGCCGCGAAACTGATCCTTACGAGGTGTATCGCGAGGCGAAACTGGCGTGGAAGTTGTCCCGTGCACAACTCGCCGTGCTGCGTGAGCTGTGCGCCTGGCGCGAAAAAGAAGCCCGCGCCCGCGACCTGCCGCGCAACCGCATCGTCCGTGAACACTCGCTGTGGCCCTTGGCCCGCACGCAGCCGGATAACCTCGCGGCGCTGGGCAAGATTGAAGACATGCACCCGCGTACCGTACGTCAGGACGGTCAGTTTCTGCTTGATCTGATCAAGCGCTCTGGCAGTGTGGGGCCAGATCAATGGCCGCCGGCAGTGCCGGAGCCGTTGCCGATCGAAGCCGCTGCGCTGATCAAGCAACTGCGCGCGCTGGGTCAGGCCGAGGCCGAACGCCTGGGTATTGCCCCGGAACTGATGCTGCGCAAGAAAACCCTCGAAGCCCTGGTCAAAAGCGGCTTCCCCGAGGGGCCTTACCAATTGCCCGATTCGCTGCGTGGCTGGCGCCGCGAATTGCTCGGCCAGAAGCTGCTCGACAGCCTGGCCACCGCCGGAGAACAGCATTGAAACGTATTTGCTCCATCTACCAAAGCTCCAAGCGCAGCGGCATGTATCTCTACGTGCTCAAGAGCGATGCGCTCGAGCGCGTGCCGGAAGCGCTGATGACGGCTTTTGGCAAAGCGAAGCATTCCTTCGATCTGGTGCTGTCGCCCGAGCGCAAGCTGGCCAGCGAAGACATCACCGTGGTTCTGGAAAACCTCGACAAGCAGGGCTATCACCTGCAAATGCCACCGGCCGAGGACGAGTACATCGAGCACTTGCCCGAAGAGTTGCTGCGACGCAACGACCCGGTCTGACCCGCGAGGCCCTGTTCTGGGCCTCGGTTAACCCTGGAACTGTTTTTACCGCGATGGCCGGCCCGACCCCGGCGGCTGTCTGCACGGTTTGCGAAAGGTTTGAAGATGCGCGTTCTGATTGCCGAACACGACTACGCGATATACGCCCGCCTGCTGCGTCAGGCGCTGCCCGAGCTTGAAATCCTGACCAGCGGCGACTCCGCCGAACTGGCGCGTCAGGCCGCCGATTGCCCGGTGTGGCTGGGCCAGCCGGATCTGCTGGCGACCTTGCTGCGCCAGGGCCATCAACCGCAATGGCTGCAATCGACCTGGGCCGGCATCACGCCGCTGCTCGCCGACGGCCTGCGCCGCGACTATCGCCTGACCCGCGCCGTGGGAATCTTCGGTCAGGTCATGGCCGAATATGTTTTGACCTACATCCTCGGCCACGAGCGCGAAGTGCTGGCGCGGCTGGTCAGCCAGGTCGAGCGCAAGTGGGACAACCGCAGCGGCCAGAGTCTGGTCGGGCGCAAGGTGCTGATCGTTGGCACCGGTGACATCGGCCAGAGCGTTGCGCAGTTTCTGCGGCCGTTCGGCGTCGAGCTGTACGGCATCGCCAGCAGTGCCCGCGAACAGGCACCATTTGTCGAAGTCGGCGCGCTGGCCGATCTTCCGCGTCTGGTGGGCGAAGTGGATTACGTGGTCAATCTGCTGCCGAACACCGAACACACCCACGATATCTACGACGCGGCGTTGTTCAAGCAATTCAAACCGACCGGACTGTTCATCAACGCTGGACGCGGTGTGGCAGTGGTCGATGCCGATCTGGTTGAAGCTTTGAAGGAAGGGCATCTGGCCGGCGCGGTGATCGACGTCTGCCGTCAGGAACCATTGCCGCAACGCCATCCATTCTGGACCGCGTGGGGCTTGCTCCTGACCGGGCACAGCTCGGCACCGACCTCGCCGGCGCTGATGGTGGATTTGTTTGTGCAGAACCTCAAGGCGTACGAGGCGGGTGAGGCGTTGAGTGGGGAAGTGGATTTCACCCGCGGTTATTGATCCAGCGCCGATCATCGTGGGAGCGAGCCCGCTCGCGAAGAGGGCGTGTCAGTCGACAACAGCGTGCCTGACACAGCGCTTTCGCGAGCAGGCTCGCTCCCACATTGGTTTCAAAGGGTAGTCACCAGGTTGCTCAGTGGGCGGCGCTGGCGCTGACAAGCGGATTTACCGGCAGTCGCCAGCGCTTGGCCCCCGCGCCCGCTGGCACTAGACTGGCGGCCTTTTCACCACCTTGATGTTGATGCTTGAGCCATGGCCGCCATAGTCGAACCGTTCTGGAAACGCAAAACCCTCGATCAACTCGATCACGAGGAATGGGAATCGCTGTGCGACGGCTGCGGTCTGTGCTGCCTGCAAAAGCTCGAGGACGAAGAAGACAACAGCGTCTATTACACGCGCATCGCCTGCAAACTGCTGGATCTGAAAACCTGCCAGTGCAGCGATTATCCGAACCGGATCAAGTTTGTCCCTGACTGCATTCAGCTCACGCCGGGTCAGGCGGAGGAATTCAAGTGGCTGCCGCCGACCTGTGGTTATCGTCTGGTCAGCGAGGGCAAGGATCTGCCGTTATGGCATCACCTGGTGTGTGGCGACCGCGACGCGGTGCACCATGAGCGGATTTCCCAGTCCGGGCGCATGCTCGCCGAAGGCAGCGTGCCGGAGGATGACTGGGAAGATCATCTGATTTTTCGCGCGGGTTGATGAGGTGGTGAGTTGTTGAACCCGTAAAAATCAAAAGATCGTAGCCTTCGGCAGCTCCTACAATGGAAAACGTGATTCCGTGTAGGAGCTGCCGCAGGCTGCGATCTTTTGCTTTAAAGCCTCAGACGCCGGCCTTCGGCGAGGTCAGCGAATCATTGCCGGTGACGGTCGCCGTTTCCGTGGCCACTTCGGCATTGGTCTTCAACTTGCTCAGTTCTTCCCCGGCGCGTTCGATCTTCGCCCGCACGTTGCTCATGTCCTGACGGCCTTTTTCCAACAGGCTTTTCGCCGAGCAGTGTCCGGTGATGCCACGGGCTACGGCCATGCCGCCGAGCGCCACTTGCAGCAGGCCGAATACGCCGCCACGGCGCAGGCCCTTGCCGACCATCAGCACGCCGCCGGTCAACGAGCCGACGCGCTCCCAGCCATGCACATTCTTGTGCGAAGGCGACTGGAACGGGGTGGATTCGATGCGTTCTACGCGTTTGAGCTCGCTCATGATCTATCTCCAGGCAGGGTGCGATTGATAGATAAGCTGACTGCCGGGGCCGTCAGCTTGTTCCATCGAATGTGCGACGCTTCAGCGGAATTTCGGCCCGGAGCGCGTGTTCAGGCCCTTGGCCATGCGGTCGTAGAGCACGACGTTGACCGTGGCGGCGAGATTCATGCAGCCAGTGGTGGGGATGTACACGACGTCTTCGCACCAGTCGCGAATCTCTTTATCCAGCGAGCCGTCTTCCGGGCCGAAGATGTAGAGGGCGCGGTCGGGGTGGGTGTATTCCGGCAGCGGCCGTGCGCCTTCGACCAGCTCTACCGCGACGGGCACGCAGTTGAGCGGAAGGATTTTTTTCAGGTCGTCGATGCCGATCAACGGGATGTCGTAGTGCACGCGCTTGGTGTCGGTGACGAAATCGGCCGCGCGTTCATAACGCTTGCCGGTGTAGAACACCGACGCCACGCCGTAACAGCCTGCGGCGCGCATCACCGAACCGACGTTCTCCGGTGATTTGGGGTTATACAAACCAATGCAGCTGTACCGTTTGTCTGCCACGAGCGGGGTGCCTTCGGGAAAAAGAGGGCGATTATACGGGGATTGGGGGAGGGCGGGCAGATTCGAGATTTGTGGTGCCTGGCCGGCCGCCTTCGCGAGCAGGCTCGCTCCCACAGGGGAACGCATTTCAACTGTGGGAGCGAGCCTGCTCGCGAAAGGGCCAGCTCAGGCGATGAAGATCTTCAATCTTCTTTTTTCATCAAGCCAGCCAGGGCCGCAAACGGGTTATGCGTGGCCTTGGCGATCTTCGGTGTGCTCAGCGAGCCGTCGCCGAAATACTGCTGATCGGTGTAACGCGAGTGCTCGTTGTCGTGGCAATACAGGCACAACAGCTCCCAGTTCGAGCCGTCCTGCGGGTTGTTGTCGTGGTTGTGGTCACGGTGATGCACAGTCAGTTCGCTCAGGCGCTTGCCGGAAAACTCACGGGCGCAGCGGCCGCAGACGTGTGGGTACATCTTCAGGGCTTTGTCGCGGTAGCCCATTTCCTTGTCGCGCTGGTTGTCGGCGAGGATGCGGTCCAGCTTCGACGTGTTGGTGGGGGTGGACGAACTCATGGGTTCACCTTTGCAGAAAGACTGATGACGGTTATGCGCAGTTTAGCTCAGCCCTTGAGCTTCTCGGCAATCCAGATCGTGTGACGGGTGCCCTTGTTGCCGTGGGCGAAGACCTGGACTTCTTCGGCTTTGAAACCGGCCTTCTTCAATTTGTCGGAAAACTGTCGGTCGGCGCTGGCCGACCATACCGCGAGCACACCTTTGGGGCGCAGCGCCTTGGCGCAGGCATTCAGACCTGCGGCGGAATACAGCCAGCTGTTGGCCTTTTGAGTCAGGCCTTCGGGGCCGTTGTCTACGTCAAGCATGATCGCATCGAAACCGTTCGGCTCGCTTTGCAGCACATTGGCCACATCTTCCTGACGGATCACCGTGCGCGGGTCGAGCAATGGCCGACCGGACTTCTCCCCGAGCGGGCCGCGATTCCACTCGACTACGCCGGGCACCAGCTCAGCGACCACCACTTCGGCGGACTTGCCCAGGTGCTTGAGTGCCGAGGCGAGGGTGAAACCCATACCCAGGCCACCGATCAACACCCGCGAATTCGACCGGCCGGCGACCTTGCGGCAGGGAATTTCTGCCAGTGCGTCCTCGGAACCGTGCATGCGCGTGTTCATCAACTGTCCGCCGTCGCCGCCCTGGATCTTGATGACGAAATCCTCGCCATACTCGAACAGGCACAGGGCACCGCCGTTTTCAGGGATCGGGGTGGTGTCGAGCAGAACGAAACGTTTCATGGAAATCTCTAAAGGGGGGAAGGCAAGCAGGCGCGTTGGGAGTAGCCTGAGCACAGACTAAAGGCCAAACGGAGCCCTTGATGAAGCGCACCATTCTAACGGTCATTACCCTGGCCGCGCTCGCGATTACTGCAGTGCAGGCCCAGCAGAGCGTTCCGGTCAGCCCAACGCCGCAACCCGGTTCGCCCGGCACCGCGACGCCGACGCCGTATCCGCAGATCACCCCGATCACCCTGCCCAAGTCGGGCGCCGGCAGCGGCAGCCCGCCGCTGGTACCGATCGAAATGCCCAGCCCGCCGAGCAAGGATCAACCGGTGCCGGGCATCGAGCCGAACGGCAACAAGGTCAAATCCCCCGGCGGCTAAACCTGTTGCGCGGCGAGTTGGCCGTCGGCCATGCGCAGGCGTTTGGACAGCGAGACGGCGAGGGCGCGGATGATCTTCGCGGCGATTTTCGGTGCGTCGTTGAGCATTTTCTCCAGCGAATCCTTGCCCAGGTTGAGCAACTGACAGTTGCTCGCCGCGATACACGTGGCCGAACGACGTTCGCCATCAAGCACGGCCATTTCACCGAAGGCCCGGCCGCTGCGCAGGGTGGCCATGGTGATGACCTGGCCGTCAGCGCCGGTTTTCTGCACGGCGACCTGGCCGGTGTGGATGATGCACATGAAACTGCCGGCATCGCCCTCGCGAAAAATCGCCTCGCCTTCAGCCACGGTGCTGATGCTGAAATAGCCGGAAGCGGCCGCGAAGTCGGCCAGCTGCAATTGATCGAACAGGCCACAGTCCATCAGCCAGTCGCGGATTTCGTTGTTCAGGAAGGTCGGTTCGGACATGTCGATGCGGTCTTTTGTTTTCACATTTCAAGGGTTACACCCATTCCCTGTGGGAGCGAGCCTGCTCGCGAAAGCGGTTCGTCTGTCACCGATGAGGTGAGTGACAGAGCGCATTCGCGAGCAGGCTCGCTCCCACAGAAAGATCCGGTGTATCGGCCTGCGCGGTCTGCTGTTAAGACCCAAGCCACCCTCAGAGTTCCTCAGGCAATCTGCAAAACCTTGAACACAAATGCATATTCGAGCGCTACGTCACGTAATCCCTGATAGCGCCCGCTCATACCGCCATGCCCGGCGCCCAGTTCGGTCTTGAGCAGCAGCACATTGTCGTCGGTCTTGGTTGCGCGCAATTTTGCTACCCACTTGGCCGCTTCCCAGTACTGCACGCGGCTGTCGTTGTAGCCGGCGATCACCAGCAGTGGCGGATAAGCCTGCGCGGTGACGTTTTCGTACGGTGCGTAAGCCTTGATCCGATCATAGACGTCCGGTTCTTGCGGGTTGCCCCATTCGTCGTATTCGGTGACGGTCAGCGGCAGATCGGGGTCGAGCATGGTGTTGAGCACGTCGACGAACGGCACTTCGGCAATCGCCACGCCGAACAGGTCCGGGCGCTGATTGAGTACCGCGCCGATCAGCAGGCCACCGGCGCTGCCGCCGCTGATCGCCAGTTTTTCCGCCGTGGTGATGCCGTTGAGGATCAGAAACTCAGCGCAAGCGATGAAGTCGCTGAAGGTGTTGTGTTTGTGTTCCTGCTTGCCGGCGCGATACCAGGCTTCGCCCAGCTCGCCGCCGCCGCGTACGTGGGCAATGGCGAAGGCCATGCCGCGATCGAGCAGGCTCAGGCGGGCGTGAGAAAACCACGGATCGAGGCTGGAGCCGTAAGCGCCATAACCATACAGATACAGCGGCACCGGTTTACCGACCATTTCGCGCTTCATCACCAGACTGATCGGCACCTGCGTGCCGTCCGGGGCGGTGGCCCACAGGCGTTGGCTGACATAGGCGTCGGCATCAAATTGGCCGAGTACCGGGGTTTCCTTGAGCACCGTTTGCTCGCCGCTGGCAAGAATCAACTGGCGCACCTGGGCCGGGCGATTCAATGCTTCGTAGCGCAAGCGAATGCGGTCGCTCTCGAATTCCAAGCTGTTTTGCACGTGGAGGCTGTAGGCCGCATCGGGCAATTGCACGCGATACGGCGCCGAGCCCTGCGGGTGAACCTCGATGATCGGCAGGCCACCTTCGCGCAGACTCAAAGTCATCGCCTCGGTGTTGAGGCTGACACCGTCGAGCATCACTTCTTCGTTGTGCGGGATCAGGTTCTGCCAGTCGGCCTCGCTCGGCGGCACGCCAGTGTCCGGGGCCTGATACAGGGCGAAGTTGATGCCGTCGCGGTTGGTACGGATAAACCATGTCCAGACGCCATCGAGCAGGCCGTGGTCGACGTCGTATTCGTGATCTTCGACCCGTGGCGCCAGGCAGCTGAACGGCAGGTGCGGTTGGTTGGCGTCCAGCGCCCAGACTTCACTGGTGGTCTTGCTGCCCAGCGACAGCAGCAATTGCTGTTCGGAGCTGGCGCGGTAGCAATGCAGGAAGAAACGCCCGTCCGGCTCGTGAAAAACCTCTTCGGCGGCAGTGCCATCAAGGCGATAGCGGAACAGTTTGTGCGGGCGATGGGTGTCGTCGAGCACGCCGAAGAACAGGGTCAGGCTGTCGTTGGCCCAGGTCATGCTGCCGTCGCAGTCCTCGAATTCCAGTTCGCTGACCTTGTCGTTGGACAGCTCCTTGACGAACATCGTGTAGATCTCATCGCCCGAGGCATCAACGCTGTAGGCCAGGCGCTGGTGATCGGGGCTGATGCTGAAAGCGCCGAGCGAGAAGAAACCGCCATTGGCCAGCGCATTCGGGTCGAGCAGCAATTGTTCGCGGCTTTCATCGAGGGTCAGGCTGTCGTCCGCCGGACGCGGGCAGCGGTAGTGCCGGGCGTATTCGTCACCGGCGGTGGTGCGCGTGTAATACAGGTAGGGGCCCCAGGGCGAGGGCAGGGACAGGTCGGTTTCCAGAATCCTGCCCTTGATCTCATTGAACAGGTTTTCGCGCAGCTCGGCCTGATCGGCGATCTGCGCCTCTTGATAAGCGTTTTCAGCCTTGAGGTAGTCGAGCACCGCGTCGGTATCGCGTTCCTGCAGCCAGGCATACGGGTCGGCGCCGGGCGCCCGGTGGGCAATCGGGGCAGTCATGACATTGGCGGATTGGGGCATGGAAGGCTCTCGGACAATATTCGGAATTGGGTTTTTCGCAGGTCTTGAAAGCGCCGCAGCCCGTGTGGGAGCGAGCCTGCTCGCGAAAGCGGTGTGTCAGGCAACGCTGTTGCAACTGACAGTCCGTATTCGCGAGCAGGCTCGCTCCCACAGGGGCGGCTGCTGGCCGTCTGGTATTGGGACAAGCCGCATGGGCGAAAAGTCGTTACTATAAGCGCCTATTTGCCTGCCTTGCCATGGACACCATGACCGAGAACGACTATCTGATCGCCTGGGGCCTTTACGCCTTTGCCGCCGTGGGCTGCCTGCTGGTATGGATGCGCCTGACCACCTGGATGTGGCGTTGGCTGCGCGAGCCGCTGCGTGTGCTGATGGCGGTGTTGCTGTTCAGCCCGACCATCGTCGATCCGGTGAAAGCCAAAGTTGCACCGGCTATCGCCATCACCGCCCTGGACATGCTGTTCAAGGTCGGCAACAACGCCTGGCGCGCGGTTTCCGATCTGTTCATGTACGGCATGATCGCCTTCGGGGTGTATCTGGTTTTCGTCTTGATCCGCCTGCCGATCGAGCGTGCCTCGGCAGCACGGCGTGAACGCGCCGAGGCCGCCAAGGCTGCGGCCCGTGCCGAAGAGCGCGACGATGATCAACCGTTCGGCGGCGCCGGTGACGACCGCTACGGTCGCCCGCCGGTGCCGAACAATCCGCAGCGCATGCGGGTCGAGCCGCGTCTGTAACCCGAGAGTCCGCACATGTGTGAATTACTGGGCATGAGTGCCAACGTGCCGACCGACATCGTGTTCAGCTTCACCGGCCTGATGCAACGCGGCGGCCGTACCGGCCCGCACCGCGACGGCTGGGGCATTGCCTTCTACGAAGGGCGGGGCCTGCGGCTGTTTCAGGACCCGGCAGCGAGCAGCGAGTCGGAAGTTGCCAACCTGGTGCAGCGTTATCCGATCAAGAGCGAAGTGGTCATCGGCCATATTCGCCAGGCCAACGTCGGCAAGGTCTGCCTGTCCAACACCCACCCGTTCGTCCGCGAACTGTGGGGGCGCAACTGGTGTTTCGCGCACAACGGCCAGCTCGCTGACTTCACTGCGATCAAGAGTTTCTACCGACCGGTCGGCGATACCGACAGCGAAGCGGCGTTCTGCGATTTGCTCAACCGGGTACGCGCAGCCTTCCCCGAGCCGGTCGATATCGAAGTGCTGCTGCCGGATCTGGTCGCAGCGTGCGCCGAATATCGCAGCAAAGGCGTGTTCAATTGCCTGCTCAGCGACGGTGACTGGCTGTTCTGTTATTGCTCGACCAAACTCGCCCAGATCACCCGCCGCGCCCCGTTTGGCCCGGCGCGGCTCAAGGATGTCGATGTGATCGTCGACTTCCAGGCCGAAACCACGCCCAACGACGTGGTCACGGTGATTGCCACCGAGCCTTTGACCGAAAACGAAACCTGGACCCGTTACGAACCGGGCCAATGGAGCCTGTGGCGACGCGGCGAATGCGTCAGCCAGGGCAAGACCGAATAAGGATTTGCATCCATGTTGCTCAGTTATCTACGGCTGGTGTTGTTTGCGGCGGGCCTGTTGATCGGTGTCCAGGTGCCGGGGTTCATCAACGATTACGCCCAGCGTGTCGAAGCGCACCTGATCGAAGCGCAGACCGGTCTGCGTGGTTTCCAGGGCACGGCGGATCAGTTTTTCAAAGGCGATATGCAGGCGCTGGTCGCACATTACCGTGCCAGCGAAGACCCGATTTTTCGCAGCGATGCCGACAGCCTGAACACCTTGCTCACCCGCCAGGTCGCGCTGGACAAGCAATTCCAGGCGATGCAAGGCCCGTGGTATGTGCGCTTCCTGCAAGTGGTGCTGGCCGCCGATCCGGATATTCGCAAGGAAACCTGGAACGGCTACAGCTACCAGATCCTGCTGACGCCAGAGGCGATGATCTGGGGCATGAGCGGCGCGTTGCTGCTGTCGTTCGGCGTCGAATGCCTGTTCCGCCTGATCGACTGGGTCGTCCTCGGCGGCCGCCGCCTGCGCCAGAGCCGGCCGATCGAAGATCGCGATGTGCGCGGTTTGTAAGACTTGCACAATCCCCTCTGGCAAGAGAGGCCTTATGGCATGGGGGATTCTGTGGTGAGTGGGCTCTGGGGTGAGTGGGTTCTGTGGTGAATGGGCTATGGGGGGAGTGGGTTCTGTGGCGAATGAGTTCCGTGGCGAGTGGGTTCTGTGATGAATGAGTTCTGTGGCGAGGGGATTTATCCCCGTTGGGCTGCGCAGCAGCCCCAAAACCTGCACTGAAAGACCGCGTTGGCCGCAATCACGACTGCTGCGCAGCCGAGCGGGGATAAATCCCCTCGCCACTAATCATTCAGTGAGGGTGATGCAGTCCTTGCCGACCTTGTGCGCATACCCCGCCAGGACCTGCTGACACAACGTCACGATCTCTTCGACCCACTCAACCCCGACCCGCCACGACACCACCACCGGCAGATTCGCCGGCCGCTGCTCGATGTCGAGCAAGATCAATTCGCCCCGTGCCAGCTCCTCGGTCACCAGCACCGGCGGCAGCGCGCCGATACCGAAGCCATCGCGCAACAACCGGGTGATCGCCGACACCGAGTTCACGCAATTCAAGCGTGGCGCCATGACGCCGCTGGCCTGCATCAGCGCGACGATATCCTGATGCGGTCGTGAGTTTTTCGAGTAGGTGATGATCCGCTCCTGCGCCAGTTCGGCGAGGTCGGCGTAGTCGCGGTTGTAGATCGAATTGCTGGCGACGATCCAGCCCAGCGGATGGCTCGCCAGCTCGAGGCTGCGCACGCTTTCGTGACGGACCAGATCGGTTTGCAGAACCAGATCAAGGAAGCCTTTTTGCAGTTGATCGCAGAGGTTCAGCGCGGTATCCGCGACCAATTCGATTTCCACCCGTGGGTACAGATCGGTCATCTGCGCCACCAGCGGGCTCAGCCAGGTATGGATCACTGTGTCCATCACGCCGATACGCACCCGGCCGACCTTGCTCGAACGGGTCTCGATCGACTGCTTCAGCGCCGCCATGGTGTCGAGCATCTGCTCGGCATAGTCGAGCACTTTCAGGCCTTCCGGGGTCAGGCTGACGCCGCGTGAGTCGCGCAAAAACAGCTTTATGCCCAGCTCGCCTTCGAGCACCGCAATGCGGCTGGAAATCGATGCCTGGGTGGTGAACAGCTTGTCAGCGGTCAGGCGAAAACTCTTCAGGCGCGCGACCCAGACAAAGGTCTCGAGAAACTTCAGATTCATGGACAAGGCTCGATTGACAAATTTTTCTTATGCCTAAGGCGGGTTTTTATTCGTTGGACGGCGCAGGGCAGGGCGACGAAAAATCGGCGCATCCGGTTCCCACGATAGGCGTCGTCGGAGCTTCGAACAAGACCAATAAAAGCCCTGCGGAGATTTGCCATGAGTGCTCCCGATACCCTCCCGTTATCCAAGCCTGCGGCGCGCCCCGGGCCGTTCGACTGGTACCGCAACATCAACCAGCAGGAGCGCCGCACGTTCTGGAGCTGCAAGATCGGCTACGGTCTGGACGGTATGGACACGCAAATGCTCAGCTTCGTCGTGCCGACGCTGATCGCGATGTGGGGCATCACCACGGGCGAAGCGGGGCTGATTCACACCAGCACCCTGATCGCCTCGGCCATCGGCGGTTGGGTCGCCGGGATTCTCTCCGACCGCATCGGCCGTGTGCGCACCCTGCAACTGACGGTGCTGTGGTTCGCCTTCTTCACCTTCCTCTGCGGCTTCGCGCAAAACTACGAACAATTGTTGATCGCGCGCACGTTGATGGGCTTCGGTTTCGGCGGTGAATGGACCGCTGGCGCAGTGTTGATCGGTGAAGTGATCCGCGCCAAGGATCGCGGCAAAGCGGTGGGCATGGTGCAATCCGGCTGGGCGCTGGGTTGGGGCCTGACGGCGATTCTGTACGCGCTGCTGTTTTCGGTGTTGCCAGCGGAAGATGCCTGGCGCGCGCTGTTCATCCTCGGCATCGTGCCGGCGATATTCGTGATTTTTGTCCGTCGCCTGGTGAAAGATCCGGAGATATATCGCGAAGCCAAAGCCGCGCAAACTCCGGAAAACCCGGCGAAGTTCTACGAGATCTTCGCACCGGGAATGCTCTTCACCACGTTTCGCGCTTCCTTGCTGACCACCGGTGCGCTGGGCGGCTACTACGCGATTACCTCCTGGCTGCCGACCTTCCTCAAAAACGAGCGCGGTCTGAGCGTGCTCGGCACCGGTGGTTATCTGGCGATGGTGATCGTCGGTTCCTATGTCGGTTATGTGATCAGCGCGTATCTGACCGACCTGCTGGGGCGGAAAAAGAACTTCATTTTGTTTGCCGTCGGCTCGTTTACTATCGTTCTGCTCTACACGCAGATGCCGGTCAGCAATGGGGTGATGCTCTGGCTGGGCTTTCCGCTGGGCTTCTTCGCCTCGGGGATTTTCAGCGGCATGGGCGCGTTTCTCACCGAATTGTTCCCTACGCGGATTCGCGGCTCGGGCCAGGGTTTCTGCTACAACATCGGCCGCGCACTGGCGGCGTTGTTCCCGCTGTTGATCGGCCTGCTCAGCCAGAAAGTGCCATTGAGCATGGGCATCGGCGCCTTCGCGGCGGTCTCCTATGGCGTGGTGATTCTGGCGGCGCTGAGCCTGCCGGAAACCCGTGGCAAGCAACTCGACGCGCAGTAACTGATACCCTGCGCAGAAGTCTCCTACAGATAAAAAGACCAGCAGCTACAGGAGTGTTCACCGTGAGCCGCCTGCTATTGAATTGCGACATTGGCGAGAGCTTCGGCAGCTGGACCATGGGTCTGGACGCCGAAGTCATGCCCTTCATCGATTGCGCCAACGTTGCCTGTGGTTTCCATGCTGGCGACCCGAGCATCATGCGCAAAACCGTGGCGCTGGCGCTCAAGCACGGCGTGCAGATTGGCGCGCACCCGGCCTATCAGGATCTGGTCGGATTCGGCCGACGTTCCATGGCCTATTCCGCGCAAGAGCTGCAAGACATCCTGCATTACCAGATCGGTGCCCTCGACGGCATCTGCAAGGCGCAGGGCGGGCGCGTGAGCTACGTCAAACCCCACGGCGCGATGTACAACGACATGATGGCCAACCCTGCGCAGTTGCGCGCGGTGGTGCAGGCCGTGGCCGCTTATGATCGCAATCTGCCGCTGATGTTGATGGCGACCCGAGACAACGCTGCGGGGCAGCAAATTGGCGATGAATACGGCGTAACGCTGTGGTTTGAAGCGTTCGCCGACCGTGCCTACGACAGCGCCGGCCGGCTGGTCTCCCGGCAATTGCCGGGCGCCGTGCATCACGATGCCGAAAAAATCGTCGAGCAAGCGCTGACCATCGCCAATGGCGGCGCGCTCACCGCCAGCGATGGCAGCGCTTTGAACCTGCGCGCCAATACCTTGTGCGTCCACGGCGACAACGCCAGTTCCGTGGCCGCCGTGCAGCGCATTCGCCAGGCCTTGCAGCAGTCGAGTGCGTCATGAACCCACGGATTGAAGTGGTGGCGCTCGACTGCCTGATGCTGCGTCTGTTCGATGAAATCGCCGAAGCCAACATGCCGTGGCTGCTCGCCGCCAGCGAGCGTTTGCGCACGGTGTTTGGCGCCCGGCTGATCGATCTGGTGCCGTCCTACACGACGTTGATGGTGCATTACGACCTGACGCTGTTGAGTCCTGCTCAGGCGCGTGACTTGATCGCCGAAGCGCTGGTCGATCTGACGCCGAATGCGCGCCGTGCCGGGCAGCGCCACGTCTTGCCGGTCTGGTACGACTTGAGTGTCGGCCCGGAACTGAGCCTGCTGGCTGAACGCAGCGGTCTCGCGGTGGAGGAGGTGATTCGTCGCCACAGCGCACGGGAATATCAGGTGTTCGCGCTGGGCTTTGCGCCGGGTTTTGCCTTCATGGGTCTGGTCGAAGAAATGCTCGCCGCGCCGCGCTTGAGCACGCCGCGCAAGAAAGTCGCCGCTGGCAGCGTCGGTATCGCCGAGCGGCAGACCGCTGCCTATCCGGTGGTCTCGCCCGGTGGCTGGAACCTGATCGGGCGCACCCCGGCGCAACTGTTTGATCGCCATCGCGACGGCTACAGCCTGATGCAACCGGGCGACACGGTGCGCTTCGAAGCCGTCGATCACGCCGAATTCATACGCTTGGGCGGCGATGACACACCACTGGAGGCGTTGGCATGAGTCGATTGACGATCGAAGCCAGCACACCGCTGTGCCTGTTGCAGGATGCCGGGCGGTTTGGCGTGCGGCATCTGGGCGTGACTCAAGGCGGCGCGGCGGATTGGTGTTCGATGAGCTGGGCCAATTGGCTGCTCGGCAATGAGCTGGATGCAGCAGTGGTTGAAATCACCCTCGGCGGGTTTGCTGTTGTGGCTGAAGAGGATTGCCTGCTGGCGCTGGCGGGAGCGGATCTCGGCGCGCAGATCGACGGCCAGCCGCTGGCGCCGTGGCGCAGTTTCAAATTGGCGAAAGGCCAGACATTGCGATTTACCCAGCCGTTGCTTGGCGCTAGAGCTTATCTGGCGGCCCCCGGTGGGTTTACTGCGCCTAAGGTGCTGGGCAGCATTGCCACGGTGGTGCGCGAAGAATTGGGCGGGCTTGATGGCATGGGCCTTCCGCTCGCCAAAGGGGCGGTGCTCGGTTACAGCGGCGAAGCGTTGGCAGTACGGGAAATGCCTTCGGCGCTGCGGCCGGATTTCAAAACGCACGCGCCTTTGGACTTGGTGCTCGGCGCACAGATCGGCCAGTTCAGCGGGCAGAGCCTGTTCGATGTCTTCAACAGCGCCTGGACCATCGACAGTCGCGCCGACCGCATGGGCATCCGCCTGCTCGGCTCGGCGTTGCAATATCAGGGCGCGCCGATGATTTCAGAGGGCATTCCCTTGGGCGCTGTGCAGGTACCGCCCGATGGCCAACCGATCGTGTTGCTCAATGATCGCCAGACCATTGGCGGTTACCCGCGCCTGGGCGCTTTGACGCCGCTGGCGCTGGCCAGGCTGGCGCAATGTCTGCCAGGGGCAACGGTGCGATTCATTCCGGTAATGCAGGAGCAAGCCTGGAAAACGCATCAGAACTATCTGAGGTCCTACGCGTAACGTGCATGGTTTCGTACCCAAAACCGAGACGCTTCCTGGCAGCTAAGTACGTCGCCTTACAGTCGTGACTGTGAGCATATGAAACGATTGCCCTTCATCTCTCACAAGGAAGTTACAGATGCGTTATATGAAAGTCAGTGCCCAAACCAGCGCGGAAGGTGCCGTGAGCGTCGTCGAGTTCCATGATCGCGCCAGAGCTGATGTGGTCTACAAGGCCAGAGTCGATCGTTTTGGTAGTCTGCAACGGGTAGACGCCGGTGACGCCGATAGCGAAGCAATGACAGACCCGATCGAAAAATTTCTGTCTACCGCCAATTCCGATATCCGGCGCATGTTTGTCAGGCACCTTCAAACCGGACAGAACGGCGCCTGTATGGAGCTGATTGCCGAGGGCAGGGTTGCGCAAGGTCCGGCTACCGGTGTGCGGTTTCGCTTCTTTGATGCGCAAGGTCAGATGCAAGAGGAACTGCTGACAAGGCCGGAAACCCGGCAGGAAAAGGCCAACCGTTTACAGCGCGAAGCTCAGCAGCGCAATGAAATCGTGCGGCAGGCGAAACAACGCGGCGTGTCTCCTCCGCCTGTTTGCGAAACGGATGACCGAGCCTTCATGGACAGACTTTGCGTGGCCTACATCAAATCGGGCTGGTAATTCTTTGATCATTCCCGCGCTCAGCGTGGGAATGATCAGGCGGTCATTTGGACAAGAACCGCATCCCTTCTTCAAGCCCGCGCAGCGTCAGCGGATACATCTGATCCTCGATCAGATCGCGGACGATGTTGGTCGACGAGGTATAGCCCCACGTGTCCTTCGGATACGGGTTGATCCAGATAAGCTTCTTGTATTTTTCCATGAAGCGCTGCATCCACACGTAACCCGGCTCTTCGTTCCAGTGCTCGACGCTGCCACCGGCCTGGGTGATTTCATAAGGCGCCATGGCGGCGTCACCGATAAAGATCACTTTGTAGTCGGCGCCGTATTTATGCAGCAGATCCTGGGTCGAGGTGCGTTCGGAAGTGCGGCGCATGTTGTTCTTCCACACTGATTCATAAATGAAGTTGTGGAAGTAGAAATACTCAAGATGCTTGAACTCGGTCTTGCAGGCCGAGAACAATTCCTCGCAGATCTTTACGTGCGCGTCCATCGAGCCGCCGATGTCGAACAACAGCAGCAGCTTCACCGTGTTGCGCCGTTCCGGGCGCATCTGGATGTTCAGCAGGCCGGCATCCTTGGCGGTGTGGTCGATGGTGCCGTCGATGTCGAGTTCTTCCGCCGCACCCTGACGGGCGAACTTGCGCAGACGACGCAGGGCGACCTTGATGTTGCGCGTGCCCAGTTCCACCGAATCGTCGAGGTTCTTGTACTCGCGCTGATCCCAGACCTTGACCGCTTTGCCCTGACGCTTGCCGGCATCGCCAACGCGGATGCCTTCCGGGTTGAAACCGCCGGAACCGAACGGGCTGGTGCCGCCGGTGCCGATCCACTTGTTGCCGCCGGCGTGACGTTCCTTCTGTTCTTCCAGACGCTTCTTGAATTCCTCGATGAGCTTGTCCAGCCCGCCAAGGGACTGGATCTGCGCGCGTTCTTCGTCGCTCAGCGAACGCTCGAATTCCTTGCGCAGCCAGTCTTCGGGAATCAGCGCCTGCAAGTGATCGTCGAGTTTCTCCAGGCCATTGAAGTAGGCACCGAACGCGCGGTCGAACTTGTCGAAATGGCGCTCGTCCTTCACCAGAATCGCCCGCGACAAGTAGTAGAACTCGTCCATGTCGGCGAAGGTCACGCGCTGTTTCAGCGCGTTGATCAGGTCGAGCAGCTCGCGTACCGACACCGGCACCTTGGCTGCACGCATTTCGTTGAACAGGTTGAGCAACATGGCAGCAGCCTCTTAGCGGGTGCCGCGCCGGCTCATGAACGCCAGGCGCTCAAGCAGTTGCACGTCCTGTTCGTTTTTCACCAGTGCGCCTGCCAGCGGCGGAATGGCTTTGGTCGGATCGCGCTCGCGCAGCACCGCTTCGCCGATGTTGTCGGCCATCAGCAGTTTCAGCCAGTCGACCAGCTCGGACGTCGAAGGCTTTTTCTTCAGGCCCGGTACCTTGCGCACGTCGAAGAACACGTCGAGCGCTTCGCTGACCAGGTCCTTTTTGATGTCCGGGTAGTGCACGTCGACGATTTTCTGCAGGGTAGTGCGGTCGGGGAAGGCGATGTAGTGGAAGAAGCAGCGGCGCAGGAAGGCGTCCGGCAGCTCTTTCTCGTTGTTGGAAGTAATGATGATGATCGGGCGCTTCTTGGCCTTGATGGTCTCGTCGATCTCGTAAACGTAGAACTCCATCTTGTCGAGTTCTTGCAACAGGTCGTTGGGGAACTCGATGTCGGCCTTGTCGATTTCGTCGATCAGCAGAATCACCCGCTCTTCGGACTCGAAGGCTTCCCAGAGCTTGCCTTTCTTCAAGTAGTTGCGCACGTCGTGGACTTTTTCATTGCCCAGCTGCGAGTCGCGCAAACGGCTGACCGCGTCGTACTCGTACAGACCCTGATGGGCCTTGGTGGTGGACTTGATGTGCCAGGTGATCAGCTTGGCCCCGAACGACTCGGCCAGTTGCTCGGCGAGCATGGTCTTGCCGGTGCCCGGCTCACCCTTGACCAGCAGCGGCCGTTCCAGGGTGATGGCGGCGTTGACCGCCAGCTTCAGGTCATCGGTGGCGACGTAGGCCTGGGTGCCTTCGAACTTCATCTGCAAATCCTCGAACGGTAACGCTGACCTTGCGGGCAGGGCGGGGCGAATAATCGGATGCCCGACTATAACGCGCACGCCGGTCGAATGTGAACGCAGACGGCTTATTCAGTCTCTGAATGGAGCGTCACATGTTGACTCAGTCTCGGCGGATGGCCAGTATTCCGGTATCGCCGATTTGGCGATAGCTTGTGATCCATGTCTACTAAATACCGATTTCGCGATAAATACCGCATACAACTGCGTGAGAAAGATCACCCACCGCCCCATGTCCACCTGACCGGTGGCGGCGTTGACGTGATACTCAGCCTGGAAACGATCGAAGTCATGATGGGTAAGGCCCCGCCGCTGATCGTCAAAGAAGCGTTGGCTTGGGTGGGCGCACATCAGGCGCAACTACTGAAGGAGTGGAAACGATGTTACCCATGAAACGGCCGCGTCTGCGATCTGCGCACGTCCTGTCGGATTTCAGGTTGGCGCTGACATTTATCAATGGTCAGGAACTGACAGTTGGTTTGGGGATGGATATTCATACTTATCCAGGTCTGCGGCCACTGCTTGATCGCGAAGTCTTTGCGACTGCCGTAGTCGGGGACGAGGGTTGGATCGTTGAATGGGTTGAACCCGACGTACAGATCGGTGCAGACACCTTGTATATGGATGCGCTAGCGCAAAATGCCCAGGATGAGAACACGCGCATTTTTATCGATTGGCGCGCCCGTACCGGACTTTCTCTCAATGATGCGGCCGAAGCGCTCGGTGTGAGCGCTCGCAGCATCAGCCGTTACAGCAATGGGCGTGAAGCAGTGCCACGTTCTTTGGCCTTGGCCTGCCTGGGCTGGGATTCGCTGCAACAGCGTTCATCGATAGCGGCCGAAGACACAGGTCGATATGTCGTCAACCGCAAAAATTAACCCTCATCCGGCTTCGGCCGCTCATATCGCGCATTGAATGCCTGGATGAAGCCATTGCGCAAAATCTGCAAAAACGCTTCGAAGGCGTTGACGTTCTGCTGGTGAACATTGCCGCTGAGTTCGACGCGAGTGGCGAACTGGTTTTTGTTCTGGTTTTTCAGCACGGTCTCGGTGCCGCCGACCAGCGCTTCCCAGATTGAGCGGAACAGGCCTTTGTTCTTGTTCTCGACGTCCTGCTGCCAGTTGAAAACGTCGACGTCGCGCAGCAGGGGTTTGATGTAGCCGGTGAGTCGGGCTTTCTCCGCTTTCGCTTCGATAACCACGTCGCCGTGGCCGGCGTTGAAGTCGAACTTGCCGTAGGCGGCGGCGAAGTCGTTCATGCGTTTGAGCTCGATGTCGCGAGCGCGCAGACGGAATTCAAAGTCTTCGAAGTTGCTCAGCGGATCGAAGGTGGCGGTGGTTTCCAATGGCGCGTGGCCCAGCAGCAAGGCCTTGCCTTCAAAGCGGGCGTCGCGTTTGCCTTCCTTGTCGACCACATTGGTGAGGTTGTAGATGCTGGCGTTGACGTTGCTGGCGTTCATGTTCACCGGCGGCTTGGAATTGAAGTTGCGGAAGGTGATACGGCCGTCGTTGATCTGCACTTCATCGAGGGTGATCGGCAGCAGCTTGCCCAATTGTTCACGCCAGTCGGTGCCCTGACCGGTTTGCGAGTTCTGCTTGTTGGGGCCGCCGTCGACGAAGTTGATTTCGGGGTTGAGAAATTGCACCTGCGCGACCACGGCATGGTCGTACCACAACGAATGCCAGCTCACCGACAGGTCGATCAACGGCGCATCGACGAACGGCACCGGGACCTTGCCGTCGACCTTGACGATTTTCAGGCCGTTGATTTTGTACGCACCACGCCACAGCGCGAGGTCGACGTCGGTGATCTGGCCACGGTAATCGCCCATGTCCGCGAGCTTGTCATTGAGGTAGTCGCGTACCAGATAGGGCAGGGCGAAATGCAGGGCGACCAGCAGCACCACGACACCCGCCAGGGTCCAGAGCGGCCAGCTGTAACGACGTTTCATGCCATTGTTCCTTCAAGAGTGTGGCTTGACGATTCAAAGCGATTGACTCCGCGCGTTTGCAGACGTTCGACCCGACTGGACTGTGATCGGCAACGGGCTTACCTTGGAAGGCTGAATTCAACGCTGCATAAGGACCCAGCCATGAGCCGTATTTACGCTGACAACGCCCATTCCATCGGTAATACGCCGCTGGTCCAGATCAACCGCATCGCGCCGCGCGGGGTTACGATTCTGGCCAAGATCGAGGGGCGCAATCCCGGTTACTCGGTCAAATGCCGAATCGGCGCCAACATGATCTGGGACGCCGAAGGCAGCGGCAAACTCAAGCCGGGCATGACCATTGTCGAGCCGACTTCCGGTAACACCGGTATCGGTCTGGCCTTTGTCGCCGCTGCGCGGGGCTACAAGTTGATGCTGACCATGCCGGCATCGATGAGCATCGAGCGCCGCAAGGTTCTTAAAGCCTTGGGCGCGGAACTGGTGTTGACCGAGCCGGCCAAGGGCATGAAAGGCGCCATCGAGAAAGCTGCGGAAATCGTCGCCAGCGATACCGATAAATATTTCATGCCGGCGCAATTCGATAATCCGGCCAACCCGGCGATTCACGAAAAGACCACCGGCCCGGAAATCTGGAACGACACCGACGGCGCCGTGGATGTGCTGGTGGCTGGCGTCGGCACCGGCGGAACCATTACCGGTGTCTCGCGGTATATCAAGAACACCGCCGGTAAACCGATTCTGTCGGTGGCTGTCGAGCCGGCGTCTTCGCCCGTCATCACCCAGGCTCTGGCCGGCGCCGAGATCAAGCCGAGCCCGCACAAGATTCAGGGCATTGGCGCCGGTTTTGTGCCGAAGAACCTTGATCTGTCGATGGTCGATCGTGTCGAACAGGTGACCGATGAAGAATCCAAGGCCATGGCTCTGCGCCTGATGCAGGAAGAGGGGATTTTGTGCGGCATTTCCTGCGGTGCTGCCATGGCGGTGGCGGTGCGTCTGGCGGAGAAACCAGAGATGCAGGGTAAAACCATCGTCGTGGTGCTGCCGGATTCGGGTGAGCGTTACCTGTCGAGCATGCTGTTCAGTGACCTGTTTACCGAGCAGGAGAACCAGCAGTAAGCCTGTTGATTCAGGTCAGCCGAGGTTCAGGTGCTGCATGTTAATAAAGGCTTTGTTGCGTAATGCTTAACACTGAATCTTGCGTCAGGCGGGTTTTTCCCGGAGCCGGTAGTGTTTATCATGGCCGGCTGCCATGCCGGGTAAAGGGCATTGCGCAGCGTTGTCTTTATTCAAGGAGTTGTTGATGACCGTTTCGTTTGCCGCCAAGGCGTTTGTGCTGTTGCTGTTTCTGGGCAGCACGCTCTATGTGCATTTGCGCGGCAAGGCGCGTTTGCCGGTATTGCGCCAGTTCGTCAACCACTCCGCGCTGTTCGCGCCCTACAACGCGTTGATGTACCTGTTTTCCGCAGTGCCATCCAGACCGTATCTGGATCGCAGCAAGTTTCCGGAACTGGATGTTCTGCGCGACAACTGGGAAACCATCCGCGACGAAGCCATGCACCTGTTCGACGAAGGCTACATTCGCGCTGCCGAAAAGAATAACGATGCCGGTTTCGGTTCGTTTTTCAAGAAAGGCTGGAAGCGTTTCTATCTGAAGTGGTACGACAAACCGTTGCCATCGGCCGAAGCACTGTGCCCGAAAACCGTGGCGCTGGTCAGCGCCATTCCCAACGTCAAGGGCGCGATGTTTGCGCTGCTGCCGGGCGGCAGTCACCTCAACCCGCACCGCGATCCGTTCGCCGGCTCGCTGCGCTATCACCTCGGTTTGTCGACGCCCAACTCCGATGATTGCCGGATCTTCGTCGACGGTCAGGTCTATGCCTGGCGCGACGGCGATGACGTGATGTTCGACGAGACCTACGTGCACTGGGTCAAGAATGAAACTGCTCAGACTCGAGTGATTCTGTTCTGTGACATCGAACGCCCGCTGAGCAACCGCCTGATGACCCGGATCAACCGCTTCATCAGCGGCTGGCTCGGCCGCGCCACCGCGCCGCAGAATCTTGATGACGAACGCGTTGGCGGCATCAACCAGGCTTATGCCTGGAGCAAGAACTTCAGCGACCGTTTCAGCGGCGTGGTCAAGCAGTGGAAGCGCCGCCATCCCAAGGCCTACAGGGTAATGCGCCCGGTGCTGGCGGTGCTGGTGCTGACGTTGCTGGGGTACTGGTTGTTTGGTTGAGGCTGGATCAGACAATAGAAAACCGCTGTTTGGGAGCGGTTTTTCATTAGCGGAAGGAAAAGGACGACCCGGCTAATGCGCCGCTTGGCTCTTCAACGGCTGGATTGACCAGTGCATTCCTGATGCGATGCATCTCGGTTTCAGATAATTCAACAGATGGCTGCTTTTTCTCCATCTTTCTGGATTTGAAGTTTGATGCTTTCTTTTCAACGACAGCTTTCATGGGATCTCCCACGTTGATCACTAAATGAGCAGGTGCTCAGATACTAGACTTGGTCAATACGCTTCACAAGACGGCCCTCAGAGTCGAATTCGAAACCCAGTTGACGGTATAGAGGTATAGCTCCCGAAAGAGGCTCCTGAATTTCGATTTGCTGGCTGCCGATGATACGTGCGAAATGAGTGACGGCAGTCAGGGCGAAGGTCGCTATGCGGCCCTTGAGCGGGTGTTCGTTTGGGTGCCCCTCAAGACGCACAATCTTGACTCTCAGTCGGCTTTGGTTCGGATTGGCGAAACAAAGTCCGCACAGTTCACGATCAAACCAGATTGCCAGATCGAAGCTCATTGGTTCTTTGGCTTTCCATCGGACAATTTCCTCCCAGCAGAAATGCGGATCGAGCCATTGCTCATAAGCTTTCATGGCGGACGCATCAATAGCCTCGAAGCGAACCTTGGAATAATCAACGTCAACAATTGCGCGCGCCTCGAGTTCGCTGTGTAGCTTCGCAAATGTAACTGCCGCCCGCTTCCTCGCCTCCGACCGATAAACCTGATACCGCAAATACGTCCGTTTCCTTGGCATATGATCTCTTGCATTCCATGTCTCCTGACAATCCGTTGCCACGCCAATAACCCTAACCACCCGGCGCCGCACTGTCGCTACCGGCCCATTGCCCAAGTCATTGCAATCTGTGTCCCGGGCTGGTTATAGTCAGCCCGCTTGAGCGCCATGCTCACGCCTTCATTTCCTCAATAAAGATCAGCATCCATGCCTGCATCCCTCATCAACGCGGTAGTCGATTCAGCGGTCAACGCTGGCGTCGTGCCGTGCGGGAATCGGCAGCCTGTGCAGATCAGTCATTACCCTCCACCTGTCAGTAGCACGCCGGTGTGCGCAGTCGTTTCGCCGCCGGGCGTTGGTGTTCGGGGCTGATCGGCAGTTTCTGCTGAACCCCGCGCCCGCCAGAAAAACCTACTGAATTTCAGCTTCGGCTGAGTTGGCTTCTTGCCTGACTACAGGTGGTATTCATGTTTGTCCTTTCGAAACAGTCCGCGCTCGCGGCGACGTCCACGAGCCTGTTCGTTCTGCTGTGGAGCAGCGGGGCGATTTTCTCTAAATGGGGCCTGGCCCATGCTTCGCCCTTTGCCTTTCTGCTGATTCGCTTCGCCATCGCCCTGTGCGGGCTGGTGTTGCTGGCGCCGCTGCTCAAACTCAAGTTGCCCAAGGGCGGCAAACCGATGCTGTTTGCGATCGCCACCGGCGTGGTGCTGTTGGGCGCCTATCAGATCTTTTATCTGCTGGCGCTGGACTGCAAAGTCACGCCGGGGGTGATGGCCACTCTGATGGGCGTTCAGCCGATTCTCACCGTGGTGCTGATGGAGCGCCAGCGTTCGGCGAGCCGCCTGTTCGGCCTGACGCTGGGGCTGACAGGGCTGATCATGGTGGTTTATCAGGGCATCGGTCTGGCCGGAATGTCCTGGGCTGGCATGTTGTTCGGTTTGCTGGCGCTGGCGAGCATGACGCTCGGCTCGATCATGCAAAAACGCATCACCGACAATCCGCTCGGTACGCTGCCAGTGCAGTACCTGGCCGGCCTGTTGCTGTGCGCGGTGTTCGTACCGTTCCAGCCGTTTCACTTCGAGCACAGCGCAGGCTTTATTGTCCCGGTGTTATGGATGGGCCTGGTGGTGTCGGTGCTGGCGACGCTGTTGCTGTATCGACTGATCGCGCGGGGCAATCTGGTGAATGTCACCAGCCTGTTCTATCTGGTGCCGGCGGTGACGGCAGTGATGGATTACCTGATTTTCGGTAATCGTCTGGCGGCGTTGAGTGTGCTGGGGATGCTGCTGATCATTGTTGGATTGGTATTTGTGTTCCGTAAAACCGGATAGCCGATAGGCAGGTGGCGCTTGTTGCGCCGCCTTTCGCGAGCAGGCTCGCTCCCACATTGGAATGTATTTTTCTGTGGGAGCGAGCCTGCTCGCGAATATCTGCGGCAGAAAATCTAACGGACTGACACTTTTGCAGGCCTCACCACCGCCGGCTTCAACACCAGCCACAACGCCGCCGCAATCAGCACCCCGCCATAAATGTGCGCCATCGACAACGGCTCATCCAGCAACAACGCCCCCCACAACACGCCGAACGGCGGGATCATGAAGGTCACGGTCATCGATTTCACCGGGCCGATCGAGCTGAGCAGGCGGAAATAGATGATGTAGGCAAACGCCGTGCAACCCAGGCCCAGGCCGAGCAGCGACAGCCAGACCTGCCAGCCGCCCCAGCTGACCGGCGGCGCAGTGATCACGCTGTAGGCGAACAGCGGCAGCAAAAACAACGTCGCCCCGAGCATGCTGCCCAGTGCCGACAAACGGCTGTCCAGCCCACCGGCCTGATCCAGCCAGCGCCGCGCGAGGAAACCGGCAAAGCCATAACAAGTGGTCGCCAGCAGGCACGCGACCGCGCCCATCAGCAGTTGCAGGTCGAAGGCCACGGGACCGGCGCGTGTCAGCACGCCGACGCCGAACAGGCCGAGGAACACACCGCCCAGCTTGGCAATCGTCAGTTTCTCGCTGAAGAACAAACCGCCAATCAACACGCCCATCAGCGGCGTCGTGGCGTTGAAGATCGCCGAATAGCCGGCCGGCAATACCTGGGCGGCAACCGAATACAGCGTCGCCGGAATCCCCGAGTTGATCACGCCCAGTAGCATCACGGTCTTCAGCTTGCCCTTGAAGTCCCAACTGATGCGCATCAGCCCAAGGATCACCAGCAGCCCGGCAGCCGCGATCGACACGCGAAAGAACCCGGTCGGGATCGTGCCGATCACCGGGGCAATGATGCGCATGAACAGAAAACTCGCGCCCCAGATAGCGGCCAGCGACAACATGCGGAAAATATCGACAGGGCTCACGGCGGGCTCCTTGCTTGATCGGGACGAGAGTGTTGCCGAGCGTCCGGATCATGGCAACCGCTATTCGGGCTTTTAATTCTGCCTTGGGATTAACCTGCGCGAGAAACACCGTCAACGGTCAGCGCTGTATCGGTTTTGGCAGAAATTGCGCTTTTCCTGCGAGCGCTTCCGTGACTAAGCTCAGACCAACCGAATTCCCGCCGAGGTTTCATTTATGTCGCAGCAATGGCCAGCCACCGAGATCGCCCGGATGATCCTCGCCGGCTTCGACGATTACCGCGAGCATTTCCGCCGCATCACCGATGGCGCGCGGGAGCGCTTCGAACAGGCGCGCTGGCAGGAGGCGCAGGCCGCGTCGGCGGCGCGGATCAGTCTGTATGAGGAAAAGGTCGGCGAAACCGTCGCTCGCCTGCGCGAGTATTTCGACGAAGAGACCCTGATGAACGTCAACTGCTGGCCGCTGGTGAAAAGCGCCTATATCAGTGTCATCGACCTGCGCTTCGACGATGAGCTGTCCGAAACCTGGTACAACTCGATTTTCTGCGGGCTGTTCAGCCACGACCTGATCAGCGACGGCTGCATGTTCATCCACACCACGCGTCCTAGCCTGCGCCGTGCCCGCGCCGCGCAAACCCGTACGTACAAGCCGCAGGGCCAGTTGTCCGGGATGCTCGCCAGCATCTTCGCCGATTACCGCTTCAGCGAGGATTACGCTGATTTGCCCGGCGACTTGCTGCGGCTCGAAGCGCAATTGCGCGAGAACCTGCCGGACTGGGTGTGCAAGGACCCGGAACTGAGTGTCGAGCTGTTTTCCTCGGTGCTCTACCGCAACAAGGGCGCGTATCTGGTCGGACGCATCTACACCCGCGACGAGCAATGGCCGCTGGTGATTCCGCTGTTGCACCGCGAAGGCCGGGGCATTCAGATCGATGCATTGATCACCGACGAAGCCGATGTGTCGATCATCTTTTCTTTTACCCGTTCGTATTTCATGGTCGATGTCCCGGTGCCGGCGGAGTTCATCGGATTTCTGCGGCGCATCCTGCCGGGCAAGCACATCGCCGAGCTGTACACCTCGATCGGCTTCTACAAGCACGGCAAGTCGGAGTTTTACCGCGCGCTGATCAATCACCTGGCCAACACTGACGACCAGTTCATCATGGCCCCGGGCGTGCGCGGCATGGTCATGAGCGTGTTCACTTTGCCGGGTTTCAACACCGTGTTCAAAATCATCAAGGACCGTTTCTCACCGTCGAAGAACGTCGACCGCGCCACGGTGATCGAAAAATATCGACTGGTGAAAAGCGTCGATCGGGTTGGGCGTATGGCCGATACCCAGGAGTTTGCTGATTTTCGCTTTCCGCTGAGCAAGTTCGATCCGGCGTGCCTCGAAGAACTGCTTGAGGTGGCGCCGTCGACGGTTTCGGTCGAAGGCGAAACCGTGCTGATCCGCCACTGCTGGACCGAACGCCGGATGACCCCGCTCAACCTGTATCTGGAAAATGCCAACGACGCCCAGGTACGTGAAGCGCTTGAGGATTACGGCCTGGCGATCAAGCAGCTGGCGGCGGCGAATATTTTTCCCGGGGATATGCTGCTGAAGAACTTCGGCGTCACTCGACACGGCCGGGTGGTGTTCTACGACTACGACGAAATCTGCTTCCTGACCGAAGCCAACTTCCGCCACATCCCGGCACCGCGCACGCCGGAGGATGAAATGGCCTCTGAGCCGTGGTACTCGATCGGCCCGCTGGACGTGTTTCCCGAAGAGTTTCCACCGTTCCTGTTTGCCGATGCCGGACAGCGCAAGCTGTTCGATCAGTTGCATGGCGAGTTGTACAACGCCGATTACTGGAAGGGCTTGCAGGAGGCGATTCGGGCGGGGAAGGTGATAGACGTCTTCCCATATCGGCGCAAGGGCCTCGACAACGAGTAGCTCTTTTAAAAGCCCCTCACCCCAAGCCCTCTCCCAGAGGGAGAGGGAGCTGACCGAGGTGTCTTGGGTCAAACGCCGACCTGAAAGAGCTCGGCGATTATGGATTCGGCAAAGCTCTTTCAGGTCGATGTACCTTTGAAGCATCCCCCAATCGGTCCCCTCTCCCTTTGGGAGAGGGCTAGGGTGAGGGTCGCAATCCCCCTGACACGCCACAACCCCCCCAAATCTGCGACAATCCGCCCCTGCATAAATAGACGACCGAATTGCCTACCCGATGACCGACGAATCGCCCTCCATCGACAAACTGCTGAAAAACCTCGATCACGCCATGCTCGCCGACCGTCACCGGCTGCGGCGGCAGTTGCTTGAACTGCGCAAGAAACCCGACGAGGCCAAACTGGCCCAGTGGGTGACGCGCATGCAGGCGTCCTGTGATCAGGTACTGGCGCGTCGCGCGAGCCTGCCGGTGATTCGTTACGACGACAGTTTGCCGATCGCGGCCAAGCGCGACGAAATCAAAAAGGCCCTGGAGCAACATCAGGTGCTGATCATCGCTGGCGAAACCGGTTCGGGTAAAACCACCCAGTTGCCGAAAATCTGCCTTGAAATCGGTCGTGGCCAGCACGGTCTGATCGGCCATACCCAGCCGCGTCGGATCGCCGCGCGCAGTGTCGCCAGTCGCGTCGCCGAAGAACTCGGCACGCCGCTTGGAGCGCTGGTCGGCTATCAGGTGCGCTTCGAGGATCAGAGCGATGCCAACACCCTGATCAAGCTAATGACCGACGGTATTCTGCTGGCGGAAACCCAGAACGACCGTTATCTGGAACGCTACGACACGATCATCGTCGACGAAGCCCACGAACGCAGCCTCAACATCGATTTCCTCCTCGGTTACCTGAAAACCCTGCTGCCACGCCGTCCCGACCTGAAGGTCATCATCACGTCGGCGACCATCGATCTGGAGCGCTTCTCCAAGCACTTCGATGACGCGCCGATCGTCGAAGTGTCGGGGCGTACTTTCCCGGTGGAAACCTGGTACCGGCCGCTGACGCTTGAGCAGGACGAGGAGGGCAACCGGGTCGAGGATGACCTGACCGTCGATCAGGCGATTCTCGCCACCCTCGACGAAATCGCCGCCTACGAGCGCAGCGAACGGCGCAGCCCCGGCGATGTGCTGGTGTTCCTGCCCGGCGAGCGCGAGATTCGCGATGCTGCCGACATGCTGCGCAAGGCCCAGCTCAAGCACACTGAAATCCTGCCGCTGTACGCGCGCCTGTCGCCGGCTGAACAGCAGCGCATCTTCCAGTCGCACCCGGGCCGTCGTGTGGTGCTGGCGACCAACGTCGCCGAAACCTCGTTGACCGTACCGGGCATTCGCTATGTGATCGACAGCGGCACCGCGCGCATCAGTCGCTACAGCTATCGGGCCAAGGTGCAGCGCTTGCCGATCGAAGCGATTTCCCAGGCCAGCGCCAATCAGCGTAAAGGTCGTTGCGGGCGGGTCGAG
The DNA here is from genome assembly GCF_030687105.1 of Pseudomonas sp. FP1762. NCBI lineage: Bacteria > Pseudomonadati > Pseudomonadota > Gammaproteobacteria > Pseudomonadales > Pseudomonadaceae > Pseudomonas > Pseudomonas sp. FP1762. The sequence continues at coordinate 1,549,781 of NZ_CP117458.1, forward strand.
CCGGGCATCTGCGTGCGTTTGTACAGCGAAGAGGATTTCCTCGGCCGCCCGGAATTTACCGATCCGGAAATTCTGCGCACCAACCTCGCCGCCGTTATTTTGCAGATGCTCCATCTGCGCCTCGGCGAAATCACCGCGTTCCCGTTTATCGAACCGCCGGACGGCAAGGCGATCAGCGACGGTTTCAACCTGCTGCAAGAGCTTTCGGCAGTGGATCGCAACAGTCAGCTGACGCCACTCGGTCGACAATTGGCGCGCTTGCCGGTCGACCCGCGCATGGGCCGCATGCTCCTGGAAGCGGCCAGGCTTGGCAGTCTGCAGGAAGTGCTGATCGTCGCCAGCGCCATGTCGATTCAGGACCCGCGCGAGCGTCCACCGGAGCGTCAGCAAGCGGCGGATCAGGCCCATGCGCAATGGAAGGATCCGGATTCGGACTTCGCCGGGCTGGTCAATCTGTGGCGTGGTTTCGAAGAGCAACGTCAGGCGCTGACCGCCAACCCGCTGCGCAACTGGTGCCGGAAGAATTTCCTCAATTACCTGCGCTTGCGCGAGTGGCGTGATTCTCACCGTCAGTTGAGCCTGATCTGCCGCGACATGCAGCTGAGTCTGAACAAAGAGCCGGCGGATTATCCGAAGCTGCACAAAGCGGTACTGGTCGGCTTGCTCAGCCAGATTGGCCAGAAAACCGAAGACGGCGATTACCTCGGCGCGCGGCAACGGCGCTTCTGGATTCATCCGTCGTCGGGCATCGGCAAGAAGCGTCCGCAGTGGCTGATGACTGCTGAGCTGGTCGAAACCACCAAACTCTACGCGCGCATGGTCGCCAAGATCGATGCCGACTGGATCGAGCCGCTGGCCGGGCACCTGATCAAGAAGAATCACTTCGAGCCGCATTGGGAGAAGAAGCGCGGTCAGGTCGTAGCCTATGAGCAGATCACCCTGTTCGGCCTGATCGTGGTCGGTCGCCGCCCGGTGCATTACGGCCCGGTCGATCCGGTGGTGTCGCGTGAGCTGTTTATCCGCGAAGGCCTGGTGCGCGGCGAGATTCAGTCGCGGGCCAAGTGCCTGAGCGCCAATCAGAAACTGCTCGAACAGCTCGACGAACTGGAAGCCAAGGCTCGCCGTCGCGACATTCTCGCCGACGAAGAAACCTTGTACGCCTTCTACGATGCACGTCTGCCGGCGGAGATCCACCAGACCGCGACCTTCGACAGTTGGTACAAGGTCAACAGCCAGAAAGACCCGCAGCTGCTGATCATGCGCGAAGAAGACGTGCTGGCCCGCGAGGCCAGTGAAGTCACCGCCCGTGATTACCCGGACACCCTGCACATCGGCGATCTGGAACTGGCGCTGACCTACCATTTCGAACCCAATCACCCGCGCGACGGCGTGACCTTGCGCGTGCCGGCGCCGTTGCTGCCGATGTTGCCGCCGGAGCGTCTGGAATGGCTGGTGCCGGGGCTGATTGAGGCCAAGTGCATTGCTCTGGTGCGCAACCTGCCGAAAGCCCTGCGCAAGAACTTCGTGCCAGTGCCGGACTTCATCAAGGCCGCGTTGCAGCGCATGACTTTCGCCGGAGGTTCGCTGCCGCAAGCGCTCGGTCGCGAGCTGCTGCGCATGACCGGCGCGCGGGTCAGTGATGAGGCGTGGGCGGAAGCGGCGCAGCAGGTTGAAAGCCATCTGCGCATGAACCTGGAAATTGTCGATGGCGAGGGCAAGTTCCTTGGCGAAGGCCGCGATCTGGCTGAGCTGACCGCACGCTTCGCCGAAGCCAGCCAGGCCGCGCTGGCGGTGCCGCAGAGTGCGAAAAGTCAGCAACCGGTCGAGGCAAAAGTCTTTGCCCCGGTGGCGGAAAAGACCCAGCAGAAGATCGCCGGGCTGTCGATGACGGTGTACCCGGCGCTGGTGGAAGAGGGCGGCGCGGTCAAGGAAGGGCGCTTCTCGACCCCGGCCGAAGCCGAGTTCCAGCATCGTCGGGCCTTGCAGCGTTTGTTGATGCAGCAACTGGCCGAGCCGGCGAAATTCCTCCGGGGCAAGTTGCCGGGGCAGACTGAACTGGGCTTGCTGTATCGCGAACTGGGCCGCGTCGATGCGCTGGTCGAAGACATTCTGCTGGCCAGCCTCGACAGCTGCATTCTCGAAGGTGAAGACCCGTTGCCCCGCGATGGCGCCGGATTGGCGGCATTGGCCGAACGCAAACGCGGCAACTGGACCGAGCACGCCGAGCGTGTCGCGCGGCTGACGCTGGAAATCCTCAAGATCTGGCACGGTCTGCAAAAACGCTTCAAGGGCAAGATCGATCTGGCGCAAGCGGTGGCATTGAACGACATCAAGCAGCAGATCGGCAATCTGGTCTATCCGTGTTTCGTCCGCGAGACGCCGATGCAGTGGCTCAAAGAGTTGCCGCGTTACCTGAAAGCGGTCGAGCAGCGTTTCGAGAAGCTCGGTGCGCAGGTGCAGAAGGATCGCGTCTGGAGTGGCGAACTCGCTGGCCTGTGGGCGCAATACCAGACCCGCGCGGCCAAGCATGCGCAGGAAGGCAAGCGTGATCCGCAGCTGGAGTTGTACCGCTGGTGGCTGGAGGAATACCGCGTGTCGTTGTTCGCGCAACAGTTGGGGACGAAAGTGCCGATCTCCGACAAGCGCCTGAGCAAACAGTGGAGCCAAGTCGAGCCCTGACCTGCAGCCATACACAATCCCCCTGTGGAAGCGGTCTTTGTGGCGAGGGGATTTATCCCCGTTGGGTGGCGAAGCCGCCCCAAAACCTGCAACCTCGGTTCATCGATCGTTCCCATGCTCTGCGTGGGAATGCCTCTGGGGACGCTACGCGTCCAGTGACGCGGAGCGTCACGGGCTGCATTCCCACGCGGAGCGCGGGAACGATCATCAAAAGATCGCAGCCTTCGGCAGCTCCTGCAGGGATCGAGTTGAGCAGGAGAAAGGCGCCAAAACCTCGGGTTTATGGCAAACTTCGCCACCATAACCCGCCGTTTCGCGACCCAGAGCCTTCGGCGGTGTCGCGCTGCGGAATAAAACGATGCCAGGTTTGCGTCCCCCGGATGGGAATAGACCCTTTGCGTGTTGGTACGACGGTTCCAGCACTTTCTGCCTGAACAGATTAGAGAAACGACCATGCATAATGTCGTCATCAGCGGCACCGGCCTGTACACACCGGCCAACAGCATCTCCAACGAAGAGCTGGTGCAGTCTTTCAATACCTATGTCGCCCAGTTCAACGCCGATAACGCCGAGGCCATTGCCAGCGGTGAAGTCCAGGCCCTGACCGAATCCAGCGCTGCGTTCATCGAAAAAGCCTCGGGCATCAAGAGCCGCTTTGTCATGGACAAGGACGGCATCCTCGATCCGCAACGCATGGCCCCGCGTCTGCCCGAGCGCTCCAACGACGAATGGTCGGTGCTCTGCCAGATGGCCGTTGGCGCAGCCGAGCAAGCCTTGCAGCGAGCCGGCAAAACCGCAGCCGACATCGACGGCGTGATCGTCGCCTGCTCCAACCTGCAACGCGCTTACCCGGCCATCGCCATCGAAGTCCAGGAAGCGTTGGGCATCGAAGGTTTTGGTTTCGACATGAACGTGGCGTGTTCTTCCGCCACCTTCGGCATCCAGGCCGCCGCCAACAGCGTGCAACTGGGCCAGGCGCGGGCGATCCTGATGGTCAACCCGGAGGTCTGCACCGGGCACCTGAACTTCCGTGATCGCGACAGCCATTTCATCTTCGGCGATGCCGCGACTGCGGTGATCATCGAGCGCGCGGATCTGGCGACCTCCCCGTACCAGTTCGACGTGGTCAGCACCAAATTGCTGACCAAGTTCTCCAACAACATCCGCAACAACTTCGGCTTCCTCAACCGCGCGGCAGAAGAGGGCATCGGTTCCCGCGACAAGCTGTTCGTGCAGGAAGGCCGCAAGGTGTTCAAGGATGTCTGCCCGATGGTCGCCGAGCTGATTGGCGAGCACCTGGAAGAGAACCAGCTCAACGTTGGCGACGTGAAGCGTTTCTGGCTGCACCAGGCCAACCTGAGTATGAACCACTTGATCGTGCGCAAGCTGCTCGGCCGCGAAGCTACCGAAGAAGAAGCTCCGGTGATTCTCGACAGCTACGCCAACACCAGCTCGGCCGGTTCTGTCATTGCTTTCCATAAATATCAGGATGATCTGGCCTCGGGTTCGCTGGCGGTGCTCAGCTCCTTCGGTGCCGGTTATTCGATCGGTAGCGTGTTGCTGCGCAAGCGCTGAAACAGGTTAATTTCCCCTTAATCGCGTCGATCTTTCCTACATCCGAAGCGATTGAAACGCTGTAATTTTTCGGACGTCGCGGCAGGTGCACACCTGCCGCGTTCATTTTCGAAGTCCGGACAAGGGGATTGATGGATGGCGGCTGACGACACCCAACTGCTCACGCGCCTGCTGGCGGGGGAGCAAAAGGCTTTCAAGGAATTGGTCACCACGTATCAGAGCGCCATGCGCGCTGTGGCTTACGCGATTGTCGGCCAGCGTCATGTCGAGGAAGTGGTGCAGGATGCCTGGCTGTCGGTGGTGCGTCATCTGGCCAGCTTCGAAGGCCGTTCCAGCCTCAAGACCTGGTTGCTGACCATCACCGCCAATTCGGCGAAGAATCGCTACAAGCTCAATCGCCGGGAAGTCCTGCTCGACGACCTGCCATCGCCCCACGGCACCATCGGTGACGATCGCTTCTCTTCCAGCGATGGCCACTGGCTGGTCGCGCCGTTCGCCTGGCACCAGGACACCCCCGAAGCGCTACTCACCGAAAACGAACTGCGCGAATGCCTCGAGCACACCTTGCTGAGTCTGTCCGAGTTGCAGAGCAGTGTCCTGCTGTTGCGCGAACGCCAGGGCCTGGAGCTGGAAGATATCTGTAATCTTCTGGAGATCTCGCTCTCCAATGTCCGCGTGCTGCTGCACCGGGCACGCTTGAAGGTCTTTGCGACCGTGGAACATTTTGAGGAGACAGGAGAATGTTGACCTGCAAGGAGCAAGTGGCACGATCCAGCGATTATCTCGACGGCCAACTGAGCTTTCGCGAGACGCTGATGGTGCGTCATCACCTGTTGTTCTGCCCCAACTGCCGGCGCTTCATGCGGCAGATGCGCGTGATGCAGGCAACCCTGAAGGCGATGCCGGACAAACCGGACGAGAACGTCGATGCCTTGGCCGAACGCCTGGCCGAGCAACGACGAAAAGACAACCCCCTGTAGGAGCTGTCGAGTGAAACGAGGCTGCGATCTTTTGATCTTGTTTTCAGTATCAAGATCAAAAGATCGCAGCCTTCGGCAGCTCCTACAGGGGTTTTTGCATCCTGCAGAAATAACCCGGTGCGGGTGAAACGAACGGATGATGGGGATCGTCCCGCCCGCTCCGGAGTGAGGCAGCTTCAAGCTTCAAGCCTCAAGCTGCAAGTAAAGGCATTCACTCGCAGCTCTTGGCTTGTAGCTTGTAGCTTGTAGCTTGCAGCTGCCGTTTTAGAACTTCGCTTCAGCATCCAGCTGCAGGGTGTTGGCGTCTGCATCGCGCTGGCTGCGGCTGGCGAAGTCGGCCTTGGTCAGGAAGTACGTGGCGCCGACGGCGAAGTTCTTGTCGATGTCGTAACCGACCTTGAACTTGTGCCCGCGCGAACCGGTGGTGCCGTTGGCGAAGTCGGAGTCGGTGAAGGCGCCGACCACGGCATTGCGCTGCACGTCGCGATAGTTGTAGTCGAGGTTGAAGCCGAAGACTTTCGACTTGGCGCCGAGCAACCATGCGGTGTCCTGATCGGTCACGGCATCGTTGTTCTTCACGTACTGGCCGTAGAACGACAGCGGCATTGGCAGGCCGCCGATGTCGATCTGGCTGAACCCTTCATACAGACGGAATTCGTTGTTCGCCGAGTTGCCGTTGACTGCCAGCGCGCACGGCGTCGAGGTGCCGGTGCAGCGGCTGTCTTCGTCGTTCTGGTAGGCGTAGACACTGCCGCCGACGGTCATTTTCAGGTTGTCGGTGATGTTGAAGCGGCTGCCCAACTGGCCAGCGGTCAGGCGCAGGTCGTGGCGGAATTGCACGCCGTCGCCGTCAACGTTGTCCTTGAGGTTGTAGTTACCCAGGCTGCCGAACAATTCGGCGCTGCCGCCCAATGGATACTTGTAGGTAACGGCCAGACCTTCCGGGTTGATATCGCTGTCCCAGATCACGTCGCCCATGCTCACCCACGGTTGCAGCATCTTGCCGCCGATCACGTGCAGGTTCTTGATCTGATCAGGGTGATAGTCGATGTAGCCGAGGTCGAGCCAGATCTGCTTCTTGTCGAAGTAGTTGTCCTGATCCTGGTTGGTCGAACGCGCGTCGTCACCGCCGCCAGTGGCGATGCGGATACCGGTGTCGACTTGCGGGTTGATCTCGGTGTAGGCGCCCAGACGCGCACGGATGCGCTGGCGATCCTTGTCGCGGCCGCCGTTGTTCGGCTCGCCGTCGATCTTGATGGTTTCCTGGCGGATACGTACGTCGCCCTTGAGCTGGGTCTTCGCCGCCCAAGCCAGTTTCTGGTCGAACAGGCTCTGTTCGTTGGTCTTCTTCGCGACCGCCGCCACTTGTTCGTTGGTTTCCTGCTGCGCCTGTTGGGCGATTTGCTGAGCCTTCTGATCCTTGGCCAGTTCTGTTTGCAGCTCGATGTACTGCGCCTGGGAAATCGACCCGTTGGCCTTGAGCATGTCGAGCAGTTTGGCGTCGACTGCAGCACTGGCCGGAACGCTCATGGCCAGCAACAAGCCGCCGCACAGGGCCGCTGCAGTTTTCGTGGAAGCAAGACGCATAGCAATCTCCGAAGATGAAGGGGATGGCTGAACCATCCTGGGCACAACCGGCTGAAGGCCGGAAAACTGTGTCCGGGTTAGAACCCGGCGCTCTAAAAACAGGCGCCAGTATCGCGATGGTTTATGACAGAGCGGTGGCACAGTGATGGCAGGTTGATGACGATGCGTATCAGGCGTGAACTATCGAGTTAGAGCGCTGTCGGCCGATTGAGCGTGTGCAACCGGGTCGCGATCAGCGATACTCGGCGGGCTTTGTCGCCAAGCTGTGGAGTGCCAGTGAATGCCGTTGCAACGCCTGCAAGACCTGTCAGAAATCGCCCCGGCAAGCTGGGATGCGCTGGTGCCGGACAACCAGCCGTTCCTGCGCCACGCCTTTCTCAGTGCGCTGGAAGACAGCGGCAGTGTCGGCCCGCATTCGGGCTGGCAGCCCGAACATTTACTGCACATCGAAGATGATCGACTGATCGCCGCACTGCCCAGTTATCGCAAGTGGCATTCCTACGGCGAGTACGTCTTCGATCACGGCTGGGCCGATGCCTGCGCGCGTGCCGGCATCGATTACTACCCCAAACTCCTGACTGCTGTGCCCTTCAGCCCGGTCAGCGGTCCGCGCTTGCTGGCGGCGAAGGTCGAGGACGGTTTCGAACTGCTGAAAAGCCTGCCGGGCTATCTGCAGATCGAAGAACTGTCCAGCGCGCACATCAATTTCACTGATCCGTTTACCGATGCGGCGATGGCCGAGCAACCGGGCTGGCTGCAGCGCATCGGCTGTCAATATCACTGGCAGAACCATGGTTACCGCGACTTTCAGGACTTCCTCGACGCCCTCAGTTCGCGAAAGCGCAAGCAGATGCGCAAGGAACGCGAGCAGGTGGCGGGGCAGGGCTTCGAGTTCGAGTGGCTGGAGGGGCGTGAGCTGGACGAGGCACAGTGGGATTTCGTGTACGCCTGCTATGCCAACACCTACGCGGTGCGGCGTCAGGCGCCGTACCTGACGCGCGAGTTCTTCAGCCTGCTGGCCGAACGTATGCCCGAAGCGATTCGCGTGGTCTTGGCCAAACAGGGCTCCCGGCCGGTGGCGATGGCGTTCAGCCTGGTCGGTGGCGACAGTTTCTACGGGCGTTATTGGGGCTGCCTGGCCGAGTTTGATCGGCTGCATTTCGAGACGTGTTTTTATCAGGGCATGGATTACGCGATTGCCCATGGCATCCAGCGTTTCGATGCCGGGGCGCAGGGCGAGCACAAGTTGATTCGCGGCTTCGAACCGGTGATCACCCATTCCTGGCATTACCTGCGCCATCCGGGGTTGAAAGCAGCGGTGAAGGATTTCCTGCAACAGGAACGCGCCGGCATCCTCGCCTATGCCGAAGAAGCGAAAACCGCCTTGCCCTATCGCCAAGCATAGATCCCTGTGGGAGCGAGCCTGCTCGCGAAAGCGTCGGGTCAGTTGACGAATTTGTCGCTGATCCACCGCATTCGCGAGCAGGCTCGCTCCCACAGTTTTTTCACCGCACCGCCAGGCATCAGTCGATGCCGACAAACCCGCCGGTCTGGTGCGCCCACAACCGTGCATACAAGCCACGATGGGCGAGCAGTTCGGCGTGGGTGCCGCTCTCGGCGATCTTGCCGTTTTCCAGCACCACCAGACGGTCCATGCGCGCGATGGTCGAGAGACGGTGGGCGATGGCGATTACGGTTTTGCCCTGCATCAAGGTCTCGAGGCTTTCCTGAATCGCCGCTTCAACCTCCGAGTCCAGCGCCGAAGTGGCTTCGTCCATGATCAGGATCGGCGCGTCCTTGAGCAGTACCCGCGCAATCGCGATGCGCTGGCGCTGACCGCCCGACAGTTTCACCCCGCGCTCGCCGACATGGGCATCGAAACCGGTGCGGCCTTCAGCGTCGGACAGCAGTGGAATGAACTCATCGGCGCGAGCCTTGTGCACCGCCTCCCACAGTTCAGCGTCGGTGGCGTCGGGTTTGCCGTAAAGCAAGTTGTCGCGGATCGAGCGGTGCAACAGCGAGGTGTCCTGAGTGATCATGCCGATCCGCGCACGCAGGCTTTCCTGGCCGACTTCGGCAATGTTCTGCCCATCGATCAGGATGCGCCCGCCCTCGACGTCGTACAGGCGCAGCAACAGGTTGACCAAGGTTGATTTGCCGGCGCCGGACGGGCCGATCAAGCCGATTTTCTCCCCCGGTTTTATCGTCAGATTGAGGTCGCCGATGATGCCTTTCTTCTTGCCGTAGTGAAAATCCACGTGCTCGAAACGCACTTCGCCCGAGGCCACGGCCAGCGGTTTGGCCTGCTCGCGGTCGGTGACGCTGACCGGTTGCGAAATGGTGCGCAGACCGTCCTGGACCATGCCGATGTTTTCGAAAATGCCGGTGACCACCCACATGATCCAGCCGGACATGTTGACGATGCGAATCACCAGGCCGGTGGCCAGGGCAATCGCGCCGACGGTGATCAGCGACTGCGTCCACAGCCACAATGCCAGCGCGGTGGTGCCGACGATCAGCAGGCCGTTCATGGTGGTAATCGCCACGTCCATGCTGGTCACCACGCGACCGGCCATCTGCGCTTTGACGGTCTGTTCCTCGATCGCTTCCTTGGCGTAGTGCTGTTCGAAGTTGGTGTGAGCGAACAGTTTCAGCGTGGCGATGTTGGTGTAGCCGTCGACGATACGGCCCATCAATTTCGAGCGCGCGTCAGAGGCTTCCACCGAACGCTCTTTCACGCGCGGCACGAAGTAATACAGCGCGCCGATGTAGGCGACGATCCAGGTCAGCAAAGGGATCATCAGGCGCCAGTCGGCCTCGGCGAACAGCACCAGCGAGCTGATCGCATAGATCACCACGTGCCACAGCGCGTCCACCGCTTGCACGGCGGAATCGCGCAGCGAGTTGCCGGTCTGCATGATGCGCTGGGCTATGCGCCCGGCGAAGTCGTTCTGGAAGAAATTCAGGCTCTGCTTGAGCACGTAACTGTGGTTCTGCCAGCGGATCATGCTGGTCATGCCGGGGCTAAGGGTCTGATGCACCAGCAGGTCGTGCAGAGCAAAGAAGATCGGTCGCAGCACCAGAGCGACCACCAGCATCCAGGTCAATTCGAGGGCGTGGTCGCTGAAGAAATTCGGGTTGGGCGTGCCTTGCGCCAGATCGATGATGCGGCTCAGGTAACTGAACAGCGCAACCTCAATCAATGAGGCAAACAGGCCGATAACAAGCAGGGCAGCGAAACTCGGCCAGACCTGCTTCAGGTAATAGACGTAGAAGGGCCAGACGCGGTCCGGCGGGGACGCCGTCGGGGCGTCGCGGAAGATATCGATAAGTTGTTCGAAACGGCGATAGAGCATCAGATAACCGCCCGGAATCCGGGCTCTCCTTTTATCAGTGCGAGCGGCGCAGGCTCAGCCCGGCGCCGCTCGATATGCCCGGCGAAACTCAGTCGATGCGCTTGGCCGACTTGATGATCACAGGGTCGACAGGCACGTTTTGCATGCCTTGTTTGGTGGTGGTCTGCGAGTTGACGATGACGTCTACGACGTCCATGCCCTTGACCACTTTGGCGAACACCGCGTAACCGGCGTCACGGCCCGGATCGAGGAATGCGTTGTCGGCAACGTTGATGAAGAACTGGCTGGTCGCCGAATCAGGGTTGGAAGTACGCGCCATCGACAGGGTGCCGCGAACGTTGTGCAGGCCATTGCTGGCTTCGTTCTTGATCGGCGCCTTGGTGTCTTTCTGTTGCATCTGCTGGGTGAAGCCGCCGCCCTGAGCCATGAAGCCCGGGATCACGCGGTGGAAAATGGTGTTGTTGTAGAAACCGCTGTCGACGTATTCAAGGAAGTTCTTCGTGCTGATCGGTGCCTTGACCGGGTCCAGTTCGATTTCGATCTGGCCGTTGGTGGTGTCCAGCAGCACGTGGGGCGCCTTGGCCGGGGTAGCAGCCATCAGGTTGGCGGCAAACAGTACGGAGCTGGCGGCGAGGGCGAGTTTTTTCAGCATGGGTCAGTGATCCTGAGAGTGAAGGTCGGCTGTGGCGAGAAAATCCAGCAGCGTGTGATTGAAGCGTTCGGGTTGATCGAGCGGGGTGGCATGGCGCGAGTCGTCAATGACCACCAGCCGCGCATCCGGCAGCAGTTTTACATAGGTTTCTTTTAACGCCACCGGTGTGTAATCACGGTCGGCGCTGATGACGAGCGTTGGACAGGACACCCGGGAAAGTCGTTCCTGAACGCCCCAGCCCACGATCGCATCGAAGCTGGCGAGATAAGCACGTTTGTCGTTTTTTGCCCAGCGTTCGGCCATTTTCCGTCGCAGATCGGCCTGTTCCGGCTTGGGGAAAAGTTTGCTGCCGAGGGCTTTGCCGATGGTTTCCAGGCTGAGCAGGCGCATCAGGCTCCAGCGTTTGAACCACTGCCAGTAGTCGTCGCGGGTGCGCAATTTGACTTGTGGCGCGCTGTTGACGATGGTCAGGCTCTTGAGCACCTGCGGCTGATCGACGGCCAGCTGAAAACCGATCATCCCGCCCATCGACAGCCCGACGTAGTGCACCGGGCCGAGGCGCAGGTGCTCGATCAAGGCCAGCAGGTCGGCGCTGAACCCGGCAATGCTGTAGCGCTCGCGGGGTTTGTCCGAGCGCCCGTGGCCGCGAATGTCCGGGACGATCACCCGGTAGTGCGCGGCCAGCGCCGGGATCTGCATTTCCCAGTCCAGGGTGCTCGAGCCGAGCCCGTGAACCAGCAGCAGCGGCGCACCGTGGCCATATTCCTCGTAGTGCAGGTTGCAACCTTCGTGCTCGAAATACGCCATCGGTGAACTCCGTGTCAGGCTTGTTCAGGTGCGGCGAACGGTGCGTCCAGCGGCAAGGTGTCGAAGGTGCGCAGCAGTTCGATGAGGATCTGCGTGGCCGGGCCCAGGGGTTTGTCCTTGTTCGAATACAGATAGAAGCTCGAATTGCGGCTGCCGCCTCGATCCAACGGTAGCAGCTTGAGCGAACCATCCTTCAATTCGCGGTCGATCATGTGTCGCGGTAGCCAGGCAAAACCCAGGCCGCTGCTGACAAAGGTCGCGGCGGTGGCAAGGCTGCCGACGGTCCAGCGCTGCTCGGCGCCGAGCCAGCCGACATCGCGCGGCTGCTGGCGGCCGGAGTCGCGGATCACCACTTGCATCTGGGTTTCCAGATCCTGAAAGCTCAGCTCGCGGTTGAGCCGATGCAGCGGATGATCAGGGTGGGCAACGGCGACGAACTCGACATCGCTCAACTCCGCACCCAGGTAGCCCGGAATGCTCAGGCCGGTGATCGCCAGGTCCGCCACGCCTTCGAGCAGCACTTCCTCGACCCCCGACAACACTTCCTCGCGCAGACGCACGCGGCAGCCGCGACTCTGCGGCATGAACGCGGTCAGCGCGCGGACGATCCGCGCGCTCGGGTAGGCGGCGTCGACCACCAGCCGCACTTCCGCTTCCCAGCCTTGCTCCATGTGATGGGCGAGGTCTTCGAGTTGGCTGGCCTGTTTGACCAATTGCCGCGAACGGCGCAACAACACGCCGCCGGCCTCGGTGAGCACAGCTTTGCGCCCGTCGATGCGCAGCAACGGCACGCCGAGCTGATCCTGCATGCGGGCGACGGTGTAGCTCACCGACGATTGCGAACGGTGCAGGGCCTCGGCGGCCTGGGCGAATCCGCCGTGGTCGACCACGGCCTGCAACGTTCGCCATTGATCAAGGGTCACGCGGGGCGCTTTCATCAATAGCTCCTCTTGTCCTAAGCTGGCCGTCCCTCATGGAGACTGCCGAATGAAAAAATTCTGTTGTGTGGTGCTGGCGCTGCTGCCGTTGACCGCGTTTGCCTATCCGATCGATGTGCAAAAGGATCTCAACGGCATGAAGATCGACTACGAGACTTACGACACGGACAACGACATCGGCTCGATCCGCGTGGCCAACTACGGTGATGTCGACGCGACCTGCCGTGCGGTGTTCAGCAACGGCCCGGAAGCACCGCGCACGCGCAGCATCGATGTCCCGGCGGGCAAGCATAAAAACGCCACGGCCAAGTTCACCCGCGAGATCATCAAGCTGCGCATCAAACTGACCTGCACCCCGAAATAACGCTATTTCCCTGTGGGAGCGAGCCTGCTCGCGAAGACGGAGTGTCATCCAGAGATGATGTGACTGACATTCCGCTTTCGCGAGCAGGCTCGCTCCCACAGGGGATATGGGTCTAGCTTATAAACGAATTTATCGATGGATTACAGCGGATATTTGCGCTTTTTCATCGATTCGACTCTGTTTAACCTTCACTCCATCGACTTACAACATTCTCGGATGGAGGCTACACACCATGTCCCGCGTTCTGATCATCGAAAGCAGTGCCCGCCAGCAAGACTCGGTTTCCCGTCAACTGACCCAGACCTTCATCGCTCAGTGGAAAGCCGCGCACCCTGCCGATCAGATCACCGTGCGTGACCTCGCCGCCAACCCGGTGCCGCATCTGGACGCCAACTTGCTGGGCGGCTGGATGAAGCCCGCCGAACAGCGCAACGACAGCGAACAGGCGTCGCTGGACCGCTCCAACCAATTGACTGATGAGCTGCTCGCCGCCGACGTGCTGGTGATGGCTGCACCGATGTACAACTTTGCGATCCCGAGCACGCTCAAGGCCTGGCTTGACCATGTGCTGCGTGCCGGGGTGACCTTCAAGTACACCGAAACCGGCCCGCAAGGTCTGCTCAGCGGCAAGCGCGCCTTTGTCCTGACCGCTCGCGGTGGCGTGTATGCCGGTGGCCCGGCGGATCATCAGGAACCGTACCTGCGTCAGGTGATGGGTTTCATCGGGATCAACGACGTGACCTTTATCCATGCTGAGGGCATGAACCTGGGCGGTGACTTCCAGGAGAAGGGCCTGAATCAGGCCAACGCCAAACTGTCTCAGGTCGCTTGATCGGTTAATCGCCAGATAATCGCCGATTGTTTAAGTGACCTGGCGCAACCCCTTCAAGGTTCCACGCGCATCGAACCTCCCTTTGCACTTTTGCTCCTGAGTGCTGTAGCCCGATTGAACGCTTTAGCGAGATCGGGCTTTTTTTTGTCTGGGTTTTCTTGGCGGCCTTTGGGCCGACCAGGCTCTTGGGGTTTTGGGTGAATATCCGTTACTGCGGTGTTGCGGCTGGAGGTTCCGCTCTTACAGCGGGTTACTTTGGCAAACGCCCCAAAGTAACCAAAGGTCTGTGCCCCAACGTTCGGCCCGCTCGCTGGGGCTCGGGGTTCCTTCGCTGCGGGATCGATCCCTCCGCTCAGCCTGCCGACGGGGCGGGTGGATCAAGATCAAGAGCGGTACTCGAGCTTGCGCTCATTGTGTTGAGCGGTGGAGGGCCGGTTTTTGGCTTCTTTGGATTCGATGCGGTATTTCATGTCGGCGTAGCTTGCCCAACCACCTCGGTCAGTCCCCTCTCCCTCCGGGAGAGGGCTAGGGTGAGGGGCTTTTGATTCCGGCGCCGTTTGCTGTTGGAGCCCATCCGAAAAACCGCTATCGTCGCCGCCATTCGATTTTCGAGGCGAGCATGGGCTATCTACTTTTTGTCACGCTGATCCAGGCGTTTTCCTTCAGTCTGATCGGCGAATACCTGGCTGGGCATGTCGACAGTTACTTTGCGGTGCTGGTCCGTGTGGTGTTGGCCGGGCTGGTGTTTATTCCGTTGACGCGCTGGCGTTCGGTGGAGCCGGCGTTCATGCGTGGCATGTTGCTCATCGGCGCGTTGCAGTTCGGGGTGACTTACGTCTGCCTGTACCTGAGCTTCCGCGTGCTGACGGTGCCGGAGGTGTTGCTGTTCACCATTCTCACGCCGCTGCACGTGACGTTGATCGAAGACGCGCTGAACCGCCGCTTCAACCCGTGGGCGTTGATAGCTGCGCTGGTAGCAGTCGGGGGTGCGGCGGTGATTCGCTTCGACAGCATCAGTCCCGACTTCTTCATGGGCTTCCTGCTGCTGCAACTGGCCAACTTCACTTATGCCGCCGGGCAGGTCCTGTACAAGCATCTGGTGGCGAAGCATCCGAGTGACCTGCCGCATTACCGCCGCTTCGGTTATTTCTACTTGGGCGCATTGGCGGTTGTGCTGCCAGCGTTCCTGTTGTTCGGCAAGTCGAACTTCCTGCCGGAAGCGCCGCTGCAATGGGCGGTGTTGCTGTTTCTCGGACTGGTGTCGACGGCGCTGGGTCTGTACTGGTGGAACAAGGGCGCGTGCATGGTCAACGGCGGTACCCTGGCGGTGATGAACAACCTGCATGTGCCGGTGGGATTGTTGTTGAATCTGCTGATCTGGAATCAGCATGAGGAACTGGGGCGGTTGTTCCTTGGCGGGGGTGTGATTCTGGCGGCTGTGTGGATCAGCCGGTTGGGTATCCGCAAATCCCCGGCCGCCGCATAACCCCTGTGGGAGCGAGCCTGCTCGCGAAGGCGCTGGGTCAGATAAGTATGGGTCGACTGACACATTGCATTCGCGAACAGGCTCGCTCCCACATTTGATCTTTGGGTTACATCAGGTGTTTTTCCGGCTCGGGAATACTCGCCGAGCCCAACACCGCCGGCAGCAATCCGGCGCGCAAATCCCCGCCACTCGGCTGTTGATACAGACTCAAGCCAAACTCCGGCAACACCGCCAGCAGGTAATCGAAAATATCCCCCTGAATCCGCTCGTAATCGGCCCACACCGTGGTGCGGGTGAAGCAGTAGATTTCCAGCGGAATGCCCTGCGCGGTGGTTTGCATCTGCCGGACCATGCAGGTCATGTTCGGCTGAATCTCCGGGTGACTCTTCAGATACGCCAGCGCATAGGCGCGGAAGGTGCCGATATTGGTCATGCGGCGGCGGTTGGCCGACATCGCCGCGACATTGCCCTGGGCCTCATTCCAGGCCTTGAGCTCGGCTTTCTTGCGGCCCATGTAGTCGGTCAGCAGGTGCACCTGCGAAAGCTTTTCTTCCTCGTCGTCGCGGATGAAGCGCACGCCGCTGGCATCGATGAACAGGCTGCGTTTGATCCGCCGACCGCCGGACTGCTGCATGCCGCGCCAGTTCTTGAATGATTCGGACATCAGGCGCCAGGTCGGGATCGAGACGATCGTCTTGTCGAAGTTCTGCACTTTGACCGTGTGCAACGTGATGTCGACCACGTCGCCATCGGCGCCGACTTGCGGCATCTCGATCCAGTCGCCGACCCGCAGCATGTCGTTGCTGGTCAGCTGCACGCTGGCGACGAACGACAGCAGCGTGTCCTTGTAGACCAACAGAATCACTGCCGACATCGCACCCAGACCGGACAATAGCAACAGCGGCGAGCGGTCGATCAGAGTGGCGACGATGATGATCGCGCCGAACACGTACAAAACCATTTTCGCCAGTTGCACGTAGCCTTTGATCGAGCGTGTACGCGCATGCTCGGTGCGCGCGTAGATGTCGAGCAGGGCGTTGAGCAGGGCGCTGACCGCCAGCAGCAGGAACAGAATGGTGAAGGCCAGCGCGACGTTGCCGAGGAAATTCATCGCGGTTTTGCTCAGCTCCGGCACCAGGTGCAGGCCGAACTGGATCACCAGCGACGGCGTCATCTGCGCCAGTCGTTGAAACACCTTGTTGTGGCGAAAGTCGTTGATCCAGTGCAGCGCCGGTTGGCGGCCGAGCATGCGACTGGCGTGCAGGATCAGGTAACGCGCCACTCGCCCGAGCACCAGCGCGATGACCAGCAGCACCAGCAGCGCCAGTCCCGATTGCAGAAGTGGGTGCTCTTCGAGCGTGCCCCAGAGGCCTTGGGCTTTGAGCCAGAGCTGTTTGATATCCATGAGCGAAACGTTTCTTCTGTAAGACGCGAGGGCCGATTAGAGCATTTAAGACGCTGTGTATTGCAGCGAGTGACAAATCGGGCAACAAAAAAACCACTGATTGTCGGCGTTTGCACAAAGAAACTCGGCCTGAGCGCTCGAAACCGGTAACCTATGCAGCTGTTTTTTTGCATATCTTCGAGGTAGCACCCGTGTTTTCCCAATTCGCCCTGCACGAACGCCTGCTCAAAGCCGTGGCCGAGCTGAAATTTGTCGAGCCAACGCCAGTGCAAGCCGCGGCCATCCCGCTGGCGCTCCAGGGGCGTGATCTGCGGGTGACGGCGCAAACCGGTAGCGGCAAAACCGCCGCTTTCGTCCTGCCGATCCTCAATCGCCTGATCGGCCCGGCGAAGATCCGCGTCAGCATCAAGACGCTGATCCTGCTGCCGACTCGTGAGCTGGCCCAGCAGACTTTGAAGGAAGTCGAACGCTTCTCGCAGTTCACCTTCATCAAGTCCGGCCTGATCACCGGCGGCGAAGACTTCAAGGTGCAGGCCGCCATGCTGCGCAAAGTGCCGGACATCCTCATCGGCACCCCGGGACGGATGATCGAGCAACTCAATGCCGGCAACCTCGACCTGAAAGAAGTCGAAGTGCTGGTGCTCGACGAAGCCGACCGCATGCTCGACATGGGTTTCGCCGAAGACGTGCAGCGTCTGGTCGATGAGTGCCCGAACCGTCAGCAGACCATGCTGTTCTCCGCGACCACCGGCGGTTCCGGTCTGCGCGAAATGATCGCCAAGGTCCTGAACAACCCGGAGCACCTGCAGCTCAACGCGGTCAGCCAGCTCAACTCGACGACTCGTCAGCAAATCATCACCGCCGACCACAATCAGCACAAAGAGCAGATTGTGAACTGGCTGCTGGCCAACGAGACCTACCAGAAGGCCATCGTCTTCACCAACACTCGCGCCATGGCCGACCGCATCTACGGCCGCCTCGTGGCCCAGGAATACAAGGCGTTCGTGCTGCACGGCGAGAAAGACCAGAAGGATCGCAAACTGGCGATCGATCGACTGAAACAGGGCGGCGTAAAGATCCTCGTCGCGACTGACGTTGCGGCCCGTGGTCTGGACGTCGACGGTCTGGATCTGGTGATCAACTTCGACATGCCACGCAGCGGCGACGAGTACGTGCACCGCATCGGTCGTACCGGCCGCGCCGGCAACGATGGCCTGGCGATCTCGCTGATCTGCCACGGCGACTGGAACCTGATGTCGAGCATCGAGCGCTACCTGAAGCAAAGCTTCGAGCGCCGCACGATCAAGGAAGTCAAAGGCACCTACGGCGGGCCGAAAAAGGTCAAGGCCTCGGGCAAAGCCGTCGGCGTGAAAAAGAAAAAGACCGACGCCAAGGGCGACAAGAAGAAAACCGCCGCCAAGACGCCGACCAAGCGCAAGAGCGTCAACCGTCCAAAGCCGGATTCTCTGGTGAGCAGCGACGGCATGGCCCCGCTCAAGCGTCGCAAGCCAGCAGAACCTGCGGCTGAGTAAGCTTTAGAACGCGCATAAAAAAACCGGACAATGTCCGGTTTTTTTTTCGTCCTCAACTGTCGGCTTTTTTCTCTGCCGACCCCAGTTCCTTCAAACGCTGATCGATCAACTGGCACTTGTCCGGCAGATCGGCGCTGGCCGTGCCCAGATCCATTTTCTGCAACTCGGCGTTAATCTCCTTGGCTTTTTCCGGATTCTGCTCGGTGAGCTTGGAGACTTCCTTGGCCAGTTGTTCGCGTTTGATCGTCGCCTCTTCCGGCGTGCAGGCCCAGACGGGCAGGGCGCAGGCGAGAGTGGCGGCGAGGGAGAGCTTGATCAGGATTTTCATGGGCAGGCCTCAGTTCCGGTTAAGGCGGGTTAACCGGTTGAGGGCTGAAGCGTGGCAAAAGTTCAGTAAGCTTCGCAGGAGGAATGCGGATCAAAGTCCACAGCTACGTTTCAGCTAATTGCAAGATAGCTTTCAACGCGGCCTCTCGCGTCGGCAGCTTGATCTCGCCTTCACAAGCAGACGGAACGAAACCTTCAAGACGCAAACTCGCTGCGAAGTTGGCTTTGCGATGCTTGGCAAACCAGATTTTTTTGGTTTCTAAACTGAGCTTTTGCATTGGCGCCTGTCCATGTCAGAACCTCGTATTATAGCGGACGCACATCCGCAGAGCCCTGTCGGCTTAATACGGCACAAACGATACAGCGTTGAACAACATTTCGACGTGCGTGCCAAATTCCCAACCAGACATTGTTCTCCTTGGGAGCGAGCCTGCTCGCGAAACAGGCGACACGTTAGCACCGCCTTGTCGTGTAATCGTTTTTCGCGAGCAGGCTCGCTCCCACAGGTCCTCGTGTGTTTTCTCCACAGTGAACTCAAGATCGCTGCTCACCATGACAGCAACCCGACTTCGGCACACCGTCATACCGATCATGATGTCGCACCCATTCCATGATCTCGTCTTCATTCCTGCCCTTGGGCGTCAGATCAAGGTAGTGGTAAGCGCCGACCAGCATGTCCAGACCGCGTGCGTACGTTGAATAGGTGTGAAAAATCTCGCCTTCGTCATTGCGATAAAACACGCTCAGCCCCGGCATTTCTTCCTCGGCGCTGTCGGTTTTTTCGTAATTGTAGGTAGCCTTGCCCTCGGCGACATCTTCAGCCCGGGCGCAGACGCCGAAGTCGTAATTGAAATCGCAACCTTCTGACGAGACCCAGTCGAATTTCCAGCCCATGCGTTGTTTGAACGCCTGAAACTCGCGCAACGGCGCGTGGGAAACGGCGACAACTGCGACGTCGTGATGGGCCAGGTGCTGGTTGGCTCCATCAATGTGGTCACTGAGGAACGAGCAGCCCTGGCAGCCTTGCTCCCAGCCTTTGGCAAACATGAAGTGATAGATGACCAACTGGCTGTTGTTGCCAAACAGGTCGTTGAGCTTGAGCTCGCCGTTCGGCCCTTGAAAATGATAGTCCTTGTCGACTTTCACCCACGGCATGGCGCGGCGCTCGGCGCTGAGGCGATCGCGTTCCCGGGTGAAGGCTTTTTCGTGGGCCAGATGCTGTTGACGGGCAGCGAGCCATTCTTCGCGTGATACCACCGGATGGTTTGCAACGTTCATGACCATGTCTCCTGCGGGTTGAACCGGCTGTTTCAGACTAGTCGTTTAACCAGCGAGAGAATCGACAGACCGCCGGTCGGTCGCCGCGAAGATATGCGGCTGAACGGCTGCGCAGCGCTTGGGTCACAACCTTTGAAAGCGGCACAAATCACCCGCACCGGAGGTTGAACCAGGATGACAACTTATAACTGGGATTTGATTGAACGTTTGCTGCATGAAGTGCAGAACAGCGCTGGACAGAGCTTCGCTCCCCGCGCTTATGCCGAAGCCTACGCGGCCGAGAAAGCCAGCGCCGGCGAGCCGATCGAGAATCTCGACCATTTGAAAACGCTGGCCTGTGAGTATGAAAGTCTGCTGCTTGACCGTGGTTATATCGAGCCGCGTCCGGATCATGAAGGCAGTACCGGCAACAATTTCATTCTGACGCAGCGCGGTTCCAGCCTGCTGAGCCTGATCGACAGCAGCATCCCCGGCAACGACCACCCGCGTCAGGTGCTGGATGAGCAGGAGGATGCGCTGGATGAGGTGACATTTGATGAAGTCGCTTCAAAGGCTCAAATCGCCTGAGCCAGCGAAATCCCCCTGTGGGAGCGAGCCTGCTCGCGAATACGGTTTGTCAGTGACATTGAACTGTCTGATACACCGCTTTCGCGAGCAGGCTCGCTCCCACATTGGATTCCAGTAATCTCAAGGTTTCTGCGCGGCCTTCAGGCATTTCAGGTCATTGAAGTCCTTACGCACTTTCTCGATTTTCTTCAACAACCGCTCACGCTGTTGCGGCGTGCTCTGCGCCATCAGATCGACAAACAGCGAGCGTGCCTGGGCTTCAGTGTTGGCGTAGGCCTCGCGGTAGTCCGCTGTCCACAACCGCTCGCGGTTGACTAGAAGTGTCTCGATGCGTTGTGGGAATTCCGGGCTTTGGCGTTGCGCAACGGCGGCACTGAACTGTTGCTGCCAGTGCGCTCGGTTGGCGATCCATTGAGTGTTCTGGTCGCCCAAGGCGTTGGTCCAGGCCGCGACGCGTTGTTTCTGTGTGTCGCTGAGCGGACCCAGCCAGTCGTTCAGGCGTTTTTCCATGCGCTCGCCGCGTTCCTTGATCTGTTGGGCCAACGGCGGTTTCACGTATTCCTGCTGACGTTTGCGCAAATCCTTGGCAAACGCGTCGTTCATTTCTGCGACCTGTTTATCGTCCAGGCCCTGCAGCAACTCAATGGCCGAAGGGGTGATTTCCCGGGCGGTTTCGGCAATGGCCTGCTTGGCTTCGGCGGTGCGCTCCTGCAGGGCGACGTCGCTGACCTGATTGCTCTCGACCATGGCCTGCAATCGGTCCAGCCAGTCGAGGTAACCCGGTAACTGCGTGGTGCAGTGCCAGCTCAGGTGTTCTTTGAGCCGGTCGTTGAACCAGTCTTTCTGCTCGCCGTTCATGTCCACGTAGTCACTCAGCGACCATGGAATAATCACGTCGAGGTTGCGGTAGGCCAGGCCCACGCGGCTGCAAGCGCCGAGGGCGAGGGTGAAGATCAGCAGGGCGGCAATCTGTTTGAACCAGCGAGACATGGGCAAATCCTTGCGAGAGCCTGGCGTCGGAAATCTGATTCTTATGTGATGCAGGATGCGCGCGGCAGTTCAGCCGATCAATAGAACGTGCGTACAGCCTTGAGGGTGACGAGGCCGTCGCACTCGCTGTTGTGCCCGGAATAGGCCGAGCAATCGCTGCCACTAAGGCTGGAATTGCTGTAGATCAGATCGAGATCGACGCCCATGAATGGTCGCGACAGCTTCACCGACCAATCGGTGAAACTGCTGACATAACCACCGTCCACCGCCACCGGTGTGTTCAGTTGATGGGTGGTGTATTTCATGCTCACGCCGATGCCGAACGGCTGATTGCCGGTGAGGTCGGCAAACAAGGTGTTGTTCTGTTTATCCGGGTCGTTGCTCAATGCGATGCCGAAGCGACTGCCGAGCAGAGTCAGACCGCCGAACAGCTCCTGGCTGTCGAGGGTGTCCACGCGGGGATAGCTGTAATGGATCATCCCGACTTCATAGCCGAGCACCTGATCGAACGGCTGCTTGAAGCCGACGTAGGAATCGATCTCGAGGTTCTTGCCCGGGCTGATGCCCATGCTCGGCGCGTACTGGCCGAAATACACGCCGCTGTCGTGGCTCAGGTCGAGGCCGCCGTGAAACGAGCCGACCGCCGCCGGTTTCACCAGACCCTGGGCCATGCTGCGGCTGGGCGTGGTGCCGAGCTTGAGATCGAAGTCGCCCAGTTCACCCTGAAAAACCTGCGCGTGCGCGGTCGCGCCTGACAGCAGGCTGACGAACAATAAACAGGAAAATGGGCGCATGCGTCACTCCATGAACCGCGAGCGCAGGGCGAAGGCCTGCTGAAACGCTTGATCTAGACGCGTGCAAGGATACCGGCGAATAACCGGCATTGATGGCCGTTCGTCGATTTTTGAGGATTATTGTTTAAAGCGAAGGGGGATTGCGCGGTGCCAGTCCAGGCGCTTCGAAGCTCAAAGCGCCTCTGGACGGGGTAAAACCGGTGTTACTTCTTGCCCAGGCTGATCTGCTTGGACGGGCCGAATGTCTGGCCACTGACGCCTTTGGCAATTTGCTGGATCTCGCCGCCGGACTTGAGGAATGCTGCGATCTGATCGTTGATCGATTCGCTGGTTTCAACGGCTGGAGCTGGCTTTGCTTTGCTGGTGGATGCTTTTACACGCATGGCGGCCATTAACCTTTAGAAAAGTAACTCGGCCAGGCATCGTACAGGAATAACTTGACAATAGCTTGGTAAATATCCCCCGGAATAACCAAGCCCAGCGCTGTATTATTGCCTGATCGACACTGTTAATTTTTAGCTAACTCCCTGTTTTAAATAAGAACATCGAATCGGCGTGAGGCAATTGTGCGCAGCCGTAAGCCGCCCGGCCGGACTGACGAGCGGCACCTCACCGGGCAGTGATCAAGCAAAATCAACAGGTTGACGCAGATTTTCCGCTGCGAGGATCTGTCGCCCGACGTCTGCGGCAAAAACGGGTAGAATGCCGCCCACGTATTGAGGGTTTCGGAAATGGCTTTAGTCGGGCGTTACAACAGTTTGCAAGTGGTTAAACACACTAACTTCGGTTTATATCTGGACGGCGGTGCCGACGGCGAAATTCTTTTGCCCAACCGTTATATCCCCAAAGATATTCCCAGCGAAGATGAAGACTGGCTCAACGTATTCATCTATCTGGACAGCGAAGACAAACTTCTCGCCACTACGGAAAAACCCAAAGTTCAGGTCGGCGAGTTTGCCAGCCTGAAAGTGGTTGAAGTCAACAGCATCGGCGTGTTCCTCGACTGGGGCCTGCCGAAAGATCTGTTGCTGCCGTACTCGGAAGAAAAGCGCCAGATGACCGCTGGCGAATACTGCGTGGTGCACGTCTACCTCGACAAACACACGCGCCGCATCACCGCCACCGCGCGCCTCGATCGTTACCTGGACAAGACCCCGGCCACCTACAGCCCGGGCCAGGAAGTTGATCTGCTGGTTGCCGAAGCCACCGACATGGGCTTCAAGGCGATCATCAACAACAAGCACTGGGGCTTGATCCACAAGAACGAAATCTTCAAGTTCATGCGTTCGGGCATGCGCGAGAAAGGCTTCATCAAGGAAGTGCGCGCCGACGGCAAGATCAGCCTGAGCCTGCAACCGGTTGGCCAGGAAGCGGCCAGCAGCCTGAGTTCGAAGATCCTCGGCAAGTTGCGCGAAAACGACGGCACCCTGGCGGTCAGTGACAAGAGTGATCCGGCGTTGATCAGCAGCCTGTTCGGCGTCAGCAAGGGCAACTTCAAGAAAGCCATCGGCTCGCTGTACAAGGAAGGCAAGATCGTGATCCACGCCGATCGTATTGAACTAACCTGACTCACCGCAGGCCCATGGTAGGAGCTGCCGAAGGCTGCGATCTTTTGATCTTGATCTTGAAAATCGGCGGCTCCCACATCTAAAAGGGGTGAGCCAATGAAAAAGGCGCTGATCGCATACGTCTCGACGCTACTGACGTTTCTGCTGCTCGATGGCATCTGGCTCGGGCTGCTGATGGCGCCGACCTATCGCGAACTGCTCGGTTCGCTGATGCTGGATAAACCGCTGCTGTTGCCCGCAGCGGTTTTTTATTGCCTGTACGTTATTGGCTGCGTGGTATTCGTGGTCTTGCCGGCGCTGAGCTGGCAGCGAGCGGCGAAGCTGGGTGCGCTGTTGGGGCTGGTGGCGTACGGCACTTATGACCTGACCAATTGGGCGACATTGCGCGACTGGTCGGTGCAGGTGAGTTTGATGGATTGGGCGTGGGGGACAGTGGCGACGGCGGTTGCTTGCACGGTGGGTTATTTGGTTGCGAAGCGGTTTGCCTGAGCTGCTCCGGCAGTTGTGTTGGCAATGCTGCCTCTT
This sequence comes from Pseudomonas sp. FP1762, assembly GCF_030687105.1. NCBI lineage: Bacteria > Pseudomonadati > Pseudomonadota > Gammaproteobacteria > Pseudomonadales > Pseudomonadaceae > Pseudomonas > Pseudomonas sp. FP1762. The sequence continues at coordinate 1,574,023 of NZ_CP117458.1, forward strand.
CGCGAGCAGGCTCGCTCCCACATGTTCACCGAACCCTCTGTGGGAGCGGGCTTGCCCGCGAATGACGGCGCAGCCGTCAACCATTCAGCGCTGACGCCACTGACCAAATAAAGGTCTTTTCCAGACGGCTTTTTCCGCGCATCTGATTGATAATCCCCGACACTGTTTCCTGACCAATGGATGGCCTGCCATGTTGTGTGTGTTCGAGGTGTTGCGGTGAGTGCCGAGCGGCGCAATGCCGACGGTTTTGCCCTGCAAGTGATGATCGGCCTGTGCCTGATCTGGGGTGTGCAGCAAGTCCTGATCAAATGGGCGGCGACTGACATCGCGCCGGTGATGCAAGCGGCAGGGCGTTCAGGAATCTCGGCTTTGCTGGTCGGTTTGCTGATCTGCTGGAAGGGCGGTTGGGATCAGGTCGGCAGCACCTGGCGCGGCGGTTTGCTGGCCGGTGCGCTGTTTGGTCTGGAATTCCTGTTCATCGCCGAAGGCCTGCAATTGACCACCGCCGCGCACATGTCGGTGTTCTTGTATACCGCGCCGATCTTCACCGCACTGGGCGTGCATTTCCTGCTCGCCAGCGAGCGGTTGCGCCCGTTGCAATGGCTGGGGATTCTGCTGGCGTTCATCGGCATTGCGATTGCCTTCGCCGGCGGTGTGTCGTGGGACAACCTTGATCGGCGCATGCTGCTGGGCGATGCCTTCGGCGTATTGGCCGGCGCTTGTTGGGGCGCGACCACCGTGGTGGTGCGGGCCTCGCGACTGTCGGAAGCGCCGGTGACATTGACCCTGTTTTATCAGTTGCTGGTCGGTTTCATCGGCCTGCTGTTGATCGCGCTGTTCAGCGGCCAGATCACCCACGTCAGCCTGACCACCGTGGCGGTGGCCAGTGTGCTGTTCCAGGGCCTGGTGGTGTCGTTCTTCAGCTACCTGGTGTGGTTCTGGCTGCTGCGCCGTTATCTGGCGGCCAACCTTGCGGTGTTTTCGTTCATGACGCCGTTGTTCGGCGTGACCTTCGGCGTGCTGCTGCTCGGCGAACAGTTGAGCCTGAACTTCGTCATCGGCGCCGTGCTGGTGCTGCTCGGCATCACCTTCGTCAGCGCCGAGCAGTGGCTGCGTCGGCGTTTGCGCAAGGCGCTGGGCCAGTAGCCTTGGCCTGCATCGCCAGCGCGCCGGCCAGCAACAGGCCGGCGCCGGCGATCAGCAGCGCCGGCTGCAAACCGCCGCTGAAATGGCTGCTCAGCGCCGCCAGCAGCGGGCCGCTCAGCTGGCCGACAGCGAAGCACGCCGTGAGCATCCCGGCGTTGCGCTGAGTGTCGTGGGGCGCCAGCTCTCGCGAACGCTGCATGACCAGTTGCATGCACGCCAGAAACGGCGTGCCGCAGAGGATCACCCCCAACGCCAGGCCGAGGCCGCTGCCCAGCAGACAGGCGAACACTCCGGCCGCTTGCAGCCACAGCGTCGCCATCAGCCAGTGCCGCGTGGTCTCGGGATCATGCCGACGCAAGCTCACCAGCCACACACCGATCGCCGCGCCGAGGCCAAAACACGGCCAGAACAGATCTGCCTGCCACTGGCCATGAAACTGCGCGTTGGCCATTTGCGCCAGAAACGTCGCCGGAATGATGTAGCCGATGCCGTACAGCGCATACACCAGCGCCAGTCGGCCAATGCCTCGATTCGCTGTTTTCACATGCATTGTCGCTGGCCTCGCTGCCGCCGTGGGCTGCGGTAACAACCGCCAGACGCCGAGCATCATCAGCAGCGCAGCCGCCGCGTAAATCAGCCACAGGGTTGCCGATGTCTGCTGCAATCGATGTGAGACCAGCGCCAGCAAGCCTGTGAGAAAAATCCCCAGACCCGGCCCGGCAAAAACCAGAGCACCCCAGCGCGGGCGACCCGCTGCCGCCGCCAGCGGCTGGCTGAGCGAAGTAATCATCACCAGCACCCAGGCACTCGCCACCCCGGTGCCAAAGCGCAACAGCAGGTGCGACCAGAAACCGCTGGCCCAGAACGACGCCAGTGTCAGCAGCACGCACAGCCACAGCCCGCCATGCAGCCGTCGCTGCACCTGCTGCGGCCGCTGCGCGAACATCGCATCCACAGCACCAAGCAGATAGCCGAGGTAGTTGGCCGCCGCGATCAGCCCGGCGGCGGTGAGGTCGATCTGCCCTTCGCTGAGCAGGTGCGGCATCTGTGGCGTCAGGGCGAAACGGCCGATGCCCATGGCCATCATCAGGGCAACGAAACAGGCGGATAAACGTATCAGCGGCGACATGGTCGGGCTTCCTTCAACGGAGCGATGACCGTCAGGCTAGGACCGATTGACTTTCTTTAAAATTGAATAATAGTGAGTAACTTGTTCTGTTCAGGAGAAGATTGTGGAATTCAGCCAGCTGCGGATATTTCAGGCGGTCGCCGAGGAAGGCTCGATCACCCGCGCCGCCGAGCGCCTGCATCGGGTGCCATCAAATCTGTCAACGCGGCTGAAACAGCTTGAGGAGCAACTGGGCGTTGAGCTGTTCGTCCGCGAACGGCAGCGTTTGCAGTTGTCGCCGGCGGGCAAGGTGCTGCTCGACTACACCGGCAAACTGTTTGCCCTGCGCGATCAGGCCAGTGCGGCGGTGATGGGCGGGCAACCGGCCGGGGATTTCGTGCTGGGCACCATGTACAGCACGGCGGCGATCCATCTGCCGGCGCTGCTGGCGCGTTATCACAAGCAATACCCGACAGTGAATTTGCAGGTGCAATCGGCACCGACCGGCGAATTGCTCGAAGGTTTGCTCACCGGCCGCCTCGACGCGGCATTGGTCGACGGACCGCTGCAACTGGCCGGGCTCGATGGCGTGCCGTTGTGCGAGGAACGGCTGGTGCTGATCACCGAAATCGACCATCCACCGGTACGCACCGCGCGGGACGTGGAAGGGCGTTCGGTATTCACCTTCCGTCAGGGCTGTTCCTATCGCATGCGCCTGGAGGCATGGTTCTCTCACTACCATGCGGCGATGGGCCGGGCGATGGAGATCGAGTCGTATCAGGGCATGCTCGCCTGTGTGATTGCCGGCAGTGGTGTGGCGTTGATGGCCGAGTCGATGTTGGCCAGCCTGCCGGGTCGCGAAAGCGTCGCCGTGCATCCGTTGGCCGAGCCGTTCGCGGGTGCGACAACGTGGCTCATGTGGCGCAAGGGTATGGCCGGGGCCAACCTGAATGCCTGGATCGACGTGCAGCAAGCGGTCTATCCCGTGGCTTTGCATGAAGTGCGGGAAACCGCGTGAACCAATCGCAACAGATTCTGTTCAATTCAGTAACAGATCATTGCGGATTTGGCCGAGCATTGCGTAGGACTTCGGACTATTATCAGTGCGAAGCGGCCTCAGAATTCCGGCCGCTCAGCACCACCCTGAAGGGGGCATGACGATGAAAGAGAAAATCCAGAACTGGCTGCACGATTTGGGAGTTGCCCTCGGTTTGATCGAACCGCCTCTGCAACCGGTACCGATTCGCACGGACGACGAACAGCGTCGGCGCCAGCCACGTCGCCGTTAATACCTCCGATCAGAGATTTCAGGATCGCAGCCGTCGGCAGTTTCTACAAATGGTAGGAGCTGCCGAAGGCTGCGATCTTTTGCTTTTCGCCAAGCGAAAAAAACGGGTGTGGCTACCGACGCCACACCCGCTGAAGAAAACATCACCTCGTTACAGTCGATTCACACCGCAGTGGCCACGGTCGCCGGGCGCGGCGAGAACAGGCTCACCAGTACGAAGCTCACCAGGCTGACACCCAGGCTGTAATAGATCGGCGTGTTCGCGTCCATGCCGTCCTTGACCATGAACACCAGCGCAGTGACAAAGCCCAGCGTCATGGCGCTGATCGCCCCGGCAGTAGTCGCACGCTTCCAGAAAATCGCGCCCATCAGCGGAATCAGCATGCCACCGACCAAGAGGTTGTAAGCCAAGGTCAACGCGCTGATCACGTCATTGACGACCAGAGCAATGCCCAACACCGCGATCCCCGTCAGCAGAGTAAACAGACGGCTGACCGCGACGTTGGACTGTTTGCCGCCGCGCAGTTTCGGCAGCAGGTCTTCGGTCAGGGTGGTGGACGCGGCGAGCAGGCCGGCGCTGGCGGTGGACATCATCGCCGCCAGTGCGGCAGCGATCACCAGGCCACGGATGCCGTCGGGCAGCGAGACTTTGACGATGGCGGCGAACGCGTTGTTGACGTTGTCCAGATCCGGAATCAGCACATGCGCAGCCATGCCGATCAAGGCGCAGACCAGACCGTAAATGATGCAGTAGATCCCGGCCGAGGTGCCGGCGTACTTGGCGACCTTTTCGCTTTTGGCGGTGAACACCCGCTGCCAGATGTCCTGGCCGATCAGGATGCCGAAGAAGTAGATCATGAAGTAGGTAATGATCGTGTCCCAGCCGATGCTGGTGAAGTTGAAGCTGGCCGCCGGCAGTTGCGCGACCAGTTGATCCCAGCCGCCGACGCGGTACAGGCAGATCGGCAGCAGCAGAAACATCAGGCCCACCGTCTGGATGCCGAACTGGACGATGTCCGTCAGGGTCAGCGACCACATGCCGCCGATCGTTGAATAAGTCACCACGATACCGCCGCCCAGCAGTACGGAAATCCAGAAGGGCAGACCGAACAACACTTGCAGCACGGTGCCGATCGCCAGAATCGAGGTCACGCCGATCATCAGCGCGTAAGCGAGCATGATCGTCGCACTGGCGGTGCGCGCCATCGGGTTGTAGCGCTTCTCCAGGACCTGGGTGACGGTGAATACCTTGAGTTTCAGTAAGGGTTTGGCGAGGAACAGGTTCAGCGCGACGATGCCGCAGCCCAGTGCCGCGCACAGCCAGAAACCGGAAATGCCATGCACGTAGCCCAGACGGACCGTGCCGACGGTGGACGCGCCGCCGAGTACGGTTGCTGCCATGGTGCCCATGTACAGCGACGGCCCCAGATTACGCCCGGCAACCAGATAGTCTTCGTGGGTCTTGGCCTTGCGCATACCGTAGTAGCCGAGAATCAGCATCGCAGCGGCATAAATGAGTACGACGAATAAATCCAAAGCCATGATGGCGTGTCTCCGATTGTCTTTTTTATGGTCAAGCAAATGGGGTCTGCAATGCTTTCTGTGGGAGCGAGCCTGCTCGCGAAGGCGGTCTGTCAGTCACATCAACGTTGGATGTGCTGAAGTCTTCGCGAGCAGGCTCGCTCCCACAGGGTTTTGCGTTTATTCAGGCGGCGTGACGTAGTTCGGGTTTTATGGCGGCTTCACTGCGCACATCCGTTGGCCCAAACACCTCCCGAGGTTCCGGGAACAGCTTGAGCAGCGTCAGATACACCACCGACGCCAGGCCCAATGTCACCGGCAAACTGATGTCGATGCCACCGGCCAGTTCGCCCAGCGGGCCGACGAACTGCCCCGGCAGGTTGACGAAGCACAGGCCGACCAGCGCACTCGGAATCCACGCCCCCAGACCGCGCCAGTTCCAGCCGTGGTTGAACCAGTAGCGTCCGCCCTGTTCGCCGCGAGTGAACACTTGCAGGTCATCCGGGCAGTAGAAGCCGCGCCGCACCAGCAGACCGATGATCATGATCACCATCCACGGGGTGGTGCAGGTGATGATCAGCACGGCGAAGGTCGACACGCTCTGCACCAGGTTCGCCGCAAAACGGCCGATGAAGATGAAGGCGATCGACAGCACGCCGATCAGCAAGGTCGCCTTGACCCGGGAAAGCACGCGCGGGAACACGCTGGACATGTCCAGCCCGGTGCCATACAGCGACGTGGTGCCGGTGGACATGCCACCGATCACCGCAATCAGGCACACCGGCAGGAAGAACCAGCTCGGCGACACGGCCAGCAAGCCGCCGACATAGTTGTTCGCGGCGATGTAGTCCGGCGCTTTGATCGCGACGATGGTGGCGGTGGCGAGGCCGAACAGGAATGGGATCAACGTCGCCAGTTGCGCGGCGATCACCGCCAGCATGATCCGGCCCTTCGGCGTCTCACGCGGGATATAGCGCGACCAGTCGCCGAGGAACGCACCGAAGGAAATCGGGTTGCTCATCGCCACCAGTGCCGCGCCGATGAATGCCGCCCAGAACCCGGCCTGACCCAGCGCCACGCTGCCGGCGTACTGGCTGTCGAAAGCAGGGGCGAAGGCGAAGATGCCGAGCAGGAACAACAGGCTCGCGGCCCACACGGCGATGCGGTTGACCCACAGCATGATGCGGAAACCGTAGATGCACACGGTCAGCACCAGCAGCGCGAACAGACCGTAGGCCAGGCCCAGGGTCAGGTCGGTTTCCGGCAAATCGACGAGGCGTTTGGCGCCGCCGACCAGCGCATCACCCGAGCTCCACACTGACAGCGAGAAGAACGCGATCGCCGTCAACAACGACAGGAACGACCCGACAATCCGCCCGTGCACGCCGAAGTGCGCACCGGAAGACACGGCGTTGTTGGTGCCGTTGAGCGGGCCGAACAGACCCATCGGCGCGAGGATCAGTGCACCGACCACCACACCCAGGACAATCGCCCAGACACCGGCCTGAAACGACAGGCCGAACAGCACCGGGAAACTGCCGAGCACAGCGGTGGCAAACGTATTGGCGCCGCCGAAGATCAAGCGAAACAGGTCGCTGGGTCGGGCGTCGCGCTCATGATCCGGGATCTGTTCGACCCCGTTTGTTTCGATGCTGCTAAGGCTTTTTTCGTTGTTGTTGTTATTCATGATCTGCTCCGATCATCAGGCGCGCTCATCGTGCGTGAGCGTCACCATTGGCTAAGGGGGTGGCAGCCCTTCCGGCATTGCGGACAAATGTTCGTGACAGGCCAGCCATAGGCCTTGTTGTTCTAGGCTCGACGCTTGTTTTCTGAAAACAATCGTCTCGCGCTCCTGGCTGAAGTGTTGCTCCCCTTGCATGCGCAGCTCGGTGGCCACGTCATGGATGAAAACCGCCACGTCACCCTGCAGGCTGACAAAGGCGTTGCTCGAGGTGCACGACAGCACCTCGAAACCATCCTCGGCACGCCAGCGGTCCCACAACGCCTGATAGGCATCGCGCGACAGCAATGGCTGGTCGAGGGTGTAGAAGACGAAGCTGGCATCGGTGCTGAATGCGCCGAAGTAAGCTTCGCGATCGTTACGCGCAAACGCGGCGACCAACTTGGCGGCCGCGTGCAGAACCTGATCACGTGCGTGCATGACCCGACCCTCAGCGATGAACCACGCCAGGCAGTACGCAGAGCATTTCGTACAGCAGGTTGGCGGCCAGCAGCGAGGTGTTGCCGGTGGTGTCGTAAGCGGGCGAGACTTCTACCAGATCGCAGCCGATCAGGTCGAGGCCCTGACAGCCACGGACGATTTCAATCGCTTGAATGGTGGTCAGGCCGCCGATTTCCGGGGTGCCGGTGCCGGGCGCCCAAGCCGGGTCGATGCCGTCGATGTCGAAACTCAGATACACCGGACCGCCACCGACCTTCTCGCGCACTTCGGCCATCAACGGCGCCAGCGACTTGTGCCAGCACTCTTCGGCTTGAACGACGCGGAAGCCCTGATCGCGGCTCCAGTTGAAGTCGTCAGCGGTGTAGCCCTGCGCACGCAAACCGATCTGCACCACGCGATCGCAATCGAGCAGACCTTCTTCGACGGCACGACGGAACGTGGTGCCGTGGGCGATCTTCTCGCCGAACATGTGATCGTTGACGTCAGCGTGGGCATCGATGTGTACCAGGCCAACCTTGCCGTGCTTTTTATGAATCGCACGCAGGATCGGCAGGGTGATGGTGTGGTCGCCACCCAGGGTCATCGGGATGACATTGTGCTCGAGGATGTTGTCGTAGGCTTCTTCGATGATGCGCACGGCGTCGAGCAGGTTGAAGGTGTTGATCGCCACGTCACCGATGTCGGCAACCGACAGCGAGTCGAACGGCGCGGCGCCGGTGGCCATGTTGTACGGGCGGATCATCACCGATTCGGTGCGGATGTCGCGCGGCCCGAAGCGCGTGCCGGGGCGCAGCGAAGTGCCGATGTCCAGCGGCACGCCAACGAAGGCAGCGTCGAGGCCGGCTGCGGTCGGTACATGGGGAAGTCGGAGCATGGTGGCGATGCCGCCGAAGCGCGGCATTTCATTGCCGCCCAGTGGTTGGTGAAGAATCTTGTCCACGGGTAGGGCCTCATCGTCTTTGTTTTATTTATGCCGGCGCGCCGTTGAGCACAGGTTCGGACGCCGCTGTGGGGCCGATCATGCGAAATGTAGTGACGGGGAAGAATCGCTACGGGCAAAAACTTAGTTCAGATTTTTCTAAACTAATGGGAGAGGTGGGATTAGACTTTGGTGGGTTCGAATGAAGTGTAGGGCTGAAGATTGTTGCCCTCACCCCATCCCTCTCCCAGAGGGAGAGGGGGCCGACCGAGTTGTTGGCGGAATCTGCATCGACCTGAAAAATCGAGTCGAACTCAGGATTTGAAAGCCATGGAGATCGGCTCCCTCTCCCTCGGGGAGAGGGCTGGGGTGAGGGGCTTTTCCCACATACACACAGTTGCAAAGCCCGGAGTAGACATGGCCAACGCTTTACCCGACCTGAAACTCCTGCGCATCTTCGTCAGCGTCGTGCGCCATCAGGGTTTTGCCAACGCGCAGCAGGAACTCAACCTGTCGACCTCGGCGATCAGCACTTACATGAGCCAGCTCGAAACCGCGCTCGGTCTGGTGCTGTGCCATCGCGGGCGCGGTGGCTTCAGCCTGACCAGCAAGGGCGAGCTGTTCCATCAGGAAACCCTGCGCCTGCTCGCCGAGCTTGAAGGCTTCGAGCAATACGCCGCCGCGCTGAAGGGCGAACTGCGCGGCACGCTCAACCTTGGCGTGATCGATTCCACGGTCAGCGACAAGGCCCTGCCGTTTGCCGAAGCCATCGGCGCCTACAGCCAGGAACACCCGGCGGTGCATCTGCACCTGTCGGTGATGAGCCCTTACGAATTGCAGCTCGGCGTGCAGGACAATCGCCTCGATCTGGCCATCGGTGCGTTTTCCACGCGCATGAGCGGTCTGGTCTACATGCCGCTGTACCGCGAGCAGCACTGGCTGTATTGCAGCAGTCGTCACCCGTTGTTCAACGAGCGGCGCATCCCCGAGCAGGTCATCACTCAGCAACGAATGGTCGGGCGCGGTTACTGGAGTCAGGCGGAACTGGCCCGCCACGGTTTCAAACACAGTGCCGCGACCGTGGAAAGTATGGAAGCGCAGCTGATTCTGGTGCTCTCCGGCGCCTACATCGGTTACCTGCCGGAACACTACGCGCAGGCCTGGGCCGACAAGGGCGATCTGCGCGTTCTGCTGCCAGCGACCTTCGGTTATCAGGCGCCGTTTTCGATGATCATGCGCAGGGGCCGCAGCCGCGAGCCGCTGATCCAGACCTTCCGCGATTTGCTCAAAGCGCAGCTCAATCAGGCTTGAGAAAAAAATGTCCCGACCCCAATGCCCGCGCTGCCTGCGCCCCCAGACCCATTGCCTGTGCCCATTGATTCCGCACCTCGATAGCCGCACCCGGGTGTTGCTGCTGCAGCATCCGAGCGAGGTCAGTCACGCGCTCAATACCGCGCGGCTGGCGGCGCTGGGACTGAGCAATGCCGAGCTGATTGTCGGCGAGGTATTCGAAGATTTGCCGAAACTGTTGAACCAGCCGGGTTATCAGGCGCGCTTGCTGTTCCCGGCTGACGATGCGCAGTCGTTGCAGGTTTACGCGCCAAATGATCAGCCAATGTTGCTGGTCGTCCCGGACGGCACCTGGCGCAAAGCGCGCAAGATGCTGCACCTCAACCCGCTGCTGGCAGCACTGCCACGGGTGACCCTGACCGAGGGCGGCGTGTCGCGCTATCGCTTGCGCAAGGCGCCGGGGCCGGGAGCGCTATCGACGATCGAGGCGATCGTCCAGGCGCTGGAAACCCTCGAAGCACCGACGACGTTTGCGCCGTTACTGAAACCGTTTGAAGCGCTGATCGAAGGGCAGATTGCGGCGATGGGGGAGGAGACCTTTCAGCGTAACCATGGCGACAGATGATCATTGTCTGTGCGGGCCTCTTCGCGAGCAGGCTCGCTCCCACAGGGGAATGCATTCCAATTGTGGGAGCGAGCCTGCTCGCGAAAGCGCCAGATCAATCACCGCAATTCAAAGATCACTAGCGCTCACGCATCGCCTCGGTCCGCGCTTTCAGCACCGGTTTGAGCAGGTAATCCAAAACGCTTTTCTCGCCGGTAATGATGTCCACCGTCGCCACCATCCCCGGGATGATCAGCAGCGGTTTCACGTCGCCGCCCAGGTGATTCTTGTCGGTGCGCACCTGAATCAGATAGAAGCTGTTGCCCTTGTCGTCGGTAATCGTATCGGCGCCGATCAGCTCAAGTTTGGCGCTCAGCCCGCCGTAAATCGTGTAGTCGTAGGCGCTGAACTTGACCATGGCTTTCTGGCCCGGATGCAGGAACGCGACGTCCTGCGGGCGGACCTTGGCTTCGATCAGCAGGTTGTCTTCCAGCGGCACGATTTCGACCATGTCGCTGCCCGGCTGGACCACGCCGCCGATGGTGTTGACCTTCATCTGCTTGATCACCCCGCGTACCGGTGATGTCACCGTGGTACGGCTGACGCGATCGTCGATGGCGATGCTCGAAGCGGTGATTTTCGACAGGTCGGTGCGTTTCTCATTCAGCTCTTTGGCGGCCTCGGAACGGAAGGTTTGCTCGGATTCGTCGATCTTGCTGCGGATCTCGGCGATGGCCGATTCGGCGCGGGGAATCGCCAGCGTGGTGGCGTTCAGCGAACCACGGATCTCCACGGCGCTGCGCCTGAGCCTGAGGATTTCCACTGGTGACACCGCACCGGTTTTCACCAGCGGTTCGGACATGTTCATCTCTTGTTGCAACAACGCGAGGCTGGAGCTGAACTGGCCTTGCTTGGAACGAAACTCGGCGAGTTCCTGGGTTTTCTGCCGCAGCTGTTCGCTGAGGGTGCGCTGCTCGCTGGCCAGCCGCCGTTGGCGTTGCTCGTACAGCGAGCGCTCGTCCTCGGCGACTTGCGGCGCCTTGGCGATGACTTCAGCGGAGAGTTTGAAGGGGCGTCCCTCGGCCTCCGCTGACAAGCGTTCAACCTGCGCGGTTAGCGCGTAACGGTCGGCCTCGCTCTCGCCCTTGTTCGAGCGAAAGCGCGTGTCATCCAGACGCAGCAGGGTGTCGCCCTTGCCGACCATCTGGCCTTCGCGAACGAAAATCTCGGTGACGATACCGCCCTCAAGGTTCTGGATCACCTGGACCTTGCTCGACGGGATCGCCTTGCCTTCGCCCATGGTCACTTCTTCGAGCACGGCGAATTTGGCCCAGACCAGGGCGGCGATCAGCAGCGCTGCCGCCAGCCATACGGTGATCCGCGATTTGCGCGGCGAATCCTGCAACGCCGCGCCGGCGGTTTCCGGCATGAACTCGGCTTCGGCACTTTTGCCGAAGCTGTCGAAGTAGCCGCGCTTGTTGCTATCGGAAGAAGCAGGCATGGCGTAACTCCTAGACCGCCGCCGAGCCGACACGGCCCTTGCGCAGCGCTTCGATGACTGCTTCTTTCGGGCCGTCAGCGACGACCCGGCCGTTGTCCAGCACCAGCAACCGGTCCACCAGGCTCAGCATTGAGGTGCGGTGGGTGACCAGCAGCAGGGTTTTGCCTTGCACCCAGCCATGCAGTTTCTGCCGCAGCGCATCTTCGCTGCTGTTGTCCATGGCGCTGGTGGGTTCGTCGAGCAGCATGATCGGTGGATCGAGCAGTAACGCGCGCGCCAGCAACACCGCCTGGCGTTGGCCGCCGGATAACAGTTGCCCGCGTTCGCCCACCGGTCGGTCGAAGCCTTGCGGGTGTTGCCGGGCCAGTTCGGTGACGCCAGTCAGTTCGGCGACTTCGAGCATGCGTGAGTCGCTGATGTAACGCGCGCCCAGGGTCAGGTTGTCGCGCAGGCTGCCAGCCAGCAGCGGCAGGTCGTGGGCGACATAACCGATCTGCTGGCGCAGTTCAGCTACGTCCAGTTGGCGCAGGTCGAGGCCGTCGAGCAGCAGTTGGCCTTCCTCAGCTTCATAAAAGCCCATGACCAGCCGCGCCAACGTGCTTTTGCCCGAACCGCTGCGGCCGATGATACCGACCCGCTCGCCGGCTTTCAGGCTGAAGCTGACCTCGCTCAGCGCCGGCGCATTCTGGCCGTTGTAGTGAAACGTCACGCCGCTGACGTCGAGGGCGCCTTGCAGCTGCGTGCGTTCCAGTGGCCGTTGTTTGCCGTCGCGCTCTTGCGGCAGGGCCATCAGCGCATCGGTGCTTTTCATCGTCAGTTGCGCTTGCTGGTAACGGGTGATCAGCCCGGCGATCTGGCCGAGCGGGGCGAGCACGCGGCTGCCGAGCATGTAGGTGGCGACCAGCGCGCCGACACTGAGGTTGCCGGCGATGATGCTGTAGACCCCGGCAACAATCGTCGCCATCCCGGAAAACTGCTGGATGAACAGCGTGCCGTTGGTGGCCAGCGCCGACAGGTTGCGCGCGTGGCTGTCGAGGCGGGTGAGGGCGCCGTGAGTGCTTTCCCATTTGTGCTGACGCTCGCTTTCGGCGCCGCAGGCCTTGAGGGTTTCCAGGCCTCCGAGGGTTTCGATCAGCACCGCCTGACGCTCCGCGCCGAGGCTCAGGCTTTTTTGCACGGTGTCACGCAGGCGCACCTGAATCACCATGGCGAAAATGATCGTGATCGGAAACGCCAACAGTGGAATCACCACCAGCCAGCCGCCGAGCAGGCCGATCACCACCAGCATCAACACCACAAAGGGCAAGTCGATCAGGCTGGTCAGGGTCACGGCAGTGAGAAATTCACGCAGGCCCTGGAAGTCGTGAATGCTCTGGGCAAAGCCGCCAATGGTCGCCGGCCGCGCTTTCATCGACATCCCGGTGATGCGCTCGAACAACGTCGCCGAGAGGATCACGTCGGTTTTCTTGCCGGCGGTGTCGAGCAGGTGCGCACGGACCACGCGCAGCACCAGTTCAAAACCGGTGCCGATCAGCAAACCGATCGACAGCACCCACAGCGTCGAGGTCGCCTGATTGGGCACCACGCGATCGTAGGTCTGCATGACGAACAGCGGCACCATCAGGCCGAGCAAATTGATCAGAAAACTGGCGAGAATCGCATCGCTGTACAGCCATTTCGACAGTTTAAGAGTGTCGCGAAACCACGCATTTACCCGTGGCACCAGCGGCGCGCGCAGGTCTTCGAGTTCGTGGCGCGGGCGGGCGAACAAGGCCTGGCCGCTGTAGTGTTCGCCAAGCTCTTCGCGACTCACCCATTGCTCGCCGCCGTCGGCTTCGCTGGGCAGCAGCAGGGCTTTGCCATCCTCGCCAAACCGCCGCAGCACAGCGGTGCGGCCGTCGTTGAGCAGCAGCAGGATCGGCAGGTTCAGCGGTGAAATGTCTTTCAGGTCACGGCGCAACAAGCGCGCCTGTAATCCGGCCCGCGCTGCTGCACGGGGCAGCAGATCGAGGCTCAGGCGTTGTTTGTTCAGGGGCAGCCCGGCGCTCAGGCTGGCACGACTGACCGTGGCGCCATGCAGTTTGCAGAGGATCAGCAGGCCGTCGAGTAACGGGTCGTCGAAGCTCAGGCGCGGATCGACCCCGGTGGCGCCGGGTTCCATGCTGGTCATAGTGATTGCCTCTGTTGAACGGGCTCGGTTATCGGATCGTTCCCACGCTCTGCGTGGGAATGCAGCCCGTGACGCTCCGCGTCACTGGACGCGGAGCGTCCCTTGAGGCATTCCCACGCAGAGCGTGGGAACGATCAGGGCAAAGTCAGTTCCTGCACCGTTTACTTCAGTTCCGGCAGGCGCGCCTGGTTTTTTACTTCGGTCGTGGCAATCGCATCAGCCGGCAGCACCACGCGCTGTTTGCTCAGCAACTGGCCCATGTTCGCCAGCACGCGGTACATCGAGTATTCCTCGGTGTAGCGGATTTCGGTGTAGCGGCGGTTGGCGTTGTACAGCTCGTTTTCGCTGTCGAGCAGGTCGAGCAGGGTGCGTTGGCCGAGGCCGAACTGGTCCTGATAAGCGGCGCGCACGCGTTTGGTGGTTTCGGCATATTCGCGAGCGGTCGGCGTCTGCTTCTTGGCGTTTTCCATGGCGTTCCAGGCCAGACGAATGTTCTCGTTGAGCTGACGCAGGGCGTTGTTGCGGATGTCCATCGCCTGGTTGATGTCGTGGGCATTCGCGGCCAGGCGTGCCTTGTCGCTGCCGCCACGGAACAGGTTGTAGTTCATCACCACACCGACACGCCATTCGTTGTCGTGGCCTTCATCACCCTGCACGTTGTTGTTTGCGCCGACTGCTGCTTCGGCATCGAAGCGCGGGTAGAACGGCGACTTGGCGACTTCGTACTGGCTCTCGGCGGACTGCACGTCAGCCTGGGCCGATTTCAGGTAAGGGTTGTTGTCGACCATGCTCTGCTGCGCTTCACGCAGGTCCGGCGGCATCTCACCGCGAGTCGAGGCCGGGGTTTCCAGCTCATCGGGCATGCGTCCGACCACGCTGTAGAAATTCGATTCGGCGTCGGCCAGATCGACTTCGGCGGTGTCGAGGTTGTTCTGCGCCAGTGCACGACGGGCAACCGATTGATCGGAGTCGGCGGTGCTGCCGATGCCGCGCTCGGTGCGCAGGCCGATCTGATCGTTGACACGCAAGTGCGCCTGCAGGTTGTTCTTGGCCAGCGTCACCAGTTCACGCCGCTTGAGCACTTCGAGGTAGACCTCGATGGTGCGCAGGGCCAGATCCTGTGCGGTGCCTTGCGCGTAGTAGGCGCGCGAATTGGACACGCCCTTGGTGCGCTCGACTTCGTTGGCGGTGTTGAAGCCGTCGAAGATCATCTGCCGCAAGCGCAGCTCCGACTGGGTGTAGTTGAGGATTTCGGTATTGTGATTACCGAAGGCGCGAGTGTTGGTGTTGTCGCTGTAGCCGCGCCCGTAGGCAGCGTTCAGATCGACCGACGGATAAAACCCGCCCTTGGCCACTTTCACCTGTTCATCCGCTGACAAGCGGGCGTCCACGCGCGACGCCAGTTCCGGGTGAGTGGCGATGGTGCTTTGAATCGCCTCGGTGAGGTTCATCGCCTGGGCTTGGGAAGTGCAAGCCATGGCCAGCAAAACCGCGCTGCAGAGGGGGGTTAAAACGCGCATGGGTGCATCTCCCTGGATCTCAATGTTGTGTTACCGTCGCCAAATATTTGACGTAAATTTTGGGTATAAGCGTTTCACTCTTGTAACAACAGAGCTAAGAACATCCTAGAGCGTAGCTAAGAAAAAATTTTCATAAGGTTTATTCCAAAAAAAACTTATGCGGTTTTTCAAAAGCAGCACATTGTTCAGCTCGAAAGCCTTTGTTTTATGCGCTTTAGGGAGCTCGAAAAGGCTTGAGGAAAGTTCCATTCACTTTGCGAGACACTGCGAAGTACTGCTGAAGGGGAGGGACGCGTAACGGCGAATGAGCGACAGATTTTTGTCACTCGGGTGATTCACCACCGTTACGTAGCGCTAGTGGGTCGGCGGATTGAACAGGGTTGGCAAGTGCTTGATAGCGCTGACAATTCACCTCAAACCGGGCCTGCGAAACGAACTGTCGAGGGTGCGAGCGTCGCCCCCGGCAACCCGATTGAGCCATGGGCTGCTTCGCGAACCTGTGCCGACGGTGGTCGGCAGCGGAGGATTTCACATGGCAGCGCTCATCGGTACGGTCACAAAAGTCATTGGTCAGGTGTTCGCTCAAGCGAGCGACGGCATCAAGCGTCCGTTGTTCGAAGGCGATCGTTTGTACGCCGGCGATCAACTGATCACCGGCGCGGAAGGCGCGGTGGCAGTGAAACTGCAAAACGGCGAGGAATTGACCCTCGGTCGGGGCAGCAGCATCACCATGACCGGGCAATTGCTGGCCGACCAGGCTGTGCCGGTGAACGTCGACGAAGCGCAGACCCCAAGCCAGGCGCAACTGACCGATGTCGAGCAAATCCAGCAAGCCATCGCCGCCGGTGAAGACCCAAGCAAAACTGCCGAAGCCACTGCGGCCGGCCCCAACGCGCCCACCGGCAATACCGGTGAACTGGGCGGCGGGCATAGCTTCGTTCTGCTGACCGAAGTCGGTGGCCGGGTCGATCCGATCATCGGTTTCCCCACCGCCGGCTTCAACGGCATTCCCGAATTTCCCGAGTATCGTCGCGACGCGGACATCGACAATGGCGACGACACGCCAGCGCCGGTCGTGGTGCCACCGCCACCGGTGAACAACCCGGTCATCCTGAACGGCCTCGACGCGGCGGGCGGCGAGCTGAACCTCAATGAAGCCAATCTGCCTGACGGTACAGCGGCCAATCCAGGCGCGCTGACGCAAAGTGGCAGCTTCACGGTCTCGGCAGCGGATGGTTTGAACAGCCTGAGCATCGGCGGCATCAACGTGATTGTTGGCGGCGTGCCGATCGGCTTTCCCCAGTCGATCACCACGCAACTGGGCAACACCCTGACCATCACCGGTTACAACGCGGCGACCGGCACGGTCAGCTACAGCTACACCCTCAACGGCAACGAAACCCACGCGGCCGGCGACGGCGTGAACAATCTCAGCGAACAGTTCACCGTGATCGCCACCGACAGCAATGGCGACAGCGCCACTGGCACGCTGGACGTGAATATCACCGACGACGTGCCCAAAGCGTTTGACGACGCCAACGGCATTGCCTCGGAAACCTTGCTGACCCTGACCGGCAATGTCCTCACCAATGACATACAAGGCGCCGACCGCGTACCCACCGGTCCAGTCACGCCCGGTACATTCACCGGTACCTACGGCACCTTGGTTCTGAACGCCGACGGCACCTACACCTATACCCTGAACACCAGCGATGCCGATTTCAAAGCCTTGACCGGCGGCGGTAACGGCACTGAAACCTTCGCCTACACCATCACCGATGCCGACGGCGATAGCAGCAGCGCCAATCTGGTTCTGCAGATCCACAACAACGACGATCCAGTCACCATCGACGGCCTGAACGTCGCTGGCGGCGAGCTCACGGTTTACGAAAAAAACCTCAGCGACGGCAGCGCTCCGGATACTGGCGCGCTGACGCAAAACGGCACGTTCACCATCACTGCACTGGACGGCGTCACCACGCTGACCGTCGGCGGCATCGCCGTAGTGACCAACGGCGTCGCCGCAGGCTTCCCGCAATCGATCACCACGCCACTGGGCAGCACGCTGACGATTACTGGTTTCAACGCTGCAACCGGTGTAGTGAGTTACAGCTACACCCTGGCCGACAACGAAGCGCATCCGAACGCCAACGGCGCGAATAATCTGCCTGAGCAGTTCGCAGTCACGGTGGTCGATGACAACGGCACGACGGCCACCGGCACCCTCGACGTGAACATCGTCGACGACCTGCCGAAAGCCAACGACGACAGCAACGGTACCGCCTCGGAAAGCCAACTGACCCTGACCGGCAACGTCCTGACCAACGACGTGCAAGGTGCCGACCGCGTACCGACAGGCCCGGTTACGCCCGGCACGTTCACCGGTACTTACGGCACCTTGGTTCTGAACGCCGACGGCACTTACACCTACACCCTGAATACCAGCGATGCCGATTTCAAAGCCTTGACCGGTGGCGGCAACGGCACAGAGACCTTCGCCTACACCATCACTGATGCCGACGGCGATTCCAGCACTGCCAATCTGGTTCTGCAGATCCACAACAACGACGATCCAGTCACCATCGACGGCCTGAACGTCGCCGGTGGCGAGCTGACGATCTACGAAAAAAACCTCAGCGACGGCAGCGCCCCTGACGCTGGCGCACTGACGCAAAACGGCACGTTCACCATCACTGCACTGGACGGCGTCACCACGCTGACCGTCGGCGGCATCGCCGTGGTCACCAATGGCGTCGCCGCAGGCTTCCCGCAATCGATCACCACGCCACTGGGCAGCACGCTGACCATCACCGGTTTCAACGCTGCAACCGGCGTGGTCAGTTACAGCTACACCCTGGCTGACAATGAAGCGCATCCGAACGCCAACGGCGCGAATAATCTGCCTGAGCAGTTCGCAGTCACGGTGGTCGACGACAACGGCACGACGGCCACCGGCACCCTCGACGTCAACATCGTCGACGACCTGCCGAAAGCCAACGATGACAGCAATGGCACTGCCTCAGAAAGCCAACTGACGCTGACTGGCAATGTCCTCACCAACGACATACAAGGCGCCGATCGCGTACCGACCGGCCCAGTCACGCCGGGTACTTTCACCGGTACTTATGGCACGTTGATGCTGAACGCCGACGGCACCTACACCTACACGCTGAACACCAGCGACGCCGACTTCAAAGCCTTGACCGGCGGCGGTAACGGCACGGAAACCTTCGCCTACACCATCACTGATGCCGACGGCGATAGCAGCACTGCCAATCTCGTACTGAATATCCACAACAATGACGATCCGGTGCTGCTCAACGGCCTCGACGTCAACGGTGGCGAACTCACCGTCTACGAAAAAAATCTCAGCGACGGCACCAGCCCCAACACCCCAGCTCTGACCCAGAACGGCACCTTCACCGTCAGCGCTCTCGATGGTCTGCAGACCCTCACAGTCGGCGGCATCGCGGTGATCACCAACGGCGTGGCCGCAGGTTTCCCGCAATCGGTGATCACACTCCTGGGCAGCACCTTGACCATCACCGGTTATGACCCGGCGACCGGCGTAGTCAGTTACAGCTACACCCTGGCCGACAACGAAGCCCATCCAACCGCCAACGGCGCCAACAGCCTCACCGAGAACTTCGACGTCGTCGCGACGGACACCGATGGCAGTACCGCCAGCGGCCAGATCAACGTCAACATCGTCGACGATTTACCGACCGCGCATGCGGACGCGGCTTCGGTGGCGGAGGGCGGCACCGTCAGCGGCAATGTGCTGGATAACGATATCGGCGGCGCGGATGGCCCGGCGATTACCGGCGCAGTGGTCGGCGTGCGTGCCGGTGCCGACACCTCGACTTCGGCCATCGGCGGGCTCAATTCGCAGATCAACGGCACCTACGGCTACCTCACGCTTGATGCCAACGGTAACGCCGTTTATCACAGCAATCCCAACGCGGTGAACGGTCCGGGTGCCGTGGATGTGTTCACCTACACCGTGCGCGATTCCGATGGTGATGAAAGCACCACGACGATCACCATCGACGTCTATAACAGCTGCCTGAAAGCGGTCAGCGACACTGACGTCACCGTCTACGAAAAAGCCCTCGACCTGAACAAGGATGGCCAGGATTTGGCGGCGGGCAGTGTGGTCGGCAGCGATCCGAACAGCACTGGCGAAACCGCTTCCGGCACCCTGGTCGGCTCGGTCACTGGTGCGGTCGGCGCGATCAGCTATGCACTGGTCGGCAGCGCCACCGGTAATTACGGGCAGATCGTCCTCAATGCCAATGGCACTTACACCTACACCCTGACTTCGCCAGCGACCACCACGCCGCATGCTGACGACGGCGCCAACAGCCTGAGCGAAACCTTCACCTATCAGGCCACCGATTCGCTGGGCAATGTCGTCACCAGCACGATCGTTGTGAGCATCGTCGATGACGTGCCGAAGGCGCTGAATGACAGCAATGCCGACAACGCGACCGAAGCCCAGGTGACCCTGACCGGCAACGTCCTCGACAACGATGTGCAAGGCGCCGACCGCGTCGCCAGCGGCCCGGTGACCGCCGGTACTTTCACCGGCACTTACGGCACCCTGGTGCTCAACGCCAACGGCACTTACACCTACACGCTGGACGCCAATGACGCCGACTTCAAAAACCTCCACGGCGGCGGCAACGGCACGGAAACCTTCGCCTACACCATCACCGATGCCGACGGCGACACCAGCACCGCCAACCTGGTGCTGAACATCCATAACAACGACGATCCGGTGTGCCTCGACGGCCTCGATGTGAAGGGCGGCGAAATCACCGTCTACGAGAAAAACCTCAGCGACGGCAGCAGCCCCAACACCTCGGCGCTGACCCAAAGCGGCAGCTTCACCGTGACCGCCCTCGATGGCCTGCAAACCCTCACGGTCGGCGGCATTGCGGTGATCAGCAATGGCGTCGCCGCCGGTTTGCCGCAATCGGTGGTCTCGCCACTGGGCAGCACCTTCACCATCACCGGTTACGATCCGGCCACCGGCGTGGTCAGTTACAGCTACACCCTGGTCGACAACGAAGCTCATCCGAACGCCAACGGTGCCAACAGCCTCAGCGAGAGCTTCGACGTGGTCGCCACTGATACCGATGGCAGTACCGCCAGCGGTCAGATCAACGTCAATATCGTCGACGATTTGCCGACTGCCAACGCCGATACCGGCTCGGTAGCGGAGGGCGGCACGGTCAATGTCAGTGTGCTCGGCAATGACCTCAGCGGCGCCGATGGTGCCGCAACGGTGGTCGGCGTGCGCGCCGGCAGCAACACCGCGACATCAGCCAGCGGCGGGCTCAACAGCAACATCAACGGCAACTACGGCTACCTGACCCTCGACGCGGCGGGCAATGCGGTTTACCACAGCAACCCGAACTCGGTGAGCCCGCCGGGCGCGACCGACACGTTCACCTACACCATCCGTGACAGCGATGGCGATGAAAGCACCACGACGCTGACCATCAACGTCGCCGACAGCAAACTGGTCGCCTCGGTCGATCAGGATGTGACGGTCTATGAAAAAGCCCTCGACCTGAACAAGGATGGCCAGGATCTCGCCCCCGGCACAGTCACCGGCAGCGAACCGGGCAATACCGGTGAAACCGCCAGCGGCACGCTGGTCGGTTCGGTCAGTGGCGGCAGCGGCGCGATCACTTACACCCTGGTCGGCAACGCCACCGGTAGCTACGGGCAACTGCTGCTCAACGCTGACGGCACCTACACCTACACGCTGACCTCGGCGCCGAAAACCGCGCCGAACGCCAACGACGGGCCGAACACCCTCAGCGAAACGTTCACCTACAAAGCCACCGATGCACTGGGCAACAGCACCACCAGCACCCTCGTGGTCAACATCGTCGACGACATACCGAAAGCCGTTGCCTCGGATCGCTCGGTAACCGCAGTGGAGATCGATTCGAACATTCTCATCGTCCTCGACATCTCCGGCAGTATGGCTGATGCCTCTGGCGTGCCGGGCCTGTCGCGGCTGGCACTGGCCAAGCAGGCCATTGGTGCCTTGCTCGACAAGTACGATGATCTGGGCGATGTGAAAGTGCAGCTGGTGACGTTCAGCAGCAATGCCGCCGACCGCACCACCGTGTGGGTGGATGTCGCCACCGCCAAGACACTCCTCGCCGGTCTCAACGCTGGCGGCGGCACCAACTACGATGCTGCCGTAGCAGTGATGCAGACCGCGTTCAACACCTCCGGCAAACTCACCGGGGCACAGAACGTCGGCTACTTCTTCTCTGACGGCAAGCCCAACGAGGGCGACATCGGCACGGCTGACGAAGCCGCGCTGAAAAACTTCCTCGACGCCAACAACATCAAGAACTACGCCATTGGTCTGGGCAGTGGCGTGAGCAACGCCAACCTCGATCCGCTGGCCTACGACGGCATCAACCACACCAATACCAATGCGGTGGTGGTCACCGATCTCAATCAGCTCAACTCGGTATTGTCCGGCACCGTGCAGGGCGCGCCGGTCACCGGTTCGCTGCTGGGCGAGGGCGGTTCGTTCGGCGCCGATGGCGGTTTCATCAAGTCGATCGTGGTCGACGGCACCACCTACACCTACGATCCGAAAGCCCTCAGTGGCCAGGGTTCGTTGACCGCGAGCGGCGGCGCCAATCACGGCACCTTCAATACCGCCAACAACAGCGTCAGCATTGCCACCAACAACAGCGGCACGCTGGTGGTCAATCTTGATACCGGCGAATACAGCTACACCTCGCAGAAAACCACCGCAGTGGTGATCACCGAAAACATCGGCTTCACCGTCAGCGACAACGACGGCGATCTGGCCAGCTCCACCCTGACGGTGAAAGTGATCCCCAACGCGCCACCGGTGGCGATGGACGATCACGTCATCACCAACGTGCTGTCGGGCAATATCGTGGTGCCGGGCGAGCTGTTGCTGGCCAATGACACCGATCCGAACGGCGACACCCTCAACGCCACACCCACCAGTTTCAATACCGGTTGGGTGTCGAAAGCGGCGGACTTCACCGGCAGCGGCCTGATCGGCTTCACTGGGCAGACCAATAACGCAGCCAACCAGAATCTGGCCAATGTGCGCAGCGCCTTCAGCGCCAATGCCGCGACCATGACCGCCGTGCTGGTGGTCAGCGGTTATCTGGGCATGGTGAGCAACAGCAATGCCAACGATGAAGACCGCATTACCGTCAATCTGCGTCAGGGCGAAACCCTCAATCTGGATCACAATCTGGGTGCCGGTAAGATCAGCATGGAGTATTCGCTCAATGGCGGTGCCTGGATGGCGCTGGCGGATGGCCAGACCCTCAGCGCCTCGGCGGACGGCGTCTACCAGATTCACATCACCAACATTGGTAATGGTGGCGGCAACCCGAATGCGGCGGAGAACTACCAGCTGACCATGACCCTCAACTACGCCGCGGCCCACGACATCACGCCGGACTACCACGGCACTTACGCCGCCAACGACAACCACGGCGGCAGCGACACGGCCAACGTCAGCATCAGCTATCAGGACGGCCACACCCTGACTGGCACTGCTGGCGACGATGTGTTGGTGGCGGGCAGCGGCAACAACGTGATCAATGCCGGCGACGGCAACGACGTACTCACGGCAGGCTCCGGCAATAACGAAATGCACGGCGACGCTGGCAACGATTTGCTCTACAGCGGCGCGGGCAACGATCTGCTCGACGGCGGCACTGGCAGCGACACCGCCAGCTACGCCCACGCCACAGCCGCCGTCACCGTCAATCTCGGCCTGCTGGGTGCGCAGAACACCCTCGGCGCCGGTACCGATACGTTGACCGGCATCGAAAACCTGCTCGGCTCCAACTTCAACGACAGCCTCACCGGCGACGGCAACAACAACGTGATCAACGGTGGCCTCGGCAACGACTTCCTCAATGGCGGCGCTGGCGATGACTTACTGATTGGTGGCATGGGCAACAATACGCTGACGGGCGGGGCAGGGGCCGACACCTTCCAGTGGCTCAAGGGCAACAGCGGCCATGACCTGATTACCGATTTCACCCCCGGTACCGACAGGCTCGATCTGTCGCAACTGCTGCAAGGCGAAAACGCCAGTACCGCGTCGCTGGACGACTATCTGCACTTCACCGTCAGCGGCAGCGGCGCCTCGGTGATGACCAGCATCGACGTCAGCGCCATGGCCGGCGCCGCGCCGAGCCAGACCATCGACCTGGCCGGCGTCAACCTCGCCAGCCACTACGGCGTGACCCCGGGCGCAGGCGGCATGATTGCCAGCGGTCACGACACAGCGACGATCATCAGCGGCATGCTCAATGATCATTCGTTGAAGGTGGATACGGTTTGAGCTGAGGTCTGAAATGACAAAACCCGCCGCCCCGGTTGATTCGGGACGGTGGGTTTTGTCTGTCTGTAGAGACGTGTTGTCTTTAAGTCAGCCTTCGCGAGCAGGCTCGCTCCCACAGGGGAGAGCGGTGAAACTGTGGGAGCGAGCCTGCTCGCGAAGAGGCCGGTTTATCCGTAAATGGGATAGATACACCATGGAGCCCATCGGGCGTTCAGGTCCGAATGGCAATAAATTCCGCCGTTGGCATGTCCATATATCGCTCGCAGGTTGCCAGGACAACCGCTTTCATCACACATCCTGTAGATCCCTCCAGCGGCTATTGGCCAATAAGGATCGGGACCATATACAACTTGCATGGCGTGCAGTGCTCTGCTCATCGGTTCTGCGCCCGGAATGCTGTATCGCCAGTTGAGCGCCTCTTGGTGTGTCATGCCGTAGCCGCCGATAGCCAACTGATAAACATTCGTCACACTGACGTAATAGGAAAATGAGCTGAATCGGTCCTGTACGGTAATGTACGTATTGCCGTTACGTATGCCCGTGACTTTCCCGTTGCCGTCGACATAAGCCACGTTCGGATTACTGCTTCTGTAGGTGATCGGGTGGACGCCTGTAGACGGGACGGCGGCGCGGATTTGGGTATTGTTTGGAAAATCTGCACTGTGAGTGTGGCGCCATGCATAAACTCTCAGTCCTGACAGGGCCATGGCGCTGTTGTTGACTTGCAGCGCTTTGCGCAGCGTGAACGAGCGTAAAGGAGAGAGAAGACCGTCGCCATAGAGTGCTCGAATCTGCACGACTGTCAGTACATCGACAACGAGCCCCTTCAATAGCGTTGAAAATTTCCCGTCCTTGTCTGTGGTCAATGTCTCTATCGACTTGCCATTCACCAGAACTTCAACCTGCTGTTCTACGCTCGCAGTTCCCTCGATCGTGACATTCGGATCAACCGTCAGGTCGCTATGCGGAATCTCCCTGTTCTGCGAGTCCTTAATCAGTGTGATGACCGGCTGCAACTCAACCAGAGATTCGATCTGATAGGTCTGGTGGGGAAATTCCACTGGATTGCCGCGCAACCCCAGGCGCACGGAAAATATCAATGTCGCCGTACTGCCGCTTTTGAGATTTTTCAACACTTCCAGCGTCGGCGTTGACAGTTCCCGTATCAGCCCGGCGCTGGTGACGCTCGCCTCCGCGTTCATGATGACGTGGCGAACAGGGTTGTCTTTGCTGTCGATGCCGATCAGCACCAGCGTCATGCTCTGGCCCGGCCGTTGTCCGTGCCAGAGGTTGACCGCCAATTTGTCTGCGCTGGTCAGTTTTTTTACGTCCAGGATTGCGTTATCAATGCCAATGATTCGCGGTCTCGGAAACCTGGGATCCTGATCAGCGATCAGTTTGAAAGAAATCTCAGTTTCCGGAGAAGATCCGATTTTCTTGCCGTCCTGATTCAGGTTGAATTTGAATCGCACGGTTTCACCGTGAAGCGCCACAATGAGGCGCCTGTCGAACGTAAAGCGGGCTTGTTTGGCCGAATCCAGATCTACCAGCGGGAAGCGATCAAATCCCAAGGGCAGTGGTGTGCACACCAGGCGAACCTTCTCGGTCTTGGCATCGAGATATTCCACCAGCATGCTCGGCAGCGCTGCCAAGGGATCAAGCGGATTAGTGAAAGGCGATACCAGTGAGGGCGGCGTGAGGACAAGCTCCTTGGGATCGCCGATCTTCAACTGCGCGATATCGGAAAAGACTTCACTTTCGCCGGGATTGGTGATGGTGGCCTGCACGGCCAGTCTCGCGCTGGCGTAGGGCTTGATGTACTCGTTCTCGGCCTCGAAAACGATGGGCTTTGAAGGATCCGTTACAAGCTGTCCCCAAGTAAACCGTACCAACTTGCCGTTGATGTCTGTGGTCTGCCAATGCAGCTTGACCTCTGCCCCTTGTTTCAAGGGCCAGAAACTGGCGACATTTATAAAGGCTTTGGCAGTGTCGACTGCCAGCTCACCTTCCACCAGTGGGGTGACCTCCGGTGCTCCCAGTGGCAAGGATTTACCCGCAACGGTGACGTCAGCAGGTTTGGAAAGTTTGGACTGACCTGCTCTGGTCAGAATATAAGTTGCCCGTAAACTTCCACCTATCACATTTTGAATGCGGAAATTTTCCACGGGAAAGTTCAGTGTCTTGCTGTCTACGGTCACCGTTAAAGAATAGGTATGAGTGACTGGCACGTTGTTTCGGGTGAATCCTTCCAGTGTCAGGTCGATCACATCGTTGATCGCAAAACTGCCCGTCAGGAGAATGTTCGTCGGGCCGCCTGCAAGCCAGTCATGGTGTATTACGTCGTCGGCATCGGACTGCTCGAAAATCGGCGCGGTCAGCAGGGTTATTACGGGCTTGAACGGCAGAATGAGCGGTTCCGAAAAACCACTGGAGTTCTCGACAATGTCATAAACGCTCCAGCGCACCACCAGATTGCTGGTTTGTTGCAATTTGCCGAGCAAGTCAGGCGTCAGCTTGAAAACGATGTCGGCCGAGTCGTCGGTAACGACAAAGTCCAGCCGCAGCGAACCAAATGTCAGCACGACCGTATCGCCGATCTGCTGATTGAAGTAATGCTTGACCGTGACTTCCATGCCCTCATCGATGACGTTCTGATCGACGATACTTTCCGATGCGATCGGCAGCTTGAGGCCCTGATTGGAAGGCTTGCCGCCGTCAATGTCCGCTTCGCCCGGAGCGGGATGTTTGAACCAGAGTTGTGAGTGTGGCGATTCCCCCGGGTTGCCGCTCAGTCTCGTGACTTTAATCCAGCAATCCAGCCTGACGTCGGTAAACGGCAGGAATTTCTCCTCGAGGGTTTCAGCTGTAATGTAAAAAAGTACGGTTTTAGGGGTCTTTCCATCGGCCTCAAAATCGTCCTCTGTAAGGGCGAAATCAATCACGGACGAAGGGGTGGTGACATCGGGTCTATCGAGGAAGACTTCGATACGGTCACCGAGGGCTTGAGACAGATACGCCGGGAGACTGAAGCCCAATCCGTTAATGTTCTGAGCAATCATGGCGATGTTGATACCGTAGCTCTGGTCAGTTTGCAGCTTGTGCAGGAGTGGTTGCGGCGGATAGAGGGCCAGCACACCGATACCGGAACGCGGCGCAGGAGGGAATATCAGGTATTGTGAGCTGGTCATGAATTTTCGCCTTCCATACGGGGCGCTTACCTGGGCTGTCAGCGCCGATACGGAAGAATTAAGCATGCGACGTTAAAGCGCGCACCTGTCAACTCTGACAGGTGCGGACGGATATCGGATGAACGGTTGTGCCGCCGACGGTGGAGCAATCAGCGTTTTTTCAAGGTCTTCTGCCGCACAATATAAACCGTCACCAACACCGCACTCGTCAGCATGAACCCCCGCGCCCAAACCAACGGCACCAGATAACACGAGAACAGAATGCTCACCCACATCAGGCCGATCGCGTAGACCTTGCCTTTGAGCGGGATGCCGTTGCCTTCGAGGTAGTCGCGAATCCATGGCCCCAGCCGTGGATGTTCGACCAGCCAGCGATAGAAGCGCGGAGAGCTGCGCGCGAAGCAGGCCGCGGCGAGCAGGAGGAAGGGGGTGGTGGGCAGGACCGGCAGGAAGATACCGATCACCCCCAATGCGACGCTGAGCCAGCCGATGGCCAGCAGGACGTAGCGCAACATCAGGGGGCGGTTGCCTATGGGGTTGTCCATAGGCCGGTTCTTAGTGATGACGAGGCTTGAGGATCGCCGGTTTTTCTTCGGGGGCCTGGCACAGCAGATACAGCGCGGTCAGGGCTTCCGGGATCTGAACGATCATGTCGTCCATCAGGTTGGCGTCCTTGGCGATGTCTTCGAACTCAGGCTGCTCGTCGAACAGGCCGGAACCGACCATGATCGGCAGGAGCATTTCGCTGACTTCTTCTTCGGCGGTTTCGAACCAAGCCGCTTCGCGCAGGAACACGCCTTCCATGAAACCGATGCACCAGCCGCGCAATTCGGAATCGTCCGGCTCTTCGCCCAGATCCAGTTCGCACGGCAATTCGAATTCTTCATCCGAGGCCAGTTGGCGAGCGATGTGTGCTTTGAGGCCGATCAGTGTGGCTTCGATTTCGGCACGCTGGGCTTCGTCGGCGTAATGCGGCTCTTCGGCGAACAGCGCGTCGATCCACTCGCGCTCCGGAACGTCTTCGGAGCAGATAGACAGCGCGGTCAGGTAACCGTGGGCGGCGACGTAATCCAGCGCCTCGTCGTGCAGCTCGTCGGCATCGAGGAAGACTTGCAGGCGGGTCAGTTGCTCAGCGAAGGACATTACGGGGCTACCTTGGGGAATAAACAATGCGGGAATTCTAGGCTTTCTTGCGCGCTCTAGCCAGCCGCTTGGCAGATTTGCCGTAATTGCCGGACGGTATACAAAGCCATGTGGGAGCGAGCCTGCTCGCGAAGGCGCCATGTCAGGCACTGTTGCATTGACTGACCGATTGCTTTCGAGAGCAGGCTTGCTCCCACAAGGGCTTTTTGTGTGTCGGTCGGGCGGTGTCTTCTCAGCGGCACCCTGTGCGGCGAAGGCCTCGGGTATACTGCCGCGTTTTGCGATCCCTGCCGGCGCTGCGCTGGTCATGCAATGTGTTCTTACGTTTTGTTTAAGCAGCCGAGGCTGCTCTGAACCAGCCTGAGCAGGGATGTATCGGTAGATTTTTGGAGTTTTTATGCTCGAACAGGCTCAACGCGTCCTCAAGGACATCTTCGGCTACGACAGTTTCCGTGGCCGTCAGGGTGCGATCATTGAGCGCGTGGCCAGCGGCGGTGATGCGCTGGTGCTGATGCCTACCGGTGGCGGCAAGTCGTTGTGCTTCCAGGTGCCGGCACTGTTGCGCGAGGGCCTGGCGGTGGTCGTTTCGCCGTTGATCGCGCTGATGGACGATCAGGTCGCCACCCTTGAAGAACTGGGCGTCGCCGCCGCTGCGCTGAACTCCACGCTGAGTGCCGAGCAGCAGCGTGATCTCGCCCTGCGGATCAAGCGCGGCGAAGTGAAAATGCTCTATCTCGCGCCCGAGCGTCTGGTGCAGCCACGCATGCTGGCGTTCCTGCAAAGCCTGGAAATCGCCCTGTTCGCCATCGACGAAGCGCATTGCGTATCGCAATGGGGCCACGATTTCCGTCGCGAATACCTGCAACTGGGTCAATTGGCCGAGCTGTTCCCCAACGTTCCGCGCATTGCCCTCACCGCGACCGCCGACAAGCGCACCCGCGAAGAAATTGTCGATCGCCTGCACCTGCAGAACGCCGAGCGCTTTCTGTCGAGTTTCGACCGCCCGAACATCTTCTATCGCATCGTGCCCAAGGAGCAGCCGCGCAAACAGTTGCTGGCGTTCCTCGCCGAGCGGCGCAGCGATGCCGGCATCGTTTACTGCCTGTCGCGCAAGAAGGTCGAAGAAGTTGCGGCGTTCCTCAGCGAGCAGGGCTTCCCGGCGCTGCCGTATCACGCCGGTCTGCCCAACGATCTGCGCGCTTATCACCAGAAGCGCTTCCTCAACGAGGAAGGCCTGATCATGGTCGCCACCGTGGCGTTCGGCATGGGCATCGACAAGCCCAACGTACGCTTTGTCGCGCACCTCGATCTACCGAAATCCCTTGAGGCGTATTACCAGGAAACCGGACGCGGCGGCCGTGACGGGCTGCCGGCGGATGCGTGGATGGCCTACGGTCTGCAAGACGTGGTGATGCTCAAGCAGATGCTGCAGAACTCCGAAGGCGACGAGCGGCACAAGCGTCTGGAGCAGCACAAGCTCGACGCCATGCTCTCGCTGTGCGAAGAAACCCGCTGCCGCCGGCAGGCGTTGCTGGCCTATTTCGATGAAGACATGCCAGAACCGTGCGGGCACTGCGACAACTGTGTCGACGGCGTGCAGACCTGGGACGCCACCGAACCTGCTCGTCAGGCCTTGTCGGCGATTTTCCGCACCGGCCAGCGCTATGGCGTCGGTCATCTGGTCGACGTGTTGCTGGGCAAGGACAACGAAAAGGTGCGCAGCTTCGGCCATCAGCATTTGTCGGTGTTCGGCGTTGGCAAGGCGTTGAGCGAGAGCGAGTGGCGCTCGCTGTTCCGCCAGCTGGTGGCGCGTGGGTTGGCCGATGTCGATCACGAGGGTTATGGCGGTCTGCGTCTTAATGACAGTTGCCGGCCGCTGCTCAAAGGCGAAGTGAAGCTGGAACTGCGCCGCGACCTGAAACCGCAAGTCACCGCGAAAACGGGCAGCAAGAGCCAGGCCAGCCAACTGGTGCGCGGCGAGGAACGCGAACAGTGGGAAGCCTTGCGCGCACTGCGGCGCAAATTGGCCGAAGAACACGGCGTGCCGCCCTACGTCATCTTCCCCGACTCGACGTTGTTGGAAATGCTCCGCAGCCAGCCGACGTCTCTGGCGGAAATGGCCCGGGTCAGCGGCGTCGGCGCACGCAAGCTGGAGCGCTATGGCGAAGCCTTCCTCGAAGTGCTCGGCGGCGAGGCGGAGGCGCCGAAGGTGGTCGCCGATGTCCGTCACGAGCTGATCACCCTGGCCCGCGCCGGCATGACCCCGCTGCAGATCGCCGGGCAGTTGCAGTGCTCGGAGAAGAACGTCTACGCCATGCTCGCCGAAGCCATCGGCAAGCAGCAGTTGTCGCTGGAGCAGGCGCTGGATTTGCCTGAGGAATTAATGGGCGAAGTGCAGGACGCGTTCCTCGATGGTGAGGGCGAGTTGCCGTCCGTCGCCGAAGTCGCCGAGCTGTTCGCCGGGCGTGTGCCGGAAGGCGTGCTGTATTGCGTGCGGGCGGCGTTGCAGTCTGAATTCGAGATGTGAAACGACGTATGCGCCAAGCCCCGTGCAGTTGTAACGATTCAGTACAGAGCCACTCTTGCCTATAACTGCCGCCCATGCTTAGCTGACTAATAATTAGATTTTCCGTATTTTCAGTCTAACCGTGAGTGTTTTATGCCGTTAACCGATCAACATCGCTTTGGTATGCAACTGGCCCAGATGTCCCGTGGCTGGCGTGCCGAACTGGATCGTCGCCTCGCCGGGCTGGGCCTGTCGCAGGCGCGCTGGCTGGTGCTGCTGCATCTGGCGCGTTTCGAAGAGGCGCCGACCCAACGCGAACTGGCGCAGAGTGTCGGCGTCGAAGGCCCGACCCTGGCGCGCTTGCTCGATAGTCTGGAGAACCAGGGACTGGTGCAACGCCAGTCCGTGATGGAAGACCGCCGGGCGAAAAAAATCGTGCTCTGCGCACCTGCCTTGCCCTTGATCGAACAAATCGAAACCATTGCCACGCAACTGCGCCACGAATTGTTCGAGGGCGTCGATGAGGCGGATTTGAAGGTGTGCATGCGCGTACACGGTCACATCCTGGCCAACCTGGAAAAATCTTGAGGCACATCCCGGTGGCGATTTTTTGAGAGATCGCGCTGAGCCGACTATAAGAACTACTGGGCAATATCGTGTTCGTACCGGATGTGCGAACGCATAGAAACCGGTTTTGCTTATTTAAGGGATGCTCATGCTCGCAAGTCGGCACGTGCTGCGCGGGGGCGCCAAATGGCTGCTGCTCGCTGGCGTATTCAGCTATTCGACCTGGTCGATGGCGTTGGGGTTGGGCGAAATCACTGTTCACTCAGCCCTCAATCAGCCGTTCAAGGCCGACATCGCGCTGGTCGATGTCGGTACGTTGACGCAAAACGATCTCTCGGCCAGCCTGGCTTCGGCGGATGAGTTCGGCCGGGCGGGCGTCGAGCGGGTGTTCTTTCTCAATGACCTCAAGTTCACTCCGATCCTGCGCGGCAGCCGCCAGATGATCCGGGTGACGTCCGGCAAACCGGTCAACGAACCTTTCCTGAATTTCCTCGTGCAGCTCGATCAACCCAACGGCCGTCTGCTGCGCGAGTACACGGTGTTGATCGATCCGCCGGGTTCGCCGGGCATCGTGCCCGCCACCGACGAGCCGGATCCGCGCCCGCAATCCTCCGAATTTCCAGCTGTCGAACCGGTTACCGCACCGCCCCAGGCTGCCCAGGGCAAACGCACTGCGGCGCCTGTGCCGCCAACGCCGGCGCCGCCTGCCAATGATGCGCAGGCCGAGCAACTGGCCGCCAGCGTGCTGCTCACCCAGCAGCTGCAAAAGACCCTCGACGAACAGAACCTCAGGCTGCAAGAGCAGCAAGTGCAGATAGCCGACGGCAAGAAGCAGATCGAAGATTTGCAAACCCGCTTGGCCGAAGTGCAGAAAGCACCGCCACCGCCCGTGGTCGCTCCGGTTCCGGCCGCTGTTTCAGCTCCGGTCGAGGCGGCAGACGATGGCGTGAACTGGCCGCTGCTCGGCGGACTTCTATTGCTGCTGGGCGTGCTGGCTGCGTTGCTCATACGTCGCCGTCAGCAACGTTCGACAGCAGATGGCACGCCGACGCCGCTATTGCCTGTGAGCGCCGAAGAAGACGTCGACGAGACCGAGCTTCAACAATCTGTCGGTGCGCACGCGGCCACCGATCATCGCGACGAGCCCGGTGCCGGCGATGTGCTGGAGGCCGTGGGCATCTATCTGGCCTACGGCCGGCTCAGCGAAGCGGCCGGGCTGCTGCGCGATGCCTTGCACAAGGAACCTGAACGCACCGATCTCGGTTTGCAGTTGCTGGAGGTTCTTGGGCGCCAGGGTGAAAGCGCCGCTTACGAACAGCAGGAAAACCGCCTGCGTGCGCTTGGCGTCGATGAGCGCGAACTGATTGAAACCCGCGCTCGCCATCCCAAACTGGCAGGCGCCGCACCGGCGGCATTTGCAGCAACGCCAATCGCGCCTGAGCTGTCCGTGGCCACGGCAGCGACCGCAGCCGCGCCGCTCGCATCGTCGCCCAGCGCTCTCGAGGATGATTTCGAATTGAATCTGGGCGAACTGTCGATGGATTCAAATTGGGATTTGAACGACAGCCGCACCGATGCCGCCGCACCGCCGATCGATGATCCGGAGCTGGGCACCAGCCTGTCGGTGCTGCCTGTCGATTTTGACCTGCCACAGGCTGCATCTGGCGAAGAGGCCGAACTTGAATGGATCCCCGAACCCGACGCTCAGCCGCTCGACGATGACTTTCTCAATGAGTTCGGCGATCCCGAGCCGTCGCTGGTGCTGGAACCTTTGGATCTGCAACCACCCGAGTCCACCGAGACCGACACCGAGGCCGCCGGCAAGCTCGAACAGGCACAAACCTGCATCGACGATGGCGACATCGACAGCGCGATCGCGCTGCTCAATGAATTGCTCAGGGAAGGGGATGAGCCGTTGAAGCAGACGGCAAGGACGTTGCTGGCGGGGATTCGCTGAGCGCCAACGGATTTCGCGTTCATCCGAGACCGCTTTCGCGAGCAGGCTCGCTCCCACAATGGAATGCGCTCTCCCTGTGGGAGCGAGCCTGCTCGCGAAGGCGTCAGATCGGCCAACACCGTCTCAGGTCAGAACGTCTGCCCCAGATTCAGATAAACCGCCTGCTCGTCCGCATCATTCAACCCATACGTGAAGTTCAACGGCCCCAGCGGCGTGTCGAAGCCGATAAACACACTCGCGGCGTTGATGTAGCCGCTGTCGAACTCATTGTCATTGTTCCACGCCCGACCGCGCTCCAGCGAGGCGCCGGCGTACAGCGGGAAGTCCAGCGGCAGGTACGAGCGCGGCGTCAGGCGGCGGTAGTACACAGCGCGCATCAGGCTGACGTTCTGTCCGGACAGCGCATCCTCACGGAATCCTGACAACTGCCGCGCGCCGCCGAGCAGGAAGCTTGAGGTGACCACATTGGCATCGTCCAGCGTGCGGCCGTAGCGCCCGCCGAGAATCAGGGTATCCGGCCCGTGGCTCATGGCCTTGTCGAAATTCAGTTCCCACTGGCGATAGCGCGTGTCCGAGCTCAGCCCCGGTTCGAACTGGGTGAAGGTCAGGCTGACGTCCTTGCCCTCGTGCGGAAAATAGACGTTGTCCAGCGAGTCGTAGGAATACTTCACGGTATAGAAGCCTTCGTTGAAACTCTCGCTCGGCAGATCCTGATCACCGATGCGCACGTCAGCCTTGCCCCAGGCCTGGCCGACGCCGAGTCGCACTTCACCGTTGTTGCCGATCTGCCGCCCAAGATTGAGGCCGAAGCCGTAGCGCTCGACGCGATACTGCGCGATTGGATCATTATCCAGGACTGAGTCGACGTTCTGCGCCTCGAACGACCCGTAGGGCGCGACGAAGTAACGTGAGCCGACATCCAGCGGTTGATAGAACTCGCTGTACAGCTCCTGCTTGTCGCCGATCTGCGCGCGGGTCAGCCATTCCGCACCGAGGCGGTTGATGCCGTTGACGCGATAACTGGCACCAAGGTTGAAAGCACTGTCGCCGCGCATGTCGTCCGACAGATTGAGGCCTACCCGCAAGTAATCGGTGCCGCTGCGCTTGCCGCTGGCACTGATGACCAAGGTGTGATCCTGGCCTTTGTGCACCACGCGGTAACGTACTTGATCGAAGTAATCGAGGCCGTACAGCGTGCCCATGTCCGAATGCAGGCGGCCCAGGTCCAGCGGCGC
Source organism: Pseudomonas sp. FP1762 (assembly GCF_030687105.1). NCBI lineage: Bacteria > Pseudomonadati > Pseudomonadota > Gammaproteobacteria > Pseudomonadales > Pseudomonadaceae > Pseudomonas > Pseudomonas sp. FP1762. The sequence continues at coordinate 1,608,248 of NZ_CP117458.1, forward strand.
GCCGATCGGTTGGCGGATGTAATAGCGAATCACGTCATCGTCGACTTTCGAGTCATTTTCGACGCGGATCGCGGTAATGATCGGCGTGCGCTGTCCCGGCTGACGGGCGGCGTTCAGTTCCGCGTCCTGGGTTTGAGTCGGCTTGAGTTGCGCCAGCCGCGCATCGAGGATCCGCGTGGCGCGGTAACCGGCGTCGATCATCTCCTGAGCCTTGCCGAAATCGGTCACGCCGAACGCGGCCAGCGCAGGCTGGATCAACACGTCATTGGCATGCAGAGTCGCCAGTTGTTCCTCGGAATTGCGCCGGGTCATCAGAGTGATCGACTGATTGAGCACATCGACCACCGTGGTCAGTTGCTTGCGATTGCGCAGCGGCGTGCCGATGTCGACGACGATGGCGATGTCGACGCCCATTTCCCGCGCAACATCCAGCGGGATGTTGTCGGTCATGCCACCGTCCACCAGCAGGCGCCCATCGAGCTCGACCGGGGCGAACACCGCCGGGATCGACATGCTCGCGCGGATCACTTGCGGCAGGTGGCCTTTGCGAAACACCACTTTTTCGCCATTGGCGATGTCGGTGGTCACGGCCCGAAACGGGATCGGCAGTTTGTCGAAGTCGCGGGTGTCGCTGGTGTGCGCCAACAGGCTTTCCAGCAACAGTGCGAGGTTCTGGCCCTGAATTACCCCCAATGGCAGGCCGAGACTGCCGTCGTCGCGGAAGCTGAGTTTCTGCTTCACCAGAAAATCGCGGTCGTCCTGCTTGCGTCGAAATGGCACGTCCTCACGCGGCGGCGCGTCGGACAGCGCCGCTTGCCAGTCGATGCTCAGGGCGAGTTTTTCCAGCTCGTCGATCTTATAGCCCGAGGCGTACAGGCCGCCGACTACCGCGCCCATGCTGGTGCCAGCAATCGCGTCGATCCTGATGCCTTGTTCTTCCAGCGCCTTGAGCACGCCGATGTGCGCCAGCCCGCGCGCAGCGCCGCCGGACAGCACCAGGCCGACTTTCGGTCGTGGCGCTTCACTGGCGTGAACCAGCAGGGGAAGGAAACCAAGCAGCAGGCAAAACAGCAAACGGCGCATTGTGAGTCTCGGGGCAAGCGGTAAAGCCGGCTATTATAGCGGCGCCCTCTGTCTCAGGAGTTTCAGCGATCATGACCGTCGCCAAAGCCGAAGTTGTCATCACTTATTGCACTCAATGCCAGTGGCTGCTGCGCGCGGCGTGGCTGGCTCAGGAATTGCTCAGCACCTTCGCTGACGACCTGGGCAAAGTGTCGTTGGTGCCGGGCACCGGTGGGGTGTTTCACATCACTTGTGCGGGTGTGCAGATCTGGGAGCGCAAGACCGACGGTGGTTTCCCTGAGGCCAAGGTATTGAAGCAGCGAGTGCGCGATCAGATCGATCCTGACCGCGACCTCGGCCACAACGACCGCACTCAGTGAGAGGCGGCCTCGGCGGCGACGGTTGTCTTGTCGCTGCCGCCTGACATCCGCGCCGACACCACAATCGCGACGATGATCAACGCGCCACCGATGAGCATCCGCAGGGTCGGGGTTTCACTGAACAGCAGCCAGGCGAGGGTGATGCCGTAGACCGGCTCCATGGCGAACACCACTGCCGCCGTGCGTGCCTTGATCACCGCCAGACTGGCGACGAACAGGCTGTGCGCCACGCCCGTGCAGAACACTCCGAGCAGGGCGATCCACAACCAGTCCAGCGCTCGGACCTGACTCAACTGCGGCGCCGCGACCGGCAACAGACACAAAGCCACGACGACGTTCTGGCACAACGCTGCCTGCACCGCCGGGATGCGCCCGGAACTGGCGCGGTTGGTCAGCGACAGCAGGGAAAACAGCAGGCCGGACAACACTGCCCAAAGCAAGCCGACGGTGGCGCCGCTGCCCAGATCAAATGCGGGCGTCACCAGCACCAGACCGATGCTGACCAATACCACCAGGACGATTTCATTGGCACGAATACGTTCGCGGAAGATCAGTCCTTCGAGAATCACCGTGAACGCCGGGAAACTGGCAAAGCCCAACGTGGCGATGGCCACCCCGGCGATCTTCACGGATATGAAGAAACTCACCCAGTGCCCGGCCAGCAACACGCCGCTGAGGGCGAGGCGCCGCCAGTCCACGGTCTGAAGTTTCTGCCAACCATGCTGGCTGGCGAAACGGGCAAAAAATGCCAGGGCGAGCACGGCGAAAGCTGCACGTCCAAATACGATCACAGCAGGGGATGCGGCAGCGAGTTTGCCGAACACACCGGTCAGGCCAAACATCAAAGCGCCGATATGCAGAGCGCCGAGGGCGGTACGCGGAGTCATTGCATTCCTTTTTTCAGGTTCAACTTCATGGGGCCATTGAACCGCGTCTCGGCCTACAAGTCTGTCGGCAGGCTATCGTCTTTTGTCGTAGGAATCGCGCCGGAGATGTCCGGGCGACGAGCCGAACTCACGTAGGACTGCGGCCGAGAACGCACTTTGCGAGCTGTAACCGACGCGACTGGCTACTTCACCAATCGGTAATGCAGTGTCGCGCAGCAGTTGCACCGCGAGATGCAGGCGTCGACTGCGGATGTAATCCATCGGCGTCTGTCCGCATTCGGCCATGAACCGAGCGTGCAGGCGCGCACTGGACAACCCGGCCACGCGCGCCAGGTCGGCCACTTGCAGCGGATAGCCGGCGTATTGCTCGATGTGCGCATCCAGCGCGGCGTAGGGCAAGCGACGCGCGCGGAGTTCGGCAGGTTGCGCGTGATTGAGACTGGCCAGCAGCAACACTGCGCCTTGCTGCGCGATCAACGGATCGCTGACCGGACTGTTCGCCAGCCAGCTGACCAATTGACTCTGCCCCGAGTCCAGCGACAGCCGCCCCGGATGATCGAGCAAGCGCCGACTGGCCTCGGCATGCGCGCCCAGCGACTCCTGCACCCATTGCCCTTCAGGGATGTCGAGCACCAGGCAGCTGCTGCCTTGGGGACTGTCGCAGGCATGATGAGCGCCGGACGGAACCACCACAACACTCTGCTGACGCACTTGGCTGCCACAGCCCTCGACCTCGAAATCCAGCGCACCGGACAGCCCGAACACCAACTGCGGGTGCTCGTGGCTGTGCACAATCAAGTCGTGGGTGTACTGACGCAGGGTGAGGATCGGTCGCATGGCAGGTTGTCTCCGAAGTGGCCCTCAGTCTACACCGCCGTACGCCGGATGCGCTGTCACACGACTGACTCACGCTTGTCACGGTCGATTAACCGGGCGCGCGCAAGCTGGCGAAAACATCGCAGAGGGTTGCCCATGACCAGCGCCGAGCTCGCCCGACCCAGTCGCAAACAACGGGTGCGAACCCTGTGGATCTCCGATGTGCACCTGGGCACCCGGGATTGCCAGGCCGAGCACTTGTCGCAATTTCTCAAGGGCTACCACGCCGACAAGGTCTATCTGGTCGGCGACATCATCGACGGCTGGAAACTGCGCAGCGGCATGTACTGGCCGCAAGCCCACACCAACGTCATCCGCCGATTGCTGACCATGAGCAAGCGCGGCACCGAGGTGATTTACGTCACCGGCAACCATGACGAATTCCTGCGGCGCTATTCGAAACTGATTCTGGGCAATATCCAGTTGGTCGACGAGGCGGTGCACGTTACGGCGGACGGTCGGCATTTGCTGGTGATCCACGGCGATCAGTTCGATGTGATCACCCGCTATCACCGCTGGCTGGCGTTTCTCGGCGACTCGGCCTACGAATTCACCCTGACCCTCAACCGCTGGCTCAATCACTGGCGTGCCCGCTATGGCTACGGTTACTGGTCGCTTTCGGCGTACCTGAAACACAAGGTCAAGACCGCCGTCAGTTTCATCAGCGACTTTGAAGAAGCCATCGCCCACGAATGTGTGAAGCGCGAACTGCATGGCGTGGTTTGCGGGCATATCCACCATGCCGAGATTCGCAAGGTCGGCGGGGTGGACTATCTCAATTGCGGCGATTGGGTCGAGTCGTGCACGGCGCTGATCGAGCATTGGGACGGCACGATCGAGTTGTATCGGCTGGCGGATGCCCAGGCGCGGGAGGCGCAATTGAAAGCTGCCAAAGTTGCCGAGATCGCCTGAGCCAAAGATCACCCTGTGGGAGCGAGCCTGCTCGCGAAGGCGTAGTGTCAGACAAAGCTTATGTGCCTGATACAGCGCTTTCGCGAGCAGGCTCGCTCCCACATGTGGTCTCAGGCCAGGCTGTGTTCTTGCATCGCAGCCTTGTAAATCGAGTTCTTCGGCTGCGCAAACAGCCTTTCCATCATTGGCTCGAAGAAACTCAGCGCCAGCGTGTCGTACGCCGGATCAAACGCCGCCGCGTCGTATTTGGCGCAGAATTCGGCCGTGGCGTGGAACTGCGGATGATCCTTGAATTGCTCGCGCAAGTGCCGGTCCATGCCCAGGTGATGAAAGAAGTAATAGCCCTGAAAAATGCCATGCTTCTCCACCATCCACAGGTTCTCCGCACTCACGAACGGCTTGAGAATCGCTGCGGCGATGTCCGGATGGTTGTACGAACCGAGAGTGTCGCCAATGTCATGCAACAGCGCGCAGACCACGTATTCCTCGTCACGCCCGTCGCGAAAGGCGCGGGTCGCGGTTTGCAACGAGTGGGTCAGGCGATCCACCGGGAAACCACCGAAGTCGCCTTCAAGCAGCTTCAAATGCGCGAGGATCCGCGATGGCAGCTGTCTGGCATAGGCACTGAAATCGGCGGCGATAATCGCCCAGTCTTCCTCGGTGCCGTCCTTCATATGGGTGAAGCGAGCATGGGCATTCATTGGCAGACCCTCATTCAGAACGCCACGCGACCGAGAATCATGTCGCGGTACATGACGAAATCGCCGAGCAGGCTGTACAGCGGATACTGAAACGTCGCCGGGCGGTTTTTCTCGAAAAAGAAATGGCCGATCCAGGCAAAGCTGTAACCGGCCAGAGGTAGCGCGAGCAACAGCAGCCAGGCGCCTTTGGCGATGCTCAGGGCGAGAATGAAGATGACCAGAGAAGTGCCGATGAAATGCAGACGACGGCAGGTGCTGTTGCTGTGTTCGGCGAGGTAATACGGATAGAACTCGGCGAAGCTGTTGAACTGCTTGATGTTTTCCACGACCGCGCTCTCTGTGGTGATTGTTCTGGCGACAAGTTGTTCGGCGGGGAGCTTATTTGAGTCTAGAGTGATCATTGGCGTGGGCCAGTGACAATCGGCGCCACTTTAGTATCCTTCGCAAATAGGGCGGTTATCTGCAGCCCGTCATGTAAAAGAATAACAACCATGAGCGAACGAACGACTTCTGCAAGCTGGGCGATGGGGATTGTCAAAGCACTGGAGATGGACGGCCTGGATTGCCGGGTTCTGTTCAGGCAACTGGGGCTGGATTTCAGCGCCCTTGAAGATCCGGATGCACGCTTCCCGCAGGACTCCATGACCCGGCTCTGGCAGCGCGCGGTCGAGGTGTCCGGCAACCCGGCGATCGGCCTGAACATGGGCAAAGTGGTGCGCCCGGCCTCGTTTCATGTCGCCGGCTACGCGCTGATGTCGAGCAACACGCTGGCCGAAGGTTTCCAGCGTCTGGTGCGCTATCAACGCATCATTGCCGAAAGCGCCGACTTGAGCTTTCGCTTGCTCGATGAAGGTTACGCGCTGATTCTCACCGTGCACGGCGATCATCTGCCGCCGACCCGGCAGAGCGCCGAAGCGTCACTCGCCTGTGCACTGGCGCTGTGCGGCTGGCTGACCGGGCGCCCGCTGCACCCGGTCAAAGTGTTGGTTCAGGGCGATCAGCCGACAAATCTGCAACCTTATAAAGAAGCCTTTCACGCACCGCTGGTGTTCAACGCGCCATACGACGCGTTGATCTTCGAACGGGCCGATATGGAGGCGCCGCTGCCGACAGCCAACGAAGCCATGGCGCTGTTGCATGACCGTTTTGCCGGGGAATATCTGGCGCGGTTTTCCGAGAGTCGCGTGACGCACCGGGCACGCCAGGTGCTGTGTCGTTTGCTGCCCCAAGGCGAGCCCAAGCGCGACACCGTGGCGCAGACGCTGCACCTGTCGCAGCGCACTTTGCAGCGGCGCTTGCAGGAGGAGGGCACCAGTTTTCAGCAGTTGCTCGACGACACCCGGCGCGAGCTGGCTGAGCAATATCTGGCGCAACCGAGCATGACCTTGCTGGAAATCGCCTACCTGTTGGGCTTTGCTGACCCGAGCAACTTCTTCCGCGCGTTTCGCCGCTGGTTCGACACCACGCCCGGCGAGTACCGCTTGCGCCTGACGCAGGTGCCGGACGCGGTCAATGACGCCAGAACGCCGGAATACACAGCACAAACACCGTAATGATCTCCAGTCGGCCGAGCAGCATGCCGAACGACAGAATCCATTTCGCCGCATCCGGCAGGGTCGCGAAGTTGCCGGCCGGGCCGATGGTTTCGCCCAAGCCCGGGCCGACGCCGGACACGGTGCTGGCGGCGCCGGTCAGTGCGGTCATCCAGTCGACTCCGAGCAGCGACAGCAGCAGGGCGATCACGCAGATGGTGATGGCGAAGAAGAACGAGAAAGTCAGGATCGAACGGACGATCTCTTCGTCGAGGCGGTGACCGTTGTACTTCTGTTTGATCACCGCGCGCGGGTGGATCAGCTGATTAAGGTTGGCCTTGAGCAGGATGTAGGCGACCTGAAAACGGAAAATCTTGATCCCGCCCGCCGTCGAACCTGAGCAGCCGCCGACAAAGCCAAGATAGAAAAACAGCATCAGCGAGAAGTTGCCCCACAGGCTGTAATCACCGAGGGCAAAACCGGTGGTGGTGACCACCGAGGTCACGTTCAGCGCCACATGCCGCAGCGCTTCCAGCCAATGCAGCTTGGTGGTCCACCAATACCAGGTGCCGAGCACCAGCCAGGTCACCAGCAACATCGCCAGCAAACCCTGCACCTGTTGATCCCTGATCAACGCACGGCGATTGCCGCGCAGCGTCGCCACGTAGAGGGTGAACGGCAGGCTGCCGAGAATCATGATGACGATTGCCACCCAGTGCACTGCCGGTTGTGTCCACTTGGCCAACGACTGGTCAGAGGTCGAAAAACCACCGGTGGAAATCGCCGACATCGCATGATTGATCGCATCAAACGGGCTCATCCCCGCCCACCAGAACGCCAGGCTGCCCAGAATGGTGATACCGACGTAGGCCGCCACAATCAACCGCGCCACCATGTGCGAACGCGGCATGACCTTCTCCGAACGGTCGGAGGATTCGGTCTGGAACAGGCGCATGCCACCGATGCGCAGCAGCGGCAGAATCGCCACCGCCATGCCGATAAAGCCGATGCCGCCGATCCAGTGCAGCAGCGACCGCCACATCAGAATCCCCGGTGACATGTTGTCCAGGCCGTTGAGCACGGTGGAGCCGGTGGCGGTGATGCCGGACATGCTTTCGAAGAACGAGTCGGTGTAGCTGATGTGCTGGGTCAGCAGAAACGGCAGCGCGGCGAAAATGCACACTACCAGCCAGCTGCTGACCGTCAGCAGATACATGTCGCGCGGGCGCAGGTGAATGTGTTCCGGTCTGCCGGGTATCACCAGAGCGAGGCCGGCGACAAAGGTGATCATGCTCGCCCAGAGGAACGACGGCAGATCGCTGGTGCGCTCGAAAATCACCAGCGTGGCCATCGGCACGACCATGGCCACAGCCAGGGTTATCAGGAAGATGCCGATGATAAAACCAATGATCCGTAAGGTCGGCAACGCCATGAAATCCGCTCGGGCTGATTGAACAAGGGCGCCATTCTACCTGCGGGGCAAGGCATGTAAACCGGCAGGCGCTGCGCAGTTGCAGCTAGAATAGCTGCACATTTTTCAAAGGAGGTGGCCGATGCAGGCTCTCGACGCGTTGCTCAACCGTGTTTCCGTTCCCCGCCTGGTCGAACCGGCCCCTACTGCCGAGCAGCGCGAAGCCCTGTTCGGCGCGGCCTTGCGTGCCCCGGATCACGGGCATTTGCAGCCTTACCGCTTTTTGACCGTCGAAGGCGCGGCGCGTGAGCAAATGGGCGAGTTGCTGGCCGAGGCGGCCCGCCAGCAGGGCGGCGAAGTCACCGACGCGATGATCGACAAGGCGCGCAACGGCCCACTGCGCGCGCCGCTGGTGGTTGTGGTCATCGCGAAATTGCAGGAACACGTGAAATATCCGAAGGCCGAGCAACTGCTCACGGCCGGCTGTGCGGCCCACGGGATTTTGCTCGCGGCGTATGCGCAGGGAATTGGCGCGGTGTGGCGCACCGGGGATCTGGCGTACTCCAAGCATGTGGCCGAAGGCCTGGGGCTGGTGGAAGGCGAGGAGGTGATCGCGTTCCTCTATCTCGGCACGCCGCAGAAAGAGCCGCGCGTGGCGGAGAAGGTTGATCTGGCTGAGTTCGTCAGCGCCTGGCCAGGTAAGGTCTGAAGATCAAAAGCCCCTCACCCTAACCCTCTCCCAGAGGGAGAGGGGACTGATTGGGGGATGCTTTGGAATTACACCGACCTGAGCGTCCTTCGCTGAATCCAGCGTCGGGATACCGGACGTCTGGTTTCTGCGAATCCATAAGGTCGATGCACAACGGCAGACAACTCACCCCAACCCTCTCCCTCCGGGAGAGGGTTGGGGTGAGGGGCTTTTTCAGGGCTGGACCACGACTCCCGGTACCAGCGGCAATTCCAGACTCGCCACAAAGCCGCCCTGCGGATGATTGGCCAGCGTCAGCGTGCCGCCATGCCGTTCTGCCGCGCGTTTGGCGATCGCCAGCCCCAGGCCATGCCCGGCAGCGGTCTGCCCCGGCGCGCGATAAAACGGTTCAGCCAACTGGCTCAGATGTTCCGCCTGTACCCCCGGCCCATGGTCGCGCACGCTGATGACAATCCGCTCTCCCTGCCGCGCTGCCTGCAATTCGATCGGCTGATCGCTCGGGTTGAAGCGCTGGGCGTTGCGCAGCAGATTATCCACGGCGCGCTCAATCATCGTCGGCCAGCCTTTGAGATTCATTTGTGACTCAGCTTGCAGGCGCACGGTCTGCTCGGGGGAGCTGAGCTGCGCATCCTTTTGCAGTGTGGCGAGCAACGCATTCAGGTCCACTTCTTCAGCGCTGGCATTGTCGGCATCGACTCGCGCCAGCACCAGAATTTCACTGATCAACGCCTCCAGCCGGTCGCATTCACGGGTCAGGCGTGGCCACAGTTTTTCGCGCTCTTCAGGGTTGGCACGCTCGGCCAAAGCCAACGCGATGCGCAGGCGCGCCAGTGGTGAGCGCAGTTCGTGGGAGACATCGCGCAGCAACTGGCGCTGACTGCCGATGAGGCTTTGCAGGCGCGCGCCCATGCGGTTGAAATCGGTGGCCAGCACGCCGAATTCGTCACGGCGGTTGGCCAGTTTCGCCAGACTGTTCTGCTGATAAGTCGTCTGCCCCAGATCATGTACCGCGCCGCGCAAGCGACTGAGCGGGCGGGTGATGGAGAAAGTCACGAGCAAACTGAACAGGGTCAGCACCACCAGCGCAATACCCAGCGCACTCAGTGGCCAGAGCAGACTTTCGCGGTGCCAGGCGTCGAGTTCCGGGTGCGGGATGCGGTAGATGAACAGGTAGGTGTCACCGGTTTTTTCGCTGGTGATTTCGTCGGTCAGGCGGCGCCACGGCAGACGGCGATCGTCGTTGTTCTGCCGCGCCTCGAACGCGGCGGCCCGGCGCGGGAAGGTGCCACGCACCACCGGATCGCCGGTTTCGTTGAGCACCTGAACGTCGATGTGATACTGGCGTTTACGTTGTTCGAGGATGTCCTGGGCGGCTTCTTCGCCTTGGGTTTCGTAAGTCTGCGTCCATTCCGCCGCCAGCGTGTTGAGGCCGGGATGGCGGCTGAGAATCCATGCGTCCTGATTGAGCATGTGCCCGAGCAGAATCGACAGCCCGGCTACCAGAGCGATGGCCAGCCAGAAGCTCGCAAGAATCCGCCAGAACAGTGAACGCACAGAAACTCCTCGAAAATTACACCGTTCAAATGTGGGAGCGAGCCTGCTCGCGAAGGCAGTGTCAGTCAATTCATCGCTGGCTGATACACCGCCTTCGCGAGCAGGCTCGCTCCCACATTCGATTTGAATGGAACAGGCCCGACGATGTGAGTCGTCGGGCCCAGGGTCAAGCCATTATTGCGCCTTTGGTGCCTGCTGCGCTTTCCAGGCCTTGAACTCGGCCCATTCGGCGCGGCGTTCGGCGCGTTTCTTCTGGATCTCGTCGAACTGCTTCTGTTGCTCGGGCTTAAGCAGTGCGCGGACATCGGACTCGGCTTTCTTGTGGTTGGCCGCGATCTCGTCCTTCATGGCTTTCTGGTCGGCCGGCGAGAGTTTTTCCAGGTACTTGTCGACCACCTGCTTACGCTCGTGCATCTGCTCGCCCATGATCTTGCGAATCTGCTCGCGCTGTTCGCGGGTCAGGTCGAGCTGGCTGTACGGGCCTTTGTCGTGCATGCCACCGTGCATCTGACCGCCGTGGCGCGGGCCATCCAGCGGACCACCCAGCGGACCGCCATCCTGCGGCATGGCCATGGCCACGGTTGGCAGAGCGGCAGCGAACATCAGAGCGATAAGAGTCTTGCGCATGGTGTATCTCCTTGTCTCGTTCCCGGTACGTTCCGGATGAGTGCAGATTACGCAGATCAAGGTCAGCGGCGGTCAGCGCAGCGTAAAGCTTCGGTAAAGACGTTTCGCGCTCGGCCTTACACATTTCCAGTGCAGGAGGTGCTGAAGGCTGCGATCTGATCGTTCCCATGCTCTGCGTGGGAATGCAGCCGAGGACGCTCTGCGTCCTGCAGCCTGAAGATCGCCGCCTTGGGCAGCTCGTACACGAAACTAGATGGTTTTACAGGCTGTAGTAGTAACCACGGCTACGCAGCGCGACGATGCGCGGGCGGCCGTCGGGGTGGGGGCCGATTTTTTTGCGCAGGTTGCTGACGTGCATGTCGAGGCTGCGGTCGTACAGGGTCAGCTTGCGGCCGAGGGCCAGTTGCGCCAGTTCCTGTTTGTCCAGCGGCTCGCCGGGCTGCTTGAGGAGGGCTTCGAGCAGGCGGCTTTCGGAGACGGTCAGGGTCAGTTCTTTTTCGTCGATGCTGACTACGCCGCGCACCGGGCTGAAACTCAGATCACCCAGCTCAAGTTGCGTCGATACGGCGGCCGGATGGCTGCGGCGCAACACGGCGCGCAGGCGCGCGGTCAGTTCGCGGGGGTCGCAGGGTTTGGCCAGGTAATCGTCGGCGCCCAGTTCGAGGCCGAGGATGCGGTCCAGCGGTTCGCCACGCGCTGACAGCATCAGCACCGGCAGGTCGGCGTGGTCGTTGCGCAACTGCTTGAGCAGTTCCAGACCGCTGCCGTCGGGCAGCATCACGTCCAGCACTACCGCCGCCGGGGCGGTTTCGGCCAACGCCTTGCGGGCGCTCTGGCCGTCGTGGCAGGCGCGCACCTGGAAGCCTTCCTGGCTCAACCAGCTACTCAGGAGTTCGCACAACTCCTGGTCATCATCAATCAGTAACAGCTCGCTCATGACTCACTCAATTTAGCCATTGCCGACGTTTTCGGCTTGCACCACTGGCAAAGATACCGCAGAGCAGCGCCAATAGCGCTACCCCGGCGCCAGTGACGAACCACTGCTGTTGGTCGGTCAGCAAACGCGGCAGCGGGCTGGCCTGGGCTTCCTTGAGTTGCAGCTTCAGACGCTGGTTCTCCTGGCGCAGCCGGGCGAGCTGGGCGCTTTCGCGAGTGTTGTCGGCATTTTGCAGTTGTTTGTTCAGTTCTTCGCGCTGCTGCTCACTGGTCTTGAGCCGCTGTTGCAGCTCGGTGATCTGGCTGCCGGCGCTCAATGACAATGGCGTGGAGCTGCCGCTTTCGGTGGTTTCCTCACCATGGGCGGGGGCCATGATCGACAACGTGAGCAACATCAGACACAACGGACCCTTGCGCATCGCGACACCTGTTTCCAAATGGATATTGGGCAGGTTGTCGGCAGGCAAACGAGAATAATGAGCGATTGAGAGCGCGATGAACCGAGAAGGTTCATCGCGTGGAAGGACTTAAGGCAGGACTTGCTTGAACGGCTTGACGATCACATTGGCGTAGACGCCGGCGGCAATGTACGGATCGGCATCGGCCCAGGCCTGTGCGGCGCTGAGGGAGTCGAACTCGGCGACGATCAGGCTGCCGGTGAAACCCGCTGCGCCCGGATCATTGCTGTCGACGGCCGGGTGCGGGCCGGCCAGCACGATGCGGCCTTCGCCCTTGAGCGCTTGCAGGCGTTCCAGATGCGCCGGGCGCGCGGACAGGCGAGCTTCGAGCGAGTTGGCAACGTCGGTGGCAATGATGGCGTAGAGCATGTCAGTCCTCGGTTTTTGGCGTTGTGGTATCGGTGTCATGCAGATGGCGCGACAGGTAGACGCCCTGTGCGACCAGGAACAGCACGGTCATGCCCAGGCTGCCGAACACCTTGAAGTCGACCCAGATGCTCTGGAAGGTGAAAGCGACGAACAGGTTGGCTGCGCCGCAGAACAGGAAGAACGCGATCCAGGCGATGTTCAGGCGGGTCCAGACCGGGTCGGGCAGGGTCAGCGCGTGACCCATGATGCGTTTGATCAGCAAGCGATCGCCGATGAAGTGACTACCGATGAACGCCGCAGCGAACAGCCAGTTGACCACCGGCGCTTTCCATTTCAGGAAGGTTTCGCTGTGGAAGGCCAGCGTCAGGCTGCCGAATACCAGGCAGGCGATCAGCGTCAGCCACTGGCTCTTTTCCAGCTTGCGCTGCTTGATGAACAGCGCGCCGTACACCACCAGGGAACTGATGATCAGCATCGCCGTGGCGCTGTAGATACCGCCTACGGTCACTTGCTGGCCGGCAATGTCGACGACCCGTGGATCAAGTTTGTAGACGATGAAGAACAGCAGAAGCGGGATGAAATCGATGAATTGTTTCACAGTGAGAGCCAGAAGCTGGATGTGGCGGCATAATAACAAACATATGGGCGCGCGATAGCGCCAGCTGATTTGAGGTTACAACTCCCCGTGAATGTTGATTTGCACTGCCACAGCACGGCCTCCGACGGCGCCTTGGCGCCTGCGGTTCTGGTTGCGCGAGCGTTCGAAAACGGCGTGCGAGTCCTGGCGTTGACCGACCACGACACTCTTGAGGGGCTCGCCGAGGCGCGTACTGCCGCCACCGAGTTGGGCATGCAACTGGTCAATGGCGTCGAATTGTCCTGCACCTGGGGCGGGGCGACTATTCACGTGCTGGGTTACGGCTTCGACGTCAACGCTGCGCCGTTAGTGGAAGCGATCGCCAAATTGCACGATGGCCGCTGGCTGCGGTCGGAAGAAATAAGCCGCAAGCTCGCCCTCAAGGGGATGCCCGGTGCCCTCGACGGCGCCCGGCAGATCCAGCAGGAACTGGGCGACAGCGGCAACGCGCCGGCCCGGCCGCATTTCGCCGACTGGATGGTGCGTGAAGGTTATGTAAAGGATCGCGCCGAGGCATTTCGCAAATGGCTCGGCGCCGGCAAACTCGGCGACGTCAAACTGCACTGGCCGACGCTGGAAGACACTGTCGGCACCCTGCGCGCCGCCGGTGCCTGGGTCAGCCTGGCGCATCCATGGCACTACGATTTCACCCGTAGCAAGCGCCGAAAGCTGATTGCCGACTATATTCAAGCAGGCGGGCATGCTATCGAGGTGGTCAATGGCCATCAGCCCGCAGAACAGGTGGGCAGCCTGGCGATCCTTGCCCGTGAGTTCGGTCTGCTGGTCAGCGCCGGCAGTGACTTCCATGGCCCTGGCGGCTGGTCCGAAATCGGCCAGTACCGGCCGGTTCCCGAGGACCTTCCACCCCTGTGGTGTCGGTTCAAACATGACACAGATATTGCCGCCGTCTGAACAGGTAGAGAATGTGAGTCAATTTTTCCAGATACATCCGGAAAACCCGCAAGCGCGCCTGATCAAACAGGCGGTCGAGATCATCCGCAAAGGCGGGGTGGTGATTTATCCCACGGACTCGTCCTACGCCATTGGTTGCCAGATCGGCGACAAGACCGCCATCGAGCGTGTGCGACGTCTGCGTCAGCTCGATGAAAAGCACAACTTCGCGCTGATCTGCAGCGACCTGTCGCAACTGGGCAATTACGCCAAGATCGACACCGGCACCTTCCGCATTCTCAAGGCGCATCTACCCGGCCCTTACACTTTCATTCTCAACGCCACGCGCGAAGTGCCGCGCCTGTTGCTGCATCCGAAGAAACGCACGATCGGCCTGCGCGTGCCGAGCCATCCGATTGCGCTGGCGCTGCTGGCCGAACTCGGCGAGCCGCTGATGAGCGTGACGCTGATCATGCCCGGCGATGAAGACCCACTTACCGATCCCTACGAAATGCGCCAGTTGCTCGAGCACCAGGTCGATCTGATCATCGACGGCGGCTTCGGCGGCATCAAAGCCTCGACGGTGATTGACCTGACCGGCGACGACCCGGAAGTGGTCCGCGTCGGTTGCGGCGATCCGACGCCGTTCATGGTCGAGGCCTGAATGTCCGCAGTGGAAACCGTGGTCGATCCCCAGGCCGGCGCCCAGCAGGAACTGCCGTTCGCGATGGTCTATGGCCAGGCGGTCATGGAAATGCCGCTGGACCTGTACATCCCGCCGGATGCGCTGGAAGTCTTCCTTGAAGCCTTTGAAGGTCCGCTCGACCTGCTGCTGTACCTGATCCGCAAACAGAATATCAATATCCTCGACATTCCGGTGGCGGAAATCACCCGCCAGTACATGGGCTACGTCGAGTTGATGCAATCGGTGCGTCTGGAGCTGGCCGCCGAATACCTGGTGATGGCGGCGATGCTCGCCGAGATCAAATCGCGCATGCTTCTGCCGCGCGCCGAAACCGTCGAAGATGAAGAAGACGATCCACGCGCCGAACTGATCCGCCGCTTGCAGGAATACGAGCGCTTCAAGGCCGCTGCCGAAGGTATTGATGGTCTGAGCCGGGTCGGTCGCGATGTGATCGTGCCCAAGCTCGACGCCCCGGAAGCGCGGGCGCGCAAGCTGTTGCCCGACGTCGCGCTGGAAGAGATTCTGATGTGCATGGCCGAGGTGCTGCGCCGTGGCGACATGTTCGAAAGCCACCAGGTCAGTCGCGAAGCGCTGTCCACCCGCGAACGCATGAGCGATGTGCTGGAACGGCTCAAGGGCGGCGGCTTCGTGCCGTTTGTCGAGCTGTTCACCGCCGAAGAAGGCCGTCTGGGTGTGGTGGTGACCTTCATGGCGATCCTTGAACTGGTCAAGGAATCCTTGGTCGAGCTGGTGCAGAATGAGCCGTTCGCCGCGATCCACGTGCGAGCCCGAGCCGAATAACGAGTCCCTGTATGAACCTGACTGAACCCCGCGAGCTGGCGTCCCTGCTTGAAGCCTTTCTGTTGGCCTCGGGAAAGCCGCAATCCCTTGAGCGCCTGTATGAACTGTTTGAAGAAGGCGAGCGGCCGGAGCCGGCGGTCTTCAAGAAAGCCCTGACCCTGCTCGGCAAGTCCTGCGAGGGCCGCGCCTTTGAACTCAAGGAAGTCTCGTCGGGCTATCGCTTGCAGATCCGCGAGAAGTTTTCACCGTGGGTCGGCCGTCTCTGGGAAGAACGCCCGCAGCGCTATTCCCGTGCGTTGCTGGAGACCATCGCGCTGATCGCCTATCGCCAGCCGATCACCCGTGGCGAGATCGAAGACGTGCGTGGCGTGGCGGTCAACAGCAACATCGTCAAGACCTTGCTCGAGCGTGAGTGGATCCGCGTCGTCGGCTATCGGGACGTGCCGGGCAAACCGGCTATGTTCGCCACGACCAAGGCGTTTCTCGACCACTTCAACCTGAAAAACCTCGAAGACCTGCCGCCGCTGGCCGAACTGCGCGAGATGGAAGCCGAACCGGTGCTCGACTTCGACGACGCGCCGGTGCCGCAGAGTCTGCAGGAACTGGCCGACGCCAGCGCCGAGCCGGAGGAGGAGAAGGAAGAAACCAGTTTCCATTCCCTGCTGCTGGAGCTGGACAGCATGGAAGAAGGCATCAAAACCGACTTTGACGACTTGCTGCGTGATGCGGTGGATGGCGAAGCGCCGGTGTCTGAGCCTGAGATCATCGCGCCGGTTGTTGAAGCTGAAGTTGAACTTGAAGCGGCGCCTGACGCCGAACCGGAAGAGGACGTCCTGGGCGTCGCCGAGGCCCGCGAGAAACTCCTGGCCGCCGTTGCCGCCCTCGAACAGCCTGAACCGGAACTCAGCGAAGAAGAAGCCGAAGCCCGCGCACTGGCCGAGGCGATCGAAGCCGAACGGCGCGAGTTCGACGATTGATCCGGATCCTTGTGGGAGCGGGCTTGCCCGCGATTGCCGTGGGTCAGATCCAATGATGTTGACTGACACTCCGCTATCGCGGGCAAGCCCGCTCCCACAGGGTTTGATGTGTTTCTGGAGAGGATGATGAGCTCAACCAAAGACCCCTGTATCAGCCTCTGCAAATTCTCCGACGACATCTGCCTGGGTTGCGGTCGCAGCAAGCGCGAGATCAAGGCCTGGAAGAAGCTCGACAAGGACGACAAACGCACGGTGCTGGCCGAAGCCGCGCTGCGCCTGATCAAACTCGGTGGTGCCGGTCGGCGGAAAAAGAAATAACCGGCAATCGATCAGCTAGTCTCTGATGCGCGATGGCGCACATCCGCGTATGATTCGCGACCCTTCGCCGATCCCTTCGGCCTGGACCCAGTTTTCAATACTTCAGGCGCCGCCTGAACAGACCACACCGGGAGGTGCCCAGATGAGTGACATCAGTCAGAAAGACGACCAGGAAATCGGCCCAGCAGGCGAAAAGCTGCAGAAGGTCCTCGCCCGTATCGGCGTCGGCTCGCGCCGTGACGTGGAATCCTGGATCAGCCAGGGCCGGATCAAGGTCAATGGCAAAGACGCCACCCTCGGCCTGCGCGTCGACATGCACGACGCCATCACCATCGATGGCAAAGTGATCAAACGCGAAGAGGCCGCCGAATCGGTGCGCCGCGTGATCATGTACAACAAGCCCGACGGCGAAATCTGCACCCGTGACGACCCGGAAGGCCGTCCGACCGTGTTCGACAAGCTGCCGCGTCCGAAAGAAGGCCGCTGGATCAACATCGGCCGTCTCGACATCAACACCACCGGTCTGCTGATGTTCACTACTGACGGTGAGCTGGCCAACCGTCTGATGCACCCGTCCTACGAGATGGACCGCGAGTACGCCGTGCGTGTACGCGGTGAAGTCGACGACGAGATGATCGAACGCCTGAAGGCCGGCGTGGTGCTGGAAGACGGCCCGGCGCGTTTCACCGACATTCAACAGGCGCCGGGCGGTGAAGGCTTCAACCATTGGTACCACTGCGTGGTCATGGAAGGGCGCAACCGTGAAGTGCGTCGTCTGTGGGAATCGCAGGGTCTGGTGGTCAGCCGTCTGAAGCGCGTGCGTTTCGGTCCGGTGTTCCTCAACTCCGACCTGCCGATGGGCCGCTGGCGCGAAATGAGCCAGTACGAAGTCGACGTCCTCAGCGCCGAAGTCGGCCTGACGCCGGTGGCAATGCCGCAGCTGAACGCCAAGAGCAAGGACAAGCTCGAACGCATGCAGCGCAAATCGTCGCGGCCGATGGCCAAGACCGAGCGCGTACGTACCCTGCGTCCAGCCGCCGGCGCACCGACCGGTCCACGCCCGGGCCGCGAGCCGCAAATCGAAGGCGAGCGTCCAGGTCGCAAGCCAGTTGCCCGTGACGGCGAGCGCGCACCGCGTCCGGCCAGCGGTCGCACTGAGCGTGGCGAAGGTCGTGCACCGGCCGGTCGCGGTACGCCAGTGGCGGATCGTCCAGCCGACACCACCAACAAGCGCCCGGCCAAACCGGCGCCAAAGCGTCCGGGGATCAAACTGGTCGACGGCGACAAGCCCTCGGGCAAGCGTCGCGGCGCACCGGCTGGTTCCGGTCAGCGCCCGGGTTTCGGTCGCAAGAAACCGGAATAAGGCAGCTGTGAGTTACTAGCTGCAAGCTACAAGCTGAAGCAAAAACGCCAACCTCAGGGTTGGCGTTTTTTTTCGTCTGGCGAAACTCATGTAGCGTCTGATTGGGCCTCTTCGCGAGCAGGCTCGCTCCCACATTGGAGTTGCGTCGAACATAAATCCCTGTGGGAGCGAGCCTGCTCGCGAAGGCGTCAGTCGCCTAAAACACAAACCGCCCGTCAAACACCGGCTTGTCATCCAGCGCCAACACCCCGCCAGAAAAAATCAGGTCCAGGTGATGACTGCCCTTGGCGCCACCGCCTAATCCAAGATGCAACCCACAATGCCGCTCCTCAAACCCGGCATTGCGCGCATATAGATCCTTCACGCCTTCGTTTGTGCCAATCCCCAACTCCTCAATCCGCCGGTTCGACGGGTTGGCATCCAGGTACTTGTTGAAATCATGTTCCAGCCCCGGCACGTCGGTGGCGATGCGGCTGATGGTCGAGTTCTCGATCCACAGCTCCAGCGGTGATTCCAGCACGCCGTACTTGCGCGCGAACGGGATGGTGCTGAGGAAGGTGCCCTTGAACTTCACGTGGCCATTGATGGCTTCGCTGTGGGTGGCGATTTCGCCGGGGGCGAGGTCGAAGTTGCCGACGCCATTGATGTCGGTCCACTTCTTGATGCTGCTCATCGGCGTTTCGAACCATGAGCCGTGGTCATCCTTGAAACTCAGCGTGGTCGCCTGGGACATGCGCTGGATCAAGTGACTGTTGAGTCCGGCGATGCGTTGCGGGGTGATGCTGAAGGTGTCGTAGAAATAGTCGCCGTAATCCTTGAACAGCAGCGACTTCTTCCAGTTTTCCGCCATCACCGCTTGCAGTGCGCGGACGAATTCCGGGCCGTCGGGGCGTGGGTTGGGCAGGGTGGAAGAGTCGTAGAAGAAAATGTACAGATCGCTGTCGGCAATTGCCTCGGACAGCGCTGCGGTGCTTTCCAGGTCCAGACGCCGGGCACTGAACTGAAAGCGCGGATGCTCGCCGGCCTGTTCGGCAATGGCGCCGGTCAGGGCTTCGTAATCGGCGGTGTGGCCAAGCATGACCTTCGCCGAGTCGAGGCCGGCGAGGGCAGGGTGATGTTCGAGGTAGTAAAGGAAATGCGAGATGGCGCGGGGCTTGTCCATGAATCCTCCCTGACTGACCGGGGAATGAAGCGGCAGGCACGACCGGCCGGACCGTGCCTGCCCGGGATGTCTTACAGAGGCCACATCGCCGTGCCGAACGGAACCACCGCGTCGGCTTGCATCATTTCCACAGCGGCCTCATGGGTTGGCGCTTCAAACCATTCGTCCAGTTGCAGTTCGGTATCCAAGTCTTTTTCCAGTGCTTGCATGGTCGATCTCCTAGAGAATTTCACGGTTTATGACTGACCGGTCGAGGTGGCCGGTGAGACGTGAAAAACCTAGTTGAGGCTTTTTGCGAATGCAAAATTTTATCCATTTAATTTTTAAATAGACTTTTTGTTCTGTTTTTCAGGATCGATTTTCTTTTTTGAAAACAAAAAATTAGGCAGGCGAAATTGATAGCAAGCTAGCTACCGTCAATATGCAGACATCCTTCGGAAATTTCTGATTCGGAAAATATTCGTTACACGTTGTAAACAAAACGTGACGAATAGACCCCGCCGGAGCGGTGATTTCCCGCCTCCGCATCGGTTGTAAGGAAAAGCTTCCGTAAGCCGGGAGAACAGCTGCCGCGCAAGGCTCTGGCGCGCTTGTTTCCAGCTTTCAGGCAGGGTGTTATGCGCCCCATGCCTGTCGTGCAGGCGAATAACAAGAAGGAGGCGCAATGTACGCCGCGACTGATTTCCACTTCTCCCCGTGGGACGGTTTTTTCCTCGTCCCAGTCGATGGCCTGCAAAGGCCTGACTCATATTTTGCAGCCGCTCGGCACTGTCGAGGCGGACACGCGCAATCCCGGCAACCGACACGCTGATCAGGCGGGTCTGGCAGCAGGGGGTTAGCGGTGTACAATGCGCCGCGTTTTAACTGTGACCCTCTGCGTAATCGCAAAAATCTCGAGGCTATCCGCCTTGTTCACTCCGCCGCGCCACAAGCGTGCCGGGTTCGATTTCGTCACAGATAAAAACAAACAGGTGACGCATGACCGTTGTAAATGAGCTGAACTCCTGGTGCCTGCGCTGGGGTTTGATCGGGGCTGCCTGAAATCGCAACCTTGCAGCAACGTCTACTGAACATCATCAAACCTTGCGTGAGACCTTTTCATGAGTGGACAACCCTCGCAATCAGGCGAGCTTAAACGCGGCCTGAAAAATCGCCATATTCAACTGATCGCCCTCGGTGGCGCGATCGGTACCGGATTGTTCCTCGGTTCTGCCGGGGTACTGAAATCCGCCGGCCCGTCGATGATCCTCGGCTACGCCATTTGCGGCTTCATCGCCTTCATGATCATGCGCCAGCTCGGCGAAATGATCGTCGAAGAGCCGGTGGCCGGTTCCTTCAGCCACTTCGCGCACAAATACTGGGGCGGTTTCGCCGGTTTCCTCTCGGGCTGGAACTGCTGGATTCTGTACATTCTGGTGGGCATGTCCGAGCTGACAGCGGTCGGCAAGTACATCCATTACTGGGCGCCCGACATCCCGACCTGGGTCTCCGCTGCTGCATTCTTCGTGCTGATCAACGCGATCAACCTGGCCAACGTCAAAGTCTTCGGTGAGGCCGAATTCTGGTTTGCGATCATCAAGGTCGTGGCCATCGTCGGCATGATCGCCCTGGGCAGCTACTTGCTGGTCAGCGGCCACGGCGGCCCGCAAGCCTCGGTGAGCAACCTGTGGTCCCACGGCGGTTTCTTCCCCAATGGGGTGAGTGGTCTGGTGATGGCCATGGCGATCATCATGTTCTCCTTCGGCGGTCTGGAAATGCTCGGTTTCACCGCCGCTGAAGCCGACAAGCCGAAAACCGTGATTCCGAAAGCGATCAACCAGGTGATCTACCGCATCCTGATTTTTTACATCGGCGCGCTGGTGATCCTGCTGTCGCTGACTCCTTGGGACAGCCTGCTGGAAACGCTCAACGCCTCGGGCGATTCCTACAGCGGCAGCCCGTTCGTACAAGTGTTCTCGATGCTCGGCAGCAACACCGCCGCGCACATCCTCAACTTCGTCGTGCTGACCGCCGCGCTGTCGGTGTACAACAGCGGCACCTACTGCAACAGCCGTATGCTGCTGGGGATGGCCGAGCAGGGTGACGCGCCGAAAGCTCTGGCGAAGATCGACAAGCGCGGCGTGCCGGTGCGTTCGATTCTGGCTTCGGCGGCAGTGACGCTGGTTGCCGTGTTGCTCAACTACCTGATCCCGCAGCACGCGCTGGAACTGCTGATGTCGCTGGTGGTTGCGACGCTGGTGATCAACTGGGCGATGATCAGCTACTCGCACTTCAAATTCCGCCAGCACATGAACCAGACCAGACAGACGCCGCTGTTCAAGGCGCTGTGGTATCCGTACGGCAACTTCGTCTGCCTGGCGTTCGTGGTGTTCATCCTCGGCGTGATGCTGCTGATCCCGGGGATTCAGATCTCGGTATACGCGATTCCGGTGTGGGTGGTGTTCATGTGGGTCTGCTACCTGATCAAGAACAAGCGCAGTGTGCAGCCGGTGGTGGCTACGACCGCGAAATAACCTCGCAGGCAGAAACGACAAACCCGGCCAGAGTGCCGGGTTTGTTGTTTTGAAATGGAAAAATCTGACATCACACCGAACCCTGTGGGAGCGAGCCTGCTCGCGAAAGTGGTCCATCAGAAACATCTGCATCGACTGACACACCGCCTTCGCGAGCATGCTCGCTCCCACAGAGGTTGAGTGAATCGGGTTATCCTGCACGCTCTGATTACGGACGCTTTTCCATGCTGGTGATTTCCAACAACGTGCATCTGCCGGATGCCGAGATCGAATTGACCGCCATCCGCGCGCAGGGCGCCGGTGGGCAGAACGTCAACAAGGTCTCCAGCGCCATGCACTTGCGCTTCGACATTCCCAACTCGTCATTGCCGGAGTTCTACAAGGAACGCCTGCTGGCGCTGCGTGACAGCCGTATCACCAGCGACGGCGTGCTGATCATCAAGGCGCAGCAATATCGCACCCAGGAAGCCAACCGCGCCGATGCGCTGGAGCGGCTGGTCGAGCTGATTCTCAGCGCCACCAAAGTGGAAAAGAAACGCCGCCCGACCAAGCCGACCCTCGGCTCGAAGAAGCGTCGGCTGGAGTCGAAAACCAAGCGCGGCAGTATCAAGGCCGGGCGCGGCAAAGTGGATTTTTAAGCCTCGCGGTATTTTGCCGTGTGCCTATACAGATAGACACTCAAGCCAAGTCCGCTCAACGCAGCGAAGGCTGCGAACAGGAAGATCGAAGCAAAACCGAATCCTGCTGCGATCGCCCCGGCCAGCGGCCCGGTGATCCCCAGCGACAAATCAATGAACAGTGAATAGGCACCGACCGCCGCGCCACGGCTCGAGGCCGGCACCAGATTCACTGCTTCCACGCCCAGCGCCGGGAACACCAGCGAGAAGCCGAAACCGCTCAGCGCCGCGCCCGCCAGTGCCCAATGCGCATCCGGCGCGATCCACAGCAACAACAAACCCAACGTTTCCACCGACAGGCAGGCAATCGCCACGCGGAAGCCGCCGAGGCGGTTGATCAGGTTGCCGAACAGCAGCCGCGCGCCGATGAAGCTGGCGCCGAACAGGCTCAGGCACAGCACCGCGTTGTCCCAGTGCTGGGTCGCGTAGTACAGGGTGATGAAAGTGGCGATGGTGCCGAAGCCGATCGAACCCAGCGCGAGCCCGCAGCCGTGGGGGAAGACTTTGCCCAGCACATGCATGAACGGCAGGCGTTCACCGGCGACGATCGGCGCGGCGGTCTTCGGCCATGCCAGCGCCAGACCGAGCAAAGCGAGGAGGATGATGCTCACGCCCATGCTCCACAGCCCCAACCTGCTTACCAGCCACACACCGAACGGCGCGCCGATCGCCAGGGCGCCATAACTGGCGATGCCGTTCCAGGAAATCACTTTCGCCGTATTCGCCGCGCCGACCCGGCCGATGCCCCAGCCAATCGAACCGGAACCGACCAGGCTTTCCGCGCTGCCCAGCACCAGACGGCCAATTAAGAGGCTGATCAGACTGAGCAGCGGCAGGTTCGGCGTCCACGCGGAAATCAGCATGAACACACCGCTCAAGCCGCAACCAGCGAGGCCAATCATCACTGCGCGTTTGCTGCCCTGGTTGTCGATGATCTTGCCGGCATACGGGCGGCTGAGCAGGGTGGCGAGGTATTGCACGCTGATCACCAGCCCGGCGATCACGGCGCCGAAACCAAGGTCACTGTGGACATAGCCCGGCAACACGGCGAGCGGGATGCCGATGTTCAGGTAACCGATAAAGGTGAAGAGGACGATGGAGACTACTTGCAGCGTAACCGCCAGCGGACGCTGGGGCTCGGATATAGACGACATGGGTAACGATCCACGGGAGCAGCAGATTAGATAGGCTGCTCATGATACCGGCGTGAACCGTTCAGGGGCGGGGAAAAGTAAAACTATTTGCCGGGCGGCGCTTTCACGATTTCGCCGGGGCGACCAGTTGCGTGGTGACGAGGGCGGCGAGGGCGTTTTCTTCGCTGCCGAAACGTTCGAGCAGGGCAGCTTGCTTCTCGGGCGAGAGGCGATTCCAGATCTCGATCATCTTCTCGGTGGCGCCGATCAGCACGGCAGCTTGGCTTTCGGAGAATTCGTCGGTCATGGCGGGCTCGGGTTTCAGGCAGTGTGGAAAGCGCATGTTAGCGCTTTCCACACGGTCTGTACGGCGGGTCTTACTCTTCGCTGTCGGCTTTGCGGCTGTCAGCGGCTTCCTGCGGCTCGGGCTTTTCAGCGCCGGCGTGTTGCGGGGTCGTCTGCTCAGGTACGTGCAGGCTTGGGAAGGGGAGATTGGGAATCTCGTGCATGGGTGCGCTCCTCGCTAAGTCTGTTGATAGATCAGGTGCTCCGCGCTTTACAAAGCCTGCGCAGGATACAGCAGGAAAAATGACAATCAGACTTTTAATTCAAATTAATGCGACAGATGGCCGCAGGGAGGGGAGGCGACCACAAAAACCAAATGTGGGAGTGGGCTTTCGTGGCGAGGGGATTTATCCCCGATGGGCTGCGAAGCGGCCCCAGACCCTGCATTTGATCGTTCCCACGCTCCGCGTGGGAATGCAGCCGGGGACGCTCTGCGTCCCAAAGCGGACGCAGAGCGTCCGAAGAGGCATTCCCACGCAGAGCGTGGGAACGATCAGTCGGGCGGGGGGGATTATTTACAGGCGTCGGCGATGGCGTCGGCGAGCGATGCGAGGCGGGTGGCGTCGATGCCGGCGACGTTCGCGCGGCCGGAGCTGACCATGTACACGCTGTGCCGCTCGCGCAGGGTTTTCACCTGTTCCGGCGACAGGC
Source organism: Pseudomonas sp. FP1762 (assembly GCF_030687105.1). NCBI lineage: Bacteria > Pseudomonadati > Pseudomonadota > Gammaproteobacteria > Pseudomonadales > Pseudomonadaceae > Pseudomonas > Pseudomonas sp. FP1762. The sequence continues at coordinate 1,632,815 of NZ_CP117458.1, forward strand.
CGGTGTAGGAGAACATCCCGCGTTGCACACCGATGTGTGCGAAACGCTCGCGCAAACCGTGGGGTTCCAGCGCTTCGACCAGACCGCTGCGCAGCTGGGCGATCCGCAGACGCATCGCTTCCACTTCATCGGCCCAGCGCGCTTTCAGCTCTGGATCGGCGAGGATGGTCGCGACCACCGCCGCGCCGTGATCCGGCGGCGTCGACCACAGATTGCGGGCGATGTTGGCCAGTTGGCTGCGGATGTCGATGAGCTTGTCGGCGCTGGTCGCGCAGACGATCAGTGCCCCGGTGCGGTCGCGATACAGGCCGAAGTTCTTCGAGCAGGAACTGGTGATCAGCAGCTCCGGCACTTGCGCCGCGAACAACCGGGTCGACCACGCGTCCTGCTCCAGGCCATCGCCAAAACCCTGATAAGCAAAGTCGATCAGCGGCAGCAGATCGCGGCTGCGCACCACTTCAAGCACGCGCTTCCAGTCGTCATGGCTCAGGTCGAAACCGGTCGGGTTGTGGCAGCACGCATGCAGCAGCACCACGTCGCCCTTCGGCACTTCCTTGAGCACGGCGAGCATCGCTTCGACGTCGAGGCGATTGTCACTGCCCACATAAGGGTAGTGACTGACCTTGACCTTGGCGGCGGCGAAAATGGTTTCGTGAATCGGCCAGGTCGGGTTGCTCAACCACACGCCTTTGCCCGGCAGGCATTGCGCGATGAAGTCGGCAGCCAGACGCAGGGCGCCGGTGCCGCCCGGGGTCTGGGTGGCGCCGGCGCGTTGTTCGGTGATCAGTTGTGAGTCGGCACCGAGCACCAGCTCATTGATGACCTTGCCGAACAGCGGGTTGCCGTGGCCACCGATGTAGGTTTTGGTGTCCTGACTTTCGACCAGTCGCGCTTCGGCGATTTTCACCGCTTCGGGAATCGGCGTCAGGCCCTGGGCATCCTTGTAGACGCCAACGCCAAGGTCGAACTTGCGCGGATTGGCATCCTGCGCATAGGCCTCCATCAAACCGAGAATCGGGTCGCCGGGAACCCGGCCGATGGCGTCGAAGTGCATCACTTGCGTCCTTCTGCGGTCTTCGCTACTTCGTCAGTGCGCGCAGCCATGATGAAGTCGTTGCGGTGCAGGCCTTTGATCGAATGGCTCCACCAGGTCACGGTGACTTTGCCCCACTCGGTCAGCAGGCCCGGGTGGTGACCTTCGGCCTCGGAGATTTCGCCGACGGCGTTGGTGAACGCCAGCGCGTGCTTGAAGTTCTTGAACAGGAAAACTTTTTCCAGCTGCATGATGCTGTCACGCACTTCGATGTTCCAGTCAGGGATCTGCTTGATCAGGATCGGCAGTTCTTCGTCGCTGACTTGTGGCGCATCGGCGCGGCAGGCTTCGCAGTGGGCTTGGTTCAAAGTCGACATGGTGGATTCCTGAAAACGAGTGTGTTTTTTATTAAAGCGCGTGTGCCGCCAATGCCGTCACGCTAAAGCAAAGTGGCGGCCACGGACAGACGCAATTGTCAGCAAAAGTCGCGGTTCAGGCGGCTTTGGGTTTCGGCGGAAATTTCGGCGCGTGCAAGCCCAGCTGCATGCCCTGACGGACCATGGCCATGATGTCTTCATGGGCCACGTCGAACAGGCGCTTGAGATTGGGCAGGACGAAGTACAGCGGTTGCAGAATGTCGATGCGATACGGCGTGCGCATGGCTTCCAGCGGATCGAAGAGCTGATGCTCAGGCTCGTCCGACAGGCAGTAAACGGTTTCTTTCGGCGAAGACAGAATCCCGCCGCCGTAGATGCGCTTGCCGTGCGGGGTGTCGACCAGGCCGAATTCGATGGTCATCCAGTACAACCGGGCCAGATACACGCGCTCTTCCTTGGTCGCCTGCAGGCCGAGCTTGCCATAGGTGTGAGTGAACTCAGCGAAGTAGGGGTTGGTCAGTAGCGGGCAGTGGCCGAAGATCTCGTGAAAGATGTCCGGCTCTTGCAGATAGTCGAGTTCTTCGCGGGTACGTATGAAGGTGGCGACGGGGAATTGCTTGCTGGCAAGCAACTCGAAAAACGTCTGGAAAGGAATCAGCGCCGGCACCCGGGCAACCTGCCAGCCGGTGGTCTCGCCGAGGACTTTGTTGATCTCGGCCAGTTGCGGGATGCGGTCGTGGGGCAGACCGAGTTTTTCGATACCGTCCAGATATTCCTGGCACGCGCGACCTTCAATCACCTTCAACTGGCGAGTGATCAGCGTGTTCCACACCGCATGTTCTTCGGCGGGGTAGTCGATAAAACCTTGCGCATCGGGCTCGCGAGCCACGTATTGCGTCTGCTTCATGCTGCTCTCCTGCTAGGAAATTCGTTTTTGTTATGTCCAGCGATGGCTAAAGGAATACCCGAGAGTGACAGGGCGTGCAGCATGTTGACCGGTGTGTGCGTAGGAAAATTCTGCGTATTTCGTAAAGTTATCGTTACGCTTTGTCGGGTAATGCGCATTTACGGTGATTGGCGGGTTTGAAAAGGGTCGGGGCTGTCACATAATCTTGACAACTATCTGCGTGCCTCGACAGAAACATCTGCCCCGGGCGCGCCAGAGAACCCTGTGGGAGCGAGCCTGCTCGCGAAAGCGGTCTGTCTGACACATCGATACTGGATGTGCTGGCGCCTTCGCGAGCAGGCTCGCTCCCACAAGGACATGTGTTTATCTTTCAAACCTGTCGGACCTTTTTCTATGCGCATCAAAGTCCACTGCCAGAATCGCATCGGCATCTTGCGTGACATCCTCAATCTGCTGGTGGCGTACGGGATCAACGTCGCACGCGGCGAGGTGGGTGGTGAGCATGGCAATGCGATCTACCTGCACTGCCCGAACCTGATCAACATCCAGTTCCAGGCGTTGCGCCCCAAGTTCGAGGCGATCGGCGGGGTGTTCGGGGTCAAACGCGTCGGGCTGATGCCCAGCGAGCGCCGGCACATGGAACTGAATGCGTTGCTCGGCGCGCTGGAATTTCCGGTGCTGTCGATCGACATGGGCGGTTCGATCGTTGCGGCCAATCGCGCGGCGGCGCAGTTGCTCGGGGTGCGCGTCGATGAGGTGCCGGGGATTCCGCTGTCGCGCTACGCCGAGGATTTCGATTTGCCGGAATTGGTGCGCGCCAACAAATCGCGGATCAACGGCATGCGGGTCAAGGTCAAGGGCGACATCTTTCTCGCCGACATCGCGCCGCTGCAATCGGAACACGACGACAGCGAGGCCATGGCCGGCGCCGTACTGACCCTGCACCGCGCCGATCGGGTCGGCGAGCGAATCTACAATGTGCGCAAGCAAGAGCTGCGCGGGTTCGACAGCATCTTTCAAAGTTCGAAAGTCATGGCCGCCGTGGTCCGCGAAGCGCGGCGCATGGCGCCGCTGGATGCGCCGCTATTAATAGAAGGCGAAACCGGTACCGGCAAGGAATTGCTGGCGCGCGCCTGCCACCTCGCCAGCCCGCGCGGACAGTCACCGTTGATGGCGCTCAACTGCGCCGGACTGCCGGAGTCGATGGCCGAGACCGAGTTGTTCGGCTACGGCCCCGGCGCCTTCGAAGGTGCGCGGGCCGAAGGCAAGCTTGGCCTGCTCGAATTGACCGCTGGCGGCACGCTGTTTCTCGATGGCGTCGGCGAGATGAGTCCGCGTTTGCAGGTCAAATTGCTGCGCTTTCTTCAGGACGGTTGCTTCCGTCGCGTCGGCAGTGATGAAGAGGTGTATCTGGACGTGCGGGTGATCTGCGCGACGCAGGTGGACTTGTCCGAATTGTGCGCGCGCGGCGAGTTTCGCCAGGATCTCTATCACCGCTTGAACGTGCTGTCGCTGCACATCCCGCCGCTGCGCGAGTGCCTCGACGGCCTGACGCCGCTGGTTGAACACTTTCTCGACCAGGCCAGTCGGCAGATCGGCTGTCCGCTGCCGAAACTGGCCCCGGCGGCGATGGATCGCCTCAGCCATTACCACTGGCCGGGCAATGTGCGGCAACTGGAGAACGTGCTGTTCCAGGCGGTTTCCCTGTGCGACGGCGGCACGGTCAAGGCCGAACATATTCGCCTGCCGGATTACGGCGTGCGTCAGCCGCTTGGCGATTTTTCCCTCGACGGCAGTCTGGACGAGATCGTCGGGCGCTTCGAGAAAGCGGTGCTGGAACGGCTGTATTCCGAGCATCCAAGCAGTCGGCAGTTGGGCAAGCGACTCGGTGTGTCGCACACGACGATTGCCAACAAGTTGCGTGAGTATGAGGTTGGCAAAACCTCCGAAAGCTAAATAGAGCCTTTGTGGCGAGGGGATTTATCCCCGATGGGCTGCGCAGCGGCCCCGCTTTTCCTTCACTGCGACCTCATTTGCAGGCTTGGCGACTGCTGCGCAGCCGAACGGGGATAAATCCCCTCGCCACAGGATCGCCATCCCCGCCGAACTCAGGATTGCCACTAACCGGCATGACACCGCCGGTTTTTCGTCTTCGACCCATTTCAGATTCCCCCTCCGATCCCCCCAAGTCCCCTGTTTACCGGGCCTTCGCCCGCCAATAAAAAGTTGGTCTGCAAATTGCTTATGGCTGAGCAGTACAGCGGTGGGCGGCAAACGTCCGGCATGCAGAGGAAACACTGTGGACAAGTACCTTTATGTGGCAATGACCGGCGCCAGCCAGAACGCACTGGCGCAGCGGGCGCATGCCAACAACCTGGCGAACATTTCCACCAACGGCTTCCAGCGCGACCTCGAGCAGGCGCGTTCGATGCCGGTATTCGGTGACAGCTTTCCGGCGCGCGCGTTTGCCATGAGCGAACGTCCTGCCACCGACTTCACGCCGGGCTCGCTGGTGCAGACCGGTCGTGAACTCGACGTCGCGGTATCCGGCAACGGTTTCATCGCCGTGCAAAACCCCAGCGGTGGTGAAAGCTACGTGCGTACCGGCAGCCTCAACATCGATGCCCTCGGAGTACTGCGCGCCGGCAACGGCATGCCGGTGATCGGTAATGGCGGCCCGATCGCCGTGCCGCCCGAGCAGCAGGTCGAAGTCGGTGAAGACGGCACCATCAGCATTCGCGCAATGGGCGAAGGTCCGCGCGTCATGGCCGAAGTCGACCGGATCAAGCTGGTCAACCCGGACATCAAGAACATGAACAAAGGCCTCGACGGTTCGATTTACACCAAGGACGGCCAGCCGGCGCAAGCCGACGCCAACGTCAAACTGGTCTCGGGTTTCCTTGAGTCGAGCAACGTCAATGCCGTGGAAGAAATGACTTCGGTGCTGGCCCTGGCCAAGCAGTTCGAGTTGCACGTCAAGATGATGAACACCGCCAAAGACGACGACCAGGCCATGGCTCGGGTCTTGCAGATCAGCTAATTATCAGAACGTCGCGCCGTAAAACAGGCGCACGAGGAGAATCGAATGCTTCCGGCTCTATGGGTTGCCAAAACCGGTCTGTCCGCCCAGGACACCAACCTGACCACCATTTCCAACAACCTGGCGAACGTTTCGACCACGGGTTTCAAACGTGACCGTGCCGAGTTCCAGGACTTGCTCTATCAGATCAAGCGTCAGCCAGGCGCCCAGTCGACCCAGGACAGCGAACTGCCGTCGGGTCTGCAAGTGGGTACCGGTGTGCGCATTGTCGGTACCCAGAAAAACTTCACCGCCGGCAGCCTGCAAACCACCGAGCAGCCGCTGGACATGGCCATCGACGGTCGCGGTTTCTTCCAGATCCTGCAGCCGGACGGCACCACGTCCTACACCCGTGACGGTACTTTCCACCTCGACTCCAATGGCCAGATCGTCAACGCCAGCGGTTTCGCGCTGGAACCGGCGATCATCATCCCGAACGATGCGCAGACCTTCACTGTTGGCCGTGACGGCACCGTGTCGATCACCATCGCCGGCAACCCGGCCTCGCAAGTGATCGGCAACCTGCAGACCGCCGACTTCATCAACCCGGCCGGTCTGCAAGCAGTGGGCAACAACCTGTTCCTGGAAACCGCTGCTTCCGGCGCGCCGCAGATCGGCACTCCGGGCCTGAACGGTTTCGGTACCACGCTGCAGAACACCCTGGAAACCTCGAACGTCAGCACCGTTGAAGAGATGGTCAACATGATCACCACTCAACGCGCCTACGAGATGAACTCCAAGGTGATCTCCACCGCCGACCAGATGCTCTCGTTCGTAACGCAGAATCTGTAATCCAGTCTTTGGGGCGGCCTGAGGTCGCCAGCAACACCGTGAGGTAGGGTCATGAAGCGCTTTGTATCTGTTCTGGCATTGAGTGGGGTCGTCTCGCTCGCGGGCTGCGTCGCCCCGACGCCCAAGCCCAATGACCCTTACTACGCCCCGGTGTTGCCGCGCACACCGTTGCCGGCGGCTGCCAACAACGGCTCGATCTATCAGGCCGGCTTCGAGCAGAACCTGTACAGCGACCGCAAGGCGTTCCGGGTCGGTGACATCATCACCATCACCCTGAACGAGCGCACCCAGGCGAGCAAGAACGCCAACTCGCAGATGGACAAGAACAGCGATAACTCGATCGGTCTGACCTCGTTGTTCGGCTCCAGCCTGACCACCAACAACCCGATTGGTGGCGGTGACCTGAGCCTCAACGCCGGCTACAGCGCCGACCGTTCGACCAAGGGCGACGCCAAGTCCGGGCAGAGCAACAGCCTGACCGGTTCGATCACCGTGACCGTGGCCGACGTGCTGCCCAACGGCATCATCGCCGTGCGTGGCGAGAAGTGGCTGACGCTCAACACCGGTGACGAACTGGTGCGCATCGCCGGTATGGTCCGCGCTGATGACATCGCGACCGACAACACCGTGTCGTCGACCCGTGTCGCCGATGCGCGCATCACCTACTCGGGTACCGGCGCGTTTGCCGATACGAGTCAGCCAGGCTGGTTCGACCGTTTCTTCCTCAGCCCGCTGTTCCCTTTCTAGGTGGCTACGTTGAATCTGAAAAGCCTTATGGTGGCCGCGTTGTTGATGTCTGCGGCGTTCACCGCACACGCCGAGCGGCTGAAAGACATCGCCAGCATTTCCGGCGTGCGCTCCAACCAGTTGATCGGTTACGGCCTGGTGGTCGGGCTTAACGGCACCGGTGACCAGACGACGCAGACTCCGTTCACCCTGCAGACCTTCAACAACATGCTCTCGCAGTTCGGCATCAAGGTACCGCCGGGATCGGGCAACGTGCAGTTGAAGAACGTCGCGGCGGTGTCGGTGAGTGCCGATCTGCCAGCGTTTGCCAAGCCAGGTCAGCAGGTCGACATCACCGTGTCCTCGATCGGTAACTCCAAGAGCCTGCGCGGCGGCACCTTGCTGTTGACGCCGCTCAAGGGTATCGACGGCAACGTCTATGCGATCGCTCAGGGCAACCTCGTGGTTGGCGGTTTCGACGCTGAAGGCCGCGATGGTTCGAAGATCACCGTCAACGTTCCGTCGGCCGGTCGCATCCCTGGCGGTGCCTCGGTGGAACGTGCGGTGCCGAGCGGTTTCAACCAGGGCAACAGCCTGACGCTGAACCTCAACCGTTCCGACTTCACCACCGCCAAGCGCATCGTCGACAAGGTCAACGACATGCTCGGCCCTGGCGTCGCCCAAGCCATCGACGGCGGATCGGTGCGCGTCACTGCGCCACTGGATCCGAGCCAGCGCGTCGACTACCTGTCGATTCTGGAAAACCTCGAAATCGATCCGGGTCAGGCGGTGGCGAAAGTCATCATCAACTCGCGCACCGGCACCATCGTCATCGGCCAGAACGTGAAAGTGTCGCCAGCCGCCGTTACCCACGGCAGCCTGACCGTGACCATCACCGAAGACCCGATCGTCAGCCAGCCTGGCCCGCTATCCAACGGCCAGACCGCCGTCGTACCGCGCTCGCGAGTGAATGCCGAACAGGAAGCCAAACCGATGTTCAAGTTCGGCCCGGGCACCACCCTCGACGAGATCGTCCGTGCGGTGAACCAGGTCGGCGCAGCACCGGGTGACCTGATGGCGATTCTCGAAGCTCTGAAGCAGGCCGGCGCATTGCAAGCCGACCTGATCGTGATCTGAGGCCAGCCACCATGGATATGCGCAAAAGCGGTCTGGTCAGCAGCAGCGATTCGGGGTCCTACTCCGACCTCAATCGTCTGAACCAGCTCAAGGTCGGCGACAAGAACAGCGACGAAAACATGCGCAAGGTTGCGCAGGAATTCGAGTCGCTGTTCCTCGGCGAAATGCTCAAGTCGATGCGCTCGGCCACCGAAGCGCTTGGTCAGGACAACCCGCTGAACACGCCGGCGGCCAAGCAGTATCAGGAAATGTACGACCAGCAGCTGGCGGTTTCGATGTCCCGCGAGGGCGGTGGTATCGGCCTGGCCGACGTGCTGATCCGCCAGATGTCCAAGAACAAGCCGATGGCGCCGGGCGAGGCTGCCGCCGCGTCCGCCGCCAAGCAGCAGGAAGCGCTGGCCAAGGCCGCCGCCGTGCCGACGCCGATTGCCGCTGGCACCGTCGCCACCGGTCCGCTGTCCCGCGTCAACGGCGAGCGTCCGTTGTGGGCATCGCGCTCGGTGCATGCTCCGAACAACACCGATACTTCCCATCGCAACGACATGGCGCTGATCAACCAGCGGCGTCTGGCATTGCCGCCGAAACTGGCCGATCGCTTGCTCGCCGGTCTGGTGCCGTCGGCGCCGAGCGTGGCCACTGCAGCAGCAGCGACCAACGCCTTGCCACAACGGGCTGCGACCACCGCCGTCACAGGCTCAGGCGCCTTGTACAACGGTGACTGGCTGGCCCGTGCTGAAGAGCAGAAAGCCGCTGGCGGGCAGATGCAGGTCTACGGCCGCGCCATGGCGCAGATTCCGCTGGCACCGGCGAAGAAAGCCTTCAGTTCTGCCGACGAATTCGTCAATACCATGCTGCCGATGGCCAAGGAAGCCGCCGACCGCATCGGCGTCGATCCGCGTTATCTGGTGGCGCAAGCGGCACTGGAAACCGGTTGGGGCAAATCGGTCATGCGCGCTCAGGATGGCAGCAGCAGCCACAACCTGTTCGGCATCAAGGCGAGCAGTAACTGGAAGGGCGATTCGGCCCGCGCGATCACCAGCGAGTTCCGCAATGGCGCGATGGCCAAGGAGACGGCCGAGTTCCGTTCCTACGCCTCGTACAAGGACAGCTTCCACGATCTGGTGACGTTGCTGCAGAGCAACAATCGCTATCAAGAAGTGCTGAAGTCGGCCGATAACCCAGAACAGTTTGTACGCGAGTTGCAGAAGGCCGGTTACGCCACCGACCCGAACTACGCGACGAAGATTTCGCAAATTGCCAAGCAGATGAACAGTTTTGAAAACTACGCTGCGGCGGGTGTCTCCACCACGCCTTTATAAGGCACCAGGTAATAAGGTCTGAACCATGAGTTTGCTCAATATCGGGATGTCGGGACTGTCGGCCAGCCAGTCCTCTCTGGCTACGACAGGCAACAACATTGCCAACGTCGACACCGCCGGTTATTCACGTCAGCAAACCGTGCAGGGCACCAAGTCCTCGCAGCAGTACGGCAGCGTTTTCATCGGTACGGGCACGACCCTGGCCGACGTGCGCCGGGTGTACAACTCGTACCTGGAATCGCAGCTGCACACCGCGACGTCGCTGGACAGCGAATCGGCTGCCTTCCTCAAGCAGGCGACGCCGCTGGACGCGATGCTGTCGGACACCAACACTGGCCTGACCGGTGTACTGCAGAAATTCTTCACCTCGATGCAGGGCGTATCGACGTCGGCCACCGATGACACTTCGCGTCAGTCGGTGCTGACCGGTGCACAGGCGCTGACCAGCCGTTTCAATACCCTGGCCAAGCAGCTCAACGATCAGAACACCACGATCAACGGCAGCCTCGGCGACATGACTGCCCAGGTGAACAAGCTCGCCACGGCGATTGCCAATCTCAATCAGAAGATCGGCGAAATCTCCACCAGTGGCGGGGCGCCGAACGACCTGCTCGACAGCCGTAACGAAGCCGTGCGTCAACTCTCCGAGCTGACCGGTGCGCAAGTCGTCGAGCGCGGCACCAGCTTCGACATTTATGTCGGCAGCGGCCAGCCGCTGGTCATCGGCAACACCACCAACAGCCTGAGCATGGTCGCGAGCAAGACCGACCCGTCGCGCATGTCGATCCAGATGGATCGCGGTTCGAGCACCATCGACATCACTTCGGTGATCAGCGGTGGCGAAATCGGCGGTCTGCTGACCTATCGCAAGGAAGTCCTCGACCCATCGCTCAACGAGCTCGGTCGCGTGGCCCTGGTGATTGCCGATCAGATCAACAGCCAGCAAGCCCAGGGCATCGACAAGAACGGTGACTTCGGCGCGGCGATTTTCAACAACATCAACAGTGCCGCCCTGATCAGTCAGCGCAGCATTGCGAAGGATGGCAACAGCGCCGGTTCGGGCAACCTCGATGTGACCATCAAGGACACCGGCAAGCTGACCACCAGCGATTATCAGGTGACCTTCACCAGCGCTACCGATTACACCGTCAAACGTTCCGACGGCACCGATCTGGGCGCATTCAGCACCACGACCAATCCGCCGCCAGTGATCGACGGTTTCACCCTGGCCTTGAATGGCGGCGCGCTGAGCGCGGGTGACTCGTTCAAAATCACGCCGACCCGCAACGCGGCGGCGAGCATTCAGACCGTGCTCAGTGATCCGAAGAAAATCGCTGCGGCAGGTCCGCTGACCGGCGTCGCCAGCGCCAACGGTCTGGGCACGTACACTCAGCCGACGCTCAGCGACAAGATCGACATCTACAACCCGACCGCCCAGGCTGACATGCAGGCGGCGCTGAAGAATTCAACGCCGGTCAAACTGGTATTCGGTGCAGCCAGCGGTGGCAGCCAGTCGTACAACCTGGTCGACGCCAAGGGCGCGACCATCGGCACCGGCACCATCGTGCCTGGCCAGTCGAACACGCTGAATTTGAAAGTCGGCATCGTCGATGCCAGCGGCAACCCGGTGATGGACACTACCGTCACGCCGAACGTGCAGAAGACCTTCACCGTGCAGACCACCGTGGGCGGCACGCCGAAAACCGGCGAGACCTTCACCATGAACCTGACCGGTGCGGCGTCTTCGGACAACCGCAACGCCCAGGCACTGGTCGCGTTGCAAACCAAACAGACCGTGGACACCGGTTCGGCGAGCAAGGGCATCAGCCTGACCGACGCCTACAACACCCTGGTGACCAACGTCGGTACCAAGACCGCCCAAGGCAAGTCCGACAGCGCCGCGACCACGGCGATTCTGGAGAACGCCAAGGGTGCCCGCGATTCGCTTTCCGGGGTCAACCTGGACGAAGAAACCGGCAACCTGGTCAAGTACCAGCAGTACTACACAGCGTCTTCGCAGATCATCAAAGCTGCGCAGGAAACTTTCGCCACGCTGATCAACAGCCTTTAAGGAGTCGTAATTCATGCGCATTTCCACCGCCCAGTATTACGGAACGCAAGCTTCGGATTATCAGCGTAACTTCAACAAGGCCGTTGCCACCGCGAGCGAGGCGAGCAGCCTGCAGCGCATCAACACCGCCGCCGATGATCCGATCGGTGCCGGGCGCTTGCTGCAGCTGGGCCAGCAGGCGGCGATGCTCGATCAGTACAAGACCAACGTCAACACCACTAAAAGCGCCTTGACCGTGCAGGAGTCCACTCTGGATTCGATCACCACGGCGTTGGCGCGAGCCAAAGAGCTGGCCTTGGCCGCGAACAACGGCACCATCACCGACAAGGACCGCCAGGCATACGCCTCGGAACTGGGTGAGATCCAACAGCAAGTGCTGGGCCTGATGAACGCCAAGGATGCCAACGGCAACTACCTGTTCTCCGGTTCGAAAACCGATACCGCGCCGTATTCCAAGAATTCTGACGGCACGTTCAGCTACAACGGCGACCAGACCACCATCGATCTGGGCATCGGCGACGGCATGACCGTGGGTACCAACACCACCGGTTGGGACGCGTTCCAGCAGACCATCAACACCGGCCGCACCAACACCAAAATGACTGCGCCAGCTGTGGATGACGGCCGTGTCGTGCTGTCCAACGGCACCGTCGGCACTGCCGCCACCTACGACGCCAAGTTCACCGCCGGGCAGCCGTATACCATCGATTTCGTCAGCAGCACCCAGCTGAAAATCACCGATGCCTTGGGTAACGATGTGACTGCCGAGGCCAGCCAGAATGGCCTGATCAGCAACAGCACCGGCGCCAACCAGACTGTCAGCTTCCGTGGTGTCGACCTCAAGCTGAACGTCAACCTGAAGGCTGGCGATACCAATCCGGACGCCGTTATCGCAGGGCACAGTTTTCAGCTGTCGGCCTCGCCGGACTCGTTCACCACCACGCGTAATCCGGGTAACCCGTCGACCAGCGTGATCACCGGTTCGACCATCACCGATCAGGCAGCCTACACCGCAGCGTTCCCGCAGGGCGGCGCAGTGCTCAAGTTCACCAGCGCCACCGATTTCGATCTGTATGCCGCGCCGGTGACGGCCGACAGCAAGCCGGTTTCCTCGGGCACGGTTGCCGGCGGTAACGCCACCGCTGCCGGTGTGACTTTCGCCCTGGGCAGCGCGCCGGCCGCTGGTGATCAGTTCTCGATCCAGCCGAACAATCATCAGACCCAGAACGTGCTCGACACCCTGGGCCAGATGATCACCGCGCTGAATACGCCAGTCGACGGTGACCCGGTTGCCAAGCAGAAATTGCAGGGCGCGATGGAGGCAGGCCTCGGCAACATCGATGCCGCTTCCAACCAGATCGGCACCGCAGTCACCACCATTGGTGCCCGCGGCCAGGCGCTGGACATGCAGACCATCACCAATGACAGCCTGACCACGGCGAACAGCACGACCCAGGGTTCGATTCGTGATTCCGATCCGGCTGAAGTCATGACCCGTCTGACCCTGCAACAGACCATGCTGCAAGCCGCGCAACTGGCGTTCAGCAAGATCAGTCAGTTGGGGCTGTTCAACAAGATCTGATGATTGGCGGGCGCGTGCGCGCCCGCCAACGTTGTCCCTCTGTTAATGATTTTTTGCGGTATCAAGGGCTCGTTTTTGCGAGCGGGCTCGTACCGCCTGTGAGCCCGCCGTGAATTCACTCCCCCTCGTCAGCATTGCCATCCCTGCGTTCAATCCGCGCTTTTTCGAGCGGGCATTGAACAGCGCCGTCAGCCAGACATACGCGCCTCTTGAGATCATTGTCTGCGACGACAGTCGTGGTCATGAGATCGAAGGGATTGTCAGCGCTGTGGCCGAGCGCTCGGGTGTTGCCGTGCGCTATGTGCGCAACCCGCGCACATTGGGCATGGTCGGCAATCTCAAGGCGTGCCTTGATCAGGCGCAGGGTGAATTCGTCAAGTTCATGTGTGACGACGATCATCTCTATGCCGCCTGCATCGAGCAGCAGGCGCACGAGATGTTGCGTGAGGAAGTCAGCCTGGTGCTGGCTCAGCGGTTATTCTGGGACGCCGACGACATCATTCTGCCGGCGCGCCTGGAAAACACTTCGTTGTCACCGGCCAGCGGTCTGTTCAAGGGTGACGACCTGCTGGGCATCTTCGAAAAATTTCCGGTCAATGTGCTGGGCGGTTTCTCCAGCGCCTTGTTTCGTCGTTCGGACCTCGTCGACTTGTTGCCGGCGCTGACTCAGGACGGCCACTGCTTTGTCGCCACCCTGGATTTCGCCTTGTACGTATGCCTGCTGCGGCGCGGCAATCTGGCGATGTCGAACACCGTGCTCAGTGCCGAGCGGCTGTATCCGGAGCGCTTGAGTGCTCAGCAGCCGATGAAAGACGCGGTCGAGGTCGAGCGCGAGTGGATTCTGCAAATGCTCAAGGCGCGCAGCGGCGAGTCGGCGCCAGCGCCGGGTTGGGTGCGCTATGTCCCGCTGACCAAGGCTGACGTAATGCCGCGCGTCTGGGAAGAGCTGCCCCTGAGCCGAACGCTGGGTACCAAGCAGAGTCGCCAGGAGTGGTGCGTCGGCATCGATAGCTGGAGCTTCGCCGAACTCTACGCGCACTGGCTGCAGTGCCGCAGTCTCACTGAAGGGCAGCGCAAGTTACTGCCGGAAACTCTGGCCGCCTGGCCACAACAGCCGCGAATAGTGCCGATCGTCATTGATGCCCAGGGCAGTCGCGATGGAGTCGAGCGCACGCTTGAGGCGCTTGCTCGGCAGGACTATGCCCCTGAACTGATTCTGGTGCTGTCCGCTTCCTGTAACGAGGCGACGCTGGATGGCCGCGTATTCCACATGCCACTGGAAGGTGACGGGCTGGGTCAGATCAACGCGTTGTTGCCCCAACTGGAGGGCGCCGACTGGTTTTACCTGTTGCAGGCCGGTGACCGGCTGATGGTGCCGGCCTTGCTGGTCATGGCTGACCGGATTGCGCACTCGCCGTCGCTCGGTTGCGTGTACAGCGATGAAGGCGGTCTGCGCGATGGTGAGTCCGTGGAACCCGCCTTCAAACCCGATTTCAACCTTGATCTGATGCGCAGCTACCCGTATGTCGGGCGCGCCTTGGCGTTCAAGCGCGAACGCTTTCTGGCGCTGGGTGGTTTTGACACGACGTTCACCGAACTGGCTCCTCACGACATGCTGTGGCGCATGGTCGAAAGCGACGGCACCCAAGTGATCGGGCATGTCGCCGAAGTTCTGCTGGAGTCGCCATTCGATCTGTCGCGGTGGTTGGCCGAGCCAGGCGTCATCGAACAGAACCCTCGTGTGCTCGAAGCGCATCTGCAACGCATTGGCGTTGCCCATGAAATCCGCCGTGGCAGTTGCCAATTGCTCAATCGTGTCGACTATCGGCACGCGCGCCGTCCGCTTGTGTCGATCATCATCGTCACCCGGGATCAGACCGCTGCCTTGCAGCGGTGTGTCGAGACCGTGCTGGAAAAAACTGCCTACGCCGAATACGAACTGCTGCTGGTCGACAACGGCAGCGAAACCGCTGAGGCCAGAGCATGGCTGGACGGCATCGCGCAATTGGGTGGCGACCGGATCCGCGTGCTGACGTACCCGCAGCCGGACAACATGGCTGCCCTGCACAATTTTGCCGTGACCAAGGCTCGTGGCGAATATGTGCTGCTGCTCAATACCTTTGCGGTGATTACCCACGCCGACTGGCTGGACGAACTGCTCAATCATGCGCAGCGCCCGGAAGTCGGCGTGGTCGGCGCCAAGTTGTTCAACCCGGATGGTTATGTGCTGCATGCCGGCATGATTCTGGGGATGCAGGGCGCGGTCGGGCTGCCATTTTATGGACAGTCGCTGCAGTCGGACGGTTATATGTTCCGGCTCCAGGCCGCCCACGATCTGAGTGCGGTCGGCGGTGATTGCCTGATGGTACGCAAGACGGTTTTCGAGGCGGTGGCAGGGCTTGATGAAGAGGATTTGAAGCAGGCGCTGAACGTGGTGGATCTGTGCCTGCGCATCGGCCAGGAAGGCTACCTGGTAGTGTGGACGCCTTATGCCTTGCTGGCTCAGGGCGTGCGCCCGACTGTCGAGTCGACAGCTGAGCAAGGCCAGCAACATGTGCACGAGCAGGAGATCTTCTACAAGCGCTGGCTGCCGCGCATTGCCCGCGATCCGGCCTTCAATGTCAACCTGTCCTTGCAGGGCGTCGGCGCGACGAGTTTCAGCCTTGAGCCGGGCCTGCGTACGGGGTGGACTGCTTTCTCCAGGCCGCAATTGCCCAACGTACTCGCTGTGCCGATCAATGCCTCAGCGATTGGCCATTACCGCATGAGTCAGCCGCTGATAGAGCTGGAAGCGGCGAACCGGGCCGAAGGGTGTATTCGTTACGGCTTGCCGTCGATCATTGAAATCGAGCGTCAGTCGCCGGATGTCATCGTCCTGCAAGGGCGCTATTCCCAGGGCGCGATCGATGAAATCCCGCCGCTGAAAAAGTTCTGCCATGCCCGGCGCATCTTCGAGCTGGATGACTATGTGATTGATGTTCCGCATCGCAATGCGCATATCCGCAACATGCCCAGCAAGCAGGAAATGGAACGGATGGTGCGCCAGGCGATCAGCCTGTGCGACCGCGTGGTGGTGTCGACTCAACCACTGGCCAATGCGCTGTCGGACATGCACCACGACATTCGCGTAGTCCCCAACATGCTCGCGCAAAACCTCTGGACCGGTTTGCGGGGGCAGCGCCGCACCTCGAAAAAACCTCGCGTGGGTTGGGGCGGAGGCACCAGCCACCATGGCGATCTGGCGGTGATTGCTGATGTCGTGCGTGAGCTGGCCAACGAAGTCGACTGGGTATTCTTTGGCATGTGCCCGGATGACCTGCGTCCGTACATGCACGAGTTCCACGGTGTGATTCCTCTGGACGTCTATCCGGCCAAGCTGGCCAGTCTGAACCTCGACCTGGCCCTGGCACCGCTGGAGTTTCACATTTTCAATGACTGCAAGAGCAATCTGCGTTTGCTGGAATACGGCGCCTGCGGTTACCCGGTCATCTGCACTGACACCGAAGCCTATCAGGGCTATCTGCCGTGCACGCGGGTGAAGACCAACAGCACTGATGAGTGGCTGCAGGCGATTCGCATGCATCTGGCCGACCCTGACGCCAGTTATCGCATGGGTGACGAGCTGCACGAGGTGGTCATGCGCGATTATGTGTTGCGTGGTGACAATCTGCGGTATTGGGAGAATGGCTGGCTGGCGGATTGATCGTTTATATAGGCGGCTTTTTGGGGTTGCCTTTTTTTTGGGGCCTTGGCGGCCTTGGCGGCCTTTGGGCCGACCAGGCTGTTGGGGGTTTTGGGTGTAGATCCGTTTCTGCGGGTGTTGCTGATTACGGTTCCGCCCTTACGGCGGGTCACCTTTTTCAAACGCCAAAAAGGTAACCCAAAAGGCTTGCTCCTACGTTCGGCCCTCGCAGGCTCGGGTTCCTTCGCTGCGGGACTGATCCGGGCGCAGCGGCTCCGGTTTGCTTCGCAGCACCTCCTTCCGCTGTGTTCGACTTCGTCGAACGGTCGCTACGCTCCCACGCCCGGATCAATCCCTCCACTCAGCCTTCCGACGTCGCCAGTGGATCAAGATCAAAAGCGGTACTCGAGCTTGCGCTCATTGTTGAGTGGGGCGGCTTCGCCGCGGGCAGCTGCGCTGCTTTGATTTGATTTGCTTTGCTTTGCTTTTGCACTTGCTTTTGCACTTGCTTTTGCACTTGCTTTTGCACTTGCTTTTGTGGGAGCGAGCCTGCTCGCGAAGGCGGCCTGACCGCCGACCCATTTCTTGCTGGACGCACGCGATCCAACTGTTGGAATTGGCGAAGGCTCGGGCTGCGATCGGACGATCTTTTGCTTTGGCTTTTGATCTCTTGCCCCTCCACGCCCTCAGCCCGTCCGTCATTCTGTTGCCACTTCCATCGAGCCTCTATCAGCTATCTCCCAAAACCCGGCTACGAGCTGGCGCGTTTCCTGCAAGTGCCCCGCAAATCGCCATAAAACGAGCGCTCGCGGTGTTTCCTCCTGCGCCCGTAGCGGCAGAAGGTTTGGCCAGAAGGCCTGCGACGCTCAAAAAAGCAGTGCGCAGCCCGGTGACGTACGAGAGGGGAGACGATGAAGGCAGTAATTTTGGCGGGTGGCCTCGGCACGCGCATCAGTGAAGAGTCGCACCTCAAGCCCAAGCCGATGATCGAGATTGGCGGCAAGCCAATTCTCTGGCACATCATGAAGCAGTATTCCGCCCACGGGATCCACGACTTCGTCATTTGCCTGGGCTACAAGGGCTACGCGATCAAGGACTTCTTCGCCAACTACTTCCTGCATACATCCGACGTCACTTTCGACATGCGCAACAACCGCATGGACGTCCATCAGAACTACAGCGAGCCGTGGAGTGTGACCCTCATCGACACCGGCGAGGAAACCATGACCGGTGGCCGCCTGTTGCGTGCCGCGCGTTATCTCAAGGATGAAGAGGCGTTCTGCTTCACCTATGGCGACGGCGTGTCCGACATCAATATTGCTGAGCTGGTCGACTATCACAAGGCTCACGGCCGCCTGGCGACCGTCACTGCGGTGCAGCCGCCAGGTCGTTACGGCGCGCTTGAACGTCAAGGTGACCAAGTGCTGGGTTTCACTGAAAAACCCCGTGGTGACGGTGGCTGGATCAATGGCGGTTTCTTCGTGCTGTCGCCAAAAGTGCTGCCCTACATCAGCGATGACAGCACCACCTGGGAAGCCGAGCCGTTGGCCCGTCTGGCTCAGGACGAACAACTGAAAGCCTTCGAGCACGAAGGTTTCTGGCATCCGATGGACACCCTTCGCGACAAGAACCATCTCGAAGCGCTGTGGCAGAGCGGGGAGGCCCCATGGAAGCAATGGGCCTGAGTGCGGAGTTCTGGCGTGGCAAGCGCGTCTTGGTCACCGGACACACTGGATTCAAAGGCAGTTGGCTGACCCTTTGGCTGCAAAGCCTTGGTGCGCAAGTCAGCGGTTTTTCCCTGGATCCGTCGACTGAACCGAGCCTGTTCGAACTGGCGCGCGTGCACGAAGGCATCAAAGATCAACGCGGCGACCTGCGTGACCTCGGCGCCTTGCTGGAAATCATCGCCGAGACCGAACCGGAGATCGTCCTGCATCTGGCGGCGCAGCCCTTGGTGCGCGAGGGCTATCGCGATCCGCTCGGCACCTATTCAAGCAATGTCATGGGTACGCTGAACCTGCTCGAAGCGATTCGTCAGGTCGGCGGCGTGCGCGCCTGCGTGCTGGTCACTACCGACAAGGTCTACGCCAACAAGGAATGGCTGTGGCCGTACCGCGAAGACGAAGCCCTTGGTGGACACGATCCTTACAGCAGCAGCAAGGCCTGCTGCGAGTTGCTCGCGCAGTCGTACGCCGCGTCGTTCTTCCCGGCGGACAAACATGCCGAACATGGTTTGGCCCTGGCGACCGCACGCGCCGGCAATGTGCTGGGCGGCGGTGACTTTGCCCCGGAGCGACTGATTCCCGACGTGCTCAAAGCTTGGAGTGCCGACGAGCCGGTGACCCTGCGTTACCCGCAAGCCGTGCGCCCATGGCAGCACGCCCTTGAACCGCTGGCGGGTTACCTGCAATTGGCCGCAGGCCTTTATGAGCGAGGTCCGGAGTATGCCGGCGCGTGGAACTTCGGCCCCGGTGAGGCGGACATGTGCAGCGTCGGCGAAGTCGTCGAATTGCTCGCCAGCCGCTGGCCGCAGGCACCTGGTTTGCGTATCGAAAAAAGCGAACTGCATGAAGCCGGCCTGCTGCGCCTGGACAGCAGCCGTGCGCGGCAATTGCTGGGTTGGCAAGCGCGCTGGACCTTGCAGCAATGCCTGGCCCAGACCCTCGACTGGCATCTGGCGTGGCAGAACGGCGATGACATGCGCGCTGTAACTCTGGGCCAATTGAATCTGTACCGAGGCGCGCTGTGAGCGAGTTTTCCCTGAAAGCGTTGCCATTGGCCGGTCTGTTCAGCGTTCAGCACAAACGTTTCGAAGATCAGCGCGGGCACTTCGCCCGGTTGTTCTGCGAGGGCAGCCTGAGTGCGTTCGGCAATGAATTTCATATCCGCCAGATCAACCACTCCTGCACCCGCGAGAAGGGCAGTGTGCGTGGCCTGCATTATCAGAATGCCAACGCCCCGGAAGCCAAACTGATCACGTGCCTGCGCGGTGAAGTCTGGGATGTTGCGGTGGATCTGCGTCCTGAGTCGGAAACCTTTTTGCACTGGCACGCCGAGCACTTGAAGGCGGGCGATGGCCGCAGCCTGTTGATTCCGGCCGGTTTCGCTCATGGCTTTCAGACGCTCACCGACGACGCCGAATTGCTCTATCTGCACAGCGCCGATTACGCGCCGGAGCACGAGGGCGGCTTGTCGGTGAACGATCCTCGGCTGGCGATTGCCTGGCCGTTGCCTGTCAATAATTTGTCAGCGCGCGATTCCAGCCATCCTGCGCTCGATCAACACTTTGCTGGAGTGCGTCTATGAATTGCCGTGGGTGCGCTGCACCGCTGAATCTGCCGCTGATCGACCTCGGTACTTCGCCGCCGTCCAACGCCTACGTGCATGCCGATCGTCTGGAACAGGCCGAGCAATGGGTCCCGCTCAAAGTCGCGGTGTGCCAGCAATGCTGGCTGGTGCAGACCGAGGACTACACCAGTGCCGACAGCCTGTTCGATGCCGAGTACGCCTACTTCAGTTCGTTCTCCAGCACTTGGCTGAATCACGCCGAGCGCTATGTCGCCGAGATGAGTGAGCGCTTCGGGCTTAACGCCGACAGTCGTGTGGTCGAGATCGCCGCCAATGACGGTTACCTGCTGCAATACGTCGCCGCGCGCGGGATCCCATGCCTGGGCGTCGAGCCGACTCGCAGCACCGCACAGGCTGCACGCGAGAAAGGCCTGGAAATTCGCGAGCTGTTCTTCGGCTGCGACACCGCCACGCAATTGCGCAACGAAGGCTGGAGCGCCGACCTGATGGCGGCCAACAACGTGCTCGCGCATGTGCCGGACATCAACGATTTCCTCGCCGGCTTCGCGACGTTGCTCAAGCCGACCGGCGTCGCCACCTTCGAGTTTCCGCAACTGCTGACGCTGATGGCTGGCGCGCAGTTCGACACGCTGTATCACGAACATTATTCCTACCTGTCGCTGACCGCCGTGCAGACCCTGTGCGAGCGCAATGGCCTGGAAGTGTTCGACGTCAGCCAGTTGAGCACTCACGGCGGCTCGCTGCGCGTATTCGTGCAGCGCAAGGACGGCCAGCGCCGCGCTGTTCTCCCGGCAGTTCAGCAACAACTGCAGGCCGAGCTCGCTGCCGGGGTGACAACTGCCGAGTTCTACGCGACCCTCGCGCCTGCTGCCGAACGCATCAAACATGACCTGCTGCGCTTCCTGTTGCAGGCCAAAGCCGACGGCAAACGTGTGGTCGGTTACGGCGCGGCGGCCAAGGGCAATACCTTGCTCAACTACGCCGGAGTCAAAGCGGATCTGCTGTCCTGGGTGGCCGATGCCAACCCGCACAAACAGGGCAAGTTCTTGCCGGGCAGTCGCATCCCGATTGTTGCGCCAGCGCAGATCGACATTGAGCAACCGGACTACGTGCTGGTGCTGCCCTGGAACCTGCTGCACGAAGTCAGTCAGCAACTGGCGCAGGTGCGTCAGTGGGACGGGCGCTTCGTCATCGCCGTGCCTGAGTTGAAAGTGCTGTGAAAGTTCTGGTCACTGGCGCCACGGGCTTTGTCGGTCGGCATCTGGTTGCTGCATTGCTTGAACGCGGCTGCGAAGTTCGCGCGGTGGCGCGCAACGCAGAAACCGCGCAGGGCATGCCATGGATCAACCACGTCGAATTCGTCGCAGCAGACATTCACGCTGCCGACCTGAATGTCGTCGCGCTGACCGAAGGCATCGACGCACTCGTGCATCTGGCCTGGCCGGGGTTGCCGAACTATCGGGCGCTGTTTCATTTCGAGCACAACCTGATGGCGGATTACCGCTTTATCAAATGCGCGGTCGCGGCGGGTGTGCAGCAGGTGCTGGTGACCGGCACCTGCTTCGAATACGGCATGCAGAGCGGTCCGCTCAGCGAGTCAACCGAGCCACGGCCGAGCAATCCATACGGTCTGGCCAAACATACGCTGCACCTGTTTCTGCAGAATCTGCAGCAGGAGCAACCGTTCACATTGCAGTGGGCGCGGTTGTTCTATCTGCATGGTCAAGGGCAGAACCCCAACAGCCTTTTGGCCGCGCTGGATCGGGCCATCGATAGCGGCGAGGCGTCGTTCAACATGTCGGCCGGTGAGCAGTTGCGCGATTTCCTCGCGATTGAAACCGCCGCGAGTCATCTCGCCGCGATCCTCCATCAGCGCGACTTTGGTGGCGTGATCAACTGCGCCAGCGGCCATCCGGTGTCGGTGCGTGCGCTGGTCGAACAGCGCTTGCGTGAGCGTGGCGCAACCCTGGATCTGAACCTCGGCCATTACCCGTATCCGACCCACGAACCGCTGGCGTTCTGGGCCGTCACCGAGCGCTTGCAACAGTTATTGGGAGAGTCGCCATGAGGCACGAGTTGTACCGGGCCACCGGCCTGCCGGTGTTGCAGAACCGCACTTTCGCCGATGCCGAATCGGCGCGGGCCTCGGCCAGCGCCGACATGGTCCTTGTTCAGGACGAGCGTAGCGGTCTGGTCTTCAACGCCGCGTTCGATGCCGACAAGCTCAGTTATGACGCCGACTATCAGAACGAGCAGGCGCACTCCGGCCAGTTCCAGCAACACCTGCGCGATGTCGAAGGCATCATCGGCAAGCACTTCAAGGGCCGCGAGCTGATCGAGGTCGGCTGCGGCAAGGGCTACTTTCTCGAGCTGCTCAAAGGCCTCGGCTATTCGATTACCGGCATCGACCCGGCTTATGAAGGCGAAAACTCCGAGGTGATCAAGGCGCCGTTTACGCGCGGCCTCGGCCTGGCGGCAGATGCCATTGTGCTGCGTCATGTGCTGGAGCACATCGAAGACCCGGTGAGCTTTCTGGCCGTGATCGCCGAGGCCAATCAGGGCGGGCAGATCTATATCGAAGTGCCGTGCCTGGACTGGATCCTCGAGCACAAGGCCTGGTTCGACCTGTTCTACGAACACGTCAATTATTTCCGCCTCGATGACCTGCGCCGGATGTTCGGCACGGTGCACGAGGCCGGGCATCTGTTCGGCGGCCAATATCTGTACATCGTCGCTGATCTGTCGACGTTGCGCCTGATACCCGAACAACCGGTGCCGCGCCTGACTCTGCCGGAAGATTTCAGCGCCAGTCTCGACCGTGCCGTGCAGATCATCCGCTCGGCGCCTGCGCAGGGTTCAGCGATCTGGGGCGCTTCGTCCAAAGGCGTGATCTATTCGCTGTACCTGCAACGCGCCGGCGTTGCGGTCGATCGCGTAGTCGATATCAACCCGGCCAAGCAGGGGCGTTATCTGCCGCTGAGCGGCGCGCGCGTGTCCTCGCCGCAAGAGGCCATGGATGCGCTGCCGGAAGGCGCGCACCTGTTTGTGATGAATTCCAATTACCTCGAAGAGATCAAGCGGATGACCGGTGGACGCTACGTCTATCACGCCGTCGACAGCGCTTCGTTTCAGTGACCCTTGAGATGACCAACATGACCGACAACAGCATCAACCAAGCCTTCGAAGCCGAGTGCCGCGAGCAGATCGCCCAGCAAGGTGACGACCCGAAACTGACCGGCCTGGCCCGGGATTTCTTCAACGAATCGGCCAAGCACAAATACAGCTACCACTTCTCGTGGATGGGCCGCCCTATCATCCAGCTGCCGCAAGACATGATGGCCATGCAGGAGATCATCTGGCAGGTCAAGCCGGACCTGGTTATCGAGTGCGGCATTGCCCACGGCGGTTCGATCATCTACTACGCCTCGCTGCTCGAGCTGCAAGGCCACGGCGAAGTGCTCGGCATCGACCTCGACATTCGTCCGCACAACCGTGAAGCCATCGAAAGCCACCCGATGGCCAAGCGCATCAAGATGATCGAAGGCTCAAGCATCGACCCGGCCATTGCCGCTCAGGTGCAGGCCGCCGCCAAAGGCAAGAAAGTCATTCTGGTCCTCGACTCCAATCACACCCACGATCACGTGCTCGAAGAGCTGCGCCTCTACGCGCCGCTGGTGTCGGTCGACAGCTATTGCGTGGTCATGGACACCGTGGTTGAAGACATGCCGGCCGATTTCTTCCCGGATCGTCCATGGGGCCCGGGCGACAACCCGAAAACCGCCGTGTGGAAGTACCTGGAAGAGAACCAGGACTTCGAAATCGACCAGCAATTGCAGAACAAACTGCTGATCACCGTGGCGCCGGACGGCTACCTGCGTCGCGTTCGTTAATTCGCAACATTTACCCAGAGTTGTTTCGGCGAGTCGCCGGTTGTGGAGAGAAGTTATGCAAGGCAAGTACAGTTCTGAACTGACGCTACCGCTCGATGAGCTGTTGACGGTGGTGCTCATTACCCACAACCGACCGGCGTTCCTGCGTCGGGCTGTGAAGTATTACAGCGACTTGCCCTGCAAGATCATGGTGCTCGACTCCTCGCCGGAACGTCCGGAAGGCGATTTTTCCGCCGTCGATTACCATCATGTGCCGCAATTCGCGTACTGGGGGATGCAGGCCAAACTGGCCTATGGTGTCGAGCAACTGACCACGCCGCACATGGTGCTGGCGGCCGATGACGACTTCATCCTGCATGATTCATTGGCCGAATCCGTGGGTTTCCTGCAGGCCAATCCGGATTACGGCATGTGCCACGGCTACTGCCTGATGTACCTGACGCTGGCCGGTGGCGTCAGCTACTACCGCCGCGACAAAAAGGTCCAGGAAGACTACTGCTCTGAACAGGCTCAGGAGCGGGTCATCGATTACATGAGCCAGTACATCCCGCCGTTCTATGCGGTGACCCGTACTGATCTGATGAAGACCTGGCACTCGGCATTGCCACCCGCCACCAGCTTCCAGTGGCAGGAAATCGGCCATGTCTATTTCCTGCTGGCCAGTGCCAAAGCACGGATTCTGCCGATCCCTTATGTGGTTCGGGAGATCAACTACGGTGCCTCCGAACACAGCACCGAGGTGTATCACTCGCTGACCTACGTCGATGCCAAATCGGTGGCCGAGCGTGAAGCCTTTGCCGAGTTCCTTGCCGCGCTGCCAACCCAGATCAAAGGGCTGGACGCCGAGCAGGGCAAAGCGCTTGCCCTGCAAAGCTTCGAGGCAATGGTCGACAGCCTGCAATCGAATCGAGCGCTGACCGCGGAGCTGATCATCCAGTCCACCTGGAATCAGGAGCTCAAGTACCCGGATCGTCGTTTCGGGCCTTTGCAGTACGTGGAAATGCCGTTCTACAACGAGGCATTTTTCGACCGCCTGGCGCAGTTCGAATTCATGCTGCACGCCATGCCGGCGGGGCGCATCCAGCTTGAAGGCCTGGAGGGCGTCTGGACCCGTCAGGCGCACTTGCTGCAAGCACGCAACAACGACACGCCGGAAAGCGTTCTCGACCGTTTGTGGCAGGCTCACGATCTCAATGCGTTCAATCGCACCGTGATCAAGCGGCTGGCGGCTCAGCTGACTGCGATGGGCCAAGCCGAAGAGGCGCAAGCGATGCAGGCCTGGATCGAGCGTCTCGAAGCGTTGACCGTCGATGACCATCATGCGGTCATGGACAAGATGCAGTCCGGTCGCCTGCTCAACTGGCTGGCCGCACGTGCGCCCGGCGCTCACCTCGAGGCAATCGGCCAACATCTGGCGGTGAATGGCGGCGGGCCGCAGTTCGGCATTTTTCTGCTGGATCTGGACGACGACATCGACAAGCTTCAGGTGTCTCTCGACAGCTTGCTGGAAGGGCAGTGCAAGGCCTTCCGCATTGTCGTGTTCACCACCGGCGAAGCGCCCGCCGCGACCACGGCGCAGAACACCCTGCATTTTGTCCGAGTGACCGCGGGCAATCTGATCGACAAGCTCAATCAAAGCGCTCGTCAATCGCCGTGTGACTGGCTGCTGTTGGCTGAAGCCGGTGATGAGTTCACTGCCAGCGGATTGTTGCGCGCCAGCCTGGAGTTGATGAACGCCGGCGATTGCCGCGCGGTATCCACCGACGAAATCCAGCGTCAGGAAAACGGTGCCCTGACCGACGTGTTCCGGCCGGGCTTCAACCTTGATCTGCTGCTGAGCCTGCCAACGCTGATGGCGCGGCACTGGCTGGTACGGCGCGATGCGCTGGTCGAAATCGGCGGCTATCGCGCTGATTTCAGTCAGGCACTGGAGCTCGATGTGCTGCTGCGTCTTATCGAAGAACACGGCCTCAACAGCCTGGCTCACCTCGACGAGCCGCTATTGATCAGCCAGGCACCAGAGCTGGTCGAGAATGCTGATGAGCGCCTGGCGCTGCTGCGCCATTTGGGCAATCGCGGTTACAAGGGCAAAGTGACGTCAGCGGTTCCGGGGGTTTACCAGATCGACTACCACCACAGTGATCGTCCGCTGGTGTCGATCATTATTCCGGCGGGCAGCGATCTGGCGGTGCTGCAACGTTGCCTTGAAGGTGTGTTGCTGCGTACCCGTTACCATCACTATGAAGTGCTGATCGCCGCCACTGCGGATCAGACGGCTGAGATCAATGACTGGCTCGGGACTTACAAGCACTCCAGAGTGCAGGTGCTGCGTACTGATCGGACGTTGAGCGCAGCAGGATTATTCAACGCGGGCAGTCGTCAGGCGCGTGGCGAGTACCTGGTGCTGCTCGCCGCCGATGCGGAAGTGGTCAATCCGAACTGGCTCGACTCTTTGCTCAACCATGCTCTGCGTCCGGAGGTCGGCGTGGTCGGGCCAAAACTGATCGACCGTGATCGCAAGATCAGCCAGGCGGGATTGATCCTGGGCATGAATGGCGGGGTCGATTCGCCCTTCGTCGGTGAAGATCACGATGCCGACGGTTACCTGCACCGCTTGGCGGTGGAACAGAACTACTCGGCGGTATCGAGCGTGTGCCTGATGGTCCGCAAAGAGTTGTACGAGGCGCTCGGCGGTCTGGACGAAAGCACATTTGCCGAAGGCTTCAGCGATGTCGATCTGTGCCTGAGCGCCGGGCAGGCCGGTTATCTGACGGTATGGACTCCGGCGGTGCAAGTCATCCATCAGGGCGGTATGCCTGACGCCCCGCAAGCGCTGCTGGCCCTGCGCGAAAAATGGCCGGCGGCATTCGTTCAGGATCAGGCCTACAACGCGAACCTGAGCCTGAAGGGCAAAGGCTTCGTGCTCGATGACAATGCTTCACTGGACTGGGCACAGTTGCTCGCTTAAGCCTGGCGACAGGGACGGAATTGAAAAAATGTTCAACGGTAAATCGATCTTCATCTCCGGCGGCACCGGCTCGTTCGGGCGCAACTTCATCCGTCGCTTGCTGGAGCAATACCAGCCCAAGCGTGTGGTGGTGTTCTCCCGCGACGAGCTGAAACAGTACGAGATGCAGCAGACCTTCAATGCGCCGTGCATGCGTTATTTCATCGGTGACGTGCGTGACGCCGACCGCTTGCGTCAGGCCATGCGCGGTATCGATTACGTGGTGCATGCCGCCGCGCTAAAGCAGGTGCCGGCGGCGGAATACAACCCGACCGAATGCATCCGTACCAACGTCAACGGCGCGGAAAACATCATCGCCGCTGCGATCGATAACGGCGTAAAGAAAGTCGTCGCGCTGTCCACCGACAAGGCGGCCAGCCCGATCAATCTGTACGGCGCGACCAAGTTGCTTTCGGACAAATTGTTCGTCGCCGCCAACAACATTGCCGGCGAGCAGCAGACCCGTTTCGCCGTGGTGCGCTACGGCAACGTCGCTGGCTCGCGCGGCTCGGTGGTGCCGTTTTTCAGCAAGCTGATCGCTGACGGCGCGCAAGAATTGCCGATCACCGACGAGCGCATGACGCGGTTCTGGATCACCCTCGACCACGGCGTGCAGTTCGTCCTCGACAGCTTTGCGCGGATGCACGGCGGCGAAGTGTTCGTGCCGAAGATCCCGTCGATCCGCATCGTCGATCTGGCGCGCGGC
Source organism: Pseudomonas sp. FP1762 (assembly GCF_030687105.1). NCBI lineage: Bacteria > Pseudomonadati > Pseudomonadota > Gammaproteobacteria > Pseudomonadales > Pseudomonadaceae > Pseudomonas > Pseudomonas sp. FP1762. The sequence goes on from NZ_CP117458.1 coordinate 1,660,432, forward strand.
ATGGCTGAACATCTGCCGCACAAAAACGTCGGCATTCGTCCGGGCGAAAAGCTGCATGAACTGATGGTGCCGCTGGACGATGCGCGCATGACCCTGGAGTTCGAGGATCACTACACGATTCAGCCGTCGATTCGTTTTACCAGCGTCGACGTCGATTTCGCCGTCGATAAACTCGGTGAACGTGGCCGTGCGGTGGGCGAGGATTTCGAGTATCGCTCGGACACCAACCCGCATTTCCTTTCAGTGGGGCAGATCGCCGATCTGCACGCGAAGCTGTCGGTATGATCCCTTACTGTCGGCAGAGCCTTGATCAGGCGGACATCGACGCGGTGGTCGAAGTCCTGCAATCGGACTGGCTGACCCAGGGGCCGACCATAGAACGTTTCGAGCAGGCGATGGCCGAGCGCTGTCAGGCGGATTTCGCCGTAGCGGTGTGCAATGCCACGGCGGCGCTGCACATTGCCTGTCTGGCTGCTGACCTGGGGCCGGGCGATCGCTTGTGGACCTCGCCAAACACCTTTCTTGCCTCGGCCAATTGCGGGCGTTATTGCGGCGCTGATGTTGATTTCGTCGACATCGATCCGCTGACCTGGAACCTCGATGCCTTTGCCCTTGAAGCGAAGCTGGAACAGGCCGAGCGCGACGGCACGTTGCCGAAAGTCCTCGTCGCCGTCGCGTTCTCCGGGCAGAGCTGCGATATGCGGCGCATCGCCGAACTGGCGGTGCGCTACAACTTCACCGTGATCGAAGACGCCTCCCACGCAGTGGGCGCGAGCTACGCCGGCCGCCCGGTCGGTTGTGGCGAGTTTGCGGCAATGACGGTGTTCAGTTTTCACCCGGTGAAAATCATTACCAGCGCCGAAGGCGGCATGGTCCTGACCAATCGCCCGGTGCTGGCCGAACGTCTGCGACGCCTGCGCAGCCACGGCATGACCCGCGATCCCGAGCACATGACCGAGCCGAGCCACGGGGCGTGGTATTACCAGCAAGTCGAGCTGGGCTTCAATTACCGGATCACCGATCTGCAAGCGGCGCTGGGACTGTCGCAACTACGCAAACTTGATGAGTTTGTCGCACGTCGCCGGGAACTGGCCGCGCGTTACGATCAGTTGCTCGCCTACCTGCCGCTGACCTTGCCGAGCGCGCAGCCGGAAGCCGATTCGGCGTGGCACCTGTATGTGGTGCGCTTGCAGACCGAGCGCTGCAACCTCAGTCATCGCCAAGTGTTCGAAGGTTTGCGCAACGCTGGCATCGGCGTCAATCTGCACTACATTCCCGTGCACTTGCAGCCTTACTATCGAGAGCTGGGCTTTGCCGAGGGCGATTTTCCCGAGGCCGAGCGCTATTACGCCGAGGCGCTCAGCTTGCCGCTGTTCCCTTTGCTCAGTGAGGCACAACAGGATCAGGTGGTCGAGCAACTGCGTCGGCTGCTGCTTGAGGAGTAAGGCACCGTGAGCTGCGTCGCGATCATCCCCGCCCGTGGTGCCAGCAAGCGCATTCCGCGCAAGAATCTCAAACCGTTCGACGGCGTACCGATGATCGTCCGCACGATTCGCACGGCGCTGGAGTCAGGGCTGTTCGAGAGCGTTGTGGTCAGCACCGACGATGACGAAATCGCCGACGTCGCACGAGCACATGGCGCTGAAGTGCCGTTCATGCGACCGGCCGATCTGGCCGATGATTTCACCGGTACCGCTGCGGTGATCGTGCATGCTTTGCAGCAATTGCCGACGTTCGATTACGCCTGCTGCGTGTACGCGACCGCGCCGTTGTTGCAGGCGCGTTATCTGCGTCAGGGTCTGGATTTGCTCAAGCAGCATCCGCACAAGTCGTTTGCCTTTTCGGTGTGCGGTTTCGGTTTCCCGGTGCAGCGCGCACTGACCCTCGACGAGGAGGGCGCTTTGATGTCCATGTACCCCGAATTTCGTACCACCCGTTCGCAGGATCTGCCCGAAGCGTTTCAGGATGCCGGGCAATTTTACTGGGGGCGCAGCGAAGCGTGGCTGCGTGGCGAGACGCTGTTTTCGCCAGCGAGTCTGCCGGTGATCCTGCCGCGTCATTTGGTCCAGGACATCGACACGCCCGAAGACTGGCAACGCGCCGAATACCTGTACGCCGCACTCAGAGCCGGCGGAGAACTGCAATGAGAGTGCTGATCCGCGCCGACGCCTCGCCAACCATCGGCAGCGGCCACATTGCCCGCTGCCTGACCCTGGCGCGGATGCTGCGCGGGCAGGGCAGTCATGTTGCGTTTGCCTGTCGGCGTTTGCCGGGGCATCGACTCGAAGCCTTGAGTGCCGAAGGCTTCGAGACCTTTGCACTGCCCGAGCGCTATCGCGACGAAGACCCGCTGCAGGCTATCGAATCGATGTTGCCGTGGCAGTTCGATATTGATGCACTGGGCCTGCTGCTGGATGGGCAGGCACCGTTCGACTGGATCATCGTCGACCATTACGGCCTCGATCATCACTGGCAAACCGCTGCCCGGCGCTGGGCGCATCGAATCGCCGCCGTGGATGATCTGGCCACGCGGCGTTACAGCGTCGATCTGCTGCTCAATCAGAACCTCTCGGGCTTGAGTGAAAACTACGCGGCGCTGCTGCCGCCAGGCTGTCGCACCTTGCTCGGCCCGCGCTACGCCATGCTGCGCGAAGAATTCAACTGCGATGCCATCGAGATCAAACCGAAGGCCCGGCGCGTGCTGGTGAATTTCGGCGGTTTCGACGCGGCGAGGCAGACTCACCACGCGATGCTGGCGCTGGCTGATTTCACTGAGTTGCAGGTGGATTTCGTCGCTGGCGCCGACAACCCGGCGTGGACGCAGATGCAAGCGTTGGCCGAGAAGCGACCGAACTGGCGCCTGCACAGTTTCGTCAGCGATTTCCATCAGCGCATGACTGAGGCCGATCTGTTTATCGGCGCTGGCGGTGGCACCAGTTGGGAGCGCGCGGCGCTGGGTTTGCCGACCATCTGCATCGCCGTGGCGAACAATCAACAGGCCAACGGCGAAGTCATGGCCGCTGCCGGTGCGCATGTGTTCATGGGTGCTCGGGAACAGGTCAGCGTCGAGCAGTTGCGTGATGCGGTCGGCTTCGTCGTGAACAATCATTTTTTGCGCCGCAGCCTCGCCGAGCGTTCGCGGCAACTGGTCGACGGGCGCGGTGCCGAGCGTGTGGCGGCGGCGCTGGCCGGTGCGGTGCTGAAACTGCGCCCGGCGACCCAGGACGATGCGCAGTTGCTGTTCGATGGACGCAATGCCGAAGCAGTGCGGCGCTGGTCGCTGGAAACCGGCGTTATCGATTGGGCGCAGCATCTGCACTGGCTGACGGCGAGTCTGCGCAATCCGCAGCGACTGCTACTGATTGCCGAGGCGGACGACGGCCCGGTCGGGGTGCTGCGTTACGACTTGCGCGGGTTTGAAGCCGAAGTCTCGATTTATCTGCTGGAGGGGCGTTTCGGCCTCGGTTGGGGCAGGGCAGTGCTCAGCCGTGGCGAAGCGTTTGTCGCTGCGCACTGGCCGCAATTGACGCGCATTACTGCGCGGGTCATGCCGGCCAATCAGTCCTCATTGAAAGTCTTCCGCGACGCCGGATTCATCCAGGAAACCTGTGCGTTCAGCCGTGTTTTGAAGGATCACCCGCATGTCTAGTTTCAAGATTGGCCACCACACCATCGGTGCCGATGCGCCGCCGTTCATCATTGCCGAGATGAGCGGCAACCATAACCAGTCTCTCGACGTCGCTTTGCAAATCGTCGAGGCGGCAGCCAAGGCCGGGGCGCATGCCTTGAAGCTGCAAACCTACACCGCCGAAACCATGACCCTGGATTTGGCTGAAGGCGAATTCTTCATCAAGGATCCGGGCAGTCTGTGGGCCGGCACGTCGCTCTACGATCTCTACGAAAAAGCCCACACACCGTGGGAGTGGCACGCGCCGATTTTTGCTCGGGCCAAAGAGTTGGGAATGCTCGCGTTCTCGACGCCGTTCGATGACAGCGCGGTGGATTTTCTCGAAAGCCTTGAAGTGCCGGCGTACAAGATTGCCAGTTTTGAAAACACCGATCTGCCGTTGATCCGTCGAGTGGCAGCGACCGGCAAACCACTGATCATCTCCACCGGCATGGCCAGCATCGCCGAACTGGATGAAACCGTGCGTGCCGCCCGCGAGGCCGGCTGCAAGGATCTGGTGTTGCTCAAGTGCACCAGCACCTATCCGGCCACGCCACTCAACAGCAACGTGCGCACGATCCCGCATCTGCGCGAGCTGTTTGGTTGCGAGGTGGGGCTGTCAGATCATTCGATGGGCGTTGGCGTGTCGGTGGCGGCGGTGGCGCTGGGCGCGACGGTGGTGGAGAAACACTTCACCCTTGATCGTTCGGCCGGTGGTGTCGACGCGAGTTTTTCCCTTGAGCCTGCGGAGCTGGCCAGTCTGGTCGTCGAAACAGAGCGTGCCTGGCAGGCCATGGGCCAGGTGCATTACGGCGTCACCGAGGCCGAGCGCAAGTCGCTGGTCTATCGCCGTTCGCTGTATGTCACCGCTGACATGGCTGCCGGTGAAGCCTTTACCGGGGACAATCTGCGCGCCATTCGTCCCGGCCTCGGCCTGCCGCCCAAGCACACCGATGCCGTCCTCGGACGCCGCGCGCGCACCGCGATCAAGCGCGGTACGCCGCTGGACTGGTTGCTGGTCGAATAGGCCAATCTGCCATCGATTCGGCAAAATAGCGTGACCTGCGAGTCATAACGCGCATCTTCACTGTATTGTATTGACCGGGGAGATGGCGCCTGGCCCGTTTTGCGGTTCCAGTGATAGCCCTTTGCGCTTCCCGTGGCTGCCCATTGTGGCGGCCGTTTTCTGTTTGTCGGCGCCCCTCGAATGCTTGCGAGCGGTGGTTTTGGGCTGTTTTTTATTGGGAAGCCGTAATGATTGGCATAAAAAGCATTGCGAGCTACGTTCCTGTAGCCGGCGTGGACAATTACGCACAAGGTGCAAAATTCGAAAAGGATGAAGAGTTCATCCTGGGCAAGATCGGTTCGGCGTTCCTGCCGCGCAAAGACGCTGAGCAGGAAACTTCTGACCTGTGCGTGGAAGCGGCCAATGCGCTGTTTGCCAGCAATCCTGAACTGAAGCGTGAATCGATCGACGCGCTGATTGTCGTCACCCAGAACGGTGATGAAGAAGGCCTGCCGCACACAGCGGCAATCGTCCAGGACAAGCTCGGCCTGCCGACCAATGTCGCAGCGTTCGATATCTCGTTGGGCTGCTCCGGTTATGTATACGGCATCTACGCGATCAAGGGCTTCATGGAAGCCGCCGGCCTGAAGAATGGCCTGCTGATCACCGCTGACCCGTACTCGAAAATCGTTGACCCGGAAGACCGCAACACCACCATGTTGTTTGGCGATGCCGCCACCGCCACCTGGATGGGCGAAAACCCGACCTGGGCGCTGGGCAAGGCCAAGTTCGGCACCGACGGTTCCGGCGCACCGCATTTGAAAGTCAGCAACGGCGTGTTCTTCATGAATGGTCGTCAGGTCTTCAACTTCGCTCTGCTGAAAGTCCCGGCGCACTTGCACGAGCTGCTCGACGATTCCAATCTCAAGGCTGATGACATCGACGCATTCTGCATTCACCAGGGCAGCGCGGCGATTGTCGACGCCGTGGCGCGACGCTTTGAAGGCGAACCGGAGAAGTTCATCAAGGACATGGTCGAGACCGGCAACACCGTGTCGTCGAGCATTCCGCTGCTGTTGGAAAAACATGTGCTCGATTCCGACTGGCAGCGCGTTGCGCTGAGCGGTTTTGGTGTCGGTCTGTCGTGGGGCTCGGCGATCATCTATCGTCCGTAAGCTGCAGTAAAAACCACTGATACAAAAATAGCGTTCAAGGTTAACCTTGAACGCTATTTTTTTGCCCGAGAAGGAGCGCGAGGCGCCATGAGCGAGTTTTTCCAAGCCAATGCCGAGGTATTGCAACGGCGCTGGCCGGCGCTGTTCGAGCGATTGATGGCTGAAGACAGCGCGTCCGTGCAGGCCGAACTCGTGCAAGGACTGGGCTCGACGCTGAGCGTCGATGGCATTCAGCTCACCAGTCGCCATGATCGTCTGCATGAGGCGCAAATCCAGGCGGCGAGCCTGCCGGAAAAACCGCATGTTCACGTCTATGGCACTGGCTTGGGCGACTTGCCCGCCGTGCTTCTTGAACATGCGGGGCTCGAGCGCCTGTACGTACACATCCTCAACGGTGCGCTGTTCGCGCTGGTGCTGCAACTGCTCGATCAGCGCCAGTGGCTGCAGGATCCTCGGGTAGAGCTGTTTTACGCCGGTGATCATCCTGACTTCTTCACGCCATTCTTTGCCTTGCCGGCCGAGATGCTGCTGGCCGATGACTTCAATGCAAAGATCCGCGATCGGCTGATCAATGAAGTGCACCTGACGTTCAACAACCGCGATTTCGATCCGCAGTCGCCAGAAATCCAGCAACGCTTGCAGGAATGTCTGCCGGTGTTGCTTGGCGATGCCGATGTGGCGCAGTTGTTCGGTAGCTGCGCCGGGCGCGAAGTCTACGTGATCGCCACCGGGCCGACACTGGAGCAGCATTTCGAACGTCTGGCGGCGATCCGTCAGCTTGCTGAGCGGCCGTTGTTCATCTGCGTTGATACGGCCTATCGGCCATTGCGTGAGCACGGCATCGAGCCTGATCTGGTGGTGAGCATCGATCAGCGCATCGGCTTTCGGCATCTGCCGTGCGAGGCGTCCGAGAACATTGCGCTGGTGTACTTGCCGATGAGCGATCCGCAGGTATTGAAGGCATGGAAGGGCAAGCGTTATGGCGGCTATTCGGCCAGCCCGATCTACAGCGACCTGCGAGAACAGTATCCACGCGGTGAGCTGCATGTCGGCGGTAGCGTGATCCATCCGGCGGTGGATCTCGCGGTAAAAATGGGCGCGAGTCGAATCACTCTGTTCGGCGCCGACTTCGCCTTCCCGATGAACAAGACCCACGCCGGTTGGGACGACGGCGATTTAGGCCCGCCGCTGGCCCAGGCGCGGCACTGGGTGCGCGATGGTCATGGTCAGCGCGTCAGCACTCAGCTAAATTTTCGCGGCTATCTATGTGTGCTTGAGCGTTATATCGCTGCGCATCCGCAGGTCGAGTTTCTCAACAGCAGCCGCGCCGGTGCATCGATTGCCGGGACCGCTTTCAATCCGGAGTTCGTGCAATGAGTGCGCTGAACCAGAGTCAGCATCAGTGCCGCCAGTGCGCGGCTTTGTTTCGCTTGGGGCGTGATGTCGAGGCGGCGTTGACGATGGTCGATGTATTCGAACAGGCTCAACTATGCCTGGCGTCTGCCTCGGAGAAGGTGCAGCAGGACTGGGCACAGGTGCTCACGCAAATGCTCGACTGTCAGGAGCGCCAGGACTGGTTGGGCCTGGCTGACTATATGGAATACGAACTGGTCGAATTGCTGGAAAGTGCCAGGCGCTGAACCGCTGCGCCGCGCTGGCCCGCGGCTTTGCGTTACAGGCGGTTTTATGACGTCATTTTTTCGCGCTGGATGTGCTGCTAAGTCTTTGTTTTCTCGGGGGTGGCGTGGTGATGGCAAAATTTTTTCAAAAAGCCCTCAAGCAACCTGCAAACCCGACGATAACTATTACGAAGGTTCTCTAGGCCATACCCGGCGGTTGCCAGGGCCGGAAGCCGCAGTACCCAACCAACGAGGAATTCGTCATGGCTTTAACAGTAAACACCAACACCACATCGTTGAACGTTCAGAAAAACCTGAACCGCGCTTCCGACGCTCTGTCCACCTCGATGCAGCGCCTGTCTTCCGGCCTGAAAATCAACAGCGCCAAAGACGACGCCGCTGGCCTGCAGATCTCCAACCGTATGTCCTCGCAGATCCGCGGTAACACCCAGGCCATCCAGAACGCCAACGACGGTATCTCCGTTGCCCAGACCGCTGAAGGCGCTCTGCAAGCTTCGACCGACATCCTGCAGCGTATGCGTGAACTGGCTGTTAAAGCTCGTAACGGTACCAACGGCACCGCTGACCAGACCGCTACCAACGCTGAATTCGCTCAGATGTCTGACGAAATCACCCGTATCTCGGCTGCTACCAACCTGAACGGCAAAAACCTGCTGGACGGTTCGGCTGGTACTGTGACCCTGCAAGTTGGCGCAAACACCGGTTCGGCTAACCACATCGACCTGGTACTGAGCTCCAAGTTCGACGCCGTCAGCCTGTCGGTAGGTAGCGGTACTGTAGTTCTGACCGGTACTTCGGGTACTGGTGCTGGTTCTGCTTCGCAGAACATCGACAACGCGATCACTGCAATCGACGCCGCTATCGCTGCAATCGGTGCAACCCGTGCCAGCCTGGGTGCTTCGCAAAACCGTCTGACCAGCACCATCTCCAACCTGCAGAACATCACTGAAAACACCACCGCTGCTCAGGGTCGTGTACAGGACACCGACTTCGCCGCAGAAACTGCTAACCTGACCAAGCAGCAGACTCTGCAGCAAGCTTCGACCTCCGTACTGGCTCAAGCCAACCAACTGCCTTCCGCTGTACTGAAGCTGCTTCAGTAATCCGGAACAAGTTTAGGCGGGGGAGTGCGCTTGTCGTGCTCTCTCGCTTTTTTACGTTAAGAGGTGATGGGCATGGACATGAGCGTAAAGCTTAACGTGTCTTATCCGGCTCCCAAGCCAGTGACACCGGTTGCTGACAAACCGTCAGAGCTGCCTAAAGTCCAAAAGACTGAAGCACCGGTCGCTGCCAAGGATCAGGATTCGGACGGCGCCAAGTTGAAGCTGGCGGTGCAAGAGATCGAAAAGTTCGTCCAGTCGATCAAGCGTAATCTGGAGTTCTCGATTGACGAGCATTCCGGCAAGGTCATCGTCAAGGTGATCGCGAGCGAGACGGGTGAAGTCGTTCGACAGATTCCTTCCGCCGAAGCCCTCAAACTGGCCGACAGCCTCGCCAATGCAAGTCATGTATTGTTCGACGCCAAGGTCTGATAAATGGCATGAATAGTGTTTGTTCGTTCTCAGGACGCGTGTAACGGTCAAAAGAATGGCAGCAATCTGAAGGGAGATGCACATGGCAAGTCCAATTTTACCGGGTTCCGGACTGGGTTCCGGCCTGGACATCGGCGCGATCGTGACCGCGCTGGTCAACGCCGACAAGTCTGCCAAGCAGACGCAGATCGATACCGCGACCAAAAGCAACAGCCTGAAGATTTCCGGCGTTGGTTCGCTGAAAAGTGCACTGGCGGCCTATCAGAAAGCGATGGGTGATCTGAACAAGGCAACAAGCCCGGCGTTTGCCGGTTTTACTGCAACCTCGGATACGCCAACTGTCGTCGGTGCCACTTCGGATAAAACCGCCGTGCCGGGTACTTACAGCGTAGTCGTGAAAAACCTGGCCACCGGCTCCAAAGTTGCCAGTGCCGCCTTTGCCGGCGGGGCCGCCAGTGCCATTCCGAGTGGTACTCTGAAAATCAGTCAGAATGGCATTGATTACAATGTCGCGATTCCGGCCAATGCCACCTTGCAGTCCACGCGCGATGCGATCAACACCGCGCAGTCCAGCAATGGCATTTCCGCGAACATCGTGACTGACAGTACCGGCGCCTCGCGTCTGGTACTGAGCTCCAACAAGACGGGCGCCGGCATGGACCTGCAGGTCAGCGGTATCGCCGGTCTCGAGATCGATGGCACCCAGAAGATGGGTGACAGTCCTGCGGCAGGGGCATCCGGTGCGGTCGGTGATGTGGCCAAGGACGCGAGCCTGACCATCGACGGACTGGCCGTTACCAGCAAGACCAACACCGTCACCGGTGCGATCAGCGGCATGACGCTGAATCTGGTCACTGCGAGTCCCGTCGTGGGCGGCGTGCCAACGCCGGCTACTGTATCGGTTGCGACCAATACCGCCGGCATCCAGACATCGCTGCAATCGTTCATCGATTCCTATAACACCCTGAAGAAAACCATCGACACGTTGTCCAAGGCAACGCCGGATGCCGATGGCAATCTGACCGTTTCGGCGGCGTTCACTGGTGACGCTCTGCCGCGTTCGTTGATGGCGGACGTGCGCGCTCAGTTGACAGATCCAGGGGCGGGCGGAGCAGGCCAATTGTCCGTGCTTTCACAGATGGGTGTGTTGACTGACAGTAAAACCGGTTTGCTGACGCTCGATACTGCAGTGTTCAACAAGCGTATGGAAATCCCAGGCATGGCTGGCCAGGTTCAGCAGCTCTTCAGCGGCACCGACGCCAAGAATGGTCTGTTGGCGCGTATGACTGCGGCGGTTGATCCGTACGTCAAGACCGGTGGGCTGCTGGATCAGCGCAGCTCCAACTTGGCGAGTCTGACGAGCGGCTTGCAGAAGCAGCAGGCGGCGCTGGATCTGCGGGTTGCCAACCTGACGTCGACATTGACCGCCAAGTACAACGCCATGGACTTGCTGGTAGGGCAGATGAAGGCAACGGCGAGCAACATCACGTCGTTCTTCAGCTCGCTGAACGCTCAGCAGTCGGCGAAGTAACAGTCAGTAACGACAAAAACCCGGCTACGCTTTATCGGCGTGCGCCGGGTTTTTGTCTTTTGATCTAAAGTTTTCGGGCCGGTTGGCGATACACTGGTTATACGAGTCAACGTGGCAATGAGGTAGAACATGAACCCGATGTTAGCCCTTCGGCAGTACCAGAAAGTCGGCGCCCATGCGCAGACGTCCGAAGCGAGCCCGCACCGCCTGGTGCAAATGTTGATGGAAGGTGGCCTGGCCCGGATTGCGCAGGCCAAGGGCGCCATTGAGCGCAAGGATATTCCCGGCAAGTGCACGGCGATCAGCAAGGCCATCGGCATTGTCAGTGGCCTGCGTGAAGGTCTCGACCTTGAAAACAATGCAGAGGCACTGGCCGATCTGGATGGCCTGTACATCTACATGATGAAGCGCCTCGCCGAGGCGAACATCAGCAGCGATCCCCGTGTACTCGACGAAGTCGCCGGCCTGCTGACCACGGTCAAAGAAGGTTGGGACGCCATCGCGCCCGTGCCGGCTCCGCAGTTCTGAAGGAGATCACCATGAGTCTTGTATTGCAGCGAATTGCCGATACCCGTGAAGCGTTGGTCGGAGCATTGGCCGAGCGAAACTGGGAAGCCATTGGCGAGCTGGATCTGGCTTGCCGTTCCTGCATGGAAGACGTCATGGCGGAAGCTTCGCTGGACGAAGTTGCGTTACGCGATAACCTTGAAGAGCTGCTATTCGTCTACAAAGAGCTTCTCGAGGTGGCAATGGGCGAGCGGCAGGCGATAGCCAACGAGATGTCGCAGATCACCCAAGCGCAAAAGGCTGCAAAGGTTTACCATCTGTTTGGTTGATTAACCGTCAGTTGAACCAGAGATGTGCGCCATAAATTTGACTGTGCACGGTTTTTTGACTTAACTAGTGGCTATTATCAGGTTTAGGGCGTCTACAGGCACAAGGTGTCCTGCAAGCGTCTCGCTTGCCCCATTTTTCGGGCATTGAGTTGACTAGGGAAGTTGCTATTGCATGTGGCGTGAAACCAAAATTCTGCTGATCGATGACGATAGCGTCCGCCGCCGCGACCTGGCGGTGATTCTAAATTTTCTTGGCGAAGAAAATTTACCCTGCGGCAGCCATGACTGGCAGCAGGCAGTCGGCTCTTTGTCGTCTAGTCGTGAAGTCATTTGCGTACTGATCGGGACCGTTAATGCTCCTGGCGCGCTTTTGGGCTTGCTAAAGACACTCGCAACCTGGGATGAGTTCCTTCCGGTTTTGTTAATGGGCGATAATTCTTCCGTTGACCTGCCTGAAGACCAGCGTCGCCGCGTGCTGTCGACCCTGGAAATGCCGCCCAGCTACAGCAAATTGCTCGATTCGCTGCATCGCGCCCAGGTCTATCGCGAAATGTACGACCAGGCCCGCGAACGCGGCCGTCATCGCGAACCCAATCTTTTCCGCAGTCTTGTCGGCACCAGCCGTGCGATTCAGCACGTCCGGCAGATGATGCAGCAAGTGGCCGACACCGACGCCAGCGTGCTGATCCTCGGCGAGTCCGGCACCGGCAAGGAAGTGGTCGCGCGCAACCTGCACTATCACTCCAAACGCCGCGACGCGCCATTCGTGCCGGTCAACTGCGGGGCGATCCCTGCAGAGCTGCTGGAAAGCGAACTGTTCGGCCACGAGAAGGGCGCCTTCACTGGCGCGATCACCAGCCGTGCCGGGCGCTTTGAGCTGGCCAATGGCGGCACGCTGTTTCTCGACGAAATCGGCGACATGCCGCTGCCGATGCAGGTCAAGCTGCTGCGCGTATTGCAAGAGCGCACCTTCGAACGCGTGGGCAGCAACAAGACCCAGAGCGTCGACGTGCGCATCATTGCCGCAACGCACAAGAATCTCGAAAGCATGATCGAGATCGGCTCGTTCCGCGAAGACCTCTACTATCGCCTGAACGTGTTCCCGATCGAGATGGCGCCGCTGCGTGAGCGCGTCGAAGACATCCCGCTGCTGATGAACGAACTGATCTCGCGCATGGAGCACGAGAAGCGCGGTTCGATCCGTTTCAACTCGGCGGCGATCATGTCGCTGTGCCGTCACGGCTGGCCGGGCAACGTCCGCGAACTCGCCAACCTGGTCGAGCGCATGGCGATCATGCACCCGTACGGGGTGATTGGCGTGGTCGAGTTGCCGAAGAAATTCCGCTACGTCGACGACGAAGACGAGCAGATGGTCGACAGCCTGCGCAGCGATCTGGAAGAACGCGTGGCCATCAACGGCCATACGCCGGACTTCAGCGCCAATGCACTGCTGCCGCCTGAAGGTCTCGACCTCAAGGATTACCTCGGTGGCCTGGAGCAGGGCCTGATTCAGCAAGCGCTGGACGACGCCAATGGCATTGTTGCCCGCGCCGCTGAGCGTCTGCGCATCCGTCGCACAACCTTGGTCGAGAAGATGCGCAAGTACGGCATGAGCCGGGCCGGAGGAGATGAACAGGCGGATGATTGACGCCTGTTTTTCAAGCGCTTCATTTATAAGCGGTTTTTTTTAGGCACGGGTATTGCTATAGCCCTCGCAACGTTCCGTTTCACTGACGGTCAGCCAAGCGAGAGAGCCCAATGCCCCAAGCCGCCCAGATCTCTTCTGCCTCCAATATCGTGGGGCAACCCTCGTCCGTAGAGCAGGCAAGTCGTCAGGGACTTGAGCAGGCCTTCCAGCTGTTCAACCAGATGTCGAGCCAGCTGACCGACTCCTACAGCCTGCTCGAAGCGCGGGTCACCGAACTCAAGGGTGAGCTGGCCGTGGTCAGCGCCCAGCGCATGCAGGAGCTGGCGGAAAAAGAACGCCTGGCCAATCGCCTGCAAAACCTCCTCGACCTGTTGCCCGGCGGTGTGATCGTCATTGACGGCCACGGTCTTGTGCGCGAAGCCAACCCGGCCGCCATCGATCTGCTCGGCTCGCCACTCGAAGGCGAACTCTGGCGCCATGTGATTGCACGCTGCTTCGCCCCGCGTGAAGACGACGGTCATGAAATCTCCTTGAAAAACGGTCGACGCCTGTCGATTTCCACCCGCTCGCTGGATGCCGAGCCGGGGCAGTTGGTGCTGCTCAACGACTTGACGGAAACACGTCATCTGCAAGACCAGTTGGCGCGCCACGAACGTTTGTCATCGCTGGGGCGCATGGTCGCCTCGCTGGCCCATCAGATTCGCACGCCGCTGTCCGCCGCTTTGCTCTACGCCAGTCATTTGACTGAACAGCAACTGCCAGTGGAAACCCAGCAACGCTTTGCCGGCCGCTTGAAAGAGCGTCTGCACGAACTCGAACATCAAGTGCGCGACATGCTGGTGTTCGCTCGCGGTGAATTGCCGCTGACCGACCGCATTTCGCCCAATGCCTTGATGCAATCGCTGCAGGCAGCGGCGCTGACCCATGTGAAGGATCTGCCGATCCGCTGGCAGTGCGACAGCCATGCCGGTGAGCTGCTGTGCAACCGCGACACACTGGTCGGGGCATTACTGAATCTGATTGAAAACGCCATTCAGGCCAGCGCCGGCGAAGCACGCCTGAAAGTGCATTGCTACACCAGAGGCAACACCCTGCGTCTGTGTGTCAGCGACAGCGGCAGCGGCATTGAGCCGACAGTTTTGGCGCGCCTCGGCGAGCCTTTTTTTACTACCAAAGTCACCGGCACCGGCCTCGGCCTGACCGTGGTCAAAGCGGTGGCGCGTGCGCATCAGGGAGAATTGACCCTGCGCTCGCGAGTCGGGCGCGGCACTTGCGCGCAGGTCAGTCTGCCGCTGTTTTCCGCTGCACAAGGAGTTGAATAAACGTCATGGGCATCAAGGTGTTGCTGGTCGAGGATGACCGTTCGTTGCGCGAGGCGCTGGCCGATACGCTGCTGCTCGCCGGCCACGACTATCACGCCGTCGGCAGCGCCGAAGAAGCGCTGACGGCCGTCGCGCAGCAAGCTTTCAGCCTGGTGGTCAGCGACGTCAACATGCCGGGCATGGACGGTCATCAATTGCTTGCGTTGCTGCGCGCACGCCAGCCGCAATTGCCGGTGCTATTGATGACCGCCCACGGCGCCGTCGAGCGTGCGGTCGATGCGATGCGCCAAGGCGCGGCGGATTATCTGGTCAAGCCGTTTGAGCCCAAGGCATTGCTCGATCTGGTGGCGCGGCATGCGCTGGGCTGCATTGATGCTGGCGAAGCGGAAGGCCCCGTCGCCGTTGAACCGGCCAGTGCGCAGTTGCTTGAGCTGGCGGCACGGGTCGCGCGCAGTGACTCGACTGTGTTGATCTCCGGCGAGTCCGGCACCGGTAAAGAAGTGCTGGCGCGCTACATTCACCAGCAATCGCGACGGGCGAGCCAGCCGTTTATTGCGATCAACTGCGCGGCGATTCCCGACAACATGCTCGAAGCAACACTGTTCGGCCATGAGAAGGGCTCGTTCACCGGCGCCATCGCTTCGCAGGCCGGCAAGTTCGAGCAGGCGGACGGCGGCACCATTCTGCTCGACGAAATTTCCGAAATGCCCCTGGCCCTGCAAGCCAAGTTGCTGCGCGTTCTGCAAGAGCGTGAAGTGGAGCGAGTGGGCGCGCGCAAGCCGATCAGTCTGGATATTCGCGTGGTCGCCACGACCAATCGTGATCTGGCCGGCGAGGTGGCGGCTGGGCGTTTTCGCGAAGACCTGTTTTACCGCTTGTCGGTTTTCCCCTTGGCCTGGCGTCCACTTCGCGAGCGCACTGCCGATATCCTGCCGCTGGCGGAAAAATTGTTGGCCAAACACGTCAATAAAATGAAGCACGCAGCAGCCAAGCTGTCCCCCGAAGCTCAAGCTTGCCTGACCGCGTACCCGTGGCCGGGCAACGTGCGGGAGCTGGACAACGCCATTCAGCGCGCGTTGATTCTGCAGCAGGGCGGTTTGATTCAGCCGCAGGATTTCTGCCTGAGCGGTGCGGTGACATTTGCGCCGTTGCCGATCACGGCACCGGTGATCCGCGAGGTGGAAATCGAGGCGGATTCTTCCGGCGCGCTGGGCGATGACCTGCGCCGCCGGGAGTTTCAGATGATCATCGACACCCTGCGCGCCGAGCGTGGCCGCCGTAAGGAAGCTGCCGAAAAGCTCGGCATCAGCCCGCGCACCCTGCGCTACAAACTGGCGCAAATGCGCGATGCCGGGATGGATGTCGAAGGTTATCTGTTCGCCACCTGATCGATGCTGCAAAACATTCCAGATGCTTTTCTCAGGAGGGTGCCCAGCTGGCACCCTTGTTGCTAATACCTGTGTACCCGCCGAGTGAGTGTCAAAAAATTGCGGGCCGCCCAAGAGAGTAGACCATGAGCCAAGGTATTGAATTTAATCGGTTGATGATGGACATGCAGGCCATGAAAGTGGATGCCATGTCTGCGCGTAAATCGACTGCCGCTGTCCCTGAAATCGCGGGCAGCAGCTTTTCCGACATGCTCGGTCAGGCGATCAATAAAGTCAGCGATACCCAGCAGGCGTCGACTCAACTGGCCAACGCGTTCGAGATCGGCAAGAGCGGTGTCGACCTGACTGACGTCATGATTGCGTCGCAAAAAGCCAGCGTGTCGTTCCAGGCTCTGACCCAGGTGCGCAACAAGCTGGTCCAGGCTTACCAAGACATCATGCAGATGCCGGTTTAAGGGCGAAATAAGTCATGGCAGAAGCAGTCGCTGATAACGTTCCGGCCAAGGCCACCCCGATCGACGGCAAACCGCCGCTGTTCGGCCTGTCCTTTCTGGAAAACCTTTCCCAGATGACCGTGCTGCGTCAGGTCGGCCTGTTGGTCGGTCTGGCGGCGAGCGTGGCGATTGGCTTTGCCGTGGTGCTGTGGTCGCAGCAGCCGGATTACCGTCCACTGTACGGCAGCCTTGCCGGCATGGACGCCAAGCAGGTCATGGAAACCCTGGCCGCCGCTGACATTCCCTACAACGTAGAACCCAATTCCGGCGCCTTGCTGGTCAAGGCCGACGACCTGTCCCGTGCGCGGATGAAACTCGCTGCCGCTGGTGTCACTCCCAGCGACGGCAACATCGGTTTCGAAATCCTCGACAAGGAACAGGGTCTGGGCACCAGCCAGTTCATGGAAGCGACCCGTTATCGTCGCGGCCTCGAAGGCGAACTGGCGCGGACCATTTCCAGTTTGAACAACGTCAAGGGTGCCCGCGTGCATCTGGCCATTCCGAAGAGTTCGGTGTTCGTCCGTGACGAGCGCAAGCCTAGCGCTTCGGTACTGGTCGAGCTGTACAGCGGGCGTTCGCTGGAGCCGGGTCAGGTGGTGGCGATCATCAATCTGGTCGCGACTTCCGTGCCCGAGTTGAGCAAATCGCAGATCACCGTCGTCGATCAGAAGGGCAACCTGCTCTCCGATCAGGCGGAGAACTCGGAAATGACCATGGCCGGCAAGCAGTTCGATTACAGCCGCCGCATGGAAAGCATGCTCACCCAGCGCGTGCACAACATTCTGCAACCGGTACTGGGCAACGATCGTTACAAGGCTGAAGTCTCCGCCGACGTCGATTTCAGTGCCGTCGAATCGACCGCCGAGCAGTTCAACCCGGACCAACCGGCGTTGCGCAGCGAGCAGTCGGTCAACGAACAACGCACCGCCAGCAATGGCCCGCAAGGTGTGCCGGGTGCCCTGAGCAACCAGCCGCCGTCGCCAGCCTCGGCGCCGCAGACCACCGGTGGCACCGCCGCACCGGCCGGGATGATTCAGCCAGGTCAGCCTTTGGTTGATGCCAACGGCCAGCAGATCATGGACCCGGCCACCGGCCAGCCGATGCTCGCGCCGTACCCGGCCGACAAGCGTCAACAATCGACCAAGAACTTCGAACTCGACCGTTCGATCAGCCACACCAAGCAGCAGCAGGGCCGTCTCAATCGCCTGTCGGTGTCGGTGGTGGTCGACGATCAGGTCAAGATCAACCCGGCCAACGGCGAAACCAGCCGTGCGCCGTGGAGCGCCGACGAATTGGCGCGCTTCACCCGTCTGGTGCAGGACGCCGTCGGTTTCGACGCCAGCCGTGGCGACAGCGTCAGCGTGATCAACATGCCGTTCTCCGCCGAGCGCGGCGAAGTGATTGCCGATATTCCGTTCTACTCCCAGCCATGGTTCTGGGACATCGTCAAACAAGTGCTGGGTGTGCTGTTCATCCTCGTACTGGTGTTTGGTGTGCTGCGTCCGGTGCTCAACAACATCACCGGCGGTGGCAAAGGCAAGGAGCTGGCCGGTCTGGGCAGCGACGTGGAACTCGGTGGCATGGGCGGCCTGGACGGCGAACTGGCCAACGACCGCGTGAGCCTCGGTGGTCCGCAGAGCATTCTGTTGCCGAGCCCGAGCGAGGGTTATGACGCACAACTGAATGCAATCAAGAGTCTGGTAGCTGAAGACCCGGGTCGCGTGGCTCAGGTCGTGAAAGAGTGGATTAACGCAGATGAGTGATAACCGAGCCGCCACCGTCAAACTGACCAAGGTCGACAAAGCCGCGATTCTGCTGCTGTCCCTGGGTTCGACCGATGCTGCGCAAGTGTTGCGCCACATGGGGCCCAAAGAGGTTCAGCGCGTCGGCGTGGCCATGGCGCAGATGGGCAACGTCCATCGCGAACAGGTCGAGCAGGTGATGAGCGAGTTCGTCGACATCGTCGGCGATCAGACCAGCCTCGGCGTCGGATCCGACGACTACGTACGCAAGATGCTCACCCAGGCCCTGGGCGAAGACAAGGCCAACGGCCTGATCGACCGCATCCTGCTCGGCGGCAACACCAGTGGCCTCGACAGCCTGAAATGGATGGAGCCGCGCGCAGTCGCTGACGTCATCCGTTACGAACACCCGCAGATCCAGGCAATCGTGGTCGCGTACCTCGACCCGGATCAGGCCGGTGAAGTGCTCGGCAACTTCGACCATAAAGTGCGTCTGGACATCATCCTGCGCGTCTCGTCGTTGAACACCGTGCAACCGGCCGCCTTGAAAGAACTCAACCAGATTCTCGAGAAACAGTTCTCCGGCAACTCGAATGCCTCGCGCACCACCTTGGGTGGCATCAAGCGTGCGGCCGACATCATGAACTTCCTCGACAGCTCGATCGAAGGCCAGCTCATGGACTCGATCCGCGAAGTCGACGAAGACCTGTCCGGTCAGATCGAAGACCTCATGTTCGTGTTCAACAACCTTGCCGACGTCGACGACCGTGGCATTCAGGCGCTGTTGCGCGAAGTCTCTTCCGATGTGCTGGTGCTGGCCCTCAAGGGCTCGGACGAGGGCGTCAAGGAAAAGATCTTCAAGAACATGTCCAAGCGTGCCGCCGAACTGTTGCGCGACGACCTCGAGGCGAAAGGCCCGGTGCGCGTCAGCGACGTCGAAACCGCGCAGAAGGAAATCCTCACCATTGCCCGTCGTATGGCCGAAGCCGGCGAGATCGTGCTCGGTGGCAAGGGCGGCGAGGAAATGATCTAAGCCCATGGATAAGCCTGACGAGTCTGTGACGGATCTGATCCGCGCCCGCGATGTTCGTGGTTTCGAATCCTGGGCGCTGCCCAGCTTCGACCCGCCGAAACCGGAACCCGAGCCGGAACCCGAGCCCGAACCGCCGGAAATGGAAGAAGTGCCGCTGGAAGAAGTCCAGCCACTGACCCTGGAAGAACTCGAAAGCATCCGTCAGGAGGCTTACAACGAGGGCTTCGCCATTGGTGAAAAGGAAGGTTTTCACAGCACCACGCTGAAGGTGCGTCAGGAAGCAGAAACGGCGCTGGCGGCGAAAATCGCCAGCCTCGAGCTGTTGATGGCCAACCTGTTCGAACCGATCGCCGAGCAAGACACCCAGATTGAAAAGTCGCTGGTCGACCTCGTGCAGCACATCACCAAGCAGGTGATCAAGCGCGAACTGGCCATCGATTCAACGCAGATCGAACACGTCATGCGCGATGCCCTCAAGCTGTTGCCGCTGGGCGTGGAAAACGTGCGCCTGTACGTTAATCCGCAGGATTTCGCCCAGGTCAAAGCCCTGCGCGAACGCCACGAAGAAACCTGGCGCATCGTCGAGGACGAGTCGCTGTTGCCGGGCGGTTGCCGGGTTGAAACCGAGCACAGCCGAATCGACGCCAGCGTCGAGTCACGGGTGACCCAGGTCATGGCCAAGCTGTTCGACCAATTGCATGAGCAGGCTCTGCATCCGGCAGCGCCTGACTTGAGTCTGGACATTCCTGAAGACACCCCAGCGGCTGTCGACTCTGACGAGCCGCGCGCGGACGCCAGCGATGCGCCTTGAACGCACCAGTTTCGCCAAGCGCCTGAGCACCTACGCCGAGGCCACCGAGATTGCCGGCGCGCCGATCCTTGAAGGTCGGCTGCTGCGCATGGTTGGCCTGACCCTCGAAGCCGAAGGCCTGCGCGCCGCCATGGGCACCCGCTGCATGGTGATCAATGACGACAGCTACCATCCGTCTCAGGTGGAAGCGGAAGTCATGGGTTTTTCCGGCAGCAAAGTCTTTCTGATGCCGGTCGGCAGCGTCGCCGGCATTGCCCCGGGCGCGCGCGTGGTGCCGCTGGCCGATACCGGTCGTTTGCCGATGGGCATGAGCATGCTCGGCCGTGTTCTTGACGGTGCCGGCCGCGCGCTGGACGGCAAGGGTGGCATGAAGGCCGAAGACTGGGTGCCGATGGACGGCCCGACCATCAACCCGCTCAACCGTGATCCGATCAGCGTACCGCTGGATGTCGGCATCCGTTGCATCAACGGTTTGCTGACGGTCGGCCGTGGCCAGCGTCTGGGTCTGTTCGCCGGTACCGGTGTCGGTAAATCGGTGCTGTTGGGCATGATGACCCGCTTCACCGAAGCCGACATCATCGTCGTCGGCCTGATCGGTGAGCGTGGTCGCGAAGTTAAGGAATTCATCGAGCACATCCTCGGTGAAGAAGGCCTCAAACGCTCGGTAGTGGTTGCCTCGCCAGCGGACGATGCACCGCTGATGCGTATGCGCGCGGCGATGTATTGCACGCGCATCGCCGAGTATTTCCGCGACAAGGGCAAGAACGTTCTGCTGCTGATGGACTCGCTGACCCGTTTCGCCCAGGCCCAGCGGGAAATCGCGCTGGCCATCGGCGAACCGCCAGCAACCAAGGGTTATCCGCCCTCGGTGTTCGCCAAACTGCCGAAACTGGTGGAGCGCGCCGGTAATGCGGAGAAGGGCGGCGGTTCGATCACGGCGTTCTACACCGTATTGTCCGAGGGCGACGACCAGCAGGACCCGATTGCCGACTCGGCGCGTGGCGTGCTCGACGGCCACATCGTCCTGTCGCGGCGCCTCGCCGAGGAAGGCCACTATCCGGCGATCGACATCGAAGCCTCGATCAGCCGGGTAATGCCAGCAGTGGTTTCGCCGGATCACATGCAGCGCGCGCAGTATTTCAAGCAGCTTTGGTCGCGCTATCAGCAGAGCCGTGATTTGATCAGCGTCGGTGCCTATGTGGCCGGTGGCGATCGCGAGACCGATCTGGCGATTTCCCTGCAACCGCAGTTGGTCAGGTATCAGCGCCAGGGCCTCAACGACAAAATCAATCTGGGTGAAAGCCAGGCCTATCTGGAAACCCTGTTCGCCCCTGCGGCGGGCGGGTAACCGGCCATGGCCGTCAGCCGCGCCGCGCGCCTGGCACCGGTGGTGGACATGGCCGAGAAGGCCGAGAAAGCCGCCGTGCAGCGCCTCGCCTACTTTCAGGGCCAGGTCAAAGTTGCCGAAAGCAAACTGGCCGACCTCAATGCCTTTCGTCTGGATTACTCGCAGCAGTGGATCGTGCGCGGCAGCACCGGCGTGACCGGGCAATGGCTGCTGGGTTTTCAGGGCTTTCTGGCGCAACTCGACACCGCCGTCGACCAGCAACGGCAGAGCCTGGTCTGGCACCAGAACAAGCTCGACAAGGCGCGTGAGGAATGGCAGCAGGCGTTTGCCCGCGTCGAGGGTTTGCGCAAACTGGTGCAGCGCTATCGTGATGAAGCGCAACGCCTGGAAGACAAGCGCGAGCAGAAGCTGCTCGATGAACTGTCGCAGCGTCTGCCACGGCGTGATGCCTTCTAAACCTCACCGCCAAACCCTGTGGGAGCGAGCCTGCTCGCGAAAGCGCCGTGTCAGTCAATCCTGTAGTCAACTGACAGAATGCTTTCGCGAGCAGGCTCGCTCCCACACTTGTTCCACTGTTGCGCCTTGCCCCAACCCTATCCAGGTGCTAAACCTTGTACAGGTTCGTCAATGACAAGGAAGCCAGTCAATGTCAGTCGTTACAGAAGTCTCTCCAGACCAGAAAAAGCTCACGATCGCCGTCAAAGGCCGGTTCGATTTTGGTCGCCATCAGGAATTTCGCGAGTCGTATGAACGGCTCCCACACAAACCCGAATCCATCGTGGTCGATCTCAAAGAGGCCACTTACCTCGACAGCTCCGCGCTGGGCATGCTGCTTCTGCTGCGTGATCACGCCGGTGGCGACGAGTCGGATATCCGCGTCGTCAACAGCAGCTCCGATGTGAAGAAAATCCTCGCGATTTCCAACTTCGACAAACTCTTCGACATCAGTTGACGCCCATGCAGGCGCAAGAGTCGCTGACTATCCTTATCGCCGAAGACAGTGCCGCCGACCGGCTGCTGCTGTCGACCATTGTCCGCCGTCAAGGTCATCAGGTGCTGACGGCGGCCAATGGTGCGGAGGCGGTCGAATGCTTCCAGCAGCAACAACCCGATCTGGTATTGATGGACGCGCTGATGCCGGTGATGGACGGCTTCGAAGCGGCGCGGCAGATCAAGGCGCTGGCGGGTGAAGCGTTGGTGCCGATCATCTTCCTCACCTCGCTGACCGAGAGTGAAGCGCTGGCCCGTTGTCTGGAGGCTGGCGGTGACGATTTTCTGGCGAAGCCGTACAACCAGGTGATACTCGCCGCCAAAATCAAGGCGATGGATCGCTTGCGTCGCCTTCAGGCCACGGTCCTGCAGCAGCGCGATCTGATCGCGAAACATCATGACTATCTACTGAACGAACAACGCGTGGCCAAAGCGGTGTTCGACAAGGTCGCGCATTCCGGGTGCCTGAGTGCGCCGAACATTCGGTACCTGCAATCGCCGTATGCGCTGTTCAACGGTGACTTGTTGCTGGCGGCGTACACGCCTGCCGGTGACATGCACGTCATGCTCGGCGATTTCACCGGGCATGGCTTGCCGGCAGCGGTGGGGGCGATGCCGCTGGCCGAAGTGTTTTATGGGATGACCGCCAAGGGCTATGGCCTGGCCGAAACCCTGCGCGAGATGAACGCCAAGCTCAAGCGCATCCTGCCGGTGGACATGTTCTGCTGTGCCACCTTGCTCAGTCTGAGTTTCCAGAGCCGTTCGGTGGAGGTGTGGAATGGTGGCATGCCCGACGGTTACCTGCACCGCATGGCCAGCGGCGAGCGTGTGCCCTTGCCGGCGCGGCATTTGCCCCTTGGGATTCTCAGCGCGCAAGCCTTCGATGACCGTACGGATGTGTATCCGATGGCCGTCGATGATCGAGTGTTTCTGTTATCGGACGGGGTGATCGATACCTGCGATGCCAATGACCAGTTGTTCGGCGTCGAACGCTTGCAGCAGGTGTTTGCGGCGAACCGTGAGCCGGATCGGTTATTCGAGGATATCGAGCAAGCGTTGCGCGATTTTCGCGGACAGGCCCGTGATGACGTAAGCATGGTCGAAGTCAGTCTGCTCGAGTCGGCGCAGGCCCACGGCGCAGCGCCGGTGTATTCCGACAGCGGCCAGTCGTGCCCGCTGGACTGGTCGGCCAGTTTCGAGTTTCGCGGCGCCACGCTCAGGCGCTTCAATCCATTGCCGTTCCTCTTGCAGTTGCTGCTTGAGGTGCATGGCCTGCGCGCGCAAAGCGGGGCGCTGTACAGCGTGCTCGCCGAGTTGTATTCCAATGGGCTGGAGCATGGCGTGCTCGGGCTGGACTCGAGCCTCAAACGCGATGCGGCAGGTTTCGCCCGCTACTATGAAATGCGCGCGGCGCGGTTGGAGGCGCTGCAAGACGGTTTCGTGCGAGTGCATTTGCAGGTCCAGCCGCAAGGCGAGGGTGGGCGGCTGGTCATCCGCGTCGAGGATAGCGGCAAGGGGTTTGATGTGGCGCGGGTCATGGATCGCCCGCTGGATCACGTCCGCTTGTCGGGACGCGGCATCAGCCTGGTCCGGCAACTGGGGCGCAACGCCAGTTGGTCAGACCAGGGTCGTAGTGCCAGCGTGGAGTTTTTCTGGGAGATTGAGGCATAATCCGCCCATTCTTGATCAAGGAGTGAGCAAGTGACAGACCGACATGTAAATCGCGAAGTCCTCGATACTTTGCGCGAGGTGATGGAGGACGGCTATACGGAATTGCTGGAGACTTTTCTGGCAGATTCGCAAAGCCGTCTGCACGAGTTGCAGGACAGCACCAGCGCCAAAGCGCTTTCCGATGTAGCGCATAGCTTCAAGGGCAGCGCCAGCAACATGGGCGCGGTCCGACTGGCCGAGTTGTGCCAGGACCTGGAGTCGAACGCGAAGGACAAAAGCCCGGAAGCGCTCGCTCAGCTAGTCGCCGATATCCATTCTGAATTCGCCGAAGTACGTCCGGTGTACGAAAGCGAAAAGCACCACGCCCACATCCACTGAAGCTGCCGTCCGGCGCTTTTCGCAAGTGTCTGGCCAAACTGGCCCGGCACTTGCAGTCAACTTGCTCAACTGTACCTACGATCCCAGTGCAGCGGAGACCGTGTCATGCCTGCGACCCCCAACATTCTTCTTCAGACCGCCGCTCAGGCCAAGGCGCAAGCCGCCGCTGCCAAATCGTCGGCAATGGCCGCAGACGCCGGGGACAAGGCCTCCAGCTTCGCCAAAGTGTTTGCCGATCAGGCGCGGGTCAAGCCCGCCGTGAGCGCTGACAATTCAGTCAAGCCGGCACGCGATAAGGTCGCGGACAGCAGCGGCAAAAAGGATATCGGCAAAGAGCAGTCTGCCGCGCCCGAGCCAGCAGTTGCCGATAGCGGCAAAGCGTTGCCTGCCGACAAGGCGGCGAGCGACGACGCGACAGCGACTGCCGATGACACCACTGAAACCGTACAAACCCCTGTGGCCGATGCCGCGCCTGTAGACCCGACGCTGGATCCGGCCCTCGCGCAAGTCGTTCAGCCGTTGGTGGCAGCGCCTGTGGTGCAAACGCCAACAGTCGCCACGCCAGCCCAGCCGGAAACCGAGACGCCTGCATTGGCGGTCGTGTCGGGCATGGTCAAAGATCCGGCGGCAACCGACAGCGATTTCGATCCATCGGCCGACCCGCTCGACTCGATGCCGGCCGTGCGCATGGCGATGGAGCAGGGCGGGCATATTTCCGCCGCCAGTCAGGCGCAACCGAAAGCCACGCCTGCTCAAGCTCAGGCTGACGGTGAATTGACCGCCGCGCAGAACTTTGCCGCCGGCATGGCCAGCATGCTCGACGTGCAGGCCGACAAGGACAGCACCAGTCAGGGCGGCGAACAAGCTTTCAGCGGGCTGATCGACGATGGTCTGAAGGATCTGAAATCGGCTACCAGCGACACCCGCGTCGATGACTTCGCCAACCGTCTGGCGGCACTGACCCAGGCCGCTACGCCGAAAACCGCCAATGCGCTGCCGGTGAATCAGCCGATCGCCATGCACCAGAGCGGCTGGACCGAAGAAGTGGTCAACCGCGTCATGTACCTGTCCAGCGTCAATCTGAAGGCCGCCGACATTCAGTTGCAGCCGGCGGAGCTGGGGCGTCTGGATATCCGCGTGAACATGGTTCCCGATCAGCAGACCCAGGTCACCTTTATGAGCGCACACCCAAGCGTGCGTGAAGCGCTCGACAGCCAGATGCACCGCCTGCGTGACATGTTCAACCAGCAGGGCATGGGCCAGGTCGACGTCAACGTCGCCGACCAGAACCGTGGCTGGCAGGGTCAGCAAGGTCAGGAACAGGCGCAGCAGGGGCAGAGTGGCCGGACCAGTGCTGCGGGTGGGCGTCTTGACTCGGTGGATGAGGAATTGGCACCGGCTACTGTCGCTGAAGTGGCGGCGCAGACTACCAGCGTGATTGGCAGCAGCGCGGTCGACTATTACGCCTGAGCAAATCAAGAGCCCCCTCACCCTAGCCCTCTCCCAGAGGGAGAGGGGACCGATTGGGGAATCTTGAAGAACTACGCCGACCTGAACGAGCATCGCTGAATCCGTTCGACATTCGGCGGCCTGTTGATTCCCGCTCTGAACTTTCAATCACCTCGGTTGTGCAGGTCGATGTCCAGCCCCATTACATCTCGGTCGGCCCCCTCTCCCTCCGGGAGAGGGCTGGGGTGAGGGTGCTTTTGACTTTAGCGTCGTTCTCGACCTCCGACACTTCTGGCATAACACTTGCTCTTGCCTTGCCGTGCGACTGTGAAACCCCCGATTAGTGACGGATTATTGGCATGGCGAAGAGCGAAGCTGCAGCAGTAAAAGACCCCGCAACCAAAGGCAAACTCAAGCTGATCATCGTGATCGTGCTGGCGTTGCTGGTGGCCATTGGTGCATCCGTCGGGGCGACCTGGTTCTTCATGCACGGCGCGCAAAGCAAGCCTGCCGAGGCCGCTGAAGCAGCGCCGGTCGGCAAGCAGGCGGCGATTTTCGAGCCGATGGCGCCGGCCTTCGTGGCCAACTACAACCAGAACGGCCGTCAGCGCTACATGCAGGTGAGCATCACCATGCTGGCGCGTAATCAGGCCGATCTGGACGCGCTCAAAGTGCACATGCCGGTTATCCGCAACAACCTGGTAATGCTCTTCTCCGGTCAGGATTTCGCCACACTGGCGACCCCGGTCGGCCAGGAGATGTTGCGCCAGAAGGCCACCGCCAGCGTCCAGGAAGTGGCGCAGAAAGAACTGGGCAAAGTGGTCATCGAACAGTTGCTTTTCACTAATTTCGTACTGCAGTAGGAACACGACATGGCCGTGCAGGATCTGCTGTCCCAGGATGAAATCGATGCGCTGCTGCATGGCGTCGATGATGGTCTGGTACAGACCGATAATGCTGCCGAACCCGGCAGTGTCAAAAGCTACGACTTGACCAGTCAGGATCGCATCGTCCGTGGACGCATGCCGACGCTGGAAATGATCAACGAGCGCTTTGCCCGCTACACCCGCATCAGCATGTTCAACATGCTGCGCCGCTCGGCGGACGTGGCTGTCGGTGGCGTGCAGGTGATGAAGTTCGGCGAATACGTGCACTCGCTGTACGTGCCGACCAGCCTCAACCTGGTCAAGATCAAACCGCTGCGCGGCACCGCGCTGTTCATCCTCGACGCCAAACTGGTGTTCAAGCTGGTGGACAACTTCTTCGGTGGTGACGGCCGTCACGCCAAGATCGAAGGGCGTGAGTTCACCCCGACCGAACTGCGCGTAGTGCGCATGGTGCTCGAGCAGGCTTTCGTCGATCTGAAGGAAGCCTGGCAGGCGATCATGGAAGTCAATTTCGAGTACATCAACTCGGAAGTGAACCCGGCCATGGCCAACATCGTCGGCCCGAGCGAAGCGATTGTGGTCTCCACCTTCCACATCGAACTCGATGGCGGTGGCGGCGATCTGCACGTGACCATGCCGTACTCGATGATCGAGCCGGTGCGCGAGATGCTCGACGCCGGTTTCCAGTCCGACCTCGACGATCAGGACGAGCGCTGGGTCAACGCCCTGCGCCAGGACGTACTCGATGTCGACGTGCCGATCGGTGCCACCGTAGCCCGCCGCCAGTTGAAGCTGCGCGACATCCTGCACATGCAACCGGGGGATGTGATCCCGGTCGAGATGCCGGAAGACATGATCATGCGCGCCAACGGCGTGCCGGCCTTCAAGGTCAAGATGGGCTCGCACAAAGGCAACCTCGCGTTGCAGGTGATCGAGCCGATCGAGCGTCGCTGAGGCGGCGCTTTTCACCCCCGTATTTAACCGAATTGTTGCCCGCCGAGGACACATGATGAACGACGATATGAACGCGCAGGACGACCAGGCACTGGCCGATGAATGGGCTGCGGCCCTAGAAGAAACCGGTGATGCCGGCCAGGCTGACATCGATGCACTGCTGGCCGCCGACGCCGGCACTTCCAGCTCCAACCGTCTGCCGATGGAAGAGTTCGGCAGCGTGCCGAAGAACAACGATCCGGTGACCCTCGACGGTCCGAACCTGGACGTGATCCTCGACATTCCGGTGTCGATCTCGATGGAAGTCGGCAGTACCGACATCAACATCCGCAACCTGCTGCAACTCAACCAGGGTTCGGTGATCGAGCTTGATCGTCTGGCCGGTGAGCCGCTCGACGTGCTGGTCAACGGCACCTTGATCGCCCACGGCGAAGTAGTGGTGGTCAACGAGAAGTTCGGCATCCGCCTGACCGACGTGATCAGCCCAAGCGAACGCATCAAGAAGCTGCGCTGAGTGAAAAGGTTTCTCTGGGTGCTGCTGGCATGGCCGTTGAGCGTGCTGGCTGCCGAGCCGGGCGCAACCACTGCCGCGCCTGCCGCCACCGCGCCAATGGCCAACAGCGGCGTGGCCGGTCAGTTGACGCAACTGGTGTTCGGTTTGCTGCTGGTGCTGGGTTTGATCTTCTTCCTCGCCTGGCTGTTGCGCCGCGTGCAGCAGGCGGGGCCAGCGGGCAAGGGCCAGGTAATCGAGCTGATCGGCTCACGCGCGCTCGGTCCGCGTGACCGCTTGATGCTGGTGCAGGTCGGCAACGAGCAGATTCTGCTCGGCCTCAGCCCCGGCACCATCACCGCGCTGCACGTGCTCAAAGAGCCGGTCGAAGTCCCCACCGCCAGTGAAAAAGCGACGCCGGAATTTGCTCAGCATCTGCTGAAGATTCTTGGCAAGGACCAAAAGGATACGAAGTAATGGGTGCGCTCCGCATCGTCTTGACGCTGGTCCTGTTGCTGGCCGCGCCGCTGGCGTTCGCCGCCGATCCGTTGTCGATCCCGGCGATCACGCTGGGCACCAATGCCGACGGCGCGCAGGAATATTCGGTCAGTCTGCAGATCCTGCTGATCATGACCGCGCTGAGCTTTATTCCAGCGGCGGTCATCCTGATGACCAGCTTCACGCGGATCATCATCGTCTTCTCGATATTGCGTCAGGCCCTCGGCCTGCAACAGACGCCGTCGAACCAGATCCTCACCGGCATGGCGCTGTTCCTGACGCTGTTCATCATGGCGCCGGTGTTCGACCGGGTGAACAACGACGCGCTGCAACCGTATCTGGCGGAAACCCTCACCGCCCAGCAAGCGGTGGAAAAGGCTCAGGTGCCGATCAAGGACTTCATGCTCGCGCAGACCCGCACCAGCGATCTGGAGCTGTTCATGCGCCTGTCCAAGCGCACCGACATTGCCAGCCCGGATCAGGCGCCGTTGACCATTCTGGTGCCGGCGTTCGTGACTTCCGAGCTTAAAACCGCCTTCCAGATCGGCTTCATGATCTTCATTCCGTTCCTGATCATCGACCTCGTCGTGGCGAGCGTGCTGATGGCCATGGGTATGATGATGCTCTCGCCGCTGATCATCTCGCTGCCGTTCAAGATCATGCTGTTCGTGCTGGTCGATGGCTGGGCGCTGATCATCGGTACTCTGGCCAGCAGTTTTGGAGGTGTTTCGCCATGACGCCGGAAGTCGCGGTCGATATCTTTCGTGAAGCCCTGTGGCTGACCACCATGATGGTTGCCATCCTGGTGGTGCCGAGCCTTCTGGTCGGCCTGCTGGTGTCGATGTTCCAGGCCGCCACGCAGATCAACGAACAGACCCTGAGCTTCCTGCCGCGTCTGCTGGTGATGCTGGTGACCCTGATCATCGGCGGTCCGTGGATCGTGCAGACGTTCATGGAATACATCATCCAGCTGTACAAAAACATTCCGATGGTCATCGGCTAAGCCATGCAATCGCTGCTTCAGCTGACCGACACCCAGATCAGCACCTGGGTGGCGTCGTTCATGTTGCCGTTGTTTCGCGTGGCGTCGATGCTGATGGTCATGCCGGTGTTCGGCACCACCCTGATCCCGCGCCGCGTGCGCCTGTATTTCGCCGTGGCGATCACCGTGGTCATCACCCCGGCGCTGCCGCCGATGCCCGCCGTCAGCCCACTCGATCTCAGCGGCCTGTTGCTGATCGGCGAGCAGATTCTGGTGGGCGCCGTACTCGGCTTTTCCCTGCAACTGTTCTTCCAGGCTTTCGCCGTCGCCGGGCAGATTGTTGCGATCCAGATGGGCATGGGCTTCGCCTCGATGATCGACCCTACCAACGGCGTTTCGGTGGCGGTGATCGGGCAGTTCTTCACCATGCTGGTGACGTTGCTGTTCCTGTCGATGAACGGCCATCTGGTGGTATTCGAAGTCCTCACTGAAAGTTTCACCACGCTGCCGGTCGGCGGCGGTTTGATGGTTGCGCATTACTGGGAACTGGCCGGCAAACTCGGCTGGGTCCTCGGCGCCGCATTGCTGCTGGTGTTGCCGGCCGTCACCGCACTGTTGGTGGTCAACATCGCCTTCGGCGTGATGACCCGCGCCGCGCCGCAACTGAACATCTTCTCGATCGGTTTTCCGCTGACCCTGGTGCTCGGCCTGTTCATCGTCTGGGTCGGCCTTGCGGATATTCTCAACCAGTATCAACCGCTGGCCAGCGAGGCCTTGCAGTTGCTACGCGAACTGGCACGGGCGCGCTGAGTCATGGCAGAGAGCGAGAGCGGTCAGGACAAGACAGAAGACCCCACGGAGAAACGCAAAAAGGACTCCCGTGAGAAGGGTGAGATTGCCCGTTCCAAAGAGCTCAACACCCTCGCCGTGATGATGGCCGGCGCCTCTGCGCTGCTGATTTTCGGCGGCATGCTTGCGCAAGAAATGATGGACGTGATGCGCCTGAACTTCACCCTGTCCCGCGAAGTGGTCATGGATCAGGGCGCCATGGGCCGGTTTTTGCTGGAGTCGGGCCTGATCGCCTTGCTGGCGATTCAGCCGGTGATGATAACCCTGTTGCTCGCCGCCATCATCGGGCCAATCTCCCTGGGTGGCTGGCTGTTCGCGGCAAGTTCGCTGGCACCCAAATTCAGCCGGATGAACCCGGCCGCCGGCCTCAAACGGATGTTCTCGTTCAAGGCTGTGGTTGAACTGCTCAAGGCCCTGGCCAAGTTTCTGATTACCTTGGGGGTGGCGCTGTTGGTGTTGTCCGCCGACGTCGACGACTTGCTGCGCATCGCCCACGAACCACTGGACATGGCGATCATCCACAGCGTCTTGCTGGTGGGCTGGAGCACGCTGTGGCTGGCCTGCGGTCTGATCATCATCGCCGCCGTCGACGTGCCGGTGCAGATCTGGGAGAGCATGAAGAAGCTCAAGATGACCAAGCAGGAAGTGCGCGACGAGCACAAGGATCAGGAAGGCCGCCCGGAGGTCAAGCAACGCATTCGCCAGACCCAGCGCGAAATGTCCCAGCGACGGATGATGGCGGCGATTCCCGAAGCCGACGTGGTCATCACCAACCCGACCCACTACGCGGTCGCGCTCAAGTACGACTCGGAGAAGGGCGGCGCACCGGTGCTGCTGGCCAAGGGCAGCGACTTCATCGCCCTGAAAATCCGCGAAATCGCAGTGGCCAACAACGTCATGCTGCTCGAGTCGCCTGCGCTGGCGCGCTCGATCTATTACTCAACTGAGCTTGAGCAGGAAATTCCTGGCGGGCTGTATCTGGCAGTGGCGCAGGTATTGGCCTACGTCTATCAGATTCGCCAACACCAGGCGGGCAAGGGCAAGCGGCCGGACCCGTTGAAGGATGATCTGCCAATTCCGCCGGATTTGCGTCGGGATTCCTGACGTTGCTGCGCAGCCTTTTGTCTGAGATTCCCCTTTACTGTCAACTCTGACAGGTGCAGTCGCCGTGATTTTGCAGTTTGATGCAAGATGCAGCTGCGTACTGGCGCGGTCAGGCGAGCGAGTGCAAGGGAGCACGACGATGAAAGGTATTTTCAGCAGCTACGATGAAAAAACCGGCAAAGGCACCATCACGCCGAAGCCGACGGGACGATGCCTTTCCTTTGCCGAAGCCACGGGTTTTTTTCTGACTGCCAAAGAGTACCGATTCAGCGTTCCATTGGCTGAGGCCTTGCAGGCGAAGATCAAAGTGGGCGGCGAAGTCGAGTTCGAATTGCCCAGAACCAAAAATGGGAAAGTGAAAATCCTTCGGTATTGAGCAACCGATCGCAAAGCCCCGAAACGAAAAAACGCCGCCCTTATTCAACGATGCGGCGTTTTCTTATGCCTGAAGACATGCATCGGCTACCGGGTCGCTTTCGCGAGCAGGCTCGCTCCCACAGGTCCGTCGTCTAGACAAAAGGTTTGTGATCGACGCCAATCTCTGTGGGAGCGAGCCTGCTCGTGAAGACGTCAGCCTCCACAGCGCTTTACTCAAGCTCGTCAAAAATCCCTGCTACTGCGGCAACTCCAGATTCTCCAGCACATGACTCACCGCCCGACTCACTGCCAGCTCGCCGAGCACAATTAGTTGCGCGATTCCCAGCAGGGTTCTGCGCTGTGATGCGGATTGAGGTTGGCGAAGTCATTGGTGATGGTTCTGGCCGAGGCAAGGCTGTCGCAGCCGTTGGCCAGCAGGTCTTCACTTTTGGCGTCGGCGGTAACGGCATACAAGGCGATCGCCGCTCCTGCGTCAAACTCATTCCGGTAACAAGCACCAACCATGTGCTTGGGAGTTGTTGCCGGTGAAGCAGGAAATTGTCCAGGCATTTGGATTATTGGTTACTACCGAAAGGTAGTGCCCAGCGCCGCATCCATCAGTTCGGCATAACCAGCCGCCTGCGCTGGACACCAGTGGCCTGAATTTGACTTTAAGAACATCGATGGCTGCATTCGAAACGGGTGATCCACCTATCGAATTCATCCAATTAATGGCTGCACCGATGCTGTAGGTATGGGTAGGTGTCATAACAAGGCGAGTAACATTCTGCACTCTGACGGGGAACGAAACTTCTCGTTGCGTGCTGTTTTCTCGTACCGTAATAGTCGCACTGCCGTTTTTGCAGCCGCTGACCAGTCCGTTGCTGTCGACTGTCGCTACATCTGTAGAACTGGAGAAATAGGCATAGTCACCATCGCCAGAGGTTGGTGAGCGCGTTTGGGTTGTTCCGGGTGCTGGAGTTCCGGTCAGAGCAAGAAAGTCAGCATTGATGTTCAGACCATTAAGCTCCATGAGGACGGTTTCTATGGTGAAAGGATGTAATGCCTTGACGGTATAAATACGCGACGGCAGAACTACCGCCTTAGCGGCATCGGCGACCCCATCAAGGTTTACTTTCACGGTTGTCGTCTGCTTCGTCCCGTCCTTGAGAGCCTTGAGCCATTCAATTGGCGCTTCCACTGACAAGCCGTTCGCTGATTCATTGAACTCTCCCGACCTCACATGCTTGCTGACGGCATTGCCATTCTTGTCAAAGCCGGCACACGTTACCCAAATCGGTTGTCTTGGTTCGAACAGCGGCCATCGCGCCGCAAGAATCCGCGCTTCTGGTGAGAGTTCTGTGGTGTTCAGTAAGTCGCCGGTATTGCCGGCAATGTCAGGCGTCGGCAAACGCGGGTCTCCATCGGCGATTTTCATAACATCAAAATTGGCAGATGGTGATTCGTAGGCTGGTACCCCAGCGCGAATCAAATCCCACCGAAACTCAATCGCCTTGCCATGCCAAGCCGCCAGAAACGCAGCGCTCAATGAAATCTCTGCAATCCCACCAACAAAATCCACCACCGGAAACGGCGGCGCACCGGCCGGCGCGTTCACCTGGACGAATTGAGCCTTATCGTCTTTCTCTGCTGCGAAACCTGTTATCTGAAGCTTCACTCCATCCAGATTAGCCAAAACGTCAATCGGCACAGTGGGCGGGGTCAAGGTTGGGGGTGGCAGGACAAATTGCAGGCCAATGACGGTATACACCTGATAAGGAAACCGCGTGGCGCTAGCGAAGTCATTGCTCTTGTCCTCCGATACCCAGAATTCCAGTTTCAACAGCGATCCTTCTTTCAATTCTTTCAGAAAAGCTATGAGCAGCGGTTTATCCCAGAACCCCTGACTGACCCAGGTCGCATTCACCTTGTGGGTGTCACCATTCCAGAATTGCAGGACGTGCGCCGAGCCGTCGGGTTTCTGGCCGGTGAGCTTCAGCCACACCTGCTGACCGACCTGGATTCCCGTCCAGTTGCGTGCTCGTAGCGTGGCGTCCTGGCCCCTCAGTGCGGCCACGTCGAGCATGCCGTCCACGGCCTCAGCGATTATCGGCGAGTTGTACACCTTCTGATTGGCGGTGATAGTGATCGGGGTCGTCGCCGACTCATTGTTGTTGGTCAATTGATCGCGCACCCTGGCGAAGACCGAATGGGTGCCGTCGCCTATCAACTGCAATTCTGCAGCCGTCAGGGTGTGGTTGATCGGGCTTGTGGGGTTGGGAAATGTGATGCTCCAGGTGCCTATGGTGAGCGTGACCGTGTCGTGAGGCCGTGGGTAACCGACGGTGATCGTGATGACTGCCGTCTGCCCCGGTGCGACGCTGGGTGGATGGCTGACGGTGACGGTAGGCGCCGGGTTGTTGTAGAGCAGCTTAAGTGTGGGTGAGTCAGCGTCGTTACCGCTGGCTCGGGTCACTCTGTAGCGGACATCGTTGACACCGTTTGTGAACCAGCTCGCCGGCACGTGCAAAAGAATGCGTTCCTGCTCCTCACCGGGATAGATGGTTTTGCTGATGCCGGTGTTGACTCCGTTGACAAAAATAGTCACGACGTCATAAGCCGCCATGACCCAATTCCGCAAGCCGGTTATGGGGTCGATGACAAGTTCTACCCCAGATGGAGTGAATGCCGAGAGAGGAAGGCCACCGTCGGCAGTACCTGGAGGCAGCACCGGTGTTATCCATTGCGGGGGGTACACGGGATACAAGGCCAGGGCTGCGTTGGCTTCGGTTGAATAGACTTGAACGCTCATTCTGTTCTCCTCGAACACTGGTGATGAACAATGGCGGGCAAGGTTCATCACAACGCAGAACGAGGCGTCCGTCACCTGTCAGATCTGACAGGTGGGGACGGTTTTCCGACCAATGGTATCGCTTTGTGTGTGTTTTTTTTGCGAACTCCGGAGCTTGGATTAACCTTTTTTATTGATTCAGGTGCGGGGCGGCTTATCGTACACATCTAAAATTGTCGATGGCGATCGCGTCATTATTTGTGATTATTTCCACTCGAGCAACATCAGTGCCTCTAAATTCGATAAGTTGCGCGGGATCTTTTACTGTGGGAGTCAGAAGTTGATATCCTAGGAAAGATCCTTTTGAATCATAATAGTTTGCCCTGTTTGTTACGTTTCCCCAGGCTTGATAAAAGCTGATGTATGTGAATGCATGTTTAAAGTTAAAGTGTATTTGGCAGGTTCCCAGTGATGTAAAAACTACTTGCCTCTCAATGTTTTGTAATGGGGGGTCACCGCTGCCACTTGCCGGCGATATTGATATGGGGTGCGACGAAGATATATTAGTGATAGTGACATACTGCGTTTCGAGTGACTCCCCGGTGTACAGTGCTCGAGACGGCTCATTATCAAAGTTTATGATTATCTCGTTTGGAATTATAATGAGAGTGAGGCTTAACGTCGGAAGCATTATGGTCGGAATGCCGTTGCTTGAGGCAAATTCTACCCATGCTTTAATTTGAATCTCTTCGTTGTCCTTAAGTTTATTGAGCTCGCTTCTTGATAGGCTCTCTATAAAACCGTGTTCGATATTTTCCGCAGTGATTTGATGGTTGGTCAGAAGCTCGATTGTATGGGGGGTGCCAGAGTTGTCGACTCCAATGCACTGTAGATTAATAATCTGATCCGTCGAAATGCCAGTCCAGTGATCTAATGTCACTTCCGCATCGCCCGTGAAGCTGTTTAAGTTTAACGTTTTATTATCCTGTGCCTGGGTCACGTTCGGCGTTGGCAAGCGGGGATCTGCATCAGCGATAATCCTGACATCAAAGCCGGCTATTGCTGATGCCCCGGCCGGTTGTCCAGCGCGAATCAAATCCCACCGAAACTCAATCGCCTTGCCATGCCAAGCCGCCAGAAACGCAGCGCTCAATGAAATCTCTGCAATCCCACCAACAAAATCCACCACCGGAAACGGCGGCGCACCGGCCGGCGCGTTCACCTGGACGAATTGAGCTTTATCGTCTTTCTCTGCTGCGAAGCCTGTTATCTGAAGCTTCACTCCATCCGGATTAGCCAAAACGTCAATCGGCACTGTGGGCGGGTTCAAGGTCGGGGGTGGCAGGTCAAGTTGCAGGCCAATGACGGTATACACCTGATCCGGAAACCGCGTGGCGCTAGCGAAGTCATTGCTCTTGTCCTCCGATACCCAGAATTCCAGTTTCAACAGCGATCCTTCTTTCAATTCTTTCAGAAAAGCTATGAGCAGCGGTTTATCCCAGAACCCCTGACTGACCCAGGTCGCATTCACCTTGTGGGTGTCACCATTCCAGAATTGCAGGACGTGCGCCGAGCCGTCGGGTTTCTGGCCGGTGAGCTTCAGCCACACCTGCTGACCGACCTGGATCCCCGTCCAGTTGCGTGCTCGTAGCGTGGCGTCCTGGCCCCTCAGTGCGGCCACGTCGAGCATGCCGTCCACGGCCTCAGCGATTATCGGCGAGTTGTACACCTTCTGATTGGCGGTGATAGTGATCGGGGTCGTCGCCGACTCATTGTTGTTGGTCAATTGATCGCGCACCCTGGCGAAGACCGAATGGGTGCCGTCGCCTATCAACTGCAATTCTGCAGCCGTCAGGGTGTGGTTGAGCGGGCTTGTGGGGTTGGGAAATGTGATGCTCCAGGTGCCTATGGTGAGCGTGACCGTGTCGTGAGGCCGTGAGTAACCGACGGTGATCGTGATGACTGCCGTCTGCCCCGGTGCGACGCTGGGTGGATGGCTGACGGTGACGGTAGGCGCCGGGTTGTTGTAGAGCAGCTTGAGTGTGGGTGAGTCAGCGTCGTTACCGCTGGCTCGGGTCACTCTGTAGCGGACATCGTTGACACCGTTTGTGAACCAGCTCGCCGGCACGTGCAAAAGAATGCGTTCCTGCTCCTCACCGGGATAGATGGTTTTGCTGATGCCGGTGTTGACTCCGTTGACAAAAATAGTCACGACGTCATAAGCCGCCATGACCCAATTCCGCAAGCCGGTTATGGGGTCGATGACAAGTTCGACCCCAGATGGAGTGAATGCCGAGAGAGGAAGGCCACCATCAGCAGTACCTGGAGGCAGCACCGGTGTTATCCATTGCGGGGGGTACACGGGATACAAGGCCAGGGCAGCGTTGGCTTCGGTTGAATGGACTTGAACGCTCATTCTGTTCTCCAGGAACAATGGCAGGCAAGGTTCATCACAACGCAGAACGAGGCGCCCGTCACCTGTCAGATCTGACAGGTGGGGACGGTTATCCGACCAATGGTATCGCTGAAGGGGTGGGCGCTCCTGCGCCGCCGAGAGGCCTAGCTCGCGCAAGCTGCACTCGACAGGATCTTCAGCCGCTGCAAGATTTGCATCCAAGAAGATCAAAATGTGGGAGCGAGCTTGCTCGCCAAAAGGCCGGCTCTCTCACTCGAATCACTCAGCCGAACCGCATCATCCAGGCAACTCCAGATTATCCAGCACCCGATTTACCGCCAGTTCCCCGAGCATGATCAGTTGCGCAATCCCCATCAGCGTTCGGCGCTGCGATGGTTTGACCAGCCCGGCGAATTCCTGGGCGATGGTTTTGGCCGAGGCGAGGGTTTCGCAGGCGTTGGCCAGCAGGTCTTCGTTTTTTGTGTCGGCGGTGACGGCGTACATGGCGCGGGGGCTGAAGGGTGGTGGGGTCGAGCCGGGTGGGCAGAGGTAGTGGTCGAGGGCGCGATCGGCGGCTTCGTGGAGTTTTTTTGAATCGAGGGATTCGTAGGGGGAGGTGGGGTCGGATTCGGGCGGGTTGGGTGTTGGTTTGATCATGGTGAAGCTCCTTTGAAATGGAGCCGCGACAACCTGTCGCTAAACAGGGAGGGTGGCGGCTGTACGCGGGTTAGCGAACCGGTCAAAGGCACCCGGCAGACCCGAAGGTCTCCCGCATACAGCCACCATGACGAAATCGCGAAAATACAGATCCGCAACGAAGCCTGGAACGCTGATGCACCTTTGACTTGAGTTCGAGTCGCTAAACCCGATCGCTGATTCGTCAGCGACCGGACCACAATAGAATCCGACCCCCAGGTGCACAAGCCGGCGGATTCTGGCTTGGCTGTAGGCAATGGCGCAAGGATTTGTAGCCTTGAGACCGTGTCTGCTGGTGTCTTGTAAACAGCTTCGTTTAAATCGAAAAAAATGCGCCGCATTCGAAGGCCTCTTCGCGAGCAGGCTCGCTCCCACAGGGGCCGTATTCCAAATGTCCGATTGGGAATGCATGTCAAACTGTGGGAGCGAGCCTGCTCGCGAAGGGGCCAGCCCAATCAGCCGATAAATCCCAAGTAAAACCGCTCTATTTCATTCCCCGGCAAAAGTTGGAAAGCTTCTTGCAGTAGCCGCCCTGCGCCCGTTCGGGGCGTCAAAAGTTTGCTTTAAAGGAACGGGGAAAACCGGTGGATCGCACTCAGTTATTCAATACAGCACGCACCAACGTTGCCGACCTCAGTCGAGGCAATCTGGGCGTGCCGTTGTTGCTGCTGGTCATGCTGGCGATGATGATGTTGCCGGTACCGCCGTTCCTGCTCGACGTCTTCTTTACTTTCAACATCGCTCTGTCGATCGTCGTCCTGCTGGTCTGCGTGTATGCGCTGCGGCCGCTGGATTTCGCCGTGTTCCCGACCATTCTGCTGGTGGCGACGCTGCTGCGGCTGGCCTTGAACGTGGCCTCGACGCGGGTGGTGATGCTCCACGGTCAGGACGGCCACGCCGCTGCCGGTAAGGTGATTCAGGCCTTTGGTGAGGTGGTGATCGGCGGTAACTACGTGGTCGGTATCGTGGTCTTCGCTATCCTCATGATCATCAACTTCGTCGTGGTGACCAAGGGTGCCGGGCGGATTTCCGAGGTGAGCGCGCGCTTCACCCTCGATGCGATGCCCGGCAAACAAATGGCGATCGACGCCGACCTCAACGCCGGCCTGATCGACCAGAACCAGGCCAAGTCGCGCCGTCAGGAAGTCGCCCAAGAGGCCGAGTTCTACGGTTCGATGGACGGTGCCAGCAAGTTCGTCCGCGGTGACGCCATCGCCGGCCTGCTGATTCTGTTCATCAACCTCATTGGCGGCATGGCGGTTGGTATCTTCCAGCACGGCATGAGCTTCGGCGACGCGGGCAAGGTTTACGCTTTGCTGACCATCGGTGACGGTTTAGTGGCGCAATTGCCATCACTGTTGTTATCTACAGCAGCGGCGATCATGGTGACCCGTGCTTCCGGCTCGGAAGACATGGGCAAGCAGATCAACCGCCAGATGTTCGCCTCGCCGAAAGCGCTGGCCGTGGCCGCTGGTTTGATGGCGGTGATGGGTCTGGTGCCGGGCATGCCGCACTTCTCCTTCCTGAGCATGGCCGCGCTGGCCGCAGGCGGCGCGTACCTGTTCTGGAAGAAGCAGAACGTCGCCAAGGTCGTGGCGCTGGAAGAGGTCAAGCGTCAGCAGGAACTGCTGCCGTCGCCGGCCCGCGCCATGGAAACCAAAGAGCTGGGCTGGGACGACGTGACGCCGATCGACATGATCGGCCTCGAAGTCGGCTATCGCCTGATTCCGCTGGTGGACCGCAATCAGGGTGGGCAATTGCTCGCGCGGATCAAGGGTGTGCGCAAGAAGCTCTCGCAGGATCTGGGCTTTTTGATGCCGACCGTGCACATCCGCGACAACCTTGATCTGGCGCCGAGCGCGTATCGCTTGACGCTGATGGGCGTGATTCTCGCTGAGGCCGAGATCTACCCGGACCGCGAACTGGCGATCAACCCCGGCCAGGTGTACGGCTCGCTCAACGGGATCAACGCCAAAGATCCGGCTTTCGGCCTGGAGGCGGTGTGGATCGAAATCAGCCAGCGCGCCCAGGCGCAATCGCTCGGCTACACCGTGGTTGACGCCAGCACCGTGGTCGCCACGCACTTGAACCAGATTCTGTACAAGCACTCCAGTGAGCTGATCGGCCACGAGGAAGTGCAGCAACTCATGCAATTGCTGGCCAAGAGCTCGCCGAAACTGGCGGAAGAGCTGGTGCCGGGCGTGGTTTCGCTGTCGCAGTTGCTCAAGGTCCTGCAAGCGCTGCTCGCCGAGCACGTGCCGGTGCGCGACATTCGCAGCATCGCCGAAGCGATCGCGAACAACGCCGCGAAGAGTCAAGATACCGCCGCGCTGGTCGCCGCTGTGCGGGTCGGCGTATCCCGTGCAATCGTCCAAAGCATTGTAGGCACTGAGTCCGAGCTGCCTGTAATCACATTGGAACCAAGGTTGGAACAGATATTGCTCAATAGTCTGCAGAAGGCAGGACAAGGCTCGGAAGAGGGCGTTCTGCTGGAGCCGAGCATGGCCGAGAAGCTGCAACGTTCGTTGATCGAAGCGGCCCAGCGGCAGGAAATGCAAGGCCAACCGGTGATCCTGCTGGTAGCAGGCCCGATTCGCGCGATGCTCTCGCGTTTCGGCCGCCTCGCAGTGCCAGGGCTGCATGTACTGGCCTACCAGGAAGTACCGGACAACAAGCAAGTGACCATCGTTGCGACAGTAGGGCCCAACGGCTGAGGTAGTGGTTTATGCAAGTTAAGCGTTTTTTCGCCGCCGATATGCGTCAGGCCATGAAGCTGGTTCGCGATGAGCTGGGCGCTGATGCCGCCATCATCGGCAACCGCCGCATCGCCGGCGGCGTCGAGTTGACGGCGGCTCTGGATTACAAATTGTCGGCGCTGGCGCCACGGGTTCCGAACATGGAACTCGAAGACGAGCTGCGCAAGACCCAGTCGCGCATCGTCACTGCCCAGGCCGAGCTGAGCCTGCGTGGCGAAGCCGACGGCAACACCAATCAGCAGTTGTTCGCCGGGCTGCCGTTGACCGCAGGCCTGCCGCTGACTGCTGCCGAACCGCTGAGCGAGCCGACCTACGCCGCACCGACGCGCCCGGCCGCAGCGCCTGCGCAGGCCTCGGCGGGCGTCGATCCGCGTGCGCTGGATTCGATGCGTTTTGAATTGAACAGCTTGCGCGAGCTGATGGAAGTGCAGCTCGGCACCCTGGCCTGGAATCAGCTGCAAGGCAGCCGTCCGGCCCAGGCCAATCTGTATCGCCGTCTGCAGCGCATCGGCCTGTCCGGCCCGCTGTCGCGCGATCTGTTGGCGATGATCACCGATATCGAAGAACCCCGTCAGGCTTGGCGCATGCTGTTGGCCCACCTGGCGCGGATGATTGCCGTGCCGGAAGTCGAGCCGCTGGAAGAGGGCGGTGTGATTGCCATGGTCGGCCCCGCCGGCATGGGTAAGACCACCACGCTGGCCAAGCTCGCCGCGCGTTATGTGCTCAAGTACGGCGCGCAGAACGTTGCACTGGTAAGCATGGACAGCTTCCGCATCGGCGCGCAGGAACAATTGAAAACCCTCGGGCGCATCCTCAACGTGCCGGTAACGCACGTCGATCCGGGTCAGTCGCTGGTGCAGGCATTGGATCCACTGCTACGCAAACGCGTAGTTTTGATCGATACTGCCGGCCTGCAAGCCAGTGATCCGGCGTTGCGCATGCAGCTTGAGAGCCTGGCCGGGCGTGGCATTCGCTCAAAAAACTATCTGGTCCTGGCAACCACCAGCCAGAAACAGGTTCTAACCGCCGCTTATCACAGTTACAAGCGTTGCGGGCTGGCCGGCTGCATCCTGACTAAACTGGATGAAACGGCCAGTCTCGGCGAAGTGTTGAGCCTGGCGATCAGTCATGAATTGCCGGTCGCGTACCTGACCGATGGCCCACGGATTCCGGATGATCTGCATCTGCCGCGTCGTCATCAATTGGTCAGCCGCGCCGTCAGCGTGCAAATGCAGGAAGAACCCAGCGAAGAAGCCATGGCTGACATGTTCGCTGATATCTATCACAGCCCGACCAAGCAGGTTGGCTGAGGTAATCATGAACAGTTTTTGTACCTACATCGATGGTCTGCCACGCATTGTTCCGATCAGGAACGCGCAGCCAGTAATGTGGCCTCCGTCTATGCAAGACAAGGTAAAGAAATAACATGGGCAGCATGCATCCCGTACAGGTGATCGCGGTGACCGGCGGCAAAGGTGGCGTCGGCAAGACTAACGTGTCAGTGAACTTGTCGCTGGCGCTGGCAGAGCTTGGCCGTCGGGTCATGCTGCTGGACGCCGACCTGGGCCTGGCGAACGTCGACGTTCTGCTGGGGCTGACACCCAAGCGCACACTGGCCGACGTTATCGAAGGCCGTTGCGAACTGCGCGACGTGCTGTTGCAAGGCCCGGGCGGGATTCGCATCGTGCCGGCGGCCTCCGGCACGCAGAGCATGGTGCACTTGAGCCCGGCGCAACACGCCGGCCTGATCCAGGCGTTCAGCGACATCGGCGACAATCTCGACGTGCTGGTGATCGACACCGCTGCGGGTATTGGTGACTCGGTAGTCAGTTTCGTTCGTGCCGCGCAAGAGGTGTTGCTGGTGGTCTGCGACGAGCCGACTTCGATCACCGACGCTTACGCGCTGATCAAGTTGCTCAACCGCGACTACGGCATGAACCGCTTCCGCGTGCTGGCCAACATGGCGCAGAGCCCGCAAGAAGGGCGCAACCTGTTCGCCAAGTTGACCAAGGTCACGGATCGCTTCCTCGACGTCGCCCTACAATATGTCGGCGCCGTGCCATACGACGAAAGCGTGCGCAAGGCAGTGCAGAAGCAGCGCGCCGTCTACGAAGCCTTTCCCCGTTCCAAGTGCGCACTGGCCTTCAAGGCCATCGCCCAGAAGGTCGATACCTGGCCGCTGCCCGCCAACCCGCGCGGGCATCTGGAATTTTTCGTCGAGCGTCTCGTGCAGCAAACCGCAGGGCCTGTGATATGACCGCCAGTGGCATGAATCTTTACAAAAAGTCGGCGCGTGACGCGCAATACGAATTGATCGAGCGTTACGCGCCACTGGTCAAGCGCATTGCCT
This sequence comes from Pseudomonas sp. FP1762, assembly GCF_030687105.1. Taxonomy (NCBI): domain Bacteria; kingdom Pseudomonadati; phylum Pseudomonadota; class Gammaproteobacteria; order Pseudomonadales; family Pseudomonadaceae; genus Pseudomonas; species Pseudomonas sp. FP1762. Next base: position 1,703,202 of record NZ_CP117458.1, read on the forward strand.
ATCACTTGCTGGCGCGCCTGCCGGCCAGCGTGCAGGTCGAAGACCTGATCCAGGCCGGGATGATCGGTTTGCTGGAAGTCTCGACCAAATACGACGCCAGCAAAGGCGCCAGTTTCGAAACGTACGCGGGCATTCGAATCCGCGGCGCGATGCTCGATGAAGTGCGCAAAGGGGATTGGGCACCACGCTCGGTTCACCGTAATACCAGGATGGTCAGCGACGCGATTCGCTCGATTGAAGCTAAAACCGGCCGTGACGCTAAAGATCACGAGGTTGCGGCCGAACTCCAATTGAGTCTCGACGATTACTACGGGATTCTGAATGACACCTTGGGCAGTCGCCTGTTCAGTTTCGACGACCTGTTGCAGGACGGCGAACACGAAGGGCTGCACGAGGATGGCGCCAGTGCTCATATGGAGCCGTCACGCGATCTGGAAGATGAACGCTTCCAGGCGGCGCTGGCGGACGCGATTGCCAATTTGCCGGAGCGTGAGCGACTGGTGTTGGCGCTGTACTACGACGAAGAGCTGAACCTCAAGGAAATCGGTGAAGTCCTTGGCGTCAGTGAATCGCGGGTCAGCCAGTTACACAGCCAGTGCGCGGCCCGTCTGCGGGGGCGTTTGGGGGAGTGGCGAGCGCGCTGAAGGCAGTGTGGGGACACTGCGAAACGAGGCTGGTGCGGTGATAAGCGGCGCCGGTCTCGATCCGTTGTGCTCCAGACAAACTTTAAGTGCTGCGCCGATTGATTGAAGTGGCGCGTCCAGGTGCTGGGCGCGTTTAAGACTGCTTGGAGGTCGAATTGAACAAAGACATGAAAATCCTCATCGTTGATGACTTCTCAACGATGCGGCGGATCATCAAGAACCTGCTGCGCGATCTTGGGTTCACCAACACCGTCGAGGCCGACGATGGCACCACTGCCATTCCGGTGCTCAACAGCGGCAGCATCGACTTTCTGGTAACGGACTGGAACATGCCGGGCATGACCGGTATCGACCTGCTGCGTCACGTGCGCGCCGATGAAAAACTCAAGCACCTCCCGGTGTTGATGGTGACTGCTGAAGCCAAGCGCGAGCAGATCATCGAGGCCGCTCAGGCCGGTGTGAACGGTTACGTGGTCAAACCTTTCACGGCTCAAGCGTTGAAAGACAAAATCGAGAAGATTTTCGAACGCATCGGCTGATGAATGCGCGGGGGAGCTATGGAGCATAACGAATCATCACAGGGCGATTTCGAATCGACCCTGAAAAAACACGCGGTCGAACTGGTCGAGAGCCTTGAAAAAGGCAAGTTCGGCGACGCGGTGCAACTGATCCATGAGCTCAATCAGACCCGTGACCGCGGCCTGTATCAGGAAGTGGGCAAGCTCACACGTGAACTGCACAGTGCGATCGTCAATTTCCAGATCGATCCGCACATGCCGCAGGCCGAGGAAGTGTCGCAAATCACCGACGCCACCGAACGCCTGGGCTATGTGGTCAAGCTGACGGAAGCCGCGGCCAACCGCACCATGGATCTGGTGGAAAGCGCCACGCCGGTGGTCAACAGTCTCGCTGATGAAGCGCAGACGTTGAGCGCCGATTGGGGCCGCTTCATGCGTCGCGAGGTCGGGGCTGAAGAGTTCCGTGAACTGGCGCGCCGGGTCGACGGTTTTCTGTCACGCAGCAGCACGGACAACCGTGCGGTGTCGAGCAACCTAAACGACATCCTGCTGGCTCAGGATTACCAGGACCTCACAGGTCAGGTGATCAAGCGTGTGACCCAACTGGTCACCGAAGTCGAAAGCAATCTGCTCAAACTCGTGCTCATGGCCAGTCAGGTCGACCGCTTTGCGGGCATCGAACATGACCGCGCCGCAATGCTTGCTGAAAAAGATCCACAAAAACATCTCTCGCAGGGTGAAGGTCCGCAGATTCATGCCGATAAACGAGAAGACGTTGTGTCCGGTCAGGACGATGTGGACGATTTGTTATCCAGCCTTGGATTCTAGAGTTTCGGAATTCGGGTTTTTTGGGTTTTTAGACCTGTAGGAGCACCCCATTAATGAGCTTCGGCGCCGATGAAGAGATCCTTCAGGATTTCCTGGTTGAGGCCGGCGAGATTCTTGAGCAACTGTCCGAACAACTGGTCGAGCTGGAAAGCCGTCCGGATGATGCAGATCTGCTCAATGCAATTTTTCGCGGTTTCCACACTGTAAAAGGGGGCGCCGGCTTCCTTCAGCTCAATGAGCTGGTGGAGTGCTGTCACATCGCCGAAAACGTGTTCGACATCCTGCGCAAGGGTGAGCGTCGCGTTGATGCAGAACTGATGGACGTTGTGCTCGAAGCACTGGACGCGGTGAACAGCATGTTCAGCGAAGTCCGTGAGCGTGCACCGATCACCGCTGCCACGCCGGAACTGTTGGCCGCGCTGGCGCGTCTGGCCGAACCGCAATCGGCGGATGAAGCCCCGGCTTCGCCGGTTGCCGAGATGATCGAAGAACTGGTCGTTGAAAGCGACTCCTCGGACGACATCACCGATAACGAATTCGAACAACTGCTGGACTCGCTGAATGCCGTCAAGGCCCAGGCCGAGGCTCCGGCCGCTGCTGTGGCGCCCGCGCCGGTTGCCGACACGGCGGCGAGCGATGAAATCACCGACGCCGAATTTGAATCGCTGCTCGATCAGCTGCACGGCAAGGGCCAGTTTGCTGTCGATGCGGTCGCTCCGGCGGCACCAGCAGCGCCGGCTGCTCCGGCCGCGCCTGCTGCGGGTGACAGCTCGGACATCACCGACGACGAATTCGAAGCCTTGCTCGATCAGTTGCACGGCAAGGGCAACTTCGCCGTTGACGCGCTGGAATCGGCCATCGCTTCGGCCCCGTCAGCACCTGCTGCACCGGCAGCCGCTGCGGCCGGCAGTGATCTGATCAGCGATCACGAATTCGAATCGCTGCTCGACGAATTGCACGGCAAAGGCAAGTTTGACGCCAGCGCTGCGACTGCCGGCTCCGTGTCGAGCGTCGCCACGCCAACGGCGAAAGCTCCGGCTGCCGCTGCTGCGCCGAAACCTGCCGCCAAGCCTGAACCGAAAGCCGAGGCGCCGAAACCGGCCGCCGCTGCTGCACCGGCTGCGGCCCGTGCGCCAGCTGCTGCCCCGGCAGAAAAGCCGGCCAGCGAAGCGGAAACCACCGTGCGCGTCGACACCGCGCGGCTCGACGAGATCATGAACATGGTCGGCGAGCTGGTGCTGGTGCGTAACCGTCTGGTGCGCCTGGGCCTCAACAGCGGCGACGAAGCCATGTCCAAGGCCGTGTCGAACCTCGACGTGGTCACCGCTGACCTGCAGACCGCCGTGATGAAAACGCGGATGCAGCCGATCAAGAAGGTCTTCGGGCGCTTCCCGCGTCTGGTTCGCGACCTCGCACGTCAGCTCAAGAAAGAGATCAACCTGGAACTGGTGGGCGAAGAAACCGACCTCGACAAAAACCTTGTCGAGGCCCTCGCCGACCCGCTGGTCCACTTGGTGCGCAACGCCGTCGACCACGGCATCGAGTCGCCGGAAGAACGCGAAGCATCGGGCAAGGCCCGTGGCGGTCGCGTGGTGCTGGCGGCCGAGCAGGAAGGCGACCATATCCTGCTGTCGATCTCCGACGACGGCAAAGGCATGGACCCGAACGTCCTGCGTTCGATCGCGGTAAAACGCGGTGTGATGGACAAGGACGCCGCCGATCGCCTGAGCGATACCGAGTGCTACAACCTGATTTTCGCTCCGGGTTTCTCGACCAAGACCGAAATCTCCGACGTGTCCGGCCGTGGTGTCGGCATGGACGTGGTGAAGACCAAGATTTCCCAGCTCAACGGTTCGATCAACATCTACTCGACCAAGGGCCAGGGTTCGAAGATCGTCATCAAGGTGCCGCTGACCCTGGCGATCATGCCGACGCTGATGGTCATGCTGGGCAATCAGGCGTTCGCGTTCCCGCTGGTCAACGTCAACGAAATCTTCCACCTCGACCTGTCGACCACCAACGTCGTCGACGGTCAGGAAGTGGTGATCGTGCGCGACAAGGCGCTGCCATTGTTCTACCTCAAGCGCTGGCTGGTCAGCTCCGCCGCTCACGAAGAGCAGCGCGAAGGCCATGTGGTGATTCTTTCGGTGGGCACTCAGCGGATCGGCTTCGTCGTCGATCAACTGGTCGGCCAGGAAGAAGTGGTCATCAAGCCACTGGGCAAAATGCTCCAGGGAACTCCGGGCATGTCCGGCGCCACCATCACCGGTGACGGCCGCATTGCGCTGATTCTCGATGTTCCAAGCATGCTCAAGCGTTACGCCACAAAGCGTATTTGAATCCGGGGCGGCGGCGCGATGACGCGCCGCTGCACCTAATGGAGTGTTTATGGCAGTCAAAGTCCTGGTGGTGGACGATTCGGGTTTTTTCCGCCGCCGCGTCTCGGAAATTCTTTCGGCGGATCCGAGCATCCAGGTGGTCGGTACGGCCACCAACGGTAAAGAGGCGATCGATCAGGCCATGGCCCTCAAGCCTGACGTGATCACCATGGACTACGAGATGCCGATGATGGACGGCATCACGGCAGTGCGGCACATCATGCAGCGCTGCCCGACCCCGGTGTTGATGTTCTCCTCGCTTACGCATGAAGGCGCGCGGGTAACCCTCGATGCGCTGGACGCCGGCGCGGTGGATTTCCTGCCGAAGAATTTCGAAGACATCTCGCGCAACCCCGAAAAGGTCAAGCAGTTGTTGTGTGAGAAAGTCCACAGCATCTCGCGCAGTAACCGTCGTTTCAGTGCCTACAGCGCGCCGGCTCCCGCCGCTGCGCCAGCGCCGACGCCTGCTCCGGCAGCGTCGAGCTACGGCAGCCACACGAGCCACAGCAGCCCTGTCCCGGCACGTCCGGCACCTGCGCCTGCGCCTGCCCGTGCATCCGCTGCCAGTGCTTCGTCGCCGGCACCGAAACGCAAAGCCTACAAACTGGTTGCCATCGGCACCTCGACGGGTGGCCCGGTCGCGCTGCAACGCGTACTGACGCAGTTGCCGGCGAACTTCCCGGCGCCGATCGTGCTGATCCAGCACATGCCGGCGGCGTTCACCAAGGCGTTTGCCGAGCGTCTCGACAAGCTCTGCCGCATCAGCGTCAAGGAAGCCGAGGATGGCGACATCCTGCGTCCGGGCCTGGCGCTGCTGGCGCCGGGTGGCAAGCAGATGATGATCGACGGCCGTGGCGCGGTGAAGATTCTGCCGGGTGACGAACGTTTGAATTACAAGCCGTGCGTGGACATTACCTTCGGTTCTGCAGCCAAGTCTTACGGCGACAAAGTTCTGGCAGTGGTGCTGACGGGCATGGGCGCCGACGGCCGCGAAGGCGCGCGTCTGCTCAAGCAGGGCGGCAGTTCGGTGTGGGCGCAGGACGAAGCTAGCTGCGTGATCTACGGCATGCCGATGGCCATCGTCAAAGCCGATCTGGCTGACGCGGTGTATGGTCTGGACGACATCGGCAAGCACATCGTCGAGGCGTGTATCTGATGGATGTTCTCAGCCTAATCGGCCTCATCATGGCGTTCGTCGCCATCATCGGCGGCAACTACCTGGAAGGCGGTCACCTCGGCGCGCTGGCCAACGGCCCGGCAGCGCTGATCGTGCTGGGCGGCACGGTCGGTGCTGCGCTGCTGCAATCGCCGATGAGTGCGTTCAAACGCGCCATGCAGATTCTCGGCTGGATCTTCTTTCCGCCGCGTGTCGACCTGGCCGGCGGCATCGACCGCGTGGTCAATTGGAGCCTGACGGCGCGCAAGGAAGGCTTGCTTGGCCTCGAAGGCGTGGCCGACGCCGAACCTGACAGCTATTCGCGCAAGGGTCTGCAACTGCTGGTCGACGGCGCCGAGCCGGAAGCCATTCGCAGCATTCTCGAAGTGGATTTCTACACTCAGGAATCCCGCGATATCGAAGCGGCCAAGGTGTTCGAAAGCATGGGCGGCTACGCGCCGACCATCGGCATCATCGGTGCGGTGATGGGCCTGATCCACGTGATGGGCAACCTCGCCGATCCGTCGCAACTGGGTAACGGGATTGCCGTGGCGTTCGTCGCGACCATCTACGGCGTGGCCAGTGCCAACCTGATCCTCTTGCCGGTCGCGGCCAAGCTCAAGTCCATCGCGTTGCGGCAGTCGCGTTATCGCGAAATGTTGCTGGAAGGAATTCTGTCGATCGCCGAAGGTGAAAACCCTCGTTCCATTGAGTTGAAGCTGCAAGGCTTCATGGACTAAGGGAATAACCTCATGGCTCGTCGTCGCCACCAGGAAGAACACGTCAATCACGAGCGCTGGCTCGTGTCCTACGCGGATTTCATCACTTTGCTGTTCGCGTTTTTCGTGGTGATGTACTCGATCTCGTCGATCAACGAAGGCAAGTACAAAGTCATTTCCGAAGCGCTGATCGGCGTGTTTACCGACTCCGACCGCTCGCTCAAACCGATTCCGATCGGCGACGAACGACCGAAAACCGTGACTCCGGCCAAGCCGCTGGTCAAGGATGCCGAACAGGTCGACGCCGGTATTTCCGGGGCCAGCGATCCACTGAAAAGCATCGCCGATGACATCAGTGCCGCCTTCGGTGATTTGATCAGCTCCAACCAGATGACCGTGCGCGGCAACGAGTTGTGGGTCGAGATCGAGCTCAATTCCAGCCTGTTGTTTGGTAGCGGCGATGCCATGCCGAGCGACATCGCGTTCAACATCATCGACAAGGTCGCGGCGATCCTCAAACCGTTCGATAACCCGATCCACGTCGAAGGCTTCACCGACGATCAACCGATCCGCACCGCGCAGTACCCGACCAACTGGGAACTGTCCTCGGCGCGCTCGGCGAGCATCGTGCGCATGCTCGCCATGCAGGGCGTAAACCCTGGGCGACTGGCGTCGGTGGGCTACGGCGAATTCCAGCCAGTGGCGAACAACGCCACGGTCGAAGGCCGGGCGAAGAACCGTCGCGTGGTGCTGGTGGTGTCGCGCAATCTTGATGTGCGCCGCAGCCTGACGGGCACCGGAACCGCCAATGCGCAACCGGACGCGGCGTTGAAGCGCGCTGGCACACAAACTGCACCGACCCCGGTCAAGACGCCGGGACGCGAGAGTGCCGTCAATTCTCCGTCGCCCGCATTAACACGCTGAAGCATGTCTCGGCCAATCAACCTGGCCGGGAGGAACGAACTGAATGAGAGTCTGGGCAGTCGCCAATCAAAAGGGTGGTGTTGGTAAAACCACATCCTCCATCGCTTTAGCCGGATTGCTGGCCGAGGCGGGCAAGCGCGTGGTTGTGGTCGATCTGGACCCGCACGGCTCGATGACCAGCTATTTCGGCTACGACCCCGACAGCCTGGAACACAGCAACTACGACCTGTTTCTGCACAAGGGCAGCGTGCCGCAAGGCCTGCCCGGGCAGTTGCTGTTGTCGACCAGCGACGAACGCATTTCCCTGCTGCCGTCGAGCACCGCACTGGCCACCCTTGAGCGGCAGTCGCCGGGGCAGAGTGGCCTGGGTCTGGTGATCGCCAAGAGTCTGGCGCAACTGTGGCAGGACTTCGATTACGCGATCATCGACAGCCCGCCGTTGCTCGGTGTGCTGATGGTCAACGCCCTCGCGGCGAGCCAGCAACTGGTGATCCCGGTGCAGACCGAGCACTTGGCCGTGAAAGGTCTGGAGCGCATGGTCAACACCCTGGCGATGATCAATCGCTCGCGCAAACAACCGCTGCCGTTCAGCATCGTGCCGACCCTGTTCGACCGCCGCACGCAGGCGTCGATGGGCACCTTGCGTGTGCTGCGTGACAAATTTCCCGACGACATCTGGCACGGCTATATCCCGGTCGATACCCGTCTGCGCGACGCCAGCCGGGCGGGCGTCACGCCTTCGCAATTCGACGGCAAGAGCCGTGGCGTGCTGGCCTACCGCGCACTGCTCAAGCACCTGCTCGCGCAGCAACTTGTTCCGCAGGTGGCCTGAGCATGATCTTTATTCGCTTGCCCGAACCCTGTGGGAGCGAGCCTGCTCGCGAAGCAGACGACGCGGTTTCCCTGCCTGGCGTTGATCACCGATGAACCGCCCAGTGAAACTCACGTCACGTCCGCAACAGGCCTTGCAGTCCTATCTGGAAGACCTGTTGCTCGACCTGCCCGAGGACTTGCCTGCGCCGGTCGAAGCGCTGCCGCCAGTCGTCGAACAGGCGCAGCCTGAAGTGGTGGAAAGCACCGAGGCCATGGACGAGTTCCAGGCCGCCGTGCTGGAAGAACAGGCCCGCGACGCGCAGAAATCCGTCGCTCCGATTACCGCGCCCGCTGCTGCCCCCGTGGCCAAAGCGCCAGTCGCGCTGATCGACGAACCGCGCGCGCCGCTGTCGACCTTGGCGCCGCTGCTGCAAACGCAATTATTGACCGTGCCGGAACCCGAGCCGGAGCCAGAACCCGCGCCGCAGATTGCGGAGCCGAAGGTGCTGGTCCCGCCGCTGGTCGAAGTGCATCTGCCACCGAACAACCCGCCGCCACCGGTCGAGCCCGATGGCCGTCCGGCCTGGGCTGCCGATGCTTTCGAATGCTTGCTGTTCGACGTTGCCGGGCTGACCCTGGCGGTGCCGCTGGTGTGCCTCGGCTCGATCTATTCGCTGGCCGGCCACGAGCTGACGCCGCTGTTTGGTCAGCCGGAGTGGTTCCTCGGCATTCTGCCGAGCCAGGCTGGCAACCTGAAAGTTTTGGACACCGCGCGCTGGGTCATGCCGGACCGTTACCGCGATGACTTCCGGCAGGGCCTGCAATACGTGATTTCGGTACAAGGTTACGAGTGGGGGCTGGCGGTGCATCAGGTCAGCCGCTCGTTGCGCCTTGACCCGAATGAAATCAAATGGAGAAGTCACCGGGGTCAGCGGCCATGGCTCGCCGGCACCGTGATCGAGCACATGTGTGCATTGCTTGACGTATCCGCACTGGCCGAGTTGATCGCCAGCGGCGGGGCAAAGCACTTGAGTGGCAACAAGCCGCTACATAAACCGACATAGCAGCCGACATAACAATCAGGCGATGGCATTTTCCAATGCCACCACACAGAACACACACCGCCCGGGGCGGTTTTTTCGAGGGGTCAGGGTATGAGTAGTCAGGCGTCGAATGCAAAAGGTTCTGAAGATCCGATCCTGCAATGGGTGACCTTCAAACTGGATAACGAAACCTACGGCATCAACGTGATGCGCGTGCAGGAAGTGCTGCGCTACACCGAGATCGCGCCGGTGCCGGGTGCACCGAGCTACGTGCTGGGCATCATCAACCTGCGCGGTAACGTGGTCACCGTGATCGACACCCGTCAGCGCTTCGGCCTGCACAGCGGCGAGATCAGCGACAACACCCGTATCGTCATCATCGAAGCCGACAAGCAAGTCGTCGGCATCATGGTCGACAGCGTCGCCGAAGTGGTTTACCTGCGTCAGTCGGAAATCGAAACCGCACCGAACGTCGGTAACGAAGAATCGGCCAAGTTCATTCAGGGCGTGTGCAACAAGAACAACGAACTGCTGATTCTGGTCGAGCTGGACAAGATGATGAGCGAAGAAGAATGGTCGGAACTGGAGAGCATCTGATTTGATTCTCGAGGTTGCGGTAATTGTTCTGTTCCTGTTCTGGGCCGGCACGCTGGCGATGTTCGTCTCGTACATCAAGGCGCAGCGAGTGATCGCTGCGCAGCAGGCCCAAGGCGATGCGCTGCGTGATCAGCGCATCAAGGAACTGGCCAAACGCGTCGACGACTACCAGAACGGCAACGTGCGCATGGGCGAAGCCCTGCACGAGTTGCGCGCGGTGGTGAGTCCGTTGCCGGACAAGATCGTTGCACTGGAACAACGCGACCCATCGAGCCTGTCATTCGCCCAGGCGGCGAAACTGGTGGGCATGGGCGCCAGCGTCGATGAACTGACTCAGTCGTGCGGCTTGACCCAGGCTGAGGCGGAGTTGATGCGCAAGTTGCATAAGAGCAGCTAGGAGTTTCAAGCTCCAAGCTTCAAGCAAGATCAAAAGATCGCAGCCTTCGGCAGCTCCTGCATCGGGATTCACGTTTCCCTGTAGGAGCTGCCGAAGGCTGCGATCTTTTGCTTTTGGGCTTCAATAATCATCCCCACGGGCGGTGATGTCCTTCTCGACCATCGGCGCGTTCGGGTCTTGTCCTTCGGGGAATTTGCCCTTCAGATTCCAGGCAAACGCGATGATCTCGGCGATGGTGCGATAGAGCTCTTCGGGAATGCTGTCGCCCAGTTCCATCCGCGCCAGCAGGCGCACCAGTTCGGCGTTCTCGTAGATCGGCACTTCGTAATCGCGAGCGATACGCAGGATTTCTTCGGCCAGTTCCTCGTCGCCCTTGGCGGTGAGCGTCGGGGCGTGGTTGCCGTCGTATTTGAGGGCGATGGCCTGGCGTGGGGCAGTGGAATCGTTCATGCGGTTTCGTCGACCCAGCGGTGTTCGAGGCGGGTTTGGTTGCCTTGCGGCGGGGTGCCGTGGTGGCAGTCGAGGTCGCCGACGTTGAGCCCGGAATCGAGCAAGCGCTGGCGCAGGGCGAACAGGTTGTTCTCGATCAGGTCCGCGGTGTACGGCCGCTCGGCCCACAGCTGACTGGACAGGCTGCCAGCGATCAATTGCGCCTGAATCTGCATTGGCCCGAGCGGTTCCAGATCGAAGGCCAGATCGACGCGCCACAATTGCTGTTTGGCTTCGCGCTCATCGCGGCGCTCGTGGGGCTGCGGCTCGCGCTCTGGCGCTTCTTCACGCTGAAACTTGACCTGCAACGGCACGATGTCTTGCAGGTTGCGCATGGGGATTTCCAGCTGCCAGGTGCTGAGCAGGCGGCCATCGTCGGTGACGCCGGTCTGTTCCAGGCTCGACAGCTGGTGGCTCTGGAGACGCGACACCGCAGCGGCGGCGAGGCGCAGCAGTTGTTCGAGATCACCTTCGCCTTCCAGTTTCGCCAGCAGTCGTTCGGGCAACGGGAAGCTGCTCGGCACCGGTTTGGCGCTGACCTGGCCTAGGGTGCCGAGGGCGTTCCGGACGAAACTCGGCAGTGCCTGGGCCAGGGTATTGGCGGCGATGATTGCATTGAAATTGGTGTTGCTTGGCAGGCCCGGGGTCAGTTGCGCGATCAGTTTGAGCAGGTCGGCTTTCATGTCCGGGGCGAGAGTCGGGTTTTGTCCGCTGAGCAATTTCGCTTCGAGGAACGCGCCGCTGTTGGCCAATGCCAGCGCCACGCCCTCGGCGGTGCTCATTTGCTGCAGGTCCGGCAGGCTGGCAAGCAGCTTGTCGACCACCGCGCGCAGATCGGCCGAAGTCTGATCGCTGGATGGCGGCAGGTTCTGCAACATCTTCAGCAGGCCATCGAGCGAGCCCTGACGACTTTGCTGACCGAGCAATTGCTGACTGACCGCCAGTTGCTCCTGACGGCTGCTCAGCGGCACGAATTTGAGGGTTTGCGCATCCTGCACCTGCGCCGACAACAAGGTGCCGATGCGCAGCGGTTGCGGGCTGTCGACGGTCAAAGTGCTGCCGCTCAATGCGGTGTTGAGCAGGGTGACCATCGAGCGAAACACCGCCGCTTGCCCCGGCGTCTGCGGCAGGGCCTGCGAGGTCACGACTTTGCCTTGCAGCAAGGTGCCTGCGGGCAATTGCGCGGTATCGATGCGGGTGAGGGTGGCGACGCTGCTGGCGATCGCTTGCTGTACGGTGATCGCCAGATTACCGGCCGATGGCTGAGTGATCGCCAGGTTGGTGCCCTGTGGCAACGGCAGGTTGCTGCTGGCCTGCACGGTGGTCTGACGGCCGCTGTCGAGGGTCACTTTCAACAGCAATTCAAAGGTCTGATCGGCCTGCTTGAGCGACAACACCTCGGCCTTGGCGCTTTGCCCCGCGCCGATCAAGCCCTCGACCGGCGTCAGCAGCTTGAGCAGTTCACCCGTCTGCGGGCGAGCGCTCGCCGGCACGGTGGGCGGCAGCGGGAGGATGTTCATTTCGCCTGTCATACGCGGACACAACCTGAGGAAATTGCGCTCTTGAGAGTAGGCACGGCATGTATAATGCCGCGCGTCGTGCGCTTCGTTCAAAAAACCTGGCAATTGTTTGATCCAGCTCGCCAGATCGAGCGATCAAAGCATCTATGCTGCATCTCTTTAACGGCCGCTCTAGAGCCGACTTGAACCGTATAAGGCCCGTGATCCCTTGACCAGTCCTGTCCTGCAAACCGTTGCCCTGGCGTGTGAACGCGACCTCAGGCTGCTTTTCGAAAACCTCGAATTGCGCCTGGCCAGTGGTGACATGGTGCAGATCAGCGGCCCCAACGGCAGCGGCAAGACCAGCCTTTTACGTCTGCTCGCCGGTTTGATGCAACCCACCGACGGCCAGGTGCTGCTCAACGGTCAGCCGCTGACCGAGCAACGCAGCGAACTGGCGCGAAACCTGTTGTGGATCGGCCACGCCGCCGGGATCAAGGATCTGCTCACTCCCGAAGAAAACCTTTCCTGGCTCTGCGCCCTGCATCATCCCGCCGAACGCGAGGCGATCTGGCAGGCGCTGGCAGCGGTAGGATTGCGCGGTTTCGAAGACGTTCCCTGCCACAGTCTTTCCGCCGGCCAACAGCGCCGCGTGGCGCTGGCGCGGTTGTATCTGGACAGCCCGCCGTTGTGGATTCTCGACGAACCTTTCACCGCGCTGGATAAGCAGGGTGTCGCTCAGTTGGAAGAGCATCTGGCCGGCCACTGCGAACGCGGCGGTCTGGTGGTGCTGACCACCCACCACACCCTGAGCCGCATGCCGGCCGGTTATCGCGATATCGATCTGGGGAAATGGGCGGTATGAGTGTCTTCGGCCTGCTGCTTGCCCGCGAATCGCGACTGCTGTTCCGCCGCCCGGCGGAGCTGGCCAATCCGCTGATTTTCTTTGCCATCGTCATTGCCCTTTTCCCGCTGGCCGTCGGCCCGGAAACTCAAGTCTTGCAAAACCTGTCCCCGGGGTTAGTCTGGGTGGCGGCGTTGTTGTCGGTCCTGCTGTCGCTGGACGGATTGTTTCGCAGTGACTTCGAAGACGGCTCGCTGGAACAGTGGGTCCTTTCGTCGCACCCGCTGCCGCTTCTGGTCTTGGCCAAGGTGCTGGCACACTGGCTGTTCTCCGGTCTGGCGCTGGTGCTGCTGTCGCCGTTGCTGGCGCTGATGCTCGGTTTGCCGGCCGCGTGCCTGCCGGTGCTGCTGTTGTCGCTGCTGTTGGGCACGCCGGTGTTGAGCCTGCTCGGTGCAGTCGGGGCGGCGCTGACGGTCGGCCTGAAGCGCGGCGGGCTGTTGCTCGCGCTGCTGATTCTGCCGTTGTACATCCCGGTGTTGATCCTTGGCAGCGGCGCGTTGCAAGCGGCGCTGCAAGGCATGCCGGCGACCGGATACCTGTTGTGGATGGCCAGCCTTACAGCGCTGGCGATCACCCTGACACCCTTTGCAATAGCCGCTGGCCTGAAGATCAGCGTCGGCGAATAATAATGAGGCCTGGTCAAAAATTGACCACTTCTTCCAGAAGAAAGGCATGACCCTCTGCCAGCTCGCGATGATGAGCGGCAACCGTGATGGAAACAGTATGAACTGGACCTGGTTTCACAAGCTCGGCTCGCCCAAGTGGTTCTACGGCATCAGCGGCAAGTTCCTGCCGTGGTTGAGCATTGCAGCATTGCTGCTGATCGGCGTTGGCGTGGTCTGGGGCCTGGCCTTCGCGCCGCCGGATTACCAGCAAGGCAACAGCTTTCGCATCATCTATATCCACGTGCCAGCGGCGATGCTCGCCCAGTCGATCTACGTAATGCTCGCGGTGTGCGGCGTAGTCGGGCTGGTGTGGAAAATGAAGCTGGCCGACGTTGCCCTGCAATGCGCCGCACCGATCGGTGCGTGGATGACCGCCGTGGCGCTGGTCACCGGGGCCATCTGGGGCAAGCCGACCTGGGGCTCGTGGTGGGTGTGGGATGCGCGCCTGACCTCGATGCTGATTCTGCTGTTTCTGTATTTCGGTGTGATCGCGCTGGGCAATGCCATCAGCAACCGCGACAGCGCCGCCAAGGCCTGCGCGGTGCTGGCGATCGTTGGCGTGATCAACATTCCGATCATCAAATACTCGGTGGAGTGGTGGAACACCCTGCACCAGGGCGCGACGTTCACACTTACGGAAAAACCGGCGATGCCAGCGGAAATGTGGCTGCCGCTGCTGCTGACGGTGCTGGGTTTCTACTGCTTCTTCGGCGCCGTGCTGTTGCTGCGCATGCGTCTGGAAGTACTCAAGCGCGAGGCCCGCGCCAGTTGGGTGAAAGCCGAAGTGCAGCAGAGTCTGGAGGCGGCACGATGAGTTTTGCTTCATTCGGCGATTTTCTCGCCATGGGCCATCACGGCCTGTATGTCTGGTCGGCCTACGGCATCTGCCTGGCGGTGCTGGCCCTCAACGTAGTGGCGCCGATTGCGGCGCGCAAGCGTTATCTGCAACAAGAGGCGCGTCGTCTGCGCCGGGAGAACGGCAAGTGAATGCGCTGCGCAAAAAACGTCTGATCATCATTCTGGCGATTCTGGTCGGAGTGGGCGCTGCTGTCGGCCTGGCCCTGAGCGCGTTGCAGGAAAACATCAATCTGTTTTACACGCCGACGCAGATCGCCAACGGCGATGCGCCGCAGGACACGCGCATCCGCGCCGGCGGCATGGTCGAGGCCGGTTCGCTGCAACGCTCCAAGGATTCGCTGGACGTCAGATTCGTCGTCACCGATTTCAACAAATCCGTGACCATCGCCTATCGCGGCATCCTCCCGGATCTGTTCCGCGAAGGGCAGGGCATCGTTGCCCTCGGTAAGCTCAACGCTGATGGCGTAGTGGTCGCCGATGAAGTGCTGGCCAAGCACGACGAGAAGTACATGCCGCCGGAAGTGACCAAAGCGCTGAAGGACAGCGGTCAATCCGCACCGACGCCTGTGAAGGAGGGTTGATCGATGGCTGCTGCACTGTTTATTCCCGAGCTGGGCCATCTGGCGATGATCCTCGCCCTGTGTTTTGCGCTGGTCCAAGCGCTGGTGCCGATGCTCGGCGCGTGGCGCGGTGACCGCTTGTGGATGAGCCTGGCGCAACCGGCGGCGTGGGGCCAGTTTGCCTTTCTGCTGTTTGCCTTTGGCTGCCTGACCTACGCGTTCATGACCGACGATTTCTCGGTCGGCTACGTTGCGATGAACTCCAACAGCGCGCTGCCGTGGTACTACAAATTCAGCGCGGTGTGGGGCGCCCACGAAGGTTCGCTGCTGCTGTGGGCGTTGATCCTCGGCGGCTGGACCTTCGCCGTGTCGGTGTTCTCCCGGCAGTTGCCACAAGTCATGCTCGCCCGGGTACTGGCGGTGATGGGCATGATCAGCACCGGTTTCCTGCTGTTCCTGATTCTTACCTCGAACCCGTTTTCGCGGATCCTGCCGCAGATTCCCGCGGACGGTCGCGACCTCAACCCGTTGCTGCAGGACATTGGCCTGATCGTGCATCCGCCGATGCTGTACATGGGTTACGTCGGTTTCTCTGTGGCCTTCGCATTTGCCATCGCCGCGCTGCTCGGCGGCCGTCTCGATGCGGCATGGGCGCGCTGGTCGCGGCCATGGACCATCGTCGCCTGGGCCTTCCTCGGGATCGGCATCACCCTCGGTTCGTGGTGGGCGTATTACGAACTCGGCTGGGGCGGCTGGTGGTTCTGGGACCCGGTGGAAAATGCCTCGTTCATGCCATGGCTGGTCGGCACCGCGTTGATTCACTCGTTGGCGGTCACCGAGAAACGCGGCGTGTTCAAGAGCTGGACGGTGTTGCTGGCGATTGCCGCTTTTTCGTTGAGCCTGCTCGGCACCTTCCTCGTCCGCTCGGGCGTGCTGACTTCGGTGCATGCCTTCGCTTCGGATCCCGAGCGCGGTGTGTTCATCCTGATTTTCCTGCTGTTCGTGGTGGGCGGTTCGCTGACCCTTTTCGCCCTGCGCGCGCCAGTGGTGAAAAGTCAGGTCGGGTTCAATCTTTGGTCACGGGAAACCTTGCTGCTGGGCAACAACCTGGTGCTGGTCGTCGCTGCATCGATGATCCTGCTTGGGACCTTGTATCCGCTGATTCTTGATGCCATCAGCGGCGCCAAGCTGTCGGTCGGCCCACCATACTTCAATGCGTTGTTCATTCCGTTGATGGCGTTGCTGATGCTGGTCATGGCGATCGGCGTGATCGTGCGCTGGAAGGACACGCCAGTGAAATGGCTGGCGAGCATGCTCACTCCGGTGCTGCTCGGCAGCGTCGCATTGGCCGTGGTGGCCGGCGTGGCTTATGGCGATTTCAACTGGGCAGTGATCGCGACGTTCCTGCTGGCGGCGTGGGTGTTGCTTGCCGGTGTGCGCGATCTGTTCGACAAGACTCGGCACAAAGGCCTGATCAAAGGTTTGCCGACGCTGACCCGCAGCTATTGGGGCATGCAGATCGCCCACCTCGGCATCGCCGTGTGCGCGCTGGGCGTGGTGTTGTCGAGTCAGAACAGTGCCGAACGCGACCTGCGTCTGGCACCGGGCGAGTCGATGGATCTGGCCGGCTATCAATTCGTCTTCGAGGGCGCCAAGCATTTCGAGGGGCCGAATTTTACCTCCGACAAAGGCACCATCCGCGTCATTCGCGATGGCAAGGAAATCAGCGTGCTGCACCCGGAAAAACGTCTGTACACCGTGCAGAACTCGGTGATGACCGAAGCCGGGATCGATGCCGGTTTCACTCGCGATCTCTACGTCGCCCTCGGCGAGCCGCTGGGTAACGGCGCCTGGGCCGTGCGCGTTCACGTCAAACCGTTCGTGCGCTGGATCTGGTTCGGCGGCTTGCTCACCGGATTGGGTGGTTTGCTGGCGGCGCTGGATCGGCGTTATCGGGTCAAGGTGAAAAGCAAAGTGCGCGAAGCGCTGGGCATGACGGGAGCGGCGGCATGAGGCGTTGGTTGATGTTGTTGCCGTTGGCGATTTTTCTGCTGGTGGCGGTGTTTCTCTATCGCGGCTTGTACCTGGATCCGGCGGAGCTGCCGTCGGCGATGATCGACAAGCCATTCCCGGAGTTTTCCCTGCCAAGTGTGCAGGGTGACAAGACGCTGACCAAGGCCGACATTCTCGGCAAACCGGCGCTGGTCAATGTCTGGGGCACCTGGTGCATTTCCTGCCGGGTCGAGCATCCGGTGCTGAACAAACTTGCCGAGCGCGGCGTGGTGATCTACGGCATCAACTACAAGGACACCAATGCCGACGCCTTGAAATGGCTGGCCGAGTTTCACAATCCGTATGCGCTGGATATTCGTGACGACGAGGGTTCGCTGGGCCTCAACCTCGGTGTCTACGGCGCGCCGGAAACCTTCTTTATCGACTCCAAAGGCATCATCCGCGACAAGTTCGTCGGGGTGATCGACGAGCAGGTCTGGCGCGAAAAACTCGCGGCCAAGTATCAGGCGCTGGTCGATGAGGCCAAGCCATGAAGCGTTTTCTCGCTGCGGTCGTGTTGGGTTTGAGCCTGGCCGGTGTCGCCCATGCGGCCATCGACACCTACGAATTTGCCAAAGAGGGCGACCGCGAGCGTTTCCGCGAACTGACCAAGGAACTGCGCTGCCCCAAATGCCAGAACCAGGACATCGCCGACTCCAACGCACCGATTGCCGCCGACCTGCGCAAAGAGATTTTCCGCATGCTCGGCGAGGGCAAGGACAATCAGCAGATCATCGACTTCATGGTCGATCGCTACGGTGATTTCGTCCGCTACAAACCGGCGCTCAATGCCAAAACCGCGCTGCTGTGGTTCGGCCCGGCCGGTCTGCTGCTCGGTGGTTTCGTGGTGATCGCGCTGATCTTGCGCAGGCGTCGCGGGCAACGTGCCGAAACGCCGTCATCGCTGTCTGCCGAAGAACGTCAGCGCCTCGACCAACTGTTGGATAAAAACCAAGAATGATTGATTTCTGGCTCGCCGCAGGGCTGTTGCTTCTGGTCGCCCTGAGTTTTCTGCTGATCCCGGTACTGCGCGAACGCCGCGCTCAGCGGGAAGAAGATCGCACCGCGTTGAACGTCGCGCTGTACCAGGAACGGGTTGCCGAGCTGCAAGCGCAGCAGGCCGAAGGCGTGCTCGACGCCGCGCAACTGGACAGCGGCCGCGCAGAAGCCGCGCGTGAATTGCTCGCTGACACCGAAGGCGTCACCGCACCGCGTGTCTCGCGCCTGGGCAAGCCGTTGCCGCTGCTGGCCGCCGTGTTGGTACCGGTGCTGGGTCTCGGTCTGTACCTGCATTTCGGCGCCGCCGACAAGGTCGAACTGACCCGCGAATTCGCTCAGGCACCGCAGTCGATGGAAGAGATGACCCAGCGTCTGGAGCGTGCGGTCGCCGCGCAACCGGATTCCGCTGAAGGCCTGTATTTCCTCGGCCGTACCTACATGGCTCAAGACCGTCCGGCAGACGCGGCGAAGATGTTCGAACGCGCCGCCAACCTCGCCGGTCGCCAGCCGGAACTGCTCGGCCAGTGGGCGCAGGCGCAGTATTTTGCTGACGGTAAAAAGTGGTCGGAGCAGATTCAGAAATTGACCGACGAAGCGCTGAAGGCAGATCCGAAGGAAGTCACCAGCCTCGGCCTGCTCGGCATCGCCGCGTTCGAAGGCGAGCGTTATCAGGAGGCCATCGACTACTGGAATCGCCTGCTCGCGCAACTGCCGCCGGATGACAACTCTCGCGTTGCGCTGCAAGGCGGCATCGAGCGTGCCGCCGAACGCCTGAAAGCCAGCGGCGGCAAAGTTGCCCAGGCACCGGCGCCGAAAGCTGCGTTGCTGAAAGTCAGCGTTGATCTGGCCAGCGAACTCAAGAGCAAGGTGCAACCGGGCGACAGCGTGTTCATCTTCGCCCGCGCTACTTCTGGCCCACCGGCGCCGCTGGCGGCCAAACGCCTGACCGTGGCTGACCTGCCGGTGACCGTCGAACTGGGCGATGCCGATGCAATGATGCCGCAGTTGAAACTGTCCAACTTCCCTGAAGTCCAACTGGTTGCGCGCATCTCACGAGCCGGTCAACCGACTGCCGGTGAGTGGATCGGTCGCAGCGGCCCAGTGGCCAGCAGCACCACCGCGCCACAAAAACTGACCATCGACAGCCCGGACAAGTAACCGGACCCAACAGGAAAGCACCGCCATGCACACCATCGCCCGCATCACAGTCCTCACACTGGCCCTGGGCTTGAGTGCATGTGCGGTACAACGCCCGGAACCGACCACCAGCCTGCCGCCAATCCCGCCCTCGCAGCCAAGCCCGACCCCGTCGACCTCGCCGAGCCCCGGCAAGAGCATCCCGGCCAAACCCGCCAAGCCCGTGCCCCGCACCTCGGCCAGCTTCGCCCCGCCACCGGGCGGCAACAGCCACTGGGACCAGAAACTCGGCGTCTACGTGCTCGACGACCAGACCAACACCTTCTACCGCCAGCGCACCTACTACCGCTGGAACAACGGCTGGAGCCGCTCGGTCAGCCCCAACGGCCCGTGGGAAGACACCAACATCCACGGCGTCCCGCCGGGGTTGGGCAAGAAGTTCGGGCAGTAAGAGAAACGGCGATCTTGGGATCGCCGTTTTTTTTGCGTCTGATTTTCAGAGAATCGCACGATAGTTACCTAACGCCTTTACCGACTCGACCAATCCTTGCCGTTGGAGAAAGCCAAGATATTTGTCCACCTCCACATTGGGCGTTTTCAATTGCCGTCGCTGGCTTTGAGCCGCAGCGACGACGGCAGCCGAATCAAGATGGAAAAGATTTTCCACAAACTCATCCGGGTGCTGAGCTTCAATGCCGTATGTCGCGAGGTGACGGGTGGGGAAATCTTTCAGGTTGAACGTCACTATTACATCGGCACCGCATCGGATAGCGGCCGCCAGAACATGGCGATCGTTCTCATCAGGCAGTGTCAGGCCTGACACCAAGTCTTCATAGCCATCGATACACGCGTCTGGAATGGCCAGGTCCATCAATTGCGATGTGCGATCGAGTTGTTCGAGGGTCAGGTCGGACCTGTTCTTCAATAAGTTACGCTTCCATTCGTGGTGTATTTCCTGAGTCCAGCGAGCCCGATACAGCCCTCACAATGCGAGCCACATCAGGAAATCTCTTAAAGGCGCCGGATATAAAACGCATGCATCGTATACAGCAGTGAAAGAGGAATGCCTCACTCGTATCCTGTCCTTAGCGCCTGTGCCTGCTCCGCGAGAAGCATCATTGCCTGCTCGCTGGCGGTGTCTCGCCGGGTTTTATATTCCATCAGATCAGCAAAACGCACACGTCGGTGCTTGCCTGTTTTGTGGTAGGAAATCTCACCGCTCTCCAGCAGTTTGATCATGTGCGGACGTGAGACGTTGAGCAGATCGGCAGCTTCCTGCGTGGTCAGTTCCGCGTGGATCGGTACCACCTTCACAGCGTTGCCCTGCGCCAGCGCCGCGAGGATATCGCTCAGCAAGCGCAACGCCGATGTTGGCAGCTCGACGCTGTGGGCTTCGTTCTGTTCATCAAAAATCTGGATTCGCTGAGTTTCAAAAGCGGTTGTGAGGAAGGCGCTCAGGGCGCGCTGGCCTGCAATCGCGGCTTTGACCTCTCGTTCGACAGGCAGATTGATGGCAGATGGAGTAGCGGTGGTCATAAGACTGTTCCAGCATTCTATGGAAGGATGTGTCGACGTTATTCGAATTAAACGAAATTCGCAATAAACGAAACTGGTGCAGGAATATTTTGTAAAACTACCAACCATCACCCCGTCCCATTCTGTGCTTGAGTAAAGATAACTCTAGAGTTACTTTTAATGGGCCAGGCCAAGGAGGCGGTTGGTGCAGAGCAGGCTATTGATGAAGGAGCTGGAGGAGGCGGGCTGGACGCTGGATCGGGTTGCGGGCAGTCATTACATCTTCACTCATCGTTACAACCCGAACACGATTGCCGTCCCGCATCCTAAAAAGGATTTACCGTTGGGGACAGTCAAAAGCATTCGGCGGCGCGCGGGGTTATTCAGCCCGCCAACCCGTCATGAAGGAGATCCGTAATGCAATATCCCATCTGCATCGAGTGGGGTGACGAGAACACTGCCATCGGTATTCAGATCCCCGATATTCCCGGCGCAGTCACGGCCGGGGACAGCTTTGAGGAGGCCTACAACGCGGCCGTGGAAGTGGCTCACCTCATGCTGCAGGAGATCGCGGCGGCCGGTCAGGCGATTCCGATGCCGACCTCGGCAGCGGCGCATCGCAATCATCCGGATTTTGCCGAGATGGGCTGGGGCATGCTGGAGCTGGATATCTCGCCGTACTTGGGCAAGACCGAAAAGGTCAACGTTACGCTGCCCGGCTATTTGATTCAGCGTATTGATCGCTATGTACGCGAGCATAACGTCAAAAGCCGCTCTTCATTTCTGGCGGATGCGGCGATGGAGAAACTGGTTCGGTATTGAGGGTCTGCGCAATTGTGGGAGCGAGCCTGCTCGCGAAGGCGTCAGGTCAGGCACTGATCTATGGCTGACACACCGCCTTCGCGAGCAGGCTCGCTCCCACTATGACATCGCGTCAGGACGCGACTTTTCGCTGCGCCAGCGCAGCGTTTTGCGATGCACTCAAAAACCGCAACAACGCCAGCAACGGAAACACGCTGCCGACAATCACGATCCACAACCAGCCGCCATGCTCGTACACCGCGCTGGCCACCGACGAGCCGAAGGCGCCGCCGATGAAGATGCTGGTCATGTACAGCGCGTTCAAACGGCCACGACTTTTCGCGTCCAGCGAGTACACCGCGCGTTGGCCGAGGACCATGTTCATCTGCACGCAGAAGTCCAGCACCACGCCGGTCACGGCCAGGCCGATGACGCTGTAGGCCGGGTGAATGAAGGCGGGGAGAAAGCTCAGGCTGGCGAACAGCATGGCCAGCAGCGAGGCGATGCGTGTGTGGCCGGCATCAGCGAGGCGGCCGCTGATTGGCGCGGCGATGGCACCGATCGCGCCCACCAGAGCGAAGATCGCAATCTCGCTTTGCGACAGGCCATGGTTGCGTGCCAGCTCCAGCGGCACGGCGGTCCAGAACAGGCTGAACGTGGCGAACATGCAGCCCTGATAAAACGCCCGCTGACGCAGCACCGGTTGCTGGCGCAGCAGCGTCCACAGCGAGCCGATCAATTGGCCATAAGTAGCGCTGTGATCTGGCTGGCGCTTGGGCACGGTCAGTGCCAGCACCACGCTGATTGCCGCCATCAACGCCGCGGCGATCATGAACATGGCGCGCCAGCCGAGGTGATCGGCGACCACACTCGACACCGGTCGCGCCAACAGAATACCCAGCAGCAAACCGCCCATGATCCCGCCCACCACGCGACCACGGGACTCTTCCGGCGCCAGATGCGCGGCCAGCGGAATCAGGATCTGCACCGACACCGAGCTGAACCCGACCAGCAGTGAGATCAGCAGAAATACGTTCGGCTGTTCAGTGAACGCGGCGCCAAGCAGACTGGCGATCGCCACGACCGTGGTGATGATCATCAGCCGACGGTTCTCCAGCAGATCCCCCAGCGGCACCAGAAAGAACAGGCCCAACGCGTAACCGATCTGGGTCAGCGAGACGATGAAACTGGCCATGGTGTCGGAGAGGCCGATGTCCGGCGCGATCAGGCCGATGATCGGCTGTGCGTAGTAGATGTTGGCAACGATGGCGCCGCAGCAGAACGCGAACAGCAGGACCATGCCTCGGGTCATTGCGTGAGGAGTGGTGGTCATAGGGGATCTCGGGTCGGGCACAGGAAAGGGCTGAGGCTAATGGACAACGTGGACCGGCAGAAGACGTTTTCGGATGATAACTGTTATTACGCAGTGTAATGACCGGTATTCCCGGTCAACAAAAAGGCGACCCGGTGGGTCGCCTTTTGATTTTTTCAGATCAAGCCTTACTGCCCGCTGTAAATCTGATCAAACACGCCACCATCATTGAAGTGGGTTTTCTGCACCGTGCGCCAGTCACCAAAGGTCTTCTCCACCGAAAGGAAGTCGACTTTCGGGAAACGGTCGGTGTACTTCGCCAGCACCGCCGGGTCACGCGGGCGCAGGTAGTTGGCCGCCGCAATTTCCTGACCTTCCGGCGACCACAGGTACTTCAGATACTCATCAGCCGCAGCGCGCGAGCCTTTCTTGTCGACCACTTTGTCGACCACCGAAACCGGTGGCTCGGCTTCCGCTGAGACGGTCGGGTAGATGACTTCGAACTGATCGCGACCGAACTCGCGGGCGATCATTTCCGCTTCGTTTTCGAAGGTCACCAGTACGTCGCCGATCTGGTTGGTCATGAACGTGGTGGTGGCGGCGCGGCCACCGGTGTCGAGCACCGGCGCCTGCTTGAACAGCTTGCCGACGAAGTCCTTGGCCTTGTTCTCGTCGCCACCGTTTTTCAGCACATAGCCCCAGGCCGACAGGTAGGTGTAGCGGCCGTTACCGGAAGTTTTCGGGTTCGGCACGATCACCTGTACGCCGTCCTTGAGCAGATCCGGCCAGTCTTTCAGCGCTTTTGGATTGCCCTTGCGAACGATGAACACTGTCGCCGAGGTGAACGGTGCGCTGTTGTTCGGCAGGCGCGTGACCCAGTTGTCCGGCACCAGTTTGCCGTTGTCGGCGAGGGCGTTGATGTCGGTGGCCATGTTCATGGTAATGACGTCAGCCGGCAGGCCGTCGATCACCGAACGCGCCTGCTTGCTCGAGCCGCCGAAGGACATCTGCACGGTGATGTTTTCGTTGTGCTCGGCTTGCCAGTGCTTCTGGAACGCAGTGTTGTAGTCCTTGTAGAAATCGCGCATCACGTCGTAGGAAACGTTAAGCAGCGTCGGTGCTGCTTCGGCGATGTTGGCCAAGGCCAGGCCGGCGGCGAGAAGTGAGGCGCCAAAGAGTTTTTTCACTGCGCATTCCTTGTTCTGTGGGGGTGTTATGCCAAAAATGAAGCCATTTGCCAGCGACTATAACGGGCAGCGCATAGTCGCTTAAAGATTAAAAAGCTCTGTGCTTATTCCACTTTCCTGAACAGCTGACTACCGCAGCGCGAACAGAACGCTGCGCTCTGCTCGTGGGTCTTTTTCTGACAGCCCGGGCAGTCATGTTGCAGCTGCTCGCCGCGCATAGCGTTGGCCAGCTCAGCGGTGAAGATCCCTGTCGGCACAGCGATGATCGAATAACCGGTGATCATCACCAGCGAGGAAATCACCTGGCCCAGCGGCGTCTTCGGCACGATGTCGCCGAAGCCCACAGTGGTCAACGTCACGATCGCCCAATAGATGCCCTTGGGAATGCTGGTGAAGCCATGTTCCGGGCCTTCGATCACGTACATCAGCGTGCCGAACACTGTCACCAGCGTGCACACGCTGACCAGAAACACGACGATTTTCTGCTTGCTGCCACGCAGCGCCGACATCAGATAGTTGGCTTGCTTGAGATACGGGCTGAGCTTGAGCACACGGAAAATCCGCAGCATCCGAATGATGCGGATGATCAGCAGATACTGCGCATCGCTGTAATACAGGGCGAGGATGCCCGGCACGATCGCCAGCAGATCCACCAGGCCATAAAAGCTGAAGGCATAGCGCAGCGGCTTGGGCGAGCAGTACAGACGCAGGATGTATTCGCCGAGGAAGATCGCCGTGAAGCCCCACTCTATATATGCCAGAACGTCGGCGTAATTACGGTGAATGCTGTCGATACTGTCGAGCATCACGATCACCAGACTGGCGAGGATGATCAACAGCAGGATGCCGTCGAAGCGACGCCCGGCCGGGGTGTCGCTCTGGAAAATCATGACGTAAAGCCGTTCGCGCCAATTGTTGCTGCTGTCCATGGATAACGCCTGAATCGAAGATCAGCGCAGCCTAGGGTGATTCTCCTCGTGAACGCAAGACTCATGCGCGAGCGAAGCTTTGCCAAGCATTTGAATGCCAGCCCGGATCAACCAGCAGGCGAGGATGAACGGCGCGGTCAGCGTCGCCAATCCAAGGGCAGCAAACAGCGGCGTCACCAGCAGCGCCAGGACAATTGCCAGCAGCGGCAGCCACGGATTTTGTCGCTGAGCGCTGAAGGCAAGGGCGGCGAGTACGGCGTTGTAGCCACCGAGCCCGAGCAGTGCGGCGGAAGTTTCGTGGTGCAGCAGACTCGAGCCGAGGCCGATCGCCGACGCCAGCAGCGCCCAGCAGAACGCGCGGCGATCGGCGAGCAGCAAGCCGCTGGCGATCAAGGCCCCGGCCAATGGATGGTCGAGAAACATCACCTGGCCGAATCCGCGCAGTTCAGCGGCCAGCAGATTTGTCGTGTTCAGGTCGACCGATGCCGCCGGCGCGGACGGCTCGGCGAACATCAGCAGCACCCAGCTGAGCGCCACGAACGGCGAGGTATACGCCGGTATGGCGCGACTGCGGTACACGTGTTTGAGCCATTGCTGAGTAAGCATCGCGCTCAAGCCACCGGCTGCAAGAATCAACGGCGGCAGCAGTGGCGACCAAGGGAAATACAGGCTCAGCAGCAGGCCGAGCAGCACGCCGTTGTAGCTGAACAACCCGGCCTGGCGATCGGCCTTGGCGTAGTTGCGCCGCTGCGCGGTGAGCAGACCGGCAACGCCACCGAGCAGCGCCCCGGCGAACAGCACCGGCGCCGTCAGCAGAATCGCCAACAGACACAGCAGGCCGCACAGCGGATGGCGCTGGAAGAAAATCTGACTGAAACCGTTGAGCAAAGCCTCGGCCCAGTCGGGGCAGTGGGTGTTGAAGTGATTGGCAGGCATGGCAGTTCTGAAAGTCAGGGAAACCGAGGTGCCTGCTTCGCGAGCAAGCTCGCTCCCACATGGATCTGCGTCCAGTCATTGAGTTTGTGGTGCACACAAATCAACTGTGGGAGCGAGCCTGCTCGCGAAGAGGCCGGTACAGGCGCTAAATCAACGTCTCAATGCGCAGCGAATTGGTCGACCCCGGCTGCCCGAACGGCACGCCAGCAGTGATCAGCAGCGTGTCGCCACGCTCGGCCATGCCTTGCGCCTGAGCAATCTCCAGCGCGGTCGAGCAGACTTCGTCGACCTGACGCAGGCGATCGTTGACTACCGAATGAATGCCCCACGCTACGCTCAAGCGCCGCGCCGTTTGCAGGTTCGGCGTCAGATTGAGGATCGGTGCTTTCGGCCGTTCCCGGGATGCGCGCAACGTCGAGGCGCCGGACTCGCTGTAATTGACCAGCACCGCCACCGGCAGCACGTTGCTGATCCGGCGGATCGCACAGCTGATCGCATCGGAAACCGTCGCCTCGGCTTTCGGTCGGCTGACGTCAAGCTGGGTCTGATAATCCGGGCCGTTCTCAACTTGACGGATGATCTTGCTCATCATCTGCACGGCTTCCAGCGGGTATTCGCCGGACGCGGTCTCCGCCGAGAGCATCACCGCATCGGCGCCTTCGGCTACGGCGTTGGCGACGTCAGTCACCTCGGCACGGGTTGGGGCAGGGGAGAAGCGCATTGACTCGAGCATCTGCGTCGCCACCACCACCGGTTTGCCCAGCGCGCGGCAGGTGGTGATGATGTTTTTCTGAATCTGCGGCACGCTCTCCGCCGGCACTTCCACACCAAGATCGCCGCGCGCGACCATGATCGCGTCGCTCAACTCAGCAATCTCACGTAGTTGCTCGACCGCTGAAGGCTTCTCGATTTTCGCCATCAGAAACGCCTTGTCGCCGATCAATGCGCGGGCTTCGACAATGTCCTGCGGGCGCTGTACGAACGACAGCGCGACCCAGTCCACACCCAATTCCAGGCCGAAGCTCAAATCGCGGCGATCCTTGGCGGTCAGCGGGCTGAGGTCGAGCACCGCTTGCGGCACATTCACGCCTTTGCGATCGGACAGTTCGCCGCCGTTGAGCACGCTGGTGTCGATCGCATCGGCGTACTTGGTGACCACGCGCAGGCGCAGCTTGCCGTCGTCGAGCAGCAGGTCCATGCCCGCTTCCAGCGCGGCAATGATTTCCGGATGCGGCAGGTTGACCCGGCGCTCATCGCCCGGTGTCGCATCGAGATCCAAGCGGAACGCCTGACCGCGATGCAACTGCACCTTGCCGTCAGCGAACTTGCCCACACGCAGTTTCGGCCCTTGCAGGTCCATCAGAATGCCCAGCGGATAGTTGAGCTGGCGCTCGACTTCGCGGATCCACTGATAGCGCTTGGCGTGGTCGGCGTGATCGCCATGGCTGAAATTCAGCCGGAAGATGTTGACCCCGGCCTCGACCAGCTCGCGGATGTCGTCGATACCGTCGACCGCAGGGCCGAGGGTGGCGAGGATTTTGACCTTTTTATCAGGCGTCATGATTTGCAGTTCTCAAGGATCAGAATGGCGCGGAAGTCGTTGACGTTAGTGCGGGTCGGCTCGGTGACGATCAGCGCATCGAGCGCCTGGAAGTAGCCATAGCCGTTGTTGTTATCCAGCTCGTCGCTGGCGCTCAGACCCAGTGCGGCGGCGCGGGCGTAGCTGTCCGGAGTCATGATTGCGCCGGCGTTGTCTTCCGAGCCGTCGATGCCATCGGTGTCGCCGGCCAGCGCGTAGACGCCGGGCTGGCCCTTGAGGCTGTCGGTCAGGCTGAGGAGGAATTCGGCATTGCGTCCGCCACGGCCATTGCCGCGCACGGTCACCGTGGTTTCACCGCCGGAGAGAATCACGCAGGGCGCCGCCAGTGGCTGGCCGTGGTTGATGATCTGGCGGGCGATGCCGGCGTGAACTTTCGCCACTTCACGGGATTCGCCTTCGAGGTCGCCGAGAATCAAGGTGCTGAAACCGGCCTGACGGCATTTCACCGCCGCCGCGTCCAGCGACTGCTGCGGGCGGGCGATCAACTGGAAGTGGCTGCGCGCCAGGGACGGGTCGCCGGGTTTGACGGTTTCCGATTCAGGGCTGTGCAGCCAGGTGCGCACGGAAGCGGGAATGTCGATGCCGTAGCGTTTGATGATCGCCAGTGCTTCGGCCGAAGTGCTTGGATCGGCCACGGTCGGCCCGGAGGCGATGACGGTGGCGAGGTCGCCGGGCACATCGGAAATCGCGTAGGTGTAAACCGTCGCCGGCCAGCAGGCCTTGCCGAGGCGGCCGCCCTTGATCGCCGAGAGGTGCTTGCGCACGCAGTTCATCTCGCCGATGGTCGCACCGGATTTGAGCAGGGCTTTGTTGATCGACTGCTTGTCAGCGAGGGTGATGCCTTCGGCCGGCAGGGCGAGCAAGGCAGAGCCGCCGCCGGAGAGCAGGAAGATCACGCGGTCGTCTTCAGTCAGGTTGCTGACCAGTTCCAGCACACGTTTGGCCACGGCCAGACCGGCGGCGTCCGGCACCGGGTGCGCGGCTTCGACCACTTCGATTTTTTCGCACGGGGCGCCGTGACCGTAGCGGGTCACCACCAGACCGGTGACTTCACCCTCCCAGCAGCGCTCGACCACTTGCGCCATGGCGGCAGCGGCTTTGCCGGCACCGATGACGATAACCCGACCCGTGCGATCGGCAGGCAAATGGGCTTCGAGGACTTGGTTCGGATGGGCCGCGTCGATGGCTGTGGCAAACAGCTCGCGCAGCAGTTGTTGCGGATCGACCGACATGGCGGGCTCCCGGAATTCTTGTTATTCGAAAGGGCGACTCAGGTCCCTTGTGGGAGCGAGCCTGCTCGCGAACGCGGTATGTCAGCCAACATGGATGTTGAATGTGAAGCCGCTTTCGCGAGCAGGCTCGCTCCCACAGGGTTTTGTGCAGGCTTTATTTATTGTCGCGAATCGAGAAATTGGCCATGTGCTCCAGGCCCTTGATCAGCGCCGAGTGGTCCCAGTTGCTGCCGCCGATGGCCGCGCAGGTGCTGAATACCTGCTGGGCATTGGCGGTGTTCGGCAGGTTGATGTTCAGTTCCTTGGCGCCTTGAAGGGCCAGGTTCAGGTCCTTCTGGTGCAGGCTGATGCGGAAGCCCGGGTCGAAGGTGCCTTTGATCATGCGCTCGCCGTGCACTTCGAGGATCTTCGAAGAAGCGAAACCGCCCATCAGCGCTTCACGCACCTTGGCCGGATCGGCACCGTTTTTCGAGGCGAACAGCAGGGCTTCGGCTACGGCCTGGATGTTCAGCGCGACGATGATCTGGTTCGCCACTTTGGCGGTCTGGCCGTCGCCATTGCTACCAACCAGGGTGATGTTCTTGCCCATGGCCTGGAACAGCGGCAGGGCGCGTTCGAAGGCATCGGCGTCGCCACCGACCATGATGCTCAGGGTTGCGGCCTTGGCGCCGACTTCACCGCCGGAAACCGGAGCGTCGAGGTACTGCGCGCCTTTTTCGTTGATCTTCGCCGCGAAGGCTTTGGTGGCGGTCGGCGAAATCGAGCTCATGTCGATGACCACTTTGCCTTTACCGATACCGGCCGCAACACCGTCAGCGCGGAACAGCACATCGTCGACCTGCGGGGTGTCCGGAACCATGACGATGATGAATTCGGCTTCCTGCGCCACTTCGCGCGGGTTGGCCAGGGCGACGGCGCCAGCGGCGACGAGGTCGGCCGGGGCCGCGTCGTGGTGTTGCGACAGGAACAGGCTGTGACCGGCTTTCTGCAGGTTCGCCGCCATTGGGTGGCCCATGATGCCGGTGCCGATGAATCCGATTTTAGCCATGAGAAAATCCTCTTGTTTTTGTCGTGCTCAAGCAAATAGGGGAGCTGCTTTTCATGTGGGAGCGAGCCTGCTCGCGAATGCGGTGGAACATTCAATATCCGTGTTGACTGAACCACCGCATTCGCGAGCAGGCTCGCTCCCACAGGGGATTTGCTGTGTTTCTTAGATTGCGTTGTGTGATTTCAACCAACCCAGACCCGCTTCGGTGGTGGTCAGCGGTTTGTACTCGCAACCCACCCAACCCTGATAACCGATGCGATCAAGGTGTTCGAACAGGAAGCGGTAGTTGATCTCACCGGTGCCCGGCTCGTTGCGCCCCGGGTTGTCCGCGAGTTGCACGTGGTTGATCTCGCCCAGGTGCGATTGCAGGGTGCGGGCCAGATCGCCTTCCATGATTTGCATGTGATAGATGTCGTATTGCAGGAACAGATTGACGCTGCCGACCTGCTCGCGAATCGACAGGGCTTGCGCCGTGTTGTTCAGGTAGAAACCGGGAATGTCACGGGTGTTGATCGCTTCCATCACCAGTTTGATGCCCGCCGCTTGCAGCTTGTCGGCGGCGTATTTGAGGTTGGCGACAAAGGTCTTTTCCACAGTGGCATCGTCAACGCCTTGCGGGCGGATGCCGGCCAGGCAGTTGACCTGGGTGTTGCCCAGCACTTGTGCGTAAGCGATCGCCAGATCGACCCCGGCGCGGAACTCTTCGACCCGATCCGGCAGGCAGGCGATGCCACGCTCGCCCTTGGCCCAGTCACCGGCCGGCAGGTTGAACAGCACTTGGGTCAGCCCGTTGGCCTCGAGTTTTGCCTTGATTTCAGCCGAGCTGAAGTCGTACGGGAACAGGTATTCCACGCCACTGAAACCGGCCTTGGCGGCGGCGTCGAAACGGGCAAGGAAATCCTGTTCGGTGAACAGCATGGACAGGTTGGCTGCGAAACGCGGCATGGTGGTCTCCTAAAAACTGATGAGGCACGGTAGGTCAGACTGAACGCGATCAGTCCCCTCTCCTTGGGGAGAGGGTTAGGGTGAGGGGGAATCCTGAGTCTGATCCCGATTGTGCGAACACCGCAAAACCTTTCCCTCACCCCAGCCCTCTCCCAGAGGGAGAGGGGGCTAAAAGCAATCAATCGAGCAACGAAATCGCCGTCGGCGCATCGTTGCCGACCAGTGCCAGGTCCTCGAACTCGTTGACCGCGTTGATCTCGGTACCCATGGAGATGTTGGTCACACGCTCCAGAATGATCTCGACGATCACCGGCACCTTGAACTCTTCGATCATCTGTTCGGCCTTGCGCAGGGCAGGGGCGATTTCCGACGGTTCGAACACACGCAGCGCCTTGCAGCCGAGGCCCTCGGCGACTGCGATGTGGTCAACCCCGTAACCGTTGAGTTCCGGCGCATTCAGGTTATCGAAGGACAGCTGCACGCAGTAGTCCATTTCGAACCCGCGCTGGGCCTGACGGATCAGGCCCAGGTACGAGTTGTTCACCACGACGTGGATGTACGGCAGTTTGAACTGAGCGCCGACCGCCAGTTCTTCGATCATGAACTGGAAATCATAGTCCCCCGACAGGGCCACGACTTTGCGGCTCGGATCGGCCTTCACCACGCCCAGCGCCGCCGGAATGGTCCAGCCCAACGGGCCGGCCTGGCCACAGTTGATCCAGTGACGCGGCTTGTAGACGTGCAGGAACTGCGCGCCGGCAATCTGCGACAGACCAATGGTGCTGACGTAGCAGGTGTCCTTGCCGAACACCTGGTTCATTTCTTCATAAACGCGCTGCGGTTTGACCGGCACGTTGTCGAAGTGGGTCTTGCGATGCAGGCTGGCCTTGCGCTGCTGGCAATCTTGCAGCCAGGCGCTGCGGTTCTTCAGCTTGCCGGCGGCTTGCCATTCACGGGCGACTTCGATGAACACGGTCAGCGCTGCCGCGGCGTCGGAAACGATGCCCAAGTCCGGGGTGAACACACGACCGATCTGCGTGCCTTCGATGTCAACGTGAATGAACTTGCGACCTTCGGTGTACACGTCAACCGAACCGGTATGGCGGTTGGCCCAACGGTTACCAATGCCTAGCACCACGTCGGATTTGAGCATCGTCGCGTTGCCGTAACGGTGCGAAGTCTGCAGACCGACCATGCCGACCATCAGCGGGTGGTCGTCAGGGATGGTGCCCCAGCCCATCAGGGTCGGGATGACCGGGATGCCGGTCAGCTCGGCGAACTCCACCAGCAGATCACTGGCATCGGCGTTGATGATGCCACCACCGGCGACCAGCAATGGACGCTCGGCCTGATCCAGCAGCGCCAGAGCCTTCTCGACCTGCACGCGGGTCGCGGTCGGTTTGGCCAGTGGCAGCGGTTGGTAAGCGTCGATGTCGAATTCGATCTCGGCCATCTGCACGTCGAACGGCAGGTCGATCAGTACAGGGCCTGGACGACCGGAGCGCATTTCATAGAAGGCTTTCTGGAATGCGTAAGGCACCTGGCCCGGCTCCAGAACCGTGGTTGCCCACTTGGTGACTGGCTTGACGATGCTGGTGATGTCGACAGCCTGGAAATCTTCCTTGTGCATCCGGGCGCGGGGTGCTTGCCCGGTGATGCAGAGGATTGGAATCGAGTCAGCCGAGGCGCTGTAGAGCCCGGTGACCATATCGGTGCCGGCCGGGCCGGACGTGCCGATGCACACGCCGATATTGCCGGCCTTGGTGCGGGTGTAGCCCTCGGCCATGTGCGAGGCGCCTTCAACGTGGCGAGCAAGGACGTGATCGATGCCACCGACCTTCTGCAAGGCGGAGTACAGCGGGTTGATCGCTGCGCCCGGGATGCCAAAAGCGGTATCAACTCCTTCACGGCGCATCACCAGAACGGCGGCTTCGATTGCTCTCATTTTGCTCATTGTTTTGTGCCTCTTTACGTTTTGTAATTGTATACAAGTGGCTTTGCGCAAAGTGTATTCACGGCGGACGGCGCAGGTCAATCCATTTTCTCAAGCGCCTGTTTCATTCGTCGGAAGTCCGCTGTGCTGTGGCTTTTCGTCGCATGTGGCGCTTTTCGAGAATTATTGTATACAAAAAAATAACTCATTGTGTTCTATTTGTGTCATCTGACTGCGGCACAAACGCGCAGTCCCACGACTTTCCCTATAACAAAATGAGGACGGCACCATGAGCGCTTTAACCTTGAAAGTCGCAGTCAACCTGGTCAGCGAAGCCATCAACGCAGGACGCGGCATCAACGCCGCACCGCTGACCATCGCGGTACTCGATAACGGCGGCCACCTGATCGCCCTGCAACGCGAAGACGGCGCCAGCCTGCTGCGCCCCGACATCGCCATCGGCAAAGCCTGGGGCGCCATCGCCCTGGGCAAAGGCTCACGCCTGCTCGCCCAGGACGCCCAGCAACGCCCGGCGTTTTTTTCTTCGTTGAACAGCATGGGGCAGGGCAGCGTAGTGCCGGCTCCGGGTGGGGTGTTGATTCGAAATCAGGCGGGTGAAGTGCTAGGCGCGATCGGGATCAGTGGGGATTTGTCGGATGTGGATGAGCAGGTGGCGATCAGAGCGGTGGAAGCGCTGGATTTGAGGGCGGATGGCGGGGTGGTTGGTTGAATGTCAGTGTCTGAATAACCGCTTTCGCGAGCAGGCTCGCTCCCCCATTGGATCAGGGTTGGACACAAAATGTCTGAACACCTGAAGCCCACTGTGGGAGCGAGCCTGCTCGCGAATACGATCTGCGCTACACATCTTGCTAAAAGTCTGACGCTCTCTTCGCCATCTCCACGGCTAGCCTTCTCATGATCAACATATGAGAAGGCAACGGAATGCCGGGTTTATCTGCTTCACATCGCTTGCGCATCGGACGCTATTCAGAACACAACCGCATTTACCTTCTGACCGCCAATACCGCCGGGAGAGAACCTGTATTCAGCGATTTCTTCCTCGGCAGATTGCTTGTAAGCCAATTCAGGGCAGCTGGGGAAACGGGATTGGCCAATTCTCTGGCTTGGGTCGTAATGCCAGATCATTTTCACTGGCTGATTGAATTGAAGAGTGGCTCGCTCGGCGAATTGATGCAGCGAACTAAATCCCTCAGCACCAAATCGGTAAAGCTTTCGACCGGTAGAAAGTCCAGCCTTTGGCAACCTGGCTTCCATGACCGGGCACTGCGTAAAGAGGAGAATCTGGTGAAGATGGCTCGGTATGTCATTGCCAACCCATTGCGGGCAGGGCTGGTCAAAAGCCTTGGCGACTATCCGTTGTGGGATTCGATCTGGTTATGAGTTGAGGTCTGCGGTGCAGCTATTCGCGAGCAGGCTCGCTCCCACAGTGGATCTGGGTTGGACACAAAATGTCTGGACACCACAACCCCTGTGGGAGCGAGCCTGCTCGCGAAGCGGTTCCCCCGATCTCACCGATCCGGCTCACACCCCTTCAACACCAACCGGATAATCGTCTGCGCCGCCGCTTCATAATCGGCTTCATCAAGCTTGTCTTTCCCGGTCACCGCGGAAATCTGCCAGTCGAAGTCGGCGTAGGTCTGGGTCGCGGCCCAGATGCTGAACATCAGGTGGTTGGGATCGATCGGGGCGATCTGGCCGCGGTCGATCCAGCTCTGGATGCAGGCGATGTTGTGTTTGGCCTGGGCGTTGAGCTGCTCGACAAGATCAGCGCTCAGGTGTGGGGCGCCGTGCATGATTTCGCTGGCGAACACCTTGGAGGCGTAGGGCAGGTCGCGGGAGATGCGGATCTTCGAGCGGATGTAGCCGCTCAGCACTTCGCTCGGTACGCCGTCCGGGTTGAACGGGGTCGAGGCCTGCAGAATCGGCTCGATGATGCTTTCCAGCACCTCGCGATAGAGGTTTTCCTTGGATTTGAAGTAGTAGTAGACGTTGGGCTTGGGCAATCCCGCCTTGGCGGCGATGTCGCTGGTTTTGGTCGCCGCGAAGCCCTTGTCGGCAAACTCTTCGCTGGCGGCGCGCAGGATCAGTTCTTTGTTACGCTCGCGGATTGTGCTCATAAACCCGGTGGTTCCTTGCCTGTTCTGGCGGTGGCGCATGGTAGCACCGGCCTTGAGCGGCGCTCAACAATGCAGCCTGTGGCCGGCGGTCGCGTTATGCTTGGCAACATTCATACACAGAAGGAAACAGGATTCATGGCAGGAAGCAGTTTGCTGGTGCTGATCGATGACATCGCCACCGTTCTGGATGACGTTGCGTTGATGACCAAGATGGCCGCGAAGAAGACCGCCGGGGTGCTCGGTGATGATCTGGCGCTCAATGCCCAGCAGGTATCGGGCGTGCGCGCCGAGCGGGAAATTCCCGTGGTCTGGGCGGTGGCCAAGGGCTCGTTCGTCAACAAACTGATCCTCGTGCCGTCGGCGCTGGCAATCAGCGCCTTTGTGCCTTGGCTGGTGACGCCGCTGTTGATGGTCGGCGGCGCGTACCTGTGTTTCGAGGGTTTTGAAAAACTCGCGCACAAGTTTCTGCACAGCAAAGAGGAAGACGAGGCAGAACACGCACAGTTGACCGAAGCAGTGGCCGATCCGGCGACCGATCTGGTGGCGTACGAAAAGGACAAGATCAAAGGCGCGATCCGCACCGACTTCATTCTCTCGGCAGAAATCATCGCCATCACCCTCGGCACCGTGGCAGATGCCTCGCTGACTCAGCAAGTGGTCGTCATGTCCGGCATCGCCATTGTCATGACCGTGGGCGTTTACGGTTTGGTGGCGGGCATCGTCAAGCTCGACGATCTGGGGCTGTGGCTGACGCAGAAACCCGGGCAGATGGCGAAAAAGATCGGCGGCGGCATTCTCAGTGCCGCGCCGTACATGATGAAAACCCTGTCGGTGGTCGGCACGGCGGCGATGTTCCTGGTCGGCGGTGGCATCCTGACTCATGGCGTGCCGGTGCTGCATCACTGGATTGAAGGCATCGGCGCGGCAGCGGGCAGCGCCGGGTTCGCCGTGCCGATGCTGCTCAATGGTGTTGCGGGGATTATTGCTGGCGCAGCGGTGTTGGCGGTGGTTTCGGTCGTAGGCAAGATCTGGAAAGCGCTGAAGGGTTAATCAGCAACACATAACAAATGTGGGAGCGAGCCTGCTCGCGAATGCGGTAGTTCAGTCAATATCGATGTTGACTGAAACTCCGCGTTCGCGAGCAGGCTCGCTCCCACAGTGTTTTGCGCCAGCCGATTTACTCGGCGATCTGCAACTTGCGCGCTTCGGTGTACACGTACCGCACTTTCTCGTACTCGAACGGCGAGTTCATCTGACCATAGCGGAAGCTGGTCTGGTAGCGCTTGTCGATCGCACGCAAGGCCCAGACTTCCGGGTGGTTGGAGCTGACTTCCGCGACGTTGAGGAAGTTGATCGCGGTGTCGGCGGTGTAATCCACGGCCAGACCTGCGGTGTCGCGGATGTTCGACGGGCCGAAGATCGGCAGTACGAAGTAGGCGCCGCCCGGTACGCCATAGAAGCCCAGAGTCTGCCCGAAGTCCTCGTTCTGGCGCGGCAGGCCCATGGCGGTTGCCGGATCCCACAGGCCGGCGATGCCGATCGTGGTGTTGAGCAGCAGGCGCGCGGTGGTTTCCATCGAGCGCTGGCCCTTGAACTGCAACAGGCTGTTGACCAGGTTCGGCACGTCACCAATGTTGTTGAAGAAGTTGCTCACCCCGGTACGCAGGAAGCTTGGGGTGATGTAGCGATAGCCATCGACTACCGGCAGGAACACCCACTGGTCGAAGCGGTAGTTGAAGTGATAGACCCGGCGGTTCCACGATTCCAGTGGGTCATAGACGTTCAGCGCATTGAGCGTGGAGCGTTCGAATTCGCGCTGATCCAGGCCCGGGTTGAACTTGAGTTTGGTCAGCGGCTGCTTGAAGCCGTCGCTGTCGACCACCACCGGTGCATCGGCTTTACTGTTGTCGGCCTGGGCCACGCCTGCACAGAGGAACGCTGCAATCAGCAGGAGATATTTAGCCACGGAAGAACTCCAGCATGGCGTCGCTGTTGACGCGGTAGTTAAGGTTGCCGCAGTGGCCGCCCAGTGGATAAACGGTCAGGCGATCACCGAAGGTTTTCCGCAGGAAGCCCAGGTCGCCAGGGCCGAGGATGACGTCGTCGGCGTTGTGCATGACGGCGATTTTCGGGCTGTCGTGCAGGTAGTCCTTGAGCGCATACAGGCTGACCTGGTCGATCAGTTGCAGCAGGCTGCCGCCGTCGGTGCGTGCGCGCCACATCGGAATAACCTGTTCGGTGATGTAGCAGTCGAAATCGCATTGCAGCGCACGCTTGAGGAACGGCGTGAGGCTGGTGCCTTCGGTGATCGGGAATTTCGGCGGGGTAATCAGACCGCGACGGTTGACCAGGTCCGAGGTGTAGGCAATGTCGGCTGCCGAGAAGCGGAACGACGTGCCGATGAGCATGGCCATCTGCTCGTTGGTCAGGTGCTGCTTGGACTGCTGGAAGTCATACAGCAGCGCATCGTTGAGATCGATGTAGCCTTTCTGCTGGAAGTAACGGGTCAGCTTGGTCAGTACCAGTTCATAGAACGTGGTGCTGTTGTTGATGCCCTTGACCTCGGTCTGTACCAGCTTGTCGAGGTTGGTCACCGAGGTGTAGAGGTTGACCGGCGGGTTGAGCAGCAGGACTTTCTTGAAGTTGAAGCTACGGCGCGTCTCGTCCAGATGCGCGACGAACGCGGCATCAAGGGCGCCGAGGCTGTAGCCGGTCAGGTAATACTCGGTGACCGGCAGCTTCGGGTTCTGCGCCCGCACGGCCTGCATCACCCGATACATGTCTTCGGCATCTTCCTTGGTCACGCCCGGCGTGGCGAAACGCGAGGCGGCGCTGATGAAGTCGAAGCTGGTCGGCGAGGACAACTGCACGACGTGGTAGCCGGCCTTGTAATACAGCTTTTTCAGGTATTCGTTGAGCGTGCTGTCAAAGCGCGCGCCGGTGCCGGCAATCAGGAAGATAAGCGGCGCCGGTTTGTCCTGCGTGGCGATGCGGTAAGTGAGTTTCTTCACTGCCCAGAAATTGTCCGGCAGTTGGAATTCACGCTCCGGGCGCAGGGTGAGGCTGCGGTCCGATTGATTGATGTCGTCGTCCAGCGGCAGCTCCGGACGCAGGTCCGGTGGTGTCGTGGCGATCGTCGCCTCGAACGGGTTGGTCAGCGGGTAGCCATAGCTGGCGGCGTCGATATCCACCGCCAGCGCGGACGCACTCAAGATAAGGCCGCTGAACAGCGCGGCGAAGCGCAAGGAACGGAGCATGACTAGATCCCTTAGAGGAAGGTGCCGATTGAAGTTCGCAGGCTATGACCACCGGCCGTGCGCCAAAGTGCCATGCTGCGGCACCAAACAGGCGGAATTCGGGGTAATAGTAGCTGGACGATACACGTTGCAAGGGCTCGCTGAACAGTTAACAGTTGTTAGTGCTTGCGAATGCCGGTCGGCAGATTAAGCTGGCCGCCGATTTCCGCAGATTGGAGTGCTCCATGTCCCGCCGCTTGCCCGTTATTGTGCTGCTCGTTTTGTTGCCGCTGTGGCTGGCCGGCAGTTATGCCGCGCGCTATGGCTTCATGGAAGACGGGCAGTGGGTGGGCATCTGTGTCGACGAAGCCAGTCGTTGGCAATGCCTGGTGCGTGCGAATCTGGGGCTGATGATTCATTTCAAAGTGTTGGGCTGGGCGGCGGTGGGCGCAGCGGTATTGGCGTTTGTCGTGCCGGGACGGGCAGGGTGGTGGCTGGCGGTGCTGGCGCTGGTGTTCGGCCTGCCGGCGCTGGCGTTGTACAACACTACATTAGCGGTGTTTGCGGTGGTGATTGCCGGGTTGCGCCTGGTCCGCGTGTCCCGCAGCGCCTGACAGTCAGTCATCGCGGGCAAGCCCGCTCCCACAGGAATTGAGGTGAACACAGCATTTGTGTGCAGCAGAAATCCTGTGGGAGCTGGCTTGCCAGCGATGGCGATTTCGAAGGCGCTGAAATCAGGCCTTGCGAACCCGCAGGCATCGCCACAACGCCACCACCATCAATCCACTGACCAGCGCCCAACCCCAAGCCTGCTGATTCAGCATCCTTTCCTGATACAACTGCGGTGCAATCCCGGCGCCGATGATAAAGGTCAGCAGAGCAATCTCCCGACGCGGCACGCTCACCGGGCGGCACAGGTAGACCAGCGCCGGCAGCACGAACGCCATGCTGGCGAAACTGCGATAGCGCGGATCGAAGACCATCTCCAGCATCATCACCGCCGCGGCAAAACCGGCCGCCACGACCAGCCAGCCGGCGCGCCGCTCGAGGAAGTCGAATGCGCGCGCGCGCCAACCGCTGCGTGCGCTCAATGTCAACGCGGCATGCGCGAGCACCAACAGATTCAACCCGGTCAGCAAGCCAACCCACAGCCATTCCCCGGCAAACCGTGTGGTCAATTGAGCCAGATCGCCCCAGGCGCCAATCGAGCAAGCAGCGACGGCGCCCAGCAGTGGCAGCAAAAGCGCCGAACGTGTGCTGCGCACGCGTCCACCAAGCATCAGCGTGCCAAGGAAAATCAATCCGCCTACCGCCAGCCATTCTTTCCAGTACGGCACGTTGCTCACCGGCCCGGCGAGTACGCCCTTGTCCTGCCGATCGGCATCGAACAGCCCCCAATAGCCGCCGACCGCGCCTTCACTGCCGCGCTTCCACGGTTGATCGAAGGCTTCGATCAGGTTGTAACGCCAGCCTTCCTGCTCGGCCATCGCCACAAAGCCACGAATGAATTTTGCCTCGTTGACCCGGCTCGGCACGGCGGTTTCGCGCTGGCGGCCTTCGCTGGGCCAGCCGGTTTCGCCAATCATCACGTCTTTCGGAGCGAATTTGTTGCCGAACACCTGACGTACATCCGCCACATGCCGCAGCGCCACGTCGATATTCGACGGATCGTCTTCCCAGTACGGCAGCAAGTGGATGGTCAGAAAATCCACAGCCGGCGCGACTTCCGGGTGCTTGAGCCAGAATTCCCAAACATCGGCGTAGGTCACCGGTTGCTTGACCTGGCTTTTTACCTTGTTGATCAGCCGGGCCAGTTGCGCGCCAGTGACCTCTTTGCGCAGCAGCGCTTCGTTGCCGACGATTACGGCGGTGACCACGTCGGGGTTGGCATTGGCCGATTTGATCAGCAGCTCGACTTCCTGCTCGGTGTCGACCGGGTTGCTGTTGACCCAGGCGCCGATCATCAACTTCAGACCGTGCTTGCGCGCCAGATCGGGCAGGGCGTCGAGGCCGGTCATCGAGTAGGTGCGGATGCATTCAAAGCGCGTCGCCAGCAGCGCGAGGTCGGCATCCATGCGCTCGGGGCGCAATTTGAACGGCACGTCGAACGGCGATTGGTCTTTGTCGAACGGTGTGTAGGAGGCGCATTGCAACTTGTGCGTCGGCGTCGCGGCGTCCGGCAGGATCACCGGTTGGCCGAGGCCATACCAGAAACCGCTAAGGGCCAACAGCCCGAGCAGGCAGGCGAACAGATAAGGCAGAAAAGGAAATCGGTACGTTGCGGACATGGTCAGGCCGAGTGGCTGCAAAGCGACGCATGTTACCTGCATTTATAGAAGGGCTGGTGGCTTGCAGGCGTTGTCCATGCAAAGTTCGGGCGGATTGTCTGGCGTCAATTAATCTCGCTTGATTAATGGCTTTCTGATGTCGTTTCTCGCTGCCTTGAGGTCGCTGACAGAGCAGGTCGCCGGCCGCTTGAGGTTGATGATCAAACCATCAGTACCCTTTTTGAAAAATCGGCTGATGTTCGGTGTGTGAGGTCCGGCGTGATGGGGGCGCTGTGCACCATAACAATACGTTGACGATGCCCGGCATCCGTCGGGCGCAGCATTTCGGGGAAGTAAACGATGAAGATGCGACGACTTTTAGGCGCAGGTGCCGCTTTGGCGCTTGCGATGAGTTCCACTTTCGCCAACGCTGAAAAACAGACCCTGAACATCGGTTACGTTGACGGCTGGTCCGACAGCGTCGCGACCACCCACGTGGCGGCCGAAGTGATCAAACAGAAGCTCGGTTATGACGTGAAGCTGCAAGCTGTCGCCACCGGGATCATGTGGCAGGGCGTGGCCACCGGCAAACTCGATGCGATGCTCTCGGCCTGGCTGCCCGTGACCCACGGTGACTATTGGACGAAAAACAAGGATCAGGTCGTCGATTACGGCCCGAACTTCAAGGACGCAAAAATCGGCCTGATCGTGCCGGAGTACGTCAAAGCCAAATCGATCGAAGACCTGAAAATCGACGATACCTTCAAAAACCGCATTGTTGGCATCGACGCCGGTTCAGGCGTAATGCTCAAGACCGATCAGGCAATCAAGGATTATGGTCTGGACAAGTACAGCCTCAAGGCCAGTTCCGGCGCCGGCATGATTGCCGAGCTGACCCGCGCCGAGAAGAAAAACGAATCCATCGCTGTCACCGGTTGGGTGCCGCACTGGATGTTCGCCAAGTGGAAACTGCGCTTCCTCGACGACCCGAAAGGCGTGTATGGCCAGGCTGAAACCGTGAACAGCATCGGCAGCAAAGGCCTGGACGCCAAGGCGCCGGAAGTGGCCAAGTTCCTGAAAAACTTCCAGTGGGCGTCGAAAGACGAAATCGGCGAGGTCATGCTGGCGATCCAGGACGGCGCCAAGCCTGATGCAGCGGCCAAGGACTGGGTGGCCAAACACCCGGATCGTGTAGCTGACTGGACCAAATAATTTAAACACCGCCACACCCCTGTGGGAGCGAGCCTGCTCGCGAATGCAATCTGTCAGTTGATGCAATATCGACTGATACGACGCCTTCGCGAGCAGGCTCGCTCCCACAGTTTTTTTCTGTGTACCGGAAAATGGTTAAAACATCATGGCCATCTACTACTAAGGTCGTCTGGAACCTCTCTCGCAGCCGCATACATTAGCTACGTTCCAACAATAATTTGTGCTGCGAGGATAAAAACAATGAACGACAGCATTTACCTCTCGATTCAAAACAGTCCCCGATTCAAGGAGCTGGTTCAGAAAAGGGAACGATTCGCCTGGATTCTCTCGGCAATCATGCTTGGGCTGTACTCCGCATTCATCCTGCTGATCGCATACGGGCCGCACGTGCTCGGGGCGAAACTCAGTCCTGAATCTTCGATCACCTGGGGCATCCCGATCGGTGTCGGCCTGATCATTTCAGCCTTCGTCCTGACCGGCATCTACGTGCGCCGCGCCAATGGCGAGTTCGACGACCTGAACAATGCGATTCTCAAGGAGGCTCAGCAATGATCCGGCGTCTACTGGCTCTATTGAGTGTTGCGGCTTTCGCGCCGAGTGTCTGGGCGGCTGACGCGCTAACGGGGGAGGTGGCCAAACAGCCGCTGAACATCCCGGCGATCCTGATGTTCGTGGCCTTCGTCGGCGCGACGTTGTACATCACCTACTGGGCTTCGAAGAAAAACAATTCGGCCGCCGATTATTATGCGGCGGGCGGCAAGATCACCGGTTTCCAGAACGGCCTGGCGATCGCTGGCGACTACATGTCGGCGGCGTCCTTCCTGGGGATTTCCGCACTGGTGTTCACCTCCGGCTACGATGGCCTGATCTACTCGATCGGCTTCCTCGTGGGCTGGCCGATCATTCTGTTCCTGATCGCCGAGCGCCTGCGCAACTTGGGTAAATACACCTTTGCCGACGTGGCGTCCTACCGCCTCGGGCAAACCCAGATTCGCACCCTGTCCGCCTGCGGTTCGCTGGTGGTGGTGGCGTTCTACCTGATCGCGCAAATGGTCGGTGCCGGCAAGCTGATCCAGCTGCTGTTCGGCCTCGATTACCACGTTGCGGTGATTCTGGTCGGCGTGCTGATGTGCATGTACGTGCTGTTCGGCGGCATGCTCGCGACCACTTGGGTGCAGATCATCAAGGCAGTGCTGCTGCTGTCCGGTGCCTCGTTCATGGCGCTGATGGTGATGAAGCACGTGGGCTTCGACTTCAACACGCTGTTTTCCGAAGCGATCAAGGTTCACGCCAAGGGCGAAGCGATCATGAGCCCCGGCGGTCTGGTGAAGGATCCGATCTCGGCATTCTCGCTGGGTCTGGCGCTGATGTTCGGCACCGCTGGCCTGCCGCACATCCTGATGCGCTTCTTCACCGTGAGTGACGCAAAAGAAGCGCGCAAGAGCGTGCTGTACGCTACCGGTTTCATTGGCTACTTCTACATCCTGACCTTCATCATCGGCTTCGGCGCGATCCTGCTGGTCAGCACCAACCCGGCCTTCAAAGATGCAGCGGGCGCTTTGCTCGGCGGCAACAACATGGCGGCGGTGCACCTGGCCAACGCGGTGGGCGGCAGCATCTTCCTAGGCTTCATCTCGGCAGTGGCGTTTGCAACCATTCTGGCTGTGGTAGCCGGTCTGACGCTGGCGGGTGCTTCGGCGGTTTCTCACGACCTGTACGCCAGTGTGATCAAGAAGGGCAAGGCCAACGAGAAGGATGAGATTCGCGTGTCGAAGATCACCACCATCGCCCTGGCGGTGCTGGCGATTGGTCTGGGCATTCTGTTCGAAAGCCAGAACATTGCGTTCATGGTCGGCCTGGCGTTCTCGATTGCGGCGAGCTGCAACTTCCCTGTGCTGCTGCTTTCGATGTACTGGAAGAAGCTGACCACTCGTGGCGCGATGATTGGTGGCTGGCTGGGTCTGGTCAGTGCTGTTGGTCTGATGATCCTCGGCCCGACCATCTGGGTGCAGATTCTGCATCACGAGAAGGCGATCTTCCCTTACGAATATCCGGCGCTGTTCTCGATGATGATTGCGTTCATCGGGATCTGGTTCTTCTCGATCACTGACAAGTCGGCGGCTGCGGACAATGAGCGGGCGCTGTTCTTCCCGCAGTTTGTGCGTTCGCAGACCGGGTTGGGGGCGAGTGGGGCGGTTTCGCACTAAGAGATCAGTTGTAAGCTGCAAGCTTCAAGCTTCAAGAAAACGCCCTGGTTGAGAGATTGGGGCGTTTTTTTTGTGGGCGGTTATCGGTTGGTTTGGTGTGTATATCCGTTTTTTGCAGTGCTGCGGCTGGCGGTTTCGCCCTTACGGCGACTTACTTTTTTACAAGCGCCAAAAAAAGTAAGCAAAAAACGCTAGCTCCTGCGTTCGGCCCTCGCAGGCTCGGGTTCCTTCGCTGCGGGATCGATCCGGGCGCAGCGGCTCCGGTTTGCTTCGCTGCACCTCCTTCCGCTGTGTCTGGCTGCGCCAGACGGTCGCTGCGCTCCCACGCCCGGATCAATCCCTCCACTCAGCCTTCCGACGTCGCCCGTGGATCAAGATCAAAAGCACTCGAGCTAACGCTCATTGTTGAGTGGTTAGAAGCGTCGCATGGCTTGAGATTTTCGGTGGATTCGCCCCTCACCCCAGCCCTCTCCCCAGGGAGAGGGAGCCGATTTGTGTGGTGTTCAAAACCTGCATTCGACTCGGTATCGCAAGTCGGCGTGTTTCGCCCAAACACCTCGGTCAGTCCCCTCTCCCTCTGGGAGAGGGCTAGGGTGAGGGGCTCTTGATCTGGCTTTGGCTTTTG
Source organism: Pseudomonas sp. FP1762 (assembly GCF_030687105.1). Taxonomy (NCBI): domain Bacteria; kingdom Pseudomonadati; phylum Pseudomonadota; class Gammaproteobacteria; order Pseudomonadales; family Pseudomonadaceae; genus Pseudomonas; species Pseudomonas sp. FP1762. Next base: position 1,747,505 of record NZ_CP117458.1, read on the forward strand.
CTTTTGATCTTTTGCCCCTTCGGCAGGCTTCGTTACGGGATCGATCCGGGGGTGGGAGCGTAGCGACCGTACGACGCAGTCGTACACAGCGAGTGTAGGTGCAGCGAAGCCAACCGGAGCCGCTGCGCCCGGATCGGTCCCGTAACGAAGGTACCCCGAGCCCTAGCGAGCGGGCCGTACGCCGGGGCAAAGCCTTTTGGGTTACCTTTTCGGCGTTTGGAAAAGGTGACTCGCTGTAAGAGCGAAACCGCCAGCGGCAGCACCCGCAGCAACGGATATGCCCCCAAAATCCAAGAACCAGTCGGCCCGAAGGCCGCTGAAACCACAAACAAAAACGGCCTCTATATAAGAGGCCGTTCCTGACACACCACTAAACCATCACAAAAAAGAAAAACCCTTATTTGCGATCTTCCAGCTTGGTAATGTCACGCGACTCGTAACCGGTGTACAGCTGGCGCGGACGGCCAATCTTGTACGGGCTCGAAAGCATTTCTTTCCAGTGCGAAATCCAGCCCACAGTACGCGCCAGGGCGAAAATCACCGTGAACATGCTGGTCGGAATGCCGATCGCCTTGAGGATGATCCCCGAGTAGAAGTCGACGTTCGGGTACAGCGAGCGCTCGATGAAGTACGGGTCGGTCAACGCGATCTCTTCCAGGCGCATGGCCAGTTCGAGTTGCGGATCGTTGTTGATGCCCAGTTCCTTCAGCACTTCGTCGCAGGTCTGCTTCATGACAGTCGCGCGAGGGTCGCGGTTCTTGTAGACGCGGTGACCGAAGCCCATCAACTTGAACGGATCGTTCTTGTCCTTGGCTTTGGCGATGAACTTGTCGATGTTCGACACATCGCCAATCTCGTCGAGCATGGTCAGCACGGCTTCGTTCGCACCGCCGTGGGCAGGACCCCACAGTGCGGCGATACCGGCAGCGATGCAGGCGAACGGGTTGGCACCCGAAGAGCCGGCCAGACGCACGGTGGAGGTCGAAGCGTTCTGCTCGTGGTCGGCGTGGAGGATGAAGATCCGGTCCATGGCCTTGGCGAGTACCGGGCTGATCGGTTTGATCTCGCACGGGGTGTTGAACATCATGTGCAGGAAGTTTTCCGCGTAAGTCAGATCGTTGCGCGGGTACATCATGGGTTGGCCCATGGAGTACTTGTAAACCATCGCTGCCAGGGTCGGCATCTTCGCAACCAGACGGATCGCGGAAATTTCGCGATGCTGCGGGTTATTGATGTCCAGGGAGTCGTGGTAGAAGGCCGAGAGGGCGCCGACTACACCGCACATGACGGCCATCGGGTGGGCGTCGCGACGGAAACCGTTGAAGAAGGTTTTCAGCTGCTCGTGAACCATGGTGTGGTTCTTCACGGTGCTGACGAACTGGGCCTTCTGTTCTGCGGTCGGCAATTCGCCGTTGAGCAGCAGGTAGCAGGTTTCCAGGTAGTCCGACTTTTCAGCCAGCTGTTCGATCGGGTAGCCGCGGTGCAACAAAATGCCGTTGTCGCCGTCGATATAGGTAATTTTCGATTCGCACGAAGCGGTCGACATGAAACCCGGGTCGAAAGTGAAGCGGCCCGTGGCCGTCAGGCCCCGAACATCGATTACATCGGGACCAACGGTGCCGGTTAAAATGGGCAGCTCGACGGGGGCTGCGCCCTCGATGATCAACTGCGCTTTTTTGTCAGCCATGTGGCCTCCTATTTATGCTTGAACCATCAGACAGACCCCCCACGCAGGGCCCGCACCACTATAGTGAGATAAATTCGAATGTCAATTTGCCTAAAGTCTTGCTCCAGAAGGCTTTAAGCCGACTTTTTCCTCGAAATTGCCTGCCATTTACGCCTTTTATGCAACTTGTGCAATCCGCTATTGGGGGTAGGTGAACGCGTTGTCATTAGTAGCCTAACTGTCTATACTCGGCCACCGACCGCCAAGGGCTTTTGGGCTTGCTTTCATTGGGGGTCGCATCCCTGGGTGGTGGTTACCTGACCAGTGCACTCCCCAACAACTTTGCCCTGATTGTTAGGGGCTCTTCAGTGTGAAAAAAAAGCCGTGAAAAGCCAACGACCTGTAAACCTAGACCTAAGGACCATCAAACTCCCAGTCACTGCTTACACGTCCATTCTTCACCGTATCTCCGGTGTCATCCTCTTCGTGTGCCTTGCCATCATGCTTTACGCATTGGACAAGTCGCTGAGCTCCGAGGAAGGCTTCGGTCAGGTGAAAGCGTGTCTGACCAGTCCGCTAGCCAAGCTAGTGATTTGGGGCATCCTGTCCGCTCTGCTGTATCACCTGGTAGCCGGTGTGCGCCACTTGATCATGGACATGGGCATCGGTGAGACGCTGGAAGGCGGCAAACTGGGCTCGAAAATCGTTATCGCCGTTTCCGTGGTGGTAATCGTTCTGGCAGGAGTCTGGATATGGTAACTAACGTCACTAACCTGTCGCGTTCGGGCCTCTATGACTGGATGGCACAGCGTGTGTCTGCGGTCGTTCTCGCGGCTTACTTCATCTTTCTGATCGGATACATCGTCGCCAACCCTGGCCTCGAGTATGCCCAGTGGCATGAACTGTTCGCTCACAACGGAATGCGTATTTTCAGCCTGCTGGCCCTTGTTGCTCTGGGCGCTCACGCCTGGGTCGGCATGTGGACCATCGCGACCGACTACCTGACGCCAATGGCGTTCGGCAAGTCCGCAACGGCGATACGTTTCCTTTTCCAGGCAGTATGCGGCGTTGCGATGTTCGCTTACTTCGTCTGGGGTGTGCAGATTCTCTGGGGTATCTGATTCATGGCTAACATTCCAACGATTTCTTTCGACGCCATCATTATTGGTGGTGGCGGTGCCGGCATGCGCGCTGCGCTGCAGCTGGCACAGGGCGGCCACAAGACTGCGGTGATCACCAAGGTTTTCCCGACCCGTTCGCACACCGTGTCCGCACAGGGCGGCATCACGTGCGCCATCGCTTCCGCCGACCCGAACGATGACTGGCGCTGGCACATGTACGATACCGTCAAGGGTTCCGACTACATCGGTGACCAGGACGCTATCGAATACATGTGTCAGGAAGGCCCGGCTGCCGTGTTCGAGCTGGACCACATGGGTCTGCCGTTCTCGCGTACCGAGCAAGGCCGCATCTACCAGCGTCCGTTCGGTGGCCAGTCCAAGGATTACGGCAAGGGCGGTCAGGCTGCACGTACCTGCGCTGCATCCGACCGTACCGGTCACGCGCTGCTGCACACCCTTTATCAGGGCAACCTGAAAGCCGGTACCACGTTCCTCAACGAGTACTACGCTGTTGATCTGGTGAAAAACCAGGAAGGCGAATTCGTTGGTGTGATCGCGATCTGCATCGAAACCGGCGAAACCTCCTACATCCGTGCCAAGGCCACCGTTCTGGCGACTGGCGGTGCAGGCCGTATCTACGCGTCCACCACCAACGCCCTGATCAACACCGGTGACGGCGTCGGCATGGCTCTGCGTGCTGGCGTGCCGGTACAAGACATCGAAATGTGGCAGTTCCACCCGACCGGCATTGCCGGCGCCGGTGTACTGGTTACCGAAGGTTGCCGTGGTGAAGGTGGTTACCTGATCAACAAGCACGGCGAGCGTTTCATGGAGCGTTATGCTCCGAACGCGAAAGACCTTGCAGGTCGTGACGTGGTTGCCCGTTCGATGGTCAAGGAAATCATCGCCGGCAACGGTTGCGGTCCGAATGGCGACCACGTAATGCTCAAGCTCGACCACCTGGGCGAGGAAGTGCTGCACAGCCGTCTGCCAGGCATCTGCGAACTGTCGAAGACTTTCGCCCACGTTGACCCGGTAGTTGCTCCGGTTCCGGTCGTGCCGACCTGCCACTACATGATGGGCGGCGTTGCCACCAACATTCATGGCCAGGCGATCACCCAGAACGCCGAAGGTCAGGACCAGATCATTCCTGGCCTGTTCGCGGTAGGCGAAGTGGCTTGCGTATCGGTACACGGTGCGAACCGTCTGGGCGGCAACTCGCTGCTCGACCTGGTGGTCTTCGGTCGCGCTGCCGGCCTGCACCTGGAAAAGGCGTTGACCGATGGCATCGAATACGACGACGCTACCGAGTCCGACATCGAAGCTGCATTGTCGCGTCTGAACGCGCTGAACAACCGTACCGACGGTGAAGACGTTGCCACCCTGCGTCGCGAGCTGCAAAGCTGCATGCAGAACTACTTCGGTGTATTCCGTACCGGCGAATACATGCAGAAGGGCATCGCTCAGCTGGCCGATCTGCGCAAGCGTATCGCCAACGTGAAGATCAACGACAAGTCGCAAGCGTTCAACACTGCACGTATCGAAGCGCTGGAACTGCAGAACCTGCTGGAAGTGGCTGAAGCTACCGCCATCGCGGCCGAAGTACGTAAAGAGTCCCGCGGCGCTCACGCCCGTGAAGACTTCGAAGACCGTGATGACGAAAACTGGCTGTGCCACACCCTGTACTTCCCGGGTGACAAGCGCGTCACCAAGCGTGCCGTGAACTTCTCGCCGAAGACTGTTCCGACTTTCGAACCTAAAGTCCGGACTTATTAAGGGTGACCGCCATGTTGCAAGTCAGTGTTTATCGCTACAACCCTGATCAGGACGCCGCGCCGTTCATGCAGGATTTCCAGGTCGATACCGGTGGTAAAGACCTGATGGTGCTGGACGTGCTGGCCCTGATCAAAGAGCAGGACGAAGGTTTCTCCTATCGTCGCTCCTGCCGTGAAGGCGTCTGCGGCTCCGACGGCATGAACATCAACGGCAAGAACGGTCTGGCCTGCATCACGCCGCTGTCTGCCGTTGTAAAAGGCAACAAGCTGATCGTTCGTCCACTGCCAGGTTTGCCGGTTATCCGTGACCTGGTCGTCGATATGAGCATCTTCTACAAGCAATACGAGAAGGTGAAGCCTTACCTGCAGAACGACACGCCGGCTCCGGCCATCGAGCGTCTGCAGTCGCCAGAAGAGCGCGAAAAGCTCGACGGTCTGTACGAGTGCATCCTGTGCGCCTGCTGCTCGACCTCTTGCCCGTCCTTCTGGTGGAACCCGGACAAGTTCCTGGGTCCTGCTGCGCTGCTGCAAGCCTACCGCTTCCTGGCAGACAGCCGCGACACCAAGACCAGCGAGCGTCTGGCTTCACTTGACGACCCGTTCAGCGTTTTCCGCTGCCGGGGCATCATGAACTGCGTCAACGTATGTCCGAAAGGCCTGAACCCGACTAAGGCCATCGGTCACATCCGTAACATGCTGCTTTCGAGCGGCGTGTGATTCAGCTGCTGTAACCGTTGCACCGTAGAGGCTGTGGCGCGGGCTTCAACCCGCGTCATGGCTATAACCAGAGCCGTAGCCATAAGCTGCAGCTCTTCTTTTGAAGAAATGAGACAAGCAGGGGCATCCGGGCTGGTACCCGGACTATCAGTGTGATCCTAGGTGGCTTGTTTTAGTCGCTGCATTCGGACTTCTGCAAGTTTGCTCGGTGTCGACACCGATGGTGTTCCCCTAACCGAGGGTGACCAAGCATGCAAGAAAGCGTGATGCAGCGCATGTGGAACAGCGCCTACCTTTCAGGTGGAAACGCTGCCTATGTGGAAGAGCTTTATGAGCTCTACCTGCACGACCCTAACGCTGTGCCAGAAGAGTGGCGCACCTACTTTCAGAAGTTGCCAGCCGACGGCAACTCTGCCACTGATGTTTCGCACTCGACGATTCGCGATCATTTCGTGCTGCTGGCAAAGAACCAGCGCCGCGCCCAACCGGTTTCCGCCGGCAGCGTGAGCAGTGAGCACGAGAAGAAGCAAGTTGAAGTGCTGCGATTGATCCAGGCCTACCGTATGCGTGGCCACCAGGCAGCCCAGCTTGACCCGCTGGGGCTGTGGCAGCGTCCTGCACCTGCAGACCTGTCGATCAATCATTACGGCTTGACCAATGCCGATCTTGATACGACCTTCCGTGCCGGCGACCTGTTCATCGGCAAAGAGGAAGCGAGCCTACGCGAAATTCACGAAGCGTTGCAGCAGACATATTGCCGCACCATCGGCGCTGAGTTCACGCACATCACCGATTCCGAGCAGCGCCAGTGGTTCCAGCAGCGTCTGGAAAGCGTGCGTGGTCGTCCGACGTACTCCGCCGACATCAAGAGCCACCTGCTTGAGCGCGTGACTGCCGGTGAAGGCCTGGAAAAATACCTCGGTACCAAATACCCGGGCACCAAGCGTTTCGGTCTGGAAGGCGGCGAAAGCCTGATTCCGATGCTCGACGAACTGATCCAGCGTTCCGGCTCGTACGGTACCAAGGAAGTCGTCATCGGCATGGCCCACCGTGGCCGTCTGAACGTTCTGGTCAACACCTTCGGCAAGAACCCGCGCGAGCTGTTCGACGAGTTCGAAGGCAAGAAGAAGGTCGAGCTGGGTTCCGGTGACGTTAAATACCACCAGGGCTTCTCGTCCAACGTGATGACCACCGGCGGTGAAGTTCACCTGGCCATGGCGTTCAACCCGTCCCACCTGGAAATCGTTTCCCCGGTGGTCGAAGGTTCGGTGCGCGCCCGTCAGGACCGTCGCAACGACCTGACCGGTGAGAAAGTTCTGCCGATCTCCATCCACGGTGACGCGGCATTCGCCGGTCAGGGCGTGGTCATGGAAACCTTCCAGATGTCGCAGGCCCGCGGTTTCAAGACCGGCGGTACCGTGCACATCGTGATCAACAACCAGGTCGGTTTCACCATCAGCAACCCGCTGGACTCGCGTTCCACCGAGTACGCCACCGACGTCGCCAAGATGATCCAGGCGCCGATCCTCCATGTGAATGGCGATGATCCGGAAGCCGTGCTGTTCGTGACCCAACTGGCCATCGACTACCGCATGCAGTTCAAGCGTGACGTGGTGATCGATCTGGTCTGCTACCGTCGTCGCGGCCACAACGAGGCCGACGAACCAAGCGGCACCCAGCCACTGATGTATCAGCAGATCACCAAGCAGCGCACCACCCGTGAGCTGTACGCTGATCGCCTGACTCAGGCCGGTGTGCTTGACGCTGAACGCGTTCAGGCCAAGGTCGACGAATACCGCAACGCGCTGGACAACGGTCTGCACGTAGTGAAATCGCTGGTCAAAGAGCCGAACAAAGAGCTGTTCGTCGACTGGCGTCCGTACCTGGGCCACGCCTGGACTGCGCGTCACGACACGCGTTTCGATCTGAAGACCCTGCAAGAGCTGTCCGCCAAGCTGCTGGAAATTCCGGAAGGCTTCGTCGTTCAGCGCCAGGTCGCGAAGATCTACGAAGACCGTCAGAAGATGCAAGCCGGCGGCCTGCCGATCAACTGGGGTTACGCTGAAACCATGGCGTACGCGACCCTCGCGTTCGAAGGTCACCCGATCCGCATGACCGGTCAGGACATCGGCCGCGGTACGTTCTCGCACCGTCACGCTGTGTTGCACAACCAGAAAGACGCGGGCACCTACATTCCGCTGCAGAACCTGTACGACGGTCAGCCACGTTTCGACCTGTACGACTCGTTCCTCTCGGAAGAAGCGGTACTGGCATTCGAATACGGTTACTCGACCACCACGCCAAACGCGCTGGTGATCTGGGAAGCCCAGTTCGGCGACTTCGCCAACGGTGCTCAGGTCGTGATCGACCAGTTCATCACCAGCGGCGAGCACAAGTGGGGCCGTCTCTGCGGTCTGACCATGCTGCTGCCACACGGTTACGAAGGCCAAGGCCCTGAGCACAGCTCGGCTCGTCTTGAGCGTTACCTGCAGCTGTGCGCCGAGCACAACATTCAGGTGTGCATGCCGACCACGCCAGCGCAGATCTACCACTTGCTGCGTCGTCAGGTGATCCGTCCGCTGCGCAAGCCGCTGGTCGTGCTGACGCCGAAGTCGCTGCTGCGCCACAAGCTGGCCATCTCGACGCTGGAAGATCTGGCCGAAGGTTCGTTCCAGACCGTGATCCCGGAAATCGATGCACTGGACCCGAAAAAGGTCGAGCGCGTGGTTCTGTGCAGCGGCAAGGTCTACTACGACCTGCTGGAAAAACGCCGTGCCGAAGGCCGCGAAGATATCGCCATCGTGCGTATCGAGCAGCTGTATCCGTTCCCTGAGGACGACTTGAAAGAAGTCCTGGCTCCATATACCAACGTCAAACACGCCGTCTGGTGTCAGGAAGAGCCGATGAACCAGGGTGCCTGGTACTGCAGCCAGCATCACTTGCGTCGCAGCATCGCCAACCTCGACAAGACTCTCGTACTTGAGTACGCGGGCCGTGAGGCTTCGGCTGCGCCAGCTTGTGGTTACGCATCGATGCACGCCGAGCAGCAGGAAAAACTGCTGCAAGATGCTTTCACTGTTTAACGCCTTCGCGCTGACTGAAACCGAATTTTAAGGACCCACAGATAATGGCTATCGAAATCAAAGCCCCGTCATTCCCGGAATCGGTTGCCGATGGCACCGTTGCCACCTGGCACAAGAAACCAGGTGAGGCCGTCAAGCGTGACGACCTGATCGTCGACATCGAAACCGACAAAGTCGTGCTCGAAGTGTTGGCTGAAGCAGACGGCGTGCTGGGCGCAATCGTTGCCGAAGAGGGCGCTACCGTTCTGTCGAACCAGGTCCTGGGCTCGATCGAAGAGGGCGGCGCTGCTGCTGCCGCTCCTGCCGCCGCTGCCGCTCCGGCCGCTACTGCCGCTGCCGCACCAGCTGCTGCCGATGGCGAAGATGACCCGATCGCCGCTCCTGCCGCGCGCAAGCTGGCTGAAGAGAACGGCATCAACATCGCTTCCGTTGCCGGCACCGGCAAGGGCGGTCGTGTGACCAAGGAAGACGTGGTAGCAGCAGTTGCTGCGAAGAAAGCCGCTCCGGCTGCCGCGCCTGCCAAGGCTGCTGCTCCTTCGGCTGCTGCGCCTGTGTTCGCTGCCGGCGACCGCATCGAGAAGCGCGTACCGATGACTCGCGTACGTGCCACCGTGGCCAAGCGTCTGGTTGAAGCCCAGTCAAACATGGCGATGCTGACCACGTTCAACGAAGTCGACATGACCGAAGTCATGGCGCTGCGTTCGAAGTACAAGGACCTGTTCGAGAAGTCCCACAACGGCGTACGCCTGGGCTTCATGTCGTTCTTCGTGAAAGCGGCCACCGAAGCGCTGAAACGCTTCCCGGCTGTCAACGCGTCGATCGACGGCGGCGACATCGTTTACCACGGCTATGCGGACATCGGCGTTGCCGTTTCCAGCGACCGTGGCCTGGTGGTACCGGTTCTGCGTAACGCCGAGCTGATGAGCCTGGCTGAAATCGAAGGCGGCATCGCAACATTTGGCAAGAAAGCCCGTGACGGCAAACTGTCGATGGACGAGATGACCGGTGGTACCTTCACCATCACCAACGGTGGTACCTTCGGTTCGATGATGTCGACGCCGATCGTCAACCCGCCGCAGGCAGCGATTCTGGGCATGCACAACATCATCCAGCGTCCGATGGCCATCAACGGTCAGGTCGTGATCCGTCCGATGATGTACCTGGCTCTGTCCTACGATCACCGCCTGATCGATGGCAAAGAAGCTGTGACCTTCCTGGTGACCATCAAGAACCTGCTGGAAGATCCGGCTCGTCTGTTGCTGGATATCTAAAAAGCAGCTGCAAGCTTTCAGCTACAAGCCTCAAGCTCAGGGCGAGCGGGTGGGCTTGCAGCTTGGAGCTTGCGGCTTGTAGCTTTATTGCTAAAGAGGATTTTTTGAATGTCGCAGAAATTTGACGTAGTAGTGATCGGTGCCGGCCCTGGTGGCTATGTAGCGGCCATCAAGGCTGCTCAGTTGGGCCTGACCACTGCCTGCATCGAGAAGTACACCGACGCAGAGGGCAAGCAAGCCCTGGGCGGTACCTGCCTGAACGTAGGTTGCATTCCTTCCAAGGCGCTGCTCGACAGCTCGTGGAAATACAAGGAAGCCAAAGAGAGCTTCAACGTTCACGGTATCTCGACCGGCGAAGTCAAAATGGACGTCGCTGCGATGGTTGGCCGCAAGGCTGGCATCGTCAAGAACCTGACCGGCGGCGTTGCCACCCTGTTCAAGGCCAACGGCGTTACTTCGATCCAGGGCCACGGCAAGCTGCTGGCCGGCAAGAAAGTCGAAGTCACCAAGCCGGACGGTTCGGTTGAAGTCATCGAAGCGGAAAACGTCATTCTCGCGCCAGGTTCGCGTCCGATCGACATTCCACCGGCTCCGGTTGACCAGAAAGTCATCGTCGATTCGACTGGCGCTCTGGAATTCCAGTCCGTACCTAAACGTCTGGGCGTGATCGGCGCTGGCGTGATCGGTCTGGAACTGGGTTCGGTATGGTCGCGTCTGGGTGCAGAAGTGACTGTTCTCGAAGCACTGGACACTTTCCTGATGGCAGCGGACACCGCCGTTTCCAAGGAAGCGCTGAAAACCCTGACCAAACAGGGCCTGGACATCAAGCTGGGCGCTCGCGTTACCGGTTCGAAAGTCAACGGCGAAGAAGTCGTCGTCAACTACACCGATGCCAACGGCGAACAGACCATCACTTTCGACAAGCTGATCGTAGCCGTTGGTCGCCGTCCGGTGACCACTGATCTGCTGTCTGCCGACTGCGGCGTGGAAATCGACGAGCGCGGTTTCATCGCGGTCGATGACCATTGCGTCACAGCTGTACCGGGCGTCTTCGCCATCGGTGACGTGGTTCGCGGCATGATGCTGGCCCACAAGGCTTCGGAAGAAGGCATCATGGTTGTCGAGCGCATCAAGGGCCACAAGGCTCAGATGAACTATGATTTGATCCCTTCGGTTATTTATACTCACCCGGAAATCGCGTGGGTGGGCAAAACCGAGCAGGCGCTGAAGGCCGAAGGCGTTGAAGTCAACGTCGGCACCTTCCCGTTCGCCGCTTCCGGCCGTGCCATGGCTGCCAACGATACCGGTGGTTTCGTCAAGGTCATCGCCGATGCGAAGACCGACCGCGTATTGGGCGTGCACGTGATTGGCCCGAGCGCTGCAGAACTGGTTCAGCAGGGCGCGATCGGTATGGAATTCGGCACCAGCGCTGAAGACCTGGGCATGATGGTTTTCTCCCATCCGACCCTGTCCGAAGCCTTGCACGAAGCTGCTCTGGCAGTGAATGGCGGCGCCATTCACATTGCCAACCGCAAGAAGCGTTAAGACATAATAAGAAACCACGGCGGCAACGGCCCGTCGTGAGCCTTGCGAGCAAGACTCACCGCGGAATGTCCGCCGGACGCAGTCTTGCGTAGCCCAGCTACGCAAGCAGCAGTCACAGGTGGCGCGGCACTCAAACGAGCGCAGCGCCGAATGCGCAGTACCTAACGAAGACGGTAAAAAGCATGAATCTTCACGAGTATCAGGGTAAGCAGCTGTTCGCTGAATACGGCCTGCCAGTTTCCACTGGTTACGCAGTAGACACCCCGGAAGCAGCAGCAGAAGCTTGCGACAAAATCGGCGGCAACGAGTGGGTCGTCAAAGCCCAGGTTCACGCCGGTGGTCGCGGTAAAGCGGGCGGCGTAAAGCTGGTTCGCAGCAAAGAAGACGCCAAAGCCTTCGCACAGCAGTGGCTGGGCAAGCGTCTGGTGACTTACCAGACTGACGCCAATGGCCAGCCAGTCACCAAGATCCTGGTTGAATCGTGCACTGATATCGCTAAAGAGCTGTACCTGGGCGCTGTCGTTGACCGTTCGAGCCGTCGCATCGTGTTCATGGCTTCCACCGAAGGTGGCGTGGACATCGAGAAAATCGCTCACGACACTCCAGAAAAAATTCTCAAGGCCACTATCGATCCACTGGTTGGCGCTCAGCCATCCCAGGGTCGCGAGCTGGCATTCCAGCTGGGTCTGGAAGGCAAGCAGGTCACTCAGTTCGCCAAGATCTTCGTAGGTCTGGCCAAGCTGTTCAAAGACCACGACCTGGCTCTGCTGGAAGTAAACCCGCTGGTGATCAAGGCTGACGGCGATCTGCACTGCCTCGACGCGAAGATCAACATCGACGCCAACGCCATGTACCGTCAGCCTAAGCTGAAGGCTTTCCACGATCCGTCGCAGGACGATCCGCGCGAAGCGCACGCTGCCAAGTTCGAACTGAACTACGTAGCGCTGGAAGGCAACATCGGCTGCATGGTCAACGGTGCCGGTCTGGCCATGGGCACCATGGACATCGTCAACCTGCATGGCGGCAAGCCAGCCAACTTCCTCGACGTAGGTGGTGGCGCTACCAAGGAACGCGTTACTGAAGCGTTCAAGATCATCCTGTCCGACCAGAACGTCGCGGCAGTACTGGTCAACATCTTCGGCGGCATCGTTCGTTGCGACATGATTGCCGAAGGCATCATCGGCGCCGTGAAAGAAGTCGGCGTGAAAATCCCGGTTGTTGTTCGCCTTGAAGGCAACAACGCTGAGCTGGGCGCTAAAGTACTGGCAGAAAGCGGTTTGAACATCATCGCTGCTACCAGCCTGACCGACGCTGCTCAACAAGTTGTCAAAGCTGCGGAGGGCAAATAATGAGCGTCCTGATCAATAAAGACACCAAAGTTATCTGCCAGGGTATTACCGGTTCGCAAGGTAGTTTCCACACCCAGCAAGCCATCGAATACGGCACCAAGATGGTTGGTGGCGTAACTCCGGGCAAGGGCGGCACCGAGCACCTGGGTCTGCCAGTGTTCAACACCGTAAAAGACGCAGTAGCTGCCACTGGCGCTACCGCCAGCGTGATCTACGTTCCGGCTCCGTTCTGCAAGGACTCGATCCTGGAAGCGGCATTCGGCGGCATCAAGCTGATCGTCTGCATCACCGAAGGCATTCCTACCCTGGACATGCTGGACGCCAAAGTTAAGTGCGACGAGCTGGGCGTAGTCCTGATCGGCCCTAACTGCCCAGGCGTGATCACCCCAGGCGAATGCAAGATCGGCATCATGCCAGGTCACATTCACTTGCCAGGCAAGGTCGGTATCGTTTCCCGTTCCGGCACCCTGACCTACGAAGCTGTGAAGCAGACCACTGACGCCGGTTTCGGTCAGTCGACTTGCGTCGGCATCGGTGGTGACCCGATCCCGGGCTCGAACTTCATCGACATCCTGAAGCTGTTCCAGGAAGACCCGAAGACCGAGGCGATCGTGATGATCGGCGAGATCGGCGGTTCGGCTGAAGAAGAAGCGGCTGCCTACATCAAGGCTAACGTGACCAAGCCGGTTGTTTCCTACATCGCTGGTGTGACTGCTCCTCCGGGCAAGCGCATGGGCCATGCTGGCGCAATCATCTCTGGCGGCAAAGGCACTGCAGACGAGAAATTCGCTGCGCTGCAAGACGCAGGCGTAAAAACCGTGCGTTCGCTGGCAGACATCGGCAAGGCCCTGGCCGAGCTGACTGGCTGGGAAGTGAAGAAGTAAGCTTCGGCTGACTTTTTAGCTCCAGCAACAAAGGCCACCTTCGGGTGGCCTTTGTCGTTCCTGGCGTATGAGAATTTTGAGAGCTGTAGTGGCGAGGGGATTTATCCCCGCTGGGCTGCGAAGCGGCCCCCATGCTAGCGACCATGATCAGTCAGGCAGTTCCAGCTCGGATTCTTTGGGACTGCTGCGCAGTCCAACGGGGATAAATCCCCTCGCCACAGGTTCGTTGTGATGAATACAGGTTCTCTGTATGAAAAATAGATATGTAAACGCGACACTGAAACGTCGCGTATCGGATAGTTCGCCCTCTAACAGTGCGTTTGTCAGCCAAATTCGTTAGGCTGGCAGCCATTTTTGCGTCCGCCGCCCACAAGGCAGCTACGCGCTTTAAGGGTCAGTCCCATACGGATCGACAGCATTTCCCTAATCCAACAGGGCAATCCCCCTCTAAATTCCGATTTCAGTAGTGTGGTATTACCTTAATGAAAGTTTTGAAAGGTCAGGACATCCTGGCACTTGGTTTTATGACGTTTGCCCTGTTTGTCGGGGCCGGTAACATCATTTTCCCGCCGATCGTCGGCTTGCAGGCCGGACCTCACGTCTGGATGGCCGCACTGGGTTTCCTGATTACCGCCGTTGGTTTGCCGGTGGTCACCGTGGTGGCGCTGGCCAAGGTCGGCGGTGCGATGGATGCGTTGAGCAGCCCTATCGGCAAGATCGCTGGCGGTATCCTCGCGGCGGCATGCTACCTGGCCGTGGGTCCGCTGTTCGCCACCCCGCGTACCGCGACCGTATCCTTCGAGGTAGGTCTGGCGCCATTGACCGGCGAAAGCCCGCTGGCGCTGTTCCTCTACAGCTCGGTGTACTTCCTGCTGGTGTTCTTCATTTCGCTCTACCCTGGGCGGTTGCTGGATACCGTTGGCCGCTTCCTCGCACCGCTGAAAATCATTGCGCTGGCAGTACTGGGCATCGCCGCGTTCGCCTTGCCGGCGGGTGACATCGGTCACGGCACACCGGAATATGTGGCGGCACCGTTTTCTCAGGGCTTCATCAATGGTTACCTGACCATGGATACCCTCGGCGCACTGGTATTCGGCATCGTTATCGTCAACGCGATCCGCTCCCGTGGCGTCGAGTCGCCGGCGCTGATCACCCGTTACGCGATCATTGCCGGGCTGATTGCCGGCGTGGGTCTGGCACTGGTCTACGTCAGCCTGTTCCGCCTCGGTTCCGGCAGCCATGAAGTCGCGGTCGGCGCCACCAACGGCGCGGCGGTGTTGCATGCCTACGTGCAACACACCTTCGGTTCGCTGGGTAGCGGTTTCCTTGCGGTGCTGATCTCGCTGGCGTGTCTGGTCACGGCGGTCGGTCTGACCTGTGCCTGTGCTGAATACTTCAGCCGTGTGCTGCCACTGTCCTACAAGACGCTGGTGATTATCCTCGCGGCGTTCTCGCTGCTGGTCTCCAACCTCGGTCTGACCAAGCTCATTGCGTTCTCGATTCCGGTACTCACCGCGATCTACCCGCCGTGCATCGTTCTGGTCGCACTGAGCTTCTGCAAGGATTTCTGGCATGAGCACGGGCGCATTCTTGGCCCGGTGATGCTGGTTTCCTTCGTTTTCGGCACCATCGACGCCCTGAAAGGCGCTGGTCTGGCCGACTGGATGCCAACTCAGCTGACCCATCTGCCGCTGAGCGAGCAAGGGCTGGCATGGCTGGTGCCATGCGTGATGACCCTGGTGGTCGCCGTGGTCTGTGATCGCCTGCTGGGCAAGCGCAGCGAAGTCACTGCCTGACGTGATGTGACCCGCCACAAGCGGGTCAGGCACGGTTAAACAGAAATGCCCCGTATCAATCGATACGGGGCATTTTTTATCAGAGCTGATAATCCTCAACCCAGATAACGTACGACCAGAGCTCCCACATTGACGTTGTCGCTGTCACGGCTCAGGAGTATTCGCTTGTCGGGCTGCACTGCCACCGAGATCCATTGCATACCGGGCCCCATAGAGTGAGTAACGTATCCCTTGCCGTCCCCAAAGGTTGTGTCCAGTTCACCCGTTGCCAGATAGCGGCAGGCAAGCATTTGCTCCCTGGTTATTTGCCCTGTACTCCCCACCACAACCAAACCATCTTCAGGTTCCCCACTTAGATCGAACAAAGTGCAACCGTCGGTTAATCCAAGATCAGTGACAACAGGCTTACCCTGATTGAATGCGAGATTTGGTCTACCGTTCGGGTTGTACGCGGCCATCATTGCTTTGCGTCCTTTCCCCCAAACGTCGTTGGGGGATGTGTCTACCTGGCCAGCAACAAAGAAGCTGCCGTCAGCACGTAACATCAGGCTTCGTACGCTGACCGGGTAATCCGATGGAATGTAGACGGTCCCGGTGCCATCATCGCCGAAGTCTTTATGGGGCGTTCCATCGACGTTCAGGCGCACAATCTTCCCTTCTCCAGCCCTCGAACCTGCAACTGTGATTACTCCATCCTCTGCTACTGAAATCGAAGCAATGCCCATTGCAAGATCCAGCCAGCCTTTGTTGTTGAAAGCGGTATCGAAATCTCCATTCTGATCAAGTCTGAACAGTCGGTCGCTTTGACCGACGAGTATTTTTTCATCAGCAGTCAGTACTAACCTGGTTCTGGATTGCGACGTGATGGAAGCTTCCGGTTTTGGCAATTGCGATTCGGACTGTGGCAGGAAAGGGACGTAAACCGTCCCATCGGGACCGAAATCGCGATCTCTTTCACCATCAGCGAAGAATCTGGCAAGCGCAAATCGAGTTCCTTGGTCCTCATCATATTGATACCCAAAAAGCAGCGCCTTGCCGTCTTTATAAAGACAGGCGCCAGTTCCGCTGGCTTGTCCCGAACCTGTAAACGTACCTACGATCAAACCGTTTTCGTTGAAGCCAGTATCGTTAGTACCGTCCGCGAGTAATTGCGCCAAATGAAAACTGACTTTGCCCTCTACAACAGTTTGTCCCACGAGAAGGATCTTTCCATCCGGGCGCAAGCCTGCGATTTTCAAAGCCTGGCTTCCCGTAGCAAATGACTCGGCGTACCCCCGGTTGCCAAACGTTGTGTCAATGGGCAGCGCAGCGTTCAAAGGTCTCATGCTCAAATCCTTGTCTGATAGGGGAGCGGTCAGTGTTCCCGTTTGAGAAAACGACCTTATGCCTCGCCATACCCTCGGCGCTACTGTCAGAGTTGACAGGTATAAGCCTCTGAAAACTGATAGCTGCGGTCTATTTTGAATAAATTTGACTCTTCAATGAGCGTGTCTTTTTACGAGCCAACACGTCGAAACGAAGGGTTCCCTCCATCATTCCTCTTGCTCAGGACAACGAATGTCGTTCATCCAAGCCAATCTGATCCACTTGCTCGCCGCCGTCTGGTTTGTCGTCTGCTGGGGCGGTTACACCCGTTATGCCACCTGGAAGGCCCGTGATACGGCGTGTCTGGCCAGCGTGTTGCACCTGTACCGCGAAGACTGGATGCGCCGCATGCTGCTGCGTGACAACCGCATCGCCGATGCCAGCGTGATCGGCAATCTGGAACGCAACGCGTCGTTCTTCGCCTCCAGCACGCTGATCATCCTCGCCGGTATCCTCACCGTGCTCGGTGCGTCCGACCGAGCCGTATCGTTGTTGGCGGATATTCCGATGGTGCAGCAGGCGTCGCAGGGCATGTCGGAGATCAAGTTGCTGTGTCTGGCACTGGTGTTCGTCTATGCGTTCTTTACTTTCAGTTGGTGCATGCGCCAATACAACTTCGCGGCGATTCTGGTCGGGTCGGCGCCGATGATCGGTGAGCGCCAAGTGACCGAGCAGGAACGCAAGGCCTTCGCTTCGCGGGCGGCGCGGGTGATTTCGATGGCGGCCAACCAGTTCAACTTCGGCCTGCGTTCTTATTACTTCGGCATGAGCATGCTGGCGTGGTTCGTCAGCCCGTGGCTGTTCATGATCATGAGCGCGGGAGTCGTGGTGGTTTTGTATCGCCGCGAGTTTCATTCCGACGTTCTCGATGTCATGGTCTATACCCCTACAGAGGCGCCCGTCCCTGAGGCGAACAAAGAGGCTGTTTGATGAGTATTCCGTTCTGGTGTGTGTTTATCAGTGCTTTATTGATCTATGTGGCGCGTATGCCGGTGGCCAAGGCCATGAAAGAGCAGGGCGGGTATGACAATCACTTGCCGCGGCAGCAGCAGGCGCAGTTGACTGGCTTCGGTGCGAGGGCGCTGGCGGCCCATCAGAACAGCATCGAAGCCTTCATCCTCTTCGCCGTCGGCGTGCTGATGGCGCATACCACGCAAACCGCGGGTTGGCTGATCGATGCGCTGGCGATCATCTTCGTGATCTCGCGGATTTTCTATCTGTGGTTCTATCTGGCCGATCTGGCGAAGTTGCGCAGCCTGATGTGGCTAGTTGGCTTCATCTGTTCGCTGTTGCTGATGATTAGTCCGACTTTTAGAACCGTGTTGCTCTAACCGGTAAATCGCAGGCAAAAGAAAACCCGCACTTGGCGGGTTTTCCTTTCACACCACAAAGCTTATTGCTTTTTGGCGGCTTCTTCTTGAGCAGCGGCGTTCGATTCAGCCTGAGCTTTGGCAGCTTCGGCGTTTTCTTTTGCTGCGTCGTTCACTTTATCCTGAGCTTTGTTCATGTCTTGCTGAGCTTGCTCAGCATGTTGGTTTGCATCTTGAGCTTTGTCCTCGGATTTTTTATCGCAGGCAGCGAGACCGAGGGAAGCGGTCAACATCAAGGCAATAGCTAAAGTCTTACGCATGGGGTGTATCTCCTTATGGAAAATAACTACTGGCCTTAAGAACTCGGCGCTACGGGTTAAGTTCCTCAATTGTTTCAGATATATAAGTTTGTTTTATCACGGAACTTTTGCCGCTTTTCTCAATACTGGCACAAGGCCCAAACGCGAGTAATTATCACATGGCCGAAAACCCCGTTTTTGAGCGCGCGACGCGCTTTTTATCGGCATTGCGCCACTGTCAGGTCCTCGGTCTGCAGGTGCACAGTGCCTCCAGCGAAGGGCTGATGGTGATCCTGCCGTACAGCGAAAAAATCGTCGGCAATCCCGAAACCGGAGTCATCCACGGCGGTGCCATCACTTCATTGATGGACACCGCCTGCGGCATGTCGACACTGTGCGTGCTGCCGGAGTTCGAAGTCTGTCCGACCCTCGATCTGCGCATCGACTACATGCACGCCGCTGAACCGCATAAAGCGGTGTACGGCTTTGCCCAGTGCTATCGCGTCACCACCGATGTGATCTTTGCCCGTGGTTTTGCCTACCAGGACGATCCCGAGCAACCGATTGCCCACGTCGTCGGCACATTCATGCGCATGGGCATCGGCCTGAAGGGCAGCAAGGGTTTCGCGGGCGCGATCAAGGGAGCGAGCCAATGAGCAACGATCTCAGGGAGCAGCTGCAACAGGCCCACGCGCAGGGCGATTACACGCCGCTGCTGGCGTTGATTCCTTATGCCGGGCTGATCGGTATCGAGTGCTCGCGAGTCGGCGATGAGTTGCTGTTCAAGCTGCCGGCGAACAAGGACAACATTGGTAACCCTTTATTGCCGGCGATCCACGGCGGGGTAATTGCCGGCTTCATGGAGCTGGCCGCAGCCCTGCATCTGCTGATTTTCACCGGCACGCCGGGTGTGCCGAAGATCATCGATTTTTCCCTCGATTACCTGCGCGCCGGGCAGTTTCGCGACACGTGGGCCAGGTGTCAGGTCTGCCGTCAGGGGCGTCGCGTGGCCAACGTTGCGGTCACGGCGTGGCAGAGCACCGAGGGCGAACCGATCGCCACCGCCCGCGCGCACTTCAAAATTGATGAGCCCTTGAAATCCTGAACAGCGCCCCCAACTCAGATGACAACCCGCCGCAGACCATTTCGGGTCGCGGCCACTGCCATCTGATTGGAGTTTGATGACCATGAGTGTGGAAACTCAAAAGGAAACCCTGGGCTTCCAGACCGAGGTAAAGCAGCTGCTGCACCTCATGATCCATTCGCTGTATTCGAATAAGGAAATTTTCCTTCGCGAATTGATCTCGAACGCCTCTGACGCTGTCGACAAGCTGCGCTTCGAAGCCCTGGCCAAGCCGGAGTTGCTCGAAGGTGGCGCTGACCTGAAAATCCGTGTGAGCTTCGACAAGGACGCCAAGACCGTCACCCTCGAAGACAACGGTATCGGCATGAACCGTGACGATGTGATCACCCACCTGGGTACCATCGCCAAATCCGGCACCGCCGATTTCATGAAAAACCTGTCCGGCGATCAGAAGAAAGATTCGCACCTGATCGGCCAGTTCGGTGTCGGCTTCTATTCGGCCTTTATCGTCGCCGACAAGGTTGATGTATACAGCCGTCGCGCCGGCACTGCCGCCAGCGAAGGCGTGCACTGGTCGTCGAAAGGCGAGGGCGAGTTCGAAGTCGCCACCATCGACAAGCCAGAGCGCGGTACCCGCATCGTCCTGCACCTGAAATCCGGTGAAGACGAATTCGCGGATGGCTGGCGTCTGCGCAACATCATCAAGAAGTACTCCGACCACATTGCTTTGCCGATCGAACTGCCGAAGGAAGTCACTCCGGCCGAAGGCGAAGAGGCTCCGGCCGTTGAATGGGAAACCGTCAACCGCGCCAGCGCCCTGTGGACCCGTCCGCGCACTGAAGTCAAAGACGAGGAATACCAGGAGTTCTACAAACACATCGCTCACGACTTCGAGAATCCGCTGTCGTGGAGCCACAACAAGGTTGAAGGCAAGCTCGAGTACAGCTCGCTGCTGTACGTGCCGGCCCGCGCGCCGTTCGACCTGTACCAGCGTGAAGCGCCGAAGGGCCTGAAGCTTTACGTGCAGCGTGTGTTTGTAATGGATCAGGCCGAGTCGTTCCTGCCGCTGTACCTGCGCTTCATCAAAGGCGTGGTCGATTCCAACGACCTGTCGCTGAACGTGTCGCGTGAAATCCTGCAGAAAGACCCGATCATCGATTCGATGAAAACCGCGCTGACCAAGCGTGTGCTCGACATGCTGGAAAAACTGGCGAAGAACGAACCTGAGCAATACAAGGGCTTCTGGAAAAACTTCGGTCAGGTCATGAAAGAAGGCCCGGCAGAAGATTTCGCCAACAAAGAGAAAATTGCCGGTCTGCTGCGTTTTGCATCGACCCAGGGCGACGACGGCGAGCAGATTGTCGGTCTGGCTGACTACCTGGCCCGCGCCAAGGAAGGTCAGGACAAGATCTACTACCTCACCGGCGAAACCTACGCGCAGGTCAAGAACAGCCCGCACCTGGAAGTCTTCCGCAAGAAAGGCATCGAAGTGCTGCTGCTCACCGATCGCATCGACGAGTGGCTGATGAGCTACCTCAGCGAATTCGACGGCAAGACTTTTGTCGACGTGGCGCGCGGTGACCTCGATCTGGGCAACCTGGACTCGGAAGAGGACAAGAAAGCCGCAGAAGAAGTCGCCAAGTCCAAAGAGGGTCTGGTCGAGCGCCTGAAAACTGCGCTGGGTGATTCCGTGGGTGAAGTTCGCGTGTCCCATCGTCTGACCGACTCGCCGGCCATTCTGGCCATCGGCGAACAGGATCTGGGTCTGCAAATGCGCCAGATTCTCGAAGCCAGCGGGCAGAAAGTCCCGGATTCGAAGCCGATCTTCGAGTTCAACCCGAGCCACCCGCTGATCGAGAAACTCGATGGCGAGCAGAGCGAAGAGCGTTTTGGCGATCTGTCGCACATCCTCTTCGATCAGGCCGCCCTGGCGGCGGGCGACAGCTTGAAGGATCCGGCCGCTTATGTGCGCCGGCTGAACAAGCTGCTGGTTGAACTGTCGGTTTGATCACGTTGTAGGAAAAACCCGCTTCGGCGGGTTTTTTCATTCTGGTGTTTACACAATCAGGAGTCAGAAATGAGCCAAGTCACTGTACGTTCCGTGGTCTATCAGATTGACGGCCAGACCTACGAAGGTCGCCTGGCGTTCGACGCCGAGCACAAGGGCGCGCGCCCGGGTTTGCTGATGGCGCCGAACTGGATGGGCGTCAGCGCCGGTGCTGAAGACATTGCCAAAACGGTGGCGGCCGAGGGCTACGTGGTGCTGATCGCGGATGTCTACGGCCAGAGCGTGCGTCCGCAGAACGCTGATGAGGCGCTGGCAGCGATGATGCCGCTCAAGGACGACCGCGCGCTGTTGCGCAAACGTCTGCAAGTGGCATTTGAGCAATTGCAGAGCCAGGGCGAAGCGGCAGTGGATACCTCGAAACTGGCGGTGTTCGGTTTCTGCTTCGGTGGTTGCTGTGCGCTGGATCTGGCCCGCACCGGCGCGCCGGTAAAAGCGGCGGTGTCGTTCCACGGCACGCTGGATTCGCCGAACCCGGCGGATGCGCAGAACATCAAGGGCTCGGTGCTGGTGCTGCATGGCGCGTCCGATCCATTGGTGCCGAAAGAGCAACTGCCAGCGTTCGAAGATGAAATGAACGCGGCGAAAGTCGACTGGCAACTGCTCAGCTACGGCGGCGCGGTGCACTCGTTTACCGATCCGCACGCCAATGTGCCGGGTAAGATGATGTACGACGAAAAGACCGCCAAGCGCGCGTTCAAGTCGATGCATGATTTGCTGGATGAAGTGTTCAACGGCTAAAAGCGAAAAGCCCCTCACCCTAGCCCTCTCCCGGAGGGAGAGGGGACTGATTGAGGGTTGCTCGGGAGTGGCGTCGACCTGAACGTGAATAGGCGAATCCATAATCGCCGAGACTTTTCAGGTCGATGTATAACGCAAGACGCCTCGGTCGGCTCCTTATCCCTCTGGGATAGGCGACTGATTGAGGGTTGCTCGGGAGTGACGTCGACCTGAACTTGAATAGGCGAATCCATAATCGCCGGGATTTTTCAGGTCGATGTATAACGCAAGGCGCCTCGGTCGGCTCCCTATCCCTCTGGGATAGGGGACTGATTGGGGGTTGCTCGGGAGTGGCGTCGACCTGAACGTGAATAGGCGAATCCATAATCGCCGAGACTTTTCAGGTCGATGTATAACGCAAGACGCCTCGGTCGGCTCCCTCTCCCTCTGGGAGAGGGCTGGGGTGAGGGTAAGCGGCCTAGCGCGGTAGTTCGATCCGCTCGACTTCCCCCGGCACCGTCGGCCAATCCCCGGCCGCCCACTTGCGCCGTGCCTCATCAATCGCCGCCGGATCGCTTGCAACAAAATTCCAGTTGATCCGTCTCGGCCCGTCCAGTGCCGCGCCGCCGAACACCACCGCGTGTACATCGGTTTCGGCAAACAGGCTCATCTCTTCGCCGGCTGGCAACACCACCAGCGCATGCGGCTCGATCGCCTCGCCATTCAACTGCGCATCCCCGCTCAACACATACACCGCGCGTTCTTCATGCTCGGCCGGAATCAGCAATGTGGTCGCGGTCTGCATCTTCACTTCCGCATACAGCGTAGGAGAAAGCACCGGCACCGGCGATTCCAGGCAAAAGCCTGACCCGGCAATCATGCGAATCTGCACGCCGAGGTTATCGCTGACCGGCAACGTCGCTGCCGGGTGATGACTGTAATGCCCCGGGCCTTCTTCGTGTGCCTTGGGCGAGGCCAGCCAGACTTGCAGGCCGTGCAGGGTGAAGGTCTCGGCAAGCAGTGGCGCAGGCGTACGCTCGACGTGGGCGATGGCGCTGCCAGCGGTCATCCAGCTGACATCGCCGGCGCCGACCACCTGATCGGAGCCCAGACTGTCTTTGTGCTGCAATTGCCCTTCGAACAGATAGGTAAGTGTCGACAGGCCAATGTGCGGATGCTGTCGGATATCCATGCCTTTACCCGTCGGATAAATCGTCTCGAGCATGTGGTCGAAAAACACGAAAGGCCCGACGTTGCGGCATTTGGCTGACGGCAGCGGGCGCAGAATCGGCTGGCCTTCGACGTCTTCGGCGCGCGGGCGGATGATCAGGAGTGGCGTGTCCATGGTGCATTCCAGGCTGAGCGGGTGATGCCAGAAGCATAACCCGCCGCTGGCATTGGGAGGATTATTGGCTGTCAAAGCCTTGTGGTGCGTGGGTTTCGATGCTGACTTCACTGGTGGTCATCAGCTTGTGGATCGGGCAGCGATCGGCCACGCGCAGCAGTTCCTCGCGCTGGGCGTCAGTCAGCACGCCTTTGAGCGTCAGGGTGACATGCAGGGCGTATTTGCCTTTCTGTTCCTGGCTGTTGTCGCGCTTCACTTCGACTCCCACGCCGGTCAGCGGGATGTCTTTTTTCTTAGCATACATTTTCACGGTCAGCGCTTTGCAGGCGCCCAGCGCAGCGTCGAAGTAATCGTGTGGCTCTGGCGCGGTGCCTTCACCTCCGGCGGCTTTCGGTACATCGGCAAACAATTCGTGGTCGTCGATCTGGACGGTGTGACGAAAACCTTCGGCGGAGACGGTATTGACGGTAACAGTCATGGAAACCTCACAGGCGGCAGGAGAAATCGTTCGATCAAAGCAGACCTTGCAGTTATAGAGCATTCCCGGCAGTGGGCGTTCCGCTTTTCAGCAGGGATGAACCCTTGTCGTTCGGGCGCGGTCTAGGCTATGCCCATCTGCCGGAGATTACTTGTGTCCTTGTCTCGTCTGAGTCTTGCCTGTCTGCTGCTGTTCGCTGGCAGCGCCAGTGCCCGCGAATACACCTACAGCGATGCGCACCTGCATTACGTGGATTTTTTCCAGGAAAGCGCCGGCATGCAGAAATTGCTCACGGCCATGAAGGACAATTCCATCGAGCACGTCATGATTTCCGGCATTCCCGTGGCGAAGAAATGGCACGAAGACGAACCCAAGCGCCCGCGTTATTACGCCGGTGATGACGCCGATGCCTATTGGTACAGCGCCACCGATGTGATCATTGCCGATGCGGTGGAAAAACTTGCGCCGGAGCAGCGCCAGTACTTTCATCCGTTCCTGTCCGGCTTCAATCCCAATGACAAGAATTCCGCCGCGCACATCCAGCGCATGCTCGATCTGTATCCGGGGTTGTGGCAGGGCATCGGCGAGGTGTTCACCCGACACGATGACCTGACCGCGCTGACCTCCGGCGACACGCCTCGAGCGAACAACGAGGCAATGACCAAGATCTATCACCTCGCTGCGGAAAACGATCTGCCGGTGATGCTGCACTCCAACATCACCTCCAAGCGTGAGAAAAATCCGCTGTACCTGAAGGAAGTCGAAGAGCCGCTGCGCAATCATCCGCACACGCGATTCATCTGGGCGCATGCCGGCACCAGCGCCGAGATCCATCGGCATCAGACCCAGTTGCCGTTTCTCCTGCCAACCCTGACGCGCATGCTTGAGGCTTATCCGAATCTGTTTATCGACCTCTCGTGGAGCATGCTCACGCCGTATCTGCTCGACGAGCAGGGCAAGCCGCGCGCCGAATGGCTGGCGCTGGTGGAAAAGTATCCCGAGCGCTTCATGCTCGGCTCTGACGTGGTAGGACGGTTCAACAAGCTTGGTCAGGAAATGCACAGCTACAAGCCGTTTCTCGATGCGCTGCCGGAAGGGGTGGCGCGCAAAGTCGCGCGCGATAACTTCCTGGCAATATTGCCGCGCAACACAGAAAAATCCGCTGCTCCGCGCTGAAACGTCAAAGCCATGAGTTCGGACTAGCCGCTCGTCTGCCTATCGCTTTTTCGTCTTACGCAATTTCACGGCAATGCCGATACCTTCTAAAGCAACCCGCTGCAGGCTGATGCAGCGCTTTTGGAAGGAGCCAGAGTGATGAATATCCGTAGTCTCAATATTGCCCCGCGCGCCGGTCTCGGTTTCGGCCTGCTGGCCCTGATGGTGTTTGCCCTCGGCGCGTTCGCCTTGCTGCAAATGTCGAACATGCGAGCGCAGTCCGATGAAGTCGACAACAACTGGCTGCCAAGCGTGATGGCGGTGGGGGAGATGAGTCAGGACATGCTGCGTCTGCGTGCACTGACCATGCGCCTGTTGCTCAACCGTGACCCCAAGGCACTGGAGCAGAATGTCGCCAAGCTCGACGAACTGCGCAGTGGCTTGAGCGAAGCGCAGCAGCGTTATGACGCGTTGATCGTTTTGCCGGAAGAGCGCGTATTGTTCGAACGCTTCAAGGGCACCGAGCACAAATACCTTGAGCTTCAGGCACAAGTCCTACAGCTGTCGGCGCAGAATCGGGTCGCTGAGGCTGCGACGATTCTCAATGATCAGATGAGCCCGCTGGCCGATGAAATCGCCGCCACTTTGCGTGAGCTGGTCGAGTTGAATAAACAGAATGCCGGTCTGGCCACTGAGGCCGCGCGGCTGGTGTTCAAGCAATCGCGGCTATGGGTCGCAGTAATGATCGCCATGGCTGCGCTGATTACTGTCGGCCTGGCGTTGCTGCTGACGCGCAGCATCGTCGTGCCATTGTCGCAATCGCTCAGCGTGGCCGAAGTGGTGGCCGGTGGGGATTTGGCCGGCGACATTCACATCGTTGGCAAAGACGAGCCGGCGCGCCTGCTGCAAGCGCTGAAAAGCATGCAGCACAATCTGCGCGACACGATCCGGCGCATCTCCGAGTCGTCGACGCAGTTGGCCTCGGCCGCCGAAGAACTCAGCAGCGTCACCGAAGATGCCACTCGCGGCCTGCATCAGCAGAGCCAGGAAATCGAGCAGGCCGCTACCGCAGTCAATCAGATGACAGCAGCGGTGGAAGAGGTGGCGAACAACGCCGTGGCCACGTCCGAAGCTTCCCGCGAGTCCGACCGCATCGCCCGGCAAGGGCGCGAGCAAGTGCAGCAGACGGTGACGTCGATCGAGTTTCTCGCTGGCGATGTCACCAATAATGCCGCGCAGGTCGAGGCGCTGGCGCAAAAGGTTCATGGCATCAGCAAAGTGCTGGACGTGATTCGCTCGATCGCCGAACAGACCAATCTGCTCGCCCTCAACGCTGCGATCGAAGCCGCGCGCGCCGGTGATGCCGGGCGTGGCTTTGCAGTAGTGGCAGATGAAGTGCGGGCGCTGGCGCATCGCACCCAGCAGTCGACCCAGGAAATCGAGCAAATGATCGGCGGGATCCAGCAGGGCACCGATTCAGCGGTCAGTTCGATGCAGCAAAGCAACTCAAGGGCGCGCTCGACCCTCGAGCTGGCGAAGAGCGCAGGCTCGGCCCTGGAGGAAATTGCCTCGGCGTTTACCTTGATCAACGAGCGCAATCTGGTCATCGCCAGCGCCTCGGAAGAGCAGGCAGCGGTGGCGCGGGAGGTGGATCGCAACCTGATGAATATTCGTGATCTGGCGATGCAGACATCGGCTGGGGCCAATCAGACCAGTGCGGCGAGTCAGGAGTTGTCGAAGTTGGCGGTGGATCTGAACGGGATGGTGGCGCGGTTTTCGGTGTGAGTTTGACCTTCAAAAGCCCCTCACCCTAACCCTCTCCCGGAGGGAGAGGGGACTAATCGTGCGATGCTTTGGAATCCATATTCGACTCGGTTTCTCAGGTCGATGGTTAGCGGCAGACACCTCGGTCGGCTCCCTCTCCCTCGGGAGAGGGCTGGGGTGAGGGGTAGGGCCGCCGCGCAGTATCATCGAACAGATAAACAAAAGCCCCGCATTCGCGGGGCTCTCTGTTCTTGCGACGGATCAGCTGCCTTTGACAGTCTTACCGTTGACCGTACCGTCCTGGAGCATGATGTTGTACTCCTTGCCGTCAGTCTCGACCTGTTGCAGGCGCACCAGCAGGTAATCCCAATCCTTGGCGAACCACAGCACGGTGATGCGTTTGCTTTGTGTCGGATCGCGCACGCGCTCGACCTTGATCGCATCGATCTGGCCGGCCTTGGTGTCGACCTTTTCCGAACCCAGCACGCGGAAGTCGTAGGTATCGACTTCGCCATCATCAACCACCTGATAGCTCATGCTTTTCTTGCCGGCGGCAACGTCGTGCTGCAGCGCCAGTTGATAGGTCGACTTGTCGACCATGCCGCGGTTCAGCGGGATCTTCACCGCGTCGCCACGGTCGGTGCCGGTCACCAGTTTATTGGCCCAGTCGAAGTCCAGATCAGCTTTTTTCGCTTTGCCCAGACCACCACGTTCAAAGTGGTAGGACTGCGGCAGCAGCGTGTCCTTGTCCAGCTTCAGGGTGCTTTCTTCAGTCAGGCTGGCGATCATCATCGAGGCCTTGAAGCTGAGCTTCCAGACGCCGTCGGCTTCCTTGGTCAGGCTGCGTTCGGCGGTGCCGCTCATGGGCAGCTGCTTCCAGTCGGCGGTGTAGCTGGCGGAGAACGGTTGAAGGTCCGCTGCCTGCGCGAAGGGCAGGGCGAGCAGAGCGCAAGCGAAGAGCAGGGCGCGACGCATAATATCTCCTAGTGTCGAATCAAGTGGCCGCTGGCGGCGAGTGGCTGACCGTCGAGTAAAGCACCCTGGTCACCGAGTGTCAGCCTGCCTTCGGCAAACCAGCGTACTGCCATCGGATAGATCAGGTGTTCCTGGGCGTGGACTCGTTGCGCCAGACTCTGCGGCGTGTCGTGCAACTCTACCGGTAATACTGCTTGTACGACCAGTGGTCCGCCATCGAGTTCCTCGGTGACGAAGTGCACGGAGCAGCCATGTTCCGTATCGCCGGCCTCCAGCGCGCGCTGATGAGTGTGTAACCCTTTGTATTTGGGCAGCAGCGACGGGTGGATGTTGAGCAGGCGACCCTGGTAGTGACGCACGAAATCAGCGCTGAGAATGCGCATGAAGCCGGCCAGTACCACGAGTTCGGGGTTGAATTGGTCGATCAGTTCGATCAGCGCGGCATCGAAGGCCTCGCGGCCCTCGAATGCCTTGTGATCCAGCGAGCGGGTGGCGATACCCGCGTCGCGGGCGCGTTGCAGGCCGTAGGCGTCGGCGCGGTTGGAAATCACCGCAGCGATGCGGACCGGGCTGTCGCCGGTCCGCGTGCTGTCGATCAGAGCCTGCAAGTTACTGCCGGTGCCGGACAACAGCACCACGACATCACAGGGCTTTGGCATCAGTGAGCCTTGAGGTTCTTCAGCTCGACCTGCGCAGCGCCTTCGGCGGCCACGGCGATCTGACCGATGACCCAAGGCTGCTCGCCGGCGTCACGCAGGGTGTTCAGGGCCACTTCGACGTGCTCCTGAGCCACGCAGATGACCATGCCGACGCCGCAGTTCAATACGCGGTGCATCTCGGTTTCATCAACGTTGCCTTTCTCCTGCAGCCAGTCGAATACGGCCGGGCGAGTCCAGCTGGCCACGTCAACCACTGCTTGCGCGCCTTTTGGCAGTACGCGCGGAATGTTGTCGAGCAGGCCGCCACCGGTGATGTGGGCCATGGCCTTCACAGCGCCAGTGTCCTTGATCAGCTTGAGCAGTGGCTTGACGTAGATGCGGGTCGGGGCCATCAGCAGGTCGGTCAGCGGTTTGCCGTCGAGCTGGGTGTTCTCGATGTCGGCACCGGAGACTTCGATGATCTTGCGGATCAGCGAGTAGCCGTTGGAGTGCGGGCCGGACGATGGCAGGGCGATCAGGGCGTCACCGGTGGCGACTTTCGAGCCGTCGATGATTTCCGCTTTTTCCACGACGCCGACGCAGAAGCCGGCCAGGTCGTAGTCTTCGCCTTCGTACATGCCTGGCATTTCAGCGGTTTCGCCGCCGACCAGCGAGCAACCCGACAGTTCGCAACCAGCGCCGATGCCGGTGACAACCTGGGCAGCGGTGTCGACGTTCAGTTTGCCGGTGGCGTAGTAGTCGAGGAAGAACAGCGGCTCGGCGCCGCACACCACCAGATCGTTGACGCACATGGCGACCAGGTCGATGCCGATGCTGTCGTGCTTGTTCAGGTTCAGCGCCAGACGCAGCTTGGTGCCGACGCCGTCGGTGCCGGAGACCAGCACCGGCTGCTTGTAGCCGGCCGGGATTTCGCAGAGGGCGCCGAAACCGCCCAGGCCGCCCATGACTTCCGGGCGCGCAGTGCGCTTGGCGACGCTCTTGATGCGTTCGACCAATGCTTCACCGGCGTCGATGTCTACACCGGCGTCCTTGTAGCTCAGGGAGGGTTGCTTGCTCATGATCCAGGCCTTTAGGGGAGGGGATTCAGGGGGTAACGACCGAGTTCAGCGGGAACATCGAACTCGATGGGCGATCGCCTCACGCGAGTTTCGAGGGGCCCGGCTGTTGCCGGTCTGCGAAGGCGCGCGATTTTATCAGGCTTGAGGGGCAGCGGCCATCCTCGCACCGACGGGCAGGGCCATATCGGCGGAAATTTTTTGCAATCGCAGGGTATGACTGCCTGTATAAGGTGTGGCGATTAACCGTCTATCGTTAGGACTGTGCAAAAACTTACCGCCACCGTGTGAATGTTTTGCCAGGGGTGGGGGTCACAGCCTTGCTCAAACGGTTCACGCGGCGTGTTCCAGCCGCTCCTGTCGACGGGAATTTTCCATGCGTTTTTGTAAATTATTGTTTGTAGGCTGCCTGACGCTGGTCAGCCTGGCGAGCCATGCCGAAAACCTCAAAGGGCTGTATCAGGTGCGTCAGCCAGTCAACGGCCAGGCGCCGCAAGAGCGCGATCGCGCCACGCAGGCGGCGCTCGATACCTTGGTGCTGCGCCTGACCGGCGACCCGAAAGCCGCGCAGAACCCGGGGCTGGCGCCGATCCGCAAGGATCCGCAGCAGATCATCAGCCAGTTCGGTTTCGATGCCGGGCCACCGGAAGTGCTGAAAGTCGATTTCGATCCGGCAACCACCGAGCAGGCCTTGCGCCGGGCCGGGTTGCCGGTGTGGGGCGCCAGTCGACCGTCGATCCTCGGCTGGTGGCTGAACGATTCAACTGAAGGTGCGAGCCTGGTCGGTGACGGTCAAACCGCAGCCTCAGCATTGCGCACGGCCGCACAACATCGCGGTTTGCCACTGCGCTTGCCGCTGGCTGATCTCAGCGAGCAATTGGTTGCCACCGCACCCGCGCTGGAAAGCGCTGACCCCGCGCCCTTGCGCAGTGCTTCGGAGCGCTACAACGCCGACGCCTTGCTGGCGGTGCATGCCCGCGAAGAGGGCGGACAGTGGCAGGCAAAATGGCGCTTGTGGCTCGGTGATCAGAAAGAGGCCGGCAGCGTGCAGGGCGCCGATCAGGCTGCGATTGCCGATGCGGTGATGCTGGCGGTGGCCGAGCGTCTGGCGCCGCGATTCGTCGCCAAACCCGGCGCATCGGGTCAGCAGACGCTGGAAGTGCAGGGCATGAATCTGGAGCATTATGCGGCGCTGCTGCGGTTACTCGAACCGTTCGGCGTGCGTCTGCAAAGCGTGCAGGGCGATCGGATCGTCTATCGGGTCAATGGCAGCGCCGATCAGTTGCGCGCGCAATTGTCGCTGGCGAAGTTGCAGGAGCTGCCGGCCGAAGCGCCGGTTCCGGTGGCGCCTGCCCAGCCAGCGGCGGATGGTACGCCTGCGGTTGCAGCGCCAGCGCCAGCCCCGGCAGCGGCGGCACCGTCGTTGCGGTTTCGCTGGTAAGTCTTTCCTTATATAGAAGCATCAGGAGTGGTAAATGGCCGATACGCGGCGTTGGTTCTGGCTCGGTGGGGTAGTCCTGCTTTGCGCGTTTGTATGGTTGCTGCATCCGATCCTCACGCCGTTTCTGGTCGCGTTGTTGCTGGCTTATCTGTTCGATCCGCTGGTGGATCGTCTGGAGCGGCTCGGGCTGTCGCGAACCTGGGGCGTGATTGCCGTGTTTGCCTTGTTCACCTTGATCGTCACGGCGTTGATGCTGGTGCTGGTACCGATGCTCGCCAAGCAGTTGCTGCGTCTGTACGAGCTGGCGCCGCAGATGCTCGACTGGTTGCAGCACACCGCTGTGCCGTGGGCGCAAGCGAAGCTTGGTTTGTCGGACGGCTTCTGGAAGTTCGATAAAGTCAAAGCCGCGATCAGCGAGCACATGGGCCAGACCACCGACATCGTCGGTGTGGTGCTGAGTCAGGCGACGGCCTCGAGCCTGGCGCTGATCGGCTGGCTGGCAAACCTGGTGCTGATTCCGGTGGTGAGCTTCTATCTGCTGCGCGACTGGGACGTGATGATGGGCAAGATCCGCAGCCTGCTCCCACGTGATCGCGAAGAGCGCGTGGTTGCGCTGGCGGGCGAGTGCCACGAAGTGCTCGGCGCGTTCGTGCGCGGGCAGTTGCTGGTGATGGTTGCGTTGGGGGTGATTTATGCCGCCGGCCTGATGATCGTCGGTCTGGAACTGGGGCTGTTGATCGGCCTGATTGCCGGGCTCGCGGCGATTGTGCCGTACATGGGTTTTGTCATCGGCATCGGTGCGGCATTGATCGCCGGATTGTTCCAGTTCGGGGGCGATCTGTACCCGATGGTCGGGATCGTCGCAGTGTTCATGGTCGGTCAGGCACTGGAAGGCATGGTGCTGACGCCGCTGCTGGTCGGGGACCGCATCGGCTTGCACCCGGTGGCGGTGATCTTCGCGATCCTCGCGGGTGGCGAGCTGTTCGGTTTTACCGGCGTGCTGCTGGCGTTGCCAGTGGCGGCGGTGATCATGGTGCTGGTGCGTCATGTCCACGACTTGTATAAGGACTCCGGGATCTACAGCGGCGTTGACGAACCTGAGCTGTGATGGCGCGGGCGGCCCGGCGCTTGGCCGGGCTGCCGCGTTTCGTTCGAGCGAGGGCGCCAGAGAATCTGTCATCAAACCGCTGCGTCAACGCAAACCTTTGATTTTGCTTGGGGTCTGTCGCATTGTGCGCTCAGCCTCACGGGTATAAACTTCGCCAACTTTACACAGAGGCCACTAACGGTTCCTTTGAGAACTGTTCAGTCAGCATGAAACCGATTCAGCTGCCCCTAGGTGTGCGTCTGCGTGACGACGCCACCTTCATCAACTACTACCCAGGCGCCAATGCCGCTGCACTCGGCTATGTCGAGCGTCTTTGCGAAGCCGACGCCGGGTGGACGGAGAGCCTGATCTACCTGTGGGGCAAACACGGCGTCGGGCGCACGCATCTGTTGCAGGCCGCGTGCCTGCGCTTCGAGCAGATGGGCGAACCGGCGGTGTATCTGCCGCTGGCCGAGTTGATGGACCGCGGCGTGGAAATCCTCGACAACCTTGAGCAGTACGAACTGGTCTGTCTGGATGACTTGCAGGTGATTGCCGGCAAGGCCGACTGGGAAGAGGCGATGTTTCATCTGTTCAATCGTCTGCGTGACAGCGGCCGGCGCCTGCTGATCGCCGCGTCCACTTCGCCGCGCGAATTGCCAGTGAAGCTGGCCGACCTGAAATCGCGCCTGACCCTGGCGCTGATCTTCCAGATGCGCCCACTCTCCGATGAAGACAAATTGCGTGCGCTGCAATTGCGCGCATCCCGTCGCGGTCTGCACCTGACCGATGAAGTCGGGCACTTCATTCTCACTCGCGGCACACGCAGCATGAGCGCGCTGTTCGATCTTCTCGAGCAGCTTGATCAGGCGTCCCTGCAAGCGCAACGCAAGCTGACCATTCCCTTCCTCAAGGAAACTCTTGGCTGGTAGTAGTGGGCTTTTGCCAGCTTTCAGGCGCCAGAAAACCCGCGTCCCTGCGCCGATTCACCGGCCAGACGAGTTACGCGCTTAGATGTAAACGCGAAACCGGGAAGTCACATAAAGTTCGATTGAATTTGCAAATGAGGACGATAGCGGGCATAGTCTCGGCTTCTTTACAACTATCAGCCACGGTCGTGCCCATGCTAAAGCGCTTCGCACCCCTCGTGCCTCTCGCACTCGTTACCCTGTTATTCGGTTGTGCTGCTCATTCTCCGGTTCAAGAGCCGCCGCAACAGGTCAAGAATTCTGCTACCGCCCAGTCTTCCGTTATTTACCAGGAAGAGCTGGACACCGAAAAAGAACTCAACCAGTTCAACGGCAGCAAGCCTTATCAGCTTCCTGTACTGGCTGACAGCATCCTCGAACGCGGTATGTCCCTGATTGGGACCCGTTACCGTTTCGGCGGTACTTCTGAAGCCGGTTTCGATTGCAGCGGTTTCATCGGTTACCTGTTCCGTGAAGAGGCGGGCATGAACCTGCCGCGCTCCACTCGCGAAATGATCAACGTTGATGCGCCGCTGGTTTCGCGCAGCAACCTTGAGCCGGGTGATCTTCTGTTCTTCGCCACCAATGGTCGTCGCGGTCGTGTCAGTCACGCCGGCATCTACTTGGGTGACAACCAGTTCATTCACTCCAGCAGTCGTCGCAGCGGCGGTGTTCGCATCGACAGCCTGGGTGACAGCTACTGGAGCAAGACTTTCATCGAAGCCAAGCGTGCACTCGCCATGGCGCCAACCGTGGTCACCGCTCGCAAGTAAGCGCGATGTCGCTGCGTTCGCGGCGACAAAACGGCACGGCAACGGAGTAGACCTAAACTTTACAAGGTGAAGTTAAAGTCTTACTTGAAGTTTGTCGCGTAGCCGCTAGAATCCTGAATCTATATTGATGGCAAACCGCCTGCGTGATGACGCAGGCGGTTTTGTTTCTGTCCATTCGGCAGAGAAAGCCGCAGCCAGATCAGGATGTTCTGCTTATGACGATGTCGGCCCGCCTCACCTTGATCCTTTGCGCCGCGCTGCTCAGCGCCTGCGCCAGCCGCACACCGCCGCCAGCCCCCGTGGTTCGCGCGCCGATCGTGTTCGCTCCCTCCCAGGCTTTTTCCCCCGTTGCTGAAGACGTGTTGTTCCGTGCCCTCGGCCTGGTCGGTACGCCGTATCGCTGGGGCGGCAACACGCCAGATTCCGGTTTCGATTGCAGTGGTCTGATCGGTTTCGTCTACCGCGACGCGGCGGGCATTTCGCTGCCACGCTCGACCCGCGAAATGATCGTCATGCAGGCGCCGAATGTCGGCAAGGAAGGCTTGCAGACCGGCGACCTGATTTTCTTCGCCACCAATGGCGGCTCGCAGGTCAGTCATGCGGGGATTTACGTCGGCGAGGGGCGCTTCGTACATGCGCCGGCCACGGGCGGCACGGTCAAGCTCGATAGCCTGTCGAAGGCGTATTGGCAGAAGGCGTATCTGAGCGCCAAGCGGGTGTTGCAGCCGGGGCAGCTGGCGCATAACCCCTAGTGCGTATGCATAACTAAATGTGGGAGCGAGCCTGCTCGCGAAGGCGGAGTGTCAGTCGACAATGATTTGACTGATACACCGCTTCGCGAGCAGGCTCGCTCCCACTTTTTTTGCGTTGCGCTTAGCTTAATTGCTGGCCGAAACGCGCCAAATTTTGTTCCCGACATCATCCGCCACCAGCAAGCTACCTTGCTGATCGATGACCACGCCAACTGGGCGGCCCAGCGCGTTCTCGTCCTTGTCGAGGAAACCGGTCAGCACATCCACCGGCTGCCCGGTCGGCTTGCCGCCAGTAAACGGCACGAAAATCACCTTGTAGCCACTGTGCGGTTTGCGGTTCCACGAGCCGTGCTGGCCAATGAATGCGCCTTCCTTGAATTGCGCCGGCAAGCGGTTGCCATCGGCGAAGGTCAGGCCCAGCGAAGCGGTGTGCGGACCGACCGCGTAATCCGGAGCGATGGCCTTGGCCACCAGATCAGGATTCTGCGGTTTGACCCGCACATCGACGTGCTGGCCGTAGTAGCTGAACGGCCAGCCATAGAAGCCGCCGTCCTTGACCGAGGTGATGTAGTCCGGCACCAGATCGCTGCCGATTTCGTCACGCTCGTTGACTGCTGTCCACAATGCGCCGCTGGTAGGTTCCCAGGCGAGGCCGTTGGGGTTGCGGATACCCGAGGCGAAGATCCGGTGATTGCCGGTCGCACGATCCACTTCCCAGATCGCCGCGCGGCCTTCTTCCTGATCCAGGCCGTTTTCGCCGACGTTACTGTTCGAGCCGACGGTGACGTAGAGCTTGTTGCCGTCCTTGCTGGCGATGACGTTTTTGGTCCAGTGGTGATTCAGCGTGCCGCCGGGCAAGTCGACGACTTTGATCGGTTGGGTCTTGATCTCGGTGGCGCCCGGCTCGTAGTTGAAGCGCAGCAGGCGGTCGGTGTCGGCAACGTACAAATCGTTGCCGACCAGCGTCATGCCAAACGGCGAATTGAGGTTCTGCAGGAACACCGTGCGGGTTTCTGCGACGCCGTCGTGGTCGGCATCACGCAGCAGGGTGATGCGGTTCGGGCTGGGCACGCCGGCGCCGGCCTTGCCCATGACTTTCTTCATCACCCAGCCACGAATGCCTTTGCTGTCATCGGGCTTGGGCGGCGCATTGGTCTCCGCCACCAGCACATCGCCGTTGGGCAGCACGTAGAGCCAGCGCGGGTGATCAAGGCCTTCGGCAAACGCGGCGACCTGGGTGCCGGCCGCTGCGGTCGGTTTCGCGCCGTCCGGCCAGCCCACCGCCGGGGCGATGTTGACTGTCGGGATCAGCGTCTTGTTCGGTTCGGGCAGTTTCGGTGACGGGCCGGTGCCGTCGGAGACTTGCAGGCTGGAGGTTTCACCGCAGGCGGCGAGCCCGCCAGCGACGGCGATGATAAGAGCGAGTTGGGCCTTGCGCATTGCTGATCTTCCCTATGAATGCATTCCTAAACATAGAGGAGGGCGCAGGCCCGATGGTTCAACTGCTCAACCGCGGGCTTCCTTGAACAGCATGGCGATGCCCGGATGATAGTTGCCCGCGTCGCTGTGCAATTTGCGATAGGCGTAGGGGAAATACCAGGCCAGGGCGCAGGTGTGTTCCTTTTGCAGGTCGTCGACCATGTCCTGCAATTCTTCGGGGCTGGCGCTGTGCTGAGGTTTTTGCGGAGCAACAAAGAGGCAGCCGAGCTTGAGATCGCTGGCGTAACTGATGCGCTTGGCATCAGCGGTGACGTCGAGCAGTGCCTGGGTCAGGTTGAGGTTGTTGACCCGTGGCCAGCGTTGCGTGGCCTGAATGAACGCGCGGTCTTCGGCGCCGGCAATCAGCAGGTCGGCGCGAGCATTGCGTTCGCCTTCTTCGTTCTGTTTGCGCGTGGCCGTGTCGTTCAGCGTGACCATTTCAGCCATCCACGCCGCTGCCGCGAGCAGGCCGAGATTGGCTTTCTCGTCGTGCCAGTACGGCGTGTCGTTGTCGCCGCGTACAGTGTTGTAGCGATCGATACAGTCAAACCAGCGTTCCAGCACCGGGCGCAGAAATTCCAGGCGCGGGTTGCTGATGATCATGCCTTGCATCGTCGTCATCCTTATTGTTGTAGTGGGCTTTTCGGGAAAAGCATGGCTCTTTGATATCACTTGTCGCAGTCTGGCACAAGATTGCCGCTGCACAATGGATCAGCGGCAGTTATTCGCGCGCAAAGCGCCTCTTCAATTGACGCTCCACCCCCAACCCTCTAACCTTCGCCGCTTGTTTCAGGTGCTCTGTGGCCCCGCGTCGACAGAGTGAAACAGGGAAGCCGGTGAGGGTGGTCTTCAAGCGAAGCCACGACGATCCCGGCGCTGCCCCCGCAACGGTAAATGAGTGAAAACTGCGCCTTGAGCCACTGCCTCGAAAGAAGCGGGAAGGCGCGCAGTCCGGCGAAACGCCGCTCATGAGCCCGGAGACCGGCCTGATCCATCTCAGCGGCATCACGGTGGGCGATGCCAGGCTTTTTGCCGTCTATTCTTGTGCCTGCCCGCCGTTATCCAGCCTCAACGGAGAGCTCCCCCCATGACTGATTCCCCCGAGCGTGACGAACGCCATCTGGCGCGCATGCAGCGCAAGAAGGCCGTGATCGACGAACGCATCGCCAGCTCGCCCGACGAATGTGGCCTGGTGCTGGTGCTGACCGGCAATGGCAAAGGCAAGAGCAGCTCGGCGTTCGGCATGCTCGCCCGCGCGATGGGCCACGGCATGCAGTGCGGCGTGGTGCAGTTCATCAAGGGCCGCAACAGCACTGGCGAGGAATTGTTTTTCCGCCGCTTCCCCGAGCAGGTGCGTTTCCACGTCATGGGCGAAGGCTTCACCTGGGAAACCCAGGATCGTCAGCGCGACATCGCCGCTGCGACCGCCGCTTGGGAAGTCTCGCGTGAATTGTTGCGCGACCCTTCGATCGGTCTGGTGGTGCTCGATGAATTGAACATCGCCCTCAAGCACGGCTACCTCGATCTCGATCAGGTGCTCAGCGATTTGCAAGCGCGCCCGCCGATGCAGCACGTGGTGGTCACCGGTCGCGGCGCCAAGCCGGAAATGATCGAGATGGGCGACACGGTTACCGAGATGGGCATGCTCAAGCACGCCTTCCAGGCCGGGATCAAAGCGCAGAAAGGCGTCGAACTTTGAAGCCACCACGTCACTGCCCCGCGGTGTTGATCGCCGCGCCGGCCTCCGGTCAGGGCAAGACCACCGTCACCGCCGCACTCGCCCGTTTGCATCGCAATCAGGGGCGCAAGGTGCGCGTGTTCAAATGCGGCCCGGACTTTCTCGACCCGATGATCCTCGAGCGCGCCAGCGGTGCGCCGGTGTATCAACTGGACATGTGGATGGTCGGCGAGCAGGAAAGTCGCCGGCTGTTGTGGGAAGCCGCCGCCGAAGCCGACCTGATTCTGATTGAAGGGGTGATGGGCCTTTTCGACGGCACGCCATCCAGCGCTGATCTGGCGCGCCACTTCGGTGTGCCGGTGCTCGGCGTGATCGACGGCACCGCCATGGCGCAGACCTTTGGCGCCTTGGCGCTGGGCCTGGCGAAGTATCAGCCGGACTTGCCGTTCGCTGGCGTGCTGGCCAACCGCGTCGGCACCTTGCGCCATGCGCAATTACTCGAAGGCAGCCTCACCGAAGGTCTGCGCTGGTACGGTGCGCTGTCCCGCGAAACCGGTATCGAATTGCCGAGCCGCCACCTCGGCCTGGTTCAGGCCAGCGAATTGAATGATCTGGATCTGCGCCTCGACGCGGCCGCCGATGCGCTGGCCAGCAGTTGCGAGGTCGCGCTGCCACCCGCCGTAGAATTCGCCGCGCCTGAGATCATCGCCGCCGAGCCTCTATTAAAAGGTGTGCGCATCGCCGTTGCCCGCGATGAAGCCTTTGCCTTCACCTATGGCGCCAGTCTCGATCTGCTGCGGGCGATGGGCGCCGAATTGCGCTTCTTCTCGCCGATCCGCGACACGCAATTGCCCGAGGCGGACAGCCTGTATCTACCGGGCGGCTATCCAGAGTTGCATCACGTCGCGCTGGCGCAAAACGCCTCGATGCTGGCGGCGATCCGCGCGCACCATACGGCGGGCAAGCCCTTGCTCGCCGAATGTGGCGGCATGCTTTACCTGCTTGATTCGCTGACTGACGTGGAAGGCACCCGTGCTGAGCTGGTCGGTTTGCTCAAGGGCGAGGCGGTGATGCAGAAGCGTCTGGCGGCGCTGGCGTTGCAGGCGGTTGAATTGCCGGAAGGGGAGTTGCGTGGGCATACCTATCATCATTCCCTGACCACCACAGCGCTGACGCCGATTGCCCGTGGGCTGAGTCCCAATGGCGGGCGCGGCGCTGAGGCGGTTTATCGCGAGGGGCGGATGACGGCGTCGTACGTGCACTTTTATTTCCCATCGAATCCGACTGCGATTGCGGCATTGTTTGCGCCAGACAGTGAGGCCGGCTTCGCGAGCAAGCTCGCTCCCACAGTGAATGGTGAGCTTCCTGAAGAAATGCGATCTCCTGTGGGAGCTGGCTTGCCAGCGATGGGGCCATGACCGACAACACATTCTCCGAAGCCGAGCGCGCAGCGGTCTACAAGGCAATCGCCGAGCGCCGCGACATGCGCCACTTCACCGGCGGCAGCGTCGAGCCGCAACTGCTGCGTCGTCTGCTCGAAGCCGCTCATCAAGCGCCGAGCGTCGGTCTGATGCAGCCCTGGCGCTTCATCCGCATCAGCGATCGTGCTCTGCGCGGGCAGATCCGCGATCTGGTGGAAGAAGAGCGCATCCGCACTGCCGAAGCCCTTGGCGAGCGCAGCGATGAGTTCATGCAGCTCAAGGTCGAAGGCATCAACGATTGCGCCGAAGTGCTGGTCGCAGCGCTGATGGACGATCGCGAAAAACACATCTTCGGTCGGCGCACGTTGCCGGAAATGGACATGGCCTCGCTGTCCTGCGCGATCCAGAATCTGTGGCTGGCCTCCCGTGCCGAAGGCCTGGGCATGGGCTGGGTTTCGTTGTTCGAACCGCAAGCCTTGGCGGATTTGCTCAAATTGCCGGCCGGTGCGAAACCGCTGGCGGTGTTGTGTCTCGGCCCGGTCAAGGAATTCTATCCGGCGCCGATGCTGGTACTTGAAGGCTGGGCGCAGGCGCGGCCGCTCAACGAGTTGCTGTACGAAAATTATTGGGGAGTGAGTCAATGAGTGTGGCGTTGCTGAGTGTCGCCGCAGTAGCGCTGGATGCGCTGCTCGGTGAACCGAAACGCTGGCATCCGCTGGTGGCGTTCGGCAATTTTGCCGGGCGCATCGAGCAACGCTTCAACGCCGGCGGCCGGGGCTGGCGCAGCCACGGTGTGACCGCGTGGGTGCTCGCGGTGCTGCCGCTGACCTTGCTCGCCACAGCATTTTCCTGGGCGCCCTATGTGGGCTGGATTGTCGAGATTCTCGCGCTGTATTGCGCCCTCGGCATGCGCAGCCTCGGCGAACATGTCGCACCGGTCGCGGCTGCGTTGCGCGCCGATGATCTGGACGAGGCGCGCAAGCGTGTCGGTTATCTGGTCAGCCGCCAGACCGATGAACTCGACAGCACTGCCGTGGCCCGTGCCGCGACTGAGTCGGTGCTGGAGAACGGCAGCGATGCGGTGTTCGCTGCGCTGTTCTGGTTTGTCGTCGCCGGCGCCCCGGGCGTGGTTCTGTATCGCTTGAGCAATACCCTCGATGCGATGTGGGGTTATCGCAACGAACGCTTCGAACGTTTCGGCTGGGCGGCGGCGAAAATCGACGACGTGTTGAACTACATTCCTGCGCGTCTGGTGGCATTGACCTACGCGCTGCTCGGCAAAACCCGCCTCGCGCTGAAGTGCTGGCGCACCCAGGCGCCGCAGTGGGACAGCCCTAACGCCGGCCCGGTGATGGCGGCCGGTGCCGGTGCGCTCGGCGTCGAGTTGGGTGGACCGGCGATCTATCACGGCGAACTGCATGAGCGCCCACAACTGGGCGAAGGTGCGCCGGCGGATGCCGATTCCATTGACCGTGGCTGGCAATTGGTCCAGCGCGGCGTATGGTTGTGGCTGCTGATGCTTTGCCTGGGGGCGGAATTTTATGCTTGAGCACGGTGGCCGGCTGCGCAAGGCTGCACTCGATTACGGGATTGCCGAGGCCGACTGGCTTGACCTGTCCAGCGGCCTCGCGCCATGGCCGTTCCCGATCCCGGAGATCCCGCTACGCGCCTGGGCGCGCTTGCCGGAAACCG
The DNA here is from genome assembly GCF_030687105.1 of Pseudomonas sp. FP1762. NCBI lineage: Bacteria > Pseudomonadati > Pseudomonadota > Gammaproteobacteria > Pseudomonadales > Pseudomonadaceae > Pseudomonas > Pseudomonas sp. FP1762. The sequence continues at coordinate 1,788,277 of NZ_CP117458.1, forward strand.
ATGACGGACTGGAACAGGCCGCCTGCGATTATTACGGCGCCGCGCAGGTGCTACCGGTCGCCGGCTCGCAAATGGCTATCCAGTTGCTGCCGCGTCTGCGCCGGGCCGGCAAGGTCGGCGTGTTGTCGCCGTGCTATGCCGAGCATGCCGAAGCCTGGCGGCGCAGCGGTTACATCGTCCGTGAAGTGCTCGAGCAGGAAGTCGAGTTCTTTCTCGACAGTCTCGATGTGCTGGTGGTAGTCAATCCGAACAATCCGACCGGCCTCAGCCTGACCCCGGCACGCCTGCTCGACTGGCATGCGCGGCTGGCGCAACGCGGCGGCTGGCTGGTGGTCGACGAAGCATTCATGGACAACACACCGCAACTGAGCCTGGCGCCCTATGCGCATCAGGTCGGGCTGGTGGTGTTGCGTTCGTTCGGCAAGTTTTTCGGTCTGGCCGGGGTGCGCCTCGGTTTCGTTCTGGCTGAGCGCAAGTTGCTCAAACTGCTCGCCGAACAGGTCGGGCCGTGGGCGGTGAGCGGGCCGACGCGGGTACTCGGTACGGCGTGCCTGCAAGACACCGAGGGTCACACCCGTCAGCGGATTCGTAGCGATGAAGCGAGCGAACGGCTGGCGGCGCTGCTGACCCGTTGCGGTTTTGCACCGCAGGGTGGCTGCGCGCTGTTTCAGTGGCTGATCACCGAGCACGCCGAAGCGCTGCACGAATTCCTCGCCCGGCGCGGCATCCTCCTGCGCCTGTTCAGCCACAACAGCAGCGTGCGTTTCGGCCTGCCAGCCGATGCCGCGCAAGAGCTGCGTCTCGAACAGGCTTTGCAAGCATTCGCCAAGGACCACCCATGACCACTCTGATGGTGCAAGGCACCACGTCCGATGCCGGCAAAAGCACATTGGTGACCGCGTTGTGCCGCTGGGCCACTCGCCAGGGCGTGGCGGTGGTGCCGTTCAAACCGCAGAACATGGCGCTCAACAGCGCAGTCACCGCTGACGGCGGCGAGATCGGCCGCGCGCAGGCAGTGCAGGCGCAAGCGGCCGGTCTTGAACCGCACACAGACATGAACCCGGTGCTGCTCAAGCCCAACAGCGACACCGGCGCGCAAGTGATCATTCATGGCCGCGCGGTGACGACGATGAACGCCGTCGCCTATCACGATTACAAGGCCATCGCGATGCAAGCGGTGCTCGCCTCGCACGAGCGACTCAGCGCTGCGTACTCGTTGGTAATGGTCGAAGGCGCCGGTTCGCCGGCGGAGATCAATCTGCGCGCCGGCGACATTGCCAACATGGGCTTTGCCGAAGCGGTGGATTGCCCGGTGCTGCTGATCGCCGACATCAATCGCGGCGGCGTGTTTGCGCATTTGGTCGGCACGCTGGAATTGCTTTCACCGAGCGAGCAGGCGCGGGTCAAAGGCTTCATCATCAACCGCTTTCGTGGCGATATCGCCTTGTTGCAACCGGGCCTCGACTGGCTGGAACAGCGCACCGGCAAACCGGTGGTCGGCGTCCTGCCCTACGTGATGGACCTGCACCTTGAAGCCGAGGACGGCATCGACCAACGCCAGACCGACAAGGCCGAACAGGTCTTGAAAGTGGTGGTGCCGGTGCTGCCGCGCATCAGCAATCACACCGATTTCGACCCGCTGCGTCTGCATCCGCAGGTGGATCTGCAATTTGTCGGCCCGGGGCAGGCGATTCCCGCCGCCGACCTGATCATCCTGCCGGGCTCGAAAAGCGTGCGCAGTGATCTGGCTTATCTGCGCGCCAACGGCTGGGACGCTGCGATCAATCGGCATCTGCGCTACGGCGGCAAGGTGCTGGGGATTTGCGGCGGTCTGCAGATGCTCGGTGAGCAAGTACACGATCCGCTTGGGCTGGAAGGCGCTGCCGGCTCCAGCGCCGGTCTGGGGCTGCTGGCGTTCGAAACGCAACTCGAAGCCGAGAAGCAATTGCGCAACGTGCGCGGGCGGCTGGCGTTGGAAAGCGCCGCAGTCAGCGGTTACGAAATACACGCTGGCGTAACCAGCGGGCCGGCGCTGGAGAATCCGGCGGTACATTTGGACGACGGTCGTTGCGATGGTGCGCAAAGTGCCGATGGTCAGGTGTTTGGCACCTATCTGCACGGCTTGTTCGAATCCCCCGAGGCGAGCGCGGCGTTGCTGCGCTGGGCCGGGTTGAGTGATGTGCAGGAAGTCGATTACCACGGCTTGCGCGAACGCGACATCGAACGGCTGGCAGATCTGGTGGAGAAGCATCTGGATACCGGGCTGTTGCGTCAGCTCTGCGGGATTTGAGTTGTCTGGACTGGCCTCTTCGCGAGCAGGCTCGCTCCCACAGGGAGACGCGATCAACGGTGGGAGCGATCCTGCTCGCGAAGGGGCCGGTTGTCTCACCACACATTTTTGGATGAACCCATGCTCCAACTGATCCTCGGCGGCGCCCGCTCCGGCAAGAGTCGTCTGGCGGAAAAACTCGCCAGCGACAGCCATCTGGCGGTCACCTACATCGCCACCAGCCAACCGCTCGACGGCGAAATGAACCAGCGCGTCGCCCATCACCGCGCGCGCCGCCCGGTCGAATGGGCGTTGATCGAAGAGCCACTGGAACTGGCCCGCGTGCTGCGCGAATCCGCTGGCGCCGAGCGCTGCCTGCTGGTCGATTGCCTGACCCTGTGGCTGACCAATCTGCTCATGCTCGACGACGCCGAACGTCTCGCCGCCGAGCGTGAAGCGCTGCTCGACTGCCTGGCGTCGTTGCCGGGTGAAATCATTTTTGTCAGCAACGAGACCGGAATGGGTGTCGTGCCGCTGGGCGAATTGACTCGCCGCTATGTCGATGAAGCCGGTTGGCTGCATCAAGCTCTGGCCGAGCGCTGTCAGCGAGTTGTCCTGACCGTCGCCGGCCTGCCCCTGACTTTGAAAGGATCTGCGTTATGAGCCCGACCTGGTGGCTGAACCCGTGCAAAACCGTGAACTCGGACATCATCGCGCAAGCGACCGAGCGCCAGCAGCAACTGACCAAACCGGCCGGTTCGCTGGGGCGCCTTGAATCGGTGGCCGTGCAACTGGCCGGTCTGCAAGGTCAGCTCAAGCCAACGCTGGAACAAGTCTGGATCGCGATTTTCGCTGGCGACCATGGCGTGGTAGCCGAAGGCGTATCGGCTTATCCGCAGGAAGTCACCGGGCAGATGCTGCTCAACTTTGTCAGCGGCGGCGCGGCGATCAGCGTGCTGGCGCGTCAGCTCGGTGCGCAACTGGAAGTGGTCGATCTGGGCACGGTGAATCCGACGCTGAATTTGCCCGGCGTGCGCCATCTGAACATCGGCGCGGGAACGGCGAACTTCGCTCAGGGCGCAGCGATGACTCAGGCACAGGGCGAATCGGCCTTGCAGGCCGGTCGCGACAGCGTCTTGCGCGCGAAAGCCGCCGGCACCCAGTTGTTCATCGGCGGCGAGATGGGCATCGGCAATACCACGGCGGCCAGTGCGCTGGCCTGTGCCTTGCTCGATTGCCCGGTGGCGCACCTGACCGGCCCCGGTACCGGGCTGAATGCCGCTGGCGTCAGCCACAAGGCGCAAGTCATCGAACGCGCGCTGGCGCTGCATGCCGCACAGCGTGGCGATGCCTTGCAGACGTTGTTCAATCTTGGCGGTTTCGAGATTGCCGCGTTGGTCGGCGCCTATCTGGCCTGCGCGCAGGAAGGCATTGCGGTGCTGGTTGACGGCTTTATCTGCACGGTCGCCGCGCTGGTCGCGGTGCGCTTGAATCCGGCCTGTCGCCAGTGGCTGTTGTTCGGCCATCGCGGTGCCGAGCCGGGCCATCGTCATGTGCTGGAAACCTTGAGCGCCGAACCGTTGCTGGAACTCGACCTGCGCTTGGGCGAGGGCAGTGGCGCAGCGTTGGCGGTGCCGTTGTTGTGTCTGGCCTGTGACCTGCACGGGCAAATGGCGACGTTCGCCGAAGCAGCCGTGGCGGATCGCCCGGCATGAGTCTGCGCCTGGATCTGCTGCGCCACGGCGAAACGGAACTCGGCGGCGGCTTGCGCGGCAGCCTCGACGATGCGCTGACCGCAAACGGCTGGACGCAGATGCGTGCAGCGGTGGTCGACGGCGGGCCGTGGGATCGAATTGTCAGTTCGCCATTGCAGCGCTGCGCGCGCTTCGCCGCTGAACTCGGCGAGCAATTGAACCTGTCCGTGCATCTGGACAAGGATCTGCAAGAGCTGCATTTCGGCGCGTGGGAAGGGCAGAGCGCGGCGGCGTTGATGGAAACGGATGCTGAAGCGCTGGGGCTGTTCTGGGCTGATCCCTATGGCTTCACGCCACCGCAGGGCGAGCCGGTCAGCGCGTTTTCCGCGCGGGTGTTGGCGGCGGTCGCGCGGTTGCAGGCGGCTTACGCCGGCGAACGGATTCTGCTGGTCAGCCACGGCGGCGTGATGCGCTTGTTGCTCGCGCAGGCACGTGGTCTGCCGCGCGAACAGTTGCTCAATGTCGAAGTCGGCCACGGCGCGCTGTTTGCGCTGACGGTCGAGGCTGACGGCGCGCTCAAGGAAGGTCACTGAGATGTTGCCGCTGTGGATCGCCTTGCAGTTTCTCAGCAGCCTGCCGATTCGCCTGCCGGGCATGCCCGAGCCGCAACAGCTTGGCCGTTCGCTGCTGTTTTATCCGCTGGTGGGATTGCTGTTCGGGTTGATCCTCTACGCCTCGAATCTACTGCTTGGCGGCACACCAATGTTGCTCCATGCGGCGCTGTTGTTGACCGTGTGGGTATTGCTCAGCGGCGCGCTGCATCTCGATGGCTTGGCGGACAGCGCCGATGCCTGGCTCGGCGGTTTTGGTGATCGTGAACGTACGCTGACGATCATGAAAGATCCGCGCAGCGGGCCGAGCGCGGTGGTCACGCTGGTGCTGGTGTTGTTGCTGAAATTCGCCGCGCTGCTGGCGCTGATCGAGCAAGGGCATACCCTGGCGCTGATCATCGTCCCGGTGCTCGGGCGAGCGGCGCTGTTGGGGTTGTTTCTGACTACGCCGTATGTGCGTGCGGGTGGATTGGGTCAGGCACTGGCCGATCATCTGCCGCGTAAAGTGGGGTGGTGGGTGCTGGGGTTGAGTGCCTTGGGCTGCGTGTTGATCGCTGGCTTCGGTGCGGTGCTGATTTCGCTGGTTGGGTTTGTCTGGCTGCGGCGGCTGATGATGCAGCGGCTGGGCGGGACTACCGGGGACACGGCGGGGGCGTTGCTGGAATTGCTGGAGATGGGGGTGTTGGTGGGGCTCGCTTTGGTCTGAAAGATTTGCGTAGATGATGCCGGCCCCTTCGCGAGCAGGCTCGCTCCCACTTTCGAAATGCAATCCCCTGTGGGAGCGAGCCTGCTCGCGAAGGGGCCTCACCGGCAACAATGATGTTCAGAGTAAACTCATCTGTAACTTGATTTAACACACTCGCGGGTATATACACGCATCATGCTTCCTTCTCAGTGTTTGTGCACCAACCTGCGTCGCGCCGCGCGTGGCGTCAGCAGGCATTACGACGGCGCTCTCGATGGCTTCGGGATCAACGTTGCCCAGTATTCTCTGCTGTGCAATCTGCAGCGGCTGGAGCAACCGAGCATTTCCGAACTGGCTGAGGCCATGGGCCTGGATCGCAGCACGCTCGGACGCAATCTACGTGTGCTGGAGGGCGAAGGTCTGGTGGCGCTGGCCGAAGGCGAGGACATGCGCAACCGCATCGTGCGCCTCACTGAAAACGGCGTGCAGCGCCTGGCAGCGGCATTGCCGGCGTGGGAAGCGGCGCAACAGCGGCTGATCGACCGTCTCGGTGCCGAGAAGCGCGAAACCTTGCTCAAACTGCTCGACGAACTGGCCTGACGGCGGTTTTTTCGCGCTCAAGCGGGTATATACCCGCGACTGGAGAATAACAATGACATCGATGTGGCGTACGTGCGGTTGGGTGTTGCTGGGGAGTGCGCTGATCCTGGCGTTGTCATTGGGCGTGCGCCACGGTTTCGGTCTGTTCCTGTCGCCGATGAGCGCGCAGTTCGGCTGGGGTCGCGAAGTGTTTGCCTTCGCCATAGCCCTGCAAAACCTGATCTGGGGCCTGGCGCAGCCGTTCACCGGCGCGCTGGCCGACCGCTTCGGTGCGGCGAAAGTGGTGCTGGTCGGTGGGATCCTCTACGCGGCGGGCCTGGTGTGCATGGGCCTGTCTGATTCGGCGGTGACTCTGTCACTCAGTGCCGGTCTGCTGATCGGTATCGGTCTTTCGGGCACTTCGTTTTCGGTCATTCTTGGTGTTGTGGGTCGCGCTGTGCCGCCAGAGAAACGCAGCATGGGCATGGGTATCGCCAGCGCCGCCGGTTCGTTCGGCCAGTTCGCGATGTTGCCGGGCACGCTGGGCCTGATCGGCTGGCTCGGCTGGTCGGCCGCGCTGTTGGTGCTGGGCCTGCTGGTGGCGATGATCGTGCCGCTGGTGAGCATGTTAAAAGACAAGCCACTGCCGGTTCTCGGCCACGAACAAACCCTCTCCGAAGCGCTGCGTGAAGCCTGCTCGCATTCGGGATTCTGGCTGCTGGCGTTCGGCTTTTTTGTCTGCGGGTTTCAAGTGGTGTTCATTGGCGTGCACTTGCCAGCGTATCTGGTCGATCAGCATCTGCCCGCCAGTGTCGGCACTACGGTGCTGGCGTTGATCGGACTGTTCAATATCTTCGGCACTTACACCGCTGGTTGGCTCGGTGGCCGCATGTCCAAACCGCGTCTGCTGATGGCGTTGTATCTGCTGCGCGCGGTGGTGATCGCGCTGTTCCTGTGGTTGCCGGTGACGACCACCACAGCGTATCTGTTCGGCATGGCCATGGGCTTTCTGTGGCTGTCGACGGTGCCGTTGACCAACGGTACGGTGGCAACCTTGTTCGGCGTGCGCAATTTGTCCATGCTCGGTGGCATCGTCTTTCTGTTCCATCAGCTTGGCTCATTCCTTGGCGGCTGGCTGGGCGGGGTGGTGTATGACCAAACCGGAAGTTATGACTTGATCTGGCAAGTGGCGGTTCTCTTGAGCCTGCTCGCGGCGGCGTTGAACTGGCCGGTGCGCGAGCGTCCGGTGGCGCGCCTGCAAGCTGCGGCGAGCGCAGCATGAGCCGGATCTGCGCGCGATTCGCGCTGACCGCACTGGCTGCAGCGCTGTTGGCGCTGGTGTGGTGGGGCTGGCAACGCGGCGGTCTGGCGCTGATGCAGTTGGGCATGAGCATTTGCTAGATGGCAGCGTGGCGAGTAACGTCGAAGCCTGATGACTGCCCAAGGAAATTCAACATGTTGATGCGCTGGTGTGCTGTTCCCGCGTTGCTGATGGCGTTGACTGGCCTGGCCCAGGCCGCCGACTGTCCTGAGCTGCTGCAAGGCTCGCTGCCCAAGCTGCGCGCCAAGGAATCCATCGATCTGTGCAAGCAGTACGCCGACAAGCCGCTGGTGGTGGTCAATACCGCCAGCTTCTGCGGTTTCGCGCCGCAGTTCGAAGGGCTTGAGGCGCTCAACAAGCGCTATAAGGATCAGGGGCTGGAAATGCTTGGCGTGCCGTCGAATGACTTCAAGCAGGAGTCCAAGGACAGCGCGGAAACCGCCAAGGTCTGCTACGCCAACTATGGCGTGACCTTCAACATGACCGAGCCGCAGAAGGTCCGCGGCGATGACGCCACGCATCTGTTTCAGGTGCTGGCCGCGCAGAGCAATGCGCCGAAGTGGAATTTCTACAAGTACGTGGTCGACCGGCAGGGCAAGGTCGTGGCGAGTTTTTCCAGCTTGACCAAGCCGGATGATCCCGAGTTTATTGCCGCGATCGAAAAGGCAATTGCATCCAAACCGCTGAAGCCCTGATTAACGCTGTTCTCTGTGGGAGCGAGCCTGCTCGCGAAGCGGTGTGTCAGCCAGCAAATCTACATCTGACATACCGCCTTCGAGCAGGCTCGCTCCCACAATTGTAATTTTGTCGTTCCAGTGAAAAGTTGCAGGCATGAAAAAGCCCCGCCTCTGCGAAGAGAGCGGGGCTTTTTCGTGGGCGAGGGGTTAGCCTCGCCACGGTGCATCAGAAGCGGTATGTCGCGCCGACACCGAAGCCGTTTGCCGAGTTTTCATACTTGGCATCGTAAGTCTGGCCACGCGCGTTTTCGTTGCGGATGTTGACCGACTCTTCTTTGAGGTACGAGTACGCGACGTCGATGGTCAGGTCGTCGGTCGGGCTCCAGCCGGCACCGATACTGAAGATGGTACGGTCGCCAGTCGGGATACGCGGCGAGCGGTCTTCGTTATTGGTTGGCGACTGGTCGAAGGTCAGACCGGTACGCAGGACCCATTCCTTGTTCAACTGGTACGAGGTACCCACGGCATAGGCCCAGGAGTCATGCCAGTTCTGGTCTTCGTTGATCGAACCGAACTGACCGGCCAGCAGAGGCTGCACGCCGGAGTTCTTCACGGTGATCTTGTCCAGTTGGCTCCAGCGGGTCCAGGTGGTACCGGCGTAGACGTTCCAGCGATCGTTGATCGCCTGGGTGACCGACAGGTCCACGGATTCCGGCGTGGTGATCTTCAACGAAGCGTCGTACTTCTGGTTGGCGCCAACGCCCACCAGCGCCAGAGCGTTGTAGTTGACCTTGGTGTCGCCTTCGAGCTTGTAGTCGACCTTGGAGTGATAGGTCAGGCCGACACGGGTGGTGTCGGTGGCCTGGACCAGCAAGCCGACGTTGTAGCCCAGCGCGGTGTCGTCACCCTTGATCTTGACCTTGCCGTCCGGCAGTGCCTGGGTGATCGACAGGTTGGATTCCAGCGAGCCGTCGATGCGGTTGATGGTCGGGCCGAAACCGATCGACACCTTGTCGTTGAAGGCGTAGCTGACGGTTGGCTGGAAGGTGATGACTTGTACTTCCGACTTGCTGCCGAAGTAACGACCGGCGAAGCCGTTTTCGTAATCCGTGATCAGACCGAACGGTACGTACACACCGAGGCCGAATGCCCAGTGATCATCGATCGGTTTTACATAGAAGCCCATCGGTACGGCAGTGAGGGGCACCATGTCGCCCTTGTTGCTGCCGCCATTAGGGCTGGAGCTGGTATCGCTGATATCGGTATGCGCGTCGACCAGGGCGACGCCGCCGGTGACTTGTTCGCGCTTGATGCGCGCCATGCCGGCCGGGTTGCCATAAACAGTGCTTGCGTCGTCGGCAGAAGAAGATCGCCCGGCAAAACCAGTCCCCATCCCACTGATGCTTTGTTCGTTGAGGGCAAAACCTGCCGCGAAGATTTGTGTGGAGGCAAGGGTAACGGCGAGGCTAAGGGTGGTTTTGAGCATGACTTTTTTCATTATTAGAACTCCTGGTGATCACCGGGGCGAAAATTACCAACATTTTCGTCCCAGCGCTATAGCTTGTAAGCCTTGAGTTAGAGCGGTTTTGTAGGACAATCCGACCAAAATGGCGACTTGTTGCGAGAACTTGTGAAACCGCCCGGTCAGCAAGCGACCTGATTCAACGGTGAAACACAGGTTTGCCAGGCATAGGTGAAGTCGCGCAAACGGCCTTGCGGTTGAAAGGTCTGGCGCCAGATGCGCGCCATGCCGAGCAGATCGGTCGGAGCGGGGAGGGTGGGGTTCTGTTCTTCCACCAGCAGCCAGGCGATGGCCGTGGCGTAACGCAGGTTGACGGTCAGTTCCAGGTGCGGGCCGCTGAGGAATGCATGCTGACTGGCGAGGCCGCGCACCAGGCTGGCGCGCTCCGGATCGAGCGCCAGATAATCATCCCAGAGCGCCTGATGGCGATGCTCGGCAATCCGGTATAGGCCGTGGCCACGGCGGTCATGCAGGGCAGAGCCGAGGGCGGATTGGCTGGCAGCGATACCCAACAGCAGGGATTCGGCGGTTGCGCAGTGGCGTCCCAGATAGATCAATGTGGGACGGATCACATAGCGGCACAGTTCGCTGGCAGCGATACCCATAACACCCTCGGTTCTTGTTGTTGAGGGCGAGTCCTGAAGGGGCTTTGGCAGCAGTGGATCGAATCAGGCTCGCCGCAAGCGGGTCAAGCCGCTTGAGTTGAAGTGTAGTGTCATATTCAGCGTGTAAAGGACTGTTTTTAAAATATTTCCGCCATCGCATCCCGGGCGTTAGATCGGAACATGCTTAGAGGCGTTGCGCTAAAAGTGAAATATCAGGCAATAAAAAGCCCCGCTTTTCAGCAGGGCTTTGCTTTTGCAGCCTGTCCGGCTTTCAGGCAACCAGTGCCTGACGGGTACGCTCGATCACGGCCTGCAGCGGTTCGGCGCTGGAGTATTGATCGGGGTACAGACGCTCGCTGTGACGAGCGATACCGTGTTCATTGACTACGGTGAAGCTGAAGCAGCCTTTGCGAGCGGCCATGATCAGGCAGTTCATTGGAGCAAAAGCGTTGGTTAGGGTGCGAATGGCATCCTGAGTCTGGATTTGAGTAGACATAGTTATTAGGTGTTCCTACAAATGACACGGATAAGAACCGTGCAACGTTAAAACGTTCCAGTAACGTTGATCACCATTGATCGAACGAAGAACCCGACTGGAACAAAGCAGCCAGTTTGAAGCGCTGATAAGTGAGCGCGCTTGGGCTGGCAGGTAGGTACTTAGGAGGACAGGCATCACAGCGAGGGCAAAGGTTCTGGGCCCGGGGTGAAGATCCTGATCAATTTGCAGGTTGGTTCGGTCAGAGTAAGTGTTCTTCGCAACGCCCTTTGCTTTCGTTCAAAGGCAGCGTCGTCGCAAAAGTTACCTGGAAACCATCGAGGGGTCGTTCCCGCTTTTTTCGGCAGTGTCTTCCTGTTGGAAGTTGACCGTGGGAGATGTTCGACCGGAATTGACTTTCAGCTTGGTACTAACGCCGCGGATAGTAACGGATCCGTTCGGGCGAAGCAAACCCCACGTCAAAAAAACTTCACAGGGAATGGTCGGGTCGCACCGTCCGTCGGCGTGCATGCTTTTCGCAGAGCCTTTCGGTCGCTCGTAGCTGCGCAAAATGACCCGAAAAAGCGCACGCATATAACCGGCTCACAGGTACTTGTGCACATTAGTTGCGCAGAGCGTAACGCAACTGTCACATCGATCCTGACTCCAGTCACTGCCTGTATCAAAAGTTTAAGTCAATGAAAAATATCGTCTTTTTTTGTTGGTGAAAAAATCGTCAGTTTGACTGCGAGCCCCATTCCATAAGGCTTTGCGAGGATCACAGAGCGGTTGTCCACTGACTTATCCACAGCTTCTGTGGATTGTCCCTAGCGCTTGCTCTAGGACGGGCGTGCCGGGTTTTTTTCGACTTTACCTGTAAGAAAAAGAGAGTAAAGTGGCGCGCCTTCCGATCTGTCCCGCAGTGCTTTATGAAGTTTCGCTCAGTATCAGACTCTGTTACCTCCAATCCGACCTCTGTTACCGCTCCCAAGCGTTTTTCCGTACGTGTGGCTGAGTGGCTGCTCGATGCGCCGCGCCTGAGCGACAGCCCCAGCGCCAAACACCTCGCGGGCCGCCTGCTCAAGCAACCGGCCCGTGAAGGTGTAGTCGCTGCGCAAAGCCGTCTCGGCCAATTGATCTGCCGTGAGTGCGGCAATGCCCGTGACCGGCGTATCGGTCAGGAGCTGCTGCGTCAGGCCGCCCGCGCCGGTGACCGTCGCGCACAGCAGGAACTCGGTCTGATCGAAGACTGAGCTGTCCAAGCCCAGACACCTTGGTTAACCTTCAGGCTTTATCCGATTGGCAGGAGTCGCTATGGCTATGGACTTGACCAGCATATTGCTTGGTCTTGCGGCAGCAGGGGTGCCGCTGCTGGCGCTGGCCTGGCAACTGCAACGCCGGGCCGGCAATGCCCAGGCCGATCTGGCCTTGCTCGAGGAGCGCCTGGCGATGGCGCAACTGGCCCAGGACGGCCTCACCGCGCAGCTTGAAGCGAGCCGCGATGAAATCGCCGATCTCGGCCAGGCCAATGCCGCCAAACAGGCAGACCTCGCCGCCCTGCGCCGCGAAGTTGAATTGCTGCAGATCGAGCGCGATGACGCCCGCGACGCCTCCCACGCCTGGAACCTCGAACGCGCCAACAAGGACGCTGAGTTGCGCCGCCTCGACGCCCAAGCGGCCTCGCTGAGTGCCGAACTGCGAGAGCAACAGGAAAGCCATCAACAACGTCTCAACGACCTGCAAGGCTCGCGCGATGAGTTGCGTGCGCAATTCGCCGAGCTGGCCGGCAAGATCTTCGATGAGCGTGAGCAGCGCTTTGCCGAAACCAGCCAGCAGCGGCTCGGGCAGTTACTCGATCCGTTGAAAGAACGCATCCAGTCCTTTGAAAAACGCGTGGAAGAAAGCTATCAGGCCGAAGCCCGCGAGCGCTTCTCGCTGGCCAAGGAGCTGGAGCGTTTGCAGGCATTGAACCTGCGCCTGAGCGACGAAGCGACCAACCTGACTCGCGCGCTCAAGGGCCAGAAAACCCAAGGCAATTGGGGCGAACTGATCCTCGAGCGCGTTCTTGAGCATGCAGGTCTGGAGAAGGGCCGCGAGTACCAGACCCAGGTCAATCTCAAAGGCCCGGACGGGGAACGCTTCCAGCCCGATGTGATCATTTATCTGCCCGGCGACAAGCAGGTGGTGGTCGATTCGAAAGTCAGCCTCACGGCCTATCAACAATATGTTGCGGCTGATGACGACACGTTGGGGCAGATCGCGATTAAGCAGCACGTGTTGTCGCTGCGCAATCACGTCAAAGGTCTGGCCGGCAAGGATTACAAGCGCCTGGAAGGCCTGCACAGCCTCGATTTCGTTTTGTTGTTCGTACCGATCGAAGCGGCATTTTCCGCTGCGTTACAGGCTGAGCCGTCGCTGTTTCAGGACGCTTTCGACCGCAATATCGTGATCGTCAGCCCGACTACGCTGCTGGCCACGCTGCGGGTGATCGACAGTTTGTGGAAGCAGGAACGGCAGAGCCAGAATGCCCGGGAAATCGCTGAGCGGGCGGGTTGGCTGTACGACAAGTTCGTGTTGTTTATTCAGGATCTGGACGAAGTGGGCAATCGTCTGCAGCAACTGGACAAGGCTTACAGCTCAGCGCGCAATAAGCTGACAGAGGGGCGCGGTAATCTGGTCAGCCGCAGTGAGCAGTTGAAGTTGCTCGGTGCGCGGGCGAGCAAGAGCTTGCCGGCGGATTTGCTGGAGCGGGCGATGACGGATGTTGATGGGTTGGTTGAGTTGCCTGAGTAGGCGTCGTTTTTTGGGCTGATTTTGGGGGCATATCCGTTGCTGCGGGCGTGGCGGCTGGCGGTTTCGCCTGACGGCGACTTACTTTTTTACAAGCGCCTAAAAAAGTAAGCAAAAAACGCTAGCTCCTGCGTTCGGCCCTCGCAGGCTCGGGTTCCTTCGCTCCGGGATCGATCCGGGCGCAGCGGCTCCGGTTTGCTTCGCTGCACCTACACTCGCTGTGTCTGGCTGCGCCAGACGGTCGCTGCGCTCCCACGCCCGGATCAATCCCTCCACTCAGCCTTCCGACGTCGCCGGTGGATCAAGATCAAAAGCACTCGAGCTTGCGCTCATTGTTGAGTGGGGCGGCTGCGCCGCGGGCAGCTTCGCTGCTTTGCTTTTCTGTGGGAGCGAGCCTGCTCGCGAAGGCAATCTGCCGACCAACCATTCCACTCAGATATCGACGGTCCAACTGTAGGAGCTGCCGAAGGCTGCGATCTTTTGCTCTTGCTCTTGCTCTTGCTCTTGCTCTTGCTCTTGCTCTTGCTCTTGCTCTTGCTCTTGCTCTTGCTCTTGCTCTTGCTCTTGCTCTTGCTCTTGCTCTTGCTCTTGCTCTTGCTCTTGCTCTTGCTCTTGCTCTTGCTCTTGCTCTTGCTGTTCTGTGGGAGCGAGCCTGCTCGCGAAGGCGTCTGCAAGGTCACCTTCTACAACGGCAAATACCGACTCAACAGTGCCCGCAACGCTGCCGGCTTCACCGGTTTGGCCAGGTAATCCAGGCCCGCGGCATGCACTTGCGCTACGGTCTCCGGGCGTCCATCCGCGCTGATTACCACGCCGGGTACCGGCTCGCCCAGGCGCGTGCGCAACCAGGCCATCAGCTCTGTGCCGGTATCGCCGTGGTCGAGGTGATAGTCGACCAGCGCCAGTTGCGGCCGCACACCTTCATTCAATATCGCTGCGCATTCTTCGCGATTGCGCGCCGTCCATACCTGGCACCCCCAGCGGCTCAGCAGGCTGTTCATGCCGATCAGGATGCTGTCTTCGTTATCGATGCACAGCACCTGCGCGCCGCTGAGCATTTTGCTGTTTGGTTCGATCGAGGCGCTCGCCGCAGGCGTTTGCGCGCGCGCCAGCGGTACCGTGACGCTGAACACACTGCCGCGCCCCGGCCAGGAGCGAACGCGCAGGGTGTGCCCGAGCACGCGGCACAAGCCGTCGGCGATCGCCAGACCCAGGCCCAGACCTTTTTCGGCGCGGGTCTGGTGGCTGTCGAGGCGTTTGAATTCTTCGAAAATCACTTGTTGTTTGTCTTCCGGAATCCCCGGGCCGCGATCCCAGACTTCCAGACATAACTCACCACCGCGCCGACGCACGCCCAGCAGCACTGGGCCTTTGGCGTAGCGGAACGCGTTGGTGAGGAAATTCTGCAGAATCCGCCGCAGCAGTTTGATGTCGCTGTCGATGCGCAATTGACTGCCGCGCACCCGGAACGTGAGCTTTTGCTCTTGGGCCAGCGCCTTGAACTCCGCGCCTAGGGTGTCGAACAGTTCATTGACGACGAACGCTTTGCGGTCCGGGTTGATCTTGCCGTTTTCCAGGCGCGATATGTCCAGTAGATCGCTGATCAGGTCTTCCGCCGAACGCAACGAGCTGTCGAGGTGTTGCACCAGCTGCTGCGCCTCTGCGCTCAAGCCTTCGTTCTGGTGGGAGAGGGCGGCGGAGAACAGTCGCGCGGCGTTCAGCGGTTGCATCAAGTCGTGGCTGACGGCGGCGAGGAAGCGGGTTTTCGACTGGTTGGCCGCCTCGGCATTGCCCTTGGCTTCGGTGAGCGCGACGTTGAGTTGCGACAGTTCCTGGGTGCGCTCGCTGACCCGTTGTTCCAGCCCTTCGTTGGCCTCGGTCAGCGCCTGTTCGGCTTCGCGGAACGCGGTAATGTCGGTGAAGCTCATGACAAATCCGCCGCCGGGCATCGGGTTGCCGATCAGCTCGATCACCCGGCCATTGGGGAACAGCCGTTCGGAAGTGTGTGCGCGGCCCTGACGCATCCAGTGCAAGCGTCGCGCGACGTGCACTTCCGCTTCGCCAGGGCCGCACAAACCGCGTTCGGCGTTGTAGCGAATGATGTCGGCAATCGGCCGGCCGACGCTGATCAGGCCGTCGGGGTAGTTGAACAGCTCCAGATAACGCCGGTTCCACGCCACCAGTTTCAGCGACTGGTCGACCACGCTGATGCCCTGGGTGATGTTCTCGATCGCGCCTTGCAGCAGGGCGCGGTTGAACTGCAGCACTTCCGAGGCTTCGTCAGCGATTCGGACTACGTCCTCCAACTGCATTTCCCGACCTTCGATGGCGGCCTTTACTACGGCGCGCGTCGAAGAGGCGCCAAGGACACCGGCGAGCAAGCGTTCGGTGTGGGCAATCCATTCGCTGTCGGCGTTCTGGTTGGGGTTGAAACCCTTGCCCTGACGGTAGGCGAAGCGAATGAAGCTCTGCCGCGCACGTTCTTCGCCGACGAAACGCGCCGCCAGTTGCAGCAGATCGTCGATCTGCACCGCCAGCATCGAACGGGCATTAGGCCGCGCGCTGATTTCCTGACCGATGAAGCGCCCGGCTTGCCAGTGCTCGGAAACGCGCGTGCGCGACAGCACCGAGACCCAGGCGAACAGGGTGAAATTACCGGCCAGCGACAGCACCACGCCTTGGGTCAACGGGGTGATCGGCAGGTTCAGCGGATTGCTGTGCAGCCACGCCAAGCCGGGGAAGCTCGCCAGTGACCAGCCGAGACTGTGCGCGGCAATCGGCAGCACCAGCGTGTAAAACCACAGAAACGTCCCGGTAGCGAGCCCGGCGAACACGCCACGGCGGTTGGCCTGTTTCCAGTACAGCGCGCCAAGCATGGCCGGCGCCAGTTGCGTTACCGCCGCGAAGGCGATCTGGCCGATGGTCGCCAGGCTCGCGGTCGAGCCGAGCAAGCGATAACTGACGTAGGCCAGCAGCAGAATCACCACGATGCTCACGCGGCGCACCGAGAGCATCCACTGGCGGAACACCTCGAACGGGCGCTCGGCGTTGTTGCGCCGCAACAGCCACGGCAGCAGCATGTCGTTGGAGACCATGGTCGACAGTGCGACGCTGGCGACAATCACCATGCCGGTCGCTGCCGATGCGCCGCCGATAAACGCCAGCATCGCCAGCGCCGGATGGGCCTGGGCCAGCGGCAGGCTGATCACGAACGAGTCGGGCAGTACATCGCTGGGCAGCATCATCTGACCGGCAAGGGCGATCGGGACTACAAACAGTGCGGCCAAAGCCAGATAGGCGGGGAAGACCCATTTCGCCAGTCGCAGATCCTGCGGGTCGATGTTCTCCACCACGGTCACGTGAAATTGCCGGGGCAGGCAGATGATCGCCATCATCGCCACGCCGGTCTGCACCACCATCGACGGCCAATTAATCGTTTCCTTCCAGTACGCCTCAAGGCGCGGGGCGAGCATCGCCTGATTGAACAGGTCGTCGAAACCGTCATACAGCCCGTACGTGACGAAGGCGCCGACGGCGAGGAAGGCGAACAGCTTGACCAGCGATTCGAACGCGATCGCCAGCACCATGCCACGGTGGTGTTCGGTGGCGTCGAGGTTGCGCGTACCGAAAACGATGGTGAACAACGCCAGCACCAGCGACACGATCAGCGCCGTGTCCTGGGCGCGGGTGCCCATGGCATCGGCGCCGGCGCCGATCAACAGGTTCACGCCAAGGACAATGCCTTTGAGTTGCAGGGCGATGTAGGGCAAGACGCCGACGAGACAAATCAGCGCCACCACCACCGCCAGCGATTGCGACTTACCGTAGCGCGCGGCGATGAAGTCGGCGATGGAGGTGATGTTCTCCTGTTTGCTGATCATCACCATTTTCTGCAGGACCCACGGCGCGCCGACCAGCAGCAGGATCGGCCCGAGGTAGATCGGCAGGAATGACCACAGTTGTTCCGCCGCCTGACCGACCGCGCCGAAGAACGTCCAACTGGTGCAGTAAACCGCCAGCGACAGGCTGTACACCCAGGCGCGCACCCGTGGCGGCAACGGCGTGCTGCGACGGTCGCCGTAGAAGGCGATGGCGAACATGATGGCCATGTAGGCCAGGGCAACGACGGCGATCAGCCCGGTGGACAACGACATGCAGCACTCCCGACAAAAGACTCCCCGGCACTCCTGCCCGGGCGGACAGTCTCGCACGCGCGCGACGGTTAGTCAGTGTCGACCAAGGTCGTGGCGTGGCGGGGTGTCGCAGGCGGGGTACCGGGTGGTTTTTGTGGTGCCCGGGCGGGCCTCTTCGCGAGCAGGCTCGCTCCCACTTTCTGGAATGCATTCCCTTGTGGGAGCGAGCCTGCTCGCGAAGGCGTCAGTCCTGCCGCAATGCAATATCGATCAACCGATGCAACTCATCCACCTCCAGCGCCGTGGCCGAAAACAGAATCCGGAACACCACCGGCGCCACCACCAGATTGATCAAGCGGTCGACACTCGGTGTGTTTTCATCCGGATAGCGATCGACAATGGTCTGCAACTGCGCACCGATGATCGCCACGCAATAGCCGGGCGTAGCGCTGGCCTGCACGTCGCGCATCATGTTGCGCCCGACCTCCGAGCTCATCTCGTCGAGATATTGCTCGGCCCAGGCGCGGATATCGCCGCGCAGGCTGCCAGTGTTCGCCGGCTCGCTGTCCGGGCGCATGCGGGCGAGGGCGACGTCCGCCAGCAACGCCGCCAGATCACCCCAGCGGCGGTAGATCGTCGACGGCGTAACCCCCGCGCGGGCGGCAATCTGCGGGACGGTCACGGTGGAACGTTCCTGCTCTTGCAGCAGCGCATTGACCGCCGAATGAATCGACTCCTGCACCCGGGCACTGCGGCCACCGGGGCGTAAACCTTCTTTAATAGCCATGCGGCAGACCTTAACACAAAGAATTTGCTTTAAGCGCTGGGCGGTAGCACACTCCGCAAAAGCAAAAAATTAGCTTTTGCGGAGTATGCCCATGACCAGCCCCTTGAATAGTGTCGCTTCCCACCGGTCCAGCTTGTGGTTTCTGGCGATCACCTTACTCAGTTTTCTCGCCGCTTCCACCGCTCCGACGCCGTTGTATCACTTGTATCAGGATCAGCTGCATTTCTCGGCAGCGATGTTGACGCTGATCTTCGCCGTTTACGCTTTCAGTCTGTTGGCGGCGTTGCTGACGGTTGGTTCGCTTTCCGACCATCTCGGACGCAAACCGGTGATCTTCAGTGCAGTGCTGCTCAATGCGCTGGCGATGCTGCTGTTCATTTATGCCGACAGCGTGTCGTGGTTGATCAGCGCACGGGTGCTGCAAGGTTTCGCCACCGGCATGGCCACTGCCGTATTGAGTGCAACGCTGCTCGACACCGACCGTCAGCAGGGGCCGCTGATCAACAGTGTCGCGCCGTTACTCGGGATGGCTTTGGGCGGTTTGGGCTGTGGCTTGCTGGCAGAATTCGCACCAGCGCCGTTGCAGCTGACCTATTGGTTACTGTTGGCACTGTTTGTGTTGCAAGGCGTGTATGTCTGGCGCCTGCCGGAAAGTGTCTCGCGGCAAGGTGGGGCGCTGGCGTCTTTGCGACCGACTTTGCACGTGCCGGTGCAAGCGCGATCGACGTTGTGGCGAGTGCTGCCGCTGAACACCGCAACCTGGGCGCTCGGAGGTTTTTATGCCTCGCTGGCACCGTCGTTGGTGCGCACCGCCACTGGCTCTACCTCCAATCTGATCGGCGGCGCTACGGTCGCGGCGCTCACCGTGACCGGTGCGTTGATGATTTTCATGATGCGCAATCGTCCGGCCGCTCAGGCGCTGCGGCTGGGCGCGAGCTTGCTGCCGATCGGGCTAGTGCTGATTCTGCTCGGTGTGCATGGCGCCAGTCTGTCGCTGTTTTTCTTTGGCACCCTGATCGCCGGTTGCGGCTTCGGTTCGGGTTTCCTCGGTGCGGTGCGCAGTCTGGTGTCGCTGGCCTCGCCACACGAGCGAGCCGGATTGATGTCGGCGTATTACGTGCTCAGTTATCTGGCGTTCTGTTTGCCGGCGTTGCTGGCCGGGCACCTGGCGCGCAGTTTCGGGTTGCTGGCGACCACTGATGGTTACGGCGTTGTATTGATCGTGCTGGCCGTGGCTGCGCTGCTGCTCAGTCTGCGTCCGCAGACCGGCAGAGTTTGCAACGCTCCTTAAGCGCGTGTAGATCTTATCTGCAAAACAGATAACAGTTAGAGATATTACCCGTTATATCGATATTCGATTCGGATCTACCATGGACTCAACCTCACCAGAGGACAGGAGTTCATGATGATTTGCCCTAACAGTGTCACCCCCGGCTACAAACCTTTCAGCCAGCTTCAGCATCCGCGTGAAGTGATCCGCCAGTTCACGCCGAACTGGTTCGCCGCGACCATGGGCACCGGTGTGTTGGCATTGGCGCTGGCCCAGTTGCCGCTGGCCATTCCCGGATTGCGCGCTGTGGCCGAAGGGCTGTGGTTGTTCAACATTCTCTTGTTCAGCCTGTTTACCGCTGCCTACGCCGCGCGCTGGATTCTGTTCTTTGACGAGGCGCGGCGGATTTTCGGTCATTCCACTGTGTCGATGTTCTTCGGCACCATTCCCATGGGCCTGGCGACGATCATCAACGGCTTTCTGTTGTTCGGGCTGCCGCGCTGGGGCGACGGTGTCATTCAGCTCGTTGAAGTGTTGTGGTGGATCGATGTAGCGATGTCGCTGGCCTGCGGTGTGTTGATTCCGTACATGATGTTTACCCGTCAGGAACACAGCATCGATCAGATGACTGCGGTCTGGTTGCTGCCGGTGGTGGCGGCGGAAGTAGCAGCGGCCAGCGGCGGTTTGCTCGCCCCGCATCTGACCGACGCCCATGGGCAACTCGTCGTACTGACCACCAGCTATGTGCTCTGGGCTTTCTCCCTGCCGGTGGCGTTCAGCATTCTGACCATCCTGTTGTTGCGCATGGCTCTGCACAAGCTACCCCACGAAAACATGGCCGCGTCGAGCTGGCTCGCCCTCGGTCCGATCGGCACCGGTGCCCTGGGCATGTTGCTGTTGGGCGGTGAGGCGCCAGCGATTTTTGCCGCGAATGGTCTGCCCGGCGTTGGTGAAATCGCCTCAGGATTAGGGCTGGTGGCAGGGATCACCCTGTGGGGTTTTGGTCTGTGGTGGATGTTGATGGCGCTGCTGATCACCGTGCGTTATCTGCGTGACGGCATTCCGTTCAACCTCGGCTGGTGGGGCTTCACCTTCCCATTGGGCGTGTATTCGCTGGCGACGCTGAAACTGGCAAGTATCCTCAACCTGACATTTTTCAGTGTGATCGGTACGGCGCTGGTGATTTTGTTGGCGGCAATGTGGCTGATCGTCGGCAAGCGCACCGTGCAGGGCGCGTGGCGTGGCGAGCTGTTTGTCTCGCCGTGTATTGCAGGTTTGAAGAAATAATCCGAAAAGTTTAGGTAAGGTGTGGCCTGGATCGTGGTGCGGGATTCCAATAACAAGCACCCAGGCCTCACTACCTAACATCAGGAAACACGGAAGATGAGTCACCCCTCACAGTTCAACCTGTTGCGCACCCGGCGCTTTTTGCCCTTCTTTATTACCCAGTCGCTCGGCGCGTTTAACGACAATGTGTTCAAGCAGTCGTTGATCCTCGCCATCCTCTATCGGCTGACCATCGAGGGCGATCGCTCGATCTGGGTCAACCTCTGCGCGCTGCTGTTTATCCTGCCGTTTTTCCTGTTCTCGGCGCTGGCCGGGCAGTTCGGGGAAAAATTCGCCAAGGACGCGCTGATCCGTCTGATCAAACTCGCGGAAATCGCCATCATGGCCGTAGGATCGATCGGCTTCCTCTTCGATCATCTGTCGCTGATGCTGGTGGCGCTGTTCGCCATGGGCACGCACTCGGCGCTGTTCGGCCCGGTGAAGTATTCGATCCTGCCGCAGGCCTTGCGCGACGATGAACTGGTCGGCGGCAACGGTCTGGTGGAAATGGGCACGTTTCTGGCGATTCTCGCCGGGACCATCGGCGCCGGGATCATGATGTCGACCGAGCACTACGCGCCGGTAGTCTCCGCCGCGATCGTCGGCATTGCCGTGCTGGGTTATCTGGCCAGCCGCAGTATTCCGCGCGCGGCGGCCTCGTCGCCGGAAATGCGCCTGAACTGGAATATCTTCAGTCAGTCCTGGGCGACGTTGAAACTCGGTCTGGGCCAGACGCCTGCGGTGTCGCGCTCGATTGTCGGCAACTCGTGGTTCTGGTTCGTCGGGGCTATCTATCTGACGCAGATCCCGGCCTACGCCAAGGAATGGATGCACGGTGACGAAACCGTGGTCACGCTGATCCTGACCGTGTTCTCGGTGGGCATCGCGCTGGGTTCGATGCTCTGCGAGAAGCTCTCCGGGCGCAAAGTCGAGATCGGTCTGGTGCCGTTTGGCTCGTTTGGCCTGACCGTGTTCGGCCTGTTGCTGTGGTGGCATTCCGGTGGGATCCCGGACAGCGTCAGCGGCCATAGCTGGATTGCGGTGCTCGGCTTCGTGCACACCTGGGCGGTGTTGATCGACATTCTTGGCCTCGGCATTTTCGGTGGCTTCTATATTGTCCCGCTGTACGCGCTGATCCAGTCGCGTACGGCTGAAAACGAACGCGCGCGGGTGATTGCCGCCAACAACATTCTCAACGCGTTGTTTATGGTGGTGTCGGCGATTGTTTCGATCGCGTTGTTGAGCGTCGCCAAGCTGTCGATCCCGCAACTGTTCCTGGTGGTGTCGCTGCTGAACATCGGCGTCAACGCCTACATCTTCAAGATCGTTCCGGAATTCAGCATGCGCTTCATGATCTGGCTGCTCAGCCATTCCATGTACCGCGTCGAACATCGCAACCTTGAAGCGATCCCGGACGAGGGCGCGGCGCTGCTGGTGTGCAACCATGTGTCGTTCGTCGACGCCTTGCTGATCGGCGGGGCGGTGCGTAGGCCGATTCGCTTTGTCATGTACTACAAGATCTACAACTTGCCGGTGCTGAACTTCATCTTCCGCACGGCGGGCGCTATTCCGATTGCCGGACGCCAGGAAGATATCCAGATCTACGAAAAAGCCTTCACCCGCATCGCTCAGTATCTGAAGGACGGCGAACTGGTGTGCATTTTCCCGGAAGGCAAATTGACCGCCGATGGCGAGATCAACGAGTTTCGCGGCGGCGTGACGCGGATTCTCGAAGAGACCCCGGTGCCGGTGATTCCGCTGGCGCTGCAAGGATTGTGGGGGAGTTTCTTCAGTCGCGATCCGAACAAGGGCTTGTTCCATCGCTTGTGGTCGCGGGTGACGCTGGTGGCGGGGCCGGCTATTACCGAAGGGACCGAGCCGGCGAAGTTGCAGGTGTTGGTGGGGGAGTTGCGCGGATCCGTCAGATAGTTGTTGACTGGACGGCCCTCATCGCTGGCAAGCCAGCTCCCACAGGTTAGATGGTGTACACCAATCTTGTGGGAGCTGGCTTGCCAGCGATGGGGCCGGTGGCTTAAGCGCTGACCTTGAGCCCGATCAACCCGGTAACGATCAACGCCACACTGACCAGTCGAATCAGCGCCATTGATTCGCCAAACAAAATGATCCCGGCGATCACCGTGCCCACCGCACCTACGCCGGTCCAGATCGCATAAGCCGTACCCAATGGCAATTCCTTCATCGCCAAGCCCAATAGACCCAGACTGATGGCCATGGCGGCAACGGTCAGGGCGGTGGGAAGCGGGCGGGTGAAGCCGTCGGTGTATTTCAGGCCAACGGCCCAGCCGACTTCGAACAGGCCGGCGCAAAACAGAATGATCCAGGACATGCAGGACCTCCATCGATTGACGGGGTCGTCCCCAGATGAATGACTCGATCGAGCCGCAGGGTCGTCCCCGCGTTGCGCAATATACTGACGAGCATTAACCCGGGGATCAAGTTTTCAGCCTCAATCGGCAGCCCGTTGTGCGAGGTTGTCGCGATCTTCTTTTTCGCTCATGCGCCGGAAGTACGTCGATAGCAGTGCTCCGGAAATATTGTGCCAAACGCTGAACAGCGCGCTCGGCACCGCCGCCAGTGGCGAGAAGTGCGCACTGGCCAATGCCGCGCCCAGTCCCGAATTCTGCATGCCGACCTCCAGTGCCAGCGACTTGCGCTGAGCCAGAGGCAAGCCGAACAGGCGTCCGGTGAAGTAGCCGAGCAGATAACCGAAGCTGTTGTGCAGCATCACCACGGCCATGATCAACAGGCCGGACTCGGCGATTTTCGCCTGACTCGCCGCCACCACGGCGGTGACGATAATCACGATGCTGACCACCGATACCAGCGGCAACACATCCACCGCATGCCGCACCTTGTCGCCGAGCAGCCGCTGCGCGACCACGCCGAGAACGATCGGCAACAGCACCACTTGCAGGATCGACCAGAACAGCTCCATGAACGATACCGGCAGCCACGCCGAGGCCAGCAGCCAGATCAGCGCCGGGGTCAACAGTGGGGCGAGGAGGGTAGTGACCGCGGCAATCGCCACTGAAAGCGCCAGATCACCGCGTGCCAGCCAGGTCATCACGTTCGAAGAGGTGCCGCTCGGGCAGCAGCCGACCAGAATCACCCCGACGGCGATTTCCGGCGGCAGGTGAAACACCTGGCAGAGCAACCACGCCACACCGGGCATGATCACGAAATGTGCAACCACGCCCAGCGCCACCCGCCACGGATGGCGAGCGACGGCAGCGAAGTCGTCGAGCTTGAGGGTCAGGCCCATGCCGAACATCACCAGACCCAGCAGCGGTACGATCGCGCTTTTCAGGCCGATGAACCACGCCGGTTGCAGGAAGGCCACGACGGCGAATATCAGAACCCAGTAAGCGAAGGTATTGCCGACAAAGCGGCTGAGTGCAGCCAGTGCGCGCATGGCTTGATCCTTATTTTTGGTTACACCACAAAACATTGTGGGAGCGAGCCTGCTCGCGAAAGCGGTGAGCCAGATACATTAATGTTGCTGGCGCACCGCATTCGCGAGCAGGCTCGCTCCCACAGGTTAGATGCTCGTCAGGGTCAGATCCCCTGCGGCATCTCTTCCCCACCCAACGCTTCAACCAGCGCCGGCAGGAAGTCGCCGAAGGTCAGCATCATCAGGGTGAAGCTGGCATCCAGTTGGCCCAGGGCTTCATCGCCACCGTCCTGTTCCGCCTGATCCTGCAGCAGATCCTCGAATTTCAGGCGTTTGACGGTCATCTTGTCGTCGAGCATGAACGACAGTTTGTCCTGCCACGCCAGCGACAACTGAGTGACGACTTTGCCGGTGCTCAGGTGCAGCTGGATTTCTTCGCTGGTCAGGTCCTGACGCTTGCAACGGACGATGCCGCCGTCTTCGTGGGTGTCGCGCAGTTCGCACTCGTCCAGTACATAAAAATCGTCGGCGGCTTTCTGCGTGGTGACCCACTCGGTCATCACCGCAGTCGGTGCCATTTTCACGGTCAATGGACGCACGGGCAGGGTGCCGATCACTTCGCGCAGCGTCGACAGCAGGTCTTCGGCGCGTT
Source organism: Pseudomonas sp. FP1762 (assembly GCF_030687105.1). NCBI lineage: Bacteria > Pseudomonadati > Pseudomonadota > Gammaproteobacteria > Pseudomonadales > Pseudomonadaceae > Pseudomonas > Pseudomonas sp. FP1762. The sequence continues at coordinate 1,813,085 of NZ_CP117458.1, forward strand.
TCGGGCTGGCCGAGTTGACCAGGATCAGGCCCTGTTTCGGCGCGATCGCGGCGAAGGTCGACGAACGACGGATGAACGCGCGCGGCAGAAACGCCTGGATAATTTCATCCTTGATCTGGTCGCGTTCCTTCTTATAGACCTTGCGCATCTGCTCGGCTTCGATCTCTTCGACCTTTTCCTTGACCGCGTCACGCACGACGCTGCCCGGCAGAATGCGTTCTTCCTTGCGCGCAGAGATCAGCAGGAAATCGCCGCTGACGTGCACCAGCGGCGCATCTTCGCCCTTGCCGAACGGTGCAACGAAACCGTAAGTGGTCAGCTCCTGGCTTGCACACGGCCGCGCCAGTTTGGTCGCCAGTGCAGTTTCCAGCGCCTCGGCATCGACAGGCAGGTCTTGGGTCAGGCGATAGATCAGCAGGTTCTTGAACCACATGGGGCGAGTCACTCCTTTATACAAAGGGGGGCATTATTGTCTTCGCCGGGGCATAGGCCAACCCTTCTCTAAGCCTTTGGAAGGCCTCGGAAAATTATTTAAAAAAGTGCTTGCCAGAGGTTGGGGTGCTCCGTAGAATGCGCGCCACACCGAAGCGAAGGGTGATTAGCTCAGCTGGGAGAGCGTCTGCCTTACAAGCAGAATGTCGGCGGTTCGATCCCGTCATCACCCACCATTCGTTTCAAGTGTTTAGCGCAGCGGTAGTTCAGTCGGTTAGAATACCGGCCTGTCACGCCGGGGGTCGCGGGTTCGAGTCCCGTCCGCTGCGCCATATTCGGTAACCTGGACCACTGAACGCCAGGTCACCACGGAAAAACCCGCTGAGGCGGGTTTTTTTCTGTCTCAAGGTTGTACCCGCGGGATGTATCGTTTCACCGGTTTTCAGATTTTTTTGAAAATATTCAATTAAATCAACACTTTACGAAAACCTGTGGCATAATACGCCCCGTAACGAAGCGAAGGGTGATTAGCTCAGCTGGGAGAGCGTCTGCCTTACAAGCAGAATGTCGGCGGTTCGATCCCGTCATCACCCACCATTCGTTTCAAGCGTTTCGCGCAGCGGTAGTTCAGTCGGTTAGAATACCGGCCTGTCACGCCGGGGGTCGCGGGTTCGAGTCCCGTCCGCTGCGCCATATTCGGTATCTGGAACTGAACGCCAGACACCACAAAAAGCCCGCCTTGTGCGGGCTTTTTGCTGTCTGCGATTTATGAAATCGCCGCGCTACTGCGCCGCATTGTGGGCATGCCGATAGTCGCTCACCGCCTCGTACACTGCCTTGCGCAAGCGATTGATCCCGCCCACCGGCCGATGCGCCTCGATGCCGAACCACGGGTTGAACGACAGGTTGTCGCATTGCAGATTCAGCGCCGGCGTATCGAAGTCCTGCGCGGGCAGGGTGATCCGCGCCACCGTTGCAAAAGGCGCATCCTGCTCACGCCACTCAATGCTGGTGTTTTCGATCGGCATGTACTTGTTCGCGTCCTGGCGCTGGATCTGCAGGGCAAAACACGCCGGCACCCGATCCGTGGATAACTGTTGATTCAGTGCACTGCGCAGAAAATTCGGCAAGTCGTGATTCTGTTTGGGCAAGGTATACGCCGGGCAACGCTCCGGATCCGGCACGACGCGGAATTTCGCATTGGCCTCACCGAACTTGTAGGGTGATACAGAGAAATATGTAGTCTCGGTCGGACTGTCCGGCGGCGCTGACAGGGTTGCCAACGCGATGAATAGATGACGGACCTGCCAGGTGCGCGGATCCCACGTCGGAAAAAACGCCATGACCTTCTTGCCGTCAGCCTGCGCCGCCACATTCTGACGGTACTCGGCGACATTGCTGACAAAGAAATTCGGATGGCTGAACATCACGAAATCCTGTTCATGCTGGTCCTGGCGGTTGCCTAGCAGTTGCGTGCCAGGAACCTCAAGCAACTTGATCGCCATTCCGCGCGCGTCGCGAATGCTGTCGAATTGCGGGTAGGCATTGCCGTTGGACAACCGGATCAGCGCCTGCCAGGTCTTGCCCGGCTCGCTGAACACACCCTGTCGCAGCGATTGCTCCAGTTCCGGTAACACTTGCACTTGCGCCTTCACGCAGCCATGCGCCTTGGCGTGGGCATCGCGCAGATAACGCGTGCTTTCGCGATGCTGGTCGACGATGCGCACAGCGGTTTGAATGATGTCCTGGGTCATCACCGCTTCGCCTGGTGGAATCTGTTCCTGCGCCGACACCGGCCCACGATGCTGCCAAGCGAACCACGCGGCGGCGATGGCCCAGCCGAGCAGGCCGATGATCAGCAGGATCAGCAGCGTCTTGCCAAGCAAACGCCCCAACCAGAGCCAGAAGCGAGCCAGTGGCGGCAGTTCTTTTTTGAATGTCGGCATGATCATGGCAACTGCGCCTCCAGTGGTCCGCCCAGCACTTTCAGGTATTCGAGCAGCGCCCAGCGCTCCTCTGGTTGCAGGAGGCGGCCGATCACCCCGTTGCCGCGAGCGCCAGCGCGGAATTCGTGGCCGCTGTTGTGGTTGCCGCTGATGCGCGTGTCGAACAGAAAACCGTTGGTGAAAGGTTCGGTGCGATAGCCGAGGTGGCGCGGGTCGTATTCGAGCGTGCCTTTATAGAAGGTGGTGGCGCGCTCATCCTGCGGTGACAGCAACTGATAGATGCTTGGCACCGAACCGTTGTGCAGAAACGGCGCAGTCGCCCACACGCCAGCCAGCGGTCGAGCCTTGTAAGCGACCTTCTCGCGCACGCCGATCGGCAGGCCGAAACCGTCCATGCGCGGTTTTTCTTCCGGCGTGATCTGCGCGTCGCGATAGGCACGGTTTTCCACGAACGCGGTGACGTAAGCCAGGCCCTTGGCCACCGACAATTGGCTCAGATCAAGCGGCGCTTTAGGTTCGGGGTGCAGTCTGACGTCCATTTTTTCCAACTCTTTGACATCCCATTGCAGCGCGCTCAGGTCGAAACGATGGCTGGCAACGTTGTTGGCCGCATTCGGATCGGTACCGATCACCTCCACGGGAATCATGTGCAAGTGCTGCACCCAACGTTCGCCTTCCTGCGATTGGCGCGGGACATGGCAGCCGGCGCAGTTTTCCGCGAACAGCGCGCGGCCTCTGGTGGCCAGCGGCTTGTCGATCGCTCCGAACAGATCTTCCGGCCAGGTCGGCGGCTTCAACTGCTGCAAGGTTTCTTCGATAGCGTGCAGATCGCGCACGCGCACGCTGGAGGGATAGCGCTCAGCGCCTTGCAGCGGCTGGCCGTTGCCGTCGAAGAAATTCAGCGTGGCACCGACGCCGAGCGCCTCGCCGATATTGCGCGCCATTGGCTGTTGAGCCGAGCCGTTCCACTGCACCCAGTCGAACGTCCACATGTCCCACAGCTGCGGGTAATCCACCGGGGCATCGGCCACACGGTAGTTGGCAGGGGAAATCGCATCGCCAAACGTCGCGTTGGCAATCCGGCCGAACGCATCGGTGCGCCCCGGGCCTTCCTCGGTCGGGTACAGGCCGCGATGGGTGTCGTTCCACGCCACTTTGACGAAGGTGTTCAGCGAGGTCTTGAACTCGCTGCGCAATTGTTCGCGGCGCGCTTCGTAATCATCTCCGAGCACCTGGCGGGCGAAGCGCTCGAACTTCCACGGGTTGTAGTAAGTCGAGGCGAGACTGGCGACCAGGGCCTGTCCGAAACTGCCACCGCGCAACGTAGGAACGCTGGAAGGCAACACGTGCTGTGCGCTGCCGCCATCGATACGTACGGCCTGGCCTTTGACGCGCAACTCGCCGGTGTGGCAAGCGGCGCAGGTGATGTCCAGATAATGCTCCGAGGCGTTGCCGGGATTCTGGTGCCGGGCAAAACCGACGGGAAGGTTGCCGGGGTTGTTCGCGCTCGCTTTCTGCTGCGGGTCGACCAGGAAGCCGAAACGGGCGAGATATTCAGGGGAGGCGAAGCGCTGCTCGGAGAACGGCAATTCCAATGCCTGGAACCACTCGTAACGCAGGCCTTTGACTTGCGTACCTTGGGGCGTGAAGTAGTAGGTCCGCCGTTGCTCTTCGCTCCATTGATCCAGGTAACGTACCTGTTGCGGCGGGGTGTAGGAGGGCAATTTCGGATTGGCGACGTAATAGACGGTCACCGCGAGGGCGATTATCGCCAGCACGATCACCAGAGTGAGAACGCGGAATAGAAGGCGCAAGTTAAACATCCTTGTCGAATTGTTGCGCTGTTATGCCTGAGCCATGACTGCTGGGCAAGTGGCCATTACGCCAGACGCTGAGGCAAGCTCCGATGACGCTTGTCGTCCGTGGATGACAGAAGCTTCATCCAGCCGTTGCCCAAATGCGTTTTAATCCCTGAACTTATCGGAAGATTCCTGCTCTCATGCCGGTAGCCATTGGTCGTGGCGGCCTGATAAGCTCGCGGCTTTACTCGATTGCCCATTCGGCGCATGAACAAGGAAATAGCATGAAACAGCATCGGTTGGCGGCGGCGGTAGCCCTGGTTAGCCTGGTACTCGCGGGTTGTGACTCGCAGACCAGCGTAGAGCTGAAAACCCCGGCGCAAAAAGCTTCCTACGGCATCGGCCTGAACATGGGCAAAAGCCTTGCCCAGGAAGGCATGGATGATCTGGACTCCAAAGCGGTAGCCCAGGGCATCGAAGATGCCGTTGGCAAGAAAGAACAGAAGCTGAAAGATGAAGAACTGGTCGAAGCCTTCGCCTCGCTGCAAAAGCGTGCTGAAGAGCGTATGGCCAAGATGAGTGAAGAGTCGGCAGCCGCCGGCAAGAAATTCCTCGAAGAAAACGGCAAGAAAGCCGGTGTGACCACCACCGCTTCCGGCCTGCAGTACGAAGTAGTGAAGAAAGCCGATGGCCCACAGCCTAAGCCGACCGACGTCGTAACTGTTCACTACACCGGCAAGCTGACCAACGGCACCGTGTTCGACAGCTCCGTAGAGCGCGGCAGCCCGATCGATCTGCCAGTCAGTGGCGTGATCCCGGGTTGGGTTGAAGGTCTGCAACTGATGCACGTTGGCGAGAAGTACAAACTGTACATCCCTAGCGATCTGGCTTACGGCGCTCAGTCGCCAAGCCCGGCAATCCCGGCCAACTCGGTTCTGGTTTTCGACCTGGAACTGCTGGCCATCAAGGATCCAGGCAAAGAAGACGCCGCTGCCAAGTAACACGCAACGGCATCGCCAACAACGCCTCGCTTATGCGGGGCGTTGTTGCATCTGCAGGTCAGGAAAGGTAAACAGAGCGAACTGACAGCGATCAGCACAGTCATAGCTTTGAGGCTGCCCGCGCTAGACGTCCTGAGCCGCCAAGTCAATGAAATATTGGGCTTTTTTATGTGAGTAAAAAACGCCCGATCTGAGCGCAGCCCTTATGAAACGGGGCTCTCAGCGCTGAAATGCAGCTCTGTTCACAAGGTTATCCACAATTTGTGTGGATAACATTTCAACGGGAAGAATAGATGAAAGCTCCGTGGAATTTCGCTCGATTCCTGCCGTTGGCCGGTCGCCTGCTGGCCCGTGGACGCTTGCCGACCCTGTTGTTTGCCGTGGCCAGCAAAGGCGCCGCGCAAGGCAATCGCCTGGGCAAACTCAAGGATGATCTGCGCTTGCTGCAGTCGCTGTGCCTGGCCTACTGGCGTGGCGAGTATCGCGCGATCAGTGCCAAGTCGCTGATTTCGGTGGTGGCCGGCCTGATGTATTTCCTCAGCCCGGTCGATGCCATTCCGGATTTCATTCCCATGTTCGGCATGCTCGATGACATCGCTGTCCTCGCTTGGCTGATGAAAACCCTCGATGACGAGCTCAACGCCTTCCGCCTGTGGCGCAAGCGCCAGCAACCCGAGAAGCTGGCGGTGGTTGAGCGCCTTCCTGATACCCCTGAACAATTGCAGCTGCAAGGCCCGAAAAAGCCCTGACTGACGAAGACTGCCTACAGATAGATACCACTCGCGACCTTGGCCGCTGTTAGGATTACACTTCTAGGGAAAAGTGCCGACTCGCTAAGTGGTGTTGTCCTACGGGGTAGTCATGGATATTCAGATAATTGCACGCGATGGCGAACCCGAATACGCGGTTCTGCCGTGGGCTCAATATCAGGCTTTACTGAAAGCAGCAGGGATCAACGCAACACCGGTGCAGCAGCCAGCAGCGCCGCTCGCCGCCTCGCCGGAGCCGATTCTTCCGGGTCTGGATCAATTACGCAGTTTGCGCGAAGGGAAGGGCATCGCCATCGAGGCGCTGGCCCGCACGGTAGGTATCAGCCCGTCTTATCTGGCCATGATCGAAAGTGGTGAGCGTCAGCCCGACGCCGCGATTCGCCGCAGCCTGGCCTGGGAACTGACGGTGCCGGGTTGGAGGGACGAATCGTGAGCGTACGAATCAGCCGTCAACATTGGGACGGATTGCTGGGGGAACTGGACCAGGCGCGTCGTCAGCGCCATCTTCTCACTTATCGAGCCTTGCTTGAGCGTTTGCAGCTGCCGACGCCGGCGATGCAGACACTGACGGCTGCGCTGGAGCATCTGGCCGCACTGGACGCCAAAGCCGAGCAGCCGTTGCGCAGTTCGCTGGTCATCAGTCAGGGCGCCAGTCGTTTGCCGCGTACCGGTTTTTTTGAATGTGTCGAGCGTCTGGGGCGCTTTTCCGGGCCTTCGGATGGCGTTGCAGCGGCGTCCTGGCATGCGTCGGAAGTGGTGCGCGTCTTCGAATACGAATACCCGGAATCGGCGGAGGCCTGAGTGTTTCTGCGCCTCAAGGCGCGGGCCGGTTACTGGCTGGCCCGCAGGCTGTTTCATTGGTCGTGGTTCGTTCGCCAGCCGCGTGGCTGGCGCTGGCTCGAAGGCCAGTTTGCACGCATGGCCAACCTCGGCGATGTCGGTGCGCAAAGCTTTTATGGGCACATTCTGACTTTTCGCGGCGTCGGGTTAGGCGCGCGTGAAGAAGGCGTGCGCTTACTGCGTCTGGCGGCGTTGGCTGGTGATGGTAAAGCGGCGTATCAAGTCGGCGTGATCAGCCTCGCCGGTACCCCGAGCAAGGCGCCGGATCCCGCTGAGGCCGCTCGTTGGTGGAGCATGGCCGCCGAAGCCGGCCACCCGTTGGCCGAGCTTAAGCTGCAACAGCTGATGGCTGGTGATTCAACGCAGTAATTCCATGTATGTCTTCTAAGTAAACGCGGCGTGAGGTTTTCCTCACGCCGCGTTTACGTTTTTGCCTGCACGTTTTTCGCTGGATGTTGGATTGCAGATTAGTCCTACATCCTTTGCCTACTCGCCTGACTTCTTTCCTTTCTGATCCCCCGCACAGTTCCCGCGACTAATTTCTTGCGCGAGGGACCGCTCATGCTTCAGCCCGTTTTTCAGCCCACCTTGTCTGCCTGCGTGTGTTGATGGAAGCCATCGCTCGCATCGAGCAGGAACTCGACAGTTTCCCGCAAACGCTCAGCCTCTACCGCAAACAGCTCGATCACTGGCTCAGTCGCAGGGTGGACCAGATCAGCGAGGCAGCAGACCTGCCATCGCTGGTGGGCATGGAGCGGATCATCCGCTTCGGCGATAGCCGCACGGCGGTCAGTAGCAGCGACGAGGAGTTTTCTTCCAGCGTTGTCCAGTGCCCGCAGGGCGGGCTCATGCAGATCGAGAGCAAGTTCGAATCGGTCTACGACATCCCGCTGGGCAACATTTCCGTCGATGTGGTCGACGTGGATAGCGGCAAAACCAGCCCGGTCACCCTTGATCAGCAGGGCAAGGCTGAATTCAGAGGCGAAGAGGGCAAGTTCTACCGCGTTCTGGTCCACAGCGCTGTCACCTCCAGTCAAGTCGACGAGCTGTTCAAATCCTACAACGGTTTGACCGGCGAACTGAAACGCTGGCTGCGTAGCGAGTGGCAGGGTTTCAAGCCGCAGTGGTCACAGTCGGTGGCGACCGCAGCCAGCAACGGCATGCTCGCCGGCAGTTGGGCGGCCATCGAGGGGGTATGGGACAGCCTCGGACTGCTCTCGGAAATTCTCCAGGACCCCGGCAAGTTTGCCGAGCGTTTGGGCAGTGGCGCGGCTGAGCTGATCGAGCTGGCACAGACCGCGCCAAATCTCATGGAAAAGCTGCAGTTGCTGGTCAGTGACGAAGCGGCGATGTGCTTGCTGCTGCGGTCGGCAAGCCTGTGGCTGGACATGCTGCCGCCCAGCGAGATTGCCGGCAAATCTGCTGAAGTGGCGTCGATGATGATCGTGCAACTGATCATCGATGTGTTGACCAGCGTGGTGCTGACGTTTGTCGGAGCGGGGGCGGGGATCGCTTATCTGACGCTGCGTCTGGCTGACCGTGCAACGCAGCTGTTCAACGTCGCCAAGCGTCTGGTCAAGGCGCTGTTCAGCATCGTCAGCGCCTTCATTGAATACGTCGACCGCTACAAAGCCGTTGCCGCGCGCGGCATCGCCGCCGGGGTGAAAAAGGGCCGGATGCAATTGCGCTGGGATGCCCAGCGCAACGCCATGTTGAAGAAAGACGAACAGCACGACGACGTCCCCGACCAGGCAAAAAACCCCAACGGCGACGCCGCCGATTGCGTCCCCAATACCTGCAAAAACGGCTGTCCGGTGTCGATGGTCACCGGCGAGGAACTGCTGACCCTGACCGACGCGGTGCTCGATGGCGTGCTGCCCTTCGAGTTCACCCGCTTGTACCGCAGCAGCGCGGTCGAGATCGACATCGGCCTGGGTTTTGGCTGGAGCCACACGCTGGCCCATCGCCTGTCCTTCGACGGCGATGGCGTGATCTGGATCGACCACGAAAACCGCCGCACTCGTTTTCCCCTGCCCAACGTCGCGCGCCCAGCGATTCACAACAGCCTGTCGCGGGCGGCGATCTTTCTCGGCGATGAGCCGGAAGAACTGATTCTGGTTTTGGCCGGCGACAGCGCGCGCTTTTATCACTTTCGCGCCGGCCGGCTGACGGCGATCAGCGACGTCTACGGCAATCGTCTGACCCTGCAACGCGATCGCTCCGACCGCATTCAGCGTCTGGACAACGGCGCCGGCCGCGCCCTGCTGTTGCGTTATGACCGCGCGCAACTGGTGGCGATCGATTATCAGGTGTTCGTCCAAGGCGAGTGGACCACCGAGCAAACCCTCGCCACCTACAGCTTCGATGCCCGGCAACGCCTGCTGACCGCGACCAACGCGGTCGGCGACAGCGAACGCTACGACTACGACGACCATCACGTCATCCTCCAGCGCCAGCTGACCGGCGGCGCGAGCTTCTTCTGGGAGTGGCAGCGCGAGGGCAAAGCGGCGCGCTGCGTGAGGCACTGGGCTTCGTTCTCGCAGATGAACACCCGTTACGTCTGGAACGATGACGACGCCAGCGTGACCGTGCATTACGTCGACGGTACCGAAGAAGTCTACGTCCACGACGAGCGCGCGCGACTGGTGCGCCAGGTTGCGGCCGATGGCGGCGAGCAGCTCAAGGCTTATGACCAGCAGGGGCGATTGATCGCCGAGCAGGATGCGTTGGGCGCGGTCACCGAATATCGCTACGACGAACTCGGACGGCTGATCGCGCTGATTCCGCCGGACGATGCACCAACGTCCTACGAGTACCGCAACGGTTTTCTCTACAAGCGTTGCCGTGGTGATGCGGTGTGGATCTACCGGCGCAACGCTGAAGGCGCCGTTACCGAAGCGGTCGATCCCCACGGCCAGGTCACCCATTACTACTACAACCTGCGCGGCCAATTGCTGTCGCTGCGCTATCCGGACAGCAGCCGCCACCGCTGGGTGTGGAACGAGCTCGGCCAGCTCATCGAAGAAACCCTGCCGGACGGCGGCGTGCGGCGTTTTTCCTACGATGCGCTGGGCCGGCGGATTACCACCCATGACGAATTTGGTGTTGTCAGTCGTCAGCAGTGGGACGCGGCCGGCCGACTGATCCTGACGACTTCTCCTACGGGAAGCACGCGCGCCTACAGCTACGGCGCCTACGGCCAGATCACCGCTGAGCGCGACGAGCTCGGGCGCATCACCCGCTACGAATATGACGACGACCTGCATCTGGTCTCGCGGCGGATCAACCCCGACGGCACCCGCGTGCAGTACCGCTATGACCATGCGCGGCTGTTGCTGACCGAAATTGAAAACGAATCGGGCGAAAAATACCGACTGGATTACACGCCGACCGGATTGATCCGACAGGAAACCGGGTTTGATGGGCGGCGCACGGCTTACGTCTACGACCTCAATGGTCATTTGCTGGAGAAGACCGAGTTTGGTGATTTCGGCCCCAGTCTGGTCACCCACTATGAGCGCGACAAGGCCGGGCGTTTGCTGGTCAAAACCCTGCCCGATGGGCTCAAAGTCCGCTACGACTATGATCGCCTCGGGCGCTTGGTTGCCGTTGATGACGGGCAAAACCATCCGCTGGCCTTCGAGTATGACCGTCAGGACCGGCTGATCACCGAGCATCAGGGCTGGGGCACCTTGCGCTACGCCTATGACGCCTGCGGTCAGCTCAAACGCCTGCGTCTGCCGGACAACAGCAAGCTCGATTATCACTACGCCAAGGGCGGTGCGCTGTCAGCCATCGACCTCAACGGCACGCCGCTGACCCGGCATGTGTATCAGTCCGGTCGCGAACAGCAACGCCAGCAAGGTTTGCTGCTCAGCGAATACTCCTACGACGATCAGGGCCGCTTGCTCGCCCACGCTGTAGGCCATCGCCACGCTTCGCTGTACCGCCGCGATTATGCCTACAGCGCCAACGGCAATCTCGAGCACATCGCCGACAGCCGCCACGGCCAGCGCACCTACGGCTACGACGCCCTCGACCGGTTGATCCGCGTACGTCACTCGCGCGACGAACTGCCCGAATCCTTCGCCCACGACCCGGCGGGCAACCTGCTGATGCAGGACCGCCCCGGTCCCGCGCAGATCAAGGGCAACCGCCTGCTGATGCAAGGCGACCGCCATTACGACTACGACGCCTTCGGCAACCTGATCCGCGAACGCCGAGGCCACGGCCAGACCCTGGTCACCGAATACCGCTACGACTGCCAGCACCGCCTGATCGGCCTGACCCGCCCCGACGGCCAGACCGCCACTTATCAATACGACGCCTTCGGCCGCCGTATCCGCAAAACCGTCGACGGCGCCATCACCGAGTTCTTCTGGCAAGGCGAACACCTCGTCGCCGAAAGCAGCGCCACGCAATACCGCAGCTTCCTCTACGAACCCGGCACCTTCCGCCCACTGGCGATGCTCGACGGCAAAGGCCCGAAAAAAGCCTGCCCGTTCTACTACCAACTCGACCACCTCGGCACCCCGCAGGAACTCACCGACTACAGCGGCGAAATCGTCTGGTCCGCGCAATACGACGCCTACGGCAAAGTCGCCGCCGTCACCCTCGCCGGCGAAGACTACCTGGATCAACCGCTGCGCTTTCAGGGGCAGTATTTCGATGTTGAAAGTGGGCTGCATTACAACCGGCATCGGTATTACGACCCGAGGCTAGGGCGGTATTTAACGCCGGACCCGGTGAAGCTGGCGGGTGGGTTGAATCAGTACCAATACGTGCCGAATCCGACGGGGTGGGTGGATCCGTTGGGGTTGAGTTGCATTTGTCCACCGTCAGCGCCACGACGTCCGATGCGATACGAGGCTGGTCGCGTGGTCGTCGAAGAGGGAGCGCCCCCGCTGCCAAAGATGACGGCGCAGGAACGACGGGCGAGGATTGATGAAGTGGCTGAGGAGAATGCGAAACGGCGTGTGAGTGAGTATGAAGAACTTTATGACATGCACACTGTGAAAAAACATAGTTCGGAAATTACTGGCCCGGCTCTCAAGCAGCGAGCGATAAATGGCGCGGATCCTCATACTGGCGAGGTTCCTAAAAATGCCAAAGGTAATCCAAGCTCTCAGTTTCATAGTTGGCGTATGCATCTGGGGGCCTTGAATAAAGCGATGACGAAGGATGAAAACGGATTGATTAAGCATACAGGGAAGGATCAAAAGAAAAATCCTATAGTTCGATTGGAACTGCCTGGAGCTGGGCGCGGCTACAGGCCTAATAAAAAAGATGCACAAAATCCTCGGCTGAATGAGGATATGAATTGGTTTGAGGTTAAGTTCGACAAAGACAATACACAGAAGCCTTTTACGGGCTTCCCGTCGGAGGGCAAATGATGCTTAAAGACCCATTTTTAAATGAGCCTTTTGAACCTGATTTGATGTGGTTCGTTGGTGTATTTGATGTTTATGATAGAGAGGAAACCAAGGGTGTGGAGCTCGAGATATATGATCCGAATGATCGAGCTGATAGAAGCGTGCTAATAACGAAATATTGCTTAAATCAGCCCTATCTCTCCTTTAGGCATAAACTGGTTCTCATTGAAAATCTGGAAGCAGTGCTTAAGGATTCAAGCTTCGATTTTCAAGCTGTATTCGAAATTGATGAATGCGAGACAAACAGTTGGCCGCGTGAGGAATGGTACTCATTAGAAAATCCCCGTTGCTTTTTTCAAGATGTCTTTCGACTGGCGCAGGAAATTTGGAAAGAGGATCTATTGATGGCAACTAATGAGGATAGATCAACTTGGTAAACTAAAAGCCAAGTTGACGTTGGTCCGTAAGCTATGACGGAAGTAGCTCGGCAGCGACGAAACTATCAATCACGTACACACTAAACCCCACAACCCCCTTCGCATGATGCTTAGCCTGCGAAGCCATCTCCGCAAGCTGGCTGGCATCAAGCGCTGCACAAGCCTCAGGTCGCAGATGCACCACCCCGATCGATAACGACAACAACGCAAATTCTTGCCGCACACCCTGTCGGTTTGGCGCTACAAAACAACCGGCTTCCAGATGCTCGGGCCGATAGAACCGGCGGCATTGGCTTTGGAAATCGTCGAGCAGTTGGTTGAGGCGTTTGCGCCAGTCTTCGGGGCCGAGGACGAGGAGGAAGTCGTCGCCGCCGATGTGACCGACAAAGTCGCGGGTGGGGTCGATGCGTTCGTTGAGGCATTGCGCGAGGCAGAGCAGGACTTCGTCGCCGCGACCGTAGCCGTAGATGTCGTTGAAGGGTTTGAAGCTGTCAATGTCGACGTAGCAGATGATCGATTCGCGGGCCTGTTGCAGCAGGCGGGTGAGGCACTGCTGGATCGGTACGTTGCCCGGCAGCAGGGTGAGGGGATTGGCGTAGCGCGCCTGCTGGATTTTCAGTTCGGTGATCAGTTTCAGCACGTCGATCACTCGGCCGAGGCCTAGATAACCGCCGTTGAGGGTGATGATGAAGTCTTCTTCGATGCGCTGGCGTGCGCGGCTGGTGATCAGGCGGCTGACTTGCTGCAGCGACTGGCTGATTTCCACGGCGAGGAAATCATCGTTCATCAGGCGGCTGATCGGTTTGCGCGCGAAAAGATCGGTGGCAAACGGTTTGAGCAGTGCGTCCGACAGCGAGTGGCGATGGACGATGCCGCAGGGCTGGCCTTGTTCGTCGAGCACCGCGAGCGAATTGAGGTTGGCCTGGCGGCGAAAGGCTTCCAGTACCGTCGCGGTGGGCGTATCGCGTTGCACGGCGGGCTGGTCGTTGAGCAGGGCGCTGAGGTCGCTGCCTTCGTCATTCAGCGCGACGGCGCTGCTGTCGTGTTTGGGCATCAACGCGCGAGCGTCGCGGGACGGATGTTCCTGAGGGCGGCCGAGCAGGTAGCCTTGCACCAGGTCGACGCCCATTTCAGTCAGCACCGCGAGTTCTTCCGGTAGCTCGATGCCCTCGGCGATGACTTGCGCGCGCGAGGCTTTGGCGATTTGCAGAATCGAACCGACAAACTCTCTTTTCAACGCATCCTGATGAATGCCATCAATGAAGTGCCGGTCGATCTTCACGTAATCCGGACGCAATTCCGACCACAGGCGCAGGCTCGAATACCCCGCGCCCAAGTCGTCCAGCGCAATGGAAAAACCCATCGCCCGGTAGTGATGCAGGGCGGTTTGCAGCAACTGGAAGTCATCGATCGGCGTCTGCTCGGTGAGCTCGATCACCACCTGGCTCGGCGCAATGCCCAAGTCCTGCAACAGTTGCAACGTTCGTCCGGGTTGGTGCGCGGCCTCGAGCAAGGATTCCGGCGAAACGTTGAGGAACAGTTTGCCCGGCAACTGCTGTTCATTGAATCGGCGACAGGCGCTTTGCCGGCAGGCGATTTCCAGTTCGCTCAACCGACCGGCCTGACGTGCAACGGCGAACAGGGCAATCGGCGAGTGAAGAGGGCTGTTGGACGGCCCACGGGTGAGGGCTTCGTAACCGAGAATGCGGCGTTCGGAGAGACAGATGATCGGCTGGAACAGACTGTGCAAACCGCTTTGAGTCAGGATCGAGCTCAAGGCGCTCAGCTGTTCGGTCGTGGTCATGGCAGTCTCTGGCGATAAAAAAAAGGACCGGGAGCGCTTGCTCCCGGTCCTTTATTGCACGACAGAATGATGACTGTTTGATGACGATCCGTGGATCGCCAGCACTAAATTGCCATCACTTACTTCTTGGCCACCTGATTGCTCAGTTTCAGGTAATCCAGCAGTACGCGCCCGGTTTCGCTCAGGTAGGCATCGTCTTCCGGTTTGACCTTGTCCGGCTCGGCAGCGGCCAGTGCGTCTTCGTCTTCTTTCTTCAGCTCTTTGAGCGGTTCTTCGCCTTTGGCCTTGCGACGGATGTTCTCCATCGCCAGTTGCTTGGCGTCGATGTCGGCGTGCTGGGCACGACGATCGGCTTCGTTGAGGCTGACGGTTTTTTCTTCCATCAGTTTCTGCGCCAGGGCCAGCTTGTCGCGGATGAACACGAACTCGGCATCCTTGTTGGTGCGCGAGTCATGTTCGGACTTCAACTGGGCGAGGAACGGCTTGAACGGATCGGCCGCCGGCTTGATCGCCGCGCGAATGGTGTCCCACGGCATGGCTTCCGGCAGGGCACTTTCGCCGATTTCCTTGGTGTCGATCAGCGACGGGTAGTCGATGTCCGGCAGTACACCCTGATGCTGGGTGCTCTGCCCGGAGACACGGTAGAACTTGGCCAGGGTCAGTTTCAGTTCGCCGTGGTTCAGCGGCTGAATGGTTTGCACAGTGCCTTTACCGAAAGTCTGGCCGCCGATGATCAATGCGCGATGGTAGTCCTGCATGGCGCCGGCGAAGATCTCCGAGGCCGAGGCGGACAGGCGGTTGACCAACAGCGCCATCGGGCCTTTGTAGAACGCGCCCGGGTTTTCATCTTCGAGCACGTCGACACGGCCGTCGGCGTTACGCACGAGTACGGTCGGACCTTTGTCGATGAACAGGCTGGTCAGCTCGGTGGCTTCCTGCAGGGAGCCGCCGCCGTTGTTGCGCAGGTCGATGACCACGCCGTCGACTTTGTCCTTCTGCAGCTCGGTGAGCAGCTTCTTGACGTCGCGAGTGGTGCTCTTGTAGTCCGGATCGCCGGCACGGAATGCCTTGAAGTCGAGGTAGAAGGCCGGGATCTCGATCACGCCAAGTTTGTAGTCCTTGCCGTCCTGTTTCAGGCTGAGAATCGACTTCTTCACGGCCTGATCTTCGAGCTTCACCGCTTCACGGGTGATCGGCACGATCTTGGTGGTCTGGTCGTTCGGCGCATTGCTCGCCGGAATGACTTCCAGACGCACCACGGTGCCTTTAGGACCGCGAATCAATTTGACCACTTCGTCCAGACGCCAGCCGACCACGTCGACCATTTCCTTGTTGCCCTGGGCAACGCCGATGATCTTGTCGGCCGGAGCGACTTGCTTGGTCTTGTCCGCCGGGCCAGCCGGCACCAGACGCACGACCTTCACTTGATCATTGTCGCTCTGCAACACGGCACCGATGCCCTCAAGGGACAGACTCATGTTGATGTCGAAGTTTTCCGCGTTATCCGGCGACAGATAGTTGGTGTGCGGGTCGTAGGACATGGCGAAGGTGTTGATGTACGCCTGGAAAATGTCCTCGGCACGGGTCTGGTCGAGGCGCGCCAGCTGATTCTTGTAGCGCTTGGTCAGGGTTTCCTGGATCTGCTTCGGGTCTTTGCCGGCGATCTTCTGGCGCAGCACTTCGTCCTTGACGCGTTTGCGCCAGAGGTCGTCGAGTTCCGCGGTGGACTTGAGCCAAGGCGCGTCCTTGCGATCGATCAGCAAGGTCTCCTTGGTGTTGAAGTCCATCTTGTCGACGCCTTTGTTCAGCTCGGCAAGGGCGAAGTCCAGACGCGCTTTGACGCGGTCCAGATAGCGCTTGTAGATGGTGAACCCGGCGTTGAGGTCGCCGCTTTTGAGGAAGTCGTCGAACTGGGTCTTCCACTTGTCGAATTCGGCGATGTCGCTGGCCATGAAATAGCTGCGCGACGGGTCGAGCAGCTTGATGTAGCTGTCGTAGATGATCACCGAGCGCGCATCATCGAGCGGCGGCTTGCTGTAGTGGTGACGCTTGAGCAACTCGACGACGTTCAGGCTGGCGATGACTTCATCGCGATCAGGCTGCAACTTGTCCCAGCTGTTGGCTGCGAATGTGGTGCCCGACACCGGCAACAGGCCGATACCGATGAAAAGAGCGAGGGCGGTGCTGGGGAGCAGATGCTTCATGCTGATTCGACGCGGGGACAATTGATAACGCATATTAGGCCGTCTTTGAAGTCGCCGGTTCTTTGAGAGCCGGTCGCATAATGCAAAAAGCCCGGCGCTACAGCTTCGGGCTCAGTCCAGACTCACTATGGAGGCAGTGTGAAGGCATTGCAAGGCGTTGAAGGTCAAGTGGCATGGGTTGAAGAGCCGAGTCCGACGTGCGATGTAGGACAAGTCCGCATCCGGGTGGCGGCAGCCGGCCTCAATCGCGCCGATTTATTACAGAAAGCAGGGCTTTATCCGCCACCACCCGGGGCCAGCCAAGTGCTTGGTCTTGAGTGCTCCGGGGTGATCAGCGAGGTCGGCGCGGGCTCGTCCTGGCAGGTTGGCGACCGGGTTTGCGCCTTGTTGGCCGGGGGCGGCATGGCTGAAGAGGTGGTCGTCGACGGACGGCATGTGCTGCCCGTGCCCGAAGGTGTTTCGCTGATCGAGGCGGCGGCATTGCCCGAGGTGTACGCCACCGTCTGGCTGAATGTGTTTCAACTTGCAGCGCTGAAACCCGGTGAGAAAATTCTCCTGCACGCCGGCGCAAGTGGAATCGGTTCAGCCGCCATTCAGCTGTGCAAAGCCTTCGGTAACCCTTGCTGGGTCAGCGTCGGTTCCGCCGAACGCCTGGCTTACTGCGAAGCATTGGGTGCGCAGGGCGGCGTGGTGCGCACCGATGAAATTGAAAGCCTGCGCGACTTCGGGCCGTTCGATGTGATTCTCGACCCGGTGGGCGGCAATTATGCGGCGCTGAACCTCAAGCTGATGGCGCTGGACGGACGTTGGGTGCTGATCGGTTTGATGGGCGGGCGCGAGGCGAAACTGGATCTGGCGCAGGTGTTGGCCAAGCGTGTGCAACTGCTCGGTTCGACGTTGCGCAGCCGTAGCGATCAATTCAAGGCCGATCTGCTCAGTGATCTGGGCCAGCATGTGTGGCCGCTGTTTGCCGAGGGCCGCTTGCGTCCGCAATTGGCCAGAGCCTTTGCGGTGAAGGATGCCGAAGCAGCGTTTGCCCAACTGGCGAGCAATACGGTGGCGGGCAAGTTGGTGTTGGTGATCAATGAGGGTTTGAGCTGACAGCAAAGCAAGGTCAAAAGATCGCAGCCTTCGGCAGCTCCTACAGAGGCACGCATTCCAAAAGTAGGAGCTGCCGAAGGCTGCGATCTTTTGCTTTTATTTCCAGAGGTGGATCGGCCAGCCGGCCTTTTCTGCGTGCTCAAGCAGCACCGGATCCGGATTGACCACGTGTGGAAAATCCACTTTCAACAGCAGCGGCAAGTCATTGCGCGAATCGGAATAGAAACTCGCGCCCTCTAGGTTTTCTTCTTCGGCGTCCAGCCATTCCAGCAGGCGAGTGATCTTGCCTTCGCGGTAGGTCAACGTGCCCACGGTATGGCCGCTGTAAACGCCGTGCGCGACTTCCAGTTCAATCCCTAGAATCTCGTCGATGCCGAGTCGATCGGCAATCGGTCTGACCAGGTGCGTGCCCGACGCCGAGATCACCAGAATCCGGTCGCCGGCCTTGCGGTGCGCGGCGATGGTTTTGGTCGCGTCGCTGAAGATGATCGGTTCGATAAAGTCTTCAACCCACGGCCCGACCAGGTGCTCGACTTCTTCTGGCGTACGGCCGATCAGCGGTTCGAGGCTGAACGCCATGTAATCTTCCATGCGTAATTTGCCATGGCTGTAGGCGTCCATCAGTTCGTTGTTCTTGCGCATGAACGACTCGGGATCGACCCAGCCCAGGCGCCCCATCTGCTCGCTCCAGAGGGTGGCGCAGTCGCCGTGGATCAACGTTTCGTCCAGATCAAAAATTGCCAGGGCCATCAGTGCAGTTCTCTCTTCAACGTCAGCAAAGTCATCAGGCTACCTCACACAGGGCCGTCGGATCGATGGAAAGTGCCAGGCGTTGTCCGTCGGGATGCAGATCGGCGGCGGAGCGGTTGAGTACGTCGACCACCAGTTCCACCCCGCGCGCTTCGACGCGATAGCGAATGACGTTGCCGAGCAGGCTGTGGCTGCGGATCTGCGCGTCGAGTTCGCCGTCAAGGCTCAGTTCGATGGCTTCCGGGCGGATGGCGATGCGATGGTTGACCGGCCGTTGCAACAGCTTCGAGGCGGCATCTGCGTCGAGCAGGTTGTAGTTGCCGATGAAGCCGGCGGCGAATACATCGACCGGAGCGGTGTAGAGGGTTTCGGCGTCGCCGCTCTGGACGATCTTTCCCTGGTTCATCAGGAAAATCCGGTCCGACATGGTCAGCGCTTCTTCCTGATCGTGGGTGACGAAGATCGTGGTCAGGCCGAGTTCGCGCTGGATCTGACGAATCTGTTCGCGCAGGTGTTTGCGAATCCGTGCGTCGAGCGCCGACAGCGGCTCATCCAGCAGCAACAAGCGCGGGCGGGTCACCAGCGACCGGGCGAGGGCGACACGCTGGCACTGCCCACCTGACAGTTGATGCGGATAGCGGCTGGCGAAGTCGTGCAGTTCAACCAGTTTCAACACTTCAGAGACGCGCTTGTGGCTGTCATCGGCGTTGACCTTTTGCATGCGCAGGCCGAAGGCGACGTTCTGTTCGACGGTCATGTTGGGGAATAGCGCGTAGCTTTGAAAGACCATACCGATGCCACGTTTCTGTGGGCTCAACGGCACGAGGTCGACACCGTCGAGGAGGATCTTGCCGCCATCCACCGGGGTCAGGCCGGCGATGCAACGCAGCAAAGTCGACTTGCCGCACCCGGACGGGCCGAGCAGGGTGACGAACTCGCCTTTGTTGATTTCGCAATCGATGTCGCTGAACACCGTGGTGCCGGCATAACTTTTCTGCAGGTGTTGGACGCTGACGTAGCTCATTCGCTTTTGTCCTTGTTCAAGATGTTGGCGATCCAGGTCAGGACCAGCACGAAAAAGAAATACGAAATGACCAGCGCACTGGTGAAGTGGCCGCTGCTGTTGCGCATGTTGTTCAGGTACACCTGCAAGGTTTCGTAGCGCGTGCCGACGAGGATGTTGGCGAACACGAACTCTCCGAAGAGGAACGAGAAAGACAGCAGCAGCGCCACCATCAGGCCTTTGCGCAAGTTCGGCAGCACCACCAGATACGCCGCTTGAAAAGTGCTGGCGCCAAGCAGTTGAGCGGCGTCCATCAGGTCGCGCAGGTTGATCGCTTGCAGGTTGTTGGTGATCGCGCGGTACATGAACGGCAGCGCCACGGTGAAGTAGCAGCCGATCAGAATCCACGGTGTGCCGACCATCGCCATCGGCCCGGAACCGTAGAGCTGCAACAGCCCCACCGAGGACACCACCGGCGGTACCGCGAAGGGCAGCAGGATGAGGATGTTCATCAGCGCATCGAGTTTCGGAAAGTAGTAATGCACGACAAACAGCAGCGGCAGGATCAACACCACCGATAACACCAGCGCGCCGACGCAGACGATCAGCGACTGCCCGAATGCGTGGAGAAAGCGCGGATCGCTCCACAGCTGGATGTACCACTTGAAGGTGAAGCCGCTGGGCAGAATCGTTGCCGACCAACTGCTGGCGATCGAATAGACCAGCGTGCCCAGCAGCGGCAACAACAGGATGGCGAACAGCAGATAGACCACGACGCGGTGGTAGAGGCCGGCCGGGCCGGATTCAGCGCGAGACATGGTAGCTCCTCTTCAACAGCAATTGATGCACGACGGTGACAATGGTCATCAGCGCCACGAGCACCACCGCCAGCGCGCTGGCCAGGTTCGGGTCAAGGGAAATGTCGCCGGAGACCATCGCCGCAATACGGATCGGCAGAACGTTGAAGTTGCCGGTGGTCAGCGCATAAACCGTGGCGTAGGCGCCGAGGGCGTTGGCCAGCAGGATCACGAACGTGCCGAGCAACGCCGGGGTCAACACCGGCAGGCCGATGTGCCGCCAGAACTGCCAGCCGTTGGCGCCGAGCAGTGCGGCGGACTCGCGCCAGTCTTCACGCAGAGCGTCGAAAGCCGGATAGAGCAGCAGCACGCCGAGGGGAATCTGGAAATAGGTGTAGAGGATGATCAGGCCGGTTTTCGAATACAGGTTGAAGTCCTGAATGATCCCCGACTGCTTGAGCATGATGGTGATGCTGCCGTTGAAACCGAGCAGGATGATGAACGCGAACGCCAGCGGCACGCCGGCAAAATTGCTGGTCATGTTGGCGAAGGCATTCACGAAGTTGCGCAGCTTCGAATCGACGCGGCGTAGTGAATACGCACCAAGCACGGCGATGATGATGCCGAATACGCTCGACCAGAAACTGATCTCCAGGCTGTACTGGATTGCCTGCCGATAGAACTTCGAACCGAAGATCTTGCTGAAATTGGCCAGGCCCCAGCCGGACTCTTCCGATTCCAGGCTGTTGATCATCACCCAGACCAGCGGGGCGATTTCGAAAACGATAAAGAACAGCGCGAAGGGCACCAGACACAGCGCCGCGAGCCATTTGCCGCGATTCATGGCATTCACTTGAGCAGCTCCCGGCACACAGGTTTGTCGTGGGGCACGCCGAGCAGCTCGCAAACCGTGCCGCAGAGCTCGGTCTGCTTCGGTGTGACATCAGGGTTGAGGCTGAACGCCTCGCCGAGGACGAACAGCGGCACCTGACGTTCTTCCGCCAGCAGGCCGTTGTGCGAACGATCGTTGTTCATGCCGTGGTCGGCGGTCACCAGCACCTGGTAACCAGCGTCGAGCCAGCTCTGCAGATAGTCGGCGAGGATGACGTCAGCCGAGCGCGCGCTGTTGCGGTATTGCGAGCTGTCGAGGCCGTGCTTGTGCCCGGCGTCGTCGATGTTCATCGGGTGGATCAGGAGGAAATCCGGCGCATGACGCAGGCGCAGGTTCTCCGCGTCGGCGAACAGGTGCGAATCCGGATAATGGTCGTTCCAGTAGAAATGCCCGTGCTGGATCGGCAATGTCGGATCGTCGGTGTGGCGGTCGCGCGCGGCCACGAACGGTGAGCGGTTATACAACTCGCTGACCCAGTGATACGCCGCAGCGGCGGTTTTCAGCCCGGCATCGCGGGCGTAGTGATAGATGCTGCGCTGGTTGGACAAGCGCGAGACATTGTTGTGGACGATGCCGCTGCCGATCGGTGGCACGCCGGTGAGGATACATTCGTAAAGCGGTCGGGACAGGGCGGGCAATTCGCACTCCAGTTGATAGAGCGCCGCGCGTCCTGCGCCAACATAAGCCTGCAGATGCCCCATGGCGTGACACGCAACCTCGTAGTTAAGGCCGTCGAGCACGACAAGGATGACGGTGTGCTTCATAGGGGCAAGAACTCCGAAAACAAATCTGGAACCAATCTGTGTCGGAGCTGCCGGACGCTGCGATCTTTCGATGTTGCTTTTAAAGGGCAAGATCAAAAGATCGCAGCCTTCGGCAGCTCCTACAGATGAAGGATTACTTCATTTCTACGATGACTTCTTCGTTCCACTGCTGCGGCAGGGCTTTGGAGGTCTTTTCCCACGCGTCGGCGTCCTTGACTGGCGTAACGTTTTTGTATTGCTCGTTCGGCAGCAGCTTGGCTTTCACGTCTTCCGGCAGTTGCAGGTGTTCGGCGCGGATCGGCCGGGCGTTGCCGCGGGCGAGGTTGGTCTGGCCGGCGTCGCTGAAGATGTATTCGCGCGTCAGCTTGGCGGCATTGGGGTTTTTCGCGTACTTGTTGATGATCGTGGTGTAGCCGGAAATCACCGAGCCGTCGGATGGAATCAGCACTACGTAATCATCCGGGTTGGCCATCTTGGCTTTGTAGCTCAGGCCATTGAAGTCCCAGACCACGCCGACTTCAATCTCGCCTTTTTCCATGGTGGCGATGGTCGGGTTGGCCATCGACAGACGACCCTGTTTGGCGAGGTCGGCGAACAACAGCAGTGCAGGCTTGATGTTTTTCTCGTCACCGCCATTGGCCAGTGCGGCAGCGAGGACACCGTTGGCGGCCTGGGCAGCAGTGCTCACGTCGCCGATGGAGACTTTGTATTTACCGGTTTTCAGGTCAGCCCATTTGGTCGGCACGTCGGAGCCGTTCAGCAGCTTCTTGTTGACGATGAAGGCGATGGTGCCGGTGTAGGCCAGTGCCCAGTTGCCGTCCTTGTCCTTGGCCCAGTCCGGAATCTGATCCCAAGTGCTTGGCTTGTACGGTTGCACCACGCCTTGCTTGACCGCGATCGGGCCGAAGGCAGCACCGACGTCGCCGATATCGGCGGTGGCGTTGTCTTTTTCAGCGGCGAACTTGGCGATTTCCTGAGCCGAACTCATATCGGTGTCGATGTGTTTCAAGCCGTAATTCGCAGCCAGATCATCCCAGGTGCCTTTCCAGTTGGCCCAGTTGTCGGGCATGCCGACGCTATTGACGGCGCCTTCCGCTTTCGCAGCGGCTTCGAGGGTTTTCAGATCGGTGTCGGCCGCCATGGCGGCGCTGCACATTGCAATGGTCGAGCCTAACAGTGTTGCCAGGAAAAGCTGTTTCATTCCGAAGCTCCTTGGTCGTGTTCAACGCTGCGATTGCGGTTGGGTTGGTCTAGGTCAGCAATACCTGAGCCAATTTAGGCGGGCTGGATGACATTTTGATGTCGATGGCCTTATGGCTGATCTTTTCTCCGCCCGGGATTGGCCGTTGCCAAACAAGCGTAGACCATGACGCAGGCCCGATAAGCAAGGCACTTGGCCGATGTATTGCAAGCCGTGAAAACGACCGTTGGTAGTTTTGTCATCTGTCGGTCATCTGCACTGCCTAGGCTTGCAACAGACGAAAGCGCTCTGAGCAGCGCCCGGATTTGCCCTGAAACAGTGCTGGTCTAGTCCAGATAGGTAACGTTGATGCGCGATGAGGCAACGAAAGCGGTGACAGCGATTGGCCAGGTGCTGCAGGAGCAGATCGATCATGGTTTGCTGACGGCCGGGAGCAAGTTGCCCGCTGAACGCAAGCTCAGCGAGTTGTTCGGGACGACGCGGATCACTGTGCGTGAAGCGCTGTTGCAATTGGAGGCGCAAGGGCAGATTTATCGTGAGGAGCGGCGCGGCTGGTTCGTGTCGCCGCCGCGTCTGGCGTACAACCTGATGCAGCGCAGTCATTTTCACGCCATGGTCAGTGCGCAGGGGCGTGAGCCGTCGACCGAGGTGATTTCGGCGCGGTTGCAGCCGGCTTCGGCGGCGGTGTGTGCGTGGTTGCAGCTGCCGGCGTTGTCGAGCGTGATCCAGATTTGCCGCTCGCGGCGGATTGATGGCCGACTGGTGTTGTATGTGGAGCACTATCTGAATCCACAGTTTTTTCCGGGGATTCTTGAGTTTGATTTGAATCAGTCGATCACTGAGTTGTATGCGCGGCATTTCGATTTGCACTATGGGCGGGTGCGGTTTGAGATTGTGCCTACGTCTTTATCTGTCGATGCGGCGGCGGCTTTGCGGGTGTCGGTGGGGAGTCCGGGATTGAGGATTGCTCGGGTCAATTATGATCAGCATGGGCGGCTGATTGATTGTGATCTGGAGTTTTGGCGGCATGATGCGATTCACGTAGGGGTTGATGTGGTTTGATCTTTTTTGACCTTGGCGGCCTTTGGGCCAACCAGGTTTTGGGGGGTTGGGTGAATATCCGTTGCTGCGGTAACGGCTTCTTATGGTTCCGCCCTTACGGCGGGTCACTTTTTCAAACGCCAAAAAGTAACCAAAAGGCTGCGCCCTGACGTTCGGCCCGCTCGCTGGGGCTCGGGGTTCCTTCGCTGCGGGATCGATCCTGGCGCAGCGGCTCCGGTTTGCTTCGCTGCACCTACACTCGCTGTGTACGACTGCGTCGTACGGTCGCTGCGCTCCCACGCCCGGATCAATCCCTCCACTCAGCCTGCCGACGGGCTCCGAGATCAAGATCAAAAGCGGTGCTCGAGCTAACGCTCATCGTGTGTAGGAGCTGCCGAAGGCTGCGATCTTTTGTTTTTGCTTTCGCTTTTCTGTGGGAAGCGAGCCTGCTCGCGAAGGCGCCCCCACAGTCACCCCTTCCTACTTGCCCACCGCCGCATTCCCATACAGATAATCCGTCGCCAACGACGCCAATGTTCTCACCCCAACCACCAGCGCCGACTCATCCACAAAGAACCCCGGATTGTGATTCGGCGCGGCCTTGCTCATGTCCTGATCCCGCGGCGTAACCCCGAGAAACACAAACAATCCCGGCGCCTCTTTGGCGAAGAACGAGAAATCTTCCGCCCCACCCACTAGCGGTCCCTGCACCACATCATCCTTGGCCGCCCACTTCAATGTCGGCAGCATTTTCTCGGTTAGTGCAGGGTTGTTAATCGTCGGGTCGTATTTTTCGATGATGGTGACGTCGGCTTTGGCGCCGCCGCTTTCGGCGATTTTCTCGATGGTCTGGCGTACGTCGCTGTGCAGTTTCTGGCGGATGCCGTAGTCGTAGGAGCGGATGGTGCCGGTCATGTCGAGTGATTCGGGGATGATGTTGTAGCGGGTGCCGCCGTTGATGGTGCCGATGCTGACCACCGACGGGTAAGAGGAAATGTCGGTGCGGCGGCTGACCACGGTTTGCAGGCCGACGATGGTTTGCGCGCCGACGGTGATTGGGTCGATGCCATCCCAGGGGCGGCCGGCGTGGGTTTGTTTGCCGTGGATCTTGATGCGCAGGTCGTCGGAGCTGGCCAGGGTCGGGCCGGGGCGGTAGGCGATCTGGCCGGCGGGGACGCCGGCCCAGACGTGCAGCCCGAACACCGCGTCTGGTTTCGGCGATTTCATTACGCCTTCCTCGACCATCATCTTCGCGCCCCAGGTGTTTTTGCCGTCGGGAATGAAGTCGCTCGGGCCTTCTTCGGCGGGCTGGAAGTAGAACACCACGGTGCCGGGCAAGGTGTCGCGCATGCCCGTCAGAATTTTCGCTGCGCTGAGCAGGATTGCGGTGTGGGCGTCGTGGCCGCAGGCGTGCATGACGTCGACTTCCTTGTCCAGATACGTGCCTTTGGCTTTCGAAGCGAACGGCAAGTCGGAGACTTCCTTGACCGGCAGCGCGTCCATGTCGGCGCGCAGGGCCACGGTCGGGCCGGGCAGGGCGCCTTTGAGAATGGCGACCACGCCGGTGCGGGCGACGCCGGTTTTCACTTCCAGACCCATGGCTTGCAGCTGTTTGGCGACCAGTTCAGCGGTGCGTTTTTCGGTGTTGCCGAGCTCCGGATGAGCGTGAAGGTCGCGGCGGGTTTCCAGCAGCTCCGGTTCGAGCTTCTGCGCCTGCTCGGCGATGCGTGTGCGGGCGCTGTCCATCGTCTCGGCGCTGGCGTGGCTGGCGACCAGGGTGAGCAAAAGGGTCTGGGCAATGCGCGTCAGTTGCATGGGCTTCTCCTTGATTATTGTTGTTGGCTTCCTTGCCTGTGACAAAGGCTTTGCACGCAAGTGCGATCGGGTCCGGAAAGCGCTATGCGCTCCGACAGATTTACGTTTGAGCATAAGTTATCAGCGAAAACTCCTACCGCTTTATCAGTTTCGTCCGGCGTGACAGATAAAACGCGGGCGATAACCATGTACCGCACCGCACAACATCTATTTCCATAAATTTCTCCAGGTGCCGGTCACGTTATTGGCTGTTTGAGGGTAACGGGTCAGTGCGACAAAACTATTGTCCATGGAGGATTTATAAATGCAGCGTAATGGAATAACGCTTCCGCCGATTGTTGTGCGTCCGGATAAACAAGATGAATATTTACATTATTTAGGTGCAGGGGACGGCTCGGGACCAGGCATTAACTTTGCGCCGTTGGGTGAAATACTCGATATGGAAAGTATCTATAAAGATACTTCCAGGAATATTGCTCAGGTCATTGAAAATGAACTGGCAGAAGCGCGGGCAGCAGGTGATCAAAGTGTCTTGCCGCCTTTGGATGCGCTGGCGCGGGAGATGCAATTCAGGGATTCCCTGATCGCCAGGAAGTTTGGTGCGCTTTTGGTGGCCAAGGACGTGGCCATCGAACGTTTCGGCCACGCCCAGGTTGAAACCTTTTTCAACGGAGGCCGCTTACCGCAAGTCAATCGGCGAAGCGCCAGCGTCAGCGTACGGCAGGCTTATAGCGCTCTGTTCAACGCCAAGTTACTGGTTGAAGGCATTGGCGTGTTGAACAGCCAGTCGGCCACGGTCAAGGGCATGATTGCCGTGGTGCAAGCGCAGGAAGCCGAGCGGATCGCTCAGGAGCAGGCGCGGTTGGCGGCGGAATACGCCAGGCAGGTTGCACAGGAACAGGCCCGCGTCGCTCAGGAGCAGGCGCGGCGGCAGGCGGAGGAGCTGGCGCGGCAGGCCGCGGCCGATGAAATCAGGCGGCTCGAAGAGGAACAGGCCCGTCTGGCGGCTGAGGCACTAGAGCGCAAGCGTGCCGAGGAACAGGCAGCGCTTGAGGCTGAGGCCGAAGCAAGCAGGGTTGCTGAGGAAAAGCGCCGGCAGGACACCTCCGGTGGGCACAGTAGCCTGTTGCGCTTTCAGGGCAATACCAGCCACGCCCAACTGGTATTTGCGACGTCCGCGGGTGCGGTCGCGATTGCCGACAACCTGATGGCGGGTTTTGCCGCTTCGATTCGCGCGGCGATGGCCGGTTTATCGGGGCTGGCTGCCGGCGCGGCGTCCGGGCTGATGGTGGGGGTGAGTGCGTTTGTCTACTCCCCGGTGTTGGGCAATGGGGAATTGCCTGAACGCTTTCTGCTCAGCCTCCCACTGGCAGATCTGCTGCCCGGTCAACTGCCTGATCTGGACAGGCTGGCAAGCGAAAGAGCACGACTGAATCTGCCGGTACGTTTGAGCGCCCGGCCGCTGACGGGCTCTCTCGCCGAACTGCTTGTCGTTCCGGTAGCGGGGACAAAACGGCCTTCCGGCGTTCGCGTGGTTGCAGCTGATTTCAACGCGGGGAACAACACTTACAGCGCGACGCTCACTGACATCCCGCCGACAACCGCGGTCTGGACTCCCGCAGTAACGCCGGCAGACAGTTCAACGCTGTTCCCCATCGAGAATCCGTCCCCACCTCGATATATCGGCGGCAACCTCGTGCCGATTGAAGGACGGATCGACGCTCACCCAGGGCGGGGCGGCATTCGTTTCGACGACTTCATTCTGGTCTTCCCGTCGGAATCGGGCCTGCCACCGCAGTACGTCATGTTCCGGGATCGACGCAATGATCCAGGGGTGGCGAGTGGTCATGGAGCGCCGGTTGCGGGTGGATGGCTGGAGGCGGCCACGCAAGGTGAGGGGGCGGCAATTCCCTCAAAAATTGCAGATCAATTGCGAGGCAAGAATTTCAAGGATTTCAGGGCATTCAGGGAGACTTTCTGGAAAGCGGTGAGCGCTGATGCGGAACTGGCGATGTCGTTTGATCCAGGTAGTCTCAGTGCAATGAGCAAAGGCCGATCACCGTATGTGAAAGCGGGCGATCGGGTTGGTAAACGAGTGAAGTTTGAGTTGCACCACGTCTCATCGTTATCGGATGGTGGGCAGTTGTACGATATTGACAACCTGCGGTTGCTAACTCCGAAACAGCATTTGGCAGTTCATAAGGGAGGCGAGTAATGAAAAAATTAATGATCAATGAAATGTCCGAAGAGCAATTCTTGCATTTCGTACAAAAGATATACCAATCGGATTACGCGACTGAGAAGGGGCAAACCTCAGCTGTAATGGAGTTTGAACGACTGAGCGAACATCCAGCGGGTTCCGATTTGATCTACTACCCAGAATCGGGGAAAAGCGGTCCGGAAAATATTGTGGCGGAAGTCAAAAGGTGGCGGGCCGCCGAAGGAAAACCTGGTTTCAAAGCCAGATAAAACTAGCCCCCTATTGGTATTACCTGCCAATAGGGGGCCATCTCTGTTCAGCTTTCCTTTTTGATTTCCACCCCAGGCGTAATCACCTGCACACTCATCCTTGGCGTCGCCAGATCCAGCCCCGCCTCATCCAGTTGCCTTTTCAGCGACAAATTGAACGCCCGGGAAACTTCCCACTGCTTGATCGGCGCAGTCTTGAACCGTGCGCGCAAAATCGCGCTGCCGGACTCGAAACTTTCCACACCCTGAATCTCCAGCGGCGACCAAATATTGCGGCGCTGCAACGGATCGCTGCGCATCTTCTGGCCGACGTCGCGCATCAGTTTGATCGCGTCGTCGATTTCCATGTTGTATGGCACGGCGACGCGGAAGATCGCGTAGCCGAATTCCCGCGAGTAGTTCTTGATGCTTTTGATTTCGCTGAACGGGATGGTGTGGACGATGCCGTCGATATCGCGCAGGCGTACGGTGCGGATGGTCAGGCCTTCGACGGTGCCGAGGTGGCCGCCAACGTCGACGTAGTCGTCGATGGCCAGCGAGTCTTCGATGATGATGAACAGGCCGGTGATCAGGTCAGCGACGAGCGACTGCGCGCCGAAGCCGATGGCCAGACCGATCACGCCGGCACCGGCCAGCAGCGGTGTGACGTTCATGCCCATGTTCGCCAACGCGACGATCAGCGCGATGATGAAAATCGCCACGAACAGCACGTTGCGGATCAGCGGCATCATCGTCTGCGCCCGTGCATTCGCCAGGCCTTTGCGCGAGCGGGTGAGGGCGTGGTGTACGGCGGTGTCGGCGAGGATCCAGATCAGCCAGGAGAAAATCAGCGTGCCGATCAGGCTGAACAGTTTGACGCTGATGTCATGGCCATCGCCTTCGGCGAACGCGATCAGCGAATGGCCCCAGACGCGCAGGCCCAGTTCGATGAAGATCAGCCACACCAGCAAATGCGTCAGGGTGTAGAAGAAGTTTTTCAGTCGCTCCGAATACAGCGCATGGCGTTTCGGCCCGCGTTGCGGTTTCAGCGAATGGCGGCGCACGAGGCCGTTGATCACCATGCACAACACCAGCAGCACCGTGCAGATCAGCGACTGGCGCAGCGCGGTGCTGGTGTCGCCGGCGGAGACAAACGTGGCGAACAGAGAGATGCCGACCAGCACCAGTGCCGGCACGTACCAGAAAGTGCCGAGGATTTCGATGGTATCGCTGAGGGCGCGGCGGGTCAGGCGGCGTGACAGCGGTTGGTTGCGGATCAGGTGCGCGATCGGTCGGCGGAATCGCAGAATGAACAGGCCGGTCGACAGCGCCGCAAGCACATTGGCCGTGGTCGCGGCGGTGTGCGCCAGATGTACGCCCAGGCTCTCGACCAGACGCGGATCGCTCAGCGCTTCACCGAACGCGGCGAAGCTGCCGATCAGCCACAGCGGCCGAAACGCCTGATGACGCAGGATGTACAGCGCGCGATGGCGATGCGGGCCGTCGAGCAGGGAGAAGGCGATCACGCAGATCGCCGAGAAACAGGTGCCGACCACCAAGGCATAGGCCAGCACCATCGCCAGGCTTTTGCCCAGCGAAGACGGCAGCACGTAGCTCATGTACACCGTCATCACCAATGCGATCAGCCACGGCCCGAGCTTGCGCAGGGCAAAGCGCAGCATGTCGAGGGCCTTGGGGTGTTGCGGCAGTTCTTCGGTGAGGCCGAAGCGCAGACGCACGCGGTGGCTGAGCCAGATCAGCGCGGCGGCGAGCAGGCTCCAGACCATCAGGATCACTGCGAAACCGAAGATGATCGGCAGCCATTCATTGGCCGGCAGCAGCTTGCTGGTCAGTTCGTCCTTGGCCAGATCGAATTCGTTGGACCAGCGGGTGAGCGGGCTGTCGGCGCCGGAAAACTGTTTTTCGAAGCTGGCGAGGGTGCCGCCGATCAGGCCCAGCACGCCTTCTTCCGGGGTGGCTTGAGCTTTCTTCGTAGCGTCGCGCAGCTTCTTCAGATCGCTGAGCAACTGCGCGCGTTGCTTGTCGTTTTCCAGCGACTTGATCACTTCGTCCAGTGACTGGCCGAGGGGTTCCACGGCTTCAGGCTGCGGTTTGGAAGTGTTGAGCAGGCCGGGCAGACCGACCGCTTGGGCGGGCGCCAGCGGCAGCAGCGTCATCAGGCAGACAAGCAGCAGACCGGGCAAAGCAAAAAGACGAGCGAACACCAGAAGACAACCTCGCGATAGGCGGATGCGCTGGAGTGTACGAGGCCCTTTGGCTCAATGCGAGCCGGGCGCGGTCATTCGTTGAGTTTGGCGAGGATCTTGTAGACCACCGTGGCGAGGATCATCAGCATGCCGATCCACATGGCGAACACCCCGGCGTTCTTGTCGCGGAAGTTGAAGCCGATGGCCAGCAGGATCATTCCGCTGAGGATGGGAATGAGCATGGCGTGGAAGGAGGACATCGAGATCATGAAGACTGCCTTGTCTGTGGGGGATGTTTGCAGTCTAGGCGGGTTTTCGAGGCGGGGTGTGATGTGGCTCAGGAATGCATCAGGCCGGGAGGATTCTGCTGTCTGCACAGGCGATTTCGCGAGCAAGCTCGCTCCCACA
Organism: Pseudomonas sp. FP1762; assembly: GCF_030687105.1. NCBI lineage: Bacteria > Pseudomonadati > Pseudomonadota > Gammaproteobacteria > Pseudomonadales > Pseudomonadaceae > Pseudomonas > Pseudomonas sp. FP1762. The sequence goes on from NZ_CP117458.1 coordinate 1,844,117, forward strand.
GGTTGATTTGCATTCCAAGGGGAGTGACTGGCTCCCACAATGAAATGCAGTTCAATTGTGGGAGCGAGCCTGCTCGCGAAGCTTTTCAGCCTTTATGGCAATTCGCGACTGGCATAAAACGCGCTCAGCACTTTGACCAGATGCGCCAGGTCATGGCTGCCGCACAGTTCGCGAATCGAATGCATGGCGAAGGTCGGCAGGCCGATGTCGACGGTGCGCACGCCCAGATGGCTGGCGGTGATCGGGCCAATCGTCGAGCCGCAGCCCATGTCGCTGCGCACCACGAAGCTTTGCACCGGGACTTCTTCGGCCATGCACAGATGGCGGAAGAAACCGGCAGTTTCGCTATTGGTGGCGTAGCGCTGGTTGCTGTTGACCTTGATCACCGGGCCGGCGTTGAGTTTCGGGCCGTGATTGGCGTCGTGCTTGTCTGCATAGTTGGGATGCACGCCGTGGGCGTTGTCGGCGGAGACCAGCAGGGATTTCTGAATCGTGCGGACGAACTCGTCGCCTTCTGGCAGCAGGCGGCGCAGAGTCTGTTCGAGCATCGGGCCGTCGGCACCGCACGCCGAGCACGAGCCGACTTCTTCGTGGTCGTTACAGACCAGCACGCAGGTCTCGTCGGTTTCGGCGGTGAGCAACGCTTGCAGGCCGGCGTAGCACGACAGCAGGTTGTCCAGACGCGCACCGGCAATGAAATCGCCGTTCAGGCCGATCACCGCAGCGCTTTGCGTGTCGTAGAAACTCAGCTCGTAATCCAGCACCACGTCGGCATTCAGGCCGTGTTCGCGAGCCAGTTGATCGGTGAGCACGGCGCGGAAATCGACGCGCTCGTCACCGGCGAATTGCGCCAGGATAGGCGGTAGTTCGGTCTGCGCGTTGATCGCCCAGCCCTGGTTGGCTTCACGGTTGAGGTGAATGGCCAGGTTGGGAATGATCGCGATGGGTGCCTTGAAGTCGATCAACTGACTCTCGACCTTGCCGTCACGGCGGAAGGTCACGCGGCCGGCCAGCGACAGATCGCGGTCGAACCATGGCGCCAGCAGCGCGCCGCCGTAGACTTCGACGCCCAGTTGCCAGAAGCCCTGACGTTGCAGTTCCGGTTGCGGCTTGACCCGCAGACACGGGCTGTCGGTGTGAGCGCCGACCAGACGGATACCGTCGTGCAGTGGCGAGTTGCGGCCCATTTTGATCGCGACGATCGAGGAGTCGTTACGGGTAACGTAATAGCGGCCGTTGGCCTCGGTGGACCATGGCTCGCGCTCGTCGAGGCGCACATAACCGGCGGCCTCCAGACGCTGAACGAGGCTGGCGGTGGCGTGGAACGGGGTAGGGGAGGCCTTGAGAAAGTCGATCAGGCCCTGGTTCAACTCTGCGCGCATAAGAAACTCCAGACAGCAATCGGCGGCAGTTTAACGCATCACTCGGCGCCATTGGGCAAGTGGTTTGCGCAAGCACGCTCAGGAGTGCTGATCGATGCGCTTGCGCAGGTAGGCAATGATGGCTTGTTGATCATCCTTTCTGGCGGGTTTCGGCAGGTGCTTCGGCCAGCCCTTGCCGCTGCCGAAGAAGGCCTTTTGCGTGACGCTGTCCCAACGCAGGATTTCCCGCGACGCCGATTCCCACCATTCGTGACGGCAGATCTCGTAATACGGGTGGGCAGGTGCAGCACTGCCGAACAGCAACGCCCGGCCGACTTTCTTCATGCCGCCGCGCTTTTTGCGCAGCTTCCACTTGATGCGCAGGCGCTCCCAGGTTGAGGGAACGGGTTTGCTGCGCGGAACCTCGTTGCACAGCTCTGGCAGTTCGGGGTGGAAGGCCTCGCCGTAACGGGCGAAAAAATGTTTCTGCATGGCGTGGAAGAAGTTCTTGTCGGCGAAGTAGTGATAGATGAATTTCTTCGCTTCCTGGATCGGCTGGTCGCGCATGGCAAAAGACAGTGCAATCTGTTCGATCGTATGGATGTCGAACGAACCCTGCGTCCACTCATCGATCAGCCGGACCGATTTCTCCAGCAGCGCTGCATCGCCATCGGTGACGCCGCACAAGCCGCTGTTGTAGAGCTTGAAGCTGTTCGTCGACGAGATCCCGTGGACTTGCAGGCAGCGCGCGAGTTTTTCGTAGTCCGCCCGGTTACAGACGTAACTCCAGTCATATTCGAAGCGGTCCATCACGTAACGGCCGGGCGTGATCATGCTGAACAGCCGGTGCGGCGAACCGAGAAACAGCGTATCGGTGTCGACAAACAGGGTTTTTTCGGCAAGCGTCAGGCCCAGTGCAATGGCGCACGCTTTGCGGCGGTGGTGGTAGCCGTTCTCGCCCTGCCACTGGATCAGGGTCTGCTCGCTCAAAGGGACGGTATCAACCGGCCAGCCGGCATAGTCCTGCGGACGATCGGTCAGCACTCGGATGCACAACGATTCACCTGGCTGCAGTTGTGCCAGGGCGGTGAGGATGCTGAATTTAGCCTCGCGCCGATAAACGTCTTTGTCGCCATAGATCAGGTAGAGCAGCTGGTGCGGTACTTTTTCCAGGGGGGGGAAGGCTTCGCGCATAAGCGGCTCCATACGGCGGGGGGCGCGAGTTTACCGTATTGCTCCGCTGATTTGCAGGCCGGACACTTGCTTCAAAGTGTTGCCAGGGAGGGCGTCAACCGGTGATCAATCTGCCAGAGAGGAACACTTCACGGCGTTGCTTGCGACCGACGTATTCATGTTTGCTCAACTGATAGACAGCCTCGAACCTGTCTCTCGATAAGCCAGGCAGTGCACTGAGGTATTGATCTACCAGGCGATCGTAGGCGGCTTCGGTGATGAATTTGTAGATATCCCGACGATAGAAGAAGCCGAGTTGAAAACCGAGTGTTTCACTTGCGTGCGCGGTCGGGCCTGCGAAGCAGTTTTCAAAGTCGATGGCTTTGAGCGGCCTTTGCGTTTGCTCGGGCACCATGATGTTGCCCACCCAGAAATCCATGTGAGTGATGTTCTTGCTGGCGAGCGAGCTGAGCAGTTGAAACGCGTCGAGGATAAAGGCTTCGATGTTTTCGGGATTGCGTCTGATGCACTCGGCCCCATCAATATGGCCTTCGAGCAGGTGAGTCAGCAGGAAGAACTCCTCGGTCAGGCCGAGTCTGCTGCGGGTATAGCCATAGCCCTTCAGTGGAGGCATCTCCACGCCCCGGCGCTGAGCTTCGAGGGAATTCATCAGCTCTTCGAGAGGCCAGTCGAAGCGCCCGTTGCGTTGCGGTTTGTTCAGGCTCACCCGCACCTTTGCCTTGAACGTGTCCAATGGCTGGACCTTGGCAAATAGTGGTGTTTCACAGGACGATAACGGTGCGCTGGCTCGGGTCAGTTTGTGCGCGCGGCGTTTTTTAATGAGCTGCTCCAGGGCCTGGCGTGCCTGGATGCTGGGTGCTTCGCTCAAGTGCAGGGTCGTGTTACCGAATGCGTAGACGATCGGGTATTCGGATTGAAGTGTTTTGCTGCAGAACACGGGAAAGGCCTCCTGCCTGATATCGAAGTGCCATGATTTTATATTTGATTACAATTTTATGACAGTTCTTTACGTCAATCTATTGCCGGTGGAATTCTGGCAGGACAAAAAAAGCCCTTCATTGCGAAGGGCTTTTAAAGTATTCACGCAGTTCAGAACGGAGCCGGGCACTCGAAGCGCAGGCGCTCGCCGGTCTGCGGATGAGTGAAGCTGAGCATGCTCGCGTGCAGGCACAGACGCGGCCAGGCCGCCAGCGCTTGCTCGTGGGCGTAGAGTCCGTCACCGAGCAGCGGATGGCCGATCGACAACATGTGCACGCGCAGTTGATGCGAGCGGCCGGTAATCGGTGTCAGTTCGACACGGCACCAGTCGCCGCAACGTTCCAGCACCTTCCAGAAGGTCAGCGCGTGTTTGCCGAATTCGTGATCGACGACATGCCGTGGCTTGGTCGGTGGGTCGTAGCGCAGGGGCAGATCGATGCTGCCGCTGTCCAGCTCCGGCTGACCCCAGGCCAAAGCGGTGTAGGCCTTTTCGGTTTCGCGATCGTGAAACTGCCGCGACAGTTCGCGATGAGTGTCGGCGTCACGGGCCAGCAGGATGATCCCGGAGGTTTCCCAGTCCAGGCGATGAACGATGCGCGCTTCCGGGTAGCCGTTATCCTGCAGGCGGGTGATCAGACAATCCTTGTTGTCGTCAGCGCGACCGGGCACCGAGAGCAGCAGGGTCGGTTTGTCGACCACCAGTACGGCGGCGTCCTCGTGGATGATGCGGATGTTGGACAGCGGCATTAAAACAGCCTCGTAACAAATGCCAACGGCGGCTCGGGACTGCTGATAACTCTGTAGGAGCTGCCGAAGGCTGCGATCTTTTGACTTTGAAGATCAAAAGATCGCAGCCTTCGGCAGCTCCTACACGAGCATCAACAGCCCGAGCCGCCGTAGCGACTGCCAAATCGACTCAGCGATCGGGCAGGGTGATGTTGAGTTCCAGAATCGAGCAACTGCCCTGGCTTTCCAGTGCAACATGTACGTCGTCGTTGCCGATGTTGACGTACTTGCGGATCACGTCGACCAGTTCCTTCTGCAAGGCTGGCAGGTAATCCGGCGTGCTGCGCTGGCCGCGCTCATGCGCCACGATGATCTGTAGACGCTCTTTCGCTACCGAGGCGGTACTTGGCTTTTTGTTGGCACGAAAGAAGTCAAAAAGGTTCATTACCTACCTCCAAACAGGCGCTCGAAGAATCCCTTCTTCTCGACTTCGAGGAATCGGTGGGTTTTTTCTTTGCCCAGCAGGCGGTCGACGGTATCGCTGTAAGCCTGACCGGCATCGCTCTGGTCGTCGAGAATCACTGGCACGCCCTGGTTGGAAGCCTTGAGTACCGCCTGGGATTCCGGGATGACGCCGAGCAGGGTCACCGAGAGGATCTCCTTGACGTCTTCAACGCCAAGCATCTCGCCCTTCTCGACACGCTCCGGGTGGTAGCGGGTGATCAGCAGGTGTTCCTTGATCGGCTCTTCGCCACGTTCGGCGCGGCGCGATTTGCTCGCCAGCAGGCCGAGCATGCGGTCCGAGTCACGTACCGAGGAGACTTCCGGGTTGGTCACGACGATCGCTTCATCGGCGAAATACATGGCCAGGTGCGCACCTTTCTCGATGCCCGCCGGGGAATCGCAGACGACGAACTCGAATTGTTCCTTGAGCTCCATCAGGACTTTTTCCACGCCTTCGACGGTCAGCGCGTCTTTGTCGCGGGTCTGGCTGGCCGCCAGTACGTACAGGTTTTCCAGGCGCTTGTCTTTGATCAGTGCCTGTTGCAGGTTGGCTTCGCCGTTTACCACGTTGACGAAGTCATACACCACGCGGCGCTCGCAACCCATGATCAGGTCGAGGTTACGCAAGCCCACGTCGAAGTCGACGATCACTGTTTTGTGGCCGCGCAGAGCGAGACCGGTACCGATAGCGGCGCTGGTGGTGGTCTTACCCACACCACCCTTGCCGGATGTAACCACGAGAATCTTGGCCAAGGTGTTTCACCCCTAAGGAAGAAGGACTGTTCAGCCCCTGAAAAACATCTCTTGAAAACTACTGCAGTCGGACAGCCTTGGCTGGAATTTGGCTTTGGGCCTTTTTCCTACTTCGTTTGAGCCGTTTTCGCTACGTTTTAGAGATGCTTGGAAAATGCGGCAGTATCCGTTAAAGCCGAATGATGTTCAACACGTCGCCTGACAGGCTGACCTGGACGCCCGAGCCCCACATCGGATCACGACGCAAATCCTCGGAGACCTTGTAATGACCGGCGATGGAGATCAGTTCAGCGCTCAATTGCTGACAGAAAATCCGTGCCTTGGTGTCACCTTTGACGCCGGCCAGCGCACGGCCGCGCATCGGGCCGTATACATGGATGTTGCCATCGGCGAGAAGTTCCGCCCCCGGACTGACCGATGAGACCACGACCAGATCGCCACCCTGGGCATATATCTGCTGGCCACCACGTACTGGCGTGGTGATTACGCGGGTCGGTTTGACGGTCGGCTCAGGCGGCTTTTCCGGCTTCTTTTTGACTTCGGCTTCCGGCGTCTCCAGCGGACGCTCGCGGGCGCCGGAGGGCGGTAGCACGGGGATGTCGATGGCGATGGCGGCGGCGATGTCTTCGATGCGGCTGGCACGAATGGCCAGGGTACGCAGACCGTGCTGACGGCAGACGCGCATCAGCCCCGGCAGGTCAACCGCGCCCTGATTCGGCGGTAGTTTGTCCAGCGCCAGAACCAGCGGTGCATTGCTGAAAAAATTCGGCGCCTGGGCGACTTTGGCGGCCAATTGCCGATCGAGGCTTTCGAGGTCGTTACGGGCCAGTTCCAGCACAGTGATGGCCAGCATGCTGCCCTTGAGCTGGAATACGGGATCTTGGTCTAACGGGTCGGTTTGGCTCATGTCGGCATACAACGGCTTGTCACTAAAAGTGCCGAGACTTATAACGAGAACGCCCGCGAGCCGCAAGCCGGGTCGAACGATGTAGAATGCGCGGCCACTGTATTTACGGAAGCTTTAATGGATCGCCCGCGTTTTCGAAAAGCATATCTTGCTCCGCGCTTCTGGCCGCTCTGGTGCGGCCTGGGGCTTTTGTGGCTGATCGTGCAGTTGCCGTATCCGGCGCTGCTGACCATCGGTCGAGTTTTGGGCGCGTTGATGTATCGCGTCGCCAGCGACCGGCGAACCATCGCCCGGCGCAATCTTGAGTTGTGCTTCCCGGAAAAATCCGCCGCTGAGCGCAAACGCCTGCTCAAGGAAAACTTCGCCTCCACCGGCATCGCCTTCTTCGAGATGGCGATGAGCTGGTGGTGGTCGCGCGAGCGTCTGGCGAAACTGGCCCACGTCGAAGGCCTTGAACATCTGCAGAAAGCCCAGCGCGAAGGCAAAGGCGTGATTCTCATGGCCGCGCATTTCACCACACTGGAAATCGGTGCGGCGCTGCTCGGCCAGCAGCACACCATCGACGGCATGTACCGCGAACACAAAAACCCCTTGTTCGACTTCGTCCAGCGCCGTGGCCGCGAGCGGCACAATCTCGATTCGCTGGCGGTGGAGCGCGATGACGTGCGCGGCATGCTCAAACTGCTGCGCTCGGGACGGGCGATCTGGTATGCGCCGGATCAGGATTACGGCGCCAAGCAGAGCATCTTCGTGCCGCTGTTCGGCATTCAGGCCGCCACCGTCACTGCGACGACCAAGTTTGCACGGCTGGGCAAAGCGCTGGTGGTGCCGTTCACTCAGGAACGTCTGGCCGACGGTAGTGGTTATCGCCTGGTGATTCATCCGCCGCTGGAAGACTTCCCCGGCGAAAGCGAGGAGGCCGATTGCATCCGCATCAATCAGTGGGTCGAGAGTGCTTTGCGTGCCTGCCCCGAGCAATATCTATGGGCGCATCGGCGCTTCAAGAGTCGCCCGCCGGGTGAGCCGAAACTTTATCCCAAGCGTCGTTGATTAGCCGATCTGACAAGCACCGTGGAGTGTTGCGATGAGTCCTGCTGAACCGGTCACAGGTTTGATTCTTTCCGGCGGCGGGGCCCGGGCGGCTTATCAGGTCGGGGTGCTGGCGGCGATTGCCGAGTTGCTGCCGGTCGGTGCGGACAATCCGTTTCCGGTGATCGTCGGCACCTCGGCCGGGGCGATCAATGCGGTCAGCCTGGCCAGTGGTGCCATGGATTTTCGCGCTGCCATCGAACGCCTGACCCAGTTCTGGCAGGGCTTTCGCAGCCACCGCGTGTTGCGCAGCGACTGGCCGGGCGTGATCCATCAGGCCAGCCGTTTTGTCAGCCACAGCCTGCTCGGCCTCGGTCGGCAGATGCCGGCGGCGTTGCTCAACAGTTCGCCGCTGCGCGAGCTGCTCGAGGAAAAACTGCACCTGCCCGGCATCGCCGAATCCATCGCGCGCAAGCAATTGCACGCGGTAGCGGTGACCGCGTTTGGCTACGAATCGGGGCAAGCGGTGACGTTCTATCAGGGCGGCGGCACCATCGACGCCTGGCTGCGGCACCGCCGCATTGGCGTGCCGACGCAATTGTCGGTTGATCATCTCTTGGCCAGTTCGGCGATTCCGCTGTTGTTCGCGCCGGTGAAAATCGGCGAGGAATATTTCGGTGACGGCGCAGTGCGCCAGTCGGCGCCGATCAGCCCGGCGCTGCATTTGGGTGCCAGTCGCGTGCTGGTGGTGGGCGTCAGCGGCAACCCGCGCGGCGTCGATCCGCAGCAGCCGCTGGAGCGCGCCTACAGCGGCCAGCAACCGACGCTGGCGCAGATTGGCGGGCACATGCTCAACAGCACGTTCATCGACAGTCTGGAGAGCGATATCGAGTTGCTGCAGCGTCTGAATCAGTTCAGTCATTTGCTCCCGGCCGGCACACCTACTCGTGCGCTGGGTGTGGCGCCGGTGGAAGTGCTGGTGATTGCGCCAAGTCAGCCGATCGACGAAATCGCCGCGCGGCATCGCCAGGAGTTACCGGCGGCGTTGCGCCTGTTTCTGCGTGGGCCGGGGGCGACGAAGACGAGCGGGGCGGGGGTGCTCAGTTATCTGCTGTTCGAGGCTGGGTATTGCAGCGAGTTGATCGAGTTGGGGCGGCGGGATGCGTTGGCCAAGCGCGAGGAGCTGTGCCGGTTTTTGCGGATATCTGAAGCGGTGGCTCCTGCCTGAAATCTGCGGTGAGGCCTTCGCGAGCAGGCTCGCTCCCACATTGGAACTCGGTCTGAATATGGGAGCGAGCCTGCTCGCGAAGCTTTCAGGGTCAGAAGTGGAACTTGACCAGGAAGCTTGTGGTGCTCTGATCGGTCTTGAAGTACTGGCTGTCCTTGATCCCGTACTTGTCCGACCAGTAGTCGTACTCGACACCGACATACAACTGCTTCTCGCCGAAATTCAGCGCCTTGCCCAGGTCGTATTTGACCTGCGGGTTGAAGTGCAGGTTGGCGTGGTAGTCGCCCTTGGAATTGGAGTCGTTGTCGACCACCCAGTCCATGAAGCCGTCGATGAGGATGTTCGATTTGCCCACCGGGATGGTGTAGGACCACACCGGGGTGATCTGCCAGACATTGTCACCGGCGCGTGCGCCCTGGGTGTGACGCTGGTAGAAGTTCAGCTGGAAGTAATCGAAGCCTGGAATCGCCAGGTCGAAGCCCGGACCGATCAGGTACGACTCGGTATCGCCTTCACCGAACTCGTAGGTCATGGCCAGCAACACGTCAGTCACCGGACCAAAGGCCAGTTTCTGATCGAGGATCTTGCCGAACGACAGGCGCGGGCTGAGCTCGCCGTAGTAGGTGTTGGAGCCGACGCCGCCATCATCCTTGCCGTTGTAGAAGATCTTGTCGATGAACAGGAAGTTGTCCCCATACTTCCAGGCATCGGCGTGCTCGAAGGTCACGGTCTGCTGAATGCGCGGGTTGACCTGGAAGTCCTTGCCATACAGGTAGGTCAGGCTGTTGTTCTGCCACTGCAGCAGGCCTTCGGCCATCGCCTGGCCGCCGGCGAACATCGATCCGGCCAGCATCAGGCTGGTGCACATACGTTTCATTCGGTTGCTCCCAAAGTAGGTGTTCCACGTTATTTTTTTAAGATCGGCGCTCTGATGTGGCGCCTTTTTTCGTACCGCAAATTTCATCCGATCGGTCAGCTTTGAATGCTGGTAGCAAAAGCTGCGCCAAGGCTTTTGAAAAACCAAAAAACGCCCGTTCGGCTGCTGAAAAACAGTCGACGAGCGTGTTTTCGGGGTGCCTCAGGACTGACCGCAGCCGGGATAAGTTGGCTTTTCGGTCAGAAATTGAATTCAGGCTTTTTTTTAGAGCGAATTCGGAAGGCCGCGGAGAATACTGACTCCTCGGCCAACGCTCAAGTGCCCCGCAACAGAGCACCGACGGCAAGCATGGCGCACGGTTGCGGGCCATCTCAGAAGTGCACCTTCAGCAGCAGGCTGGCGGTGTTCTGGTTGGTATCGAACGCGTGGCTGTTTTCGATGCCGTATTTGTTCTTCCAGTAGCTGTACTCGGTGCCGACGTACAGCTGTTTCTGGCTCCAGCCCATGGCTTTGCCGAGGTCGTATTTGATCTGCGGATTGATGTGCAGGTTGGCGTGGTAGGTACCGCGCGAGTTTTCGTCGTTGTCGACGACCCAGTCGAGGTAGCCGTCGATCAGCACATCGGAATTGCCCAACGGAAAGCTGTAGGACCATGCGGGGGTGATCTGCCAGACACCATCGCCGGGCCGCGGGCCTTCGGTCTGGCGGCGGAAAATGTTCAGGGTGACGTAGTTGAAGCCGTGCACTTTCAGGTCGAAGCCGGGACCGATCAGATAGGCCTCGGTTTCGCCTTCGCCGTACTCGTAGGTCATCGCCAACAGCACATCCTTGATCGGGCCGAACTCGATCTTGCGGTCGAGGATCTTGCCGAAGGACAGACGCGGGGTGAACTCGCCGTAGAAAGTATGCGGCCCTTTGTTCGGGTCTTCCTTGCCGTTGTAGAAGATCTTGTCGACGAACAGAAAGTTGTCGCCGTACTTCCACTTGTCGGCGTGCTCGAAGGTGACCGTCTGCTGATACGACGGGTTGATCGCGAAATTCTTGCCGTACAGATAGCTGAGGCTGTTGCTCTGCCACAGCAGCAGATCGCCGGCCATGGCCTGACTCGCGGCCAGCAGGCCGCCACTCAACAGAACGTTGCTTTGCGTGCGGGTCATCTGTTGCTCCCTGTTGTTTTTATTGTTTGAGGCACAAGCAGTTGCGTAGTCCCTGTGGGAGCGTGGTGGTTTCAATCAGTGAGCATGGCAATCATTGATCGCCGCACGCTCCTTGCCGCCGAGGATGTTGAACAGCAGGTTCAGCGTCAGCGCGCTGAGGGTGGCCATGGCGATGCCGCTGTGGGTGATCGGGCTCATCCACATGGGCAAGTGGGCGAAGAATTCCGGACGCACCACCGGGATCAGGCCCATGCCGATGCTTACCGCGACCAGCAACTGATTGCGGCGGTCACCGATGTCGGCCTCTTGCAGGATCTTGATGCCAGTGGCCGCGACCATGCCGAACATCGCAATCGCCGCGCCGCCCAACACCGCCGGTGGAATCGATGCCACCAGAAACGCCGCTTTCGGCAACAGGCTGAGGACGATCAGCAGGCCACCGGCAACGATGGTCACCGAACGGCAGCGCACACCGGTCATCTGCACCAGGCCGATGTTCTGCGCGAACGAGGAGTGGGTGAAGGTGTTGAAGAAACCGGCGAAGAACGACGCGCCGGCATCGCACAACAAGCCACGACGGAGCATGCGCGGGCAGACTTCCTGGCCGGTGATCTTGCCCAGCGCGAGAAACATCCCGGTGGACTCGACGAAGATGATCACCACCACCAGACACATCGACAGAATCGGTGCCAGCTCGAATTTCGGCATGCCGAAATGCAGTGGGGTGACGAACTGAATCCACGGTGCGCTGGCCATGCCGCTGAGGTCGACCATGCCGATCACGCCGCACAGTACGTAGCCCAGGCACATGCCGATCAACACCGAAATGTTCACCCAGAATCCGCGCATGAAGCGGTGAACCAACAGGATGGTGGCCAGCACCAGCGCAGCGATGGCCAGATAAATCGGCGAACCGAATTGCGCGGCGTCGACCCCGCCACCGGCCCAGTTCACGGCCACGGGGAACAGCGATAAACCGATCGAGGTGATGACCGTGCCGGTCACCAGCGGCGGGAAGAAGCGCACGACCTTGGACATGAACGGCGCGATCAGCATGCCGAAGAAACCGGCAGCTATCGTCGCACCGAAGATCCCTTGCAGACCGATGCCGGGCATGCCGGCCATGGCCACCATGCTGCCGACCGCAGCGAAACTGGCGCCCATCATCACCGGCATGCGAATGCCCATCGGGCCGATGCCGAGCGACTGCACGATGGTGGCGATGCCGGCGACCAGCAGGTCGGCGTTGATCAGGAAGGCGATTTCTTCACGACTCAGGCCAGCGGCCTGTCCAATGATCAGCGGCACCGCGATGGCACCGCCGTACATCAGCAGAACATGTTGCAGACCGACCAGGATCAGTTGCAAAAGGGGCAAACGCTGAATGGCGGGTGCGTCGGGGATGCGCGCTTTGGACAGCTCGGACATGCAACACCTCGGATCTTTTTTATTCTTGTGATTAACAGCTGCCGGGTTGCTTGCAGCTGTTTCTTTGCATCAGGAGGACCGCGTTTCGGCGGCTATTCGCGAGCAGGCTCGCTCCCACAGGATCTCTGTAGGCGTGAGCCTGCTCGCGATGCTTTTAACGATTAATTGGTTTGTGCTCCCTGGGCAATCCAGGCACCGATCAGGTCACGTTCCTGCTGGGTCATCTGGGTGATGTTGCCCAGTGGCATGATCTGCGTGGTGATGGCTTGCGCCTGAATGCGCGCGGCGTTCTGGCGGATCTGCTCGGGGGTGTCGAACATCACACCGGCCGGGGCTGCGCTGAACAACGGGCTGGTCGGCTTGGACGAATGGCACACCGTGCAACGCTCTTGAATCACGTTGTGCACTTTGTCGAAACCGGGGCCGGCATTCGAGGCTTGCGCGGGTGCCGCCGCAGGAGCTGCGGGTGCCGCAGGTTGCGCCGCTTCGGCCGGCTTCGCGCCACCGCCCAGTGCCGTTTCCGGCAGCGGTTGGTACTCGATTTTCGCTGGCGCCTTGGCCACTTCAGGTGCAGTCGACATCGGCGTCGGACCAGTGACGTAGGCCAGGCAGATCATGCCCACCGCTGCCACCGGCAGGGTCCAGGCAAACTTGTGGCTGTCGTGACGGGTGTTGAAGTAGTGACGCACCAACACCGCCAACACTGCGATTCCGGCGAGGATCAACCAGTTGTACTGGCTGCCGTAAGTGCTCGGGAAGTGGTTGCTGATCATGATGAACAGCACTGGCAGGGTGAAGTAGTTGTTGTGTCGCGAACGCAGCAAGCCTTTGGCCGGCAGGGCCGGATCCGGCGTGCGGTTCTCGGCAATCGCCGCGACCAGTGCCCGTTGCGCCGGCATGATGATGCGGAACACGTTGCCGACCATGATGGTGCCGATGATCGCGCCGACGTGCAGGTACGCACCCCGACCGCTGAACACTTTGCTGAAGCCATAGGCGGCGGCAATGATCAGCACGAACAGGATGAAGCCGAGCAGGGCGGGTTTCTTGCCCAGGGCCGAATCGCAGAGGAAGTCGTAGACAAACCAGCCGACGATCAGCGAGCCGATACCGATGGCCACGCCTTCAGGACCGCTGAGGCCACTGCCCGGTGCCACGAGGTAGAGCACCGGATTGGAGTAGAACACCACGCACAGCAGCGCGATCCCCGACATCCAGGTGAAGTAGGCTTCCCACTTGAACCAGTGCAGGTTGTCCGGCATGGACGGTGGGGCCAGTTTGTATTTTTCCAGGTGGTAGATGCCGCCGCCGTGGATCGCCCACAGATCACCGGCCAGACCGGTTTTCGGGTTGACGCGGTTGAGGTTGTTCTCCAGCCAGACGAAGTAGAACGACGCGCCGATCCAGGCCACGCCAGTGATCATGTGAACCCAGCGCACGCTCAGGTTCAGCCATTCCAACAGATGTGCTTCCACAGTCTTTACCTCTCGCCTGTCACTCTTGTTGTCGAGTGATCAGACCTTCTCTTATTGGTGGGGGGCGAGGATCAACCGCTCATCCTCTTTGAAAAAATGCTCATCGCAGTTATTGCCTGTGCCACTGCGATCAACCACCAGGAAGTCATCCCGCTTTTCGATCGTCAGCACCGGGTGGTGCCAAACGCCGCGATGGTAATTGATGCCCTGCCTGCCGTTGGTGACGAAGGCGCGGACCAAGCCTGATACAGGTTCATCGCCAACTGGCGCGACCACGATCAGAAAGGGGTTGCCGAGCAGCGGTATGAAAGCCTGGCTGCCCAGCGGATGGCGTTCCAGCATGCAAACGGTCAGCGGCATGTCCTGCGCGTCGGCGCGGAAAATGCTGATGATCGCGTTGTCCTCAGGCGTAGCGGTTTCGACCGTCGCCAGTTTGTGGAAGCGCATGGTCGAACCGTTGTTGATCATGAAGTGATCGCTGCCGTCGGTTTCGATCACGTCACCGAAAGGGGCGAAGGCTTCTTTGGTCAGCGGTTCAATCGTCAGTGTGCGCATGCTGTTCTTCTTTTCGTTGAGTGATCGTTCCCACGCTCTGCGTGGGAATGCAGCCCGTGACGCTCCGCGTCACATCCAAAGCGGACGCAGAGCGTCCAGTGATGCATTCCCACGCAGAGCGTGGGAACGATCATTGCAGTGTTATTTAGCGACCTTGCCCAATACACGCAGGCGACTCACGCCACCATCCGGGAACACGTTCAGGCGGATGTGGGTGATCGGGCCGAGTGCCTTGATCTGCTCGACGAAGGTGTGTTCGGCGTGCATTTCCAGCTTCTGGCTTGGTAGCAGTTCGCGCCAGAACAGCGACTGGGTTTCGATCTGGCTGTCGGTGCCGCCCTTGACGAACGCGCCCTGGATCGAGCAGGTGTCCGGGTAGTTGCCTTTGAAGTGCAGGGTGTCGACGACGATTTTTTCGATCTCGCCCGGATGACCCAGCGCGACGATCACCCAGTCATTGCCCGGCGTGCGACGACGTGCGGTTTCCCAGCCGTCGCCCATGTTGATGCCACGGCCCGGGTTGAGGATGTTGCTCATGCGGCCGAAGTGTTCGTCGGAGCAGGCGAGGGCGCGGCCACCGTTAAGGGCTGCGGCCAGATCGACCTGCTCGTTGTCGCCCACAGCGGACCAGTCGCGGAACGGAATGCCGTACACGCGCAGACGGGCAACACCGCCGTCCGGGTAGATGTTGAAGCGCAGGTGGCTGAACGCTTTGTCGTTGCTGATTTCATGGTAGTGGTGGCTGTTGCCCTGCAACTCGACGGCCGACAGCACTTCGGTCCACTGGGTGTTTTCATCCGGCTCGCCCGAGGCCAGGAAGCACGCTTCCAGCGAGGCCGATGGCGGGTAGTTGCCGGTGAAGAATGAAGTGTCGATGTCCACGCCTTTGATCGAGCCCGGTACGCCCAGACGGATCACCGCGCTGTCGTAACCTTCGAAGCGCTTGCGGCGCGACTCCCAGCCGTCCATCCACTTGCCGTTGTCATCGAACACGCCCTCCTTCCATACGGCCGGGGTCGGTTGGAACAGACGATTGGCGTCTGCGAACCAGTCATCGGTGACCGAGATGATTTTGGTGCCCAGACGGGCGTCGGCCAGGTTGACGTATTTTTCGAAAGGTACGGCGTAAGCTTTCATTCTTCTTGTCTGCCTTTGATAAGTTGGCTGGGGATGCTCGCAGGGCCCTGGGCGTTTGCGCGTTCATTCACGCTCGGGCCAGGCTTGCTAAAGAGTCAGTAAACGGAACAGGGCAATCTTGTTGATCTCCGCCAGCGCGCATTTGAACTCGGCTTCCACCGAATTGTTGATGCGCGTTTCGAACGCCGCGAGGATCTGATGCCGGTTGCTGCCTTTTACCGCCATGATGAAGGGAAACTTGAACTTGGCTTTGTAGGCGTCGTTCAGCTCGGTGAAGCGCTGGAACTCTTCGGCCGTGCATTGGTGAATACCGGCGCCAGCCTGTTCATTGGTGCTGGCTTCGGTCAGTTGGCCCTGGACGGCAGCTTTGCCGGCCAGGTCCGGGTGAGCGTTGATCAGGGCCAGCTGGCTGGCATGATCGGCGCTCAACAGGATATCGCTCATGCGCTGGTGCAGGGTTTCGATCTCGTCGATCGAAGCGTCCGCACCGAGGTCGTAGGCCTTTTCGGCCACCCATGGCGAATGTTCGTAGATGTCGGCGAAGGCTTTGACGAAAGCGTCGCGGCTCAGGGTCGACGGTTGCAGGGTTTGAAAGCGGCTCATTTTGCAGTCCCTTGGTACGGGTGGGTTTCTTGCCAGTGACGCGCGATGTCGACGCGACGGCTGAACCACACCTGTTCATGACTTTTGGCGTATTCGATAAAGCGTTTGAGCGAAGCGAGGCGACCAGGACGGCCGATCAGGCGGCAGTGCAGACCGATCGAGAGCATCTTCGGTGCTTCAGCGCCTTCGGCGTAGAGCACGTCGAACGCGTCTTTGAGGTATTCGAAGAAATCGTCACCCTTGTTGAAACCCTGCACTTGCGTGAAGCGCATGTCGTTGGTGTCGAGGGTGTAGGGGATCACCAGATGCGGCTTGCCGGTCGGGTTGTTCGGTTCCCAGTAGGGCAGGTCGTCGTCGTAGGTGTCGCAGTCGTAGAGGAAACCGCCTTCTTCCATGACCAGCCGACGGGTATTCGGCCCGGTACGGCCGGTGTACCAGCCCAGCGGACGTTCGCCGGTCAGTTCGGTGAGGATGCGGATCGCTTCGAGCATGTGCTCGCGTTCCTGCGCTTCGTCCATGTACTGGTAGTCGATCCAGCGGTAGCCGTGGCTACAGATTTCGTGGCCGGCCTCGACCATCGCACGGATCACGTCCGGGTGACGCTGGGCGGCCATGGCCACGGCGAAGATGGTCAGCGGAATATCGAATTCCTTGAACAGCTTCAAAATGCGCCAGACGCCGGCACGGCTGCCATACTCGTAAAGCGATTCCATGCTCATGTTGCGCGCGCCTTGCAGCGGCTGAGCGGCGACCATTTCAGACAAGAAGGCTTCGGATTCCTTGTCGCCGTGCAGAACATTGCGCTCGCCACCTTCTTCGTAATTGAGCACGAAGGACAGGGCGATCCGGGCATTACCCGGCCAGTGTGGGTGAGGAGGGTTACTGCCGTAACCGATCAGGTCGCGTGGGTAGTCAGCGCTCACTGCAGTCTTCCTTCTTGTACGTTGACAGATTGGTGTGGCGGCCTGGCAGGCTGGCGTCACAGCGATGGGCTGATTGTATACAACTTTATTTACATTTTGTAAGCCTGAATTTTCGCATTTTTCACCGGCTGTCATCTTTTGCTGTTAATGGTTCCGGCCTGCAAGAAACCTGCCTGACCAGTCAGCTAATGAATAGAAGGTTCAATGATCAGGCGCTTTGGCAACAGATTGGCGATAAAGGCCCGGATGGCGGGGGTGAGGCGAAAAATGTCGTTTTTATTGTGTACAATTTTTTTGAAAAGTGTCTTAATCAGTCGCTCGCCGCAGCGTTTCGTGCTCCGAAACGGTGCGGTCTCCTTTTCAACTGACTTCGGGAGGCGCGAGGTCTGACCGCTTGTTGCGGCCAGGCGCGCAGAATCAATGGGACGTTTGACAACACACGTTTTGGACGCTGCACACGGTTGCCCGGGCAGCTCGATCAAGGTCGAGCTGTACCGCGTTGAAGGGTCGCACCTGGAATTGGTCGCCAGTGCGACAACCAACAGTGATGGCCGGGTCGATGCGCCGCTGCTGCAGGGCGATGATTACCGCACCGGGGTTTATCAGGTGCAGTTCCATGCCGGCGATTACTACCGCGCCCGGGGCGTGCAACTGCCCGAGCCGGCCTTCCTGGACGTGGTGGTGCTGCGTTTCGGCATCTCCGCCGAGCAGGAGCACTATCACGTGCCCCTGCTGATTTCGCCTTACAGCTATTCCACGTATCGGGGCAGCTGACCCCCAAGCAGCTGCCCCCACCGGGAAGCGACTGCGCATATAGCTTCTTTGGTCTTTCGCCCGCTCACACTGCGGGCTTTTTTTATGCCTGTTTACAGCTCATCTGCCGGTGCAGGCGGGTAGCGGCTCAGCGCTCGCGGATAATGAATACCGAATCTGGCGTGGACGCGACCTTCAATACGCCCCCGATCAGCCATACCACTTTGTTCTGCGCGGCTGCATCGGTCAGTGCCTTGAAGGCGTCCTGACCGATTCTGGCGGGCAAGCCCGGTTCCGCCAGTTCGTTGCCAGGCACATGAGTCAGGCCGGCCTGACTGATCGCACCCAGTTTCAAAAAGAAGATCTGATCGTGACCGGCTCGTTTGAAGACCAGCGTCGGCATTCTGTGCTCATAAGTCAGTGGAAACAGCTCGTAACCACAGCCGACCAGCAACGCGCCGAGCAATCGCCGCAGATTCAGATCCGAGGGATAGGTCTTGTAATGATTCCAGGCAGAGGGAAAATGCTGCGGATCGAAGCTCAGGCGTTGCAATTCGCTGTCGGTCTGGGAAGGCATCGGAATAAGCCGTTTGCTTCCCAGGTCGATGTCCGGCGCAACGGCGAGCATGTTCAGCGGGTCGGCAAAATCTGGAGCTGTGGAAAACGGCAGTTGTTTCCACTGATGCAGAACGGCCTGGACATTGATCAATCCGGTGCCGGTAATCGTCTCGGAGTGATCGGCGAGTTCGAACAACCTGCGGGCGACGGCCCTTGCTGTTGCTTCAGAGAAATCGGGGAATGCGCGAGCGACGGACGTTGATATCGGCTCTTCAAAAAAGCGTTTGCCCGGATGGACCTCACCCGGATCACTGCCGATGCGAAAAGTCGCTACCGGCTGTCGCTCGGGCATGTTTATCAGCATGCTTTCGAAAGTATTGAAATCTGTCGGGACAAACTCGGGATGACATACGAAATACACTTTGGGTGTCGTGTTCGAGCCGACAGGGACGATTGGATAATGCAGCCAGCCAAGCTGTACCGATTCGATGTGCACAGGTTTGTTCAGGTGCCCCCAGGGCAGCCAGAAATATGGGGTCAGCTCCTCAGGCGGAGTCGTGGCTTTCGGCGCGGTTAGCGTTTCTGTGGCCTCGGCAAGTCGTGGACGCTTGCTCGGGCCGGGGACTGCGTTGTCGGACTGGCTGGCTTCGGGCTTGGTACCTGATGGCTTCGTCCCGGGCGTTTTCCGCCGCCAGAACACGGTGCCGGGGATTTGCTCGAAGAAAACGTCGGGTGCATTGGTCGTTGAGGCAAACGCTTGTTGATATTCACCGTCCTGGTTTTTGCGCACCATGACGGTGCCGTCTACCGTGGTTACGAAGGTCTGCCTGAGTCTGTTGTAACGAAGGCCTTCTGTCGCCATTTCCGGCTTGGTCAACGTCATGGCGTCGGCCGGCGAGATGTATGAGGGCAAGTGTGGCGTGGCGGACGCAGGCCGGTTGGAGGGCCTCTCGGGCCGCTGGATTTGCCAGATCGCCTGACCCTCGGTTCGCGTCAGAGGCAGGCCGGGCACGCCGGGCGCGAAGGTCAGTGGCACATGGTAGTTGCCTTGCCCGTCCTGCTCGACGACAAACTGGCCTTCATTGGCGATTTGAGCGTAGGTGCGCTGATCCGGTCCAGTGAACAAGCCATCGTTCTGCGTCACCGGCACCAATTCGTGGAAACGCTCTTGCGGCCAGGCGATTGCGTTCCGAGTGGCGCTGAAATCATGCGCTGCATCTGGCAACGCATGAAGGCTGACCGTGGGCACTGCGTTGGCTGCGGCAGAGGTGGCTGGCGCTTGGCTGATCGCCGGCGAATCGATGCCCAGGAGCAGGGCGTCAGGCATGTCCAGACCCACATTTTTGACGAGGGGCGGTGATCCGGGATGTGTGGCATCGGGCGAATCGGGCGATTTTATGGTCGGGATTTTTTTGGGTGATTTGGCCATGGGAAATACTCGGAAAAAGAGCGCGCAGACGCGTGCGGGTGCCGCGTAGACAGTACGCTGATAAAAAAAGGGTGTTTGTTGACGGGTTACCGCGAATTACGCGGGAGGCACTTTCATCAGCGAAACAGGGCGGAAAATGTTGGTCTGGTGACTGCAGCGATTCACTACTCTTAAAGCAGACTTTTCGATGCGGGATTTGTCGGCACGCAATACCCAGCCATGGGCGGCCAGGTTGTAGCCCACGCGCGCGGTTTCGTCGTTGACGCAGATAACGTTCCAGACTTTGACTTCGTCGTTGGCCAATGCGGCAAGATATGGCGGGAGCGCTTTTGAGGCGTCGGGCTCTTCGAAAAAACGTGCATCAAGCCCATCCAGATAAATGCGATCAAAGACCAGATCGACCGTGTGCACAACTCCACCGGTGGTAATAACGCGGATTTGATCTATCAGATCTTCGCTTCCATAGACCGGCAGATAAAAAGTGGTTGTGCCGATGGAGAGTCGGTTTTCTTCCAGCCTTATTTCGACCTTGCCGAGCTGCGTTGCATCAAGTTCCCAAGTGGATGAATAGGGCAGGCGAACTTTGGCATCGGCAAGTGCGCCGGGAGTCGAGAGTTTGATGGTCATGTCCGGGAGTACGTGGATGAGATAACTCGAACCTTCTCCTTCGTAGTTGTCCATGTCGGTTTGCACGGCCAGTCGAATCGGCGTTGCGCAAACTCTTGTACGGCCCATCGGTTCAGCTGCTTTTTCAGCCAGATTGTGAAAGTAACGCTGAGAGCGAACCTCGAGCGGCAGTTTCATCTGGGTCACCCAATCCCGCGATACCGTGAAATCCGTAAAGGCAGGTGCGATTTCGGTTTGCGCTGTAAGCTCGGCATCTGCAACGACACCGTCCTTGAAAATCAATACGTAACGGCTGAACGGACGAACAGCCATGGTGCGCAGGATCTTCGTAATATTGTCGTGATCGTCTTCGTTACGCGCAGCGGAGTAATAATTGAGCTTGATGCTTTTCGCGCCGAAGTGATAGACGAGATGGCAACCAACAGTCAGGTGATATGACTTGGGTTTGTCCGAGAAAAAATGCGCCTCCGCTTTTGTCAGCTCATCGCTGCGGAAATCCAGATATATCCGGGTAATGACATCAGAACGTAAAACTGCGTAAAAAGTGGTTGTCTTGCCGGTTCTCGGGACGTAATAGGCAGCGGGTTTGCGGTGGCGGATCCAGCATTCCGCTGCATAAATAATGATCGGGTTTACCGGTTTTCCTCGTTTGAGGAAAATTTCGGTTATTTCTACGGTGTGGCCGTCCGGGATTGTGTCTGGCAGATCAAGTCTGAAATGGAAATCATCGCTGGTTACGAAAACCAGGTTTTTGTTGCTCAACTTTCTAGTGTGTTCGGTGTTCGTATAAACGTCATGAATGGTCAACACGTTTTTGAGGTGGTCAGACGTTTCGAAACCTGAGCGGATGACCAGGTCGTTACCCTCGATATCAAAGGATTCAATCAACTCCTTGCGCCAGTTCATGACGATGTAGCTGGTCTGTTCACCATCATCGACAATGGAAAAACGGCCAGCCACATGCGCAATGTAATATTGATCGGTGCCGGCGCCTCCCGACGCTTTTGCTCTTTCGTGAGAGAGAAATATCTGGTCGTCCCCAGCGCCAGCTTCAATGCTGTCGCTGCCCCGGGATTTGATGATGTTGTTTTGCGCGGAGCCCGTTACCACGCTTGCCGCGCGATGGACTGTCTCAACGTTTTCGATGCTGTCCAGCAAACTGTGCAGGATAGATATCCGGTTATTGTCGGCATCGACATCGCTCGTGATGATCTGCAATGTTCCAGACAGCAGATCTACGTCATAGCCAGTTCTGTTGGTATTACGGGAGGAGTAGCTGCCGCCGAGTAACAGTGTGTCATTTCCTGCGCCGCCGCTCAGCGTCGAATGATCTGCGACATGGCGACCCCTTTCAAGGAAGTCCGCTGCGTTCTCAAACAGGAACTGGTCATTTTCTTCGCCGCCCGAAAGTTGTTTTTTTCCTGACTTGTAATGGAAGGTGTTGGGTTTTTTTTCTACCCCTTTGATCGAGTCGTTGCCCTCGCTGATGAACCAGAGAACGTTCTTGCCCTCTGCGGCGACCCCCAACTCCGCGCCGGGTGTATCTTTTGTAACCCCTGCGCGTGCATCAATGATGTCATCGGTGCCTACCACTTCAGGGACATTGACCGATTCCCACGCATCCTGTTTGGTCCACCAGTTTCGTTTCCAGACCCGGGTTGGTTTCAGGCGCACATCGAACTTGCCGTTGACGATGGCTTCGGTGGTCTCTTTCAAGGGGCCGTCGAGCAGCGTTCTGGCGGACTTTTTCAGTTGCAGAGAGTGCTGCAACAGCGTCTTTGCCTTGATATAGCGGTTTTGAACGCTTTGATCGACCTCCATCATGCAGAACGAAAACCAACCGCTCCGCCACCGTTCATCGACAGTCAATTCAATGTAGTCATCTATATCGTCAACGATACGTACTGCGCCGTAGACCTGTGAGCCAATGGCGAGGATCGCGCCGGCTGCAAGTCCGACAGGGCCGGCAAACGAGAACCCGGCCATCGCGGCGGACCCGAGGATGACAGTCATGGCTGCACTGGTAATGCTCAGGCCAGCGCTGACGTAATGATCCATCGCTTCTTTGCCGGTGGCATTCTGAGCGGCGTTCATCGACCTCACGGCGGTAAAGATGTCGAAGGGCAGCGTCAGCATGCCGCCGACCAACCCTCCCGATCGACCCAATCTGAGTGCAAAGCGGGTTTTGGCGAAGTCCCGATAAGCACTTTGCCCGGCTGTGAGCATCTGCGTGGCTATCTTGCTCACCGCGACATCGGCCGCGATGGAGCCCAGCTCCGATATAATGCCTGCGCTGTTTATCGCTATTTCAGCAGTGTTTTCGGCTTTGATCGCATCGACAACGCCGCGAATTCCCATGAAGATGCCGAAGCCCTGGATGCCCACGCTGGAGCCCAGCGTCGCGTAACTTTTGGTCAATGCGGCCCAGCGGGGATGATGTTTGGGCACGTGCACGTGTTGCAGATCAAGCGACTGTGCGGCACTCAGAAGTTTGACAAGTTTGTCGCGGTAATTGCCGGATACAGTATCTGCAGCACTTTCCCTCAAGAGCCGGGGAGCGGTGAGCGGGCGCTGGCTGGCCATTTCAAACAGGAGCGTGGGCAACAAGTAGCTATCGCTGCCCGTTGAAGTTTTCAGGTAGTGTTCAACTTTATTGGCGTCGAACTGCAGGCTATTGATAAAAGAGCGCTTGGGGCGGCGAAAGAAACTGTTCTCGCCATTCAACGGCTGACCGTCAATGGTCGCGCCTAATCCGTCGAGTGCGGTACGGGTAATTGAAATCTCGCCAATTTCCAAGGGGCCGAACACTTCGTCCACCATTTGCAACTGACTCGATTTTTCGTTAGTTCGGCTCTGTTCAATGGTTGAGGGCTTGTATTCGTTGGCTTCATAGCCCAGATCCATGATTATTACGGTATCGGAAACAGGTTGCAGGTCCGCATGTATTGAAGGGTCGGTTTGTGCTGTTGCTTCGCTTATCAGTGTGGCCATTAGAACTTCCTTGTTCCGGCAATTGTCGTTAAGGCGAAGAATATTACGTTGGCTTTTCCAGAGCTGTATATCGGGGGGTTGTTGCTATCTATTGCATATCAAAGATTGAATGTTGTTCGAGTTGAATTGATTCAAAACAACACATCATCCCGCCCGAGTCCGTTCCGGCAGGATGATCAATAGTGGCGCTTTTCAGTGGCTGCCAAGCAACGACGCGGCGCCAGCACCACCAAATAGTCCGGCACTGACCCGATTGAACCAACTCTGGCCCTTGCCGCTGCGCAGATAACGTGCGGCGCCATGGGCGCCCAGGCCATAGGCCAGCTTGCAGCACAGATCGAGCACTACCCAGGTCGCGATCATGATCAGCAATTGCGGCAGAAAAGGTTGCTCAGCGCGGAGGAACTGCGGCAGAAACGCGGCGAAAAACAGGATGTCCTTCGGATTGCTCGCACCCAGTACAAAGGCGCGTCCGAACAATGTGCGAAAGCGCGGCACCGGTGCAGCCTCAGGTACTTCGGCGCCCGTCGATGGCTGCCGCGACTGCTGCCAGCTCTGCCAGGCGAGGTAGAACAGGTACAGCGCACCGACTATTTTCAGTGCGCTGAACAACTGCTCCGAAGCCATTAGCAATGCGCCGAGGCCAAGTGCCGACGCGCTGAGCAGGCAGATCGAGGCGATCACGCCACCCAGGAACGCGGGGTACGACCGGCGCAAACCGTAATTCAGACTGTTGCTGATCATCAGCAATGACAGCGGTCCCGGGATCAGGATCACCACCAGCGCAGCGCCACTGAACAGCAGCCAGGTTTCCAGACTCATCGTATTGCTCCTTTGTTGTTATCGAGATGTGCAAAAGCCCCACCGGTGAGGGTGAGGCTGGTTTGAAGCCTGAACCGCGCAGCGTTTACAGGAAGATGAACTTGGCGATGAAGATCGCGCAGAGCACCCACAGGCTGACGGAAATTTCCTTGTACTTGCCGGTGCCGGCCTTCAACGCGACGTAAGTGATGAAGCCCAGGGCGATACCGTCGGCGACCGAAAAGGTCAGCGGCATCATGATCGCCGTGACGATCGCCGGAATGGCGTCGGTCGCTTCGTCCCATTCGATGTGGGCCATACCGCCCATCATCAACATCGCCACGTAGATCAGTGCACCTGCCGTGGCATAAGCGGGAATCATGCCAGCCAGCGGTGCGAAAAACATGGCCGCTATAAATAGCACACCCACGGTGACGGCGGTAAGACCAGTCCGACCACCAGCGGCTACGCCGGCGGCACTTTCCACGTAACTTGTCACGGGTGGAACCCCCACCACGGCGCCGAATACGCTGGATGCGCTGTCAGCCTTCATGGCTCGGGAAAGATTCTCGATGCGACCGTCAGCGGCGACAAGGTTGGCGCGCTGGGCCACGCCCATCAGCGTACCGGCGGTGTCGAACATGTGCACGAAGAGGAAGGCGAGCACCACGCTGATCATGCTGACGTTGAACACGCCGGCGACATTCATTGCCATCCAGGTCGGTGCCAGGCTCGGCGGCGCGGACATGATGCCCTCGTAGTGCACCAGACCCAGGCCCCAGCCGGCGAGGGTGACGGTGATGATGCTGATCAGGATCGCACCGAACACGCGGTGGTAACTGAGGATCGCGATCATCAGGAAGCAGATCGCGGCGAGCAGCGGGCCAGGTTCACGCAGCGAACCCAGCTTGATCAGCGTCGCCGGGCTGTCGACGACGATACCGGCCGTCTTCAGACCGATCAGGCCCAGAAACAGACCGACACCGGCGCCCATCGCGAACCGCAGGCTGACCGGGATACTGTTGAGCAGCCACTCGCGGATCCGCGAAAAGGTCAGGAACATGAACAGCACGCCCGAGACGAACACCGCGCCGAGGGCGGTTTCCCAGTTGTAGCCCATGGTGCCGACCACGGTGTAGGTGAAGAAGGCGTTGAGGCCCATGCCCGGTGCAAGACCCACCGGCCAATTGGCATAGAGCCCCATCAACAGGCAACCGAGCGCGGCGGCGATGCAGGTGGCGACGAAGGCCGCACCGTGATCGATGCCGGCATCGGCCATGATGTTCGGGTTGACGAAGATGATGTAAGCCATGGTGATGAAGGTTGTCAGACCGGCAATCAGCTCGGTCTTCACCGTGGTGCCATGCAAGCTGAGTTTGAACAGACGCTCCAGCAGGCCATTGCGTAATGGCGGCGTGAGCTCGAGCGGCGGTGCTTCGGATTTGCGGCTTTCCACAGCGAGTACTCCTCAAGAGTTTTATTGTTATTTCCAGGGCCGGACCCATGAGGGGTGGCAGCGGCCCTTTGAGGCATACGCGAATTTGTTGACCGTATAGTCAGGAACTCGCACGCAGTGGATTATGCTTTTGTGTACAAATAAAGCAAATATTGTTTTTTGTTTTGTCGGCGATTTTTTTGCCGATAGGGATATATGGCTATCAGGATGGCTTCGCGAGCAGGCTCGCTCCCAGAGGAGAATGCGTTCCAATGTGGGAGCGAGCCTGCTCGCGAAGAGGGCGGTCCTATCACTCGAGATGCGTCTGACTTCCCCCAAGCGCCAGATTCACCGCCAACCACCCATTCACCGCCGCTTCCCCAGCCTCGGCAAACACCCGCTCGAGCAATTTCACCTGCTCACGGCGCAGCGCTTGCTCGAACTTCGCGCCTTCCGCCGTCAACTCAAGCAGGCGCTTACGCTTGTCCGTCTGCGAAGCGACGCTGTCGACCAGGTGCATTTCCTGCAACTGGCGCAGAGGCATGTTTAGCGCCTGTTTGCTCACGCCCAGCAGGGCCAGCAACTCTTTCACGCTGAGGTTCGGATAGCGCGCGATGAAAAACACGATGCGTTGATGCACTCGCGAGAGGCCGCGGCGCTCGAGCATTTCATCCGCCTTGGCAGTGAACGCCTGATAGCCGAAGAAAAACGCTTCCATGGCCTGTTGCTGAGTGGAGGGGTTCTTAAGGTCAAGCATGTTGACGTACTCGCTCAAGCTGTCGTAATTTCAGTCAACAAGTTTGACTCATTTCCTGCATGCCTTGCTACGGTGACCTCCATGGCTTTTTCCGAACGTGTCTCGCGCCTTAAAAGTTCTTTGATCCGAGAAATCCTCGCCGCCGCCCAGCGTCCGGAGGTCATGTCGTTCGCCGGCGGCTTGCCCGCTGAGGCGATGTTGCCGAAGGTGGAGTGGGACGAGATGCCGCTGTCGCTGGGGCAGTACGGCATGAGCGAAGGCGAGCCGGCCTTGCGCGAGGCGCTGGCGGCACAGGCGAGGGCGCTGGGCCTCGAGTGCGATGCGAGTCAGGTGCTGGTGGTCAGTGGTTCCCAGCAAACTCTGGATCTGGCGGCAAAACTGTATATCGACAAGGGCACGGAGATTTTGCTGGAGGCGCCGACTTATCTGGCCGCGCTGCAAATCTTCCAGCTGTTTGGCGCCGACTGCCTGACCGTGCCGCAGGAAGCGGACGGCCCCAACCTCGCGCAATTGCGTAATCGTTTAGAACAGCATCGCCCGGCGTTTATCTACCTGATCCCGACGTTCCAGAATCCTTCCGCCGTGCGCTACAGCGAGGCCAAGCGCGCAGCGGTCGCGGCATTGCTCGATGAATTTGGCGTCACCCTGATCGAAGACGAGCCATACCGCGAACTGACTTTCGATGGTGGCAGCGCGAAGCCGATTGCGGCGCGCCTGAAAAAAGCCAGCTGGATCTACACCGGTACCGTATCGAAAACCTTGCTCCCGGGTTTACGTGTTGGCTACTTGATCGCCAGTGCGGATCTGTTCCCGCACCTGCTCAAGCTCAAGCAATCGGCGGATCTGCACACCAATCGCATCGGTCAGTGGCAGGCGCTGCAATGGATCGGCTCGGAAAAGTATCAACAGCATTTAAGTGAGTTGCGGGATTTCTATCGGCTGCGGCGAGATGCGTTTCAATTGGGGCTGGAAAGCCATTTTGCCGATCTGGCTGACTGGGACATGCCGCAAGGCGGACTGTTCTTCTGGCTGACGCTGAAGCAACCGCTGGATACGCGCACTTTGCTCAATGAGGCGTTGGCCAATGATGTGGCGTTCATGCCCGGTGAGCCGTTCTTTCCCGAGCCGGACAAGCATCATGGGCATTTGCGCCTGAATTTCAGCCACATCGATCCGGCGAGGCTGGATGAAGGGTTGAAGAGATTGGCGGCGGTGGTGCGGCGGGCGCAGATGGAGAGGGCGGCCTGATAAGCAATAAACCGGCTGGAGGGCCGGTTTATCATTGTCTGAGTTTTGTGATGATTTGACGGGCCTCATCGCTGGCAAGCCAGCTCCCACAATTCTTGTCTACAACCTGAGATCAATGTGGGAGCTGGCTTGCCAGCGATGGCGCCATCAGCCACAGCACATCAATGTCAGACCGCCGCAAACCGCTTATCCAGATAATCAATAATCACCTTGGATTCATACATCCAGGTGGTTTGTCCGTTCTCTTCGATACGCAGGCAAGGCACTTTGATTCGGCCACCCTGTTCCAGCAGAGTCTGGCGATCCTGCTCGTTGTTCTTCGCGTCTTTCAGCGCCACCGGCACATTCAGGCGATGCAGGGCGCGGCGGGTTTTCACGCAGAAAGGGCAGGCGTGAAATTGATACAGGGTCAGATCTTTCGCGGCAGCGTCGACTTGTGCCTGAGCGGCAGCGGGGCGTTTGGTCTTGCCCGGGCGGGTGATGAAATCGATGAAGATAACCAGTTGGCCGAGGCCGACACGAAGCGCTTTGACGAACACGTTGAAAGCCTCACGGTGCAAATGAAGAAAGGCGCGCAGCTTACCCGATTTTTCACGGGCGAAAAAAAACCGGCGATCAACGCCGGTTCTTTTCTGTTGCGAATTACTTGATGAGGCTGAGGAATTCGCTACGGGTTGCCGCGTTTTCACGGAATTCACCGAGCATCACCGAAGTGATCATCGACGAATTCTGCTTTTCGACGCCGCGCATCATCATGCACATGTGCTTGGCTTCGATCACCACGGCCACGCCCAGTGCGCCGGTGACTTGCTGCACCGCATCGGCGATCTGGCGGCTGAGGTTTTCCTGAATCTGCAGACGACGGGCGTACATATCGACGATCCGCGCGACCTTCGACAGGCCCAGCACTTTGCCGCTCGGGATATAGGCGACATGCGCCTTGCCGATGAACGGCAGCAAGTGGTGTTCGCACAACGAATACAGCTCGATGTCCTTGACCAGCACCATTTCGCTGTTGTCGGAGCTGAACAGGGCACCGTTGGTGACCTCTTCGAGCGTCTGTGCATAACCGCGGCAGAGGTACTGCATGGCTTTGGCGGCACGCTTTGGCGTGTCGAGCAGGCCCTCGCGGGACACGTCCTCGCCCAGTTGGCCGAGAATCGCGGTGTAATTCTGTTCCAGGGACATGAAACTACCTGTGGGGATTTTCGCAAAGGGCAAGGGTACGGTGGCGGACACAACCCTGCAAGTTCGGTGTGATGGCTTTATTCGTCGCGGCCTTCCATCATCGTCCGTTTCAGCATCACATAAACCGCGCCGGCGCCGCCGTGACGGGCCTGGCAGGAGCAAAAGCCGAGGACTTGGGCGTGCTGGCGCAGCCAGGTGTTGACATGGCTTTTGATCATTGGCCGCTTGCCATCGAGGCGCACGGCCTTGCCGTGAGTCACGCGCACGCAGCGGATTTCGAATTTGGTCGCCTCAGCGAGAAACGCCCAAAGGGTTTCGCGGGCCTTCTCGACACTCATGCCGTGCAGGTCGAGGCTGCCTTCGAACGGGATCTGCCCGACCTTGAGCTTGCGCATCTGGCTTTCCTGCACGCCGTCGCGGGACCACATCAGTTCGTCTTCCGGGCCGACGTCGATCACGAACTGGTCGGACAAGCCATCAATGATAGTGGTGTCGCTGCGCACGGTGGCGGACTGACGCAGCTTGGCGATCTGCGCGCGGTCAGCCTTGGGTTTGCCGGTGTCGGCGCGGTCGTGCTTGATCGGCTTGACGCCCTGGATCGCACTTTTGAACAGAGAAAAATCGTCGTCTTGCATGTCAGCCTCCGCGAAGGGCGGCCAGTTTACCCAAGTCGACAGAAAACGGCCCGGCAAAAAGCCAGGCCGTTGGGTCAGTCGTGTTTTTTCATCAGATGCGGGGCCATGTTCAGTTCCCGCGATTGCCGTGCGCGACGGCGGCAGCGGCGCCACAGGGCAACGCCGAAATACAGAAACAGCAAGCCGATGGCGAGCATGATTGCCGAGCCCAGCGGTGACGCGTTCAGGTCACCCAGCGCCGGCGGACGGCCGAGCAGGCTGGCTGCCCCAGCCATCGCCAGCAGCACGCCGAACGTCGCCAGAATGGCCGAGATCGCCGCGCCAAATCGAAAACGCCAGTTGCTTTGGCCTTTGGGCCGCAAACGGCGTGCGTCAAATCCATCGGATAACTTCATTCCGACCTTCCTCAATGGTATCGGCCCTTCGACCGGGAGTTGACCGGGTTGTTCCTGAGGCTATGGCATTTGCGGCAAATCAGCGGATATAGCGGATGAGCGGCGCCAACGCACCGCTCGCGAGGGCAGGATCAGATCAGGTCCTGAGTCTTGGCCAGCGTGGCGAAGTTGTCGGCCATGATCGCCATTTCCGCTTCCTGCACGCGTTCGGCGCTGAGTACGCCGCTCTTGAACGGCAGATCGCGTGTCGCGCAGGCGTCTTCGACCAGGGTGCAGCGGAAACCGAGATTCTTCGCCGCGCGCACGGTGGTGCTGACGCTGGAGTGACTCATGAAACCGCAAACGATCAGGTCCAGCGAGCCGAGGTTCTGCAGGCGCTCGAGCAGTTCGGTGCCATGGAACGCGCTCGGCAGCAGTTTGCCGATAATGGTTTCATCACCCTGTGGTTCCAGACCAGGGATGAACTCGCCACGTTCGCCCTGCGGGTCGAACAGGCCACCCACGGTGCCGAGATGACGCACGTGCACGATCGGCCGACCGGCGGCACGGGCTGCGGCAACCACTTGTTTGATGTTCGCGACGGCCGCGTCCATGCCGCTCAGGGCCAGCGGGCCACTGAGGTATTCCTTCTGGGCATCGATGATGACCACGGTGGCATGGCTCAGGGTGGCCGCTGCGTAACCGCGGCCGCTGAGTTGAAACATCGTTTTTGGAACGGACATTCTGGGGCTCCTCGGGGTGGGGCTTTTGCGACATTGTCCTCTGGCTGAGCGGTTCTGTGAATCGCTACCATCGTAGGCGCCGTCGTTCTTGGCCTGCAGCCTTGTCAAGTTACACGTTCCGTTCAATGCCTGATGCAAAAAAAAGAAATCTCCTACCGTTGCCACGCGGTTTTTCCTGCGTCGTCGTCGCGCGTTTTGGCTGCTAGAATCGCCAGTCGTTTTTTCTGGAGTTCTACGCCGTGATCACTTCCCGACTTCGTACCCTGCGCGACCACATCCGTTGGGCCGTCAGCCGCTTCCATGGGGAGGATCTGTTTTTCGGTCATGGCACCGACAACGCCTGGGACGAGGCGCGTCAGCTGGTGCTGGGCGCTTTGCACCTGCCTTGGGAAATCGCCGACAGCTATCTTGATTGCGCGCTGGAAGACGACGAACTGGTCAATCTGCAGCGCCTGCTCAAGCGCCGCATCGAAGATCGCGTTCCGACCGCCTATCTGCTCGGCGAGGCGTGGTTCTGCGGCATGTCGTTCATCGTCGACCAGCGCGTGTTGATCCCGCGTTCGCCGATTGGTGAACTGATCGAAAACCGCTTTGCGCCATGGATCGGCAACGAACCGGCGCGGATTCTCGACCTGTGCACGGGTTCCGGCTGCATCGGCATTGCCTGTGCTTACGAGTTTCAGAATGCCGAGGTAGTGCTCGCGGACCTGTCGTTCGAAGCGCTGGAAGTGGCCAACCAGAACATCGAGCGCCATGGCGTCGATGAGCGCGTCTATACCGTGCAGGGTGATGGCTTCGATGGCTTGCCGGGTCAGCGTTTCGACCTGATCGTGTCGAACCCGCCCTACGTCGATGCGGAAGATTTCGCCGACATGCCGGACGAATATCAGCACGAGCCGGAACTCGGTCTGGCCTGCGGTGATGATGGTCTGAATCTGGTCCGGCGCATGCTCGCCGAAGCGGCGGATCACCTGACCGAGAAGGGTTTGCTGATTGTCGAGGTGGGCAACAGCCAAGTGCACGTCGAGGCGTTGTACCCGGAAGTCGATTTCGCCTGGCTGGAGTTCCAGCGTGGTGGGCATGGTGTGTTCATGCTGACAGCGGAGCAGTGCCGCGCGCATCAGGCCCTGTTCGCGTCCCGCGTCTAAGGTTGTGACAGATCGTTCCCACGCTCCGCGTGGGAATGCATCAATGGACGCTCTGCGTCCGCTTTTGGGATGCGGAGCGTCCCGGGCTGCATTCCCACGCAGAGCATGGGAACGATCAGTACGCGCTCAAGCCCTCAGCGGTGCGTAGCAATCCAGATCAACAACCCCGCCTGAAACACCGCAAATGCCACCAGACACGTAATGGTGAAACGCAGCCCGGCGTCTTCACGCTTGAACTTGCTGACTTTTTCTTCCTGCTTCTTCAGTTTCACTTCCTGCTCGGCCAGGTTCTGTTCGGCCTGCTGCAGCATCTGCGCGGCTTCAAGAATTTCGACGATCTGCAGCTTTTCGCTGTTCCAGTCACCGAGCAGATCACCGACCTGCACGGCCTTGATGCTGCCTTTCAAATGCTGGGCGTCGGCGTAAGCCACATCGAAACCGTGCACGCGCAGGAAATGGTCGCGACGCAAGCGAGTGTCTTCGTTGAGCGCGTCCTTGTTGTTCAGGTCCATGCCGTCGACGGTGTAGCCGGGCCAGCGCTTTTTCGCCCAATTGATGCCTTGCGCAGCCATGAAGCGGCCGATACCGCGATTCAGCGGTTCAATCTGCAAGCCGCTATCGGGACCGAAGCTCACCCGTTTGCTCGCGTGGTCTACCCACACATCAAGATGATTCTGCTCTTTGCGCACGCGCTGGTTGGGCAGCTTGATCGCCATGCGCATCAGGCTGCGCTCTTTGCTGTTGCGCTCGGCGTAACCGAATTCGACAAAGCGCAACGGCCGGCCGCCGGTATTGCGGTCGGTCTGCAGCGGCGCCAGGCGGAGCATCTTGTGGTGCTCGGCCTGAACGTCCGCCCACGGCAGTTCGACCGCTGGCGATGCGTCTTTTTCAGCGCTGGTGTCGGGTGAAGTCTGGGTTTCAGTCATAACGGCGAGATCCTGTCCAAGCCCTGCTTGCCGCCAGACGTTGCGCTGGCGACAAAGGCTTATCGGCCGTTTTCTGTGAGGCTGGAGGGTAAAACGCAGTTAACTTGCACGAATTCCGTCAATAAATTCGATGACGGCGGCGCCCAGTTCGGCGGCCAGGGGCAAATTCGGGTCCTTGTAGGAGGCCAATTGCCGCTTCATGTCGTTGTGGACGATGCGCAGCACGTGATTCATACCGTCGATCACCGTCAGTTGCGCTTCCGGTTTCGCCGCCTTGAGCAGCTTCGCGTCCTCGGTGCCGACCTGAATGTCGTTGCTGCCCTGGACAATCAGCGCCGGCATTTTCAACTGGGCAAAGGCCTGCGCCGGGTCCTGACGGAACAGCGAAATCAGGTACGGCTGCACGCTCGGGCGAAAGATCACCTGCAACGGCTGCGGCACGTTGTCATCGGTATGGCCGGCCTTGAGGCTGTCGAGCAGTTCGTTGCTGCGCAGCATCAGTGGCGGCGGCAGGCTGCGCGCCAACTGTTCGCGGATTACCTGATCGACCGGGCGCGCGCTGCCGGACAGCGAGATCACCGCCGCTGCGTCCAGCTTCGGCGCGGCGAGGCTGGCAATCAGCGCGCCTTCGCTGTGGCCGAGCAGAATCAGTTTGCCGAAACGCGGATCGGCCTTGAGCTTCTGCCCCCACGCCACGGCGTCCGCCGCATAGCCTTCTACAGACAAATCACGTTCATCGGGAGCGGCCGCCAGGCTTGCCGCAACGCCACGCTTGTCGTAGCGCACGCTGGCGATGTTGTGTTTGGCCAGCACCCAGGCCAAGCGCTTGAGGCTGTCATTGCGTCCGCCGTCGGGGTTATTTCCGTCGCGATCTGTAGGACCCGAGCCAGAAATCATCAGAACAATCGGCACCGGGCTGTCGGACTTGGGCAGTAACAGCGAACCGAAAAGTTCGCCGCTGCCGGTGTCCAGAGTGACCGGGCGCTGTAGGACTGTCGCTTGGGCAAAGCCGGTAAAGAGGGTAAGACTCAAGATCAGAACTCGCAGCATCATCACGCCATCATTGGTCAAGGTGCCGGTTGGACTCGCCAGCACCACTAAGGTTCGAGGATGAACTACTCGGTTAGCCTGCGTATACTGGCGCGCATCAAGAATTCGGGTTTGATTTCACGGAGCGTCCTGCATGTCCGGCAATACCTACGGCAAGTTGTTCACTGTCACCACCGCTGGCGAAAGCCATGGTCCGGCGTTGGTCGCCATTGTCGACGGCTGCCCGCCGGGCCTGGAGATTTCCCTGGAAGATCTGCAGCGCGACCTCGATCGCCGCAAGCCTGGCACCAGCCGCCACACCACCCAGCGCCAGGAAGCCGATGAAGTCGAAATCCTCTCCGGCGTGTTCGAGGGTCGCACCACCGGTTGCTCGATCGGCCTGCTGATTCGCAATACCGACCAGAAGTCCAAGGACTACTCGGCGATCAAGGACCTGTTCCGCCCGGCTCACGCCGACTACACCTATCACCATAAATACGGCGAACGCGATTATCGCGGCGGTGGCCGCAGTTCCGCGCGGGAAACCGCCATGCGCGTGGCGGCCGGTGCGATCGCCAAGAAGTATCTGGCCAGTCAGGGCATCGTCATTCGCGGTTACATGAGCCAGCTCGGCCCGATCGAAATTCCGTTCAAGACCTGGGATTCGGTCGAAGAAAACGCCTTTTTCAGTCCTGACCCGGACAAGGTCCCGGAGCTGGAAGCGTACATGGACCAGTTGCGCCGCGATCAGGACTCGGTCGGAGCGAAGATCACCGTGGTCGCCGAAGGCGTGATGCCGGGCCTTGGCGAACCGATTTTCGACCGCCTCGACGCCGAACTGGCCCACGCGCTGATGAGCATCAACGCGGTCAAAGGCGTGGAGATCGGCGCCGGGTTCACCTGTGTCGCCCAGCGTGGTACCGAACACCGCGATGAACTGACGCCGGAGGGTTTCCTCAGCAACAACGCCGGCGGCATCCTCGGTGGCATCTCGTCCGGCCAGCCAATCGTTGCGCATCTGGCATTGAAACCGACCTCGAGCATCACCACCCCGGGGCATTCGATCGACGTGAATGGCAACCCGGTCGATGTGATCACCAAGGGGCGTCACGATCCTTGTGTCGGCATCCGCGCGACGCCGATCGCCGAAGCGATGATGGCCATCGTGCTGATGGATCACCTGCTGCGCCACCGTGGGCAGAACGCCGATGTGCGCGTGAGCACGCCGGTGCTGGGCCAGCTCTGATGGCCGCGCTCAAAGCCGTCGCGGCATAACCGGCGTGGCGGCGCTTCCTTACTGGCGGTTGTCCAGTTTCTATCTGTTCTATTTCGCCTTGCTCGGATCGACAGCGCCGTTTCTGGCGCTGTACTTCGATCACCTCGGCTTCAGCGCCGCACGCATCGGCGAGCTGGTGGCGATTCCGATGCTGATGCGCTGTGTAGCGCCGAACATCTGGGGCTGGCTCGGCGATTACACCGGCAGGCGTCTGGCCATCGTGCGCTTCGGTGCGGTGTGCACGTTGCTGACCTTTTCGCTGATTTTCGTCAGCCAGACCTACGCCTGGCTGGCGATGGTCATGGCCCTGCATGCGTTCTTCTGGCACGCGGTGCTGCCGCAGTTCGAAGTCATCACCCTCGCGCATCTGCAGGGGCAGACCTCGCGTTACAGCCAGATTCGCCTGTGGGGCTCGATCGGCTTCATCATCACTGTGGTGGTGCTGGGACGGCTGTTCGAATGGCTGAGTCTGGACATCTACCCAGCGGCGTTGGTGCTGATCATGGCCGGTATCGTTCTCAGCAGCCTGTGGGTGCCGAATGCACAGCCGGCGCAAGGCAATCGGCCGACGGGTGAGGGCTTCCTCAAGCAATTGCGTCATCCCGGCGTGCTGGCGTTTTATGCTTGCGTCGCGCTGATGCAGGTCAGCCACGGGCCGTATTACACCTTTCTGACTTTGCACCTTGAACGCCTCGGTTACAGCCGTGGCGTCATCGGTATGCTCTGGGCCGTGGGCGTGGTGGCGGAAGTGCTGATGTTCATGGCCATGAGCCGCATTCTGGCGCGCTTTTCCCTGCGCCGGGTGCTGCTGGCGAGCTTCCTTCTGGCGGCGTTGCGTTGGGTGCTGCTCGGTTCGTTTGCGGAGTTTCTCTGGGTGTTGTTGTTCGCCCAGGTGTTGCATGCAGCGACATTCGGCAGCTTTCATGCGGCTGCCATCGCTTTCGTGCAACGTAGTTTCGGCGCCCGCCAGCAAGGCCAGGGCCAGGCGCTGTATGCGGCACTGGCCGGCACCGGCGGGGCGCTCGGCGCGCTGTATTCCGGCTACAGCTGGAATGCCCTCGGCGCAACATTGACCTTTAGTATTGCCAGTCTCGCAGCGCTTGCCGCTGCCGTTATCATTGCCACATGTATGCAAGAGGACAGGCCATGAGCCTTAGTCGTGAACAGCTCGCCCAGCAGATCGTTGACGCCGGGCGTTTTCTATATGGCCGTGGCTGGTCGCCAGCTACCAGCAGCAACTATTCGACACGCCTGTCGCCGAGCGAAGCGCTGTTGACCGTATCGGGCAAGCACAAGGGCCAGTTGGGTGTGGATGACGTGCTCGCTACCGATCTGTCCGGCAATAGCCTGGAGCCGGGCAAGAAACCCTCCGCCGAAACCTTGCTGCACACCCAGCTCTACAGTTGGCGCGCGGAAATCGGCGCGGTGCTGCACACCCATTCGGTGAATGCCACGGTGCTGTCGCGCCTGACCCCGGAAGATTTCATCGAATTTGAAGACTACGAATTGCAGAAAGCCTTCAGCGGCATTTCCACCCACGAATCACGGGTGCGTGTGCCGATTTTCGACAACGATCAGGACATTGCGCGCCTCGCCGCCAAGGTGCAGCCTTGGCTCGACGCCCATCCCGATTGCGTCGGTTATCTGATCCGCGGCCATGGTCTCTATACCTGGGGCGCGCAGATGAGCGACGCGCTGCGGCAGATCGAGGCTTTTGAATTCCTGTTTGAATGCGAGTTGAAAACCCGCAGCGTCATGAACCGCCAAGGCTGAGTTCATCTGAAACAGCCCGTTTGCCTGATGCCATGCGGCGCCCGACCGGTCTTCAAGAGCCGGACGGCGCCGCCGCTACCGAGGAATTGCCCATGAGCAGCCTGTCCGTTTATCACGTTTCCAGCCCTGAGATTCCCAACAAGGTGCTGACCCATTTCGAAGACATCGCCTCGACGCTGGCCGAGCAGGGCGTGCGTTTCGACCGCTGGCAGGCCGCCGCGAAGATTCAGCCCGGCGCCAGTCAGGAAGAGGTCATCAGCGCTTATAAAGAGCAGATCGACAAACTGATGACCGAGCGCGGTTACATTACGGTCGATGTGATCAGCCTCAACAGTGATCATCCGCAAAAAGCCGAGCTGCGCGCCAAGTTCCTCGAAGAGCACCGCCATGGCGAAGACGAAGTGCGATTTTTCGTCGCCGGTCGTGGCTTGTTTACCCTGCATATCGACGATTACGTCTATGCCGTGCTTTGCGAGAAAAATGATCTGATCTCGGTTCCCGCCGGCACCAAGCACTGGTTCGACATGGGCGAGCATCCGCATTTCGTAGCGATTCGTCTGTTCAACAACCCGGAAGGCTGGGTTGCCAATTTCACCGGCGAAGACATCGCCGGTCGTTTCCCGCGTCTGGAGGACTGAAACCGTGTCGATCAAAGCCATCCTCACCGACATCGAAGGCACCACCAGCGCGGTGAGTTTCGTCTTCGACGTGCTGTTTCCCTACGCCGCCGAACATTTGCCCGACTTTGTGCGCCAGAACGCTTCGCGTGCTGATGTCGCCGAACAGCTCGACGCCGTGCGCCGAGACAGCAACGAGCCGCAGGCCGATGTCGAGCGGGTTGTTGAAATCCTCTTGAGCTGGATCGCTGAAGACCGCAAAGCCACGCCGCTCAAGGCGTTGCAAGGCATGGTCTGGGCGCAGGGCTATCAGGCCGGGCAGCTGAAAGGGCATGTTTATCCGGATGCTGTTGAAGCGCTGCAACGTTGGCATGCGGCCGGTTATCAACTGTTTGTTTACTCATCCGGCTCGATCCAGGCGCAGAAACTGATTTTCGGTTGCTCGGAGGCGGGGGATCTGACACCGCTGTTCAGCGGCTATTTCGACACCACATCAGGGCCGAAGCGTGAGGCGCAGTCCTACCGCAACATTCAACAGGCGGTGGGTGTTGAAGCCGATGAAATCCTGTTCCTCTCGGATATCGTCGAAGAGCTCGACGCTGCCCAGTCAGCCGGCATGAAAACCTGTGGCCTGGCGCGTGAAGGCGGTGAGTTGGCAGGACACGTGACGGTGGACAGCTTTACCGGGATCGAACCGGAAGCGTTCTGACCATTGCACACATCCCTGTAGGAGCTGTCGAGTGAAACGAGGCTGCAATCTTTCGATTTACGCATGAAATCAAGATCAAAAGATCGCAGCGTGCCGCAGCTCCTACAAAAATCATGCGCACATAAAAACAGGCCGTGAAGCGCATGCTCCACGGCCTGTTTTTGTTTAAAGCCAATTACAGCGAGTGATAGGTCGGCAGAGCAAAACGCTGCTGGCTCTGCAGCATCGCAATTTGCGGCAGCTCGCTGGCTTGTTCGGCCAGGTCGCGGCGGATCGCGCTGATCGCCCACGACAGTTGGTCACCGGCATGCAGTTGCTGATACGAGAGGGCGCGTTTGAAGACTTTGCCGTCGCTGCTACGCAGTGTGAGCAGGATGCCACCGTCAGGACGCGGGGCAGTGCTGACTTCGTAGTTGGAGAACAGCGATGTAAATTTTTCTTGAATCAGGCTCATGTCATCAGCTCCGTATGTACTTGAATGGCAAGCATGCGGAGGTAGTTGCAGCGTTTGTGCCAGCATTGCTTCGAATAAAATCCCTTTGAAATCAACAAGTTGAAGACATTGCATTTTGCAGGCGTCGTGCAATCTGCATGAATGGCCATCGTGCATCCTGCATTTTGCGTGATTTTTCTCCGTACAACGGAACCAAACGTCCGTACCAGAATCCGCTCTTCCCCGTAGGCGCGGCGGGATACAAATCATTGCAAAAACCGCGTGTACAGCCCCGCGAGCACTGACGTACTTTCTTTCTCGACCCACGATGTAAACGCGTCGGTCGCAGTCATTACCCGATAACAAGAACAGCGGTCTGCACGTCAAGATCGAACGGGGAGCTTTCATGCGTCACGCACCAAGCGACACGATTACCTGGGGCATGATGCTCCGCAAACTGCCGCTGATCGCCAAGGCCATCCCCCGGGTGGTCAAAGGCATGAAAGTGGCCAACGTTACGGATCCGACCCAAACGTGTGGCCTGGGCTGGACGTTCGAGCAGGCGACGCTGCGCAATCCCGATGGTGTGGCGTTATTGCAGGGCGACGTGGCGTTGACCTACACACAGGTCAACCAGTGGGCCAATCGCATTGCGCATTATCTGAGCGAGCAAGGTATCGGCAAAGGCGATGTGGTCGCGGTGTTCATCGAGAACCGTGCGGAATTACTGGTGACAATCCTGGCGCTGGCCAAGCTCGGCGCGGTCAGTGCGCTGCTCAACACCTCATTGATGCGCGACACGCTTGTTCACAGTATCAATCTGGTTGCGCCTGTGGCCATCGTGGTCGGCGAAGAACTGACCGCTGCCTATGCCGGCGTGCGTGATCAGGTAGCGATCGCAGCGCCCCGCACCTGGTTTGTCGCTGATCAGGACACATACAGCCACCCGGGCATCGCGCCCGAGGATTACGTCAATCTGATCAGCGCCAGTGCTGACGCCAGCAGCGATAACCCGCCGAGCAGCGCGCAAGTATTCTTCGACGATCCGTGTTTCTACATCTACACCTCCGGCACCACCGGTCTGCCCAAGGCCGGGGTTTTCAAGCACGGACGGTGGATGCGCAGTTCGGCGAGCTTCGGCATGATCGCCCTCGATATGCGCCCGGATGATGTCGTTTACTGCACCTTGCCGCTGTATCACGCCACAGGTCTGTGCGTGTGTTGGGGATCGGCGATCAACGGCGCCTCGGGTTTCGCCATCCGCCGCAAATTCAGCGCCAGCCAGTTCTGGAATGATGTGCGCCGCTATCGCGCGACCACCATCGGCTATGTTGGCGAATTGTGCCGCTACCTGGTCGAGCAACCGGTCAGCGTCGATGACAGCCGTCACGATGTGCGCAAGATGATCGGCAATGGCCTGCGTCCTGGTGCTTGGGCCGAGTTCAAATCACGTTTTGCGGTGGAGCATATCTGTGAGCTGTACGCGGCCAGCGACGGCAACATCGGTTTCACCAACATCCTCAATTTCGACAACACCGTCGGGTTTTCGCTGATGGCCTGGGAACTGGTCGCTTACGACCATGACAGTGGCGAGCCGTTGCGCGGCGATGATGGTTTCATGCGCAAGGTCGGCAAGGGCGAGCAGGGCCTGCTGCTGGCGCGGATCGACGACAAGGCACCGCTGGACGGTTACACCGACCCGCAGAAAACCGCCCGCGTCGTCCTCCACGATGTGTTCAACAAGGGCGATCGCTTTTTCAACACCGGCGACCTGCTGCGCAATATCGGTTTCGGCCATGCGCAATTTGTTGATCGCCTCGGCGATACCTATCGCTGGAAGGGTGAAAACGTGTCGACCACCGAAGTCGAAAACCTGTTGCTGCAACATCCATTGATCGCTGAAGCCGTGGCCTACGGTGTGGAAATCCCCAACACCAACGGGCGTGCGGGGATGGCCGCAATCACTCCCGCCGAATCGTTGGCGACGCTGGATTTCGCTGAATTGCTGAGTTTCGTCCGGCAACGTATGCCGGCTTATGCCGTGCCGTTGTTCTTGCGGGTGAAAGTGAAAATGGAAACCACCGGGACCTTCAAATACCAGAAGACTCGCCTGAAAACCGAAGGCTTTGACCCCGGGCTTACCGGCGATGACCCGATCTTCGCCTGGTTGCCCGGCAGCGAAACTTACGTGCATGTCAGTGAGCAAATCCTCGCTGAAATTCAACAGGGCAAACATCGATATTGAGTGTGGCTATCGGGGCGCTCGGAAAAAACCGAGTGACAGCCACCGTCGCGCTCGGGAAACTGTCGGCTTTCCGATAGACCGAAATGGAGTCCCACATGTCTGACCAAAGCCGCCAGATGACCCCTGAAGAAGCTGCCGAATTCACCGAGCAGGTTTTCAACAAGGCGCGCGACGGTGATGCCGAGATGCTTGATCGCCTGGTCACCGCCGGGCTGCCGGTGAACCTGAAAAACAGCAAGGGCGACACCCTGTTGATGCTCGCCAGCTACTACGGCCATGTTGATGCGGTGAAGGTTCTGCTTAAACACAAAGCCGATCCGGAAATGCGCAATGGCAACAGCCAGAGCCCGATTGCCGGCGCTGCGTTCAAGGGCGATCTGGCGGTGGTCAAGGCGCTGGTCGAGGCGGGCGCCGAGATTGAGGGTTCTTCCTTCGACGGCCGCACCGCTTTGATGATGGCGGCAATGTTCAACCGCGTTGAAATCGTCGACTACCTGATCGGCCAGGGTGCTGACCCGAAAGCCAAGGACGCCAACGGCGTGACCGCGCTGGATGCGGCGCGGACCATGGGCGCGGTCGATACCACCGCGCAGCTGGAAAAGTTGCTGGCGTAAAGTCCACGGACTGTGGCGAAGGGTAGAATGCGCTATCCTTCGCGCCCTGAAAATTCACCTCCGCCACAGGATCCGCCCTCATGAAAGCCGCACTCGTCGAACTCATCAGCAAAATCAGCTCCGGCTGCATGGGCGAGGACGAGATCCTGAAAGTGGCTGACGAAGCCGCTCAGGCCTACGCCGATGCCGGTGCCTTTCTGGCCGCCAACCAGGATATCAACTACGACGACACCTTCCCGATCCCGTTGGGCGAGTGGGTGGTGGTCGGCAGTCTGCCGGAAACTGTGCTGTTCCAGGCCGATACCTATGTCGATCTGTTCGCACAAATCGTTGCTTCGTTTGGCCCCGGCGTGGATTTCAACCTTAAGCCCAAACAACTGGCTAAGACCGAAGCACTGACCGCACTCAACCGCATCCAGGTGCAAATGAGCAGCCTGAACAAGGAAAACGGCGGTTACACGTTGATGAACTTCAGCCAGTTGCTCGACGATGAATTGCAAATGGTCCTGGTCTACGGCAACGACGTGCCCCGCGTGCTGGAGTTGTGCGCCGAGGCCGGCATCGCCGCCGCGCCAGCGCTGGAAGCCTTGAAGGTCGCCGTTCACGTCTGAACGCAATAAAAGGGAACCCTGCGCTCGACCGTCTATCCTAAAAGTGCATGCCACTATTCTGGAGCGACACCATGGGTTCCACGTTCAACGGTCTGATTGGCCTGATCATCCTTGCCCTCGACATCTGGGCCATCATCAACGTGCTGAAAAGCGGCGCCTCCACCGGAATGAAAATCGTCTGGGTGTTGCTGATCATCCTCCTGCCGGTGCTGGGCCTGATCATCTGGGCGATTGCCGGACCGCGGGGCAACGTCCGGATCTGAGCTGATTTTCGATCACACTGTCATCCCTGTGGGAGCGAGCCTGTTCGCGAAGACGTTGTGTCAGTCGCCATCAACGGCAACCGACGCTCCGCTTTCGCGAGCAGGCTCGCTCCCACATTGGTTTGCGGTGGTAAAAACAAGCTGAGGTTCGACCTGTCATCTTCGGCAACGTAGAATGCGCGCCTTTCCCGGGCAATCGTCCCCACGATGGCGCCCGCGCATTTATCGGAGCACTTGACCATGACCGTTACCAAGACCAGCGAGTACCTGGAAACCCTCTACGAAGGCTACGGCCAGCGTTTTCGCATGGAAAAACTGCTGCACGAAGTGCGCACCGAACACCAGCATCTGGTGATCTTCCAGAACCCGCGCATGGGCCGCGTCATGGCGCTGGACGGCGTGATCCAGACTACCGAAGCCGACGAATTCATCTACCACGAAATGCTCACCCACGTGCCGATCCTTGCCCACGGCACTGCCAAGCGCGTGCTGATCATCGGTGGCGGTGACGGCGGAATGTTGCGCGAAGTGACCAAGCACGCCGGCGTCGAGCACATCACCATGGTTGAAATCGACGGCACCGTGGTCGACATGTGCAAGGAATTCCTGCCGAACCATTCCGCCGGAGCCTACGACGATCCGCGCCTGAACCTGGTGATCGACGACGGCATGCGTTTCGTCGCCACCACCACTGAAAAATTCGACGTGATCATCTCCGACTCCACCGACCCGATCGGCCCGGGCGAAGTGCTGTTCTCGGAGAATTTCTACCAGGCGTGCCACCGCTGCCTGAACGAAGGCGGCATCCTGGTGACTCAGAACGGCACGCCGTTCATGCAAATCGACGAAG
The DNA here is from genome assembly GCF_030687105.1 of Pseudomonas sp. FP1762. Lineage (NCBI taxonomy): Bacteria > Pseudomonadati > Pseudomonadota > Gammaproteobacteria > Pseudomonadales > Pseudomonadaceae > Pseudomonas > Pseudomonas sp. FP1762. The sequence goes on from NZ_CP117458.1 coordinate 1,886,985, forward strand.
TCAAAACCACCGCCGGTCGCCTGCGCAGCCTGTTCCCGGACTGGCATTTCTATCAGGCCGCCGTGCCGACCTACATCGGCGGTTCGATGACCTTCGCCTGGGGCTCGACCAACCCGGCCTACCGCAAGCTCAGCCGTGAAACCCTGCAACAGCGCTTCATCGGCAGCGGCATCGTCACCCGTTACTACAACCCGGAAATCCACATCGGCGCGTTCGCCTTGCCGCAATACGTGCTGCAGGCGGTCAACAAGCCGAGCAACGACTGATCATGCTGAAGTCGCTCTGCAAGGGAGCTTTTGTGGTGAGGGGATAAATCCCCTCACCATAGAAGTCCGCCTTACCGATTGGATGGTTATTTTCACCGTTGTCGGCTGTAATCCTTTTGAACCAACTCTCGCGGGAAAAAGTCGAGATAGAGGTAAGCCCATTTACGGGTTGATCGAGGAGGCACTGATGCAAAAGTGGAAAGTCACTTTCGTGGATGATCACGGTGAAATTGTCGATGAAGTCTTCGAACGTGAGGAATGCCCGTCCGATGATGAAGCCGCACGGCTCGTCAAAGAGCGGCTTCTTCCGGTCGCCGCCCAGCTGGATCTCAACGATCTGGAAGGGCGCACCGCCGATGCCGGGGTGAAAAACCTCAAGACCCAGAACGGCATCGAAATCCTCAGCATCACCCCTGTCTGAACACTTCCTGTCATCTCGTAAACCAGGCCTTGGCAGCGGCGCTCTCTTGGGGCTACTCTGCAAGCGAGATCAGCGAATGGATCGCTAAGGTCTGGTCTTGTCAGCTACATGCTTGTTTCCCGCGCGCAACCACGTTGCCGTAGTACTTAGGCCAAAAGGCCCGGGGCGGGAATACGGAAAGTCTATCCATCAATCGAGGGGGACGATTCATGAGCACAGCCTATCAAGAAGACATCAGCAGCAACGTTCTGCGCCGCATGAAAGAAGGCGGTTTCGATTTTTCCCGGTTCCATCCCATCGAGTTCTACGCGATTTTCCCGGACGAGGAGCGGGCGCGCAGGGCAGCAGGCAAATTTCGCGGTGAATCCATCAATGCCCAGGTCAGTGCGCGCGACGACGGCGCCTGGTCGCTGGAATTGAGCAAAGTGATGTACGCAACCTATGACGACATCGGCGATTTCGAGCAAGGCTTTTCTGCCGTGGTCGAACCGCTGGGCGGCATTATCGAGGGTTGGGGCGTGAAGCAGGAGGTGCGCAATCGTTACCGGTTGAATTGATATTGCGCATTGTTTGTCGGACAACGGCTGACCTTCTGGGCGGCCGTTGTCGTTTCTGGCTTCTGCACATCGCAGTGGCAAAACCCTGAAACAAGAATCCAGGGCAAAAAAAAGCCACCGGAGAGGGTGGCTAAAAGGGAAGACGGGTATGCAATAAAGTCCTGTCGGGACGGGGCTGCCAAGGCAGTTCAGATCAGTTGAGCTGTCTACTTCGCGGCGGCTTGCCGGGGAAGTTTTGCAGCGAATGCGCGGATTATCCGCAGTCGTGGCCGGGCAGTGAAATCAACTCTGACTATGCTGGTGATAGGCGATGCAGTGCGTCGCAATGAAGCGGGAGCAATCGGGCCGGGGCATTTGCCGCACAGGAATGGTGCGCAGCGTTCGGCGTGGATCTACAACCGATTGAAATCAAAGCGTTTATGCCGATGGCACGGGCCTTGCGAAGGCCTGTATGTCCGGAGTGACAAGGAGTACGGCATGATCCGCACCTATTTTGACGAGATGTACGATGCCGGCGGCCTGGTCCGCCCGCATTACCGGGAATTTGCCCGCTGGCTGGCCGAGACGCCCGACGAGCTGCTCGCGCAGCGCCGCCGCGAGGCCGATCTGTTGTTTCACCGGGCCGGGATCACCTTCACGCTCTATGGCGACGAGCAGGGCACCGAGCGCCTGATTCCGTTCGATACCATTCCCCGTAGCATCCCCGCCAGTGAATGGCGGATTGTCGAGCGCGGCTGCATCCAGCGGGTCAAGGCGTTGAACATGTTTCTCGCCGACCTCTACCACGAGCAGCGCATCATCAAGGCCGGGATTATTCCCGCCGAACAGGTGCTGGCCAACGAGCAATACCAGTTGGCAATGCAGGGCCTGGATCTGCACCGCGACATCTACTCGCATATCTCCGGCGTCGATCTGGTACGCGATGGCGATGGCACTTATTACGTCCTCGAAGACAACCTGCGCACACCCAGCGGCGTCAGCTACATGCTCGAAGACCGCAAGATGATGATGCGTCTGTTCCCCGAACTGTTCTCCGCCCAGCGCATCGCCCCGATCGATCACTATCCCAATCTGCTGCTCGACACCCTGAAAAGCTCAAGCCCGATCGACAACCCGAGCGTGGTGGTGTTGACGCCGGGACGCTTCAACAGCGCGTTCTTCGAACATGCGTTTCTGGCGCGGGAGATGGGCGTTGAACTGGTGGAAGGCGCAGATCTGTTCGTGCGTGACGACAAGGTATTCATGCGCACCACCGATGGCCCGAAAGCGGTCGACGTGATCTATCGCCGCCTCGACGACGCGTTCCTTGATCCGCTGGCGTTCAACCCGGACTCGATGCTCGGCGTGCCGGGGCTGCTGTCGTCCTATCGTTCCGGCAATGTGGTGCTGGCCAATGCCATCGGCACCGGGGTCGCGGACGATAAATCGGTTTACCCGTTTGTCACCGACATGATCCGTTTTTACCTCGACGAAGAGCCGATCCTGAAAAACGTGCCGACCTGGCAATGCCGCAACCCGTCCGAGCTGTCCCACGTACTGGCCAATCTTGCGGATTTGGTCGTCAAGGAAACCCAGGGCTCCGGCGGTTACGGGATGCTGGTCGGACCGGCCGCGACGACGGCGGAAATCGATGCCTTTCGCGAGCGCATCAAAGCCAAACCCCATGCCTACATTGCGCAGCCGACGCTGTCGCTGTCGACCTGTCCGACCTTTGTCGAAAACGGCATCGCGCCGCGCCATATCGACTTGCGTCCGTTCGTGCTGTCCGGCCGCGAAACCCGTGTGGTGCCTGGCGGTTTGACCCGTGTCGCGTTGCGTGAAGGCTCCCTGGTGGTGAACTCCTCCCAGGGCGGCGGGACCAAGGACACCTGGGTAGTCGAGGATTGAAGGAAGCTTGCCATGTTAAGTAGAACTGCCTCGGATCTGTACTGGATGTCGCGTTACCTGGAGCGTGCGGAGAATCTCGCGCGCATGCTCGACATCAGTTATTCGCTGTCGCTGATGCCGCAGGACGGGCGCGGCGACGGTCTGCACGAACTCGCCATGCCGTTGCTGATCACCGGCACCTTGGACGATTACCTTGAACGCCACGGCGACCTGCACGCAGAGCGCCTGCTGCATTTCTTCGCACTGGATGCGGCCAACCCGGCCAGTATCTACAGCTGCCTTGGTGCAGCGCGGGCCAGTGCCCATGCCGTGCGCGGGCGAATCACTGCCGACATGTGGGAAAACATCAATGCGACCTGGCTGGAAATTCGTGGCATCGCCGAGCAGGGCCTGAGTCGTTATGGCATGAGCCGGTTTTGCGAATGGATCAAGGAACGTTCGCACCTGTTTCGTGGCGCCTCATACGGCACGATCATGCGCAACGACGCGTTTCGCTTTATTCGTCTGGGCACGTTTATCGAGCGCGCGGACAACACGCTGCGCCTGCTTGATGCCCGTTACGAAATGGCCGGCGATCAGGCCGAAGCAGTCAGCGACGGCACGGCGCACGCCTATTACCAATGGAGTGCGCTGCTGCGCGCCTTGTCCTCATTCGAGGCCTACACCGAAATCTACCGCGACGCGCCCGGCGCCCGGCATGTCGCCGAACTGCTGCTGTTACGCGCCGATGTGCCGCGTTCGCTGCGTGCCTGTACCGAAGAGATCGACCAGATCCTCGCGCAACTGCCAGGCGCCAACGGCCGACCGGCACAACGCCTGGCGGCGGAAATGGACGCGCGCCTGCGTTACACCGGCATCAACGAAATTCTCGAAGAAGGCCTGCACGCCTGGCTGACCGAATTCATCCCGCTGGTGCGCCAGTTGGGCAACGCCATTCACAGTTCCTACCTGGAGGCTGCATGAGACTTTCCATAAGCCACGAGACCACCTATCACTACGAAGATCAGGTGCGCGCGAGCATCCAGTACCTGCGCCTGACACCCCACGACAGCGAGCGTCAGCATGTCCTCAGTTGGCAACTCGACTTGCCGCGTCCGGTGCGTGCGCAGCTCGATCCGTTCGGCAACATCCTGCATGTGCTGACCATGGACGAGCCCCACGAAGCGATCATCATTGGCGCCCGGGGGCAGGTCGATATCGACGAATTGCGCGAGGCCGAACATGAGAGCCAGTCAGCGCTGCCGTTCCTGCGCTTCACGCGCCTGACCGAAGCCGACGAAGCCTTGCGCGAGTTTGCCGCGAAGAACTGCAAGCAGCGGCGAGACCGCACCGCGCTGATCGACTTGATGCACGGTCTGAATCAGCACATGAGCTACACGCCGGGCTCCACCGAAGTCGACACCAGCGCCGCCGAAGCTTTCGCCGGTCGGGCCGGGGTCTGTCAGGATCATGCCCACGCCTTTCTAGCCTGCGCGCGCAGTCTCGGCGTGCCGTCGCGTTACGTGTCGGGTTATCTGTACAGCGAAGATTGCGAGCATCTGGCCAGTCATGCCTGGGCAGAAGCGTGGCTGGATGACGCGTGGTACAGCTTCGACGTGACCAACCAACTGGCGCGCCCGGAGCGACACCTGAAGCTGGCGGTGGGCCTGGATTATCTCGATGCCTGCCCGGTCCGTGGCATGCGCCGGGGCGGTGGCTTCGAGCAGATGCATGCGAAGGTGTTCGTCTCGCCGACACCGGTTATTTCCGTGCAGCAACAATAGCTCGACGCACGCAAAGCCCTGTGGGAGCGAGCCTGCTCGCGAAAGCGGTTCATCAGCCAGCCATCAGCGACTGACACTCCGCCTTCGCGAGCAGGCTCGCTCCAACAAGGGGACTGCATCAGGGTTTGGCTTTGCGGCCGGCCATGTGCTTGAGATAGCCCACCAGCATTTCCAGGTCTCCATCCGGCAACACCTGCGCGGAAAACCCCGGCATCTTCGCCTGCGGCCACTGACGCAAACTCTGGGGATCGCGGATGTAGCGCTTCAAGAAATCCGCCCCAAAATACTCGGTCGGGCTATACGGAATATTCAGATCCGGACCGAACTGCGCGTCTCCGGCACCATTCAACCGGTGACAGGCCAGGCAGTTTTTCTGAAACAGGGCAAAACCCTTGTTCACCGGATCATCGGCCTTCAAGGCAGGATCGGGCAGTAGGGCAGGGAAGCGTTGGGCCACTGGCGCCATCAGCTTGATACTGGCGACTTCGAACGGCCACTGTTCGGGGCTGATATTGCCGGCCTGCGGATCGGTCCAGACCAGATAGAACGGCCCGGCGCTGTGCTTGCCGGCTGACAGCGGTGGCCACGGCCGCGCCGGGTCCTCGATTGCCAGCCATGCTCGTGCGCCGTCCTTGTTCAGCAAGGGTGCAGCAGCCAGCTCTGCGGCAAAGCCATCCAGCGCCACCGCCTGCAAGTGATCCCCCGGCTTGACCCCCGTCAGCAATGCGGCCAGCGGCACGGCCTGATAGGTCATGTCCTTCTTGTAGGAAACATCATTGTTGATCGTGAGAGTTTGCAACTGAGGGTGTTTGAGCAGCTCTTCGGTCTGCCAGGTGCGGCTGTTTGCGCCCAACTGCAGATCCAGTTGTGCGGCAGCCAAGGGCAAGCTCAGTAGCAAGGCACCGAGCGCAATGAGGGTTTTCAAATGATCGCCGTCCATGTCGTGGTAGTGCGCAAAGGTTGGCACAACCGCGCTGGCCCGGGTAGCGGGCCAGTCACATTTTCAATGGCGACATACAGCACGCGACGTTTGAATCAGCCGATGACCTTGGTCAGATTCGGCAAGATCAACAACAGCGTCGTGGCGAAAAGAATAAGTCCTGCTTGACGTACTTTCGGTTGTTTGAACATGGCTTGACCGCCTTTATTGTTATTTCCTGATGCGTGCCTGACTGCATTTCCCTGACGGCACGCGGTGCACTTCCTGTTGAAGCACGCCCGTCTCGGCAAAACCCGACGACGATGGCGTACATGTTCACCTTAGAGCCCGCGTCACCCTTCGCTTAGATCCATTTCATATGGGGATCTTGAAAAAAGCTTTTAAAACGGCATGAGGCGTATTGCCAGCTTCTTTGCCGCCCGCTGGCTAGACAACTCGACGACCTGAACCGGTTCACCTGAGGTCCGATGACCGTCCGTCTGAGCGTGTGCGTCAAGCGCTTTGAGCAATGTGGTCATTGCTTGCCAGTCGGCGCAGGGCGAAAGTGAAGTGACAATAAATCAGGTTCGAGGACGTCATGACTGAAGCTTTGATTTTCGATGCGTTACGCACTCCGCGTGGCAGAGGCAAGGCCGATGGCGCGCTGCACAGCGTGAAGCCGGTCAACCTGGTGGCCGGTTTGCTGAGCGCTTTGCAGGCGCGCACCGCGCTGGATACCAGTCAGGTCGATGACGTCGTCCTCGGCTGCGTCACGCCGATCGGCGATCAAGGTTCGGACATCGCCAAGACGGCGGTGCAAGTGGCCGACTGGGACGTCAGCGTCGCCGGTGTGCAGATCAACCGTTTCTGCGCTTCGGGTCTGGAAGCGGTGAATCTTGGCGCGATGAAAGTGCGCTCAGGATTCGAGGATCTGGTGGTGGTCGGCGGCGTCGAGTCGATGTCGCGGGTGCCGATGGGCAGCGATGGCGGCGCCTGGGCACTGGACCCGCAGACCAACCTGCACAGCCATTTCACCCCGCAAGGCGTCGGCGCCGATCTGATCGCCACCCTCGAAGGCTTCAGCCGGCAGGATGTCGATGCCTACGCACTGCACTCCCAGCAAAAAGCCGCACGAGCGCGGGCCGACGGCTCGTTCAACAAGTCGCTGGTGCCGGTGCAGGATCAGAACGGCATCATCCTGCTTGACCACGATGAGTTCATCCGCGCCGAGTCTACCCTCGAGGGCCTGGGCAAGCTCAAGCCGAGTTTCGAAATGATCGGGCAAATGGGCTTTGACGCCACGGCGTTGCGGGTCTACAGCCATGTCGAGCGGATCAACCATGTGCACACGCCGGGCAACAGTTCCGGAATTGTCGACGGTGCGGCGCTGATGCTCATCGGCTCCGAAGCCAAGGGCCGCGCGTTGGGGCTGCAGCCTCGTGCGCGTATCGTCGCCACGGCCGTCACCAGCACAGATCCGACCATCATGCTCACCGGCCCAGCGCCGGCGACTCGCAAAGCGCTGGCCAAGGCCGGACTGCGGGTGGAGGACATCGATCTGTTCGAGGTCAACGAAGCGTTTGCTTCGGTGGTGTTGAAATTCATCAAGGACATGGCCGTCGATCCCGGCAAGGTCAACGTCAACGGCGGCTCGATCGCGATGGGTCACCCGCTGGGCGCCACCGGTTGCGCGATCCTCGGCACCCTGCTTGATGAACTGGAAGCGCGGCATCTGCGCTACGGCCTGGCGACGCTATGTGTCGGCGGCGGCATGGGCATTGCCACCATCATCGAACGCCTCTGAGCCCCGACTTCAAGGAACCCTGTTATGAGCGAAGCCATTCGTTACGAAAAAGGCCAGGACGGTATCGTCGTGCTGACCATGGACATGCCGGGCCTGAGCGCCAACACAATGAACGCCGTGTACCGCGAGGCCATGGCCGCTTGCGTTACCCGCTTGCTGGGAGAGAAAGACAGCATTGCCGGAGTGATCATCACCTCCGCGAAGAAAACCTTTTTTGCCGGCGGCGACCTCAATGAATTGATCAAGGTCGGCAAACCCGAAGCCAAAGCTTTCTACGACATGGTGCTGACCCTCAAGGCGCAATTGCGCAGCCTGGAAACCCTCGGCAAACCGGTGGTCGCGGCGATCAACGGCGCTGCGTTGGGCGGCGGCTGGGAGATCTGTCTGGCCTGTCACCATCGCATCGCTGTGGATGATGCCTCGGTGCAACTCGGTTTGCCGGAGGTGACGCTGGGCCTGTTGCCGGGCGGCGGCGGGGTGGTGCGCATGGTGCGCATGCTCGGTATCGAAAAAGCCCTGCCGTACTTGCTTGAAGGCAAGAAGGTGCGCCCGCAACAGGCGTTGCAGGCCGGGCTGATTGATGAACTGGCAGCGAATCGCGATGAGCTGCTGGCCAAGGCGCGCGCGTGGATTCTCGCCAATCCGACGGCAGTGCAGCGCTGGGACGTGAAGGGCTACCAGATTCCTGGCGGCACGCCATCGAGCCCGAAAGTGGCGCAGATGCTGGCGATTGCGCCGTCGATCCTGCGCGCGAAAACTCAAGGCACCCTGCCGGCGCCGGAGAAGATTCTATGCGCGGCGGTGGAGGGCGCTCAGGTCGATTTCGACACCGCGCACCTGATCGAAACCCGCTACTTCACCGAGCTGACGACCGGGCAGATTTCGAAAAACCTGATCGGCACGTTCTGGTTCCAGTTGAACGAAATCAACGCCGGCGGTTCCAGACCGCAAGGTTTTGCGCCCTATAAAACCCGGAAAGTCGGCGTGCTCGGCGCCGGAATGATGGGCGCGGGCATCGCGTTTGTCAGCGCCTCGGCCGGTATCGAAGTCGTCCTGAAGGACATCAATCTCGCTGCTGCCGAGAAAGGTAAGGCGCATTCCGCGGCGCTGCTGGATAAAAAAGTTGCCCGTGGCCAGCTGACTGTCGAACAGCGCGAGGCGGTGCTGGCGCGCATCGTTGCGAGCGAAAGCGATGGCGATCTGGCCGGTTGCGATCTGATCATCGAAGCGGTGTTCGAGGATCGCCAGCTCAAGGCCAAGGTATCTGCCGCCGCGCAACAGGTGGTGGGTGGCGACGCTGTCATCGCCTCCAACACATCGACCCTGCCGATCACCGGCCTGGCGACGGCCGTGCCCGATCAAAGCAAATTCATCGGCCTGCATTTCTTCAGTCCGGTGGAAAAAATGCCGCTGGTGGAAATCATCAAGGGCGCGCAGACCAGCGACGAAACTCTCGCTCGCGGTTTCGACTTCGTTCTGCAAATCAAGAAAACTCCGATCGTGGTCAATGACAGTCGCGGCTTCTTCACCTCGCGGGTTTTCGGCACGTTCACCAACGAGGGCATCGCCATGCTCGGCGAGGGTGTCAGTGCGCCGATGATCGAGACCGAAGCGCGCAAGGCCGGGATGCCGGTCGGGCCGCTGGCCATCTCCGATGAAGTTTCCCTCAGCCTGATGAGCCATATCCGTCAGCAGACGGCCAAGGACCTACAGGCTGAAGGCAAACCGCTGATTGAGCACCCGGCCTTCGCCGTGATTGACTTGATGCTCAATGAATTCAAGCGACCGGGCAAAGCTGGCGGAGGCGGTTTTTATGAGTATCCAGCGGGCTCGCAGAAGCAGTTGTGGGCGGAGCTGAAAACGCGCTTCGAGAAGGCCGACGGACAGATCTCTGCGAAGGATGTGCGTGATCGGCTGTTGTTTGTGCAGGCCATCGAAACCGTGCGTTGCGTGGAGGAGGGCGTGCTCACCTCGACGGCGGATGCCAACGTCGGTTCTATCTTCGGCATCGGTTTCGCCGCGTGGACCGGCGGGGCGCTGCAGTTCATCAACCAGTATGGCCTGGAGGACTTCATCGCCCGCGCGCAGTATCTGGCCGAGCAATACGGCGAGCGCTTTACGCCTCCAGCGCTGCTGCTGGACAAAGCGGCGAAAGGTGAAATGTTCTAGGGCCAGCGAGCATTTCGGGGCTTGCCTTGGCCACGTGTTTCAAGGCAGGCTCTGGGGTGTTCATTATTCCCATCACGTGTCAGGTATTTTTTATGTCGCTGCGCATCTGCATTCTCGAAACCGACATCCTGCGGCCCGAATTGATTGACCAATATCAGGGCTATGGGCAGATGTTCCAGCGCCTGTTCTCGCAGCAACCGATCGCCGCTGATTTCACTGTCTATAACGTGGTGAAAGGGGATTACCCAAGTGACGACGAGACTTTCGATGCGTACCTGGTCACTGGCAGCAAGGCCGATTCGTTCGGCACGGATCCGTGGATCCAGACCCTCAAGACCTACCTTTTGAACCGCTACGAACGCGGCGACAAATTGCTCGGCGTGTGCTTCGGCCATCAATTGCTGGCGCTACTGCTTGGTGGCAAGAGTGAGCGTGCGTCCCAAGGCTGGGGCGTCGGCACTCACAGCTATCAGCTGGCAGCTAAGGCGCCGTGGATGAGCCCGGTGCGCGAAGAGCTGACACTGCTGATCAGTCATCAGGATCAGGTAACCGAGCTTCCGGAAAACGCCACGGTCATCGCCTCCAGCGATTTCTGCCCGTTCGCGGCGTATCACATCAACGATCAAGTGCTGTGCTTCCAGGGTCACCCGGAATTCATTCACGATTACTCGCGGGCGCTGCTCGATCTGCGCCAGGAAGCTCTGGGCTCGCAGATTTACAGCAAAGGCATGGCCAGCCTTGAGCAGGAACATCATGGCGCTACGGTTGCGGAGTGGATGATGCGGTTCGTGGCGCACAAGCCAGAAGCTGCTCAACACTAAAAGTCCCTGCTCCCACAATCCCTGTGGGAGCGAGCCTGCTCGCGAATCTCCGGGGCAACGCGGTCCCGGCTACAGCCACCCGGACCGCTTGAAACTCGCCCACAAACTCACACACCCCACCGCAATAAACCCCAGCACTGCAAAATAACCGTAGTGCCAGGTCAACTCGGGCATGTTCTGGAAATTCATCCCGTAGATCCCTGCTACCGCAGTCGGGAACGCCAGAATCGCCGCCCACGCTGCAAACTTGCGCTGCACCACGCTCTGCCGTGATGCCTCAAGCAGCACGCCAATCTCGATGGTCTGGCTGGCAATGTCCGCCAGCGTGGTCAGGTCTTCCATCTGCCGCGTTACGTGAATCTGCACATCGCGAAAGTACGGGCGCATGTTCTTGTCGATGAACGGGAAACTGAGCTTTTGCAGCTCCTCGCCGATCTCCACCATCGGTGCCGCGTACCGACGCAAGCGCACCACATCGCGGCGCAGACCGTGCAGCTTCTGGATGTCGCGCTCGTTGAGGGCGCTGCACAGCACGTTGCGCTCCAGCTCATCGATCTCGGCGTGGATCGCTTCGCCCACCGGCTGATAGTTTTCGATGACGAAATCGAGCAGCGCATAGAGGACGAAATCCTCTCCGTGCTCGAGCAACAGCGGACGTGCTTCACAGCGTTGACGCACATAGGCGTACGACGCGGAATGGCCGTTGCGTGCGGTAATGATGTAGCCCCTGCCGGCGAAGATATGCGTTTCGATGAATTGCAAAACGCCGTTTTCGCGAACCGGTGAGTAGGTGACGATAAACAGAGCGTCACCAAAGGTTTCCAGTTTTGGTCGGCTGTGTTTTTCCAGCGCGTCTTCGATGGCCAGTTCATGCAGGTTGAACTGTCGTTGCAGGTTGGATAATTCCTGTGCGTCCGGTTCTTCCAGACCGATCCAGACGAAGTGGCCGGGTTTGGCGGCCCAGGCAGCACCTTCGTCCAGCGAAATATTGGAGACTTTCTTACCCTCGCTGTACACCGCAGCAGCAACAACTCGACCCATGGTGGTGATTCACTTCTTCTTGGCAGATGGCAGGGAAACTAGGCTTCAGCTTAGCCGTGTCGCTGCTTGAGAGTCAGTGAAACTTCTACAGTTCACCCGGCAAAAGAAAACCCGCACGGGGCGGGTTTGGTTTCACGCGGCTTGCAGTTGCCGATCCATCGATTCGATGCACTCGCGCATCTGCTCGCGGCATCGCTCGATCAGCATGGGCATGTCGTCCATGGTCAATCCGACTGTAGGAATCGCCGGCAAGGAACGTATGAGAACGTTGCCACTGCGCCAGCGATTCAGGCGCATGTGCTTTATATAGCTGCTCACGCACACCGGAACGATCGGCACGCCGGCAGCAATCGCCATCTGGAACGCGCCTTTCTTGAACGGCAATAGATCTTCACCGAGGTTGCGGGTGCCCTCCGGAAACACCCAGATCGAGGTGTCTTCGTTCTGCAAGGTGTGGGTCGTCGTCAGCATCGACTGCCGCGCCTTGTGCGCATTGCCACGGTCGATCAACACATTGCCGGCCAGCCAGAACAACTGGCCGAACAACGGCACCCACTTCAGGCTCTTCTTGCCGATACAAACGGTGCGACGAGGGACGACATTGCCGAACACGAACAGATCGTAGTTGGACTGATGGTTGGCAATGATTACGCAACTGTCGGGCTTGTTCATCAAGCCGTTGACCTCGGACCTGACCCGCAAACGCAAGATACACATCGCCGGCAAAGCGTAGAGGCGGGCGCAGAGTCGGCTGTTGTCCGGGTTGAACGGGCGGCACAATCCAAGGATCACGCCCAGCACGCCGGCCAGAATAAAGTGCAGGCCCATCAACAACATACGAAACACAAACAGCATTTTTGCAGGCCCACCGGGACAAAAGGTGGCGCAGTGTACGGATGTGCACTGTTTTCGGCAATTGCCGCTATAGAGTCCGGAGATGGCCGATGTTTAAGCGCATGTTTCAGCATTGCCTGTCAGGCGCGTCCTAGAGCTTTCAGCGAATCTTCAACGCTGAACGTAAGAAAAAGCCCGACCAAGGTCGGGCTATTCTCTTACCGGCAGATTTTGGACGAGTCAGCCCAGATGTTGCTGATCCTGCAGGATCGCGTCGTCGAGGGTTTCCAGCAGTTGCTTGCGCACTTTGAGCTTGGTGTTCTTGTGCGCCAGCATGTTGATCTTCTTCAACTGACGCGCGGCAGCCAGCGCGGCGCCCTGCAATTCTTCGGCAGTGACGACTTTGTCGAGGAAGCCTGCATCAACGGCACTTTGCGGATCGAACATCTCGCCATTGATTACCGAGCGATGGAAAGCCGAACGCCGCAAGCGGTCGCGTGCCAGCTCGATACCGGCATGGTGCATGGTCATGCCGATCTGCACTTCGTTCAGACCGATGCTGAACGGGCCGTCGACACCGATGCGGTAATCGGCGGACAACAGCAGGAAAGCACCCTTGGCCACGGCGTGCCCCGGGCAAGCAACGATCACCGGGAACGGGTGAGAGAGCAGGCGGCGCGCCAAGGTCGAACCGGCTGTCACCAGCGCAACGGCCTCTTTCGGGCCGGCCGTCATCACCTTCAGGTCATAACCACCCGAAAGAATCCCCGGCTGCCCGGTAATGATCACCACGGCGCGATCCGCCACCGCCTGATCCAGCGCCGCATTAAACGCCGCAATCACGTCCGGAGAAATCGCGTTGACCTTGCCATTGTTCAGGGTCAGGGTCGCGATACCGTCTTCGAGGTGGTAGGCAATCAACTCGCTCATGACGCTATTCCTTATTAGAAAGATGGGCAGACGTTACCCACCGCCGCAGGCCAGGTAAAGCGCCGTGACTGACCTGCCAGTCACCGTTTTGCGCTTCGGCCAGCGCTGCGCGCGTGTTGCCTGCTATAAAAGGAAGCGCACGGTTTACCCAAGATTGGCGGGTTTGCCATCGTCCGCTCTGGCTGAACGCAGCGGCCTCTCTTAAGCGCATGAAAATTCTGAAAAAAAGTTTGCCATCGGAAAAGCTTTCGACTACATTAGCGCGCCTCGACAGACAGAACATGTCTGCAGAGATACGGTGAAGTGTCCGAGTGGCTTAAGGAGCACGCCTGGAAAGTGTGTATACAGGAAACTGTATCGAGAGTTCGAATCTCTCCTTCACCGCCAAATTTGAAACGACAAAACCCCTGAAAACTTAGAGTTTTCAGGGGTTTTGCGTTTCTGAAAGCCCAAAAAGTGAATATCAAAAATAACCCGACTCAGTGTCGGTTTGTTTGTGCCTTGGATGGATGCGCCAAGCGCACAGCTCCCTTGAGCCCTTCACCTTTTCTCGCCAAGAATATCCGCGCTGATATAGCGGTGTCCCAATTCTGGTACTCGGAAAAGAGCACTGCCTGCTGGAAACGGAAAAGTCGCTCTTCCTCACACAACTCGCAGAATTCGCCTACAACCGCGCGTTGAGTCTCTCGTTATCCTGATGCAGTACCAGTCTGCAGCGATCCCATCAGGAAATACGTTTTCCGCAGAAAGCAGGCTTTCTCCTCGTAATTGCGGTTTGACCCAGTTGCCCTATTATCGCGGTATCATGATCTAATACCATGAACAACAAACAGCTCGGCACGCTTAAAGCTATTTTTTCAAGGCCGGTCCCAAATAACTTGGAGTGGGTTCGTATGGAATCCCTCTTCGGCGCAGTAGGCGCCCAGACCATCGAAGGCAGCGGCTCTAGAGTGCGTTTTGAATTGAACGGTGTGGTCGTGACGTTTCACCGGCCCCACCCAGACAAAGAAGCGAAGCCCTATCAGGTGCGTGACGCTCGGGCTTTCCTTGAGCAAGCAGGAGTCATCCCGTGAATGTAATGAACTACAACGGCTATGCCGCCCGGATTGAATACAGCGACGAAGACGGCCTCTTTGTCGGCCACATCGCCGGTATCAAGGACGTCGTTGGATTCCATGGAGAGTCGGTGGCAGAACTGCGAAACGCGTTTCAGGAGGCCGTGACTGATTATCTCGAAACCTGCGCCAGGCTCGGTCGCGAACCGCAGAAACCCTATTCGGGAAATCTGAGCCTGCGTTTGGCACCAGCGCTGCATGCGACTGTCGCTGTAAAGGCGCAGCTTGCTCACAAGAGCATCAATCAATGGGTTGCAGACGTGCTCGATCGTGAAGTCCACGCGTAGCCGCGAAACCCAATTTCGGCAGCAGTTGTACAAAACCCTGTCACCCGTCGAAATCTCCTACACGCCTCATTGACCCCCCGAACCGTCCCGAGTTTACTGTATGCGCATACAGTAAACTCACTATCAGGTTCGTATCATGAGCGTCACCATCCTCGGCCCTTTGTCAGGCGCGGGCGAACAGCTTGCGCTGTATTCGTTTCGGATTCCCGCCGGTTTTCCTTCGCCGGCGGCTGATCACATTGAAAAGCACATCTCTCTGGACGAGGTTTTTGATATTCGTGCGCCGCACGTTTATCTGGCGAAGATCGAAGGCGAGAGCATGCAGGACGCCGGGATATTTTGCGGTGATCTGGTGATTGTTGATCGCAGCCTGAATGCCGAGCACGGCGATATCGTCATCGCCGGTCTCAACTCCGAACCTGTCTGTAAGCGCCTGCACATGCGCGATAACACGATCATTCTTCTTTCGGCCAACAGCAAATACCCGCCTCGCTACGTGATGGAAGGGGATGAGCTGGTGATCTGGGGTGTGGTGACTTACAGCGTGCGCGACCATGGCAAATCGTGAGCAGGTCTTCGCGCTGATCGATTGCAACAGCTTCTATGCCAGCTGTGAGCGAGTGTTCCGGCCCGATCTGGCGAAGACGCCGATTGTCGTGCTGAGCAATAACGATGGCTGCGTGATCGCGCGCAGCTACGATGCCAAACCTTTTGTGAAAATGGGCGCGCCGTATTTTCAGATTCGCGATGATCTTCGCCGTCATGGCATCGAGGTGTTCAGCAGTAATTACGCGTTGTACGGCGACATGAGCGAACGGGTGATGACGATCATCGAGTCCATGGTGCCGGCGGTCGAGGTTTACAGCATCGATGAGGCGTTCGCCGATCTCAGCGGCATTCCTGGGGACCTGACAGGTTTTGGCCGAACCATTCGCTCTGCTGTTTATAAGCGCACCGGCATCCCGGTCGGCATCGGCATCGCCCCCACGAAAACGCTGGCCAAGCTCGCCAACCACACTGCGAAGCGCCTACAGGCGCACACCGGCGGCGTGGTCGACATCTGCGATCCGTCCAAACGCGACTGGGTGCTGCGCAATACCGATGTCGGTGAAGTGTGGGGCGTCGGACGGCGGATGAAAGCTCATCTGGAAAGCATGCAAATCAGAAGTGCGATGGACCTGGCGAAGGCCGATCCGTGGACACTGCGGCGCAAGTTCAGCGTGGTGATCGAGAAGACCGCGCGCGAACTGGGTGGCACATCCTGTCTGGAACTGTCGGAAACAGAACCGCCGAAGCAGGAAATCTGCAGCAGCCGCATGTTCGGCAACCGTTTGACTACCATCGAGCCGATCAAGGAAGCCGTTGCTACTTATGTGCATCGAGCGGCGGAAAAGCTGCGTGCGCAGAGTTCGCTGTGCAAAAAGATCCGCGTGAGTATCCGCACCGGCATGTTCAATCCGGAAGAGGCGAAGTACGCCAATGGCGCGCTGATCGAGTTGCCTTATCCGACCAATGATGTGCGATTGCTGAGCAAGGTGGCGAGCGAGGCGGTTGATCGATTGTTCCGGCCGGGCTTCAAGTACAGCAAGGCTGAAGTGTTATTGATGGATCTTCGGCAGCCCGGAGAGTTTACCGAAGACTTGTTTGCCCAGTCGCAACCGCAGACGGCGGAGAAGGTGATGGGGGTGCTGGACCAGATCAATCAGCGCTGGGGGCATGGAACGTTGCGAGCGGGGAGTGTGCCGGCGGATCCGGCCTGGGGCATGCGGCGGGAGATGATGAGTTCGAGTTTTACGACGAAGCTGGATCAATTGTGGGTCGTTAAATCCAATTGAGGCACGGGCCAGATCTGGTGCCGCGCTACAATCGCCGCCTTCACTTTTGCAGTAAAAGGACGACTTTCATGATCATTTCCACCACTCATTCCGTCGAGGGGCGGCAGATCACGGCCTATCTGGACATCGTCAGCGCCGAGTCTGTGCAGGGCGTCAACGTGATCCGCGATATGTTCGCCGGCATGCGCGACTTCTTTGGCGGGCGGTCGCAGACGTTGGAGCGGGCTCTTAAAGAAGCACGCATTCAGGCCACCGACGAACTGAAAGATCGAGCGCGGGCATTGCAGGCTGATGCTGTGGTTGGCGTGGACTTCGAGATCAGCATGCCGGCAGGCAAGGGCGGCATGGTCGTGGTGTTCGTCACCGGAACTGCGGTCAAGCTGCGCTGATCATTGTGTTCAAGGCAAAGTCCACTCGCACAACGAATGGGCTTTTTCGCGTCAATCAGCCTTGTGGCTTGAGCAACACAGCGCCTCTTGAGTCATAGGTCAGCGGTGTATCGATGGCAACGAGGGGCGGCGTCCCGTCAGGCTGCGCCGATGGTGCGGGCTCGCTGGGATGGTAGACGACGCCCGGTTGCAGAAGCGGTTTGTCTGGGTATTTGATGGTGATTTCACCCGAGGCGATCTTTTCCTTGAGTTTTTCCGCACCGGCCTTGCCGGCAGCGATCTGCTCGTCCGTGAGTTTTACGACTGGCATGTTCGGGAATCCATTGATCTGCATGATCTCTCCTTGAGATTCATTTGTAGGAGTAAGGGCAGCGGCCGTTCGATGGAAATCTTTAGCGAATGATCGTTCACGACGCTTTTTTCCATTCGTCGGTGATCAGTCTTTCTGAACGGCAAGTCCAGTAGTGACCAGCTAGTCTCAAAAGCGCTGAGGGGCGATATTTTCCAGGCAAAACTGTTTTGTCGGTGTCGACCCAGTTGCGTAGGGGAGAGTCTATGTCAGGTCCATTTATCGAAGATGATGGCGCAGAGTTTTCATTCAACAATTGTGTGCGCTGCGGTCAGTCGGAGTATCAGTCGGGGTTTGGCGAGGATCCGGTGAGCATCGGCAAAATCAAATCCACAGCCCCCAAAGGGCCGAAAGCGAAATTCCTACCCAAGGTCACGGCAAGGACCAGAAAGTGATTTCATCCTGCACCCCGTCACTGAACGGGGTTTTTTATGTGCGCAAGAATAGGGGTTTGAAATCTCTGGCAAGCATTGACATTAATGTCGGTTTTTTTTCACAAACTTTTCACGTTGGCCAACGTAGTGTGAAGCCATCCGTTAGAAAGCAAGTCTCCAGCCCGTCTCCCCAGCGGGCTTTTTTTTGCCCGGCATAAAACCTTTTCCCTGATCGCGGTCCAAACGACGCTGTCGCCTGCGTCTGGACTTTCCTGGGCCGAGCGCATTAAATCCCGCTCCTTTTCGTCATCCCGTTTATTTGAGGTTTTCGTCATGCGTTTAACACTGCCTGCTCTGGTTCTTGGCCTTCTGGTTGCTCAAGGTGCGATGGCTGCCGGTGATGGCACCGCTGCGCTGGGCGGTGGCCTGGGTGGCGCGCTGGGTAACGTGGTCGGTCAGAAAATGGGCGGCAGCACCGGTGCCGCCATTGGCGCTGGCGTCGCGGGCGCAGCAGGCAGTGCCGTCGCCGCACGCAAGGGCAGCCGCACCAAAGCGGCGATCGGCGGCGGTGTCGGTGCAGCCGGCGGTTCGGTGATCGGCAACAGCCTGGGCGGCCGCAACGGCGCCACCATCGGTGCAGGTCTGGGCGGCGCGGCCGGCGGCGCAGTCGGCAGCAACCTGGGCAAAGGTCACAGGCGCCACTGAGACTGATGGCCTGTCAGAAAAAGCCCGACTCGATGTCGGGCTTTTTCATGGCTGAACGTTTCGTCCGAAATCATCTCCAATCTGCATACGCCCCGCTTGGGCGGACTGTCCCGATTCGGGAACTGCGAGGTTCATATGCGATTGTCATTATCTGCACTGTTTTTTGGCTTGGTCGTGGCGCAGGGCGCGATGGCGGCCGGAGACGGCACCGCTGCCGTAGGCGGTGGTCTCGGCGGTGCGCTGGGTAATGTGGTTGGCGGACAACTTGGCGGCAGTACGGGCGCAGCGGTCGGCGCAGGTGTTGGCGGCGCGGCCGGCAGTGCCGTCGGCGCGAACAAACGCAACCGCACCGAAGCCGCGATTGGCGGCGGTCTTGGCGCAGCAGGCGGCTCGGTCGTCGGCAACAGCCTCGGCGGCTCCACCGGCTCCGCCATTGGCGCAGGCCTGGGCGGCGCAGCAGGCGGCGCGGTAGGTAACAATCTTGGCGACGACGACGGCGGATCTCATTCCGGCGGTCACAAGCACAAGAACAAACACAAAAATAAACATCGCTGATTGATCAACGAAAACCCGGCCTGGCGCCGGGTTTTTTGTGTCTGGCCGTCAGGCAGAGGAACGATTGGCGGCAGGGCTTTTCGAAAGTGATACATCCCACACGCTCAAGAGGTGCGCCATGACTCCTGAAACTGAAGGCAAAGAAGAGAAAGGCCCGAGTGGATTGCCATTTATCAATGATCCGGGGAATGAAGATCCCGGGTCGCTGATGGACGATGCTACGGTGCCGTTGAATGATGCGGATGAGGCGGATATGGAGTATGAGGAGGATGGGGATGAGCAGTGAGGTGGGGTTGAGGTTTTGAATGATGGTTTAAGGGCCTGACTCCGCAGGCCCTACAGAAAATCTGTTCCTCAGAATGAGACGTCGATTCTTTGTGCTCTGATTTTTACAAACTGACCATTGAGGTGCGGAAAATCGAAGTGGATATCTTGATCCGCAAATTCGACGAACGACTTGAGCGTATCGCCTTCTAAGCGCCCGTAAATCTCGCATGAGAAACCATTGTCAATCATCTTGACACGTGTTTCGCTGCCATCACATTTTGAGATGTCTATTTCGTCCGGCAGCACCATTTCGAACTCGGCTGAGTAGGTCTCACCTACTTCGATTACTGACGGGCAGTGGCCTGCGAAGCATCTCACAGTCACACCGTTGATGCTGAGTAGGACCATTTCTTCGATGATTGGGTCGATCTCTACAATATGCGCGGGTATTTCTTAGTCATCTGCGAGCCATGCTCTCGTTTTCTTTCAGAGGATTGAGGTGATCAGTGAAGTTTTTTATGAGTTGGACTTTGCCATAATGGCCTGAGTCAGCAGGCGCTTAAGTCTCGTTTTCAGAGGTTTTCCGGCGGGTCGATTAATTCATAGAGGTCATCGGAGGGCGATATTTTTTTGATTCTGCCTGAGTCTATATAAGACTTGAACTCGCTCTCAAGAAAATTTATGTCAGTGTATTTTTTGTACTCTTCAGGTCTGTCGGTGGCGTACATTTAAAGGCGCCACTCATCAAAACCATCGATCCTGTTATTCGAACCGTAATCGAAATCCACTGATTCAGTGGGAAAATGAATAGCACAGCCTATGCCGTGTAGTTCATATTCAACGCCATCGATGACTTCTCCGCAACTTTCTATTTTGCCGCTCCCCAAAGTCTTAGGATGTTTCGAGTGCCAAATTTTTCTTGTAATAGCGTTGTTCCTTCTTCAACTTTGCTGAGGAAGTCTTTGATCAAGTCTTCGAGATGTATCATATTGTTACTCATGTTTTTCTATTGTCATCCAGTCGATCGATATCGAGTCTTTTTAGGCTGACATGTTTCATTCACTCTTGTCTCAAAAATGGTTTCCCAATATTTCTAATGATTTTTACGTTGTGAATTTTGGTGTTTGTCTCACAAGCAGGTGCGGAAGTCAGGTTGATTTTATGTGTTTTGGTCTATTCGTTTTTTTCAGTTGGACCATATATACAAGTTGCTAATTAAGGAAATTTTCTTGATTTTTTTTAGATCTATGTATTCGGCGAATTCTTTTTCGATTATTTTTTTGTCGCAGTATTTTCTATATTTAGATGGTCTTTCACAAGCAAAGAAGTATAAGCGGCAAATATCAAACCCATTGATTTCACCATTAGGCCCATAGTCAAAATCTACAGTTCCTGTCGATAGATTAATGCGGCAGCCAATGCCGTGCAGTTCATATTTAACGCCTCGAGTGACTCTCCCGCGACGCTTTATCGCCTTGGTATGCCAAAGTCTTCGAATGTCCCGAGTGCCAAATTTTTTTTCAAATATAAGCGTGCTTGTCTCTACCATAGAAATAAAGTCATGTATCAGGGTATCCAAAGTTTGATCTTGGTCACTCATTTTTTTCTCCGGTTTTGCGAAATATTTAGTCCAATGATTTGGCTGGCTGGCTGGCTGGCTGGATTGCATTTTTATTGTTTAAAAATTGCTGAGTGCTCTTTGGGGTGGTAGTGATTTTCAGCCTTGGTGATATTGCTTTTGGTCTTGCAGGCGCTGCGCGAGGAGTGTTTGATGCGTGATGTTTAGAAAAGTGACTCTGTTAAGTAGATGCTAGGTTCTCTTAATCTCAATGATGATGTAATGAATTTTATCTCGAAATTCTCTGATGCAACGCAAACTAAGTGCCTGCTCTCAATAGTTTGAATGGATAATTGAAATTTTTCCCGAAGCTTGTAACTTCACTGCACGTTATCCCTATGCGGCAAGCATTGTATTCTATGGATTCCCACTTCTTCGGAGGCGTGTCTGGAATTTCTCTGATGTCAAATGCCAGAGTCAGTGTTGAAAGATTATTGTCTATGTTTAGAATGAAGAGCTTAATCTCTCCGATAGGTATATTTCGGCTGAAGACCATATTGAAGAATTTTCTGCCATTTATCTCATTCCAGTATTTCATGTGTTTCTTTTACTCTGTCGATCTATTTCTAGAAAACGTCTTCATGTAGTGTTGGTTAATGCTCGGCCTGCGTTTTTCTAAATATTCACATGGGCGCCATTTGTCCATTCTGTCGTCGCGAGATATGTCTTTCTTCCCCTAAGTCCCTATCCACTGTAAGAAAAATTCCCTCTGTAATTCTGGCGAGTTTGTTAGGTTTTCATTTTCGTAGTCAAATATCGACACTACGTCTTTTAGTGATGGTTCTGCTCCATTTGTCAATTCATAAGCTTTTAATCCAAGAGACATTTGTGATGATAAGCTCGAGGGGTGAACATTTAGCTTTGAGCCTTTGCAAAAGAAAGTTACTAGAGGGTTGTCCTTTCGGACCAAACCGAAACAATGATAAAAATTTTTGCCGGCGTATGTTTTTGGCGATAAACCGTCCAGGTTTAGAGTTATGCTTATTTTCTCGCTGTCGCAAATCAGAACTACATCTTTGATTGCATATTCTTTTTCTACGATAATTTTGAATTCCGAAATCATTTGTCAATTTTCCTATATGGATTCGGGATGGAGTAACCAAAGTCACGCCCATCATCAATAATTATCGTGGCGCCTAGAATATCTTCGTTTTTGATGATTTTTGGGGCGGCGAATTCCTGTTCTCGGGAAAATTTGTATCGGTTTCCTAATTCTTGCTTCAAATCATAGCCATTGACTCTCTTCAAAGTATAAAGAAACCCGGTTTTTGTAAAAAAGCTGGTAGCAAACTCTTTTCCCACGTCTCGAGAGGGGGAGGTGCTGATAAAGCCGCTTGGAGGAAAATCGCTATCAATGGAGTGGAGGAATAAGTCCTCACTGTCTCCCTTGCTTTTGAATCCGTTCACAAAAACATCGGACGGGTCTCTTGAATCTCCTCGGTACAGATATTCCTGCTTTTTCTTAGGCGCTGGTGCATCAGGCTCCCCCTCATCAACCTTAACCCTATCACTCGCCCCCGGCACCTCACACCTAGTCTTATTCGGCGGAGGGCAGTTGGACGTCAACCCCAACGGATCCACCCACCCCGTCGGATTCGGCACGTACTGGTACTGATTCAACCCACCCGCCAGCTTCACCGGGTCCGGCGTTAAATACCGTCCAAGCCTTGGGTCGTAATACCGATGCCGGTTGTAATGCAGCCCACTTTCAACATCGAAATACTGCCCCTGAAAGCGCAGCGGTTGATCCAGGTAGTCTTCGCCGGCGAGGGTGACGGCGGCGACTTTGCCGTAGGCGTCGTATTGCGCGGACCAGACGATTTCGCCGCTGTAGTCGGTGAGTTCCTGCGGAGTACCGAGGTGGTCGAGTTGGTAGTAGAACGGGCAGGCTTTTTTCGGGCCTTTGCCATCGAGCATCGCCAGTGGGCGGAAGGTGCCGGGTTCGTAGAGGAAGCTGCGGTATTGCGTGGCGCTGCTTTCGGCGACGAGGTGTTCGCCTTGCCAGAAGAATTCGGTGACGGCGCCGTCGATTGTTTTGCGGATGCGGCGACCGAAGGCGTCGTATTGATAAGTGGCGGTCTGGCCGTCGGGGCGGGTCAGGCCGATCAGGCGGTGCTGGCAGTCGTAGCGGTATTCGGTGACCAGGGTCTGGCCGTGGCCTCGGCGTTCGCGGATCAGGTTGCCGAAGGCGTCGTAGTCGTAATGGCGGTCGCCTTGCATCAGCAGGCGGTTGCCCTTGATCTGCGCGGGACCGGGGCGGTCCTGCATCAGCAGGTTGCCCGCCGGGTCGTGGGCGAAGGATTCGGGCAGTTCGTCGCGCGAATGACGTACGCGGATCAACCGGTCGAGGGCGTCGTAGCCGTAGGTGCGCTGGCCGTGGCGGCTGTCGGCGATGTGCTCGAGATTGCCGTTGGCGCTGTAGGCATAATCGCGGCGGTACAGCGAGGCGTGGCGATGGCCTACAGCGTGGGCGAGCAAGCGGCCCTGATCGTCGTAGGAGTATTCGCTGAGCAGCAAACCTTGCTGGCGTTGCTGTTCGCGACCGGACTGGTAGACGTGGCGCGTGAGCGGCGTGCCATTAAGGTCGATGGCCGACAGCGCACCGCCCTTGGCGTAGTGGTAATCGAGCTTGCTGTTGTCCGGCAGGCGCAGGCGCTTGAGCTGACCGCAGGCGTCATAGGCGTAGCGCAAGGTGCCCCAGCCCTGATGCTCGGTGATCAGCCGGTCCTGACGGTCGTACTCGAAGGCCAGCGGATGGTTTTGCCCGTCATCGACGCCGATCAACCGACCGAGGCGATCGTAGTCGTAGCGGATCTTGGCGCCATCGGGCAGGGTTTTGACCCGCAAGCGCCCGGCCTTATCGCGCTGGTAGTGGGTGACCAGCGATAACCCCTGCTCGCCAAACTCGGTCTTCTCCAGCAGGTGCCCGTTGAGGTCGTAGGCATACGCCGTGCGCCGCCCATCAAACCCGGTTTCCTGTCGGATCAATCCGGTCGGCGTGTAATCCAGTCGGTATTTTTCGCCCGATTCGTTTTCAATTTCGGTCAGCAACAGCCGCGCATGGTCATAGCGGTACTGCACGCGGGTGCCGTCGGGGTTGATCCGCCGCGAGACCAGATGCAGGTCGTCGTCATATTCGTAGCGGGTGATGCGCCCGAGCTCGTCGCGCTCAGCGGTGATCTGGCCGTAGGCGCCGTAGCTGTAGGCGCGCGTGCTTCCCGTAGGAGAAGTCGTCAGGATCAGTCGGCCGGCCGCGTCCCACTGCTGACGACTGACAACACCAAATTCGTCATGGGTGGTAATCCGCCGTCCCAGCGCATCGTAGGAAAAGCGCCGCACGCCGCCATCGGGCAGGGTTTCTTCGATGAGCTGGCCGAGCTCGTTCCACACCCAACGGTGGCGGCTGCTGTCCGGATAACGCAGCGACAGCAATTGCCCGCGCAGGTTGTAGTAGTAATGGGTGACCTGGCCGTGGGGATCGACCGCTTCGGTAACGGCGCCTTCAGCGTTGCGCCGGTAGATCCACACCGCATCACCACGGCAACGCTTGTAGAGAAAACCGTTGCGGTACTCGTAGGATGTTGGTGCATCGTCCGGCGGAATCAGCGCGATCAGCCGTCCGATTTCGTCATAGCGGTATTCGGTAACCGCGCCCAATGCATCCTGCTCGGCGATCAAGCGGCCCTGCTGGTCATAAGCCTTGAGCTGCTCGCCGCCATCGGCCGCGACCTGGCGCACCAGCCGTGCGCGCTCGTCGTGGACGTAGACTTCTTCGGTGCCGTCGACGTAATGCACGGTCACGCTGGCGTCGTCATCGTTCCAGACGTAACGGGTGTTCATCTGCGAGAACGACGCCCAGTGCCTCACGCAGCGCGCCGCTTTGCCCTCGCGCTGCCACTCCCAGAAGAAGCTCGCGCCGCCGGTCAGCTGGCGCTGGAGGATGACGTGATGGTCGTCGTAGTCGTAGCGTTCGCTGTCGCCGACCGCGTTGGTCGCGGTCAGCAGGCGTTGCCGGGCATCGAAGCTGTAGGTGGCGAGGGTTTGCTCGGTGGTCCACTCGCCTTGGACGAACACCTGATAATCGATCGCCACCAGTTGCGCGCGGTCATAACGCAACAGCAGGGCGCGGCCGGCGCCGTTGTCCAGACGCTGAATGCGGTCGGAGCGATCGCGTTGCAGGGTCAGACGATTGCCGTAGACGTCGCTGATCGCCGTCAGCCGGCCGGCGCGAAAGTGGTAGAACCGCGCGCTGTCGCCGGCCAGAGCCAGAATCAGTTCTTCCGGTTCCTCGCCGAGAAAGATCGCCGCCCGCGACAGGCTGTTGTGAATCGCTGGACGCGCGACGTTGGGCAGGGGAAACCGAGTGCGGCGGTTTTCGTGGTCGATCCAGATCACGCCATCGCCGTCGAAGGCCAGCCGATGCGCGAGCGTATGGCTCCAGCCGAAACCCAGGCCGATGTCGATCTCGACCGCGCTGCTGCGGTACAAGCGGGTGAACTCGAAGGGCAGCACGCCATCGAGCACCGCGTCGGTCAGGGTCAGCAGTTCCTCGCCGGTGACCATCGACACCGGGCAGCCGTTTTTGCAGGTATTGGGGACGCAGTCGGCGGCGTCGCCGTTGGGGTTTTTCGCTTGATCGGGGACGTCGTCGTGGGGCTCGTGGCGCTCAAGGCGCGCCATGCCCTGGGATTTTTCCCGCGCGAGCGGCGCCGGATTCGGCACGCGGAGCACCACCGCGTCGGCCTGACGAATGTTCAGCGGAATCGATGGCGTCGGCTTCAGCTCCACTTCGCGCGCATGAAACATCAGCGGCTTCAGCGTGCTCGCGTGCTGTTTGAGTTCCGGTGTCGAAGTCAGCTCAGCCAGACGCAAGGCTGAGGCGGCCAGCCACTCTCGCGCCCGTGGCGACTTGACTTTCGCCAGGACCTTGCTGCTCAAACGCAGCGATACGCCGGCACCGCCCGCCACGCGCATCAACAGGAAGCTGATCAGCAACTCGGTGCGAACTTCGGCCACCACCTCGGCGAGGTATTGCGGCGGCAGCATCTTCAGCCAACTGGTGAACGCGGCCAGATGAATGAACAACAACGGCTCGTCGCTGAGCATCAACAAGGCGTTGGCGATCGCTTCGTTTGAAGCAGCAAGCAGCGCCTCGAGTTCGACTTCGCTCAGATATTCGAGGAGCTTTGCGCTGTGTTCCTGGAGGTCGGCGAGGAGGGCAAACAGCTGCTGAATGTCATCCCAGACGCCATTCAGGGCTTTTTCCAGGCCGCGCCAATCGGCCCGCTGCAACTGCCCGTAACGATCAAGAAAACCGGCGCTGGAAAACTCCGTCCACTGCGGCTGGAAGCCTGTCCATTCGCTGCGCAGCCAGCCTTCAAGGCCGGCAATGACCCCTTCATATGAGGCATACAGGGCGCGGACATGGGCGGAGGAAACGTTGGGAAAGAAGGTGACGCGATAGCGCTGGCCGCGCATGCAATCGGTCACCTCGAGGATCCCGCTCGGGCCAATGGTGTAGCGCTTTGGTTCGCCGAAGGTCAGCACGCCGTCGACGTCGCTGAGCAGCGGTTCGAGGGTCACCGGGGTGTCGCCGATCGGTACGAAGCGCGCTGCTTCAAACAGATGCACCAGGGTCAGCGGTCCGCTGGCCGAACACATGACCACCGATGAACTGACAGGTGCGCGCGAAGTGATCGGCGCGCTCAGTTGTACGTCATTGCCAACCTTGAACACCTGCTCGATGTCCAGCGCCGTCCCCGTCCAGAATTGCTCGGCCCAGGCGTCGTAGTTGTTCAGGCACAGGCGGAACTCGTCGATCAGCGCTTCAAAATCTGGCTGCTTCGGATTCAGGGCGGCCACCACCAGCAGTCCGATGCTGTTGTTCAGGGCCAGGAGCTGATCGGGTTGAAACATTCGCAGTCGCTCGCGCATATGAAGAAACGGGAGCGCGGACTTTGCGGGGGATCAAAAAGGAAAGAAGTCGGGGAAGTAGGCAGTGTCTGTAGGAGTTTTCGCTAAATGCGAAAAGGCGTCGATGGCATTGCCCGTTGCTCAATGTCCATCGGCCTCGCTATGCTGCTGAACCCATTAATCAGATCCGCGTTGCGGCACGTTGCCTGTCGCCCGGGATGTCTTTGTTAACGGATCCGATGATGAATGCACCGCTGAAGACGTTCGGCCCGATCAAGGCCGTGATTTTCGATATGGACGGTTTGCTGCTCGACACCGAGGGCATTTACACCGAGGTCACCTCGCTGATTGCCGGGCGCTACGGGAAAACCTTCGACTGGAGCGTCAAGCAGAACATCATTGGTCGCGGTGCCAATGATCTGGCCAACTACGTGGTGCAGGCGTTGGAGTTACCGATCACTCCGGAAGAATTTCTGCAGATCCGCGAGCCGCTGATGCGCGAGCGTTTCCCCAAGGCGCAAGCGATGCCGGGGGCCGAAGCGCTGGTGCGTCACCTCAAGGCGCACAACATCCCGATCGCAGTCGGCACCAGTTCGTCGCGCCAGTCGTTCGGGCAGAAAACCACCTTGCACCGCGAGTGGTTTGCGCTGTTCGATTTCATCGTCACGGCGGACGATCCGGAAGTCGGCGCGGCCAAACCGGCGCCGGATATTTTCCTCACCGCTGCCAGGCGTCTGGGCATCGCGCCCGGGGATTGTCTGGTATTCGAGGATTCGCCGTTCGGCGTCACCGCCGCGAAAGCGGCAGGCATGACCGCAATCGCCATCCCCGACGCAGCGATGGCCGATGAGAAATATGCCCACGCTGACGGCATTATTCGTTCGCTGAAAGCATTTATGCCCAGCGCCTTTGGCTTACCGATGCTGGAGCTGGCTTGACCGTTCACACGAAAACGCCGCCCTTCCTGTAAAGAAGGGCGGCGTTTTTTCTTGCCGGTCTGTCAGGCGCCGAAACCACCGTCGATGGTCAGGCTGGCACCGGTGATGTAACCGGCTTCAGGCCCGGCCAGGTAGGCGACGAAGCTGGCGATTTCATCGGCGGTGCCGTAACGACCGACGGCCATCAGCGGGATCAGGCTGTCGGCGAATTCGCCATGGGCCGGGTTCATGTCGGTGTCGACCGGGCCAGGTTGCACGTTGTTGATGGTGATGCCGCGAGGGCCGAGGTCGCGGGCTAGGCCTTTGGTCAGGCCGACCAGTGCCGATTTGCTCATCGCGTAGACACCGCCACCGCCGAAGGGCATGCGGTCGGCGTTGGTGCTGCCGATGTTGATGATCCGCGAGCCTTCGCCCATGTGTTTCGCTGCTTCCTGGGACGCAATGAACACGCTGCGCACGTTGATGGCCAAGGTCTGATCGAAGTCTTCGAGTTTGAAGTCTTCCAGCGGCGCGATGGCCAGTACGCCGGCGTTGTTGACCAGAATGTCCAGGCGTCCAAACGCTTCGACGGTGGCGTTGACGGCGTGGCGAATCGCGCTGGCATCGGCGCTGTCTGCCTTGATCGCCAAGGCTTTGCCGCCGTTGCCAGTGATGCTGTTCTGCAGTTCTTCAGCTTTGGCGGCGGAGCTGACGTAGGTGAAAGCGACAGCGGCGCCTTCAGCGGCCAGACGTTTGACGATGGCCGCGCCGATGCCGCGCGAACCGCCTTGAATCAGAGCGACCTTGCCGCTGAGGTGTTGAGTGGTCATGTTCGATCTCCAAGTGTTCAAGGCGGAATGCCTTGGTGTTGGTGCCGAGTATCGGCCTGGCATCGACAACCGGCATCGTCATTCATCAGATTTTAAATTCCACCCTAATGAAAACAGTAGGTTATGCAGGTGTGTTCATTAGAAAATACAGTGAAAATTCATCAAAACTTAAATTTAGTTTTAACATGCCGTTATAAAACAAAATAGGCTTTTGAAAGGAGCAGGGTAGGACGCATGACGGAAAGGGATCCATCAGGTAGGAGTGGTTTTTGGAGACGCTAACGAATGCACAGTAAAAATTTGGTGGCTTCAGATGTCGCTAGATCTACGTGTAGTGATACTTCCGCATCTTTTTGGTGTGAGTTTTGGGCGGTATGGGGCGCTTTGCAAAAGGTTTCTTAATTCATAAATCGTTGTGGCCTCATACAAATGCTGAGTATCGCCATTACAGAGAGTCAGTGTGCAAGAAGGTTTAAGTTTATGTCGTTCAACTAAAAGTCTGACTTTGCCTCGGTGGTAACCTATGATGTCACCAATCTGTTGAATCGATAAGTGATTAATTAAGTGAGTTTCTGCTTCATGAATTTGGGTCGCTGATAGAAATTTTTTTTCCATCGAATATTTTAGGCGTGATTAAGTTTGACAGAAGAAAGCGACGATGAAAAAGCGTTACAGCAATACCTAGCTTGTTCGCGGCTTCAGCTGGTGTAATGTTATAAAGCTCATCTGTTGAGGATGAGGCGTGTAATAGCGGTTTCCGATATAAAAGAGCCTTTCGCAACTTTTCCAATTTGACGAATATTTCTTCTCGGTGATAAAAATCAATCAGAGAAATGTCGCTGACATGATTGATTTCAAGTTCCTGAATCAGACGCCGTGTTTTATGAGTGCTTAACCCTAGAAAAAATGCGATTTCGCTAGTTAAGATGTATAGTTTTCTAAAGACATTCACCGATTTTTTAGTAATTAGTATTAAGTTTTTAGGTCCAGGGTTTTGTTCGCTTTTGATTGCTACTAAGATGCCAGATTTTATTAACTTTGCTGCGGCATCGGTTGTACATTTAAGCAATGTGCAAGCTTCACGAATGCTGTAGTTTTTGAGTTCAATAAGCTTTGCGTTTTTGTTGAATTGTGATATGCGAGAGGTTATCTGATCGACAATTTGGCATAGTGGAGTGCATGATTTGTAGTGCCTACTGTACGGTGATTTGTTTTTGTCGTACTCAAAATTTCTCTGTATAAAATCATTTTTCCATAGCCACTCGCTATTTCCTCCTATCAGGTAATGGAGCTCCTTCAATGAAAACTCCACCTGTGAGCAGCAGCTGTCATTTGTGCATTGGCGGCGTGGATTTATATATAGCTCCTCCGTAAGCGCATTATCTGCATAGCTTCTTAATACGGCATGGCTTTTAACCCAGGGCGCAAGATGCATTGGTTTAGTAAAGTTGGGGTGTTCGCTGGACTGATAGCTAATCATGCTCTTTGCATGTTTAAATATAGTTGGTAATAATTTGTGCGTAGGGGGGGTGTGGTCGGGTTGGCGCGCTATCCAAAGGGATTCGCATATGATCGCCATTTTGGTTAACGATGATAATTCCTTTATATATGAACCAGTCCCGAAAACTTGTACTCTGCTTTTGTCGACGACAATAGCTGTTTCGCAAGGGGCAGTTCTTCTTTCATATCCGCACGCACAATATAATAAGTTAGCATTGGTCCATGATTCTTTTTTTTGGCATTGAGGACATTGAGTTATGCATTTGATCATGTGTATGGGGCAATGCTCTATATTTTTTACGTCCGAAAATATCGTGATCAATTCTTCAAGCAGGCACTTTGGGCAATATCTAAATGTTCTCGTAAACTGTTGCCGAGTCAAGCTCACATCATCTATCCCCCAATAAGAATCGGCGCAGGGGTGAGTAGAGTAAATGAATTTGTCGAATGAGATATCCGGAAACTCTGATAGAAAATGCACAAACAGCGGAGAGCGTTCTGTTAACAACTCAAGAGTGTCGTGAGGGCATGGTGTGTTTAGAGCAAAGCACAAGGACGAAAGTGTATTATATCCATTATGTAGTGCTGTGCGCATGAGCAGCCCTTTTGGGCTTTCCCACTGTTGAGGGATACCTACATAACACAAGGTGTTCACGATTTACTCCCTGTGGCGCTATTCTTAGATTTTAGTGCGATCTTAAGCTGGGCGGGGGACATGCGGAAATAGTTTGGACTGCAGCAAAATGCAAGGTCATCAGCAGCTTCGGCGAAATCATTAAGAGTTAGAGTGTGATCACCCCTGAGTAAAGAAATCCGAAAACCATCATGCAGTAGGTTACTTAATTTCCGGAAATTTCCTTGGGTTGAGAGATAAACAGCGATATAGTGATTCGGGTCAGTTAGGTGGATAAATTTTTGCAAATCTCCTAGTCTAATTAATTCTTTTTGCAAACCAGAAAGTATACCGATGAAAGAGGAAGATGAGGTTTCCTCTGTGATGGGCAGTATTTTCAGTTTCGCCCGATATGGGAATCGGTCGCTCAGCTCCTGAATCATATTCACGATGGTTTCTCCAGCCGAAGTTCCCGATAGTAAGAAAGGAACTCCTGACTTGTTTAGAAGTATGCTTATCCAACTGCAAAGTGAGTATTTTGTTTTTGATTGACCTTTTTCAGCAATATGGTGGAAGTCGTCTAATATCACTAATTTGACTTGCATTATGTCAAGTCTTTCGATTATTAGCGTTTCCAAGGTCGTAACGCTTTGATGGTCATTGGGGTTTGCACCTAGCTCTCTAGCTAGAACCATTGACAAACTTTTGATCGTGGCAGACTCAGGAAGCTCAACATATAAACAAGGCTTAACAATATGCTCGCACCTAACGTCTCTGACTTTTCGCGCGTAGCCCAATTGTTTTTCTATCATACGACATAGACGAGTTTTGCCCACGCCGGTTGAGCCGATTAGCATGGCTGACGCTGGATCTTTTCGATGGCGGGTAGTGTCAAAGCACTTTGTTATCAGACGCATCGCTTCGCAGAAGTCAGGGTAGAGAATAGTATAGGCAGCAAGTGTCTCCAGAATTTCATCGGTATTCACAATTGTCGAGGTCATAAAGTTTCTCCTTTAAAAACCGGTATGACGTCTACACTACCTATATCAGCAAGATCAGATGTCAAAGAGGCTTCGGGATCATATGATGGTTCGGTTAAAGGAGTCGTTCTACGTTTTCTTTTTCTACGTTCGGATCGAGAGTCTTCATACTCCTCGGCCATGCTTTGTCGCAGGAGAAGCAATGCTAGGTCAGCATCGCTATCATCGAATTCGTGGCCTTCTTCCAAGAAGTGACGGCGCAACAATTCATGCTCTGTGAGAGTCAGGCCATTTTGGTACTCTGGTTGTGTAGCGTATGCGCGTTCGGGATTACGTGGATTGTCAGGATGAGCTACCCAGATTTCGCCTAAATTTAAAGGACTGAAATAGCAAATTGCTTTTTGTCCACGCCTTAAGTTCGACCGAATTTCTGGAAGGCCGGGGCCATACCAACTCATGGACAAAAAATGTACTCGCCCCGCAGCGCTGATGTTCGCCCTTCTTACGATTCTGCATAGCGCATCGAGATCCTCTTCCGTAAATTTCTCAGGGAGTAAGTGATTTTTTATCGCACGCTGCCATGCAACAGCGGGAGGCATATTTAACGCCCGATGTTTTTTTTGGTGATATACGCGCTCTAACCAGAATTCGAAATGACGGCGCATGCTTTCTTCTGTGAACGTAGCTTCTCGTTCATTAGCGTAATACATGCGTAACGATAAGTCGGCATTCGTCGCCCCTGCTTGCTCGTGAAGCCAAGCTTCAAACGTACCAAAAAAACGTTCTTCGCGGGCACGTGCGTTCGGTGTATATGGAGGGCCACGATCAAAAAGGATATTTAGGCGATCTAAGAAATATTTGGTTGTTGAATTGTTAAACTCCGAACCATTGTCACTATGTATAAAGATGGGCTTACCCCGTATCTGTTCTTCGCCCGGCACAGCTATTAGTGCTTTCTTTAAAGCTCGAATCGTTTTTTCTGCACAGGGGTATGTAGCGGATAGCTCCCACCCAATTACACATCGCGTTTTGATTTCTAGGATGACGGTGAGCCATAAAATCCTACCTAGACAGTTACCATCTTTATCATTTATATCTATCTTTAATAGGTGGCTGTCTATTTCCGCAGAATCCAAAAGCTCTTCAGGTTCCTCGCTGCATTTGCTTGAGTGATGAGCTTTTTTTACATAGTCTCGGCCATGGCGTATTTCATCGCTGGTAATTTTACAGAGATTAAGTGCTTTTCTTCTAACCGTTGAGAGGGAAGGCGCTTTTAGTAGAACTGTCGAATATCCTTCTCTTCGGCGATTGATGATTGTGATCTGAGCGTGGATGTAGCTGTGCAATGTTTTAAATCCTATGCGACGTGTCGATAGGTAGTACTCTTTGATCAGATCATGAATGACTGTTTCTACATCTGGTTGTAAGCGTTTGCCGCGCGGCAGGAAGCTTCGATCTTTCAGTAAAGAGAAACGGTCGCAGTTGTGCTTCTTGTATTCCTTCGTCCAGGCGTAAAGAGTGCTATAACTTGGGGGTTTTGGATCGCCTATGCTACGACCTAGGTCGGATATAAGATCAGTTGTTGCCTTTATTGGAAGCGTGCCTCCTAATTGTTTGATTGCTGCCTCAACGTAAGTAAATTTACGTTTCGCTGAGATTACCGCTGGGTCGCTAGGATTGGTGAAAGCTAGCGCTTTAGATCCTAAGCCCGGTGAATTTGCAAACTGGACGATAGATCGGAGCGAAATTTCATGTGCCATTCTTTCAAAGGTCAGAGATATTGTGTGCAGCCTTTCTAAATCCCTTAAAGTTACGATTTCGTCGTCGACGTGTATAACCGCCATTACTCGCCCATTAACCACATATTGACTTCCGATGGTCGGAGCCGGCGGTTCATTACGCATGTTCCGGCCTCCAATCTATTAAAAGGCTTGGTGTTAATTTTTGAGTCAAATCAACAACCAGTCGTCCCAAAAGAATGTTATAAAAAATCGTAGATGCGTGCGGGGCGGCGTTATCTTGAATCAGCTCACCGAGAGTGGCCGGCCATGATCGTTGCCGTATGTAGTAACAAAAATGTGCTTGTTGTTGATCGCTGCTGTTCCTGCAACGGCTATACACTGCTTTTAACGTCATAAACTCAGGAGAGCCAGTTATGCTCAGTTTATCGTGCTGTTGGAAGCTCCATCCTTCCTGGATGCATAAATTATTAAAGCTTTCAAGTTTTATGATTCGGTTTAAGCATTGTTTAGTGAAGTCGTATTTTACCTCAGTGAAATAACTACCCCCATCGTTAGTGATGACAAGAAAGTCGGGTGTATAGCGATAAAGCTGGTTGTCGTCGATCCAGGTAAATGTGTGTGGCTGTGCATAGTACCTGAGCACTTGCGGATAATATTCTAACCAAATGCAATAAGATGACTCTAGAATCGCTTCGCATTCAATCGAGCGACCGTTTTTTAAGGACGGAAAATTAACGATAAAATTCTGACGCCGGCGCGGAAGCGACTGACGTACCGGGCTATTTTCGAGAATCATAGGCTTCGAGGTGATGATCATAGGAGATCCCCACTAAGACATCCGATGTTCCATCAAGTATGGAAACATAGGTTCGTACTTTGTGCCTCATAAGAATCCCGCTTGCCGTCAACGCCTTGTAGTCGTGGATCAGTAACTGCATGGGTAGGGTTTCTGGGTTCAAAAAGGGGCCGTTTCAAATTCGATAAATATTGGGTGCAGAATTTATATTTCACGAACGTCTACCAAGGACTATGACTATTCTTACACATTCTTACGTTTCTTCCACTACCAAGCGACAATCGGTAAATCGCTAATAAATACAATTAGATAACAGACGATAGGAGGAGGTTTTTCACCAATATTGAACGTAACGTACACCTGCCTGACGAAACCGCCAGCGGTGCAGGGTATGGCTCGATTTGATGTGTTGACACTTTTTCGGCAGTAGTGGCACGCCTAAGCTAGTGCACCTCGTACGCTCTCTAGCTCATTCAAGATATGAGTTTGATCCTTACCCTTGGGCTTGGCTTGCTGATGGAAGCCATCATTCGTGGAAAAAAAGACTTATGCCGACCCTATTTAAACGCTCGATAAGACGTATGTAAGCTTCGGAGAGGGTTTGCAAAATAGCTAAGCGTATGTAGTTAAAACGCTCGATGCTATGCGCCTTGCCGAATTTGGATCTTCGGGTAGTGGATAGTTTGAACTGAAAAGAATTTCTGTACTGTACTTGGCTGAAGGTTACTTCAATGTGCGTCTTTGATAGCGCATTGGATGTGGTAGTGCGCGCCTCTATTTTAATGGCATGAGTGATCAATTTTCATATTTTGCATCTTATATTGCTGTTTGTTTTTTTTGTATTAGTAACTTTAGTTCCGAGTTTTCTCGCTTAAGTTGCTCGTTTTGGCTTCGGGCCTCTATTAGCTCCTCTGCTAACTGATTTTTTTCGAGAGCGAACTTAGTTTCCGCAGCTCTCAATTTATCGGTTGCCTCTTGCTGGAGTTCTTTGCTTATTTCGTTAATCAAAACAAGTAATGGTGCAGATAAACGATCGAAAGTTGTCTTCGGTGGTTCTTCGAGTTCTTTGAGATAACGAGAGATAGTGGAGTTCGAGCCTGTATCCCCTAGCGCAATCCGGACCGCATAGATGCTTGGGTGTAGGCCTTGAGCGATCAAATCCGCTTTTGCTTTTTTGACCATTTGTTTGGTGATGCCGCCTCGTCCCATCTCACCTCCTACAATTTCGTACTGTATTACGTTCCATTAAATTACAGGTTAAAAATACAGCTCGTTAAACGCTTGCTCGGAGTAACTTTGAGGCGTGATAATTCAAAGTTATCTCATGTGATGACCACTCATCGGATTTTCACTTGGTCAGACTCATACTGTTTGAGCGGTTTGAATCATTTCTGCACAGCCCGCACCACAGCAATACGGTTAAGCAAGTAGGAGGAGCGGCTGCATCTCCTACTGCGCGAATTACAACGAATAATATAACGATACCGCAGTTTTGCACGGTTTAATTGGGCCGGCGGGAGAGTGCGCCCACGCACCATGTGACGTCTCAAAGGGAGCCTCCTGTTTCCAGGCTAAGCGGCGTTCTTTGACGCTTCGGGCTTGCGAGGCATGCGGATGGCTTTGCCACCCTTCGTAGTGACGCAGTACGCTGATTCGGCAGGCCAGTCCTTGAGCTTGGTTTTGATCAGCTTGATGGGGCAGAGAAGCAAGACATCGCCAAAGGAGAAAAGGGGAAACGCTGAAATGAGCGGTTGATTGCGCACGCTTTCCACCGCCCCCCAGATATCGGAGGAGAAGTCGTCAGCCGCGTAGATTTCAGTCAGCAAAAATTTGGCTTCAGATTGGTCGCGCACCTTCATCAGCGAGGCCGACGAATAGACGATGCTCTGAGAGCCGCCAGGGGAAATTCCTATCACGATGGGCAGGATCAGCAACGCCAATGCGAGGCATTGCGCAACACGCTTGAAAAGGTCCGCGCGGCTAACATAAAAGACCAAAGCCGGCATCAGGGGTAGGGCGGCTGAAAAAATGGATATAAACATGAGCTTGGTGATGGCTTCCGGTGAGTCCTCGCCCGTGTAACCTTTCAGAATCAGGCTCACCGGTAGGACCGCTGCAAACACTGCGCTCACCAAGACAAACATCAGCATCACCAACAGAAAAATTCTCGATCCTTTGCTATTGGCTTTTCCTGGTGTTGCCGCTGTCGCGCAGAGATCTACGGCCAGTCTGAACTTCGGGCTCAAATGAAGCGACCATATCGTAATAACCACGAAGGAAATGAGAAAGCCAAGCCTACCTAGATCATCCAACTGCTGCACCTTGAACACCAAAGCCATCAAGACCGCGATGCCCAGAAAAACCGGTAACAGTAGCAGTTTCACAATATCGGATTGCAGACTGGGACTTTCGTTGAACAATGACACGGCCAAGCCAAACAGAATCCCAGTGGTCATCAAGACAAGAAAGTAGGCGGTTACCACGAGCGCGACGATGACCAGCCAAGTCACTAGATCCGATTTCGCCGATAGCGCGGCGGCCATCAGATCAGGTCGTCCAATGGCTGTTGTGTAATTAGATATCGTGTAGATTCCCAACAGCGTGCCGAGGCCGCCCAAAAGCACAGCGATCAGGACCCAGAAAGCTAGGATTCGTTTGAGGTTTTTCTTTAATGCTTGCTTGAAGTTGGGTTGCGCTTGATCTGACACGTTTGGCTTCTCTTGTGGACTAACGACGATGAATTGATGAGCAGGCTGACGGCCGCTATATCGCCTCCATCCGTCGTTTCTTGAAAAGATGCTCACGTGTGAGTTTTTCTAACGTCCATGCATTCTCCCTTTGCAGAGTCCTTGCGCAAATGACGCTTTTTCATCGGTCACGCTTTGCTCGTCGTGTGATCGTCAGCAATTTTTTTCCCCAAGCGGCAAGCAATTGCCTAGCGATACCAATGGTCTAGGCATGTGTATTAGACGTATTGCGAGCATACTCCAACGACTCGATCGTTGAAGCGAGCGCACGGACCATGAACGAAAAGAATCGCTGGTTAGTTGGGAGCGTTGATGCAGGGGATGGCAGCGGAGACATGATTGTCAATCTTCCTACTGATCTCCTTACCCAGGCTGGTCTCGGAATTGGCGACGAGCTAAGTGTTGAGGTAGAGAATGGTGTGGTTGTGCTACGCCCGATAGGCCACACCTCAGGTCTTCGGCCAACACCGGAATCTTCCAGGAACGCTTTCTACAGGACTTACAGATCGCTGCTTGAGACCTATTTGTGTATCCCCACTGAGGCCTCCGAGCTTGCCATCCATAAGACAATAGAGTCCGGTTTTTCAGCCGTCATCCTCAAGGCACTCTGTGATGAAGGGGTTCTAAGGATTGCAGACCGCGAATGGATCGTTTCAAGCAGAGTTTTCCGAGCTTATCTGAAGGATGATTTGCCCTTAGACGTTGCTGCCAGCGATCGCTTGTACCGTACGGTCCATATAGTTGCGATGGCTACTGCTGTTTTCGATGACTCCGAAAAAGCGGCTCGCTGGCTCAGTAAACCTCAATTCCATCTTACAGAAAAAACCCCGCTGGAATTCCTCCGAACTACTGTTGGCTTCCATCACGTCGAAGAAATGCTGATTCGCGTAAGTGAAGGATTGTATGGCTAAGGCTTCCTTCTAGCGAAGCGCATGATCACAAGCGAAAGCCCAGTACCTCAGCAGCAAATTGGTCGAGAGAGGAGTGGTTGCTTTGGAATTTTCGATCTAGCCAGAATCCTCGCATACCGAAGGCAGTTGGACCGTCGCAATCGCACTCCTTGGAGTCCCCGATCATCCACACTTCAGCTGGAGAACATGAAACAGCTTGAACCGCATGGCTGTATATCTTGAATGATGGCTTAACGTCGCCAACTTCAAAGCTGTAAGAGCAAGCATCCAGTGTTGGATAGAGGCGTTTTACGGCAGCTGCGTAGGGTTTCGCAAGGTTTGAACAGACCACCACCTTGATGTCCGCTTCTTGCAAAAGTCGAACGGCATGAAGGCCATCTGGGTAGGCTTGTATTTCAGCGAGCTCACGATTAAGGCCTTCCTCCAGACTCGCCATCACCGAGGGGGCGACGTTTATCCCAAAAAAATCAGCCGCCTGGCGAAGATCCATAGGTGAAGATAGGATGATTTCTGCATCGCTCGGTTGGGGGCGCCGTCCTTGCTCAATCCCGATTTTGAGGATTTTTCGATAAGGGCTACTGCCTTTGTGAATTTTTATGAGGGTGCCGAAGGCGTCGAAGATAACTGCAAGGGGCATAGCAACTCCGGTTCTCATCAAACGACGCTTGCGGGCGTGATTTTTCATTTTGGGCGGATGAGTGCGCTCCGAACCAGAGGAGGCTTTTCTTTGAAAGTGCGGTCAAGACAATTCTAAGCGCTCCTACCCCAAGGCTAGCAGGTTGCTTCGATAGAGCCATTTGCCAAAAGGGGTGAAAATCTAAACCTCTTATTAGGGACTACGAACCGGTCATGTCACACGTTTGGGATGCGCAAATAGCATTCGAGTACCTCGGGCGTAAGCTGGCCGTGAAGTTTGATTAGGAAAAGCCTGCAATGATTCTCCCGTGGCAGCACACATGATCGAGGATGGTCGCACCGGGTCTCGATGACAGTGTTGCCGATCTGCCAGGGCCATGGCCTGACTATCATGACGTGCTTGCTGAAACAATGACAGTCGCCGAGCGTTGGATAGATAGGCAACTCCCCTGAGCATTGTGCTGAGTATTCAAAGCACCAATTGCGTGCCACGCTCTAGGGGCAGAAACAACGGCTCCTAGTCCCTGACATCTCCGACATCGGACGCGTGTCCCCACCGACAATGATTTTCGGTTTAAAGCTCATCAACACTTGCTTGATCTCGATGTAACAACCGATCAGTTTATGATGCTGGTCGTGGCTGACGAGTTTTCCGGTGCTCGCTAGCAAGAAGCTGTGCTACGCCAGAAATTGGCTCACGAAGCATGGAGCTCTATCCTAATAGGTGTTTTTCCACTAGGCGTAACTTCGAGGCGTCATTTGTATAACTAATTAGGCCCATAAGGCGCGCAGTTGGAAATTAAAAACCATAGGAGAATGCATGAAAATTTACGACCTCGCGAAGCGCCTATGCAGGCGCACCTGCATACCTAATTCGTCTTTGATTATCATGAGCGACGCTTAATTATCGTCTATCCAGACTAGGGGAGGCGTCTTCATGAAATGGTTAAGCTTTTGATTAAGTTTAGTTATAAGGTGGGTTTTCAATTATTTCTCGGATATCCAATTAGGCTGAGCCTCATCCCGAGGCCTTATCGATGATATATTCACATTTAACTGATCGAGAGATGGGCGTCGGTGTGAGCGCGTCGCTGCCTCCACACTTGGGGGCTCATACCTATCTCGCGACGGAAAGTACGACAAAAGTGTGATTGGTCACAGAAGCCGTGAGCATGAGCGATATCTGTTAGGGGCTGGTCGGTGTCCAGCATCATTCTACGCGCCGCCGCGAGACGCATTCGCGCTACATAGACTCTGGGGGTGACTCCGAAAGTGTTCTTGAATAAGTGACAGAAGTGACTGGTGCTCAGACCGAGGAGGGCAGACAGGTTGTAGATTCGGATGGGTAACTCTAAATGATGATCGATGTAATCGTTTAAATTCCTCATCTGCCGGCGGCTGAGCTTGCCCGGCTGATCAAAGTTACGATTCTTCGCCGAATTCTCCTGACGTAGTAGCTCCATAGCGTTGTCCAAGAACAGGTAGGCCCTTTGCGTATCTTCGTTCAGAGAAGCCTGAGCCTCACCGAGGAGGAGGCTGATTTTCAGAAGTGTTTGAAGGTTGCAACCGGCATTATGCTGGCAGTCGTGCATATCTTCACTCGTATTTCCGCGCGCGCCCATACGAAGTCTCCCATCTTGTTATAGATGTGGAGCATGGTTTTTTTTTGCGTCGACGCACAGCTCACAAAGAGTAAGATCGATGCAACACTAAAGTATGGTCCAGGCTTCCAGAATGCCGCGCTGTAAACCAATAGCTACGGCATGCGTACGATTTTTTGCTCCCAGCTTGTCCATAATCAGGCGCATGTGGCCTTTTACCGTGTCTTCAGTGATGCAAAGTCGCTTCGCAATTTCGCGGTTCGATAGGCCGCGCGCTGCAACATGCAGAACTTCGACCTCGCGCGGTGTTAGGCATTGCTGGCCGATATGCGCGGCTAACTCGGTGGCAATTTCCGCGGGAATATGACGTTTGCCGGCAGCTAGATGGCGGATAGTCTCAACCAGCTCCTTGCGAAGGCTACTTTTGAGCAGGTAAGCCAACGCTCCTACCTGTAGGGCATGAAGGGCACGCACATCGCCACTGTATGTAGTGAGAATTGCAATGCGTGCGTCAGGGTATTCGCTGCGAATGGCTTGAATGCTCTCGATTCCGTTCATGCGTGGCATCTGTAGATCCATCAAGGTTACATCCGGACGGAGGCGGCGGAAGCAGTCTAAAGCCTCGCGGCCATCGCAAGCTTCGCCCACCAATTCAATATCGTCCTCAGTCGCAATGACCGCAGCGATGCCCTCGCGCATTAAAGGGTGGTCGTCGGCGACTAGAACACGAATACGGTTTTCGGCTGTCATCGGTGCGAGCTCCTTGCGAGTATTTTCCAGTCCAACCAGCGGCGTCGACGAGTTTGCCGTTGGCAGTATGCCAGCGCTCCTGGGAGGGTCAGGTGAACGTTGCTGCCTCGCTCCGGAGCACTGTGAACGCTGAGAGTACCGCCAATCTTTGCAGCGCGCTCGTACATGCCTTTCAACCCCCAGCGCTCAGAGGGTTCAGCTTTTTGTTGATCAGCGAGAATGCCACACCCGTTGTCGATCACCTGTAGCTCGAACTGGCGAGTGTGATAGTCCAGCTGAACCCTTACCATACTTGCCTGGGCGTGGCGAAACGCGTTGTTAATCGCTTCTCGAGCCAACTGGTAGACTTCGTCGTAGACCACAGGGTGGAGTCCGTTCGGCTCGCCGATGACCACCACCTCGTAGGCAATATTCTGATGACTCAGCAAATGCTCTAGGTCCCGCAACGCCGATGGCAGATCGACAGTAACATGCTGCACAAAGCGTAGGTCGCGCACTCGATCTCGTCCCTCTCGGATCATCTGGTCAGCGCGGTCCAGTGCCTTTTCTAACTGGCAACGGGCTAATTGGTCTGCGGGTAAGCTGTTTGCTACAGCCTGCACGTGCAATATCAACCCCTGCACGCCCTGCAGCAGAGTGTCGTGTAATTCTCGAGCGATGCGCTCTCGTTCTCCATGCCGCTCTTCTAAACGAGTCCGCAGGCTATCGGCCACAAGCCGCATATTAATGCCGTAGATCAGTCGCAGTAGGCCCAGCGTTGTGACTACCGCAACTAGTAGGAACATCGGGTGACGATAGAATGCCGGGGCGATAATGAAGTTCAACTCGGTGTCTTGTGCGCTAGGCACGCCATTCTGATTGAGCGCGCGAACTCTAAACCGGTATTCGCCGGTTGGCAGATCGTTATAAAGGGCTTCGCGCCTCAGGCCGGCGGTTTGCCAGCCGGTATCATATCCATCGAGGCGATACAGAAAATGCAAGCTATCCGATGCAGATAAGCTCAGTGCACTGTAATTGATCAGCAATTGCTGACTATCCGCCTGTAGCTCCGTTGATGACGTGAGAGGGACCGACTTGCCGTCCACTACCAGTGATTCAATGCGCACTTTGGGTGGTGCACTGGTCTGCATCGCGCGAGCGGGGTCGACGCCGACTACTCCTTTGCGGGTGACGAACCATAGGTGGCCTTGGCTTGTACGCACTGCTGTAGGCAATACCAGCACATGGTGGGGATCATTCGCAAGGCCGCCCTGCGGATCGTAATTGCGATAACGGATATGGTGCTCGGGGTTTACCAGCGCTTGTTGAACTTCACTTGCGGGTATTTGAAAAATGCCTCCTTGTCCCTGCAGCCAGAGGTCTTCGCCATCTACTACCGGTACAGGGATAATAGCGTAGAGGTTGTCGAATAATCGGTTATCAGGCAATTTCAGAGTCTGAAATCTCTCGCCATCGAAGCGCGCGAGACCATTCTGGCCACCAACCCAGCTATGGTCTGATGCGTGCGCCATAGCCGTTACATGGCCAACGTCAAGTCCTTCGTCTTTTCCCCAGCGACGTTCACCGTTTTTATCGTAGGTGACGATCAGATTATCGCGGTAACCAAACCAACGCTTTCCATCCCTCGCTAAACTAGCGCTGACAGGCATTTGCTGGGAAGGTTTTTCGCTCGAAGAAGGTAGTGCCTGCCAGCCCCCCCCTCGCAGTAGGAACAGGCCCCGACGGTTCAGCGATAACCATAGCTCACCCTGTTGATCGACTAACATTGCGCGCACCACGGAGTCCAGGCTGCTTCCGGGGGGAAGCTCAGTGACCTTCTCTAGGCGCTCGCCAGAACTGCGCCAAACGCCCTGCGGTCCGGCCATCCATACATGTCCCTGCGGGTCTTGAGCCGTCGCACTGATCGGCGTCTGCACCGGCAGGTAATGAATACCCTCACTGTCGAGGCGCATTATCGGCAGATTGCTGCTACCTGCCCAAAGCGACCCGTGACTATCGGCTACCAGCGCCAGATTGTGCGCGCTGGCGGGGAAGCCGGCAGGATGGAGGAGTTTGCTGCGCAGGCGGTCAAGACCACTTTGAGTACCAATCCAGAGGCTACCTTCGCTGTCTTCAAGCAGAGGGCGGGCAAAGTTCGAGCTAAGTCCGTCCACTGCGGAAAACCGCTCCAAATTAGCGAAGCTGTCATCCTTGAGTTTGTCCGGCTGAGCCACATAAAGCAGACCACCGCTGGTAGTGCTCAGCCAAAGCCCGCCTACTCGATCAAAAAGCAGTTGGTTGATTGATTCTCCAACCTTGATACGCCGAGCCAGCCGAGGCGTTTCGTTCAGTTCCACCTGAAGCAGATTCTCACTGCCACTCTCGATCAGCCAAAGCTTCCCATCGCTGGCCTGCGTCATATGAAGGGTGCGAATGCTGCGAACGCCGCTATCCTGAAGTACATGCGCGCCGCGTGCTAAGAAATATAGACGCTGTTCATCTGCGACCCATAACCTGCCGCTATTATCAACGATAAGACTGTGGGCATTTTTTCCAAGGAAGCCCTCAGATACTCCGACATGCTGCCATTGTTCGCCATCGAATCGCATGAGGCCGTCGTTGGCGGCAGCCCATAAGGAGCCGTCTGGCGTTTCCGCCAAAGCGTAAATTACCCCTCGTCCAAGTTTAAAACTCGTAGACGGTGCATCTCCATCCGGTATAAAGGAAATATGGCCGTTACGTTGACCTACCCACAGGCCATGTTGACTGGTCAGTAGGCTGGAAATTATGC
The DNA here is from genome assembly GCF_030687105.1 of Pseudomonas sp. FP1762. Classification (NCBI taxonomy): domain Bacteria; kingdom Pseudomonadati; phylum Pseudomonadota; class Gammaproteobacteria; order Pseudomonadales; family Pseudomonadaceae; genus Pseudomonas; species Pseudomonas sp. FP1762. The sequence goes on from NZ_CP117458.1 coordinate 1,930,597, forward strand.
CCAGATCCTGGCCGCTGGATGTTCGATAACGGCTGAAAGTGAAACCGTCGAAGCGGTATAGCGAATCGTGTGTGCCGAGCCACAGGTAGCCAGTCCGGGTTTGTGCAAGAGCGCCGATGTGGCTTGGACTGTCATCAGCAAGCGTCCAGCGACGATGTTCTAGTTGATCCAGGACGCGAGCTTCCGCCCATCCGCACACGCTATGACAGAGCAGGTATAAAGCTGCCAAGGCCGCCAACAAAGGACGGAAAGAAGGGATCAAGTGCCTAGAAGCGTTCAAGCTGATACTGCGCCCATTCAATGCCGTAATCGGCAAGTTTCTCCCAGCCGGGTTCGGCGATTAGCCAGTGGCTGTAGCCTGCAAACTGTTTGAACGTAGTAACAGCAACCGATTGCCGATGACGACGGTAGGTGGCGGCTACCGCGCTGGCTCGTACAATTCGGTTGCTGTCGCTAGCGATCAACAACAAGGGCGCACGTTTATCGTTGGCGAAGTTTACGCGAATGCCAATCCCCAGCGCGGCTTCGAAAACCACTCGTCCGGGCGCTGGTACGATTTGTCGTGCATAAGCGGCTCTCTGCTGTTCCAGCGTTAATGTCTGCGCCATATTGCGCGCGAAATGTTGCGGTGTCATGTGTAAAACTTTGCGCCAGCCGGCCCATTGCAACAGCCAAGGCCAGCTTCTGTATAAACTCAGCAGGTCGGCTCGTCGTGGTAGCGGTTCTATGGCAATTCCGGCCTGACCCAAGCCGCGGTCGAGGAGCATTTGCACCAGCAGCCCCCCTAGGTCATGACCGATCAACAGTGGCGGTTGTTCGAGACTGCGGATGTGTTTTTCATAGTGGGCGAGGATGGCGCTGATACCTAGTTGCTGAATTTTCTGCTCACCCTTTGCGTATGGCCTGCTTTGATCAAGAGGCCAAGGCGGCGCACTGCAGCAATAACCACAGGCTCGGAAACGACGCTGGAACGATTCCCAGATCGCAGGTGTGACCCAGATGCCATGGATGAACAGGGCTTGATGAGGCATTCGATACTTAGCCTTTCATAGGTTGCAGTCGGCAAATGCGGTCATCATGTAGCCGCATGTTGCTTCTCAACTTGCTGCGGTGCGCTTTCCACGGGCATCGGGAAATGATCAATGGGCACCGGCACGTTAACGTTCTGGAAGCGTCTAGCGGCCGCCTCAATACGTTGTTCGGCCGCTTATGTTCAGAAGGCAAAGCATGAGCACCCGAAAGCACCCCAGAAACCTCCATGGTCGCTTACCGGCACGTTGCTGCGGCGCGCACGCTCATGCTGGTGGGCATGTACTGCACAGGCTCCGATACACTGGTGGACGCTGGCGGCTAGAGGTGCTCTGTTTGGGCTCCAGTGACCGGGGACGAGCGCAACTGGCGACCAGTCCGGCATGACCGGTAGAGGCGGCGGGGCAAATTTGTCGAACTCGGACGCGGCATGTACTACCTTGCCACCTACCACAGTGAGTACCGACTCAATCCACTTGATTTGTTCTTCTTCGACACTGAAAAAATCACCTGATAGGGCAACCAGATCGGCGAGCTGACCGACACGGATCTGACCTTTTTTACCCTGCTCGCTGGAAAACCAAGCACTGCCGTGGGTGAACAGTTGCAGCGCGGTTGATCGCGGCAGACCTTGCGGGTAAAGCGTGGTGCCGCCGACGGTTTTGCCGCTTACCAGCCAATACATTGCGGTCCAGGGGTTGTAGCTGGCAACGCGGGTCGCATCAGTGCCGGCACCCACTGGCACGCCTTCGGCCAGCATGCGCTGAATAGGCGGTGTAGCTTCAGCGGCCTTCGCACCATAGCGGTCGATGAAGTACTCCCCCTGGAAAGCCATGCGATGTTGGATGGCGATGCCACCTCCGAGTGCGCGCACGCGTTCGATGTTTCGCGGGCTGATAGTTTCAGCGTGATCGAACAGCCAAGGCAGGCCATTAAACGGAATGTCACGGTTCACTTTCTCAAACACGTTGAGCATGCGGGTGATCGACTCGTCATAAGTTGCGTGCAACCGGAACGGCCAGCGCTGCTCTACTAGGTGACGTACCACTGGCTCTAGGTCGTCTTCCATGCTCGGTGCCAGGTCGGGGCGGGGCTCGACGAAATCCTCGAAATCGGCGGCAGAGAACACGAGCATTTCACCGGCGCCGTTGTGACGCAGGAAGTCGTTGCCTTGATGCAGTTTGACGCTGCTGGTCCAATTCTTGAAGTCGGTCAACTCTTCCTTCGGATGCTGGGTGAACAAATTGTAGGCAATACGTACGGTCAGATGGCCCTTGTCGGCCAGCTCCTGGATGACCTGATAGTCGTCTGGATAACTTTGGTAGCCGCCGCCAGCGTCGATGGCGCTGGTTACGCCTAGGCGATTTAGTTCGCGCATGAACTGGCGAGTGGAGTTAATCTGGTATTCCAACGGCAGCTTTGGCCCTTTGGCCAGAGTCGCGTACAAAATTAGCGCGTTGGGCCGGGCAATAAGCATACCGGTGGGATTTCCGCTGCCGTCGCGCTGGATCTCGCCGCCCGGCGGATTGGGCGTGTTCCGGTCGTAGCCTACCGCTCGCAACGCAGCTTGGTTCAGGAGGGCGCGATCATAGAGGTGGAGGACGAATACGGGAGTGCTAGGTGCAGCTTTGTTCAATTCCTCTATTGTGGGCATGCGTTTTTCAGCGAACTGGAACTCTGTCCAACCGCCGACCACCCTCACCCATTGTGGTGTGGGGGTACGGTCGGCTTGCTCTTTTAGCATGCGCAAGGCGTCAGCCAACGACGGCACACCTTCCCATCGTAGCTCCAAATTATAGTTGAGACCGCCGCGAATCAGGTGCAGATGTGAGTCGTTAATGCCGGGTATCACCGTACGTTTCTGCAAGTCGATTACTTGAGTGCTATCACCACGCAGGGCCATGGCCTCGGCGTCGCTGCCAACTACAATGAATCGGCCATCTTTGATTGCCACAGCGCTAGCCTCTGGTTGTTCGCGGTCAACTGTGTGTAAGCGACCGTTGTACAGAATTAGATCGGCACTTGTGCTGCTTCCTTGTGAATAGTTGGCTGAGTTGTCTGTCGTAGCAGCGAGGGGAAAAATTGGCCATAGGGCGCCAGCGGCGCCGAGCAGGCCGGCTGTGGCAAGGAATTGGCGGCGCTGTTCGTGAGAGGGAGGCTGGCTCATGGTCGATCCTCATAAGTTGATAAGTAAATTCGCTAGTCTGACTTGACGAAACATCAGTGCGAATTCCCTAACTATTCGCTGCAGGGGGCGCTGCTGAATCTCTTGCTGGCTATCGAATTTTTATGGATCGCTTAAAGTATCTGATGCAACGACTTGCTGTTTACAAATGCATCCCGAGCTTCAGCAGAGCGCCAAAATTGTTCGGCTGTCCAGGTCATCGGTTTTGAATGCTTAGGGTAGATTCGCAACGAGAGACATTCCCAGTCATTTAACATGCCCCACCCAATCGGCCAAGGTAAAGCCCAAGTGCTTCAGCAGCCGGTGCGAGCTGTAAGAAGAGAGTTATACTCATGACTGAAAATCTACGTGGAGGACCGATAACATCGACGCTGACATGGCATTCCCCTCATATTCGGGCAATTAGTCTCGGAGCCCGCAGATAGACTCAACCAACCAGCAAATAATCTCCTCGACAAGAGCATGGATAGATACAGCAAAAGCAACACAGTGCTTAGCGTAATCACTACGTTGCTTAGCACGTAACCGCCGAGCCAGATAAATTGATGTGTCAGTAGTTGCCACAACCATGGCACAAGGAGGCTTAACGGCATGACTACTAGACAAGCTACATTTGCCTCTTTCCAGCGCGGTGCCCGTCCAGATTGTGTTCTGAACCAGAACGTATGATTCTTGGTAGCTTTGAATCGTTCGCTCGCATGCGACATAGGCGCTACCTCAGTAACAAACTGATGGCGCTCTCCCGACTCTAGCCATTGCTGCGATTGCTCCAATCGAGCGAAGTGTAGTAGACAGGTGAGCTTCGCTAGGCTGGTTAGCAGACTGCGAACCACGTTCACGCCCAAGTGGCCCAGGCACCGGCTAGCTACAGAGACGATGCGTTTTAGCCAAACTTCGTAATCTGGCGCATGCCTCAGAAGAACCTGATGTCGCACTACTAAGGTCACAGTCTCCTCCTGCGGCTCGCTCATGTTTAAGTCCTGTTCAGAGTCTTGTTTTGTCGAGCCAGCCCCACACTCAAGGTCGACGCTGACTCGATAAAACTGTCCGCCGTTACTGGGTCAGATAGGGGCCGCAATCGGTGCCAGAGTTGGACCGTGTTGTACTCGCTCCGGAGCTTTGTGCACCATGGTGTAGGCGTAGTCAACGCCCATGCCATACGCGCCAGAGTGTTCCGACACTAAAGCCATTACTGCTTCATAGGTATCGCGGTTTTTCCAATCTCGCTGCCACTCCAGCAGCACCTGTTGCCACGTTACGGGTACCACCCCCGCCTGGATCATGCGCTGCATCGCGTAATCGTGAGCCCCCTGAGTGGTACCGCCTGAGGCATCGGCCACCATATAGATTTCGTATCCAGCATCATGGATAGCGGAAAGGGCAAAAGACAGGTTGCACACTTCGGTCCATAACCCAGAGACGATCACCTTGTTGCGACCGTTATTCTTCAATGCATCGCGTACTTTCTGATCATCCCAAGAGTTCATCGAGGTGCGCTCCAGCAGCGGCGCCTCTGGAAATACGGCGAGCAGTTCCGGGTAGGTATGGCCGGAAAAGCTTTCCGTCTCGACAGTAGTGATAATGGTAGGAACGTCGAAAATTTTGGCGGCCTTAGCCAAGCCCACTGTGTTATTTTTCAGCGTCTGCCGATCGATGCTCTGCACGCCAAACGCCATTTGTGGTTGGTGATCGATGAAGATCAACTGGCAGTTGTGCGGTGTGAGGAGTTCAGTTTTGGGATTGCTCATTTCGGTAACCTGTCTGTTATGTTGGGGTCCTTATCCAAGCGTCCTAATAGCTGTGGTTGTTAATCGGCCGCCGGTAGGTAATCGAATGATTGCCGAGCAGGCCTACGTTGCATTGGACCAATGTGTGATCTTGGGATCAGTTTGCGGTGATGAAAACAGTCAAGCGCACCCCTTGCACGGCGATGCATGGTTGGAACTTGGACCCGTTTTGGCGTCAAGTCGAAATTTTAAAGTGTAAGTGCGTAACCAAGGCGTTGAAAAAAAACTATTGGTACAGCTGTTTCTCATTGCTCGGAACAGCTGCCAACTAAGTCTGCCATTAACGTCCCTGAAAGAATATATTATTGGGTGAGCGTTTTTTGAAAAAAAAACTCAAGCGAATTATTGCGCGCGACTTAGCGAGCTGAAAATTTATGCGCTGGAGTTCACCAAGCACTCAGATTTATTTTCGAGTAAAGCGTGAGTAGTAATTGGAGTTTCACTGTAAGCACGGCTCAATCAAAAGCATGAAATCCCATTACTAGTCCAAAAAACATCGTCACACTACCCAGCGCACGTTTACTCCACAACAGTACATGAGACTCATCTAGCCATTTTTTCATTTTTTTCGAGGTGAGAGTGTAGGTGCTTGATAGTAAAAATTTGCAAAAGACGAAGATTAGAGTCATTAGAAACAACGCTTCGTTGTTTATTTCTTGGGCGCTTTCGATGAATTGTGGTAGTAGCGATAAGAACAATAACACTGTATTGGGGTTGCTAATTCCCGCAATGAACGATCTCACCCAAAGTACTGAGGTTCGCCCGTATATTACATGCTGCGCGCCGTTATTTTGACTACTACTCTTTTTTCGAAGTTGCTTAAGGCTTAACCACAAAATATAGACTGCACCAGTAAATTGCATAATTTTTAGAGCGTCTGGATGTGCCCATAATAATGAATTAATACCTAGCAATGAGCAGGCCGCGACTACCGTGGTGGCCAATACATCTCCGCTAAGAATCAACATGTCTCTGTTGGGGCTATGTACCAGTGCATGATTAACCAGAAATATCTTTGATGGCTTGGGAAAGCCAATCTGAGAAACGGCGATTAGTGTGAAAAGCACGTATTCTGTGAGAGGCATAGAAGATACCGATAGGTATGACCGTCGTGATCAGCGGAATTGAACCGGATAAAATACGCCGGGCTGAAGCCAAGGTTAATTAAGCTAATGAGGCACATGAGCGTTCTTGCAGATTCCATGGATAAACCTACGGAATTCTTTCAGTCAAATAACCTCACATTTCGACCTACATCGATAAAGCAAAAAATATACGTTGGTTTACTAACTCACTAATCTACGAATGGCTCCGAAGATAATTATTTGATCGGCAGCTATTACGTTCGATTCTGTAAAGTGAGTGATACGGTCAAATTTTGAGTGATCGCCATGCAAAAATTAGTGAAATATTTTGCTCGGATGTATCCGGACGTTACCCTGCTTTCGAAGCTGGCGAAAAATCGTCCCTGAGTTTGATCGATTCCATTCTGCATGTCGTTGAAGGTCATGCCACCAACACCGCCGTATCGATAAAAACAGATATTTAGATTTTTCGATTTTTAAGGTCAAATGTTTAAAGCTCTTTGCCTACAGCCTCTGCGAGCGCCTTAATGGCTGCTTCGTTTCGCTTGTAGTAGGTCCATTGTCCGATTCGCCTTACTTCGATTAAGCCGGCTCGTTGGAGAGTCGCAAGATAACCAGACACAGTTGATTGCGACAATCCTATGCCTTCTTGAATGCTGCTAACGCACACTCCCACTGTGTCAACGTCACCTTCATCCTGCGGAGGAAAGCTATTTGAGGGATCCTTCAGGCCTTTCAAAATTGCAAGGCGTGTAGGGTTTGAGAGAGCTTTGAATATTTCGATCAATTCCATTCCCTAATCATAACGACAATCCGCGATATGTCAATACGGAAAAGCGCATGATTGGTGCCCGTCTGCGCTGTAGCACCCTCGAGAATTTGCAAACGTCCCAAGGGGAATGGCTCGTATCGGCTCTAGGTCGCTGAGTCCCAGCGAGATGATGCAGGATTATTACCATGGGCGCTGTGCTCCCACACTTTTGAGGGGGGGGCACCACCCCCTTTATTAGCTTTCGATCACCTTTAGAGCAGTCGTATCATTTCAGTGTCGATTCTGCCTTGCAAGTTCGAAACAGAGCAGAGCACTCAGTGGAGCACAATATGCTTGTCGAATTGCTTGCTATTACCCAGCAGAATTCACGCCCTACTACACTCGCCTCGCAGGTATGAACATATCATGAAGCAACAAAATAGCCAGAGGTTCAGCTTTCGATGCTTATGATTTTTCTAGTTTGGCGTAGGCAAAAGTTTGATTAAGGAGCTGATAGTGTTTTCCACATTCATAATTTGTCAATGCCGAATAAATGGCTTGAAGTAAATTTTTAGAGATTTCAATCGGCTTGGTTAAGGACGACGCGTTGTTGCATTTTGTAGCTGCAAGCTCCTCGGCGCCATGAAGGGCTCAGTGTTCAAATTTGCAGAATTATCAAATTTGAAATTTTTCAACTTGGAAGCGTCGAATTCATAAACTTGAACTTGAATTTTTTTGCAGGCGGTTAGTAGTTAATATGAAGGTGCTGCTCACTAGTATCACGCCTACAATGGGCGTTGCTGATTTGGAGTTGACAGAAATAAGTGCCGAATCCATGATAAAGAACTCCACGATGCCAATATTTAGATTTCTTGCCCAAACCGGAGGGGCATCAGCGCTATATTTCAGGGGAAGTATAAAAGATGGAATCAGCTTAATTCGTTCAGCACCGGCTCTTTTTAGAGTAGATTCGCGATCGTCGCCAAAGGGTTGTCTTTCACAGCGTAAAGAACGTCTTGCAAAAAGCTTCATTCTTTCAAGGATCAACGGTCAAATTAGTATCTCTGACGTAGCAGCGGCGTGCTCACTTTCTCGGAGCTATTTTTCTCGTGCCTTCAAAAAATCCACTGGATTGTCCCCTCAGCAATGGGTGATAAATGCTAGGATCGAAAGGGCTCGTATATTACTTCAGGTGAGTAACCTCTCGCTTACGGAAATAGGTCATGAATGTGGTTTCTCCGATCAATCGCACTTTACGAAGACTTTTTCTAAAAGTTTCGGCATTCCGCCAAGACATTGGCGTTGTTCCAATGGGGTAAAAAAGGGCGGTAGAGAGAAAAAAATAGCGCGGTAGTTTCGTCTGTTAAATAGACATCTTTTCTTCTCATCTGCGCTTAATAATTCCCTAGTGATTGCTGCCGATCAGAGTAACGCTACTGGTCGTTTTCCTTGTGGAACTGAGGGTGATAGTTCAAAGAGATTACTGTCTTCGTTTGGACAAAGCGTGCCATCTTCGTTGATTAAAATATCGCATGCAAAAAAAACGGAGGGCCGGCATTCCTTCTCGCGTGAGGCATCGTCAAGGTCAGAAACATAGCTTCTGAAAAAAGGCATTTGTAACTCCTGAGCAATTTCTACGAAATTGGTAAAAATGGGAGAAATTCCTAATGGTTAACTAACTGCACTATTGGCGTCCACCCGGCACAAGCACACATGTGTTAAGCAGTGCGAATTAATATCGCGAGAACGCCTTTGCCTAGTGTTATTGGGCCAAGGGCGCAGATGTCCGTTGACCCAATGATTCTCTGCAATGTGGGAATCTAGAAACCGATATTACCTATGGGAAATTCGCTCCTTCAATGTGATAGACCTGCGGCTCTTCGGAAAAATATTCCTCTAAGCCCATCATGAATTCCTGATGGTCGTCGCTCGCTTCGAAGCCCGGTGTGTGATCCTCGAGCGATTGCCACCGCACGATCAGGTTGAATTGCTCCGGTGTTTCGATCCCTTGGGACAGCATATGCCCGCAGTAACCTTTTGCGCGGGTGAGCAAAGGCGCGACCTTGGCAAATGCTTGTCTGAACGCTTCAGTGCGATCTTTGTGAACGGGTAGCAGAGCGATTTCATAAATCATGGCATTCCTCCAAAAAACTCAGTGGGTTTAAAGTGCACATTTACGGGATGAGCGATGGCTCGACCGCAATCACGATTTTGCCCTGAAGGCCGTTGTTGGGGCTTTCCAGCCGTGCATGGGCGAGCCCAATGTCGGCCAACGAATAGACCGCGCCAACGTGCGGGCGCAGTTGACCGCGCTCTACCAGTGCACTTAGCTCATCCAGTTTGCCGCGGTTTTGGCGGGTGAAAACGAAGTGATAACTGGCGTTCTTGCCCCAGGCCTGCACGAGGTTTTGTGGCTTTGCAATGTCCACAATCGAGACCACACGGCCCAATTGGGCGAGCACGTCGGGACTGCGTGTCAGGGTGTCGCCACCGATAGTGTCGAACACCACATCCACGCCGTGGCCGCCGGTTTCCCGCATGATGCGTCAACGTAATCTTCTTTTTCGTAGTCGATGAGTACATGGCCCCCATGTCTCGTGCGAACTCAAAGTTTGTTCGCGCACCGTCGTGAACACCCGGCGCCAATGGCTTTGGCCACCTGGATCGCCACGTGACCGACGCCGCCAGCGCCACCATGTACAAGAATACTTTCTCCCACTCTGAGGGCCGCACGCACGGTCAACGCTTCCCACACTGTCCCGCCCACCAAGGTCAGACTTGCCGCCTCAAGGTGGCTCAGCGATGGTGGCTTCTTCCCGATAATGCTTTCGTCCGCGACGTGGTATTCGGCGTAACTGCCTGGACCGTCGAAGATTTGCGGGGTGTACCAGACTTCGTCACCGGGGGCGAAGCTCTTCACACCCGATCCGACTTCTTCGACAACGCCCGATACGTCGTGCCCGGTAATGGCCGGCAGTGGCACGTAGTCGACGTAATCGCCGCGTCGGACCTGATAATCCAAAGGATTGATGGAGGTGGCGTGAACCCGCACCAAGACTTGTCCTGCACCCGGTACTGGCTTGGGCACGTCGCTCAACTCGAACGATTCCGGGCCGCCAAATGCTTTAAGTATCATCGCTTGCATGTTTGAGCTCCGCATCTATAAAAAGGGATATCGAGAAATATCGATATAATATATTAAAAAATTACAACTCTTTTCTTACTGCCTCAGCCAACGCTTTGATGGCTGCTTCATTACGCTTGTAGTAGGTCCACTGCCCGATGCGCCTGACCTCGACTAACCCTACTCGTTGCAGCGTTGCAAGATAGCCAGACACCGTCGACTGCGACAATCCAATGCCTTCTTGAATGCTGCTGACGCAGACCCCTACGGTGAAGACGTCACCCTCATCCTGCGGAGGGAAACTCTTTACCGGATCCTTCAAGCCTTGCAAGATCTTCAGGCGAGTAGGGTTGGAGAGGGCTTTGAAGACTTCGATCAGTTCCATGGCGCCATCATATCTAGAATTACCGATATGTCAATACGGAAATTGATCGACGGCATTTGGACTCCTCTCGACCCATGTCCTTCTCACATGTCAACCGTCTGAGAGAGAAGACTTCCATTTCCAAATTAAACCCGTCCACTGAATCTGCGCATTAAGCCGTTCGGATCGACCAATAAGATCCCCAACCGTTGGCTTCGCGGACAACCGTCGTGAGTGCGAATCTATCATCTGGGATGTGACGGGAAACTCTACAAGCGTTAGCTCAAGCAGGTGCGCTCGCTCATGTGCGTCAAGTGCAGGCGGCTGGATCAGTGAATCGGAGCGAAGTGCGCCTAGAACGGCCGTTTGCCCTCTAGCGTTTTTTAGCCACACGCCGCCAATGGTAGGCGCCTATGAAGTCAGGGTGGTCAGTTTGACTGCTACGCGGCTAATCATGTGTTGCACAGCGACTTTCGATCATTACAAAGAAGCCCCGAACCAGTTGGGGCTTCTTCCTTTGACAGCCTTTAATCCACCCTCGATAGCGCCGCCCATCATCAAAAGATATTAATCGGATAATCTATAAACACACGCACCTCATTACCACTAACGTTGTACTCACTAGATTTCTGCGACACGCGTAAGACGGAGCTACGTAGTTTCACGCTGAGGTCTTTGGCCGGACCGCTCTGTACGATAAATTTGAACTGATTGAAAATTTCGCGCTCTGTCCCCCCTTCGCTAGTAGACGTGGTGATGTTATCGCCGCGCACGTAGGCTACATTGTAGCTTAGGCCAGGGATGCCGAAGGTGCTAAAGTCCAGACCGTACCCCAGTTGCCAACTGCGTTCGTCTTCAGCGTTGAAATCGGACCAGTAGGAGTTTGCCAAGTAAATGGTGTTGCCGCCGTCGCCGACTCGACCTTGGCCTTTCTGGTAGCCGCCAAATGCGTAGCCAAGATTGCTGTCGCCTGTACTGCGCTGATGAGCGATAGTGAACGAGTGCGGGCCATTTTTGAATGTGGCGGCCAGACTCCAGATTTTGTTGTCGTCGCCACTAGCGCCTTTTTGGCGAACGTAGCCATCATCCAGCTTGGTGCGATAGCCGTTGAAGTCCAGGGTGAGGGACTGATCCTTGTCGATCGGTAATAAGTAGTTGGCGTTGACATATTGCTTTTTCAACACATCTTCAACATCGGACGCGTAGACCGCTGCCTTGAATTGTTCAGTGAACTGGTAGCTACCACCCAAGACGCTGATCGAATTCAAGCCACCACTGTCACGGCCCTCCGCACTTTTGCGCGATTGGGCGGTGAAACGACCTGCATTCAGTTCCAGACCGTTGATCTCTTTCGAGGTGATCAGCGTGCCGGTATAGCTTTCCGGCAGCAGGCGCACGTTGTGGTAACTCAACACCGGCAGGGCCGGCATCTGGTCGCCGTAGGTCAATGTAGTACTAGAGAGCCGGAATTTAACCGCCGCGCCGCCCTTCGACAGGTCGTCAGCCGCGCTGCCGCTGTCGCCTTCTTTGAAGAAGTCGATACCTTGTGCACCTGTACGACCTTTCCCGCCATCCAGACGTAGAGCGTAGAGACCAAAAGCGTCCACGCCCACGCCGACTGTGCCTTGGCTGAAACCAGACGAGAACGTACCGATTGCCGACTGGCCCCACTCAGCTTTATCTTCACGACCGTCCTTGTAGTCACGACTAATGTAAGCGTTGCGCAGCAGCACATTGAGGCTGCTGTCTTCAACAAAGCCCTTGGACTCGGCCTGGTCGTTAGCCATGACCTGCGTTGCGCTCATCATCCCCAGAGCGATCAAACTGATTCGCTTATTCAACATTTTATTGTCCTTTTTACGAGTTAATACGCACTGTGCCGAACAGATGAAATGACGCTATGCGCTCTTTGTTTCATAAGACTGCTGGATGCATTGAATCAATGTTAAACGCGTTAATGAGCTGGGCTAAACGACGCGACAGTCCAGTACTATTTAATGCGCGAATTTAAATACGGAAAAATGCTTTGACGATCACGGAGTATACGTATGCCTCAGGGGTAGTCAAAATATTGTTGAGCCTTAATTGAACGTTTTAAATTTTGGGTTCTGATAAATTTAGGGAGCCTGTTAGATGCCGTTACTGTGATGTAAGTGCCTTTTGTCGCAAGCATCCGAAAGAACCCGATATTTCAGAGTTTCGGTTTTTCCAGATGAATCTATATATTTCAACATGCGGTCAACTGGCTCGCAAGTGCGGCTTCTTGTTGTTGATATAGATATAATCTTCGCAATGTCAAGCTTCATTCCATATTCATATGTTGTTGGGTCGCTTTCAGCGAGTACGCTAGAGGATAAAATTAAGCTAAAGCTGGCAGCAATCGCTGTTGCTAATTGTCTCAGTTTCTTGCTGGTCATATCTCACTCCGTAAAGTCGAATTATTGCTAAGGCTTTTTAAGTTCATTCTTTGAGTGTTAGTTGCAGCGGAGCAAAAGACATGGGACGCTCGGGTACCTAAGTACTGGTTAGTTGCTACATCTTCACTTTGTGCCTATGTAGCTGCATCGCATCGAAATAATGCCCTGAAAAAATTAAGTTATCTAAAAAATCGTATATCTTCAGAGACTGGCGTGTGCTCATCGAGCAATTGTCACCGCACGATCAGGTCGAATTGCTCCGGTGTTTCGATCCCTTGGGACAGCATATGCCCGCAGTAACCTTTTGCGCGGGTGAGCAAAGGCGCGACCTTGGAAAATGCTTGTCTGAACACCTCAGTGCGATCTTTGTGTACAGAGAGCAGAGTGATTTCATAAATCATGGCGTTCCTCCAAAAAACTCAGTGGGTTTAAAGTGCACATTTACGGGATGAGCGATGGCTCGACCGCAATCACGATTTTGCCCTGAAGGCCGTTGTTGGGGCTTTCCAGCCGTGCATGGGCGAGCCCAATGTCGGCCAACGAATAGACCGCGCCAACGTGCGGGCGCAGTTGACCGCGCTCTACCAGTGCACTTAGCTCATCCAGTTTGCCGCGGTTTTGGCGGGTGAAAACGAAGTGATAACTGGCGTTCTTGCCCCAGGCCTGCACGAGGTTTTGTGGCTTTGCAATGTCCACAATCGAGACCACACGGCCCAATTGGGCGAGCACGTCGGGACTGCGTGTCAGGGTGTCGCCACCGATAGTGTCGAACACCACATCCACGCCGTGGCCGCCGGTTTCCCGCATGATGGCGTCAACGTAATCTTCTTTTTCGTAGTCGATGAGTACATCGGCCCCCATGTCTCGTGCGAACTCAAAGTTTGCTTCGCGCACCGTCGTGAACACCCGGGCGCCAATGGCTTTGGCCACCTGGATCGCCACGTGACCGACGCCGCCAGCGCCACCATGTACAAGAATACTTTCTCCCACTCTGAGGGCCGCACGCACGGTCAACGCTTCCCACACTGTCCCGCCCACCAAGGTCAGACTTGCCGCCTCAAGGTGGCTCAGCGATGGTGGCTTCTTCCCGATAATGCTTTCGTCCGCGACGTGGTATTCGGCGTAACTGCCTGGACCGTCGAAGATTTGCGGGGTGTACCAGACTTCGTCACCGGGGGCGAAGCTCTTCACACCCGATCCGACTTCTTCGACAACGCCCGATACGTCGTGCCCGGTAATGGCCGGCAGTGGCACGTAGTCGACGTAATCGCCGCGTCGGACCTGATAATCCAAAGGATTGATGGAGGTGGCGTGAACCCGCACCAAGACTTGTCCTGCACCCGGTACTGGCTTGGGCACGTCGCTCAACTCGAACGATTCCGGGCCGCCAAATGCTTTAAGTATCATCGCTTGCATGTTTGAACTCCGCATCTATAAAAAGGGATATCGAGAAATATCGATATAATATATTAAAAAATTACAACTCTTTTCTTACTGCCTCAGCCAACGCTTTGATGGCTGCTTCATTACGCTTGTAGTAGGTCCACTGCCCGATGCGCCTGACCTCGACTAACCCTACTCGTTGCAGCGTTGCAAGATAGCCAGACACCGTCGACTGCGACAATCCAATGCCTTCTTGAATGCTGCTGACGCAGACCCCTACGGTGAAGACGTCACCCTCATCCTGCGGAGGGAAACTCTTTACCGGATCCTTCAAGCCTTGCAAGATCTTCAGGCGAGTAGGGTTGGAGAGGGCTTTGAAGACTTCGATCAGTTCCATGGCGCCATCATATCTAGAATTATCGATATGTCAATACGGAAATTGATCGACGGTATTTGGAGCTGATCCGATTCCAGTCGCTCTCACATTGCAGGCCTTCTGAAGGGAGAGGATGTGAAGTTTTCATGTACGCCGCTCATTGGCTTTTCTCATGCTCCGGCAGACACTGGCGAAGCGCGCCATCCGAGCTTTTGGCTTCTACATCACCTTCATTTATGATCGTACAGATTAGTATTTCACAACCACGATTTTCTCAAATGTGACGCTGCTCGTCGATGACAATACGGCCGATGATCTGATATTTGTGGGTATCGAAGTATTTGAAATATAGGGCGATACCAGCACCGACTAGAAAGCTCGCCAGCACGATGTAGGGAATGAGTTGGTAGAGCAGCGAGCTGACGGCATTACCGGCAGCAAAGCCCATATTGATCCACAGCAAGTAGACCACGTACAGCATCCCCAGACCGCCAATGAGCGGTGCCCAAAAGGTCTTGAACCAGTTCGCTTTATGGCGATTCTCTGGATCGAAATGGAACCAGGCGATGACTGCGAAAGCACAGAGCGCTTGGACGATCATGATGCCCATGGTGCCAAGGATGGCTAGCAAGGTGAACATGTCCGCATAGGGATCTTTGCCCTGCTGCCAGAATGCCAAAACGATCAGCGTGGCGATCACCGTCTGGACAGTAGACGCCACGTGCGGAGAGCCGTGTTGCGGGTGAGTACGACCAATACTACGGCCTAGGCATTCAAACAGATTTTCTCGTCCGATTGCGTACAGGTAGCGCGACGCGCAATTGTGAAAAGCCATGGCGCAGGCAAAGGACCCGGTGATTACCAACACTTTGAACAAGGTTACTGCCCACTCTCCTAGATAAGTACGGGCCGGACCGTAAAACAATTCGGCAGCAGTTGCTGGATTCTGGGCCAGTTGAATTGCGTTGGCCGGGCCTGTTCCAGCGATGGCCATCCAAGAGACAAAGACATAGAACACTCCCACGCCGATCACCGCCATCATTGTGGCCAGAGGAATGATGCGCTTGGGATCTCGGGACTCTTCGCCATACATAGCGGTGGACTCAAATCCGACCCATGACCAAAAAGCGAAAAACAATCCAAGACCCGCGCTAGCGCCGACAACGCCCTCGGCCGGTTTGAATGCGTTGAGAGGATTGATCGACTCCACGTGCAAGCCATGCGCATCACCGCCATGTAACAACACTGCGAACGCAGTCACCCCCAACATGAGAATCTCGAGGATCAGGCAGCCGCCCAGCAGTTTGGCTGCCAGACTCAGGTCGAAATAACAAAGGATGCCATTTGCCGCGAGCATCAACAGCGCGAATAGCAGCCAATGGACATGTAAACCAAGTACGCTGTGCACGAATTCCTGGCAAAAAAAAGCAAAAATTCCCACCAGCGTGGCTTCAAATACAATGTAGGTCATGGTGACGGTAATGCCCGATGACATGCCTACAACCCGGCCCAGCCCATGGGAGATAAAGCCGTAAAAGGCTCCAGTCGCGGTGATGTATTTGGCCATCTGCGAATACCCCAGCGCGAACAAAGCCAAGATTACCGTAGCCACCAGGTAACCGGCGGGGGCAAATTGTCCATTACCGCTACCCACGGCAATTGGCACATTACCCAGCATTGCGGTGATCGGCGCCGCCGTCGCGACCGTCATGAATAATACGCCAACTAAGCCGACGGCGTTTTTGCGCAACCGCTGAATATCTGCAGGTGCTGAGTGCCCCGGTGAAGCATCACTGATAATTGTGTTCACGAGCATATTCCTTGTTCAGGATGTTTTTTAAACAAGGGCTTGAAGTGATTCAGGCAAGACCTGGCCGCCGTCGATGATCAAGCTCTGGCCGGTGATGTAGCTGGCTTCGCGGCTGGCAAAGAACAAAGCTGCGCTAGCAACATCCTCGGAAGTGCCCAGCCGCTTGAGAGGGATGGAAGCTGCCACGCCTGCTTGATAATCGGCGGCCACATCAAGGAAGCCCTCAGTAATGATGTTGCCGGGCAGTATCGCATTGACGGTGATACGGTCTTTTGCCAACTCAATTGCCGCAGTTCGCATGAATCCCAACTGCGCCGCCTTACTCGCGCCGTAATGAACCCAGCCTGGAGACCCAGTGACTGGGCCGGTGATTGATGAGGTGAGAATCACGCGACCGTATTCGGCGAACCGCAGAAGAGGCAGAGCGGCTTGCACGCATAGGAATGTGCCTTTGGCATTGGTGGCCATCACCCGATCCCAATCTGCCTCAGTCAGGCCTTCCAATGTTGAACTTGGGAAAATGCCAGCATTGCAGCACAGCACGTCCAGGCCGCCATGCATCTCCTCAACGGTGTGCATGAGAGCCTCGACAGAAGCGGCATTAGCCACATCGGCGGCTAGCCCCTCCACGTGCAAACCCTCAGCGCGCATAGCGGCAGCGACCGCTTCAATCTTGTCTGCGTTGCGGGCGGTAATAAATACTTTCGCGCCTTGAATACCAAATTGCCTGGCGATCCCTAGGCCTATACCACTGCTGCCGCCGGTGACTAAGACACTCTTGCCACTTAAAGACGTGAACATGTGCGCGGCTCCAATCATTTGAGAGTGGCTGGATAGTGAGTTAAACCTTCGCGCGCGGCTTGACCGTCGAGCACATTTTTTGTCCTCTGGCGTCAAATCAATTGCAAAAAATTTTTGTTATGTGCTCGCCTATCAAAGACCGGCTTACGGGTTTCAAGCGTTGACCCACGTCAGTTGGCACTTTTGGGGTCATCGGAACCCCGATATAGACGCCGCTATCGTTAACCCCAAGGGCTGGTGGTAGCTTTGCAAAGCTCTGCTCATACTGGTCGTCCCTCCAGATATTCAGCGCTTGATGTGTGACCATTCAAGGTGTGGTCGGCAGTAACATCCATTGGGGTAATTGGAAACATGTGCGGCAACTGCGGAGAGTCAATTGGTCGTTGATCGAGCTGTTCGTTGCAGGTATGGAGAAATGCCTTTGGATTTCAGTAACAAGCATCGCTTTTCAGCTTGGTAGAGGTGGACCCGCTTATAGAGAATCTAATGATGGAGGGCAAACTCGCATGAGCGACATGGATTATCACGGCTTCTACTGGTATTTCATAACCTTGCGTCAGCGCTGGAGCTCCTGTACATCACAATTAAGGTTTTCAAGCCGTTCAATCATAGAGAAGAGCTATCAGGTAGCGGATCGTTTCGCAAAGTATTCAGCGCGCACATAATTGGAGCGGCATGGGATTTGCCTTGTTCTTGTTGTTATGATTCTAAAACCGTTTTAGCGTCCTTATTAGCAACTTTTTGAGAGGTTGCCATGCAACTTGACACTTCGCGGCGATACGCCGATGAGCTTCAATCAATCGGCGTGCTCAGTTCGGCCGCAACAGGTCTGATCGAGTTTATCCAGCAGAAGGGGGGAGATGCAGATCGAATTTTCGGTCACGCGGGGTTCAATCCGGAGCATCTGCAGCATCCTACATTGAGTCTGGATCTCAAACAGTATTGCGCAGTTTTCGAGGAGGCTGCGCGCCAGACGCACGATGATAATTTCGGATTGCGTTACGGCAGTCAATTCAAACCAGACGGCCTAGGCATGCTCGGATACGTCGGCCTTTGCTCGGAAACCCTAGGAGATGCGTTGCGCAACGTGGTGAAGGTATTTCCAATACATCAGCAAGGTAGTCTGCTGCGATTTGAGGTGGAGGGCGAATGGTGTCGGCTTGATTATCAGGTTCAGTACGGCGCAATCTTTCGCAAGCGCCAGGATGCTGAATTGTCTATGGGGATGTTCACCAACTTGATTCGTCACTCTATCGGGCAAAAGTGGGCACCTGAGCGGGTGCATTTCGAGCATCCTCAGCCACAGGCTTGGCACGAACATTGTAAAGCCTTCGATGCTCCTGTTTTCTTCGGCCAGCCTTGTAATTCACTAGTGTTCAGGAGGAGTGCACTGGATAAAATTATGCCCGGCCGCGATAGTCGCCTATTATCTATCGTCATGGAAAGTATGGTGCTGTTAGCGCGGCAATGGGGTGAAAGACAAGGGGGGCATGACATCATTAATGATGTTCAAGCGCAAATCCGACTTCAGTTCGCTAATGGTGAGCCTAGCCTTGATCAAGTCGCAGAGCTACTTAAGATTACAAGTTGGAGCTTGCAACGTCGGCTTGGAGAGAAAGGGTTAAATTTTTCTGGCTTAGTTGATAAGGTGCGTCAAGAGCTGGCTCGGTATTATTTGACTCAGACACGTTTATCAATCTCCGAACTTGCACTTTTGCTTGGATATTCGGAGACCAGTGCTTTCTCGCGTGCTTTCCGGCGGTGGCATGGAGCCAGTCCAAAACAGTGTCGTAAGTCCGACTGAAATACGTTCTCCCTATCGGTATTAAGTAAGCTGCCGGCGATTTATTGCATTGATCATTCGCAGATCGAGCAATGCCGAGGCATGGGGTAGGGCGTATGTGAAGCCCCAAGACGGTTAGGTTTATGTTGATTTTAAACAAATGAGAGTGTACGTCGGGCGAGTGAGTACGGGTGTTGCGGTCTGAGGCTTTCTAACGAGGCTGTTGGCGAAAATTGTCATCCGCCCTTTTCTATTCATTTCAGATACAGGTGATACCTTTGTTGGGAAAAGGATGGATCAGGGCTAAAGCGAATATTAGTCGGGACAAAATGAACCAGTGTTCCGCTTTTATCGAGCGAATCAACCCGATAGATGCAAATGGGCCTCCAGTATCTGATCCCATATTGGAGGATCACCGATCTTCTCACCGAGAAAACCACCTAGCGCAAGCTGTTTGGATGAGATTTTCTGCGACTGGCGATACACCACAGAGATATTGCACCCTCGCGGGGTATAAGGTCCCAGTACCTCTATGAGTTCCCCCTCCACTATGGGCTGCGCGGCTAGGAAAGTGGGCAATATAGCCATCCCCAAGCCAGCCTTAGCTGCATCCATAAGCTGGTGACCACAACTGGTACGCTGCGACATCGAACGCGAAATGACGTCAAAGTGTTGTTAACCGGCAACGACCACATGGCATGGGGCTCACGATTCACGTAATGCATAGCAAAATGTTTGGTCAATTCTTGTGGGGTCAACTGTATACGTGGACACTCATATAATCTTGGCTGGCGCAGATGACGTGGCGGTTGTGCCTGATGGCTCTGGCCACTAGCGAAGAGTCTTGCAGCTAACCAATACGTACGGCCACATCGACCCCCTCCTCCTGCAAGTTAACCCGACGATCATCGTACTCAACATCTAACTGAAACTCGGGGTAATGCCTGACAAAGTACAAGATCGGAGCGAGGTCGAGGTAGCACGCACCAAAAACCATGGGCGCTGCCACACCCAAGCGTCCCCCGGACGGTAGCCTGAGAAATCTGAACGGCGTTTTCAGTCCTCAATATCAGCCAGTATGTCTATGCAGGGCGATAAAATAGTTCGCCCGGCTCGGTCTGTCTTGTATGCCTGCCCAGATCTAGCAAAGAGCCGCACAACCGCTTTTCCAGGTTTTGAATTCTGTGGGAAACCACCGACTGGCTGTACCCATACGACGAGCAGCTTCGGAAATACTACCCGCGTCCACTACGGCGACGAAAGAATACATTTCAGACAGCGTTTTCACGGCGCACCTCCGGATGAATTTTCTTTGATTACTGTTGTTTTCAGAGTGATAGGCTCACACGCGAAAGCTTCATCTAGCCGCGACTTGAGCAAGCTCGTTATTTAAATATCTCCGGCATAGTTCAACACTTTGCTGCGCCCAGTTAATTCCCAGGCTACGCGCTTGCAAGGTATCAGCGTGGGATCCGATCCAGGCCAAAAGCTGAATTCTCCGCTGAATGATGAAAGTCGGAATCATGCCTATGTCGTGAGCGCTCAAAGGGGTAATGCTCGTATAGCCGGTGAGCCAATGTTCAACCCATTCATCAAGCCGCTCGTGATTTTCGTAAAAACTCAGGGCGGCAGCTAGATCATGCATGTACCAACCGAAACCACAGTCATCAAAATCAATCACATGTGTTTGCTCATGATTGACCAGCAGATTAGCCAGACGCAGATCCGCATGGATTAATCCGTAACGCTTTTCGTCCTGACCATAGCTTGTCAATTCGCGACTCACGCGGTGCAATGTGTCCTCTATCAAACCCAAAGCGCTGCTGTTCAAATTGACCGCATCTCGCCAGTTTCCCCAATGTCCCTGGGGCCCGACCATACTCCGGTGATCCCAGACGATCCGGCGAAAATCAGCTGGGCGCTGCCATTCCTGACTATGCTTATGTAGCTTTGCGGTGATGGCGCCTAACCTATTAAAGGCACTCAGGTCTACATCTGTTGTGGGCTCAACCCCGGTTACCCAGTGGAATAGCACCAGATTAAGTTCTTTTTCGTCCCCCAACTGAGCATTCTGCACATGGTGCCCATCCAAGCCAGCGATGGGGTTCGGGACTTGAATACCTGAAGACCGCAAAGCATCCAACCAAACCAGTTCGTTCTCGATATCGGCCTTTTGGTGATAACCCAATTTATGAACGCGCAAGGCGTAACGTTGCCCACTCGGGGTATCGATGCGATAGGTGGCATTCTCTGAACGACATAATAAAGTTACTTGCCCTTGCACATGGGGGGGGTAGCAACTGGCGAGCGTGCGGGTAGCCGCTTCGTGCAGGGCCTGAATACCAAGTTCTTCTTGTTGTGCCGTGGTCATACGTCAGCTCCAGAGCGTTCTGATTAAAAGTCAGAGTCAGGATGGAGAGACTGTCTTGGACGTGCTTGACTTTGGGTTGAGCGATTTTGACTACAGAGGACAAATACCAATATCGCGAGCTAAAAATTGACCTCAGCGCAGATAACAAATCTCTCAAGGTCAAGTCCTGTGAAGAAACCATGGGCACCATCTCTCTCTAGGAAGCTCTGAAACGCGGATGGCGCGTATCGCACTCTTTGCATGTCTAGCGAGGCTCGGTCCACCATGTTGAAAACCAACGCTTTTTCGCAAGAAAACAGTCACACACTCTCGACACGCACCCGCCAGATGATCGAGCGTCGTCGTCGTTTGCTCGGCCCAGGTTATCAACTGTTCTATCAAAACCCGCTGCACCTGATTCGTGGTGAAGGTGTATGGGTTTACGATATCGACGGTCAGCGCTATTTGGACGTCTATAACAACGTGCCGTCAGTCGGACATTGCCATCCACGTGTGGTCGATGCCCTGTGTCGCCAGGCTCGCCTACTCAACACGCACACTCGTTACCTGCACGATAACGTGCTGGATTTTGCCGAAAAACTGCTGGGAACCATGCCTGGCGAACTGAGTCAGGCGATGTTCACCTGCACGGGCAGCGAGGCCAACGACTTAGCCGTACGTATCGCCCGTGACTACACCGGCGGTACCGGCGTGATCATCACGAAGTACGCTTATCACGGGCTGACCGCCAGCATTGCGGAATTGTCTTCCTCGCAGTTTCCGCAGATCGCAGCGAGCCCTGATGCACGCACGGTTGCTGCGCCGATTCATAATCCGACGAACCCCGAAGAAGTTGGCCGTCGATTTGCCGCCGACGTGCGTGCGGCCTTGGCCGATATGCGCCGGCACGGTATCAAACCAGCGGCCCTGCTACTCGATACCTTCTTTACCAGTGACGGTGGCTTTTTCGAACCGGCAGGTTTTTTGCGCGAGGCCGTTGGGGCTGTGCGAGAGGCCGGTGGGCTGTATATCGCCGACGAAGTTCAGCCCGGCTTTGGTCGTTCAGGTCGCCACATGTGGGGATTCCAATGTCATGACCTGATCCCGGACATCGTCACCCTGGGCAAGCCGATGGGCAACGGTCATCCAACGGCTGGTCTCACCGTCAAGCCGGAAATCCTTGAGCGTTTCGCCAGCGAGTCCGGCTATTTCAACACCTTCGCCGGCAACCCAGTGTCGTCCGCGGTGGGGCTGGCGGTATTAGAGGTGATCGAGAAGGAAAACCTCATCGCGAATGCCCATGAGTCCGGCAAGTTTTTGCTCGAAGGGCTCAAGAGCCTAGCCGCGCGCCACACAGTCATCGGAGATGTTCGCGGCATGGGGCTGTATGCCGGCGTCGACTTCACGAGCCCGGACGGCACCCCGGATGCTGCGACCGCGGCAAGAGTGGTCAACTGCCTACGAGAGGAAAAAGTGCTGATCGGCGCCGCCGGACCACATGTTAATACTCTCAAAATCAGGCCACCGTTGGTATTCCAGCGTGAGCACGCAGAGATACTCCTCAACAGCCTTGAGCGAGTGCTCGAACGACTCTGACCGGCGCAGCCCTACTGCGCTCGACAATCACAAGAATAATGTCACGGAGAAAGCCATGATCTACGCAAAACCCGGAACACCCGACGCGATTTTTAAACTGAAGCCACGGTACGGTAACTACATCGGTGGCAAATTCATTGAGCCGGTCAAAGGTATGTACTTCTCCAACACCAGCCCAGTCGATGCTTCGGTGATAGGAGAGTTCCCCCGCTCAAGTGCCGAAGATATCGAACTGGCACTGGATGCCGCCCATGCCGCCGCCGACGCCTGGGGCAAGACGTCTGTGCAAAAACGCGCCTTGGTGCTCCTGAAAATTGCCGACCGCCTCGAAGCCAACCTCGAACTACTGGCTGTGGCCGAAACTTGGGACAACGGTAAAGCCATACGCGAAACCCTGAATGCTGATATCCCCTTGGCAGCAGACCATTTTCGTTACTATGCCGGCTGCATCCGCGCCCAAGAAGGCAGCGCTGCAGAGATCGATGAACACACCGCCGCCTATCACTTTCACGAGCCACTGGGTGTGGTCGGCCAGATCATCCCGTGGAACTTCCCGTTGTTGATGGCTGCGTGGAAGCTTGCTCCAGCCCTGGCGGCGGGTAACTGCGTGATTTTGAAGCCGGCCGAACAGACGCCGCTGTCGATTACCCTGTTGATGGAGTTGATTGGCGACCTGCTGCCACCGGGCGTGCTCAACGTGGTCCAAGGCTTTGGCCGCGAAGCCGGTGAGGCCTTGGCCACCAGCAAACGTATCTCCAAGATTGCGTTCACCGGCTCCACCCCGGTGGGATCGCACATTCTCAGGTGCGCCGCCGAGAACATCATTCCATCGACCGTCGAACTGGGCGGCAAGTCGCCAAACATTTTCTTCGAAGACGTCATGAGCGCCGAGCCGGCCTTTATCGAAAAAGCCGCCGAAGGTTTGGTGTTGGCTTTCTTCAACCAAGGCGAGGTGTGCTCTTGCCCATCCCGTGCGCTGGTACAAGAATCGATCTACGACACCTTCATGGTCGAGGTGATGAAGAAGATCAAGCAGATCAAGCGCGGTGATCCCTTGGACACCGAGACCATGGTTGGCGCCCAGGCTTCCGAGCAGCAGTACGACAAAATTCTCAGCTACCTGGAGATCGCCCAACAGGAAGGGGCCGAGCTACTCACAGGCGGCTCCGTCGAGCGCCTGCAGGGCGACTTGGCCAACGGTTATTACATCCAGCCGACCCTGCTTAAGGGCAACAACAAGATGCGCGTGTTCCAGGAAGAAGTTTTCGGCCCGGTGGTCGGAGTCACTACTTTCAAGGACGAGGCAGAAGCATTGGCCATCGCCAACGACACTGAGTTCGGCCTCGGCGCAGGCCTGTGGACCCGCGATATCAATCGCGCCTACCGCATGGGTCGTGCGATCAAGGCCGGGCGTGTTTGGACCAACTGCTACCACCTGTACCCGGCGCACGCTGCGTTTGGTGGGTACAAGAAGTCCGGTGTGGGTCGCGAGACTCACAAGATGATGCTTGATCACTATCAGCAGACAAAAAATTTGCTGATCAGCTATGACATCAACCCGCTGGGATTTTTCTAAGCACAGCAATAGCCACTTCATTATTCGCCGCACGCCGCCGTCGAAGTTCACGGCGGTCACCATCAAGAAGAGGACCTTGATTATGTCCACTCAAAAAAACAATACGGTGAGCCTCGCACACGGGGTCGGGACTGAGAGTGTTAACGCGCAATACTTTCAGAATCGACAGTTAAAACAAGGCGCAGCAGGATGGGTGTTGCTTATCGGCCTCGGTGTTGCCTATGTCATCTCCGGAGACTTTGCAGGTTGGAATTTTGGCTTGGCCCAAGGCGGGTGGGGTGGGATGTTTCTCGCCACTTTGCTGATGGCTGCCATGTACACGTGCATGTGCTTCTCCATGGCGGAGCTGTCTTCGATGATTCCGACCGCAGGTGGCGGTTACGGCTTCGTCCGTACAGCCTTCGGACCTTGGGGTGGATTCTTCACCGGGGCGGCGATCCTCCTTGAGTACGCCATCGCTCCAGCAGCAATTGCCTGCTTCATCGGTGCTTACTGTGAATCACTGTTCGGCATTGGCGGCTGGCCGATCTATTTGGCGTTCTACACGGTTTTCATCGGTATCCATGTGCTCGGCGCGGGAGAGGCATTGAAGCTGATGTTCGTCATTACAGCGGTGGCGGCCCTTGCACTTGGCCTGTTTATTGTAGCGATGATTCCTCACTTTGAAGTTGCCAACCTATTCGACATCCCGGTGACCGAGGCGAAGGGAGCCAGTAGCTTCCTGCCGTTTGGGTATGTCGGGATCTGGGCGGCAATTCCTTATGCGATGTGGCTCTTCCTCGCCGTAGAGGGTGTCGCTCTAGCCGCAGAGGAAACCAAGGATCCCACACGCGATCTGCCACGAGGTTTGATTGGCTCAATGCTGGTGCTGCTCATCTTTGCCGCGCTCATTCTGACGGTAGGTCCAGGGGCCTCGGGTGCCAAGGCACTGCTGGATTCCGGAAACCCGCTGGTGGCAGCGCTGGAGGCGGTGTATGGGGGGAGGACCTGGATGAGCCAGCTTGTCAATTTAGTTGGCCTGGCAGGCCTGATTGCCAGCTTCTTCTCGGTGATCTATGCCTATTCTCGGCAAATCTTCGCGTTGTCAAGAGCGGGCTACCTGCCGCGCAAACTGTCGGTTACCAACCGCAACAAGGCTCCGGTCTACGCGCTGGTCGTACCGGGAATCATCGGATTCGGTTTGTCGCTGACGGAGCAAGGTGACCTGCTGATCCTGGTAGCGGTGTTCGGCGCGACGTTGTCCTACGTGCTCATGATGGCTGCGCATATTTCCCTTCGCATACGTCGCCCGGACATGCAGCGCCCGTATCGCACACCAGGTGGCATCGTCACTTCCTCATTCGCCTTGGTACTGGCCGCGGTTGCTTTAGTCGCCGGCTTCCTGGTCGATCCGAAAGTCATGTTGGGTACGGCGGCAATCTACGGCCTGTTCATTGCCTACTTTGCGTTATACAGCCGGCACCACTTGGTGTCCGGTACTCCCGAGGAAGAGTTCGCGGCCATCCAGAAAACCGAAGAAACACCTCATTAACGACTACTACTGGAGGGCCGCTCATGCATCATCAAAACGTGCATGGCGGCACCGTTCAAAGCTTGGTCAGAGCTAACAATTAGCAACCGGAGGTTTCCAGCGCAGCAATGTGGCTGGTGGCCTTCTTACAGGAAAACGTCATGTCGATTTTCGAAACGGGCCTGGCGCCCTCGGCAGTCAACCATATTGCCCTCACACCGCTGAGTTTCATTGAGCGCACCGCTTCTGTTTATGGGCAGTCTCCCGCTGTGATTCACGGATCGATCAGGCGCAATTGGCAAGACACCTACGAACGTTGCCGGCGCCTAGCCAGTTCGCTCAGCCGGCGCGGGATCGGCAAGGGCGATACGGTGGCTGTGATGCTGCCGAATATTCCGGCGATGCTAGAAGTGCATTTTGGAGTACCGATGATTGGCGCGGTTCTCAACACTTTAAACGTGCGGCTCGATGCTCAAGCCATTGCTTTCATGTTGGAGCATGGCGAAGCGAAAGTACTGTTCACCGACCATGAGTTTCACGCCGTTATTAATGAGGCGTTGGGTTTGCTGACCGATCCGCCACTTGTGGTCGATGTAGACGACCCGGAGTATGGCGAAGGTCGCGCTGTGAGTGCGCTGGATTATGAGTCGTTCCTCGCCGAAGGTGACCCGCAATTTGCTTGGCAATGGCCTGAAGATGAGTGGCAAGCGATTTCGCTTAATTACACCTCTGGCACCACCGGCAATCCCAAAGGGGTTGTCTATCACCATCGCGGTGCCTACCTGAATTCGCTGGGCAATCAGATGACTTGGGCGATGGGCAATCACCCGGTATACCTTTGGACTTTACCGATGTTCCATTGCAATGGCTGGTGCTACCCCTGGACGGTAACGGCGCTGGCGGGCACCCATGTGTTTTTACGTCGCGTTGAGCCGCAGAAAATTTTGGGCTTGATCAATGAACACAAGGTCACCCATTTATGTGGTGCGCCCATCGTACTTAACGCTCTGGTCAATCTGCCGGATGCAGACAAGGTGCTCATCGAGCATCCAGTTGATGCGATGGTGGCCGGAGCAGCGCCGCCGGCGAAGGTTATCGGTGCGGTTGAGGAAATGGGCATCAAGGTCACCCACGTTTACGGGCTCACCGAAGTGTACGGTCCCGTGACAGTGTGCGCGTGGAATGACGAGTGGGATGAAAAACCATTAGAAGTACGCGCCAGACTCAAATCGCGTCAGGGGGTGCGGTATGCCACGCTCGAAGGTCTGATGGTGGCCGATCCGCAAACGTTGAAACCGGTACCGAACGACGGGATCACTATTGGCGAAACCTTCATGCGCGGCAACACGGTGATGAAGGGATACCTGAAAAACCCAGATGCGACCCGCGAGGCTTTCGCTGGAGGTTGGTTTCACACTGGCGATCTAGCGGTGCGTCATCCGGATGGCTATATCGAAATTAAGGACCGACTGAAAGACATTATCATTTCCGGTGGCGAGAATATTTCCACCATCGAGGTCGAGGATGCTCTCTACCGTCATCCGGCAGTCCTGGAAGCTGCGGTAGTAGCCCGACCGGATGAGAAGTGGGGAGAAACACCGTGTGCGTTCATTACACTTAAAGACGGCTGTGTGGTCACTCTGGAGGCCGACATCATTGAGTTTTGTCGAGAGCAATTGGCCAGTTACAAGTTACCTAAAACCGTGGTGTTCCGTGAGTTACCGAAAACTTCGACGGGCAAGATTCAGAAATATTTGTTGCGAGACTGGGCCAGAGCACTGTGACAACACTCGGCCACCGGCGTGTGTAGTTCTTATGCGTACGTCGGGGGTTGAGGGTTGGTTGATGAGGCATCGTCCGATACGCGTCACTTCCCGGATTAGCGAGCTGGATTGAAGGTCGCGGATATGTGCTTGATCGGGGCCAAGTGAGACTTCGCTCAATAGGCCTGCGTAGTCCTCTTGCTCCAAATTCTCCCGGAGACCCGTTGAAACAATTCACCTTTAGCTTTGGTCACTCATCGGTGCCTCGGCCCCGGTTGTTTACATAAACGCTGTTCACCAGTTGCCTTGCTTCAATGCAGCGTATGCGATGAAACAGTGTAAATCGAAGATAGGTTAACCGTACTGCACACACGCATCGACTTAAGTACCGCACGGTTGCTTTTATGGGTAGCCCAAACCGGGCTGCTTGGCGGCAAAACTGACCCAACTTCCTCGTGGTGTGTTGGCTGATGCCCGTGGCGTCAGTCGTGGCATCGCTACGTGGCTCATACCGTTGCCAGAGTGTGCATTCCAGCCACCTCCTTGCATTCATTTAGTCGGAGAAAATGCTATGACGCAGTACCGAGCCCCGTTACGTGATATTCGTTTTCTGTTGCATGACGTGTTCGCTGCTTCGCGCACTTGGTCGGAACTGCCATTTTTTGCAGATACAATGGATGCTGAGATTGCTTCAGCGGTGTTGGAGGAAGCGGCTCGTCTGAGTTCGCAAGTAGTAGCTCCACTCAATCACAGTGGTGACGAAGAGGGTGTTAGTTGGCGAGATGGGCAGGTAACAACCCCGAATGGTTTCAAGCAGGCCTATAAGACCTATGTCGAAGGTGGCTGGGTCGGTATCGCCGGTAACCCCAATTTCGGCGGGCAAGGGATGCCGAAAATGCTGACAGTCCATCTTGATGAAATGCTGTACGCCGCCAACTGTAGTTTTGCATTGTATTTGGCGCTTAGCAGCGGTGCTTGCCTAGCACTCGATGCACATGGTGATCAGATATTGAAACAGCGGTATCTGCCGGCAATGTATGACGGGCGATGGTCAGGCACCATGTGCCTGACAGAGTCGAACGCAGGCAGTGATCTTGGCTTGATTAGAACGCGCGCGCTACCGAATTCTGATGGCAGCTATGCCCTCAGCGGCAGCAAGATATTCATCACGGGCGGCGAGCATGACCTAACCGAGAATATTATCCATCTAGTACTCGCCAAAACCCCGGACGCGCCTGATGGAGCTAAAGGGCTGTCACTTTTTTTGGTTCCAAAGATTTTGCTCAAAGATGACGGGACACTTGGGGAGCGCAATGCGGTGAGCTGCGGCTCCATTGAACACAAGATGGGCATCAATGCGTCTGCCACGTGCGTGCTGAATTTTGATAGTGCGACAGGGTGGTTGATTGGCAATTTGCACCAAGGCCTCAGCGCCATGTTTACCATGATGAATTTTGAACGGCTATCGATCGGCATTCAGGGATTAGGGTGTGCTGAGACCTCCTATCAGACAGCGGTCGCTTATGCGCGTGAACGTAAGCAAGGTCGGTCTGATAGTAGGCAAACGAGCGCTTCCATAATTACCCATCCCGATGTGCGCCGGATGCTGCTTTCCATGCGTGCACTGACGGAAGGTGGCCGAGCACTGGCGACTTACATTGGGCAGCAGATGGATATCGCTAAACATACCGCCGAGCCGGAGCAGCAGCTTCATGCTGAGCAGAAAGTGGCGTTGTTAACGCCAATCGCCAAGGCGTTTTTCACCGACATGGGCTTCGACAGCACGGTACTTGGGCAACAGGTGCTTGGCGGTCACGGTTACGTGCGGGAATGGGGGCAGGAGCAGTTGGTGCGTGATGTACGTATTGCCCAGATATACGAAGGCACCAATGGCATTCAAGCTCTAGACCTCGTCGGCCGTAAAGTTGTCGGCGATGGCGGCAAGGTTTTATTAGGGTTAATCGACGAAATCCTTCGGGAAGCCGACGTTCCGGGCGTTGCGCATGCTGGTGCACTTCGAGAAGTGACGCTGCTGCTCAAGGCTGACTTGGAGTGGGTCGTTGAGCACGGTACACGGGAGCCACGGGAGGTAGGTGCATGCTCGGTGGAGTTTTTGCACCTGGTTGGCTACGTGATCTATGGGTGGATGTGGTCGAAGATGGCGACTATTGCGGCAAGGCACGAGTCTGATGAACCCGCATTTTATAGTGCCAAGATGGCGACCGCAGAATTTTTCTTCCGTAGGTTAATGCCTCGTGTTTGGGGTTTGAGCGCCAGTTTTCGGGGAGGCGCAGATCCGCTTTATGGCATCAAGGATGAAGATTTTTAATGCATTCGAACCTCGTGTACAGAGACCAAATGGTGCTGAATATAAAGCGTTGTCTGAACGGTGTATCCGGCGATTCTTTTGACGCACTCCATCACGGAAGGGGTATCGAGCAGATTGGCAAACCCTTGCTGCTTCCTACCCGATGCGAGATCGACATTCAAAGTCAACGGTGAGCGAGCAGAATAGGGGCATTGCGCATTATGCGAACAGTCCGTAAGAGCGAAGCTTGCCATAGGAGATTCACAACAGCTAAGACTGTGTCGGCTATCACAATAGCGCGGCTGGTCAAAGCTCAGTGGGCTTAATGAACTCCATGTCAAGGGATTTGGGGGAGGTGGAAATTCCAAATATTTTCGCAGTCGCAGACAGGCGCTCCTATGCATAATTATCACGAGTACCAGTAATCATCCAAAAACCCGCATATCACAAGATCATCCCATCCTCAGACAGTCATCCAATTATAAACGGCGGCGTTTTGCGACAGTATCGGGCGTATCAGTAATTAGCTTACTTGTCGAAGGTGAGCGTCTTGTGCAGTACCTCGACATTCATTTTAAATGATAGGAGGATCTACGATGAAAGCGATGGTACTTGAATCATTTGGCGGCCCGGAATCGTTCGAGTTGAGCGACGTGCCCAAGCCAGTACCGGGTGCAGGACAAGTCTTGGTGCGGGTTCACGCCACCTCCATCAATCCTTTGGATTATCAGGTCCGACGCGGCGATTACGTCGACTACGTGCCACTGCCGGCCATTACCGGGCACGACGTATCGGGCGTTGTCGAAGAAGTCGGATCGGGTGTGAAGAGCTTCGCCCCCGGTGACGAAGTCTGGTACACCCCGCAAATCTTCGACGGTCCAGGCAGTTACGCCGAATACCACGTCGCGGACGAAAGCATTATCGGGAAGAAGCCACCATCGCTGAGCCACCTTGAGGCGGCAAGTCTGACCTTGGTGGGCGGGACAGTGTGGGAAGCGTTGACCGTGCGTGCGGCCCTCAGAGTGGGAGAAAGTATTCTTGTACATGGTGGCGCTGGCGGCGTCGGTCACGTGGCGATCCAGGTGGCCAAAGCCATTGGCGCCCGGGTGTTCACGACGGTGCGCGAAGCAAACTTTGAGTTCGCACGAGACATGGGGGCCGATGTACTCATCGACTACGAAAAAGAAGATTACGTTGACGCCATCATGCGGGAAACCAGCGGCCACGGCGTGGATGTGGTGTTCGACACTATCGGTGGCGACACCCTGACACGCAGTCCCGACGTGCTCGCCCAATTGGGCCGTGTGGTCTCGATTGTGGACATTGCAAAGCCACAAAACCTCGTGCAGGCCTGGGGCAAGAACGCCAGTTATCACTTCGTTTTCACCCGCCAAAACCGCGGCAAACTGGATGAGCTAAGTGCATTGGTAGAGCGCGGTCAACTGCGCCCGCACGTTGGCGCGGTCTATTCGTTGGCCGACATTGGGCTCGCCCATGCACGGCTGGAAAGCCCCAACAACGGCCTTCAGGGCAAAATCGTGATTGCGGTCGAGCCATCGCTCATACCGTGAATGTGCACTTTAAACCCACTGAGTTTTTTGGAGGAATGCCATGATTTATGAAATCGCTCTGCTACCCGTTCACAAAGATCGCACTGAAGCGTTCAGACAAGCATTTGCCAAGGTCGTGCCTTTGCTCACCCGCGCAAAAGGTTATTGCGGGCATATGCTGGCCCAAGGGATCGAAACCCCGGAACAATTCAACCTGATCGTGCGCTGGCAATCGCTCGAGGATCACACACCGGGCTTCGAAGCGAGCGACGACCATCAGGAATTCATGATGGGCTTAGAGGAATATTTTTCCGAAGAGCCGCAGGTCTATCATATTGAAGGAGCGAATTTTTTTAATGGAGAATATGAAGCTCCGAGCACGACCGCAGCTTTGTAATGCCCTGCTAGGGTTCGCTTTTAACCGATGGTTTGTCATCAGCAATAATCGGGATAAATATCGCTAATTTGTAGTAATCGAGATTTTTACATTTAACTGAGGTGAGGGATATAGGCCGAGTTAAGCAAGACTTGAGTGATGATCTTCGAAACATTGCCGCCACCGATTCAACCTGCGAAACGGTTGATTTTTTTGTTTAACGCTGAACAGCGGTCGGCAATGACGTAGTCTATTACTTATTTTTCACTCGAGCGTTGAAATAAGCGCGACTCGTATATGTGCAAATTCGCGGATGACCTTAAGTTGGTGACCGAGCTTTCGATGCGACTGCGGACGCTCGATAACCTCATACACTTTTCTCTGAAGACAATTCTGTTATTGAGTTATAGCGAGCGAATTTACCTCTGTGCGACAAGTTTTCGCTACGTCACGCGGTCGTGCCTTACAGGTTGCCAAAATCGAATGTACCAGAACTGAAGAGTTCATAGTCGCTTAGTAGAAATTACAGCAGTCAGGCGCACGCTATCCTAGCGCCAACGATGTGAATGATCGCTGCCGCTTATGTTTTTTTGCGCGTAAGCGCTTACCGATATTGAGGTGGAGAAATGGCCAAGGCCGCAGATGTCGTCGTGAAATGTCTAGAAAATGAGCGTGTGGAATATGTTTTCGGTATTCCTGGTGAAGAAAACTTGGACCTGTTGGAGTCGTTACGCCGGTCCAGTATCAAGCTAGTGTTGACTCGCCATGAACAGTCTGCAGGTTTCATGGCTGCCACCTATGGCCGACTGACCGGCAGAACCGGCGTCAGCCTGGCTACCTTGGGGCCTGGCGCAACTAATCTGGTAACTGCGGGTGCGTACGCGTATCTGGGCGGCATGCCGATGCTGATGATTACTGGTCAGAAACCGATTAAGAAGTCCAAACAGGGTCGGTTCCAGATTCTCGATGTTGTCGGCATGATGCAACCGCTAACCAAGTACTCCCACCAGTTGGCGTCCGCAGACAGCATTCCTTGGCGGGTCCGTGAAGCCTTTCGCCTAGCTGAAGAGGAAAAGCCCGGCGCTGTGCATCTGGAGCTACCTGAAGACATCGCTGCCGAACAGACTGACAGTTTGCCAGTCGCACCAAGTCTTCATCGTCGTCCCTTGGCAGAGCACAAGGCGATAGACGCGGCCGTGCAAAAACTCCAGGACGCGCGAAGTCCGATCCTTGTGATTGGCGCCGGTGCTAATCGCAAGATGACGGCTAAGGTCCTCAAGAAACTGATAGACGATACCGGTATCCCGTTTGTGACCACGCAAATGGGCAAAGGTGTGGTTGATGAGCGTCATTCGCGCTTTCTCGGCAATACCGCGCTGTCCTCTGGCGACTACGTTCATCGCGCCGTTGAGGCCGCCGATCTCATCGTCAACATCGGCCACGATGTCATCGAAAAGCCCCCGTTTTTTATGGTCCGTGGCGGAACCGAAGTGATCCATATCAATTTCCGCTCGGCAGAAGTCGACCCTGTGTATTTCCCCCAGATCGAAGTGGTGGGGGACATCGCCAATGCCGTATGGCAGATCGGCGAAGCACTGAAAATTCAGGAGCATTGGGACTTCAGTCGACTGATGGCCATCCGAAACGCCAATGAAGAACAGATTATCGAGGGCGCGGACGACAATCGCTTTCCGATTTACCCCCAGCGCTTCGTCGCCGATGTTCGTAGTGCCTTGCCGTCGGAAGGCATCGTCGCGCTGGACAACGGCATCTACAAAATCTGGTTTGCGCGCAACTACAAGGCTCACAAACCTAACACGGTGTTGTTGGACAATGCACTTGCAACCATGGGCGCGGGTTTGCCGTCGGCGATGGCTGCGCATCTGGTTTATCCGGATCGGCCGGTGGTCGCAGTGTGTGGTGACGGTGGTTTCATGATGAACAGTCAGGAATTAGAGACGGCGGTTCGGCTGAAGATGAATCTGACGGTTATCATCTTGCGCGACGGCGGTTACGGCATGATTCGCTGGAAGCAGTCGAACATGGGGTTCACCGATTTTGGTCTGGACTACGGAAACCCGGACTTCGTTATGTATGCGCAAAGCTATGGCGCCAAAGGGCATCGAGTGGAAAGCGCCAACGGCTTCCTGCCACTTTTGCAGCATTGCTTGAGCGAGCCGGGCGTGCACGTGATCGATTGTCCCGTGGATTATTCGGAAAATGACTTCATTCTCAATAGTGAGCTCAGGAGAAGAAGTGCTCTGGTCTGATCTCGCGATACTCGTTGTCTTAATGGCGGCATTGCGGTGCCGCCAGCCTTTTCGTACTGAAATCGGAGTTCCTAATGCAACTCAAAGACACTCGACTGTTTCGCCAGCAAGCCTTGATTAATGGCACATGGGTTGATGCGGACAACAGTCAGACGATCGAGGTCAACAACCCGGCAACGGGGGAAATTCTGGGTACCGTGCCGAAGATGGGCGCCGCTGAAACCCGCCGTGCGATTGAAGCCGCTAATAATGCACTGCCGGCTTGGCGCGCACTGACTGCCAAAGAACGAGCAGGCAAGCTGCGTCGCTGGTTTGAACTGTTGATTGAGAACCAAGACGACCTCGCCCTCCTGATGACCCTCGAGCAGGGTAAGCCGCTGGCCGAAGCTAAGGGAGAAGTCGTCCACGCGGGCGCCTTCATCGAATGGTTCGCCGAAGAGGCCAAGCGCATTTACGGTGATGTCATCCCTGGCCACCAGCCGGATAAGCGTCTGATCGTGATCAAGCAACCTATCGGCGTGACCGCTGCCATCACACCATGGAACTTCCCGGCAGCAATGATCACCCGCAAAGCCGGCCCAGCGCTGGCCGCCGGTTGCACCATGGTGCTCAAGCCTGCATCGCAAACGCCATTCTCGGCGTTCGCGCTGGCTGAGCTGGCACAGCGTGCCGGCATTCCTGCCGGTGTGTTTAACGTGGTGTCCGGTAGCGCCGGCGACATTGGCAGCGAGCTGACCAGCAACCCGATCGTGCGCAAGCTGTCCTTCACCGGCTCGACCGAAATCGGTCGTCAACTAATGTCGGAATGCGCCAAGGACATCAAGAAAGTCTCGCTTGAATTGGGCGGCAACGCGCCGTTCATCGTGTTCGAGGACGCAGATCTGGATAAGGCCGTCGAAGGAGCGATCATCTCTAAGTATCGCAACAACGGCCAGACCTGCGTCTGCGCTAACCGTTTTTACATTCAGGATTCGGTCTACGACACGTTCGCCGAGAAGCTGAAAGGCGCAGTGTCAAAGCTCAAGATCGGCAATGGTCTGGAAGAGGGCACCACCACCGGTCCGCTGATCGATGAAAAAGCCGTGGCCAAGGTTCAGGAGCACATTGCCGATGCGGTCAGCAAAGGAGCGACCGTGCTGTCTGGCGGTAAATCTATGGAAGGCAACTTCTTCGAGCCGACCATTCTGATTAACGTGCCGAAAAACGCAGCCGTGGCCAAGGAAGAGACCTTCGGGCCGCTGGCGCCACTGTTCCGTTTCAAAGACGAAGCCGAAGTAATCGCGATGTCCAACGACACTGAGTTCGGTCTGGCCTCGTACTTCTATGCTCGCGACCTGGGTCGTGTGTTCCGAGTGGCAGAAGCTCTGGAGTACGGCATGGTCGGCGTCAACACCGGTCTGATCTCCAACGAAGTCGCGCCGTTCGGCGGTATCAAGGCGTCGGGCCTAGGCCGGGAAGGCTCCAAATACGGAATCGAGGATTACTTAGAAATCAAATACATGTGTTTGAGCGTATGATGGTCCTAACGTAGTAATTCTTTGTTCAGACAAATTCATCAAGGTTGGCAGCGCCTTTGCCTGTCAGCCTTGATTGGCAGCAATTAGCTGTTTTGTCAAAAAAGCCGGATTTCAAGTTATTAAGAATCGAAGCTGATCGACATCCAATATCTATTCATAACGTTGAGTGCCTTGTCGATTACCCCGAAGTCTCTGGTGCATTAATATACATGCTATGAGCCGATTGCTTTGCCAGCCGAGGTAGCAAAAAAGAAGCATTAATACATTTCTAAAGGAACACTGACCAACAAAGTCCGAAAGTCAAAACGACCAATCCGACTAAAGCGAAAAGCCTAAAAAGGCGTTCTTTTTAACCCACGAGATGCGCCGCCGGACAGCGGAATCGGAAAAAGTGCACCGTCGTAACAAGCGTTCGGCGATGCGGTTTGAGTTCAGCTGGATTTCCTGATTTTTCGATGAGTTCCCGAGTTTAGAAATCTACAGGCCTGGCTTGGCTGAGCGACGCAACGCGCGCCAGGAAATGGCGTATCACCGGTTTCGACAAATGACGAGTTGGTAGTTCTGGTCTCAGATGAAGTCAGGCGCCGGTATCAAGCTCGCAGCAGTGGGGGCTTGGTCGCCGCGTTCCTTCAGGCCTCTCCCGAGTTGAAAGGCGCGCGGCAGTGGCACCCTTGAGCTAGTTGCCGATGGGCTGGTGCTTTTACTTGTTAGCGGTGATCTGGTTCGGCTGTAAATACCCGGTTCTGCTTAAGCGCACACTTGCTGAGGAGAATGAGTACCTTGTTATTGTGGGGCGGCGCTTGCTGCTCGCGCTTATTGATGATGAGTTGCGACGCTGGTGGAGCGTTAAACCTTATGACCTG
The DNA here is from genome assembly GCF_030687105.1 of Pseudomonas sp. FP1762. Lineage (NCBI taxonomy): Bacteria > Pseudomonadati > Pseudomonadota > Gammaproteobacteria > Pseudomonadales > Pseudomonadaceae > Pseudomonas > Pseudomonas sp. FP1762. Next base: position 1,967,171 of record NZ_CP117458.1, read on the forward strand.
GATGTGGGCAGAATTGAACCAAAGCCCTATAAATACCAGCTTGCGCTTGTCATCACTCGGCATAGTGAAATTCCGGTCTATGGCGGCTTTGGTGAGTTCGCATCCGCACGTATCGAATATGCACTTCATGAGTACGCCCAACTGACGTCGTCAGCGATCTGGCGACAGGAGTTCAAGCCGAATGAATTCCAAAAATTCATGCCGGGGCTTAGAACGTGCGCACGTAATGCGCCTCTGCGTAACGTCCACTTGAGTGTCATGAATGAGAGCGAGGCGGAAATGCCCAAGGTGGGCAAAGAGAGCGAATTGGTGTTGCGCGGGCTCAATCTCATCAGCGTGTTCTTCGCCAGCGGCGGCTACTTCGCCTGGTTTATTTTCCTATAACTGAAAATACTGGTGCCCATACTTACCTGAGTTTCGGAGCGGCACAACCGCAGGACAGGCGGCAGTGACGAACACCCACCTCCAAATCAAGTGGTAGGCAGTGAGCTTGCCGCATCGAACTGCCTAACAAGAACCTAATTCGGACTTGAGGGGAGGTTGGGGTTGACGGTTTGGCAAGCTCCGCCTCACAAGCGCGAGTCCGTTCACTCCGTGTTTTATCAATGCCTCACACCGCCTTCGCGACTTCCTCGATTTTCCCCACGAACTTGTCGACGTCGAAACCGGATATGAATGCCAGCGCGAAAAATCCAATTTTGCTTGCTCCGGCGTTCACGGTCGACCTCAGTACCAACAAGCCTGCTTTCAAGAAGAGGTAGCTCACCGCACCGGCGATTATGCTGATGATGGGGCGGATGAAATACCAGACGTGCTATACGGGATATGTCGCGCGTTGCTAGAGTGAATGCCAAATACGTGATCTGTCGACTCAGTGCTTTGGGAGGCTCGTGAATATTTCCAATACGCATTTGGTTGAGCATTAACTATTTTATAATAGGCACGAATCCTGCGGTAATTTAACAATGCCAGCGGCGTAGTAATTTCAAAAATTTCCGTCAAAAAATATTTAATCGGCAGGCTGCGACCACTGTGAAAGCGATGCTCTATTTGCCGCGGCGTACAACTAGGGCGGGCAGGATGAACGCAAACATGATGAGAAAAAGCCCAATAAAAATACACTTGAAACAGGTGCATCTAAGCAGCTGTAGGAAAATAAGATGCCAATTAAAGGCACCCCCATTGTAAAATTCGACATCCCAAACGCTGAAATTCTTCTTCCATACTCCGCAGAGATTACGAAACAAACAGACGTTGCTGCAGGGCCGATGAAGAAAATCTCCCCCAGCCTCTCCGCGTTGAGTGGAATCTGGGTCGGCGAGTCCTCCATGACGTACGCTGCCAATGACAGCGGAATGGCGGCGTGTAACATCTGCCATGGTGCAAGCGCTACTGGAGACGACACCCAGTTATGTTTCTTGACGTGAAGAATCACAAACGCCCAACTTATGCCTGCTAATAAAAGAAATATTGCACCCACCACTGTTCCTTTAGATGCCCAATCCAGTTCAAAAGGGGAACAGACAACCCCCACGCCTACGAGACCGATAATTAATGCAACAACCTGCGCTTTAGAAGGTGCTTCCCGAAATATTACAAAGGCGGCCACAGCGCACCACAGAGGGGTTGTATAGGCCAGAAGTACCGCGCGACTAGCGTCGATATGCACCATAGCCACCATGACTAAACCGGTGAAAGCCATCATTTGCAATAAACCGACGCTTGCAATTATTGGAAGATCTTTCGCTACTGGCAATTTCAATTGACCCCGAACCGCTAGGTAGCAAAACAGGCAGAGTCCAGCGCTAGAAAAACGGATCGATGCGAGCCAAAGAGGAGAAGTGTGCAGTAGCGCATTTTTAGTGACAGGCCAACTAGCTCCCCAAAGCAAAACCATTATTGATAGCCACATATAGGAACTTGGAAAGCGGAAACTTTCCACTTTTATATTTGCCCGGGACTCAGTGAATATATTCATGATCTCTCCGTAAAAGTGCCCGCTGCAGTAATAATACTAATTGGAGTGGAAATTGATTTTCTCTATCTTCATGCTAAAGGAGATTTTAATGTCTGCCATTGCTTGGTTCTGACTATTTTATGACTATGATTATAGACAACCGGCTACTAGGCCATAAAGCTGGTTGTCGGAAACGCTTTACTGTTAATACAGCAGGAGAAAGCTTGATAAATAACTTTTATTTGTAGATTCTTATTCTCGACAGAACATCGATGCGCTCTATTAAATCGGCTTTGCTGTTGTTTAGAGATTTTTGGGAATGGCGCGGGAGAAAGTGTGAGAACTAATAATTTCAAAAGCTCAATCCGTGTATTGAGCTTTCTCCACGGCACCATCAACTAGCTCAAAGCACTGTTGCATTTGTGTACGTTGTGGCCACCACCTTCAGCCAATTCCCGACCTAGAGAAGTGCGATCAAACCCGTAAGCAGCCAGGAATTTGGCAAGATAGGGCTGGATCCGAGCCGTGTTGAGTGATCAGGCCCTTTTCTTTCAGGCGATCGTTACCACCTTCGGCCAAGATCTGGCCTTGTGGGGTTCGGTCGGAGCCGTCAGCCGCAACTGTCTGGCCGAACACTGAGTGATTTGCCTTCACTTGTGGGGTAGCTTGGTCGGTGGCTGGCAGAGCGAAAGCACTGCTGGCCAGCAGAGAAAAAGACACGCTAAACAGTAATTGGAGTTTCATGATTTTATCCTTGTATCGTAAAAAGTCGGATATCGAGATATGTCGATATCATAAGTTAAAAAAATTAACAACTTTTCTGTCGCCTAGGCCAATGTCCTGATGGCGACTACAGCGCACTTGCAGGGATTTCACTGTCCAATGCGACTGCCTTGAGCTTTTGTATGCATCAAGGAGCTAGCTCAAAGCGCTGTTGCGTTTGATCACGCGGTCACCACCACCTTCAGCTAGTTTCCGACCTTGTGGGGTGCGGTCGGAACCGTCAGCCGCTAGTTTCCGACCTTGTGGAGTGCGGTCACCACCACCTTCAGCTAGTTTCCGACCTTGTGAAGTGCGATCGGACCCGTCAGCAGCCAGGGTTTGGCGCTGTGGGGAGCGATCCGAGGGATGTTGAGTGATCAGGCCCTTTTCTTTCAGGCGATCGTTACCACCTTCGGCCAAGATCTGGCCTTGTGGGGTACTGTCGGAGCCATCAGCCGCAACTGTCTGGCCGAACACTGAGTGATTTGCCTTCACTTGTGGGGTAGCTTGGTCGGTGGCTGGCAGAGCGAAAGCACTGCTGGCCAGCAGAGAAAAAGACACGCTAAACAGTAATTGGAGTTTCATGATTTTATCCTTGTATCGTAAAAGTCGGATATCGAGATATGTCGATATTATAAGTTAAAAAAATTAACAACTTTTCTGTCGCCTAGGCCAATGTCCTGATGGCGACTGCAGAGCACTTGCAGGGATTTCACTGTCCAATGCGACTGCCTTGAGCTTTTGTATGCAGCAAGGGGCTAGCTCAAAGCGCTATTGCGTTTGATCACGCGGTCACCACCACCTTCAGCTAGTTTCCGACCTTGTGAAGTGCGATCGGACCCGTCAGCAGTCAGGGTTTGGCGCTGTGGGGAGCGAACCGAGGCATGTTGAGTGATCAGGCCCTTTTCTTTCAGGCGATCGTTACCACCTTCGGCCAAGATCTGGCCTTGTGGGGTACGGTCGGAGCCGTCAGCCGCAACTGTCTGGCCGAACACTGAGTGATTTGCCTTCACTTGTGGGGTAGCTTGGTCGGTGGCTGGCAGGGCGAAAGCACTGCTGGTCAGCAGAGAAAAAGACACGCTAAACAGTAATTGGAGTTTCATGATTTTATCCTTGTATCGTAAAAGCTGGATATCGAGATATCTCGATATATGTTGTTAAAAAATTACAACTCTTTTCTCACTGCCTCAGCCAACGCTTTGATGGCTGCTTCACTACGCTTGTAGTAGGTCCACTGCCCGATGCGCCTGACCTCGACTAAGCCTACTCGTTGCAGCGTTGCAAGATAGCCAGACACCGTCGACTGCGACAATCCAATGCCTTCTTGAATGCTGCTGACGCAGACTCCTACGGTGAAGACGTCACCCTCATCCTGCGGAGGGAAACTCTTTACCGGATCCTTCAAGCCTTGCAAGATCTTCAGGCGAGTAGGATTGGAGAGGGCTTTGAAGACTTCGATCAGTTCCATGGCGCCATCATATCTAGAATTATCGATATGTCAATACGAAAATCGATCGACGGTATTTAGAGCTCTTCTGACTACATTCCACTCTCAGATTCGTCGGCGTTTTAGCACTGATGGATCGTGTCGATTGGCAGCAGGCGTCCGGTGCTTGAGCAGCGGTGGCATAACTCGCCTCACAACTCTGTGTACCAGACCGTATCGCGTATCGAGTTGACCATTTAGTCGAATGCTTTTGGTTGGCGCACATAAGGATCGCGCGCTCGTTGAAGCGTTGCTGATGAGCTTCGATCAGGAAGCTCTTGGCAGGAATGAGCAGGGTTTAGGCTTGAAGCTTCAATGCGATACGAGCGACGTGTTCGCCCTGATAGCGAGCGATTTCCAGCTCACGGTCATCTGGCTGACGAGAACCATCGCCACCAGCGATGGTAGACGCGCCATAAGGCGTACCTCCTCCTTTCGAGACATCGAACATTGCTGGGGATGTATAGCCGATCGGCACGATGATCATTCCGTGATGAGCAAGTGTGGTCCAGGTGGAGGCAATAGTCATTTCCTGGCCACCGCCCGTTCCGGTTGAGGTGAACACGCTAGCGACCTTTCCAGCTAGAGCGCCCTGGGCCCAAAGGCCGCCTGTTCGGTCGAGGAAGTTGCGCATTTGTCCGGACATGTTGCCGAAGCGAGTCGGAGTGCCAAAGATGATTGCATCGAAATTGGCCAGTTCCGATGGCTGTGCCTCTGGCGCACTCTGATTGGTCTTGCCGCCTGCTGCAGCGAAGGCCTCTGGGCTCATCGTTTCAGGAACCCGCTTTACCACAACGTCTGTCCCTGGAATGCTGCGCGCACCTTCGGCGATCTTGTTGAAATGGGTAAGGCCGGTTGCCAATTTTTGCAAACAGCCAAGCTCATCGTACCTAGCTAACCGGGGCTCTCGCCGGTGCATCATCCTTTGCTGTTGGAAGTGGTCGCGCGGGTGAGATGGTCCCTGTTAAAAACGGCGGCAATGGTGGGGGCCGCAACGCTTAGTGAGGAAGTTCGGCTATCAGAAACGGGCGCATAGCTTGCCTTGTAAAATTTGAGTATGGCGGAAGCAATAGTGACATCAGGCGATAGCCTCGCGGCATACCATGCTCGAGTGTTCAGGCAAAAAGCCCGCATGGGAGCGCGGGCTAACGGATTCAGAAGGAGCGAAAGTCAGCCCAATCGGATGCGTGTTGCGAAAATTCTGTGAGTCAAAAGGATCTGAAATTCCCCAATATCAGATCACTGCTAATCAATGTACCTGGCGGCAGAATTTCAACCTTATTCTGCCGCCTTCTCAATCAGATCGGCTACGACTTTGGGATTAGATACCATCACAACGTGTGAGCCACCTTTTACTACAATGGTTTGCTTGGAATGCGCACGCTCAGCCATAAAAGCCAATGCCTGAGGTGGAATATTCTTATCCTTGTCGCCGTAAACAAACCACGAGGGGATGGTCTTCCAAGCCGGCTGGGTAGCTGCTTCATTTAATGCCGCGACAGTCACAGGACGTTGACCAGCAGCCATCAGCCGAGCATCGGCTCCAGATACATCGGCAGCAAATTGTTCATGGAATTTATTTTGCTGGATGTAGAGATCTTTCCCGCCATCAGTAAGATCAACCGGTGCCGCTAGAGCAGATGCAAGTGTGCCGCCTGGGAAACGCCCAGACAATTCGGCTGCCGTTTCGCCAGCTTCTGGCGCAAATGCAGCAACGAACACCAAGCCCTTCACATTTTGGTTGCCATGTGCTGCTTCAGAGATTACAGACCCGCCGTAGGAGTGACCCACCAGCACCACGGGCGTCTTGATGCCTTTAATGATGCTTGAAACAGATTGGGCGTCACTTGTCACACCACGCAGAGGATTCGCCGCTGCGATAATAGGGTAGCCGTCCTTTTCCAGAATCTTCACAACACCATTCCAGCTAGAAGAATCAGCGAAAGCACCGTGTACAAGAATCACGGTCGGCTTAACGTCAGCGGCCTGCGCAAAGCTTGCGGCAGTGATTGCACCTGCGAGAGCCAAACCTGAGGCAATCTTTTTCATGTAGATATCTTCCTGTGAGGTGGAAACTGCTAATAAATATTGCGCGCAAAATAATCGTGCTGGTACTAATCGTGAGGCAAGTAAAATATTTTGTCAATAGCTTGCGATTGAATCGCGCGCGTAATAGTTTGGTATCCCACGAAGCTTAGGAGAGGCAGGTGAATAAACTGGAAATTTCGGAAGACGACTTCGCACCATTGAATGAGTTTTTGTGCTTCACGATCTACTCAACAGGACATGCTTTCACGCAGTTCTACCGTCCGATATTGGAGGCATTAGGCCTAACGTATCCGCAATATTTGCTAATGGTTGCGCTTTGGGCAAAGGATGATCAGATCATCAAGGATCTGGGTAGCAAGCTATTTTTGGAGTCAAGCACCCTAACGCCATTGGTTAAGCGTCTGGAAAGTGCAGGGTTCATGAACCGTTCCCGCGATCCGAAAGATGAGCGCCAGGTGCGGGTCAAACTGACGGACAAGGGCAGAGCATTGAAGTCTGATGCACTCAAGGTTCCAGATTGCATTCAGTCGGCAGTGGGCATGAGCGTGGAAAAAGTTATGGAGATTCAGGCTGCGGTCGCTGACATCCGTGCCCGGTTGATTGAACGTAGATAAATTCGTCTTCTGGTCTCAAGCCATTCTCAACTTGCGGATCAGCAATGGTGATCGCAACTGTGCCCGGAGTTCTCGCATAGTTGCGTTCGTCGCATCTGCGTCATCGCCGATTTTTTGGTACTCCACCGCAGGCGCATCACGTTAATGGTGACCAGCGACTGCTAGAAATACCCACCTAAAGGTGGAAAAAGTTAGATATGATTTGTAACTAATGATGATGTTCGTCGCGTCAATCGCTCAAAGCAATTCTAGAGTGCACTTATGCGTTATGAAGAGCACAAATGTACTATCGAGAGCGTTTTTGGGGGTGTTAAAATTTCTCCTCAAGGCTGTTTAGCTTGGCTTCTGCGCGGCCGCGAGCTTTGTAGGATAGACCGCAACCTTTTGGTCTCCCTAACCCAATTGAACAAATCTCCGCGTACTGCGCGTCCGTCGAACGAAAGGCATCAACGCATGAAAATTCCATCTCAATTTATCATTCATGAAACGACCCACTGGATCGTCAATCACCACATGTCATCCACTCTTCCCGGTTACTTGGTGCTCGGGTCTAAAGCGTACGTGCATTCCTTGGGCGACCTACCCAGCGACGCGCTAATCGAGTTGGGCGGACTACTAGCAACTGTTCAGAACACCATCCAGTTGCAGATGAATCCGAAATGGCTGTACATAAGCCGGTTCGGTCACGATCCCAGCTACCCGATCCACTTTCACTTCATTCCGGTATATCACTGGGTTGAAGAGCTGTTTTGGAAAGACGCCCGTTACCGGATTTTAAATACCTTTGGGTCGAAGGAAAATGCGCAAACGCTGACCGATGGGGCAGAGCTGACACTCTTCATCTGGCGCGAGTTTGGAGAGGGCTCTGGTCCATCCGCTATCCAAGGCCCTCCGGTCATTCAAGTCATTGATGACCTGCGAAAGGCATTCAAATAGGTCAATTTCCGAATTTTAAAAATTGGTTGCTCAACTTCTGAGTTATGTATCCGCCTCTAGTTGGACGTACTAAGGTCGCACTGGTGCGCGGCACCAAAATCGCAATAAACACCCTCACATTTCCCGGCAGCAAGTCCAAATTCCTTACCACCACAACCGCTCGCGCACCGGCCAGAAATTTCGAATGTGTTTATTTGGAGCAAATATGTTTTATTTCGCTTGCGTTTCATCACATGCAAGGGAGTGATTGTGAAGTTTTCATTATTTATTTTGCGCTTTAAGTGCTGTGTCTGATTGCGAGGGAGGTTGGTTAAGTTTGATGCGGATGGACGGTCAGGTTGGAATGGTTGCCTACGGCCTAAGTGTGGACTAATCTTGAAGGGTAATCTCCAGTCAGTTGCTAGACTGCTTAGGCTCACCGCACTATTGTTCTAGTGTGACGGATATATGATATTATTTTATAAACCCAAACTTTAAAGATGGACGTGATGACATTGTTGCCGTAGAATCAGTACGTGCTAGCTATTTTGATTAATGAAAGTTACTAAGTAAATGTCCGAAAACGTTGTAGAGCGTGTCGTTGATAAGGCCATGAGGCTATCATTCAGCTACTACTCTCCGTTTGCAATAGGAATCCCAATTCAATGCAACACCACTTATCTCCAGCCATTCGCGTTCACCCTGTCAAACGGATGTGGTATTGACCCACACCAAGAATGATCAGGAGCTGGCGTCGTCGGTAGTTAACATGGGTCAAGACATAAAAACCGTCTGATAAAGAGTTTTTATCGCATCGAAGATACAATCCTGACATCAAGCTGAATCGCGCCAATCGGCGCACCTCTTATGAAGCTAACTTGTTTGTAATTTGGGCCTGGGTTGATGATTTCAGCGGGCAGTGAGAAGCCGAGCAAGCCCAACCACTTAACCTGAAAGCGAGGACATCGGTCTTCATATTTCGGGAGCTTCCAGGCTGTTAGTTCTCATCTAAACGGATTATCGTCTATACACTTATCAAACAGTCGCTGGGCTTATGTGACGTCGATAGCGTCAACCAGCCCCCCCCCGGAGTAACCCATGTCCTTCTTCTACGCCCACCTTTTGGCATGGAGTGCCTTGCTGCTGCTGATCGACGCCTTGCTCTGGCACGTCGCGCCCTTTAGCCATCGCGTGACGCGGGTGGGGGTGCGTTTGGGGCTGTTTTTAGTATTTAGTACGCTGATCATCAACGCCGGCGTCAGCCCGCTTCAGGCTCCGCTGTTGGCCGAGGATCGAGTCGCGCAATTGGGCGCTACTGCCTTGGGCATTCTCTGGTGGCTTTACGCGGCGCGGGTCCTCACCGAAGTCATCGGCCTGTTGCTGATGCGTCGCATCGGGCACAGCGGCCGGTTGCTCCAGGACGTTTTCGGCGCACTGGTGTTTTTGGTTGCCAGCGTCGCGGCGGCGGGTTATGTGCTCGAGTTACCCGTTAAGGGCCTGCTAGCGACCTCAGGGGTTGTGGCCATCGTCGTAGGCCTGGCGTTGCAAAGCACTTTGAGCGACGTGTTTTCTGGGATTGTGCTCAACACTACTAAGCCCTATCAAGTGGATGACTGGATCGTGATAGACGGCGTCGAGGGCAAGGTCCTTGACATCGACTGGCGCGCGACGCACCTGCTAACCAGCGCCGGCAGCACCGCGGTGGTGCCAAACTCAGTGGCGGCCAAGGCTAAAATCGTCAACCTGAGCCGGCCTAATAATGTGCATGGCGTGTCGATCAGCTTAAAGGTACCCAATTATGTTCGTCCGCGTCGGGTGTTGGATGCCCTGGAGCGCACACTTCAAGGCAGCAGCCAATTGCTGCTAAGCCCTGCGCCGAAAGCGGTGTTGAAAGAAGCCGGGGAAACCATGTCCGAATACGTGGCCAGCGGTTTCGTTGCAGAACTTGGCAAGAAAAGCCAAGTGCGCAATCAACTGTTCGACCTGGCACACCGACACCTCGAAGCGGCCGGTATTTCCCGCCAGCTCGATGGTGTGATTGAACCCACAACTCGCGCGCGTACGCTTCTGAATGAGGTGAAAGTGTTTCGCTCTCTGAGCGAGGATGAGCGAGATCAAATGGCGCAATCGATGGTGGCGCAACAGTATGCTGCGGGCCAGTTGGTGCTGGAAGTGGGGGAAGTGCCTGACAGTTTGATGGTGATCGCAACCGGGGTGGTGAGCGCAACGGTACTAGATGGCGCATTGCAAACCGAAGTTGGGCGAATGGGCCCGAGCGAACTGATGGGTGAACAGAGCATTCTCAACGATGAACCGTCCCAAGCCACGTTTACCGCGTTGACCTCCTGCATCATCTACCGAATCGACAAATCCCTGACCCGTGAATACATGGAAAAGCGCGTGGATGTAGGTCGAGCTTTGAACAAGCTGCAAGCGGTCCGCCAACAGAACGGCCGGTTGGCGTTGCTGGCGAAGCCGGTGCAAATTAAGAAAGGCGGATTTTTGAGCTGGCTGCAAAACCGTAATTCATAAACTAGAAATTCTGTGGAGCCGAGTGTGCTTGCGAAAATAGCAATGCACAATCCGCATACCTACCACCCTTAAAGAACAACTCGCTGGTAATTTTGATGGCCGACTAATTCGAATCCCTGCCATTCATAGGCGCAATGGGCTGTTAGATACCTCTGCGTGGCATTTACATACCTCCCTTTATACTATGCTATTTCTAGGCCTCAGTCAGAAATGCCATCTGCTTGACCGTACCAAGTTCTCGCCCTTGCAATAGCACTGCGTTGAAAATTTTGCGTAAAGCGACTTCTTAATTTTCAATGGCAAATTGACCGCTGGCGACGATTTCGTGTTGATGGTTGGGGAACGCTGCAAGCTGACCGTCGGGAAAAACTGCATGTTAACCGCAGGCGCCGACAGCAGACTCATAGGTAGCCTTGGGCCCAACCTTCAGCTGGGGAGAATCTTTTGCTGCTGGGATGGAAAACGCTATAACAATGTGGACGTTAAGACTGGGAACGACGATGTAAAGGCTGATGTTCCGTTTCAGATAGGAGAGGAAAGCAATGTAAAATAGTGAAATCGTGTCCGATCAGTCCCAGAGCCACCTATCAACATTCAGGCTAAATCCATAACTCGGTTCGCTAATTAGCGGTTAGCTTTTCCGGTATCTGGAAAGGCTTGTTCAGCTAGCTTAATGGAGCCAGCGAGCAATCGTTTTTGGTCGAATGCAATCTTTTCACAGGTGACTGCTATCGAACCAGGCTGCGTAAAAACGCTACGCAAGACTTTAAGTGCGCGCTGCTACGTTAAGTCTGAGATTTGTCGGCAGATCTTTATGCGTTGCGCATCCTATGGAGTAGTTATACAACAAATCATGACGCTGTTCTTAAAAACCTACAGTGATCACGAAAAAAGTTGTAGTCAGTCAATATTTTAATTGATGGTTTTTCCTTGCGCCTGCTTAATTGAGTCTCAAATCGATTTGTAAATTTTTTCACAATGCGACAGGCGTTTTAGACGCAAGTGCGATGTTGATCCATATTTCAGCGCATTATTGAGTGTTGAATTTCATCGATTTATGTTTTACCGCAGGGTCTGGATAGGTAATGGATTGGCGCGGATCATTAAAACCGAGGTATCGAAAGCAGAAATGTGCTGTGCATAGTAAGTCAGCCGATCCGTACGTTGGCTTTACTAGAGTCAAAAATTACGCGATTGCGACCGCGGCGTTTTGCTTCAAACAAAGCGTCATCTGCTGTTTTCATCAAAGCTTGGAAAACTGAGCTGTCACGGGCGTAAGAGAAAGTTGCACCGATGCTGATCGTAAGATTAAGCTGTTTGCCCTCAATGATGCGAGCATGAAGTTCAATCTTCTGACGCAAGCGTTCAGCAGTTGTACGAGCTCCCGCTTCATCGAGGCCGATCATCACTATGGCAAACTCCTCGCCGCCTAAGCGACCGATAAAATCAGCTTGGCTTAGTTCAATTTTAAGTATGCTTGCAACCTTCTTTAGCGCGGCATCACCAATGGCGTGACCAAAAGTATCATTAATGGATTTAAAGTTGTCTAAATCAAGCATCATAATTGTTGTCGGTAACATCCCGTCGTTATTGTCAATGCCGGCTGCAGATTCACGTAAAAAATGGCGGCGATTAGGTAGCTGTGTCAGGTCATCTCTGTCCGCCTGCAACATGAGGTATCTTTCTCGATCCATAAATAACAGCAGCGGTAGCAGCATGCTGGCTATTGTCGTTAGCAGTAGGTGGCTGACTAGTGCGAGCTTCAAATAAACCTTTTCGTGCCCTTGTGGCATTGTTTGCCATTGATAAGTGTACAGAAAAACTTCGGCGCACATAGTTAGCGCATGCATGGTCAAGATACTTTGCAACAGGCCGCATGTTAAGCGCTGAGTTGAATTTGAAGCTAGCAGTGCAATACACCAAAAGCATGCTAATGCTATGAATACCGCCGTTAAAATCGGCGCGCTATGGGATAACTCATATGTAAAAAAAAGCAGCGTAGAGTAGGCTGCCATAGCGGTGCCGACCAAATGTGTCGGCAAGGATCTTTCAGTGCCATGAAAAAAGCGCAATAGCCCGGTCGCGATCAGAACGGGCGGTAATGCTAATAAACAGTGAGCAAGCCAGACGCTGATTAAGGGAGTGACTTGATACAGGCGAGATGCCGCAAGCAGGCTTGCAAAAACAAAAATAACGCATGAGCCAATCCAGTGTAAAAGTGCGGGGTGCCTTATGCCTAATTTAGTCAGCAGAAGCATATAGCCTGCTGCCAAAGCACTAATGGTCAATGAGCATATTGTAATTATAGTTAAATCTATTTCAGGCATACGTTTCTGCTAAATAAAAAAAGAGTGTGCGTCCATTACGTCGCAAAATATATTAGCTTCTGTAATCCAACAGACTGATTTCATTCGAGTGATGTGCGTTTGTATAGTATGGGTATTTTACCCCGCAATTTTCTGTTGAGCGAGGATCTTCGCTGATGCCTGGTAAGCCGGCAAGCGCTTTCATTACCGAATTGTGTTCTCCGTCATAAAAATGAATTGAGGGGGCAGGTGATTGTCTCGAATGAGTCGTTTAACTGAATTTGCTTAAATTAGTCGATCTACTTTTGGTGGATGCTGCGAGCACAATTGCTTGAGAGCTGATTCGAGTGCAGTTGAACTCAGAATGGAAAGGACTGGACCGTGCTCATTCCGAGGTGCCTGCTCACCCGCAGCCTCGGACGGTTTGGTTGAGAGACAGGAGCCTTAGGCAGATATGACACCTGTGAAACTCACAGTCCGTCGATTGAGATCGGTTCGCTTGCTAATAACAAGAGAAATCTTTATGAAAAAAATAGCTGCCGCGCTCTAGGGCTTAGGCAACAACTCGGAACCATCGCGACGAGGCGCTTACCAATACTATGTCGCAGCCTAAAAAGCTCAGGAGGAATACCTATGTCGCTTCATCCAATTTTGTTCCTCGGTGGCTCTGGAGCCATTGGTCATCGCTCAGCTAAAGCTTTGCGTGCAGTTTATCCCGACATTCCTTTACTGATAGGTGGCCGAAATCTGACAAAAGCTCAGCGAGCTGCGCAAGAGATTGGCGGCGCACGGGGAGTGGTTATAGATTTTGCTGCTGATGACCTGGGATTAGGCGATTGCCAAGTCAGCGCGGTGGCGATTTTCTATATGGATCATGCCCTCGATGGACTACGATTTGCGCAGAGGCGCAGAGTGCCACACCTCAGTATTTCGTCCGGCGTCTTCGAAATCGCGCCTCAGATCGCGAGGTTCATTCATAACCCTGGCGCTGCGCCCGTGGTGTTGGGTTATGAGTGGCTTGTGGGGGCAACCACTGTTGGAACGCTGCATATTGCTAATGCGTTTGCCCGAATAAGCCACATCCGTATTGACGCATTGGTCGACGAACAGGATGGCGGCGGGCCTACAGTGGCCAAGGATTTCGAACATTTGAATAAAATGTTGCCATTCGCACTGACTCGGCGCGACCACAATTTTATATGGCGAGAAGGCGACGATGCAAAAGTAACGTTTCTTGCGCTGGATGGTACACCGATGCAGGCAACGGGGTTTTCCTCAATCGATGTTGCTGGTTTGGCGGCTGCTACTGAAGCGCCTAATGTGCAGTTTAATCTCGGTAGCGGGGTGAGTTCTTCCCGTCGCGCTGGCCTTCCGATGTCGACTGAAATACTTATCGAAATGATTGGTGAGGACCACGAAAACCGCCCGCTTCACACTCGCCATGCCCTCGTGCACCCATCGGGAGCAGCAGCGCTCACAGGGCTAAGTGTGGCGATGTTGCTGGAGCGATTGCTAGGGCTTGACGGCGCGCCGCCCACTCCGGCGGGTCTCTATTTTCCTTATCAGCTAATCGAGGCGTGTGCGTATCTGGAAAGATTCAGGAAGGAGGGTGGGGAAGTGATTGAACTGCAAGTGCAGCGGGATTAGTTGCAGCTATTTGAAAAAGTATTCTTTTGCAGCAATAGTGGAGGTGGGGAGTGCGACAAAGCTGCTCGTCGTTGGGGCAGCTTAATCGCTGGTCTTTACGTAGCCACCGGCTTGAAAAAGTGGTAATCACCTTGCGAGATACATAGGCAGGCTCAACTTGCGTTTGGCCGAATTTTCTATCAGCAATAGATAGTCATCTCTGAAGAGATTGAAGCGTCGAAAGCGGGTTCTGAATTGCGAATCCAACGTGAAGGGGCCCGGCTAATCGCATCTCAGATGATGTTGGGTGGCAAACATTTATAGCCAACCTGCGCGGATGCTTATTTGCTAAATATCGGCGCGTTCGCAGTACAAGGCCTAAGAGACATCAAGGAATGAGGGTCAACCGCCATTGGAGGTAAGTGCAGGGTCTGCCTTGGCTAGATTGGCTTTCAGTTCGTCCTGAGTTTGTCGCTCTTGCCGCCAAGCCGGTTGACCTGGCGCATTACGCCACGACTCGCTCAATGGGCTGTGATCGACGGCGTCAAAACCAAACTGATCATATAGTTGCGCCACCCGTTCCGCAGCTTCTGGAAAGTCACTGGATAGCGCTAGGGCGAGACGCTCTGGTGAGCCCTTTGCGCGGTTCCAGAGCGTGATGCGCGAAGCCCGTATATGCGTGAAAGCCTTTACCACCTTGGAAGCGGGAAGCTGCTCCTGATGCAATGGTGAGCGGTTTTTTCGTTCGAGTCGATCATCGGATAGTGGCCGTCTCGCCAGATCATATAGTCATTGGTGTCAATGACAATTTTGCCGGCTAGCTCTGCCGCCGGCATCAAAGCTCTGACGTGGCGGCGGAGCAAGACAAGGTTCTAGCGGCAGACGTTGTCATCTTCCAGTTTCCGCTTTGTTGGTACGGCATGCCGGCCATCATGAAGGGATGGATAGATCGCGTCTGGGCAGCCGGACTCGCCCACGGCTACAAGGACGCTCGCAACGCCTACCGCTATGGTGACGGCGCTTTCAAAGGCAAGCGGGCCATGTTGTCAGTGGCTGTCGGTGGCCCCGCAGAAGACTACTCGCCGCGCGGCATCAACGGACCACTCGAGCAATTGCTGTTTCCGATCCCGCACGGCTCGCTCTACTTTCCTGGGTTAGATGTGCTGCCGACGTTCGCATATACGGCACTGGCAACTTGACCGCCGCAGATGCCGTCGCAGCCAAAGCGGCTTGGCGCACCCGACTCGAGGATTTGTTCACAGATGCGCCAATACCTTTCCGGCCCCAAAACGGTGGGGACTACACTCCCCGCAATGAGCTTAAACCGCATGTAGCCTTGGGCCAGAGCGGCATAATGGCGTACGTTGCGTATGGTGAAACAATCCAGCGCAAGCAGCTGAAAACGGAGGAGGTGACATGAAAACCTTCGTGATTCTGACTCGCCGTGCTGATGGAGCGGCAGAAGACTTCAAGCGGCTGGCGAAACCGGAGGTATTGCACGTTTGGCAAGGCTTCGCTGGCGGTATTGTGCGCGCAGTTCATAGGCTGGCCGCTGGTCCCGGTGCCGCGTTTGAACTGGAATCCGCCACCTTCGAAGAGGCGCGTGATTACATCGAGGCGCTGCCTTACGTCAAAGGGAATCTGCTACACGTGCAGTACACGCGCTTAAGCCTTTTTCCGATTACGAGAGGCTGGCGAGTTCCTGATTAGAAGAGTGCGAGCGACAACAATTGGCCGAAAGCAGCATTCGTGAGTGGCCGTTTTCGACCGATTCTGTTGAAAAAGTCGGCTTGCCTAAAACGCACAAATATTGATGGGTAAAAACACCTCTTTTGCGTGCTGCTACGTGAAATCACGAATCGTGAACCTTCTGCCCAAAGCACAGATTTCAATCTCGGGCGCGAACTTTCTTGGCGTGGAAACCGAAGCCGACTTTTTCAACAGAATCGGTCCGAATGCGGTCACTGAGATGAGCGACAGAATCGGCTGGCTCGCTTGGTACACACTGATTGAGACAAGCCGTCGGGATTACAGCAAGGCCGGGTACGTCTGTCCCTCACAACTCAGCCTGCGCGGCTACCCTTCAGGCTGCCTCACTATGAAATGGAATCGTCATGGCCAGCAGCACGACGTGCATCAAACAAGCGATTAAGTTCACCCAGGCTAATGGTGCGAAACCGCTCCACCAGGACCGACTCCGCTTCCCGTAATGCGTCGTCGACCGCAAGATTGACCACCTGCTCGATCATACAGTCGGGGTTGGAACGCTCATTGCCTATGGCGAACAGCGAGGGCTGCCCCACCGCTTTATAGATGTCCAGTAGCATGACTTGCTCAAGATCACAGGTGATCACCCAGCCTCCGCCATGCCCTTTCTCCGAACGAACGTAGCCTGCATCCCGCAAGCCAGACATCGTTCTACGAACAACGACTGGGTTCGTTCCGAGCATTGCGGCTATCCGTTCCGACGTTACTGGCCCACCGTGCCGCGCCATGTGCACCAAGATATGTAGCATTCGCGAAAGACGGCTGTCGTAACGCATCGTTTGCTCCTTTGTTTCTGATACTTGGCAGAAAGCACAAACTCATGATACTTGTAAAGTTACATGACTTACGAGGACAGCACGATGCGCGAATTTGAGAATCCTGATCACTGGGACGTTGCAGCAAAGCACTATCAGAAAACGGCGCACCCCTTCACTGCACATTTCGCAGAGGCGGCGCTCGCACGGATCTCCTTAACGCCGGAAAGCCGCGTGCTGGATGTCGCCACTGGCACCGGAGCCCTCGCATTGGCAGCCGCACGAACCGGCGCACAGGTGCTGGCAACGGACTTTTCCCCCGGCATGGTGGCTTGTGTGAAGAACGCAGGACTTCCCAATGTGGAGGCCCGGGTCATGGACGGCCAATCGCTCGATCTGCCAGATGCAAGCTTCGACGCGACGTTCTCGATCTTCGGTGTGATCATGTTTCCTGACTGGCGCAAGGGCCTGGCCGAAATGCAACGCGTTACCGCCATCGGGGGATATGGCATTGTCGCAACGTGGCAAGAAATGGGTGCGGCGACGTTTCTTTTATTGGGAAATGTCAGGCGAAAGCTTTTCCCGGACCGCGATGGCATGGCGATGCCCGAAGCATTAAAAGCGTTGAGCAACACACTGGATTTCGCCCGCGAACTGATCGCCGCCGGGTTCCGGGATCCTGTCATCGAGAGCGTGACACATGCCTATCAGCTGGATGTGAAGTCGCTCGATAACCCTGACACACTGTTTGGAATGTCGCCCGACTGGACGAGCCTGACCGATACAGAAAAGGCAGCAGTGATTGCGCACGTCAGGGAAATGGCAGGCAATAATCCTGTCTTGCCCATTCCATCTACCGCATTGATCGCGGTTGCGCAGCGATAAAGATCAGTACCTGTCGAACGATGAGAAGAACATTGACGGGCGGCTGGGTGAAAACTCTAAAACAGAGGCAGACATTGGCCGTTGAACGACCAGACACAGCAAAACAATGGCGCCTCCCGTCACAGACAGCTATCGGCCGATTCTGTTGAAAGAGTAGCTCCTCTGGCCGACCTCCGGCAAAATCTCTGCATTGGTCGGAGGGGGATCACGCAGCATGATGGGACAGTTATCGAGTGGGCAGGAGCGACTGTTTTACTCGTTCAACCTTGAAGATTACATCTCAGCCAATCACCTTCTGCGCAGCATTGATCAGTGTCTCGACCTGAGCGACCTGCGCCATTACCTCGCCGATTTCTATACCCCGTTGGGCGTCCGTCGATTGATTCCGAACTAATGATTCGCATGCTGATCGTGGGCTATTGCTACGGCATTCGCTCAGAGCGGCGGTTGTGCGAAGAGGCCCATCTAAACCTGGCGTATCACTGGTTCTGCCGGTTGAGCCTTGAAGATGAAGTCCCCAACCACTCGACCTTTTCCAAGAATCGACACGGCCGTTTTCGGGACAGCGATTTGTTTCGCTGGTTGTTCAATGAGGTGCTGCGTCGCTGCATGGACGCAGGTTTGGTCAAGGGCGAAGGGTTTGCGGTGGACGCTAGCATCATCAAGGCGGATGCGAGTCGGCAGCGCGGCCTACCGGGTGACGAACCGGTTAACTGGAGCGATCCGTCTTTGAGCAGCCGCGCTGTACGTGAATACCTTGAGGCACTTGATGAAGATGCTTTGGCCGAAACGCTGCCGAAGCGTTTGTCACTGACTGATCCTCAGGCTCACTGGACCGCTGCTCCAGGCTGCCCGGCGTTCTACGTTTATTCCACGAATTATCTGATCGATACCGAGCACGGCGTCATTGTGAATGTGGAACCCACACCAGTTCATCGCACAGCGGAGGTCGAGAGCACCAAGACCGTGATCGATCGCGTTGAAGCGCAATTCGACATCAAGCCGGAACGCCTCATGGGCGATACCGCTTAGGTGTCTTTGCCAGGTCGGGCCTGAAGGCGCGCTCGCAACTCGCGTAAAACGAGGTTGCAATCGATGAGTGCGAAGACCGGTTCACGCATGGTCATGATCACGGACGCTGTATTTCACGACACCCCAGATCACCAGCTCATCACCTTCCATGACATGTCTCGCCGGGTATTTTGGATTCTCCGACAAAAGCATCACCGCGCTCTCGCGCAGAAGCAGACGCTTGCAGAAGGGCTCCGAATTCAGCGCGGCGATAACGATATCGCCACTGACCGCTTCGATGCTCCGATCGACTATCACCATATCCCCGGAGTAAATACCCGCGCCTTGCATGCTGTCCCCGTCAATCCGCACCAGGTACACGTGCGGCGCCCGGATATCGAACAGTTCATCCAGGGAAATGTGCTTCTCGATATGGTCAGCTGCGGGGGAGGGGAAACCCTGCCGGCACCCTGGATGAATAGAGGGGCAGCTTCCTACCGTCAGAAGCAAGTGAGCCGAGAATGGTGATGCTCATGATGCAAGCCTTAGAAGGTAAACTGTACATGCATACAGTTAGCGATTTGGTTCGCTTGCGGTCAATTTCATAGGCACGACGATACGACGGGTGACAGCATGTGCGGACGCTACTCGATCTACGAATCGATGGATCACTATTTTAAGGAGCTTGCGCCAAGGCTGTTGGTGATCAATGGCTATGACCTCTGGCCCGTTGAGCGGTACAACGTCGTACCGTCGACGCGGGTAGAAATCATCCGGCCGGGTCGAGAGAGCTTGAGCATTGATAAGGTCAGATGGGGATGGGCGCCTTTCTGGGCGAAGGGGAAGCGTCCTGACCCGATTAACGCGAGAGTCGAGACCGTCATCACCGGCAAGTTTTTCAATCAGCTCTGGCCAAACGGACGCGTACTCGCGCCTGCGAACGGCTGGTTCGAGTGGGTCAAGGACGAAGAGGAACCGAAGAAAAAACAGCCGTATTTCGTTACGAAAGAGCAAATTCCGATGTTCTTCGCGGGGTTGGCCGAGGTGCATGAGGGTATGGAGCCGAATGATCGCGACGGCTTTGTCATCATTACCGCCGCGAGTGATGAAGGCATGGTCGATATTCACGATCGCAAGCCCTTGGTCTTATCGCCTGAGCACGCCCGCGAGTGGATAGACCCCGACACCTCACCGGAAAGAGCTCGCGAACTAGCACTGGAGCACTGCAGGCCTGCTACGGATTTTCATTGGTACAAGGTCGGCAAAGAAGTGGGCAATGTACGTAGTCAGGGCCCTCATCTAATTGAGCCCACTACTCTCCCATCAGACGTCGATGACTGATTCATGACGATGCGAGCAACTTGGCTCCGGGAGGTCAGGTCGCTGGCGACATGAGCGTTTGGCTAGTCCACATGGTGTAATTTGCCCCGATAACGGCTGTAAGTCGGTTGCCAAGTGTCCCTTGAAAGCGGACGTTCTCAGATAGCTGACTAGCTGGTTCTTTCTGTCTCCGCAGTTCGCCGCGCCATCGCAATAGGTCGATTTCAACAGCCTCATCTGGATGCCAAGCGCTCTAGATACCGGTCGTCTACGCATCCGAACCAACAATAGCTAACAATGTCATAATGATGCCATGTGGGAAGCGCCGATGCTCTTACCACTTAATTACAATATGCGTGCCATCATGCCTTCATCCGACGATTTCCGGTTCAACGCCCATCACCTCCTGGTTGATCTGGATGCGGCCACAAATAATCTAATGATGCTTGTCGTCTCGCACGAAGTGAAAGGGAGCCGCTGGGATGAAGCTGTGTCTCGTCACAAGCAAGCGTACGCAGCTTGGGCCTCCATCTTGACGGGAATTCAAACCGATCCGCTGCCTGTCCTTGATGGTCGTCCGGTAGAAGGGAACAGCTCTACCGCTAAGTAGCATCCAACGCTCGAAGATCTTCAGAATCTCCATCTGTGCCTCGATGCCGAGGCGAAACAGCTTTTGTTGGCAAGAATCGTCATGAGCCCTCCGTGACAGGTGGAGAGTGACCAGCGTTCGGCTACAGTTCAACAACTGCAGGGAGTGACGTATGAGCTGTCCAATTTGTGGGGCGTCGGCTCGGGTGCTGGAAACCAACTTCCAAAGTGTGATGGTTGATTGCTTTGAGTGCGGTGGCTACGTTGTAAGCGCCGACGTTCTCAAAAAGAAGAAAGATAGTGGCCGTCCAGGCGACAAGGCTGTGGCTCGTTAGGCAGAGGCTGGGGCACCACCATAGGCCGGTGATTACTGCCGATACCGTACGCTGGGAAATAACTCAATCGACAGTTGCGGGAAGTCCTCAAAACTTTAGCGTGCGCGAGACCATCCTATGACTACCTGCAGATAGGACATCAGCGGGTTTGTTCGCGGCGACGGCAATCGAGCCAATGCGCTCGTTGGATCTAACTCGAAACACGGAGCTGCTTATCGGAGTAAGCGTTACCCGAATCGCTGGCGGCAGGTCGATGCAGTCAATGCATCTTTCATGCTCACTCCCATGTCCAGCCGTTGAGGTTGGCCGGTGGCTCAAGCGGCAGTTCGTACTGCTCAACATCGTTTAGTAACTATCCGCCGGCCGGCTCGTTGCTGCCGTCGACAATCGGGCCTTGCAGCACCAGACCGCTGGGCAAGATCACCTGAATGGCAGTGGCTTGCATGGGGCTTGCAAGTAGCGGTCAAATTCAAGGCGAAAACGCTGCGGGCCGACGTTGAGAACGCGCACGTTCAATTCGTAGGTGGTCACTTGTTTGGAGACTGCTCCAGGTATAGGGCTAACACGCCAACGGTTGCCAAGCCTTCATAGGCGCAAGACATAAGCTTTTTCCTAATCACGTTAGAACGGCTTGGCCGGATGCCAAAGCGTTATGGGATTGGTAAACCGGCCCCCGTATACGTGATTTCCAGCGTCGCAAAAAAAAGCCCTCGCTCTGGCTGAAAACTTCGGGCCGATTGGATTCACAGGTGGCTAAAAGCCGTAACAGGTCATGAACGGTCATATGTACATTCTGCCGCTTGAAACCGACCGATGGTTATTCCAGTCACGGCACTGAATTGAACCAGGCTTTTTCTGGAGCAATCCATTGTCACGGAGGGCAATTTATGAAATGTATGTGCTGAATTTGTTGGGAAGATGCAAAGCTTCAAAACGAAGTAGAGGAGTGGCAGGTCATCGATTGCTCCGCTTGCGGACGCTATTTTATTAGCAGGCAATTCATGCAAGAGAATTTGGGGAAGACGCTAGACGTAGAGGCTACCCGACAGCTCATAGTTGACGCGATATGCGTTGGCGTAATTCCAGCCGTCAGCGAAGGAACGGCTCGTTTCACCGTGCCACGCAAGCACTCCAAATGAGTCGAGGAGAATGCGCGCGTGAAATGAGGCGGCGCTAAACCCTGAATTCGAAACGGATCGTAAGAAGGGCGACGTCGTCCGATTAGCGTCGCCCAGTCGTAGCTTAGACCTTACTTAGACTCCATCGTGGCCGCTTGATTGCCGCCTTGCTCGGCAATCTTCGACAATTTGTCGTCCGTAGCCTTCTCCTCCGCAAGCGTTGCGCTGAGGAGCTTGGCAGCATCCGTCAGATTCAAATGTTTGGCCATGGCGATCAGGGTGCCGTAACTGGCAATCTCGTAGTGCTCCACCTTTTGCGCGGCGCCGATAAGTCCCGCATCCAGAACGGCACCTTTCTCAATTTCCTCCAGAAGCTCTTTCGATTCTTCGACCAGTCCTTCCATCGCTACGCACTTCATGCGCTTGAGTTTTAAGCCAGTCAATTCGACGAGCTGATCAATCCGCTCAATCTGTCCTTGGGTTTCCTCCAGGTGCGCGTTGAAAGCTTCAGCCAAGAGAGGATTGGTGGCCGCACGTGCCATGCGGGGGAGGGCGCGAGTGATATGTTTCTCAGCGCTGTAAATGTCGGAAAGTTCGTGGATAAACAGGGTGACCAGTCGTTGAAATCAGGCGTTCAAATTTTGTTAGTGCTGAAGGAAGACGTGCGGGCAACTCGAACCCGACAGACGGTTAAAATGCAATAAAGTATTTCTGGCTTCTATGCGGTCAACAGACTGTGTTCATTCAGAGTGTGCGTTATGAGATTTTCCCTTTTCTGCCAAGCGCTATCCAATAGGGCTGGCAGCCCGAAGACGTTTTTGAGCGCGATTTTGTTGATCATCGCTTGGGCGGCGACCGGCCCATACTTCCACTACAACGACACATGGCAGCTCATCATTAATACGTCGACCACGATCATTACTTTCCTAATGGTGTTTCTGATTCAAAACACTCAGAACCGGGACAACGACATCCTACATTTGAAGATCGATGAGCTTATACGAGCTCCTCACGAAGCGCAGAATGCCACGCTGGGCTTAGAACAAATGGGGTCGAGTGAACTTAGGAAACTTCGTGAGCAATACCGCACGTGAGGTGAATCGGGCCAGATTAAGGTCGATTCAGCTCGGAGTGACGGTCATAGCTAGATTATCCATAGATAAATCTGAGATATTATTTCACACAAACCTTCATCAACCGTCCAAAGAGAATGTCCATGTCCAAGCTCGCAGAATACCGCCAATTAGAAAGACATCTCGCAGAACAACTCAAGGCGCTGGAAGCGCTTAAGGGCGACGCTGATCTTAAAAAAGAAATTGAGTTTGAGACTAAGCTGCGTGATCTCCTTGCGAAATACGGTTATAGCCTGAAAGACGTAATTAACGTGCTTGACCCACGAGCTGGTCGCCGCGAACCCGCTGTCCAATCGAATCTTGGACGTCGTAAGGCACGGCAAGTCAAGACCTATAAAAATCCGCACACTGGTGAAGTGATCGAAACCAAGGGCGGCAACCATCGCGGTCTGAAAGACTGGAAGGCTGAGCACGGTTCTGAAACCGTTGAGTCATGGCTGACCAAATGATTGTACGTTGAGATAAAAGAGCCCTACGGGGCTCTTTTTTCGTCGGGCGGGGAGTCGCAGCGTTGCGCGCGCTGTTAGGGCGAACGATATTGCGGCAGGGCGTCACCGACAGCGTGGTCTACTGAGTGCAGTTGACCAAATATCGTGGTTGCACCGAGGGCAGTCTGCTCTTTGGGCTTCCACGATATGCTGGGAGAACCCGCAATTTACACAGCAGTACAAACCCGAGGCAGGCGCAGTTTTAAACTCGGCACGATGCTCTAATGGCAGGACGGACAGCCCAGGGCGCAGATCTTTCTGTTCGAAAAAATAAAGGCTGACGTCGCCGTCGGTCTCAACCAGCCCGAGCCTTACTTGTCCGAGATGTTCAACCCCTTGCTGTCGTAACTCCATCAACAATTCGTTAGATGAGATGTTCAGCGTTTCCAAAGACTTGAGCTCATAGAGACCGTCACGGATCACGGTTACCGGGAGCCCATCCATCCAAGCTTCAAATTTTTTACTCTTCGTCATTATCAGGACGGTGAGGCGGTAGAGAAGCAGAAGCATGAGAAATACTACGGCGACCGGCAGCAGCGGAACATCGTGGTAGAAGGACACGTCTCCTGCGGCGGAGCCCAATGTCAAAATCACCACCAGCTCAAAAAGTGAAAGCTGTCTGATCCCTCGCCTACCGCTGGATTTCAAAAAAAGAAACACGGCGAGAAACGCGAAGGTGGCCCTAAAACCTACCTCCAGCAAAAACGCTAAGGGAAATTCGTCTATCAGCATCCGCTGGATATCGAAAGGCGACATCGTGACCTCAATTTATTTTCAAAGTGGACGACGGATCGAATCAGCGTTGGGTTCAAAAGCTGATTTCGGAATATTTAGCGGGTAATCGGACTTTGCGGGCGGTTACGACATGAAGCGCATTCATCATTAGCCCGCGCCCTACCATGCACTGCTACGTTGAGCTGGCTCGCCAGGTGACATCGGTAATGCCATATTTTTCGGCTTGAGGTTTGGACACCATTTTCAGTGGCGGGCGACCAGGCCTGGGAATGGGCGCTACACCCGCATCGCAACTAGCCCAGTGCCAGGCATCAGCGTTTTGCATCGCATTGCTACGGATGATGAAGAACTTCGGCACCCCATGAAGCTTGTAGTTGATGACGAATAGATGATTTTCCATAACTAACTCCGTCTGTTCTGATCTAACGGAGTCATCTGGCGCGGAAAAATTCAAAAAATCAGGGACTTCAGCACCGGACTGGTTTCATGAGCAGTAGTGTTGCAGGCCTACAGGCTCAGCACCAACCGTGGCCTGCCTGGTCTTACCATTTCGAAGCCAAGCTTAGCGTTTGCTAATCGGTTTACCGGGCTGCAAAAGCTCCGCAACTGCTGTCACCAATTCATCGAGTGACCAGGGTTTGTGCAGGTAAATGGTACGAGCTGGCACTGCGGTGCTCTCGATCAGATATCCCGAGGTAAGTATCGCAGCGATGTGAGGCCACCTGCCTTTAACCATCTCTATGAATTCAATGCCTTGGACTTGTCCGGGAACGCCGTGATCGGCGATCACTAAGGCGCATTCACAATGTGCTTCGAGCAGATAGGTCAACGCATCATCCGCCGTCGCGAACGGGACAGTCTTCGCGCCAATCTCATCCATGATATCGGTCATGAGCAACTGTAAAGTTGGGTCGTCCTCAATGACGATGACCTCACCGCGAATCGGCAGCAATCCTTCCCAGTTTACGTTCAAACATTCCTCCTCTAATCCGAGAAACCGACCGAACGGGCGGAACGGTTTGCATGAGTGTAAGCGAAAATATCGCGTGTGCCTTGAAAGCGCTTGGAGCACGCGGGATTCTCGACTCACGATATGTCCCTTGCAGATGTCCTCGCAGCGTATTTGAGGAGCGTGGCGCCTCGCTTTTCTAGTCGCCCCGCAAGAGCATCGAGTTCAGAACCAATTGTGCGCTTAGGGCTATGGGTGCTGCTTAGCAATCCCTTGATCTAGATCAAACATTACGCAATTTTTGAACCTTCACCCCGAGGTATCTATCAAAACAACCTGTGCCGAGTAGGCGCATTTCGAATCATTCCGATTCGAAATCGATTGCGACAAATCGGGTTCAGGTAGATCTCGGAAGCACGGTGCGCCGGACAAGAGTAACGCTTCGGGTTGATCGTCAATGAAGCCTTGAACACGTCGATTTCAGCGTTGGGCATTGGTATGCGCGAGCCTGGACAACCTTGTGTAGCAACCCTTCGAGAACATCAGCCTTGGGATCGTTTCGGATAGATGAATGCAGAACATGCTAGAAGCAAAGATGCACCTCAAAATGCGGAGCGCACATGTATTACATCGATCTGATTCAGTGGCCAGCGATGGCTGTAACAGTCATCTCAGCCTGGTTCATCGGCTCGCAACGAGCGTACCGCCGGATGATCGCTTTTTGGGGGTTCATCCTAAGCAATACGCTTTGGGTGGCCTGGGGACTTCATGCTGAGGCGTATGCTCTGATTATTCTTGAGTGCGCACTGTTGGGAATGAATGCCCGAGGTTTTAAAAAAAACTTCGACGGGCACCGTCATTATTGAATCCTCTGATCTTCTCTGCCCTTCGAATTTTTCCTTAATCCACGAAGTTTCATCAGAACAAGGAAAACCTGCAATACGATCAACGCATATGCTCCTGCGTAGGCGCCCCAGATGACCCACAGCACGTTGCTCACGCTGAAGCGCACAAACCCTGTCATTCGCCTTTTTGGTCGCTGCGATCCGATGAGCCACGCGGCCAGTACGGTGACGACCATCGCTGGCCACTGAATCCAATCCCAATAAGACAAATTATCCTCTCAATACATTCGTGAGCCGGAGTGCTGTTTGGATGCCAGGCTGATCAGTGAGGCTTCTCATCGTCGGATAGGGGTTTCGATTTGCCGAGAACGTAGCAGGGGATGGAGCTGACCATCAGGATGTGTTGTCACAACAATAGATATTAGTGACCAACCCTCAGCGAGCTTAACGTTTACTTCATTGGTCGAAAGCGCTTCCATGATATGCGTTGCCTCGGACATATGCATTCTGTCTTTCTCAAGCTGAGGGGTTCAACTGTTAGGCGCCCGTCCCGGATGAGGGTTCCTCTACCTAAGATCGTGGCCCTGAATTGCGTGATCACCAAGCCACTGAAAACCTTTATCAGAATGGTTGGGGCATAGACAAAAATACCGAGATGTTAGGAGGACAGGCGGTGGTCGAACGCCACATAACTGCTCGTCTACACTGCTTCACCAATGACGGAGGAGGTGTCGATGCCGAGCCGAATGATGACCGTTAAAGACTTGCAGGTGAATGTCTCAATCACCGGCCTAGGCCCTCCGCTACTCCTACTCAACGGTCTGGGAGGTTTGATCAAAACCTTCGATGCTCTGCGCAACGAACTAGGCGACTACACAACGATCACGTTGGACGTACCTGGTGTCGGCAAGTCGCAGATGCCCCGCTGGCCTATGCGTTTGCCGAGTCATGCCGATCTGATCGCCGAAATGCTCAAGCAACTGGGTTTTGACCATGTTGATGTATTCGGCGTGAGTTGGGGCGGTGCCTTGGCGCAAGAGCTGGCTCTTCGTCATCCCACGATGGTACGCAGGCTTATCCTGGCGGCGACCTCTGCGGGCCCGGTGCTACTGGTAAAGCCCGCCGACATCCTGGAGTTCTTTAGAGGGAGCGCAGGCGCCAAACAGCGGAAACGAGTTGGTTCAGTCAATTCGACACAGGCGCTGCTGCGTTTCGGTGTTGTAAAGCGAATGCTAACCGTACGCCTGCGAACCTATCATCACCAGCTAGCCGCTTTGGTAGGCTGGACAAGTCTACTACGGTTAATCCGTCTGCACTCGCGCACGCTTATTCTGATCGGCGACCGTGACACCCTGGTTCAGCCTTATAACGCGCATATCCTGCGACGCTCAATTCCACAAGCTGAACTACGCGTGCTCAAGGGCGAGGGGCATTTTTTCGTAGTGACCAGTGCCAGGCGAACTGCTGTTTTGATACGGGAATTTCTTTGCCGGCAGCAGAACGGTGAAGGCTCAGCGCCGGAGATCGCTAACCGCGCTGGTAAGCAACGCTTGCAGCGAGCTAAGACTGTTTAGGCTTTGCCATGCTAAAACTCTTACTGCTGTATAGCGGCTACAGCCCCATGCTTCTGGCATTTGCCCCACGTCCCGAGAAAAATTAAGGGGATCTCCGTAAGCATCCAGAATGCCGCCAATGCGTTCAAACTCTTCGGTTCTCCTATGGTCAACCTGACAGGTATTGATTGTCATATCAGAGGTGAGCCAATGGATTACTATCACATCAAAAAAACGGAAACACTTTGGGAGCTCGTCAAAGAGGGCGCGCAACGCGCCTCCAGGACCGCATCTACCAAAGCAGAGATTACCGAGATAGCGAGCGAATTTCTTCAGGGCAAGACAGCTTCTCTCAAAATCCACAAAGAGGATGGCACGATCCAAGAGGAACGTACATTTCCTCGGTCAGCAGATCCTAGAAAAACCAAAGGCTGAACGGCCTAATTGCCCAAGGAGGGGCGGTGCCCATTGCACCGGACTGCAGTGGACGCGGTTGACTATAGGACTGGAGGCATTGCGAGTGAACTTCGTCTCAAACACAGGTGCTGACCATGGTAATTGCATGTCTAGGATGGGGATCGTTGATCTGGAAACCAGGCACCTTACCGCTTGCGAGCGAGTGGTTTATGGACGGCCCAGTGTTGCCCATCGAGTTCGCGCGGGGCAGTGATAACGGAGATCTTACGACAGCCATCTGCGCAAACGCACCTGGGTGCAAGGTGCTTTGGGCGGTATTGGATTTGGACAACCTTGATGAGGCACGCGAGGCTCTTAGAATTCGGGAGGGAGCTCCTCAAGACCGGGAGGAAGGCATCGGTAGTTTCGTGGTCGGTACGAACGCAGCGGGAATCATCGCTGAATGGGCGATTGCCCGCCGATTGGATGCGGTAGTTTGGACAGGACTGCCACCAAGATTCGGAGGCGTTGAGGGGCTCGTCCCCGCAACCGAGGACGCTATTGCCTATCTCGCCGGCTTAAGCGGAGAAACACTTGAGAGCGCGCGCGACTACATCAAACAAGTGCCGTCGCAGATCGATACGCCTTACCGGCGCGAGATCATTTCTAGGATAGGGTGGCAGTGAACCGCGCTGAAGCCCGGAACGATTCCTGCCATCATGCCCATTCGTGGGTCTACGGTAACCAGGACGGGAATCCTTCTACGATGAAGAAAGTGGGAGTCGTTGCCTTCGCGGTCTTCATTCATGAGTCTGTGCAGCATCCAGTCGTGTAGGTGTCAAACTGCGGTGGGATATGCGAAGAGCAACGCCTATTCGCGCAGATTTCGGGGATTCCAGAGCTGCGGGTGAAGCACTTTTATTTCGATGCCGGTATAAAAATTGCTCGCTTAAGCCCACCGCCAATTTGAAGACGTATATATGACGCTCTCCTTACCGATCCATGCAAGGCTGACACCTAAAGCGCTGTCCCTTTCGCTGATAGGTTTCATTCTTCTTGTTTGTTTATCGTTAATCCTTGCTACTGCTTGGCAGATTGTGCAGTCGTCCGGTGAGCGAGTAGACGCGGCCAAAATAACTGTTTCGAACATTGTACTTGCCGCTGAACAGCAGGCCCGTGACACGATGCTGCAGGCTGATAATACCTTGCGAGATCTGGCAGAGCGTGTAGCGCACGATGGAAGCGGCCCTGATCAACAGGAGCGGTTGGCAAAGCTGATGGCCCGACAGGTGAACAACATTGAAGGTGTTCAGGGGCTGTTCATCTTCGATGCGCAAGGCAATTGGATGGCCAATTCGTTTTCCGAAGGTTTGCAAAACAAAAACAACGGCGACAGAGCTTACTTTCGATATCACCGTGAGCACGATGACCAGTCCATCCACGTTGGCTCGATAGTGGAAAGTCGAACGACAGGGGATATGGTGATCCCTATAAGCCGGCGTATCGAAACAGCCGATGGAGCCTTTGCAGGGGTTGCGTTAGCCACGGTTCCGGTTTCATATTTTCAAAGCTTTTTCAAACGTATGGCCGTTGACGACGAAGGGGTTATTTTCCTAGCACTCGATAACGGCGAGCTCCTCGCACGACGCCCGACCGTCGCAGCATTGATGACGACCAATCTTTCAAAAGGTGAAATTTTTAGCCGGTACCTACCTCAGAGCGATAGCGGTACTGCAATAATCAAGTCCATTGTAGATGATATTGAACGCATCTACGCCTATCGTCGCTTGGCTGGGCTGCCTATCGTCGCAGCAGCCGGAGTTTCGTATGAGCATGTATTTGCGCCATGGTGGTCATATGTTTACCAATCGGTTGCACTGGTAGGCTCCATCATATTGGCATTAGCGTTTTTAGGTAGCTTGCTATATCGGCAGATCCAACAGCTGATAATCGCAGAGCGCGAGCTCAAAGTAATCCGAAAAGAGCTAGAGGTAATAGCCCATACAGATGGTCTCACTTCCCTAGCCAATAGAAGAAGTTTTGATTTGGCATTGGATAAAGAATGGAAGCGTGCCACGAGGAATCAGACATGCATATCCTTGATTCTTCTGGATATAGATCTGTTTAAACAATATAATGACCATTATGGCCATCAAGGCGGCGATGATTGCCTTGTGCGCGTATCGAACGTTCTTGCAGCCAGCGTCAATAGGCCAAGTGATATCGCAGCTCGCTACGGTGGGGAAGAATTTGTAATTCTACTTCCGGACACTGAACTTGCAGGTGCGGTCATGGTTGCAGAAAATATTAGAATTTCGCTTTTTAACGCAAAAGTTCAACATTCAGTGAGCCCATTAGGCGTTGTCACAATAAGCTCAGGTGTGGTCTCGACTTGCAAAACAGGGGAGGAGAATTACAAGGATTTTCTGCTCAAGGCTGACCGTTTACTTTACGCCGCGAAGTCAAAAGGACGCAATCGAGTAGAAAGTTAGAATGTTTACTGTGAGATCCAGTTCCACCTCTGTACAGCAAGACTTCTTGGCGTACTCGGGTGGCACGCCGGGTCGTTGATTTAAAACAATCTGCTTACGAACTTGGAAAAGATGATGAGCGTGCCGACACAGAAAATTGCGCTACCGAACAGGAATGTAAATCTATGAGCATTTATGATTCCGGCGTGAAATCCCGCATTCCTTGTAAACCGCATTTTTCACCTCTCCTCGCTGTGGATAGTCAGTCCCACCCAATAGGTTGTCCTCACCGCCGTTAGACGGGTAACAGTTGCTGTCATTGCAAGTACGGTCTCGGTAATTATAATCGTGAACTGGTTTCAGGGCCGCTCTCGCTCGCTAGGTTATTAGGAATCAGCTTTCCCATCCCGAACGCATTAACTGCCATGCTCACCCTTAAACCTCTACAGGCCTGTCGGCAATCGTGTTCAAAGCCAGCGGAGGCTGCTTCCATCAAATTTTTAAAAAGGTCAGTGGTAAGCGAAGTTACTTTAACGTTTTTCAGTTTGGTCATCTGAGGTTGTGGCGGCCCCGATGTGGGGCCGCTGTACTGAGTTAGGCGTCTTTGCCTTGAACATACCCCGACCCAAGGTCGGCGCCCGTGACGGGTTCACTGAGCGGATCAGAGACCGTGCGGGCCTTCATCGCTTCCAAGACTTCTACATCCTCGGCAGGCAGACTGACCGTCGCCAGCCCATCGCCTCCGTCGACCGCCGGCTCAGGATTTTCCACGTATTCCCAAGCACCGCCCTCGTTCCATGGGCCGCGTACGTTCGGCTCGCCCGACATGTTGAAATACTTGTTGGTGAATTCGGGCATGCCCGGAAGTTTGCCTTGCGGAAAGTTCGGCTGGATCGAATGCAGCGCTTTCTCGAACGATTGTTGATGGGCGATTTCTCGCGTCATAAGAAAGCCTAGTGCTTCTTTAACGCCCGGATCGTCGGTGACGTTAATCAGGCGCTCGTATAAGATTTTTGCGCGCGCTTCCGCCGCAATGTTAGAACGGAAATCGGCGGTAGGCTCTGTGATTGAATCGACGTACGCCGCCGTCCACGGCACACCCGCAGAGTTCACAAGGGGAGCACCAGCGCCGTACAGCAGACTGGTGATGTGCGAGTCGTTGCCGTTACCGTTGATGGCACGATACAGCTCACCTTCCTCTTGCACGCCCTCCGCAAGCTGACCTTTGGCGCCTCGATTGAGCATGACAATGATCGAGCCCACAATTTCGAGGTGGCTTAATTCTTCTGTCGCAATATCCATCAAAAGGTCTTTACGACCCGGATCTTCTTCCGCCAACGCTTGGGTGAAATATCGCGCCGCCGCAGCAAGTTCGCCGTTAGCGCCGCCGAATTGCTCAAGAAGCAAGTTGGCCAGGCCCGGATTAGGCTCTGCCACACGAACAGTGTACTGAAGTCGCTTGTTATGTAAGAACATTTTGAATTTCCTCAGACTCGGCTTTAGGCGCGCTCGCCACTGCGGGCGATAGCGCGTGCATAAGTTGTGAGGTGTAGCGAACGTAGAAATTACTTTTTGGTGCTGCTATTCAAGACCAACGGTATAAGCTCGAGAGTTCAATAAAAATTGAACCGAGTGCGCAGTTCTGGTGACTGCGCAGTCAGTTTATTTTTTTGCTTCCAGGTTAGGATCCTCTGAGCGAACCAGAAATGCTTCCGTGATTTGTGGTAAATGTTCAAGTAACCATTCGGCCATCGCAACCTCTTGGGGAAGGATCTGCTCGCATGCAGCTTGAGTTTCAACGTCACCCGCCGCTTGTGCAGCTGCTATCAGTACCGTGTAAGTCGCTATTTCTACGTTTTCAAAGACGTAGCCAGCCATTGCCCCCTTAACCACTTCATCGCTCATCAACGAGCCGCCGGCTGCTTGTCCAAATGCCATGATCTTGCCCGTCATGTCTTTGATAGTTGAAGAGTTACCACCAAGACGTGAGAGGCACTCGTCGATCAATTTCTGTTGGCCAAGGGTTTCTTCGATGTGCTGGTCGATCCGAGCTTTTAGTTCAGGGTAGTGCTCCAACCGCTTAGACTGAGCCTTGAGCATGTGTTCAGCCTGTTGCTCCATCGCGTGCGCGTCGCGCAGCCAGTCGAGTAGATTTTCTTGTCGCGTAGCCATGTTCGTTACCTCCATCATGGGTGTAATGAAGTGGACGGCTTTGATGGCAGAACAGTTCAGAAATTTCCAATTATCAGGACGGAGCGACGCCTCAGCTCCAATTCGTCAGCGGTTCGATACGACAAGTAAGGTAGCGCCGTGGCTCGTTTGGCGTCCAAGTTTGCCGATCTGTCCAAAGCATAGTAACTGAGAGCTCATGCGATTTTCTCAGTGGCCGATTCAAATGATCGCCGCGCAAGTTCTCACCCGTCTGCTCCCGCTCTAAGTTCACCAGTCGCTGCGAAGAGAGCGGGGCGAGGGCTTCTGTAAGGTCGTCACGTGGAGATAGCGAACGGTAGACCAAACCAGTGCATCACGTCACCCCCAAAGCTCACAACCCTCTGAGTTCCACAGAAACCGTCTGTCTGACGCACAACCGTAAGGTCGAAATAAATGAAACGTCCTCCACTCGACGCCTTCCTACATATAGGCCTGCCACGGCATCGCAGGCTGCTCAGGTAACTCCTCCTGTTGCCCGTACACAGTACGGGCTTTTTTAACCCATCCGCACGAGTCGCTCATCCTTATAGATATGTTGGAAAGAAGGTGGTGCGCTGATGAAGCTCGCAACTGATCCGAAAAAAAAGATGAAAAGGTGCACCCATCCATATATCAGGAAGGGGTATTACCTAGGGTTGTTTAGCGATGTTTATGTTTACGTTTTTTGCGGAGAACAGCGACTACCAGAGCAATGGGATGACTTTGAGCTCCGCTCCAGACCTCCTCGTGGTTTATCTCCCAAATAGTTCAAGTGACTCTCGGCGGGAGCAGCAAGATAGCAGAGGCCAATTTCGACATGACACCACACGTTGAGTGGAGTAAAGATTTCGGCCACCGTCGCGCCAGGTGCAGGCATTCCTGAACAACTTGGGCTTTGTAAGGCTTCGGATAAGAGCTTCGTTGGCGCATGGAAATCCTGGCAATAAGGTTGATCGCGACCGCTTAAAAATACGCGGATACGATCGCCCCTATGTTGGGATTCGGAGGTGATTTCGCCGGATGCATACACTGCTGACGTTCTGACATTGCTTTTGCACAGTTAGTACGCATTGACCTCGGCCATTGAGGCGGTCACCGTTTGACTTTCAGCCAATGACGTCGAGGTTGTTGCAGATGGCAGTGAAGACCCTAGGCGCAAATGCGAAAGCGATCACAGATGCGATTATGCGGATACGGCACTCCTAAATTGCCTACGCAGTCCGCTGTCGGCCAAGGGCGGACGTCCGTAAGCGGCTGCTTTCGGTCATAAGCGGACATCGGGAAGCGGCCGCTGCCGCTGCCGGCCATTAGCTGCCATTTATGCCCCGCTTCATTGCCATTCGTGGTAAGCCTAAAAACTGCTTGCGGCCGTAGAAGGCTTTCAGAATTCTGACGTACGGATAGGGAGTTGGCTTTCCTCGGAGCGGCTACCTATAGCAGCACGTAGATCATTCCAAGGCTTAACTCCTCTATGTGCGCTGGGGCATTCGGGCATATGTGCAAAATTGGCAGCCGCATCTGCCTCTGGTTGGACAGCTCTGCATGCCTTGCAGACGACCATTCCCTTATTTAAAGCCCATTTTTCATTCCACGAGACGAGCAATTCGGAGATTGACATTGAGACACCGGAATATCTATACAAAAACAAACCTTTGTACAATTATTTTGGTTGCTCTTTCTGAAATGTCAATCCGCAATTTGTGGTCTCCCGTTGGCCGATTGCATTTTTTTTGACGGGCGGCAACCGGCCAGGAGCGTACGTGTGTAAGCAGTCACTCCCGTCAGAAGCGGGCAGCACTGGCCGTCAGCTTTCGGCCATAAGCGGACGTTCGCGAACGACCGCTTAACGACCAAGATCGCCCTCAGATGCAAGTGGTAATTGCATAAGGGTGCCCCTAGTTTATTGCGTTTCTACCAAGCCCCGGGAGCGCAGCGCGTTACATCAACAAAAGGTGACGTTTAGGTGGGGGGCAGCTTTCGCTAATAATCTTGAATGCCGGTCTAAAATGAATTTCCTCAAAATCAATCGCTTACAGCGATACATTGCTATTGTTTTTTAGTGTATGTACATTAGTGTGCGTGAGCGTACCGCTTATGTGCCGCAGTCGATTGTTTTTAGATCCTGGATTTTGCTCTTACGAGCGCCTTAAGTTTTCACTTTTGGCTTGTCCGGAGACTCGCACCTCCGATCACCTCCCAAGAACCTGGAGGAGACAGGTACGGTAGGTTTGGCCATGTGAAGGATGGCAGCTGCCAGCGATCTGATCGATGAACGCATCATCCTTCACTGCACCCTTGAGTATGGGTTGGCCAAGTCTATTTTTAAAAGGATTTGAAAATGGTCCAACTGAATCCGAAAAAGGTTTTTAAAGGTTCAATTTCTAGCATTGAAAATCTCTGCAGCGCCTTTTCAGTTTCTCTTCAGGAAATTTATGGGGCTCTCTCTCTCTCTCTCTCTCTCTCTCTGATGAGGAAGAATACACTGTTTCTCAAACACCTAAGGGCGACGGTAGTGTCAGGTTAGTCTACAATCCACATTATTTGCTTCGTAAAATTCAAAGGCGAATCAATAAGCGGATATTCTCTCGCTTAAGTATTATTCAGTGGCCTGATCATCTCTTTGGTTCAGTACCTAATCAGCGAGATCCAAAAAACCAAAGGATGATCAACAAAGATTATGTCTCGTGTGCCGCCAAGCACTGTGGTGCAAAGAGCTTGTTGAAAGTTGATGTGAAAAATTTTTTTGATAATATCCACAAAGATATCGTTTTCAATATTTTTGAAAATTTCATGAAGTTTGATCGTGAGACTTCGGCGCTGCTTGCGGAAATATGCTGTTTTCAGTCCTATGTGATACGAGGAGCTTTAACCTCTAGCTATCTTGCCAGTTTGTGTCTTTATGATGTGGAAGGCGCTGTTGTTGAGCGGCTTATGAGGAAAGGGCTTGTTTACACACGCCTTGTGGATGACATTATAGTGTCTTCGAAGATATCGAACTATGACTTTTCCTATTCATTAGATATTGTTCGAGCCATGCTAACAAGTAAAGAGTTACCCTTAAATATAGCCAAGACTCGCTCGATCTCTGTCTCCACTGAGCCACTGACCGTTCATGGTTTAAGAGTAGCCTTTCACGAACCTCGCCTACCATCCGGAGAGGTTTCAAGAATTCGGGCAGCACTAAAGAATATAGAAAACTTGGCTTCTGAGCGTGGCTACAGAACGACACATGCTTACCGTCATGACTTCAATCGTTGTATGGGGCGAGTTAATAAACTGGTAAGAGTTGGACATAACCGATATGAGTCATTACTTGGTAGGATAAAAAAATATTTCCGCTACCCTCAAATAAAGATATTGAGCGTGCGAGTGCGATGCTTGAGCGTTTAATGCAAGATTGCAGTACTAAGCGAAGTACATATTGGTATGCCAAGCGATACTACAAACTTCAGGAAAGGCTGATTGTTTTGAAAAGATCGTTTCCGGCAACTACTAAGGAAATTAGAAAGTCCTTGAAGGGATTGCAGCCTGACTATGCTTAATAAGCTTAAGAGCGCATGGAATAATTATCCATATTTAAATGTTTTGGCTGCTGGGCTTTTGTTTATTGCAGTGGTCTGTCTGGCGGTTAGCGTGTCAATATTTTTGATTACTGGAATCTCAGGAGAGTTATCTCGAGCTTTTTGCTTAACTAATGGTTGTGTAAAAAATTTTTAGAGCTATTTGATCAGCCGTTTCTGATACTGTCGGCAACTTTGAGTCTACTTGTCGGAATTACAACTGTTGGAGTGATAATAGTCGCCTTCATGAGTTATTTTAATAGCGTAAGCGCTACGGCACTTTCAAATCATATATCGCATTATTCAATTTTGCAAAACTACGTCACGCTAGAGGTATCTAAACGCAATCGGGTAGCTCCAGCGCCAGTGGATGTATTCGTTTGGTATAACTTAATTTTCTCAAAATCTCGCATCGGTAAAACGACAATATCTGATGAATATTGCAGTGTGATTTTGGCCATTAATGATCAAATACTTTTTTCTAATGAGCAAGCGATAAACGCAATGCAAGGCTCATTCCGTTATATGCCTCATCAAAAGAGAATAATAGACTCGTCAAAGGCTTAGGTATTGAGTTAAGCCATCATCCTAGAAACGATTTTTACGAAATTGAAGATCAGGTGTTTTCTCTAATATCAAGCCTAAATAAGTCATTTTGTTATTCGGATAAAGTTCCCGCGTTAGTAAAAAGAGATTATGTTTGAGCACCAAATCTCATTTTATATTATAACCGTGGTCAGCTTTTAGTTTAGGACTGATGATGAGAAATCCCGATATTACTTTGACGCGCGAAGAGCAAGCGTTTTTTGTGTTGATAGGGTTTAACTGGAAAACTCATGATGAGCTTCGATGCTCGCTAGAACCGATGACGCAGCTCGCTTTGAGTCTTTTTGAAAGATCCGCAGTTCCCAAAATTCGAATCGCCTACTTTACCGACCCAAACTTCAACCTGGGGGGAGAGGTAGGTCACGCGAAGAGATATTCGAAAGAAATGGAACCTCTGGGGGAGGAAATACTCTGTCACCCACATTTCCTGAAGCATTTTGAGTATTTTTTGTGCGGGCCCAACCTTCCTACTGTAGTAATCGAGGCCTTCAAGAGAGAGGCCTTGTGCTCAGGCTACTTGACGGGGGGGAGACATCAATGACTTGGCGCCTCTCGCTAGATCGTGTGTACGATCAAACGGCTTAGACCCTCACGTTGCTGCAGATGAGTTTTAAACTAGCTATTGAATGCGTTGCTGGGCCTTCCCATGCCGACATGTTGCGTAAATGTGTCCGTGCAATTAAACAGCGATAAAGTCCCCACAAACAGATCGGTGATCCTAGATGTCGATCTCAAGTACGGGTATTTGCATCGTCGGATTCGGCGACGACTTTTTCAGTCCTAACCAAGGCGGTCGTCTAGATCCCCCGCGTATGGCCGGCAGCCGCCGTTCGCAAGCCGCGCTGCTTGGCTAGAAGCATCACGCTCACTGCTCCCATTACCTGCATCGGTGGCAATGCACCTAGGTAAAGGCATTCAGCTTTTCTCGGATTTAAAATCTATTGACTCCATCTTAGTTTCTAATGACCGCCGAAGCCGGGTAGACCATGATTGCTATAGTCTGTGTAAACCAGAAGTTTATAGTGGCGATCATGGAAACGTTCAGCAGTATCGAATGCTTTGTGCGCAGCGCCGAAGTCGGCAGCTTTGCCGAAGCCGCGCGACGCTTGAGCCTGACCCCGGCGGCGGTCGGCAAGAGCGTGGCGAAACTGGAAGCGCGGCTTGGCGTGCGGCTGTTCCAGCGTAGTACCCGCAGCCTGACGTTGACCGAAGC
The DNA here is from genome assembly GCF_030687105.1 of Pseudomonas sp. FP1762. Classification (NCBI taxonomy): domain Bacteria; kingdom Pseudomonadati; phylum Pseudomonadota; class Gammaproteobacteria; order Pseudomonadales; family Pseudomonadaceae; genus Pseudomonas; species Pseudomonas sp. FP1762. The sequence continues at coordinate 2,005,336 of NZ_CP117458.1, forward strand.
GGGGCAGCTGTTTTTGAGTGAAGTCAGCGCCAGCCTGACCACCATCCAGAATGCCGTAGCCAATCTGGCCAGTGCCGGCGGGCAACCGGCCGGCACGCTGAAAGTCAGCATGGGCACGGTGTTCGGTCGTCTGTATATCGTGCCGCTGCTCGGTGAGTTTCTGCGGCGCTATCCGGCGATCAACCCGGACTGGCATTTCGATAACCGCCAGGTCGACCTGATCGGGCAGGGCTTTGACGCGGCGATTGGCGGCGGCTTTGAACTGCCACAAGGCGTGGTTGCGCGCAGGCTGACACCGGCGCATCGGGTGTTGGTGGCATCGGAGGACTATCTGCAAAAACATGCCCCGATCAGCCATCCCGATGACCTCAGGCAACACGACGGCATTCTGATTCGCTCACCGCAGACCGGGCGCGTGCGTTCCTGGCAACTGACTCACCGCGATCAGCAACACAGTCCGCTGACATTGCGGACGCGGATGACCATGAGTGATTCCGAGGCGGCGTGCGCGACGGCGATGCAAGGTTTGGGCATTGCGCTGGTGAGCATGCCGTTTGCGGTCGCGTATCTTCAGGCAGGGACGTTGCAGCGAGTGCTGCCGGACTGGTTTGTCGATGACGGCAACATTTCGATCTATTACGCCGAGCACAAATTGTTGCCGGGCAAGACCCGGGCGTTTGTGGATTTCGTGATTGAACAGTTTGCTGAGCAGGGACTGGGGCGGCGGTTTAGTGCTATCTGAGCCAGGCATCAAACCGAGTTGCGGCTATCGCGGGCAAGCCCGCTCCCACAAGTTTTGAGTTGTTCACACATCTTGCAAACAACACAAAACCCTGTGGGAGAGGGCTTGCCCGCGATGAACGATAACTCGGTTTATCGAGCAAAGCGCTGCGCCCAGCCAACAATATTCTTCGGTCGTGGCGTCGCATAAGTGCGCACCTTGGACGTCGACAACTTCAAACGCACCAGCGACTCGGCAATCATCACGGCGGCTGTCACGCCATCCACCACCGGCACGCCGGTGCGCCGGCGAATCTGCTCGTCCAGCCCGGCCATACCGCCGCAGCCCAGGCAAATCACCTCGGCCTTGTCCTGGCTCACCGCCAGTTCGGCCTGCTGCACGATCGCTTCCAGCGCGCGCTGCGGTTCGTGTTCCAGCTCCAGAACCGCCAGACCACTGGCGCGCACCGAGGCACAGCGATCCCACAGGCCGGACAATTTCAGCCGATCCTCGATCAGCGGCACGGTGCGATCCAGCGTGGTCACCACCGAGTAGGCATGGCCGAGAAACATCGCGGTGCTGGCCGCCGCGTCAGTGATATCTACCACTGGCACGTTGAGCAGTTCCTGCAAACCTTCGCGGCCATGTTCGCCGTAGCCGGCCTGGATCACCGCATCGAAGGGTTGATCGTAAGACATCACTCGATCCATCACGGCGATGGCGGCCAGGTAACTTTCGAAATTGCCTTCAATCGATTCGGCGCCGAAGTACGGCGTCAGGCCGACGATTTCGGTACCGGGCGAAGCGACGGCCTGTGCCGAGCGGGCGATGGCGTCGGTGATGGATTCGGTGGTGTTGACGTTGACCACGAGAATACGCATGGAAAATCCTTATTGCGGGCAGTGGTGCGGCCCGAAAACCGGGCCGCGAAGGGATCAGTGGCTGACGTTATCCACAGCGATGCATTCACCGCTGACTTCGGCGTAATGGGTCTGGCGCTTGGCGATGATCAGGTAAAGCATGCCGGCGATGCCGGCACCGATCAGCCAGGAGAACGGCGAGACGCTGTGGAAACCGGGCACCAATGCCAGAACGATGGCGATCAGCGCCGCAGGAATAAACGCCGCCACCGCGCGGAAATTGATGCCGCGGCTGTAGTAATAAGCGCCGTTGGGGTCTTCGCTGTAGAGCTGCGGCACATTGATCCGGCCTTTGCGGATCAGCCAGTAGTCGACCATGATCACCCCGTACAGCGGGCCGAGCAGGGCGCCGAGGCCCGACAGGAAATACACGATCACCAGCGGGCTGTTGTAGAGGTTCCACGGCAGGATGAGCACGGCGATGGTCGCGCTGATCAATCCGGCGCGGCGGAAGGTCAGGTACTTCGGCGCCAGGTTGCTGAGGACGAACGCCGGGGCAACGAAGTTGGCCATGATGTTCACCGCAACGGTGACAATCAGAAAAGCCAGGCAGCCGAGCACCAGAAAGAACGTGTTGGGGATCGAAGCGATGATCTCGGTCGGGCTTTCGATGATCCGCCCGTTGATCTGGAACTGCGCGCCACACAGCAGTACGGTAATCGCGGCGAATACCAGAATGTTCACCGGCAAGCCCCAGAAATTTCCTACTTTGATGGTTTTGCGGCACGGCGAAGAACGGGCGAAGTCGCAGAAATTGAGGATCAGCGTGCCGTAGATCGCCAGCCACAACGCGCCACCAGCAAAAATGTTGCGCCACATCTCGCCCCCGGTCAGCGGCTCGCGGATCGACCAGGCAATGGTCGCGTTGGCCTGGAAGTACATCCACCCGGCGAGTGCGGCTACGGTCAGCAGAATCACCGGCCCGGCAAATGCCTCGTAACGGCGCACCATCTCCATGCCGTAGGCGAGGATCGCCAGTTGCACCAGCCAGATTGCTACAAAGCACACCCAGCCCAGACTCGACAGGCCCAGAATTGAGTCGTGATCGTATTCGGCAAAGCCGGGATGCACGGCGGTCAGCAGGACGCGGAATACCACCGAGGCGAGGTACGTCTGAATACCGAACCAGGCGATGGCGATAACCGCCCTGATCAATGCAGGAATTTGCGCACCGTGGATGCCGAAACTGATCCGGCTGATCACCGGGAACGGCACCCCGGTTTTCTGCCCCATGTACCCGGACAGGTTCATGAAGAAGTACACCAGCGCCGCGCCGATCCCCAGTGACAAGAGGATTTGCCAGCCGCCCAGACCCAGTGCATACAAGCCGATGGCGAACGAATAGTTGGCGATGTTGTGCACGTCATTCGTCCACAGGGCAAAGATGCTGTACTGGCCCCAGCGCCGCCCTTCGGCTTTGGTCGGCGCCAGATCGCTGTTGTGCAGACGCGGGCTCAGTTGCAGCGGCTCGCTCAGTCCGTCATCAAGCAACGGTTGATCAAGCGTGGAGGAGGGCAGATTCAGCGCGATGTTATTCGAAAGACTTGTACGCATTCCGGCAGGCTCCTGACGTTCACTCCCGCGATGACTGTGCATGAGCGCTCAGGCTCGACAAATCTTCGTCGCGGCGGTGAAAACATCACTGGTTACGGGGCATCTGCAGCCTGTACGGGATAGGGCGCTTCAGGCTTGCGGATCGAAAGTGTGCATGTTTTGCAGTTTTGTATACAAAACATGTATGCGATAAAGCCAGATTTGTGCCAGTTGCCAATCTATAAGCGCTAGGGCTCATTTCGAATAGTTATCAATGCGGGGTAAGTGACTGAAAAACCGGCGATATAAATTGATCGATTGGACAGGAATTTTTTTCAGGGGAGGGAGTTTGCAGAGGGGCAAGCAGATGGGGATTGTGCTGGGGGATGTAACTTTTCAGGGCGTCAGAACTGAAAGTGCACACATAAATGGCACCGATGGTGACAACCTTGTGTACACCTTTTGCGTGCCTGGCACATATCAATGTGGGAGCGAGCCTGCTCGCGAATGCGGTGTATCAGGCAACTGAAACGTTGACTGGAACGGCGCTTTCGCGAGCAGGCTCGCTCCCACAGGGGAACTCATTTCAGCAAATGATCAAGCCTTGCTCTTGCTGATGATATTCCCCGCGTGCAGTCCGCATTCTTTCTGCGTGGCTTCTTCCCACCACCAGCGGCCTTCACGCTCGTGCTGGTTCGGCAGCACCGGGCGGGTGCAGGGTTCGCAGCCGATGCTGATGAAGCCGCGCTCGTGCAGGCTGTTGTAGGGCAGTTCGAGCATGCGGATGTAACCCCAGATCTCCTCGCTGGTCATCTGCGCCAGCGGGTTGAACTTGTACAGGGTGCGTTCCGGTGTCGAGAAGGCTGTGTCGATTTCCAGCACCGCCACGGCGCTGCGGGTGCCCGGGCTCTGATCGCGGCGCTGGCCGGTGGCCCAGGCTTTGACGTCGGACAGCTTACGGCGCAGCGGCTCGATCTTGCGGATGCCGCAGCATTCGCCGTGGCCGTCCTTGTAGAAACTGAACAGGCCTTTTTCCTTCACGAACGGTTCGAGTTTCGTGTAGTCCGGCGAGACGATTTCAATATCGATCTTGTAATGCTCGCGCACCTGCTCGATGAAGCGGTAGGTCTCCGGATGCAGGCGGCCGGTGTCGAGGCTGAAGACTTTGACGTTCTTGTTCAGCTTCCACGCCATGTCCACCAACACCACGTCCTCGGCGCCGCTGAAAGATATCCACAAGTCATCTCCGAATTCGGCGAATGCGAGCTTGAGGATGTCCTGGGCGGATTTGTTGGCATAGGTCGTGGCGAGTTCCACGACGTCGAACGTTGGGCTCATCAGGTCGGCTTCCTACAGGTCAGTGGCGCTCGGGCGCTCTATAGGGAGCCGATGGTAACAAAAAGCTGCCGCGGCCGGGGCGTCCTCTGCGTTGCGCGCCTCGGGTGCAGACGCTAGAGTTCGGCCTCGCTTGACTCAAATAATCACTATAAACGGGAGTGTCTTGTGGAAATTGCTTGCCTGGATCTTGAAGGGGTACTGGTACCGGAAATCTGGATCGCCTTCGCCGAAAAAACCGGAATCGACGCCCTCAAGGCCACCACCCGGGACATTCCCGATTACGACGTATTGATGAAGCAGCGTTTGCGCATCCTCGACGAGCACGGCCTCAAGCTTGCGGACATTCAGGAAGTGATCGCGACACTGAAACCGCTGGACGGCGCGGTGGAGTTCGTCAACTGGCTGCGCGAGCGTTTCCAGGTGGTGATTCTCTCGGACACCTTTTATGAGTTTTCACAGCCACTGATGCGCCAACTGGGCTTCCCGACCTTGTTTTGCCATCGCTTGATCACTGACGACAGCGGGCGGGTGACCAGCTATCAACTGCGTCAGAAAGATCCCAAGCGCCAGTCGGTGCTGGCGTTCAAGAGCCTGTACTACCGGGTGATCGCGGCGGGGGATTCATACAACGACACGACCATGCTCGGCGAGGCGGACGCGGGGATTCTGTTTCATGCGCCGGACAACGTGATTCGCGAGTTTCCGCAGTTCCCGGCGGTGCATACGTTTGAAGAGCTGAAGCAGGAATTTCTCAAGGCCTCTAATAGAGAGTTGAGTTTGTAGTTGTCTGGAAGGACGTCTTCGCGAGCAGGCTCGCTCCCACATTTGGAATACATTTCCCTGTGGGAGCGAGCCTGCTCGCGAAGCTTTTAAGTTTTTAGAGGTTTTGCAGGGTATCGAGCAGGATCCGCACTTTGGTCATCGACTCCTGATACTCCGCCTGCCAGTCCGAATCGGCGACGATCCCGCCGCCGCCCCAGCAGCACACCTGGCCATCCTTGACCAACAGACTGCGAATAGCGATGGAGCTGTCCATCTCGCCGCGCACGTCCAGATACAGCAACGAGCCGCAATACAGACCGCGCCGGGTTGGCTCCAGCTCGTCGATGATCTGCATCGCCCGAATCTTCGGTGCGCCGGTGATCGAGCCGCCGGGGAAGCTGCCGGCGATCAGGTCCAGCGCATCACGATCCGCCGCCAGTTCACCGGTCACGCTGCTGACCAGATGATGCACATTCGGATAGCTCTCCAGACTGAACAACTCCGGCACCCGCACCGAGCCGATGCGGCAAGTGCGCCCGAGGTCGTTGCGCAGCAGGTCGACGATCATCAGGTTTTCCGCGCGATCCTTGGGGCTGGCCAGCAGTTCGGCGGCGTTGGCGGCGTCTTCGGCTGGAGTCAGGCCGCGAGGGCGGGTGCCCTTGATCGGACGGGTTTCGACCTGACGCTGGCTGACTCTGACGAAGCGTTCCGGTGAAAGGCTCAGCACCGCGCCGCCGTCGGGCAGGCTCTGGAAACCGGAGAACGGCGTCGGGCAGGCCTGGCGCAATGCGCAATAGGCCAGCCATGGATCGCCCAGACATTCGGCACGGAAGCGTTGCGCAAAGTTGACCTGATAGCAGTCGCCGGCCTGGATGTACTCCTGAATGCGCTCGAACGCCTGACGGTAATCGTCGGCCGAGAGGTCACCGGCCATCGGGGCGTTCAGTCTGAAGGGCACCAGCGCGTCAACTTGAGGCAGGGTGAACAGCGCGACCAATCGCTGCCGTTCACTGTCGACAAGCGAAGGATGAAAGACCAGTTGGCTGGTTTGCGCGTGGTGATCGCTGATCAGCGCCCAGTCGTACAGGCCAAAACGCGCATCGGGCAGTTGCATGTCATCCAGTGCCTGACTCGGCAGGTTTTCCAGATGCCGGCCGAAGTCGTAGCTCAAATAACCGATCAGTCCGCCGGCGAATGGTAATTCATACCCGGCAGGCAACTGCGCTTCGCCCAAGCGGCTGAGGTGGTCACGCAGGCGCTGGAGGAAATGCGCACCGCTTTCGTCCGGCAACACCGCCAGTTGTTCCAGCGGCCAGGCGCTGAGCAAGTCATAACGGCCGCGTTCAGCGCTCGGCCGGCCGCTGTCGAGCAGCACGGCGCCGGGTGCGTTGCGAATGGCCGCGAAATAGTCGGCCGGATTGGCGCGGTAGGGCAGTGGGTGTACGGAGCAGGTCAGCATGGGCGGGGCAGATCGGCCGTTGAGGCGGGGTGGGGATTGTAGTCCTCTGCGCTGCCAGATCAAAGTCAAAAGCCTCCCCCTCACCCCAACCCTCTCACCCAAGGGGGCGAGGGGGAAAGGGAGCAGATCGGGGGCTTTTCAAAACTTGGGTTCGGCTCGATATCTTGGGGGAGGGAGCCGATCTTCATGCTTTTCAAAGCTTGAGTTCGACTCAAGACGTTCAGGTCGGCGTACCTCCAACATCCACCTCGGTCAGTCCCCTCTCCCTTTGGGAGAGGGTTAGGGTGAGGGGCTCTTGAGCTTTTAGCCTTCGACAGCTGGAATATGCCCAAACATCTCCTGGGTAAACGCCACCCGCTCTTCAACCGACTCCGTCACGCCCCGCGCCTTCAGCTCTTCCAGCCGCGCTTCAACCGCGTGGGTACGCAAGGTCAGGCCGCAATCGTTGGCGATCTGAATGTTCAGCCCCGGCCGCGCATTCAGCTCGAGGATCAGCGGGCCTTTTTCCTGATCAAGCACCATGTCCACGCCGATATAACCCAGCCCGCACAGCTCATAGCAGCCGGCGGCGAGTTTCATGAAACCGTCCCAGTAGGGCAGTTGCACGCCATCCACCGCGTTGGTGGTGTCGGGGTGTTTGGTGATGATGTTGTTCAGCCAGGTGCCGCGCAGAGTAAGGCCGGTGGCCAGATCGACGCCGACGCCAATGGCGCCCTGGTGCAGGTTGGCCTTGCCGCCGGACTGGCGGGTCGGCAGACGCAACATCGCCATGACCGGGTAACCCATCAGCACGATGATGCGGATGTCCGGCACGCCTTCGTAGCTGATGCTTTTGAAGATCTGGTCCGGGGTCACACGGTATTCGATCAGCGCGCGGTCGCGGTGGCCGCCCAGCGAGTACAGGCCGGTGAGGATGCTGGAGATGTGATGTTCCAGCTCCTCGTGGGCGAGGATCTTGCCCGACACCGTGCGATAACGGCCTTCGAAGCGGTCGGCGATGACGATGATGCCGTCGCCACCCGCGCCCTGCGCCGGTTTGATCACGAAGTCGCTGCGCCCGCCGATGATCTCGTCGAGCTTGTCGATTTCCTTCTCGGTGGAGATCACCCCGTACAGCTCCGGCACATGAATGCCGGCGGCGATGGCGCGTTCCTTGGTGAGGATCTTGTCATCGACGATCGGGTACAGGCTGCGCTTGTTGTACTTGAGCACGTAGTCCGCGTTTCGGCGGTTGATGCCCATGATGCCGCGCGCCTCGAGGGCCTTCCAGGTCTTCCAGAAACCGAACATCAGGCGTCAGCCTTCTTCAGGAAGGCCTTGAAACGTACCAGTTCGGTCAGGCGGTAGCCGCGATAGCGACCCATCGCCAGCATGAAACCGACCAGAATCAGCAGGATCGCCGGGAAGGTAAATACGAAGTACACCAGCTCCGGCACGGTCATGATCAGGTGCGCCAGGGAGGCGGCGAACAGCGTGCCGATGGCGACTTTCAGCGCATGGTTGGCGCCGCGTTCTTCCCAGGTGATCGACAGACGTTCGATGGTCATGGTCAGAATCACCATCGGGAACAGCGCCACCGACAAGCCACGCTCAAGCCCCAGCTTGTGGCTGAACAGACTGATCGCCGCAATCAACACCACCACGAACGTCAGCACCACCGACAGGCGCGGCAGCATTTGCAGCTTCAGATGTTCGAGATACGAGCGCAATGACAGGCCCAGCGCCGTGATCACTGTGAACAGCAGGATGCCGAAGCCCAGCTGCGTTTCGCGGAAGGCGAGGGCGATCAGCACCGGGGTGAATGTGCCGAGGGTCTGCAGGCCGACCAGGTTGCGCAGGATCAGGATCACCAGCACACCGATCGGGATCATCACCATGATCATGAAGGTCTGCTGGGTCTGCAGCGGCAAGCCGTACAGCGAGTAATCGAGGAAGTTGGCGTCAGTGTTTTCGTCGGTCAGCTTGGCCAGACGAATCGCGTTCATCTCGCTGTTGTTCAAGCTGAAGGTCACGTTGGCTTTCTTGCCACCGTCGACGGTGATCAGGTTTTCGTCGCCGGTCCACCACAGCAGGCGATCGGTCGGCAGGCCTTGCTCACCGGTTTCCGGGTTGAAGTACAGCCAGTCGTTGCCGTTGAAGCTGCGCAGCCACAGTTCGGGAGTCTGAGGCTGATCGGCGACGAGGCGGATGGTGTGGACTTTTTCTACCGGAACGTGGGCAATCGACAGCAGCAGTTCGACGATCTTGGCTTTGTGCGAAGTCGACGGATCGCCGGCCAGCAGCAATTTGACGTTGTCGTCGTTGACGTTGTTGACGCGCTTGATCGCCTCGCCAATAAAGGTTTCGACGTCGGCCGAATGTTGGCGGATCGGCGCGAGCAGGGCTTCGGCGGCGATTTTTTCCGGGCCTTCGATGACCATGCTGTCACGGAAGGTCGGGCCTTTGACCTTGGATTTTTCCGCGGTGTAGCGCTTTGTCAGCACCAAACGGTAATACAGCGTCTGGTTGCCCTTGGCGCGACGGGCCGACCAGGTCACCTTGCGGTTGCCGTCGATGCGGTTGACCGCGACGCCGTAGTTATTGGAGATGAAGCTTTCGTTGAGGCTCACGTAATCGCGGCTCAACGGCGGCACGAACATCTGGATCTTCACCGGATCCTTGGTGCTGGCGACGAACTCGACCTTGGCGTCGATGTTCCACAGGTCGTCGGTGGCGTCTTCGGTCACCGGGATGCCGAGCACGAAAATCTGATAGGCCGTAACCGAAACGCCCAGCAGCACCAGCACGGCGATCAGGATTTTCAGGTGGAAGGTTAGAGAACGCATGGAAATTACTCGGCGGTGTGAGCGGCGATGGTGCAGGCAGGTTTGCCGGCAGCGTATTTAAGACTGGGGTCGACCAGCGCGTCGAAGCGTTTCAGCGCCTCGGAGCCGATCAAAAGCGGGTATTGGAACGCACTTCGGTCGGTGAGGTTCACTTCGATGCTGCGCATTGCCGAACCCATGCAGATATCCAGCTCGATCACCGGACGGGCGGTGTACTGCTTGCCTTCTTCCGGATCGTAGTCGCCGGCGCGGCGCTTGATCTTGCTGACCCGCGCCAGCGGCCGTTCGATGGGGTGCGAATGCGCGGTGTCGATCGCCAGGTAGAAACGTACCCAGGATTCACCGTTGCGTTTGAAGCGTTTGATGTCGCGGGCACTCAGCGAGGCGGTTTTCGCCCCGGTGTCGAGTTTGGCCGCAACTTCGAGATTGATGCCGTCAAGCGAAGCGTATTCGTTGAGGCCGTACACGGTTTTTTCCCCCGCGGCGGCGAGGCCGGGCAGGCAAAACAGAGCAAAAAAGGTGGGGAAAGGCTTGAGTCTCATAAATCCTGGTGCGCAGCGTTCCGTTATCGGTTCAGGTGCCCGCACAACCGTGCGCAAGCCCCCGCGTGTGCCTGGCAGCTTTTTATGGCAAGCCGTACAAAAGACCCGCAAATGCGGGCGGCATTCTAGCACGGTGGTTTTATGGCGCCAGCGCTTGCGCCGACCCAAAACCTGCAAGGGGTGCCACCCTTGTGGGAGCGAGCCTGCTCGCGAATGCGCTGTGTCATTCGATGCAGAAGCCGACTGACCTGCCGCCTTCGCGAGCAGGCTCGCTCCCACAGTAATAGATGATCGATTGGCAGCGGTTATTAGACGATTGTCGACAATACCTATTTATCCTTTGACTCATCGGGCCAGATTGGCTAGTTTTTGCCGCATTGGATTTAAAGGTGTCGACAATCATGCTGGATCAACTCGATCCCCCGGTCATCAGTGGCGACGATTCCGAGACGCTGTCGGAAAACGTCTTCCGGCGTATCCAGGCCGCAATCGTCAAAGGCGAAATCGCCCCGGGCAGCAAGATCTCCGAGCCGGAGCTGGCGCGCACCTATGGCATCAGCCGGGGGCCGCTGCGTGAGGCGATCCATCGTCTGGAAGGCCAGCGCTTGCTGGTGCGCGTGCCGCACGTCGGTGCGCGGGTGGTCTCGCTCAGCCATGCCGAATTGATCGAACTCTATGAAATCCGTGAATCCCTTGAAGGCATGGCCTGCCGCCTCGCCGCCGAGCGCATGAGCGTCGAGGAAATCGACGAACTGCGCCGGGTCCTGGAAACCCACGAGCGCGATGCGGCGTTTCAGGCCGGCGTCGGTTACTACCAGCAGGAAGGCGATTTCGACTTTCATTACCGGATCATCCAGGGCAGCGGCAATCGCACGCTGACGCAGATGCTCTGCGGCGAGCTGTATCAATTGGTGCGCATGTACCGCATCCAGTTTTCCACCACGCCGAATCGCCCGCACCAGGCCTTCGCCGAACACCACCGCATTCTCGATGCCATCGCCGACCGTGACGGCGAACTCGCGGAATTGTTGATGCGCCGCCACATCGGCGCCTCGAAACGCAACATCGCCCGTCACTACGAGGACGGCGCCCACAACAAGACAGCCACTGAACGAGGTGATGCATGACTTCCAACCTGAACACGCCGGGCCAGCGCTTCCGCGATGCGGTCGCCAGCGAGCATCCTTTGCAAGTGGTCGGCGCGATCAACGCCAACCACGCGCTGCTGGCCAAACGCGCCGGTTTCAAGGCGATCTACCTGTCCGGTGGCGGTGTAGCCGCAGGTTCTCTGGGCGTGCCGGACCTGGGCATCACTGGATTGGACGACGTGCTGACCGACGTGCGCCGCATCACCGATGTCTGCGACCTGCCGCTGCTGGTGGATGTCGACACCGGTTTCGGCTCGTCGGCGTTCAACGTCGCGCGTACGGTCAAGTCGATGATCAAGTTCGGCGCGGCGGCGATTCACATTGAGGATCAGGTTGGCGCCAAGCGCTGCGGCCATCGCCCCAATAAAGAAATCGTCAGCCAGCAGGAAATGGTCGATCGCATCAAAGCCGCCGTCGATGCCCGTACCGATGACAGCTTCGTGATCATGGCGCGTACCGACGCACTGGCGGTGGAAGGTCTGGAGTCGGCACTCGATCGTGCGGCGGCGTGCATCGAGGCCGGCGCTGACATGATCTTCCCGGAAGCGATTACTGAACTGGAGATGTACAAGCTGTTCGCCAACCGCGTGAAAGCGCCGATCCTGGCCAATATCACCGAGTTCGGCGCAACGCCGCTGTACACCACCGAACAACTGGCCGGCGCCGACGTTTCTCTGGTGCTGTATCCGCTGTCGGCATTCCGCGCGATGAACAAGGCGGCGGAAAATGTCTACACGGCGATCCGCCGCGATGGCACGCAACAGAATGTCATCGACACCATGCAGACTCGCATGGAGCTCTACGATCGTATCGATTACCACACGTTCGAGCAGAAGCTCGATGCGTTGTTTGCACAGAAGAAAGGCTGAACAAAACCCTGTGGGAGCGAGCCTGCTCGCGAAAGCGGTGGATCAGGCAATGTCAAAGTGACTGACACGACGCTTTCGCGAGCAGGCTCGCTCCCACAAGTTTCCCCATACAAATTCAAGAAGATTGGAGAACACAATGGCCGAAGCAAAAGTACTCAGTGGCGCCGGGCTCCGTGGCCAGGTTGCCGGGCAAACCGCACTGTCCACCGTGGGCCAGGCCGGAGCCGGGCTGACCTATCGCGGCTACGACGTGCGTGAACTGGCCGCCGACGCGCAATTTGAAGAAGTCGCGTATCTGCTGCTGTACGGCGAACTGCCGACCAAAGCGCAACTGGCCGACTATCAGACCAAACTGAGCAAGCTGCGCGACCTGCCGCAAGCTTTGAAAGAAGTGCTCGAACGAATTCCCGCCGACGCGCATCCGATGGACGTCATGCGCACCGGTTGCTCGTTCCTCGGCAACATCGAACCGGAGAAAGACTTCTCCGAACAGCGCGACAAGACCGACCGTCTGCTCGCCGCGTTCCCGGCGATCATGTGCTACTGGTATCGCTTCAGCCACGACGGCAAGCGCATCGACTGCGTCAGCGACGAGCCGACCATTGGCGGCCACTTCCTGCATTTGCTGCACGGCAAGAAACCGAGCGAACTGCACGTCAAAGTCATGAACGTGTCGCTGATCCTTTACGCCGAACACGAATTCAATGCCTCGACCTTCACCGCGCGGGTTTGCGCTTCGACTTTGTCGGATCTGTACTCGTGCGTGACGGCGGCGATCGGTTCGCTGCGTGGCCCGTTGCACGGCGGCGCCAACGAAGCGGCGATGGAAATGATCGAGCGCTTCTCGTCGCCGGAAGAGGCGATCAAAGGCACCCTCGGCATGCTCGAGCGCAAGGACAAGATCATGGGCTTCGGCCACGCGATCTATAAGGACAGCGACCCGCGCAACGAGGTGATCAAGGGCTGGGCGAAAAAACTCGCGGACGAGGTCGGCGACAAGGTGTTGTTCCCCGTCTCTGAAGCCATCGACAAGACCATGTGGGAGCAGAAGAAACTGTTCCCGAATGCCGACTTCTATCACGCCTCGGCTTACCACTTCATGGGCATCCCGACCAAGCTGTTCACGCCGATCTTCGTCTGCTCGCGCCTGACCGGCTGGGCCGCGCACGTGTTCGAACAACGCGCCAACAACCGCATCATCCGCCCGAGCGCCGAGTACACCGGCGTCGAACAGCGCAAGTTCGTGCCAATCGAACGTCGCTGAATGGTGAGCTGACCCGGAACCAGAGAACCCCGCTAGACCCTGTGGGAGCGAGCCTGCTCGCGAAGACGGACTGGCATCCAACAAGGATGTCGACTGATCTATCGCTTTCGCGAGCAGGCTCGCTCCCACAGTGGACGGTGTGCAACTCAGGTGTCTGGCCTCACCCTTTGAAATTACCGTGACCCGAGTCCTGACCCGATGAACACAGAATTCCGCAAGAACCTGCCCGGCACGCCGCTGGATTACTTCGACACCCGCGCGGCGGTCGAGGCGATTGCGCCTGGCAGCTACGACACCCTGCCGTACACCTCCCGCGTGCTGGCGGAAAACCTTGTGCGTCGCTGCGACCCGGCCACGCTCACCGACTCGCTCAAGCAACTGATCGAACGCAAGCGCGACCTCGATTTCCCGTGGTTCCCGGCGCGGGTGGTCTGCCATGACATCCTCGGCCAGACCGCGCTGGTCGACCTCGCCGGTCTGCGTGACGCCATCGCTTTGCAGGGTGGTGACCCGGCGCAGGTCAACCCGGTGGTGCCGACGCAATTGATCGTCGACCACTCGCTGGCCGTCGAGGCGGGCGGTTTCGATGCCCAGGCCTTCGAGAAGAACCGCGCCATCGAAGATCGCCGCAACGAAGACCGTTTCCACTTCATCAACTGGACCAAAAAGGCCTTCAAGAACGTCGATGTGATCCCGCCGGGCAACGGCATCATGCACCAGATCAACCTGGAGAAAATGTCCCCGGTGATTCAGGTGCGCGAAGGCGTGGCGTTCCCCGACACTTGCGTCGGCACCGACAGCCACACGCCGCACGTCGATGCGCTGGGTGTGATTGCCATCGGCGTCGGCGGCCTCGAAGCCGAGAGCGTGATGCTCGGTCGCGCGTCGTGGATGCGCCTGCCGGAAAGCGTTGGCGTCGAACTGACCGGCAAGTTGCAACCGGGCATCACCGCCACCGACATGGTCCTGGCTTTGACCGAGTACCTGCGTAAACAGAAAGTCGTCGGCGCGTGGCTGGAATTCTTCGGTGAAGGTGCAGCAGCGCTGACCCTCGGCGACCGCGCGACCATTTCCAACATGGCCCCGGAATACGGCGCCACGGCGGCGATGTTCTACATCGACCAGCAGACCATCGATTACCTGAAACTGACCGGTCGTGAAGACCAGCAGGTTCAATTGGTCGAGCAGTACGCCAAACTCACCGGCCTGTGGGCTGACAGCCTCAAAGGTGCGCAATACGAGCGCGGCCTGACCTTCGATTTGTCCTCGGTGGTGCGCAACATGGCCGGCCCGAGCAACCCGCACGCCCGCGTCGCGGTGTCCGATCTGGCGGCCAAAGGCATCTCCGGCCAGTGGGATGACGTGCCGGGGCAAATGCCCGACGGCGCGGTGATCATCGCCGCGATCACCAGTTGCACCAACACCAGCAACCCGCGCAACGTCATCGCCGCCGGCCTGTTGGCGCGCAATGCCAACAAGCTCGGCCTGACCCGCAAGCCATGGGTCAAATCCTCGCTGGCGCCGGGCTCGAAAACCGTGGCGCTGTACCTCGATGAAGCGGGGCTGACCACTGAACTTGAACAGCTCGGCTTCGGCGTCGTCGCGTTTGCCTGCACCACTTGCAATGGCATGTCCGGCGCGCTCGATCCGCTGATCCAGCAAGAGATCATCGACCGCGATCTGTACGCAACCGCCGTGCTTTCCGGCAACCGCAACTTCGACGGCCGCATTCACCCGTACGCCAAACAGGCATTCCTTGCTTCGCCGCCGCTGGTGGTTGCCTACGCGATCGCCGGGACCATCCGTTTCGATATCGAGAAGGATGTGCTGGGCGTGGTCGATGGTCGGGAAATTCGCCTGAAAGACATCTGGCCGAGCGACGAAGAAATCGATGCGGTGGTGAAGTCTTCGGTCAAGCCTGAGCAGTTCCGTCAGGTCTATATTCCGATGTTCGCCGTGCATGAAGACACCGGGCCGAAAGTCGCGCCGCTGTACGACTGGCGCGAGATGAGCACCTACATCCGCCGTCCGCCGTACTGGGAAGGCGCACTGGCCGGCGCCCGTCCGCTCAAGGCCATGCGCCCATTGGCGGTGCTGCCGGACAACATCACCACCGACCACCTGTCGCCGTCGAACGCGATCATGCTCGACAGCGCCGCCGGCGAATACCTGGCAAAAATGGGCCTGCCGGAAGAGGACTTCAACTCCTACGCCACCCACCGTGGCGACCACCTGACGGCACAGCGCGCGACGTTCGCCAATCCGAAGCTGTTCAACGAAATGGTCGTGGAAAACGGCAAGGTCAAGCAGGGTTCGCTGGCGCGTGTCGAGCCGGAAGGCCAGGTCATGCGCATGTGGGAAGCCATCGAAACCTACATGCAGCGCAAGCAGCCGCTGATCATCATCGCTGGCGCTGACTACGGCCAGGGTTCGTCCCGCGACTGGGCGGCGAAAGGCGTGCGCCTGGCCGGCGTCGAGGCGATTGCCGCTGAAGGTTTCGAACGCATTCACCGCACCAACCTGGTGGGCATGGGCGTGTTGCCGCTGGAATTCAAACCTGGCACCAACCGCCACACCCTGGCCATTGATGGCAGCGAAACCTATGACGTGATCGGCGAACGCAAGCCGCGCGCGGACCTGACTCTGGTGATTCATCGCAAGAATGGCGAGCGTGTCGAAGTGCCGGTGACCTGCCGTCTCGATACCGCTGAAGAAGTGTCGATCTACGAGGCCGGCGGCGTGTTGCAGCGCTTCGCGCAGGACTTCCTCGAAGGCTCGGCGGTAGCCGTCTAAATCAACTTGTGGGCATGGGATTTTCAAGTCCCATGCCTTCGGTAAGGAGCACCATGGCTCACGCACCACAGATAAGAATCCCTGCGACTTACATGCGCGGCGGCACCAGCAAAGGCGTGTTCTTCAGCCTGACCGATCTGCCCGAAGCCGCGCAGCTACCTGGCGCGGCACGCGATGCGCTGCTGCTGCGGGTGATCGGCAGTCCCGACCCGTACGACAAGCAAATCGACGGCATGGGCGGCGCAACGTCGAGCACCAGCAAAACCGTGATCCTGTCGAAAAGCACCCGTGCCGATCACGACGTCGATTACCTGTTTGGCCAAGTGTCGATCGACAAGCCGTTCGTCGATTGGAGCGGCAACTGCGGCAATCTCTCGGCGGCGGTCGGTTCGTTCGCCATCAGCAACGGTCTGGTCGACGCCAGCCGCATTCCGCACAACGGTGTGGCGGTGGTGCGCGTGTGGCAGGCCAACATCGGCAAGACCATCATTGCCCACGTCCCGATCACCAACGGCGAAGTGCAGGAAACCGGTGATTTCGAACTCGACGGCGTGACCTTTCCGGCGGCCGAAGTGCAGGTTGAATTCATGGATCCGGCGGCGGAAGAAGAGGGCGGCGGTGGCTCGATGTTCCCCACCGGCAATCTGGTCGATGAGCTTGAGGTCCCGGGTGTCGGCACGTTCAAGGCGACCATGATCAACGCCGGGATCCCGACGATATTCGTCAACGCCGAAGACATTGGCTACACCGGCACCGAACTCCAGGGCGCGATCAACGGCGATCCAAAAGCGCTGCTGATGTTCGAGACGATTCGTGCTTACGGTGCGTTGCGCATGGGCCTGATCGCCAATCTGGAAGAAGCCGCCAAGCGGCAACACACGCCGAAAGTTGCGTTCGTCGCCAAGCCTGCGGATTACGTAGCGTCGAGTGGAAAAGCGATTGCCGCTGGTGATGTCGATCTGCTGGTGCGCGCGTTGTCGATGGGCAAGCTGCACCACGCCATGATGGGCACGGCGGCAGTGGCGATCGGCACGGCGGCAGCGATTTCCGGCACGTTGGTGAATCTCGCTGCGGGAGGCATTGAACGCAACGCGGTGCGTTTCGGGCATCCGTCGGGGACTTTGCGCGTGGGCGCTGAAGCGACGCTGGAGAATGGCGAGTGGGTGGTGAAGAAAGCCATCATGAGCCGCAGTGCGCGGGTGCTCATGGAAGGTTACGTCCGCGTGCCCGGAGATTCCTTTTAAGCGACAGCAATATCCTTGTGGGAGCGAGCCTGCTCGCGAAAGCGATGCATCAGACATGCAAAGGTTGACTGACACTCAGCCTTCGCGAGCAGGCTCGCTCCCACAGTGGATTGCATTTCAATCATAAGAAATCGTTAGCCCTGAACCGAGGTCCCATCAACGAACCACTTTACGAGTGAATCGAACATGAGCGCCAACGTCGACCTGAACAACCGTCCCGATTACGACGCAGTCCTGCAGGACATCGCCGACTACGTCCTCACCTTCAAGCCCGAATCCGCCGAGGCGCTGAACACCGCGCGCAACTGCCTGATCGACACGCTGGGCTGCGGTCTGCTGGCCCTGCGTTTCCCTGAATGCACGAAACACCTCGGCCCGATCGTCGAGGGCACGGTGGTGCCGTTCGGCGCACGAGTGCCGGGCACCAGTTATCGCCTCGATCCGGTCAAGGCCGCGTGGGACATCGGCTGTATCGTCCGCTGGCTCGATTACAACGACACCTGGCTTGCCGCTGAGTGGGGGCATCCATCGGACAACCTCGGCGCCATCCTCGCCGTTGCTGATCACCTGTCGCAGAAACGCGTCGCCCACGGTGAGGCGCCGCTGACGGTTCGTGATGTGCTGGAAGCGATGATCATGGCCCACGAGATTCAAGGCGTGATCGCTCTGGAAAACTCCTTCAACCGGGTTGGACTCGACCACGTCATTCTGGTGAAAGTCGCCTCGACCGCCGTCAGCGCCAGACTGATGGGTGCCAATCGCGAGCAGATGCTGTCGGCGCTGTCCCATGCCTTCGCCGACGGTCAGGCGCTGCGCACCTATCGCCACGCACCCAATGCCGGCTCGCGCAAATCCTGGGCGGCGGGGGATGCGGCGAGTCGTGGCGTGCGTCTGGCCGACATCGCCATGCGCGGTGAGATGGGCATTCCCGGCGTTTTGAGCGCGAAGCAGTGGGGCTTCTATGACGTTTCGTTCAGCCACACCAACAACGATCTGGCGCTGAAACCCGCGGACAAACGCGCTTTCAGCTTCTCCCGGCCGTTCGGCAGTTACGTGATGGAAAACGTGCTGTTCAAGATCAGTTTCCCCGCCGAATTCCATGCGCAGACGGCGTGCGAGGCGGCGGTGACCCTGCATCCGCAGGTGCGCAATCGCCTGCACGAGATCGACCGCATTGTCATCACCACCCATGAATCGGCGATCCGCATAATTTCCAAGGTCGGCCCGCTGGCCAACGCAGCCGACCGCGACCACTGCCTGCAATATATGACCGCCGTGCCGCTGGCATTCGGCAATCTGGTGGCGGAGCACTACGAAGACGACTTCCACAAGGCGCATCCGATCATCGATGTGCTGCGCGAAAAAATGCTCATCGTTGAAGAACCGCGCTTCACCCGCGAATACCTTGAGCCCGACAAACGCTCGATTGCCAATGCCGTGCAGGTGTTTTTCAAGGACGGCAGCAGCACCGAGGACGTCGTGGTGGAGTACCCGATCGGCCATCGCCGCCGCCGCGCCGAAGGTATTCCGTTGCTGGAGGACAAGTTCAAGGCCAACCTGGCCACGCGGTTTGCCGGGCAGCGTTGCGCTGAGATATTTGCGCTCTGTGAGGATCAGGCGCGGCTGGAAGCCACAGCGGTGAATCGATTCATCGACCTGTTTGTGATCTGACGGACCGCGTTATCGTTCTTCGCGGGCAAGCCCGCTCCCACAGGGAATGGTGATGAACACAGAAATTGTGAACACCTTCAGAACCTGTGGGAGCGGGCTTGCCCGCGATAGCGTCAGATCAGGCACCGCAAACCTACTTGAACCGCCGCTCAACCCCTTTCTCCACCAGAATCTTCGCCGAAATCTCTTCCACCGAGAAATGCGTGGAATTGATGTGCGGAATGTTCTCGCGGCGGAACAGGTTCTCCACTTCGCGCACTTCGAATTCGCACTGGGCGTAGCTCGAATAACGGCTGTTGGGCTTGCGCTCGTTGCGGATCGCGGTCAAGCGGTCCGGGTCGATGGTCAGGCCGAACAGCTTGTGCTGATGGGCGCGCAGGGCCGTCGGCAGGGTCAGGCGCTCCATGTCGTCTTCGGTCAGCGGATAGTTGGCCGCGCGGATACCGAACTGCATGGCCATGTACAGACACGTCGGCGTTTTGCCGCATCGCGACACGCCCACTAGTATCAGATCGGCTTTGTCGTAATAGTGGGTGCGCGCGCCGTCATCGTTGTCGAGGGCGAAGTTCACCGCCTCGATGCGCTCCATGTAATTGGAGTTGTGCCCGATGGAATGGGACTTGCCGACGGTGTAGGAAGAGTGCTCGGTGAGCTCCTGTTCGAGCGGCGCGAGGAAGGTCGAGAAAATGTCGATCATGAAACCATTGGACGTTGCGAGAATCTCACGAATGTCCTGATTGACGATGGTGTCGAAGATGATCGGCCGAAAGCCGTCGGTTTCAGCGGCTTTGTTGATTTGTTGTACCATGGCCCGCGCTTTTTCCACGCTGTCGATGTAGGGCCGCGTGAATTTGCTGAAGGTAATGTTTTCGAACTGCGCCAGCAGGCTTTGACCCAGGGTTTCGGCGGTAATGCCGGTGCCATCGGAGATGAAGAAAGCAGATCGTTTCATTTGCACCTTGGGCCTTAAGCTAGTAACGAATCTTGGATATGATAGGCGCGATTTGCCGGCCGCCATTGGCCCGCATTCTCACTTATTTTCCAGGTCCAGGCCATACAACCGGCCAAGGCTCCCCCGGGCCGCCGGTTTCTGAGCTTTTCCAACACAGTTAGTGGAGAGATCACCTTGGTAGAGTACGTAGTTTCCCTCGATAAGCTCGGCAAACACGATGTTGAGCATGTGGGGGGCAAGAACGCATCCCTGGGCGAGATGATCAGTAACCTGGCAGGCGCCGGTGTTTCGGTCCCCGGCGGCTTCGCCACGACGGCTCAGGCCTATCGTGACTTCCTCGAACTGAGCGGCCTGAACGAGCAGATCCACAAGGCCCTCGACGCGCTTGACGTCGACGACGTCAATGCCCTGGCCAAGACCGGCGCGCAGATCCGCCAATGGATCATGGACGCCGAATTCCCGGAAAAACTTAACACCGAGATCCGCACCGCGTTCGCCGCGCTGTCGGCGGGCAACCCTGACGTAGCCGTGGCCGTGCGTTCTTCTGCTACCGCCGAAGACCTGCCGGACGCCTCGTTCGCCGGTCAGCAGGAAACCTTCCTGAACATCCGTGGCGTGGAAAACGTAATCCGCGCCGCCAAAGAGGTGTTCGCTTCGCTGTTCAACGACCGTGCGATTTCCTACCGCGTGCACCAGGGCTTCGACCACAAACTGGTCGCCCTGTCGGCTGGCGTGCAGCGCATGGTGCGCTCGGAAACCGGCACCGCCGGCGTGATGTTCACCCTCGATACCGAATCCGGTTTCCGTGACGTGGTATTCATCACCGGCGCCTACGGCCTGGGTGAAACCGTCGTACAAGGCGCGGTCAACCCGGATGAGTTCTACGTACACAAAGGCACGCTGGAGGCCGGTCGTCCGGCGATCCTGCGTCGCAACCTGGGCAGCAAAGCCATCAAGATGATCTACGGCGACGAGGCCAAGGCCGGTCGTTCGGTCAAAACCGTCGATGTCGACAAGGCCGAACGCGCGCGTTTCTGCCTGACCGACGCCGAAGTCAGCGAGCTGGCCAAGCAGGCGATGATCATCGAGAAGCACTACGGCTGCCCGATGGACATCGAGTGGGCCAAGGACGGTGACGACGGCAAGCTGTACATCGTGCAGGCCCGTCCGGAAACCGTGAAAAGCCGCACCCAGGCCAACGTCATGGAACGTTACCTGCTGAAAGAAACCGGCACCGTGCTGGTGGAAGGTCGGGCGATCGGCCAGCGCATCGGCGCCGGCAAAGTGCGGATCATCAAAGACGTCTCGGAAATGGACAAGGTCCAGCCGGGCGACGTGCTGGTTTCCGACATGACCGACCCGGACTGGGAACCGGTGATGAAGCGCGCCAGCGCCATCGTCACCAACCGTGGCGGACGTACCTGCCACGCGGCGATCATTGCCCGTGAGCTGGGCATTCCGGCGGTGGTCGGTTGCGGCAACGCCACCCAGCTGCTGAAGGATGGCCAGGGCGTGACCGTATCCTGCGCCGAAGGCGACACCGGTTACATCTTCGAAGGCGAACTGGGCTTCGACATCAAGAAGAACTCCGTCGACGCCATGCCGGAGCTGCCGTTCAAGATCATGATGAACGTCGGCAACCCGGATCGCGCCTTCGACTTCGCCCAATTGCCGAACGCCGGCGTCGGTCTGGCGCGTCTGGAATTCATCATCAACCGCATGATCGGCGTGCACCCGAAAGCGCTGTTGAACTACGACGGTCTGCCGCAGGAAATCAAGGACAGCGTCGACAAGCGTATTGCTGGTTACAGCGACCCCGTCGACTTCTACGTCGACAAACTGGTGGAAGGCATCAGCACCCTGGCTGCAGCGTTCACGCCGAAAAAAGTCATCGTGCGTCTGTCGGACTTCAAGTCCAACGAATACGCCAACCTGATCGGCGGCAAGCTCTACGAGCCGGAAGAAGAAAACCCGATGCTGGGCTTCCGTGGCGCTTCGCGTTACATCAGCGAATCGTTCCGCGACTGCTTCGAACTCGAATGCCGCGCGCTGAAACGCGTGCGCAACGAGATGGGCCTGACCAACGTGGAAATCATGGTGCCGTTCGTCCGTACTCTCGGCGAAGCCAGCCAGGTGGTCGATCTGCTCGCCGAGAACGGCTTGAAGCGTGGCGAGAACGGTCTACGCGTGATCATGATGTGCGAGCTGCCATCCAACGCGATTCTGGCTGAGGAATTCCTCGAATTCTTCGACGGTTTCTCGATCGGCTCCAACGACCTGACCCAACTGACGCTGGGTCTGGACCGTGACTCGGGGATCATCGCGCACCTGTTCGACGAACGTAATCCGGCGGTGAAGAAACTGTTGGCCAACGCCATTCAGGCCTGCAACAAGGCTGGCAAGTACATCGGCATCTGCGGTCAGGGTCCTTCGGACCACCCGGATCTGGCCAAGTGGCTGATGGAACAGGGCATCGAGAGCGTGTCGCTGAACCCGGACACCGTGCTGGAAACCTGGTTCTTCCTCGCCGAAGGTCAGGCGCAGGCTTGATCAACATGTGAACGGGCCGCGCCCCCTGTAGGAGCGAGCCTGCTCGCGAAGACGGAGCAACATTCACCATGGATGTTGATTGATACACCGCTTTCGCGAGCAGGCTCGCTCCCACATGGGCCGGGCCTTGAGATTGAAGTAGGGCGGGCTCCATCGGATGCCGCCCTTTTTTGTGCAAGAGCATTATGCAAAGCAGCAGCAACCTGTTTCCTGTCGCGCTGATCAGCGCCGAGCGGCGCGGCGATCTGAGCGAAGACGTCTATCGATTGAAACCCGGCAACAGCCCGGACTGGTCCGTAGAGATCGCCGTCACCCGCCTGGGCATGGCCGATGACACGGCGCCACGCGGCGTGCCGGTGATTCTGTTGCACGGCAGCTTTTCCAATCGGCGCTTCTGGTTTTCCCCCAAAGGCCTCGGGCTCGGCGCGTATCTGACGCGGCTGGGCTTCGACGTGTGGATTCCGGAAATGCGCGGTCACGGCCTGTCCCAGCGCAACGAAGACTATCGGCGCAACCGCGTGGCCGATTATGCCCGTTACGATCTGCCGGCGATTGCCGCGTTCGTGCGTGAGCAAAGCGGACAGATCCCGCACTGGATCGGCCATTCGCTGGGCGGCATCACCCTGGCAGCAGCGCTCGGCGGCGAGTATCTCGGCGAACCGGCCGTGGCCTCGGCGGCGTTTTTCGGCACCCAGGTCAGCCGCACCTATTGGCCACTGAAGATTCCACCGGTGGAGTGGGGCGGGCGCTTTATTCTCAAGCGTTTCGCGCAGTTGTCCGGCTCACGCCTCAAACGCGGTCCGGAAGACGAACCGATCGGCCTGGCCATCGAAAGCATGCGCTGGTACGGCTTGTTCGGTCGCTTCGGCGACAAGGACAAGGACTGGTGGGCCGGACTTGCCGAGGTTCAGGTACCGGTGCTGGCGGTGACGGCAGCGGGCGATCATCAGGATCCGGCGTGGGCCTGCCGCAAGCTGTTCGAGCAGATCGGCTCAGAGTGCAAGCAGTTCATCAACCTGGGCCGCGAGCAGGGCTTCTCGGATAATTTCGGCCATGTCGAAATGCTGGTGAGCAAAGCTGCGCAGGCTGAAGTGTGGCCGCTGGTGGCGCGCTGGTTGAAGGATCAGCAGACACCGTTGCTTGCGCAGCCAGCGAATCTGGCCTCCGCAGTGTGAGGGGCGTTCCGTTCAGCCTGGCTTGCGGCTAAGATATGACGCATTGTGCGGTTCTGGTCATATTTCGTGACTGTTTAGCTATTACGTTTCAGGGTTTGTTCAGGTTGCGTCAGCGACCATGGCATGGACTAAGGTAAACAGCGACCGCCGGAACTCGTCTCATCAGAATGCGGCATCCCTTGATCGTCTTCCTTGTTACAGGAGTTTTTCGATGGAACATTACCTTACGCCTGACCTGTGCGACGCCTACCCGGAGCTGGTGCAGGTGCTGGAACCGATGTTCAGCAATTTCGGCGGCCGGGATTCCTTCGGCGGCGAAATCGTGACCATCAAGTGCTTCGAAGACAATTCGCTGGTCAAGGAGCAAGCCGAACTCAACGGCAAAGGCAAAGTGCTGGTGGTTGATGGCGGCGGTTCGCTGCGCCGCGCCCTGCTGGGCGACATGATCGCCGCCAAGGCCGCGCAGAACGGCTGGGAAGGGCTGGTGATCTACGGTTGCATCCGTGACGTCGACGTCATTGCCCAGACCGATCTCGGCGTGCAGGCGCTGGCCAGTCACCCGATGAAAACCGACAAGCGCGGCATTGGCGACCTCAACGTCCCGGTGACTTTCGCCGGTGTGACGTTTCACCCTGGCCAGTACATTTATGCGGACAACAACGGCGTGATCGTTTCGCCGACTCCGCTGAAAATGCCTGAATAAGGTTTTCGACAAGGGATGCGGATGTTCGAGGAAGAAAACGCGCAATGGGGGCTGGTACATGCCCTGGTACTGGACGGCAAGGGCGGTGCGCGTTCGATAGCCCGGACTGAGCTCGACGATTTGCAGTTGCAGGCCCATGAAAGCCTGTGGCTGCACTGGGATCGCAGCCATCCGCAGACCCAAACCTGGCTGCGCAAATCCAGCGGGCTCAACGAATTCACCTGCGATCTGCTGCTGGAAGAGAACACCCGCCCGCGTCTGTTGCCATTGCCCGACTCCGAGCTGCTGCTGTTT
This sequence comes from Pseudomonas sp. FP1762, assembly GCF_030687105.1. Lineage (NCBI taxonomy): Bacteria > Pseudomonadati > Pseudomonadota > Gammaproteobacteria > Pseudomonadales > Pseudomonadaceae > Pseudomonas > Pseudomonas sp. FP1762. The sequence continues at coordinate 2,030,099 of NZ_CP117458.1, forward strand.
CTGCGCGGGGTCAATCTCAACCCGGGCGCCGAGCCGGAAGACATGGTCTCGGTGCGGATTTTTGCCTCCGCTCAGCGCGTGATTTCCCTGCGCTTGCGTCCGTTGCGCGCTACAGATGAGTTGCTGGCGCTGCTGGGGGAGGGCAAAGGGCCGAAAACGTCTTCTGAATTGATGCTGTATCTGGCGCAGTTCCTCACCAATAAAGTGCAGGATCTGGTCACGTGCCTGTCGGAAGTGGTCGATGAAGAGGAAGAAAAACTCGACGCCGACGAACGGTATACGCCCGAGCACGGGGCGATTTTGCACATCCGCCGCAGAGCGGCCGGGCTGAAGCGTTTTCTTGCGCCACAGCGGGATATTTTCGGACAGCTGACCCGGATAAAATTGCCGTGGTTCGTCGAAGACGACGCCGACTACTGGAACGAATTGAACAACAGCCTCACCCGCTATCTGGAAGAGCTCGAATTGACCCGAGAGCGCGTGGGGCTTGTGCTGGAGGCCGAAGATCGGCGTTTGAGCGTGCACATGAATCGCACCATGTACCGCTTCGGCATCATTACCTGCATCTTTTTGCCGATGAGTTTCATCACCGGTCTGCTCGGGATAAATGTCGGCGGTATTCCGTTTGCCGAAAGCCCGTATGGTTTCCTGATTGCCTGCCTGACGGTACTCGCCCTGGCGTTCGGTCAGTGGTGGTTGTTCCGTCGATTGCGCTGGGTGTGAACATGGCGCATGTGACCCGAGTAAAACTGCCCGCGTCTTTCACAGACATCACGAGAGGTGCGTATGCACGATCCGTTTGAACAGTCTTTGCGCGACATGCTCAACGCTTCGCCGTCCAGCCGCGACGACGATGCCTGCCTGGGCCGCGTACTCAAAACCGCCAACCGCCAGGTTGGCGCCGGTGATCTGTTCAGCCTGCTGGGCCGCTGGCTGCCCGCGCTGATGATCGCCCTGAACAATGGCTCGGCGCATGTCTCGCCGGTTTCCCGTCTTCGTAAAACCACTGCTCGCACTGCTGATAAGGCTGATTGAATATGGAACTTGATCTCTGGACTCAGAGCCTCGTCACTGCAATGACTGCGTTGTGGACCAAAGTCGCTAATTTCATTCCGAACCTGTTCGGCGCACTGGTTGTGCTGCTGTTGGGTTTCGTCGTGGCCAAGCTGCTCGACACCTTGCTCTCCAAATTGCTCGCCAAACTCGGCCTTGATCGTCTGATGGGCGGCACCGGGCTGACCAAGCTGATGTCGCGCGCCGGGCTGCAAGTGCCGATCTCGACGCTGATCGGTAAAATCGTCTACTGGTTCGTTCTGCTGATTTTTCTGGTTTCCGCAGCAGAATCCCTTGGCCTTGAGCGAGTTTCAGCTACGCTGGACATGCTGGCGTTGTATCTGCCGAAAGTATTCGGCGCCGCGCTGGTGTTGCTGGTCGGTGTCCTGCTGGCGCAACTGGCTAACGGGCTGGTGCGCGGCGCAGCAGAAGGCGTAGGCCTGGACTACGCTTCCGGGTTGGGACGGATCGCGCAGGGGCTGGTGATCATCATCAGCATCTCGGTGGCGATCAGCCAGCTCGAGGTCAAGACCGACCTGCTGAACCATGTGATTGTCATCGTATTGATTACCGTTGGTCTGGCAGTTGCGCTGGCCATGGGTTTGGGAAGCCGGGAAATCGCCGGTCAGATTCTTGCGGGAATCTATGTGCGTGAGCTGTACGAGGTTGGGCAACAAGTGCGTGTTGGCGAGGTCGAAGGCCAGATCGAAGAGATCGGCACGGTTAAAACCACATTGCTGACCGATGAGGGTGAGCTAGTCTCTCTCTCCAATCGGATCCTGCTGGAACAGCATGTGAGTAGCCGCTAAACCGGCAAACCCTGCTAATGTATGCCGCCGCAAAATGCCAGCCGAGGCTGGTTGTGGCGGACATTGACCTGACTGTCGGCACGACTTGTTTTGAATAAAGCCCAACCGCTATCCACGCGCTACGACCCCCGCGAGCTCTCTGATGAGGAGTTGGTCGCGCGCTCGCATACCGAGCTGTTTCACGTAACGCGCGCCTACGAAGAGTTGATGCGGCGTTACCAGCGAACATTATTTAACGTCTGCGCGAGATATCTTGGGAACGATCGCGACGCAGACGATGTCTGTCAGGAAGTGATGCTGAAGGTGCTGTACGGCCTGAAGAACTTCGAGGGGAAATCGAAGTTCAAAACCTGGCTTTACAGCATCACTTACAACGAATGCATCACGCAGTATCGGAAGGAACGGCGTAAGCGTCGCTTGATGGACGCTCTCAGTCTGGACCCTCTTGAAGAAGCGTCTGAAGAAAAGGCGCCGAAGCCGGAGGAGAAGGGTGGGCTTGATCGCTGGCTGGTGTATGTGAATCCGATTGACCGCGAAATTCTGGTGCTACGATTTGTCGCAGAGCTGGAGTTTCAGGAGATCGCAGACATCATGCACATGGGTTTGAGTGCGACAAAAATGCGTTACAAACGCGCTCTAGATAAATTGCGTGAGAAATTTGCAGGCATTGCTGAAACTTAGTTCAGCGCAAATATCTCTTACGTGTAGGCAAGTTCTGATAGACTTGCCGCCGAGTTGTCCCCCGGTTTGCGGGACTGCTTCACAATCACCAGATGGGGATTTAACGGATGAAACTGAAAAACACCTTGGGCTTGGCCATTGGTTCTCTGATTGCCGCCACTTCGTTCGGCGCTCTGGCACAAGGCCAAGGCGCAGTTGAAATCGAAGGCTTCGCTAAGAAAGAACAATTCGACAGCGCTCGTAACTTCAAGAACAACGGCAACCTGTTCGGCGGTTCGATCGGTTACTTCCTGACCGACGACGTTGAACTGCGTCTGGGCTACGACGAAGTGCACAACGTTCGTGCCGACGATGGCAAGAACGTCAAAGGCGCTAACACCGCTCTGGACGCTCTGTACCACTTCAACAACCCAGGCGACATGATTCGTCCATACGTTTCGGCCGGTTTCTCTGACCAGAGCATCGACCAGAACGGTTCGAACGGTCGTAACCGTTCCACCTTCGCCAACGTTGGCGGCGGTGCCAAGCTGTACTTCACCGAGAACTTCTACGCCCGTGCCGGCGTTGAAGCTCAGTACAACATCGACCAGGGCGACACCGAGTGGGCTCCTAGCGTCGGTATCGGTGTGAACTTCGGTGGCGGCTCCAAGCCAGCTGCTGCTCCAGTTCCAGCACCTGCTGAAGTCTGCTCCGACAGCGACAACGATGGCGTTTGCGACAACGTTGACAAGTGCCCGGACACCCCAGCCAACGTAACCGTTGACGCTGATGGCTGCCCAGCAGTTGCTGAAGTTGTTCGTGTTGAGCTGGACGTGAAATTCGACTTCGACAAGTCGGTAGTCAAGCCTAACAGCTACGGCGACATCAAAAACCTGGCTGACTTCATGAAGCAGTACCCATCCACCACCACTACTGTTGAAGGTCACACTGACTCCGTCGGTCCTGACGCTTACAACCAGAAACTGTCCGAGCGTCGTGCAAACGCCGTTAAGCAAGTTCTGACCAACCAGTACGGTGTTGAATCGTCCCGCGTTCAGTCTGTTGGCTACGGCGAATCCCGCCCAGTTGCTGACAACAAAACTGAAGCTGGCCGCGCTGTAAACCGTCGCGTAGAAGCGCAGGTTGAAGCTCAAGCTAAGTAATTAGCTGCCGCTGATGGAAAAGCCCGGCTCAGGCCGGGCTTTTCTTTGTCTGCGATTTGGCTTCGCCGCTTAACGCGCCTGCGCGTTGAACGCCGTCCCGCAGCTACCGAAGGCTGCGATCTTTTGCTCTTGAGCAACGGCCGCCACCGCGCCAATCACCAGAATCGCCGGGCTCTTCAATTCAAACGCCGAGGCATCCTCAGCCATCGCACTCAGGTCACTGCGACATTCACGCTGATGCGCCAAAGAAGCGTTTTCGATCATTGCCACTGGCGTATCCGCCGCCATCCCTCCGGCGAGCAGCTGATCACGAATCTCGCCCAGCTTGGCCACGCCCATGTAAACCACCAGCGTCGTCCCGCCTTGCGCCAGCGCCTGCCAGTTCAACTGGCTGTCATCCTGGGTGTGCGCAGTCACCAACGTTACTCCGCGCGCCACGCCCCGCAACGTCAGCGGAATATCGCACTGCGTCGCCCCGGCCAGCCCGGCGGTAATGCCATTGACCAATTCCACTTCAACCCCGCGCTCGCGCAACCACTGCGCTTCTTCGCCACCGCGGCCGAAAATGCACGGATCGCCGCCCTTCAGGCGCACTACGCATTTGCCCTGGCGTGAATAACGCAGCATCAGCCGATGAATGAATGCCTGTGGCGTCGAACGGCAGCCGCCGCGCTTGCCAACGGGAATAACCCGCGCAGTCGGGCAGTGTTCCAGCACGGCGTCGTTGACCAGATCATCGATCATCACCACATCGGCCTCGCGCAACGCCCGCACCGCTTTGAGCGTCAACAACTCCGGATCGCCAGGGCCTGCGCCCACCAGCCAGACTTTCGCATTCATGGTGTTGTCCTCGTTAAATGACCGCGACCGGCCGCGCTTCGGCAGCCAGCAGACGCTTGATTTCCGGCACGCAGGAACCGCATTGCGTACCGCATCGGAGATTGTTTTTCAGGCCTTGCAGATCCAGTCCCTGGCGAATGCCGGCGCAGACTGCGTTGAGGCTGACGTTTTCGCAATTGCACAAGGTCTTGTCGCTCGCAATGGCGCCGACAGCGCCCGGCGGCGCGCTCATCGGCGCGAGCAGCCAGCGCCGCAGTTGTTGGTCAGCACGGCCCTCCAGCCACAGGCTTTGCAGCCAGTGTTGCGCCAGGGTTTCGCCGGCGAGGCGAATCGCAGTGATACGGCCGTTTTCGATACGCACCCGCTTGCCAATGGCGCGACGCGGATCGTCATAGGCCAGAACCGGGCCATCCAGCAGCGAGAGGCACTGGTCGATCTCGCCCAGCAGCTGTGGATCGGGCGCCTCAGCGTGTGCAGCACGTATCAGCAACGCTGGCCGCTCACGCCCGACAAGGCTGAGGCTGACGTAGGAAAACGCCTCGCACAGCGGTCGTAGCGTCTCGAAATGCCGCTGAACATCACCCTCGATCAAGGCGAACAGTTGCCACGGCAGGTTGACTGCCTCCAGACGCACGCCGCTGTGCTTGAGCTCCGGTTGTTTGGACAGCGGATCAAACGCCGGCAAGGTCAGCGTGTTGACGCCGCCCTTGAGATAGCGATCGCCCCAGTGCATCGGCAGAAACGCCTGGCCCGGACGCACGCTGTCGTCGCTGCCGACCGCAACAATCACCGCGCCACGGCGGCTTTTCAGATTGACCAGATCACCGGGCTGCAAGCGGTGCCGCCGCATTTCGTCAGGGTGCAGGCTCAGCACGGCTTCGCTGACGTGGCCGAACAATTGCGCGGCGGTGCCGGTGCGGCTCATGCCGTGCCACTGGTCACGCAGGCGACCGGTGATCAAAGTCAGCGGGAAGCGCGCGTCGCGTTGTTCCTTGGCGGCGCGGTACGGATCGGCAATGAACTGCGCGCGGCCGCTGGCCGTAGGAAAGACGCCGTCTTCGTAGAGTCGTGGCGTGCCTTGGCGGGCGCCGGCAGGGAAGGGCCATTGCTGCGGGCCGATCTCGTCGATCAAGGCATGACTGATTCCGCACAGATCCAGGTCTCGCCCTTGGGTCAGCAGTTTGAATTCATCAAACAACTGCGAAGGCTGATCGAAAGCGAACAGACTTGGCTGCCGAGGACGCAGACGTTTCTCCAGACGCTGTGCGAAATCCACCGTGATGGCCCAGTCCGGCCGCGCTTCGCCCGGTGCGACAACCGCTTTGCGCACGTGGGAAATGCGCCGTTCGGAGTTGGTCACCGAACCTTCTTTCTCGCCCCAACTGGCGGCGGGTAACAGCAGGTCGGCAAATGCAGCGGTTTCGGTGGTGCGAAAGGCTTCCTGCAACACCACAAAAGGGCAGGCCTCAAGCGCTGCGCGGACTGCGCTCTGGTCTGGCATCGATTGCGCCGGGTTGGTACAGGCGATCCACAGTGCTTTGATTTTGCCGCTGCGCAGGTTTTCGAACAGTTCGATGGCGCTCAGGCCCGGCGCCTCGGGCAAGCTCTCGACGCCCCAGTACGCCGCCACCTCGGCGCGATGTTCCGCATTGCCGGCATCGCGATGGCCCGGCAACAGATTGGACAGACTGCCGGTTTCCCGTCCGCCCATGGCGTTCGGCTGACCTGTAAGTGAGAAAGGTCCTGCGCCGGGCCGGCCAATTTGCCCGGTGGCCAAGTGCAGATTGATCAGCGCGCTGTTTTTCGCGCTGCCGGCGGTAGACTGATTCAGGCCCATGCACCACAGCGACAGGAAGCTCGGCGCAGTGCCGACCCATTCTGCGCATTGCTGCAGTTGCTCGATGCTGATGCCGCACAGTTGCGAAACCATTTGCGGGGTGTAATCGCGCACCAGGGTTTTGAGTTCGGCGAGGCCTTCGGTGTGCGCCTTGATGAAATCGCGATCAATCCAGTCTTCCCACAACAGCAGATGCAAAATCCCATGGAACAAAGCGACATCGGTGCCCGGAAGAATCGCCAGGTGCAGGTCAGCCAAATCGCAGGTGTCGGTGCGACGCGGGTCGATCACGATGACTTTCATCTGCGGGCGACGGGATTTGGCTTCCTCCAGCCGACGGAAAAGTACCGGATGGGCGTAGGCCATGTTACTGCCGACGATCATCACGCAGTCGCTCAGCTCCAGGTCTTCGTAACTGCACGGCGGCGCGTCGGCGCCGAGGCTGCGTTTGTAGCCGACCACCGCCGAGGACATGCACAGCCGCGAATTGCTGTCGATGTTGTTGGTGCCGACCAGCGCCCGCGCGAGCTTGTTGAAGGCGTAGTAGTCCTCGGTGAGCAACTGTCCGGAGATGTAGAACGCCACGCTGTCCGGGCCGTGCTCGGCGATGGTTTCGGCGAACACGTTGGTCGCGTGGTCGAGGGCGGTATCCCAGTCAGTACGGCTGCGCGCCAGGCCTTTGCCCAGGCGCAGTTCCGGGTACAAGGCGCGGGCGGCGAGGTCGCCGGTCAGGTGCAGCGTCGAGCCTTTGCTGCACAGTTTGCCGAAGTTGGCCGGGTGCGCCGGATCGCCGCTGACGCCGAGGATGCGCTCGCCGTCATGCTCGATCAGTACGCCGCAGCCGACCCCGCAGTAACAGCAGGTCGAGGCGGTCGTCTGGCGGTTCATCAGATGGCGTCCCGCAGGGCCAGTTGCACCCGGCCATTCTCGACCCGCGCCGGATGATGGTGCGCACAGCCGATGTCCGGCGCCTGGGCTTCGCCGGTTTCGAGGTCGATCTGCCAGTTATGCAGCGGGCAGGCCACGCGCTTGCCATAGATCAGACCTTGCGACAGCGGGCCGCCCTTGTGCGGGCAGCGATCATCGAGGGCGAAAACCTCGTCGTCGCTTGTACGAAAAATCGCGATGTCTCCTTTCGGCCCGGCAATGATCCGCGAACCGAGGGCGTTGATCTCTTCCAGCGCACAGATGTCGAGCCAGTTCATGCCGGCACCTCCAGGTTTTTCACGGGGATCACGTCGAATTCTTTCTTCAGTTGCGGCTGCGCCAGGCGCTCTTTCCATGGGTCCTGTTCGAACGACAGGGAGAATTGCAGGCGCTCGTTCAGGGCCTTGCGCCGCTCGGCGTCTTCGAGCACGTTCTTCTTGATGTGCTCCATGCCGACCCGTTGCAGGTAATGCACGGTGCGCTCAAGGTAGAAGGCTTCTTCGCGGTAGAGCTGCAGGAATGCGCCGTTGTATTCGCGGACTTCTTCGGCGGTCTTGAGCTTGACGAAGAACTCGGCGACTTCGGTCTTGATCCCGCCGTTGCCACCGATGTACATCTCCCAGCCGGAGTCGACGCCGATAATTCCTACGTCCTTGATGCCCGCTTCCGAGCAGTTGCGTGGGCAACCGGACACCGCCAGCTTCACCTTGTGCGGCGACCACATGTTGAACAGGTCGTGCTCGAGCTCGATGCCCAGTTGCGTCGAGTTCTGCGTGCCGAAACGGCAGAACTCGCTGCCAACGCAGGTTTTCACCGTGCGGATGGATTTGCCGTAGGCGTGGCCGGACGGCATGTCGAGGTCTTTCCAGACGCCGGGCAGATCCTGTTTCTTGATCCCCAGCAAGTCGATGCGCTGACCGCCGGTGACCTTGACCATCGGCACGTTGTACTTGTCGGCCACATCGGCAATCCGCCGCAGTTCCGATGGGTTGGTGACGCCGCCCCACATGCGCGGCACCACCGAATAGGTGCCGTCCTTCTGGATGTTGGCGTGGGCGCGTTCGTTGATCAGGCGCGATTGCGGATCGTCCTTGGCTTCGCCCGGCCAGGTGGAAATCAGGTAGTAGTTGAGCGCCGGGCGACAGGTCGCGCAGCCATTGGGTGTGCGCCAGTTCAGGTAACTCATGGTCTCGGCGATGGTCAGCAGGTGTTCCTGACGGATCGCCTGACGAATCTGCCCGTGGTTGAGGTCGCTGCAACCGCAGATGGCTTTTTCGCTTTTCGGTTTGACGTCCGCCGCGCCACCGACGGTGTTAATCAGGATCTGCTCGACCAGCCCGGCGCAGGAGCCGCAGGAGCTCGCAGCCTTGGTGTGTTTCTTCACTTCATCGACGCTGAACAGGCCGTGTTCCTGAATCGCCTTGACGATGGTGCCCTTGCACACACCGTTGCAGCCGCAGACTTCGGCGCTGTCGGCCATGACCATGGCTTTGTCCTGGCCCTGATGTCCTACGTCGCCTAAGGCGTTTTCGCCGAACATGAGGTGATCGCGGATTTCGCCGATGGCGTGATTCTCACGAATCTGCCGGAAATACCAACCGCCATCTGCCGTATCGCCGTACAGACAGGCGCCGACCAGCACGTCATCCTTGATCACCAGTTTTTTGTACACGCCGCCGATCGGGTCGGAGAGGGTGATGGTCTCGGTGCCTTCGCCGCCCATGAAATCGCCGGCGGAGAACAGGTCGATGCCGGTGACTTTCAATTTGGTCGAGGTCACTGAACCCTGATAGCGAGCGAAACCCAGTTGCGCGAGGTGATTGGCGCAGACCTTGGCTTGTTCGAACAGCGGCGCGACCAGACCGTAGGCGATGCCGCGATGGCTGGCGCATTCGCCGATTGCGTAGATGCGCGGGTCGTAGGTTTGCAGGGTGTCATTGACCAGAATCCCGCGATTGCACGGAATGCCGGCCTTTTCTGCCAGTTCAGTGTTGGGACGGATGCCGGCGGCCATCACCACCAGATCGGCAGGGATGATGTCGCCGTTCTTGAACTGCACCGAGCCGACCCGGCCATTGCCGGCGTCGTGCAGGGCTTGGGTCTGTTCGCACAGGCGAAAATGCAGGCCACGGGATTCCAGCGCCGATTGCAGAAGCTGGCCGCTGGTCTTGTCCAGTTGCCGCTCCAGCAGCCATTCGCCGAGGTGCACCACGGTCACGTGCATGCCGCGCAGCATCAGGCCGTTGGCCGCTTCGAGGCCGAGCAGACCGCCGCCGATGACCACGGCGTGCTTGTGGGTCCTGGCGGTGTCGATCATGGCCTGGGTGTCGGCGATGTCGCGGTAACCGATCACGCCCTGCAAAGTGTTGCCGGGGATTGGCAGGATGAACGGGGTCGAGCCGGTGGCGATCAGCAGGCGATCGTACTCGGCCTCGGTGCCGTCCTCGGCAATCACTCGGCGTTTGACCCGGTCGATCTCCACCACTTTGCGGTTGAGCAGCAATTTGATGTTGTTTTCCAGGTACCAGTCGAGGTCGTTGAGCACGATCTCTTCGAAGGTCTGCTCACCGGCTAGCACCGGCGACAGCAGGATGCGGTTGTAGTTGGTGTGCGGTTCGGCGCCGAAGACGGTGATGTCGTAGAGCTCGTCGCTCAGCTTGAGCAGTTCTTCCAGGGTACGCACCCCGGCCATGCCATTGCCGATCATCACCAGTTTGAGTTTTTTCATCAGGTTCTCCGGGAGCTGCGGCTGGCCTCTGGTGGGCCGTCGGGCCTTGCTCGACAAATTTTGCGCAAACAAAAAAAGGCGTCCCGCTAGTTGCCTAGCGAGGACGCCTTTGTCCTGGTCCCGTTCTCTCGGGAAGCGCAGCCTTCGTCGTTGAAGGTTGGGCTTTATGTATGGTGAAAAGGGTAATGCAGTGGTTGTGCCAACTCGGGGGGACGCGGATTTATTGGGGATTGGGGTTGTGACAGGAGATTTTTTTGCACCGAATCGAGGCGTGTTGCTCGTTCGTGGCGCGTTAATTCTTGGGGTTATGCGGTGTGAAGCCGAATGCCTTCGCGAGCAGGCTCGCTCCCACAAGGTGTCTGCGAACGACACAAATTCCCTGTGGGAGCGAGCCTGCTCGCGAATGGCGCGGTGCGGTTCAACTGTGAAACAACAAAACCAGCAGCACCACATTCCCGAGCAATGCCAGAAGCGCCATCGTCCGCCAGACCTTCAACGGCTCCCGTTCCAACAAAGGCCGGGGCCGCACACTCAAACTTTGCCGCTCACCCTGTTCCAGCACCAGCAGCCACTCTTCAGCGGTTTCGAAGCGTTGCTGCGGATCGGCGGCGACGCCGCGTTCCAGACTTTGCGCCAGCCAGTCCGGCAGGTCCGGGCGATAGCGACTGGCACTCACCGGCACGCCAAATCGGGGCCGTTGGAACGCTTCGATTTCGCCATAGGGAAAATGCCCGGTGAGCAGGTAATAGAGAGTGACACCGACAGAATACAAATCCTGCTGCGCACTCGGTGGTTCGCCGCGAAACGCTTCCGGGGCGATGAAACTAGGCGTTCCCGGCAGGGTCGACGGTGCGTCCTCCGACAGTCCCGGGCAATAAGCCAAGCCGAAATCCAGCAGGCGCAGCTCGCCATCGTCACCCCGCAGCAGGTTTTCCGGTTTGATGTCGCGGTGCAGAATCTGCCGTCGATGCAGCAGCCCGACCGCGCGCAACAGCCGCTCGGCGATGTCCTGCCACTGCGCCAGTGGCAACGGGCCGCTGTGTTGAAACATTTCGGCCAGCGTCGTCCCGGCGTATTCGCGCATCACGTAATACAAATGCTGACGCTGAGTGCAGGCATGGATTTGCGGAAAATGCCGGCCGGCCACGCGCTTGAGAAACCATTCCTCGGACAGCAGCGCCTGCCCGGCTTGCGGGTCGTCGGCCAGGCGCGTCGGCAAGGTCTTCAACAGCCAAGACTGGCCCTGACCATCAAGCACGCGATACAGCAATGATTGCTGGCTCTGGCCGATGATGCCTTGCACCTGCCAGCCTTCAAACGCTTGCCCGGGTTTCAGCGTTGGCGGCAGTGGCCATTGCTGCAATTGCACCAGCGCATCGCCGATGCTCGCTTCGCCCAGCGCATCGACGCGCACCAGCAGGGCACTGGCGTTGTCCTGACTGCCGGCCAGATGCGCGGCGTTGACCAAGGTTTGCGCCGCGCTGTGCAGATCCACTTGATCGCGCAGAATCGCGGCGATCGCGGTATCGCCCAAGGTCGACCAGACGCCGTCGCTGAGCAGCACGAAGCTTTCGCCCTCACGCAGTTCGCCGTCGAGGAAATCCAGGACCAGATGCTGATCGAGCCCGAGCGCACGTTTGAGCACGTGTTGCATGCCCGGTTGCTCCCAGACGTGATCCTCGCTGATGCGCTGCAAGCGCTCGGCGTGCCAGCGATAGACCCGGCAATCGCCGACATGGGCGAGGGTGAAGCGTCGACCACGCATCACCAGCGCGCTGACCGTGGTCAGCAGCGGTTGCCCGCCGCCGTTGGCCTGCAGCCAGCGATTTTGCGCGAGCAGCAGGCGATCCAGCGCCTGGGCCACGCTCCAGGTTTCCGGCGTCGCGTAGTAGTCCAGCGCCAGGGCCTGCAAGGTCGAACGCGCGGCGAGGCCGCCATCGGCGCACTGGCTGACGCCGTCGGCGATGGCGAACAGATAACCCTTGCTCACCGCCAGTGCCGGCGCCGGTGTCACTGAACGCAGGGCGTCCTGATTCTCCGCGCGCGGGCCGGTGGCGCTGGCTTCGGCGAAACTCAGTTGCAGGGCCATTCGAGCCTCAGACCCGCGCCGCTGTCACCGCCGCCGAGCCCCAGGTGGTTCTCCAGCGACGCTTGACGCCGTGCAGGCCAAACCATGCCAGCACGCCGAGGCTGGCGAACAACCACAGCGCCAATTGATAGCTGCCGGTGCTTTGCTTGATCGCGCCCATACCGGCGGCGAGGGCGAAGCCGCCGATGCCGCCGGCCATGCCGATCAGCCCGGTCATCACGCCGATCTCCAGACGAAAACGCTGCGGCACCAATTGGAAAACCGCACCGTTGCCGGCGCCCAAGCCGAGCATGGTGCAGACGAAAAGCGCCAGCGCCGCGTAGGAACTTGGCAGATTGAAGCCCACCGCTGCGATGCAGATCGCAGCGACGGTGTACATCGCCAGCAAGGTGCGGATGCCGCCGAAGCGATCGGCCAGCGCGCCACCCAGCGGCCGCATCAGGCTGCCGCCGAACACGCAGGCAGCGGTGTAATAGCCGGCGGTCACCGGGCTCAGACCGTATTGATCGTTGAAGTAACCGGGCAGCGCGCTGGCCAGGCCGATGAAGCCGCCGAAGGTGACGCTGTAGAAAAACATGAACCACCAGCTGTCGCGATCACCGAGGGCCTTGAAGTAGTCGGCCATGGCTTTCGGTTTTGGCCGCTGCGGGGCGTTTTTTGCCAACAGGGCGAACAGCACCAAGGTCAGAACCAGCGGGATCAGGGCGAAACCGAAGACATTGCTCCAGCCGAACGCGGCGGCAATCACTGGCGCCAGCAGCGCGGCGAACACGGTGCCGGAGTTCCCCGCACCGGCGATGCCCATGGCTTTGCCTTGATGTTCTGGTGGATACCACTGCGAGGCCAGCGGCAGGGCCACGGCAAACGACGCGCCGGCCATGCCGAGGAACAGGCCGAGGATCAGCGCCTGTTCATAACTGTGGATGCCGAGTTTCCAGGCGCCGAACAGCGCGCAGATGACGATGACCTGGCCGATCAGTCCGGCGGTCTTCGGCGACAAGCGATCGGCGAGCATGCCCATGGCGAAGCGCAACACCGCGCCGGCGAGAATTGGCGTGGCGACGACGAGGCCGCGCTGCTGGGTGGTCAGGTGCAGGTCGGCGGCAATCTGCACCGCCAGCGGGCCGAGCAGGTACCAGACCATGAAGCTCAGGTCGAAATACAGGAAGGCCGCGAACAGGGTCGGGGTATGGCCGGATTTCCAGAAGTTTGAATTCATCGCGCACCTCGGCTGAAAAGAGTCTCGAAAGGAGTCATGCACAGCAGGTGGAGCGCCTCACGGCCGCACCACCGGCCCCGTTCTGTGGGGCCAAAACGCAAAAACGCCGCTACCTGATTCGCCGAGGGGCGAACGGGGTGAGCGACGTCTTTGTCGTAGGTGGGGCAACCGCCGTTGGTTACCTGTGCGGTTTACTTAGCGAGATTTGTGCCAACAGCTGAAAAGCAAAAGCCCCTCACCCTAGCCCTCTCCCAGAGGGAGAGGGAACCGAGCGGGGGATGGCCGAATCATTTGCCGATCTGAACGATTTCGAGTGAATCCATAATCGACTCGGTCGTTCAGGTCGGCGGACAGCGCCAGACAACGCGGTCGGTCCCCTCTCCCTCCGGGAGAGGGAACCGAGCGGGGGATGGCCGAATCATTTGCCGATCTGAACGATTTCGAGTGAATCCATAATCGACTCGGTCGTTCAGGTCGGCGGACAGCGCAAGACAACGCGGTCGGTCCCCTCTCCCTCCGGGAGAGGGCTAGGGTGAGGGGCCCTTGATTTGCAGCGAAAATTTCAGCCCAGCAACTCACTCATGGCAATGATCTGCTCCGCCACCTGAATCAGCTTCTGCTGGCGGCTCATCGCCTGGCGGCGCATCAGCGTGTAGGCCTCTTCCTCGTTGCAATCCTTCATCTTCATCAGCAAACCCTTGGCCAGTTCAATGCGCTTGCGCTCGGCCAGTTGCTGATCGCGCGCCTGCAATTGCGCGCGCAAGGCCTGGTCACTCTCGAAGCGCGCCATCGCCACGTCGAGAATCGGCTGCAACCGTTGTGCGTGAATGCCTTCGACGATGTAGGCACTGACCCCGGACTTGATCGCCTGACGCATCACCCCCGGGTCATGTTCGTCGGTAAACATCACGATCGGCCGGGGCTGGTCGCGGCTGACCAGCACCACTTGCTCCATGACATCGCGGCTCGGTGACTCGGTATCGATCAGGATCACGTCCGGGCGCACCGTTTCGACGCGCGCCGGCAGGTCGATGGTCAGGCCGGACTCGTCGATTACCTCGAAGCCGGCCTCGGTCAGCGCCGCTTTCAGGCGTCCGACTTTTTTCGCGGTGTCGTTGATCAGCAGAATGCGCAACATGTTCGCGGTCTCCTGTCAGCGCTGGGCGAGAAGGGGGGCGGTGTCGCTCAGGGCATGCAGTTTGAAACTGCGCGCATAACCCGCCGGGTCGCTGCCGTCCCAGACCTTGCCGTCGAGCAACTGGCTGCTGCGCAGGTCTGCGTACGAAGTCGCAACACCGACAGCGCTGGCGGCCTCGCGATACAGATCCAGACGCTGAACCTGGCGGGCTACGGCCAGATAATCCGGATCCTCGCGCAACAGACCCCAGCGACGAAACTGGGTCATGAACCACATGCCGTCGGAGAGGTACGGCAGATTGACCTCGCCACCGCCGTGAAAACGCAGCGCATGCGGGTCCTGCCAGCGATTGCCGAGGCCGTCGGCGTAGTCGCCCATGAAACGCGGCTCGATGCAGGCGGCGGGGGTGTCGAGGTATTCGGTGGCGCTGAGCAATTGCGCGGTACTGCGGCGGTTTTCCGGGCTTTCTTCGATGAAGCGGCTGGCCTCAAGAATGGCCATGACCAGCGCCCGCGCGGTGTTGGGGTATTGCTCGACAAATTCGCGGGTGCAGCCGAGGACTTTTTCCGGGTGGTCGGGCCAGATGCTCTGGCTGGTCGCCAGGGTGAAACCGAGATTCTGCTGCACGGCGCTGGCCGCCCACGGTTCGCCGACGCAAAAGCCGTCGATGCGCCCGGCTTGCAGGTGCGCAACCATTTGCGGCGGCGGCACCACCACGCTGTCGACGTCCTGCAACGGATGAATGCCCTGGCTCGCCAGCCAGTAATAAAGCCACATCGCATGGGTGCCGGTGGGGAAGGTCTGGGCGAAGGTCAGTTTTGCGCGGCTTTGGTGCACATGCTGATCGAGCGCTTCAGGACTGTTCACGCCAGCCTGTTGCAAACCATGGGACAGGTTCAGGCTCTGGCCATTCTGGTTCAGGCCCATCAGCACTGCCATGTCGGTCGGGGCGACGCCGCCGATGCCCAGGTGCACCGCGTAAATCAGTCCGTACAGGCTGTGCGCGGCATCCAGTTCGCCGCTGACCAGTTTGTCGCGCAGGTTGGCCCATGAGGCCTGACGTTTGAGGTTCAGCGTCAGGCCGTAGGGCTGGGCGAAGCCCTGGGTGGCGGCGACCACCACCGAGGCGCAGTCGCTCAGCGCCATGAAGCCGAGATTGATCGCGCTCTTTTCCGGCGCATCGCTGCCATTGACCCAGGCCAGAGGCCCCAAGGACGTTTCGTTCATACGCTACCTCAAAAAAAACGTCGTCCCGGATTCTGCGCAGGCAAAACCCGGGGACGACGCCATTGTCCTGGCCTGCGCGCCGTCATTGGTCGGCAGACTGATGAGCAGGGTGGTGCAAGGCATATGCCAGTCGCCTGATTCGCGCAGGCGCCTCGCGCCGGGGGACGATGCCCGGCTATAATCGCCGCCTCTTTTCGCCGCCCGAGTCATTGCCGCCCATGTACACCCTGGCCCGTCAGCTGTTGTTCAAACTTTCCCCGGAAACCTCCCACGATCTGTCGCTGGATCTGATCGGCGCGGGTGGACGTTTGGGCCTCAACGGCTTGCTGTGCAAGGCTCCGGCGAAAATGCCGGTGACCGTCATGGGCCTGGAGTTCCCGAACCCGGTAGGGCTGGCGGCAGGTCTGGACAAAAACGGCGCGGCCATCGACGGCTTTGCGCAACTGGGTTTCGGCTTTGTCGAAATCGGCACCGTGACCCCGCGTCCGCAGCCGGGTAACCCGAAACCACGGATCTTCCGCCTGCCGGAAGCCGAGGCGATCATCAACCGCATGGGCTTCAACAACCTTGGCGTGGATAACCTGCTGGCGCGGGTCGCTGCGGCGAAATACACAGGCGTGCTGGGCATCAACATCGGCAAGAACTTCGATACCCCGGTCGAGCGCGCGGTGGATGATTACCTGATCTGCCTGGACAAGGTCTACGCCCACGCCAGTTACATCACGGTCAACGTCAGCTCGCCGAATACCCCGGGCCTGCGCAGCCTGCAGTTCGGCGACTCGCTCAAACAATTGCTCGCGGACCTGGCCACGCGCCGCGCCGAACTGGCTCTGCGTCACGGCAAGCATGTGCCGCTGGCGATCAAGATCGCGCCGGACATGACCGACGAAGAAACTGCGCAGGTCGCCCAGGCGTTGATCGAAACCGGCATGGATGCGGTGATCGCCACCAATACGACTCTGAGCCGTGTCGGCGTCGAAGGCATGGAGCATGGTGACGAGGCGGGCGGTCTGTCGGGTGCGCCGGTGCGTGAAAAGAGCACCCATACCGTGAAGGTGCTGGCGGGCGAATTGGCCGGGCGTTTGCCGATCATTGCTGCGGGCGGGATTACCGAGGGCAAGCACGCGGCGGAGAAGATCACGGCCGGTGCAAGCCTGGTGCAGATCTATTCGGGCTTCATCTACAAAGGCCCGGCGCTGATTCGTGAATCGGTAGACGCCATCGCCGCGTTGCGCTGAGGATTGCCGAGGACTTGTCGGAGCCTTTGTGGCGAGGGGATTTATCCCCGCTGGGCTGCTCAGCAGCCCCAAAGCCTTGCACATTGATACGCCAGGTAAATTGAAATTCGGACTTCGCGACTGCTGCGCAGCCGAGCGGGGATAAATCCCCTCGCCACGTGGATCCCGGTTAACCCTTTTTGCAGGCATAAAAAAGGGCTCCTCGAAGGAGCCCCTGGGCCGTAGCCCGCCGTCCGGGAGGGACGTGCGTGGTTAATTCAATGCAAATTCAGATTGTCGTGTCGGAATAAATGCCCTGTGTCAGCCGACGGCGTGAAGTTCGTTGAGTCTGTGGATTCCCGCAGTGCCGGTCATACCGTCCCAGTTGTCGCCGCGTCCTTCTCGCCAGCCGTTGATCCAGGCTTGACGTACCGACGGTAGAGTAAATGGGCAAAGCTCACGGGATTTGCCACCAACGCCATATTGATATCCGCGCAAAAATGCTCTTTCCAACGGATCACGCTTAAGTCTTCTCATAGGGTGTTTCCCTCACTTGTTGACTGTAGTGTCGCGTTGACCTCAATTGAGGTCTGGCAGAAAAAACCTGCCATCGTGCGGCTCGCTGCCGGCGTGGCGAGCCAAGGTGTTGACGCCGTTGCGACGTCAACCTGTGCTCAGTTCTAACCAATGAGTCACACCGAGGGAATGATCGTTTTGTCATAAGCACGTAACGTAAAGGATGCTATGGCGATAAGTAACCGCGTATTTATTCAACGTTCATTGCGCAAACCCCGGTATGATCGGCGCCCCGCTGACTCAGGGGGTTAATCCTTTAGTGAGAATGACCCACGTTTGCGCTTGGGTAATATTCGACGAAGGGTCGCTTTCAGTCTTTTTGTTTCACCAACTTTTTTATCTGTCCCGGCATCTAAGCTCTTTTAACCCGAGCAGCGGGGATGGAACGGCACACCTTCGTGCCACGCGGGCGCTCTTTCAGAAAAGCGCCTGATTGAAAACCGGGTCGGCAATGCGTTGCCGGCCCACTAGCCAAAGGCTCTGGAATTACCATGTCCGATCGTTTCGAACTCTTCCTCACTTGCCCCAAAGGCCTTGAAGGCCTGCTCATCGAGGAAGCCGTCGGGCTTGGCCTTGAAGAAGCGCGCGAGCACACCTCCGCCGTGCGTGGCATGGCGACCATGGAAACCGCTTATCGCCTGTGCCTCTGGTCGCGTCTGGCCAACCGTGTGTTGCTGGTGCTCAAGCGTTTCCCGATGAAGGACGCCGAAGACCTCTACCACGGCGTGCTCGACATCGACTGGCAGGATCACATGCTCAGCGACGGCACCCTGGCCGTCGAATTCAGCGGCCACGGCTCGGGCATCGACAACACCCACTTCGGCGCGCTGAAAGTCAAAGATGCCATCGTCGACAAACTGCGCACGCCACAGGGCGATCGTCCATCCATCGACAAACTCAACCCGGACCTGCGCATTCACCTGCGACTGGATCGCGGCGAAGCGATTCTGTCCCTCGACCTGTCCGGCCACAGCCTGCACCAGCGCGGCTATCGCTTGCAGCAGGGCGCCGCGCCGCTGAAGGAAAACCTCGCGGCGGCAATCCTCATTCGTTCCGGCTGGCCGCGCATTGCCGCCGAAGGTGGCGCACTGGCTGACCCGATGTGCGGTGTCGGTACGTTCCTCGTCGAAGCGGGGATGATCGCTGCCGACATGGCGCCGAACCTGCGTCGCGAGCAGTGGGGCTTTACCGCGTGGCTCGGTCACGTGCCGGCACTGTGGAAAAAACTCCACGAAGAAGCCGTCGAGCGCGCCGCTGCCGGTCTGGCCAAACCGCCGCTGTGGATTCGCGGTTACGAAGCCGATCCACGACTGATTCAGCCAGGCCGCAACAACGTTGAACGTGCCGGCCTCAGCGAGTGGATCAAGATCTACCAGGGCGAAGTGGCGACCTTCGAGCCGCGCCCGGACCAGAACCAGAAAGGTCTGGTGATCTGCAACCCGCCGTACGGCGAGCGTCTCGGTGACGAAGCCAGCCTGCTGTATCTCTACCAGAATCTCGGCGAGCGTCTGCGTCAGGCCTGCCTGAACTGGGAAGCGGCGGTGTTCACCGGCGCCCCGGATCTAGGCAAACGCATGGGTATCCGCAGCCATAAACAATATTCGTTCTGGAACGGCGCGCTGCCGTGCAAGCTGCTGCTGATCAAGGTTCTGCCCGATCAGTTCGTCACTGGCGAACGCCGCACTCCGGAACAGCGCCAGGCCGAGCGCGAGCAAGCGGCTTACGATCAGACCCCGGACGAACCGCAAGAGCGCAAGTTCAACAAGAACGGCAACCCGATCAAGCCGACGCCAGCCCCGGCGCCAGTGATCGAACAGCCGCGCCTGAGCGAAGGCGGGCAGATGTTTGCCAATCGCTTGCAGAAAAATCTCAAGGCGATGGGCAAGTGGGTCAAGCGCGAAGGCATAGATTGCTACCGCGTCTATGATGCCGACATGCCCGAATACGCAATGGCCATCGACCTGTACCACGACTGGGTGCACGTTCAGGAATACGCCGCGCCGAAATCCATCGACCCGGAAAAAGCCTCGGCGCGCATGTTCGATGCGCTGGCGGCCATTCCGCAGGCGTTGAACGTCGACAAGAACCGCGTGGTGGTCAAGCGCCGCGAGCGGCAGAGCGGCACCAAGCAGTACGAGCGTCAGGCTGCGCAGGGCAAGTTCGTCGAGGTCAATGAAGGTGGCGTGAAGCTGCTGGTCAACCTCACCGATTACCTCGACACCGGCCTGTTCCTCGATCACCGGCCGATGCGCATGCGCATTCAGAAAGAGGCGGCCGGCAAACGCTTCCTCAATCTGTTCTGCTACACCGCGACCGCCAGCGTGCACGCGGCCAAGGGCGGCGCGCGCAGCACTACCAGCGTCGACCTGTCGAAAACCTATCTGGACTGGGCGCGGCGCAACTTGTCGTTGAACGGCTTCTCGGACAAGAACCGTCTGGAGCAGGGTGATGTGATGTCGTGGCTGGAAAGCAGCCGTGACGAATACGACCTGATCTTCATCGACCCGCCGACGTTCTCCAACTCCAAGCGCATGGAAGGCATCTTCGACGTACAGCGCGATCAGGTGCAGTTGATCGACTTGGCGATGGCGCGGCTGGCACCGGGTGGCGTGCTGTATTTCTCCAACAACTTCCGCAAGTTCCAGTTGGAGGAAAACCTCGCCGAGCGTTATGCGGTCGAGGAAATCAGTGCGCAGACCATTGATCCGGATTTCGCCCGCAATACCAAGATCCACCGCGCCTGGAAAATCACGGCTCGTTGACGCTTTAACTGGTTGGATCCACAGAGCCTTGATTTTTAACGGCTCGGTGGATCCAGCGGTGCTAGCTAAATTAGTGGCTAATAGCTATAACTCACACACCGCCAATGGGGTTTTCCCGCAAATCTGGCGGAGTGAGTCGTGCTTATGCCGTTGCACCCCGTGCGCCCGAAAATCCTCGGTTTCATCAGTGAAGACGTCTCAGCCTGGCTGGTCGCTTTGCTGGTGTTGCTTGCCGGCGGGATTCTCACCGGGCTGCTCGCATGGGGCACCTTCAACCAGTTTCAGCAACAATCGCGTCAGCGCTTTCAACTGCTGGCCAATGAACGCTACAGTCGCATCGCCGAACGTTTTCAGGACCAGGAGCAACGTCTCGATGGTCTGCGCCGGTTCTTCGCCAACTCCGAATCGGTGTCCCGCGCCGAATTCGATGGTTACTCCCGCCCTTTGTTGCTGCGCACCCAAGCCTATACCTATGCCCCGAGAGTCAGTGGTGCCGAGCGGGCCGCGTTCGAACAGCAGGTGCGTGATGAGGGCCTGAGCAATTTCACCATTCGCGAACTGGACGCCAAGGGCGAGCTGCAACTGGCGGCGCCGCGCGAGGAATACGTGCCGGTGCTGTACACCCAGACCCAAAGCCGATTGGCGCCACCACTGGGTTATGACTTGCTCGCCCAACCCTTGCGCCGCGAAACCCTGCAACGCGCCGACCAGCTCGGCAGCATGGCGGTGTCGCAACCGATGCACCTGGTCGGGATTGAGCCGTCCTACGCGCGTGGGGTGTTGCTACTGGCGCCGGTCAGTCGCGCCGGAGAATCGCAGCCGTTCGGCTATGTGATGGCGGTGATCAGCATGCGCCAGTTGCTCGCCGACGGACTGCCCGATGCCCTGCACGATTATCTGTCGGTGCGCATTCTCGACCTTTCGACCCAAAGTCAGCACGAGGCGCTGTTCGAATCGACCAACGAGGCGGTGCCCGGCGATCTGGCGGCGACGCGCTTGCTACGCATGGCCGATCACGACTATCAGGTCGATATCCTGCCAAGCTACGCCTTCATGCAAGCCAACCATTCGTCGGTGGGCAGCGTGATCATTCTGGGCGGCTTGCTCAGCGCACTGCTCAGCGCCTTGCTTTACGTGCTGGTCAGCCAGCGCCAGCGCGCGGTGCGGCTGGTCGAGGTGCGCACCCAGGAATTGCACGAGCGCGAGCAGGAACTGCGCGGCACCCACGGTCAGTTGCGCGGCGTGCTGAATGCCGCCACTCAGGTCGCGATCATTGCCACCGACCTGCGCGGGGTGATCAACACTTTCAATCCCGGTGCCGAGCAAATGCTCGGCTACAGCAGCGCCGAAGTGGTCGGGCGCATGACCCTGGAGAACCTGCATTTACCCCGGGAGCTGGCGGCGCGTTCGGCGGAGCTGAGCGCGCGCTACGGCAAAAGCATTCCGACCTGCCACGCGATGCTGGTCGAGGGCGGCGAAGTCGGCGGTCATGAAGCACGCGAATGGACCCTGGTGCGCAGCGATGGCAGTCATCTGCCGGTGAACATGCTCGCCACGCCGGTGCTTGACGAGCAAGGCCTGTGGGTCGGTCATCTGGCGATCTGCATCGACATCACCGAACGCAAGCGAGTGCACGAGGTGCTGGCAGCACGCGACACATTGCTGAAGAAGCTCAGCGCCCATGTTCCCGGTGGCATCTACCAATTCAAAATGGAATTCGACGGACGCTTCAGCGTGATCTACGCCAGCGATGGCATCCGCGAAATCTACGAGCTGGAGCCGGATGTGCTGCTGCTCGACTCCGAGGCGATCTTCAGTCGCATTCACCCGCAGGACGCGATTCGCGTGCGCTCATCCATCCGCGAATCGGCGGAAAACCTCAGCCCGTGGCGCGAGGAATACCGCGTGCAACTGCCTGAACGCGGCCTGCGCTGGGTGCGCGGCGAGGCGACGCCTGAAGAACTGCCGGGCGGCGGGGTGCTGTGGCACGGTTACATCTCGGATATCTCCGATCTCAAGCGCGTGGAAGAAGAATTGCGCGCGTTGTCGATCACCGATTCGCTGACCGGCATACACAACCGCCGCTATTTCCAGGAACGCCTGACCACCGAAATGGCCCGGGTCGAGCGTGGCGGCGGTGAGTTGTCGGTGATCATGCTCGACATCGACCACTTCAAACGCATCAACGATCAGTTCGGCCACGCTGTCGGCGACCGCGTGCTGCAAGCAGTTTGCGAACGGATCGGCCATCGCTTGCGCCGCACCGACGTGTTCTGCCGTCTGGGCGGCGAAGAGTTCATGGTGCTGTGCCCGGACATCGACGGCGAACACGCCTACATGCTGGCGAGGGAATTGTGGGAAGGTTTGCGCGGCGCGCCGGTGGACGTGGTCGGCGTAGTCACCGCCAGTTTCGGCATCGCCAGTTGGCGCCCGGGGGAGGGCGCAGATGCATTGTTGCTGCGCGCTGACTCAGGGGTTTATGCAGCGAAGCAGAATGGCCGGGATCGGGTTGAGCGGGAGATGTGCTGATTCGAACCTGACACCTGACCCTGTGGGGCAGAGGGGACCTGGCGCTGATTTTCTGTGGGAGCGAGCCTGCTCGCGAAAGCGGTGTGACAGTCACTGAACATGCTTACTGAACCGACGCCTTCGCGAGCAGGCTCGCTCCCACAATTGCACCTGCTGCGCTTACAGCACCGAAGCGGTCTGCGGCAGTTTCGGCTGTTTGTACAGATCCAGCAGCACCTGATCGAGCACCGACGAGGCGCCGAACGGGGCCTTGTCGTTGAGGATCGCTACCACCGCCCAGGTATTGCCATTCACATCGCGACTGAAACCGGCGATCGCGCGCACGGTGTTCAGGGTGCCGGTCTTGACGTGGGCTTCGCCGCGCATCGCCGTGGTTTTCAGGCGTTTGCGCATGGTGCCGTCGGTGCCGGCAATCGGCAGCGAGCTGATGTACTCGGCGGCGTACGGACTGTGCCAGGCGGCTTGCAGCATGTTGGCCATCTCACGCGCGCTGACCCGCTCGGCCCGCGACAGACCAGAACCATTCTCCATCACCAGATGCGGCGCGGTGATGCCTTTCTTCGCCAGCCACTGACGCACCACGCGCTGCGCAGCCCGGGCGTCGTCACCGTCGGCATCGTTGCGGAAACGCTGGCCAAGGCTGAGGAACAGCTGCTGGGCCATGGTGTTGTTACTGTATTTGTTAATGTCGCGGATGATCTCGGCCAGATCCGGCGAGTACGCGCGGGCAAGCAGTTTGGCGCTGCTCGGCGTCGGCGCCAGACGATCCTTGCCTTGAATGCTGCCACCCAGTTCCTTCCAGATCGCCCGCACGGCGCCGGCGGTGTAGGTCGCGTGGTCGAGCAGCGACAGGTAAGTCTGCGAGCTGCAGCCTTCGCCCAACTGGCCGCCGACGGTTACGGTCACGCTGCCATCGGCCTGCGGCACCGGGTTGTAGCGCACGCCGCCGGTGCATTGCTTGGACGGCAGGGCTTTGACGGTGTTTTCGATGCGGATGCTGGCAATCGGCGGCTCAACCGAAATCAACACGCGGCCACCGTCATTACGTGCGACGAAGCGCAGGGCCTTGAGGTTGACCAGCAGCGAGTCGGGCTTGACCAGGAACGGCTTGTTGTCGTCGTTGCCGTCATCGTTGAATTCCGGCAATTGCGGCTGCACGAAGAAGTTGCGGTCGAGAATCAGGTCGCCGGTAATCTGGGTCACGCCATTGGCGCGCAGGTCGCGCATCAACAGCCAGAGTTTCTCCATGTTCAGCTTCGGGTCACCGCCGCCCTTGAGGTAGAGGTTGCCGTTGAGAATGCCGCCGCTCAGGGTGCCATCGGTGTAGAACTCGGTTTTCCACTGATGGTTGGGCCCGAGCATTTCCAGCGCCGCGTAAGTGGTGACCAGTTTCATCGTCGAGGCCGGATTGACCGAGACGTCGGCGTTGAACACGGTCGGCGTGCCCGGACCGTCGAGCGGCACCATCACCAGCGACAGCGCAGTGGGCTGCAGCTTGCTGGCTTTGAGGGCTTTTTCGACGTTCGGGGTGAGGGAAGTGTTGATGGTGGCAGCGGAGACAGGCAGGGCCAGAGGCAGAAGAAGGCCGGCGAGAAACAGTGGACGCAACGATTTGATCATATGCAATAAAACCCTGCAAAAGAGGGGGGGAAAGACGAGGACATGGATGAAAAGGCCCTCAGTGGTCATGAAAGTGTCGGCATTATGCCCCAAGCTGTAACAGCTTGTGCCGTGTCGCGACCGGCCAATCGCTTATTTTTTTACAGGCGGTCGGCCGCAGCGACCAGAGAGTCGGGCAATCGCTGGCTTAAACTGGTAAAGTGCCGGCCGTTATTACTTAAGAGGATTGTTCCAATGGCGACTAACCGTTCCCAGCGTCTGCGCAAAAAACTGTGCGTAGATGAATTTCAAGAGCTGGGTTTCGAACTGAACCTGGACTTCAAAGAAGACTTGTCCGAAGAAGCCATTGACGCTTTCCTCGAAGCATTCATCAAAGAAGCCATGGCAGCCAACGGTCTGGGTTATGTTGGCGGCGACGACTTCGGTCTGGTGTGCCTGCAGAAGCGTGGCTCGGTCAACGAAGAGCAGCGCGCTGCCGTTGAAGCCTGGCTGAAAAACCGCTCCGAGCTGACCAAGTACGAAGTCAGCCCGCTGCTGGATGTGTGGTATCCGGAAAAGCCGATCAACGCGGCTAAGTGATACTGAAAAAAACGGCGACCTGAGGGTCGCCGTTTTTTTTCGTGGATCAAAAGATCGCAGCCTCGTTTCACTCGTCAGCTCCTACCTGTTCGCGATCCCCTGTAGGAGCTGTCGAGTGCAACGAGGCTGCGATCTTTGCTTCTAGGCTTTACGCCAATTCAAAATCACCAGCGTCAAAACCCCCGCCACGATCCCCCAGAACGCCGAACCAATGGAAAACAGCGTCAACCCCGACGCCGTGACCATAAACGTGATCAACGCCGCTTCCCGTTCCTTCACCTCGCTCATGGCAATGCTCAAGCCATTGATGATCGAGCCGAACAGCGCCAGCGCGGCAATCGACAGCACCAGTTCTTTCGGCAACGCCGCAAACAATGCCGCCAACGTCGCGCCGAACACCCCGGCAATCCCGTAGAAGACCCCGCACCACACCGCTGCGGTGTAACGCTTGTTGCGATCTTCATGAGCATGCGGACCGGTGCAGATCGCCGCGCTGATGGCCGCGAGGTTAATACCGTGTGAGCCGAACGGCGCGAGCAACAGAGAGGCAATGCCGGTAGTGGTGATCAGTGGCGAGGCCGGGACGTTATAGCCATCGGCGCGCAGCACGGCGATGCCGGGCATGTTCTGCGAGGTCATCGCCACCACGAACAGCGGAATGCCGATGCTGATGGTTGCGGCCAGGGAGAAGTGCGGCGTGGTCCAGACCGGGGTGGCCACTTCCAGATGAAAACCGTTGAAATCCAGCAGCCCCATGAAGCCCGACAGCGCGGTGCCGATCAGCAGCGCCGCGAGCACCGCGTAGCGCGGCGACAGGCGCTTGACCAGCAGATAAGTGAAGAACATCCCCAACACCAGACCGGTACGGTGTTGCGCGGCGACGAAGATTTCGCTGCCGATCTTGAACAGGATCCCTGCCAGCAGAGCTGCCGCCAAAGAGACCGGGATCTTTTTCACCAGCCGTTCGAAGCTGCCGGTCAGGCCGCAGATCGTCACCAGTACCGCGCACGTGATGTAGGCGCCGATCGCCTCGCCGTAACTGACTCCGCCCAGGCTGGTGATCAGCAACGCTGCGCCGGGTGTCGACCAGGCGATGGTGATCGGCGTGCGATAGCGCAGCGACAGGCCGATCGAACACACCGCCATGCCGATCGAAATCGCCCAGATCCACGAGGAAATCTGCCCGTTGCTCAGGCCGGCGGCTTGCCCGGCCTGGAACATCAGCACCAGCGAACTGGTGTAACCGGTCATCATCGCGATGAAACCGGCGACGATGGCGGAAGGCGAAGTGTCGGCCAGAGGGCGCAGGCGGGCGTGGGTGGCGTCGGTCATGACGGCGGTGTTCCTTATACCAATGGAGATGTCCGCCACAACACAGAACCTCTGTGGGAGCGAGCCTGCTCGCGAAAGCGCTATGTCAGTCAACATTCATAGTGAATGTGAAATGGCTTTCGCGAGCAGGCTCGCTCCCACGGGGGATTGCGGTCATGCAGCGGATTCTGCGATCAAGCCTAAACTCAAACCTGACAAACCGTTGCAATACAGCCGCAGGCGCAAACAGCCGTACAGTCGTGTTGCCACCATTCATTGTGTACAATCGCGCTGTTTTTTACGCGATACTTGCCAGCGACCTACTGTGCCGTATTACAGTCACGGTCTATTCGCCGCAGTTTTCCCGACTCGAGTGCCCATGAACGAACAGTTGCAACCCCTCAAGAAACAACCGCGAGCAGGCAAAGCCGGCCGCAGCGGAACCCAGGACGATATTGTCTACGCGCATATCTTCGAGGCCATCCTCGAACAGCGTCTGGCGCCCGGTACCAAGTTGAGCGAAGAGGCGCTGGGGGAAATCTTCGGGGTCAGCCGCACCATCATTCGCCGCGCGCTGTCGCGTCTGGCCCATGAAGGCGTGGTGCTGTTGCGGCCGAATCGTGGCGCCGTGGTCGCCAGCCCGAGTGTTGAAGAAGCGCGTCAAGTGTTCCTCGCCCGCCGTCTGGTCGAGCGTGCGATCACTGAATTGGCCGTGCAGCACGCCACGGCCGAGCAGATCGCCGAACTGCGGCAGATGGTCAACGATGAGCGCGACAGCTTCTCCCGTGGCGATCGCGGTGCCGGTATTCGTCTGTCGGGCGAATTCCACCTGAAACTGGCGGAAGCGGCGATGAACGCACCGTTGATCAGCTTCCAGCGCAGCCTGGTTTCGCAGACCTCGCTGATCATTGCCCAATATGAAAGCGGCAACCGTTCACACTGCTCGTACGACGAACACACGCAGTTGATCGACGCCATTGAAAAGCGCGACGGCGAACTGGCGGTGAATCTGATGATGCATCACATGGATCACATCGACAGCAAGCTCAACCTCGACGAGGAAGGCGCGTCGGATGATCTGCATGCGGTGTTCTCGCATTTGTTGCAGACCAAGAAGCCGGGGCGTCCAGCGGCCAAGCTCTAAGCTGAAACCGAGTCGCGGCTTTCGCGAGCAGGCTCGCTCCCACAGGGGAATGCATTTCAAAGGTGGGAGCGAGCCTGCTCGCGAAGACAATCTGACAGGCAACAAAAATCCTCCGTGGTAAACACCACCGGGGATGATCGTTCCCACGCAGAGCGTGGGAACGATCAGTGCGAAGAGGTTAGCGCTGATGCACCAGCGCCCCCGCCGCATACGTCTGCTGCACAGTCCGGTCATCCCCCAGCGTCATCAATACAAACAACGTCTCGGCAATGTTATTGGACTGCTTCAAGCGATAACTCAGCAGCGGCGTGGCGTTGTAATCCAGCACGAGGAAGTCGGCATCGGAGCCCGGTTGCAGATTGCCGATCCTGTCTTCCAGACGCAGCGCCCGCGCACCACCCAGGGTTGCCAGGTACAGCGACTTGAACGGGCTCAACCGCGCGCCCTGCAGTTGCATGACCTTGTAGGCTTCGTTGAGGGTTTGCAGCAGGGAGAAACTGGTGCCGCCGCCGACGTCGGTGCCGAGGCCGACATTGAGCTTGTGTTTCTCGGCCATCGGCAGGTTGAACAGGCCGCTGCCGAGGAACAGGTTTGAGGTCGGGCAGAACGAGATTGCCGAGCCGGTTTCTGCCAGTCGCGCGCATTCTTCGTCACACAGGTGCACGCCGTGGGCGAACACCGAGCGTTCGCCGAGCAACTGGTAATGATCGTAGACGTCGAGGTAACCCTTGCGCTCCGGGAACAGCTCTTTGACCCACTCGATTTCCTTGAGGTTTTCGCTGATGTGGGTCTGCATGTACAGATCCGGGTATTCCGTCAGCAGTTGCCCGGCCAAGGTCAGTTGTTCCGGGGTGCTGGTGGGAGCGAAGCGCGGCGTCACCGCATAGTGCAAGCGGCCCTTGCCGTGCCAGCGCTCGATCAGCGCCTTGCTGTCGACGTAGCTGGATTCAGCGGTATCGACCAGATAGTCCGGGGCATTGCGGTCCATCATCACCTTGCCGGCGATCATGCGCAGGTCGAGCTTTTCCGCCGCTTCGAAAAACGAATTCACTGATTGCGGATGCACGCTGCCGAACACCAGCGCCGTGGTGGTGCCGTTGCGCAGCAGTTCCTTGATGAAATTATCGGCCACTTCGTCGGCGTGAGCCTTATCACCAAACTGGCTTTCGCAGGGAAAGGTGTAGGTGTTCAGCCAGTCGAGCAGTTGCTCGCCATAGGAGCCGACCATGCCGGTTTGCGGCAGGTGAATGTGCGTGTCGATAAAGCCGGGGGTGATCAGCGCATCCTGATAATGGTTGATCTCGATATCCGCCGGCAGGGTTGGCAGCAGTTCGCTGGCGTGGCCGAGGGCGCTGATCTTGCCGTCGTCGACCACCAGCAGGCCATCCTCGAAATATTCATAGGAGGCTTCGATGCCCACTTCGGCAGGGTCGGCGATGCTGTGCAGGATGGCGGCGCGGTAGGCTTTGCGAGTCAGAGGCATGAGAGTTCTCTAATCAGTTTGAGGCTTTGAGTTTGGCGGCCTGACTGCGGCGCGAAGCTGGCAGCAATCGGGCAATCGGTTCGGCGCGGGCGCTGTGCTGGCCGAAATTGGCGTTGTAAGTGGCGATGATTTCGCCGGCGATGGAGATGGCGATTTCCACAGGCAATTTGCCTTTGACTTCGCCGATGCCCATCGGGCAGCGCATGCGCTGCACCACGCTCGGGTCGAAACCACGATCACGCAGACGGTGTTCGAATTTGGCGCGTTTGGTTTTCGAGCCGATCAGGCCGAACCAAGTGAAATCGTTACGCTTGAGAATCGCCGCGGTCAGCTCCAGATCGAGCTGATGGTTGTGGGTCATGACGATGCAGTAGCTGCCGGCGGGCAGATCATCGACTTCGTCCACCGGCTCTTCGCTGACGATTTTACGCACGCCGTGGGGGATGTGTTCAGGGAACTCGGCCTCGCGCGAATCGATCCAGCGCACCCGGCAGGGCAGGCTGGCCAGCAGCGGCACGAGGGCGCGACCAACATGGCCGGCACCGAACACGGCAATCTGCGCCTGGACCTGGCCCATCGGTTCGAACAGCAACACCGTGGCGCCGCCGCAGCACTGGCCGAGACTGGCACCGAGGCTGAAGCGCTCCAGATGGGTGTCCTGCTTGCCGCTGGCGAGCATTTCGCGGGCGATCTGCATGGCTTTGAATTCCAGATGCCCGCCACCAATGGTGTCGAACATGCGGTCGGCACTGACGACCATTTTCGAGCCGGCGTTGCGTGGCGTCGAACCGAGTTCTTCGATGATCGTCACCAGCACACAGGGCTCGCCCTGATTCTGCAGGTCGGCGAGGGCGTCGATCCAGTTGTACATGTTCACCTCGACATCTTCGTTGTCTGTGCCGGCCTCTTCGCGAGCAGGCTCGCTCCCACATTGGCAATGCATTCCAAATGTGGGAGCGAGCCTGCTCGCGAATGGCCGCGCCTCGGTCCTAGAGCGGAGCCAGCTCGGTTTCAGCTTCGACAGCCTTCACCGCTTTGAGCTGACGCATCTGCTCGCAGCCCCACAACACCCGCTCCGGCGTGGCCGGGGCGTCGATTTTCGGCTGATGCTGATAATCACCGAGGCTCGCCACCGCGTCCTTGATTGCGCACCACGCGGCGATCCCGAGCATGAACGGCGGTTCACCGACAGCTTTGGAATGGAACACCGTGTCTTCCGGGTTCTTGCGGTTTTCCACCAGCTTCACTCGCAGATCCAGCGGCATGTCCGCCACCGCCGGGATCTTGTAGCTGGCCGGGCCGTTGGTCATCAGCTTGCCCTTGTTGTTCCATACCAGCTCTTCCATGGTCAGCCAGCCCATACCTTGCACGAAACCACCCTCGACCTGACCGATGTCGATCGACGGGTTCAGCGAGGCGCCGACGTCATGCAGGATGTCGGTGCGCAGCATCTTGTACTCGCCGGTCAGGGTGTCGACGATCACTTCGCAGCAGGCTGCGCCAAAGGCGAAGTAATAGAACGGACGGCCCCGCGCCTGACTGCGGTCGTAGTAGATTTTCGGGGTCTTGTAGAAGCCAGTGCTCGACAGCGAAACCTGATTGAAATACGCCTGCTGGATCAGCGCTTCGAACGTCAGGATCTGCTCGCGCACCCGCACGTGGCCGTTGCGGAATTCGACGTCTTCTTCGCTGACCTTGTAGTGCCGCGCGGCGAATTCGACCAGGCGTTGCTTGATGGTCTGTGCTGCGTTCTGCGCGGCTTTGCCGTTCAGGTCGGCGCCGCTGGAAGCAGCGGTCGGCGAGGTGTTGGGCACTTTGTCGGTGTTGGTCGCGGTGATCTGTACACGATCGATTTCGACCTGAAAAACTTCCGCCACGACCTGAGCGACTTTGGTGTTCAGGCCCTGGCCCATTTCCGTACCACCGTGGTTCAGGTGGATGCTGCCGTCGGTGTAGATGTGGATCAGCGCACCGGCCTGATTGAGGAAACTGGCGGTGAAGGAAATGCCGAATTTCACCGGGGTCAGCGCCAGGCCTTTTTTCAGGATCGGGCTGTTGGCGTTGTAGCGACGGATCGCTTCGCGGCGCTCGGCGTACTGGCTGCTTTCTTCCAGTTCGGCGGTCATCTCTTCGAGCATGTTGTGCTCGACGGTCTGGTAGTAGTGGGTGACGTTGCGCTCGGTCTTGCCGTAGTAGTTGGCCTTGCGCACCGCCAGCGGGTCGAGCTTCAGGTGCCGGGCAATCGCGTCCATCACTTCCTCGATGGCGACCATGCCTTGCGGGCCACCGAAACCACGATAAGCGGTGTTCGAGGCGGTGTTGGTCTTGCAACGGTGACCGTTGATGGTCGCATCGCCGAGATAGTAGGAGTTGTCCGAGTGGAACATCGCCCGGTCAACGATCGAGGCGGACAAGTCCGGCGAGCAGCCGCAGTTGCCGGCCAGCTCCATGTTGATCCCGTGCAGACGGCCGCTGCTGTCGAAGCCGACGTCGTATTCAACGTAGAACGGGTGGCGCTTGCCCGTCATCAGCATGTCTTCGACGCGCGGCAGGCGCATCTTGGTCGGTTGGCCGGTGAGGTGCGCGACCACCGCGCACAGGCACGCCGGGCTCGCGGCCTGGGTTTCCTTGCCACCGAAACCACCGCCCATGCGGCGCATGTCGACAACAATTTTGTTCATCGACACGTCGAGCACTTCGGCGACCAGTTTCTGCACTTCGGTCGGGTTCTGCGTCGAGCAGTAGACGATCATGCCGCCGTCTTCAGTCGGCATCACCGAGGAGATCTGTGTCTCCAGATAGAAGTGCTCCTGGCCGCCGATGTGCAGCGTGCCCTGAATGCGGTGTTCAGCCGCGGCCAGCGCCGAAGCCGAATCGCCGCGCTGGTGGGTGTGGCTGTCGAGCACGAAGTGGCGTTTGCGCAGGGCTTCGACCACGTCGAGCACCGGTTCGAGGTCTTCGTATTCGATGATTGCGGCCATCGCTGCTTTGCGCGCGGTTTCCAGGTCTTTCGCCGCGACCGCCAGCACCGGTTGGCCGACAAACTGCACGTCATCGATGGCCAGCAGCGGGTCGCCCGGCATCAGCGGGCCGATGTCCTTCAGGCCCGGCACGTCTTCGTGGGTAATGACAATGCGCACGCCTTCGAAGGCGTAGCACGGTGACGTGTCGATGCTGAGGATTTTCGCGTGGGCGCGGTCCGACAGGCGTGCATACAAATGCAACTGGTTGGGGAATTCCAGGCGATCATCGATGTACTGCGCTTCACCGGACACATGCTTGGCGGCGCTGTCGTGCTTGACGCTGCGGCCGACACCGGTGGTCAGGTCCTGGGCGAACAGTTCGGCCAGTTCAGCCTGGGTCTTCTCTACGGCGTGATGGTTAGACATAAGCGGTCACCCGAGTCTCGATGTGCGGTGTTTGCAGTTCGATGAAGTATTTGCGCAGCAGATTCTGCGCGCTGAGCAGGCGATATTCCTTGCTGGCGCGGAAGTCCGAGAGTGGCGTGAAGTCTTCGGCCAGCGCGGCGCAGGCGCGTTCGATCACGGCGTTATTGAACGGCTGACCAAGCAGCACGGCTTCGCAATGCGCGGCGCGTTTCGGAATCGCCGCCATGCCGCCGAAGGCCACCCGGGCGTCGCTGATCACGCCGTTTTCCACACGCAGATTGAACGCAGCACAGACGGCGGAGATGTCGTCGTCCAGACGCTTCGACACTTTATAGGCGCGGAACAGCTGCTCGGCGCTGGCGCGCGGGACGATGATTTTTTCGATGAACTCGCTTTCCTGCCGCGCCGTGACGCGATAGTCGATGAAGTAATCTTCCAGGTTCAAGGTGCGGCGGGTTTCGCCTTTGCACAGCACGATCTGCGCGCCGAGGGCGATCAGCAGCGGTGGCGAGTCACCGATCGGCGATGCGTTGCCGATGTTGCCGCCGAGGGTGCCTTGATTGCGGATCTGCAACGAGGCGAAGCGGTGCAGCAGTTCGCCGAAGTCCGGGTACTCGGCATTCAACGCCTCGTAGCAGTCGGAGAGGGCAGTGGCGGCGCCGATTTCGATGCGGTCATCGAAGGTTTCGATGCGCTTCATCTCGGCGACGTTGCCGACGTAGATCATCACCGGCAGGGTGCGGTGGAACTGGGTGACTTCCAGCGCCAGATCGGTGCCGCCGGCGAGCAGCCGCGCTTGCGGATAAGCGTCGTAGAGGTCGGCCAGGTCAGCGACGGTCAGCGGCACCAGGCAGCGTTTGTCACCGCTGTTGAGTTCACCGATATCGGTCGGCGCGATGGCCTTGAGGCGGGCAATGGTTTCGGCTTCGCGGGCGTCGAACTGATCCGCTGGTTTGCCGCAGCAGGATTGTTCGGCAGCGGCGAGAATCGGCCGGTAGCCGGTGCAGCGGCAGAGGTTGCCGGCCAGCGCTTCGTGGGCCTTGGCCTGATCCGGCGCATCGCTGTTCTTTTGCAGGGCGAACAACGACATCACAAAACCGGGGGTGCAGAAACCGCACTGCGAACCGTGGCACTCGACCATGGCTTTCTGCACGCTGTGCAGCTCGCCCTTGTGCTTGAGGTCTTCGACGCTGATCAGTTGTTTGCCGTGCAACGACGAAACGAAGGTCAGGCACGAGTTGAGGCTGCGATAGCGAATGTGTTCACGCCCGCTGTCATCGGTCTGCAACTCGCCAACCACCACGGTGCAGGCGCCGCAGTCGCCACTGGCGCAACCTTCTTTGGTGCCGGGCTTGCCCACGTGTTCGCGCAGGTAATTGAGCACAGTCAGATTCGGGTCCAGGGCGTGCTCGCTACGGAGTTCCTGGTTAAGTAAAAACTGGATCACGGAAGGCCTCGCAGACTCATTATTGTTGTTAACCGACGTGAACCGAATTTAGCAGGTCTGACTTTTCGGTCAATGGTTTTCTGACTTAAAGGTCAGGAAAATCCGTTTCGTCGATCAACAGCGTGTCTATTCAGTATTGACCTTCATCGGTCACCGCGCTTTTTTGCGGGATTCGTGCCAAAAACCGCTGAGTGGGCACTCCGCCATGACCGTGCATTTGCGCTACACTGCGCCGCTTGTGCAGATCGATAGAGTTTGAAGGACAACCATGACGTTCAAGGCGCCGGACAGCCTCGCCGAGCAAATCGCTCACCACCTCGCCGAACGCATCATTCGTGGCGAAATGAAGCCGGGAGAGCGCATCCAGGAACAGAAGGTCACGCTGGCGCTCAACGTCAGCCGCGGTTCGGTCCGTGAAGCCTTGCTGATCCTCGAGCGCCGTCACCTGATCGCGATCCTGCCGCGTCGTGGCGCCCACGTTACCGAGCTGACGCCGCACAAGGTGCAGAGCCTGTGCACGCTGATGAGCGAGCTGTACATCCTGCTCGGCAATTCCGTGGCCAACGGCTGGCAAGTGCAGTCGGACATGGCGCCCTTCGTGCAGATCCAGCAGCGCCTGACCGCCAATTACGAACGCGGCGATATCCGCAGCTTCGTCGATGACAGCTTCGCGGTGATGCGCGCCGCCTATCCGTTTGCCAACAATCCGTACCTGCAAGAAACCGTCGAGAACCTCCAGCCGGCGATGAGCCGCGCTTATTTCCTCGCCCTCGAACAGCGCAAGGCGGAAATGAGCGAATTCCTCGAACTGTTCGAACGCTTGCTCGCCGCCGTACTCGCCCGTGATTTGCCGCAGATCCGCATCGTGCTCACGGCGTATGCCCAGCGCAGCTGCGATCTGGTGGTGTCTGCGCTGACGGTTGCCTGAGCGTGCGGCTGAAGTGCATCAAACTGGCGGGGTTCAAATCCTTCGTCGACCCGACCACGGTGAACTTCCCCAGTAACATGGCGGCGGTCGTCGGGCCGAACGGTTGCGGCAAGTCGAACATCATCGACGCCGTGCGCTGGGTGATGGGCGAAAGTTCGGCGAAGAACCTCCGTGGCGAGTCGATGACCGATGTCATCTTCAACGGCTCGACCAGTCGCAAACCGGTGAGCCAGGCCAGTATCGAGCTGGTGTTCGACAACTCCGACGGCACGCTGCTCGGCGAATACGCCGCCTACGCGGAAATTTCCATCCGCCGCAAAGTCACCCGCGACAGCCAGACCACCTATTACCTCAACGGCACCAAATGCCGTCGGCGCGACATCACCGATATTTTCCTCGGCACCGGCCTCGGTCCGCGCAGCTACTCGATCATCGAACAGGGGATGATCTCCAAGCTGATCGAATCCAAGCCCGAAGACCTGCGTAACTTCATCGAAGAAGCCGCCGGCATCTCGAAATATAAAGAGCGCCGCCGCGAGACCGAGAACCGCATCCGCCGCACCCACGAAAACCTCGCCCGCCTCACCGACCTGCGCGAAGAACTGGAGCGCCAGCTCGAACGTCTGCACCGTCAGGCCGAGGCGGCGAAAAAGTATCAGGAACTCAAGGCTGAAGAGCGTCAGCTCAAGGCGCAACTGTCGGCGCTGCGCTGGCAGGATCTTAACGAGCAGGTCGGCCAGCGCGAGTCGATCATCGGCAACCAGGAAGTCAGCTTCGAAGCGCTGGTCGCTGAACAGCGTAACGCTGACGCCGCCATCGAACGCCTGCGTGACGGTCACCACGACCTGTCCGAACGCTTCAATCTGGTGCAGGGGCGCTTCTATTCGGTCGGCGGCGACATCGCCCGGGTCGAGCAGAGCATCCAGCACGGCCAGCAGCGTTTGCGTCAGTTGCAGGACGATCTGAAAGAAGCCGAGCGCGCGCGTCTGGAAACCGAATCGCACCTGGGCCACGACCGCACGTTGCTGCTGACTCTCGGCGAAGAACTGGACATGCTCACCCCCGAGCAGGAAGTCACCAGCGCCGCCGCCGAGGAAGCCGCCGCTGCGCTTGAAGAAGCCGAAACCACCATGCACGGCTGGCAGGAGCAGTGGGACGCTTTCAACCTGACCGCTGCCGAACCGCGCCGTCAGGCTGAAGTCCAGCAATCGCGGATCCAGCAGCTGGAAAGCAGCATGGAGCGCCTGGCCGACCGGCAGAAACGCCTCGCCGAAGAACGTGCGTTGCTGTCCGCCGACCCGGAAGACGCGGCGATCATGGCGCTCAATGAGCAGCTCGCCGAGTCCGAAGCGACTCTCGAAGATTTGCAGACCAGCGAAGAAGCGCAGGTCGAAAAGCTCGAACAACTGCGTCAGGAATTACAGCAGGCGTTGACTGCGCAGCAGCAGGCGCAGGGCGATCTGCAGCGGCTCAACGGTCGTTTGGCGTCGCTGGAAGCCTTGCAACAGGCCGCGCTCGACCCGGGCACCGGCACCGCCGAATGGTTGAAGGAACACAATCTCGCCGAGCGTCCGCGTCTGGCCGAAGGCCTTAAGGTCGAGGCCGGTTGGGAGCTGGCGGTGGAAACCGTGCTCGGCGCCGATCTGCAAGCGGTGCTGGTCGACGATTTCAGCGGTTTTGATCTGTCCGGTTTCACCCAAGGCGATTTGCGCCTGCTCAGCCCGGCCAGTGATGGCGTGCGGGTGGCTGGCAGCCTGCTGGACAAGGTCGAGGCGCAGATCGATCTGTCGCCGTGGCTCGGTCAGGTCAAACCGGTCGACAGCCTTGAACAGGCGCTGGCGTTGCGCGGTCAGTTGAGCGCCGGGCAGAGCCTGATCAGCCGCGATGGCTATTGGGTGGGTCGACACTTTTTACGCGTACGTCGCGCCAGCGAAGCGGAAAGCGGCATGCTCGCCCGTGGCCAGGAAATCGAAGACTTGCAGCTTGAACGCGAAGAGCGCGAAGCCACCGTCGAGGCCATGGAAACCCGCCTGCAAACCTTGCGCGCGCAACAGCGCCAGCAGGAAAACGGCCGCGAACATCTGCGCCGCTTGCTGCAGGACGAAGCGCGCCAGCAAGGCGAACTGAAAGCGCAGTTGTCCGCCGGTAAGGCCAAAGCCGAACAGCTGACATTGCGCCGCACCCGTCTCGATGAAGAACTGGTCGAACTCGCCGAACAGCGCGAGCTTGAGCACGAACAGGTCGGCGAAGCGCGCATGCAATTGCAGGAAGCGCTGGACGCCATGGCGCTCGACACCGAGCAGCGCGAGTTGCTGCTGGCCCAGCGCGACAGCCTGCGCGAACGCCTCGATCGCGTGCGTCAGGAAGCGCGGCAGCACAAGGATCATGCCCACCAATTGGCCGTGCGTCTTGGCTCGTTGCGTGCTCAGCACGACTCCACGCGCCAGGCGCTGGAACGTCTGGAAATGCAGGCCGAGCGCCTTACTGAAAAGCGCGAACAGTTGAGTCTGAATCTGGAGGAGGGTGAGGCGCCGCTGGAAGAGCTGCGTCTGAAACTTGAAGAACTGCTCGACAAGCGCATGACCGTCGATGAAGAACTCAAGACCGCGCAGATCGCCCTGGAAGACGCCGATCGTGAATTGCGCGACGCGGAAAAACGCCGCACCCAGGCCGAGCAGCAATCGCAGTTGATTCGCGGCCAGCTCGAACAACAGCGCATGGAATGGCAGGCGCTGACCGTACGGCGCAAGGCTTTGCAGGATCAATTGCTCGAAGATGGCTACGATCTCAACGGCGTGCTCGCCACATTGACGGCGCAAGCCAGTGAACGCGAAGCCGAAGAAGAACTCGAACGCATCAACGCGCGGATTCAGCGCCTGGGTGCGATCAACCTCGCGGCCATCGACGAATACACGCAACAATCGGAGCGTAAACGTTATCTGGATGCGCAGGACGCCGATCTGGTCGAGGCGCTGGAGACCCTGGAAAACGTCATCCGCAAGATCGACAAGGAAACCCGCAACCGTTTCAAAGATACCTTTGATCAGATCAACGGCGGTTTGCAGGCACTTTTCCCGAAAGTTTTCGGTGGCGGGCGCGCGTATTTGGAACTGACGGGCGAAGATCTACTCGATACAGGGGTGACGATCATGGCGCAGCCGCCCGGGAAGAAGAACAGCACCATCCATTTGCTCTCTGGCGGCGAAAAAGCCTTGACTGCACTGGCCCTGGTTTTTGCCATCTTCAAATTGAACCCGGCGCCGTTCTGCATGCTCGATGAGGTTGACGCGCCACTGGATGACGCTAACGTTGGACGCTACGCACGCCTGGTCAAAGAGATGTCGCAGACCGTGCAGTTCATCTACATCACCCACAACAAGATCGCCATGGAAATGGCCGAACAGTTGATGGGCGTGACGATGCATGAGCCGGGCTGCTCGCGACTGGTGGCGGTGGATGTCGAGGAGGCGATGGCGATGGTGGATGCCTGAGTCGGTGTGATGTCGGAATAGTTTTGGAGGTCTGTAGGACTTTTTACTGACATCGGCCGGATGGCCAATCGACATATTCGCGCAAGCCAAATGAGACAGACGGTGTAAAGTTGTCTTTGGTCGTGCTAGTTTAATGTCAATTTTTCGTATACGTGGGCAAAACGCCTGTCAGAACATAGAGTTGGCGCCACGTTTTAAAGCGGTTTACGCAGTGTAAACCCCTTATTTTTCAGCATTTTTTATAGAGGCACGGGATTACATGGAAATCGGTCTGCGCGAGTGGCTGATCGTCATCGGCATCATTGTGATAGCCGGTATTCTTTTCGATGGCTGGCGCCGTATGCGCGGCGGCAAGGGAAAGCTGAAATTCCGTCTCGACCGGAGCCTGTCCAATCTGCCGGACGAGGACACCAGCGCCGAACTGTTGGGCCCGGCCCGCGTCCTGGACACGCACAAAGAGCCACAATTGGACGAGCACGATCTGCCGTCGGTGAGCATGCCCAACCGCGAAGCCCGCGAGCCGCGTGAATCCGGTTCGAAACGTGCCAAGCGCGGCAGCAACGGCCCGGCGCAGGGCGACTTGAACCTCGACCTCGATCTGGACGGCGGCCCGAGCTTCAGCAGCCGTGACGACGATTTCGCCGAAGACAGTAAGCCTGCAGCGGCCGTGGCGGAAAAAGATCAGCCGCAAGCCGAAGAAGTCCTGGTGATCAGCGTGATCTGCCGCGACCCGGCCGGCTTCAAAGGCCCGGCGCTGTTGCAGAACATTCTCGAAAGCGGCCTGCGTTTCGGCGAGATGGACATTTTTCACCGCCACGAAAGCATGGCCGGCAACGGCGAAGTGCTGTTCTCCATGGCCAACGCGGTCAAGCCGGGTATCTTCGATCTGGACGACATTGACCACTTCAGCACTCCGGCGGTGAGCTTCTTCCTCGGTCTGCCAGGCCCGCGTCATCCGAAGCAGGCCTTCGACGTGATGGTCGCGGCAGCCCGCAAGCTGTCCCAGGAATTGAACGGCGAATTGAAAGACGATCAGCGCAGCGTACTGACCGCCCAGACGATTGAGCATTACCGTCAGCGCATCGTCGAATTCGAACGCCGCGCATTGACCCAGAAGCGCTAAGGCCAGATCAAAAGATCGCAGCCTTCGGCAGCTCCTACAGAGGATCGCGATACTGTAGGAGCTGACGAGTGCAACGAGGCTGCGATCTTCTGGCCCCGCCGCCGATAATGGAATAAAACTGGAGCAGCCTCGGCTGCTCTTTTGCTTTATGAGAGAACAACCATGACCGCCGCCAAAACCCGCATTCTAGAGCTGCGCGCTGAGCTGGATCAGCACAACTATCGCTATCACGTTCTCGACGAGCCGAGCATTCCCGATGCCGAATACGACCGCTTGTTTCACGAGCTCAAGGCACTGGAAGCGGCCAACCCGGAACTGATCACCAGCGATTCGCCGACCCAGCGCGTCGGTAGCATGGCGTTGACTGCGTTCACTCAGGTGCGTCACGAAATCCCGATGCTCAGCCTCGGCAACGCCTTCGAAGAATCCGACATGCGCGAGTTCGATCGCCGCGTCAACGAAGGCCTCGACGTGCCGGCCGGCGATCTGTTTGGTGGCGGCGCGGCGGTGGAATACAGCTGCGAGCCGAAGCTTGATGGCCTGGCGGTCAGCCTGCTGTATCAGGATGGTCTGCTGGTGCGCGGCGCCACCCGTGGCGATGGCACCACCGGCGAAGACATCAGCGTCAACGTGCGCACTGTGCGCAATATTCCGCTGAAGCTGCATGGCGAAGGCTGGCCGGCGACGCTGGAAGTGCGCGGTGAAGTGTTCATGTCCAAGGCCGGTTTCGAGCGCCTCAATGCTTCGCAGCTGGAAATCGGCGGCAAGACCTTTGCCAACCCGCGCAACGCGGCAGCAGGCAGCCTGCGCCAGCTCGACTCGAAGATCACCGCCAACCGGCCG
This sequence comes from Pseudomonas sp. FP1762, assembly GCF_030687105.1. NCBI lineage: Bacteria > Pseudomonadati > Pseudomonadota > Gammaproteobacteria > Pseudomonadales > Pseudomonadaceae > Pseudomonas > Pseudomonas sp. FP1762. The sequence goes on from NZ_CP117458.1 coordinate 2,070,231, forward strand.
CTGGAATTCTGCTGCTATGGCATCGGCCAGGTGTCTCACGATATCGCCGACACCCACATCGGTAACCTCAAGCAGTTGCAGAAGTGGGGCATGCCGATCAGTCACGAACTGAAGCTGGCCAAGGGCATCGACGAGTGCCTGGAGTATTACCGCGACATCGGCGCGCGCCGTAACTCGCTGGCCTATGAAATCGATGGCGTGGTGTTCAAGGTCAACAGCATTGCCGACCAGCGTGAACTGGGCTTTCGTGCGCGCGAGCCGCGCTGGGCGATCGCGCACAAATTCCCGGCGATGGAAGAACTCACCGAGCTGCTCGACGTGGAATTCCAGGTCGGCCGCACCGGTGCGGTAACTCCCGTGGCGCGCCTGAAACCGGTGAAAGTCGCCGGCGTCACCGTGGCCAACGCCACGTTGCACAACATGGACGAAGTCGCGCGTCTGGGCCTGATGATCGGCGATACGGTGATCATTCGCCGCGCCGGCGATGTGATTCCGCAAGTGGTGCAGGTAGTTACCGAGCGTCGCCCCGATGACGCGCGCCCGGTGGCCATTCCTGAAAGTTGCCCGGTGTGCGGCTCCCACGTTGAACGCACGCAACTGGTCAAGCGCAGCAAGGGCAAGGAAACCTTCAGCGAAGGCGCGGTGTATCGCTGCGTCGGCCGACTGGCCTGCGGTGCGCAACTGAAACAGGCGATCATTCACTTCGTCTCGCGCCGGGCCATGGACATCGAAGGCTTGGGCGACAAGAGCGTCGAGCAACTGGTCGACGAAGGTCTGGTCAGTTCGCCGGCCGATCTGTATGCGCTGAAGTTCGACGACATCGTCGATCTGGAAGGCTTCGCCGAGGTATCGAGCAACAAGCTTCTCAAAGCCATCGAAGACAGCAAGCAACCGAGCCTGGCACGTTTCATCTATGCCCTCGGCATTCCCGATGTCGGCGAAGAAACGGCGAAGGTGCTGGCGCGCTCGCTGGGTTCGCTGGAGCGCGTGCAACAGGCCTTGCCGCATGTGCTGACCTACCTGCCGGATGTCGGCCTGGAAGTGGCGCACGAGATTCACAGTTTCTTTGAGGATGCGCACAACCAGCAGGTCATCAGCGAATTGCTCGGCCATGGTTTGCAGATTCAGGATCAGGGCGAGTTGGGCGCCGAATTCGCCGCCAGTACCACGCTGGGCGGCTTGCTCGACAAACTGCACATTCCTTTCGTCGGCCCCGGTGGTGCGCAAAAACTCGCCGACCGCTTTGGCTCGCTGGAAGCGGTGATGAACGCTGACTGGCTGGATATGCGCCAGGCATTGCCAGAGAAGCAGGCCAACTCCGTGCGCGAGTTCTTCGCCTCGCCTGAGCATCGGCAACTGGCCGAGCGGGCCGAGCAGCAGTTGCGCGATTTCGGCATGCATTGGCAGAGCGAGAAAAAAGTCGTCGAAGGTCTGCCGCTGTCCGGGGAAACCTGGGTGCTGACCGGCAAGGTCGAACTGATGAGCCGGGATGTGGCCAAGGATCATCTGGAAAGCCTGGGTGCCAAGGTCGCCGGTTCGGTGTCGGCGAAAACCCATTGCGTGGTCGCAGGCCCGGGTGCCGGCTCGAAACTGACCAAGGCCAACGAGTTGGGTGTGAAGGTCATGGACGAGGAAGCGTTTATCGCCTTCCTCAAAACCCACGGCGTCGCCGTCTGACCGGATGAACCCCTGTGGTGAGGGGATTTATCCCTGTCCGGATGGACACCTGTGGCGAGGGGATTTACCCCTCTCCGGATGGACACCTGTGGCGAGGGGATTTATCCCCGCTGGGTTGCGCAGCGACCCCAAGACCCTGCGACCGATCATTTCATCTGTATCGCGTGTACGGTTTTTTGCGACTGCTGCGCAGTCGAGCGAGGATAAATCCCCTCGCCACAATGGTGCTATCACCCGGCTGCGCGGTTATGGGTGGGAACGATGTTGTCTTCAGAATGATCTAGTCTTGGCCAGTCCCAGGGAGAGATCGCCATGCACCGCTTTTTCGAGCAGCTCAGTTCCCGCATCATCGCGCCGTTCGTGGCCGGATCCTCGCGCAACAGCAAAGTCTGGCCGTGCCGGTGCGGCCAGTCGCTGTTCTTTCGCAACAGTCAGTGCCTGGCCTGTAACGCCTTGCTTGGTTATCAACCTGAACAAAGTCGCCTGACCTCGCTGCAGCCGGGGCCGGAAGAGGGCACCTGGACGCTCGACGTCGATCCCGACGCCGGTCTGTTCCGCCGCTGCGCCAACCTCGACATGCCCGCCGCGTGCAACTGGCTGCTGCCGGCCAACGATCACGACACCTTGTGCATCGCTTGCAGCCTTAACCGCACCATCCCTGATCTCTCCGTCGCGGAAAATCCCGAACGCTGGCGCAAGGTCGAAATCGCCAAGCGTCGACTGGTCGCGCAACTGATCACCCTCGGCTTGCCGGTCATCCCGAAAACCGTCGACGAAGAAACCGGATTGGCTTTCGACTTCATCGGTGTCGACCTCGAAGGCAACGCGCCGATGACCGGCCACGCCAATGGCCTTATCACCCTCGACATCAAAGAGGCCGACGACGCTCACCGTGAACAGGTCAGGGCCGCGATGCACGAACCTTACCGCACGCTGCTCGGGCATTTTCGCCATGAGGTCGGCCACTACTACTGGGATCGCCTCATCGCCAACGGCCCTTGGCTGGAGGCGTTCCGTAACCTGTTCGGCGACGAGCGCGCCAGTTACGCCGAGGCGCTGGACCGGCATTACCAGCAAGGCGCACCGCTGGACTGGCCGCAGCACTACGTCAGTGCCTACGCGACCATGCACCCGTGGGAAGACTGGGCGGAAACCTGGGCGCACTACCTGCACATGATGGACGCCGTGGATACTGCGCTGGGCTTCGGCATGAGCGCGCGGGAAATGGACTTTGACTATCAGCCGTTTCCTACCAGCACCCTGTACGACCCGGAGCACCCCGGCGGTGGCGCTTTCCTGTCATTCGTCAATGCGTGGATCGAGCTGGCGGGGATGCTCAACGAACTGTCGCGCAGCATGGGCCAGCCGGATTTCTATCCGTTCGTACTGCCGGCAGCGGCGATCGCCAAGCTGCACTTCATTCATCTGGTGATCCAGGATGCGGGCGGTCGCGCAGACGAAGTCCTGGCCCTGTAGAAGCTGGCGCAGGCTGCGATCTTTTGGCGTCACCGCATGTCCTTGAACCTGTTGGTATTTTTTATCTGCAACCAACGGTTGTAACTTCATCTCAGACAGGTACAATGGCGCGGCTCGCCGACAGGCAAGCGTCGTTATGGTGACCCCATCGGTCCCCCCGCAACGATTACCCGTGAACCTGGTCAGATCCGGAAGGAAGCAGCCACAGCGGGAACATTGTGTGCCGGGGTGTGGCTGGTGGGGGCACCACCTTAACGAACCAGCCAAGGCTTCAGACAGAACTGCATGGGTTTCGCCCACTGCGGTTTTTTTATGCCTGCGATTTGGCTAGTGGCGTTGCTCCGCCAGCAAAAATGCTCGGATCAGCCGGGCAGCTTCCAGTGCCCGTGCGGCTGTCGACAGCGAACAGTGGCATACTCCCCCGCCTGGCAACGAGAGGTAAGGCAAGTGGGTGAAATTGACGATCTGACCCGGGAAAAGCTGCGCGAATGGCAGTTACGTCGTCTGGAAGTCAAAGCACAGATGCAGGATCAGCCCGAGCGCACGCTGGAGCTGTCGCGAGTGCTCGACCTGATGGATGAAGAACACGCTGCGATTCTGGCGGCATCTGCTGTTTTCAACGCGGCAGACGAGCCTGAACAGTCGGTCCCGGTCGAGGCACAATCGGCGATCGTCGAGCACGCATCAGCCTCGCCGACCGCAAAGTACGACCTGCAACTGCACGCCACCGCTCAAAACCCTGAACACCTGCGCAAACTGCTCGAAATGGCCCTCTACGAAGTGCAGGCGCAGATCGATGCGGCGGCGGTGGCCAGCGGCACTGAACGACGCGGCATGTCCGGCACGCTCGGCGACTACTCCTTCGAGCTGCGGATCAACCCCGAGGCCGGCAGTGAAGGAAACTTGCCGCAGTCCCATGAAATGCACGACGAGAATGACCAGGACTGATCTGGTGTTGTATTAAGGCCCAGGCGGCGAGGTTGTATGCACCCGGAACATTTTGATTTGGCCACCCCGGTATTTCTGCCCATCACCCATGATGCGTGTACGGCGCTGTTGCAGCCCGAGGGTGACGCGGCACTGGCCAACCTGAGCGACCCGGAACTGGCGGCGGTGCTGGTCATCCAGAACCTTGCCCAGGCCACGGAAAAGGACCTGAGCGCCAGCGCAGCGGAGAAAATTCTCGCCAGACTCATTGACTGGTCTGTCACCTCCCGGCGCTCCGGATCGGCGGGACTGCTTGCAGAGGCGCGGCGTCTGTTCGATTCGCGCAAATTGTATTTCGGCCTCAATGCGCTCAAAGGCCTGAACCTGCGCTTTCTCATGGCCGATGAAGTCACAGCGCAGGAATACCTGTTGCCCGGCGGGCAGTGGGATGTGGACTACAAGATCCGCCATCAGCAACAGAACAACCCGTTTCGCCAGCAAATGGTCACGCCACGCGAGCGTGAACACTGGTTAAGTGCGGCGCAGGACAAACTGCTGCGAACCTTCCGTGCCAACCTCGACGAAGACCTGCACGTGCAGGGTTATGCGGGCATCGGCAAGAGTTACATGCTCAGCGCGCTGATCGAATGCCTGCGCTCGAAACGCACCCTGGTACTGGCGCGCACCCCGGCGAAACTGGCGACGTTGCGCAAGCACATCGTGCAAGTGCACGACACGGAAATTGGCCAGACCTTCTACGATTTTGCCCAGGCCCAGTTGCTTGGCCCCCGATCGCACATGGCCAGGACGCCAGCGCGGATCCCGAGCAGGCAGGCGCTGGCGCAGGAACTGAATATGTTCGGCTTTCGCCACCACGATGGGCAGGGCACTCTGGAGGTTTGTCTGCGCGTGCTGGAGCTGTATTGCGCCTCCAGAGACCACACGCTGTCCGCTAGGCATCTGCCGCACTTCCAGCAGCCCTTGACCGGCGCAGACTCGCAAGCGCTGCTGGAATACTCCAGTCGCCTGTGGGTGTATCTGGAGGCCAACCCGGCCTGGGCCAGCCAGAGCGGTTTTCCGACGTTGCTCATGATCAAGCGCGCCAGTCTCGCCGGTTGCCGCGTCCCGCCGCGCTACACCCACGTGATCATCGACGAAAGCCAAGATGTGCCGGCGTCGTTGCTGCAAATCATCGAGCGCGGGCAGCAGGTGCTGATCACCCTCGGCGATGAGTATCAGCAGGCCACGGGCGAGGCGCCCAAGCGCAAGCGTGAAGTTCGTCAGAGCGATATCTGCTATTCGGTGCGTTCGGGGCGCAATGTCGAGCGCCTGGTCAATCCGCTGATCTCGCGCCACACGCACAAGAGCAAAGTGCCGTTCGAAGGCGCTCGTCACGCCGACGTCGATATCGAGTACTACCCGCAAGCCTTCGTGCCGCCCGAAGGTTGCGTGGTGCTGACCGCTTCACCGTGGGACACGATGATGTGGGCCATCCACCTGCACGATTCCAGTTGCGCCTTCAGTTTCCCCGACCGGGAAGCGCAGGACGACATCAAGCATTTCATGACCACCGCCATCGAGCTGTTCCGCCGCGATTTCTACAACGCCGGGTCCAGCGAGAAAGGACCGCATCCGTATTTCAGCGACATGGCTGATTGGCAGCAGGTGCGCGCCGCCAACCAGTTCGATGAAGCTTTCTTGTGGATCGAGGCGCAGTTGCAAAACGGCTTCATGATTGCCGACCTGACTCGCCTGAGCCAAAAGATCATCGAGCCAGGCAAAGCCTGTCTGTTGATGATGGCCGAGCGGGCTGGCGGCATGGAGTTCAAGCGCGTGCTGTTGACCCGGACGTTGCTCAGCAACGAGAAATTCAAGGATGCCTACGAGTTCGATCAGCGCATCTGTGCCGTGTACATCGCCGTGTCCCGTGCCCGGCAGCAGCTTTATCTGCCTTACGACGTGGTCGAGTGGATCGATTATCACCACAGCCGCGAGCCAAAATTCCGCGAGTCGCACGGTTATTGACCCGGCCAATCCTGTGGGAGCTAGGGTGTGGTTGAAGAGGCGCCGGTGTACAACCTGATTATGTCGTCGATCTCGCCGGACATTTTCATGCGCAGCAACGTTCGTAAAATCCGCTGCACCGGCACGTTCGGGTCGTTCCTCACATAGCAGCCGATATTCTGTTCCTGCAGCACCGCGACCCCCTGCAACTGCTGCTCCGGCAGCAGGCGTTGATTGATCCAGTCCAGGGTCCACTGATTGCTCACCGCATAGCGGTATCGCCCGGCCAGCAGCTTTTCCAGTACCTGCTCCTGATTGCGCGCGTCTTCGCGTTGCAACTGATCAGCGTCGAACAGCGGTTGCAGGGTAGGGTAGCTGTAACCGAGGACGGTGCCGATGGCCTGGCGCGGCAGCCGGGCGGGATCGATCTGCGCCGGTTGTTCCTTGCGGCTGATCAGCAGGTCGCGCTGAAACCACAACGGCACGCTCCAGATGTAATCGCCGGACTGATTCGGCAGCCACGACTGTGCGGCATAGCAGCGCACGTCGATGTCGCCGTGCTCCATGGCGCTCTGTACCCGCGCGCGCGGCAGGACGACGAATTGCGCTGGCGCGCCGACCTGGGTCGCCAGGCTGAGCAGGGCGTCGTGCAGGATGCCCTGGGTCGGTCTGCCGCTTTGCAGTTGCATCATCGGCATCGCCCAACTGTCCGGCACGGCGAAGCGCAACGGCGCTTGCGCTGCCATCGCGTTGAGGCTGATACCCAGCAATGCCGCCACGGCCCACCGCATAGACGCTCCGGTAATTCCCCATCCCGAGCTGATAAAAGCCTCTGCTGATAGAGCTTAGCCATATTAGACGAGGACACCGGATGCAATTTTGCCCTTGCTCCGCTAGCATTAGCCGCTTCTGCTTCCTTCGCTGCGACGGTTTTCGATGAGTTATCAGGTTCTTGCACGTAAATGGCGTCCACGCTCGTTCCGCGAAATGGTCGGCCAGACCCATGTGCTCAAGGCTCTGATCAATGCCTTGGACAGCCAACGGCTGCACCACGCCTACCTGTTCACCGGGACGCGCGGGGTCGGCAAGACCACCATCGCGCGGATCATTGCCAAGTGCCTGAACTGCGAGACAGGTATCACCTCCAGTCCCTGCGGCGAGTGCTCGGTGTGCCGCGAGATCGATGAAGGCCGTTTTGTCGACCTCATCGAGATCGACGCCGCCAGCCGCACCAAGGTCGAAGACACCCGCGAACTGCTCGATAACGTGCAGTACGCGCCAAGCCGTGGGCGCTTCAAGGTCTACCTGATCGACGAAGTGCACATGCTTTCCAGCCATTCCTTCAATGCGCTGTTGAAAACCCTCGAAGAGCCGCCGCCCTACGTCAAGTTCATCCTGGCGACCACCGATCCGCAGAAACTTCCGGCAACGATTCTTTCGCGCTGCCTGCAGTTCTCCCTGAAGAACATGACGCCCGAGCGTGTGGTCGAGCATTTGACCCACGTCCTGACCGCAGAAAACGTACCGTTCGAAGACGATGCACTGTGGCTGCTTGGTCGCGCTGCTGACGGCTCGATGCGCGACGCCATGAGCCTGACCGATCAGGCCATCGCGTTCGGTGAAGGCAAGGTCCTCGCGACCGACGTGCGCGCGATGCTCGGCACGCTGGATCACGGTCAGGTCTATGACGTGCTGCATGCGCTGATCGAAGGCGATGCCAAGGCGCTGCTCGAAGCCGTGCGGCATCTGGCCGAGCAAGGCCCGGACTGGAACGGCGTGCTCTCGGAAATTCTCAACGTGCTGCACCGCGTGGCCATCGCTCAGGCGTTGCCGGAAGGCGTCGACAATGGCCACGGCGACCGTGATCGCGTATTGGCCCTGGCCCAGGCGTTGCCGGCCGAAGACGTGCAGTTCTATTACCAGATGGGCCTGATCGGTCGTCGCGATTTGCCGCTGGCGCCGGACCCGCGTGGCGGTTTCGAGATGGTCTTGCTGCGGATGCTCGCGTTCCGACCGGCGGATACGGCGGACGCGCCGAGGCAACTGCTAAAGCCAGTGGGGATCAGCCAGGCCACAGTTGATTCCGCAAACTCAGTGGCTGCCGCGCCGAAGCCTGCGCCGGTGGTCGCTGCGGCTGCTGCGCCAGCACCCGCGCCCGCACCAGTAGCAGCGCCGGCTGCCGAGCCAGAACCGGATGTGCCGGTTGTCGAAGCGCACCCGGAGCCTGAGCCAGTCGCCGTCGAAACCGTGGTCGATCTGCCATGGAACGACCCGGTGGAAGCCGAGGCCGAGCCGGCGCCAGTTCAGCAACCCGCCGTCGAACCGGTGCTGGAAACCGCCGGCGAGCAGCCTGAACTGCCGCCGATGCCGCTGCCGACCCCGGACAGCGTGGTCCCGGATGCGCCGGAGTGGGCCGCTGCGCCAATTCCCGAGCCGTCCGTCGCCGACGTCGATGCCGCTACGCCGGGCATGGACATGGACGACGAACCGCCGCTGGATGAAGACTACATCGAGCCGGACATGGATTCGGCCTACAGCTACCTCGACGAACTGGCCAGCGAACACGCCGCCGATCCGGAGCCTGAGCCCGAGCCGGAACCTGCCGCCGCGCCGGCCACCGGCCTGGCCCTGCAATGGCTGGAGCTGTTCCCGAAGCTGCCGATTTCTGGCATGACCGGCAGCATCGCCGCCAACTGCACGTTGATTGCGGTCGATGGCGATCACTGGCTGATGCACCTCGATCCGGCTCACAGCGCCCTGTTCAACGCCACGCAACAGCGTCGTCTCAACGACGCGTTGAACCAGTTCCACGGGCGCACGCTGACGCTGACCATCGAGCTGATCAAGCCCGAGCAGGAAACCCCGGCCCAGGCCGCCTCCCGCCGCCGCGCCAATCGCCAGCGTGAGGCGGAGGAATCGATCCACGGTGATCCGTTCATCCAGCAGATGGTTCAGCAGTTCGGCGCGGTGGTGCGAAGCGATACTATTGAACCTGTCGACGCCTTGGTCACCCAAGGCTAATAACTGAAGGTGCTCGGCCAAGATGGCCGGGCGCTGTTTTATCCAAGTACGTTTGAGGTGATTCCCATGATGAAAGGTGGCATGGCCGGCCTGATGAAGCAGGCGCAGCAGATGCAGGAAAAAATGGCCAAGATGCAGGAAGAACTGGCCAACGCCGAAGTCACCGGCAAGGCCGGCGGCGACATGGTCACCGTGGTGATGACCGGTCGTCACGACGTTAAAAGCGTGAGTATCGACCCAAGCCTGGTCGAAGGCCTGAGCGAAGACGACAAAGAGATGCTGGAAGCCGTGGTCGCCGCCGCCGTCAACGACGCCGTGCGCAAGATCGAAGCCAACAGCCAGGAAAAAATGGGCAGCATGACCGCCGGCATGAACCTGCCGGCGGGTATGAAGCTGCCGTTCTGATTCGCCATTGCGCGGCAGATGAGCTACACAAAATGCCAGGCATTGTGCCTGGCATTTTTGTTTCTGCCTGATGGGCATGTGCCGCAGACTGACGCTTTCGCGAGCAGGCTCGCTCCCACAGGGATTGCATTTCCAAGTGTGGGAGCGAGCCTGCTCGCGAATGAAGTCACCTCGGCACAACTGAAGAAACATCGAACACACCACCGCTACCAAGGTCTGCTCCCTATACACCGAATTCCCCATTCACAGGAGACGCTGACATGTCCGACCCTCTCACCCTCAATCAACGCTTCGTCCTCGCCTCGCGCCCGAGCGGCGCGCCGACCCCGGAGAATTTCCGTCTGGAGCGCGAGGCGCTGCCGGACCTGCAGGACGGTCAGGTATTGCTGAAAACCCTGTACCTGTCGCTCGACCCTTACATGCGCGGGCGCATGAGCGACGCTCCGTCCTACGCTGCGCCAGTGCAAATCGGCGAAGTCATGACCGGTGGTGCGGTCAGCCGGGTCGAGCAGTCCAATCATCCGAAATTCCACGTAGGTGATCTGGTGGTTGGCGCCACCGGTTGGCAGAGCCACAGCATCAGCGACGGTCGCAACATCATGCCGATCCCGGCCGGCCTGCCGAGCCCGTCGATGGCCCTCGGCGTACTGGGCATGCCGGGCATGACCGCGTACATGGGCCTGATGGACATCGGCCAGCCGAAAGAGGGCGAAACCCTGGTAGTGGCTGCAGCGTCCGGTGCCGTCGGCTCGGTGGTCGGGCAAGTGGCGAAGATCAAAGACCTGCGCGCGGTCGGTGTGGCCGGTGGGGCCGAGAAGTGCAAATACGTGGTTGAGGAACTGGGTTTTGATGCCTGCATCGACCACAAGGCCGATGACTTTGCCGAGCAACTGGCCAAAGCCTGTCCCAACGGCATCGACATATATTACGAGAACGTCGGCGGCCATGTCTTCGACGCGGTCTTGCCGTTGCTCAACCCCAAGGCGCGCATCCCGTTGTGCGGCCTGATCGCCGGCTACAACGCCGCCGAGGCGCCGACCGGCCCGGATCGCCTGCCGATGCTGCAACGCACTTTGCTCACCAAGCGTGTGCGGATTCAGGGCTTCATCGTCTTCGACGATTACGGTGATCGTCAGCCGGAATTCATCAGCCACATGGTGCCGTGGGTACGCGACGGCAAGGTGAAGTTCCGCGAGGACGTGGTCGAAGGCCTGGAGCAGGCGCCCGAGGCGTTCATCGGTCTGCTGGAAGGGCGCAACTTCGGCAAACTGGTGGTTCGGGTCGCCCAGGACTGAGGATTTGACGCTGGCCAGAGGCGCGGGTATAAACCGCGTCTCGTTGTTTAGTCGGACTGTTTACCCATGAGCTTCAGCCCTTTGATTCGCCAACTGATCGACGCTCTGCGCACCTTGCCGGGCGTGGGTCAGAAAACCGCTCAGCGCATGGCGTTGCAGTTGCTCGAACGTGATCGCAGCGGCGGTACGCGTCTGGCCCAGGCCTTGAGCCAGGCCATGGAAGGCGTTGGCCATTGCCGCCAGTGCCGCACGCTGACCGAAGACGACCTCTGCCCGCAATGCGCCGACCCGCGCCGCGATGACACGCTGCTCTGCGTGGTCGAAGGGCCGATGGACGTTTATGCGGTGGAGCAGACCGGCTTCCGTGGCCGCTATTTCGTGCTCAAGGGGCATTTGTCGCCGCTGGATGGCCTGGGGCCGGAAGCGATCGGCATTCCGCAATTGATGGCGCGGATTGAAGAGGCGGGGACCTTTACCGAAGTCATCCTCGCCACCAACCCGACGGTGGAAGGCGAAGCGACGGCGCACTACATCGCGCAGTTGCTCAACAACAAAGGCCTGGTCGCCTCGCGGATTGCCCACGGCGTACCGCTGGGCGGTGAGCTGGAGCTGGTCGACGGCGGCACGCTGGCGCATTCGTTTGCCGGGCGTAAACCTATCTCCCTGTAAGTCTCTATCGCCCTTTCGGGCCACATCGCTGGCAAGCCAGCTCCCACAGTGTTGGATGTGACCCACAGCATATGTGTCCACACCGAACCCTGTGGGAGCTGGCTTGCCAGCGATGGCCGCGCTGCGGTCGATCTGATTCACACAATTTCATTGATAACCAAGCAAGCGCTCGGTTAACGTCGGCGAACCCCTCCGTGGAGCTCGCCCATGCCTGCCTTTCAGGAATACTTCGACCCCAGCCACCAATTGGTCCGCGACAGCGTCAGACGTTTTGTCGAACGCGAGATCCTGCCGGACATCGATCAGTGGGAAGAAGCCGAAAGCTTTCCCCGTGAGCTGTACCTCAAGGCCGGTGCGGCGGGCATTCTCGGTATCGGCTATCCCGAGGCGCTTGGCGGCAGCCATGAAGGCGATCTGTTCGCCAAGGTCGCCGTCAGTGAGGAGCTGATGCGCTGTGGCTCAGGCGGGCTGGTGGCGGGGCTGGGTTCGCTGGATATCGGCCTGCCGCCGATCGTCAAATGGGCGCGGCCTGAAGTGCGAGAGCGGGTCGTCCCCCAAGTGCTCAGCGGCGAAAAGATCAGCGCCCTGGCGGTGACCGAGCCCGGTGGCGGCTCCGACGTCGCCAACCTGCAAACCCGCGCCGTGCGTGACGGCGATTGCTTCCGGGTCAGCGGCAGCAAGACCTTTATTACCAGTGGCGTTCGCGCGGATTTCTACACGGTCGCGGTGCGCACCGGTGCGCCGGGGTTCGGCGGTATCAGCCTGTTGCTGATCGAGAAGGACACGCCGGGTTTCAGTGTCGGTCGGCAATTGAAGAAAATGGGCTGGTGGGCGTCGGACACGGCTGAATTGTTCTTCGACGATTGCCGCGTGCCTGTAGGAAACCTCATCGGCGCTGAGAACATGGGCTTCGCCTGCATCATGGGCAATTTTCAGAGCGAACGCCTGGCGCTGGCGCTGATGGCCAACATGACGGCGCAATTGGCGCTGGAGGAGAGCCTGAAGTGGGCGCGCGAGCGTGAGGCATTTGGCAAACCCATCGGCAAGTTTCAGGTAATCAAACATCGGCTCGCCGAAATGGCCACGGCGCTGGAAGTGTCGCGGGAGTTCACTTACCGGCAAGCGGCAAAAATGGCGGCGGGGCAGAGCGTGATCAAGGAGATTTCCATGGCGAAGAACTTCGCCACCGACACCTCCGACCGGATCACCACCGAGGCCGTGCAGATTCTTGGCGGGCTCGGTTACATGCGTGAAAGCCTGGTGGAGCGGCTGTATCGGGATAATCGCATTCTGTCGATTGGCGGCGGAACGCGGGAAGTGATGAACGAAATCATCAGCAAGCAGATGGGGCTCTAAGTCCTGCGGTGTAGCTGCCGGCCCCTTCGCGAGCAGGCTCGCTCCCACAGTTGAAATGCATTCCCCTGTGGGAGCGAGCCTGCTCGCGAAAGCGGCCTGTCAGACGCTGCTTATTTATCAGTCAACGCAAACTGCGTCAGGCAGAACGTCGGAATGCCCATGTCCTGCAAGCGCTGCGAGCCTTGCAGCTCTGGCAGGTCAATGATCGCCGCCGCTTCATGCACCCGCGCGCCCATGCGGCGAATCAGGTTGGCTGCTGCGATCAGCGTGCCGCCGGTAGCGATCAGGTCATCGAACATCACCACCGAATCGCCTTCACACAGGCTGTCGGCGTGCACTTCCAGAAACGCTTCGCCGTACTCGGTCGCGTAACCTTCGGCCAGTACGTCCGCCGGCAGTTTGCCTTGCTTGCGGAACAGCACCAGCGGCTTGTTCAACTGATAGGCCAGTACCGAACCGATCAGAAAACCACGGGCATCCATGGCGCCGATGTGGGTGAAGTCGGCTTCGACGTAGCGATGGGCGAAGCTGTCCATCACCAGGCGCAGGGCCGTCGGCGACTGGAACAGCGGGGTGATGTCGCGAAAGATCACGCCCGGTTTCGGGAAGTCGATCACGGGGCGGATCAGGGATTTGATGTCGAAGGAGTCGAAGACCATCGGGGTGTCCTGGCAGGGCTGCAAACGGCGCAGTATACCCGCGGCTGAAACGATTCGCTCAACCGCGGGTCGTGATCAGCCTTCGATCGAACCGCCGGCCAGCGCGCACAGCTGAATCGGGTCGAGGATATGGATCTCCTTGCCCTCTGCGGCAATCAGCTCGTTCTGCTGGAAACGGGTGAACACCCGCGACACGGTTTCCACCGCCAGGCCCAGGTAGTTACCGATTTCATTGCGCGACATGCTCAGGCGGAACTGGTTGGCCGAGAAGCCGCGAGCGCGGAAGCGTGCCGACAGGTTGACCAGGAAAGTAGCGATGCGCTCGTCAGCGGTTTTCTTCGACAGCAGCAGCATCATTTGCTGGTCGTCACGAATCTCGCGGCTCATCACCCGCATCAACTGGCGGCGCAGTTGTGGCAATTGCAGCGCGAGTTCATCAAGGCGCTCGAAGGGGATTTCGCAGACCGAAGTGGTTTCCAGCGCCTGGGCCGAGACCGGGTGTTTTTCGGTGTCCATGCCCGACAGTCCTACCAGTTCGCTCGGCAGGTGGAAACCGGTCAGCTGTTCTTCGCCGGCATCGCTCAGGCTGAAAGTCTTCAGGGCACCAGAGCGGACTGCATAAACGGAATCAAAGGTGTCGCCCTGGCGGAACAGGAATTCGCCTTTCTTCAGCGGGCGGCCGCGTTTAACGATTTCGTCGAGCGCATCCATGTCTTCCAGATTCAGAGAAAGTGGCAGGCAGAGCGGGGCCAGGCTGCAATCCTTGCAGTGGGCCTGGTTGTGAGCGCGCAGTTTGACTGGCTCGGACATTTCTTCAATCCTTGTGGGAAAACACACATAAGCCGTAAGGGTAACCCACGGGAGGACATTCAGGCCAGCACGTGGCGGCGTTGTCCTACAGACATAAAGCCGCAGCACCGGCGGCCGATAACCCGCTATCAGCACTCAACCAAGGAAGGCCCCGATGACCGCCATTGGTACGCTAAGCCCCGGCAGCAGCGGCGTTGCTGCTTCGCCGGAGATGACCAGCACCGACGCTGCAATCGATCGCGATGAAGACTTGTCGCACACGGCAACCCCGACCTTGGTCGAGGGCGTCAAAGTGTCGCTGTCCGGCGCGGCCATCGCCAAATCCGCCGCTGTCGGCGGCGAAAACAGTGACATCGACAACAGTGGCTTGCCGGAGAACATCCAGCAGTTGCTGAAGATGATTCGCAAGATCCAAAAAGAAATCATCGAGAAAAAAGCGCGCATGGCGGCGGTCATGTCAGACAGAACCCTCTCCACCGAGGAAAAGATCAACAAGCTCGCCGCACTGCGGGGCGCCATCGCCGCCCTCAACAGTGGCCTGATCACCGCCAACCTCGCCCTGTCGAAAGTCATGAACCAGTCGGCGCTCAATCCTGACCAGAACCTCAAAGTCGGCTCGTTGCTGACCAAGCCTTAAATCACCCGCGAGAAACGCTGGCGGTTCTGCTGCTCCAGGTACGCATCAAAGACCATGCACACCGAGCGCACCAGCAATCGGCCCGCTGGCAACACCTCGATGCGCTCGCGCTCGAGTCTGATCAGGCCATCCTCGGCCATACCTTGCAACTGCGGCCAGAGCGCGCCGAAGTAGCCTTGAAAATCGATGTTGAACTGCTGCTCGATCTCGGCGAACTCGAGTTTGAAATTGCAGATCAGCTGCTGAATCACTGCGCGGCGCAAGCGGTCGTCGGCGTTGCACACCAGACCGCGACTGGTCGCCAGCTGCGCGCTGGCCAGGCTGTTCTGATACGCGTTGAGGTCGCTGCTGTTCTGGCAGTACAGATCGCCGATCTGGCTGATCGCCGACACGCCCAGGCCAATCAGGTCGCAATGGCCGTGGGTGGTGTAACCCTGGAAGTTGCGTTGCAGGGTGTGCTCTTCCTGGGCAATCGCCAGTTCGTCATCAGGCAGGGCGAAGTGGTCCATGCCGATGTAACGGTAGCCGGCAGCGGTCAGTTGCTCGATGGTGCGCTGGAGCATTTCCAGCTTGTGCGCCGGGCTCGGCAGTTCGCTGCTGTTGATTCGCCGTTGCGGCATGAAGCGTTCCGGCAGGTGCGCGTAGTTGAATACCGAGAGGCGATCCGGTTGCAGGCTGATCACTTCCTCGACGGTGCGGGCGAAATTGTCGGGTGTCTGCTTGGGCAGGCCATAAATCAGATCGATGTTGATCGAGCGAAATTGCAGGGTTCGCGCCGCATCGATCACCGCGCGGGTTTCTTCCAGGCTTTGCAGGCGATTGACCGCGCGCTGCACCGCCGGGTCAAGATCCTGCAGGCCAATGCTGACCCGGTTGAAACCCAGTTCGCGCAGCAGGCCCATGGTCGACCAGTCGGCTTCGCGCGGGTCGATTTCAATGCCGTAATCGCCGGAATCATCGTTGAGCAAATTGAAATGCTTGCGCAGGTGCGCCATCAGCTGTCGCAGTTCGTCGTGGCTGAGAAAAGTCGGCGTGCCGCCACCGAAATGCAGCTGCTCGACGGTTTGCGCCGGGTCGAGGTGGCAGGCAATCAACTGGATTTCCTGTTCGAGCCGTTGCAGGTACGGTTGCGCGCGGCCGCGGTCCTTGGTGATGACCTTATTGCAGGCGCAGTAGTAGCAAATGTTCGCGCAGAACGGCACATGCACGTACAGCGACAACGGCCGCTGGGCCTTACGGCTGTCGCGTAGGGCGTGGAACAGGTCGAAAGTGCCGACCTGACCGTGAAATTGCACGGCGGTCGGATATGAGGTGTAGCGTGGCCCCGCCAGATCGTAGCGGCGGATCAGATCAGAGTCCCAACGAATGGCGTCGAGCATGCGGGCATTCCCCCGGATAGGCTGGCAGTGTGGCGAGTCTAGGGGAGTGCGTTACAGGGCATCTTGATTTGCATCAACGGCGAGGATTTGTGTTGTTCGTGCGGGCGTCTTCGCGAGCAGGCTCGCTCCCACATTGGATTTGCAGCGTACTCAAGACCTGTGGGAGCGAGCCTGCTCGCGAAGGCCGCGCCACACATTTAATGGCCCATAAGCCAATGCTGATGCGGGCCGGGAAGGGTCCACAGGCCAAACAGGATCACCAGCAAGCCACCCGCCATGCGCACGCTGCGTTTGCGCAAGATCGCGGTCACCCGCTCAGCCGCCAGTCCGGTGGCGAGCAGCACCGGCCAGGTGCCGAGGCCGAAAGCGAGCATCAGCAACGCACTGTCCAGCGCATTGCCCTGACTCGCGCTCCACAGCAAGGTGCTGTAAACCAGTCCGCACGGCAGCCACCCCCACAGCGCACCGAGCAGCAAGGCACGCGGCAGGCTGGAAACCGGCAGCAAACGATTCGCCACGGGTTGAATAAAACGCCACAAGCCACGCCCGAGCGCTTCGATACGGGTGAGCCCGCTCCACCAGCCGGCCAGGTACAAACCCATGGCGATCAGCAGCAACCCGGCCAGCACGCGCATGAACAGCGCCGCCGGGCTGTTGGCGACTGCCCAGCCGGCCAGACCGATGAGCAGTCCCGCCGTGGCATAACTGAGAATCCGCCCGAGGTTGTACGCCAGTAACAGGCGAAAGCGCCGGCTGCGCTGCTCCTTGGGGATCGCCAGGGTCAGCGCGCCCATCAGGCCGCCGCACATGCCCAGACAGTGGCCGCCACCAAGCAGGCCGAGGATCAGCGCCGAGACCAGCAGCGGCGCCAGTTCAAGCATGGGGTGGCGCCTTGTCGTCCGGTTTGCCGGCGTTGGCTTCGTCCACCGCAGCGGTATGGTTGGGGTCCTGATCGTCAAAAAGGATGCTGTGTGCCGGGCCGTCGAGGTCGTCGTACTGACCGCTGTCCACCGCCCAGAAGAAGATGTACACGGCGATGGCGACGATGAGCAAGGCAGCGGGAATCATCACATAGAGAGCTGGCATCGGTAACTCCAGGCCCGCGCGGCTCAGGCCGGCAGCGGGCGGGTTTGGGTCGGGCTGCCGGCGGCCGGCGCGCTCGGCAGACGAGTCAGGCGCAGGGCGTTGAGCACCACGGTCAGCGAACTGATCGACATGCCGACCGCCGCCCACACCGGAGTGATCCAGCCGAGGGCGGCGAACGGCAACATGAGGCCATTGTACAGCGCCGCCCACAGCAGGTTTTCGATGATTACCCGGCGCGTGCGTCGCGCCAGCGTGAAGGCTTGCACCAGAGCGTCAAGGCGATTGGACAGCAACACTGCATCGGCGCTGGTTTTCGCCAGATCGGTGGCCGAGCCCATGGCCACGCTGATATCGGCCGCAGCCAGCACCGGCACGTCGTTGACGCCGTCACCGAGCATCAACACTTTGCGACCTTCGCGATGAAGTTGCTGCAGCACTTGCAGTTTGTCATCGGGGCGCAAGCCGCCACGGGCCTCGTCGATGCCCAGTTCGGCGGCGACACTGGCGACCATCGGCGAACTGTCGCCGGACAACAGCAAGGTGCGCCAGCCCCGCGCTTTGCAGGCCGCGAGCAGGGCGGGGGCATCGTCACGCAGGCGATCGTCGAGGACGAACCATGCCAGCGGCCCCTGAGTGTCGGCGAGCAGCAACCATTGTCCGGCTTCATCAGGCATTGACGGCAGCGCCGCGCCGCTCAGGGCACAGGCGAACGGCGCCTGACCGATGCGCAAGCGTTGCTCACCGACCACGCCTTCAAGGCCCAGACCGGGTGTGCTGTGCACGTCCTCGGCGGCCAGCGGCGCGCGACCGAAAGCGCGGGCGATCGGGTGTTCCGAGCGGTTTTCCAGCGCAGCGGCAAGGCTCAGGCATTGTTCGCTGTCGAGCGCGCCGAGCGGGCGAATCGAGCGCAGCACCAAGCGACCTTCAGTGAGCGTGCCGGTCTTGTCGAAAATCACCGTGTCGATCTGGTTCAAGCCTTCCAGCACATGGCCGCGGGTCAGCAGCAGGCCGAGTTTGTGCAGGGTGCCGGTGGCGGCGGTGAGGGCGGTCGGCGTCGCCAGCGACAGCGCGCACGGGCAGGTCGCCACCAGCATGGCGAGGACGATCCAGAACGCCCGTGAAGAATCCAGTTGCCACCACAGCACGCCGATCACTGCTGCGGCAATCAGCGACAGCAGCAGGAACCATTGCGCGGCGCGGTCGGCGATTTCGGCCAGACGCGGTTTCTCCGCCTGAGCGCGGTCGAGCAGGCGCACGATCGCGGAGAGACGCGTGTCCTGTCCCAGCGCCTGCACTTGCACGGTCAATGCGCCTTCGACGTTAAGTGTCCCCGCTGTTACCGCATCGCCCAGCGTGCGTGGCTGTGGCAGGTATTCGCCAGTCAGCAGCGATTCGTCGATGCTCGACTGACCGTCGATGATCTTGCCGTCAGCCGGCAGAATCGAGCCCGGCTGCACCAGAATCCGCTCGCCCACACGCAACTCGCTGAGCAGGATGCGTTCGCTCTGGCCATCGCTATCCAGGCGCAGGCACGAGGCCGGTAACAGGTTGACCAATTGCGCGGTGGCGGCAGCGGTGCGTTCGCGGGCGCGGCGTTCCAGATAACGCCCGGCGAGCAAAAACAGCGCGAACATGCCGACCGCATCGAAGTACAGCTCGCCGACCCCGGTAATCGACGTCCAGATCCCGGCGATGTAAGCGCTGCCGATCGCCAGTGAAACAGAAACGTCCATGGTCAAGTGGCGCGTACGCAAATCGCGCATCGCGCCTTTGAAGAACGGCGCGCAGCTGTAGAACACGATCGGTGTGGTCAGAAACAGCGCGACCCAGCGCAGGATCGTCTGCAGCTCGGGACTGAGGTCGATGTTGAATTCCGGCCAGGTGGCCATGGTCGCCATCATCGCCTGAAACCACAGCAACCCGGCGACGCCGAGCTGGCGCAGGGCCAGGCGATTCTCGCTGGCCAATTGTTCGCTGGCGCGGTCGGCCTGGTACGGGTGGGCGGCGTAACCGATGTGGCGCAGCTCGGCGAGGATCTGGCTCAGCGGCAATTGTGCGTCGGCCCAGCGCACATGCAGGCGATGGTTGGACAGGTTCAACCGCGCTTCGGCGACGGCGGGCAGGGTGCGCAGGTGTTTCTCGATCAGCCAGCCGCAAGCGGCGCAACTGATGCCTTCCATCAACAAGGTGGTTTCAGCCAGATCGCCTTCGTGGCGCACGAAGGGCTGCTGCACGTCGGCGCGGTCGTACAGCGCCAGTTCATCAGTCAGTTGCACCGGCAGCGCCTCGGGATTGGCCGACGCTTCGCTGCGATGCTGGTAATAGCTTTCCAGACCACCGGCGACGATGGCTTCGGCTACCGCCTGACAGCCCGGGCAGCAGAACTCGCGGGCCTGCCCGAGGACGACGGCGGTGAAGCGGCTGCCGGACGGGACGGGCAGGGCGCAGTGGTAGCAGGGAACTGGGGTGGTCATGGCATTGATGAGGGTATGAGCCCTTGCATTGGGGGTGTTCGCTTGCCCTCACCCCAGCCCTCTCCCGGAGGGAGAGGGAGCCGATCGGTGTAAGCCTGAAGAGCGGCTTCAGTCGCTGACATTGTCACTGTCATACGCCCCGCTTCCAAGCAACCGAGATCAGTCCCCTCGCCCTCCGGGAGAGGGCTAGGGTGAGGGGCTCTTGATTTTGATTCACTTCTTCAGGTCTTCCGCACCCTGCAGTGGCTCATCCCCCAGCAGCAGTTCCTTGTCATGGCTGACCAGCTCTTCTTCAAACATGCGCCACACGTGCTCGTCCTGGCTGCCGAGCAACTCGACAAAGCGCCGCCCTTCGACCTTGTCGCTTAGCTGGCCGATGTAGCGCCCGCTCTCGCCGCCACTGCGGGTCAAAACAATCTTGCGATCCTTTTCCGGCTGGGTCGGCGAGATCAGGTTCAGTTCCAGGGTTTGCGGCTGGCTGTCACCGTTCAAGCGCAGATCGACTTCACCGGTCACATCATCCAGATGCACCGCCGCACGCAGCTTCAGGGTTTGCGCCAGCAGCTCGCGATCCAGTGAACGGTTGATGCCTTTGCCCGCCTCGTAGTAGTTGTCGTTGACCAAGTTGTCCGGGTTGTTCACCGCGATGGTCACCATCGACAGGGTCAAGGCCACCGAGCAGGCCAGAATCGCGATGATGATCCACGGCCAGAGGTGCTTGTACCAGGGACTTGCGGCGTTTGCAGCGGGCATGTTCAAAATTCTCTCAACGGATTTGTGGGCCGATGAATCGGCTCTTGGCTTCAACGTGGACGCTTTCGTCATCGGCATCCTTGAGGATGAATTTCACCTCGTTGGTGCTCGATGGCAGTTGTTCCGGTGCGCTCGACAACTCGACCGGCATGCTGACGATATCCCCGGCGGCAACCTTGATCTCGCGCTTGCCTTGCAGGCGCAGGTCCGGCAGACCCTCGGCTTGCAGCAGGTAAGTGTGGTCGCGCTGATCCTTGTTCATGATCTTCAGGCTGTAGACGTTTTCGATCCGGCCTTCAGCGTTTTCGCGGTACAGCACGCGGTCTTTGCTGACGTCGAAGCCGACCAGCGAACGCATGAAGAACGCAGCGACCAACAGGCTGATCATCGCCAGCAGCACCAAGGCGTAGCCGATCAGGCGCGGTCGCAGTTTATGGGTTTTCTGCCCGGAGAGGTTGTGTTCGGTGGTGTAGCTGATCAGCCCGCGCGGGTAATCCATCTTGTCCATGATGCTGTCGCAAGCGTCGATGCACGCCGCGCAGCCGATGCATTCGATCTGCAGGCCATCGCGGATGTCGATGCCGGTCGGGCAGACCTGCACGCACATCGTGCAGTCGATGCAATCGCCCAGCCCCAGGGCTTTGTAGTCGATGCCTTTCTTGCGCGGCCCACGGCTTTCGCCACGGCGCGGGTCGTAGGAAACAATCAGCGTGTCCTTGTCGAACATCACGCTCTGGAAGCGCGCATACGGGCACATGTATATGCACACCTGCTCACGCAACCAACCGGCATTGCCGTACGTGGCGAGGGTGAAAAAACCGACCCAGAAATACGACCAGCCATCGGCCTGGCCGGTGAAGAACTCGATGACCAGTTCGCGGATCGGCGAGAAGTAGCCGACAAAGGTCATGCCGGTGACAAAACCGATCAGCAGCCACAGCGAGTGCTTGGCCAGTTTGCGCAGGAATTTGTTGGCGCTCATCGGCGCCTTGTCGAGCTTGATGCGCTGGTTTCGGTCGCCTTCGGTGACCTTTTCGCACCACATGAAAATCCACGTCCACACGCTCTGCGGGCAGGTATACCCGCACCAGACGCGCCCGGCATAGACAGTGATGAAGAACAGGCCGAACGCGGCAATGATCAACAGGCCCGAGAGCAGGATGAAATCCTGTGGCCAGAAAGTCGCGCCGAAGATGAAGAACTTGCGCTCCGGCAGGTTCCACCACACCGCCTGATGACCGCCCCAGTTCAGCCACACCGTGCCGAAATACAGCAGAAACAACGCCGCACCGCCGAGCATCCGCAGATTGCGGAACAGGCCGGTGAAAGCCCGGGTGTAGATTTTTTCTCGTGAGGCATAAAGATCGACGCTGTTGTTCGCGTTCTTGCTCGGTGGCGTGACGTCGTGTACCGGAATCTGATTGCTCATCATTGCATCCCACGGCAGTGGAAAAATGCCTCGGTCGATACGTGCCAACCGAGGTCAAAAAGGCTGTTGCAGTAGCGCGATGATACGCCTGCCGCTCTGGCTCAAGGGTGCGACCTTTGGTCGCGTTGGGTAAAAAATGCGGATGGTGTAGCGATTGCGCAAAAGCCTGACGCAGATCAATTGACTTGTTGAGTATGGACGCTTTTGCCGAAGTGGCTAGTTCATCCTTTCAATTGTTTGTTCACGCCACTGCCGTTGATTTCGCAAGTTGAATAACACCCGTGATTGTTTTCGTCCAGGCGACAACTCAGGCCGGACGCTACGGGTTTCTATTGATTGGTATGTTGTAAGTTGTTGGGTCTGAAATATATTCACTCGATTGTTGTAGGTGAAGGCTTTGAAGTTTTCGCTGTATTCGAATAAGTTCTGTTCGCGCGAAACTTCTTTTGCGTACCGAAAATTAATTGAAATGGAATTTCAAGCATGGCTTTGAATAAATTCATGAGCATCTTTATGGGTGCTTTTCTGGTAGCTTCGGCTATTACCGCTCAGGCTACAACTGGCATGCCGAAACATATGGTCTTTGCTTCGGATACTCAATATCCGTGGACAGACAAGACCGATATCCGCGAACCCGAGTCGGATTCAGAATTCACGGCGCGCTCGAAATGGCTGATTGAAACCCAACTTGCAAGCATTGCCGAATTCAGAAATCAACACGGCTCTCAGCGCAGGTTCCTTTGATGATCAATGGCGATATAACCGCTTTTGGTCATGGCTGGCAGCGCTCGTTCATGAAGGATTCGCTGAACAGGCACTTCAAGGGTGAATATCTTTACGGCTTGGGCAATCACGACTATGAAAACAATGTTGATGATTGCTTTACCAATAACTGTGCTGCAGGAAGTATTGTCGAGTTCAAAGAACATCATGCAGGTAAAGTCGATAACTTTGATCTGAAAATCACTGACGGTTTTCTGAGCAAGACGTATGCCGGTAGCCTCGCCTATTCGAAAAATATCGGCGAAGTGCATATGGTTCAGCTCAATAACGAGCCGACCTACACCACCCGGATTGCTCATCCGTTGAACCCGACGACGTTCGAAATCAACGACGCACTGGACTGGCTCGAGACCGATCTGCGACTGGCGCGAGCGTCGGGCTACGCCATCATTATCAATATGCATAAACCCTTGCGGCACCAGGGCAGCCCCGAGCAGAAGAAGCGTTTCCATGACATGGTCAACAAGTACCAGGTGACGGCCATTTTCGCCGGCCACCTGCATACCGAGGGAGGAAGTTCCTACTGGGAAGGCAGCGTCCCCATGTATCTCAGCGGAAGCACCTCTCAGCAAACCTACCTGACTGCGAATTTCACCGAGGATCGCAAGCAGTTGCAGGTCTATCTGGTGAAGAACAACCAGTGGCGTGAGCGGACGCTGATCGATACCACGGTCGTGCATTCAATCTTTGCCCAACGCCCGTGAAAAAAGCCCCGCCGGTGATATGGCGGGGTGTTCAGCAGTCAGTTATTGGCAGCGATCCATGGGTTGATCACATTGACGCCGCTGAGTTGGAAGTCCGCAATGTTGCGAGTTACCAGCGTAAGCCCGTGCACAAGCGCGGTGGCGGCGATCAAGGCGTCGCATTCACTGCTGCGGTCGGGAACATGCAATCGTGCGCACCGGGTGGCGACGCTGGTATCGACAGGCAGGATTCTTCCAGAGAACGCCGGTTTGACGTGATGTTCCAGCCAGTTGCGCAGCAGCTGGCCTTGTGAACGGTCACGACGTTCGATACGCAGGACGCCCGTTTCCAGTTCCAGCACAGTGATTGCGGATAGATACAGGCTGGCAGGGGAAACGCTGTTTGCCCATTTCACCACATGCCTGTCGGCTTGGTTTTTCCGCAACTCGGAAACTACATTGGTATCCAGTAGAAACATCAGGAAAGGTCGACGCTGCGAGGATTGATGACAGCGCGCTCGGGTTCGAATTCGATTTCAAGCGCATTCGGCATCGCCAGCAGCTCAACGATGCTGGTCTCGCAACCGGTCAGTTTCTGGTACTCCTCAATGCTGAGCAATACGTGGGCAGGCCTGCCTCGGTCAGTAATGATTACTGGACCTTGACGCGTGGCTTTTTTGGCTGCACTGGTGTCCTGATTGAACTCGCGGCTGGAAATGGTGGTGATGGCCATCATGTTTGGCCTCCAGAAATTCTGATGTAGGAACGTTACTATTTTGAGGTTTTCATCGCAATCGGAAAGGCAGGTCGGGGACGATCGGTTTGTCAATTTCATAAGGGCACCGGCGAAGGCGCCTCCCGCCAAGGCGTGAGGCACTGGATACAGGGCGTAAATTCGGTGTTTTTGCTGCCCTTGTCAGAGCAATCTACCGCCGCCGAGGCCGTCGAGTCCGCCACCGTCGCCGGGGCTGTTCATGGTTTTCTGCGACACCACGAGTAACGGTTTCACAGATGTTGGTTCGAACCCTGCCCTATGGGTAGAGCCGGGTTGAGGCTGATTTTGCAGTGCGCTTTGGTGATCTTTCGACATTGGGCTTCATCCTTGAAGTGGACCCGATATGGATTATCGGGGCGAAAAAAACCTACCGTGCATCGCAGCTCAGGTCCATTGAGCAAGCGTTTCGAATCATGAATGCCAGCATGAAAAAAGGCCCCGCCAATTCCCATTGGCGGGGCCTTTTTTGCTTCAAGCGTTGGCCTTACTCAGCCTTCGCCTCCGGTGCTTTTTCACCGTGAGACAGGCTGTAAACATACGCCGCCAGCAGGTGCACCTTGTCATTGCCCTGCAGTTGTTCCTGCGCAGGCATCTGGCCCTGACGACCGTAACGGATGGTCTGCTGCAGTTGCGCGAAGCTCGAGCCGTAGATGAATGCGCCCGGATGGGTCAGGTCGGGCGCACCCATGGCCGGCGTGCCTTTGCCGGCAGGGCCGTGGCAAGCCACGCAGTTGGCGGCGAAGAGTTTCTGGCCGTTGGCCGGGTCGGCCTTGGTGCCTTCCGGCAATTTACGGCCGTCGAGATTGGTCACCACGTAAGCAGCCACATCGGCCACGCCTTGCTCACCGATCACTTCCGCCCACGCCGGCATCACCGCGTGGCGGCCGCCCATGATGGTGGTCTTGATGGTTTCCGGCTCACCGCCCCAGCGCCAGTCGGCGTCGGTCAGGTTGGGGAAGCCATAGGCGCCCTTGGCGTCGGAACCGTGGCACACCGAGCAGTTGGACGCGAACAGACGGCCGCCCATCTTCAGTGCTTGCGGATCCTTGGCGACTTCCTCGATCGGCATCGCCGCGAACTTGGCGAAAATCGGACCGAAGCGCGCGTCCGAACGGGCCATTTCCTTTTCCCACTCGTGGACGCCGGTCCAGCCAGTCTGGCCGTTGGCGAACGCGGTCTGTTTCTCGGTATCCAGATAGTTGTAGCCCGGCAGCAGACCTTTCCAGTTGCCCAGACCCGGGTACAGCACCAGGTAGCCCAGAGCGAACACGATAGTGCCGACGAACAGCATGAACCACCATTTCGGCAGCGGGTTGTCGTACTCCTCGATCCCGTCGAAGGAGTGGCCGACCGTCTCGTCCGTCTGTTCGCTGCGTTGGCCCTTGCGGGTCGACAGCAGCAGCCAGGTCAGGGCGAAGATCGTACCGAGACTGAGGACTGTGACGTACAGACTCCAGAATGTAGTCATTCTTTGTTACTCCTAGAAGCTTGCTCGACGTGCTTGATGGCTTCGGGATCATCCGCAAAAGGCAGCATGGTCGCGTCGTCAAACTCCGACTTGCGCTTGGGGCTGAACACCCACAAGGCCAGACCGATGAAGGCCACCATCACGACCACGGTGCCCAGGCCTCGAATCATCCCGATATCCATCAGATTCACCGTTTGCTTTTGATGATGGTGCCCAGGCCTTGCAGATAGGCCACCAGCGCGTCCATTTCGGTTTTGCCCTTCACGGCATCCTGTGAACCGGCGATGTCTTCGTCGGTGTACGGCACGCCGAGGGTGCGCAAGACTTCCATTTTTTTCGCGGTTTCCTTGCCGTCGAGCTTGTTTTCCACGAGGAACGGGTAAGCCGGCATTTTCGACTCGGGGACCACGTTGCGCGGGTTGTACAAGTGCGCACGCTGCCAGTCATCGGAGTAACGACCGCCCACACGGGCCAGATCCGGGCCGGTACGTTTGGAGCCCCACAGGAACGGGTGGTCCCAGACGCTTTCACCGGCGACCGAATAGTGGCCATAGCGTTCAGTTTCAGCGCGGAACGGGCGGATCATCTGCGAGTGGCAGCCGACACAACCGTTGGCGATGTAGACGTCGCGGCCTTCCAGTTCCAGCGCCGAACGTGGCTTCATGCCCTCGACCGGCTTGTTGGTGACGTCCTGGAAGAACAGCGGAACAATTTGGGTCAGGCCACCGACGCTGACGGCGATGACCATGAAGAAGGCCAGCAGGCCAATATTCTTCTCGACAGCTTCATGCTTCATCAGTGAGCTCCAACGACGGCAATCTTGGCGGCGGCTTCGGCTTCAACCGGATCCGACGCACGGACAGTGCGGTACACGTTGTAAGCCATCAGCAGCATGCCGCTGGCAAAGAAAGCACCGCCCAGCGCGCGGACGATGAAGCCCGGGTGGCTGGCCTGCAGCGCTTCGACGAACGAGTAGGTGAGGGTGCCGTCATCGTTGATTGCACGCCACATCAGGCCTTGGGTGATGCCGTTGACCCACATCGACGCGATGTAGAGCACGGTGCCGATAGTGGCAAGCCAGAAGTGCGCATTGATCAGCCCGGTGCTGTGCATCTGCGCGCGGCCGAACAGTTTCGGGATCATGTGGTAGATCGCGCCGATCGAGATCATCGCTACCCAACCGAGGGCGCCGGCGTGTACGTGGCCGATGGTCCAGTCGGTGTAGTGCGAGAGCGAGTTGACGGTCTTGATCGCCATCATCGGCCCTTCGAAGGTCGACATGCCGTAGAACGCCAGCGACACCACGAGGAAGCGCAGGATCGGGTCGGTGCGCAACTTATGCCAGGCGCCCGACAGGGTCATCATGCCGTTGATCATGCCGCCCCAGCTTGGCGCCAGCAGAATTATCGACATCGCCATGCCCAGCGATTGTGCCCAGTCCGGCAGGGCGGTGTAGTGCAGGTGGTGCGGGCCGGCCCAGATGTACAGGGTGATCAGCGCCCAGAAGTGCACGATCGACAGACGATAGGAATAGATCGGGCGTTCGGCCTGTTTCGGCACGAAGTAGTACATCATCCCGAGGAAACCGGTGGTCAGGAAGAAGCCCACCGCGTTGTGGCCATACCACCACTGGATCATCGCGTCAGTGGCACCGGAGTAAGCCGAATACGACTTGAACAGGCTGACCGGCAGCGACATGTGGTTGACGATGTGCAGCATCGCGGTGACAACGATGAACGCGCCGTAGAACCAGTTGCCGACGTAGATGTGCTTGGTTTTGCGCTTGGTGATGGTGCCGAAGAACACCAGACCGTAAGTGACCCAGACAATTGCCAGCAGAATCGCGATCGGCCATTCCAGCTCGGCGTATTCCTTGGTGGTGGTGTAACCCAGCGGCAAGGTAATGATTGCGCCGACGATGACCGCTTGCCAGCCCCAGAAGGTGAAGGCCGCGAGGCTGTCGGAAATCAGTCGCGTCTGGCAGGTTCGCTGCACGACATAGTAGGAAGTGGCAAACAGTGCACAACCGCCGAAGGCGAAAATCACCAGGTTTGTGTGCAACGGGCGCAAGCGTCCAAAGCTCGTCCACGGCAGACCGAAGTTCAGTTCCGGCCAGACCAGTTGCGAGGCGATGAAGACACCGAGCCCCATGCCAAGGATCCCCCAGACCACCGTCATGATGGCGAACTGGCGGACTACCTTATAGTTATAAGCAGTCGGACTGATTGCTGTGCTCATTCTAAGGTTCCACGGTTTGGGTATTTTTATAGGGATAAAATCGGCCGCAAGTATGTATAAAGCAGGGGGTCATTGCAACGCGCCATGACCTGGGTCAATGCTTTCCAACGCTGATTCTGCGGCCTTTCCATGCGCCGCGTAGGGTCAAAAATGGCCTCTGACAAAATGTCGCAGGCGCGTAAAAAGCTCGCAATCCGGATCGCCGTCAACGATGCCCGTTCACAGGTCGTGATCGGGAAATTGCGGGCAATCGGCGCAACAGCCGTTATCTACCTGCGTTTGCGGCGAATCCATCAACCGGTTCACGGCGCGCATCGTTCGGGATTGATCTGGAAACCTACTTCAGCCGGTCCGCTTCGATGAAGCGTAGACCCGAATCCGGGGTTCCGAAAGGAGAGGATCCAAGGGGTGCGACAATGCGTCGCAAAGGGGCGGGAAACTGCCGCAGCGAGAAAGCTGCGGCAGTGGTGTACGCAATTGCTATTTCTTGTTGTCTTCAGTTATCAGTATTTCTGTGTTCAATCCGTGGCTCAGGCTGTACACATAAGCGGCTAGCAATTGCACTTTATCGTTGCCCAGCAATTCGTTCTGCGCTGGCATATGCCCCTGACGACCATGGCGAATGGTCTGCTCCAGTTGGGTCAGGCTGGTGCCATAAATGAAGCCGGCCGGGTGGGTAAGATTCGGTGCGCCCATGGCAGGGGTGCCTTGGCCAGTTGCGCCGTGGCAAGCCACGCACGTGGTGCTGAACGCCTGCTGTCCGGCTTGCAGGTCTGCCTTGCTGTCGGCGGGTAGCGGCAGGCCGGCGAGTTCGTGGCGCACGTAGGCGGCAACGTTTTTCACCCCGGCCTCACCGAGCACTTCGCCCCAGGCCGGCATGGCCGCCATGCGGCCGCCCATGATGGTGGTCTTGATCGTCTCGGCATCGCCGCCCCAGCGCCAGTCGCTGTCGGCGAGGTTAGGGAAGCCGAACGCGCCCTTGGCATCCGAGCCGTGGCACACCGAGCAATTGGAGGCGAACAGACGACCACCCATTTTCAGCGCCTGCGGATCCTTGGCCACTTCTTCCAGCGGCATCGCCGCGAATTTGGCGAAGATCGGACCGAACCGGGCGTCCGCCTTGTTCATTTCCTTTTCCCATTCGTGCACGCCGGTCCAGCCATCCTCATAGCCGGGCAGGATGCCTTTCCAGTTGCCCAGGCCCGGATAGAGAATCAGATAACCCACCGAGAACACCAACGTGCCGGCGAACAGCATGAACCACCACTGCGGAAGCGGATTGTCGTACTCCTCGATGCCGTCGAAGCTGTGGCCCATGGTCTGGTCGACGCTGCCCTTGGTCTCGCCCCGGCGCGTGCCGATCAGCAGCCACGTCAGGCCGATCAGGCTGCCGATGGTCAGTACGCAGATCCACGTACTCCAGAAGGTGGTCATGGCCGGGTACTCCTTGTTTCAGGTGCTTGGGTAGTGTCGGGTTGCGGTTCATCGGCGAACGGCAGCAGACGTGCTTCGGCAAACTCCGGGGTGCGCTTGCGGTTGAACACCCAAAGCGTCAAACCGACGAAGGCGACGAACACCACGACCGTGCCGAGACCGCGAATCAGGCCTGCACTCATTTCAATGACCATGGCTCACCTCTTGCTCTTGATTGCAGTGCCGAGCACTTGCAGATAGGAAACGAGGGCGTCCATTTCGGTTTTGCCCTTGAGGCTGGCGACTGCGCCGCTGATGTCGTCATCGGTATACGGCACGCCGAGGGTACGCATGGTTTTGAGCTTGGTTTCGGTGTGGCTGCTGTCGACCGCTTGGGTGACCAGCCACGGGTAGGCCGGCATCTTCGACTCCGGCACGACGTTGCGCGGGTTGTACAAGTGCGCGCGGTGCCAGTCATCCGAGTAGCGCGCGCCAACCCGGGCGAGGTCCGGCCCGGTACGTTTCGAACCCCACAGGAACGGGTGATCCCAGACGCTTTCACCGGCCACCGAGTAGTGCCCGTAGCGTTCGGTTTCGGCGCGGAACGGACGGATCATCTGCGAGTGGCAACCGACGCAGCCTTCGCGGATGTAGATGTCGCGACCTTCCAGTTGCAGCGCGGTATAGGGCTTCATGCCCTCCACCGGTTTGTTGGTGACGTCCTGGAAGAACAGCGGGACGATCTGGGTCAGGCCGCCAATGCTCACGGCGAACACCATCAACAGCATCAGCAGGCCGACGTTCTTTTCAATCGTTTCGTGTTTCATGGCGGACTCCTCAGGCCATCTGCGCGGCAGCGACGACGTCGGCAGGCTGCGAGGCCCGCACGGTGCGCCAGGTGTTGTAAGCCATCAGCAACATGCCGCTTAAGAAAATCGCCCCGCCGATCAGCCGCACGACAAAGCCCGGATGGCTGGCCACCAGGGTTTCGACGAAGGAGTAAGTCAGCGTGCCGTCCTCGTTGACCGCGCGCCACATCAGGCCCTGGGCGATGCCGTTGACCCACATCGAGGCGATGTAGAGCACGGTGCCGATGGTCGCCAGCCAGAAGTGCGCGTTGATCAGGCCGACGCTGTGCATCTGCGCTTTGCCGAAGATTTTCGGGATCATGTGGTACAGCGCGCCGATCGAGATCATCGCCACCCAGCCGAGTGCGCCGGCGTGTACGTGGCCGATGGTCCAGTCGGTGTAGTGGGAGAGGGCGTTGACAGTCTTGATGGCCATCATCGGACCTTCGAAGGTCGACATGCCGTAGAACGCCAGCGACACCACGAGGAAGCGCAGGATCGGGTCGCTGCGCAACTTATGCCAGGCGCCGGAGAGGGTCATCATGCCGTTGATCATGCCGCCCCAGCTCGGTGCCAGCAGGATCAGCGACATCACCATGCCCAGTGACTGTGCCCAGTCCGGCAGCGCGGTGTAGTGCAAGTGGTGCGGGCCGGCCCAGATGTACAGGGTGATCAAGGCCCAGAAGTGCACGATCGACAGGCGATACGAGTACACCGGACGCTCGGCCTGTTTCGGCACGAAGTAATACATCATGCCGAGGAAACCGGCGGTGAGGAAAAAGCCCACAGCGTTGTGGCCGTACCACCACTGCACCATGGCGTCGGTTGCACCTGCGTACACCGAGTAGGACTTGGTGAAACTCACCGGCAACTCAAGGTTGTTGACGATGTGCAGGATCGCCACGGTGATGATGAACGCGCCGAAGAACCAGTTGCCCACATAGATGTGCTTGGTCTTGCGCTGCATGATCGTGCCGAAGAACACGATCGCGTAGGCGACCCAGACGATGGTGATCAGGATGTCGATCGGCCATTCCAGTTCGGCGTATTCCTTGGAGCTGGTGTAACCCAGCGGCAGGCTGATCGCCGCCAGCAGGATCACCAGTTGCCAGCCCCAGAAGCAGAACGCGGCGATTTGCGGCGCGAACAATTGCGTCTGGCAGGTGCGTTGCACCGAATAGAAAGAGCTGGCGAACAGCGCGCAGCCACCGAAGGCGAAGATCACCGCGTTGGTGTGCAGCGGGCGCAGACGGCCGAAACTGGTCCAGGGCAAATTGAAGTTGAGTTCCGGCCAGACCAATTGCGCCGCGAGAAAAACCCCGAGGCCCATGCCGACGATGCCCCACACCACCGTCATAATGGCGAATTGGCGGACCACCTTGTAGTTGTAGGCGGTACTGATAGAAGTGTTCATGGTTCCCCATCCACGGTTCAGCCGAAGTGAGCGCGCGCAAACGACGCGAATCCTTCGCCTGGAGTTATAGGCAGACTAAAAGCGAGGCAAGCATGGACAAACAGCACAAGGCCAGTATTGACGGGGATCAATGGGCGCAGTGTGTGCTCGATCATGGGTGGCTGTGGGATGCCGCTGTTGGTGAGGCTTCGGCAACGCTGATTCTGGCGCACGGGGCGGGGGCGCCGATGGATAGCGACTGGATGAACGACATGGCTGGGCGCCTTGCCGGGCTTGGGGTCAACGTGTTGCGCTTTGAGTTTCCGTATATGGCGCAGCGGCGGGTGGATGGGGTTAAGCGGCCGCCGAATCCTGCGCCGAAACTGTTGGATTGCTGGCGGGAGGTGTTTGCGGTTGTGCGGCGTCATGTCGCTGGGGTTTTGGCTGTTGGCGGCAAGTCGATGGGCGGGCGGATGGCGAGTCTGGTGGCGGATGAGTTGGGGGTGGATGCGTTGGTGTGTCTGGGGTATCCGTTTTATGCGGTGGGGAAGCCGGAGAAGCCTCGGGTTGAGCATTTGGCTGGTTTGAAGACTCGGACGTTGATTGTGCAGGGGGAGCGGGATGCACTGGGGAATCGCGAGGCGGTTGAGGGGTATTCGTTAGCGCCGGGGATTGAGGTGTTTTGGTTGGTGGCGGGGGATCATGATTTGAAGCCGCTCAAGGCTTCTGGCTTTGCGCATTCCGATCATTTGGCGGGTGCTGCGCAGAAGGTGGCTGAATTTCTCGGTGACTGATTTTGAGCCGGGCCGGGATTTTGCGTTGCATGAAGACCTGCTCCCTTTCCCCCTCGCCCCCTTGGGGGAGAGGGTTGGGGTGAGGGGGCTAGCTTTTGATCTTGCTCTTGGGGGCATATCCGTTGATTCGGGAGCTGCGGCTGGCGGTTTCGCCTGACGGCGACTTACTTTTTTACAAGCGCCTAAAAAAGTAAGCAAAAAACGCTAGCTCCTGCGTTCGGCCCTCGCAGGCTCGGGTCCCTTCGCTCCGGGATCGATCCGGGCGCAGCGGCTCCGGTTTGCTTCGCTGCACCTCCTTCCGCTGTGTCTGGCTGCGCCAGACGGTCGCTGCGCTCCCACGCCCGGATCAATCCCTCCACTCAGCCTTCCGACGTCGCCGGTGGATCAAGATCAAGAGCACTCGAGCTTGCGCTCATTGTTGAGTGGTGCGGCTTCGCCGCGGGCAGCTGCGCTGCCTTGCTTTTCTGTGGGAGCGAGCCTGCTCGCGAAGGCGGCCTTAAAGCCGACCTGATTCTTGCGGTTGTACCCAGTCCAACTGTAGGAGTGAGCCTGCTCGCGATGGCGGTCTCCCAGTCGACCAATCTCTACCGTTTGGACCAAATCCCTGTGGGAGCTGGCTTGCCAGCGATGGCGGCCTCCAAGCCGACCAATCCTCACTGACGTAGCCGATCCAAATGTGGGAGCGAGCCTGCTCGCGAAGGCGGCCTGACAGCCGACCTGATTCTTCCTGATGTACACCGCGCTCCTTGGAGAAGTGAGCCAGCTCGCGATGGCGGTCTCCCAGTCGACCAATCTCTACCGTTTGGACCAAATCCCTGTGGGAGCTGGCTTGCCAGCGATGGCGGCCTCCAAGCCGACCAATCCCTCACTGATGTACCCGATCCAAATGTGGGAGCGAGCCTGCTCGCGAAAGCTCCCTTCCAGACGACATCAAACCACCTGCCTGTCAGAGGCAATCTCTGAACTTAAACATCATCAAATACCAATGTTTAAACTACACGACCCGTTACGCCATCCCGGCTACAACTCCTTGCGCCATTGCCTACGCCTACGCCAGAATCCGCCGGCTTACGCGTCTAGGCGGCGGGCTATATCGTTTGTCTGTCACTGAGAAACAGTGATGGGGTTTGGTAGCCCGCGTCGAAACCGTTGTATAGCGTCACCGTATGCAGTCCCGTTTCGGGGCTCGACTTTTATGGTGGGCATGCGTGGGGCTCCTTTGTGAGCGCCGGGTTTCCTGTTTCGACCGGTCTACCAACCTGCGTATGACCACCACCTTTCGTTTGGTAGCGAGGGTGTTGGCTCCCAATATTCGAAACCGGAGTACGCCCATGTTCAAAGTCACCCCCAACCCGCCACCCCCCACGACCGCGCTCTCGATCCGCAAAAAATCCAGGAAGCCACCGACCGCGCCCTCGATTACTACCTCAAACCCGAAGATCTGGCCGCTCCACCAAGCTCTCCAAAATATCGCCCGGTCTATGTCGTGGACCCCACGCTGGATGACGAAACCCTGTTGGTCGAGGCCTGCGAGTCGCTTTCATACGCGCATGCCATGGCCGGTAACATCGCCAACTCGATAGGCGGCCCGGAACGCAAACCACTGCTGGCGCTGCAACAGGTGATCATGCTCAACGAACTGTTGGTCAATCGACTGCTGGATAAGCTGAAGTTGCCTCAATAATTTCGCTGGCTGTTATGGCCTCTTCGCGAGCAGGCTCGCTCCCACAGGGGATTGGTGTCTGGCACCTAATCTGTGATCAGCGCAGATCCAGTGTGGGAGTGAGCCTGTTCGCGAAGCGCCATACGGCTAAAAGGGCGGGGATGCAATCTGATCGAAACGTTGTCGCGAAAAATCACAAATCATCCCTAAGCAAGTTGAAAGTACCTATAGGCTGCGTTCGGTATCCATGGCTTTTGAACTTTGCTTCAAATGTACCTTTAGCAATCCCCTTGGTGGGATGGATGTCGATAGTGACCGTGGCTTCATCAGCATCAACATAAGTAAATCCATAAAACCCAGAGGGTCCAGGTGACGAGTGGCCGTGCTGGAATGTCAGCCCGTCTTCTAACGTATAAGTTTTATGGAACGGGGCGTCACTGGTATAGGGGATCGAGAAAGAGTAGAGAAAGATGTTCTTCTCCTCCAGCGTTCCTGTAGATCCTGAGATTGACCAGCTCTTTTCGCCCGTCGGAATAAAATGACGTAGTTCAAAAGAAATTATAGTGGCCGTGGTTTCAGGGTTGGTGCCGAATTGCCAAGTGAAAACATTAGACTGTTTTGGAATGGCACCTGGTTTTGGGATGAGGATGCTATGTTTGCTCATTTTTTAGCTCCTTGGTCATATCGTGATAATGAAAACCATCTGTTCAACGATTTATAGATATGCCCCTGAAACTTGAATGTCTACTGTAAGACCTGACAGTAGACATACGCTGTGTTCTGTGGATTTCCGCCAGGATTTCCGAATGTGCAGCGCAAAACTTTCTGATGAAGTTCAATATTAGATGTCTGGGTTTGGCAGGCGGCGCAATGCATGACTGAACTACTCAAGCACAGTCTCAACCTACTCAAATCCTATTGAGTAGTTCATTGACACAAGAAAAAACCCGGAAAGCTCACGCCATCCGGGTTTTTTCATTCCAGCCTTCCAATCAGCGGTTAAACCGCGCCACCAACGAATACTGGGTGTTGGCCGTCTTCGTCAGTTCTTCACTGAGCAACGCCGAGTTGTGCGCTTGTTCCGAGGTCTGATCCGCCAGTTCCGAGATATTGCTGATGTTACGGCTGATCTCTTCAGCCACGGCACTTTGCTCTTCCGTCGCAGCAGCAATCTGCGTTGTCATGTCGGTGATGTTGGCCACCGCTTCGCTGATGCCGACCAGTGCCTGATCCGCTTCCAGGACCCGTGCCACGCCTTCTTCAGCCTGGCGATGCCCGGCTTCCATGGTTTGCACGGCGCTGGAGGCAGTCTGTTGCAACTTGGCGATCAGGGCATGAATCTGCCCGGTGGATTCGCTGGTGCGTTGCGCCAGTTGACGGACTTCGTCAGCCACGACCGCAAAACCACGGCCCATTTCACCGGCACGCGCCGCTTCAATTGCAGCGTTGAGGGCGAGGAGGTTGGTCTGGTCGGCGATGCCTTTGATCACGTCGACCACGCCACCGATTTCGTCGCTGTCCTTGGCCAGTTGCGTCACGGTCAGGCCGGTTTCGCCGACGACCACCGACAGGCGCTGAATCGCTTCGCGGGTTTCCCCGGCAATGTCGCGGCCGCGGCCGGTCAGGCGGTTGGCTTCCTGGGTGGCGTCAGCGGTGCGCTGTACGTGGCTGGCGACTTCCTGGGTTGTGGCGGCCATCTGGTTGACGGCGGTGGCGACCTGTTCGGTTTCCACGCGCTGGCGTTCCAGGCCGGTTGAGCTGTTGTGTGCCAGGGCGTCGGACTGCTTGGCCTGTTCGGTCAAGTGCTCGGCGGTGTCCTGCAGGCGGGTCAGACAGGTTTTCAGGCGTGCTTCCTGGCTGAGGATCGACATTTCCAGACGCGCCTGGGCGCCACGGCTGTCGGTGTACATCTGCGCGATCAGCGGGTCGGAGGTGGTCTGTTCGGCCAGGCGCAGCAGGCGCTTGAGCCCGCGTTGCTGCCATTGCAGGCCCATCAGGCCCAGCGGCACCGACAAACCGGCGGCGAGGGCGAAGCCCCACTGCGAGTTCAGCGTCGCGCCGATCATGAAGCTCAGCTGGCTGACCAGAATGAACGGCAGCCAGTCCTGCAGGAGCGGCAGCCATTTGTCCGTCGAAGGAATCGCCGACTTGCCCTGGTTGATGCGTTGGTAGAGCGCTTCGGCGCGGCGGATCTGTTCGGCGGTGGGCTTGACGCGCACGGACTCGTAACCGATCACCTGGCTGCCATCGAACACCGGTGTGACGTAGGCGTTAACCCAATAGTGGTCACCGGATTTGCAGCGATTCTTGACGATGCCCATCCATGGCAAGCCTTGTTTCAGTGTGCCCCACATGTGCGAGAACACCGCCGACGGCACGTCAGGGTGACGGACCAGATTGTGCGGCGCACGGATCAGTTCCTCTCGCGAAAACCCGCTGATTTCAACGAACGCGTCGTTGCAGTAGGTGATCATGCCCTTGGCATCGGTGGTGGAAATCAACCGTTGCTGAGCTGGAAAGGTCCGCTCGCGTTGTGTAATGGGCTGGTTGTTACGCATGGTTTTTCAATCCGCAAGGCTTTGAAAGGTTGTCGGCGCTGACAGGTTTTTATTGAAGTTTTTTTTCAGATTTAAGTACGACGTCGCAAAACCGCGCTTGCATCAACTGGCCAGCATCGGATAGGTGAACAGACCGAAGTGCAACAGGTTCAGGCCGAAATGGGTGGCGATCGCCGCGCCCAGTCCGCCGAAACGGTAGGCCAGACCATAGCCGACCCCGGCCAGTCCCGCCAGCAACACCCAGGTCCAGCCAGCACCGACATGCACCAGACCGAACAATAGCGATGCCGACAGCAGTGCGAGGTTGTCTCCGTAGGGCAGGTGCTTGAGGCGACGGCTGAGTCCGCCCTGTATATAGCCGCGAAACAGTGCTTCCTCGACCAGCGTCACCAGCAGCAGATTGTTCAGCACCCACAGCCAGGCCTGATCCGGCCATTTCGGTGCCCAGGCGATCACGCCAAGTAAAAGCGCGCCGCCGAGGGCGAGAATCGCGCATAGCGTCAGGGCGAGGGCGGTGGCATAGACCGTCAGGCGCAACGATCGCCGCGCGACGATCCACGGACAAACCAGCAGCAACCAGAAGCCCACCAGCGGTTTGTCGAGATTGAAGTACATCGCGAACGGCACCGCGTTGTCAGTGAAACGTTGCGGATTGATCACCCGGCCGTTGGCGAAGCCCGGCAGCCAGTGCAGCGCCAGTGCCACGGCCAGAACGATGAACAGGCCATGGCCGAGCCAACGCGCGACCGGCACCTCTTGCTGACGCACGGCGAACGCGGCGAACAGCAAAAGCCCCACGGAGATCAATGCCAGCCAACCGAGCTGGCCGTAGCTCAGGGCCAGTCCGTAACCGAGGCCGAGCAGCGCGAGGTAGAGCCAGGGCAGCGCCTTCATCGAAAGTCCTTGTGCGAGATTTCTGGAAGGGGCTTTCTACACGGGCGAGGGAGGTGGGACAAGTGAAGGTGTGGCAGTCATGCCAGACACAAATCAAATGTGGGAGCGAGCCTGCTCGCGAAAGCGGTCTTCCAGATGACGTCACTGGCGACTGACACTCCGCTTTCGCGAGCAGGCTCGCTCCCACAGGTTTTGCATTCGGCTGGATATCAGCGCAGGCCCAGTTTGGCCGCTGCGCGTTCGGTAATCTCGGTGCGCAGCTTCAACGAAGGCGCCGCGCGTAACCGCGCTTCATCGACAACTGCACTCGGTGCCACGTCCGGGCTGCCGGCATTGAACGGCGGTGCCGGGGCATATTCCAGTTGCAACTGCACCAGTTGCGCTGTGTCGGCATCGACCAGTTCCGCCGCCAGCACCAAGGCAAAATCGATCCCGGCAGTGATTCCGCCACCGGTAAACAGATTGCCGTCGCGTACCACCCGATCCTTCACCGCAACCGCGCCCAGCGTCGGCAGCAACTGGTGATACGCCCAATGCGTGGTCGCACGTTTGCCCTGCAGCAGGCCCGCCGCGCCGAGCACCAGCGAGCCGGTGCACACCGAGGTCACGTAACGTGCCTGGGCGGCCTGATGTTTAATGAAGTCCAGCGTCTGCTGATCTTCCATCAACGGCCCGACGCCACTGCCGCCGGGCACGCAGATTACGTCCAGATCCGGGCAATCCTCGAAAGTCGTAGTCGGTTTCAGCAGCAGCCCGGTGCTGGATGTCACTGGCATCAGATCCTTCCAGATCAGGTGGACCTGCACGCCGGGCAACGAGGCGAGGACGTCGTAGGG
Source organism: Pseudomonas sp. FP1762 (assembly GCF_030687105.1). Lineage (NCBI taxonomy): Bacteria > Pseudomonadati > Pseudomonadota > Gammaproteobacteria > Pseudomonadales > Pseudomonadaceae > Pseudomonas > Pseudomonas sp. FP1762. Next base: position 2,108,634 of record NZ_CP117458.1, read on the forward strand.
GCCGGTGAGGTCGAGTTGCTGGACCTGCGGGAATAACAGAAAACCGATCTGCAGCGTCATCGTTCTTGCTCCGTTGAAAGAAGTGGACGACTTCACTGTAGGCGGGTAGGTTCTGGCGCATACGCCAATAACCCCACGAATTACGCCAAATGCCTAAAGCCATTCACGTCCTCGCGTTTGCCAATATGCAGATTCTTGATGTCACCGGGCCGTTGCAGGTGTTCGCCTCGGCCAACGATCTGGCCCGCCAGCGCGGTTTGCCCACGCCCTATGCGCCGAGCGTGATCGCCAGCGGCGGCGGGGCGGTGATGTCATCGGCGGGGTTGGCGGTGCTCGCCGAACCGTTGCCGCAAACGCCCAGCGACACATTGATCATCTCGGGTGGCTGGGGCATTTATGCGGCATCGGAAGATCTGCAACTGGTCGACTGGGTACGCGAACATGCGCGCGGCTGCCGGCGCGTGGCTTCGGTATGCACCGGGGCCTTTCTACTCGCCGCCAGCGGTTGGCTCGATGGCCGCCGCGTGGTCACGCACTGGACGCGCTGCGAGCAACTGGCCGAGCAACATCCCAATCTGCGCGTCGAAGCCAATCCGATTTTCATCAACGACGGCCCGGTGTGGACGTCCGCCGGGGTCACGGCCGGTATCGATCTGGCGCTGGCCATGGTTGAAGAAGACCTCGGCCGCGACATCGCCCTCGACGTCGCCCGGCACTTGGTCGTCTTCCTGAAACGCCCGGGCGGGCAGTCGCAGTTCAGCGTGACGCTGTCGCTGCAACAACAGGGCAACCGCTTCGATGAACTGCACGCCTGGATCGCCGAGAACCTGACCTGCGACCTCGGCATCCCGACCCTCGCCGAACAGGCCGGCATGAGCGAACGCAGCTTTATCCGCCACTACCGCGCCGACACCGGCCAGACCCCGGCGCGGGCGATCGAATTGATCCGCGTCGAAACCGCCCGCCGACTGCTCAGCGATACCGGTTTGCCGGTGAAACGCATCGCCGCCAATTGCGGCTTTGGCAGTGAAGAGACGCTGCGGCGCAGTTTTCTGCGAGCGATTGGCGTGACGCCGCAGGCTTATCGGGAGCGGTTTTCGGTCAGCGTTGCAGCAGATCCAGTATTGCCTTGAGGGTTTCCTGCGGCGCTTCTTCGGGAATGTTGTGGCCGACACCCGCGAGCACGCGCCGCTCATAAAAGCCGCTGAAATGCTCGGCATCTTCATCAATCAGCGAAGGCGGGCCGACGCCATCATCGCCACCGCACAGCGAAATGCTCGGTACGCGGATCACCGGCTGTGTGGCCAGCGCTTCTTCCATCCACTCCAGGGTTGGATCGCCCGGGGCGTAGCCGAAGCGATGCCGATAGGAATGAATCACCACGTCGACAAAGTCAGGATTATCAAAAGCGCCAGCGGTCAGCGGGTAGCGTTCGTCCTTTCGCGCCCATGTCGGCGACCACAGCCGCCAAAGCAACTGACACAACGCCCGGCGATTCTGCTTAAGTCCTCCGACGCCACGCGGCGTGTGGAAGTAGTACTGATACCAGAGCCGATGCTCGTCTTCCGGGTCCAACGGCTGGTTCGCATGGGCGATGTCCTGCACGAGGTAGCCGTCGCCGCTGACCAGTCCGCGCACCCGCGCCGGAAACAACGCCGCGACAATACACGCTGCCCGACCGCCCCAGTCATAACCGCAAAGCGTGGCCTGTTCGATGCCCAGCGCATCCATCAGATCGAGCAAGTCCTGCGCCATCGCAGCTTGCTGACCGGAGCGCAGGGTTTGCGCACTGTTGAACCGGGTCGGCCCGTAACCGCGCAAGTACGGCACGATGACGCGGTAGCCTCGCGCGGCCAGCGCCGGGGCGACTTCGTCGAAGGTGCGCGGGGAATAGGGGAAGCCGTGGAGCAGAATTACCGGGGCGCCGTTGTTCGGACCGTGCTGTTCGTAGGCAATGGTCAGGGTTGGGGTAAGAACGCTCTCGATCATGACGAACCACTCCGTTTGAATCGTATTCAGACACTCTGGATCTGCGAACGGAATGCGGGTCACCGCTGCGCAGGTTTCACCATGAATATGGGCCTGAGCCAGTTGTCTGGCATGCAGGCCCGTTGTGGAAACATACCTGTCGATCAGAGATCGGTCTGACAAGCGCTGGCGAAAAAGCGCTCAACGCTACGGCTGCCAGGAACTCTTCTCGCCACTCAGCTTGCGATCAAGAAAACTCGCCGCACTGATCAACGCCAGATGCGTCAGCGCTTGCGGCGTGTTGCCCAGGTGCCGCCCATGGCTGTCGAACTCTTCGGCGTACAGCCCAAGCGGATTGGCATATCGCAACAATTGCTCGAACTCCAGGTGGGCTTTTTCCACCTGGCCGGCGCGGGCCAGGCATTCGACGTACCAGAACGAACACGCGGCGAACGCGCCTTCAGTGCCACTGAGGCCATCGATGTTGGCGTCCTCGTTGCGATAGCGATAGACCATGCCGTCACGCACCAGGGTTTTTTCGATTGCTTCCAGAGTCGACAGCCAGCGCGGATCCTTGGCGCTGACGAAGCGCACCAGCGGCATCAGCAGCATCGAGCCATCCAGTGCGGTACCGCCCTTGTACTGAACGAAATGCCCGCGTTCTTCGTCCCAGAAGTTTTCCCAGATGTCGGTGTAGATCGCTTGCCGGGTGTCATCCCAACGGGCGAACGGCGCCGGCAGCGAACGCTTGGAAGCCAGACGGATCGCCCGGTCCAACGCCACCCAGCACATCAGCCGCGAGTGCAGGAAATGATGGGTCTCACCGCGCATTTCCCAGATGCCGACATCTTCGCTCTGCCAGTTTTCGCAGACCTGATCGACCACTTCGCCGACATGCCGCCAGCCTTCGTGGGAAATGGCGTCGCCGTACTTGTTGACCAGATACACGGCGTCCATCAGCTCACCGAAGATGTCGAGCTGGATTTGGTCATAAGCGCCGTTACCGATGCGCACCGGTTGCGCGCCGCCGTGACCGGACAGGTGCGTGAGTTCGGTTTCCGGCAATTCCTGCTGGCCGTCGATGGCATAGAGGATGTTGAGTTTCATCGGTTTGCCACAGCAATCGCTGACCCGTCCGCGCAGCCATTGCATGTAATGGTTGGCCTCATCGACGAAGCCCAGGCGCATGAACGCGTAAACCGTGAACGAAGCGTCGCGGATCCACGTGTAGCGGTAATCCCAATTGCGCTCGCCGCCGGGAGTTTCCGGCAGGCCGAAAGTGGCAGCGGCGAGGATTGCACCGTGGCGGCGTGAGGTCAGCAGTTTCAGGGCGAGGGCGGAGCGATTGACGATTTCCCGCCAGCGCCCGCGATAGTTGGATTGGCCGATCCAGCCACGCCAGTATTTGAGGGTGCGCTCCATGCACAATTCGGCGGCGCCTTCGGCAAAGCGTGGGTCGTCGCTGCCACCGAGCATGAATGCGGCGGTTTCATTGTGCTTGAGGGTGAACTGCGCGACGGCCGCTTGTGCATCGATTTGCAGTGCTTGATCTGAAGCCAGGCGTATCGACGGCTGGCCAGCGGCGTGGAACGTTACGTCTTTTTCGTTCATCTCTGCCCGGGTGTCGGCGCGGCCATAGTCGTGGCGCACCGCGCAACGCAGATTGAACGTCGCCGAGCCGCTGACCACGCGCACCCGGCGCATCAGCAGCGGCAGGGCGTCGACATCGTCCCCGATGGGCAACAGATCGGTGATTTCCACCACTGCGTGTTCGCTTAGCCAACGGGTCTGCAAGACGTTGGTGTCGGGCAGATAAATCTGTTCCCGGCGTGCATCCGGCAAGTCCGGCGCGAGCTGGAAAATCCCTGCTTGCGGGGTGTCGAGCAGCGAGCAGAAGATCGTCGGGCTGTCGAACTCCGGCCAGCAGAAAAAATCCACGCTGCCCTTGTTGTTGACGAGTGCGGCGCTGCGCATGTCGCCGATGATGCCGTGCGCACCGATGGCGCTTTGTTGTTCCATTTCTGCCTCAGCCATTGCCACGAAACTCCGGATAGAGGCTCATCCCGCCATCGATGAACAGGGTGGTGCCGACGATGTAATCGGACAGATCGGAAGCGAGGAAAACCACTGCGTTGGCGACATCCTCGACATCGCCGATGCGCCCGTACGGAATCAGCTCAAGAAGTTTGTCGCCGGCCGCGCCTTCAGTGGCTTCTGTGTTGATGGCCGTGCTGATCGCACCGGGGGCAATGCTGTTGATGCGGATGCGCTGGTGGCTGACTTCCTGGGCGAGGCTTTGCATCAACTGATCGACGCCGCCCTTGGACGCCGCGTAATTGACATGCCCGGCCCATGGAATGCGCTGGTGCACCGAACTCATGTGAATGATCTTGCCCGCCGCGCGCGACACGCCCTCGCGCACGCCCTGACGCTGAAAAATCCGCAACGCCTCCCGCGCGCAGAGGAACTGCCCGGTGAGGTTGACGCCGATCACCGTGTTCCAGTCGTCGAGGGTCATGTCCACGGCGGCAGCGTCTTTTTGCAGACCGGAGTTGGCCACCAGAATGTCCAGCGAGCCGAAGGCTTCGACGGTCTCGGCGAACAGCCGCTCGACCTCGTCCTCTTTCGAAACATCGGCGCCGATAGCGAGGGCCTTGCCGCCCTTGGCGTTGATTTGCGCGGCCAGTTCTTCCGCAGGTTCAGCGCTGCTGTTGTAGTTGATCACGACCGCAGCACCGGCCGCAGCGAGTGCTTTGGCGGCGGCATGGCCGATGCCGGAGCTGGCACCCGTGACCAGCGCCACCTGATGAGCGAGGGAAATCTGCATGACGATTCGCGCCTTGGTTCCAGAGACTTAAGTAGCTGACTGATGGCAGACGCTGAGAGTTCATTTGCTGGATGCGGTGATTGCGCCGGCCCCTTCGCGAGCAGGCTCGCTCCCACCGGGGGACGGCATTTCGAATGTGCGAGCGAAGGGGCCTTCACAGACCGCTAACAATTGCGCGCTTCCACGGCATTCAAGGCTATGGCAACTTGGCCGCCCCTGATGAGGCTGCAATCGATGGCAAATCCCTACCGCGAATTGTTCACCGCCCCCGGTGCCCGTGCGTTTGTGCTGGCCGGGATGCTGGCGCGCATGCCGATTTCCATGACCGGCATCGGCCTGATCACCATGCTTGCGCAGTTGAACGGCGGTTATGCGCTGGCGGGGGCGGTGGCGGCGACGTTTGCCTTGGCCACGGCGTTTTGCGCGCCGCAGGTATCGCGGTTGGTGGACCGTTATGGGCAGGGGCGGGTGCTGCCGATCGCAGCGCTGACCGGTGGCGGCGGGTTATTGATGTTGCTGCTGTGCACACGTTTGCAGGCGCCGACCTGGACGCTGTTCATTTTTGCCGCGCTGGCCGGGTGCATGCCGAGCATGTCGGCGATGGTGCGGGCGCGCTGGACCGAGATCTACCGTGGCCAGCCGCAATTGCAGACGGCGTATGCGCTGGAGTCGGTGCTCGACGAAGTGTGTTTTATCGTCGGGCCGCCGCTGTCGGTGGGCTTGTCGGTCGCGGTGTTTCCCGAGGCCGGGCCGCTGGCGGCGCTGTTGGCCCTGGCCATCGGCGTGACGGCGTTTGTCGCCCAGCGCAGCACCGAACCACCGGTGCACGCGCAGGAGTCGCAGCATCAGGGCTCGATCATTCGCTCGACCGACGTGCAATGGCTGCTGGCGTTGATGCTGGCGATGGGCGTGATCGTCGGAGTCATCGATGTGGTCAGCGTCGCTTTCGCTCAACATCAGGGCCAGCCGGCAGCGGCGAGTATTGTTTTGTCGGTGTACGCGATCGGCTCATGCCTGGCCGGCATCGCCTTCGGTGCGATGCGTTCGAAACTGCCGCTGCCGCGCCTGTTTCTCTACGGCGGTGTGGCGACGGCAGTGACCACGCTGCCGCTGTTATTGGCGAGCAATATTCTCGGCTTGTCGATCGCGGTATTTATCGCCGGACTGTTCTTTTCGCCGACGTTGATTGTTGCGATGGCGTTGATCGAACGCATCGTGCCACCAGCCAAACTGACCGAAGGCCTGACCTGGCTGGTGACCGGGCTGAGCATCGGCGTGGCGATCGGCGCAGCTGGTTCCGGCGCGCTGGTGGACGCGTGTGGTGCGCGCAGCGGGTTTTGGCTGGCGATAGCGGCGGGGGCGGTGGTGCTGATTTCAGCGTTCCAAAGTTTCCGTCACTTGAAATGAAATTCCACTGTGGGAGCGAGCCTGCTCGCGAAGGCGGTGTGTCAGTAAATATCTTCATACCTGATACAACGCCTTCGCGAGCTGGCTCGCTCCCACAGTTATTTTGCGGTGTTACCAGCCGCGTCCTGAGTCGACCCAGAAGTTGACTGAGAGCGAAGTCGACACCGACTCCACCTGATGGAACCAGCCCTCGGGCAGGAACAGCAGATCCCCAGCCTCCAGCGTCACCTGCAAAAACGTCACCTCCCGCGCTGCCGGGAAGCGTTCATAGTCCGGCGCGTCCGGGTTGAAATCGCAGCCATCCAGACCTCCCTTGGGCGCGGTCGACCAAGTGCCCAGTGCCTCGCGGTGATGAGGTGCGGCAAGGGTGAATTTTTTCTGCCCCCAGACCTGGGCGAAGAGGTTGTCGGTGTCATCGCGGTGCAACGGCGTCAGCGTGCCCTTGGGGCCGATCCAGATGCGCGGCGGGATGAACAGCGACGTGTCGAAGTAGGGCGGGTACTGGATCTGCTGCAACAACTGCGCCGGCAGGATGTTATTGCCCATGTACGCCGGCGGCTCGCCATCCGCGCCTTTGACTGCCGGGCTGTCCAGTGAGGCGATGAACTCGGCCATCGAGGTCGAGCGGAAATCACGCTCGGTGGAAAAGGTCTTCTTCACGTAATCGCCATGACGGGTGATGCCCTGCAGTTCGGCGAAATGCACCAGCGACTCCTCGCGGCTCAGGCTGAACAATGGCCAGTCGTGCAGGGCATTGCTGATCACCAACGGAATGCCGTTGGGCAGATACCGGGTTTCGAATTCGTGCCGGCTCAACTCGGCGCGTGTGCGACGTTCGACGCTGGTCTGCCGAGGCAGCGCAGCAGTGAGCTTTTCACTGAAGCGCGGCGGCGTCGGGTAGCGCTTGTTCATGTCGACCTTTGCCACCGTGCCGCCACCCTGGCGGGCGTGGTCGATAATTTGCGGCAACATCGTCGCCAGGCCCATGTTGCCACCGATCTTCAGGCGACCGCTGGCGAACAGTTCCTCGACGTTGACCACGCCGGCCATGATCCCGAGAAAGTCTTTTTGCGCGACTTCGATGGTCACGTCCGGACGCGGGTGGCGCCCGACTTCCGTGCGCTGGCTGGTCTTGATGTCGTACCAGTACGCCTGCTGCGCGCTGAAAATGTACTGGAAAACGCCCTCGATGCCGACCGCGCCGGCGTTGGCGAACAACTTGCCCAGAATGCTCTGCAGGTCCACGGTGATTCCTCGCGATTGTTGTTTTTTTCCTGAACAGGCAACGAGCGGCTCGCGGGGGAATTTAGCGGCCGGCGACTAATTTGTCCGGCCAGTGATCCGTCTTTCTTGCAGACACATTTTTCAAGGAAAGCGCGGTGACCAAGCTGACATTGCTGTGCCTGCCCTATTCGGGCGCCAGCGCCATGGTTTACAGCCGCTGGCGGCGTCAACTGCCGACGTGGCTGCAATTGCAACCGGTTGAACTGCCGGGACGTGGCGCGCGGTTCGATGAACCGCTGCAAACCGACATGCGCGCACTGGCGCGGCAACTGGCGCGCGAGCACAAGCCGGGGTTGCAAGGCCCGTATGCGTTGTTCGGGCATAGCCTCGGTGCGTTGCTCGCCTGCGAAATGGCCCATGCCTTTCGCGAATTGGGTGTGCCGGAGCCGCTGGCGCTGTTCGCCTCCGGCACCGCCGCACCGTCCATGCGCAGCGATTACGACCGAGGCTTTGCCGAACCGCGCAGCGATGCAGAACTCATCGAACAGTTGCGCACTTTTCAGGGCACCAGCGAAGAAGTCCTCGCCAATAAAGAGCTGATGAGCCTGACCCTGCCGGTGCTGCGCGCCGATTTCATGATGTGCGGGCGCTTCACGCCTGCCGAGCGGCCCTTGCTCAATTGCCCGGTGCACGTGCTCGGTGGCAAGGAAGACCGCGCCACCACCGAACAACTGATCGGCTGGAGCAAAGAGACCCTGGGCAGTTTCTCGGTGGACATGATGACCGGCGGGCATTTCTTCATTCATGAACATGAAGCGCGGGTCATTCGCACGATCAAGACGCATCTGGAAGTGCATCACCGGCGCCATGCGCAGGCCGCGCAACCGGCGTTTTGAGACCGCCTCATCTATCATTTTCAGGAGGCCAGTCATGGCTGTTGCTCTGGGGTTTTCCGTGCGGCCGTTGCTGCCGCAGCGCGGACGCTTGCCGCTTTTGATCGAGGCGGGCGATGCCGACACTGATCTGTTGGCGGTATTCGATGAATTGAAGGAGCTGGTCGACGAGCACCTGCTGCGCGACGGTGGCGTGCTGTTTCGCGGCTTCCGCCTCGACGGCGCCGAGCAGTTTCGCCAGTTTGCCGCGAGTTTCGGCCATCCATTGCTCAACTACGAGTTCGGCTCGACGCCGCGTACCAACGTCACCCAAGGCGTGTACACCTCCACCGAATACCCGGCGCACCAAAGCATTCCGCTGCACAACGAACAGGCTTATTCCCGCGACTGGCCGATGAAGATCTGGTTCTACAGCATGATCGCCGCCAGGTCCGGCGGTGAGACGCCGATTGCCGACAGCCGCGAAGTGTACCGGCGCATCCCGGTGGCGATCCGCGAGCGTTTCGTCAGCAAAGGCCTGATGTACGTGCGCAACTTCGGCAATGGCCTCGATGTGGCCTGGGAAGACGTGTTCAACACCGAAGATCGTGAAGTCGTCGAGGCCTACTGCAAGGCTCACGGCATTGTCTGCGAGTGGAAGGACGACGGTGAGCTGCGCACGCGCCAGATCTGTCAGGCGGTGGCGGTGCATCCGGTGACCGGCGACCACGTCTGGTTCAATCAGGCGCACCTGTTTCACATCTCCAACCTGCCAGCGGACGTGCGCGAAAGCTTGCTCGACATCGTCGACGAAGAAGACCTGCCACGTAATGTCTACTACGGCGACGGCTCGCCGATCGAAGACGAAGTGCTGGCGCAGATTCGCGCGGTGCTCGACGACTGTGCGATCAGTTTCCCCTGGCAGGAGGGCGATGTGCTGATGCTCGACAACATGCTCTCGGCTCACGCGCGCTCACCGTTCGAAGGGCCGCGCAAAGTCATCGTGGCCATGGCCGAGGGGCATTCGCAGGACGTGCGCTGACCTGTTCGCAACCCTTCAACTCAAATGCCGAATCCGGGCCTGTACCGGCTTCGGCATTTGTCTGTCTGGCCTTTGAACCGTCGGGCCGTGATTGCCGCTGGCGCGCTAAATCATCGCGCGGGCCATTCGTTCTTGTTGATACGACCGGGTCTCCAGGTCACGCCGCCGATCAGCAAGGACTCCACGCATGAATGCCGCAGACGCACAGAAACTAGCCCGCCGCTTTATCGAATTGCCCCAGGACAAACGCCGTCTGTTCCTCGCCGGCATGGCCCGCGAAGGCATCGATTTTGCGCAGCTTCCCATGACCGCCTGCGACGGCATCGCCGAGCGAGACGGCCTGTCTTACGCGCAGCAGCGCATGTGGTTTCTCTGGCAACTGGAGCCGACCAGCGCCGCCTACAACCTGCCGATGGCTGTGCGTCTGGATGGTGAGTTGCAAGTCGAGGCACTGGAGCAGGCCTTCAGCCGTCTGGCGGCGCGCCACGAATGTTTGCGCACCACCTTCGGCCAGAATGGCGAGCGGGCCTTCCAGCGCGTGGCCGAACCAAAGCCACTAAAACTGCCCGTCACTGACCTGAGCACGGTGCCCGAAGCCCAGCGCTGGCCGCTTGCGCAGCAGCACATGATGGCCGAGGCGACGCAGGCCTTCGACCTGCAGAATGGCCCGCTGCTGAGTCTGCGTCTGTTGCGCCTAGCCGAGCAGGAACATGTGTTGCTGCTGACCCTGCATCACATCATCGCCGACGGCTGGTCGATGAACATTCTGATCGACGAATTCATGCGCACTTACGACGCGTTGGTCGCCGGGCGTGATCCGACGCTGGCGCCGTTGAGCGTGCATTACCGCGACTACGCACTGTGGCAGCGCAGCTGGCTGGAGGCCGGTGAGCGCGAGCGGCAATTGGACTACTGGCGCACGCAACTGGGCGACGAACATCCAGTGCTGGAATTGCCCACCGATCGCGCCTATCCGGCGCAGTCCAGTCATCAGGGCGCACGCCTGGAAACGGTGATCGACGCACCCCTGCGCGAAGAGCTGAAAAACCTTGCCCAGCGTCAGGGCGTAACCTTGTTCGTGGTGTTGCTGGCAGCGTTCAAGACCCTGTTGCATCGCTACAGCGGCCAGACCGATATTCGTGTCGGCGGGCTGATCGCCAACCGCACCCGCAGTGAAACCGAAGGGTTGATCGGCTTCTTCGTCAACACGCAGATTCTGCGCAGCGTGGTCACCGCACAAACGCCCTTCACCGAGTTGCTGCAGAACCTGCGCCAGGCCGCCCTCGGCGCCCAGGCCCATCAGGATCTGCCGTTCGACGCCCTGATCGAAGCCCTGCAACCGGCGCGCAGCCAGAGCCACAATCCGCTGTTCCAAGTGATGTTCAACCACCAGCCGCTGGTCACCGATCTGCACCAGGCGCAACTGGCCTCGGGTTTGCGCGTGGGCTATTTGAGCGAGGAGCAACTGGCCGGCAGCGGCCGGCAACATGCGGCCACCAGTGACCTGATGCTCGACACTCGCGAGGAGGGCGAGCAATTGTTTGCTGCCTTCACTTACGCCACGGATATTTTTGATGCTTCAACCATCGCCGCGCTGGCCGGGCATTGGCGCAACATTCTCCAGTCGGTGTGCCGCGACCCGCAGCAGTTGATCGGCGATGTGGCGATGCTTGCCGAAGACGAACGCCACGCCTTGATCCAGGCCACCGCACCAGCGCCTCGTTTCATTAGCGTGCAAAGCCTGTTCGAAGCGCAAGTCGCACGGACCGCGCAAGCGCCGGCGGTGCGGTTGGCCACAGCGCCTGCGCCGGCATTCAGCTACGACGAACTCAACACTCGCAGCAATCGTCTGGCCCACCAGTTGCGCGCACAGGGTGTGGGCCCGGACGTGCTGGTCGGTGTCGCGCTGGGCCGCTCGCTGGAACTGGCGGTGGCGCTGCTGGCCGTGCTCAAGGCCGGCGGTGCCTACGTGCCGCTGGATCCGCAGACCCCGGCCGAACGCTTGCGCCATGTGCTCGCTGACAGCGGTTTGAAGCTGTTGCTCAGCGATCAGCAAAGCCTCGCCAGCCTGCCGACGCTCGACGGCATCGAATGCCTGTGCCTGGAGCAGTTGCCCGCCAGCGAGCAGAGCGGCAACCTGCCGGTCACGGTCGAAGCCGACAACCTCGCTTATGTGATCTACACCTCTGGCTCCACCGGGCGGCCGAAAGGCGTGGCGGTCAGTCATGGCGCGCTGAGCGAGTTCATTGCCCGCGCCATCGATTACAGCGATCTGCGCGAAGGCGACCGTGTTCTGCAATTTGCCACCAGCAGTTTCGACGGTTTCGTCGAGCAATTTTTCCCGCCGCTGTGCCATGGCGCCAGCGTGGTCATGCGCGATGCGCCGTTGTGGGACAGCGCGACGCTGCATCAGGTGATCATCGATCAGGGCATCACCCTGGCCGATCTGCCAGCGGCTTATTGGTATTGGCTGGTGCAGGAATACGCGGCGAAACCGCCGGCAAGTTTCGGCGCGCTGCGGCAGATTCACGTCGGCGGTGAAGCCATGGCGGTGGACGGTTTGCGCCTGTGGCAGCAGGCCGGGCTCGGCCATGTGCGCCTGCTCAACACCTACGGCCCGACCGAGGCCACGGTGGTCTCGACGATTCATGACTGCACCGCGCTGACCGCGCAGGACGTGTCGTGGCGTGGCATGCCGATCGGCCAGGGCCTGGCGGCGCGGCGCCTGTACGTGCTCGACGATGATCTGAACCTGCTGCCGCAAGGCGCGGTGGGCGAGTTGTACATCGGTGGGCCGGGTCTGGCGCGCGGTTATCACCGCCAACCGAGCCTCAGCGCTGAGCGGTTCATTGCCGACCCGTTTGCCGACGGCCAGCGCCTGTATCGCACTGGCGACCGTGCGCGGCTGCGCGGCGATGGCGCGCTGGAATATGTCGGCCGGGTCGATCATCAAGTGAAGATTCGCGGCTTCCGCATCGAACTGGGCGAGATCGAATCGCGCCTGCAGCAATGTCCGCGCGTTCGCGAGGCAGTGGTGCTGGCGGTGCCATTCGCGGGTGGAGCGCAACTGGTCGCTTACGTGGTGACAGAACCTGCGGTGCTTGTCAGCGCGGCAACGCAAGCGGCATTCCGTCAGCAGACCCGCGCTGCGCTGCAAGCCAGCCTGCCGGATTACATGGTGCCGGGGCATCTGCTGTTGCTGGCGAACCTGCCGCTGACGCCGAGCGGCAAGCTCGACCGCAAAGCTTTGCCGACGCCGGATCCGGCGCAGTTGCAGGGCGATTACCGCGCCCCGCAATCACCGGCCGAACAATGTCTGGCGCAGGTCTGGGCCGAGGTGCTGCACGTGCCGCGTGTGGGCCTGGACGATCACTTCTTTGAGCTGGGTGGTCATTCGTTGTTGGCCGCGCAGGTGATTGCCCGGGTCAAGGAGCAGATGGGCGTGGTGCTGCCGCTGCGCAGCCTGTTCGAAAAACCGCTGCTGGCGGATCTCGCCGAGGTGCTCGGGCAACTGGCCGAGGCGAGCGGCGACGACGACTGGTCCGACCTGGATCAGTTCATGAATGCTTTGCAAGGAGAAGAAGTATGAGCGGCACGATGGCGGAACGTATTGCAAAAAGGTTCGTCGGCTTGCCGCTGGAACAGCGTCGGCTGTTTCTCGCCAAATTGCGCGAGGAGGGCAAGGATTTCAGCCTGCTGCCGCTGCCGGTCAGCCGCCACGACTGCGCGCAGATTCCCCTGTCGTTCGCCCAGCAGCGCCTGCTGTTTCTCTGGCAACTGGAACCGCAGAGCGCCGCGTACAACATGGCCGCTGGCTTGCGTCTCAAAGGTTCGCTGAATGAGTCAGCCCTGAGCCGCTCGTTCGATCATCTGCTGGCGCGTCATGAAGTGTTGCGCACGGTGTTTCACACCGATGGCGATCAAGCGCATCAGGTGATTCTCGAGCAGCAGAAAATTGCCCTGGACCGCCTTGATCTGACCGGCACCGCCGTGCAAGAGCGCGAAAAAGTGCTGGCGCAACACGTGCAAGACGTCACCGCGCAACCGTTCGATCTGCGCCACGGCCCGTTGCTGCGCGCCAGCCTGTTTGCTTTGGCCGACGATGAGTTCGTGCTGGTGGTGAGCATGCATCACATCGTCTCCGATGGCTGGTCGATGGACGTCATGGTCAAGGAATTCGTGCAGTGCTATCAGGCGTTCAGCTTGCAGCGCGAGCCGCAATTGCCGGCGCTGCCGTTGCAGTACGCCGACTATGCGATCTGGCAGCGGCGCTGGCTGGAGGCCGGCGAGGGCGAGCGCCAGCTCGACTACTGGCGTCAGCAATTGGGCGACGAGCATCCGCTGCTGGAAGTGGCAGCGGACTTTGCCCGACCACCGACCCAGAGCTTCGCCGGGCAGACCCTGAGTTTCGATTTCGGTGCTGACCTTTCGCAGCAGCTCAATGCCTTCGCGCGCAGCCAGGGCATCAGCCTGTTCATGCTGGTGCTGGCCGGGTTCTCGCTGTTCCTTTCGCGTCTGGCCGGCGAGCGCGACATTCGTGTCGGCGTGCCGAATGCCAACCGTGGCCGCGCCGAAGTCGAGGGACTGATCGGTTTCTTCGTCAACACCCAGGTGCTGCGTTGCCAGGTCGATGAGCGCGGCAGTTTCGCCGATTTGCTCGCGCAGGTGCGTGAAGCGGCGTTCGGCGCACAGGCACATCAGGAGTTGCCGTTCGAGCAACTCGTCGACGAATTGGTCGCCGAACGCACGCTGGGCCACAACCCGCTGTTCCAGGCCAAGTTCAACCAGAACGTCGGCATGCAGAAACAACGCTCAATGGCCTTGCCCGGCCTGACCGTCAGCGAATACCCGCTGGCCAAGGACGGCACGCATTTCGATCTGGCCCTGGACATCACCGACGACAGCGCACTGATCCACGGTCAGATGACCTACGCCAGCGATCTCTATCGGGCGGAAACGGTCGCCGGTTTTGTGCCGATGTTGCTGGACCTGTTTGCACAGTTGCTCGACTCGCCGCAGGCGCCATTGCACACCGTAGCCACGCGGCGGCCTGCTGCGCTTGCCATTCACCGCGAACCGGCGTTGACGGTGTTGCAACACTGGGCGCGTGAAGTGGCCCGGCAACCAGAAGCGCTGGCCGCTCGTGATCTACAGCAGACAATCACTTTCCAGGCGCTGGATGAACAAGCCAATCGTCTCGCCCATTATTTGCGTGCGCAGGGCGTCAATGTCGGCGATTCGGTGGCGGTGCTGCTCGAGCGTTCGCTGGACTGGCTGACTTGCGTATTGGCGATTCTCAAGGCTGGCGCGGTGTACATGCCGCTCGACGTCAAGGCGCCAAGCGCGCGTCTGAAGCAGATGCTCGGCGCTGCGCAGGCCCGTGCGCTGATCGGTGCTGAAGGCGACGCACGGCTCAGCGAATTGGCGGGTGAGGGCTGTCAGGGTCTGGAGTTTGCGCCAGGGCAGTGGCGCTCGCTGCCGACGTCCGCGCCTGAGCTGACGCTGTATGCGCAGTCGCCGGCCTACGTGATTCACACCTCCGGTTCCACCGGGCAACCCAAGGGCGTGCTGGTCAGCCACGGCGCGCTGGGCAGTTATGTGCGCGGTGTACTCGAGCGTCTGGCGCCGGCGCCCGAGGCGAGCATGGCGCTGGTCTCGACCATCGCCGCCGACCTTGGCTTCACCGTGCTGTTCGGCGCGTTGTGCTCCGGTCGTTTGCTACATGTGCTGCCAGAAGAACTCGGCTTCGATCCGGATCGCTTTGCCGAATACATGGCCCGCCATCGCGTTGGCGTGTTGAAAATCGTCCCCGGACATCTCGCCGCGCTGTTGCAGGCGGCCAAGCCTGCCGATGTGCTGCCGGAACACGCACTGATCGTCGGCGGCGAAGCCTGTTCGCCGGCACTGGTCGAGCGTGTGCAGCAATTTAAACCGGGCTGTCGCCTGATCAATCACTATGGCCCTAGCGAAACCACCGTGGGTGTGCTGACCCATGAGGTCGAAGAACTCCCCGCGCAGGCGCGCAGTGTTCCTATCGGCACGGCGTTGGCCGGTGCCCATGTCTATGTGCTCGACGATGTGCTCAACCCGGTAGCCGATCAGGTCGCCGGTGAGCTGTACATCGGCGGCGACAGCGTTGCCCTTGGTTACCTGAATCAGCCAGCGCTGACCGCAGAACGCTTCCTGCCCGACCCGTTCGGCGCAGCGGGCGCGCGGGTCTACCGCAGTGGCGACCGGGTCCGGCGCAATCGCGAGCAGGCGCTTGAGTTCATCGGTCGTGCCGACGATCAGGTCAAAGTGCGCGGCTACCGTGTGGAGCCTGCGGAAGTCGCGCGGGTGTTGCTCAGCCTCGATGACGTCAGCGAGGCCGCCGTGCTCGCGCTGCCACTGGATGACGATCCGGCGCGCCTGCAACTGCTGGCGTGGTGCGTGCCGGCAGCGGGCGCGAAGGTGCAGGCGCAGGATCTGCGCGAGCAATTGCAGGCGCGGCTGCCGGATTACCTGGTGCCGGCACAGTTGCTGTTGCTGGAAAAGTTGCCGCTGACTGCCAACGGCAAACTCGACAAGCGTGCCTTGCCAGTGCCCGGCGTGGTCAGCCAGCAGTTCATCGCGCCGGTCGGTGAGATCGAGGAAAAACTGGCCGCGATCTGGGCTGAGGTGCTCAAGCTTGAGCGGGTCGGCAGCAGCGATAACTTCTTTGAACTGGGCGGCGACTCGATCCTCAGCTTGCAGATCATCGCCCGGGCCAAGCGCCAGGGCATCAAGCTCAGCCCCAAGCAGTTGTTCGAAAAACAGACCATCGGCCAACTGGCTGCCGTGGCCAGACTGATCGAAGCCAAACCGGCTGCCGTCGCCGCACCAGTGGCTCGCGGGCCGTTGCTGTTGCTACCGATTCAGGTGCGTTTCTTCGAGACGCCGATTGCCCAGCGCCAGCATTGGAACCAGTCGGTAATGCTGCAACCGACCCTGGCGCTGGACGCCGTGCATTTGCGCAAGGCGCTGGCGACGTTGGTCGAACAGCACGAAGCGCTGGCCTTGAGCTTTGTGCAGTCGGGCGATCACTGGCAGGCACTGCCGCAGCCGCAGGGTGATGCCGAATTGCTCTGGGTACGCGAGCTGGACAGCCTCGATGCCTTGCCGGCCGTGGCCGACGCGGCGCAGCGCAGCCTGGATTTGCAACGCGGGCACTTGCTGCGCGCGGTGCTGGTCAACCTGCCGAACGCCGAGCAGCGCTTGTTGCTGGTGATCCATCATCTGGTGGTCGACGGCGTGTCGTGGCGCATTCTGCTTGAGGACTTGCAGCAGGCTTACCAGGCATTGGCGGCGGGGACGGCGCCGGTGTTGCCGGGCCAGAGCAGTTCGCTGCACAACTGGGCCGAGCAGTTGCATCGTTATGCGCAGAGTGAAGCGCTTGCCGGCGAACGCGATTATTGGCGCCAGACCCTGGCGGCGGAAGACGCGGCACTACCACAAGATTTCGCCGTGGACAGCCAGACCCGCGCCCAGGCCGCCCGCGCCAGTACGCGCCTGAGCCAGACATTGACCGACAAACTGCTGAAAGTCGCCCCGGCGGCCTACCGCACGCAAATCAACGACCTGTTGCTGACCGCATTGGCGCGGGTGTTGTGTGACTGGAGCGAGCAGCCTTCGGTGTTGATCCAGCTCGAAGGCCATGGTCGTGAAGACCTGTTCGAAGACATCGACCTGAGCCGCACGGTCGGCTGGTTCAGCAGTCTGTTCCCGGTGCGCCTGACCCCGCAGACGAGTCCCGCTGCATCGCTGTGTGCGATCAAGGAACAACTGCGCGCGGTGCCGGGCAAAGGCATCGGTTATGGCGTGCTGCGGTACCTCACGCGTGCAGCCGAGTTGCAGACGCTGGCGCAACCACGGGTGACCTTCAATTATCTCGGCCAGTTCGACGGCGCGTTCAGCGCTGAGCATGGCGCGTTGTTCCTGCCGAGCGGTGACAGCACCGGCGCCAATCAGAATGGGCAAGCGCCGCTGGGAAATTGGCTGAGTGTTGACGGTCAGGTTCTCGGCGGAGAGCTGGAGCTGACCTGGACCTTCGGCAGCGGCATGTATCGCGCCGAGACCATCGAGGCGCTGGCCGAGGCTTATCGCCGCGAACTGGAACGCCTGATCGAACATTGCTGCGCGAGCGGCGCAGGAGGCGTGACTCCTTCGGATTTCAACCTCGCCAACCTGACCCAGGCGCAGCTGTCGGCATTGCCGATTGCGCCGCGTGACATCGTCGATCTGTACCCGCTGTCGCCGATGCAGCAAGGCATTCTGTTCCACAGCCGCAACGAGCCGGACAGCCCGGCCTACACCAATCAGCTGCGCGTCGATGTCGAGCAGCTCGACGCCGAGCGCTTCCGCCAGGCCTGGCAGCAGACCCTCGAAGCCCACGATATTCTGCGTACGGCGTTCGTCTGGCCGCAGGATGCCGCCGCGCCGGTGCAGGTGGTCCGCAGCCGTGTGCAGATGCCGTGGCAGGTGCAGGACTGGCGCGGTCGCGCTGGCCTGGATGCCGCGCTTGATCATCTCGCCGCTGAAGATCTGCACAACGGTTTCGATCTGCTCGACGCACCGCTGTTGCGCGTGACGTTGGTGCGCATCGATGAGCACACTCATCACCTGATCTACACCTGCCATCACATCCTCATGGACGGCTGGAGCACTTCGCAGTTGTTCGGCGAAGTGCTGCAACGTTACGCCGGCATCGTGCCGAGCACAGGGCAGGGGCGTTATCGCGATTACATCGAATGGCTCGGCCAGCGCGATCCGCAAGCCAGTCGGCAGTTCTGGAGCACGGCGCTGGCGGATCTCGAAGAGCCGACGCGACTGGCCAGTGCCATGCCGGTCAGGCTCGCGGCCAGCGGCTATGCCGATCACCAGCATGTGTTCAGCGAACCGCTGACCGCGGAACTGAACCGCTTCGCCCGCGAGCAGAAAGTCACCCTCAACACGCTGGTACAAGCGGCGTGGCTGCTGCTGTTGCAGCGCTACACCGGCCAGGATCACGTGGCGTTCGGCGCGACTGTCGCCGGGCGGCCGACGGATTTGCCGGGCGTCGAGCAGCAGATCGGCCTGTTCATCAACACCTTGCCGGTGGTGGCGGCGCCATCGCCGGAAATCGGCGTCAGCCAATGGCTGCAACAGGTGCAAGACCTCAACCTGGCCTTGCGCGAGCACGAAAACACGCCGCTGTATGACATTCAGCGCTGGGCCGGGGCGGGTGCCGGCGCGTTGTTCGACAGCATTCTGGTGTTCGAAAACTACCCGATGGCCGAGGCCTTGGCGCAGGGCCCGCAGACGGGTCTGAAGTTCTCGGCAATCCGCCGTCAGGAGCAGACCAACTATCCGCTGACGCTGGTCGCGGTCACCGGCCGCGAGCTGAGTCTGGGCGTGAGTTTCGATCAGGCCAGCTTCGACGTTCAAGCGATCCGCGCGTTGAGTGCGCAGTTGCAAGGCCTGCTCGAGCAGTTCCTCGCCGACGCCACGCAGCCGCTGGGCGCGCTGCAACTGCTCGCCGAGCCACAACGGCAACAAGCGATCGAGTGGGGCAAGGCGCCGGTTACCACGCCGGATCAACGCACGGTGCTGGCGCACATCGCCGCGCAGGTGCAGCGACAGCCACAGGCGAACGCGGTGCTGTTCGCTGAGCAATCCATCGCTTACCAAAACCTCGATACCCGGGCCAATCGTCTGGCGCACAAGCTGCAAGGCATGGGCGTCGGGCCGGAAGTGCGCGTCGGCGTGTGCATGCGCCGCACGCCGGACATGCTGGTCGGCTTGCTGGCGATCCTCAAGGCCGGTGGCGCTTATGTGCCGCTAGACCCGGATTACCCGCAGGAGCGCTTGCTGCACATGCTCGACGACAGCCGCGCGGCGGTGCTGCTCACTGAGCCAGCGGCATTGGCGATGCTGCCCGAAACCTTGAGTGCGCAGGTGCTGTTGGTGGAGGAGAACGTCGCCAGCGAATACCCGGCCACTGCGCCGCTGGTTAACCTCGCGGCTGAAAATCTGGCGTACGTGATCTACACCTCCGGCTCCACCGGCAAACCGAAAGGCGTAGCCATCAGCCACGGCAATCTGTCGGCGCTGATTCAGTGGTCAGCGGGTGTCTATCACGAAGAACAATTGCGCGGTGTGCTGGCCTCGACTTCGATCTGCTTCGATCTGTCGGTGTGGGAAATCTTTGTCACGCTGGCCTGCGGTGGCTGCCTGGTGCTGGCCGACAACGCCCTGGCGCTGGCGGATTTGCCGGCGCGCGAGCAGGTCACCCTGATCAACAGCGTGCCGTCGGCGATTGCCGCGTTGCAACGGGCCGGGCAGATTCCGGCTTCGGTCGGCACCATCAATCTGGCCGGCGAGCCGCTCAAGCAGAGTCTGGTCGACAGCCTCTACGCCAGCACTCAGGTGCAGCAGGTCTACGACCTCTACGGGCCGTCGGAGGACACCACTTATTCAACCTTCACCCTGCGCACGCCGCAGGGCCGGGCGAACATTGGCCGGCCACTGGACGACACCGTGGCCTACCTGCTCGACAGTCAGTTGCAGGCGCTGCCCGAGGGCGTGGCGGCCGAGCTGTACCTGGCGGGTGCCGGGGTGACGCGCGGCTATCTGCGCCGCGCCGCGCTGACCGCCGAACGCTTTGTGCCGAATCCTTACGCGAGCAACGGCGAGCGCCTGTACCGCACCGGCGATCTGGTGCGCCAGGGCGACGATGGCAACATCGAGTACATCGGTCGCGCCGACCATCAGGTGAAGATTCGCGGCTTCCGCATCGAGCTCAGCGAGATCGAAGCGCGTCTGCTGGAACTCGACGATATCGGCGAAGCGGTGGTACTGGCGCAGGACGGCGCCGCTGGCAAACACCTGCATGCCTACCTCGTCGCCGCGCCGGACAGCGAGCGGTCGACGCTGGCCGAGCGGGTGCGCAATGCGTTGGCCAGTCGCTTGCCGGCGCACATGGTGCCGGGGCATCTGCACCTGATCGACGCGATCCCGCTGACGCCCAACGGCAAGCTCGATCGCAAGGCGCTGATGGCGTTGGGCGAGAGCCCGACGCAGGAGCAATACCAGGCACCGCAAAGCGATTTGCAGTGGGAGGTCGCGACGATCTGGCAGCAAGTGCTGGAAGTCGAGCGGGTAGGGCTGGCGGACAACTTCTTCCAGCTCGGCGGCCATTCGTTGCTGGCGACATTGGTGGTGACCCGGGTGCAGGAGCGCCTCGGCGACAAGGTGCCGCTCAAGGCGCTGTTCGAAACCGACACCCTCAAGGATTTCTGCGCGCGGATCGAAGCGCTGCGCGTCGAAATGTCGCCCGTTCAGGATGAATTGGCTAAATCACTGGAGGCCCTCAAACGTCTATCCCTCGATGATCTGGAAAAACTGATTTCTTGAGAGGGAAAAACGCGTGCAAGAGTTAATCGAGTCGGTAGGACAACTTTCGGCTAAGCAAAGAAAGGCTCTGGCGGTTCTGCTCAAGCAGAAAGGCGTCAACCTCTTTGACATTGCCCCGGTTTTCAAGCGCACGGCTGAAGAGCCGTTGCTGCTGTCCTACGCTCAGCAGCGCCAGTGGTTCCTCTGGCAGTGGGCACCGCACAGCGCGGCCTACAACATTCCGACGGCCCTGCGCTTGCAGGGGCCGCTGGATGTGCCGGCACTGGAACGCAGCATCGCGGCGCTGATCGAACGCCACGAAACCTTGCGCACGGTGTTCTCTCAAGACAGCGCGCAACCCTTGCAAGTGGTCCTGCCCGCAGGACCTTTTACTCTCGATATTCACAACCTGAGCGCTGAACTGGCGAATGACCCGGAGCACTCGATCGAGGCTTTCGTCCAGACCCAGAGCCAGAAGACTTTCGATCTGCAGCACGGCCCGTTGCTGCGAGCCGCGCTGCTGCAGGTCAACCCCGCTGAGCATGTGCTGGTGCTGACCCTGCATCACATCGTTTCCGATGGCTGGTCGCTGCAAGTGATGATCGAGGAACTGGTGCAGCTCTATGCCGGTTTCAACCTCGGTCACGACGCCGGTCTGCCGGCGCTGCCGATTCAATACGCCGATTACGCCTTGTGGCAGCGCCAGTGGATGGAGGCCGGTGAGCAGGAGCGACAACTGGCCTACTGGCAGGCAAAACTCGGCGGCGAACAACCGGTGCTGGAGTTGCCGCTGGATCGCCCGCGCGCGGTCGATCAAAGCTTCGCCGGCGCCAGCCATAACCTGATTCTCGACCCGGCGCTGAGCCATGCCCTCAAGGCCTTTGCCCGGCAGGAAAACGTCACCCTGTTCGTGTTGCTGCTGGCTTCGTTTCAGGCCTTGCTGCATCGCTACAGCGGGCAAAGCGACATCCGAGTCGGCGTGCCGGTGGCCAACCGTGGCCGAGTGGAAATCGAGCGCCTGATCGGCTTCTTCGTCAACACCCAGGTGCTCAAGGCGGACATCGACGCAGAGCTGCCGTTTGTCGAACTGCTGCGTCAGGTCAAACAGACCGCGCAGGAGGCGCAGGCGCATCAGGACTTGCCCTTCGAGCAATTGGTCGAAGCGCTGGAGCCGGGCCGCAGCCTCAGTCACAGCCCGCTGTTCCAGGTCATGTTCAACCACCAGGCCGAGCGCCGTGCGAGCGTTGCGACGCGCCTTAACGGCCTGAACATCGAACCGCTGGAATGGCAGAGCCAGACCGCGCAATTCGACCTGACCCTCAACACTACCGAACAGGCGCACGGCATCGAAGCGGTGCTCAAGTACGCCACTGACCTGTTCGACGCAGCGACCATCGAGCGCCTGGCGCAACACTGGACCGCGCTGTTGCAGGCGATCGTCGCCGAGCCGACCCGGCGCATCGGCCAATTGCCGATGCTCGACGCCGGCCAGCAGCAACAGCTGTTGGCGCAATGGAATCCGTCGCTGATTGAACAACCGCTGACGCCGTGCATCCAGCAAGCCATCGAGGCCCAGGCCGAGCGGCATGCCGACGCGGTGGCCGTGACCTTCGCAGGACAACGCCTGACCTACGCTGAACTCAATCGCCGCGCCAACCTGTGGGCGCATACGCTGCTCGAGCAGGGCGTCGGCCCGGACGTGCGCGTCGGCGTGGCGGTGGAGCGTTCGCTGGACATGATCGTCGCCATTCTCGCGGTGCTGAAAGCGGGCGGCGCCTATGTGCCGCTGGACCCGGGCTACCCGGATGACCGCTTGGGCTACATGATCGACGACAGCGGTATTCGATTGCTGTTGACCCAAGGCCATTTGCTCGGGCAATTGCCGATTCCGCCGGGGCTGGTCTGCCTCGATCTGGATCAGGCGCCGGAACACAGCATCGAAAGCAACCCGCCATGCCTGACCACGCCGGACAATCTGGCCTACGTCATCTACACCTCCGGTTCCACCGGCAAACCCAAGGGCGCGTTGCTGCCGCACGGCAACGTGATGCGCCTGTTCAGCGCCACCGCGCACTGGTTCGATTTCGGCCCGCAGGACAGCTGGACGCTGTTCCACTCCTACGCGTTTGACTTTTCGGTGTGGGAGATTTTTGGCGCGCTGCTGTACGGCGGCAAACTGGTGGTGGTGCCCCACGATGTCAGCCGTTCGCCAGAGGATTTCTACACGCTGCTGTGCGATGAAAATGTCACGGTGCTGAACCAGACACCGTCGGCGTTCAAGCCGTTGATGCAGGTCGCCTGCGAGTCGAGCCGCAGTAATACCCTGCGTTACGTGGTGTTCGGCGGCGAGGCGCTGGAAGTACAGAATCTGCGCCCGTGGTTCGAACGTTTTGGCGACCGCACGCCGACGCTGATCAACATGTACGGCATCACCGAAACCACCGTGCACGTGACCTACCGGCCATTGTCGCTGGCGGATCTGCACAGCAATCACAGCAGCCCGATTGGCGCGCCGATTGTCGACCTGTCGTGGTACTTGCTCGACAGCTCGCTCAACCTGGTGCCGCAAGGCTGCATCGGTGAGTTGTACATCGCTGGCGCCGGTCTCGCTCGTGGTTATCTGAATCAGGCTGGCATGAGCGCTACCCGCTTCGTGCCCGACCCGTTCAACCGCAAGGCCGGCCAGCGTCTGTACCGTACCGGCGACCTCGCACGGCTGCGCGGCGATGGGGTGATCGAGTACATCGGTCGTATCGACCACCAAGTGAAGATCCGTGGTTTCCGCATCGAGCTCGGCGAAATCGAAGCGCAACTGCTCAAGCATCCACAGGTGCGCGAAGCGGTGGTGCTGGCGGTGGACGGCCTCAGCGGTCAGCAACTGGCAACCTGGGTCGTGCCCGTCGAGGCAGTGAACGCGGACGAGCAGGGCGCCCTGCGCGATTCGATCAAGGCGCACCTGCGCGAAACACTGCCGGATTATATGGTCCCGGTCAGTTGGGCGTTCCTCGACCGACTGCCGCTGACCCCTAACGGCAAGCTCGATCGCAAGCAGCTGCCGCACCCGGACGTTGCGCAAGTGCAAGAGGCCTACGCCGCGCCGCGCAGTGAACTGGAACAGCGTCTGGCGGCGATCTGGCAGGACGTGCTCAAGGTCGAACGGGTCGGGCTTCACGATAATTTCTTCGAGCTGGGCGGCGACTCGATCATCTCGATTCAAGTGGTCAGCCGCGCTCGGCAGGCTGGTATCCGCTTTACGCCCAAGGACATTTTTCAGCATCAGACCGTGCAGCGTCTGGCCACCGTCGCGCAGCAGAGCGACGCGATGCAAACGGAGCAGGGCGAGGTGCTTGGCGATGCGCCGCTGACGCCGATCCAGCAGTATTTTTTCCACAGCGACATCCCGGCGCGGCATCACTGGAACCAGTCGATCCTGCTGACCCCGGCGAAAACCCTGCAAGCCGCAGCGCTGCAACAGGCCTTGGCGCAGGTGCAAAAACAGCATGACGCCTTGCGTCTGCGTTATCGCCAAACCGAGCAGGGCTGGCAGCAAAGTCACGGCGCGGCAGATCAGCCACAGGCGTTGTTGCGCACTTTCACGCTGGACGACAGCGCGGCACTGCCAGCGCTGTGCCTGGAGCTGCAACGCAGCCTCGACCTGCACAACGGCCCGCTGATCCGCGCGGCGCTGGTCGATATGCCGGACGCCAGTCAGCGTCTGTTGCTGGTGATTCATCACCTGGTGGTCGATGGCGTGTCGTGGCGAATCCTGCTCGAAGACCTGCAAAGCGCCTATCAGCAGATCAGCAGCGGACAGAGCGTGCATCTGCCGGCCAAGACCAGCGCGTTCAAGGACTGGGGCTTGCGCCTGCAAGAACATGCGCGCAGCGCGGCGCTGGGCAGCGAACTGAGCTACTGGCGCGAACAGTTGCGCGACGTTCCGCTCGGTTTGCCGCTGGATAATCCGCAGGGCCAGTTGAACAACCGCTTCGAACGCAGCGTCGACACGCGGCTGGACGCCGAACGCACTCGCCAGCTGCTGCAACAGGCCCCGGCGGCCTACCGCACTCAGGTCAACGACCTGCTGCTGACCGCACTGGCGCGGGTGCTGTGCGAGTGGACCGCCAGCGACAGTGCGCTGGTCCAGCTCGAAGGCCATGGCCGCGAAGACCTCTTCGATGACATCGACCTGAGCCGCACCGTGGGCTGGTTCACCAGCATGTTCCCGGTGCGCCTGACACCAAACGCCAGCCTGGAAACCTCGATCAAAGGCATCAAGGAGCAACTGCGCGCGATCCCGAACAAGGGCATCGGCTTCGGCTTGCTGCGTTATCTCGGTACCGCCGAAGCACAAGCGGCACTGCATGAACTGGCGCAACCGCAGGTAACGTTCAACTACCTCGGCCAGTTCGATAACAACTTCGACGAAGACGCCTTGTGGCGGCCGGCCACCGAAGACAAGGGCGCCGGTCAGGACGCAAACGCGCCGATGGCCAATTGGCTGACCATCGATGGCCGGGTTTATCAGGGCCAGTTGAGCCTGACCTGGACCTACAGCAGCGACGTCTTCGAGGAGGCGACCATTGTCGGTTTGGCCCGCGCCTACGAAGTGGCGCTGAGCGAATTGATCGACCACTGCCTCAGTCATTCCGGGGGGCTGACTCCGTCCGACGTGCCGCTGGCCGGTTTGTCCCAGGCGCATCTGGACAGCCTGCCGATCGCCGCCCAGCGCATCGAGGACATCTATCCGCTGGCGCCGATGCAGCAGGGCATTCTGTTCCACAGCCTGTACGACGCGGATGCCAGCGCCTACGTCTATCAGATGCTGCTGGACATCGACGGCCTCGACGTCGCGCGGTTCCAGCAAGCCTGGCAGCGCGTGGTCGATCGCCATGAAGTGCTGCGCGCCGGTTTCATCTGGGGCCGCGATGGCCTCGATGCGCCGTTGCAGGTGATCAACCGCCAACTGACCCTGGAAATGCCGGAAATCGATGTGCGCGATGCCGCCGATCTGCCGGCGGTGCTTGAAGCACGGGCGCAGGCCGACCGCGAACGTGGCTTCGATCTGCAGAATCCGCCGCTGTTGCGCCTGTGCCTGCTGCGCACTGCCGACGATCGCCATCGACTGATTTTCACCTGCCACCACATCCTCATGGATGGCTGGAGCAACTCGCGGATGTTCGGCGAGGTGCTGCAGGATTACGCCGGCCAGCCGGTGCCGAGCGCGCAGGGTCGCTATCGGGATTTTCTGGTGTGGCTACAGGGCCAGGACAAGGCGGCCGCGCAGGAATTCTGGCGCGGGCAACTGGCCGAACTCGACGAGCCGACCCGACTGGCCTCGGCCTGCCACGGACGCACCGTGCCGGGGCCGGGCAAACAGATGCATCGTCTGCATTTCGATGAAGCGTTGACCCAGCGTCTGAACAGCTTCTCCCGTCAGCAACAGGTGACCCTCAACAGCCTGGTGCAGGCGGCATGGCTGCTGGTGTTGCAGCGCTACACCGGGCAGGCCACGGTGGCGTTCGGCGCTACGGTTTCCGGGCGGCCGGTGGATTTGCCGGGCATCGAAGAACAGTTAGGGCTGTTCATCAACACTCTGCCGGTGATCGCCAGTCCGCAGGCCACCCTCAGTGTGGGCGACTGGGTGCGCAGCGTGCAGGACAAGAACCTGCTGTTGCGCGACTACGAACAGACGCCGTTGCAGGACATTCAGCGTCTGGCCGCATTGAGTGGCGAAGCGCTGTTCGACACTTTGCTGGTGTTCGAGAACTACCCGGTGTCAGAAGCGCTGGAGGCCAATCCGGGCGGGCTGCGCTTTTCCGGTCTGGAGCATCGCGAGCAGACCAACTACGGCCTGACCCTGATTGCCGGCGCCAGCGAAGTGCTCAACCTCGATTTCAACTACCTCACCGAACACTTCGCCGAGCGCAGCGTGCTCGCTCTGGCCGCGCATCTGCGTGAAGTGCTCGAGCAATTTATCGCAGCGCCGCAGCGGGCACTTGGCGAGATCGGTCTGCTGCCGCAGGCCGAACGGCAGACGCTGGCGCAGTGGAACGACAATCACGCCGCTTATCCGGCCGAGCGGCTGATCTCGCAGAGCTTTGAAGCAAGGGTCGCAGCACATCCGCAGGCACTGGCGTTGAGTCATGCCGGCGTGGCCCTGAGCTATGGCGAACTGAACCTGCGGGCGAATCAGCTGGCCCGGCATTTGGTGACGCTGGGTGTCACCGCCGAAGTGCGCGTCGGCGTGGCGCTGCCGCGTTCGGCGGAACTGGTGATCGCCCTGATGGCGGTGCTCAAGGCCGGCGGCACCTACGTGCCGCTGGACCCGGACTACCCGGCCGACCGCGTGGCCTACATGCTCGACGACAGCCAGGCGAAAGTCCTGCTGACCCAGCAAGCGTTGCTGGCGCAACTGCCATCCAGCGAAGCACACGTGGTGCTGGTCGAGGCCGGCGGTGAGGCGTTCGCCGCGCAAGCGCCGGACAACCTGCCGGCGCGCGCCGACTCGAGCAGTCTCGCCTACGTGATCTACACCTCCGGTTCCACCGGCAAACCGAAAGGCGTGGCCATCGCCCATCGCAACGTACAGGCGCTGATCCAGTGGTCCGCCGAGGTCTACAGCGAGGACGATCTGCAAGGCGTACTGGCCTCGACGTCGGTGTGCTTCGACTTGTCGGTGTGGGAGATTTTCGTCACCCTGGCGCGCGGCGGATCCATGGTCATCGCACGCAATGCCCTGGAGCTGGCGGACTTGCCCGAGCGTGATCAGGTGCGCCTGATCAACACCGTGCCATCGGCGATTGCCGCGCTACAACGCATCGGCCAGATCCCGCCGGGTGTGCGGATCATCAATCTGGCCGGCGAGCCGCTCAAGCAGGCGCTGGTCGACACCTTGTACCGCGAGACTTCGGTTGCCCACGTTTACGATCTGTACGGGCCGTCCGAAGACACCACGTATTCGACCTGGACCCGTCGCGAACTCGGCGGCCAGGCCAATATCGGCCGGCCATTGCGCAATACCACTGCGTACCTGCTCGATGAGCAATTGCAGCAAGCGCCGCTCGGCATCGCAGCGGAGCTGTATCTGGCCGGTGACGGCATCACCCGTGGCTATCTGTTGCGCCCGGGCCTGACCGCCGAGCGTTTCGTGCCCAACCCGTTGGCGAGCAACGGCGAGCGTATGTACCGCACAGGCGACCTGACGCGCTGGCTGGATGACGGCCGTATCGAATACGTCGGCCGCATCGACCATCAGGTCAAGGTGCGCGGCTTCCGTATCGAACTGGGGGAAATCGAAGCGCGTCTGCTGGCCCAGGCCAGCGTGCGCGAAGGCGTGGTGCTGGCGGTGGACGGCGTTGGCGGCCAGCAACTGGTCGCTTATGTGGTACCGGCCGAGGCTGATCAAAGCCCCGCGCAACTGGACGCGCTGAGCACTGCGCTGCAAACCGCGCTCAAGGCGCATCTGCCGGACTACATGGTGCCGGCGCAGTGGCTGTTCCTCGAACAGTTGCCGCTGACACCCAACGGCAAACTTGATCGCAAGGCCCTGCCGGCACCGGATGCCAGCCAGGCACAACGCGATTACGTCGCGCCATCGACGGCGCTGGAGCAGCATTTGGCCGAGGTCTGGCAGGACATTCTGAAGATCGAGCAGGTCGGCGTGACCGACAATTTCTTCGCCCTCGGCGGTGATTCGATTATCTCGATTCAACTGGTCAGCCGCGCTCGGCAGCAGGGCATTTGCTTCACGCCCAAGGACCTGTTCCAGCAGCAGACGGTGCAGAAACTGGCCGCAGTGGTTTCGCTTGAAGACGCGCAATCCGCCAGCGCCAGCGACTACCCGTTGGCGCAATTGGATCAGGCGCAACTCGATGCCTTGCCGGTGCCGGCGGAACTGATCGAAGACGTCTATCCGCTGTCGCCGATGCAGGAAGGCATGCTCTTCCACACCCTGTCGGATAACGGCAGCAGCCTCTATGTGCAACAGGTCAGCCTGCCGATCAAGGGCCTCGACGTGGAGCGTTTCCGCAAGGCCTGGGAATTCATCATTGTCCGTCAGGCGATCCTGCGCACCAGTTTCCATTGGCAGGATGGGCTGGCCAAACCGCTGCAGGTCGTCCATCGCCAAGCGCCGTTGCAGATGCAGGTGCTCGATTGGCGTGGGCAGGACTGCAGCGAGGCGGCGATTGCCGAATTTGCCAGTGCCGATCGCGCGCTGGGCTTCGACTTGGCTGAAGCGCGTTTGCAGCGGGTGACCCTGCTGCAGCTGGGCGACGAGCAGTACCAGATGATCTGGACCAGCCACCACATTCTGATGGACGGCTGGAGCAGTTCGCGGCTGTTCGGCGAGGTCTTGCAGTACTACTCCACGGGCGAGGTGACTGGCGAAAACGGCCGCTATCGCGACTTCATCGCCTGGTTGCAGGCGCAGGATCAGGATGCCCAGGAGCTGTTCTGGAAGGCGCGTCTGGCGGTGGTCAACGAACCGACCGCGCTGAGTCAGGCGATGCACCCGCGTCATAGTGCCGACGTTACTGGTCACGATGCGCTCTATTCGAACTGGGACAAAGCGCAGACCGCGCGTCTGCTGGAGTTCTGCCGCGACTTGCGCATCACCCCCAACACACTGATTCAAGGTGCGTGGCTGCTGCTGTTGCAGCGTTATACCGGCCAGCAGACGGTGACCTTTGGCGCCACCGTGTCGGGGCGTCCGGAAAGTCTGCCGAACGTCGGCAACATGCTCGGCCTGTTCATCAACACCTTGCCGATCATTCAGACCCCACAGGCCGATCAGCGTCTGGCCGACTGGCTGGGTGAAGTGCAGGCCTACAACCTAGACATTCGCGATTACTCCCAGGCGCCGCTGGCCGATGTGCAGCGCTGGTCGAACCTCGGTGGGCAGGCGCTGTTCGACAGCATCGTGGTGTTCGAGAACTTCCCGATCGACGAGCGCTTGCAGGAAGAAACCGACACCGAGCTGACCTTCGGCAAATCCATCGGCCATGGCGTGACCAACGTGCCGATGGACCTTGCGGTGATGCTCGGCGATGAGTTGTCGATCGAGTACCTGTACCTGCGCAGCCACTTCAGCGCCGAGGCGGTGCAAGGCATTCGCCTGACCCTGGAAAATACCCTCGCGGCGATGATGGCCGCGCCGTATGAGCGGCTGGGTAACTTGCAGCGTCTGTCCGCCGAACAATGGCAAGCGGCGCAGACCTGGAGCGCCGAGCCGGCGCACCGCCATGAACCTCGCCTGTTGCCGGAGTTGATCAGTCGTCATGCGCAACAGCAGCCCGACGCGATCGCGGTGCAATGCGCCGGCGAAAGCCTGAGCTACGCAGAGCTGGAGCGGCAGGCCAATCGACTCGCGCAGTGCCTGATCGCCCATGGCGCCGGGCCGGAAGTGGTGATCGGCGTGGCGTTGCCGCGCTCGCTGGAAATGCTGGTGAGCTTCCTCGCCGTGCTCAAGAGCGGTGCGGCGTACGTGCCGCTGGACATCGATTATCCGCCCGAGCGCTTGGCGTACATGATCGAAGATTCGCGCATGGCGCTGCTGCTGACGCAAACCAGCCTGCGTGCGACGTTGCCGGCGCCTAACGGCGTGCGGCGTCTGGAAATCGATCAGCTCGATCGCAGTCTTTACAGTGACGCGGTCCCGGTCTGCGATGTTCATGAGCAGAGCCTGGCCTATCTGGTTTACACCTCCGGCTCCACCGGACGGCCGAAAGGCGTGGCCGTGACCCAGGGACCGCTGAGCATGCACTGCCAGGCGATCGCCGAGTTGTACGAAATGGACGCGAGCAGTTGCGAGCTGCACTTCATGTCCTTCGCTTTCGACGGCGCTCACGAACGCTGGCTGAGTACGCTGTACAGCGGCGGTCGTCTGGTGATCCGCGACGGTTGTTTGTGGACGCCGGAGCAGACCTATCAGGCCCTGCACGATTACGGCGTGACCATCGCTTGTTTCCCGCCGGCCTATCTCAAGCAACTGGCCGAGTACGCAGCCGCCAGCGGCATTGCGCCGCCGCCAGTGCGCATCTACTGCTTCGGTGGCGATGCGGTGCCGGAGCAGACTTTCGAACAGGTGAAAGCGGCGTTGCGTCCGCAATACTTCACCAACGGCTACGGCCCGACCGAAACCGTGGTCACGCCGATGCTCTGGAAAGTCGCCATCAGCCAGCAGTGCGAAGCGGCATACGCGCCGATTGGCCGCGCGGTCGGTGCGCGTTCGTTGTACGTGCTCGACGACGATCTGAATCCGCTGCCGCCGGGTTTTGCCGGTGAGTTGTACATCGGCGGTTACGGCGTCGCCCGTGGTTACTACGGACGCCCCGATCTGACCGGCGAGCGCTTCGTGCCCAACCCGTTTGCGCCCGGCGAACGCCTGTACCGCAGCGGCGATCTGGTGCGCCGTCGCCCGGACGGCGTGGTCGATTACGTCGGGCGCATCGACCATCAGGTCAAGGTGCGTGGCTTCCGCATCGAGCTGGGCGAAGTCGAGGCCAGCCTGCGTCAGTTGCCGGCGGTCAGCGATGCGCTGGTGATTGCCCGCGACAATGCCTCCGGCAAGCAACTGATCGGCTACGTGGTCACCGCCAGCGGTGAAGACATCGGCGATGAACTCAAGGCCGGGCTGCGCGCTTCGCTGCCGGAATACATGGTGCCGGCGCAGATCGTCTGCCTCAGCGCGTTCCCGGTCACGCCCAACGGCAAACTCGATCGCAAGGCCTTGCCGGAGCCGGAGTTCAAAAGCGACGTATATGTTGCCCCGCGCACCGAGCAGGAACGCCTGCTGGCGGAAATCTGGGCGCAGGTGTTGCAGGTCGAGCAGGTCGGTATCAGCGATAACTTCTTTGAACTGGGCGGCGATTCGATCCTCAGCCTGCAAGTGATCTCGCGGGTGAGAAACCACCCGACCCTGCAGATGGAGCTGAAGCTGCGTGATCTGATGCGCTATCAAACCATCGCCGGCATCGTCGAGCAGCAGGTGGCGAAGGACGGCGCCGGGCAAGCGTTGCCGGACCTGACTCAGGTTGCCGCAGAGGGTGCGTTCAATTTGCTGCCGATCCAGCAATGGTTCTTCGCCGAAGGCATGGCCGAGGCGCATCACTACAACCAGTCGTTGCTGCTCAGCGCACGTCAGCCGCTGGATCTGGATGCACTGGAACAGGCGCTGGGCTTGATCGAACAGCATCACGATTCGTTGCGTCTGCGTTTTTCCAATGACGGCGGGCGCTGGTTGCAGCGCTATAGCAGCAGCGCGTCCGACGAGGCTGTGCTGTGGCGCCGTGAAGCGCAAAGCAGCGAAGAGGTCGAAGCTTTGGCCAACCTCGCGCAGCGCAGCCTCAAACTCAATGACGGGCCGGTCTGGCGGGTCATGCATGTGGCCTTGCCGGATGGCCAGGCGCGCTTGCTGGTGGTGATTCATCACCTGGTGGTCGACACCGTGTCGTGGCGGATTCTGCTCGACGATCTGAAAGTCGCTTATGAGGCGTGCGTGCAGGGGCTGGCGCCGCAACTGCCGATTCGCACCAGCAGTTATCGTTCGTTTGCCGAAGCGTTGCAGGCGCAGGCGCCGGTGATTGCCGAGCAGGAATTGAGTTATTGGCTGGAGCAACTGGATCAGCCCGGCGTTGATCTGCCGTGCGACAACCCGCGCGGCAAGAACCTCGTGCGGCAACAGGCGCAGGCACGGCTCAAGCTGTCCCGCGAACACACCGAACAACTGCTCAAACAGGCCCCGGCGGTGTACGGCACGCAGATCAACGACTTGCTGTTGTCGGCGCTCAGCCGCGCCCTGTGCCGCTGGAGTCAGCAACCGTCGGCGCTGATTCTGCTTGAAGGTCACGGTCGCGAAGACCTCTTCGAATCGATCGACCTGAGCCGCAGCCTCGGCTGGTTCACCAGCATGTTCCCGGTGCGTTTACGCCCGGACAGCGACGACATCGGCCAGTCGATCATCGATGTGCAGGCGCAACTGGCGGGCGTACCGCAGAAGGGCATCGGCTATGGCGTGCTGCGTCATCTGGCCGGGCCGGACATTTCGGCGCAACTGGCCGCACTGCCGCAGGCACGGGTGACGTTCAACTACCTCGGGCAGTTCGACCAGAGCTTCGATGAACAGGCGTTGCTGGTGCCGGCACTGGAAGAGACCGGCGACAACTACAGCCTCAAGGCGAACCTGGGCAACTGGCTGGAAATCGTCGGCCAGGTCTATGACGGGCAACTGGCCTTGCGCTGCATCTACAGCAGCCAGCGTTACCGCGCCGGCACCATGGATGCGCTGATGAGCGATTACCAGCGTGAGCTTGAAGCGTTGATCGAGCATTGCATGGCGCGGGCGGGTTGATCGCCCGGTCTTTTGCGCGGGCGCTGCCCAGGCGCGCCCGTCTTATTGCGGATACAAGGATTTTTATCGATGTCGTTACACCCTGATCTGGAAGCTTTCCTCGACCTCGCTCAAGACAGCCAGGACGCCGGCCTGCCGGCCATGCACCAACTGACCCCGAGCGAGGCCCGCGCCACCTTCGAGCAGACCACCGCGCAACTGCGCTGGCCGGCGCCGCAGGATGTTGAAGTCAGCGAGATTGAGACACTGGCCCGCGATGGTGCGGCGCTGGCGTTGCGTTTGTATCGGCCCAACGGTATTGAATCGCCGCTGCCGGTGCTGGTGTATTTCCACGGTGGCGGGTTCGTGGTTGGCAGTCTGGATTCCCACGACGGCGTCTGCCGCGAGTTTTGCCAGCGCACGCCGTGTGCGGTGCTCTCGGTCGGTTATCGACTGGCGCCGGAGCATCGCTTTCCGACGGCGCTGGAGGATGGCGAGCACGCTTTGGCCTGGCTGGCCGAACAGGCTGCGAGCCTCGGCCTGGATGGTTCGCGCGTTGCGTTTGGTGGCGACAGCGCGGGTGCCACGTTGGCGACGGTGCTGGCGATTCAGGCAGTGGTGCAGCCGCACACGGTGGCTATCGCGCCCAAGGCGCAGTTGTTGTGTTATCCGGTGACCGATGCTTCGCGGGTGCATGATTCGCGGCTGTTGTTTGGTGAGGGGTATTTGCTCGAGAACGACACGCTGGAGTGGTTTTATCAGCACTATGCGCGAGGGCCGGAGGATTATCTGGATTGGCGTTTTTCGCCGTTGCTGGCGGAGGATCTGCGTGGTGTGGCGCCGGCCATTGTCGTATTGGCCGGGTTTGATCCGTTGCTGGATGAGGGGCAGGCTTATGTCGACAGGCTGCGTGGGCAGGGGGTTGAGGTCGAGGTCGAGGTTTGTGGCGGGTTGACTCATGATTTGTTGCGGTTGGGGACGGTGGTGCCTGGGGTTCTGGAGGTTTATTCGCGGGTTGGTGGGGCGCTTGCGCGGGTTTTTTGGATGGGGTGAATATCCGTTGCTTTGGTAGCGGCTGCTGGCGGTTTCGCCTGACGGCGACTTACTTTTTTACAAGCGCCAAAAAAAGTAAGCAAAAAACGCTAGCTCCTGCGTTCGGCCCTCGCAGGCTCGGGTTCCTTCGCTGCGGGATCGATCCGGGCGCAGCGGCTCCGGTTTGCTTCGCTGCACCTACACTCGCTGTGTTTGGCTGCGCCAGACGGTCGCTGCGCTCCCACGCCCGGATCAATCCCTCCACTCAGCCTTCCGACGTCGCCGGTGGATCAAAAGCAAGATCAAAAGCACTCGAGCTAACGCTCATTGTTGAGTGGTGAAAAGCGTGTGGTCTGCTTTGGATCTGTGTTGGATTCGCCCCTCACCCCAGCCCTCTCCCGAGGGAGAGGGAGCCGATTTGCGGGCTTTCCAGAATCTGCATTCGACTCGATATCGCAAGTCGGCGTATTTCGCCTGAACACCTCGGTCAGTCCCCTCTCCCTTCGGGAGAGGGCTAGGGTGAGGGGCTTTTGCTCTGGCTCTTGATCTTTTGCCCCTTCGGCAGGCTTCTTTACGGGATCGATCCGGGGGTGGGAGCGCAGCGACCGTACGACGCAGTCGTACACAGCGAGTGTAGGTGCAGCGAAGCCAACCGGAGCCGCTGCGCCCGGATCGGTCCCGTAACGAAGGTACCCCGAGCCCCAGCGAGCGGGCCGTACGCCGGGGCAAAGCCTTTTTGGTTACTTTTCGCTGGGCCGGCATTCCGGCGTTTGGAAAAAGTGACCCGCCGTAAGGGCGGAACCCTAAGTAGCCTTCACCGCAGCAACGGATATGCCCCCCAATCCCAAAAACCAAAAAGCCCCGCCAAAGCGGGGCTTCCACACAACTAAGAGCAATCAGAAATCAGCCTTCACCGACATCACAAAATTGCGTGGATCCCCGTAGAAGTTACCGAACCCCTCGGTACCAATAGTCGCGTAATAACGCTTGTCGAACAGGTTATTGCCGTTCAACGCCACCGACCAGGTGTCATCAATCCGATAACCAATGCGACCGTTCCAGACCGCATAACCCGCGCCATCGACATTGTCCCCGCCCAGAGGCGAAACCCGGTAGGTGCCCGTCTGCGCATTGACACCCGCACCAATCGTCACACGATCCAGCGGCCCGCTCAGGGCGTAATCACCCCAGACGCGCAACAGGTGACGCGGCACGTAGGAGTTGTAGACCGCGCCATCCTGAGTGGCGTCGGCATCTTCCAGCACCTTGGTCTGGGTGTAGGTATAACCGGCCAACAGTTGCAGGCGGTCGATCACTTCACCGCTGACTTCAGCTTCAAAGCCCTGGGCGCGGACCTTGCCGGAGTTGATCTGGCACGAACTGTCTTCGCACCGCAGGTCATCCTGGGCCGCATCTTTCTGGATGGTGCGGAACAGGTTGAACGTGGTGTTCAGACGACCGTCGTACCACTCACCCTTGATCCCCAGCTCGTAGCTCTGGCCAATCAGCGGCTTGAGCGTGCTGCCGTCGATGGTTTTGTACGAGCCTTGCGGGGTGAAGATGTCGGTGTAGCTGGCGTAGGCGGTCAGGTTGTCGTTGAGGTCGTAGAGCAGGCCGGCGAACGGCGTGACCTGGCCGGTTTCGGTGGACTGGGTGTTGACCTCGGTGCCTTCGCCACGGAAGTACTGCACCGAGTCAGTGTCGGATTTGTACCAGCTGACCCGACTGCCGAGTACCAGCGTCATCGGGTCGGCGAGTTTCAGGCGGGCGATCGAGTAGGCGCCGTATTGCTTGATGTGCATGTCCACCGGGCCGCCACGGGAGGCGTTGGCCAGGTAGTAGCTTTCATCCGGCTGCGGGATGTTGTGGTTCGGGTTGAACACGTTCTGACGCTGTGGCAACGCGGCCACCGCGTAGAAGTCGTCCTTGTGCGAACGGCTGGCGTTGGCGCCGACGATCAGTTCGTGCTGCTGGCCGAAGGCGTCGAATTTGCCGTCGACGTAGGCATCGAAACCGTAGTCGCGCTGATCGTAGTCATAGGTACTGCCAAGCATCAGCGTGTTGGTGGCGGTGGCGCCCAAGGGCACTGTGCCGCTCGGGAAGGAATATTCCATGTCCTGGGTGTTGCGCGAGTACACGCCAGCGACTTTCAGCGACCAGTCATCGTTGAACTGGTGTTTGACGTCGGCGAAGTAGGTGGCGCGTTTGCTGCGCTGGTTGTTCCACGAGGTGTTCAGGCAGGTGGAGCGTTTCAGGTGCAGGTCGGAGCCGTCGGCGTAGCGCGGCAGGCCGCCCCAGCACGGGGTGGCGTCGACGTCTTCATAGGCCATGCCCAGACCGAGGGTGGTGTCGGGGCTGAGGTCGAAGTCCAGGGCGCCGTAGTAGATCTGGTCGCGACGTTCAGCCACGTCGTAGAAATACTTACGGGTCTGCTGGGTCACCACGGCGCGGCCACGGACAGTGCCGGCGTCGTTCAGCGGGCCGCCGGTGTCGACCTGGCCGCGGTAGTTGTCCCAGGTGCCGGCCGACAGCGACAGCTGCGTGTGCGGGGTGTCCTGGCCGCGCTTGCGCACGAAGTTGACGCCGCCGGCGGTGCCGCCCGCGCCTTTCATCATGCCGGCCGCGCCGCGGAGGATTTCCACGCGGTCATAGATGGCCATGTCGCTGTTGAAACTGTCCGCCTGCACGTAGCTGCTGCCGATGTCCAGCGGCACGCCGTCGTACTGGTACTGGCCGGTCATGCGGAAACCGCGCGAGTAGAAATATTTGCCGCCCATGGGCGAGTCGTAAACGGTGATGCCCGGGGTCTTCTCCATCACCTGTTCAATGGTGTTGAGGTTCTGGTCGTCGAGCATCTTGCGGGTCATCACTGTGACCGATTGCGGCGTTTCCTTCAGCGAGTGCACGCCTTTGCCGATGGTCACGCCGCCGGTGGTGTACGAGTTGCTGCCTTCGGTGGTGGCGCCGAGGCGGTTGGCGTTGACGTTGGTCGGCGCCAGTTCCATCGCGCTGCCGCTGGTGGCCGGGCCGAGCACGGTGACGGTGTTGCCGTCACGCTGATAGCGGATGCCGGTGCCGCTGAGCATGGCCTTGAGCGACTCGTCATCCTGATAGCGGCCGTTGAGGGCGCTGGAGCGCAGGCCTTGCAGGCTTTCCGGGCTGTAGATGATTTGCAGACTGGTCTGCTGACCGAGGGTCTGCAGGGCCTGGGCCAGCGGTTGGGCCGGGATGTTCAGGGTCCATTCCTGGGCCTGGACATACGGCGCTGCTGCAAGGGTCAGTGCCAGACCCAGGCCGCTACCGGCCAGGCGTGTGCGGGTCGCGCCGTGCATCAGCAGGGCTCGAGTCAGAGGGCGAAGCATGAAACGGGATGCGGACATGAGGTTAAGACCTTGGCAGGTATAGTTGTTAATGGTTCTTATTCATCTCATTAAGACGAGGAAGCCGCGGCAAACCGGAAAAGTTTTTTCTCCGGCCCGGTCGCGGCTGCCTCGATCAAGCGGTTTGCAGTTCGCTTCTGACCTTGCCGGCCTCCATGCGCACCAGTTGATCGGCGACGTCGAAGTAACGGTCGTCGTGGGAAATCACGATGATGGTTTTGCCCAGACGCTTGAGGTCGGGCAGCAGCTCGGTATAGAAAATCCGCCGGAAGGTCGGGTCCTGATCCGCCGCCCATTCATCGAACACCAGCACCGGGCGCTCTTCGAGCCAGGCGTTGACCAGTGCCAGGCGTTTGCGCTGACCGGTGGACAGGTCGGTAGTGCTGAAGGCGCCGTCGCGCACGCTGACCTTGTGCGCGATCTCCAGACGTTCGAGGTAGCGGGTGGCATCCTGCGGCACTTCACGATCGCCCTGGATCAAGTCATCGAACAGGTAGTAGTCGGCGAAGATCGTCGTGAAGTTCTGCCGGTAGTCATCGCGATTGACCGCAGTGATCGGCTTGTCGTTAACGCGGATTTCGCCCTCGGTCGGCGCGTACAGGCCCAGCAGCAATTTGATCAGCGTGGTCTTGCCGCAGCCGTTCTCACCGACGATAAACACAATGTCGCCCTGTTCGATGCGCAGGTTCACCGGGCCGAGGCGGAACGGTTCGCTGCCTTCCACGGGCGGGAAGGCGTAGCGCACGTTGCGCAGTTCCAGGCTGTTGACGGCGGCTGGCTTGCTGCCCTGATCCTGCAGCAACAGGTGCGGTTCCGGTGAGGAGAACTGTTCGCTGAGTTCGGCGATGCGACGGAAGGCAATCTGCGCGCGGCTGATGATCGGCAGGGTGCTGATCAGGTGCTCCAGCGGCCCCTTCATGTACAGCAGCACCAGAACGAAACCGCTCATCACCGCTTTGTCGGCACTCGGCCACAGCGATTGCAGGGCCAGGGCCATGCCGATGACCACGAAGAACAGCATCGAGCCAAACGACTTGGCGATGACGAAGGTGTTGATCGATCTGATCTGGGTGTCGCAGATTTTCTCGGCGGTTTTCTGAATGCCGGCGACGAACATGCGCTGGCGGCGCGGGCGGTGAATGCGCAGTTCCTTGGCGCCTTCGGCAATTGCGTTGTAGTGCTTCTGCAGTTCGTCTTCGGAATCGCGGGCGGCGTAGAAACCGCGCATGCCTTTGGCCCGGGCGATGGCCTGGATGGTGGTGCCGATGGCGATGGCCACCAGCATCATCAGGAACATCGGCCACGACAGCATGGCCAGATAGCCGAGACAACCAAGGGTCACGGTCATGGAGATCGCCAAGGGCGCGAAGGCGAAGGCGAAGTCGCTGATGGTGTCGACGTCGTGGGTCAGCACCGGAATCAGGCGATGGCTGCGATAGCGTTCGATCTGGTCGATCGGCGCCGACAGGACTTTCTCCCCAAGCTCTTTGCGCAGTTTGGCGATGATGTGCTGGCCGACATAGTTGGTGCCGATGTCCGACAGGATCGTGGTCAGCAGGGCCAGGGCACAGAGGCCGGCAAAGATCATCACCACGGTGCGGGTCAGGCCGTCATCGGAATGCAGGGCGTTGTTGATGGTCGCCAGCAGCACGGTGACGCTCAGGCCGCCGAGCATGCCGAGCACGATGGACGCCGAGACGATCAGGCGGAAGGGCTTGAGCAGGGCGAACAATTCGTTGATCGCCCCACGCGTAGGCTTGGTCATGGAGGATTCCTGCTTCGATGCGGAGGGAGTGCCGGTACTTAAGGAAAACGAATGGTCGCGGAGTTTCTTTAACCGAGCGCAGGCGTGGCTGCGCTCGTCGAGGGCGGGATCAGAGGTCGCGCACTACGCGAAAGCCCAGCCAGTCGCCCTTGCTGGTCGGCCAGCTGCTGTTGCGGTTGCCCGAGCGCGAGAAGATCGGCGCCTCGCCCCAGTCGTTGCCGCGCATGACCTGGCGTTCGCAGTTTTCCTGGGTCCATGGGCGACCGTCGGCGGGCACTCCGGAGTAGTCCGGGTGATAGCAATCGGCGGTCCATTCGTAGACGTTGCCGTGGGCGTCGAACACGCCAAACGCATTGGCCGGGAAGGTGCCGGCCGGCGAGGTGAAGTTGTAGCCGTCGGCTGCGCCATAGGTGTTGGCGTGTTTGGAGATCTGGTAATCCTTGCCCTCATCGAACGGGAACGGGAAAGGCCCGGTGCTGCCGCCCCGGGCGGCGTATTCGCGGATCGATTCGCTTTGCAGGCGATAGGCGTGCCCGGTCTTTTTCGACAGCCAGTCGATGTAGCCCTGGGCTTCGGCGACGTTCATGCACACGGCCGGATCGCGTGGCGTCTGTTTGAATTCCGGCTTGCCGGCGGTGCAGCGGCGGCCGGGGCGGTCATCGAAGTCGTAAGGTTTGTTGCCGGTTTCGCGCACATAGGCGTCCCATTCGCCCACCAGCACCTGCGAGCGGCTGATAGCGAATGGTTTGCTGAACGTCACCGTGTGCAGCGGGCCTTCGTCGGGTTGGCGGCCGACTTCATCGTCCGGCGTGCCCATGGTGTAGCTGCCGGTCGGCAGCACGACCATTTCCGGGCAGTCCTTGCAATCCTTGAACACTTTGCCCGCAGCGGGTGCTGTCGCCGCGTGCGCGGTGCCGGGCAACAGGGCAGCGCAGAGGGCGCTTAGCGCCAGTGCGGGCAGGGCTTTGGAGAGGAGTGACGCGTGAGGCTTTTTCATGGGTCGTCTCTTTGAAAGGAAAACGGCAGTCGAGGGTCAGGCACGCAGCTTGGTGCCGAGGATGTCCATGAAGCGATCCACTTCGGCTTCGCTGTTGAGCAAGCCCGGCGCGGTGCGAATCACCGGCCCGACGTCGCGGCTGACCGCGTCGCAGATCACCCGGTTCTGCATCAGCCAGGCAGCTACTTCATCGCTGTCCTGGCCCTTGATCCGGAAGAAGGTGAAACCGGCGGAGAACTGCGAGGCGAGCGGGGTGACCAATTCGATGTTGCGGTGCTCCTGCAAGCGTTGCTTGAGGTAGCTGTTGAGCTGATGAATGCGCGTCTGCACCTCGGCTTTGCCCAGCTGCAGGTGCAACTTGAAGGCTTCGTCCAGCGCCCAGCGATGCTCGAAGGCGTGGTAGCCGCCCGGGGTCATGATGGTCGAGAAGGCCGTGGCCTCGGAGAAGGTCGGCACGCTGGGGCTGACGTATTTCAGTTCTTCGGTGCGGCTGCAGACGATGCCGGTGCCGCGCGGGCCGAACATCCACTTGTGCGTGCCGGCGATGAAAAAGTCGCAGTTCATCTGCGGGAAACTCAAGTCGTCGACACCGAAACCGTGCACACCATCGACCACGTAAATCAGCCGATCCTGGTCGTCGCGCTGGCGGTTGTGCTCGTCGACCAGCCGCGAGATGTCGCTGATCGGCAGCTTCACGCCGCTGCCCGAATGCACCCAGGTCATGCCCAGCACACGGGTTTCGGGGCGGATGTTGCGATTGATCGTGTCGAGCACCTGATCCAGAGAAATGCTCTGCGGGGTTTCGAACAGCTTGAGTTTGCGCACGCGCGTGCCGTCACGACGGCTGCGGAAATCGAGAATGTTGCGCGTCGAATAATGCTCGTGAACCGTGGTAAGAATTTCCTGGTCCGCGCGCACCTGTACGCTGCCGTAGATCATCGCCAGGCCTTCGGTGGTGCTGCCGGTCAGGGCGATTTGCGCCGGTTTGGCTTGCAGATACTGGCCGGCCCAGTGGCGCACGTTTTCTTCGCGCTTCTCGGTGACGCCCAGATCCCAATCCATCGCCAGACCGGGATTCAGATCCAGCGCCGCGCGATGGCGTTCGATCGCTTCGCGCACCGGTTTGGGGTGCGAGGTGACGAGGAAATTGGCGAAGTGAATCGCTTGGGGATCCTGATCGAACATTTGACGCAATTGCGCCCATTTGTCTCGCGACGCAGTCGGCACGGCAGCGATGGCCGCCGGAGCACTCAGGCTGGCGCCCAGGGGCAGGGCGGCGGCGAGCAGGCCGGCCTGCTTGAGAAAAGTGCGACGATCGGTCATGGCCGCGCCACCTCCTGGCGCGACGCCAGCGCTGGTTTCGCGGCTTTTTGCACCTGATCCCAGACGCGCATGAAGTTGCCGCCCCAGAGCTTGGCGATATCCGCTTCGGAGTAGCCGCGCTGCAGCAGTTCGGCGGTGACGTTGCGAATCTCGCCGACGTTTTCCCAGCCCTTGATGCCGCCGCCGTCGTTGAAGTCCGAGGCGATACCGACGTGGTCGATACCGATCTTGCGCACTGTGTAATCGATGGCGTCGCCGAAGTCCTTGAGGGTGGCTTTCGGTTCTTCTTCGAGGATCGCGTAGAGGCCGCTGGCGTATTGGCCGAGCTTCTGTTCCGACCAGGCGGTGATGATCGGATCGCCCGGCATCAGTGCCATGGCCAGATTGGGCAGTGGCGGCAGATCGAAGCGCGCACGTAGCGCATTGAGTTTGTCCTGCGTGCCCTGGGTCAGCGGTTTCAGGTATTGCGAGAAGGCGACGACTTGCACCACGCCGCCACTGTTCTTGATCAGTTGCAGTTCTTTGTCGCTGAGGTTGCGCGGGATATCCACCGCCGCCCGTGGCGCCGAGTGCGAGGCCACCAGCGGTGTGCGGCTCAGTTCGGCGACTTGCTCGAGGGCCTTGGTCGACATCTGCGAAACATCGATGATCACCCCCAGATCATTCAAGCGCTGCACCGCTTGTTTACCGATGTCCGACAGACCATCGAGGGCGTCGGGCGAATCATTGAAAAACGGCAGCGGCCGCGACGAGTCGGCCCAGCTGTTGTTGCCGATGTAACTGAAGCCGAACATGCGCATGCCGCGCCCGGCCCACAGGTCGAGCTTGCTCAGGTCATTGCCCAGCGGGTAGGCGTTGAGCATGCTGATGAAAATCGCAAACTTGCCTTCGCCATGCAGGCGGCGGAAATCATCCGGCGTGTAGGCGATGCCGGCCTGATTGGGAAAGTCGCGGACGATCCCGGAAATGATCTTGTAGCGCACCTCCTGCTGATTGCGCGCTTCTTCGACAAAACCCTCGGTCGGACGGTGCGGGGCATTCGGGCCGTTCCACATTTCCGGCCAGCCGAACACCGTCAGCGCGGCGCCGGACAGGCGTCCGCGATTGGCCTTGATGAGGTCGAACTGGCCCGAGCCATCCTTGTCGGCTTCGTGGTCGTGGCTGCCGAAACTCAGCGGTACGGTGATGTGGCTGTCGAACGACAGCAGGCGATCCTGCAACTCCGTCGCCTGTTTCATCACCTTCACCGGATAGCCGGGGTTGTTCCAGTAATCCCAGGCCAGAAATCCTGCGCCGGCACTGATCGCCAGGGCCAGCGGCAGGCCGATGAATAGAGCCTTTTTCCAACGCGGTTTTGTCATTGCCATCTCATTCAGGTTCGCCGTCGAGGTACAGGCGCAGGGGCCTTTGCTATCTGGGAAGAACGAGTGGCTGCACGGCTAATTTAGGTGTGCGTTACAAATGCCCGGCAGCGGCGCAGGGATGTTTTGCCGGCGGCGTAAATTTCCCCGCCGAGCAAACGTTCTAGCTTGGATAAAGCCTGCTTCATGGCTGACACAGGTAGGGCAATGACGATCTCTCGACGCTGGTTCATGGCGGGCATGGCACTCACGGGCGCCGCGCTGCCTGCCGCTTTTTATGCACATCGTGAATTGACCCGCGAGGAGTTTCCGATCACCCCGGGCGAGGCCACGGTCGATCTGGCGGACACCGCCGGGCAACAGCTGGCGGACAATTTGCGTGGGGTCTGGGACATTCGCTTTACCGGTGCGGCGGCCGGGCTTGATGGTTTGCCGGCGCAAGGCCTGGAGCTGTTTCTCGACATCGCTCATCGTGGGCGCGGCCTGCGCGGTTATCTCGACACCGGAGCGAATCTGCGTGCCGAAGGGCCTGTGCGTTATCAAGTGGTTGGCGATCTGGCACCGGGCAACGGCGCCGAGATGTATTGGCGCCTGCTGCGCACCGATGCGCCACTTGCACCGCCGGTGTATGAATTAAAAGTCAAACTGGATGAGGTCTGGGCGGCGTTCGGCAATGCCGGCAGCGCCACGTTCACCGGGCAAGTGCTGCGTCTGGACCGGCCGTTGGCGTTGCCCGAGCTGGACAACCAGTTCATCGCCATCAAACGACGTTTTCCCGAGGCCCGTGAACGCACCGGTCTGAATCCGCAACTGTTGGCCTGGCTGGTGGCGCCCGAGCATCGGTTGTTCCACCAGCTCTGGCACGCCACCCGCGACAAGTGGCACAAGCTCTCGGAGAAAAAGCGCGAAGCGCTGCGCGGCATCGGCTGGCAGCCCGGGCCGCGTGACAAGGAGCGCGACGCCCGTGGGCCAAGCAAGGATCGCAATGGCTCGGGCGTGGATTTTTTCTTTATGCATCGGCACATGCTAGGCATCGCCCGCTCGATGCAGGATTTGCCTTCCTGGCCGGCGTTTCCGCAGCCGCAGCCTGAGCTGGAGCGGGACCGACAGGGCTTCGCCCGCTATTTCGACAATCATGACGGCAATTCGCTGCCGCCGACCTGGCTGGCCGAGGGCGATGACGAGTACACCAAGTGGGTCAGCGACATCAAAGCGGCGGAGACTTTCCAGAGCAATTTCCTGGTCTGGGAATCGCAGTACCGTGACCCGCGTTATTTGTCGAAATTGACCCTTGGCCAGTTCGGTTCGGAAGTCGAACTGGGCCTGCACGACTGGCTGCACATGCGCTGGGCTTCGGTGGCGCGTGACCCATCCAACGACATTCCAGTGCCGATGGCGCGCGATCAGGCGGACTTCGCTGCGCGCTGGTATGCGCCGGAAAACGACTTTCTCGGTGATCCGTTTTCCTCCCATGTGAATCCGGTGTTCTGGCGTTTCCACGGCTGGATTGATGACCGCCTGGAAGACTGGTTCCGCGCCCATGAACGTTTTCACCCGGGCGAAGTGAGCCGTCTGGAAGTCAACGGCGTGCCGTGGTTTGCGCCGGGACGCTGGGTGGAAGTCGCCGACCCCTGGCTCGGCCCCGACACCCACGGCTGCAGCACCGTGCCCGGGCTGCAAGTCGGACGCTCAGTGGAGATGGACCCGGAGACCATGAAGCTGGCGCTGCGTATCACTTTTGGCGACGAAGACAACATGACCGAGCTGTTCCGCAAAGTGCCACAGCGCCCTTGGTATGCGCGACACCTGAAGGTCAAGGGCCGACAGCTCTAGATTGGTTCAAACAAACACACTCTCTGAATTGGTCGCAATCCCTTGTAGGAGCGAGCTTGCTCGCGGAGGCTTTTTT
The DNA here is from genome assembly GCF_030687105.1 of Pseudomonas sp. FP1762. Classification (NCBI taxonomy): domain Bacteria; kingdom Pseudomonadati; phylum Pseudomonadota; class Gammaproteobacteria; order Pseudomonadales; family Pseudomonadaceae; genus Pseudomonas; species Pseudomonas sp. FP1762. The sequence continues at coordinate 2,153,457 of NZ_CP117458.1, forward strand.
TGGGGCGGTGGGGGCATTTTGAGTGAGTACATATCCATCGCTGCGGTAACGACTACCTAAGGTTTCGCCCTTACGGCGACTCACTTTTTTACAAACGCCTAAAAAAAGTAAGCAAAAAAACGCTTGCTCCTGCGTTCGGCCCTCGCAGGCTCGGGTTCCTTCGCTGCGGGATCGATCCGGGCGCAGCGTTTCCGGTTTGCTTCGCTGCACCTCCTTCCGCTGTGTCTGGCTGCGCCAGACGGTCGCTGCGCTCCCACGCCCGGATCAATCCCTCCGCGCAGCCTTCCGACGTCGCCGGTAGATCAAGATCAAAAGCACTCGAGCTAACGCTCGTTGTTGAGTGGGGCGGCTTCGCCGCGGGCAGCTGCGCTGCTTTGCTTTTCTGTGGGAGCGAGCCTGCTCGCGATAGCTATCTCAAAGATACGAATGAACAGCAGATTTACCCTGATCCCTGTGGGAGCGAGCTTGCTCGCGATGGCGTCAGTTCAGTCGACGCATCTCCGTCAGATCACTTCCCAACCACCCCCCAGCGCTTTGTACAAGGCAATGCTCGCCTGCAACCGCGACAGGCGCAGCTGGACGTTCAGGTCTTGCGCCGCATACAGCGTGCGCTGAGTTTGCAGGACGGTGAGCAGGTCTTCGGCGCCGGCCTGGTAGCGGCTCTGGGCGATGTCGAAAGCGGTCTGTGCCTGGTTCAGTTCTTCGCTTTGCCATTGCCGCTGTTCGTCGAGGCCGCGAATGCTGCTGAGGGCTTTTTCGACGTCGGCGAAGCCGTTGATGATTGCCCCGCGATAGGTCTCCAGCAGTTCATCCTGTCGGGCCTTGGCCTTGTCGCGTTCGGCGCTGAGGCGGCCGTTGTTGAAGATCGGCGCGGTCAGCCCCGAGGACAGGTTGTAGAACGTCGTGCGCAGCAGGTCGGCGGCAAGGTCGGCGCCGCTGCCGAGGCTGGCGGTCAGGGTGATTTTCGGCAGCATCGCGGCGCGGGCGACGGTGACATCAGCCTGCGCCGCCGCCAGTCTGGCCTCGGCGCTGGCAATGTCCGGGCGGCGGCTGAGCAAGTCGCTCGGCACGCCGCTGGCGATGTCCGGCCAGTGCAATTGGGCGAAGGATTGCTCGGGCAACGGCAACGCTTGCACCGGTTGGCCGAGCAGGGCGGCGAGGCTGATCAGTGCTTCGCGGGCCTGTTGTTGCACCAGCGGCAGGCGACGCTGTTGTTCCGCCACCAGGCTTTTCTGCTGGGCCAGTTCCAGCGCGGTGGCGCTGCCGGCGTCGAAACGGGTCTGCACCAGATGCAGCACATTTTGCGCATTGGCCAGATTGAGTTCGGCAATGCGCGCCTGCTCACGCAAGGCCAGGGTTTGGGTGTAACTGTTGGCGACGCCGCTGAGCAAGGTCAGCTCGACGGTGGCGCGGTCGAACTCGCTGGCCTGCACACCGAACACGGCACTGTCGCGCGCGGCACGCTTGCCGCCCCAGAAATCGATTTCGTAACTGGCGCTGAGCTCGGCATCGTAATAATCCAGCGAGCGATTCTCGGGACTGACATCCAACTGGCTGTAGCCCTTGCCGTGGATCAGTTTCTGCCGGTTGGCGTTCAGCCCGGCCTTGAGTTCGGGCAGCAGCGGGGCGCCGGCAATGGTTGCGCTGGCCTCGGCCTGTCTGACCCGTGCCACGGCGGCGGCGAGGTCGTAGCTGCCCAGCCGCGCCTGTTCCACCAGCCGCTCCAGCTCGGGGCTGCCGAACTGCGTCCACCATTGCCGATTGCTTTGCCGCGCGCCGTGGCTGTCGGCGGACTGCCACGCGCTTGGTGGCTGCACGCCGCTGTCCAGGCGCGGCGCCGGGCTGCTGCAGGCCGCCAGTAGCAGGCTGGCGGCGAGGAACGTCAGTCGCACTTTCATAGGTCGATCATTCACTGGTAAGGGCCGTGACCGGGTCAAGCCGGGCAGCTTTGCGGGCCGGCATAAAGCCGAAAATGACACCGGTGACCAGCGCACAGGCAAACGCACCGATCACCGCCAGCCCTTGAAAGGCGATCGCCACGCCGCTGAGCAACAACACGCCGCCGACCAGCAGCGCCAGGCCGATTCCGGCGATTCCGCCGACCACCGAGAGCATCAGCGCTTCAGTGAGAAACTGCCGCAGGATGTCGCGCTGACGGGCGCCGGTGGCCATGCGAATACCGATCTCGCGGGTACGTTCGCGCACGGTCATGAGCATGATGTTCATCACGCCAATGCCGCCGACCAGCAGAGAAATTGCTGCAATCGCCCCCAGCATCAGCGACAGCGTGCCTTGCGTGCGCGCTTCGGCCTGGATCATCGCGGCATTGTTGGTCAGCTCGAAATCCTTCTTGCCGTGGTGCCGACGCAACATCGCCTGTTCGATGGCCTGTTCGGCGTCCTTGACCTTGCGCGCATCCTTGGCCGCGATCACCACGTATTGCGGATTGCGGCTGCCGAACAGGCGCGTGCTCGCCGCCGAATAGGGCACGGCGATGCGGTTGTCGCTATCGGAGTCGCCGGAGCTGGCGCCTTTTTCAGCGAGCACGCCGAGGATCTGGAACGGCACGTTCTCGATGAGGATGTATTGACCGATCGGGTCGGCGACATCCTTGAGTAACTTGTCGCGGACCTTGGTGCCGATCACCGCGACGGCGGCGGCGCTGTCCTCGTCGGCCTGGGTGAAGTAGCTGCCCTGAATCACCGGCCAGTTGAAAATCTGCGGAAAGTTGGTGTCATTGCCGCCGACGTAACTGCTGTGGTCGGCGTTGCCAAAGCGCACGCCGGCGGTCGAGCCGTTGACCGGCATGATCCGTTCCACCTGGGGCAGGGCGGACAGTTCGGCGACATCGTCGAGGGTGATGATGCCTTCCGGTGTACGCGGGTTCGGCGCCGAGCCGCTGAGGTAAATGATGTTGGAGCCGAACGCGCCCATTTGCGCCATGACCTGACGCTTGCTGCCTTCGCCGACGGCGAGCATGACCACCACCGAGGCCACGCCAATGACGATGCCCAGCAGGGTCAGCGCGGTGCGAAAGCGGTTGATCCACATCACTCGCCACGCCGCTTGTACAGCGTCGACCAGTTCACCTTTCCAGGCGCCGGTCTGGCTGCTGCCGTTGCTCAGGCGCTGGCGCAGGTCGACCGCTTGCAACGCCCCGGGATTGGCCACAGGCGGCGCGCACGCGTGCTCGGCGCTGTCGCTGATGATCAGGCCGTCGCGGATTTCGATGATGCGTTTGGCCCGTTGCGCCACTTCGCGGTCGTGGGTGATAAGGATCACCACATGGCCCTGATCGGCGAGTTCGTCGAGCAGGGTCATCACTTCAGCGCCGCTGTGGCTGTCGAGGGCGCCGGTCGGCTCGTCGGCGAGGATGATGTGGCCGCCGTTCATCAGCGCACGGGCAATCGACACCCGCTGTTGCTGGCCGCCGGAAAGCTGATGCGGACGATTGCCGGTGCGAGTGCCGAGACCGAGACGTTCCAGCAGCGCGTGAGCTCGGGCATGGCGCTCGGCGGCCGGGGTGCCGGCATAGATCGCTGGCATCTCGACGTTTTCCTGCGCCGAGCCGGACGGGATCAGGTGATAGCCCTGAAAGACAAACCCGAACGCTTCGCGGCGCAGCCAGGCCAGTTCATCACTGTCCAGCTGCGCGACATTTTCCCCGGCGAACAGATACTCGCCGCTGGTGGGACGGTCGAGGCAGCCGAGGATGTTCATCAGCGTCGATTTGCCTGAACCGGAGGCGCCGACAATCGCAACGAATTCGCCGGCGTGGATCGACAGATCGATCCCGCGCAGCACTTCCACCCGCGGGCTGTCATCGCCGCCGTAGGCTTTGCGGATCTGCCGCAGGTCGATCAGGGGCGTGTGCATTCAGCCCCCATGACCAGCGGCCGGCGCGCTGAGAACATGCTCGCCCTCATCCAGACCTTCGAGCACCTGGGTGCGCAGTCGATCGCTGATGCCGGTGCGTACTTCGCGCGCCTGAATATCACCGTTGGCAGCGACGATCTGCGCTCGCTGCCACTGCGGACGCGAGCCCGGTTGCAGGGCGGCAGTCGGCACGGTCAGGGTGTCTTGCGCCTGTTCGGCGACGAAGAACACCTGGGCGGTCATGTCGGTCATCAGGCTGTGATCGGCGTTGTCGACGTCGAGCAGCACGGTATAAAGCACCACGCGTTCGCTGCCGCTGCGACCACTGGTAGGGCTGCCGCCCTGATTCTGTTCAAGCGGACGTGGTGGCACCGGCAGGATCTGCCGCACCGTGCTGCTCCAGCGCCGAGTGCCACCGCTGAGGGTGGTGAAGTAAGCGGTCATGCCCGGTTTGACGTGGCCAATGTCGGCCTCCGAAACTTCGGCCCATACCGTCATCGGCGACAGTCGGGCGATGCGCAGGATCAGCGGGGTCTGTTGTTGCGCGTTGAGGGTCTGGCCTTCCCGCGCACCGACGGCGACCACGGTGCCGCTCATCGGCGCGTAGATGCGCGTGTAACCGAGCTCCGCTTCGTCGCTGCGCAGGCTGGCCTGGGCCTGGCGGATCTGCGCCTGGAACATGTCGATGCGCGCCTGGGTTGCGCGGACCTCGGCGCGGGCGGTCTGCACGTCTTCCTCGCGGGTGGCGCCACCGGCGGCGAGTTTCTGCTGGCGCTGGTATTTCTGCTGCGCCAGATCGTGCTGGGCGCGTTGCTCCTGCAACTGCGCCTTGAGGTTTTCGATGGAAAAGCGCCCGGCATCGAGCTTGGCTTTCTGTGTCGACGGGTCGATTTCCACCAGCAACTGGCCTTCCTTGACCGTATCGCCAGCCTCGACGTGAATCTTCTGAATCTGCCCCGAAGCCTGTGCGCCGACATCCACGTAGCGGCGGGGCTGCAAGGTGCCGAGCGCCGTCACGCTGTTTTCGATATCGCCCCGGCTGACCTGCACAGTGGCAACGGCGTCGCGACCGGGTGGCAAAACCTGCCAGGCAGCAACGGCGATCACGGGAATCAGACAGAGGGCGGCAAACAGCGCGCGACGGGCGGGGCGGGGACGATTCATGCAGGGTTCCGGCCAGTGGTTGCGGCCCGTCGCAAGGCACGACAGACACAGGGGCTGTCCTGTAAACGAGGCATGGGCGACGGAATTTAGCCGCAGACACATCGAGTTACCGTAGCCGGGCGACGACTATTTGTCCGGGATATGGAATCAACTCTTTAAATCTATATGAGAATTACTATAAATTACGCACCTCAAGTTGCCACTATCTTGCTACTGCGTGATCCGCAGGTCTGATCAGTGCGCTCAAGGACAGAAACGGCATCGATGCGGTCGGGAGTCATGTTGGAAAACTACTATCGTGAGCTGGTGTGTTTCCTCAACGCCAGACTGGGCAACCGTCAGGTCGCCGAGGATGTGGTGCATGACGCCTACGTACGCGTGCTGGAGCGCTCCAGCGAGGTGCCGATCGAACAACCCCGGGCCTTCCTTTATCGCACCGCGTTGAACCTGGTTATCGACGATCACCGCCGCAACGCGCTGCGCCAGGTCGAATCGCTGGACGTGCTGGATAACGAAGAGCGCTATTTCACCCCGTCCCCCCACGGCACCCTCGATCACGGCCAGCGTCTGGAAATGCTCCAGCGCGCACTGGCCGAGTTGCCGCCGCTGTGCCGCGACAGTTTTCTGCTGCGCAAGATCGAAGGAATGTCCCATCCGGAAATCGCTCAGACCCTCGGCATCTCCCGGGCGCTGGTGGAAAAACACATCGTCAACGCCATGAAGCATTGCCGCCTGCGCATCCAGCAATGGGACGGCCAGTGAGCCGCGCCGGTTAAATTTCCTTTCATCGTCCTCGTTCCTACTCAACAGACGACCTGCTGACCTGATTCAGGCCGGTCAGGCCACCCAGGCTTTATTTCCCCGCGTTGAGGGGTTCATCCAGAGGACACTGGAAATGACACAGGCAATTGCATCGCCCATCGTTCACGACCTGATCGGCGTCGGTTTCGGCCCTTCGAACCTGGCACTGGCCATCGCTCTGCAGGAGCGCGGCGTGACCCAGGGCGAACTGGATGTGCTGTTCCTCGACAAGCAGGCCACTTACAGCTGGCACGGCAACACCTTGTCGACGCAGAGCGAGTTGCAGATTTCCTTCCTCAAGGACCTGGTGACCCTGCGCAATCCGACCAGCCCTTACTCGTTCGTCAATTACCTCAAGCACCACGGGCGTCTGGTCGATTTCATCAACCTCGGCACCTTTTATCCATGCCGCATGGAGTACAACGACTACCTGCGCTGGGTGGCCGGGCAGTTCACCGCGCAGAGCCGTTATGGCGAAGAAGTGCAGTTCATCGAACCGGTTTTGCACAACCAGCAGGTCGAGGCATTGCGGGTGATTTCCCGGGGCAGCGACGGCCAGCAATTCGTGCGTACCACACGTTCGGTGGTGGTCAGCGCTGGCGGCACACCGCGCATTCCAGAGGCGTTCAAGGCGCTGAAGGGCGATCATCGGGTGTTCCACCATTCGCAGTATCTGTCGCAAATGGCCAGACAGCCGTGCGTGAACAATCAACCGATGAGCATCGCCATCATCGGCGGCGGGCAGAGCGCGGCGGAAGCCTTTATCGACCTGAACGATTCATTCCCGTCGGTGCAGGTCGACATGATCCTGCGCGGCTCGGCCTTGAAGCCTGCGGACGACAGCCCATTCGTCAACGAAGTGTTCTCGCCGGAATTCACTGATCTGGTGTTCCAGCAGAACAGCGTCGAGCGCGAGCGTCTGGTCAACGAGTACCACAACACCAACTATTCGGTGGTCGACATCGACCTGATCGAACGCATCTACGGCATCTTCTACCGGCAGAAGGTTTCCGGGATTGCCCGCCATGCGTTCCGCACCCTGACCACCGTCGAGAGCGCCACTGCCACGGCAAACGGTATCGAACTGGCAGTGCGCAACAATGCCACCGGCGAAGTCACGGTGCGAATCTATGACGCCGTGGTGCTGGCCACCGGTTACGAGCGGCAGATGCACCGCAAGTTGCTCGCGCCGCTGGAGGAATACCTCGGCGAATTCGAAGTCGATCGCAACTACAAACTGATCACCGACGAGCGCTGCAAGGCCGGCATATATATGCAGGGCTTCTGCCAGGCCAGCCATGGCCTGAGCGATACGCTGCTGTCGGTGCTGCCGATTCGCGCCGATGAAATCGCTGGCTCGTTGTACGAGCATGGCAAACAGCGCGGGCACAGTCGCTCGGTGGCGGAGTTGCTGTTGGCGACTGCCAGCTGAGTTCTGCGGCGCCTGTCACACCGCTTTCGCGAGCAGGCTCGCTCCCACAATGGATCTGTGAACGCAGGGCAAAATGTGGGAGCGAGCCTGCTCGCGAAGGGGCCATGGAAAGCCCCACATATGATCGTTCCCACGCTCTGCGTGGGAATGCAGCCGGGACGCTCCGCGTCCCTTTCAGAAGCCGAACGCGGAACGTCCGATGAGGCGTTCCTACGCTGAGCGTAGGAACGCTCGCGGGGAAATTCTGAACCCTTCCTGAACACCCCCCACATTCCCGGCAAACACCTCTTCCAGCGGTTTAGCTGCAGGCGTAAGCTGCGCGCGTTTTCATCAATTGCGGAGACCCACAGTGGGTACTTGTTCGAGTGACAGTTGTCGGCCGGTCTCGATCACCGGCAGATTCTCGGCAAGATAACGCGCAGCCTTTCCCTGCCGTTGTCTCGCCGTAACAGCGAGCAGCGGCATCCCGTGCACGACCCGTTCCGGATCGTGTCTCGACGTCCTTCTCAACGACGCTGAACCAAGCGTGATGGCGACCTCAGTCGTCATCGCAGCCTATCGACACGCCTGTCATTCCCGACCGGCGTGCCACGCCTTGCCGTGCCGGTTTTCCCGGTGCCAGGGCGCGGCGGTACCTGCTCGACGGTTTCCCGGCTGACCACAGGGGACACAGCCATGAAACTCACGCTCAAGGAATTTTTCGCAGGCTTTCTGCGCAGCCGCCACATCGCCCGGCACTTCCGTCGTCTGGCGCTGCTGGATTCGATCAATGACACATTGGTCAGCCGTGAAGTGCCGCCGACGCTGGCCAACACGCTGGTCGCTGCCGCCCATGAAGACAGCGCTGCGTTGCTGTCAGCGCTGGGCACGCACGGCGAGGGGCTTACCGAAGTCGAGGCCGATGCACTGCGCGCGCAACATGGCCTCAACGAGGTCGAACACGAGCAGCCGCTGCCGTGGTGGACCCATCTGTGGCACTGCTACAAAAACCCGTTCAACCTGCTGCTGACCTTACTCGCGGTGATCTCCTGGCTGACCGAAGACCTCAAGGCGGCCGTGGTGATTTTCTCCATGGTGGTGCTGTCGACGCTGCTGCGCTTCTGGCAGGAGAGCAAATCCAATCAGGCCGCCGATGCGCTCAAAGCCATGGTCAGCAACACCGCCACGGTGCTGCGCCGCGATGGCCCACGTCGGGAGCTGCCGATCAAGCAACTGGTGCCCGGCGATCTCATCGTGCTCTCGGCCGGCGACATGATTCCCGCCGATTGCCGCGTGCTCAGCGCCAAGGATCTGTTCGTCAGCCAGGCAGCGATGACCGGTGAATCGATGCCGGTGGAGAAATTCACCCGGCACACCGATCGCGACACGCGTAACCCGCTGGAGCTGGACAATATTCTGTTCATGGGCACCAACGTTGTCTCCGGCAGCGCGATTGCACTGATTCTCACCACCGGCAACAGCACCTATTTCGGTGCGTTGGCGCAACGGGTCGGCGCGACGGACCGGGCGGTGACCTCGTTTCAGCAGGGGGTCAACAAGGTCAGTTGGCTGCTGATCCGCTTCATGTTCGTCATGGCGCCGCTGGTGCTGTTCATCAACGGTTTCACCAAGGGCGACTGGACCGAAGCGCTGCTCTTCGCGCTGTCGATTGCCGTCGGCCTGACCCCGGAAATGCTGCCGATGATAGTCACCTCGACCCTGGCCAAAGGCGCCGTGTTCCTGTCGCGCAAAAAAGTCATCGTCAAACGCCTCGACGCGATCCAGAACTTCGGCGCCATGGACGTGCTGTGCACCGACAAGACCGGCACCCTGACTCAGGACAAGATCTTTCTCGCGCGTAATGTCGACGTCTGGGGTGAGGATTCTGACGCTGTGCTGGAACTGGCCTACCTCAACAGCTACTACCAGACCGGCCTGAAAAACCTGCTGGATGTGGCGGTGCTGGAACACGTGGAAATCCATCGCGAATTGAAAGTCGGCAGTGCGTTTCGCAAGGTCGATGAAATCCCGTTTGATTTCAATCGCCGGCGCATGTCGGTGGTCGTGGAGGGCCGCGCTCAGCCCCACCAATTGATCTGCAAAGGCGCGGTGGAAGAAGTGCTGGCGGTGTGCAGCCGGGTGCGTCACGGCGAAGTTGATGAGGCATTGAGCGATGAATTGCTGGCGCGGATTCGCCAGGTCACCGGCGCTTTCAATGCCGAAGGTCTGCGCGTGGTGGCGGTCGCGGCTCGCTCAATGCCAGCAGGCCGCGAGATTTACAGCCTGGCCGATGAGCAGGAACTGACGCTGATCGGTTACGTGGCGTTCCTCGATCCGCCGAAGGAAAGCACCGCGCCAGCGCTCAAGGCCTTGGCCGAGCACGGCGTGGCGGTGAAGGTGTTGACCGGTGACAACGAGCTGGTCACAGCAAAGATCTGCCGCGAGGTCGGCCTCGCGCAACAGGGTTTGCTGCTGGGCAATGACATTGAGCGCATGGGCGATGCTGAGCTTGCGGTGGCGGTCGAGACGACCAACGTCTTCGCCAGACTCACGCCGTCGCACAAGGAGCGCATCGTCCGTGTGCTCAAGGGCAACGGCCATGTGGTCGGGTTCATGGGCGATGGCATCAACGACGCGCCGGCGCTGCGCAGCGCCGACATCGGCATTTCCGTGGACAGCGCGGTGGACATCGCCAAGGAAGCGGCGGACATCATCCTGTTGGAAAAAAGCCTGATGGTGCTGGAGGAGGGCGTGCTCGAAGGGCGGCGTACCTTCGCCAACATGCTCAAGTACATCAAGATGACTGCCAGCTCCAACTTCGGCAATGTGTTCTCGGTGCTGGTGGCCAGTGCATTCATCCCGTTCCTGCCGATGCTGCCGATGCACCTGCTGGTGCAAAACCTGCTGTACGACATTTCGCAGATTGCCATTCCGTTCGATAACGTCGACGACGAGATGCTGAAACAGCCGCAGCGCTGGCAGCCGGCTGACGTCGGGCGCTTCATGCTGTTCTTTGGCCCGATCAGCTCGATCTTCGACATCACCACCTTCGCCTTGATGTGGTACGTGTTCGACGCCAATACCCCGGATCACCAGACGCTGTTCCAGTCCGGCTGGTTCGTGGTCGGGTTGCTGACCCAGACGCTGATCGTGCACATGATCCGTACGCCGAAGATTCCGTTCCTGCAAAGCCGTGCAGCCATGCCGCTGATGGTGATGACGGCGATTATCATGGCAGTCGGCATCTTCCTGCCCATGGGCCCGCTGGCGCATTACTTCAAGTTGCAGGCATTGCCGTCGCTGTATTTCGCGTTTCTGCCAATGATTCTGCTCGCGTACATGGCTTTGACCCAAGCGGTGAAAGGCTTCTACATCCGTCGATTCGGCTGGCAATAGCAGCCATGGAATGCTCTCCCCTGTGGGAGCGAGCCTGCTCGCGAAGGCGCCGTGTCAGTCAATACGTCTCTGACTGGTATAGCCCCTTCGCGAGCAGGCTCGCTCCCACAGGGGATATTGGTGCGTCTGGGGCGCCGGATGAATGGCCTGCTTTTTAGGAAAAGTCCTACAGAGCTATCCCCGACGCTTGCGTAGTCTTGCCCTCCCCAAACCTCACCGGGAGAATGACCATGAGCAACAAAGCGTTGCGCATCCTGATCGCCGACCCGCAGCATTTTCATCGCATGAAAATCGAGCGCCTGTTCAACTCGCTCGGCTACTACCGCGTCGCCCCGGTGCAGAATCTCGGCGAACTGTTGACGCTGGTCGACTACGGCTGCGAGCCGTTCGATGTATTGGTGATCAATGCCGAGCTGGCGGCAGGCTCCCTCGATCTGTCGGGCTTTCTGCTCGATCACCCACAGGTTCGCCACGCTCTGATCTACAACGAACCGTCGGCGCCCTTGCTGGCGGTTGCGGGGTTTGCTCAGGAAAACGCGCAGATCAGCCCGACGCCATTGCCCAATTCACAGCTCATCGGGCAGGTGATGGCGAGAGTCGAAGCTTGCGACGAACGCCAGGCACCGCCCGACTCTCACGCGTCGTTGCGCCATGCCAATGCATAAAAAACCACTCTGCACAACTGTCAGACCTGACAGGTGATTCTCTTGCTCATCCATGTAACAGTGCCGGCGCGGCCACCGACTCCGGGACAGACTGTTGCGGTGTCTTCGATTTTGCAGGAGTACCAATGAAGTCAGCGCTGATCGTCGATGATCACCCAGTCGTGCGCGCGGCCATTCGAATTGTCCTGCAGGCTCAAGGCTTCACGCAGATTCATGAAGCGTCCAATGGCAATGAAGTCGTGCCGTTGATTTGCGCGCATGATCCACACCTGGTCGTGCTCGATCTCGGCTTGGGGTCCATGGACGGGCTGGAAGTGCTGACGCGAATCCAGATCAAAGCGCCGACGGCACGCTGCCGGATCCTGGTGTTCAGCATGCATGAGCCCACGCATTACCAGGAGCGCTGTTTGCGCGCGGGCGCGCGGGGTTACGTGACCAAGAGCAATCATCTGACGCTGCTGCACGATGCTATCAAGGCGCTGATGTCCGGCCACACCTATTTCTCTGCGTTGCCCAATACCAGCGGTCTGTACAACGCGGTGCAACGCACTGAACAGGAGCTGATCGCTCAGCTGTCCGATCGAGAGTTATGCATTTTCGTGAACCTGGCGTTGGGCAAACCAAACAAAGCCATCGCCCAGGAGATGCACCTGAGTCACAAGACCGTCAGCACCTACAAGACCCGCATGATGGCGAAACTTGGCCTGGGTTCGCTGGTGCTTCTGCGTGAGTTCGCCAAGCGCAATCACTTGATCTGAGTACCTCGACATGACGCAGGGACTGCGGGTTTTAGGGATTTGGCTGGGGCTTGCCGCCTTGGTCTGGGCGAATGATCAGCCGCAGACACTGGAGGTGCTGGCCCGCCTCGAACCTGGGGGTATCCAGGTCCGCCTCGATGATCGGGAGCGCCAGTGGCTGCGTGAGCATCCAGTTTTGCGCATGGGCATCTCCGGCCCGGATTACCCGCCCTTCGAAATCACCCGCCAACAGCATGAGCTGGAAGGGCTGACCGCCGATTACGCCGATCTGCTGGCGCAACTGCTCGGCATCAGGATCGAAGTGCGGCGTTTCGCCGATCGGCCGGCACTGATGGCCGCACTCAAGCGCGCCGACGTTGATCTCTTGGGCACCTCGAACAGTTTCGAAGCGGCGGATCCGGCCTTTGTTCTGTCGCGGCCGTATGCTGAAGATCAGCCTATGCTGGTCACGCGTCACGACGAGAAGCTGACCGCCGACCTGACGGCCAAACGCATCGCCATGGTCGAGGATTACCTGCCACTGGCCCATGTTCAGGCGTTCTACCCCGGCGCCCACGTGCAGCTTTATGCTTCGGCCATGGATGCACTCGGCGCGGTCGCCTTCGGTGCCGACGACGTGTACCTGGGCGACTTCATCAGCGCCAATTATCTGATCAACACCAACTATCGCAACGACCTGCAATTGGCCGGGCCGTCGGGGCTTGATGCCAATCCGTTCGCCTTTGCGTTGTTGCGCAGCGATGTGGTGCTCAAACGCATCGTCGACAAGGCCTTGCTGGCCGTGCCCATGGAACGTCGGCATCTGATCGAACAGCGCTGGAGCGTCGGCCTCGCCGAGATGGCCGAACAGTCGCGGGTACAGCTCAGCGCCGCTGAACAGCAGTGGCTTGATCTGCACCCGGTGGTGCGGGTGGGCGCGGTCGAAGACTTCGCGCCGTTGGCGTTTTTCGATGCCGATGGACGCTTCAACGGCCTGGCAGCGCAGTTGTTGAGCCTCATCGCTCAGCGCAGCGGGCTGAATTTCGAGATCGTGCGTGGCACCTCGTTGAACGATCAGTTCGAGCAGCTCCAGGCGGGTGAACTTGATGTCCTGCCGGTAGTGACGCCGAGCACCGAGCGGGAAGCGCAGCTGCAATTCACCCGCGCCTATCTGAACAATCCGTTCGTGCTGGTCAGTGCGGCGAACGGGCCACATCCATTGCCGCTCGACGACCTGGCGGGCAAACGCCTGGCCATCTATCGCGGCCACCCGTTGCGTGAATACCTGCTGCAACGCGTGCCCGGACTACGTCTGGTCGAAGTGAAAAGCCCCGCCGAAGGCATGGCGCTGATTGCCCGAGGACAGGTCGACGTAACGGTGAGCTCGTTGCTGGTGGCGCGTTTTCTGATTGCCCGGCAGTACCGCGATCGCCTGCGAATTACCGGCACCGTTGGCGATCAGCCGGCGCGCATCGCATTGGCCACGGCGCCGCAATCGGCATTGCTGCACTCGATCCTGAACAAGGCGTTACTGAGCATTGCGCCGCAGCAAATGGATGAACTGGTGGAGCGCTGGAGCCACGATGTAGTGGTCGAGAACAGCTACTGGCTGCGCCACCGTCAGGAGATTCTGCTTGGTTTCGCCAGCGCAGCTGCCTTGCTTCTGTTGTCACTGCTGTGGATTGGCTGGCAGCGCCGGCAGATCCACCAGCGTCAGCAATGGTTGCTGCAACTGCAACAGGCCAAGGACGCGGCGGACGAAGCCAGTCGGGCCAAGAGCACTTTTCTGGCGACCATGAGCCACGAGATCCGCACGCCGATGAACGCCCTGATCGGCATGCTCGAACTGGCCCTCAAGCGCGCAGAGGAGGGCGTCACCGATCGACTCGCCATTCAGGTGGCGTCGAATGCCGGCCAGCAATTATTGGCGTTGATTGGCGACATTCTCGATATCGCTCGTATCGAGTCCGGGCATTTGTCCCTCGCGCCCGAGCGGGCCAACCTGCGCGAGACGGTGTTATCGGTGTGTCGGGTTTTCGAAGGGCTGGCGAGGCAGAAACGCTTGTTGTGGCGCATCGAGCTTGATCCGCGCGCCGACGTGGATGTGCTGGTCGATCCGACGCGCTTCAAACAAGTACTGTCCAACCTGTTGAGCAATGCGATCAAATTCACCGAGGCAGGCGAGGTCAGCCTGCGACTGCAGGTCGTTGCAATATCGGACGAGCAAGTGAATGTGCAGGTGCTTATCGAAGACAGCGGCATCGGTATAAGTGCCGAGGATCAAAAGCGCCTGTTCAGCCCGTTCGTTCAAGCGAGCAATAGCCTTCAAGCGGCGCGCAGCGGTTCCGGCCTGGGGCTGGTGATCAGCCGTAACCTCTGCGAAATGATGGGCGGCACGCTGGGTCTCGATAGTGATCTCGGGCAAGGCACGCGAGTAAAAATCAATATCCAGTTGCCGCTGCTGACGTCGGTGGCGACCACACTGGCAACGCCCGAGCCGGCAGCCGCGACCTGTGTATTAAGCGTGTTGGTGGTGGACGATCACCCGGTCAACCGCTTGCTGATGTGCTGGCAATTGAGCGAACTCGGGCATCGCACGGTAGATGTGGGCGATGGCGAACAGGGGCTGGACCGCTGGCGAACCCAGGCCTTCGATGTGGTGATCACCGACTGCAACATGCCGCGACGCAATGGCTATGAACTGGCACAGGCGATTCGCAACGAAGAAGCCGCCAGCGGCCGCAGGCCCTGTCTGATCCTCGGTTTTACGGCCAACGCGCAAATCGAAGAGCGCCTGCGTTGTCTGGATGCCGGTATGGACGGCTGCCTGTTCAAACCGATTCGCTTGCACGATCTGGCTGAAGCCATGAACGGCGCCCGCCGTTGCGAGCTTCACGAAGATGAACCGCCTGGCGCCGAGTCGGTCGAGATTGACCTGAGTGCCCTGGAGCAGATGGCCGGGACCGATCACTCGTTGATCGAGCATTTGCGCAACGAAGTCGGCAACAGCCTGCGTGATGATCTCCAGGCTCTGGATCATATCCACGTCGGCGACCGCAACGGCCTGCTTGAGCTGGCCCATCGCATCAGGGGCGGCGCGCAAATGGTCGGCGCTGCGCGGGTTGTTGCGGCGTGTGCAGATCTGGACACGGCGT
Source organism: Pseudomonas sp. FP1762 (assembly GCF_030687105.1). NCBI lineage: Bacteria > Pseudomonadati > Pseudomonadota > Gammaproteobacteria > Pseudomonadales > Pseudomonadaceae > Pseudomonas > Pseudomonas sp. FP1762. The sequence goes on from NZ_CP117458.1 coordinate 2,168,662, forward strand.
GCCGAGACGGTGATAACGCGTTTATCGAGCGTGCCATCGGCAAGCTGCGCGACGCCATGCACGGCCTCGCGCGCTGTCTCTGAACCAATGCAGTCTGCTGTGGGAGCGAGCCTGCTCGCGAAATGCGCGCTGCTGACCCAATTGTTCTGCACATGGAACACTCAAGCCGGTTTTCACCGTCTAGTCGAATATTCGATATGCCTTTAGGCTTAATCCAATGCATTTACCCATTGGAGACCCCATGAAAAACATCATCGGCATTTACACCAGCCCGCGCGGCCATTGGGTCGGCGATGGTTTCCCGGTGCGCACACTTTTCTCTTACGACAACCTGGGCAAGCACATCAGCCCGTTTCTGCTGCTCGATCACGCCGGTCCCGCCGAATTCACCCCGACCACTGAACAGCGTGGCGTCGGCCAGCATCCGCACCGTGGTTTTGAAACCGTGACCATCGTTTACGACGGCGAAGTGCAACACCGCGACTCCACCGGCAGCGGCGGCACCATCGGCCCGGGCGACGTGCAGTGGATGACCGCAGCGTCCGGCATCCTCCATGAAGAGTTTCATTCGGAGAATTTCGCCAGAACCGGCGGCAAGCTGGAAATGGTCCAGCTGTGGGTCAACCTGCCGGCCAAGGACAAAATGGCCGCGCCGGGTTACCAGACCATTCTCGACCGCGACATTCCCAGCATCGCGCTCAAGGACAACGCCGGCAGCCTGCGTCTGATCGCCGGTGAATTCGACGGGCACACCGGACCTTCGCGCACCTTCACGCCGATCGACGTCTGGGATCTGCGCCTCAATGCCGGCAAGTTGCTGACGCTTGATCTGCACGAAGGACGCAATACCGCACTGGTGGTGCTGAAAGGTTCGGTGCAGGTCAACGGTGCGGAATCGGTAGGGGTCGGGCAGTTGGCGCTGTTCGAACGCGACGGTGATCGACTCACTCTCCAGGCCAGCGAAGACGCGGTGGTATTGCTGCTCAGCGGCGAGCCGATCGACGAACCGATCGTCGGCCATGGCCCGTTCGTGATGAACACCGAGCAGGAAATTCATCAGGCCTTCGCCGACTTTCAGTCCGGGCGTTTTGGCCGGATGCACGCCTGACCCCGAGCTTTACTGGCAACTGAAACTCCCCTGTGGGAGCGAGCCTGCTCGCGAATGCTCTGATTCAGTCGAAGAGGTAGTGACTGACAGGACGCCTTCGCGAGCAGGCTCGCTCCCACAGGTTTTTCAGCGTCTGATCGTTCCCACACTCTGCGTGGGAATGCAGCCGGGGACGCTCCGCGTCCCACATCCTCAAGATCGCAGCCTTCGTCAGCTCCTACAGGGTTTCGCAGTGTTTTCAAGCGGCGGTTCATCCGCCGAAATCAATTGCTCCTACACTGTGCCAATCTGTGCGATCTTCTCGCGATTGGCCTTTGTCGGAGTTGTTTGATGCTGTCTCTGCTGACCGAACACCCTTTGTTTAGCGCGTTGATCCTGATCCTGCTCGATCTTGGCCTGTGGCGGCTGATCAGCTCTCGCGGCAGCGAATGGAAGCTGTTGGTGCGGGTGCTGATTTTCGCCCTGTTCAGCATTGTGCTGTTCAACGAAGGCCTCAACCCGATGGAGCCGGCGCCGTGGGCCGACAACGTGCCGCTGCATCTGGCGGCGACCGGGTTGCAGATCGGCTGGTGGCTGTTTGGTGCGCGGACCCTGACGGTGCTGATCGGCGCGGTGATGATGCAGCGGGTCGGCCACACCGGCCGGCTGTTGCAGGACTTGCTCGGCGCGGTGATTTTCCTCATCGCGATCATTGCGGCGCTGGCGTACGTGCTCGATCTGCCGGTCAAAGGCGTGCTGGCGACGTCCGGCGCGTTGGCGATCATTGTCGGTCTGGCCTTGCAGAGCACCTTGAGCGACGTGTTCTCCGGCATCGTCCTCAACACCACCAAGCCCTATCAACTCGATGACTGGATCTCCATCGACGGCACCGAGGGCCGCGTCACCGACATCGACTGGCGCGCCACGCGTCTGCAAACCAGTCAGGGCAGCATGGCCGTGATACCCAACTCGCTGGCGGCGAAAGCCAAAATCATCAACTTCAGCCGACCGAGCAATATGTTCGGCGTTTCCGTCAGCGTGCCTGTCAGCCCCCATGCCCGGCCCAGCTCAGTGATCGAGGCGCTGGAGCGGGCAATGCAGGGTTGCCGGCAATTGCTCGACACGCCGGCGCCGAGCGTATCGTTGAAGAGTTCTGCCAGCGGCGGCGCGGAATACGAAATCAGTGGATTTGTCGCCTCGATGGGCGAGAAGCGCGTGGTGCGCAATCAGTTGTTCGACCTCGCTTACCGGCATTTGCAGGCCTCCGGCGTCAACCTGCTGTCGAGCAACGAGACCAGCGCCGCACCGCAGTTGTCGCGGCCAAGGGCGTTGTTAGAAAGCTCACCGATCTTCTCGACTCTGCGTGAAGAAGAGAAAGACACCTTCAGCCAGAACATGACCCTGCAAACCTTCCGCGCCGGCGAAACGATTCTGGCGGGCGGGGAGGTCAGCGATCATTTGTTCATCATTGAATCCGGCGTGGTTTCGGTGACGCTCAAGCGCCATGGTGCACCCCTGGAATCCGGGCGCATGGGGCCGGGCGAGGTGATCGGCGAGGCCGGGATTCTCTCCGACACCGCGCTGCCGGCGGATTTTTCCGCGAAGACTTTCTGCGCCCTGTATCGCATCGAGAAGTCCTACCTGAAACCGTGCCTGGACGCGCGCCATGACATCCATGATGCGATGCAGGCGTTGCTCGATTTCCGCCTGCACAAGGCGCAGTCGCTGACCGAGGAAGCGCCCGTGGTCGCGCCGAAAAGAGGCTTCCTGCAATGGCTGCGTAATCGCGTCTGAGCTGTCGCATTGTCATTCGATGCAACCTGCGCGGCGTTCTCAGGGTCACAATTTGCAATCCCACCGGGCAGGAGTTGCAGACGATGAAAAACCTGCGAATCGCCACCTTCAACGTCAATGGCATGCGCGCGCGGCTGCCGAATCTGCTGGAATGGCTCAAGCGCGAGCAGCCGGACATCGCCTGCCTGCAAGAGCTCAAGTCAGTCGACAGCGCATTTCCCGCCGCCGAACTGGAGGCCGCCGGTTACGGCGCGATCTGGCAGGGCCAGGCGTCATGGAATGGCGTGGCGATTCTGGCGCGTGATGCGCAGCCGCTGGAGAGTCGACGCGGTTTGCCCGGCGATCCCGATGACACGCACAGCCGCTATATCGAAGCGGCGGTGCACGGTGTGCTGGTCGGTTGCCTGTATCTGCCCAACGGCAACCCACAGCCGGGGCCGAAATTCGATTACAAACTGGCCTGGTTCGAGCGTCTGATCAATTACGCCAAAGACCTGCAAAGCAGCGATCACCCGGTGGTGCTCGCCGGTGACTTCAATGTCGTGCCCACCGACATGGACATCTACAACACGCGATCCTGGCTCAAGGATGCTTTGTTGCAACCCGAAAGCCGCGAGTGCTATCAGCGCCTGCTGGGCCAGGGCTGGACCGATTCCCTGCGCCACGTGTATCCCGAAGAACGCATCTACACCTTCTGGGATTATTTCCGTAACCATTGGCAAACCAACTCCGGCCTGCGCATCGACCACCTGCTGCTCAACCCGGCATTGAGCCCGTATCTGCACGATGCCGGCGTCGACGCCTGGGTACGCAACGAACCGCACGCCAGCGACCATGCACCGACATGGATTCGCATCGGCTCGCGGAAAAAGCGCTGACCAGGCGATTGGCGAAATCAATTGTCGAAAGCCGTGCCTGATCCCGTATACAGGGCAACATCCACGCAGTGTTCTGCGGCCCATGCATAAGGATCGAGCAATGAGTGCGCTACGGCTGAGCAATACCAATCTGTATCTGCAACGTTTGGGTTTCGATGCGCCGCCGCCACCGACACTGGATACGTTGCGTCAGTTGCAACTGCGCCATACCGCCGAATTTGTTTTCGAAAATCTGGCTACGATCATGGGTGAACCGGTGTCGATCGACCTGGACTCCATCGAAAGCAAGGTGCTGCAGCAAGGGCGGGGCGGCTACTGCTACGAACTCAACCATTTGTTTTATGCGCTGCTGCTTGAATTGGGCTTCGACGCGCGGGCGATCAGCGGGCGCGTGGTGATGAATCAACCGGAAGGCAGCTGGACGGCGCGCACCCATCGTTTGAGTCTGGTGACCATCGACACAGTGCGTTACATCACCGACGTCGGCTTTGGCGGCATGGTGCCGACCGCACCGCTGCTGCTCGACAGTGAACATGAGCAACTAACCCCGCACGAACCCTACCGCATCGACAAGCAGAACGAAGGCTACCTGCTGCGCGCCCAGGTCGCAGGCGAGTGGCGGCCGATGTACCTGTTTGATCTGCAGCGCCAGGAGGACATCGATTACACCGTCGGCAACTGGTACGTCTCGACGCATCCCGAGTCACCTTTTGCCCAGCGCCTGATGGTGGCGCGCACCGGCGCTGGTTGGCGCAAAACCCTGAACAACGGCAGTTTCGCCATTCATCACATGGGCGCGGACAGTGAGCGGCGCGAAGTGGCGGATGTCGACGAGCTGATGGAGTTGCTGCGGCGTGAGTTTGATCTTCAAATGCCTGATTCACCGCGTGCGCGGCAAGCGCTGGCTCGGGTCATCGCGCCAGCCTCCATCTAAGGCTTTACATCAGGCTCCAATACGCGACGGATTTCGCCGATGGCCGCTGACAGCTTTCTCTCGAGACTCTTGAGATCGGTGGCGGTGATGCCTTTCTTGAATTGCCCCGTCAGACCTGAGTCGTCAGCGCTTCCCTGCTGGCGTGGGCCATCAAGCAGAGCATGGCGCAGGGTGTTGTTGATCACAGTCTGGTAGCCAAAGCCCTCGGTTTCTGCGGCGGTACGCGCCGCTTCGATCACCGCGTCATCAAGCATGATGGTGATGCGGGTCTTGCCCTTGCTCGGCGCTACTGCGCCGCGTTTACCTGCGGAAAAGTCATATTCGTCTTTCATCGTTCAAGCCTCCTGAAAATACGCGCGCCGTTCGCTGGGTGTGGCGAGACGTGCGGAAATGATTCGAACAACATTGGCTTCGCGATGGCTGTAAGCAACGGCAAGCACACGACCTTTGGCATCGAGGCCGAGGGTGATCCAGCGTTGTTCGTCATGGTCGTTGTCCTCAAGTGTCAGTGCGCGTTCGTCATGGAAAACCGGTTCGGCTTCGGCGAGGCTGATGCCTTTGTGCTTGAGTTTGTTGGCTGCGTTTTTGCTTTTGTCGTACTGAATCTTGAATGACTTCATTATGCATACTTTATATGTATAAAAAAGAGCGCGACTGCACCGTCGGTCGCCGTGAACACTTCAGCCTGGTGGACACTGGCGCGGACGCAGCGGGGATGTGTTGCCGGATTTGTTAGGGCAAGAAGCGCAGGCTAGAAGGTTGGATGGCTACCTAACCATTATTTGACTGATAAGTTGTATACAACTCTATGGACATTTGTCCTGAGTATTGAATACAGTGTGCGCATAACAAAAACCAGGGAACCCCCCACCATGAAAACGCCCCATGTTTCACACCAACGGCCCGAGGACGAAAACCTCGGGGTCGGCGCGAATATGGCTTACGGCCTGCAACATGTTCTGACCATGTACGGCGGTATCGTTGCGGTGCCACTGATCATTGGCCAGGCGGCCGGTCTGTCGCCGGCGGACATTGGTCTGTTGATTGCTGCTTCATTGTTTGCGGGGGGGCTGGCGACGTTGCTGCAAACCCTGGGTCTGCCGTTTTTTGGCTGTCAGCTGCCGCTGGTCCAGGGCGTATCGTTCTCTGGTGTGGCGACCATGGTCGCGATCGTCAGCAGTGGCGGGGAGGGCGGTTTCCAATCGGTGCTGGGCGCGGTGATTGCCGCCTCGTTGATCGGCTTGCTGATCACGCCAGTGTTTTCGCGCATCACCAAGTTCTTTCCGCCGTTGGTCACCGGCATTGTGATCACCACCATCGGCCTGACGCTGATGCCAGTGGCCGCACGCTGGGCAATGGGTGGCAACAGCCACGCGCCGGACTTCGGCAGCATGCAGAACATCGGTCTGGCAGCGGTGACGCTGGTGCTGGTGTTGCTGTTGAGCAAGGTTGGCAGCGCGACCATTTCTCGGCTGTCGATTCTGCTGGCCATGGTCATCGGCACGGTGCTGGCGGTGTTCCTCGGCATGGCGGATTTCTCCAGTGTCACCACCGGTCCCATGTTCGGCTTCCCGACACCGTTCCACTTCGGCATGCCGACCTTCCATTTCGCCGCGATCCTGTCGATGTGCATTGTGGTCATGGTGACGCTGGTGGAAACCTCGGCAGACATCCTTGCCGTGGGCGAAATCATTGACACCAAGGTAGATTCCAAACGCTTGGGCAACGGCCTGCGCGCCGACATGCTGTCGAGCATGTTTGCGCCGATCTTCGGTTCGTTTACGCAAAGTGCTTTCGCGCAAAACGTCGGCCTGGTGGCGGTGACCGGGATCAAGAGCCGATTCGTGGTCGCTACCGGCGGCTTGTTCCTGGTGGTGCTCGGCCTGCTGCCGTTCATGGGCCGGGTGATTGCTGCCGTACCGACTTCGGTCCTTGGCGGCGCCGGGATCGTGCTGTTCGGCACCGTGGCGGCCAGCGGCATTCGCACCTTGTCGAAGGTGGACTACCGCAACAACGTTAACCTGATCATCGTTGCCACCTCGATCGGTTTCGGCATGATCCCGATCGCCGCGCCGAACTTCTACGATCATTTCCCGAGCTGGTTCGCGACTATTTTCCATTCGGGCATCAGTTCGTCGGCAATCATGGCGATCCTGCTCAACCTGGCGTTCAACCACTTCACGACCGGCAACTCGGATCAACAGTCGGTGTTCGCCGCAGCCGAAGAGCGCACGCTGCGTTATCGCGATCTCGCCGCGCTGCGTGAAGGCGATTACTTCAGTGACGGCAAGCTGCATGATTGCGATGGCAAGGAAGTGCCGGTGATCGAGCCGGATGACCATGATCATGGCCACGGCGCGCCGAAGGTGCAGGTGAAAAGCAGCGAACATGTCTGACCGCTGCGTCTGAAACAGGAAAGGCCGATATGCCCAAACAGATCGGCCTTTTGGTATTTTTAATGCGCCCACAAAAAAGCCCCTGAACCTTGCGATTCAGGGGCTTTGCTATTTGGCTCCACAACCTGGACTCGAACCAGGGACCCAGTGATTAACAGTCACTTGCTCTACCAACTGAGCTATTGCGGAATTGGTGCGTATGTTACTGATTCAAAAAGAGAAGTCAAGCGTCGCCTGGCGATTTATGCGATTCAGCGGGACGGACGGCATTTTGTCAGCGATTGACGGTTACCAGAAAGACTTCAGAGGTCTACCATGGCAGCCCGGAAGTGGTCACACGCGCTACCGGCCATTCGCCGCAAAGGTACGCGCCATGAATCAAATCATCCGTAACACCGAGGTGCTCGCATGAGCACTGCACAGATCAGCCTGCCCAAAGGGATCGGCCCGCACGCCGAAAAACTTTTCGATGCAATCGCCGGGGCAAGCACCGCCGAAGAATTGAACCGCGCTGGCGGCAAGGCTGAAGGTTTCGTCCTCGGTCTCGAAAGCAGCAAGGCCATCAAAAGCCAGGTCGCCGAATCGCTGTATGTGATTTACGACGATGCCGCCACCCAGCGCTCGGCTGAACTGGCTTAACTGCCGAAAGTAATCGTGCCGAGCATCAGCTTGGCATAGACCGCTGTCGCCGCCAGTTGCACCAGCCACAGGGCCAGGCCACCGAGGAATACCCCGGTGGCTACTTGCAGCACCAGGCTCTTTTCACGCTTGGCCGGAGCGCGCGGGATGAAATCATCCAGGTCGTCACGGTCGGCGCGCAGGTTGTCGTTTTTCATGTGGGTTCTCTTCAAAAATCTCGGGTGTACACAAAACCGGTAGGAGCTGCGGAACGCTGCGATCTTTTGATCTTGATCTTGGAAACAAGATCAAAAGATCGCAGCCTCGTTGCACTCGTCAGCTCCTGCACTTTGAATTGTGTGCAGTCTAGAGGTTGCACGGCGGTTCCAGGGACAAATAAAAACGGGAAGCCCAAAGGCTTCCCGTTTTTCATCGCGCGGCGAAATCAGATGACCTGAACGATCGCGTCCGTCACAGCCTTGATGTTGCTCTGGTTCAAGGCAGCCACGCAGATGCGGCCGGTGTCCAGGGCGTAGATGCCGAACTCGTTGCGCAGGCGATGCACTTGTTCAGTGGTCAGGCCGGAGTAGGAGAACATGCCGCGCTGACGACCGACGAAGCTGAAATCGCGGCCCGGGGCTTTTACCGCCAGCAGGGCAACCATCTGCTCGCGCATGCCGCGAATGCGCAGGCGCATCTCGGCCAGCTCGGCTTCCCACTGTGCGCGCAGTTCCGGGCTGTTCAGCACCGCAGCAACAATGCTGGCGCCATGGGTCGGCGGGTTGGAGTAGTTAGTGCGGATCACGCGCTTGACCTGCGACAGCACGCGCGCGCTTTCTTCTTTCGATTCGCTGATGATCGACAGTGCGCCAACGCGTTCGCCGTACAGCGAGAACGATTTGGAGAACGAGCTCGAGACGAAGAAGGTCAGACCGGATTCGGCGAACAGGCGCACAGCGGCGGCGTCTTCATCGATGCCGTCGCCGAAACCCTGGTAAGCCATGTCGAGGAACGGCACGTGACCTTTGGCCTTGACCACTTCCAGTACCTTGTTCCAGTCCGCCGGGGTCAGGTCGACGCCGGTCGGGTTGTGGCAGCAAGCATGAAGGACAACGATCGAGCCGTTCGGCAGGGCGTTGAGGTCGTCGAGCATGCCGGCACGGTTCACGTCGTGGGTGGCAGCGTCGTAGTAACGGTAGTTCTGCACCGGGAAACCGGCGGTTTCGAACAGCGCGCGGTGGTTTTCCCAGCTCGGGTCGCTGATCGCCACGACGGCGTTCGGCAGCAGTTGCTTGAGGAAGTCGGCACCGATTTTCAGCGCGCCGGTCCCGCCGACGGCCTGAGTAGTGATGACGCGACCGGCGCTGATCAGCGGCGAGTCGTTGCCGAACAGCAGTTTCTGCACGGCCTGGTCGTAGGCAGCGATGCCATCGATCGGCAGGTAACCGCGCGAAGCGTGTTGCGCGACGCGAATCGTCTCGGCTTCGATCACCGCGCGCAGCAGTGGAATTCGCCCCTCTTCGTTGCAGTACACGCCCACGCCCAGGTTGACCTTGGTGGTCCGGGTATCGGCGTTGAATGCTTCGTTGAGGCCCAGGATTGGATCGCGGGGTGCCATTTCGACAGCGGAGAACAGGCTCATTATTACGGCGGCTCTGAATGGAGAGTGGAGGGACGTGTAGCGCTCCAGCCGAATGCACTAGAGCGGTGCACAAACGGGGAGCTAGTATAGAGGCCATCACCGCGCAATGGCGACAGGCGAATCGGCTTTTGAGGTAAGTTTTTCCGATTATTTCTGGACCGTTAGTCGATTGACTTTGTCAGACTCTTTACCGGATGTAGGACGTTTGCCTTGAAAGGTCAGGCAATCGCCACCACATTCAGCACAATCCAGGTTTTTTCTTGCGCGACATCGGTCGTTTGCGGTCGTCCTCGTGGTGCTCCGTCTGACGCGGAGCGCCGCGAATCCAGAGGTGTGTATGTCGGAATTCCAGCTAGTCACCCGCTTCGAGCCTGCCGGCGATCAGCCGGAAGCCATTCGCCAGTTGGTTGAGGGCATTGACGCCGGGCTGGCGCACCAGACATTGCTCGGTGTGACCGGCTCGGGCAAGACCTTCAGCATCGCCAACGTCATCTCGCAGGTACAGCGGCCAACGCTGGTACTGGCGCCGAACAAGACCCTGGCCGCGCAGTTGTACGGGGAGTTCAAGGCGTTCTTCCCGAACAACGCCGTTGAATACTTCGTTTCCTACTACGACTACTACCAGCCCGAAGCGTATGTGCCGTCGTCCGACACCTTCATCGAGAAGGACGCGTCGATCAACGACCACATCGAGCAGATGCGCCTGTCCGCGACGAAAGCGTTGCTCGAGCGCAAGGACGCGATCATCGTCACCACGGTGTCGTGCATCTATGGTCTGGGCAGCCCGGAAACCTATCTGAAAATGGTCTTGCACGTGGATCGCGGCGACAAGCTCGATCAGCGCGCGCTTCTGCGGCGCTTGGCTGACCTGCAATACACCCGCAACGACATGGATTTTGCCCGGGCGACGTTCCGCGTGCGCGGTGATGTGATCGATATCTTCCCGGCGGAATCCGATCTGGAAGCGATCCGCATTGAGCTTTTCGACGACGAGGTCGAGAGCATTTCCGCGTTTGATCCGCTGACCGGCGAAGTCATCCGCAAGATGCCGCGCTTCACTTTCTATCCGAAGAGCCACTACGTGACGCCTCGGGAAACCCTGCTCGACGCCATCGAAGGCATCAAGGTCGAATTGCAGGAGCGCCTCGAATACCTGCGCAGTAACAACAAACTGGTGGAGGCCCAGCGCCTGGAGCAGCGCACCCGTTTCGACCTGGAGATGATCCTCGAACTGGGTTACTGCAACGGCATCGAAAACTACTCGCGCTACCTGTCCGGGCGTCCGTCCGGCGCGGCACCGCCTACCCTTTATGACTACCTGCCCGCCGACGCCTTGCTGGTGATCGACGAATCCCACGTCAGCGTGCCGCAGGTCGGCGCGATGTATAAGGGTGACCGTTCGCGTAAAGAGACGCTGGTCGAGTACGGCTTCCGCCTGCCCTCGGCGCTGGATAACCGGCCCATGCGTTTCGACGAGTGGGAAGGGGTCAGCCCGCAGACCATTTTCGTTTCGGCGACGCCTGGCAACTATGAAGCCGAGCACGCCGGGCGCGTGGTTGAGCAGGTGGTGCGGCCGACCGGCCTGGTCGACCCGCAGGTTGAAGTGCGGCCGGCGCTGACTCAGGTCGATGACTTGCTCTCGGAAATCACCAAGCGCGTGGCGATCGAAGAACGTGTGCTGGTCACCACGCTGACCAAGCGCATGGCCGAAGACCTGACCGATTACCTCGCCGACCACGGCGTGCGCGTGCGTTATCTGCACTCGGACATCGATACCGTCGAGCGCGTCGAGATCATCCGCGATTTGCGCCTCGGCGTGTTCGATGTGCTGGTCGGGATCAACCTGCTGCGTGAAGGCCTCGACATGCCGGAAGTGTCGCTGGTGGCGATTCTCGATGCTGACAAGGAAGGCTTCCTGCGTTCCGAGCGCTCGCTGATCCAGACCATCGGTCGCGCGGCGCGTAACCTCAATGGCCGGGCGATTCTCTACGCCGATCGCATGACCGGTTCGATGGAGCGGGCGATTGGTGAGACCGAGCGCCGTCGCGAGAAGCAGATCGCTTTCAACCTTGAGAACGGCATCACCCCGAAAGGTGTGATCAAGGATGTCGCCGACATCATGGAAGGCGCCACCGTACCGGGCTCGCGCAGCAAGAAGCGCAAAGGCATGGCCAAGGCCGCCGAAGAGAACGCCAAGTACGAAGCCGAACTGCGCTCGCCAAGCGAAATCACCAAACGCATCCGCGCTCTGGAAGAGAAGATGTACCAATTGGCGCGGGATCTGGAGTTTGAAGCGGCGGCGCAGATGCGTGACGAGATTGCCAAACTGCGCGAACGATTGCTTACGGTATAAGGGATCGTTCCCTGTGGGAGCGAGCCTGCTCGCGAATGGCCTTCACACCATCCGAAGGGCTTAGGGCATCTGGCTTAAATACCCTGCCCGCTGGAGCGGGGCGGGTGTCGCCTGTTACCATTCGCCGCTTGATTGTTCTGCTCTTCATTTTTTCGAGACAAGCCATGACCACCGTCCGCACTCGCATCGCGCCATCGCCTACCGGGGACCCCCACGTAGGTACCGCTTACATCGCATTGTTCAACTACTGCTTTGCCAAGCAGCATGGCGGTGAGTTCATCCTGCGCATCGAAGACACCGATCAGTTGCGTTCGACCCGCGAGTCCGAACAGCAGATCTTCGACGCCCTGCGCTGGCTCGGCATCGACTGGAGCGAAGGCCCGGACGTCGGCGGCCCGCACGGCCCGTATCGGCAGAGCGAGCGCGGCGACATCTACCAGAAGTACTGCCAGCAACTGGTCGACATGGGCCATGCGTTCCCGTGCTTCTGCACGGCCGAAGAACTCGATCAGATGCGCGCCGAGCAAATGGCTCGGGGCGAAACTCCGCGCTACGACGGCCGCGCACTGCTGCTGTCGAAGGAAGAAGTCGCGGCGCGCCTGGCTGCTGGCGAACCGCACGTGATCCGCATGAAGGTGCCGAATGAAGGCGTCTGCGTGGTGCCGGACATGCTGCGTGGCGACGTCGAGATCCCGTGGGATCGCATGGACATGCAAGTGCTGATGAAGACCGACGGCCTGCCGACGTACTTCCTCGCCAACGTCGTCGACGATCACCTGATGGGCATCACCCACGTGCTGCGTGGCGAAGAATGGCTGCCATCGGCACCGAAACTGATTTTGCTGTACGAATACTTCGGCTGGGAACAACCGGAGCTGTGCTACATGCCGCTGCTGCGTAACCCGGACAAGAGCAAGCTGTCCAAGCGCAAGAACCCGACCTCGGTGACGTTCTACGAGCGCATGGGCTTCATGCCGGAAGCGATGCTCAACTACCTCGGCCGCATGGGTTGGTCGATGCCGGACGAGCGCGAGAAGTTCTCGCTGCAGGAAATGGTCGACAACTTCGACCTCAAGCGTGTCTCCCTCGGCGGGCCGATTTTCGACATCGAGAAGCTGTCGTGGCTCAACGGCCAGTGGCTGCGCGATCTGCCGGTGGAAGAGTTTGCCGCCCGCGTGCAGAAGTGGGCGTTCAATTCCGACTATATGATGAAAATCGCGCCGCACGTTCAGGGCCGTGTTGAAACGTTCAGCCAGGTCGCACCGCTGGCGGGGTTCTTCTTTGCCGGCGGCGTGAATCCGGATGCCAAGCTGTTTGAGTCGAAAAAGCTCTCCGGCGATCAGGTTCGCCAGTTGATGCAATTGATCCTGTGGAAACTGGAAAGCCTGCGGCAGTGGGAGAAGGACAGCATCACCGCGACGATCCAGGCGGTGGTCGAGTCCCTCGAGCTGAAACTGCGCGATGCGATGCCGTTGATGTTTGCTGCGATCACCGGGCAGGCCAGTTCGGTGTCGGTGCTCGATGCGATGGAAATCCTCGGCCCGGACCTGACCCGTTTCCGTCTGCGCCAGGCGATTGACCTGCTGGGCGGCGTGTCGAAGAAAGAAAACAAGGAATGGGAAAAGCTCTTGGGCGCCATCGCCTGATTGCTTTTGCTTCTCTGCAGGACTGCCGAAGGCTGCGATCTTTTGATCCTGCCTTCGGCGTTTCTCCCGAATTTACGGGGGAGGGCGGTAAGTGATTGTTATCCCGGCAAAAAATTTTGAAATTTTTCAAAAATAAGTTTGACAGGCTTTCGATACGCCCTTAAGATTCGCCCCGTCCTCAGCGATGAGGGGCTATAGCTCAGCTGGGAGAGCGCTTGCATGGCATGCAAGAGGTCGACGGTTCGATCCCGTCTAGCTCCACCAATTTACACTTCGAGGTCTGGCCACACCGGCCTTGAAGCGATCAACACTCAGCGTTGATCAGTTGTATAGAAGGGTTTGCGTCCCCTTCGTCTAGTGGCCTAGGACACCGCCCTTTCACGGCGGTAACAGGGGTTCGAGTCCCCTAGGGGACGCCAGTTTTACAGAAGTGATGTTGCAAGAGATCACTCCGCCGCGAGGCGAAAAATCCGGGGCTATAGCTCAGCTGGGAGAGCGCCTGCATGGCATGCAGGAGGTCAGCGGTTCGATCCCGCTTAGCTCCACCAATTTTACAGTTCAAGGTCTGGCCACACCGGCCTTGAATCGATCAGCTCTCAGCACTGATCAGTTGTATAGAAGGGTTTGTGTCCCCTTCGTCTAGTGGCCTAGGACACCGCCCTTTCACGGCGGTAACAGGGGTTCGAGTCCCCTAGGGGACGCCACGATTACCCGCTCTGCGGGATTTATAAGGGTCATTCAATTATTGAATGGCCCTTTTGTTTGTCCGGCGTTTGGCCAACTCTCCTTTTTCCTTACACTGTGCTTCAGACCAGCGGTCATATTCATGACTTGCGGAATATTATTATGCGAATAATATTCTAGTCGTAATATTCGGAGGCAACGATGAACGATAAAAAAGCTCAAACCCGCGAACGCATCCTCAAGGCTGCCAGCGCCGCATTGATTCAACGCGGCCCGGCAGACCCGAGCGTGGGTGAAGTGATGGGCGCCGCCGGGCTGACTGTCGGCGGCTTCTATGCGCACTTCGAAAGCAAGGACGCGATGATGCTCGAGGCGTTCAAACAGCTGCTGGGCCGCCGTCGCGACCTGATTGCCGACATGGACGCCGATCTGACCGGCGAAGAGCGTCGCGCTTTGGTGGCTGCGTTCTACCTGTCACGCAAACACCGGGATTCCAGCGAGGCTGCATGCCCGATCCCGGCCTCGATTGGGGAGCTGGGGCGTTTGCCGGAGTCGTTCCGCATTGCGCTGAACGAGCATTTGGAATTGATGGTCGCGCAACTGGCGGCCAGCCCTGAAGACACCGACAAGGCTTTGGCCGATGTCGCGTTGATGGTCGGTGGTCTGGCCTTGGCCAGAGCGCTGGGTCCGGGAGATTTATCCGATCGATTGCTGCGCGCTGCCAAGTCGGCGGTGCGTTGACCTGAAGGCAACAAGTCTGAGGAGAGTGCGATGAACGCGTTGAAGTGGGTTCGTGGCGTTAACGGTACCTTGGGCTGGTTTGCACCGAAACTGGTGGCAAGCAAAATGCGTCTGGCGTTCATGACGCCCCGCGCGCTACCGCTGCGCGATTGGGAGCTGCCGCTGTTGGCCAGCTCCGAACGCATCACATTGCGCTTCGGTCTGTCGGCGCTGCGTTGGGGCCAAGGTCCTACAGTGTTGCTGATGCATGGTTGGGAAGGGCGGCCAACGCAATTCGCTTCGCTGATAAACGCTTTGGTTGATGCCGGCTATACCGTCGTCGCGCTCGATGGCCCGGCCCACGGTCGCTCCCCTGGGCGAGAAGCCAATGTAGTGCTGTTCGCCCGCGCCATGCTTGAAGCCGCTGCCGAATTGCCGCCGCTGCAAGCGGTTATCGGCCATTCCATGGGCGGCGCCAGCGCGATGCTCGCCGTGCAATTGGGGCTGCGCACCGAAACCCTGGTCAGCATCGCCGCACCGTCGCGGATTCTCGGCGTGCTGCGCGGTTTCGCGCGAATGGTCGGCATGCCGCCGCGCGCGCGTTCGGCGTTCATTCGTCAGGTCGAGCAGGACGTCGGCATGCGCGCCGCGACGCTGGACGTGGCCCACTATCAACTGGATATGCCCGGCCTGATCGTCCATGCCGAGGACGACAATTTTGTCTCGGTCAAAGAATCGCAATTGATTCACGAAGCCTGGTTCGACAGCCGCCTGCTGCGCCTGGAAAGCGGCGGCCATCAACGCGTGCTGGCCGACCCTCGAGTGATTGATGGCGTGTTATCACTGCTCGCCGGTCGCAGTCTTCAGGCGCGCCAATCGGCCTGAGCTCCGTTACACTGCCTCGGTTGAATACTTTGACCGGGAGTGGGGCATGGGCTGGGATCGGGCAACGCCGTTTACCATTGATCTGCAAGTAGGCGCCGAAGACATCGACGGGCTCGGGCACGCCAATAACGCGGTGTACGTCACCTGGCTCGAGCGCTGCGCCTGGCGCCATTCGCAGCGCCTCGGCCTGGACCTGGTCGAATACCGGCGTCTGGACCGAGCAATGGCCGTTGTCCGCCACGAAATCGATTATCTGGCCGCCGCCTATGAAGGCGATGAACTGCAACTGGCGACCTGGATCGTCGATTGGGATCAGCGCCTGAAAATGACCCGGCATTTCCAGCTCAAACGCCCCAGCGACAACGCCACCCTGTTGCGCGCGCAGACCACATTTGTGTGCATCGAACTGTCGACCGGCAAGCCCAAGCGTATGCCGGCGGAATTTATCGAAGGCTATGGCCCGGCGATCCAGATTGCAGAAGCCATGTGAATCTCACCCTGTGGGAGCGAGCCTGCTCGCGAAAGCATCGCGTGAGTTACGCATGCGTCAACTGACAGACCGTCTTCGCGAGCAGGCTCGCTCCCACAGAGATATGTGTAGTTCTGCGGATTTGTGCGATATCCAGTAAACTGCCGCACGTTTTTTCTTCAAGTAGTGTTTCCCCATGCAAATTGCTCTGGCGCCCATGGAAGGGTTGGTCGACGACATCCTGCGCGACGTGTTGACCCGCGTTGGCGGCATCGATTGGTGCGTGACCGAGTTCATTCGGGTCAACGACCAGTTGCTCACGCCGGCCTATTTCCACAAGTTCGGCCCCGAGCTGCTCAACGGCGCTCGCACCGCGTCCGGCGTGCCGCTGCGCGTGCAATTGCTCGGTTCCGATCCGGTGTGCCTGGCGGAAAACGCCGCGTTGGCCTGCGAGCTTGGCTCGGAAGTGATCGACCTCAACTTCGGCTGCCCGGCCAAGACCGTCAACAAATCCCGTGGCGGCGCCGTGCTGCTCAAGGAGCCGGAGCTGCTCAACCAGATCGTCGAGCATGTCCGTCGCGCCGTACCGGCGCACATCCCGGTCACCGCGAAAATGCGCCTGGGTTTCGACAGTCCTGACGGCTCGCTGGTCTGCGCCACGGCGCTCGCCGAAGGCGGGGCAGAGCACATCGTCGTACATGCGCGGACGAAAATGGACGGCTACAAACCGCCGGCTCATTGGGAGTGGATCCCGCGTGTGCAGGATGTGGTCAAGGTCCCGGTCTTCGCCAACGGGGACATCTGGAGCGTCGAAGACTGGCGCCGTTGCCGCGAAATCAGTGGTGTCGAAGACATCATGCTCGGTCGGGGGCTGGTCTCCCGCCCGGATCTCGCTCGGCAGATCGCTGCGGCGCGCGCTGGCGACGAGGTCGTCGAGATGACCTGGGCCGAGCTGATGCCGCTGATTCAGGACTTCTGGCTGCAGGCCAAGGCGCAGATGACCGCACGCCAATCGCCCGGTCGCCTCAAGCAATGGCTGGCCATGTTGACGCGCAACTACCCGGAAGCCGCCGAGCTTTTCACTGTTCTGCGTCGCGAAACCGAGCCGGATCAAGTCTCGCGCTTGCTCGGATTGCCGCTCGTCGAAGCCGCATAAAAAATCTCAAAATATTCTCTTGAAATCAAAACAGCGGTCCCTATCTAAGGGTTACGCGATGCCGAATTCGGGTCGCGGAGACACAAAACCTTGCTGATTGTTTTCAGGAGATTTGAATCATGAGTACTGCATTTTCTCTCGCGCCACTGTTCCGTTCCTCGGTAGGTTTCGACCGTTTCAACGACCTGTTCGAAACCGCCCTGCGTAACGAGCCTGGCAGCAGCTATCCACCCTACAACGTCGAAAAACACGGTGATGACCAATACCGTATCGTCGTCGCGGCCGCCGGTTTCCAGGAAGAAGACCTGGACCTGCAAGTCGAAAAGGGTGTGCTGACCATCAGTGGCGGCAAGCGTGACACTGACGAAAGCGTCACGTTCTTGCATCAAGGCATCGCCCAGCGAGCCTTCAAGCTGTCGTTCCGTCTGGCCGATCACATCGAGATCAAGGACGCTGCGCTGCGCAACGGCCTGCTGAGCATCGACCTGCTCCGTGTGATCCCGGAAGAAGCGAAAGCCAAGCGCATCCCGATCAATGGAGCGCAGCAGCCGGCATTGCAGCATTGATTCATGTGCTGACACACAATCGCCCGAATCGGCGATAAGCCGCTGAACGAAAGGCCCCGATACGTCGGGGCCTTTTTTGTGCGCGCAATCAAAGCGATGCAGGGTTTGCCGCTGTTGTCGGGGCTCTTTACAATCTGCGCAGTTTTGCCGACCCCCATTTCCCAGCGGTCGGCCTGGAGCCTTTTTTCATGGACGAGATTCAACAGCGCTGGCTGTGCGCGTTGTCCGCACCAATGGCCGCGCTCAACACCGGCGCCGGGTATGACGACCCGGCGTTCTGCAACGATCGTTACATCAACCTCAAGGAAAGTTGGGGTATCGATGATCGCCGACAGTTGTTCGACATGCTCGGATGGATGACCGACGACGGCCATGCCAAGCACCTCAGCGGGGCCTATCTGGCCTGGCAGCGATGCCTGCCGAGTGAATGGCAGTCGTTGCTCAATGAACTGAACCCGCGCGAGCGCGTCCTGCATGAATTTGCCAGCCGTACCTTCGGCAGCTGTGGTCCCGGCGGCATTCTGTCCTGGGATTACGGCCGGATGGGCTTTCTGTTGCGCTGCGCCGTGCGTAATCAATGGATCGATCTGGCCGAGAGCAACTGGTTGCACAGTCGTCTGGCGTTGAGGGCGCAGTTTCATTACGGCAGCTGGATGGCTTATTTCAACGGCTTTCTGGTGGGACGAACTTTTTGGTGCTGCATGAGCAAAAGCGATGATGAACTGGCGGTCGAGATGAGTCGTGAGGGCACCAGCGCTTTCAACACCAGGATTGCCCGAGGCCTTGCGCAAAACATTCCACACTTTCTCGCCGATCTGCCTTGGCACATGGATATTGATCCGCCGTCTCGTCCGGCATCGCTTGGGGAGTTCGACTGGTCATGAGTTGCTGGATTCGACTGGGCATTGAACCGACTACTGACGAAACCCTGATTCGCAGCGCCTATCGCGCCCGTTTGCCGGCGCACCATCCGGAAACCGACCCGGAAGGTTTTCAGGCGTTACGCATGGCCTACGAGAGCGCCCTGCGTCTGGCCCGTGAAGAAGAGGCAGA
Source organism: Pseudomonas sp. FP1762 (assembly GCF_030687105.1). Lineage (NCBI taxonomy): Bacteria > Pseudomonadati > Pseudomonadota > Gammaproteobacteria > Pseudomonadales > Pseudomonadaceae > Pseudomonas > Pseudomonas sp. FP1762. Next base: position 2,187,543 of record NZ_CP117458.1, read on the forward strand.
GGCTGAAGGCGACATCGACGCTGCACAAGCCAATATCGTTCGGGCGCCTCAAGCTTTCCTGGATTTCTGTGCGCTGCTGGATGATCCCGCGCGACGCTTCAATCACGCGGCGTGGCAGGCATTCGTCCGGACGCTGGATGATTTGTCACTGGAGGTTTTCGATGACCTCAACTGGGGCTTGTACCACCGACTGTCCGGCGCCGGTCCGTTGTCCTACCGTTGTGCGAATCTGTTGGCGCAACGCATGGCCTGGGACCAGCAACTGTTGGATTTGGCATTCGACGATGCGCAAGCGGTAGAAGGCTTTTTGCAGCGCATCAAGGCGCCCGACCCGTTCGACACGGATCTGATGAGCGCCTGGTCAGAGCCGGCACAGACCGAGTCGCTGTGGTATGCCCGTAGCCTCGATTTCATCTTTACTCAGCGTCCGCTTCACGAGTTCGCCGAGTTCGCCAGTCGGCACACGTGCTTGCCGTTGCCCAACGATGCCGCGTACCTCAAGCGGTTGCTGGTGCAGTTCACCCAAGCGGGGATGGGCGCGCCGACGTTCCTGCAGTGCTGTGCCGAACAGCACGATGCCGCGCCGGATAACGTCGACTGGCTGTACCTGCTGGCGTGTCAGTACAGTCTGTTGGGGCACGACGATCAAGCGTTTCCATGCTGGATTCGGCTCTGGAGCGAACATCGCCATCCCGCGGCAGAGAGTCGCTTGCTGGAGCTGTGTGCCAAGCGTCAGCCGACCTTTCTGCCGTTGCTGATTCAGGCGTTCGATCGTCTGGAGGACTGCGCCGTTTGGCCGGACGAACTGGGTGCTGAGTGCCAAGTGTATGGCAGTCCGTCACAACGGCCCGAGACCTTGACCCGTTGGTTGGGTGTCGGACGGCTCAAGCTTGATGCACTGGCGCAAAGCTTTGTTGATTGGCGCATGGCGGGCGACGAGTTGCCATTGCTCGCGCAGTTGATCGGCGAAAACCACGACAGCCGTTTGCTGCGTCTGTACCGGCACGCCTGGGCGCTGCATCGTGGTGATTCGGCCTTGTTGCAGCAGATTGTCGACGAACCGCTGCCGGTGGACGCGCTGGAATGCCTGGTATTGAGCGGCCTGAAGTATCAGGCCAGGCAACATCTGCATTGGCTGGCCAAGGCGCCTGTTGCGCAGGCCATGAGCGCTTTCACTGACTCGCAAACACTTTCACCGCAATTGCCTCTCGCGTTGTCCGAAGGTGCGCTGCACAAGGTTTGTCGTCTGTGGTTGCAGCGCTTGCGGCCCTATAGCGACACGGCGCTTGCACGCATTGCCGACGCGTTCGAGCTGAGTGCGGTCAAAGACGGCAATGACCTGTCGCAACTCGATCTCATGCTCCAGTTGAGTCGGCGCGCGACAGGTTTGCCGCCGATCGGTTTGGGAGCGGCCATCTGGGATTGGCACGCTCAAACCGTGTTTTTGCTGGCATTGCTGGAACAACCCGAGCGCTGGTTGCAATTGATTGATGCGCAGTGTCTGGAGCGTTTGCCGTTCAATCCTGCGCATCCTTTGAGCCGACTGCAGCCGCTATTGCGGCGCTTGCTGCGTGAGCAGGGCAATTGCGCCGGTTTGCTCGGCTGGCTGCAGGGTGACGATCCTGTGCACGGTTTGCTGGTGCAACAGTTGTTCAGTGTCGAGCAGGCTCTCGACAGCGCCAGGCTGCCCGCCAATACCCTGCTTTACACCTGCGTCGAAAGTGACCGTGCGGCGTGCGGCGATGACCTGCTGGGCTTGTTGATGTTCTGGGGCGTGCTCTACCACGATCCAAGCCTGAGCGCCGAGCAGCACCGGGCGTTGTTGCAGTCGATTGAAGCGGTCAGTTGCGAGGATGACTGGTTCGAAGGCTTTCGCGACGGTCTGATCAAGGGCGAACCGGTGTGGCCACCGCGCAAGGTGTTGACGGATTTCGGTGTCGACAAACTATTGGCCTATGAGGCGCTGGATGCGCTCAAAAGCTTGATTCGCTACGGCGCTGCCGGAGTGCCGAAAACGCGAGTATTGCGGCAGCTGCAGCAGGGTAAGGATGACGTGCAGAACAGCGTCGGTTTGCGCTTGGCACTGTGCGCGTTGCTGTCGTGGTCGGAGCGGTTGCTGTTAGCCAACAGTGATGTCCAGCCAGTACCAGCGAAAGCTTTCTGGCGCCTCGGATCACGGCTGGGGCGCAGAGCTTTTATCGCTCAGGTCCTGGGATGCGTAGTGGTAACCCCAATAGCCGGGCTGATAACGGGCACGACGATTGGCGGGATGGTCATCTTTTTGCTTGGCGTGCTGCTGTTGTTCGCGGCAGTTCTACGGCGGTTGCACGATATGGGCCGGGGCATACCGACACTGCTGATATTTCTGGGATTGTCGCCGTTTCTGCCATTCCTGCCGCTGGTGTTGTTCGGCTTTCCGGGAGACAAACTGCCTAACCGCTATGGCGTGCCGCCGGACAGTGGGGCAGATATGTTGTCCGGCGGGTTGCAGGCTGCTTTACGGCAACTGAACGGTTAAAGACGCATCTGGTCCAGCGCCTCATTCAGCGCTGAGCGGTGGCTGGCGATTTCGCTGGCTTGCTGGCCGGCAAGCACGGTGTTGAAGGTGTCCATCCACTCGGCAATGCGCGCACGCTCGTCGCCCAGAGTTTGCATCCATGCTCGCTCCAGTCGTGCGAGCAGGGTGCGGTTGGGCAGGGCGTCGCGAGGGTGGACTTTGAGCGTCGCGAGCCGGGCATGGCTGTCTCTGCGCGCCTGTTCATCCAGTCCGGTCGGGCTGCGGTCGATGCTGTGGCCGTAACGTTCGCCGGTTTCCAGAAGCGTGACGTCTACTTCCAGCAGGCCGTTGATGTCATAACTGAAACGCACATCGAGGCTCTGCAGCTGCTCACTAGGGGTGAACTGGATGTCGAAAGAATCGATGAAAATATTGTCGCGTACCCACGGGCGTTCCCCTTGGTAAACGGCGATACGGATTTCAGTCTGTTGTGCAAACGTCGTCGAGTAACGCTGCACCCGTGACGTTGGAATCACCGTGTTGCGCTCGATGATCGGCGAGAACGCGCCACTGACGCCTTCGCCACGATTGGTCGAAATCCCCAGCGTATACGGACAGACATCCGTCAGAATCAATTCCTCGACCGCACCGTCCCGCGCCTTGCATGCCGCCTGCGTCGCCGCCCCCAGCGCCACGATAGTGTCTGGATCAAGATGCCGATAAGGCAGGCGTCCAAACAACGTGGCGACCATTTGCTGTACCGCCGGCATGCGCGTGGCGCCACCGACCAGCACCAGGCTGTCGAGGTCGCGCGGTTTCAGTCGGGCATCGCGCAGAGCCTGTTCGATTGGCGCGCGCAAGCGGGCCAGCAACGGCTCCCATATTTTCACTGCAGCGGCTTCATCCAGTTCCCATTCGAATGTCTGCTCGGCATGCCGCCAGCTCAACTGCTGCGCGCCTTCGCCGAGTTTGCATTTCAGCTGTTCGAGGGCATCACCGAGGCTGGCCATGGCTTGTGCATCGATCGTTGAGGGGGTGAGTTGCCAATTTTTCAGGCAGGCCTGCAACAGGGCTGCGGTGAAGTCTTCGCCGCCAAGAAAGTTGTCGCCAGTGGAGGCGTGCACTTCGATCAGCGGCAATGCGTATTCGAGCACGGTGACGTCGAACGTGCCGCCGCCGAGATCGAAAATCAGCGTGCGTTCGAACTTCTGTTCGTGCAGGCCGTACGCCATGGCGGCAGCGGTCGGTTCGTTGATCAGGCGCGTCACGGACAGCCCGGCCAGTTCGGCGGCGAACAAGGTACGCTTGCGCTGCTCGTCACTGAAATATGCCGGTACGGAAATGACCGCTTCTGTGACCGCCTGGCCGAGAAAGGCTTCCGCGTCTTGCTTGAGGGAGCCAAGCACCAGCGCCGACAACTCTTCCGGGCTGAACTGGCAAGAGCCGAGCTGGATTTGCCTGTCGCTGCCCATGAAGCGCTTGAACGCGGCGGCAGTGCGTTCCGGGTGCGTGGTCAGGCGGGCGCGGGCGGCTTTGCCGACCAGAATCGTGTCGTCTTCATCAAGGCTGACCACCGACGGTGTCAGCACATCGCCGAGGGCGTTGCGGATCAGTTCGGCGCGGCCTTCACGCCAGACGGCGATCAGGCTGTTGGTGGTGCCAAGGTCGATGCCCAGCAGGGCCGGGCGAGGAAGGGATGCATCCTGCATGGTTGATCTCGAAGCGGCGCAAAAAACGCGACCCTACAGGCTGAGGCAAAGCGTGGCAATTGTTGCTCTGTTGCCAGTCTGTGCAGCGGCCGGTTCAGGGCAGCAGTTTTTTCAGATCCTCCAACCCCACCGGCCGGCTATGCAGATAGCCCTGATACAAATGGCATTCCAGCCCCTGTAAAAATGCCAGTTGCGCGGGCGTCTCCACGCCTTCGGCAATGACTTCCAGCTCAAGGCTGCGCGCCATCGCGACAATTGCGCGAATGATCTCCGCGACATTGGAGTCAGTGGTTGCATCGCGGATGAACGACTGGTCGATCTTCAGGGTGTCTACCGGTAGCCGCTTCAAATACGTCAGCGATGAATAACCGGTGCCGAAATCGTCCATGGCGAAGCTCACGCCGAGCTTTTTCAGGCGGCGCATTTTGCTGATGGTGTCTTCCAGATTCTGAATGACTATGCCTTCGGTGATTTCCAGTTTCAGTAGCGAGCAGGGCAGGCCGTGGCTGGTCATGCTGTGTTCGATGCGTTCGACGAAATCGTTCTGGCGGAACTGCCTCGGGCTGATGTTCACGCACAGGCTGAAGTTCAGCGGGTCAACGAGTTTCAACGCGATCAATTGTTTGAAGGCGTTACAGGCTTCATCGAGGATCCAGGTGCCGACTTCGAGAATCAGGCCGCTATCTTCCAGCACCTTGATGAACTCGGTGGGCGATTGCGCACCAAGTTCGGGATGGTTCCAGCGCACCAGGGCTTCGGCGCCGATGATGCGGTTGTCGCGGGCATCGACCTGTGGCTGAAAATGCACGTTGAACTCGCCGCGCGACAGCGCCAGGCGGAGGTCGGTCTCCATGCGCAGGCGTTCGCTGGCCGCTTTCTGCATGGTGTTGTGATACATCTGCGTGGTGTTGCGCCCGGAATCCTTGGCCCGGTACAGCGCGATGTCGGCGCGTTTGAGCAGGTCGGTCGGGGTCGAGCCGTGATCGGGAATCAGCGCCACGCCAATGCTCGGCGTCACTTGCAGGCGCTGGCCATCGAGGAACATCGGCTCCGAAAGCAATTCGCGAATGGTGTCGGCCAGCGCGCGCACTTGTTCGCTGACTTCACTGCGCGAACCTTCGAGGCCGCTGAGCAACACCACGAACTCATCGCCACCGAGGCGAGCTACCGTGTCTTCCATGCGCACGCTGGCTTCGAGCCGCGCGGTGATGATTTTCAGCACGGTGTCGCCGACCGGGTGACCGAGGGAATCGTTGATGTGCTTGAAGTGGTCGAGGTCGAGAAACAGCAAGGCGCCGCGCAGATTGTGGCGCTTGAGCAGGGCGATCTGCTGACTCAGGCGATCCATCAGCAGGGCGCGGTTGGGCAGGTTGGTCAGCGGGTCGTGATAGGCCAGGTGACGAATCTGCGCTTCGGCGTTCTTCAACAGGCTGACATCGCGCGCGGTCAGCAGCAGGCACGCGGTTTCATTGAGGGTGATCGGCTCGACCGAGACTTCCACCGTGAGCAATTCGCCGCGCTTGTTGCGCCCGAGCATTTCCTGATGATGCACGCGGCCCTTGATCTGTAACTCGGCGAGTAAGGTCGAGCGCTGTTTCTCTTCGGCCCAGATCCCCACCTGATAAACGGTTTTGCCCACCACTTCGTCGGCGCGATAGCCGGTGAGGCGACAGAAGCCGTCGTTGACCTCCAGATAACGCCCGGTGTCGCGCTCGGTGATGGTGATGGCGTCGGGGCTGGAGTGAAACGCCTTGGCGAATTTTTCTTCGCTGGCCTTCAGCGCTGCTTCCGAGCGTTGTTGCTGGGTGATGTCGCGCAGGGTGGTGACGATGCACGGCTGGTCGCCGACGCTGATCTGCCGGCTGGAAATCACGCAGGTCAGCGACTGGCCGTCCTTGTGCTGGACGAGAATGGCCACGTTGCTCAGGCCTTGTTCGCGAATCACCCGTTCGATGCGTTGCAGGCTCTTCGCCGAGGCGTCCCACAGGCCGATTTCCTCGGCGGTGTGGCCAATCACATCGGCGGCGCTCCAGCCAAAGGTCTGGCTGAAGCTCGAATTGATCTCGATGAATTCCCCGGTTTCCTGGCGCGTCACGCAGATCGGATCGGGGCTGACCTGAAACAGCGTGGCGAATTTCTCTTCCGAGGCTACCAGCCGCTGCTCGCGCTCGACCTGATCGGTGATGTCCAGCAACGTGCCGGCCATGCGCAGCGGTGCGCCGTTGTCGTCGCGATAGAGTCGCGCGCGGCTTTCCAGATAGCGCGAGCTGCCGTCGGGCAATTGCACGCGATAGGTCAGTTGATAATTGCCGGCGGGGCCTTCGCGCAGGCTGCGGTAGGCGTCGCGCATGCTGTCGCGTTCCTCGCCCGGCACGCCTTCGAAAAACTCCTCGAATGATTCATGGAATGGAATCGGCTCCAGCCCGTGCAATTGCGCAGCGCGCGCCGAGCCGTAAAGCATGCCGCTGGGGATGTGCCAGTCCCAGGTGCCGAGTTGCGCCGAGTCCAGCGCCAGGTCGAGGCGTTCCTGGCTGTCCTTCAAGGCCAGTTCGGCGGCTTTGCGTTCGGTGGTGTCGAGGAACGTGCTGAGCAGATAGGGCTGGCCTTCGAGCTCGACCTTCTGCGCGCTGAGGATGCCGTCGTGCACTTGGCCATTGCTGGCGCGAAACTGCACTTCCATGCTGATCAGCTCGCCCTTGGCTTTGGTTTTCTTCACCAGTTCGGCGCGTTGCTCGGGGTGCACCCACAAGCCCAGTTCCAGGGTGGTGCGGCCGATCGCGCTTTGCACCGGCCAGCCGAACAGGCTTTCGAAATACTGGTTGGCCTCGCTGATCAGACCGTCATCCTGACGGGTCAGCAGAACCATGTTCGGGCACAGGTGGAAAAGTGTCGCGAAACGTTTCTCCGAGCTGCTCAGGGCCTGCTCGCGCTGGCGTTGGTGGGTGATTTCGCGAATCACCCCGATCATTCGGGGCCGGCCGTTCTTGTCCGGCAGCAGGCTGCCGCTGATCTCCAGCCAGTGCAGGCTGCCGTCGGGCCAGCGAATACGGTGATGCATCGCCTGCTCCAGCGGGGCGCCGGCGATCACCGCGTGGAAGGCGCGCACGGTTTTCGCGCGGTCTTCCGGCGGCAACAGGTCGAGGTATTCCAGGTCGGCAGGTAATGGCTGCCGTGGATCGAAACCGAATAACGCCTGAGTGCCCCGTGACCAGCTGATCTGCCCACGTTCGATGTCCCAATACCAGGCACCGAGCCGCGCGCCGTTGAGCGCGGCGAGCAATTGCGGCGCGCTTTCCCAGCTCTGCTCGGAATGGCGCGGATCGACAGCCTGGATTCGCGGCATCGGCGGAGTTCGGTCAACAGATTTCGGCATTGTCAGCGGGCCTTGAGCTGAGTGGCGTTAGGCACAGGAGCGGCTCTATAGGAGTAGCACAAGTCAGGCCGGGATCCCTGGCCGATCGATTTGTGCATCCAGCAGGGCCATGAAGGCGCGTGCTGCATTCGATAGCGTCCGTTCGGTGTGCAAGATATAGCCTAGCTGGCGAGTGAGCTGTATGCCCGGCAATGCGATGCTTGCCACTTGTTCGTCGAGCATCGTGCGCGGCAGCACGCTCCAGGCCAGGCCGATGGAGACCATCATCTTGATGGTTTCCAGATAGTTGGTGCTCATGGCGATGTTCGGCGTCAGGCCCTGAGCTTCGAACAAACGCTGGACGATGTGGTGGGTAAACGTGTTGCCGCCGGGGAAAACCGCCGGATGGCCGGCGATGTCCGCCAGACTGACGGCGCCGTTGTTGATCAGTGAGTGTTCCGGGGCGACGACGAAATCCAGCGGGTCGTCCCATACCGGCGTAGCTTTGACCAGGGTATGCGGCTCTGGCGCGAGGGTGATGACCGCCAGTTCTGCGCGGCCGTGGAGAATTTCCTCGTAGGCCACTTCCGAATCAAGGAACTGAATATCCAGCGCAACCTGTGGGTAGCGGCGGGTGAACTCCCTTAATAGAGGCGGCAAGCGATGCAGGCCGATGTGGTGACTGGTGGCCAGGGTCAGGCGGCCGCTGACCTCGCCGGTCAGGTTGGTCAGGGCGCGGCGGGTGTCGTCGAGCACATTGAGAATCTGATAAGCCCGTGGCAGCAGGGCGCGCCCGGCCTCGGTCAGGCCGACTTCGCGGCCCAAGCGGTCGAACAGGCGCACCTTCAATTGCTGCTCAAGACCGGCGATGCGCTTGCTGATCGCCGGTTGGGTCAGATGAAGGCGTTCGCCAGCGCCGGAGAAGCTGCCGGTCTCGGCGATGGCAATAAAAGCGTTGAGGTTAGCCAAGTCCATGTCGCATTCCAGTTGGTTATCCAAAGCATAAAAAATATGAATTTGAGTTATTTAATCTAACCCCATAGGATCGGCCTCACAAGCCAAAGGGTTATTGATAAGCCCAGGGCATAGAAACAAGCTGATGAGGAACCGTCTGATGGCCGGCAAAACGCTCTACGACAAGCTCTGGGATTCGCATTTGGTCAAGCAGCGCGACGATGGCTCGGCGCTGATCTATATCGATCGTCACATCATCCACGAAGTGACTTCGCCGCAAGCTTTCGAAGGCTTGCGTCTGGCCGGGCGCAAGCCTTGGCGCATCGATGCCAACATTGCGACCCCGGATCACAACGTACCGACCACCCCTGAGCGTAAGGGCGGCATCGAAGCCATTGCCGATCAGGTTTCGCGTTTGCAGGTGCAGACCCTCGACGACAACTGCGATGAATACGGCATCGTCGAATTCAAGATGAACGACGTGCGTCAGGGCATCGTTCACGTGATCAGTCCGGAGCAGGGCGCGACCTTGCCGGGCATGACCGTGGTCTGCGGTGACTCGCACACTTCGACCCACGGCGCATTCGGTGCGTTGGCCCACGGCATCGGCACCTCCGAGGTCGAGCACGTGCTCGCCACCCAGTGCCTGGTCGCCAAAAAAATGAAAAACATGCTGGTGCGCGTCGAAGGCCAATTGCCGTTCGGCGTGACCGCCAAGGACATCGTCCTTGCGGTGATCGGCAAGATCGGCACCGCCGGCGGTAACGGCCATGCCATCGAGTTTGCCGGCAGCGCGATCCGCGATCTGTCCGTCGAAGGCCGCATGACCATCTGCAACATGTCCATCGAAGCCGGCGCCCGCGTCGGCCTGGTGGCGGCAGATCAGAAGACCATCGACTACGTCAAAGGTCGTCCATTCGCGCCGAAGGGCGAGCAGTGGGACATGGCCGTCGAAGCCTGGAAAGACCTGGTCTCCGACGCCGATGCCAAATTCGACACCGTGGTCGAGTTGGACGCCGCGCAGATCAAGCCGCAAGTCAGCTGGGGCACTTCGCCTGAGATGGTTTTGGCCGTGGATCAGAACGTGCCGGACCCGGCCAAGGAAATGGATCTGGTCAAGCGTGACTCGATCGTTCGCGCCTTGAAATACATGGGTCTGACCGCCAATCAGGCGATCACCGACATTCAGCTTGATCGCGTATTCATCGGTTCCTGCACCAACTCGCGCATCGAAGACTTGCGCGCTGCTGCGGTGATCGCCAAGGGCCGCAAGGTCGCCTCGACCATCAAGCAGGCGATCGTCGTGCCGGGCTCGGGTCTGGTCAAGGCGCAGGCTGAAGCCGAAGGGCTGGACAAGATTTTCCTCGAGGCCGGTTTCGAATGGCGCGAGCCGGGTTGCTCCATGTGCCTGGCGATGAACCCGGACCGTTTGGAGTCCGGCGAGCATTGCGCCTCGACTTCCAACCGTAATTTCGAAGGCCGTCAGGGCGCCGGTGGCCGTACCCACCTGGTCAGCCCGGCCATGGCGGCGGCGGCAGCGGTGAACGGCCGTTTCATCGACGTTCGTGAATTGATCCAAGGAGCACAGTAAAGATGAAGGCATTTACTCAGCACACTGGTCTTGTCGCGCCTCTGGATCGTGCCAACGTCGACACCGATCAGATCATTCCCAAGCAGTTCTTGAAGTCGATCAAGCGCACCGGTTTCGGTCCGAACCTGTTCGACGAGTGGCGTTATCTGGATGTCGGCCAGCCGTATCAGGACAACTCCAAGCGCCCGTTGAACAAGGATTTCGTCCTCAACGCCGAGCGTTATCAGGGTGCCAGCGTATTGCTCGCCCGCGAGAACTTCGGCTGCGGCTCGAGCCGTGAACACGCGCCGTGGGCGCTGGAAGAGTACGGTTTCCGCAGCATCATCGCGCCGAGTTACGCCGACATCTTCTTCAACAACAGTTTCAAGAACGGCCTGCTGCCGATCATTCTCAGCGATGCAGAAGTTGATGAACTGTTTAAGCAAGTTGAAGCCGAGCCGGGTTATCAATTGCAGATCGACTTGCAGGCGCAGACCGTGACCCGCCCGGATGGCAAGGTGTACAGCTTCGAGATCGATGCGTTCCGCAAGCACTGCCTGCTCAACGGTCTGGACGATATCGGCCTGACCTTGCAGGACGGCGATGCGATTGCGACGTTCGAAGCCAAGCATCGGGTTAGTCAGCCGTGGTTGTTTCGCGACGCTTGATTCGGGATTGATGTAGTCAGGGCGGGCCTCTTCGCGAGCAGGCTCGCTCCCACCTTGGAATGCATTCCCCTGTGGGAGCGAGCCTGCTCGCGAAGACGGCAGCGCAAACAACATAGATACCAGGATGTGCCCATGACCAGCACCGCCCAACACACTCAGGTCGTACAAAAGCAATTCGGTGAACAGGCCGCCGCCTACCTGAGCAGCGCCGTTCACGCTCAAGGCACCGAATTCGCATTGCTACAGGCTGAGCTGGCCGGGCAGGGCGAGGCTCGTTTGCTGGACTTGGGTTGCGGCGCAGGCCATGTCAGTTTCCATGTCGCTCCATTGGTCAAGGAGGTGGTGGCTTACGACCTGTCGCAGCAAATGCTTGATGTGGTTGCCGGCGCTGCCGTCGATCGCGGCTTGAGCAATATCATTACCGTCAACGGTGCTGCCGAGCGCTTGCCGTTCGCCGATGGCGAGTTCGATTTTGTGTTCAGCCGCTATTCGGCGCATCACTGGAGCGACCTCGGTCTGGCCTTGCGCGAAGTGCGCCGGGTGCTGAAGCCGGGCGGGGTGGCGGCTTTCGTTGACGTGTTGTCACCGGGCAGTGCGTTGTTCGACACTTACCTGCAAAGCGTCGAAGTGCTGCGCGACACCAGCCATGTCCGCGACTACTCCGCCGCCGAGTGGCTGCGCCAGGTCAGCGAGGCCGGTCTGCATGTGCGCAGCACCACCCGTCAGCGCCTGCGTCTGGAGTACAGCAGTTGGGTCGAGCGCATGCGCACACCTGACGTGATGCGCGCGGCGATCCGCCAGTTGCAGCAGTCGATGGGCAACGAAGTGCGTGAGTATTTTGAGATAGATGCCGACGGCTCGTTCAGTACCGATGTGATCGTGCTGATGGCCGAGCGATAGGAATTTTTCCCGGCGCGCCGTTCACTGGCGCACCGCTTGAAGACACGAGGAAAGCATGAGCAAGCAAATTCTGATTCTCCCGGGTGACGGTATTGGTCCGGAAATCATGGCCGAAGCGGTCAAGGTGCTGGAATTGGCCAATGACAAGTACAGCCTGGGCTTCGAGCTGAGCCACGACGTGATCGGCGGCGCGGCCATCGACAAGCATGGCGTGCCGCTGGCCGACGAAACCCTTGATCGCGCCCGCGCTGCCGACGCCGTGCTGCTGGGCGCGGTCGGTGGCCCGAAATGGGACACCATCGAGCGTGACATCCGCCCTGAGCGCGGTCTGCTGAAAATCCGCGCGCAACTGGGCCTGTTCGGCAACCTGCGCCCGGCGATCCTCTATCCGCAACTGGCCGACGCGTCGAGCCTGAAACCGGAAATCGTTGCCGGTCTGGACATCCTCATTGTCCGTGAGCTGACCGGCGGCATTTACTTCGGCGCGCCGCGTGGCACCCGTACGCTGGACAACGGCGAGCGTCAGTCCTACGACACGCTGCCGTACAGCGAAAGCGAAATCCGCCGCATCGCCCGTGTCGGTTTCGACATGGCCATGGTTCGTGGCAAGAAGCTCTGCTCGGTGGACAAGGCCAACGTCCTGGCATCCAGCCAGTTGTGGCGCGAAGTGGTCGAGCAAGTGGCCAAGGATTACCCGGAAGTCGAACTGAGCCACATGTACGTCGATAACGCCGCCATGCAGTTGGTGCGCGCACCCAAGCAGTTCGACGTGATCGTCACCGACAACATGTTCGGCGACATCCTGTCTGACGAAGCGTCGATGCTCACCGGTTCGATCGGCATGCTGCCGTCGGCCTCGCTGGATTCCAACAACAAGGGCATGTACGAGCCGTGCCATGGTTCGGCGCCGGACATTGCTGGCAAAGGCATTGCCAACCCGCTGGCGACGATCCTGTCGGTATCGATGATGCTGCGTTACAGCTTCAATCTGCATGACGCTGCCGATGCCATCGAAAAAGCCGTCAGTGTCGTGCTCGATCAGGGCTTGCGCACTGGCGACATCCACTCGGCCGGTTGTACCAAAGTCGGTACGCAGGAAATGGGCGACGCAGTAGTCGCCGCGCTGCGGAATCTGTAATCTCTCGGGCCCGCTGCGAAATTCAATACAAAGCAGCGGCCCACTTTTCAAGAAGGTGTAGTTGCGATGAAACGTGTAGGTCTGATCGGTTGGCGCGGGATGGTCGGTTCCGTGCTCATGCAGCGGATGCTGGAAGAGCAGGATTTCGATCTTATCGAGCCGGTGTTTTTCACCACGTCCAATGTCGGTGGCCAAGGCCCGTCCGTGGGCAAGGACATTGCTCCGCTCAAGGACGCTTACAGCATTGACGAGCTGAAGACCCTCGACGTGATCCTGACCTGCCAGGGCGGCGACTACACCAGCGAAGTATTTCCCAAGCTGCGCGAAGCCGGCTGGCAGGGTTACTGGATCGACGCGGCGTCGAGCCTGCGTATGAACGATGACGCGGTGATCATTCTCGATCCGGTCAACCGCAAGGTCATCGACCAGCAGCTGGACGCGGGCACCAAGAACTACATCGGCGGCAACTGCACCGTCAGCCTGATGCTGATGGGCCTGGGCGGTCTGTTCGAGGCCGGTCTGGTCGAGTGGATGAGCGCCATGACCTATCAGGCGGCCTCCGGTGCCGGCGCGCAGAACATGCGTGAACTGATCAAGCAGATGGGCGCGACCCACGCCGCTGTCGCCGATCAACTGGCCGATCCGGCCAGCGCGATCCTCGACATCGACCGTCGCGTGGCCGAAGCCATGCGCAGCGACGCGTACCCGACCGAAAACTTCGGTGTACCGCTGGCCGGCAGCCTGATCCCATGGATCGACAAGGAGCTGCCGAACGGCCAGAGCCGCGAAGAGTGGAAGGCCCAGGCCGAGACCAACAAGATCCTCGGTCGCTTCAAGAGCCCAATTCCGGTCGACGGCATCTGCGTGCGCATCGGCGCTATGCGCTGCCACAGCCAGGCGCTGACCATCAAGCTGAACAAAGACGTACCGATCGCCGATATCGAAGGGCTGATCAGCCAGCACAACCCTTGGGTCAAGCTGGTACCGAACAACCGCGAGATCAGCATGCAGGAGCTGAGCCCGACCAAGGTCACCGGCACCCTGAATGTACCGGTCGGTCGTCTGCGCAAGCTGAACATGGGCTCGCAATTCGTCGGTGCCTTCACCGTCGGCGACCAGCTGCTGTGGGGCGCGGCCGAACCGCTGCGCCGCATGCTGCGGATCCTGCTCGAGCGTTGATCGCTTGAAGCATTGAAGAAGCCCGTGCCTTGTGAGAGGTGCGGGTTTTTTTATGCCAAGGATTTCTCCGGTGTCTGTACTGCCTTTTTCGCGAGCAGGCTCGCTCCCACATTGAAATGCGGTCCCTGTGGGAGCGAGCCTGCTCGCGAAAGGGCCGGTCCAGCCGCCGCAAATCCTGCAGAAATTGCCTGTGCGCCACCCACCCGGTAAAGTGCCGCTCCCCCCGTTTTGCCAGAGGTAGCTCCATGACCCAGACTTTCGATATCGCCGTTATCGGCGCCACCGGTACTGTCGGCGAAACCCTCGTACAGATTCTCGAAGAACGCGACTTCCCGGTCGGCAACCTGCACCTGTTGGCCAGCAGTGAATCGGCCGGCAGCTCGGTGCTTTTCCGCAACAAAAACGTACGCGTGCGCGAGGTCGACGAGTTCGATTTCAGCAAGGTCAGACTGGTGTTCTTCGCCGCCGGCGCTGCTGTGTCGCTGAGCTACGCCGCTCGCGCCCATGCTGCCGGTTGCTCGTTGATCGACTTGTCCGGCGCCTTGCCCACCGATCAGGCGCCACAAGTGGTGCCCGAGGCCAATGCCGATATTCTCGCCAGTCTGAAAAGCCCATTCCAGGTCAGCAGCCCAAGCCCGTCTGCGACGACGCTTGCGGTGGTGCTGGCGCCGTTGCTCGATCTGCTCGATCTGCAATACGTCAACGTCACCGCCAATCTGGCCGTTTCGGCACAAGGCCGCGAGGCGGTCACCGAGCTCGCGCGGCAGACCGCCGAGCTGCTCAACATGCGTCCGCTGGAACCGACGTTCTTCGACCGGCAGATGGCCTTCAACCTGCTGGCACAAGTCGGTACGCCGGATGCGCAGGGCCACACGCTGCTGGAAAAACGATTGGTTCGAGAGCTGCGCCAGGTTCTGGCAAAACCTTTATTGAAGATTTCTGCCACTTGCGTTCAAGCCCCGGTGTTTTTTGGCGATAGCTTTAGCGTGACCTTGCAGTCAAGCAGCGCTGTCGACCTGGAAAAGGTCAACGCAGCGCTTGAGGCCGCACCGGGCATCGAGCTGGTCGAGGCTGGCGATTATCCGACCGCCGTCGGCGATGCGGTGGGGCAGGACGTGGTCTACGTAGGCCGCGTGCGGACGGGCGTCGACGACCCGGCGGAACTAAATCTTTGGCTGACGTCAGATAACGTACGCAAAGGCGCGGCTCTCAACGCCGTGCAACTGGCTGAGTTGTTGATAAAAGACCTGCTGTAAAAGATACTTGGCAACAATTTGTCGACTGATTCTAGGTGAGCGCTATGCTTGCCCGAAGCGCGTCGATGACGAGTCACCCTCCGGGACTTTCCGGGGCAGCACAGAAATGATCGCGCGCGGCGACCCCCGTCGTCGCGCGCAATGCCTTACGGCAGCGGTATTCAAAAGCTTCTCGCTGGCCGAGGAACGTTCAAACAAAGGATGAGGCTATGGTTCAAGTTCGCAAACTGGTGTTAGCAATAGCGGCCGCCTCGGCGCTGTCCTCCGGTATGGCGCATGCCCTCGGGCTCGGGGAGCTGACCCTGAAGTCGACCCTGAACCAGCCGTTGGTGGCTGAAATCGAGCTGCTCGACGTCAAGGATCTCACCGCCGCCGAGGTGGTGCCGAGCCTGGCTTCCCCTGAAGATTTCGCCAAGGCTGGCGTTGATCGTCAGGCTTTTCTCAATGACCTGACGTTCACCCCGGTACTCAACGCCAGCGGCAAAAGCGTGTTGCGCGTGACCTCGAGCCAACCGCTGTCGGAACCGATGGTGAAGTTCCTCGTGCAGGTGATGTGGCCCAATGGCCGCCTGCTGCGTGATTACAGCGTGCTGCTCGATCCGTCGAAGTTCTCGCCGCAGACCGCAGACGCCGCCGCGCAACCGGCGCCGTCGCAGACCATCACTGCGCCCACCACTGGCGCCACCCATCGCAATCAATACACCACCACGCCGCGCGATACCCTGTGGGAAATCGCCGCGAAGGCGCGCAACGGCGGCTCGGTGCAGCAGACCATGCTGGCGATTCAGGCGCTCAATCCGAATGCCTTTATCGACGGCAACATCAACCGTCTGAAAACCGGCCAGGTGCTGCGTCTGCCGGACCCGGTACAAAGCACAGCGCTGCCGCAGTCGGCTGCCATTGCTGAAGTGGCGGCGCAGAACGAAGCCTGGCGCCAGGGCCGTCGTTACGTAGGCAAGCCTGGCACCGGTCAGCAGCAGCTGGATGCGACCAATCGTGGCCGTGGCAATACCGGTGCAGCGGCCAACACCCAGGACAATCTGAGCCTGGTCTCGGCGGAAAGCGCCAAGCCCGGTGCGAAAGGCCCGGCCGGCGACGCCAAGGCGCTGAGCAACAAACTGGCAATCACTCAGGAAAACCTCGACACGACCCGTCGTGACAACGAGGAACTGAAAAGCCGCATGGCTGATCTGCAGAGCCAGTTGGACAAGCTGCAAAAGCTGATCGAGCTGAAGAACAATCAACTGGCGAAGATGCAGGCCGACGGCGCCGGCGCTGCGCCTGGCGCCACTGCTGCTGTGCCGCCGGTGCCGGCGATCACTGCCGAACTGGCGGCGACCCCGCCAGCCACTCCGGCCGACGCCGCAGCGGCTTCACCGACTCCAGAGTCAGCCATCGCGCCGCCAGCGGAAACCCCGGTTGAGCCGGTCGTCGAGCCGGTGGTCGAAACCACGCCTGCTGCCGCCGATGACGACAAAGCCTTCAATGAACTGCTGACCAATCCGATTCTGCTCGGCCTGATCGGCGGCGGTGCGGTGGTTCTGCTGCTTCTGCTGTTGCTGCTGGCGCGCCGTCGCAAAGCCCAGCAGGAAGCCGAAAAGCACCTGCGCATGGCCCGCGCTCTGGCTGAAGAGCAAGAGTTCTCCGCTGAGCAGGATCTGCCGGAAAGCAGCTTCTCCGGCCTGGAAACCCCGGCAGCCAGCGTCAAGCTCAACACGCCAGCTCCGGCACCTGCGCCAGCCCCTGCACCGGTCGTCACTCCGGTGGTGATGGCTGCGCCGATTGCCGCACCACTGGTGGCCCCGGCCGGCGAACGCTCTGATGATGTGCTCGACAAAGCGCAATCGCACATCAATGCCGGCCGCCTTAATCAGGCCGCTGCGCTGCTGGAAGAGGGCGTCAGCCTTGAGCCGGAACGCAGCGATCTGCGCCTGAAGCTGATGGAAGTCTACGGTCAGCAGGGCGACCGCGATGCGTTCGTTGCGCAAGAGCGTCAACTGGTGGCCAATGGCGATAACTTCGCCAAGGTCGAAGCGCTGAAAAGCCGCTTCCCGGCCATGGCTGTGATCGCTGCCGGTGGGCTGGCAGCTGCCGCCGTCGCTGCCGAACTGGACGCGCAGTACGTCAAGGAATTGCTGCAAGACGAGCCGCAAGCGCCCGAGGCTGCCGCTGACGATCTCGACACCGCGTTCGATTTGAGCCTGGACGACCTCGACAACATCACCCCGGTCGATCCTGCGCCAGCGGTCGAGCCAGAAGCGCCTGTCGAGCTAGACGCGTTTCCTGCCGAAGACGATCTGAGCTTCGCTTCGGTGCTGCAAGAGCAGACCGAGATGAAAGACAATCTCGACGATCTGTCGGACTTCGATCTGGACATGGATCTGGGCGCCGAACCATCGCCGGCCACGTTGGCTGAAGATGACTTCCTGCTGGATCTGGACGACGGCGTGAAGGACTTGCCACCGGTCGAGACGCCGGTAGTTGCTGACGTGCCGCAGGACGACCTGGAGCTGCCAGCCGATTTCGACCTGTCGCTGGCCGACGAAATGGACACCAACCCAGCCGCCGAGCCGGATGCTTTCGCGGCCGAGCTCGACGACGTCAATGCCGAGCTGGATCGCCTGTCGCAAAGCATGGCCGAGCCGAGCTTCACCGAAGCGGACGCTGCGTTGGGCGATGATCTGGGCGAAGACGATTTCGACTTTCTCGCCGGCACCGACGAAGCAGCGACCAAACTCGATCTGGCCCAGGCTTACATCGACATGGGCGACGCTGACGGTGCGCGTGACATCCTCAACGAAGTGTTGACCGAGGGTGACGAGAAGCAGCGGGGCGAGGCCAAGGAAATGCTTTCCAACCTGGCGTAAGTTCAGCGGTAAACAACAAGCGGCAGCCCGGTGGGGCTGCCGTTTTTGTTTGTGTCGGATTCGGCGGTGTTTGATCGATTGCTTTCGCGAGCAGGCTCGCTCCCACAGGGGGGCGCATTGCAAATGTGGGAGCGAGCCTGCTCGCGAAGGGGGCGGTACTGCCGATAGAGAACTCTGGCATCCCCGGCCCACCGCCTTATAATGCCCGCCTTTGCAAATCAGCAGGCTGTCCCACCTTGGCAAACATAGATAACCCGGTCGCCGAAATGGCGCCCGACGGCTTTTACCGCGTCGCGCTGGGCGTTGAGTACAAAGGCTCGCGCTACAGCGGCTGGCAACGGCAGCTGACCGGAGTGGCGACGGTGCAGGAAGAGCTTGAAAAAGCCCTGTCGAAAGTCGCCAATTCGCCGGTTTCCCTGCAATGCGCCGGGCGTACCGATGCCGGCGTGCATGCCTGCGGCCAAGTGGTGCACTTTGACACCCAGGTTGATCGCTCGCTGAAAGCCTGGGTCATGGGCGCCAACATCAATCTGCCCCACGACATCAGCGTCAGTTGGGCCAGGGTCATGCCGGCGCATTTTCATGCGCGCTTCAAAGCCATTGCCCGGCGTTATCGCTATGTGATCTACAACGATCAGATCCGCCCGGCGCACCTCAATGAAGAAATCACCTGGAATCACCGTCCGCTCGACGCCGAGCGCATGGCCGAGGCCGCGCAGTACCTGATCGGTACCCACGATTTCAGCGCGTTCCGGGCCGGTCAGTGCCAGGCAAAGTCGCCGATCAAGAAGATGCATCACCTGCGCGTGACCCGTCACGGCAAGATGATCGTGCTCGACATTCGTGCCAACGCGTTCCTGCATCACATGGTGCGCAATATCGCTGGTGTGCTGATGACCATCGGTGCCGGTGAGCGTCCGGTGGAGTGGATGAAGGAAGTGCTGGAAAGTCGCGAGCGTCGCTCCGGCGGGGTCACGGCGCATCCCTACGGGTTGTATCTGGTGCAGGTCGAGTACCACGACGAATTTCCGTTGCCCGAGCGCTTTATCGGGCCACATTTCCTTACGGGTTTCTCCGAACTTGACGGCTGACGCCCTCGAACGCTTTTGTTACCATCCGGGACGTTTTCGGATTTTGCCTTGAGGTTTTCCTGACATGTCAGCCGTTCGCAGCAAGATCTGCGGCATTACCCGCATCGAAGATGCGCTGGCCGCCGTCGAAGCTGGTGCCGACGCGATCGGCCTGGTGTTTTACGCCAAGAGTCCGCGAGCGGTGAACGTGCAGCAGGCGCGGGCGATCATCAAGGCGCTGCCGCCGTTCGTTACCACCGTGGGGCTGTTCGTCAATGCCAGCCGTTGCGAGCTCGGAGAAATCCTCGATGCGGTGCCGCTGGATCTGCTGCAGTTCCATGGCGACGAAAGTGCGGAGGAGTGTGAAGGCTGGCATCGTCCGTACATCAAAGCGCTGCGGGTCAAGGCGGGTGATGACATTGCTGCTGCCTGCGATGCCTTTCCCGGCGCCAGTGGCGTACTGCTCGACACCTATGTCGAAGGGGTGCCCGGTGGAACCGGCGAGGCGTTTGACTGGTCACTGATTCCGCAACACTTGAGCAAACCGCTGATTCTGGCCGGCGGCCTGACGCCGGAGAACGTTGCCGACGCGGTAGCACGGGTCAAGCCCTACGCGGTGGATGTCAGCGGCGGGGTAGAAGCGAGCAAAGGCATCAAGGATCACCACAGGATTCGCGCATTCATCAACGCGGTGCGCGGCAATACATCGTCGATGTGACGGCTGGCAGTCTGCCGCCGTCCATCAATGCACTTGCACAAAGCAGGCGCGGCTGAGGGTTGCTGAATCGTACGCAGGTCATGTTCCGCGCTGACCGCCACTGTTCGGCAACCATCGCCACACACATGAATTTAGCTCAAGGGCATACGCGGGGCTGCGAACCAGAGCGTTCGGGCCGCCGGTACTGGAGAAAGAAAGCATGAGCAACTGGTTAGTAGACAAACTGATCCCTTCGATCATGCGCTCGGAGGTCAAGAAGAGCTCGGTGCCTGAAGGTCTGTGGCACAAATGCCCGTCCTGCGAGGCGGTGTTGTACCGTCCGGAGCTGGAAAAGACCCTGGACGTTTGCCCCAAGTGCAACCACCACATGCGCATCGGCGCACGTGCGCGCATCGACATCTTCCTCGATCCGGAAGGCCGCAACGAACTGGGCGCTGACCTGGAGCCGGTTGACCGTCTGAAATTCCGCGACGGCAAGAAGTACAAGGACCGCCTGGTCGCTGCGCAGAAGCAGACCGGCGAAAAAGACGCGCTGATCTCGGTCAGCGGTACCCTGCTGGGCATGCCGGTAGTGGTTTCGGCATTCGAATTCAACTTCATGGGCGGTTCCATGGGCGCCATCGTCGGTGAGCGCTTCGTGCGCGCTGCCAACTACGCACTGGAAAACCGCTGCCCGATGATCTGCTTCGCCGCCTCCGGTGGTGCACGCATGCAGGAAGCGCTGATCTCGCTGATGCAGATGGCCAAGACTTCGGCCGTGCTTGCGCGTCTGCGTGAAGAAGGCATTCCGTTCATCTCCGTACTGACCGACCCGGTCTACGGCGGCGTTTCCGCCAGTCTGGCGATGCTTGGCGACGTCATCGTCGGCGAACCGAAAGCCCTGATCGGCTTCGCCGGCCCGCGTGTGATCGAGCAGACCGTGCGCGAGAAACTGCCGGAAGGCTTCCAGCGCAGCGAGTTCCTGCTGGAGCACGGCGCGATCGACATGATCATTCACCGTCAGGAACTGCGTCCGCGTCTGGGTAACCTGCTGGCACAGATGACCGGCAAGCCGACGCCGAAGTTCGTCGCCGCGCCGATCGAACCGATCGTGGTGCCGCCGGTGCCTGCCAACGTATGACCCAGCGCACCCTTGGTGAATGGCTCGCCTACCTTGAGCAGTTGCATCCGTCGGCCATCGACATGGGCCTGGAGCGTTCGCAACAGGTAGCGTCCCGCATGGGGCTGGGCCAGCCGGCGCCTCGGGTGATCACGGTCACCGGCACCAACGGCAAGGGCTCGACCTGCGCGTTCGTGGCTTCATTGCTGCGTGCGCAGGGCCTGAGCGTTGGTGTCTACAATTCTCCGCACCTGCTGCGTTACAACGAGCGGGTGCAGCTCGACGGCGTCGAAGCCACTGACGCGCAGCTCTGCGAAGCCTTTGCTGCGGTCGAGGCGGGCCGCGGCGAGACTTCCCTGACTTACTTCGAAATGGGCACTCTGGCAGCGTTCTGGCTGTTCCAGCAGGCGGCGCTTGACGCTGTGGTGCTTGAAGTCGGGTTGGGCGGGCGTCTGGATACCGTCAATGTAGTCGATGCCGATATTGCGCTGGTCACCAGCATTGGCGTCGATCACGCCGATTATCTGGGCGATACCCGCGAATCCGTGGCCTTCGAGAAGGCCGGAATTTTCCGCCAGGGCAAGCCTGCTCTGTGTGGCGACCTGAATCCTCCGCAACCACTGCTCGACAAGGCGCACGAACTGGCTTGCCCATTCTTTCTGCGTGGACGCGATTTCGATCTCGGCATCACTGACCAACACTGGCAATGGCGCGGCACCGATGCCCTGGGCCAAGTGGTCGAGTTGCGCGACTTGCCGCTGCTCGATCTGCCGATGGAAAACGCCGCGCTGGCGCTGCAAGCCTATCTGCTGACAGGTTTGCCGTGGAATGCCGAACAGATTGTCGCGGCGTTGCAGGCGACGCGCGTGGTTGGGCGCCTCGATCGTCGGTCATTCGAATGGAATGGCAAGCGCCTGAACCTGTTGCTTGATGTTGGTCACAATCCGCATGCCGCTGAATATCTCGCCCGTCGTCTGGCCGCGCGGCCCCCGGCGGGCAAGCGCCTGGCGGTATTCGGCCTGCTGGCGGACAAGGATCTGGATGGTGTTGTTGGCGAATTGAATGCTAGTGTCGCGCATTGGGCTGTCGCGCCGCTGGATTCGCCGCGCGCGCGTCCGGTGGTTGAGCTTGAGGCAGCGCTGCAGAACCTTGGTGCTTCGGTTACGTCTTACGCCAGCGTGGCGGCCGCTCTGGATGGGCAGTGCGCTATAGCAACCAGCGACGACGAGATTCTGTTGTTCGGATCATTTTATTGTGTCGCCGAGGCCCTTGAATGGCTGGCCCGGCGCTCCACGGAGGAAGCGGCAAATGGCTTTGCTGGATAAAGCGTACAAGCAGCGCATGGTTGGCGCGCTGGTGCTGGTGGCGCTGGCGGTGATCTTCCTGCCGATGCTGTTTTCCCGTCAGGACGAGCAGCGTCAGGTGACCGTCGAGGCCCCGGCTGCGCCTCAGCCTTCGGCCATGCCGCAGGTGCAAATTGACCCGGTGGCTGTGCCCGAGCCGCAAGCCTTGCCGCAAGAGCCTGTGCCGACTGACGAAGAAGTCGCTGAAGAAGCGGTGCCTGCGGCCCCGGCTGCACCGGCTGCGCCAGCACCGACCATCCCTGCGCAGATAGCCCGTCCGGCAACGCCGCCACCGGTGGCCAAGCCGATTCCGGCGCCGGCTCAGCCGATCACATCCGCAACCAGCAAGCCTGACACCACGCAGAGCCGCGTCGATGCCAACGGTCTGTCGGTGAGCTGGTCGGTGCAACTGGCCAGTCTGTCGAGCCGCGCCAGCGCCGAGAGCCTGCAGAAGAACCTGCGCAGCCAGGGTTATAACGCCTACATTCGTTCTGCCGATGGCAAGAATCGGGTGTTCGTCGGTCCGCTGATCGAGCGTGCCGAAGCCGATCGTCTGCGTGATCTGCTGAGTCGTCAGCAGAACCTCAAGGGCTTCGTTGTCCGTTTTCAGCCTGAACGTGGCTGAAATCTATCACCTCGATTGAAAAGCACTGACAATCGCAGCTTACCGACAGCCATGCGCTCTGCTAAAATGCGCCGCCTTATCCGTCTGTAGGCTGCACTGTGCCATTTACCTGGGTTGACTGGGCGATCGTTGCAATCATCGCCATCTCCGCTTTGATCAGTCTGAGCCGCGGCTTCGTAAAGGAAGCTTTATCGCTGCTGACCTGGATCATCGCAGGAGCGGTTGCCTGGATGTTTGGTGGCTCACTGTCCGAGTACCTCGCCGGATACATCGAAACCCCATCGGCTCGCGTGATCGCGGGCTGTGCCATCATGTTTGTCGCCACACTGATCGTGGGCGCAATGATCAATTATCTTATCGGCGAGTTGGTTCGCGTCACCGGGTTGTCCGGGACCGATCGATTCCTCGGCATGGCCTTCGGCGCAGCGCGTGGCGTGTTGCTGGTGGTCGTGGCGGTCGGGCTGTTGAGCCTGGGGCCGGTACAGCAGGACGGGTGGTGGAAAGAATCACAGCTCGTGCCCAAGTTTCTATTGGTCGCCGACTGGTCCAAAAACCTGATACTCGGGTGGAGCAGTCAGTGGCTTGCCAGCGGAATCAGCGTACCCGCTGAGATTCCGTTCAAGGAGCAGCTCTTGCCGACGGCGAAAACGCCTCAGTGAGTGCTGTTCAGTTCAGATCCATTAAGTAGGGGTTGCGTCGCATGTGTGGCATCGTCGGTATCGTCGGTAAGTCGAACGTCAATCAGGCGCTGTATGACGCGCTAACCGTGCTCCAGCACCGCGGCCAGGACGCTGCCGGTATCGTGACCAGCCATGATGGCCGGTTGTTCCTGCGCAAGGATAATGGCCTGGTGCGTGACGTGTTCCAGCAGCGTCACATGCAGCGTCTGGTCGGCCACATGGGTATCGGCCACGTCCGTTACCCGACTGCCGGCAGCTCGACGTCGGCCGAAGCCCAGCCGTTCTACGTCAACTCGCCGTACGGCATCACACTGGCGCATAACGGTAACCTGACCAACGTTGAACAGTTGGCCAAAGAGATTTACGAATCCGATCTGCGTCACGTCAACACCAGTTCCGATTCGGAAGTGCTGCTCAACGTATTCGCCCACGAGCTGGCCCAGCGCGGCAAGCTGCAGCCGACCGAAGAAGACGTGTTCGCCGCCGTGACCGACGTGCACAACCGTTGCGTTGGTGGTTACGCCGTTGTGGCGATGGTCACCGGTTACGGCATCGTCGGTTTCCGCGATCCGCACGGCATCCGCCCGATCGTGTTTGGCCAGCGACACACCGACGAAGGCGTCGAGTACATGATCGCCTCGGAAAGCGTTTCGCTGGACGTGCTCGGTTTTACCCTGATTCGCGACCTGGCCCCGGGTGAAGCGGTCTACATCACTGAAGACGGCAAGCTGCACACCCGTCAGTGCGCAACCAACCCGTCGCTGACCCCGTGCATTTTCGAACACGTCTACCTGGCGCGTCCGGACTCGATCATCGACGGCGTGTCGGTTTACAAGGCGCGTCTGCGCATGGGCGAGAAGCTTGCCGAGAAGATCCTGCGCGAGCGCCCTGAACACGATATCGACGTGGTCATCCCGATTCCGGACACCAGCCGTACCGCAGCGCTGGAGCTGGCCAATCACCTGGGCGTGAAATTCCGCGAAGGTTTCGTCAAGAACCGTTACATCGGTCGCACCTTCATCATGCCGGGCCAGGCTGCGCGCAAGAAGTCGGTACGCCAGAAGCTCAATGCCATCGAGCTGGAATTCCGTGGCAAGAACGTCATGCTGGTCGATGACTCGATCGTGCGCGGCACCACCTGCAAGCAGATCATCCAGATGGCCCGCGAAGCTGGCGCGAAAAACGTCTACTTCTGCTCGGCGGCACCTGCGGTGCGCTTCCCGAACGTGTACGGTATCGACATGCCGAGCGCCCACGAACTGATCGCGCACAACCGTTCGACTCAGGACGTGGCCGACCTGATCGGTGCAGACTGGCTGATCTATCAGGATCTGCCTGACTTGATCGAAGCGGTCGGCGGCGGCAAGATCAAGATCGAGCACTTCGATTGCGCAGTGTTTGACGGCAAGTACGTGACCGGTGACGTCGACGAGGCTTACCTGAACAAGATCGAACAGGCGCGCAACGATGCCTCGAAGGTCAAGACCCAGGCAGTCAGTGCGATCATCGATCTGTACAACAACTGAGTTTCCACCGGCCCTGAGGGGCCGGTTTTGTATCTGATATTTATTGTTCGAGAACAGCAAGGAGAGACAGCATGAGTCAGGAATGGGATGCCGGTCGGCTGGACAGCGACCTCGAAGGCGTAGCGTTCGATACCCTGGCCGTCCGTGCCGGTCAGCACCGCACGCCGGAAGGCGAACACGGTGACCCGATGTTCTTCACCTCCAGTTACGTGTTCCGCACCGCTGCCGATGCAGCGGCGCGCTTTGCCGGCGAAGTGCCTGGCAACGTCTATTCGCGCTACACCAACCCGACCGTGCGCGCGTTCGAAGAACGCATTGCCGCGTTGGAGGGCGCCGAGCAAGCCGTCGCCACGGCAACCGGCATGGCCGCGATCATGGCGGTGGTGATGAGCCTGTGCAGTGCTGGCGATCATGTGCTGGTGTCGCGCAGCGTGTTCGGCTCGACCATCAGCCTCTTCGAGAAATACTTCAAACGCTTCGGCGTCGCAGTCGATTACGTCCCGCTGGCCGATCTGTCGGCCTGGGACGCGGCGATCAAGTCCAACACCAAACTGCTTTTTGTCGAGTCGCCGTCCAACCCGTTGGCCGAGCTGGTGGATATCGCCGCCCTGGCTGAAATCGCTCATGCCAAGGGCGCGCAGCTGGTGGTCGACAACTGCTTCTGCACCCCGGCGTTGCAGCAGCCGCTGAAGCTCGGCGCGGACATTGTCGTGCACTCGGCGACCAAGTTCATCGACGGTCAGGGTCGCTGCATGGGCGGCGTTGTCGCCGGTCGCGGTGAGCAGATGAAAGAAGTGGTGGGTTTCCTGCGGACCGCCGGGCCGACCCTCAGCCCGTTCAATGCGTGGATCTTCCTCAAAGGCCTCGAGACCCTCAACCTGCGCATGAAAGCGCATTGCGCCAACGCTCAGGCGCTGGCCGAATGGCTGGAGCAGCAGGACGGCATCGAGAAGGTCCATTACGCCGGTCTGAAGAGCCATCCGCAGCACGAGTTGGCCCAGCGCCAGCAGAAGGGTTTTGGTGCGGTGGTGAGCTTCGAGGTCAAGGGCGGCAAAGAAGGCGCCTGGCGCTTTATCGATGCTACTCGGTTGATTTCGATCACTGCCAATCTCGGCGACAGCAAAACCACGATCACCCATCCAAGCACCACCTCCCACGGCCGTCTGGCGCCGCAGGAGCGTGAAGCAGCGGGGATTCGCGACAGCCTCATCCGCGTCGCGGTTGGTCTGGAAGATGTCGCTGATCTGCAGGCTGACCTGGCGCGCGGTCTGGCGGCATTGTGATCGAGTTGTCCACACCGGCGGCCAATACCCATGGCCGCGTGGCGCTGGTCACTGGCGCTGCACGCGGTATCGGCCTCGGAATTGCCGCCTGGCTGATCAGCGAAGGCTGGCAAGTGGTGCTGACCGATCTTGATCGGGTGCGTGGTTCGAAAGTGGCGAAGGTGCTCGGCGAGAACGCCTGGTTCATCGCCATGGACGTCGCCGAGGAAAATCAGGTCGCACTGGGCGTGGCCGAGGTGCTGGGGCAGTTTGGTCGCCTCGATGCATTGGTCTGCAACGCGGCGGTGGCCGATCCGCACAACATCACTCTGGAAAGCCTCGATCTCGCCTACTGGAATCGGGTGCTGGCGGTGAATCTGAGCGGGCCGATGTTGCTGGCCAAGCACTGTGCGCCTTATCTGCGTGCGCACAACGGTTCGATCGTCAATCTGGCCTCGACCCGTGCGCGACAGTCGGAGGCGGACTCCGAGGCGTATGCGGCGAGCAAGGGGGGGCTGTTGGCGCTGACCCATGCGCTGGCAATCAGCCTTGGGCCGGAAATCCGCGTGAATGCGGTCAGTCCGGGCTGGATCGATGCGCGTGATCCCTCGGTGCGTCGCGCCGAACCGTTGGCCGATGCCGATCACGCCCAGCATCCGGCGGGCAGGGTGGGGACGGTCGAAGACGTGGCGGCGATGGTGGCGTGGTTGCTGTCGCGCAATGCGGGATTTGTCACCGGGCAGGAATTCGTCGTCGATGGCGGCATGACCAAGAAGATGATCTACACGGAATAACAAGCGAAGCCGCGTCCTGTGGGAGCGAGCCTGCTCGCGAATGCGGTCCATCGGTCGATGGCTTCTTCAGGAATGAAGCAATTTCGTCTTTTTCAGAAAAACTCCAATCCTGCTATTGACTTAGCTTCGCCACCTGCGTAAATTTCGCGGCCTCGGAGATGCAAACGGGTGATTAGCTCAGCTGGGAGAGCGTCTGCCTTACAAGCAGAATGTCGGCGGTTCGATCCCGTCATCACCCACCACTCCCGAGAAGCTTGCGCAAGCAAGAGAGTAGGCTGAAAGTGCCTGCACCGACGCGCAGCGGTAGTTCAGTCGGTTAGAATACCGGCCTGTCACGCCGGGGGTCGCGGGTTCGAGTCCCGTCCGCTGCGCCATATTTTACGAGTCAGATTCATCTGATTCGCGATTGCAAGGCACCGAAGCCGGCAATCAAAACGAGTCACTTGAGCGCAAGCTCAAAGCGATACGCAGCGGTAGTTCAGTCGGTTAGAATACCGGCCTGTCACGCCGGGGGTCGCGGGTTCGAGTCCCGTCCGCTGCGCCATATCTGTTTCAAGGACCACTGAACGCCTTGAAGCGCCGAAATCAGCCATTGGCTGAATCGGATCGATAGCAAAGACCCTGGTCGAAAGACCGGGGTTTTTTGTGTCTGAAATTTGGTTATTCCTCTTCCTCTCTCCTTAAGTCCATGCGAATCCCTGTGGGAGCGAGCCTGCTCGCGAAAGCGCCGGCACGTTCAAAATCTGTATTGCCTGGAAAAACGTTTTCGCGAGCAGGCTCGCTCCCACATAGGCACGCTCTGTTATCTCGGCAGATCGGATGCGGTGCTACGTCGCATTGATTTTTTGATTATTTAGTCAGGTTTTTGTAACTGGTTGTTTGCTGTGGGCGCAGAAACCTTTAAAGTTAACC
The DNA here is from genome assembly GCF_030687105.1 of Pseudomonas sp. FP1762. Classification (NCBI taxonomy): domain Bacteria; kingdom Pseudomonadati; phylum Pseudomonadota; class Gammaproteobacteria; order Pseudomonadales; family Pseudomonadaceae; genus Pseudomonas; species Pseudomonas sp. FP1762. The sequence continues at coordinate 2,215,662 of NZ_CP117458.1, forward strand.
TTTCGGTCAGCTTTGCACTGTCAACACAGCTCTTTGCTTCGCCAGAAAGAGCTTCTGCACGACTCGAGATCCCCAGTAGATAACCACAAGGGCGGACCTATAACCGCCCAGAGGATGATCCATGTCCAACCGTGAAATATCCCGGCGCTCGTTCCTCCAGGGCGGGCTGGTGGCGGGTGTGAGCGTTACGCTTACGCCGCTCAGCAGTCAGGCGCTGGCTGCCTTGATGGAAAACAGCGTCACCGTGCCGTCCGAGAAATGGCTCGGCAATAACGGCAAGGCCCGTCAACGCAACGATGCCTTGTCCAAGGTCTGCGGCAGCAAGGTGTTTGCCCGCGACATCCGCGCCAAGGACATGCCTGGCTGGCCTGAGCAACAGGGCCACGCCATGCTGCTGAAAACCATCAAGGCCGACCGTATCTACGCAGGTTACGACCTGTCGTGGCTCGGCGCTGATCTGCAGCCAGACCGCATCGTTACCGCTGCCGATCTGGACAAGGACGGTATCGTCTTCCCCGAAGAGCACGCGCCTGATCCATTGCTGCCGGAAGGTAAAGTGCCGATGTTCATCGGTCACCCGGTGGCGATCCTGATCTGGAACGATTTCGAGCGTTTCCGTCAGGCCAAGAATCAACTCAAATTCAATGACAAGGCGATTCGTTACGGCGCCAAAGTGCCGTTCTACGAAGGCGATCCCTACGGCAGCTTCCGCTATGTGCGCGTCGGTGGCGCGACCTCGGCGGATGAAGACGAGTTCGCCAGCCTCAAGGATTCGATTCTGTTCCCGATGCTGAAGAACCGCCGTCCAGTGTGGAACGCATCGCCGAACCTGCATGGCAACCTCACCGAGCGCGGTCTGTTCTACGCCGACCGCATGAAGCAGGAGATCGACACGCCGCCAGACAACTGGCTGGTGTTCGATGAGCGCTACAAGACGCCGTCGATCGAACCGGCCGCCCTTGAGCCGGACAACGGCAACGGCTGGTACGACCCGAAAACCAAAACCCTGCATTTCGTCGTGGCGACGCAGTGCCCGCTGGAAGTCGCGACCGAGACTGCGAAGATGATCGGGCCGTCGCGTTTCGGCTTGGCCAACCTGAACATGCACCCGGGCTATACCGTCGGCTATGGCTCCAAAGACCACAACATTTTTGTCTACTATGCAGCCCTGGCCGCGCTGTACGGCGCCGGTGTGCCGGTGCGTCTGGCCAACGACCGCTATGAGCAATTCCAGAGCGGCATCAAGCGTCACCCGTTCGACATCCGCTACCAGTTGGCCGTGGACAAGAATGACTACACCTTCAAGATTTTCCGCGCGGAAATGAGCGTCGACGGCGGCGGTCGGGTCAACTACAGCCCATCGGTGGCAGCGGTTGGCGCCACGGCTGCGCAGTCGATCTACTACATGCCGCAGAACGATCTGCAGGTCACCGCCTATCACTCGCGCGCAGTCGAAGCGGGTTCGATGCGCGGTTACGGCACCCTGCAAAGCATGGCGGCGACCGAAATGATGGTCGACGAAATCGCTAATCGTCTGGGTGTCGACGCCATCGATTTGCGCCGCAGGAATGCACTGCGATCCGGCATGAAAAACACCCAGGGCGCAATCCCGGCCGGTGCACTGCGCCTGCACGAAATTCTCGACAAGGCCTCGGTGCACGAAGTCTGGAAAAACCGCGACACGATCAAGCAACAACGTGAAGCGGCAGACCCGGATAACTGGTACGGCGTCGGTTTCGCCATCTGCCAGAAAGACTTCGGTACCGGCTCCGAAGCGCCGATGGCCAGCATCGAATTCACCGCAGACGGGCGCATCACCCTGCGCCACATCGGTATCGAAATCGGCACCGGCATGTCCACTTCGCAAGCCTTGGTCGTCGCCGATTTCCTCGGCAGCCCGGCGCATGATGTGAAGACCGGCGAAACCGAGTGGCAGGAAATGCAGCTGATCACCAGCGGCAACCCGTACATCATGAGTCAGGCCGAACAGGACAATCTGCTGCGCAACCCGCGCTGGGTCGGCAAGCTGGCGTCGGCGTCTTCGGCGACCAACTCCGCCTATTACTTCAGCCATGCAACCCGTGAGGCCGCGCGCGTGCTGTTCAACCATGGTTTGTGGCCGGCGGCGCTGGAGATATGGCGTCAGGGGCCGTACGGCGGCCAGGCCAACCCTTACGTGGTGCGTCGCGAAGATGCGCATTGGGTCGACGGCAAGCTGACCGCCAACGGCATGCAGCCGCTGAGTTTCGAAGAGCTGGCCAAGCGCGCCCACGAACGCGGGCTGGTGACGGGCGCCACGGTGCACGGTTTCAACCGTTGGAGCTGGGCCGAAGCCGAATACAGCATCGACGGCGTGCGCGAGCGCTTGCCGCTCGACGGTCTGGCGGTGAAATACGGCGATGGCGCGCCACAAGCGAAGAAAGCACAGATGAACAGTGCCGGCTTCCACCTGCTCGATCGGCAGAACGTCAACTACCCGGTAGTCCAACTGAACAACGCTGCCGTGACCTATTACAGCCCGGTTGCCACGTTGGTCGAGCTGAAGGTCAACAAAGGCTCGTCGGAGGTTCAGGTGCTCAACCACCATTCGTGGATCGAGTGCGGTCGCGTGCTGGTTGAAGAGTTGGTCAAGGGCCAGCTCGAAGGCGGTATCGCCATGGGTATTGGTCATGCGCTGATGGAAGAAATGCCGTTGTACGAAGGCGGGCCGGGGGAGGGTGACTGGAACTTCAACCGTTACCGTCTGCCGATGGCCCGTCACGTAGCGGTGTGGAAGCAGACTGCGGAGATCCTGCCGCCGCTGTCGCCGAGCGATCCGTCCAAGGGCATCGCCGAAGTGGTGATGATCCCGATTGTCGGTGCCATCGGTAACGCCGTGGCGCATGCCATCGGCAAACGTGTTCGCGACCTGCCCATCACTGCTGCGCGCATCAAGGAGGCCCTCAATGGCTAACCGTCCGCTTCAACTGACCCTCAATGGTCAATCCGTCGGCCCGGTGGACATCCCTGATGACCTGCCGATGATCGACTATCTGCACGAATACAAAAACCTCACCGGCTCGCGGCTGGGCTGCGGTCAGGGGATCTGCCACGCCTGCGTGGTGATCGTCGATAACCCCGACGGTACCAGCGAAGAAGTGCGCACCTGCATCACCGGCGCGCACTACTTCGAGGGCAAGAAAGTCCGCACCATCGAAGGCCACGCCACTCGCGACGAGCAGGGCCAGGTCACTGAGCTCAATCCGATCCAGCAGCGCTTTGTCGACGAGTTTGCCTTCCAGTGCAGCTACTGCGCGCCAGGCTTCGTCAACGCCGCGACGGTGTTGCTCGAGAAGCTGCAGCGCCAGCCGATCGTCAAAAGTCAGCTGGAACAGGTGATCGAGGACAGCCTCGGCCATCACGTCTGCCGCTGCACCGGGTACGTGCGTTATTACAACGCCACGCGCAACGTGCTGACCGATCTTGGTCTGGTCAAGGAGGGTTGAGCATGAAGCGTTTACTGACCCGCCTGACTTTTGCGGTCGGACTGGCTGCGCCGTTTTTGGCGGTCCACGCCGATGATCAGGTCAAGCGCGGCGAATACCTCGCCCGCGCCGCTGACTGCATGGCCTGCCACACCGCACCGGGTGGCGCGCCCTATGCCGGCGGCCTGCCGATCGTGTCGCCGTTCGGCACGATCTACGGCACCAACATCACCCCGAGCAAAGAGCACGGCATCGGTCTGTACAACGATGACGAGTTCTTCGCTGCGCTGACCGAAGGCAAACGGCGCGACGGTGCGAATCTGTATCCGGCGATGCCGTACACTTCGTATCACCTGATGCCGCGCGCCGATTCCGATGCGATTCACGCGTATCTGAAAACCATCGAGCCGATCGAACGCGCCGCGCCGGTAACCAGCCTGAGCTTTCCGTTCAACGTGCGTCTGGGCCTGACCGGCTGGAACATGCTCTACGGTAAAGACGTCAAGCTGGAGCCGGCCGAAGGCAAAAGTGCGGCGTGGAAGCGCGGCCAGTATATGGTCGATGTGCTCGGCCACTGCGGTGAATGCCACACGCCACGTGGCCTGCCGGGCGCGATGCAAATGGACAAGCGCATGACCGGCGGCATTCTCAATGGTTATCTCGCGCCGAGCCTGCTGGCCACCGACCTGGCCGCGCGCGGCTGGAATCAGCAGGATCTGAGCACGTTTCTGAAGCATGGCATGAGCGCGCAAGGAACGATGTTCAACGAAATGTTCCCGGTGTTTCACAACAGCACTCAAGGTCTGAGCGATGCTGATCTGGCGGCAATGGCGACGTTCCTGCTTGGCGAGCAACCGCCACCAGCCAAAGAGCTCGTCGAAGTACCGCTGGACAAGCTCAGCGCGAGTGCTCAGCGCGGCCGTCAGGAATATCTGAACGTCTGCGCCGGTTGTCACGCGGCTGGCGGTGAAGGCAAACCGCACATCGCAGTGGCCATGCGCGGCAACACCACGTTGCGTCTGGAAGATCCGCGCAACCTGTTGCGAGTGATCGAGGACGGCATCGGCGAACAGAAGTTCTCCGGGTTCGAGCGCATGCAGCCGATGCCGGGGTTTGCTGAAAAGCTCAGTCCTGAGCAATTGACCGATCTGCTCAACTACCTGCGTCAGGGTTGGGGCGGCCAGAGCGCTGAGCTGGCAGTAAGTGAAGTGCAGAAGCTGCAAGCCGACGCGCCGAGCCTCGAGCACAAGGCCCACTGATATGCAGCATCTCGATCTGCAAGTGGTGCGTAAGGCGCTGGAATGGTCGGTGGCCGGGCAGCGAATCTGGCTGTGCACGGTGCTGACCACTTACGGCTCGGCACCGCGCGCGCCGGGTTCGCTGCTCGCGGTGAACGAAGGCGGGCAGTGGATCGGTTCGCTGTCGGGCGGTTGCGTTGAGGAGGATTTTCTTCAGCGCGTTGCCGAAGGTGCGTTTCTCGAAGCAGTAAGCGTCGTGCGTTACGGCGAAGGCGATGATCCGCGCTCGCGGGTCAGTCTGCCTTGCGGTGGCATTCTCGATGTGTTGGTGGAAAAACTTGACGCCGACTGCGCGGTGCAGGCGCATCTGCGTGAACTGGAATCAGCGCTGCTGGGTCAGCGTCGTCTGCTTCGCGAAGTCGATCTGGCCAGCGGTGCTCGCGTTCTGTTGGCTGATCGCGAGCAGGGTGCACGGATCGAGCGTGAGATTGATCGGGTGCGCATCCGTATCGGTGCAGCACAGCGCTTGTTGCTCGCCGGCTACTCCAGTGTGGCGCAGGTCTGTGCCGAGTTCGCGGTAGGACTTGGCTTCGAAGTGATTCTCTGCGATCCGCGCGAGGAGGTGCTGGAAGGTGTGGTGCTCAATGGCGTGGAAATCCGTCGGCAGTTGCCTTCGGTGTTTATTGCCGACGGTGGTTGTCATCGCGATACGGCGGTAGTGGCGTTGACCCACGATCCGCGTATCGATGATCTGGCGATGATGGAGGCGGTGCGCACCAAGGCGTTTTACATCGGTGTGATGGGATCACTGCAGACGTCGCAAAAACGCTTTGAGCGCTTACGTCGCATTGGTGGTTTGAGCGAGGCGCAGCTGGCGCGGATTCATGCGCCGATCGGCCTCAACCTCGGCAGCAAGACACCGGCGGAAATTGCGCTGGCGGTGCTGGCGGATATCCTGCGGATTCGCAGCGGGATCGCTCGGGATCAGCTCTGATCCTAAGCCTTGCTGAATCTACTGTGGCGAGGGGATTTATCCCCGTTGGACTGCGTAGCAGTCCCCTCCTGCTCAAGAGGGGGCGCTTCGCACCCCCAGCGGGGATAAATCCCCTCGCCACAATGGTGTTTATAGGCCGTACTTATCGCGCAGCCCGTAATACCAGGCGCCCAGCGCGGCAAACGGTGTGCGTAGCAGTTGCCCGCCGGGGAAGGGGTAGTGGGGCAGGTCGGCAAAGGCATCGAAACGCTCGGCCTGACCGCGCAACGCTTCGGCGAGGACTTTTCCAGCCAGGTGCGTGTAGGTGACGCCGTGGCCGCTGCAGCCCTGCGAGTAATAGATGTTGTCGCCCAGGCGCCCGACCTGCGGTAAGCGCGAAAGGGTCAGCAGGAAGTTGCCGGTCCAGGCGTAGTCGATCTTCACGTCCTTGAGTTGCGGGAAAGCCTTGAGCATCTTCGGGCGGATGATCGCTTCGATGTTCGCCGGATCGCGAGCGCCGTAGACCACGCCGCCACCGAAGATCAAGCGCTTGTCGGCGGTCAGGCGATAGTAGTCGAGCAGATAGTTGCAGTCTTCCACGCAGTAGTCCTGCGGCAAAAGCGCTTTCGCCAGCTCATCACCCAGCGGCTCGGTGGTGATCACCTGAGTGCCACACGGCATCGATTTGGCCGCCAGTTCCGGCACCAGATTGCCGAGGTAGGCGTTGCCGGCAACGATGATGAACCTGGCCCTGACCTTGCCCTGCGGCGTATGCACAACCGGATTGGCGCCGCGCTCGATGCGCACGGCAGGTGATTGCTCATAGATGGTGCCGCCGAGAGACTCGACTGCCGCTGCTTCACCGAGCGCCAGATTCAGCGGATGGATGTGGCCGCCGCTCATATCGAGCATGCCGCCGACGTACTGATCGCAGCCGACCACTTCGCGGATGCGGCGTTGGTCCATCAATTCCAGCTGGGTGTGGCCAAAGCGTTCCCACAGGCGCTTTTGCGATTCCAGGTGGCCCATTTGTTTGGCGGAAAGGGCGGCGAATACACCGCCATCTTTCAGGTCGCACTGGATGTTGTATCTGGCCACGCGCTCGCGAATGATCCGGCCGCCTTCAAAGGCCATTTCGCCGAGCAGTTGCGCCTGCTTGGGGCCGACCGTGCGTTCGATGACATCAATGTCGCGGCTATAGCTGTTGACGATCTGCCCGCCGTTTCGGCCCGAGGCGCCAAAACCGACTTTCGCCGCTTCCAGCACGGTTACGCGAAAACCGTTCTCCAACAGGAACAGGGCGGACGACAGCCCGGTATACCCGGCGCCGATCACACAGACGTCCGTCTCCACATCATCCTGCAGCACAGGGCGTGGTGGTACGGCATTGGCCGACGCAGCGTAATAAGACTCTGGGTATTGGTTGTTCGCCATCCTGCCGCCTCTGTTTAATATATTTTACGAGTGCGTCGATCCTACCCGAGTTGAAAAACCTCCGCCAGCTACCGAAAAATCTTCGTCGCTGAGGCGAAATTAAATATTTTGCATATTCATAGGGTTAGGTGAAAAAAAGGTGTTGACACCCCTCCGGAATTCCGTAGAATGCCGCCTCACAGCAGGCACGTAGCTCAGTTGGTTAGAGCACCACCTTGACATGGTGGGGGTCGTTGGTTCGAGTCCAATCGCGCCTACCAAACAAAATCCGCTCTGCTGGGCGGTCTGGAAGGGCTCACCGAAAGGTGAGCCCTTTTTTGTTGTCTGCGATTTGCGCAACGCTTGTTCCCGGTCATTTCCGCTTCGCTCTGATCAGCTCTCCATTCATTACTATTTGGGCAAAGTGATCAAGCGCCATTTTGGTGCGTTTTCTACCATTTTGTTGTTGAAAACACCTGAATATCCAAAGGCTTACAGCTATTTTTCTCCAACCGGTTATCGAAAAAGCCTTGTTGCATATTGGGAATTTAAGTAACATCCGTTCCGCGTTCACCACCACGGTTTATGCATTTTTAAATCCCAAGCTTCCATCAGCTGCTTGGGATTTTTTTTGCCTGCGTTTTGGCGTTTGGCATCTGTCTCGCCGTCAGCTCCAAGCGAGGCCCCGCTTTTTCGTCTACTACTGACTGGCCGATTTTCAACTCTTTGTAAGGGGGTGCGTCGATGATGAGTCAGTGGATCCTTGCGGCTGTTCATCTATTCGCGTTTGCCTTGGCTTTCTGGGCGGTACTGACGCGCGGCACAGCGTTCAGCCAGCTCTCGGCGGGCACGGGAGAGCTCAAGCGCGTGCTGCTCGCGGATAACCTCTGGGGGCTTTCAGCTTTGACGCTGCTTATTACCGGAGCGATGCGCGCATTTGGTGGTTACGAGAAAGCCTCCGACTATTACCTGCATCAGCCGCTGTTTCATCTGAAGATGACGCTGTTCTTGCTGATACTACTGATGGAGCTTGCACCGATGATCACGCTGATCAAATGGCGCATCGCATCGTCGCGCGGGGTAGCGCCTGAAGCCGGGCGTGCGAAGTTGTACGCGCGAATCAGTCATGTTGAAGCGCTGCTGCTGATCCTGATGATGGTCGCGGCGACGGGCATGGCGCGTGGGGTGATATTCGCTTAGAAGGCGAAATTCTCCGTGCTCTATCGGAAACGTCCGACAGCCAGCTCCAGGAGTGAAAGGTAATATCGGCGCAAGAAAGGAGGGAGTGACAAGTGAAAGGAGTCAGTGTGCTTCAGGCGCCGTGCCCAGCGGGGTGAAATGCGGATGGCTAAACGGCGCGTGAATCTTTAGCCAGTCTTGCGCGACGGCAATAGGACTGGCTACGTAATGCAAAGTGGCTCAGGGTGTTTGCGGCTTGTCCGGAGCGGTCAGGCCGGCCTGGATGCGTTGGTAAATTTCTTCACGGTGCACTGCCACGTTTTTCGGAGCGTTGATGCCGATGCGGACTTGTTGGCCGCTGACTCCGAGGATGGTGATCGTGATGTCATCACCAATGTTTATGCTTTCACCGACTTTGCGGGTGAGTATCAGCATGGTCTTCTCCTTGATTGCTTTGTAGGGCACCTGATTCAGACAGTGCAGAGGTCGGTGGTATCTATAGATTAGTGCGAAGTCTCACGGTTTGGGTGCCTCTTTCTGACGCGCAGATGCGGCATTAATTCCCAGGGCGTAACTATACAGAGGCTGCAATCATCATTCTCGTTGTTTTGTGCCCATTTTGCGGGGCTCGCGAAGTATTTTTGAATGATAAGATCGCCGCTTTACGAATTCCGAGGGAAGCGTTGTGCGCAAATTGGTTTGGCTGGTAGCGGCACTGGCATTGGCAGGCTGCGGTGAAGGCAAGAATGTAGATGCGCCCAAGCCTGAGACGAAGGTCGCGGCAGCGCCGGCGGCCGCCGCGCCACAGTGGGATCTGGAAGTTCGGGGCGAGACCCCTCAGGCCGTCAGTGACCTGAGCGGCTGGTTGATCGAGCATGCTTTCGTTCCGACAGTCGTCAAGGACGGCAGCGGTAAAACACGAATTCTGATCGGTCCGTTCAATTCCCAGGCTGACGCCGAGGCGCGAAAGGTGCAGGTCGATGCAGCGCTGGTTAAAGCCAAGAAACAAAATATCGAATCGGTGGTGATTGAGCATCCGCTCACGCCATAAGCGAAGCGCCTTCAACACAGATTGAACGCCAGACATGAAAAAGGCCTCGAGCATAACGCTCGAGGCCTTTTTTTTGTGCTGCGATCAGCCGCAGGCTTTCAGATTTACCGAGCCGACAAACTCGTTGCCACGCCCCATCACGCACGCCACGCTCTGGTTGCGCTGACGTTCCCAGTCCTGCACTGGATAGGTCTTGTCCCACGCTTCGTACAACTGCCGATCTTGCTTCGACAGCCGCAGTCCGTATTGTTTGCTCATGTAAAAATACGTGCGGGCGATCATGCCGCGGATCGAAGGGCGGGGCATGACCTTCTTGGCCTTGAAGTCGACCTGCGTCAGGCAGGATCCATACTGACCGGACTGCACCGGCAACCAGCCGTAGCTGAAGTTGCTGCGATCACCGTTGACCTCACCGATGCTCGGCACCAGGTTGTGCAGGTCGGCTTCGGCCTTTTGATAAACCGGATCGTAACGCGTGCAATTCTTGCGTCCGCCTTGCTGCCAGCACTGCCGCTGATGCCCGATCTGCCACGCTGGCACGATGTGCTCCCACTCGATCCTCGATGCACGCTTGGCGTTCTTGCGCGGCACATAGCCGCAAGCCTTGAGATCGACGCGGTTGCCGGTGTACTTGCAGCCGCAGTAAAACTCCGTGGACTGCGGCGCATAAAGTTTCCATGCGGCTTTCTTGGCTTCGGAAAATGTACGTGGGGCGCCAGCCTGGGCGCCCACGGCGAAAAACAACAACAGCAAAGCAACACAGCGGACACTCATTGAATCAATCTTCCTTCGGCACAACCCAAAAAATCTGCACGCCACCGTCATCGCGATAGGCGAGGGTGACGTTGTCGTTCTCGTCGATTTCCTCGAGCAAGCGCTCCCAGTCGTCCATCGGCTCATCCGGCAGACGGAAAATCAGTGCGGCTTTGGCTTTTTGTGCGGTGGGGGAATTGATGATTTTCTGAACGCGCATACCCATGCGTTCATAAGCGTCAGGAGCAGCAGGAGAGGTGGCCACGAGGTTATCCTTATTAAGCTGTACGTGCATACAGTATTTAACTGTAAGCGATTTCGCAACTGCTTAAAATTCAAGAAAATCCTCTGACAGCGGGTTTCCGATTTTGGTGTAGGACTTGTCGAGATTTTTGTGGGAAAAGTATTGGAAGGGTGTAAGCGGGGCACCACCTGCCAAGCTGACAGGTGATGCGCAATTGCCCGATCGAGAAGTGATCAGGCGATGTTCAATCAGTATTCCCAGAACATCCGTTGCAGCTCTTTGCTGTCGTTGGTCTTGGTCAGTGCAACCATCGCCAGGATGCGGGCTTTCTGAGGGTTCAGGTCGTGAGCGACAACCCAGTCGTATTTGTCGTCGGGCTGTTCGGCGTTACGCAGGACAAAGCCGCCGGCGTTGACGTGCGACGAGCGAATGATCTGCACGCCATCCTTGCGCAGCGCTTGCAGGGATGGAACCACGCGGGAAGATACCGAACCGTTGCCAGTGCCAGCGTGGATGATGGCTTTGGCGCCGGCTTGCGCCAGTGCCTTGTAGGCGGTATCGCTGACGTTGCCGTAGGAATAGGCAATTTCTACGTCAGGCAGGCTCTTGATGTTTTTGATGTCGAATTCCGAATCCATGGTGTGACGCTTGGCCGGCAGGCGGAACCAGTAGGATTTGCCTTCGACCACCATGCCCAGCGGACCCCAGGCGCTTTTGAATGCTTCGGTCTTGATGTTGATCATTTTGCTGACGTCGCGACCGGACTGGATCTCGTCGTTCATGGTCACCAGCACACCTTTGCCGCGTGCTTCTTTGCTGCTCGCCACGGCGACGGCGTTGTACAGGTTGAGCATGCCGTCTGCCGACATGGCAGTGCCCGGACGCATCGAACCTACGACGATGATCGGCTTGTCGGTCTTCTCGACAAGGTTCAGGAAGTAAGCGGTTTCTTCGAGGGTGTCGGTGCCGTGGGTGATAACGATGCCGTCCACGTCCTTGCTGTCAGCCAGTTCGGAAACGCGACGACCCAATTGCAGCAGGTTGTCGTTGGTGATGCTTTCCGAAGCGATCTGCATGACTTGTTCGCCACGCACGTTAGCCAGTTTGCTCAACTCGGGAATGCCGGCAATCAGTTGTTCGATACCGACTTTCGCTGCCTGATAAGTGGCGCTGTTGGCAGCACTGGCGCCGGCGCCAGCGATGGTGCCGCCTGTGGCGAGGACGACGACGTTGGCCAGTTTCGTCTGGGTTTCGGCTTCTTTTGCCTGAAGGGCAGCAGGCAGGAGCAGGAGGAGGGCCAATGCGCCCGGAATCAAAGTATTGAAAGCAGATTTCATTATTTTTCTCTCTAGTCGTGAGACGGTGCTGATGCAGGTTCATCTAGATGCGCCCCAAGCCGATCTGAATGCTCGAGGTGCAAGGACGGGAGCAGGATTCATACCATGCGTAATGTGCTGGCGGAAAATGTTTAACCCAATGATTTAAATCAATATTTGTCGAGGGCTGGAGCATCGTTGAGGATCCATCCATCCGGGATTCCGAACGACAGGCGGATTCGTGTTCGGCTCGCCGATAGGCAATCTCTGAAAAGCCAGGCGGGTGACAAATCCCCGCTAAAGAAATGTGCTCTCAGGCCGATGCGTCCTCAAGGAAACCAAATCTTAGGAGTTCACATGTCACTGACGGTCGGTTTTGCCAATCCCGCTGCAGTCACCATTGGCGGTAAAACTGCAGCGACGATCAACAGCCTGAACGATGCGACCAATGAGACTTCGGCGCAGGCGCTGGGTACCGAAAAGACTGAGAAGAATCAGGTCAGAACCGGTGGCGGGCCTGTACAGGAAAACAGTGAAACCGAGGCTGACAGCAATCTCAGCATCACCGTCAAGACGTTGCTCAAGCGGATGAAGGAATTGCAGAAGCAACTTCAGGAGCAGCAACAGCAACTGGCTGCGGCTCAGGCTGCAAGCTATCCGACTCCCGAGGCGAAGTCCCAGGCAGTGATGTCGATTCAGGGCCAGATCGCGCAAACCAGCGCCGCACTGGCAGAAGTGGCGGGTGCGTTGGTCAAGGAGATGTCGAAAAGCGCCACCAGTGGTGGCCTGGTCAACACGACCGCCTGAAACGTCTGATGGCCGACTCAGCGATTCGGCCTACAACAAAAGACGATTTCTGATTGTTGACAAATGTCAGCGGGATTCTCATAGTTCGGTCTACGCAAACGTTTGCGCGGCTTTGAAGGGCATCTGCTTCCGGAGCCGTGACGTAGCTTACGTCAGCGCAAACGTTGCTCACAATAATCATAAGATCGGAGTGAACCCATGAAGCTGCCATTCGCCGCACGTCTTCTTGCTGTCGCTATGCTGGCTGCCACAGCCGCCGCACTACCTGTCTCCTCGGCGTTCGCCGAATCTGCAGAAAAGCCCAAAGTCGCGCTGGTCATGAAATCCTTGGCCAATGAATTCTTCCTGACCATGGAAGACGGCGCCAAGGCGTACCAGAAAGAACACTCCGCCGATTTCGATCTGATCTCCAACGGTATCAAGGACGAAACCGACACTGCCGGCCAGACTCGCATCGTCGAACAGATGATCCTGGCCAAGGTGAATGCACTGGTGATCGCGCCTTCTGACTCCAAGGCCATGGTGCCGGTGATCAAGAAGGCCGTAGACGCCGGTATCACGGTGATCAACATCGACAACCAGCTCGATCCCGCCGTGGTCAAAAGCAAAAACATCAACGTGCCGTTCGTAGGTCCGGACAACCGCAAGGGTGCACGTCTGGTTGGCGAATATCTGGCCAAGCAACTGAAGGCGGGCGACGAGGTCGGCATCATCGAAGGCGTGTCCACCACCACCAACGCGCAGGCGCGCACGGCCGGTTTCAAGGACGCGATGGAAGCCGCGCAGATCAAAGTGGTCTCGCTGCAGTCCGGTGACTGGGAAATCGACAAGGGCAACAAGGTTGCGGCTTCGATCCTCAGTGAATACCCGGATGTCAAAGCACTGCTGGCCGGTAACGACAGCATGGCGGTCGGTGCCGTTTCCGCAGTCCGTGCCGCTGGTAAGGCAGGGCAGGTGAAAGTCGTCGGTTACGACAATATCAATGCCATCAAGCCAATGCTCAAGGACGGCCGCGTGCTGGCGACGGCTGATCAGTTTGCAGCCAAGCAGGCCGTGTTCGGCATCGAAACCGCGCTGAAGATCATCAAAGGCGAGAAAGTCGACAGCGGTGCCAACGGCGTGATCGAAACACCGGTCGAGCTGGTCACCCAGTAAGTCATTTGGCGACACAACGGCGCTCGTCCGTCCGGGCGAGCGCATGGAGATTTCTATGTCAGTTTCCGCCCCGAACGCTGTCCTCTCGGTCAGCGGTATCGGCAAGACCTATGCGCAACCGGTGCTCACCGGCATCGATCTGACGCTGATGCGCGGTGAAGTACTGGCGCTGACCGGCGAAAATGGTGCCGGCAAAAGTACCCTGTCGAAGATCATTGGCGGTCTGGTCACACCCACTACCGGCCAGATGCAATTCCACGGCAAGGATTATCGTCCGGGCAGCCGTACCCAGGCCGAAGAGCTTGGCGTGCGCATGGTCATGCAAGAACTCAATCTGTTGCCGACGCTGTCGGTGGCGGAAAACCTCTTTCTGGATAATCTGCCGAGCAGCGCGGGCTGGATCAGCCGCAAGCAGTTGCGCAAGGCCGCGATCGAAGCCATGGCGCAAGTCGGCCTCGATGCGATCGATCCGGACACGCTGGTCGGCGAACTCGGTATCGGCCATCAGCAGATGGTTGAAATCGCGCGCAACCTGATCGGCGACTGCCATGTGCTGATCCTTGACGAGCCGACCGCGATGCTCACGGCGCGCGAAGTCGAAATGCTCTTCGAGCAGATCAGCCGATTGCAGGCCCGCGGCGTTTCCATCATCTATATCTCTCACCGTCTCGAAGAACTGGCGCGGGTGGCGCAGCGTATTGCCGTGCTGCGTGACGGCAACCTGGTCTGCGTCGAGCCGATGGCCAACTACAACAGCGAGCAACTGGTCACCTTGATGGTCGGTCGCGAACTGGGTGAACACATCGACATGGGGCCGCGCAAGATCGGCGCTCCGGCGTTGACGGTCAAAGGCCTGACCCGCTCTGACAAAGTCCGCGACGTCTCTTTTGAGGTGCGTGCCGGGGAGATCTTCGGCATTTCCGGATTGATCGGGGCAGGGCGCACGGAATTGCTGCGGCTGATATTCGGTGCCGATGCTGCCGACAGCGGCACCATCGCGCTCGGCTCCCCGGCCAAGGTCGTGAGTGTTCGCTCGCCAGTCGATGCCGTACGCAATGGCATCGCGTTGATCACCGAGGATCGCAAGGGCGAAGGGCTGCTGCTCAGTCAGTCGATCAGCGCCAACATCGCCCTGGGTAACATGCCGGAAATCTCCAGTGGCGGTTTCGTCAACAACGGCGACGAAATCTCCCTGGCGGAGCGTCAGATCGAAGCCATGCGCATCCGCAGCTCGAGCCCGACGCAGTTGGTTTCGGAACTGTCCGGCGGCAATCAGCAGAAGGTCGTGATCGGTCGCTGGCTGGAGCGCGACTGTTCGGTGCTGCTGTTCGACGAGCCGACTCGCGGGATTGATGTCGGCGCCAAGTTCGATATTTACGGTTTGCTCGGTGAGTTGACCCGTCAGGGCAAGGCGTTGGTGGTGGTGTCCAGTGACTTGCGCGAGTTGATGCTGATCTGCGACCGGATCGGCGTGCTTTCGGCGGGGCGTCTGATCGACACCTTCGAGCGCGACAGCTGGACCCAGGATGATTTGCTTGCCGCCGCATTCGCCGGCTACCAAAAACGTGATGCGTTGCTCAATGAGGCAGCGCCTAGGGATCTCCCATGAAAACTGCATCTTCTGCCAGTAAACGTAGTGGCAATTTCTTCGGCCTGGGCACATATTTGGGCCTGGCCGGTGCCTTGCTGGCGATGATTGCGCTGTTCTCGGTTCTGAGCAGCCATTTCCTCTCGTACAACACTTTCAGCACCCTGGCCAACCAGATTCCCGACTTGATGGTGCTGGCGGTGGGCATGACCTTTGTGCTGATCATCGGCGGCATCGATTTGTCCGTCGGCTCGGTGCTGGCGTTGGCCGCATCGACGGTCAGCGTTGCGATTCTCGGCTGGGGCTGGAGCGTTTTGCCAGCGGCGCTGCTCGGCATGGCGGTGGCGGCGCTGGCCGGGACCATCACTGGCTCGATCACCGTGGCCTGGCGGATTCCGTCGTTCATCGTCTCTCTCGGCGTGCTGGAAATGGCCCGCGGTGTGGCGTATCAGATGACCGGGTCGCGGACTGCGTACATCGGCGATGCGTTCGCCTGGCTGTCGAATCCGATCGCGTTCGGCATTTCCCCGTCGTTCATCATCGCTTTGCTGGTGATCTTCATCGCGCAGGCAGTTTTGACCCGCACGGTTTTCGGCCGCTACCTGATCGGCATCGGCACCAACGAAGAAGCCGTGCGGCTGGCCGGGATCAATCCCAAGCCCTACAAGATTCTGGTGTTCAGCCTTATGGGGCTGCTGGCGGGCATTGCCGCTCTGTTTCAGATTTCGCGCCTGGAAGCGGCTGACCCGAACGCAGGTTCGGGTCTGGAACTGCAAGTGATCGCGGCGGTGGTCATCGGCGGTACCAGCCTGATGGGTGGACGCGGTTCGGTGATCAGCACTTTCTTTGGTGTGTTGATCATTTCCGTGCTCGCGGCCGGACTCGCACAGATTGGTGCGACGGAGCCGACCAAGCGCATCATCACCGGAGCGGTAATTGTTATCGCCGTGGTGCTCGACACCTATCGCAGTCAACGCGCCAGTCGCCGAGGCTGAACCATGGCAACGATCAAGGATGTAGCGGCGCTTGCGGGTATTTCCTACACGACCGTGTCGCACGTGGTGAACAACACCCGCCCGGTGAGTCAAGAAGTGCGGCGCAAAGTCGAGGCGGCGATCAAGAGCCTCGACTACGTTCCCAGTGCCGTGGCGCGCTCGCTGAAAGCCAAGACCACCGCGACCATCGGCCTGCTGGTGCCTAACAGCCTCAACCCGTACTTCGCTGAATTGGCGCGCGGAATCGAGGATTACTGCGAGCGCAACGGTTACTGCGTGATCCTCTGTAACTCCGACGACAATCCGGACAAGCAGCGCAGTTATCTGCGTGTGTTGCTGGAAAAACGCATCGACGGTTTGATCGTCGCCTCCGCCGGCGGTGACACTGGTCTGGCGCAAGGGCTGGCAGGCGTGAAGACGCCGATGGTTATCGTTGACCGGGGCCTGGAAGGTGTAAATGCCGATCTGGTGCGCATCGACCACGAATACGGCGCTTATCTGGCAACCCGTCACCTGCTCGAGTTGGGGCATCGCGACATCGCCACCATCGGCGGTCCGGCCAGTACCAGCGTGGCGCAAATGCGTCAGGCCGGTTATTGCCGAGCGCTGCAAGAGGCGGGAATCGAGATGCGTGAGGAGCGCATGCTCGAAAGCGACTTCACCAGCACCGGCGGTTACAACGCCGCTGCCCGGCTGCTCGAAAGCAATCCCCCGAGCGCGATTTTTGCCGGTAACGACATGATTGGCATCGGTGTGCTGCGTGCGGCGGCTGAACGTAATGTCCGGGTGCCGGCCGAGCTGTCGGTGATCGGCTTCGATGACATTCAGATGAGCCGTTATGTCTATCCGGCGCTGACCACGGTCGGCCAGTCGATCCTGCAACTGGGCGAGATGGCCGCCGAAGTGCTGTTGCGCAGAATTGCTGCGCCGGATTCGGGCACCGATCAACGCATCGTGACCCCGAGCATTGTCCTGCGCGAATCGACCGCGCCGCTGTCCGGCGTGTTCACCGAATATCGCTGAAACCGAATTGATGAGTAGTGATGTATGCCAGCAAATGTAGTGGTAATAGGCAGCCTGAACATGGACCTGGTCACTCGGGCGCCACGGCTGCCACGCGGCGGTGAAACGCTGATCGGTCATTCCTTTGCCACGGTGTCTGGCGGCAAGGGCGCCAATCAGGCGGTTGCTGCTGCGCGCTTGGGCGCTAAGGTGGCGATGATCGGTTGCGTCGGAAATGACGACTACGGTGTGCGATTGCGTGATGCCTTGCTCGCCGAGCACATCGACTGCGAGGCTGTCAGTGTCGTAGAGGATTCCAGTGGCGTAGCGCTGATTGTGGTGGATGACAACAGCCAGAACGCCATCGTGATTGTCGCCGGTGCCAACGGCGCGATGACGCCGGCAGTGGTCGACCGCTTTGATGCGGTTTTACAGGCCGCCGATGTAGTGATCTGTCAGCTCGAGATTCCCGATGCGACGGTCGGACATGCGCTGAAGCGTGCGCGTGAACTGGGCAAAACCGTCATCCTCAACCCGGCGCCGGCCAGCCGTCCTTTGCCGGCAGACTGGTTTGCCGCCATCGACTATCTGATTCCCAACGAAAGCGAAGCCGCCGCATTGAGCGGGCTCGCTGTCGACTCGCTGCAGTCGGCAGAAACGGCTGCCACTCAGTTGATTGCCATGGGCGCGGGCAAAGTCATCGTCACGTTAGGCGCGCAAGGCTCATTGTTCGCCAACGGCAACGGCTTCGAACATTTCCCCGCGCCGACCGTGAAGGCGGTCGATACCACGGCGGCGGGCGACACTTTTGTCGGCGGTTTCGCCGCAGCGCTGGCCGATGGCAAGTCTGAGGCCGAGGCGATTCGCTACGGTCAGATCGCCGCTGCACTGTCGGTTACCCGCGCCGGTGCGCAACCGTCGATTCCAACCATATCCGAAGTACAGGCGTTCAATCCCGCATGAAAAAGACTCCTTTGCTTAATGTCGCGCTGTCGCGATTGATCGCTTCTCTTGGCCACGGTGACATGGTCGTGATTGGCGATGCCGGTTTGCCCGTGCCACCGGGTGTCGAGTTGATTGATCTGGCGCTGACCCATGGCATCCCTGATTTCGTCAACACGCTGAAAGTTGTACTCAGCGAGATGCAGGTAGAAAGCCATGTGCTGGCCAAAGAGATCTTCGACAAACAACCCACGGCACTTGCCGATCTGGACGCGTTGAACGAAGAGGGCGCGCTGGGCCGTAGGGATCTGCTCACCCACGAGCAGTTCAAGGTGCTTAGCCGACAAGCCAGGGCGATCATTCGTACAGGAGAATGTCAGCCGTACTGCAACATCGTTCTGGTCGCCGGGGTTACATTCTGATTTCCGATATCACCTGCACAAGGAATGCGCTATGCAACGCTATGCTGCAAAACTTCATCAACTGGTCCGGAGCCTGCTGCTTTTGTCTGTGATAACTGCGACCGGCGTTCAGGCCGCTGAAAAAATCGATTTGATCATCGACACCGATCCAGGCGCTGACGACGTTGTCGCTTTGCTCTTCGCGCTGGCGTCGCCGGATGAATTGAATATCCGCGCGTTAACGACTGTCGCCGGCAACGTGCGCCTGGACAAGACTTCGCGTAACGCGCGACTCGCTCGCGAATGGGCAGGGCGCGAAGACGTGCCAGTTTACGCTGGCGCACCGAAGCCGCTGATGCGCACGCCGATCTACGCCGAGAACATTCATGGCAAGGAAGGCTTGTCAGGCGTCACGGTTCACGAACCGAAGAAAGGCTTGGCGAAAGGCAATGCGGTCAATTACCTGATCGACACTCTTAAATCGGCCAAACCGCACAGCATCACCATTGCCATGCTCGGTCCGCAGACCAACCTGGCTCTGGCATTGATCCAGGAGCCGGAAATCGTTCAGGGCATCAAGGAAGTGGTGATCATGGGCGGGGCGCATTTCAACGGTGGCAACATCACCCCTGTGGCTGAATTCAACTTGTTCGCCGATCCGCAGGCTGCCGAGGTGGTGCTCAAGAGCGGGGTGAAGCTCACCTATCTGCCGCTGGACGTGACCCACAAGATCCTGACCAGCGATGCACGCCTGAAGCAGATCGCCGCGCTGAACAACAATGCGAGCAAGATCGTCGGCGACATTCTCAACGAATACATCAAGGGCGATATGGAGCACTACGGCATTCCCGGTGGCCCGGTGCATGACGCGACGGTTGTGGCGTATCTGCTCAAGCCTGAGTTGTTTACCGGTCGGGCGGTCAACGTCGTGGTGGATAGCCGTGAAGGACCGACATTCGGCCAGACCATTGTTGACTGGTATGACGGCCTGAAAGCACCGAAGAATGCATTCTGGGTCGAAAATGGCGACGCCCAGGGATTCTTTGATCTGCTGACCGAGCGCCTGAAACGCCTGAAATAATTCGTCAACCCGCAGGCGGTTTGCCTGCGGGTTTTCACTGCGGCTGTTCAGCCTGGCTGATCGGATAGCGTTCGAATACCTGATTGATAAAATGCTGCGCCGCTTCTATCCCCAACTCCTTGACCAGTAAATCAATGCCGATCAGCGCCAATTCTTCCGTCGTGCCGGGGCTGTAAGAGCTGTGTCCTTCGGCCCATTTGGCGTTGATGGCGGCGTCGATGCTTACACTGGTCATGGGAGGCTCGAAAGGTCAGGATGTCTGTTTTCGAGTTAACCATTTTGTGCGGCATTTGGCACTGCGACTTAGGCATGAGCGGAGCGCTATGCGACACTTGGTCTTTTCCGGCTTGCAAAGGACCCCGCTGTGCAGATTGATCTGAATACCCCTGACGGCCTCACACTCGAAGCAGTGCGCCAATTGCTTGCCTCGGGCAGTGACGACGTGCACAACCAATTGCGCGTGACCAAAGATGGCATTGCCTATCTGTCTACGGTGACCGGTGGGCAGGATATCGAGGGTCTGCTGTTTCGCCTGGAAACCTGGGCGAAGGGGTCGGGCTATGTGGGTAACGTCGCAGCCAGCGATGAAGTCTGGGTGATGCAGGTTTTCAACGCACTCAAAGACAACTGGCCGAATCCGCCCTACGACTACATCGACGTTTATTGAGGTCGTTAATATTCAGTCACGAATGTTTGATGAGCCGGACAGGGCGGCTCAGGCACACTCGGCATTTTTCCGCTCGTGGGGCAGGGCATGGCTTGAGCCTTGAAACCAAACGCCGCATTGGCGGTCGCACGATCTCTGCTTAAACATTTGAAAACAAGGAGGCTTCATGCCTTTGAAGTTCGCGACACTGGGTGCACTTATGGCCGCTGCTCTGTTGGCTGGTTGCAGCACAACCTCCAGCGAGTCGGCAAAGGAGCCCGTGGCGGCTGAATCAGGAAATAGCCGCTGCGAAGCATCGGCAGCGCAATTTGCCATCGGCAAGAAGGCATCCCCTGAGTTGCTGGATCAGGCGCGTGCCAAGGCTGGGGCGCAAAATGCGCGTTTCCTCAAGCCGAACGACATGATCACCCTGGAATACCGCTCCGATCGCCTGAACCTGAACACCGACAACAACCTGATAGTCACCCGCGTCAACTGCGGCTGAGTCCTTTTGTCTCAGGCATAAAAAACCCCGTCACCAGGACGGGGTTTTTTTAGTGCGCCGAGAAATTACTCTGGGCGAACCTGTGCAGCTTGCATACCCTTTTGGCCTTTCTCAGCCACGAAAGAGACGGTCTGGCCTTCTTTCAGGCTTTTGAAACCGTCGGATTCGATAGCTTTGAAGTGTACGAACAGGTCGTCACCGCCACCTTGAGGAGTGATGAAGCCGAAGCCTTTTTCATCGTTGAACCATTTAACGGTGCCGGTTTGGCGATTAGACATGGTGTATCTCCAAGAAACATATATTTTCAGTAGTGCTGTGCTGCTCAGGCCAACTGGGCACACCCGGGTATCATAGTCGAAATGTTCGCTTTGGTAGCCCCCCGGACGTGCTGTTTGCCAATCAGTCGTGTTTTCTTTACCACCTGGTTGCGCTGAAAGCCCCGGTTTGAAAGGCTTTCAGCGAAACGTAAAGACGATAAAAAAACCTGTAAAACCTGCATAAATCGTCTGAAAAGCCTCATTTCCAGCACTTTTTTCCGCCTTTCAGCCGATGTTAATGACCGGTTTTCTTATTTTTTCGGGGCGGTATTTGCCTTGCATTTGGTGATCTGGCCAAGGGCTTTCTTTTGCAATTCAGGCGTCGCCTTGTTGTCCATCAGCGCCTGAATGTCGCTGGCCGGATAGGACTTGATGGCGTCAGCTCCGCAAGCGCAGTGGGATTTCGCCGCGGCAGCACCGATTTGCTGGGTTGCAGCCTCAGTGCACTGGGCCATGTACTTCTCGCGCTCGCCTTTCGGCCAGTCGGCATGGGCGCTCAGTGGCAGCAGCAGAACGACGGGTGCGACGAGGGCGAATAAGCTTTTCAGACGCATGCGAGGATGCTCCTTGTGGGTCAATGTCTTGTTATCTGAGGGCGCAAAGGCCGATCAAGTTCAGCACTTTGGCATAAAAACGGACATTTGACCTTCTGCCAAATCAGGACGTAAGCGACCGCTCATCTGTGCTAGCATGCCGGGCTCAAGCGTTCTCAGGCTTCGGATGACCTTCAGTCCCGAAGCGGTCGGCGTGCGAATTTTTCCGATTTGAATCCCAGTCACTCTGGTTCGGTTTTCCGGTTGGCCGCAAGGCTCCTGCCGCTGTAAGGCAGGCGTTCGTCATTGAATGGCCTGGATCGGATCTTGTACTGGCTCATCCCAACCCACGTGACCTTTGGTAGGGGTCACCACTAGGAGAGGAGGCGCCATGCCAACTATTACTCTTCCCGACGGCAGTCAACGTTCATTCGATCACCCGGTTTCCGTAGCCGAGGTCGCCGCATCCATTGGTGCAGGTCTGGCCAAAGCCACGCTCGCGGGCAAGGTCAATGGCCAACTGGTCGACGCCAGCGACATCATCAGCAGCGACGCGACCCTGCAAATCATTACGCCAAAGGATGAAGAGGGGCTGGAGATCATTCGCCACTCTTGCGCGCACCTGGTTGGCCACGCGGTCAAGCAGCTGTACCCGACCGCGAAGATGGTCATCGGCCCGGTCATCGACGAAGGCTTCTATTACGACATCGCCTACGAGCGTCCTTTCACGCCGGAAGACATGGCGGCCATCGAGCAGCGCATGCAGCAGCTGATCGAGAAGGATTATGACGTCATCAAGAAAGTCACTCCGCGCGCGGAAGTGATCGAAGTGTTCAAGGCCCGCGGCGAAGATTACAAGCTGCGTCTGGTCGAAGACATGCCGAACGAGCAGGCCATGGGTCTGTACTATCACGAAGAATACGTCGACATGTGCCGCGGTCCGCACGTGCCGAACACGCGTTTCCTGAAATCCTTCAAGCTGACCAAGCTGTCGGGCGCCTACTGGCGTGGCGACGCCAAGAACGAGCAATTGCAGCGCGTCTACGGCACCGCTTGGGCTGACAAGAAACAGCTGGCGGCGTACATCCAGCGCATCGAAGAAGCCGAGAAGCGCGATCACCGCAAGATCGGCAAGCGTCTGGGCCTGTTCCACACCCAGGAAGAATCCCCGGGCATGGTGTTCTGGCACCCGAATGGCTGGACTCTGTACCAGGTGCTCGAGCAGTACATGCGCAAGATCCAGCGCGACAACGGCTACCTTGAGATCAAGACTCCTCAAGTCGTCGACCGCAGCCTGTGGGAAAAATCCGGGCACTGGGCCAACTACGCCGACAACATGTTCACCACTCAGTCGGAAAACCGCGACTACGCGATCAAGCCGATGAACTGCCCATGCCACGTGCAGGTGTTCAATCAGGGCCTGAAAAGCTACCGCGAGTTGCCGATGCGTCTGGCCGAGTTCGGTGCCTGCCACCGTAACGAGCCGTCGGGTGCGTTGCACGGCATCATGCGCGTGCGAGCGTTCACTCAGGACGACGCGCACATCTTCTGCACCGAAGAGCAGATGCAGGCCGAGTCCGCTGCGTTCATCAAGCTGACCATGGATGTCTATCGCGATTTCGGCTTTACCGAAGTCGAGATGAAACTGTCCACTCGTCCGGAAAAACGCGTCGGCTCCGATGAGCTGTGGGATCGCGCTGAAGCAGCATTGGCTGCAGCCCTTGATTCTGCTGGCCTGCCGTACGATCTGCAGCCGGGCGAGGGTGCTTTCTACGGGCCGAAGATCGAGTTCTCGCTGAAAGATTGTCTCGGTCGAGTCTGGCAGTGTGGTACCTTGCAGCTCGATTTTAACCTGCCTGTCCGTTTGGGCGCTGAATACGTCTCTGAAGACAACAGCCGCAAACACCCGGTGATGTTGCACCGCGCGATCCTCGGTTCGTTCGAGCGTTTCGTCGGGATTCTGATCGAGCACTACGAAGGTGCTTTCCCTGCGTGGCTCGCGCCGACCCAGGCGGTGATCATGAATATCACTGATAAACAGGCAGATTTTGTTGCAGAGGTTGAAAAAACTCTCAACGAAAGCGGATTTCGTGCCAAGTCCGACTTGAGAAATGAAAAGATCGGCTTTAAAATCCGCGAGCATACTTTGCTCAAGGTTCCCTATCTTTTGGTTATCGGAGATAAGGAAGTCGAGATGCAGACTGTCGCTGTGCGTACTCGTGAAGGTGCTGACCTGGGCTCGATGCCCGTCGCCCAGTTCGCTGAGTTTCTCGCGCAAGCGGTTTCCCGGCGTGGTCGCCCAGATTCGGAGTAATTATTATTAAGCGTGAAATGAGACAAGATAAACGAGCTGCACCGAAAGCCCCGATCAACGAGAATATCTCGGCACGCGAGGTTCGGTTAATTGGCGCTGATGGCGAGCAGATTGGCATCGTCTCGATTGATGAAGCGCTTCGTATCGCTGAAGAAGCAAAGCTTGATCTGGTGGAAATTTCCGCAGATGCAGTCCCGCCTGTTTGCCGGGTGATGGACTACGGCAAATCGATCTTCGAGAAGAAGAAGCAGATTGCCGCGGCGAAGAAAAATCAGAAGCAGATTCAGGTTAAAGAAATCAAGTTTCGTCCAGGGACGGAGGAAGGGGATTACCAGGTAAAACTGCGCAACCTGGTACGTTTCCTGAGTGACGGGGACAGGGCCAAGGTATCCTTGCGATTCCGCGGCCGTGAGATGGCCCACCAGGAGCTGGGGATGGAACTCCTCAAGCGGGTTGAACAAGACCTGCTCGAGTACGGTTCGGTCGAACAGCATCCTAAGATGGAAGGACGCCAGCTGATCATGGTCATCGCCCCGAAAAAGAAGAAGTAATCAACAGGGCACGGCAGGCCTTCTGATTATGTTTATCAACTGAATGCGGAGTATCCGAACATGCCAAAAATGAAAACCAAAAGTGGTGCTGCCAAGCGGTTTCTGAAAACTGCTAACGGCATCAAGCACAAGCACGCTTTCAAGAGCCACATCCTGACTAAAATGTCGACCAAGCGTAAGCGTCAACTGCGCGGTAGCAGCTTGCTGCATCCGTCTGACGTGGCAAAAGTCGAGCGCATGCTGCGCCTTCGTTAATTTAGTCAAGAATAGAGGAAGTAACTCATGGCTCGTGTAAAGCGTGGCGTCATTGCCCGTAAGCGTCACAAAAAAATTCTGAAACTTGCTAAAGGCTACTACGGCGCACGCTCCCGCGTATTCCGTGTTGCCAAGCAAGCGGTAATCAAGGCAGGCCAATACGCCTACCGTGACCGTCGTCAGAAAAAACGTCAGTTCCGCGCTCTGTGGATCGCTCGTATCAACGCTGGTGCTCGTGTTAACGGTCTGTCCTACAGCCGTTTCATCGCTGGCCTGAAAAAAGCGTCCATCGAGATCGACCGTAAGGTTCTGGCTGATCTGGCAGTGAACGAAAAAGCGGCGTTTGCTGCGATTGTCGAGAAAGCTAAAGCCACCTTGGCTTAAGTACCCCCGACAGTCACCCGGCCTCACCTCTGTGGGGCCAGGTGTTAAACGTCATAAATAGGGGAAGAGCCTTCAAGCTCTTCCCCTATTTTGTATCTGGAGTCTGTACATGGAAAACCTGGATGCGCTGGTCTCTCAAGCACTAGAGGCTGTGCAAAGCGCTGAAGATATCAATGCCCTGGAGCAAATCCGGGTTCAATACCTTGGCAAGAAGGGCGAATTGACTCAGGTGATGAAGACCCTGGGGAATCTGCCGGCCGAAGAGCGTCCGCAAGTCGGTGCGCTGATCAACGTTGCCAAGGAACGTGTTACAGGCGTTCTCAATGCGCGCATGGCATTGTTTGAAGAAGCCGAACTGGCTGCCAAACTGTCTGCCGAATCCATCGACGTGACATTGCCGGGCCGTGGCCAGACCTCTGGCGGTCTGCATCCGGTCACCCGGACTCTGGAGCGCGTCGAGCAGTTCTTCACCCGCATTGGCTACGGCATCGCCGAAGGCCCTGAGGTCGAAGACGACTACCACAACTTTGAAGCGCTCAACATCCCAGGCCATCACCCGGCCCGGTCGATGCATGACACCTTCTATTTCAATGCCAACATGTTGCTGCGCACCCATACCTCGCCGGTACAGGTCCGCACCATGGAATCCAAGCAGCCGCCGATCCGCATCGTCTGCCCGGGCCGCGTCTATCGCAGCGACTCCGATATCACCCATTCGCCGATGTTCCACCAGGTCGAAGGCCTGCTGGTTGATCGCGATATCAATTTTGCCGATCTCAAAGGCACCATCGAAGAATTCCTGCGGGTGTTCTTCGAGAAAGAACTGGCCGTGCGTTTCCGTCCTTCGTATTTCCCCTTCACCGAGCCATCCGCTGAAGTCGATATGGAATGCGTGATGTGCAGCGGCAAAGGCTGCCGCGTCTGCAAGCAGACCGGCTGGCTGGAAGTGATGGGCTGCGGCATGGTTCACCCGAACGTGCTGCGCATGTCCGGCATCGATCCGGAAGAGTTCTCCGGATTTGCCTTCGGCATGGGTGTCGAGCGTCTGGCCATGCTCCGTTACGGCGTGAACGACTTGCGTCTGTTCTTCGACAACGACTTGCGGTTCCTCGCGCAATTTCGCTAGTCGTAACGAATTCTTAGGAGAGCAGGATGAAATTCAGTGAACAATGGCTGCGTGGCTGGGTCAGCCCGCAGGTAGATCGCGATGAGCTGGTTGCTCGTCTGTCGATGGCCGGTCTTGAGGTCGATAGCGTTACTCCGGCCGCCGGCGTATTCAGTGGTGTGGTGGTGGGTGAGGTGCTGAGCACCGAGCAGCATCCGGACGCCGACAAGTTGCGCGTATGCCAGGTCAGCAATGGCGCGGAAACCTTCCAGGTCGTGTGCGGAGCGCCAAACGTGCGCCCGGGCCTGAAGATTCCGTTCGCGATGATTGGCGCAGAGCTGCCGGGCGACTTCAAGATCAAGAAGGCCAAGCTGCGTGGCGTCGAGTCCAACGGCATGCTGTGCTCGCAGGCAGAGCTGCAGGTCGGTGAGGGCAACGACGGTCTGATGGAGCTGCCGGCCGATGCGCCGGTGGGCGAAGATTTCCGAGTGTATCTGGATCTGGAAGACGCCAGCATCGAGGTCGACCTGACCCCGAACCGTGGCGACTGCCTGTCCCTGGCCGGTCTGGCTCGTGAAGTCGGCGCGCTGTACGCCGTGCCGGTAACCCGTCCTGTGGTGGCTGCGGTTGCAGCGGTACACGACGAAGTCCGCTCGGTCGAGGTGCTGGCCCCAGCTGCCTGCCCACGTTACCTGGGTCGGGTCATCCGTAACGTCGACCTGTCCAAGCCAACCCCGCTGTGGATGGTTGAGCGTCTGCGTCGCGCCGACGTGCGCAGCATCGACGCTGCCGTCGACATCACCAACTACGTCATGCTCGAGCTCGGCCAACCGCTGCACGCTTTCGATCTCGCCGAAATCAATGGCGGCATTCGTGTGCGCATGGCTGAAGAGGGCGAAAAGCTGGTTCTGCTTGATGGTCAGGAAGTCAGCCTGCGTAGCGATACGCTGGTCATCGCTGACCACACTCGTGCACTGGCGATCGCCGGCGTCATGGGTGGCGAGCACAGCGGTGTTTCCGCGACCACCCGTGATGTGTTCCTCGAATCTGCGTTCTTTGATCAGATTGCGGTTGCCGGCAAGGCACGTTCTTACGGCTTGCATACCGACGCTTCGCATCGCTACGAGCGTGGCGTTGACTGGCAACTGGCCCGTGAAGCCATGGAGCGCGCCACTGGCCTGCTGCTGGAAATCACTGGCGGCGAATCTGGTCCGATCATCGAGACCGTCAGCGAACAACATCTGCCATCGATTGCACCGATCACTCTGCGCGCTCAGCGCATCACTCAGATGCTCGGCATGGAGATGGATTCGGCACAGGTCGAGCGTCTGCTCAGTGCCTTGGGCTTGAGCATTACCGCTGACGGCGAAGGCCAATGGCGCGTTGAAGTGCCAAGCCACCGCTTCGATATCAGCCTGGAAGTCGACCTGATCGAAGAGCTGGCTCGTCTGTACGGTTACAACCGTCTGCCGGTTCGCTACCCGCAAGCGCGTCTGGCGCCGCAAGCCAAGGCCGAAGCGCGTAGTGATCTGCCTGAGCTGCGTCGTCTGCTGGTTGCTCGTGGTTATCAGGAAGCGATCACTTACAGCTTCATTGATCCGCGTCAGTTCGAACTGTTCAATCCAGGTGTCGAGCCGCTGTTGCTGGCCAATCCGATCTCCAACGATATGGCCGCCATGCGCTCGTCGTTGTGGCCAGGTCTGGTCAAGGCGTTGCAGCACAACCTCAATCGTCAGCAGGATCGTGTGCGTCTGTTCGAGAGCGGCCTGCGCTTCGTTGGTCAGCTTGACGGCTTGAAGCAAGAGCCGATGTTGTCCGGGGTTGTGTGCGGGAGTCGCTTGCCGGAAGGCTGGGCGCAGGGTCGGGATACCGTCGACTTCTTCGACGTAAAGGCTGACGTGGAGGCTGTACTGGGTTTTGCCGGTGCCCTGGATTCGTTCACCTTTGCTCCGGGCAAACACCCAGCGCTGCATCCGGGTCAAACCGCGCGCATCGAGCGTGAAGGTCGCGAGGTAGGCTATATCGGTGCAATTCACCCTGAGCTGTCGAAGGCGCTGGGGCTGGATCGTCCGGTGTTCGTCTTTGAGCTGGTTCTGGCGGAAGTGGCGCTCGGTAAAATGCCGAAATTCCACGAGTTGTCGCGCTTTCCTGAAGTGCGTCGTGACCTTGCACTGATCGCGCACAAAGACGTCGCGGCCTCGGCTGTACTGGACGTAATCCGTGAAAATGCAGGCGAATGGCTCACAGAGCTCAGGCTGTTTGACGTGTATCAGGGTAAAGGTATTGATCCTGATAGAAAAAGCCTTGCAGTCGGCTTGACCTGGCAGCATCCATCGCGCACTCTTAATGACGATGAGGTGAATTCGACGACGCAAAATATCCTCACCTCGCTCGAACAAAGGTTGAACGCCACGTTAAGGAAGTGACGTATGGGGGCTTTGACGAAAGCTGAGATGGCGGAACGTCTGTATGAAGAGCTGGGCCTGAACAAGCGGGAAGCCAAGGAATTGGTCGAACTGTTTTTCGAGGAAATCAGGCACGCTCTTGAAGACAACGAGCAGGTCAAATTGTCCGGTTTCGGCAATTTCGACCTTCGGGACAAACGCCAGCGGCCCGGCCGCAACCCGAAAACGGGGGAAGAAATCCCGATCACGGCTCGCCGTGTGGTCACCTTTCGTCCAGGGCAGAAGTTGAAGGCCCGAGTTGAGGCTTATGCTGGAACCAAGTCATAACGACGAACTACCCGTCATCCCGGGCAAACGCTACTTCACCATTGGTGAGGTCAGCGAGCTGTGTGCCGTAAAGCCACACGTGCTGCGCTACTGGGAGCAGGAGTTTCCTCAGCTCAACCCCGTCAAACGCCGCGGGAACCGCCGGTATTATCAGCGCCAGGACGTGCTGATGATCCGGCAGATCCGCGCGCTCCTTTACGATCAGGGTTTCACCATCGGCGGCGCACGTCTGCGCCTGTCCGGCGACGAAGCCAAAGATGACACCACACAGTACAAACAGATGATTCGGCAGATGATTGCCGAATTGGAGGATGTCCTGGTGGTACTCAAGAAATAAAAAGCTGCGTTTGAATACTTCCAGTTTTCAAAAGCTTGCGATATATTCTTGAGCGTTCTTCGAGGTGAAGAACGGGATGCAACATCAGTCGGGGCGTAGCGCAGTCCGGTAGCGCACTAGCATGGGGTGCTAGGGGTCGAGTGTTCGAATCACTCCGTCCCGACCATATTTTTCAACGACTTAGGCCAATGTTCACAGCATTGGCCTTTTTCATGTGTGTGAGATTTGCGGGGCTACTCGATCACGCCTGCGACTCGCATCACCAAGTGTTTGGATTAGTAAGAAAGTCCGCTCGTCGACCAAATAGCACTCTCTGTGCGCCGATCTTCTCTTACTTATTAAGCGCAGCCCCTGCGCCACTGACGGGAGAGAATGATGATCGACGACAACAACGGCCCTGAAGCGCCATATCCGGGACCAGACGAACAAACCCCTGATTCTGGCGAGGGTCATGATTCCGGCCTGGAGCAGGCTGATTCTGAGCCGAAGCAGGGCACCGACGAACGACCAGAGGACTGGAATCCGCCACCCGGCAATCCTGGCTCTGATCAGGACGCCCAGACGGGCCGAGATAATGGCGGCGCTAAGTAAGCCCGATCAATTGTAATAGTTCACGAGACCCGGCCATCGCGCCGGGTTTTTATTGCCGCCCAACCCTCTATCGACATCCCCGGGCGCAGACGGTTATTTGGGCTTGGGTGGGCGAAGCCGAGCGGCGCCGGCGGCTGGAAGCTTCGATCCAGGCGCCGGCAACAAGCATGTTCACTCAACGATGCAGATCCAGCGATGGTTGTATCGATAGGGTGCGCGGGTGAAATGGACGTCTGAGACCATTTTCATGCCTCGCTCTTGGAGCGCTTCGGTCAGTTGTACGAGTGTCTCTGCCTGGATAGTCATTGCTGTCACCTCGTCAGATTTACTGCGTTCATAATTCTTGACCGAGAGATCAGGCGGCTAATTCATTTTTTCTACAGTAATCATTGAAGCAGTGTGATCAAGAGCGCTGTGCTTCACTTCGTGTCCACTAACTTGCCCCATTCAAGTCCGAACCGCGCCAGGTACTTCCTCAAGCGATCGGCATCATTGGGTTGCGCCTTGGCCTGCCTGGAAACACCGAACAGCTGTCGGCCGGCATCGGACAGGCTGTCCGCCTGCCGGCATACCTCTATAACCGCCTTCAGCTGTAAGCGATCGAACAGGTCCATGCTATCGCTATCTCCCGGCAACTCAGTTGATACAGCAGTGGGTTGCGCCAACCCCCACGCATATCGCAATCGATCGATCTCATCATCTACCTGCGCTTCATCGATGCGTCCGCTGTCGGCCAGAGTCGCCATCCGTGTAATCGACGCAGACAGTTCGCGAAAGTTGCCCAGCCACGCTGCTTCACGTGAACTGGCGAAGGCCAGGTAGCGTCGGCGTGCTTCGAGATTGAAACGCGCGCGTTGCCCATGTTCGCGCGCGTGGCGTTCCAGTTCGAAATCGATGTTTGGCTCGATGTCCTCGCGTCGGCCGGCGAGGCCGGGCAGGTCGAATGTCCAGAGGTTGATCCTTGCGTACAGGTCCTCGCGAAAAAGGCCTTCGGCGACGCGGCTGCGCAGGTCGCGGTGGGTGCCGGCGATTATCAGAAAATCACTCTCGACTTCCTTGTCCGAGCCCAGCGGGAAGAAGCGTTTCTCTTCGATTGCCTTTAACAGCATCGCTTGTTCGTCTGCGCCGAGCTCGCCGATTTCATCGAGAAACAGCATGCCGCCGTTTGCGGCGCGCAGCAGGCCATCGCGAGCGTTTTGCGCGCCGGTGAAGGCGCCTTTGACGTGGCCGAACAAGGCCGACATCGCGCCGTCGCCACGCAAAGTGGCGCAGTTGACTTCGACAAAGCGTCCCTGCATCTGATGGCGATTGCGTTTGAGTTCGTAGATGCGCCGCGCCAGGAAGGATTTGCCGGCGCCGGTCGGGCCGATCAGCAGCATGGGGGCTTTCGAGCGCAGCGCAACGCGCTCTATCTGTTCAATGGAGCGGTTGAAGGCCGGGTTGCGTGTGGCGATGCCGGACTTGAGAAATTCGAGGCCTTCGAGACGTTTGCTGGCGAAGCGTGAGGCGATGCGATCATAGCGCGACAGATCGAGATCGATCAGCGCGTGAGTGCCGCAGGCGGGCTCGTTATCGTTCTTGCGCTTGGCGGGGGAGGTCTGAATCAGCCGGGCTGGCAGATAGCGCGCCTCGGTGAGCAGGAACCAGCAGATCTGTGCGACGTGGGTGCCGGTGGTGATGTGGACGAGGTAATCCTCGTGCTCAGTGTCAAAATTGTACGCAGTGGTGAAGTCGTGCAGTGCGCCGTACACCTCTTCGAAATCCCAAGGATTGCGCAGTGACATTGGATGCAGGCGCACTTCGGTGCTCGGAGAAATCTGCTGGATGTCCACTCGGACACGCTCGGCGAGGCTGACGTCGCGCGCGTCGAGGCCGTGAATCAATTCAAGTCGATGGATAGGGAGTTCTGTTTGTTGGCACAGACCTACGCTTGGTCGCCAATAATTCCAACGGCTGGCACCTTTGCCGACACGATCCAGGGTGGCTCCGATAAATCCGATGGCGACCGTGCGTTTGTTGGGCATGCTTATCTCATAAGATAAATGACGATATGCAATGATAATTTTGCTGGTCTGATTTGTCTTCCATAGATTATCGAGACTCGTCGCATCAGAGATAAAAGCTATTAAAATCAGAAACATAGCAGAAAAAACCATAGCCGCATCCAAAGCTGGCACAGCGGCTGCAATGCTGGTGGAAACGAACATGGACACCAAGATATGAAAGACCAAACCTACCAGCTTCTCGAAGTCGCCGACGGCAAGCCCATCAAACTCTGGACCGAAGGTGTCCCGGTTGAAAACGAAGCCCGCGCACAGTTGATGAACACGGCAAAAATGCCATTCATCTTCAAGCATCTGGCGGTGATGCCCGATGTGCACTTGGGCAAGGGCTCGACAATTGGCAGCGTTATTCCAACGGTCGGCGCGATCATTCCCGCAGCGGTGGGCGTCGACATCGGTTGTGGAATGATCGCTGCCCGTACATCGCTGATGGCTTCGGATCTGCCGGACAACCTCCACGGACTGCGTAGCGCCATCGAGCAAGCGGTGCCACATGGCCGCAGTTCGAATCGTTCGCGGCGAGACAAAGGCGCCTGGGATGAGATTCCTCAGCAAGCCGATCAGGCCTGGGCGGGGTTGCAGCCGCGCTTCAAACTGATCACCGACAAGTATCCGAAACTGGCCAACACCAACAACCGTGGGCACTTGGGGACGCTCGGCAGTGGCAACCACTTCGTCGAAGTGTGCCTGGATGAAGCCAACCGGGTGTGGTTCATGTTGCACAGCGGTTCGCGCGGTGTCGGCAACGCTATCGGCAACCTGTTCATCCAGATGGCCCAAGCTGATATGCGTCAGCATATTGCCAACCTGCCGGACCGTGACCTGGCCTATTTCGAAGAAGGCAGCCGACATTTTGATGACTATGTGGAAGCGGTGGGCTGGGCGCAGGACTTCGCCAGACAGAACCGCGAACTGATGATGCGTGCGGTGGTTCAGGCCACGCGGCAGATCATCCGCAAGCCGTTCGAAGTGGCGCTGGAGGCGGTCAACTGCCACCACAATTACGTGCAGAAGGAACGGCATTTCGGTGAGGACGTGCTGATTACCCGCAAAGGCGCGGTGTCAGCGAAGAAGGGCGAACTGGGGATTATTCCGGGCTCGATGGGCGCCAAGAGCTTTATCGTTCGCGGTCTGGGCAACGCAGAGTCGTTCAGTTCCTGCAGCCACGGCGCCGGCCGCACCATGAGCCGAACCAAGGCCAAGAATACCTTCACCGTTGCCGATCAGATCCGCGCCACCGCACATGTGGAGTGCCGCAAGGACGAAGCGGTGATTGACGAAATTCCGATGGCCTACAAGGACATCGACAAAGTCATGCACGCCCAGCGTGAGCTGGTGGAAGTGCTGCACACCCTGCGTCAGGTGGTGTGCGTCAAAGGCTAAGGAAATACAGCGCTGGCGAGAATTCTGCGTCCGGCGCTGCCCCGGTTCATCACGGCTGAGCTGAAGCGCGAATTATCAATATTGATCGTAACTCAGGAAGACCCACGACGGTTTAACGGTACCTCAGAGACACCGTCGGGCTATACGCGTAAGGATTTGCAATGAAAGAGATAATCGAACTGGACGGTGCCATCGGTGGCGGCCAGGTGTTGCGCAGTGCGTTGAGCCTGTCGATGGTGACAGGTCGGGCGTTTCGCATTAAACAGATTCGCGCCAGACGCAGTCGTCCGGGATTGCTGCGTCAGCACCTGACAGCCGTGATGGCGGCGGGCGAGATTTGTGGTGCACAGATATCTGGTGCGCATCTGGGGTCGCAAGGCCTGAGCTTCGAACCGGGCGAAATTCGCGGCGGCGACTTTCAGTTCGCTATCGGCACGGCCGGCAGCTGCACGCTGGTGCTGCAGACGTTGCTGCCAGCCTTGTTGCGGGCATCGAAGGCCAGTCGGGTGACGATCTCCGGTGGCACGCATAATCCGCTGGCACCGCCGACGGATTTCCTGTCGCGCAGTTGGTTGCCGCTGCTGCGGCGCATGGGCGGCGATGTCGAGTTGGAGTTGCTGCGTCATGGTTTCGTACCGGCTGGCGGTGGCGAAATTGCGGTGAAGGTTCAGCCCTCGCGCCTCACGCGCCTGGACCTGTGTGAGCGCGGCGGGGCAGTCTCACGACGCGCATTGGCGTTGACCGCAGGTCTCGCACCCACTGTCGCTCAGCGAGAGCTGAGTCAGGTGGCCAAGCGTTTGAACTGGCCAGTGGAGGTGCTGCAACCTGTGGCGCTTGACCCGGCACGCGGCCCGGGCAATGTGTTATTGCTGGAGTATGTTTTCGAGCATGTCACGGAGGTGTTCAGCGCATTTGGCCAAGTGTCGTTACGCGCCGAGAAGGTGGCCGATGCCGCAATCAATCAGGCTGTCGACTGGTTGCGCAGTGATGCTGCGGTCGCTGAGCATCTGGCCGATCAATTGCTGTTGCCGATGGCGCTGGCCGGTGGCGGATCGTTCACCACGCCGCGCATGACTGATCATCTGCGCAGCAACATCGAAGTCATTCACCTGTTTTTGCCGGTCCGTATCGATTGCCGGGAGGAGGGCGGCGATCGCTTGCGGGTAGACGTTTTCCAAACCGATTAACAGCGGCCGGCAACCGGAAAGCAGTTGCACAACCTCATCGCAGGTGAGGCTAGCCTTCAGCCATTAGCACATCCGACCTAATTGCCCCCGGTCTGGCTCGACCTTAAAGTCCTTTCGCTTGGCAGGTTATTGCCAGTATTTCTCCGGTATGAAAATCAAAAAGGTCGATCTGCAATGAACTCATCAAGGACTATCCCGGTTCTCGCTTTATTCGCAACAATGGCGCTCGCAGTTACTGGATGCCAGACCGTCAAACCGGGAGAGAGTGATCTCAAGAATCGCGCACAGACCACCATCGGTAAACCCGTAATCAAGGTTTCAAATATCCGCAGCGACTTCAATACAACCTTCTACACCGCTCAAACCGAAAGTGGCGAATATACGTGCGAACTGCCGAGCGGCCCGATGGTTGCCCTGGGTTCCATGGGCATGGGACTGGGCGCTCAGTGCACCAAGCAATGACTAATCAGTCCTTTCGAAGCTGAAAGAAAAAGGCCAATGTCGATGACATTGGCCTTTTTATTTAACCAATACTCGGCGCAGATCAGCTGGTTTTCGAGTTCAGCTTGCGCAGTTCTTCGTAGGTCGCCGATTGCACGAACCAGAAGCCAGAGACGATGCACCAGCCCAGGGTGCCGCCTACAAACATGCCGAGACCCGAAAGAAAGCTCTGGCTCATCATGAAGAGGGAAACGATCAGGATGACCGCCAGTGCGATGTAGAGAACGATGTTGTTGACGCCGATGACGAAATCTTTCATTTGCATTCCTTGGATGTATTTTCCTCTGGCCACCTTCTATGGTGGCCAGTGCGCGCATCATATTGATATCACCGTGGATTGCGCTAGTTCGGCGTCGGTATTTCGTTATGAATAGCAAAGTCCGTGGTTACTGAGCGGGCTTTTTCTCAAGATCTTCAGAGTCGCTCGACGTCGCCGCATCCTTCTCCGTCTCGTGCGGTTCTGAGCCCGCATTGGCGCCTGAAGACTCTTCACCTTTCTTGTTGGCCTTCTCATCATGGTCACTAGAGCTTTGTGCATGATTGACACCGGGCAGGGCGGTGGCGGGGGTGGCAGCGCCCGCTGTCGTTTCGGCTGCCCAAGCGTGGAGCGGGCCAATGAAGCACAGACTGAAAAACGACATTGCGAAGATTTTCTTGTTCATCACGTGGGCCTTCTACGCGGTGGGATGTACTGCTTTGGATAAGCCTGTCTGCCAAAGGTGCGCAGTACTGGACGAGCGGCGAAGCCTGATTGTATTCAGCCGGATCAAAAATCTCGCGACAGCAGGCAAATTGCTGGCCCCCATAGGTGTTTCGCACCGGCAAAATCGCCTTTTTTCAAAAGGTTAGGTTGGCTACATGCGCACGATTGTCATCACCGTTGTGACGCTCTCCCTGGCTTTGATCGCCTCGGGAGTGCAGGCAAAAGAGTTGAGCAAGGGCCATCGCTTTGCCTGCACCTGGGGCTCGGATATTGCTGCCGGTGCGCAGCGATCAAAACTGTCCGGGGTTTCGCTGTATGGCGCGCGCAAGCAATTGCAGGTTCGCCGATTCCAGCAACCCTGGATGCGCATGACAGCGATGGGGATTACCGAGCAGACCTACAACAGCAGTTCGAAGCTCAAACCGGCAGCGGTCAAGCAGACCTATTACGAACAATGCGTACGCCATGAGTTGGCTCGGCGCTGATGCCGGTTTCTCAGGGCTGATTTACACAGCTCAGGAATCGCGAGAGCCCTTGGCGACTGCCGGCCCGGCAACCCGCGGCGCCGCTTTGGTCTGCATCAGTGCATCCAGAGCCTTGCGATAGCCCTGGCCGCCAAGCGCCATGCTGTTGTTGTGCGTCGCGCCGGGCACGAGCAGCAGGCGTTTGGGCTGCTCTGCGGCATTGAATAGCTGCTCGCTGAAGCGCGGCGGCACGAAGGCATCAGCCAGGCCATGCACCACCAGCAGTGGCATGTGAATGTCGGCGATCTTGTCGATGGAATCGAATTTCTGCGACAGGAGCCAACGCACAGGAAGCGAGGTGTTGGCCACGGCGGCAGCTACGTCGGCGAGAGAAGTGAAGGTAGATTCGATGACCAGACCGCGAACCGGCAGAGGTGTGTTGTTGCGCGCCGCGTTCTGTCCGAGCTCGGCCGCCAGATCAATCGCCACCGCACCGCCGAGAGAGTGGCCGTAGATCAGGCGCTTGTTCGGGTCCGGTTGCAGCAGCTGGAAGCGCTCCCAGGCCACGCGGGCATCTTCATAAACGCTGCTTTCGGATGGTAGATCACCCTTGCTTTGGCCGAACCCGCGATAATCGATGGCCAGCACCGAATAGCCCGCCGCGCGTAGTTGTTCTATGCGGAATAACTGTCCGGTGAGGTTCCAGCGCACGCCATGCAAATAAAGGATTGCCGGGGCATTGGCACGTTCCGCCGGCCACCACCAGGCATGGATGTTCTGCCCGGCCTTGAAACTCTTCGGTTGCAGATCGAGTTCCTGAACGCTGCCGGGCAGACCGCGATACCAGCCGGCGGTGCCCGGCTCGATGCGAAACAACAGTTTGCGCTCGGTGTGTTCCAGCACCGCACAACTCGTCGGCACGCCAATGATCAGCGCGGCCATCATGGCGAACGCCAGGCGGCGGCGTCGCAGACGGGTCAAGAAGGACAGGAACATTAATCGTTTCACCACAGCGCAGACAAAGAACGCTTTTTACCAGATGCCTCGGTCTGCGCGTGACTGTTTTTCGACCACCGTGCACGCCCAACGATTACAAGATGCTGCAATCGATCACGCCACCTGCAGCACAATCTTGCCGATATGATCGCCGCCCTCCATGCGGGCATGGGCCTGAGCCGCGTCAGCCAGCGGGTAAACCTTGTCGATGATCGGCAGGCAGCGCCCGGCGCTGAGGGCAGGCCAAACGTGTTCTTGCAGTTGATCGGCGATGGCGGCTTTTTCCGTAGCCGTACGCGCGCGCAGCAGCGAGCCGGTGACCACTGCGCGTTTGCCGAGGATGGCCAGCAGATCGATGTCGTTGGCGCGGGCGCCGCCGAGAAAGCCGAGCATCACCAGTCGGCCACCCATTCCCAGTGCGCTGATGTTGCCGTTCAGATACGAGCCACCCATGATGTCGAGAATCACGTTCACGCCTTGATCTGCGGTCTTCTCGGCAATGACCTTGGCGAAATCTTCCTCACGATAGTTGATCGGTTGCCCGCCAAGTTTGCTGATTGCGGCGCATTTTTCAGCACTGCCTGCGGTAGCAAACGCCTCAATACCGAATTCACGGCAGAGCATCAGCGCTGTGGTACCGATACCGCTGGTGCCACCGTGAATCAACACGCGCTGCCCGGCCTTGGCGGCGCCGAGGCCGAAAAGGTTGGCCCAGACGGTGAAAAACGTTTCCGGAATCGCGGCGGCCTGGACCCAATCGACTCCATCCGGCACAGGCAAAGTCTGGCCGGCCGGAACCGCGCAATACTCGGCGTAACCGCCGCCATTGGTCAGCGCGCAGACCCGATCGCCGACCGCGAAACGCGTTACTCCGGCGCCAACCGCGACCACTTCGCCAGCCACTTCCAGACCGGGGATCGGGTCCATGCCGGGTTTCATCGGGTACTTGCCGGCGCGCTGCAAGGCATCCGGACGATTGATTCCCGCGGCGTGAACACGGATCAGCACTTGGCCCTCGGAAGCAGTGGGCAGAGATACGCGCCTGGCTTGCAATACTTCAGGGCCGCCGGGTTGGGTGATTTCGATACGGGTCATTTCTTTAGGCAGTGACATGTCTATTCCTGTGGAGAAGGTCGTGTAGATGGGAGCGCAGACAGGGTGCAATGATTCCCCTCAGTTCGCCGCGCAGCGCGTTTCATTAGCAGAGGGCAGCCAGCGCATGGCTAGCTCCAGCAGTAGAGCCACGACGATTGCGCCAGCGGCGATCACAAACAGCAGCGTGTGCTGACCACCTGAAGCGTTGAACAGCGCCGAGTAGGCAAACCCGGCCAGAGCCTGAAAAGTGGCGAACGATACGGTGGCGCGGCTCCAGGCGATCTGCTGACGGTGATGCGACGGCACCAGCTCATGCACGCGGGCCAAGGCCAGAGGCACGATGCCCGGCGGGAACGAGCCGAGAATCACCGCCAGTAAAGCCAGCGCCAGAAACGCATGGGAGACGGCGAGCAAACCGAGGGCAATGGCTTGAACTACCAGCACCACGCGAATGCCAGTGCGTGCACCAAGCTGGTCGGCCAGAAAACCGTACGTCACCGGCCCGACAATCGCTCCCAGGCCATACATCACCCAGACCATTGCGCCGATATGCGCCCCGGCGCCCAGTCCGCGAGCCACGTAATCCACCAGAAACACCATGGCAGGCACCAGCCCGGCGGCCATGAACGCGTATTGAGCAAACAACAGGTAGACGCCCGGCGGTGTCGGCTCATCAGCCGACGTTGCGTGCGCAGCCACAGGGTGCGCGGTATCCGCAGGCCAGCCGAACCAGCTCAACGCGGTCAGCAACAACGCCAGCGCGCCCAGTCCCAGCCAGGTCGCTTGCAAGCCGAGGCTCAGCAGCGGCGGCACGATGGTCCCGGAGCCGGCGATTCCGAGGCCGATGCCCAGGAAGATTGCGCCACTGGCCAGACCTCTGCGCGCCACCGGAACGTGAGGCAGCACGGTTGCCGCCACCAGCACCATGATCGCGCCACCGGCAATGCCGGACAGCAAACGCCAGCCGAAGAACCAGCTCACCGAGAGCGGATAAGCACAGGCAAAAAATGCTCCCGTGACCGCGAGCATCATCAGGCGCAAGGCGTTGCGGTTACCCAGTCGATGGGCCATGGGCCGACCGAGCAGGGCGCCGATCAAGTAGCCGACCAGATTGGCCGCGCCGAGATAGACGACATCATTGGCGGAAAACCACTGCGCCTGAATCAGCGAAGGGATCAGCGGCGTGTAGGCGAAACGCGCCAGGCCAATGCTGACCAGGCTGGCACAAAGCCCGGCGAAGATCGGCAGCCAGATGCCGGAGGAATTTGCAGTACGCATGATAGCGATCTCACAAGAGGTGTATGGCGCTCAGCTTATCGGCTATCTTGGCTGCGCATATGCAGCGATTAAGCGGCAGAGTGATGCAAAAATGCTTCGATGAGGACCAGCATGAATTGGGATGATGCGCGGATTTTTCTGGCGGTCTGTCGCGAGTCCACCTTGCGCGGAGCTGCACGAGTTCTGGGCGTGGACCAGGCCACTGTCGGGCGGCGTATTACCGCGCTGGAAAAGTCTTTGAGCGCGACGCTGTTCCTGCGTACCTCCGATGGCTACGCGCTGACCAGTGTTGGTGAAGCGGCGCGTAAAAGTGTGGAAAAAATGGAACATTCGGCACTGGAACTGGAGCGGCACATCCACGGGCTGGACAATCGTCTGACCGGTAACGTACGGGTCAGCACCACCGACTCGATGGCCATCGACTTCATCATCCCGGCGATGGCGCGCCTGCATGACCAGCACCCCGACGTGCAGATTCAGCTGGATGCGTCGACGCAAATCCTCAGTCTGGCCAAGCGCGAAGCCGATATCGCGGTGCGCAATACTCGGCCGGATAACCCGGATCTCATCGCTCGGCGAATCGCCCGTTGGCCTGTAGGACTTTTCGCAGCACAGGCCTATGTCGAGCGCCATGGAGAACCGCAGCCCGGCAACGCTTTCGAGGGCCATGATCTGGTGGTGTATCAGCCGTACTTACAGAGCAAAAAAGACCTGACGCTGGTCTCTGAACCGTTGACCCGCGGACGCATCGTCGCCACGCTCAGCTCCAGCCTCTTGGTGCGTCGAGCCCTTGCCGCAGGCCTCGGGATAGGCGAGATACCGGTATACATGGGCGAACGCGATGGCCTCGTCAGACTTTGGCCGGAGCGGACCCGGCCGCTGCCGTATGAAGTGTGGCTGGTCACCCACGCCGACCTGCGTCACACCGCGCGGGTACGGGCGGTCATCGAGCAGATCGTTGAGGCTTTTGCGCTGGAAAACGAATAAGTGGTTCAGGGTTTTGCCGAGGCTACAACTGCTGACGAAACAGCCTACGTCCGAGACAGAATGGGCCGGCTTGTTGTAGTCCGTGATGAGTTCTATTGTCACTGCAGCTCGATGCAGACCTCAGTGACGCATCGAAACGAAGAGCCAGGGAAGGCCGCGTAGCCGCAGAAAGGTGTCGAATTGAAAATCAGGGAAGTGAATCAATATGCAGTCACGGACAGATCGGACGCGGGGCGGGACAGGCAAATCATGAGCAGCATAAGTCGCGAAGAATTCGATGCCAGGATAGAAACCATCGAGACGAGGATGGATGGCCGCGTGGCAGAAATGCGCGCCGACATTCGCGGGTTCCTGGCTGCTCAGGCAGAGCGGGACAAGGTCTATCTTGAACGGGACAAGGCCCTGCAGGAACGGGACAAGCGTTATGACCTGATGTGGATGGGCGTGCAGAAAATCGCCGACGAATCGCGGGAAGCGATCAGACAGGCATCGACGGTAAAGGCCAATTACTGGGCTGCCACCACTGTGCATTTCCTCGGCGTGGCTTCCTTGCTGGTTGGCGCACATTTTGCCAATCAGGCGGCGGTGTTGACCACGATACAAACCACGCTGGCAGCGATTCAGATTGGCAAAGAGGTATCGTCACCCAAACCTGTCGTACAACCCTCAGCAGTGCCGCCGCAATAAAAAAACGGCCTTCAGTGGAAGGCCGTTCTGCATCGCGCCAGATCATGGCATTTCCGGCAACTCCTGAGGCCGCAAGTCGAACACCAGCACTTCGGCATCGACCCCGTTGCTCAAGGTGAGCAGCTGTTCTTCACGAACCCGCACGCCGTCGCCTTCCTGCAAGGCTTGGCCATTGAGTTCGACGCTTCCACGCGCAACGTGCACGTAAGCGTAACGATTGGCCGGCAATTTCAGCGTGGCACTTTCCTCGCCGTCAAATAACCCGGCGTAGACCAGCGCATCCTGACGGACTTTCAGGGAGCCATTGCTACCGTCCGGCGAGATGATCAGTTGCAGGCGACCACGTTTTTTCTGCGCGCTGAAGTGTTCCTGTTGATAGCGCGGCTTGGCGCCACTGACATCCGGCACGATCCAGATTTGCAGAAAGTGCACGGGCTTGGTGGCCGAGTGGTTGAACTCACTGTGCGCCACGCCGCTGCCGGCACTCATCAATTGCACGTCCCCAGGGCGGATCACCGAGCCAGTACCGAGGGTGTCCTTGTGTTCCAGCGCGCCTTCGAGCACATAGGAAAAGATCTCCATGTCGCGGTGCGGGTGCTGGCCAAAGCCTTTGCCGGCGGCGACCCGGTCATCGTTGATCACCAGCAGATCGGAGAAACCCTGTTCACGCGGGTTGCGGTAGCTGGCGAAAGAAAAGGTGTGAAACGACTTCAACCAGCCGTGATTGGCGAGGCCGCGATCGGAGGCTTTGCGAAGAGTCAGCATGATGAAATCTCCTGGCGGGACGTGAATTCGTCCGAGTGAGGAGAAGGTTACTGGTTACCCGATGAGGCAATAAGTAGATGGAAATTGAAAGACTGTCCGGCTCAGGTTGACAGTTTTGCGTTATGGTTCACCCATTCGATCACGCTCCTGAACACTCGGTCCGCCATAATGCCTTGGCTGAAGCGTGCGTATTGACCCTTGAATATGTGTGAAACCTCCCATGAAAACCGTGGCAATGGTGCTGTTCCCTGACTTTCTGATGCTCGACATGGCGGGGCCGCTGGAGGTGTTTTCAGTCGCCAACCGTTATCTGAAACCTGATCTGCACTATCAATTGACGACTCTCGGGACAGAGCGCGGCTTGCTGAGGGCGTCCAACGGCGTGCAGGTTCAGGCTGACTTGCACGTCGACGAGGCGGCCGAGCGCTATGACCTGCTATTGGTGCCAGGCGGACCCGGCGCCTATAACCAGAGATTTCCCGAGCTGTTTGGCTGGTTGAAAAAAGCCGTGCCGCGCGCGGAGCGTTACGGTTCGATTTGCACTGGCGCATTCATCCTCGGCCACGCCTGCCTGCTTGATGGTTATCGCGTCACCACGCATTGGAACTACACCGAACGGCTGATCAAGGCTTTCCCGAAAACCACGGTGACCACCGATCAGATCTACGTCGAGGATCGTAATCTCATCACCTCCGGTGGCGTTACGGCCGGCATCGACCTGGCGCTGGCGGTGGTGGCCAGAGATCACGGCAAGAAAATCGCCCAGGACGTTGCCAAGGTCTTGTTGGTGGTCATGAAGCGCCAGGGCGGTCAAGCGCAGTTCAGCCCGTTGATGGCGGCAGTCTCACCGCAAGAAACGCCCATCACCCGCGCACAGAATTACGTCCTTGAACATCTGGATGAAGCGTTCACTGTCGAGCGCATGGCTGGATTGGCGAACATGAGCGCACGGCACTTTGCTCGCCTGTTCGCCCGTGACGTCAATATGACGCCGATGGAGTTTTTGCAGAATGCCCGCATTGACTGCGCGCGAAACCTGTTGGAAACCAGCGATCTGCCACTGAAAACCATCGCTTATAAAAGTGGCTTTGGCAGCGTTCGGCACATGCGCTCGTTGTTCGCCGAAAAGCTCGGTCTTACGCCGTTACAATACCGCGAACAGTTCAGCTAGAGCGGTTCTGTCCGTCTGACGCAGCGGGATGTCCGTGCTGCGTCGGCTCTGGCGGTTGTATCGTCACGCGAGAGTGCCAAGATGTTTGGCATGAATAATCACAACGACACAAGCCACGGTTCAGTGCTGCGTTTCGGCCCCTACGCCTTTCATGTGCGCCAACGTCTGGTCCTTGAAGGAGAGCAGCCGTTGCGCATGGGCGGGCGCGCCATGGACATCCTTCAGGCGCTGCTCGAACACGCGGGTGAGGTGGTCAGCAAAGAGCAGTTGATTGCTCGAGTGTGGCCGACCTCGGTCGTCGAAGAGATCAACCTGCGGGTGCACATTGCGGCGTTGCGCCGCGCACTGGGTGACGGCGTAAACGGGCAGCGTTTCATCATTCACGTGGCGCACTGCGGCTACAGTTTTGTCGCCCCTGTGGAGCAGGGCACCAGTGATGCGCTGACCATGCCCGCTGCCGCGCTCATGCCCCTGCACAATCTTCCGGCACGACTGACGCCAGTCAGTGGGCGCGACGCCCTGATTGGTAGTCTGGTTCGACAAATGCCGGTATGCCGCTTGATGACGATTACCGGTGCGCCGGGTGTTGGCAAGACCACAGTGGCATTGCGCGTGGCGGAATTGCTCCTGCAATACTTTCGCGATGGCGCCTGGTGGGTCGACCTTGCCAGCCTCGAAGATGACATTCCATTGCTCGAGCGCCTGTTGCACACCCTGAAGACAGACTTTTTCACACTGACCGGCCGGCACGCCTTGTTGATCCTGGATAACTGCGACCACCAGCGCGACAGCTGTGCGGCACTGGTGGAAACGCTGTTGCATGCTGCGCCTCGCCTGTCGATTCTGGTCACCGGCCGCGAAGCCTTGCAAGTCGCGCAGGAGACCGTTCATTACGTGCCGCTGTTGGCGATTCCCAAGCGCTCGACATTGAACACCGTCGAAGAAGCCATGGGCTATCCGGCGGTGCAGTTGTTCGTCAATCGCGCGCGGGCACGGCAGCATGGCTTCTGTTTGCGTGAGCAGGATTTGCCAGGAGTGCGCGAGATCTGCCGTCAACTGGACGGTCTGCCGCTGGCGATCGAGCTCGCCGCTGCACAGATCGACGCGCTGGGCTTGATCGGCTTGCAGGCACAGGTTGAAAACGGCCTGCAGTTGCTTGGCCAAGGCCGGCGCACCGCGGAACCGCGCCATCAGTCGATGGCCGCTGCGATCGATTGGAGCTTCCAGTACCTGACGGAGATGGAACAGCGTGTGCTGCTGCGTCTATCGGTATTCAGCGCGGGCTTTACCCTGGAGGCCGCACTGAGTGTGATCAGCAGCGCGGATGTGGCGGGTTCCAGACTGTCCGCGATAATCGAAGGGTTGGCGCGCAAATCGTTGCTTGTTCGAGAACCCAACCGTGCGACGGCCCGCTATTGGATGCTCAACACCGTGCG
The DNA here is from genome assembly GCF_030687105.1 of Pseudomonas sp. FP1762. Classification (NCBI taxonomy): domain Bacteria; kingdom Pseudomonadati; phylum Pseudomonadota; class Gammaproteobacteria; order Pseudomonadales; family Pseudomonadaceae; genus Pseudomonas; species Pseudomonas sp. FP1762. Next base: position 2,260,250 of record NZ_CP117458.1, read on the forward strand.
CCGCTATGCTCGTGATCAGTTCGAGCGCAGTGACGACAAGTTCGAACTGAAACAGCGCCATGCGCGCTATCTCAGCAGAACGCGCAACGCTTCAGGCCGGGCACTGCTCGTGGAGGCTGTCGAGTAGCAGGCGGACCTTGCGCAAGTCCGGTGTGGCGTAGCCTTCGGTGAAGCGCTGGTAAATGGGGCTGAGCAAATCCCATGCTTCGCGATGGCGGGACTGGCGCTGCCATAATCGGGCGAGGTCCGTGGCGCTGCGCAGTTCCCAAGCGAGGGCGCCCTGGCATCTGGCGATGGCCAGAGCTTGTTGCAGGGTTTGTTCGGCTTCTTGGGTTTCAGCGGTGTCTGAGCGGGCCGATTCGCGAGCAGGCTCGCTCCCACAGGATGAACCCTTCAACAATGCCGCCGCCCGCGCCCGCAATATCTCCGCTGCACTCCATCCCGCATCGCCATTGCGCGCGCGCTCCACCAGTGCATCATCGACAAAACGCTCATCCAGCGTAACCATCACTTCCCGAATCAGACCGCTGCTCTGTGCTGGTACGGGCATGGCATTATCCGGATCGATCACCTGCGCATACTGCCGGCCCCAGTTATTGAACAGCAGCACCGAGTGCTTCTGCGATTGTTCCAGCAGCAACTGCAGCAGCGCGCGGGCGTTTACATGGTCGCCGTTGTAATGAGCGATCAGACAACTGGCCAGCGCCAGGGTGTAACAGATCGATGTGCCGTGATTGATCTGCACGGCGATGTCCAGCGCCTGCCGTGCGGCGCGCCAGGCTTGCTCGGGCAGACCCTGCAACCACAGCACTCGGGCCAGCACTGTCAGCGAAGCGACGCTCTGATCGTACTGCACGCCAAAACCATGGGTGAAACGATTGAGATGGCCGCTGTGTGCCATGCGTTGCAGCACCTGCTCGGCATGTACGCGTGCCTGCGGCTGGTCGCCGGCATAATGCAGGGCCAGCACCCGCAAGCGATGTGTGCTCAGTGACAGCAGCGGTTCGCCGTGCAGGCCGATGCGGTCGAATTGCTCACTCTGGGCCAAAGCCATGCGGTAATGCCCGCAACTCAGATTGACCGCCATATGCCCCGATATCGCACGCAGTTGCCCGGCCAGATCGCCGTGTTCCTCGGCCAATTGGCAGGCGTCGACGAAGGCCTGAATGGTTTGGGGCGTGCCGCCCCAGGTGTGATAGCTGGCGCTACCGAGCGCCAGTTTCAAGGCGATTTGCAGGCGAGGGCAGGGCGGTAGCAGCGAGTCTGCTGGCGAAGCCTCCAGCAGACTCAGTGCCCGGCGCACATAGCGGCTGTAATCGCGCAGCAACGACAGCTCCTGCCACAAAGGCGCCGACGCGGCTGCCAGTTGCACCCCCAGCTCATCCGGTCCCGGGCCGTTGAGGCTCCAGTCCAGCGCCGCGCGCAAATCCTCCAGACCCCGGGCATAGCGCTCCATCCACAATACAGTCGGAGTATTGTCCCAATCCGCCTGCGCCTGCTGCATCAGTGTCAGGCAGCGCTCGGCGTGGCGTTGGCGGGTTGCGTTGAGCTCGTCGGCCTGTTCGAGTTTTTCCAGTGCGTAGTGGCGGGTAGTGTCGAGCAAGCGATAGAAAACATCTTCGTCGCCCACTTCGACGCTCAGCAGGGATTTGGCCACCAATTGCGTGACGGCGGTGAACACCGCGCCGGGATCAATCTGTTGACCGATGATCACCGCTGCCGCCGAGGCGAGGGTGAAGCTGCCGCGGAAAATCCCCAGTCGCCGCAGACAGGTTTGCTCGCAGACGTTGAGCAGGTTGAAACTCCAGTCCATCGTCGCGCGCAGGGTCAGGTGGCGTTCGGCGCTGCTGTGGTGTCCGGCCGACAATGGCGGCAAACCCTCGCGCAAGTGCTTGAGCAATCCGTCCATGCCCAATTCGCTGACCTGCGCGGCGGCCAGTTCCAGTGCCAGCGGAATGCCGTCCAGGCGCTGGCAGATTTCGATCGCTTGCGGCAGCTCGGCGTGGCTCAGTCGGAAGTTTTCCCTGGCTGCGGTGGCGCGCTCGACAAACAACTGCATCGCAGCAAAGCCCAGTGCTTGGGCCGGCTCCATCGGGGTCGACATGGACGGGCATTCGAGCGATTCCAGACGCTGCACGAACTCACCCTCAGCGCGCAGGCTCTCGCGGCTGGTCGCCAGGATATGCACCTTTGGTGCCCCCCGCAGAATCTGCTCGCTGAGCGCGGCGACCGCATCAATCAAGTGCTCGCAGTTGTCGATCACCAACAACATTTGCTGTTCTCGCAGGCCGTCGACCAGACCAGCCTGCGCATCGCCTTCAGCTGCGGACAGATCAAGCAGCGTCGCCAGATGCGAGCCGATCAGCGCGGGATCGGCGATGGGCGCCAGATCCACCAGGCGGATGCCGTCGCGATACTGGTCGAGCAATTGTTCGGCGACGCGCAGGGCGACGGTGGTCTTGCCAATGCCGCCGGGGCCGACCAGAGTGATGCAGCGTCGGCGCGGCAGTTGCGTAATCAAGTGATCGATCAGGGGTTGGCGACCAATCATCCGCGTACGACGCAGCGGCAGGTTGTGCCGGGGCGCGGCGACCGCAGGCGTTGCTTCGATGCTGTCGAGCACGAACGGTGCGACAAAGCTGTAGCCGCGCTGCGCCACGGTGACGATGTAGCGCTGGCCGTTCTGCCCGTCGCCAAGCGCTTTGCGCAGCGCTGCCATGTGCACGCGCAAATTGATGTCTTCAACGACACTGTCTGGCCAGACCCCGGCCATCAATTGCTGTTTGCTCACCACTTCACCGGCATGGGCCAGCAAAATCAGGAGGATGTCCATCGCCCGCCGTCCCAGGCGCAAAGGCTGTTGGCCTTCAAGTAGCAATCGTTGCCCGGGATGAATCCGATAGGGGCCAAACGCAATGGCCTGATTCGGGGAAAAACTCAACAGCGCGCTCCTGCGGTGATGCGGCGGACAGGGCGAATCAGTGCCTGGCGCAAGCGCAGGCCGTCTGATCCGGGGTGTCCGGGCATAATCCTCAGGTTTGAGCATCAGTGCAACGGGTGGCGTAACGGCAGCAGTCAAAACACCGCAGGCTGCGCTGCGGTGTTTTTCGGTTTATCCATGACTCGACAGCGCCAGGCGAAGGGATTGATGCCCTCGCTGCGGGTGAACATGTGGCAGAAGTGCGCCTGATCGCAGAAGCCGCATTCGAGGCTGATTTGCGTCAGGCTCAAGTCGGTGTGCTGGATCAGCAACTTGGCCCGGGCCAGGCGCTGGGCGCGGATCCAGTCCTGTGGCGACAGGCCGGTGCTGCACTTGAATGCGCGGGAGAAATGACTGCGTGACAGTGCACATGCCCGGGCCAGTTCAGCCACTTCGAGGCTTTCGCCCAAGCGATCCAGGATCAACTGTTTGATCTGGCGTTCGCGCTGCGGACTGAGTCCGCCAGTCGTGTTTTTACGCGGTTCGCTGGCAGGGGCGAGGGCGACGGTTTGCTGTGGATAAGCCATGGCCAAGGTCCGTGTCGGTGGGGAAGGCACGGTCGGCGCATTCCCTCAGGTCAAAAAAGCAACGCTGCGCAGAGGGCTTCATTGTTGGGCGATGCCTTGAGACTGACGAGTTAATCGTTGTTAATTTCCTCGCTCAGGCTGGAACTCAGCACATCCTTGCAAGTCAGCGCCCGGCGCTTTGCGCGACGATGTCGACAAAGCACGGCCGCCGTTGGCCAGGTTCAAAGGGGAATGCAATGAAAAGCTTGGTGAAAGCGGCAACGACGCTGGCGGTCGTGCTGGCAATGTCCGGCGCCATGGCGCAGGCACCGCAGGTTGGCACTCAGGCGCCGGGTTATTTCCGGCTGGCTGTCGGCGATTACGAAGTCACCGCGTTGTTCGACGGTTACAACGATTTGTCGCCGAAGTTGTTGCAGGGCATGAGCCAGAGTCAGATTCGCGCGCTGCTTGCGCGCCGTTCGATTGAAACCCCTGGCGTGCAGACGGCGTTCAATGCCTTTCTGGTCAACACTGGCAAACAACTGATTTTGGTCGACACGGGCGCAGGGCAGTGCATCGGCGCCACCGCAGGCCAACTCTCGGCCAACATGCAGGCCGCCGGTTACAAGCCTGAACAGGTCGACACGATTCTGCTGACGCACCTGCACCTCGATCACGTCTGCGGTCTGGTCGACGCCGAAAAGAAACCGGTGTTCGCCAACGCCACCGTGTTTGCAGCCAAAGCCGAGGCCGACTACTGGCTCGATCCGGCAGCGCTGGCCAAGGCCCCGGCGGGTGCCAAAGAGTTTTTCAAGATAGCCCGGGACTCTACGGCGCCTTATGTTGCCGCCGGTCGCTTCAAGACGTTTGCCGCCGGGCAATCACCGCTGCCCGGGCTGGTCGAAGCAACCCTGGAAGCCGGCCACACGCCGGGCAGCACCACGTACCGCTTCACCTCGCAGCAACAGAGCATCGTGTTCATGGGCGATCTGGTGCACAACCTCGCGGTGCAGTTTTTGCACCCGGAAGTGTCGATCGGTTTCGACGTCAACAGTCAGCAGGCGATCAGCAGTCGTCAGGCAGTGTTCAGTGCTGCGGCAGCGAGCAAGACCTGGGTGACGGCAGCGCATCTGCCGTTCCCGGGCATCGGCCACATCACCGCCGAGGGCAAACATTTCCAATGGGTGCCGGTGGAGTACGGCCCCTACAAACGCGCGGCGAAAGTGCCATTGATCGAGTAAAGTGCCCAACGCCTGTGGCAAAAAGCGTCTGACACCGATAAGGAAACCACACCCATGAACCGTAACGATCTGCGCCGCGTCGACATGAACCTGCTGGTGATTTTCGAAGCGCTGATGTTCGAAAAGAATCTGACCCGTGTGGCGGAAAAACTGTTCATGGGCCAGCCGGCGGTCAGTGCTGCGCTGGGGCGCTTGCGTGATCTGTTCGACGATCCGTTGCTGCTGCGCAACGGTCGCGGCATGGAGCCGACAGCGCGGGCGCTGGCGATCCTCAAGGAATTGCAACCGGCAATGGACGTGATTTCCGGCGCAGTCAGCCGCGCCAAGGAGTTCGAACCGGCCAGCAGTTGCGACGTATTTCGCATCGGTCTGTCGGACGACGCCGAGTTCGGTCTGTTTCCACCGCTGTTGCGCCAGCTTCAGCAGGAGGCGCCGGGGATCGTCGTGGTGGTGCGCCGCGCCAACTATCTGTTGATGCCGGCGTTGTTGGCCTCTGGAGAAATTTCCGTGGGCGTCAGCTACACCACGGATCTGCCTGCCAACGCCAAGCGCAAGAAGCTGCGTGATATTCCCTGCAAAGTGCTGCGCGGCGACGACCGTCCGGGGCCGTTGACCCTGGACGAATATTGCGAGCGTCCGCACGCGATGGTGTCGTTCTCCGGTGACCTGAGCGGCAATATCGATCTGGATCTGGCCAAGATCGGCCGTTGCCGCCGAGTCGTTCTCGGCGTACCACAGTTCAGCGGCTTGCGCGCCTTGCTCGCCGGTACCGAGATGATCGCGACGGTCCCGGACTACGCCGCCTGTGCCTTGGTCGAAGGCTGCGCCCTGCGTGCCGAAGATCCGCCATTCCCGATCGATGCCGCGCAATTGTCCATGGCCTGGAGCGGGGTGCACGACAACGACCCGGCAGAGAAATGGCTGCGCTCGCGCATTAGCCAGTTCATGGCGGCGCCGCTGGATATTCCGGCGCTTTAACCGCCCTCGATTACACAAGCAGTTCTCCTGTGGCAGCGAGCCTGCTCGCGAAAGCGGTGTGTCAGTTAGTGTGGATGTGACTGACCTGACGCCTTCGCGAGCAGGCTCGCTCCCACAGAGAAATTCGGGGCTGACCGAGCTTTGTGATTCGGCACATAGACTTGTGGGAGCTGGCTTGCCAGCGATTGCGGTGGGTCCGTCAAAGAAGGTGGTGGATGTGCCGACCAATCGCTGGCAAGCCAGCTCCCACAGGGATACGGGGTGGAATGAACATTGTTGGTCACCACAAAAACCTGTGGGAGCGAGCCTGCTCGCGAAAGCGGTGTGTCAGTCAATGTGGATGTGGCTGACCTGACACCTTCGCGAGCAAGCTCGCTCCCACATTGTTTTGTGGCTGGCGGCAGAACATCAAAGACCTGAAAAGCAACTAAGCACACCCATCCAATTTCTCCCGCGCCGGCCTTGGCATGATTCCCGTCAATGACATTCAAAGGGTCGGGTCATGATTGCTACGAGGGATGAACAGGCGCGCGACATCGGGTTGCTGTTCCTGCGGGTCAGCGGTGGATTATTTCTGCTGTGGGTGCACGGCTTGCCCAAATTGCTGGGCTTCACCGCGCAGCTGCAACTGATCGAAGACCCGTTCCACCTCGGCGCCCACCTGACCCTGATCCTGGCGATTTTCGCCGAAGTCCTCTGCCCGTTGCTGATCGTCGCCGGTGTGCTGGCGCGATTGGCTTGTTTGCCTATTCTCTTTGTACTGCTCGTGGCGTTGCTGGTCGTGCATCCGCAATGGAGTGTGGCTGAAGGGCAGTTTGGCTGGTTGCTGTTGATTCTTTTCACCACCGTCTTGATCGCCGGGCCGGGACGGCTGGCGATTCCTGTTCGTTTGCCCGGAGTGCTGCGTTATGCCTGAAGTCCTCAATTCACAAGCACCGGGGGCCGATGAGACCGTCACGTTGATCATCAAACACTCGGTCAAGGCCGGTTTCGAGTCGGCCTATGAAGCATGGCTGCGCAACATCGTGCGCGTCGCCGGGCAGCGCGAAGGGCATTTGGGTGTGGACGTGGTGCGCGGCAAGCGCGGGCGTCTGGACTTCTACACCTGCGTGCTGCGCTTCAGCTCCACCGAAGCGATGCAGGGCTGGCTGGAATCCTCCGAGCGTCAGGCGCTGGTCGCCGAAGCTGCGCCGATGCTGGCCGACGGCGATCAGACCGAAGTCGCCCCAGTCAACGAGTTCTGGTTCACACCGCTGGCCGAAGCCGGCTCGCCGCCGCCGCGCTGGAAGCAGGCTGTCGTCACACTGTTGGTGATTCTGCCGCACACCCTGCTGGTGCCGCTGATCTGGGGCCCGCTGCTGGCGCTGCATCCGCTTCTGTCCAACTACGTGGTCGCCACGTTCCTGATCACCCTGACCATCGTCCTCTCGGTGGTCTACGTGGTGATGCCGCCGGTCACCCGTTTGTTTACCCCGTGGCTGGAAGCCAGTCAGGCCCACGAACACCTCGATTCCCAAGAAACCTCGCCGCGTTGAGCGGGGTTTGCTTTTTTTCACTTTCGCTTGAGGAACTGCGATGAGCGCCGATCTGATTTTATTCAATGGCCAATTTCATACCGTAGACCGGGAAAAACCACTGGCCAGTGCGGTGGCGATCAAGGATGGCCGCTTCGTCGCCGTCGGTAACGATGCCGAGGCAATGGCCCTCAAGGGCAGCGCCACACAAGTGGTCGACATGAAGGGCCGCTGCGTCATCCCTGGCCTCAACGACTCGCACTTGCACCTGATTCGCGGCGGTCTGAACTACAACCTCGAACTGCGCTGGGAAGGCGTGCCATCGCTCGCCGACGCGCTGCGCATGCTCAAGGATCAGGCCGATCGCACGCCCACCCCGCAGTGGGTGCGCGTGGTCGGTGGCTGGAACGAATTCCAGTTCGCCGAAAAACGCATGCCGACCCTGGAAGAAATCAACCAGGCCGCGCCGGACACCCCGGTGTTCATCCTGCACCTCTACGACCGTGCGCTGCTCAACCGCGCTGCCCTGCGCGTGGCCGGCTACACCCGCGACACGCCAAACCCGCCGGGTGGCGAAATCGTCCGCGACAGCAACGGCAACCCGACCGGCATGCTGGTCGCGCGGCCGAACGCGATGATCCTCTACTCGACACTGGCCAAGGGACCGAAGCTGCCGCTGGAATATCAGGTCAACTCGACCCGTCAGTTCATGCGCGAGCTCAATCGCCTGGGCCTGACCAGTGCAATCGACGCCGGGGGTGGTTTCCAGAATTACCCGGACGATTACCAAGTGATCGAGCAACTGGCCAAAGACGACCAGTTGACCGTACGCATCGCTTACAACCTGTTCACCCAGAAGCCGAAAGAAGAGCTGACCGATTTCCAGAACTGGACCGGCAGCGTCAAGTTGCATCAGGGCGACGACTACCTGCGCCACAACGGTGCTGGCGAAATGCTGGTGTTCTCCGCCGCCGACTTCGAGGATTTCCTCGAACCGCGTCCGGACCTGCCGCAGACCATGGAACAGGAACTCGAGCCGGTGGTACGCCACCTCGTTGAGCAGCGCTGGCCGTTCCGTCTGCACGCCACGTACAACGAATCGATCAGCCGTATGCTCGATGTGTTCGAGAAGGTCAATCGCGACATTCCGTTCAACGGTCTGCCGTGGTTCTTCGACCACGCTGAAACCATCACCCCGCAAAACATCGAGCGCGTGAAGGCGCTAGGCGGCGGTATCGCGATTCAGGATCGCATGGCGTTCCAGGGCGAATACTTTGTCGATCGCTATGGCAAACAAGCGGCCGAAGCCACGCCACCGATCAAGCGCATGCTCGCTGAAGGCGTGCCGGTCGGCGCTGGCACCGACGCCACCCGTGTGTCCAGTTATAACCCGTGGACCTCGCTGTACTGGATGGTCAGCGGCCGTACCGTTGGCGGTCTGGCGCTTTACGAAGAAGGCTTGCCACGCAGCACCGCGCTGGAACTGTTCACCCACGGCAGCGCCTGGTTCTCTTCGGAGCAGGGCAAGAAGGGCCAGATCCGCGTCGGCCAACTGGCAGACCTCGCGGCACTGAGCGCGGACTTCTTCAGCGTTGAGGAAGAAGCGATCAAGTGGATCGAGTCGGTGATGACCGTGGTCGGCGGCAAGATCGTCTACGCCGCCTTCGACTTCGAAGACCTCGGCCCGCGTTCGATTCCGGTGCTGCCGGACTGGTCGCCGGTAGTCAAAGTCCCGGGCCACTGGCGCCCGAACTCGCCGTTGCAGGCGCAGGTGCACCAGTGCAGCGGGCCGTGCGCCGTGCACACCCACAGCCATGAAAAAGCGCGGATGTCGAATGCGCCGGTCAGCGATTTCGCCGGTTTCTGGGGCGCGTTCGGCTGTTCCTGCTTCGCGTTCTGAGTTTGAAAAAAGCGCCGGTCATCAGGGCCGGCGCTTCCCGCAACAACCATCCATCCAGGAGTTTTGCCATGAGCGTTCCTTACAAGCGTCTGAACAAAGATGATGCCGTCGTCCTGCTGGTCGATCACCAGACCGGTCTGATCTCGCTGGTGCAGGATTTCTCGCCGAACGAGTTCAAGAACAACGTGCTGGCACTGGGCGACATCGCCAAGTTCTTCAAGCTGCCGACCATTCTGACCACCAGCTTCGACGCCGGTCCAAACGGCCCGATCGTGCCGGAACTGCTCGAGCAATTCCCTGACGCGCCGTTCATTCAGCGTCCAGGCCAGATCAACGCCTGGGACAACGAAGAGTTCGTCAAGGCGATCAAGGCCACCGGCCGCAAGCAACTGATCATCGCCGGTGTAGTGACCGACGTTTGCGTAGCTTTCCCGACCCTGTCGGCGATTGCTGAAGGCTTCGAAGTGTTCGTCGTCACCGACTCGTCGGGTACTTTCAACACCACTGTGCAACAAGCGGCGTGGGCGCGGATGTCGGCCGCCGGTGCACACCTGATGAACTGGTTCGCTGTGGCTTGCGAGCTGCAAGGCGACTGGCGCAACGACATGGAAGGCCTGGCGCATCTACTGTCCGAGCGTCTGCCTAACTATCGCAACCTGATCAACAGCTATACCAAGTTCACTGCCAAGTAAGAAAATCAAAAGATCGCAGCCTTCGGCAGCTCCTACATGGGAATGCATTTTCCCGTAGGAGCCGCTCAAGGCTGCGATCTTTTGCTGTTAGCGCTTCTGCAACCACCCCAAAAAACCACCTTTCTTCACCGCCACCGGTTTGGCCATCAACGCGAGGCGACTGTTCTGCTGACGCACCGCCTGCAACTTGTTCAAGGCCCGGCCGACTTCGCTGCGCTTGTCCATGCACTCACGGGTCAACTGTTTGTCGAGACGATAGATGATGCTCGACGTCAGCGCCGTGAACGTCGCCTGCGACGGTGTATCGGCAAGAATGCTCTGCTCACCCATGACTTCGCTCGGCCCCATGCGCCCGGCCTCGGTCTGGCCATTGCCGTCCGGCACCGTCGCGCTGACCACGCCCGTGGCGATCACGAACAGACTGTCCGGCACCTCGTCCAGATCCAGCACCACCTGACCGGCCGTGTACTGCTGCGCGACCATCGACTCAGCCAGGCGATCGCGCTCTTCACTGCTCAGCGAGCGGAAAATCTTCACCTCATCCAGCAACGCACGGGCGCGGCTCGACGGTTCGATCACGCCGTCGGGATGGCGCGAAATACCTGCGGCTTCGAGATGGCGATGGGCGAGGTCGAACAGTTGATTCCGCACTTCGCTCTTCTTGCCCAGCTCAGCGATGAAACCGCTGGCAACGTATTCCGACATGGTTTCGCCGGCTTCTTTGAGTACGGCTTTCGGCGCCGGGCTGAGCAACAGCGAACTGCTGCCCTGCAAGGTGCGATCAAGGGCATCCAATACCCGACGCGGGCGAATGTGGTTCGGCACTTTGATACTGATCGAGACACCGTGCATGTTGCTCGGCCGGCTGAGGTTGACGATCTTCGCCTTGGCCGCCACCGAGTTCGGTACTACGGCCATGGTGCCGGCGCTGGTCAGCAGGTGCGTGGCGCGCCAGTCGATATCGAAGACCTTGCCTTCGACGCCGTCGATCATCACCAGATCGTCCACCTGATACGGCTTGGTGGTGTTGAGGACGATGCCGGAAAACACATCGGCGAGGGTGCTTTGCAGCGCCAGACCGACCACGATGGCGACCACCCCGGAAGTGGCCAGCAGACCTTTGACCGGCAGTTCCAGCACGTAACCGGCCGCCGCGACAATCGCGACCAGAAACACCAGCGCACCGATGACGTCCTGCAGCAAGCGACCGCTGTGACCGATGCGGCGCATCAGCGCCAGGCCGATCACTTCGGTCAGCACCCGTGCTGCGTACAACCACCAGAGAATCCCCAGCGCCGTTGCCCCCAGTTGTGCCACGCGATCATCAGCGAACAGCGGCGCCTGCAAGGGGCTGACACCGGCGTTGATCACCAGCGCGCTGAATGCCAGAAACAGTGCCAGACGCACGCCGACTCGCGGCGCGCGATGGCTGAAGGGCGAGAAATGCCAGAGCGCGGCGTCGAGCAGCAACAGCACAGCGCTCCAGGACAGCAGGTGGGCGTAGAAAAGAGTCATGACCGGTACTCCGCGACGCTGGTGAGAAAAAAGATCGCAGCCTGCGGCGGCTCCTACAGGGAATCGTATTCCAGGGTAGGCGCTGCCGCAGGCTGCGATCTTTTGCTTTTATGGATTCAGATGAGTCTTCAGCTCGGCCGCCGCCTGACGCACCGCCGCTTTGACTTCCGGAATCTGGCTCAGCGGATTGAGCAGGCCGAAGTCATGAATCATCCCGTTGTAACGCACCGAGGTCACCGGCACGCCGGCCGCATCCAGGTGTCGCGCATAGCCTTCACCTTCATCACGCAGCACGTCGAACTCGGCGGTCTGCACCAGCGCAGCGGGCAGGCCCTTGAGCTGTTCGGCGCTGGCGTTGAGCGGCGAGGCATGGATCTGCGCACGCTCGGCCGGGTTGGTGGTGTAGTTGTCCCAGAACCACTGCATCATGCCCTTGGTGAGGAAGTGGCCCTCGGCAAATTGCTGGTACGACCCGTCGTCGAACTGCGCATTGGTCACCGGCCACATCAACAGCTGGAAGCGCAGGGCCGGTGCTTTCTGTTCCTTGGCCATCAAGGCGACGACTGCCGCCATGTTGCCGCCGACGCTGTTGCCGGCCACCGCCAGACGCTTGCCGTCGACACCGATGTCCTTGCCGTGCTCGGCCACCCATTTCGTCGCGGCGTACGCCTGATTGATCGCGGTCGGGTACTGCGCTTCCGGCGATGGCGTGTAATCGACATACACCGCAACAGCGCCAGAGCCGACCACCAGATCACGGATCAGGCGCTGGTGCGTCGGGAAGTCACCCAGCACCCAGCCGCCACCGTGGAAGAACATGAACACCGGCAACTCGCCTTTGACCTTGGCCGGGCGCACCACTTTCAGGTTGATGGTCTGGCCGTCGACCTTGATCGCCTTGTCGCTGACTTCCACGCCGGACAGATCAACCTTTACCGAAGCTTGGGCACCAGTCAGCACTGCACGGGCGTCCTTCGGGCTCAGTTGCTCCAGCGGACGACCACCGCCAGCGGCGAGGGCATCGAGGAACGCCTGGGTGTTGTGTTCGACGCCAGGACTGCCAGCGGCGAAAGCGCTGCTGACGGACAGGGCGAGGAGGGATGCGGCTAGGGTTTTCTTGATGCTCATGTTCAATTCCATTTTTGAATGTGTGATGTAGGAGCTGCCGAAGGCTGCGATCTGATCGTTCCCACGCTCTGCGTGGGAATGCAGCCGGGGACGCTCCGCGTCCCAACGATCAGATGGCTGCCTTCGGCAGCTCTTTGTGTTCAGGGTTGTTTTCAAACCGTGAGCACAGATTAATGGGCTGCTGAAAAGCGAAAAAGCGGCTATAAAGCGTTTAACTGTCCACCAGAGAGTGACAATGAACCCGTTCGAAGACATGCGTATTTTTTGCCAGGTCATGGACTCCGGCAGCTTCACCGCCGCGGCCGATCAGTTGGGGCTGTCCAAGCAGTTCGTCAGCCGCCGTTTGATGCAACTGGAAGAGCGCCTCGGTGTGCGCTTGTTGAATCGCTCGACCCGCCGGCTCGACGTCACCCCGCTGGGGCAGAGCTATTACGAATCGGCGTTGCGCTTGTTGGGTGAGGTGGAACAGGTCGAGCAGGGCATCGCCGGCGAAACCGCCGAGCCGCGCGGCACGATTCGCCTCAGCGCGCCGTTGTCGTTTGCCGTGGCGCATCTGGGTTGTCTGCTACCGCTATTCCTGCAGCGTTATCGCGAAGTCACCGTCGAAGTGGATCTGAGCGATCGTCCGGTCGACCTGCTCGGCGAAGGCTACGACCTGGCCCTGCGCATCGGCGTGCTGGAGGACTCGACATTGATCGCCCGACGTATCGCCAGCATCGAACGGGTCTACTGCGCCAGCCCGGCCTACCTCGCCGAACGCGGCACACCACTCAAACCCGAAGACCTGCACAGCCACGACTGCCTGCCTTACGGCCACGGGCGCTCGGTGCAATGGCGTTTCAACGAAGCGCCGGGCAAACCGCTGCTGATCAACGTCGCCGGCCGCATGCGCGTCAACAATGGCGAACTGCTGCGAGACGCCGCGGTGCAGGGGATGGGCATTACTTATCTGCCGACCTTCATCGTCGGTGCGGCGCTGAAGGACGGGCGGCTGGTACCGGTGCTGGATGATTTACGCCCGGAGCCGCTGACCCTGTCGGCAGTTTATCCGCAGCATCGCCAGGCTTCGCGGCCTGTGCAGGCGCTGGTGGAGTTTTTGCGTGAGCGGCTTAACCAGAGTCATGTGAATCTTTGATAGTGGTGCCTGCTGGGCAAACAAACGGCGTGTTATCGATCGGGCGAAGGTCACACCGTTTCCTGCGATGTCTTTATGGATATTCCTGTCGGGTATGCAAAACGCTAAGTATCTCGATTCGATCCGTCACCTCATAAATCACTACGTAGTTAGGATGGACAACGATTTCCCGGGTGCCGGGAGATCGACCTTTACGGTAGAGATGGGGATGAACGGAGAGTGAGGTTGTGGATTCTTCGATGGATTTAGAGAGACTCACTGCGGCTGCAAAGTTTCTCTCGCCAATGTATCTGAGGATGTTCGAAAGATCGGCCTTGGCTTCGGGCCGCCACTCAATCTGCATCGACCTTTTTTCGCATGGATTCGATCAAGGCATGCATGTCCGCCATCACGTCCTCATGGGGGAGACTCGGATGGGGATCATCTCTGGACGCCTGCACCTTGGCTCGCAACCAGCGATCATGACTGGCAGCCTGCTCGTTGTTTTCAAACCCTGAATCGTCGGGAAAGATTTTGCCGTCCATAGTGCCTCCGGGATCAATGCCTGGCAGTCTATTCGGTACAGGGATTGCTGTCGTCGTTGTCTGGATGAACTGCATCTTGGTCGAGCTCCATGAGTACTTGTAGTTCGACAAATCCTAGACTGAGCGCTTCCGACGGCCAACCGACGGAAGATGTAGGAAAACGGTTGGGGTTTCCCGAGTTCCTTCCTTTTTCTGTAGGACTCGCTGAAGAGGACTGCGCAGTGTGATTACAACATTGGAACAACCGCCACCCCGCGTCTGTTCTACACTCACGCCGCTCAATCACGAGCCTCACCCGGAGTAGCGCCATGGAAGTGCCCAACCCCAAAACCGCCATCGAAAGCAATCGACAGGCGTGGAACGATTCCGCCCGTCATCATCAGGATTCACCGGACTGGCAGGCATTGCTCAGCGATGTTGCGCAGGGGGAGTTTTGCTGCCTTGACGACACCTTGCGTGGTTTGCTGGACGTCGACGGCAAAGACGTGATTCAACTGGGCTGCAATAACGGTCGGGAGAGCCTGTCGCTGTTTGCGCTGGGTGCGCGCAGTGTCGTCGGCGTCGATCAATCGGCCGCGTTTCTTGAGCAGGCCCGCGAGCTCAACAGCCGCTCGCCGCACAATGCCGAATTCGTCGAGAGCGACATCCACCATCTGCCCGCATCGCTGCATAACCGCTTCGACGTCGCCCTGATCACCATCGGGGTACTCAACTGGATGCCTGACATCGGCGAATTCTTCCGCCATGTCGCGCAGGTGCTGAAGCCCGGCGGCAAGCTGGTGATCTACGAAACCCATCCGTTTCTGGAAATGGTTGATCCGCAGGCTGAAGATCCTTTCCGCCTCGCCAGCTCGTATTTTCGTGCCGAGCCGTTTGTGCAGCAAGAACCGATCGTTTACGTAGGTAAAGTCGAGCAGCCGGCGGCAAAGTCGTACTGGTTCGTGCATACGCTGGGCGGGATCTTCAGCGGCGCCATTGGAGCGGGGCTGAGCATTGTGGATTTTAAGGAATATGCGCATTCGAACCGGGAAGAGGTGTATGACTGCTACCTGAACCAGCAGGCGCAGCTGCCGATGTGCTTTAGCCTGGTGGCAAGCAAGGCCTGAGAACCTTTTTTGCGACGGCTGGCCTCTTCGCGAGCAGGCTCGCTCCCACAGGGAAACGCATTCCAGTGTGAGAGCGAGCCTGCTCGCGATGGCGGCCTTGCGACCGCCACATTTCACAAGGCCGGATCAAGCCTGGGCCGCGGCACTTACCACCGGCCGGCCCGGTTTGCGCAGCGGATCCAGGCGTGAGCCTTCATAGCGGGTTTCGCGGAAGAATTTCCAGCGGCCGAACAGGCAGTAAACGTGGGTCACCCGGCCCTGTTCCTGATAACCCATGCGGATATGCAGTTTAAGCGCCGGGATGTTGTGGGTTTCGCAAACGTCGACCACCTTGGTGCAACCCTGCGCCGCCATCGCTTGCCACAGTGCAACCTGCACGTCCACCGACAGGCTGCTGCCGAAGTAGGCGCGGATCATTTCGCCGCCGAATTCGAAGAACTCGCCGGGTTTGACCGGGAAGGTGCAGCCGTAATAGTGGCGGTCGTGGTAGTCGCGAATGCTGCCCCAGATAAAGCCCACGGCGTGGCCATCGGCGTCGAGGTACATGTGCCCGGTGTGGCCCTCGGCAGCCAGTTCGGCCATGGTGCCGACTCGGTCGCCGAAGTGTTTGCTGAACGCCACGGCGTTCTCCGGGGTGATGTCGACTTTGCGCAGGCCTTCATACGGGCGCAGTTTGTGTGGCGGCACCGGGCTGACCAGGTCGCGCTCCATCCACAGCAGTTCCCAGTGGAAGAACACGTAGCGTTTCCACAACGTGCCGACGGTGCGGCCCAGGCCTTTCTGTCTGATGCGATCTTGCACTTTGGTGATGATGCTCATGATGCCCTCCAGGGTCTTGGCCCGGATGTTGTGGTGAGTGTCGTTACAGCGGTGATTCATTCGAGCGCCGTAGCGCCCTGCGTTTCCTCTCGATTGAGGTCGGCATACGAGACTCGCGCGACGCCTCTCAAACCCTGTTCGATTACCTCGCTCAAAGACTCGCCGGAGTCGAGATAGGCATCACCGAAATCGACGCCGAGGCGGGTCGGGTGGGCGACGATTTCCAGCACGCCGTCGCTGGGGACGCTGGCATTGCGCAGGTCCACCGGCGTGCAGACGTAATCGGCGGTGACCCGCGCCAGACTCTGCAAACGGCCATTGAGCAAACCCTTGAATAGGCGCTTGGGCAACGTGAGGTTGTGCCCGAGGTTGCGCGCCAGCCGAATCGGTACGCCTTGCTCGGCGGCAAACTTCGCGACGACTTCGCCGATCGGCCAGATGTTGTGTACGTGCTGGTGCGAGTCGATATGGCTCGGGCGCATGCCGTGATCGACGCAGCGTTGCCACTGCGCCTGTAACTCGGCGCGCACCGCGTCACGGTCTGCGCGACTCAGCCACAGGCTGTGGCGGGGCAGGTTGAGGTCGAACACGCCGTTGCCATCGCAAAAGGTCCGCCGCCCCAGGATCGCCTGGCTCAGCGGGCGCCCGTAGGTCAGGTTGAAGTGCAGACCGATCCGACCTTGCAGCGTCGGATGGCGGGCCATGGTGCAGGCGGCTTCAAACGCCGGCATGTTGGCCATGGCCGTGGCCGAGCTGATCAGGCCGGCCTGGAAGGCAGCGAAGATCACTGCGTTTTCGTTGGCGCTGAGACCGAAGTCATCAGCGTTGACTATGACTTGGCGAGGCATGGCCGCCCTCCGGAGTGATTGCGACAGGTTGCACCAGTGCTGCAGATTTTTTGTTGGCGCGCCTGGTGCGCCACTGCTGCACGGCGGGCTTGCAGCGATACCAGATGCGCAGCGCCAGACCCAATGCCAGCCCACTTGGGCGCCACGAATAGAAACTCCAGCGCCAGTGTTCCAATTGCCCGGTCATGCGTTCGTGCAGTTGATGGCTGGAGTTTTCCAGGCTGACCCGCGAGGCATCGATCCAGCGCCAGTGCTCGTCCAGGCCCCAGCGAATCCATTCCTCCAGCAACACCCGGCCACTGCCGAGATCGGCGTACTGCGGCAGGAAGGCGAGGTTGTAATCGTAGAGCCGGCCCTGTTCGAGCAGGCCGAGGCGATAGCTGATGCAGCGGCCGTTCAGCTCGAGCATCACCACGCGTACCATGCCTTGGCCGGCGAGGGCGGTGAAGGCGCGTTCGATCCATTGGCGACTGCGCGGTGTGGCGAAAATCCCGACGCCTTCATCGCCTTTCCAGCTCACCGCCTCGACTTCGCTGATGGTCTGCAACAAGGCAGCCATGCTCAGCGCATCCGGGGTAATCCGGCGGATCTGCGCACCGCACGCGGCAATCCGTTTGCGTGCCCGGCGCAGTTTGTAGCGCGGGTCGCCGGAGACTTCCTGATGGTCGGCTTCGCTGATCAGATGCACTGGCACCCGGCAGCTCAGGCGTCGCTCGGCCGTAGAACTGCGCGCCATCCATGCGGTGACGGCACTTTCTTCACCCGCAGGCTCCGACAACTCATTGAGTTGCAGCAGCGCATGGGGCAGGCGCTGGCGAATCAACAGCAGCGCCTCGTGCATGTCCGCGCCGCCGAGCAACGACAGCAGGGCCAGACGATCAGCCAGCGGATAACCCAAGTGATGCAAGACCCGAAACGGCACGCCGGCGAAGCGCTCGCGGCTGGCTACCAGCGGCAGGCACAGGCGTAGTTCTGCGGCTTCCCAACCGAGCAGAATGTGCAGGCGCTGATCCTCACCCAGAGCCTGTTCCGCCGCACATAACCAGCCGAGATTGTTGAACGGCGTATGGTCGGTCACGCCCAGGCGCAGCGTTTCATACGCGGTTGCCGGGAAGTCGGCGGCGCACAGGGACGTGCGCCATTCGAATCGCATCACCATAGGTTCAGGCCGCCGTTGCGTTGACAGGTGGACGGGAAGTTTTACCCAGCGCCGCCAGGCGCGAACCGCTGTAGCGGGTTTCGCGATAGAAGCGCCAGCGGCCGAACAGCGTGTAGATATTCATGATCCGCTGTTGTTCGGTATAGCTCATGCGCAGATGCAGCTTGAGTGCCGGGATGTTGGTCGACTCACAGACATCGACCACTTTTCGGCAGCCCTGGGCGGCCATGGCTTCCCACAGGCGCAATTGCAGGTCCACCGACAGCTCTGTCCCCCAGTAGGCCCGGGCCAGTTCGCCGCCGAACTCGAAGAACTCGCCGGGCTTCACCGGGAATCGGCAGCCGTAGTAGTGCCGATCGAAATAACTGCGCGGCGTGCCCCAGATAAACGCCACGGCATCGCCTTGCTCGTCGACATGCATGTGCCCGGTGTGGCCCTCTTTGGCCAGCTCGGCCATCGTGCCGACACGGTCGCCAAAGTAACGCGCGAAAGCGCTGGCGTTGTCCGCGGTGATCCTGACCACGCGCAGCGGCGGATAGGGTTTGAGCTTGTGCGGCGGCACCGGGCTGACCAGGTCGCGCTCCATCCACAGCAGTTGCTGATGGGAAAAAATGTACAGTTTGCGGATCTTGCCCAAGGTCGCTCGCAGGCCTTTACGACGAATATGTCCGCTGAGTTTTTGCAAAACATCCATGGTCTCTTCTCCTGATGAGGGTGCCATGCGCGGCATCAAGCCCACGCGGCAGAGCATCGAAGGGCGGCTCATGAAGCGCTCCAGCTCAGGGCAAACAGGGTTTGTCCCGGCAGTTCGAAACGCACGCGCCCGTTGTCGCAGGCAAACGGTGCGTCGCGGCTGCGATTGTCGGCGCCGAAGTAACGCAGGGCGCCATGGTTGAGCGGGCATCGGGCGCCGCTCAGATCGACGCGTTGCAGGCGCGTACCTTTGTTCACTCCGAGCAACGTGCGCTGCTCGTCGCCGGCCATCGCCAGCACATCCACCTCAAAGGCATCGTTGTCCAGTTGCAGCACCTGGTGCAGCCAGTGGCGGGCGATGAATTGCTGGGCCAGGCCGACCGGTTTCAGCTCGAAGCGATCGTCGCCCAACACGCGCAACATGCCTTTGGGGTAATGCGGTTCGTCAGCGGCCTGAAACCAGTTGAGCATGCTCAGCAAACCGTCCTGCGAGGCATTGATCACCACTGAGGCCCACCACAGCGAGGTGTAGTGGGTTTCCTGATCGTAGGGGCTGAGGCTGGAGCCGCTGGACAGGTTGGTCTGATCGAGCAGCAAGGCCTTGCGCGGCTGACCATTGGCGTCGCGGCCGACCAGTTCGGCGGCACGGCGCACGCTGTCGCGGTAGACGCGGGTGGCGAGTAGATCGCGAATCATCCATTCATGCCAGGCCAGTGCATCGACCTGATCGGCTGACTCGCTGAGCAGGCGCCGTGCCCAATCGATTCCGCGCTTGTCCGCTGCGTTATCGGCGAACGGGCCGTTGACCAGTCGCGAACTGGCCGGCATGGCGATGCGCACACCGGCGCGGGCATTCGCCGGGTCGCTGCGCACCTGACGGGCCATGCTGGTGAAAATCGCCTGATATTGCCCGTAGCTGGAATAGTTGAGATTGGGTTCGTCGGCAAAGCCGATGTAATGCGTGCCATTGCCGCCCAGCGCGCGGGTGCTCGCCAGCCAGGCGTCGAGGCCGCTGTTGCTCTGCACGTCGGCGCGCAGATCGGCCTGGCGCTGACTTCCGGCCAGCAGGGTGATGTCGTTGCGAATGCCGAAGCGCTGCTGATAGACCCGGCGGAACGCGTCTTCGAATTGCGGGTTCTGCGCCGTGACGTCGACGAAACTGTAATAGCTCGCTGCCGTCGGTTTCAGCGCATCGAGCAGCGCGTGGCTGGCTGCGGGCGGCATCACGTAGGGCAGGGCAATACCGAGATCCGGCGTGCGCCCGAGGACTTTGTCATGCAGCACCAGCCGGACATCTCCGACGTCTTCGCGCAGCGGTTGCAGTTGCTGCGGATTCTGCGCAAACAGATTAGTCGTGCCATCAAGCCAGAACGCCGCTTTGCCGCTGCCCTGCAGTTGCAGGCGCCAGACCTGCTCGCGGGGGCTGACTGGCAACGCGACCTGATCGAACTGCCAATAGGCGCGATAGGGCTTTAGTGCGAGAGTCAGCGCCTGGTGGTCGCCGATCCGCTGCGCCTGTAGCGCGGTGACGCCGCCGTGAAACTTGCCGGCGAGCACTGCATGCTCACCGGCCGCGACTTTGAAATACAGCACGTCGCCATTTTTGCTTTCGGCACTGAAGTGCACTTTGGCCGGGGCAAACAGGGCAACGGTGCGTTCATCGTGTTCGATGCGGTAGTGGCGGAAGCTGTAGCCGGGAATTTCCAGTCGATAACTCGCCGCGCCGGGCAGCAGCGGCCAGGTCTGGCTGCCACGGGTTTCGCTGGCCTTGATCAAGCGTTCGCCGAGCAATTTGCCGCGACCGTCGAGCAGGTACAGTTGCTCTTCGTTGGCATCCGCTTGCCACGCCGGGGTCCAGCGCACGGTCACGCTGTCAGGCTGATCGGTTTGCAGAAACAGACTGCCGTCACGAATTTCGCCCCAGCGCATCGACGCCGCCAAAGCGTCCAGCGACAGGCCGAGACCGAACAGCAGGTACCAGCCTTTCATGCGGGCTTCCTCTGCAGCATCGACCACATCGGCAGCACGTCGCGGGGCAGGATGATCAGGGTTTGCCAGAACGGCACAGCGCTCAAACGGCAATACAGCACGAGCATGGCCACGGTCACCGCCAGATAGGCGATCGATGATGCGGCGGCGGCGCCGACGATGCCGTAGGCCGGAATCAGCACCAGGTTCAGCGCCAGATTGAGCAGCGCGCCCAGGCCCATCAACAACGACACCGAGCCGGGGCGATTCTTGCCCAGCAAGTCCAGGCGCAGAATGCTCGCGTAGCACAGACCCAACAGCCCCGGCAGCAACGCCAGCAGCGCCGGGTACGCCGGTTGGTAGGCAGCGCCAAACAGGGTGACGATCAACCACTCGCCGATCACGGCCATGCTCAAACAGGCGCCGAGCATCACCGTCGCGGTCAGGCGCAGCGCCAGCGGAGTGACCTTGTCCATGCCTTCATCCTGTTGCAGCAGGCGTTTCATCAGCGGTGTGGTCACGGCTTCGGGGACGATCAACAGCAATTCGGCAGCAGCGCTGGCCATGGCGTAATGGCCCAGCGCGGTGCTACCGAGCAGGGCGCCGATAAACAGGTAATCGGAGCGCAAAATCACTTGCTGGAACAGCAGATCGGGATGGCTGCGCGCGCTGTAGCGCAGCAGCTCCTTCTGGCTGGCGCGATCCCATTGCAGCTGCAATGGCTGCGCCCGCTTCAGCCAGACCCAACCGGCGAGCACCACCAGACTGATACCGGCCAGCCAACTGATCAGCGCTGCCTCCAACGCCGCGCTCTGCCACATCCAGAACAGTGCGACGAACAGCAACAGCGGCGCCAGCGATTCGATCAGGCGCAAGACGTTGAACGCGACCACGCCACCCGAGGCGTTGTGCAGGGTCAGCAGGCCGCTTTTCAACACGGTCAACGGCACCGCCAGCAGCAACAGCCAGGCGAGCAGGCCCAGTTGCGTGGTCACGTCCAGTTGCGTGCCGAATTCGCGCACCAGCGCCACCACCAGCAAAGTCAGCAAACCGGCCAGCAAACAACCGAACACCAGCACCTGGCTGAGCAGCAAACCCATCGGCCGCTGCTTGGCCGCCTGATAACCGACCGCCGAATTCAAACCGCCGCTGGTGGCCGCGCTGATCAGGTCAGGCAGGGTGCTGAGCAGGGCGAACAGGCCGCGTTCGCTGGGGCCGAGAATCCGCGCGAGCAGGACGTTGCGCAGCAAACGCAAGGCGATCATCGCCAGCTTGGTGCCCATGCTCAACGCGAGGTGCTTGAGGTAGTTGCCTCGGCTCATGGCCGCGCTCCCCGGTAGATCCGCCACGACAGCAATTGCGGATGGCGCGCGGTGCGCTGGCTGACGCCGAAACGCGGCAGGTTCAGCGGATCGCCGTCGCCGCGATAGATCCCGGTGCCGGTGCCCAGCGCAAACGGGTAATCGTGGTCCGCGACCTGCTGGCGAACGCGATCATCGTTGTCGCCGTTGGGGTAGCAATAGACCGGTAGAGGTCGGTTGCAGCCGTTGTTCAATGCGTCGCGGCTGCGGCGGATTTCTTCGCTCAGGCGCGCATCATCGAGACCGGTGAGGATTGCGTGGCTGGCGCCGTGCGGGCCGAACCGCACCAGACCGGAGGCTTCCATTGCCCGCACCTGATGCCAGTCCAGTGCCTGTGGCAGCGAGTCCTTCGGGCATTCGTCGGTGAGTTCTTCCAGCTCCTGCGGGGCCAGGCTTTTCAGCCCTTGCAGGTAATGCAGCAGCGCCAGGCTGCGGCGCTCGACATCGATGTCATCAAGCAGCACCGGCAGCGGATGTTTGCGCGCATGCAGGCATTCGATCAGGTGCATGCGTGCTTTATCGCCATGGCTGCCCCATAGGGTTTCGCCAAGGCTTTCCCACCAGAAACGCTGGCGGCTGCCGATGAAATCGGTGGAGAGAAAAATGCTCGCCGGCACCTGGTGTTTCTGCAGCAACGGGAAGGCGTTGACGGCGTTGTCACGCCAGCCATCGTCAAAGGTCAGCGCCACCCGTGGGCGCTCGCTGCGCAGGGCGTTGGGCTGGAGAATTTCCATCAGCGGCACGCAGTCGAAATGCTTGCGCAGCCACACCAGCAAATGCTCGAACGCTTTCGGTCCGACGCACAGTTCATTGCGGTGCGGCAGGTCGGCGGCGCGGTCATTCGACAGCACGCGGTGCAGCATCAGAATCACCCCCGCGCCCTGCAACTGCTGACGGCCCACCGGCGAGTTGAGATAGAGCCAGCCACTGGTGCTTTTTATCAGTTGTTTGATCGCCATGGCTTCGGTCCTCTTAACGGTTCTGTTCCGGATTCCACTGGGCATACCGCTGACCGCGCAGGAACTGCCACAGGCCGAGACTCATCCCGGCGAGGGTGACCAGCAGAAACGCGGCGAGGCGGAACGGTTTCGGCAAGCGGTGTTGCGCATCCAGCAGCCCGGCAATTGCCACGCTGTAGCCGAACAGTTGCGCGATCAGGCTCAGGCGATAGAAAGCGTGCTCGTCCCACAGCCAGCAATTGCTCAGCAGCAATGGCAGCAGGAGTACCGGCGCCAGGCGGCGGATCAATTTGTGGCTGATCAACGCCAGGGAATACAGGCCATGCTTGAGCGGGTTGAGCAGCTCGCGGCGCTGGGCCAGGCTTTGCAGGCCGCCGACGGTGACGCGCTGACGGCGGCGAAACTGTTTGTCCGCCTCGTCGACGCCATGGTCGATCACTTGCGCTTCGGGCACGTAGACGATGCGCTTGCCGGCTACCGGCGCGCAGGTGCTGATAAAGAAGTCGTCGTTGACCTCGGCCGGTACGTTCTGGAACAGCTCGCGGCGCAGGGCGAGCAGGGCGCCGTCGGCCGAGACCATGCAACCGGTGCGGTTCTCGACCCGGCGCAACCAGCCTTCGTAATGCCGATAGAGGCTGTCGCCGACACTCAGACCGCCACCGGTGACCGGGATCACCATGTGCCCGGCGCAAGCGCCGACCTGTGGATCGCTCAGAGGCGCGAGCAAGTGACCGAGGGTGTCGCGTGACCATTGGTTGTCGGCATCGGTGAACACCAGAATGTCGCCGCTGCTCAGGGCCGCGCCGGCATTCAGCGTGGCGGCTTTGCCCTGACGCGGCAGGTCAAGCACGGTGATGCGCGGATCAATCACTTTGTGCGCGCAGGCCACGGTGTCATCGGTAGAGCCGTCGCTGGCGAGAATGATCTGCAGCGTTGCCGGTTGATAATCCTGGGCCAGCAGCGTGCGCAACTTGTGCTCGATATGCCGCGCCTCGTTGTGCGCGGCGATGACGATGCTGACGTTCAGCGGCGGCGCCGGCGTGTGTCGCCACGCTGGAAACAGCGGCGCGAGGATCGTCAGCAACAGCGGGTAGCCGACGTAGGCGTAGACCGGCAGCAACAGGCACATCCAGAAAATGAACTCAGCCACGGGCAGGCCTCCTTGCGTTCCATTGACACAGACTCAAAATGAACGCCGCGCCGGCCAGGTGCAGGCGCAGCCAGTGCAGGCCCCACAGTTGCAGGAGCAGAACCGGATCGCGGTGCTTGATGCTCTGGCGAACGCTCAGGACCAGACCGGGGATCACGGTCAGGGTGACCATCACCGCCGCGTGATGGGGAAAGCCGTCTAGCAGTGCGGAAATCGCCAGGAAATCGAGGATCCACACCAACAACGACAATATTGGAAAGCGCAGCAGGCGCAGGCTCATGCCATGGGTGCGCAGCAGTTGCAGGTGGCTGCCCTGACGCCACATTTCCTTGCCCATCCATTCGCGCCAGTTCATCTCGTAACCCCAGTGCAGCGCGACCTTGTCATTGACCGACAGCAGACGCGCGCCCTGTTCGTGCAGGCGCAGGGTGAATTCCTTGTCTTCGCCAGTGCGCAGGGCCTCGTTGAAACCGCCGACCTTGTCGAACCAGTCGCGACGCATCAGCAGGTTGGAACTGGGCAGCCAATCGACACTGTGGCTGACGCGGTGCGACGGCTGCGAAGTGCGCCGCTGCCAGGCCGTGGCGAACCATGGCGCCTCGGCCGGCGTATGCAGATCCAGGCCGAACACATCGGCTTGGCCACTGGCTTGGATGTCGAACAAGGGCTGCAACCAGGTTTCAGGCATTTCCACGTCGGCGTCGATGAAGGCCAGCCATTCCCCGCTGGCGATCGCCGTGCCGCGATTGCGTAGAGCGCCGATCAACAGCCCCGGCAAGCTCAGCACGGTTGCGCCGAACTGCCGGGCAATCTGCGGACCCTGATCGGTCGAGCCGTTGTCGACCACGATCAGCTCGCACTCGACGTTGGCCGCGTGTGCGGCTTTCTGCGCGGCGAGCAGGGTACGGCCAATGTGCCGCGCCTCGTTGTACATCGGGATGACGATGCTGATCCGCTTCATGCCTGCGTCTCCGGGGTCAGTGGCGCCTGCTCGGCCTTGATGCGCAGGACGCTGGTCAGCGCCAGCATGATCCACACGTATTTCTGGTTCGGCGCGCTGAGGAACATCAGGAACAGGGTCAGCGACAGAAAGCTCACCCCCAGGTGGGTCATCATGTCTGCCCGATATCCGTCACCGCGCAGCATCCACGCCGCCCGCGCGCGAATCAGGTTGTACAGACCGAGCCCGAGCATGCCGACGAAGAACAGCCCGGCAGGCACGCCCAGTTCGCTGAAGATTTCCAGATAGGTGTTGTGGGCGCGCCGGTACAGGTCGCCGATCTTGCGGTTGGCAGAAAACGCCTTGGCGTAACCGGTGGTCGCGTAATGCAACGGGAAGGTCCCGGGGCCGGAGCCGAGCACCGGGTGCTCGCGGATCATCTGGCTGCCGACGACGATGTAGGAAGCACGGCGGCCGAGGGATTCGTCCTGCGCCTTGGAGCCGGCGCTGAGGATGCTCAATGACTGGATCCGCGCCATGTAACCGGCCGGCATGGCGTAGATCGCCAGCGGAATCACGATGGCCGCACCGAGCATGACGAAACCCAGGTGCCGTGGGCGGATGTGGGTCAGTTGCGCGCGGTAGTGCCAGATGCCGATGAGCAGGCTCAACGCCAATACCACCAGCCCGGAACGCGATTCGGTCTTGGTCATGCCACCGAGCAACAGCAGGCAGCAGGTGCCCCAGAACAAGCGGTGCAGCAGGTTCGGGCTGCGGATCACCAGCAGCAGACCCAGAGGAATGGCGAAGGCGATGAGCATAGCGAAGGCGTTGGGGTCTTCGAGCAGGCCGGCGGCGCGGCCCTGATCCTGAAACTTCGCCGAGAACATCGCCATGGCGCAGGTCGCGGTGACGGCGAGGGTCACCAGCCGGGCGAACAGGTCGAGGTTCAGTTCGCGGCCGATCAACAAGGTAATGACAAACAGCACCAGACCAACGCTGAGTTCGCGCAGATGCCCCAGCGACATGCCCATGTCATCGGTATTGAGCAGGCTGAGAAAATACAGAACCATGAAGCCGATCAGGCAGTGCCACAGGTTGCTGCGCAGGCGTTGCGACGGAATCTGGTGCAGCGCCAGTTGCAGCATCACGATTACCGCCAGGGAGGCGCCGAGCAACTTGCTTCCCGACACTGAACTGTCCTTGAAGAACCCTTCGAACGGCACCAGCGCGGCAATGCCGAGCAGGCCCCATGTCGGCTTGCGGTACAGGACGGTGAAACCGACCAGGCCAATCACCGCCCCCGGCGCCAGATACGGCCAAGGACTGGCCAGCAGACCGAGGCTGACCAGGGCGAACAGACTGACGATCGAGAGCGGGAAAATCATGAGCGTGTCTCCCGTGCCGTGTGGATGTACAGCTGCGACCAGCGTTCGGCCAAAGCCTTGAGGTCGTAGCGTTCCTGTTGGGTGCGTCTGGCGTTTTCACGCAACTGCGCGGCCAGCTTCGGTTCGGCCAGCAAGGTGTCGAGCTGGCGGGCGAGGGCGGCGGTATCCGTCGGCGCCGCGAGCAGGCCGTTGTGACGGTCCTGCAGGACATCGGGAATACCGCCGACCGCGAACGCCACCACCGGCACGCCGGCCTGCATCGCTTCGAGCAGAATCATTGGCGTGCCCTCGGTGCGCGAGCTGATCACCAACGCATCGAGTTGCTGCCACCAGCCTTGCATCGCCGTCTGGTAGCCCGGCAGGCGAATCCGCTGCTGCAACCCGGCAGCATCGATACGCGCCTGCAAGGCCTCGCGTTCCGGGCCGTCACCGAGCATCACCGCGTCCAGTTGCGGATGCTGGTGACACAATGCGATCAGCGCATCGAGGAACAGGTCCGGGCCTTTTTCACTGCTCAACCGCCCGACGTAACCGGCCAGCCAGCGTTGCCGCTCTGCCAGCGGCGGCGTCGCTGGCGCCGCTGGCAAACCGTTGGGAATCACCTGCAACTTCTCCGCGCGCACGCTGGCCTTCAGATGCAGCGTGGCGATGCTTTGCGCCACGCAAACCACCCGTTTCACCGATGCCGTGCGGCATAGTTGCAGGCTCAGCCAGGTGTAGAACTTCTGCTTGCGACTGCGCGGCGTGAACCCGTGCTGGGTGATCACCAGCGGCAGGCGCAACAGCGTGGCGCCGACCCAGCCGAACAACAGCCCTTTGAAGTTGTGAGTGTTGAGCAACGGTTTGTCGCCACGGCGCTGACGCAAGTGCCGCAACAGCTCGCCCGGCCCTGAACAAGCGCGAGCGTCCACCCCAGCCTCGCGAAAGCGCGAGATCAGCTCAGGCGGTGCGTCGAGGAACAGCACCTGATGCTGCCCCGGCGTGGCCAGGCAATGATCCAGCAACATCCGCTCGGCCCCGTAGAAGCCGCCGCTGCTGAGCAAATGAATGATCGGCAGGGCGACGATTGGGGTGGACACCGCGTTCAATTGCGCACCCAGTGAACCAGGCTCGGCATGGTCCAGTTCTTGTGCGGATTGCCCGGCTGCGACGTTTCTTCGTTGAGCACCAACAGCACCGGCAGGCCCAGCTCATGGCTGATTTGCGCCGGATGCTTGAAGCGGTGATCGAAGAACTCACGCACGTAGACGAACGCGATTGCCAGCAGCAGACCGGTGAACAGCCCGAACGGGATGATCAGCAGCGGTTTCGGGAACGCTGCCTCGGTCGGTTCGAACGGCGGGCTGAGTACCCGGGCGTTGGACAGGTCATCGTTGAGCGAGCGCGTGGTGCTGCTTTCGGCAAAACGCTGGGCATAGGTCGAGAACGCTGCGTGCAGCGCATCGATCTCGGTGTCCATCTGGCGCAGTTTGCTCTGGGTCTGCTGCAGGTCGCGGATGCGGTTCTTGAACTCGGCGATGCGCGCGGTTTTCTGCTCGATCACCTGCTTGACCACGGCCAGGTCGGCGGTGCGTTCCTGGATGCGGTTGCTCACCACTTTGAGAAACTGCTGACGGGTGCGGGCGATCTGCTCGCGGGTCAACAGCATCGGTTCGCTGCCGGGCTGGAACACCGCCAGATCGTTCATGTAACGGCTGACCTGGCTGGTCAGTTGCTCGCCCATCTGTTTGATTTCCCGGTCCTCGAACGCCACGTTGTCGACGGTGGTGGTGAAGGTGTAGGGGAAGGTGTAGTCGTTGAGCTTGCTACTGCTGGCGGCGGCGAGCGCGGTTT
This sequence comes from Pseudomonas sp. FP1762, assembly GCF_030687105.1. NCBI lineage: Bacteria > Pseudomonadati > Pseudomonadota > Gammaproteobacteria > Pseudomonadales > Pseudomonadaceae > Pseudomonas > Pseudomonas sp. FP1762. Next base: position 2,288,587 of record NZ_CP117458.1, read on the forward strand.
TCAGATATTCGAGCCAGCGCTGGCTTTGCAGCAGGCGATCCTGATACAGGTTCAGCGCCTGTTCTTCAGTGTTGATGGCGTTGAGGCGGAAGGTGATTTCCTCCTTCGGATCCGCTGCGCCGACATTTTCCAGCAGTGCTTGACGATTACCTTCCAGGCCATCGAGACGCACTTGATACTGGTGCTTTTTGGTCTCGTAGAACGACTGCGGCAAGTCGATCGATTGCAGGGCCTGACGGCTGACCAGATAGTTCTGCAGCAGGGCGCTGACAAACGTCGTGCCTTGCTGCGGATCCGGGAAGCTGTAGGTGATCGAGATCACGTTGGAACCGGGCAGGGTTTCGATTTTCAGGCTGTCGACGGCTTGCTGGGTCAGGGCGTCGAGGGTGGTGTCACGTACCGGATCGGTTTCCATGCCGAGCCCGTCGCGAAGCGGATTGATCACGTACTCGCGCAGCGGCGTCGAGACGTAGCGCTTGAATGGTTCGCCGAGCAACTTGGCGAACACCCCGGGTGGCGGGCTGTATTCACCGTTGTCGCGCAGTTCGCTGATGGTCTGACGGATCAGCGCTGGCGAACGGAGAATGTTGCTTTCGGTTTCCATGTCCGCCAGCGACGGCGGAATGAAGGTGGCGTTGTCCACCGTGAGCGACGTGGTGGCGTCGCCCTGAGAGAGTTTTTTCGACTGCACGATGACCTGCGCGGTGATATCGAAGCTCTGTTTGAGCAGCAACGGCAGGAGCAGGGCGATGACTGCAAAGGTCAGGAAGACGCGCTTCACCAGTTGCTTGTTGGCGAAGAAAATCCTGAAGAACTCATGCAGGTAGTTTTCCTTTGGGTTCATGTCGGTCACCTGTGAGTTAGTTGTCACTGTCTTTGTTGTCGACGCGGTAGCCGAAGCTGAAACCGACGCCCTGGAACAGCACCACATCAGCCAGTTGGCGGGCGAGTTCGCCGGCGCTAGCCAGTTTGGTTTTTGGCACGTAGAGCATGTCGTCCGGTTGCAGGTAGGCGATTTGCGGGGCTTCGCCGGACAGCGCTTTTTCGACGTCGTAGCGCACGGCTTTCACCTGATTGCCGTTGCGCCGCATGATCACCACCGAATCCAGCCGCGCCTTGACGTTGGTACCGCGCGCCAGGGTCAGCGCCTCGAGCACCGACACCGGCCGGCGGATCGGATACGAGCCCGGTTGTGCGACCTCGCCGAGCACGTAGATCTCGTTGCCTGCGGTGGACTTGAGCAGCACGTCCACGGTCATGCGGCCCGGCAGTTGCGCGTACTTTTTGTTGAGGAACGATTCCAGTTGATTGACGGTCATGCCTTGCAGCGGCACGGCGCCGATTTCCGGAAAACTCGCGTAGCCGTCAGTGCCGACGGTGATCTCGCGGCTCATGCCGGTGGCCGGGTGATTGAGGGCGCTTTTCAGGTTCTGCTCGTTGCTCAGCGGGCTGATGATCTGCACGGTGAGCTGGTTGCGGTTGGGCTGGAACAGCTGTTTGCGCTGATACACGCGCTGGATTTCCTGGCGCGCTTCTTCGCTGGTCAGCCCGGCGATTTTCACCGAGGTGTTGGCGCCCGGCAGTTCGATGGTGCCGTCGGGCAGCACCAGTTGATTGCCGTTGAGCTGGCTGGCGGCGGTGAAATTCAGGCCGATCTGGTCGCCCGATTGCACGCGGTAAGCGTCCGAGCCGCTGGTGCTGATATGGAAGATCACGTCCAGCACATCCTGCGGGCGCAGGGTCTGCTCGATCTTCGGCATATCGGTCGCCTGGGCGTTGGCCGGGGAGGCGGTGAGAATATTCACCGGCATGTTCTGGGTGTCGGAAGTGCTGGAGCAGCCCGCAAGCGGCAGCAACAGCAGGACAAGCATTCTGGCGTTCATGGCGTCATCCTTTGCGTTCGCTTACAGGTTTTTGTAAAGCCATTTGGGCATGTAGTACTTGCGCCGGTTGAACACGCTGCCGACCACTTTCGCCCCGGCCTGAGTCAGGCGTTGCACAGCGGCCTGGGCGACTTCCCAGCGGGTGTCTTCGGCGCGCACGACAAACACCACACCGTCGACCTGAGTACTGATGACCAGGGTGTCGGCGGCGGAATACACCGCGTCGCCGTCGATCACCACAAAGCGGTACTGGCTGCCCAACTGGTCGAGCAATGGGCTCAGGCGCTCGGCGGTCAGGTGTTCCAGCGTGCGGATCGGCCGGCCGTTGGGCAGCACATGGAAGGGCAGGCTCGAGACCTGCACCACGCAGTCCTGCAACAGCGGCGGGTTGCCCGGATTGAACAGCAGGTCGCGCAGGCCGCGCTCCTTGCCGAGGTTCATCTGCTGGGTGAGGTTGTTCGCCGACTGGCTGGCGTCGACCAGCAGCACCTGGCCGCTGCTCATCTGCGCCAGCTGACTGGCCAGTGCCAGAGCGCTGGTAGTGGTGCCGGCGCCGGGGTTGGCGGCGGTCAGGAACAGAATGCGCAGATCGAGATCCAGCACGGTCGAAGTCAGATTCGATTCGCTGGGGCTGGCGATGCTCAGGCTTTTATTGGTTGAACCGTCCATTAGCTTGCTCCGTGGCCGCTGAATACTTTGAAGGGGGTTTTCAACAGAATCTTCAGATCAAGCAGAAGGCTCTGCTCGGCGATGTAGCTGAGGTCCAACTCAACGCGCTGGTCGAAGTCGATGTTGCTGCGTCCGGAGATCTGCCACAGACCGGTCATGCCGGGGTAGATCGCCAGACGCGCGAGGTGATTGTCCTTGTAGCGGTAGGCGTTGAACGAGGTCGGACGAGGGCCGACCAGGCGCATGTCGCCGGTCACTACGTTGATCAGATTGGGCAGCTCGTCGAGGCTGGTGCGCCGCAGAAAACTGCCGATGCCGGTGACACGCGGGTCCTTGTCGATCTTGAAGTCGATGGCGTCAGCCCCGTGTTTGTTCAGGTGGCGCAGCGACTCTTTGAGTTCTTCGGCGTTGCTGACCATGGTGCGGAACTTGAACATGCCGAACTTGCGCCCGCGATAACCGGTGCGTTTCTGCACGAACAGCACCGGCCCCGGACTGGTGAGCTTGATGGCCAGGGCCAGACCCAGCAGCACCGGCGAGATCAGCACGAGAATCGTCAGCGCGCCGAGGCAGGCGACCACCCGATTGGTCCGCGACAGCTGCCATGGGCGGCCGCCATCGCGGCCGCTGAGCCAGCCGCGACCCTGACGGTGAATCGCCGCATCGAGGCGCATGCGATGTTCCGGGTCGACGCGCTTGTCAGGGCGCATCTGTGCAATCGACACACTTCTTTCATGTCCAGTCATGGCGTCCTCCGCATTCAATCAGCCGCAAGCGGCGCACGGGCAGTGGGGTAGTAGTCGCGGAACCAGGCGATGAAGCGGCCCAGTCCTTCATCCAGTTCTATCCGGGGCTGGAATCCGGTGGCCTGGGCCAGATCGATGGCCTCGGCGCAGGTGTTGAGCACGTCGCCCGGTTGCAGCGGCAGCAGCTCGACAATGGCTTGCCGATCGAGATGTTTTTCCATCAGCGCGAGGTAGGTTTTCAGTGCAACCGGCTGCTGCCCGCCAATGTTGAACAGGCGCCACGGCGCCATGCTGCTGGCCGGGTCGGGCTGCTCGCGATCCCACTGCGGATTGGCTTGCGGTGGCTGATCGATGAGGCGTGCGATGCTTTCGATGATGTCGTCGATGTAGGTGAAGTCGCGCTGGTGCTCGCCGTAATTGAACAGCTTCAGCGGCTCGCCTTCGCTGATCGCCCGGGCGAACTGGATCGGCGACATGTCCGGCCGTCCCCAAGGCCCGTACACGGTGAAAAAGCGCAGGCCGGTGCAGGGAATGCCGAACAGATGGCTGTAGCTGTGCGCCATCAGTTCATTGGCTTTTTTGGTCGCGGCGTACAGCGACAGCGGATGGTTGACGCCATCCTTGACCGAGTAAGGCGTGTGTTGATTGGCGCCGTACACCGAACTCGACGAGGCGTAGATCAGGTGCTCGACCGGGTGGTGGCGGCAGCTCTCGAGAATGTTCAGGAAACCGTTGAGGTTGCTGTCCAGATACGCCCGTGGATTGTCCAGCGAATAACGCACCCCGGCCTGCGCGGCCAGATGGATCACCACTTGTGGCTGCTCGCGGGCAAACAACGCGTCGATCGCTGAAGCGTGGGCCAGATCCACCGTCGCCAGCGGAAAATCGCCGACCTGCTCGCGCACCCACTGCACGCGGTCGTGCTTGAGCTGCGGGTCGTAGTAGTGATTGAAATTGTCCAGGCCGACCACCGAATGCCCGTCGCGCAGCAAGCGCAGGACGCAATGGGCACCAATGAAACCGGCGGCACCGGTCACCAGAATTTTCATGGCCGCAGCCCTTCGGGGGCGATGTGGCGCAGGCCGATGCCGCTGTAATGCAGGCCGGCGGCGGCTACTTGTTCCGGGTTGTAGAGATTGCGCCCATCGATGATTACCTTCGAACGCAGCTTCTCGGCGAGCAGTTCGAAATCGACCACGCGGAAGTTTTTCCACTCGGTGCAGATCACCAGCGCGTCGGCGTCTTCGAGAGTGTCGTCGCGGGTCGCGCACAGGTGCAGGTCGTTGCGGTAGCCGTAGATGCGCCGGCACTCGGACATGGCTTCCGGATCATAAGCCTGCACGCTGGCGCCTTCGGCCCACAACGCGTCCATCAGGTAACGGCTGGGGGCTTCGCGCATGTCGTCGGTGTTCGGTTTGAACGCCAGGCCCCAGACCGCGATGGATTTGCCGGCCAGGCCTTGCGGAAACTGCGCGCGCAGTTTGCTGAACAGGATGTGCCGTTGGCTGTCATTGACGTCGGTGACGCTGCGCAGCAGTTTCAATGGCATGCCGTTGTGTTCGGCGGTGTGCAGCAAGGCCCGCAGATCCTTGGGAAAGCACGAGCCACCGAAGCCGCAGCCCGGATAGATGAAGTGGTAGCCGATGCGCGGGTCGGAGCCGATGCCTTTGCGCACCGCTTCGATGTCGGCGCCGAGCAGCTCGGTGAGATTGGCCAGTTCGTTCATGAAACTGATGCGGGTGGCGAGCATCGCGTTGGCCGCGTACTTGGTCAGCTCGGCGCTGCGGTTGTCCATGAACATCAGTTTTTCGTGATTGCGGCAGAACGGCGCGTACAGCTCGCTCATCTGCTCGCGGGCAGCGTCGTCGCGGGTGCCGATGATGATCCGGTCCGGGCGCATGCAGTCGGCGAGGGCGCTGCCTTCCTTGAGAAATTCCGGGTTGGAAACCACGCGCACCTGCAGCTCGGTTTTGCCGCGCAACAGCAATTCGCTGGTGGCCGTGGCCAGCACCTGATCGGCAGTTCCGACCGGCACCGTGGATTTGATGATCAGTGTGCGATCGGCCTCCATCAGGCCGGCAATCTGCCGGGCGACGTTGAGTACATGGCTGAGGTCGGCTGAGCCGTCTTCGTCCGCCGGGGTACCGACGGCGATGAAAATCAGCTCGGCGTGAGTCACCGCATCACTGGCCTGGGTGCTGAACAACAAGCGCCCGGCCTTGATGTTTTCGTCAAGTGTTGCGGACAGGCCTGGCTCACTGATAGGCGGTACCGCTTGTTGCAGTTGTTTGATCTTGTTCGGATCAATATCAATGCATAAAACCCGATGGCCGACATCGGCAAGTGCAGCGGCTTGTATAAGTCCGACATAGCCAGTGCCAAATACGCTCACGTCCATCTGCGCACCTCAATAAAACCAGAAAAGTTAACTACGGAATGAGATTGTTAAAGGGGTATAGCGCAGGGTTTGAAAAGCGTGTCAGCAAAATGACATGTTGCACAGGTATAACACTTGAGGCGTTTTTGGCGATTGGCCATCAAGTCATTGCTGCGATTGAATTTGTTCTTTCTTTGCAGATTTGTTCAGATTCAATTTAACCGACAGACGGTCTAAGTCCCCGAAATTAAAGGCTTTCACCGCTACAGGTGTGTCAGATTTGAGTCACCGTTTTTTTGACGCTTTCCCCGCCTATCAGTCATTTCTTGCGCTTTGATGGCCGGGTGCTAGTGTCAGGTTCTGACCGACAAAGCTTTGACAACCTCCCATTTCGGACGGCCGGTATCGCCATGTTCAAATACGCCAAGGAACTGCTTTTAGTTGCCTACTTATTGCTCTTTTCCGACTACTATCTGGACCGGTTAAATGCTATCGGGTGGGGTTTTAATGTACTTGTTTTTGGCGCGATGTTTTTGGCGCTTACTTTCGCGTTATATCTAACTGCCTATATACGTCAGGCTCTTGTTCGACATGCGTTCGCATTAACGCTGTTTGTGGCGGCGGTTTTTTTCGATGTCTATACCCGGGTCACGGCGGATTACCTGAGGTACAGCGATTTTGTCTCGCTGGTGTACTCCGGCGGCTTCATTCAGGAAGCGGCCTATCAGTACCGCGACGCGATCCTGCGCGCGCTGCTCAGTGGCTTGCTGCTGTTGTTCGGCATCGGGCTCAAGCCGCGTCATGCGCTGTTCATACCCAACACGTTGCGGGTCGCGGCGCCCCTCGTCGGCGTATTGATGCTCAGCGGATTGTTGTTTCTACGAGCGGGTGAGGGCGCACGTGGGTTGCCGATCATGTACACGCCGCTGGCCTACCTGAACCTGTTTGCCTATGAAGCGTTGCATGACACCGTCGGCCCGCGTGAATCGGTGACGCTCGCGCGCGCCGCGCCTGCCATCAGCCACGATATCGTGCTGATCATCGACGAAAGCATTTCCGGCAATTACCTCGACATCAACGCGCCGTTCGGCGTGCACAGCAACCTCAAGCAAGCGCCGGCCGGGGTCGATGTCTTCAACTTCGGTTATGCCGCGTCCATTGCCAACTGCAGCGCCGACACCAACGTCACCTTGCGCTACGGCGGCACCCGCGCCGATTACAGGCGCATCAACAGCACGTTGCCGTCGATCTGGCAGTACGCGAAGAAGGCCGGGCTCGGCACGGTCTACATCGACGCCCAACGCACGGCCGGCAACCTGCAGAACCTGATGACCGCCGCCGAGAAAAACGACATCGACAGTTTCGTGCAATTCGACCAGACCAGCGTGCGCGACCGCGACATGGCGGCAGCGGCGAAGCTGATCGAATTGCTCAATGACGATCGCCCCGAGCTGATCGTGATCAACAAGGTCGGCGCGCATTTTCCGGTGCATGACAAATACCCGGACGCGTTCATGGCCTACCGGCCGACGCTGCCGCGCGGGCAGTTCACCGAAGTCGCCGACACTGGCGAACGCCCCGGTTTCAATGGCCAGCCGGATGACTGGGTGCTGTATCGCAACGCCTACAAGAACACGCTGTTGTGGAACGTCGGCGAGTTCTTCGCCCGGGTGTTTGCCCAGGCCAATCTGGACAATGCGCTGCTGATCTACACCTCCGATCATGGCCAGGATCTGCACGAGCGCGGCAACCCGGGCTTGAATACCCACTGCGGCGGCGACCCGGTGGAAGAGGAGGGGCTGGTGCCGCTGGTGGTGATTCAGGGCCGTGGATTGCAGACGCCGGACTGGGCGGCGAATCTGCCGGCAAACAAGGACCGCTCCAGCCACTACAACATCTTCCCGACGCTGCTGCAGGTGATGGGATATGACCTTGCGGGGATTGAAGCGGTATATGGCAAACCGCTGAGCGTGCCGACGGCGGATGAGTTCACTTTCAACTACCGCTTCAATGCGCGCTTGGGGGCCAAGCCTGAGTGGAAGCATATCGATCTGGGCAGCATCGTTACGCCCGAGCGGGCGCCGGCAAGTGTGGCTGCGGGGCAATGAGTTTTTGGATTGCTCGGGCGGGCCTCTTCGCTGGCAAGCCAGCTCCCACAGGGTTCGAGGTTGTTCACAAATCCTGTGTCAGCACTGGCCTCCGTGGGAGCTGGCTTGCCAGCGATGGGGCCAGCACTGACACCAGCCAATTCAAAGCTTCAGCCACCGCGCGCGATACTCCCCAGGCGCGCACCCCAGCCAACGCGCGAAAGCCCGGTTGAATCCCTGCACATCGCTGTAACCCAACCGATCCGCCACGTCGACCAGCTCCAGCGCCCCGGATTGCAGCAGGTCCTCGGCACGATAGCGGCGATGCTCATCAAGCAGTTCGCTGAAAGTCCAGCCCAACGCCTTCAAACGCCTTGCCGCCGTGCGCTCAAGCAAATGCTGTGTAACACAGAACTGCTGCCAATCCGCTGTCGCCAGATCTTCGATCAGATAATCGCTGAGCTGTCCGAGCAAGGTCGATTCACTGAGACGTCGGGTCTGTTCCAGCAGATCGACAAGCGTTGTCTCCAATGCCGGATTGCCCGGTGTCAACGGCATCACGAACAGCTGAGGATCCAGATAAATCGCCGCGCATGATTGCTCTGCGCTCACCGGGGCGCGCAATGCCGATTGATGCTGCTCGCGGCTTGCCGATGCCAGTGCCACACCTAGCACCGGATCACGATTCACGCCGCTGGCGAGCAATTTGCGTCGTACCAGGCTGCACAGGCTGACAAGGATGTAATCGGTCAGCGCCGCCGGAGCACCCAGACTGCCGGCTTCGACCAGACGCAGTGTTACGCCGTCATCTTCACGCAGGATTTGCACACGGAAATGTCCGTTGAAAAACGCAAAGTACTCGGCGAAAAACGCACAGGCACGTTCCAGCGACACGGCGACATCGAACAGATAGGTCAGCCCGTTGGTGGCCGTCGAAACGAAACGTTCACCCGCCGCCAGACCGATCAGTGGATCCCCGCTCTGTTCCACGGCAAACGCCCAGAAGCGCCGTGACATCAGCAGCGGCATGCGCGTGAACGGCGTGCGCAGATCGAACAGGCTGCGGCGCAGCTGCGCTTCGATTGCGCCTTGGGTAACGCCGCGCGCGAGCAATTCTTCAATGGCCGGCAGCAGGGTCGGCGCGTAAAAAGCGTTGACGGGTTGCGGATCGATTTTGCTCATGTTGTGCGCGCGTCTCCCGTCGCTCCGTTAGCCGCCAGCAAACGCTGATCGACGCTGAGGATCGCCTCGATCATCGCCCGCGCTGCTGGCGTCAGGGTAAAACCGGCGCGGCTGACGATGCCGTAACCCAATTGCAGCGCCGCCTCGTCATGGGGGACGTCGACAAAGTCGAGCAGCTCGATCAGGCCTCGATCAAGTTGTTCACGCAAGGCCTCAAGCGTGGCGAGCCCCACCGCGTCTGAACGCAGCACTACGCGCTGGATCGCGTCAAATTGTGCGCACTCGACGCTCGGGGTGAAGTCCTGCTCACCGAGGATATCGGCGAGCACCTTGCGGATCATCGGAGGAATGCGCGTGCCGACGATCGGGTAATCGAGCAGGGCGCGCAAGCGCAGGTCTCGTTGCGCGGCAAGCGGATGACCAGCGCGACAGAAAAACCGTCCCGGCCGCGTGCGCAGCAGGTGCACCTGATACTGCGGATCGCTGACGAAGTGCCGCGCATCGGCGACGAAAAACTCGATCTGCTGCTCGCGCAACCACAGCGACAATTGCTGCCAGTCGCCCTGATGAAAGCGCGTACGAATTGCCGGATGCGCCTGAATGAAATCGGCCAGCGCTTCCGGCACCAGCACTTGTGCCGGATACGGGCCGCAACCGAATTGCAGTTCGCCGCCGGTGAGGCCGTTGTATTGCGTCAATTCGTTGTGCAGCGCCTGACTGCCAGCGAGCAGGCGCCGCGCATGTTGCAGCACCAGTTGGCCTTGCCCGGTCAGGCGAAACTCACGGCTGCTGCGCTCGACCAGCTCGCAGTCAAGGTCACGCTCCAGAGTCTGGATGCTGCGGCTGAACGCCGGTTGGCTGAGGTTGATCGCCTCGGCGGCGCGACCGAAGTTGCGGTAATCAGCGAGGGCGACCAAGTGGCGAAGCTGGCGAAGATCCATCATGCGTCTCCTGCATTTTGTGAATACTTTTAATGCATTGGATCGATAGCACGTCCGCTGGCATAAGTACACGCCTGTTCTTCGATGGCCGCCTTCATGTCTCAGCCTCTGTTCGCCTCCAGCGCGTTCACCCGCACGATTCTCGCGCATGCTCGCCAGTCCGGGCTGTGCCCGCAACGCTTGATGACGCGCATCGGGATCTGCCCGTCTGTGCTCGCCGGGCAGCATCAATTGATCGCCGCACAAGCGGTTGAACGGTTGTGGCGTGAGTGTGAATGGGCCGGGGTAGCGCCGACGTTTGGCTGCGAACTGTCCGACGGGATGGCGACCGATTGCCTGCAAGGACTGAATATTCTGCTCGACTCGGCCGCGACCCTGCGGGCCAGTCTGAAGTGCTTCATCGACTGCTTGCCAAGGGTGATCAATTACGTTGCGGTGGAGTTGGTCGAGGCAGGCGACGTGGCTCGTTTGCGCCTGCATTCGCTGCAGGGGCAGTTGCATCATTTCGCTCTGGATGCGGCGGCGATAACGCTGGTGCGCAACATTGCCCGTCGACTCGGCGGGGCGCCTGGAGATTTGTTTGTGAGTGTCAGCCTGCGCCCGGAGCAAATGGCCGGTGGCTGGCTGCGTGGAGTGGGTATCGCGGTGGAGCAGGGCGAGCATCTGTGCCTGACCTTGCCGCGCTCCAGGCTCGATCAGGCCTTGCTGGGCGCCAACCCGTTTCTGTACCAGAGCATGCTGCGCCACTGGCACGCTGCAACTTGCGCGCCTGCGCGTGAGGACAATCTGACGATGGCGCGGCACTGGCTGACGGCGGGCGATCAACCGATCGAACGGATCGCTGAGCGGCTGGGTTATCGCCAGCCGAGCAACTTTATCCGCGCGTTTCGCAAACAGTTCGGGATTACGCCGAAGCAGTTCCGGTTGAATCCGGGGCAGGTTTGTTGAAAGCAGGATTGAGGTGATTGATCGTTATTGAGGGTGCCAGCAAGATTTCCCCCCTCTCCCCCAAGGGGGCGAGGGGGAAAGGGAGCCGATCTTCATGGCGTTCGGAATCTGAGTCCTACTCGGTATCCCACCTCGGCGTATCTCGTAGATCCAACACGGTCAGTCCCCTCTCCCTTTGGGAGAGGGCTAGGGTGAGGGGCTTTTGACTTACGGCGTGACGATATTGAACTGCGGCCCGAACGTATCCAGGCTGCCCATCAATAATCCGAATTTCTGACCATTGCCCTGCAACTTCACCAGCCCTTTTTGCATCGCCGTCGGGAAGTCCAATTGCTTCAGGCTAATCTTCTCCAGCGTATCGCGGCTCAGGCTGACGCTCGCATCCGCCGCCGGATTCAAGCCGGCGCGGTGAGTCAGCACGCCGTTGCGCAGGGTCAGGGTGAAATCCTTTTGCACATCGTCGAACGTCCAGTTCAGCGTCAGGTCATGGGCCACGGCTTTGTCGCTGTCCAGGCGTACCGCGAGGTAATCGAAGAACATTTCCGGACTCATCGCCCGGACCATGTCCACCGATACGGTATTGGCAGACTGCGGTGGTACGCCGTTGCGCAGTTCCATCGCACCGGTCAGGTACATGTTGCGCCAGGTGGCGTTCTCGCTTTGATAACCCAACTGCTCCAGCGTCTCGGCTTGAGCGTTGCGGGCATCCGCGTTGTCCGGATCGGCGAACAGCAACTGGTTGCCCAACTGCGCGGCCCATCGGTAGTCAGCGCTGGCCATCGCACTGCGCATTTTCTCCAGCACCGATGCGGCACCGCCCATGGCCTCGACCGAGCGTTTAGCCGCATCCACCGGCGGCAGCGGATTGAGGTTGGCCGGGTTGCCGTCGTAGAAACCCATGTAGCGCTGATACACCGCGCGCGTATTGAAACTCAGCGAGCCGTAATAACCACGGGTGTACCACTTCTGATCGAGTGAGCCGGGCAGTTTGTTGATTGCTTCGGCAATTTCCAGCGGCGTCAGGCCCTGGTTGAGCAAGTGCAGGGTTCGGTCGTTGATGAAGGCGTACATGTCGCGCTGATCGGCGAGCAAAGTACGAATCCGCTCGCCACCCCAGGTCGGCCAGTTGTGTTGGGCGAACAGCACGTCGGCCTTGTCACCATAGCGCGCCAGGCTGTCATCGAGATATTGCGACCAGGCTTTGGCGTCACGCACCTGCGCACCGCGCGGGGTGAGGATGTTGTGCATCATCTGCGTGGCGTTTTCGGCCATGCACAAGGCTTTCAGCTGCGGTAGATAAAGGTTCATTTCCGCTGGCGCTTCGGTGCCCGGGGTCAGCTGGAATTCGACTTGCAGGCCAGCGATGGTGCGGGTTTCCAACGGCTCGGCAATCAGATCGGTAGGCGCGATCAGTGTGACCGTGCCACCGCTGGGGGCGCTCTTGCCGAGGCCAGCGTCGACCTGGCCGTTTTCACTGCGCGGCAATAGGCTGCCGAACTGGTACTGCGCGCGGCGGCTCATGGCGTTGCCGGCCATGACGTTCTCGCTCATCACGTGTTCCATGAAGCCGACCGGCGCGTAGACCTTGACCTTGCCGGACTTGACATCGGCCTCGTCGATCACCCCGCGCACGCCGCCGAAATGATCGACATGAGTGTGGCTGTAGATCACCGCGACGACCGGTTTGCGTGGGCGATTGGCGTAGTACAGATCCAGCGCCGTCCTGGCGGTTTCGGCCATGGTCAGCGGATCGATGATGATCAGCCCGTCGTCACCTTCGATGATGGTCATGTTGGCGAGGTCGAGACCGCGTACCTGATACAGCTTGGGGCTGACCTCGAACAGACCGGCGTGGGCATTGAGTTGGGCCAGCCGCCACAGGCTCGGATTGACCGATTCCGGCGTCTTGTCTTTGGCGAGGAAATCATAGGCATTGACGTTCCAGATGACTTTGCCGGCGGCATCCTTGATCTGGCCCTTGAACGGTGCGATCAAGCCTTTGCTGACGGATTCGAAATCGGTGCGGTCGCTGAAAGGCAGGGTTTGCAGGACGGCAGCGTTGCTTGCAGCGGTTTGCATGCTCGGCGCCACCGGACCGTCAGCAGCGAGCAACGGCTGGCTCAGGCAAGTGGTGATCAGGCAGGTCAGCAGGCCACGCGGGCTCAGGATGAAACGGGGCATGGGTGTCTCCGGTTTTATTATCGTTATGGCCGAACAGCCAGCAGCTTAAGGCGCGGCGCTGGGTTGACGATGATCATCAGCGGACAAAAACCATTCAGGGCCGCTATCCTAGGCCCAGGTTCACTGATCGGGTTTGCCCATGCTTGAGGTTCGCGACGTTTTCAAAAGCTATGCCACGCCACAGGGATTGTTGCCGGTGCTGCAAGGCGTCGACCTGACGCTGGAGGCCGGTGGCAGCCTGGCGCTGATGGGCGAATCGGGCAGTGGCAAAAGCACGCTGCTGCATCTGGTGGCGGGGCTGGACAAGGTCGACAGCGGCAGCATCCGCAGCGGTGAACATCGTCTGGAAGCCATGAGCGAAGCGCAACTGGCCAACTGGCGACGTACGGAAATCGGTCTGGTGTTTCAGCAGTTCAACCTGATCGGCAGTCTGCGCGTGGAAGACAATCTGGCCTTTCAGGCGCGCCTGGCCGGGCGCCATGAGCCGCGCTGGCAAGCGCATCTGGTGCAGCGTCTGGGTCTGGGCGATCTGCTCTCGCGGTATCCCGAGCAACTCTCCGGCGGTCAGCAGCAACGAGTCGCTTTGGGTCGAGCATTGGCTTCGCAGCCGAAATTGCTGTTGGCCGATGAACCCACCGGCAGCCTCGATGAAGCGACCAGCGATGAAGTGCTGCGGCTGTTGCTGGAATTGCTCGATGACACGCCGACGACCCTGCTGATGGTCACCCACAGTCAGCGCGTCGCGGCGCGATTGGCCCAGCGTGTGGTGTTGTCGAACGGGCGGGTCGCCTGATGATCTGGCGGCAAACCCTGCGCGCGCTGCTCAGCCACTGGCGGCGCCATCCCGTGCAGTTTTTCAGCGTGCTGACCGGGTTGTGGCTGGCCACCAGTCTGCTCACTGGCGTCGAGGCGCTGAACAGTCAGGCACGTGACAGCTACGCGCGGGCCAGCCAGATGATCGGCGGCGAACCGCAAGCCAGCCTGAGCACGCCGAATGGGGCGCTGTTTCCACAGCGCTGGTTTATCGAATTGCGCCGTCAGGGCTGGCCAGTGTCACCGGTGTTGCAGGGCCGGCTGACGCTCAAGGGCCAGGAAGATCAACGCATTCAGGTGATGGGCATCGAGCCGGTGTCGCTGCCGTCGGATTCGGCAGTAGCCGGGCAGGCGATGCCGATCGAGCGCATCGTCGAGTTTTTCAGCCCGCCGGGCAGCACCTGGATTTCCCCGGACACCCTGCAAATGCTCGGCTTGCGCGAAGGTGATACACCGCAAACCGTAAACGGCCAAACCCTGCCGCCACTGCTCGCGCAGAAGGACATGGCGCCGGGCCTGTTGCTGGTCGACATCGGCGTAGCGCAGCGCCTGCTCGAACAACCCGAGCAATTGTCGCGACTGCTGCTACCCAAGGACTTTCATCAAGAATTACCAGCGAGTTTCACCGATCGCTTGCAGCTCAAGAGCAGCGGCGAAGAAAACAACCTCGCGCGGCTGACCGAGAGCTTTCACCTCAATCTTGATGCCCTTGGATTTTTGTCATTTCTGGTCGGCCTGTTCATCGTCCACGCCGCCATCGGCCTCGCTCTGGAACAGCGCCGAGGTTTGCTGCGCACCTTGCGCGCCTGTGGCGTCAGTGCACGAATGCTGATCGCATGTCTGGTGGTTGAACTGGGTGTGCTGGCGCTGATCGGCGGATTATTCGGTGTGATCAGCGGCTATTGGCTGGCCAGCGTGCTGCTGCCGGACGTCGCCGCCAGCCTGCGCGGTCTGTATGGCGCGGAAGTGGCGGGGCAGTTGCGTTTGAGTCCCTGGTGGTGGTTCAGCGGCATAGGGCTGAGCCTGCTCGGCGCGTTGCTGGCCGGGGCCAACAGTCTGCTGCGGGCGGCGCGCCTGCCGTTGCTGGCGGTGGCCGATCCGCAGGCGTGGCATCAACAGTATTCGCGCTGGTTGCGCCGACAGGGTTGGCTGGCGACAGCGCTGCTGACAATTGCGCTGGCAGCGCTGATCTGGGGCGACAGCCTGAGCAGCGGTTTCGTGCTCATGGCCGGGCTGTTGCTCGGTGCCGCTCTGGCCTTGCCGGTGTTGCTCAGCGCGTTGTTGAACCCGTTGCTCGGGCGCAGTCGTTCGGTGCTCGGCCAGTGGTTTCTCGCCGACTGCCGCCAGCAACTGCCAGCCCTGAGTCTGGCGCTGATGGCGCTGCTGTTGGCGCTCGCCGCCAATATCGGCGCCGGTAGCATGACCGCCGGTTTTCGCCAGACCTTCAACGACTGGCTCGAACAACGCCTGAGCGCCGAGTTGTACATCAACCCGGCCAACCCGGCGCAGGCCCGCGAGATGCACGACTGGCTCAAACAGCAGGCGAATGTGACCGCGGTGCTGCCCAACTGGCAGGTTTCGGTGACGCTGCAAGGCTGGCCGGCCGATGTCTACGGCATCATCGACCACTCCTACTATCGCCAGCACTGGCCGTTGCTCGAAAGCAGTGGCAGCGATCCGTGGGGCAAACTGGCGGCGGACGATGCGGTGATGCTCAGCGAACAACTGGCGCGACGCCTGAAAGTGAAGCCGGGCGAGCATCTGAACGTTCCCACGCCGAACGGCACATGGTCGCCGCGCATCGTCGGCATCTACGCCGACTACGGCAATCCGAAGGGGCACGTGCTGATCAGCAGTGAGCACCTGCTGCGCGGATGGCCGCAACTCACGCCGAACCGCTTCAATCTGCGTATCGACCCAGCGCAGATTCCGGCGCTGCTCAACGCCTTGCAGACGCGTTTTGCGCTAGATGACAACCGCATCGTCGATCAGGCGCGGCTCAAGGGCTGGTCGGTCCAAGTCTTTGAACGCACATTTGCTGCGACAGCAGCTTTGAACAGCCTGACCCTGGCCGTGGCGGGTGTGGCGCTGTTCATCAGTCTGCTCACTCAGAGCCAGAGTCGCCTCAGTCAGCTCGCACCGCTGTGGGCGCTGGGCGTTACACGCAAACAATTGATGCTGCTCAACCTCGGTCAGACCTGGCTGCTTGCCGTATTGACGTTGCTGTTGGCGCTGCCGTTGGGCATCGCCCTGGCGTGGAGCCTCGATGCGGTGATCAACGTGCAGGCGTTCGGCTGGCGACTGCCGCTGCGGGTGTTCCCGTTGCAGTTGTTGCAACTGATGGGCCTGGCCTTGCTCGCGACTTTACTGGCTTCGGCATGGCCGCTGTATTCGCTGTACCGCACGCAACCGGCGGACTTGCTGAGGACGTTTGCCCATGAGGACTAAATGGCTCGTGCTGATGATTGCGCTGCTGCTCGCTGGCTGCGATCAGCCTGCACCGGAGAAAAAGGGCTTTGCCGGCATGGGCGATCAGGCGCAATCCTTCACCCCGGTGGTGCCCGGTCGGGTATTCAGCTTTCCGGCCGATCATGGCGCGCATGATGGTTTTCGCATTGAGTGGTGGTACGTCACCGCCAACCTCAAGGATCAGCAGGGCAATGATTTCGGCGTGCAATGGACGCTGTTTCGCAGCGCCCTGAAACCCGTCGCCGAGCAGGCCGGTTGGGGCAACCAAACGATCTGGCTGGGCCATGCGGCAGTCACTTCGCGCTCGGTGCATCATGCCGCCGAGCGCTACGCCCGGGGCGGAGTAGGCCAGGCGGGCGTGCGCCTGGCGCCGTTCGAGGCGTGGATCGATGACTGGATGTTTGCCAGTCAGGCGCAGGATCCGTTGAGCGATATGCAACTCAGTGCTCGTGACAAGAATTTCGCTTATCAACTGCGCCTTACCTCCAGCCGCCCGCTGGTGCTGCAGGGCGACCAGGGTTTCAGCCAGAAATCCGAAGAAGGCCAGGCGTCGTATTACTACAGCCAGCCATTTTTCCAGGCCAGCGGCACGCTGCAGATCGACGGCCAGACCTACACCGTCAGCGGCCCGGCGTGGCTCGATCGCGAGTGGAGCAGTCAGCCACTCACCGCCAATCAAACTGGCTGGGACTGGTTCTCGCTGCATCTGGACAGCGGCGAACACGTGATGCTTTATCGCATGCGGCAGAAGACCGGCGCGCCTTATCTGACCGGCACCTGGATCGCCGCTGACGGGCAGATTCAGACGTTGCGCAGCGAGCAGATCAGCCTTGTGCCGCAGGATACGGCCAAGGTTGCTGATCGGCCGATGCCGGTGAAATGGTCGATCCGCATTCCAGACAAGAAACTCGATATCAGCGTTGACGCGATCAACCGCAATGCGTGGATGAATTTGCGTATCCCGTACTGGGAAGGGCCGGTGAAGATTGATGGCAGCCATCCTGGCCAAGGCTATCTGGAAATGACCGGGTATTAACGGCGGCACCGCTTTCTTCCCTGTGGGAGCGAGCCTGCTCGCGAAAGCGTCAGCGCTGTGACCGCTGAGTTAACTGACTGGAACTCTCGCCAGCGCTCTCCGCTCTACCCAGAAACCCGCCATTTTCGGACTCACCCATGAGCGACGACCTGCAACCCCCAGACCTCGACACCTGGCAGCGCCTGTTCGACGATCAAGCCTACTGGCAGAACTCCCCTGACGCTCACTACCTCCATCTGCAGCGCATCGCCGATGACCTGCTCGGCCAAGGCGCGATCGATCTTGAGCAATGGCAGTTGATGCGCGCCAAAGCCGACGATCTGCACAAGCAGTCACCCGAGGTCAACGTCGCCCGCGAACTCGAAGATCCCGAAGCCTGAGGACTCCTGCCATGAATACCACCAGCAACCAGAACGACAACCCCGACGAACCACGCCCGGCCGGTGAAACCGAGCGCGACAATGATGCCCTGCGCCCGACCGATCCCAAGCAGCGGCAGGACAGCGGCAAAGGCACGCCGAGTGGCGAATCCACTGCGCAAGAGACCGCCAAGCCACATACCCGTGGGCCACAAACCCAAGTCAAGCCCTGAACAGCGTCTATGCTCACTGGCACGCCTGCTGCAGAAGTCGTTTCGGTGGCGGGCGTCGCCATTTCATCACAGGGAAAGTAATGCATATGAAGCTCGACGCTCTGGCCAAGGCCATCACTCTCGCAACGCTGCTTTCTGCTGCCAGTTTCGGCGCTTTAGCTGCCGATATTCCGTTATCTGCCGTCGTTGAGGCCGATTCCGTTACCACCAAAGTGCTCGCCGTCGACCCGGCCAATCACCAGGTCGTGCTGGAAGGCCCCGAGGGACGTCAGGTCCACGTTCAGCTCAGCGACAAAGCGAAAAATCTCGCCAATCTCAAGGTGGGGGACCTGGTGAAGATCGAAGTGCAGCGGTCTGTCGCGGCTTATCTCGACACCGATGTAGATAAAGGTCTGCCGGGCACCACCGAACGTACCGGCGAACTGCGCAAGGCCCCGGGCAGCGATAACCCGGGCGGCGAGGCCTATCGTCAGGTTCAGGTGCAGCTGAAAATCAGCAAAATCGATTTGAAGACCAATCAGGTCACCCTCCAAGATCCGTCCGGACAATCGAAGACGCTCGATGTGAAGAAGCCGGAGATTCAGGCCAAGTTGAAAGATCTGAAAGTAGGGCAGAGCGTTATTGTCACTTATACCGATATCCTGAAAGTGACCAGTCAGCACGATAGTTGAGTATTAACTCTACAAGTTTATTGCCCTTGTACAACTTTATGTATGAGAGCAATCATATAAAGGTTTTTGTAAGACAATTCCCGGGATAAATCGGCAAAACACAGTTTTTAACTTTTCAGTGCAAAAATTTCATGTTTGCCCATGACGACAGGTCCACTTGTTTGAATTAAAATCCTCGGCGTTCGCCCAGTGTCAGGGCTCTTTACCGGTGCAAGGATTGCCAGGCCGTAACACTGGGCGAACTCCACTACTGGCGAAAGTTGTATACAGAATCTGCAAACAAAAAGGGCGACTTTGAAGTCGCCCTTTTTTATTGTTTTCGATCAAGTCGAAGCCTGCATACCGGTTTTGCCATGCTGCCCCTGCAAGCGCTTGAGTGTCTGCTGGTACATTTTTGTCCGGCGGTGATCCTTGCCATACGTGCCTGCCGCCGCGACGGTGCCGGCCTGGATGTGATCAAGGTAGCGGAAGATCGTCCGCGGCGAGAGAAACCTGACGCCATAGCCCAACCCGACCATTCGATCCTGAAGCGTGTAACCAGGCACCTCCTCATCCATGCAGAAGTGCAGTCCGAGCGACTTCATCAAACGTGCATTCCACAGCGTGCAGAAACTTTTCAAATGGGTTTCTTTATACGGGCGTGGTGGTTTCGAATGCAGCCCGAAATGAACTTTGAGCCGACGAACATGATGTTTGCAGAATCGCGAAGTTAACCGCCAGGTATCTCGCAGCCACCCACGATCAAGTTGCTCAACACAACCCACCGCCGCCATGTCCACACTTTTCGTGCATTCGCGCATCATCATCGCGAACACTTCCATGTCGTAGACAAAGGTATCGGTGTGCAGCAGAAACAAATAATCGGTCTCAACTTTCGCCAAGGCCAGATCCAGCGCCTTGCCATGGGCAATATGCCCCATTTCCTTGCCCGGCGACGGCCGCTCGATCAAATTGATCCAGTCCAGAGAACGCAAATAATCAAGGCTGGCATCCGCCGAATCGTTATCCACCACCCACACTGGAATGCCCTGCGCCTGGACATGCTCGCGCAACAGCTCCAGACACATGCGGGTGATGTCCGGAGTTTTGTAATTGACCAGAACAAGACTGAAGTTGGGATGCGGCTGGGTAGGCAGATCGAAGGCTTTCATGTCGGAGGGACTCATCACGGCTCAAGACGACAGGTTGATAAGCCGGGATGCTAGCGGGGGAAGCTTAGGTGAAGCTTAATTTGCCGATCTGATTGGTTTGTGAAAACAAGCGGGATAATTCAGATCCGACATTGTTTTCCAATAGATGCAGCGACCATTTGGTTTTGTCGCTTGTCCTGAACGGCGGTCCATCCGCAAAACCTGTGGGAGCGAGCCTGCTCGCGAAGGCGTCTTTCCAGTCACATCATCGGCGACTGTTACACCGCTATCGCGAGCAGGCTCACTCCTACAGTAGAGCGGTGCAAAATTCAGGTGAGTTTGATCCGCAGCACTTCGGCACATTCCTCAATCGACCGCCGTTGCGTCTCGGCGTACAACCCCAACTCATCAATGGTCGAACGCCCCAGCGCCTGTTCGAAAGCATGTCGATTGGAGTGTTCGGCGTAATGCGCCTGTGCGGCATCCCCCAGGTTCGACTGAAAAATCCCCGCTGCGCTCACCGGCAGGAAATCTTCGTACACCAGCGGCTCCGCTTTCACGTAGCCATCGCGCAGCAAATCCTCCAGTGACGATTCGCCAAGTCCGTGCGCCGCGATGCCCTTTTCCGTAGCGAAATAACGAAAGTACGCCATCCCCTGTTCGCGCATGCCCTCGATGCTGTCAGGAAATTCGGCAAAGTGCTGCGTCATCAGCGCGTCGTAGCGTGCGGCATTGGCTTCATTGGGGAAGTCGCCCAGTTCATCGCGAGCGGCATTCAACAAGCGGTCATACAGCGCGCGACCCTTGGGTGTCAGAGCTGCGCCGCGTTGTTCGATTTCGCCGAAGCGCGCGCTGTGGCTGCCACGGGTTTCGGGCTGATCGGTGAAGGCGATCGGCTCGTCCAGCGCTTTGAAGCTGGTCTGGCGCAGCAGGATCGGGCAATTGCGGCGTGGTGGACCTTCGATCACCGCTTTGGGTGTGATGCCATGGGCAGGCATCTGCTCCTGAACGGTGTCGATGTCCAGCGTGCGCGGGGTCAGGTGATTGATATGCGGGCCTTTGAACGCAACGACATCGGCGATCAAGCGGTGCTGGGCGCTGAGTTTCTGGTACTGCGCGGCACTGACGGTGGCGCTGTGGTGCCAGCGAAAAGTCTCCAGGGCCTGTCGGACGAATTCTGCGGCTTCGTCGTCATTCAGTCCGCCTGCCGTTTCCGCCTGTTCAATCAGGCGCAACGCCTCTTCAGTAAAAATCGAACGACGGGCCAGTACCGACTCGGCAAACGAACGCAATTCGGCGTCTTCAATCAGCTCCAGGCGCAGCAACGAGGTAAACACGCGAAACGGGCTGACCTGCAGCGCTTCTTCATGCACCGCGCGAAACGCCGTTGAATGCACCGGCACACCCGCCGGAGTCAGGTCGTAATAACCCACTGGCTGCATGCCCATCACTGCAAACAGGCGGGCGAGGGTGGCCAGTTCGCTCGCGGTGCCGACGCGAATGGCGCCGTGGCGTTCCATGTCCAGGCGTTCGATTTCGCCGGTGCGCTTGAGCTGTCCGGCGATGTCAGGCTGACGTGCCAGCACTTCGCGGTTGGTTTTTTCCACCAGTTCCATCAGCGCACCGTACAGCGGCACCTCTTCGCGGTACATGTCGGACATCGCTCGGGAGAAGCGTTGGCGGATCAGGTCGGGGCTGACGAACGGCTGCACGGTCATGAAAAAAATTCCTGCCACGGTGACGAAATGGATGCCCGAAAAGATCGCAGCCTTCGCCCACGCGGGCAAACGAAGAATCCTACGAACTTCATTCTGCCAACGACTGATCCACCAGCTCGATCCAGTGTCTGACCGGCGTGCGCCCGGCGCTCGCCAGATGGCTCTGACAGCCCACATTGGAAGTGACGATCAACTCGGGCCGGCCGCTTTCCAGAGCGTTGAGTCGATGGTCACGCAGTTGCCGCGCCAGCACCGGTTGGGTCAGCGAGTAGGTGCCCGCCGAGCCGCAGCACAAATGGCCGTCCGGCACTGGTGTGAGGTTGAAGCCGAGTCGGGTCAGCACGGCTTCCACGGCGCCGCCGAGTTTCAGTGCGTGCTGCAAAGTGCACGGGCAATGCACGGCGATGCGTCGTTCGCTGGCGGCGCACACTTGCTCCAGCGGTTCCTCGGCGATGATTTGCACCAGATCCCGAGTCATTTCGCTGATCCGCCGTGCTTTCGAGGCGTAGATCGGGTCGTCCGCAAGCAAATGCCCATAATCCTTGATGAACGCGCCACAACCGCTGGTCGTTTGCACGATGGCTTCGGCGCCATTCTGCAAGTGCGGCCACCAGGCGTCGATGTTCTGTCGAGCGCGGTCAAGACCTTTGGCCTGGGCGTCGAGGTGATAGTCGAGCGCGCCGCAGCAACCCGCCTCGCTCACCGGAGTGACGCTGATGCCCAGACGATCGAGCACCCGCGCGGTCGCGTCATTGGTGTTCGGCGACAGACCCGGTTGCACGCAGCCTTCGAGCAACAACACCCGGCGCGGATGCCGAGGAGCGGGGCGCGACCCCATAACACCCAAGTGTTGCGGCAGTTTGCTTTCCAGCAGGCGCGGCAGCAGCGGTCGAAAGGTCGCGCCCATGCGCAGCAAGCCTTTGAACAAACCGGGATTGGGCGCCAACGCACGCAAGCCTTCGCGCAGCAAGCGCTGAGCGGCCGGGCGCGGCACCGCGCTGTCGACTACTGCGCGGCCAATGTCGAGCAGGTTGTGATAATCGACGCCGGACGGGCAGGTGTTTTCGCAGTTGCGACACGACAGGCAGCGATCCAGATGCAGCTGCGTCTGCTCGGTGGCCGGTGCGCCTTCCAGCACTTGCTTGATCAGATAAATGCGCCCGCGCGGCCCATCGAGTTCATCGCCGAGCAATTGGTACGTCGGGCACGTCGCGTTGCAAAAGCCGCAATGCACGCAGGTGCGCAGGATCTTTTCCGCTTCGCCAGCCCGGGGCAATTTTCGCGATTGCTCGCTGAGGGTGGTTTGCATGGCTAGACCTCCGCGTACATGCGTCCGGGGTTGAACAGCCCTTGCGGGTCGAGTTGCGCCTTGAGTTGCCGGTGGTAGCGCAGCAGGGTTGGCGCCAAGGGTTGAAACGGCGAATCCGTGGCGCCATGGGTAAAGCACGTTGCATGGCCGCCCAAGGAATGGGCGAGTGCGTGAATCTCAGAGCTTTCGGATTTCACCCAGCGTTGCGCGCCGGCCCAGTCGATCAGTTGCTCGCCGGGCAGCTCGAGCGGGCCGAGATTGTTCGGCAATGACAGGCGCCACAGCGGCAAACCTTCGTCGAAAAAACTCAGGCGCTGTTCGTTGAGGTCGCGCCAGAAAACCGAGTCCAGCGGCTCGCCGCCGAGGCGTTGATGCGCCGCCGTTACCGAACCTTCGCCGCCTTCCAGACGCAGATACAGGCTCTGGCCATCGTGACATGCCGCGCTGATCGGCAGCGGTTGCTGGCCCGATTCGGCAAGTTTGCTCAAGGCCCGAGCGCAGTCGATATCGAGGCGAATGCTCAGGCACTGGCGCGGTTTCGGCAGGACTTTCAGCGACACTTCGGTGAGCACGCCGAGGCAACCGAAACTGCCGGCCATCAGTCGCGAAAGGTCATAACCGGCGACGTTTTTCATCACTTCGCCACCGAAGCGCAGATGCTGACCGAGGCCGGTGATCACCCGCGTGCCGAGAACGAAGTCGCGTACCGAGCCGGACCACGGCCGGCGAGGTCCGGACAGTCCCGTGGCGACCATGCCGCCGACCGTGGCGCTGTCGGCGAAGGATGGCGGTTCGCAGGGCAACATTTGCCCGGCGTCATCCAGCGCCGCAAGCAGCGCGGACAATGGCGTGCCGGCACGTGCGGTGACCACCAGTTCGGTCGGATCGTATTGAACGATGCCGCGATGAGCACGGGTGTTGAGCACTTCGCCGGCCACCTCGCGACCGAGAAAGGCCTTGCTGTTGCCGCCCTGAATCTTCAGCGGCGTGGCATTGGCCCGCGCGGCGTTGACCTGATCGAGCAGGGCGTTGGCGGCGTCGAAATCAGCCATCAGAATCGCTCCAGCTCGGGGAAGGGCAGTTGCCCGGCGTGAATGTGCATCGCGCCGAATTCGGCGCAGCGGTGCAGGGTCGGAATGTTCTTGCCGGGATTGAGCAAGCCCTGCGGATCGAACGCGGCTTTCACTGCATGAAACAGCAGTAACTCGTCGCTGTTGAACTGCGCGCACATCTGATTGATTTTTTCGCGGCCGACGCCGTGCTCGCCAGTGATGCTGCCGCCGACCTTCACGCACAGTTCGAGGATCTTGCCGCCCAATGCCTCGGCGCGATGCAGCTCCCCCGGCTGGTTGGCGTCGAACAGAATCAGCGGATGCATGTTGCCGTCGCCGGCATGGAACACGTTGGCCACGCGCAAGCCATATTCCTCGCCGAGGCTGGCGATACCTTGCAGCACAGCGGGCAATTCGCGGCGCGGGATGGTGCCGTCCATGCAGTAATAATCCGGCGACAACCGGCCGATCGCCGGAAACGCATTTTTGCGCCCGGCCCAGAAACGCACGCGCTCGGCTTCGTCCTGGGCCTGGCGCACCTCGGTGGCGCCGGCCGCTGTCATGACTTCCCGTACGCGCTGGCAATCGTCGTGCACGTCGGCTTCGACGCCGTCGAGTTCGCACAGCAGAATCGCCTCGGCGTCGACCGGGTAACCGGCGTGGATAAAATCTTCGGCGGCGCGAATGGCCAGGTTGTCCATCATTTCCAGGCCTCCGGGAATGATCCCGGCAGCGATGATTTCGGCAACCGCTCGGCCGGCCTTCTCGACTGAATCGAAACTGCCGAGCAGGACCTTGGCGACTTGCGGTTTGGGCAGCAGTTTCACCGTGACTTCGGTGATGATCCCCAGCAGGCCTTCGGAGCCGGTGAACAAGGCGAGCAGGTCGAAACCGGCTGAATCGAGCGCCTCGGAGCCCAGCGTCAGACGTTCGCCCTCAATGGTCAGCACTTCGATTTTCAGCACGTTGTGCACGGTCAGGCCGTACTTGAGGCAATGCACGCCACCAGCGTTTTCTGCGACGTTGCCGCCGATCGAACAGGCAATCTGCGATGACGGATCCGGTGCGTAATACAAGCCGAACGGGGCCGCCGCCTGGGAGATAGCAAGATTGCGCACCCCCGGCTGAACCCGCGCGATACGTGCAGCGGGGTCGATGTGCAGGATGTTGTTGAACCGCGCCATCACCAGCAGCAGGCCCTTTTCCAGTGGCAGGGCGCCGCCGGACAACCCAGTGCCGGCACCCCGCGCGACCACGGGCACGTTGTTTTGATGGCAGAGTTTCAGCAGGGTTTGCACTTGCTCCAGGCGCCGGGGCAGGGCGACCAGCATCGGCGTGGTGCGGTAGGCGGAGAGACCGTCGCATTCGTAGGGTTTGAGTTCATCTTCGCGCCAGAGGATGTCCAGGTCCGGCAGGGCTTGTTGCAGAGCCTTGAGCAATTCGCCCTTGTTCACCTCGGGCAACGGACCGTCGAGGCGTTCGTCGTAAAGGATGTTCATGGGAACGCCAACCTTCTGTCTCCGCTGATCGTTCCCACGCAGAGCATGGGAACGATCAGTTGCGCAACCTGGGGCATTGCGAATATCCATCTTCATCGCTGTCGTTCCAGAAATTCCCCGTACAGACGCGCGGTATTTCCCGGCTGTTCGACCATCGGCATGTGCCCGACGTGATCCCACACATCCACTTCGAGATTGGCGATGCCTTTGCTCCACACCGGCACGCTGCTGACGTCGATCAGGCGATCCTTGCGCCCCCACAGCAACAGCGCCGGGCATTTGATCTCGGCCAGTTTCGGCTCCATCGGCGGGCTGGCGCGGAAGTCGCGGAAGATTTCTTCGAGCTCGTCACGTTGTTGCTCGTAGCGCTGGGCGACGGCGTCCAGCACCAGCTTCGGCACCCACGGCGGCGACTCCATGGTCATCGCGTAGAAGCGCTGAAATTCTTCGCGGGAGTTGATCAGGAACGGATTGTGCCCGCGCGCCAGATGGCGCTCCATGTCGCTCGGCTCCGGTGCAGTGACGCCGGCCGGGTCGATCAACGCCAGCGAGGCGATGCGCTCGGGATAGGTTGCCGCCAGCCACGCGGCGATATAGCCGCCCATGGAGTTGCCGATGACATGGACTTTCTCCACGCCGCAGACGTCGAGCAGTTGAATCATGCGTTTGGCCTGAACCGCAATGTCGTAACCGCCGCCAGCCTTGAAGCCAGTCTCACCGTGGCCGGCCAGATCCGGAATGATCACCCGATACTGACGGACGAAATGCCGGGCGCAGCGCAGCCAGAGGTTTTTGTCGGCGCTGAAGCCGTGCAGCATCAGGATCGCGCTGGACGCCTCGTATGGCCCGCCTTGCCAGGTCGACACGGTCATCTCGGCGATCGGCACTTCGATCTTGTGCAGTTTGTACAACCTGGCCTCGCTTGCCATCGCCAGGTCGTACAGCCAATGGCCGACCGCCGGGTAACTCAACCAGCTCCAGGCCACGAAAACCGCGAGTGCGACAAACAGCAAAAGCATCGACGTCTTCCTTATACGTGTTCAGGACAAAATATGGTCGGCCGGTTTCAGCGCCCGGGTCAGCAGGTGATAGCTGAAACTGAAGCCGGGAAACATCGCGATCACATGACCGCTCTTGCTCTGGTACCAACTGTGGCAACCACCGGACTTCCACACCGTGCGCTGCATTTCCCGGTGGATCATTGCAGTGTAGGTACGTTCTGCGTCACGGCGCACTTCGATGCTGCTCAGGCCTTTGGCCCGTACGGTGCGGATGCAGTCGAGGATGTAGTTCATCTGCGATTCAATGATGAAAAGCGCCGAGGTGTGGCCAATGCCGGTGTTCGGCCCGGTGACGATAAACAGGTTGGGGAAATCCGGCAGGCTGGTGCCGAGGTACGCGCGCGGGTATTCGGCCCAGACATCTCTGAGTTGCACCGCGTTTTTGCCGCTGACCGGGTAAGAAATCACCCCGTCGGTGGCGTCGTAACCGGTCGACCAGACGATCAGATCAACATCGAGATGCTCACCGTCCACGGTGTTGATCCCGCTTTCGTCGATCGAAGCGATGCCGTGCTCGCGACTGTGCAACGTGACGTTGGCGCGGCTCAGCGCCGGGTAGTACGTGCTGGACACCAAAACGCGTTTGCAGCCGATGGTGAAGTCCGGAGTGAGTTTTTGCCGCAGCAGCGGGTCCGGAACCTGCCGCTTGAGAAAACGCAGCGCATGTCGCTGGACCAAGTGAATCGCCGGTCTCGAGTATTTGAAGGCGATCACCCGGGTTTCGAATTGCCAGTAGATCAGCCAGCGCAGCAGCTTGTACGCCGGCTTCAGACCGAGCAGCCAGCGTTGGAAACGGCCGAATTTGCGATCGGCACGCGGCAGCACCCAATGCGGCGTGCGCTGGAATACATGCAGGTGTTCGACTTGTGGCGCAATCGCCGGGATCACCTGCGCGGCGCTGGCACCACTGCCGACGATCGCCACGCGTTTACCGCGATAGTCGTAGCTGTGATCCCAATTATTTGTGTGGAAAGTCTTGCCTTGAAAGCGATCCATCCCAGGAAAGTTGGGGATGACCGGCTGACTCAACGGCCCGGAAGCGTTGATCAGGAATTGGGTTCGGAAAGTACCTCTGGCGCGGGTGTGCACCAACCAACGCTTTTCCGCTTCGTCCCATTCGACCCGCTCGACATCGGCCCCCAGCTCCACGCGGTCGCGCAAACCGAACTGCTCGATCAGCTGTTCGGTGTAGCGACGCAGTTCCGCCTGTTCGGCGAACATCTGCGACCAGCGGTAGGGCGCGAATGACAGCGAATACAGCGGCGACGGTACGTCCACCGCTGCGCCGGGGTAGGTGTTCTGGCACCAGGTGCCGCCGAAAAAATCGCGTCGCTCGAGAATGCGAAAGTCGTCGATTCCGGCCTTGAGCAGGTTGACCGCCGCGCACTGGCCGCCGAAACCGCTGCCGATGATCAACACAGCGTAGGTATGCATGTGCCCCCTTTTTATAGTTGTTTTTCCATTTCCCCTCTTTCATTTATAGCCAACTCTGGGCCGCGCGTGCGGCGCTGATAGCGCTCTATTCAGGCCGCTGGCCGGTGATGGCTATTTAGCGGCGCCCTGATAGACTCCGGACACATCCTTGTCGGGATGTAACCATGCATCGCGCGGTCGAGGCCCTTATGGGAAATACGCGAGGAAAGGGACTTTCACTGGCCAGGAGGCTGTACAGGTCGCGGGTGTTCGGGCTGCTGCTCGGGCTGATGTGTGTCAGCGTGGCGATGCACGCGCTCGATCCGCCGCTGTGGGTGTGGGGCCTGATGCTGTTCAACGGCCTGGTCTGGCCGCATCTGGCCTTTCTATGGGCGCGAAGCTCGAGCGTGCCGTTTCGCGCCGAACACCGCAATTTGCTGATCGATGCATTCATGGGCGGCTTCTGGGTCGCCGCCATGCAGTTCAATCCCTTGCCCAGCGCTACCACGATTTCGATGATGGCGATGAACAACGTCGCCATCGGTGGCGGGCGTTTTTTGCTGGCGGGCACGGCGGCACAGCTATTCGGTATGGGCGTGGGGCTGGTGGTGTTTGCGCCGGCGTTCATCCCGCCAACAACGCCGCTGCAGCTGTACGCCTGTTTGCCGTTGCTGTTGCTGTATCCGCTGGCGCTAGGCTGGATCTGCTTTCGCCAGGCCTCGACCCTCGGTCGGCACAAGCGCGAGCTATTGGCGTTGAGTCGCACCGATAGCCTGACCGGCCTGCTCAATCATGGCGCGTGGAAGGATCAGCTGAACCTCGCGTTCCAGCGCTGCAAACGCCAGCAGCAGGGCGCGGCGATTGCGCTGATCGACATCGACCACTTCAAAGCGATCAATGACACCTATGGGCATGTCGCTGGCGATATCGTCCTGCGCCAGTTGAGCAAACTGCTCAAACAGAATCTGCGCGCCACGGATGTGGCGGGGCGCTATGGCGGGGACGAGTTCTGCGTGATTTTGCCGGAGCTGCCACTGTTCAACGCGGCTCAGGCGATGGAAGCCTTGCGCGAGCGTTTTGCGGTGATGGGCTACGAGCAGAACCCGGCGTTGAAGGTCAGTCTGAGCATTGGCCTGGCCGCGTACGACCCGAGCCATGCCGACGCCACGCGTTGGCTGGATGAGGCCGATCAGGCGTTGTACGAAGCCAAGGCCAGTGGGCGCAATCGGGTGATCTGCAACAGCGACAACAAGCCGAGGCAGGCGCTGCTGGATTCGGTCTGACGGGCGAGCTGATACCTGTGGGAGCGAGCCTGCTCGCGAAAGCGCTGGGTCAGGCGGTATCAATATCGTTTGCCACGACGCCTTCGCGAGCAGGCTCGCTCCCACCGGGGTATGTGTTGTCGGTTAGATCAGTGTCGCATCCGCTATAGAGCCTTGCGCCGATGTCGGTTACGGTTGAATCCCTCCGACACGAAACAAGGACTGCTTCATGACGTTCTCCTTTCCCCGCTCTCTGCTGGCCGCCAGCCTCGGTCTGTCCCTCGCATTCTCGGCCGCAAACGCCGCCGAACCGCACAAACAAGTGCTCGCCGATGCCGAGCAGTATCAGCCCGAAGCCCTGAAATTGTTGGAGCGACTGGTCAATATCGACTCCGGCTCAGGTTATGAGCCGGGCCTGAAACAGGTCAGCGACATTGCCATCGATGAACTGAAAAAACTCGGCGCCACCATCGAACTGGTGCCCAACACCCCGGAAAAATCCAACCACGTGCTGGCCACGCTCAAAGGCACGGGCAAAGCGAAGATCCTCCTGATGGCGCACATGGACACGGTGTTCAAGGAAGGCTCCGCCGCCGAGCGGCCTTTCCACATCAAGGACGGCCGCGCCTACGGGCCGGGTGTAATGGACGACAAAGGCGGCATCGTCGCCGGCATCTACGCATTGAAAGTGCTGAAGAACCTCGACTTCAAGGATTACGCGCAGATCACCTTCCTGCTGGATGCCAGCGAAGAAACCGGCTCGGACGTCGCCACCGACCTGATCAAGAAAACCGCCAAACAGCACGACGTCACCCTCAACCTCGAACCGGGGCGCCCGGCCGATGGCCTGGTGGTGTGGCGCAAGGGCAGTGCGACGGCGCTGGTCGAAGTCAAAGGCAAGGCCGCCCACGCCGGCGTCGCGCCTGAATTGGGCCGGAACGCGGCGATGGAAGCGGCGCATCAGATTCTGCAACTGGGCAAGCTCGGTGACGAGGCGAAGAAGACCACCATCAACTTTACCGTGCTCAAGGCCGGTGATCGCACCAACGTGATTCCTGATCAGGCCACGGCCAAAGCGGATGTGCGTGCGGCAGTGCCGGAGGAATTTGATCGCATCGAGAAGGATCTGGCGCGGGTCTCGCAGGACAAGTTGATTGCCGAGACCGAGGTGAAAACCTCTCTGCAGCGCGGTTTGCCGCCGATGCCACAAACGGCCGAGTCGGATCGCCTGATGGCCATGGCCCAGGGAATTTACGGCGAGATTGGCCGCAAGCTGACCGAGGAGGGCAGTGGTGGCGCGGCGGATGCCAGTCTGTCCGCAGGCGTAGGGACGCCGACGCTGGATGGCTTCGGCATTGTCGGCGGCAATATTCACACGCCTGAGGAATATGCCGAGGTGGCGAGCGTGGCGCCGCGGATTTATTTGTTGTCACGGATGATCATGGAGTTGGCCAAGCCGCGGTGATGGGATTGGTGGTGTGAATGTTTGGGGCGGGGTGTCAGTTGACTCACCCCTCACCCTAGCCCTCTCCCCCAGGAGAGGGGACTGACCGTGTTGTTTATAGTCAATGCGGCAAGCTTAAGATTTTCTGCTGAATTCAATTTCGCATTCAACACGGTCCACCACGTCGGCGCAGATCCAGAGCATTCCCCAATCAGTCCCCTCTCCCTCTGGGAGAGGGCTAGGGTGAGGGGCTTTTGTGGGAAAAGTGGCAGTCGAGGACGGCGCACAAAAAATACCGAAAAGTCCGACAGAAGCTCTCGTTGCGGCCGTCGGGCGCGGCTCTTATAGTCTCGGTTCGCAGATAACCCTGCGACGATCTTGGCCGGTCGAATACAGAACCTGACCTTTCTGGAGTGAACTCTATGACCGACCAAGTAATGCCGCGCTATCTCCCCATCGACACCTACGACGCCGAATCGCCGGTGCTCTTCATCAATACCCACACTGAACTCAGCGACATGGCCGCCTGTGCGATGCACCGGTTTTTGGTCGTGCGCGATCTGGCCGACACTTTCGCCAGCCTCAACCTCAAGGGCATCTCCGATTGTGATCTGACGCGGGTGACCAGCGCGGTTCATCTGCTGATGCGCGAGGGCTGTGCGATTTTGAATGTGATTCAGGCGCGGGCGGCGCAGCGGGAGGAGGGGTATAAGACGCCGGTTTAGCGGTGCCGCAATAGACGCTTTCGCGAGCAGGCTTGCTCCCACAGGGGACCGCATTTCAACTGTGGGAGCGAGCCTGCTCGCGAAGGGGCCGGTGCAGCGTGTGCATCACTCCTTGACGCTCATGTACTCCTTGGCCCAGAGAATGTATTCCTCCGGCTGGGTATAGGTGTGGGTCAACTCGGTCGCGCTCAGGTCGGCGGCCTGGGTGAAGATCTGCCGCTGTTCGCGCAGGCTGTCGTAGGTTGCTTTGATCGCGGCGAAGTAGGCGCCATGGCCGTCGATGGTCACGCGCACGCCCAGTTCGGCCAGGCGTTTGTCGTCGCGCAGGGCCGGGTTGCCGTAGGTGACCAGCATTAGCGGCACTGTGAGGTGCTCGGCGATTTGTTCCAGTTGATCGAAGTCCTGCACGCCGACCATGCAGATACCGTCAGCGCCCGCCGCCTGATATTGGCGGGTGCGGCTGATGATTTCCTGATTCGGCAGAATGCCGGCGTTGGTGCGGGCGATGATGGCCATCTCGGTGTCGACCCGGGCTTCCAGCGCCGCGCGGATCTTGCCGACGCCTTCGGCCACGGTGATCAGGTCGGTGGATTTGCGCCCGAATTGCGCGGGCAGCAGGGTGTCTTCGATGGTCAGTGCAGCGACGCCCGCGCGTTCCAGTTCGACGATGGTGCGCATCACGTTAAGAGCGTTGCCATAGCCGTGGTCGGCGTCGGCGATCACTGGCAATTGGGCGACGCGGCCAATGCGCGTGGCCTGTTCGGCGAATTCGCTGAGGGTGATCAGGGCGAAGTCCGGCGCGCCAAGCACCTGCAGGGAGGCCACGGAACCGCCGAGAATACCCACTTCAAAACCCAGGTCAGCGGCGATGCGGGCGGACATCGGATCGAATACCGAAGCCGTGTGGTAGCAGGTGTCGGAGGCCAGCAGCTGACGGAAGTTACGGCGCAAATCTTGATGGGAAAGCCTGGTCATACGAGTTCCACCAATACATAAGG
This sequence comes from Pseudomonas sp. FP1762, assembly GCF_030687105.1. Lineage (NCBI taxonomy): Bacteria > Pseudomonadati > Pseudomonadota > Gammaproteobacteria > Pseudomonadales > Pseudomonadaceae > Pseudomonas > Pseudomonas sp. FP1762. Next base: position 2,320,793 of record NZ_CP117458.1, read on the forward strand.
AATGGAAAGGCTTGAGCAAAGGTGTCAACGCCGAAGAATGAAAAGGCTATCACGCGAATGGGTCAAGAATCATGACGAATTTGCGCGGCAGGACTGGCGGCTGAAAGGTTTAATCTCCCGTGCCGGAAATATCAGGCCGCCACGGCATGTTGCTGTTGATGGGGCAGGAGCACTGCGCGCACTGAATTGCCCGGCTGCAGTTGCAGGCGCTTGGCAGTGAGACGATCGACAACCAGGCTGTTGCCCACCAGGCGACCGGGGGCCACGGTGATACGGCAGTTTTCCAGCCGGCGGTTGTGAATCAGCCATAGCGGCGCCTGCTCGTCCGGGGTGCCGAGGCTCAAGGTCAGTTCGAGGCTGTCGCGCACCGTGCGGATGCTGCGGATCGGCGCTTCGATGACCGGGCCACCGTCGAAAATGTCGATATAGCCTTTGTGCGTGAAGCCCTCGGCCTGAAGAATCTTCAACGCCGGCTGGGTGTTCGGGTGAGTCTGGCCTATCGCCGCCTGCGCCTGTTCGGTGAGCAGGCAGGTGTACAGCGGCTGGCGCGGCATCAGTTCGGCGATAAAGGCTTTGTTGCCCAGACCGGACAAGTGATCGGCGTGGGTGAAATCCATCTGGAAGAAGTGCCGGCCAAGGCTGTCCCAAAATGGCGAGCAACCGTTTTCATCGGCACTGCCGCGCAACTCGGCGATCATCTTCTCGCCAAACAGGTGCGGAAATTCGGCGACGAACAGTAGACGACCCAGCGACAACAGGCGGCCATTGCTGCCGTTGCGCTGGTCATGGCGCAGGAACAGCGAGCACAGCTCCGATTGGCCGGTCAGTTCGTTGTTGAGGAACAACGTTGGGATCTGCCGCTGAATGCCCAGGTCCGGTGCCGAACTGACGGTCACCCCAAGCCGATAGTTGTACCAGGGCTCGCGCAGGCCAACGGCGCCGGCCATCGCGCTGACACCGACCACGCGCTGCTCATCATCCTCGAGGACAAACAGGTAATCGGCATCGGCCCGTTCCACCTGTTCGGCGAACGCCCGTTGCGCCCAGCGCACCCGGTGCGCAAGTCGGTCCTCGTTGGCCGGAAGGGTGGTGAAACCTGGTCCAGCCTGTTCGACGAGGGTCATCAAGGCTGGCAGGTCGCTGACTTTTACCGGACGGACAATCATGCTCCAACTCCTTTGGCGTACCGATTCAGGCGCGGATGGCTAACGCGGCTCACAGAGCGACCAGCCGTATCGAGCTGCCTTCGCTGACTTTCAGTGCCGCGCAGATGGCGGGTGTCAGGGGCAGCGGTTGATCAGGGTGATAGTCGAGTTCGGTGACAATCGCGCGGTAGTCATGCAGGGCGTCGTTGCTGAGCAGGTAACGGCCACGGGCGTCGGTCGATACTTGTTGGCGGACAATAGCGGTCTGGCTGTCAGCGATCGAGCGAATGTTTGCGGTACGCGCATACAGGGTCGGGCCGGCGTCGAACAGGTCGATGTAGCTGTTGGTTTCGAAGCCTTCCCGCGCGAGGATGTCGAACGCTTCCTGGCCGTCCGGGTGCACGCGGCCGATGCAATCCTGCGCCGCTTGCGGCAGCATCGGCACGTAGATTGGGTATTGCGGCATCAGTTCGGCGAGGAACGTGCGGCTCTGCAATCCGCACAGACGCTCGGCTTCCGCGTACGGCAGGTCGAAAAAGTGCTTGCCCAGCGCATCCCAGAACGGCGAGTGACCCTGCTCGTCGCTGTAGCCGACGATCTCGGTGATCACCGCCTCGGAGAACCGCTGTGCATGCGCAGCAATGAACAGCAGGCGCGCTCGCGACAGCAGTTCAGAAAACGGCGTGCGCACCAACGCGGTGTCAATGTGGAAACCGCGCAGCAAGGTATGCCCGCTGAGGTCATGGCACAGCGACAACGCCGGCACGCCATGCTCGATGTTCAATTCTCGCGATGCACTGGTGAAATGGCGGTTGCGCAGGCTGTAGAACGGCTCCTTGAAGCCGGCGGTGGCAAGGATTTCCGAGCAGCCGACCAATTGCTGGCGTTCGAGATCTTCCAGCACAAAGAAATAGTTTTCCGGCCCCTGGGCTGTGGCGGCGCTGTCGAAAGACGCGCACGACGCGGCGATTTTTTCGCGCAGGTGTTCGCTGTCATCCGGCAGCGAAGTCACGCCGATCAGGCTCTCGCGGGCCAGGCGCTGTAGCTGGGGCAGATCATTCTGCTCGACTGGGCGTAAGACCAGCATGGATGTACTCCTGTATCAAAAGATTCGGCCGATTCGCCGAACCTGACTATCACTGTCGGTGTCCACGCGTTGAATCGGCGGTCGCCTGATTTGTTGTCAGACGCCGCTCTTTTTCTTGTCAGCCTTTGCTCGGATCGGGCAGCGCTGTGCTGGCGCCGAGCTTGTTGAGGAAGAACAGGTACACCAGGCCCAGGGCAATCCAGATCAGGCCGAGTTTCTGCGCATCGACGCCCATGTTGTACATGATGGCGGCGACGATGATGAAGCCGATCACCGGGCAGAGCAGATGGCGCACAAACTGTCCCGACTTCTGCCGACGCCAGTAGTGGTTGATCACCGTCAGGTGCAGCAGCATGAAACCGCTGAGGGCGCCGAAGTTGATCAGCGAGGTGAGGATGTCGACCGCGTCGATGAACAGGTAGCAGATCAGCAGCGACAACACCGCCACCAGATAAATGCTCAGGTACGGCGTGTTGTGTTTCGGGTGGACCTTGGCCAGCACCTTCGGCAGCTTGCCGTCGCGGGCCATGCCGAACAGCAGACGCGAGACGGCGGCCTGCGAGGTGATTGCCACGGCCACGCCCCAGGCCAGCGCCGTGGCGACGGCGGTCAGGGTCGCCAGCCAGCTGCCAGCGGCGATTTCGGCAATTTCATAAAACGCGGTGTCGGCGGATTTGAAGCCCATGCCCGCCGCCAGATCGGTGGCAATCCAAGTCTGTACGACGAAAATCGTGCCCATCACCGCCAGGGTGATCAGCGCTGCCTTGCCGACGCTGCGGCCCGGATCTTCCTTGATTTCTTCGGCGAGGGTGGAGATCGCGTCGAAGCCGAGGAACGACAGCACGGCGATCGACACCGCTTGCATCAGCAGGGCGAAGTTGAAGGTTTCCGGGTGATACAGCGGCGCCAGCGTCAGCTCACCGTTACCGCCACCGTTGTGCAGGGCGTTCCAGGCGTAGAACAGGAAGATCCCCAGCACCACCAGTTGTGCCAGCAGGAACAGCATGTTCATCCGCGCGGTGAAGGTGATGCCGCGCAGGTTGACGAATGTTGCGCTGACCAGAAACGCCAGGATGAAGCCGACCTTGGGAATGTCCGGGTACAAATGGTTGAGCGCCATCGCCGAATACAGGTACAGCAGCGGCGGAATCAGCAGGTAATCGAGCAGCATCAGCCAGCCAGCGATGAAGCCGACGTGTTGATTAAGGCCGCGTTGCGCGTAGGAATATACAGAGCCGGCAACCGGAAAGGCCTTGGCCATGCTGCCGTAACTCAGCGCGGTGAACAGCATCGCCACCATGCCGATGATGTACGCCAGCGGCACCATCCCCGGTGCTTCGGCGTTGACGTAGCCATACACACCGAACGGGGCGATGGGGATCATGAAGATCATCCCGTACACCACCAGATCGGTCAGCGTCAGGCTACGTTTCAACTCTTGCTTGTAGCCGAATTCTTCAATTTCCATGAAGCGCAACTCCTTGTCAGCCATCGGTCGGTTTATGTTTTATCGGTCCGTCATTTACAGCAAAGGTGCGAGGTAGCCGGCCCAGCGCGACACTGCTTCGGGGCTGCGCAGCAGATCGTTGCGCACCTCGATCAGCACTGCCTCAAGGCCCCGGGCATCACCGTGCACCGGCACGGTCATGTCGCCCAAGGGATCAATTCTGTACGGTTGGTTGCCCGCCACTTTCAGCGGGTGCGCTTGCAGGCCGTCGAGCAAACGCAGGGCATAATCTTTGGCCTGGCCGAACAACACGCCGACTTCCAGCGGTCGCGGCTGGCCGTAATACACCGGGGTGAAACTGTGAATGCCGACCACACGCACCGGCAGACCTTTGGCAATGCGCTCGTCGATCAACATCTGCAAGCGCGCATGAAACGGTTTGAACAGCGTTTGGCGCCGGTATTCGCGGGTCGCCTCATCCAGCTCGCGATTGCCAGGTATCGGGTAGATCTCGCTCTGCAGCGGGATGCTGTCCGGCGCATGGCGCGGGCGGTTGAGGTCGATCAGCAGCCGTGAATAATTGGCGCTGAGCAACGTAGCGCCAAGCTGTTCCGACAACTGTTCGGCCAGTTGCAGCGCGCCGATGTCCCAGGCGATATGTTCGCGTGCGGCCGCCTCGTCCAGGCCCAGATTGTTCAGGGCGTCGGGGATGTAGCGACTGGCGTGTTCGCACACGAGGATCAACGGATTCGTCGAGTCCTCGCGGCTCAGGGTGTAGACCGGGCGGGTGTATAACCCCAGCTCAGCGGATTCAGTACAGGCGTGCATAGTGCTCACACAGGTCAGCGGGCGAGAGCTGTTCCGTCAGCGCCAGTTCCTCGGTTTTCAGGGCGTAATACGTGTCGAGCAACGGCTTGGGCAGCCATTCATTGAAGGCTGCACTGTCGCGCAGGCAATCCAGCGCCTGGGCCAGCGAGGCGGGCAGGGCGACGATGCCCCGGGCCTTGCGTTGCTCGTCGTTGAGTGAATCGGGAATTTCGTCGGTGATCGCGTTCAGCGCCAGACGTTGTTCGATGCCCAGCCGCCCGGCAATCAGCAGCGCGGCCATGGCCAGATGCGGCGAGGCGGTGGCGTCCATGGCGCGGAACTCCAGGTTGAACTGCTGCGCGGCGGACTTGCCGGCCAAGGTCACGGTCGGGCAGATGCGAAGCGCCGCTTCACGGTTCTGCTGCCCCAGACACGCATACGACGCGCTCCAGTGGTGCGGCTGCAAACGCTGGTATGACAGCGGCGTCGGCGCGGTGAACGCGCACAGCGCCGGTAGAAAATGCAGGACTCCGGCAGACCAATGCTGGCCGATGCTCGACAGGCCGTTGCTGGTGCCGGCGTCGTACAACATCGGCTGGCCGGCCAGGTCGAGCAGGCTGATGTGCAGGTGCACACCGTTGCACACCGCTTCGGCGGCAGTCTTCGGCGCAAAACTCAGGTCGAGGCCCATTTGCCGGGCGATTTCCCGGGTGATTTCGCGCACGTTGACCGCACGATCCGCCGCCGCTACGCCGAGAGTCGGGCGGCAGGTGATTTCGTATTGGTGCTTGCCGTATTCCGGCAGAAACATTTCCGGCTCGACGCCGCCGGCGCGCAGGGCACTGAGCAGCCAGCCGCCGAATTCGGCGCCCTGGCGCTGCGCTTCGAGAGAGAACGCCGCGTGTTCGGCAATGCCTGCGTGCAGGTTGAATTCATGTTCGAAGGCGGCGTTGACCTGCAACCCCAGCTCATCGTGATAGCGCTCGATTTCATCGCGCAGCAATGTGCGTGGGCAGGCGCCCCAGGCCTGGCCGTCGGTCTCGCGAATATCGGCGTGGATGAAATCCAGCACCGGTGCATTGGCGTCCGGGCCGCTGCCGACAGTGACGCGGCTGCTCAGATCCGGAATCAGCCGCAGATCGCCGTACGCGCCCCACGGACTGCTCGAGGCGATGATGTCCTGCGGCGTCAACGCGCTGTTGGCGGGGACCCAGCCGCAACCCGCCGCCTGGTAATGCTCCAGCTCATCGCTAGGAAACGAGCGGCCCCGGGTGATGCCGATCAGGTCGGTGGTGACCAGTGTGGTCATCGGCAACGGGGTCAGGCGCGGGCTCATGGCTGCATCTCCCGCAGACGACCGAGTACGGTGTCGGTGTCGGTGATCCAGCAGTAACCCTTGATCGCGTTGAGGCAGGCGTGATGGCGTTCGGCGCTGTAAGTGGCGCAGGCGTCTTCTACCAGCGTGACCAGATAACCACGGTCGGCGGCGTCGCGCACGGCCATGTCCACACATTGGTCGGTGACGATGCCGGCGATGATCAGATGACGGGTCTGCAGATTGCGCAGCACGTAATCGATGTTGGTCGAGTTGAACACCCCGGAGGAGGTCTTCGGCAGCACGATTTCGTTTTCGGTCGGGGTCAGTTCAGCGATGACCTGAGCCTGCACGCTGCCCTTGGGCAAGTGCATGTCAGACAGTTTGTGATCCAGCGAGCGGTCGCGACCGTCGGCGGTCAGGCTTTCGATAATCGTGTGCAGCACGTTCTGCTGCGCCTGACGAAAGGCGCCAAGCAGCCGTTGCTGATTGGACACCACCTGGCTGCGCGTGCGCTGGAGAAAATATTCGGCATCCGCCTCGCGCAGGTGTGGGTCGAATTGCGGTTCGAGCCAGGCGCGCTGCATGTCCACCAGCAGCAAAGCGGTGTGGTCGACCACAAACGGCAAGTCTCGCGGCGAACGGTGGGGAAGGCTGAACATCCTTATTTTTCCTCCAGCAGGTGAGTCGCAAAGTCGTTGCGCAGGGCATCGATGCCTTCCAGGCGATCGGCCGGGTCTGGCACGCGCAAGGTCAGGCAGGCAATCAACGCCTCGACCTGCGCCAGCGCCGGCACCATGGTGTCGAACGGCGACGCCGATTCCACCGGCGCGCTGATGATCAGGTCGGCCAATTCGCGCAGCGGCGAGGCGTAGACATCGGTGAACAACACCACTCGCGCGTTGTTGTTTTTCGCCGCCTGCGCAACGCGCAAAGCCTGGGTCTGGTAGCGCCGGTAGTCGAACACCAGCACCACGTCCTGACGTTGCAGATCGTACAAACGGTCGGGCAGCAGGGCGTTATCTTCCAGGGCGAAACAGCCGGGACGCAGCAGGCGCAAGTGGTTGAGCAGGTAGTTGGCGAGCAGAATGCTGAAGCGGCCTCCGAAACAGTAGACCTGATGGCGGCTGTCGAGCAGCCATTCCAAGAGGATGCGTACGTCTTCAGGCTGGGTCAGGGCTTGGGTGTCGACCAGTAAACGCTGGCTGTCGGCCAGGTAATGCGCCCAGGCATCGTCCTTGTTCTGCTGCGAGCGCGGCTGCAACAGCGTGCGCGGTGAACGCAGGCGATGGTCCATGTCGCTGAGCAGGGCTTCCTGGAATTCGGCATAACCGCCGAAACCGAGCTTTTTCACCAGACGCACGATGGTCGGATCGCTGACACCGGCATGTTCGGCCAGTCGCGCCATAGGCCCGAGACCGTTGCGTGGATACTGATCAAGCAGGGCGCGAACGACTTTGCGTTCCGACGGCGTCAGGTCCAGGCCGGGATCGGTGATCAGGTCTCTGAGAGGGGGCATCCGGGCTCCTGCTGGATGGGGTGTCGAATTTGTTTCACATTCCGTTAAAAGAGTATTTATGTAATGGGTGCTACATGTCTAGCGAATTTTTGTACAGGTTTTTCGAGCACCAAAAGTGTGCAGAGTGCCCGTGTAGCAAGGCTTACGCGGAAGTTGCATCGTTTTGTAGTCCTTTGCCTTCGCTAGTGTCAGACATTGCCCGTGGCGCGCGCGCGGCCAGAGGCCGGGCTACGCTGAGGAGCACGGTTTTACGGCACAATGGGCCGCAAATCTCTTAGTGACCGTTATTTTTATATATTTCGAGCGAGTACATGCTTGTGCCAAGTAGCCGTTTGACACTGATTTGCCATGCGCGAACCGTCGCACAGAAACTGGCGCGTTTTCCTACGGACGAGCCTGTTGAAGAGTTGCATTTAGCTTCTGACGCGTGGAGGGCGCGATTCGCCCCGCCACGGCGACTGATTTGCGCGCCTGAGCTGCGTACCCGGCAAACGGCAGCATGGTTTGGCGTCGATGCGCAGATTGATCAAGCCCTGCGCGATTGCGATTGGGGACGCTGGCACGGGCAATCGGTCAAGGATCTGCAAGCCAATGAAAACCAGGCTGTGCAAGCCTGGCTGGCCGATCCTGAAGCCGCACCCCACGGCGGCGAATCGGTCAGGCAACTGACGCAGCGGGTCTCAATGTGGCTGGACTCCATCGCCGAAACCCCAGGACATGTAGTGGCAGTCACGCATCCGTTCGTCATGCGCGCGGCGCTGATGCAGGTGCTGCAGGGCGCAGCGTTCAATGCGATCGACGTCGAGCCACTGGCGATGATCGACTTGCGCTTCAATGGCATCTGGCGGCTACGCTTGCCGGGCATAGCCCTTGAAGAGGAATTCTGATGAAACAGCTGCTGGTCATCGGCATTGGCGCCGGCAATCCGGACTACATCACGATGCAGGCGGTGAAAGCGCTGAATCGGGTCGATGTGTTCTTTTTGCTGGATAAAGGCCAGAGCAAGCAGACGCTGATCGATCTGCGCCGCGAGATCTGCGAGCGCTACATCACCGACCACGCACATCGCTTTGTCGAAGCCAGCAGTCCGGAGCGCGAGCGCGGCGATGTCGACTACACAGCGAGCGTCGATGCACTGAACATCGCCAAGCAGCAGACCTTCGAACGGCTGATCAATGAAGAATTGTCCGACGGCCAGTGCGGCGGATTCCTGATCTGGGGCGATCCGGCGTTGTACGACAGCACACTGCGGATTCTTCAGGCGATTCAGGCATCAGGCCGCTGTCAGTTTGAATACGAAGTGATACCGGGGATCACCAGCGTTCAGGCCCTGGCTGCGCAGCACAGAATACCTTTGAACACGATTGGTCGCTCAGTAGAAATCACCACAGGCCGGCGATTGGCGGCGGGGCAGGTGAGTGAAGCGGACAGTCTGGTGGTGATGCTCGATGCCGAAGATTCCTATCAGCAAGTGGCAGATCGGCAGACCGAGATTTTCTGGGGCGCTTACCTGGGCACGCCGGACGAGATACTGCTCAGCGGCCGGCTGGCGGAAGTGGCCGATGAGATCGAACGGGTGCGCAAGGCGGCGCGAGCGGAGCATGGCTGGATCATGGATACCTATCTGTTGCGCAAGCCTTGAGTGGTTGGCGCCTGATCAAGCGCTTTCGCGAGCAGGCTCGCTCCCACAGGGAAATGCGTTGCAGAATGTGGGGCGAGCCTGCCCGCGAAGGGGCCAGAACATTCACCACCGATTGTAGACAGGCAAAAAGAAACCCGGTGCAACGCAAATCGCACCGGGTTTTTTGTTGCCAGCCAACAGCGGATGTCGTGGATCCGCCGTCAACCTTGAACTCCGTATCAGCCGCGTTCCAGCGCCAAAGCCACGCCCTGACCGCCGCCGATGCACAAGGTCGCCAGACCTTTTTTCGCATCGCGCTTGAGCATTTCGTGCAGCAATGTCACCAGCACGCGGCAACCTGATGCGCCGATCGGGTGGCCGAGGGCGATGGCGCCGCCGTTGACGTTGACCTTGTCCAGATCCCATTGCAGGTCTTTGGCCACGGCCAGCGATTGCGCAGCGAACGCTTCGTTGGCTTCGATCAGGTCGAGCTGGTCGATGTTCCAGCCGGCCTTGTCCAGGCAGCGGCGGGTCGCCGATACCGGGCCGATGCCCATGATCGCCGGGTCGACGCCAGCGTTGGCGTAGGCGGCGATCCTGGCCAGAACCGGCAGGCCCAGCGCTTTGGCTTTCTCGGCACTCATCAGAATCACGGCGGCGGCACCGTCGTTCAGCGACGAGGCGTTGCCAGCGGTGACGCTGCCGTCCTTTTTGAACGCCGGACGCAGTTTTGCCAGAGATTCTGCGCTGGTATCGCCGCGTGGCTGCTCGTCGACCTTGAACGCCACCGGATCGCCTTTGCGCTGGGGGATCAGGATCGGCGTGATTTCATCAACGAAGCGCCCGGCCTCGATCGCAGCGGCAGCTTTCTGCTGGGAGGCGGCAGCGAAGGCGTCCTGCTGTTCGCGGCTGATCTGGTATTTGTCGACCAGATTCTCGGCAGTGATGCCCATGTGGTAATCGTTGAACGCATCCCACAGGCCATCGCTGATCATGGTGTCGACGATTTGCGCGTGGCCCATGCGCAGGCCGGTGCGCGCACCCGGCATGATGTAGTTGGACAGGCTCATGTTTTCCTGACCGCCGGCAATGATCACCTCGGCGTCGCCGCAACGGATCGCTTGCGCGCCCAGGTGCAGAGCCTTGAGGCCCGAACCGCAAACCTTGTTCAGGGTCATGGCCGGTACGGCGTGGGGCAGGCCAGCCTTGATCGCGGCCTGACGTGCCGGGTTCTGCCCGGCGCCAGCGGTCAGCACCTGGCCCATGATCACTTCATCGACCTGCGCCCCGTCGAGGCCGGTCTGCTCGAGCAACTGGCGGATCACCGCCGCGCCCAGGTCTACGGCGGATACATTGGCCAGGGAGCCCTGAAAACTGCCGATCGCGGTACGCGTGGCGGCAACAATGACGACGTCTTGCATGTGCGAATTCCTCACTGGGCAGCGAACTGCATTTCCGGTACGTGATCCGGGACGATCAGTTTACCAGCGGTTTTGGCGACGATTTCCTCAACACTGACGCCAGGTGCGCGTTCCTTGAGGACAAAAGCGCCATTTTCGATTTCCAGATACGCGAGGTCGGTCAGCACGCGCTTGATGCAGCCGGCACCGGTCAGTGGCAGGCTGCACTTGGCCAGCAGCTTGGACTCACCATCCTTCGAGGCGTGGGTCATGATGACAATGATGTTGTCGGCGCCGGCCACCAGATCCATCGCGCCGCCCATGCCCTTGACCAGTTTGCCGGGGATCATCCACGAAGCGATGTTGCCTTCCACATCCACTTCGAAAGCGCCGAGCACGGTCAGGTCGACATGGCCGCCGCGGATCATCGCGAAGGATTCGGCGGAATTGAAGATCGACGCGCCGATCCTTGCAGTCACCGTTTGTTTGCCGGCGTTGATCATGTCGGCATCGATGGTTTCTTCGGTCGGGAACGGACCCATGCCGAGCAGACCGTTTTCCGATTGCAGCATGACTTCCATGCCATCGGGGATGTAGTTGGCGACCAGGGTCGGAATGCCGATGCCGAGGTTGACGTAGTAGCCGTCCTGCATTTCGCGGGCGACGCGCTGAGCCATTTGTTCGCGGGTAAGTGCCATGTTGTTGTTCTCCGTAGGCCTGAATTATTTGCGGATGGTGCGCTGTTCGATGCGTTTTTCGAACGTGCCGCAAATGACTCGATCGACGTAGATGCCCGGGGTGTGGATCTGCGTCGGGTCGAGTTCGCCGGGCTCGACGATTTCTTCGACTTCGACCACGGTGATCTTGCCGGCGGTAGCGGCCAGCGGGTTGAAATTCTGCGCGGTGTGACGGTAAACGACGTTACCGAAATGGTCCGCCTTCCAGCCTTTGACGATGGCGAAATCGCCGGTGATGGATTCTTCCATCAGGTATTTGCGCCCCTTGAACTCGCGCACTTCCTTGCCTTCAGCAACCGGGGTGCCAACGCCAGTGGCGGTGAAGAACGCCGGAATGCCGGCGCCGCCTGCGCGCATCTTCTCGGCGAGGGTGCCTTGCGGGGTAAGGATGACTTCGATCTCGCCCTTGAGCAGTTGCTCTTCAAACAGTTTGTTCTCGCCGACGTAGGAGGCGATGACTTTGCTGATCTGGCGGTCGGTGAGCAGCACGCCAAGGCCGAAACCATCAACGCCGCAGTTGTTGGAAACCACGGTGAGGTCACGGGTGCCCTTGCGCTTGATCTCGGCGATCAGGTTTTCCGGAATGCCGCACAGACCAAAGCCGCCGGCGATGACTGTCATGCCGTCTTCCAGCCCGGCCATCGCTTCCTCGTAGGAATACACACGCTTGTCGAAACCTGCCATAGGCACCTCTTTTATTATTTGCGGGCGGCTGGCTAGCCGAATGACTGGAGTGTCTCTCTGCTGAATATATTTGTTAAGTTGATTTTTAAGGTGGATTGATTGATAAATCTCACCAATACGCGTTCGGCGATGATCGTTCCCACGCAGGAGCGTGGGAACGATCAGGGCCATCGCATCACGGCTTGCAGCTTGACGCTTGCAGCTTGCAACTGGAGCAAAGCGACCATGACCATCAAACAGATCCGGGCCTTTCTCGCCGTGGCCCACAGCCTCAGTTTTGCTGTGGCCTGCGAGCGTCTGCATTTGTCGCAATCGGCGCTCAGCCTGACCATCAAGGCGCTGGAAGAGGGCCTGGGAGGGCGTCTGTTCAGCCGTAACACGCGTAACGTGGCGTTGACCCCGGAAGGCGAGTCCCTGCTGCCGCTGGCGCGCCGCTTGATCGCCGACTGGGACAATGCCGAAGACGAAATGCGCCAGCGTTTCAGCCTGCAGCGCGGACGCGTGACGCTGGCGGCGATGCCGTCATTTGCCGGCAATCTGCTGCCGCCGATCCTCAAAAGCTTTCGCGCGCGTTATCCGAACGTCAACGTGACGGTCAACGACGTGATCAACGAGCAAGTGCTGGAAATGGTCCGCGATCGTCAGGTTGAACTCGGTGTGGCGTTCGCGCCGATGCAGAGCACGTCGATGACATTCACGCCTTTGTATGTCGATCGCTTTGTCGCCGTGGTGCCGGCCGATTCAGCGCTGGCCGGTCGCGCCGACATCGATTGGCAGACCTTGCTGGAGCAACCGTTCATCACCCTGCAGCGGCCATCAACGGTGCGGGTGATGCTGGAAGAGCATTTGCAGGCGCGCGGAATGAAGTTGCCGGTGGAGTTCGAGAGTCATCAATTGGCAACGGTCGGGCGAATGGTTGCCAGCGGGCTTGGGGTCAGCGCGGTGCCGGCATTGTGCGCGGGGCAAATGTGCGAGCTCGGTGCGCATTGCCTGACCTTGAATGATTCTGTGGAGCGGGCGATTGGTGTGTTGACCGAGCCGGGCAATGACCTGTCGGCGGCGGCGCAGGCGTTATTCGAGATTCTCAAGGCTGAGGATTTGCAGCGACAGTTCGATTTTCCCCTCACCCTGGGAGCGCGGAAACAGAGCGCCGAACGCTGATTCAGTGTGGGAGCGGGCCTGCTCGCGAAGAACGATAACGCGGTCTAACCCTTGGCTACGCGCCACAGATACCAGGCCGCCACCGTCCGATAAGGCTTCCACGCCTGGCCAATCTCGATCATCTGTTTGCGCGTCGGCTGCACCTCCAGTCCCTTCAAGCGCCGATATCCCTCACGCACGCCAAAATCATCCGCCGGCAGGATGTCCATGCGTTCGAGGCTGTAGATCAACAGCATCTCCACGGTCCAGCGGCCGACACCGCGCAAACTGGTCAGGCGTTCGATCAGGGTTTCATCGTCCATCGCCCGTGCAGTCGGGTAATCCGGCACCACGCCGTCCAGCGTCGCCTGGGCGATCCCTTGAATCGTCGCAATCTTGCTCGCTGAAAAGCCACAAGCACGCAGTCGCTCGACCTCAGTCGCGAGAATCTGCTCCGGGCGTGGAAACACCTGACCGGGAAACAACCCCACTAAACGCCCAAGGATCGCATCGCCGGCCTTGGCGTGCAGTCGCTGATAGGCAATCGCCCGTACTAGCGATTCATACGGGTCGCGCGCTGGATGTGGTTGATGCAGGCACGGGCCGACGGCGCTGACATGGCGCAGCCAATCAGCGTCTATCGCGGCCAGAAAAGCGCTGGCCATCTCATACGTGTCAGCCATGTTGCGGTGATACGGACGTACTCATCGAAATCCCTGTTTGCGCGTTGGATCGCATGGCTCAAAAAGCCAATTGTTGAGTCATTTGCAGCGCGGCGTTTTCCAGCCTGAGCAGGAACGCCTTGCGCGGTTGTCCGCCACCATAACCGGTCAGCGAACCGTCTGCGCCGATCACTCGGTGGCACGGCACCACGATCGACAGCCGATTGTGCCCGTTGGCCAGGCCGACGGCACGGCTGGCGCCGGGTTTGCCCAAGCCTGCCGCGATGGCGCCGTACGTGCTGGTGTGACCGTAGGGGATTTGCAGCAGCGCCGCCCACACCTCGCGTGCAAAAGCGCTGCCGGGCAGGTGCAGCGGCACGCTGAACTGAGTCAGTTTGCCGGCGAAATAATCCGCCAGTTGCACCTCGATCTGCTGCAAGTGGGCGTTATGCCCCGGTGCAATCGCGTAGCCATAACGGTTCTGCAGCGCTTCGACTTCGCGGGTCAGCGCCGGTCGATCGAGAAACTCCAATAACACCAGCCCACGCCGCTCAGCCATGGCAATCATCGGCCCCAGCGGCGTGGTCAGGCGGGTGAACAGCAACGGCTCACTGTTGGCCGCACGGCCCGGGGTGATGTGGAAGGACTTCTGAAACGCATCGCGAAAACCGCTGAGCGACTCGTAGCCGGAGTCGAACGCCGCGTGATCGATCGAAGTGCCTTGCCTGATCCCGCCCAAGGCCATGCCGAGGCGACGTGTGCGCAGCCAGGCGTGGAACGTCATACCGAAGTGCTGCTTGAACCAGCGTCGCAGTTTCAGCGGTTCGATGCCCTCGGCGAGCAATTGCGCATCGCTCCAGCGCCGTTCGGGATCGGCGTCCACCGCATTGAGCAGGCGCTGCACCCAGTCCGGGGCGATGGCCGCTGCGTCCAGCGGTTTGCAGCGCAGGCAGGCGCGGTAACCGGCGCACAGGCATTCGTCGGCGTGGGCGAAGAATTCGACGTTTTCCGGTTTCGGCTTGCGCGCCGTGCAACTGGGGCGGCAAAAGATCCCGGTGGTTTTCACGGCGGTGAAGAAAACGCCTTCATAGGCAGTGTCGCGCTCGAGCATGGCGCGAACCATTTCGGCGTGGGGCGGCAGGACAGCGGCTGGTATGTTCATGGCTAGAGAGTAAATCCGCTTTGTCGATCGCTCCACCGAAAAATCGACAGTGAATTTTTTCCCTTGTGCAGCACAATGAGCGGGTCGCCGCTTTCGAGGAAGCCAACTCATGCATCCCTTTTCCATTCAGCACATCGATCATATCGTCCTGCGCGTCGCCGACCTGCAGCGCAGCATCGATTTCTACGCCAGGGTGTTTGGCGCCGAAGTGGTCAGGCATAACCAGCCGCTGGGGCTGGTGCACCTGCGGGCCGGTACGTCGATGATCGATCTCGTTGATTTGGCGGGCGAACTCGGGCGCAAGGGCGGCGGCGCCGCTGATGCGCACAAGCGCAACGTCGATCACTTCTGTCTGCGCATAGAGCCGTTCGACGAAGCCGCGCTCATCGCCCATCTGCAATCGTTCGGGCTGACCGTTGAACAAGCCGCCAGGCGTTTTGGCGCCGAGGGTTACGGCTTGTCGCTTTACTGTTTCGACCCGGACGGCAATCAGGTCGAACTCAAAGGCCCGTCCGAGAGCGATCAGCCAGCGGTTTCCTGAAGCAGCAGCTCGGCCACTTGCCCGAGGGCCGAACGGCCGTTTTGCGGTTGTTCAGACGCCAGATTGAACAGCGCCAGTTGCCGATCGGCGCTGGTGCCGCTGTCGATGATCGCCCGGGCACGCTCGAACAACTGCGCCGCGCCCAATACCTGTGCCGTTTCGGCAAAACGCTGCTCGGCCAGTTCCAGCCATTGCGCGAGCGAACAGTCGCCGTCGATGCCTTCGACCAAAAAGCGCGCATGAATCCCCTGATGTTTGGCCCGCCAGCGATTTTCCTCCAGCATCGAACGTGCGGTCTGGTCATAGAGCAATCCTGGCCGCCGCTGCGCACTGGCATGGGCCACCAATACGCGGAAAAACGCCGCGAGGGTCAGCGCATCGTCGACGCGAGGGCAAGCGTCAGTCATACGCAGTTCCAGGGTCGGAAAACGCGCGGCCGGGCGCACGCCCCACCAACACTCGCCGGGCTGGCTGATCGCGCCGATACGCATGAGAAACGCCAAGTGTTCGTCGTAATGGCGCTGATCGGCAAACAGCGGCGGGATGCCCATGCGTGGCCACTCGTCACACGCGGTCTGCCGATAGCTCATGAAATCGCTGGCGGCGCCATCCCAGATCGGCGACGAACAACTCAGCGCCAACAGCAGCGGCGTCCACGGCAGGACTTCGTTTATCACGGCGATGCGATCCAGCGGCTCGATCACCTCGACGTGCACATGCAGCCCCGACAACACGCTGCGCCGGGCAACATGGCCGTAGCGCTCGAACAGATGATGGAAATGTTCCTCGTCGGTCGGAACCTGCTCGCGCCAGTCGGCCAGCGGATGACTGCCGGCGCTGAGCACGCCCAGAGCAAACGGTTCAAGGGCTGCACCCAAGGCCTGACGGCTGCCACGGAGAAAATCGCCAGCGTGCACAAAGTCGCTGAACACCGGCGAAGCCACTTCGATCTGCCCCTGAAACATCTCCGTGGCAAACCACACACCCAGCGCCGCCCTGCAAGCCTCGATGGCCTGTGGCGGCGGACTGCCGACCATGCGCAGGCTCTGCAGGTCAGTGAGAAAGTACTCTTCCTCAATGCCGAATCGCGGGTGGCTCATGACGGTGCTCGAGCAAGTGTTTCTCTTGAGAACCGTGCGCCGTTGCGGTGGTTCACGCCAGGCGACCAGTGCCCCGCGAATGCACCGTTGGTCTTGTCCATTGCACTTGAGCGGCCAAGGCGTTTCCAAACAAGTCCGATCAACGTGTTCTGGAGGCAGACATGAGCAACCCATCCAGCAACGACAAAGCGCTTAATCAAACCGTCAATCCCAACGACGACGGCTTCGCCATCGGCACGGCCGGGCGCGATGAAGACCCCAACGCCACCACCGACTGGGACGTTAGTCGAGATAACGAGGATGTCATGACGCCGGACGATACTCGCGGTCTGCCCGGTTATCCCGGGGCCGAAAAAAACAATCCTTCGAAACCCGTTGCCGACAGCAGCGTACCGGCCAACGGCGACCCATCGGTGCAGAACGACGGCGCTGATTGAGGTGGTCAGTAGTGGCAGGATAATGGCGTCGGTCGAACTTTTCTGATCCGGCGCCACTCTGAACCTGTCATAGGGTCGCAGTTCGACAGAAAAAACGCTTCGGCAGTCAGAAAAAGCTGCGTGGCGTGATAAATTCCCCCCACGTCGAGCCCACCCAGAATGGCCCCTGCCGGGTCCCACCAAGAGCGATCTACATGCAAGCAAAGGCCCGTGAGGTTTATGTGCCACCGGTGCTGCAAGATCTGCGGGCCGGCACAGCCGAACTGCACATCGCACTGGAAAAACGCCTTCCTTTTTTTACCGATACCCTCAATACCCCCGCATTCGAGCGCTTGATGGCGGCCTATTACGGTTTTTATCAGCCGCTGGAACGGGCGTTGCTCGCCAGTGGCGCTGTCCCGGATGATTTCGATCTGACGCCTCGTTTGAAGGCCGAGACCTTGCACGCCGACCTGCGCGCACTGGGCGCGACGACCAATGATTTGCCGCTGTGCGAGGACTTGCCGGTGATCGACTCCAGCGCCGCCAGTCTCGGTGTTTTGTACGTGCTCGAAGGCGCCACTCTCGGCGGGCAGATCCTGCGTCGGGAGATCGCCGCGCGGCTGAATCTGGACGCCGACAATGGCGCTGCCTTCCTCGATGTCTACGGCGCGGCCACCGGGCGGCGCTGGCGCGAGTTCATCGAATACCTGAGCAACCGGCCCATGGCGGCCAGCGAACGCGCGGCCGTGGTCAGCGCAGCACAAACCACATTCAGCTGTTTCGAGCAGTGGCTCGAGCGCCAGGAGGTACTGGCATGAACCCGCAAGACCCACAAGCCTTTGAAGAACTGCTGGCCAACTGTGCCGACGAGCCGATCCGCTTTCCTGGCGCGATCCAGCCCCATGGTTTGCTGCTCACCCTGACCGAGCCTGCGCTGCAGATCATTCAGGTCAGCGCCAACGTCGAAGCCCTGCTGGCCCGCGCGCCCGAATCCTTGATCGGCCAGCCGCTGCACAGCCTGATCGGCGCCGAACACACCGCGCACGTGCTCGAAGCCTTGCAGCAGACAGCGTTTTCCGAGGCGGCGCCGCTACGATTCGAGCTCAACGGCACTGAATTCGAAGGTTTGCTGCACCGCCATCAGGGCGTGCTGATTCTCGAGCTGGAAATTCATGTGAAGAATTTCCAGCCGCGCAACGTCGCCGGGGTCAATACCCACCTGGGCCGCATGCTCCAGCGCCTGCAAGCGGCGACCACGCTGCAGGCCCTGTACGACATCAGCGTCAAGGAAATCCAGGCGATGACCGGTTACGACCGGGTGCTGATCTATCGCTTCGAGGAAGAGGGCCACGGTCAGGTCATCGCCGAAGCGTCCGATCCGTCGATGGAAGTGTTCAACGGCCTTTTCTTCCCGGCTTCGGACATTCCCGAGCAGGCGCGCGAGCTGTATCGCACCAACTGGTTGCGGATCATCCCCAACGCCGATTATCAGCCAGTGCCACTGGTGCCGAAGCTGCGCCCGGACACGCAGACGCCGCTGGACCTCAGTTTCGCCACGCTGCGCAGCGTCTCGCCGATTCACTGTCAGTACATGAAGAACATGGGCGTGCTGTCGTCGATGAGCATTTCCCTGCTCAAGGGCGACAAGCTCTGGGGCCTGATCAGCTGCGGCAATCGCCAGCCGCTGCACGTGCCGCATGAATTGCGCATGGCTTGCCAGACCATCGGCCAGGTCCTGTCGTTGCAGATCAGTGCCATGGAAACCCTTGAACTGACCCGCCAGCGTGAAGAGAAGGTCGAAGCGCTGGCGCGGCTGAATCAGGCGATGATCGATTCGCCGCAGAACGTTTTCGACGGCCTCGCCCAGCAGCCAGCGACGCTGATGGCGCTGGTCAATGCCGGCGGCATCGCGATCATCGAAGACAAGCAGTTGCACCGTTACGGCAACTGCCCGGCGCCGGAAGAAATTCGCGCGCTGCACAAGTGGTTGCAGGCGCGCGGCGAGCCGGTGTTCGCCAGCCATCACCTGTCCAGCGTTTACCCGCCGGCGGCGCAGTATCAGTCTGTGGCCAGCGGTGTGCTCGCCATGAGCCTGCCCAAACCGGTGGACAACGGTGTGCTGTGGTTCCGTCCGGAAGTGAAGGAAAACATCAACTGGAGCGGCGACCCGCGCAAGCCGCTGGATCTGGAAACCTCCGACGCCGGGATGCGCCTGCGTCCGCGTACTTCGTTCGAGATCTGGAAGGTCGAGATGGCCGGGATCTCCACCAAGTGGAGCCACGGTGACCGGTTCGCCGCCAATGACCTGCGCCGTTCGGCGCTGGAAAACGATCTGGCCCGTCAGGTACGTCGCGAGCAGGCGGCTGTGCAGGCGCGCGATGATCTGGTGGCGGTGGTTTCCCACGACCTGCGCAACCCGATGACGGTGATTTCGATGCTCTGCGGCATGATGCAGAAAGCCTTCAGCTCGGAAGGCGCGCACACTTCGCGGCGTATCTCCACTGCAATCGACACCATGCAGCAGGCCACGGCGCGGATGAACACGCTGCTGGAGGACCTGCTCGATACCTCGAAAATCGATGCCGGGCGTTACTCGATCACCCCGCAGGCGCTGGAGGTCGGGCACATCTTTGAAGAGGCCCAAGCGTTGCTGTCGCCTCTGGCCCATGACAAGGACATCAGCATTTCCTTCCAGGCCGATCCTGACCTGCGCATCCACGCCGACCCCGAGCGGCTGTTTCAGGTGCTGTCGAACCTGGTGGGCAACGCCATCAAATTCACCCCGCGCATGGGCACCGTCGGCGTGCACGCGAAATCGGTGGGCGACGAGATCGTGTTTATCGTGCGTGACAGTGGCGAAGGCATTCCCAAGGAGCACTTGCCGCATGTGTTCGACCGCTACTGGACGATAAAGGAAGGCAACCCGACCGGCACTGGCCTGGGTTTGTACATCACTCAAGGCATCGTCGAAGCTCATGGCGGCCAGATCGTCGCCGAGAGCGAGCCGGGGCAGGGCAGCGAATTCCGCTTCACCGTGCCGCGCCTGGCCTGAGTGCCCCCTGTAGGTTTTGATCGTTCCCATGCTCTGCGTGGGAATGCCTCTACGGACGCTCTGCGTTCGGCTCTGAATGGGACGCAGAGCGTCCCGGGCTGCATTCCCACGCAGAGCGTGGGAACGATCGGATCAGATTCGCAGCCTCAGGGTCATTTTCTTCAATACTGCAAATCCCCCGCTCGCTACCGTAGCCACCTCGTTCCTCGATTAAAGCAGGTGTGCAATGAGTCTGATTCTTTCCATGGCGGCGTTTGCCCTCGCCGCATCCATCACCCCCGGGCCGGTCAATATCGTCGCCTTGAGCGCCGGCGCGCAGTACGGTTTCCGCGCCAGCCAACGGCACGTGGCCGGGGCGACGCTGGGGTTTGTGCTGCTGCTGGTGCTGATGGGCCTGGGCCTGCATGAGGTGCTGCAATTGTGGCCATTCATGACCCGCGTGGTGCAATGGGCCGGGGTGGCGTTTCTGTTGTTCATGGCCTGGAAACTGGCCAGCGATGACGGCCAACTGAACACCAGCGAGTCCGGCCGTGCGCCGTCGATGCTCTATGGCGCGGTGATGCAATGGCTCAACCCCAAGGCCTGGCTGGCATGCGTGGCCGGCATGGGCGCGTTTGTCGCCGACGGCGAGGCGCGGCTGGTCTGGCAGTTTGCGGCGGTGTATCTGGTGATCTGCTATCTGTCGGTGGGCTGCTGGGCGTATGCCGGGACGTTTTTGCGCGGTTATCTGAGCAATGCCGCCGGGATGCGCTGGTTCAATCGGTTGATGGCGTTGTTGCTGGCGGTGAGTGCGGGTTATCTGCTGATCACCTGATTTGCTGTAGGAGCTGACGAGTGCAGGGGTTTGCATGTACGGGAGATAAAAGTCAGCCGCGATACTGCCCCGGCGTTGCCGCCAGATGTTGTTTGAACGCTCGCTGAAAATGCGCCTGATCGGCAAACCCGGCCTGGAGCGCGACATCGGCAATCAACTGGCCGCTGCGCAAGCGCTCGCGGGCGAACTGGATGCGCTGGTTGACCAGGAAGGCATGGGGCGTCATCCCGTAGCGCTGCTTGAACGCGCGAATCAGGTATGACGGCGACAGCTGCGCCGCCGCGCAAATCGCCTCGAGGCTGAGCACTTCGGTGCAATGTCCCCGGATGAAATCAGCGGCGCGTTCCAGCTTGAAATTCGGCTCATCGACGGGCTCATCCGCCGGATTGAGGCGGACCTGCAAATCACTGAAAAACTCTACCGCCGCGCTGTGTTTCGCCAGTGCCTCCATTTGGTCGTCGAGCAAAACCTCATACAACCCCATCAACTTGCCGAACAGCTCGGCATCAGCCAGATGCGTGTCGCTAAACCGCCGAAATTCCAGCTCCCCGGCAAACCCCAACTGATGTTGCAAATCCGCCAGCCACGGCGTTTCGACATACAACATCACGTACGACCAAGGCTGATCATCGATCGGATTGCAGGCGTGTACATCGCCGGGATTCATCAGCACCACGGTGCCTGCTGCCACTTCATACTGCGCCTGCTCATGCACATAGGTACTGCGCCCGGCGGTGATTGCGCCGATGGAAAAGTGCGCGTGGGAATGCCGCGCATAACAGACTTCACGCCCATCCACGATCGCCCGCGCTTCGATGAAGGGCAGGGCGTCGTCGCGCCAGAAGCGCGGGGCTTTCTCGGGGTTTTTCGCAGCGGCGTGTTTCATCGTGATTGTCCCGGCAGGTCAGTGCCTGAGTGTATTAGCTCTGGCCGTCGAATGCCCGTTGCAGCGCAGTGACATCGAGCTTTTTCATCTGAAACGCGCCTGCATTGCAGCGCCGGCTGTTATAGGCTCTGGGGGGGCGTGACACCACGGGCGCGATGGAGATTTCTGCCCGCGATGTGGTTCGTCGGTGTTCAACCGCAGTGTTGATGAGGTCGAGGTGAGCCTCGGCGCGCTGGATGCGCCGGATCAGTTGAAGCCGACCTATGAGAGCTGGATTGTGCGGCGTGAATCGTGGCTGCCGGATTTTCCGCTGGCCAGGCATTACCGTGGTGATCGTGAAGGCGAAGGGCGGGCAGAGGGATAGGGGATTGATTCAGCCTTCAGCACGCTTGCGATTTCTGTGGGGGCGAGTCTGCTCGCTAAGGCTTTTTGTCAGGCGGTGGTTTTTTTTTGAGTGAGTACATATCCGTTGCTGCGGTAACGGCTGCTTATGGTTCCGCCCTTACGGCGGGTCACTTTTTCCAAACGCCGAAAAAGTAACCAAAAAGGCT
Organism: Pseudomonas sp. FP1762; assembly: GCF_030687105.1. Lineage (NCBI taxonomy): Bacteria > Pseudomonadati > Pseudomonadota > Gammaproteobacteria > Pseudomonadales > Pseudomonadaceae > Pseudomonas > Pseudomonas sp. FP1762. Next base: position 2,342,882 of record NZ_CP117458.1, read on the forward strand.
TGCTCCTGCGTTCGGCCCTCGCAGGCTCGGGTTCCTTCGCTCCGGGACTGATCCGGGCGCAGCGGCTCCGGTTTGCTTCGCTGCACCTCCTTCCGCTGTGTCTGGCTGCGCCAGACGGTCGCTGCGCTCCCACGCCCGGATCAATCCCTCCGCTCAGCCTTCCGACGTCGCCGGTGGATCAAGATCAAAAGCAGGCGAGCTGACACTCGGCCTAAGGCGAACGCGGAGACTGTAGGAGCTGCCGAAGGCTGCGATCTTTTGCTCTTGCTCTTGCTCTTGCTCTTGCTCTTGCTCTTGCTCTTGCTCTTGCTCTTGCTCTTGCTCTTGCTCTTGCTCTTGTAGGAGTGAGCCTGCTCGCGATAGCTATCTCAAAGATACGAATGAGCAGCGGACCTGCCCTGATCCCTGTGGGAGCTGGCTTGCCAGCGATGGCGGCCTTGTAGCCGACCAGTCTCTGACGGATATACCCAATCCCAACTGTGGGAGCTGGCTTGCCAGCGATGGCGGCCTTATAGCCGACCAGTCTCTGGCGGATATACCCAATTCCAACTGTGGGAGCTGGCTTGCCAGCGATGGCGGCCTTATAGCCGACCAGTCTCTGGCGGATATACCCAATTCCAACTGTGGGAGCTGGCTTGCCAGCGATGGCGGCCTTATAGCCGACCAGTCTCTGGCGGATATACCCAATTCCAACTGTGGGAGCTGGCTTGCCAGAGATGGCGGCCTTATAGCCGACCAGTCTCTGGCGGATATACCCAATTCCAACTGTGGGAGCTGGCTTGCCAGCGATGGCGGCCTTGTAGCCGACCAGTCTCTGACGGATATACCCAATCCCAACTGTGGGAGCGAGCCTGCTCGCGAAAGCGGAGTGTCATTCGCAGATAATTGGACTGGAGAGACGCCTCGCGGGCAAGCCCGCTCCCACAGGGGATCAGTGTTTGCCAATTGCAGTAAGCCTGATTGAGGCGGTTACCCGCGAATAAACGCCAACAAATCCGCATTGATGGTTTCAGCCTGCGTGGTCGGCATGCCATGCGGAAATCCTGGGTACGACTTCAGTGTGCCGTTGGGCAGCAGTTTCGCCGATAACGGTGCGGAGTTGGCGTAAGGTACGATCTGGTCATCCTCGCCGTGCATCACCAACACCGGCACGGTGACTTTTTTCAGGTCTTCGGTGAAGTCAGTCTGCGAGAAGGCGACGATGCCGTCGTAATGCGCCTTGGCCCCGCCGATCATGCCCTGGCGCCACCAGTTGGCGATGATCCCTTCCGCCGACTCGGCGCCCGGGCGGTTGTAGCCGTAGAAAGGTCCGCTCGGCACATCGCGATAAAACTGCGCACGATTTGCCGCCAACTGCGCTTGAAAGCCATCGAACACCGATTTCGGCAAGCCGCCCGGGTTGCTTTCGGTCTGCACCATCAACGGTGGTACGGCGCTGATCAACACCGCTTTGCTGACCTTGTCCTGACCATGCCGGGCGATGTAATGGATCACTTCGCCGCCGCCGGTGGAATGGCCAACGTGGACAACGTTGCGCGTACCCAGATGATTAACCACTGCCAGCACATCGTCGGCGTAGTGATCCATGTCGTGGCCGTCCCAGACCTGGCTTGAGCGGCCATGTCCGCGTCGATCATGAGCAATCACCCGAAAGCCCTGTGCCAGGAAAAACAGCATCTGCGCGTCCCAGTCATCCGAGCTGAGCGGCCAGCCGTGGTGGAAGTGGATCACCGGCGCGTCGCGCGGCCCCCAGTCCTTGTAGAAGATGTCGACGCCGTCTCGAGTGGTGACAAAGCCCATATTCGTTACTCCTGACCTGTGATGGACAACCGCGAGGTTCGCGGGCCGGTTGCGCAGAGATACGACGACTCAGTGCGAGCCGTTATCAACTGTAGGAGCAAAGCCGGGGTCTGCATGACCGCTGGTCACAACGTCTGGCTTGCTGCGCAAATTAGGCTTTGCTGAAAGGGATAAGCGCGGGCGTCCGTAGGTTTTTGCGACCACAGCGACGCCCCTTTGCACCACCGTGAGCCTGAGGAAATCCGCTGATGCTGACCTTGAATATCAATGGCAAGGACCAAGAGCTCGATGTACCCGCCGACATGCCGCTGCTCTGGGTTCTGCGCGATATCGCGCACCTGACCGGGACCAAGTTCGGTTGCGGCATGGCCCAGTGCGGCGCCTGCACCGTGCACGTCGACGGCGCGCCATTACGCTCCTGCATTACCCCGGCGACTGCCGTCGCCCATGGGCAGAAAATCCTCACCATCGAGGGCTTGTCCACCGATGGCTCGCACCCGGTGCAGCAGGCCTGGGCCGAGCTGGACGTGGTGCAGTGCGGTTATTGCCAGTCCGGGCAGATCATGTCCGCCGCCGCATTGCTGGCGAAAATTCCCAAGCCCACCGACAGCGATATCGATCAGGCGCTCTCCGGCAATATCTGCCGCTGCGGCACCTATCCGCGCATTCGCGCTGCGGTCAAACGCGCCGCCGAAATCGGCTGATTCATTCTCTGGGAGAGGAACGATGAACAGTCCTGTATCGCGTCGCGGGTTTCTCAAGGGCAGCGCACTGTTAAGCGGCGGTCTGATGGTGGCGTTTGTGGTGCCCGGGGCCAACCGCTTTGCCCGGGCGGCAGAAAATGAAAACAAGACCTTCGCACCCAACGCGTTTTTGCGCATCGCGGCGGACAACAACGTCACTGTCCTGCTCGGTCATTCGGAAATGGGCCAGGGCATCTGGACCGGCCTGACCATGCTGATCGCCGAAGAACTGGACGCCGACTGGTCGAAAATCCGCGTCGAGCACTCGCCAGCCTCGGCGGCGGATTACGGCTTGCCGGCATTTGGCGGCATGCAGATCACCGGAGGCTCGACGTCGACCTGGATGGAATTCGACCGCTATCGACTGGCCGGGGCGACGGCGCGGCAGATGCTCGTGGAAGCGGCTGCGAAACGCTTCGACGTCGCGCCGTCGACGATTCGCACGGAGTCCGGCGTGGTCATCGCCGGGGACCAACGCGCGACCTACGGCGAACTGGCCGATGCCGCCGGGCAACTGCCGGTGCCGGACCCGAAGACCATCACTTTCAAGGAAGCCAAGGACTGGAAAGTCATCGGCAAACCGACCAAGCGTCTCGACACCCCGGAGAAGATCACCGGCCGCGCCAGATTCGGCATGGACGTGCAGTTCGAAGGCCTGATGACCGCGATGGTCGCCCGCGCGCCGGTGTTTGGCGCCACGGTGAAAACCTTCGAAGGCGCCGCAGCGCTGGCCATTCCCGGCGTACACAAGGTTGTGCAGGTGCCCAGCGGCGTGGCGGTGGTGGCCGAGCATTTCTGGGCGGCGAAGTTGGGCCGTGATGCGCTGAAGGTCGATTGGGCCCTGGGGCCGTTGGCCGGCATGAGCAGTGAAAAGCTGCTGGAGAGTTTCCGCAAACTGGCGGCGACGCCGGGTACTTCCGCCACTCAGGCGGGGGACGCCAAGGCCAATTTCGGCAAAGCCGCGAAGAAAATCGAGGTCGAATACAGCGTGCCTTACCTGGCCCACGCGCCGATGGAACCGCTCAATTGCACGGTGAAAATCAGCGCCGGCAAATGCGAGATCTGGACCGGTACGCAATTTCAGACGCTGGACCAAATGGTCGCCAGCAAGATCACCGGGCTCAAGCCCGAGCAGGTCGAAATTCACACGGAATTTCTCGGCGGTGGCTTCGGTCGCCGTGCCAATCCGACTTCGGACTTCGTCGCCGAAGCCGTGCAAGTGGCGAAAGCGGCGGACCTGCCGGTGAAAACCGTGTGGGCGCGCGAAGATGACATTCGCGGCGGCTACTACCGCTCGATGTACCTGCACAAGGCGCAGGTCGGACTGGGTGCTGATGGTTTGCCGATGAGCTGGCAGCATGTGCTGGTCGGCCAGTCGATCATGGCCGGGACGATGCTCGAGGCAGCGATGGTCAAGAACGGCATCGATGCCACCTCGGTCGAGGGCGTGGCCGACAGTCCGTACATCAAGGATCTGCCTCATCATCAGGTCGAGCTGCATTCGCCGCAGACCGGCATCAATGTGTTGTGGCTGCGTTCGGTGGGCCACACCCACACGGGTTTTGTCATGGAATCGCTGATCGATGAACTGGCGACGGCGGCGGGCAAGGATCCGGTGGAGTACCGACGAACGCTGCTCAAGGCGCACCCGCGCCACCTCGGCGTGCTCAATCTGGCGGTGGAGAAGGCCAACTGGGGCGCGCCGTTGCCGGACGGGCATGCTCTGGGCGTGGCGGTACACGAGTCGTTCGGCAGCTACGTGGCGCAAGTGGCGGAGGTGTCGCAGGACAATCTGGCGATCCGCGTGCATCGGGTGGTCTGCGCCGTGGACTGCGGCATTGCGGTGAATCCGCAGAGCATCGCCGCGCAGATGGAATCGTGCATCACCTTCGGTCTCGGCATGGCGTTGCACAGCAAGCTCACCGTCAAGGACGGCGGCGTCGTGCAGTCCAACTATCACGATTATCAGGTGCTGCGGCTCAACGAAATGCCGGTGGTGGAAGTGCACATCGTCCCCAGCAGTGAAAAACCCGGCGGCATCGGCGAGCCCGGCGTGCCACCGACCGCGCCGGCGGTGGCCAACGCAGTGTTCGCCTTGACCGGGCAACGCCTGCGCGAACTGCCACTGCAATTGTCGGGGGTGTGAGATGAAACGACATCTTGTGTTGGGCACCGTCGTGTTGCTGGGCCTCGGTGGCTATGCCTCGGACCTGTTTGCCGAGGATCAGGAAGCGTTGAAGGCCTTCGGCACGGTGCAGAAAGTGTTCCAGAGCCCGCGCTGCCAGAACTGCCACATCCCCGGCGATTCGCCATTACAGTTCGATGCCGGCATCCCTCACGCGATGAATGTAGTGCGCGGCATGGATGGCAAGGGCGCCGCCGGTTTGCCCTGCGCCACCTGTCACGCTGAAAGCAATCCGCCGGCCAGTTATGGCCCCCATGCGCCGCCGGGTGCGCCGCACTGGAGCCTGCCGCCAGCGGCACACAAAATGGCCTGGATCGGCCTGCCCTCGGACAAGCTCTGCGCGATGATCAAGGACCGCGCGAGCAACGGCGATCGGGATTTTGCCGCACTGTTAAAACACGTCAGCGAAGACAAACTGGTGCTCTGGGGCTGGAATCCCGGGGCAGGGCGCGCACCGGTGCCGGTGCCGCACGATATTTTCGTCGCGCAGTTCAAGCTCTGGGCCGATGCCGGCGGGCCTTGTCCGGTGGCGCAAATGTGATGCCCCGACGATTAAGCGCTACGCTGAACGCATGACTGTCTACGGAGTGTGCGCATGCTGGTGCCCGGAAAACCTGCCAATGAAGCTGCACGAATCGACGCCTTGCACGGCCTCAACCTCGACTCGGCGCCGGAGGAGCGCTTTGATCGTCTGACACGCCTGGCCAAGCGCCTGTTCAACGTGCCGATCGCCCTGGTCACGCTGGTCGACAAGGATCGCCAGTGGTTCAAGTCCTGTGTGGGTCTGGATGTCAGCGAGACGTCCCGCGATGTCTCGTTCTGCGGCCATGCGATTTTGCAAAACGAGTTGATGCTGGTGCCCGATGCGCTGGAAGATTTGCGCTTTCATGACAACCCGTTGGTCACCGGCGCACCGAATATTCGCTTTTACGCCGGTTATCCATTGACGGTGCCGGACGGTAACAAAATGGGCACCCTGTGCCTGATCGATACCAAACCCCGCCATCTCGACGACGAAGAGCGTGCCTTGTTGCGCGACCTCGCGGAGATGGCCGAGCAAGAGCTGACGGCGGTGCAGATGGCAAGCATGGATGAACTGACGCTGCTGTCCAATCGCCGTGGTTTCAAGCAACTGGCCCAGCATGCGCTGGATGCCTGCGCACGTTTGAACCGACCGGCGACGCTGTTGTTTTTCGATCTCAACGACTTCAAGCAGATCAACGATCTGTACGGGCATGCCGAAGGCGACAGTGCGCTGAAGACCTTCGCCGATGTGTTGCGCATTGCCTTTCGCGAGAGCGATGTGGTCGGGCGCTTGGGTGGTGATGAGTTCGTCGCGTTGCTGACCGGCTCGAGCCACGTTGAAACCACGCGGATCATGGCGCGGCTCAAGGAAATCCTCGAAGAGCGCAACGCCACGCTGCACCGTGGTTACGCGATTCGTTTCAGCGTCGGCCAGATCGAATACGACCCCAAACGCCACGAAACCGTTGATCGCCTGCTCGCCGATGCGGATGGCGCGATGTATGCGCACAAGCAAGCTCTGAAAGGCTGTTAGTAACGGCACCATCGCTGGCGAGCCAGCTCCCACAGAGTCCAGTGACGTTAATGAGGTGTGAGTTCACCTTGAATTCCTGTGGGAGCGGGCTTGCCCGCGATGGCGGTGGGTCAGGCAATTTGATGCTGGCTGATGGAATGTCTTCGCGAGCAGGCTCGCTCCCACAGGTCTCGATGGCGCGGAGGATTTTTCAGTTCAGCACCATCTATGTGGGAGCGAGCCTGCTCGCGAAGGCGTCAGCCGATCTATCGCCGGATTCGCCAGTGCTCAGCGCTTGGGCGGGCTCAGCTTCTGGTAAAACGCCAGCCATTTCTCGTCACTGGCAGCGGCATCCTCGAGTTCGGGCACGCGCAATGCGTCTTGCAAGGCTTGCGCTTTGAAAGCATCGAACAGATGCCTGACGGCAGTGCTGGCGATGGCGTTGACTGTGTTGGAGGCGAAGGTATCGGGCACGGCGGCGCGCTCCTGTTGCGCCAGGGGGGCGCCCTGAATATCGAGGCGAGTAATGAACGCGTTACAAGTGGCATTCAAGCGAGGCTGGGAGCCGTGCCTGTAGGCTTCGGCGTCGACGGGCAGTGATTTCGCCGCATCATTTGCCCCCGATGGTTTGAGTAATGCAAGGTCGATATCGCGACGCAGCACCACTTCATTCCTGCCAGTGAAAATCTCGAAGACTCTGGCTGGACTCCCACTCAGCAGCGCCAAGATGCCGAATGGCGCAGTGCTGGCGTCAGCCAGCTTGTCCGTGGCTGCCGATACTGGCCGCAGGGCGAGCAGTTCCAGCTCGTGGTCTTCGATGTCGATTCGCTGCGCGAACGGCAAGCGACAGAACGCTTCCTTGAGAAATGCGATATGTGCGTCCTTCATTTGCCTCAGGCGTGCGCTCAGTGCCGCATGGAAGTAGGTCGCCACATTGTGCAGTCTGGGCAACGAGGCAAGCATGGGGGCCAGTTGCAACTGTGCATTGCTCGATTGCCATCCTTGCAGGTCACCTGTCAGCTTGCCGGCGACATGCAGTTCGCTCAGCGAATAGTGCGCTGCAGAGGTCTGCGTGTTGGAGTCGGGAGCAAACAGCGCCTTCTCCGTGAGGTAGGGGGAATCGCTGAACACCTTGCGCAGATCGGCCAGGGCAACCGTGACGGGAGTGGGCGGTGCCGAAAGGAACGCCCGCCGATAAAGATCGTTCAACAGGCGATTGTGGTTGCGGAACAGGACATCGGCCTGCTTCAGCGTCGTGGCGTCATAAACAGTCACCGGAAATTCGGCGTTGCGCTGGATCAGCCCTCTGGCAACCGCCCAGTCAACGACCAGTGAGGCACAGGAATCCTCGCGCAGGAATTTGTAGAAGTGCGTGGGGGCCGGGCCTTTGGTCAGTTGGCTCAGTTGCTCATAGCTCATCAGGCGTGCCACACCCGGCATTTGGCTTTCGATATACAGCACGACCTGCTTCAGCCGTACCCAACGCGAACAGCTCATGTAACAGAGTGATGGCGGAATATGCCGGGTCAGAAACTCCGGCGCTATACCGGACAACAACAGATGGGTCGCCAGCGTTTTGTTTTTTACCGATGCAAGAGCGGGCTGCCGATCAATGAAGCGACGTACCTCGTCATAGCTGTCGCCCCAGAAATCACGCCCCTCCAGACGTTGCACGACAATACGGTTCAAATCCTCACCCGCGTTCGGCTCCAGGCTGAGAATCAATGCAGCGAGCAACAGGCGATCGCGGTTGGTGGCCAGCAGGCGTTTCTCCTGCGCCGGAGCACCCAGATTCTTCACCAGCAGATTGCCCAGCGTTTGCGCGCGCTGTGTGATCAGGATACGGCTGATCAGGTAGTCGGCTTTTGCCTGGAGCGTTTTGAGCGGCAGATCGGTATCGACACCCTCACTGAGGTAGTCGATCAACGGCGGCGAGTCTACGGGTAAAAACGCCTGTGTGGTGTCGATGATGCTCTGACGCTGTTGCGCCGTGAACCGTTCGGTTTGTGTCCACGGCTGGCCGAGCAGATACCAGTGATTCATATGCCCGGGGCGGGTGTGCAGATTGATCCTGAACCATTTCACCAGCGCGAGGGCTTGCTCGACAGTGTTCGGCAAAAGCAGATTGTAGAAGCGCAACATTTGCCCAAGGGTGACTTTACCGCTCGAGCGCAGGGCGCCGCCGGCTTTGCTTGCCTTGGCCTTGAGCTGGTCGCGAAAGAGTTTCAGATCAGCCTGTTTTTCCACCTGCGCCGTCAGGGTGACCCAGCCCTTTACGCTGGCAGTACCGACATGACCGGATTCGGTGACGAGCAATTGACTGTCGGCAGGCAGTCCGTGCTGCTGCAGGATGGCTTGAAAATCCTCATCGGCGCTGAGTGTCTGCAATTGACGCTGGCCATACTTCATCCGTCCCGCCAGCGCAGAATCCGGATGGGGCTCGCTGATTTCCTCGTAATCGATCTTGGCCTTGGGCGCTTTGTTCCAGCTCAGCGCTTCAAGGCGTCGCACGATGTGCCGGTTATCTTCCAGAGCGCCAAATTCTTCACGATAACTGCGGATGGGGTCGTTGCTTTGCACGTAATCGCTGACGGAGGGCAGCGCCGGCCAGCTTTGCTGGCGCAGGCGTTGCGCAAGTGCCTTGGCTTCGCGGGCATCTTGCGGCAACGCAAACTCATAGCGGCCCAGAAGCTCGCCCAGTTTGAGGCGCGGCCCTCTGGCGGGTGCAGAAACAGAGGCCGAAGTGAGAGTTACCGGCGTGTCGAGAAAGCCTCGCTGCTCGAAAGGGTCGCTCGCCAGCAACACTTCATCGATTCGATCGGCGATCGCCCGAAAGTCTTCCAGTTGCGCGTTGCGTTCCTTCACTAGCGCCGACGTGCTCTGGCCGTTTTCATCGATGGCCGCCAGCCCGGTTTTCTTCAGCTCGGCGAGGATGACTCGGGCCTGAATCTGGTTTTGCGGTTCCGGGTAACCGTAGAACGCCAGCACCACTTGCCGTGGAAACCGATACAGCGGATTGGCGGATTTACCGCCGATGTAGGGCAGGCCCAGCCCCGCAGGATCGATACGCTGGGAAATCGACAGCAGCATCGGCGCCATCTGCCACCAGCCCGAATCATCTTCCAGCGTGAACGTGCGGACATCGCTGGAGCCGTTCGAGGGTGTCTGCGCTTGCAGGGTATCGCCCTTGATCTGCAGGGTATCCAGATCGATGTTAAAGCCACTGGCCCAATCGAGAAATTCAGGGCGTTCGAGGGCGCTCCAGTAAAGCTCCATCCATTCGCGCAGCCGGCATGCACGGGGAACCTCCAGCGTGCGCGCCGGTGTGGCGGCGCTGACCACCGGTACGGCGGTCAATTCTGCGATGAGATTGTGAATCAGCGTCTGTTCGTGTACCGGTGTGTCGTCCATCTGCGCCTCCCTGGCGGCTGATAAGCATCGAGCGCCGAGTATCAAAGGCAGGGCAGGGTGGTTGGCGGTACATATGTAGTTGGGCGAGCTTTTCTGCAGGCATAAAAAAACCCGCCGGATCCGGCGGGTTTTTCTATCGGCTACAGGAAGATCACTCTTCGATGTTGCCCATCGCGGTGGTGTTGAAGCCGCCGTCGACGTACATGATTTCACCGCTGATGCCCGACGCCAGGTCGGAGCACAGGAAGGCGCCGGCGTTGCCGACCTCTTCGATGGTGACGTTGCGGCGCAGCGGAGTCTGCGCTTCGTTGGCGGCCAGCATCTTGCGGAAGTTCTTGATGCCGGAAGCGGCCAGGGTGCGGATCGGGCCAGCCGATACGCAGTTGACGCGGGTGCCGTCCGGACCGAGGGAACCGGCCAGGTAACGGACGCCGGCTTCCAGCGAAGCCTTGGCCATGCCCATCACGTTGTAGTTCGGCATGGTGCGCTCGGCGCCCAGGTACGACAGGGTCAGCAGGCTGCCGTTGCGGCCTTTCATCATTTCGCGACCGGCCTTGGCCAGGGCCACGAAGCTGTAGGCGCTGATGTCGTGAGCGATGCGGAAGCCTTCACGGGTGGTGGCTTCGGTGAAGTCGCCGTCCAGTTGGTCGCCCGGGGCGAAGCCGACGGAGTGCACGATGCAGTCCAGACCGTCCCACTTCTTGCTCAGCTCTTCGAAGACCTTGGCGATTTCTTCATCGCTGGCCACGTCGCACGGGAAGCACAGCTCAGGGCTCGAACCCCAGCCTTGTGCGAATTCTTCGACGCGACCCTTGAGTTTGTCGTTCTGATAAGTGAAGGCAAGCTCAGCGCCCTCGCGATGCATGGCGGCAGCGATGCCGGATGCGATGGACAGCTTGCTGGCGACACCGACGATCAGTACGCGCTTACCGGCGAGAAAACCCATGTGTTGCTCCTCTTTCAGGTTATTGCGCAGTGGCTGGTGCCAGAAAAGCGGCTTCCAGCAACTGCTGTGTATACGGATGTTGGGGGGCGGCAAAAATACTTTGCGCGTCTCCCTGTTCGACCACTTGGCCATGCTTGACCACCATCAGCTGGTGGCTCAGCGCTTTGACGACAGCCAGGTCATGGCTGATGAACAAATACGTCAGGTTGTACTTGGCTTGCAGTGAACGCAACAGCTCCACCACTTGCCGCTGCACCGTCCGGTCGAGCGCCGAAGTCGGCTCGTCCAGCAGGATCAGCGCCGGTTTGAGCACCAGAGCCCGGGCAATGGCGATTCGCTGCCGTTGCCCACCGGAAAATTCGTGGGGGTAGCGGTGCCGGGTTTCCGGATCCAGACCTACCTCCTTCAATGCCGCAATGATCGCCGCTTCCTGTTCGGCTGCGGTGCCCATTCTGTGTATCCGCAGGCCTTCGCCAACGATGTCGTTGACGCACATGCGCGGGCTCAGGCTGCCGAACGGGTCCTGAAACACCACCTGCATCTCCCGCCGCAGCGGCCGAATCTCGTTCTGCGTCAGGCAGTCTAGCTGCTTGCCTTCAAAGCGGATCGTGCCTTTGCTGCCAATCAGCCGCAAAATCGCCAGACCGAGGGTGGATTTGCCGGAACCGCTTTCGCCGACGATCCCCAGGGTCTGGCCCTGAGGCAGGCTGAAATTGATGCCGTCCACTGCCTTGACGTAATCCACCGTGCGTTTGAGCAGGCCTTTCTTGATCGGGAACCAGACTTTGAGGTCCTCGACTTCAAGCAGCGGCGCGCCGATTTCATTGCTCGCCGGGCCGCCGCTGGGCTCCGCGCCGAGCAATTCCCGAGTGTACGGATGCTGCGGCGAACGGAACAGCTCTGCGCACGATGCCTGTTCGACGATGCAACCGCGCTGCATGACACATACGCGATGCGCAATTCTTCGCACCAGGTTCAAATCGTGACTGATCAGTAGCAGCGACATGCCCAATCGAGCCTGAAGATCCTTGAGCAAATCGAGGATTTTCAGCTGAACGGTCACGTCCAGCGCCGTGGTCGGTTCGTCGGCGATCAGCAATTCCGGCTCGTTGGCCAGGGCCATGGCGATCATCACCCGCTGCCGCTGGCCGCCGGACAATTCATGGGGCAGCGCCTTGAGCCGCTTGTGCGGCTCGGGGATGCCGACCATTTCCAGCAGCTCCAGCGTGCGTTTGGTCGCCACTTTGCCACTCAGGCCCTTGTGGATGCCGAGCACTTCGTTGATCTGCTTCTCGATCGAATGCAGCGGATTGAGCGAAGTCATCGGCTCCTGAAAGATCATGGCGATGCGGTTGCCACGAATATGGCGGATGGTCTTCTCGCTCAAATCCAGCAGGTTCTGCCCGGCGTAATTGATGCTGCCGGCCGGATGGCGCGCCATGGGGTAGGGCAGCAGGCGCAGGATCGAATGCGCCGTTACCGATTTGCCCGAGCCCGATTCGCCGACCAGTGCCAGGGTCTCGCCGCGCTTGATGTCAAAGCTCACGCCTTCGACCACGCGGTGCACGCGCTCGCCGAAACCGAACTCGACGGCGAGGTCACGCACTTCGATCAGATTGTCCTGATTCATTTCACTTCCTCGGGTCGAAGGCATCGCGAGCGGACTCGCCGATAAACACCAGCAAACTCAACATCAAGGCGAGCACGGCGAAGGCACTCATGCCCAGCCACGGCGCTTGCAGGTTGGATTTGCCCTGGGCGACCAGTTCACCCAGCGATGGACTGCCGGCCGGCAAGCCGAAACCGAGGAAGTCCAAAGCGGTGAGGGTGCCGATGGCGCCGGTGAGGATGAATGGCATAAAGGTCATGGTCGAGACCATGGCGTTGGGCAGGATGTGGCGGAACATGATCGCGCCGTTCTGCATGCCCAGCGCGCGGGCGGCGCGCACGTATTCCAAATTGCGGCCACGGAGGAACTCGGCGCGCACCACATCGACCAGGCTCATCCACGAGAACAGCAGCATGATGCCCAGCAACCACCAGAAATTCGGCTGGACGAAACTGGCAAGGATGATCAGCAGATACAGCACCGGCAGCCCCGACCAGATCTCCAGAAAGCGCTGCCCGGCCAGATCGACCCAGCCGCCATAGAAGCCCTGCAGGGCGCCGGCAATCACACCGATGATCGAGCTCAGCACGGTCAGCGTCAGCGCGAACAGCACGGAAATGCGGAAGCCGTAGATCACCCGCGCCAGCACATCGCGGCCCTGATCGTCGGTGCCCAGCAGGTTGTCCGCCGAGGGCGGCGCCGGGGCCGGGACTTTCAGGTCGTAGTTGATGCTCTGGTAGCTGTAGGGGATCGGCGCCCACAGAATCCACGCGTCCTTGGCCTTGAGCAGTTCGCGGATGTACGGGCTCTTGTAGTTGGCTTCCAGCGGAAATTCGCCGCCGAACGCGGTTTCCGGATAGCGCTTGATCGCCGGGAAATACCAGTTGTTGTCGTAATGCACGACCAGCGGTTTGTCGTTGGCGATCAGTTCGGCGCCCAGACTGAGGCCGAACAGAATCAGGAACAGCCACAGCGACCACCAGCCACGCTTGTTGGCCTTGAACAGTTCGAAGCGCCGGCGGTTGAGAGGGGACAGGTTCATCTCAATGCTCCCGGCTGGCGAAGTCGATACGCGGATCGACAAAGGTGTAGGTCAGATCGCCGATCAGTTTCACCACCAGCCCGAGCAGGGTGAAGATGAACAGCGTGCCGAACACCACCGGGTAATCGCGATTGATCGCCGCCTCGAAACTCATCAGGCCGAGACCATCGAGAGAGAAGATCACTTCCACCAGCAACGAGCCGGTGAAGAAGATACCGATGAATGCCGACGGGAAACCGGCAATCACCAGCAGCATGGCGTTGCGGAATACGTGGCCGTAAAGCACGCGATGGCGGGTCAGACCTTTGGCCTTGGCGGTGACCACATACTGCTTGTTGATTTCGTCGAGAAAGCTGTTCTTGGTCAACAGGGTCATGGTCGCGAAGTTGCCGATCACCAGCGCGGTGACCGGCAATGCCAGGTGCCAGAAGTAATCGAGGATCTTGCCGCCCAGGCTCAGCTCATCGAAGTTGTTCGAAGTCAGCCCGCGCAGGGGGAACCAGTCCAGATAACTGCCGCCGGCAAATACCACGATCAGCAGGATCGCAAACAGAAACGCCGGGATCGCATAGCCGACGATGATCGCCGAACTGGTCCAGACGTCGAAGTGGCTGCCGTGCCGCGTGGCCTTGGCGATGCCCAGCGGGATCGACACCAGATACATGATCAGCGTGCTCCACAGCCCCAGCGAGATCGACACCGGCATCTTTTCCTTGATCAGGTCGATGACCTTGGCGTCGCGGAAGAAACTGTCGCCGAAATCCAGCTGCGCGTAGTTCTTGACCATGATCCACAGACGTTCCGGGGCCGATTTGTCGAACCCGTACATGTGCTCGATTTCCTTGATCAGCGCCGGATCCAGCCCCTGCGCGCCACGGTAGGACGAGCCGGCCACCGCCACTTCGGCACCACCGCCGGCAATCCGGCTCGTGGCGCCTTCGAAACCTTCGAGCTTGGCGATCATCTGCTCGACCGGCCCGCCGGGCGCGGCCTGGATGATCACGAAGTTGATCAGCAGAATGCCGAACAGGGTCGGGATGATCAGCAGCAGTCGCCGAAAGATATACGCCAGCATCTGATTACTCCGTGCCCGCAGGGTCGGCTTGCAGTTGGGTTTCGACTTCTACGGCAGGCTTGGCGTCAGGCTTGACCCACCAGGTGTTGATGCCGATGTCGTACTTGGGCGAGGTTTTCGGGTGGCCTATATGATTCCAGTAAGCCACGCGCCAGCTCTTGATGTGCCAGTTCGGCACCACGTAGTAGCCCCATTGCAGCACCCGATCCAGCGCGCGAGCGTGGGCAACCAGACTTTTGCGCGAGTCGGCGTTGATCAGGCTTTCCACCAGTTGGTCAACGGTCGGGTCTTTGAGCCCCATGCTGTTGCGGCTGCTCGGTTTGTCGGCGGCGGCGCTCATCCAGTACTCGCGCTGCTCGTTGCCCGGCGAATTGGACTGGGGAAAACTGCCGACCATCATGTCGAAGTCCCGCGAGCGAACGCGGTTGATGTACTGCGAGACGTCGACGCGGCGGATCACCAGATCGATGCCGAGGTCGCTGAGGTTGCGCTTGAACGGCAGCAGCACCCGTTCGAACTCGGTCTGGGCGAGGAGGAATTCGATTACCACCGGTTTGCCAGTGGCGTCGACCATTTTGTCATCGACGATTTTCCAGCCGGCCTCTTGCAGCAGTTGATACGCCTCGCGCTGCTGGGTGCGGATCATGCCGCTGGCGTCGGTCTTGGGATTTTCGAAGGCTTCGCTGAACACCTGGGCCGGCAGTTTGCTGCGAAACGGTTCGAGGATCTTCCGTTGCTCGGCGTCGGGCAGGCCGGTGGCGGCCATTTCCGAGTTCTCGAAGTAACTGCGGGTGCGCACATAGGCGCCGTTGAACAATTGCTTGTTGGTCCATTCGAAGTCGAACAGCAGCCCCAGCGCCTGACGCACGCGCACATCCTGGAACACCGGGCGGCGCAGGTTGAAGACGAAGCCCTGCATGCCGGTCGGGTTGCTGTTGGGGATCAGTTCCTTGATCAAACGCCCCTCGGTGACCGCCGGAACGTTATAGGCGCTGGCCCAGTTCTTCGCGGTCATTTCCAACCAGTAATCGAACTGCCCGGCCTTCAGCGCTTCGAGGGCGACGGTGTTGTCGCGGTAATAGTCGGTGGTCATCGTGTCGAAGTTGTAGAAGCCACGGTTGACCGGCAAGCCCTTGCCCCAGTAATCCTTGACCCGCTCGTAACGTACCGAACGGCCGGCCTTCACTTGGGTGACCTTGTACGGGCCGCTGCCCAGCGGGATTTCCAGATTGCCCTTGTTGAAGTCGCGACTGGCCCACCAGTGTTTCGGCAGGACCGGCAACTGGCCGAGGATCAGCGGCAGCTCGCGGTTGTTGCTGTGCTTGAACTTGAACAGCACTTTCAACGGGTCTTCGGCGATGGCTTCGGCGACGTCGTTGTAATAGCCGCGAAACATCGGCGAGCCTTCCTTGGTCAGCGTCTCGAAGCTGAACACCACGTCTTCGGCGCGCACCGGGTGGCCGTCGTGGAAGCGTGCTTCCGGGCGCAGGTAGAAACGCACCCAACTGTTGTCGTCGGCTTTCTCGATCTTGCTGGCAATCAGGCCGTATTCGGTGAACGGCTCGTCGAGGCTGTGTTTGGTCAGGGTGTCGTAGATCTGGCCGATGTCATCGGCGGGCACGCCTTTGTTGATGAACGGGTTGAGGCTGTCGAAGCCGCCGAAACCGGCCTGACGAAACACACCGCCCTTGGGCGCATCAGGGTTCACGTAATCGAAATGCTTGAAATCGGCCGGGTATTTCGGCGGCTCGTTGTACAGGGTCACGGCGTGTTGCGGGGCGGCCCAGGCCAGCCCGGCGAACAGCAAGCCGCCGGCCTGCACGAGCAGGGTGCGAACAGCGTTCATCGATCTTTCTCCGAAGACTTCAGCCACCATGCGCTCAGGCCCAGGGTGTAGGGCGGCGTGGTGACAAAGGCCAACCGGTTGCGGTAGGCCAGACGGTGATAATTGAGGTACCAGTTGGGAATGCTGTAGTGCTGCCAGAGCAGCACGCGGTCGAGCGCTTTGCCGGCGGCGACCTGCTCGTCGCGGGTGCGAGCGGCGAGCAACTGTTCGAGCAGGTGATCGACCACCGGATTGGCGATGCCCGCGTAATTCTTGCTGCCCTTGACGTTCACCTGGCTGGAGTGGAAGTACTGCCACTGCTCAAGACCGGGGCTTAAGGTCTGGCCCAGTGTCATCGAGATCATGTCGAAATCGAATTGGTCGAGGCGCTGTTTGTACTGGGCGCGATCGACGGTACGCAGGCGCGCGTCGATGCCGATGCTGTTGAGGTTTTCGATGTACGGCTGATAGAGCCGCTCCAGGCTCGGGTTGACCAGCAGCAGTTCGAAGCGCAGCGGTTGGCCGTCTTTGTCTTGCAGGCGCTGGCCGTGGAGCTTCCAACCGGCCTCGGCGAGCAGGGCGAGGGCTTTGCGCATAGTCTCGCGCGGAATGCCACGGCCGTCGGTTTTCGGCAGGGTGAACGGCTCGGTAAACAGCCTGGCCGGCAGTTGCTCCTTGTAGGGTTTGAGCATCAGCCATTCATGGCCGACCGGCAGGCCGGACGCAGTGAATTCGCTGTTGGGGTAGTAGCTGCTGGTGCGTTTATAGGCATCGCTGAACAGCGCGCGGTTGGTCCATTCGAAGTCGAACATCAGACCCAACGCTTCGCGCGTCCTGACATCGGCGAAGGTCGCGCGGCGGCTGTTCATGAACAGGCCCTGAGTCTGGGTCGGGATCTGATGCGGGATCTGCACCTTGATCACTTCGCCACGACGTAAAGCAGGGAAGTTGTAACCGTTGACCCAGTTCTTCGCCTGATGCTCGATGTAGATGTCGAACTCCCCGGCCTTGAACGCTTCGAAGGCGACATCGCTGTCGCGGTAGAACTCGACTTCCATGCGATCGAAATTGTACTTGCCGCGATTGACCGGCAGATCCTTGCCCCAGTAATCCTTGACCCGCTCGAAAATCAGCTGCCGACCCGGCGTGACCGACGTGATGCGGTACGGCCCGCTGCCCAGCGGTGGTTCGAACGTGGTGGCTTTGAAGTCGCGGTCTTTCCAGTAATGCTGCGGCAGCACCGGCAACTCGCCCAGGCGCAGGATCAGCAGCGGATTGCCCGAGCGCTTGAACACGAAACGAATGCGCTGTTTGTTGAGGATGTCGACCCGTAGCACTTCCTGCAAGGCCGTGCGATATAGCGGATGACCGTCCTTGAGCAGCAGGCGATAAGAGAATGCCACGTCATAGGCGGTGATCGGTGCGCCGTCGTGGAACCGCGCCTCGGGGCGTAAATTGAAGACGACCCAGCTGCGATCTTCGCTGTACTCCACCGATTGTGCGATCAAACCGTAGCTCGACGCCGGCTCGTCGCCGGACGGCGAATACTGCCCGGTACCGACCATCAGCGGCTCGTTGAGCTCGTTGATGCCGTACTGGAGAAAATTGGCGGTGGTAACCGGGCTGGTGCCCTTGAAGGTGTACGGATTGACAGTATCGAAGGTGCCGAACGCCATCACCCGCAACGTACCGCCTTTGGGCGCTTGCGGGTTGACCCAGTCGAAGTGGGTAAATCTGGCCGGGTACTTGAGCGTGCCGAACTGCGCATAACCATGACTTTCGGTAATCGTCGCGCTTGCGGGTGAGCTCAAGGCCAGGCTGATCAGGAGCAGGGAGAGGGCACGCTTCAAGTCAGATCCGATCCAGCGGCTTGGGCTTTGTGGGCCGTACAGTAACAGCTTGTCTGGACAGGAAAAAGATGCGGGTTAATGCCGGGTTAATCGTTTGCGCGAAGAGCCCCTCACCCTAACCCTCTCCCGGAGGGAGAGGGGACTGATCGTGGTGTCTGGGCGAATTGCACCGAGGTGCGATACCGAGTCGAAGTCAGTTTCTGAAAAGCCCCTGATCGGCTCCCTTTCCCCCTCTCCCCCTGGGGGAGAGGGCTGGGGTGAGGGGGATGGATCTAAAGCACACCACAAAAACTTCATCCAAAAAAAGCCCCTGAAATATCAGGGGCTCTTCATTCAGTGCGGCTGATAAACCGTAAGCATCTGCCCCGGCTTCAACGCCTTGCCCGCACCCGGGTTCCAACGCTTGAGATGTTGCATCTCGACGTTGAACCGCTTGGCCACCACATACAGGGTGTCGCCGCGCTTGACCTTGTACTGGGTCTGCTGCTTGCTCTCGTCCTTGCCTTTGGTCTTGGTATTCGCCGCGACCACGGTGTTGACCCGGCCGGACTTGCGCGCCGGGGCACGCTTGGTGTTGTCCTGCATGACCAGGGTCTGGCCGACCTTGAGATTCTTGCCGGTCAGCTTGTTCCAGCGCTGCAGATCCTTGACTTCGACCTTGTTGGCCTTGGCGATGGAGCCGAGGTTGTCGCCACGCTTGACCCGATAAGCACGTTTGAGCTGCGCCACTTCCGACGGATCGGCGCCTTCGAACACCGGTTTCAGCGAGCGCGGGCTGATCAGTTCGTCCGGGCGCATGGTCTGCAGACTGGCGGTCAGCAGTTGCGCCTTGGACGTCGGCACCAGCAAGTGCTGCGGACCGTCGATGGTGGTGCGCTGTTTGAACGCGGGGTTGAGCTGGAACAGTTCGTCTTCATCGATGTTCGCCACCGCAGCGACCTTGGACAGGTCCATGCGCTGGTTGATTTCGACGACCTGGAAGTACGGTTCGTTGGCGATCGGATTGAGGTTGACGCCATAGGCTTCCGGCGCCAGCACCACTTGCGACAGCGCCAGCAACTTCGGCACATAGGCCTGGGTTTCCGCCGGCAGCGGCAGGTTCCAGTAGTCAGTGGGCAGGCCAAGCTTTTCGTTGCGCTCGATCGCCCGGCTGACCGTGCCTTCACCGGCGTTGTAGGCCGCCAGAGCCAGCAGCCAGTCGCCGTTGAACATGTCGTGCAGGCGGGTCAGATAATCCATCGCGGCCGTGGTCGAGGCTGTAATGTCGCGACGACCATCATAAAAACGCGTCTGGCGCAGGTTGAAGTAACGCCCGGTGGACGGAATGAACTGCCACAGGCCCACCGCATCGGCGCGGGAATAGGCCATCGGGTTGTACGCGCTCTCGATCACCGGCAGCAGGGCCAGTTCCAGCGGCATGTTGCGCTCTTCGAGGCGTTCGACAATGTAATGAATGTAGAGGCTGCCGCGTTCGCCGGCATTCTCGAGAAAAGAGGGGTTACTGGCGAACCACAGGCGCTGTTGCTCGATGCGCGGATTGACGCCAAGGCCTTCCTGCAACTGGAAGCCCTGACGCATGCGTTCCCAGATGTCCTGGGGCGCCACTGGAGTGGGCTTCTCGGTCAGCCAGATCGGCTTCTGCTTGGCTCGCGCAGCAATGTTCGGCGTATGCGTCGCTTCAGTCTGCGGAGCGTGGCTGGAGCAACCCGCCAGCGTGGCGGACACAGCCACCGCGATGGCTTGTGCCAGGCGGGTCAAAGCATCTGAATTGACGGACTTACGTATGGATGACGACATTGGCTGGAAGTAAGTTCCGGGCAAAAATGTCGGGCGATTCTAGAAAGCGCACCCCCTGCGGTCAACCATTGAGAATTTTTGCCCCGGCCGGCGCGCTTGTCAGAACTTGTCTTTCCATGCCCGCAGAGCCGCAAATACCTCGCTCGGCTCCCGGTTTTGAGCGCCTTCCCGTTCGTCCACTTTTTGTGTAACCAATGTTTCAGAAGTGCGTAAAAACGGATTGGTCAGCTTTTCCAGGGCCAAAGTCGACGGCAATGTCATCACGCCGTTCTGCCGTTGCTGCGTGACCTTTTCCAGACGGGCGGCGACTTCCGGGTTGCCCGGCTCGACGGCGGCGGCAAATTTCAGATTGCTCAAGGTGTATTCATGGGTGCAGTAGACCAGCGTATCTTCCGGCAGGGCCGCAAGACGGCTGAGCGAGCGGTACATCTGCTCGGGTGTGCCTTCGAACAGCCGGCCGCAACCGGCGGCGAACAGGGTGTCGCCGCAGAACAGCAGACCATGGTGGTAATAGGCGATGTGCCCCAGGGTGTGACCGGGTACCGCATAGACGTCGAAGTCCCAGCCGAGCACGCTGACGCTGTCGTTGTCCTTGAGCGCTACGTCGCGCGCCGGGATGCTTTCGCTGGCCGGGCCGTAGACCTTGGCGCCGGTCGCGGCTTTCAGGCGCTCGACGCCGCCGACATGGTCATGGTGATGGTGAGTGATCAGAATATCGCTGAGCACCCAGCCCGGATGCGCGTCAAGCCACGCCTGCACCGGGGTGGCGTCGCCCGGATCGACCACCGCGCAACGCTGGGTCTGGTGATCCTGTAACAACCAGATGTAGTTGTCGGTGAACGCGGGCAGGGCACTGATCTGTATCATCGTCGGAATTCGCCAAGCAGAAAACATTGGCGCATCTTAGTAGTTCCTGGCGCGTTGGAGAATGACATGACCGATAAAGCGTTCGCTCAGGCCGATCCCGACTGGCTGGCATTGATCAGCGCCGCCCGCGAATGGCTGTCGGGGCCGCTCGGGCAATTTCTGCTGGATGAAGAGCGGCGCATGCTCGATGACGAGCTCGGCCGCTTCTTCGGCGGTTATCTGGTGCATTACGGGCCGTCCGCCGAAACCCCGCCGGCCGCGCCGCAAGTGCAGCGCAACGTGCGTCTCGGCGCACCGTTGCCCGGGGTCGAGATCGTTTGCGAAGAGCAGGCCTGGCCGTTGAGCGAGCACGCTGCCGACGTGGTGGTGATGCAGCATGGCCTGGATTTCTGCCTGTCGCCCCACGGCTTGCTGCGTGAAGCGGCGAGCAGCGTGCGCCCCGGCGGGCATCTGCTGATCATCGGCATCAACCCCTGGAGCACCTGGGGGCTGCGGCATTTCTTCGCCAATGATGCCCTGCGCAAGGCGCGCTGCATCTCGCCGTCGCGGGTCGCCGACTGGCTCAATCTGCTCGGCTTTGCGCTGGAGAAACGCCGCTTCGGGTGCTATCGTCCGCCGCTCGCGTCACCCAAGTGGCAGAACCGCCTGGCCGGCTGGGAACGCAAGGCCGGTGACTGGCAATTGTCTGGCGGTGGCTTCTATCTGCTGGTGGCGCGCAAGATCGTGGTGGGTCTCAGGCCGTTGCGCCAGGAACGCCGCGAGCCGATGGGCAAGCTGATTCCGCTGCCGATGGCCAAGGTCAACCGCCGCCGCATCGAACCGTAAATCTTCTTTTATTTGTGGCCGGGCTTGTCCCGGCCGCGGTCATTGTCGATCCGTGATTGGCAGGACAGGCATTTTTTCTGGAAAGACTGGCATGAGCGAAAGCGTGGAAAGCGTCGATACCGTAGAACTGTTCACCGACGGCGCCTGCAAGGGCAACCCCGGCCCCGGCGGCTGGGGCGCGCTGCTGGTGTGCAAGGGCGTCGAAAAGGAACTGTGGGGCGGCGAGGCCAACACCACCAACAATCGCATGGAGCTGCTCGGCGCGATTCGTGGCCTCGAAGCGCTCAAGCGCCCCTGCGAAGTGCTGCTGGTCACCGACTCGCAATACGTGATGAAAGGCATCAACGAGTGGATGGCCAACTGGAAGAAGCGCGGCTGGAAAACGGCTGCGAAAGAGCCGGTGAAGAATGCCGATCTGTGGAAAGAGCTGGACGAGCAGGTCAACCGCCACAAAGTCACCTGGAAATGGGTGCGCGGGCACATTGGCCATCACGGTAACGAGCGGGCTGACCAACTGGCCAATCGTGGCGTTGACGAAGTGCGTGGTTACAAGCAGAGCTGATTTCGCTTCTAACCGTGGCGTAGCCATTCGCGAGCAGGCTCGCTCCCACAGGGAAATGTATTCCAGGCCTTGAATTGGAATGCATTCCAATGTGGGAGCGAGCCTGCTCGCGAAGGACCCGGCACGGTCTGACTGAAACACCCCGCCGAGCGTGTTAACATCCGCGCCTTTGCCCGATTGACCCGTTGAGAGCTGAGCACTGATGGCCACCAGATCCGTTGTACTCGATACCGAAACCACCGGCATGCCGGTGACCGATGGTCACCGGATCATTGAAATCGGTTGCGTCGAACTGATCGGTCGGCGCCTGACGGGCCGGCACTTTCACGTTTATCTGCAACCGGATCGCGAGAGCGACGAAGGCGCGATCGGTGTGCACGGCATCACCAACGAATTCCTCGTCGGCAAGCCGCGCTTTGCCGAAGTCGCCGACGAGTTCTTCGAGTTCATCCAGGGCGCGCAGCTGATCATCCACAACGCGGCGTTCGACGTTGGCTTCATCAACAACGAATTTGCCTTGATGGGCCAGCACGATCGCGCCGATATCACCCAGCATTGCACCATCCTCGATACCCTGATGATGGCCCGGGAACGTCACCCGGGGCAGCGCAACAGCCTCGACGCGTTGTGCAAACGTTACGGCGTCGACAACTCCGGCCGTGAACTGCACGGCGCCTTGCTCGACTCGGAGATTCTCGCCGACGTCTACCTGACCATGACCGGCGGCCAGACCAGCCTGTCGCTGGCTGGCAACGCGTCCGACGGCAATGGCACGGGCGAGGGCGCCGACAACTCGGCTACCGAAATCCGCCGCCTGCCGGTCGATCGCCAGCCAGCACGCATCATCCGGGCGACCGAAGAAGAACTGGCGGCGCATCTGGTGCGGCTGGAAATCATCGCCAAATCGGCGGGAGCGCCGGCGTTGTGGACGCAGATTGCCGAGGCTGATGCGCAGGTCTGAAAAATCAAAAGATCAGAAGATCAAAAGATCGCAGCCTTCGGCAGCTCCTACGGGGAATGCATTCCATAGTGGGGACCAGGAAGGCAGCGATTTTTTGCGTTTGGCGACATGGAGCCAAGTTGCCACCCTCGCCACATTCGCCGCAACCCTCTACCCTGAGTGCACTGGTCAGGTGCAAATCTGCCGCCTCAGGACACTGAGCCTCATGTACAAAGAGTTGAAATTTGCGCTGGCAATCATCCATCGCGACGGTAAGGTCGACACCGTCGGCTGCGTCAAGGAATGAGGACTTTTCCCAGTATGCAACCGGTCATGAATCCGAAATACCCAGGGTTGTCGGTGCGTGTAGCCGACGAAGGTTTTGCGCCGTATATCTGGGGCAGCGACTTCAGTTTCGAGGTCGCGGCCTACGGCGCTGCCGTGATCGGCAAACCGGTCGAGCAGTGGCCGGTGACGCCGATCGTGCCGTACCGCAAGTGCTACGGTATTGATCCCGAAGAATTCAGCGCCTTTCACAACGCGCCCGACAGCGCGATTTTCATGGCGTACCTGGACGACGAGCCGGTCGGTCACCTGGTGATCAGCACCAACTGGAACGGCTTTGCCCACATCGATGAGCTGGCGGTGCATGCCCCGGCCCGTCGCCACGGCGTGGCCAAGGCGTTGCTTGATGTCGCGCAGTTCTGGAGTCGCAAGAAGAAGCTGCCGGGCATCATGCTCGAAACCCAAAACAACAATCTCGGCGCCTGTCGTCTGTATGAGCGTTGCGGCTATGTGATCGGCGGCATCGACCAGTTGCGCTATCGCGGCATCGATCCGCATACCGCTGAAGTCGCGTTGTTCTGGTATCGCCTGTTCGATAATCCGCTGGAAAAACCACTCAGCTCGACAACATCGCCTCGGCTTGTTCCGTGACGATCGCCAGCAAGGTCTGAATCGCCGCCGACGGCGCGGCATGTTTGAAGGTCAGGGCGCAGAGGCTGATCGGCACTGCCGGTGAGAGCGGGCAGACGTCAAGCCCACCGGCGCGGGCGCCCAGAGCGGTGAACGGATCGACGATGGCCAGACCTTCGCCGGCCTCGACCATGCTGCGCATCATCTGATGGGTCTGCACGCGGGTCTGAATGCTTGGCGCCGGGCGCAGCGCCTGAAGTTTGTTTTCCAGCGCCGGGCTCAGCGGATCCTGACCTTCGAGACCGACCATGGCCTGACCGGCCAGATCCACTAGGGAAATGTATTTCTGTTTCGGCTGCAGCCAGCCGTGCGGAGCGAGCAATTGCAGCTTGCCCTGGGCCAGCGGCTGGCAGTGGATATCGGGGTGTTCGGGATCGTGCAGGCTCAGGCCCAGATCGCTTTCGCGCAATAACAGGCTGCGGACGATGTCGCGAGTCGGCGCGCTGAGCAGGCTGCAAGGTGCGTCCGGCAAGCGCCGACGCAGAGTCGCAAGGCTTTGTGGCAGTAATTGTTGAGCCAGCGGCGGGGTGCCGATGATGCGCAGGGGTGGGGCGAGGTATTGCTTGAGGCTGCTGGCCAGACGCTGCACCGGCTCAAGCGCCTCATAAACGTGCGCGATTTCCACCTGCAAGGCGCGCGCTTCGGGGGTCGATTGCAGGCGCCCGCGAACGCTGGCGAACAGCATGAACCCCAACTGACTCTCGGCTTCGCGCAAACGCTCTTCGACCTCGGTCACCGGCAGTTGCAGCCATTCGGCGGCGGTGCCCAGGTGACCGGTCTGCAAGAGCGCCTGGATCACTTCGATGTGGCGTAAACGCATGCGTGAAGTCCATGTTCAGCAGGTGGGGTCAAACGCTGAATCCTACCCCAAGTCCGCTCGCATGACTTCTGCTCATAATGCAGGGTTATGAAGCAACGGTTGGCTCGGGTTCGCGGATCAGGGTAATGCCTGACTGAACCAGGAGAAACTCGCTGTCACTGACCTTGTTGACCCGATCGCCAATGGCGAGTTTGTAAATGGGCTCCGAGCCAGTGGATCCGTCTGCAGACGGGTTCGATTCCTGGAATTCATGCACGGAATAAACGCGGCCTTCCGCATCTCTTGCATGAAACTGACCGACGAGTACTGCTGCCATCTGCTTAGAACCTCTGGAGATAAAACGCTTGATTTGCGGCTTTGTAGACCGTCAGCAAGCTCGGTAAGTTTTCCTACATGAAAAAAATATTCCTCGCGCAGGAAAAACCAATGACCACTGGTGAAAATGTCACTGGATCATCTATAACTAGCGACTCTTCCCACGGACCATCGAGAGTCATCCATGAGCAATGTCTACAACGTCGCTGTAGTGGTCGGTAGCCTGCGCAAAGCATCGATCAATCGCAAAGTCGCACTGGCCCTCGCCGAACTGGCACCGGCCAATCTCAAGCTCGAGATTGTCGAAATCGGTGAACTGCCGCTGTACAACGAAGACATCGACGGCGCTTCTCCGCCGGCAGCCTACAGCACTTTCCGTCAGAAAGTGGCGTCATCCGACGCGGTGCTGTTTGTTACCCCCGAGTACAACCGCTCGATCCCGGCACCGTTGAAGAACGCCATCGACGTCGGTTCGCGCCCTTATGGCCAGAGCGCGTGGAGCGGCAAACCCGGCGCGGTGATCAGCGTATCGCCAGGCGCCATCGGTGGCTTCGGCGCCAACCAGCACCTGCGCCAGACCTTTGTTTTCCTCGATATCCATTGCCTGCAACAGCCGGAAGCCTATCTGGGCGGCGCGGGCAACGCGTTTGATGAAGCGGGCAAGCTGAGCGACTCGGTGAAACCGTTCCTGCAGAAATTCATCGATGCGTACGGCCAGTTCGTCGAGCAACACAAGAAATAAACTTACCGAAACTCACTGTGGGAGCGAGCCTGCTCGCGAAGGCGGACTGTCAGATAACAATTTCTAGTCTGACACACCGCTTTCGCGAGCAGACTCGCTCCCACATTTGTTCGATTTCCACCCGTTTCGCTATTTGAAGGCTTCTGCGAATGCTCGCTGCGTCACTGATTTTCCTGCTGACCATCACCCTCGTCATCTGGCAACCCAAGGGGCTCGGCGTCGGCTGGAGTGCAACGTTGGGCGCCGTGCTGGCGTTGATTTTTGGCGTCGTTCACCTCACGGACATCCCGCTGGTCTGGCAGATCATCTGGAACGCCACCGGCACCTTCGTCGCGCTGATCATCATCAGCCTGTTGCTCGACGAGGCTGGCTTCTTTAATTGGGCAGCGCTGCACGTGGCGCGCTGGGGGCGGGGCAGTGGGCGCAAACTGTTTGCCTTCATGGTGCTGCTCGGCGCGCTGGTCTCGGCGCTGTTCGCCAATGACGGTGCGGCGCTGATTCTCACGCCGATCGTGATTTCAATGCTGCTGGCGCTGCGCTTTTCACCGGCGGCGACGCTGGCCTTCGTCATGGGCGCCGGGTTTATCGCCGATACGGCGAGCCTGCCGCTGGTGGTGTCGAACCTGGTCAACATCGTTTCTGCGGACTTCTTCAATATCGGCTTCAACCGTTATGCAGCGGTCATGGTGCCGGTGAACTTCGTCAGCGTGGCGGCGACGTTGGGCATGTTGCTGTGGTTTTTTCGCCGCGACATCCCGGCCGCTTACGATCCGGAACAGCTGGAAAACCCGCACACCGCGATCCACGACAAAGCGACGTTCTACGCCGGTTGGGCGGTGTTGGTGATCCTGTTGATCGGCTGCTTTGCCCTCGAACCGCTGGGCATTCCGATCAGCGCAATTTCGGCGGTGTGCGCCGCGCTGCTGCTGGGTATTGCCGCGCGCGGCCACAAAATCTCCACGCGCAAAGTGATGAAAGAAGCGCCGTGGCAAATCGTGATTTTCTCGTTGGGCATGTACCTGGTGGTGTACGGCCTGCGCAATGCCGGACTCACCGGTTACCTTGCCGGGTGGCTGGATGTATTCGCCGGCCACGGCGTGTGGGGCGCGGCGATGGGCACCGGGGTGCTGACGGCGCTGCTGTCGTCGATCATGAACAATCTGCCAACGGTACTGATCGGCTTGCTGTCGATCGACGCCAGTCAGGCCAGCGGGGTGATCAAGGAAGCGATGATCTACGCCAACGTGATCGGCAGCGACCTGGGGCCGAAGATCACTCCGATCGGCAGTCTGGCAACGTTGTTGTGGCTGCATGTGCTGGAGCGCAAAGGCATCCATATTGGCTGGGGCTATTACTTCCGTGTCGGGATTGTGTTGACCGTGCCGGTGTTGCTGGTGACGTTGGCGGCATTGGCGGTGCGGCTATCCCTATAGACCGAGTTGCTCTTTTCGCGAGCAGGCTCGCTCCCACAGGGATCGCATTCCACATTTGAGATGCTTTCTCTGTGGGAGCGAGCCTGCTCGCGAATTGGGTCAGGCACTACAAATCTCAGGCTTGGCCGGGGACATTCGGCCAAAGATCCGCCACCAGAAACAACCGCTCCGCCTCTTCCCATTCGCCCTGGGCATTCTCGGTCAGGCGCACCATCAACTGCGCCGGGGCCAGTGCTGGCAGGTCTGCCAGCCACAAACGCAAGTGCTCATCTGTCCAGACCTGATCCGCCGGGTAATGCGCCGGCGCCAGCCACGCATGGCGGGGCAGGGGTTGCCAGCGGCCCGGCGGGCGCTGCGCGACAAACGCCGGCCAGTCCTTCTGATGCAGCCAGCTGCCACGCAGATGTTGTGGATGCGCGCCGTTCGGTGAGTCGGCGTGCCCGGGCCACGGATATAGCAGATAACCGCCCAGCCACAACTGCGCGCTGAAGGTTTCGATATCCAGCGCCGCGAGCACCTCGCGGCTTTCCGGGCGCGCCGAGATCGGCAATTGATGCTCGGCCAGATGTGCCAGTTTGCGATCCAGCCGGTCATGACAACCCGGCCCCAGCCACTGCGCGGGATCGCGGCCATCGCCATCCTGCGGGCCAAGGTAGAGCTTGATCGCCAGTTCCAGATGATGCACGCCGTCGCGGTCACGCAGCAGCATGTCGAGTTCGCCGAGGGTGTGCCCGGCGCGGCGAATCGGCAGGTTGGCGGCGATCAGTTCGATGCCCGGCGCATGCGAGACGGCGAACTGCCAAAGACGCTCGTAATACAGACCCAGACGCCGGGTGCGCGCCTGAGACAGCCATTGCAGCAGGCCGTAACTGTCGCGGTCGAGCTGGTGCAGCCAATGTTCGAGGCGCTGCGGGTCGTGCACCCAGTCGCTGCCGGCAAGCGGATGGCGCTGGGGCCACGGCGTGGCGGCGAGCATCGGCGGCGCGAGGATCACCCACGCCAGGTCCCGCACTTCGGGATGGCGTAATCGATGGGGCAATTGCAACAAGTCGGGGAACAGGATCATCTTGCGAGCATAGCCTTAAACCTGAGTGCACCCTTGAGGCTGAAAGGATTTTGTCTATCTGGCGCTTTCGCCCATAATCGGCTTTTCGCGTTTTCGATTGTCCGCAGAGGTCCCATGGAGCAATTTCGTAATATCGGCATCATCGGTCGCCTGGGCAGTTCCCAGGTGCTGGATACCGTCCGCCGACTGAAACGCTTTCTCCTCGACCGTCACCTGCATGTGATCCTCGAAGACACCATCGCTGAAGTCCTGCCCGGCCATGGCCTGCAAACCTCGTCGCGCAAGATGCTCGGCGAAGTTTGTGACATGGTCATCGTCGTCGGCGGTGACGGCAGCCTGCTCGGCGCTGCGCGGGCGCTGGCCAGGCACAATATTCCGGTGCTGGGCATCAACCGCGGGAGCCTTGGCTTCCTCACCGACATTCGCCCCGACGAGCTGGAAATCAAGGTCGCCGAAGTGCTCGACGGCCACTATCTGGTAGAAAACCGCTTCCTGCTGCAAGCCGAAGTGCGTCGCCATGGCGAGGCCATCGGCCAGGGCGATGCGCTCAACGATGTGGTGCTGCACCCGGGCAAATCGACGCGGATGATCGAATTCGAGCTGTACATCGACGGCCAGTTCGTCTGCAGCCAGAAGGCCGACGGCCTGATCGTCGCGACGCCGACCGGCTCCACTGCCTACGCGTTGTCTGCCGGCGGGCCGATCATGCATCCCAAGCTCGACGCTATTGTGATTGTGCCGATGTACCCCCATACCTTGTCGGGACGGCCGATCGTGGTCGATGGCAACAGTGAGCTGAAAATCGTCGTGTCCAAAGATATGCAGATCTACCCGCAGGTGTCCTGCGACGGCCAGAACCACTTCACCTGCGCACCGGGCGACACCATTACCGTGAGCAAGAAAGCGCAGAAGCTGCGCCTGATTCATCCGCTCGATCACAATTACTACGAGGTGTGCCGCACCAAGCTTGGCTGGGGCAGCAAGCTGGGGGGCGGAGGCGACTGATGCTCGATCCCGCGCGCAGTTACGACCTGATCGGTGACGTGCACGGATGCGCCATGACCCTTGAACACTTGCTGGACCGTCTCGGTTATCACAAGCAGGGCGGGGTCTGGCGGCATCCGTCACGCATGGCGGTGTTCGTCGGCGACATCATCGACCGTGGCCCGCGCATTCGCGAGGCGCTGCACATCGTTCACGACATGGTCGAGGCGGGGCAGGCGCTGTGCATCATGGGCAACCACGAATTCAACGCGCTCGGCTGGGTCACCCCGGCGCCACCGGGCAGCGGCAAGCAGTTCGTGCGCGAACACACCAAGCGCCATGCGCGGCTGTTGCAGGAAACCCTGAGCCAATTCGAGGACCATCCCGGTGACTGGCATGACTTCCAGCAGTGGTTCTACGAGCTGCCGCTGTTCGTCGATGCCGGTCGTTTCCGCGTGGTGCATGCGTGCTGGGACGCCGGGCTGATCGAGCCGCTGCGGGCGCTGTTCCCCAATGGCTGCGTCGATGAGCATTTCCTCCAGGCCTCGGCGGTGCCCGGCAGCTTCGCTTGCACCGTGTTCGACCGCTTGCTGCGCGGCACCGACATGCGCCTGCCGGGTGGCCTGACCATGACCAGTGGCGACGGTCTGGTGCGTTCGTTCTTCCGCACCAAGTTCTGGGAAGACGACCCGAAAACCTATGGCGACATCGTGTTCCAGCCCGATGCACTGCCCGAACCTGTCGCGCAGACGCCGCTGACGTCCACTGAAAAGAATTCCCTGCTGCGCTACGGCGTCGACGAGCCGTTGCTGTTCGTCGGCCACTACTGGCGCAGCGGCAAACCGGCGCCGATCCGCCCGAACCTCGCGTGCCTGGATTACAGCGCCGTGCTCTACGGCAAACTGGTGGCCTATCGTCTGGATCAGGAAACGCGCCTGGATCCGCAAAAATTTGTCTGGGTCGATGTCGAGCGGCCGGAGGTGCTGCAATGAGTGCGGTAGCGGTATTGCGCCTGCCGTTGGCGGTGGATTTGAGCGGTTTCGTCAAACTGTTGCAGCGCATGCAGGTCCCGCATCGGGTCAGCGAAGAGGCGGGCGAGCAGGTGCTATGGGCACCAGAAGAAATCAGCGAGGACGTGCGTTCCTTGTACGAGCGCTTCCCGGCCGGCGACCCGGATCAGCAACTGAACGTACCCATGGGCCAGACCTTCAAGCGCCCGAGCTTCGCCGAGCAGCTGAAACACGCCAAAGCCACCGGATTGATTCTGCTGTTGAGCCTGATCGTCGGTGGTCTGACCTTCCTCGGCGAAAACCTCGAGACCTTGCGCTGGCTGACCTTCCTCGATTTCCGCGTGATCGGTGAGTACATCCACTTCACGCCGCTGGCCGACAGCCTCGCGGCGGGGCAGTGGTGGCGGCTGGTGACGCCGATGCTGATCCACTTCGGCATCCTCCATCTGGCCATGAACGGTATGTGGTACTGGGAGCTGGGGCGGCGCATCGAGTCGCGCCAGGGCAGCATCAACCTGATCGGCCTGACGCTGTTGTTCAGTCTGGTGTCCAACTACGCCCAGTTCGTCTGGAGCGGCCCGAGCCTGTTCGGCGGTCTGTCTGGTGTGCTTTACGGCTTGCTCGGGCATTGCTGGATCTTCCAGTTGCTGGCGCCGAACCCGGCCTATCGTCTGCCGCGCGGCGTGCTGGTGATGATGCTGGTATGGCTGGTGGTGTGCATGTCCGGGCTGATCTCGCTGATCGGTTTCGGCCAGATCGCCAACGCCGCGCACCTGAGCGGGTTACTCATCGGATGCTTTACCGGTTTGTTGGGCGGTTTGTATAACCGCCGTAAACTGGCCGTCTAACATTTTTGTTTCAGCAAAGAGCACGGAGACCCTGATGTCCTCTTTCAACGACATGATCAACAACATCACCCCGGACATCTACGAAAGCCTGAAACTGGCCGTGGAAATCGGTAAATGGTCCGACGGCAACAAACTCACTGCCGAACAGCGCGAGCTGTCGTTGCAGGCGATGATTGCCTGGGAAATCCAGAACCTGCCGGAAGACCAGCGCACTGGCTACATGGGCCCGCAAGAGTGTGCGTCGAAGTCGATCGAAGTGCCGAACATCCTGTTCAAGTCGGATGCCATCCATTGATCGAGATTGGCCGCGGTGCAATCAGCAAAATGTCGGCGCGTCTGGACGGGTCGAACGTGCAGTACGCGTTTCGTCTGGATGACGTCGAGGTGCCGGTCAATCCGTTGATCGGCAGCACGCTGCGTCTGGAGTTTTTGGGGGCGATTCACTGCACCCATTGCGGGCGCAAAACCAAAACCAGTTTCAGTCAGGGCTATTGCTACCCGTGCATGACCAAACTGGCGCAGTGCGACCTGTGCATCATGAGTCCGGAGCGCTGCCACTTCGACGCCGGCACCTGCCGCGATCCGGAGTGGGGCGAGAAATTCTGCATGACCGACCATGTGGTTTACCTGGCCAATTCGTCAGGCATCAAGGTTGGCATCACCCGTGCTACGCAGTTGCCGACCCGCTGGCTCGACCAGGGTGCGAGTCAAGCCTTGCCAATCATGCGTGTATCAACACGCCAGCAATCGGGGTTTGTCGAGGACCTGTTCCGCAGCCAGGTGGCGGACAAGACCAACTGGCGCGCGCTGCTCAAAGGTGATGCGGCGGCGGTGGATCTGGCGCAGGTGCGCGATCAGTTGTTCGAAAGCTGCGCCGAAGGCCTGCAAGGGTTGCAGGAGCGATTCGGCCTACAGGCGATTCAGACGATTGCCGATGTCGAACCGCTGGAAATCCGCTATCCCGTCGAGCAATACCCGGCGAAAATCGTCAGCTTCAACCTGGACAAGAACCCGATTGCCGAAGGCACGCTGCTGGGGATCAAGGGCCAGTACCTGATCTTCGACACCGGCGTGATCAACATTCGTAAATACACGGCTTATCAGCTCGCCGTGCATCAATAAGGATTCCAGCATGCGCACCGAACAACCGAAGATGATTTACCTCAAGGACTATCAGGCACCCGAGTACCTGATCGACGAAACCCACCTGACCTTCGAGTTGTTCGAGGACCACAGCCTGGTTCACGCGCAACTGGTGATGCGCCGCAACCCGGAACGCGGCGCCGGCCTGCCGCCGCTGGTGCTCGACGGCCAGCAACTTGAGCTGCTGTCGGTGACGCTGGCGGACCAGGAGCTGAGCGCCGCTGACTATCAAGTCTCCGACAGCCACCTGACTCTGCAGCCAACCAGTGAAACCTTCACCCTCGACACCAGCGTGCGCATCCACCCGGAAACCAACACCGCGCTGGAAGGCCTGTACAAGTCCGGCACGATGTTCTGCACCCAGTGCGAGGCCGAAGGCTTTCGCAAGATCACCTATTACCTCGACCGCCCGGACGTGATGAGCAAGTTCACCACCACCGTCGTGGCCGAACAGCACAGCTACCCGGTGTTGCTCTCCAACGGTAACCCGATCGCTTCCGGCCCCGGTGAAGACGGCCGGCACTGGGCGACCTGGGAAGATCCGTTCAAGAAACCGGCGTACCTGTTTGCGCTGGTCGCCGGTGATCTGTGGTGCGTCGAAGACACTTTCACAACCATGAGCCAGCGCAACGTCGCGCTGCGCATTTATGTCGAGCCGGAAAACATCGACAAGTGCCAGCACGCGATGAACAGCCTGAAGAAATCCATGCGCTGGGACGAAGAGGTGTACGGTCGCGAGTACGATCTGGACATCTTCATGATTGTCGCCGTCAACGATTTCAACATGGGCGCGATGGAGAACAAGGGCCTCAACATCTTCAACTCCAGCGCCGTGCTGGCCCGCGCCGAAACCGCCACCGACGCCGCGCACCAGCGGGTCGAGGCGATCGTCGCCCATGAATACTTCCACAACTGGTCGGGCAACCGCGTCACCTGCCGCGACTGGTTCCAGCTGTCGCTCAAGGAAGGTTTCACGGTGTTCCGCGATGCCGGTTTCTCCTCGGACATGAACTCGGCGACGGTCAAGCGCATTCAGGACGTGGCCTATCTGCGTACTCACCAGTTCGCCGAAGATGCCGGGCCGATGGCCCACGCCGTGCGTCCGGACAGCTTCATCGAGATTTCCAACTTCTACACCCTGACCGTGTATGAAAAGGGCTCGGAAGTGGTCGGCATGATCCACACCCTGCTGGGCGCCGAAGGCTTCCGTAAGGGCAGCGATCTGTATTTCGAACGCCACGACGGTCAGGCCGTGACCTGCGACGACTTCGTCAAGGCCATGGAAGATGCCAATGGCGTTGATCTCAGTCAGTTCAAACGCTGGTACAGCCAGGCCGGCACACCGCGTCTGGCCGTCAGCGAGTCCTACGACGCTGCGGCGAAAACCTACAGCCTGACCTTCCGCCAGAGCTGCCCGCCGACCCCGGACAAGGTAGAAAAACTGCCGTTCGTGATTCCGGTCGAGCTCGGGCTGCTTGATAGCCAGGGCAACGAAATCGCCCTGCGTCTGGCTGGTGAAGCCTCGGCACAAGGCACCACTCGGGTGATTTCGGTGACCGAAGCCGAGCAGACCTTCACCTTCGTCGACATCAACGAACAGCCGCTGCCATCGCTGCTGCGTGGCTTCTCGGCGCCGGTGAAACTGAGCTTCCCGTACAACCGCGATCAACTGATGTTCCTGATGCAGCACGACAGCGACGGTTTCAATCGCTGGGATGCCGGTCAGCAATTGTCGGTGCAAGTGCTTCAAGAGTTGATCGGCCAGCATCAGAAAGGCGAGAGCCTGAAGCTCGATCCGCGTTTGGTGTCGGCGCTGCGCACGGTGCTGTCCGACGACTCGCTGGATCAGGCGATGGTTGCCGAAATGCTCTCGCTGCCGGGTGAGGCTTATCTCACCGAGATCAGCGAAGTGGCCGACGTCGAGGCGATTCATGTCGCGCGCGAATTCGCCCGCAAGCAACTCGCCGAAGGTTTGTTCGAAGCGCTGTGGCTGCGTTATCAGGCCAACCGCGATCTGTCGAAGAAAACTCCGTACGTGGCTGAGGCCGAGCACTTCGCCCGTCGCGCCTTGCAGAACATCGCCTTGTCGTACCTGATGCTCAGCGGCAAGCCGGAAGTGTTGGCAGCGGCGCTGGAGCAATTCGAGGCTGCCGACAACATGACCGAGCGCCTGACCGGGCTGGCGGTGCTGGTCAACTCGCCGTTCGAAGAGCAGAAGGCCCTGGCACTGGCCAGCTTCGCCGAGCACTTCAAGGACAATCCGCTGGTCATGGACCAGTGGTTCAGCGTGCAGGCCGGCAGCACCTTGCCGGGCGGTTTGGAGCGGGTGAAGGCGTTGATGCAGCACCCGGCGTTCAACATCAAGAACCCGAACAAGGTGCGGGCATTGATCGGCGCGTTCGCCGGGCAGAACCTGATCAACTTCCACGCGGCGGACGGTTCCGGTTATCGCTTCCTTGCCGATCTGGTGATCGAACTGAACGGCTTCAACCCGCAGATCGCCTCGCGCCAACTGGCCCCGCTGACCCGCTGGCGCAAATACGACAGCGCGCGTCAGGCGTTGATGAAGGCTGAGCTGGAGCGGATTCTGGCGTCCGGGTCGCTGTCCAGTGATGTGTATGAAGTGGTGAGCAAAAGCCTGGCGTAACCCGATCCGGTAGGAACCGTCGAGTTGATCGTTCCCATGCTCTGCGTGGGGACGATCAACAAAAAATGCCGCTCAACGAGCGGCATTTTTATTGGCACAACAAACAGCTATTTACGCAGATCAAACCGATCCAGATTCATCACCTTCGTCCAGGCCTTGACGAAATCATTGACGAACTGCGACTTCGCGTCGGAACTGGCATAGACCTCGGCCAATGCGCGCAATTGCGCATTCGAGCCGAACACCAGATCCACCCGAGTCGCCGTCCACTTTGGCGCCCCGGTCTTGCGGTCACGGCCTTCAAACTCATCAGCATCCCGTGACGTTGGGGTCCACTCCACGCCCATGTCCAGCAGGTGGGTGAAGAAGTCATTGCTCAGCGTTTCGGTTTTATCGGTGAACACGCCATGCCGCGTCTGGCCGACATTGGTGTTCAATACCCGCAAACCACCCAGCAGCACGGTCATTTCTGGTGCCGTGAGAGTCAGCAACTGCGCCTTGTCGATCAGCAGGGTTTCCGCCGCAACCGTGTATTTGCCTTTGCTGTAATTGCGGAAACCATCGGCGATCGGTTCGAGGAAGCCGAACGATTCGACATCGGTCTGCTCCTGCGAAGCATCGACGCGGCCCGGTGAAAACGGCACCGACACCGAATGCCCGGCGTTCTGCGCGGCTTTTTCCACCCCGGCATTACCGGCCAGGACGATCAGGTCCGCCAACGAGATCTTCTTGCCATTGGCAGCAGAACCGTTGAACTCGTTCTGAATGCTTTCCAGTGTGCTCAGCACTTTGTCCAGTTGTTCGGGCTGGTTGGCCTGCCAGAACTTCTGCGGGGCCAGACGCAAGCGCCCGCCATTGGCGCCGCCGCGTTTGTCCGAGCCGCGGAACGTCGACGCCGCCGCCCACGCGGTCGAGACCAGTTGCGACACCGACAGTCCTGAATTCAGCACCTTGTTTTTCAGCGCCGCAGCGTCGCTGTCATCAATAAGCGGGTGCGTCACGTCGGGCAGCGGGTCTTGCCAGAGCAATTCCTCTTGTGGCATTTCCGGGCCGAGGTAGCGAGAGAGCGGCCCCATGTCCCGATGGATCAGCTTGTACCAAGCGCGGGCAAATGCGTCGGCGAGCTGATCGGGATTGGCCAGGAAACGCCGGGAAATCTGCTCGTATGCAGGATCGAAGCGCAACGCCAGGTCGGAGGTGAGCATGGTCGGCGAGAGCTTCTTGTTCGGATCGTGAGCGTGGGGAACGGTGCCTGCACCCGCGCCGTTTTTCGGTTGCCACTGATTGGCGCCCGCCGGGCTTTTGGTCAGCTCCCACTCGAAGCCGAACAGGTTTTCCAGATAGTTGTTGCTCCACTGCGTTGGCGTGGTGGTCCAGGTCACTTCCAGACCACTGGTGATGGTGTCGGCGCCTTTACCGGTGCCGAAGGCGTTTTTCCAGCCCAGACCCTGTTGCTCCAGACCGGCCGCTTCCGGTTCGGGGCCGACATTGTCAGCCGGGCCAGCGCCATGGGTCTTGCCGAACGCGTGGCCGCCGGCGATCAGCGCCACGGTTTCTTCGTCGTTCATGGCCATGCGGCCGAAGGTTTCGCGAATGTCCTTGGCCGAGGCCACCGGATCCGGGTTGCCTTCCGGGCCTTCAGGGTTGACGTAGATCAGGCCCATCTGCACGGCGGCGAGGGGATTTTCCAGATTGCGTTCGCCCTGATCGGTGCGGCTTTCTTCACGGCCATGCAAATCGGGCTCAGCCACCAGCGTGCCGTCACCGGGCTCTTGCACTGGGCCATTACTCTTGCCGTAACGGTTGTCGCCGCCCAGCCACTCGGTTTCCGAACCCCAGTACACGTCTTCATCCGGTTCCCAGACATCGGCGCGGCCCCCGGAAAAACCGAAGGTCTTGAAGCCCATGGATTCAAGGGCGACGTTGCCGGTGAGCACGATCAGGTCGGCCCAGGAAATGTTGCGGCCGTATTTCTGCTTGATCGGCCACAGCAGACGGCGGGCCTTGTCGAGGCTGACGTTGTCCGGCCAGCTGTTGAGCGGGGCGAAGCGTTGCTGACCGGAGCCGGCGCCGCCACGGCCGTCGGCGGTGCGATAGGTCCCGGCGCTGTGCCAGGCCATGCGCACGAACAGTGGGCCGTAATGGCCGAAATCGGCTGGCCACCAGTCCTGAGAATCAGTCATCAGTGCTTTGATGTCTTGTTTCAGCGCCTGGAAGTCGAGGCTTTTGAAGGCTTTGGCGTAGTCGAAGTCCTGGCCCAGCGGATCGGACTTGGGGGAATGCTGGCTGAGGATTTTCAGATTGAGTTGATTCGGCCACCAGTCACGGTTCGTCGTACCGCCGCCGGCGGCGTGGTTGAACGGGCATTTCGATTCGTTTGCCATGTTCGGATCCCTATCAGGTCTGCGGCCGGCTCGTGCCGACTTCGGACTGGTAAGGCTAGACCCGAGTTGGCAAGTCGGCTAATAGCCGCAGTCTTGGCAGGCGATAGGCAGGCTCTTTTGCTAGCGCGATATCGTGATGAAAAAGCAGCGTTATTTCGAAGCGATCTTAAAAACTGTCAGCTTTGACAGTGGTTGATACCACGCAATCCCAATACGTTGGAGTCAACGCACCGTCACCTTTACCTCAAGGGAATATCGACATGTCTCAGGACAAAACAAGTGACCTTCTGAACAAACGAAATGCTACCGGTAGCTTTGTCGCGTTTCTCGATGACGTTAAATTTTTGGAGAGCAAGTTATGTGTTTATGCAGAGACCGAGACGGAATTTATCATCATCGGAACTGACGATTTTATACACACGGTCGAGTTGTCTGTGCCGAATGCGTTGGAGGGAGATGGTCCTCACACAGTGACTTTTCCAACCATGGGACGGTATTGGAAGGTTATGATCAATCATTTTGACCAACCCATTATTGAGGGTGAACTCATCGTCACCTTTGCCAATTTTCGCAAAAACGTAGCAGGCACTTTTGCTCTGGATCTGGGAAAAGCCAGGAAAGTGACAGGCAAATTCGATCTTACACTCGATACCCCGAAGCAAAGTGACAGGCGAGTGCAGCCTTTATAAATAAAGACGTCAACTCGATTGCGCGGTGTCGTCCTCGGGCACGTCATCAAGAATGTCATCCTGCCCAGGCAGTTCAGTGATCACGCTGAAGTCCGATACTTCAACCGCGCCATTGCCGTAGCCCAGCAAATGAAACGAGAAGGCTTTGCGCGGCTGCGGGTTTTCAAAGCTGAAATCCATCTCCAGCGGCTGATCCGCCGTGGCGACCATTTCTGCTGGCAGGCCCAGTTGCACGTCCTGTTCAAATTCCTTGGCCTTGAGCTGAATGTACGCCGCCTGCTGCGGATCGACCGAGCGCACGGTCAGGCGCACGCGGGTGTGCGAGCCTTTGGGCATTTCCAGGTATTGCGCGCCGATCAGGTTGTCGGCCCAGTCATCCTTTATCTGCGCTTGCAGAGGGATGATGTTGTTGCTGCCGAACTGGTAGCGATGATTTAGCGGTGTGCGCAGCAAGGACAGGTCCAGCGCATCGGCGCGCGCGGCGATCTGCCGGGCCGGGTGGCCGCTGTAGGTGCCTTTGTATGTGGCACTTTCGGCGATGAAGCCGGTGCTTTGGTAATAGCGGCAGCGGCGCGGCAGATCGCACTCGGAGAAGATGCCCTGACCGTTGTGGTAGCGCAGTTTGCCGTTGGTGAACGACATGATTTCTCGCCCCGAATCGTAGTCGCGAAACAGCGACCGCCCGCTCAGCGCAGTCGGCACCGGCAGGTCGAAATAGTCGAGGATCGAGGTGCTCAGATCGACGTGGCCGTAGACCCCGGCATTCAGACGCGGCAGTTGCGCCTGCTCCGGTGCCAGCGTCAGGTTGAAACCCCACGAGGAGGCCAGCCGCACGCCGTCGATGCCATGGGATTCATCCGAGGTGATCACCACCAGTGTGTCCTTGAGAACGCCCTGGCGCTCCAGCCCTGAAAGAAACTGATCCAGCGCATCGTCGAGATAACCGACGGCAGCCTGCTTGGGCGTCTCATAACGCTGCAGATAATCCTCCGGTGCGGAGTAGGGCTGATGGGTGCCGACCGTCA
The DNA here is from genome assembly GCF_030687105.1 of Pseudomonas sp. FP1762. Taxonomy (NCBI): domain Bacteria; kingdom Pseudomonadati; phylum Pseudomonadota; class Gammaproteobacteria; order Pseudomonadales; family Pseudomonadaceae; genus Pseudomonas; species Pseudomonas sp. FP1762. Next base: position 2,381,977 of record NZ_CP117458.1, read on the forward strand.
GCAGAGTCAACATCCACGGCTGCTTTTGCTTTTTCAACTGGCCGACGTAATCCAGCGCACCTTCAAAAAACGCCTTGTCATCCTTGCCCCACGGGAACTCCAGATAGTTGCTGTTGCTGAACCATTCCAGGCCGTGGGTCGCATCGAAACCGATGTGCGGCATGATCTTGTCTTTGGCCATGAAGCGCAGGCCGGCGCCCTGCAAATAATGAGTGCTGAAGCCGTGTTCGCGCAGCTGCGCCGGCAGGCAGGCCTGATTGCGTTCGTTGAGGGTGAGCATTTCCACGCCTTTGGGCGTGCCGTTGTTGAGCTTATCGTAGTCACCGCACAGCATGGCGTACAAACCGCGAATGGTCTGATGGGTGTGCAGCACGTAATCCGGTGTGTTCATGCCGCGCTCGGCCCAGCGGCTGAGGTTGGGCATCAGGTCTTCCTGGTAATGACTGCCGATCGCCTCGCGGTTGGCGCGGATGTAGGCGCCGGGAATGCCTTCCAGGGCAATGATCAACACATTGCGCGCCTGACCCGGCGCGGCGAGCAGCTTCTGGCCAATGAGATCGACATCGGTGAGCCCGGCCATCGCCGGTGTCGGTTCTTCGACGTCGCCGTCCAGCCATTCCTCGGCCTGGATCTGCAGGTCGGCCACTTCGCTGGCGAGCAATTGATGCGGCAGGTTGTACAGGCGCCAGGCGTCGCCGTCATTCGGCCACAGGTTTTGCGCGCCCCAGTGCGCGGCGAACAAAACGATCGGCGCGGCCCAGGCAGCGCGCGGCAATGCCGGCCGAGCCAGACCGCGCCCCACAAATTGGGCCAGCAGCCAGAAAACCAACGCACCCAGCAAAGCAATGGCCAGGGCAGGGTGCGCAAGTCCGCCGCCAGTGGAGTTCTCGACGAACTGCGGGTCGATCAGGTAGTGAATATCCGAAGGCGTCGGCAGGCGGCCGACGGCGCTGACCAATTCTGCCGTGGCGATCGCCAGCAGCGCCCAAAACACCAGCACCGGCAAGGCCAGCCACCACGTACGGCGATGCAGCGATACCACCAGCAGACTACCCACGGCCAGATCCGACAAAAAGCCCAGCGGTGTCGACCAGCCCAACGCTGCACGCAGGCACACCGGCACGATCATTACCAAAACGATTAGAGAAAGAAGGCGGGCATTCGGCCGCCGCAGCCAGTTGAAAAGAGCGCTCACAAAAAAGGCCTGCTTGTCATCAAAGGGTCAAAAAAGTGTGGGTGATGATACCAAGGGCAGGAAGGCTGATCGGCTTTTAAAAACCTGCGGCCGGCGATCCCCGAAACGGCGCGTGCCCATAGCGGGCGTGGGTTGTGGGGCGCAGTGCCATTTTTCCCGAGGGCAGTTTTTTGTTTCAGACTGTTGTAGGTTCATCCACTGCTCCTGAATTCCAGCAGCAGACGTCAAATCGCTCAGTGCTATCGATATGCGATAAGGGTATTTAATTTCTATTTTTTATAGCTATAAAGTCAGGCCTTTCAGCCCACCCCCATGCTGCGAGGTTGTCATGGCCACACCGTTCAAACGTTCTGCGCTGACTCTGTTGGCCGCTACTCTGGCAGCGGGTGCGCTGTTCAGTAGCGGCGCCCAAGCCGAGGGCAGGATCAGCATCGCCCAGCAATTCGGCATTGGTTACCTGATTCTCGATGTCGTACGCGATCAAAAGTTGATCGAGAAACACGGTAAGGCTCAAGGCCTGGAGATCAAGGTCGACTGGAACAGCATTTCCGGCGCCACGGCGATGAACGAGGCGCTGCTGACCGGAGCGCTGGATGTGGTCTCGGCCGGCGTGCCGCCGATGCTCACTGTGTGGGACCGCACCAAGGGCAAGCAGAATGTCAAAGCCATCGCCGCGCTGGGCTCGATGCCCAATTACCTGCTGACCAACAACCCGAACATCAAAACCCTCAAGGACTTCAGCGACAAGGACCGTATCGCCGTGCCGGCCGCAGGCGTAGGTTTTCAGTCGCGCACCCTGCAAATTGAAACCGCGAAAGAATTCGGCGACGACCAGTTCAAGAAATTCGACAACATTTCGGTCAGCCTGCCGCACCCTGACGCCACCGCCGCGCTGATCGCCGGCGGCTCGGAAATCAATTCGCATTTCTCCAGCCCACCGTTTCAGTACCAGGCTCTGCAAAACCCCAACGTGCACAAAGTGCTGAGTTCCTACGACATCCTCGGCGGCCCGGCGACGTTCAACGTGCTCTACACCACGGAAAAATTCCACGACGAAAACCCGAAAACCTACAAGGCGTTCTACGACGCACTGGCCGAAGCCGAGCAGATCATCAAAGCCGACAAGCCCGCCGCTGCCCAAGCCTACATCCGCGTCGAACAATCGAAACTGCCGCTGGCTCTGGTCGAGCAAATCGTCAAAGACCCGGAAATCGACTTCACCGTCGTACCGCAACGCACGTTTATATATGCCGAGAAATTGCAGGAACTGGGCGTGTTGAAGAACAAAGCGGCGAGCTGGAAGGATTACTTCTTTGAAGAAGCGCATGGTGGTGCGGGGAGTTGAGGGATTGGGCATCACCCGGAACTACTGTAGGAGTGAGCTTGCTCGCGAAAGCGGAGTTTCAGCCACAGATGAGTTGACTGGCCTGACGCCTTCGCGAGCAAGCTCGCTCCCACAGGTTTAGCCGCGTAAACCCTCTTCCGGGCAAAAAAACGGGGCGGCCCGATCATCGATCAGGCCGCCCCGTTTATGTGTCGGGCGAACAGTCTTTCCGTCAGCGATCAATGCATCTTGCTGTGATCGTGGCCGCCCATGTTGGTCAGCGCGCGGACCGGTGCCTTGACTTCAATGGTTTCTTTCTCGCCCTTGACGTTTTCCACGGTCAGGGTCAGCGGCACGCTGTCGCCTTCCTTCAACTGACCGGTCAGGCCCATCAGCATGACGTGGTAGCCGTTCGGGTCGAAGCTCACGGCTTTGCCGGCAGGCAGCTCAACGGACTTCACCGGGCCCATGGTCATCACATCGTTCTTCATGCTCATTTCATGAATCTGAACGTCCTTGGCCACTGGCGAGGCAACGCTGAGCAGCTTGCTGTCGGTGTCGGCAGTGACGGTCATGAACGCGCCGCTGGCGGACTGGGTCGGCACGGTGGCACGGACCCAGGCATCGTCGACTTTGGTCTGCGCCGACACCTGGAAGGCCAGGCCGAGCAGGGACAGTGCACATACGGTGCGTTTGAGGTGATTCAGAACGGGATGCATCAGCAGACCTCCATAACAGTAAGCAAATCTTCCGTGCACTCTTGGGCTGTCAGCGAAGTGGACAGGCCCAGGCGCAACTCACCACGCGAGTCGTAGACGTAGCTGGTGGACGTATGGGAGATGGTGTAGGTGTCGCCGGCGGGGACTTTCTCGTAGAACACGTCGAATTCCTTGGCGGTGGCCTTGGTTTCCTCAAGTGTGCCGTACAGCGCGACGAAGCTCGGATCGAAGGCTTTGACGTAGGCGTCGAGGATCTGCGGCGTGTCGCGCTCAGGGTCAAGGGTGATGAACACCACTTGCAGGCGGTCGCCGTCGCGGCCCATGAGTTTCTTGATCTGCGCGGCGCGGGCCAGGGTGGTGGGGCAAACGGCCGGGCATTGGGTGAAGCCGAAGAAGATCATCGGCATCATCCCGCGAAAGCTCGACAGCGACATGGTTTCGCCTTCGGGGTTCTTCAGCTTGAAGGTGCGTCCGAGGATCTTGTCGCTCAGATCCTTGCCGTACTTGTACGACAGTTGGCCACGTGTGTCGCAACCGGCGAGCAGGCCGAGCCCGAGCACGCCCATTCCCGCAAGTACCTTGCGGCGAGTCAACAAAGCCGTCATCTAATACCGCCTTTTGCAGCCCGCGAGTCGGCAGGACTGGCGGGGGGTTAACCGTAAAAGCGCCGCATGATAGCAAACTGAGGCTGATCGCCGGCTGCCGATCGCCGCGCGGTGCGGGATCGGACGACAAAAGGTGTAAGAAGAAATGACGAATAAGCGATGCGTTCGCCGCGACCAAACTTGATTTAAATAGTATGACGATTGGAGGCGAGCGCAGAAACACGTACTCTTGCCGCTGCGCTGCAAAGACCAAAACAACAACAGGAGTCTGTAATGCAACCGATTCGTCTCGGCCTGGTGGGCTACGGCAAGATCGCCCAGGATCAACACGTTCCCGCCATCCTCGCCAACCCGGCGTTCCAGTTGGTGGCGGTCGCCACCCAGGGAAAACCTTGCGCCGGGGTGGAAAACTTCCAGTCGCTGGGCGAGCTGCTCGAGAACGGCCCGAGCGTCGATGCGATTGCTTTCTGCACGCCGCCACAAGGGCGCTTCGCACTGGTGCAACAGGCGTTGGCGGCCGGCAAGCACGTGCTGGTGGAAAAACCGCCCTGTGCGACATTGGGCGAGGCCATGGCCCTGGTCGATCAAGTCGCCGACCAAGGCGTCAGCGCTTTGTTCGCCTGGCACTCGCGCTACGCACCGGGCATCGCCGCCGCCCGCGACTGGCTTGCCAGCCGCACCCTGCAAAGCGTGCAGATCGACTGGAAGGAAGACGTACGCAAGTGGCATCCGGGTCAGGCATGGATCTGGCAGCCGGGCGGCCTCGGTGTGTTCGATCCGGGCATCAACGCTTTGTCGATCATCACCCACCTGCTGGCGCTGCCGCTGTTTGTCGAAGCCGCCGAACTGCGCGTGCCGAGCAACTGCCAGTCGCCGATTGCCGCCTCGATCAAAATGTCTGACCCGCATCAGTTGGACGTACGCGCCGAGTTCGACTTCGACCATGGCCACGACGAACTGTGGAGCATCGAAATTCGCTGCGTCGAAGGCGTCCTGCGTCTGGACAATGGCGGCGCGGTGCTAAGCATCGACGGCGTGAAGCAAAGCGTGTCTGAGGAGGGCGAGTACGCAGCGGTCTACCGCCACTTCCAGCAATTGATCAGCGACAAGGCCAGCGACCTGGATCTGCAACCGTTGCGCCTGGTGGCGGACAGTTTCTTTGTCGGTAGTCGGGCGTTGGTTGAGCCGTTTTACGATTGAGTGAATTTCAGCTTGAGTCGTCAGGGCGCGTAAGCAGGTCTGCGTCGCGCAGACCGCAAGGTCAAGAGACGCTGGCTGCCAGACAAATAAAGCCTGCTTTAACAGCAGGCCTCGTTAGTCACTTTATTGGCTGCGTTCTGTAGGTTTTATACAGCTGCTGAATGTCGGGATTGTTGAGATTCGCGTAGATGATTCCTTCCTTGTCCAAACCGTCCAACCCTTTGATATCGCCAATCACTCCGGGCCATTCCTCACGGCTTGAGATGTCTACGACGTGAGGCTTCAGATAATCGTCCAGGTGGCCTCTGGAAGGATCGCGGATCTCGTCGCTGAGCGCCCGTAAATACGCATCTTTGTTGGTCTTCGACCAATCGATGGCAAACTTGGCCCGGTAGCACAGTTCCATGTGCACAAGCAGGATAGTCCGCCCATTACCATCCAGAAACGGATGAGCGAAAGCCAATTGGCCCATCACCTCGCCAGGGCGCTCGTGGAAGCGTTTTTTGTTTGCAGCGAGCTCCAGCGCATATTCGACGGATCTTTTGATCAGCTCAGGTCGCTCGAAAGGTGTGTGATGCGGATCGTTTTTTGATCCTTTGAAAACCGCGAGGTGGGGAACCAGCTCATTCCTGTCTTTGCCTGACCATGGGTAGAAACCGGCAAACAGGATTTCATGAGTCCTGAGTACCGCTTGATAGTCGATGGATCTTTTTTTTGCCAGATGAGCAAGGGCCTCTTCGATACTGGCTTCGAAAGAGAGATGTTCCGATTCCTTTACTTCAGCCGGGTCTTTCAGCTTGAGCGAATTGCGAAGGTAGCCTTCAGTTTCGAAATCGCCGAAGGGATCGAACGTCATGCGCTGAGCTGCTTCTTCGAATGCCTTTTTTCCTGAAGGTAACGCCCTTGTAAGGCCATGATTTCAGACTTGTTCAAGACACCCTTTCGCTTCAGGTTGACCAGCAGTTGCTCAACACTGTCCAGTTCAACGGCATCACCGGCCAGCCGCGTTATCGTCACCGCCATGCGACTCAGGCCGTCACGCTCGGCGCCTACCCTGTGTTTTTCCGCGAGCTTGCGAACTTCGCTCGCGACGCTATCAGTGGCTGATTCGCTCATTGTTAACCCCTCGTTTTCTCTGTCGGAGCATAGCATGGCGCCGTTCTGGCGGATTAACCGTCGAGCATTTCAACGTTTGCCATTGTCCGGTTTGAGTGGACGGTGTAACCCTTTTCAAGCGATTTATCCCTTTGCTGTGCGTCAGTAATCTGTACCCAACTTGAACGCAACAACAAAACTCCAAACTTGAAAAGGGACGCACACCATGACCACTCCAACCTACAACCGCCTGAACAAAGACGACGCTATCGTGCTGCTGGTTGACCACCAGACCGGTCTGATCTCGCTGGTGCAGGACTTCTCGCCGAACGAGTTCAAGAACAACGTGCTGGCGCTGGCGGATCTGGCCAAGTTCTTTGACCTGCCAACCATCCTCACCACCAGCTTCGAACAAGGCCCGAACGGCCCGCTGGTACCGGAGTTGAAAGAGATGTTCCCGGACGCGCCGTACATCGCTCGCCCAGGTCAGATCAACGCTTGGGACAACGAAGACTTCGTCAAGGCAATCAAGGCCACCGGGCGCAAGCAGATCATCATTGCCGGTGTCGTAACGGATGTCTGTGTAGCGTTCCCGACCCTGTCGGCGCTGGCGGAAGGTTTTGATGTGTTTGTGGTGACTGATGCGTCCGGCACCTTCAACACCACTGTTCAGCAAGCCGCGTGGAGCCGCATGACTCAGGCTGGCGCGCAGATGATGAACTGGTTCTCGGTGGCCTGTGAGCTGCACCGCGACTGGCGCAACGATATTGAAGGTCTGGGTAACCTGCTGTCGCAGCGTATTCCCAACTACCGCAACCTGATGAACAGCTACTCGGCGCTGACGCAGCAGAAGTAAGCCTCCCATCCAAAGCTAAAGCCTGCCTCGAAAGCAGGCTTTTGCGTTTTCTACAGAACGCCGTTCGTCCATTGCCGGGCACTTGTCACGCGCCGGCATTTCACACGTTCAGGTACCTATCGCTGAATCACATCGGAGACCGACATGGACATTGATGAAAACGCACCGGGCAACCAGTCGCAACAAGCCGTGACGCGCACCACCGACAACGAGACGGGGCACGATCCCAAGCGGGAAAATCCCGAGGTGCCTTTGCCGCCGGACGATGAGGCACCGGTCGAGGAAGATATGTCAGATGTGGATGCGGCCAACTCGGTGTCAACCGAACATCCGCCGTCACGCTGATCGAGCGATTTAATCGATGCCTCCCACTCTGGAATTAGAGTGAGAGGCTCTCCCGCGCACCCTTATGCAGTTCAGTCACCGACATCGTGAAAACCAGTATCGACCGGCCAGGGTTGGAATATCCGTGCGCTAAATCCCCGGTGGGAGCGAGCCTGCTCGCGAAGACGGCGACACATCCAGCATCTTTGCCGACTGACCCAGCGCTTTCGCGAGCAGGCTCGCTCCCACAATGTTCCGTGTTGTCCATTGATTTGGTTGCGCCACAAAACCCTGTGGGAGCGGGCTTGCCCGCGAAGACGGCGGCACATCCAGCATCTTCGCCGACTGACCCAGCGCTTTCGCGAGCAGGCTAGCTCCCACAATGTTCCGTGTTGACCAATTATTTGGTGGTGCCACAAATCCCCGGTGGGAGCGAGCCTGCTCGCGAAGGCGGCGGCACATTCAGCATTTTCATTGACTGGTCTACCGCTATCGCGAGCAGGCTCACTCCTACAGTTGATTGTGATTCATCTGGTCTCAGTAAGGGCTCGCGGTCGGGCGCACGATCAGTTCGCTGACGTCGACATCCGCCGGTTGTTCGACGGCATACGCAATCGCGCGGGCGATGGCTTCGGCGGGGATGGCGATCTTGCGGAATGACTTCATCTCTTCGCGGCCGCCTTCATCGGAAATGCTCTCGGCCAGTTCCGATTCGGTCACGCCCGGTGCGATGACGGTGACGCGGATATCGCCACCGACTTCCTGGCGCAAGCCTTCGGAAATGGCCCGCACTGCGTATTTGGTTGCGCAGTACACCGCTGCGGTGGGGCTGACCGCGTAGGCGCCGATCGAGGCGATGTTGATGATCTGCCCGGCGCGCTGGCGCTGCATCAACGGCAGACTGGCGGCGATGCCGTGGAGCACGCCACGGATGTTGACGTCGATCATGCGGTTCCACTCATCGACCTTCAGCGCGTCCAGCCGTGACAACGGCATGACCCCGGCGTTGTTGACCAGCACATCGACGCGGCCGTAATGCTCGACGGCGAAATCAACGAAGCGCTGCACATCCTGCTGATCGGTGACGTCCAGTGCGCGGAACTGCGCGTGGCCGCCGGCGCTATTGATCCCTTCGGCAATCACTGCCAGACGCTCGGTGCGCCGAGCCCCCAACACCACTTTGGCGCCACGTTCGGCGAGCAGGCGTGCGGTGGCTTCGCCGATGCCGCTGCTGGCTCCGGTAATCACGATCACTTTGTCTTGAATGTTCAGCATGATGTCGTCCTCTTCTGTGTGCCCGTGAGTGGGCCTGGAAGAAGATTAAGTGCGGCGGCTCATGGGCTATTAATCGATTCCTCCACGGGATTTGCCCAATTCTGCTGCGCGCTTTTCGAACGAACTTCAGGCCCCGCGTGGCGCGTCCCGGTAGGCACTCGGAGTGACCCCAACTTCACGGCGGAACACCTGGGAAAAGTGGCTGGGGCTGGAGTAGCCGACTTCCAGGCCAATGTCGATCACGCTGCGTGCGGTCTCCAGCAACAGATGACGCGCGCGGCTGATGCGCAGGCGGATGAAGTATTGCGAGGGCGATAAACCGGTGGCGCGTTTGAAGGTGCGGCTGAAGTGGTAGTCGCTCAGCTCAGCGACTGCGGCCAGATCACCGAGGCTGAAATCTTCCGCCAGATTCGCATTCATGGCTTCGATCACCCGGCGCAGTTTGTAGGCGGGCAGGGCGTTGTCGCGGCGCGGGTTGCTGTCGGGGTCGAGATAATGACGCAGCAAATGGATCGCCAACGCCTGGGCCAGGCTGTGCACCAGCAGTGCACTGGGATGGCGCTGTTCGGTCAGTTCGACGCGCAGTTGCTCAAGAATGAAGCTGACCTGCTCGTCACGCGCACCCGACACGTCGACAAACGTCACTGCACCGGCCTGTTCGCCGAAGGCTTCGCGCGCCGCGTGTTCGATCAAGCCCAGACCAAGATAAAGGTGCATGACTTCGAAGACCTCGCAACCTTCGGTTTGCCAGCGCATTTCGTAGGGTTCCCGGGTGTTGGTCAGGAAAAAATCGCCCGCCGTGACTTGGCTCGCCTGCCATTCTCCGCCCAGCGAACGTTCCTCGACCCGGGCAGTGCCGGCCAATACCAGCACCAGCAGCGGTTCGGCCACGCAGGGCACGCGGATCGGCTCAAGCAGGGTTTGATGGCGGAACAGCTGCACCACCGCATCCTTGATCTGCGGCCGCGGCGTGGTCGTTTCCGCAATACCGGGCAGATGCTCCGGCATGGCTTCGGCGGCGATGCGCGCGGGCTGGCTGATTGTCGGTGTAGCGGGGCTGGCAGAGGGCACAGGACGCTCCATCAAAAGCTTCGGCTGCGAATGATTTTGAAGGTTAGGGCGGGCGAACGAGAAACTCCAGCGCAAAACCCCGACAGTCCCGGCAATCACCCGAAAGCCCGGCGGCGGACAGTGCGCGACAGTGAAGCCGTGTTCACGACCGCGCCATCAGGCGCAACACCGATTCGCTATCGAGGAGTTAAAACCATGACTGATTTCAACCACACCCTGCCCCAAGAAGTCGCCGGCAAAGTTGCACTGGTCACTGGCGCGGCCAGTGGCATCGGCAAGGCGATTGCGCTGATGCTGCACGCTCGCGGCGCCAAGGTAATTGCCGAAGACCTCAACCCGGCTGTCGAAGCACTGGCTCGTCCCGATCTGGTGCCGCTGGTGGCGGACATCACCGAGGACGGCGCCGCCGAACGTGCTGTCGGCCTTGCCGTCGAGCAGTTCGGGCGTCTGGATATTCTGGTCAACAACGCCGGGATCATCATCAACAAAGCCGTGATCGACATGAGCCGCGACGACTGGGAAAAGATCCAGGCAGTGAATGCCACGGCAGCCTTCCTGCACTGTCGCGAAGCGGTGAAAGCGATGATCCCGAACAAGTCCGGTGCGATCGTCAATATCGCCTCCTATGCCTCGTACTTTGCCTTCCCGACCATCGCCGCCTACACCGCTTCCAAAGGTGCGCTGGCACAACTGACCCGCACGCTGGCCCTGGAAGTCATCGAGCACGGCATTCGCGTCAACGCCATCGGCGTCGGCGATGTGGTGACCAATATTCTCAACAATGTCGTCGAGGACGGCCCTGGCTTCCTCGCACAGCACGGCGAAGCAGCGCCAATCGGTCGGGCGGCGCAGCCGGAAGAGATCGCCGAGATCGTGACCTTTCTGGCCTCCGACCGTGCCAGTTTCATGGTCGGCTCGGTAGTCATGGCCGATGGCGGCATGACGGTAACGGCAGGCTGATAGCGGTGCGGCAAGCCAAGGGCGCGTGTGATAACGCGGCCATGGCTTTGCCACGATCGTGAGCACGCAGAATCAGGCAAATCTGCAGCATCTTTGATCTAGTCGCCGCTGGGTAAAACTGGCTAATCTTCCTCCGCAGTTGACCCACCTTCGTCTGCTTTCGAGGCCCTTTGCATGGATAACCACGACGCTTCCATCCTCCACGACACGGCGGTGTATCGCGCCGAGCTGGTGCGCCTGCTGACCCAGCGCTTCGATGCGCCAGGCACCTACGAAACCGCGATTGCGCCGCTGCACGTGATCCGTCTCGATGGGCCGTCCGAGCTGATCCATGTCGTGCACCGCCCGGCGCTGTGCCTGATCGTGCAGGGGCGCAAGGAAGTCGGGCTGGGCGACGAACGTTTCCTCTACGACCCGTTGAATTACCTGGTGGTGTCGGTGACGTTGCCGGTGTCGGGACGGGTGATCGAAGCCTCACCCGAGGCGCCGTATTTTTGCGTACGGCTGGACTTCGATCCCGCGCAACTGACGCAACTGATTGCCGAGTCGCCGCTGACCGGCATGCCGCAAGACGCCGGGCGCGGCATGTTTCTCGACAAGATCGACGTGACCCTGCTCGACACCATGTTGCGTCTGGTGCGCCTGCTGGATAATCCGCGCGACATCGGCATGCTCGCACCGATGGTGTTGCGTGAGCTGTATTACCGCCTGCTGCGCGGCCAGCACGGGCATCTGCTGTATGAAATCGCCGTCAGCGATTCGCAGACCCATCGGGTCACGCGGGCCATCGACTGGCTGAACAAGAATTTCACTGAACCGCTGCGCATCGACGCGCTGGCGCAGGTGGCCAATCTGAGCAATTCGGCGCTGCATCACCGCTTCAAAGCCGTCACCGCCATGAGCCCGCTGCAATATCAAAAACAGCTGCGCCTGCAAGAGGCGCGGCGGCTGATCATCAATGAAGGGCTGGACGTCTCCAGCGCCTGCTACCGCGTCGGCTACGAAAGCGCTTCGCAGTTCAGCCGCGAATACAACCGCCAGTTCGGCTGCCCGCCGTCCAAGGAACTCAGCCGCCTGCGCCAGACCGGTTGACGCCCTGTTTAGCGCGCGGGTTCCGCCCATTCCTCACGAAACCCCAGCAGAAAATCCACAAATGCCCGCACCCGTTGCGGCACATAGCGGCCGTGCGGGTAGAGCAGGGTGTAGGGGCGCGAACGTCCGGCGTACGGCTGCAGCACTTCAATCAGGCGGCCATCGGCGAGTTCCTGCTCGACGATGAACCGGTAAGTCTGAAACAGCCCGGCGCCGTGCTTGGCCAGCGTCACGCCGCCGAGCACATCGTCGGAACAGGAATAGCCACCGTCGGAAATCACTTCCAGGTCCCGGCCGTTTTCCTGAAACAGCCAGGAAATCCGCCGCCCGCTGCTGGGCAATTCGAACTGGATGCACTCATGCGCAATGAGATCGTCGAGGGTCTGCGGCGTGCCGGCTCTATGCAGATATTCGGGGGCGGCGACCACCACCAGGGCGGCGTCTTCCAGCAAGCGCGCGATCAGGGTCGAGTCCGGTTGCGCGCGTACGCGTATCGCCAGGTCGTAGCCTTCTTCAACGAAGTCGATATTGCGATTGCCCAAGTGCACGTCGACCGTGACCTCGGGGTACAACGCGCGAAATTTCGGCAGCAGCGGCAGGATGCGGTGATGCCCGTAGGTGGTCGGCAGGCTGATGCGCAGTCGCCCCGACGGCGATGTCTGCGCGCCCATGACTTCCTGCTGCGCTTCGACCAGTTGCGTCAGGGCCTGGCTGCATTGTTCGAAGAAGCTGCGGCCGGCGTCGGTGAGGCGAATGCTGCGCGTAGTACGGGCGAACAGTCGCGAACCCAGGCGTTGCTCCAGACGCAGAATCGACCGGCTCACCGCAGCGGGCGTGACCCCGGCCAGTTGCGCGGCGGCGGTGAAGCTGCCGGCTTCGGCGGCCAGGCAGAACAGTTCGATACTGCCTAACTGCAAATCTTCAAAATGGCGTTTCATTGTGGCTCGCACCGAGGATCGACGGACGTTCATCCTCTGTGTACCACAACCAACGACGCCGCCGGTATCCACCGGCGGCGTTGCAGGGTTTCGATCAATGGCCAGCGCTCTGGCCACCGTCGACATGCAGGATCTCGCCAGTGACGAAATTTGCCCCGTCGAGGTAGAGGATCGCTTGCACGATGTCGTCGATTTCCCCCATGTGGCCGACCGGGTGCAGGCTGCCCAGCGCCTGATGGGTTTCCTCGGCGTGCATCGGCGTTTTGATGATGCCCGGCGATACCGCGTTGACCCGAATGCCACGCTTGGCGTACTCGATCGCCAGGGATTTGGTCGCGGCGTTGATGCCGCCCTTGGTCAGCGACGCCAATACCGAAGGCACGCCGTCGATTGCATGATCGACCAGGCTGGTGGTCACGCTGACGACGTGGCCGTTGCCGTGTTTTTCCATCTCGTCGATGGCCAGTTGCGAGATGTAGAAGAAGCCGCTCATGTTGGTCGCCACGACCTGGGCATAGTCCGCCTGGCTGTAAGCGGTGAACGGCTTGGCCAGAAAGATCCCGGCATTGTTGACCAGCGTATCGACGCGACCGAAGCGGGCGACGGCGGCGCGAATCACGCGCTCGGCGGTTTGCGGATCGGCAATGTCGCCGGCGACGGTCAGCACATCCGGGTCACTCGACTCTTTGATCGAGCGCGAGGTTGCGACCACTTGATGGCCAAGGGCGCGAAAGCCTTCGACCAGACCTGCACCAATGCCTTGCGAGGCGCCGGTGATGACAACTACTTTTTTCGATGTGCTCATGATGATTTCCTCTGTCGCTGGCCCGTCAGGATGGCGGGTGGCTGTTGGAGAGGACTTTAGGAAGTTGCGCGGAGTTGATAAATGGGGGCTGAGGTACATCATTTGTACTTCGGTGTATCTAATCAGAACGGCCTGCACGCGCTTTTTTAGGAGTGAGCCGTTTTCGATTGTCCTGTTCAGGTGGACGGTGAAACGCTTTTCAGCCGATTTATCCCTTTGCTGTGCGTCAGTAATCTGTACCCAACTTGAACGCAACAACAAAACTCCAAACTTGAAAAGGGACGCACACCATGACCACTCCAACCTACAACCGCCTGAACAAAGACGACGCTATCGTGCTGCTGGTTGACCACCAGACCGGTCTGATCTCGCTGGTGCAGGACTTCTCGCCGAACGAGTTCAAGAACAACGTGCTGGCGCTGGCGGATCTGGCCAAGTTCTTCGACCTGCCAACCATCCTCACCACCAGCTTCGAACAAGGTCCGAACGGTCCGCTGGTGCCGGAGTTGAAAGAAATGTTCCCGGACGCGCCGTACATCGCTCGTCCAGGCCAGATCAATGCCTGGGACAACGAAGACTTCGTCAAGGCAATCAAGGCCACCGGGCGCAAGCAGATCATCATTGCCGGTGTCGTGACGGATGTGTGTGTAGCGTTCCCGACCCTGTCGGCGCTGGCGGAAGGTTTTGATGTGTTCGTGGTGACTGATGCGTCCGGCACTTTCAACACCACCGTGCAGCAAGCCGCATGGAGCCGCATGACTCAGGCTGGCGCGCAGATGATGAACTGGTTCTCTGTAGCCTGTGAGCTGCACCGCGACTGGCGCAACGACATCGAAGGCTTGGGCAATCTGCTGTCGCAGCGCATCCCCAACTACCGCAACCTGATGAACAGCTACTCGGCGCTGACGCAGCAGAAGTAAGTTCACCACCCACGAAAAAGCCTGCTTTTAACAGCAGGCTTTTTTTTCCGACGGCTGCGGCCAACTTGGTTGCTCTGTAGCTTGACCCACCGCTTTCGCGAGCAGGCTCGCTCCCACAGTTGACTGTGTTCGCTCAGGAGAAATGCAATTTCCTGTGGGAGCGAGCCTGCTCGCGAAGACGGCGGCACAGTCACCCGAGCAATTCACTGATCCACTGCATCTCTTGCTTCAGCGCAAGAATTTTGTCCTCCGGCAACGTCTGTTGCGCTCTCGTAAACTGCCCCAACGTCTTTTGCCGCTGCTTGAGCCTGCGTTGCCATTTGTGCAGAAATGCCGAGCCGCGCGCCTGCAGATGCAGCGGTCCGAAAAACAGTTCCCTGGCGTTGTAAGTAAGCGGTTCAATGGCTGGCTCGGCAACGATGATTTCATAGTCGAAACGGTTTTCGTGCAGCACTTCTTCGCAAACGATCCGGTAACTGTTATCCATCAACCACTGGCGCAGCGCTTGCTCGCCGCCGTTGGGCTGCAGGATCAATCGTTCGTGGCCGCTGAGATGGGCTTTACCACTGTCGAAAATATCGCGAATGGTTTCGCCACCCATGCCGCACAGGGTGATGGCGCTGATGGCGTCGTCAGGTTTGATTGCCGCCAGACCATCGGCCAGGCGCACGCTGATCTGGCCGAGCAGGTCGTTGTCATTGACAGTGCGTTGCGCCGCGTGGAACGGCGTCAACGCGACCTCGCCAGCGACCGCTGCTGTTATCAGGCCCCGGCGCAGCAAGGCCACCGGCAGGTAAGCATGATCGGAGCCGATATCGGCCAGTCTCGCGCCGAGCGGCACATGGGCGGCGACGCGCTCAAGACGCATGGACAATGTCTGTTGGTTCAACGCAAACCCCTGTTCACCCTGCGGTGGAAAAAAGGGGTGCGACTCTGGCGAGCAACGCTGGCGCTGTCAATTACGCGATGGAATTACTCGAACCATCGGCAGCATTGCGCTGCCGATGGGGGATTGCGCTTAGCCGGCGAGCGTTGCGTTGTCGATGACGAAGCGGTATTTCACGTCGCCCTTGAGCATGCGCTCGTAGGACTCGTTGATCTGATCGGCGCGGATCAACTCGATGTCGGAGACGATGCCGTGCTCGGCGCAGAAATCCAGCATTTCCTGGGTTTCAGGGATGCCGCCGATCATTGAGCCGGCAATGGTGCGCCGCTTGGTGATCAGGTTGAACACGTTCGGCGACGGATGCGGCGAGGCAGGCGCACCGACCAGGGTCAACGCGCCGTCGCGCTTGAGCAGGAGGAGGAAGGCGTCGAGATCGTGCGGGGCTGCGACGGTATTGAGGATGAAGTCGAAGCTCTTGGTGTGCGCCGCCATTTCCTCGGCATTGCGCGACACCACCACTTCGTCCGCGCCCAGTGCCTTGGCCGCTTCACGCTTGGATTCGGAAGTGGTGAATGCGACGACATGGGCGCCCATGGCGTGGGCCAGTTTGATGCCCATGTGGCCCAGGCCACCGATGCCGACCACGCCGACTTTCTTGCCGGGGCCAGCGTGCCACTGGCGCAGCGGCGAGTAGGTGGTAATGCCGGCGCAGAGCAGCGGCGCGACGGCGGCCAGTTGCGCCTCGGGATGACGGATGCGCAACACATAGCGCTCGTGCACGACGATGTTTTGCGAGTAACCGCCGAGGGTCCAGCCCGGTGCGTCCGGGGTCGGGAAGTTGTAGGTGCCGATCATGCCGTCACAGTAGTTTTCCAGACCGGACTCGCAGTCATCGCAGTGCTGGCAGCTGTCGACGATGCAGCCGACACCGACCAGATCGTCGACCTTGTAGTCCTTGACGTGATCGCCGACCGCCGAGACGCGGCCGACGATTTCGTGGCCCGGGACGCAAGGGAATTGCGTGCCGGCCCATTCCGCGCGCACCTGATGCAGGTCGGAATGGCAGATGCCGCAGAAGGCGATATCGATCTGTACGTCGTGCGCCGCCGGGGCGCGGCGGTTGATCTGCATGGGCTCAAGAGGTTTGTCGCCAGCGTGGGCGCCGTAGGCTTGTACAAGCATGTGAGCATCCTCCATGGGGTTGTCGGACGCCTATTGTTGCGCTTGGGTCGGAGCGCGAAGTAGTGCATTTCTGTGAAATGCTTGCCTGATTCTGCTGTTGATTGCGCAACCGACAGGCAGCCGTATGGCGACGGCTGCCTGTTCAGGCTCAACGCGGATTGGGCTGATCGTCCATTTCGGCGTTATCGGTTTCCTGACGTACGCGCTCCGGATCCAGCCCGGTACTGTCATCATCCAGCGGGATTTCGCCTTCGTTGTCGGGCAGTTCGTCGATGCCGCGTTCCTTCATCGGATCGACCTCGGTACGCCCCGGACTCAGCGGGTCGGGCGTGGTTGGGAGCGGATCGTCACCTTGCTTGCCTTGATCGTTATTCATCTCACACCTCGTCATGGCCGTTTTCTACGGCTTGTGCAGGTTGGAGGTGCGGGCGATTTTCGCCGTTCGATTTTTTTGCCTGCCTTCGGTCGCCTCGCAAAAAAGCGGAATTTCTCCGACGCGCGCGGCTCCATAAACCAACAGCCAGAGGCGAGGACGCAATGATGAGCAGCTCATTCAAAGTCGGCGATACGGTGCGCTGGAATTCCGAGGCCGGCGAGATTCACGGCAAAGTGGTCAAGGTGCACACCCGCGACACCGAGTTCATGGGCCGCCACCGGCCAGCCTCGAAAGACGCGCCGCAATACGAGGTCAAGAGCGACAAGACCGGCCACTTGGCCATGCATCACGGCGACGCGCTGAAGCACGCTTAGAAACGTGCCAGTCGGTAGGCATCGACATTTGGCAACGCGAGAGCGGCGCCTGAGACCATCTGCCCGATCAATTCCGCCGTCAGCGCCGCTTGAGTCAGGCCCAGATGCTGATGACCGAAGGCAAGCAAGACCTTGCCGTCGCAAACCTGATCGATCACCGGCAGGGAATCCGGCAGCGACGGGCGAAAGCCCATCCACGGTGTCGCGCCATCAGCGTTCAGATCCTTGCGAAACAGGCCTTGGCTCAAACGCTGCAACTGCCAGGCGCGCGCCATGTTCGCCGGCCGCTCCAACCCGGCGAATTCGACCGTGCCGGCCAGGCGCAGCCCATCGCGCATCGGCGTCATGATGAATTTGCGTTCCAGCGAGGTGACGGGGAAGGGCAGGCGATCATGCTCGTGCGGCAGCATCAGGTGATAGCCACGTTCGGTGTCCAGTGGTACTTGCTTGCCGGTCAGCGCGGCAGTCAGTTTCGCCGAATGCGCACCGCAGGCCAGTAACACGCGGCTGGCCGTCACACCGCCGTTGCCCGTTATAAATAAAACGCCGTTTTCCTGCACGTAGCCGCCCTGAACCTGCTGCTGGAGAAAACTCACGCCGCTGCTGCGCGCCGCCTCGACCAGTGCACGAACCACCCGATAGGGGTCAAGGAAATGCCCGGTTCGCGGGAAAAACAGTCCGCCCCGAATCTGTTCGCTGAGCTGCGGCGCCGTTTCGCGGATCGCCCCCGCCTGCCAGTAGTCCACCGGCACCTGCTGCTGATGCAGTCGCGCCTGCAAGGCTTCGATGGCCTGCCGGGATTCAGGTTTTTCGAAGACCAGTAACGAGCCGTCAACCTTGAGCAGATCGGTGCGCTGGATATCGCTGAGCAAGCGCTGCCACGCGTCGAGGCTGCTTTCGTTGAGCGCGCGCAGGCCGGCGACGGTTTTCTGAAAAGGTTCAGGCCGCAGATTCAGCAGCAAGCGGGTGAACCACGGCAGGGCGCGCGGCAGGTACTTCCAGTCCAGGCGTAGCGGCCCCATCGGGTCCATCAACATGGCCGGCAGGCGCTTGAGGATCGACACGTCAGCGATAGGAAAGACTTGCTCGGTGGCCAGATGCCCGGCGTTGCCGAACGAAGCGCCATGCCCCGGTTCCTGCTGATCGATGACCACCACGCGCAAACCCTGGCGGGCCAGGCGCAGTGCGCAAGCGACGCCGATGATCCCCGCGCCGACCACCGCGATGTCGTGCGAAGGGTTATTCGCCATGGTGTGTCGCTTCCCGTTGGCCATCGAGCAAGCGCCGAAGGTTTAGCGGATTGGTCTGTTGCAGCGCCGTCGGCAGCAGGCTGTCGGGGAAATCCTGATAGCACACCGGCCGCAGGAAACGCAGGATCGCCGCAGTGCCCACCGAGGTGCTGCGCGCATCCGAGGTCGCCGGGTAAGGCCCGCCATGCACCATCGCATCGCAGACTTCCACGCCGGTCGGCCAGCCATTGACCAGCAAGCGCCCCGCCTTGCGCTCGAGGGTTGGCAGCAACGCGCGCGCCAGTGCAAGGTCGGCGTCGTCCATGTGCAATGTCGCGGTCAGTTGACCTTCGAGATGGGCGCAGACTTGACGGATTTCTTCGTCACTGCTGCATTGCACGATCAGCGCTGTCGCGCCGAAGACCTCGGCTTGCAAGCTTCGATCGGCAAGAAAATCCGCTGCATCGGTGCTGAAGACATGCGTCTGACACTGATTCGGGCCGCCGCCGACTTGGCCAACCGCTACCGCACGCGCACGGGGATTGTCTTGCAGAGCGGTCACGCCTGCTTGATAGGCGCCGAAGATGCCGGGCGTGAGCATGGTTTGCGCCGCGCTGCGAGGGATCAGTTCCGCTATCGCGCCGAGGAACCCGTCGAGCGCCGGGCCTTTGCGGGCAATCAACAATCCCGGGCTGGTGCAGAACTGCCCGGCGCCCAGTGTCAGCGACGCGACAAATCCTTCGGCCAACGCCTGCGCCCGATTTTCCAGCGCGGCGGGAAACAGCACTACCGGGTTGATCGAGCTCATTTCCGCATACACCGGAATCGGCTCGGGCCGCGCTTGCGCGGCTTTGATCAAGGCCAGTCCACCAGCCCGCGAGCCGGTGAAACCAGCGGCTTTGATGCGCCAGTCGCTGACCAGTGCGATACCCACTTCGTACCCCGAATCGAACAACAAGGAAAACACGCCTTCGGGCAGAGCGCAGGCCCTGACCGCTTGCGCGACTGCGCGGCCGACCAGTTCGCTGGTGCCGGGATGCGCGCTGTGCGCCTTGACGATCACCGGGCAACCAGCCGCCAATGCCGCAGCGGTGTCGCCACCGGCCACGGAAAATGCCAGGGGAAAGTTGCTCGCACCAAACACCGCGACCGGCCCCAAGGCAATCTGCCGCTGGCGCAGGTCGGAGCGCGGCAGTGGCTGGCGTTGCGGTTGCGCACTGTCGACGCGCACATCCAGCCATTCACCCGCGCGCACCGTACGGGCGAACAGGCGCAATTGCGAGCAGGTGCGGCCACGTTCGCCCTGAAGGCGTGCAGGCGGCAAACCGGTTTCGGCGTGGGCGCGTTCGATCAGTTCATCGCCAAGGTTTTCGATGTGCTCGGCAATGCTTTCGAGAAATGCCGCACGGGTGCTCAGGCTGGTTTCGCGATATTCGTCTTGTGCTGCCCAGGCCAGGGCGCAGGCCTGTTCCACTTGTTCGGCTGACGCCCCGGCATACTGCGGTTCAAGTGCCTGGTTGGTCGCCGGATCGATCCCGCGAACGGCCGGACGATGGCCCGTCACGGATTGTTGGCCGATCAGCATGTTGCCCGTCAGAGTCATGGTGTCTTCCTGTGAAATGAGCGAGGCCTGCCGCGAATCGTGATGACTCGCAGCAGGTGGTGGTCAGGCGAAGTTCTGTTCGGCAGACCAGTTCTCGTACCAGTGACGGAACAGCGAATACTGCTTCTCGGCATAGCGCCGTTGCGAGTCGCTCAGCACGTCTGTTTCGTTGAAGTGCAGGGTGTATTCCTTGTCGCCGTTGAGCACCATCAAGTGCTTGTAATACAGCACCAGATCACAGCCTTCGTCGAACGATGACAGCACTGCCAATGCCGATTCCAGCTCCCGCGCCTGACGTCGGGCCTTGGCATCGCCTTGCGCGGCCTGCTTGCTCAGCGCGACCAGTTGCAGCACTTCGCGAGGAAGGGCGTTGCCGATACCGGTGATGGCGCCGGTGGCGTTGCAGTTGACGAAGCCGTGCACCACTTGCGTGTCGACACCGACCATCAGGGTCACGTCATCGTCCTTGGAGGTGATGTTCTCAGCCGCGTAGCGCAGGTCCGCGCCGCCGCCGAATTCCTTGAAGCCGATCAGGTTCGGGTATTCGCGACGCAGTTCAAAAAACAGATCGGCGCGGGTGGCGAAGCCGTAGTAAGGGCTGTTGTAGATCACCGCCGGCAAGTTCGGCGCGGCTTGCAGGATGGCGGCGAAGTGGGCCTTTTGCGCGGTGGCTGAAGCGCCACGTGACAGCACGCGCGGAATGACCATCAAGCCTTGCGCGCCGACTTTCGCCGCATGCGCTGCGTGGGAAACCGCTTCACGGGTATTCACTGCACCAGTGCCGACGATGGTCGGCACCCCGGCAGCGACCAGGCGCGCCACGCCTTCCTGACGCTCGGCTTCAGTCAGCAGCGGCCAGTCGCCCATCGAGCCGCAATAGACCACAGCGCTCATGCCGATATCAATCAGCTCGCGCCCCTTGCTCACCAGCGCATCGAAGTCCGGTTTGCGCTGGGCGGTGCACGGGGTCATCAGGGCCGGCATGCAACCGGTGAAGATGTTGTCGCTCATGGTTCAACTCCTTGGCATTTCGTTTGATTCGAGGTGAAAAATCGGCGTGGCGGTTCAGATGCCCCACGCGAACGGGTCGGTTTCGTCGATCAGCAAGGTGCTGTCGGCGGTCATGTAGGCGCGGCCGGTGATGAACGGGCGAACGCGTTCACCTTCCCATTCGAAGCGGCCTTCGAACTGGCTGCCGGTGATGCTCGCCTGGATCCACGGTGCGCCCGGTTGCAGCTTGTCGTCGGCTGCCAGGCAGGCAAGTTTGGCGCTGGTGCCGGTGCCGCACGGTGAGCGGTCATAGGCTTTGCCGGGGCACATGACGAAGTTGCGGCTGTCGGCCTGATCGTCATCGGCGAACAATTCGATGTGGTCGATGACCGCACTGTCTTCGCCGAAGATGCCCTGATCTTCCAGCGCCTTGAGCATCGCCCAGGTGTACGCGGTCAGGTGTTCGACGTTGTCCATGGTCAATGTCTGGCCATGCTCGGAAACCAGAAAAAACCAGTTGCCGCCATAGGCGATATCACCGACTACGCGACCAAAACCGGGCACGTCCACTGGCACCTGTTTGCGATAACGGTAGGCGGGCACGTTGCCCAGAGTGACCGAGCCATCGTCGTGCAGCGTCGCGCTGACTTGCCCCACCGGTGTGTCGATCTTGTGCACGCCCGGCTGGATTTTCCCCAGATGCTGCAACGAATTGATCAGGCCGATGGTGCCGTGGCCGCACATGCCCAGGTATCCGGCGTTGTTGAAGAAGATCACCCCGCAGGTGGCATCAGGCGAGACCGGCGGGCAATACAGCGCGCCGACCAGCACATCGTTGCCACGCGGCTCGAGCAGACAGGCGCGGCGCCACTTGTCATGCTGGTTGCGCAAGGCATCGCGTTTCTCGACCATGGTTTTGCCGGACAGCTCGGGAAAGCCGCTCATCACCAGCCGTGTCGGTTCGCCGCCGGTGTGGGAATCAATGACGTGTACTCGTTTCATGAAGAGATCCCGTTGGATGATTTCAGTAGGCGCCGGCAGGGCGGGCGGTGACGGTGGACGAGGGCGCAGGGCTTTCGCTTTCTTCGTCCTCGTCGTCCAGGCGCAGCAGATGGGCAGGCACGCCGGTTGCTGCACCCCAGTAGTAAATGCCGGTGGCGCAAGCGGCGACGACGATCGTGTCGAACGGATGGGCGAGGATGCCCAGGCCACCGAAGGTGCCGAGTTTCGACAGCACGATGGTCACCGCGTAGAAGGCGATCAGCCACGCCGATGAACGCACCTGACGCGCCAGACTCAGATGGGCGGTGGGCACAAAGCGGCCACAGAACAGGTAGATGACAAACATCAGGATCTGCAGGCCGAGCAGCCACGACACGGTGTTCCAGCCCGACCAGTAGACGATCAGCGCGGCGATGATGAACGACACCGGCCCAAGCAGGCCCATGCTCCTGACCCGAAACGGGCGCGGCATGTCCGGCGCATTGCGCCGCAACGCCGCAACCGACACCGGCGCCACCGCATAGCTCAACACCAGCGCGGCGGAGACCACGTTGATCAGCGCTTCCCACGATGGAAACGGCAAGGTCCAGAACACCGACAGGGCGAAAGTCAGCCACAGCGCCGGACGCGGGATGCCGGACTTTTCATCGATGTGGGTGAAGACCTTGAAGAAGGTGCCGGTCTGCGCCCAGCCGTAGATCACTCGCGGCGTGGCGTTCATGTAGATATTGCCGCAGCCGCTCGGCGAGATCACCGCATCGGCGACCACCAGATACGCCAGCCAGCCCACACCGAGCGCCAGGGCGATGTCGCGATAGGGCAGGGCGAATTCCTTGCTGATACCGGCCCAGCCGTTGGCGAGCATCTCCGTCGGGATGCTGCCGAGAAAAGCCATTTGCAGCAGCACGTAGATCAAGGTCGACAGCAGCACCGAGAGAATCAGCGCGATGGGAATGGTGCGCTGTGGATTTTTCACTTCGCTGGCCACGGAAATGATTGGCGTCAGGCCCAGGTAGGCAAAGATGATCCCCCCGGCAGAGACCGCCATCTCCACACCGGACAGGCCGAATGGAGCGAATCCCTGAACCTGAAAGTTCTCCGGTTTGAAGAAGGTGAACAGCACGCCGATCACCAGCAGCGGCACGATGAATTTGAACACGCTGACCAGATTGTTGGCCTTGGCGAAGGTCTTCACGCTGCGGTAGTTGAGCAGGAAAAACACGCAGAGCAGGCCGAACTGCACCAGCCAGCCGAGGATGGTCGGATCGCCACTGCCAGCCTTGGTCAAGCCGGGAAACCACGCCGCCGCGTATTGGCGCGAGGCGACCACTTCGATCGCCACCAGACTGGAAAACGCAATCAGCGTAATGAAGCCCATCAGGTAGCCGAGCAGCGGGCCGTGGGAATAAACCGGGTAGCGCACCACGCCGCCGGCACGGGGTAATGCCGCGCCCAGTTCGCAGTAGACGATGCCCAGCAGCAACACGGCGAAACCGCCCAGCAACCAGGAAAAAATCCCCGCCGGACCGGCAATCGCCGAGACGTGGCTGGCGGCGAACAACCAGCCGGAGCCGAAGATCGCGCCGAGTCCGATAAAGGTGAGGTCGATCAATGAAAGCTGTTTTTTGAACTTGCCTTGGCCTGACATGGCATCGCCTTCTTGTGAGTTATTGGATAGGCAGTTGTGTCACGGGGACGAGCAGACTTTGCACCGCTCGGCAGTGGCGGCGATTGATGTTTTATGCCGGGATCGATGACGAATTCAGCACAATGGCGCCGATGAATGCGCGGCCTCGACAGGGCCGCGACGTTGCTGCAATCTGCTGGCGAGTGATATTTGCGGTGGTTCAGCTCGAGGGGAAGTGTTTGATGCAGTCAGCGTTTTCGATCCTGTGCCAGAGCACTGACGGCTTGCGTGCGCAGACCCTCGAAGAGATGGTCGCCGGTGCCGCGCAGCTGTTGCCGATACTCGATGTGATCCCCAATGCGGCGATCTTCATCAAGGATCTGCAAGCGCGCTATGTGCTGGCCAACCGTACGCTGGTGCAGCGTTGTGGCTTGAAGGACCTGCGCCCGTTGCTCGGCAAAACCAGTGCGCAGGTGTTCCCGGCGCAGTTGGGTCCGGGTTATACCGAGCAGGATCGCAAGGTGCTGGAGGAAGGATTTGTGCTGGAGGATCAGCTCGAACTGCACCTGTATGGCAGTCGCGAGCCGGGCTGGTGCCTGACCCACAAGCGGCCGATCTACAACCGTGACGGGACGATCATCGGCCTGGTGGGGATTTCGGTGGATCTTCAATCAGCCAGCGAAACCCACCCGGCGTTCGAGCGCCTGGCGGCGGTCGATGAATACATTCGCGGCAATTTCAACCGGCGGGTGACGCTGGGTGAACTGACGCGGATCGCCGGGATATCCGTGGCGCAACTGGAGCGCTATTGCAAACGCGTTTTCCACCTGACACCACGGCAGATGATTCAGAAAGTCCGCCTGGAACACGCGCATCGATTGCTGCACAGCGACTTGCCGATTACCGAGGTTGCGCTGCAATGCGGCTACACCGATCACAGCGCTTTCACCCGTCAGTTCAAAGCCTCGACCGGGTTTACACCGCGCGAATACCGGCAAGCCACCGGGCATTAGACCAACACGGCCAGCCAGGCCGAGAGCAGCAGAAGAAGGGCCAGTGCCGCGTTCATGCGCTTGAACGCTTGCGGTGAGCTGAGCAACCGCGCGCTGCCAACGCCGAGAAGTGCCCAGAGCGTCATGCACGGCAACGACACCAGCAGAAACGCCAGCGACAACACCAACAGGCGCAACGTCTTGTCGCCGCCGCCGACGAATACGCTGACCACCGCCACGGCCATCATCCATACCTTGGGGTTGACCAGTTGCAGCAGCGCCGCGCCGAATACGCTCAAGCTTTGTTCCTGCGATTTCGGGTCCAGGGATGGCGGCGGGCTGCGAAAGATCTGCCCCGCCAGCCAGCTCAACCAGAGCACGCCAGCCCAGGCCATCGCTTGCTGCACGCGCGGAAAGCGCAACAGGGTTTCGCCAGCACCGAGACCGACCACCAGCACGATCAACGCGGCCGCCGCACAGGCGCCAAAAATGATCGGCAGCGTGGCGGTCAATCCGCGCCGCGAACTGTGGCTCAACACCAGAATATTGGTCGGCCCCGGCGTGATCGAGGCAACGAAAGCAAATAGTAGAAAGGGCAGTAAAGAAGCCATGGTGCAAATTCCTGAAAGTCGAAACAGGACACCATGATCGTCAGGCGGAGGGCGTCAGTCTGGAAGATTTGAGCAGCGTTTGCGGTAGTCCGCAGGGGTCAATTGATAGGCGCGGCGGAACCAGCGACCGAGGTGACTCTGGTCGGCAAAACCAAGCACGCTGGCCACCTGCGCTGGCGTCTCGCCGCGTGCGAGCAATTGCCGCGCCTTGGCCAGGCGCAACTGGATCAGGTAAGCGTGGGGTGCCAGACCGAAAGCGGCCTTGAACGCGCGGGTCAAGCGAAAACGATCGACACCACAGGCTTGCGCTAGGTCGTCGAGGCCGATGTCTTCGTAGGTGTGGGCATGCAGATAGTCGCGCGCAACCTGCGCAACCAGTGGCAGGCGCGGATCGAAGTCCTGACGCTTGCGCCAGTCGAGGTGGCGGGTGAGGGACGCCAGCAGGCCATCCAGCGCAGTCTGCCGGACGATGCGCAGATCGCCGTCATGTAACGCGTGGAAGGCTTGCACGATCGCAGTCGACAGGCGCGGATCGTGGCTCAGGGTGTCGGCAAAGCCTGGCTGACTGTCGGCGGGCGCCTCTTCGAACAGCGCGTGCAGTTCGCGCTCCAGCCAGTGCGGATCCAGATACAGCATCGAATAGGTAAAGCCGTCCTCGGTCGGCGCATGGCCATCGTGGATTTCTCCCGGCTCGAGCAGAAACACATGCCCCGGCGTACTGCGATGACGCACCCGGCGACAGTTGAATTGCTGGACGCCTTGCTCGGTAACGCCGACGAGAAAGCTGTCATGCCAGTGCGGATCGTAGGCATGCCCACGGAAATGCGCACGAATCGACTCGATCCCGGTATCGACATCCTGGGAGAGAGAGATCCAGTTGCGTTTGTCCATGGGACGATTCCATAGGGCGGTTGAGCAGGGGCGTTTCTAAAATACCGCGTGGGGGAGAAGAGTGTTTAGAAGATTTGTGCAGGGGCGCAGGGGGATCGAGTCAGGCAATGTGCCTTGGATGGGAGGGGGACCAGAAAACACAGACGAAAAAAAACCGCCTTCGCGGGGCGGTTTTTCAATCCTCGGTTTGGAGCCGAGGCCATGTGCTTCACTAGCCACACCAACATGTCCGCGCATGGTATTGAGTTTCTCCCGTCAGTGCAACGTAGGTTTAGCGTGATGTGGGAGGTTTTTTCGGAGCGGCCAGCGCATGCAACTGAATTCAGATCTGTCAATAAACATTGTCAGAAATACGATTTTACAAAGGTTCAGGCGTAGCCGCAGGATAACCTTGGTTACTCGGGTTTTCTCTTCTGATTTCTGCGTTAAGATGCCCACGCTCATCTTGTTGGTAGAGCAGTGAGGTTTGGCTGGGGGGCGCAAAAGGTTTCACGCCCTCTGACGCGGATTCGCACCCGCGCCGGAATGATGTCTCGGAGGGATTTCAACTGGCCGCCTCACTAGCTACACCAACATGTAGGCTGAAGGCACGCATGGTCCGGTAAGTTTGCTGGAGGTTTGGCCGCCAGCCCTGGAGGCCAAAACGTATGAAGCTTTTGCTGCGTACGCTGAGCCTTGTATGGAGATTGTTGAAAGCTTTGCGCTTTTACGAGTTCCTGCGAGATCACTTTGACGACTTGAAATAAGGGTCGTCTGAGTGGGAAAGACCCGTTTCGGTTTCGATCGATTCGGGTCTTTTTTTTGCTTGCGTAAAGCTGTCAGAAATACGATTTGTCAGTTTTGTGCTTTAGACTTTGTAGGGCGTTTCGTCTGGACGCGTAAGCACCAGCTTAACGGTTAGGTAAGCAGCTGCTTTTACTCAACTCATCATTGATTGCGTCAATAACAACCATTAAGTCAATGAAGTTCCCATATCCACGGTGCAGCGTAAGATCGGCTCCATACCTAACCACTGCACCTCGGAGCACATCATCATGAAACGCCAGACTATCCTCGGTATCGCTTTCTCGGTTTTTGCACTGAATGCCTTCGCCGCCACCGAAACCGACCCACTGTTCAGCGACGCGGTGGCCGCTACTCAAACTGATCGTCTGTTCAGCGACGCAGTAGCCGCCACCGAAACCGACCCGCTATTCAGCGACGCAGTTGCCGCCACCGAAACCGATCCACTGTTCAGCGATGCAGTGGCCTCTGATGGCTCCGATCATCTGCAAGGCAATCGGGTTGCCGAAGGTGGCGCAGACCGTCTGCTCGAACGTCGCACCGCTTGAGCGCAACCATGAGCATCGATAGCGAATGCCGCCTAAACCACAGGCGGCATTCGTTCTATTCATGCATTACAACTCTGCTCTAAACCGCACTCGGCAACACAGCCTTGTCCCGATCGCGGCCCTTGAACGTCGCCCAGAAACACAGCAGCACCGCCACGGAAAAACCGGCTGGAAATAGCCAGATACTTCTCCAGTCATGGCCCGCACTCGAAGTGAAGTGGTCAGTAATCCGTCCCGCAATCCAGAAGCCAATCAACATGCCCAACCCGTACGTGGCCAAGGTGATCAGACCTTGCGCCGAACTGCGGAAGCGTTCCGGTGCTTTTGCATCGGTGTAGATCTGCCCGGACACGAAGAAGAAGTCATAGCACACGCCGTGCAGGGCAATGCCGATCAGCAGCATGAATGCCTGATCGTCGTTATTGCCGAAGGCAAACAGCACGTAACGCAACGCCCAGGCAGCCATGCCGACCAGCAGGGCGATCTTGATGCCGAAACGATGGATGAACAGCGGCAACAGCAACATGAACAGCACTTCCGACACCTGACCGATGGCCATCTTCGCTGTCGGGTTGGTCACGCCGATCTCCGCGAGAAACGGGTTGGCGTTCTGGTAATAGAAGGCCAGCGGAATGCAGATCAGGATCGAGGCGAGAAAGAACACCAGATAGCTGCGATCCTTGAGCAAACCCCACGCATCGACGCCGA
Source organism: Pseudomonas sp. FP1762 (assembly GCF_030687105.1). Taxonomy (NCBI): domain Bacteria; kingdom Pseudomonadati; phylum Pseudomonadota; class Gammaproteobacteria; order Pseudomonadales; family Pseudomonadaceae; genus Pseudomonas; species Pseudomonas sp. FP1762. The sequence goes on from NZ_CP117458.1 coordinate 2,410,158, forward strand.
GCATCTGCTTCAGGCTTGATGAGCCGGCTGCGGTTTTCAGCGGCGCGGTGTTCGGCAGACTGAAGCTGTAAAGCCCCAACAGCAGTGATGCGACGGCGGACATCAGGAACGTATTGCGCAAGCCTCCCGCCGCGATGCTTTGCTGCGAGTCCCAGGCGAACACGAAGCTGATCACCACACCGGCGACAATCCAGCCCACTGTGCCCCATACGCGAATGCGCGAGAACTCCAGCGCCGGGTCTTTGATCTGGCGGAACGCCACGGCGTTCACCAGCGCCAATGTCGGCATGTAGACCATCATGTAGGCGAGCACATAGGGATAAAACGCGCTGAAGTCTGCCGCGCGATAGAGCTGATAGAGCAGCACCGCGCCCAGCAGATGGAGCACCGCCAGAATGCGTTCGGCATTGAAAAACCGGTCGGCAATCAAGCCAATGACAAACGGCGCCAGAATCGCACCCCATGATTGCGTGGCGAAGGCCATACCGACCTGGCCGCCGTTGGCAGCGAGCGTGGTGGCCAGAAAAGTGCCGAGGGTGACGAACCAGCCGCCCCAGATAAAGAACTGCAAAAACATCATCACGCTCAGTCGCGCATTCATTACGTTCATTTCAGATCACCGTATTGTTTTTATGTCGGTAACGCGGATGAATCAGTCGTCGGTCAGGCCGAGCAGGCGCCGGTTGGAAGCGGCATCGGCGCTGACCCCGGCGAAATCGTCGAAGGCCTTGGCGGTCTTGCGGATCATGTGTCGCTCGATGAACGCCGCGCCTTCCGCCGCGCCCTGTGCAGAGTCTTTCAGGCAGCATTCCCACTCCAGCACGGCCCAGCCGTTGAAGTCGTATTGGCACAATTTGCTGAAGATCGATTTGAAATCGATCTGGCCGTCGCCCAGCGAGCGGAAGCGCCCGGGACGCTCGACCCAGCCCTGATAGCCGCCGTAGACGCCGGAGCGCGCATCGGGGCGGAACTCGGCATCCTTGACGTGGAACATGCGGATGCGTTGGTGGTAACGGTCGATGAAGCCGAGGTAATCCATTTGCTGCAGCAGCAGGTGGCTCGGATCATAGAGAATTGCGGCGCGGGGGTGATGATTCACCGCCTCAAGAAACTGCTCGAACGACGCGCCGTCATGCAAGTCTTCGCCGGGATGGATTTCGTAGCACAGATCAACGCCGGCCTCTTCGAAGCAATCGAGGATCGGCAGCCAGCGCTTGCCCAGTTCGGCGAAACCTTGCTCGACCAAACCGGCCGGACGTTGCGGCCATGGATAGACGTAGGGCCAGAGCAGGGCGCCGGAGAAGGTCGCATGGGCCTTGAGTCCGAGACGCTGGCTGGCACGGGCCGCCAGTTTCAACTGCTCGATGGCCCACTCGGTGCGCTCCTGCGGCTTGCCGCGCAGCGCTGGCGGGGCGAAGTCGTCGAACAGACTGTCGAACGCCGGATGCACAGCGACCAATTGCCCTTGCAGGTGCGTCGACAGCTCACTGATCACCACACCGGCGCGGGCGCAGACGGCGATGAGTTCGTCGCAGTAATCCTGGCTTTCAGCGGCGCGCTGCAAATCGATGAACCGCGTGCCGAGGGTCGGTACCTGAATGGCTTTATAGCCTTGCGAGGCTGCCCACTCGGCGATGTTGGCGAGGGAGTCGAAAGGCGCTTCGTCGGCGATGAATTGCGCGAGGAAAATCCCCGGACCTTTCAGGCCAGTCAAATTTTGCTGATCACTGTTCATTGTGCTGGGCTCCTGTCAGTGGGCCGGGTATCTCGCTCCACTTTTCATTGCCAAGGTGATTGGCGATGGCGGTTTCAATGAAGGCCATGCCGCGCAGGCCGGTCTCGATGCCCGGTATGCCCGGGGCCTGATGGCCTTCGACGCCTTGAACAATCGCCTCGGCGAGATCGCCGTACAGGTTGGCCATCGCTTCCAGATAACCCTCGGGATGCCCGGCGGGCAGGCGCATGCGCTGACTGGCAGCGTCACACAACCACGGCTGACCGACTCCGGATCGCAGAATACGCATCGGTTCATTCAACGGTCGATGAATCAGACTGGCCGGCTCTTCCTGACGCCATTCCAGCCCACCCTTGTCACCGTAGACGCGGATCTTCAGCGGGTTTTCCTCACCGGCGCAGACCTGGCTGGCGAGCAATACACCACTGGCGCCGTCGCTCATTTTGAACAGCATCGCCACATCGTCATCCAGTTGCCGACCCTCGACATGCGAACCGAGCATTGCGCTGATGAACTGGATCGACTGGCCGGCAACGAACTCGGCGAGGGAAAACGCATGGGTGCCGATGTCGCCAATGCAGCCGCCGATCCCGGATTGCGCCGGATCGTCGCGCCAGCCGGCCTGCTTGTTGCCTTGCCCGGCGACATCGGTGCTGAGCCAGCCTTGCGGGTACTCGACGATGACTTTGCGCACGTGCCCGAGCACGCCGCTGGCGACCATTTCGCGGGCCTGCCAGACCATCGCGTAACCCAGGTAGGTGTGCGCCAGCCCGTAAATTCGCTGGCTGTTGATCACCACCGAATGCAGCGCCTGCACCTCGGCGAGGTTCAGCGCCGCGGGTTTCTCGCTGAACACGTGAAAACCGGCGCTCAATGCCTCACGGGCAATCGGTGCGTGCAGATGATTGGGGGTGACGATGACCAGCAGTTGCATGCGTTGCTCGGCGGGCAGGGCGGCCTCGCGGGTAAGCAGGGTTTGCCAATCGTCGTAACAACGTTCGGCGGACACTCCCAGGGTCGCAGCGGTGCGCTGATTATTCTCCGAGTCGCGGCTGAACGCGCCACAGACCAGTTCGAAGCGTCCGTCGAGGCCGGCGGCTTGCCGGTGGGCGCGGGCGATAAATGAACCTTCACCGCCTCCGACAAAACCCATTCTTGTTTTTTTTGCGGCAGCGTACATGGCGGTCGTCTCGGTAGCTGGATGCAATGCTGATGAGCGATGTAACCGGTTACATCGTGGGCGAAATCTAGGCGTGAAATAGCCGGGTGTCAAATGGCAGCGGATGATCGACAGCGTTTCGATCGCTCGTTGCCTGCGGTAAGCTCCGCGCCTGATCGGCATGAAACAACGAGGTGGTTTTGTCCAATATCCGCGAAGTGGCTCGGCTGGCTGGCGTTTCCGTGGCGACAGTGTCGAGGACGTTGAAGTCCCCTGAGCGCGTGCTCGCGCCAACCCGTGAGCGCGTCATGGCCGCCGTGGAACAGGCCGGCTATCGGCCGAACCTGATGGCCGTGCAGTTCCGCTCGCGGCGCACCGGCAATCTGGTGATTCTGGTGCCGACCATCGCCAACACCTTTTTTGCCCGGGTCATCAGCGGTGCGCAGCAAGCGGCGCAGGCGGCTGGCTATCGCTTGCTGCTCTGCGACACTCAGGGCCGGGAAGAACTGGAGCGGCAATTCGCCGAGCTGGTGTACGCCTATCAGGCCGACGGGGTGATTCAGTTGCGCGCCTACGATCCTTTCGAAAACGCTCCGGCCGACGCCGATGTGCCGCCGATCGTGAACGCCTGCGAAGTGCTCAAGGCCGGGCGTTATCCAACCATCAGCCTGGACAACGTCGCCGCCGCCAAAGCCATGACCGACCACCTGATCGCCCTGGGACACCGACGCATCGGCCTGATCAAGGGCTCGAAAAACAGCCCGCTGACCCTGGATCGACTGGCGGGTTACGAAGCGGCATTGCGCGAAGCCGGGATTGCCATCGATGAAGCACTGATCTGCCATGGCAATTTCAGCCTCGAGGCCGGTTTTGCCGGCGCGCAAAAGATGCTCGCATTGGCCGAGCGACCGAGTGCGCTGTTCTGTGAAAACGATGAAATGGCCATCGGCGCACTCAAGCGCATCCGGCAAGCGGGGCTGCGTGTGCCTGAGGACATTTCTCTGGTCGGCTTCGACGACATTCCCATGGCGCAATACTGCGATCCGCCGCTGACCACCATCTCGCAACCAGCCGAGGCCTTCGGGGCCAAGGCGGTCGAGATGTTGATTGCCCTGATCGAAAAACGGCCGCTGGCAGAAAGGCATGTCGTCCTGCCGTTCGAGCTGACGCCACGCAGCAGCACGGCCCGCATCGACAACTCGGGCAAGCGCTAACCGGATCACGCCGCTGGCGGCTTCGCCAGCGCAATCCCCGCCGCGCCCAACCGCTTCAACACTTCAAACAACAAATCGCTCTTGGTCAGCCCGACAATCCTCGGGCTGCCCACATAGCCGGTGACCGTGAGGGTTATGCCGTCCGGCGACAACTTGCTGAAACGCACGAATGGCGCCGGTTTATCGAGGATGGTTTCGTTCTCGTGATACGCATCCAGCAGCAGTTGTTTGACCTGCTCAGGATCGATATCCAGCGGAAACACCAGCTCCAGCGATGCCACGCCCTGAGCACTGCCGCCGAGGGTAACGTTGCGCAGGTTCTGCGAGATCAGTTGCGAGTTGGGCACGATCACGATCGAGCGGTCGCTGAGCTGGATTTCCGTGGCGCGCACGTTGATCCGGCGGATGTCGCCCTCGACACCGCTGATGCTGATCAGGTCGCCGACCTTGACCGGGCGCTCGGTGAGCAGAATCAGGCCGGAGACGAAGTTCTTGACGATCTCCTGCAAGCCGAAGCCGATACCCACTGACAGCGCACTGACGATCCACGCCAGATTGGTCCACTGCACGCCCAGCGACGACAGCGTCAGCAGAATCACAAAGGCGTAGCCGATATTGGAAAACAGCGTGCTCAGCGACGCGCACATGCCCGGGTCCATGTCGGTCTTGGGCAGGAATTCGTTGTCGAGCCAGCGGCTCAATGTACGGATTAGCCAGATACCGATCAGCAGCGCCAGCAGCGCATTGAGCAGGTGCCCGGGGACGATATTCAGCTTGCGCAAACCGGCGCCGCCAAGAATCGACATGATGTTGGTGACCAGTTGGCCGAGCGTGGTGCCGATGCCGCCGACAAACAACGAAATCAGCGCCATCAGCATCAGGCCGGCGCGGCTGACGCCGGACAACAGGATCGACGTTTGCTCAAGGCGTCGATCGCTGACCCCGAGCAATTGCTTGAGCGCCTGGCCGCTCGCGTGTTTCGGTGAAAACAGGTGTTCACAGGCGTCCTTGACCAACTGAATGAGCAAATAGAAACCCGACAGCACGACGTAGCTCCACACCAGTTCATAACTGATGAACCGCGCCAGCGAAACATAGCCGGCAAGCAGGGCAATGGCGGTCACAAACATCGAGACGCTGGCGACGCTGTAGATCAGCCCGGCGAACACGCTGTTCGTCGCCGAAGCGTCGTTGGCGGCGATCAAGGCCTTGCGCACTTTGCCGACGCGCAACAGCATCGTGCCGATGATCGCCAGCACCACCATGGAAATCACGCCGCGCCCGGCCATCACGATGTGACTGCTCATGCCCGTGGCATTGGCGACCTGCACCAGCGTCACCAGCACCAGCAACGCGCAGGCGAGGATTCGCGGATAAGGCTTGAGGGCCAGTGCCACCGGATCGGCAATTGCCGGCAGGCGCCACGAAGGGTGCTCGGTGGAAAGCAATGCACGGCTGAGCCCGGTGATCAGCACGCAGGCATAGACGACTTTTTCGAACTCTTCGGAAAAGGTTTCCAGCACCGGCGGCAGGGCATCGTGGCGGGTGCAGGCGTAGAACAGGAGTTTCAGGGCGATGGCGGTGGTGATGAAGGTCGCGAGAGCTGAGGCGAATGCCAAGGCACTGCGGCGCAAGCGGCCCTCTGCCACGCGGTGAATACAGAACCAGGTGAGCCCGCGCTCAGCCAGACGCCGGCCAAAGGTCCAGACGAGCAACGCCAGCAGCACCAGCACGCAGGTGTAAAAACGCTCGCCCGGCGCCCAGACCGTGGCCCAGACGTCGCCCACCTGCTCGACGAACAGTCGCAGCCGCTCGCGGTCGTCCTCGCTTGGATTGATCAGTGGCGCCCAGAACTGCGGACTCAACACGCTGCGTGTGCTCAGGGTCAGTTCGCTTTCCAGTAGCGTGCGGCGGATGCCGGCGATTTGCGTGATCAGGTCGGCGGCATTCTGTTTCAGTGCGGCGAGGCTTTTCAGGGTGCCGTCGACCTTGCTTTTCTGTTCCGCCAGCGCGGCCCGCTGCGCGACGATATCGGCTTGCTCGGCGGCCACCTCGGCGTCGGGCGCCGTGCCGAGCACGCCCAGTTGCACCGTCAGTTGCGCCTGTTGCGGCAACAGCGCTGCCGACAACCGATCGACGTCGAGAATGAACGCCTGCACCCGATCCTGCGGGCCTTCGAGCTGGTTGTAATTGTTTGCCGCCGAGATCTGCTGCTTGAGCCCGTCGAGGCGTTGTTGCAGGGCTTGCAGATCGCTTTGCGAAATCACAGGTAGCGGCGCTGCGCCTGAGTTCGCCGGCGCGGCAAGGTCCGCTGCCCACGGCGCAGCGCTGCCCGGCATCAGCAGCAGCAACAGAACCAAAAACAACGACTTGAATGAACAGCGCATGGGGGCGGCGGGCTCGAGTGGATCACACAGTCTATGAGGGTAGGTGATCGTGCCGAACAGGGCGGAAAACTTTCACTGGAAGAGGCGGGTATACGCTCATCCAGTCCAGCGGAATGATCCGCACAGCGAGCGGTCAACCGGCAATAACAGCTTCGAGAGCGTGCCATGTCCATCGCCAAGGAAACGATTGAATACCTGCGCCAACATTCGCTGATCATCACCACCGCCGAATCCTGCACGGCCGGGGAAATCGTCATGTTGCTGTCGGAAGTGCCCGGCAGCGGCGAGCTGATCGAATGCGGCTACGTGGTCTATTCGCCGCAAGCCAAGCAGCGCTTGCTCCACGTCAGCCCGGCGACCATGGAAACCTTCAATCTGACCAGCGTGGAAGTGGCCAGTGAAATGGCCATCGGTGCGTTGCGCGACAGCACGGCCAACGTCGCCGTCGCCACCACCGGCATTCTCGGACCCGACGATATGGATGGCATCAAGGCCGGTACGGTGTGTTTCGCCTGGGCGTTTCAGTTCGATGACCAACATTTTCTGTTCAGCACCCGGCAATGGTTTGCCGGGTCGCGCAGTGAAGTGCAGACCCTGGCCTGTGAGTTCGCCTTGCAGCAGTTGCCGGCCTATCACCGTCGCGCCTTGCGCGGCGAAGGAGGGTGGCGCCGATGAAGCCCGACGCTGACCATCCCGATCTGCGCAGTCGGCAGTTCCCGGTGCAGGAGGACATGGCCTATCAACTGAAGGTCTGGCGCTTCGAGCGCATCGGTTGGTATCTACTGGTGCTGTGCATGCTGCTGGGTCTGTTGGGGCTGTTTTCCCGGGGCGTGCTCAGTTCGCACGACGCCCGCAGCGACGACGGCAAAGTCCAGGTTGAATACGAGATGTTCCACCGCAACGGCTCGACCATCCCGCTGAAACTCAGCGTGCACGCGACGCCTGAAGCTATCGTCGAATTGGACATCGGCGGCGAGATGCTCGATGGCTTCAGCATCGAAACCATGCAACCGGCGCCAGTGCGTATGCGCAGTTCAGCGCAGGGCATGCGTTTGTGGTTGCAGGCGGATGCGCAGGGCCAGGCAACGCTTTATCTGACCCTGCGCGGCGACGGACTGGGCCTGTTTCGCAGCCATATCCGCGCGCCAGGCTCGAGCGAAGTGAAGCTCATTCAATTCATTTATCCATAGGTGACCCATGGACTCGGTGTTGCGCGCACTCGCGATGTATCTGGCACTGATGGTGCTGTTCAAAATTGCCGGTCGGCGTTCGTTGGCCGAGCTGACGACGTTTGATTTCGTCTTGCTGATGATCATCGGTGAAGCCACCCAGCAAGCGCTGCTTGGTGATGATTTTTCCCTGACCAATGCGTTTCTGGTGATCATCACCCTGATCGCCATCGACGTTGGGTTCTCTTTGCTCAAGCAGCGTTCCAGCTGGATCTCGCGGCTGATCGATGGTGAACCAACGATCATTGTCGAGAACGGCAAGCTGTTGCAGCGGCGTCTGCGCCATGCGCGGCTGGTCGAGGCGGATGTCATGGAGGCGGCGCGCTCCAGTCAGGGCATTGAAACCATCGACCAGATCAAGTTCGCGATCATCGAGCGCAACGGCAAGATTTCCGTGATCCGCCAGGATCCGGAAGGCGGCTGAAGCTTTGGCGCCGCGCACGCGCAATTTTTTTGAACGCTGAAAAAGCCCCGCAGCCCAATGCTTACAAGTCATCGGAGGATTGCGAAATGAACGAGGCAGCGAGTTACTTCTCCATCGCCGTGGCGGTGATCATTCTGCTGGTCGACCTGTGGGCGATTGTCAGTGTGTTTCGCAGCAACAAGAGCGTCGGCATCAAAGCCGCCTGGGCGATCGGCTTGATTGTCTTCCCGGTGCTCGGCCTGATCGTGTGGGGCATCGCTGGCCCGCGCGGCGTCAAGGAAGGGCCTTCGTCGCCGGAGCACAGTAAGGGCTGAGAGCCCGATGCAGTCCTGCAATGAATTTGCGCACATTCCGGAAGAAGGTAAACGATGCTAGGTCAAGCTTGAACCGGGTAGCAATACCACTGCTGAAAGGAGATTGTCATGAAGAAAATCTGCGTATGTCTGGGGTTCTGCTCAATGTTTCTGTTGAGCGGCTGCTTCGATTCCAACGATGCACCCAACAAGGACGGTGACAAAAGCAAACCGTCGGTGCAGATGCAGACCGAGAAGCCCGAGGACGGCAAGTAGCTGCTGGCGAGTAATCCCTGTGGGAGCGAGCCTGCTCGCGAAGGCGTCAGGTCAGACAACTCTGTGCTGACTGATGCTCCGTCTTCGCGAGCAGGCTCGCTCCCACATTGGTTCAGTCGTGTGAATAAACGTACTCCAGCCACACCCAATACATCAGCGCCACAGCACTGATCCCTCCTCCGAGAAAACACACCGCCACCCAGCCAGAGTGCGCATAGGTATACGTCGCCGCGATGGCGCCCAAACCACTGCCCACCGAGTAAAAACACATATACGCACCGACCAGTCGGCTCTGCGCATCGGGCCGTGCGGCGAAGATCAGGCTTTGGTTGGTGACGTGCACCGCTTGCACGGCGAAGTCGAGGAGGATCACTCCGACGGCCATCGCCAGCAGCGAACTGTCGATAAATGCGATGGGTAGCCAGGACAGCGTCAACAGCGCCAGGGTGATGCCGGTGGTGCGATTGCCCAAGCCGCGATCGGCCAGGCGCCCAGCCCGTGCGGCGGCGAGCGCGCCCGCCACTCCGGCCAGTCCGAACAGGCCGATCTGCGTGTGGGACAACGACAGGGGCGGGGCGCTGAGCGGCAGCACCATCGACGTCCACAACACACTGAACGCGGCGAAGATCAGCAGGGCGAAGATACCTCTGATGCGCAATACCCGCTCAGTCAAAAAAAGTTGGAACATCGAGCGCAGCAATTGCCGATAGCTGCCCTGTGCGGGCGGTTTTGCCGAGGCGGGCAGGGTGCGCCATAACAGCAGAGCCATGCCGATCATCATGACTGCCGAGACAAAATACACGCCGCGCCAACCGGCCAGATCAGCCACTACGCCGGAAACGAAACGCGCCAGCAAAATGCCCAGCACCACGCCACTGGTGACGGTGCCTACGGCGGCGCCGCGCTGTTCCGGACGAGCAAGGCTGGCGGTGCAGGCGACCACCACTTGCACCACCACCGCCAGCAGACCCACCAGCATCATGGCGCCGAGCAACACTCCCCAGCTCTCGGACAGGCCCACGGCACACAGCGCCGTTGCAGACAAAAGCAGTTGGCTCACGATGAGTTTCTTTCGATCGAGCAGATCACCCAGCGGCACAATGAACAGCAGCCCGACCGCATACCCGGCTTGCGTGGCCGTGACCACAACGCCGATTGCACCGGGTGAAACCCCGAGGCTGGCGGCCATCGATTCCAACAATGGCTGTGCGAAATAAACATTGGCCACTGCTATCGCGCAGGTGATTGCAAAGAGAAAAGTCTGCAAACGACTCAGCCCGGTCGTTGCGCTGTCAGCTGCGGCTTGCGCATTGATCAGGGTTTGCGTCTGACACGGCATCCTTGCTTCCTCGTAGTGTGGTTTTGAATTGAAACCGATACGTTGATCTTTATTCATTCGGGTTGTTAAATGCAACCACATTCAATAGCCGATCCATCAGGAACCACATGGCCCGACAACAAACATTGGCGCAGAGCGAATGCCCGGTGGCCCGAACCCTCGAAGCCATTGGCGATCGCTGGGCCTTGATGATCATTCGCGATGCGTTCGACGACGTGCGCCGTTTCAGTGAATTCCAGAAACGTCTGGGCTTGGCCAAGAACATCCTCACGGTCAAACTGAAAATGCTCGTCGAGCTCGGCGTGTTGCAGATTCAGCCCGCGTCCGATGGCAGCGCCTACAAGGAATACGTGCTCACCGACATGGGCCGCGCGGTGTTCCCCATCGTCGTCAGCCTGCGGCAGTGGGGCGAGCGTTTTCTGTTTGTCGAGGGGGAGGAGCACTCGATCCTGCTCGACAACGAACGGGCCGAGCCCGTCGAGACTATCGTCGTGCGCTCCAGGGCGGGCGAGGTGCTGGCCCCGGCGGACTGTCACCGAAAAGTGGTGACGCGCCGGTAAGGAAGCCGAGCAGATAGTCGTGGCGCGTATTCACAGCCGCGCTATCTCCATGGCATGAAAAGTCGAGCCGGCATTCGCAGGGTTTTTGATCTAGGCTGTTTTCGATCCTCGATCAGCAGCGGTGCGCCGTTGCCAGATTGGTTTAATCAACGCGGTTGCCGGAGTGCCTGATGAGTCTTTCGCCTTTCCACCTCGCCATCCCGGTTTACGATCTTGCCGCTTGCCGCCGTTTTTACGGTGAAGTGTTCGGCCTGGAGGAGGGCCGATCCAGCGCGCAATGGGTCGACTTCAACTTCTACGGCCACCAGTTGGTCATCCACGAACAGCCGAAAACGGCTGCCCAAGAAAGCGTTAATAGCAACCCGGTAGACGGTCACGACGTACCGGTCCCGCACTTCGGCATCATTTTAGAGTGGCAGCAATGGGAAGCACTGGCCGAGCGACTGAAGTCATTCGGCACGCAATTCGTGATCGAGCCCTACATTCGATTCAAGAGTCAGGTCGGCGAACAGGCGACCATGTTTCTGCTCGACCCCTGCGGTAATGCGCTGGAATTCAAGGCGTTCAAGGACATGGGCCAGGTGTTCGCCAAGTAATCACAGCGTAGTGGTCTGACCGTTGCGATCGCGTTCATAAACCTTGTTGGCCTGGAGCTTTTCCTTAAGCCAGCGCTCGGCCGTCCCTAGTGGCCGTTGGCGTGCCCATAACAGGTCGACGCCGATTTGCCAGTCGGTATGCGGGTACGCCGACAGCTGCAACTCGACCAGTTCGCCATTGCCCAGTTCACGCTGGATCAGCTGGCGCGGCAGGGTCGCCCAGCCGAGGCCGGCGCGGACCATTTCGAGCAGGGCCAGATAGCTTTCCGCTTGCCACAGCTGCGTCGAACGCAGGTATTCACTGCTCGGCAGTTTGCTGGCGTGCGCACTGAACGCCAGGCGCCGATGCACGTGCAAATCGTCGAACGTGACGTTGTCCAGTTGCGCCAGCGGATGATCGGGATGACAGACGTGCAGCATGATCAGTTTGCCCAGTTGCTGGAACGCCAGTTCCCGGGGATAGCCCGGCTGCGAAAACGCCACGCCCAGCACCGCCTCGCCACTGCTGACCAATTCGCTGACATCGCCGTAGACCGGGTGACGAATGATCAGATCGACAAACGGGAAGGCCTGCTCGAACGCTTGCAGCACCGGCATGATCGGGCCGTACGGCGTTTCAATCGCCAGGGTCAGGCTCGGTTCGACGCTATCGGAAAGGCAATCGGCGTGGGCCTCGAAGGTCATGCAGCGCTCCAGTACCGCCTCTGCCTGGACCAGCAATTTATGCCCGCTGGCGGTGAGGGCAGGGCTGCGATTGCTGCGGTCGAACAACTCGACGCCAACGTCGGTTTCCAGATTGGCGATCGCCGCGCTGATGGTCGATTGCGTCTTGCCCAGCTTGCGCCCGGCGGCGGAGAACGAGCCGCTTTTCACCACTTGGACGAACATCAGCAACTGATCGAGTGAGAAGCGCACGCGGTGTACTCCGAGCTTGAGCGAGACGGCGATTGTGCCGCGTCTTTGCCATCGAAAAAAGCGATGGTTGCCAATTTGTTTCATCGTTAAAAACATTCAAGGATGACCCCGCGTCTTCGAACGCCGGGGCCGATTCTGTTTGTGCGTCTGTCCCTGAGCGCCCGCGATTACAACCAACGCTGCCCCTTCAGGAGCTTGTGCCATGACTACGCAACGCGTTCACCCGGTCGACGAGGTGTTGCCCCTGCGGCAGCTTTTCACCTTCGGTCTGCAGCATGTTCTGGTGATGTATGCGGGAGCGGTGGCGGTGCCGCTGATTCTCGGCAGTGCGATGGGGCTGACGTCGGCTCAGGTGGTTTTACTGATCAACGCCAACCTGCTGACGTCCGGTGTGGCGACGTTGATTCAGACCCTCGGCTTCTGGAAGTTTGGCGCGCGTTTACCGTTGATTCAGGGCTGCTCGTTCATTGCGCTGGCGCCGATGATCATGATCGGCAAGGAGTTCGGCCTCAGCCAGATCTTTGGGGCGGTGATCGCCGCCGGCTTCCTGACCATCGCACTGGCGCCGGTGTTCAGCCGCTTGCTGCGATTCTTTCCGCCCGTGGTGATTGGCAGCCTGATCACCATCATCGGTATTTCACTGATGCCGGCGGCGGCAATCTGGCTGGGTGGCGGCAATCCCGATTCGCCTGACTTCGGTCGCCCGGCCAATCTGCTGCTGGGTCTGGCCACGGTCAGTGTGACGCTGGTGATTTATGCGAAATTCAGCGGCTTCATCGGTAACCTCAGTGTGCTCATCGGCTTGTTTGTCGGCAGCCTGATCGCTGCCGCCTGCGGCATGACGCACTTCAATCGGGTCAGCGAGGCGGCGTGGTTCGAGTTGAGCGCGCCAATGGCGTTCGGTGCGCCGGAATTTTCTCTGGTACCGATTCTGATCATGACCCTGGCGATGCTGGTGATCATGGCCGAGACCACTGGCAACTGCCTGGCCATCGGCAAACTGGTCGGCAAACCGACTACGCAGCAGACCCTCGGTAACGCCTTCCGCGCCGACGGCTTGTCGACCATGCTCGGTGGTCTGTTCAACAGCTTTCCCTATAACGCCTTCACGCAAAACACCGGCCTGATTGCGCTTTCCAGCATCAAGAGCCGCTTCGTCGTTGCGGCCGCTGGCGCGATCATGGTGTTGATGGGCTTGTTTCCAAAGCTCGGCGCGCTGATTGCGGCGGTGCCGACGCCGGTGCTGGGCGGCTGCGCGATCGTCATGTTCGGCATGACCACGGTGGCGGGCATTCAGGAACTGTCACGGGTGCAGTTCGAGGGCACACGCAACGCCATTATTGTTGCGGTGTCGGTCAGCGTCGGCGTCCTGCCGATGTCGTTTCCGGCCCTGTTCGAACATGTCGGCCCGACGCTGAAACTGGTGCTCGACAGCGGCATTTTCCTCGGTGCGATCACCGCCATTCTGCTCAACCTCTTGCTCAACAAACAAAAACCATCGACGGACGCCGTCGGCGCTTCCACGGCCGAACTGGCCGACTGACTTTTGTCTTTTCTCACTGCCCAGGAGTTACCCATGAATCAATTCACTCAGCTTGTCCCGGCCGGCGTCAGCGATCTGGACCTGGCATTGCTGCGCCAGACCATCGCCCTGTCGCAGGCGTCGAAACAACGTGGCCGGCACCCGTTTGCGGCGCTGGTGGCGGACCGCGACGGCAACGTCATTGCCGAAGCGGGCAACAATTCGATGCCGCCGGAAGGTGATCCCACCCAGCACGCCGAACTGGTCGCGGTGGCTGCGGCGGCGAAGCGTTTGTCACCCACGGAGCTGGAGGCGTGCACGCTGTACACCAGCGCCGAACCTTGCTGCATGTGCGCGGGCGCGGTGTATTGGACCGGTGTCGGGCGAGTGGTGTACGCGTTATCGGAACATGCTTTGCTCGGGCTGACCGGCGATCATCCCGAGAACCCGACGTTCTCGTTGCCGTGTCGCGAAGTGTTTGCCAGAGGGCAGCGCACGGTGAGCGTTTTCGGGCCGATGCTGGAGGAAGAGGCGGCTGAGCCGCATAAAGGGTTCTGGTCTTAGTTGATATGGATCGTTCCCACGCGGAGCGTGAGGAACGATCAGTTTCGCGCGGTCAGGTACTGGTCACTTCACCGGGACGATAACCGCACATTCCCCAGCGGAATGCCCCCCATGGTCTGTTGTGGGGCGCCTGGCTGACTTGCAAGCTCAGCCAGGCGACCCGATTTGCCTAAGCCTCCGTCCAGTCCAGCGCTGCCGTCTCGCGCCACTTCACCTCCGTAATCCCATAGCGCTCGGCCTGGGGTTTGGAAACCACTTTCAACGGTGGTTTACCCGGTTTCGGAATCGGCGCAATACCGGCGTCACAGCTCGCCCAATGCCAAGCGTCGGCGTTGCGCATACTCTTGGCGCGGATGACGAATGATTTTGGCTGGTCGTGATGTTTGTATTCGATGACGAAAATATCGGTGCTACGCATGAGTTCCTCCTTACGCTCATACGTAAATGATTTTGTCCGACAAGAAAAATTCAAAGGATTTTCTGGCCAGATGATCATCGTCACTCAGCGCTCTGAAACGCGGTTCTTCATGAAGCCGCGCAGGTTCATCAGGAACAGGCAAAGCTGCAGAACGATCAGCGCGTAAGCCCCGGCATGGACGCCCCAGATCACCCACAGCAAATTGCTCAGACTGAAACAAACGAAGCCGCTCATGCGCCGTTGCGGTCGTTGCGAACCGATCAGCCAGGCGGCCAGAACGGTGACCAGCATCGCCGGCCATTGCACCCAATCCAGATATGCCAACACTCCATCCTCTGCTCAGATTTGCTTGATGCAGAAAGGGTACACAGCAACCGAAGTATGGTCACCGCCCGCACGGTTCTGCGTAGCAATGGCGGTGAAAAAGGTTTCGCCCGGCAGAAGCCGGGCGAAGATTTCAGGCGCGCAATCAGTAATCCCAAATCGCAGGTATCCAACGGAAAGCAGCACCATTGATCGCGACCCTACCCACCGAAGGGAAGGCCAGATGCGTGGCGACAAACAGCTCGCCGCTGGCGGCGGCTTCCTTGAGCATGCGCACGCGCACTTCCACCGATTTGGTCGGATCGTGTTCGAAACCGTTGTGCCAGTCAGGGTGATCGAACGCCACCGGGAACAACGCGTCACCGGCAAAGGTCAGGCGCTCGCCACCGGAGTTGACGTAGACCACGCAGTGCCCTGGCGTATGACCACCGGTGAGTTTTGCAACTACGCCCGGTGCAACCTGACATTCGTCTTCGAATATGTGCAACTTGCTTTCATAGTGGTTGATGAACGCGTTGGCGGTGCTGCGCAGGACGTCTGGTACTGGTGCGGGCATGTCGGTGCTGGTGAAGTCTGGCGTGGACCAGAAATTCACTTCGGCAGCGGTGACGTGGATGCGCACGTCGTGGCGCAGACGGCTCTTCACCGAGTCGACCAGTAGGCCGCCGATATGGTCCATGTGCATGTGCGTGATGACGATATCAGTGATGTCGGCGAGGTCCACCCCGGCAGCGGCCAGGCGCTTGGGGAACTGCCCGGCGCGCGGGAAACCGGGGAATTGGCCACCGAGGCCGGCGTCGACGAGGATGACTTGTTCGCCGCTACGCACCACCAGCACGTTGAGCGCCCAGTCGAAGGCGTCAGGGCCCAGATACATTTCCTTGAACCAGGCGGCACGGTCGGCGGGGGCGGCATTGGTTGACATGGTCTGGGTCGGCAACGGCAACACGCCGTCGCTGATCACCATCACGTCAATGTCGCCCAGGCGCAGGGCGTAGCGCGACGGCACCAGTTCTTCGCTTTGCGTTTGCAGGGCCACCGCGCGGTTGGCGGTGAAGGAATCCAGATGCAGGGTCATGGTGTTCTCCTTGTTCTCAGGGCTAAAGCGGAGGGTGAAATCAGGCTACAGGGATCAGCGGATCGGCGGCCGCGAGGGCGGCGCGACGTTCGGCGGCGGGCGGGTAGATCCACACCGTGTTGATCTGCGTCTTCAGCTCTTTGGCTTCGGCCTTCACCAGTTTCAGCTGACGATCCCAGCCTTCGGTGTACACCGCCCCCCAGGCGCCCAGATCCAGGCAAGTCACGTACTTGGGCTGGCGATACATTGTCGGAGCGACGCCGAGGATATCGGCGGCGGCGTTGTTGCCGGCGTAGCGACCCAGGCTGATCGCATGCTGGCAAGACATCGCGGCATAGTTGCCGAGGTCGTCAGTGGCGGCGCGAGCGACATCACCGGCGGCAAAGACGTGATCGATGCCGTGCACCTTGAGGTTGCCATCGACATGCAAGCGGCCCTGGCCATCGCGTTCGGCGTCGAGTTGTTCGGTGAGCGGGCTGGCGCGGAAACCTACGGTCCAGATCACGGTGTGGCTTTCGATGTGGCGGCCATCGGCGAGGGTGACGCCATTGGCATCCACAGCGGCAACGCTGGCATCGACGATCCATTCGATACCCAGGTCATTGGACGCCTCGATGATCGACGGGCGAATGCCATCGCCCATGGTCGCAGCGATGTCCTTGCTGCGATCGACAATGATCACGCGCAGGTCTTGATCCTCACCGAGAATCGCGCGCAGGCGCGCCGGCATTTCCGTCGCAGTTTCAATCCCGGTGAAACCGCCACCGGCGACCACCACGGTGTTGCGCGCAACGCTGGGCGGTTGGTTGCCGAGGGCGATGAGATGGCGTTCCAGACGCGCCGAGGATTCGATCTGATCGACATCGAACGCATGCTCCTTGAGGCCAACCACCGGAGGCCGAGCGAGCTGGCTGCCGCTGGCGAGAACCAGCCGATCGTAGGCCAGTTCACCCGGACGCCCGGCCTCGTCGCGGTAACCGATTCGGCGCGCCCGGGCGTCGATGCTTTCAGCGGTGCCTTTGACGAAGCGCACACCCACCGCATCGAACAGCGCGTCGAGCGGCGCGTACATGCTGTGCACGTCCGGCTCGTAGAAGCGCGGGCGAATACGCAATTCCGCTTGCGGGGCGAGCAGCGTGATCTCGACATCCTGACGGGCATGCATATCCAGCAAACGCGCAGCGCTCAGCGCACTCCACAGCCCGCCGAACCCTGCACCGATCACCAATAATTGCTGTTTCATAATGTGCTCCCTGACGCTGATGGATGGATGACACCCGAGTCCGATGCGGACTCTGGCGTGACGATCACTGGCCGCCGTAACTGCTTGCCGTACTGCCTGGCGCTCAATCGCCCGCTGTGTAGAGCCATGCTAGGGCGGGGAGGCTACGAGCGCAGTTGTCCATCGGTGTGCGTGGGGTACGCATGGGTGGAAGGGGGGTATACGAAGGTATGGGGAAAAAGGATCAACCCAGCGCTTTTTCCAGGCAGGCGAGCAAACGTTCAGCCTGAAATGGCTTGGCCAGACACGCGATGACCCCGGGTACGCTGTTGGGCATTTTGCCCGCATGCGCCGACACAAAAATCACCGGCATCCGCCAGCCTTGCGCCCGCAGTGCATCCAGCATCTGCAAACCACCCATGCCCGGCATCTGAATATCGGAAATCAAACAATCAGTCTGCGCCGGCCCGTCCGAGTCAAGGTAGTCCGCTGGCGCCGCATAGCAGAACACCTGATACCCCGACGCTCGCAGCAGGCTGCTCAGCGATGTGCGCATTGCCTCGTCGTCGTCCACTACCGCAATGACATGCGTCTTGTACATAAAGCTCCCGGGCCGGGCGGCCGAGCTGGTGACTCCTGTCGTTCTTGCACCATACGCTGATGGCCAGCGGGCAAAACTATACGTAGGTATAGCGGTTCAGCCATCGCGGCTGAAGCGACTGCGGTAGTCGCGCGGGGAGATCGACAGGTGGCGCTGGAAGCAGGCGCGCAGGCGTTCTTCATCGTTGAAGCCGCAGAGGCGGGCGATTCGTTCGATTTTGTGCGGGGAGTTTTCCAGCAGGCGTTTGGCCGCTTCGAGCCGGAACAGCTCGAGCGCTTTCGACGGTGTGCGCCCGGTGCGCGCTTTATAGACCCGCGTGAAGTTGCGCAGGCTCATTGCGGCTTGCTCGGCGAGGCGCTCCACCGTCAGATTCGGGTCGCCGAGGCGCTCCATGAGCCAAAGGTGCAGATCATCGAACATCGCAGCGTCCTGCGCCTGCGATTGCAGCAGCGTGCTGTATTGCGCCTGGCCGCCGGGGCGTTTGATGTACACCACCAATTCCCGCGCGACTTGCAACGTCACTTCACGGCCGTAATCGGCCTCTACCAGCGCCAGCGCCAGATCGATCCCGGCGGTGACTCCGGCCGAGGTCCAGACCTTGCCTTGCTGAATGAAGATCGCGTCGGCATCTACCTCGACCGCTGGAAAGCGATCGCGCAAAGCGTCGCACATCGCCCAGTGAGTGGCAGCGCGGCGGGCGTCGAGCAATCCGGCCTGAGCCAGCAGAAACGCACCACTGCACACCGAGACCACGCGGCGGGCGAGGTGAGCATGGTCCTGCAGCCAGTCGCTCAGTTCGCGGTGCTCCTCAAGGGTCTGGCAGATGTCAGGGGCGCCGGGCACGACCAGCGTGTCCGGCGCGGTGGTGTCGAGCGTGGTTAACGCTTGGGTGTCGATGGCCAGCCCTTCGACGGTCGGGATCAAGCCGCCGCTGAGGCTGGCGGTGTGCAGTTGATAACCGGGCTGCCCGCGCTCGACCAAGGCTTTGCTCGCCGCCCAGAACACGGTCTGCGCACCGCTGAGATCGAGCAGGCTCAGCCGTGGGTAGGCGATAAACACCACGTCGCGCGGGGCCGTTGTAAAAGCGGGATGAGTGGACATCGCGGGCCTGCCTGTTTGCAGCGCTAAAGGCGGGACTGCCTCAGCCTGGCCGATTTTCAGGGGTTTCTGGCCGGCCGGCAATGGTGCTGACTGTTAGCCTGATTGCTGACCGTCCGGCCGGTGTCTGGCTGCGGTGGCCATCCTGAACTAGATTTATTGACCAGCCCAATGCGTGCTGCGATCTCGCCGAGGAGACACAATGACCTTGTGGTCGCATTCCAGCCCTGCGCAAAGTCCCGATGTGCTCGGCGAACCAGTGGTGTACGTGGTCGATGACGATGCCTCGATGCGCCAGGCGCTCGACAGCTTGCTGCGCTCGATCGGCTTGCAGGTGCGAACCTTCGACAGCGCCGGAGATTTTCTCGCGCAAGCGCAACGTGAGGTACCCGGTTGCCTGGTGCTCGACGTGCGCCTGCGCGGCGAAAGTGGCCTGACGTTTCAGGAACAGATGGAAAAAAATGGCTTGCGCATCCCTGTGGTGTTCATGACCGGCCACGGCGACATCGCCATGAGCGTCAAGGCGATGAAGGCCGGCGCGGTGGATTTTCTGGCCAAGCCGTTCCGTGATCAGGACATGCTCGACGCCGTGGCCAGTGCGTTGGCTCGCGACCGTGCGCGGCTAGCAGCCGAACACTCCGGCGCCGTTTTGTGTCGGGCTTACCAAACCCTGACCGCACGTGAGCGCGAAGTGCTCGGCTTCGTCATTGCCGGGCTGATGAACAAACAGATTGCCGGACAGCTCAACCTCAGCGAGGTCACGGTCAAGGTTCACCGTGGCCAGGTCATGCGCAAAATGGCCGCACGTTCAGTGGCCGATCTGGTGCGTATCGCAGAAGCGCTGGGCATCGAGCCTGTCCAGCGCAACCCCTGAGCGCTGGCGACGTGCAACTCACCGTGCGGCAAAAAACCTGAGCAGTGTTGACGCAGATGGCCAGCAGAAAACAGATTTTGTGGGACGACGGCGAGCGGGTGCTGTCCCGTGAGCGCGGTTCGAATGATGGCAGCCTACTGGCGGTGCGTCCGGCGATGGGCCAGCCATTGCCGAGCACCCTGGAGCGTCTGGCGCATGAATACAGCCTCAGGGACGACCTCAATCCTGCCTGGGCGTTGCAGCCGACAGCTTTCGAGCGTACGGGCACCCGAGTTCGTCTGCTGTTCGACGATCCGGGTGGCGAGCCGTTGTCGCGATTGCTGGTCGCTCCGCTGGATATCGAAACCTGTCTGGAATTGGCCACGAACATCGCCAAGGCACTGGGCCATATGCATCAGTGTGGTCTGGTGCACAAAGACCTGAAACCGCAGCATGTCTTTGTCCATTGCCATGACGGGCAGGCGCGGCTGACCGGCTTCGGCCTGGCCACGCGCTTGCCACGGGAACGGCAAGCGCCCACGCCACCGGAATCTATCGCCGGCACGCTGGCTTACATGGCGCCGGAGCAAACCGGGCGGATGAATCGTTCGATCGATTCGCGTAGTGATCTGTATGCCTTTGGCGTGACGCTGTACCAGATGCTCACCGGCTCGCTGCCGTTCAGTGCCAGTGAACCGATGGAGTGGGTGCATTGCCATATCGCGCGGCTGCCAATGCCCGTGTGTGAACGGGTGGCGACGGTGCCGCCGATGTTCTCGCGAGTGGTCATGAAACTGCTGGCGAAAACTGCCGAGGAGCGCTATCAGAGCGCAGTCGGTGTCGAGCATGACTTGCGCCGTTGCCTCGATGACTGGCGCCGTATGCGGCAGATCGAGACGTTCACGTTGGACGAGCAGGGCGCCTGCGAGCGCTTGCTGATTCCGGAAAAACTCTACGGCCGCGAACACGAAGTGCAAACGTTGATCGATGCCTTCGCCAATGTGGTGCAGACAGGCGCGCCGACACTGGTGCTGGTATCCGGCTATTCGGGCATCGGCAAATCGTCGGTGGTCAGTGAACTGCACAAGGTGCTGGTGCCGTCGCGTGGCTTGTTCGCCGCCGGCAAGTTCGACCAGTACCAGCGCGACGTGCCTTATTCGACCCTGGTTCAGGCCTTTCAGGGGCTGGTGCGGACGCTGTTGGGCAAGCGCACCGACGTACTGGCGGGCTGGCGCGAAGCACTGTTGCGGGCACTGGAAGCGAATGCGCGGTTGATCACCGATCTGATCCCCGAACTCAAGCTGATCATCGGCGAGCCGCCGCCCGTGCCTGAGTTGGAGCCGCAACAGGCGCAGCAGCGGTTCCTTCAGGTCTTGCAGCGTTTTATCGGCGTGTTCGCTCAGGCCGAGCATCCGTTGGCGCTGTTCCTTGACGACCTGCAATGGCTCGACGCGGCCACCCTTGATCTGCTCGAAGATTTGCTCAGTCGCGCAGAGACCCCTCATCTGCTGCTGGTCGGTGCTTATCGCGACAACGAGGTAGATGGCGATCACCCACTCAGCCGCACACTCAAGACCTTGCATCACGCCGGCGTACACATTGACGAAATTCGTCTGGCGCCACTGGCTGGCGCGCACATCGAACAACTGATCAGCGAGTCACTGCGCTGCCCGCCGGCGAGCATTGTCGCGCTGGCGCGGCTGGTGCTGGACAAGACCGCTGGCAATCCGTTCTTCGTCATCCAGTTTCTGCACGCCCTGGCCGAGGAGAAGCTGCTGACATACGAGCCTGCGTGCCAGCGCTGGCGGTGGGATGTGCACCTGATCAACGGCAAGGGCTACACCGACAATGTCGTCGATTTGATGGTCGGCAAACTGGCGCGGCTGCCCCAGGAAACCCGCCAGGCGCTGCAACAACTGGCCTGCCTGGGCAACGTCGCGCGTCTCGACACGCTGGCCACAGTCCTTGATGTGCCGGTGCCTCACGTTCACTCCGCATTGTGGCCGGCGGTGCGGCTTGAGTTGGTCGAGCGTCAGGACGGTGCCTACAGGTTTGTGCATGATCGCATCCATGAGGCGGCGTATTCGCTGATCGCTGAAACCGAGCGGGCGCAAATGCACCTGCGCATCGGCCGGCTGCTGGCACTGCAAACCCAGGGTGAGCGGCGCGAGGAGGCGATCTTCGAGATTGTCGGCCAGCTCAATCGCGGTGCGCATCTGATCAGCCTGCGTGCCGAGCGCGAGCAACTGGCCGAGTTCAACCTGCTCGCCGGCCAGCGAGCGAAGGCCTCGACCGCTTATACCTCAGCACTGACCTATCTGGGCGCCGGCGCAGAACTGTTGGGCGAGCAGGGTTATGACAGTCGGCATGAACTGGGTTTCGCTCTGGAGCTGAACCGTGCCGAGTGCGAATTTCTCACCGGCCAACTGCAGCTTGCCGACTCGCGCCTGGCGACATTGGCCGAGCGCGCCGTGACCACCGTCGAGCGCGCGGCGGTGGCGTGCCTGCAGATGGATGTCTACTTGCTGCTTGATCGCAGTGACCGGGCGGTGACGGTGTGTCTGGCCTTTCTGCGTCAGGTCGGCATCGATTGGCCAGCGCGTCCGGACGATATTCAGGTGCGCGACGAATATCAGCAGGTCTGGACCAGCCTGCGCGGGCGCAGTATCGAGCAGATGATCGACTTGCCGCTGATGGAGGATCCTGCCGCGCGGGCCACCCTCGATGCGCTGGGCAAACTCTTCGCGCCGGCGGTGCAGTCGGATCTGAACCTCGCCAGCCTGACCATTTGCAAAGCGATCAGCCTGAGCCTGCAATATGGCAACTGCGACGCCTCCTGCCTGCTCTATGCCAACTTCGGGCGCGTGTCGGGGCCGCGTTTTGGCGACTATGCCGCTGGTTATCGATTTGGCCGTCTGGGCTGCGATCTGGTTGATCGGCGCGGGCTCACGCGTTATGAGGCGAGCACCTGGTTGTGCTTCTCGATCTTCGTGGTGCGCTGGATGCGGCCAGTGCGCGAGTGCCGCGAACTGTTGCGCCGTGCGCTCAACGCGGCCCATCGCAGCGGCGATCTGCCGTATGCCGCGTTCGCCGGAAACAGCCTGATTTCCGATCTGTTGTTTATCGGCGAGCCGCTGGCCGAGGTGCAGGCGCAAGCGGAATCAGGGCTGGTCTATGCACAAAAGGTCGGTTTCGGTCTGGTGGCGGATTTCATGCGCTGCCAGTTGACGCTGATCCGCATGCTGCGCGGGCAGACGCCGACGTTCGGCTGTTTCGACGATGACGGGTTCGATGAAACAGCTGTCGAGGCGCATCTGGCCGGTTCGGCGGATCTGGCGCTGGCGCGCGGCAAGTACTGGGTACGCAAGTTGCAGGCGCGCTATCTGGCCGGGGATTACGCGGCGGCCGCTGAGTGCGCGGCCCAGGCGCAGGGACTTTTGTGGGTGGTTTCGGCGTTTTTCGAGGAGGCCGAATACCATTTCTACGCGGCGTTGACCTTGGCGGCCCACGGCGAAACTGACGCCGGTGCTTTGCAGCGTCTGGGTCAACATCATGAACAGTTGCAGACGTGGGCGCGCTTGTGTGCAGAGACCTTCGCCAGTCAGGTGGCGCTGGTCGGCGCGGAAATGGCGCGCGTCACCGGACAGTTGCTCGAAGCCGAATTGCAGTACGAGCAAGCCATTCAATTGGCTCAGGACAATGGTTTGCTCCATATCGAAGCGCTGGCCAACGAACTGGCCGCACGGTTCTACGGCGCTCGCGGGCTGGTCAGGATATCCCGGGTTTACCTGCGCGACGCACGCTACGCCTATCTGCGTTGGGGGGCTGCTGGCAAGGTGCGGGAGCTGGAGCGACGTCATCGTTTTCTGCGTGCCGAAGAGGCGCAACCGAATCCGGTCACCACGCTCATTACGCCAGTTGAACATCTCGACCTGGCAACGGTGCTCAAGGTCTCTCAAGCAGTCTCCGGCGAGATCGTCCTGGACCGTTTGATCGAAACGGTGATGCGCACCGCGATCGAACAGGCCGGGGCCGAGCATGGCCTGCTCATTTTGTTGAACGCCGACATTCCCTATGTCGCTGCGCGAACCCGTATCGGCGACGGTGCCACGCAGCTGTGCAACGCGCCGCTGCACACGGTGGCGCTGGCAGAGTCAGTGCTCTACCAGACGCTGCGCACCGGCGAAAACCTGTGCCTGGACGACGCGGTTGCCGATCCGCTGTTCGCCGCTGATCCATACGTTCAGCAACGAGGCGCGCGCTCGATCCTGTGCCTGGCATTGATGAATCAGGCGCGGGTCGCCGGGGCGCTGTATCTGGAAAACAACCTGTCCGCCGGGGTGTTCAGCCCGACGCGTCTCGCCGTGTTGCGCCTGGTGGCGTCGCAGGCAGCGATCTCGCTGGACAACGCGCGCCTGTACCGCGACCTCGCCGAGCGAGAAGCGAAGATCCGTCGGCTGGTCGACGCCAACATCATCGGCATCATCGTCTGGGGCGTGGAAGGGGAAATCATCGAGGCCAATGACGCGTTCCTGCGCATGGTCGGTTACACCCGTGATGAGTTGCTTTCGGGCAGTGTCCATTGGCGTGACATGACCCCGCCGGCGATGCGCGCTAACAGCGATATTGCACTGGCAACGGCGATCCACACTGGCCGGGCCCAGCCATTCGAAAAGGAGTACATCCGCAAGGACGGCAGTCGGCTGCCGGTGATTGTCGGTCTGGCTGCCTTCGAAGCGAGTCAGCAACAGGGCCTGGCCTTTGTGCTGGATATCAGCGAACGCAAGCTGGCTGAAGAGCAAGTGCGCGAAGGCGAGCGTCGTTATCGTCAGGTGCAAACGGAACTGGCCCACGCCAATCGTGTGGCAACCATGGGTCAGTTGGCCGCATCGATTGCCCACGAAGTCAATCAGCCGATCGCCGCCACGGTGACCCATGCTAATGCCGCGTTGCGCTGGCTCGGTGCAAAGCCACCAAATATCAACGAGGTCGAGCAGGGCCTGCGGCATATCATTCTCGACGGCAACCGCGCCGCCGACGTACTCGGGCGCATCCGCGCGCTGATTCACAAAACGCCACCGCAGCGTCAGCCTGTCAGCCTCAATCTGCTGATTGAAGAAATGGTCGGTTTCAGCCGGGGCGAAGCGCTCAAGCACGGCGCCGAAGTCAGCGTTGAGCTGGCGGCAGATTTGCCTTTCGTAGTGGCGGACCGGGTCGAACTGCAACAGGTGTTGCTCAACCTGATCATCAACAGCCTCGAAGCCATGACGATCATGGCAGAGGGGCAGCGACGTCTGCTGATTCGCAGTGAGGCGCTGGGCGATAACGTGCACATCAGCGTCAGCGATTCGGGGCCGGGCTTTGCCTGCGAGCGGGCGGAGCAAGTGTTCACGGCGTTCTTCACAACCAAATCCACCGGACTGGGCATGGGCCTGTCGATTTGCCGCACGATCATTGAAGGACATGGCGGCAAATTGTGGGCCGAGCGCAATGAGCCGAGGGGGGGCGCGGGTGGTGTTTGGCTTGCCGCGTTGTGAATGAACATGATCAACAGCCAGGCTACCCGGGCATTGAGCCCGGATGTTTCTGTCGGTGAGTTCAGGCCACCGGAATAGGATTCTCCAGCAGCGACAGGTTGAACTGCTCGATCAACCCGTGCTCGTTCGCGCCCTGGTTGGCCCGCAGCGGCAACACTCGGTCGACCAGCACTTCGGTGGTGGCGGTTTCCAGCTTGATCAGGGTTTCCTCGATAAACTCGCCCAGCGGCATGGCGCGCTCGTCGCCGCTCTTGTGAATCAGATCGGTATCGACCCAAGGTGGCGCGATTTCCAGGACCTTGACGCTGGTGTCGCGCAGCATGAAACGTTGCGACAGCGAGTAGGAATGGATCGCCGCTTTGGTCGCCGAATACAGCGCCGTGGTCGCCAGCGGCAGGTAGGCCAGCACCGAGCTGTTGTTGATGATGTAGGCCTCGGGCTGGCGCTTGAGGTGTTCGACGAACGCGGCGCTGACGCGCACCGGGCCGAGCAGGTTGGTCTGCAACAGACCGACGGCCTGTTCATCGTCGTAGTCGCCGGAACCCGCGTTGTCGAAGGGCATGATCCCGGCGTTGTTGATGATCACGTTCAACGACGGATGGCGGCGGATGACTTCGGCGGCGACGTCCTTGATCTGCTGCGCATCGTTGATGTCCAGCTGCACGGTGTCGATGCCCGGATTCGCCTGGGCAATCTCTGCCAGCAGGGTCTGGCGACGACCAGCGATGATGACCTTGTTGCCGCGCTGATGCAGGGCCTCGGCCAATGCGCGGCCGATGCCGGAAGTGCCGCCGGTGATGAAGATCGTGTTGGCTTCAAGTTTCATGAGCTGCGTCCCGCGAGTGGATTGATTGGTATGCAAGCCATGATGGAGAAAACCTGAATCGACCTGAATGACGTATGTGGTAGTGTTTCAGGACATTCAACAACGGAGCGCGACCATGCATCGAGTCGGTTATCTGCTCACGGAAGGTTTTCAGGTCATGGCGCTGGCGACCCAGTCGGTGTTCGAGTTTGCCAACATCGTCACGGGCAAAGCCGTGTACAAGGTGCAGAACTTTTCCCAGGCCGGCGGCATTGTCAGCTCCTCGCTGGGCTTGCACGTCGATACGTTGCCGCTGACGCAAGCGGGGCTGGCCGACAGTTGGCTGGTGGCGGGAACGCTGACACCGCTGACGCCGCCCGATGCTAATGTGCTGCACAGCGTGCGCGGGCTCGCCGACGGCGCACGCCGCGTGGCCGGCATCTGCACCGGCTCGTTCGTACTGGCGCAGGCGGGCGTGCTGGACAACCGCCGCGTGACCACGCACTGGGCGTTCGCCCCGGCGCTGCGCAGGATGCATCCCTCGGTGAACGTCGAGGACGACCGGATCTTTATCATCGACGGCCCGGTGTGGACGTCGGCGGGCATGACCGCTGGTGTCGACATGGCGTTGGGCATGGTCGAAAAAGATCTGGGCAGCGACATTGCGCGCTCGGTGGCCCATCGGCTGGTGATGCATCAGCGCCGCTCGGGCGGGCAGTCGCAGCACTCGGAATTGCTGTCGCTGTCACCCAAATCCGATCGCATTCAGAGTGCGCTGGATTACGCGCGCAAGCACCTCAATCGCCCGCTGAGTGTCGAAGAACTGGCCGAGGTGGTGCACCTGAGTCCGCGGCAATTCACCCGGGTGTTTACCGCCGAAACCGGCCAGTCTCCAGCCAAGGCGATAGAGAGCCTAAGGCTGGAAGCAGCGCGTTTGCTGATCGAGCAAAGCAGTCACAGTCTGGATGTGGTCGCCAGAGAAACCGGGTTTCGTGACCGCCGGCACATGCGCGAGGTGTTCATGCGCGGGTTTGGCGTGCCGCCGCAGGCGGTGCGGCGCGATTCGCGGCGGATGGTATGACGTGACCAGGGTCTACGAAAAAATGTTGACCCCCATTCTGCCGATCAGGAATACGAGCAGGATCAGGAAAAAAACTCTGATGAAACTGCTTCCATAACGTAATGCCAAAAAGACACCGGTCAGTGCACCGGCCATATTGCATAAAGCAACTATGCCGCCAATCGCCCACAAGACATTACCGGAGGGGATAAAAAATATGAGCGCAGCGCTGAACGTCCCCAGGTTGACCAGTTTTGCAGAGGCTGATGCATTGAGGAAATCAAAGCCAAAGACCTTGACGAAGATAAACAGCAGCAGGCTGCCACTGCCCGGGCCGAAGACACCATCGTAGAAACCGATCAGGCTGCCAAAGAAAACTCCAAGGCAAATGTCTTTCGTTCCGAAGTGGCGGTCTTTGCCTGCCAAACCAAGTTTTTTTTCCATAAACGTGTAGATAGCCATGACTATCAATATGAAAAAGACAACGATCTCCATCAATCTTTTAGGAACAAGGGATACCGAGAGAGCTCCGAGAAAAGAAAATAAAAAAGCGGCGAGCATGGTCGGAAGCATTAAATTCCAGCGAATTTTTATGCGCTTCAGGTAACCCGATATTGATGAAATATTGCCTGCCAGAACGGCCAGTTTGTTGGTGCCGAAAATGGTGGCAAGGCTGTACTGGGGTAGAGCATGTAGAAGTGCCGGCACCTGTACCAGGCCCCCGCCACCGACCGCAGCGTCTATCAGGCCACCACAAAACGCGAAGAAACCCAATGCAAGAACAGCGTGTTCAACATCCATGCGATAGATCCCTGCGGAACGTCATTTGGCCGGAAGGTTCATGAGTCGCTCGTGGTTTGGTTTAAATATCGTCAAAACATGCCGATCATTCTCCAAGCTCACATTATGAGAGTTCATCGGCATGCTTCGTTAATCCATAGAGATCAACAGGTCATAATCCGATGCATGGCGGAGAATGCATTGCCGACTCTTTCATTGTAATTGAGCATGATGCCCTTCAGTCGCGCAGGCTTGAATTCCAGACCTACCGTCTGACCGTAAGCTTGCGCGGCCGCCAAGGCATGCAATCCGTGTTTGTTCTCAACTTCTCCGGAGTGCCCCATTACGTAGCCTTTGGCGTTACGCAGGTTTTGCGTGTTTGTCCTCAAGAACGGATTGGCCGCGAGGAGCTTTGCTTCAATATATTGAGCGATGAAATTGTATTCACGACCGTTCCACAGTTCAGATGAGATTGAAACCATCATCGCATCCATAATTGAAGATTTGTGTTCCTGCGAGTTTAGTGCCGTTTTATGCTTGGCGACCCCGGTGTTGTATAGGAAGTCCGCGAAGTCATTGCATTCAGCAATTTTGAATTGTTCTTCAACCCAGGCTGACGCACCAAAAGCTGCAGTCATGTAGTTGTACATTCCGTCATGGCCCTGATGTCCAAGACCGAAATCATCTTTCGCCACTTCATGCATATGCGCCATGACATTGTGGTAACCCTCACGTCTGTCGGCAGATACCGATATCGCATCCGCCGACAGGCGCATGATGATTTTTGCCGAGACAAGGCTGGTGGTTTTATGGGTTTCATTCCACCCATTGAAAAAGCTCAATACCGACGAGTCTATTACTGGCTTTTCGAGGAACGCCCTGAATGCGCTTTCAGCCGCCAGTTGCGCGTCTTGCGTGATGGAATGATTGAGTACCTCAAGCATGGCGTCCTGTATCTCAGCAACGTTGCCGACGCAGGCCAGCAACGGTTGACGCCGTTGGTTTTCTTCTAAGGTACGTCCGGGAATTTTCAAGTTGCGTATGTGCTTGGGCAGGGCCTGGATAAATGTCTCGCCAAATTCTTGCATGGATTTATGTTCAAGCGGTTCCAAACGACTCTGTGGCGATGCTGAGCTCATGATGTGTCCTTCTCCCTAAAGACCTATGAAATGTTTGGTTTTAACGCACTTTCTTGCCTTGCAGCGGCGAAATTAGCCCGATTTGTTGGCCTGCGACAAGTGACTTATACTGACCAAATCATTCATTTTTAATGAGCGTTTACATGGAGTTTTCGCAACTGGTCATGTTCAAGGCAGTAGCCGATCTGGGCAGTATCGTCCGTGCCTCGGAGCGATTGCACTGCGTGCCGTCCAACATCACCAACCGCATCAAGCTTCTGGAACGTGAGCTTGGAGTTGACCTGTTTATAAGGAAAGGCAGAGGATTGATCATCAGCCCTTCAGGTCGGCTTTTTCTCGGCTATACCAACAAAATCCTGTCTTTGTGCGAAGAATCGCAACGAGCGCTTGATCCGTCGTCAGCTCCTTCGGGAGAACTCAGGATTGGTGCCATAGAATCATCCGCTACCGGCCGGTTACCCAAAGTGCTATCCAGGTTTCATCAACTTTATCCGGCTGTACAAATGCAATTCAGCACTGGCGATTGGTCACAATTATCCGCAGAAGTGGTCAACTACACGTT
This sequence comes from Pseudomonas sp. FP1762, assembly GCF_030687105.1. Classification (NCBI taxonomy): domain Bacteria; kingdom Pseudomonadati; phylum Pseudomonadota; class Gammaproteobacteria; order Pseudomonadales; family Pseudomonadaceae; genus Pseudomonas; species Pseudomonas sp. FP1762. Next base: position 2,439,848 of record NZ_CP117458.1, read on the forward strand.
GGACGGGGCAATAATTGCCGTCAGGCCAGAACATCCGGACATCGAGAGTCTGGAGATCTATGAAGAGGATCTAGTGGTGATTGCCTCGCCGTCCGCGGGGGTGATAAACCAGCCAGAGGACCTGCGCGGTGTGGATTTATTCATGTGGCCTGAAGGATGTCCCTACAGAAAGGCTTTGGTAACCTGGCTGGAGCGGTACAAAGTTTTCAATCCGATAACAAGCATAGCCAGTTATGGCACCATCCTTGGCTGCGTAAGTTCAGGCGCCGGGATATCGTTGGTGCCCAGAGGCATGTTTGAACAGTTCCGCCAGCTCGGCGGTATTCAAGGATTCTTCTTCAATGACTTAAAGCCTGTGCAGAATTATTTTATCTGGAACAGGCACGTTGAATCTCATCGCGCAAAAGACAAGTTTGCCGATTTGCTCAAGGAAGAGTTCAAGGTTTGAGAAGTGGGCGGCAGTTGGCCCTATCCTGCAAAGTTCGCCTGCACTCGTCATTCAGCACAAGGGACCGAGCGCTTACAGAGACCACTGATAGGCTCTCGCAACCATGGTCATTGGATTGAAATAAATGAATCTGGAAGCGCAACTGCGGGATCTGATTGCTGAAGATCTCGTCCGCATGCACATCTTGCGCATAGTCAGGGATCTCAACTTGCCGGACTGCTGGGTTGCCGCAGGTTTTGTGCGCAGCCTGGTTTGGGATCATCTGCATCAGCGCCAACCTTCGCCGTTGCCCGAGGACATTGATGTCATATGGTTTGACAGAACACGTCCCGGTGATCAAACGGATTTGGCCTTGGAGGTCGAGCTTGCAGCACTGTGCAGTGACTTGAAGTGGTCGGTGAAAAACCAGGCACGCATGCACCAGCGGAACGCCGATGCGCCTTATGGGGCGGCTGCGGATGCAATGACGTTCTGGCCGGAAACTGCTACGGCAGTAGGTGTCAGGCTTGATCGGCATGGTGCGATAGAGGTTTCGGCGCCATTGGGGCTGGAGGATTTGTTTGCGCTGAAAGTGCGGCCAACCGCCCGATTTGAAAGTGATAAATACGTGGTGTTTCTGGAGCGCCTGCAGTCGAAGAGATGGCTCGAGATCTGGCCGAAATTGACGCTCGTAACGCAGGGTTGATGCCGCCCCGATTGATCGTTTAAACCGATAAGGAAATCTTTATGCATCCCGACCTTTCGTAGAGCGCTCGGGTTTTTGATTGAGGCTTTGAAGTACCAGGGACAACTAGCGGCACACGACCGAGGAGCAAAATGGAGATTGACCCGCTGCTTAAGAAGCGACAGTTGAATGTGCAGGAGCAGAATGCTGTGACTGCCCATCGCCTGATCCCCTTGTAGGAGTGAGCCTGCTCGCGATGACGCCAGCCCATTCACCGCCACATAAACAGAAAACCCTTAGCCCGTTTAAACAGTAAATCAAGCATTAAGCAAACGGCTACAACGCCTTGCGCCATTCCCTACGACTACGCCAGAATCCGCCGGCTTGTGCGTCTAGGTCGCGGGTTCTATCGTCTGTCGGTCGCTGAAAAACAGTGATCGGGTTTGGTAGCCCGCCATAACTAGTCGCATCGCGCACCGTTCGCAGACCGGCTTCAGGTCGCTGCTCAATGGTGGCCATGCGCAGGACACCTTCGGGTGTGCCGGTTCCTAGTTACCGGTCTACCAACCCGCGTATGGCCGCCACCTTCGTTTGGTAGCGAATGTGAAGGCTCCTTTTAGCTAACTAGGAGTTTCACCATGTTCAAAGTCACACCCAATCCCCCAACCACCGACCCCGCATCCCCCTACGAATCAAGTGCATCGAAAAAACTACACGAAGCCGCCGAACGCGCCCTCGATCACTACCTCGGCCCGGCAGACATCCTGGCCAGCACCAACACCCCGGAACAGATGTTCCTCGCCAACCCGAAATACGACACCGAATCCCTGCTGGCCAACGCCAGCGAATCCCTCGGCTCGGCCACCACCATGCTCTACGACTTCGCCGCGCTGCTCGACAACCCGCGCCGCAAAACCCTGCTAGGCATCGCCCAGGTCGTCATGCTCGGCGAAATCGCGGTCAATCAGGCTTTGGACAAAGTCGAAATAGCCAAATAACCCGCAATGCGACGAGCGCAAAACCTCGTCGCAACACCCGGGCGCACCACGGCTGGCACACGGCCACGGCTTGCACCACCCGGGCTCGACTGTCACCCTTCGGGCCGTTCTTCAAGGATCAGAACAAGGAATCAAGGATTGAGTGGTTACGTTCCAAACCCGCCGAAAAACTACCGCTACGAACAAGCCAAACCCGTCGACCTGCACGCCCAGCACTGGGCCGAATATGAGAAGCACGGGAAAGAGCCCGCGCGCGAGCCTGAGAAGATAGGCATTGCGTTGAGGATCGGGGTTTTCTTTGATGGCACTGGCAACAATGCGAACAACTCTGCTGCGGGGTTGTTGTGTGGTGCTCAGCATCCGATTGCGCCTGAGGATATACCAGCTAGCTGCATGCCTTATATGAGTGACCCGGATAGTAGTTATGGCGCCGGGCCTACGAATATCAAGAAATTGTTTTCTCTGTATAAAAAGACCCAGAAAGCCGAAGGCGATGGCTTTCTTAAGTTCGTCTCAAGCCCAATATATGTCGAAGGTATAGGCACTGAAAGCGATCAGATGGATAGCGCTGTAGGTGCTGGAACGGGGCGAGGTGAGACTGGTGTTACGAGTCGCGTACAAGCGTCCTTCATGCAGATAAAACAAGCTATCGAAGAGGCACTGCAAGAGAACCCCGACAGTGAAATTGCGTCCCTGACGTTCGATACATTTGGCTTCAGTCGTGGGGCTGCTGCTGCACGGCACTTCGCAAATGAAGTGGTGCGGGGTAAGCAAGGAGCTTTAGGAGATCTCCTAAACCGGAACGCCGCAGATTTCAGTCGCACCTTTGATAATAAATACGGAAACGGCATCAAAATGGGTTTCATCGGGCTCTTTGACACGGTGCCCTCAATTGCTGGCTTCACCAATCTTGGCCGGGTGAAAAGTCCTATAGCTCCCGGTGTGAGGCTTTACCTGGACCGTCGATACTTCACGGATGTCGTACATCTCGTAGCGCGCGATGAGTGTCGCGCTAATTTTGCGCTCAGCCGGGTGAAGCCCGCGCACCCTGAGTACACTCTTCCCGGGGTTCATTCGGATATTGGCGGCAGCTATCTTGATGAAGTAGAGGAACGCGTGCTTGTCAGTCCGATGCAAACTCTCGATGTACCTCGGTACGTAGACGTTTCAACGACGTCGATTTATCACGACGCCGGGCGCGTAAAAAGCGAGTGGCTTGCTAAAGGATGGCCTGCGCATCTGCTGGATATTGTCACCCCGGCTTCCTTCGAAATTCCGCAGGAGCATCAAGACAGGCTTTCACCGGGGCAGAAGCGCGTATATGCCGCTCTACAATTGAAACGTCCGGTGAGTGGAAAACTTTCGAGAGTTTATTTAAGAGTCATGTATCAGCTGGCAAAAGAAAAGGGTGTTCAATTCATTGATATACCGGAAGATGACGAATACTCCGTGCCGGCAGAGCTGCAACCTCTTTGTGACCGATTTCTCACCGGAAACTACAGAACAACTGCAGAAGAAGAGGCTTTGCTCAAGCTGAAGTACATTCATACCTCTGCAAACTGGAATCATCCCCTTGGAAGAAGAGACGGGAGCGGTATTGATGCTGTTTACATCAACGCCCCGACGGAAGACGCGATCCGTGTACAACATCCTCACGTAGCTGATTGGAAGCTCTGGTAATGAAGTCTGTAATCGCTCTGCTTGTCGCCTTATTGTTAATAGGCTGCCAGAAAGGAGGTTTCGAAAGTGGAGAAAATGACCCCAAGTCTCCTTGGTGGCAAATAGGATTCGTTGAGCCGAATTACATGAAGATCTGGGTTGAGGACAGCTCGGTGCTCGATATTAATAACAGAATGTTTTTCAGAGTCGGTGGAAAATCCGCTCCCGGAGGCGAACCAGAAGATGGGACGGAGTCTGCCCGCGGTTGGGGAACAGTCGGTGGTTCTGGAGTTTTGGTAACCGGTGCTGACCTTCCTAGAATGATTTTTGTCCGTTGGCAGTCGATATCGGAGCAGAAAACCTATAAAGGCTTCATAGAGATTCCAGAGGAAGCGAGGCAACTGATGGTGCAGTCCACACACCAGCGTTGCCCGAAGACTCCGGAAAGAACCTCACGTTACTCCGCAACGCTGCTTGTGGGGCTCGCCCCGGGGGGAGTACTTCAAGCGTGGGTCAGGGACTCCTGCCACCGCCCGATAAAAGTCTCCCATGCTCAAGGCGAACTCGAACCTCTCGGCCCGGAGCAGGGCAAGCATGGCGGGCGCTATGCCTATCCCGTGAGTGAAAAGGCCAAACGATACATTGATAAGTTCGGCATCCCGTACGGTAGCTGGTAAATGACGTGGATGGAGCAGCATCTACTTTTCAGGCGCCAGACTGTTTCAATTTCGCTGGGTCGAATTAGCGGGACGGCGTCTTGAGAATAGAAAAGGCCGACCGTTTCGATGATGTCGACTACGGCGCAGGCTATGAGTATCGAGGTTTCAATTACCTGATTCTGGATGGTGTCGATGAGTTTCTCGTCAGAATTTACGATGACCAACCCGGTGGCGCGACGGTTGTGCGCCCTGCCATGACCACAAGCACCAGACTCAGGACGCTAGCGGAATTCTTACGAACGGAGCTGGAGGTAACTGCGATTTATCTCTACAAGGGTGAAATAGGAAGCTATGTCCAGGTAGACCTCGAGAGCCTGCAATTCTGCTGATCCGGTATCGAGCCGGGGGCGATAAGCAGGACTCGCCAACCAAGAGTCCCGCCACCACACCCCCTCAAACCTCAGCCTTCACCCCAACCTTCACCGGCGCTTTGCGATACGTCAGCAAAACAATCCCGCTCACCACAATCACGCCACCGATGATCTGTCCTCTGCTGAGCATCTGATCCAGCACAATCCAGCCCATCAACAACGTCGCCAATGGCTCAATGTTCATCACAGGGGCGTTGCGTGGCATGTCCAGTCGGGGCACGGAAATGAACAACACAATGAAGCCGGTCCCATAGAGCACGACGAGCGTGGCAAGGGCCAGCCAGCCGGTTGAGGTGGCGGGGAGGTTGAGTCCGCCGGGGAGGGCGCCGGTCAGGCCGGCCAGGTTGACGCTGCTGAAGACGATGAAGATGGTCAGCAGGCTGCGCACCGAGCCGCGCACTTGCGACAGTTTGTGGTCGGTGATCCACAGCGCGCAGGCGAATACGCTGGCGGCGCAGAAGGCGAGTGCGACGCCCAGTAGCCATTCCGGGCCGACGCTGGCGCTGTCTGACAGACGTCCGGGGACGTCCAGTACGAACACCAATCCCATGAGAATCAAGCCCATCAACATCGCGGTGCGCGCGCTTGGTCGTGGGCCGCCCAGCGCCCAGGTCAGCAAGGCGAGCAGGATCGGAAACACGTTGGCCACCAGCAGGGCCAAAGCGACCGGGACCCGCGCGACAGCGGAGTACAGACATAGGCTCTGCGCGGTGATCAACAGCCCCAACAGTAATTGCCAACGCCAAGCGCCCGCCGGCAGACGCAGACTTTGCCGCTGCCACAGGACGAGAATGGCCAGCACCAGCAAGGTCCCGCCCGAGCGCATCAGAATCGCCAGCAACACGCCCGCGCCATCATCAAAAGCGACCCGTGCCGCGACGTGGTTGCCGGCGAACGCACAACCCATGCACAACAGAATGATCACGGCGAGATAACGGGGGAAGGGCGGCGGTACGGTTGGCGCAAACTCAGGACGGGACATGGCAGATCTCAAAAATGATAGCCACTCGGGGTGGCTCAGGTTTTTATTATGTTGTCGTACAACTGCCAGATTTGTACCGTAATCGAGCGGGGCCGGCAAGCTTGAAAGGCTTGTAAAATCGCTTGGTTGTGGTGCTGCTTAGATCTTAGAGGTCGTATAACTTGCTCGTTAAACCCGAGCATCGAGTCGAATTGCCCACCCATCCTCTCGAGCCTGACCGACCAGAAAATCCACAAAAGCCCGGGTTTTTGCTGGCAATAGTTTCTGGCTGGAAAAGTACAAATAGATCTGCCCTGCATCGACATACCAATCGGGCAAAACCCTTTCCAGCGTACCGTCCTGCAGATAAGGCAAAACATCCGGAACTGCCAACAGCGCAACCCCCAACCCCAGTCGCGCGCACTGACACAGCGCTTGCGGATCGTTGACCAACAGGCGCGGCGTCAACTCCAGGGGCGCTCGTTGCCCGTCGGGGCCTTGCAGCATCCAGCTACGCACCTTGCCGGTCTGCACCGAGCGCATGGCCAGGTGATTCAGCGTCGACAGCTCTTCAATGCGCTGGACGCGCGGGCGCCCCGACAGATACTCCCGCGAGGCCACCAGAATCAGATGCGCCGGGGCGATGGCTCTGGCGACCACACCTTGCGCGAGTTCGATGCCGCCGCCGATAGCCGCATCAAAGCCGTCCGCGATGAGATCGACCTGGCGATTGTCGACATGCCATTCGGGGATCACGGCGGGATATCGATTGAGAAATTCCGGCATCAGCGGCAGCAGGAAATCCCTGGCAAAACCCGGTGCCGCACTTAGACTCAGGGTGCCGGAAGGCTCTCCGGCATTGCCGGCCACATCGGCGATCGCCGCTTGAACACTTTCCAGTCCTGAACCGACATTGGCCAGAAAGCGTTCTCCCGCTTCGGTCAGCGTGAGTTTGCGCGTGCTGCGCTGAAACAAGCGTACGCCGAGGTTAGCCTCCAATTGCGCGACATTGCGGCTGACCGCCGCGGGTGTCAGGCCCAGGCGGCGCCCCGCCGCAGAGAAGCTTCCTGCCTCGGCGCTGCGCACGAATGAGAGCAAATTACCCAACGTTTCCATCCGCGCACCTTCAACTAATGATTGAAAGTGATTCTAGTTGTCTTCCACTACTGGTGGAAGATCAAAAAGCGTCTCATAGCCTCATCAACTTCAACCACCCAGAGGCTCGACCATGAACACATCCACGCTTCCACTGACCGGCAAAATCGCCATCGTTACCGGTGGCTCACGCAGCATCGGCGCAGCCATCGCCAAACGGCTCGCGGCAGATGGCGCAACCGTCGCTATCACCTACAACGCATCGCCAGATCGCGCCGCAGCGGTCGTGCAGGAAATCGTTGCGGCGGGCGGCCAGGCTGTGGCGCTGGCGGCCGATGCGGGCAACCCCGAGGCTGTACGTGCTGCGATTGCCGAGGTTGCACAGCGTTTTGGCAAGATCGACATTCTGGTCAACAACGCTGGTATCAGCCTGCTCGGTGCCCCCGAGGACATCGTCTTTGAGGACTTTCAACGCATCCTTGCGGTGAACGTGACCGGCCTCTTCGTCGCCACTCAGCAAGCGCTCAAACACATGGGGCAGGGCGGCCGCATCATTCACATCGGCAGCTCGATGGTGCAATACGCTGCGTTCGCTACCGCCTCCGTCTACACCCTGAGCAAAGGTGCGCTGACCGGTTTCAGTCGTGGACTGGTGCGCGATCTGGGGCCGCGCGGCATCACTGTGAACACCGTCCATCCCGGCCCGACCGACAGCGACATGAACCCGGCCGACGGGCCTATTGCGGACTTCCTACGCCCGAACATCGCCATGGGGCGGTACGGAGAGGGCAAGGATGTCGCCAGTGCGGTGGCGTACCTGGCCAGTGCAGAGGCAGGGTTTGTCACCGGCGCAGAATTAATCGTCGACGGCGGCTTCACCGCGTAAGGAGAGCATCATGACTATCAGCATCATTGGTACAGGCTCCATCGGCACCGCCATCGCTCGGTTGCTCGTCAACGCAGGCCTGCCGGTCAGCCTGGCCAACAGCCGCGGGCCGCAGAGCCTTGCCGGTTTGGTCGACGAATTGGGTCCACTCGCACAAGCGGTGACGGCTCAGCAAGCAAGCCAGGCGGACATCGTTTTTCTGGCGGTGAACTGGTCGAAAATCCCTGACGCGGTGCGCGATCTCGGGCCTTGGGATGGGCGCATCGTGATCGATGCCAACAACCCCATTGAAGCGCCGCTGTTCAAGCCTTTCGATCTGGGCGGCCAGCCGTCTTCGCAAGTGGTGGCGCAGATGCTGCCCGGTGCGCACGTGGTCAAGGCCTTCAACCACCTGCTCGCGGCTCTGCTGAGCGATCCCACCGCCGAGGGCGGCAAGCGTGTGCTGTTTTATTCCGGTGAAGATGCCGCGAGCAAAACCCAAGTTGCAGAGCTGATTGATCAATTGGGTTTTTACGGCATCGATCTCGGCGGTGTGCAGCAGGGAATGCTTGCGCAGTTTCCGGGCGGACCGCTGCCAGCCTTGAACCTGGTCAAACATGGTTAATCGCTGAGCCCGGGCAACCGGGCTTCACACACAAATCGAGGAATCAAAAATGGCTGGCTCAGATTCGCGAAATACTGATGAAGTTGAAAACTACGACGCCTTGCTACGGGCCAATCTGCAGCGGGTGTTCAACCAACGCGATGCACAAAGGCGCTTGGCGGCGGTGCAGGAGCTTTTTGCAGAAGCACCGACGATGTATGAACCGGCTGGCATCGTCACCGGGCAAGCGGCGATTTCGGCAGTGGCCGGTGCGTTGCTGGATCAGTTCGGGCCGGACTTCGCTTTTGTTGCGGAGGGAACTGCAGTTGGGCATCACGGCTTGGGTTATCTGCGCTGGCACGCCGGCCCGGGCGATGGGCCGGTCATCGTCAGCGGCGTCGATGTGGCAGAAATCAGCGAAGGGAAAATCGTGCGGTTGTGGGTGTTGCTGGATGCGCCCCAAGGCTGAGCTGTCCGGCAGGGCGGCAGATCGGGTTCCATTGCCGCCTGTCGCCGACTGTCAATCAGATCGATATCCCGCATTGACATATCGAAGAATCTCGATATCCTCGGCGAATGGAACTGATCGAAATCTTCAAAGCCCTCTCGAACCCGACGCGCCTCAAGATCCTTGAAGGCCTGAAGGATCCCGTGAAGAACTTCCCCCCGCAGGATGAGGGTGACGTTCTTGTTGAGGGTGTCTGCGTCAGCAGTATCCAGGAAGGTATCGGCCTGTCGCAGTCGACGGTGTCGAGTTATCTGGCCACGTTGCAGCGGGTGGGGCTGGTGGAAGTGCGGCGCATCGGTCAATGGACCTACTACAAACGCAATGAGGCAGCAATCAGCGCGCTTGCAGAGATCATAGGGAAAGAGCTGTAAATTTTTTTACTACAGGATATCGAGAATTCTCGATATCCCTCTTTATCGATACGAGGTTTTGCCATGAAAGCGATGATTCTGAAATCCTTCGGCGGTCCTGATTCGTTCGAACTCAGCGACGTGTCCAAACCGGTTCCGCAAGCGGGCCAAGTGCTGGTCCGAGTGCACGCCACTTCCATCAATCCGCTGGATTACCAGGTTCGGCGCGGTGACTATCCCGACCTGGTGCCGCTGCCAGCCATTACCGGTCACGACGTGTCGGGCGTGGTTGAATCCATCGGGCCGGGCGTCAGCGCTTTCGCGCCGGGCGACGAGGTCTGGTACACCCCGCAGATATTCGACGGGCAGGGCAGTTATGCCGAGTACCACGTCGCAGCCGAAAGCATCATCGCCAGGAAGCCTGCTTCTCTGAGCCACCTCGAGGCGGCCAGTCTGAGTCTGGTCGGCGGTACGGTTTGGGAAGCGCTGACCGTGCGCGCCGTGCTCCGCGTTGGCGAAAGCATTCTGATCCACGGCGGCGCCGGCGGGGTCGGCCATGTGGCGATTCAGGTGGCCAAAGCCATGGGCGCCAGGGTCTTTACGACCGTGCGCGAGGCCAACGCCGAGTTCGTCCGCAGCCTGGGTGCCGACGTGGTGATCGATTACACCCAAGAGGACTACGTCGAAGCGATCATGCGCGAAACCGCCGGGCATGGCGTTGATGTGGTGTTCGACACCATCGGCGGCGATACCCTGTCCCGCAGCGCCGACGTGCTCGCTCAGCTTGGCCGCGTGGTCTCGATCGTCGACATCGCGCAGCCACAAAACCTCGTCCAGGCCTGGGGCAAGAACGCCAGTTACCACTTCGTCTTCACCCGGCAGAATCGCGGCAAGCTCGATGAATTGAGCGCGTTGGTCGAGCGCGGCCAGTTGCGGCCACATGTGGGCGCCGTCTATTCGCTCGCCGACATCCCGCTCGCCCACGCTCGACTGGAGAGCGCCAACAACGGTCTGCTGGGAAAAATCGCCATCGCCGTCGAGCCTACGCTCATCGTCTGAATCCGCTCACTGATTTTGGAGAAGCATCATGGTTTATGAAATCGCAGTCCTGCCCGTTCACCCGCAACAGACTGAAGCCTTTCGACGGGCATTTGCCGAAGTCGAACCGTTGCTGACCCGCGCCAAGGGATACGGCGGCCACTTGCTGGCGCAAGGTATTGAAACCCCCGAGCAATTCAATTTGATCGTGCGCTGGCAGTCACTTGAGGACCACTCACCGGGGTTTGAAGAGAGTGACGACCACCAGCGGTTCATGCTGGGGTTGGAGGATTATTTTTCGGCGGAACCGATGGTGTACCACATTGAGGGTGGTGCTTTTCCGGGTGGCGACTTTGGCGTATCGGACAGCGGAGCCAGCGTAGGCCTCTGAGTGAGTATGTGGCTGTTCGTCAGAAGCGGCTGTGGCTGGTCGAGCACTGCTTGTGATGAATTGCCACATTAATTCCGCCTCGGCCTGTTCATGGAGCAGGGGTGGCAGGCAAAATGCGCCGTTTTCCATATGTCTCGTACTGCAGCTCATCCAAGGAAGGCCACTTGAAAGTCATTCCCCACGCTTCCCTGCGCCCTGAAATCTGGCCAGCCGTTGTTTTATTGGTGCTGGCAAGCCTGATCACGTCCGGCTGCACGCGCTCCCATTCTCCAAAATTGGTGGAGCGCGATCCGTGTCTGGATTCCGGTCCAGCGCATACAACGGCCTACAACAAATGCGTGAGCGAGCGGGAAGAGCGCCGCGCTGAAGCGCTCAGAATACTGCTCAGTGATGATCCTGCTGACAATCCGCAACGGCAAGTGGCCGTGACAGGCGACAGCGATTTCCAACCGTCTGATTTTCCTGACGACCCAATGCCAGCGAGTTTTCGCATGCCTTCCGACCTGAATCTCAAGGATACCCGGGCATTTCCTTACAAGGCTCGCATCAGCTGGAAATACGTGTCGGATCGCTTCCTGCCGAGTTCAAAGGAATCCGCGCGGATGATGCGGGTAGACCGCCTGATTAAGGCGGCCGTAACGGCGGATGGGTTCGCAAAGTGGGGGTGCACGGTCACCGGCGGAAAGCGTCAGGTGTGGGTTTTCTACACCCTGGACGACGCGGCCTTTGTCAGCCGTGTGCAGGCAGCTCTGGCGCAGACCGGGCCCTATCCGATCGAGTTCAGCAGCCGTAAACAGACGGATGTGAATGCTGAGGTACCGAACACCGAGCAAACTCGACTTACGCCCAAGCGATGCCTGGAGTGAAACAACCCTCGCTGCATAAGCTTCTGAAACGGATTTATCGCCATGCTTGAACGAAACAAACTGGTTCCTGAACTGATGGTCACCGAGCTGTCGAAGAGCTTGGCGTTCTGGGTGAACTGTCTGGGCTTCAAAGTCGCCTATCAACGCCTTGAAGACGGTTTCGCCTACCTCGATCTGAACGGCGCGCAAGTGATGCTGGAGCAATTCGATCCGCAGGCCGGCCAGTGGCTCACCGCGCCTCTGAGCAAGCCTTTTGGGCGCGGCATCAACCTGCAAATAGATGTAGTCGCGGTCGCACCTGTCCTCGAACGACTCGAACAAGCTGGTTTTCCACTCTTTCGAAACTGCCAGGACACCTGGTATCGCGCAGAAAGTGTTGAAACAGGGCAGCGGGAATTCATTGTGCAGGATCCGGACGGTTATCTCGTCAGGCTGGTTGAGCGATTAGGTGAGCGGCCGGTCTGGGCCGCGGAGTAGGTGAGGTCCGCGACACTTCAGCCCTGGATTTTCCTTCCGCGTTAGCCCAGCGCTTTGATGGTAGGCTGCATAACGTCAGCCGTACCTTCTGTACTCCTGAGTTTGCTTTTTTAGCTGTCTGCGCCGGTTCGCCTCATAGCGTTGATGGATTGCCTTTAGGACCACAGCCATGCGCCTGCCAGATTTCATTCTCGAAAACCTAGAGCCAATCCTGCAGGCCTGGGAAGATTTCGCCCGCACCATCGAGACACCAGGTGCGGAACTCGATAACGTCGCACTGCGCGATCACGCCGAGCAGATGTTGCGCGCCATCGTTATCGATCTGCGTAGCAAGCAGACCATCAGCGAGCAAATCGCCAAGGCCCAGGGTCATGCGCCGCGCGACGATGAAGAAACGGCTGCGGAAACCCACGCGGTGACGCGGCTGATGGCCGGTTTTACCATCGATCAGATGGTGTCGGAATACCGCGCGCTGCGCACCAGTGTGCTGACCCAATGGCTGCGTCAGGTCAAGGATGGCAAATCAGTGAATGTCGACGACATGACGCGCTTCCACGAAGCCATCGATCAGGCGCTGGCCGAGTCGATTGCCAGCTACTCGCGCGCCGTCGAGGCGTCGCGCAATGTGTTTCTGGGGATTCTCGGCCATGACTTGCGCACGCCACTGGGGGCGATTCTGCTTGGTGCGGATATGTTGCGGCGTACAGAGACTGCCGACCCGCGCACCAGCAAGGTGGCCCGGCAGATCTACGCCAGCGTGCAGCGCGCCAGCGAGATCGTTGGCGACCTGCTGGATCTGACGCGCTGCCAGATGGGGCCGGGAATTCCGGTGAAAAAATCCCTGATCGATCTCAGCCCTGTATGCGAGCGGGTGATCGAGGAAATCCGCGCCTTTCATCCGCAGGCCAACGTGCGGTTCGATGCGAAGGAAGCGGTGATGGGAGCCTTCGATGGCGCCAGGATGGAACAGGTCTTTTCCAACATCATCAGCAATGCGGTGACCCACGGCGACATTAAGTTTCCCGTCTCGGTCGAGTTGCAGGTCCGCGAGGATTGCGCGGTGTTCACCGTACATAACGGCGGTGAACCGATCCCGGAGGATGTATTGCCGTTCATCTTCAACCCGATGGGGCGGTTCTCGCAGCGCTCCGTGGTTGATCACGGACCGGTTGCCGGGCTCGGTCTGGGCCTGTTCATCGCCTCGGAAATCGTTGCCTCACATGCCGGCTCCATCGAGGTCAGCTCTGACCTGGACGGCGGAACCGTGTTTCGCGTAAAGCTTCCGGTGGATGCCGAAAGCCCCGTCTCCATCTAGGCCAATCGATGGAGAGCCGGCCCCGGCCCTCCAGCCTGATCACTCCTCCATCACCTCAACCAAACCCCGATCCTCACCGAGGAACCCGCCGCTCTGGTGCTGCCACAGCCGCGCATAGGTGCCGTTCTTCTCGAGCAATTGCGCGTGGGTGCCTTGCTCGATGATGCGGCCTTCGTCCATGACGATCAGCCGGTCCATGGCCGCAATGGTCGACAAGCGGTGGGCGATGGCGATCACGGTTTTGCCGTGCATCATTTCATCGAGGCTTTCCTGGATCGCGACTTCGACTTCCGAGTCCAGTGCGCTGGTGGCTTCGTCGAGCAGCAGGATCGGTGCGTTTTTCAGCATCACTCGGGCGATGGCAATGCGTTGTCGCTGCCCGCCGGAGAGCTTGATGCCGCGTTCCCCGACCAGCGTGTCGTAACCGCTGTGGCCCTGTTTGTCGCTCAACTGGCTGATGAAACCATCGGCCTGGGCGTTTACTGCCGCGCGATGGATGTCTTCGTCGGTGGCGTCCGGGCGTCCGTAGGCAATGTTGTCCCGGATCGAGCGGTGCAGCAGTGACGTGTCCTGGGTGACCATGCCGATCACGCTGCGCAAGCTGTCCTGGGTGACCTCGGCGATGTTCTGCCCATCGATGCGGATCTCTCCGCGATCAACGTCATAGAAGCGCAGCAGCAGGTTGATCAGCGTCGACTTGCCCGCACCCGAGCGGCCGACCAGGCCGATTTTTTCGCCGGGGCGAATGTGCAGGGTCAAGCCGTCGAGCACCTGGCGTTCGCCGTTGTAGTTGAAGCTGACATTGTCGAAAACCACTTCGCCACCGGCAGGCTCAAGCACCTTGGCATCCGGCGCGTCCTGGACTTTCGGGCCGCTGGTCAGGGTGGCCATGCCGTCCTGCACGGTGCCGATGTTTTCGAACAGCGAAGTCATCTGCCACATGATCCAGTGCGACATGCCGTTGATGCGCAACGCCATGGCGGTGATCGCCGCAACAGCGCCGGTGCCGACTTCGCCCTGATGCCACAGCCACAGCGCGTAACCGCCGGCACCGATAATCAACGCGACCACCAGCGCCTGATTGACGATCTCGAACTGGCTGACCAGCCGCATCTGGCGGAAGCCGGTGAGCTTGAAATCCTCCATCGCCGCACGGGCAAAATGCGCTTCACGCTTGGAGTGCGAGAACAATTTGACCGTGGTGATGTTGGTGTAGGCGTCGGCAATCCGCCCGGTCATCGAGGAGCGTGCATCGGCCTGTTCCTGGCCGACCTTGCCCAGACGCGGCACGAAATACACCATCGCCAGCCCGAACAAAACGATCCACGCCAGGAACGGCAGCATCAACTTCAACGCAAAGCCACCGGCCAGCGCAATGATCGCGATGAAGTACACGCCGATGCCGGGGAGGATTTCGATCAGGGTAAACAGCACCTCGCGCACCGACAACGCAGTCTGCATGACCTTGGTCGTGACCCGGCCGGAGAACTCGTCGGAGAAGAACGACAGACTTTGCCGCAGCATCAACCGGTGAAAGTCCCAGCGCAGGCGCAGCGGCAGATTGATCGCGAGGATCTGGTGCTGGACCATCGTGCGTAGCGCCACCAGCCCGATGCTGACTACCAGCACAATGCCGATGCCCCACAACACGCGGCTTTCCTCGTCACCAGCAGCGCCGCCAGATTGCCAGGTCGAGAGCAGGTCCACCACTTGCCCGAGGAACGAAAACAGCCATGCCTCGTAGATCGACACGCTGGCGCTGAGCAGGGCGAAGGCCAGGATGTAGCCGCGCGCCCCCCGGGTGCAGGCCCACAAGAAGCGCATCAGACCGACTGGCGGTGGCGGCGCCTCGTCGGGCGGGAAGGGGTCGAGCCTTTCTTCAAACAGGCGAAGCATTGCGGTCTCCGAAGTGATCAGGGTGTGGGGATTCTGCCATCTATCGGCGGCGTTGAGGGTTTCACTGCCATCATCTGGATGAACCCCCGTGCCTTGTCTTGACCGCAGACCGGCGCAGAAGCTCAACACAATCCTGCCAAGCGCAACCTTTCGTCACTGATCCAGACCTGATGTCGCACGCTCATCAACCTCTTTGAACTCTCGCGCAAGCTGCTCCGTCATCTCTTATGTGGGGGCTCGAGGCAATGTTGCCGTGTAGCTCCGTTTTTCCGTTTTCAGTGAGAAGGCGAGGGGCGACATGAATACTTCAGACAGCAGGTCAGGGTATGAATCAGGTGATCCCAACGGCAAGCCTGAGCAAAGTTTTGATCATTTGAAGGACAACGTCAGCGAAGCACTGGGCGGTGCGCGGCAGCAGGCCGATGCGCAATTCGGCCAGTATCGCGACACGGCGGCCGAGCAGATCGAAGCCTTGGCGCAAGGGGCGAAAAGCTTTGTCTCGGAGCTGCAGGACAAGGACACGCTGGGCATGTCCGACTACCTGACCGACATGGCGGACTCCATGACCGGGCTGGCAGGCAATCTGCGTGGCAAGAGTGCCGAACAGTTGCTGCACGATGCAGCGGATCTGGCGCGCAGCAATCCGGGATTGTTCATCGCCGGCAGCATTGCCATCGGTTTTGGCCTGTCGCGGTTTCTCAAAGCAGGCACCTCTGCAGCAGCGACGGTCAGTGCCGAATACGATCCGGCGGCGGGCTCCACCTCGACGCCACCGCCAGCCGATTACGGCGCGCAGCGGCCCTATGAATCGTCAGTGCCGCCATCGGCCCACGCCAATCCGGGACTGGCCACCGGCATCACCCCGACCTCGCCCAGTGACAGCGATCACCCCTCTGATTTTGCCGCGGCTTCCGTACCGCACGCACCCGACGCCAAAGGAGAACTGTGATGAACAGAGATGAATCTGATCTGAGCGGGGCAAGGCCCCTCGGCCAAACGGATGACGCCTCCGTGGTCGGCCTGTTGCGACAACTGTCCCGCGAGGTACCGGCCTTGTTCACCAAGGAACTGGCACTGGCAAAAGCCGAACTGCACAACAGCCTCAGCACGCTGAAGGCGGGCATCGCTGCGGTGGCCGGCGGCGCGATCGTGTTCCTCGCCGGCTTCATCATTCTGTTGATGTCGGCGGTGAACGGCCTGAGCATGTTCATGGCGCCATGGCTGGCCGCGCTGATCGTCGGCGTGGTGGTGATGATCATCGGCTTCGCCATGCTGCAATCCGGGAAAAAGCAATTCGAGCCATCTCACTTCAAACCTGATCGCACCCTCGACGCCTTGAACAAGGATCAGGAAGCGCTGCGGAGGAAAGTCTCATGAAAAGCGAACTGGATATCGAAGCGGAAAAAAGCCCGGAGCAGATCGAGCGCGAAATCGATGCGCAGCGCGCCAGCATCGGCAACATCGTCGATCAACTGGAGAGCAAGTTCACCCCCGGGCAGATGATCGATCAGGCCTGGGGGATGATGCAGAGCAACGGCTCGACGTTCTTCACCAATCTCGGCACCAGCGTGCGCAATAATCCGGTGCCAGCGGTGCTGACTTCCGTGGGGCTGCTCTGGTTGATGATCAGCCAGAATCGCCCACCCGTGCCGCAGCCGACCTATCGCAGCGGGCCGGATCAGGACAAGGCCGGCGAGTGGGCCGACGGTCTGGCCGACGGCATCGACAGTGCGCGCGCGCATTTGCACTCGACCTCGGATTCGCTGAAGGAGGGTTACCAGTCACTCAAAGGCAAGGCCAGCCACCTTGGGGAAAACGTCGGTGCGGCGAAGGAAAACCTGAGCCATGCGATGCATGACGCCGGTGACCGGTTGTCGCGCAATTCGCAGGTGCTCGGCCAGCAGTTCAGTCACCTGCTCAAGGAGCAACCGCTGATGGTGGCTGCCACAGGGGTCGCCTTGGGTGCTTTGCTCGGCGCGGCGTTGCCGACCACGTCCACTGAACAGCGCTACATGGGCCGCACCAGCGCTGGCATCGTCGACAAAGCCAAGCAAAAAGCTCAGGAAGGTTATGAAGCCGTGCGTGACACGGTGACCCGAACCACTGAACAAACCGAAGTCGAAACCAAACCGGATCCGGCGCGGCCGTCTTCTTCGGATCTGTCGCAGGGTCTGGGTACATCCTGACGGGGAGAAACGAGGGAGGCCTGCAATGGGCCTCCCTTCGTCGTTGTACGGCGGTGATTCGGTGCGCCGCTGTGGTGAGCCAGCCTGTGAAAACGTAGCCTTGACCCGGATCATTGTGAGAGCGAGCCTGCTCGCGAAAGCGGTGTGTCATTCAATGTGGATGTATCTGATCTGGCGCCTTCGCGAGCAGGCTCGCTCCCACAGGGATTTTGGTTGCGCTGAAGATTTTGGCATTGCCCCGGACCATTGTGGGAGCGAGCCTGCTCGCGAAAGCGCTGGGTCAGGCGATGATGAGGTTGAATGTGCCGACGCCTTCGCGGGCAAGCCCGCTCCCACAGGGATTTGGCTTGGATTGAAGAGTTGCGTTTGTCAGCGGTTGTATTTCAGTGCTTCGACAAACGCCGCAAACGCTGCCGAGCCCTGGCGCCGGTTCGGGTAGTACAGGTGATAGCCCTGAAACGTCGGGCACCACTCTTCCAGGACTTCCACCAGTCGTCCGTCCGCCAGATACGGCGCGACCAATTGCTCGGGCACGTACGCCACGCCGATGCCATCCACGGCGGCATTGAGCACGTGCATGATGCTGTTGAACACCAACTGCCCGTCGACCTTCACGCTGAAATCCTGACCCTTGTGCGCAAACTCCCAGGCGTATATCGCGCCGGCCGGTTGGTGGCGGATGTTGATGCAGGTGTGTTCCGTCAACTGATGCGGCGTGGCGGGGGCCGGGTGGCGGGCGAAGTAATCGGGCGAGGCGACCACGGCCAGGCGCCAGTCCGGACCGATGCGCACGGCGATCATGTCTTTGCTGATTGACTCACCGAGACGGATACCAGCATCGAAGCGCTCCTTGACCACATTGGTGAAACCATAATCGACGTAAAACTCCAAGGTGATGTCCGGATAGTCCTGCAAAAACTTTGCAAGCATCGGCCGAATGCACAACTCAATCTGATCGTCCGTGCAGGAAATCCGAATGGTGCCGCTGGGCTTGTCGCGCAATTCGCCAAGGGCTTCGAGCTCGGCGCTGATCTGCTCGAACAGCGGCGCAATCGAACGCATCAAGCGTTCGCCAGCCTCGGTCGGCGAGACATTGCGCGTCGTGCGAGCCAGCAAGCGGATACCCAGACGCTGCTCCAGCGCGCGGACCGTATGACTCAACGCAGAGGGCGTGACGCCGAGGCGAGCAGCGGCTTTGGTGAAGCTTTGATCCTGGGCCACCGCCAGAAAGGCCTGCAGGTCATTGACTTTGGCGTTGCTCATTGCTGAATTTTTCTCAAAAGCACATGAAGATTACCGCTACTAATCAAGTTAAGCCCGATCCGTCAAGCTTTGCAGCCTGAGTAGCGGGGCAGAAGTGCCTCGACCATTTGTACTTCCAAACAGGTTTTTGCATGACGGCCCAAGCAATCGACAACCCGACAAACCAGCCCATGGGCGTGTCCACTGCCGGCGAGCAACCGGCGTACTGGAGCGGCGTGTTCGCCATGACCTTGTGTGTCTTCGCGCTGATCGCCTCCGAATTCATGCCGGTCAGTCTGCTCACGCCCATGGCCACGGACTTGCGCATCAGCGAAGGCCTGGCCGGCTACGGCATCGCCATCTCCGGCGCGTTCGCGGTGCTGACCAGCCTGACGATCACCAGGCTTGCCGGTTCGATGGATCGCAAGCGCCTGTTGCTGCTGTTGACGGCGCTGATGTGCGCGTCCGGGCTGGTGGTGGGCCTGGCGCCCAACTACACGGTGTACATGATCGGTCGCGCATTGATCGGCGTGGTGATTGGCGGCTTCTGGTCGATGTCAGCGGCGTTGGCAATGCGTCTGGTGCCCTCCGCCAGCGTGCCCAAGGCATTGGCAATTTTTAACGGCGGCAATGCTTTGGCTACGGTGGTCGCGGCGCCGCTGGGCAGTTATCTCGGCAGCGTGATTGGCTGGCGCGGGGCGTTTTTCTGCCTGATACCGGTGGCGTTGATTGCGCTGCTCTGGCAATGGATCAGCTTGCCCGCGCTGCCGGCCGCGCCACGCAAAGCCAGCGCAGCCAACGGCTTTGCGTTGTTCAAAAGCCGCCGGGTGGCATTCGGCATGCTCGGCGCCGGCCTGTTCTTCATGGGCCAGTTTGTGCTGTTCACTTACCTGCGACCGTTTCTGGAAACCGTGACCCGGGTCGATGTTTCGGTGCTGTCGATGATTCTGCTGGTCATTGGTGTGGCCGGGTTTATCGGCACCGTGGTCATCGGTTCCGTGTTGAAGAAGGGGCTGTATCGCGTGGTGATCGCCATCCCGCTGTTGATGGCGATGATCGCAGTGGCGCTCATTGGGATGGGCAGTTCAGTGGTCGCGACGTTCGTGTTGCTGGGCGTGTGGGGATTGATCGCCACGGCGGCGCCGGTAGGCTGGTGGTCTTGGCTGGCGCGCACGCTGCCTGACGATGCCGAAACCGGCGGTGGGCTGATGGTGGCGGTGGTGCAGTTGTCGATCGCTTCGGGGTCGACCGTCGGTGGTCTGCTGTTCGACGGCAGTGGCTATCGGCTGACCTTCTTCGCCAGCGCGGCATTGCTGGTGCTGGCGGCGCTGATGACGTGGCTGACGTCGCGGCAGAAAGCCTGACTCAGCTCTCGGTATTTTCCACTGAAGCCTGCGCGGCTTCGGCTTCCAGCTTCAGGCGGTCGGCCTTGCAGATGTACTTGGGCTTTTTCGGCGCCAGTTTGGCGTTGGCCTTTTTGGCTTTTTCCTTGAACAACTGCTGCAGCTTCTTTTGACGATTCATGATTTTTCGATCGCGGGTGGAGAGGGTGGGAATCCTGACGCAAGGCCGAGTGGTCAGCAAGGAGAAATCCACTAAGCTGAGCACATTCCCCCCAACTCAAGAGCACCCCAAACCAAAGGAATCGCACATGAGAAAAGCTCGCAGATTGATTGTCGCGCTGTCTTGCCTCGCGCTGGTAGTGGGCAGCACGACTGCACTGGCTGACCCCGGCAATGGCAAGGGCCAGGGCGGCCAGGGCAACGGCAAGGGCAAACCGCAGAACATGCAGGATCATGGTAAACAGGGTGGGGGCGGTCAGGGCAATGGCAATAAAGGCCAGCAACACTCTGGCAATGGCGGCGGTGCTCCGAGCATTGATCGCGGCAATATTCTCGGCATCGTCGGCGGCTATCGCGGCGAATACTGGAATCCGGGGCCAGCACTGCCGCCGGGCATTCAAAAGAATCTGGCGCGGGGCAAACCGCTGCCACCGGGCATCGCCAAGAAGCTGGACGGGCGGCTGCTCGGCCATTTGCCTCACTATGACGGCTACGAATGGCAACAGGTTGGCACCGACCTGATCCTCGTCGCGCTGGCTACCGGGCTGATCTACGAGGTGCTCAACGGCGCGTTCGATTGATTCTGCAAAGAGGAGTGGCAGCACCTGCCGCTCCTTTTTTATTCACGCATAGCTGCATCAGATGCAGCAATGAACTGCATTCAGATTGGGTTGTTCGTTGAATGTTCAGCTTTCAGACTGAGCGCAACGGCTAACGAATGAATGGAGATGACCATGGCCAACGCAATTCGCTTCACCGCAACCGGCGCACCGGACGTCCTGCAACTGCACACTGTCAGCGAACAGACCCCCGGGGCTGGCGAGGTCTGGCTGGAGCAAGCGGCGGTGGGCGTCAATTACCTCGATGTCAGCCAGCGCAAAGGTGCAGTGCCGGTGGCGTTGCCTTCGGGGTTGGGTCTGGAAGGCGCGGGGCGGGTGGCGGCGGTCGGTGCCGGTGTGAGCAATGTCCGCGTCGGTGATCGGGTCGCTTACGCCACCGGGCCCCTGGGCGGTTACGCCTCGGCGCGGCTGTTTCCGGCAGAGCGCCTGGTGAAGATCCCCGATGAGTTGTCGTTCGAAGATGCGGCGGCGGTGTTGTTCAAAGGCATCACCGCGCAGTATCTGCTGAAGGCGACTTATCCGGTCGGGCCGGGCACGACGATGCTGCTTTACGGCGTCGCGGGTGGTCTGGGGGAAATCATGGTGCCATGGGCCAAACACCTTGGCGCAACGGTGATCGGTGTGGTGTCGAAGCAGGCCAGTGTCGACAAGGCTCGCGCGTCCGGTTGTGACGAAGTACTGGTGTTCGATGCCGAAACCCTCGCAGCCGACGTGTTGCGTATCACCGAGGGGCGCAAGGTCGATGTGGTGTATGACCCGATTGGTCGGGTGTCTTTTCAGGCCTCGCTGGACAGCTTACGCCCACGCGGGCTGATGGTCTCGTTCGGCGCGCAGACCGGCGCGCCGGCAGCGGTGAAAATAGCCACGCTGAACGCCAAGGGCTCGCTGTTCCTGACCCGTCCGTCGCTGGCCGCGCACACCGCCACGACAGCCGAATATCAGGAGCGCGCACAAGATGTACTGGCCGCTGTTACCGCCGGTATCATCACGCCGCAAATCCGCGCGCGTTATTCATTGGCTGACGCGGCACAAGCGCATGCCGATCTCGAGGCAGGCCGATCATCAGGGGCGATCATTTTAAAACCATGAATCTGGATGTTCTGAGCAACCCGCACAGCGATGAAATCGCTGCTTTCCTGGCCGTCGCCGCGCAAGGCTCGTTTGTCGCGGCGGGGCGTTTGTTGCAGCGCCATCCGACCATTGTTTCCAAGCGCCTGGCGGCGATGGAGAAGCGACTGGGCGTGCGGTTGGTGGAACGCTCGACGCGACACGTGCGTATCACCGAGGCCGGCCTGCAACTTGAACAACGCTTGCGCGCGGCCGTCGAGTTGATGAACGAAGCGCAGCAACAAGCGGTGCAGGGCGCCAGCGAAGTGCGCGGCACCTTGCGTCTGGCTTTGCCGGCGGCGATGGGGCGCTTGTGGCTGGGACCGCTGCTGCCGGAATTTCTCAAGGCTCATCCGCATGTTTCGGTAATCGCCGATTACAGCGAAGGCCTGGTCGACATCATCGAGCAGGGTTTCGACGCGGCTATCCGCATCGGCGAGCTTGAGGACAATCGGCTGATTGCAAAAAAGCTCAGTGACCATCGGCGGATTCTTTGCGCATCACCGACGTACATCGAGGCCCATGGCATGCCGCAGACACCACAGGATCTGCTGCAGCACAATTGCCTGCGCTTCAGTGGGCTGGCGTCGTTCCCGCTGTGGCGCCTGCATCGCGGCAACGAGGTGCAGATCATCACGCCCCACGGCAACCTGACTGCCAGCGACAGCGAATCCCTGCTCGCCGCCGCGCGCGCCGACGCCGGCATACTCGGTGCTGGCGACTGGCTGATGAGCCGCGATCTGGCGGCAGGTCGGTTGATTCACGTGCTGCCCGACTGGCATCTGGATTCGGCGGGCGGCGTTTATCTGGTCAGGCCGTCATCGCGGTTTCCAGCGGCGGCGGTGGTGGCGTTCAAGGAGTGGATTGAATCCAAATTCGATCCGGCGCCACCTTGGGCGGTTTGATCACAACCTGCATCAAGACCGACACTGACCCTGTGGGAGCGAGCCTGCTCGCGAAAGCGCAGTGTCAGTCATAGATGATCTGGCTGACCTGACGCCTTCGCGAGCAGGCTCGCTCCCACAGGTTTCGTGGTTTGCTAAGGAATTGCCGAACATACGTATATCCAATGTGGGAGCGAGCCTGCTCGCGAAAGCGCAGTGTCAGTCATAGATGATCTGGCTGACCTGACGCCTTCGCGAGCAGGCTCGCTCCCACAGGTTTCGTGGTTTGCTAAGGAATTGCCGAACATACGTATATCCAATGTGGGAGCGAGCCTGCTCGCGAAAGCGCAGTGTCAGTCATGGATGATCTGGCTGACCTGACGCCTTCGCGAGCAGGCTCGCTCCCACAGGTTTCGTGGCTTGTTCAGGAATTGCCGGACATACGTATATCCAGTGTGGGAGCGAGGGCCAGTTTGGGCGCGCAAAAAAAGCCCGGCATTGCCGCCGGGCTTCGGTGTCTTCAACACTTCAAGCGGCGATTTTGTTGGCCGCCATTTCCTTTTTGTGGCTCGCCTTCATGGCTTCCATCTGTGCGCCCAGCTCCTCGAGCTTCGCCTTACCCAGAAGCTTCTGCGCTTTCGGGAACATTTCCTCTTCTTCCTCTTCGATGTGATGCTCCAGCAGCTCCTTGACCACTTTGACCCGACCGGCAAATTCCGGGCTGCCCGGATCGGTTTCCTTCAAATCAGGCAGTACCAGCGAATCCACGGTGCGGTGCTCTTCCTTGGCTTCGTAATACATGATGTCTTCTTCCTTGCTGCCGGCTTCCTTGAACGCAGGGTAGAGAATCTCTTCTTCGAGGCGGGTGTGGATGGTGATTTCCATTTCCAGTTTGCCCAGCAACTCGACGCGTTTTTTCAGCGCACGGTCGGTGGACTCACTCAGTTGGCTGAGGATGGCTTTGACTTTTTCATGGTCGGCTTTGAGAAGGTCGATGGCATTCATTTTTTGAGGCCTCTGCTTTTCACGGATTGAACACAGCGTTCTTTTTTTCGCGCTGCTGTGTATTCAGGAAGAGGCTATCGCAGGACTCGTGCCAATTCGCCGACCAAGTCCACCCCTCGTAAATCAAGGCCTGGCGGCGAAGCAGGCATAACGCCTTCGTGCAGGCTGCAAGATGTCCGCGTGGCGGGCATTGCATATAACAAGCCCGGCAAAAGCCGGGCTGTGGTGATACTTGAGACGGGCCTGCACCCGTGGGTCACCGGTTAGCCTGGGAAGGCGAAATGCGACCGACATGCTTGGGTCCCGCCAACGCCCAGGCGATCAGGCCGAACAGCGGCACGAACACGATCAGCACGATCCACACGCCTTTACTACTGGATTTCCCCTCGCTTTTACGCACCCGGTTGATGGCCCAAAGCTCGATCAGCACGAGAATGACCGCCAATACGATCCACACGGTTTCGATTTGCATAGGCTTAGCTCCTGATGGTCTGTGCGTTAGGCGACGAGAGGGGCGTTGGGTTCATTCTTTTTGCCTTGGACAAGCGGGCGGGGTGATACCCGGTTGCAAAATAAATGTCTGATCGCCGCTGCGGCCTATATCCTCTGCGCCATACGTTTAGGCTGGAACAGGGACAGGGCAATGGCATTCAGGGTGATGGTCGTCGGTGGCTACGGCAATTTCGGCAGCATCGTTTGTCGGCATCTGGCGCTCATGCCAGAGATTGAACTGCTGTTGTCGGGCCGCGATGCGCGCAAGTTGCAGGGCAAGGTCGCTGAGCTGCAAGCGCAATCAGGCCGTCCGTGCGAAGGGTGGTGCGGCGATGCAATGGGCGCAGGTTTTCAAGCGGCGTTGCGAGAGTTGAATGTTCAGTTGGTGGTGCACACCGGCGGGCCGTTTCAGGGGCAATCCTACGCAGTTGCTGAAAGCTGCATCGGCGCCGGTGTGAATTATTGCGATCTGGCTGACTGCCGCACCTTCGTCAACGGCATTGATGTGCTCGACGCCCGCGCCAGGGAGGCTGGTGTGGCCGTGCTCAGCGGTTGCAGTTCGGTGCCGACCTTGTCTTCGGCGATCATCGATCAGCAGCGCTCACGTTTTGCGCGAATCGATTCGATCGAGCATGGCATTTCATCCTCGGCGAAGATGCCGGGGCTGTCCACGGTCGAAGGCGTACTCGCCTATGCCGGTAAGCCGATCAAACAATTGAAGCACGGCCAGGTACACGAAGTGCTGGGCTGGCTCGATCTGACTTTGCGCACGATGCCGCAACTGGGCACGCGGGTGCTGGCCAATGTCGATGTCCCGGACATGGATATTTTCGCTCGCCGCTATGGCGCACAGACGCTGCGCTTCAAGGCTGGCGCCGGCCTGAAGCTCGGCGGCGTCGCCAACGCCTTGCTGGCGCAAGCCTTGCGCTTCGGTCTGGTGCGCGATCATGTGCGCTGGGCGGCGCGCCTGCATCGCCTGGGTACGTGGTTCGAACGTTTCGGTGATGGCAAAAGCGCGATGTACATCGATGTTCTCGGCATCGGTGTCGAAGGCCAGCCGCTGAGCATGACCGCGCAACTCACCGCACTGAATGACAAAGGCCCGGAAATCCCCAGCTGCGCCGCCGTCGCCCTCGCAACCAAAATGGCTCGGGGTTATGTGCCGCAGGCCGGCGCGCGGCCGTGTGTTGGCGAAATCAGCGTTGAGGAATATCTGGCGGCGATCAACGATCCGGCCAACTTGAGCCTGTCGGTTCAATTCTCCGATGGACAGCGTTGAGATGGTCTATCTCTGCCTGAAGTACCTGCATGTAATCGCGGCGATTTTCCTCTTCGGTTTCGGCATGGGCTCCTACCTCTACCTGATCGCCGCCAGCCGCAGCGGCAACCCGCAAGTGATCGCCCATGTCGCAAGGATGGTGGTGCGTTTCGATACGTGGATCACCACGCCGGCAGGGATTGTGCAGGTCATCACCGGCTATCTGCTGATGCGGCTTTCCGGGCTTTCGATGAGCAGTGAGTGGCTGCTGACGTCGCTGATCATTTTCTTCTGCGTAGGCGCACTGTGGCTGCCTGTACTGGTATTGCAAAAGCGTCTGCAGAAGATGGCGCTGAGCGCGGGCGAGGGCGGCCTGCCTCTGGATGATCGCTTTGCAAGCACTTACCGCTGGTGGTTCTGGATGGGCATCGCCGGGTTCGCCGGGATGTTTGTCATCGTGCTGATGATGGTGACGAAGATGACACCGGTGCAACTGGTCGGGTTAACCGTGGGCTTTTAGAAAGCGGCTTTCATGATCCGCTGTTGGCAGCAGGCAAGTGTCGTACTTGCCGAACAGCCGATAGCGGTTCAGCGCGATTCGATCGTAAGCCCAGTCACGCAGGCGGCGCGGGAAAATCCGCAGCAGTTTCAGCGGCTGCCAGCGCATCGGCAGTTGCCCGACCACTGCAAGGAATGCATCTGATCGCTCCCAATAATTGCGGTCGCGGATCACCGCCATGGTATCGAACTCATCCAGCGGCAAACCGGCCCACGCCAGCAAGGCTTGGCCCTCGGGCGATTGCACGGTCGCCAGCCGCACATGGCGCTGACGGTCATGGCGAATCAGAAAGCGCGCCCAGCCGTTGCACAGTTTGCACACACCGTCGAACAGCACCACGGTTTCGCCGGGCTTGAGCAATGGCGCGGAGGTGGGGCGGGTTTTCATGGCAGGCATCGGCGGATGTCCTTGGCGGCGGTTGTCGCGATCATAACCTTGATCATCGGACTATAAGAGTGGATCGCGCCGGTATTGCCCCGGCGATATTCCGTGCACGCGGCGGAAGGCAGCGCCAAATGCCGCGTCGGACAGATAGCCCAGTGAAGCAGCAACGGTCGCCACAGTGTCCCGGCCATTGCGCAAGCGAAACGCGGCGACGCGCATCCGCCAGCGCGTGGCGTACTCGACCGGCGCTACACCCATGCAAGTTTTGAATAACGCGGCGAAACCCGATCGCGACATGCAGGCCATCTGGGCCATTTGCGTCAGGCGCCAAGGCTTCTGCGGAGCAGCGTGAATGGCGCGCAACACGCCGGCAATCGCCGGTTCCCGCAGTCCGCCCAGCCAGGCCAGTTGTTCGGCATCCGCGCTGTTGATGTGATGGCGCAGCGCATGGATGAAGATCAGCCGCAGCAGGTCGTTGCACATCGCCTGCGAGCCAGGCTGATGCGACGGCCACTCGCGCCCCAGTTCATCGAGCAGCCAGCCGAACGACGAAGCGCCTGCGGTTTCGGCACGAATGATCAGCGAGGTCGGCAGCACATCGAGCAGTTCAGTTGCACCGGGTCCCGACAGCGACACGCTGCCGCCCAGCAACTCGACTTCCTCGCCGACGCCAAAGGTCGCCGAGGCGCCGTCATGGGCGAAAACCTCCGCTGCGTTAATCGCTTCGACATCGGCGCCGCTGGCCAGAATGAACGGCGTGCGCGACACCACAAAACAGTCGCCGGCCTGCAACAGTCGCGCCGGCATGCCTTGCATGCGCAGCCAGCATTCGCCTCGTCGCACCACGTTGAATTTCAGTTCGATGGGTTGAAATCGCAGCGCCCAGACGCCTCCCGCTTGCAAGCGAACCGAGCAGGCTGCGCGCAGTTCCGAGAGCGCCAATACGGCAGAAAGTGGATCGCCAGCAGGATTTTGGATGATCACGACAGAAACCTGGATTTATCAGACTGGTTCGTCCCCAGAGCTTAGCCAAGAATGAAGGCCTTCGATAGCTCACTCAGGATTACACCCATGGCCACGCTTCAACAACCTGTGCAATCACCGTTCAACGCCGCCAGCACAGCGGCTGAAGTCATGGCCGGCATTGATCTGCGCGGGCAACTCGTAGTGGTGACCGGCGGCTATTCCGGCCTCGGTCTGCTGACGGTGAAAAGCCTCGCTGCGGCAGGGGCGCAAATTATCGTGCCGGCCAGAGACACCGCGCGAGCTGAGGCTGCATTGGCTGGAGTGGACGGTGTCCGCGTGATGCCCATGGACCTCATGCAGGCCGAGTCGGTGGCGGCGTTCAGCCACAGCGTGGTCAGCGCGGGTCAGCCAGTGTCCTTGCTGATCAACTGCGCCGGAATCATGGCCGCGCCGTTGCTGCGCGATACCGATGGCCATGAAAGCCAGTTCGCGACCAACCATCTCGGTCATTACCGCCTGACCTGCGGCCTCTGGCCCGCGCTGGTCAAGGCTCGACGGGCGCGGGTGCTGTCGGTGTCATCGCGCGGGCATCAGATTGCCGGAGTCGATTTTGACGACATTGATTTCTCGCAGCGGCCGTATGACAAATGGGTCGCCTATGGCCAGTCGAAAACCGCCAACGCCTTGTTTGCCATCGCACTCGATCAGCGTGGGCGTAGCCATGGCGTCCGCGCATTCTCGTTGCATCCCGGGCAGATTCTGACGGATCTGGCACGGCACCTCAGCACAGCGGAACTTGCCGCATTCGATGCGCTGGATGAGCAGGGCCGGCCACGGCTGGATGCGCACAATGGACTGAAAACTGTCGAGCAAGGCGCGGCGACGGGGTTGTGGTGCGCAACCAGTGCATTGCTTGCGGATTTGGGCGGCGTGTATTGCGAAGACTGCAATGTTGCGCCGGTCAATGAACCGGAAGCAGGCCGCAAGGGTGTTGCGAAATGGGCGGCGGATGCTGAGCTGGCTGAGCGACTTTGGGGGTTGTCGGAGCAATGGACGGGGCTGACGGTCGCCTAATCGAATCAAAGGCCCAAAGCCCCTCACCCTAGCCCTCTCCCGGAGGGAGAGGGGACTGACCGAGGTGTTTAGTAGAAATTCGCCGACCTGAAATACCGGGTCGAACTCAGGTTTTGAACAGCACCCGAATCGGCTCCCTCTCCCTCGGGAGAGGGCTGGGGTGAGGGGCTGCTCGATAGAGTTACTCTCCCAGCTTCGCCCAGAATTCCTCCGCCGAAGGGCTGATCGGTGCCGTCGGGCGAGTCAGGTGTATTTCCAGTGGAATATCCCAACTTTCATCCAGTGCCCTGACCAGACGCCCGTCAGCCATTTCCTGTTCGGTCAGGCTTTTCGGCAGCCAGGCGACGCCTTTGCTTTCCAGCGCCATCGACATCAGCACTGCCGCCAGATGGCTGCTGAACAGCGGTTTCAAATGCAGATAATCGGCCTTGCCGTGCAGTCTGTGGGCGACGATTCGGCCCAGGCCGGATTCGTGGGTGTAGGCCAGATAGGGCAGGGTTTCAGGCGACGTGCCGAACTGGGCTGAAGCACTCGCCAGCGGCACAAGTACGTCCTCGCCGACCTTCTTGCCAATGAACTGATCAGGCGCCAGTAATGGCGGAACGTCGGGGTGGCGATGGCATAGCAGGAACTGCACCTGGCCATGAATCAGCATCTGTTCGCACACGGCCATGCTGTCGGAATGCAGGCGAACCGCATCGATCGGCGCGCCACTTTCGGCGCTGCGCAACCAGCGTGGGAAGAAGGTGAATGACAGTGAGTGAGTGGCAGCAAACTGCAAGGTTTTCGCGGCCATGCCAGCCACTTCCTGGGCCTCGGAGCGCATGCGGTAAAGGCGTCTGGCCGCTTCCTGGGCGCTGGGCAAAATCTGCCTGCCGGCCTCGGTCAACGTCGCGCCCTGCGGGGTGCGCACGAACAATTCGACACCCATCCAGTTCTCCAGTGAACGCACCCGACGACTGAACGCCGGCTGCGTCACATGGCGCGCTTCGGCGGCCCGGACAAAGCTGCCGTACTCGGCCAGTGCTGAAAAATCCTCAAGCCAAACCAGTTCCAAGGGCAATGCCTCCTGTGCATAGGGCGCGGCATTAATAGCATTGGGCGGGTGTCATCGCAAAGCATAACGTTGGGTCACCACAACAAGAGGAACCCGTCATGCGTATCGTCGATATCCGTGAAAAAACCGTCTCCATTGCTTCCCCGATCGCCAATGCCTACATCAATTTTTCGAAGATGACCTGCTCGGTCGTTGCGGTCATTACCGACGTGATCCGCGACGGCAAACCGGTCATCGGTTACGGCTTCAACTCCAACGGTCGCTACGGCCAGGGCGCGTTGATGCGCGATCGTTTTCTGGCGCGGATCACTGAAGCCGACCCGGAAACCCTGATCGATCACGAGAACAATAACCTCGATCCGTTCGCCATCTGGAAAACCCTGATGACCAACGAAAAACCGGGCGGGCATGGCGAGCGTTCGGTAGCGGTCGGCACCATCGATATGGCGGTGTGGGACGCGGTGGCGAAGATCGAAGGCAAGCCGCTGTATCGCCTGCTTGCCGATCGTTATCGCAACGGTGTGGCCGATGACAAAGTCTGGGTGTACGCGGCGGGTGGCTATTACTACCCGGGCAAGGACCAGAGCAAACTCAAGGCCGAAATGCAGAGCTATCTGGATCGTGGCTACGACGTGGTCAAGATGAAGATCGGCGCGGTGCCGCTGGACGAAGATATCCGCCGCATTGAGGCGGTGCTCGAAGTGGTGGGCGACGGCCAGCGCCTGGCGGTCGATGCCAACGGCCGCTTCGATCTGCAGACCGGTATCGCGTACGCCGAAGCGATCAAGAAGTACAACCTGTTCTGGTACGAAGAAGTCGGCGACCCGCTGGATTATGCGCTCCAGGCCGAGCTGGCCAATCACTACGAACTGCCGATGGCCACCGGCGAAAACCTGTTCTCTCACCAGGACGCCCGCAACCTGTTGCGCCACGGCGGCATGCGTCCTGACCGCGATTACCTGCAATTCGACTGCGCGCTGTCCTACGGTCTCGTCGAGTACATGCGCACCCTGAAAGTGATGGAAGAGCTGGGTTGGTCTTCGCGCCGCGTGGTGCCACATGGCGGTCACCAGATGTCGCTGAACATCGCCGCTGGTCTGCACCTGGGCGGCAACGAATCGTACCCGGACGTGTTCCAGCCCTTCGGCGGTTTTGCCGATGGCATCCGCGTAGAAAACGGCTACGTCGGGCTGCCGGATATTCCGGGCGTCGGCTTCGAAGCCAAGTCTGCGCTGTATGCCGTCATGCGCGAACTGGGCGAGGGCTGATTCGGTTTCATCTGCGGCCTCGATTTCCGAGGCCGCATCTTCGGGCGTCTTCCTCGACGCCAAAGCCACATGCCCACCACAACAATAAAATGAGGTGCTTCCGTGGAAACTTCAAAATCACGCTGGTACAGCCAGCTCTATGTGCAAGTGCTGATCGGCATTGTCATCGGCGCGGCCATCGGTTACTTCGTGCCGGACATCGGCACCAAGCTGCAGCCGTTTGCCGACGGTTTCATCAAGCTGATCAAGATGCTTCTGGCGCCGATCATTTTCGGCACGGTGGTGGTCGGTATCGCCAAGATGGGCAGTATCAAGGAGGTCGGACGGATCGGTGTGAAAGCGCTGATCTACTTCGAGATTCTTTCCACCATCGCACTGGTGGTCGGCCTGATCGTAGTCAACGTGGTCAAGCCCGGTGCCGGCATGAACATCAACGCCGGCACCCTCGATGGCAGCGCTGTCAACAAATACAGCCAGGCGGCGAGCGAGCAGGGCGGCCTCGTCGAATTCTTCCTCAATATCATTCCGCACACATTCCTCGGCGCTTTCTCCAATGGCGTCATGCTGCAAGTGATTCTGTTGTCGGTGCTGATGGGCGTCGCCTTGGTGCAAATGGGCGAAACCAGCAAACCGCTGATCAACACCATCGATCTGTTCCTGCAAGGTCTGTTCAAAATCGTCGCGATGGTCATGCGTCTGGCGCCGCTGGGCGCGGGAGCCGGCATGGCATTCACCATCGGCAAATACGGCATCGGCACTCTGCTGTCGCTGGGGCAGTTGCTGGTCGCGCTGTACATCACCACGCTGATCTTCATCGTCGTTGTATTGGGCGCGGTGGCGCGATGGTCGGGCATGCCGCTGATGCAGTTTCTGCGTTATTTCAAGGATGAAATCCTGATCACCCTGGGCACCTGTTCGACCGAAGCGGTGCTGCCGCGAATGATGGTCAAACTGGAAAAGCTCGGCTGCAAGAAATCCGTGGTCGGCATGGTCCTGCCGACGGGCTACACGTTCAACGCGGACGGCACCTGCATCTACCTGACCATGGCAGCAATCTTCATCGCCCAGGCGACCAACACGCCGCTGACCTTCATGGATCAGATGATTCTGCTCGGCGTGTTCCTGCTGACCTCCAAGGGCTCGGCCGGTGTGGCGGGGGCAGGATTCGTGACCTTGGCGGCCACGCTCACCACCATTCACTCCATACCTCTGGTGGGCCTGGTGTTGCTGTTGGGCATCGACCGCTTCCTCAACGAGGCGCGAGCGGTGACCAACCTGATCGGCAACGGCATTGGCACCATTGCCATTGCCAAGTGGGACAACTCCTTCGATGTCGAAGCGTGCGAGCGGGAAATCGCCGCCATGAAGCAGGACAAGGCAGCGCGCAAGTCGCTGCTTGTGCATAAGTGATTCGGGCAACGTGAGCGCTTGATTGGCCTGCCGACGCGTACAGGTTTCAAGTCAGTTCAAAGGTTATGGACTGGGGGCGGGACGATGAGAATTGGCGCACTGACGAAAACCAGTCGGTGCTGGCACGCCACCAATCCCCAGCCATGCCAAAAAACCTGTGGGAGCGAGCTTGCTCGCGAAGGGGCCAGAACGGTCAACACGGATGGCGACCGGCAGAGCGCTTTCGCGAGCAAGCCCGTTTCCACAGTAGGTTGCGCGATTGCTGTCACAACAGTTGGCGATGTTCTTTCGCACCGGACAGTACAAGCAGTGGATTGCAAAACGTTCGCTATGAACCGTCAGGCCGGACCTGAACCCTCTACGTACGTCTGGATGACCTCATCCCAAGGCGGCGTTGCAGGGAACAACTCAAGCAAAAACGCCGTGAACGCTTTGACATTCGGGCTACCGCGACGGCTCTCCGGCCACAACGCGGTAATGGCGAAGCGTTCGACGGTGAACTGTGGCAGCACCGGGACCAGTTCGCCCCGACGAACATACGCCGCCGCTACGTAGTGCGGCGAAATACCGATGCCGCCGCCGGCAGCCAGCACCGCCGCGACCGCATCGCTGGCATCAACGGTGAAGGCCGCGTCGGGTGCCAGTTCCAACTGTCTGTCACCGGCTAGATACGGCCAGCGCAAACTCTGCCCGGTGCTTTGATAGCGGAAATTCACGCACTCATGCTCGGCGAGATCCTCGGCCGTAAGCGGAGTACCCTTGCGCTGCAGATAGTCCGGTGATGCGAACGCACCGATTCGATGCGGGCCCAGCGGGCGAGAAATCAGTCGCGAATCCGCAAGATTGCCAACCCGAACCGCGACGTCGATGCCTTGTTCGATGAGGTCGGCATACTGATCGCCGAGTCGTAGATCGATCGTCACCTTTGGATATTGCTCGCGAAATCTCGGCAGGGCCGGCGCGAGGATATTCAGTCCAATCGGCAACGGCGCGGTGACCTTCAATACGCCCGATGGCTCAGCGCGTGAAGCAACGGCGGCCTGATCGATGTCTTCGACTTCGCGCAGAATCCGCAGCGCCCGTTCGTATAGATCACGGCCCTCCGGGGTGAGTACCAGCGAGCGCGTGGTGCGAGTAAACAGCATCAGGCCGAAATGCTCTTCGAGCCGTTGCACGCTTTTGCTGATGGCCGACGGCGACACCGACAGTGCCCGAGCGGCAGCCGTGTAGCTGCCCAGCGAAGCCGCTCGTGCAAAGGCGATGAGCCCGGTTAAACGATCCAATCCAATTTGTGCCTTCATGGCACTAGTAAAGCGACTTCTGGCCCAATTATCAATGTGGCTTCCAAAACGTAGTCTTTGCCCATCGAACGCCATTCAGGTGTTCCAGATGGAGACTCAGCATGAACATCAGCCAAACCCTGCCTTCCACACTCACCGACAAAA
This sequence comes from Pseudomonas sp. FP1762, assembly GCF_030687105.1. Lineage (NCBI taxonomy): Bacteria > Pseudomonadati > Pseudomonadota > Gammaproteobacteria > Pseudomonadales > Pseudomonadaceae > Pseudomonas > Pseudomonas sp. FP1762. The sequence continues at coordinate 2,473,592 of NZ_CP117458.1, forward strand.
CCGTGGTCATTTTCGGCGGCACCTCCGGCATCGGCCTGGCCGCTGCGGTGCAAGCGAAAGCCGCTGGCGCCAAGGTCATCGTCATCGGCTCGAACGCTGCACGTGCCGAGCAGGCCGCCAGCGAGCACGGGCTCGATGGCTGGCGCGCGGCCGACGTGACCGATAGCCAGGCTCTCGATACTGCACTGGCCGATATCCTTCAGGTCGATCACCTCGTTCTGCTCGCCGGCACGTTTGTCGCTGGCACCGTGCGCGCGGCTGATCTCGATTATCTGCACCGCGCGTTCGACGAACGCATCTGGGCATCGATCAATGCGATTCGGGTCCTTGGCGACAGGCTGGCAAAAGACGGCTCGATCACGTTTATCTCCGGTTCTCTCGCTGATCGCCCGAATGCCTACGGCACCGCCGTACTCGCCGCCGCCTCGGCAGCCATGGAAGCACTGGCTCGCGGTCTGGCCCTTGAGTTGGCACCGGTGCGAGTCAACACGCTTTCGCCCGGCCCGATCAACACCCCGATTCTGGGCAAGGCACTGGGCGAGGGGCGGGATGCATTTGTCGCTTCTCTTGAGCAGGTGCTGCCCCTGCATCGCCTCGGCACAGCTGCAGAAGCGGGCGCGGCAGTGGTTTTCCTGATGAGCAACACCTTCATGAACGGCGCCGTGCTCAACATCGACGGCGGCGCACGCCTGGTTTGATCCTGCCCACCTTTTTGAGAGCCTGAACATGACATCGTTATTTGATTCCGTGCGCCTCGGCGCGCTCGATTTGCCCAACCGCATCCTGATGGCACCGATGACCCGCGCGCGCGGCACTCGCGAGCACGTCCCGACCGAGATGATGGTCGAGTATTACCGCCAGCGCGCCAGTGCCGGCCTGATCATTTCCGAAGCGATCGGCATCAGCCAGCAAGGTCTGGGCTGGCCGTATGCGACAGGCATTTGGTCGGCCGAACAGGTCGCCAGCTGGCGCAAGGTCACCGATGCCGTGCATGGCGCTGGCGGCCGGATCATCGCGCAGCTCTGGCACATGGGCCGGGTCGTGCACCCGAGTTTCCTTGGCGGCGGCCAGCCGGTTTCCGCATCGGTCACCACCGCGCCGGGACAGGCGCATACGTACGCCGGCAAGCAGCCGTATACACCGGCGCGTGCGTTGCCGCTGGAAGAAATTCCCGCACTGCTGGAAGACTTTCGTCAGGCCACTCGCAACGCAATCGAGGCGGGTTTCGATGGCGTGCAGATCCACGCCGCCAACGGCTATCTGCTCGACCAGTTCCTGCGCGACAGCGACAATTTTCGCACCGATGCGTACGGCGGCTCGATCAACAACCGTATCCGCTTGCTCAAGGAAGTGACCGAGGCGGTGGCCGAAGTCATCGGCGCCGACCGCACTGGCGTGCGCTTGACTCCAAGCAGCTACGAGCAGGGCATCCGCGACAGCGATCCCGAAGCGCTGTTCATCCGCGCCGCCGAAGTGCTGTCAGCGATTGGCATCGCTCATCTGGAAGTCCGCGAACCACCGCTGGACGGCACCTTCGGCAAGTCCGAACGCCCGCCACTGGCCGGGATGATTCGCGACGTGTTCAAAGGCGTGCTGATCCTCAATTCGGACTACGGTTTCGCCAGGGCACAAGCGCAACTGGATGCCGGGCTCGCCGATGCGATTGCGTTTGGACGGCCGTTTATAGCCAATCCGGATCTGCCGCTGAGATTCGCTCGGCAGTTGCCATTGGCGGAAAGCGAAATGAGCACTTGGTTCAGCCAGGGTTGGGAAGGGTATGGGGATTATCCGGCGGTGGATGGCGTTTGAATGTAGCGTCGGTGCCAGCCGCCGTGGCAGTGGATGCCCTGACGGGCTGGCCAGAACCCGGAAAAGCACGCTTAAGCCAGTCGCAAGAGACGGTTCACGCCGTTGATAGGAAAAAGTGAGGCCTGTGATCAGGCCTCATTTGCGTTTTACCAACTCACCTGCAACGTTTCAACGCCGCGCCGTGCGCGTACTCACATCCACCCAGACCGCCAACACCAGAATGCTGCCCTTGACGATCATCTGCCAGTAGCTATCCACGTCGAGCATCGACATGCCGTTATCCAGGCTGGTGATCACCAGTGCGCCGAGGAGGGCGCCGTAGACGGTGCCGGAGCCGCCGCGCATGGAGGTGCCGCCGATGAAGCAGGCGGCGATGGCGTCGAGTTCGCCCATGCTGCCGGCGGACGGTGAGCCGGCGGCGAGGCGTGCGGTGTTGACCACGCCGGCGAGGGCGCACATCACGCCCATGATGCCGAAGATCCACAGCTTGACCGCTTGCACATTGATGCCCGACAGGCGCGTGGCTTCCATGTTGCTGCCGACCGAATACACCCGGCGGCCGAACACGGTCTGGCTGGTGACGTAGCTGAACACCCCGAGCAGAATCAGCAACAGCAGCACCGGCACGGGAATGCCGTCATAGCTGTTGAGGGTCTGGACGAAACCGGCCAGCACCGCGCCGATCACCAGCACGCGCACAACATCACGCACCAGCGAATGCGCCGCCAGGCCATGCAGGGCGCGGTTGCGTCGTTGTTTCCAGGTCAGAAAAACCGTCAGTACAAACAGCAGCACACCCAGGCCAGTGCCGATCGCGTGGGGCAGATAACCCTGGCCGACGTAGACCAGCTCCGGCGAAACCGGGGCGATGGTGGTGCCGCCGGTGATCCCCAGCAAAATCCCGCGAAACGCCAACATGCCGCCCAGGCCGACAATGAATGAGGGGATGCGCAAGTACGCCGCCATGTAGCCGTTGGCAAGCCCGATGACCAGACCGCACAGGGCAACCAGACTGAGATTCGCCAGCAGCGGAATGTGATAGACCACGTCGAGTATCGCCGCGAGGCCGCCGAGCAGGCCGAGCAATGAGCCCACCGACAAATCGATCTCGCCGCTGATGATCACCAGCACCATGCCGCAGGCGAGGATTCCGGTAATCGACATCTGCCGCAGCAGGTTGGAAAGATTGCGCGGGGTGAGGAAACCGCCTTCGGTCTGCCAGCTGAAGAACAGCCAGATCAGCACCACGGCAAATACCAGCGCGAGCATCTTGTAGCGGGTGAACAGTTGTTTGACCTGATTCATTTACGCGGTTTTCCGATCATTATTGTTATGGCTGCCCGGCTGGCTGAGAGCGGCGGCGAGTACCTGTTCCTGGGTCAGCTCATGGTTGACGAAATCGCCGCGCAACTGGCCTTCGCCGATCACCAGCACGCGGTCGGAGACGCCGAGCACTTCGGCCAGTTCCGACGAAACCATGATGATCGACACGCCTTCGGCGGCCAGCGCGCCCATCAATTTGTAGATCTCGTACTTGGCACCGACGTCCACGCCTCGGGTCGGCTCGTCGAGAATCAGTACGCGCGGTTTGGCCAGCAGCATTTTCGCCAGCACGGCTTTCTGCTGATTGCCGCCCGACAGGCTGGTGATCGGCAGGGACGGACTTGCGGCTTTCAGATGCAGACGGGAGATTTCCCGGTCGATGCAGCCCAGTTCGGCTTCGGCATCGATGCGGGTCATTTTCGAATAGCTCTCGAGCACGGCAAGGGTGATGTTCTGACCGACACCGAGATCGGGAATGATGCCCTGGCGCTTGCGATCTTCGGGCACCAGGCACAGGCCGGCGCGGATCGCTTTCAGCGGCGTGCGCGTGTCGATCGGCTGGCCGTCCAGCCAGACTTCGCCCTCGTGGCGGCCGGGGTAAGCGCCGAACAATGCGGTGACCAGTTCGGTGCGGCCGGCTCCGACCAGCCCGGCAATGCCGAGAATCTCGCCGCGCTTGAGGCTGAAGGAAATGTCGTCGACCCGTTTGCGCTTGGGGTTGTCGACGTCGTAGCAAGTGATATGGCGCGCCTCGAAAATCACCTCGCCAATCTCGTGCGGCTCGCTGGGGTAGAGGTTGCTCATTTCGCGGCCGACCATCTGCGTGATGATCTGTGGAATGTCCATGTCGGCCATGGCGGTGGTGGCGATGTGTTTGCCGTCGCGGATCACTGAAATCGTGTCGCACACGGCGGCGACTTCATCGAGCTTGTGCGAGATGTAGACGCAGGCGACGCCCTTGGCTTTGAGGTCGCGGATGATGTCCAGCAGCACTTCGATTTCCGAGCGGCTCAGGGCTGAGGAGGGTTCGTCGAGAATCAGCAGGCGCGCCTGTTTGTTCAGGGCCTTGGCGATTTCCACCAGTTGCTGATAGCCGCCGCCGTACTGCGAAACCGGCAGCGAAACATTCATGTCCGGCACCTTCAATTCACGCATCAAGGCTTCGGCGCGGTGGATCATCGCCGGGTAGTTCATGCGTCCGCCGGGCAGCGTCAGCTCATGGCCCATGAAGATGTTTTCGGCGACCGACAGGTCGGGAACCAACGTCAGTTCCTGATGGATGATGACGATGCCGGCGGCCTCGGTTTCGCTGATCGATTGCGCCCGGAGCGGTTGCCCGTCCCAGAGGATTTCACCGTCCCAGGTGCCATAGGGATAGACCGCCGAGAGGATCTTCATCAGCGTCGACTTGCCGGCGCCATTCTCGCCGCACAGGCCCACGCATTCACCGGGCCTGACCTTGATGTCGATGCCGTTGAGCGCTTTGACACCGCCGAAGGTTTTGACGATGCCGTTCATTTGCAGCAGATAGTCGGACATGGAAAAGGCTCGTATACCAGGGACTCAAACACCACTGAACCTGTGTGGGAGCGAGCCTGCTCGCGAAGGGGCCTTTTCAGACAGAGCTTTACTGACTGACACTCCGCTTTCGCGAGCAGGCTCGCTCCCACAGCTCTGATCAAGATTTACGACCGGATCACTGCCCGGCAATCTGCGCCTTGGTGTAGAAACCATCCTGTTCGAGCAAGTCGATGTTGTCCTTGGTCAACGGCGTTGGCGTGAGCAGGATGGTGTCGACTTTCTTGCTGCCGTTGTCGTACTGCGAGGTGTAGGCCGGTTTTTCGTTGCGTGCCAGTTGCACCGAGAGCTTGGCCGCTTCGGAGGCGATGAGTTTCAGCGGTTTGTACACGGTCATGGTTTGCGTGCCGGCGATTACGCGTTTGACCGCTGCGAGGTCGGCGTCCTGACCGGAAATCGGCACCTTGCCGGCCAGTTGCTGCGCGGCCAATGCCTGGATGGCGCCGCCAGCGGTGGCGTCGTTGGAGGCGACGATGCCGTCGATTTTGTTGTTGTTACGGGTCAGGGCATTTTCGACAATACTCAGCGCTTCGGTCGGGTTCCATTCCTTGACCCACTGCTGGCCGACGATCTTGATATCGCCCTTGTCGATGGCCGGTTGCAGCACCTTCATCTGGCCTTCACGGAGGATCTTGGCGTTGTTGTCGGTGGGCGCGCCACCCAGCAAGAAGTAATTGCCCTTGGGCGCCGCTTTCAGCACGCCGCCGGCCTGCATCTCGCCGACCTTTTCGTTATCGAAGGAGATATAGGCGTCGACATCGGCGTTGAGAATCAGCCGGTCGTAAGACACCACTTTGATCCCGGCTTTCTTCGCCTCGGCCACGGCGTTGGTCAGCACTGTCGCGTTGAACGGCACGATGACAATCACATCGACGCCGCGAGAGATAAGGTTTTCGATCTGCGAAATCTGCTTCTGCTCGTTGGCGTCCGCCGATTGCACGAAGACTTTGGCGTCCATTTTTTCCGCCGCCGCGACGAAATAATCGCGATCGCGCGACCAGCGTTCCAGACGCAGGTCATCAATGGAAAAGCCGATTTTCGGGTGGGTAGCGTCAGCCATTACCGGCAGGGCCAACAACGCCAGGGCACTGGCCAACAGCGTACGTTTCAAGTTCTTCATGGTGGTGCGTCCTTTTATTTTTGTTGGAAAGACACGGCCTGACGATGAATCGGGCTGGGTAGAACTGTAGAGAATCTGCCGACGCAGCAGGTACAGAATTGTCGTGCAATTGTCACAGCGTCGTTGCGTCGGCAGAGGGTCTCGGCGATCAGCGATAGAGATAGCGGTTGACGATGTTTTCGAGCATTTCCTGACGGCCACTGACGGCTTGCGGGTTCAGCTCGTTGGTGAACGCGTGCTCGGCCAGCGACTCGAGATTGAAGTCGCCCGCCATCACCGCTTGCCCGAACGGCTGACGCCAGCCGGCGTAGCGTTGATCCTTGAGCACTTGCAGTTGATCGTTCTCAACCATCGCGGCGGCGCGTTCCAGCGACAAGGCCAGAACGTCCATGGCGCCGACGTGGCCGTGGAACAGGTCGATCTCGTCGAGGCTCTGCCGGCGCACCTTGGAGTCGAAATTGAAGCCGCCATTCTTGAATCCGCCGGCCTTGAGGATTTCATAGGTCGCCAGGGTCATTTCTTCGACGCTGTTGGGGAACTGGTCGGTGTCCCAGCCGTTCTGCGGATCGCCACGGTTGGCGTCGATGCTGCCGAAAATCCCCAGCGAGGCGGCAGTGGCAATTTCGTGATGAAAGCTGTGGCCGGCCAGGGTCGCGTGGTTGGCTTCGATGTTGACCTTGATTTCCTTCTCCAGGCCGTACTGCTGGAGGAAGCCGAACACCGTGGCGCTGTCGTAATCGTATTGGTGCTTGGTCGGCTCCTGCGGCTTAGGCTCGATCAGCAGGTCACCGGTGAAACCGATCTTGTGCTTGTGCTCGACCACCATGCGCATGAAGCGCCCGAGTTGTTCGCGCTCACGTTTCAGGTCGGTATTGAGCAGGGTTTCGTAGCCTTCGCGACCGCCCCATAACACGTAGTTGGAGCCCTTGAGGCGATGGGTTGCGTTCATCGCGCTGAACACTTGCGCGGCGGCGCAGGCGAACACTTCCGGATCGGGATTACTCGCGGCACCGGCGGCAAAACGTGGGTTGCTGAAGCAGTTGGCGGTGCCCCAGAGCAGCTTGATGCCGCTTTGTTCCTGATGTTGTTCGAGGCGATCGACCATTTGTGCGAAGTGTTCGCGGTACTCCTTCAGCGAATTGCCTTCGGGGGCGACGTCCGTGTCGTGAAAGCAGTAGTAATCGATGCCCAGTTTGCTGAAGAACTCGAAGGCGGCTTGAGCCTTGCCGATAGCCAGTTCCATCGGTTCGCCACTGCGTTGCCAGGGGCGCTTGAAGGTGCCGGCACCGAACACATCGGAGCCCGGCCAGACGAAGGTGTGCCAGTAGCAGGCGGCCATGCGCAGGTGTTCGCGCATGGGTTTGCCGAGGATCAGTTTGTCGGCATCGTAGTGACGAAAAGCGAGGGGCGAATCACTGTTCGGGCCTTCGTAGCGAACCGGCTCGATATTGGGGAAATACTGCATGGACCTTGTCCTTGTTGTTCTTGGCGGTGTCTCGATACTAGCAACGCCCCCGTGCCCGCTGATTATGAAAAGCCTCAACCGTGAGTGCGATTTTGCGTATTGAGCTTCAGCGGCTTCGCGCCTAGTCTGTGTCCATCGTCGCCGCGAAAAGGCGGCCCGGAACAGTACAAAAACAATTTGAGGCCGCTTTCGCGAGCAGGCTCGCTCCCACATTTGATTCGTGTCGTTCACAAAACCGTGTGGGAGCGAGCTTGCTCGCGAATGGCTTTACGCAAAATCCGGATACTGAATGAAAAGCCTACCGCCCGTGCACCGCATCGCCCTGTTGTTCAACGGCAGCAAGATCTACGACCGTGGAATCATCAGCGGCATTGGCAACTACCTGAGCAGCACCCGCGCTTCCTGGGACCTGTTTCTGGAAGAGGACTTTCTTTGCCGGTTGAAGGGCATCGAGCGTTGGCAGGGTGACGGCATCATTGCTGACTTCGACGATCCGCTGATCGGCGAGGCGCTGGCCGACATTCATTTGCCGGTGGTGGCGGTCGGCGGTTCTTACGAGGATGCGCGCGCCTATCCGAAAGCGATCCCCTACGTTGCCACTGATAACAACGCACTGATCACTCTGGCTTATTCGCATCTGGTCGAGGCGGGGTTGCAGCGCTTTGCCTGTTTCAGCCTGCCGGAAGCGCAGGCCAATCGCTGGGCGCAGGAGCGGGAAAAAGCTTTTCGCAAACTGATGCAGCGCGACGGCCTGCACGCCGAGATCTATCGCGGCATGGGCACCAGCGCGCCGCTGTGGGACAGCGCCGTCGAACAACTGATCGCCTGGCTGCACAGCCTGCCGAAACCGATCGGGATCATCGCCGTCAGCGACGCCCGCGCCCGCCAGTTGCTGCAAGCCTGCCTGACCGCCGGCATCGCCGTGCCGGAGCAGGTCGCGCTGATCGGCATCGACAACGACCCGCTGACCCGCAGCCTGACGCGTGTACCGCTGAGTTCGGTGATTCAGGGCACCGAAACCATGGGCCGCACCGCTGCGCAATTGCTGCACCAGATGCTCCACGGCATGCCGTCCACCGGCACGCAAATCCTGATTCCGCCTGATGCGGTCAATGTGCAGGTGTCGAGCCTGCACCAACCGCTGGGCAATCCCTACGTCATGCAAGCGCTGCTGTTCATCCGCCAATATGCCTGTCAGGGCATCAAGACCGCGCAAGTGGCGGCGTATGTCGGCGTGTCGCGCTCATCGCTGGAAGCGCATTTCCGCGCCGAGCGCGGTTGCAGCGTGCATGACGAGATTCTGCGTTTCAAACTGGCGGCGGCTACCAGCGGTTTGAAGAACACCGATGCTGCGATTGCCGACATTGCCCAGGCCTGCGGCTTCAAATCGGCGCAGTACCTGCACACGGTGTTCCGTCGCGAGTTCGGCTGCACGCCCCGCGAGTATCAGCAGGGCGGGGCGTAGCGCTGCGAAGACTTACGCCAGCGCAGCGGCACTGGCTCTGGAGCGCCAGGCGAACGTCAGCACCATCAGCAACCCCAGACCAGCCATCGCCGCGCCGGCCAGGGAAATCGCCGGATAACCCAGCCCGGCATTGATCACCGCGCCACCCAGCGCCGCGCCGATCGCGTTGCCGAAATTGAAGGCACCGATGTTCACCGCCGAAGCCAGATTCGGCGCGTCCTTGGCCGCTTCCATCACGCGCATTTGCAGCGGTGGCACCAGGGCGAAACTGGCGATACCCCAGATCAGAATGGCCACGGCGGCCGGCAGCGGCCAGCGCATCAGCACCGTGAACGCCAGCAACACCACAATCAATGCGCTCAGTGACACGATCAGGGTGCGGTCGATCGAACGGTCGGCAGCCTTGCCACCCCACATGTTGCCCAGCGTCAAACCGATTCCGAACAACACCAGCATGGCGGTGATGAACGCGGCGGAGGCATGGGTCTCGCTGCTGAGGATCGGCGCGATGTAGGTGAATACGGTGAACATCGCACTTGAGCCGACCACGGTCAGGGCCAGCGCGGCCAACACCGGACCGCGGCCCAATACCCGTATTTCCGCCAGCGCACCCGCGCCTTGCTCTGCTTTCAGATTGGGCAGGGCGAACCACAAGGCGATCATGGTCAGCACACCGAGGCCGGTAATGCCCCAGAACGCCGTGCGCCAGCCGAACAGCTCACCGAACCAGGCCGCCAGCGGCACACCGCCAATGGTCGCCAGGGTCAGGCCCATGAACATCGCTGCGACAGCGCCGGCGCGTTTTTCCGGCGCGACCACGCTGGCGGCGACCACCGAGCCAACCCCGAAGAATGCGCCGTGATTGAGCGAGGTGATCACTCGGGCGACCATCAGGCTGGAGTAGTCGGTGGCCAGCGCCGACATCAGGTTACCCAAGGTGAAAATCGCCATCAGCCCGATCAGCAGATAGCGCCGGGGGATCTTGCCAGTGGTCAGGGTCATCAGCGGCGCGCCGAGCAGCACGCCCAAGGCGTAGGCACTGACCAGCAACCCCGCAGCGGGAATGGAAACGCCGAGATCGGCGGCAATGCCGGGCAACATGCCCATCGGCGCGAACTCGGTGACGCCGATGCCAAAGGCGCCGACAGCGAGTACAACAAGTGGTGGATTGATAAGCATGGAAAGTCTCCTCATCTATGCCGCCAATGCTACGATCCATGGTTTTCCGGCGGTAGATGGCGATTTTGGCAATCACCTTTGCGCAAGAGGCACGAATGGACTTCAACGGCAGGTCAGGGGAAATGAGCGTGTTCGTCACTGTGGCGCAGGAGGGCAGCCTCTCAGCAGCTGCGCGTGCGCTGGGGCTGACGCCTTCGGCGGTCAGTCGGATCATCGCCCGCGCTGAACAGCGACTCGGCACTCGTCTGTTGCTGCGCACGACCCGCGCGCTGACGTTTACCGCCGAGGGCGAGGCCTTCCTGCGCGGTGCCCGGCGGATTCTGGCCGACATGGACGAAGTGGAAGGGGCCATTACCGATCAGGGCGTACCCAAGGGCCGCTTGCGCGTCAGTGCCGCCCTTGGCCATGGACGGCTGACCATTGTGCCGCTGGTCGCAGCCTTCACCGCCCGTTACCCGAACATCGTCGTCGACCTCAGCCTTGGCGACGAAGTCGTCGACATCCTCGCCGGCCAGGCGGACGTCGCCATACGCTTCGGCCATCTGCCCGACAGCCCGTTGACCGCACGCCGGCTCGGCCACACCGGCCAGGTGGTCGTGGCATCGCCCGACTATCTGGAACGTCATGGCACGCCTCAGCAACCCGAAGACCTGCTCAAGCACAACTGCCTGCGCTTCAACTTCCGCCGCGCCGAAGCCAACTGGCCGTTTATCCGCGACGGCAAGGAGTTCTCGCTGAAAGTCAGCGGCAACATCGAATGCAGCAGCGGTGAAGCACTGGCCCAGTTCGCCAGACTCGGCGCCGGAATTGCGCGGATTGGCGAGTTCACCGTCAGGGAAGACTTGCAGCGCGGCACGCTGATCCCGCTGCTGCAAACGTTTAACCCAGGCGATGAGGAACCGATTCATGCGGTGTTCGTCGGCGGCGCGGCGATGCCGGTGCGGGTGCGCTTGTTTGTGGATTTTTTGCTGGAGCAGCATCGGATGTAGACGTGCTGTGCGGATTCTGCGGGTCGTCCATGACCCGCAGACTGGCGGCTAAATGGTCGGGATGGTGCCGCCGTCGATCACAAATTCACTCCCGGTGATCGATGCCGCTCGCGGCGATGCCAGGAACCCGATCAGCTCAGCCACTTCAACTGGCGTCGACGGGCGGCCGAGCGGGATACCGCCCAGGGCCTGCATGATGATGTCCTTGCCACCTTGATAGTCAGTGCCTGCCTCCTGCGCGAGTCGCTCGGCGAATGCCACCGACGCTTCGGTTTCAACCCAGCCCGGCGATACCCGCACCACGCGAACCCCCTTGGGTGACACTTCTTTCGACAGGCTTTTGCTGTAGGTTGACAGCGCAGCCTTGGCCGCCGCGTACGCCGTCGTTGATTCCGGCAGTGGCAGCCGACTCTGGATGGATGTGACATGGATCACCACGCCATTACGACGCTCGAGCATGTCCGGCAGCAGGGCGCGATCAAGGCGCACCGCCGGCAGCAGATTCAGGTTGAGCTCGCGATGCCACTGTTCCTCGTCCAGCGCCGCAAAACCACCACCGGGGGCCGACGAGCCACCCAGGACATGGATCACTATGTCGACGCCGCCCAGTTGCTGTTCGACCGCAGCGATGAGTGCGTCACAACCTTCCCGTGTCGAAAGATCAGCCGCAACCAGCAGTGCGCCCGGCATTTCGACCTCCACTTGCCGAGCCGAGGTGATGACCTTTGCGTCCTCGGCCAGGAACCACTCGACCACTGCTTTGCCGATTCCCTTGGTGCCGCCGGTGACGAGGACCCGCTTGCCAGTCAATCCTGAATTCAGCATGGCGAAATCTCCAGCGCGACGAATTGATGGATTGCGTCGGAGATTTTTTTCTCGTCGGTGACCGTGAGATACGTTTGCACGACGTTGGAAGGTTGAAGGTTCATTGCCTGACTCCTGATTGATGGTCTGGAGTCATCTTGCTGCGCTGCAGATAGTTTGTTCAACTGGGACAAATCGTAACGACCTATCCCGGAAAACAGGACAATCCATGGCCCAGGATCGCTTAGCCCTTAATGAACTGGATGCCGTTATAGCGGTGGCACGCAGGGGGTCGTTCCGCCAGGCTGCCATTGATCTCGACGTTTCGACCACCGCGCTGAGCAACACCATTGCGCAACTGGAAGCGCGCCTCGAATCGCGCCTGTTCAACCGCACCACCCGCAGCGTTGCCATCACCGAAGCGGGCAAGGTGTTTCTCGAGCAAGTGGGGCCAGCCTTGCAGGATTTGCGCGCGGCACTGGATGCAGTGCGCTCGCAAAACGCCGGACCCTCGGGAACGCTGCGCATCAACGCATTCGCCAGCGCTGCGCGTTCGGCGCTGCTGCCACTGGTGATCGAGTTTTTGCAGCAGCATCCGAAAGTCCACATTGACCTTGTGACCGAAGGGCGCCTGGTGGATATCGTGGCTGACGGCTTCGATTTCGGCGTGCGCTCGGCAGGCCTGGTGCCCAACGATGTGATTGTGGTGCCAGTCGGGCCGCCGCAACGGTACGCGGTGGTCGGTTCGCCGGGGTATTTTGCACAACACGACAAACCGCGCTCGCCGTCCGATCTGCCCGGGCATCGATGCATCCGTGTGCGACTGCCGAACGGGGCGATTTTCCCTTGGTATTTCGAGCGCGACGGCGAAGTCATTCGTCTGGATGTGAACGGGCCGCTGACCCTGGATGAATCGAGCGTGGTCAAGGTGGCGGTGCAGGCGGATATGGGGCTGGGCTTTTTCATGGAGCAGGACGTTCGTGACGAAATCCGCAGCGGCGAGTTCGTGCAGGTACTCAAGGACTGGACCCCGCCCCGAGACAGGTTGTGCCTGTACTACCCGAACCGCCGCAATCCCTCTGCGGCCGCCAGGGCATTCATCGAACTGGCTCGCGCCAGGCAGGCTGATCAGGCTTGACCCGGCGCAGGGCTCAGGCGATCAAGCCCAGTGTCAGCCCCTTCAGAGTGGCGGCTGCACGGGTCGAGCATTGCAATTTGCGAAAGATGCTTTCCATGTGCGTGCGTACCGTGCTCGGACTGATATCCAACAGTTGCGCGACTTGTTTGTTGCTGGCGCCACGGCTGATCTCCAGAAGAATGCGGCACTCACGGGCTGTCAGCAGCGAAGGCTTGGGTTGCCGCAGGCGGCGCTCGCCACTGGCGGCGGCAATGACCGCTTCGCAGACATCGTTGTCGAACAGACCACGGCCAGCATCCTGTTTGAGTAGCGTGGCGGCTGCGGCTTCGTCGTGAGCTGTTCGCCATGGCCGGGCTTGCCTCAACGCTACCCAGGCGACCGAGGTGGCGAACAGCCGATGTTCGGCATTCAGTGCATCACCGGCCACGCCGCGAAAATAGCCGCTGCCATCGAGCCGTTCATACGCGTGGGTGGCTATCTCGGCGGGCGCGGCCAGTTCAGGTACCGGTCGGAGCGCCTGTTGCGTCCAGTAAGGCACCAGGCGAATTCGCTCCGCCGCCCCATAGGGCAGCGGCCCTGGGCTATTCCATAGGTGATTGGAAACGGCTGCGCGGCCGAGACCGTAAATGAGTGCAGACTTGCCAATGTTTGCCAAAGTCGGCTCACTCAGCCCCCACAGGCGTGCCGCTTCCACGGCAACATGCGCGACCTGACGCGAATGCCCGGCCAGCCATGGCAGCTTCAAGTCAATGACGTCTCCGACCAAAGTCAGCGAGACACGACGCTGCTCAGGCGCGGGTTCAACTTTTGTGCAAAGCGTTTCCAGATCCGCCAGCCAGGCCTTGGCATTAGCCACCAGCAACGACACCAGCGACGCTGGATAGCGCCGATCCGACTGCTCGTTGATCCAGCGCAACGCCGCGTCCAGGCCGTGAGCGCGAGTGAGAATATCCAGATCACCGGCCATGACCACCTGATAGGCCACCTCCGGGATATGTTCATGCGCCACGCCGAGCGGTCGGCCAGTGCCGTCGTAGGTTTCGAACACCCGACACAGGCCCGCTTCGACGGCGGTTCCGAGCTGGAGGGTTTTGGCGATTGCACCGGACACTTCACAGTGCACCACGGCCAGCGGGGTTGCCTGATGCACCGCGTTCATCTGCTCACTGCCCAAGGTCAGATCGAGCATTGCGCGGCGACCATCGACGTCGTCGCCGAGCAGGTCGGCAAAGCCTTCGGCGTTGGCCGTGCACCCAGACCAGCGCAGCAAGGCAATCTGCTCTGCAACCTGCAGATGCTCACCGGCGCCGTGGCATGCCTGCGCGAGCATCCGCGCCAAAGCGGCAACGCGCCGGGAGTGACCGAGCGGTTGCCCCATGCTGAGGTCACCGACCTGGGCGATGGTTGCCAGTGCGCCGTCCAGTGAGATGTCCAGTTGCAAGCCACTATCCATGAAAAATGCCCCGGGGTCGGATAATTGACCGATGCCCACATCGCAGGCCGGCCAGCACACTCTGAACTCCCGAACAGGAGCTCATCCAATGAAAACAATCAAATCGAAATTCGCCACCGTCGCCTTTGCCCTGGCCAGTACCTTCATGGCCGGCGCCAGCCACGCGCAGGATACAACGCCTTCGGTGGTGATCGTACACGGCGCCTTCGCCGACGGTTCCGACTGGGCCAAAGTGGTGCCACTGCTGCAAGCCAAAGGCGTGGCCGTTACCGTTGTGCAAAATCCGCTCACCTCGCTGGCCGATGACGTTGCCGCCACGCGCCGCGCGCTGAACAACCAGCAGGGCAAGGTGGTGCTGGTCGGTCACTCCTGGGGCGGCACGGTGATCACCGAAGCCGGCAACGACCAGAAAGTCAGCGCGCTGGTGTACGTCGCCGCCTTCGCGCCAGAGGCCGGGCAAACCAGCGGCGAGCAGGGTAAAGGCGCGCCGACGCCGCCGGGCATCAGTCAGATCAAGGCCGACGGTAACGGCTTCCTCTATCTCACCGCTGAAGGCATGGCCAAGGATTTCGCTCAGGATCTGCCGGCCGCGCAGACCGCCGTCATGACCGCCACACAGGGGCCGATCAAGGCCTCGGCTTTCGAAGATAAAACCACCGTTTCGGCCTGGAAAACCAAGCCGTCCTGGTACCTGCTCGCTACCGAAGACCGGATGATTCATCCCGACGTCCAGCGGTCTGCCGCCAAGCGCATCAGTGCGACCCTCGCCGAGGTGAAGTCCAGCCATGTCCCGCAGCAGTCGCAGCCGGCGCAAGTCGCGGCGGTGATTCTCAAAGCCGTGCACGGCGTTGCTGAGCAGTGATCGCGGCATCGAAGGTGAGCGGGCGTATGAATCCTCGGAGCGATCACGACTATGACTTCATTGTCTGTGGTGCCGGCACGTCGGGCTGCGTGGTCGCTGCGCGGCTTGCCGATCAGTCAGGCGCACGGGTTCTGCTGATTGAAGCCGGCGAAGGTTACTCAGGCCCCGAGGTGACCGAACCGGCGCAATGGCCGCTGAACCTCGGCTCCGCGCGCGACTGGGCATTCGAGGGGCAATCCGATCCACGCCTCAACGGTCGACGGCTCCCGCTGAGCATGGGCAAGGGGCTCGGTGGAGGTTCGAGCATCAACGTGATGGTCTGGTCGCGCGGCCATCGCGCCGATTGGGAGCATTTTGCTGCCGAGTCTGGCGACCCGGCCTGGGGCTACGCATCGGTTCTCGATTACTACCGCAGGATCGAAAACTGGCAAGGCAGCCCGGACGCCACTCGGCGTGGTTCAGGTGGGCCGGTACATGTCGAACAGCCGGCCACGCCTCAACCCCTTGCGTGGGCAACGCTGGAGGCGGCCAGCGATCTGGGCATCCCCCGATTCGACAGTCCCAATGGCGAGATGATGGAAGGCGCAGGTGGGATCGCTGTCACCGACCTGCGCATCAAACAGGGCAAGCGCGAATCGGTTTACGACGCCTACATCCAGCCACGCTTGCAATGTCCAAATCTGACGGTGCTGACCGGAGCCTTAGTGACCCGCGTGTTGCTGGTCGGCACCCGGGCCGTCGGTGTCGAAGTGTTGATCGCCGGCGAGCGGCGCTGCTTTCATGCCGCAGCTGAAGTCATCCTGTCCATGGGCGCGGTGCAATCACCGAAAGTGCTCATGCAGTCGGGCATCGGCCCGGCGGATGAACTGCGAAAACACGGCATCGCACCGGTCGTTCATCTACCCGGTGTGGGCGAGAATTTGCAGGATCATCTGGCGTTCGCTTGCACGTGGGAGTATCGACAACCCCAGGCCGTCGCTGGCAGCGGATGCGAAACCACCTTGTACTGGAAAAGCGACAGCCGCCTGGAAGCCCCGGACCTGTTGCAGTGCCAGTTGGCATTCGCGGTACCGTCTCCGCCTGAGGTCGCCATCGAGCCGCCGGAGCATGGCTGGACCATGTTCGCCGGGCTTGCCAGACCTGCCAGTCGCGGACGCTTGCGGTTGTCGGGTGCTGGGCCGCTGGATGCACCGATCATTGAGCCGAACTCCCTGAGCGAGCCCGAGGACATGGCCGCAGCCCATGCGTCGATCGAACTGTGCCGCGCACTCGGCAACAGCCAGGCCTTCAATGCGCTGATCAAGCGCGAAGTCGTGCCCGGTCCCAGAGAGCGTCGCGCTATGGAACAGTTCATCCGCAATTCGGCCGTGACCTACTGGCACCTGTCGTGCACGGCAAAAATGGGCCGCGATGCGCTGTCGGTGGTTGACCACCAATTACGCGTGTACGGGATCGACGGGCTGCGCGTTGCAGATGCCTCGATCATGCCGCGCATTACCGTTGGCAACACGATGGCGCCGTGTGTCGTTATTGGTGAGCGGGCGGCGGATATGCTTCTGGCTGCGTATGGGGTGACGATGGCGAACACCATGCCTTGAAGGTAATGGCCGTGCGGGCGGGGCGGCAAATCCCGGCCTGCCGTCCAGGGTGGGACGATGAGTCGAGTCAGTCGATTCAATTCATCGGCACGGCGAACACGGCACTGGCGCGCGCAACCGTTCGCTCACCGACGTGCAGACTGACGCCAGCAAACGCCAATTGGCGGCCCTTTCTGGAGTGCTCAAGACGCACTTCGAGCCACTCGTTGATTTGCACCGCGCCGAGATAATCCAGGGTCATGCTCGCGGTGATCAACGGCTGCGGCGGATCGCTGGAAAAGGCCATGGCGTAACCCATGCCCACGTCCGCCAGTGTCGCCAATACACCGCCATGCAAAGTGCCACGGCCATTGGCGTGGCGGGAGTCGGTCAGTAAACCCAATTCCAAGTGCAGCCCCTGACCCCTGGCGTAGATCGGGCCGAGCAGATCCAGCAACGGACTGCTGCGGGTCAATGGAGTGAAACCTTCGGGAATGGCCGTGGTGTTCATGTTCCCATCCTGATGCAGGCGACTGACCTGCATGATTGGGCGAGGAAACGCAGGAGGGGGCAAGCACTATGCGAACGGGGAATTTGCTGCAATAAATGCGCGGAGCGTGGCACTAAAAATCAGTGCGACGACACAAACGGCGAAGCACTCGTCGGTGCCGGCAGCGCATAGGCCGTTTTCATCCACGCCACTTCCGCTAGCGGTGTGCGGCCGAAGAGGCGTTTGAAGTCGCGGCTGAATTGCGAGGCGCTTTCGTAACCGACCAGAAACGCAGATTTCGCCGCGGTCAGGTCGTTACGCAGCATCAGCAATCGCGCCTGGTGCAGCCGCGTCGACTTCAGATACTGCATCGGCGAGGAATCGGTAACCTTGCGAAAGTGCAGATGAAAATTCGGCACACTCATCTGCGCTTCCTCGGCCAGGGTTTCTACGTCGAGATGCTGGTGATAGCAACTGTGGATCTTGTGGATGGCGCGGGTCACTTTGCCGAACTGGCCTTGTTGGGCAATGGCGGCGCGCAGGGTGCCACCTTGTTCGCCGGTGAGGATTCGGTAGTAAAGCTCGCGCAGCATCGCCGGGCCGAGGATTTGCGCGTCGGCATCGTTGCTCATCACTTCAAGAAAGCGCAGGGTCGATTGGCGTAGCGGTTCGTCGAGAGGCGAGGCGTACATGCCCATCGGCTGCGCTGTGGGGAAATCCCACCGCTCATCCACTTGCTGAATCAGCTCGCCAGCCAGGGCGAAATCCAGACGCACGTACACCGCGAGCATCGGCTCGGCTTCGCTGGCGCAGGTTTCCATGGTGAAGGGTACCGGCACCGACACCACCAGATAGTGCTGAGCGTCGTAGACGTAGATTTCATCGCCGAGGTAACCGCGTTTGCGCCCCTGACAGAGGATGACGATGCCCGGTTCATACAGCACCGGCGTGCGGGTCAGCGGTCGGTTGGAACGCAGGAAACGTACATCGTCCAGCGGGCTCAGGTTGTAGCCCTCCAGCGGGGCGAGCTGGCTCATTAACTGGACCATGCGCGCTGTGATTGGGTCTTTCGGTTTCGGCATGGGCTGTGGGTTTCCTTGTGAAAAGGCGCGTTCGAACCTGTCTGGCTGATTGGCGGGGTGTCAGACAGAGCCCTCACCCTAGCCCTCTCCCAGAGGGAGAGGGGACTGACCGTGGTGTTAGATCGGGATCTGCCGACCTGAAATATCGCGCCGAATGCTGACCGCGCTGTTCTAGCGTAATAAGCCCTGCGGAAATCTTCGAGGCAGGCTCAGGAGTTGAATCCACCCGCGATCGGCTCCCTCTCCCAGAGGGAGAGGGGACTGACCGTGGTGTTTGATCGGGATCTGCCGACCTGAAATATCGCGCCGAATGCTGACCGCGCTGTTCTAGCGCAATAAGTCCTGCGGAAATCTTCGAGGCAGGCTCAGGAGTTGAATCCACCCGCGATCGGTCCCTCTCCCAGAGGGAGAGGGGACTGACCGTGGTGTTTGATCGGGATCTGCCGACCTGAAATATCGCGCCGAATGCTGACCGCGCTGTTCTAGCGTAATAAGCCCTGCGGAAATCTTCGAGGCAGGCTCAGGAGTTGAATCCACCCGCGATCGGCTCCCTCTCCCAGAGGGAGAGGGGACTGACCGTGGTGTTTGATCGGGATCTGCCGACCTGAAATATCGCGCCGAATGCTGACCGCGCTGTTCTAGCGTAATAAGCCCTGCGGAAATCTTCGAGGCAGGCTCAGGAGTTGAATCCACCCGCGATCGGCTCCCTCTCCCTCCGGGAGAGGGCTGGGGTGAGGGTGCTTTTGATCTTTCAGCCATCCGTCGAACGACTAAGCGCTGCCCATTGCTCAATACTCTCCGCCGTCTGCTGCAACTTGTCACGCACCAGCGCCAGCGCATCACTGCCCAATAGCAGGTGAGCCGGCGGATCTGGACTGTCGATGATGGTCAGCATGGCCCGTGCAGCTTTCAGCGGATCGCCCAGCTGCTGGCCGCTTTTCTCCTCCCGGGCCTTGCGCACCGGATCGAAGCTTGCGTCGTAGTCACTGATGCTACGCGGCGTGCGTTGCATCGAGCGGCCTGCCCAGTCGGTGCGAAATGACCCCGGCGCCACAGCGGTGACAAAAATATTGAAGGGTGCAAGCTCCTTGCTCAAGGTGTCGGAGATGCCCTCAAGCGCAAACTTGCTGCCGCAGTAATACGCGATCCCGGGCATGGTGATATGGCCCCCCATCGACGTGATATTAAGAACATGCCCCGCGCGGCGCTGGCGAAAATACGGGACGAACGCCTTGGCCACCGCCACCGCGCCGAACACGTTGACGTCGAACTGGCGGCGCATTTCCTGCAGCGACGACTCTTCAAAAATCCCCTCGTGGCCATAACCTGCGTTGTTGACCAGCACGTCCACCGGGCCGTGGCGATCCTCCACTGCCGCAACCACCCCATCGATGGCATCGAAATCGGTAACGTCCAGCACCACCCCATGAGCGCGTTCGGGCGACAGCGCTTCGAAGGCTGCCAGCGCTGATTCGCTGCGCACTGTGCCGATGATCTTATGGCCCTGGGCAAGTGCTTCCTTGGCCAGCGCTTGGCCAAAGCCGCTGCTGACACCGGTGATGAAAAGGGTCTTCATGGATCTGTACTCCAGCAGGCAATTGGAGAGGCCATGCTAGGGCGGATAACGCTGGCGGACGATGCCGAATCGGATCGGAGTATTGCCTGTTCCTATCAATAGGGTTTTCGATCAGGTCTTGCCTCAAAAAACGGAAAAGTCCTGCAGGTTTCAAACCTGCAGGACTTTTCTTGTTTCAGCGACACGCGCTTATGCTGCGCGACGACCTAGGGTCCGGTCTGATCCATCAGCGGCGAGGGCCTGGCCCATTGAGGTGCGGTCTGAGCCGTCGGCAGCGATGGCCTGACCCTGCGGCGTACGTTCCGAGCCATCGGCAGCAACAGTCTGCTGTGGTTCGTTGACCTGGGTGAAGAAACGATCTTCCTGATTGCTCGGTACGGCGAATGCGCTGGCGCTGAGGGCGAAAGTGGCGACGGCGATCAGTTGGCTTACAGTTTTCATGGCGGTGACTCCGGTCAAGTTGAGATTGAGGTCCGGGTCGTTCAGATCCGTATCTGGTTAACCCGTTGCAGTGGTGTGTTCTGCATGGGTTCAGATTAGGGGGCAGGGCGGTGTCGGCGTTAGGCGGATACTGTTGGCAATTTGCTTGATTCTGCTCGCTGAAGATGATTTACAGGCTAGCGACCTTATGGCTTCACGGCGCCGCGAGCAATCAGGTTCCGCCAGTGAGATAGCTTTGCACTTGCCTGACTACATCCCGGGCGGTGCGGGTTACGCCGATCAATGTGGCAGAAGCGAGCCCCGTCCAGTCGCCGTAACCCACCAGCCACAGATCGGGTATCGCAACGCTTCGGCTTTCGTCAACAATCACTTTGCCATCCCGGCCTACAACGCCCAGGTTGTTCAGGTGGTCGAGCGCTGGAGAAAAGCCCGTGCACCAGATGACAGCGTCCACCTTTGTCTCGATCCCCGATGACCACACAACCCCTGTCGAAGTAAAACGCGTGAACGGCCGTACTGCGTTCAGTACACCGCGTTCGCGAGCCTCCTTCACCGGTGGCACCATGACGATGTCGCCCAGCCCTCCAATGGGCTGTTGAGGCTCGACGCCATCCTGCTGCGCCTTCAGTCGAGCAGTAGCGCGTTCGAACAGGACGCGTCCATCCACCTCATCAGGTAAGAACGTTGGGGCCTGTTGCGTGACCCAGGTTGCCTGCGCCACTTTGGAGACCTCGGCGTAAATCTGGGCGCCGGAGTTGCCGCCACCGACGACAAGGACGTTTTTACCCGCAAACCCGTTCGGCCCGACGTAATGAGCGGAATGAAGCTGCCTGCCTGCAAACAACGCCTGGCCGGGATAGTCCGGTACGAACGGGCGGCTCCAGGTGCCTGTTGCACTGATAACCGCTTTGGCGTCCCAGTAATTGTCCTTTGAGATAACGCGTAACCCGCCTTCGATCTTCTCGACACAGGTCACCCGCGTGGAGCGGATGATGGGGAAGTCATACCGGCGCTCGTACTGAGTCAGGTATTCGACAACATCGTCCCGCCCGGGCGTCCCCTCGGATATGGCCGGCATCGGCCAGCCTGCAATCGAGCTCCATGCCGACGGCGAGAAGAGCCGCAGCGAATCCCAGCCATGCCGCCAGGCGCCTCCCGGTCCCGGCTCGGCATCGAGCAGCACGTAAGACAAGCCTGTGCGCTTCAAAAAATAAGCGACAGTCAGCGCGGATTGGCCACCACCAATGACCACAACATCAAGTGTCGAATTCTGACTCACCAGCATCCTCCCGGCGCAAAGGCCTCAACGAGTGAAAGATCGGGGTCGGGCCATACCGTTGCCCCGCACAGGCATCAAATGGAACGCTGGTTGACTCGTCTGGACAGCTCTTCGGCGGATTCCTTGCGCTCGGAATAACGGTCGACCAAGTAATCCTGACGATCGCGCAAGAGCAGCGTGAACTTCATCAATTCTTCCATCACATCCACCAAGCGGTCGTAGTACGAAGAAGGCTTCATGCGACCCGCTTCATCGAACTCGGTGAACGCCTTGGCCACGGAAGACTGGTTCGGGATGGTGAACATCCGCATCCACCGGCCAAGTACCCGCAACTGATTGACCACGTTGAATGACTGCGAGCCGCCGCAGACCTGCATCACAGCGAGGGTTTTGCCTTGCGTAGGTCGTACAGCGCCCAGCGCCAGCGGAACCCAGTCGATCTGCGCTTTGAACACGGCACTCATGGAGCCGTGACGCTCAGGAGAGCACCACACCTGACCCTCGGACCATTGCATCAGCTCGCGCAGTTCCACGACTTTGGGATGCGTGTCGGGTGCGTCATCAGGCAGCGGCAGACCCGCAGGATCAAAAATCCTGGTTTCGGCGCCAAACTCATTCAGCAGGCGTGCCGCTTCTTGCGTGACCAGACGACTGAACGAGCGCTCTCGCGTCGATCCGTATAGCAGCAAAATGCGAGGTTTGTGGGGCGAAGGATTACGCGGAGACAGCTGCTCCAGCGTAGGAATGTCGATCAGGTCGGCGTGTACGTTTGGCAATGTGTCTTGCATATGAACTCCTGCGGCTGCACCTGGAGGGGGGGCGCCTCGGTTGATCTTTAAAGCGAACCGATGCGGTTCAGTTCAGCTTTCAACTGTTGAGCGCTGATGGTCTTCAGTGGCAGCGCAAGAAATGCGCTCACGCGCTCGTGGATTTTGGCGAGTGTGGTTTCAAACGCTGCGGTGATCTCGGCTTCCGACCCGCTAGCCTCAGACGGGTCGGCCAGACCCCAATGCGCCTTCAGGGCCGGGCCGAAAAAGATCGGGCATGCTTCTCCCGCAGCCCGATCACAGACGGTGATCACGATGTCCGGAGGCGAGCCCTCAAAAGCATCCGAAGCCTTGCTGCTCAAGCCCGCCGTGGAGATGCCCGCCGCCTCCAGCGTTTGCAGTGCCCGTTGATTCACCCGGCCACTGGGAAAGCTTCCCGAGCTGATGGCTTCTAGACCCTCGGGCGCCAAATGGTTGAAAAGCGCCTCGGACAGAATGCTGCGGCAGCTGTTGTGGGTGCACATGAACAAGATTTTCATCAGACGATTCCTTGATTCAGAAACTGAGGCGCAGTGCCAGGGTGGTTGATCCGGTGGGCATGAATCAGCTGCACATGGCCTGATTGATCGGTCGGTCGCTCATGCAGCACAGGCGCTTGGCCTCGGTTTCCAGCCATGGCTGATTGGCGTCTGCCACTTCCTTCAGAACTGCTGCCACCCACGCGGGCACATCAGGATTCAGCCGGTAGTACACCCATTGACCCTGGCGACGATCCAGCAGCAAACCGGCGGAGCGCAGCAGCGCCAAGTGGCGAGAAATCTTCGGCTGACTGAGGTCGAGTGCTGCCGTCAGCTCGCATACACACAACTCGCCTTCGCGCACGACAAGCAGGGAAATTTTGGCCCGGGTGTCATCGGCCAGACACTTGAACAAAGTGGTGGGGGTCATGGGTTCTGTCATACATCCTCCAGAAGCTTGTGTCTTGACCAAAACGAAGAGCCTGATGCGCTTGCGGATGTCGTGACGCGTAGGGTGAAAGGCGGCGGGATGATTGCCGAGCAATGGATACGGATAACCGAATATACGCATAGTCATATATCTGGTAAAGCGAATATAACAGGGGTTGAACCGTCGAGACTGATAGCGACGGACCGCGCGGATAGTGCCCGCGATTTGTCTGATTCCAACTGATTGAAAATAGCCATTGACTTAGAGCACGCTCAAACCTTTACGGTGATGACATGAATCCAGAACTGACAATTTCACAGTTGGCCAAGCGCCTTGATTTGAGCGCTCACACGATCCGCTATTACGAGCGCATCGGGCTGTTCGACCCGGTTGGGCGCGGTGGCAATGGCCACCGGGTGTACGCCGAGAAGGATGTGCTGTGGGCCGAGTTTCTGCTCCGGTTGAAGGCGACCGGAATGCCGATCCAGCAAATGCTGCGGTATGCCGAACTGCGCCGATCAGGCGACTCGACCCTGGCAGAACGCCGCGAGCTTCTCGAGCAGCATCGCCGGGACGTGCAAGCGCAGATCAGCCAGTTGAGCCAGTCCCTGGAGGTTCTGGATAACAAGATTCAGATCTATCACCAACTCGAGCAAAAGGAGCATCACCATGATCCGTAAACTTCCCGGTTTCAACCGCTTGCTGTCCGCCACATTGATTGGCGCAAGCGTGACCAGTGTGGCAGCGCCCGTGGACATGACTGATCGTCGAGCGCGCGGAGAAGCCGCTCTGACGCAGATTACTGGCGGACCTGGTCAGGCAGTGGTTGATT
This sequence comes from Pseudomonas sp. FP1762, assembly GCF_030687105.1. Lineage (NCBI taxonomy): Bacteria > Pseudomonadati > Pseudomonadota > Gammaproteobacteria > Pseudomonadales > Pseudomonadaceae > Pseudomonas > Pseudomonas sp. FP1762. Next base: position 2,497,769 of record NZ_CP117458.1, read on the forward strand.
CATTGAAGGATACTGCTCCAGAGCTTGCGGACTGGATTCTGAGTTTTGCCTACGGCGATGTCTTCGCCCGCCCCGGGCTCGATCACTGCACTCGTGAGCTGGCAACCGTTGCGGCACTGACCGCACTGGGCAATGCACAGCCACAACTGAAAGTGCATATCGGCGGCGCCCTGAACGTCGGGTGCACACCGGAGGCGGTGGTCGATGTGATCTTGCAAATGACCGTATACGCAGGATTTCCCAGCGCCTTGAACGGTATAACGGCTGCGCGTGAAGTCTTTGCTGCTCGCGGGATCAGTGTTAAATCCTAGGTGCGCACGCTGCAGAAACTGCGGGATAAAGCCAGATTCAACCTACCACCCACCCCCCATGCAACTGCACAAACCGCACCTGCAGCCATTCGATAAACACCTGCACCTGCGCCGGCAAATGCGTGCGGCTCGGGTACAAAAGCGTCACTGGCCGAGGCAGCGGGCGCAGCGGTTGCAGAATTTCCACCAGAGCACCGTTAGCCAGATGCTCTGCCACCGCGATACCCGGTGCCTGAATAATGCCGAAGCCCGACACGCCACACTGCACGTAGGCGTTCGACTCGGTGACGGTAATACCTTGGCGGCTGACGTAGGATTTCTGTTTGCCCTCAACTGAAAACTGCCAGGGCAAGGTGCGGTTGTTCTGGCCCGAGAGAAAGTTCACGCCTTGATGGTTCGCCAGATCTCCAAGCGTTTCCGGTGTGCCGTGCTCGCGCAGGTATTCGGGCGCGGCGCAGGTGACCATGGTCGCCAAGGCGATAGGGCGGGCGATCAGGGTTGAGTCGGGCAGCTCGCCGATGCGCAGCGCGCAGTCGATGCCTTCGCCGACCAGATCAACCGCACGATCGGTGACGCCCAGCACCATATCGATGCCGGGGTAGGTGTCGGTGAATTCGCGCAGGCTTTTGATGAATTCCAGCTGCGCGAACGCCGTGGGAATGTCGATGCGCAGGCGGCCGGACAGCGTGGCTCCGGTGCGATCGAACATTGTGGTGGCGGCGGTGATCTCGGCCAGAATTTCCTGGACCCGCTGATAGAAAAGTTCACCCTCGGCGGTGAGTGCGACTTTCCTCGTAGTGCGCTGGAAGAGGCGCACGCCCAGCGATGTTTCCAGTTCCTGAATATAGCGAGTGACCTGCGGCCGGCCGATGTCCAGCGACTCAGCGGCTTTGGTGAAACTGCCCAGCTCCGCCAGTCGGGCGAACAGGCGCATCGATTGCAGTAATTCCATAACTTTTCCGGTGAGCTTCAGTATCTGGATTTGTTGCCTGAGAATAGAACAATCATGTCTGTTTCCAAGCATTTATTGCGCTGATGTAAAAGCCAATCATGGCCCCAAGGCAAGCCCGCTGAGGGTTTGCGGCCAATAATGCATTTGGAGACACATCATGAAAGCGTGGTTACTGAAAGATTTCGGGCTCGACAATCTGCAACTGGGCGAGACGCAAACCCCGCAGCCCAAGGCTGGCGAGCTGCTGGTCAAGGTCGGCGCGGTCTCGCTGAATTTTCGTGACAAGGCCATCGTTGACGGTATCTACGAGCCGCACCTGGTGCCGAAACCGCTGATTCCGGTGAGCGATGCCGCCGGTACCGTAGTTGCAATCGGCGCCGGTGTTACTCGTTTCAAGGTTGGCGACCGCGTCAATTCACATCTGTACTCGCGCTGGTTGGATGGCGAGCCGGGGCCGAGCGAGCCGGATTATTGCTTCGGTTCGCCGCTGCCCGGTGGCCTCGCCGAGTACATGATCATTCATCAGGACAGCGCCGTCGGCGCGCCGGCCAACATGAGCGATGAAGAGGCGGCGACACTGCCGATCGCCGCACTGACTGCGTGGTATGCGCTGGTGGATTTCGGCGCTATTCAACCGGGCCAGACTGTGTTGGTGCAGGGTACCGGCGGCGTATCGATTTTCGCCGTGCAGATCGCCACCGCGCTGGGCGCCAAAGTCATCGCTACCTCAAGCAGCGATGAAAACCTGCACGCGGTAAAACGTCTGGGCGCGGTCGCCGGTATCAACTACCGCAGCACGCCGAACTGGGCGGACGAGGTGCTGAAACTCACCGAGGGCAAGGGTGTGGACCTGCTGCTCGATGTGGCGGGAGGCAATGGCATCAATCAGTCGGTAGCAGCGACCAAGGCCTCGGGGCGGATAGCGCAGATTGGCTTTCTGACAGGGCAGACCGTCGAGCTGAACCTGATGCCGCTGATCTTCCGCCAGACCACCATTCGCGGCATTGCGGTGGCACCGCGTTCATCGTTCGACCGGATGAACGTGTTCCTCGCCGAGCACGACATTCGCCCGGTGATCGACCATGTCTATCCATTCGAACAGGCGCGCGAGGCCTATGAGCATCTGGCGAAAGGGGCGTTTGGCAAGGTTGTGATCAAGGTGAGCTGATCAGCGAAAACGTCAGACAAACCAAGGCCAGTCAGCTCAACGGACTGGCCTTTTTTTATGTCTGTCTTAGCGCAAATCCTCCGGCTGCATCGTCAGAATAATCTTCCCGACATTCTGCGAAGACTCCATCCGCCGATGGGCATCGGCTGCGCGGGATAGCGGGAAGGTGCTGTCCACCACCGGTTCCAGACTCGCAGCGCCGGCGAAGCGTTCCAGCCAGTGGTCGCGAAAGCGCTGGATCATCGCGTGCTTCTCCGGCTGGGTGCGCGACTTCATCACCGTGCCGATGATTTGCAGATGTCGGTAGAGGATGTGCTCCAGCTCCACGTCGACCTTGCCGCCGCCAAGAATGCCGACCTGCACCAGGCGCCCGCCGTGGGCCAGCGAGGCGATGTTGCGGGCGAAGTAGGGCGCGCCAATGAAATCAATGATCACGTCGACACCGCGACCTTGGGTTTTGTCGGCGATGACTGCGGCGAAATCCTCGTTTTTGTAGTCGATGGCCACGTCGGCGCCCAGATGTTCGACGCGCGCCAGCTTGCTGCCTTCGGTGGTCGCGTACACCGTGGCGCCTGTGGCGTAGGCCAGTTGCACGGCAGCGGAACCGACGCCGCCGGCGGCGGCATGGATCAGCACCGAGTCACCTGACTTGAGTCGGGCCAGGTGCAGCATCGCTTCGTGGGCGGTGACGAACACTTCGGGAATCGCCGCTGCGTGCACATAGTCGAGCTGTGCCGGAATCGGCATGGCCATGCGGTAGTCGATGCGCGCCAGTTCGGCGTAGGCGCCGCCGCCGACCACGCCCATCACCCGGTCGCCGACGGCGAATCCGCTGACCTCGCTGCCGGTCTCGAGCACTTCCCCGGCAATCTCCAGACCGATGATCAACGAGTCGCCGAAGTTCGCATGGCCGTAGCCGCCGGTTCGGTGGGTCAGGTCGGCACGGTTCACGCCGGCCGCATAGACCCGCACCAGCAGGTCGGTCGGGCGCACTTCAGGGTTGGGTACTTCGCCCAGTTGCAGCACTTCTGCCGAACCGAATGCTTTCAGGTTGATGGCTTTCATCTCAGCGTTGCTCCGTGTCGGCAAGGGTGGCATTGGCGATGGCCGAGGCGGTGATGGCGCCCGGAAAACCGACGTAAAAGGCCAGGTGAGTGATCGCCGCCGACAACTCTTCATGGCTCACGCCATTGCTGACAGCGCGGCGCAGGTGTGCGGGCAATTCTTCGCAGTGGCCTCCGGCAATCAGCGCAGCGACAGTGATCAGGCTGCGCTCGCGGGGTGCCAATGCGGGGTCACTCCAGATCTGCGGGTACAGCGTTGAGTCAACGAATTGCGCCAGTTTCGGGGTGAAGGCGCGGGCGGCTTCGCGTGGGCTGCTGAAATCGATAGTCGACATGGAAATCCCCTTAAACCTGGCTGATGAATTTGTTAGTGAGGTAGTGCTCGATGCCTTCGATGCCGCCTTCGGAACCGTGGCCGCTTTCTTTCATGCCGCCGAAGGGCAGTTCGGTGGCGACGATGCGGTACTGGTTGATGCCGATCATTCCGGCTTCCAGGCCATCGGCCACGTCGATCGCGGTGCGCGCATTAGAGGTGAACGCGTAGGCCGAGAGGCCATAGGGCAGGCGGTTGGCTTCTTGCAGGCCGTCGCTCAGTTCATCGAAAGGCATCAGTATCGCGATGGGGCCAAAGGGTTCTTCGTGCATGATTCGCGCACTCATCGGCACATCGGCCAGAACAGTGGGCTGGAAGAAGAAGCCTGCGCCCGGCAACGCTTCACCGCCGGCCAGCACCCGTGCACCTTTCTCCACGGCGTCGGCGATCAGTTGCTCCATCTTCGCCAGTTGCCGTGGGTTCGCCAGAGGGCCGACCTGGGTTTGCGGATCCATGCCGTCGCCGATTTTCAACGCTTGGGTGGCCGCGACGAAGTGCTCGACAAACTCGGCGTAGGCCTCACGCTGGATAAGAAAACGAGTCGAGGAAATGCACACCTGACCGGTGCCGCGAAAGCGATTGGCGACGCCTTCCACAGCAGCTTTTTCGATGTCGGCGTCGGCGAACACCAGAACCGGGCCGTGGCCACCCAGTTCCAGAGTGATCGGCTTCACTCCTTCGGCAGCGCGGGCCGACAACAGCCGACCGATTGGCACCGAACCGGTGAACGTCACTTTGCGAATGACCGGTGAGGCAATCAGATGGCTGGATACTTGATCCGGCACACCGAACACCACTTGCAGCACGCCTTTGGGCAAACCGGCATCGTCCAGCGCCCGGGCCAGGGCCAGCGCGGTGGAAGGGCTTTCCTCGCCGGGCTTGAGCACCACGCTGCAACCGGCGGCCAGCGCTGCCGAGAGCTTGCGCGCCGGGGTGATGGCCGGGAAATTCCATGGTGTGAACGCTGCCACAGGGCCGATCGCCTGACGTTTCACTAGTTGCAGTACACCCGGACGATTGGCCGGTACGACACGGCCGTCGATGCGTCGTGCGCTTTCGGCGAACCACTCGAAATATTCCGCCGCACGGGTCACTTCATCGAGGCTTTCGCGCAGTGGCTTGCCTTCTTCCAGTGTCATCTGCGCAGCGATGTGCGGGGCGCGTTCGAGGATCAGGTCGGCGGCGCGCTTGAGGATTTTTGCGCGCTGGTCCGGCACGGTCTGGCGCCATTGGTCGAAGCTCAGTCGAGCGACTTCGAGGGCGTGATCCAGATCGTCTGCGGTGGCGAGTGGCACCTGACCGATTTCCTCGCCGGTTGCCGGGTTGACCACGGCAGCGGTAGCGCGGTCCTGGGCGGTGAGCCATTGACCACCGATGAAGAGATAGAGCGGATCGTAAAGAGTGTTCATGGATGTCGCCTTCATGGTTAAGGATTCATTCGGCGCCTTGTACGCAGTAGTTCAGGCGTCCCGTGGAATCCAGTCTATGGAAGGCGTGCCGTTTGATTTAGCCGGCCACGAGGGAATCATTGTTGTCCCAGAAGGTAATATCGAGCGCAGGGGCGAGCGTGTAGCATCCGTCCTTATCCGCAGTGAGTGGCAGTTCTACAGGACGATCAGGATGGACAAACTTTCAAACATGTCGGTGTACATCAAGGTAGTCGAGATGGGCAGTTTCACTGCCGTGGCCAACCATCTCGACTCCACCGTCGGTAACGTATCGCGTGCGGTCTCGGCGTTGGAAAACGTACTCGACACCCGCCTGTTGCAACGCTCGACCCGGCGTCTCTCGGTGACCGACGCGGGCCGGCGGTTTTATGAACGCTGCGTGAAGATTCTCGCTGACCTGGAAAGCGCCGAAGCCGAGGCGAGCAATGCCGCCTTGCAACCACGAGGGACGTTACGCGTGCACTGCGTGCCCGGACTGGCGCGGCAACTGGTGACCGGCGCGGTGCTGGAATATCGCCAGGCGTTTCCCGAAGTGACCGTCGATTTGATGCTCTCCCAACGCATGCCCAATCTGCTTGAGGATCAGTTGGACGTGTCCATTCTGATCGCGCGAACGCTGCCGGATTCGGCGTATGTCAGCCAGAAGATCGGCGTCAGTCACTGCGTACTGGTGGCCTCTCCGCAATACCTGGCGCGGCATGGCGCCCCCGAAACGCCGGAGCAGCTTTGCGATCATCAATGCCTGCTGCTCGGTACCGTGGATTACGTGCGCGATGAATGGCAGCTCAAAAGCAAGGCGGGCGATGCGACGTTCATTCCGAGTGGGCCGAGTTTCAGCGTGAACGATATGGACGCAATGGCCGTTGCCATTCGCGAAGGGGCGGGGATTGGTCTGTTGGCAGGCTTCACGGCGATCGACGATTTGCGTGCCGGCAGGCTGGTGCGGGTGCTGCCCGATTACCACACCTACGAGCGCAATGTTTACGCGGTCTACACGTCTCGCCAGTTTGTCGATGCGAAGATCACGCGATTCATCGATACCTTGAAAACCCGGGTCGGCGCGCAGTTGGCGAGCACTGCTCAGGCGCTTATCGATTGAAGCGGTAAAGCATTTGCGTCTCAGCGAGCCAACTCTGAGACGCAATGGGTGTGCGAGATATTGGCCGGATCAGCCGTTGCTGCAACCGCTGCCCATGACCTCGTATTGCAGGATGTGCTGTTTGCCTTGGGAGTCCTGATAAGTCATGTGCACCGGCACTACGGCGCAGACATCCGGCACGGGATCTTCCGAGATGATTTTGGCGACGTCGAGGTGACTGGCGTAGGTGTATTGCTCGACGGGAGGCGTGGTAGTCGAGTCCTGAGCCATGACCACCGAGCTGAAGCCGAAGAGTGTGAGGACGAGCATTGAGACTTTCATGGGTATTTTCCTTTGCTGAAGTTGAGTGTGCTGCTGGAACAAACTCTATGCGGCGGCTGGCGGGGGAAACAGGCGCGGATTGGGTAAAGACTGTTTACGGTTTGAGCCACAATCGGCATGGGGTGAACGATCGCGCAGGGTTCAGCGCAAACAAAAAAAGGCGCCGGTGAAGGCGCCTTTTGTTTGTCTCGTTTCTTTATGGCTCGCCATGCAATCGGCAGCTACGAAAACGCCGGGCTGATTTCGGCGGTTTTCGCTGAGTAGCTTGCCACTCGCGCCGAAATCCACTTGCGGCTGTAAGCCAGCACATGGTCAGCAGTGGCGGTCGGGAAGTGAATAAACCCATGCGGACACTCCGGCAGCACATACATGTCCACCGGCGCCGCTTGCTGCCAGCGCTCGGCGATGAGCCGCGTGTCATCCAGCAGCGGATCGAGGTCGCCGGCAAACAGCAGCGCTGGTGGCAGTCCGCTGAAATCGCCATACAGCGGCGACAGTGGTGGCTGGCGTCGTTGTTCGTCGCTGATATCAGGTGTGAGCAGGCGCAACGCTTCGACCATGCCGGGGCCGTCGAGCACCAAGGTATCGGCTGGCGCGGCGCGCACGCTGGGCGTGCCGGTCAGGTCGTAGACGCCGTAATACAGCAGCGCGCCGCAGATCCGTTGCAGCAGTTGCGGCGAAGATTTGAGGGCGAGCAGGGTGGCCGCCGCCAGATGCCCACCGGCCGATTCACCGACGACGACCACGGGCAGTCCGGCAAATTCGCCATCGTTCAAGATGCCGCGAGTGGCGCGCAGACAGTCTTCCAGCAAGCCCTCGATTGGCGTCGACACCGCCAGCCGATAATCCACCGACAGCACCGCCACGTCGCAAGTATTGACGATGGCGATGTTGAAGTTGTCGTTCATCTGCGCATTGCCGATCACGCAGCCGCCACCATGGAAATCCAGCACCACGCCTCTGGCTTTGCCCTTGGGGCGGATGATGCGCACGGGCACCGTGTCGATGATCTTCCGTTCGGCGCTCAGCCGATGCTGGCGCAGCTTGCCAGCGCCGCCGAGCTGACCCGCCCGCAGCAACGCCTGAATCAGCCGTGGGGTGAGGCGATTGCGGATCTTGAAGCGTGGCAGCCAGGCGAGCTTTTTGTTGAATGCGCGAACCTGTGCCAGCTCAGGCTCGCCTTGCGGCCATGGAAATTCGCTCACAGGCGATTCTTCATCAGGATCGAGCAGTTCAGCGCCGCCGCAACGCACAGCCACGCCAGGTACGGGAACAGAATCAGCCCGGTGACCACGTCCAGTTGCAGGGCGAGCACGACCATCACCGCGACCACCACCCACAGCACCGCCAGGATCACCAGCGCCGCCAGCACCTGATGCGCGCCGAAGAACACCGGCGTCCACAGCGTGTTCAGGGCGATTTGCGCGGCCCACAAGGCCAGCACCGTTTGGCTGCCGGGGATCAGGCTCAAGCGATAACCGGCCCAGGCCAGCAGCAGGTAGATGATCGTCCACGCTACCGGAAAGGCCCAGTTGGGCGGGGTGAAAGAGGGTTTGGTCAGCGATTCGTACCACGGGCCGGGTTTGAACATCACGCCAGTGGTTGCCGCCGCCGCGCAGGCCAAGAGGAAGATGAAAAAGGTCATTGCCAGTCCTTAGCTGTGATCAGCTGTTGTGGAGAGTTAAGAAGAGGACGCTTCGCTGCGCAAAAAGTTTGTTCGCAAATGCAATTTGGCAGTCAGGTTGAACTAAAAGCTGACCGCTGCGTCAGGATAAACAGTGCCTTTTCCCACCGACGCGGACGACAACATTTACACCTATCACATTGAATACCGTTTCAACGGCGAGCCTCGTACTTATCTGCTCGAACTCAAGGAAGCGCAACTGGCCGAGCACGACGCGGCGATGCATCTGCTCGAACTGCATCTGGGCGATGCAGAAAACAGCCTGGTCATGCCCACGGCGGATTCGACGCCAGAGCAGATTCTCGAGCAGGCCGAGCGGGTAGGGATTACGCATATCCGGGTGGTCAGCCGGACCAATTGACGCCCGCATGCGGCGCAGGCGTTAGCAGAATGTGCTCTGGATTCAGGCCATGCGCCGCAATACCAGCACCATCCCCGCGCCTACGAGGCCCATGCAGGCGATCAGCACGGGAAAGGACATCCACCATGGGACGCCGGACGTCATCATGCTGAACTCCGACATGCCACCGATGCCGGCGATCAGGTTCAAGGGAAGGAATACGACGTTGATCAGTGTCAGCTTGCGCAGGGCCCGGTTCATGCTGTTGTTGGCAAGATTGCCGTGGGATTCGATGAGGTTGGCGAACACCTTGGCGTGAATTCTGGCCTGCTGAAAGCTTTGTTCGTTTTCCACGATCAGATCGTTCAGCGCAGCCAGTTGACTGTCGCTGAAGCCCTGACGCTGGCCGTGTTTGCGCAGCAGCGTCAGCACCGCACCGTTACTTTGAATCGCATTGACGTAGTACACGAGGCTTTCGCTCAGGTTGTACATCTGCGCCAATTGCTGATTGTCCATTGCCCGCGTGAATTGCTGTTGAATCTCCCGGGCGATCTGTTTGACCACGCGCAAATGCCCGAGATAGTGATGAACGCTTTCAGCGAGTAACGCCATCAGCACGTCCAGCGGCCCGGTCATTTGCGCATCGTGCTCAAGACCCGAAAGCAGCGAGTTGCTCGCGCAAATGACCACCAGGCGTTTTTCGCTCAGCACCACTCCGAAGGACGAAACGTTGAATGCGCGCCCGTCGAAGCTTTCCGGACGCTTCCAGATCAGGAACAGGTGATCTGGCTTGACCTCGATGCGGGCCACTTCATCTGGGTCCAGCGACGACTCTATCGCTTGTGCGCCAATGCCCAGGCGTCTGTGCAAATCCAGTTGCTCGGCTGCGTCCGGGGCGACACACAGCCAGACAGTCGCCTGGTCCTCCGATGTCCTGTGCAGGGCGCCGCAATCAATGCAATAGCCTTCAATCATTGCTCACCACGCTTGGCCACGGTGTTTGAGCTCAAGCCTTTGGGTAAAAGCCTGTAATACGCGCCGGTACAATTCGTCGCCCAGCACCGCATCTTCGATGCCGGCGTCGAGGTTGGGGTTGTCGTTCACTTCGATCACCAGTACCCGATCGCCCGCCTGCTTGAGGTCGACGCCGTAGAGGCCGTCGCCGATCAGCCGCGCCGTCTGTACGGCGAGCTGCACGACTGCGGGCGGGGCTTGCTCGACCGGCACCGCCTCGCACATTCCGTTGATCTCGCCGGGCAGCGCCTTGTGGTTGTAAATCTGCCAATGCCCCTTGGACATGAAATACCTGCAGGCATACAGCGCTTCGCCATTGAGCACCCCGACGCGCCAATCGTATTCGGTGTAGCAATACTCCTGCGCCAGCAGCAGCACCGAGTGTTCGAATAACTCCTGCGCGGCCGTGGCCAGCGCTTGTGCATCGGCGACCTTGATCACACCCCGTGAAAAACAGCCATCGGGGATTTTCAATACCAAGGGAAAACCGAGGCGACGCCCTGCGTTTTCGAGTTCCTGCGGACGATCCTTGTAGAGTATTTCCGTTGCCGGCATGCCCAGCCCGCGACGCTTCAGCAAATCGGCCAGATAAACCTTGTTGGTGCAGCGCAGGATGGACGACGGATCGTCAATCACCACAAGGCCTTCGCTTTCAGCCTTTTTCGCGAACCGATAGGTGTGATCATCCACTCGCGTTGTTTCGCGGATGAACAGCGCGTCGAATTCGGCGAGACGTGCGTAGTCCTTTTTCTCGATCAGTTCGACATCGATACCCAGCTGTTCGCCCGCAGCGATGAAACGCTGCAATGCCTCGGGATTAGAAGGCGGCAGGGCTTCGTCAGGATCATGCAGGATGGCCAGGTCGTAGCGGGCCACACGTTTGGAGGCGGGCTGACGCCATGTCCTGCGATTGAACGCGTCCAGTGCATCAGCGAAAACATGCTGCTGTTCATCGCGAAGTTTGTGCAGTGCACCGGCCTTGATGCCTGCGATCTGCCAGGTCTCACCACGGCGGAATTCCACCAGCAGGATAGGGCAGGGGAACGCCTCGAACAGCTGACGGCCGATCTCTTGCAGCGTCTCGATCGAGGCCTTGCCGAAGTACAACGACAGCGTGAAAGCCTCGGTTTCGCCGTACGGGTGGTTCGCCAGCGCCCGCTCCAGGGTGCGCTCCAGATCATTCAGCCCGACCCCGTAAAGCGCTTTGCGCGCCAGCTCGCTGACGGTGCGTACCGAGGGGAAAACCTTGTGTCCGCGCGCTTCGGCCAGCAATGAGCAGTAATAGCCCTGACCGAGGTATTTGTAATTGCGGCAGAGGTTTATGACCTGGGTGCGATGAGGAAAATCATCGCTGTGTTCAAGGTAATCCTGAGCCAGCATCAGGCTCTCGCTGGGCAGGTAATCAGCCCAGTCATCCTTGCGTTCGACCAGTATGAGCAATCGACTTCCCGAGGGCTTGATACTGGGAGGTTCCTCGCTGAGGGAGATTGTCGAATGCTCGGTTTTGTCTAATACTTCGTTCACGTTGGCTTGCACCGCTGACATGAGTAATGAATCCCTGTTGAAGAAGACGCCGCTTCAATAAATCACGGGCCTTTCGGTCTGTCCCGGTTCGTTACTCAAACTTTACGGTGCGGTCATGTCTTTTGATTTTCGCTTTGCATCCATGGACGATATCGACGATCTGGTCGAATTGGAGCGGGTGTGTTTTACCCTCGACCGGTTGAATCAGCGCAACTTCAGCTGGATGCTCAGTAGAGCCAATGCCGCGTTGATTGTCGTTACCTCAGGCGCAATCCTTTGCGGTTACGCACTGGTGCTTTTTCACCGTGGCACCTCACTTGGACGCCTGTATTCGATTGCGGTCAGCCCTGCGTGGCGCGGACATCAACTTGGCCAGCGTTTGCTGGAACAGGCCCAGGCCTGCGCATTGGCGCGCAACTGCGCATGGCTGCGGTTGGAGGTGCGCGCTGACAACAGCGCTGCCATCCGCCTCTACGAAGCCAACGGCTATCAACGCTTTGCCAGTGTCGAGGACTACTACGAAGACCACTGCGAGGCGTTGCGCTACGAGAAACGCATCCTGCGCGAAACACCAGCGCCCGCCCGGCAAGTGCCGTATTACCAGCAGACCACCGAGTTCACCTGCGGCGCCGCGTGCCTGCTGATGGCCATGTCCGCCATCGATGCGAACCGTGCCATGACCCGAGCGGAGGAAATCCAGTTGTGGCGCGAGGCAACCACCATTTTCATGACGGCGGGGCACGGTGGCTGCAGTCCTCAGGGCCTCGCACTGGCGGCCTGGCGGCGCGGTTTCGATGTGCGCCTTGAGGTAAGTCACCCGGGCTCGCTTTTTCTTCACGGCGTACGCAGCACGGAGAAGAAGTCGATCATGAAACTGGTCGAGGATGGGTTTGCCCAGGAACTGGCTGCCACGCAAGTCGAGCAGGTTCTGGGTGATTATCTGCAGATCGGCGCTGCGTTGGCGGCCGGATACAAGCCGCTGGTGCTGATCAGCAGCTACCGATTCACCCGCTTGAAAGCGCCGCATTGGGTCATCATCACCGGGTGTGACGAGGACTTCGTTTACTTGCATGATCCTGATGTCGACCACAGCAAACTCAAGCGCGGCCTGGACTGCCAGCACTTGCCGGTCAGTCACCAGGAATTCCTGCGCATGACGGTGTTTGGCGTACAGCGGGTTCGCGCAGCCGTGATGCTGCGCTCCCGTTGAAGAGCGGTGGCTAGGCGCCGAGCACTTCCTCGCCGATACAGCAGCGATCCCTGCCTTTCTGCTTCGCGGCATAAAGCATTTTGTCAGCCGACTCGATAAGAGTGGCAGGGCTCACTTCATGTTCGGCCGGTTTGCCAACCGCAATACCTGCACTGGCGGTGACGTGACCCAGTGGATGGGCTTTGTGCTCCATTCGCAAGGATCGAATGGCCTCAAGAATTTCCTCAGCCACAAGCGCCGCCCCGCGAATATCGGTGTTGGGCAGCAACACGGAAAACTCCTCGCCGCCATAGCGCACGGCGAGATCACCCGGCCGTTTTACCGCCTGCGCAATGGCCTGGCCGACGGCGCTCAGGCAATCATCACCTGCCGCGTGCCCATAGCTGTCGTTGTAGAGTTTGAAGTGATCGACGTCGATCATGATCAGTGAGATCGACGAACCCTGGCGTCTGGCCAGACGAATTTCGTCAATCAAGGCAGTGTCCAGTCGCCGACGGTTGGCCAGCCCGGTCAGGCTGTCCGTCAAGGCCATGTCCTTCATGGCCTGGTGTGCCTTGCGCAAATCCTTTTCCATCACCATCCGTTGGCGCAGTTGCCTCAAGACGATCAGTCCGAAGACCGTGAACGCGGTGATCACCGACATCAACACAAAGCCGGTTTTGATCAGGTCCCAGCGCCACGGCGCAATGATCGATTCGCGGGACAGTCCGGTTTCGACTACCAACGGATAGGTGCTCAAAGCTCTGTAACCGTACAGACGCTTGGTGCCGTCGACGACGGCTCGGACCTCGGCGATCCCTTGATTGGAAAAGGGCAGGTAGTTCTTGAACACCTCACTGTCGGCGAGGCTCTGACCGATTACCGAAGCGATGAAGGGGCGACGCACGAGAATGGTTCCATTGCGCAACGCCAGCACCAGTGCACCCTTGTCGTCGATTTTGAAATCGCCGTAATAGTCGACGAAATAACTGACCTTGATCGTCCCCAGCAGCACGCCGGCGAAGGAGCCGTCCGGGTTATTCAATCGGCGGGAAATCGGAATGATCAGGTCGTCCGTGGATTTGCTTTTGACGACATCACCGATACGCACGTTTCGATCGGTGTTGGCGCGGTGATACTGGAAGTAGTCGCGATCGGCATTGTTCGCCGGGTCCGGGATCATTTCCTTGTCGGTGACGATCCATTTGCCGTCCGGGCCGTAGATAAACAGTCCATGCAACTGCGGCATCAATTTGGCCTGCTGCACCAGCAAGTTGTGGATGCGCGGTACGTCGATGTTCTGCAGACCGTCGCCTTCGACGCGCTCGCCCAGGGCGGCGGTCAACACATCGACCTGGCGGATGGCGTCTTCGGCATGTTGCGCGGTTGCCCGCGCGAGGTTGGTGACCGAATCACGCGCCGACGAGAAGGCTGCATGATAGTCACGCCAGGTTCGCCATCCCTCCACGCCGAGAAACGCCAGAATGACCGTCAGCATGAAGATGACTGTCAGGCGGAAAGCGGCTATCTCGCTGGCAGCTTTGATGGGAGCGGTTTCTGCGGCGTCATGCCCCTTGGTTTTGGGCATCTTACGACCGAGCATCTGAGGGTCCTTATGCTTGTCATCTCTCATCTCTTGAAAGATGACCATCCTTTTCCACCTGGAATTCAATTTACTGCCTTGGCCAGGCGGTCGCGATTGGATCGTTCAAAGCCGTGCCGGGTCAACATCTGTAATTGAAGCGCGCCTTGAGGTGAGACTTGTGAGCGATATCATCACGGCCGGTGAATTGAACATCGACCTGCGCAATGCCAACGAAACCGGCCTGTTCAAATGGCTGCTGGCGAGTTTTCTGATGGGCAAAAGGATTCAGGGCGCCATTGCCGCCAAGGCGTATCAAGTCATAGTAGAGCAGCATCACCAAGACACCCCGCAAAAGCTCGCGCAGTGTACGCACCGTCAACTGGTGTCGATGCTGGGGCAGGCGCGTTACGTGCGCTACGACGAAAGCACGGCGTCGCGACTACTCGCGCTGGCCAACAAGCTCAACAGCGAGTACGCCGGTAAGGTCAGTAACATCGTGGCCGCGAGCGCGGACCGTAAGGCGCTGGAGAAGCGCCTGTCCGAGTTCGAGGGGATAGGGCCGAAGACCGTCGAGATCTTCATGAGGGAAGCTGCGTCGGTACTTTTCTGAACGCCCGGTTCTGCATTGAAGACGGTGGCAACACTCGGCTCACAGAGCAGCAAGTCTTCCCGCCAGTTCGCGGTCAATGGATGGCTGCCACCTCCGATTGCTGGACTGTGGCTTGATCGGCAAAATTATTCGGGAGAAGGGTGCCCAAGCCGAATACATTCACCGCCATGCTGACTTTCAATCCTCGACAGGCCTGTTTGCAGTCCAGCTCAAAACCGGCGTATGCCTTCTCCATCAAACGTTGAAAATGTTCAGAGGTCAGTGCCAGGACTTTGCTGCTTTTCATGTGGTTTTCCTTGAGCAAGTGGCGACCCCGGTCCGGGGCCGCCGGACGGGTTCAGACATCTTTACCTTGTACATAACCGGAGCCCAGGTCAGCACCGGTCACCGGCTCGCTGAGTGGGTCAGAGGCTGTACGGGTCTTCATCGCTTCCAGCACCTGTTCGTCTTCGGCCGGAAGGCTGACGGTCGCCAGACCGTCGCCGCCGTCGACCGCAGGCTCTGGGTTTTCCACGTACTCCCACGCACCGCCCTCGTTCCAGGGGCCGCGCACATTAGGCTCGCCAGACATGTTGAAGTACTTGTTGGTGAACTCCGGCATGCCAGGCAATTTGCCCTGCGGGAAGTTCGGCTGGATCGAATGCAGGGCTTTTTCGAAGGACTGCTGATGGGCGATTTCCCGCGTCATCAAGAAGCCAAGCGCCTCTTTCACGCCCGGATCATCGGTGATGTTGATCAAGCGTTCGTAGAGGATTTTCGCCCGCGCTTCGGCTGCGATGTTCGAACGGAAGTCGGCAGTAGGTTCGGTGATCGAATCTACATACGCCGCTGTCCACGGTACGCCAGCGGAATTGACCAGAGGCGCGCCTGCGCCGTACAGCAGGCTGGTGATGTGCGAGTCATTACCGGCGCCATTCAGCGCACGGTACAGCTCACCTTCCTCTTGCACGCCCTCGGCGAGTTGACCCTTGGCACCTCTGTTGAGCATGACGATGATCGAGCCGACCACCTCCAGATGGCTCAATTCTTCGGTGGCAATGTCCTGCAGAAGGTCTTTGCGCCCCGGATCTTCCTCGGCCAAGGCTTGGGTGAAATAGCGCGCTGCTGCGGCCAGTTCGCCATTGGCGCCCCCGAATTGTTCCAACAGCAGATTGGCCAGACCAGGGTTGGGCTCGGCCACGCGAACGGTGTACTGAAGTCGCTTGTTATGTATGAACATTCAAATTTTCCTCAGACCAGGCTATCGCGCTTTTGCCCTGATGGGCGTTAGCGCATGCATAGTTGTGAGGAGTGGGTGGAGCGGAAATTTCGTTTATTGCAGGCCGGCTGGACGGACGGCAGAGGGCGGAAAGTTCCGGAAACAGGACGGTTGGCTTGACCCTGTTCCACGACCAATGTGGGAGCGAGCCTGCTCGCGAATGCGGTACGTCAGTCACCGATTTGGCGGCTGATCCAGCGCTTTCGCGAGCAGGCTCGCTCCCACAATGGTTCGTTGGCAATCAAGCTATCTTCAACGCCCTCAGCACCACCAGCGTCTGCTCGGCGAATACCTGCGCCTTTGCGGTCAGGGCCGCAATGTTGGCTTCGGCAGTGAGCAGCGGCTGGCCGTTCTCTACCAGCACTTCACCTTGTTCGCTGATCACACTCCACGCCAGTTGCGCCCACTCGGCTGGCTGCTGTTTGCCTTGCTTGATCGAAATCAGGAACAACTGCTGGAAGCGGTTGACCGTCACGCCACCGCCAGTGACCGGGCTGGCCAGGGTCTGGATGTTGGCGCCGTACAGCGAGCGTTTGCACAGTTGCAGATTGAGCGCGGCGCAGCGACCGCTGACCTGCGACTCGGCGGCCTCGCTCTGGCACGGAGCGACAGCGCCCATACCGATCAGCACGGCCAGGGCTTGTTCGAGGTCGTCGTAAGCCAGCGCAGCCTCGGACAGCAATTGGCGCATCGATTTGGCCGCATAGTTCTGTGCCGCCAGTGCATCGAGCACCGGGCCGTAAATCTCCGGTTGCAGCGTCGCTTCGCCGGCGGGACCACTGACCGAGCCCGCCACGGTTTCCCAGGGTTGCAGCAGCACGAAACGGCTGTGCAGCATCCTCGCGCGGCGTTCGGCAGCGGACAGGCGGGTCGCGCCACGTACGTACAGGTCGCGGCGGAAGTGCTGGTTGACGAAGTAGTCCCGCGCTTGCTCGCGCATGATCGGATGTTCGATGGTTTCCAGAAAGTCCATGCCTTCAGCGCTCAGGTTGAGCGGGGCGACCGAATCCAGCGGCACTGCCGTGGTGGCGTAGTCGAGTTTGGCCGAGGCCAGCGCGTCGACCATGTCGGCGAAGTACATGCAATTCCAGTCACGGTTGAAATACTCGTGGGCGACGTAGTGACGATCCTGACCCTTGATGCTCTGCAGCCGCGCGCCGAGACTCGGCGCCGCAGCGGCGTATTTCGGGTTGGCCGCGAGCAGTGCTTCGGAAAATTGCAGTGCGGCGTCGATGCGCTGGTCGGAGCGCGACGAGGCATTGGCAAAGCGGTCATGCAGGCTGAACAGATTGCGCAGCGGCGCCGACGGCGACCAGCCGGGGAAGCAGTTGTAACTGACGTAAAGCATGCCGCCCGGCTTCAGGTGACGGCGGGCGAATTCGACGATCAGTTTTTGATTGTCGCGGCTGACCCAGGTCCAGATGCCATGCAGGCTGATGCTGTCGAACTGCGGCAGATCATTGCGCGCCAGCAGCTGTTCGAAGCTGTCGTCATACAGGCGGGCGCCGTTGTTGGCGGCAGTCGCGAGTTCGATGGCATGGGCCGCCATACCCGGGTGAAAGTCCGTACCGACAAACGAACCCGGGTTGGCGGTGGCGTGGATGTTGATCGACACGCCCTGACCGAAGCCCAGTTCGCAGTGCACGCCTTCGTTGCTTTCCAGCGTGGCGAACCCGCGCAACAACAGGCAGTAACGCAGGAACACCGGATTGATCTCCCGGCTATAGCTGTAGGTGTAGCCTTCGTCGGTGAAATAACCTTCGTTCCAGGCGTTGCTCATGGGTACAGCCTCTTGTTCTTGAAAGTGATGGCAGTCTTATAAGGGGTTGTCGCTGCGCGCGACAAATTGAAAAAACGGATACTTCCCCAAACCCTGTGGGAGCGAGCCTGCTCGCGAAAGCTTTTTTTCAGTTTGAATATAATCGGCTGACACGCCGCTTTCATGAGCAGGCTCGCTGCCACAGGGATCTTCAACACATCCAAGCAGGATTGATACCGATCACGCACTCCACGGCCCATTCGCGCAGGCATTTTGTAGCCAGCCGAAACTGTCATATTCCCTCCCACTCGTCTGCCCATAGTGACCAGCCCAACGCTGATTTCATGAGGCTGCACTGTGTTCCAACGTCTTCTGTGTTCGCTGTCCGTTCTGAGCCTGTCCATCGCCGCTGCCCACGCGGCCGAGCCTGTCAGCCTCGACACGCCGCGCTTGAGCGGCATCGACAACTTTCGCGACATCGCCGGCATCACCACCGCGTACTCCACCGCCCACGACGGCGTTATGCGCAGCGGCGTGTTCTACCGTTCCAACGCACTGACGCCGTCGACGGCGGATCTGGCGACACTCAATGGGCTTGGCATCAAAGCCATTTACGACCTGCGCACGCCCAGCGAAATTGCCGCTACGCCCGACACGATGATCACGGGCGCGGCCTATCGCAATATCGACATCATCGGCAGCACCACCTCTGGTGCGAACATCACCAATATCTCGTTCCACAGCGCCGCCGAGGCCGTGGCGATGATGGAGGAAACCAACCGCGCTTTCGTCAGCGATGCCGGCATGCGCGGGCAGTTCGGCCAGTTGTTCAATGAGCTGGCCAGTGTCGACGCCGCGCAGTTGTTTCACTGCACCGCCGGCAAGGACCGCACCGGCTGGACCGCCGCCGTGTTGCAGAGCATCGCTGGCGTTGATGAGGCGACGATCATGGCCAACTACCTGGCGACTAACGACTACACCGCCGCCCGAGTTGCCGCGACCTTGAAAGCCTTGCCGCCGAGCATGGCCGCTGTCTACGAGCCGCTGCTCGGCGTGCAGGCCAGTTATTTGCAGGCCGGTCTCGACCAGGTCGCCGCCGAGTACGGCAGCATGGACAACTACCTCAAGCAGGGCCTCGGTCTGTCCCAGGAAACCATTTACGTACTGCGCGGCAAACTGGTCGAGTACAACAGCTTGCCGGGTCAGGCCGGGCTGATCGGCAATGCCGCCGCTGGTGCCGAGTTGCTGCGCCAGCTGCAGAACTCCGAGCTGTCCGGCACCTACAGCGCCTACAACTACTACCTGCAATCGGCGATCGACGCCGGCAGTCTGGGCGGTGTCGAATCGCAAGTCGGCGGTCAGGTCCACGCTGATGCGGCCAGCTACCTGCTGCGGCAGAACGCGATGATCGAACAAGCCGCCGCACCGTTCGCCAGCGGCAGCGATCTGAAGATCGGCCAATACCGCCTCTGGACCACCGCGCTTGCCGGCTACCTCGGCACGGACGGCTCGGCCCACGCCGACAGCAGCAACGAACACAGCCAGGGCCTGATGCTCGGCATCACCCAGCGCTTCAGCGAACAACTCAGCGCACGCGGCGGCTTTGGCTACAGCAAGGGCAGCGTGGGCGGCGCGGGTGGCGAGGCCGATACGGACTTCACCTTCCTCAACCTCGGTGCGCGTTACGGCCTCACCAGCCTTGAGCGCGGCATGTTTGTCGATGCCAATGCCAGCGCCGGTTACGTCGACTACGACAGCAAACGCGAGCTCGGCGGTGGTCTCGGCACTGCCAAGGGCGACACTCACGGCAATCTCACTGGCGCGACCGTGGCGTTGGGTTATCGCCTGCCGCTGAGCAGCGTGATTGTCGAACCGAACCTGGGCTTTCGCGTCAGTCATCTCGACTTGCAAGGTTTCAAAGAGAAGGGCAGTGAGCTGGCGCTCGACGTCGATGGCATCAAGCAGACCCGCCGCAGCGCGGTGGCCAATCTCGACGTGTCATTTGCCCCGGTGGCCGTGGGGGCGTGGCAGTTGGTCCCGGGCGTTCGCGTGGGCTATGAACGTGCGCTCGGCGATCAGCAAGTCGACAGCGAAGGCCACCTGCTGGGGCTGGATATCGAGCAGCGCGCGGCGTTCGACAACCGCGATCAGTTCAGCGGCGGCGTCAACTTGATGGCCAACCTCGGCGCCCTGAGTGTGGGCGCTGAGGTCGGGGCCAACGGTGGCGGTGACAGCCATGGTTTCAATGGCGGACTGAAAGCCAGTTACGCGTTTTGAACACAGCGAGCCCGGCAGGTTGCCGGGCTCTTGCGCTCAAGCATGCTGCGCACGCGAAGGTTGCTGTGTGCGTGCCGGTGGCGCGGTGGGTTCGGGCAGCGAGGCGACATGCACGGTGCGCGCCGGGAAGGCGAACGTCGCGTCCAGCTCGGCCACCGCTTCCATGATTGCCAGATTGATGCGTTGCTGCACGTCCATGTAGACGTTGTAACTGGCGTCCAGAACGATGTACACCGTTTCGAATTCCAGCGCGCTCTCACCAAAACTGCGGAAATGACAGCGGTCGAAGCGCGCCTGTTTTTCGTTCTTGATGATGCTTTCAACGCGTTGAGTGATCTGGCGGATCTGTTCGCTGGTGCACTCGTAAGTCAGACGAAACTCGAACACCACTCGACGTTCCTGCAAGCGCTTGTAGTTCTGAATGGTGCTGCCGATCATGTCGGCGTTGGCCATGACAATCTGCTCACCGCCGAGACTGCGGATGCGCGTGGTCTTCAGGCCGACGTGCTCGACCGTACCGGCCAGCGTGCCGACGACGATGAAATCGCCCACCTCAAACGGCTTGTCGACGGCAATCGACAGCGAGGCGAACACGTCGCCGAGAATGTTCTGCACCGCCAGCGCCACCGCGATACCGCCGACACCCAGGCTGGCGACGAATGCAGTGATGTTGACGCCCAGGTTCGACAGCATCGCCAGCAGAATCACCGCCCACAGCAATACCTTGACGCCCCACAGGCTCAGGGTCGCCAAGGCGCTCGCTTGAAAGGAGCCGGTCGCGTTATGCCGCGAGAAATAGCGATGCAGCCCCAGTGCCAGCGCGCGGTTGGTCCACAGGCCGACCTGCAACGCCGCCACCACGAACCACAAACTGCTGACACGCCCGAGCCAGCGCTCGGGCAAATCCAGCAAACCGATGCCGACCAGAATCGATGCCAACAGCAGCAACGTGGTGCTGGTCGCCGCCAGCACTTCGCTGGCCATGTACGTCAGATGCCCATTGCCGGCAGTGGCCCGCGCCTGCACCTTGCGGAAAACGAAGCGGATCGCCGTGGTAGTCAGCAGATAACTGAGCGTTGCGGCGAGGAACGCCAGCACCCAGTTCGCCAGTGAAATTCCTAAAATCGTGTGCGTCGTGAAAAAGCCGATGAAATCCTCAGTCATTGAAACCCCCTTGCGAAGCCTGCACCGACGCGCGCAGAAACGCACCGTCGGTCGCAGCCAGGTAAACGCCGCTTGAATCGGCGGTGCCGTCAAACGACCTGTCTGGGTTAGTCGCCCTGAGATTCCTGCTGTTCAATCAAATGCAGGTTTCGCCGGACCGAATGGTCAACGCCTGGCCTTCAACTCCGCTGGGCTAACGCCATAAGCACTCTGAAAATACTGACAAAAGCGCCCGACATTACTGAAGCCAAAGCTCAACGCCACCTCCGTCACGGAGCCTGCATGCCCGCGCACCAACGCCTCATAGGCGCGCTGCAAACGCACCTGCCGCTGATACGCCACGATCGACATCCCGACAAAACGTCGAAAACCTTCCTGCAAGGCGCGCTGGCTGACATGGCTCAACCGCGCCAGATCCACGCCACTGACCAACTGCTGCGGATGCGCCTGAATAAATTCCATCGCCACCTTCACGTGTCGCGGCGCCACACACGGCGCCGGCCGCCGTAATGCCTCGGTGAAGTTGTGCGGCCACGCCTCCAGCACCGCATCGATCAACATCTCGCGCAACCGTGACGGCATCAACGTGCCGCTGTTGATCAAGGCATCGAACTCAGTGCCCGTGGCCAGATCAATCAACGCCTTGAGGCCCTGAAATGCCGGGGTATTCAGATCCACGCTTGGCTCAAACACGATCTTCTGCACGACCGGTTTCTCCAGCAGCGCCGACAACCGCTCGGTGAGCTGCAGACGATTGATCGAAATGCCGTGATGCGCGTGATCGTCAACAAAACGCATCGAACGGATATCCGCCTTGTCGATCGCCAGACCGATGTGCGCCATGCCGATGGACTCGGTGGCGTGGTTGAAAACGATCTTGCCGGCGGTGGGGATGACGAAAGTGATTTCGTTCTGCGGATCGGGGAGGGTGACGCTGAAGTCGCCGTGGTAATGCATACGCCGAAAACTCACCCCGTCGTGCCGCCCGTAGACCCCGCCGATGATGATGCTGGAAGGTGGCGGCGGAGTATCGGCGTAGCGGTTGCCGAAGAGCCTGGAGAACAGGGCGCCGAAGTCGGAAGAGGTGAGGTTGTCGGAGCGCAGGATGATTTTTTGCCGGGTTGGGGATGCAGTTGCGATGGGCGGCATTTTGGAATGCGGGCTCTTGGGGCGACGGTGGGGATGGGAAGATTAGTGAATTGGCGTGACTGTCTGGTGACAAGGCTTTGGAGCATCGTTTGCTTTCGACTTCAGCGGTCATTTCTGATGGCTCGCTATGGGCGGAAATCGCCAATTGGGCGCCAGCACTACATAGTTAAGTTAAATAGTGTGAGTTCGCAAAATTGAATGGCGGCGACGCTACCGAACTAAATCGAATTGTGTCCGATTGCTTTACAGTTTGGGGGTGGATAGGTGGGAGTGCTATTGGCTTTATAGTAATCGAATATATTGTCGATCCGTTCCGTGTCTAATATAAGTCCGGTACTTCTATAGCGCTTCAATAAGCGAAAAGGTGATAGTTATGAAAAAGCTCCTTTTTTGTGCGGTTGCCATGCTATTTATGATTGGCTGCGCTTCGTCCGGTAATCAAGCTGCGCTCGACGCCCATGCGGACGCACCGGCGACCGCTAAGCAGCTAACGGGCAGCGAAATAAAAACTACGGTCATAGGCCGAAAATATTCCAGCGTAACGTCCACTGGTTATCCTTTCTCTCAAGTATTAAGCGCTGACGGAACTGCACAAATTCAGATCTCCAGCGAGTCCATGCAGTCAGGAAGTTGGGTGATTACGGGGGATGTGATCTGCGTTGCCTATCAAAAATACGGTAAGGAATGCAGCAAAGTGTTAACAGATGGGGGCTCGATTTGGTTTGTTGACACTACGACGAGTAAAACCAACAACAAATTTATCGCCAACTAGAGCGGACATCATTTTGAGAGCGGGTAGCGGCTGCTTCACGCCTGGTTCATATCAGGTATTGAAAGAACGACGCCACTGACTGGGCGTAACCTTTTCCACCTGCCGAAAGGCCCGATAGTAAGAGTTGACGTCGTCATAACCCAGAAGATACGCCACCTCTTTGAGCTCCAGGCTCGTATCAGCCAGCAGCTGCAACCCAACTTGACGCCTCGCCTCGTTGAGCAGTGCGTTGAAGGTCGTGCCCTCGGACGCCAAACGGCGCTGCAAGGTTCGCTCGCTCTGCAACAGTTCTCTGGCGAGGTGTTGCAAACTTGGCCGTCCGTTCGCCAGCGTGCGCTTGAATATTTCAATGACCTGCTCACAGAAGCCAACCGGCGCCTCGATTGCGCGTAATGCGGCATCGAGGCCGGGGCTCATCATGTGCAGCACCTGCGCATTGTGTTGCAGAAACGGCCGGTCAAGATCAGAGGCGCTCAAGATCATCTCGTCATGGCTGGCGCCGCAGTTGATGGGACAGGCGAAATAATCCGAATGAGTTTCCAGCGGTGGCTTTGGCCGCCGCAAGCTCAATGACATAGGCGTGATGTGTTTTCCGGTGCCTCGTCGACCGAGCTCCAGTACCAAGGCAAAACACGCCTCCACTGAAAGATAGGGCGCAGGCCCCGTGCCGGATGGCCACTGAATCGTGAATGACACAGTGTTCTGGCGCTCGACCATGGATAATTTGTCGGGACTGCACACGCTGCAAGCGCGCCAACCGCGCAAGTCCGTCGCGATAATCAGCAGCATATAACGCCGTGATGAACGCCATTTTGTGCTTCGCACTGGGCGTGTCGCGAACCATTTTTATCGCAAAAGCCGGATCCGCCGAAAGCGCCTCAATGGCGTTCCAGACAGCGAACAACTGCTGTGTGCTGACAAAGGTCGATTCGTTCAAATGAAGGTCAGGGGGCAGTTGAGCATGTTGCTCAATCAACGAGGGATCCAGTCCCAGCTGCGCTATTGATTCCCAGAACACCCTGGGCAATTTACACCGCTCGGTGCTGGTGTGAAGGTGCGGCATTTCCAGACTCCGAACTGCAGGATAGCGGTGATGCGTGATGCAATGCGCCGCCAATGGCGCGTTCTGCAAGTATTCTGGCGGAAGGCGCCCACAGGCTCATACCGCTTCGCTTTTACCATTGTCGTCAACACACTGAGCCAAAAGGAGCTCACGATGACAATGACTTTCTATACCAACCCCAATTCTCGCGGGCGCATGGTGCGCTGGATGCTCGAAGAAATCGGCTGCGCGTATGAGACGGTGATCATGGATTACCAGTCGAGCAGTCAGGCTGACCGTTGGGGCGGTGCTGCGCTGGCAGTGCCAACGATGGCCGATGCTGATGATCGGCGTGTCGGCTTTTTTCGCGACGTGAACCCGATGGGAAAGATCCCGGCCTTGGTGCATAACGGGCAAACCATAACAGAAACTGCCGCCATCTGTGCGTACCTGGCGGAGGCATTTCCCGAAGCCGGGCTGGTCCCGGTGGCAGCGGAGCGCGCCGCTTATTACCGGTGGATGTTTTTCGCTGCGGGGCCGCTGGAGCAGGCGGTCACCAACTACCGCGCCAGTTTCAACCCGACTCCGGATCAGGAGTTTTTCTTTGGCTACGGAAGCTATGAGCGCACGGTCGATCAGCTTGAGCGCGCGGTATTGGCGCATCCGTTTATCGCCGGGGAACGCTTCACCGCTGCAGACGTTTATGTTGGCTCCCACATTGGCTGGGGGTTAGGCTTGCAAACCTTGCCGCCCAGGCCTGCGTTTCTCGCCTATGCCCAGAAGTTGACCAGCCGCGACGCCTACAAACGTGCGGTGGCGAAGGATGAAGCGCTGTTGGGGGCCAGATGACTGATGCGCCTGCCATGATTTTTCGCAAAACTCAGGGAATTTGATAATGCCGCTCAACCGACTCGACTTCACCACACGCTTGCTGATCGATGCGGGCATTGGTGAAGGGATGCGAATCCTGGACGTAGGTTGCGGTTCGGGTGATGTTTCGTTTTTGCTGTGTGATCTCGTGGGAAGAGACGGGGAGATCATCGGCGTTGATCACGATGCCATTGCCATTGCCGTTGCACGCCAGCGCACCGCAGGACATGCGCTGACCTTTCTTGAGGGAGACCTCTTGGAATTGCCAGACTCTATCGGCAGTTTTGACGCCATCGTCGGCAGGCGCGTTCTGATGTATCAACCGGATGCGGTGGCGACGATCCGAGCGCTGTCGAGATGTCTGCGTCCCGGCGGGATCATGATCTTCCAGGAACACGATACGACGATGGCGCCCGCCAGCGTCGAGCCTTTCCCTTTGCATGAAAAAGCGCAACGCTGGTTACAGCAAATGCTTGCTCGCGAAGGAGCGGATTTGCACATCGGGTTCAACCTGCACGGCATTTTCACCCGGGCAGGCTTGACCGTTGAAAGCGTGCGAGCTGAGTGCCTGGTGCAAACGCCTGATGCGCCCTACAGCCTTGGCGCCATCGTTCGAGCGTGCTTGCCGCGAATCATTGCGTTAGGGGTGGCCAGTGCAGAAGAGGTAGAGATTGAAACATTGCAGGCGCGTCTGGAACAGGAACGTTCAGCTTCTTCGGGCATCTACGTCGGTGATGTGATGTTTGGGAGTTGGGCTCGGAAAAGTTGACGTTTTGAGAGGACGATATACCGCGGATGCGGTGGGAAAGTGCGACGCTTGGAACGACCCACTGTGCCCGCTAGTCGTACCTGTCTACGAACATTTTTACAGGTACGGCGCAATGGATAAGACAATTACCGTAGATCAACTGGCTACCACTGATCTGAGATCAATCAACGAGATATGGCTCGGCGGGACTCATACCCAGTTATGCCTGTGGCGTGGTGAACAAGTCTTCACCCACGAAATGCTCAGCGAGGGCACACATGATCAGAATGTCCGACGCCTGTGCTTGCAGTTGGTTGACCCTGACGATCGAGACGCAGTGGCCCGTGTTGAGGCGGTAGCGCGCGAACGACTGGAAGAAATGGGCAAGCAGGGCGAGTTTTACCCGGCCGAGGAGGCGGACACTCGTCAATAGCCGCTCCGCATCTGATGAAAAGCGCTGCTGCTAGAGCTGCGCCTCAAGCGGGCTCCTCAAGCCTGCGCACATCCCCCAACGAATCACGCTGCATCGACTGCAAATTCTTTTCGATGGTTTCGCACAGCGCTTCCATTTGAATCTGGTGTTCGCTGTGGCGGAACGGACTCTGCAGATCGGTGCCGATACGTTCGATGGCCAGCAGCATGAACCCGACCACGGTCGACGCCAGCGGCGTGAACCAGCCGAGGGATTCCACCAGTCCTATCGGGACGATCAGGCAGAACAGCGAAATGAACAGCCGTGGGAAATATACATAAGGGTAGGGCAGCGGGGTATTGGCGATCCGCTCCATTCCGCCTTGGCTGTTGGACAAGTCCACCAGGGTCGACTCGAGCCGCGCCAGGCGAATACTGTCCAGATGCCCGGCCTTGTATTCGCGAGCGAGCAGAGTCGCCGAGCCGGTGAGGATATCGTTGGCAAAGTTATTGGTCGTGCCGCTGCGGGCAAATTCTTCGGCGGGAATAAAGGCCCGTACCTCGTCGGGACACGGCTGACCTTGCAGATGCGCGGCGAGGCAATTTACGTAGGCCACGTGGCGGCGCAACAGCGTGGATTTGACCGGATTAACCTCGCCACCAGCATCGTCCAGCAGCGTCAGCACCTGCCTGGCGAAGCTGCGGGAATTGTTGATCATCGACCCCCACAGCGTCCGCGCCTCCCACCAGCGGTTGTAAGCGCTGCTGTTGCGAAAACTGATCAACACGATCAACGCCGAACCGAGCAAGGTCAGCGGCATCAACGGCAGGTTCAGCTTGGCGTTGAGAAATAGCATGAAGTCGACGGTGACGGCGATGTCCCAGAGCAGCAACCAGAACAAAGACCAGCCCACGTAACCCAGGGTCTTGATGATCAGACGGTATTTTTTGACGATGGCAGCTTTCAAACGGAAACCTCGTGGCGAGCAGTTTGCTTAAACGCTTAAGCTCGGACGATGCCTGGCACCGGCAGTTCCCTGGTGGGGCGGTCAGCCGTCAGTCAGTCTGCAAAGTCTGGCCCTGTGCAGGGCGAATGCTTTCGGGAAAATCCTAGTCTCTCGAATGGACCGCGCTACGCTGGGTTTTGCCGCGCTCCCGCCACACTGGCTCGGCGGTCCGCCCGTTCGCCGAGTCGCCATCCCAGCAGACCCCACAGCAATGCACACAACGCGCCGACCAATGCCGCCATGCCTGCACCTTGGCTGAGGGCGTCCAGCGCGCTTTTCGCCCAGGCACTGATGGCGTCGCCGGCGCGGTAGACCACGGTGTCGATGAAGTTCTTTGCCTTGTACTTGCTTTCGGCATCGAGCGGGGCAAACAGCATCTCTCGGCCTGGGCGCACGAAGGCGTATTCACCGATGCGGCGCACGATCATCAGCGCGGCGATCATGCCAAAGCCGGGGGCGAAGATCAGCCCGATAAACCCCGCACACATGACCAGCGGCACCATGGCCAACAGCACGCCGACACCTAGTTTTTGCGCGAGGCGCCCAGTGATGAACAGCTGACAGAGCAGGGCGCCCGCCTGCACGACAAAGTCGATGATGCCGAACACGCGCACCTGCGCCTCGCGGTCCGGGAAGTGTTCGGCGACGACGCGTGCCTGCTCGAAGTAAAGGAAGGTGGAGACTGTCGCCAGCAGCACCACAAAACCGCAGATGCCGAGCAGATAGGGTGATTTCAGAACGGCCGTCATACCGCTGAACGGATTGCCGGGCAACGGCCTGCGAGGGCTTTCGCTCGGCGCGGCATCGGGGCGTCCTGCGCCACCCCGTTCACGCCAGCGCATCAGCTGGCGCTTGAACCACATCGCAGCGCCGAGCAGAACAGCGGCCAGCAGCATCAGGCCGGACTCCCCCAGCGCACCGATCAGCAAGGCGCTCAGCGCAGGGCCACTCAGGCCGCCGACGCTGGCGCCCGCCGCGATGAACGCGAACAGGCGTTTGGCCTGGGCACTGTCGAATACATCGGCCATCAGGCTCCAGGCGACCGATACGACAAACAGGTTGTAGACCGATATCCACACGTAAAACACGCGCGCCAGCCAAGCGCTTTCTTCGCCGAGGAACAAGGCGGCGAACAACAGCAGGTTGGTGCAGAAGAATCCGTACACCCAGTCCACGAAATGCAGGCGCGGCACGCGTGCGCTGAGCCAGGCGAACAGCGGAACGGCCGTCAGCATGACCAGGAAGGTCGCGGTGAACAGCCACTGCAAGTTCTCGACGCCGGCAGTGATGCCCATCGATTCGCGGATCGGGCGGAGCATGAAATAGCCGGCGAACAGGCAGACGAACAGCAGAAAGCCATTGAGCGCAGGGCGCAGCTCGTCAGCCTCGGCATTGATGATGGCGCCGGCGCGGTGGGCGAGAAGAGACGTATCCATGTTGCGCTCCTGTGGGAGTGGCGGGGCAATGGCACGGAGCCTCCCCGTGCCAGCGGGCTCAGCGGTAGGTGACGCCGGTCAGTCGCTCGGAAAGTTGCCACAGTGTGGCCGAATTCGAGCGATCGGCAGCGGCCGGCGGCATCTTGGCGAAGCCCAGCGGCCCGCGCTTCTCGTTATCACCGGTAGGCCCGTAGTAGGCACCGCCAACCGCCTCCAGCGCCGTCGCCGCATATAAGGTGGGCAGCGCGCCCTGCGCTGCGGAATGATACCTGTCCCGCTCTACTGCCCATTGTTTGCCGAATTCACTGTCCAGGCCAGGCCCACGGGCGATCAGCTCAGTCACGGCGACGCCGGGGTGAGCGGCGATGCTGCGTATTCCCCAACCGGCGGCGTCGCTGCGCTGCTGCAGCTCAATACTCCACTTTAGAACCGCCAGTTTCGATTGGCTGTAGCTGGCGAAAGGGTCGTAAGCGCGCTCAGCCTGCAGGTCATCGAAGTTCAGGATTGCGCGCCCGGCGGCGATGCTCGACAGGCTGACCACCCGACCATCGTCGCTTTTGCGTAGCAGCGGCATCAGCAGGCCGGTCAGGGCGAAATGCCCCAGGTAATTGGTCGCCAGTTGCATCTCGTAGCCATCGGCGGAAACGCCTCGAACAGGCGGCGACATGATCGCAGCATTGTTAATCAGCACGTCGAGCCTCGGCAGGCGCCCTTGTAGACGGTTGGCGAGGTCGCGCACCGATTGCAGATTGGCAAGATCCAGCGTTTCGAATTGCACGCGAGCCTCAGGCACGGCTTGCTTGATCTTCGTTATTGCTTCGCGGCCGCGCTCGGCGTTGCGTGCGGCGATGATCACCTCGGCACCGGCTCGGGTCAGGGCCAGCGCGTCTTCATAGCCCATGCCGCTGGTTCCTCCGGTGACCAGCACGATGCGGCCTTTCTGGCTGGGCATATCGTGGGTTGACCAGTCCGGCTTCGGCTCCGTTCGGGGAGTCGCCTGCGCAGCCAGTGTGCCGGCCATCCCGGAAATGGCGAACAGCGTTCGGGCGGCCTTGAGGAGGCGTTGGGTCGCAGTATTGCTCGGCGTAGCGGGTGAATGGCTCATTGGGGAAATCTCATTCGCGGTACAGGTTCCCGGTTGGCGGGGCGAGTGAGCAGTATCGGTGTACGAATGCGCGAGGATAAGTCGGTCATTTGTGGATGGCCCGTACGGTATGGCGTACAGTCAGGCGCCTGCGGAGGAAGCATTCATGCGTAAACCAAACCTTACCGATGTGTCGATATTTGCTGCGGTGGTCGAGGCGGGGGGATTTCGTGCTGCCGCGCAAAAACGCGGTTTGTCCGCCTCGTCGCTGAGCGATTGCATGCGTCGGCTGGAAAGCGACCTGGGCGTGCGCCTGCTCAATCGAACCACGCGCAGCGTCACGCCGACGGCGGCCGGCGAACGATTGCTCGAGCGCCTGCGCCCGGCCTTGCAAGAAATCGACGCCGCTTTCAACGATCTCGACGACGACGCTCAGCGCCCGGTCGGCACGCTCAAACTCAATGTGCCAGTGCCGGTGGCACGCTTTCTGTTGCCCGACCTGCTGGCGCGTTTTCTGCGCCTTTATCCAGGGGTCAGTGTCGAAGTCGTCATGGACAACACCTTTGTCGACGTCAACGCTGGCGGGTATGACGCCGGCGTGCGCTATGAAGAGAGCCTGGCCAAGGACATGATCGCCGTGCCCATCGGCCCGCGTCGCCAACGCTTCGTTGCAGCCGCCGCCCCGGGCTATCTGGCTGAACGCGGTACGCCCACTCACCCCGAAGAACTGCCGGGCCATGACCTGCTTGGCCATCGCTTCGAGAGTGGCAAAGTCGGCGTGTTCGAGTTCCATCGAGACGGCCGTATCGTGCGTATCCCGCCTCAGGGGCAACTGCTGACGTCGTCGCACGATCTGAAAATTCGCTCTGCCATCAACGGACTGGGCATCGTCTATACCTTCGAGGACTTTCTACGCGAGCCACTCTCCGATGGTCGACTGGTGCCGATTCTCGAGGACTGGTGGCAGGCCTTCGACGGCCCGTTTCTGTATTACCACGGCCGCCGTCACATGCCTTCGCCGCTGAGGGCGTTTGTGGATTTTTTGCGGGGGGAAGGGGAGATTGCGGAGAGTTCAGGTGTTTTCGGCGCTGTTTCGTGAGGTCAATGCGTGGTCTGCCAGCAGGGCGCCCGTGGTGGCGGGCAGCAATCGGTCACAAACAGCCCATTATGAGTGGCGGCTTTAGACCCGTAGCGGACATCTTGAGCCTGGGGGGCTTCGCAGCCCACCGCCGGTGGGTTCGGTTCCAACAGGGTCGCGAGTTAATATTTAATTGTCACCTCTAATACTGAACTCTAAAGACTTTAGATTGATAAGTCTTTGATTAAAGAAAGTCTTTCATATCAATATCCAGATTGGATCTAGATTCTATTTTCGCAAGAAGAGCATCAACCTTTTCAAAGTCCAATAGGCGAATCCCTGCTGCCTTAAAGGGATCTTCAAGGATTGCTAAGAATATATCTTTGATCGCGATATTTTCCGAGTGTAGCTCTTTAATAACTTTGGTATTGGGGTGGACCCACTTGCCTACTGGTATTGTTTTTTCCAATCCGTCAAAAATATATTGTGTCTTGTGAGAATTGAGGTTGGTGGTGTATTCTGAAGTTATAGCTTCCCAAGCCAGTTTATGAAGATTTTCATGTTTGTCTTCATATGCTACAACAAGAAAAAATGGAGTACCATTAAGCGTCCCCTCTCTCCAGCACTCAGAATATTGTCCGCTGTTTTCATGTATATGGCATGAAAAAATAAGGGCTGGGGTGCCATCGTCCTCTTCGAATGACTCTGCGTTCCCTTCGACAGCCCAAAGCCCAATTTTTAATTTATTGACAAATTGGCAGGTGCTAATGGCATTGACTTGCTCGTTTTTACTGACAGTCAGAGCTTTCGCCTCGAGTGCAAATTTCTGAGTGATAACAGACTCAAAAAGCAACGGATTCATATCATTTAAAAACTCGAAAACCTTAGCAAAAGACGCAGCCAATGGACTTTCAAATATTTTTTTAAGTAAGCGCAGGCTGGACTCGTTGAATATTATGTATTCTGCAGCAAAGTACTCTAACAGCGTTTTGTGGAAGAATTTATATTCTGTACCATCTCGTTGCATAAGAGGGACGGCGACAAAGAGATCATCTAAGAAACTTGATGTAGAATTAGGTATCGCCAAACTGATCTTGGCCGCGTCATTGATGAAGCTGTCAGCCTCGCTAAGGCTTTCAAATGAGGTCTTTGTTCTAAGCATCATGTAATGACACAGGGCTCGAAGCAGCTTTCTGAAATCCTCAAATCCAAGACCTGATTTTTTCTCCCGCGCGTATCCGTTTTTATTAATTAAATCGTGCCCTTTGTACAGGGCATGGTATATCTCATCGTAAAATGTCGATATCTTATCTGCAATTGAGTTGTTTACTCCGTAAGTCCTATACAGCAACGATACTAAAAGTGGACTTTCGATAAATTTAGAAGGGATGCTAGACACATCTCGACTGAGCTTTTCCCCGATATCCAGCCCCGATATCTTGTCGTATCTTTTTAATAAGGACAATGCTTGCTCCTCGGTGAAAGGAGCAAACTTCAAAGAGGTTGCATTGATCAAATCTGGGATAATTTCTTGCGGGCGCGTGGTAATAATAATCGCATTATCCCCGCCTTTCGCTGACAT
Source organism: Pseudomonas sp. FP1762 (assembly GCF_030687105.1). Classification (NCBI taxonomy): domain Bacteria; kingdom Pseudomonadati; phylum Pseudomonadota; class Gammaproteobacteria; order Pseudomonadales; family Pseudomonadaceae; genus Pseudomonas; species Pseudomonas sp. FP1762. Next base: position 2,530,088 of record NZ_CP117458.1, read on the forward strand.
CTCGTGAAGTTGATTTGCCAGCAAATGCTGGTGAGCAATCGAGACCTCGTCAAAACCGTCGAGTATAACGAAAAACTTCCCTAATCTCAAAAGTCTATAGAACAACTTTCGATCAAATTTTTCGTCAGGAAAATCAAGCTCTGTCACGATGTTATCTGTGAAGTTTAGCTGCGGATCTACTTTTCTAAGATCGAAAAGTATTGGAATTCGGCCTGATTTGAATAACAGTTTTGCAACGATAAATTTTGAAAATGTACTCTTCCCCATTCCTGCGCCATCAACGATGATAGTGGGCCTCGTCGGGGAAGAGACGAGCTCGTCTGCGGTAATTAAGTTGTCACATGTGCCGAAGTGGGTATTTCGCACCATGTAAAGAGGTTCGTACGCTTCGAATATATCCAGCTTTAGCTGAGGAAACGTAATAGAAGTTATCTCTCCCACACGCTCTGAGAGCTTTATTAGGTAGCGCTCCATTGTAGAAGCGAGCGCGTCGGCGTTAAGTTTTCCTTTCAGATCCTTTTCTGTAGCCCACTTCCTGACCCTCTCGACAGTCGGAGATAAGGCTGCGCTTATTAGTTCCATTCCCGGTTTTACTGCTTCACTAATTACTTTTTGCTCTATTGACGACATCGCTATTCCCTTATGGTTACCATTAAAAAAGTTTCCGAATTTCAATCTGGATTGAAAACAGAGTTTCGCATGGGGCGATTCTATGCACTTAATCATCCTATGGATAGTCGGCGCAGCATAAGAGAAATTTCGCATTTTTGTTCTTCTAACTCACCGGAGATGGTATGTCTAGCAAACTAAATAGCGAGGTCAATCCATGCCGTCTGTAGCCCTGTGTGCGGTTGCAGCGTCACTTGGTAAAGCAGTAGGTCCGGCTTTGTGGCTCAACGCTTAGAACCGGCGCTTGTGATCAACACAAAGCTCCGCCACTCACTCGGACGGCTTCAAGTAGCGCCCGCCCGTGTCGCGTACATTGAGCAACCGGCAGTTAATGGCCGAAATACGACATTCGACGGCATGCCCACCTGCGCAACATCTTGCACCCTCCCGCAGGCAGATCCTCAAGTTGATCTTGGCAGGATTATCTATTCAACATCGCCCGCTTTAAGCGGAATTCGCCTGACAACGTCGTCGTAAGGCACCAGGTCGAGAAAGGCAGTCACATCAACTGCCTGCATATTTCGCATGCGCATGATCCATACGTAGCTGTTGCGATAAGGCGCGCCATCGGCTGCGGTGGCGGTGCCGTTCCAGTGCACAACGACGTCATCGCCTTCAGCCCAGATATCCGTCACCGTCGGGCGAACGGGCGAGGCGAGCCGTTTTGCGAAGGGTTGGACTGCGCGTTTCAGGAAGTCATCTCGGCCGCGATAAGTACCCGCCGAAGGGCTCGTTCCCTTGATTGTCCAGATCACATCGGGGGCCAGGACATCTGTGAAGAACGTCCGGTCGCCTTGAGCCCACTGGTTGAACGCTTGCGCAATGAATTGGCGATTGCGTTCCGTAGTTGGTTCGCTGGCCACGGCGGGCGCCGGCCCTGCAATGAGTGTGGTGAGGACCAGTGCTAGCGCTGTAGAGAGGTGTTGAAAAAACGTCATTTCCTGTGCTCCTTGATCTGTCCGACGAGCCCCGTCGAGTTGGGTGGGCCGTTGTTGTTATCTGAGAGCCGCTAGTTGCGTTCCCACACGCCGTTGTTCTATATGAGGCATTGGCAAGAACCGGCGCGGGTTTGGCCGGCAGTACCTCTGGGCTTCATCTGAAGTGTGACTTATGAGCGGAGGAGGGCTGTTGCAGGATCGTCCTGATTTCTTGCTTGATCATCCGATACCAGATGCCTATCCGCCGCATCGTCACGTTATGGAGTTGTGTTTGAATTCCCTTTCAAAGCTTGTCGATATCATTGGTCGTCACGTCCGGGATGACGGCATTCACAGCACCGCGATCCCGGGTATCAGCCTGATTCGCTCGGCTACGCCCACGATGCCTATGCCGGTGGTGTACGAGCCAACACTCTGCCTTGTCGCTCAGGGACGTAAACAAGCGATGCTGGGTACTACCGTCTATGTTTACGATCCGGCCAAGTACCTGATTGCATCGGTAGACCTTCCGGTGATGGGCTCGGTCATCGAGGCGAGTGAGGCTGTTCCCTATCTGTGCCTGGCGCTGGATCTCGATACCGCTGTGTTGAGTGAACTTGCGCTGCGCCATCCGCTAAGAGAAGAGAGCGTCAGTGCACCGCCGGCAGGCATTACGCTCAACGATACGACTCCAGAACTGTTGGATGCAGCGGTTCGACTCGCGGGGCTGCTCGACAGACCGCGGGATATCGAAGCGCTCGCTCCGCTGGTGATCCGCGAAATGCTTTATCGCCTTCTAACCGAAAACGGCAACAGCATCATCAGGCAGATGGCACAAGCAGACAGCCGCTTGAACCAGATCGCCAAGGCTATTGCCTGGCTGCGCAGCCACTACAACGAAGCGTGTCGAATAGATGAACTCGTCGAAATCGCCGGCATGAGCCGTTCTTCTTTTCATACGCATTTCAAGGCGATCACCTCGATGAGCCCGCTGGAATTTCGTAACCAGTTGCGGCTACAGGAAGCACGCCGGCTGATGGTCACTGAAGCAGTGGATGCCGCAGAGGCGGGATATGCAGTCGGTTATGAAAGTCCCTCGCAGTTCAGTCGAGACTACGCCCGTCTGTTCGGCATGCCACCAGCGAAAGACGCCTGGCGGCTGCGCACGGACATTTGCGGGATTTGAATCCAGCACTTTTCTTCGCGCAGAAAAAACGAGGCCGCATTTGCGGCCTCGTTTTCCATGTGTTCCGGACTACTGTTTGACGCTCAGGTAATCGCCGGTCGTGGCTGGATGACGACTCTTCGCCGTGAGAATGGTGGACGTCCTGAGCGATCTCCCAGGCTGGCTGCCCCGAGGTGACTGACAACGAATAGGTATGCCCGACCCAGGCCATGAACATGGCGAGAGCAAGCGCGATTACTGCCGTCGTTGTCAGTGTTTTGCTGAACATGGCGTTAAAGGTTTCAACTCGTTGACCGGGCGTTCAAGCGATTTGCCTAATCCCCCCTGGGGGGATACGATGCCAGCGTAATTCATCGAGCCCTGAGACTCAACTCATGAGTGAACACGAACACGACCACAGCCATCCCCACACCCACCAAAGTCATGAGGCGATCATCAAACGCCTCAAGCGGGCGGACGGGCATTTGCGCGGCATCATCACCATGATCGAAGAAGGGCGTCAGTGTGTGGATATCGCCCAGCAGCTTCATGCGGTAGAGAAAGCGATCTGCCAGGCCAAACGCACGCTCATCCAGGATCACATCGACCACTGCCTCGAAGATACCGTTTCGGCGCTAGGCAATGGCGAGCGCGCACCGCTGGAAGCCTTCAAACAAATCACCAAGTACCTTTAGGTCTGACATGCCCGATTTCGCTGAACTGTTGCAGCAAGGCGGGGCTCACGCCTGGCTGTATTTCCCGAGCGCGATTCTGCTCGGCGCCTTGCATGGCCTGGAGCCAGGTCATTCGAAAACCATGATGGCGGCCTTCATCGTGGCCATCCGTGGCTCGGTCAAACAGGCTGTTTTGTTGGGGTTGGCCGCAACGCTTTCGCACACCGCCGTGGTGTGGCTGGTCGCCATCGGCGGCATGTACCTGGGCAAAGGCCTGGATGCTCAAACCACTGAGCCGTACTTCCAGCTTGCGTCTGCTGCACTGATCATCATGATTGCCCTGTGGATGCTGTGGCGTACCTGGCGCGGTGAGCAGATGTTCAAGTTCGAGCAAAGCGATGATCACCATCACGGCGAACACGACCATGGTCATCATGATGAAACGCACCGAATAGATACCGGCCATGGCCGTGTTGAACTGTCGATCTTCGAGGAAGGCATGCCACCGCACTGGCGCCTGAAGACCTTGAGCGGACACGCCTGGGCAGCCTCGGATGTTCGCCTGACCACGACGCGTCCGGACGGCAGCAGCCAATCGTTCGCGTTCGTCGAGCGTGAAGGCTTTCTGCAGTCGACGGTGGATATTCCGGAACCGCACGAGTTCAGCGCTCGCTTGAGCCTTGGACATGCCGGGCATTCGCATGATTACGACCTGACGTTCCAGGAGCATGATCACGGGCATGCGCATTCCGAACTCGAAGGTCTGGAGCTGTCGATTGATGGCTATCAGGATGCGCACGAACGTGCTCATGCCAACGACATCCGTAAGCGCTTCACCAACCGCGAAGTGACCATGGGTCAGATCGTCATGTTCGGGCTGACTGGCGGCCTGATTCCCTGTCCGGCTGCCATCACTGTCCTGTTGCTGTGCCTGCAAGTCAAAGAGGTCGCGCTCGGCGGCATGCTCGTCCTGTGTTTCAGTATCGGCCTGGCGCTGACTTTGGTCACTGTCGGTGCCGCTGCGGCCATTGGTGCCAGACAGGATTCCAATCGCTGGCCGTGGCTGGGAACCGTAGCGCGCCGCGCTCCTTACCTGTCCAGCGTGCTGATCATTGGCGTTGGCCTCTATGTCGGCTTTCATGGCTGGATTGGCCTGAGCGCATAAGGCCGTTTGCGCACAGCGGTGGCACTGATTCAAAGGGTTGCCATCGCAACCATAAAACCAACGACTACCACTGCCACTGACGAGCAAAAAGCCCAGCGCAAGGCTGGGCTATCGAGGAGCGCGATGGGGGCGAGGCATTAGCGAACGCCTGCATCCGCAGAATTACTCGACCGGCACGACGTTATCCAACGCCTGATTAACCGCGAGCTCGCCAAGCATCACCACTTGCGCGATACCTTGCAGTGTCTTGCGAGCAGATCCTTCAACCATCCCGATCACATCACTCAGCATTACCGAGGCGGAGCCTAGCGATTCGCTGGCGTTGACCAGTAATTCTTCGGTCGCGGTTTTCGGGTTGGCGAGGAACATGCTGCTGGTCTGGTAGGGCGTGGTTTTGAGGGTGTCGGTGGGTTTGAGGTAGTGGTCGAGCGCGCGGTCGGCGGCTTCGTGGAGTTTTTTTGAGTCGAGGGATTCGTAGGGGGAGGTTGCGTCCGACGCTGGAGGGTTAGGCGTTACTTTGAACATGGTGAAGCTCCATATGTGACCAAGGGAGCCATCACTCTCGCTACCAAACGAAGGGTGGTGGCCATACGAAGGTTGGTAGACCGGCCCACATGGAAAAACCGGCGCGCTCGAAAACGCCCTGCGCATGGCCACCATAAAACCGATGCGAAAGCATCTGCATAGAATGACGTTATGCGCCATGTGGAAAGCGGGCTACCAAACCCGATCACTGGTTTTCAGTGACCGGCCAACGATAGAACCACGGCCCGAGGCGCACAAGCCGGCGGATTCTGGCGTAGTCGTAGGCAATGGCGCAAGGCGTTGTAGCTTGCTGGAACAGTCTGGATGTCGGTTTTAAACGGGGTGTTTAGGGAATTGGTTTTGGCTGATGTTTTGTGTTGATCGGGCTGGGGTCTTCGCGAGCAGGCTCGCTCCCAAAGGTGTCGAGTTGGCAACGTTTACAGCGTCGTGCCAGTCGGGCGGTCACACATTTTGAACTTTGCTTTCGGCGCCATTTCCATTGTTTGAGGTGACAACCCTCCAGCTCCTACCCACCTGAATCAAGGAATGACCGTGACGGCTCCCACTGATAAAACTTCTCTGCGCCGGGCTATCACTTTCCCGATGCTGTTTCTGTTTATTCTCGGCGATGTTCTGGGGGCGGGCGTTTACGCACTCGCCGGAACGATCGCGGGGGAGGTGGGCGGCGCGATTTGGGTGCCGCTGCTGATCGCATTGTTCTTCGCCATGTTGACGGCGGGTTCCTACGCGGAGCTGGTGACCAAATATCCCCACGCCGGCGCGGCTTCGGTATTCGCGGAAAAAGCCTTCAAGTCACCGCTCATTTCCTTCCTGGTCGGTTTTTGCATGCTGGCGGCTGCGGTCACCAGTGCAGCGGGTTTGTCGCTGGCGTTTGCCGGTGATTACTTGAACGCCTTCGTCGACGTATCGCCGCAGATTGCAGCCCTGGTGTTTCTTCTGGCTATCGGCCTGCTCAACGCGCGGGGGATCAAGGAGTCGCTTGGGGCAAACCTGGTGATGACCGTGATTGAACTGTCCGGGTTGATTCTGGTGATCGTGGCTGCGGTCTGGTATTTCCGTACAGGCGATGCGGATCTGGGGCGGACGCTCACGTTCAAACCGGGCGTCAGTCCCGTGCTGGCGGTGCTGGGGGCGGCATTGTTGGCGTTCTATTCCTTCGTCGGGTTCGAAACTTCGGCCAATCTGGCCGAGGAAATCAAGGACGTGCGCAAGGTCTATCCGCGCGCCTTGTTCGCGGCTTTGATTACGGCTGGCGTGGTTTACATGGCGGTGGGTGTGGCGGCTTCTTCGGTGTTGCCTACCGAGAAGTTGGTGGCAACGTCGGCGCCTTTGCTCGAAGTTGTCCGCGCATCGACCCTCGCAATCCCGCCGGCGCTGTTCTCTTTTATTGCGCTGATCGCTGTGGCCAACGGTGCGCTATTAACCATGATCATGGCCAGTCGATTGACTTATGGCATGGCCAACCTGGGGCTGTTGCCGGGTGTCTTGGGTGCGGTTCTGCCTGAACGAAAAACTCCATGGGCTGCCATTGTCGCAACCACCGTGGTCGCTATTGCCCTGACACTCACAGGCACGCTGGCAACGCTGGCAGAGACGGTGGTGTTGCTGTTGCTGTTCGTTTTTCTGAGTACCAATGTGGCGGTGCTCGTCCTTCGTCGTGACAGGGTAGAGGAGGACCACTTTCGCGTGCCGACCTTCGTTCCGGTGCTTGCAATCGTGTCGTGTCTGGTGCTGCTCAGTCAGCAGGGGTGGGAAACGTGGTTGCGGGCGGGGGCGCTGATCATTGTCGGGATGTTGCTGCATGGCTGTTCTCGCATTAGATTTTCCGCGATCAGTAAGGCCGGGTAGTGCGCCGGTTTGGGGGATTGGTGTCGTTTGGGCGGGTGTCATTGCGAGCAGGCTCGCTCCCACAGTGGATGGGTGGTGGTATTCAAAATGTGTCACACGTTGTCAGTCGGCGGGCGGGTGAGTAAGCTGCCGACATGAATCAGTCCTCAGTTTCCCCATCTTTCCCCGGCCCGCGTGGGCCAGTCGATCACGACATTCGTGATCAGATTGTCGCGGCTGCCAACGAGCATTTCAGCCAGTACGGCTACGCCAAGACCACGGTGTCCGATCTGGCCAAGGCCATCGGTTTCTCCAAGGCGTACATCTACAAATTCTTTGATTCCAAGCAGGCGATTGGCGAAGCCATCTGCGCTAACTGTCTGGGGCAAATCGTTGCGGCGGTCGAGCAGGCGATCAACGAGGAAGACCTGACGCCTACCGAGCGTTTCCGCCGTTTGGTGAAAACCGTGATCGCCACGGGCGTGAACCTGTTTTTCAACGACCGCAAGCTTTACGACATTGCTGCGTTTGCAGCGGGTGAGAACTGGCCGAGTGCGCAGCGTTACGATGCGCAGATCAAGCGTTTCATCACCGACATTGTCCGTGAAGGGCGCGAGGCCGGTGAGTTCGAGCGCAGGACGCCGCTGGACGAGACGGTCGAATCGATCCACCTGGCGTTGCGACCCTTCGTCAATCCACTGATGCTGCAACACAACCTCGACTTTATCGAAGTGGCGCCGACGCTGACTTCGAACCTCATCCTGCGCAGCTTGATGCCTTGACCCTCTGCTGATCCGAATACTCGGATCAGTCGCCGCCTGATCTCGCCTCGCCTGTACAGGGCGGACGATGAATAATTGCCCAAAGCGTGACTGTTGACTGATATGGTCACTCGGATAACATGGCCGCCGCAGTTCATCCAATTCCGAGTCACCCATAGAGTCCACACAATGAAAAAAACAATGCTCAAGCGCCCGGTGGGGCTGGCTGTCGTTCTTGCCTCGTCGAATGTTCTTGCGGGTGGTTTTGCGCTCAATGAGCAAAGCGTCAGCGGCATGGGATCGGGCTTTGCCGGTCGCTCTTCCTCGGCGGAAGACGCCAGCACCGTTTTTGGCAACCCGGCGGGCATGGCGCGGCTCAAGCGCGAGCAGGCGAGCGTGGGGCAGGCGACGCTGTTTGCGAAGTCTGATATCAGCCAGACCCGCAGCACGTTCGGCGGCAAGGAAGACGGCGACATGGTGCCGACCACCACGGTACCGATGGGTTATTACGTCAAACCGATCGACGAGCATTGGGCGTTCGGCGTGGGGTTCTACGTGCCGTTTGGCCTGATCACCGACTACGGCAGTGGTTTCGCTGGCCGCTATTACGCCAACAAAAGCGAAGTCACCACGCTGACGTTCCAGCCGACCATCAGTTATGCCTTCAATGACAAGGTGTCGATCGGCTTCGGCCCGACCATCAACCGCATCAGCGGCGAGCTATCGGGGATGGTCGCCAATCCGCTGAGCCCCGGGCGCAATGACGGCAAAGTCAAAAGCACGGGCGACGATACCGCGCTGGGCTTCAACGCCGGGGTCATGATGCAGGCGACCGAGCAGACCCGCCTGGGCCTGACCTATCACTCAAAAGTCAGTTACCACCTCGACGCGAAAAGCAAACTCAGCGATGGCATCTTCAACGTGCTCGGCGTCAGCGGCCGCAGCTTTGACGCGTCGCTGGACGTCGACACCCCGGAATCGGTGGACTTCTCGGTCACCCATCAACTGAACAACGACTGGACGCTGTATGCCGGCAGCACCTGGACGCGCTGGAGCCGTTTTAAAGAGCTGACCATCGAAAACAGCGGATTGCCGCCACTGCTCGCCCGTCAGTTGGGCACGATCAGCGAAGAACAGAACTGGCATGACACCTGGGCTCACGCCATCGGCGCGGCGTACCGGTTGAACAACCAATGGGTGCTGCGCACCGGGTTCTCGGTTGATCAATCGCCGGCGAACAACACCAATCGCGGGCCGCGTATTCCAACGGGCGATCGCAAGGTGTTCAGCGTCGGCGCCGGTTGGACGCCTGCGGAAAATGTCACCATCGACGTCGCCTATTCCTATCTCTGGGAAGAGAGCGTGGAGATCAACGACACCTCGGCTGGCAAGGGTTCGTTCAGCGCGAAATACAAGAACAGCGCCAGCGGCCTAGGCACTTCCGTCAGTTACCGCTTCTGATTCAGCGCGGAAAATCGGATCGGCGATTTAGTGACTGTTGACGATATCGGTCACAAGATTGAGAATATGATGGTCATCCTATTTTCAGTGAAGGAATTCCATGCGCCGGCTCCGACCTTTTCCCCTCGCGGTATGTTTATTGCCCCTGGCCCTGACGGCGTGCGGTGATTCCTCCAGCGCAAAAGATCCACGTACCTTGGCGCCGATTGTCAGATCGGCGGCGGTGCAACCGGCAGAAAATGGATCTCGATCATTCACCGGCGTCGTCGCCGCGCGCACCCAGGGCGATCTGGGCTTTCGCGTTTCGGGCAAGGTGCTCGAGCGTCTGGTCGATACCGGGCAGACGGTCAAGCGCGGCCAGCCACTGATGCGCCTGGACCCGATCGACCTCGGCCTGCAGGCGCGAGCCCAGCAAGAAGCGGTGAGCGCCGCTCGCGCCCGAGCCATACAGACTGCCGGTGACGAAACACGCAATCGCAAACTCGTCGCCGCCGGCGCTATTTCGGCATCGGCCTACGATCAGTTCAAAGCCGCAGCCGACACCGCCAGGGCGCAGCTCAATGCCGCTGTGGCGCAAGCGGACGTCGCGCGCAACGCCTCGGGCTACGCGGTTCTGGTGGCGGACGCTGATGGCGTGGTGGTGGAAACCCTCGCCGAGCCCGGGCAAGTCGTCAGCCCGGGACAACCGGTGGTGCGGCTGGCGCGGGCCGGTCAGCGGGAGGCCATCGTCCATCTGCCCGAGACCTTGCGCCCCGCGCCGGGCTCGACCGCTCAGGCAAAATTGTATGGCGATAAGTCGGCTACCGTGAGCGCAAAACTGCGTCTGCTTTCCGATTCGGCCGACAGCACAACTCGTACTTTCGAGGCGCGCTATGTGCTCGAAGGCAGTTTGGCCAATGCGCCAATCGGCTCGACGGTCACCGTCGAAATTGCCCAGGGTTCTTCGCCAGATCAGGCGCTCAAGGTGCCCGTCGCCGCGATCTACAACCCAGGCAAAGGCCCCGGCGTGTGGGTCATCGCCGGCACACCGGCGACAGTGAGCTGGCGCCCGGTCGAGGTGCTGGGCTTGAGCGATGACTCGGCCCGTGTCGCTGGCCAGCTCAACGTCGGTGAACCGATTGTCGCGCTGGGCGCGCATCTGCTGCGCGATGGCGAAGAAGTACGCTTGCTTGCCCGCGACGATGGCCAGATTGCCGGGAGTCGTCCATGAGCGAGGGCCGGTTCAACCTTTCCGCCATCGCCGTGCGCCAGCGCGCAATCACGGTGTTTCTTATTTTTCTCATCGCCGTTGCCGGCGTTCTGTCGTTCTTCAAATTGGGCCGGGCGGAAGACCCACCGTTCACGGTCAAGCAGCTGACCGTCATCACCGCGTGGCCAGGAGCGACCGCGCAAGAGATGCAGGATCAGGTCGCCGAACCCCTCGAAAAACGCTTGCAGGAACTGAAGTGGTACGACCGCTCGGAAACCTACACGCGTCCGGGACTGGCATTCACCGTGGTCTCGTTGCTCGACAGCACACCGCCATCGCAGGTGCAGGAAGAGTTCTACCAGGCACGCAAGAAGCTCGACGATGAAGCGATCAGGCTGCCGGCGGGTGTCATCGGGCCGATGATCAACGACGAGTTTTCCGACGTGACCTTCGCGCTGTTCGCTTTGAAAGCCAGGGGCGAGCCACAGCGCTTGCTGGTGCGTGATGCGGAGAGGTTACGCCAGCAGCTGTTGCATGTGCCTGGCGTGAAGAAGGTCAACATCATCGGCGAGCAGGCCGAGCGGATATTCGTCTCGTTTTCCCATGATCGGCTGGCGACGCTGGGCTTGGCGCCACAGGACATCTTCGCCGCGCTGAACAATCAGAACGTATTGACGCCCGCCGGATCGGTCGAAACCAAAGGGCCGGAGGTATTTTTGCGCGTCGATGGCGCGTTCGACACGCTGCAGAAAATCCGTGACACGCCTGTGGTGGCGCAGGGACGAACACTCAAACTGTCTGACGTGGCCACGGTCGAACGCGGCTACGAAGACCCGGCGACCTTCCTCGTGCGCAACAACGGCGAAGAAGCCTTATTGCTCGGCGTGATCATGCGCGAGGGCTGGAACGGTCTCGATCTGGGCAAGGCGCTGGACGCCGAAACGGCCAGGATCAACGAGGAAATGCCCTTGGGCATGACCCTCTCCAAAGTCACCGATCAGGCGGTGAATATCGACTCGGCCGTCGGTGAGTTCATGGTCAAGTTCTTTGTCGCGCTGCTGGTGGTCATGCTGGTGTGTTTTCTCAGCATGGGCTGGCGTGTCGGCGTGGTGGTCGCAGCGGCGGTGCCATTGACCCTGGCGATCGTGTTTGTGGTGATGGCGGCCACCGGCAAGAACTTTGACCGGATCACCCTGGGTTCGCTGATTCTGGCGCTCGGCTTGCTGGTCGATGACGCGATCATCGCCATTGAAATGATGGTGGTGAAAATGGAGGAGGGCTACGACCGCATCAAGGCCTCCGCTTATGCCTGGAGCCACACGGCAGCGCCGATGCTGGCCGGCACGCTGGTCACGGCGATTGGCTTTCTGCCCAACGGATTCGCGCAATCAACGGCGGGCGAATACACCAGCAACATGTTCTGGATTGTCGGCGTCGCGCTCATTGCTTCGTGGGTCGTCGCCGTGGCTTTCACGCCGTACCTGGGCGTGAAGCTGTTGCCCGACATCAAGAAAGTCGAAGGCGGGCACGCGGCGATCTACGACACGCCACGCTACAACCGCTTTCGCCGGATTTTGACGTGGGTGATTACCCGGAAATGGCTGGTGGCCGGTGCGGTGGTCGCGCTGTTTGCTGTTGCGATCCCAGGCATGGGGCTGGTGAAGAAGCAGTTCTTTCCAACCTCGGACCGCCCCGAAGTGATGATCGAAGTGCAGATGCCTTACGGCACGTCCATCGAGCAGACCAGCGCGGCGGCGGCCAAAGTCGAAGCCTGGCTGCACAAGCAGGAAGAGGCCAAAATCGTCACCGCCTATATCGGCCAGGGTGCGCCTCGGTTTTTCCTGGCGATGGCGCCGGAGTTACCGGATCCATCGTTCGCCAAAATCGTCGTGCTGACCGACAGCCAGGACGCCCGCGAAACTCTGAAGTTGCGTTTGCGCGAAGCGGTGGCCGAAGGGCTTGCTCCAGAGGCGCGGGTTCGGGCGACGCAGATCGTGTTCGGTCCGTATTCGCCATTCCCGGTGGCCTATCGGGTGATGGGGCCTGATCCGGCGAAGCTGCGCGACATCGCCGAGCAGGTCAGGGCAGTGATGCAGGACAGCCCGATGATGAGAACCGTCAACACTGACTGGGGGCCGCTGACGCCCACGCTCCATTTCAACTTGAATCAGGATCGCTTGCAGGCAGTGGGGCTGACGTCCAGCGCGGTCGCCCAGCAGTTGCAATTTCTGCTCAGCGGCGTGCCGATCACGGCGGTGCGCGAAGACATCCGTTCCGTGCAGGTCGTTGGCCGTGCGGCGGGCAATATCCGCCTCGACCCGGCACAGATCGAAGGCTTCACCCTGGTCGGTGCGGCGGGGCAGCGCATCCCGCTGTCGCAGATCGGCCAGGTCGAAGTGCGCATGGAAGACCCGATCCTGCGCCGCCGCGATCGCACGCCGACCATCACCGTCCGTGGCGACATCGCCGAAGGTTTACAGCCACCGGACGTTTCCGGCGCAATCATCCAGCAGTTGCAGCCGATCATCGAAAACCTGCCTTCCGGCTACCGGATTGAACAGGCGGGCGCCATCGAAGAATCCGGCAAGGCCGGCAAAGCGATCCTGCCATTGCTGCCGATCATGATCGCCATGACCTTGCTCATCATCATCATCCAGGTACGCTCGATCTCGGCGATGATCATGGTCTTCCTCACCTCGCCGTTAGGCTTGATCGGTGTGGTGCCGACGCTGCTGATCTTCAATCAGCCATTCGGCATCAATGCGCTGGTCGGGTTGATTGCGCTGTCGGGGATTCTGATGCGCAACACGCTGATTCTGATCGGGCAGATCCATCACAACGAGCAGGAAGGGCTGGCGCCGTTCCATGCCGTGGTCGAAGCGACAGTGCAACGGGCGCGGCCAGTGTTGTTGACCGCGCTGGCGGCGATTCTCGCGTTCATTCCGCTGACCCACTCGGTGTTCTGGGGCACGCTGGCGTACACGCTGATCGGCGGCACGTTTGTTGGCACCATCATCACGCTGGTGTTTCTGCCGGCGATGTATGCGATCTGGTTCAGGATTCGGCCTGAGCGCTGACATCGAGCACGATTTTTCCCCGGGTGTGTCCGGCCCAGCTTTGTTTAACCGCGTCGACAACTTCTGTCAGCGGTACCACTTGAGCCTCAAGGCTGAGCTTGCCGGATGTGAACAGCGCGGCAATCTCGACCAATTGGCTGCCATCGGAGCGGGTGGCGAAATTTTTGCCACTCACACCGTGCTCGCTTGCCTTCTGTGCAGAGGGTGCGCTTACGGGGGAAACCAGAACGCCCCCGCGCTTGATCACACTCCATGAACGGTTCTGAGTTTCGCCGCCGACCAGATCAATGACCGCATCGAGGTCAGCAACGCTGTCTTCGAATTTAGCCGTGGTGTAGTCAATCACCTCATCGGCGCCAAGTGAACGCAGATAGTCGTGGTTCTTCGCAGAGCTGGTCGCGATCACATAAGCACCGGCAAGGCGGGCGAGCTGGATTGCGAAGCTGCCCACGCCACCTGAGCCGCCGTGAATGAGGACTTTTTGACCTGCCTGAATTCCGGCGTGTTCATGCAGAGCTTGCCAAGCGGTCAGCGCTGCCGCCGGCACGCCGCCGGCTTCTTGCAACGATAGTGTTGTCGGCGTGTGGGCCAGACGATCTGGCGTTGAGAGGGCCTGGGTCGCATATCCGCCGGTAATCCCGATAAACCCGAACACCTTGTCGCCAACGACAAAGTCTCTGACATTCCTGCCCACCGCGGCGACTGTGCCTGAGACTTCCACGCCAGGCGTGTAGGGCAGTGGCAGAGGAATGAATTGCTGCATGGCACCGGAGAGGATTTTCCAATCGATTGGATTGATCCCACTACCGGCAACATTGATTAACACCTGATCGTCATTGGGTTTCAGATCCGCAAGTTCTTTGAGCTCCAGCGCTTCTGCCTGGCCGTACTGCGCGACTTGGATCGCTTTCATGATTCTCTCCGTTGTGATGGTCAAGGCTCGTCGGAAGGAATGGACGTGCCGGCGATTCGATTAGTGGCGACGTGCGTCGAGGCTGAAACGCCCTGCGCCGAAAGAAACGATCTGCAAGAGCCCACCGGCCATGGCGATATTCTTGAAGAAGTGAATGAACTGATTCTGGTCCGCCAGGGCGTTATGGAAAATCAGTGCGGTCAGTACGCTGAAAATCGCCAACAGCGCTGCGGTGGTACGTGTGCGATAACCGGCGATCAACGCTACGCCGCCGAGAACCTCGACAGCAATCGCCACGCCCAACGCCAGTTCGGGAAAAGGCAACCCGACAGAGCCGATGTAGCCAATCATCATGGCCGGTGCCGCGATTTTCGACAGGCCCGAAAGAATGAAGATCGCGCTCAGAAGAATCCGCCCGATCAAGGAAACGGTGCTGTTGAGGTTGGAAGACGTTGAGGCAGTGACGCTGGAAATTGTGGCTGCGTGGGACATGACGTGGATTCCGCTGATTTCAGCGCTTCACCATGAAGCGCCGTTGTGGAGCAGATGATGTCATCGCGAGGCTTTGCGCAATAGCCGACAAGTTTCGATGATCAGGTTCGAAAAACTAGAAATGCAGCAGAAATCGAAGTTGACCTTCCACTGTGGTCAGCGACGTGTGTTGGGGAGCAGGATCAGGCAAATGTCGCGGATTAATCGGATAACAGTGGCGGGGCGGATTCGGTACGTTGGTCTCGAACGCGGTTCAGCCGAATCCTGAACCGCCGCTATCTAGAGGAGTACTGCAATGAACGAGACTAAGGTTTGGTTGGTTACAGGCTGTTCCACCGGGTTCGGTCGCCACATCGCCACGGCGCTGCTGAATGAGGGTGAGCGTGTGGTGGTCACGGCGCGCAACACACAGCAGATCGAGGATCTGGCCGCCCTCGGCGACGCTTTGATTCTGCCTCTGGACGTGACCGATCCGGCGCAGGCGATGCAGGTCGTACAGGCGGCCGAGCATCGCTTCGGGCGAGTGGACGTGCTGATCAATAACGCCGGCGTCGGCTATTTCTCATCGATAGAAGACAGCGACGATGGGGCTGTTCGGCGGATGTTCGAGGTCAACTACTTCGGCACGGCCCATATGATTCGCGCGGTACTGCCTGGCATGCGCAAGCGGCGCACCGGCATGATCGTCAACCTCACATCGGTAGGCGGTCTGGTCGGGTTCGAAGCGGTCGGCCACTACTGCGCGACGAAGTTCGCCGTTGAGGGCCTGTCGGAAAGTCTGCGCGCCGAAGTTGCGCCACTGGGTATCGGCGTGATGACCGTTCAGCCCAGCGCCTTCAGAACCCAATGGGCGGGGTCTTCGGGCGCTGCGCAAACGGTGGCCGAGGATTATCAGGCAACCGCCGGCGCTGCGATGCGCGCGTACCGGCAATCTGTTGGCAATCAAGCTGGCGACCCAGACAGGGCGGCAGCGGCGATCTACGCCGCGGTTACCTGCGCAGCGCCGCCGGCGCGCCTGCTGTTGGGCAATGAAGCCTATGAGGCAGCGCAGGCGAAGCTTGCCGCCATGGGCCGCGAGTTCAGCGCATGGGAGTCTACCGCCCGTGGCGCGGACTTCCCGACGGCCTGACAGGCGAAGCCCGCACTGATGGCATGGACGCTACAGAATCAGGCAAACACCTGAGAGGAGTGAGTTAACGGGGACGACGCGGTGCGGGAAAAACTGGGCGAGTGAGTTGACTCGCCCAATTTTGAACGGCATTTACCGAGGAGTATTTGTATGAATTCGTCGTCCCCGTCCCGACCTTTCATGTGGCTCTGCGCATTCGCAGCGGGGGCCATGATCGCTAATCTCTATTATCTGCAGCCGATCCTGTCGTTGGTAACGGGGGCATTTGGTATTCCGCTTGCCACGTCCGGCCTGCTGGTGAGTTGCGCTCAACTTGGCTACACGCTGGGCATTGTGCTGGTCGTCCCGCTCGGTGACGTCCTCGAAAGAAGAGCGCTTCTGAGCCGGATGTTTACCATCAACGCATTAGCGCTGCTTGTGGCTGCGGCCAGCCCGAATTTCTTGCTGTTCTGCGCCGCAGTGTTGATCAGTGGAGTCACGGCATCCGCTGCCATGTTGATTGTGCCGTATGTAGCGTCCATCGCAGCCGAGCATCGGCGCGGTCAAGTGATCGGCGTGGTGATGACCGGGGCCTTGCTCGCGATACCGCTGTCGTGGCTGGTCTCCGGCGGTATCGGCAACGCGGCAGGTTGGCGCTTGGTGTACGCCAGCGCCGGGTGCGCGGCGCTGATCCTGCTCATGCTGCTCAGAATCACCTTGCCAACCGAGCCCGAGCGCCGAGGCCAGCCCGTGCGTTATGAGCAGTTGATGCGCTCGTTGTGGCAACTCATCCTCGAGTACCCAGCGCTTGCTCGCCGGGCGCTTTACGGTGCGCTGGGAATGGCCAGCTTCAGCATGTTGTGGACTGGATTACCAATACTGTTGTCGCAACCGCCGTTCAATTTTTCGACTTCGAGCATCGGACTGATCGGGCTCACGGGAGTGACTGGCGCGTTGATTCCCGGTGTGGTTGGCCGGCTCTGTGATCATGGCTACCGGCACGCGCTGGCATTCGGGTTGGCCTCGTTGATGATACTGGCCTGGGCAGTGCTGAGCTTTGCGGCGACAGGGCTCTGGATAATTATCGCTGCCGCAATGGCCTTGAACGTTGGCGTAATGGGCTTGCAGATCACCCATCAATCGGTCATCTACAAACTGGCCCCCGCAGCCAACTCACGGATTACCGCGGTGTTTATCAGTATCAACTTTGTTGGCGGCGCTATTGGCTCCGCAGTTGCAAGTTTCGGTATTCGGTATGTCGGCTGGGAAGGGCTGTGCCTACTGGGCGCTGCTTTGCCCGCGGCTCTTGTGCTGGCCTATGCATTGAAGGAACGGCCCTTTGCCCGCGTTGCGGTTCAATGAACATGCAAATGGGCGGCGAGGAAATCCATCAGGGCTCTTACGCGTGCGGGCAGATGTCCGCCTTGGCCGACGTAAATCGCATGAATCTCCGTGACGCTTGCAGGCACGAATGGTTGCAGGACGCAAACCAACCTTCCGGCAGCCAGGTCATCTGCAACCTGGCAGAACCCCAGCCTGGCTAGCCCTGCGCCCAGCACCGTCAATTCACGCAAGGCGTCGCCATCGCTGACGCGCAGATTGCCTTTTACCGGGTACATACGTTGCTCGCCGCTCTCGTCGAGCAAGGCCCACTCCATGGCGGGAGGCGAAAAGGTGAAACCCAGACAGTTGTGATCGGCAAGGTCTTGAGGCACCAGCGGAGTGCCCTTGGCCGCCAGGTAGTCAGGAGATCCTACGATCAGCCCTCTGGATTGCCCGAGTCGTTTCGCCACAAGGTTGGAGTTCTTGAGCGCTCCGGTGCGTATGGCGATATCCGCACGAGCTTCGATGAGATCGACCACCTCATCGGTGAGGAAAAGTTCGACGCTGACCCCAGGATGTTGATTCATGAACAAGTTGATGATGGGAAGAAAAAGCTGGCGGCCGATACCCACATTAGAGCTGATTCTGACCACGCCCTGCGGTGCAGAACTGGCAGATGCTTCGCGTTCCGCTTCATCAAGATCGGCCAGTATGGCAACGCTGCGTTCGTAAAAAGCCATTCCTTCTGGCGTCAGCAGTTGCTTGCGCGTGGACCTGTTCAGCAAACGTGCGCCAAGACGGCTTTCCAGGCGCGTCATGAGCTTGCTCACGGCAGAGGGGGTTATCGCGCAAGCTCTTGCGGCCGCTGAATAACCTCCGCGTTCCACCACTTTAACGAACACGCTCATCTCGGCGAAGCAATTGATATCCAGTCGTCGCATGTGAACTCACGTCATAAATCGTGTGCCTGGGCACGGGCTGTTTATCTACCATTTCGCGCGCCTAATATTTTGCCAACGCGATATGGAACGGTTGCCGACTTTGCAAGCAAAGAAGTGGCCACTTCCAACCATCGCGCTCTTGCTGTCACGTTGTTTTCTCTAACCGTAGAACATTGCCATGTTGATAGCTGCTCGGAGGCTGAAATGACTCACACACTGCAATTAGTACTGATCCATAACAGCAACCAGTCCAACGGCGTAGACACGGCGTTGGTGCAATGGATTACCGCCGTGGTGCAAGACCGCAGCGAATTTGCGTTGAGCGTGGTAGAGCCGTTTGACCTGAGATTTATAGACGATTTTTCGGAACAACCCGGTCGTCGAGTGTGCTTGAGAGCGCTAGCGGCAGCAGATGCCTATATCGTCTTGGTGCCCGCACGTCACCTTGGTTACCAGCATGGATTGAAAGTCTTGATGGCGCGCTGGCCTGAACACCTCCAGGGACGACCTTGTTCATTTGTTGGTTATGGCACCACGACCGGCGGGGAGGATGAGGTCGACGAGCTTGGATGCGAGTTGTTGAAGCTGCAGGCCATGCCTGTTGGTGGCTATGTGAAGTTCGCTGAGATTGCCGAGCGTCTCGAACAAGGCTTCGGACTGGAGCACTTTGCGCAAGCACGGGTTTCGATGGCGCAGTTGTTGATCCAGCTGGCCTGGTGGGCACGGGCGCTGAAAGATGCGCGGGCCTTCTCTCCTTTGCAGAAGTTCGCGTAGTCCTTCGCTTAGACGTTCTGCGAGCGCCTGGAGCATTGGGCAAAACCTGCGCAGGAATTGCATAACGGCACCGCGCCGCGACTTTTTACTCTTGCTTCAAATCCTGCTGAACGGCAGGAAACTATGATCTGAAAACAGGAGTTCTAAAATGTCCGATGTCGAAATTCGCGTAACCCCTGATGCGCAAGAAAACGCCACGGCAAATCCAGCCGGCGATCAGGGCAAGTACGTTGGCATGTGGGTGACAGCCGACGGTCATATTCGCCATGAGTTGCTGCCAGGAGGGCGATATGACGAGGCTCGCGGTCGGCAAAAAAGCGCTTATCAAGGGCGCTACTGGCTGGAAGACGACCACATCGAGTATGTGGACGATACTGGCTTTACCGCAGACGGAGAGTTTCGAGATAACGTGCTGTACCACGCGGGCATGGTGTTATATCCCGAGCGCTGACGCATAAGCCGGAATGAACATTCCGGCTTTTTTATTAGTGTCGTATTACAGATTCTGTGGGCGGAATTGATCGCGCAAATCCAGGGTTTCGCCCGCCACCATAAATTTCCCCTGCCCGCGGTAATGCAGGGTTTTGGGGTTTTTTACCGACGTAGCCACATGCGCCTTGACCACTTCCCATACGAACAGACCGTACTCGCCGATAAGATTCGAGTCGAACAGCTTGCACTCGAAATTGGCGTAGCACTCTTTGATCAACGGCGCCTTTACCCGTTCTGCGGGGGCGGCTGTGAGGTCAAATTGGGCAAACTTGTCGATGGCGCCACCGCTGCTGTTGCCGACGGCAACAACCTGGTCCACCAATTCGACGGTGGGCACGTTGATGACGCACTGCTGGCTGTTGTGGATCAGCTCGTAGCTGTGGTTTGCACTCCAGATGTAGCAGCCAAACAGGGCGGGGGAGAACTGCATCATCATGTGCCAACCCATGGTCATTATGTTGGTTTCACCTTGCCAGGCGGAGGTCACCAGGACGATGGGGCCGGTTTCCAGATGCTGGCGAACCTCGCTCAAAGGGAAGTCGGATTTTCGAAATGCGGTCATGGCGCCTCCGGGGATCAAAAGAGGATAAACAGTTGTTGTCAGTCGCTTTCGACAATTCAACTTTCCTGCTTTTTGACATGCATCTCTCCGGCAGCCTTGCTCAGGCTGTCGGATTTTTGCTCTTTTCCCTGAATTGCTTACGTCGGCAAGAGCTGTTCGCCGAACCGCTTGATCAGCCACTGCCCAGCCGGACCGGGCGGCGAGTCGGTTCGATAAATCGCATCGAAGGCATAGGTGCCGCCTTTACAGTCGGGCATATCAAGCTCGACCAGGCGTCCTTCGTCCAGGTCAGACTGAACCATGGGCACCGGCATATTCCCCCATCCGATGCCCTCTTTGAGAAGCATGTGTTTGGCGCCCAGATCCGCCAGTCGCCAAGTGCGAGTGCTCACGACGGCAAAGTCCTTGTCACCCGTAAGCGTTGAACGATCCGATAGCACCAATTGAACAAACTCTCTGGCAGCGCCAGGGGATTTGGAACACTCGGTTGCAAGCGGGTGTGCAGGCGCGGCGACCGGTATCAATTGAACACTGCCCACGCCGATGCGCTCGATGCCGTCCAGGCCAATGTCCAGCGGACCGCTGATGCCGACTCCAGCTTTCTTCTCCATCACCAGTTGAGTCACTGCCCCCAAGGCTTCCATGTGCAAGTGCAGAGTGACGGTAGGAAATTCTTCCCTGAAGGTCCTTAACGCATCGACTACTCGCTCGGCAGGGAGCATTACATCGAGCGCGAGGTGAACTTCTGCTTCAAGCCCATGCAGCAAACCGGAGACTTTTGCGCGCAGCCCATTTACGCCGTTGGTAATAGTGCGTGCTTCAGCCAGGACGGTTCGACCTGCCTCCGTCAGTTGCGGTTTGCGCGTGGTTTTGCGGTCAAACAGTGAAACCCCGAGCTGCATCTCCAGATTGGAAATGGAGTAACTCACCACCGATGTCGCGCGATGCAGTTTTCTGGCCGCAGCGGCAAAACTGCCCACTTCTACAACCGTCAGAAATACTTTCAGTTGATCAAGCGTTGGTGTTCCTGGATCGGAGATCATTTCTACTGTCTCGAACGTTTGGGGAGTACTTGTCCTGATTTTGCAGACAGCAGCATATACGCAAGATTGAGCACTTGATCGGCTCTAACAATCAATTGACCGGTTTGTTTCTTCGGCAAGCCATTCGCTGCGCGTGATCTCCCACACCTCCACAGGCATCGGCCCCGACACAAACTGGCCGTCCCGTCTGTCAACCATCCGCATGCCTTCATCTTCGGAAATCTTGCGCGAAGCGTGGTTGGCGGCGGCCTTGGGCACCTGCATCAATGGGCGCATCAAGGTGTCGAACCAGAAGGCATTGATCACCTTGCAGGCCTCGCGCATGTAGCCGTTGCCCTGAAACTGAGGGGCGAGCCAGAAGCCTCGATGGTTACCCGGTTGATCAAACAGGCTGATACTGCCGATGCAGCTCTCGGGCTGAACGCGGGTGCGGATCATCCAGTGCCATTCCTTTGCGGCAGCCATCGCGGGGAGCGCGACATCGCGGACGTAAACAAGCGCGCCGTCGTCCGGATACGGCCACGGAACGCGGCTGTCGAGATAGCGCACGACCTCCCATTGCGGAAACAATTGTTGCACCGCCGCTGCATCGCTCAGTTGCAGCGGCGTGAGGATCAAGCGGCGGGTGTAAAGCGTGGGGATGCAATCCATGGCAATCAATCCTTGCGAGCAGTGGCGGGCAGGACCGGTACTCTCTCAAACGAGCAGTTCAAGTGTCGAGCGACCTGTGCGCGGTCTCACTCAAGCAGTTCGATCAACTCCCCACCGTCCTCTTTCAATCGCTGCAAAAACACCTGTGCCTCCAGCAACTGATACGGAAAATACAGCCCCGGCCTGACCGGCACTTGCCCATCCAGCCCAACCAGTCGCTCCAGCAACATGGCCACACTGAGCCCGGTCAACGCTGCTGCGCCTGATCGGTGAACCACGGCGTGGCGGGTGCGCAATGGCTGGCCATCGTGATCCGTGCCTTCAAGTTCGATGTGTATTTCCGTCGACATCGGCTGGCCCTGACGCCGGGTCGAGCTGACGCCGCTGGCGAGGTTGAACTCGACGTTCGGGGCGTCGGTGGCGGCGGCGAGGCCGGTGACGTCGATGGAGGAGAAGCCGGCGCCCTGCAGGGTGGTGCCGTCGACGGCGCGGAAGCTGACCTTGGCATCGTCGCCTTCACGCCAGATGAATTCGCCGTCACGGCGGGTCAGCGCGGCGGGCAGCATTTTGTTCAGGTGCTCGAAATCGACGGCCACGGTCGGGCCGCCGCCGTCCTGTTCGTCGACCAGTGCATGGATGTGGATGTCGTGCACGCGGGCGAATGCCTTGGCGAGGTGCAGCGTTGCCACGGTGGTGGCACCGACCATCCATTCGTAGCCGAGGACAATGGGCGACGCGTCAGGCGTGTGCATGAAACTGGCGATCTGCGGGGCGATTTCGAACACGCCGGAAGAGATGCTCAAGTGCGGCACCTTGCGCTTTTGCGCAAAGCGCAGCCCGGCGAGGGCGTGGTCCATGTAGAACAGGGCGATGGCGCTGACCGGGCGATCACCCAGCCCCAGATCATCTGCGCGAGCATCGATGACCACACCCTGGGCATTGCCGATTTGCTCGGCGGTTTGCTCAGCCTTGGCGAGGTCGCGTCCGCCGATCAGCAAGGGGACGTCGGGATGCGCCGCGCGCAATGCGCGGGCCGTCTGATGGCCGATGGCGCCGGAGCCGCCCATGAACAGAATGGGATGAAGTGGCATGAATCCTCCTCATTTTTCCTGGATTGAAACGTGCTTGGGCTAGACACCCTAGCACGCACTTTCCAGTTCGCCGGTGCGCTTGGTCTGCGCACCGACGAACGACCACTTGAGGAATCAGCCCAGATGATGGCGCTCTGCAAGGCGATAAACATCGGTGTCGAGGCCTTCGAAACGGGCTTTCAACTGCAACGCCAGATACAGTGAATAGTGCCGTGACTGATGCAGGTTGCCGCCGTGGAACCAGAGGTTTTGCTGCTGGGTCGGCTTCCACATGTTGCGCAGTTCACCTTCATACGGGCCGGGGTCGTTGGTGGTGCCGGAACCCAGGCCCCAGCAGCGCCCGACCTTGTCGGCGACTTGCTGGGAAATCAGCTTCGCGGCCCAGCCGTTCATCGAGCCATAACCTGTCGCATAAACGATGAGATCGGCCGGCAAGCGGCTGCCATCGGTGAGCACCACCGCATCCGCTTCGATGCGTTCGACACCGAGGCCCGGCGCGCTCTTGAGCTTGATCGTGCCGTTGGCGATCAGTTCCGAGGCGCCGACGTCGATGTAGTAACCCGAGCCACGGCGTACGTATTTCATGAACAAACCCGATTCGTCATCGCCGAAATCGAGCATGAAACCCGCCCGGCTCAGGCGTTCATAGAAGTCCTTGTCGCGCTCCTTGATCGCGTCGAAGATCGGCCGATGAAACTGTGGCATGACCTTGTACGGAATCGAGGCGAACAGCAGGTCGGCCTTGTCCGTGGTCAGCCCCGACTCGAGCGCCTCTTCGGAATAAAGCCCGCCGAAAACCAGTTCCATCAGGCTGTCCGAACGCACGATGTGCGTGCTCGAACGTTGCACCATGGTCACCTCGGTGCCGTTTTCCACCAGATCGGCGCAGATGTCGTGGGCTGAATTGTTCGCGCCGATGACCACTGCGCGCTTGCCTTTCCACGCATCGCCGCCGGGGTGACGGCTGGAGTGATGTTGCTGGCCCTGGAAGTTTTCGGCGCCTGGATACACCGGCACATTCGGTACGCCAGACATGCCGGTGGCGAGGATCAGTTGCGTCGGTTGCAGGGTGACGGGCTCGCCGTTGCGCAGGACCTCCACGGTCCAACGGCCAGTCTCTTCGTCAAACGTAGCGCCGAGGCATTCAGTGCGCGGCCAGTAGTTGAGTTCCATGACCTTGGTGTACATCTCCAGCCAGTCGCCGATCTGGTCTTTCGGGGTGAACACCGGCCAGTGGTCGGGGAAGGGCAGGTAGGGCATGTGGTCGTACCAGACCGGGTCGTGCAGGCACAGCGACTTGTAGCGGCCGCGCCATTGATCGCCGGGGCGTTCGGCTTTGTCGATGATCAGCGTCGGTACGCCCATGCGTTTGAGCCTTGCGCCGAGGCCGAGCCCGCCCTGACCGCCGCCGACGATCAGGCAGTACGGTTGCGTGGTGATGCCCAGCGCCGCTTCTTCATCGCGGCGGCGCTCCAGCCAGTTGCGCTTGTCAGCGTGGGCATGGCCGTGGCTCGCGCCCATCGGCCGGCGGCGGCCGCTGGGTTCTTCGAAGCCTTTGAGTTCGCGCATGGTGGTCAGCAGCGTCCAGCACAAACCTTCTTTCAGGCGCACATAGCCTTTGCCGCGCGCCGAGTCGGTTTCCAGGCTCATCCAGCCTTCAAGCACGCCATCGCTAAGCGTGGCTTCACCTTCGAGTTGCCAGCGTTCGGGCCGGGTCTGCTCAAGGCGTGTTTCGAGCATGTCGCGAATCGCCGGTTTGCCTTCCAGGGTGACGAGGTTCCAACTGAACAGCAGCAAGTCACGCCAGTGGCATTCTTCGGCAAACAGCTCCAGCGTGCCGTCCACATCTCGTTGCGCCAGACGTCCGCCGAGGCGTTCGACCCAAGCGGCGAGTTGCGCTGTTGGCGATTGCAAAGGGGTTTCAATAGCGATGTTCATGGGGCCACTCCCGATCTTGTTGTTTTGGTAAGCCATGGCATCAGAGCAAGGCTTGGGCCATCTCCTTGAAAGGCGCGGGCCAGAGCGTTTGATGCAAAGGCCGACAAGGCTTGGCACAGGCGACATGTCACAAATTCGAGAATCGCGGATGACACTGTGTCACTCGGCGCGAAATTCCCCCGCAACGAGCTTTTCATCTAAGCTGCGGACACACCCGTGTCTTCACCGAAGCGGAGAACAACAACAATGAAACCGGCCTCGATCAACGCCCACGCGCGCCAGGTACTGCAAGCCGTGCAGGGCTCTGTTGCCAGCCACAGCGCGGCGGCAGACCTGGCGATCACCCGTTCGTGGCGGCGTTGCCTGGATCAATACCAGCTCGATCCGGCCAGCCGCCGCGCGCCGGATGTGCTCGAACAGGCGCGTTTGCGCGAACACCGTGCGCCGCTGGAACACATCATTTCCGTTGCGCACTGGCAGATGAACAGCCTGCACCAGCAGCTGGGACGTGACGGCCATGTCGTGCTGCTCACCGATGCGCGCGGCGTGGCGATCGACAGCGTGTTCAACGAAGCCGAACGCGGCGAGTTCCAGCGCTCCGGGCTGTGGCTCGGCTCGGTCTGGAGCGAGGAGCACGAGGGCACCAACGGCGTCGGCACCTGCCTGGTCGAGCGCCAGCACGTGACCATTCGCCGCGACGAGCATTTCCGTGGCCAGCACGTCGGCCTGACCTGTTCGGCCAGCCCGATATTCGACGCCAGCGGTGAGTTGCTCGCGGTGCTCAACCTGTCCTCCGTGCGCGAGGAAAGCAGCCTTGAGCAACGCTTCAAGGCCATGGCCCTGACCAATCTGTCGGCCAGGTTGATCGAGAGCTGTTTTTTCCTTGGCCACGATCCGCAGCGCTATTTGCTGCGGTTTCATCCCGACGCCGGGTTTGTCGGGCTGCTGGGTGAAGGCCTGCTCAGCTTCGATGAGAGTGCGCGGATCTGTTCGGTGAATGCGGCGGCGCTCGATCTGTTGGGCCTGAGCCGCGAGCAGATGGTCGGGCAGTCGTTGACGATGCTGCTGGAAACGCCGATGGAGCAGTTGCTCGAGCAGGCCAGTGCTCAGGCGCACGTCTGCTGGCCGATGCGCCTGGCCGACGGGCGCTTGTTCTACGGCCAGTTGCGCGAACCGATCCGCTCCGCGCCGTTGACCCTTGCGCCTGTCCCGCCAATCAAGGATGAGCGCGTGTGCCTGGAAGACCCGCGCCTGCAACGCGGATTCGCTCGCGCGTTGCGTGTACTGGAGCGTGACGTGCCGGTGTTTCTGCAGGGTGAAACCGGCACCGGCAAGGAGGCCTTTGCGGCAGCGCTGCATCGCGCCAGCTCGCGCGCCGGCCAGCCGTTTGTTGCGATCAACTGCGCGGCGATCCCCGAGACGCTGATTGAAAGCGAGCTGTTCGGCTATCGCGGCGGCAGCTTCACCGGCGCGCGCAAGGACGGCATGGTCGGCAAGCTTGAGCAGGCCCATGGCGGCATTCTGTTTCTCGACGAAATCGGCGACATGCCCCTCGCGCTACAGACCCGTCTGCTGCGCGTGCTCGAAGAGCGCCAGGTTGTGCCGCTGGGCAGCGCAACGCCGCGACCGCTTGATGTACGCCTGATCAGCGCCAGTCACCAGAATCTGCCAGCCTGCGTGGCCGACGGACGCCTGCGCGAGGACCTGTTCTATCGCATTGGCGGTTTCGCCGTGGAACTGCCGCCGCTGCGCGAGCGTTCCGACAAGGGCCGTCTGCTCGACCGCCTGCTGCGCGAAGAAGCGGCGGGCGCCACTGTGCGGCTGCAATCGGGAGTTCGAGAGCGCTTGCTGGCGCAGCCCTGGCCGGGCAACGTCCGGCAACTGCGCACCTGTTTGCGTACGTTGGTGGCGTTGGCAGTGGAAGGCCGGGTCACGCTGGAGGACGTGCATGAGTTACTGCCCGCAAGTGACGACCAACCTGTTGACGATCCACTGGGCGTATCCGAACGGCAAACTCTGCTGAGCTTGATTGAAGCTGAACACTGGCATATCGCGCGAGTTGCCCGTCGTCTGGGGATTAGCCGCAATACCCTGTACCGCAAGCTTCGTCAGCATGGGATCACTCGACCTGGTTGAAGACAATCGCGATCATTTGCGTTCATTCGCTGTTGATTGCGTGCATTGCCGGGAAATTGCTTGGATCCAATCATTAACTCACTATATCGCACGCCGACAAGCGGTAGGCTGAGCCTATTGCTAAAAGTGATGGCGCAATGACATATTGCAGCACCTTTCCTCACCTCAAGATGTACCGAAAATGCGCCCCCTCAAGTCACTTGTTGCAGCGTCGTTGCTGCTCAGCGGGTGCAATGGAATGCCAGTCGCTTTTGTTCAGGATCCTGTTTTAGACCAAGCCTTTGTCGTCCACTCCGGCGCGCCTTTGCCTTACCTGCTGATGGGTTCGGCTGTGCAATGGAACGAAGACTTCGCCGTGACGGTGAAGCACATTCCTTACTTGTCGGGCACGGTTTTCCAAGGGCAGGCAGACGTACAGTTCTTCCGCCACAAGGCCAATAGCGTGCCGGCGTGGCGCGGCTACAAGCCGGGCGAAGAGCTGACTTCGGTTGGCTTCAATTCGCTGTACATGTCGGTCAAGGGCACCGGCCAGGCGTTGCCGGCGATGGTTCGCCTCGACGTCAAAGAGGGCAATGTGCTTTACGGCACCCACAATGGCGCGCTGGCCAAAGGCATGTCCGGCGGGCCGGTGTTTTCTGCCGATGGCAAAGTGGTTGGCATCAACGTGGCGTTTCTCACCCGCGATGATGTCAGCCGCCTCAAGCGCAAGGACTTGCTCGATCAACCGCGCGTAAGCATCTTTTTGCCGTACGCGGAGATCAATCGCGAGTGGTCGCGCTATCAGGCCAGCATCACCCCCACAGCGCCACCAGCGACCAAACTGGCCAGCCGCTGATCAGCGTTCGCGCAACGCTTCGCGGGCGCGGTTGAGTGGTTTGATCAGGTAGTCGAGCACGGTTTTTTCGCCGGTACGGATGTCCACCGTGGCGATCATCCCGGGCACGATGGCGAAGCGTTTGCCGGCCTTGTTGCGCAGTTCATCCGACGCAGTGCGGATGAACACGCGATAGTAGAAGATTTCCGGCTTGGCTTCGTCCTGGATGGTGTCCGGCGAGATCGTCACCACCTCGCCGTCGAGGCTGCCGTAGATCGAATAGTCATAGGCGGTGATTTTCACTTTCGCCGCCTGGCCCGGGTGAATGAAGGCGATGTCGCGCGGCGAGATGCGCGTCTCGATCAGCAGTTGTTCATCGAGCGGCACGATCTGCATGACCTGGCCGTTGGGCGCAATGACGCCGCCAATCGTGCTGACCTCGATGTCCTTGACGATGCCGCGCACCGGCGAGCGCAGGGTCAGGCGCGACAGTGAATCGGTGCGCCCACGGATCACCGCTTCGAGCATCTGCGCTTCGGCGTTGGCCTTGGCCAGGTCTTCGCGGGCGCGGACCATGTAATCGGAGCGGGCTTCGGTGGCCTTCAATTCCAGCTCCGAGCGTTGACGGGTCAGTCGCAGCACTTCAACTCGGCTCGAGGCACCGATTTTCGCCAGATTCTCGGTGATCGCCAGTTCGCTACGTACCAGTTTCAGCGAGCTCTGAATGCCGTCGAGGGTTTCCGCCAGACCTTTGCGCCGGGTCTGGTAGAGCTCGGTTTCGGCGCGGATCAGATCAGGAAACTCTTGTAGCGAGGCGTCGAAGGTCAGGGGCTTTTCGCTGACCTCTGCCTGCAAGCGGTTGACGCTGGCCAGCGCCGCGCGGTACTTGGCCGCGCTTTCGCCGACGTTGGACTGGTTCTTCACTGGGTCCAGTTGCGCGAGGATCTGCCCGCGCTCGACCAAAGCGCCTTCGCTGACATTGAGCTGCTCGAGAATGCCGCCCTCCATCGACTGAATGACTTGCTCGCGCGAGCTGGGCACCACTTTGCCGGTGCCGGTCGAGACCTCGACGATTTCAAACCACGCCGCCCAGGCAATGAAGCAGGCGAGCATCAGCGCGCAACCCCAGATCACCTTTGCGCCACCGGCAAGTGCGCGCTCATCGCGGCCGTCGAGGTAGGACATCGGGTCCGGCACGTCGGTCATCATCGGCTTCATACCGCCACTCCTTTGCCCGGTGCGCGCAACCGCGCAAGTGCCGCGTCGCGGTGGTCGTCAATGACGATGCGTCCATTGTCGAGAACGATGATCCGCTCGACCAGTTGCAACACACTGACCCGATGCGTGGCAACCACCAGCGTTCGGCCCTGGGTCCAGGTCGCGAGTTTTTCCAGCAGCAGCCGCTCGGTGACGTCATCCAGCGCGGCTGTCGGTTCGTCGAGCAGCAGCACTTGTGGCTGGCGGATCAATAAGCGCGACAGCAACAGGCTTTGACGCTGACCTCCAGACAAACCTAACCCGCCCTCGAGTACCAGATGATCCATGCCTTTGGGCAGCTGCCGAACGAAGTCCAGCGCACCGGTGACAGTCAACGCGGCGATGATTTCCTGATCGCTGGCCTGACCGGCGCCGAGGGTGATGTTGTCGCGCAAGGTGCCGTGAAACAGTCGCGCCTGTTGCGAGAGCAGGCCGACATCGCGGCGCAGGTCGGCCGGATCCAGATGCGCAAGGGCGATGCCGTCCAGAGTGGTTTCACCGCTGCTCAGATCCATCGCGCCGCCCAGCGCTTGCAGCAGCGTCGACTTGCCGGCGCCGTTGCGGCCGAGCAGGGCGATGCGCTCGCCGGGCCGGATGCTCAGGTCGATGTTGTTGAGCGCCGGGGTCGATTCCTCGCTGTAGCGGAAGCTGGCCTGACGCAGGCGGTAGTCGCCGCGAATCGCCGGCAAGTGCACGCGCTGGCTGCCTTCGGGATGATCCACCGGCATCTGCATGATCCGGTTCAAGCCTTCGAGCGCGACCTTGGCCTGCTGCCATCGGGTGAGCACGTGGGTCAGTTGCGCCATCGGCCCCATCATCCGCGACGACAGAATCGACGCCGCGACCAGACTGCCGGTGGTCAGGTCGCCGGCAATCACCATTGGCGCGCCGAACACGATCACCACCGCGAACACTCCGCCTTGTACGTTCTGCGTCCACGCCACCAGGCTGTTGGTCAAGGTGCGCAGGCGCAGGCTGCTGTCCGCGGAGGCGGCGTTGTACTGATTCCACTGTTGCTGGAAACGCTGCTCGGCCTGCAGCGCCTTGATGTCGTCGAGGCCCTGAATACTTTCCACCAGCATGGCGTTGCGCAGCGCCGCTTCACGCATCGACGCATTGGCGAGTCGCGCCAGACGCGGTTGCGCAATGATCCCGGGCAGCAACATGAACACCAGCGCCACCAGTGGAATCAGCACCAGCGGCCCGCCGATCAAATAGAACACCAGCAGGAACAGCAGAAAAAACGGCATGTCCGCCAGTGCCGTGGCAGTGCTGGAGGTGATCAGGTCGCGGATCTGCTCCAGCTCGCGCAACTGCGAAATGAACGAGCCGGTGGATTTCGGCCGCGCGGAATTGCGCAGGCGCAGGGCGTGGCCGAAGACCAGATCGGAGACGCGCAAGTCGGCGCGTTTGCCCAGCACATCGGTGATGCGCAGACGCAGGATGCGCATGACGAAATCGAACAGCAGCGCCAGCATCACCCCGCCGAACAACACGTACAGGGTCGGCAGCGACTCGGCCGGAATCACCCGGTCGTACACCTGCATGGAAAACAGTACCCCGGCCATGCCCAGCAGGTTGGCCACCAGCGAGGCGATCATCACTTGGCTGTAAGGCCGCAGATCGGTGAGGACGATGCGGCGGAACCAGTGCTCGTCGTAGGGCTTGATGTAATCGTTGGTGCGCACGTCGGCCACCGGTTGCGTCGGACGCAGAATCACCGTGCGCAATGCCTGCTCGGCGAGCGCGCCAGCCTCCATGCGGCTCTGCAAACCCTGGTC
This sequence comes from Pseudomonas sp. FP1762, assembly GCF_030687105.1. Classification (NCBI taxonomy): domain Bacteria; kingdom Pseudomonadati; phylum Pseudomonadota; class Gammaproteobacteria; order Pseudomonadales; family Pseudomonadaceae; genus Pseudomonas; species Pseudomonas sp. FP1762. The sequence continues at coordinate 2,560,855 of NZ_CP117458.1, forward strand.
GCCACTGAAGCAGATGCCCAGCTCGCCGGTTTCGCCGATGCTTTCGAGCACGCCGACCTGACCGTCGCGCAGTTGCACCACCAGCGGCGTGCGCCAGCGGCTCAGGCTCTTGTTGTCGAATGCCGCGAATTTCACGCTCAAACCGGCCTGACGCGCCATGTGCCGAACCACTTCTTCGACGCGGCCTTCGCTGTGCACCGAGGCCAGGCGCACGCTTTCCGGCGAGACGTCGAGTCGGTAGTGGCGGGCGACCTTCAACACCGCTTCCAGCCATGGCGAATAATCTTCGCGAGCTTCGGCAGCAGCGGGTTCGGGAACAGTGATGCTGGCATCGGTCATGGCAGGATCTCGACATTCTGGATGGCGCTGTGGTCGATGCCGAAGACCCGGCGAATCGCACCGCTGTTGTAGAAGCAGTCGATCTGCAGACGTTGCAGATCAGCCTGGGTGTTGACCAGATCGAAGCGCGACTGGTGGATTTCCTGCTCGGCGTTGAGCAGGTCGAGCAGCGGCCGCGTGCCCAGTTCCAGATACTGGCGGCCATACAACATGCGCGCCTCGGTGATGCTGGTCTGGCGAAATTCCAGCGAGCGCAGCCGCCGGTTCAGGCCCGAGGTTTGCGCCTGGGCTTCGGCCAGACCCTGGCGCGCTTGCAGACGGGCGAAGTCTTCGGCCGAGTCCGCTGCGGTCAGTGCATGCCCGGCGGCGCGGCTGCGCGCACTGATCGCACCGCCCTGATAGATCGGCACTTCGAGGTTGAGGAAGATCCCGACCTGGGTGCGATCGGCGCGCGAGTTCTGATCGTCGTAGTGGTCATCCAGATATTGGTTGACCGAGGGTTGCAGCGACAGGGTCGGGTAGGCCTCGGCTTTGGCCTGGGCCAGCTCGGCCTGGGCCTGGGTGCGTTGCGCAGCTGCCTGGAGAACGGCGGGCAGGGTGTCGGAGATCTGCGAGGCGTCGCAGGCCTGGGTTAGCGTAGGCGCGGCGGCGTCGCTGACCGCCGGCGGCGTGCGCCGTCCGAGCAGACTGGTCAGGGTCGCTTGCCAGCGTGCGTATTGCGCCTTGAATTCCTGCAACGTCGCCGTCGCGCCTTCTGCGCGGGACTGCGCCTGGACCATATCGGAGCGGGTGCTGGCGCCCATGTCACTGCGTTGCTTGGCCAGGTCGACGATGCCGCCGATGCCCTGAATCTGTTCACGGGCAACCTCGAGCAGACGCTGATAACGCTGCACTTCGATGTAGGCTCTGGCGGTGTCGCGGGCGATGTCGTCGATCGCCAGCAGAATCCCGGCCTGACTGCGCGCCACCCGGGCGCGGGCGGCGTCGACCGAACTGGAAACCTTGCCGAAGTCATACAGCATCTGTTTGAGGGAAATGTTCACCGACTGGCTGCCGGCATCGCTGCCGTAACCGCTGGTGTAGCCACCCTTGATGCCGCCGGTGACCTGCGGGTAATAACCGGACTCGGCGACGTTGACCCCTTCGCCTTGCTGGAACAGGGTGCCGATGGCCTCGCCGATGCGTGGGTGCCAGTCCACGGCCAGCCTGACCGCTTGTTCCAGCCCCAAAGTATCCGCGTTGGCGGCCGTTTTTGAAGCAGGGGCAGGGCGCTGACGATTGTCATTGCCTGCAGGTTGTTGCAGTTGCGACGGGCTGATGCTGCGCAAGCTGCTGTCGAGGTTGTCGTCAGCGCGAACGCCGACGGTGAACGCGGGGTAGAGGCCGATGGTCAACAGGACCACCGGCCATTTCTGGCGAAAAACTGACTCCACAGACTTCCCTTACTGTTGAGAGACCGACGTTTGATGTCTTGTTTCAAACCACTTGAATGCCGTTCTGCACCCACAAGTGGTGGCTCGGATCCTCCTGTGCCGTGTATTGAACATAGTCGATGCCGTCGGCCTGTTGCGTGCCATCGGCGACCCAGCCATCGGTCATGTGCACGCTGTCCCTGTCGTCACCCTTGATCAGCAGGGTGTTGTTGTCCGAAGAGGTAATCGCCAGCAGATCGCCGAGATTCAATGTCAGCGCAACCGCACTGGAATGGTTGAGGTCGAGGATTTCGACGTTGTGGATCTTGCTCTGCAGATCGCCGAGGTTGATCGACACGTCGCCACCGGCCCAGAGCAGGGTATCGGTGCCGCTGCCGCCGTCCACCGAGGTGAACTGCTGATCGGCGATGATCAGCGTGTCGTCGCCACCGCCACCTTGCAGGGTCACGGCGCCACCGTGCGAGCCGTCGAGGGTGTCGTTGCCCTCGGTGCCCTGGATCAAGTCGCTGCCAGTGGCATGGGCCAGACCGAGGTCATCACTGGCGAGGGCCGAGAAAGCGGTGCTGGCAAATGCGCCGGCCTTGTTCAGGTCGATGGTCAGCGTCGCGGTGTCTACCGTGCCGTTGGGGTGGGTGAGTTGGTAGGTGAAGGTATCTTCCTGGCCGATCACCGCATCGGTCAGCCCGGCCTTGAGCGTGTAGGTGTAGTTGCCGTTGGCTTGGACCACCAGGGTGCCGTAGTTACCGACCAGCGAGACGCCGTTGTAACCCGGCGCAACGTAACTGCCGGCGACCAGCACGCTGAGCAAGGTGTAGACCGAGCCCAACACATCGGCGCCGCCGCCAGCGGTGTCGGTGAGCAGATTGCCCGATACCGGCGTGTAGCCGCCGACCACGAACTGATTGTTGTAGGTCGCGACGTTGATCAGGCTGGTGTTGACGCTGGTCAGCAGGCCGAGGCCGCCCACTGCCACCCGCACCTGATAACTGCCGGCGGTCTGGTCGTCGAACTTGATCCCGTAGTTGCCGCCGCCGAGATTGACCAGCGCGTTGCCGCCGTAACTCTTGACCAGCACGTACTGGTTGGTGGCGGTGTTGAGCTTGTACAGGCCCACCGTCATCGAACCGAGCAGCGCCAACAGGTTGCTCGAATTGACCACCACGGTCAGGTCACTGACGGTATCGGCCGCGACCACGGTGTTGTAGTTACCGCTGCCGCCGCCCAGCAGCACATTGAAGGTGCCGAGGGCAGAGTTGGTGGTGACTTCGCGGTTGATCAGGGTGACGTCAGTCGAGGCGACGTCTGGCGTGGCATCCACCACCAGCGCCGGGCTGCCAAGGTTGGCATCGTTCCACACTTCGCTGGCTTGCGGGCTGTCGATGCGCACGTACAGATTGGCGGTGTCGCTCAAACCGTTCGGGTGCACCAGTTGGTAGTTGAACACGTCGACTTTGCCGACGCTGCCAACACTGCCGTTCGGTTTGTAGCTGTAGTTGCCATTGGCGTCGATGGTCAGCGTGCCGTACAACCCTTGCACCGTGGTGCCGGCCCCAGCGCTGACCCAGGCGCCGTTCTTGAAGATCTGCAATTGCGCGCCGTTGTCCGGGCCGGTCTGATCGGCCGTGCCATCGACGCCGACGTTGGTGATGACGTTGCCGGTCACCGCTGGCCCGGCAATGCCGTTGAACTGGGTCAGGCTGCTGACATCCAGTTGCAGCTGGGTATTGACCGTGGTCAGCACGCCGATGCCGGTGCTCGAAACCGTCAGTCGATAATCGCCTGACAGCAGGTTACCGATGTCGACCCGCACGCCCTGGCCGGCGAGCGCGATCAGGTCGAGCAGACCGCCGCTGCCGTTGACATCCAGAGTCACCCAGTTACCGCTGGCATCCTTGACTTGCAGGGTATAGACCACGCCATCGATCAGCGAAATCAGACTGCTGGTGGTCAGCGTCAGGGTCGGATCAAGACGCGTGCCGCCGGCGACGGTGAAGGTGAAGGTTTTCGAGAATCCGGCCAGCAGCGTGGTGAACGAGTCGTTGAAGGTCTGCGAGGCGGTGACCGGAGCCAGGGTGACGGTGCCAACGGTGAGGTTATCGCTGGCGATCACTGGCGCGTTGACGTCGACGTCCGGCGCAATGACGTTGGCGGCCACCGAAACGTTGCCGCGAGCGTCGCTGAGATTGACGGTGAGGTTTTCGCCGTTGATCTGCGCACTGCTCAGGGTGACGGTAAACACGCCGAGGTTGTTGACCGTGGCGGTGCCCAGAACGGCGCCGCTGGCCGACTTGATGGTCACGGTTGCACCGGCTTCACCGGTACCGGTGACGGTCAGGCCATCGGCACCGACCAGCAGCGCCGTTGCCGCAGCGGGCGGTGTCAGGTCTGGCGCCGTCGCGGTCGCCGCTGCCGATACGTTGCCACTCGGATCGGCCTGGGTGACGCTGAGTACCTGGCTGTTGATCTGCGCTGAGGCTAGTGCCACGGAGAAACTGCCGTTAGCGGCGACGGTCGCGGTGCCGAGCACCGCACCACCGACGCCGAGCACGCTGATGGTCGAACCGGGCACGCCGACGCCAGTGAGCACGGTGCCGCTGCCATTGACGCTGACGCCGGTCGGCGCGCCGGGGGCGGTAATGTCCGGCGCTGTCAGGCTGGCGTTGGGCGACAGATTGCCGGCCGGGTCGACCAGACGCACGGTCAACAGCTGCCCGTCGAGTTGCGCGGTGTTCAGGTTGAAGTTGAACGTACCGCCACTGCCCACGGTGGTGGTGCCGATCAGCGCGCCGCCGGGGCCGTAGACGTTGACCGTCGCACCGGCTTCGCCCGTACCGCTCAGGGTCAGACCGTTGGCAGCGAGCGTCAGACCGCTGGCCGCGATCGGCGCCTGTACGTCAGTGGCCGTCAGGTTGAAGACCGGCGACAGATTGCCCGTCGGGTCGGCCTGTTGGACGTTGAGCTGTTGGCCATTCAGTTGCGCGCTGGACAGTTGCACGGTGAAGGTGCCGCCAGCATTGACCACAGCGGTGCCGAGGACGGTACCGGCTGCGTTGGTCACGCTGACGGTCGCGCCGGCCTCACCCGTGCCGCTGACGGCCAGGCCAGTACCGTTCAAGCTGACATTGCTCAGCGGCGCTGGCGCGGTGGTATCGGCGACGCTGAGGTTGGTAACCGGCGAAACGTTGCCCGCCGCATCACTCTGCGTGACGCTGAGTTGCTGGCCGTTGAGTTGCGCGGAGGACAAGGTCACCGAGAACGAGCCATTGCCCGCCACCGTCGCAGTGCCCAGCACCGCGCCACCCGCACCGCGAACAGTGACGGTGGCGCCGGCTTCACCGAGCCCGCCGAGCACCAGACCGGCACCGCTGAGGACCAGTGCTGTCGGAGCGGCCGGGGGAGTGATATCGGGCGCAGTTACGTTAAGACCGGATGAGGTGTTGTTGGCCGCATCGGTCTGTGTCGCATTGAGCACCTGACCGTTGACCTGCGGCGTATTGAGCTGTGCGCTGAAAGTGCCATTGGCGCCAACCGTCGCATTGCCCAGCACCACGCCGCCAGCGCCGGTGATGGTCACTGACGCGCCGACTTCGCCGCGACCGGTAACCAAAGTGCCGTTGGCGTTGACCGCCAGATCGCTGAGTGGCGCCGGCGCCGAGGTGTCACCTGCGGTGATTTCAGTCGGCAGCGAGGCGCCACCCAACGCAGTGTTGGCGGTGACTTCGAGGCTTTCGCCGTTGGTTTGCGCGGGCGTCAGCACGACGCTGAACGTGCCATCCGCGCCGGTGACGCCGGTGCCGATCAGACTGTTGTCCGGCGCGTAGACATTGATGATCGTGCCAATGGCCGCAGTGCCGGTCAGCGTCAGACCATCGGCCGTGAGCGCCAGATTGGCTGGAGCATCCGGGGCCGGAACGGCCGGAACGATCAGGCTGGCATCTGCCGAAATGTTAGTCGCCACGTCGATCTGATTCACCGTCAGCACCTGGCCGGCAGTGATGCCCGGCGCCAGATCGATCAGGAACGTACCGTTGGCGGCCACTGTGCCGGTGCCGACGATATTGCCCAGCGCATCGGTCACTTCGACACTCGCGCCGGCTTCGCCACGACCGGCGAGCTGGCTCAGATCGCCGCTGATGGTCAGACCGGTGACGGCATCTGGAGCGGTAGTATCAGCCGCCGGGTAGAGCAGCACTGGCGATGCGTTTTGCGCCTCATCCGTCGCGATCACTGACAACAACTGACCATTGGCCTGGGCCGGATTCAGCGTAACGGTATAGGTGCCGTCGCCCAATGCCACCGCCGTGCCGAGCACGGTGCCGGTGGCGGACAGCACAGTCACGGTGCTGCCGGCTTCGGCGGTTCCGGCGAGCAAGGTGCCGGCGCCGGTCAGCGATGTCACCGTCGGTGCGATCGGTGCAGTGCTGTCCGGCGCGTCGACCAGTACGGGCTCGGACTGGTTGTTTTGCGCGTCGGCTTGCACTACCGAGAGCGCGCGGCCATCGAGTTGCGCCGAAGACAAGGTGACGCTGAAGCTGCCATCTGCGGCCACCGTCGCCGTGCCGAGCACCACCGCGCCGTCTCGCACGGTGACGGTCGCTCCGGGCTCGCCAGTACCGGTGACGGTCAAGCCGTCCTGGCTGACATTGAGGTCGGCCACCTCCAGGGGATCGGTGATATCGCCCGCTTGCACGGGCGCTGTCGGCGATGTGTTGGATGCCAGATCGGTCTGATTGACGCTCAACAGCTCGCCGTTCACTTGCGGCGGATTGAGGGTCACGCTGAACGAGCCATTGCCGGCCACGGTTGCCGAGCCCAACACAGTGCCAGTCGCGCTCAGTACACGCACCGTGGCGCCGGCTTCACCGCTGCCGGTCAATGTCACGCCGTCGGGCGCGAGAACGAGGCCGGTGGGCGCAGCGGGCAGGGTGATGTCCGGCGCAGTGACGGGCACGATCGGAGAAGGGTTGCCCGCCACATCGCGCTGGATCACCGACAAGGCTTCACCGTTGAGCAGAGGCTGATCGAGGATGACGCTGAAACTGCCATCGGCCGCGACGGTGCCGGTGCCGACGATGGTGCCCACCGCGTTGGTGACGACCACTTGCGAGCCAGCCGCACCGGAGCCGGTGATGAGGCTGCCGCTGGCGTCGATCTCGACATCGGTCAGTGCTGCAGGAGGCGTGCTGTCCGGTGCGCTCAGCGTGCCGGCAGGCGAGGCATTGCCGGCTGCATCCGCCAACACCACGAACAGCGCTTGGCCATTGGTTTGCACCGGAGTCACGGTGATCTGGAAACGGCCATCGCTGCCCACGGTGCCGGTGCCCAGCTCGGTACCGTCTGCGGATGTCACGCGGACAATGGCGCCGACTTCGCCGGTCCCGGTGAGGGTGTCGCCATCGGCATTCAGTTGCAGATCGGCCGGCGTCGCTGGCGGGGTCAGATCCGGTGCGGTGATCGACACCGGCGCGCTGACGTTGCCGGGTGGATCGGCCTGCTGCACGCTGAGGATCTGTTCATTGATCTGCGGCGGATTGAGGGTGACGCTGAAGGTGCCGTCGCCGAGTACCACGCTGGTGCCGAGCAAGGTGCCATTGGCATCGCGCACGGTCACGGTCGCGCCGGGTTCGCCAGTACCGATGACCAACGCGCCGGACGAGTTGATATCGACGTTGTCCAGTGGATCAGGCGGGGTGAAGTCCGGCGTGGTCAGGTTCACTGCCGGCGAGTCGTTGCCCGCTGCGTCGGCCTGAACCACGGTGATCACTTCGGCATTGGTCAACGCCGGGTTCAGTGGCAGGGTGAAGGTACCGGTCGCGCTGACCACGGCGGTGCCAAGCACGTTGCCGTCGCTGTCGATGACCCGGACTTGCGCGCCGGGTTCGCCGCGCCCGGTCAGGCTTGCGCCGTCGCCGCCGATGCTCAGTTGCGAAACGGCCGCTGGCGGTGTGCTGTCGACCGAAGTGAACGGCGTGGCTGTCGAGGTGTTGCCCGCCGAATCCGTCAGCGACACGGTCAGCGCCTGGCCATTGGCTTGCGGCGTGGTCAGGGTGATCGCAAACGTGCCGTCGATGCTCACGGTGCCGGTCCCGACCAGCGCTCCGGCGGCGTTGTACACGTTGACCGTGGTGCCGGCCTCACCGGTACCCGACAGCAGGGTGCCGTCAGCACTTGCCACCAGCGCCGCCGGCGCATTGGGCGCGATCAGATCCGGGGCGATCAGGTTGACGCTGTTGGATTCGTTGCCGGCGGCGTCGGCCTGGCTCAGGCTCAAAGTCTGGCCAGAGGTCTGTGCCGGGCTGAGGGTGACGCTGAACGTGTCATTGGCCGCCACCACGGCGCTGCCGAGAACCACTCCGCCGGTGCCGAGCACGGTCACCGTGGCGCCGGCTTCACCGCGCCCGGTCAGGGCCGTGCCGTTCGGTGCCAGGCTCAGTTCGCTGAGCGGCGTTGGCGCGGCGATATCGGCAGCGGTGTAGTCGGTCGGGGATGAATTGATACCGGTGCTCGACGTCGCCACGGCAGACAGCTGTTCGCCGTTGAGTTGCGCGGCGTTGAGGGTGACGCTGAAAGTGCCATTGGCCGCCACCAGCGCGCTGCCGAGCAACACGCCCGAGGCATTGCGAATGCTCACGGTGCTGCCGGCGGTGGCCGAGCCGGTCAGGGTCAGGCCGTCGGCGCTGAGGGCCAGATTTGTCGGTGCGCTTTCCGCCAGATTGCCCGGTGCAGTCACCGGCGCTGCCGGTCCGGTGTTGCCGGCAGCATCGATCTGCACCACGGAAAGATTCGATCCAGCCACCGCAGCCGGGGACAACGTGACGCTGAAATTGCCATTGCTGGCAACGGTCGCGGTACCCAGCAAAACACCTCCGGCATCGCGAACTTCCACGCTGGCGCCGACCTCGCCGATGCCGGTCAGGGTGGCACCATTGGCGCTGACCGCCAGATCGCTCGCCACCAACGGCGCCGTGCTATCGACCGCATTGAGGATTGCCGGGGCCGACGGATTGTCTGCCGCATCGGTGGCCGTCACTTTCAGCGACTGGCCATTGGTTTGCGGGCTGTTGAGGGTAATCTGGAAAGTGCCGTTCGCGGCCGCCGTGGTGGTGCCGAGAAGATTGCCCTGACTGTCGCGCACGGTCACCGTGCTGCCGGCCTCGGCGTTGCCCGACAGTTGCACGCCGGCAGCATTGAGGGTCAATGCGCTCGGAATCGCCGGGGCGGTCAGATCCGCGGCGATGACTTCAACCGCCGTCGAAACGTTGCCCGGCGGATCTTCCTGAGTGACGGTCAGCACTTCGGCATTCAGTTGTGCTGCGTTGAGGGTGACAGTGAACGCGCCGCCACTGCCGACCTGCGCGGTGCCGAGCAAGGTGCCGTCGGCGCTGCGCACAGACACCGTGGCGCCTGGCTCGCCATGACCAGTGACGGTGACGCCGTCAGCATTCACCGCGACTTGGGTCAGTGCAGCTGGTGGGCTGATGTCGGGTGCGTTGACGCTGGTCGACGGCGAGACATTGCCGGCAGGGTCGGTCTGGCTGATCGCCAACGCCTCGCCGTTGGTCGGCGCTGGCGCCAGGGTCACGCTGAACGCGCCGTCCGCGCCAACCACGGCACTGCCGAGCAAGGTGCCGTTGGCGGTGGTGACATTGACCGTCGCGCCAGCTTCACCCGTGCCGCTGAGGGTGCTGCCATCGGCGCTGATCAGTGGATTCTGCACGGCGGCCGGCGGGGTGCCGTCGACGGTGATCACGCCAGTGGAAGTCGAGGCGTTACCATTGGCGTCGGTCAGAGTGACCTGCAGGGTTTCGCCGGTGTTCTGCGCATTGGGCAAGGTGACCTGGAAATTGCCGCTCTGATCGACCACGCCGGTGGCCAGAACATTGCCGGCGGCATCGCGCACGGTCACGGTGCTGCCGGCTTCGCCCTGGCCTTTGACCACGGTGCCGACGTCATTGATGCTGACGCCAGTCGCTGCGGCGGGCGGTTGCAGATCGCTGGCAATGATGCCAGCGGGTTGCGACAGGTTGCCGGCGGCATCGCTCTGGATCGCGGTAAGCGCCTGGCCATTAAGTTGTGCCGGCGTCAGCGTCAGGCTGAACGTGCCATTGCTGGCGACCAGTGCAGTACCGAGCACGGTACCTGTGGCGTCGGTGACAGTGACCGTCGCCCCGGCCTCTCCGCGTCCTGTGAGTGTCGTGCCGTTGGCATTCAGCGCCAGATTGGTCACCGCGTCCGGCGCCGTGCCATCGATCGCCGTCACCGTGCCCGGAATCGACACGTCACCGTCGGGACTGGTGGCCGTCACCTGGAGGACTTGCGCATTGATCTGTTTGCTACTGAGCAACAGGGTGAAGCGGCCGAAGCTGTTGATCAGCCCGGAGCCGAGCACCGTGCCGCTGCTGCTGGTCACCGTCACGGTGCAACCGGGCGTACCGGCGCCGGTCAGGGTGAAACCATCGGCACTCAAAGCCAGATCGGTCGGGGTCGCGACCTGGGTACCGTCCAGTCCTGCCAGCGGCACAACGGGCGAATCATTGCCGCCGCCGTCAGTGCTGATGACTTCCAGATTGCCGCCAGGCTCGGCCGGTGGACTGAGGGTCACGACGAAGCGGCCGTCCGCATCGGCCGTCGTGGTGCCCAGCACAGCGCCACCGCCGGCAATGCTGACGGTGACCGTGGTGCCCGGTTCGGCAAGGCCAGAGACCTGCGTGCCGGCGGGATTGAGCGCGAGATCGCTGACTGGCGCCGGCGGGGTGCTGTCCGGCGCAGTGACGCTGCCGGGAAGCGAACTGTTGGCGCCGTCCGACGCCACGACTTGCAAGGCTTCGCCATTGGTCTGCGCCGTATCGAGGTTGACCGTGAAGGCGCCCGTGCCGTCAGCGGTTGCGGTGCCGATGACGTTGCCGTCGGCATCCAGCACCTGCACCGTGTTATTGGGCTGCGTGGTGCCGGTGACCGTGGCACCCGCCGGATCGATGAGCAGACCGCTCGGTGCAGGTGGGGCGGTGATGTCCGGTGCAGTGACCGGTGTGGCGGGCGAGGGCAGGGCGCTCGCATCGGTCTGGATCACACTCAACACCTGACCGTCGAGCTGAGCCGGACTCAGGTTGACGCTGAAATTGCCGTCGCTGGCGACCACCGTAGTGCCGAGCACCGTGCCGTCGGGCGCGCTGACGGTTACGGTGCTGCCCGCTTGCCCGGTGCCGGTCAAGGTCACGCCGTTACTGGCGAGCACGACATTGTCCGGCGCCAGCGGCGCGGTGGTGTCCGCTGCGGTCAGCGGCGTGTTGGGGGAGACGTTCACGCCATCCGATTGGCTCACTTGCAGTTGTTGGCCATCGATCTGCGGGCTGTTCAGCGGCACTGTAAAGGCGCCGCTGCCGTCGACGATTGCGGTGCCCAGCACATTGCCGGCCGAATCCTTGACCGACACCGTGGCACCGGGCTCGCCTGTGCCGCTCAGTTCAGTGCCGCCTGCATTCAGCGCCAGATTGGAAGGGGCAGTGGGGGCCTGGATATCCGGCGCTTCAACTGGAACTGCCGGCGAGCCCGAGGGCGAGCCATCGGTCTGCACAACGCTGAGATTCTGGCCATTGGTTTGTGGCGAGGACAGGGTGACTTCGAACCGGCCGTTGCTGCCGACCAAAGCTGTTCCCAGCACGGTCCCATTGGTGTCAGTGACAGTAACGGTGGCGCCGATCTGACCTGCGCCGGAAACTACGGCGCCATTGGCGGAAATGCTCACATCGGTCACGGCGACCGGCGTGGTCAGATCGGGTGCGGTGACGTTGACCGGCGCCGAGGGATTGCCTTCCGCGTCGGTCTGGATCACTTGCAGTTGTTGCGCATCGGTCTGTGGTGTGGAAAGTGGAACGGTAAAATTGCCATCGGCATCCACCGTGCCCGTGCCGATGATGTTGCCGGCCGGATCGCGCACAGTGACCGACGCACCCAACTCACCCTTACCGGTGAGCGTCTGCCCCTGAGCGTCGAGCGCAAGATCGGAGACGGCCGTCGGCCCTTGGGTGTCAGGCGTCACGTAGTTCAGTGGTGCGGAATTGTTGCCAGCGGCGTCGCTGGCACTGATCTGCAGTGTTTCGCCATTGTTCTGCGGACTGCTCAGTTGCAGGCTGAACGTGCCGTCCGCCGCCACCACGGCCGTGCCAAGCACATTGCCGTTGGCGTCGCGCACCGTCACGGTCGAACCGACCTGGCCGCGTCCACTCAACTGCGTGCCATCGATGCTCACCGCGATGTCGCTCGGTTGAGTCAGGCCATCCAGATCAATGGCGATAACGGTCGCTGCTGGCGAAGGGTTGCCGGCGGCGTCGGTGACCAGCACGCTCAGCGCTTCACCATCGATTTGCGCGGCGTTGAGTTGCACGGTGAACGAGCCGTCGGCGGCGACCAGAGCTGTCCCCAGTAGCGTGCCTTGGGCATTGGTGACGCTGACTGTGCTGCCGGGTTCGCCACGGCCGGTGACCGAGAGGCCATCGCTGCTCACCGCCAGATCCGTCGCAGTGCCGGGGCCGGTGATGTCCGGCGCATTGAAGGTCACGGCCGGCGATTGCGCACCGGCGCCGTTGACTGCCACGACACTGAAGGTTTCACCGTTGGCCTGCGCACGAACCAGCGTCAGCAGGAAAGTGCCGTCAGCAGCCACCGCCGCACGCCCGAGCAATTCGCCGTTGGCGGCACGGACTTCAATCGTGGTGCCGGCTCGGGCGGTGCCGGTGAGTTGACTGCCGTCGCTGCTCAAATCGAGATTGCCTGGCGTCGTCGGTTCGACGATCTCCGGCGCGCTGACCGTTGCGCCGGTCGAGATATTGCCTGCCGCATCGGTGGCATTCACGGTCAGCGACTGGCCGCCGGTTTGCGCGGGGCTGAGGGCGACGCTGAAAGTGCCATCCGCCGCCACCACAGCGCTACCGAGCAGAGTGCCATCGGCGGCGCGCACCTGGATGGTCGAGCCGGCTTCACCGGTGCCGCCGAGTTGCGTGCCATCAGGGCTCACGCTGAGATTGCCTGGTGCGGTCGGCGCGGTGGTATCCGGCGCAGTGACCGTACCCGGCGTCGAAACGTTGCCCGCGGGGTCGGTGAGCGTGACGTCGAGCGGCTGGCCATTGTTCTGTGGCGTACCCAGGTCGACCTGGAAACTGCCATCGGCGCCAACGGTTCCGGAACCCAAAAGGTTGCCGGCTGCATCGCGTACCTGAACGACACTGCCAGCTTCGCCAAAACCACTCAGCACCCGGCCATCGGCCGACAAGGTTAATCCGGTCGCAGGCGCAGGAGGCGTCGCGTCTCCATCGCCACCACCACCGCCGCCGCCGCCACTTCCGCCGGCAGCGGCTGCCGCACCACCCGCGCCCAACAGGCCAAGCCCGGCAATCGCCCAGGCCGGCGTCGCGCCATCCACCACACCGACGCCAGCGATCAGCTCGTCCAGCGAATTGATTTCGTCAAAGGTAAAGCCATTGAACGGCTCGGCGCTGTAGCGCGCCTGCCACAGCGTCGCGTCGTCACCCTGAAAGACAATGTCATTGGGCACGCCGTCAGGGCTGGTGACAAAGAAATTGGAGATTTTGATTTGCTCGCCAGACTTCAGATTGACGATCAAATCCTGACCGCTGCGACTGGTCGACGCCAATTGATCGGGCCGAACCGGCATTTGTACAACTGAAGGCTGACTGAGCTGAACATTGCCCCAGTTCTGGGCAGTGAGCTGAGAATTGGCTTTGTCGGCAATGACGATGTTGTCCATTACTACTCCCTGTAAATGGGTGGGGCGGACGTCCACGGATGGTTTTAAAACCATAGATAGGGAGTGTCAGATGGGGCTGCCTGATTTTTGACGAGCGTATGGATGGGCCATTTGCCCACGTTTATCTCTTTGAAAATCTGTTCTATTCAGGTCGTTACCGTTTGTCGGGACGTTGGATCCAAGCAGTTTTTGGGTGCAACAAAATGTGTCGTTTTCGACATTATCCAAAGACACCTCGGAATAAGTCCGGGCGGAATCGACGAGGGTGATGGCTAAGCGATATTGAATTTCTCAAAGCGCAGGCCACCCTCCGCAGCTGCCTGTCTGCGAAGGTATTAATCAATAAGCGTAGAAGTGGGGGGAAGGCTTTGTATAAGAAATCCTGTTTTACCGTTTCAGCGGTTCTTTCTATCCCTCAGCAGTTAATGCGCTAGCTATCGATCGCCGAAGTGATCGGACGATATCCAGCGCAGACTGATCGCTAACACTGCCGGGGCACTGATCAAACATATGTGGCGCCCCAGGGTAGACATGCAGTTCGACGGCAGCCCCGGCGCGCGACAGACGCATGGCAAATGCAACGTCCTCTTCCAGAAACAGATCCAGCGCCCCGACGGCCAGAAACGTCGGTGGCAAGTCACGCAGATCGTCTTGCAGGGCCGGCGAAAACCAGCCAATTGGCAGATCATCCAGCGTTTGGTCAGCGCGCAGGCACTCCCAACAGAACTGGTTGGCTTGCGCCGGCCAGCCAATCACTCCGGTCGTGCTGTTCTGGTGAGGCGAGGCCGGGCTGCCCGAACGGTAATCGAGCATCGGATAAACCAGCACCTGGCTGGCGATGGAATATTCGCCGCGATTCCGCGCCACGATGGCCAGCGCTGCTGCCAGACCTGCACCGGCACTGTGACCCATGACGATCACGTTGTCGGCGTCCATGTTGAGCGTTTGCCGGTGGGCGACAACCCAGCCGAGGGCGGTGTAGCAATCTTCCAGGGGAATAGGGAAGGGGTGCTCTGGCGCGAGACGGTAATCGACAGCGACGATGATCGCCTGAAGTTCTTCGGCGAGGTTAGCCAGATAGTCATCGGCCATTTCGGGGCAACCAAGGACGAAACCTCCACCGTGGATGTACAGGATCACCGCAAAATTACCGCCCGGTGCCCCGGCGGCGGGCCGGTAAAGACACAGGCGCAAATCCTCACCGTCGTGGGCCTTGGTCCATAGGCTTTCACCGCGCGCTTGTTCTCGGGATTTGAATGTCGCATGGACACGCTCCCTGATCGCGGGCAGCGTCTCCAACGTCCAGGCTTGTGCGCCGGGGGTTAAAAAGCTTTTGAAGTCGGGATCCAGCAGTTCATGTGCTTTCACGTTCTGCCTCCTGTTCTCGAATGAGCGAGCGCCTCTGATCGAAGCGCCGCCCACGGTGGAGTTACAGCCAGGCTTTGATCTGCGCGCAGACAGCCGGCGTCGAAATGCCGTAGCGATCATGCAGCGTCGGCAGGGCACCGGCGTCGAGGAAGGCGTCGGGCAACGCGATCTGTCTGAAGGTGGGCGTCACGCCATTGCGCAACAACAACCCGGCAACCGCCTCGCCCAAACCGCCGATGATCGAGCTGTTCTCGGCTGTGACCACCAGACGCCCGGATTTACGCGCTTCGGCGAGAATGGTTTGCTCATCCAGCGGCTTGATGGTCGGCACGTGCAGCACGGCCACATCAATGCCGTCGGCCTGCAATTGCTTGGCAGCTTCCAGTGAGCGCATGGTCATCAGCCCGGTGGAGATGATCAGCACGTCGTTGCCCGTGCGCAGAGTCTTGGCCTTGCCGATCTCGAATTGATAGCCGTACTCGTCCAGCACCAACGGCACATTGCCGCGCAGCAAACGCATGTAGACCGGGCCTTGGTGAGCGGCGATGGCCGGCACGGCCTGTTCGATTTCCAGCGCATCGCACGGGTCGACAATCATCAGATTGGGCATGGCGCGGAAAATAGCCAGATCATCGGTGGCCTGGTGGCTCGGCCCGTAGCCGGTAGTGAGGCCGGGCAAACCGCAGACGATTTTGACGTTGAGGTTTTCCTCGGCGATGGCCATGCAGATGAAGTCGTAAGCGCGGCGTGAAGCGAACACCGCGTAGGTGGTGGCAAACGGCACGAAACCCTCACGCGCCATGCCCGCCGCAGCGCTCATCAGCAACTGTTCGGCCATGCCCATCTGATAGAAACGCTCCGGATGCGCCTTGGCGAAAATGTGCAGGTCGGTGTACTTGGACAGGTCCGCAGAGAGACCGACGATGTCCGCGCGCTGATCTGCCAGCGCCGCGAGCGCATGGCCGAACGGTGCCGAGCGGGTCGCCTGGCCCTCGGAGGCAATCGAGGCAATCATCGCCGAGGTGGTCAGGCGCTTTTTCACCGGCGCGCCAGTAGCAGTCGAAGGCGCAGTGTTGGCGGCATTGCTCATTGGTCTTTTCCTTCTTCAAGGTTGCTCAGTGCCAGGTCCCATTCGTGCTCTTCGACGCGAATGAAGTGGGTCTTTTCCCGGTTCTCCAGAAACGGCACGCCTTTGCCCATTTTCGTGTCGCAGATGATCACGCGCGGTTGCCCGCCGGGGTGATTGCGGGCGGCATCGAATGCAGCGACCAGGGCGTCGAGGTCATTGCCGTCGACGCGCTGGGTGAACCAGCCGAAGGCTTGCCAGCGATCGACAATGGGTTCGAACGAAAGAATCTCGCTGGAGTAACCGTCGGCCTGCTGGTTGTTGACGTCGACTATGGCGATCAGGTTGTCGAGTTTCCAGTGCGAAGCCGACATCACCGCTTCCCAGGTCGAGCCTTCATTGAGTTCGCCATCGGACAGCAGGTTGTAGACGAACGAGGCCGAGCCTTTGCGCTTGAGGCCCAGGCAGGCACCGACCGCGATACCCAGGCCCTGACCCAGCGAACCGCCGGTGATTTCCATCCCCGGGGTGTAGGCGGCCATGCCCGACATCGGCAGGCGGCTGTCATCCGAACCGTAGGTTTCCAGCTCGTCGAGCGGAATGATCTCGGCTTCGATCAGCGCTGCGTACAGCGCAATGGCGTAGTGGCCGATGGAGAGATAGAAGCGATCGCGCTGCTCCCATTCGGGATCTGCGGGGCGATGATTCATCGCATGAAAGTAAGACACCGCCAGCAGGTCAGCCGCGCCGAGGGCCTGGCCCACATAGCCCTGGCCCTGAACCTGGCCCATGCGCAATGCATGGCGGCGAATGTTGTGCGCGCGCTGGGTCAGGCTCAGCGATGCAGCGTGTGCAAGATTAGTCGTCATGATGAAACTCCGTTGACTCAACGATTGACCAAAGCGGCGGGAATACGCAGGACCAGGCTCGCGCCGAGGAACAGCACCCCGGTGATGAGGTACATGCCGATGGCGCTGGAACCGGTCAGGGTAGTGATCCAGCCGATCAGATAGGGCGAGCAGAATCCGGCGAGGTTGGCGAAGCTGTTGACCGCGGCGATGCCGGCCGCCGCAGACACGCCGCCGAGCAGCGTGGTGGGCAGCATCCAGAACAACGAGGTGGCGGATAGAATGCCGGAGGCGGCCAGGCACAGGCTGAGGATCGACAAGGTCGGATTGCCGCCCATCATCGCTGCCAGGCTCAAGCCGATCGCACCGGCGATCATCGGCACGATCAGGTGCCAGCGGCGCTCGCGATGTTTGTCGCCACTGCGGCCGACCAGGAGCATGGCGGCGATGGCGCACAGGTAAGGCAGGCTGGTCAGGAAACCGATGTGCAGCGGGTCGGAAACCCCTGCGTTACGCACCAGTGTCGGCAGCCAAAAGGTGATCGCGTATTGGCCCATCACCACACAGAAGTAGATCGCCGCCAGCAGCCACAAGCGCCGGTCGCGGATGAACTCGCCGACCGAGGCATGGGTGACCTTTTGCTGGTCGTCTTCGGCCAGCTCGCGAGTGATCAGCGCTTTTTCTTCGTCATTGAGCCAGGTCGCCTGATGCACGCCGTCCTTCAGATAACTCAGTACCAGCAGGCCGACGAGCACGGTGGGCACCGCTTCCAAAACGAACATCCACTGCCAGCCGGCCCAGCCGTGCACACCGGCAAAGTGGTTCATGATCCAGCCCGAAAGCGGGCCACCGACCATGCCTGACAGCGGAATGGCGATAAACCACAACACGGTCATGCGCGCCCGCCGATAGGACGGAAACCAGTAGGTGAGGTAGAGCAGCAGGCCCGGCGCCAGACCGGCTTCGGCAATCCCGAGGAGAAAGCGCAGGGCATAGAACTGCCAGGCGGTTTCGACGAAGGCAAACAGCGCCGAGACGATGCCCCAGGTGATCATGATCCGCGCAATCCACACTCGCGCGCCGACCTTGTGCAGGATGATGTTGCTGGGCACTTCGCAAAGGAAATAGCCGATGAAAAACACCCCGGCGCCCAGTCCGTAGACTGTTTCGCTGAGGGCCAGATCGTTCATCATTTGCAGTTTGGCGAAACCGACGTTGACCCGGTCCAGATAGGCGCACAGGTAGCAAAGCATCAGGAACGGCATCAGCCGCCAGGCCGTTTTGCGATAGGCAGAAGAACGCACGGTCGAAACCGCTTCGAGCGACAGGGTAGTCATGATGGTCTGATCTCTTGTTTTTATTGACCGCCAGGCCATCAGGCCCGGCTGCGTCATCGATCCAGAACCGCACGGGCCACGCAGGCCCGCCCAGAGTTACTCAGTGAATCAGCATGCCGCCGTTCACATCGAGGGTGATGCCGGTCAGATAAGCGGACAGGTCGCTGGCCAGAAACAGCGCGGCGTTGGCGACGTCCTGCGCTTGACCCAGGCGCCCGAGCGGAATGCCTTCGATGATGGCGTGGCGGCGGTCATCCTGCATCAGGCCGCCGGTGATGTCGGTGTGAATCAGGCCCGGGGCGATGGAGTTGACGCGGATATTGTCCGGCCCCAATTCCCGCGCCATGGCCTTGCCCAGCCCCAGCACACCGGCCTTGGCCGCGCTGTAATGCGGGCCACCGAAGATGCCGCCGCCGCGCTGGGCAGACACAGACGACATGCAGACGATGCTGCCGGAAGACTGTTGGCGCATCAGCGGAATCACCGCCTGGGACATGAGCAAAGTGCCGCGCAGGCTGACGTCCAGCACCTTGTCGTAGTCCGAAGGGCGAATATCCAGAGTCTTCAGTGGCTGGGTAATGCCGGCGTTGTTGACGAGGATATCGATGCGCCCGAAGTGCTCGATGATGGCGGCGACAGCTTGCTGAACCTGCGCTTCGTCGGCCACGTTGGCCGCCAGGCCCAGATGACCTTCGCCCAGTGCTGCGGCGGCGTCACGTGCTGCGGATGCATCCAGATCGAGGATGACCACGCGAGCGCCGTGTTGCGCAAATGTGCTGGCGGTAGCGCGGCCAATGCCACGGGCAGATGCGGCACCGGTAATGATTGCGACTTTGCCTTGAAGAAGCATGGAGGATTCCCTCGAATTGTTTTTATTGGGTCGGTGTGTAAGTAACCGATGACTCAGCTTGTCCTCCGGGGCGAGCGTGAGCAATAACGCGGAAGTCACTCAATGCTGAAAAAAATTCAGCACTCGTCAGACCGTTTCGCAAATGCTTGAATGAAACCGGTCCGTACATCACAAGAAATCACCACGGAGTCCCTATGCGCTCAGACACTGAGGCATCGATCATCCTGCCACCGCTGAAAGCAATTCAGGCCTTCGAACAAACCGCGCGCTTCGGCAACGTCGCCAGAGCGGCGGAAGTGCTGGACCTGACACCCTCGGCAGTCAGCCATCAACTGGCGAAACTGGAAGGGATGATCGGCCGGCAATTATTCGTCCGTGCTGCCCGTGGCGTCTCGCTGACGCCGGTCGGCGAGCAATACCTCAAGGAAGTCTCCGGGATTCTGCACAGTCTCGCCGTTGCCACCGAGCGTGCGGCCAGCGATGTCAGCCTCGATTGCCTGCGCTTGCACTCATCGCCAAGCTTCGGCCTGCTCTGGCTGATGCCGCGCCTGGAAGCGTTTCGTGCGAGTCATCCGGACATACAGATCAATCTGTCGTGCTCCTATGAATCGCTGCACTTCAGTCGCGACAAGATCGACGTCGATATCCGCCATGGTCTGCCGAACTGGCCAAGCTATGAGGTGCGCACGGTCAGGAACGAGACGTTCGCGGTGCTGACCTCACCGAAACTGCTCGCGCAACGCCCGGTACGCGGCGCGTCGGATCTGCTGGAGTGCGATCTGATTCTGTCGGAAGCCACTCTGCTCAAATGGCCGCAATGGTTTGCCCAGCATGGTCTGGCGCGTCCGGAACGGCCTTACGCATTGAGCTTCGATCGCTCGTACATGTCGCTGGAAGCGGCGAGTCATGGCTTGGGTTTCGCGCTGGAAAGCACATTGCTTGCGCAGAAGTATCTGGCAGCGGGCACGTTGGTTGAAGTAGCGCCTGAATCACTGAGTGCTGCGGTGGCGGCGCACCATTTGGTGTATCCCAAGGCGCATTCGAGCTTTCCACGGGTGAGGCGTTTTCTGGCGTGGATGGAGAGCGAATTGGGCCACGAGTTCGCGTATTGAGTCGGGATTAATTCTTTCAAACTCTCTGAACTGCTCAAGGTCAATCCATCATCGGTCTTGATCATTCACGCAAGAACGCACTTTACCGCGCGCTGCCGATCCGCGAAAAACCAAAGGCTGAGCAGGCTGTTGTTTTCTGTGTTCATCGTTTCTTTAGAAGGGGCTGATTTATGGTCATCACATGTCTGGGATGGAGATCACTGATCTGTAAGCCGGGGAAGCGATGAGCACTTGCAGCCAGGCGCAGATTGCCGCGATCTTTGATCAGCTGTTGGCACTGCGAGAAAGCGTGGACATTCTTCAACACGTAGAGAGCAGTAGCGTCGAGTCGCTGCGTGGCCATCAGACCGTGGACGCTCCCGAGTCGCTGGATCTGGTGTTTCAAAAGCTGCATGAAGACATCGCCAGCATGGAGGAAACCTTGGCGACGATTGCCGAGGCTACCGGGGATGTGTCGAAGTTGTGAGGCGCGCGCGGGGTGGCATGCAGAGATGATTTGCCTGGTCTGGCGTCTTCGCGAGCAGGCTCGCTCCCACAATGGATTTGTGAATCGATTGATTTCCGGGATCTGACGCAAAACCCTGTGGGAGCGAGCCTGCTCGCGAAAGCCCTGGGTCAGGCACTTACTCTGTTGGATGTGCCGACGCTATCGGAGCAGGCTCGCTCCTACAACGGGGCTGGGTCTCTGACCACGCGCAACGCATCCACCACCAGTGAAAACGCCGGCGACGGTTGGCGGCGGCTGGGGTAGTAGAGGTGGAAGCCACCGAACGGTTCGCACCAGTCTTCCAGCACCCTGACCAAACGCCCTTCAGCCAGATGCGTACCGAACTCGTCTTCAGGCAGGTAGGCAATCCCTAACCCGTTCACAGCCGCGTCGGCGATGTGCACGGTGGAGTTGAACACCAGTTGCCCGTCGACTCGCACTTTCAACTTTTTGCCCTGACGCTCGAATTCCCATGCATCGACGCCGTCGTAGGTCGGAAAACGGATGTCGATGCAACGGTGCGCCGCCAGATCGCGCGGATGTTGCGGGGCGGGGTGCTGGGCGAAGTAGCTGGGCGACGCGACCACGGCCATGCGCAGTGGCGGGCCGATCGGTACGGCGATCATGTCCTGGGCGACGGTATCGCTGAAACGCACGCCGGCATCGAAGCGATCGGCAACGATGTCGCGGAAACCGTAGTTGATATCGAACTCGAGCTTGATGTCCGGGTATTGCAGCAATAGTGGCGTCAGCTTGGGCAGCAGAGTGGTCTTGATGATGTTGTCGCCGCAGGTGATGCGCACCGTGCCGGCGGGCTTGTCGCGCAACTCGGTCAGGGCGTCCAGCTCGGCTTCGATCTCATCGAAACGATGACCCACGGTGTGCAGCAAGCGTTCGCCGGCCGCGGTCAGTGACACGCTGCGCGTAGTGCGGGTCAGCAGGCGAATTTTCAGACGCGCTTCCAGCGCCGAGACTACCTGGCTCACCGCCGATTGCGTCACGCCCAGTTGCACCGCCGCGCGGGTGAAGCTGCCGCTGCGGGCAACGGTGACGAAGGCGAGCAGGTCGTTGAAATTGGGTTTGGCCATGGCGCAATGCTCAGGTTTATTGATTAGCAGTGTTTATAACCGCATTAAGCACTCATTAGCTAATCAAAGCCTAGAGCCTGCGCAACAATACCTTCATCCCGGCCACGCCTGGCTTCTCGATCAAGGACGCCCCCATGAAACGACTGTTCATACTGCTCGGGTTTCTCCTGAGTTCATTCACTGCATTCGGAGCTGACATGTCCCACGGTGCCGACAATTTCTTCAAAAGCGACAAGGTGACCGCGCAGAAGGTCAGCTTCAGCAACCTGTTTGTCCCTAAAGGACTCGACCCGGCAGCCCGCAGCGCGGCGATTATCGTTGGTCATCCGATGGGCGCGGTAAAGGAGCAGAGCGCCAATCTGTACGCACAGAAACTGGCGGAGCAGGGCTTTGTCACCTTGTCGCTGGATCTGTCGTTCTGGGGCGAAAGCGAGGGCGCGCCGCGCAATGCCGTGCTGCCGGATATGTACGCCGAAGACTTCAGCGCGGCCGTCGATTACCTCGGCACACGGCCATTCATCGACCGCGAGCGCATCGGCGTGTTGGGCATTTGCGGTAGCGGCAGCTTCGTGATCAGCGCGGCGAAAATCGACCCGCGCATGAAAGCCATCGCCACGGTCAGCATGTACGACATGGGCGCCGCCAACCGTGACGGCCTAAAGCATTCGCAAAGCCTTGCGCAGCGCAAGCAGATCATTGCGCAAGCGGCCGAGCAGCGTTACGCCGAGTTCACTGGCGGCAAGGTCGAATACACCGGCGGCACGGTGCTGGAACTGAAGGCCGACACCCATCCGATCCAGCGTGAATTCTTCGATTTCTACCGCACCCCGCGCGGCGAATTCACCCCGGCCAGCTCGACGCCGCAACAGACCACGCGCCCGACGCTGAGCAGCAACACCAAGTTCATGAACTTCTATCCATTCGTCGATATCGAGAGCATCTCGCCGCGCCCGATGTTGTTTATTGCCGGTGCCGATGCGCACTCCCGTGAGTTCAGCGAAGAGGCGTTCCGGTTGGCGGGGCAGCCGAAAGAACTGGTGATTGTGCCGAATGCCGGTCATGTCGATCTGTACGACCGGGCCGAGCTGATTCCTTTTGCCAAGCTGACGCAGTTCTTCAAGAGCAACCTGAAGTAACTTTCAACGCGACGGAGCAAAGCGATGCGGATTTTTGCCAACGGCTGGAAGGGATTCGTACTGATGGCATGGCTGCCCTTTGCTCAGTCTGCTGCTAACCCGGAGGAGACCACGATGTGGATGACCGTCGGAGAACACCGTTTTGCCATTGCTCTTGAGGACAACCCGAGCACTCGGCAATTGCTCACGCGATTGCCGCTGAGCCTGAACATGGTCGACCTGCACAGCAACGAAAAATACGCCACCGTGCAGCCGCCCTTGCCCACGCAGCCCTATCGGCCGGGCACGATCCACAACGGCGATTTCCTTTTGTATGGCGACGATACGTTGGTGGTCTTCTACAAAACCTTCGATTCGTCTTACCGCTATTCGCGCCTTGGTCGCATCGACCGGCCGCAGGACTTGGCCGAGACCTTGGGGCGTGGCGATGTGCGGGTGACGTTCACGCTGGATGAGTGAGGAGATTCATTGATGAAGCTGAAAAACCTGCATCAGCCGCGCCTTCTGCGCATTGTGGCTCTCGGCTGCGCGGTCCTCGCCAGCGCAGCCTGCGTGAATCCTCTGTGCGCCAATCCTTCCCGATCACCGGAGAAACCGATCATGCAAGAACAACCTCTGACGCTTAAGCAACTGGCGATCGCCCCGATTGCCGCCAACGCTGCAATCGGCGACATGCCGCGTTTGCACGACGCACTCAATCGCGGCCTCGATGCCGGGTTGAGCATCAGCGAAACCAAGGAAGTTCTGGTGCAGCTGTACGCCTACGCCGGGTTCCCACGCAGCCTCAACGCCTTGTCCTTGCTAATGAAGGTTGTGCAGGAACGCGCCGCGCGGGGCATTGAAGACGCGCCCGGACGAGAGCCCGGCCCGGTTCCGTCGGGGTATGCACTTACCGAACTCGGCACCGACAATCAGACCCGTCTGGTCGGCGCGCCAGTGTCCGGCCCGCTCTTCGAATTCGCCCCGGCGATCGATCAGTTCCTGAAAGTGCACTTGTTCGGCGACATCTTCGCCCGCGACAACCTGGCATGGACGGATCGGGAACTGGCGACGGTTGGCGCGCTGGCGGCAATGGCTGGGGTGGAATCGCAGCTGGAGTCACATTTGAAGATCAGTCTGAATGTGGGATTGACGGTTGAGCAGTTGCGGCAAGTGGCGCAGGAGTTGGAGGCGCGCGGGGATTTGCAGGCTGCTGAGCGGGTGGGCGCGGGGCTGGGGAAAATCCAGCGGTGAGGGCGGCTCGGATTCATTGCCGCCCTGTTAACGCAATTTCTACAGTGCGCGCTGGCGCCGACTCGCTCCCGGTGAGCTTCCCGTTATCCGCTTGAACGCACGACTGAACGCCGCTTGGGAGGTGTAGCCCAAGCGCTGCGCCACTTCTTCGATCGGCAGTCTTTCCAGTGTCAGCCACTGACTGGCCAGGCGCATGCGCAGTTCGGTGGCGTAGCGCAGCGGCGGGGTGCCGAGGGTGGTCTGGAAGCGTTCGGCGAAGACCGAGCGTGAGGTGTTGCACAGCGTTGCCAGCTCGGCGACGCTCCAGTCGCGCCCCGGTTGTTGGTGCAGGGCCAGCAAAGCTTTCGCCAGACGAGGGTCGCGCAGGGCTGCGACGAGACCGGAGGCATTGCCGCAAGCGCATTCGACCCAGCCACGAACAATCATTGCCGCCACTACGTCGGCAAGGCGAGCGAGAATGCCGGCGAAGCCGATGCGCGCTGCGCTGACTTCGCGTTCCATGGTCGCAAGAATCGGCATGAGTCCCGGATAACGCTGGCCGCCGGCGTCGATCAGCATCAGTCCCGGCATCAGCCGACCGAGGCCCTGCAGGCTGCCGAGCTCGAACTCCATACAGCCACTGAAGAGCAGGGCGCTATCGGGCGAAACGGCGCTGTGACCGACCTGCACCGCGCAGACCGTATCGCCGAGTGGCGCGGCGACGGCGCTGTCAATGTCCTGCACTTCGGCGTTTGGGTGTGACAGCAACTGGTGCGCGGCACCATGGGCAATGAATACCGCATTGCCCGCCGCCAACTCGTAAAGGCTGCCGTCCTCCAGTCGCAACACCGTCGATCCAGCGGCAACGAAGTGGAAATACGCATGGCCGGATTTGTCGCTGAAACCCAGACCATACGGCGGACTGGCGTGGATCCGCCGATACTGCACGCCACGCAGACGCATGCTGCGCAGCAATTCTGTGATCAGGTCTGATGACAGTGAAAAGGAATCAGTGCTGCTCATGTTCGGGGTTTCGATCAAAAGTTCAAGACTGCGCATCATAGATCATCCGGTTTGCCGTCAATAGACTGCCCTCTCGAAATGTCCGAGGGAGTCTGGAAATGAATGAACGTGTAGGTGATGGGCGAGCTGAAGAGGAGCCGATGGTTCCTGCGTGGATGGCGGTTTTCTCACTGGCGATGGGTGTGTTCGGTTTACTCACCGCAGAATATCTGCCGGCCAGCCTGCTGACGCCGATGGCGCTCGACCTTGGCGTCAGCGAAGCCCTGGCCGGGCAAGCAGTGACGGTGACCGCAGTGGTGGCGCTCTTTGCCGGATTGCTCGTACCTGGATTGACGCGCAGTCTTGATCGGCGGCTGGTCTTGCTCGGTTTCTCGGTACTGATGATCGCGTCGAATCTGCTGGTGGCGCTGTCGTCGAGCCTCGCAGTGTTGCTGATCATGCGCATCCTTTTGGGCATAGCTCTGGGCGGATTCTGGAGCATGGCGGCGGCCGTGGCGATGCGCCTGGTGCCGGCGGCGGTGCTGCCACGGGCGCTGTCGATTATCTTCAGCGGGATCGCCGTGGGGACCGTGGTCGCGGTGCCATTGGGCAGCTATCTCGGCGGCCAGTTTGGCTGGCGCAGTGCGTTTTTCGCAGCTGCGGCGGTTGGCGTGGTGACGCTGGTCTTTCAAATGTTCACGTTACCGAGTCTGGCGCCACATCGACCGTCACGCCTGCGTACGGTGCTTGAGGTGTTGCTGCGACCGGGCATTGCCATTGGCATGTTCGGCTGTGTATTGGTGCACACCGGCCACTTCGCGTTGTTCACCTATATCAGGCCATTTCTGGAAAGCACCACCGGAGTCGGCGCGCAGACGCTGGCGCTGATGCTGCTCGGTTTCGGCGTGGCGAACTTTGCCGGCACGCTGTTCGCCGGCTGGCTGTTGCAGCGCAATCCACGCGCAACACTGGTGCTGATGCCGGTGTTGGTGGGCGTTGCTGCTCTGGCGTTGGTCGGGTTACCGGCGTCGCTCACCGGGCAGGCGTTGCTTCTGGCTCTGTGGGGGATGGCCTTCGGTGGCGTGCCGGTGGCATGGTCGAACTGGGTGGCGCGATCGATACCCGATCAGGCCGAAAGCGCAGGCGGCATGGTCGTCGCATCGGTGCAGTCGGCGATTGCCGCAGGCGCCGCCGCCGGCGGTTCGGTGTTCAGTTTCAGCGGCATCAATGGCGTGTTTGTAGCAGCTGGAATTCTGATGTTGCTGGCCGCGCTGCTGATTGCCCTGAAGGTCAATGTCGATGTGCCGGAGCCGGGTTCGGCGGCTTTGCCAGTGCATTTGTGATGTGATCAGGGCGGGGCGGTGGCGAAGCACTGAAGCCCCGCCGATCCCTCTCTTCAACCGCGCTTGGGCAGTTTCCAGTTCGGCCGGATGAAGTGGCAGGTGTAGCCGTTCGGAATCCGCTCCAGATAATCCTGATGCTCGGGTTCCGCTTCCCAGAATGGCCCGGCCGGTTCTATTTCCGTAACCACTCGGCCCGGCCACAATTTCGATGCGTCGACGTCGGCGGCGGTGTCTTCAGCGACGGCGCGCTGCTCGTCGTTGAGGTAGTAGATCGCCGACCGGTAGCTCGGGCCAAGATCGTTGACCTGACGGTTGGGCGTGCTCGGGTCGTGGATCTGAAAGAAGAACTCAAGGATCTGCCGGTAGCTGATCACGGCCGGATCAAACTCGATTTCGATGGCTTCGGCGTGGTTGCCGTGATTGCGATAGGTCGCATTCGGCACATCGCCGCCGGTGTAGCCGACGCGGGTTTTCAGCACACCCGGATAGCGGCGCAACAGATCCTGCATGCCCCAGAAGCAGCCGCCGGCGAGAATGGCAGTTTCGGATTGAGTGGTCATGGTGTGTGCTTCCTATCGAGACGATGGGGGGATACCCACTGTTATGAGGGCGGGTTGAGAGAATCCAAGGTTACGCTCATCAGAATCGACCACTGGCTCGCTGATCAAGCGACATGCAGGCGACTGCGATCTTCGTCAGATCGTATTCAACCAAAGCCAAAGAACGAACGCAGCTTGCTTGGCGACTTGCGCTCGTAGAACGGTTTGGTCTCCTTGAGGAAGTAATCACTCAGCCCGGCTTGTCCCGTCAGCACGCGACAAAAATCAACTGGCCCGCCATCAGGGGCTGTGTCCCCGGCGACATTGCCGGCTTCGCGCATGACCTGTTCGATATCGCCATCCGCTTCGATGCCGACGATCAGGTGCGGTTTGTCATCAACCGATGGGTCGTGCATCAACGCCAGGAATGCGCGTGTCACATTGGGATGTTTGGCCAGCAATTGCGAGAGCGAATGCACCATCGTCGTTGGATACTCGGAAGGCTGTCCGAGCAAAACATTGGTTTCTTTTTCAACGGTGCGCTGCATGGCCGGCCGGCCTATTTCGCCCGAAAGCAGGCGTTGCACTTCATCCGGAATGAATTCCTTGCCGTACGGCGACTTCGGATTGAGAAAGAGCAGCGCGCCCAGAGTGATTTCGAACAATGATCGTGCCGGTATCTCCACATAACTCTGTTCGCTGTCGATGGATTGTTGCAGCGTCGGCAGCGAGGAGAAGCACGGAATGACAGGCGTGCCATCGGGCTTCTGCCAATGGGCGATGCTGATGTTGCTGCCGGCTTCGAGATTGACATGACCCTGCACCCCACCGGCGGTACCGAGGATGTAGACGGTGGAATCCAGAAGTGTGCGATAGAACTCAGGGCGATGCGCGGGTTCGTCCGCGGCCAGTCGCAGTGATGTTTCCAGTGGGTTTTCTTGGGAAGTATCCATGAGGTCAGTCCGTTATTTTCAATGGAGAGCGATGATTATCTGGTCGGTCCGAGGAGACGTGCTGTCACGATGATACTCGTCCAGAGATTCGAATCCTGCGTCGTTCTAACCAACACCACAAAGCCAACTGTGGGAGCGAGCCTGCTCGCGAA
This sequence comes from Pseudomonas sp. FP1762, assembly GCF_030687105.1. Lineage (NCBI taxonomy): Bacteria > Pseudomonadati > Pseudomonadota > Gammaproteobacteria > Pseudomonadales > Pseudomonadaceae > Pseudomonas > Pseudomonas sp. FP1762. The sequence continues at coordinate 2,588,884 of NZ_CP117458.1, forward strand.
GGCGTCGTGTCAGTTGAAATAACTCACGGCTGATACACCGCTTTCGCGAGCAGGCTCGCTCCCACATTTGAATTTCGCGTTGGGTCTTATAGCAAACTCCACGAAACCCCAACATAAACCCCCATCCCTTCACCCGGAGTCGACCGCGCAGCATCCAGACCTTTGTCGTCATACCCCGGCGTGACCGTTGCCGCATAACGCTTGCCGGTCAGGTTGCGCATGTCCACCCAACCTTGCCAGTCGCCCTTCGGGGCGTTGTAGCCCAGGGTGGCGCCGAACAGGGCGTAGGGGTCGGCGTAGTAGCTGTTGGCGTAGTCCACGGCAACTTTGGACACCAGTTGCGTATTCACGGCGGCGAAGAAACCCTGCGGCCAGTCGTAACGCAGTTCGCCCTGGTAATAATGCATCGGCAGGCCCGGCAAGCGGTTGTCGCCGAAGCGTTCGTCGTCGCGGTAGTGGAAGTCGCTGAAGGTGTAGGCCTGGCGCAAGCTCAACTGGCGGCCGTCGGCGGCGGTCCAGAGTTTGCTGTTGAGGCTGGCCTCGATGCCCTGGTGCACGGTCGGGCTGGCGTTGAGTTCGTAGGGCGTGACGGCGTTGGCGTCCGGCAGTACTGAGAGCAGTTCGTGACGAACTTGGGCGAAGTACCAGGCCAGGCTCCATTCGCCCAAATGGCTGTCGCCATGGCCGCCGAGTTCCAGAGTGGTTGCAGTCTGGTTTTGCAGCTCGACCGGGTCGCGCTGGGTGCCGGTGGCGGCGCCGTTGCCGGCAGGGAAGCGCACGTTGGAGCTGTAGATCAGCGACCACGGGTGCGGTGCTTCGACGGAGCGGCTGAGGTTGCCGAACACTTGCTCGTCCGGGGTGATCTGGTAGCGCAGGCCGATGCGCGGTGCATAGTCCCAGTCGCTGAGACTTGTTTTGCCGCCGCCCTGCGGATAGGTCACGGCGCTTTCGCGGCGGGTGTAGATGGCGGCAAGGCCGGTGGTCAGCCACAGGTCGTCGGCAATTTCCAGGTCATTGCCGAAATGCAGAACGGTGTCCGAACCCTGATAAGTGAAGTTGCGCATCCGCGTGCCCGGGGCATAGCTGGCGGTGTTGCCACTCGGGATGCGCACGAACTCGCTGGCGCCATCGTTGGGCAGGTGCTTGGTCACGCGCAGGCCGACGTTGCTGCGGCTTTCCATACCGAACAAAGTGTCGCGGCGCTTGTAGTCGAAGGTGCCGCTAACGTCGGTGTAAGCCACCTTCAGCCGGTTCGGGCCTTCGCGCAAATCCATCGGGTAGTCGTGGTAGGCGAGGCCGGTCTGGATGCTCGAATCGTCGTCGAGATAGAACGTGGTCTTGTTGCCGATGAAGGTACTGCCGGGCTGCTTGCGGCTGTCATCGCGCGCCACATACGCCGGGTTGGCTGCCCGTGGGCTGTGTTCGATGGAATGCTTGGTCACGCGACCGGCGAGGTCGTTATCGGTTTCGCGATAGCGGAAGTAGAAGCGGGTTTCCAGACTCGGGTTGAAGCGATAGCCGAAGTTGGCGACCAGGCCTTTGCTCTCGCTGGCGGTGTGGTCCTGATAGCCGTCGGCGTTGGCATCGGTCAGGGACACGTAGTAATCGAAATCTCCCAGCACTTGCCCGGAGCTGACCTGGCGCTGCTGATAGCCATGGCTGCCGGTGGCGTAGCGCACGTGCAGCTTTGGCGCGGTGTAACCGGTGTGGCTGACGTAATCGATAGCGCCGCCCAGTGCCAGCGCGCCGCGATCGAAGCCGTTGGCGCCGCGCAGCACTTCGACATGGTCGACCCACAACGGCTCGAGCAATTCATAAGGTGTGCCGCCGGGGCCGGTCAGCGGCAAGCCATCCAGCATCGTGTAGAGCCCCGAGGCGTGGGCGCCGGGTGCGCGGTTGATACCTGAACCACGGATGGAAATCTTCACGCCTTCGTTGCCCGCCGACTGTGCATACACCCCCGGCTGATAGGCCAGCACATCCTGATTGCTGGCAACGCGGCCCTGCAACGGCTGGCGCATGTCGACCACGTTGGTGCCGCCGGGAACCTGCTCAAGGCGTTCCCGCGCTTCTTCGACCGCTGCATCGCTGCCACTGCGCTCATCTGCCGAAATCAGCACTTGCCCCAGCTCCAGACCTTGGGTCTCGGCCATCGCCGGGCAGGCCAGGGCCAGACCGAGCAGGGCAGTGGGCAATGATTTGGACGACGGCATCGAAAAAACTCCAGCAAACAGGGGATCGGGCAATGAACAGTGCGACGTCGGAACAACCTCAGGAAACACATGGCGACAGGGCTTTTTTGCCCGGCAATGGCAAACAACCGGGCGTGAACTAACCTCACGGATCAGGCCCTTCGGGTCAATAAACAAATTCAGCGGGCTGTTGAAGCGCGAGGACAGGTTCATGGCGAAAGACAAGAAGAAACCTGCAAAGGCAATCGAACGTCCGCGCTTGAAAAACAAGGACTATCTCGAACAGCTGCGCAAGCTCCACGTTGAGCTGGTCAAGCTGCAGGAGTGGGTCATCGCCAAAGGTGTCAAGGTGTGTATTGTTTTCGAAGGCCGCGACGGTGCGGGCAAGGGCGGGGTGATCAAGGCGATCACGGAACGCGTCAGCCCACGGGTGTTCCGCGTGATGGCATTACCGGCGCCAACCGATCGAGAAAAAAGTCAGATGCATGTACAGCGCTATCTGCCGCATCTGCCGGCGGGCGGCGAGGTGGTGATTTTCGACCGCAGTTGGTACAACCGCGCCGGTGTCGAACGGGTCATGGGTTTTTGTACGGAGGAGCAGGCCGACAAGTTTCTCAAGTCGATTCCTTGGGTGGAGAACGCCATCGTTGATTCGGGGGTGATCCTGCTCAAGTACTGGCTTGAGGTCAGTCCGGAGGAACAGACCCGCCGGCTCGAAGCGCGAATCAATGACGGGCGCAAGATCTGGAAACTGACACCCATGGATCTGAAATCCTACAGCCGCTGGTATGACTACTCACGGGCGCGGGACGAAATGTTCAAGCACACCGACACCGATTGGGCGCCGTGGAGGGTTGCCGACTCGAATGACAAACGTCGTGCGCGGCTGAACATCATCACTGATCTGCTCAGTCGCATCCCCTATGAAGAGGTGAAGCGCGACAAGGTCGAGTTGCCGAAACGGCAGAAGCCGGGCAAGTACCGGGAGCCGGATTATGCGTACAAGCGGGTGGCGGAGCGGTTTTGACATTTGCGGGTTTTTTGGGCGTGGCGGCCTTTGGGCCGACCAGGCTCTTGGGGTTTTGGGTGTATATCCGTTTTTTCGGGTGTTGCGGCTGGCGGTTCCGCTCTTACAGCGGGTCACTTTTGCAGACGCCCAAAAGTAACCAAAACGCTTTGCTCCTGCGTTCGGCCCTCGCAGGCTCGGGTTCCTTCGCTCCGGGATCGATCCTGGCGCAGCGGCTCCGGTTTGCTTCGCTGCACCTACACTCGCTGTGTACGACTGCGTCGTACGGTCGCTGCGCTCCCACGCCCGGATCAATCCCTCCACTCAGCCTTCCGACGTCGCCGGTGAGTCAAGATCAAAAGCACTCGAGCTTGCGCTCATTGTTGAGTGGTGCGGCTTCGCCGCGGGCAGCTGCGCTGCTTTGCGTTTGCTTTGTAGGCGAGCCTGCTCGCGAAGGCGGCCTGACAGCCGACCTGTTCTTGAGGTGGTACGCGATCCAACTGTAGGTGCTGCCGAAGGCTGCGATCTTTTGATTTTGCTTTTCTGTGGGAGTGAGCCTGCTCGCGATGACGGAGGAACATTCAAATTTAATTTGACAGATATACCGCTATCGCGAGCAGGCTCACTCCGACAAGGTTTTGCGCATCAACCGTCCATCCGTCGTCTGCCCTGAACCTCTCTCTCGCTGATTTTTCTACCGGGTAAGTCCCTCAGGAGATACTGGTATGTTCGATCAGCAAAAGCAGGCATCACTGGCGGCATGGCGCAAGATGGCAGAGCAGGCCGAGGGCGATCTGGATCCGGAACAGCAATATGACGAGCTGCTCAAGGCTGCGGATCAGATGGAGGAGCAAGGCCTGATCACCAGTGCCGAATGGCGCCAGTTGGTGCGTGACGCCGGCAACGTGTTCACCTTGAACCAAGAACAGCCACAGCGCTGACAGCTGTCATCGGAGGACGTCCCATGCTCAGTTATCTGTTTATCGGCGCCAACGATGTCGAGCGTTCGGCAGCTTTCTACAAGGCGATTCTGACGCCGCTGGGCTACCGGCATGATCGCGAAGAACACTACTGTTTTTACCTGCCCGATTGCATCGACAAGTCCAACGGCCCCGGCAGTGTGCACATCTCGCAACCGTTCAATGGTGAGCCGGCGACACCCGGCAACGGCATGATGCCGGCGTTTCGCGCCGACTCGCGGCACCAGGTCGATCAGGTGCACAAGGCCGGGCTCGACAGTGGCGGCAGCAATGAAGGACCGCCGGGCACGCGCGAAGCCTATACGCCGGACTTTTACGTGGCCTATCTGCGCGACCCCGAAGGCAACAAGCTGGCTGTGTTCTACAGCGGCTGATGGATGGAGCCTGTTGATTCGGCCCTGATGGCCGCCCGCGCTCAGTTCGCAATCACGATCAGCTTTCACATCGTGCTGGCGGCGTTCAGCATCGGTCTGGCGAATTTCCTCATGGTGCTGGAAGCGTTGTGGTTGAAAACCGGGCGCCAGGTTTATCTGGATGTTTATCGTTACTGGCTCAAGGTATTCGCCCTCAACGTTGCGGTGGGCACGGCGTCGGGATTGATTCTGGAGTATCAGTTCGGCCTCAACTGGTCGCGGCTGTCGGTGCAGGCCGGTGATGTCCTCGGTCCGCTGATGTTCTATGAAGTGATGGCGGCGTTTTTCATCGAAGCGGGTTTCCTTGGCATCATGCTGTTCGGCTTGAAGAAAGTCGGCCCGCGTCTGCACTTTTTTGCCACGTGCGCGGTGACGGTGGGCTCGCTGATCAGCGCGTTCTGGATTCTGTCTGCCAACTCCTGGATGCAAACCCCGGCCGGCTATTCGATTGGCGCGGACGGGCGTTTCCTTGCCGAGGACTGGTGGGCAATCATCTTCAATCCTTCGTTTCCCTATCGCTTGGCGCACATGCTGCTTGCCGTGTTCATCGGCAGCGCGACGCTGATTGCCGGGATCAGTGCCTGGCAATTGCGCAAGGCCCCGGAAAATCCGCGTGCTCGCCTGCAATTCTCCATGGCGCTGTGGGTGATTGCGCTGCTGATGCCGGTGCAGATTGTCGTCGGGGATCTGCATGGCCGGCACAGTTTGCAAGCTCAGCCGCAGAAAGTGGCGGCGATCGAAGGTTCATGGACGCGCCCGGCCCAAGGGGCAGGGGAGCCACTGCGGCTGTTCGCATGGCCGGATATGCAAGAGCGCCGCAACCACTGGGAGGTGGCGATTCCGCGCATTGGTTCCCTGTACCTGCAGCATGACCTGACCAGCACCATCGCCGCGCTTGATGAATTTCCGGCTGAGGACATCCCGCCCGTGGCGCCAGTGTTTTTCGCGTTCCGGCTGATGGTCGGGCTGGGCCTGTTGATGCTCGGGCAGGGTGTGGTCAGCCTGATCCTGCGCCGACGTAATCGCCTGTACACGGCGCGCCGGTGGTTGGGCGCGTGCGTGCTGCTGGCGCCAGCGGGGTTTCTGGCGATGCTCAGCGGCTGGGTCGTCACCGAAGTGGGGCGACAGCCGTTTACGGTTTACGGATTGATGCGCACGGCGGACAGTCTGTCATCGGTGTCCAGGGCTCAAGTCGTCGGGTCGACGTGGCTGATTCTGCTGTTTTATCTGCTGATCTTCGGCATCGGTCTGTGGGTGTTGCTGCGCCTGTTGCGCGAGCCGCCACAGCAGGATCAACCCGGGCCGCAGCCCACCCTTGCCGACGAAACCGGGCACTGAGGAATAGCAGACATGGACACGGACTGGCTGACTCTGTTGTGCGCCGCCGCACTGGCGTTCTCGGTCATGAACTACGTGGTGCTCGACGGCACCGATCTGGGCGTCGGCATGCTCATGGGCCTCACGGATTGCAAACACCAGCGACGAGCCATGGCGGTGTCGATTCTGCCGGTGTGGGACGCCAACGAAACCTGGCTGGTGCTCGGCGGCGGCGGGCTGCTGGCGTTGTTTCCGCTGGCGTACGCGATCTTGCTACCGGCCTTGTACGTGCCTTTTATCGTGATGTTCCTCGCCTTGATCGCGCGGGCCATGGCGCTGGAGTTTCGCGATTACGCACCGAACGAGCGACGCAAGCGCATCGTCGACGGCGTGTTGGCCCTGGCTTCGCTGCTGACCGGATTGGTCCAAGGCATGGTGCTCGGCACTCTCGTGCAAGGCGTTGCGCATCAGGGCGGTCAGTACATTGGCGATGGCCGCGACTGGCTGAATCCTTTCCCGGTATTTTGCGGTTTGGTGCTGGTGCTCGGTTACGTCTGGCTGGGGACGTGCTGGTTGTACTGGCGGACCCTGGATGAATTGCAGCAGCACTCGGCCCGCCAGGCCCGCGTCTTGGCGCTGGTCGTCGTGGCGTTATTGCTGGTGCTGATCGCATGGACGGCGACGTTGCAGCCGCAATATGCCCGGCGGCTTGCCGAAATTCGGCTGTGGTTGCCGGCAGGGGTCATCCTCTGTGCTCTAGGATGGATATTCAGCAAAGGCTTTCACAGCCGCTTCGACTCCATCCCGCTGTTCGCCGCATTGGGCGTTTTCGTCCTGGCTTTCGCGGTGATGCTGGTCGCGCTATTTCCCTTCATCATTCCGCCGGATCTGACTTTGAGCGAAGCAGCCTCAAGCCCCACCAGCCAGATCTTCATGCTGGTCGGATTCGCCGTGCTGATCCCCATCACGCTGGCCTACAACACCTTCGGTTTCCGCGTGTTCAGCGGCAAGGTGCGCGTTGCCAACGATGGTTGAGATTCACGTTACCCGACCTTTTTTGCTCACCAGCGACAGTCGCGAGGCTCGTAGCAGATCAGCAAAAGCCGCCTTGTCGATCGGCCGACTCATGAAATAACCCTGCACCTCGTTGCATTGATCCTTGCCGAGAATCGCCAGTTGCTCCTCGGTCTCGACGCCTTCGGCCGTCACCGTCAGCCCCATAGCTTTGCCCAGACCGATGATCGCTTGCACCACGGCACGGTCGTTGGTGCCGCTGCTGATTGAGGCGATGAAGCGTTTGTCGATCTTGATTCCGTCGAACGGATAGGCGCGCAGATAACCGAGCGACGAATAGCCGGTGCCGAAGTCGTCCATGTTCAGACGCACGCCGAGCTCTTTGAGCTGATTCATGGTGGTCAGCGCGCCGTCGGTGTCGTTGAGCATCACGTTTTCGGTGATCTCCAGCTCCAGACGGCTGGCCGGGAAACGCGTATCCACCAGCACTTCACGAACATCCTCGACGACATCGCTGAGGGCGAACTGCGCAGGCGAGAGGTTGACCGACAGCAGAATGTCATGGGGCCATTCCAGCGCGGTTTCGCAGGCTTCGCGCAGCACCCAGCGGCCCAGCGGGACGATCAGGTCGGTCTGCTCGGCCAGCGGAATGAACACGTCCGGTCCGAGCAACCCTTGGGTCGGATGCTGCCAGCGCACCAGCGCTTCCACCGAAACGATGTGTTTGCCATCGACCTTGTAGCGCGGCTGATAGTGCAGGACGAATTCGTTGTGCTTGAGCGCATGGCGCAGGTCATCTTCCATTTGCCGGCGCGTCTGGATCTGGTCGCTCATGTGCGCTTCGAAATAGCACCAGGTGTTCTTGCCGTCGGACTTGGCCTGATACAGAGCGATGTCGGCGTAGCGGATCAGATCGCTGGCGACGAAACCGTGCCGACGACTCAGGGCGATGCCGACACTGGCACCGATATGCAGTGGATGCTGTTCGTAGAGGATCGGCTGATGCAGGCTGCCGATCAGCCGTGTGCAGAATTTGTCGATCTCGTTATGGCTGTCCATGCCATTGAGCACCACGACGAATTCATCACCACCGAGGCGGGCGACGAGGTCGTGCTCGCGGGTGCATTCGCGCAGACGCGTGGCGACTTCCTGGAGTACCGCGTCACCGGCAGGATGGCCGAGGGAATCGTTGATCGGTTTGAAGTTGTCCAGATCGATCATCAGCAGCGACAGCGGTGGCGAGTGTTCTTTCAATATCAGTACTTCATCCAGATAACGCGCCAGTTTGTTGCGGTTGGGCAGACCGGTCAGGGCGTCATGCATCGACAGGTGCTGGATCTGCGCATGGGCGGCGACTTCGTCGGTGATATCGCTGGCAGTACCGCGATAGCCGACGACGCTGTCCTTGTCGAAAATCGGCCGCGCCGAGAGCCGGCAGTGGCGTGGCTGCCCGGAGTGATCGCGATAAGTGCAGCGCAAATCGCCGGCGCTGTTTTCTTCGCTGAGTTTGCGCAGCCACAGCTCCAGTGGCGTGGTGTCGCAAGTCAGTAATTCGCCGATGTCCTGGCCCAGCCACAGGGCTTGCGGGTAGCCGGTGACTTCGCTGAAGCGCGCCGACAGATAGGTCAGCGCCAACTGATCATCAACTTCCCAGATCCAGTCCGACGCCGCTTCGGCCACGGCGCGAAAGCGTTCTTCACTGGCTTCGAGCGCATGATTGGCGGCTTCAAGGGCCTGATTCGACGCCTGCATCGCATGGATACTGTTGTCGACGTATTGCGAAGAGCGCAGGGCGTGGCGGAAAAAGTATGCCGTCAGCAGCATCAGCACCAGAAACGTCGCGCCGAGCGGCGGCACCAGCGTCCACAACAATTGCTGACCGGGCCGTTGCAGGTCGGCGACCAGGCTGTACCCGGTGCTGTCGAGCGGCACGCTTGGATGGCCTTTTTCAATGGTGTCGTCCGGGACCAGGGTCAGGTTCGTCAGGCCATAACCGCTGCCGATTTTGCGCAGTTTGGTCGGGGTCAGCTTGTCGACGAACACCAGCACCGAGGTGTTTCTCAGTTCATCCAGCGGGCGCTCGTCGTTGGGAATGATCGCGGCAGCGGTGATCAACGCCGGCCAGCCTTCGAACAATGAATAGCTACTGATCGGCTTGGTCAGGTCAGGCTGACTCAGCACCTGCTCGACCAACGCCGAGGCGGGCGCTTGCAGTACGCTGGATACGTCGGTTTCAACCATCTGCCCGCGAATCACCGCGTACTTGGTGCGATTGCGATCGAGGACGAACACGCCGTCGTAGCCGTCGCTGGTGAACAGTGTCTTGCCCATGTTCTGTTCGGTATAGGCCCAATCGACGTCGATCGGCCCGCTCAAGGCCTCATAGGCGCGGGTCCAGTAGGCGTAACTGGTGATGTAGTTTTTCGACGCGGTGATGCGGTTTTCCACGGCGCGCACGGAATAGAACTGGTTCTGTTCCAGATCCTTCGCGTCGAGGGTATTGGCAATGCCAAGCAAGGTGCTGATCGCGGCAATGACACCTGCGACAAACAGTGCGCCAACGGCGATGGCCAGGCGCCGGGTCACGGCGCGTTGCGGGGTGGGGATTGGCTGCGCAGGGAGAATAACGGCCATGTGCTCGTCCTTGATCCGGTGTCTTCTGAATCTAGAACAATGGCGAGCGCACAATGTTCAGATTGTTGTTATTGGTATCGCCTGGATTTTTTCAAAGTGTAGCGAATCCGTTGGAATTTCCAGAACCGCCGGCCAGCGGCGAATCCCGAAAGGGCGAGACTTCCCGCACAAAAACCGGATAATGGCCGCCATTCGTTTAGCCGTATTCTGGTAATCCCGCATGGAAATCAAGGTCAACTTTCTCGACAACCTTCGACTTGAAGCCAAGTTCGACGACTTCACGGTGATCGCCGATCAGCCAATTCGCTACAAGGGTGATGGTTCGGCACCGGGGCCGTTCGACTACTTCCTGGCGTCGTCGGCCTTGTGCGCGGCTTACTTCGTCAAGCTGTACTGCGACACCCGCAATATTCCGACAGAGAACATTCGCCTGTCGCAGAACAACATCGTCGACCCGGAAAACCGCTACAACCAGATCTTCAAGATCCAGGTCGAATTGCCCGCCGACATCTCGGACAAGGATCGCCAGGGCATCCTCCGTTCCATCGACCGTTGCACCGTGAAGAAAGTGGTGCAGACCGGCCCTGAGTTCATCATCGAAGAAGTCGACAACCTCGACGCCGATGCCCAGGCCTTGTTGATGCCGCAGTCCGATTCCCAGGCGGGCACCTACATCGCCGGCAAGGACCTGCCGCTGGAACAGACCATTGCCAACATGTCGAAGATCCTCGCCGACCTCGGCATGAAGATCGAAATCGCCTCGTGGCGCAACATCGTGCCCAACGTCTGGTCGCTGCATATCCGCGATGCGCATTCGCCGATGTGCTTCACCAACGGCAAGGGCGCGACCAAGGAAGGCGCACTGGCGTCGGCGCTGGGCGAGTTCATCGAGCGCCTCAATTGCAACTTCTTCTATAACGACCAGTTCTGGGGCGAAGACATCGCCAATGCCGAATTCGTCCATTATCCGGACGAGAAGTGGTTCAAGCCGGGTCCGAAAGACGAATTGCCAAGCGAGATTCTCGACGACTACACCCTTGGCATTTACAACCGCGACGGCGAACTGCGCGGCTCGCACCTGTACGACACCAACTCCGGCAACACGCAGCGCGGCATCTGCTCGCTGCCGTTCGTGCGCCAGTCGGACGGTGAAGTGGTGTACTTCCCGTCGAACCTGATCGAAAACCTCTACCTGAGCAACGGCATGAGCGCCGGCAACACCTTGGCCGAAGCGCAGGTGCAGTGCCTTTCGGAAATTTTCGAGCGCGCAGTCAAACGCGAAATTCTCGAAGGCGAAATGGCCCTGCCGGATGTACCGCAAGAGGTACTGGAAAAATACCCGAGCATCCTCGCCGGCATCAAAGGCCTTGAAGAGCAGGGCTTCCCTGTGCTGGTCAAGGACGCCTCGCTGGGCGGTGAATTCCCGGTGATGTGCGTGACCCTGATGAATCCGCGCACTGGCGGCGTCTTCGCTTCCTTCGGCGCGCACCCGAGCCTGGAAGTCGCGCTGGAACGCAGCCTGACCGAACTGCTCCAGGGCCGCAGCTTCGAAGGCCTCAATGACTTGCCGCAGCCGACGTTCTCGGGGCAGGCAGTGACCGAACCGAACAACTTTGTGGAGCACTTCATCGATTCCAGCGGTGTGGTGTCGTGGCGCTTCTTCAGCGCCAAACCAGATTTCGAATTCGTCGAATGGGACTTCTCAGGCCAAGGCGAAAACTCCAACGCCGAAGAAGCCGCGACCCTGTTCGGCATCCTCGAAGACATGGGCAAGGAAGTCTACATGGCGGTCTACGAGCACATCGGCGCCAAGGCCTGCCGCATCCTCGTGCCGGATTACTCGGAGATCTACCCGATCGAAGACCTGATCTGGGACAACACCAACAAAGCCCTGCAATTCCGTGCCGACATCCTCAATCTGCACAACCTCAGCAAGGTTGGCCTGCGCAATCTGGTCCAAGGCCTGGAGCGCAGCGAGCAGGATGACTACACCGATATCACCACGCTGATCGGCATTGAGTTCGATGACAACACGCCGTGGGGCAAGCTGACGATTCTGGAACTGCGCCTGCTGATCTACCTCGCGCTGCAGAAGTTTGACGAGGCGAAGGATCTGGTTGAGGCGTTCCTGCAATACAACGACAACACCGTAGAGCGCGGCTTGTTCTATCAGGCAGTGAATGTGGTGCTGGAGATGGAGCTGGACGAGGATCTCGAGCTGGAAGACTACGAGGCCAACTTCCGTCGGATGTTTGGTGACGAGCGTATGGATGCTGCGATTGGTTCGGTGAATGGCAGTGTGCGTTTTTACGGTTTGACGCCGACGAGCATGAAGCTGGAAGGGCTGGATCGGCATTTGCGCTTGATCGAAAGCTATAAAAAGCTGCACGCGGCGCGGGGTGGTGTGGCGGCTTTGTCGCGTTGAAGAGCTGGCTCAGAACGTTTCGCTTTCGGCTCGAGTGTGGCTGCGTGGCTTGAACCGCAGCCCCTCACCCCAGCCCTCTCCCGAGGGAGAGGGAGCCGATTTTCAAGCTTTTCAGAATTTGTGTTCGACTCGGTTTCCCAGGTCGGCGTATTTCCACCAGACACCTCGGTCAATTCCCTCTCCCTTTGGGAGAGGGCTAGGGTGAGGGTTTTTTCAAGATTTGAGTTCGACTCGGTTTCCCAGGTCGGCGTATTTCCACCAGACACCTCGGTCAATTCCCTCTCCCTTTGGGAGAGGGCTAGGGTGAGGGTTTTTTCAAGATTTGAGTTCGACTCGGTTTCCCAGGTCGGCCTATTTCCACCAAACACCTCGGTCAATCCCCTCTCCCTCTGGGAGAGGGTTAGGGTGAGGGTTTTTTCAAGATTTGAGTTCGACTCGGTTTCCCAGGTCGGCGTATCTGCACCAAGCACCTCGGTCAGTTCTCTCTCCCTCTGGGAGAGGGCTAGGGTGGGGGTTTTTTCAAGATTTGAGTTCGGCTCGGTTTCCCAGGTCGGCGTATCTGCACCAAGCACCTCGGTCAGTTCCCTCTCCCTTTGGGAGAGGGCTAGGGTGAGGGGCTTTGGCTTTTGCGGCCATGCGCTGCATCCGCCAACTGCCCCGTATCCACCCGCACAAACACCGAATCACCCACCGCCGTGAGCACTTCCCCGGCATACACCTCGCAAATCACCCGGGTCTTGCGCCCGACTTCACCTTCGACTCGCGCGCGCAAGAGCAGCGGCACGCCCATCGGTGTGGGTTTGATGAATTTGATCCCGAGGTTGCCAGTCACGCAGTCGATGCGCGGCAGGCTGCCGGCTTCGCGGTTTTCTGCGCGGTAGTGCCAGGCCATGGCGGTCCAGTTGGAGTGACAGTCGACGAGCATGGCAATCAGCCCGCCGTAAACCAGATCCGGCCAGCCGCAGTATTGAGCTTCGGGCAGATGCTCGGCGATGACGTGGTGGCCATCCTCATCCCACCGACTTTTCACGTGCAGGCCTTGCGGATTGCGGCCGCCGCAGCCGTAACAAACGCCTTCGGGGGCGGCGAGGTCTTGCAGCGGGGTGTCGTGGCTGGACATGGCGGGTTTCATCCTGGAGTGGCGAGGCCGGACAGGCGCAAGCGGTTGCGGCCGCCGCGTTTGGACTCATAGAGCGCGGCATCGCCAAGTTCGATCAGCGCCGCGAGACTGGCCGGCGGTTTGTCGAACAGGGTGGCGCCGATGCTCAAAGTCACCGCAGCGGACGTGGGATAGGTGTGCGACGCCAAGGCCAGAAACTGTTCGCGCAAGGCGTTGCCCAGTTCAAGGATAGCTTCGGCTGACGCGTTGTTGAGCAGCATCAGAAACTCATCGCCACCCAGCCGCGCCGTCAACGCATTGGCCGGAAGCTGGGCACGGATCATTTCGCTCAAGGCAATCAGCAAGCGGTCGCCGGCGATATGCCCGTACTGGTCGTTGACCAGTTTGAAGTTGTCGATATCGATCAACAGCAACGCACCCGGTCTTTGCGCGGATACGCCGGCCAGCAGGCGTGGCGTACGCTTTTCCAAGGCGCGGCGGTTGTAGAGGGCCGTGAGCGGATCGCGCTCGGCGAGGCGGGCGATCTGCTTTTCCCGGCGATAACGCTCGGTGCCGGTCATCGACAGGGCGATCAACATGATCGCCATCGCGCCTTCGACCAGCGAGATCTGAATGATCTCGCCGCGAAATGCCGCCAGATCGATCAGTGTGCCGGGGATCACCACGGTCAGGGCCTTGGCCACATAAAAGATGCCGTGGCCAAGCAGCACATAACGCAATTGCACCGCGCCAACGCTCAACGACTTGCCGTGCGGGCGCAGCAGCGAACTGGCCTTGAGCGTCGGGATCGCCACCAGCAGCGAGTTGGCTACCAGCATGGCCTTGGACCACAGCGGCCCGTCCGGCAACGTCAACATGATCAGCCAGGTTGCGAAAATCAGGTACCACGCCGGCGATAGTCGGGTCTGGGTGAAGCGCGCCACACCGAGCAGGAAAAAGAAATGCGCGGTCACCAGCAGGCCGTTGGCGAACCAGATGCCCAGCAGCAGAAAGCCGCTGCTGCGTAGCAGAGCGAGGGTGGAACCGATGGTGATGGTGGCGAAACCGGCGCTCCAGAACAGTAGCGAAGGCTCACGGATGCTGCGCCACTCGACCGCCAGGTACAGCGCGGCAGCGGCTGCGAGGGCGATCGTGATGGTCAGCATCGTTGGCGGGTCGAGCGGCATTTCCGGGCAGGCCTGTCTGTATGGCAATAGGCCTGCGATTGTAAGCGTTTGGTCAGGTTTTTCGCAGGGGGCGCGTTGCCGGGCAGACCACTGGCGCTTCAGCGGTCACTCTTGCGGGCTTAGCCAGGTGTCTACCACGCGGCGATCGAGCTCTTCCCAATAGGCCATGCCCAGCACCCGCGTGGTATTGAGGCCGCGCAGATAACCGCGCAGTTGCTGGGCGGTATCGCGGATCAATTGCGCATCGCGGGTGTTTTTGTCCAGCAGGACGCTTTCGTACTGCACCAGGTATTCGGCTACGCGGTCGCGATATTCGGGCAGCACGGCGTCACGGATCAGATCGAACGTTCTCAAGGCGAGACCCTCATCATTTTTCTTGGATGTATCCAGTGTGCATCAGTCTGCGCGACACGCAACTATTGCTGGAAGTAATAGTGACCATCAAGAAACGCAAGTTCTGCTTTGGCGGCGATCGGCGGAAAATCGCCTCCATCGAAGACGCAGCTCAAGGAAATTGCGCGATGAACATTCTGACTCGACTGGCAATGATCGCCCTGCTGATGGGCGGGGTAGTTACCGCACCGGCTTACGCAGACGACGCCCGGTCGTGTCACCTGCAACCCATCGCCGCCAGCGCCTCGGCCCTGCAGCACACGCAGACCGTGGGTGTGTTGTTGAGCGAAAACACCTTGCAGAACCTGCAATACCTGGAGCGTTACCACGACATGGCGCTGAACGGCGCCAAAGACGCACTGGACTCGCGAATCCGCGACGCCTTTGTCGGCAGCTCCGACCCAGAACTGGCCCTCGACTGGCTGGTGAGTTCGCTGCGGCGACAGTTCGTCTCGGTGACCGTTTACGACAATCTGGATGTGCTGCTTCAGGCCCATCCGGATGTGGTGGTCAAGCTCGATACCTTCAACCGCTTGCTGACTCAGCGCAACAGCCTGGTCGAGGCGCGCTTCTCTGCACGGTTCTACGACGCCGATCTGCAGTACATCGGCAAGGCCGAGGGGGCGATCGAGCAAGAATTGCCTTCGGTGTGGGTGCACAACCAGGCGGCGCCGCAAATCGCCGCGCAGATCAATCAGCAGCGTGACCTGCAACTCAACGCGCTGAAGCAATTCGATGTGTCGCTCAAGGCCCTGGTGGCGTCGAGCTGATTCTTAAAACGTAAATGGCAACGGCGGCGCCGTGAAGTCGAACTGTTGCCGGTTGAACCGAACCTTTATTTTCAGGATTTACTCCATGCGTCCTTTATTCGTGCCAGCCATGGCTTTTGTTTCCCTGTTGCTCGGCGGTTGTGCTTCGGCGCCGAACGATCCGACCCTGACCTTGCAGACCAGCAAGACGCCGGCGCAGTACGCCGATTGCGTGGTGCCGAAGTTGCAGGGCAGTGCGTTGAATCCGACGGTTTCGCAGAGTCAGCGCAGTTATCGGATTGTGGTGCCGAGCAAGGTGTCGGCGGACAACGTGCTGGAGGCGTACAAGGCGGGGAAGGGTGGCAAGGTGTTCATTTATGAGCGGCATTTGCTGGCGTCGAATTTGTTGCCTTCGAGTTTTGAGCGGGCGGCTCAGGAGTGCATTTGATCTGAGCGCTTGACGGGTTTTGACAGAGCTCCTTTGGTTGGCCGCAACCAACCAATTTTTTCGCCCCACACTGGTTTTCGGTTGTGGGGCTTTTTTTTGGACTTGGCGGCCTTTGGGCCGACCATGCTCTTCGGGTTTTGGGTGTATATCCGTTTCTGCGGGTGTGGCTGATTACGGTTCCGCTCTTACAGCGGGTCACTTTTTCAAACGCCGGAATGCCGGCCCAGCAAAAAGTAACCAAAAGGCTGCGCCCTGACGTTCGGCCCGCTCGCTGGGGCTCGGGGTTCCTTCGCTCCGGGATCGATCCGGGCGCAGCGGCTCCGGTTTGCTTCGCTGCACCTCCTTCCGCTGTGTCTGGCTGCGCCAGACGGTCGCTGCGCTCCCACACCCGGATCAATCCCTCCACTCAGCCTGCCGACGGGCTCCAAGATCAAGAGCCACTCGAGCTTGCGCTCATTGTATTGAGTGGTGAAAAGCGGTGGGGTCTGCTTTTGCTTTCGCTTTTCTGTGGGAGCGAGCTTGCTCGCGAAGGCGGCCTGACAGCCGACCGTTTTCTCACTGAATGCATCCGATCAAAACTGTAGGAGTGAGCCTGCTCGCGATGGCTGTGTATCAGGCAACACGATGATGATTGGGGAGTGTTGTTTTGTCTTGCGATCCGGTTTCTCCAGGGACGGCCCTCACCCTAACCCTCTCCCAGAGGGAGAGGGGACTTGGTCGAGGTGTTTGTCGAAGATGCGCCGACCTGAGACTCTGCGTCGAGCTCGTTCTTGAATTCAACGAAGATCGGCTCCCTTTCCCCCTCGCCCCCTGGGGGGAGAGGGCTGGGGTGAGGGGGCTGGGTTTCACTGACTCAACGCAATCTGCAGCCTATCCCAAACAACCATTTACCCCGTCACACACCCAACCGGCACTTTCCCCGCAAACGTATCAACCAGACTCGCCACCACCATTTCCCCCATCCGCGTGCGAGTCTGCAATGTTGCGCTGGCCCGATGCGGTTGCAGCACCACCTGTTCATTAGCAAACAACGCTTCCGGCACATTCGGTTCATCGACAAACACATCCAGCCCAGCCCCGGCAATCTCGCCAGCCGCAAGCGCGGCAACCAGAGCCTTCTCATTCACCAGTTTGCCCCGGGCGACGTTGATCAGATAACCGTCCTTGCCCAGCGCTTGCAGCACTTGCGCGTCGATGATCGCTTCGCCCTTGTCCGCCGCGGCGGCGAGGATCAGGGCGTCGCTGTCGCGGGCCAGTTGTTTGAGGTCGGCGACGAAGGTGTGGGGGACGTCGCTCATCGGTTGCAGGTCGGTGTAGCTGATCGGGCAGCCGAAGGCGGCGGCGCGGGTGGCGATGGCGCGGCCGACGCGGCCCATGCCGACGATGCCGATGCGCATGCCGGAGACTTGTCGGGCCAAGGGCAGCGGGGCGAGTGGGGTTGGGCTTTGTGGCCATTGGCCGGAGCGCACGTAGCGGTCGCTGGTGCACAGGCCCCGGCAGACCGAGATGAGCAGGCCGATGGCGAGGTCGGCGACGTCTTCGGTGAGGGCGCCGATGGTGGCGGTGACGCGGATGCCGCGATCGCGGGCGTAGGCCAGATCGACGGCGTCGGTGCCGACGCCGTTGACCGCGACGACTTCCAGTTTCGGCAGTTGCGCCATCAGCGCCTGGCTGATGCCGGTGTGGCCGCCGGTGATGACGCCGCGAATGTTGGCGCCGTGTTCCTTTATGTAGGCGGGTTTGTCCGTTTGCTGGAAGTAGCGGCGTACGGTGAACAGTTCGTCGAGACGCGCGTTGATTTCCGGGATCAGGATCGGGCTCAGTTGCAGGATTTCTGGCTTCATGGCTACCTCGTTACGCAATAAAAAGGCCGGCTCAACCGCGGCCGGCAAACGGCATGGCGCTGGCCATGACGGTCATGTTCAGGACGTTGGCTGACAGCGGCAGGCCGGCGATGTAGCGCACTGCATCGGCGACGTGTTTGACGTCGACCATCGGCTCGACGGCGATGCTGCCATTGGCCTGGCGCACGCCTTTGGTCATGCGCACCGACATTTCCGTCAGGGCATTGCCGATGTCGATCTGGCTGCAGGCGATGTTGAATTCACGGCCGTCCAGCGCCAGGGATTTGGTCAGGCCGAGCACCGCGTGTTTGCTCGCGGTGTAGGCGCTGCTGAGCGGGCGCGGTGTGTGTGCCGAGATCGAACCGTTGTTGATGATTCGTCCGCCCTGTGGTTGTTGTTTGCGCATCAGCCCGAAGGCGCCGCGAGCGCAGAGAAAGACACCGTTGAGGTTGGTGTCGATCACGTTGCGCCACTGCTCGAAGGTCAGCTCGTCCAGCGGCACGGCGGGGGCGTTGACGCCGGCGTTGTTGAAGACCACATCGAGGCGCCCGTAGACCTCGGCAATGGTCGCGAACAGCACATCGACACTGGCCGGATCACGCACGTCGGTGGGTACCGCCAGTGCTTGGTGACCCTGGCTCAACGCCAGTTCGACCAGCGCTTGCAAGGGCTCGGGCCGGCGACCGGCGAGCACGAGGGTGAAGCCGTCGGCCATCAGGCCCAGCGCCACGGCGCGGCCGATGCCACTGCCAGCGCCGGTCACCAGCGCAACTTTCAAAGGGGTCGTCATAGTGTTGTTCTCCTTTTTTCTCAATCCGCTGGAATCAGGGCCGTGGGCCGACGCGCATTTCCAGGTGGCCGATGCCGTCTATGCCAGCGCTGATCACGTCGCCCGGTTGCAGGCTGTCAACGCCGGCGGGGCTGCCGGTCATGATCAGGTCGCCGGCGCGCAGGGCCACGGATTGCGAGATGCGCGCGATTACTTCACTGACCGACCAGATCTGGCTGTCGAGATTGTCGCGCTGGCGTTCTTCGCCGTTGACGTTCAGCCACAACTCGCCCTCGGGATGGCCGCTGCGGCTCACCGGGACGACGGCAGTCATCGGCGCGGCGCCGTCGAACACCTTGGCGCCTTCCCACGGCAAGCCGTTGCTCTTGGCTGCGCGTTGCACATCGCGGCGGGTCAGGTCGAGGCCGGCGGCGTAGCCCCACACGTAGGCCAGAGCCTGATCTTCAGGGATATTCGCGCCGCCTTCACCGATGGCTACGACCAGTTCGATTTCGTGAACGAAGTCCTCGCACACTGAGGGGAAGGCGATGTCGCCGACGGCGTCGACCACGCAGCTTGCCGGTTTCATGAAAAACACTGGCGGCTGGCGCGACTGGCCTTGAGTGTCCGGCCATGGGTAGTTGCGGCCGACACAGAACACCCGGCCAACGGGGAAGCGCTGCTCGGTGCCGAGTACCGGCAAAGTCACGGGCAGATCCGGGGTAAAGACGTATTCAGTCATGTTCATCCTGCGGGTCATCCTGTTTGAAAGGGCAGCGTACGGCGGCTGGCGTCGGCGAAGTTGGACGAAAGCCGCCTGCGTTTGGACAAATCCGGGTTCTTGCCTCAGCGCACCTTCAGCTCGATGCGATACAGGCGCCCGAGCAGTAACGAGTAGGAGAGGGTGCCGATCAACGCCACGCCGCCAATAAACCAGAAGGCATAGGCGAAGGTGCCGGTGGCGTGGACGATGGCGCCGATCACGATCGGCGTGACGATGCCGCCGATATTCGCCGCCAGGCTGGTAATGCCGCCGGTGAGGCCGATCAGCTCTTTCGGCGCGACTTCCGACACCGCCGCCCACGACGAGGACGCGATGCCTTGGGCGAAGAAGGCGATGGTCAGCACGGCGATGCAGATCAGGTTGGAGTCAGTGAAATTCACCAGCACGATCGACATGCCCAGCATCGAACCGACCACCAGCGGCAACTTGCGCGCAAACGACATCGAGTAGCCGCGACGGATCAGCAGGTCGGAAACGATGCCGGCCAGCAGAATCCCCACCGTCGCACCGACGAAGGGCAGCACGGCGAAGATCCCGGCCTTGATCATGGTCAGTTTGCGTTCTTCGATCAGGTAGGTCGGGAACCAGGTGAGGAAGAAGTACAGCGCCGAGGTGCTGGCGAATTTGCCGATGCAGATCGCCCAGATCTGCCGGTAGCTGAACAGCTCGGCGATCTGCCGCCAGTTGAAGCGGGTGCGTTCCTGGCTGCTCTTGACCAGGCCGCCGCCGGTTTCGATGTACTTCAATTCTTCCTGGCTGACCTTCTTGCAGTTCAGCGGATCGCGATACAGGTACAGCCACAGCACACCGAAGACGATGCCGAGTGCGCCGGTGCTGTAGAACACGTGGCGCCAGTCAAAGGTGGTCGCCAGCCACAGCAGCGCGCCGGTGAACAGCGCCGTGCCGAGGTACTGACCGCACACGTAAATGCTGCTGGCCATCCCGCGTTCCCGCGCCGGGAACCACACCGTCACCGCGCGGCTGTTGGCCGGAAAAGCCGGGGCTTCCATGGCGCCGACCGCCAGGCGCAGGCCGAACAGCGAGGCAAACCCCGTGGCGAAACCCTGGCAAACGGTGACGGTCGACCAACTGATCAGCGAAACGCCGTAGGTAAAGCGCGAGCCAAACCGATCAGCGATGAAGCCGGCCGGCACCAGTGCCAGCGCATAGGTCCAGGCGAAGGCGGAAAAGATCAGGCCCATTTCGATCTTGTCCAGGCCCAGGTCCTTGGCCATGAACGGCGCGGCGATCGAGATGTTCACCCGGTCGATGTAATTGATGATCGTCGCGATCAGCAGCAGCGACAGCATGAACCAGCGCCGCCGGGTAGGCAGGCGCTGCGCCGAAACGGCATCGCGTGCACCGGCAATCACCGGCGGCACCGTGGCACTGGAAGAATGGGAGTTGGACATGCGGAGACCTCGTTATTGTTAGAAGAGTCGAGATTTTTCGAGCAGCCGATGCCGTTGCCCGCAACGTGTGGGGCAAGGCAATCGAACGGGTTGCAGCCTGGGTTTCAGACGTTCAGGAACGTCTTTGTGCAATTGGTTTCAAGGGGAGGTCGGGCGGGGCGGCGAGGGGAAATAGCAGGATCATGACGTGCGCACCTTTGATTGTTTTTGAAAGAGGTTGGGCTGCGTTGGTCATTACAGTGGTCGTACAACGGTTCTAAATCAACCGATGGGTTAGAACGTTTTTTCTTGAAGAAAGTGGGTTTGGCGAACGTGTCCAAAAAGATAAATACGATTTGTCTTGAGAATAAAGATCAGGTTTAAATCATAAATAACTGAAAAATAAGGACTATCTGTATTTTCACAGTAATGCGGTTTTTGGACAGGCTCATCGCGAGGCTTCTTTCAAAAAAGCCGGCGTCATCGTATGACTCATTGCCGCCCACCGCCCAACCCTGCAAGATGACAGGCGCCACCTCACTGCCCGGAGGACCTCCCGCCCATGTCTTCACTCAGCCGTATCCCGACCTACGTCATGCAGCAACGCAGCGAATTGACCGATTTCTACATTCGCGACAAAAAGGGTCGGCGCGCCGAAACCGCGCCTCACCGGCATGAGTATTTCCAGATCCAGATCAACCTCGGTGGCGACACCGTGCAGCACATCGGCAGCGTGCAGCGGCCGTTCCCGCGCAACACTCTGGCGTTCATCCTGCCGCACCGCGTGCATGTGATTCCGCATCCCGCAGACAGCAATTTCATCGTCATCAATTTTTCCCAGACGTTCCTCTTGCCGCATCTACAGTGCGACCCGATGGATCTGGAAGAGGTGTCAATCCTGCTCGCGCCTGAACTGTCACCGTTCCGCTTTCAGGAGCATCTGGATTTCATTTTGGGCGATGAGGATTTCGCTCAGGTCTGCGGCCTGATCGAACAGATGCGCGCACTCGATGAGAACCGTCAGTTCGGCACGCGGGAAATGCTCAAGGGCTTGTTGCTGCAGATGATCGGCAGCGTGTGTTTTCTCTATGCCGAGCCGCTCAAGCGCCTGGCGGAAGAGAATGCCGCCGAGAACAGCCGTCGCGACGCTTTGAGCCGGATGTTCGAATACTTGCGGAAGAACATCGCCGATCCTGATCTCAACCTGATCAAAGTCGCCGCTGCGACCTATCTGTCGCCGACCTACCTGACGCACTGGCTGCGCAAGGAGATCGGCAAGACGTTCACCGAGCTGGTGCTGGAGCGGCGCATGCACGCGGCGCGCAACTTCCTCCTCAACAGTACGCGCTCGGTGGGCGAAGTGGCGCGGTTGTGCGGGTTCGCCGATGAGGCCTATTTCTCCCGGCGGTTTCGCCAGATTCATGGCCAGCCACCGGGGCAGTTCCGCCGCCGCCAGCTCAACCCGGACACGCCGCAGACGCCACTGAATACTTAGAGCGGCGCTCAGACCCACTTGAAGCGGGCAGGGAAGCGCGCGACAAAACAGGTGCCCGTTTCACGGTCGGATGTCACGCTCAAGGTGCCGTTGTGCGCATTGGCAATCTGCCCGGCGATGTACAAGCCCAGTCCCAACCCTTCATGACGCTGGCCTGCTTCGGAACGGGAAAACGGTTCGAACAGCAGCGGCATCAGCGCAGGCGGGATCGGCGTGCCCTGGTTGGTCAGCGAAATGACGATCTCGTCGCCCTCGGCAAACGCCTTGAGCAAGATCGGCTCGGCAATGGAACCGTGAGTTACGGCGTTGCCCAGCAGATTCGATAACAACTGGCTGATCCGCAGCGGGTCGCAATAGACCCCGGCAGGCACCTCCAGCGAATCGATAAACTTCGCCTGCGGATACGCCACCTGGATTTCTTCAAGGGTCTGGCGCAGCGTTTGCTGCAAGTCATCGACCAGTTTGCGCTGCACCGGGATGCCACTGCCGAGCCGACCCCGGGCGAAGTCGAGGATGTTTTCGATCAGCACGCCCATGCGCACCGAGCTGGTGCGAATCGCCGACAGTAGCGTGCGCGAGCGCTTGTCCTCGACTTTGCTTTCCAGCAGATCTGCACTCATGCGGATGGCACTGAGTGGCGTGCGCAAGTCATGGCCCAGTACGGCGATGAATTGCTCGCGCAGACGGCCCATTTCGTTGGCATCGGCCAGCGCGGTTTTGGTCGCGTGCAAATGGCCTTGGGTATCCAGGCTCATCGCAATCAGTTGGGCGAAGAGCGTGAGGGTCTTTTCGATGGCTGGGTCGGCGAGGTTCGCCGGCACCGAATCAATGGCGCACAGCGTGCCGAAAAACTCGCCATTGGCCTTGATGATCGGAATGGAAATGTAGCTTTCCAGACCATAGGTTTTCGGCGTGTGGTGCGTGGAGAAAACTGGGTGCTGGCTGGCATGGCCGAAGATCACCGGCTGATGGTGCTGACGAATCTCATGACAAATCGTCGATTCCAGTACCAGTTCGCCGCCGGGCAACAGGCCGAAGTCAATCGAATCATCCACGGCGCAGGCGATCCACTTGCTCTCGGTGACCCGCGCTACGGCGGCGAAGCGCATACCGGTGATGTGCTTGACCATGCTCAGGATCACCGGCACGGCGTCAATGCTGCCGATGGCTTCGAGGTCGGAGGAGAAATCTGTCTGGGGCATGGCCGGCGCTTCGCGAAAGTGTCGCCAGAGACTATCGGTAAACGCCGGACATGCCTAATGAACCTGCAAAAAAGGGCGCCGGGAAAACTCCCGGCGCTCTGTGTGGTGCTTGCTGAGCGCTATCGCCTCAGAACTTGTACTTGGCCGTCATCATGTAGCTGCGCGGGGTGCCGTAGTTATCGGTCGAGCCCCAGGTCACGTCGGTGCCGATGGAGGAATAGTACTTGCGGTCAAAGATGTTGTTGGCGTTGACCTGCAGGTCGAGGTGCTTGTTGACCTCATAACCGGCCATCAGGTCGGTGACCGCGTAGCCGCCCTGTTCTAGACGATAGCTGCCGCCATTGGCCAGAGCGATGTCGTTGTACATGCGGCTCTGCCAGTAGACGTTGCCGCCCACGCGCAGTTTTTCCAGCGGGCCTTTGAAGCGGTACACGGTGGAGACCTTGAACAGGTGCTCCGGCATGTCAGTGTCGAATTTCTGGTTATTGTTGGCCGGGTTTTCGTCCTTGATGTAGTGGGCGCGGGTGTAGGTGTAGCCGGCGCCGACTTGCCATTGCTCGGTCAGCGCACCTTGCAGTTCCATGTCCACGCCTTGGGCGCGAACCTTGCCGGAGGTTTCGTAGCAGGTCAGTTCCGGGCAGCCGAGCTGGGTCGCCGCCTGGGTGGCGCGGTTGGTCTGGTCCATCTGGAACACCGCCACGCTGCCGTTCAGCGCGCCGTCGAAATATTCGCCCTTGATTCCGACTTCGTAGTTTTCACCGACGATCGGCTCGAGCACTTTGCCGCCGAGGTCCTTCTGGGTTTGCGGGGTGAAGATATCGGTGTAGCTGGCGTAGACCGAGTGATGGTCATCGAGTTTGTAGATCAGGCCGGCGTAACGGGTCAGGTTGCGCGTGACCTTGAAGTCACCGTCGGCACTGCGATCGTCGTAGTCATACCAGTCTAGGCGGCTGCCGAGGATCAACGTCAGCGGGTCGGCCAGGCTCAAGCGCGTGGTCAGGTAAACCGCGTCCTGGGTGGTGACGTTACGCGACTTGCCACTGCGGACGAAGTCAGGCTTGGGCGCGGCGATCGGCAGACCGGTGTCGTAGGGCGAGTATTCCTTGGTGGTGGCGTCGTACACGCGGTTGCTGGCGCCGACCACCAGTTCGTGAGTGCGGCCGAACGCTTCGAACGGGCCGCTGGCGAAACCGTCGAAGGCGCGTTGCTTGTCGGTGTGGTGCGATTGGTAGGCGGTGGTTTCCAGCGGGCCGTCGTAACGCGACAGGTACGTGCCGGAGAATTCGCCTTCGGTTGTCGAAGTCGAGCCGCCGAGGTGCAGTTTCCAGTCATTGGCGAAACGGTGTTCGACTTCACCGAACACGGTGTCGACCTGCAGCTTGCGGTTTTCCCAATCGGTGCCCGGGTAGGTGGAGCGGGGCAGGTCGAGGTGGTGGCCGTTTTCGCCGATCGGCAGGCCGCCCCAGAAATAGTTGGTCTGGTCGTTCTGCCGGGAAAAACCGAGGGTCGCCGTGGTGCTGTCGCTAAGGTCGGCTTCACCGATGGCGTAGAACAGGCCGTGATCGTTTTCTTCCTTGTCGCGGAAACTGTCCGCGCCCTGATACGACGTCACTACCCGGCCACGCAGGGTGCCGCTTTCGTTCAGCGGGCTGGAGGCATCGACTTCGCCACGGTAGTCATCCCAGCTGCCGGCGGCGCCGGTGAGGGTTACGCGCTGATCAGCGGTTGGACGCTTGCGGACCATGTTGATCGCCGCCGACGGGTTGCCGGCACCGGTCACCAGGCCGGTCGCGCCACGGACGATTTCCACCCGGTCGAACATCGCCAGGTTCGGTTGCACCGCCAGGGTGTACGGCGAATACGAGCTGGGCAGGCCGTCGTACATGATGTTGTCGATGTCGAAACCGCGCGCCTTGTAAGTCTGCCGGCCCGGGCCGCTGGCCTCGCTGAGGAACAGCCCCGGCGTACCGCGCACCACGTCGTTGACGCTGGTCATGTTCTGGTCGTCCATGCGCTGGCGAGTGATCACCGTCACCGCCTGCGGCGTTTCGCGCATGGTCAGCGACAGCTTGGTCGCGGTCTGCATCGGGCCGGTGGTGTAGGACTGCGTGTCTTCGGTGGTGCTGCTCATCTGCGTAGCGCCGATTTCGGTCGCTTGCAGTTCCAGCGGGCCATTGGCTGGCGCAGTGGCTGCGGTTTCTTCAGCCAACGCAGGAGCGATGCTGGCCATGCCGATGGCGAGTGCGAGGAGGTTAGGTGAAAGGTTCGAGCGGCGGTGAATGGTGTGAAACGACATCTATCTGCTTCCCCAAGATTTACCCAAACGAAACTAATGCGAGTGAATGTAAGAATTATTCGCATTAGTATGTCGGAAGTTTCCGGGGGAATAAACCCGTACGAGTCAGTTAGTTAATGATTTTTTCACAATTGGGTTTGATGGCTTCCGCAAACAAATGTGGGAGCGGGCCTGCTCGCGAAGGCGGTGTGTCATTCAACAGATGCGTTGTCTGATACGACGCTTTCGCGAGCAGGCTCGCTCCCACAGGGTTATGCGGTTTTTTTGAAATCAGTCCAGATCCTTCGCCTCATGCCGCTCCGGCACCTGACTGTCTTCATCACCCCAGGTGCGATTCACTCGCTGCCCACGGATGACCGCTGGCCGCTTGGCGATTTCTTCCGCCCAGCGCTGCACATGGATGTACTCGTGCGCGGCGAGAAATTCCGCCGCCGAGTAAACGTTGTTGCGCACCAGTTGCCCGTACCAGGGCCACACGGCAATGTCGGCGATGGTGTAATCGTCGCCGGACAGATAGGCGTTGTCGGCGAGACGGCGGTTGAGCACATCCAGCTGCCGTTTGGCTTCCATGGTGAAGCGGTTGATCGGGTATTCGAGCTTCTCCGGCGCATACGCGTAGAAATGCCCGAAACCGCCGCCCAGGTACGGCGCCGAGCCCATTTGCCAGAACAGCCAGTTGAGGGTTTCGGTGCGACCGGCCGGATCCTTGGGCAGCAAGGCGCCGAACTTTTCCGCGAGATACAGCAGGATCGAGCCGGACTCGAACACCCGGATCGGCGGCTCGACGCTGCGGTCCAGCAGCGCCGGGATTTTCGAGTTCGGGTTGACCTCGACAAAGCCGCTGGAGAACTGATCGCCTTCGCCAATGCGGATCAGCCACGCATCGTATTCGGCCTCGCTGTGCCCGAGTGCGAGCAACTCTTCGAGCATGATGGTGACCTTGACGCCGTTGGGCGTGGCCAGCGAATACAGCTGCAACGGATGCTTGCCGACCGGCAGTTCCTTGTCGTGGGTCGGCCCGGCGATCGGCCGGTTGATGCTGGCGAAGTGGCCGCCGGACGGGGCTTCGTGTTTCCAGACCTTGGGCGGAACGTAAGACGCATTGCTCATGAAACGGACCTCGTCGATGCTGGGAGAGAACAGGTAGACACCGTATCTCGAAAGGATTGAGAACACTACCTTGTGGGAGCTGGCTTGCCAGCGATGACGGCGGCACATCCAGCATCAATATTGGCTGACCCACCGCAATCGCTGGCAAGCCAGCTCCCACAGGTTCGGAGTCAGGCACAAATCTCCCGTGGGAGCGAGCCTGCTCGCGAAAGCGTCGGCAGGGTCGCCGCGCCTAATGGCTCCAATACCGCCCAACCGCACCCCCGACTCCCTGCACCGGATCTGTCTCAGGAAACGCCAGCCCCGCAATCCGCGCCAACTGCGCATCACTCGGCGCGGCCCGGCAAATATCCGCCTGCTGCCCCGGCGGATAAGCACCCACCACTAGAAAATCCTCACTCGATCCCAGATTGCAGTGCCCGGTTCCGGCAGGCAGCAACAGCACATCCCCCGGCGCTGACGTCGACGGCTTGGCCGTCAGGCCCGCCCAACATCAACCGTGCCTGACCGGCCGCCACGCCAAGCACTTCGTGGCCTTCAGTGTGATAGTGGTGATAGTCATAAATGCCGTAGCGCCATTGCGCCGGCCAGCCATTGGCGCCGAACGTCTGCTCGAAGCGTGCCGCCGGATCGTCGCCTTCAACGGCAATCGCGCTGCGGTAGATCAGCACTGGCAGACGCGGATTGTTCGGCACCCAGTCATTGCGTTGAAGCAGCAGGGTTTGCACTTCAGTCATGGTCAATCCTCCTTCGCTCGATTTATCAGTCGACCGCAGCGCAGGGCAATCGCCTCAAAAAATCATTGCCGCGCAAACAAGGTGCCTGAGCCCATGCCCGTGCAATCCAGCGAAACTTCATCGCGCACTGGGCTGTCCAGACCCTTACATGTCCATGCAGCGGTAAATGGCGAGGGTCAAGATGACGATGACAGTTGGTGATTTTCTGGTTGAGCGGCTCAGCGAATGGGGCGTGACGCGGATTTTTGGTTATCCGGGGGATGGCATCAACGGCGTGTTCGGCGCCATGAGCCGGGCCAAAGGCAAAATCGAATTTGTCCAGGCGCGGCATGAAGAAATGGCCGCGTTCATGGCCTCGGCCCACGCCAAGTTCACCGGCGAGCTGGGCGTGTGCATCGCTACTTCCGGCCCCGGCGCTTCGCACCTGATCACCGGCCTCTACGACGCGCGCATGGATCACATGCCGGTGCTGGCCATTGTCGGTCAGCAGGCGCGCACGGCGCTGGGCAGTCACTACCAGCAGGAGCTGGATCTGGTGTCGATGTTCAAGGATGTCGCCGGTGCGTTTGTGCAGCAGGCTTCGGCGCCATCGCAAGTGCGCCATCTGCTTGATCGCGCGGTGCGCACTGCGGTCGGCGAGCGCCGCGTCACCGCGCTGATTCTGCCCAATGACTTGCAGGATCTGCCTTACGAACAACCGGCGCGCGCCCATGGCACCGCGCATTCCGGCGTCGGCTACAGCAAGCCGAAAGTCGTTCCTTATGCCGCCGATCTGCAACGCGCCGCCGAGGTACTGAACAGTGGCGAGAAAGTCGCGATTCTGGTCGGTGCCGGTGCGCTGGAGGCGACCGACCTGGTCATCGCCGTGGCAGAAAAACTCGGTGCCGGTGTCGCTAAAGCCTTGCTGGGCAAAGCGGCACTCCCCGATGACTTGCAGTGGGTCACCGGCAGCATCGGCCTGCTCGGCACCGAGCCCAGCTACAAGCTGATGAGCGAGTGCGACACCTTGCTGATGATCGGTTCGGGCTTCCCGTATTCCGAGTTTCTGCCCAAGGAAGGCCAGGCGCGCGGCGTGCAGATCGACTTGCAGCCGGACATGCTCAGCCTGCGTTATCCGATGGAGGTCAATCTGGTCGGCGACTCTGCAGAAACCCTCGCCGCGTTGCTGCCGCTGCTGGAACAGAAGACTTCGAACAAATGGCGCAAGAAGATCGAAGGCTGGCGCGGGAGTTGGGAGAAAACTCTGGAAAAACGCGCCATGGCCAAAGCCGATCCGGTCAACCCGCAACGAGTGGTCTACGAGTTGTCACCGCGCTTGCCCGAGCAGGCAATCATCACTAGCGACTCCGGCTCCTGCGCCAACTGGTTCGCCCGTGACCTGAAAATCCGTCGCGGCATGAAATGCTCGTTGTCCGGTGGCCTGGCCTCGATGGGCGCGGCGGTGCCGTATGCGATCGCGGCGAAATTTGCCTACCCGGAACGCCCGGTCATTGCCCTGGTCGGCGATGGCGCGATGCAGATGAACAACATGGCCGAGCTGATCACCGTCGCCAAATACTGGCGGCAATGGCACAGCCCGAAATGGATCTGCGCGGTGTTCAACAACGAGGATCTCAACCAGGTTACCTGGGAGCAGCGGGTGATGGAGGGCGATCCGAAGTTCGAAGCGTCGCAGAGCATTCCCGATGTGCCGTATCACCTGTTCGCGATCTCCATTGGCCTCAAGGGCATTTTTGTTGATCGTGAAGAAGAGGTCGCCGCTGCGTGGGAACAGGCACTCGCCTCGGAAGTGCCGGTGCTGATCGAGTTCAAGACCGACCCGAACGTGCCGCCGTTGCCGCCGCACATCAAGCTTGAGCAAGCGAAGAAATTCGCCACGACCCTGCTAAAGGGCGATCCGGATGAAGCCGGGGTGATTGTGCAGACCGCCAAGCAGGTGCTCGGCGCCGTGTTGCCCGGGAAGAAATGACGGTGGGCGCTTGAACGAGCCAGCGATCTTTATCGGTTGCGCCGGCTGGAGTCTCGGTCGCGAGCACTGGCCGGCATTCCCCGCCGAAGGCACGCACCTGCAACGCTACGCCGCGCGCTTCAACTGTGTGGAAATCAACAGCTCGTTCTACCGCCCGCATCGGCGCCAGACCTACGAGCGCTGGGCCTATTCGGTGGCGCCGGACTTTCGCTTCGCAGTGAAAGTGCCGAAGCTCATCACCCATGAACAGCGGCTGGCGGACAGCGCGGCCGCGCTCGATGAGTTTCTCGGGCAATGCCAGGGCTTGGGTGATCGCCTCGGCTGCTTGCTGGTGCAATTGCCACCGAAACTTGCCTTCGATGCGCCGGTGGCCGAGGCGTTTTTTCGTGCCCTGCGCGAGCGGTTCAAAGGCAGTGTGGTGCTGGAACCGCGACACGAATCGTGGACTGGCGCTGAAGCGATGCTGGTCGATCTGCAAATCGCCCAAGCGGTGGTCGATCCCTCGCGGATCAGCAGCGACACCGCGCCGGGTGGCTGGCAAGGCCTGCAGTATTGGCGCCTGCACGGCTCGCCTCGGATTTATCACAGCGCTTATGAAGCGGCCTATCTGCAACAGCTTGCCCGGAACCTGCTGCGCGCCAGTGCCGAGGGCAAACACATCTGGTGCATCTTCGACAACACCGCCAGCGGTGCCGCCACCGCCGATGCGCTGGCTTTGAAGGCGTTGATCGAAGGCGGTGAGCGCTGAACGACGACGCTCTCGTTACCCACACAAACGATCCGGCTACAGGTAAACTCCGCGCACTTTTTCAAGGAGTTCACATGAGTTACTACCAGCCGGGCATTCTCGCTACCCCTGTTCCTGCGCAAGCACGTCATCTGTTTTTCGCCCTGGCGTCGGTTGAAGCCTTGCCGCAAGCGATCGACAGCCTGCTGATGCTGGTGGATGGCAAGTCGGCGGTGGTTGGCTTTGGTGAGTCGTTGACCAAGGCGCTGAATGTCGAAATCGCTGGCCTGCGCAGCTTCCCGGCGCTGACCGGCGTTGGCGTGAATAACCCGTCGACCCAGCATGCCCTGTGGATCTGGCTGCACGGTGTTGACCGTGGTGAGCTGCTCAACCGCTGCAACGCTATCGAAGCCGCGCTGGCTCCGGCCTTGCGTCTGGTCGAGATGCAGGAAGCCTTCCGCCACATGGAGGGCCACGACCTCACCGGTTATGAGGACGGCACGGAAAACCCCCACGATGACGCCGCTGTCGCCGCCGCGCTGCTGAGCTCCGGCGCTGACGGGCTGGTCGGTGGCAGCTTCGCCGCGATCCAGCAATGGCAGCACGACCTCAAGGGTTTTCATCGCCTGTCTGCCGGGGCCAAGGACGACATCATGGGGCGGCGCTTGAGCGATAACGAAGAAATCGACGACGCGCCGATCTCCGCCCACGTGAAACGCACCGCGCAGGAAAGCTTTGCGCCGGAAGCGTTCGTCGTGCGCCGTTCGATGCCGTGGATCGAAGGCGATCGTGCCGGTTTGATGTTCCTCGCTTTCGGTTTCTCCCTCGATGCCTTCGAAGCGCAGCTGCGCCGTATGAGCGGTCTGGAAGACGGTATTGCCGATGGCTTGTACCAGATCAGCCGGCCAATCACCGGCGGCTACTACTGGTGCCCGCCGCTCAAGGACGGACGCCTTGATCTGCGCGCGCTGCGCATCGGCTGAGGACTGCATATGAACGTGGTGCGCTGGGGCATGATCGGTTGCGGTAGCGTCGCTGAACGCAAGAGCGGGCCGGCCTTTTACAAGGCGCCCGGTTCGGCACTGGTCGCGGTGATGGGCCGACGCCTCGAAGCGGTGACCGACTACGCCGCGCGCCACGGCATCAGCCGCGTTTATACCGACGTCGACGCGCTGATCAACGATCCCGAAGTCGACGCGGTGTACATCGCCACACCGCCCGACAGCCACCAGGCCTACAGCCTGAAAGTCGCCGCCGCCGGCAAGCATTGCTGCGTGGAAAAGCCCATGGCGCTCAACGCCGGGCAAAGCCGCGAGATGCAGCAAGCGTTTGCCGCTGCCGGTCTGCACTTGTTCGTCTCGTATTACCGCCGCTCGCTGCCGCGCTTCGCTCAGGTGCGGCAATGGCTGGAGGAGGGGCGCATCGGCGATGTCCGCCATCTGAGCTGGACACTGACCAAAGCACCGTCGCCGGCTGATCTTGAGGGTCGCGATAATTGGCGCACCGACCCGGCGGTGGCGGGCGGCGGCTACTTTGCCGACCTGGCCAGCCATGGCTTGGACCTGTTCCAGTATTTGCTTGGCGACATCGTTGAAGTCGCCGGTTTCACCGCGCGTCAGGCGGGTCTGTACGCGGCGGAAGATGCGGTCAGCGCCACTTGGCGATTTGCCTCCGGGGCGCTGGGCATGGGCTGCTGGAACTTTGTTGCGGACCGCCGTGAAGATCGCGTCGAGATTATCGGCAGCAAAGGGCGGATCGGTTTTTCGGTGTTTGACGAGCATCCGGTGCAGCTGTTTGCCGATGAGCAGATCAGCCTGGAAATCGCCCACCATGAGCATATCCAGTGGCATCACGTGCTGGGGATGAATGCGCATATTCGTGGTGATTCACAGCATCCCGCCGTGGCCGAGCAAGCCGTCAAGACCGATTGGGTCATGGACCGGATACTCAAACGCTGAATAGCTCACGATCCCCGGTGGGAGCGAGCCTGCTCGCGAATGCGGTGTGTCAGTCACGGGGGTAATGACTGACAGAATGCTTTCGCGAGCAGGCTCGCTCCCACAGGTCTTCCGGCGCAACACGCATCTAAGGTTATGCCCAAACAATATTTCTCAACCTCTTCATAACGTCTCTAAGATCACGTCATAACTCGTTATAACAAGTGATCCGACAATGACCGATAACGTTCTCTCCCTCAGTAGCGTTCCGCTGCACACCCAACTGCGCGACGTTCTGCGTGCGCGGATTCTCGACGGTGAATACCCGCAAGACAGTCAAATGCCTTCCGAAAGCGAACTCGGTGCGCTGTTCAAAGTCAGCCGCATCACCGTGCGCCAGGCCTTGGGCGATCTGCAGAAAGAAGGGCTGATCTTCAAAATCCATGGCAAGGGCACCTTCGTCGCCAAGCCGAAAACCTTTCAGAACGTCAGCAGCCTGCAAGGCCTCGCCGAGTCGATGACCGGGCGCGGTTATGAAGTGATCAACCGCCTGCGCAGTTTCAAATTCATTCCGGCCGACAAGCGTGTGGCCGAGCGTCTGCAGGTGGCCGAGGGTGAAATCGTCGCGCAGATCAAACGCGTGCGCCTGATCAACCGCGAGCCGATCTCGCTGGAAATCACCTACCTGCCCAAAGACGTCGGCGAGCGGCTGGAGAAGGCCGATCTGGTCACCCGCGACATCTTTCTGATTCTGGAAAACGACTGCGGCATCGCCCTCGGCCACGCCGATCTGGCCATCGATGCGGTGCTGGCCGACAGCGACCTGACCCAGGCACTCAGCGTCGAAGCGGGCTCGCCGATCATGCGCATCGAGCGCCTGACCCACGATGCCCACGGCCAGCCGCTGGACTTCGAACACCTTTATTACCGTGGCGATGCGTTCCAGTACCGCCTGCGGATCGACCGGCAAAAAGGGGAGCAGGCATGACCCGCAACGTTCTAGAACAGGAATACGACATCGTCGTGATTGGCGGCGGCACGGCCGGGCCGATGGCGGCGATCAAGGCCAAAGAGAAGAACCGCGATTTGCGCGTTTTGCTGGTCGACAAGGCCAACGTCAAGCGCAGCGGCGCGATCAGCATGGGCATGGACGGCCTGAACAACGCGATCATCCCCGGCCACTCGACGCCGGAGCAGTACACCAAGGAAATCACCATCGCCAACGACGGCATCGTCAATCAGGCGGCGGTCTACGCCTATGCGACGCACAGTTTTGAAACCATCGAACAACTCGACCGCTGGGGCGTTAAGTTCGAGAAAGACGAGACCGGTGACTACGCGGTAAAAAAGGTCCACCACATGGGCGCCTATGTGCTGCCGATGCCGGAAGGGCACGACATCAAGAAAGTCCTGTATCGGCAGTTGAAACGTGCGCGGGTGAGCATCACCAATCGCCTGGTATGCACGCGTTTGTTGACCGACGAGGAGGGCGCGATCAACGGAGTGATGGGCTTCGATTGCCGCACCGCCGACTTCCATGTGATCAAGGCCAAAGCAGTGATTCTCGCCTGCGGCGCGGCCGGACGCCTGGGTCTGCCATCGTCTGGCTACTTGATGGGCACCTACGAGAACCCGACCAATGCGGGCGACGGCTACGCGATGGCCTATCACGCCGGCGCCGAACTGGCCAATCTCGAGTGCTTTCAGATCAACCCGTTGATCAAGGATTACAACGGCCCGGCCTGTGCCTACGTCACCGGCCCGCTGGGTGGCTACACCGCCAACAACAAGGGCGAACGCTTCATCGAGTGCGACTACTGGAGCGGGCAGATGATGTGGGAATTCCATCAGGAACTGGAGAGCGGCAACGGTCCGGTGTTCCTCAAACTCGATCACCTGGCCGAGGAAACCATCCAGAACATCGAGGAAATCCTGCACAGCAATGAGCGCCCGAGCCGTGGCCAGTTCCACGCCAACCGTGGCACCGACTACCGCACGCAGATGGTTGAAATGCACATTTCGGAAATCGGCTTTTGCAGCGGCCACTCGGCGTCCGGCGTGTGGGTCAATGAGCGTGCCGAGACTTCAGTGAAAGGCTTGTATTCGGCCGGCGACATGGCTGCGGTGCCGCACAATTACATGCTTGGCGCGTTCACTTACGGCTGGTTCGCCGGGCACAACGCGGCGGAGTTTGTCGCCGGTCGCGAGTTTTCCGCACTGGACAGCGAGCAGATCGCCAAGGAGAAAGCCCGGGTCTACGCGCCGCTCGACCGCGAACACGGCCTGCCACCGGCGCAGGTGGAATACAAGCTGCGCCGCTTCGTCAACGACTACCTGCAACCGCCGAAAGTGACCAAAAAAATGCAGATCGGCCTGCAGCGCTTCAGCGACATCGAGCGCGATCTCGAGCAGATGAAGGCCAACAACGCTCACGAACTGATGCGCGCCATTGAAACCAGCGTAATCCGCGACTGTGCCGAAATGGCCGCCCGCGCTTCGTTGTTCCGCGCTGAAAGCCGCTGGGGCTTGTACCACTATCGCGTCGATCACCCGCAACGCAACGACACCGAGTGGTTCTGCCATTGCCATCTGAAGAAGGGCGAGGACGGGCGCATGACCAGTTTCAAGAAAGCCGTCGAGCCTTACATCATCCCGCTCGATGCTGAGGAAATGCAGGCCTACGACCGCCTGCGGGTCGGCGCCTGCGCCGCTTGATGCATCACTAGAAAGAGAGTCCGAACCATGGCTTATCAAGCTCAGGAAATCTTCTTCCGCTCCAACGCCCCGGTCACCGTGGACGAGGACAAATGCATCGCCGAAAAGGGCTGCACCGTGTGCGTCGACGTCTGCCCGATGGACCTGCTGGCGATCAACCCGGCCACGCAAAAGGCCTACATGGCGTTCGATGAATGCTGGTACTGCATGCCGTGCGAGAAGGATTGCCCGACGGGGGCGGTGAAGGTCGACATCCCCTATTTGTTGCGTTGACCCCAAATCCATTGTGGGAGCGAGCCTGCTCGCGAAAGCAATCGTTCATTCAACAATGATGGTGACTGACCCGCCGCCTTCGCGAGCAGGCTCGCTCCCACATTGCAATTGTGATTATCCAATAGCCATCCGGTGAGCCCCGGACGCTGAATGCAAAACACCCCTCGTTTCCCACCGCGCCCTGATCGCGGCGGAGACGAACTTCAAACAAATGATTCGAGGGGAAACACTCATGTTGCGTGCAGCACTCGCCGGTCTGGTACTGGCTTCATTCACCTTGTCGGCCTCGGCCGAAACCATCCGCATCGCCATCGGCACTCAGGACACCACCATCAACTGCGCCGCCGGCGGCCTGTTGATCAGGGAACTGGGGCTGCTGGAAAAATACCTGCCCCACGATGGCGCCTACAAAGACGCGAAGTACGACGTGCAGTGGAAGAATTTCACCAGTGGCGCGCCGCTGACCAATGAGATGGTCGCCGGCAAACTCGACTTTGGCGCCATGGCCGATTTCCCCGGTGCGTTCAACGGTGTGGCGTTCGAAACGGCGGGCAAGCACAGCCTGTTCATCAGCGTGCTGTCGGGCAGCATCAAGGGCAGCGGCAACGGCATCGTCGTGCCGAGCGCTTCGTCGGTGCAAAGCCTCAGCGAACTCAAGGGCAAGACCATTTCGGTGCCGTTCGCCTCGACGGCTCACGGCATGTTGCTGCGCGCCGTGGCAGAGCAGGGCTGGGACCCGCTCAAGGATGTCAACATCATCGCCCAGCCACCGGAAGTCGCTGGCTCGGCATTGCAGGCCGGCAAGATCGACGCCCACGCCGATTTCGTGCCCTTCGCCGAGCTGTTCCCGAGCCGTGGTTTCGCCCGCAAGATCTATGACGGCGCCCAGGCCAACGCGCCAACTTTCCATGGCGCACTGGTGGATCAGGCCTACGCGAAAAAGTATCCGGAAATCGTCGTCGCCTATTTGCGCGCGAGCATCGAAGCCAACCAACTGCTCGCCGCCGAACCGGAGAAGTACAGCGAACTGATCGCCAAGGTCACCGGGGTCGATGCCGAGGTCAACTACCTGTTCCATGGCCCGTTGGGCGTGCAAACCCGCGACCTGAGCTGGAAACCTGAATACCGCCAGGCTGTCGGTACCGCCATCGATACCTTGAAGCTGCTGAAGAAAGCCGATCGCGGTCTCGACCTGAACAGCTTCATCGACGACCAGTACATCCGCGCCGCCTTCAAGGCTGCGAACCTCGATTACACCGCGCAACTGGCCAACTACGCGCAGACGCCATTGCCGGGCGTGGATGCGGCGACGGGCAGAGCCATCACCGACGTCAGCCATGTCGCGGAAATCTGGGTGCGCGGTGAGGAAAAAGTCCGCCGTTACGGCTCGGCTGAAGCGGCGTTCACCGCGCTGGCGGGGTTGAAGCAGGAGGGCAAGAACATTCGTGCGGTGTATGCGCAGGCCAGTGACAGCGGGATCAAGTTGCTCGCTGAACAGGCGTGGTTTGCCAGCGATGCCAAGGGTCGCCTCAGCGCATTTCTGCTCAAGGGCCAGGCCCAGCACTACGCTGCGGCGCACGGTGGCAAGGTGTTCGACTTCAGCGATGCGACTGCGCAGGTTGTTGCTGCGCGCTGAGGATCAAAAGCCCCTCACCCTAACCCTCTCCCAAAGGGAGAGGGGACTGACCGAGTTGTTGGTGAGAGATACGCCGACGTGAAGTACCGAGTCGAACTGAGGTCTGCAAGCGCTGAGATCAAAAGCCCCTCACCCTAACCCTCTCCCAAAGGGAGAGGGGACTGACCGAGTTGTTGGTGAGAGATACGCCGACGTGAAGTACCGAGTCGAACTGAGGTCTGCAAGCGCTGAGATCAAAAGCCCCTCACCCTAACCCTCTCCCTGAGGGAGAGGGGACTGACCGAGTTGTTGGTGAGATACGCCGACGTTTAGTACCGAGTCGAACTCAGGTCGTGAAAAGCACGCAAATCGGCTCCCTTTCCCCCTCGCCCCCCTGGGGGAGAGGGCTGGGGTGAGGGGGTAAATCTCAGCCATCACACAGAACCCGAACTGGAAACCGGACTATGAAAACACCGTTGCGCTGGACATCAAGAGCCGCCTCACTGCTGCTCTGCCTGCTCTTCTGGCAACTCGCCGCCAGCCACGACTGGAACCTCGGCCTGGTCACCTTTGCCAACGTGCCGACGCCACTGGCGGTGATCGAAGCCGCACTGGGCCTGGGCGACTCCGGCAAACTCTGGCAGCACCTGAGCAGCAGCCTCGGCCGGGTCTTCGCCGGTTACGTGGCGGCGTTGATCCTCGGCATCGCCCTGGGCCTGGCCATCGGCCGTTCGAAATGGGCTGAAGACATTCTGCTGCCACCGCTGGAAGTCCTGCGCCCGATCCCCGCCGTGGCGTGGATTCCGCTGGCGATCCTGATGTTTCCGTCCTCGGAGTTGTCGATGGTTTTCATCACCTTCACTGGCGCGCTGTTCCCGATCCTGCTCAACACCGTGCACGGCGTCGAAGGCGTTGATCCACGCCTGATCGCCTCGGCAAAGAGCCTCGGGGCAGGGCGTCGGGCGATTCTGCTGGAAGTAATCCTGCCGGGCGCTGCGCCGAGCATCATCACTGGCCTGGCGATCGGCATGGGCACGTCGTGGTTCTGTCTGGTGACGGCGGAAATGATCTCCGGGCAGTTCGGCATCGGTTACTACACCTGGGAGTCCTACACCATTCAGAACTACGCCGACATTGTCGTCGGCATGCTCCTGATCGGCGTGTTGGGCATGGGCAGCAGTTGGCTGATCAAACGCCTGGGCGGCTTGTTCACGCCTTGGCATCGACCGCGAGGCAAAGCCTGATGAGCGTGATGCAAACCCCGGCAGGGCGGATCGACATTCGCCAGTTGTCCATCGTCCTCGGCCAGGGCCGCGAAGCCTTCGAAGCGGTGCAGGGCCTCGATTGCCAGATCGAATCCGGCCAGTTCGTGTGCATTCTCGGCCCCTCCGGTTGCGGCAAGTCGACCTTGCTCGGCGCCCTGGCCGGACACTTGAATGCCAGTACCGGCAGCTTGAAAGTCGACGGCAGCGCGGTGGCCGGCCCGTCGCCGCAGCGCGGCATGGTGTTTCAGCACCACACGCTGTTCCCGTGGCGCACGGTGCGCGACAACGTCGCCTTCGGCCTGAAGATGCGCGGGGTCGGCAAGGCTGAGCGGCATCGAGCCGCTGACGACATTCTCAAACTGGTCGGCCTCGAAGGCTTTGCCGAGCGCTGGCCCGATCAGCTCTCCGGGGGCATGCAGCAACGGGTAGAAATCGCCCGGGTGCTGGTCAATCGCCCGCGACTGTTGCTGATGGACGAACCGTTCGGCGCGCTGGATGCGCTGACCCGTTTGAACATGCAGGAACTGCTGCTGGACATCTGGACGCGCATCCGCACCACGGTGGTTTTCGTCACCCACGACATTGACGAGGCGCTGTTTCTCGCCGACCGCTTGCTGGTGATGAGCGCGCGACCGGGGCGAATCATCGAAGACTTGCCTCTGGACTTTCCACGCCCGCGTACCAGTGAACTGGTGACCAGCCCCGAGTTCGCTCGACTGAAACGCCACTGCCTCGACCTGCTGCGCCACGACAATGACCGACCGCTGCCGCGCCTCAATCCGCTCGGCCTGCCTCCTGAAAACCCTTTGCCGCGATTTGCCCTATGACCTCTATTTTTGCTGTGACCGACAACGAAGACATCCTCGCCCTGCAACCGCGCCTGACGGCTGAAGACGCTGGCGTGCGGCGCATTGCCCTGATTGATCTGGCCGATCTGGAGGAGCCGGATGGCTTGCTCTTGCTGGTTGATCGACTGCGCCAGGATCCCGCCGAGGACGTTCGCGCTGAAGCCGCACGATTGCTCGAAGCGTGGGAGGATGAAGCGGTCGTGCAAGCCTTGTGCGAAGCGCTGACGGATCCGGCGCCCGCCGTGCAATCGGCGGCGGCGCAAAGCCTGAGCCTGCTCAAGACTGCGGCGGCGGGGCGGGTCATTCTGCCGTGGACCGCACATGCCGATGTCAGTGTGCGCATCGCCGCCTTTCGGGCGTTACGCGAATTGCGCTTCGCCGAGGCCGCGTCGGCTGCCGTCGCCGCGTTGGAGGACACCGATGCCAATGTCCGTCGCGAAGCGGTCGGTGTGCTCGGCTGGCTCAAACAGCTCGACGCGCTGCCAGCCCTGGCGCGCCTGGCCAGCGACGACTCGGACACCGAAGTGCGCCGCGCCGCGACCGGCGCGCTCGGTCTGGCCAGTGGCGCCGAAGTATTGCCGGCGTTGCGCCAGGCCTTGCAAGATCAGGCTTGGCAAGTGCGCGAAGAAGCCGCGACCACGCTGGGCAAGGTTGGCCACAGCGACGCCGGCCCGGCCTTGGTCGAAGCGCTGAGCGATGATTACTGGCAAGTGCGCCTGCGCGCCACTCGCAGCCTCGGCCGCTTGCGCTTCGTCCCGGCGCTGGACGCGCTGATCGACACCCTCGGCCACCGCATCAGCAATCTGCGCAAGGAAGCCGCGCTGGCCCTCGGTGAATTGAACGATCGCGGCGCCGTGGCCGCGTTACAGGCGGCGCAGGACGACGGCGACCCGGAAGTGCGCAAAGCCGTGCGCATCGCGTTGAGTCAGCTGCAATGAATCCGCTGTCGGTGGGCAACTCGCAGAGTGAGCGCACGTTACACCTGAGCTGGCCGGACGGGCGCGAATCGCTGCTCAAGCATGCCGATCTGCGCCGGCAATGCCCTTGCTCGCAATGCCGCGCATTTCGCCTGCGCGGTGTCACGCCGCTGGTTGATGATCGCGTGCGCCTGATCGAACTCAACCCGCAGGGTTATGGTGTGCAACTGGTGTTCAGCGACGGGCATCAACGCGGGATTTATCCGTGGGAGTACCTGGCGCAACTGAATTCCTGAATTTTCCTGGCCCCCTGTGGGAGCGAGCCTGCTCGCGAAGGCGTCGGCACATTCACATCATCGTCGCCTGACACTACGCTTTCGCGAGCAGGCTCGCTCCCACAGGGACTGTGTTCACAGATTGATCCGATTGCAGCTCCCTGCGTCGGCATGCGCCGACTGGCGGTTCTTGTCAGGAAATTCCCACAGGAGTACAAATGTACTCCATGACTAATCTGACTCCCCGCCGTACCGCCATTCTGACCTTTATCCGCGATCGCATCGCTGAGCACGGTCAGCCCCCAAGCCTCGCTGAAATCAGCGAGGCTTTTGGTTTT
Source organism: Pseudomonas sp. FP1762 (assembly GCF_030687105.1). Lineage (NCBI taxonomy): Bacteria > Pseudomonadati > Pseudomonadota > Gammaproteobacteria > Pseudomonadales > Pseudomonadaceae > Pseudomonas > Pseudomonas sp. FP1762. Next base: position 2,629,248 of record NZ_CP117458.1, read on the forward strand.
GCCTCGCGCAGCGTGGCGCGCAAGCATGTGCTGGCGCTCACCGAAGCCGGTTTCATCGAGGTCAATCCGCATCAGGCCCGGGGCATTCGTTTGCTCGGCCAGCCATCGCGTCCGGAGCTGCTGGAGATCCCCGTACTCGGTCGTGTGGCCGCCGGCGCGCCGATTGGCGCCGATGCCGATATCCATAACCGTTTGCTGCTCGACCCGGCGCTGTTCTCCCGCACCCCGGATTACATGCTGCGGGTGCAGGGCGACTCGATGATCGAGGACGGCATCCTCGACGGCGATCTGGTCGGTGTACGGCGCAATCCCGAGGCGCTGAACGGCCAGATCGTCGTTGCGCGTCTGGACGGTGAAGTCACCATCAAACGCTTCGAACGGGTCGGGGATGAAGTGCGCCTGCTGCCGCGCAACCCGGCGTACAAGCCGATTGTCGTGCGTGATGATCAGGATCTGGCCATTGAAGGCGTGTTCTGTGGTCTGGTGAGGCAAGGCTGATGGGCGCCGTCGTTGCGTTGGATACGCTGTTCAATGGCGGCCAGGTCTGGCGCGGCAGGCCTGCGCCACCGGCGGCGAGTCCGCAGCCGACCGGGCATGCGGGACTGGACGCAGCTCTGCCCAGCGGCGGCTGGCCGGAAGCGGCGCTGAGCGAAATCCTTCTCGCCGGCCCTGGTGTCGGCGAGCTGCAACTGGTCTGGCCAACCCTGGCGCGATTGTCCGCGGCCGGTGAGCGCATCGTGCTGGTGGCGCCGCCGTTCGTGCCGTACCCGCAGGCCTGGGCCAATGCCGGGGTCGATTTGCGCCAGTTGTCGGTGATTCAGGCCAGCGAACGCGATGCCTTGTGGGCGGCGGAGCAGTGTCTGCGCTCGGGCAGTTGCGGCGCGGTGCTGTGCTGGCCGAACAAGGCCGATGACCGAGCCTTGCGGCGTTTGCAGGTAGCGGCGGAAACCGGCCAGACCCTGGCCTTTGCCTGGCGCCCGTTGAGCGAGGCGGTCAACCCGTCACCGGCAGCGTTGCGCATAGCCATCGATGCCAAACCGGCGCAACTCCGCGTACTCAAATGCCGTGGCGGGCTGGCGCGTGCGGCGCCGATTGCCTTTGCCGTGGGGCACTGATCGTCATGCGCTGGGTATGTATTCTCTTTCCGCAACTGGCCCTCGACGCTGTGCTGCGTCAGCGGCCCGACCCTGAAGAGCCGTTGGTGCTGCTCAGCGGTCCGGCCCAACGCCGAGTGCTGCAAGCGGTAAATCCGGCGGCGCGCAAACTCGGCCTGCGCCCCGGCATGTCGATGACCGCCGCGCAAGCCATGAGCAAAGGCTTTGCCACCGCCGATTACGAGGTGGCCGAGGTCGAGCACTGGCAGCAGTTTCTCGCCGCGTGGGCCTATCGCTTCAGCGCGCAGGTCAGCGTGCATTACCCGCGTACCGTGGTGTTCGAGATCGAATCCAGCCTCGGACTGTTCGGTACCTGGCCGCAATTTGAAGCTCGCCTGCGCCAGGAATTGAAAGATCTGGGCTTTCGCCATCGCATCGTCGCCGCGCCGAACCCGGTGGCGGCACGAGTGCTGGCCAATGCCTACGATGGCCTGGTGGTGCCGGACAGCGAAGCCTTGCAGCATCATCTCGGGCAATTGCCGGTTGATCGTGTGGGGCTGGAGCCGAATGTCGCCACGGCGTTGTCGCGCATGGGCCTGCGCAATCTCAGTCAGGTGCAAAGCCTGCCACGCCAGGCACTGGCCCGGCGTTTCGAAGCGCAGATGCTCAAGCACCTCGACACGCTGTTCGGCGCACGCCCGCTGGCGCTGGCGTTCTATCTGCCGCCAGACCGTTTCGATATCCGCATCGAACTGAATTTCGACGTGCAATCCCATCAAGCCTTGCTGTTCCCGTTACGGCGCTTGACCGGCGACCTGTCGGCGTTCCTCTGTGGGCGCGACAGTGGCGTGCAGCGTTTTGACCTGCATCTGGAACACGCAGGGCTGCCGGACACGGTGATCAAGGTCGGCCTGCTCAGTGCCGAGCGTGACGCGGCGATGCTGTTTGAACTGGCCCGTGGCCGGCTGGAGCAAGTCCAGGTCGAGGCGCCGGTGCGTGGTTTTCGCTTGCGCGCCGAAGACCTGCCGAGTTTCGTTCCGCAGTATCAGGAACTGTTCGACGACCGCCCGCAGCAGACCTTGCCCTGGGAGCAATTGCGCGAACGTCTGCGCGCACGGCTGGGTGATGACGCCGTGCAGGGCTTGCGCTTTCAGGCCGATCATCGCCCCGAGTGCGCATGGCAGAACGCTGCCGATAAACACCTTTGCACAGGTTTGCCCAGCGTCCAGCGCCCGGGCTGGCTGCTCAACGAACCGCAGAGCGTGCCGGAAGGTTCGGCGCGGATTCTCATGGGGCCGGAGCGCATCGAATCCGGTTGGTGGGACGGTGGCGACGTGCGGCGTGATTACTACCTGATCCAGAACCGCGCCGGTCAGCAGGGCTGGGCCTGGCGCGCTGTGGGTGAGGGCGGCCCGCTGTGGCTGCAAGGCTGGTTCGCATGAGTGCCGATTACGCCGAACTGCATTGCCTGTCGAATTTCAGTTTCCAGCGCGGTGCCTCCAGCGCGCTGGAGCTGTTTCAGCGGGCGAAAAAGCACGGCTATCAGGCGCTGGCGATCACCGACGAATGTACCCTGGCCGGCATCGTTCGTGCGTGGCAAGCGGCAAAGTCCGTCGAGTTGCCGCTGATCATCGGCAGCGAGGTGCGCATCGACAACGGCCCGAAACTGGTACTGCTGGTGGAAAACCTTGCTGGTTATCAGGCCCTGTGCGGCTTGATCACCCAGGCCCGGCGGCGTACGCAGAAAGGGCAGTATCAGCTGCTGCGCGAAGACTTCGCCGAAGCGCTGCCGGGTTTGCTGGTGTTGTGGGTGCCGGATTCAGTGGATGACCGGGAAGAAGGGTGCTGGCTGAAACAAACCTTCGGCGACCGCCTGTGGCTCACGGTGCAACTGCATCGCGGGCAGAACGATCAGCAGCGGCTCGCGGCATTGTTGGCTCTGGCGGCTGAGCTGCAGATTCCAGCCGTGGCCAGCGGCGATGTGCACATGCATACCCGGGGGCGCCGTGCCTTGCAGGACACCATGACCGCGATCCGTCATCACGTCCCCGTGGCCGAAGCGGGTTTGCGCCTGCATCCCAATGGCGAGCGGCATTTGCGTTGCCTCGATGAGCTGCGCGCACTGTATCCGCCGGACTTGCTTGAAGCGTCGCTAAAACTGGCCAGACGCTGCACCTTCGATCTGAGCGAGCTGCGCTATCAATATCCGAAAGAGCTGGTGCCCGAGGGCCACAATGCCAGTTCCTGGTTGCGTCATCTGACCGAGGAGGGCATTGCCTGGCGCTGGCCGAAAGGGCCTCAGGCCAAGGTGCTCAAGCAGATCGATGACGAGCTGCAATTGATCGCCGAACTCGGCTACGAAAGCTACTTCCTCACCGTGCACGACGTGGTGCGCTTTGCCCGCACGCAGAACATCCTCTGTCAGGGCCGTGGTTCGGCCGCCAACTCGGCGGTGTGTTTTGCCTTGGGCATCACCGAGATCGATCCGGATCGTACTACGCTGCTGTTCGAACGCTTCATGTCCAAAGAGCGCAACGAGCCGCCGGACATCGATGTCGATTTCGAGCACGAGCGCCGCGAGGAAGTCCTGCAATACGTGTTCAACCGTTATGGCCGGCGGCGTGCGGCGCTGACCGCGGTGGTCAGCACCTATCACGCCACCGGTGCCGTGCGCGATGTGGCCAAGGCCCTCGGCCTGCCACCGGATCAGATCAACGCGCTGGCCGATTGCTGCGGGCGCTGGAGCGATGAAACGCCGCCGCTGGAACGTTTGCGCGAAGGCGGCTTCGACCCGGACAGTCCGGTGCTGCGCCGGGTGCTGAGCCTGACCGGGCAACTGATCGGCTTCCCCCGGCACCTGTCGCAGCATCCCGGCGGTTTCGTGATTTCCGAGCAACCGCTGGACACCTTGGTGCCGGTAGAAAACGCGGCAATGGCCGACCGCACCATCATCCAATGGGACAAGGACGACCTCGATGCGGTCGGCCTGCTCAAGGTGGATATTCTCGCCTTGGGTATGCTCAGTGCGATTCGCCGCTGCTTCGACCTGCTGCGCCGGCATCGTGATCTGAACCTGACACTCGCGACGATTCCACCTGAAGACAAACCGACCTACGAAATGATCAGTCGCGCCGATACCGTCGGCGTGTTCCAGATCGAGTCGCGGGCGCAGATGTCGATGTTGCCGCGCCTGAAGCCAAAGACTTTCTACGATCTGGTCATCGAAGTGGCGATTGTCCGTCCCGGGCCGATTCAGGGCGGGATGGTTCATCCGTATCTGCGCCGACGTAATAACGAAGAGGCGGAAACCTATCCGTCGCCGGCGCTCGAAGTCGTACTCAAAAGAACCCTGGGCGTGCCGCTGTTTCAGGAACAGGTCATGCAGATCGCCATCGTCGCTGCCGACTACAGCCCCGGTGAGGCCGATCAACTGCGCCGTTCCATGGCCGCGTGGAAGCGCCATGGCGGACTGGAGCCGCACAAGGAGCGCCTCGCCGCCGGCATGAAAAAGAACGGCTACACACCGGAATTCGCTGCGCAGATCTTCGAGCAGATCAAGGGCTTCGGCAGTTACGGCTTCCCCGAATCCCATGCCGCCAGTTTCGCTTTGCTGACCTACGCCAGTTGCTGGCTCAAGTGTCACGAGCCGGCGGCGTTCGCCTGCGCATTGATCAACAGTTGGCCGATGGGCTTTTACAGTCCGGACCAGATTCTGCAGGACGCGCGGCGGCACCAATTGCAGATCCGTCCGGTGGACGTGCGCGCCAGCGACTGGGATTGCAGCCTCGAGCCGCTGAGTGCCGGGCAACCGGCGATTCGCATGGGCCTGCGCATGATCAAGGGTTTTCGCGAAGAGGACGCACGGCGCATCGAAGCCGCGCGCCGACACGGGGCGTTTGCCGATGTCGCTGACCTGGGTGAGCGCGCCGCCGTCGACAGTCGTGCGCAGGCCTTGCTGGCAGACTCCGGCGCTTTGCGCGGTCTGGCCGGGCACCGTCATCGTGCGCGTTGGGAAGTGGCCGGGGTGCAGAAACAACTCGGCCTGTTCGCCGGCCTGCCCAACGAAGAGGAAGTCAAAATCGTCCTGCCCAAACCCAGCGTTGGCGAAGACCTGCATGCTGATTACGCCACGGTGGGGACGACGCTGGGGCCGCACCCGTTGGCATTGCTGCGTGGCGAGTTGCAGGCCCGGCGTTGCCGCAGCTCGCGGGAATTGATGGATATCGAACATGGCCGGCCGGTCAGCGTGGCCGGTCTGGTCACCGGCCGACAGCGCCCCGGTACGGCCAGCGGCGTGACGTTCGTGACCCTGGAAGACGAGTTCGGCAACGTCAACGTGGTGGTCTGGCGTGACCTGGCCGAGCGTCAGCGCCAAGTGCTGGTGGGGTCGCAATTGCTCAAGGTCGACGGCCGCTGGGAACGCGAAGGCGATGTGCGCCACCTGATCGCCGGGCGCATGAGCGACCTTAGCCCGCTGCTCAACGGCATTCACGTGCAGAGCCGGGATTTCCACTGATCAAACACCCACGCTTGCGTCAGCGATCAATCCGTCAAGACGAGTGTCGAGCGACTCACTACAACCGGGCGCAATCTCGCATCTGCATCGGTTTGGGTGGCTCACCAACTTGAGCGCTTCCTAACGGATCATCAGCGGTCACAGGGTGAAATTGTCCCGCCCTTTGATAGAAAAGCTGCCCGACTTGATGATTGCACTGGCGGAACCGGGCCCATTGGATTCAAAGGAGAAGCTACCTTCATAGAGTTCCCGTTCGTGATCAAAGGACAGACTAACCGAGCCACTGTCAGCGTTGTACGTCTGAAATAAGGTTTCAGCGCCATCGGCCCGCATTTTCCACCATGTGGCAGAGTACTTCCCATCCTTGATGGCATGGGTGCCACTGACCATGTCGGGATTGAACACCATCTCAATGCCTCTGATGACGGTGTTTCCTTGTTCATCTTCAATTGTCTGAACGGCGCTGAGGGTCAGGCGCAGTTTTTTATCGGTGGTGTAATAGTCATAAGCGAAGTTGAGTCCATCGGCAGTGAACGCCGGTTCACCTATTACATCAGTGGAAACCGTACCGGAGGAAGGATTGGTTCTGGTTTGTGGGAGAACGTGTTCCGTCAGCATGTGCAGCTCCTTGGCAACGGGTGCCGTTTATACGAATCGGTCCAGCAACATATCTCCAACCTATGCTGACAGTAGCCGGTCGTAAACTGTCAAACCTGACAGTTGACAACCCCTTGCTGATCGTTTGAGCAAAGTGTGGTTTAGCCGAATGACGAAGCAGGAAATAGATGTAGAGTCATCAGTGACTGACCCTTGCAGGAGCGAGCCTGCTCGCGAATGCGGGCTGTCAGGCAATGACGATGTCGAACGTGTCGCCGCCTTCGCGAGCAAGCTCGCTCCCACAGGGAATTTGGTTGCGATGAAGTTGGTGGATTTACCCCGTATCAGTGTGGGAGCGAGCCTGCTCGCGAAAGCGCAGTGTCAGGCAATGACGATGTCGAACGTGCCGCCGCCTTCGCGAGCAGGCTCGCTCCCACAGGTTTTGGCTGTTTATCCAAAATCGAGATAAATCAAAAGGCTGCACCTTTGGGCCGAAGGCAGATATTCTGCGCTTCACACCGGTACGGGAACCCGATCAACTCCATGGCCAGCCACTGCCAGGATGAATTGCCCGACGCCAAAGGAGTGTTCGAATGAGCGAAAAGAAACTGGAAACCACGGTCGATCGCGTCTACCAAGGGGTTTACGCGGCGATCAGCAAGCGTTCGTTGCGCCCGGGCATGAAGCTGGGTGAGGCCTCGCTGGCCGAGTTGTTCAATGTCAGCCGCACGTCGGTGCGTGCTGCGCTCAAGCAGTTGGAAGCCGATGGTCTGGTCACCACTGAGCCCAACAAAGGTGCATCGGTGTCGCTGCCCAGTGACGCAGAGCTGCGTTCGCTGTTCGAAACCCGGCGGCTGATCGAAATCGGCATCGTCACCGAACTTTGCCGGCGCAAAGACAGCGTTGCCATGCAGGATCTGCGTGAGCACTTGTTGCTGGAGGATGCCGCCCATGCGGCCGGCGACCATGAACGGTTGATCCATCTCCTCGGCGAGTTCCACCTCAAACTGGCGCGCAGCCTGAACAATCCGGTGCTGCTCGACTGGTTCCAGAAGCTCATCTCGCGCGCTTCGCTGTATGCCGCCGCGCTCGATGACGACAGTCATCAAGCCTGCCGCGACGATGAACACCTGCGTTTGCTCGAGTACATCGAGGCCGGTAATCAGAGCGCCGCGATCGAGCTGACCTGCACGCACCTCAACGGAATCGAGAAGGCGATTCTCGACGTTGCTGCAAAAATGAAAACCGGCTATCACCCACTCAAACACTTGATTGGCGTCTGAATGGCCCTGTGTCGCAAATCGGCTATACCTCCAATGAAACCAATGCGTTTTCAGGGCCTCGAAACACACGGGCGTCGCGTCGTTGTAGGGTTGCGATAGATCGGAAAACCGCAAAAAAGGACACTGAGTCAGGCGATGCAGTTTTTATCCGAAAGCCACGGCTGTGAGGGCTGGAAAGGCGAAATGGCCGGACGCATCCGTGCGTTCGACTGGAGCCTCACCGAACTGGGTCCGCTCGCCGACTGGCCGGCCAGCCTGTGTAACACCGTGCAGCTGATGCTGGCTTCGCCGCTGCCGATGGTGATGCTCTGGGGCCATGCCGGCTACATGATCTACAACGACGCCTACTCCGAATTCGCCGGTGGCCGCCATCCCTATCTGCTTGGCGTGCCGGTAGAGCTGGGCTGGCCGGAAGTCGCCGAATTCAACCGCCACGTCGTTGACACTTGCCTGGCCGGCGGCACCTTGTCCTATCGCAACAAAGAGCTGGTATTGCTGCGCGACGGCGTGCCCGAAGACGTCTGGATGGACTTGTATTACAGCCCGGTGGCCAACGACGAAGGCGTGCCCGGCGGCGTCATGGCGATGGTGGTCGAAACCACCGAACTGGTGCATTCCGAGCGCCTGCGTCAGGCGGCCGAAGATGCCTATCGCGCCGACAACGAGCGCGTGCGTCTGGCGCTGAATGCCGGCGCACTGCTGGGCTCGTTTGTCTGGGACATCAAGAACAATCGCTTCTCTGCTGACGAACGTTTCGCCCGCACCTTTTCCTACCCGCCGGATCAGGACCTGAGCGATCTGCAACAAGACATCGCCGAATCGCGCATCCATCCCGAAGATCATCGGTGGGTGCAGGAGCGAGTTGCCCATAGCGTGCGCACTGGCGAGCCGTACAACGCTGAATACCGCGTGCAGCGGGCCGACGGCCAGTACCTGTGGGTGTTGGCCAGTGGTGCCTGCGAGTTCGATGAGCAAGGCAAGCCGTTTCGCTTTCCCGGTGTGCTGATCGACATCCATGAGCGCAAAAACGCCGAAGAATCACTGCTCAAATTCACCCGTAATCTCGAACAGCGCGTGGCCACCGAAGTGAATGCGCGGCTGGCAGCCGAGGAACAACTTCGCCAATCGCAGAAGCTCGAAGCCATCGGCGGCCTGACCGGTGGCGTTGCCCACGACTTCAACAATCTGCTGCAAGTCATCGCCGGCAACCTGCATCTGCTCGCCCGACATGAGCCCAACAATGCCAACGTACAACGCCGGGTCGTGGCTTCGCTGGCGGCGGTCGAACGCGGTGCCAAACTGTCTTCGCAATTGCTCGCATTTGCCCGGCGGCAACCGCTGTCACCGGCCGTGTGCAACCCTGAGCAGATTTTCGAAGGCGTCGGCGAATTGCTCCAACGTGCATTGGGCGAAACCATTCAGATCGACGTGCAACTGCCGCCGCAGCCTTGGCACATCAACGTCGACCGCAACCAACTGGAAAACGCGATTCTCAACCTGGCCATCAACGCCCGCGACGCGATGAAGGGCGAGGGCGTTATCGGCCTCAGTGCCGCCAATGTCTGTCTGGACAGCGAATACTGCGTCGGCAAGGGCATCGCGTCCGGTGAGTATGTGCGCGTGGCGGTCACCGACACCGGCGTGGGCATTGCCCCACAAATGCTGGAACAGGTTTTCGAACCGTTCTTCACCACCAAGGCCGACGGGCAGGGCACTGGCCTCGGTCTGAGCATGGTCTTTGGCTTCGTCAAACAGAGTGGCGGTCACGTCGAGATCGACAGCAAGCTCGGCGAAGGCACGCGGGTGCAGTTGTATTTCCCGCGCAGTCGGCGTCCGGTTCGTGAAGAGACCGCCAGTGTCGGCGAGCGCAAGAGCGGCGGCCACGAAACCATTCTGGTGGTGGAAGACAATGACGCGGTGCGCGCTTCGGCGGTCGAGTTGCTGCGCGAAGAAGGCTATCGGGTGATGACCGCCGGCAATGGCGACGTGGCCATGCAGATGTTGCTGGAAGGCATCGAGATCGATCTGATTTTCACCGACGTGGTCATGCCCGGCCTGATCAAGAGTTCCGATCTAGCTGCCTGGGCCAAGGTGCAGACGCCGCCAGTGCCGGTGCTGTTCACTTCCGGGCATACCCGCGACATCATTTCCCGCGACCACCAGCTCAGCCCCGATACGCATCTGCTCGGCAAACCCTACAGCCCGCAAGCCTTACTGCAGATGATTTGCGAGGTGCTCGGCACCTGATGCCGAGCGCTGCCCAGTTTTTCAATCAAGGCAGGCCGATGATTTCCAAGCGCAATTCCAAAGCACCCGCCGGCATGGTTCGTGTGCGCGGCGCCCGCGAACATAACCTGAAGAACGTTGACGTCGATATTCCGCGTGATGCGCTGGTGGTGTTCACCGGCGTCTCGGGTTCGGGCAAGTCGTCGCTGGCGTTTTCCACGCTTTACGCCGAGGCCCAGCGGCGTTATTTCGAATCGGTGGCGCCCTACGCGCGGCGGCTGATCGATCAGGTCGGCGTGCCGGATGTCGATTCCATCGAAGGACTGCCGCCTGCCGTCGCTCTGCAACAACAGCGCGGCACGCCAAGCGCGCGTTCGTCGGTGGGCAGCGTGACGACGTTATCGAGCCTGATCCGCATGCTCTATTCCCGGGCCGGCAGTTACCCGCCGGGGCAGTCAATGCTGTATGCCGAGGATTTTTCACCGAACACGCCGCAGGGCGCCTGTCCGGAGTGTCATGGACTTGGTCGCGTCTATGAAGTCACCGAAGCGCTGATGGTGCCGGACCCGAACCTGACCATCCGCCAGCGCGCCGTGGCGTCCTGGCCCTTGGCGTGGCAGGGGCAGAACCTGCGCGACATCCTCGTGACCATGGGCATCGATGTCGACATTCCGTGGAAAAAACTGCCGAAAAAGCAGCGCGACTGGATTCTCTTCACTGAAGAGACGCCGACGGTGCCGGTGTACGCCGGGCTGACCCCGGAAGAAACCCGCGTCGCGCTCAAGCGCAAGATGGAACCGAGTTATCAGGGCACCTTCACCGGCGCCCGGCGCTATATCCTGCACACCTTCACTCACTCGCAAAGTGCGCTGATGAAGAAGCGTGTTTCACAGTTCATGCGCGGTAGCCCGTGCCCATTGTGCGAGGGCAAACGGCTCAAGCGCGAGGCGTTGTCGGTGACCTTTGCCGGCTACGACATCGGTGAGCTGTCGCAGATGCCGTTGCTGCAAGTGGCCGAAGTGCTGCGGCCTGTAGCAGCGGCAAATTATCTGGAACAGGCCGAGGAGAGCGGCGACACCCTCAGCCATGCGCAAACCCGCGAGGCTCGTCAGCAGCGGGTCGCCCATGGCGCCAGCGGTCATGCCAGCGCACCGGACGTGCGCCACACGCCGAATCTGTCGCTGGAGAAACGCTTGGCGGCGCAGCGCATCGCTGAGGATTTGCTGGAGCGGGTCAGCACCCTGACCGATCTCGGCCTGGGTTATCTGGCGCTGGAACGCAGTACGCCGACCTTGTCGTCTGGCGAGTTGCAGCGTTTGCGCCTGGCCACGCAATTGGGTTCGCAGCTGTTCGGGGTGATTTATGTCCTGGACGAACCGTCTGCCGGTCTGCATCCGGCGGATGGCGAGGCGTTGTTCGAGGCGTTGCAGCGCTTGAAGGCTGACGGCAATACGCTGTTTGTGGTCGAACACGATGTCGAAACCATGCGCCTTGCCGACTGGCTGATCGACGTCGGCCCGGAGGCGGGCGAAAAGGGCGGGCGCGTGCTGTACAGCGGTCCGCCTGCGGGACTTGCTGATATTGCAGATTCGCAGACCCGCGCTTATCTGTTTGCCGAAAATCAACGCCCTGAGCGCGCCGCGCGCAAGCCGAGCGGCTGGCTGAAGCTCGACGGCGTGACGCGCAATAACCTGAATAATCTTAGCGCCGAATTCCCTTTGGGCTGTTTCACCTCGGTGACCGGCGTATCGGGATCTGGCAAATCGAGTCTGGTCAGTCAGGCCTTGCTGGAACTGGTCGGCGCGCAGTTGGGCCGTCCGGTGGCAGAGGCCGAGTCAGAAGAACCGAGCCTGGAAGATGACACGCCGCCGCCCAGCACCGGGCAGATCAGCGCCGGCCTGGAGTCGATCAAACGGCTGGTGCAGGTTGATCAGAGACCCATCGGACGCACGCCGCGCTCCAATCTGGCGACTTACACCGGCTTGTTCGACAACGTGCGCAAGCTGTTCGCCGCGACACCTGAGGCACAAGCGGCGGGCTATGATGCCGGGCAGTTTTCTTTCAACGTCGCCAAGGGCCGTTGCGCCACGTGTGAGGGCGAAGGTTTTGTCAGTGTGGAATTGCTGTTCATGCCCAGCGTGTATGCGCCGTGCCCGACCTGCCACGGAGCGCGGTATAACCCGCAGACATTGGCGATTCTCTGGCAGGGCTTGAGCATCGCCCAGGTGCTGCAACTGACCGTCGATGAGGCGGTGGCGGTGTTTGCCGAGCAGGCGGGGATTCGTCGTTCGCTGGAAGTGCTGCGCGATATCGGCCTGGGTTATCTGCGCCTGGGGCAACCGGCCACGGAACTGTCCGGTGGTGAAGCGCAGCGGATCAAACTGGCGACCGAGTTGCAGCGCAGCCAGCGTGGCGCGACCTTGTATGTACTGGATGAACCGACCACGGGATTGCACCCGAGAGATGTCGATCGGTTGCTGGAACAACTCGATACGCTGGTAACGGCGGGGCACACGGTGATTGTGGTCGAACACGAAATGCGCGTGGTCGCGCAGAGTGACTGGGTGATCGACATCGGCCCCGGGGCCGGCGATCAGGGCGGCAGGATCGTCGCCGCCGGCACACCGCAGAAAGTCGCGGCGAGCAAGAAGAGCAAGACTGCGCCGTTTCTGGCTCGGGCTTTGAGCCGATAACTGCAGCGCCTTGCTGGCCGCCATCGCTGGCAAGCCAGCTCCCACAGGAATTCAAGTTGTTGCCGAAAATCTGCGCACACTGATGCCCCCTGTGGGAGCTGGCTTGCCAGCGATGGCGCCAGTTCAGGCGCAATCCAGCGTACGGCGGACCTTGTCGAGCAGTTCACTGATCTGGAACGGTTTGACCAGCATGTCCATGCCGGTGCCGAGGAAGACCTGGCGGTTGAGCGCGGTTTCGGCGTAGCCGGTCATGAACAGGATCGGCAGCCCTTCGTGCCAGCCACGGGCAACATCCGCCAGTTCACGGCCGCTCATGCGCGGCAGGCCGACGTCGGTCAGCAGCAGGTTAATGGATGGGTCATTCTGCAAGCGCTCCAGCGCCGATTCGATATCCGCCGCTTGCGTGCAGCGATAGCCGGCATCTTCCAGTACTTCGGTGACGAACAAGCGCACCGTGGCCATGTCCTCGACGATCAGCACATGCTCGCCACTGCCTTTCGCGTCAGGCACGGGCACAGGCGCATCGGCCCCGGTCGGGTCGTTGGTGCCGGGCAGCATGATGGTCACTTCGGTGCCACGTCGGGCGACGCTGCGAATGTGCGCGTCACCGCCCGACTGACGGGCAAAACCGTAAATCGTCGACAGCCCGAGCCCGGTGCCCTGGCCTAAAGGCTTGGTGGTGAAAAACGGTTCGAACACCTTGTCGATCACGTTGTGTTCGATGCCGGTGCCGTCGTCGCGTACCGACAGCGCCACGTACGCGCCATCGGCCAGATTCGGATCGCCATGGGAATAAGCGGCGTAAGTATTGACCCAGATATTGCCGCCCGAGGGCAGGGCATCGCGGGCGTTGATCACCAGGTTGAGCACCGCGCTTTCCAGCTGCACCGGGTCGACCAGCGCAATCGCCGGTTTGTTGGTCAGTTCCAGCTTGAGGGTGATGCGCTCGCCGATGGTGCGCACCAGCAATTCTTCCAGCGAGCGGACATGCTCGTTGATGTCCACCGGCCGTGTATCGAGCGGCTGCTGACGGGCAAATGCCAGCAGACGATGGGTCAATGAGGCCGCGCTCATGGCTGAGTTCAGCGCTGCTTCGGTATAGAACTGCACCTTGTCCAGACGCTCATCGGCCACGCGTTTCTGGATCAGTTCCAGGCTGGTGATGATCCCGGTCAGCAGGTTGTTGAAGTCGTGGGCGATACCGCCGGTGAGCTTGCCCAGCGCATCCATTTTCTGCACTTGCAGCAATTGCGCTTCGGCGTGCACGCGCTCGGCGACTTCCTTGGCCAGCTGCGTGGTGGTGTCATCCAGCCGCGCCAGATGCGAGCGCTCGCGATGGCGGTGCTCGGTGACGTCTTCAACAAACACCAGGCTCAGCTCTGGCGTGCGATATGGCGAAATCTGCCATTGCGTCTCGCGAATCTCGCCCTGCACACGCATGTTCAGCGTGCCTTTCCAGCGCTCGCCGTCGACCAGACGCAGACGCAGTTCATCGAGGATCGAGCATTGATCTTCGGCAAAGCATTCACGCAGCGCCTGCGGGTCGCGGTTATCGACGATCAGTTGGGCAAAGGCGTGATTGCACTCATGCACTTTCAGATTGGTGTCGAGCACGGCGATCGGTGCCGAGACGTTGGCGAAAATCTCGCGGAAACGCGCCTCGCTTTCGCGCAGGGCATTTTCCGTGTCACGCACCCGCAGCAGGGTACGCAGGGTCGCCAAGAGCACATCGGGGTCGACCGGGTGAATCAGATAAGCATCGGCACCCGCGTTGAGACCAGTGATGATATCGCCGGTCTGGATCGACGCCGCTGACACATGAATCACTGGCAGCAGCGCGGTGCCCGGGTCGGCGCGCAGCAGGCGGACGATGTCGAAACCGCTCATGTCCGGCAGGTTGACGTCGAGGATCAACGCATCGAGGGCTTCGCTCTCGATCAGGGCCAGTCCGTCGCTGCCGGTGCCGGCTTCGAGCACCGTGTAGCCATGGTTCTCCAGGCGCCGGCGCAGGGCGTAACGGGTGGCGACGTTGTCATCGACGATCAACAGGCGGATGTCACGATTCATCGACGTTCTCCAGAGCGATTGCCAGCGGGATGATGACAAAGAACGTCGAGCCGACGCCCGGCGTACTGTCTACCCCGACTTCACCGCCGAGCAGGGCGGCGAAACGCTTGCACAGTGACAGACCCAGACCGGTGCCGCGCAGACGTTTCTGCAATGGCGAATCGACTTGGGAGAAGTCTTCGAACAGCGTGTCATGCAGTTCGGCCGCGATGCCGATGCCGGTGTCGCTGACGGCAAAGCGCACTTTGTCTTCACCTTCCATTCGCGCCGATACCCGCACTTCGCCACGGGTGGTGAATTTCAGTGAGTTGGAAATGAAGTTGCGCAGGATCTGCCCGAGCTTCTTGTCATCGGTATACAGGCGCGGCAGGCCCAGTGGCTCTTCGAAGATCAGATCCACCGCCGAGGCGTCGACGATTGGCCGGAACATCCCGCGCAGGGCGGAGAACAGGTCGAACATGTCGAACCAGGCCGGGGAAATGCTGATGCGCCCGGCTTCGATCTTCGCCAGATCGAGCAGGTCATCAACCATGTCGCTGAGCTCGCGGGCAGCGGTGCTGACGAAGGCTACCTGCTTGTGCTGTTCAGGGCTGAGCGGACCGTCGAGTTCGTCAGCGAGCAGACTGTTGATGCTCAGTATCGAGCCCAGCGGCGTGCGGAATTCATGGCTCATGTACGACAGGAAACGGCTCTTGAGGTCCGATGCCTGACGCAGTTCTTCGGCCTGATTGTCGAGCTCGGCGTACAGCGCCAGAACACCCTGGTTGGTTTCATCGAGTTCTTCGCGCAGGGCAGTGGTTTCGCGCTGCAACTGAGCGATGAGCGCCGCCTGTTCGGCGTGGCTCAAGTGAGTCGATTCAGCCATGGTCGGCCTCCAGAGCCACGACCAGCACCGTCACGTCATCGCGACCACGGCAAAAGTCGCGGTGCAGGACGCTGGCTATCACGGCAGGATGGCGATGCACCAGGCCGGGGTAGTCTGCAAGATTCCAACGGGACTGTAGGCCGTCGCTGTACATGATCAATAAATGTCCGTTCACGTGAGCATAGTCAAAGGGTTTGGCTTTACGGTACTGGCCACCAACGATACCGGGGTGTGAGGCCAGACCGCGGGATTTGCCAGGCTCCAGCAGACTGGCGCCGATGTTACCGACACCGGCGAACGTCAGGCCGTCGCGCTGGCTGTCAAACTGCGCGAAAGCGACGGCGCCACCGCGCGTGCCGAGCATTTCCTGATGCAGGTCTTCCATCAATACCACAGGATCGGCAAACGGTGCCCGGGCGAATGCCCGGGCACCGGCCAGGCCGGCACGTTCGGCGTCTTCGCCATGGCCGAGGCCATCGACCACCAGCGCGCTGATCCGTGAACCTTCATACGCCAGATGCCAGACATCACCGCAGGCTGGGTCGGCATGCAGCGAATGCTGGCTGGCTCCGAAGCGGATATCAGCTTGACGGTCGCTGCGCGCAAAGATCCGCGCCAGCAACACCGCGCCACGGTGATCGGCGTAGACATCGAAGACATTGGTCTGCCGCGATACGGCGCCGAGGCCGATGCCTTGTGTGCCGCCAGTGGAAAAGCCATCGGCCAGACAGGCATCCAGGTCAAAACCCTGCGCCCGATCCACGGTCTGCATTTCGATGCCGAAGCCGTTATCCGGCCGAGCCAGTACACGCAGGTGAAATTCACCACGCTGGGCGTGCTTGAGTACGTTGCTGGCCAGTTCGGTCGCGACCAGCGCCACGCGGCCGGCATCGTTTTCGTCGAAGCCATGCTGCTCGGCGAGTTTCTGCGCGGTGCGCCGCGCGTGGCCGATCTGGCTGCTGTCCTCGATCGGCAGAACCTGGGTCAACGACCCGGTGATATTCATGTCCATCGTGTGATCGTAATGCGCGTGCCTTTGCCGGGCTCAGTGTCGAGTTCGAATTCATTGACCAGGCGCTTGGCGCCAGTCAGGCCAAGGCCCAACCCGCTGCCGGAGGTCCAGCCGTCGGTCATCGCCAGTTTGATGTCGGGGATGCCAGGGCCTTCGTCGCGGAAGGTGATGCGCAAACCGACCCGGCCGTTTTCCTCGAGAATCTGCCAGTCCATGTCGCCGCCGCCGCCATAGACCATGGTGTTACGCGCCAGCTCACTGACAGCGGTCACCAGTTTGGTCAGGTCGATCAGGCGCATGCCACATTCGGTGGCGAGTTTGCGCGTGGTCTGGCGGGCCAGCACTACGTCCTGTTCAATGAGAATGGGTTGCGTACCGCTACTGCGCACGGTCATTGTGCAAGTACTCGTTCCCGCAGCAGTTTCATCCCGCGTTCGACGTTCAGGGCGGTGCTCACGTCTGGCAAAGTCATGCCCAGCTCAACGAGCGTGATCGCCACTGCCGGCTGCATGCCGACCAGCACGGTTTTGGCGTCCATGATTTTCGACAGCCCGGAAATGTCGCCGATCATGCGCCCGATGAACGAATCGACCATGTCCAGCGCCGTGATGTCGATCAGCACGCCCCGGGCGGATGTCCGGCTGATGCGCTCGGACAGATCGTCCTGCAGGGTCAGGGCGAGTTGGTCATGCATGTCGACCTGAATGGTCACCAGCAAGATATCGCCCATTTGAAGAATCGGAATACGTTCCATGGTCAAGCCGTCTTGACGAGGCTGACACCCAAGCGGGTCAGGGCCAGTTTCAATGCGTCGGCCAGGTTGGCCTTGGTCACTACGCCTTGCAGATCCAGACCCAGGTGCACGATGGTTTGCGCAATCTGCGGACGCACGCCGCTGATGATGCAATCGGCGCCCATCAGACGGATTGCGGTCACGGTTTTCAGCAGGTGCTGGGCGACCAGGGTGTCAACGGTCGGCACGCCGGTGATGTCGATGATGGCGATTTCCGAACCGGTGTCGACGATGCGTTGCAGCAGCGATTCCATGACTACTTGGGTGCGCTGCGAATCGAGGGTGCCGATCATTGGCAGGGCGAGGACGCCATCCCACAGCTTGACCACCGGAGTCGACAGTTCCAGCAGCTCTTCCTGCTGACGCTTGATCACCGCTTCACGGGATTTCTGGAAGGTGCCGATGGTGTGCATACCGACGGTGTCGAGCAATTCGGAGACTTCCAGCAATTGCTCGGCAAGCAGTGCCGGCTGGTCCTGATAATGGTTTTGCAGCAGGGCGAACAACGGGCCTTTCAGGGCAAAGATGAAATTGGCGGTTTGCTGGGAATCCTGGCCGAGCAGGGCGCGGCTCTGCGACAGTTTTTCAAGGAACTGACGGGTATCCTCCCAACCCGCAGCGGCAATCTTGCTGCCGTTGCCGTTTTCCAGACCCGCCAAGAGCAGGCCCAGCAAGTCGCGGGTTTGCTGAGCGAGGTCGTGTTCCTTGAGGTTGCGTGTGGCGCCGCTGGCTTCGAGGCGTTTGGTCCACTCGCTCAACAGCTGAGTCTGGTTGTTCTTGATTGCTTCAACTGTGCTGTTCTGCAGTGCTGCCATGTGCGTGTCGCTCCGTTACGTATATGGGCCGGCTCGGCGAAATGACCGGCGCGATTTGACTGACATTTACCGCTTGAAATAGTTGTTCAGCTAGCGATGAATTTTTCTGCCTGCCGCGTCGAACGCCCCGGTAACTCTAGTCGGCGTGGCGGCAGGCAACGATCTTTTGAACGAATCTGCGGCGTCAGGCTTCGAATCTGCATGCCCGACGTTTTCCAGTCGTGCTGGAAGAAGGAGGCAGGACTATGAATGAGGTGGATATGAACGAGCAAGCTCCGCAACAGCAAAATCAGTCCTCAGAGTCAATTAACCGCAACGACCCGGCCATCGACCCGCAAACACCGGGGCAAAATACTCCCGCGCCGGCTGAAGAAGGGCAGGCGGACAGCGCGGCTGCCGAGGTCGATCAAAAGCAGCATCACAACGACAACAGCAACGATTTCAGCCCCGGCTTCAAGCCTGACCCGGACCGTCCTGAACCGGGCGAAAGCACTGACGCCGATATCGACACCGATGGCGGTTGATCGCTGAAACGCAAAAAGGCCGCATCGAAGGATGCGGCCTTTTTATTGCCGGCCGGTTACTTGCTCGGATGTTTGGCTTGCAGCTCTTTGGCGTGGGCCAGGTGTTTTTCCAGCGCTGGCAGCATCTTCTGCGCGAACGCTTTCAGCTCAGTAGCGCCCTTGGCCTTGTCATCGGTCACGGTGTTCGCCTGCTTCTTGAACAGCTCGATGGTCTCTTCGTGAGCCTTGACCTGGTTGTTGGCGTAGGCCGCATCGAAGGATTCATCGCGCATGTCGAGAATTTTTTCCTTGGCCTGCTTGACCAGGGTGGTGGTGTCCGGGACTTCGATGTCGTTGGCCTTGGCAATTGCTGCCAGCTCATCGTTGGCTTTGCTGTGATCGGTGATCATCTGATTGGCAAAGGCTTTGATGTCAGCTGACTGGCTTTTTTCCAGTGCCAGCTTGCTGGTTTCGATTTCGGCGATGCCACCAGCGGCGGCATTGTCGACAAAGTCGTTGTCGGTTGCGGCAAAGGCGCTGCCCATGCCGGCAGACAGTGCAACAGCCAGAGCGAGATGACGCAGGTTGAATCCGTCCATTGGGTATCTCCACGCAGGTTTTTGTGAGCGTTATCCAATGGAGCGAACGCAAACGCCAAAGGTTTTATCGCATTTACGACAGGGCGACGAACGGCAACCGCTGGTCTGACAGGGTGTCGACAGAAGCCATTGCGCAAGGCCATGCTGATAACGAGTCAGCGCATCGATCGCGCTGGTTGTCGATCAATTTGATGGAGGTGTTTCATGCCGGTTTCACATGATCTGTATCAGGACCTGGGCTGCAAAAAGGAAGAGATCGAGCAAAAACGCTCCGAGGATGCGAAGCTGGATTCGCTGCTCAACAAGTATTTCGAGGTGGATGCTGAAGTGGTCGAGGCCGAGAACGCCCAGTCAGACGCCCCCACTGACGACGAATTGAAAAAGCTCAAAGAGAAGCGCGTGATCGTCAAGGAACAGATCGTTGCTCAACTCGCCGGGCAGCCGCTGACGGGACAGTAGTCCCCCGACCCGTGGTCATTTTCTAAAGGGAACGGCTACGGCCAATGGCACCTCCAATGTGCAGAGTCTGCAAACCATCGACTCGTTGCGAGGTGCCATATGAACGACCCCAAATTCCCCAGTGAAGAGCAGGGTGGTTTCGACCCGATTCCTACCCGCCCTGAACCGAACAGCCCGGCGCATACCACAGCGCATCCGGAAAAAACCGTGAAAGAACTGCCGGAGGATGAAGATCCGGAGAAGTTCGACCGGTCCGGCAACTGACAGACCGCCTTCGCGAGCAGGCTCGCTCCCACATTTGGAATTCGTTTCCCCTGTGGGAGCGAGCCTGCTCGCGAAGGCGCAAGTCCATTCCCCCGCAAATCCCGCTGGCTCACTTAAGCGCCGCATCCAACCCCATCCGCCCCATATGCCTCGCCTTCAACGAGCCGAAATACAACCACTGCCCATATTCGCGCACCGTGGTAATCGGCGAATAATTGCCTTCGCTCGCGTCCTGCAGATTGGCAATCACCTTGCCGTCCAGGTCCAGTCCCAGCACAAACCCGCGCTTTTCGACAGGCTTGGGCAAAACCGTCAACGCCCGCACGATCATCTTGCGCACGAACGGGTGTTCAGCGGTGCCATCGAGCAAGGCATTGCGCGGCGCATACAGCGCTACCCAAAAGCGATTGCTGCCATTGAACGAGAGGTTGTCCGGAAGCCCTGGCAAGTTGTCGATGAACACATCATGGGTACCGGCCTTCGGCCCGCTCAGCCAGTAGCGGCTGATGCGATAAGCGCCGGTTTCATTGACCAGCACATAGGCCTCGTCCGGACCAAGAGTGACGCCATTGGCAAACTGCAACTTGTCGAGCAAGACGCTGGTCTTGCCGGTTTGAAAGTCGTAGCGCAGCAGACGTCCGTCGGCGCCGTGCTCAATGATCGCCTCGCCGTCATGACCATAGCCCCAACGGCTCGAGGCATCGCTGAAGTAGGCGTAGTGGCCTGACTTGTCGACCGCTACATCATCGGTAAATCCAAATGGCACGCCGTTGGCCTCCGTGGTCAACGGAATCACGCGGCCCTGCGCATCCAGCGACAGCAAGCCTTTGACCGCATCGGCAACTACCAGCATGCCGTTCGGATGACGGGCCAGGCCCAGTGGACGGCCACCGGTGTCGGCCAGGACCTTGCGCTGCGTACCGTCGAGGCTGTTACGGATGAGCCTGCCGTCATGCAATCCGGTGATGAGGAATTCGTCTTCCAGTAGCAACGCCTCAGGCCCTTCGATGTCGCTCGGCCCGACCTTCGCCACAGCTTTGAGGCGCTGGTTGTCCGCGTAGATCCCGTCTTTCAGCGAGGGCGCCGGTGGCGGCGTCCAGGCGACCGGTTCGACCTTGGTCGGCAGCAACAACAAGAAGGCGATGACGAGAACGATCAGCAGGCACAGCACATAACGTAATTTCACGCGCTGGCCCTCGCCGCGCCGATAAACTGCGCAGCCATGTCGCGCAGGGCGAGCATGGATGCGGCAGATTCGCGCTCGATGCGCCGCTTGAGCAGCAGGCGATTGGCAAGACGCATGAGCAAACCGTCAAAGCGATATTCCAGCGTGCGCACGAAACGCGTGCCGCCAGCCTCCGCTGAGCACTCGTAAGTCAACCGCAGGGACAAGCCCTGATCACTTTGCGCGCGTGCGCACCAGCGCCGGCCCGGCAGATATTCAGTAACCTCCCAGCGCAAGTGACCGGCACGTCCGCCGGCATGGATGTCCTCTTCGAAACGTGCACCGGCATGCAGTGGACCTTGCGGACCGTCAATCTTCAATGAGGAGGGATGCCAGTCCGGCCAATGACTGACGCTGGCGGCATAAGCCAGCACGGCGACCGGTTCGCCGGCGATATCGATCTGGTGCTGCATGCGCGTCATGGGCATTTTCGAATAACTCAAAGGGGCGGGTTCCGGCTCGCGGTACAGCGTGCCGAACAGGTAGTCCATCAAGGGCAGAACGATGTTGAAATTGCGCTCCTGCATGCGCTCGCGGCGGTGATGCAGTTCGTGCAGACGGCGCATCTGGCGAATCCACGGCAAACGAGTCAACGGATTCTGCGGCGGCAGATGCTCACAGGCATGGAATACCTCATAGAGCAGATAACCGAACACCATGCACCCGGCAAACAGCCCGGCGACATTGGCGTTGACCTGCGCGAGCAGCCACCAGAGGGGCAGGGTGATCAATAGCGTATGAATGACGATCAGCCAGGCTGGAAACAGAATCACTCGCCAGTCCCGCGCGCTGTCGTAGGTCATATGGCCGGGGGTGAAAAAGCTGTGATGGTCCCCGGCATGTCGTGCGTAGAACATCTTTGCGAAAGCTTTTTTGTGATGGCCTAAATGACGATGGACCATGTACACGCCGAAGTTGAACAACAACAGGCTCAGCGGCACTGTCAGCCATTCCAGCCAGCTCACTGAATGCACCGTGCGCCAGAACGCAGCGACGGTGAAAATGCCGAACAGCAACACGAACGCGCCATGCAACCACGGATTGTATAAAGGATGAATGGCCGCACGGTAGCGGCTGCGGAATGCCTCGGTGGTCTGCCTCAACGCTTTCACCTGCGGGTATTGTTGTTATACCCGGCAGATTAGCCGATCCGCTGACTTGTGCAGGGCGAACCTTGCGGCCTTAAGCGCCATGCTCTGGACTGAAGCCGCCCGTCAGCTCAACGGGTTCCAGCGCTGCGACCAGTCATCATCGGTGCGGATCACCTCGCGCAACAGATCGAAGGCCTGTTGCAGCACTGCCGAGTCGCGATCGCGGGAATACACCAGATAGGTCGGATAACCGAATTCCGGGGCTTTGGTGACGGCTTCCAGCGCGCCGGTCTCCAGATAAGTGCGCACGACCCGGGTACGGAAATAACCGCTGCCACCATGTTCGAGGATGTATTGCAGGGCCAGTGGGCCAAGGTTGAAGCTCAGCGCGGCTTTGGCTTTTTCCGGCAGGGCGGCGTCGTGCTGACGACGAAAGTCCGGTCCCCAATCGATGTAGACGTAAGGCTCCGGACGCTCGGGCGCGCGCACCAGAATCAGTTTTTCCTCCAGCACTTGCTCGACCTGCAATCCCGGCCAGTATTCCGGTTGATAAACCAGCGCCGCATCGAGCACACCGAGTTCGAGCTGACGCAAAAGATTTTCGCCGTCGCGAATTTCCATGCGCAGTGCGTGGCCGGGGATTTTCTCGCGCAGTTCCGCCGCCCAACTGAGCATCAACGGGTTGCACAGGCTGACCTCACCGCCAATGTGCAGAACGTTGTGATAACCCTCGGGCAGCGGCAAGTCGCGGCGCGCGGCTTCCCAGGTCTGCACCAGTTGATTGGCGTAGACCACGAACGCTTCGCCATTGGCCGTCAACTTCGCCCCGGCGCGATTGCGCACGAACAGCGTACTGCCCAGCTGGCCTTCGAGTTTCTGCACCCGTGCGGTGATCGCCGTTTGTGTGACGAACAGCTTCTGCGCGGCGGCGGCAAGACTGCCGTGGCGGACGATTTCGAGGAAAGTGCGGGCGAGGTCGATGTCCATGGGGCAGGGCCGGTGTCTGGAGGTGGAGCGCATTGTAAGTCAAAAGTCCCTCTCCCCAACTTGAAAGCAGCAATGGACTGAACCGCTGAAAATTGCGTTTCAGTCCTACGGAAACAGGAGCGTTTTGATCAGGTTTGGGGATATTTCTGACGACTTTTTCAGGTTGGTCGTCGGACGCCGGGTCTATAGGATCAGTCCTGACATTGAAGTCATCGAGCGCACAGATCGCTCTGGACCCGGACAAAGGATGGACTATGCGAATCCCACTGATTGAAAGCCATACGCCTGCTTACTCGCCTCGCCATTACTGGCGCGACGATCGCGCCAGGTGTCCCTCGGAGGACGTTGCCATGCCGAGCGCCAAAGTGCCCCGGCTCACGGGCTTGAAGAAGCTCGAGGGCAAACCTCTGGAGTTGCTGTTGCGTGGGCAGGACACCGGCGACGATCCGATGCTCATCCTGCGCTGCACAAGCGAAGGATTTGAGCTGCTTGATGTGGTGAACATGATCGCAACCTCCGAGCTGTACCAACAGGGAGAGATGGTCAAACGTATCACCGGCAAATCCGTGAGAACCGTGCGACGCCTGCTCAAGGAAGGCGCGTCGGTGCGCCTGGACACGCCGCAGAGCGTGATCGCCTACCAATATGCCGCTGCGCTGGAACTGGCCATCGAGGTGTTCGGGCGTCAGGCCAAGGCCGAATCATGGCTGGAACACCGCGCCACTTACTTCTACGGATATGTGCCGCTCGATCTGGTTGGACATGCGTTGGGCTTCAGGATGGTGGAGGAGTATCTGAACCAGATCAAATACGGGGTTTATCAATGAATCCCTTGCCCTGGGATGATCGCTGGTACGCCTGGCGGCTGGATCGCGAGGTGTACAGCGAGACCTGGGATAGCGGCCTCGGATCGAAACGGGACGGCGGCCGCTGGAATACGCCCGGCCGCAGAGTCGTTTATGCGTCGGTCGACCCCTCCACGGCGATACTGGAGGTGGCCGCCCATGGCAGCTTCGATGCGCTTGATCAGGAACCCTATGTGTTGACCTGTTTTGAAATCACCCACGACGCCAGCGTCAGAATCGTGCAACCGGAAGATGTGCCCAATCCGCATTGGCTCACGCCGATCAAAACCTCGCCCAACCAGCGAAAGTTTGCCGACGCACTGCTGGCTGAACATCCATTTGTTCTGGTGCCATCGGTGGCCACCCGACACTCGTGGAATTTGCTGGTGAGTTGCGATCTGGCGGAAGGTCAGTTCAGGATGGTTTCGCAAGAGCGGTTTGGGCTGGATACGCGGTTGTTGCAGGAGGGTTGATCGGATTTGTGTGGGCCTGCGAATCCGACACGACAATTTCCAGGTTCCGGGAGCGATCAAGGGCCGATGAGTCGCTGCCAGCTACATTCGCGGCGGCTCGCATTCTACGTCTGGATTGAAGCTTTCAACCAATATAAAGATCCGGTACATTTCGCGCCCACGCTTACTACAAGGAAGTTAAAGATGGCAAAGCCTGCCGCTCGACTCAGCGATCTTAATGCATGCCCGATCACAGGCCATGGCACCAATCCCAGTAACAGCGGTTCCGGTGATGTAAACATCAATGGAATGCCAGTTTTGCGTGTCGGAGACACCACAGCGTGCGGAGACACTGTCACCGAAGGCATCAGCAATATTTTGATCAATGGCAAGCCTATTGCTTTCTTGGGCAGTGCGACGGCCCACGGAGGCATGATAATCACGGGCTCTGGCGACGTTTTTGTCGGCACCCAGGTCGGTTCCGCACCTTTCTCCCCGATTATCACTGTTCCTAAACACAGCGAGCGCTTCCAACTGGTTGATGAGGCCACTGGCGAAGCTATTCCCGACATGCTCTATTGCATCGAAACGGGTGACGGGCAGCGTCTCGTAGGCCATACCGACAGTCATGGTAACGCCGCGCGAGTGTTTACGGCCAACCCGACTTCGATAGTTGTGCAGTGGGGTAAGGAAGCCGCCGCCCATCTCGATGCGCTCGGCCTAGATTACTAAGGGAGGTGGCAGGTGGCAGCCCCCAAAAAGAATCAAGCTCGAACAAGCGATCGACATACAACGACCCAAGTGAAAGGTACGCTGGCACAGGATTACGTAACGGTTGTGGGTGCGTCTTACATGTCCCTTTATGAAAAGGTTCGTGGCCAGAAGGGCAACAAGATGCGCTTTATCAATCAGGGTATCCGCCAACTCACAAAGTATCCAACCGGCACTCCAAACTTCACGATCCAGCGTGTATTTCTGATTTTCAAAAATGACTATCCGGAGAACTTGCTGACGGCTTTGAAGGACGTTGTCGAAAATCAGCACGGGGCCCAGTACCGAGAGATGGACTCGATATCCGGTCTTGTGGATTTCATCGCAGCTCGGCAACGCCGCGGGCGCGAGATCAAACAGCTCGACTTTTTTTCCCATGGTGTGGTGGGCAGTATCGAGTTGGGCTACGAGCTGGATAAAAACGATAGCTACCGTCTGCGTGATGCACAGGCGTATATGTTCAAACCCGAAGCGTTTGCCTATGGTGCGAAAATTCACTCCTACGCTTGTCGCACAGGTTTGGGTATCGATGCCGACTTCAAGGTCAATGAAACAGAAGATCCTCATTACGAGCGCAGCCTGGCGCAGATTCTTGCTAATGCTACCCGGACCACCGTGTGGGCATTTCCAAGACGCAGCAACTACGACACGACTTATGGTACTGCCGCGGAACGGGGATCTGTGCCGGGAATTCGTGAAAGAGAAGCAGCTGATGGGCGAGCGATGCGGAATTATTTGAGTCGAAAAACCGCTTATGAACGAAAGCTGATCGAACATCGCAAGACCCTCAAAGACCCAACGGCGCAATTACCTGATGAACAGGCGCCGCAGGCGCCGACGCCAACAGTCTCTGAAGAAGAGCGCAATTTGCTGGCGCACGATGACAGCCGAGCATTGTATGAACGAAAGATTGGATTTCCGCTGGATGCCTTAGGCGCACATCGTGACGTTCGATCAGGTGATACACCGGACGGCGTACCCAAACACCTGCTTGCCTATAAACCGCTATGACGCTCCTGAAGTTTATAGGCAAACGTCACGTCTTATGTGTCTTGTTGATTGCTGTCAGCTTTGCAGGACTATTTATTTACGCCAAGGAAGCCCAGATGCCAGCCAAAGTAATGATGTATTACGGCCCGTGGAGTCCGGAAGAAAACCGTTTCGACGCCAGCCGGTGGTTCAGTTCAGGTATGTATCGCCCGCGTCTCATGGGTACTCCGCCTGAAGAGAGCCCAGTGACCATGCTGCGCAATAAGCCTGAAAGTTTGCGACATATTGAGAATGATGTTCTCTTGACCGAAGCGTTATTCGCTGTAGGGCGACAGTTTCCGAAGTTGGACACCGAAGACCTCATTCTGAATACGCCGGACCTGCACCGCCAGATACGGTATGCCTATAGTTCATTTGCCGAGCCTGACAGGCCGGTGGATTCCTATTGGCTTTTCATCACGTTTGCAAACAAGACCGTGGTCGTTACGATCGATTGGGACGTGACAGAAAAGAAACTCCTGCCCCGCTCGATGGCTTCGAATCTGATCGAAAAAAGTGATGAAGAGGCGGCATACCTCCAGGTAAAAAAAGAGCTTGATGGGACGGCTTCAGCCAAGCGTTAACTCACGTTGCCATGTCTTCAATGGTTGAAACGACAAATCCCGCCAATAAGCGGGATTTGTGTTTTACCAAGAAGCTTCTTACGAAGGGAACAGCTCGGACAGTTTCATCGACAGCATCATGTCGCCTTCAACGCGCAGCTTGCCGCTCATGAAGGCCTGCATGCCGTCGGTCTCGCCGCTGACGATACCTTTCAGGGTTTCGCTATCCAGCACCAGCGTGCAGTTGGCGTCCGGGTTTTCGCCTTCCTGAATGTTGCAGGTGCCGTCTTTGACGATCAGTGCGTATTGCTTGTCTTCGTCGGTGATGTTGAAACCGAAGACCAGGTCCAGACCGGCAGCGGCGGCTGGGTTGAACTTGGCTTGCATTGCTTTTACGGCATCAGCTACGGAGGTCATGGTTCGATCCTTTCTTGGTCATGGGAGCTGGGTGGTTACAGCCAGGGTCACAGTAAGCCGGACTCAGCGAAAAGTGATGAGTTCCGGGGCCTTCAGCAGTTGCAGGTGTGCGTGACTGTTGAAGGAAGCCAGAGCCACCTCGCGACCACGAAACTTCAGTTGGTTGAGCGAGGTGTTGACGATTTGCCAGTTCAATTCAAAGGCCTGTCTGGCAGGCATTTGCGTAATCAGGTGGAGCAGGGCAGTGATGGTGCCGCCGGAGGTGAACACGGCAATTTTCTGGTTCTTTTCCGCCAGATCGAGGATGCGGTGCAAACCGGCCTGAACCCTCTCGACGAAGCCCAGCCAGCTTTCCAGTCCGGGTGTGTCGTAGGTGCCAGCAAGCCAGCGCTCGACGATCAGGGCGAAGATGCGCTGGAATTCACCACGGTTCTGCGCGGCGTTGCGCAGGATGTCGAGGGCTTCCGGCTCTTCCGGCAGCATGGCCGGGAGCAGGGCGCGGATCACCGCGTCGGCATCGAATTCGTTGAAAGCGGAATCGGTTTCGAGGACTGGAACCGGCAGGCCTCTGGCGCTGAATTGCTCCAGTGCACTGCTGGCGGTGTGCTGTTGGCGGCGCAGATCACCGGCAAGGCAACGATCAAAGCTGATACCGAGGTCGGCGAGGTGCTGGCCGAGGATTTCTGCCTGACGCACACCGGTCGGCGACAGCACGTCGTAATCGTCTGCACCAAAGGAGGCCTGGCCATGTCGTATCAAGTAGATGCTGCCCACGTCCGCGTCGTCCCGGTACGTTGAAGGTCAGGCGAGGTTATGAGGATGGCGTAAGGCTGTCAATGAAAAAACATACGCTTGTTTGAAATGCCCGTTACAGGCGTGTTGCCAGAGGTTTCACGGCTGGCCGACGAGCCGACGCATGGGTATGCTGGAGCCATTCCGCGTGTAATACACCGTCACGCATTGCTTTGAGGAGTCTCTGTGGATTTTTTCACCGAATACGCCAGCTTTCTGGCCAAGACCGTCACACTGGTGATCGCCATACTGGTGGTGCTCGCCAGTTTCGCCGCGTTGCGCAGCAAAGGCCGGCGCAAATCGGCAGGGCAGTTGCAGGTCAGCAAGCTCAACGATTTCTACAAGGGGCTGCGTGAACGCCTGGAGCAGACCTTGCTCGACAAGGATCAGCTCAAGGCATTGCGCAAGGGCGAAGCGAAAACGGAAAAAAGCGCGAAAAAACAGAAGAACAAGCCTGAGACCAAAGCCCGGGTGTTCGTGCTCGACTTCGACGGCGATATCAAGGCTTCCGCCACCGAGAGCCTGCGCCACGAGATCACCGCACTGCTGACCCTGGCCACGCCGAAGGACGAAGTAGTCCTGCGTCTGGAAAGTGGCGGCGGCATGGTGCACAGCTACGGTCTGGCGTCGTCTCAACTTGCGCGAATCCGTGATGCGGGCGTGCCACTGACAGTTTGTATCGACAAGGTCGCGGCCAGCGGCGGTTACATGATGGCCTGCATCGGCGACAAGATCATCAGTGCACCGTTCGCCATCCTCGGTTCGATCGGCGTGGTCGCGCAATTGCCTAACGTCAATCGCCTGCTGAAAAAGCACGATATCGATTTCGAAGTGCTGACCGCTGGTGAGTACAAGCGCACCCTGACCGTGTTTGGCGAAAACACCGAAAAGGGCCGCGAGAAGTTCCAGGAAGACCTCGACATCACCCATCGCTTGTTCAAAAACTTCGTAGCCCGTTATCGCCCGCAACTGGCGATCGATGAGGTGGCTACCGGTGAGGTGTGGCTCGGTATCGCTGCGCTGGAAAACCAACTGGTGGATGAGCTCAAGACCAGCGATGAATACCTGGCGCAGAAAGCCAAACAGGCTGAGGTTTATCACCTGCACTACGCCGAGCGAAAAAGCCTGCAGGAACGCATCGGCATGGCCGCCAGCGGTTCGGTAGACCGCGTGCTGTTGAGCTGGTGGAGTCGTCTTACTCAGCAACGTTTCTGGTAAACACCAGGCATAAAAAAACGCCGGTCAATGACCGGCGTTTTTGTGTCCGCAATAAACCCGCTGGCTTAGCGCCGACGGAACAGCGGCAGCGGTTCGTCACTGGCGGCCTGGTAGGTCACCGAGAAGTCCTTGAGACCTTCCAGTGCTTCGTACGGGTCTTTATCCGCGCGAATGGCAAAGGCGTCGAAGCCACAGCGGTGCATGTAGAACAGCTGGTCCCGCAGCACGTCGCCAATCGCGCGCAGCTCGCCTTTGAAACCATAACGGTCACGCAGCAGACGGGCATTGGAGTAACTGCGGCCATCGGTGAACGCCGGGAAATTCAGCGCGATTACCTGGAACTCACCGACGTCTTCACCGATTTCTTCGGCTTCCTCGTCAGCATCCAGCCACACGCCCAGACCGCCGTCGCGGGCCTTGAGCATGCGGCTGTGCTCGCGCCACAACTGCAGAGGAACGATCAGATCGTCGCAGTTGCTGATCTCATCGATGTTGAAATCCTTCGGCAACAGGTGCCAGGTTTCGTCGACGACTTCGTTGTTCTTAATGATTCGCTGCATAGACGCGTTCCTTGAAGAGGTCGATGCCAATACGCTGATAAGTGTCGATGAAGCGCTCGTCTTCGGTACGTTGTTCAACGTACACGTCGATCAGCTTCGAGATCACGTCAGGCATGGCTTCCTGTGCGAAGGACGGGCCGAGGATCTTGCCCAGGCTCGCATCACGGCTGGCGCTGCCGCCGAGGGAAACCTGGTAGAACTCTTCGCCTTTCTTGTCCACACCGAGGATGCCGATGTGGCCAACGTGGTGGTGACCGCAGGCGTTCATGCAGCCGGAGATGTTCAGGTCCAGTTCGCCAATGTCGAACAGGTAATCCAGGTCATCGAAACGGCGCTGGATCGATTCGGCAATCGGAATCGATTTGGCGTTGGCCAGCGAGCAGAAGTCACCACCGGGGCAGCAGATGATGTCAGTCAGCAGGCCGATGTTCGGCGTGGCGAAACCGCTTTCACGCAACTCACCCCACAGGGTGAACAACTGGCTCTGCTCGACATCGGCGAGAATGATGTTCTGCTCGTGGGAGGTGCGCAGTTGACCGAAGCTGTAGCGCTCGGCCAGATCGGCGACGGCGTCGAGCTGCTTGTCGGTAATGTCGCCCGGGGCAACGCCGGTCGGCTTCAACGACAGCGTCACAGCGACATAGCCCGGTTTTTTGTGCGCCAGGGTGTTGCGGCTGCGCCAGCGGGCGAAACCCGGATGCTCTTTGTCCAGATCGGCCAGTTGCGCGGTCTGGTTGTCGAGGGTCTTGTAGTCCGGATCGACGAAGTGCTTGGCGACGCGATGCAGTTCGGCCTCGGTCAGCGTGGTCTGGCCACCGCGCAGGTGCTCCATTTCCGCGTCGACTTTCTGCGCGAACACCTCAGGCGTGAGCGCCTTGACGAGGATCTTGATCCGCGCCTTGTATTTGTTGTCGCGACGGCCGTAGCGGTTGTACACCCGCAGGATGGCGTCGAGATAGCTCAGCAGGTCTTGCCACGGCAGGAATTCATTGATGAATGCGCCAACCACCGGCGTACGACCGAGGCCACCGCCGACCAGCACTCGGAAGCCCAGCTCGCCGGCAGCGTTATAGACAGGTTCCAGACCGATATCGTGGACTTCAATGGCTGCGCGGTCACTGGTCGAACCGTTGACGGCGATCTTGAATTTGCGCGGCAGGTAGGCGAATTCCGGGTGGAACGTGGTCCACTGACGGACGATTTCGCACCATGGACGCGGGTCGATCACTTCATCGGCGGCGACGCCGGCAAACTGGTCGGTGGTGACGTTGCGCAGGCAGTTGCCGCTGGTCTGGATGGCGTGCATCTGCACGGTCGCGAGTTCAGCAAGGATGTCCGGGATGTCTTCAACCGCCGGCCAGTTGAACTGCACGTTCTGCCGCGTACTGATGTGGGCATAGCCCTTGTCGTAGTCGCGGGCGATCTTCGCCATCATGCGCACCTGACGCGAAGTCAGCTGGCCGTAAGGCACGGCCACGCGCAACATCGGCGCGAAACGCTGGATATACAGGCCATTTTGCAGGCGCAGGGGGCGGAATTCTTCTTCGCTCAGCTCACCTGCCAGATAGCGTCGGGTCTGATCACGGAACTGCTTGACGCGGTCCTCGATGATCCGCTGATCGTACTCGTCGTATACGTACATATAAGTCCTGTTCTCAGGCTTGGGCTTCTCGGAAAACGCTGCGTTTTCGCTTGCTGGAGTCCGATGTTGCCTCTGCAATTCTGCGCGCACGGCCGCGCACTCCGTCACGGAGCCGGGGCAATATA
The DNA here is from genome assembly GCF_030687105.1 of Pseudomonas sp. FP1762. Classification (NCBI taxonomy): domain Bacteria; kingdom Pseudomonadati; phylum Pseudomonadota; class Gammaproteobacteria; order Pseudomonadales; family Pseudomonadaceae; genus Pseudomonas; species Pseudomonas sp. FP1762. The sequence continues at coordinate 2,660,751 of NZ_CP117458.1, forward strand.
CCCGTTTGCAGTTATGCGCAAAAGTGATGTTTGAGTATATGTAAAGAACCAAATCGCCTAACGCGAATGCCGGTCATCTAATCCACATTTGTCGTGCGGACAATCATCGTCTTAACTGTGATCGAGTCTTTGTGCAATCACCGATAAAACCGACAAGAGGCGATGCAATGAGCAACCCGACCAAAGCCAGAAAAAGCGACAGCAGTGTCGACGCGTGGGCCATTTTGTTCCTGATCATTCTCGTAGTAGGAACAGCGGTCTTCTGGGTCAGTCACCAGTAACATCCGCGCTTCCGGGCCGTTCTCCCAAGGCCCGGATAACCTGTGGCAGATGCCTGTTCAGTGCCATCACACCCCGGCCAGATACAGCACCAGCTTGACGATGGCAAACAGCGTCAGGCCGAACACCGCCGTGAACAAAACTCCCAGAATCACAAAGTGACTGGGTTTGCCGTGGGTAAAATCCCTTTCCCGGTTCTTGCCGCTCTGCACCCCGAACGCCGCCGCCATGACGCTGTGCAGCATCTGCCAGAAACTCGGCGGTTTGTTGTCGATTGGATCGTCCATAAATCCCTCTGCGAAAAGTCATCCTCCTGAAGCATAGCCAATCCGCTGGGTCCGGGATGCCATCGAAGCAGCCCGGACAAGTTTGAGCGATACCCGGATAACGCAGAAGCGATAACGCGACATGGTTTGCTGACCGCTCCATGAAAAAGGAGTGACCATGAACGTTATCCCCCCCGAACCAGTGTCGACGCAGCCTGCGTCCACCGCTCAGCAGGCAGCCCCCAACCGGTCTGCAAAACTCATCGCAACACAAAGCCTGCACGGCGAGTTTCTCGAGACATCGATCCCGCAATGGTTGACCAGCGCTTTGCCGCATCGGCGCGAGGCGCTCAAGGCGGTTCCGACCGCGTTACCGTCCTGGTATCAGAATGCGACGCCGGCCCAGCGCAAAACCCTCGACGAGACTTTCAAGGCCAGCGTCATTGCCCAGAACAGTCTCGACAAAAGCATGGCGAAATTCGTGGATGTCGAAACATTCGCCAGGCCGTTATTGATCAAAGCCTTGAAGGACCAATACGCGCTGGAAATCGATGTAGACAAAACCCTGTTATGTCTGCGGCGCCCGGTCGAAATGGGTATTCAGAGAACCGTATTGGCCTCGTTCGAGGTTCTCAAGATCACGCTGCTGGAAGCCTCGCTGCACAACTTCGAAGCTGACGAATGTGAAGATACTTATCATTCGAGCTCCGGTTTTGTTGTGGCGACGCCTGCTGCGGACACATTCAAGCACGTCGACACAGGCCTCACGGTCAGCCAGTTTTTGCACCTTTGCCGCAATCTGGATATCGGCCAGCAATACCAGACATACCTGCAGGGATTTTTCCATCCGGGGGAAGCGGTGGCAGCGGCGGTGCTCAGCGAACGCTTCATCGCCAGCCAGAAGGCAGCGATGCGCGCTGCAGCCGAACAGGCGCTATTGCGCAATGACATCGAGGCGGCAGATCACGCGATGATCCTCTCGGTCATCGACGGCGAAATGCACCCGTGGATGGGGCGCAAGCAAGTCTGGTTCCAGGACCTCGGCCTGATGAAAAAAAGGCTGACCGGGTGCGTGGCTTTCGTCATCTGCGAAAAATATCGTTACACCGATGAACTGATCCTTTACATCCCCAACGACCCGGAACATCCGCTCAAGCGCTACACGTTCGAGCAAATGCGCGAAGAGCTCGAGCGCTTGCTCACCGCACGTGATGCGTCGCAACAGACCAGCGCAGAGCCCACCGCCTACCAGCGTTTTTTCAGTCAGTTCCTGCCCTATGATCAGCGCCCCTATTATTTCAGCCAGTTCAGGCAAAAGGCAGCCGACTCACCTGGCGATGCCTGGGACGTTCTGCGTTCCCCTTGGCTGGCCTTCGTACAGGGTTTTACCAGTGGTTCTACATTCACCACCATCGAACAGATTCCGCCCGAACGCACGGTCAAGTGGGAGCCGGCGGTTGATCCGTACATCGCGCCTTCGACAGTCGAACGCAAGGGCAGGGGGCTTTGGGCGCCCAACGAGGACTTGTGGCAATACCTTTATGCGCAGAATCGCGCCAAGGTGTTGGCCGACGCGCGAAGCCACGCGGTACCCACTGCCGATGTCGATGCGAACGCACGAGATGCCAAACTGGCCCATCTGATGCAGATCGGCATGCTGGGCTTGAATCTGGTGTCGATGTTCGTGCCTGTGCTGGGCGAAACAATGATGGTCGTGATGGCGGGACAACTGCTGTATGAAACCCTTGAAGGCGCTATCGAGTGGAGTGAAGGTGATCGCAGGGCCGCCAGGGATCACCTGGTCGACGTGGCCGAGAATCTCGCTCAGGTTGCCGTGATGGCGGGTGTTGGAGCAGGTGTAAGGAAGTTCTCGGCCGCCAGGGCTGTACCGGTCATCGAACAGTTGAGTCCGGTCACGTTACCCAATGGCGAAACCCGCCTGTGGAAACCTGATCTCAGCGGCTACGAGGCCGCTGTTGTCCTTGACGCACACCTGACCCCGAATCCTTCCGGGCAGTATGCGGTGGATGGCAAAACCTGGATCCGTCAGGACAACAAGGTGTATGAGCAGGTCTTCGACGACTCGATCAACCAGTGGCGCATCAAGCACCCGACCGATCCTGCAGCCTATCAACCTGTTCTGCAAAGTAATGGCCATGGAGCGTGGCGCCATACCCTGGAACGTCCTCTGGAATGGGATCGTCTGACGCTGTTGCGGCGCATGGGCCACATCTGCGAGTCGCTATCCGATACGGAGCTGCTCAACGCGATGGATATCAGCGGCGTCAGCGACGATATGTTGCGCAAGATGCACCTCGACCATGGAGTGCCGCCACCGGAGCTGATTCAGGCCATGCGCTTGTTGAAAACCGATGCACAAGCCGCGCAAGTCATTGAGCAACTGGAGGGTGGGGCGCCGGTCGATGACAAGTATCTGTATGCCCTGCCACTGGTCACTGACATGCCGCGCTGGCCGGCCAATCGCGTACTGGAAGTCTTTGAGGGGACGCAACTGACCGGCAGATCCGTCAAGTATGGCGGCGGATATCGGGTGCGGGGTGTCGGGGTCAAGGCGCCGATCCGGATTTCCCGGGCGGACGTCCTCAGCGGCAACCTGCCGCAGCTTGTTCTGGGCGGACTGGATGAATCGGAAATCGTCCACCTGCTCGGAGGTGAAGGTGCGCGGGTTCGAGAAGCGAGACCTGCAGAACTCGCCAAGCAAATTGCGGCCTATGCCCAAACCCGCCAATCGGCCATTTACGACAGTATTTATCAGGGCACCGAGCCTGTCGCCGATCAGGTCAGGCAATTGCAGAACGCCTGTCCGGGACTCAGTGAGTCAGCTGCACAGCAAGTGCTGGCGCAGGCGCGGCCGGATGAACTGCAACGGCTCGGCTCAACTCGTCCCATACCGCTGCGCATGCTGGAGGAAGCTCGCTGGTATGCGCGCCGCAGCCGGCAGGTGCGGGCATATGCGGGGCTGCGCAGCGAGAATATTGCCTCGGCGGACAGTCGATGCCTGGCGTTGCACACGCTTGAACGGTTGCCCGGCTGGCCGGACAACTTGCGCCTTGAAATACGCGAGGGCAGCGACAGCGGTCCGTTGCTTGAGAGCATTGGCAGCCAGACGGCCTTCGAGAGAAAGTACCTGATCAAAAGCGGCCAGCAATTTCAGGCATTCAACGACCGAGGCGAAACGCTCAACAGCCTGCCACGCCACGGCGACAACTTTTATGCCTCTCTCATGCACGCTCTGCCGGATCACGCGCGGCGCGCCCTGGGGGTGCCCGAGGTCAGTCAGTCGGCCGAACTGCAAAAGAAAATCATCGCCCACGCTGACCAGCACCACGGCATGGCGGCCGCATTGCTGGAACAGCCAGCGCAGTGGATGAGACCGCCGGTACGGGTAAACGAAGCGTTGATCGGCTATCCCGCCAGCGGAAGAGCGGGTTGGCTGGAGCGCAATCTGGTTGCCGACCTGCGCAACCTCTACCCGGGCCTCACCGATCAGCAGGCCAGTGGATTGATCCTTGAGCAGGTGCGTGCGGGCAGAAACAACCGGGAGATTTTTCGGTGGTTGCAATCGCGACGCGAAGAGTGGCAACAACTTGAGGCAACACTGGACGAGTGGGCGGGGACCAACGCGATGGCTCCCTGGGAACCTTCCGGTACTGTTCAGAATCTGCTGGTCGCGCAAGCGCTTAAAACCAGTTGGCGCAATGCCCTTTTGGTCGATGAAGTGCCCAATGCGGATCAACTGCGCCTGGTGACTTACGATGCTTTGCCCGCGCTGACAGCAGACTTTTCCCACGTGCGTAAATTGTCCCTTCGCGGAGATGGCATTACTGATGGCAATGCCGACGCTTTTCTTGCCCTGTTTCCCGGCCTGGAAAAACTCTCGCTGGGTGAGCGCGAGAGTTATTTTGATTTGGGTATGCACCAGCAGTCGCTGTCCTCTCTGCCCGCAAGCTTAGCCAGGATGCCTGCATTGAAAACGCTCAAGCTGAGGACCTCGGCCCCGGCAATGGCCACAGATTTCCCTCAGCGGGTGAAAATGTTGACCTCGCTCGAAGCCCTTGAACTCGATTTTCAAGGATTCATTGACGAGAACCCGCCGGCACTGGAACTGGCCGCGCTCAAACACCTGAAACGACTCAAGATCGAAGCACCCGGCATGACGCAATGGCCAGCATCGGTACAAGCGCTTCCCGAGCTGCAGAGGCTGGATCTGTTTCGGACGTCAATCGCTTCCATTCCTCCAGCGCTCTATACCGGCCATGAAAAACTGTGGGCGGGCCTGTCACTGAATTGGTCGAACTTCTCCCATGAGGCATTCAAACCTGCATTCGAGTACGTCAAAAATTATTCGGGGTCCATGGGGCATCTGATGGACCTGAACTTGATGGTCCGCCAGTACTGCCTCGGTGAACTGAAATTCCTGACGGGTGAAGGCCGCTTTCTCGATCCGTTGCCTGAGCACATCATGACTGTCTGGAATACCCCGGAAACCCGGTTGAAAGCGATCGAACTGCTGCGCCTGGAACACGCCGGGATCTTCCGCCGGTTTTATCAACCGACGACGTCCGATGGCCTGCGTGGCGCTGCACGCGAGCCGCGCTGGCAGTCGCCGCCGAACAGCGCGGTGGTGCGTGAGCTTGAGGAAAACTGGCGCGCGAGCGTACGCAAACGCTATCGCCTGCTCGACCTGGGGGACGATTCTCTGGTATTCGAGCTGTCTGACACAGACGGTTTGAACCATGGCGCGGCCATCAGCGAGCTTGTGCCATTGCCGGCCGGTACATTTTCCCATGTGCAGACCTTACGTCTGGATCGGTTGAACGTGCCGGCTGGACAGATTCAGGCTTTTCTGCAAGCGTTCAGCGGCGTGCAGACGCTGCAAATCACAGGCTGCGGATTGACCGAGTTGCCGGTGAAACCGGCGGATTTTGCGCAGCTGACGCGGCTGGACCTGTCCAGCAACCAGATCACCTCTACGGGGGAAATTCAAAGCCAGTTCGCCGAGCTCAAGGCGCTTGAGTTTCTGAACTTGCGGCGCAACCGTTTGACGGCGCTGGACGTGACGGCCATGCCGAAGCTTGAAGTGCTGGATTTGAGTGGCAATAGCCTTCAAACGTGGCCAGCGGGGGCGGAAAATCTGTCCGGGTTGAAGTGGCTGGATCTGCGAGACAACAGCCTCGATTCGCTGCCCGAGCGTGTTCTTGCCATCGACAGCGTATTGCTCAAGAGCCATCTGACCGGGAACCCGTTCAGCGCTGAGGCAGAGGCAGCTCTGACGACGGCGCGCGGGCGTATCGAGGCGAGCAACGGTTTGCCTCGAGGTGCATTGAAAAGCTATGAAAGTCAGCCGGCCGGCTACCTGGTCGCTGCGAACACCTCGGTGCCAGGCACCGCGTTTTCCCGGATCCACGAGTTTCTGTTACCGCTGCGTACTGCGTCATCTGCGGCTGAAGGTAGCGCAGGTCTGGTCAGGCGGTTGCGGGAATTGAATCCGGACCTTTCCCAGGAACAGGCCCAGCACTGTATTGCGCGGTTGGGCGGCGCAGGGTTGGATGAAGCGCAGATTGATGCCCGGATCAAGGACTGGCGAGAGAGTGACGAGGCGCTGACGCGTCAGTTGAACGGTTGGATCTTCAAGCCGGCGGCCGCGAGGGTTTCGACGCAAGACAGAGTCTTCACGGCGATGAGAATCCGTGATTGCTGGGTCGATGGACTGACCCGTCATACCGAAGAAGCGGGTCGCAAGCTCGACCTCAGCGGCTTGCACATTGTTGAGTTGCCGCCTCTGTCGAACGCGTTTACGCAAGTACGAACGCTCGACCTGACTTCGGTAGGGTTTTCCTTGCAGAGCCTGAATGATTTTTGCAGCGCTTTCCCTGAACTGACCACGCTGGTGCTTAACTCCAACAATCTGGAGGGGCTACCGGAGGCTGTCGGTACATTGCAGAGGCTGGAGCATCTGGAGCTACGCATTAACTATTTTGCTGAAGCGCCTGGCGTTTTGCAGCAAATGGGCAATCGCCTGCGTTCGCTGGATCTGAGTCATAACCAACTGAGCCAATTCAACGCCAGCGCACTCACCCGGATCGAGCGCCTGAATCTGTCTCTCAATTCGATAAGCCACTGGCCTGATGGGGTACAGGCACTGGAGCATTTGCAAACTCTCAATCTTCTTGGCAACCGTATTTCCGTGTTGCCCGACATGCTGCTGGATGGCAACCATGAGCGACTGGTGGCAGGCACCGACTTGCGCGGAAACCGACTGCCTCTCGAGAGTCTGGAACAGCTCAGGGACTACAGTGCGGCTAACGCGAACCGTGGCGTCATGGGGTATTCGTTTGCCTCTCTCGAGCGCGCAATTACCGAGTATGAAACGACGTCCGAAAGCGAGCCCGATACGCCTTTTGATTCCGACAGTAGCGATAGCGATGACAGTAATGCCGGCGGTGCCGGACGCGTGGACAGGCATGAAGCCGTGGAAGCAGACGAAATCATCGCCAATCCGCAGCAAGACGCAGATGAGCAGGCAATGAACACCTGGCTCAATTACACCCGGACCCAGACGCGCGAAACGCGGCAAGCGCTATGGCTGCAATTGGCGCGGGAACCCAACCATGAGGCGTTCTTTCACCTGCTGTCGATGTTGCGCGACACTGCCGATTTCAGCGTGTCGGGCGCTGATCTGACGCAACGGGTATGGCGGGTGATAGAAGCGGCAAGCGAAAACACGGAGTTGCGCGAGTTGCTCTTCTTCAACTCCGCGACTCACGGCACCTGCCCCGATGGCCGAATACTGTCGTTCAGTGAGCTGGAAACGCGGGTCTATGAATACACCGCATTGCGCGACATCCCACGCCATCTGCCTGATCAGCGCGGCATGGCGTTGGTCGAGCTGACGCGGCGCCTGTTCCGACTGGAAAGGGTCGACAGGCTGGCGGAAGCAGCTGGCAGGTTCCAGGACCGGGCCGAAATCCGTCTGCAGTACCGAATCGGCATGACGCGCGGCTGGCCCGACGGGTTAGAGCTGCCTGCGCAACCGGATCACATGTTGTACAGGACCCCGATCGAGGGACAACTGCTGAGCGAGGCACGCGCTTCTGTGCTGGCCGACGAAGCGTCAGACCTGTTCCTCGAGGATTTGATTGCCCGCGATTACTGGATTCGCTACATGCGCGACCGACACGCCGCCATCTTCGATGAGCTTGAACGCAGCGCCACACATCGTCAGGAAGAAGTCGAGGATGCGCATCCAGACAAGTGGAACGACGAGGACTCGCGAAGACTGTACGTGGAAGCGATGAGCCAGTTGGAGATCGAGCTGGCGCAGGCACGCACCGACAAACTCAAGGAGCTGTCTCGCCAGGAACTGGTAAACCTTGCGCGGGTCGCAGCAGGGGATTCGCAGACACGCCCGGCGTCACCGCAACCGGGGCCATCCTCGCGTCGGGACTGAGGAGCTGACCCGATCCGGGAATCGCAAACTCCCGGATCGGCTTTGCAACAAGCCTCAGCTGTCGTAACCCAGATTCGGCGCCAGCCAACGCTCGGTCACGCTCAGATCCTGTCCCTTGCGTGCGGTGTAGCTTTGCACCTGATCCTTGTCGATCTTGCCCACCGCAAAGTATTGCGCTTGCGGATGGGCGAAGTACCAGCCGCTGACCGCAGCGGCGGGGAACATTGCGTAGTGTTCGGTGAGGAACACGCCACTGCGCCCGGCGCGCATTTCCGCAGCCTCTGGATCGAGTAGGGTGAACAGTGCCGCTTTCTCGGTGTGATCCGGGCAGGCCGGGTAGCCGGGAGCGGGGCGGATGCCACGGTATTGCTCTTTGATCAGTGCATCGTTGTCGAGGGTTTCATCCTTGGCGTAACCCCAATGTTCTTTACGCACTTGCTGGTGCAGCCATTCGGCGCAGGCCTCGGCCAAGCGGTCGGCGAGGGCCTTGACCATGATCGAGTTGTAGTCGTCGCCAGCGTCCTGATAAGCCTTGGCCACTTCTTCGGCGCCGATACCGGCGGTGGTAATGAAGCCGCCGACGTAGTCGGTGACTTCGCTGTCTTTGGGCGCAACGAAGTCGGCGAGGCAGAAGTTCGGTTTGCCGTCGGTCTTGATGATCTGCTGGCGCAAGTGATGCAGCTTGGCCAATGGCTTGCCGTTATCGTCGTACAGCTCGATGTCGTCTTCGTTGACCTGATTGGCTGGCCAGAAACCGAACACCGCACGGGCGCTGATCAGCTTTTCGTCGACCAGTTTGGTGAGCATTTCCCGGGCGTCCTTGTACAGCGCAGTGGCGGCTTCACCGACCACTTCGTCTTCGAGGATGCGCGGGAACTTGCCGGCCAGGTCCCAGGAAATGAAGAAAGGCGTCCAGTCGATGTACTCGGCCAGCACGTTCAAATCGATATTGTCGAGCACCTTGCTGCCGGTGAAGGTCGGTACCACTGGCTGATAATTGGCCCAGTCGAATTGCGGCTTCTTGGCGATGGCGGCGGCATAGCTCAGGCGTTCGGTGCGTGCGCTGCGATTGGACGTACGCTCGCGCACGTCGATGTATTCCAGGCGGGTCTTCTCGACGAAACCGGCCTTGAGTTCCTTGGACAGCAACTGGGTTGCCACGCCGACGGCGCGCGAGGCGTCGGTCACGTAGACCACGGCATCGTTGCTGTACTTCGGCTCGATCTTCACCGCAGTGTGCGCCTTGGAGGTGGTCGCGCCACCGATCATCAGCGGCAGATGGAAATCCTGACGCTGCATTTCGCGGGCAACGTGAACCATCTCGTCCAGCGACGGGGTGATCAGGCCGGAAAGGCCGATGATGTCGCACTTTTCTTCTTTGGCGACCTGCAGAATCTTCTCGGCCGGGACCATCACGCCGAGGTCGACGATGTCATAGCCGTTGCAACCGAGCACCACGCCGACAATGTTCTTGCCGATGTCGTGCACGTCGCCCTTGACTGTGGCCATGAGGATCTTGCCCTTGGCTTCCGGCTTGTCGCCTTTCTCCAGTTCGATGAACGGGATCAAGTGCGCCACGGCCTGCTTCATCACGCGCGCGGATTTCACCACTTGCGGGAGGAACATTTTGCCGGCGCCGAACAGGTCGCCGACGATGTTCATGCCGGACATCAACGGGCCTTCGATCACTTCGATCGGCCGCGCAAACGACTGGCGGGATTCTTCGGTGTCTTCAACGATGTGCGTGGTGATGCCCTTGACCAGCGCGTGCTCCAGACGTTTGTTGACGTCCCAGTTGCGCCATTCTTCGGTCTCGGCTTCCTTGACGCTGCCGTCGCCCTTGTACTTGTCAGCGATGGCGAGGAGGGCGTCGGTGCCGTCCGGGGTGCGATTGAGGATCACGTCTTCGACCGCGTCGCGCAGCTCCACCGGGATCTGATCGTAGATCTCCAGTTGACCGGCGTTGACGATGCCCATGGTCAGCCCGGCGCGGATCGCGTAGAGCAGGAACACCGAGTGAATCGCCTCACGCACCGGGTTGTTGCCACGGAACGAGAACGACACGTTGGACACGCCGCCGGAGCTCAACGCATACGGCAGCTCGTCGCGGATGTAGGCGCAGGCATTGATGAAGTCGACGGCGTAGTTGTTGTGCTCTTCGATGCCTGTAGCGACGGCGAAGATGTTCGGGTCGAAGATGATGTCTTCCGGCGGGAAGCCGACTTCGTTGACCAGAATGTCGTAGGAGCGTTTGCAGATCTCTTTCTTGCGCGCTTCGGTGTCGGCCTGGCCGGCTTCGTCGAAGGCCATCACCACCACCGCAGCGCCGTAGCGCTTGCACAGCTTGGCGTGGTGGATGAACTGCTCGACGCCTTCTTTCATGCTGATCGAGTTGACGATGCCCTTGCCCTGGATGCACTTGAGGCCGGCTTCGATGACTTCCCATTTCGACGAGTCGATCATGATCGGCACGCGCGAGATATCCGGTTCGCCGGCGATCAGATTGAGGAAGGTCACCATGGCCTTCTTCGAATCGAGCATGCCCTCGTCCATGTTGATGTCGATGATCTGCGCGCCGGCCTCGACCTGCTGCAGCGCGACTTCGAGGGCTTCGGTGTAGTTGTCTTCACGGATCAGGCGGGCGAATTTTGCCGAGCCGGTGATGTTGGTGCGCTCGCCGACGTTGACGAACAGCGAGCTGCGATCAATGGTGAACGGCTCCAGACCCGAAAGGCGGCAGGCCTTGGGGATGTCCGGAATCTGCCGCGGCGCATAACCGGCCACAGCTTTGGCAATCGCTTCGATGTGCCCCGGGGTGGTGCCGCAGCAGCCGCCGACGATGTTGAGGAAACCGCTCTGGGCGAACTCTTCGATGACTTTCGCGGTTTGCGAGGGCAGTTCGTCGTACTCGCCGAATTCATTCGGCAGGCCGGCGTTCGGGTGCGCGGATACGTGGGTGCTGGCCTTGTTCGACAGCTCTTCCAGGTACGGACGCAGTTCGCTGGCGCCGAGGGCGCAGTTCAAACCCACGGAGATCGGCTTGGCGTGCGCTACCGAGTTCCAGAACGCTTCGGTAGTCTGCCCCGACAGGGTTCGGCCGGAGGCGTCGGTGATGGTCCCGGAAATCATGATCGGCAATTCGACGTGCAGCTCTTCGAACACACCTTGTACGGCGAAGATCGCCGCTTTGGCGTTGAGGGTGTCGAAAATGGTTTCGATCAGGATCAGGTCGGCGCCGCCCTCGATCAGGCCTTTGGTGGCTTCGGTGTAGTTTTCCACCAGCTCATCGAAGGTGACGTTGCGGTAGCCGGGGTTGTTGACGTCGGGCGACAGTGAGCAGGTGCGGCTGGTCGGGCCGAGCACGCCGGCCACGAAGCGCGGTTTGGCCGGGTTTTCGGCGGTCTTGGCGTCGGCAATCTTGCGCGCCAGACGTGCGCCTTCTACGTTTAACTCGTACGCCAGCTCTTCCATACCGTAATCGGCCATGGAAATGCGCGTGGCGTTGAAGGTGTTGGTTTCGAGAATGTCGGCGCCGGCGTCCAGATAGGCTTTTTCGATACCGCCGATCACGTCCGGACGGGTGATCACCAGCAGGTCGTTGTTGCCCTTGACGTCGCTCGGCCAGTCCGCGAAGCGCTTGCCGCGATAATCCTGTTCTTCGAGCTTGTAGCTCTGGATCATCGTGCCCATCCCGCCGTCGAGAATCAGGATGCGCTCTTTGAGGGCTTGCTTGAGAGCTTGAAGGCGGACGCTGCGATCGGACATGTGGACTACTCGGAAAGACCATTACGAAGGAGCGCGATCATAGCAAACCTGTGCGCTTTTGGAGCATGTGCAGCTTTTGCATGAATATCGCTCATGTTGGTACGAGCGTCATAACGGTAGAATCGCAGCCTTTTTTTATCATCGAGATCAGCAGCATGCCGCACCGCTTCATCAGTTTATGGTTGCTGGTCCTGAGCGGGAGCGTTGCGGCGCAAGATCCCGCCATTTCTTCTTCCATCTCCTACAGCCGAGACATCCAACCGATCTTCACCGAAAAGTGCGTAGCCTGCCATGCCTGCTATGACTCGGCCTGTCAGCTCAATCTCGGCAGTGGCGAAGGCGCCGCCCGTGGCGCGAGCAAGATGCCGGTATATGACGGCGAACGTACCCAGGCTGCACCGACCACGCGATTGTTTTACGACGCCTTCGGCAAGCGCGCCTGGCAGCAGAAAGACTTCTATTCGGTACTCGACGCCCAGGGCAGTCAGGCCGCGCTGATGGCGCGGATGCTTGAACTCGGCCACAAGACGCCGCTGACGCCGAACGCCAAGCTGCCAGAAGAGATTGTTCTTGGGCTCAATCGCAACAATCTATGCGCAATGCCTGCGGAGTTCGACGGATATGCCGGCGCGCACCCGAAAGAGGGTATGCCGCTGGCCGTCACCGGTCTGACCGACCAGCAATACCAGACCTTGCAGCGCTGGCTGGCGTCTGGCGCGCCGATTGATGAGCAGAGCCTGGCGCCGACTGCCAAAGAGGCCATGCAGATCCAGCAGTGGGAGAACCTGCTCAATGCTCCCGGTGCTCGGCAAAGTCTGGTCGGGCGCTGGCTGTTCGAGCACTGGTATCTGGCGCACATCTATTTCAAGGACGGCGAGCCGGGGCATTATTTCCAGTGGGTACGTTCGCGTACGCCGAGCGGCCAGCCGATCGACCTGATCGCCACGCGCCGCCCCAACGACGACCCGGGCACGCAGGTGTATTACCGCTTGTGGCCGGTGCAAGGGGTGATCGTGCACAAGACGCACATCACTTATCCGCTGAGCGCGGCGAAAATGGCCCGGATCAAAAGCCTGTTCTACAGCGGCAACTGGCAGGTCAATGCGCTGCCGGGTTACGGCCCGCAGAGCCGTGCTAATCCGTTTGCCACTTTCGAGGCAATTCCGGCGCAGGCGCGCTATCAGTTCATGCTCGATAACGCTGAATACTTCGTCCGCACCTTCATTCGCGGGCCGGTGTGCCGTGGGCAGATCGCGACCGACGTGATCCGCGACAACTTCTGGGCGCTGTTCCAGGCGCCGGAACATGATCTCTATATCACCGACCCGAACTACCGCGGCCAGGCCACGCCGCTGCTGGCGATGCCGGGGCAGAACGACGATGTCGGCAGCGTGCTGAGTCTGTGGCGCAACTATCGCGACAAGCGCAACGAATACGAGGCACTGCGCCGTGACAGCTATGCCGATCTGCCGGCGCCGAGCTGGTCGACGCTGTGGGCCGGCAACGACAACGCCTTGCTGAGCATTTTCCGCCACTTCGACAGTGCTTCGGTGACCAAGGGGCTTATCGGTGAGGTGCCGCAAACCATGTGGCTGTTCGACTATCCACTGCTCGAGCGCACCTACTATCAGCTCGCGGTCAACTTCGATGTGTTCGGCAACGTCTCCCATCAGGCGCAGACCCGTCTGTATTTCGACCTGATCCGTAACGGCGCCGAGCAGAACTTCCTGCGCCTGATGCCCGCCGACTCACGTGAGGATTACCTCAACGATTGGTACCAGGACGGCGGCCAATTCAAGATGTGGCTCGATTACGAGGCCATCGATGACGACAAAACGACCGCGCTGAAACTCGACGAAAAAGACCCGAAACACGATTTCGCCATGCAGTTGCTGGCGCGCTACGGCGATCTGAATGCACGGCCGGACCCGATCAATCGCTGCGACGGCGCTTATTGCTCGCGACCGAATATCGATCCGGCGTTGCAGAACGCCGAGCAGGCCCTGAGCCGTCTGGCCTCGCGACCGGCCGCAGGGTTGAAAGTCATCGACCAGTTGCCCGAAGCGACCTTGCTGCGCGTTGAAACCGCCAGTGGCAAGCGCGAGGTCTACAGCGTGCTGCGCAACCGCGCCCACAGCAACGTGGCGTTTTTGCTCGGTGAGTCGCTGCGCTATCAGCCAGGGCTCGACACCCTGACGATCTATCCGGGCGTGCTCAGCAGTTACCCGAACTTCATGTTCAACGTACCGGCCGAGCAGGTGCCGGCGTTTGTCGATGCCATGGAAAACGCCAGGGATGCCAGTCGGTTCGAAAAGATCGTCGAACGCTGGGGCATTCGGCGCAGTCATCCGCAGTTCTGGCTGTATTTCTACGATCTGAGCCAATACATCCACGAAACCGACCCGGTGGAAGAGGGCGTGCTGGATATGAATCGGTACGAGAACCTTTGATGATTCGCAGGCGTGTTACGAGATTCTTTCCCGACAAAAATACTAGGACTTTGTCAGCCGCGCCGATTGGCGTAAACTGCGCCCACGCCTGCGAGGAGTTTTTATGACCGCTATTACCATTACTGACGCCGCCCATGATTACCTGGCCGATCTGCTCTCCAAGCAGAACACCCCGGGCATCGGCATCCGCGTTTTCATTACCCAGCCTGGTACCCAGTACGCCGAAACCTGCATTGCCTACTGCAAGCCGGGCGAAGAGAAACCTGAAGATACCGCGCTGGGGCTGAAAAGCTTCACCGCCTACATCGATTCGTTCAGCGAAGCGTTTCTCGATGACGCGGTCGTTGATTACGCCACCGACCGCATGGGCGGCCAGCTGACCATCAAGGCGCCAAATGCCAAAGTGCCGATGGTCAATGCCGACAGCCCGGTCAACGAGCGCATCAACTACTACCTGCAAACCGAGATCAACCCGGGGCTGGCCAGCCACGGCGGTCAGGTCAGCCTGATCGATGTGGTCGAGGACGGCATCGCCGTATTGCAGTTCGGTGGCGGTTGCCAGGGCTGCGGCCAGGCCGACGTAACCTTGAAGGAAGGCATCGAGCGCACCCTGCTCGAGCGCATTCCGGAGCTCAAGGGCGTTCGCGACGTGACCGACCACACGCAGAAAGAAAACGCCTACTACTAAGGCGTTCGCTGCGAACATGAAAAACGGCGCCCCGTGAGCGCCGTTTTTTTATGGGCAACTTTTGCCGCCCCATTCGCGAGCAGGCTCGCTGCCACATTGAAATGCAATGACCTGTGGGAGCGAGCCTGCTCGCGAAGGCGTCTTCAAGGCCGATAAAGATGCGCATGCCCGGCGCGATACAACGATGATTCGCTGAACACCTCGCTGCCCAGCACCCGTCCGACCAGAATCAGCGCCGTACGCCGAAAGCCTTTGGCCTCGACCTTGTCGGCAATGTCCGCCAATGTACCTACCACCCAGTCCTGATCCGGCCATGTCGCGCGGTGAATAACGGCAATCGGGCAGTCCGCGCCGTAATGCGGCAGCAGTTCGACCAGTATCTTTTCCAGATGATTGACCCCCAGATGAATGGCCATGGTCGCGCCGTGCTGCGCCAGGCTCGCCAGTTCTTCGCCGGCGGGCATCGCGGTCTTGTCGGCGTAACGGGTCAGGATCACGCTTTGCGAAATGTCCGGCAGGGTCAACTCGGCGCCCAGCAGTGCTGCGCATGCCGCTGTGGCGGTCACGCCAGGGATGATCTCGAAAGGAATGCTCAGCTCACGCAAGTAGCGAATCTGCTCACCAATCGCGCCGTACAGACCTGGATCCCCGGAATGCACACGGGCCACATCCTGGCCTTGGGCATGGGCAGTCTTGATCTGATCGATGATCTGTTCCAAGTGCAGTTCAGCGCTATTGACCACGATTTCGGCCTGATGACCTTCCAGCACCGCGGCGGGTACCAGCGAACCGGCGTAGATAATCACCGGGCAGCTGCGAATCAGCCGTTGGCCTTTGACGGTGATGAGTTCCGGGTCGCCGGGGCCGGCGCCGATGAAGTAGACAGTCATCGTTGAATCCTTGTGAAGAGGCGCAGGCACACTGCAGATGAAGCGTGCTCATGATCAATGGCGGGGATTATCGGGATTTTATGCAGCGCCGGCCAATGCCAGTGTGGCCTGCGCATATTTCTGCCGGTGGATCAGCAGTTTCGCCGGCGCCTGAATCAGTTGCTCGGCGAGCGCCAGCGCGGCGCTTTCCGCCACGCCGTAGCAGCCGGTGCGCTCAAAGGCGATCTGCGATTGATGGCTGAGGCGCTGCTGATAGGGCGCCAGTTCGGCACTGTTGAAATACTGCAGCGGCAGGTTCAATTGTGTGGCCAGTTCCAGCAACCCCGGTTCGTCGCGCTTGAGGTCGATACTCGCCAAAGCCTTGACCGCTCGCAGCTCGATGCGGTGCGCCTGCAACGCTTGATCGAGTAACGCACGCAACGTACTGGCCGGGCAGCCCCGCTGGCAGCCGAGGCCGACCACGAGGGTCGGCGCTGCGCGGTCATCGGTCATGCCTGATATGGGCCTGCGCTTTTGCGGCGGAACAACCATGCACTGATCAGGCCCAAGGCCAGCCAGAACGCGACGTTGGTCAGCTGCGAAGCGATTTTGAACTGGGTTTCCAGTGCCTCTGGAGCGAGCATCGAATGCACCTGCGGTTGCGGCGCGCCGATCACATGCGGCACGGCGAGAATCGCCACACCGAGAAGCTTCATCAGCCAGTGACGACTGAAGGCAATCAGTGCCAGACCGACCGCGGTCGAAGCGGCGGTGCCGATCCACCAGATCTGCCGCGATGCCAGATCGGCAGCCGCAGTGCCCGGCAATTCAGGTGGCAGGCCCAAGGTCGGCGCGAGAACGAACGTGGCGTAACCGGCCAGACCCCAGAGCAGCCCTTGCGAGGTCTTGGTCGGCGCGCGCAAGGTGTACAGGCCGGCGAGCATCAAGGCGAAACCCACTGCCACCACCAGATTACCGCCAGTGGTCGAGACCACGCGCTGCCAGCCGTCTTCCGGCTCCCAGGCTTCGCCATCATGGCTGTGGGCGGCGGTGCCGGCGGCGTGTTCGTGGACTTGCGCGACCGGTTCGGATTTCTCGAAGGATTCGGCCTGCAGAATCAACGGTGATACCCAGAAACTCTGCAGCAGGGTCAGCAGCAGGGCGGCCAGCAAGCCGGTGAAGCCTGCGGTTTGCGCGATACGCTTGATCATTTCGGCAGGCCTCAGTGGCACGGGAACGCGGCGCTGTGGCGGGTATCGTGGGCGGCGTTGTGCACCGCTTCGATGTGCGAGAAACCGGCGAACCAGACCAGGCTGGCACCGAGGATCGAGGCGAAGAGGGCGGCGGCGACGCGTTGGCCGAGTGTGGTGCTGCTGGAGATGTGGTCAGTGTGGCTGACGGTGTTACTGATGATCGACATAGCGCTTCCCTCTGAAATGTCAGCGGGTAAACAGAGCGCATGAAAATCCCTGCGGGCCGGGCACGCAGGGATTTCGAACAGCGCCCGCCCACCGCGGGTTTGTTTGTGTTCAGCGGCGCTTGCGCGTGCTGGGTGTTGCGGGCCGGTCTCCGGGCTCGCGAGGGGTTGGCTGGTCGCCGACCTGCAAGCATCACCTTCCCATGCCGGGGCACAGTGGATCTGACGCTTCGCTCGCTTACCGTTGCGGGGGCAGCACCGGACTGACATGGCTTTGAGTAAAGCACATGATTCACCGGTTTCCCGTTTCACCCTGTGAGGGGCACCCGTAACAAGGTGTGCAGGAGAACATGGGTTTGGGTTTTTAGTCAATTTCCGGGAGTTTTCGGTACTGCAGTGGGGGTATTTTTCTGATGTTTTTGTGTGTATATCCGTTGCTGCGGGTGTTGCTGATTACGGTTTCGCCCTTACGGCGAGGCACTTTTTCCAAACGCCGAAAAAGTACCCAAAAAGGCTTGCTCCTACGTTCGGCCCTCGCAGGCTCGGGTTCCTTCGCTCCGGGACTGATCCGGGCGCAGCGGCTCCGGTTTGCTTCGCTGCACCTACACTCGCTGTGTACGACTGCGTCGTACGGTCGCTGCGCTCCCACGCCCGGATCAATCCCTCCACTCAGCCTTCCGACGTCGCCGGTGGATCAAGATCAAGAGCACTCGAGCTTGCGCTCATTGTTGAGTGGGGCGGCTGCGCTGCTTTACTTTTGCTTTTGTGGGAGCGAGCCTGCTCGCGAAGGCGGCCTGACAGCCGACCTGTTCTTGAGCTGGTGCGCGATCCAACTGTAGGAGCTGCCGAAGGCTGCGATCTTTTGCTTTTGCCTTTGCCTTTGCTTTTGCTCTGGCTTTTGATCTTTTGCCCCTTCGGCAGGCTTCGTTACGGGATCGATCCGGGGGTGGGAGCGCAGCGACCGTACGACGCAGTCGTACACAGCGGAAGGAGGTGCAGCGAAGCAAACCGTAGCCGCTGCGCCCGGATCGGTCCCGTAACGAAGGTACCCCGAGCCCCAGCGAGCGGGCCGTACGCCGGGGCAAAGCCTTTTGGTTCCTTTTTGGCGTTTGAAAAAGGGACTCGCTGTAAGAGCGAAACCATAAGAAGCCGTTACCGCAGCAACGGATATACCCCCAGTTTCAGACTCACCGACCATTGACCCACGACGGACCCATGCGTAGCCTTGCGCTTTCGAGGTTCTTCGGCACTCGCCGAAGCTAAGAAGGGAACGCGGTCAAAGCCGCGGCTGCCCCCGCAACTGTGAACGGTGATGTTCGTTGCCACGCCACTGCCAGCTCAACCGATGAGCCAGCGGGAAGGCGCAATGGACGCCAGGCCCAGCGCCTGAACGCCGTCAGCCAGGAGACCTGCCTCGTCACAGATTCTCACTACAACCGGGCGGGGTGATCCGGTGGCGAATGCTTCCGGCGTGCACGCGCGCTGCCGGTTCTCGTCCCGTATGCCCGCCGCTTGCCAAAGGGCATACCGATGAAAACACTGGCCAAACTCCCCGTCACCATCGTCACCGGTTTCCTCGGTTCGGGCAAAACCACGCTGCTGCGGCACATGCTTGACAACGCTCAGGGCCGGCGCATCGCGGTGATCGTCAATGAGTTTGGCGAGTTGGGCATCGACGGTGAAATCCTCAAGCAATGCACCATCGGCTGCACCGAAGAAGAGGCCACCGGCCGCGTTTATGAGCTGGCCAACGGCTGCCTGTGCTGCACCGTGCAGGAAGAATTCTTCCCGGTAATGCGCGAACTGGTTGCCCGTCGCGGCGATCTCGACCACATCCTTATTGAAACCTCGGGCCTGGCCCTGCCAAAACCGCTGGTGCAAGCCTTCCAGTGGCCGGAAATCCGTAGCGCCTGCACCGTTGACGCGGTGATCACCGTGGTCGACAGCCCGGCCGTCGCTGCTGGCACCTTCGCAGCGTTCCCGGATCAGGTCGATGCCCAGCGCAAACTCGATCCGAACCTTGATCACGAGTCGCCGCTGCACGAATTGTTCGCTGATCAACTGGCCAGTGCTGACCTGGTCATCCTCAACAAAGCCGACCAGACCAGCGCGGAAGATCTGGCTCGGGTGCGCGCTGAAGTCGCCGAAGAGCTGCCGCCAGCGGTAAAAATCATCGAAGCCAGCAACGGCCGCCTGCCGCTCGACGTGCTGATCGGTCTCGGTGCCGGCTCCGAGGAGCACATCGACAGCCGCCACAGTCACCACGATCACCACCATGACGGTGATGACGACGATCACGATCACGACGCCTTCGATTCGATCTCAATCGAACTGCCGCAAGCTGACGAGAGCCTGCTGCTCGATGCGCTGACGCAACTGGTGGTGCAGCACGGCATCCTGCGGGTAAAAGGCTTCGCGGCGATTCCGCACAAGCCGATGCGCCTGTTGATCCAGGGCGTGGGCACGCGTTTCGACAAGCATTTCGACCGCCAGTGGGGCGCCGAAGAAGCGCGCGTCACGCGTCTGGTGCTGATCGGTCAGGAGCTCGATGCCGCGCAACTCGAAGCGCAGTTGCGCGCTGCGCTCAGCGTTTAAGCCATGCACCTGCTCAGGACTCAGCCCGGCGGATTCGTCTCGGACGACAACATTGCCGACCTCGGACAAACCCCCGCCGAGCTGGTAATCCTGTGCAGCGGCGATTCCAGCCTGGCGCTGCTCGCCGAGGCTGCGCAGCAATTGCCCGATGATTATCCGAGCCTGCGCCTGGCCAATCCGATGCAGGTGCAGAATCATTCCTCGGTCGACCTGTATGTCGACGAAGTGCTGCGCCACGCCAAGGTCATCCTGATCTCCCTGCATGGCGGCATTGCCTATTGGCGCTACGGTGTCGAGCGGCTGGTCGAGTTGTCCGAGCGCGGCGTGCAACTGATTCTGGTGCCCGGCGATGACCGCCCGGACCCCGAGCTCAGTGACTTGAGCACGGTCAGCGCCGAAATGCGCGATCGACTCTGGCAATTCCTGCGTCAAGGCGGCATGGGCAATGCGCTGGATTTCTTCCGCTGCTTGGGCAACCAATGGTTTGCCCGGGATTATTCGTGGGGCGAGCCGCAAACCCTGCCGCGCACGGCGATTTATCACCCACAGAAAAACAGCGCTGCCCTGAGTGACTGGCAAGCCGAATGGCTGCATGGTCAACCCGTGGCGGCGCTGTTGTTTTATCGCTCGCATTTGCAGGCGGCGAACACGGCGTTCATCGATGTGTTCTGTCAGCGTTTGCAGGCAGCCGGGCTCAATCCGCTGCCGATCGCAGTGGCCAGTCTGAAAGAACCAGGTTGTCTGTCGGTGGTCGAGGACTGGCTGGATGAAGTCGAGGCGGGGGTGATTCTCAACACCACCGGTTTTGCCCAGTCCAGCCCCGAAGCGCCGCATCTGCGCCCGTTTCGCCGCAACATCCCGGTGATTCAAGCCATCTGCGCTCAGGACAACGAACCCGGCTGGCGCGACAGCGAACAGGGCCTCGGGCCGCGTGATCTGGCGATGCACATTGCTTTGCCGGAGCTTGACGGG
This sequence comes from Pseudomonas sp. FP1762, assembly GCF_030687105.1. Lineage (NCBI taxonomy): Bacteria > Pseudomonadati > Pseudomonadota > Gammaproteobacteria > Pseudomonadales > Pseudomonadaceae > Pseudomonas > Pseudomonas sp. FP1762. The sequence continues at coordinate 2,681,523 of NZ_CP117458.1, forward strand.
CGCATCATCAGCCGCCCGATCAGCTTCAAGGATCTGGCCTGGCGCAGCGAGCGCAGCCAGTCCGATGTGGTCTGCTACCGCGCCCAGCCCGAACGCATGGAATTCGTCGCCGAACTGGCGCGGCGCTGGGTATCTTTGGCACGCGTGCCGAACGGCGAAAAACGCATCGCGTTGATCCTTGCCAACTACCCGACCCGCGACGGCCGCATCGGCAATGGCGTAGGCCTCGATACGCCGGCGGCGGCGCTGAATATCCTCCGCGCATTGCGTGCCGAAGGTTATCCGATCACGGCCGAGTTGCCCGCCAGCGGCACCGAACTGATCCAGCAACTGCTCGGCGGCGTCAGCAACGACCTCGATAGTCTCGACTTGCGCCCGTGCCAGCAGAGCCTGGCGATGGACGATTACCTGGCAATGTTCAACGCGTTGCCGGAGGCGAATCGCGCGGCGGTAGTCGAGCGTTGGGGGGCGCCGCAAAACGATCCGATGTGCCGCGACGGTCGCCTGATGATCGCCGGTCTGCGTTTCGGTCTGACCTTTGTCGGCATCCAGCCGGCCCGGGGTTATCAGGTCGATCCGAGCGCGGTGTACCACGACCCGGATCTGGTGCCGCCGCACGGCTATCTGGCGTTCTATTTCTGGTTGCGCAACACCTACGGCGCCCACGGCGTGATCCACGTCGGCAAGCATGGCAATCTCGAATGGCTGCCGGGCAAGGGCGTTGGGCTATCGGAAAACTGCTGGCCGGATGCGTTGCTCGGCCCGCTGCCAAATATCTATCCGTTTATCGTCAACGATCCGGGCGAGGGCGCTCAGGCCAAACGGCGCACGCAGGCGGTGATCATCGACCACCTGATGCCACCGCTCACCCGCGCCGAAACCTACGGGCCGCTGCGCAATCTGGAGCTGCTGGCCGACGAATATTACGAGGCGCAACTGCTCGATCCGCGCCGTGCCCGCGAGTTGCAACGCGACATTCTGCAACTGGTGCGGGACACGCAGATCGACCGCGAATTGCAACTGGATGCCGCGCTGGACAGCGATGCCGATGCGGCGATCTGGTTGCCGCGTCTGGACACTTATCTGTGCGATTTGAAGGAATCGCAGATTCGCGATGGGTTGCACATTTTTGGCGAATCGCCGAGCGGGCGCTTGCGTATCAACACCTTGCTGGCGTTGCTGCGCATCCCGCGCGGTGACGGCAAGGGCGCGCAGTCGAGTCTGCTGCGAGCACTGGCCAAAGCGTTTGATCTTGGTTTTGATCCGCTGGATTGCGCGTTGGCCGATGCCTGGAGCGGCCCGCGTCCGACCGAGTTGCAGGCCATCAGCGAAGAAGTCTGGCGCACCGCCGGCGACACCCGCGAACGCCTCGAATTGTTTGCCGCAGATCTGATCTGCCAAGCACTGAATGTCCCCTGTGGGAGCGAGCCTGCTCGCGAAAGCGGTGCGTCAGGTAAATCATTGTTGAATGACACACCGAGTTCGCGAGCAGGCTCGCTCCCACAAGGGGCGGGGTGGGCTGAGGTTGATTCGATACTCGAGCATCTGCGCGAAGTCGTCGCCCCACGCCTCGATGCTTGCGGCCCGGCCGAAATACGCGGTCTGCTTGACGCCCTCAGCGGTCGTTTCGTCCCCGCCGGCCCCAGCGGCGCGCCCAGCCGTGGCCGCCTCGACGTGTTGCCCACCGGGCGCAACTTTTACTCGGTCGACGTGCGCAATCTGCCCACGACTACCGCGTGGCGCATCGGATTCCAGTCGGCAACGCTGATTCTCGAACGACACTTGCAGGATCACGGCGATCACTTGCGCCAGCTCGGCCTGTCGGTCTGGGGCACCGCAACCATGCGCACCGGCGGCGATGACATCGCTCAGGCCATGGCGTTGATGGGCGTGCGTCCGGTCTGGGCCACGGGCAGTCAGCGCGTGGATGATTTCGAGATTCTGCCGCTGAGTCTGCTCGATCGTCCGCGGGTCGACGTGACGCTGCGGGTTTCGGGGTTTTTCCGTGATGCGTTTGCCAATCTCATCCGCCTGTTCGACGCCGCCGTGCAAGCGGTGGCCGCGCTGGACGAGCCGGACGATTTGAATCCACTCGCCGCCAAGGTGCGCGCCGAACGCCAGGCGCTGTTGCAGTCGGGCGTCGATGAAGACACCGCGCGGCGTCAGGCCGGGTGGCGCATCTTCGGCGCAAAACCGGGAGCGTACGGCGCCGGGGTGCAAGGCGCCATCGACGGGCGTTTGTGGCAGAGCCGCGAAGACCTCGCCGAGGTTTACCTGAACTGGGGCGCCTACGCTTACGGCGGCGCCGACGAGGGCACGGCTGCCCGCGAGCAGTTCAGCCAGCGCCTGAGCCAGGTACAGGCAGTTCTGCAGAACCAGGACAACCGCGAGCATGACTTGCTCGATTCCAACGATTACTACCAGTTCCAGGGCGGCATGCTCGCGGCGGTGGAGACTCTGCGCGGCGAAGCGGCGGCCAGCTATCACGGCGATCACAGCCAGCCGGATCTGCCGAAGATTCGTACCTTAAAGGAAGAATTGAACCGCGTGGTGCGCTCGCGCGCGGCGAATCCGAAGTGGATCGACGGAATCAAGCGTCACGGCTACAAAGGCGCGTTCGAACTGGCGGCGACGGTTGATAATCTGTTCGCCTTCGATGCGACGACGCAGTTGATCGACGACCATCAGTACGCGTTGCTGGCGGAGGCATATTTGCTCGATCCGGCGACCCGGGATTTTGTTCGTGAGCATAATCCCCATGCGCTGCGCGACATGACCGAACGCATGCTCGAAGCGCAGCAGCGCGGGATGTGGCAGGAGCCGGGGGCTTATAAAGAAGCGCTGGAGAATTTGCTGTTGGATATCGAGGAAGATATGTAGCCGCTAAAAAGCTACCCTCACCCCAGCCCTCTCCCGGAGGGAGAAGTGGCCGATTTTTAGCGCTGTCGAAATTTGCGTCGACCCGATGCATCACGTCGACAGAACTCGAGAGGCCATCACGGTCTGTTCCCTCTCCCTCTGGGAGAGGCTAGGGTGAGGGCAACAACTGACACACCACAACGTCACGACCATCCACGACCACGAAAGAGAAACCCATGACCGACACCCCGCATTTCCCGCTCTCCGCCGTGGTCGGCGCCGATGACTTGAAACTCGCCCTGTGCCTGACCGCCATCGACCCGAAAATCGGCGGCGTACTTATAGAAGGCCCGCGCGGCATGGCCAAGTCGACCCTGGCCCGGGGCCTGGCGGACCTGCTCGCCAGCGGCCAATTTGTCACGTTGCCATTGGGCGCAACTGAAGAGCGCCTGGTCGGCACCCTCGATCTCGACGCTGCCCTGAGCGGCGCTCGCGCGCAGTTTTCGCCCGGTGTCCTGGCCAAGGCTGACGGTGGCGTGCTGTACGTCGATGAAGTCAATCTGCTGCCCGATCATCTGGTCGACCTGCTGCTCGATGTCGCCGCCAGCGGCACCAACCTGATCGAACGTGACGGCATCTCCCATCGACATTCGGCGAAATTCGTCCTGATCGGCACCATGAACCCGGAAGAGGGCGAACTGCGGCCACAACTGCTTGACCGCTTCGGCTTGAACGTTGCCCTCAGTGGCCACACCGCGCCCGCCGAACGTGGACAGATCATTCGCCGGCGGCTGGATTTCGACAGCGATCCACAAGGGTTCTGCGCGCAGTGGGCGAGCGAGCAACACATCCTGCGTTCGCGCTGTGAAAGCGCCCGCGAGCGCTTGGCAGCCATCCCGCTGGATGATGCGGCATTGGCGTTGATTACCGAGCGTTGTTTCGCCGCCGGCGTCGATGGCTTGCGCGCTGATCTGGTCTGGTTGCGCGCGGCTCGCGCCCATGCGGCGTGGCGTGGGGCCGATGCGATTGCTGAAGAGGATATCGACGCGGTGGCCGAATTTGCCCTGCGCCATCGCCGTCGCGAACAACCTTCATCCAGCGCCCAATCACAAGCGCAATCTCCGTCAGGCACAGACAGCAAATCCGGCGAAGGCCAGGGCCAGTGGGGCGAGATGCCGGCAACGGCGCAAGCCACCGGTGCCCGCCGCGAAGTTCCGAGCTGGCCGCCACAGGCAAAAAAGCCCTAGGCATTCGCCCCCGATCCGACGCGGGGGCGAATGCCAAACCCCGTGCCGGACAACTCGACAATGGTCGTCAGGGCCAACGCCAGAGCGCCAGCAGCGGTTCGGTGAACTGGCCGGGCACGCTGCTCAACGGCCGCCCTCAGCGCCGCGCCGATTTGCTGTTTCAACAGCGCACCCGCTCACCCCATGAAATCTGGCTGGTGATCGTCGACGCGTCGGCTTCGACCCGTCGCCATCAGGCCTTGAGCGATGCCAAGGGCCTGCTCGCTCAGTTGTTCGACGATGCTTACCGCCAGCGGGCGCGGCTGGCGTTGCTGACCGCCAGTGGTTCTGCGCCGAAATGGCAGGTGCAAGGCTTGAAGGCCTCAAGCGGCCTGAGCACCTGGCTTGATGGTCTGGGCGCTGGTGGCGGCACGCCGTTGCTCGCGGCGCTGGAGCAGGCGCAGCAATGGCTGACGGTTAGACGCAAGCGCTTTCCCGCCGAACAGCAACGCTGCCTGATCGTGACCGATGGTCGCTTGAAAGAGCTGTCGGGGTTGCCGGTGCTGGCGTGCCCGGGATTGCTGATCGACATCGAACGCGGGCCGATTCGACTGGGCCGGGCGAAGGAACTGGCGACCGCGCTGCAAGCGCAGTATCAGCATATCGATGAGCTGGGTCTACGCTGAAATCCGCCGCACCGCTCGCACCCTGTGGGAGCGAGCCTGCTCGCGAAGGCTTTTTCGGCAACGCTGAAAATCTTCGGTTACATTGATTCATACAGATCTTGAAATGATTTACCGCTGTGGAGCGGACCAGTCGACCCTGTACGCTCGAAGGCCATTTTTCATTCAGGATCTACATGAACACCCTCTCGGAGCCTCCCAGTCAGCATTCTCCAGCGCAATATTGCGCGGTCTTGATCCATTCGCAGCATCCCGTCTTCCGACTCCCGACTATGGTTGATAACGCGGCCCTTGAGCCTTCGCGTTGCACTTCGCCGTGTCCGGCCGCCTGAATTCACTGTAGAGAGATCGAGACGTTTTATGGAATGGTTAGCGGATCCCACGGCCTGGTTAGGCCTGTTGACTCTGATCGTGCTGGAACTGGTACTGGGTATCGACAACCTGGTGTTCATCGCAATTCTTGCCGACAAACTGCCGCCGCATCAGCGTGATCGCGCGCGCATCATCGGGTTGTCGTTGGCGTTGATCATGCGCCTGGGCCTGTTGGCGAGCATTTCCTGGCTGGTTACGCTCACGCAACCGTTGTTCGAGGTGTTCGACAAGAGCTTCTCCGGTCGTGATCTGATCATGCTGTTCGGTGGCGTGTTCCTGCTGTTCAAAGCGACGATGGAGTTGCATGAACGCCTCGAAGGCCACGTCGGCGAGCGCTCGACCAACACGACCTACGCGCTGTTCTGGCCGATCGTGGCGCAGATCGTGGTGCTTGACGCGGTGTTCTCGCTCGACGCGGTGATTACCGCCGTGGGCATGGTCGATGAACTGGCGGTGATGATGATCGCCGTGATCATTTCCATCGGCCTGATGATCGTCGCCAGCAAGCCGCTGACCCGCTTCGTCAACGCGCACCCGACCGTGATCATGCTGTGCCTGGGCTTCCTGATGATGATCGGTTTTGCCCTGACCGCCGAAGGTCTGGGCTTCCATATCCCGAAAGGTTACCTGTACGCGGCCATCGGTTTCTCGATCCTGATTGAGGTGTTCAACCAGATCGCCCGGGCTCGGCGCAAACGTTCGATGCAGGGCGTGCGGCCGATGCGTGAGCGCACGGCACATGCGGTGATGCGTCTGCTCGGCGGGCGCAAGCTGGCGGCGGAGGAGGTTGGCGAGGAAATCTCCGACTTGCTGGACAACGGTGAAGCGCCGGTGGCCGAGCTGTTCGACCGTCGTGAGCGGGTGATGATCAGCGGTGTGCTGCAACTGGCGGAACGGCCGATTCGCAACCTGATGACGGTGCGCGCCGACGTTGACCTGATTGATCTTGCGGATGACGCCGAAACCATTCGCACGAAGTTGATGCATTCGTCCTACTCGCGCTTGCCGCTGATTCGCGATGGCGCGGTGGACGAGCCGCTGGGCTTCGTACACAAGAAGGAACTGCTCAAGGAATATCTGGCGGGCAACGAGCCGAACCTGGAGCATCTGGCTCGCAAGACCGTCAATCTGCTCGACAGTTACTCAATCCTCAATGCCCTGGAGCAGATGCGCGCGGCCTCGACCCACATCGCTTTCGTGGTCAACGAGTTTGGCGATTTCGTCGGCGTATTGACCATGACCGACATCCTCGAATCGATCGCTGGCGAACTACCCGATGCCAGCGAAATCGAAGGCCCGGACGTGGTCGAAGAGCGTGGCGGGTTTCTGGTCAGCGGCGCGCTGCCCTTGGCTCGCGTTCGCCAGCGTACCGGCTTCGATGCCGAGCCGACGGAGGACTATCAGACCATGGCCGGGTTGGTGATGAGTCTGCTGGATCGCTTGCCGATGACCGGCGATCAACTGGAATACGAGGGCTGGCAACTGACTGTCAAAGCGGTGGAAGAGCGGCGGGTGACGCGGGTGTTGCTGGAGCGCGCTGCCGCGTAATACTTGCGTTTTCTAAAAGCTGTGCCGGCCTTTTTGCGAGCGGGCTAGCTGCCACATTGCAACGCGGTTCAATGTGGCAGCTAGCCTGCTCGCGAAGGCAATTTGGCAGGCACTCCATACCTCTGAGGAGGCTCGTTCAGTACATCCTCCGTAGTCGCCCATGTGGGACGGTACGCAAAGTACGAAGTGTCTGACGCAGCCAAGGCAGATCATGCTTCCGTTTACGCGCGGCAAAGCGGGCTTTGGTCTTGCCGATGTGCACGGCGAAATCCTGTGCGAGGGTTTCTTCAGTGCCGATACCTTTGAGTTTTTTCAGCAGCCTGCCGTTTTTATAGAACAGCACGGTTGGCGTGCCCGTGACATTCGGGTGCTTGGGCGATTGGCTGGTGTTGAGCATATAGATGTTGGCGCGCAGTCGGTAAGGCTCGGCAATCTGCCGAAAGATCGGCCCCGCCCATTCGCAGGCGGGGCAGTGTTCATTGGCGAAATAAAGAATGACCGGACGCCAGGTTTTCAGGGCTTTGCGGTAAACCGGGGCCAGCGCGGAAGTTGTGTTGGTGACGTTCATCGAAGGGTCCTTTTCAACGAGCGGATAGGTTGCTTGACGTTAAAGGAGTAGGCATGTCGGGGTCTACTGTCAGAAATTACAGGTGGACTGCGTAACCACGAGAAGTGCTGTCGTCACGGTGATAGCCGTCGCGAAACGGCAGGGTGGTGATGTCTACAGGCAGGCGCTAAAGCGCTGATACCGGGTTTTGCTCAACTGTCACCCTGATTCGCACCACAACGGCGCGATCTGACCCAAGTTGGGAACGCATTACCCCTTTCCTGGCTTTGTCAGGTGTTTCCTTCGCTCCTGGTCGGGCCAAACCCTTTGGTCCACGAAACATATCTTGTTGATTCCAAAAGCGTTCAACGCAGTTACAGATTTCGCGAGATTCCTGTGGCACACTTTCTGCTGTCTATTCCGTAGTAACAAACCGTGTTCCGGTATAGCGGAATAAACACAATTCTGGAGTGCTTACCATGCGTCGCCATCCTTCGTTGTTCCAAGCGTGTGTTTTTGTCCTTGCGGCTTCTTCCTCGGTCATGGGTCTGGCCCAGGCGGCCGACAGCAAGCTCGACAGTGTTCTCGCCCGTGGCAAGTTGATCGTGGGCACCGGCAGCACCAATGCGCCGTGGCACTTTCAGGGCGCGGACGGCAAGTTGCAGGGTTTTGATATCGACATCGCCAGGATGGTGGCTAAGGGACTGTTCAACGACCCGAGTAAAGTCGAGTTCGTGGTGCAGTCGTCCGATGCGCGGATTCCCAATCTGCTGACCGACAAGGTCGACATGAGCTGCCAGTTCATCACCGTCACCGCCAGCCGTGCCCAGCAAGTGGCATTCACTCTGCCGTACTACCGCGAAGGCGTCGGCCTGCTGTTGCCGAACAACAGCAAGTACAAGGAAATCGAAGACCTGCAAGGGGCAGGCGATGACGTTACCGTTGCGGTGCTGCAAAACGTCTACGCCGAAGAATTGGTGCATCAGGCATTGCCCAAGGCCAAGGTCGATCAGTACGACAGCGTCGACCTGATGTATCAGGCAGTGAACTCTGGCCGTGCCGATGCCGCCGCAACCGATCAGTCGTCGGTCAAATACCTGATGGTGCAGAACCCGGGCCGCTACCGCAGCCCAAGCTACGCCTGGAGCCCGCAAACCTACGCGTGTGCGGTGAAACGCGGCGATCAGGACTGGCTGAACTTCGTCAACACCGCGCTGCATGAGGCCATGACCGGGGTTGAGTTCCCGACCTACGCCGCCTCCTTCAAGCAATGGTTCGGTGTCGATCTGCCGTCGCCCGCGATCGGTTTCCCAGTCGAATTCAAATGATCCCGTGAGAGTGGGGCGATTTCAGTCGCCCCGCTCAAGGTACTGCTGACCATGAATTATCAGTTGAACTTTGCCGCCGTGTGGCGCGATTTCGACACCTTGCTGGCAGGGCTCGGGCTGGGCTTGCAGCTGGCGCTGGTGTCGATCGCCATCGGCTGCGTGATCGGCCTGCTGATGGCGTTTGCATTGCTCTCCAAACATCGCGCCTTGCGGGTGCTGGCCTCGGTGTACGTCACGGTGGTGCGCAACACGCCAATCCTGGTGTTGATTCTGTTGATCTACTTCGCACTGCCCAGCCTTGGCATTCGTCTGGACAAGATTCCTTCGTTCATCATCACGCTGTCGCTGTATGCCGGCGCGTACCTGACCGAAGTCTTCCGTGGCGGCTTGTTGAGCATTCCCAAAGGCCAGCGCGAAGCCGGGCTGGCAATCGGTCTCGGTGAATGGCAGGTCAAGGCTTACGTCACCGTGCCGGTGATGCTGCGCAATGTGCTGCCGGCGCTGTCGAACAACTTCATTTCGCTGTTCAAGGACACCTCGCTGGCGGCTGCGATTGCGGTGCCGGAGCTGACCTATTACGCGCGCAAGATCAACGTCGAGAGCTACCGGGTGATCGAAACCTGGCTGGTGACCACGGCGTTGTATGTCGCGGCCTGTTACCTCATTGCCATGCTGCTGCGTTACCTCGAGCAGCGTCTGGCGATCCGCCGATAGGAGGCTGCGATGTACCAATCCCCCAGTTGGTTGCATGAATTGTGGCTCGCGCGCGAGCCTTTGTGGCAGGGCTTTCTGACCAGTGTGCAGGTCTCGGCGCTGGCCATCGTCTTGGGCACCATGCTCGGCGTGGTTGCCGGCCTGGTCCTGACTTACGGCAGATTCTGGATGCGCGCGCCGTTTCGGCTGTACGTCGATCTGATTCGCGGCACGCCGGTGTTTGTATTGGTGCTGGCCTGCTTTTATATGGCGCCGGCGCTCGGTTGGCAGATCAGCGCGTTTCAGGCCGGAGCCTTGGGCCTGACGCTGTTCTGCGGCTCGCACGTCGCCGAAATCGTCCGTGGCGCCTTGCAAGCCCTGCCGCGCGGGCAGATGGAGGCGGGCAAAGCCATCGGTCTGACGTTCTACCAATCCCTCGGCTACGTACTGTTGCCTCAGGCGCTGCGGCAGATTTTGCCGACCTGGGTCAACTCGTCCACCGAAATCGTCAAGGCTTCGACCTTGCTCTCGGTGATCGGCGTCGCCGAATTGCTGCTCAGCACGCAACAGATCATCGCCCGAAACTTCATGACCCTGGAGTTCTACCTGTTCGCCGGTTTTCTGTTCTTCGTCATCAACTACGGCATCGAATTACTCGGCCGGCACATTGAAAAGCGGGTGGCCTTGCCATGACTCAAGCTCAAGTTGCTTCACAGAATCAGGCGCTGCTGGATATTCGCGGTCTGCACAAACAGTACGGCGCGGTGGAAGTGCTCAAGGGTGTCGACCTGAGCATGCAGCGTGGCAACGTCGTTACGCTGATCGGCTCCAGTGGCTCGGGCAAGACCACGCTGCTGCGTTGCGTGAACATGCTCGAAGAGTTTCAGGGCGGGCAGATTCTGCTCGACGGCGAATCCATCGGCTATGACGAGGTCAACGGTAAACGCGTACGTCACCCGGAAAAGGTCATTGCTCGCCATCGCGCGATGACCGGCATGGCGTTCCAGCAATTCAACCTGTTTCCGCACCTGACCGCCTTGCAGAACGTCACCTTGGGCCTGCTCAAGGTGAAGAAAATGCACAAGGACGAAGCCGTGGTGCTTGCCGAAAAATGGCTGGAGCGCGTTGGCCTGCTGGAGCGGCGCAATCACTTTCCCGGTCAGTTGTCCGGTGGCCAGCAACAGCGCGTGGCGATTGCCCGAGCGATTGCGATGAACCCCAGCCTGATGCTCTTCGATGAGGTCACTTCGGCCCTCGATCCGGAGCTGGTCGGTGAGGTGCTCAACGTGATCAAGGGGCTGGCCGAGGACGGCATGACCATGTTGCTGGTGACCCACGAAATGCGTTTCGCCTTCGAGGTCTCGGACAAGATCGTTTTCATGAATCAAGGGCGGATCGAAGAGCAGGGACCTCCCAAGGAACTGTTCGAACGCCCGCAATCGCCGCGTCTGGCGGAATTTCTCAAAAGCACGCGGTTTTGAATCTGCACTTTTGCAATCAGGAGAAACACCCATGAGCATTACGCGTTACGGCACCGGCAGCACCGCCGCCGGCGGCCAGCCTCGTCCATTCGCCCGCGCTGTTGAAGCGGATGGTTGGCTGCATGTGTCCGGCCAGGTACCGGCGGTGGATGGCGAGATCATCGTCGGCGGCATCGTCGAACAGACCCACCAGACCATGAAGAACCTGATCGCCATTCTCGAAGAGGCTGGCTATGGCCTCGAGGACGTGGTCCGCGCTGGCGTCTGGCTGGACGATCCACGGGATTTCAGCAGTTTCAACAAGGTCTTCGCCGAGTATTTCAAACCCGAACACGCCCCGGCGCGGGCCTGCGTGCAGGCGAGCATGATGGTTGATTGCAAGGTTGAGATCGACTGCATTGCCTACAAGAAGAAGGCCTGAAACAAGTGCAGCCCTCTTCGCGAGCAGGCTCGCTCCCACATTTGGAATGCGTTTTCCTGTGGGAGCGAGCCTGCTCGCGAAAGCGATGTAACAGGCGACACTGGACTCTCGGTAAACTCCCGGCGACTTTGAATGGAAACCACTGACATGACCGAAGACACCATCAAGCGCCGGGCACGTGGTCTGGACCGGGCGTTCGATATCCTCGATTTTCTCAAGGAAATCGGCCAGCCCTTACGCCCCAACGACATCGCCAACGGCATCGGCGGCCCGAAATCCACGGTCTACGAGCTGGTCGCATCCTTGCTGGAACGGCGGATTCTGGAACCGGTGGGCAAGGACGGCCACGTCTATCTCGGCCGCCAGTTGTACTTCCTCGGCCAAGCGCATCTGCGCCATTTCGACCTCAGCCGCGAAGCCGATCACGCCTTGCAGGAGATCGTCAGCCAGACCCGCGAAACCGCGCAGATGTGCCTGCTCAACGGGCGCAAATACACGGTGGCGTTGATGAAGGAGGGCGAGCGGCATTTCCGCATTTCCTCCGATATTGGCGAAAACACGCCGATCCCGTGGACCGCCTCCGGGCGCCTGCTGCTCGCGCACTTGAGCGATCAGCAGATCATCGACCTGATCGACGAGGACGACTACATCCTGCCCGACGGCGAACGCCTGCCGCTGGAACGCTTTCTGGCGGAGATTCGTCAGGCTGGCCTCGATGGCTTCTTCTCCTTCGACAGCGTCGCCGACACGTTCACCCATTGCTTCGCCGCGCCGGTGAAAGACCCGCAAGGCGTGGCCATTTGCACGTTGTGCATCGTCGCCCCACGCGCCGATGCAAAAAACAATTACAACGACTATCGCCGGGTGCTGATCGAGAGCGCCAACAGCCTCGCCCGGCGGATCAACGAATAACCGCGGCTGCCTGCGGCCGCGACTGTGAGGACTGGACCATGACCACTGCCATCAACTCTGCCGTAGAAAAAGGTGACGCCACCCTCGGCGCGCAATTGACCCGCGACGTCAGCCTGCCAGCGCTGGTGCTGCACCGCGAGGCGCTGGAGCACAACGTTCGCTGGATGCAGAAATTTGTCAGCGACAGCGGCGCCGAACTTGCGCCTCACGGCAAAACCAGCATGACTCCGGCATTGTTCAAGCGTCAGCTCGACGCCGGCGCCTGGGGCATCACCCTCGCCAGCGCTACCCAGACCCGCGCCGCTTATGCTCACGGCGTACGTCGGGTGTTGATGGCCAATCAATTGGTCGGCACGCCGAACATGGCGTTGATTGCCGATCTGCTCGCCGATCCGACGTTCGATTTCTATTGCATGGTCGATCACCCGGACAACGTCGCCGACCTCGGGGCTTACTTCGCTTCCCGTGGGGTCAGGCTCAACGTGATGATCGAATATGGCGTGGTTGGCGGGCGCTGCGGGTGCCGCAGCGAGCAGGAAGTCATCGAGCTGGCCAAGGCCATCGATGCGCAACCGGCGCTGGCGCTGACCGGCATTGAAGGTTACGAAGGCGTGATTCATGGCGATCATGCGGTCAGTGGCATTCGCCAGTTCGCCGCGTCGCTGGTGCGCCTGGCGGTGCAGCTGCAGGACAGCGGCGCTTTCGCCATTGCCAAACCGATCATCACCGCATCGGGTTCAGCCTGGTATGACCTGATCGCCGAATCCTTCGAAACCCAGAACGCCGCTGGCCGCTTCCTCAGTGTGTTGCGCCCGGGCAGTTACGTGGCCCACGACCATGGTATCTACAAAGAGGCGCAGTGCTGCGTGCTCGACCGTCGCAGCGATCTGCACGAAGGCCTGCGCCCGGCGCTGGAAGTCTGGGCTCATGTTCAGTCGCTGCCGGAACCGGGTTTCGCGGTGATCGCCTTGGGCAAGCGCGACGTCGCATTCGACGCCGGTTTGCCGGTGCCGTTGTTGCGCTACAAGGCCGGTGTGGTGCCGGCGACAGGTGATGATATCGGTGCGTGCAAGGTCACGGCGGTGATGGATCAGCATGCGTTCATGACCGTGGCGCCGGGTGTAGAACTGCGGGTCGGCGACATCATTTCCTTTGGTACTTCGCATCCATGCCTGACGTTTGACAAATGGCGTGTTGGGTTGCTGGTGGATGAGCAGTTGGCGGTCATCGAGACCATGGAGACTTGCTTCTAAGGCTTGAGATTGCGTTGCGGCGGCTATTTCGCGAGCAGGCTCGCTCCCACAGAGGACGCATTTGAATGTGGGAGCGAGCCTGCTCGCGAAGACGCCCGCTTAGCCACCACTGAACCACCCGAGATCCCACCCGATGAAAATCCTCCGCAACACCCCGCGCATCGCCCTGATCGGCGAATGCATGATCGAACTGCAACAACGTGCCGACGGCAGTCTGCAGCAAAGCTTCGGTGGCGATACCCTCAATACGGCCGTGTACCTGTCCCGCGCGCTGGGCGACAAGGCGCAAGTCGACTACGTCACCGCGCTGGGCGATGACAGTTTCAGTGACGCAATGTGCCAGATCTGGCGCAGCGAAGGCATCGGCCTCGATCTGGTGCAGCGCTTGCCCGGTCGGCTTCCCGGTTTGTATTGCATACAGACCGACGCCAACGGCGAGCGGCGCTTTCTGTACTGGCGCAACGAAGCGGCGGTACGCGATTGCTTCACTACCCCTGCGGCCGAGCCGATTCTCGCGGCCTTGCCGGACTACGACGTGCTGTATTTCAGCGGAATCACCCTCGCCGTACTTGGCATGCAAGGCCGTGCCCGCCTGATCAAGACGTTGAGCGAAGCCCGGCAGCGCGATGCGCGCATCGTGTTTGACAATAACTACCGTCCACGCTTGTGGGCTTCTGTGGAAGAGGCGCGGGCGGCGTATCGCAGCGTCTTGCCTTATGTCGATCTGGCGTTGCTCACCGTGGATGACGAACAGGCGTTGTTCGGGTTTGCCGATTGCGCTGAGGTGTTTGCGACGTATGCGCAGATTGGCACGCCAGAAGTGGTGCTCAAGCGTGGCGCCGAGGCGTGCCTGATTCGTTGTCAGGGGGAGGCGTTTGAGGTGCCGGCGCAAAAGGTCGACAAGGTTGTCGACACCACGGCGGCGGGGGATTCGTTCAGTGCGGCATATCTGGCCCGGCGCTTGCTCGGCGGCAGCCCGGCAGAGGCGGCCCAAGCGGGACATGAATTGGCCAGTCAGGTGATACAGGTGCCAGGGGCGCTGATCCCCAGGTAGTCAGAGAATGGCCGCTTGCTGCGCAATCGGTTCGCGAGCAGGCTCGCTCCCACAATGAAAACCCGGTCGAAATGTGGGAGCGAGCCTGCTCGCGAAGAAGCCCGGCAGCCAGCCGATCAATCCCGATAAAACACCTGCACCAGGTGATAACCAAACTTGCTCTTGATCGGTCCATGCACGGTGCGCAGTGGTTTCTTGAAAATCACCGCATCAATCACGCCGACCATCTGTCCTGGACGTACTTCGCCCAGATCACCGCCGCGTTTGCCGGACGGGCAGGTGGAAAACTTCTTCGCCAGCACATCGAATGCTTCGCCCTTGGCGATGCGCTGTTTGAGTTGTTCGGCCTCTTCGGCGGTTTTCACCAGAATGTGGCGGGCTTGGGCTTTCATCGTGCAATACCTGATAACGGGGTGACAGCGGGGCGCGCGATTATGCCTCAAGTCACGGGGTCGGGTTGCTCAACTTGCGAATCTTGCTCGCCAACACTTCCAGGACAAAAGGCTTGGCGACCATGTCCATGCCCTCTTCAAGAAAGCCCTGGCGCTCGGCAGCAATCTGCGCGTAACCGGTCATGAACAGCACTTTAAGGCCGGGACGATGCTGGCGCGCAATTTCCGCCAACTGGCGACCGTTCATGCCGGGCAGCCCGACATCGGTGACCAGCAGATCGACACGTTGCGCGGACTCGAACAAGGGCAGGGCGATTTTGGCGTTTGCCGCTTCGAAGGTTTTATAGCCCAGCTCCCTCAGCAGATCGAGCACCAGCATGCGCACTGCCGCGTCATCCTCGACCACGATTGCGGTTTCGCCAGAAGATGAAGCAGCAATCGGTTCGGCTTTCTTCACAGATGAGGTTTCCGGCGTCGGCTCAAGCAAGCGCGGCAAGTACAGGCGCACGCAAGTACCTTGCCCCGGCACGCTGTCGAGGCTGACGTGACCACCGGATTGCTGGGCGAAACCGTAGATCATCGACAGCCCGAGCCCGGTGCCCTGGCCGATCGGCTTGGTGGTGAAGAACGGATCGAACGCTTTGGAGCGAATTGACGGAGTCATGCCGGTGCCGTTATCGCTGACCGCGAGCATGACGTATTCCCCGGCCTTGACCGGTTCGAGAATGGTGATGTCGCTGCTGTCGAGGTAAACGTTGGCAGTCTGGATCAGCAACGTGCCGCCTTCGGGCATCGCGTCGCGGGCGTTGATCACCAGATTGAGCAAGGCATTTTCCAGCTGGCTGACGTCGGTGCTCACCGGCCAAACGTCTTCGGGCAGGCGCAGTTGCAGATCGATCGGATCGCCTTTGGTACGGCGGATCAGATCTTCCAGCGAGTGCACCAGCTCATTGACGTTCAGTTGCTTGCGGTCCAGCGACTGGCGCCGCGAGAACGCCAGCAAGCGATGCGTGAGCGCCGCCGCGCGATTGGCCGATGACACGGCCGCTTCGGTAAAACGGCCGATCTCGTCGGCACGACCATTGGCGATGTAGCGCTGCATCAAGTCCAGACTGCCGATAATGCCGGTGAGCATGTTGTTGAAGTCGTGGGCGATGCCACCCGTGAGCTGGCCGACGGCTTCCATCTTCTGCGCGTGGCGCAAGGCATCTTCGGCGCGCTCGCGTTCGAACATCTCGTTCTGCAAACGCTCGTTGGCCTGAGCCAGTTGCTCGGTGCGCGCGCTGACCCGCTCTTCGAGGGTCTCGTTGAGATTACGCAAGGCTTCTTCGGTTTTCTTGCGCTCGGTCTCGTCGATTACAAAGATGTAGAAGCCGTTCACTGCACCGTCTGCGCCATGTCGCGGCAGATAATTCATAAGGGCATGACGGATGCTGCCATCGCGGTGCGGTGTGTAGAAACTGAAGGAACAGGCGCGCCCGGCCAGCGCTTCGGCGATGTACGGTGCACGCAGGAAATACGCCTCTTCGCCGATGACTTCGCGAATCTTGCGCCCGTACAACTCTTGCGGTGTGAGGCCGTACCAGTCGAGATACGCTGCGTTGTTCAAGCGAAAACGTTCTTCGGCGTCGACATAGCTGATCAGGATCGGCATGGCGTTGATGATCAACTGCAATTCGGTCTGGCTCTGACGCAGCGCTTGTTCGGTGTGTTTGCGTTCGGTCAGGTCCAGTGCCGCGCCGAGAAAGCGCATCGGCCGACCATGATGATCCTTGTAGCAACGCCCCCGCGCGAACACCCAGCGCAGCGTGCCATCGGCCTGCAACAAGCGATATTCCTCAGCGTACTCGGTGCCGTGGGTGATGCAGTGCTTGATGCCGCGCGCAACCATTGCGCGGTCTTCGGGGTGCACCCCGTGCATATATTCGCTGATCGGCAACTGCCCGGCCTTGCTCGGATCAACGCCATGCAGTTCGGCAAAATGCGCATCGGCAATGAATCGGTCTTCGCCAATGTCCCAGTCCCACGTACCGACGGCGTCGGCGGCGGCGAGGGCCAGTTGCAGACGCTCTTCGGACTGGCGCTGAGCCTTGAGGCTTTCCTCGGAACGGCGCTGCAATTCCAGGGCAATGCGGCGGCGTTCGTTGGTCTCAATGGCAGTGATCAGAATGCCGGCGACCTGTGCGGTTTCATCGCGAATCGGGCTGTAGGTCAGGTCCAGCCAGAAATCGGTTTTTTTGCCGTCCCGCTGTACGCTGAAACGCTGCTCGCTGAAGCTGCGCACCTGACCCTGCAGCACCGCTTGGTAGATCGGCTCGGCAAAATCCCGCACTTCCGGCCAGATCTCATGCGTTGGCTGGCCGAAGGCTTCGGGATGCTTGCTGCCGGCGAGCAGGGCAAAGCCATTGTTGTAGATCTGCGTGAGTTGCGGCCCCCACAACAGCAGCATCGGCATCGGCGAATGAATCACGATGTCCACCGCCGTGCGCAGACTCTGCGGCCAGCTGCCGGCGGCGCCCAGCGGACTGCGGCTCCAGTCGGTGCGGGCGATCAGGGCCTGGGCGTCATCGGTGGTGGGTACAGCATTCATGTTTCAATCCTGAGCGTGGTTCGGTGAGACGGGGTCTATCATTGTTGCAGGAGCCGCGCCAAGCGTAGGCCAAATCTGCTCATTCAATGCTTCGCGGGTGCTTTCAGCCATGGAAATCGATGCACTGTTGTCAACATTGTCGCAAAAAAACGGTTCGGATCTCTTCCTTTCCACCGGCGCACCACCGAGCGCTCGCATTGATGGTGTGCTGACGGCGCTGAGCGATCAGCCATTCAAACCCGGCGAAACCGCGGCCATCGCCACCTCCCTGATGGACGCCGAGCAGCGCCGGGAGTTCGACCGGGATCTTGAAATGAACCTGGCAATCTCCCGAACGGGCGTCGGCCGGTTCCGGGTGAACATTTTCAAGCAGCGCAACGACGTTTCGATCGTTATCCGCAACGTCAAGCTCGACATCCCGCGGTTCGAAGACTTGAAACTGCCGCCGGTGTTGCTGGAAACGGTGATGCTCAAACGTGGCCTGATTCTTTTTGTCGGCGCTACCAGTTCGGGCAAGTCGACCTCCCTGGCGGCGCTCATCGATCATCGCAACCGTCACAGTGCCGGACACATTGTTACCATTGAAGACCCGATCGAATATATCCATCGGCACAAGCGCTCGATCATCAATCAGCGTGAGGTTGGCGTCGATACGCGCAGCTTTCATGCTGCACTGAAGAACACTTTACGCCAGGCACCGGACGTCGTCCTGATTGGTGAGATCCGTGACCGCGAAACCATGGAGCACGCGCTCTCGTTTGCCGATACAGGGCATCTTGTGTTGTCCACGTTACATGCGACCAATGCCAATCAGGCGCTGGATCGCATCATCAATATGTTTCCCGAGGAGAAGCGCGAGCAGCTGTTGCAGACATTGGGCAACAACCTGAAAGCCTTTATCTCTCAGCGCTTGGTACGCACTGTCGATGGCCAGCGCAGGGCGGCCGTGGAAGTGTTATTAGGTACGCCGACTGTCGCTGATGCGCTCCGTCGCAATGAGTTGGCTGAGTTGAAAAGTATCATGGAGAAATCCGAAGACTCAGGCATGCAGACATTCGATGCTGCACTGTTACAGTTAGTCCTTGCGCGTGTTATTACAGTAGAAGAAGCTTTGAAAAACGCGGATTCGACAAACAACTTACGGTTAGGCATCAAGCTTAAACTTGATTCTCCAATCAACGAAAAAGCATCAACAGGGGATTGGGGGTTGGTGGAGTAAGTTGTCGTGTCTGTAGGCTGCTGAGCGGTCAGGTGATCGATGTTTGAAATCTAGACTAATACTTGGTTAGTTGTGGTTTGGCCTGTTTTTATTAGATTTGCGATCTCGATAGCAAGTCCATGTAAATAAACAGGTCAATAAAATGAAAAATCGATGTGGTGCAGGTGCTCTTTCCAAATTGAGCGCTGCCGATAATGTGCGTTGTTCTGCCGCAGATGAATTAGAACGAATGGCACTTCTAGGCCAGTTGAAAAGATTTCTTGTTGAAGCTCCGGAAGACGTTGCACGGGATATTTCAAACGACGACCAAAAGATCATCTGGCTCTCGCCTGAATCCTCTTTTGGACGGTTACAGAAACCGGCCAGCGAGATGCTTCAGGATCTGATGAGCTTACTCGGCTCCGGCACCTACAGTAGGGTTACGTCTTCGGGTGAAATTCACATATACGTTACTCATGAAGGGTGGATGGATGTATCGGATAACGTCAAGAGTAATCCCGACGCGAATGAGAAGTTCGAGAAGTTAGTTGCTATTGCAGCAGGTCTTGGTGGATTCGTTCACCTTGATAACGCAGTGCTGTTGTCGCAGTGGTTGCGTTTTCACGGGTTCAACGTGCCGGATGACAGAGAAAAACTAGAAAGCTTGATTGGCTTTTTGGAGTGGAAGTGGCCTGAAGGAGATAATTTTGGTAATTACTGGGGGCAGATAACTGGGCTAAATGATACGTCGATCACCTTGACACCACAGCAGTGTGCAGAGATTCGCGCGGTGACGAGTAAACTTTTCCCTGCGAATGAGAATCTACTTAACACAATCTTCAGAAGCGTCAGACCGTATAACGTTACTACCGTTAATTGGGACAGCGCTAACGAGGTCGTTGCAATGCTGGTTCGTCATCCAGCGTCGCAGAAAATTGCCAAGGAATACGTCATTGCATTGGACTGGTGGGGGGCGAAGGATTCCGAGGAAATCAGTGGTGACGATCTAGCTCAGGTATTGCTCACCGCAATAATTTTGCAGTTGGATTCATCCATAGGCGTTACTGGCAAGCGCAACTGCATCGGAACCTTTGATATATACGATTCGAGCACCATGGCTGATAGGCCGTTATATGCCATACGTGAAAATTTTGAGGCTTACCTTGTAGCAAAGGGCCATTCGCACTCGATTATTCCTCTCGCTTCCCACCTGCTCCTGGCTCATGTAGCGCCTTGTCTCCTGGTTAAAAATCTGCCCCAAGAGCTTTACGCTGGCTCGATCGGCTGGGTGACGTTTTGCCAGGCGGTGAGCTTTATCGAGATCAATTGTCGAGGCGTCTCTCGCTTCATGACATATGAACAAGTCATGAAGTTTGCAAGCATGGAAACGGTCAGCCCGGTACTGGGGGAGCTGCAAGGTATAACTGCGATCGACCCTATCATTGACTGGGCATTGGTGAATGAAGTCATCACTCATGAGCAGCTGAACACGTCTGCTCTTACAGCAGCTCAAGACGCTTTGAATGCGTATAAAACGCACGTGGATGATATTGTTTTGGGAATCAAGGCATTTGGGGCGGCTCCGCCCAATCGGAAACGACTGGCGATGACTGCATTGAAGCAGGCGGTTGCTGATTTTGATGTTATTGAACAACCTCTTTTGCGTCCTGAGACTTATTCTGCAATGAGAGTGTCGATGCTTGATCTTCATATCGAAGGGTTGCTGGCGTCCGGAACATGGGATTGGAATAAAGAGCCCGGCATTTTCGATAAGTATCCGCAGCTTTTGGCCTTGCCTGCCATCAAACCAGCATTCGAAGCTGAGCTCGTTAGCTACCACTGCAATATTCATAAGGCGATGGCTTCAAACATAAAGCTGGCGATAGCAGGAATGCCTCGAGCCGATCGAGATGTCTTTGCCTCAAGCAAGATCACGTTTTTTACTGTACGTCCTTCGGTTGCAGAGATTTACTATCCGTCATCGGCTAATTATAACTTGGTCGGCGCGGGTAATCAGCCACCCAAAAATATCGAAGTTCAGCTCAAAAAAGACCAGGCGGTGGGGCGGTTCGGCGTAATTATGATAGCTTCCTTCGGGAATAATCAGACTTTATGCTATGAAATGTTTACCTTGCTGGGGGAGTGCAGAAGGAACGATGAGCTAGGCAAATTGATTATTTATACCCAAAAAATGAACATGCCTGGAAGGGTTGAATATACAGGGAAGCCCAATGATGCATTTTTCCCTTTGCCCCCCACGCATAACGTTCCAACTGATTTCGATAGCTACATTGTCGGAAAAAAGCCGTCGCCGAATGCCTCTGGGATTATGGTTATAGAGAAACTTGGCACTGTTATGGCTCCGACTTCTGCGTCGCGGGTCGTTCGTAATCATTATCAGTTTTTCGTAAATGAGCATATCGAAAATATTGCCCAATTTGTTGTGAAGAATAGACCATTGGGCAGCCTCCAGGATTTCAGGGAAGTCTTCACCGAATACACTGATAAAGAGCGTGCGGAGAACACTTATAACGAGGTGCTGACGTATATTATTGACCTGTGTGTCCCGTTCAAGAAATGTATCGAAGACTTGGCTTCCGGAAATAGAAATCAGGTGGTTGACGGAATTTACGCGTGCACGATGGATGCTATCGGTATCTTCTTCACTGTACTGGGTGCCCCGGCTAAAATTCTGCATATCGCAGCCAAAACAGTTTCGTTGACGGCAAAAATCGGCAGCCTCGTCAGGTTTGGCATTTCTCTGACAGTCTCGACTTTCAATCCGATTGATGGATTGCCAACTGCTGGATACCAAGCGTCGAAAGCATTGTTCAAAAGCGTCATGCATTTGGGCGCGTCGGGCGCAAAAGTCGTGGAATCTGCCGTTGTCCAGATGAGCAGACTCACCGGTACGGCGCGGGAATTTCACAAGCTGGCGAATGCTACCGATGTTGGTTTCGGGAGGTGGCGCCCGCTTGGAAGCACCGCGTCTTCTTTCAATGTCTGTGCCATCAAGAAAAGCAGTGAGTGGTACGCGGCCAATCGGCTAGGTAAGCCGTGGGGAAAACGACTCGTCAATTTCGACCTGCAAGAGAAGTTTAGTCTGCCATTACTGCAGAAACCGGTTCCGGGTGTTTTTACAGCTCACATTCTCGAGCGCAGTCTGCCACTGGCCCGTTTCAAAATAGACAGCGCAATTGAAATGCTGGGCTCGCCGGCGCTGAATTTCAAAACCGACCCCGCGATTGGATTGTTTTTTGGCAGTACCTCGGCGGCGCGTGACGAATTGTCCAATCTGCTAAGCGCCATCAGGCTGGATTTCGGCGGAACGTCCGCCAGTAATTTCCTGTTGGATAGCCTGAAACTAGATGATGGCGTCATTGAGGTAAATCCATTCGATTACAGCAAATGGAAGAGCGCAGGAGCTACAGATAAAAAGCGTGTTCAGTACATGACGGTCAATACACGTAACTTCAACCAGCGATTCAGCCTGACAGGTTACGGCGAAATCGCTGATGACCTCATCCACGAAATGATTCGGGTCAACCCCGCCAAGACCAGTCTGATCACTGCCGAGGGGGCGACCCGAGATGGTAAGGTCGGTTTGGATGTGGCGCCTTTACTAAACTTGGCAAAGGGACGCTTGCCCCGGTCTGAGCCTATCACTGGCAGTTTTCACGAAAGTGCTCAAGCGCTCCTCAATGCAGACTCGCTGATGCTCGTTATTGCCTTGCTCAGTTTGTTGAAAACAAACGAAGCGTTGTTTTCGCTGAATCTCAGCATCATGCGCGCAGCGATCGAAGCCAGTGGAGATCAGCCCCTCACCGGTGAAGTTGTAATACAGCTGAATTGAGGCTGCGCCAGACGAAATTCAGTGTTGAATAACTTCGTTCATGGCCAGTTCGCGCCGATCCCGAAACTGCTCCAGCGCTTCGGGATTGGCCAGTGCATCGGTATTTTTCACTGGCCTCCCATGCACGACATCGCGCACCGCCAGCTCTACGACTTTTCCGCTGATGGTGCGCGGTATATCGGTTACTGCGACGATGCGTGCGGGAACATGCCTGGGTGTGGTATTGGCGCGGATCACTTCGCGGATTCGGTGTTCAAGCCCTTCATCCAGCTCGACGCCGTCGCGCAAACGCACGAACAACACGACGCGCACATCCTCCTGCCATTGCTGACCGATGGCGACGCTGTCCAGCACTTCACTGATTTTCTCGACCTGCCGATAAATCTCCGCCGTGCCGATGCGCACGCCGCCCGGATTCAACACCGCATCCGAACGGCCATGGATCATCATCGCTCCATCGCGCATTTGCTCGGCGTAATCACCCTGTGCCCAGACGCCGGGAAACTGGCTGAAATAAGACTGGTGCAGTTTTGTGCCGTCGGGGTCATTCCACAAGCCGATCGGCATCGCCGGGAAATGCCGTGTGCAGACCAGTTCACCTTTCTCACCGATCACCGGCTGGCCAGCGTCGTTCCACACCTCGACGGCCATGCCCAGGCTCTTGCCCATGATTTCTCCGCGACGTACCGCTGACAGCGGGTTGCCATTGACGAAGCACGAAACGATGTCGGTGCCACCGGACATCGAGGCCAGACACACCTCGGTTTTGAAGTCGCGATAAACGAAATCGTAGCTTTGCGGTGACAAAGCCGAGCCTGTGCACAGCAGCGTTTTCAAACTGCTCAAATCATGGCTTTCCCGTGGCCTGGCGCCGCTGCTTTCCAGCGTCGCGAGGAATTTCGGACTGGTGCCAAACACGCTGATGCGTTCATCGTCGATCAGGTCGAGCAGGCGCTGGTGATCCGGGTGGAACGGCGAGCCGTCGTAGAGCACCACGGCGCTGCCCACTGCGAGTGCCGAGACCAGCCAGTTCCACATCATCCAGCCGCAGGTCGTGTAGTAGAACAAGCGATCACCGGGACCGAGGTCGCAGTGCAAACCATGTTCCTTGACGTGTTGCAGCAGCACGCCGCCGGTGCTGTGGACGATGCATTTCGGCACGCCAGTGGTGCCGCTGGAGTACAGCACGTAGAGCGGATGATTGAACGGCACCGGGGTGAAAACCGGTTCGCCGCCGGGTTGATAGAAGTCTTCCCACAAGCAGACATCAGCGTGGGTTTGATAATCCTCGATGCGCGCTTGCGGACGGGCGTACGGGACGATGATCAACTGCTGCAGTGACGGCAGTTGTGCAAGGATTTCGTTGAGCTTGGCGGTCTGATCCAGGGTTTTTCCGGCGTATTGATAACCGGCACAGGTGAGCAGCACTTTCGGTTCGATCTGGCCAAAGCGATCGATCACGCCGTGGGTGCCGAAGTCGGGCGACGAGCAGGACCAGATCGCGCCGAGGCTGGTAGTGGCCAGCATCGCCACCAGGGTTTGCCAGGTGTTGGGCATGCACGCCGCCACGCGATCACCCCGGCCAACGCCCGCCGCGCGCAGGCTCGCCTGAAACCCGGCGACCTGTTCGGCCAACTCGGCCCAGGTCAGTTGTTCGCGCTGACCATTCTCTGCAACTGCGATCACGGCCACGGCATCGTCGCGTCGGCGCAACAGGTGTTCAGCGAAGTTCAGGGTCGCGCCGGGGAACCACTCGGCGCTGGGCATTTCTGCACCTTCACGCAAGACGGCGTCGGGCTGAGTGTGGAAGCGGATGTCGAAGAAATCGACGATCGCCTGCCAGAACGCCGGGCGCTGATCGATGCTCCATTGGTGCAGGGCAGGGTAGCCGTCGAGCTTGAGCGAATGCCGCTGATTGATATCGCGCCGGAAGGCATCCATACGCGAACCGGCGATACGCTGGGTGTCGGGTTGCCAGAGAATATCGGACATGGGCTTGCCTCTTCTTATCGGATTCGTACAGGCCAGGGAGATCGTTCCCTGTGGGAGCGAGCCTGCTCGCGAAAGCGTTGTCTCAGTATCCCGAACTGTGTCTGATAAACCGCATTCGCGAGCGGGCTCGCTCCCACAATGGCCAGGTGTTTATTGCGCCAACCAGCCACCATCAATGTTCCACGCCGCGCCGCGCACCTGGCTGCCGGCTTCGCTGCACAAGAACAGCACCAGCTCACCCAGATGCTGCGGTGTGACAAACTCCAGCGAGGGCTGTTTTTCCGCCAGCAGATCATGCTGCGCCTGCTGCGGATCGACCCCCTTGGCCGCGCGATCGTCGATCTGCTTCTGCACCAGCGGCGTCAACACCCAGCCCGGACAGATCGCATTGCAGGTGACATTGCTGGTCGCGGTTTCCAGCCCGACCACTTTGGTCAGGCCGATCACGCCATGCTTGGCGGCAACGTATGCGGCTTTGCCGGTGGAGCCGACCTGGCCATGCACCGAGGCGATATTGATAATGCGCCCCCAGTTCTTGCGGCGCATGCCCGGCAGACTCAAACGGGTGCTGTGGAACACCGATGACAGGTTGATCGCAATGATCGAATCCCAGCGCTCAACCGGAAACTCTTCTACCGCCGCAACGTGTTGAATGCCAGCGTTGTTGACCAGAATGTCGACGCCGCCAAACTCGCGCTCGGCGTAGGCGACCATGTCGGCAATCTGCGCCGGGTCGCTGACATCGGCGGGATGATGGCCGACCTTGCCGCCGAACTGAGCGACTTCGGCGATCACCTTCGAAGCATCGCCGAAGCCATTGAGAATCAGGTTGGCGCCAGCCTTTGCGAGGGTCAGCGCGATGCCCAGGCCGATACCGCTGGTGGAGCCGGTCACCAAAGCTGTCTTGCCGGAAAGAGTGCTCATGAATACCTCACACAATACCAGTGGCGTAGAAAGTGCCGATCACCACGAAAACCGCGAGGGTCTTGATCAGCGTAATACAGAAAATGTCTTTGTAGGCTTCGCGGTGGGTCAATCCGGTCACCGCCAGCAGGGTGATCACCGCGCCGTTGTGCGGCAGGGTGTCCATGCCGCCACTGGCCATCGCGGCCACGCGGTGCAGCACTTCCAGCGGGATATTCGCCGCGTGCGCCGCGCTGATGAACTGCTCGGACATCGCCGCCAGCGCAATGCTCATGCCGCCCGAGGCCGAACCGGTGATGCCGGCGAGCAGCGTCACGGTGATCGCTTCGTTGACCAACGGATTGGGAATCTGCTTGAGCCAGTCGGCCAGCACCAGAAAGCCCGGCAGCGAAGCGATTACCGCACCAAAGCCGTATTCAGACGCGGTGTTCATGGCCGCGAGCAACGCACCGCTGACCGCACTTTTGCTGCCTTCGGCGAGCTTGTTTTTAATCGCCTTAAAGCCGAACGCCAGCACCATGAGGATGCCGACCAGCAACGCCGCCTGCACCGCCCAGATCGCCGTGAGCTTGGCGATTTCGGTAGTGACCGGCGCGGCCATGCCCGGCAGTGCGAGGCTGTGGGTCTTGCCATACCACTGCGGAATCCACTGGGTGAACAGCAGGTTCATGATGCCCACGGCCAGCAATGGCGACAGGGCAATCCACGGGTTGGGCAGCTTCAGGTCTTCGGCAGTTTCCGGTTCGTTGCGCAGTTCAGTGCCGTAGCCTTCGCCGGCACGTTGCGCCTTGTTGCGTTGGCGCTGCAGAAACAGCATGCCGGCGCAGAACACGAAAATCGTGCCGATCACCCCCAGCCACGGCGCCGCCCATGCGGTGGTGTTGAAGAAGGTGCTGGGGATGATGTTCTGGATTTGCGGCGTGCCGGGCAGGGCGTCCATGGTGAACGAGAATGCACCGAGGGCAATGGTCGCCGGAATCAAACGCTTGGGGATATTGCTCTGGCGGAACATCTCCGCTGCAAACGGATAAACGGCGAATACAACGACGAACAACGACACGCCGCCATAAGTGAGCAGGGCGCACACCAGCACGATCACCAGCATTGCTTGTTTGGTACCGAGCAGGCGAATCGCAGCGGCGACGATCGAGCGCGAGAAACCGGACAGTTCGATGAGCTTGCCGAACACCGCGCCGAGCAGAAATACCGGGAAGTAGAGCTTGATGAAACCGACCATCTTGTCCATGAACACCCCGGTGAACGCGGGGGCAACGGCGGACGGATCGGTCAGCAGCACCGCGCCGAGGGCGGCGATCGGGGCGAAGAGGATGACGCTGTAGCCACGGTAAGCGGCGAGCATCAGCAGCGTCAGGGCTGCCAAGGCAATGATCACACTCATGGTGTGTCTCTCCAGATTGTTATTTTTGTGGGTGAAACGGGTGTGGAGAGGTGTTAGCGATTACTGTGCCAAATACCTAACATGTTGATATTTATAGATATTTCATGAAGGAGTGGGATTGTGCTGAAGAATTTGTCTCGTTTGTGAGACAGAAAAGATCGCAACCTTCGGCAGCTCCTGCAAGGAAATACGTATCTACCCTGTAGGAGCTGCCGAAGGCTGCGATCTTTTGATCTTTAAAAGCCGATCCAAGATATGAGATCAGCGTCTCTTTATGTAGACTCGACAATCCCCAGCGCAGCCATTTTCTTGTACAGCGTCGACCGCCCCAGACCCAGCCGAACCGCAGCCTCCGGTACCTTCCCCGCGCATTGCGCCAGGGTCGATTCGATCAACTGCCGATCAAAGCGCGCCCGCGCCTGCGCGAATGTCTCCCGAGCCGATGCGTGCGTGCTCGGCTCGGACGTCCGCGCAACGGGAGTAAACGTGCCAATCGCCCCGCGAATATCCTGCTCGGTCAGCATGAGGTCATCACTGAGCAACGCCGCCCGCTCCAACACATTGCGCAACTCACGGATGTTGCCCGGCCAGGCATGCTGGCCCAACAGCGCCAGCGCATCGCGGTGCAGTTCATGCTGGCTGCGCAGTTCTTCGAGAATCGCCTCGCTCAGCGCCGGCAGATCATCGAGACGTTCGCGCAGCGGCGGCACCAGGATCGGCAGGACATTGAGGCGGTAGTACAAATCGGCGCGAAATTCGCCGCGCTTGATCGCTGCCTGCAAATCCGTCGACGTCGCGGCGATTACCCGCACATCGCTCTGAATCACTTCATTGGAGCCGACCGGCTCGAACTCCTTTTCCTGCAACACGCGCAACAGTTTGCTTTGCAGCGGTAGCGGCATATCGCCGATCTCGTCGAGAAACAGTGTGCCACCCTGAGCGATTTGTAATTTACCGGTGCGGCCCTTGCGGTCAGCGCCGGTGAAGGCGCCGGGTGCCGTGCCGAAAAATTCGGCTTCCAGCAGCGCCTCGGGAATTGCCGCGCTGTTGATGCTGACGAAGGCTTTGTGCGCGCGCGGCGAAGCGCTGTGAATGGCTTGTGCGAGTAACTCTTTGCCAGTGCCGGTTTCTCCCAACAGCAACACGGGCGAATCAGCGCTGGCGCTTCGTCGAGCACGTCGTTTGACTTCAAGGCTGGCGGCGCTGGTACCGATGAAATGGGCGAAGTTGTATTTGGTCTGCCGCGCACGCAGCAGTGAGCGGGTCGAGGCCAGTTCCTCCTGCATGCTCAGGTAGCGCTTGAGCATCGGCGACAGCGTGCGCAACTCGTCGAACAGGGCAAAACCGATGGCGCCGATCACGCTGCCGGCATCGTCGTGGATCGGCAGGCGCATCACCACCAGCGGCTCCTTTGGCGTGTCCTGCATGTCCAGCAGAATCGGCCGACCGGTGCGCACCACCTCGCGCAGCAAACTCCCGGGAATCACGCTTTCGCAAGGCTTGCCGATAGCGCCTGCCGCCGATTCGAGACCAAAGCGCCGGGCATAGCGTTCGTTCATCCAGACGATGTTCGCATCGCGATCGACAATCACCGTGCCCTCACTGGATTGCTCGATGATCTCGAACAGCGAACGGATCGCCAGAGTGCGCACCCGTTGGTAGTCCTTGAGGCTTTCGGTGGTGTTCATGGAGGCTGGTCCTGATTGTTTATTGCCGGTACCGATCCCCTCGCGAGCAGGCTCGCTCTCACAGGGGCCTGCATTCCAAATGTGGGAGCGAGCCTGCTCGCGAATGCCGCGCCGCGAATCAGCAGAAAATACCTACCCCGGATGCACCGCCGCCAGCAGCTCTTTGGTGTAGGGATGCTGCGGGTTGTCAAACACGTCGTGACTGGCACCACGCTCGACCACCTGACCGTCCTTGATCACGATCATGTCATGCGCCAACGCGCGCACCACCGCCAGATCATGGCTGATAAACAGGTAGGTCAAACCGTATTTCTCCTGGAGATCACGGAGCAGGGCGACCACTTGTTTCTGCACGGTGCGGTCAAGTGCGGAGGTTGGCTCATCGAGCAGGATCAGCGCGGGTTTGAGCACCAGAGCCCGGGCGATGGCGATGCGTTGGCGTTGGCCGCCGGAAAATTCATGCGGGTAGCGATGGCGGCTTTCCGGGTCGAGGCCGACTTCCTTGAGCACGCGAATCACTTGCTCATCACATTCATTAGCGGTCGACTCGCAATGCACTTCCAGACCTTCGCTGATGATCTGTGCCACCGACATGCGCGGGCTCAGGCTGCCAAACGGGTCCTGAAACACCACCTGCATCTGCCGCCGCCACGGCCGCAGCTGCTTTTGATTGAGGCCGTCCAGCGCTTCGCCCTGAAAGCGAATGCTGCCCTCGGAATCCAGCAAGCGCAGGATCGCCTGACCCAGCGTCGACTTGCCCGAACCGGATTCGCCAACAATGCCCAAGGTCTTGCCGCGCTGAATATTCAGACTGATGCCATCGACTGCGCGCAGATACTGCTTGTGCCTGAACAGCCCGCCGCCGACCTGGAAATCGACGCGCAGGTCAGCGACTTCCAGCACATTTTCACGTTCGTCACGGGGCAGGGCTTCACCTTCCGGCTCAGCGTTCAACAGCACGCAGCTGTAAGGGTGTTTGGGTTCGGTGAACAGGGTTTCGCAGGGTGCCTGCTCGACGATCTCGCCAGCCTTCATCACACACACCCGCTGCGCGATGCTGCGCACCAGATTGAGATCGTGACTGATCAGCAGCAGCGACATGCCCAGGCGCTGTTGCAGGGACTTGAGCAGCAAGAGAATCTTGCGCTGCACGGTGACATCCAGTGCCGTTGTCGGCTCGTCGGCAATCAACAACTCCGGTTCGCAGGCCAGGGCCATGGCGATCATCACCCGTTGCCGTTGCCCGCCAGAGAGTTGGTGCGGATAGGCTTTCAAGCGTTCCTTGGGTTTCTGGATGCCGACCAGCCCGAGCAATTCGAGAATGCGCTGCTGCGCTTGCTTGCCGCCGAGGCCGCGGTGCAGCAACAGAGTTTCGCCGATCTGCTTTTCGATGGTGTGCAACGGATTGAGCGAAGTCATCGGCTCCTGAAAGATCATGGCGATGCGATTGCCGCGCAGTTCTCGCAAGACCTTCGGATCAGCACCGAGCAACTCCTGCCCGCGATAGCGGATGCTGCCACGGGTTTGCGCCTCGCTCTCAGGCAGCAGTTGCAGGATCGAATGCGCGGTCACCGATTTCCCCGAGCCCGATTCGCCGACCAGAGCCAGGCACTCACCGGGGCGGATATCCAGGCACAGGTCACGCACCACAGTCTGACCATGGAAGGCGACATTGAGGTGGCGGATTTCAATCAGGTTTTCAGTCATGGTCACGCTTCAGGATCGAGGGTCAAAAGCGTCACGTAACGCTTCGCCGATGAATACCAACAAGGAGAGGATCAGCGCCAGGGTAAAGAACGCGGTCAACCCGAGCCACGGTGCTTGCAGGTTCTGCTTGCCCTGACCGATCAGTTCACCCAGCGAAGCGCTGCCGGCCGGCATGCCGAAGCCGAGGAAATCCAGCGCGGTCAGCGTCGAAATCGCTCCGGTCAGAATGAACGGCAGGTAACTCAGCGTCGCGTTCATTGCGTTGGGCAGGATGTGCCGGAAGATCACCTTGCGGTCAGTCAGGCCCAGGGCGCGCGCTGCTTTGACGTATTCCAGATTGCGCCCGCGCAGGAACTCGGCGCGCACCACATCGACCAGCGCCAACCAGGAAAACAGCGCCATGATCCCCAGCAGCCACCAGAAATTCGGCTCGACGAAACCGGAGAGGATGATCAGCAGATACAGCACCGGCAGCCCCGACCAGACTTCCAGCACGCGTTGTCCGAGCAGGTCGACCCAGCCACCGTAATACCCCTGCAATGCGCCGGCGGCGATACCGATCAGCGCACTGACAAATGTCAGCATCAAGGCAAACAGAATCGACACCCGAGCGCCAAAGATGACCCGCGCCAGCACATCGCGCGCCTGATCGTCGGTGCCCAGCCAGTTCACCGAGGTCGGCGGACTTGGCGCCGGTTTGTTCAGATCATAGTTGGGTGTGTCGTCGCTGAACGGAATCGGCGGGAACAGCAACCAGCCACCGTCCTTGCGTATCAGATTCTGCACGTACTCGCTGCGATAATCGGCCTGAAACGGCAGTTGCCCGCCGAACTCCTGTTCGGTATGGCGCTTGAACACCGGGAAGTACCACTGGCCCTGATAACTGACCATCAACGGTTTGTCGTTGGCGATCAACTCGCCACCCAGCGTCAGGATGAACAGGCCGATGAACAGCCACAGCGACCACCAGCCACGACGGTTTTTCTTGAAACGTTCGAAACGGCGACGACCCAAAGGCGAGAGCTTGAACATCAGGCGTTCCTCGCGGCGAAGTCGATACGCGGGTCGACCAGGGTGTAGCACAGGTCGCCGATCAGTTTTATCAGCAGGCCGAACAGGGTGAAGATGAACAGTGAACCGAACACCACCGGATAATCCCGTGATACCGCTGCTTCGTAACTCATGCGCCCAAGGCCATCGAGGGAGAAGATCACCTCGATCAGCAGCGAGCCGGCGAAGAACACACTGATGAACGCCTGAGGTATCCCCGAGACCACCAACAGCATGGCGTTGCGAAACACGTGTCCGTACAGCACGCGGCGTTCGCTCAAGCCTTTGGCGCGGGCAGTTACTACGTACTGTCGGGTGATTTCATTGAGGAACGAGTTTTTTGTAAGGATCGTCAGCGTCGCGAATCCACCGATCACCAGCGCCGTGACCGGGAGAACCAGATGCCAGAAGTAATCGGCGATCTTGCCCAGTGTCGACAGCGATTCGAAGTTGTCCGACACCAGCCCGCGCACCGGAAACCAGTTGAGCGAAGTGCCGCCGGCGAATACGACGATCAGGAACATCGCGAACAGAAACGCCGGCATGGCGTAACCGATGATGATCGCCGTGCTGCTCCAGATATCGAAATGGCTGCCGTGGTGCACAGCCTTGCGGATGCCCAGCGGGATCGACACGAGATAGGTGATCAGCGTCGCCCACAGCCCGAGCGAAATGGTCACCGGCATCTTTTCCAGAATCAGGTCGGTGACTGTCGCGCCACGGAAGAAGCTCTTGCCGAAGTCCAGTTGCGCGTAATTCTTCAGCATCAGCCACAGACGCTCGTGGGCCGGTTTGTCGAAGCCGTACTGCTTTTCGATGTCCTTGATCAGCTGCGGATCAAGGCCACGGCTGGCGCGCGAGGCAGAGCTCGAGGTCTCGCTGGCACCGCCGCCGACACTGGCACCGCCAATGCCTTGCAGGTGGGCGATGGCTTGTTCCACCGGTCCGCCGGGCGCGGCCTGAATGATGACGAAATTGACCAGCAGGATGATCACCAGCGTCGGAATGATCAGCAGCAGGCGCCGCAGTATGTAACCCCACATCAGTGCGGCCCTCCGGGTCTGCTGCGACTGATTTTCTCAGCGGTCATTTGCTGATTGGTCAGCGGCGTCCGGCTGATTTCCCACCAGCTCTCGATGGCTTCGTCGTTGCTCGCCTGCACCGTGGGAATGCCGAAGCGGTTCCACCAGACGGTCGAGGTGCCCGGCGGGTAATAGTTGGGAATCCAGTAGTAGTTCCATTGCAGCACCCGGTCCAGCGCATGGGCGTAATGCAGCATGTCCGATTGGGTCGAGGCGCGAATCAGGCCGTTGATCAAAGTGTCGACTGCCGGATTTTTCAGCACCATGTAGTTGTTCGCGCCCGGATCGTTGGCCGCTGCCGAGCCGAAGTAGTTGAGCAACTCGCCGCCCGGAGAAGTGGTAACGGGATAGCCGGTGACGATCATGTCGTAGTCGCGGCTCATCAGGCGATTGACGTATTGCGAGGCGTCGATGCGGCGGATATTGAGCTCGATGCCGATCTGTTTCAGCGTGCGCTTGTAAGGCAACAGCAGGCGGTCCATTCCATTCTGGCTGACCAGAAAAGAGAAGCTCAGCGGTTCGCCAGCGCTGTTGACCAACTGGTCGCCATCCGGTTTCCAGCCAGCCTGCTCGAGCAGTTCCAAGGCTTGCAACTGCTTGTCACGGATGATGCCGCTGCCATCGGTCTTCGGTGCTTCGAAGACTTTGCTGAACACTTCCTCAGGCACCTGACCGCGCAGCGGTTCAAGGATTTTCAACTCCTGCGTATCGGGCAACTGCCGGGCGGCGAGATCGGTGTTGGAGAAGTAACTCTGCTGGCGGATATAGACGTTACGCATCATCTGCCGGTTGCTCCATTCGAAATCCCAGAGCATCGCCAGTGCCTGGCGCACGCGGCGGTCCTGGAACATCGGCTTTTGCAGGTTGAACACGAAACCCTGGGCCGATTGCGGCGCTTCAGTGGCGAGGTGGGCTTTCTGCAAACGGCCATCGCTGAGGGCAGGGCTGTCGTAGCCGATCGAATAGCCGGTCGCGGAAAACTCGCGGTTGTAGTCATAGGCGCCACCACGCAGCACCTGGCGGGCGACATCGGTGTCCCCGAAATACTCGATGCTGAAATGGTCGAAGTTGTACAGGCCGCGGCTGACCGGCAGGTCCTTGCCCCACCAGTCGCCATTGCGTTCGAACGT
Source organism: Pseudomonas sp. FP1762 (assembly GCF_030687105.1). Classification (NCBI taxonomy): domain Bacteria; kingdom Pseudomonadati; phylum Pseudomonadota; class Gammaproteobacteria; order Pseudomonadales; family Pseudomonadaceae; genus Pseudomonas; species Pseudomonas sp. FP1762. The sequence goes on from NZ_CP117458.1 coordinate 2,714,905, forward strand.
GATACTGCGCCCGGAGTCGACCTTGCCAACCCGGTACGGCCCGCTGCCCAGCGGCGGTTCATAACCACCGCCGCCGGCGAAATCGCGGCTCTTCCACCAGTGTTCGGGGAATACCGGCAAGGTCGCGATGTCCAGCGGCAAAGTTCGGTTTTCGTTGCTTTTGAAGTCGAAGCGCACGGTCAGCGGTGCCTCGATTTCGACGCCTTTGACGTCGGCAAACTGGGTGCGATAACGCAGGCTGCCTTGGGTCATCAGCAGGTTGTAGGTGTAGCGAACGTCTTCGGCAGTGATCGGTTTGCCATCGGCAAAGCGCGCCTTCGGGTTGATGAAGAAACGTAGCGAAAGACCGTCGTCCGAACGTTCCATCTTCTGCGCAACCAGACCATAGACGGTGTAAGGCTCGTCCAGCGAGCGTTGGGCCAGCGGCGAGTACAGCAGGCCGTCGATCTGCGTCACGCCGATGCCTTTGTCTATATAAGGCAGCAAATGGTCGAAGTGGCCGATCTCGATGGCCGAGCGCCGCATCGTCCCGCCCTTCGGTGCTTGCGGATTGGTGTAGTCGAAATGGCTGAAACCGGCGGGGTATTTGGCCGGTTCGCCGTAAACGGTCAGTGCGTGTTGCGGGGCAGCGTTCACGCCAGCGGCGCCAATGAGAAAGGCGAGGGCGGTGAGCATCAGTGTGGGAAAAACCAGTCGCATCGTCAGCCTTGGAACGCAAAATCGATAAGCGCAAGTTGTACGCGAGCCGCGCGCCACTCGCCAGCCGTATGTGTAACTGAAACACAACGGCCCACCAGAAGGCGGGCCGTTGTCAGCAATCGGACGACGAATCAGTCCTGACGGCTGGTGACTTCCAGCAGGTGATAACCGAACTGGGTTTTTACCGGGCCTTGTACGACGTTGATCGGCGCGCTGAATACCACGGTGTCGAATTCCTTGACCATCTGGCCTGGACCGAACGAGCCCAGATCGCCGCCCTGACGGCTGGACGGGCAGGTGGAGTTGGCTTTGGCGACTTCAGCGAAATTGGCGCCGGCTTCGATCTGAGCCTTGAGTTCGTTGCACTTGTCTTCGCTGGAAACCAGGATGTGGCGGGCAGTGGCTTTGGCCATGGGGAATTCTCCGAACTGTTTCAATAAAAGGTGGAGCGTACCGGAATCAGTCGGCGAATTCTCGGCAAAGTTCCATTCTGCGTTCCTTGCCCGATTCATAGATCCGCCGCTTGCAGACGCTGGGCATGTTCGACGTACAGGTCGATCGGATCCGGCGAGGGCGCTTTTGTGCCCGCGCTCCGCCGCAGGCTGGCCAAATGATCCATTGGGTAATCGGAGCGGATCACTTGGCCGAGATGGCTACTGAAGCGTCCGACGAAACCATCATTCTGCTGGGGTTCGGTGGTGAAATATTGCGACAGGACCCGGCAGGTTGCTTGAACCGGATCCAGCACTGGCAACGTGGATTGCGCAACAACCCCGCTCCACGAGTAGTAGCGCACGCCGTTGACTTGCTCAGGACCATGCCCGCCCCAGGTTTGCGGCAGTCCCTGGGGAAATTTGTCATTGAATTGACCGACGCCGACCGTGGTCAATGCGTTGAGTGCGGCTAACGCATTCTGCGGCAATGTCGCGCTGCCGCTCAGTAGCGACAGTAAGTCGGCGAAGTGCGTTGCGACATTCTGTGCGACGGCTTCGGGAAGCTTGCCTGGAATCAGTGCCCTGCGCAGGAAGTCGGCGAGCTCCGAGCCGTGGTTCGGGCCACTGACGGAGGTGACCGAAGCGACGACGTTTGGCGCAAGCGCCGCGGCATAGCGCGCAGCGAGTGCGCCCTGACTGTGTCCTATGAGGTTGACTTTCTTCGCGCCTGTGCCTCGCAGCACGCAAGCAATCTGTGACAGCAGTTGCTCGCCCCTCATTTCATTGTCGTGGGTGGCCGAAAGGTGTGGAACAAACAATCGACATCCGGCCGTTTTCAGCGCGGACTTGACGTCATGGAACAGCTCGAAATGACCGATATGCTCGAACCCGAACAGACCGTGGACCAACAGGATGGGATAACGAGTTGTAGCATTCCGTTGCATGTTCTTACCTTTTTCGTAGAAGTTCATCGGGAAATCACCGGGCCACTCTAAAACACTCATCCCGTTGAAGAAGTACGAAGAGGCTTCACATTGCGTTTGAAAATGGACTACGAGGCGTACGAAATTTCGGAGAGCTGTGAAATCCGAATCGGAAGTTCAGTGGGTCGTTTGTCGGCATAACCGCGTGACCTCTGCTGTTGCCTACTTTGCGAGTAGCGGTTACGCCGTTGTCGCGGTGGATTCGGCTGACATCCGGAACGTTCAAAGAGGTCCTCAATGTAGATGTCAGTGTCGTCATTCGGGGCGGCACGTTTTCCAGGGAGTGGAAGCGAAAATGAATAGCCATGAAATCGAGTTTTGCTGGCGGATGCGCCAGCCGATGGTTGCCGAAGTGTCTATCGAACCTCTGGTCGCGCCAACGATTGACGGGCTCCAAGGGAGCGTGTTGGATCCTTCGCTGGCCAAGGCCATCGTTCGCATTTCCCCTTATGCCAACATGAGCTGCGGCGATCAGATCGTGCTGTCTTGGGAGGGGCTGGATATCGAAGGCTTTGCCTATCAATACGAGAGTGTTCGATTCATCAGCCAGGTCCAGGTTGGCAAAGACGTCATCTTCGTCATCAAGGCGATGCATGTCGCTGCGCTGGACGGGGGCTCGCTGGAGGTTTACTGGACACTGCAAAGTGCGTCCGCGCCCAAGGCAGTGGAATCTGCTCGCCTGCAACTGTCTGTCGGGGACGTTGGACCGCATCTGTTGGCGCCGCAAATAGAAGGCTCGGTAAACGGAGCGCTGGAGCCGTCGCGAGTGGTCGAAGGCACCCTGGTGACCCTGCAGCCTTACGCTCGGATGTCAGCGGGCGACCGGATCATGCTGTCGTGGCATGGAGATGCTTCGCCTGAAATATTCACCGACTCGTTGAAGGTCGAGGCCTGCGCCGTCGCGCAAAGCCTGTCCTTCTGGGTGCCGGCCAGCTACGTCGAAGCGCATCGTGGTGGCGAGGTGGTGGTCGCCTACCGTGTTGAACAACGCTGTGGAGCCATCCGAACCTCGGAGCCTGCGACGGTTTTCATTGGGCCGGCAGTGCGTGCTGAACTGGCCGCGCCGGATATTGTTGGGGCGATCGATGATGTGCTGTCGGTGAAGGACTCGATAGAGGGGGTTTCCATTCTGATTGAAGACCCGCTGGTGCAGGAAGACGAGTTGGTCTATCTCAAGTGCGATGGTGATTTTTTCAGTCATCGCGATGATCTTGAAATCACTCGGGAGACGGCCGGGCAACCGGTGAGTTTCATTGTTCCCCATCGGTTCTGGCGCGAGCACCACGGCACGACGGTGGAGATTGCCTACACCATCGAACGTCTGGACGATACCAGTCAGCAATCTGCCGTGAGGCGGATCAGCATAGTGGCATAACCTGGGGAAGGTCAGCCCTCCGCGCTTCGTATGGAACGGGAGGGCGATCTGCGATCAGGCCCTGGCGTTAGCGAGGCGCCGTGCGGCGTCGGTCAGCAACTGTTCCGTTGCGTCAAAGCCGAGGCAGCCATCAGTTATCGATACGCCGTAGCGTAGAGAGGTGCTCAGCGGCTGGCAGCCTTCGAACAGATGAGATTCCAGCATCGCGCCGATCAGCGAGTGGTTGCCACGCAGGCGTTGTTCAAGCACCTCGTTGAACACGGCTGGCTGACGCAGTGGATCCTTGCCGCTGTTGGCATGGCTGCAATCGACCATGATCCGGTTGGGGATCTTCAGTCGGCTGAGCTCGGCGCTGATGTTGGCCACGCTGCTTGCATCGTAGTTCGGCCCTTGATGGCCTCCGCGTAGCACGATGTGGGTATCAGCGTTGCCAGCTGTCTGCACGATCGCCGGATGCCCTTGGCTGTCCACGCCGAAGTGCCGATGCGCATGGGCTGCCGAGCGCATGGCGTCGACAGCAATGGCGGCGCCGCCGTCGGTGCCGTTCTTGAAGCCCACGGGCATGTTCAAGCCACTGGCCATTTCGCGGTGGATCTGCGACTCGGTGGTGCGGGCTCCAATGGCCACCCAGCTCAGCAGGTCATCAAAGTAGCTGGCGGCCATGGGTTGCAGGAGTTCGGTAGCGACCGGTAGTCCGAGCTGGATCATTTCCAGCATCAGTCCGCGCGACAGCGTCAGACCGGCAGCCATATCGTCAGTGCCGTCCAGATGCGGATCGTAGGCCAGACCTTTCCAGCCGACCGTCGTACGCGGCTTTTCGACGTAGGCGCGCATGACCAGCAGCATTTCACTGCTGACATCTTCGGCCAGACGAGCGAGTTTGCTGGCGTACTCAATCGCTGATTGCGGGTCATGGATAGAGCAGGGGCCAACGATGACCAGCAGGCGTGGGTCTTCACCGTCAAGGATGGCGCGCACCGCCTGGCGATGAGTGTTGACCTGTTGATGCAGGGAATGGCTGAGCGGCAATTGCTGTTTGAGCTGCAACGAGCTGGGCAGACGCAGGGTCAGTGCTTCGTTGGCAGAATCGAGGGTGGACAGCGGCAAAGCGGAAACTGAAGAGTTCATGTTCGGTCTTCCTGGGCGGATGGCGGGTTTTTCCCGCGCACTCGGCCCTACTGGGGTGTTCGACAAATGGCCGTACTGGCTAGGCATGTGTGTTTGCCACCTGTGGGTGACCGATCGGAGGCGGCAGGCTGTCCCGAGCGGAGGCTGGTAAATCGCCAGGCGCTAAAGCTGTCGTAACGGTAATAAGTGGCGTGGTTCATGGTGTAATCCTCGAAATGTGGTGTGTCGCTGAAAGTGATGGGCCTGAAAAAACAAAACCCCCGGTCGGGAGGCCGACCGGGGGTTGAGAAATCTCTGGTAGGCGACCCGTTATCATGGGCGCCGTTTGGGTATCAGGCGCGCCAGTGGCTAAACCAATACCCAAAATAAAAATTGTCAGGAGCGCAAGTGTGATTCACCCGGGCAGCCGCGACCGAGCGCAGGGCGCTGGTGGTGCAAGACTGTGGAAGGGTGTTGAACATGTGCTGTCTCCGTTGAATGCGCCGAGCTTACTCGACGCTGATACGCATCAGCAATCAGAAAATGCTATTGCCCGCCGCTCGAAACGCCTATCACTGGCAAACCATGCGGGTGAAGGGCAACTTTGCAGTCATGGAGAAAGCTGAATGAGTTATCGAATCCGGCATGCCACCCGTGATGATCTTGCTCTTGCGCGGGATCTGACCTGTCGCAACATGCTGCGCTATTACATTGACCACGACCTGTTGTGGCAGGACGAGGCGTTCGACGCAGGCTGGCAGTATCGTGACAACTGGATGATCCTCCAGGATGAACTGGCGATCGGTTTTTTCAGTCTGAGCCAGGATGCGCGGGCGCTGTACATACGCGAATTGCAGATTGATCATCTCTGGCAAGGGCAGGGCGCCGGTTCCTGGGCCATTGGTCAAGTTACCGAAATGGCTCGTCAGGCAAGAAGACCGGCACTGCGACTGACAGTGTTTGACAATAACCGGGCGCAAGAACTGTATGCACGCAAAGGACTGCGCATCGTGGGCAGGGATGAGTGTTTCCTCAGGATGCAGCTCGATTTGAGTACAGCTGTGCTCTGAAACCCACAGCCGGCAAGCCCTGAATGATGAATTGAAACTTTTTAAATGCGGCTTTCCGCTAGGTCTGTCTGGCACTTTTTGCTAAGGTGTCCGGCATCCCAATAAGACCATATCGCGAGGTGTCTGCTTGATTAGGGTGCTAGTGGTCGACGACCATGATCTCGTTCGCACAGGCATTACACGAATGCTGGCCGATATCGATGGCCTGCAGGTGGTGGGTCAGGCCGAGTCAGGTGAAGAGTCCCTGATCAAGGCCCGTGAATTGAAGCCTGACGTAGTGCTCATGGACGTCAAGATGCCCGGCATTGGCGGCCTCGAAGCCACGCGGAAGCTGCTGCGCAGCCACCCGGACATCAAGGTGGTTGCCGTTACGGTGTGCGAGGAAGACCCTTTCCCGACGCGTTTGCTGCAGGCCGGGGCGGCTGGTTACCTGACCAAGGGCGCGGGTCTGCCGGAAATGGTTCAGGCCATTCGTCTGGTCTTCGCCGGGCAGCGTTACATCAGTCCGCAGATCGCTCAGCAGTTGGCAATCAAATCATTCCAGCCCACCAATGATTCGCCGTTCGATGCGTTGTCCGAGCGGGAAATCCAGATTGCGTTGATGATTGTCGGTTGCCAGAAGGTCCAGATCATTTCCGACAAGTTGTGCCTGTCGCCGAAAACCGTGAATACCTACCGCTATCGCATTTTCGAGAAGCTTTCGATCAGCAGCGACGTCGAGTTGACACTGCTCGCGGTGCGTCACGGCATGGTGGATGCCAGCGCCTGACCATGACCGAGAAATTTGATTCCAGTGCTTTCCTGTCGACCGTCAGCGGTCGGCCCGGCGTCTATCGCATGTTCGACAGCGAAGCGCGCCTGCTCTATGTCGGCAAAGCGAAAAACCTGAAGAAACGTCTGGCGAGCTACTTTCGCAAGACCGGGCTGGCGCCGAAGACGGCCGCACTGGTCGGCCGTATCGCTCAGGTCGAGACGACCATCACCGCCAACGAAACCGAAGCGCTGCTGCTGGAACAGACGCTGATCAAGGAGTGGCGCCCGCCGTACAACATCCTGCTGCGCGACGATAAATCCTATCCGTACGTGTTTCTCTCCGACGGGCAGTTTCCGCGCCTGAGTATCCATCGCGGGGCAAAAAAGGCCAAGGGCAAGTATTTCGGCCCATATCCGAGTGCCGGTGCCATACGCGAAAGCCTGAGTATCCTGCAAAAAACCTTTTTCGTTCGCCAGTGCGAAGACAGCTATTACAGGAACCGCACCCGTCCGTGCCTGCAATACCAGATCAAACGCTGCAAGGCGCCGTGCGTGGGGTTGGTCGAGCCTGACGTCTACGCCGAAGACGTACGCCACTCGGTGATGTTCCTCGAAGGTCGCAGCCATGCGCTGACCAACGAGCTGTCCACGGCGATGGAAGAGGCAGCGATCAATCTCGAGTTCGAGCGCGCGGCCGAATTGCGTGACCAGATCGGATTGCTGCGCCGGGTACAGGACCAGCAGAGCATGGAAGGCGGCACCGGCGATATCGACGTTATTGCCGCATTCGTCAACCCCGGCGGCGCCTGTGTCCACCTGATCAGCGTGCGCGGCGGGCGAGTGCTGGGCAGCAAGAATTTTTTCCCGCAGGTCGGCATCGAGGAAGACGTTTCCGAAGTCATGGCGGCGTTTCTCGGCCAGTACTACATCAGCAGCCCCGAACGCGATTTGCCGAGCGAACTGATCGTTAACGTGGTTCATGAAGATTTCCCAGCGTTGATCGAAGGGATTCATACCTTGCGCGGCCGCGAATTGGCCATCAGTCACCGGGTGCGCGGTACCCGTGCGCGCTGGCAGCAACTGGCCGTGACCAACGCTGAGCAAGCGTTGGGCGCGCGTCTGGCCAACCGTCAGCACACCGCCGCGCGATTCGACGCGCTGGCCGAAGTGCTGAATCTGGATGAGCCGCCGCAACGTTTGGAATGCTACGACATCAGTCATTCCAGCGGCGAAGCGACGGTTGCCTCCTGCGTGGTGTTCGGGCCGGAAGGTGCGATCAAGTCGGATTACCGCCGCTACAACATCGAAGGCGTCACTGCCGGCGACGATTATGCGGCCATGCACCAGGCGCTGACCCGCCGGTTCAGCAAACTCAAGGACGGCGAGGGCAAGTTGCCGGACATCCTGCTGGTCGACGGTGGCAAGGGCCAATTGTCGATGGCCCGCGATGTGCTCAACGAACTGGCCGTACCGGATCTGATCCTGTTGGGCGTCGCCAAAGGCGCCACGCGCAAGGCCGGTTTCGAAACGTTGTATCTGAATGATGCAGCGCACGAGTTCACCTTGCGCGGCGATTCGCCCGCGTTGCACCTGATTCAGCAGATCCGCGATGAGGCACACCGCTTTGCAATTACGGGGCATCGCGCCCGTCGCGGCAAGACCCGCCGAACCTCGACGCTTGAGGGTGTCGCAGGGGTAGGGCCGACGCGCCGCCGTGACCTGTTGAAACATTTTGGTGGATTGCAGGAGCTGTCTCGTGCAAGCATCGAAGAGATCGCCAAAGCCCCGGGGATCAGTAAAAAGCTCGCTGAGTCGATTTATGCGAACCTGCATAGTGAGTAGAATGCCCCTTCACCTCGTAGCCAGTTGTGCCGATGAATATCCCTAATCTGATTACCGTTCTACGCGTCCTGCTCATCCCGATCTTTATTTTGCTGTTCTATCTGCCCTACGAATGGAGTTACATGGCCTCCGCTTCGGTGTTCGCCTTCGCGGCCGCAACGGACTGGCTCGATGGTTATCTGGCGCGTCGACTGGAGCAAAGCACACCGTTCGGGGCGTTTCTCGATCCGGTCGCCGACAAGCTGATGGTCGCTGTTGCCCTGGTCTTGCTGGTGCAGGAACACGGCAATCTCTGGCTTACGCTGCCCGCAGCAGTCATCATCGGTCGCGAGATCGTGATTTCGGCGCTGCGCGAATGGATGGCCGAACTCGGCGCCCGGGCACAGGTGGCCGTTTCCAATCTCGGCAAATGGAAAACAGCGGCGCAAATGCTCGCGTTGGTGATTCTGCTGGCTCATCCAAAGGCATTGAGCTTCTGGGTCGTGCTCGGTTATACGCTGCTGATCGTCTCGGCAGGGCTGACCCTGTGGTCGATGGTTCAATACCTTCGCGCCGCCTGGCCGCACCTGAAGACTGATGTAGAAAAGAAATAAAAGTTTTTTGAATCAAGGGGTTGACGGGGCTTCTTAATTCTATAGAATGCGCCACACCAAGCGGGAATAGCTCAGTTGGTAGAGCACGACCTTGCCAAGGTCGGGGTCGCGAGTTCGAGTCTCGTTTCCCGCTCCAATTTGTACAGTGTTTGTTGTTGCGCTACTGACAGCAAATACTTTGAGGCCGAGTAGCAAAATGGTTATGCAGTGGATTGCAAATCCACCTACGCCGGTTCGATTCCGACCTCGGCCTCCACTATCAAAAACCCCGTAGATCAATGATCTACGGGGTTTTTTGTTGCTTGTGGAAAAAGTGTGGTGTTCCGCATCGTTTATGGAGGGTCACTCAGTCAGACACGCCCCGGTCTTGATATGGCTGGCACCTTCCACCGTCAGATTCGAGAAAAAGATGCAGCCAATAAGGCGTGCGAATAACGTCAGTGTGTCCGCAAGATCCGGGTTATCAAACAGAACGGCCCTTGAATCCAGAGCACAGAGGGCACCCCAGAGTCTTCCGTCCGGCAGGAAAACAGGCGCGCCTGCGTAGCTTTCAATTGAATACTGCTTCACCACAGGACGTGACGAAAGTCGTCCATCCTTGCTGATTTGTGGAAGGAAGAGGGCTTGAGGATTTCGTCGAAACTCACTGCAAAGGGTGGTTTCCAGATCCAGCGTATCGCCGACATTTATTCCCAATTCAATCGGATCGTACGCCGAACAGACGATCCACTCTGTTTCAGTGAATTTTGCGATTCCGGCAAAGCGTGTACCGGTCAGGCGGGTGACAAGCTGCAGGATATTGGTGGTCGCTTCGATCTCGGCGATCGCCGAGCGCTCCTCTTGGCTTAAAGACGCTTTTAGAACGGTGTCACTCATTTGCATGGAATCAAATCTCCTGATTGCTTGTACATCCCTGAGCTCTGCTCTGGTGACGTTCTGTGAGGCGTGATCGTGGTTGAAGGGGGGCGTGCTGATACCCTTTGATTATTGATTTCGGCGCCAACCTTTAGCGTAGACATCCCGTCCAAACTTGGGTTGCCTGCTCATAATCTCAATCGATGAAACATCTGTCACCCGTGCAGCCAAGGTGATGGTGAGCATCTGAATCTTTTGAGTTTATCGCCACAATTTCCAGTCTGGTTGCTGCGATTTGCCAGTTACCTCGGCCTCTACTTCAAGCAAACTTCGTAGCTCCCTGATTTCTGGGGCTTTTTAATTTTCCGCGGTCAGCGATATTTAGTTCTCAAATCGCGCACTCCAAACTTGCTTCACCGGGACGTGATGTATATATTCCCCGCTCGGCTTTTCAAGCGGTCATCCTGTGAGGATCCAACCGCAAGGCTGAACAGAGCAATACCGCGCTACCGCCCGAATGGCGAAACTGGTAGACGCATGGGACTTAAAATCCCCCGCTCGTAAGGGCGTGCCGGTTCGATTCCGGCTTCGGGCACCATCTTAAATCAAGGGTTTGCGGGCGAAAGCTGATGCAAGACCTTGTTTGTTTCTGGTCCGCTATTTTGGAGTTGGTCCGCAATTCACTTGGTGGGCATGACCTTTTTGCCTTTTCGATTGCGGATGTACTGCTCGGTCATAACCACCGTCGTATGCCCAAGTTGATCTCTCGCTTGCAAGATATCACCACTGGATTCCGCCTTATCGGTACCCGCCTTGGCGCGCAAGTCGCGCATCTGAAACTCAGCTTTCGGCACGCCGGCCGCCTCCCTGGCCAAGTCGAATCTCCTGCGCAACATCGCCACTGTCATCGGTGTGCCGTCCTCTGTAACGATCAGCCGCGTCGAGCGGACCTTGTGTTCTGATTTCCGGGACATGATTCGATCAATCAAAACCTTCAGCTCCCCCGTTATCTCAATCCGACGCTTCGCTTTTGTCTTGCCCTGCAGAACCCAGATCTGCCCGTCGCGCACGTCGCGCTCGTCCATCAGCCGGGTATCGGTCACCCGTTGCCCGGTCAGATAGGCCAGGTCCATTGCGTCTTGCAGGCCCACATCTGCTTTGTCGTGCACACGTTTGAACAACGCGTCCTCGACATAGGTGTCCCGGCCAGTTTCCTTGTTGCCCTTGATGCCCGCGCATGGATTGGCAAGAGACGTATAACCCTTGTCCCGAGCGTAATTCCAGATGGCGCTGAGCAGCGCCTTCTCGCGGTTCGCGCGCACCGGCGCGGCCTTGCGCCATGTCAGGTACTGCCGGACGTGCAACGGCTCGATTGTTTCCAGCGGCGCGGGCGGGTCGTCGAAGAAAGCTATCAGGTTTTTCAGCTCGCGCTTGTTGTCAGCCTGGGTGGCTGTGCCCTTGGTGGGTACGACGTCGACCATGTATTTTTCGGCGACGTAGCGGAATGTGATGACCTTGGCGACCAGGTCAGTTGCGGTGCGATCACGCTCAAGCTTCGCGTATTCCATGATCGCCAAGCCGTAATCGCTGCCCAGGGGAATTTCCTTGCGGTCTTTGCCGCCCGTGTCGTAGTAGTAGAACACCCGGCCGCTGGCTTTCTTGCGTTCCCGCAGCCTGGCGATCGAGCCGGGTTTACTTGGTCGTCTTCCCATGTCAGCTGGCCTTACGTGATTTCCATACAGGCTTTTCAGATTCAAATGCACCGACGGCGGTGACAGCCATCGCGGTGACGCTCGGCCAGCCGTTCACTTTAATCGTATGGCGGACGCCGTTCTTTTTCAGGTTGAGGATCTGTCCTGCCTTGGTCCGCGCGCCTGTGAGCTCGCAAACCTCCTCATGAGATAGAAACTGGATGGTCATGTGATGCTCCATGCCGCGCGTGGCGGCAGAAGGTGGTTATTCGGTGGCTTTGGCGATGGCGGCGCGGACGACTTTCAGGTACTGGCCATCAACGCCGACGTAGCCCATGCGTTCGCAGCGTTTTTCAACGCCCTTTAGCACCTCGACGATTTCGTTGCGCTGGTCTTTCAGCTCGATGAGCGCCTGGCGGAGATGGTCAGCGTCTTCCACGCATTCTTCTGCCAGAATTTCGAAGTGCTCGGCGGGTTCCCAAGGCGATGGGATAACGTTCGTTACCCAATCCTGCCAATGCTCGACGCTTTCACCCCGTGCAATGCGCTCCTGCTTCATGCGTTCCCCCAGCTCGCGCAGTTCTTTTGCTTTTTGCTCGGCATCTTCTTTGTTGAGGCGGGGGTATTGCTCACCAGGCCCGACACTGTGGATTGCCCAAAGCTCGACCTTTGGTTCCGCCATTGCCTGTCGGAAAGCGCAGACCTCCTGACAGAGCGAGGGGCCGCCTTGGGCAATATCTGGATGGCTCTCCAACAAGGCCAACGCTCGCTCGACCGTGCCGCGATCGAGGCTCACCACTTCGGCGGCCGGCGGAGGCGGCGCCGTCAAGGCTTCAATGATTCGTTCTATTCCGGACATGCGAATACCTCGCCCGCCGTACACCGGCAGGCATTGTGATTTAATGAGAGACATTCTTAAGGAGAGGTTGCTATGGAAAAGGCGTTTCGAAATCCGTTGTTTCTGACTGGGCTACCGATGGCTGTTTGTGGCGTTGCCATCACCGCGCCTGCCTTATGGATTCCCGGCTTGGTTTTGATGGTGTGCGGATGGGCCAAGGCGAATAAGCAAGCCTGAGGTCATGACCGCGGCCCCTTGTAGCAGTACATATAGGCGAACCAGGCGAGGGCGATCATAGTAAGTGCGCTCCTGCTTCGAGTAGGCCGTCGCGGTCTTCGCGCAGCGCTTCGTTCTCTGCGATCAGTGCCAGCACTGCGGAAGGGTTGGCGGCGGCAATGAATGCCGCGTTCTTCAACTTGTCCGGCCCCTGGCAATCGACAATCACAAAGCCATTGTTCAACTGGTCGCTTTCTGCCGACATGACCTGTCGCTCGCCATCGGTGCACCACTTGCCTTTCGTGGCAGCCTCGGCCAGTTGTTTCAGTTTTGAATGGTCGCTCATCCGATCACCGCCTTTATGGTCAGTACCAATGGAAGCCAGAAGAAGAGGGTGCAGCCGAGTAAGCACTTGGTGATCATGGATCGACCCTCCGAAAAGAAACGCACCAGACCCACGGGTTGGCGTCCCAGTCGCCGCCGGTGGATTGCCAAAGGTCGCGGAATGCTGGTATCGGGTATTTGTGACAGGCGCCGCCTTCGTCGCTCGCGCACCATTCACGGAGCGGCCCGCGATGCACCCCCTCGGCTGCGGCCTGTTCGTACGTGATGTCCTGCAAGCGTTCGACGCGCACGTCGGTGATCTCCAGCAGTATGCGGCTGGAGTGCCTGGGCATGTGAATGCTTGGCTTCCACTTCACTGGATACTCGCGACCCTCTGCCGACTTGCAGTAGATGGCGTTCGGGTTGGTGGCGCGGTAAACGATATGCTCGCCCGTTCCGCCGCCGTAGTGACGAACCTGTAGGCCGAAAGCCTCGCGCACCCACAGCCGTTCGCCGGGCCTACCGAATGGGCAGAGGCCATTGGCCGAATGAGATACGAACTCCGGCACGAACTCTTCAAGCCATTTCAGGGCGGAGCCTTTCATCGGCCGGCGCGTGACCGTCTTCCTGCCATCCAGAATGGCGCGCACCATCGGCGCTGAGAACAGGATCGGCCGTTCCTTTATTTGAGACATGGGTCGTCCTTGCCGCTATAGCGGCTGACTTTGAAGTGGGAGATACTTCCGTCTTATCACTGGAGGTTTCCAATGGATCCACGAGAAGTGTTTGTGGAGAAGGCGCTGGCGATTCATCGCGAATATGAGATCGCCACTGGGGATATGCGCCGAATGATGAAGGAGAACAACACATTTGGTCCTGACTGGAACGCTGCTGATGCTCGACAGCGAGCTGTTCTCGAAGAGTGGTCGTCGCTTCTTCGCCGTTTTCCTGGAATTCATACCGCGGTAGTGAGCGTTAAGGATTGACTTTGACGGGGGGAGGGGTTGTTTGTATCTAACAGCAGGCCGGGGTGCCATACTGCTATTCATAGGAATATCGGCTCGTATTTCCGAGTCAGTCCTGCTGGGCGTGCGTGTTCAAATGCTTACGAATGAAGATTTTCGATTCAAAGCTCACCACTTTCTGCTCGACCTCGAAGCCACTAACAACCATCTGATGCTTCTTGTCGTCGCGGGCGAAGTTAGCGGCAAGATCTGGGATGACGCGCTTGCCAGACAGAAGTGCTCCTACGCGGCCTGGTTTGAGGTTGTAGACAGCAATAAGGCCTCTGACGCTTCCTAAACCGAATTGCGCTGCGCCGGGAAATATCACCGATTTTGGCAGTTTTGGGCGATGGAATGTCGACTATCATTTGATGCATAATTGCGCATTGAACTTGGAGTCAGAAAATGCGCAAACGTGGCAGCGTTTATTGGAGCTGGGCTGATCCTGAAATTCATTTTCGACACAAAGACGAGAAACTATCAGATGGTACGCTGCTGAACGTTCAGGTTCGCACCTCGAAGACCGGCGAAACGCAGCTTTTTCTGGGCGTATACGGCCAACAAGGAACGATGCTGCTCGAGGAAGCCTACGATTCCCGACCCGGCGAAACGATGACTCAGGCCATGGCCTGGGGTTTTCAGAGAGCGAATGAGTTCGTTGCAATGACGAGCCAGTCCAAGCCAATCTCCCAAACTGAACGCAGTCCTCGAAGAGGCTCGCGTCGAGTCATTTAATTGGCCGCTGTCTCGGCTGACTTTAGAGAGGCAGCGGTATGGTATTCATTCCACTGCTCGAAGGCTTCCTTAGTGGTTGCGGCCTCAATCTTTTCGTCGCACGTGTAACACTGCGCAACGCCGCCGGCCGCGCCGACATCCCGATGACCCTGCTTGCACGGGTTCATATGCCAGTCGTCATCCTGTTCCTGTTCAACCACCTCAACCACCAGGTGCTTCCCGCAGGAATGGCAGAAGCGCATGCCGTTTTCTTCCGGCCCATCCTCATGGAATGACCAGGTCTCACCGCAGCCACTGTTCCAGATGCCGCTGTCCTCTTCGCGGTGCCACCCGCATTCGCCGCAGGCGAAGTCATCAATCCGCTGATCCGCTGCGTTCAGGCGCTGCTGCAGGGCTTCGATTTTTTCCCGGGCCGCCGCTTCACGTGCAAGGAAGATCGAGTAAGCCTCCTGCGAAACGCGAACAGATCGCCCATCGATCCCGAAATCTACTCCTTCGGCCTCGAGTGGCGGCGGGGGTGCAGCGGCCATCGCCTCGAACCACATCTGCAAGACCCCATTCCCCTTCTTCCGCTCGGTCGTCATCGCGTCAAGAATCGATTGCGTAGGCTCAACCGGCACCAGTTTCCACTGACTGCTCATCCTGCAATCTCCATCGATACCAGATCATGGGCATTCACAACCTTCATGCCGAGCTCGCGGGCAATGTGCACTTCGAGCCGGGCGCCTTTCGAGTTCTCCCAGCCAGGCAGCACCGCGACCTGACCGCACAGGCCGAGGCGGGTCAGGTCGTAGGCCATGTAGTCGGCCCAGTCGGCACCGTCGACGACACCATGCTTTGCCGGGTTCTCGACAACGTAGCCACGGGCGCGTAGCTCGGCGGCCATCTTGTTGAAGGCGGGGAAGTTGAAGTCTTCGAAGCCAGTCATCGGCCCGGCCAGGTACAGGCGGTTGATACGAGAGCACGCGGTCGTTACGTCAGGTGCGACAGCGGCGCTGATCCGCTCAACCGCACGGTCAATCGGGCCTTGAATGAAGTCGGGCAACGGTTCGTTCGCCGGCGGGGTCATCGATGTTACGGCCGAGATCATCCCGACCAGTGAATCGGTGACTACCTTGCGGATGTTGTCTGTGGGCATGGTGAGTCCTTGCCGGGCCGCGCCCGGGCGGTGGAGTGAGGTGAATGGATCAGGTACAGTTCCGCGATTACTCAAGAAGGATCGCCATGAGCTGCTACATCTGCGGAAATAGCGTTGCACCAGTTGTGCTGCCAGACAGCGAGGAAATTCCGTGCCCGGAGTGCGGGCGGTACCGGATTACTGGAACAGCAACAGAACTACTCAAACGAAACATCCTGAAGTTTGATATTTATCTGTCACGGCGGTGGCTGGCCGATCAGCAGGGCAGCGGCATCATCCCGCTGATCGATAGCAATATCACTGGACGGCTGATGCAGCATTAAGGTGCTGCCCTAGTTCATAAGTCGGTTGATTTCACGGCACAGGCTCCCCTTGCCGGGGCATGCCCGGCCGGTGGAGGGTGGTGGATCAGGCGCTTGCGGATAGGGCCAGAATGTCTTCGCCGCCGCGTGCAATGCCGGCGTGCAGTTCCACCTTTTGGCCGGCAAGCATCCCGGCGATTTGGGCGTTCATGTCCAGCTCGACGCCCTTGCTTTTCCGTGACTCTCTGATGTCCTGAGTGGCGAGGTATTCGCTGATCAATGCCTTGTCCTGCGCCTGAATCGCGACGAGGTCTTGGCCGGTGGCGGACTGGCCGATCGGATCATCATCAGCCTGAGGCACAAGCGCCTTCAGCTTCGACTGGACCTCCCATACCCACGCCAGCGCGAAATGGTCGCCAGCGGTTTGGGGTGAGTAGTCACTGCGACGAACTCCAGACCTGACTGCCGAGCAGTACTCCTTGCGCGCCTGGGTGAGCTTGGTGTGCAGTGACTCATACGCATACAAGGCGATGTTTTGAGCAGGAGAGACGCCGACAAATGTCGCGCACTCGATCACCTGGCCCTTTGCCGAGCTCCACTTCCTGCGGCGCAGGGTCGTGCAGTTGAATGCATCCGCTACAGCGATGCTCAGCTGCTGATCCCATGCTGGCCGGCGCTTGGCGCGGTGTAGGTCTGACTCGACCTCGCCTACGTCGCTCAGCTTCACATCCATATCGGTCAGCCGGTACTCGCGCATCAGCGCCTGTGCTTGGCGCAACGCCGTGGCGGCTTCGTTCTCGTTCGCGCTTTGGGCCAGTGCCAGGCAGTGCTTGATCTTGCGGATCGCGCGCTCGAGTTTCTTTTCGTCGATCTGTTGTGCGGACATAGGGGATCCTCGCCGGCTGGCGTGATTCGTAGAAGTGGGGTTTGGGCCTTCGGTATGCCGGCCTTAATGCATCGGATGTTATCCGCAGTCGAGATCTCGATACCGTTGCAATCCCGTTCCTAATAGATGGGCGCAATGGCGGATTGCCGGTATAGTTATCGATTCGATGAATTTTTCGGGCTAAATTTAAATGAAACTTCCCGCAGTTTTGGATGGTGCCAGTAAGGCAGCCGCAGGTGTAGGCGTTATATTGGCAATGTCGTATATGTCTGGCTTATTTAAAATGGTAGCTTTCTACGGTGCGTTTCATGCTGATTGGCTTTTCGACATGCTAGATGTTCAGGCTTTTATAAGCGAAGGCTTGCCTTTAACTAGTTTGTTATTGGTCTTGTTTGCAACATATTTTTTTGGACTTGAAAGAGTTAGTGATGGTCACAAAAGGCTTTTTTTGTCTGGTTTTGTCGTGATAAGTTCCTTGGTAGTAATTTTGGTGACGGTTTTATTTATTCCTAGTGTCAACCTTTACGCAATGACAGGAGTGCTGGTGGGATCGGCTGGAGCAGCTTTTGCCGCATGGGTTGCGCACGGCCATGTCTATCCTTCACGATCAGCCTTACACCTATATAATATAAGTTTTGGACTTATTTTGGTACTTTGTATATCTCCGTACTTGATTGGTAAAGCTAGAGCTGGCGATGTTCAGAATGCCC
Organism: Pseudomonas sp. FP1762; assembly: GCF_030687105.1. NCBI lineage: Bacteria > Pseudomonadati > Pseudomonadota > Gammaproteobacteria > Pseudomonadales > Pseudomonadaceae > Pseudomonas > Pseudomonas sp. FP1762. The sequence continues at coordinate 2,732,460 of NZ_CP117458.1, forward strand.
GCGAGGTAACTACTGAGATTGTCGATTCAAAAAATCGGGTGATTGGGGTTCTAGTGCGTGTTGTATCTGGAAAATATTTAGCTCTAGATTGTGATGTTGAGGGCCAGTTAAGGTTTCATGAAATATCATCGTCATTGAAGTTGAGACGATCTTCTGGACAATGTAAATCTACTTTCGAATAGCCCTGTCCCATCAAAACTTCAGAAATTATTTTTATAGATCGTTTCGTCTTCAGGCTCTGGCGGATTTTCAACGAGCGACTTCATGCCGGCTGCCTGAATGATGCGTGATACCTTTTCAGTAACAACAAAAGGTGTCGTGACACAGCGCAGCATCTGGGCCTGGGTTTCAAAGTTGGCGGCAATCAGGTTCATCAACAGCAGCTGGTAAACCTCCTGCTGATTGTTGATGCCGTGGGCTGCCATGACCCGCTTGAGGTCTGGCTTGAACACCCCAGCCACCTCAACCGTAAACTTCTCGACGCCCAATGCAGCGTCCTTTGCCGCTGCCTTCTCGCGTTTTTTCTTCTGCTTGATGGCTTCCTTCGTCGGCTCTTGTACTTCGGCCATGGCCTACCTCTTCAATTCCGCTGGCCGGCAAGTCCAGCCAGGTCTGTCGTTTGCGTTGTTGGGTGCGAAATCGTCTCACGCTGCTACCTTCACCTGATGCCAGGCGCCGGCGGCGTAGAACAGCTTCGCGGCTTGGGCTTCGTCCATCGATATCTCGTCGGGTATGGCGATCCAGCCTGACGCGACCAGGTGGGTCGGGTTCGCGCTGTTGCGCAGCTCCAGGTAGTAATGCTCGATGACATCGGTCAGGTGCTCGACCTTGTAGATGCCCTCGGGTGAGATCTCCACCGACTTGATGTACTCGGCGCCGCGCTCGTCACGACACATGGCGGCGATGTAGATCGTCCAGCGGTACGAGAAATCGAAGATGGCATTGGCGATCGCCAGACTGCGGATCTGCCGGCAGCTCTTCCAGTTCGCCATGATCTGGCTGCCGCTGGGGTCGATGTTCACCACCGCGACGTGATTGGTGCGCAGCAGCGCCCGGCAACTGCGTTCAGCCCGGGCGAAACCGTTGTTGGGTTTGCGTTTCGATCTCATAGCGAGTCCGCCATTTTGCGCAGAGCCTTGCGTTCGGCTGCCGATATCGGCTTCGGCCGGCGCTTGAGGACCGTTTCAGGGTCTATTTTCTTCGAGCGGGACGGTGGCAGCGGATTGCGCGGCGGGCTTTTCAGTTGGTCGATCCGCCCGCCGGCGGCCAGGTACTGCGCGATTCGCTCAGCGATCGACTCGGCGTCCGGTCGGTGCTGCTCGACGAGGTTGAGGTGGTTGCTGATCATGCTGCCACCTTTACCAGCCTCACGCCGGCCATGCTGAATTTGTTGCCCTGATCGGCGACCAGCGCGTCGAGGTTTTCCCAGTTCACGGTCAGCACCGCGATTGGCGCTTGGCCGTAAGCAACCGCTTTGATCAGCTCTTCCAGATCAAACACTTCGGCCTGCAGGTTCGTCGGCGCCGCAGTTGTGGTCGTTGGCTTCGAGGCAGACTGAACAGGCGAGGCTGCTTTTACCGGTGCTGGACTGGCGACTGGTGCAGGCTCAACAGGGGCCTTGGCTTTCGCCTCAGCTTCAATCCGTTGCAGCTCCTGCTGTCGGATCTGCTCGCGCTGCGCCTCGGCTTTTTGCTCCTCAGCCTTCTGGTGCTCAGAGATTCGCACCTTGATCAGCGCGACCAGGTCGTCGTTGGCCTTCAGAACAAGCTGTTGGATGTCGTTGAACAAGAATGCATGGTCGGGCGCGAGCTCGGCCAGACTGGTCAGATTCAAGCGAATGGCATCTGCTGACTGGCTCGCGGCGATTTTTGCTCGAGCCAGCTCGGTATCGACGGCGTCCTGCAGACTGGCAATGGTGCGTTTGTTCTTCATCGCGCCGGCGAAATCGGAAGCAACCGCTGGCAGCGTTACCCGGCCCAGTGTTTTATTGATGGCCGCGACGTGATCCGCCAACGCCTGCTCAGCCTTCTGCGTGATGTTGGTCTTCACCAGCAGCTCTTGAGCCTTCACAAGCTTGTCGACCTTCAAGCGCGTCTCGCGAGCATGTGCGCTGATTCGATCAAGAGACGAGAAAAGCTCGTCAATGCTTTGGGTTTGGGAGAGCGCTTGTTTCTTCGCCACCGCAACCGCTTCTTCGACATCGCCGCACCACTTGACCGCCTTCTTGGCGTCGGCAAAGTCTTGGTCGGTCTGCAGCGTGGTTTTCACAGAGTCGATGACAGCGAGAGCCGAATCCTCGAACACCTTTAGGTTGCTCGCGGTGACCATACCGGTCAGTTCGATGCGTAGCGCTGGCAGCTCGTCCGGCGCCTTGCCGACTACAATCGACGGCGCTTCGGCCATTTCGAAGTTGGCCAGGTCGGCCTCGAACTGTTTCCAGCCTTCGACCAACTGCGCGGCGCGGCCGGCGACAGGTCGGTATTCCATGTGCACGAAGTTTTCGGCGGTGCCGTCGGAGCACACGAAAATCACGCGCTCGGCGCCGCTCACCAGCAGTTGCTGCTCAAGCTGCCAGTAGTAATGAGGATCCAGTTCGCCGGCCTTCACCTGGGCGACCAATGATTCGTTCCAAAGCTTGTGCTCGAAAAGGGTCTCGCCCAGCATCGTCGCGCCGTCCATGGAGGCGAGCAGATTGCCGTCGGTGCCCACGACTGGATACAGCTCCTCGCCGATCATGACTTCAACCAGTGGCCGGGCAAGCGCTTCAGTTGCGTGGCCTTTGTCGAAGATGTACTGCTGCGCCTGAGTGACCTCCGGCGCAATGCCGGTTTTCTTCATGGTCAGCAGGTCGGTGCGGGTCTGGTACTTCGAAGCGCCCATCATTGCTGGCGCCTCGGAGGCGGTGAAGTGCTGAGCGCGCAGCGCGTGCCACTCGGCGGAGCCTTGAGCTACGTTGTGAATTTTCATGCTGCGTCTCCGTCGATGGCTTTGAGGTTCTGGATTTTTTCGATCTGGGCCGGGCTCAGCGTGTATTTGCTGCTGATGGTCGCGATCAGGTGTTCTGGGCTGGTTCGGTTGGCATCAACCAGTGGCTGCCATTTGGCGATGTTCTCTTTGAGGAGATCATCGGAGTAGGGCGGAAGAGCCTCGGGCTCAGGCTCTTGCTGCCGCTGCGGACTCACGTCGCGCGGCGCCTCTTCGAATGTTTTGCCTTCCATCTCGTCTGCGGTTGGCGCTGATCCGACCTCAGGGAATGCCTTGCGCAGCGCTTGAGCCTCAGCGCACTTGGCGAGCTGGGCGAAGGCGCGGCGCTTCCACATTGTGTTCGGGGCAATCGTGTCCTTGCCGGCCGTTGCGTAGTTCTCAAGCCAGCGCTCGTTTGCGGTGAACTCGGCAACGAGGCCGTTCGACATTTGGCGCTTGACGGTTACCCGGCACCACTCTGGATAGGTGACGTCCACGCCGCCCAGCTTTGCGGTAATTGGCGGTCCGTATTCAGGATCGCTGATACCTGCGTACTGCCCTGTGCGCGCGGCCTGAATGCGATAAAGGCCAATGCCGGGCATTACCGTGTCCTGCATCTTTTTCGCTTTGGTGTTCCAGATCGGCACGATGTGCACAGGCTTCAGCATTGGGTCCAGATGCGCGGCCTGGCAGTAAGCCAACACCATCACCACCGAGTTCTTTTCTGCGCCTGGGTAGAGGCTGTTGCTAAGCACCTCAACAAGTGCCGCCTCAGACATCGCAGGCAATTGGTCTTCCTGCTTCATTACTGCGCTCACGGTAAATCCTTGCCGCGACATGCGCAGCGATTGAATGCGTGGGTTATTTAGCTTTTGCGAATGCTTTTGCCATTGCTGTTTGCGGCCCCGACTGCTCTACGATGCTTTCCGCCGCGAGGCATTCGGCATGATCAAACCATCCGAAGTGGCAGACACCTACATCGATGCCCATCTTCTCGGCCAGCCACTGGTAAGCACCGGTTCGAGTCATGCCGGCCTTCTTCATGTGGTCGTGGAATGCCGCCTTACTTCGGTTCCGCAGAACTCGCAACTTATCGTCGGCAAGCGTGCCAAGCGGGATATCCGTTTGTGGATGCAGGCCGACGTAAGCGCGGCAGCCTCGACACAGGTAGGCGTAGGGCCAATCGCCGAAGCTGCGACCTCGGTAAATTTCCGAGTTGCAGACCAGGTGCACGTCATCACCGCAATAGCGGCAGTCCGCTGGCGCGGGGATTGGGTTCTTCACGCGTTTGAGTGCGCGTCGGCTGACGTGAGGCAGCGGAGCAGGCGCAGCAATGCGCTCGGGGGCGTTCGCCCGAGGATCGAGTGGCATATCGGTATTTCCTATTGAGTGATGCGGTCGGCGAGGGCGCTGAGCAGCATCAGGAAGGTGTAAATCGAGAGGACTCGGAACGATCCGCGCCGAATCAGGATGCGGCGCGCCCGCTGAAGACTGGTCATCGGAACACGTTGTAGGTGGTGGAGCGCGGCACCTGGCAAGTGCCCGAGCCGTCTTTCACAATGCCGTAGGCGCCTGCGCCGGCTACAAGAATCACAACGAGAATCCAGTACAAGAGATTCATGGCCGAGCCCTCACAGCGATGCGTCCGCCTTTCATGGTCACCGACAGCCGCTGCGGGAGGCTGTCGACCAGATCCTCGCGCTTGCGGCCGATGACTTCGTTGAAGGGCAGGCCGAAGCCGAGGATCGCGATGCGGCGCTCGATATCGTCGAGCTGCTCATCGACCGACGTTTTTACTGGAGGCGTTGTCATGCTGCAGCTCCTTGCGAGGCGGAGGCGTTGTAGGTGGCGTAAATCTGGTCGATGCGTGCGCGGTAGTGACGGTGCTCGGCGTCGTCAATGGCACGAAGCATGAAGGCCAGGGTGATGCAGGATGTCGCTGCGGCGCTGGCGTTGGGCTTGCCAAGGTCGCGGATCATGTTGCTGATCTCGCCCTCGATCCAGGTCACCGCCGTTTGATGGTCACGCTGCTGGATGTTCATTTGAGCCCCCAGAATTCGCCATAGGCGACCACTGCTGCCGCGACTCGCTTGGCCCGCGCCTTGCGGTCGACCAGATCTTGAGCTGCCATCAGCGCCTGACGCTCTGTGCGCTCCTGCTCAGCGGCTTCGTAGTCGTGAAAGTCTTCAACCTTTGGCGCTTTGGGGCGCCCCCATTCATCAAAGCGCCGATCCCACTCTCGGGCCTGCGCACTGTCTGCATAGCTGGTTGCCATGGTCGCCTCCGTGGTGGCGGGTGTTGATCCAACAAAACTCGGATGCACTCATCCGCTCCGCTGGTTGCCGTTGGGCGCGGAGGGGAGTGCATTCGTACTTGTGTAGGGGGGAATGCCGGTTACGTCTCCGGCGCCAGCCTCTGCTGGCCGTGGTCCAGGGTTTTGAGTCCCTGTGCTACTGGGCTCTACGGGACTTGATGCAGGTGGGCGGTTATAGGCCGCAGTTTCGTCCGCATCGGGTTGTGATCTGGCCGGGGCTCAACCGGCATTCGGCGGAAGGGGTAGCCCTGAAGGCGACCGGTTGGCACATCCGCTGCCCGAGACTTAGCCTCAGATCACACCCCGATGCGCTCTCATAGAGAGGATCGGGCCAGCCTTGATTTTTTACGGCTTGGCAAGTGGGCGAACTGATCGATCTGACTGTTGCGAGGTCCCATCTACAGGGTCACTCCATCCGCCGTAGCGTTGTCACCAGTCATTTCCACTTTGTTGCTCCGGTTGTTTTCCCAATGCACCCGTCACCAGGTGCATCAGTGAAAAGGCCCGGTCAGCCTTCGCAGCCCATTTGGTAGTTGCTTGCATGCTCAGCGCTGCAAAACGGCAACTCTCGAGTGCGAAGCACCTGACGGTTGGTGTATGGGTCGCGGGTTCGGTCGTGGATGTTGCGGCGAACCACCGTTTCGGCTGGCTTACCGCAATACGTGCATTTCGTTTGTGTAGCTGCTGCCTCGGTCATCGTGTTGCCCCTCCGTTGATTTCCAATGCCGCCTCATCGAAGCGGCATCAGTAAATCTTTGGTCTTTCTCCGCCCCATGCTTGGCGCCGCGGTTTCCCCACCTGGCCGGCGTCACACATTTCTTGTTCGGTGTTCTTCGCCGGCTGGCTTGCATGGTTTGGCGTCCTCCCATATGGGGAGTCCGGCAGGTTCCAGAGCCTGCATGGGGATCGAAGTTTGTGTTTCGCGCTATGCCCGTTGCCGGGGATCGATCCGCGAAGATTCCTGACTGTTAAAGAGCGGCGGGTCTGTTGAGGCCCTGTCCAAGTGCAAGTGGACTTGCATTTATAAAAGCATGCTGGTGTTTTGAATGCAAGCAAGCTTGTATTAATTTTTAATACTGTATATACATCCAGTAGTCAGGAGTTGGGTATGAGTAGCCAAGAAAAGAGCCGGTCGCAGAAGGATCGCCAAGTGTTAACCGGCCTGGAGCGGCTATCGCTCAGGGTGTCGTCGATGATCAATCACCCGGTCGCGCAGATTCAGCGATGGGTGACGATCCATCGGCTGGACACGGATGGAGAAAGGGAGTGGGAGGAGGTGATGGGATTGCTGTCAGAGACAGAGTGCATCGACATGACGTTCAACGATGACGAGTCAGTGACGCTTAGGTGGGACCCTCAAGGCGAGGAGGAGCGAGTCGCTGAGGTGGAAAATTTGTTTGAAGTGGCGATGCAGGAGCCTGCTCCATTTTGATAGATACAAAAAGCCCGCTCGTTGGCGGGCTTTGCACTACTTGGTTGGAGCGGATGCCGGAGTCGGTGGAGATACCTCGGCCTTTCCTGCTTGAAACGCCGACATTGTGGTCTGCATTGCGCCGAAGACGTTGGCCTGGTTCGCGTAATATGCGCCCACCAAAATCGCGACGACAGCTAGCAGTTGAACTATGACGGCAGCCCAATAATTTGACTTCACTGTAGCCGCCTGCTTCGCCGCTTCTTCAGCACCTTCGGCGGCCTTTGTCGCACGCTCCGCAAGCAGCTCGAAACGCTTGTCTCGCTCTGCCTGCGCCTTATCGCGCTCAACTTGAACAGCAGACTGTGTAGTGAGGAATGCATCAATTTTTGATGACACGGACTCAACCCGTGCATCCATACGGGCTTCAATTGTCTCGAGTTTTGCGTTGAATTCTTCGCGGGTTATCTCTGTCATGCCTTCATTGTTGCCCACATTCGATGATCTGTCACTTCGAACCAGTAACGATTCAAGTCTCTGCTTCTCCGCTATCGCTCGAGACAGTTGCTCCATCTGGACATCAAGGAGCCGCAGGTCAATCCGTTGCATCTGCTTCCTCCCCGAGTGACTCTGGGCTGATTAGTCGAACCGCTCTTTTAACTTTCTCCAGCGCGGCGTTCATGCTATCTCGTGACTTCATAACCTCAGTTACTAACACCTTCCTTTTGTCTTCATCCTCGGTCAGGGCAGCTAATGCGGCTGTGATCTCGACGTTTAAAGAAAGCTGAGTGGCTGCCGCTTGCCATACTTCCAACAATCCGCTGACTAGGGCGATGTTTATTCTTTCTTGCTCGACTGGTGGTTTCATTGCGTTACCGCTTACTGAATAGTTATCGAAAGTTCGGTGGTCGTAGATTGCGTTTATAGCTGGCGTGCAGGATTTGCATTCCGCAAAGCGCCACCCCTTATCGAAATCAAACTAACTGTGCATTCCAGACTAGAAGCACGCGAGCCTGAATGAACGTTTCATCTGCCCTAATGGTTTGCGGAGGATGTCTTTCATTGTCAGAAATCATCTTGATCTGATCATCACCGATCCACTGGAGGCGCTTGATGTAAAGGTGACCTTCCCATGAGAACATGTAGATCCCATCCCCAACGAATTCTCGAATGCTGATGTCGACCAGCAGCGGGTCGCGATGCTTGATCGTAGGGGCCATCGATTGGCCCCAGCCGGTCACCATCTTCAAGTGGAAATGCTCTTTAAACTCGACTCCCATCTCCCGCAGATGTTGAGGGCTTACTCGAACATCCTGCAGTACTTCGGGATAGTCGTGCGGTATCTGGCCGCCACCCATGGCCGCGCGGACGTCGTAGTGCGCGATCCACACCTCATCACCCACGGCGCCCGGACGGTAATAATCGACCTCAGCCGCATCCTCTAGGACTACGTGCTGGGCAGCATCTTTCACTGCGTCAGCAATCTTCGTCCTAGCTTCATCGCTTAGGTTTTTTCCGTGCTTGGCCAGCATCGCGCTTACTAGGTCAGCGGATGATTTTGCCTCGGCAACTTCTCGATCCTGGGCGCCATTCTTGCGCCGAGGTGGGTCGCCTTTTCCTGACAAAAGCCAATCGACCGTCGTGTCGTACCCGTCGGCAAGCGCGATCAGGTTCTCGTTTTTGATGTTCTCGGTATCGCCGGCGAACCACTGCCGCACAGCCTCATAACTGATGCCGCAGGTGGTCGCGATGTCTCGCTTCACACTCCGCACGCCAATGTCCGGCTTTCGGGCAAGAACAAGTTTTGTGATTCGTTCAGTCGTTTTCATGGATGCAATCTACAAGAGTGCTTGTCAAGCATGCTTGTTTTGAATACACAAGCATGCTTGAATATGAGGAAGAGCAAAGGAGGTCGGCATGACCAAATCACAAGCAATCAAGCATTTCGGCTCCGTCTCGGCGCTGGCAAAAGCACTGCGCGTTACCTACGAGGCAGTCCGCCAGTGGGACGACGTGCCTGAGCTGCGCCAGTACCAGATCGAGCGAATCACCCTGGGTGCGCTGAAAGCTGAGCAGAAATCCCAAGCTGCGTAGATCTGCCGACACCCAAATCACCTGTTTTCTCTTCAACAGCCAGGAGCATCGAAGCATGTACATGGACCCCAATCAAAAGCGCGCCATCCCGGTGAAGGTTCGTTTTGAACCAGTGCTTGATCGGATTCTGCGTAAGGCCGCGACCAAAACCCGTATGCAGCACGCCACCTACCTCTACGAAATCATCGAGTGGGCAGTGGCCAATGGCGTGATCGAGGAACTCATGCAGGACAAACAAGAAGATATCGCGGGCTGAAGCCCCTTTGGAGGGCCAAATGACCGTAGAGCTTGAAAGGCTGCCTCCGCGTACTCGACAGCGAGTGGAGGAACTGATGCGCGTAAACGGCTGGAGCTTCAGCCGTGCGATCAACGAAATGACGGAAACCGCCATCGCGAGCGGGGCGCTTTCCGAGGTGGGAAGGAAGAAGGCGCCAGTCCTTCAACTGGTGACCCCAATGAGGGCCTCTGGCAGGGACTCTTCGGGGTAATCCAGAGGGCCTCTGCCAAATTCGAGACGAAAAAAAAGCCGGGGTAGTGACCCGGCTCTCTTAAACGCGTTGTGGAGCAAATCATGCACCAATCAATCCAAACGATCAATACCCCGGCCAGTGTCGCGACACAATTTGGCAACGGTGAAAACGTGTCGCGCTTCATTTCAACAATCACCCTCCGCGACATGATCAACGAGGCGCGTCAGCAAGCCGGCGAGCCAAAGGTTCGCAACGATCATTTTCTTTCCCGGGTTGAAGACGAGCTGGGCGATGATCTGGAGGGGGTGCAAAAATATTACACCCCCCTCCACGGTAACCAGGTTGCTACCTACGGCCTGACTCTCGACCAATGCATGCTGGTAGGGATGCGCGAATCGAAAGCAGTTCGCCGATCCGTGCTTCAAAAGCTCAAGGAGCTGGAAGGCCCTCGGGTTCTCGCTACGCTCCCAGACTTCTCCAATCCTGCCGCAGCCGCCCGCGCGTGGGCTGAGCAGTTCGAACTCCAGCAGGCTGCCAATCAGGCCCTGATTGAGGCCGCGCCGAAGATTGCCTTTGTCGAGCGTTACGTCGAATCAACTGGGCTGAAGGGGTTTCGCCAAGTGGCGAAGCTCCTGAAGGCCAACGAATCGCGCTTTCGTGAGTTCCTGCTCGACAAAAAGATCATGTATCGCATGGGCGGCGAGTGGCAGGCGTATCAGCATCACATCGACGCTGGCCGCTTTGAAGTCAAAGCCGGCACCAGCGACAGCGGCCACGCCTACAACCAATCCAAATTCACCCCCAAGGGCGTCAACTGGGTTGCCGGTCTTTGGGCGCAGTATCAGATCCAGGGGGTTGAATGATGGCTCGCATCCGTACCGTCAAGCCCGAGTTCTGGTCGAGCGAGCAGGTCATGTCCTGCCGTCCGATGGCTCGGCTGCTGTTCATTGGCCTGTGGAATTTCTGCGATGACGGCGGCAACCATCCGCTGGCACCGCGAACCATCAAGGCCTTGGTGTTTCCAGGTGACGACATCACCACCGAAGAGGTGAGCAATCTGCTGGGCGAGCTGGAAGGCGCCGAGCTGATCCAGAGCTACTGGGTGACCGGGAAAAACTACTTCCATGTCCGTGGCTGGAAGCACCAGAAGATCGAGAAAAAGAACTTCAAATACCCCGGCCCGCCGTCTGAATTCGACGACCAGTCGGAGAGCATTCGCCAACAATTCGCCGAGGAGTCGTCGACTGATCGTCGACCGGTAGACCCCGGAAGGGAAGGGAAGGGAATAGGAGAAGATCAACACAACTCACTACACGCGGGTGAGGAAAATTCGGTTGACCCAAAGTCGCCGACTGAAATGACCCTCGACTGGGTGCCCGACCAGAAGCTGCTGAAGTCCTATGCGCTGCGCATGGCGATTCCAGTTGCTGAGTTCACCAGCGAAGCGACCGCTGCATTCGTCTGCCACTACTCGGCCTCTGGCCGCGTTGAGACGCAGGCCTCTTGGGTGAGCCTGCTGGTCAAGTGGGTAAAGCGCGACAACGCAACGGCCAGCAATGTCCGCCAGTTCCCGCCGCGCCGACAGCCTGCCGAGCCTGACTTCGAAAGCAATGCTTGGGCTGAAGGGCTTGTGGTGAGCCCATGAAGCCTGCCAACCAACTGCTAGCGACCATGGGCAACCTGCCGCCGGCCACACAGACGCCGCCTCTTCAGGTGACGACTCAGACGGTCGACGTTGTGAACGATCTGTTCCAACGTCTGCGCGGGATCTTCCCGGCGTGGCGCCAAGCGTGGCCGTCCACTGAAGCGCTGGACGCCGCCAAGGCTGAGTGGCTCAAGGAATTTGCCGACGAAGGCATCCGCACCCTGGAGCAGATCGAGTTCGGTATCCAGAAATGCCGCAAGCTCAAGAAGCCTTTCGCGCCGAGCGTTGGTGAGTTCATCGCCATGTGCGTGCCGAGCCCTGAAGACTTCGGCATGCCTGCGCCGGCCGATGCCTGGCTCGAAGCTCTGATGGGCGCCTACAGCCATGAAGCGGTGAAGCTCGCAGCAGAGGCTACCGGCCTATTCGACCTGCGCGCAGCAAAGCAAGAAGACAAGGGCCTGCGCGCCAGATTCGACCGCAACTACGAGGTGATCCTGCGCCGCGCTCAGGCCAACCAGCCACTGGCCGGAAAGATCGCCACGGGCATCGGCCACGACGGCCAAAAAAGCGAACTGGAACTTGCCGAGGAGTTCGCCAGCCAGCGCCAAGCTCGACTGCTGGCCACTCAGGGCGTTCCAACCACCGGCGCAGCGGCACGGGCGCAGCTGCTCGCCAAGTTCGGCAAGAAGACCACGGAGCAACGGACATGACCGATTACACGGATCTCCAGAAGGCTGCCGAATACGCCGCCCAAGATACAATTAAGTTCGCTGACGAGAGCGAGGAAATACTTGCGCTCCAGCAATTCCATGAAGAGGTCGACCCGGAAACGGTGCTGTCCTTGATCGCCGAAATCGAGGCGCTGAAGGGGCCGCATGACTGGCTGGCGGAAGACCTGATCAAAGAGTTGGTCGACAACGCCCAGTCTTTCCAGGAAAACGCCTGCGAGGAAGGGGAAGATCCCTTCGTGGTTGTCCTTCTCGCTGCCGCATCCCGCATCCGTAGGCAGGAAGCGAACATCGACCAGCTTAAGGCGGGCTTCAAAAACTTCCACCGCAGCCTTTGCGAGCGGTTCGGCTACTTCCACGACGAGATCGACTGGCAGTGTGATCAGGTGTCGCTGGAAGAGCACATCGACACCCAGCTCAGCCATGTCAGCGCGGAGAACACGGCACTGCGCGCACAGGTCGAGTTGTTGCAGCGTGGTGCTGGCCAGCTTCAGGAGGAGAACGAGGCGCTGCGCAATACCGCTCTCAGCAAAGCAGTGGTTTGGTGTGCGTGCGGTGACGGGCATCCAGCCAACAGCTACGGCGCAGGCTTCATGGATGCGAATGGCGGGGTTTGTGCGAACTGTGACGCAGCTGTGGGCAGTGGGCACCCAGATTCCCGTGGGAGCGATCAAGTCCAAATTCCGACCGAAACGCCCGTTCCAGAGCGCTCTGCCTGTAGGAGCGAGAAACCATGAATCCCGAATACACAATCCGCGACCGAAGCGATATCAATCGCCTCGCCGGCGCCTTGCACGCCATCGACCTGAGCAAGCCGAAGGTAGTGGTGATCCGCGACGAGAAACGCCCGGACGTCTGCAACCGCAAGATGTGGGCAATGCTCAAGGACGTATCCGATCAGGTCATCTGGCACGGTAAGAAGCTGACCAGTGAAGACTGGAAGTGCCTTTTCAGTGCCTCTCTGGAGAAGCAGCGTGCTGAGCCTGGCCTCGATGGTGGCTTTGTGGTGATGGCCGTATCGACCCGCAAGCAGTCGCAGAAGTGGTTCAGCGATCTTTTCGAGCTGATGCATGCCTTCGGCGCCGAGCATGATGTGCGCTGGACGGAGCAGGACAAGTGGGGAGGGCGGTATTGATGCGCACTGCCCTCAAGGATGTGAAGCAGAAAACCTGCAAGGCCTGCGGCGAGAAGTTCGCGCCGATGTTCAACACCACGCAGGTGGTGTGCAGCCCGAAATGCGCGCTGGCTCACGCGCCGGCAAACACCGAGAAAGCCCGCAAGGCCATTGCCCAGCGTGACCGCCGCGAGATCCAGGTGCGCAAGGACAAGCTGAAGAGCAGGGCGGATCACCTGCGAGAAGCACAGGCCGCCGTGAACGAGTACGTCCGCCTGCGTGACGCGCAACTGCCGTGCATCAGCTGCGACTCAATGCCGAACGACAACGACCTGATGACGGGGAGCCGCTGGGACGCCGGCCACTACCGATCCGTCGGTGCTTGTCCGGAGCTGCGATTCGAACCGCTGAACATCCACCGCCAGTGCGTGAAGTGCAACCGCAACCTTTCGGGGAACGCGGTCGAGTACCGCATCCGGTTGGTTATGCGCATCGGCGCCGAAACCGTGATATGGCTTGAAGGGCCTCATGAGCCCCGCAAGTACACCATCGAAGAAATCAAAACTATCAAGGCCAAATACCGAGCCAAGACCCGCGAACTGAAGAGGGCTGCAGCATGACCTATCGCAACGTGATTTCCGCCGTAGTCCGCGCGCTGGCCGCCGAGACGATCAGCTCTGCAGGGGGCTGCGACTTTGAGCCCAAGGTGCAGTGCGCCAAGCAGAAAGGGGAGATCGTCGGCAAAGAAGCCGCGCTGCTCCAAGACTGCTGGGTGTTCGGCCGCCTGCACAAGTCGCTCACGCCGGCGCACTGGCGTGCATTGGTAGCGAAATACTCAACACACGAAGAGCGCAAGCACAGCGCGATTCTCGGGCTGCTGAGTTCTGTGAAGTCGCCGGCACCGCAACGGTTCCGTGAGTGTGCCGTGCTGACCTGGGCAATACCGCAGGTTGGCGGCACTGATGGGAAGCGCTCATCTGCGGTGCTGCCTGCCGCCTGGTATGACATCACTAACTGGGACAACGACGGCAAGCCTGAATCGACACGGTACCGGTGGAGATCTTCGATCCGAAAGGCGCTGGACGATCAGGTGAATGAGGCGCTCACAGCGGCGCAGGAACTGCTCGATGCGGAGGGCTTAATCGAAAGTTGCGCGGCGTAGCAAAAAGCCATTGCAATGAGTGAGAAAGTGAGAGAATATTTACACATCCTGTCGATCTTGCGCGTTAGGGATTGACATAGAAAACCCGGCCAACGTGCCGGGTTTTTTGTTATGGAATCTCAACAAACGTAACGTCGGTATAACCGGCATCCTCGCACAGAGACTTCCACGTCTGCAGCGCTTCACCCTCCGCTTGATCATCTGAATGCGAGAGGTAGAAGCGTGAAGCCACAAGACGCCACTCTTCGTGATCGTAAAAATTCTCAGTTTGTACGCTGAACGTATTTCTCTCGCCGTTTTTGGTGTAGCTGATTTCAAAGGTTCGTAACTTCGGCATCCTTCCCTCGCTGGTGTTGCCATTTGAATGGCTGAAATTCAAATTTAGTACAAGAGCTGGCCTCAAGGCGGGCTTTTTTTGTGCCTCAAATTTACCTGTAGCCAGGACAGCCCTCGGGAAGGCCTGGACGTCGATAGCCGGATAGTGCGACGCACGGATCAACGCCGGCAGCCCGCGCACTCTGACCTCACAATGCCTTCAGGGTGGCGCGAGACAGGAACAGCGAGATCGATGCAAAGGGGCGTCGACGCTGGGATGGTCTTTGGCTGACAGCTCGGAAAGACGAGCGCACCTATTCAGGGCCTCTGTGGTCCCGAACCATGCTTGCCCAAATTCAGAGCACCCGGTTCGGCGGGGAACAGTTGCCTACGCGTCTTCCCAAGTGATGGCCGAAGACTGCCGCCACTTAACGTCAGTAACGCCATACCGCTCCGCCATTGGCTTGGAACACCGTTTTATTGGTGGGTGGCCAAACTTGGGTATTGGGCTTATACCGGCGTCGCAGCTCGCCCACTGCCACGCCTCGGCGTTGTTCATCACCGAAACCCTTATTACGAAAGATTTGGGTTTTCCGTGGAGCAGATACTCGACGACATACGTATTACCCATGAGTATTTTCTCCTTTGCTCATAGGTAAGTGAGTGTTGGGTGTTGAGCAGAATTCAACTAATTGTCGGTCTATTTGCAATTGGTCGATTGCGCGCGGCGTTAGATATTTGCAATAGCCATCTCACGCCTCTGCGTACGCAGGGGCTTTTCGTTTTCGGCTCCCCACACCCATAGCCGCGAGCTGGGAGTGCAGCGGACGCCGACCTATTCGCTCTGACCTGATAGGTCAGCTTTTCATGATGGAGTTGCGATGGATCCTACTGACCTCGGCCCAGGCACAGCTACCTGGCTGGGCGGTACCGGAACCGTGTTGCTGGCCGGCTTCCTTTGGCTGCGTAAATTCCTCTCGAAGGATGCTGCTGACAGGGCGATGGATAACGCCGACATTTTCACGCTTCGCCGGCTGAATGAGGTGCTGGACTCCGAGCGTGTTGCGCGGAAGGAAGCTGAAGCCCGCGCTGACCAGTTCGCCAAAGAGCGCAACGAACTCGCCGCAGCAGTAGGGCGGATGGAGGGGAAGATCGAAGCCCTCACCAGCCAAGTCGCGCAGCTCACCGCAACGGTTACCTCGCAGAGTGAAGAGATCGCCCGCCTGCGTACCAAGCTGGGAGGCATCAACTGATGGACAGATGCGCTATGGAATTCATTGCTCGCCGCTGGTGGCGTCGGGCAGAGGTATGGGTGATCGCCGCGCTGCTGCTCGCCGGCGGGCTGATCCTCGGCTACCAGGCTGGCGTGTGGTCAGCCAGCAGTGAGCACACCAAGCAGCTCGCCGAAGTGCGCCGCGCTTATGACGCTGCACTGGGTAAGCGTGACGTCCGGCTGAATAGCCTCGCCGAGAAGACACAAGACGCCGCGGTGAAGGTGCAAGAGGCCTCGCATTCAGTCGTCCAAGCCGCTGACACCGCAAGCAAGGCAGCAGAAAAGGTCAACGAAGCCGTAGAACGGCAGGCCCCATGAGCGCCTTGATTAAGTTGGTCCCGGCATGGGTCTGGGTGGTGCTGGCAGCGCTCGCAGCCGCCGGTTACCTATCGGTGCGTCTGGATAGCGTGAAAGACGATCGGGCAGCCATCACCGCCGAGCGCGACACCGCCACTGCCCGCGTGGACTCGCTCACCAACACGCTCCGCATTCAGCGCGAGATCACCAATGACATCAACCGAGTCTCCGACGATGCGAAAGCCAAGACTGAGCATGTATCGGCTGCCGTCGTTGTTGCTGATAACCGGGCTCGCAGCCTGCAGCAGCAAATCACCGACCTCCTCGCCAAGCGACAGTCCTGTGCTGCCGAGGTTGCCAGCGGAAGCCAGGCAAGAACCGACCTTACCGTTCTGCTCGCCGACCTGCGTAGAAGCGCTGACGAAGAAGCGGGAAGAATGGCAGAAGCGCTTGATCGAAGCCGAATAGCTGGCTTTGCGTGTGAGGCCGCATACGCCGCAGCACAGAAGAGCAAGTAGGTCGCGACACGTTTCGCAAGAGTGCAAATTGTGTCGCGCCACTATAACGATCAACCGCCATCAGCAAAGCAAGGGCTCAGGATGGTCAATACAGCTTCACGAATTGCTCATGACTGGCTGAAATGGCGTCCTTCACCTAGATCGGTTTGAAGATATGGTGCATTCAGCCGCTCACATTCTTCATCAGCCGTTGCTCGAGAGCTGTACTCGGTGCTCAGCCTGCATTTTTCTTCATTGTCATAGATATTGAAGCCTATCGGTTCGGTTGAGCAGAACACACGTTTGCCGCAACGCCATGATTCTTTTTCTTTAGGGATTGCAGGGACAACAACGAATCTGAACATCTTGGGCTCCCCTTATCGCCACTGTGGTTAATTCTTTAGGGATAGTGGGCAATATTCAGTCGTTCAAGTGCACTTCGTCGTTTTCCAACAGAATCCGAACACTAGTAATCACTTGTTGATTTACATCAACTACTGACGAGCCAATTGATTACCGGTCGCTTTTGGAACGTTGATTGGCACCGAGAGGGTCGCTCCCATGAATAGGCCGGTACCTCCCGCGGCATTGCTCGAGCTGTCTGAGTTGTCCAGCTTCGGCACTCGTCTGATCCCTGCGCCTGAGGTGTGGGAGTGGCTCCAAACCGAAATCCTCGCCGACACCGGCAGCATCCACAACCCAGACCACGCCCATCTAATCGATGCGGACTTGAGAGTCATGTGGGCGTCTGCTGCTTTCACGAAGAAGGGGCGCACAGTGTTCGGTCAGGCCGAACAGGTAGCGTTCCGCGCCGGTGGTTGGCAGAAAGCCCGAATGGAACAGCAGATGCTGGATTGGTTCGGAGACGTGCCGGCTTTCATCATCACCTTGGCTGCGGATTACTGCGCCCAGTGTTCCGACGCTGACTTCTGCGCGCTGGTGGAGCACGAGTTATTTCACATCGCTCAGGCCAAGGATCAGTACGGCGCACCCAAGTTCACCCAGGAAGGATTGCCCAAGCTTGAGATGCGCGGACACGACGTTGAAGAGTTCGTCGGTGTGGTGCGTCGGTACGGGGCGAGCCCTCAAGTGCAAGAGCTGGTGGACGCTGCAAACAATCCTGCCGAGGTGGGGAAAATGAACATTGCGAGGGCTTGTGGAACCTGTCTGCTCAAGTCGGCTTGATCCTTGACAGCCCTTGACGGAAACCAAATCTATGGCAGCCCTGAAAGACGAGGTGAAGGCCTTTATTGTTCAGGCTCTGGCCTGCTTCGACACTCCCAGTCAGGTCTGCCAGGCCGTCAAGGATCAATACGGCATCGAGGTATCCCGCCAGCTATGCGAGCGATACGACCCAACGAAGTATTCCGGCCGGGACCTTGGCCAAAAGTGGAAGACGTTTTTCGAGGAGTGCCGAAAGCGATTTCGTGAAGAGACGATCGACATCCCGATCGCTAATCGGGCGTACCGTCTTCGCGCGCTTGGACGCATGGCCGAGAAGGCCGAGAACATGAAGAACATGGCGCTGACTGCCCAATTGCTGGAGCAGGCAGCCAAAGAAGTGGGCGACGTATACGTGAATCGCCGCCTTGAACCTGAGAAACCTCTGGGCTCCCATGCGGACCAGCAGCACGCCGTTGCTGAGTACACCCTGGAGCCTGATGAGCATGTCCCCGCTACCCCGTACCTATGACCCGCCGGTAAAGCTGACGCCGAAGCAGGCGAACATTTACTGCTGGGGCTTCCAGCCTCAGGCGCGCTTCCGCGATGCGGTGTGTGGCCGTCGGTTCGGCAAGACTTTCTTGGGCAAAGCTGAGATGCGCCGAGCTGCGCGGCTGGCGGCTGAGTGGGGCGTGAGCGTCGAGGACGAGATCTGGTACGGCGCGCCGACGTTCAAGCAGGCCAAGCGAGTGTTCTGGCGACGGCTGAAGCAGGCGATCCCCGAAGCCTGGCGCGCACACCGGCCAAACGAAACGGAATGTTCGATCACGCTCAAGTCTGGACATGTGATGCGCGTGGTGGGGCTCGACAACTACGACAACTTGCGCGGCTCCGGTCTGTTCTTCGTCTTGGTGGATGAATGGGCGGATTGCCCGTGGGAAGCATGGGAAGAAGTCCTCCGCCCGATGCTTTCGACTTGCCAATACTCGATACCGGGCATCGGCATGCGGAAGGGCGGTCACGCGTTACGTATCGGGACGCCCAAAGGGTTCAACCACTGCTACGACACGTTTCAAGACGGCCGGCCGGGACATGAGCCTGATCACAAGAGCTGGCTATACACCTCGCTTGATGGCGGCAACGTGCCGGCTGAAGAGCTTGAGGCTGCCCGCCGCAAGATGGACCCCCGGACATTCCGGCAAGAGTACGAAGCGAGCTTTGAAAACTACCAGGGCGTCGTCTACTACACGTTCAATCGTGAGACGAACCGGACCAGCGAGACGATCAAGCGCGGCGAGGCATTGCACATCGGCATGGACTTCAACGTCATGAAGATGGCGGCAGTCGTGCATGTCATTCGCGATGACCTGCCACTGGCGCTCAGCGAGTTTTCAGATGTGCGGGACACGCCTGAGATGATCGAGAAGATCAAGCTCCGCTTTCCTGACCACAGCATTGCGATCTACCCGGACGCCAGCGGCCAGAACACAAGCAGCAAGAGCGCAAGCGAATCTGACCTGTCACTGCTGAAAAAGGCTGGATTTACCGTAGTGGTGGATTCGACCAATCCCGCTGTGAAGGACCGGGTCAACGCCATGTGCGCGATGTTCGCGAATACCTACGGCGAGCATCGATATCTGGTCAACGTCGACCAGTGTCCGAAATACACGCAGTGCCTGGAGCGCCAGATTTACACGGACAAGGGCGAGCCCGACAAGAAGGCCGGCTATGACCACTTGGTGGATGCCCCAGGCTACTTCATTGCCAAGCGGTACCCGATCAAAACACGCACAGGCGGAATACGCCGAATTGGAGGCTTGGCCTGATGCCAGTGCAATCGACAAATCCCGACTACGACGCGCACATCGCCGAATGGGAGATGATGGACGACGCGCTTGAGGGTGAGTGCGCCGTCAAGCGCAACGAGCGCAACCTGCCCAAGCCGAGCGGCATGGTCGAAGCTGAGAAGCTCGACGGTGCGGGCAACAAGTACCTCTACGAGAACTACACGAACCGAGCTCAGTACGAACACTGGGTGCGTGACTCGCTGCGTTCGATGATGGGCCTAGTTTCGCGACTGATCCCGGAGATTGAGCTGCCCGCCGGCCTGAAGGGGATCGAGGATAACGCCACCTCTGACGGCTTCGGCCTGAAGCAACTGTTCTTCCGCATGGTGCGGCAGGCTATTTCACACGGCCGGGTGCCGCTGGTGGTGAACATAGATGAGCGCGGCGAACCGTACTTCTCGACGTACGCCACTCGCAACGCCATCAACTGGGACACGGCTGATCAAGGCGGCCGCCAAGACCTGGTTCTTTCGGTGTTCCGGGAGTTCCGCAAGAAGGGTGGCGACCGCTACAGCCATGACTGCGACATGGTGTTTCGTGAGTTCTTCATGCAAGGCGAGACCTGTTACACCGCTGTACGGAACGAAGGTGGCCAGATCGTCGAGGAGGAGAAACCCCTGGGTACCACTGGCACCGACAACCGACTGGTCAAAGGCCTGTCCTACCTACCGGTGATCTATTGCGGCTCGACCGACAACTCCCCGGAAGTGGACGAGGTGCCGCTGCTCACAATGGCGCGCGCCGCGTTGAAGTCCTACCAGCTGAGCGCTGACTACTTCACTGCGCTACACCAGACCAGCCATCCGCAACCATGGGTGTCTGGCCTTGATGATTCTGTAGAGCTGAGCGTGACCGGACCATCTGCAGCATGGGACCTCGGTCCAGCCGGCCAATGTGGCTACTTGGAGTTCCAGGGCGCCGGAATTGAAGCCGTTCGCAAGGCGATGGATGACCAGAAGAACGCCGCGCTTGAAGCCGGCGCCAAGGTCATGGACGTCGGCGGTACCGAGTCGGGTGAGGCACGCAAAACACGCCAGAACGACCAGCACGCCACGTTGCACAGCATTGTCGTCACGGTGGCAGAGGCAGTGGAGCAGGGTCTGCGGTATGCGGCTGAGTGGAAGGGCTATGACCCCAAGCAGGTCAAGTTCAAGGTGAGCCCTGAGTTTGTGACCCCAGTGGCCGATGCCCAGGTGCTTGCCGAGCTGCTCAAGGGCGTGATGGCTGGCACGATCAGCGCCGACACCTACTGGCAGTACCTCACCACCGGCAAACTGCCGGATCGCCCATACGAAGATGAAGCCGACCTGATCAGCGATGAGCGCGAGTCGGTCGGCATCAACCTGGATAAAGACGATGCCATCGACAAACCTGGCGCAGGCGGACAGCCAACTGCTCGAGCAGACGACGCGCCACTCGGTAATGCTGGAGCGGCTTAAAGCCGGCGAGGTTAAGAAGTTCGAGAAGTACCTTCGCCAGATCGACACGCTTGTGCGGGTGCAGTTGACCCGCAAGGAGCTGACCACCTACAGCCGGGACCGCCTTGAGCAGTTCCTGGCCCGTGTGGACGGCAAGCTGCTGGATATCTACAAGGCCTACGGCGACCTGGTGCAGGCCGATCTGGTCGATATCGCGCTGTACGAGTCGACCTTTGAGGCCAACAGCCTGAGCAATGCGCTGTCCATCGATGCGGTGGTGCCGAGCAACACAGTGATCCGCGCGGCGGTGTTTTCCTATCCGCTACAGGTGAAAGGCATCGACGGCGGCAAGCTGCTGAAGAGTTTCGTCAGTGGCTGGACGCGCACGGAGACGATGCGCGTGACGAACACCATCAGGCTTGGCTTCGGCCAGGGTCAAACGAACGCTCAGATCATTCAGGCGATTCGCGGAACCGCGGCGCAGAACTTCACGGACGGGATCCTCGCGGTGAGCAATCGCAACGCTGCTGCTGTGGTGCAGACGGCAATCCAGCACGTGGCCACGACGGCGCGAATGGAGACCCTGAAAGCCAACAGCGACGTGGTGCTGGGCTACCGCTGGGTGTCGACGCTCGATCGCAAGACCTCGCAGCAGTGCAAGGGCCTTGACGGTATGCGCTTCGATTTGGGCAAGGGTCCGTTGCCGCCGGCACACATTAACTGCCGGTCAACTACGGTGCCGACCACCAGGCTTTCGGAGACCTTTGCCAAGGACGCCACGCGCGCTTCGGTGGGAGGCAATGGCGGTGCGCAGGTCGATGCGAGGCTGAACTATTACGAGTGGCTGGCAACGCAGCCGGCGAGCTTTCAGGATCATGCGCTCGGGCCTGTGCGCGCCAGGTTGTTCCGCGATGGGGGTCTGACGCCGGAGAAGTTCGCCAAGCTGCAGCTCGACAAGTCGTTCAAGCCTCTGACCCTTGCTCAACTCAAGGATCTTGAGCCTGACATGTTCAGTCGGGCAGGCGTTACACTCGGCGCTCAATCAGGCTGAGCGCACCTATGCTTGTCATTGTCGAGGATGGAACAGGGAGACCAGACGCCAACAGCTTTGTGCCGTTGGAGAAACTGGTCTTCTACCGAAATTATTACGGCTTCCCGCTCCCTGCTACCGAGAACGAGCAAAGGGCTCTGCTGTTGCGCGCTGCCGCCACCATGAACTCCATGGAATGGAAGGGGCGCAAGACGCGAGATACGCAGGCGATGGCTTGGCCCAGGCGCCAGTGCAAGCTCGGAATGGAAATTCTTTCGGAAACGTTTGTCCCGTTCGAAATTGAATGGGGTCAGCTCAGGCTGGCAGTAGAACTTTATGCTGCGGATAACGGGTTCGGCATCCCTGAGCCTGCCTTCGGCACCGAGAAAGACGGAGAGCGCGTGACGTTGCTCCGGAGCAATCCAGGAGCGATGCTTCGGCCTCCACCGTATGCGCCGAGCAGGACTCAGTTCGCCGATTACCTGGTCATGCGCGGACTCTCGATAGTCCGGTAAAACAAATAATTCACACCAAGCCGCCCAATGGGCGGTTTTTTTATGCCCGTCAGGCGGGCCAACCAATCCCCAGGGGATACCCATGCCATTCGAATTTGACCCGGCCGCTGCTGGCCTCACCCTCGACGCAACTCAAACCGCGGCCCTCCAGGAGGCGCTGGGCGGAAAGGTTCAGGAGTATCTGGACAAGGAAGTAAACGGGCTCAAGTCCAAGAATCAGGAATTGCTGGGCTCCAACCGGACCATCAAGACCGAGTTGGACAAGCTGAAGGGTCAGTTTGAAGGCCTGGATATCGACGCGGTGAAAGGCTTGCTCGCCAAGGTCGGTCAGGACGAAGAAACGAAGTTGATCGCCGAGGGCAAGCTCGACGAGGTTATCAACCGCCGCACCGAGCGCCTGCGCACCGACTCCGAGAAGCAAATCAAGGCCGCCAACGAGCGCGCCGACAAGGCTGAAGCATTCGCTGCCAAGTACAGCGACAAGGTGCTGGCCGACTCCATCCGCGCTGCTGCCATCAAGGCCGGCGCGCTCCCCGAGGCCGCCGAGGACATCATCCTGCGCGCCCGGGGCACTTTCAAACTCAGTGAAGACGGCGAGGCGATTGCCACCGACCGTGACGGCGAGGTCGTTTACGGAAAAGACGGGAAAACCCCGCTGTCACCGCTTGAATGGGCGGAATCGCTGCGTGAAACAGCAACACACCTGTGGCCAAGGGCTCAGGGTGCCGGTCCGACCGGCGATCAAGGTGGCAAGGCCACGAAAAAATGGGGCGAGTACACGGAAACCGAGCGCGCTGCGATCGCCCGCGATAACCCCGAGCTGTTCAAGAAAATCCAGGCCACCAAAGGAACCTAATTCATGGCAACTACCCAACTGACCGACATTTTCGTCGGTGACTACTACGCCTCGCTGGAGCCGGTAAATAGCCCGGAAAAAACCGCTGTCTACGAGTCGGGCATCGTGACCCGCTCGCCCGTTCTGGACGCAATTGCTTCCGGCAGCCAAGGCACCGCCGAGATCAGCTATTGGCAGGATCTCAACGCTGATGAAGCACCGAACATCAGTAATGATGACCCGAACGACCAAGGCGAAGTCGGCAAGGTTACTCAGGACAGCATGCGTGCTCGCGTCCTGTACCTCAACAAAGGTTATGGCGTGGCCGACCTGACCGCCGAACTCGCAAACAGCGAGCCTCAGCAGCAGATCCGCAACCGCTTCGGCACCTACTGGACTCGCCAGTGGCAGCGTTACGCTCTCGGTGCAGCGCGCGGCATCATCGCCTCGAACATTGCCAACAACGGCGGTGACATGGTGATCGACGCAGGCGCGGCCATCAGCGCGAACGCGTTTCAGGATGCCGCTTTCACCGCTGGCGATGCGGCCGATCAGTTCGGCGCGATCGGCGTGCACTCGGTGGTGATGAACCAGATGGTCAAGCAGGATCTCATCGAGTATCTGCGCGACTCCGACGGCAAGATCATCCTGGCCACTTACCTGGGTAAGCCGGTGTTCATGGACGATGGCTTGGTTTACGGCGCCGGCAAGTACCTGTCGGTGTTCTTCGGTCAAGGCGCGTTCGGCTACGGCGAAGGCACGCCGAAGGTGCCGGTGGAGATCGAGCGCAAGCCGGGCGGCGGTAATGGCGGCGGTGCAGAGGTGCTGTGGGAACGGAAGACCTACATCCTCCAGCCTGCTGGCTTCAGCTGGAAAGGCTCCGAAGCTCAGAACCTCAGCCCGACCGCGACTCAGTATGCAGCTGCTGCGAACTGGGAGCGCGTGTTCAGCCGCAAGCAGGTCCCATTCGCCGCCGTCATCAGCGGTACCACCATGCCGTAATCCGGCCTTCACTTACCCTGGCGTCCGCGAGGGCGCCGGGCTGCATTGAGGTGACTCATGAAAGTTATCTACACGAACAAACCAGGCAAAGAGCGCGGCGTTTGCTACCGCCTGCTGAGCGAATTCTTTGGCGTCATTGGCACTGCCACTGAGGTGGTCATCGAGGGTGATGCGCCTGAAATTTACGATGCATACGAAGCGGCCGGCATCAAAGTTTCGGACGGCAAAGAGCCAGAAAATGCCGAAACCGACCCTCTGAAAATGAAGGTCCCCGAGCTGAAAGACTGGCTGACGGCGAAGGGCATCGCCTTCGACCCAGCTGCCAAGAAAGAAGACCTGCAGGCTCTGGTGCCAGCCGAATAAGGACAAACACATGACCGACTTCATCACCGTTGCCGACGTTGATGCCTCGCTGGGTCCTGGCTGGGCCGGTGCCGGTGATCCGGTCCTTGCTGTGACCATGGCAAACGCCTGGCTCACGGCCAAGATCAAGCGGGCTGTTCCCGATCCGGTTCCGGACGAGATTAAAACAGCCGGCGCCCAGGTCGCCAAAGAGGCGGCGGCAGGCAAGCTGTACACAGCAACGCAGAAGGAAGTGCAGAGCAAGACTGTCTCGGCTCAGTCCGGCACTTCGGTGAGCAAAACCTACGTAGCCGGATCTACCGATCAGTCGGCGGGTGTGAACTTCGCCTTGGCGCTACTGGAGCCTTGGATCAAGCGCTCCGGCGTGATGATGCTGAAAAGGATCTGATAATGAGTATGCGCGAAGAGATTCAGGCCGAAATGGCTGAGGCGTTCGACGATCCTGACGGCCTCGCTGACGCGGTCCAGCCGGTGACCGGTGTGCGTAAGGTCGCGGGCGATTATGACCCCGACCTGGGCGGCGAGACGCCGGAGACCACCATCACTTACATGGGGCGCGGCGTCTTGGGCAGCTACCTGTCCAAGGAAATCGACGGCTCACTGATCCAAACCACCGACAAAAAGCTTCTGGTGCTGCAAAACGAACTGTTCGTGTCAGAGGGCGGCGTGCCGACGGCGGTACTTGCAGCGCCGGTCATTGGCGACACGATCAACGGGTTGCGGGTGATGAACGTGTCCGCCGATCCTGCAGATGCAACGTGGACGGCACAGCTGAGGAAATGATGTGGCGAGCAAATATGCGAGCATGAACGGAAGCTTCGCCGAGAGCATCCGCGACTTCGCCGAGCGAGCGAAGGACGGAATCGACGCAACCATCCGCGAGATTGTGATCGAGATCGGCAGCAGCGTTATCCGCATGTCACCGGTGGGAAATCCTGAAATCTGGGCCGCGAACGTTGCCCACCGCCAGACCAACACCCGCGCAGCCGACGACTACGACTTCAAGGTCGCAGTGCGCAACACGATCATCAACCTCAACGAATCGAACTTCACGAAGGCCGGCAAGCTCCGGCGGGGCGTTAAGTATGCCAAGCCTCTGACGAAGACCGAGCGCGACCAGAATTTCAATGTGAATGGCCTGGTGGCAGGCATGGATTACGTCGGCGGGCGGTTTCGTGGGAACTGGCAGCTTTCCATTGGCGCGCCGGCGGAGGGCACGCTCGATCAAGTGGATCCCGCAGGCAGCGTGACCTTGGCCAAATTGCGCCTTCAAGTCCAGGCACTCACCGCGGGCGAGACGGCCTACATCGTGAATAACCTGCCATATGCGGTGCCTCTAGAGTACGGCCACTCCAAGCAGGCACCGGGCGGCATGGTGCGCGTCACCCTGGCCCGTTTTCAGCAGATCGTCGACGAAGCCACAAGGAACAACCGGGTATGAGTCACGCCATTATTGCCTCCATCTACGAGGCCAAGCTCATTGCCTGGAGCAAGGCCCGGTCGGAGCCGATCAAGGTTGTGTTCGAAAACGTCCAATACGACCCGGCCGACGGCGAAACCTATCTGCGGGCGTTCTTGCTGCCGGGCGATACCGCGAGCAGCACGCTCGCCGGCGACCACCGCGCATTCATCGGCGTCTACCAGGTCAACATTGTGGCGCCGGCCGGCACCGGCAAGGCGAAGACCAACCCGCTTGTGGCTGAGTTGACCACGCTGTTCCCGCTTTATGCGCGAGACACAAAGGCAGGCCTCACCGTCGTTACGATGTCGCCAGTTGATGCCGGCCCCGGGATACCTGATCCACCTACATACACTGTACCGGTGTCGTTCGAGTATCGAGCTGACATCGCCACTTGAATACGCCCGTTGGGCATACCCCGAAACCCGCCTCTGTGCGGGTTTTGTCATTTCTGAAAGAGGAAACACCCATGGCCGGCATCCAAATGCCCAACGGCGCCACGTTCGAGATCGCTGCCACTTACGGCCCGGCGATCCCATTTACTGCTTTGACCAACGCCAACCCAGCCGTAGCCACCGCAGCAGCGCATGGTATGGCTGAAGGCGACGTTATCGCGGTCAACTCGGGCTGGACCCGTCTCGAAGGGCGGGGCGTACGAGTCGGCGAGATCGCGAGCGGCACTTTCGCGCTGGAAAATGTGAATACCGTCAACGTCCAGCAGTATCCGGCCGGCTCGGGCATTGGCTCGGTACGAGAGGTGACTGGTTTCACTGAGATCTCGCAGATCACCGAGCTGAACTCCAGCGGCGGCGATCAGCAGTTTCTGACCTTTGGCTTCCTGGCCGACGATGATGATCGCCAGATGCCAACCACCAAAAATCCGATCACGCTGACCATCACCGTTGCCGATGATCCTTCCAAGCCCTACGTGGAAGTTTGCGAAGCTGCAGACGACGACAAGCAGGCGCGCTTACTCCGACTCAACCTTCCTGGCGGCAGCAGCATCATCTACAACGGCTACGTGTCGATCACCTCGACGCCGACCATGTCCCGCAACAACCTGATGACCCGTGTTATCAGCATCGCGTTGACCGGTCGCCCAACTCGCTACGCGGCAACGGTGTAAGCCATGGCCAAATTCAAGTTGATTCAGAAGCCGACCTTCAAAGCGCCGGTGATGATCCAGCGGGCGGGCTATGGCGCCGAAAAGGTGGAGTTCGAGTTCAAGTACCTGGATCGCACCGCGCTTGCCGAGCTGTACACCACCTGGAACGAGCGGCACGACGAGCTGAGCAAGCTGGTCGGCGACATGGATCTCAAGGCTTTCACCGCCGCCCAGATCGCCCTGCAAGCAGACCAGTTGCTGGATGTGGTGGTCGGCTGGGACATTGAAGAGGAATTCACGCCTGAAAACGTGCGCATCCTCGTCAATTCGATCAACTCGGCGCCTAAGGCAGTCTTGAACGCCTACGCCGAAGCCTTCAGCGAAGCCCGCCTGGGAAACTCCTAAGCGCCTCCCGCGCCCTGTATGAGCCTGGGCCATCAGATGCAGACCTGATGGCCTTCGGCTTATCGCGCCAGGACATTCCCGACAAGGAAGTCGACATCTGGCCGGACAACTGGGAGGCCTTCAAAGTCTTCGAGGCCATGAGCACCCAGTGGCGCACAGGCGCGTGCGGCGCGACAGGGATGGACTACAGCGTTCTATCCGGTGTGATTCGGATGTGTGGCGTACCGATCAGCCAGCGACAAACCATTTTCAGCGACTTCCGGCGGATGGAGGCTGAAGCCCTGCAGGTGATGGCGGAACAGAGAGAAACCAAATGAGCACCAATTTCGCTTCCCTGGGTATTGCGGTCGAGTCGTCGCAGGCTGCAAAGGCCGCTGACGATCTGGATAAGCTCGTCGATTCGGCAGAGGGCGCCCAGAAGGCCATTGATGACCTGGGAAAAACTGGCGAAGGCTTGGCCAACACCGGTAAAAGGGTTTCCCAGGCAGAAGCGGACGTCGCGCAAAGCATCGATAAGTCCACGGCAGCCAGGGATCGTCAAGCCGGAGCGAGTCGCAAGGCAACCGAAAGCGCGGTCGCGGAAATCTCCGTCATCAGTCAACTCGACAAGGCGATGACGGGCAATATCTCGAGCATGGAGTCGCTGATCCAGGCCGAGGGTTTACTGGAGCGCGCCCGCAAGGGCGGCTTGGTCACCATCGAGGAGCAGGCCAAGTACCAGGACCAACTGGGTAAGGCCTACGACAAGATTGAAAAGGCGGAAGCCAAAGAGCTGGCCCAGAAGCAAAAGCTGATTGAGGCTGAGAATCGCCAGATTGAGGCGCTGAAGCGCACCGTCAACGGTATTGATCCAGTGACCGCCAAGTTGGCGAAGCTGGAGGCTCAGGAGAAAGCGCTAAACGACCTGCACAAAGCTGGGCAGGTCGATGCCGAGCGCTATAACGAAGCCCTGGCCAAAATCGGCAAGGACCGAGCGGGCCTGACTGAGGCCGCGGGTGCATTCGACAAGCTAAAGCTCGGCACGCGCCAAGCTCAAGAAAACGTCATGCAGCTCGCCAATGCCATTCAGGCAGGCGATCTGGGCAGTGGTGCGCGCGCAATCGCTCAGCTGGGCGCTGGCGCCGGTGAATCAGCGAAAAGTCTCGCAGGTATGTTGATCCCGGCTGGCCTTTTGGTCGCTGTAATCGGCAGTCTGGGGTACGCGTACTTCGATGCAATGAAACAGGCGCGCGAGTTCAATGCCGCTATCAATGGCGGTACGAACGGCGCGGGGCAGACCATCGCCAGCCTGAAGGACATGGCCGACGGCGCTGGGCGCGTCACCGGCAACCTGTCCGGCGCCCGCGAGGCAGTTATTTCGCTTGCATCCGGAGCAGCTACCAGCGGCACGCAAATGCGTAATCTGGCTGAAGCCGCAGCGGCCGTGAGCGAAGTAACTGGCCAAGGCGCTGCCGAACTCGCCAAGTCTTTCGCCACCGCTGGCGACACGGCAACAGAAGCCGCAGGCAAGATCAGCAGTCAGTATGGGTTGCTGACGCTCGAGCAGTATCAGGTTATCAAAGCACTTGATGATCAGGGCGAGAGCCAACGTGCGCTTGATGTTCTCAGCGAAGATGTCAATCAGGCCGCACTTAAGCGATTGGAAGCCTATCGCGCGTCACTGTCAGATGTTGAGCGCGACTGGGACAAAATTAAATCAGCCATCAAAGGCGCGTACGCCGAGGTCCGTTCGGAAATATTCCCGGACTTGGCCAAGCAGATCGAGATCACTCAGCGCATTCTGGATACCCGCAAGGGTGGCGGAGTAGCGGGCGCAATCTCCAACGGTCTCAGCTCTCTGAACACGGCGCTGGGCCTGGGCACTGGCGTGCATGACGACTCAACCGAAGCTTTGGAGAAAAAGCTCGCCGGCCTCAAAGCCAGAATGTCGGCAAGCACCGAATTGGCAATCGCCACCGGTGAGAACACAGATGCCAATCAGAAGGCTATCGAAGTTCAGAAAGCGCTCGATGCGCAGCTTGATGACATTAATCCGCTAAATAAGCGCAAGGCCGCGCTGGATAAGCTCAACCAGCAGTTTAAAACCCTCTACGAGGATGCGGAGAAAACAGGACAGAAGTCGCCGTTGCTTGATGGCGTATTTTACGACGGTAGCAAGTTCTCTGGGGGCGCCTACGACACGCTGAAGAAAGGGCTTGAAGATAAAAACAAAGATCCGAAATCGGCAGCTTCTCAAGTCGACCTGACAGGCTTCAATGACGCCAAAAACGCCTTGGCCGCCATCAGCGCTGACTATAAAAACGCTCAGAAGGAACTAGAGGCGGCGCAAAAGGCCGGGCTTGTTTCTCAAGCCGACTATGCCATGAAGCGCGAAGCGTTGATTGGCAACGAGCGTGACGAAGTGAGCAGCGCGTACGAGGCTGAGATTGCTGCGCTGGAAACCGCGAAGGCGAAAAAGACCACGACTGCGGCGCAGAGCATCCAGCTCGACCAAAAGATCGCTGACGCGCGCGCCGGCATGGTCAAAGCGCAAAAAGACGCTGACAGTCAGTTAGAAGTGCTGCGCCTCAATGAAGAGGAAAGGGTCAAGAAGCAGACCTACACGATGGACCAATATGTCCAGGCGCTGAATCAGCAGCAGCGGGCGCTGGAGCTTGCAGGAAAGCGAGCGGTCTTAGGTGTCGGTCAAGGCGATCGGCAAAACGCCCTGAATGGCGAACTGAACAGCCAGCAGGATCGGTTTGCACAGCAAGCATTGGAATTGGCTAATCAGAAGTCCGACCCATCTCGGAAGATGTCCGAAGAAGAGTTTGCACGCAAATCGCAGGCGCTCGCTGATGCGAACAAAGCCGCAACCGATCAGATCCGGCAGAACTACGCCGATGTCGAGAAAGCTCAGGGGGACTGGACCAAGGGCGCGACGTCGGCCTGGGCCAATTACCTAGACTCGGCGAGCAACATCGCCGGCCAGACAAAGACCTTGTTCGGCAACGCATTCAGCTCGATGGAAGACGCAGTCGTCAACTTCGCCATGACCGGGAAGCTGTCGTTTGCTGACTTCACCAAGTCGATTCTGGCGGACATGGCGCGGATCGCGACCCGGCAGGCCAGTTCGACGCTGCTGAGCAGTCTGGTTGGTGCGGCCACCAGTTACTTCACTGGCGGAGGCGGTGGTAACGGGCTGGCGGCTGGATCTGCCGGTGCGACATCTTCGAATCTGGGCGCGTCCTCGGCAGGTTACTCCAGCACCTACTTCCCGCAGGCGCTCGGTGGTGCCTGGTCGTCGGGCGTCCAGATGTTCGCCAATGGCGCCGCGTTCACCAACTCCGTCGTTAGCAAGCCGACATCGTTCGGGATGGCTGGCGGGCAGACCGGCGTAATGGGTGAGGCAGGGCCAGAGGCAATCATGCCGCTGACCCGCACCGCTGGTGGCCAACTGGGAGTTCGGGCAATTGGCGGCGGTGGGAGTGGGGGCGGCAACGTCTACAACTTCCCCGTCGCGGTGTCGGTGCAAACCCAAGGCGCTGGCGGCGCGGCCAGCACAGAAGACACGACGCAGCTTGGCAAAGGCATTCAGCAGGCGGCGAAAGCCGAAGCTGAAACCGCGATCGCCCGAGCGCTGCAACCCGGCGGATCAATCTGGAAACTCACGAACGGGAGGGGCTGATGGCCATCGAGACATTCACCTGGCCGACTCAGCACGGTGACTCGCCCGAGATTTCCTATCGGGTACGCACCTCGCAGTTTGGCGGCGGCTACAAACAGGAAGTTGGCGACGGGCCGAACAACAAGGAGGACGCGTATCCGATCACCTACAGCGGCCCTCAAGCAAAGGTGCTGGAGATCATGGCGTTCCTTGATCGGCACGCCGGCGCGAAAGCCTTCCTTTGGACGACTCCCTTGGGCCAGCTTGGCCTGTTCACCTGCAAGAACCCCGTGCCCACTCCGGTGGGCGGCGGCGTTTTCAAACTTACCGCCACGTTCGAGCGGGCATTTCATCCATAAGGAGCAACCATGCCGCTGATCAGTGACATCCAGGTGCTTGAGCCTGGCAGCGAAGTGCTGCTCTTTGAATTAGACGGCACGGACTATGGCGCGGACGTTCTGCGCTTCCACGGGCACGCGATACCGCACACACCGGCCGAGTTGATTGCCGCCGGCGCCGATGCCGACCAGTTGCCGGCGAAGGCGATCTACTGGCAGGGAAACGAGTACAGCGCCTGGCCGATGCAGATCGACGGCATCGAGGCGAACGGCGATGGCACTGCGGTTCGACCGACATTGTCGGTTGGCAACGTAAACGGGCGTATCACCGCGCTCTGTCTGGCGTTCGAGGACTTGCTCGAGTTCAAGCTGACGATGCGGCACACGCTCGGCAGTTACCTCGACGAGGCGAACTTCCCGGCCGGCAACCCAGCTGCCGATCCTACCCAAGAGACGATTGAGGTCTGGTACATCGACCAGAAGACGAACGAGGACGGGGAGACGGTCAGCTGGGAGTTGGCCAGCCCGGGCGACGTCGGCAACGAGTCAATCGGACGGCAAGCCACAACGCTGTGCCACTGGTGCCTCACCGGTGGCTATCGCGGGCCGAACTGTGGCTACACCGGCCCTTACGTCACGAAGGACGGTGTCATTACCGACAACCCAGAACTGGACGAATGCGACGCCACGCTGGGCAGGGGCTGTATCCCGCGCTTCGGCGAGGGCAATCCGCTGCCGTTCGGTGGCTTCCCCGCTGTATCCCTTATCGCAAGGAGCTGACATGCGAAAGCACATCTTGAACGCGATTCAGGCGCACGCGGCGGCCGAGTACCCGAAAGAGTGCTGCGGGCTGCTGCTTGCGATCGGACGCAAGCAGCAATACTTCCCCTGCATCAATGTATCGACCGAGCCGAACGAAGAGTTTCGCATCGACCCCGAGCACTACGCGGCGGCCGAAGATGTCGGCGAAGTGATCGGCGTGGTGCATTCGCATCCGGACGCAACCAGCAGGCCGTCACCGCGCGACCTCGCCATGTGTGAAGCGACGGCGATGCCCTGGCACATTCTGAGCTGGCCGGAAGGCGACCTGCGCACCATTGTTCCGACCGGCGAAGTGCCGCTGCTTAAGCGGCCGTTCGTGCACGGTGCCTGGGACTGCTGGCAGGTTTGCGCAGACTGGTACAAGCGCGAGTGGGGATTGGAGTTTGAAGCCTTCAAGCGCGCCGATGGCTGGTGGGAAAGCAAGGACAACACCAGCCTGTACGAGGCGAACTACGAAGCCGCCGGCTTCTACCGAGTCGACCAGCCGCAACGCGGCGACATGATAGTGATGGAAGTGGGGCGCACGGTTTACCCGAACCACGCCGGCATTTTTCTCGGCGCTGATCCAGCTCTGCCGGGCGAAGATGCCGCCACGTTTGGCCCCGGGCCTTTCCTGCTGCACCACCTGTACGGCAGGCCTTCAGAGGTCATTGTCTTCGGTGGGCCTTGGCTCGATCGCACACGTCTAATCCTCAGGCATAAATTCTATCAACAAACCGCGTATTACTAAGCTTCATGGATGGTATTAACCTTACACCCAGCTTTGGCGATGCGTGTTAATGGTGGTAGATTGCTGCGATCAATTTAGGGAGATGAATATGGTGGAAATAGGACTGGGGATAGTTTTTATCTTCTTGATGATCGCCACTTACTTTTTGCCGTCATTCAATGCTTTCAGTCGAAAGCACCCGGACAGATGGCCTATTTTTATGCTGGATCTTTTTCTCGGCTGGACCCTCATTGGATGGGTCGTCTCCCTCGTTTGGTCTGTCTCCTCAATAACGTCTCCGGGCAAGCCCCGGGTTCAATTTCACGCTGAAGACGATAAGTATCAGAAGCTCGAAAAAATCGGTAGCCTGAAGGAAAAAGGCCTCCTCACGGAAAGTGAATTTGAGGCTGAGAAAGCCAAACTTCTGCAAAGCTAAAAGAAAAAACTCGATCCATTTGTTACCTTCGGTGAGTTAGATAGCGGGGAATAAACATGCGAATTGCGATGGGAGCACTCGCGGTAGCGCTGTTGGCGGGGTGTTCATCGCCGTCTGACTTGGTGGCGTCAGGGCCGTCAGTAAGCGTGTCTTCCGCGAAAGCTCCGAAGGCGCTGGCGCTGTGTGTCTTTCCTGTGTGGCAGGACCACAACTCGAACGCAAGCATGAGCGAAACAGCCAATGGCTACAGAATCGTTAGCGGATTTGCTCAACAGACGGATGATGTACTCGATATAACAGCAGCCCCAAAGGGCTCCGTCGCCAAGCTTTATCAGCGAGTTGCATGGTCACAAATTGGAAGGGGCGATTTAAGAGAATCGCTCCAGAAATGCAAATAATCTGAAGCCGCCGCAAGGCGGTTTTTTTATGGGTGGACAAAAAGTGGCAGCGTACCCGCATTCATCCGGCATGACAGTCATTAAGCTCTCAGGCTCTCTCGCAAAAAGGTTCGGCAGAACCCACCTGAAACAGATCGATTCAGGCTCAAGCCGTGAAGCTTTCAAATCATTGGGCTGCACGATCGAAGGGTTCGAATCGGAAATAAAGCGACTGTCCAGCCTGGGCATGCGCTTTGCGGTCTTCAGAAACCGCGTAAATGTTGGCGAGCCGGATTTGGATCTTGGCGGCACTCGGGAAATTAGGATCGTGCCAGTCGTTGAGGGCAGCAAGCGTGCAGGCGTTTTGCAGACTGTCGTGGGTGTCGTTTTGCTTGCGATATCCTACGCGCTTCCATTTACGGCGCCATACCTGACCCCGGCCGGGATTGGTCTTATCGCCGGCGGCGTCATCCAAATGCTCAGTCCGCAAGCCTCTGGACTGAAGCAAAGCGCATCCCCCGAAAACTCCCCGTCCTACGCCTTCGGCAGCGCCAAGAACACCACGGCCAGCGGCAACCCGGTACCGATCTGCATCGGTGAACGCCGGTGGGGCGGGATGATCATATCGGCCTCGATCCTGGCTGAAGACAAAGCGTAATCAAGACAGCAGCACAACGACCGCCCGCGAGGCGGTTTTTTTATGCCTGGAGGAAAGCATGGGCGCAGCAGCACAGATCGATATCCACGGCGAGAAGGGCGGCAGCAGCAAGCCGAAGTCGCCGACCGAAGCCAGCGACAGCCTGCGCTCGACCAACCTGGCCAAGCTGCTGATCGCCGTGGGCGAGGGTGAGTTCGACAGTGTCCCGACCGATTACGACATCTACCTGGACAACACTCCGATCCGTGATGCCAGCGGCAACTACAACTTCCCGAACGTGAAGTGGGACTGGCGCCCGGGCTCGGTGGATCAGACGTACATCCCGGGCATTCCGTCCGTGGAGAACGAGACGTCGCTGAACGTTGAGCTGCGCAGCGATTCGCCGTGGGTGCGCTCCATCACCAACACCCAGCTTTCCGCCGTGCGCATGCGTTTGGCCTGGCCGGCGCTGCAACGGTCCGATGATCAGGGCAACGTCGGCGGCTACCGCATCGAGTACGCGATCGACGTGGCCACCGACGGCGGTGCCTATCAGCAGGTGCTGGTGGACGCCGTCGACGGCAAGACAACCACGCGCTACGAACGCTCCCGCCGCATCGACTTGCCGGACGCCACGACCGGCTGGCAGATCCGCGTGCGCCGCCTGACGTCGAACCAGAACACCAACAAGATCGCCGACACCATGCTGGTGGCCGGTTACACAGAGGTCATCGACGCCAAGCTGCGCTACCCGAACACTGCGCTGCTCTACATCGAATTCGACGCTGAGCAGTTCACCAACATTCCGGCCGTCACCGTGAAGTGCAAGGCGCGCCGCTGGATGGTGCCGAGCAACTACGACCCGATCCTGCGCACCTACACCGGGACGTGGGACGGTTCGATGAAATCGGCCTGGACCAATAACCCGGCGTGGATCACCTACGGCATCTGCACCGAAGACCGCTTCGGCCTGGGCAAGCGCATCAAGCCGTTCATGGTCGATAAGTGGGAGCTGTACCGGATCGCCCAATACTGCGATCAGTTGGTGCCGAACGGGCTGGGCGGCCAGGAACCGCGCTTCCTTTGCGACATGAACTTGCAAGGCAAGGCTGATGCCTGGTCGCTGCTTCGCGATATCTCGGCAATTTACCGGGGCATGACGTACTGGGCGCAGGGCCAGCTGGTGATGCAGGCCGACATGCCGCGCGCGCAGGATTTCGACTACGTGTTCACCCGGTCGAACGTGATCGACGGCAAGTTCTCATATGGCAGTGCATCTGCGAAGACCCGTTACACCCGGGCGCTGGTCAGCTACGACAACCCGGCGAACAACTACGACACCGACGTCATCCCGTTCGCCGATCTGGATCTGCAGCGCCGCTATGGCGACCGGCCGACTGAGCTGAGCGCCATTGGTTGCACGCGTGCCTCCGAGGCCCAGCGCCGTGGCAAGTGGGCGATCCTCAGCAACAACCAAGACCGCACCGTCTCGTTCAAGACCGGTATGGAGGGCGTGATCCCGCTGCCCGGACACATCATCCCAGTGGCGGATTCGCTGCTGGCTGGTCGCGAAGTCGGCGGCCGTATCTCGGCGGTGGCGGGGCGGGTTATCACGCTCGATCGCGACACCCAGGCCAAGGCCGGCGACCGGCTGATCATCAACCTCCCGGGCGGCCGCGCCGAAGGTCGGACCGTGCAGAGCGTCAACGGCCGCGCCGTGACTGTCACGGTGGCTTACAGCGAGCCGCCGGTTGTGCAGTTGCAGTGGGCACTCGATGCCGATGATCTGGCTATTCCGCTGTATCGCGTACTGCGCACCAAGCGCACCACCGAAGGCGACTACGAAATCAGCGCGCTTCAGTTCGAGCCGAGCAAGTTCGCTTTCATCGACACCGGCGCACGCCTGGAAGAGCGCCCGATCAGCGTGATCCCCATCACCGTTGTTCCGGCGCCGGCGAGCGTTTCGCTGTCGTCGACTTCGTCGGTGGTGCAGGGCTTGGCCGTGGCCACCATGACAATCACTTGGCCTGCCGTGGATGGCGCTGTCGGCTATGACGTCGAATGGCGCAAGGACAGCGGCAACTGGATCAAGTTACAGCGCACCGGCATGACCAACGTGGACGTGGTCGGAATCTATGCGGGTGCCTACGTTGCCCGGGTTCGCGCGGTAAGCGCGTTCGACATCACGTCGCCGTGGCGCAACTCGATCCTGACCAACCTCAGCGGTAAGCAAGGGCTGCCACCGGCTCTCGCTTTCCTGACCGCTACGCCGCTGCTGTTTGGCATCTATCTCAAGTGGGGTTTCCCAGCTGGTGCCGAGGACAGCCAGCGCACGGAAATCTGGTACGGGCCTACGACTGATCTGGAAGCTGCGACCAAGCTGACAGACCTCGCCTATCCGCAGAGTGATTTCTCCATGCTTGGCCTGCGCGCTGGTGTGACCTTCTATTTCTGGGGCCGCATCGTAGACAAGATCGGCAACATCGGACCGTGGTATCCGATCGGGCTTGGCGTGCAGGGGCAATCCAGTTCCGACGCAGCAGCCATTCTCGAGATGATCGCGGGCGAGATCGGCCGAACCGAGCTGGGGCAAGACATCCTCGATGAGATCGACAAGATCCCGGGGCTTCAAGAGCAGATCGACGCGCTCGACGGGCTGAAAGGCTACGATCCTGAAGCCACCTACGAGGAGTACGAACTGGTGGTGCAGGGCAAGCGTATCTATCAGGCCACCGGCCCGGTCCCGCTCAACATGCCGCCGCCGAACCCGCTCTACTGGCTCGATGTTGGGCAGACGGTGCAAACGGCGAACGGCCTCGCCCAGCAAGTGGCAACCAACACCGCCGATATTACCGAGATCGACGGTGTGGTCACCGCTCAAGCCACTGCATTCGAAGCCCTTCGCGCCTCTTACCGTGACGATGACGGCGCTGGCGATCTCGCGGACGCGATCAAAAGCTATACCAGCACGGCGGCGATCGCTTCCGAATCGAAGGTTCGCGCCTCCCAAAACGAGGCAATGGCGAGCCGTGTAACGACCTTCGACGCGAAAATCGGCGAGAACGCGGCGAACATCACCGAGCTTGAGCAGGTGGTGGCCACGAACGAATCGGCGACCGCGACGAAGATCGACCAGTTGAATGTTTCCGTCGGGGAGAACTCGGCAGCGATTCAACAAACCTCGACCGCCTATGCGGACACCGCTGGCAAGCTGAGCACGATGTGGTCGGTGAAGATGCAGGTCACGGCGAATGGGCAGTACGTTGCGGCCGGTATCGGTCTCGGCATCGAGAACACCGGTGCCGGCTTGCAGAGCCAGTTCTTGGTCAGTGCCGACCGCTTCGCCATCGTCAACACCATCGCCGGCGGCGCCGTCGCGGTGCCGTTTGCGGTGCAGGGCGGACAGGTGTTCATGAACTCGGCGTTCATTCAGGACGCCTCGATCGGAAACGCCAAGATCGGGTTCTTCATCCAGTCGGACAACTACATCGCCGGCGTTCAGGGATGGCGTATCGACAAGGCCGGCAACTTCGAGTTGAACAGCCCGCTGGGCGGTGGTGCTCGCCAGGTCATCAACAACAACGGCGGCAAGGTGTTCGATGAGAACGGCGTGAAGCGCTACCAGTGGGGGAATCTGAACGCATGAGCTTCGGCATAAAGATATGGGGCGCCGATGGGGCGCTCCAGCTGGACGAGAACTCATTCACGATTCGCGTCGTGCTTTCGGTGCAGGTGGCCTTCGCGCTTGGAGCCAGTAAAGGAACGCAGGATTTCGCCGTTCCCGGCGTAGGTCCTGGCAACGGAACCGCAATCGTGATCCCGATCGGTACCTATTCGCAGAACCAAATGCAGTTCGAAACCGAGATGCTCGACGGAGTCGTCCGCGTCTACAACTACACCCGGACGTACGCGGCGAGTACCACGTCTTCCGGAACCATGCGCTTGATAGTAATGAGGTGGAGCTGATGAGCTACGGCGTTCAGTTCACAAACAACAATAACGTCGTGACTTTGGATTCAGAGTTTGCACGGCTGATGGTCATTGCTTCAGGGCGATACGCACCAAACCAAGAGTCTGGGCTTGGCTCGGTTACCACGTTTGCGCGCCCTGTTACCTCGCAAGAGCCTCCGCTCGTATTCGTGCGACCGGACACTATCAACGGGGTGGCGGGGCTTTGCCGGATGAGCCTTCTGGGCTCTGCGGGTAACTGGACTGGCTTTTATGTCAGGGCGTACGACGTCAGCGTTGCCGGCCTGAATGGGCGTTATTTTGTTGCCGCCTTTGGTGCCCAGCCTGTTGCTCAATACGGGATGCGCTTGTGGGATGGCGCCGGGAAACTGCTTTTTGACTCAGGCACTCCGAACGCAACGTTTACCCGAGCATTCCAGAACTGGACGTATGTTCGCTATGACACCACGCCTCAGGGCCTGACGCGAATCTTCTACAGCGTTCCGTTCAACTTCCCCGAGAACGAGTTCATGTTGCTGAACACATTCGGCATGCCGATGACTTCGGGCAGCGGCATCCCTCGCGATCTTTATTGCTGGTGGGATTTCCCCAACAACACGCTCTACGCCATCACCATTGCGGCATCGAACCCCTTCGCTTTCTTCCTGCCGGCAGTGTTCGCAAAACAAGCCGCATAACCCCATTTATAGGATGCACACCATGCCCTGGTACAAATCAGGAACGGTTTCTGTCACCCAAAATTCCAATGCGGTAATCGGCACGGGCACCGCATTTATTGCCAACAGCCGGGTCGGCGACGGCTTTCGCGGTCCGGACGGCCGTTGGTATGAGGTGACCAACATCGCCAGCAACACAGCTTTGTCGATCTCGCCGGACTACGAAGGCCCGACAGTAGCTGACGGCCTTTACTCGATCGTGCCGGTGCAGGGATATCAGAAGGACCTGGCGGATCAGGTGCGAAAAATCCTCAACGACTACGGCGGCGTGCTGGCGGTGCTGGGCACCACGCCCACCACCGCCGGCGTTCGTGATGAGCTCGATCTCACTGATACAGATGGCCTGCCAGAGGGGCTGACGAATAAGTACATGACCGCGGCTGGTGTTCGCGGCACTGCGCTGGCGGGCGTGGATGTCGCAACGCCGGGAGCTGTCGCGGCAACCGATTCCATCTTGTCGGCACTGGGAAAGCTGCAGGCCACCAAAGCAGATCTCAGCGGGACGAATAAAACCGTTGCTGTCGAGAAAGGGGGAACTGGTGCTACTACGCCCGCTCTCGCTCGGGCGGCATTGGGGCTGACGATTCTGGGCACTGTCAGTCAGTCCGGAGGCGCTCCAACCGGAGCGCTCATGGAGTACGGTAGTAATGCCAACGGGGAATATTGGAAGTTCGCCAACGGTTTTATGGTC
Source organism: Pseudomonas sp. FP1762 (assembly GCF_030687105.1). NCBI lineage: Bacteria > Pseudomonadati > Pseudomonadota > Gammaproteobacteria > Pseudomonadales > Pseudomonadaceae > Pseudomonas > Pseudomonas sp. FP1762. The sequence continues at coordinate 2,772,225 of NZ_CP117458.1, forward strand.
TGTATTTCCACGAAGTCAGTAATCGTGGCAATCAGTAGTGCGCTGGGTGGGCTCTACTGGAAAGGGGCTGCTGATCGGCCCGCCGACACACTGCCGGCTAACTTTGCGGTTGCTCCCTGGGCTCATCTGATTATTGGCGGAGAATACCCGGGGTTCAGCGAGACAGTAATCATGCCGACTACCGGGACGTTCGGCATCATTCGCCACTTGAGCCCCGTCGCACTTCCGCTCGCCACTTACACTTACACGTTCATAGCAGTAGGGAGGTGGTTTTGATGCGTATTAATCTTTCACCGATGCGCATGGATGCGACCTTGAGCGTTATCCGTAGCGGAAACGCCATCGTTGTAAATGGCGAGGAATTCGACTTCAGTCGCGTTGCAGAGGGAGACACCTTGCCTAGTGCCGCGATCAAATCGACATGGTTTGCCGGCGATGTCAGCCGCGTCGACGGGGAGCTTGAGCTTACTCTGATCCTTCCGCTCCCGATCAATTACAGCCCAGATCAGGCATTCCCGTCACCGCTTGAGGATGTGCGTGACGGCGTAATTCCCTTGCCCATGCCTCTGCCAGAGCCAGGAGAACAAGCATGAACATCGACTGGACTCAACTGATCACCAAGGCCATGAAGGACGCCGCCATTCAGGCCGCTGAATTGGCAGCCGCGAAGGCATTGCTCGCCTCACGAAATGCACAGGCGATCGCCCAGATCTCGCGAATTCAAGACCGCATCGATACGATCAATTTCGGCATTGATATCGGTGAAGCCGCGGTAGAAGACGAGGCCGAGCAGGCCGCACTGACATTGAACCTGAAAGCGTGGAAGAGCTATAAGTTTGCACTGGGCAAGGTCACTGTGCAGCCGACCTGGCATCAGGCGCCGATATGGCCGATCGAACCGCCCATCCCGGAAATCATTGCTGCGCCGCTGCTGAGTGAGTCGAATGAGCTCTAAACGGATCGAATGCCGATACACGAAATGAGCGAATTTGGGTGCGTTAATGAACGCTGTTCATTAACCAGCTGACGTTTATGCTGGTCCTGCGGAGCGCCGGCATACTCGCCGACGCCCCTTAAGGGATACCGTTCACGGACTAAGCAAGTACAGGCTCCCGAGTGCCGGCTTTGGAAGCTAGATATCTTTTGGACTTCTCAATGCCTCGCTTCCGGAGTGGCGTTTCGATAAGTCGGTAGTTCAGCTCAGCGAAGACTGCGATTAGGATGATAGCGGTTACGCAAAATCTAATGTTGTAATGAGAGTTGAACTCGAATCCTACCCCTTCAATTCGCGACCAGATTTCTCTGGTCAGCCAAAATGACGGGTTGTGAACAAGATATATTGCGAAAGATCGCGCGCCGACATATGCCAAGATACTTCTGATTTTCCCCTCTGGGAATAAGTATCCGCCTTGATATGATCCCAGCCAGACGGTGATCGTGCAGAGCAAAGTAACCATTGTGAAAACGAAGGGAATTACGCCTCCATTAGACGGAGTCACCAAAATCGCGCCTATCAAGGCAATGGCTGTGAAGTATTTTAGCGCACTGGTAGCTAGGAATTTCGGCTCTATCAGGGTGTATGCTTTGCTGTTTTTAAAGATTGCCAAGCAAACTCCAAGAAGGATTCCGTCCATGCGGGTATAAAGGACGTGCAAAAAGCTGGATGTGTTGAAGTACATGAGTCCGGTGCCAAGCAGTACGGCTGCACCAAGCCAAAGTATCCAGCGAAGCTTTAAGAAGAAAAGAAAGGGAAATAGGAAGTAAAACTGTTCTTCCAGGGAGATACTCCAGTAGATCCCATTGCTACCGCAAAGCTTATTTCCTAAAGTACTTGCATAGCAGCTAGCGAAATGAATGTTTGAAACAAACATGGCTACAGATAAGCCGTCAAATATGTTTGCCTTCAAGCTTCCGAATATACCAGTCTGATTAAACGTTACGGATAGAACACTTACGATCAGTAACCACAGCATGGCAGATGGAAATATTCTGTAAGCTCGACGGATGTAGAACGAGACCATTTCTTTTACATAAGTGGATTTGTCCTCAAGCCTGGCTGCCGAGTAGAAGGTTTTGTAAAATGCATTAGCGATCACAAATCCAGAGATGCAAAAAAATATATCTACACCTGCCCACAAGCCATATGACCAGTTTCCAATTTCGGGATACCAGAATAGCAAATTCCCCAAGTGCCCCATGACCGGAAGAAATACTGCGATCGCCCTTAACGCCTCGATCTCGTAGTTTTTTTGGTGTTTCACGATAGACATCTGAGAGTCCCTTCATTTTTTCCGCGCGAGTGTACACGAATCAAATCTGTCTTCGATACAAAACGAAGCGTGCTCCTCGCCTGATTGGTTTGGTGGCAAACCTTGCGTTGAAATTTCAACCTCCACTGGAGTGCAGTTATGCCCATCACTCAGCAGCAGCTGCTGCAGATCCTCCCTAACGCCCGCACCCAAGCGGGCGTTTTTGTTTCCGCTCTCAACACCGCGATGCAGCATCACCAGATCGTGGGCACGAAGCGCGCCGCCGCGTTCATTGCTCAGATCGGCCATGAGTCTGGCCAACTGCGCTATGTCCGTGAGATCTGGGGGCCGACCGCTGCCCAGCGCGGGTACGAAGGCCGTGAAGACCTGGGCAATACCGTGCCGGGCGATGGCCGGAAGTACTGCGGTCGTGGCCTGATCCAGATCACCGGCCGGACGAACTACGCCAAGTGCGGCGAGGCGCTGGGGCTCGATCTGATCAGCCACCCGGAACTGCTTGAGCTGCCGCAGCATGCCGCTATGTCGGCGGCGTGGTACTGGAAGCAGAAGGGCCTGAACGATTTGGCCGATCAGGATCAATTCAACATCATCACTCGGCGGATCAACGGCGGGCTGAACGGTCTGGCCGATCGGCTGGAGCTGTGGGAGAAGGCGCGCGAAGTGCTGGCGTGACCGCACCGCGCTGATGTTGATGGCTCTGAGCCACGCTTGCGGCGCCATCGCCTTGAACCATCATTCCTTTTTGATGATGGCGTTATGTTCGTGGACAAGCGACTCGCAGGGCTTTCGTTTTTGATGACCCTCGTTTGGGTTACGGTCGTCCTGGCAGTGATGTATTGGATGTCGCGCTGAATATAAAGGGTAAATAGTTGTGGAAGGCGTAGTGATGGGCGACAAGATGCAGCGAGAGGCCGATCGCCTGCTGGCGCAGATCGTCCGGACAGATTCGATGATCACTGCAGTGAAGGCGGGAGCACGGGCTGAAGGTTTCGTGCTTGGGCTGGAAACCGCCGGCGCATTGCGCTCCGGCGATGCTGAAAGGCTCTACATCATTTTCGAAGCTGCTCTGGTGGAGCACCTGAAAATGCTGTCGCAGCATTAAACCATTCAGTTGTTTTTCATCGATCGGCTTTATCTGCCCGTCCTGTTGATTGCGGACATTGCCCTGGGCGCGGAGCGCCCGCTACGTGACAAAGACATCTTTAGTTCAGGTTACGGCAGGGTACTAAACGCCCTGTAGCGAATGTATGTTTAACTCCGAGTGTGCTCCATTTTGGCGAGGTAGAAGGTGGCCATCGCCTGTATCCACTCAAGAAACTCTTGTTACTTGCCGATAGCTTTATCGAGAATGCCAAGGATTGGAGGCGTTTGATCTGCCGGACTTTCAATCATGCAGTTACACCCTTTCCAAAGTTTGCGAATGAAATTCGCAATGGTCGTCGCCATTGCGGTTCTGGTCCTCACGTGCATCTTCGGCACCGTCATTGGCGCATCCGCAATTTCCAGGCACAAAGAACAAACCGGGCATCAGCTCGCAGAATATGCGGCTTCAATGATCGACCGCCTTGATCGCGATATGCACAGCCGCGCTAAAGAGCTCAGCGTTCTGAGTGCCCTTGAGGCATTACGCAATCCCGCGAACGTATCCCAGGCACGTAATCTGCTCAACCATCTCAACGGTCAGTTTCCGAGTTACTCTTGGATCGGGCTCACCGATGCCCAAGGAGTAGTTGTCGCATCCACCGGACGGCTGCTTGAAGGCGTCAGTATTGCCCACCGGCCGGTCTTCATCGAGGGGCGAGACAAGACGTTTGTAGGTGATGTGCATGAAGCAGTTATGCTCGCGAAGTTGTTGGCCAATCCATCGGGCGAAGCGATGAAGTTCGTGGATATCAGCATGCCAGTCAAAGGTAAGAATGGAGAATTCGTAGGTGTATTAGGTACTCACCTGTCCTGGCAGTGGGCAGCAGAGATTGGCCGCACGATGTTCGAACCTCTGAAGAAAAGTCTTCCAGAATTGGAGTTTTTAGTTATCGGCAGTGACGGAGTCGTCTTGCTCGGCCCCAAGCGACTCATCGGGCAGCCGTGCGGAGCTTGCGTTGCCCGGAACAGCGAGACTGATTGGACGGTGAGTGACTGGGAAGATGGCAAGAAATACGTCTCGGGGCGCGCCGAAAGCACCGGACTTGACGGCTACCCTGGGTTAGGCTGGACGGTCGTGACGCGTCAGCCAGCAAAAGTCGCTTTTGCGGAGGCTAACGGACTACGCGCAGAAGTTTTACTCTGGGGTAGTCTCTTATCCGTCGCATTCGCCGCGCTCGGATGGTATGTGGCAGGCATTATTACTCGTCCACTCAACCAGATTGCCGACGCAGCAACACGCTTAGCTGAAGGCGCTGACGTAGATATTCCCCTGGTAAAAGGCAGCGTGGAGGTTGAAAAACTGAGCATAGTCATTCGACATCTGGTCGAGAGTCTGACGCAGAAACAGGGGCAGTTAGCGCTCATCAGTGGCGTAGCGTACCGGGATACTGTGACGGGGCTACCCAACCGTGCTGCGCTAGAAAACTACGTAAAGACTGTTCAAAACGAACCAGGGCAGCATCCAGCTTTCGGCGTGTTGTGCCTAGATCTTGATGGTTTCAAGCCGGTCAACGATAGTTTTGGCCATGCAGTCGGAGACGCATTGCTCCATTCAGTTGGCTTGCGTCTTTCTGCCGCCGTGCGTGATGGCGATATCGCTGTCCGCCACGGCGGTGACGAGTTCGTTCTGCTGCTCCGGTTGAAGCCTGGCGAGTCGTTGGAAAACGTGCAGAGTGCGGCTCAGCGGATTCTCAAAAAAATTGGAGAGCCTGTCATGATTGCCGGCCAGGTGATCAGGGTCGGCTGCAGCATAGGCGGGGCGTTGTGGACGACGGGGGATTTTGCTGACGCTCTAGGCAAGGCTGATGAGGCGCTGTATCGCGCGAAGCGGGCTGGAAAATCCCAGGCGCAGTTTCATCAGACTGGCGAATCTGTACCTAATTAAACTGTGACCTAAGCCTCGAGATCATTCTCTCTTGAACTCAAGCTACGGCGTTAGCCGTGGTATTCGCCCGACCCGTGCGCTTCGTTCAGGTACTGGCTAATCGCTGCGCAAAGGGTCGTGGCCTTGTGGCACGCTGAGCGCCGCTGCGAAATCGTGATTGCCGCTGTACTGGGAGAGTCGTCCGCACATTGCCTTGCCCTCGGGTGCATCTGATTCAGCGTAGACCCGCTGGCGCGGGCTTCGTCACAAAACCTTTTCCGGAGCATGTCGTGCAGTCGTCCCTGGCACCGAAGCGATCAAGGCACTGAGAGCAAATGCAGAACGCCGCCGACTCGATGTGAGGGCGTAGCTTTTCAAACGCCCGAAGATCCCGCTCCTCTTGAGCGACCCGCGCCGCATCGACGAGCGCCCGGTAGACGTCAGCATCCGTGAGAGGGTGGTGAGTAACGCCGTCAACCATTCGCTCGGTTTCAATAAGTCGGTACCGGCAACCGTTCATCTCCATCGCCAACCCGGCAATCTTTCCGACCCTACGAGAAATTCCAAGCGACAACCAAACTCCGTCGGGTTCGGAGTACACCTTTCCGCCATAGCCAGAGTAAGCGCCGCGCGGCTCACTCTTTGCGAAGTTGAATATTGACCGACTGATGGTGCCAAGCAACTCCCCGTTGTCGATGTGCACCACGTCATAGCTAGATGCGCCCCGGTACTGGTCAGGCAAGCTCTGCAGCTCTTCAACTGTGTGCCAATAAGCTGCGTCGGCCATTTCGTTCATGTCCAACTGCTCGAGCTGGTCGATCAGGCCTTCACTCAGCAAATCCACCGCCATTTCTCGAAGGGTTGCCCGGTGTGCTTCGGGGCTCTGCATACGGAAATCGTGGTCATCGAGAGCGGCGCGCCAACGGTCAACGCGGAGGGATTTTGCTCGGTCGAAATTCATGAAACGGGTTCGCTGTACGAATGCTGTATGCATGTACAGTAATTGAGGCGGCGGATGCGGGCGAGTGCGAGGCGACGAGCTGTAGCTGATGAGTAGATTTTGGACAGAATAGCGCGCTGAACTGCCGGTCTCATCGATGATTTGAGAGTATGCCGTATAAAAAAACGCCAAGCGTAGGCGGCTTTTAAGGGATCATAAGGATGATTTTCAGTGGAGGGTGGTATGACCTTTTTGCTACCCGCGGCCGAACTCAATCACTAATTTATCGGGAGTCGAACCTGAAATACGGTGCCCTGCTCGAGCGTCGACATCACGCCGATTTCTCCACCGTGAGCAGTGACGATTTCCGACGCGATAAACAACCCCAGCCCCAAGCCGGCAGTTGACCCTTTTTCAGCTGTCGCGTAGCTGGAGTAGCGCGCCTGGGGATGAAAAAGATGGGGTATCACATCAGCTGGTATCAGTTCGCCGCGATTTTGTACGCTAAACAAGGAGCAGTCATCATCGTGAGTCAACGTCACGGAGATGGGCTGGGCTGAGTCGCCGTGAAGGATGGCGTTGCCGATAAGATTAGTTAATACCTGCTCCATGCGCGACGGATCATAACTCCCCATCACTCGATCGGAGAGATAGGTGACGATCTTTGCGTGGGGATAACCCGTCCTCAATTCATCGACAACAGAAGCGCACAAGGCGCTGAGATCGATGTATTCCGGGTTGACCGGTATGCCAGAGCCGAGATTGCAGCGAGCCAAATCCAGCAGATCGCCGACCATTTGATTTGCTCGCCGAACACTGGTGTTGATCTGCACCGCAAGCTTCCTGTCCCTGTCGGTCGCATTGGCACTTTCACGGAGCAAATCACTGGCCATCAGAACCGCCCCAAGAGGAGAACGTAGGTCATGGCCTAACACGCCCAGCACTGTTTTACGCGTGTTCTCGAAAGCCTCGCCGTAGGTCGCAATCGATTCCACGAGTGCTTGGTCTATAGCCTCATTGAAGCGGATGGTGTCCTGCACATCATGTTCATTTTCGATCCCCTGTTCTGCTAGCCAAAGCCTGAGCACACTTGAACGCAAAGCGCGGTATTCCGACACCATCTGGTCCATGGAAAACCCAGCAGCGAACCGGGTCATCGCATGCGTCTGCGCAGCCGAACCTCCTGGCGTAATCGGTCCACGGCCGAGCGATTTGGAGATCTGCTGTCGCTCGGACTGGGGGCTTTGCATATCTTGCGCTACCGTTCTCAGGATGTTTTCGGAATGATCTCTCAAGCCCTTGGAATCCATGGTAGGCATCGCGGTATTCACCGTGCGCGCAAAGCTCTCCCAAGTCGACAGAATCGGTTCGATATGCGTCAGGATGAACTCGTGTAGTCTCATCGTGGTCCTTGAATATAGGCGGAAGGTGTGTCACGTAGAGCAATAGCGCGTTTTTAGAGACTAGACCGTTATGAAAGGGTCGAGAAGTCAACGATCTCTCGATTGATAAATGGTCGACACCTTGTTGGATCTCTCTGGGGGCACCGTGTCAGAAAATATACTTCTAGTCGAGGACGACGAGATTTTACGTTCAGTGATGGCGCAAGCTGTGGAGCTTCTCGGTTACACGGTGATCGAGCGAACCAGTGCGGATGAAGCATTGATGGCGCTGGAGAGTGCTGCAGCTTTTTCTCTGGTCATCACCGACGTTCGCATGCCCGGCAAGCTCGATGGCTTGGACTTGGGCAAAGCCATTTGGTTTCGATGGCCGTGTCTGCCTGTTGTCATTATGTCGGGGAACACGGTACTGGCGCCCGGTTTTCTCCCTTCTCATGCTAGGTTCCTCACCAAACCCGTGCACCTTGAGGCTCTACACCAAGCGATTGAAGGACTTCTGCCGAAAGCATTTTGATGTCGGTTGGCGAAATATTCCGGTCGAGCGCCGAGTAGATCAAGACGTCATTACGGGGGCTAGGATATTGAGTTGATTTCCTTCCATCCTGACAAATCGGTAAGAAGTTAAAGCCGCACCAGTGAAGATGCAGCAATACGCGGGGCAAAAAACCGAAGTCGGCTACTGGCCGACAGTGGTCAATCAGGCGTCATCAAAACCGCCAACGTCATCTTGATGAACTCTTCGTTTTTGTCGATCGCCCATAGTGCGCCGCGGACGTTTCCGGCGACGTCGGCAGATCCGCGCTGCTCTACCCAGTTCGTCAATTCCATGATGGCGGCTTCGAGCGCGAGCTGATTTTCGTTGATTTTGAAGAGCAGGGAAGGGAGCAGGTCTGAGTTCGGCATTATGGTTTCCTCCGTGGACGAAATCAGAGTAGCAGGGGTATTCAATGTCTACAGAACGCCAGAGGAGGGCAAATCTCTGGGTTATGCAGAGTCAGCATGATGCGAGCTCTCAGTGCCCGCTAGAATTTTGAATTTTTACGTGAGATTTGAAACCCTTTTTCGGGCCGCAATCATTTTTCGGCATGCGAAAACGTTGGGCCGAATCGCAGTCTTTCGACTCCAATTGCGGCCCAAAAAATCGCACCAAAGCCGCAGCCCGCTTGATTCTGGCGCGGGACTTAAAATCCCCGCTCGTAAGGGCGTGCCGGTTCGATTCCGGCTTCGGGCACCATAAATATCAAGGGCTTGCATGACATATGTCATGCAAGCCCTTATTTTTTGTGCCGTGGAAATGTTTTCCACGCTCCTGACTGGCCATTCCGTCGCCGTCTGGTGCCTGAAGTTCCACTCCTTTCTTCAGCGTCGACTGCATCCATCAGCGAGTAAGTGTTTCCGGCGCTACCACCCATACGCTACAGGGCATTTTGTACAACAGATGCTCGACCGTGCTGCCAACCAGTCGGCCTATTCCTCGATGAGTGACGCGGCCCATTACGATCACATCGATGTCGTAAGCATCGGCATAGCTGGAAAGCACCTTGGCGGGATCGCCCACAATCATGTGCTGGTTTTCTGCCGGAATGTTGTTGCGCGCAGCCAGCGCCTGGAAAGCTTCGCCTTGGGCATCGAACAGTTTCTTGGCTGCGCTGGAAGAAAAGATCGCGGACGCGTTATTGAAGCCGAATTCGGCAGCGCTGATCGATGACAGGTCATGAGCATAAATTACGTCCAGGCTGCCATTGCAGATACCGGCCAGTCTTGCTGCTTCGCGCAGGATCCGGTCGTTGAGGCCCTGGTATTGGCCATCACGATGGAAGGGGTCGACCGCCGCGACGATTCGGCGTGGCAGTGCGTTTTGAGCGTGGCTGACAAAATGCAGCGGCACCGGGCATTCGCGCAACAGGTGGATGTCCAGCGGGGTGAACATCAGTCGCGACAGAACTGATTCGTGCTCCAGAGCCTTTACAAGGGCGGCCATCGGCTGTTCCTTCAAATGGATGAGGATCTCCTTCAAAGGATTGTCCACCCAGACGACCTCGGTGGTGACGGTCACTCCGATCTTGCGCAGCGGCCGGGCCTGGTCTTCGAGCCATTGATGATGGCGTTCGACATAGCCCAGACGCATCTGCTCCAGGGCTTGCTCGTTGACCATTCCTGCGGTCGCCAGGCCCTCCAGATAATCAAACGCGACAATATGCAGTGCGGCATCCGACGCTTTGGCCAGTGCGGCGGCGCGGTCGAATGCGGGACTGTTTTTCATCAGCGGCGACACGACCAGCATGAAACGCGATTGCTCAGACATCACAGAACTCCCGAGGTAGTCACCCAAGCATTGCGCTGCATGCCAGGAGTGAGTAGTGGCGCATGCGCTTATCCTGGAGCGAGCCAGCAGGGCGGGGTTGATATTTATCAACCAGACATCAGCGCGTGGTCGTGAGCGGATGTACGGTCGAGCAAGACTACTGATCCTCGGATAGTTGACCATTATCAACTACGACCCTGTCGCCGCGGCTCAAGCTCTGCTCTGCACTCACCTGTCGGCGGAGGGAAAGTCATCATGGCCACCATGAAAGCCGCAATATTCGTTGAAAAAAACCGCATCGTGCTCGATGACAAGCCAATCCCCGAAGTCGGTCCGCTGGATGCGTTGATCCGCGTGACCACCACCACCATTTGCGGCACCGACGTGCATATCCTGCGCGGCGAATACCCTGTGGCAAGAGGACTGATCATCGGCCACGAACCGGTCGGCATCATTGAGCGATTGGGCTCGCAAGTACGCGGTTTTATCGAAGGGCAGCGAGTGATCGCCGGTGCCATCACCCCCAGCGGGCACAGTTACGCGTGCCTGTGTGGCTGCGGCTCGCAGGACGGCCCCGACACCCGGCACGGCTTCAAGGCCATTGGCGGCTGGAAGTTTGGCAACACGATCGACGGTTGCCAGGCCGAGTACGTATTGGTGCCGGATGCACAGGCCAACCTGTGCCCGATCCCCGATGAGTTGAGCGATGAGCACGTCCTGATGTGCCCGGACATCATGTCCACCGGGTTCTCGGGGGCGGAGCGGGGCGAGATCGCCATCGGCGACGCTGTCGCAGTATTTGCATTGGGTCCCATCGGCCTCTGCGCCGTGGCCGGAGCGCGCCTGAAGGGCGCCACCACGATTATCGGTGTCGACGCGGTGCCCGAACGCATGGCCATGGCGCGCCAACTGGGCGCGACCCATACCGTCAATTTCAAGGACGGCAATGTGGTGGAGCAGATCATGGCGTTGACCGATGGCCGTGGCGTGGATGTGTCCATCGAAGCGCTGGGCACCCAAGGCACGTTCGAGTCGGCATTGCGGGTGCTGCGCCCGGGTGGGCGCTTGTCCAGCCTCGGGGTGTATTCCAGCGATCTGCACATCCCGCTCGGCGCGTTTGCCGCCGGATTGGGCGATTACAGCATCGTTTCCACCCTGTGCCCCGGCGGCAAGGAGCGCATGCGGCGCCTGATGGCGGTGGTGCAGAGCGGCGCCGTCGATCTGTCACCGCTGGTGACTCACCGTTTCAGGCTGGACGACATCGAGCAGGCGTATGAGTTGTTCGCTCATCAACGCGACGGGGTCATGAAAGTCGCAATCACTCCTTGAAAGCACCTTGGCGTGCCGCTGAAACCGGGGTTTGCATGAACATCAAGATCGCTGAAAAACACGCTCCCCATGGCTGGGTCGTGCACATGGATGACTGGGATGTGGGCTTCAGGAGCCTCAAGGCTGCGCAGGAGTTTGTCGAGGTGCTTGAGGCCCGTATCAACGCTCCTCATGAGTGGCCGAATGCGTTTGCCCAGCCGTTGCCAGCGAGGCCGGCAACGGCTCGCCGCATCAGCGCAAGTGCTGAATGCTCGCCATAAGCCAAGTGCAGAGCAGGGTGCGCAAACCCTGCGGGACGCTACCCATCATGAATGAGGTTTTTGATCTGTCCGGCGCCGCTGCGGCGTTGGGGATCGGCATGCTCATCGGTCTTGAGCGTGAACGGCACAAGGGCACTGGCGATGCGCGACACTGCGCCGGCTTGCGCACGTTCGCCATTACCGCGCTGTTGGGGTATGTCGCGCTACAGGTCGGCGGTGGCCTGCTGCTGGGGATCGTCGCCGGCTGTGTCACGTTGCTGACCAGCGTTGCGTACTGGCGTAGTCAAAGCGACGACCCTGGGCTGACCAGCGAGGTGGCGTTGATCACCGTGCTGATCCTGGGCGCGTTGTGCGCAACTGCGCCGGCGCTGGCCATTGCCCTTGGCGTAGTGATTGCGGGCCTTTTGGCGTATCGCCAGACGCTGCATCACTTTGCCAACAGCCAGTTGTCCGACGCGGAAATGCGTGATGGCCTGATCTTGCTGATCGCAGCGCTGGTAATACTGCCATTGGCACCGGACCGATATATCGGCCCGTACGCCGCGATCAATCTGCGCACCATTTGTACCGTGACGGTGTTGCTGATGCTGGTCGGCGCGTTCGGCCACATTGCCGTGCGCGCTTTGGGCTCGCGCTATGGCTACGTCATCAGCGCGATTGCATCCGGCTTCGCCTCCAGTACCGTGACGATCGCGACCATGGGCCAACGCCTTGCCCATGAGCCGGGCAACATCCGCATCCTCAGCGCCGCTGCGATTTTCTCCAATCTGGCAACGGTGATACAGGTCGGACTGATCCTCATGATGGTTGATCCGAATCTGCTGAACAGTGTATGGGCGCCACTGCTTTGCGGTTTGATCGCCACGTTGTTGTACGGCGCCTGCCTGATGTTCCCCGACCCCACAAGAGGGAGCCGCAGCAAGCCGGTCGACACGGCAGGGGCGTTCAATCTGAAACTCGCGGTCATCGTGACACTGACCCTTACCGGCATCACATTCGTCTCCTCGGCCATGCTCAGCCACTTTGGTCAGGCAGGCTTGTGGCTTACCGCAATGCTTTCGGGCTTTGCCGATGCGCACTCTGCCACAGCGTCCATCGCAAGCCTGGCCAAGGCGGGCCAGGTGCCTTATGACTCGATAGTCGTGCCAGCGCTAATTGCCGTCAGCAGTAACTCGTTGAGCAAATGCGTGGTGGCGTGGGTCAGCGGCGGCAGGCGTTTCGCTGCCTGCGTGATCCCGGGCCAGATATTGCTGACCTTGGCCATGTGGGCGGGCAATGTGCTGTTTTGAGCGCGATCGGTGCTCTTGCTGATAAAGATCAAGCTGCCAATGGCCACAGCATTCACCCTGAAGTCTGTTTCTCCTGGCTGGCCGCGTGCCGAGGTATCCCATGTCACAGACTCCGCGTTTACTGTTGATCGCTCCTTCAGCCATGGAGCGCACGCCGGCGTTCGAGCGCGCGGCTGCACTGGCCCAGGCCATGCAGTTGCCGCTGCACATCGTGGCCTTCGACTACTTGCAGGCGCTGGCCGTGGCAGGGCTGTTTGCCCCCGAGCAGATCCGCCTCGCCCGCGATGGTTATCTGCGCACTCACCGGCAGTGGCTCGCAGAGCAGGCTTCATTGCTGGCGAGGCATCAGATCATGGTCACCAGCGAGGTGATGTGGGGTCAGGATCCCTTCGCCGAGATCCTGCAGTTCATCAACGAGATGCCGTTGCTATTGATCATCAAGGATGTGCAGCACGAGTCCGTGCTGGAGCGTATTTTCTACACCCCGCTGGACTGGCAACTGTTGCGCGATTGCCCGGTGCCGGTGCATCTGGTGACCGACGACACCCATCCGCGCCCACGCCGTGTGCTGGCCATCGTCGATGTCTTGCGCAGCGAAGAGCAGGACTGCGTGTTCAACGATCAGATCATCGATGCCGCCACCCAACTGGCCGCGCAGTGCGATGCCAGTCTTGATGTGGTGCATGTTTACGACTGGACGGCGGTTTACGCCACGGACATGGGGTTCGGCGCATTGCCGCTGGCCACCGGGATTCATGAAGCACTGGGCACTGCGCAGCATGAGGCATTTACGGCCTTGGCCGAGCGCCACGGCGTGCCGGTCTCATGCCGGCACTTCATCGAGGGCGCACCGGTGCGCAGTATCTGCGGGTTCGCCATCGACAAGCAGATTGACGTCATTGTCATGGGCACAGTGCAGCACCACGGCTTGAGCAAGTTGTTAGGCACCACCGCCGAACAGTTGCTGCATCGGGCACCTTGCAGTGTGTTGGCGATCAAGCCGCAACCAATACTGCAATCCTGAAACACGATCGCCCCGAGGTGCGTCGTTGGCCGACTCACCTCGGGGCGATTCATTTACAGGTCAAGACGATGAATGACCTGGCGTGCGTCGTCCGGATCATTGTGGGTTTCGAAGCCCAGGCTTTTGGCCAGATCGCGCATCGCCGCGTTACTGGCGGCATCGACTGAGTAAATCTGGCGGAATCCGTTGCGGCGGGCTGCCTTGATCAGATGCTCCATCAGCAACGTGCCCAAGCCCAGGTGCTGCCATTCATCGGCGACCGTCACCGCGCACTCGCATTGATGGGCGCCTGTGCCGGCATAGCGGCTGATGCCGATTTCGATCAACTTGCCGTTCTCGTGAACCAGTGCAATGAAGGCGGTGCGCTGTTTGTTATCGGTGTCCATCAACTGGTCTAGCAGAGCGGTGCCGGGTTCGCTGATCTGGGCGAGAAAACGCATGTGCCTGGATTCGGGGGACAGGCGCTTGATGAAATCGTATTCGCGCAGGCGATCCTTCTCCGTGAGCGGCCGGATCAATACATGGCGGCCGTCCTTGAGCGCCTCAATCCAGTATTGTCCGGCGACCGCCGCATAAGCGGCCACGGCCTGATCGTTGTGGTCTTTGACGGTGAGCATGGTCATTCTCCATCCGGTTCGAAAGGCTGGCGGACGTTGAAAAAGCGTCCGCTTGCCTTCCTTCTACGCGGTTGCCCACGGCGACATCTGATCTACATCAGACGCCTCTTTCATTGACCCGGGCTTGATGTAAATCAACGCCGGGCAAGGGCGAGCGGGCGCAGTCTTGAAGTCTGCCGGCCCACCGCGCCGGTGCCGAGCGGAGGTGTGTGATGGGCCAATATGAACGTCTGTTGCTGGTCGCTGACCAGACGCTGCATCAATCAGCGGCGATGCTGCGTGCCATCGCGCTGGCCAAGGCGAGCGGGGCGGCGCTGGATGTGCGGGCCTTTGTTTCGCCGGTGCCGATCACCCATCTGTGGGAGGAAAAAATCGATGACGTGGATGCTCAGCGCTATCAGCGGCGCTACCGTCGCTGGGTGGCCGATGAGCTCGAGCAGCTCAGCAACCAGGGGCTGGACGGCACCGTTGACGTGGTCTTCTCCAGCCATCCGCTGCTGGACATCCTGAAGACCGTCCATGTGCTCAAGCCCGACCTGTTGATCAAGGATGTGCGGCTGGAACCGGCGCTCAAGCGCGTGTTCATCACGCCGCTCGATTGCCACCTGCTGCGTGAGTGTCCGATCCCGGTGCATCTGGTCAATCAGATTCGCTATGCGTTGCCGCATCGTGTCGTGGCAGCCGTGGACCCGTTCGATCCGGATACCCAAATCAGTGGCTTGAACGACGTGATCATACGGTCGGCGAACGCTTTGGCGTTGCAATGCGACGTGCCGTTGCACCTGCTCTGCGCCTACGATTTGTCCGCTGCCTTCAACGGCGAAGCGCCAGTGGTCAACGGTGGCTGGAACGAAGATTTGGCGAACGAACTGCGTCAGACACTGCATCAGGCTTTTGTCGCCCTTGCCGATCGCCACGGTGTGCCCCCTGAGCGTCGACACTTCGTCATGGGCCAGCCAGCGCAGGTCATCAATGAGTTCGTCGAGCAGTACCTGGCCGACGTGGTGGTGATGGGCACGGTTCATCGCGTGGGCATCGAACGCGTGATCGGCAGCACCACCGAGCGCGCATTGTATTCGCTGCCGGGGAGCATTCTGGCGGTGAGGAAAGAGCCTGTGCGGTGAGCATGATCGCAGCGTAGCGAGCCAGCCTGTTCGCTGGCTCGCTAGGGGATTGCATAGATCTTGAACAGCTTCCTGGCCGCATCGCCGGCGCCGCCCAGATGTTTGTCGAATGCCTGTTCAATTTCGCCGGATTGGTACATTTCACTCAGCGCCGTGTCGACCAGCAGACGAAAGTCCTCATCCTCTCGATCCACTGCCATCGCCGTCGGTGCGTACTCGAAAATCCGCTCCACCAGCACCAGGTTGCCCGATGGATAATTTCTGGTCAGCAGATGCTTGAGCAGCATGCGTTCAGCGAAAAACGCATCGGCTTTGCCATTGGCAACCAGATTCAGACCGGCTTCTGCGTTCTCTACGGTGACCAGCTTGGCTACTACACCCAGCAATCGCATCTGCTGTTGTATCCACGTTTCGGTGACCCCGCCGGCGATGGCGGCATACGTCTGATTGGCCAGACCACGGTTCACCGTGGCTCGCCACGTTGGCCCGGTATGGGCCACTTTGCCATTCAGCACATTGAGCAAGGTTTCGGAAGCATCCTGGCGCACCACGGCCGAGAGCCCGGCGGTGTAAATCGGCACCGAGTAGCTTACGACCCTGCGCCGCGCCAGCGTGGGTGGGGTCGGCGTACAAAGAATGTCGATCCTGCCGGAACTGACGGCGCTCATCTCGTCGTTGAGCGAGACCGGTTGGTACTGGATTTTCAACGTCGGCAGATTCAGATCGATCCTGACCTTCTCGGCTATTTTCAGACAGAGATCGATGGCATAACCGCTGGCTTTATCGGCGGCCTGATCACTGAACGGCATGAAGTCAGGCACGTAGCCAAGGGTGATCGCTTGACTGGCACGGATGCGCTCAAGCGTGTTGCCATGGGCGATTACCGGTAGCAGCGCAATCAGGCAGACGAGCAGCAGGTGGTGGGCTCTGATCAGTTTCACGTTCATGCGCGCGGTTCCTCGAATTCAGATTTCTGTGCTGTACCGAAGACTTCGATCAAGGGTTATCAGGCCGGGGGCCGACAGGCGCAGGGGCAGCGACAAAACGTTTGGCAAGGAAACCGTAAAGCAGGTAGCCGAACACCAGGACCAGGATGCCGCCGAACACCGCGTCCTTGCCGCAGGCATACAGCGCATACAACGAATAGGCCACGGCAACCACTAACAGCAGGGTATTGCGCGTGTATACGGCGGCGCTGACTCTGGCTTTGTACATCATGACCAGCAGCCCGGTGGCTGCGGTCACGTAGGGAATCAGGTTGGTCACCGCGGCGAGGCTGACGAGTTTTCCAAACTGCGCGCTCGCGTTCGGCGAAATGGTCGACAGCGCCATCAAGGTCTGCAGGACGCCGCAGACCAGCATCCCGACGATGGGGGCGTTGCGTGCGCTGACCTTGCAGAACAGTTTTGGAAACATGCACTGATCAGCGGTCACCTTGGCCGTTTGCGCCAACGTGAACTGCCAGCCCAGCAGCGAGCCAACACAGGCCATTACCGCGAGCGCCATGATGATGTTGCCGACCAGGGGATTGAACATATGTGCATAAACGAGCGCGAAAGGAGCAGATGAGTTGGCCAGTTCGGCGTTGGGAATAATGCCCTGAATGACCGTCGTCGATAGCACATAGACCACCGCTGCGCCCAATGTCCCGAACAGACAGGCCAGCGGTACGGTGCGCTTGGGGTTTTCCACCGCATCTGAGGCCTGGGCTGCCGACTCCATGCCGAGAAACGCCCAGAGTGTCAGGGGAATCGCTTTGCTGATGGCCTCGGATATCGGCAGTTGATTCGGGTTCCAGGCGGCGATGATCAGGTCGGGCTTGAACCAGAACCAACCGATGATGCTCAAGCCCGCTACAGGAATGATCACCCCCCACACCGTAACCGCACCAATCCTGCCGGTGATGCCTGGGCCGCCGAAATTCGCCACGGTGGTCAGCCAGAGCAGGCCGACCGTTCCAACGAATAAAGGAATGGCGCCGCTTCCCAGCCAAGGCATGAACGACGTCATGTAGCCCACTGCCGAAATGGCCACCGCCACGTTGGCGATGGCCAGCGACAGGAAGTACAGGTAAGAGCACAGAAAAAAGCCTGACTTTGCATGCGCCTCTTCGGTGTAGGCGGATAGCCCGCCAGAGCGCAGGCAGAAGATGCCGCACTGGGAAAAGCAATACGCGATGGCCATCGAGCCGACAGCGGTGACGATCCATGACAGCAATGAAACAGCCCCGAGTTGGGCCATGCTCGTCGGCAACATGATGATGCCTGAGCCCATCATGTTCACCGTCACCAGTGTGGTGAGCCCCATGAGGCTCATTTTCTTGCTTGAGTCGGCCATCGGAGTTCCCTCGATTTGCGCAACGCATCACCGCTCAGCCGACGCACGAGGTTTTGCCGGCATCGGCAGTACGCAGCTTTTCAAGCGACGTTCAACGGTTAGAAAGACAGGTGATTTCAAGTGCATCGAAACAGCGCGCCCATCGCTTCGATATGGCTTGCCCGAGGGATGGCGAAGGCATGGCAGGAACTCATGGACGGGCTCAATGCTGCTGGCGGTTGCAGCCCGACACCATCTGCTTGAGGCCGTCCATGTTGCGTATTTTTACGTCGCGCGCGGTGATTTCCACCAAACCCTGATCGCGCAAGTGGGCAATGCCGCGGCAAATGGTTTCCAGACGCAGCCCAAGGTAGGAGCCGATTTCTTCGCGGCGCATTTTCAGCACGAACTCTTTCGAGGAATAGCCACGGGAGCTGAGGCGTTGTGAAAGGTTGAGCAGGAAAGCCGCGAGGCGCTCATCTGAGTTCATGTTGCCCATGAGCATCAACATGCTGTGATCGCGCACGATTTCCCGGCTCAGCAACTTGTTGAGGTTGTGCTGCAGCGATGGCAGGCTTTGCGCGAGTTTTTCCAGCTGTGCGAAGTGAATCGGACAGACTTCGCTGTCTTCCAGCGCATACGCAGTACACGCGTGTTGATCGATGCTGATGGCGTCCAGCCCGAGCATTTCGCCGGGAATATGAAAACCGGTCACTTGCTCGCGGCCATCGACGGAGACCACGCTGGTCTTGAACGAACCTATTCGCACAGCGTACAGCGAGCGTAGCGGGTCCCCCGTCCGGTAGAGAGCAGCGCCTTTCTTCACCTTGTATCGCTGCACGATCAGTGTGTCGAGTCGATCAACCTCCGGGCCAGTCAGACCGAGCGGCAGGCACAACTCAATCACGCTGCAGTTGGAACAGGCAGTTTTGAGAATCGGCGGGGGCGAGTGGGCTTCAAGCATGGATAAGCAGCCTCCAGTGAGTGTGATAAGCATAGAAGTCTTCGCAGCGCACGTGCCTTTCGTTTGGCGTGCCAGCGTGATTACGGACGAACGGCGGGGAGGGGAATCACAAAGGCAACGGCCTCTGCGCCGCTCTTGTGTCGCAGGCTTGATGGGGAGACTTGATGCATATCAAGCGTGGCGGTTGGCAGAGTTGCAGAATCGTCCAATGGCGCTGACTGGAAATACACGTGATGTTCAGGCTCAAACGAATTCTGTTGATCGCACCTGCCGAAATGACCCGCACCCCGGCGTTTGATCGCGCCCAGGCACTTGCTAGGGCCAGTGGCGCGTTGCTGCACATCGTAGCGTTCGATCATGTCCAGTCCTTGGCGTTGGCCGGTCTGTTCGACCACGACGCCATGGCGCAAGCGCGTGAAGGCTATTTGCAGATGCATCGCCAGTGGCTGGAGCAGCAGGCCCGGTTTCAACGTGGCGCCGGCGTGCAAGTCAGCACCGAAGTGGTCTGGGCCAGGGCCACGCCGGCGCATGTACTTGAGTACATCAATGACTTTCATGTCGATCTGGTGATCAAGGATGCTCACCATGTTTCGGCGCTCAATCAAACGTTTCACCAGCCGTTGGACTGGCTATTGGTACGAGATTGTCCCGCCTGCGTGCATCTGGTCACCGAGGCCGCACATCCGAAACCCTTGAAGATACTGGCGGCCATTGACCTGTCGCATCTCGAAAATCTGACCCAAGGGCTCAACGACCGGATACTTGGCGTTGCATCGACATTGGCAGCGAAATGCGATGCCTCGCTGCACTTGTTGAATGTGAGCAACTGGTCAGTGGTGGGTGATGCGGCGATGAGCGTGCCGAATTTGAGTCTGGATCACAGTTTGCGCGATGCGATCAACGACACTCAGCAGGAAGCCTTCGATACGCTGGCCGAGCGCTATGGTCTCGATGAACAGCACAGCCACTTGCTCTCGGGTGTCCCGTACCGGGTGATCGAAGACTTCGCCCGGCAGAACGCGTTCGACCTGCTGGTGCTCGGCATCTGTCACCATCAAGCGCTGGACGGCTTCATCGGCGGCACGGCCGAATGCCTGATGAACCGGGCTCCGTGCAGTTTGATGATGGTCAAGGCAATGCCTGCCACAGCCTGACCGGTCATCGCAGCAGTTGATGGTAATCGGTTGGGGGTAATCAATCAGTGACTGCGCCCGCCATGTGCGTATTGCCATTGTTGCCAGGCGTGCCGATATTTCTCATCGGCGCGTTTCCTCGCTTCGCTGAACTTGTGCATGGTGTCTGGAGAAAACGGCTCTTCAAGGACGGCATAGGCCTGTTCGCTGAGCCGATCGGCTTCGTGAAACAGTGCGCCACTGTCATCGATTGCGTCGCGGACATTGGCGGTTGTCATGGCTGGATCATTGATGACCATATCTTGAACCTCGCAAAGCAAGAATGAGGGTGGGTTGCGGACCTGTCACCCTGTGGCCGCATCTATAACTTTCACGCGTTCGAGCGGCTTGTGACTGTCCCTGATCCGAAACGCGGGCGCCGCCGAATCATGACCCTATTTCGATCCAGTTTGTCGTCGCAGCGATTGATCCAGATCAATGTCGCTCGCCAGTTTCATCGCCGCTTTGTCGGTTTCCCAGGCGCTTGCGCAAGGGTGGTGGACAAGCCTCCATATTCAGGTTTCTCAGTGGGGGGGACGAGCACCATGCGCCTTGCATATGACATTTATCAAGGACGTCGCCGGGCTATGGCGCAACCTCGATTGACGTTGTTGTCTGATTCTTTCGGCCCGGGTCAGCTGCGAGTGACATGAGCGCAGATGTCCCTCTCTCTGGAGACAAACATGAGCCAATATCAACACTTGTTGCTGATCATCAACCCGGCCCTGCGCCATTCTCCGGCGATAAGCCAGGCCGCCGCCCTGGCTAAAGCCAGCGGCGCGTCGCTGCATATCGCAGCGTTGATCAAATGGTGGGATTTCCTGTCGCTGCTGGAGGAAGGGGATCGGGCAAGGGCCCGTGCGGCCTATTTACAGGACCATCACGAGTGGCTGGCAAGCCAGGCTGCCAGCCTGCGAGCCGAAGGTTTGCGGGTGACGACGGAGGTTGGCTGGTCCGAAGACATGAAACGGGAGATCCTCGATCACGTCACCGTGAACCAGCCCGATTTGCTGATCAAGGAAGTGCAGCACGAATCCTTACTCAAACGCGCTTTGTTTACCCCATTGGATTGGCAGCTGCTGCGTGATTGTCCGGTGCCGGTCTACTTGTTGGGCGCTGCTGGCCCGGGTCTGCCGCGCAAGGTCGTAGCGGCAGTGGATGTAGCTGCAAGCGAAGATGATGGGGGCGCTCTCAATGACCGGATCGTCGAACAGGCGACATCCTTCGCCACTCAGTTCGGTGCAGAGTTGCACCTGTTATATGCCTATGACGTCTCGCAAAATTATCTGGATGAAGTGGTGAACAACTGGACTGTTTCGGAATTGATGAATGCCCGGCGCAAGGAACTGCAAGCGCATTACAGCGCTTTGGCGAGGAAATTCGGTGTGACGGACGAGCACAGGCATAGCAGGGAGGGGCATCCCGTGGCGGTGATCAGTGAGTTTGCCGAAGAGCACGATGTGGATGTGATTGTGATGGGCAGGGTTCAACGTCACGGGCTGGAAAAACTGCTGGGAAGTACCACCGAACATATTCTGTACCAGGTTCCCTGCAGCGTACTGGCGGTCTAGCGAAAACGCTGGTGCACCTTACAAAGTCAGCGTTCCGGCCCACAACATCCGGCCAGCGTAAATCGCGGCGGCCCAGATGATGATCAACACACCCGTTTCCGGACCGCTGAGCGGCTGACCCTGACGTGTTTTCAGCGTGCCCAGGTAAATCAACGATCCAAGCGCGTAGAGCAGAGCGCTGAGCAGCAGGTATTTGGGGCCGGCGGCATACAGCTGAATCAATCGGATGATTATTCCCCTGCCGGAATCGATAACGTCGCCCTCAAACCGCCCTCTGCGCGGTTTGTCAGTTCAATCCGTCCGTTCAGTCGCATCGCGATGGTGTTGACAATGGTCAACCCCAACCCGGCTCCATGCGCCGTGCCACGGCTGTAGAAACGCTCGAACAATCGCTCTCTGTCCGATTCATCGATTCCCGGCCCTTGATCGTCGACCGTCAAATGACAGAAGCCATCGGACTTGCTCAGGTGCACGGTGATCGCACCGTGTTCGGGGGAGAAATTCGCCGCGTTGGTGATCAGGTTATTCAGCGCGATGTCGATGGCGGCGGGGTCGGCGAGGACATGAAACGGTTGGTCGCTGACCTCGAAGATCAATTCAAGGTGTTTGCTCAGCAACCATGGTGTCAATTGCACCAGGCTGTTGCGTACGGTTTCGCTGAGATCAATGCGTTGCAGTGGCGGCGGGTTGGGTTTGGGTTCAAGACGCGCCATGGTCAGCAGCTGGTTGACCAGTCGGCTCGTGCGGTCGACTCCGGAGATCAGAAACTCAAGTGACTCACGACGCTCGTCTTCGGTACCGGCCTCCTGCAGATTTTGCGCATGCACCCGCAACACCGCCAGCGGCGTGCGCATTTCATGCGCGGCATCGGCGATAAAGCGACGCTCCCGGCCGAGCACTTCCTGAATCTGCGCGAGCATGCGATTGAGCGCTGCCTGCATGGGCTCCAGCTCACTGGGCAGGGGCGTCAGTTGCAGCGGCTCAAGTGAACCACTGTGACGGGCGCGCAGAGTCGCCGCCATGTCTGCCAGGGGCTTGAGTCCCCAGCCTATGGCCAGCCAGATCATCGCGGCGAGGATCAGGCTGCCAAGCATGTTCGGCCACAGCGTGTGGCGTACGATGCGGTCGACCAGGTCGGTGCGCACATCGTCGCGCTCGCCGACCCAGATGCGCAGGCCGTTCTGCTTGTCTTCCAGCATGAACGCTCGCCATTGCCGACCTTTCAGATCGACGACGTCGCTGAAGCCCGTTCTCGTCGGCGGCGCAGTGAAGGAGGGCGCACTGGCGGTGTGTACCAGCACCTCGCCTTGCGGGTTCCACACCTGGAAGGCGATTTTGCTTTCGTAAGGATGTCCGTCAACCCGGGGCTTGGCTTCCCCGAGAGCCTGATTGAAGGCCTGATACAACTGCGCGTGCTCGGTACTCGCCATCGGCATACGCATCACGCCCTGCAGCAGGCGTGCGTTCTGCGCCAATTGCGCGTCGTAGACCTCGGCGATTTCGTGGTTGCTGTCATGCACGTTGAAGAGGCTGAGTATCGCCAGGCCGGCCAGTAACAGGCCGATGATCAGGGTCAGCGTGCGCCGGCGGATCGAGGTCATCGACGCTCCTCCACCAGATAACCCACGCCGCGGATGGTGCGGATCAGGTCGGTGGAGAACTTCTTGCGCAGGTGATGAATGTGCACTTCCAGGGTGTTGCTTTCCGCTTCTTCGTTCCAGCCGTAGAGCAACTGGATCAATTGATCGCGAGTCATCACCCGCCCCGGCGGCGACAGCAGTTCGTGCAGCAGCTGATATTCCTTGGGGGTGAGCGCGACCGGCTGGCCTTGATAACTGACCTGCTGGGTGCCGGGGTTGAGGCTGATGCCGGCGTGTTCGATCAGCGCCTGGGCGCGCCCGGCACTGCGGCGCAATAAGGCGCGCAGGCGGGCTTTGAGTTCGGCGAGGTCGAACGGCTTGACCAGGTAATCGTCAGCACCGGCGTCGAGTCCGGCAATGCGGTCTTCGGTGGCATCGCGAGCGGTGAGAATCAACACCGGCAGGTTCGAACCGCTGTCGCGCAGGCGGCGCAACACTTCGAGGCCATCCATGCGTGGCAGGCCGAGGTCCAGCACGGCGACGTCAAACGTTTCGCTGAGCAGCGCGTGCAAGGCGCTGCTGCCGTCCTTGAGCCAGTCGACGGTGTATCCCTCACGGCCCAGCGCCTGATAGATGCCTTCACCCAGCGCCACGTCATCCTCGATCAGTAATAAACGCACGCGCACTCCTTTCAGTCGAGTTTCTTGTTCACGTCCACCAGCAAGGCGTCGATCTCTTTACGACGCCCGGCATCGGCACTTTCGCGGCCCGCACGGGGTGCGGCTTGTCTGGCCTTGATCAGCGCTGCCTTGGCTTCAGCGAAGCGCTTCTGACGGTAGAGATGGTCGCCCCAGAAGTACAGACTGTCGATGCCATCGGGGTTGAGCTGCAGGGCTTGTTTGAGCAATTGCTCGGCCTTGTCGCTGTCGCCGAAGCCGATCGGCCAGCCCGGTACCCGATCGTACAATGCAGCGAGGCTGGTGTATGCCGAGCCTTGCAGGGCTTTAGGGTCAAGCGTCAGGGATTTTTCCAGGTCCGCTTTGGCGTCCTTGGCTTTGCCCAGGGCACCGAGCCCGCCCTCGGCACCGGCCCAACTGCTGGTGACGATGCCTTTCCAGATCCAGGCTTCGGCCACATTCGGACGTTGCGTGGTGAACGCGTTGGCTTCGCTGGCCAATTGCTCGAACGCCGCGGCGCGCTGCTTTTCCGCGACCTCGTATTGAATGTGCGCCCAGTTCTGCTGGATGCCGGTGAGACGTTGCTGATCAGCCGGCTCAAGCGCCCAGACACTTTGACTGAGGGCGGCAAACAGCAGGCATGTGGAGAGTTTTTTCATGGCTTTGAAGCCTCGTTGTCAGGTTTTTCACTGAGACGGCGGATCAGTGGCAATTGCTTGCGCAGACCGCGATCCACCAGATGCGGAAGTAAGCTGTTCAAACGGACGAAAAATCGCTCCGGCCAGCCTAGGTAGAGATCACGACGGTCGCCGGCAATCGCATGCATCACTGCCGACGCCACGGTCTGCGGATCGTCAACGCTGGCCTTGAGGGCATCGTTCAAGGCTTGCGCAGCGGCGCTGTTCATCGAGGTGCGGGTGGCCCGGGGCGCGACATACAACACGCTGACCCGCGTGTCGGCCAGCTCGCGGCGCAACGCCTCGGAGAATCCGCGCAGGGCAAATTTGCTCGCGCAATAGCTGGCGTAACCGGGGTAGCCGATCGAGCCATAGGTCGAGCCGACGTTGACCACCATCGCACTGTCAGCCTGCTTGAGCAGCGGCAACAGCATTTTGGTCAGGCAGATTGGCGCGCTGATGTTCACCGCCAGCATCGCGTTGATGTCACTGTCATCGAGCTGTTCGAGCATGGCGAAGTGATTGACCCCGGCGGCGTTGATCAGCAGGTTGATGCCGCCGATGGCGTCGGCGGCGGCCAACACTTTGCGCCGATCGCTGAGGAAGGTCAGGTCGGCGGCGACCCAGCACAGGTTCTGCGGATACCGCTCAAGCAGCGGCAACAGCGCCTCCTGATGCCGCGCCACGGCCAATACCCTGGCACCGGCGGCGCACAAGGCACTGGCGATGGCCAGGCCGATGCCGCCACTGGCACCTGTCAGCACCACGCGGGCTTCATGCAGCTGCATATTGGGCCTCAGCGTCGCGGGGCAGATCACGGAACATGTCGGTGTAGAGCCGATAGACGACTTTCGAAGCATGAATGACCGCCGCTTGATCGTCAGGGTCTTCCAGCTGATTCATCAACCGCCGATAGGTCTGCATGTGCTCGATGTCGAGCGCGCCGTGGGAGCTCAGATAGCTGAATGCCGTTTCCGGCAGCGCCAGGCGATCGCGAATGCTCCCCGCCGCGTGGGTCGCCAGGGCAATGCTGGTGCCTTCGAGCACGTTCACCATGCCGAACAGACCCACCGGATTGCCCCGGGCGATCAGATCGTAAAGAAAGCTGACCATCAGCTCGATCGATAACGAGGGCTGACCATCGCGCACGGCGTCGCGATCACCACCACAGGCGGCAATGTCGTTGAGCACCCATTGTTCGTGGCCGTATTCATCCTCAATGTACTCGCACACCGCTTTGCGCAGCCATTCCAGGCGCGTCGGCAGGCGTGCACCGCAAGCCATCATCAGCGGCACGGTGTGGCGCACGTGGTAGTAAGCCTGGGCAAGAAAAGCCCGATAGCTGTCGAGGCTGACCTTGCCTTGCAACGCATCGACGATGATCGGCAGGTTGAACAGCTCGTGGCGTTCGCGTTGCGTGGCTTCTTGCAGAGTGTCGAAAAAACTCATTATGCGGATTCCTCGGAAGTGGCGGATTCGGTCAGTTGCGTGCGGTACTGCGCGATGATGGCGTCGCGGCGCGGCCGGCCATTGGCGGTGAGCAGGCCGTTGGCGGCGGTGAAGGGCTGCGCCAGGCGCGTCCACTGATGCACCTGGGCGTAATCGGGCAACGCCTCGTTCGCTTCGGCGACGGCAGCGGCCAGCTCGGCATCGGTGCAGTCCGGACGATGCGGCCAGAGCAGGGCGTGGTTGTGCGGCATCGCCTCGCCATAGACGAACGCTTGAGCGATGTGGCGGCGCTGGGTCAGTTCCGACTCGACCCATTCCGGGTTGACGTTTCGCCCGTAGCTGGTGACGAATTGGTGTTTTTTGCGGCCCTTGAGATAGAGAAAACCTTCCGGATCGAACTCACCGAGATCGCCACTCGGCCACCATTGATCGGTATACGCCGGCTCCCCCAGATAACCGAGCAACACCGAACCCTTGATCAGCACTTCACCGTCCTCGGCCAACCGCACCTCGAGGTGGGGCAGAGGGCGCCCGACGCTGCCCGGACGGCGCGCGCCGGGGCGATTGAGGCATACGACCGAGGCGCACTCGGACAAGCCGTATCCCTCGTAAACCGCTAACCCGACCCGTTGCGCGCGGTGCAGCAGATCCGCTGACACCCGCGCGCCACCGACCGCGGCGAAGAGCAAGGTTTGCGGATCGAAAGCGTTCTGTTCAGCGGCGCTGACCAGAACTTGCAGCAGCTGTGGCACGAGTATCAGGCTCTCCGGCGCACGCTTGGCCAGATAACCGAGCAGGCGCGCAACATCGATGCCGCTGGCGCCTTGAATGCCGAGGGTTGTCTGGCTTGGCAGGCTCAACACCGCACCGGCGTATAGCGCGGCATAACAGCCCAGGTTCTCCAGCAGGATCGCCAAAGGCAACAGCGCCAGATGGTGCTCCGGCCCAGTAGCTGCGCTTGCCTGATCAAGCTCCCGGGCAACGCGCAAGAAGCTGTCGGCGCTCAGGCACACCCCTTTCGGCGTGCCGGTGGTCCCGGAGGTAAACGTGAGTTTCGCGGTGCCCGCCGGCATGCGACTCGGGCCATTGAACGAGCGACACCAGAATTCACCTCGTAATTCATAGCCCGCCGCCAGCAGCTCGGCTTGCAGTTGCGGCTCGGCGATCACCCGTTCGGCCTGGCTCTGCTCCAGACAATGGGCGCGCTGCGCGGCACTGAAAAACGGCGGCAGCGTTACGCAGGTCAAGCCTTCGAACAACACCGCCAGATCCCAAAGCATCGCGTCGACGCCGTTGTCCAGCGCGAGCGCGATCACCTGCACCTGCACCTGCTCATCGCGCAGCCGCTCCTGGCGATACAACACCTCGGCATACAGCGTGGCGTAATCTATTCTCAGCGTGTCGCCCCACAGGGCTGAGGCGTTGTCATTGCGCCGGGCATGGTCGCGCAGGGTTTCCTGGAAGCGTTGCAATTCAAGCGACATGGCAGGCTCCTTCAACAGAAGTCGGCAAACCCAGGCGAGTGAACAGGCCAATATTGCGCAGGTGAACAAATCCCGCGCGAATGTTGCCAACGTGCACCCAGGGTTTGCTTTCGTAATAACTGCCCCAGTGTTGACGCTCGTCACCCAGTCGCTGTGGATCAGCGGCGCACAATGTCACGGGCTTCAAACCGAGGCGATGGAAGCTGTTGACCAGCCCGATGTTGCCGGTGAAGGTCACCCATTCCAGGCCGCCCATGGCCAGCAGATAGGTGATGGCGATGATGCTCAGGCGCGCACTGCCGGTGTCGCTGGCGGCGAGGTTGCCGACTTCGACAATGACCTTGCGATCCACTGCACGACCGGCGGCGGCGCTGATCAACGGCTCGATCGGTTCATCCAGATAGCGCTCGAGAAACAGTGCCTCCAGATGCGCTCGACGGACCCCGGCCACTGCGCACAACTGGCCATCGCTGTTGTGCATGCCGAACAGCTCGGGCATGAAATGGCGGATTTCGGCACCGTGAGCCGTACGAAAACGCTGCTGGATAAAGGCTTCGAAGGGCGCGCGCAGCTCGTCCTCCGGCAACGCGTTTCTCAGCGTCATCGGCAACGATTCGGCCTGGCCGAAGTGCAGGGGCAGCGGGATGTTCCAGTCGAATTCGGGCATGGGCAGAACGCCTCCCTCAATGGGTTTGAGCGCAGTATCCAAGCCATTTCTTAACGAAGTCTGAAGATGAAAAACCGTTAACCGCAGCGCCGATCTTCAGACTCCCTTAAGGCTGGGCAAGCATGGTCAGCCTTGATTCAGGGCAACCGGATCGATAATTTCGAGCGAGATGATCGTCGCTCCACAACAATCACGAGGCGTTTCCTATGATTCGCGACACCGCTGTAACCCGTTATGGAAAACTCTCAATCATCCTGCATTGGCTGATGCTGGCGTTGTTCGTTGGTGTGTATGCGTGCGTCGAAATCAAAGGCTATATGCCCAAAGGCAGCGAAGCACGCGGCCTGCTGATGGGTATGCATGGCCTGTTTGGCGCAAGCATCTTCGCGTTAGTGTGGATTCGCCTGATCGGCCGCCTGACCCCGCGTCCACCGATCATCCCCAAGCCGCCAGCGTGGCAGACCGCAATCGCGCACCTGACGCACCTGGCGCTGTATGGATTGATGATTGTCACACCGCTACTCGCCTGGCTGATGCTCGCGGCGGGCGATAAACCGTTTCCGTACTTCGGTTTCCATGTGCCGGCGCCGGTGGCTATTGATCCGGACCTGGCCAAACAACTCAAGTACTGGCACGAATGGATTGGCAGTGCCGGCTACTGGCTGATCGGCCTGCACGCGCTGGCGGGGCTGTTCCATCATTACTGGGTGAAGGACAACACGTTGCAGAGGATGCTGATTGAGCGTACCCGCTCTTGAGGCAAGCATCTGGCGCTGTTCGCTGAAGGTAATGTTCGCCGCAACTCAAGCGCATGGCTGCGGTGGAGCTGAAAATCCGGAACTGCCAGCCCTCGCCGATGCCGAAATAGCATCGACAACGAGGGCAAAGCCATGACTGAAGAAAATACCGAAGTGCCGCAAGAGGTACCGGATCAAACCACCCCGGCGCATTCCACCGAAGAAGAGCGCGAGCGCTTGAAGGACTTCAACAAGGACGGCATCCCGCCGGGCAGTTGCTGATCAGCGGTCACCGTGGCTGCGTCACCAGTTCCCCGCTGATCGCATCCATCATCGCCGGATGCTCCTCAGCGGCCACACGCAAATCCTCGGTGACGCGCAACTCCGCACCCGTCGGCGAGTAGGTTGCTGCCGCCGTGAAAGGTGCGGGGTTGGCCGGCACCGGGCGTTTGCCGCGGCGCCAGAAGAAAAAGCTGACCATGCTCAGGTTGACCACCGCAAATACCCAGAACAGGCCGTTGGCGCCGAACGAGTTCATCACCGGCGAGATCATCATCGGACTGATGGCCGAGCCCAGCGAGTTGATCAGCAGCAAACCCTGAATCATCGGCACCAACGCTTCGGCCGGCGCGCGGTCGGCCGCGTGGCTGACGGCCACCGGGTACAGCGCGAAGACGCCGCCACCGAGCAGAAACAGCATCGCCGCGAGCATTGTCGAAGACAGCGGCAGCAGCACAATCACCAGTGATAACGCGGTGCACGCCACCGTCAGAAGCGTCAGCACCTGCAAGCGATCCGTGCGGTCGGACCAGCGTCCGACCGGATACTGCAGCAGCATCGCGCCGAGGATCGTCCAGGCCATCATGCTGCCGACTTCTCCGACGTCCAGACCTCTGCGTTGCAGATACAGCGGCAACAAGGTGTAGATCGCCGCGATGGTCACCCCCGAGCCGAAACAGCCGACCAGCCCGGTCGGCGTCACGCCCAGCAGTTGCCGGGGCTTGAGCGGCTCGACCTGATCGAGCAGCGGCGACACGCGCGGCAGGATCACGATCGGCAGCACCGACAGCGCAGCGAGCATGCCGGCGACCATGAACGGCGCGCTGTCGCTCATGCCGGTGATGGTCCCGAGCGTCGCCTGGCCCAAAACGCCAGCGCCATAAAGGACGATCATGTACAGCGCGAGCAAGCGCCCGCGAATCTTCTCGTCACCGGCCAGTAGCAGCCAGCTTTCGATCACCAGAAACACACCCACCGTGGCCCAGCCGTTGATCAGGCGCAGGACGAGCCAGCCCCAGGTGTCGTAGAACAGACCCTGCAACAGAATCGTCACGGCGATCAGCGAGGCGAAGCTGCCGTAGGCACGAATATGGCCGATGCGCAGAATCAGCCGGTCGTTGAACACCGCGCCCAGCGTCAGGCCGATGAAGTAGGCCGACGAAACAACTCCGATCATCGTCGCCGAGGCACCGGCGGCGTCCAGGCGAAGGGTGGTCAGGGAAGACAGAAAACCATTGCCCAGAGCAATAATGAACAGCCCGAGCAGGGGCGCCAGCGCCATGGCCAGCAAACGCGGAGACATAAAAACCTCAAGAAAATCGAACAGCGCAACGTGCGCCACTGCGCGTGCGGTTGCCAGGCTGGAACAGGTGTTGTGCAGGGGGTCTGCCGATCGGGCAGGGTGGTGACGTCGGACGACATGGCCAGCCCTGCAAGTTCGCGTCTGTGACCGGACGCGCGATGCGAGAGCGCGGGATTCTACGGCTTACGCAGGATTTGCCAATAGCTGACGGCTGCGACGTTAGGACGCAGGCCCGTCAGAGTTCGCCGCGTTCAGGGCTTGAGCAACCTCGCGGCACAGCTGACAAACAACAACAGCACGGCCACGCCACCCAAGGCGATCGTCAACGAGCTGAAATGGGCGATCAGGCCAATGAACGCCGGCCCCATCAGAATCCCCGCATAACCCATGGAAATGATTGCCGGAATAGCGGTGCGCTGCGGCATGCGCTGTTGTCGACCTGCGGCGCTGAACAACACCGGAACGATGTTCGAGCATCCGGCGCCGACCAGCGCATAGCCCAGCAATGACGCCGGCCAGCCATCGAACACCAGCGAAATCAGCATGCCGACTGCCGCGCAGATACCGCCGAGCGTCACTACACGAATGCCGCCCAGTCGGCTGACAATCGCGTCGCCGGTCAGCCGTCCTAGCGTCATGGTTGCGGCGAAACAGGCGTAGCCCAATCCTGCGTAGCTCGATGGCATATCGCGTTGCGAGACAAGAAACACCGCGCTCCAGTCGAGCATTGCGCCTTCGGTCAGGAACACGATGAAGCAGAGGACACCCAGCAACAGGACGATTGCGCGCGGAACCGCGAAGATCGGGCCGTCGCGCTCGGTACCGTAAGGCAGCAGGTTTGGTGCAGCCTTATATAGCGAGGCGAGAATGATCGCCACCAGGCACAGCACCGATGGCAGCGGATCCAGGCCAATACTGAGCATCGCCGTCATCGCCACGGCACCGGCGATACCGCCCACGCTATAGAGCCCGTGAAAACCCGATTGCAGGGTTTCGCCGCTGTTCTTTTCGACGATGATCGACTGGATATTGATCGCACAGTCGAGCATGCCCATGCTCGCGCCGAACAACAGCACCGTGAGCGCCAGCCCCGGTAGCCACGTCAGCTGGCTCAGCATCGGCAGCACCGCACACAGAGCCAGAGTTGAGGCGATGATCACCGGCCGACAGCCAAAACGCGCGGTCAGGTATCCGGCGAACGGCATGGCCACGATCGAGCCGATGCCAAAGCCCAGCAACAGCAGTCCCAGGCCACCTTCGTCCAGCCCGGTGCGCGCTTTTACCAAAGGAACCAGCGGCGCCCAGGCCGACATGACAATGCCGGTGATCAGGAAAACGATCCGCGTGGACGCGCGCTCGCCGTAGTTTTCGCGTATTGCCAGGGATGATGTGCAACCGCTCATGGACGATAAGCGCCGATCAACCAACCGACTTCAACGGAATCGGTCCTTTGAGCCGATCCATCATCGTCACGCAGTACCAGTCATCGAACTGACAAACGCCAGTCTCGGCGGTTTCCGAATACGGGCCGGGTTCGTAGGAGGGCGAGGTCACCCCGCGTTGGGTGCCTTCAACCAGCGTGCGATCCTGATCGTTGGTGGCAATCCACACTTTGGTCAGGCGCTCGATATCGTAGTCAACGCCTTCCACCGCCGTGTCGGGCACCAGCCATTTGGTGGTGACCAATGTTTCAGTGGCGCTGATCGGCAGCACGCGGAAACTCAGCGCATGGTCGCCGAGGAAGTGGTTCCAGGTGGACGGGTAGTGGAAGTACAGCAGCGCGCCGATGTCGGCTTCGGAGGTCTTGTCGAGGCGGCCGTTGACGGCGGGCTTGCCATCCATGGTGTAGCTGACGGCGCCTGATGAAAGCGGGATACGCGTCATGCGGAACTGGCCATTGATGTCCATGACCAGACGGCTTGGCAATCCGGCCTTTTCGCACTTGGCCCAATATGCCGACAGCTCGGGATCGTCTTCGCCGCTGATGCCTCCGACTGAAAGGTTATCGACAAACGAATGCAGCAGTTCTGGGTGTGAGCCGTCGCAGTGGTAGCACTCGCGATTGTTTTCGAAGACCAGTTTCCAGTTGCCTTTCTCGACGATGTTCGACTCGAACGCGACTTTGCAGTTTTCAAGGAAATGCGGCGCGATGAAAGGGCTGACGGCTTTGCGGAAACCTTCAAAGTCGGGTGCCTTGGCGGCAACGCAGACGTAGATGTAGGTGTCGACGATTTCGCAGTGCACGCTTTTCAGGTTGTACTGCGCTTTGTCGAAGTCCTGGCCCATGTTGCCGGCGAACAACAGGTTGCCGTCCAGCTCGTAAGTCCACTTGTGATACGGGCAGACCATCTTCGCCACTTTGCCATGGTCAGCCTCGCAGATTTTCGCGCCACGGTGCCGGCACGCATTGTGGAAGGCCCGAACCTCACCATCCTTGCCGCGAACGACGGCCACCGGATAGTCGCCAATCTGCAACGTGAAATACTGCCCCGGTTTGGTGATTTCAAAGGTGTGGCCGGCGAAGATCCAGTCTCGGTGCCAGATCTGCTCAAGATCCTGACGGTATACGTCCTCACTGCGGTAAAGCGCGCCCGGCAGCGAATGCCACGGTTTGCGTTGTGCGATCAGGTCATAAACGCTTTGCTTGTTGTTCATTGTTATCCTCCCAGGACTTCGATCTTGAGCGGTCACCTTTAACCGTGACTTTCTAAATAAGCGAACGATAAGCCTCAGCCTATCCGGCACAGAACAAACGTCACAACCGACATTTGCTGCGGGCAATTAATGATTTGCGGTTATGAGTGACAGAGTCAGGGTGAAGTCGGCACCGCTTGAAAAACCGCTTGCAGTGCAGTGACGGCGCAGTCGGCTTTAGCGATGTTTCTGATTGCCATCTTCACAGCGGTACTGCGTTCAAGGCCGAGCCCATGAGCGAACAGATCAAACTTTTGCTCCAGCTCTTCAACGCTCAAAGGCGTCTGCGGATCGCCGCGCGCAGCGGTGATCGGGCTCACCAGCACCTCGCCATTCTTCAGAGTAATGCTCAACCGGGAGAGGATTTCCTCGGGGAATCTGGCCGAGATATCGGCGGCTTCGACGATTTCGATGCGGGCGCTGAGGGCCAGAATATCCGGCGCAGTAATCGCCAGACCGGTGACTTCCTCAGGCCCGACCTTGCCCCTGACAACCAGCGCTGCGAGTGGAAACGCCAAGGCGTATTGCGCTTGATCGGCGTTCTTCGGTGAATGTCCCTGCAGGCACATCGATTCATAGAACGTTTCCACACGTATGGTTTCGATCGAATCGGCAGCGAGCAAAGGATGTTGTCGTTGCAGCTCAAGCATTGCGGTCAGCGCTGGTTGCGCCCAGCGGCAGACGGGCCAGGGTTTGAAGTACTGACTGTCGATTTCCCAACGCTGACCGAGGTCGCGCCAATGCTCTGAAACGGCGATGTCTTCGACTGTTTCCGCTGGCGCACCGGTAATGCCTTCCAAGGCCATGAACAAAGCGTTCAGACCGGTGAATGCGCCCGCACCATGAGCATCACGCAGCATCGTCGGCGCTTGCACCACGCGCATCATCGGGCAGCGTGCGCTGAAGTATTCGGCAATGCCCAAGGCGTGGCGGAACGTTGTCTCATCCAGACGCAACAATCGCGCGCCAGCGCAGACCACGCCCAGGGCTGAAAAGCCACCGGAAGCGTGATACGTAGGTGAGGTCGCCATCAATGCCGAACCTGCGCGCAACGCGGTTTCGTAACCAATGCATAAAGCGCTCAGCAGCTCATGCCCGCTGATCGATTGGCCCTGCTGATGCAGTGCATCGGCGAGGGCGAGCAGGGCGGGTACCAAGGTCGCCCCTGCGTGGCCCTTGGATTTGAAATGGCCCTCATGGGCGTCGAGGCTGTCGGCGCTGAAGCCGCCGGCCCACGCTGCGCCGAGCACGTTGACGCGCTGCCCGGAGAAAATCAGGCGACTGCTGTAGAGACCGGCCGGATAGTGCCGTTCGGCAAACCGGCGCATCGCGACACTGGTGTCGTTGCTCGCCGCGCCGGCCATGACTCCGATAATGTCGAGCAGACTGTTTTGTACGATCGCGCGGGTTTTCTGCGGAGCGTCGAGAAAATCAAAATCGCGAGTGAATTCGAAGAGTGACATGCAACAAGCCCTTCCTGTGTGTTGAGCGCGACCGTGCTTGGTCGGCGTCGCTCAACAATGGGTCAGGGACGGCAGGCTGCTCCAGCGACATTTTCGTCGCGCTATTGATAACCAAAACGACCGACGCTGGCGCAGAGCAGATCAACGGCGGGGAAACTTCCCCAGAATCCATTCACGGAAGCGCTGCAATTCGTCTTCATTGTCCGAATTTTCGCGGCAGCTCAAATAGTGCCAACTGTTGCGCAGCTGTACCTGCTGCTCAATCGGTCGCACCAGTAAGCCTCGCTGCACCAGCGACGTGACCAGGTGATTCCAGCCCAGAGCGATGCCTTGATGAGTCAGCACCATGCTGATCAGCAGGTTGTAGTCGTTGGCGTTGAAAATCTGTGGACTGTTGGCCGGGCGGTCGTCGATATCGATTGCCTGAAACGCCAGCCACACGCCCCAGTCGACGTGTTCGGCGACTTGCGAACGGCCGTAAGGGCTGAGGTTGAGCAGCGCCGAATCGCGCACGCCCTCGATGGTGGAAATCTCCGGATGCTGCTCCAGATACTGCGGCGTGCACACCGGGTAGATCACGTCGTGGCAAAGCGGATAGCTTCTATAGCCTTCGCGGATGCGCGAAATCTTGGTGATGAAGATGTCCGGCTGCACGCCGGGTTCCATGGTCAGAAAGTTCTGCGTGGTGATCAGGTTCAGTTCAATGTCAGGACACTGAGCGAAGAACTCCTGCAGGTGATCTGATAACCACAGCGCGGAAAAGGCCGGGGAGCAGCAGACGGTCAGCACTTTCTTGCTCGACTGGCTGTTGCGAATCCGTTCGGCGGCCTGGGCGATGTTGACGAACGACAGTTGCGCGGCATCAAAGAACACCGCACCGGCAGCGGTCAGTTCTACCGCACGACCCACCCGGGTAAACAGTTGCGCGCCCAGGTAGCTTTCCAGCTCGCGGATCTGCCGGCTGATCGCCGCTTGCGAAACGCACAACGCCTCGGCGGCACGGGTGAAGCTTTCGTATTTGGCGGCGGCGACAAATGCCTTCACAGCCCTCAAGGACGGCATTTTCAGCAGGATGGTGTCAGGGTCGACATGCTTGGTCATTCGTACACTCTCCTAACGATACAGCTCCCCAACGAAGCGCGTGGAGGGTAACGGAACGCTCCTCGCAAGGCCACGCCAGCGTCGCTTTGGGAATAGACCCGGTCGCTCACGGTGCGAAGGCTTTGGATCAGCAACGCCCGATCCCGCAACCGATAACCCGACGTTATCAAATTGTCCCTGTAAATGTAGTTGGATTAAGCGCGGTGATGCTAATAGATTTGCAACATCCCTTCTTTCCTGGGCACCCAAAAATAATAAAAGGAAACCGTCGTGAAGACATTTATTCATTACCTCTGCCGTTTAAACACAGTTTCGCTTGATTACTTGCCGTTTAAAGTGATCGAAGTGCGACGCGAAGGAGGCATGGTATGACAAGTTCCGACGAGATCATCTGCGTAAAGAATGTTTTCAAAGTCTTCGGCAGCCAGCCAGTGCTGGCCATGAA
The DNA here is from genome assembly GCF_030687105.1 of Pseudomonas sp. FP1762. Classification (NCBI taxonomy): domain Bacteria; kingdom Pseudomonadati; phylum Pseudomonadota; class Gammaproteobacteria; order Pseudomonadales; family Pseudomonadaceae; genus Pseudomonas; species Pseudomonas sp. FP1762. The sequence continues at coordinate 2,808,369 of NZ_CP117458.1, forward strand.
GATGATTGAAGAGGGCGCCTCGAAAGCTGAAGTATTCAAAAAGACCGGTCAGGCCATTGGTGTATTCGATGCCAACTTTTCCGTTCGCCGAGGCGAAATCTTTGTGATCATGGGTTTGTCCGGCTCCGGCAAATCGACCATGGTCCGCTTGTTCAACCGGTTGATCGAACCGACCTCCGGCAAGATCTTTCTCAACGGCAAGGAAATTACCGGCCTGGGCGACAAGGATCTGCTGCAAGTGCGGCGCAAGGACATGGGCATGGTCTTCCAGTCGTTCGCCCTGATGCCGCACATGAGCGTCATCGATAACGTCAGTTTCGGTCTGAAAATCAGCGGTGTCAGCGAGAAAGAACGCTACTGCCGGGCCATGGGCGCCCTCGAGCAGGTCGGGCTGTCCGGCCAGGAATTCAGCTTTCCCCATCAACTCTCCGGCGGCATGCAGCAGCGTGTAGGCCTGGCCCGCGCCTTGGCCAACGACCCCGCCATTCTGCTGATGGACGAAGCTTTCTCCGCGCTCGACCCGATGATCCGCAGCGAGATGCAGGGCGAGCTGATCAAACTTCAGGCCGAGCAGGATCGCACGATCATTTTCATCTCCCACGACATTGAAGAAGCGGTGCGCATCGGCCATCGCATCGCGATCATGGAAGGCGGACGCGTGGTGCAGATCGGCACTCCGCGTGAACTGCTGTGCAACCCGGTGAATAAATATGTGCGCGACTTCTTCAATGGTTTCGACACCAGTCGAATATTGAAGGCCGGGGATATCGCCCAGCAGGATTCGAATGTTGTTTATCTGCCGGGCAGTCAAGTAACGATCAAGGCTGAGGCCTCGTTGCGAGACATCTTTCATATTGTTGCCGCGTCGGCAACTCCAATGCCGGTGGTCGATGAAGTTGGACTTTATAAAGGTTCGATTTCCCAAGGGCACTTACTGAGCTGCCTAAGTAACAGCTGAACTCCGAACAGTCAGAATTGATAAAGCAGTTTCTGCGGGCGAGGTAGCACCATGTCAGATTTCAATATTCTGGATCCTTTCCAGAGCATCAACATTCCTTTGGGTTCGTGGGTCGAAACCGCGCTTAAATATCTGGTCAGCAACTTTCGTGAAGTGTTCCGCTCGATTCGCTGGCCGGTCGACCAGGTCCTGGACGGCGTGCAGTGGAGCCTGCTGTCGGTACCTCCCACCGTCTTCATCATCATTGCCGGACTGATCAGTTGGCAGATCGGCGGCAAACGAATCGCCATTTTCAGTGTCGCCACGCTCACCGGCCTCGGCCTGATCGGCGTGTGGAACGACGCGATGGTCACCCTGGCTCTGGTGCTGACATCGCTATTGTTCTGCGCGGTCATCGGCATCCCGCTGGGCATCTTCTGTGCGCGCAGTGATCGCACCGAAATGATCATCCGCCCGGTTCTCGACGCCATGCAGACGCTGCCGGCATTCGTGTACCTGGTGCCGGTGGTCATGCTGTTCGGCATTGGCAACGTACCCGGGGTGATCGTCACCATCATCTTTTCCGTCGCGCCGCTGGTGCGGCTGACCAACCTCGGCATCCGGCAGGTGCCCGCCGACAAGGTCGAGGCGGCGCGGGCGTTCGGCTGCACGGCCACGCAGATGCTGCTGAAGGTGCAATTGCCGCTGGCGGCGCCAACGATGATGGCCGGGCTCAACCAGACTTTGATGTTGTCGCTGTCGATGGTGGTGGTTGCCTCGATGATCTCGGTGGGTGGTCTCGGTCTGATGGTGTTGAGCGGCATCGGCCGCCTCGACATGGGCCTGGCCAGTGTCGGCGGCGCCGGTCTGGTGTTGCTGGCGGTGTTTCTCGACCGATTGACCCAAGCCATGGGCGAACGCAGCAGCGATCTGGCTACCGGTCAGCGCTGGTACGACACCGGCCCGGTAGGGCTGCTGATGAAACTGAAAAAAAAGAAAACCGTTGCACTTCCCGTGACCAACTGAATTTGCCTGCTCACCCATAAACACTTTCAAGCGTGGTGAAACATGAAACTGACAACTTTCAAGAAAGGCCTGATGGCTTCGTTGTTCGGCACTCTGTTGTGCTCGGCAGTCTACGCAGCCGATGCCAACAAACCGGGCGCCGGTGTGTCGATCACGCCGATTTTCCCGAGCATCGCCGAAGAGCGTTTTCGCGGTGAGGTGGTGATCGCCGGCCTCAAGGAATTGGGCTACGAAGTGAAAGCGCCCAAAGAGGTCGACTACCCGGCGATGTTTCTCGCGCTGTCCTACGGCGATGCGGATTTCACCGTGCATGAATGGGAAATCCTGCACCAGGCATTTTATGAAAAGGCGGGCGGCGATGACGTGATGGTCAAGGTCGGGCAGGTCATGAAAGGCGTGCTGCAGGGCTACATGATCGACAAGAAAACCGCCGAGGCTTACCAGATCAAGGACCTGTCCGATCTGAAAAAGCCGGAGATCGCCAAACTGTTCGACAGCAACGGCGATGGCAAGGCCGACCTGACCGGCTGCAACCCGGGCTGGGGCTGCGAAATCATGATCGAACATCACATGAAGGCCTATGGTCTCGGTCCGACCGTGGTGGATAACCGCGGCTCGTATTTCGCCTTGATGGCCGACACCATCGCGCGCTTTCAACAGGGTAAACCAGTGCTGTTCTTCACTTGGGTACCCCAGTGGATTGCCGGCGTGCTGGTGGAAGGACGCGATGTGGTCTGGTTGCCAGTGCCGTTCACCTCGCTGCCAGACGGCAAGGAAAGCAAAGACACCTTCCATGACGGCAAGAACCTCGGTTTCCCGGTAGACACAGTCAATGCCGTGATGAACAAGGAATTCGCCGAGAAGAACCCGGTGGCGCGCAAATTCCTCTCCGAGGTCAGCATTCCGACCAGCGCGGAAAGCGAACAGAACCTGCGCATGCAAAAGGGTGAAAAATCCCTCGCCGACATCAAGCGTCACGCCGCTGAATGGATCAAGGCCAATCAGCAGGCTTATGACGGTTGGTTGAGCGACGCACGCGCGGCGGCGAAGTAATCGGTTCGACCGCGCTTGGCGGCGGCTCAGCCCGTCGCTAACGTTGCGATCGCAGGTGTCAGTGAACGGCGAGTGAGTGAGGCGAAGATGGAAACCTTTCAGAGTCCGTTGAAGCAGCAGAACATCGGCTTTCGCCAGTCCGCGTCGGTGGCCGGACAGGCCCGAGTGGTGCGAGTGGCCTTCGTATTACTTGAGAATTTCTCCCTGACGACCCTGTCCACGGCGATGGACGCGCTGGTTACCGGCAACCTCATCAATGGCGAAACGCTGTACACCGTCTCGACCTGGTCGCTCAAGGGCGGACGTGTCGAAAGCGATATTGGCGTGCCGGTCGATTCGCAACGACTGGTCGCAGAGGGCTTCAACCATGACGCGCTGATTGTGATCGGCGGTCAGCGCGTCCGCTTGGCGCCGCAACCGCTGCTGCGCCGAGTGCTGAAGAAAACCGCTGGCAAGGGCATTGTCGCCGGGTGCTGGAATGCAGCGTTCTACCTGGCTGATGCGGGATTGCTCGGCGCTGAGGAATTCGCCTGTCACCGCGACAGCTGCGGTTTGCTCAGCGAGTACTTCCCACAGTTGAAAGCCTCCAGCCGTGAATTCATCGTCGCTCAGCGCCGAGCCACTTGTGCCAACGCTCATGCGGCACTGGATATGACCCTGGCGATCATGCAAGGACTGGGTTCGCACAACGATGTGGCGCTGCTCGATGAAATCAGACGGGTCCATCAGCCGGCACAGGGCAAACCTGCGGGAGCTGCCGACGGTGTTCGGCCTGCAGCGATTCCCAAGCCGCTGAACATCGCCATCGACCTGATGGAAAACAACATCGAGGAACCGATGGAAATCGATGCCATCGCCAGTCACGTCGGAGTGTCGCGCCGACAATTGGAACGCCGGTTCGCGCGCTATTTGAACGCTGCGCCCAATCGCTATTACCTGGAGTTGCGCCTGACCCGCGCACGGCAATTGATCGTGCAAAGTGATCGCTCGATGACAGACGTGGCACTGGCGACCGGATTTGTCAGTTATCCGCACTTCTACAAGCGCTTCAAGGATCTGTTCGGCTTACCGCCGATGACGTTCAGGGATTACCACTACGCTAGCGACTCTGCCAGCCACGGGCGCTATGCCTTAGCCGCCAGCTACTGAATCAGCCGCGCGAACTGACGGTTTTACCAGTCACGGTTTTACCAGTTTCCGATCAACGCCACTGCGTGCGTTCGCTTTGTGCCGCGTGCGTTTTGCAACTTCAACGATTAACGGTTCAACACTATGAAAGTCAGTTCATTACCCGCCGATGATGACAGTTGTGGCTGGTTTCATCTGAGCAAACCGCGTAGCCCCGAGCCTGCGCACCGTGGGCAGCGCTCGGCGCGGTGGGTGATCATCGGCGCCGGTTTCACCGGACTCGCCTGTGCGCGGCAACTGGCGTTGAATTTTCCCGATGACGAAGTAGTACTGGTCGAAGCACAGGAAGTTGGATTAGGGCCATCGGGGCGCAATGCCGGTTTTGCCATTGACCTGCCGCACGATATCGGCGCCGATGATTACATCGGTGACATTGCACTGGCGCGCACCAGTCTGAAACTCAATCTGGCCGGGCAGTCGATCCTGCGTGATCTGGTCGATCAGTACCGCATCGACTGTCAGATGAAGGCGTGCGGCAAATATCAGGCTGCCGTGGAGAATCGCGGTATCGCCGTGCTTGATGCTTATCGTCGCGGTCTGGAGAAACTCGATCAGCCGTTTCAAATGATCGACGCCGATGAGTTGCCTGAACATCTGGGCACGCATTTCTACCGCAAGGCATTGTTCACGCCGGGCGCGGTGTTGCTGCAGCCATCCGGGCTGGTCAAAGGCCTGGCCGACAATCTGCCTGCCAACGTCACGCTGTATGAGCGCACGCCGATTCTCGAAGTCGAGTACGGCGCCAGGACGGTTCTTAAACATGCCCACGGCAGCATCACGGCCGACAAACTGATTCTGGCGAACAATTCCTTCGGAATGCGTTTCGGTTTCCTCCAAGGGCGCATGTTGCCGATCTACACCTACGCCAGCATCACCCGGCCGCTGACCGAGGAAGAGCAGACGCGCTTGGGTGGCAAACCGTTCTGGGGCGCCATTCCCGCTGATCCGTTCGGCACCACGGTGCGCCGCACGCCGGACAACCGCTTGCTGATCCGCAACAGCTTCACCTTTAACCCCGATGGCCGCAGCAACCGCAAATACAACGAGCGTTTCGTGCGCCGGCACAAGGCGTCGTTCGACCAGCGTTTCCCGATGCTGCCCAACGTCACGTTCGACTACACCTGGGGCGGCGCGCTGGCGATGTCGCGCAATCACAACGGCTTTTTCGGTGAGCTGGCGCACAACGTCTACGGCGCGCTGGGCTGCAACGGCCTCGGTGTCACTCGCGGCACTGTCACTGGAAAGTTGCTGGCCGACTGGCTGGCAGGCCAACGCGACGGGCTGATCGATTTCCTCCTGCAAACCCCCGGTCCCAACAGCAACCCGCCAGAACCGTTCCTATCGCTGGGGGTGAACATGAACCTCAAGTGGGGGCAGTACCGCGCCGGCAGAGAAAGCTGAATTACCTGAAGCCCGAAATCCTGAATATTGAACCCTGGAGAAAACGCGATGAACTTTGATGGAATCTTTACCCCGGCCATTACCCCGTTGTCCGCCGATGGCCAGATCGACTATGCGGCGTTCTCCGAAGTAATCGAATACCTGATCGAGTCCGGGGTGCACGGCATCGTGATCGGCGGTTCGACCGGCGAGTATTACGCGCACACCGCGGAGGAGCGGGTCGCCGTGGCCCAGCGCGCGAAAGAGGTGATTCGCGGGCGCTTGCCACTGGTGGTTGGCACTGGCGGCATTCGTACCGAAGATTCGGTGTACTTCGCCGAGAAGGCCAAGGCACTGCAAGCAGACGCGATTCTGGTCGGCTCGCCGCCGTATGCCTTGCCGACGCAGAAAGAGATTGCCGCCCATGTGCTCGCAGTGGACAAGGCCGCCGGTCTGCCGATCATGCTTTACAACTATCCGTCGCGGATGGGCGTAGCGATGGGCGATGAATTCTTCGCTGCCATTGCCGATTGCAAGAACATCGCCGCGATCAAGGAAAGTTCGGGCGAGACCGCACGGCTGCATCGTCTGGCTCACTCGCACCCGCAGATCCAGTTGTCCTGCGGCTGGGATGATCAGGCGCTGGAGTTCTTTGCCTGGGGCGCACGCAGCTGGGTCTGCGCTGGTTCCAACTTCATCCCGCGTGAACACATTGCGCTGTACGAAGCCTGCGTACTGGAAAAGAACTTCGACAAGGGCCGGCGGATCATGTCGGCGATGTTGCCGCTCATGGACGTCCTCGAGAGCGGCAAGTTCGTGCAGTCGATCAAGCATGGCAGCGAACTCAGCGGCCTGCGTGCCGGCGGTGTACGCGCACCTTTGCAAGCGCTGGAGCCCGCCGAGAGAGAGCAACTGAAAAACGTCATCGAAACCCTGCAGAAGAACGTCGCGCGCATTGTCGAGGAGGCTTGAAATGGCAGATCTGCTGAGTAAAGAGCAATACCGTGAACTGGCGGGGCAGCTGGAATTTCGCTATCAGGCTTTTATCAATGGGCGTTTTTGTCCGGCAAAGTCCGGCAAGACGTTCACCACGACCAATCCCGCCACCGAGCAGGTGCTGACCGAGATTGCCGCGTGTGATGCCGACGATATCGACCAGGCCGTTGCAGCAGCGAAAGCAGCGTTTGATGACGGCCGCTGGCAGTCACTCGCACCGTCGGCGCGCAAGTCGCTGTTGCTGCGCTTTGCCCAATTGCTGGAAGACAACGCTCATGAACTGGCGGTGCTGGAAAGCCTGGACAGTGGCAAGCCAATTCGTGAGTGCCAGACCATCGACGTGCCGGAAACCATCCATACCCTGCGCTGGCACGCCGAGCTGATCGACAAGATTTACGACGCCACGGCGCCGGTCGGTTCCGGCGCGGTGACCATGGTCGTGCGCGAGCCGATCGGCGTGGTCGGGCTGGTGTTGCCATGGAATTTCCCGCTGCTGATGCTCGCCTGGAAGATCGGCCCGTCACTGGCCGCAGGCTGTTCGATCGTGGTCAAACCGGCCAAGGAAACCACCCTGAGCACCTTGCGTGTCGCCGAACTGGCGCATCAGGCGGGTATTCCTGCCGGTGTGTTCAACGTCGTGCCCGGCGGCGGCAAGGAGGCGGGCGAGCCGCTGGGGCGTCATCCCGATGTGGCAATGGTCAGCTTCACCGGCTCGACCGACACCGGCCGGCTGTTCCTCAAATACTCCAGCGAATCCAACCTGAAACGCATCGTGCTCGAGTGCGGCGGCAAGAATCCGGCGGTGGTCATGAACGATGTCGAAGACATCGATGTGGTCGCGCAGCATGTGGTCAATGGCGCGTTCTGGAACATGGGCGAGAACTGCTCAGCCTCATCGCGCCTGATCGTCCACGCCGACATCAAGGACGAACTCTTGCAGCGCGTTCAGGCGCAGCTCGGCGACTGGAAAATGGGTGACCCGCTGGACCCGGAGAACCGTTTGGGCTCGATGATCAGCAAGGCGCATTTCGACAAGGTGCGTTTGTATCTCGATATCGCCCGCGACGAGCATCTCAGCTTTTTGGTGGGCGGCCAGACTCGCCACGATATCTTCGTCGAGCCGACCATCGTCGATGGCGTAAACCCCGACAGTCGCCTGTTCCAAGAGGAGATCTTCGGCCCGGTGCTGAGCGTCACCACCTTTCACACGGTCGATGAAGCCATCGCTCTGGCCAACGACACCGCCTATGGCCTGGCTGCTTCGGCCTACACCGGCAACCTGCGCAACGCGCTGAAGTTGTCACGCGGCATTCGCGCGGGGATCGTCACGGTCAACTGCTTCGGCGAAGGCGATGCCTCGACGCCGTTCGGCGGTTACAAGGAATCGGGATTCGGTGGACGTGACAAGTCGATTTGGGCGCACGACCAATACACTGAACTGAAAACCATCTGGATCGACGCGTCGTAATTGGCGTCTGGACCTGCACAAGGGCCTGCCAGCGAAAGCTACGCAGGCCCTTGTGCGTATGCGCCCCTAAGTATGCGAAATCAACAAGTCACTGATGATGCAGATCGAGCCATCCTCTGGCGGCGTGGCGTCGGTGTAGTCGATCTGGTTGTAGACCCCTCCGTGGAAATTGAACACCTGCGAATTCCAGGTTGAGTCGAGCTGCAAATCACCTGATGTTCCGACAACGCCGTTGTAGTCGACGGTGACGCGGGCCACGCCGGCAGAGTTGGCGCGAATGGTCACCTTGAATTTCGCGCCCAGCGGTACGCCCTTGAGCACCGTGGTGTTGACCGGGGTGGGCTGGTTGAAACTCTGGCGGAAGCCCATGGTGATGTTGCCTTTCTGCCAGAACACCTTGATGGCGGGGCTGTCGTCGTTTTTCACATGCATCTGCGAGATAACGACTTTCTGCGCAGAGTTGACCTTGGTCACGGTCATTTCCTGATAGTTGAGGTGGTCAGCGGCGCTGCTCAGCGACCAATAAAAGGATTCTTTCCATTCGCAGCGGGTGCGGTGAGTGCTCTTGCTCGAGGCGCCTTTGGTCGGCGCGGACAGTTGCAGGGATCCGTCGGGCAGCACCGTGACGATGCTCGGGAACTGCGCAATGGCCTCGGCGCCGTTGAGTTCCAGTGCCACCGGATTGGTTGCCGAGACGGGTACCGGGGTGGAGAGGGTGAGATTGCTGATGTTTACGGCCATGGTTTGTACTCCTGACGATAAAAATCATTAGCGACCCAAGCCTTCGGTGGATTGGCACATCTGTCTGCGCGGACTTTCACCATCTCTTGGGCACAGCACCATAGCGGCGCATGCGGCCGCCGCGAAAACACAAAGGGCAACGATTACGCCGGCAGCCTCCAGCACAGCGCCGAAAACCGGCGTGCCAGCGGTCTGACCGAGCGCCAGAAGCAGAAACGGAATGCCCAGTCCCAGGTCCGGGCGGTCCGGCAACAAACGAATGCCTTGCAGCAGATAAACGCCTGAAGAAACGATGTAGGCCGCGCCAAACAGGCACATCGCGGCGAGGCCCGATCCGGCGGAAACTGATGCGGCAGAAAGGCCCAATGTCCCGAGCGCGATCACGGCAAGCGCCAGATGCTGCATGCGTGCGACACCGAAGCGGCCAGTGAGCACGCCGGTCATGCAGCCGCTGATTCCCGCAGCGCCCAATACGATCCACGCCCACGCAATCGCCTGATCGGAGAAACCAGCCTTACTGCGCAAAATATCGGCGCCGAATGTCCAGATCGCCGTGCTCGCCAACCCCATCAGGAATGCACTGGCGCACAAAGGCAGTACGCCGGGTCGACGCAGCATTGCCAGCGAGAAGTTCTGCGCGACGTCACGCTCGACCCGGCGCGGTACCGCAAACCAGAGCCAGAGCGTAACGCCGATGCCGATCAAGGCAAACAGGGCATACAGCTGGCGCCATTGCCCGGCCGCCAATATCGCCGCAAAACCGGAAAAAACGATTCCCGCCGCTGTCCCGGCATTGATAAAACCATTGGCCCGCGGGCGATCCGCATCATCAAGACGCGCTGCCACCGCGCTGGCCAATGGCGGCGAAGTCAGACCCGTGCTCAATCCCGCCAGCGCCACACCACAGCCCAACGTCAGCCCCGACGAGGCCACAACCACCAGGCCCATCCCCAGCGTGGCCGCTGCACCGGCCATCACCGTCAACCCGCGCGGACTGATTTTGCCATTGCAGACAAACGTCGCAACGATGCCCACACAGTAAGCGGCGAACGCACTGCCACCGATCCAGCCGGCAGCGGTCACGCTGAGCGTCAGATCCTGACGAATCTGCGGCAGCAGCAGTCCATAGGCGAAGCGCGCCAGGCCATAGGACAACGCCGTCAGCGCGAACGCTGCCGCGACAAGATTGAGGCTGCGCCGGTCAAGACTCACGGTGAAATCGGATTGCTGGCAGGAAAGGTTGTCTCGACCGCATGCTCCGGTCTGGACCAGATGCGATCGGAGTTGGAGGGATCATTAGCCATGAGTGTCCTCGAGGATGTCTGTTGCTGGAGTGGTTATCGATTCTGATAACGGACTTGCACTTGGGTTTGATGATTTTCCAACACAGCCGATGGATGGTAGAGCAAAGGGCGAGGGCAGCCGCTCGGTTGGCTTGGCGCACGTCAACCTTTGCGAGCAGGATCGAGTGATGTTTGCGGGTATCGAGGGGCGGGGGATGGCGCTTGGAGAGAGGCGAGTTAGTGCAGGACGGCACGCCGGAAGAACTGCGCGAGCGTCAGGGAGTTTTCCGCGCGCGGTGGCGGATGCAAGCGAGGGTACAAAACCGTTGAACACAGCACTACTGCGCTGAGCGCGTCCAGACCCGCACGTAATCGATGCGAAACACCGACGGCAGGTCAGCATCGTCGACCACGCCGAACCAGTCCCACATCGCTTCGCTGTCGAAGACGATTTGCATCGGGAAATGCCAGTAGCTGTTCTTCGCCTCCCGGACCAATACGCCGTCGACGTACCAGCGCAAGGTCTCGGGTTGCCAGTCGAAACCGTAGACATGAAAGGTACTGGCCAGCCGCCAAGGGGCATTCCACGTGCTGCCGGAACTCAGGTGTTGATCATTCTGCGGTCTGGCCCAGACATGGGCGTTCATGTTGTACCGGCGGTCGAACGCTTCGTTGCGGGTTTTGCCGCCGATTTCGAAGATGTCGATTTCCGTGGCGTTGTCCGGAAGCCCGGTCCACGCCAGCCAGAACGCACTGGAGCCGGCAGAGTTCATCGGCTTCGCCCGGGCTTCGTAATAGCCGTACATGCCCCGTTCATGGGTACGCACCATCGCCGAGCTGTAATCCTTATAGCCCAGGGCTAGGTATTTTTCCGGCAAGGTCTGTTTGCGGAAAGTGATGTTCAGATTGCCGTTGCCGACCTTGGCGTTCTCCGGCAAAAACAGCGCCGGTTTGCGCCCGAGGGAATCGGTGCCGGTGGCGTTGTTGACGTGCCAGCGTTCGGCATCGAGGGCGCTGCCGTTGAATTCGTCGGACAGCCGCGTATCGCGTTTCCAACCGCCGGCATTGGCCTGGTCCGATAACGGCAGGTCGGGCGTAACGTGCGTCGGGGTCGGGCCTAATGGGCCGACGCGAGTCCAGGCATCGACCTGTTGCGGAATGGCGACCGCCCACTTTTGCGCCAGATACTCGAACACGTTGCGGCGTTCTTCCTGGCTGCTGAATGGGCGGTCATAAACCAGTACTTCGGCGATGTCACCGCGGAGGATTTCCGAGGTGCCCACCACATTGCGCGCCACCGCGAACGGGCCGATCGGCACGTCACTGGTTTCCAGCAACGCCAGCGCCGGCTCGTAGGCGGTGGTCTGCTGCACACTGATGCCGAAATTCGGTGCGACGTTGTCGTTGTCCGCCAGTTGCGGCCGCGAGCTGAACAGGCGCTGCCAGGCCTTGCCGCCGGCCTGCTCGGGCAAGCGCCGCGAGACGACGAACACCGTCACCGGGCCTTTGCTCGTGCGAATCGCCTGGCCCATGAATGCCGCTGTGCCGCTGAAGCGCACCACGCCGTGGCCGTTGAGGGCGTTGTCGACGCGCGTGGGCAATGTCGTCGCCGCGCGATTGTCGACGGTGACGTCATTGCCCTTGCCGGATTTATCCAGCCAGCGCACGACCTGGTTTTGCCCCTCCAGAGTCATCGAGGCGGGATCATTGCCGTCCAGCCACAGCACAGTCCGTCAGCCACCGGTTGGGGAATATTGGCGCGGGCGCCAGCGCTCAGCAGCAGCAAGACAAACAGCAAGCATCGTGATCTGTTCATGAGTCGTCCCTAACATGGATGTGCGCCGGTTCAGCTACCCACCGCCAGCAGCGGCGCCGGTTGCGGGCGGTAGCCCCATGGGTTGCTGGTCTGCCAGCGCCAGCTGTCGATGAGCATTTGCGTCAGCTCGCGTTGTGCCCGCCAGCCCAGCTCGCGCCCGGCCTTGCTCGCGTCGGCGCGGCACTCGGCGATATCTCCGGCGCGGCGTGGGGCGAAGCGGTAGGGAATGCGCAGGCCGGTGACGTCTTCGAAGGCGCTGATGATCTGCAATACGCTGTAGCCGGTGCCGCTGCCGAGATTCCACACGTGCAGGCCATGCTCGTCGTCCTGCAAAACCTGTAGCGCCTTGAGATGACCTTCGGCCAGATCCAGCACATGGATGTAATCGCGAATACAGGTGCCGTCGACTGTTGGATAGTCGTTGCCGTAAACGGTCAACGCAGCGCGCTGGCCGCTGGCAACCTCGGTCAGGCACGGCAGCAGATTGTTCGGCCGTCCATTGGGCGCTTCACCGATCAATCCGCTTTGGTGCGCGCCGATCGGGTTGAAGTACCGCAGCACGGCGATGTTCCAGCGCGCATCCGCGAGGGCAAGGTCGCTGAGCAATTCTTCGATCATCAACTTCGAGCGCCCGTAGGGATTAACCGGTTTGCCGGTGCCGTGCTCTTCGACGATGGGCATGCGGGCCGGCTCGCCGTACACCGTCGCCGAGGAACTGAACACCAGATTGAACACGTGGGCGCGGGCCATCACCTGACACAGGTTCAGCGTGCCGAACACATTGTTGGCGTAGTAATCCATCGGCCGGCGCACGCTTTGCGCAACCGCTTTGAGCCCGGCGAAATGCAGCACCGCGTCGATCGCGTAGGTGCTGAAAATCTCTTCCAGCAGCGCTGCGTCGCGGATATCGCCCTCGATGAAATCGACGTGCGAATGACTCAACAGCTCCAGCCGTGCGACTGCTTCGCGGCTGCTGTTGCACAGATTGTCGAGGATCAGCACCGAGTGTCCGGCTTCGATCAGTTGCAATGCCGTGTGCGAACCGATGTAGCCGGCACCGCCCGTGATCAACGTGGTTTTGCGCATGACGACGTGCTCCATTGCGAGGAAATCCGGCTCAGCGGGCGGTGAACACCAACTTGAATTCTTGCGGCCAGCGCGGGTGCAGCAGGCTGTAGGCCAAGGCATAGGTCAGCGTGCCGATGGCAATGTCGCCGGCCAGGTGCGCATAACCGGACAGGCCGGTCTGCCGCGACAGCCACATCACCACGACGACCATCACGGAAGAGGCAAGCAGGCTGCGGTAACTGGACTGAAAGAAGCTGCGCCAGTCGTAACCGATCGCGGCGTGCAGGCCGCGTACCTGCAACGGCGTGATCAGCAGCATGCGCAGCAGCAATGCCAGCGCCGCCGCCATGCCGCCGTAGGTCGCGCCAAGCAAATAGACCAGCGCCAGCGCGAGCAGGGTGGTGGCAACTTCCGCCTTGAGGGTCAAGTGCGTGCGATTGACCGCCACCAGCGCAGTGGTTGCATACAGCGCCAGATTGCCCAGCGCCGCCGTGCAGGCGAGCACTTGCAGCAAGGGAATCGCGTCGGCCCATTTCGCGCCGAAGATCAGCAGGATGATGTCTTCGGCGGTCAGGGCGATGCCGAAGAACAGCGGCGTGAGCACGAAGCCGCTGATCGCCGTGGAATCGCCAATCATCCCGATCAGCCGCGCCGGTTCGGCACTGCGCCGGGCGAACACCGGCAAGGCGTAACTCATCAAGCCGTTGTAGATCGCCGAGCGCGGCAGATCGATGATGCGCATGGCCAGATTGAACATGCCCACCGCGTGCGCCCCGGCAGTCAGGCCAAGAATCAGATTGACGCCGCGTTGCAGGGTTTGCGAACTCATCACGTTGACGCAGACCGGCAGACCGGAGCGCAGCAGTTCGCCCAGCACCTGGCGGTCGATCAGCAAGGGAATGCGCCGACGTTCGCTGCGCATCAGCACCAGCGTGGAAACGCCGTCCATGATCAGCGCTTGGGCAACCACCGCCCACGGGCCGAAACCCAGCAGCGCAACAGCCACGCCGCCAACCCCGCCAGCCACTTTGCCGAGCAAGGTGCGCGAGGCCAGCAGCTTGAAATTGCCGCTGCGGCGCATCTGTGCCACATACACCCGCGCCATCAGGGTGAAAAGGATTTTCACCGAGGCCACAGCGGTCATCCAGCGCAGCGCGGTGGACGGCGTATAGAGCACGACCGCCAGCGAAATCAACGCGATCGATAGCAGGCTGACCAGCACCGCAAACCAGAACACGCTGCTGATGTGTTTGTCTTCCATCCGCTGCAGGCGCACCAGCGGGTCTTCCAGCATCGACGAGAACAGAATGCCGACCACTTCGACCACGGCGATGATCAGCGTGCCGATGCCCAGCTCAGTCGGCGTCAGCAGATGCGCGTAGACGACAAAGGTAATCATCGACAGAAAGATCAGGCCGAACTTCTCGGTGAAAATCCATGCGAGGGTCATCAGGCGACGGTTGGCCATGGCGCGATCCCTGAAATTCAGCGGCTGTTGCCCAGACTTTTGAAGCAGGCGTAGAGGTAGCGCAGGGTCGGTTTGCCCCGGGAGAACAACAGCGTCTGCCACGAATGCCCGAGCATCTGCCGGAACACCTCGATGACCCGGCGATGATCGCCGCGCCGGGAAAAGGCATTGAGAAATTCCGCGTGATTGGCGAGGACGAAATAGATCCGCTGCTGCTGGTTCAGCCGGGTGCCGTAACGCGCCAGGTACAGCTGGATGAAGCGCAGCTTGTGCGGGTAATACTTGTGCGGTTGCGCGGTGATGTTGGCGGCATTGACGGCGCGCCAGTGCAGAATCTGCGGCACGCTGTGGATCTCGCTGATTTCCGCGATGCGCGTCCACAACAGGCGATCTTCAGCGAAGCGCAGGCTCTGATCGAAGCCGCCAATGGCGACGATGATCTCGCGCAGGGCGAGTACGCCGGAGGTGCCGTTGATGATGTTCTCGCGCATGAAGTCGGCAAAGTGCTCGCCGTGTTTACAGCGATCCTCCAATTGGCGTTTGCCATCACTGAATTCGCTCATCTGAAAGCAATCGATCAAACCGACTTTGCGTCCCTGTCGGGTCAATTCCGCGTGCAGTGCCAGTTGTTTTTGCAGTTTTTCCGGATGCCAGCGGTCGTCGGCATCAAGGAAAGCGATAAAGGTTTCTTCGGCGCTGAACACGCCGCGATTGCGTGCACTGGCCGGGCCTTGGTTGGGCTGCTGCAACAGCACGATGGGGAAGGGCGCGGCGTACTGCCTGACGATCTCTGGCCCGGCATCGCTGGAACCGTCATCAACGACAATGACTTTGTCCGGCGGGCGGGTCTGTGCGCACACCGAGTCCAGTGTGCGTTGAATGCTGGCGGCGGCGTTGTACAGCGGAACCACCACGCACACGGTGACGGCCGAGGGATCATTCAGCATGGGCGTTGTTCCCGGAAAGTGCCGCGCATTGGCCGAGCATTCGCCGCTGGCAGCGGCTGCGGACGGGCGACGAGGTGGTGGCGGAAGGTCAGGCTGAGCACGCAGAAAATCAGGAACTCACCCGAGCGATAGTTGGGGATCACGTAGGCGACGTAATTGGTAACGACGAACAGGCCGATGATCACCAGCGCACAGGCCTGATAGCGCGCGGACTGATCTGCGGTGATTGCGCGATAGCGCTTGCTCAGGGCCTGGGCAAACATCAGCAGCAGGGCGATCAACTGAATCAGGCCGCCATTGAGCAGGGTTTCGACGTAGCCGCTGTGCGCGTTGCCGATGTAGCCCCAGCGCGTAATGAACGCATCTGCATCGGCACTGGCCCAGAACGCGCCGAAACCATAGCCCTTGAGAAATTGCGCATCGATCAGCGGCTGCAACAGCTCCCAGATCAACGTGCGGTCAGTGAGTGACGGGTCGCGGCCGACCAGTTCCAGCAGCATGGCGTAGTTGGCGTAAAGCACCCCACACAAGAGGAAGAACACCAGCGTGGCGGCGGTGAAGGCCAGCAGTGAGCGGTTGATGCGCAGCCGGATCAGCGTGATGAAGTAGGCGTAACTGGCGGTGCCGGCGACGATCAGCGCAATCGCCGTGGCTGACTGCGCCAGACCGATGGCGATCAGCGCGAACAGCCCATACAGCATGGCCAGCGGGTTGCGCTGGCGGATCATCGGCAGCAGCAACAGGATCGCAATCGCGTTCAGGCGTGCGCCAGCGTTCTTTTCCGCGAACACCCCGCGAAAGGCCCCGTCACGGATGCCGCCGGAAATAAAGGCGATGTCCGGGCGAATCACGGCGAAGATCAACCCGACTAGCGCCGCTGCACCGATCACGCAGCCAAACAGAAAAGCGATCCGCTCGATGCTGTAGCGCCAAGCGATAAAACCGGCAAAAAACACCACGCTGAGCAGCGCAACGAAACGCTTGAAACTGAGCATCGGCTCGCTCGACCAACTGATCGACGCCGCCACGCAGCCGAGAAACAACAGCAAAAACAGGTTCTGCCGGTAGAAACTCTTGCTGAGGAACACTTTGTGGCGAATGAAGAAGAAGAGCGGCACCAGCAACGTCAGCAAGCCGCAGACCTGATTGGCCAGATTGCCTTCCAGATCCTGCTGGGCATCGTCCAGCGTGCTCACATTCCCCAGGCGCAGAAAGAAGCCGATCACTTGCGTATAGAACAGCACGCCAAACAAGGTGAAGGCGTCGGCCAGTGTCGAATAACGCACTTGCAGGCGGTTCATCTCAGCGCCTCCCGAGTAACGCCTTGAGGTAGGTCTGCACCGCGCGGCCGCTGACGAAGCGCGCGGCGGCATCAATCCGCCGCTGGCGATGCAGGGCTCGTGGCGCGGCCATTTGTGCGCTGATTGCGCTGGCGAGGGCGGCCGGATCGTCCACCTCGACCAAGGGGGCGACGGCGCCATCTGCGAGGATTTCCTGCGGGCCGTACGGGCAGCGGGTCGCCACGACCGGCGTGCCGGTCGACAGGGCTTCGACCAACGCGTTGGGGCTGCCCTCGAAACGCGACGACAGGACGAAACAGTCCGCTCGGGCAATCTCGGCGATAGGGTCACTGGCGTATCCCGGTAGATCGCAACGCTCTGCGACGCCGAGCGCTGTCGCTTGGGCCAGCAGTTCGCCGCGCAGGGCGCCTTCGCCGAAGATGATCAGCCGCGCATTGCCTTGCGGCAGGCGGGCGAAGGCGTCGATCAAAGTGTCGAAGCCTTTTTGCTGCGCCAGGCGTCCTACAGCGACGATCACCGGAGTGGTTTTGGCCTTGAGCCAGGGATGGCTGGGCGCGGCGGCGGGTTTGTCACGAAAATCGTTGTCGAGCACCGGGTTGTCAGCGGTCGTCACATCGCGCGCACGGGCGATGGTGGTGTCGACCAGATCCTCGGCGACGCCTTGTGACACGCAGATCACCGGGTTGGGAATCAGCCGGTACAGCCACGGCGCCAGCCAGTAGGCGAGCTTGACCGACAATGCCGGGTTGACGTGTTTGTCCCGCGAAAAGGCATTGCGCTCGCTGACATGCAGCCGCGCCAGCGTCCCGGACAGCGCGGCGGCGGCAATCGCCACGACGTTGACGTGGGTGAGGGCAGCCAGTTGCGCGTCGTACTGATTGCTGCGTAAAAACCGTGTCAGTGCCGGCACAGCCGCCGCGCTGCGCGGACTGTCGAGCAGCACTTGTCTGACTCGTGGGTCGAGCGCCGGCTGATTGATGCCGGCACCGGTGAGCATCAGCAGCGTGACTTCGTTGCCGGCCTCAACCAAGGCACCGGCGAGGCGCACCATCATTTTCTCCGCGCCGCCGGCGCCGAGGTCCTGGAGAATGATCAGCAGCTTTTTCATCGGTTCCACACCTGGTAATAAGCCTGCGCGGCGTACTGGCTGGTATAGGGCAGGATCGCGTCGCTGACTGAGCGTCGGGGCGGCGGCTCGGGTTCGCGGCTGGCCAGACTGTCGAGCAGCGCCTCGGCCAGGGCTGGCACATCGTTGACCTTGACCAAACGCCCGAGGCGTCCATCGTCGAGCAACTCGCGCGGACCGCTGCCGCAATCGGTGGAGATCACCGGCGTACCCAGCGCCAGCGCCTCGACCAGTACCGTCGGCAAACCTTCGTGCAATGAGCTGAGCACCAACAACTGCGCATGGCGGATCAGCGGATAGGGATTGCGCAGATGCCCGGTGAAATGCACCAGGCGTTCGATGCCCAGCCGTTGTGTCTGCGCTTCAAGCGCTGCGCGTAACGGCCCGTCGCCGGCAATTACCAGATAGGGCAGCGTGCGTTGTTGCGCCGCCAGGGCGTAGGCGTCGAGCAGCAGCGCGAAGCCCTTGGTTTCCGCTAGCCGGCCGACACCCAGCCAATAATGATGGGGCACGCCACCGGGCAACGGCGCCTGTGCCGCGCGCAACAGTTGCTCGCTGATCACCGCGTTCGGGCAATAACGGATGCGCGGCTGGCCCCACGGCATCAACCCGGCAAGGGACTGGCGCAGACCGTGGGACACCGCGACCACCTTGCCGCTGCCGCACAGGTACAGCGCGTACAACAGACGCAGGCTGGCGCGCCCGGTGTTCTGTTCGGCGCAATCCAGCGCGGCGTGGCGGGTGTAGATGACTTTGCAGGCACTGCCCAGGGTGGCGAACCAGGTGCAGAGGTTGGCCTGCTCCTTGGCGCCAATCAGATGCGTCACGCCCTCACGGCGGATCAGCCGGCGCAGCAGCACGATCGATTTCAGCCAGCCCGCGAGCCCACTGCCGCCACCGGCCATGCTCGGCGCGCCGTCGACGTTGGGCGAGTCGCCGTTCATGACGAAAAAACTCACCCGCCGGCCGTCCGCCAGAAACTGCTCGGCGAGGCGTTGCTGCACGCACTCGACGCCGCCGCCAGTCTGGTAATCCTTGAGCGTGAACAGAATATGCATCGGCACAATCCTCATGGGGCAGTGACATTGATTGCCACTTGCTGGCGCAGAATCAGTTCGGTCAGGCGCAGGGCATTGCTCGGGTAGTCGAGCAGGTAGCGCTTGATCGTGTGCGGCTCGCGGTACATGCGGTAGAAGGCGCGCAGGTGCAGGCGGTTGATGGCGTCGGGGTAGTAACGCTCGCTGGCATTGGCCTCCTGACGAATGAAACCGCCGCAGGTGAACGCCACGCCGCTGAAACCACCGCGCAGTGCTTCGAGGATAAAGCGCTCCTGCAGACCGGCGCCAAGGCCGACCAGCAGCAGGTTGGTGCGTTGTCGGCGGATGTCAGCTTGAATTGCCGCACCTTGTTCGGCGTCGAAGTAACCGTTGTGCGCGCCGACCAGTTGCAGGCGCGGGTACTGCATACCGAGCTTGTCAACGAAACGATCAAGCTCGGCCTGCCGCGCACCGACCACGTAGACGCGTTTGCCGCGCTGCTCGGATTCACGCAACACCGGATCGGCAATCGAGGTGAAATCGAAACTGACCCGCTGCACCGCGCGCCCGGTGATGCGCGACATGAACCCGGACATCAGCATGCCGTCGCAAAAATACGCCAGCGACGACGGCGGCTGGCGGATGAAACTGCCGATCGAGGCGAAGTTGAGAAAGGAGAAGGCCCGGTTGGATTCCAGCAGCGCTGGCGAATAACGATCCAGCAGTTCCAGGCGGATCATGACGCGAGATCCTGTGCTTGGGCGGCGCAGGTTGGCCGGCCGACGCTGATGTAGGTGAAACCGCGTGCGCTGAGGCGTTGCGGATCGAACAAATTGCGGCCATCGAAGATCAGCGGATTTTTAAGCTGGCGGGCGAGCAGTTCGAAGTCCGGCGCGCGAAACGCTTGCCACTCGGTGACGATCACCAGCGCGTCGGCATTTTTCAGCGCCGCCTCTTTGGTGCCGGCCAGCGTCAGGTCATCGCGCGGGCCGTAAAGCTGCTGCGCCTGTTCCATGGCTTTCGGGTCGAACGCCTGCACGCTGGCGCCGGCTCGCCACAACGCTTCCATCAACACGCGGCTGGGGGCCTCGCGCATGTCGTCGGTATTGGGCTTGAAGCTCAGGCCCCACAGCGCGAAGGTTTTGCCTTCCAGCGCGCCGTTGAAGTGCTCGGTGATCTTGTGGAACAGCGTGCTTTTCTGCTCGTTGTTGCGCGACTCGACTGCGCGAAGCAGGCGCGCATCGATGTCGACGCCGTGGGCGGCGTGGATCAGTGCACGCACATCCTTGGGAAAACACGAACCGCCATAACCGATGCCGGGGTAGATGAACTGGTAGCCGATGCGCGGATCCGAGCCGATGCCATGGCGAACCATTTCGATGTCGGCGCCAAGCTTTTCGGCAAGCCCGGCCATCTCGTTCATGAAACTGATCTTGGTCGCCAACATGCAGTTGGCGGCGTACTTGGTCAGTTCGGCGCTGCGCACATCCATGACGATGATTTTTTCGCGGTTGCGATTGAACGGTTCGTAGAGCTCGCGCATCAGCGCTTCGGCGCGCGGGCTGTCGGTGCCGATGATGATCCGGTCGGGGCGCATGCAGTCGTCGACCGCGCAACCTTCCTTGAGAAATTCCGGGTTGGAAACCACATCGAAGGTCAGTGCACCACGCCCGCTTTCGCCGAGGATGGCGCTGATGCATTCGCGCACCCGGTCCGCCGTGCCCACCGGCACCGTGGATTTGTCGACGATGATCTGCTCGCCGCGCAGGTGTTCGCCGATGGTACGGGCGACGCTGAGCACATGTTTGAGATCCGCCGAGCCGTCCTCGTCCGGCGGTGTGCCGACGGCGATCAGCAACACATCGCCGTGCTTTACCGCAGCGGCCAGATCACTGCCGAATTGCAGACGGCCGCTGTGATGATTGTCCCGCACCAGGCTTTTCAGACCCGGCTCGTAGATGGGCAGAGTGCCGTCGTTCAAGGCCTGCACCTTGGCCGCGTCGACATCCACACACAGCACGTTGTGGCCGACCTCGGCCAGCGCGGCGCCCTGGACCAGTCCGACATAACCGATACCGAATACACTCACATTCATGGGAAAACCTCATGCGTGGCGGGGTGGGCCAGAGCGCTGGCCGCTGTCAGTAGATGTTTTTCGAGAACAGGGTGAAGGGCGTCTTCAGGAGGATCTTGATGTCCAGCCACAGCGACCATTGATTGATGTAATTGAGGTCTTGAGCGACCCGGCGCTGCATCTTTTCCACGGTCTCGGTTTCGCCGCGGTGCCCGGTGATCTGCGCCAGACCGGTGATGCCAGGCTTGAGCCGATGCCGTGCCATGTAGGCGCGCACCTTGCCGGTGTAATAGATGTTGTGGGTGACCGCGTGCGGACGCGGCCCGACCAGCGCCATGTGGCCGAACAGCACGTTGAACAGTTGCGGCAGCTCATCGATGGAGCTGCGCCGCAGAAAGCGTCCTAGCGGTGTGACGCGGTCGTCGTCGCGGGTGGCCTGACGCACTTGCTGATCGTTGTGCACGCGCATCGAACGAAACTTCCACACGCGGATCACTTCGCCGTCGCAGCCATGGCGGTTCTGCTTGAACAGCACCGGCCCCGGCGAGCTCAGCTTGACCGCGATGGCCACGCCGAGCAGCAGCGGGCTGAGCAGAATCAGCGCCACCGCAGCGACGCTGCGTTCAAACAGGTCCTTGCAGAACAGGCTGCCGGGGTGCGAGGTGAGCAGGCTTTCGTTGAGATAGATCGCCGGCATCCGCTCGATCTCGGAGATCGAATGATTGAGCAAGACCATGCTGCCCAGATCCGGAATCCACACCACGTCGACGTTCATGTCGAGCAGATTGATGTACAACGCTTCGATCGTCGCCGCCTCGGCCATCGGCAGCACGATGTACACCCGCCGCGCCTGCAAGCGCGTGATGATTTCGCGGATGTCCTCGACTTCACCGAGCAGCGGCAGAATGCTCGGCGCCGGGCCGCTGTCGGCTTTCGCCGCGACAAACCCGAGCAGTAACGCGCGATCCGGGTCGAGGAGTTTGCGCGCCAGTTCATGGGCGGTCGGGCAGGTGCCGATGATTACCGCGCGGCGCTCGTTGCAAATCATTTTGGTGTACATGCGCACGAACAGATGCAGCGGCAGAAACGTCGCCGCCTGGGCGAGAAAACCGACCACCGCCCAGACAATCACCACCTGCCGGGAGAACAACGCGCTGGTCTGGGTGACGAAGGCGATGCTCATCAGCAGTCCGAGCAGAATCAGCCAGCCGGCCAGCAAACGGCCGAGCCCGACCAGCAGGCCATGACGTTTGTGGTAGACCTGAACGAGGCTGTAGACCGGCATCGAGCCGAGCACCGTGAGGATGATCAGTAGCCGGTATTCACTGGGCAAGGCGCCGATGCGCCAGTGGACCAGAACAATCAGCAACAGATTGACCAGGGTCATTGCGCACAACCATTGCCCCCAGAAGGTGAGGC
The DNA here is from genome assembly GCF_030687105.1 of Pseudomonas sp. FP1762. Classification (NCBI taxonomy): domain Bacteria; kingdom Pseudomonadati; phylum Pseudomonadota; class Gammaproteobacteria; order Pseudomonadales; family Pseudomonadaceae; genus Pseudomonas; species Pseudomonas sp. FP1762. The sequence continues at coordinate 2,830,697 of NZ_CP117458.1, forward strand.
CGCGACGGTGTGCCATTTGCGCGGAATATTGCGAGGTCATCGGCGCGATCTCCGATTCATCGAACAGGGAAGGACAGGCTGCGGCCGGGCGGCACGGCCCGAAGGATCAGCGCGGGGCGAAGTCGTAGTCGTAGAAGGAACGGGAATGGCCATGGCCGTACTTGCGCGCCTTGCGCAGATCGACCTGATTGAGCACCACGCCGAACACCGGCGCTTGGCTCTGCTGCAACACGGCAATGCTCTTGCGCACCTGGCCGACCGGCGTGCTCTGCGCCTTGACCACGTAGATCACCGCATCGGAATGCTGCGCCAGCAACAGCGCGTCACTGACGATTTCCGCTGGCGGCGAATCGATGATGATGTGCCGGTAGCGCGACTTGAGAATCTGCAACAGCCGACCGAGGCGCGGTGAGCTGAGCAAGTCCTGCGCGGGGGCCACGGCGTTGCTCGAACTGCTCGAGGCTTTCAAGCGTGGTGCCTCGAACGGGTCCAGAGCTGCGGGCGTCAGGCAGCCGGCCGGGAGCATGTCCAGATTACCGACACTGCGAATGCAGTCTTCCAGCCGCGCGCTGCCGGCCATGAGGTTGGCGAGGCCGGGGCTCTGCGGCGGGAAATCGAAATTCAGCGACAGCGTCGGCTGCCGCATGTCGGCATCGATCAGCAGCACCCGTTCCAGTGGCGCCAGTGACGAGGCAAGGTTGTTGGCGATGGTACTTTTGCCTTCGCCCGACACCGAGGAAGTGACGAGCACCACCTGCGCCGGGCGTTCGTTGTTCTGCAGCATCAGCCAGGTGCGCAGGTTGCGGATGGTTTCGCAGAAGCGCGGGTGGTCGTTGTCTTCGAACAGCCGCGCCAACTGTCGCCGGCTCTTCTTCATCACCAGCGGCACGACGCTGAGCAACGGCACATTGAGCAGACTCTCGACGGTGTCGTCGGTCTTGAAGGTATTGCTGAGCGTATCGAAGAGGAAGGCGAGGGCGACGCCAACCACCGCAGCGACCAGCGCAACAATCGCGAGAATCAGGTTCTTGCGCGGTTTGCTCGCTTCCAGCGGTGCGATCGCCGGGTCGACGATGCGCGCCTTGGCCGAATCCATGTCCGAAGTGGCGGCGGTTTCCTTGAGGCGGGTGACGAAGGTTTCATACAGCGCGCGGGTGCTGTCGACTTCACGCTGGAATTCGCGCAGCTGGAATTCCTTGCGCGAAATGTCCTGAATCTGCGCTTTGTTGCTGTTGAAGGATTTGCGCAGGGCGTCTTCGCTGGCCACCGCCAATTGGTATTGACGCTCGATGCCGGCGACCACTTGCTGCACTTGCAGGCGCAGACTGTTGGCGGCGGTGCGCTGTTCGGAACGGGCGGATATCAGCGCCGGGTGTTTCGGCCCGTAGCGGCCCGACAACTCTTCGACTTTGGCCTGAGCCTTGGCCAGGTCGGCCTGGAACTGCTGAATCAGCGGATTGCTCAGCACTGCCGGCACGCTGGACAAACGGCTGATGTCGCCGTTGCTCAAGGCTTGCGCCTGACGGAACTGGCTCTCCGCTTCAGCACGGTCGCGGCGCGCATCGATCATGCGGTTGCCGGTCATCTGCAGCTCGTTGGCACTGATGGTGGCGACACCGTCGACATCGACCAGACCCTGTTCCTCGCGGTAGGCCTGCAACTTGTTTTCGGCAACGCGCAGGTTGTCGCGCAACTCGACCAGGCGGGTGTTCATCCAGCTGGTGTTGTTTTGCGAAGACTTGAGGCTGGTGTCCTGCTGGCTGTCGATAAAGCCTTGGGCGAGGGCGTTGGCCACCGCCGCAGCGAGTGCCGGGTCGGGCAGTTCGACGTCGATCTCCAGCAATTGACTCTTGCCGACAAACTTGACGCTGGTGTGCAGCATCAGGTTTTGCGTGACGTCGTTGAACACCTGTTCTTCAGTCGCTGGCGGCTTCGGCGGCGGCAACAGGTCCAGCCATGGCAGCCATTGGTCGCGATTGAGCTCCGCCAGCCATTGGCGCGGGGTGAACCAACTCTGCGCCTGCTGGCGTGGATCGGTGACCGGGTGGGTGGTGAGGCCCAGTTTGCGTACGGCGCGCTCGGCCAGCTCCCGCGATTGCAGCAGCGCTTGCTGGGTCTGCAAGTAATCGGTGGTGGTCGCGCCACCGGCTTCGGCGGCTTGCTGAAAACTCATCACGGGCGGCGTCTTGTCCTTGATCAGCAACGTCGCACTGCCGACATATTGCGGCGTGATGAACGACAGCGCCACCACGGCCAGCGCGCAACTGAGCAGCACAAGCCAGGCGATGTTCCACTTCGCCGACCAGATCACCCGCCACAGATGCAGCAGATCAAGGGTGTCCGACTCGTCGGCGGCTTGCGTTGGCAAGTGGCCCTGGAGCGGACGTTCGAGGTAGGTGCTTGGGCTGTTGTCCATGATCAGAAAAAGCCTTGTGCAATGGAAATGGTGTCGCCGGGGGCGATGACGGTGGTGCGCGAGACGTTTTCAGTGACCGGCGGGCCGCCACTGCCGCGCAAAATCGTCACGCGTTTCATTGAGGCGCGTTCGGTCAGGCCGCCACCCAGGGCGATGGCTTTTTCCAGAGTGAGACCGGGCTGGAAGGGATAACTGCCGGGCTTCTGCACCTCGCCGTTGATGTAGAACGGGCGGTATTCGATCTGGCTGAGGCTGACTTTCGGATCGACCAGATAGCCTTGCCTGAGGCCATCGACGATCTTCTGTTCGACCTGATTGGGCGTCAGGCCCTTGGCGACGATTTCGCCGAGAAACGGGTAGGAGAACGTGCCGGCATCATTGAGGCGAATCTTCTTGAAGCTCAGTTCCGGCTCGCCGAACACGATGATGCGCAAGACATCGCCAGCGGCCAAGCGGTAATGGGTGTCGGTGTCCGCCGCCTCGACCGTGGGCACTGTCCAGAGCAGCAACAACAATAAAATCAGGCGCGTGTGCATGGCCCAACCCTCCTAAAGACTGACGTCGAACGTGATCTGGAAAACATTGCGGGTGAAGCTTTCGTTGTCGGCATCGGAGTCGTTGTCGCGGTGGCGGTAGGCGACTTCGACGTCCAGCCAGCGGCGCATTGCGTAATTCACGCCGAGTTTGTAGTCCTGCAAATCGTCGCTGCGGTCCTGGCCTTCGTAGACGTAATGACCCATGCCGGCTTCGGCGACGGTGGTGATGCGCTCGGTCCAGCCGTGGCGCCAACCGATCTGGGTGAAGGTGGCTTTCACCGCGTCGGAGCCGTCATCGCCTTCGGCCATGGCCTGGCGCGCGAGAAAGGTGAAGGTCGAGTAGGTGCGCGGTTTCCACGCCAGATCCACTTGCCAGGTGGGGTTGCTCAGGTCGTCGGAACCGCTCTGGTCGAAATTCTTTCGCTCGTAACCGACGCGCAGCTTGCCGGTGGTTTTCGCTGTCATGTCCCACTCGGCCCCAGCCAGCACCGCGTCGGAGCGACTGCTGCGCGGGCTGTTCGATTGCAGGTAATCGAAGCGGGTGTGGTCGTATTCGAGCAGGCCACGGGTCTTGCTGCCGAGGCGGTGATACCAAGTGCTGGACAGATTGCTGGTGTTGCGCTCCTTGTCATCGTTGATGCCGTCGGCGTTGTCATAGCGAAGCTGTGCGTAACTGGCGCCGAGGTCGATCTGGTTCAGCGCACTGCGCGCGCCGAAGGTGTAGACGCCGCCGACGCGCTGGCTCTCGATTTTGTCGTTGATGCCGTCGACGGCGGTCGAGGTGGTGCGCTCGTACTTGCGTGCCTCGGCTTCGAGTTTCAGCCGATGCCGGTCGGTGAACTCCATGATGCTGTCGGCGCGCAGACGCTGGGCGGTGTTCGAAGCGTCCGAGGCGCTGTGGTAGATGTAGCGGGTCGGCTCCCAGATCACCCGCGTGGCGCTGTTGCGGTCCTCGGCTTTGAGCTCGAAGGCCGGCGCCAGGCGGGTGACCATGGTCGATTCGACATCGTGTTCGACTTCACGAAAGTTGTCGTCGTAGCTTTCCGACAAGGCAAAGGTCGGGGTGAAATCGAAGCCGTACACATTGATCGCTTGCGGCTCAACGCTCCAGGCAGCTTCGGGGGCACAGCATGCGACGACTAAAACCAGGGAACAGCGAGGCTTCAGAGCCATGGATCACGCTCCTGATTAAGGGGGTCGGGGTCAGGGCGAAGCGGATCCGGACTATTGTCGCTGGCGTTCGAGGTAACTCAGCGGGACGCTGACGTGCTGTTGGCGGTTGAGGAAATTGAGCAGGATCATTACCCGCTCATCGCCCTGCATGGACAGGAACACGCCTTCGAGCGGGGACAGTGGACCCTGGACGATTTGCAGAGGTTCGCCGGGCTTGAGTGTCGGTTCCGCAGGAAAGCCGATCGACTCCTGACTGCGCTCACGCAATTGCGCGATCACGTCTTCATCGACCCGGGCGGGCACATGGTTGAATTCGACGATGCGGCTGACACCACGGGTCGAGCGAATCGGTGCCCAGTTGTCGTCGCGGCTCAGTTGAATGAACACGTAGCCGGGAAACAGCGATTCCAGTGTTCGTTGGCGTTTGCCACGAATACTTCGCTCGCTCACCAGCTGCGGCCGAAAGGTCGAATAGTTCTGTTGCTGCAGATTGAGTTGTGCCCGTTCATCCTGGCGGGGCTTGCACTGCAATAAATACCAGTTAGAGCCGTTGCGGCAAACCGTTAGCATGCTGGAGTACTCCATACATAGCGATCGTGTAAGCAGGGCGGCCGATAACGTGGGACTAGCCGCCAAGCTTGCTAGTAGGTAGTAGGCTGATCAAGGCAAAGTGCCGAGCCAGATGCATCAATGTTTATTGGCAGAAGAAGTGTTTCAAAAATGAATCAACTTGGTTGGTTATTGTTATATCCGTGGCCGTCTTGGCTATAACGAATCGGCGCGCTTTCATTCAGGCAAAGCTACCGCACGGTTCGCAGTTGCGACCTTCAGGATCTAATTACATAAGTAGCCGGAGAGCAGAAAAGTGCGCGGCGGCGCGAGCTCTTCGGGCAGTGCTAAGTTATCGACCAGTCTTTGCAAGCTGTCAATTAATAACAGTCAAAAAGACTGCCTTTCATCCGCTGATAATGGCCGTGTTTCGTAAGTCATTGTTTGTGAACGGTGAAATTTATTCGTCGGATTTTTTAAACTTTTCGAAGTTATTGAAGTCGCGGGTGTTAGATGGCGTCCGTGATAGCAAATTAGTTTCAATCTTACATCTTTCGATTCATCGGCAGTTCGGCTTTTAAATACCTCGCGTCGGATGCTGCTGGCCAGGGTAACTAGGGTCGTCTATCAATAGTTGCCGTTGTTGGCCGGTAAATGTTCGGTGCTGTGTATCTCCTTAAAGTCCAACCGGTGAGCCGAGGTGATCATGAGTGTTCTGGTGACAGGTGCCGCAGGTTTTATCGGTTATCACACGGTCATGCGTTTGTGTCGCGAGGGGCTCGAGGTTGTGGGTATCGACAATCTCAATCCTTATTACGATGTCAAACTCAAACAGGCGCGTTTGCACAGATTGCAGACGCTGGCCAATTTCACTTTCCATCGACTGGACATTGTTGATCAGGCGGCGTTGAACGCGCTGTTACAGCACGGACACTTCAAACAGGTCATTCACTTGGCCGCCCAGGCCGGTGTGCGCTACTCGCTGGACAATCCTGATGCATATGCGCAATCGAATCTGGTCGGGTTTCTCAACGTTCTGCAGGCATGCCGTCGTCATCCGCCGGAGCACTTTATCTACGCCTCGAGCAGCTCGGTGTATGGCGCCAATACCAAGATGCCGTTTGCAGAAGACGACCCGGTCGACCAACCGGTTTCGTTGTACGCCGCGACCAAGCGTGCCAACGAATTGCTCGCGCACAGTTACTGCCATCTCTACGGCTTGCAAGCCACCGGCCTGCGTTTTTTTACCGTCTACGGTCCCTGGGGTCGACCGGACATGGCGCTGTTCAAGTTCACCGAAGCGATGCTGCAGGGGCGCGCCATCGACCTTTACAACCAAGGCGAAATGGCGCGGGATTTCACCTACATCGATGACATCGTCGAAGGGATTTTGCGACTGCTCGACAAACCGCCCGCACTCAGCGCCGAGCGTGGTACTAACCGGCTGTTCAATATCGGTCGCGGCAGTCCAGTAGCGCTATTGAGCTTCGTCGAATGCCTGGAGCAGGCATTGGGCATGAAGGCCCAGCGCCGTTATCTGCCAATGCAGGAGGGCGATGTATTGAAGACCTGGGCCGACGTGTCGGCGCTGGCGCGCTGCATCGACTTCAGCCCGCACGTGCCGATCGAGCAGGGCGTGCAAGCGTTCGTGCAGTGGTATTGCGAGTTCTATCAGGTCTGATTCAGTGCAGCGTAACGGCCCTGCGACTTTCCCCGATGCGGATCCGGTCGAGGGCGCGGTTCAACGCATCCAGTGCATCGAGCAACGCTTTGGCCTCGGCTTCACGCCCGTCACCCCACAGACGCTCGGCCATTTTGTTCAAGGCCAGAATGGCGCGTTCGATGTCGGCTGCGCTGGCGGTGCTGTCAGGGGCTGGTGGTTTTTTCGGCATTCAGGGTTCCTCGGCGGTCGGCAAATCACCATACCGCCAAGGCGCCGAGCAATACAGCGACAAGTGTCCCCGATCAGCAGCGGACGCAGTTTGGTCAGCGATTAGCCTCAGTCAACCCCGCCTCGATAAACCGCACCGAGCTCTCCAGCGCCTGCTGCCCCTCGGCCAGCATGCCCGCGTAGAAATGCCAGGCGTGAAACATGCCGGGCCACACTTCAAGATTGACCCGGACGCGGTTGTCCGCCAGGTGATTGGCCAGACGCATCGCGTCACTGAGCATCAGTTCGTTTTCGCCGATCTGCACCAGAATCGGTGGCAGTCCGGTGACGTCGGCGAACACCGGCGACGCCAGCGGATGGTTGGCCAAGGTGTCGCCGAGAAAGGCTCGCGCGAGGATGTCCAGCACGGGCTTGGAGTTCAGCGGATCAAGGCCTTCACGATTGCTCATGGAGGCGCCGGTGTGTTCGAGGTTGGCCCATGGCGAAATTGACGAGCCCACCGCAGGCAATGGCAAACCTTTGGATTTTGCCGCGACCATCACGCTGACCACCATCGCGCCACCCGCCGACTCGCCTGCGAAGGCAATCTTGCTGGCGGCGATGTTCTGCTCGAGCAGCCACTCATAGGCGCGCAAAGTGTCATCGATGGAGGCGGGGAACTGATGCTCGGGTGCAAGGCGGTAATCCGGCATGTACACCCGCGCGCCAAGCATTTTTGCGTAGTTGCCGCCAATGCCGTGGTAGCCGTCAGGTCGACCGACGATGTAGGCGCCACCGTGGATGTACATCAGCACCGCGTCGGTCTTGAGTTCATCCGGAGTCACCAGCGTAGCGGGCACGCCGCCCATGTCGACTGTTTCAAACCTCACGCCAGCCGGCGGCTGATTATGCCCGAGCATTTTTGCGTAGGCATCGCGGATGTCGCTCATCTTTGTGGTGGTATCGGTGCCCTTGAGCACGGGTACCAGATCGCTGAGGCTGTTGGCCCAGGTTTGCACGGCTGCTTTTACTTCAGTGTTCATATGACCTCAATCAGGCGTTGGTGATGGATTAACTAATCGAGATGTTATGCTCATGATTGGGGAATAGGGTTCCCCATAACCGGTGCCAAGCCGCTTGAATGCCAAACCCGGAGGCCACATGGAACTGCATAACCTGAACGACATCGCCGCCTTCGTCGCCTCGGTGGATGCCGGAAGTTTTACGGCGGCGGCCAGGCAACTCGGGCTGACCCGCTCGGCCGTCGGTAAATCGATTGTGCGGCTCGAATCGCGTCTGCAGGTCCGCCTGCTGAACCGCACCACCCGCAGCCTGAGCCTGACCGACGATGGTCGGGTGCTGTATGAGCGATGCGTGGGCATCCTGCAGGATCTGGACGAGGTCGAAGAGGCTTTGGCGTTCCGCCGTTCGACGCCCAGCGGCCGCTTGCGCATGAGCCTGCCGGTAGCACTGGGCCGGCTGCACGTTGTGCAGCACATCGAGCGCTGCCTGAGAGACTGGCCGTCGCTCGCCATCGATGCGACGTTTTCCGATCGGCTGGTCGACCTGATCGACGAGGGTTTCGATCTGGCGATTCGCATCGGTCCGCCCAAGGAAGACTCCGGGCTACTCACGCGCACGGTGGCTTACCAGCAAATGATCACCTGTGCCTCGCCCGATTATCTGAAAGAACATCCGGCACCGCAGACACCCGAAGATCTGGCCGGGCATGCGTGCCTGCACTTCGTCAGCGGCGGCCGATTGCTGGCGTGGAATTTTCGCGTCAATGGTCAGCCTGTGCCGGTCATTCACGCCGGGCGGCTGCAGATGGACAGCGCTGAAGCCTTGCATCAGGCGACTGCCGCAGGCCTCGGTATCGCGACGTTGCCATCCTATGTGGTCAACGATGACTTGCGCAGTGGCAAGCTCGTGCAGTTGCTCGCAGAGCACGCCGAGGCTGCCGAGCCGATCCGGGTGATTTATCCGAGCAAGCGACACCTGTCGCCGAAGATTCGGCTGTTTATCGACAGGCTGGTGGAAGCGTGGTCACCGGCGCCTTGGGAGTGATCAGCCCGCCATAGGAGCTGTGCCGCAAATTCACAGCAGGTGTGCTTTTTCAGCTATATCCAGCCAATCTTGGCGAGCCGTACTCTTGCAAACAGTGGCGCAGAAACTTGCGTGTCATCGCCACTGTAATCCGACGATGTCTGTGCTCGGCACGGATCATTTGAAGGAACAATAAAAACAATATCTGCGGGAGATGAATCCAATGAGACTCGCTCAAGAGGAAGCCGTGGCCGTGGCGGCTACCGCGAAAAGCTGGCTGAGAGCTGCCGGCATCCTGCTTTGCCTGTCCACTCCGGTTGCCGCGCTCGCGGACATCAGGATCGGTGCGCTTTATCCCCTGAGTGGATCCCTGGCGTTGCTGGGCGACGAGAGCTTCCGTGGCCTCGAACTGGCCGTCGCCGAACGAAATGCCTCGGGCGGTTTGAAGGGCGAGCCGATCAAATTGCTCAAGGCCGACGCAGTCGATGCGGGACAAGCGGTCGGTGCCGCGCGCCGGCTCACCTCTGTTGAGAACGTCACTGCTGTATTTGGCAGCTATTCCTCGGCGCTGTCATTTGCGGCCACGCAGGTGACGGAGATGGCGGGGGTGCCATTTTTCGAGTTGGGTGCGGTGTCCGACCACATCACTGAGCGTGATCTGAGCTACGTGATGCGCAGCAACCCGACCGCCAGGAATTTTGCCGAAGGCACCATCACCGCCATCACGGAGATTGTCAGCCCATCGCTCAAGGTCGATCCGAAACAATTGAAGGTCGCGATCATCCACGAGGATGCGCTGTACGGTACGACCATCGCCGGGTTTCAGAAAAAAATCGCTCAGGAGCAAGGTCTGAATGTGGTCGAGGTATTACCGTATTCGGCCAAAGCGGTCGATCTCTCATCGCTGATCCTGCGTTTGAAAGGCGCCCAGGCGGATGTGGTATTGCAGACCAGTTATCAGAACGACACGACGCTGTTTTTCCGCCAGATCCGCGAAGCCGGTTTCAGGCCCAAAGCCGTTATCGGCGCCGGCGGCGGCTATTCCATGCAGGACACGGTCAAGGTCGTCGGCGCAGCCAATATGGAAGGCGTGCTCGATGTCGATTTCCCACAGTTCCAGACCAATGAAAACGGCGCTCCCGGTATCGGGGCGTTCGCCAAGGCATACAAGGATCGCTACGGCAGCGAACCGCGCTCGGGCCACAGCCTGATCAACTATGTCGGGGCGAAGATATTCCTCGATGCCATGGAAAACAGTACTTCGCTGGACGCCGATGCGATCCGTGCCTCGGTGGCAACCATCGATATTCCTCTCGGCGGCACGGCTGCCGGCATCGGTGCCAGGTTTGGCAAGAACGGCCAGAACCAGCGCGCCAATACGGCAATCATGCAGTGGCAGAACGGTCTGCTGAAAACCGTTTACCCCCAGGCAGCCGCCGTTGCCCAAGCGCGTTTTTCCGACCAACCCTGATACCTGAACCCCGCAATCTGCTGAAGCTTGATCATTGAGCTTCACGGGTTCGTTCGCTCGCAAAGAGGGCGCCAACCGTGGAAATTTTCATCCAGCTCCTGTTGAACGGCTTATTGCTCGGTGGCACGTTGGCCATCATCAGCATCGGCCTGACTTTGATTTTCGGCATCGTGCGTGTGGTCAACTTCGCCCATGGCGAGTTTCTGATGATCGGCCTGTATGCCGTGTACTTGCTGAATTCGCACTTCGGCATCCACCCGTATATGGCGATCATTCCTGCGACGATCCTGTTGTTTGCCGCTGGTGCGGCAATGCAGCGTTTCATCATTCAGCCGTTGCTTGGCGCCGAGGGACATATCCAGATTTTCGCCACCGTGGGCGTCTCGATTGCCCTGATGAACGGCGCGTTGCTGATCTTCGGTGCCGACGTCATGACGGTGAAGAACATCAGCGTCGGTACCACGACCGTCAGCTTCGGCGCCTTTCGCGTCAGCAGCGGTCAGTTGATCACGTTTGTCGCGTCGCTCGCACTGGTCGCGGGGCTGCACTGGTTTTTGCAGAACACATTTCTCGGCCGGGCTGTCCGCGCTACTGCACAGCATCGCAACGCGGCGCAACTGATGGGTGTCAACGTCAAGAACATCTATGTGTTTGCCTTCGGCCTGGGTTGCGCCTGCCTGGGCGTCGCCTCGGGACTGATCGCTCCGCAATATCCGGTCTTTCCAACCGTTGGCACTTTCTTCGTGCTGACGGCGTTTGTGATTGTGGTGCTGGGCGGCCTGGGCAGCCTGTCCGGCGCACTGATCGGTTCAATGCTGATCGGCATCGTCGACAGTCTCGCCGGTTACTACATCGCGCCGGACCTCAAGGAGGTCGTCTACTTCACGATTTTCCTGGGCATCCTGGTGTTTCGTCCGACAGGTCTTTTCGGCGCCGGTCGCGGGTCTGAGTGAGGAAGATGTTCATGAATATTTTGCACCCGCGTGTCTATGTCAGTGCACTGGCCCTGGCGCTGTTACTAATCATTCCATTGAGCGTTGGCTCGCCGTTCGTTTATCACCTGTTCATCCTCATATGCAGTTATGCGGCACTGGCCAGTGCCTGGAACATCGTCGGCGGGTTTGCCGGCCAGCTGTCGTTGGGGCATGCCGTGTTCTATGGGGTGGGCGCTTACACGACGACGCTGCTGATGATGAAACTGGGCATCAGTCCATGGATCGGCATGTTCGCTGGCGCAATCCTGTCGTCGATTGTCGCGGTGCTGATCAGTTGGCCGTGCTTCAGATTGCGCGGGCCGTTTTTTGCCTTGGCGACCATTGCGGTGCTGGAGGTCGTGCGTCTGGTGGCGATCAATCAGCATGACGTGACCGGTGGTGCGGCAGGGCTGGGCGTACCGCTGAAGCTCGGTTTCGAGTGGATGTTGTTCCGCCCGCGCTGGCCGTACCTGCTGATCGCCTTCGCGTTTCTGCTCATCACATTGGCGGTGTCGTGGAAGATCAAGAATTCCCGACTGGGTTATTACCTGATCGCCGTGCGTGAACGTGAAGACGCCGCCCATGCGGTGGGCGTGAACTCGGTCAAGGTCAAGCTGATCGCCGTGGTGTTGTCCGCATTTATCACCAGCCTGGTCGGCAGCTTTCATGCGATGTACCTGACCTTCATCGAACCCGGCTCGATGTTTTCTCTCGAGATGTCGATTCAGATCGCCATGTTCGCGTTGATTGGTGGACTGGGCACGGTATCGGGACCGTTGATCGGCACTTTGCTGGTGCTGCCGCTGGCTGAACTGGCACGCGGCTGGCTTGGCGATCTGGGCAGCGGGGTGCACGGTCTGGTCTATGGCATCGTGCTGGTCGTGGTGGTGCTGACTATTCCGCAAGGCGTGGTGGGGCGTTTTGGGGCTCGGATATTTGCCTGGATCGACTCATTGCCCGGCGGCCGTCGTTCGATGGCAAATACAAAAGCACCGATCGGGCCGACCTTGGCGCAAGCCCACTCGGCCACGCACGGTGAGCCGGTTCTGGTCGCAGAAAACCTGCACAAGTTCTTTGGCGGACTGCACGCCACCAACGATGTTTCGCTGAGCTTGGCCGAAGGCGAAATCGTGGGTGTGATCGGCCCGAACGGCGCCGGCAAAACTACGGTGTTCAACCAGCTCTCCGGGTTTCTTCTGCCATCCAAAGGCCAAGTGAAAGTGCGCCTGCTCAATGGCGACTGGGTCACCCCGAACAGCCCGGCCGAGTTCGCCCGGGCAGGCATTGGCCGGACCTTTCAGATCGTGCAGCCATTCGCTGATTTGAGTGTCTGCGAGAACATCATGCTCGGTGCATTCATGCACACCGCCGACGCGAAGGAGGCGAGGGCGATCGCCGAGCAAGTCGCCGAGCTGACCGAACTCACCGCGCTGCTCGACACCCGGGCGCGCAACTTGACGGTCGGCGGCATGAAGCGCCTGGAAATGGCCCGCGCTCTGGCGACCCGCCCGCGCATCCTGTTGCTCGACGAAGTCATGGCCGGCCTCAACCCGACGGATGTTGCCAAGGCCATCGCAGTGATTCGCCGGGTGCGTGATTCGGGCGTCAGCGTGTTGATGATCGAGCACCTGATGCAAGCCACCATGAGCCTTTCTGACCGCATCGTCGTGATCAGTTCCGGCACGCTGCTGATGCAGGGCGCGCCTCACGATGTGATCAACGATCCTCAGGTTATCGAAGCCTACCTCGGTAAGGAGTACAGCCATGCTTAAACTCGACAACGTCCACAGCGGCTATGGCGGTACGGAGATCCTTCGTGGCGTGTCGTTCGAGGTCAATGCCGGTGAGGTGGTGACTATCGTCGGCGCCAACGGCGCCGGCAAAACCACGACCCTGCGCAGCTTGTGCGGCATCGTCACACCGTCCCAAGGCACGATCGAATTCGAAGGCCAGCGCATCGATGGCAATCGCCCCGATCAGATTGTCGACGCGGGCCTGACACTGATACCGGAGGGGCGCCAGTTGTTTCCCTTCATCAGCGTGCGCGACAACCTCTTGATGGGCGCCTACAAACGCAGTGCACGAGCGGGCTACAGGCAGCGTCTGGACAATATTCTCGATCTGTTTCCGAGGGTGCGCGAACGCCTTGATCAGAACGCCGGGACACTGTCGGGCGGCGAACAACAAATGGTCGCCATCGCCCGGGGGCTGATGGCCGAGCCGAAATTGTTGATGTTTGATGAACCCTCGCTGGGCCTGTCGCCGCTGCTGGTGTCGCAGGTCTTCGAGATCATCAACAGGATTCTCCAGTTGGGCACCACCGTGTTGATCGTCGAGCAGAACATCGTTCATACGCTGCGCATTGCTCATCGAGGTTACGTGCTGGAGAACGGCGAAGTGGTGCTCAGCGGCACCGGCCAGGAACTGCTGGAAAACCCGCACGTCAAGCGTGCTTATCTGGGGCTCTGACCCAGTCCATTCATCTGCAAGTGAGAACAGCTCATGACTCATTCCAGACACGCCGGGCGCACCGTATTGGTCACCGGTGCCGGTGGCGGCATCGGTGCGGCGATCGCGCGGTTGTATTGCGAAGAAGGTGCAGCCGTGGCGCTGCTCGACGCTGATGCCGACAAGGTGCAACAGCAGGCCGAGGCGTTGCGTGATGCGGGTTTTGCGGTCGCGTGGGCGCTGGCTGATGTCGCGAGTTTTCAAGACTGCGCTGCTGCATGCGAGCGCGTGCAAGGTGAGCTCGGCCCCATCGATTCCCTGATCAACAACGCCGGCATTTCGCCCAAACACCACGGCGCACCCGCGCCGATCTGGACCATGGCACCGGATGAGTGGCAGCGGGTTGTCGATATCAACCTCAATGGCTCCTTCAACCTGGTGCGAGTGCTCGCGCCCGGCATGGTCGAGCGCCGGTTCGGGCGCATCGTCAATATGTCTTCGGTGGCGGGCAGCGCGTTCCTGCCGATTGTCGCAGCGCACTACAGTGCGACCAAAGCCGCAATCATCGGCTTTACCCGCCACCTGGCCGGCGAACTCGGGCCGTTCGGTGTCACCGCCAATGCGCTGGCACCTGGACGAATCGAAACGCCATTGCTCAAGACCGTATCGGCCCAGGCCAATCAAACCGTGGTCGACGAGACACCGCTGCGCAGGCTGGGCACACCGCTTGAGGTGGCGAGAGCGGCGTGTTTTCTCACGTCAAGCGAAAGCGACTTCATTACCGGCCAGGTGGTTGATGTCGCGGGCGGCTGGTTGATGCGCTGATGACTTCTTGCGAGGACGTTTGTCATGGTTAAAACGATGGGATTTCCCGGGCGCTACGAGCAGGGTCCGAATGCATTGCAACAATTGGGCAGAGTGCTGAACGACATGGGCCGATCACGGCCGCTGGTGCTTTGCGATGAGTTTGTCGCCCGGCATCTATGGCCGCAGGTTGGCGCCACGTTGCAGGACCAGGGATTGGAGCCATTGCACATCGAGTTTCCCGGCGAGTGCACGCGCGCTGCGATTGCGCAGTTATCCGAGCAGGCATTGCTGCACGCCCCCGACACGATCATTGCGCTGGGCGGTGGCAAGACCATCGATACGGCGAAGGGGCTGGCGGCCAATCTCGACGTGCCGATCATTGTCTGCCCCACGATCGCTTCAAGTGACGCGCCAACGAGTCGGCTGATCGTGCTTTACGACGAAGAGCACAAAGTGGTGGGCGTGGAGTTTCTGAAGATGAATCCCGCTGCGGTGATTGTCGATACAGAGGTCATCGTTCAGGCGCCGGCACGGTTCTTCGCGGCCGGGATCGGCGATGCCATCAGCAAGAAATTCGAAGCCCGACAGTGCTACGCCGCCGGCGGCCACAACTCTTTCGGCACACCGCCGCTGCACACGGCATTGATGCTCACCAACCTGGTTTTCGACACGCTGATGCAGTACGGCGTCCCGGCATATCAGGCGGTGTGTCGACATGAACTCACCGATGATGTCGAGCGGGTCATCGAAGGCACCGTGCTGATTAGCGGTGTCGGTTTCGAGAGCGGTGGTTTGTCACTGTCCCATGCCCTGGTTCGGGGGCTGACCGCGATACCGGCGATGGCGTCGATGCTGCATGGCGAACTGGTGGCGTTCGGCACGCTGGTGCAGATGGCGGTGGAGGCGCGACCGGCCGAAGAGATTGAACAGGTCGCGCGTCTGCTGCACGCGGTGAAGCTGCCCGTGACGTTCGCTGAACTGGGTCAGCGCACGCCGTTGACGACGGCGCAGATCAATATTCTCGTGGACGCAACCTTATCGGCGGTTTACGCCAGAAACATGCAACCGCCCTTGAACTACCAGCGCCTGGTGGAAGGATTGGCGGCGGCTGACAGCCTTGGTTCACGGCTGGTCAGAGTCTGCGCGAACCCGCCCCGACACTGTGATCCTGCGTCACAACAGGTGTGACCAAGTAGCTGTTTTCTCCCGTACAGCGACGCCATAACCTTTCCCTCAAGCGAAATCCTGGCGCAATCAAGTGCTGTGAATTCGTCAAAAAAACCGAGAGGCCTGACTATGAATACTCCTGTTAAACCTGATGAACTCGCCATTGCGTATCAGTTGCCGCAAGTTCCATTCATGACGCCCGACATGGTGCATCCGGGCGTCATGACGCAGTGGCTCGAAGACGATGCGCTGTGGGTGCCGGTAACAAAATCTGTCTCCTTCAAGCCATTGCTGCTCAACACCAGCGGCGGCTATTACATCAACCTGTTGCGGGTGCGTCAGGCCGGCGTGCTGTCGCGTCACCGCCATACCGGCGGCGTGCATGCGATCGTGCTCAAGGGTCGCTGGTACTACCTGGAGCATGACTGGGTCGCGGAGGAGGGGTCTTTTGCCTATGAGCCGCCCGGTGAAACGCATACCCTGTTCGTCCCCGAGGATGTGAGTGAAATGATCACCTGGTTCCACGTGCAGGGTGGCTACACTTACGTCGATCCGCAGGGCGTTGCCGTGGGTTACGAAGATGTGTTCACCAAGCTTGAAGCCGCCCGAGCGCATTACAAGACGCTGGGCTTGCCGGACGACTACATCGAACAGTTCATTCGCTGACCCGGACCCCAGGAAAAAGCGCGCTTCGGCGCGCTTTTTCATAAGCGTTGAGACAACATGCCTTCAAGCTTTTCGCCAGGACCGGCCATGGACAATTATTCGCAGCTGCTCGCTTTTATATGGTCTACCGAATGTGGAAGTTTTTCTGCTGCCGCGCGCGCCCATCACCTGACGCCATCAGCGGTCAGCAAACTGATCACCCGCCTGGAAGATCGCTTGCAGGTCCGGCTGTTCCAGCGCGGCTCACGCGTGCTGACGCTGACCGAGGAGGGCGCCGCTTACCTGCGCAGCGCCAAAGCCGTCGTTGAAGCCATGAACGAGGCGGACTCGCTGGCCGAGGCGTTGCCCTCCAGGGTCAGTGGCACCCTGCGCATCCACACCATGACCTCTTTCGCCAAACACCAGATCGTGCCGTGGCTACCGGAATTTCTGGATTTGTATCCCTCACTGGACGTTGAGATCCAACTCGGCGCGCAATTCGTCGATCACTTCGAGCAAGGGCTCGATATCGCCATCCACAGCGGCGTATTGCCCAGCTCATCACGCATTGCCAGACGCATCGGCGAATGTGAATGGCTGATCTGTGCCTCGCCGCAGTACCTGGCTGAACACGGCACACCAACCACACCCGCAGATTTGCTGAATCATCGTTGCTTCAATTTCAGCTTCGTCAGCCCGTGGAACAAATGGTCATTTTTGCAGGATGGAGACGGCGTCTCGGTACCGGTGAACGCCAGCGCGTCTTTTACTCAAGGCGATCTGTTGCGCGACATGGCGCTGTCAGGCGCTGGCGTGGTGAAGCTTGCGGACTTTCATATCGGGCTTGATGTAAAAGCGGGAACGCTGGTGCCGTTGCTTGAGGATTTCAAAACGGGTGTGGTTGAGCCGATCTACCTGCTTTATTCGGATCGCAAGCATTTGAGTCCACGGATACGAGTGTTCATCGAGTTTTTTCAGAACAAGTGGCGTGAGCATCCGTGGAAGGTCTCCTGACGTTCAGCTCTGGGGGCAGCGTATTGATCAACGCGATGCTCAAACTGCGCATTAAAAAGCCCTGAATCATCAGGGCTGAGTTTTGGTTGAGGGGGCGTAGAGTGACAAGCTCGCGGTCGGTCTACTTCGCGCTCGAAGAGCAGGCCAACCGGTATTGCTCATAGTTCAAGCCTTCGACCTTTTCCGGCAGCTTGTACGGCACGGGGCAGCTTTTGCCCTGCCACTTGATGGTGATGACACCGTGATCTTTGGTCACCAGCGCCAGGGCCTTGCCCGTCGGATCTGACAATGCCAGTTGTTTGCCGTCGCTATCCAACAGCACCGCGCCGAATGGAATCGGCTGGCCGTTGGCATCGTACAGTTCAAACTGGACGCGTCTGCCTTTGCTGCCTTCGAAGCGTGCAAGAACTATCGAACCTCGTCTTGGCACCAGTTGCTGGGTGGCATTGTCCAGCTCGATCTCACCGCCCAGGTTACGCGTGTCCAGCGTTACCCAGTTCACGCGGTACGGTTGCGCGTTAGGCAGAACCGCATAGCCGTTCAGGCCGGTTTTCACACCCGAATAGCTGCTGACTTCGACGCCCGACATGCCGGGCACTTCCACCAGACCGAACGTTTCACCGACGGTCTGGCCCATATTGATGCCGCCTGCATGGGCCACCAGCGATCCGGCGGCACTCAAGTTCTGTGATTCATAACCGTTGCCTCGGTTGTAACCCAGGCTCAGGTCGCCCATCGATGTGCGGGTACTCAGGCTCAGCGAGCCAGATCGATCGCCTTGGACACTGCGCCCGGTCTGCACGGAATAGTAGGTGTCGCTGTCCTCGGTCAGATAACCGTTGATCCCGGCTTGGGTGCTGGTACCGGTGTTCTGATGGTTACTGGAAATGTAGGCGCGCGGTGCGCGGGGTGTCGAACCGAGCGGAAACGAAATCGAGACGCTCAGTTGTGTGTCGTTGCTGGTGTCACCGCGCGCGCCGAACTCCTGGGTTTTGCTCAGGCTGATGTTGTAGTTCAGGTCGCGCCAATTGTTGTTGTAGCCGGCGGAAAAGCTCCGCGAGCCACCGCGATCCCAATAGCGCTGGTCACTGGCGTTCAGGTACAGCGAGCCGAACTGGCGTGCTTCGCCCAAAGTCTGGTTGACCGTGAGGTCGGTGCGGGTTTTGGAATTACCCAGGCGCCGGGTGGCCCCCGAGCTGGTGTCCTGGACATGGTCGGTCAGCGTGCGGTAACCCTCGGTCGAATAACGATAAGCGGCGAGGGTGAAGCTGGTATCGGTGCCGGTGAAGGTCTTTGCATAGAGCGCGCGTATGCTGCTGCCCTGGGTGGTTTTGCCGAATGCCTTGCTGGACGATTGCGTCACGTCCAGGGACATTGCGCCAATCGAGGTGTTCTTCGCCGCACCGACTGAAATCGCCTTGAAACCATTGCTGGCCTGAAGGCCGGCAATGCCTGTCAGGTTGCTGGTCAAGCCGTAGGCGAACGTGCCGCTGAGGAAGGCGGGCTTGTCATAGCCCTCGCTGTTGTTATTGAATTTGCCGCTCGACAGGCTGTACTTCAACTGTCCCTCACGCACCATCGTCGGCAGGGCGGAGAATGCCTGTCGGGTGACCTTGCGCCGTCCATCCGCTTCAACAATGGTGATCTCCAGATCGCCGTTGGAGCCCGATGGATAGATGTCACTGATCTCGAACGGACCCGGCGGCACGTTGGTGGTGTAGAGAATGTAGTTATCCTGGCGGACCTCGATCGTGGCGTTGGTTTCAGCAACGCCACGTATGATCGGCGCATAGCCGCGCTCGCTGTCTGCGCGCATGCCCTCATCAGAGGCCACCTTGACGCCTTGATAGCGCACGCTGTCGAACAGATCCGAATCGGAAAAGATTTCACCCGCGCTCAGTTGCCCCTTGATCGCCGTGAGGTCGCGCTGGATGAACGTGCGGTTGCTGACAAAACGATTGGGCCGGCCGGTGGAGCTGCTCAGATTGGACTCGTTGCGCAGACGCCAGGCGCCAAAGTTGATGCCGTTGCGCAGCCCCAGGTTATTGGAGATTTG
The DNA here is from genome assembly GCF_030687105.1 of Pseudomonas sp. FP1762. Lineage (NCBI taxonomy): Bacteria > Pseudomonadati > Pseudomonadota > Gammaproteobacteria > Pseudomonadales > Pseudomonadaceae > Pseudomonas > Pseudomonas sp. FP1762. Next base: position 2,849,869 of record NZ_CP117458.1, read on the forward strand.
CGTGGTGTAATCGGTTTTGCTGCGGGTGCTGCTCAGCTGGTAGTTGATGAAACCGGCGGCCACACCTTGGTCCCAAAGCTCTGGATCTACATAGCCGCGCATGCCACGCGCCATGGCGACCTGCGGCACGCTGATATTGAGGCGCAGGCGGTTGGCATCGAAGCTGAGACTGGCTTGCTCGATCATTGCAGGCAGGTCGTAGTGATCGGCAGGGTGTTGCTCGTCAACCAGACCCTGCTCACGAAGTTTGCGCATGTCCACACCCAGCTGCTGCAACAGTTCCAGAGTGATGCGTGGCTCGACTTTGCCGTTGACCGGGTTGGCCGCGAAATCGATATCGCGACGCCCGACCAGCGTGCCGTTGCTGAACACGTCGACGCGGTATTGGCCTGGCAAGACGCTGTTGGCATTCAGCAACGGTTGCAGATCGACCGCCGATGAACCTTCAAGGAACAGCGTATTGAAAGATTCACTCGCCACTGCGGCCGGGGCTTCGGCGCCCACGGCGAATCCGCAAATGGCCATGTTGATAGCAAAGCACAATGGATGCAGGCAGCCCAACGCCGCTTTGTTTTTCTGGCGCGCAACATGATGCTTAACACAACTTTCAGATGTGTGGTGTTGGGAGGAAAACATGCAATTTGCCTTATCAGTCCGTGTTGCTTCAACCGGAGTCCGGAACTTGTGAATAGCTTGTAAGTTGGCAGGGTGGGGTGGGGGATTTACTGGGCGGAGGCATCTTTCACGCGCTCGGCATGGCTTTCGGCAACGCTTAGTGGTGCATCGAATCGTTGTTGTGCGCCGTAATCGTTAATTGCTGAAAAACTCAAATGCGAAGTACCAGCTGGCAGATCTTTCAGATTGAATGAGCGAACTTCCCCTGGAACGATCATTGTCGAATCAATTACCAATTCCGCTTTTTTTCCTGCAACGACTTTCAGATCGGCCAGCGACACGTGGTAGTTGCTTTGGTTTTTTACTTTCAGCACCGACTTGCCAGCCTGAGTGACCAATTGCCATGCAAGTTGCTCCGGTGCCTTTGCGGCATCACCGGTGAGTCCGTCCGGGCGGAAGAAGACCTTGATACGCTGACGTACCGCCAATTGCAGCGTGTTGACATCGGCAGCACTGGCCTGGGGGATTTCCTGCACGTTCAGCCATACCACCGACTCCTTGTCCGCAGGCATGCCGCGGCCTTCATAAAGAATCCTCAGTAATTGCTGTTGATTGGGCTCAAGTTTGGCCAGTGGTGGAGTAACTGCGAAAGGCGGTGCGCTGCCAGCGGTGTCGCCGGCATCCAGCCACGATTGCGCCAGAATGGTTTGTCCGCCGTTGCGCACGGTGACATTCGCCTCTTTGTGCGCGCCATCGAAGATAATCCGGGTGGAGCTCAAGGAGATGCTGGCGAATGCCGAGTGCGTCATCAACACCCCGGCAAGCCCCAGGCAAAGCGGAAAGTAGCGACTTAACATAGATTTCACCGATTAATCTGTTCGGGAAGGACGAGGCACAGCGGCCCCGTCCAGGTATTGCGGGCTGCTTATTCGTATTCGAGAACGAACGGCAGAGTGGCGTTACCGGTACCGGCAGTAGCGGTGGTCTTGTCGCCGGTGGTGACGTAAGCGGCTGCGAACGACAGGGTGCCATCACCACCTGTGGTTGCGTCGCCAGTCAGGTTGGTCTGCACTTTGGCAGTGGCTTCGGAGCTCAGGTCGATCAACTGGCCATTGCTGTCCAGCAGTGCGATACCAACGCCCTTGGCCGCGTCTGCACCCTGCAGCTTGAGAACTTTCTTGCCATCAACCAGGCCCGAACCGCCGTTTACGGTTGGTTTGAACAGCATCGAAACCTTGGTGCCAGCGTTGCAGTTCACTTTCAGGTTGAAATCGTTGGCGGCCACACGACCGGCGCCCGGAGCAGAGTCGGTGCCCATGTCTTTGATCGACACGCTGCCCATGTCCACGGCAATCATCTTGTCGTTACCCGAAGCGCCGTCTACCGAGCAGGCGTCGTTGTTGATAACGCCGGTGAAGCTGATTTGACCGCTGCCGCCCTTGACAGCTTTAGCGGCTTCTTCTTCAGCCACTGCGCCAGTGGAGGCAGCCAGTACGGAAAGAGTGAGTACTGCGAAAGCGAACTTTTTCATGTTTATATCCGAAGTTATTGTGAAGTGCTGCATTGAAATGCCAGGCCATATTAGGTGTGCGGTGGTGGCGGGTCTTTGGGATTTGTCTTAAAGCGATAAAGGTGCGAGCCGGTCAGTAATATGGCAGTGGCGTATTCATATTTGCGGTAATGGTGCAGCGAACCAAATGAGACAATTCTCAAAGTCGTGCGGTCTTTGTCTGGCTAGTATTCGCGGATGCAGAAATTCTCAGTCAACGCAAAGTTTGTGAGCGGGCGTCCTGCTTGAAAGATTATTCAAACTTTCGCTATTAACGACTGATAGAAAGAGGTTCCAGGTTTGTGAACACGCTTCGTATATTGGTCTTGGAAGATCACGCCTTTCAGCGCACGGCGGCAGTCAGTGCGCTTAATAGTCTGGGGTACAAAAATATCTTTCAGGCGGCTGACGGCAAGGATGCGCTGGCTGTGATATCCCAGGCTGGAGGCGTGGACGTTGCATTGTGTGACTTGAGCATGGCCGGGATGGATGGTTTGACGTTCTTGCGACTGGCGAGAGAGGCCGGTTTGATTCGTGCAGTGATCATCTGCAGTTCACTGCCTGAAGACTTGTTGCGCACGGTTGACCGGATTGTCACGTTGCAGGGGCTGGAATTGCTTGGCAGTGTCGGCAAGCCTCTGATGATCGATGTGCTGGGGCCATTGTTGGCGCGTTATCGGCCGCACACTCCGGGCGATACCAAAGTGGTGGAAAGTCATCTCGATCAGCCTTCGGAGAACGAAGTGCTCGAAGCGATACGCCGTCAGGAATTTCGCGCCTACTTCCAGCCCAAGTTTCATCTGCGCAGTGGTGAGGTGGATGGCGCCGAGGTGCTGGTGCGATGGCAGAGCCCCAGTCGCGGCTTGCTTTCGCCAGGCATGTTCTTGCCGACGATCGAGCGCTGCGGGCTGCTCGATGAGATGTTTTTCAGCCTGCTCACGCAAGGCTTGAGTCTGCAGCGCTTCGTCCAGTCTCACGGCAAGCCGTTCAAGCTGGCGTTCAATCTCGACGTGACGCAGATGGCCAATCCGAATCTTGTCGACCGGATCAAGGCGCTGTTGCGCATCCATGGCGCCTCGCCAGCTGGGCTCATTTTCGAGCTCACGGAAACCGGCCTGCTGCAGATGCCCGAGATCAGCATGGAAAACATGGTGCGCCTGCGCATGCTCGGCTTCAGTCTGGCAATCGATGATTTCGGTGTCGGCTATTCTTCACTTGAGCGGCTGTGCCAGATGCCGTTCAACGAAATCAAACTCGACGCCGGCTTCGTGCAGAATTTCCATCAGGCGCGCTACAGCGCGGTCATCCACGGGGCGTTGGCCTTGGCGCGGGAATTGGACATGCGCGTGGTGGCAGAGGGTATTGAAACCGCAGATCAGGTTCAGCATCTGGCGCGGCTTGGTTGTCAGTGGGGGCAGGGCTTCTTCTATGCTCGCCCGATGAATTGGGCGCATTTGGTCGACTGGCGTTTCGAAGGCCAGAAGTCGTCCTGGCGCCGCGCAATAGGCACATCCGATCGTTGATGCAAGCGGCATTCTGACTTTTGGGACAAAGCCCTATTTCGTCACGCCTTCAAAACACTCATCATGTGCCGAGAAATCAATCAGATGCACCTGAATGCTTCGGTGATGCCCGGGATTTGCTGCGGTTGCCAAGTGCTGATGGTCCTCCAACACTCTTCATCATGGAGCTGTTCATGCATTGGTCAGTCGTGAATCCGTTACGCGTTGCCATCCTTGATGATCACTCGCTCATACGTCTGGCGATGAAGTCGCGGCTGACGCGCGAAGCCGAGTTCAGTGTCGTAGGTGTGTATGGCAGCAGCGCGCAGTTGCTCACCGGATTGCGCGAAATCGACATCGACCTGCTGATACTCGATTACAAACTGCACGATGGGGAGCTGGACGGGCTCAATCTGATCCGCCTGCTGCGCAAGCAATATCCGGGCATGCGCATCCTTGTCTCATCTTCCGAAGAGCGCCCGGCGGTAGTGAATATGGCGATCGGGGCGGGCGTCAGCGGATTCTTCGGCAAGTCGCAGTCGGTCGATGACCTGATCACCGCCATCCGCAGTGCTGCGTCCGGCCAGTTGTATCTTTCGCCGGAAATGGCCTTCGAACTCGATGTGCTGCCTGCGTCGGTCGACGAACCTGCTGGTGCCAATGACGATGGCGCGGCGCACGGCGACGACTTCCTCAGTAATCCTCTTCTGTCACCGAAAGAAAAAGAAGTATTGCGCTGCTGCCTCGAGGGGATGGGAGTGACGCAGATCGCTTTGAAGTTCTCGCGCAGTCGCAAAACCATCAGCGGGCAAAAACAGGCCGCTTTCAAAAAGCTTGGCATTCGTGGTGATGCGGAGCTGTTCAAGTTGCAGCACAGCCTGACGGCGGACAACCAGGGATAACTCGCTTATGTTTCATCTGTTGCGCGGTGTTTTGCTAGTCAGTGTGCTTGTCATGTTCGGTAGCGGGTCGTTGTGGGCAGCAGAGCCGCGCACTCTGCAGGTGTTCGGTCGGTCTGACTGCAAGGAGCTACAGGTCGATCTGGCCAATGAAGACTGGAGTTGGCTGCGGCAGAAGCGCAGTCTGGTGCTGGGCTCGGCGCTTCCGGATTTCCCGCCTTATGTCATGACCGCCAGCGGTACGCGGTACGAGGGAATAGCCGCCGACATCGCCTGCATTATCGGTCAGGCCTTGCATGTCGAAGTTACCGTCAAGGCTTATCCCGACCGTCGCGACGCCATGGCGGCGCTCGAGCGTGGCGACATCGACATGCTGGGCAGTTCCAACAGTTTCGAGTTGATCGACGGCCTCGTCACGCTCAGTAAGCCTTATGTCGAAGACGTGCCGGCAATGTTCATGCGCGGTGATGATCGGCGCCCGATGCCGGCCAATCTGGCCGGTTTGCGTATTGCGGTTGCCGACGATTACCTGCCTTCCAGTCAATTACACGCGTTATACCCCAACGCCGAATTCGTGCTTTTTCCATCGAACGAGTTGGCACTGGCTGCGCTGGCTTTTGGCAAGGTCGACCTGTTTCTCGGCGATACGGTGTCGAGCAATTACCTGATCAACCTCAACTACTTCAACTATGTGCGGCTGCACTCTTTCGTCAAAACCCAAACCAGCGGTTTCAGCTTTGCCTTGCGCCGGGGCAACGACCAATTGCTGCGTCTGATCGATTCGACCCTCGAGTCGCTGGGTGATGCGAAGATTGCCGAAATTACCAAGCGCTGGTCGGGCGGCGGCGGGGCGCTGACGCCCAAACGCATTGACCTGACACCCGGCGAAGCACGTTGGCTTGAGCTGCATCCGGTCGCGCGGTTCGTGATCAATGACGATCAGGCACCGTTTGCATTCTTTGATGGTGACGGCAACTTTGGCGGGATCGGCGCTGATCTGCTCGAGCTCATCCAGCGGCGTACCGGCTTGCAGATCAATGTCGAGCGCACCGACAGCTTTTCCAGTCTGAGCACGCGTCTGCTGGATGGCAGCGCGGATATTTCTCTGCTGACACCAACGGTCTCGCGGGAAGTCGGCATGCGTTTCACTCATCCGTTCCTTGCCAGCCCCTTTGTGATCGTCACCACCAAGGACGCAGGCGCGCCTTCAAGCCTGCAGGAGCTGCGCGGCAAGCGCGTCGCAGTGCCCGAAAGTTCGGCTGAGCGTGAGCTGCTCAAGGACTACCCCGACATCGAGATCGTTGATAACGAAACAGTTCTGGGCGCCTTGGCTGACGTGAAGGACGGTCGAGCGGACGCGATGATTACCACGTTGCACAGTGCGCGCTACTACATCGCCCACATCTACAGCGACAGCTTGCGTATCTCCAACATCGTCGGCATGAACAAAGGCTTCCTCGCTTTCGCCGCGCGGCGTGCCGATACCGAACTGGTCAGCATTCTGAACAAGGCGCTGCTGAGCATTCCGCCGGATGAGCTGGACGTAATCCTCAACAGGTGGCGTCCCATTGCAGCGTTTTCGGGGTTGTCGTGGCGCGATTACAAGGCGCTGATCTACCAGATCAGCGCTGGCGCGTTCCTGATTATCCTGGGATCGCTGGCGTGGAATTTCTACATCCGTCGGCAGATTCGCGAACGCAGTCGTGCAGAGCGCTTGCTCGGCGATCAGCTGAAGTTCATGGGGGCGCTGATCAACGGCACGCCGCATCCCATTTACGTACGTGACCGGGAAGGTCGGCTGGTGACCTGCAATAATAATTATCTGCAAACATTTGGCCTGTCAGAAAAGGACGTGATCGGCAAGACCGTGCTCGAAAGCGGCAAGCGCAATCGTCAGGAGGCGTTGCAATTTCACGACGACTACCTGCGCGTCATCGAGCAGGACGAACCTTACGAGGTGGATCGCACGCTGCATGTGGGTGATACGCGGCTGATCATTTACCACTGGATCCAGCCGTATCACGACACGGCGGGTGAAGTCAGAGGCGTGATCTGCGGCTGGATCGATATCAGCGAACGCCGTGAACTGATCGAGGAGTTGCGTTCGGCGAAAGAGCTGGCTGACGAGTCGAGCCGCGCCAAAACCACGTTCCTGGCGACCATGAGCCACGAAATCCGTACGCCGATGAGCGCCGTGATCGGCATGCTCGAACTTACCCTCAAGCGTGCCGAGCAAGGTCACTTCGATCGGCCGGCGATTGAAGTGGCATACGACTCGGCAAAAGGTCTGCTGGAACTGATCGGCGATATCCTCGATGTGGTACGCATCGAATCGGGCCATGTCAGCCTTTCGCCGAAACGTGCCAACCTGCGCGAATTGGTCGAATCCGTGGCGCGGGTGTTCGACGGCTTGGCCAGGCAGAAGAGTCTGGTGCTTAAGCTCGACATCGACGCCACTGTCGGCTGTGACGTATTGGTTGATCCGATGCGCTTCCAGCAGGTGCTCTCGAACCTGGTGGGCAACGCGATCAAGTTTACCGACACCGGTCATGTCACCGTCTCGATTCGCGGCCAACGTCTCGCTGACGAACGCTTACAGGTCGACCTCAAGGTCGAGGACACCGGCATCGGCATTTCCAGCGCCGATCTGCAGAATCTGTTCCAGCCGTTTTCCCAAGCCAATCATGGCCCCTCCAGCAGAGGCGGCACCGGTCTGGGACTGGCGATCTCCCGTTCATTGTGCGAATTGATGGGCGGGCGGCTGAACATTACCAGTACGCTTGGCAAAGGCACCTGCCTGGAAGTGTCGCTGTTCTTCAATATTCTCAGCCCGCTTGGCGGCAAAGTGCTGCCTGTTTCGGTTGTTCAGGACAAACCGGTACCGACACTCAGGATTCTCGTAGTCGATGACCAGAGCGCCAACCGCCTGCTGTTGACGCAGCAGCTGAGTTTCCTTGGCCAGGCGGTGCGTGATGCCGCCGACGGTGCCCAGGCATTGGCGCTGTGGCGCTCGGAGCCGTTCGACATTGTGATCACGGACTGCAACATGCCGGTCATGAACGGCTATGAGCTGGCCCGCACCATTCGCCAGGACGAACGCGAAAGTGGTGGATCGCCGTGCATCGTACTGGGCTTCACGGCCAACGCGCAGCCGGAAGAAAAAGTGAAATGCCGGGAGGCCGGGATGGATGATTGTCTGTTCAAACCGATCAGTCTCGGCACCTTGTCGATCATGCTTGCAGGCTGGGAAAAAAATGTTGAAACCCAGCCATTTGAAAGCCCGCCTGCGGCGACTATCAAGGAGCTGGGTTCGATTCGCGAGCGTCTTGACGAGCTCACCGGAGGCGATCTCGACATGATGAAAGAACTTCTGCGCGAGGCGCTGTCGAGTTGCGAAAAGGATCTGGAGGAGTTGCATTCGCTAATACCCGAAAGCGATCCCGGGCTGTTGGCTGACCTGGCGCACCGCATCAAGGGGGCGGCGCGCATTGTTGCCGAGCATCAGGTCATTGAGGCGTGTAACGAGCTTGAAGCCGAGTGCGAGGCGCCTGTTATCGATCCGCTGGACCTCAATCGCAGTGCATTGAAGCTGGAGCATGCACAGGCTGATCTGATCAAGAAAATCAAACGGATCGAGCTGTAAACGTATCGGCTCATGACCATCCGACTGGCCTTGCATTAAAGCTGACGTTAAAGATCATTTTGCAGCGGGCGATACCTTGGTAATAACCATGGAGTTTCGCGATGATCATTCGACGTCCTTTATTGATTGCCTGCCTTTGCCTGCTCGGTTTTGACACCGTCAGCGCAGCCCAGTCTGCGCCGGTCAGCGGAGTGATTCGCTTCAGCGGTCGAATTGTCGAGGCAAGTTGCATTGCCAGTGGCGCCAGCCATTCTTCTGTCGAGTTGCTTGATTGCCCCCAGGCAAGCACCGGGCAGATTTTTACCGTGAACAACGTCAGTGCGGCAGGGCGAGGTGAGTCGCGCCAGCAGGTGTTTGTGAAGGTGATTGCCGATACTCATGAGCAGGACGATTATTACGACCAGCGCTTGCTGCTCACGGACAACAAGGGTCACCAGATAACGAGCGGTAATTACGTAGTGACGATGACGCTGCCTTGATGGCTTGGAAAGAATGAGTCTGCGCCCCTTGTTTCAAGGTTACTGACGAAAAGGGGCGTTAATAATGAGAATTGTCTGGTTCGCACAGAACCGTCCCGCGCTTCTGGCTTGTCGCCACTCCCCTGCGTTGCAAAATCCCTCCTTCAACACTCTCTGAGCCAGACCATGCGCCGATCGCGTGGGCTGTCGTCAAGGTGTGGCTTTTTATCATCTATCCCTGCGTTCATTTTTGAGACAAGTCTCATATCAGACAGATCGGCCCTTGGTTATTTTCTTGAAAGGAAGAATGGAGCTGCCAAAGGTGTCCGATGTTTCTTGAAAATAACCGCAGTCGATCCTTGCGGATCCTGATCGCCGACAGCGACGTGCGAAGAGGCCAGTCGATCGAACAGCAGTTCAACAAGCTGGGCTGTCTCAGCGTCTTGAACGTGTGTACTTATCGCGACCTGAGAATACTGACGTATTACTGCCCCCAACGGTTGAGCCTGGTCGTCGTCAATGCTGAGCTGCTCAGCGAGATGGCGATGGATCCGCTCGACTTTTTCGGGGAAAACCCGCTGATTCGTCATCTGCTGATTTTCAATCCCAACGATGATCACCAGTGGTCGAAGACCTTCTTCAACCCGCATCCGCAACGCTGGATGCGCCTGGTCTCGAAAATCAATCTGCCGCGCCTGGCAGATTTTCTGATGCTGGCCGACCCGGCGCTCAAGGAACTTGCGGAGCCGGCCTCGACCGACTCCACACTCTCTTCGTGCGCAAACCGCTAGCTGCTGCACCTTCCCGCGATGATCCACGTAGACGCTGAGGTGCTATTGCCCAGCGCCTGCTGTGCCGCCCACTCGTTTGCCCCATTGTCTTGAATACACTCTAAGGTAAGGCATCATGCTGCTTCGTAAACTCAATCTCGCGCCTCGTTCGGCGCTGTGTTTCGGCTTGTTCTGTCTCATGATTATCGCGATCGGATTGATCGCTCTGCAGCAAGTCGACTTGCTCAACAAGGCAGAAACGTACGTCGAGACGACGATCGTGCCGAGTATCAAGCTGCTCGGCCAACTCGATCGAGAGTTCGTCGAAATCAAGGGCAACAACGCTCGCTTGCGCAATCCCATCGAAACCCCTGAGCGCAAGGCGCAAGCCCTGATGGACATTCAGCAGTCGCGTCAGCTGATCAAAAAACATCAGCAAGCGCTCATTGATCTGCTGGCCACTGACGCTGGGCGCGAGGCGTTCGAGGAGTTTGCCAAAGCACAGAAGGTCAACGATCTGGCTCAGGAGCAATACCTTCAAACCGTGGCGAACGGGCAGCTTGAAGCGGCCATTGCGTTGTCAAAGAATCAGATGCGTGCTGCCTCGGATGGCGTACAAGTCGCGCTCAAGAAGCTGATTGCACTCAACGAAATAGAAGCTTATGAGGCGGGCAAGCAGGCCGACAATGTCTATGAGCACACGCTGTTGATCGTCAGTGTGTTCATTCTCATCGCGATCGGTGCTTCGTTGGCCCTGGCCGTGTTGTATACCCGCAGCCTGACGGTACCCATTGCAGGCTCGCTAAGGGTGGCGGAATGCATCGCCGCCAATGATCTGAGCGAAACCATTGCGCTGGATGGCTCTGATGAGGCGGCGCAAATGCTGTCGTCATTGGCGGCGATGCAAACCAGTCTGCGAGATGCCTTGATCATGATCCGTGATTCGTCCACGCAGCTGGCCGAAACCTCGGAGGTCATGCACGGCGTCACTGAAGATATCTCGCGTATCACTCAACGTCAGAGCCATGAAATCGAAATGGCCGCCACCGCCGTCACTGAAATGAGTGCAGCGGTGGAGCAGGTTGCAGACAACGCCGCATCGACCTCGCAGCTGACGTCGGAATCAAGTGCGGCAGCCGTCGCCGGTCGAAGCCAGGTTAGCGACACGGTAGCCGCAATCAATCTGATGGTGTCCAGCGTGCACAGCACCTCGGCTGAGGTGCAGGCGCTATCGACCATGGCGAGCGATATCAGCAGCGTGCTGGACGTTATCCGAGAGGTTGCCGAACAAACCAATCTGCTTGCCTTGAACGCAGCGATCGAAGCAGCGCGGGCGGGGGAGGCGGGTCGCGGTTTTGCCGTGGTTGCCGATGAGGTGAGAGGGCTGGCGCAGCGTACTCAGAAGTCGACCGAGGACATCGAGTCCATGGTCAGCTCCATTCAGTCGGGCACCAGCCGCGCAGTTTCCTCCATGAGCCACACCCGCGCTCAGGCCGAGAGAACGCTCGAAATGGCCAATATCGCCGGCGAAGTGCTGACCGACATCACTGGCTCGCTGAATCTCATCAACGAGCGAAACCTGCTGATGGCAACCGCTGCCGAGGAGCAGGCTCAGGTTGCGCGGGAAGTCGACCGCAGCCTGATCAGCATTCGTGACCTGTCATGTGAAACCGCAGAGGGGTCGAAACAGACGGCAGTCGCATCGGCGGAGCTGTCGCAATTGGCGGCGTCGCTGAATAAATTGACCAAGGAATTCAAGCTTTAAGACGTTAACGGGAAGCCCTGATTGCCAGGGCTTTTTTGATCCGCGATCAAGCGCAGCGCGCAACGAGTGCTGACTCAACTCTGTGTTGGCGATTCGGTGTGTGCCGTCAGTTGTTCAATGCAGGTGGCGAGTTGTTTTTCATAGCTTTCAAGCACGGCTTCGGCTTCAGCTTCGCGCTCATCACGCAGACGAAAGAAGTCGTCGCGACTGAGTTGGTCCGCTACGAGTCGGATATTTTGCTCGATGATCGCGCAGAGTGAGTCTTCATCCTCTAACGCCGCGCTGGTTTGTGCTGCGCGTTGAGTGTTTTCGAGTTCGGTCTTTGCCGCCTCGGCGGCCTTCGCCTGTTCCTTCGCGGTAAGCAGGTCGGTTTCCAGGGCCTGCTTTTGTTCCGCCAGACGCTTGAGTTCAGCGGTCATTGACTGGATGGTATCGGAGCGCTGCTTGAGCTGGATCTCCTGCTGTTGCACCACGGCCTTCAGTGGAAAGAGATTGTTGAGCTCATAACCGGCGACGACAGTCATGGCGATCAGCGCCAGTGCCAGAATCGTCAGGCAGTAGAGGGCGGCGTTGCTGTGGGGTTTTGCGCTATTGAGGGTATCGAGGGCTCTCACGGAATCTGTTCTCCTATCAAGAACAGTCAGGGTACTGGCCGAGTTCCACTGTGCATTTAAGACGAGTCTTAAATTGGCTTTAGTTATTTGCGCTGAGTAAGTGTGATGCTAAATAGCGTGTCTGTTTGTAGATTTTTCAGGTCTGACTGGCTGGTTATAAATCTATGAGAATTGTCTTGTTATTGAATAAATAAATTTTTGCTCAAGTGTTCTTTTTTTATTATCTTCTCGTTCCGGTCGTGGTGATTTTGCTGCCAATTAAATAGGTGTGGCTACGTCAGCCATTCAGTTGTTTACACGCTAGATAGAGTCAGAGAGAGTGTTATGAAGTTGTGCCGTGTATTAATTGTCGGGCTCTTGTATATGCTGTCGTCAAACGCAATGGCGGCGGTATGCGAATTTTATCCGGACAATTCCATGGGCAATATGCGGGTTATACTGCCGGCCACTCTCTCGGTACCACGTGACGCGCCGAATGGCACGGTTATCTATGAAAGTCCGATCGTGACGCTGGGTTCCATTCCCAGTTCGTTCAGGTGCTCTGCAGTGCACAATGAAGGTGTGCGCAATAATGTCGGCGTTACTCAGCCGGGCGTGGAGATTTTTCCTATTGGGAATACCGGAATCGGCTGGCAATGGGTCCGACCGCCATCGGGGAAAGCGTGGAAGGGCTTTCCAGGAACTACCGACACTGCTGGCGGTTGGGGTTGGAATGGTTCGGAGCACATCTTGCGTTTTGTAAAGACGGGCACTATTTCCGGCAGTGCGACGATACCTTCAGGCCAACTGGGGACGTTTGTCGCTGCTGAAATCGAGCCTTTGGCAATGAATACCAGCGGCACGCGGGTAGTCTCACAGTCTTGCGAAACACCCGATGTGAAAGTCGATATGGGCAGCTATAACTTGAGCGATTTCCCCGAGAACGGCGCATCTGCCAAGGAGCAATACTTTTCTCTCAATATGAAAAACTGTCCCACAGGAATTAACAACTTCCGATTTTCCTTCTCACCCACTGCGGGCAGCCCTGTGTGGGACGCTGGTACTGGCATGGTAAATCTGAACAGTAATTCCACTGCCAAAGGTCTGGCATTGCAGATGCGCTTCAGTGACAAGTCGACACTCAAACTGAATCAGAACTACATAATGAAAGCGCCCACATCGCAAGGCGGCAATGCATATATTTCCTTGCAAGCCCGCTTCGTGCGCATCGAGCCTTCCAATGCGCAAATGCGAGCGGGCGATGCCAATGCCGAAATTGCCTTTGTCGTCGAGTATCTATGAGCCCAACAGCCTCTTCACCTCAGCCACAATCACCGCAATATCAAACGGCTTGGGCACCACCACATCAAACAGATCCGAACGCTGCATGCCGATGTGCGCTTGCGCGCCACTCATGAGAATGATCGGCAAGTGTTTGACGGACGGCTGGGCACGCACGGCTTCGGCGAATTCGAGGCCGTCCATGACCGGCATCATGAAGTCGGTAATAACCAGCGCCGGACGTTCTCTTTCCAGCACCTCGAGCGCTTTCTTGCCATTGCTCGCGGTCACAGTCATGAAGCCCTCATCCTCAAGCGCAAAGCCAAGAATGTCAGCAATCAGATACTCGTCGTCGACTACCAGAATGGTGGTCATGTTATTTCAACCCGCTTGAAGACTTACGAAATTGAACCAGGCAATGACTCAGCTGCGACTGAAGGTTCATTTTTCAAAGCCTTTTCCAGGAACACATCTTGATCGCGTACAACCACCTCGAACCGCGACGGGTTGTAGGAGCTATCGCGTACCTTAAGAATGGAAAGCGTCCTGCGAAGTTCAGCGTGATTCTCAAAGAAACGCATGAGCATCAGGTTGTCGACAATACTGGACAGGTCGGAGTTCGGTGCGCTGACCTCGGAGCCGAACAAATCGCGCATTTCCCATGAGGCGAACACCGTAACGCCTCTGGATCGCAGCTCATTCATCAGCGCGCTGAAAAAGTCGGTGATGCGTTCCGGCGTGGTTGAAACCCGAGTCATGCCGCTGAGGCTATCGATGAACAGGCGCTTGATGCCTTTTTCATCGACCAGGCTCAGCAGGCGTGCGCCGAGGCCGTCCAGCAAGCCTTCGGTAGTTGGCTGCCAGGCAATGCTCAGCGCACCGCTGTGTTCCATGTGTTCGATATCAATGCCCAGCGAACGGCCTTTCAGCCGCAGCCGCTGCGGGCTTTCATAGAAGCCGAAGTGCAGGCCCGGCGCTTCGGCCGTCGACTGCGCGATGAACTTCAGACCCAGCGTGGTCTTGCCGATCCCGGAAGGCCCCATGACCAGCGTCACGCTGGAGCTGTGCAAGCCACCCCCGAGGATGTCATCCAGTGAAGCAATGCCGCTTGGGATGCGCGTCAAGTCCGCGCTGTCAGGGGCGGAAGGGCGCTTGTAGAGACTTTCGAGGCGCGGATAGACGACCAGGCCGTTATCGGTGATTTCACATTCGTGAAGACCGGTCAACGCGCCGCTGCCGCGAGTCTTGCGCAAATGAATGCGGCGTACCGAACGAGTACCGAACAGCTCTTCGCCCATTTCGATGACGCCGTCGACCATCGTGTGCTCGGGGCTGCCGTCATCCAGGCGCGAGCTGGTCAGGAACAGCACGGTGCAACCGGCAAATGCGGCATGGCCTTGCAGTTCAGAGATGAATTTTTTCGTGTCGATCGGCGAGTCGGCTTTGGAACGTGCATTGAGCAGGCCGTCGACGACCATGACGGTCGCCTTCTGCCGGGTGATTTCGCGTCGCAGCAGCTTCACGACTTCATCAAGGCCTTCGTTTTCCAGCGTATCGAATGCGCTGACAAACTGAATTTCCGCGCCGACTCGCGAGGCGTCGAAGAAACTCATGGTCGACAGAAACTGGAACAGACGGTCGTGGGACTCGGCCAGCAACGTGGCGACCAGCACACGGCCGCCGTTGCGGGCATGGTGAAATCCGAGCTGATTGGCAAGGATGGTCTTGCCGGAGCCCGGACGCCCTTGAATGATGTACGAGGCGCCCGCGACAAAGCCCCCCTGAAGCAGCGCGTCGAGCCCTTCGATCCCGCTTTGAAGGCGTTTTAGCTTTTCCACAATGCAACCCTGATCTGAATAAACAGGCTTGTTCAGCCGAATGAGTGAAATGCTAACGCCATTTCCGGTTGAGGGCCATAAAGGCTGGGGAAAAGTAGCGTTTTTGCAATGTGAACCTGGCACGTGACTGCTCGGGATCAGGGGGTAGTGACAAGTCCGGCACAGGAAGATTCGATTTTTCGAAACCCGGAAGCCGATTACGTCCATATGCGCTGCTGCGGACCATGAGGGTAACGCTTGCCACTTTGCTTTCATGAAATCGTCACAAAACTGCTGCAGAGTTCGGGAGCCCGTAATCACTAGGTGTCATTTAATGAAAAGTTTGATGAAGTCTGCTGCGCTCGCCATTGCGGTATCTCTTTGTGCCACCTCGGCCTCATTTGCAGCAGAAAATGTTCGCCTGACGGGGTCCGGAGCAAGTTTCCCGGCGCCGATCTACCTGACCTGGTTCAAGGATTTCAGCAAGAAATCCGATGGCGTCACTGTCGATTACCAATCCAAGGGCAGCGGCGCGGGCGTACAGGACTTCTTGAACAAAACCGTGGATTTCGCTGCCAGTGACTCGGCAATGAAAGACGAAGATATCGCCAAGGTCGCCGAAGGCGTGCAGTTGCTGCCAATGACCGCCGGGGAAATCGTGCTGGCCTATAACCTGCCGGGCAATCCCAAGGGTCTGAAGCTGCCACGCGACGTCTATTCCAACATTTTCCTGGGCAAAATCACGCGCTGGAACGATCCGCAGATCGTCGCAGCCAACCCGGACCTGAAACTCTCCGATACGCCGATCACGGTTGTCGTGCGTGCAGATTCCAGCGGTACTACCGCCGTATTCACCAAGCACCTGGCAACCGTCAACGCCGAGTTCAAGCAGGCGTTGGGTGAGGGCAACACCGTCAACTGGCCGGCCAGTGACAAGTTCATCAAGTCGCCGAAAAACGATGGCGTAACCGCTACCGTGCGTCAGACCCCTGGTGCGATTGGTTACATCGAATATGGCTTCGCCAAGCTGGCCAAGGTCGACTTTGCCCAGTTGCAGAACAAGGCAGGCAATTACGTCGTGCCAAACGCCGAAAGCGGTGCCGAGGCCCTGGCGGCGGTGAAGATGCCGGAAAACCTGGTGGCCTGGCTGCCTGATCCGGACGGTGCCAAGTCCTATCCGATCACCTCTTATACCTGGATGATTTTCCGCAAGGATAATGGCAACCCGGCCAAGGCCAAAGCCATGCGTGAAATGGTCGAATACAGCCTGACCGAGGGGCAGAAGATTGCCGATTCGATGGGTTACATCCCGTTGCCGCAATCGGTCGTCGAACAGGTTCGCAAAGCGTCCGCCAACATTCAGTAACGCCGTGAGGTCTCTCTCGGCGTGTGCGTCTGCACCACGCCGGGAGAGTTTTCCCCTTGTTCCGGACTTAGCCCATGAACAAACCTTTTGTCGTACCGGTTAATCCCGACTCTGCCTGCCAGCCACCCTCGACGAAGGATTTTCTGGTCGATCGCACCTTCCGCGCGCTCGCGCGCATCGGTGTGGTACTGATTCTGGCGCTGGTATTTGCACTGGTGTTCGAAGTCGGACGCAAGGCACTTCCCGGTATGGAGAAGCACGGCTTCGATGTGCTTCTGGGCAGCGTATGGGACGTCAACCAAGGCAAATACGGCATTCTGCCAGCCATCTGGGGCACGCTCTACAGCGCCTTCATCGCGTTGCTGATCGCCGGTGTTTTTGGTGTGAGCATGGCGATTTTCCTGACCCAGGATTTCCTGCCAACCAAGCTCGCTGCGCTGTTTCGCACCATCGTCGAACTGCTCGCAGCCATTCCCAGCGTGGTCTATGGCCTGTGGGGGATCTATGTGGTGATCCCGGCGATTCGGCCGCTGACGACCTGGTTGAACAGCGAACTGGGCTGGATACCTTTTTTCGGCACGTCCCTGAGCGGTCCGGGCCTGCTGCCCGCGGCTCTGGTGCTCGCCATCATGATTCTGCCGACCATTGCTGCCGTTTCGCAGGACGCGCTTACGGCTGTGCCGATGAAAACCAAACAGGCCGCGTACGGCATGGGCACTACCCATTGGGAAGCGATTCTCAAAGTGATGGTGCCTTCGGCCGCCACCGGCATTTTCGGCTCTCTGGTGCTGGGCCTGGGACGCGCGCTGGGTGAAACGATGGCGCTGGCCATGCTGGTCGGCAATGCCAACAACATTTCCCTCTCGCTGTTTGCACCGGCCAACACGCTTGCCGCTCTGCTGGCGCTGAACTTCCCCGAAGCCGGGCCGAACGAGATCGAGGTGTTGATGTATGCCGCGCTCGTGCTGATGTTGATTACGCTGATCGTGAACATTTTCGGCTCGATGATCATGATGTACGCCCAACGGGGTAACAAGTGATGACTGATCTGACCGCAGCAACAGACCTGACGGCGCCAACCGGTGCGATGCCCAGTTTGCAACGCAGGTTCGAAGGCCGTGCGCTGCGCAGCCTGATCCTGACCACCCTGGTCTGGGCAGGTGCTTTGCTCGCCAGCGTACCGCTGATTTCCGTGCTCTACATGCTGATCACCCGCGGTGGTGCGCGTCTGAACCTGGAAGTCTTTACCGAACTGCCGCCGACCGGCTTCGAGATGGGCGGCGGTTTCGGCAACGCGATGGCGGGTACCTTTGTGATGGTCGGTATCGCGGCAGCGATCGCGGTGCCGGTCGGGATCATGGCGGCCATTTTTCTGGCTGAACTGGGGCCTGACAGCAAGCTGGGGAACGCCGCACGTTTTGCCGCCAAGATGCTCACGGGCCTGCCGTCGATCCTGGCGGGGGTGTTTGCCTACGCTTTGGTAGTGATGACCACCGGCACGTATTCGGCACCGGCAGGTGGCGTGGCGCTCGCCGTCCTGATGCTGCCTATCGTGGTACTGACCGCCGAAGAATCGATGCGGATGGTGCCCAAGATCATGAAAGATGCTGCTTATGGCATGGGCTGCACCCGCTCGCAGGTCATCTGGAAAATCATCTTGCCGACCGGCATGCCGGCGATCCTGACTGGCGTGATGCTCGCCGTGGCGCGTGCCGCAGGCGAGACGGCCCCTTTGTTGTTTACCGCGCTGTTCAGCAACTACTGGATCTACCACCAGGGCAATCTCGATGTCATGAATCCGACTGCGTCGCTGGCGGTGCTGATCTACAACTTCTCCGGCATGCCTTTCGATAACCAGCTCGAGCTCGCATGGGCGGCCTCGTTGGTGCTGGTGATGATCGTGCTGTTCGTGAACATCATCAGCCGGATTTTCGGCAAGCCCAAGTATTAAGAACGGGAGCATCTGATTTTGAACGTATCAACTGCGCAAATTGCCGCTCCGTTTGTCACCCAGGCGCCTGTAGTCATGGACTGCAAACTGGACAAGATTTTCTACGGCAACTTCATGGCAGTACGTGACAGCCACGTGCCCATCGAGAAAAACAAGATCACCGGATTCATCGGTCCCTCAGGCTGCGGCAAAAGTACCGTGCTGCGCAGTCTCAACCGGATGAACGATCTGGTGAAGGGCTTTCGTTTCGAGGGCCATGTGCATTTCCTCGGCCAGGATGTCTATGGCAAGGGCGTCGATCCGGTGGTCGTACGTCGCTACATCGGCATGGTGTTTCAACAGCCTAACCCGTTCTCGATGAGCATCTACGACAACGTCGCGTTTGGTCTTCGCCTCAATCGCTACAAGGGCGATATCGGCGACCGGGTCAAGCATGCGCTGCAAGGCGCCGCGCTGTGGGACGAAGTCAAGGACAAGCTCAAGGTCAGCGGCCTGTCGCTCTCCGGTGGCCAGCAACAACGCCTGTGTATCGCCCGGGCGATCGCCACTGAGCCGGAAGTCCTGCTGCTGGATGAGCCTTGTTCGGCACTGGACCCGATTGCCACCCGACGCGTCGAAGAATTGATGGTCGAGTTGAAGAAGGACTACACCATCGCACTGGTGACCCACAACATGCAGCAAGCCATCCGTGTTGCTGACACCACGGCGTTCTTCTCGGTGGATATTTCCCAGGGCACACGCACCGGTTATCTGGTCGAAATGGGGCCGACGGCGCAGATCTTCGACAACCCGCGTGAACAGATGACCGGCGATTACATCAGCGGCAAGTTCAGCTGAGCCTTGCCACCGGTCACGGCCGCCTACCTGCACAAGCCAAATGGATTTGGCGGGCATCGGTGGACATTTACCAAGCGTTTCCAAGGAGCTCCAATGCCTGCCACGCATCGCCTTGATTTGCCTGCGATTGAACGCGCACTGCGGAAAGTGCAGAGCCGTTTTGCCGAGCTCAGCCGGCACTTCACCGAGCCTCGGGACCCGTTCACTGACGAAGTTCTGCACAATGTGCTTGAAGGCTATGCGTTGGTTGACGAATATGTTGCCCGCGGCATCGACCTGTTCGATCTGCAGCAACTGAACCTGATGCTGGAGATCAATGCCACAGTGCTTTGTGGCCGGGATCCGGCGCGCCGGCTGGAATACGCCCAGCATCTGGCAGCCACTGAGGCGCACTTCTTCAACAATGTTGAGGGAGGCATCAAGGACTTGTACAACTGGTATTGCGCGTATCGCAGTGAATCGGTCTGGAAGCGTGCAGCCGGTGTCTATGTGCGCATTCTGAGCAAGCCGCAGCTGTTTATCGAAGGCAATAACCGTAGTGGCTCGCTCATTGTGAGCTACCTGCTCATGCGGGCGGGGCTGCCTCCATTCGTGTTGACGCTGGAAAACGCCGAGGGCTATTTCAACCCGTCTTCGGTCATCCGCAACTCCGCCAAGCATGGCGTCAAGGCGTTGTACGAATTGCCCAAGATCAAGAAAAAATATGCAGCATTCTTAGAAGAACAGGCGCCCGATCCAATGAAGTTCTTTCTCAAAGGCAAGCCTTTGCCTCTCTCTCAAGGTGGCCATTGATGAACTGGGCACCAGCATTTGCCAGATTGAGAACCTTCGGCAGCCGGGCAGGGCAGGCTATCCGCTGCGCTTTGCCGCAGTTGTTCGAACGTCAGCGCATACGAATTTCGTTCGATATCGATGACACGCTCGCTTGCCAGCTCCACCACTGCGCAGTGGAGAAGAGTCGACTACCGGCCTGTATTCATCGCTGGCTGGGTGAACCGTTGCGGATGGGCACACGATCGCTGATCCGAGAGCTGCGTCGCCAGGATTGCAGTGTCTGGGTCTACACCTCATCCGGGCGCACGCCGTCCTATATCAGGCGCTGGTTGGCGCTGTACGGTATCCGCGTCGATGGCGTGGTCAACAGCGTGCTGCACAACCGTGCGCTGACGGCGCACGGGATGTCGAATGCGCCTTCCAAGTATCCGCCAGCGTTCGATATCGACTTGCATGTCGATGATTCGGAGGGCGTGCAGATTGAAGGCAAGGATCATGGCTTCCGGGTGGTCGTGGTGCATCCCGAGGATGATCGCTGGGCGCAGAAAGTGCTGGATTCGGTGGCCAAGGTCCAGGCGCAGCTCGCCTGGCAGCAAATGCTCAGACCTCAGGCGCCGGTGCAACAGCGTGCGGAGGCTGTCTTTGAGTCGCTTGGCTGAGCGGGTACGCATTGGCTATTCGGGCAGCAGCGCCTCAGGTGTACGAGGCACTGCTGTGAAATGACTCAACAGATGCGCAAACGATGCTGCGCAAAACATATCTCGCAGAAACGACAAAGCCCTGAATAATCAGGGCTTTGTCGTATAAAGATGGCGGAGGCGATGGGATTCGAACTCATGGACCTGTTACAGTCGACGGTTTTCAAGTCTTACGATTTATCGATTAGAATCAATAGGTTGTGTCGTTTTAATTTCCGCACGACTGCTCTAGGTTAACCGGTTTTGGCCCTTGAACTAAAGGGTGAGAAACGTAGTTGCGGAAATGAATTTTGACGTTATTCTCGATTGCGCCTACCGATGGAGTGCTTTTTATTCTGTTGGCAATGATTGGTAAACCCAAATGTGCTGACCTTAGCTGGCGCCGCGGAACAGAGTGAAATTAGTACAATTCAGTGATTGAAAGGGTGGCTGTGTCAGTGCCGAATGACCAAGAAAAGCCAGCGCATCAACCCGTATTGCTGCAAGCTGACTTCAAATTAGCCATCGGCTCCGGCGTCATGAAACTCAATGCTGTTGGTAAAAGGACGAAACAACACCAATGTCGAGTATTGCAACAGAGATCGATACAGTCCGCGCGTCCCGCGCGGGGCACACCTTTCATGAGCGTTGGGCTGCTAGGAAAGCCTTGCAACTAGTCTTTCCCGATGACCGACTGTTCGCGATCGCCGTAGAAGGGGTGTCGTCTACAGAGACCTCGAGCCCAGGAGCTCAAGCGGAAGAGGTAGCTGATCTCGTTCTCTACTATGGTAGTGGGGATAACTTCAGGACATGTGATCGGTTAGAGACGGTTCAATTCAAATACAAATTGCGGGAGGACGCTGTCACAGCAGTTTATCTTCGCAAAACAATTGAGAAATTTAGCGATACGATCTTGGGTTACGAAAAAGAGTTTTCTATAACCCAGGTCGACAAAAAGCTTTCGTTTATTTTCGTGACGAACTCAGAGTTTACGGAAAGTCTCTGGGAAGCAATTAGTTCTCTCATAGACGGATCAAAGCCTGAGTCGTCGGGGGCAACTACTCAGGCTAGGAACCTCACACAATGGTGTGCCAAGCGTGGCTTATCTGACGTGAGTCGTCTCTTTTCTAAAATAGTTTTTCGAGCGGGAGAAAAGAGTCTTGCGGGCCAAGATAGCTTGCTTAAGAGAACTCTTACTGACTGGTCACCAGGCTCAGATACAGAAGCTCGTCTTCGGCTTCACGATCTGCAGGATTTAGTTTTAAAGAAAGCCGGGCCAAGTGGCCAAGGTAAAAATTTGATTCGGCGGGAGGATGTCTTGGATGCAATGGATTGCGAACCGGAGGATCTTTTTCCAGCAAAGTCTCGTTTTATCGACGTTGGAAGAGTTGTTGAGAGAGCAGAGCTTTCTAAAACCAGCGATTTGATAAAAGCGTCAGTTTTACCAGTCGTCGTCCATGCGGAGGGCGGGGTGGGTAAAACTGTTTTTGTCCAAAGCCTCGCTGAGCGGATGGCGACAGAATTTGAGATTGTTGTTTTTGATTGCTTTGGGGGGGGGTCGTATCGTTCAGAAAATCAAGCACGACACTTACCTAAAATTGGACTCGTGCAAATCGTCAATGAGCTGGCTTCACGCGCATTATGTGATCCGATGCTACCAGGGGGCGATGACAGTCGTAAAATCATTAAGGCGGCATGCAGACGTTTTGCACAAGCGGCAGTAGCAATCCGAACTCAGTCAAAAAAACTTGGCTTGCTTATCATCATAGATGCTTCGGACAATGCTCAACTTGAAGCAGATTATCGGCACGAAGAGTCTTTTCCGAAACGTCTTTTGGCAGCGATCGATGAAGACCCGATCGACAGCGTAAAATTTTTGTACACGGCACGCACCCATCGTAAAAACTCCGTAATTGGGCGAGCGCAAGTGAATGAGGTGGAGCTGGGGCCATTCAATGATTTGGAGGCTCGTGAGTTTTTAATTGCTCGCAGGCCAAATGCGTCCAGCGTGGAAATGTCTACCGCATTGGCACGATCTGGGCGGAACGCACGAGTTCTCGATTACCTAGTGCAAACGTGGGATACCAATGTCGTGGCTGATGTTACGGCAGTACCAATCTCGGTACCCGACATCATTGCTCAGCGCTGCACCAAAATCGTCTCGGATCTCCATGTTGCTGGTTGGTGTGATGCAGATGTAACCGAATTTTTCGTCGCGCTTTCACTTCTCCCACCACCAATTCCACTGGAAGAATTGGCAGATGCGCTCGGATGGTCTGTGGCTCAGGTAAATACGGCTGCTTCTGATTTAGCTCCAATGCTAGAGATCTCGTCGCACGGAGCTATCTTCAGGGACGAGCCAACGGAAACATTTGTACGGGATACTTACTCCAAACAAGCGAAAGCTCAAACAGTTATCGCAGATCGGCTTCTTTCTTCGCAAGCCACATCCAGCTACGCCGCTGAAGCGCTGCCACACTTTTTAGTTGTAATCAATGACAGCGATAGAGCATTTGCCCTAGCTGACTCAACCAGTTTTCCAACAACAGTACAGTCTGAATTCGGGCGCCGGAGACTTTCGCTTGAAAGGCTGCGCGCGGCTTTCAGACTGGCGGTCGCACAAGATGACCTAGATCGCGTGCTCGGTTTAAGCATGCGGCTAGGTCAAGTTGAAACTGCGAACATGAGGGGCGATGGATTTATTCTTCAATCGCCTGCACTTGCGATAGTTCTTGGCGATTCTGACTCTTATCGGCGTCTTTTCGCGAATCGCACAGGTTGGCGTGGTGCGAGAAGTGCTCGATTGACAATCGCGCACCGGTTTGCGGGTAACCCCGATGACGCGCAGATCCAATGTGAAAGCACAATTCGTTGGATTAACTGGTATATCGGGCAGCCGCGCGACGAGAAAAGTCGTGACCTCGAAGCGCCAAGTTTGGAGGATTATGTTGCGGTATTATTTCAGCGAACCGTTGAGGGGCAGTTCGCTCTGGTTGACCGTAACCTATCTAATTGGACTACTCGCTTTTCGCTGGATGCAAGTGAGCAGCTTCTGGTATTGCTGGAGTTATTTGATCAAGTAAATGATGCGAAAATATTAACAGATTTTTCCTTATTTGCGGCTTCCGATATTTGTACTTCTCGAGAGCTGAAACTATCATTTATTGGGAGGCCTCACTTACTTAATAGGTCAAAAGTAAGGGGGCTAACAAAATCAATTTCTACTTCTGGAACTCCTAAGGTAGACAGAGAGGAGAGTTTTTCATATGACGCCGAAGCCGGATTTGCTGAAACTAAGGCGGCTTTAACTGCATTGCTGTACAGCTCCCGAGCAGTAGCAACAACTATCTTAAAAAGTGCACCTGTTTCTCGCCCGTCGAGTTACGAGTACGGTGAACGTTTTGGCCACTCTAAAATCTGGCCCTCTATTTTTCGAGCTTGTGTTCGTGCTTGGGCCTCTGGTAAGCGAGTTGCACTCCATGACCTACTGCCGCAAAACATCAAGATAACCAAAAATGCTAAGGCTGCTACTAACCGTACGGATTTGCGGAAATTTTTGAAAAGTCTTCGTGAACCAACGGCAAGCGGTGTAGGTAATATTAGAGATCGTAAGCTCAAAACAAAATTCAATGATCGTGAATGTGAGGATATTAGCCAGGGTATTTTCCTTGCGTATGAGTTGATTGAACCAATCGAAAACGCGTTTTTTGATCACAAGAGCTTGTCGGGTAGTACCTTTGCCGATTTTCTAGCTGTATGGATTAAAAATACCAAGTCGGGCACGCACTGGCGGTCTGAAACCGCTGCTGACGCACTTGTTCGCGCGGTTGGTTTCGGCGGCGCAAGTGTATTATTACTACATTCGACTGATCACTCGGCTGAAGACGTTAAGACCCTGCTAGGCCTGATATCCACGACAGGGGTCAAGATTGAGCATAAAATTAGTGTACTGCGTCAGATCGCTCAATGGCCATCTCTCCATAATCTTGCAGGAGAGTTTGCTCAGCATATTGCAGCACAAATACGCCAGGATGACGATATAGGGCGACGTGGAGAGACATATGTAAATCTCGCTTCCTCCATAGTTTCGATGAGCATTGACGAAGCCCGCGGTTATTACCGACAAGGTTTGGCAGAGTTGGATCAGATAGGTGGGGAGAGCTATGAGCAAATTTACTCTTTACTTAATTTCGCAAGTGAACAGCAAGGCGGATTCTTAAAGCCTGAACTAGCACAGCGCCTTATGAACTTATGCCAGACCATTGTTTATAATGAACCTAAAAAGTTCGGCTGGACGCTGTTTGCACAAGCTGCAGCAAAAACTATTGGGTTTCCAGCTCTCGCCAAACTGGTACGTTGGCACGACCAAGAGGTTGCCGATTTTTCCTATGGACTACCACAACTTGCTTGTTTTCTTGCGCAGACGGGGCATCTCGATCCGCGACGAGCCGCTTTTGTGGTCACTATCTGTGAGGATCATGGGTGGTGGGATTGGCGGACCGGAAAAGGAGTAGCAGATCTACTTGAAATAGCAGAAACGGCGGATCAGAAGAGAATTTTTCATACAATAATTAATAAGTTGCGCGAAGAGAATACTTTTGGTGGATGGGCTTCGCTTTGGGAAAGCTTGTTGGAGACTGGCAAGCAATATCCAAATGCAATCACTAGCGAAGAGTTGAAGGAGATCAATCAACTCAGAGTGAATGCAAAGCGAAAACAGGATGAATTTAATCGCCGTAATAGTTCCTCACCAAGCGTTCTAGACGATCAAACAAGCACGCCGGCTGAAGAGCGTATTCAGCGTTTTATCACAAAATTAGCTGCAGAATGCGATCCATCCTCCGCTAGCTCAATCGACAGATCTCTCAAAGCTATTTTGGCTGAAGGAAATCTTCCTTATGATGTTCGACAGCGCTTCATAGTTGAATTACGTGCAGCGTGTCCTTATCCTAAGCGTTTGGCTTTTTTATTTGCAATTTGTGATTCCGCTGAACTTCGCTTTGACCAGTCAATAGACATACTAAACGAGAGCCTGTCTTTTTGGAGTGGCTCGTCTGCCCACGTTGTCTTGGAGGCCAAAAAACTGGTCGAGCGACTTTTTACGGCCAGAAGCTCAGAGCTTTTTGAAGATCAATTTCCTAATATTGCGCGCGACATACGTAAGCTTGCCAGTCTCTGCGAAGACAAGCGGTTTGTCATGCAGCTCGTTCTTCGTAAGGTCACGGCAGATGGAGTGGATCTCGACGGGGACCATTGGTTGCAGCTGGCCACTGCTCTATGTGAGGTTACGACAGGAAAAGCTGGTCTGGATGCGCTGGAGCATTTATTGTCTGGCCCTACGGCTCGCATGGCTGACGAAATTGGAGAGGGTGCATTTTCCCCGGAGCAAGCAATTGTCACTGATGAGGCAGAAGTCATTTCTGATCTCATTTGGCACCTTTTAGGCAATGACGATGGTTACATCCGTTGGAACGTGGCCCGGCGCTTTAACACACTTCATGAGCTTGGGCTGACTCATGAGCTAGGTCTTCTGCTTGATCGTTTCGACCAAACATCAGTTGCGACAATGGCAACAGCTGATCAAAAACTATCTTTCCAAAATTCTCAGCAATGGTTACTAATGGGATTGGCGCGTACAACCTCGCAATATGGGTTGTCATTTAATTTCATTAAACCAAAACTAATGGCTTTAGCAAAACGATCCGATGTGCACGTCATCAATAAGCTTCATATCGCTAGATGCTTGATCCATATAGCTGGTACAAGTGCGCCCGATCCATTTTTAGAAGAGTTGCTCAATGAGATTAATGAGCCTAAGCACGGCACCATCGTTTCCGATAGCTATCCCGTCGCAGTAAAGCAGACAACAGATTTTGGTTTTGATTACGAGTTTACAAAACATGAAATAAGATCTCTTGCAGACCTGTTTGGTGTGGCGGAGGCAGTTGTTGAGAATGCTATTGCAGAGGAAATAAAGCGTCTTTGGCCGGATGCTACTTCAATGGATTATTTTCCCGGTCATGAGCGCTACGATTTGTCCCAGGGAGATAGATTCGAATTCTTCAGAGAGCATATTCAGAGGCATGCGCTTTTAACTGTCGCCAGCAATTTTTCAAAATCGCTGCCGATTGTGGTTCGTAGTTACGAGGTCGAAGAAGAGTCACCCTGGCTAAGATGGCGCGGACGCTACGATGTGACATTTGATGACGGCTCATGGTTATCCGACCGTAAGGATCCAGTTCCGCAACAAGCGAAGGAAGAGTTATTAGGTAGTAAGGTGGATAGGCAAGATGTGTTGTTAGATCAAGAAACTGTATTACAGAAATTAGGTGTCATATGCAGTTCTAGCGAAGGAATGTTTCCATTATATGGCAGTTGGTCATCTCCTGATGGAGTAACGGTGACGATTACATCCGCGCTAACCGAGCGCAATTCGGCACTGTCTCAATGTGCTGCATTTTCGAAAAGAACCAGCCATGACATTTGGCTGCCGCAGTTTTGGGACAACGGCTATTATGACGATCGGTCTCGGCGAGAGAATCCATTTACGCCGTTTGTGTGGGTGCCTGATAGACACAATTGCGGTATCGATGAGGGCGACGAAATTGCTGCTATGGGACCGGGAGGACGGCCACGACTTGGAATAGATCTCACAAGAAATCTTGACTTGATAAATGAGCCATTAAGCGGAGACTGGCGTATTAGAGATGGACGCCTCGTGTTGAAAAGCCAGGTTTGGGGGCGTTGGGCGCCTGATCCCGATCATAGGCAGTCGCATCACCACGAAGATGGTGAAATCTTATGGGCCTCAAATGATTGGCTTGATACGACGTTATCAAGCCTAGATCGGCAGCTTGTTTTTATCGTGCAACTTAATAAGTATAAATCTTCACGCGAATATAATACTTCTAACGAAGTTAAGTCTGTTCTTGTTGGTTTGAGAGCGGATGATCGGTCGCTGAGGTTTTGGCCTGCGAAGAAAGCATCTAAGGTAGATTATTGATAGCCTAGGAACTGAAGGGGAGGCGACTGCTCTAGATTAAAATTGGGTAGTGAAAGACTGCCAGCTGGCAATCTTTCACCACGCTTCGTCGAGCTCCAGTATAAATTCTCACTGTCCCTGGTAGTAAGTGTCTCAGTGGGAATCATAATTTTCTAGATGCTCTGTAGGCTCAACGGGTTGGAGTTACTATTTCTCCAACTCTTCTGTATACAGTTTCAGTAATGCGTTTGTCGGTATGCCCAAGTAGACGGCTTGCGTGTCCTAAATCGGAAATTTCGCTGGCTGCTTTTGGACGGATATCTCGAAACTGAAATTTTCGAACATTGGCTGCGAGCTGGTTGTCTTCTTTTTCAGTTGCTTGTTTGATTGCAACTCTTCGAGCGTCGTCGAAGCGAATTCGAAGCATTGCGGCAGTGACCTTGCGACCGTCTTGAGTAGCGATTAAGTAAGGGTTTTTAAGAACGCGCGCTTTATTTTGCTCAAGAAGATGCTCAATTAACACCCCTAAACCATTTGGAATGTCGCCTACTACTAAGCGAATTCTTAGCTTCTTCGAGGTCTTGCCTTGAGACACTTGCAAAAAACCATCGACGACGTCGCGGGCTCTCATTGCGAGCACATCCGCAGGGCGTTGACCGGTCAAATAGGCTAAATCCATCGCATCTCTGAGCTCTGGTACAGCTACCTCGTAGACGGCATTCCAGATTGTGGCGTCGGCGTAAAAATCACGAGGAGTTTCTTTGTTTTTGCGCACACCAGCGGCTGGGTTTTCATTATCAGTGATACCCCATTCCCTGGCGATGTTATAGATGTGCGAGAGCAGCGAAATCTCCCGATTAGCCCTAACCTTTCCGCTTCGCTTGTCGCGGTACTGCGCGATGACCTGGGGTGTTACTGCATTGATTGGTGCTTCACTGAATGCTTTCCTAAGCTGCCTCAGCGAAAGCAAGTTGTCCTTTTGAGTTCTAGGCTGTTTTCCTGGAATGATCTCGGCCTCATACCGGTCGAAAATTTTACCCAGTAAGGCGTTCTTTTGTGGAATAGGCTTGCAATCGAGTTTGGCCCATTCCGCCTTGGCGACATCCAGATCTGTTCCAAGAGGAATTTCCTTTCTTTTTCCCTGATCGTCTCTCCCGTCGTAATAGTATCCGACCCACTCTGAGCCACTTTTCATCAACCTAACTCGCCTGATCATTCGAGGTGGCAGATCTCGATTTACTGACTTTCTTGGTCTCATTTTCACCCCACGCGTGAAAGATCAAGCGACCAAGCTTCGGCCGCAATATTTTCAGATGAAGGCTTTACGCCAGACAGTTTCATTCGAGCGTATATGCGGCCAACAACGGGGCGTCTTGCGCCTGTAAGTACGTACTTCCAGCCATTCCGATTGAGCCAGTCCAGTTGCAATGAAGGTCGTTGATATCCGGTGATTGCGACCAACTCGTCCTCGGCAAGAGTTTCGTTATGAATTTCCATGCTTTTCCCTTTCTAAACTCGCTTCTGCTTGTTTGGGCGCGTCCTGTTGGTGTTGCATGCTTTCATCAGCCTTGTAGGCGCGGATGTCGATCAGCGAGGCAACATGGCGGATGTGTGCGTACTTCAGCGCCTTGCGGCTGGTGTCCAGCGTGGTGATCGGAAGCTGGATCCGGCCGCTGTTGATCTCTGTCACGAACGACTGCTCGTTGAGATTGCGAAAGTACTGCTCGCGGACTTTCTCCAGCGGGATCAGGACGTCGCCGAAGATGCGATAGAGCAGTTCGACGGTGGCCGATTCGGGTGCCGGATGCAGGCGAAGCGGATTCTGTGCAGCGTTACTCATGGCCTTGTCGAGCCTCCTTGCGTTGTAGTCGTGCCGGGTGGTTCCAGGCGTTCAGGCAGTGGCGTCTGGTCAGCTCGCGCAGATGTTCGGGCACTTCGAGAAGCGCGGCGTTGCGCTCCTCGCGTGTGCGCATGGCAACGATCTGGCGGGCGTACTCCCTAGGCCACGTCACGGCGATCTGCCGGGATGGCAGGAAGATCGATGTCCAACTGCTCGGCCAGCCAGCGGATACCTGCCTGCTTGACCCGAGTCGACTGGCTGTACTGCATTCCGTGTTTCTCGTCATACCAGGGACTGTCCTTGACCCGCAGGTACGCTTTATCGCGCTTCGGGTCCGCCGGCAGGTTTCCCTTGAGCAAACCTTTTTCTCGCATGAGAGTCATCAGTTTGGGGCGAGTGAGGCCGAGTTGAGCGGCTGCTTGGGCGAGGGTGCGTTCCATAGCGTCCTCCTTATGCTGCGTGCGCAGCTGGAGTGGCCGCCGCAGCAAGGTGGTTGATGGACTCAATGAGCCTTGCGTAGATCTCGGCATCGGGGTCGTACAAGGTGAAGCAGCGCGTATTCGGACTCTTGTTGCCGATGCTCAAGATGACGGTGACGCCGCGGCGTGTATGTGTGCGATGCAGCGCCACATGCAGGGGAAGCTCAATACCCATGTCGAGGCTCAGCACGCCACCGGTGTGCACCAGCTCGAACACGCGCTGCTTGTCCCGGACCTCAAAACGGCCGTATTGGCGATCGGCGTGCGGGAGAGGCGCCGGGTCGCTGGAGTTGCTCGCGTCGAACGGACCGTTGGCAATCTCTTCAATAAAGTCGGCCAGCTTGAGGTGCATCTTCTTGTCGTTTGGCAGGGTCAGCGTATGGCGTTCGCTGCCCAGTTCAATGACAAAAGTGCTTTTCACGGTGCCGCGTTCAGCTTTCAGGCGGAATGCCAGGCATTCACGCTTCGGTGCTGTGCGCAGGACATGGTTGAAGGTCTCGGTCAGGTTGACCTGGGCGTTGAGCAGCTGCAGGGTGCGGTTGTCGATCTTGTACTTGATCATGCTGCGTGCCCTCCACCGTTCGGATCGATAGGAGAGGGCTGGCAGGACTTTGCGACAAGCGTTGGTTTGCTGTTATGAATGACGACCAGACAGCCCGTGGCGAGCTGCAGCTGTTCGATCAGTTTGCGATTGCTGACGCATGCAGGATGGACATGTAGGGATGCGGTGGCGCGCATGGTGATGCCTCACTGTGGTTGGAGAGTGAGGCAAGTAAACAATCTGTTTGGTTTTTGGTCAACACATTTTGTTTGGTGTCAGATCAGAGAGGGGCCTTTCAATGGACGTATTGATGACCACCAAAATATGCGGCCAAGAATTACCACTCGTTGAGCCATGATCTGATCGAAGTCATAGTCTTCGTCAGCGTATTCCTGTGAATTGAAGCTCCTCATCTTGATGCCGTTGGCAGTACGTTGAAGAAACTTAATCCGAAAATGCCCGTCGTGGTCGATTGCGTACATTTCGCCGTCAACGATTCGCGTCATTCCTGTATCAATGCCGACTGTCGCTCCCGAAAGAATCAGTGGGTGATTACTGTTCCCGCTGTTGGTGGCAAATACAGCGTTTGAGGGATCTACTCCGCAAGTCCTCATCGTAGCTCGTGAAAAACGAAGCTTGGGCCCAGCGATCTCCTGAACCTCTGTACGCGCAACCTTTCCAGGTCCAGAGGATAACTCCACTTCCTTGTACAACCTTAGCTCCACCTCGTCATTGTCTATTGGTGTTTCTGAGTCCCAAGGAGCCATTGGCTCCAGTACGTAAAGCGGCGAATCGTTAGCAGCCGGGCGTAATGGGTTTCGCTCAGTGCTCTTGGTCCGCATTGGTACATCTTTCCCTTCTAGCCACTCGCGCTCCACGACAAGTGTCAGCGCAACTTCGCCGACCATGTACGCGGGGACGCCCCTAGCTTTCCAGTTCGTGATGTTCTGGTCGTTCTCAAGATCGAGAATTCGAGCGAGATGGGCCCCCGTCAATCCGGAGTCTTCGAGCGCTTCACGGAAGCGTTGGCCTTTGAGGTTTTGCGTTTGTTTACTCATAAACAGAATGTTACAGCGCTTGCATTCAGATGATAACAAACGTATTGTTTGGTCTTTCCGTTCAAATTGTTTGGTATGGATAACGTCATGAGTACACCTGCTCAGATATTCGATTTGGTACTGCAGGTTGCTGAGGCCTCCGGCAAAAGCCCTTCCCAGCTTTCGCGAGAGTGCAAAATCAGCCCTCAGAGATTCTTTAATTGGCGTCGGCGAGGTATTCCAGTCGCACAGGTTCGACATCTATCGAAAGCACTTTCTGGAGCGCTTCTACCTCATCAGCTTAGGCCGGATTTACCCGAGATATTCCCAGCCGAATCCGACGCTCAAATACAAGCTGCATAGAAAAAAGGCGACCCAAGGGTCGCCCAGTTTCTCCCGATAGCATCACCACAATGCTATCGGGTCGCGATGTCAGAAGGCGAGCACACCACATGCCGCCGACTTTCATCGCGTTCCAAGGCTCGGAAGCCTTGGTGTTGCTGCCGTTCTTACCACAGAGCTGGCAGCTGTTGCGCCAGGGGTGAACAACGGATTGTTCGCCTCGGCACGGTGCCGGTGTTGGTCTTACGAACCTAGCCGGCGTTTGGGCCTCTCCAGACCACGCGGCAAATGTATCACCAACTTCTGTCGCGCGGCACTGGCAACTTTTAGGATTAATGCCATGAGCCGTATCGCTCTGAGTTCTCTGGAACGGGCGCAGCGGGAAATCCTGCCGCTCGATTTAGCGCTATACCACGCCGCTCGCGATTACCCGGGCGGCGCTGCCGCCATCGCAGCCACGACCGGTCGTAACCCGACCACGCTGCAGCACAAACTGTCGCCTACCCATCCGAGCCACTCCATCAACATTCAGGAGTTTGGCGAGATCCTCGAACTGACAAAGGATCGCCGCATTCTCGATGCGGTGCATGCGCTGGTCGGTGACACGGTCTGGCAGGAGCTGGCCGACACCTACACCAACGACATGCCCGAAACTCTCACCACGGGTATCGCCGAATACTTCCGCCAGGTCGCTGATCTGGCCGAGACGTGGGCCAAGAGCATCGGCGACGGTGTGGTGACTGATCAGGAACTGGCTGCGATTCGTCTGCAGGTGTTCCGGGGCATTCAAGGGCTGCTGGGGCTGTTCAACCGCGCCACCTACGTCAACCAGACGACGCGAGGTGCTGACCGTGGCTGACATCGCCGATTTCGCCAACGATCTGGTGCAGGAACGCATCGATCAGGCCATGGCGGCGCGCAGTGCTGCCAAGGCCGAAAGCGCTGCTCATTCCTTGCTGTTCTGTGAAGCCTGTGACGACCCGATTCCGGAAGCGCGCCGCCTGGCCCAACCGGGTTGCTCGCAGTGCATCAGCTGCCAGTCTCTCTCTGAGCGGGGGATTCAGCATGCTCGATGAGGTATTGGGCCAATTCGCCGATTACGGTCTGGAACCAGCGCAACCGCTGGTGTTCGGCAAGCTGACCCGCTGCAAGACATCGCAGGACAAGGGCAAGGAAAAGAACGGCTGGTACGTGGTTCACGAGCAGCGCACGGAGAAGGGCGATACGCTGATCTTCGGCGCTTTCGGTGACTGGCGTTCGGGTGAGACGCAGAAGATCAAGGTCAAGGCCGGTCGCATGTCGCCGGAAGTGCGTGAAGTGATGCGCGCCCGCCAGGAGGAAGCCAAGCGCCGCGCCGCCGAAATCGCGAGTAACGCTGCGCGGCGGGCCGCGAAAAGGGCGCAGGGTTTGTTCGAGCGCATGCCGACCACCGGGCGCAGCGACTACCTGGATCGCAAACAGATTGTTGGCATCAACGTACGTTATGCGCCACGCACTGGTGCAGTACTGGTGCCGATGAAGAACGCCCGTGACCAGATCATGGGCCTGCAGGTGATCTTCCCGAACAAGCAAGAAGACACCGGCCGCGACAAATCCTACTGGCCTTACGGCATGGCGAAGGAGGGCACATTCCACCTGCTCGGTCCGCACCCGGTACCGGGCGAACCAGTGCTGGTCTGTGAGGGTTACGCCACCGGCGCCAGCCTGCACATGGCGACGTCGCTTGCGGTAGCGGTGGCCTTCGATGCGGGCAACCTGTTGGCCGTGTGCAAGGTCATGCGTGAGCGCTTTGCCGGCTGCCCGCTGATCATCTGCCGCGATGACGACTGGAAGACCACCAAGCCCAACGGCGATGCGTGGAACCCGGGTGAGGAGAAGGCCAGCAACGCCGCGTTGATCGTCGGCGCCCAAGTTGTTGCGCCGATCTTCTCGGTCGAACGTCACGACAAGTGGACCGACTTCAACGACCTGCACGTCGCCGAAGGCCTTGATGCTGTGCGCCGTCAGGTGTTGGCCGTGGTCCGTCCACCGGCGGCTGGTGGCTGGAAAGATCAACTGGCCCGCAGTGAAAGCGGCGCCTTGATCGCGCACATGCAGAACGTCGAACTGATCCTCGCTCACGACGAACGCTGGGCCGGGGTGATCAGCTACTGCGCCTTCAGCTCGAAGATCGTCAAGCTGCGGGCCGCTCCTTATGGCGGTGGTACCGGCGAATGGGCCGACATCGACGACGTGCGCGTGATGAAGTGGCTCGCGCAGCAGTACAACCTGCGCGTGAAGTCCTCGCACGTGATCGAGGCTGTCAGCGTGGTTGCACACGACCACGCCTTTCACCCGGTGCGCGAGTACCTGAGAAAACTCGAATGGGATCGTGTGCCGCGCCTGGAGCGGTGGCTGACGGATGTCATGGGCGTGAAGACAACGGACTACACGTCCAAGGTCGGCAAGCGCTGGATGATCTCGGCCGTGGCACGGGTGATGAAACCCGGCTGCAAGGCGGACTCGGTGATGATCCTCGAAGGCGTACAAGGCGCCGGTAAGTCGACCGCCATGAGCGTGCTCGGCGGTGAGTGGTTCATGGATACGCCGTTTGCTCTCGGTGACAAGGATGGCTTTCAGGCGATCCGCGGCAAGTGGATCGTCGAGCTGGGCGAACTGGACAGCTTCAACAAGGCCGAGAGCACCAAGGCCAAGCAATTCTTCTCGGCGTCGACCGACACCTACCGCGAAAGCTATGGCCGCAGAACCCTGGACGTGCCACGTCAGTGTGTCTTCGTCGGTACCACCAACCAGGACGAGTACCTCAAGGATGCCACCGGCAACCGCCGGTATTGGCCGGTGGCCTGTACCAAGGTCGACGTGGCGTTGCTGCGCGAGATTCGCGATCAGCTGTGGGCCGAAGCGATGTTCTGCTTTGAGGCCGGCGACCTCTGGTGGGTAACGCGAGAAGAAGCGCCGATGTTCAGCGAGGAGCAGGACGAACGCTTTGTGGTGGACGAATGGGAAACGCCCATCCTGACCTGGCTCGAAGAGTCGCAGATCGGCGAGACCACTACCGGCAGTGAGGTGATGAGTCAGGCGCTCAAGCTCGATCCCGGTCATTGGGGTAAACCGGAGCAGATGCGTGTGGGAGCGATCCTGCATCGATTGGGGTGGCGACGGTTCCGTTTGGGTGCCTTGAGCAAGAGCGGTCAGCGGCCTTGGGCGTACAAGAAACCGGAGGGTTGGGGCAGGGCGCCTGCGCTGGAACAACCTGAGTTCGAGGAGCCGTGCTTCGATGATTAAGGCAATCGATATGGCCCTCAAGCAATGGGCGCAGGAGCTGCACAGCGATGAGGTCGCCGCCGGTTACTCGGGCGGCAACATGGTCGCGATGATGATGGAAAGCGGTGGCCAGATTGTGCGCGGAAGGCGCGGGAGCAGGGTGCCGCTGGAGGCCTCCCTGGACATCGAGCGCATCGTCAAAAAACGCCTTGATCCCGAGTTGATGACGGTGGTCCAAGTGCATTACTTCCAGCCTGATGCGCCTCTGACTGCGCGTCTGGCTGAGAGTGGCTGCACACGCAACCTCTACTACCAGCGCCTGCATGACGCTCACATCGTGGTCGAGCACTTCCTCCTTGGGGAAGCGGCTTGATCGTGGGCATCCCTCTGGCTCACGCCGTCCCACCGGCCTGCCTCCGTCCCACTGCTTTTTGCAGTGGTGAGACGGGCGCAGGCCACGTCGTTGTTGGGTTGTCCCACCGTCCCACCTTTTTCATGCCTCCCGCCCATGTATGCGTAGCGGGCATCAATGCGCGTGTTCACGCGCACGCGTGTTTTTAAATATTCTCTCTATACACGAGAAAAGAGAGATAAAAGTAGGACGGTGGGGCAAAGCCCCAATCTACGGGGCTTTCAGACGTCCCACCTTGTTTTAGAGAAGTGGGACGCATGGGACGCCAGAAAAGCAAAAGACAGCCGGGATAGATATTCACCGACATTCGCCAGCCGTTCACCGGGCGTAACCCACACATTCACCGGATGGCATTAAAACGGTCTTGCTGCCACCAGAATCGACCTGTAAAAAGGGGCCATCTTCGATGGGTGCGACCGCAAAGCGCGGCAGGCCATCCACCACCTGACCCGGCCATTGCGCCGGGTCTTTTTGTTTAAGGGGCAGGGCAATGACGAACGAGCAACAGGCACTGGCAGAGATGCCGATCTGGTTGGTGATTGCCCTGTCCCTGGTTGGAGGTGTCTCCGGCGAGATGTGGCGCGCCGACAAGGATGGGGCACGAGGCTGGGCGTTACTGCGGCGCCTCGCACTTCGGTCCGGCGCCTGCATCGTCTGCGGCGTGTCAGCGATGATGTTGTTGTTCGGTGCAGGCCTGTCGATCTGGACGGCGGGCGCCTTGGGTTGCCTGACCGCAATGGCCGGCGCGGATGTCGCCATCGGCTTGTACGAACGCTGGGTGGCCAAGCGTCTGGACCTGAGCGAGGCCGAGCCGAAGGCATGAGCAGGGCAGGCCGGGTGGGGCGCCGATTTTTACGGGTCCTCCCCGAGGGCCGCCCCCTACACGGGTTATCGAACTCGCGAGATCTCTCTAGCTGAAACCTTTGCAGGGATGTCCGTCTTTCCAAAGGGAGAGGGCATGGCTTGGATTGGTAAAGGCTCAGAGAGGTTTGATAGGTTTCTCCTTCAGTAGTACCTGTCTCATTATTCGGTTTGTCCTGTTGTCGATTTTATAAACGGTGTGATTAGAGAGTAGGAAAGTGCTCTTGGTGTCTGCCGCGAGGAGATGGCCGATGATTTTCTCGCCATCCTTGGTTACAAGGCTATGCTCCGTAATGACACCTTTTATAGCGTTTAACCCTGTTGTTGAGGTGATGTCCTCTCGACCTCTGTCGATGCCGTGCTGCACTCCCCACATAGGCGCAACAAACAAAGTGAACAGTGATATCCCGCCCAGGAATCCCTTCACGAAAAGTGCCTGCCCTTTCGTTTCAGGATTTGCCAGCACGCGAACGTAGATTAGTGCCACGGCCGCAAATGGCATCCATGGGAGCAAAGGACCAATGAATGGCACTCCATCAACCCAGTTCATCACACCAGTCAAGCTATGCAGATAGCCTGCCGCCAAGATGGTTGGGCTAGCTAAATCAAGCTCACCCGTCTGTACACCAAACTGCTCGTAGTAAGTGGTTAACCCCAGATAGCCATCCACAAAGAGGGCTGCCTGTAGGAATAGCGCAATGCTGATCATCAGCTTCAGTGCAAAGTCTTTGTCTAGTCCTTTCACGGCTGGTGGCACCGGGCTCGGGAGCTGCGGACTGGCACAGTTCGGATGAGTGATAGTTATCGGAGTCATGAGCTCCACCTGAACTTTCTTTTGCTTGTTCCAGAACACGTTTCTTCCCTGATGTGATGGAGGATCGTTGACGCAGACTAGCGCAACGATAATGGAGCTGAAAGGGCGGGGGACCCTAGGGATTTTCAAAAGACACGGGGTCGGAAACCCGCGGGATCGTGTTAGTGGGAGACCCGCCAGCTTACTGAAATTTCAATCCACTGAAATCTTGAAAGGATTCATTGAAAAGCCGCTGAAAAGGAGGGCTTATGAGCACAGCTACGTACCTGTCAAAGAGCGCCTTTGCTGCGCACATCGGACGGTCGCCGAGTTACATCACCTGGCTGAAGGAAAACGGTCGACTGGTCCTGTCTCCCAATGGCAAGCAGGTCGACGTTCTGGCCACTGAAGCATTGATCCGCGATACCGCTGACCCGAGCAAGGCTTCCGTCGCTGCTCGCCACCAACAGGAGCGGCTTCAACGTGATGTGTACAGCCACGTCGCTGCAAAATCCGAGTCGACTAACATGGCTGCGCCCCCGCCCGTTGATCTCGCGCAAGGGCAGTCCCCGGACTTTCAGAAAGCGCGTGCACATCGCGAGCACTACTTGGCGCGGATGGCTGAGATGGAGTTTCGCAAGGCGCAGGGGGAGCTGGTGGAAATCAGCTTTGTGCAGAAAGCCGCTTTTGAAACGGCGCGATCGCTTAATCATTCGCTAATGAGCCTGTCGCCGCAATTGGCGCCACAACTCGCCGCGCTGTCGGATCCGTGGGAGGTGGAGAGGCAGCTAACGGCTGCGCTGCGCCAACGACTTAACGAAGCGGCACAAGTGTCAAGCGATGACTTTGGATTTGCGTTGAGCGAGTGCTAAGGATATCCGCTGATAGGCATTTTTCTGCTCGCATCGGAATTGATTGGCGCCTGCTTCCAGTCAGTATTAGCCGTCGGCGTAAAGTGTTATCACGCGCCTACCGATGCAGCAGGCGAGTGTAATTTTGAATCTACCACCGCATGCGTAGTCACCCATTTTAAGATCTGGATATGCAGGTGCTTGTCAGAAGGTTATCGCTCTACTGCGACGCACTTGATCTCCACGAGAAGGCCAGGTCGAGCTAATTCACTGACACCAATGCAGGTCCATGCACAAGTGCTTCTCGGAAAGACTTTATCCTTTACGCGTCTGAAAATTGGCATGTGACGGTGCATGTCGACGTGGTAAGTTGTCATTTCTACGACATCTTCAAATTTACAGCCACCTGCCTCCAAGACGATCCGGAGATTGTTCCATGCAGCTAAAAACTGCTGCTCAGGTTCTTCAATGACGGATAATTCCGGCGTCCTGCCTACCTGACCTGCGCAGTAAAGAGTTTTTCCTACCTTTACTGCTGGTGCATAACCCGCGCGCTCGTAGATCAATCTCATGCCATCTGGAACAATGATCTGACGGTCAGTCATGATTGCGGAGCCCCAAGTTAGAACGGTTACGAAAGCTAACTCAGGGGCCAGAGCCGCGTCCACTCAGTTCACTTCTCATCTATTAATCAACCCCACAGGTGCTTTTAGCCGCTGCTGAGTCTTTTTGAACTCATTACCTAATGTGGCTACCTCGATCGATGCAAAAGGCGCGAGCGGGGAGCGTTACTGATCAGAAGCATTTCGATGGTTGGTTCGCTACTAGGCTGGCTCGTCAGTTCGTGTCGTCATCACCTTGAAATATATCTGCGTAAAGTCGCGCGACTGTAGGGGTAAGGTTATGACCGGTAGGAATGAGAAAGTCGGCGTGTGGTGCGAGCCGTTTTACGTAGATGACTTCGTAAACCCTGCGCACGATTCCAGGTGCTGTTTCTTCCCGGTCCAGGCCAGGCATTATCCCTACCGCTTTGTAACCGGCTTGCTCCAGTGCTTGTTGCATATACGGCGTGCGGGTTGTTGCCATGCCATAGATCAGCCCCGCGCCCATGAACGTGCCGATTTTTTCTCCCAGGTCCTGGGCCGCAACGGCCAATCTGGCTTGTCTGTGCGGTTTGGCTACCGCGCCGACCCGCCCGAAAATAACGTCAGCACCGTCAATTTTTTCCCACGTGGCGATAGCGACAATTTCATCGTTCTGGCGGACGACGGTAGCGAATATGCCTCGATCCGGATCGTCTTCGAGCACCACGTTGTCTGCGTAGAACTGCTGGTCCAGAAACGGGCTTGCCAACCCCACCGAAATGGAGGGAAACCATGTCCGGAAAAAATCTGTCGCGACATTGATCTCCTCACGTTTCAGGTAATCCCAACTGTAGCCATAGGGTAAATCGGTGAAGCTGCGAATTTGCTCGATCGTTGGCCATTTCATGCGGTTCTGCTCGTTTGTCTGATTGCTTCGATAAGTGGCGCCGGGGTCAGCCCCGAGGGGTGGGGTTATTGGGGGTGTCGGGGCATGCCTGGCGGCGATCTGCCTGTGGCGCTCGACCACTTCGCCAATGACCAACTGCATCAGCCTCTGCACGATGGCCGTATCCAGCTCAGCCTCCTGAGCAAGTGCTGCCAGACGCTGGTATTGCTGCTGCTCTCTGGCCTCGTCTACCGCAGGCAACTGATATCGGGCTTTGAGCAATCCGACCTCATCGGTACAGCGAAACCGTTCCGCGAGCAGATGGATGAGCGCGGCGTCGATATTGTCGATGGTTTTCCTGAATGTTGAGAGTTGACGCGCGATGTCGGAGTTTTCCATGAATGACCTCGTGGCAGGTGTTCGAAAGAGCTTCTCAATGATTCGTCTGCTGAACGAAAACCGACCAGTCCTTGTCGCCATCCCCCCTGGCTACCGCCGACTTCATTTTCAATCGAACGGCATCCGCCGCTGGCAACTCCAGCCCTTTGAGACGACCCGCATCGATCGCCAGATTCATATCCTTGAGGCCAAGCGACAGTTTGAATCCCGGTTCAAAATTGCTGCTGACGATGTTCTGCCCATAACGTTGATAACTGGGGCAGGCGAACAGGGTCTGGGTCATGAGCTTGATGAAAATCGAAGGGCTCAGTCCGTGGCGTTGAACGAGTCCGCTGGCTTCGCCCAGAGACTGGATGGCTTGGGTGATCATCATGTTGCCGGCGATTTTCGCGATACAGGCCTGTTCAGGTTGATCGCCCAGATACCAGGTTTTTTTCCCGAGCAGGTCGAGCAGCGGTTGGACGGTCGAGACAGCGGCCTGCGATCCGGCCGCCAGGATATTCAACTCGCCCTTGGCCGCCACGGCGGGCACGCCGAAAACCGGCGCCGCGATCAATGGCATGCCGACGGCTTCATGTTCTCGCTGCAACTCCAACATCAGCGAAGGCGACAAGGTCGACATCACGACATGCACGCAAGCTTTGTCTGCAGTTTCCAGAACAGCGCTGGAGAGCAGCACTTGCCTGACGGCGGCGTCATCGGCCAGAAGAGTGATGACTACCTCTTGCTGGAACGCCGAGGCCGGCGTTTCGATAACGCTGATGCCTTCGAGATCCTTGATCGCCGCGTGACTGCGGTTCCATGCCGAGACGTGATGGCCAGCGCGAACGAGCAGTGGAATGATCGCTCTGCCCATGCTTCCCACTCCGATAAAACCAATCTTCATTTGCAGTCTCCGGTTGGTATTCGACGACGGTGAATGCAGACAAGTATGTCGGGCACGGGATTGCTACGGCACTGCCATTGCTGCACTCTCACTGTTCATTTTTGTAAGGGGGCAGAGCATGGACTGGAGTGATGTGCGGGTCTTTCTCGCGATTGCCCGCAGCGGGTCATTGGGGGCTGCCGCCAAGCTGTTGGGGGTCAGCCATCCGACCGTGGGGCGGCGCTTGCAGGTGCTGGAACAGCTCAGTGGCCAACCCGTTTTCCTGCGTACCAACCAAGGTCTCGTGTTGACCGACAGCGGCGAGAAGCTCCTCAGCCTCGCGCAGGAAATGGAGCAAAGTGCGTTGGCCATCGAAAGGCGCCTCGCGGGGGGCAGCGCACAGCCTGAAGGTGTGCTGCGCATTTCCTGCGCTGACTGGTTCGCCTGTTATGTCCTGGCCCCGGTGCTGAGTGAACTGCGCCGTCGTTATCCATTGATCGTGCCCGAGGTCATTGCCGGGCATCGATTGTTTGATCTGGCTCGCCGCGACGCCGACATCGCGTTTCGAATCGTTCCGTTCACCGAACCCGATATCGTGCACCGCAAGCTGATCTCCCTGACTTACGGATTATACGCAGCCGTTGGATCTGCTGACCCTGAGCCACAGGGCGCCGGGCTGGGTCTGATCACCATGAGTGTTGCCCAGTCTCATTATCCCGATGTGCAGTGGCTGCGGCAGCGTTACCCTCTGGCGCGTACCGTGTTTACCAGTAGCAGCCGCACAGTCCAGGCGCAAATGTGCGCGCAGGGGCAGGGCGTCGCGGTATTGCCCCGCGCTTTGGGCGACCAGTTGACGGAGCTGCGTCTGATCGATTCAGATGAACCGCCACCAGGCCGCGACATTTGGATGGGCTACCATCAGGACATGCGCCAGATGGACAGTCTGCGCGCGCTTGCCGACCTGGCCTCCGTCATGATTGGCACTCAGGCAGGCGGTTGATTCACTCTGCCGGGTGCATGGCCGCCGTTTGCAGCTCTTCGGCAGGTTGGCGCGCCAGACTCAGGCTCAGTCCTGCGCCTACGGCCAGACAGGCAGCGATGCACAGTATGGCGACGGTGAAGGCGTGGGTGATGGCCGCCGCGTCCGTGTCCTTGCCCAGAAGCGTGTAAAAAATGCCACCGATGATCGCCACGCTCAGTGCCGTGCTGATTTGCAGGGTGGAACTGGTGATGCCCGCAATCATGCCGGAATACGCCGGTGCCACGCGTCCTGTGATGATGCGCATCAATGTCGGAAGGGCCAGTCCTTGTCCGAAGCCGATCAGAAAGAGAATCACGGCAAGGGGCAGCGCAGAGGGCGTGACGGCCGTTGGTGTGTGCGCCACGAGCCAGGCCAATAGCACGAACCCCAGCACTTCGAGTGACATTCCGAAGGGATTCACATAAGACCCCAGCAAACGCCGAAACAGATGGGTGGTGAGCGGCCCGAGCAAAAAACCTGCGCCGAATGGAAGGAAGACCAGACCTGCACTGAGTGGGCTCGTATGCAGCGCGCCCTGTAAATAGATGGAAAACAGCAGGAAGAACACACCGATTGCGTAGAAGGTCAGTGCGACGAGCAATGCCCGGCCCATCCCGGGCGCACGCAGTGCAGCAGGGTTCAGCAACGGCGCGCCTTGCGCTTGATACAAACGGGCTTCGTAGCGCCAGAACAGGCAGGCAAGCAGTGGCGCCGCCGCCAGCGACAGCCAGGCCCACAACGGCCAGCCCGCTTCACGTCCCTCGATCAGCGGAACGATCAGCGCCGCAAGCGTCACCATCGACAACAGCGTTCCACCCAGATCCAGCTTGCTGGTCTGGGGTGCGCGGGTTTCCTTGACCACGGGGATGGCGATCAGAATGACCAGCAACGCAATCGGTAAATTCACCAGAAATATCGTCCGCCAGCCCAGGTTCATCAGGTTGAGCGAGATCAGAATCCCGCCAAGTGCCTGGCCGACTACCGACGCCAAACCAAACACCGCACCGTACAGGCTCAACGCCAAGGGTTTTTCCGACTCAGGGAATATCGCCTGCACTGAAGCGAGTGCCTGCGGCGCCATGACAGCGGCCGTCACGCCTTGCAGCGAGCGTCCGGCGATCAACACCCAGGGTGACTCGGCGACACCGCAGATCAGTGAAGCGACGGCAAAGCCAATCAGGCCAACGAAGAACATTCTCATGCGGCCAAAGATGTCACCAAGCCGTCCGCCGGTGATCAGTGTCACGGCATACAGCGTCGCGTAAGAAGAGATGATCAACTGTTCGGCAGAGGAGGCCGTGCCTAGCGATTGCTGAATCGAAGGCAGCGCTACGTTCACGATGAAGAAATCCAGCGGCGGCAAGAATGCACCGACCAACAGGATGGCGAACATCAGCCAGCGCCGCTGTTCCGGAAGGGCTACTATTTTCTCAGGCATAAGGTCTCCTTTCTGAAACCCTTCGGCTCCAGAATATTTTCGATTGCGCGTCATGCTTTGAATCAGCTGACTTCAATCTAAACGATCAAACCCTGGCTGACGCCTCACATAAATGAACGGCCAATGTTCATTTATGGCAGTGCCGCTGCGCCCCTGCCTCCTCGCAAAATGGCCGCACTGTGGTTCCAGTCGAGCCACACAATCGAAATCGAGGAGTCAGTTATGTCAGGTAAATTCGCTGATCAGGGCGCAGTCGTCACCGGCGCGTCCACCGGGATCGGATTTGCGATTGCACAGGGTTTGATTGCCGAGGGCGCCAGGCGCGTTTACATCACCGGGCGTTCTGCAGCCACGCTGGAGGCTGCGGTGGCCAAGCTTGGCGACAGGGCGGTCGCGGTCATTTCCGATGTCGCGCGCCAGGTTGATCTGGACGAGCTCAAGGCGACGATTGAGGCGTACGACGATCAACTGGACTCAGTGTTTGCCAATGCGGGTATTTGTGAAAAGAACCCGCTGGGCGAGACCACCGAGGCCGCCTATTTCAACATGTTCGACATCAACGTAAAGGGAGTCTTTTTTACTGTACAGACGTTGATGCCATTGTTGAAAAATGGCGCTTCGATCGTACTGACGGCCTCTATCTGTTCCAGCAATGGCATGGAAGGACTGAGCCTCTACAACGCGTCCAAAGCCGCGGTACGTTCCTTTGCCAGGACGTGGGCCAACGAACTCAAAGGTCGCAAGATTAGAGCGAATGTCCTGAGCCCTGGCTTCACCCGCACACCGCTGATGGATAACGGCTTGAAGATGAGCGAAAGCGACGTCGCCGCGCTGCGTCAGCACGTCGAGCAGATCACGCCATTGGGGTACATGGCCGAGCCTGAGGAAATCGCCTCGTCGGCGCTGTTTCTTGCGTCTGCCGATGCGAAATATGTCAACGGTGTGGAGTTGATGGTCGACGGCGGCCTGTCGCAGATCTGACCACGTGCTCAACCGTAGCGCAGCCCTCGCGCAGGGCTGCCTTCCTCGCTTATGCGCAGCCCCTGCAGGAAACCTCATCATGAACAATGAACAACTGACAGCCCGACTGGACGCCCTGGAAAGTCGCGCCGCCATCGAGTCGCTGATCAGCGCCTACGCCAATGCTTTCGACCGCATCGACGCCTCGCTTCTTAGCTCAATCTGGCACGAAGAGTCGACACTGGATCTACCGGGTTTTGGCCAGGCTGGAAACCGTGACGAAATCCTGGCGATGGCGCAAAACAGCTGGCGCCAGATGCCCCATATGCACCACTGGATGGCCAACCCGCTGATTGAAATCGAGGGTGACAGCGCAGTGGGCACGGTAGCTGCGGATTGCCTGTTTCATGACATTGAAAAAGGCCCGGTGCAAGTCAGCGGTCTTTACCACGACAGGTTTGAACGTCGGGACGGAAAGTGGGCGTTCCTGTCACGTCGTTTTGAAATGCATTTCCTGACGCCGTTAAAAGATTGGGTACCCGCAGCGGGCGAAGAACAGTTTGCACCGTTCGAGCAGCTCAAGGGAACGACAGCGAAAAACGAATAGTCCCGGCCCTTGGCTGTTCGACACCCACGTGGCCGTCATGCAGTTGCATGATGGCCACGACAATGGCGAGGCCAAGCCCGTAGGAGTCGGAATTCTGGTGCCGAGACGCATCGCCACGGTAAAAGCGGTCGAAGAGTTTGCCCAGGGTTTCGTCGCCCAGCACCGGCCCTTGGTTCTCCACCTCAATCCGGGCACCTCCGTGGGTTTCCAATACCCGTATCAGAATCTCGGTGCCC
Source organism: Pseudomonas sp. FP1762 (assembly GCF_030687105.1). NCBI lineage: Bacteria > Pseudomonadati > Pseudomonadota > Gammaproteobacteria > Pseudomonadales > Pseudomonadaceae > Pseudomonas > Pseudomonas sp. FP1762. The sequence goes on from NZ_CP117458.1 coordinate 2,894,764, forward strand.
TCGTAAGCGTAGCGAACAGCGTTCGCCACCAGGTTGCTCAACGCTCTGCGCAGCAGCAAGGGGTCAGCGAGCACGATACCATCGCCCGTTATTTGGAAGCTCATTCGCCGCTCTTCAGCCAAACCCTCAAAATACTCAGCGATGCGCTGTGATTCGTCATGCAGCGACAGTTGCTGGCGCTCCACTACGGCTTGCGCTTCATCGGCGCGCGCCAGAAATAGAATGCTTTCGACGATGCGCGAGATCCGTTCGAGTTCTTCAAGGTTCGAAGCGATCAGCGCCTGATATTCGTCCTCGCTACGGCGTTGGCGAAGGGCAACCTGACAATGTCCCATCAACGACCCGACCGGCGTGCGGATTTCATGGGCAAGGTCGGCGGAAAATTGCGTCAGTCGCTGATAACCCTGAGCAAGACGATCAAGCATCGCGTTATAGGCGTCACTCAGCTGTTGCAATTCAACCGGCGTATCGGCGCTGTCCATACGGCTGTGCAGACGCTCAGGCGTTATGGCTGCGGCATGGGCGGCCATTTTGCGCAGCGGACGCAGCCCGCGACGCAATAACAGATAACCCAGCAACGCGGTTGCCAGAAAGGCAAGGGCCACGGCCAGGTAGATGCGCTCGCGATACGCTGCAAGCATCGCCATTTCCTTGCCCATAAGGTGGGCGGCCGTCAATCGGACTACACGGCCACCCGACGTCGTGACTACGGAGGCGGCGCGCAGCCTTGTTCCCGAGTCGGTCACGCCGCTGCGCAGATCACTGACGCTCAGCTTTGTGTCCTGGCCGATCACCGGCAGTTCAGGCAACGTGACGTTGAGTGGATTGACCTGGATGACCGGTGGCTGCCCCGGCTCTTCAATGATGAAGATGTCGTCTTCGCTGTCGAGCATGTTCTTGAAAATCTGCGGGCTGTCGCGCAGCTTTTCGATGGCGAGTTCGTAATGCAGGAGCTTGCGAAAATGCTCCAGACGGCCCATCACCGCGTGATCGCTGTAGACCAATACCGAGGCCTTCATCGTCTGATACAGATAGAAGCCCGCGCCGGCCACGGCCAGCATCGCGACCATGGCAAACGCCACGGTCGATCGCAGCGTCAGCGAGGGTTGGCGTCGGGACCGCATGGCCTCACCTCGCAGACATAGCCGATACCGCGAATGGTATGGATCAGCTTGATCGGGTAGGGCTGGTCGACCTTGTTGCGCAGGCGCTTGACAGCGACGTCCACCACGTTGGTATCGCTGTCGAAATTCATGTCCCAGACTTCCGAAGCGATTTGTGTCCTGGACAACACATCGCCGGCTCGACGGAGAAACAGATGGAGCAGGGCGAACTCCTTGTTGGTCAGCACGATCACCTGTTGTTGGCGGGTCACGCGGCGCCGGACCAGATCCAGTTCGAGATCGGCAAGGTGGAAATGGTCGGCTTCGCGCACGACACCGCGGCGCAGAATAGTGCGGATGCGCAACAGCAGTTCGGTAAACGAAAAAGGTTTGATCAGGTAATCATCGGCGCCCAGTTCCAGACCGCGAATGCGGTCTTGCAACTGGTCGCGCGCGGTAAGGAACAGCACGGGTACGTCTTGTCTGGCGCGCAACAGCTCGATGATCTGAAACCCGTCAATCCCGGGCAACATCACGTCCAGCACGATCAGGTCATAGGTCGTATGCAAGGCCATGTGCAGGCCGTCAGCGCCATGCTGGGTCCAGTCGACGTTGTAACCGGACTCACCGAGCCCCTTTTTCAGGTACTCACCTGTTTTGGTGTCATCTTCGATCAGCAGGATATGCATCGTCAGGCGCGCTCGGGTTTCTTCATGACGGGGTTAAGTCCGCGACATCGGTATCTCGGCTGTGCAGTGTAACGGGATGAGCGGGCGCAGTCGGTTACATTTCTGTCATACATGGTCAGGGTTGGCGAATGACAAAAATGTCATTCGACGGTCATCGTGACGTCCCGGTCTGCGGTCGAGGATGGCGACACATCAACCCATGAGGAATCGTCGCCATGCAACTCAAAAACGCCCTGTCTACCACGTTCGGTTTGGTGATGCTCAGCGCTGCCGTCATTGCCACCGCCGCCGACATGCCGGTCATCAAACCACTGCGCGGTACGGTGGAAAGCGTCAGCAACAACACGCTGACCTTCACTGTCCGCTCTGGCGCCCAGCAGACGATCGGACTGACTGACAAGACCGGTATCAGCCGGGTATCGAAGGCCAATATCGACTCGATCAAATCCGACAGCTTCATCGGCTCGGCGGCCATCCCGCAGGCCAACGGAACCTTGAAGGCGCTTGAGGTCACGGTATTCGACGCCAGGCTCAAGGGCAGCGGCGAAGGTCATTACGGTTGGCAGAACGCAGACGGCAGCACTGGCACCATGACCAACGGCACCGTTGGCAAACTGTCCAAAACCGACGGCCGCACGTTGACCGTCAACTACCAGGGCGGCGAGAAACAAATCGTCGTGCCGGATGACGTGCCTATCGCCTACGTCGAGCCAGGCAAAGCCGATGAGCTGGTCAAAGGAACGAAAATCGTCGTGTTCCCCGCTGCAGATGGCACCGCACGCGGCATTGCAGTCGGCAAGGATGGCTTCCAGCCACCGATGTAATCATCTGAGAAAGCTTGAGCGTTGCCGTCTGGCAACGCTCCGCTACACGGAAGGCTTGCAAGGGGAACCACGTGAGACAGAAGAAACTGCATCCCTGGCCGGTTCGCCTCACCCATTGGCTCAATGCGGCCTGCATGGTCTGCATGTTCATGAGCGGTTGGGCTATCTACAACGCCTCGCCAATGTTCAGTTTCAGGTTTCCGGTGTCATTGACCGTGGGCGGTTGGCTGGGCGGGGCACTTGCCTGGCATTTTGCGTTCATGTGGCTGCTGCTGATCAACGGCGCAATCTATGTGCTGTACGGGTTGGCCAGTCGTCATTTCAAACGTGAGCTGCTGCCCATCGGCATTGCCGCATTGAAGCATGATCTGACCGATGCCTTGCGCTTTCGGCTGGTGCATGAAAAGGGTGTCTATAACGCAGTACAGCGCCTGATGTACTGGATCGTGCTGGCGGCAGGTGTACTGATCGTGATCTCGGGTGTAGCGATCTGGAAACCGGTTCAACTTCAAGAGCTGGTCGCGTTACTGGGCAGCTATGACGTTGCTCGTTACGTACATTTTGCGGCCATGGCGATGATTGCAGCGTTTGTAGTGATTCACCTGGTCTTGGTGATTCTGGTACCAAAAACCCTGGTGCCAATGATCACGGGTGGAGTGCGGACGCCTAATAACGAGAAAAATGGGTCATGACTGAATTTAAAATAACAACGCGTCAGCGCGTCAGGATTGAACCTGCGCAACAGCTTGAACTGGAAAACATTCAGCGCCGGCATTTTCTTCGGGCCGGCCTGACGGTTGGCGCGATGTCGATGCTGACCGGTTGCAACCTGCAGGACGGCGATCAGGTCGACAAAGTGCTTTGGGCCATGTCGCGTTGGAACGACCGGGTCCAGGCGTGGCTGTTCAGTGGACGGAAACTGGCGCCGACCTTCGCCCGCGCGCAGATCACCAAGCCGTTTCCGTTCAACGCTTTCTATGGTCAGGACGATATCCCTGAAGTAGACCTGACCAGTTACTCGCTCGCCGTCTCCGGCCGGATCAGGGACAAGGCGCCGTGGACACTCGAAAGCTTGCGCAAGCTGCCGCAACGCAGCGATATCACTCGGCTGATCTGTGTTGAGGGCTGGAGCGCGATCGGTCAATGGGGAGGTGTACCGCTGAAAACCTTCCTGGAACACATCGGCGCCGACACCACAGCGAAATTTGTCGGTTTCAAATGTGCCGATCGTTACTACTCCAGTCTGGACATGCCGACTGCCTTGCACCCGCAGACGCTGTTGGCACTGGATTACGCTGACGTGGCGCTGCCGCCCGAGTACGGCTATCCGCTGAGGGTTCGGGTCCCCACCAAACTGGGATTCAAAAACCCCAAGCATGTTGTCGAGATTTTCGTCAGCAACGACAACCCGGGCGGGTATTGGGAAGACCAGGGCTACAACTGGTTCAGCGGGATCTGATGAAGCAAAGAACGGAACTGTCACGCCAGGAACACTGGCGAGATTCATGACACCAAGCGTGATATGAGGCATGCCGATGACCGGTATTTCTGCAGTACCGCCAGCACCATCCGACTGGCCAACATCAGAACCCAGGATGCGGGCAACGAGTGATGGAGCAGATTTCCAATCTCTCTTGCAGGCTCAGTCCAGGCCACCTTTACAACAGTCAGATAAAGCTCGCACTCGGATGCTCTTTGATAATCTTGCCGCATGTACCTTCAATGGCGAAAAAAGGGCTATCTGCTCTGATGTTATCGGCACAGGGGGACTGAATGCGTTCGCCATTGCAGTGGCTCTTTCGCCGCTAACCGTCACCTGGGTACCGACCGAGATTGTTCGAGCGCCACTGCGTTCGCCTGGGATACGGACTTTTCGCCGTCGCAATCCCTCTTCAGCCGAGAGCTCCTTCCTCAACCGGTCAAGCTCGGAGGATAGGGGTTATGATTAGACGTGTCTCGAGAGCTTGCTCGCCGTAGGCCAGTATTATTAAGGGAGAAGCACATACCGCCAATTCTCACCTGTAGCGTTGAATGGTCTTTCGTTCGCCTAAAATAGAAAGCCCGATGGCTTCTCTATCGTGGGTGGTGTTATGAGGCAGCGTCGACTTACAGCCTATTTTTCTACCCCGCTGTCATCCCCCGTTTATTCTGAGCATCAGAGAGTTATAGCCCTCCATCAGGGCTACTTTTGGCCGAAGGTAGTCGTTCGTGAACGGCTGCTTTCGGCCAAAAGCAGACGCTCGCACTCGACCGTTAACGGCCACTAGCGGGCGATGATTGTGTGTTTACCGTAATGCGACCGAGGCGCCGTTCCCATGCGTCGCCTCCTAGGGTTAAGCCTCCAGGTACGACTTAGCTCCGCTATCCAGCTCATCAAGTCACAGCGCAGGCGATTGATTGTTCTGTTTCCAAGCCCGCGGAGTTACACCTTCGGTTCGCACGAATGTTCGACAGAAGTGTGACTGGTCAGAGAAGCCACACTCCAGTGCAATGTCCGCAATTAGCAATCTCGACGTCTGAAGTAGCTGCTTGCCCCTCAAAATCCGCTGCTCTCGCATCCATTCTTTGGGTGAGACGAGAGTGCTTCTTTTAAACTGACGGGTGAAATGGCTGCGCGATAGCGCACACGCTTGTGAGATAGCTGCCACGGAGATACCTGCGTCCAAGTTATCGAGCATCACCTGCTTGGCGCGCTGGATCTGCCAAGGTTTCAAATGTCCGGTTTGTTTAGTCAAATCCTTAAGTGAGGACGCGCATGTTTCCTTTTTCATCCTGATTCCTTTTTCCCAGTAGCCGGTTGATTAGCTCAATCCAGCGGTCAGTCGATTGGGAAAAATTTAACGGAAGTCGCGTCGAGATGGGGGCGCATTTTTGCGCTGCTGGAGGCGCAAAATTGCGCATTTTCAGTAGTGTTTCCAGTGCTAGCCTCTGCTTCCCGACAACTCGAATCGACGTCATTCGATCCGTCATCTGCAAGGAGAAAGCAATGGCTGCTTCACAACCGCACGGCAAAAACACCGCTTACTGGGGAGTCTCATGGGAGGAGGGCTACGGCTACCCCCAGGCCAGAAAAGTTGGAAACGAGATCTATATCTCGGGTCAGTTCAACCACGATGAGGCGGGTAATCTCGTTGCTCCCGCGCCCCTGAATAGCGAGGGCAAACCGAGCGATTTCTCATCGATAGGAGAGCAGATGCGCGTCTCCTACGACAACATCGCCAAGTTGCTCGCGCTCTATGGAGCAACCCTTAATGATGTCGTCGAAGAAACGCTCTACGTCTTGGATATGGACGCGGCATTCGCCGTGGTAGGTGATGTGCGCAAAGCCGCATATCGCACTGAGCGGCCCCAGTGCGCGAGCAATATCATCGGTGTATCCAGGTTGGCTCAACGTTCACAGCTGATTGAAATTGTCTGCAAGGCTGTCATCGGATCTAGCGCCGACTAAGAGACGCTCCCGGTTTCGCCCTGCGCAACCGGGAGATTCAGCTGCCCTTCGATCAAAGGCTTTTGATGCGCTACGGCTGCTGCACAAAAAGTCATGAATGCTTTGACTCTCCATGACTTTCGAATGTCCTGATGCGTAAGCAGCCAGAGCTCGTCCTGTAGCTCGCGCACAACTGGCCCTACGCGTGTTAACCCAGGCGTAATGTCACCCAGCATGCACGGAAGAAACCCATAACCAAGTCCTGCCGCAATTGCGACGCTCGCGGCCGCGACTGAGTCCGTACGATAAGAAATACAGTCGGCGCTGACTCTGTCTTCGACGTAGCTTTTGGCCTTCAGTCCACATAATCCTGCGGAATAGGACACCCACGGTTGGCCTTCTGCGAACGGGGCACTAGTCGCTTGTTTTATGCTGCCATAAGGCGCCCATGCGATCGAAGCGAGCTTGCGCCCGACTAGACTTTCGGCAGGTTTTTTGGTCGCTCTCACCGCTACGTCAGATTCATCGCGAGCCAGACTTAACGTCTCGTTGCCAACCAGAACCTCGATGGCAATTCCTTCATTAAGTGCCTTGAAGTCGGCGATGATCGGCGTGAGAAAATACAGCAGCAGCGAGTCGCTGGTAGTGATCCTAAGCTTTCCAAGCAGCCCTTGACCTGCCCGAGAAACCCGACGTGTAACGCTGACGATATCAAGCTCGACGCGTTCGGCGAGCGCTCTTAATTCAATACCTTCGGGCGTCAGCATGTACCCAGAGCGGCGGTGGTCAAATAAAGCGACCCCAAGTGTCTTTTCCACTTGAGCCACACGACGCGATACGGTGGATACATTAATCCCCAACCTCTTTGCAGTCGTTGCTCTATTACCGCATTCGCTTAGCGTTTTGATGATTCGCAAGTCGTCCCAAGAAAGCTGACTTACAGCATCGCTTAAATTCTGGGTGACGCCGATTGGTACGGGCGGATTGATTGAAGCTTTTTTTGATGTTGGTTTCACGCCAAGCATCCCAAACTAAGGTTGCTCATCATACGAAATGGCTGGAGGCGAACCAAGGAGTCAAGTGCACAAGCGGACTCGACCCGAGCAACCGGCCAGGATGTTCGGGTTAGATAGGGTGGCGTCAGTCGTTCGGGCGAGTATTAAGCCTTTACCATTTCCCCTGACCAACTTAGTCGTGCAGCTTTAATCACTTCATTCTAATCAGTCGAACGTCCGCTTTTGGCCGGAAGCAGACGCTTATGAATGACCGCTTTCGGCCAAAAGCGGACATAAATGAGGCATGCATATAGCAAAGGTGGTCACCGCTGCGGGCTTGCCCATGTGGGTCTTTCGTTCAAGGCGTGCTGGGCGTGTCGGCACCGGCCAGCTGAGGATTCATAGATACAAGGTGGGCAACCATGGGGGGAATGTACGTAATCAAGGGCCCGAGTTGATCGCGTCAATCGAGGTAAAGTTAGCGCAAGAAAAAATAAGAGGCCGAGCGCACGATCCGCACCGAATACATGTCTACACGACCTCTTCGCGTTTCTATGCCCTACCGCAAGGTATACCCACCATCTACCACAATATCTTGGCCGTAAATGCCACGTGCTCGCTCTGATAGAAGGAACAGAATCACATCTGCCACCGCTTCCGGCTCAAGGAACTTACCCTCTAGTAAGCGCTGATTGACCGTTTCCGCGACTGAGGACAACGTCGCATTATCCAACCCTAGTGATCGCCAGATCGGCGTAGCTGTTGGCCCTGGCGATACGACGTTCACTCTAATTCCGGCCTCAGCCTGTTCGACGGCTAAGGTTCGAGCATGCGCTGTCAGTGCTGTTTTCGACGCAATGTAGCCAGCCAAGCCTGGGAAGGCCAAAGCGGAAAGAAAAGTCCCCACAAATACTACCGAAGCGGGTCTCGCCAATTGGGCTCGCAAAGCTGAAAGCGTGTTAAGCGCACCTGCTCCGTTGATGGCCCAATTTCGCTCGAATCCCTTACTCGCCAAGCTGTCTTCAAGTACAGCGACTCCTGCATTCGGTACTAGAAAATCTACAGGCCCGATTCTGGAGACGCAGTGTGCAAGCTTCTCAAGATCCGAACTTACCGTAACATCGCCACTGACAATATGGAGGCGATCACCATGAACGTCTTTGAGTGCAGCCAGGCCGCCCCGGCCACGGGACATCGCCACTACCGTCGCTTCATAGCTTAGTAATCGTTGAACGACTGCCAGTCCGATGCCTGAACTTGCTCCGGTTACCACAGCGACACGATTGTCGAACTCACTTTTCATGTTTCAGCTCCTTGGGTATTAAACCATTTACCCATCACTGACACATTTCATGCCAACCTAAAACGTCATAAAAATCAGGGTGCAGAAGCTATACCGAGTCAATTTGACCATTATTCGTTTTAGTCGAAATGACGACAAATAGGTTTTTTTGACACGCACCAATGGCTGTGTTCTCAAGTGCGTTATAGGACTGAAAATCCGGTCGCATCGAATTTCTTTGAGAGGAAAATACCACTCCACTCTTCGTAAACACGCCCGAGTTGCTCCGCGAACTGCGGATTGACCGCCCACCGCCCCACTCTCTTGCGATCTGTTTCGGCTTTGTCGACCGGCGAGAGGAATCAGTCTTCACAAAGGCGCTGCACCTGTTATCCACCCCAGAACTATCGCGCATCGCAACTCAGTTGCCGCTTACTGTGCCAGTTTATACACCGGCTTTGGGTCGCCTTCCGCCGGGTTCACGGACAACCGGCTTGGCAACATCGGCGAACGGCAAATCGCGAATCAGAACAGCATGGCTTAGTTGAAAGGTCTTTTCTTGGCCCTGTCTGACTAGACCACGCGTGGCTACAGTGGGCTCCAACAACCCTAAACCCGCTGCGAGTGACCGCCATGAACAACCGTATTGATTACTTCAAACAGTCGCCTCAGGCTTCCAATAAGCTGGTGGAGCTGACGATGCAACTGAGTAAGAAGCCGCTACTGGCTGACCTGGCCCACCTCATAATGCTGCGGGCGTCTCAATTGAATGGCTGCGCGTTCTGCGTGGATATGCACGTGAAGGAAGCCAAGATCCATGGCGAGCGCGAATTGCGCCTCCATCACATTGCGGTCTGGCGTGAATCGCAACTGTTCTCGCCAATAGAGCGCGCGGCGCTCGCCTGGACAGAAGCCCTGACCCAACTGCCATCCCATGGTGTACCTGAAAGCCTCTACGCGGATGTGCGTGAGCAGTTTTCCGAACAGGATCTGTCGGATTTGTCGTTCCTGATTGTCGCCATCAACGGTTGGAATCGCCTCAATGTGGCCTTTCAGGCAGTCCCTGGTTCGTCGGATGAGGTGTTCGGCCTGACCAAAGCCAACCTCAACTGAGCGCACGGTTTATCAACGCGCCAAGCTGCTCGCCCTGAGCAGCGCAGGCGCAGTTGGTGAAGCTCAGCAGCAGCCCAGATTGACGCCGCGACGAAACACTCCATCGCGACAAGGGTTGCACGGCGATGCCTTTGGCCAGCAGTTGCTCAGTCAGGGCAGTGTCGACTACTCCCTCCGGCAAACGGAGTACCAAGTGCATCCCCCCTGGCGAGCGCTCCACCAGCAGTCCATTGGGTAAACTCCGCTCCAACGCTTCAATAGTCAAAGCGCGTCGTTCGCTGTAGAGCCTTCGCATGCGCTGAATGTGCCGAGTGAAATGCCCCTCGACAATGAACTCTGCGACCAGCGCTTGAGTAATCGCTGGCGAGCCTGCGGAGAATAACGCCCGACTTACACGCTCAAACGCTGCCACTTGCCCCTGAGGCACCACTAGGTAGGCAAGGCGGATACCGGGGAAAAGCACCTTGCTGAAAGTCCCGGCGTACAGCACGCGCCCGTTGCGATCCAGGCTCGCCAACGCCGGGAAGGGGCGACTGACATAGCGATACTCGCCGTCGTAATCATCCTCGACAACCCAGGCATCGCTCCGGGCCACCCAATCGAGTAACAACTGTCTCCGAGGCAAAGACAGCGCCATACACAGTGGGCTTTGATGCCCCGGCGTCACCATGACGACCTGTGCAGCCTGATGCCTGGCAATGGCCTGCTCCACATCCATACCTTCGGCATCAACTGGCACTGCCTCAAGCTCAATACCGAATTGACGAAGCACTTGGCGCGTGGTTGGGTAGCCAGGATCTTCGACCCAGGCTCGCTCCCCTGCGCGCAGCAAAGTATGTGCGATCAGCGACAGGCTACTGCGCCAGCCGCTGGTGATAAAAACCTGATGGGCGCCGCAATCGATACCTCGAGACACCTGCAGATATGAGGCGATGGCGCTGCGTAAGGCAGGCAGGCCGTGCGGCGGCGGATAGTCCAGATCGCCTGAACGCATGCCTCGCAGATAACGGGCACCCAAGCGCGCCCAGATCTTGCGTGGGAACTCATCCATTGCAGGCACTCCCATCTGAAACGGCAAAAGTTGCGGTGGACGCCATAGTGCGTCTGGGGAGTTTTCAATCACCTCGCTGCTGACGGATAAAGCGGGGGCAGACAGTAGCGGCTTCTGCAATTCGGGATTGACCACGGTGCCCTTCTGCCCCAGGGCCAAGAGGTAGCCCTCGCTCGTGAGCAGCGAATAGGCCAGTTCGATGGTGCCACGAGCAACGCCGAGATCCTTGGCGAGAGCTCGCACCGAAGGCAATCGGTCACCAGGGGAAAGCGTGCCAGCGGCGATGGCGGCGAGTACTCGGTCATATAACTGACGGTACAGAGGCGAACCGGGTTGCCCATCCAAGGAGGCGAAAGGGTGCGAACAGGAAGTCATCATGGCCTAGTTCATATCTCACTTCTTGGTTCAATAAATTGAGGCAATGTTAGTTCAAGATTTGACCATCACAACCCACTAAGGCCTCTCCCATGACGTTCAATCTTCAAGACTACGTGCCCAGCGTGCTCGACTTGGCCGACACTGCCCTGCGTCCTCTAGACAGCCGCCATGACTTGAAAATCGCTTTCCCGGTAATGCAGCAATTGCGCCCCCACCTAACAAGCGAGGCCGATTTTATGAGTCGTATCGAACGAATGCGAGCCGGCGGCTATCGCCTGGTTGGAGCCTTCGAGTCATCGGCTCTCGTGGCGCTTGCAGGTTACCGCCTTCAGGAGAATCTGATTTATGGCCCATTCTTGTATGTCGATGACCTCATCACCGATGAAGCCCAGCGCGGCGGCCAGTGGGGCTCCCGGTTATTGCGAGCTCTGGAACGACTGGCTCGTGCCAGCGGTTGTGCTCGCCTTGTGCTTGACACGGGTTTGGCCAACGCGCGCGCCCAACGCTTCTACTTCCGCGAAGGCCTTTATACCGGCGCGCTGCGTTTTCAAAAACAGTTCGATACCCCATGACCGCATCACCCGTACAGGAGGCAATATCATGAACCCGTCTCAGAAGCCCCTCGCTCCTTTGCGAATCCTTCGCCTGATTGCCAGTCCCAACGGTAATGCATCTGAAAGCTTGAAACTGTCTGAGCGGATTCTGCACGCTCTGACAGTACGCGCTGGCATACGCGGGATTGAACTGACGGATATAGACCTGAACACGTTATCGCCAGTCGATGCGACTTATGCCCATGCCTTGGCCCATCCGAGCGAAATAGCTACCGAGGATCAGAAAGGTACATTGAGTCGCTCCGACCAAATGATCATCCTGTTGAATGCCTGCGATGTGCTGCTTATCGCTACTCCCATGCACAACTACAGCGTGCCCTCGCCGCTCAAGGCCTGGATTGACCACGTCGTACGCGTCGGAAAAACTTTCCTCAGCACATCAAAAGGTAAGGTTGGAACGTTATTGGATCGCCCCGTCTACGTTGCCGTAGCCACCGGCGGCTACATTAGCGGTGAGAGGGCACGGCAACCCGACTTTCTTCGTCCCTACCTATCCGCAGTGCTGAAAACCATCGGTCTCAATCAGGTGCATTACTTCACCGTTGAAGGCACAGCAAAAGGGACGGACGCGCTAAAAACGGCGCAGAAAATAGGGTACGACGATGTGCACACGTTCTTTCATGAGGAAATCGAAACTAGGACTCATGAAACAGTTGCCTGAAGCCGGTGCCCCAGACGGCCGAAGTACAAAGGTCGGCAGCGATGCCTGAAGCTGAGCCTAGCTTTTTGATTTTCGGGAGAGCTGTTCGCCCGGGTCGGCAGCCATGGGCCGCATGTCCCCCTCTTAATACCGCCTACAGAGAGGAATTGATCATGAGTCGCCTCAGTTGGTTTCAAACTTCACATGGTGCAGCCAAGTCGCTTGAAATTAATGACCCCGCCATGATCTACATACGGGAGATGCTGGAGCTTGCCGACCGCCCCTAAGACTTGCTTCCACCTCACCTCAAAACACCAGCGTTCTTCTACAGCTACAGGTAACAACCAAGTCTACTTTGGGGGCTATAGCATTTGAGACTGGCGGGATACTGATTGATCGGGGCCTGGCGGGATGGAGCGAGGGACGGGCGTAAGGGCAGCTGCTGGTGGCAGATGACGAAGCAGGTGGATGCTTTTCCATCAACGGCGGCGGCTTGGGTGATGATGTGGGAGCGGTGTACTACTAGGCGCCCGATATTCTGCAGTGGGAGCCATTGGGCATCGATTATACCGCCTTCTTGGAATGAGCTGTGAGCAATCGTACGGCGGCCTACTAAGAGGGCCTACGTTGGTAATCCTGGCGCAACGACATTCAGTGAGTGGGCGGAGATCAATGCGTGTCTTTCTACCCATTCCTATGGACACGAGGGGCTGAGTGGCAATAAGCGCGCAGGTTGTCAGCATGGCTGAATAGTATGATTTGAATTGCACATTAGCCGGCCAGTTGTACGCCCCGCCATCACTCCTAATTAAATTAAGCAGGCCGGCAGCGAGTCAAAGTGCGCTGGTTACGCACAGACATTTCAAAGTTGAAGCATTCACTGGACTCTTACTGAGACACTGACCACCTGCTTACGTCAGACTGACACTCCGGATAGTACGTTTGAACAATACAACACCGAGCCTTCGTTCGAGGTTTCTCTCTACCTAGCTTACAGCAGGGGGAGCCCCCCCCAATGGTGGGATGCCCAAGTGCAGCTGCGCTGCTTTGCTACCTCTAAGAATTTAACCAAGACCATCAAGCTGATCTTGGCGCATAAGTCCTCCGACCTTTTGTAATTTTGTTGGCAGCAATTGTTACGAAATTGCTCTACCTGCCTAGGAACACCGCAACGCAGATCATGGGTTGATTAGTACAAAGATCCACTCGGGAGAGAAGGCGGACAAGCGAGGAAAAGGACCACTGGATTTCGTTTTTATCAATAAAGTCGCGAGCACTGGTCTAACACAGACTGCCCCTCGGATTTTGCTGCAAAATTGAAACAAAAAATTTTGGTTCGCGGGCACGGGAATCGCACTTAGCTCGTTTTGCTGATGACTTCAGCCTGTCATTAGATGCGAAGGTTAAAGAGCGACAAGAAGTGGCGTGCCGCTTTGCACATCGGACATAGCTTGGAGGGGAGAGCTCTCTGAGTCCTAATGCTTCGCTAAGGGAAATACGTGACGTACTCCCCACGCCAATTTGAGCTACACGCACCCGATCCATTTCCGGTCAAATGTAAAGAGATTGAATAAGGCGTATTCAAAGTCTAGTTGCAGCAGAAACACGGTGTTCTGCCGCGTAGCTGCTTTACTTGAAAATTATGCTGCCTGCGAGGGCCTGGGAATGAATCGAAACGACTTGCGTCGCGTGGACATGAATCTTCTGGTTATTTTCGAAACCTTAATGTTCGAAAGGAACTTGACTCGGGCTGGGGAGAAACTGTTCTTAGGCCAACCCGCCGTCAGTGCCGCTTTAGCGCGGTTGCGCGACTTGTTCGACGATCCCTTGCTAGTACGCAACGGTCGTACCTTAGAGCCGACCCAGCGAGCGCTGGCAATTCTTAAAGAGTTGCAACCAGCCATGGACACCATCTCCGGAGCTGTCAGCCGAGCTAAGGATTTTGACCCATCCACCAGCCGGGACGTATTCCGAATCGGCCTTTCCGACGATGCCGAATTCGGCCTATTTCCACCATTGATCAATCAACTTCGCGAAGAGGCGCAAAAGGTTATCGTAGTGGTACGGCGGGTTAACTTTCTGCTGATGTCGACCATGCTTGCCTCCGGAGAGATTTCCGTCGGAGTCAGTTACACCACCGAGTTGCCGGCCAACGCCAAGCGCAAGAAGCTGCGGGATCTGCGCGTCAAGATACTGCGCGGCGATAATCGTCCTGGCCCCCTGACCTTGGATGAGTATTGCGAACGACCTCACGCCCTGGTGTCGTTTTCCGGGGATTTGACCGGTGCCATCGATACCGACCTGGCACGCATCGGCCGCTCGCGGCGAGTGATGCTGGCGGTACCCCAGTTCTCAGGACTGCGTGCCTTATTAGCGGGCACGGAAATGCTAGCCGCAGTGCCGGACTACGCGGCGTGCGCGCTGATCGATGGCAGCAGCCAGTTGCGTGCTGATGACCCGCCCTTTGACATCGTGCCGTCGGAGTTGTCGATGGTCTGGAGCGGGGTCAACGATAACGATCCGGCAGAGCGTTGGTTGCGCTCATTAATTGCCCAACACATGGCGACCCCTCTGCCGGTGTATTGAGCGAATTGAAATTTGGATCGGTCTCGCGCAGGAATATCGGCATGTCTGTCATTGGCGGAATGGCCGGAATGTCGAAATACATCTGGATAACCCACCCACGGTGATAGCTGGCGTGGTTGACCACATGCATCAGCATTGCTCCGGCACTCATGGTGCCGCGTTCCCCAGACACAAACGTGAACTCGACGAGTCTATCCAGCGATGCCTCGCTCTGCCGGGCGCTCCAGTCGCTGTACCAGTGATCGATCTCCTTTTGTGCCAAGCGCAAATCAGCGAGTTCGGGATGCAGCAGATCATGTGAAGTTTCGAAGCCGTGCCCCCGGCCTTCGAGGTGAGCCTGCCAAATGCAGTCCACGACGTAAATGTGATTCAAAGTGCCGATTACGTTTTTGAACACCGACACTCGCTCTTTGCTGACTTCGCCAGGAGGCAGTGCGGCCAGGCTGTCAAAGAGGCGCTGATCGGCCCAGCATTTGTAATCGGCAAGCATGCGGGCTGTGCGTACGTTGATCATGAGATTTCCCCAATTTAAATGGGCGTAATGCCAAGCATAGCCCTCACAACGAGCGGCATCGAAGACGCTGATTATCGGTCGGCAAGCGCCAGGGAGCCAATTGGGCTAGGAGACTCGAAGCCGGAAAGCGTAAAGGCGCTGCCTGCCCCCCTCAGTCTTTGCTGATCAGGGAGCCTACCAGAGTTATACGACGAAGCTGGATCAGTTGTGGAGGGTGAGCGCCAGGTAGCGGCGACGGGATGGGCCTCTGCCGCCTGAAAAACGAGCCGTCTTGAACGGCTGCTTATGGCCGAAAGCGGTCTACTGAGCATTCAATGCTGCCGTCGCGCTGTGCTTAGTTTTGTTGAGCACTTAACGGTGTCAGAAGGGTAGGGTTGCGGAAATGCCCGAAAAGATGCGGAAACGATCCGTAGACAGAGGAGCCAATTTCCTGAATGCCAGAAACGACAAAGCCCTGCATAATCAGGGCTTTGTCGTACATAAGATGGCGGAGGCGATGGGATTCGAACTCATGGACCTGTTACAGTCGACGGTTTTCAAGACCGTTGCCTTAAACCACTCGGCCACACCTCCGTTTGCGTTGCGGGCGCCATAATACCTGAATGAAACACACTGTCAAACTCTCTGCATGGCTTGTTACAGAGCGTCTGTTATGATCTTTGCGACTGAACGTTTCAAACCAACAGGAGTGTCGCCATGCGCGAACAGGATTACGCAGTTAATAACAGCGTGCAGGCTGAGCAGCTAGAGGTTAGCCGCGTCCTGCGCAACACTTATGGTCTCTTGGCTCTGACCCTCGCATTCAGCGGTGTGATGGCCTTCGTAGCCCAGCAGATGCGTGTCGGCTACCCGAACATTTTCGTGGTGCTGATCGGCTTCTACGGGCTGTTCTTCCTCACCAACAAACTCCGTGATTCCGCGTGGGGCCTGGTATCCGCCTTCGCGTTGACCGGTTTCATGGGTTTCCTGCTCGGCCCGATCCTCAACCGTTACCTGGGCATGCAGGGCGGCGCTGAAGTGGTCAGCTCGGCTTTCGCCATGACCGCACTGGTGTTCGGTGGTCTGTCGGCCTACGTGCTGATCACCCGCAAGGACATGAGCTTCCTTGGCGGCTTCATCACCGCAGGTTTCTTTGTCCTGCTGGGCGCTACGCTGGCGAGCTTCTTCTTCCAGATCAGCGGCCTGCAACTGGCGATCAGCGCCGGCTTTGTGCTGTTCTCGTCGGTCTGCATTCTGTTCCAGACCAGCGCGATCATCCACGGCGGCGAGCGCAACTACATCATGGCGACCATCAGCCTGTATGTATCGATCTACAACCTGTTCGTCAGCCTGCTGCAACTGTTCGGCATCATGAGCCGCGACGACTGATCGTAATGGCTGCAATAAAAAACCCGCTTCGGCGGGTTTTTTATCGTCTGGACAAAGGTGTCTGCTCAGTTGATGACGATGCTGCCGTCCACTTGCTGACGGTAGATCGTGTAGGGCAGCAGCAAGGTATCTAGGGCGCCGGAGACCACGGCGTCCACCAGCACCACCGGAATCGCCGCGTTGCGGTGATCATCGGGATCGATGCCTGAGGCCAGCGGAGCGTTCAGCGTGCAGAAGTCATAAGCGAGGCCGCTGTAGATTCTCGGTACCGCGCCGCAATAACTTTTCTGCTGCTTGAGTCCGTCAACGGCAGCCTGATCGTTGCGCGCTACTGTTTGAATCGTGCCACAGCCGCCGAGCAGCATGCCGGCCAGCAGTATTGCCTGAATTTTCATAGCGCCATTCCTTAGCCGCAAAAAAACCCAATCTACCCTGATCATTGGTAAAAGACACCTACGCCATCGGTGGCAGTCGCCGCTTGACCGGGGTCTTCTTGACGATCGCGGTGTTGGTTTCGGCCAACGTATTCAGTCGGTCGAGCAGGGTATCGAGCTGCTCCATCGAGCGCACGTGCAGGCGGGCAATAAAGCAGTCGTCGCCGGTGACCTTGTCGCACTCGGTGAACTCCGGGATCGACATGATCTGCCGCTCAACCTCCTGCAGTTGCCCTGGCAGCGGCCGCACACGGACGATCGCCTGCAACTGATAGCCGAAGCATCTCGGATCGATCTCTACCGTGTAGCCCTTGAGCACGCCACGTTCTTCCAGACGCCGCAACCGCTCGGCCACGCTGGGCGATGACAGGCCGCTGATCTGCGCCAGCGCTTTGAGCGAGCGACGCGAGTCTTCCATCAGCGCGCTGATAAGGATCTGATCGATATCGTCAGTCACATTCAAACTCCGGATTAGGCGAAGGGCGCGAATCACCCTCGATAAAAAAGGCGAAAACCAAGTTTAGCCTGCTTTATGCGCTGGAGCAGCCCGAGGTGCGCTTGGCATACTTTTGCCATGCTTCGCTCACAGCCTCAGGAGAAGATGATGGACAACGCAATCCGCCGCGGTTCGCTGGAAATGACCGCCGCCATGCTGATATCCGGGACGATCGGCTGGTTTGTGCTGGTGTCCGGGCAACCGGTGCTGGACGTGGTGTTCTGGCGCTGCGTGTTCGGCGCCGGCACCTTGCTGTTGGTCTGCGCCGCGTTCGGATTCCTGCGTCCGGGGATTCTGACCCGCACAACGTTTCTGCTGGCGGTGCTCAGTGGAATGGCGATTGTCGGCAACTGGGTGCTGCTGTTCGCATCCTATTCCCGCGCCTCGATTGCCATTGGTACGGCGGTCTATAACGTGCAGCCGTTCATGCTGGTCGGCCTGGCGGCGTTGTTCCTCGGCGAAAAAATCACCTTGCAGAAGCTGTTCTGGTTGGCGATTTCGTTTCTGGGCATGCTGGCGATTGTCAGCGCCCATGGTACCCAAGGCGAGAGCGGCAATGACTATCTGCTGGGAATTGCCCTGGCGTTGGGCGCGGCGTTTCTGTATGCGATTGCCGCACTGATCATCAAGCGCCTGACCGGCACGCCGCCGCACCTCATCGCGCTGGTTCAAGTGTGCACCGGTGTGTTGTTGCTCGCGCCGTTCGCGCATTTCGATGCGTTGCCACAAGGCGCCGATGCGTGGGCGAGTCTGCTGACTCTCGGGATCGTGCACACCGGTCTGATGTACGTTTTGCTGTACGGCGCGATTCAAAAATTGCCGACGGCATTGACCGGCGCGCTGTCCTTTATATATCCGATCGCGGCGATTTTCGTTGACTGGTTCGCCTTCGGCCATCGCCTCCAATTGCTGCAATGGATAGGCGTCGCAGCGA
This sequence comes from Pseudomonas sp. FP1762, assembly GCF_030687105.1. NCBI lineage: Bacteria > Pseudomonadati > Pseudomonadota > Gammaproteobacteria > Pseudomonadales > Pseudomonadaceae > Pseudomonas > Pseudomonas sp. FP1762. Next base: position 2,913,212 of record NZ_CP117458.1, read on the forward strand.
TCCTGCTGGCGGCCGCCGGCATGCAACAAGGTTGGGGCGGGAAAGCCCGGCGGCTGGCGGCGCAGTAAGGATCAGATGTTCCAGCGCGGTGCGGTCGCTGCCAGGCGCTGGCGCATCTCGCTGATATTGGCCGCCAGTTGTCGGGTCAACATCCGGTAGCCGTCGAGCGTATTGGCAACCGGCGCATCAAGGTCCACTGCTGGCAGCTCCATCGGTCGCTCCAGCCGTTGCGAGGCCCCGGTTTTCAACGCGCGAGCCATGCCGATCAGCTGCACACGAATTTGCCGGTGCTCAGCCTTCAGTGCCGTTTGCAGATGTGCCGTGGCCTGCGGGTCGCTTGCGTTGGGGCGGATATTGCCGAGGATCTCCAGCGTGCTGATGCACATGCGCAGGTTGCGCTGAATGGCGTCGAGCTCGGTCATGGAAATTTTCACTTCCTTGGACACCGACGGCATCAGCGAGCGCAACTGCACCATCACCGCACCGACCTTGCTCATCAGCCGCACGTGTTCGTCGGCGCTGACCGCTTCACCGTTGATGATGCGCCCGTACACCGTGGCGCAGTCGCGCAAGGCATCGGCGAGGTTGTAGCGCCACGAGTAGACCGCGTACAGCGGCAGGGCGAAGGAAAACGCCAGGGCGAGGGCGATGCCGATCAGGATGTCGACCCCGCGCCACAGTCCATCGGTGATCGGGTTGTCGCCATGCCCGGCGACGATGAACACGGTGATGGCCGAGAGCAGGGCGGTGTAGCCGCCCTTGCCAATCGCGTGATAGGAGAAAAAACCACAGACCACAGCCATGGAAAAATAGGTCAGCCACGGCATGCCCAGCCAGGCGTGCTGCGCCACCAGGGCCAATCCGACCCCTGCACCGATCAGGGTGCCGATGGCGCGCTCGGCGGCTTTTTTGCCGATGTTGCCGTGGTGCTGCAAACCGCCGATGACCACCAGCATGGTCACCGATGCCCATTCGCCGTGGGGCAGATTGATGCCAGTGGTCAGCAGAATCGTCGCCAGCAACCCCAAGGCCACCCGCACGGAATGGATCAGTCGGGCGTGACGGTAGCGCCGATACGGGTCCAGCAACGGACGCAGGATACGGCGCAACAGCGGTGGCAGGCGGTGGGTGCTGTAAGTAGTCAGTGCGAACCTCGTGAGTCAGTCAAATCAGTGGAAGGGGAAAATGTAATTCATCCAGGCGGACATGCGCAGCAGGATTTTGCGCATCGCGCCGATGTGGTGAAAGTGCTGACTGTAAAGCGCCGCTTGCCCGTAGGCGCCGCCCGGCATGAGCGCGCTGTATTCGGCGAACGCCGGATCGGTTATCTCGATGATCACTGGCACCCGTCCGGCCGGTGGCGAACCGGTGTAGCTGATCAGGGTACCGGAAGGTTGCACCTGGCCCTCGGCGATCACCCCGATCACACTTTTCACCCGACCGGCGAAGACCTTGCCGGGAATGCCGTCGAAGGCGACTTCGGCCTCGTCGCCCACGGTCAGACGCAGCAGGCTGTTCTGACGCATCCAAGCGGCGAAGTACTGACCTTCCTGCGGGATAAACACCATCGACGGGCGCAGCGGCAGCTTGCTCGCCATCATCCCCGGTCGCAGCGAAACGTGGGTGACGAAGCCTTTGCTCGGTGCTCGAACCACGGTGTTGTCCAGCTCGAACTGCGCATTGTCCAGTTGCGCCTGCAGATCGTCGGTGCGGGCGATGGCCGCGTCCAGTTCACGCTGGGTGCCGAAGTTGCGGCGAATCAGTTCGGTGATGCGGTAGCGGTCGCCTTTGGCTGCAACCAGTTGCGCCTTGAGCGATTTCAGGCGGTTCTGGAAAGGCGTGGGATCAATGCGGAACAGCACGTCGCCTTTTTCCAGGGGTTCGTTGCCCTTTACCGGTACGTCGATCACCTGGCCACTGATGATCGGAATAACCGGCACCGAGACGAAGTAGGAGCGCGCCACCTCGGAATAGGGATGGTTGTAGTTCATGGTGAAAATCAGCGCGCCGATGATCAGCACGCCACCCAGCACAGCGGTGGGCACCGTCCATTTGTTCAGCGGAATGCGGAAGATCTTGAAGATGGCGACGCAGAGCGCGGCATACGTGAGGATGAGCAACAGATCCATGCTCAGATCCCCCGGCTGTCAGATTGCGGCGCAACCGGCGACTGCGCTTCGAGCCGCTCGATCCGGGCTTGCAGCTCGACGACCTGCTGCTCCAGTTGATTGACGTGATTCTGAATGGGTTTGCCATCGCCGAACCCCCAACCGCGGTCCTCGCGATAAGCCATCGCCCAGATCCACAGAAACGGCCAGAGTGCATGCAAGGTGAACAGACTGACCCAGCCCGTGGCATGGATCGCGTCCTGGTGCGGGTGGTTGCGGTGGACGGCGATCTCGTACGGGATGTCATGCAGCACGATGATCCCGTAAAACAGCACGAGACCGACAAAAACCAACAGACCCAATGCGAAGTAATCGAGCATGGTCAGCCTCCCGGGCATCCAGCAATGCTGGGCTGAGTGTAGTCACTGAATCGCCGGGGGGCTGACGGATCGGCAGGATCATTCAATCCTGCCGATCACCCGTCAAAAGATGTAATCGGTGGTCAGGAAGCTCGAATCACGCCCGCGAATGATCTCGCTGATCAGATCCTTGTTGCTCTCCTGGAACTTGGTCGCCACCAGGGTGCGGATCGAAAACACTCGCAATGCATCGTGAACCGACAGCGTGCCTTCGGCGGAGTTTTTGCGGCCATTGAACGGGTAAGTGTCCGGGCCGCGCTGGCACTGGGCGTTGAGGTTGATCCGCCCGACCTGATTGGCAAAGGTGTCAACCAGCCGGCCGACCGCCACCGGGTTGGTGCCGAAGATGCTCAACTGCTGACCGAAATCCGATTCCAGTACGTAGTCGATCACGGTATCGAGGTGGCGGTACGGCACGATGGGCACGACCGGGCCGAACTGTTCTTCCTGATAAACGCGCATCTGCGGATTCACCGGATACAGCACTGCCGGGTAGAAGAACGAGGCGTGGGACTCGCCACCATTCGGGTTGACCACCTGGGCGCCTTTGCTTTGCGCATCCGCGACCAGACCGTGCAGATAGTCGACTTTGCCCGACTCCGGCAGTGGCGTCAGCGCCACGCCGCTGTCCCACGGCATGCCTGGTTTCAGCGTGGCCAGTCTGGCGTTGAATTTCTCGATGAAGCTGTCGACCACGTCTTCATGGACGAAGAGGATTTTCAGTGCGGTGCAGCGCTGGCCGTTGAACGACAGCGAACCAGTGACGGCCTCGCTGACTGCATTGTCGAGATCGACTTCGGGCAAAACGATGCCCGGGTTCTTGGCGTCCAGACCGAGAGCGGCGCGCAAACGGTGTGGTTTCGGGTGCAGCTTCTTCAGGTCACTGGCAGCCTTGTTGGTGCCGATGAAGGCAAAGATATCGATCTTGCCGCTGGCCATCAGCGCGCTGACGGTCTCGCGGCCGCTGCCGTAGATGACGTTGATCACGCCGCTCGGGAAGCTGTCGCGGAAGGCTTCGAGCAACGGCCGAATCAGCAGCACGCCGAGCTTGGCCGGTTTGAACACCACGGTGTTACCCATGATCAGTGCCGGAATCAGCGTGGTGAAGGTTTCGTTCAGCGGGTAGTTGTAAGGCCCCATGCACAAGGCGACGCCGAGCGGCACGCGGCGGATCTGGCCGAGGGTGTCCTGCTCCAGCTCGAAGCGGCTGGAGCGGCGGTCGAGTTCTTTCAATGCGTTGATGGTGTCAACGATGTAATCGCAGGTGCGATCGAACTCTTTTTCCGAGTCCTTGAGGTTCTTGCCGATCTCCCACATCAGCAGCTTGACCACGGCTTCGCGCTGCTCGCGCATACGACCAAGGAATGCTTCGACGTGCTGGATGCGTTCGGCCACGCGCATGGTTGGCCACAGGCCTTGGCCGCGATCGTAAGCGCGAACGGCAGCGTCGAGGGCGGTGAGGGCGGTGTCGGCATCCAGCAGCGGCGTGCTGCCGAGGATCACCTGTTCTTCGCCGTTTTCGCTTTTCAGATAGACCGGGCTGCGCACCTGCGCGAGCGGGCCGTCCCAGCGGCGCAACTGGCCATCGACCAGATATTCACGCTGCTCGACCTGAGCGTCGAGGCGATATTTTTCCGGGATGTCGCTGACCGAAGGGAACAGGTTGCCAAGGATGTTTGCTGTGGTCATGTCACTACCCTGTGTTGAAGTCGGCGTGCCGATTGAAAGTCTTGTGAAGGTTATACGCCTGAACGGGCCGGGATTTAACCCCGTGAATGTCACGCGAATGTCACGCAACGGTGCAACCACAGTCCACCTTGTGGGAGCGAGCCTGCTCGCGAAGGCGGCGGCACATCCAACATCCTCATTGCCTGACACAGCGCTTTCGCGAGCAGGCTCGCTCCCACAGGTTCATGTGCACAACCAGGAGGGCCTGCCACACACAATTCCCGTGTAGGAGTGAGCCTGCTCGCGATCGCTGTGTATCAGTCACAGAGAAGTTGGCTGACCTGACGCCATCGCGAGCAGGCTCACTCCTACAGGGCATCGGCACCACCGATGCCATCTTCGGTAATGAAGCTTTTATGACAAAAGTTCGGTAGCCCTTTGCCAGTCCGGTCATGCCTGTGTAACGCGCTTGAGGGGCCTTTCGGGGCGCACTTTGCAAGCCGAGGCGGGACGCCGGGAGTGAGGCAATGGGGACTATGGAACGCTATTGGAAAGTGGGCATGCAGGAGCTCGATCAACGCCTGTCGAAGATCGTCGAAGCCGCGCGCAAGAAGCCGGTTTCGGTGTATCGCTACGGCGCGCCGTGGGTCTGGATCGTCTCGCAGGATGACTGGCAGGGCGCTTTGAAAGAGGTCTCCAGCTACATTCCGCCGGGCCATTCGCTGGTGCTGCTGCGCCCGCAGATCGACGATCTGCTCGACGCCCACCAGGACCTGCTGCGCGACCTCAATGCCGCACCCGGCATGCTCATTCCCGCGCAGACGGTGATGCACATCCTGCTCCTGCAATTGCTGTATTCGGTGCCCAGCGAACAGCAGCTCTATGAACAGCTCAATTACAACCTGCTGTTCCGCTGGTTCGTCGGCCTTGGCCTGAACCAGAAGGTCTGGAGTTTCACCGCCCTCAGCCGTGACATCGCCACGCTGCTCAACGAGCCGCGTGCGGTGCTGCTGATTCAGAAAATCATCGGCGAAGTGTTCTGCGGTGCCTTGCTGCAAATGCCCGAGTTCTCGCTGAACTTTGCGCTGTTGCACACCTGGCTGGGCAAGCATGCCTGCGCCACAACGATCAGCAATTGACGCATCACATCGGGCGCTAACGCCTACAGGTCATCGCGAATTTCAGGGGGTAGTGTGGAACGGATTTTCACGTCACGGCTGGCACTGTGGGGCTGGCTGCTGGTGACGGCGGGCGCGCAGCCGGCGCTGGCCGAGGAGGGCACAGAAGCGCCCGCCGCGCAGCGACTGGTCGACGTCAACGAATACTTCGTGCGCGGCAACACCGTGCTTGATGCGCGGGCGATCGAAGAAGCGGTGTACCCGTTTCTCGGCCCGCAGAAAGCCTTGAGCGATATCGAAGGCGCCCGCGATGCGTTGCAGAAGGCCTATCAGGAGCGCGGCTATCAATCGGTATTTGTCGAGCTGCCCGAGCAGGCCGTGGCTGATGGCATCGTCTATCTGCAAGTCAGCGAAACCAAGGTCGGCCGGGTGCGCGTGGTCGGCGCCAAACACTATTCGCCGCTGGACATTCGCGACAACGTCCCGGCGCTGAAAGAAGGCGAGGTGCCGGACTTCGCCAAGGTCCAGGGCGAACTCGCGCAACTTAACAAGACCCCCGGTCGCCAGGTCATGCCGCTGGTGCGCGAAGGTCAGCGCCCCGGCACCATGGATGTCGACTTGCAGGTCGAAGACCAGAACCCATGGACGGCCAGCGTCGGCCTCAACAACGACTACAGCGCCGACACCGAAAAGCTGCGCAGCGTCACCAGCCTCGGTTACAACAACCTCTGGCAACTCGGTCACAGCGTCAACCTGACGTTCTTCACCGCGCCGCAGGAAACCGACAACGCCAAGGTCTGGTCCGGGTCCTACACCGCGCCGCTGAGCGAGCGCTGGAGCGTGCAATTCTCCGGTTACCAGTCCGACAGCAACGTCGCCACCATCGGCGGCAGCAACGTGCTCGGCAAGGGTCACAGCTACGGCGTCGCGGCAATTTACACGCTGCCATCGAGTGGCAACTGGTCGAACTCGCTGTCGGCCGGCATCGACTTCAAGGACTTCGACGAGCGCCTGAGCCTGTCCGGCGAAAGCGACAAGGTACCGCTCAAATATGCGCCGTTCACCTTCGCTTACAACGGCTATCGCTACAGCGAAAAGAGCCAGCTCGGCCTCGGCCTGAGTCTGGTTGCCGCCACGCGCAGCGTGTTCGGCTACGGCAGCGACGACGAAGACTTCGACTACAAACGCTATCGCGCCAAACCGAGTTTCGCCGTGCTCAAGGGCGACACCAACTACACCTGGACCTTCGACAGCGACTGGCAGAGCGCAAGCAAAGCCGCATTCCAACTCGCCTCGGGGCCGCTGGTTTCCAACGAACAATTCTCCGCCGGTGGCGCCACCTCGGTGCGCGGCTATCTCGCGGCTGAACGTACCGCCGATGACGGCTACCTGCTCAGCCAGGAATTGCGCACACCGTCGCTGGCGAAATTCGCCGGCACGTGGATGCAGGACTGGCGCTTCTATGCCTTCGCCGAAGGCGCGCAGTTGTACCTGCGCGACGAACTGCCGGATCAGGACGCCAATTACGCCCTGGCCAGCGTCGGCCTCGGCACCCGCGCCAGCCTCAGTAAATGGCTGTCCGGCAGCCTCGACTGGGGCTACCCGCTACTCGAAGGGCCGAACACCTCAAAGCAGGAATCGCGCCTGCACTTCAACCTTCAAGCCACTTTCTAACGGAGCACGTCCATGCAACGCCTCTTCCTTTCGTTGTTGATCTGCCTGGGCTTCGTGCTCCCGGCCACGGCTCAGGCCTGGTGGCAGGACGACTGGCATTACCGCAAACAGATCGCCGTCGACACCACGCCACAAGGCGCGGCGATCAATCAGGCCCTCGGCCGCACCGCGCTGCTGGTGCGCCTGCACACCGGCAACTTCACCTTCGACGGCGTGAAAGAGGACGGCTCCGATCTGCGCTTTGTCGCTGCCGATGACAAAACCGTGCTCAACCACCAGATCGAGAGTTTCGATGCGCTGATGGGCATGGCGCTGATCTGGGTCGATGTGCCGAATGTCGAGGGCGGTCAGCGTCAGGACATCTGGATGTATTACGGCAACCAGAAAGCCCCGGCTACCGGCAACGGCCAGTTGACCTTCGATCCGAGTTACACCGCGCTGTATCACTTCGACAGCGCCACCGGCACCCCGGCGAAAGACACCACTGCGTACGGCAACACCGCGCAAAGCGCGACCGGCACAGCGATCGATGGCGTCGTCGGCCGTGCGTTACAGTTCAGCGGTCAACCGTTACTGCTACCGGCCAGTCCTTCACTGCAACACAACGCCGGCAGCGCGTTCACCTTCAGTGCCTGGCTGCGTCTGGATCAGGCCACTGGCGAACAACTGATCCTGGCTCGGCGCGAAGGCTCGCAGAGCCTGCTGATCGGCGTTAGCCAAGGCCTGCCGTTCGTCGAAATCGACGGCCAGCGCGCCGCTGCCACGCAGGCGCTGGCGCCGGCGCAATGGCAACACGTTGCGCTGACCGCCGAGGGCTCGAAAGTCACCCTGTACATCAACGGTCGCGAAAGTGCTGCGTTGGCTCAGGCGATGCCGGCGTTCAACTCGGTCATGGCCATCGGCGCCGATCTGCAGGAAGGCGCGTTGCAGCCATTCACTGGCGCTATTGATGAGCTGCGCCTGTCGAAGGTCGCCCGTCCTGCTGCGCTGTTGCTGGCCGATGCCACCTCGCAAGGCGCCGAGTCGAAACTGGTCGCTTACGGCGTCGATGAAGAACAATCCGGCTTCGGTTTCGGCAGCCTCGGCTTCCTCCTCAACGCGGTGCCGATCGACGCTTGGGTGATCATCGCCGTGCTGGTGCTGATGATGTTCCAGTCGTGGATCATCATGCTGCGCAAGAACCGCAGCCTCAGTCGCGTCACTGCGGCCAACGAAGACTTTCGCGTGCAATTCGCCAAGGTCGGCACGCGTCTGGAAATGTTCGCCGACGACGCGCAACTGGCTCAGCGTCTGCAGCATTCGTCGCTGTGGCGCCTCTATCTGGTGGCGGTCAAAGAGATCCGCACCCGCCGCGAGCAGGGCGCCGATACCTCTTCGGTCTCTGCCGCGACTATCGAGGCCATTCGCTGCTCGATGGACGGCGTGCGCACCCGCGAGAACCAGCAACTGAGTTCGAAACTCTCGACCCTGTCCAACGCCATCGCCGGCGGTCCGTATATCGGCCTGCTAGGCACGGTGCTGGGGATCATGGTGGTGTTCCTCGGCACGGCAATGGCCGGCGACGTCAACATCAACGCCATCGCGCCGGGCATGGCCGCAGCACTGCTCGCCACAGCGATGGGCCTGTTCGTCGCGATCCCGGCGCTGTTTGGCTACAACCGCCTGATCACTCGCAACAAGGAAGTCAGCGCCGACATGCGTGTGTTCGTCGACGAGTTCATCACTCGTCTGGCGGAGATGCATGGCGAGAGCCAGTTCAGTGAGGCGTCGCACCAGCGCGGCCATCACGCCAACCACTCCGTACCGGCCTGAGGAGTACTGCCATGGCGTCCGTAAATGCCTCCCACGACGATGATGACGATGCCGCAGTCGACAGCATCAACATCACCCCACTGGTCGATGTGCTGATGGTGGTGCTGGTGATGTTCATCCTCACTGCCACCGCGCAGGTTTCCGGGATCCAGATCAACCTGCCCAAGGCCAGCGCTTCGGTGTCGCTGTCGGAGGCCAAGACCAAGGCGATCTCGGTCAACGACGGCGGCCAGGTGTTTCTCGATGCCTATCCCGTGACGTTGGCGGAGCTGGAAGAACGCCTGCGCATCGAGAAAGCGCAGAGCCCGGATTTTCCGGTGATCGTGCGTGGCGATGCGACGGTGCAGTACCAGAAAGTCATCGAAGTGCTGGACCTGCTGCGCCGGCTCGAACTGTCCCAGGTCGGTCTCGTCACCGGCAAACCGAGTCAGGGCTGAGTCATGACCGCACAACTCCCGATCGAACCGCCGCCCGTGAAAAAGTCGCCGTTGCGTTATGTGAAGTGGGGCGCCGGATTGCTGGTCGGCGCACTCGCCGCGTGGTTCCTCTGGCAGTGGGCCAACGACATGGCCGGCGTGCGTCGCGAAGCGCCGAAGGTGCCGACGATCATTCCGTTGCCGCCACCGCCACCACCGCCGCCGGAGAAACCGCCAGAGCCGGAAACGCCGGTGGAAGAAAAAGTCGTCGAGCCCGAGCCAACGCCGGAGCCGGAGGAGGTCAAGCCTGAAGAAGAAGCACCGCCATCGCCGGCGGACGACCTGGCCAACCCGATGCAAATGGACGGCGACGCGCAGGCCGGCAGCGACGCTTTCAACATCGGCGCGGGCAAGGGCGGCGGCATGGCCGGTGCCGGCGGCGGGCGTTTGGGTACGGGCACGTACAGCCAGTTTCTCGCGTTCACCTTCCAGCGTTTGCTGCGCGAGAACCCCGAGCTGCGCAACCTCGCGTTCTCGCTACAGGCCGATGTATGGCTGAGCAGCGTCGGCGAGATCACCCGTGTCGAGCTGATCAAGTCCAGTGGCAACCCGCAAATCGATACCCAGGTGCTGGCCGCTTTACGCGGTGCGCCAGCCCTCAGCGAACGGCCTCCGGCCTCCATTACTTTGCCCGTGCGCCTGTCCCTGCAAGGGCGGCGTCCGGGTTAATTCACTTATTCAAGCTTTGGCAAAAGGAGTTGTGTGCAGATGATTTCCAACGTGAATCGATTGTCCCTGGCGGTCGGCATGGTCATTGCGACCCTGGTCGGTCAGGCCGTGGCAGCGCCTGCGCCTTCGGAGAACGCCACGATCAATCTGATCCGCTTGCTGGTCGAGCAGGGCATTCTCAAACAGGACAAGGCCGACGCGCTGATCGCCCAGGCCCAGAACGAAGCGGCGCAGGCCAAACAGGCTGCCGCGTCCACTGCCGTAGCGGCTGGACCGGTCGCCGCGCCGGGGGATGTGCGCGTGCAGTACGTGCCGGCAGCGGTGCGCGACCAGATCCGTGATCAGGTCAAAGCCGAGGTCATGGCCACCGCCAAACAGGAAAACTGGGCAGCGCCGAATACCTTTCCGGACTGGGCCTCGCGCATCAGTTTCGATGGTGACATTCGTCTGCGTGACGAATCGCGTTACTACTCGGGCAACAACAGCAACGAAATCGTCGACTTCGCCAAGCTCAACAACAATGGCCCGTACGACGTGAATCCCAACAGCAGCACCAGCCTGCCGCCGTTGCTCAACACCCGCGAAGACCGCGAAAATCTCTTTCGCCTGCGCGCACGCCTGGGCATGAAAGCGCTGATCTCGGAAGAGTGGACCGCCGGCATTCGCATCGGCACCGGTTCGGACAACAACCCGGTATCGACCACGCAGAACCTCGGTGGCGGCTTCGCCAAGAAGGACATCTGGCTCGATCAGGGTTACCTGAGCTGGAAGCCAACGGACGAACTGACCCTGACCGGCGGGCGCTTCGCCAACCCGTTCATGTCCACCGACATGCTCTATTCCAACGACCTGAATTTCGACGGTGTGGCAGCGATCTTCGACCACAAGCTCAACCGCGATTGGGGGGTGTTCGGCACCGTCGGCGCATTCCCGGTGGACTACACCAACGACACCTCCAGCAGCAACGGTTTCGACAAGGAAGAGAGCGACAACAAGTGGCTGTACGGCGCGCAGCTCGGCGCGAAATGGGCGATCAATAGCAACAACCGCCTCAAAGGCGCGCTGGCCTATTACCGCTTCGATGACATACAGGGCCAGCGCTCCAGCCCCTGCGAACCGTGGGCCGGCGCGCCGGATTGCGACAGCGACGGCACCCGCGCGGCGTTCATGCAGAAGGGCAACAGCGTGTTCCTGCTGCGTGACATCACGCCGAACCCGCTCAACCCGAGCGCTACACCGCAGCCGCAATTCGTCGGGCTTGCGTCCGAGTTCAACCTGCTCGATCTCAACGTCGTGTGGGACGCCGACCTGCCGCAGGACTTCAAACTGCGTAGCCAGGGCAACTACATCCACAACCTCAGCTACGACGAAGGCGACATGCGCAAGCGCTCCGCCGGGCAGATCGTCAACAACCTCGACAGCAACGGCGAGATCGAAAGCGGCGCCAATGCATGGATGGTGCAGTTCACCCTCGGCAACGCACTGGACCTCAAACGCAAGGGCGACTGGAACCTGTTCGCCGGCTACAAGTACATCCAGCCGGACGCCTTGCCCGACGGCTTCAACGACTCGTCGTTCCACCTCGGCGGCACCAACGCCAAGGGCTATTTCATGGGCGGCAACTACGGCCTGGCGAAGAACGTTTCCGCCACGGGTCGCTGGATGAGCACCGAAGCGGTGTACGGCGCGCCGTTCGACATCGACGTCTTGCAGCTTGAGATCAACACGCGCTTCTAAGGCGCCGGGAGAGCTTTATGAACACGCGTTTTCTCGCGCTGGGCCTGGGTTTGTTGATTGCCACCGGGGCGAGCGCCGAAGGCATGGAAGAACGCTTGCGCACGCAATTGCGCAGCACCACCCAGCAATTGCAGGCCCTGCAAAGCCAACAGGCCCAGGCCAGCGCCGCGCAACTGGCGGCGCAGAACGAAGCCAAGGCAGCGCAAGCGCAAATCAAGCAATTGACCGCCGAACTGGCCAAGGCCAAAGGCCTCGCCGAGCAACTCGCCGGGCAGCAACAGAGCCTGCACAGCCAGGCGCAGGCGCAAGTCGCGGCCAGTGCCGAGCAGACCGGCAAGTTCAAGAAAGCCTACGACGAGTTGCTGGTCCTCGCTCGCGGCAAGGAAGCCGAACGCTCGAAGCTGCAAGCGCAACTGGCGGAACGTGACACACAAGTGCAGCAATGTTCAGCCAAGAATCAGCAAATGTACGGCGTCGCCAAACAGATCCTCACGGCCTACGAAAACATCGACGTCGCCGAAGTGATGAAGATCCGCCAGCCCTTCGCCGGCAGCGCCCGGGTCAAGTTCGATGAACTGGCCCAGGGCTTCGGCGACGAGCTGTACAAAACCCAATTCGACGCGCCGCAAGCGGCGATCGCTCACTGATAGCAAGGAAGAAAGCCATGACTCAATTGATCACCCACGTTTCTCCGCAATCGCTGACCGACGTCCTCCAGGCCGCCGGTTACCGCGTCAACCAGAGTGAACAGAACGGCATCGTCCAGTTGCTCAGCGCCAGTCAGGGTATCGGCTACGCCGTGCGTTTCGGCAACCCTGCGGTGGAGCAGGGCAGCTTTGTTGATTTCACCTTCAGCTGTGCGCTGCGCGTGCAGGGTGAGTTGCCTGAGGGAGTTGCAGAGCAGTGGAATGCTACTCGACGTTTTGCACGGTTGTCGTTGCAGGGTGAGTTTCTGGTCATGGAGATGGACGTGGTCGTAGCTGCAGGCGTGAGCAACGAGCACCTGCGCGGCAACCTGGAGTTGTGGGATCGCCTGTTGCAGGAATTCATCGTTTACCTGCGCGACTTCAGTCAGGCCACTGGTGTGCAAACCGCCAAACCCGCTGTCGCCGAACAACAGGAAGTCGCGCTGTGAAAAAGCCTGCCATGGTGATCGGCGCCGGAGCGCTGGCGTTGTTGGTGGTGGCCGTGGCGCTGGTGCTGCGACCGGGCAGTGATCCGGTCGCCGCTCAGCAGCCCTCGCCGGTAATGGCGGTTGCAGCCGGGCCAGCGGTGGCGCGGTTGGGCAATCAGCAGGTTTCGCCAGAGGAATTGCAGGCGCTGCTGGCCACTGTCCCGGCGCAAACCCGCGAGCAATTGCGCGGTAACCGTGAGGCGCTGGAGCGCTGGATTCGTGCGCGGCTGGCGGAAAAAGCCGTGCTTGAACAGGCCGATGCGCAGGGTTGGGCGCAGCGGCCGGACGTTGCCCGGCAGACTCGCGCAGCGACTGAGCAAATCGTGTTTCGTGATTATTTGCGCTCGGTGAGTCAGGTGCCGGCGGAGTATCCGAGCGCGGCTGAGTTGCAGCAGGCGTATGACGCGGGGAAGACCAATTGGCAGACGCCGGCGCTGTATCGGGTCAGTCAGATTTTCCTTGCTGTCAGCGATTCCGCTTCGTTGGAAACCGTGCGCAAACAAGCCGCTGAATTGAGCAAGAAGGCGCAGACAGCACCGGGCGATTTTGCGGCGCTCGCTACGCAACATTCGCAGGATCGCGTCACGGCAGAGCGGGGCGGTGATACCGGCCTGCAACCGTTGCAACAGCTGGTGCCGGAAGTGCGTGGCGCCGTGGCGCGGCTCAAGGTGGGCGCCGTGTCTGATCCGGTGCAAAGCGCCGCCGGTTTCCACGTGATCAAGCTCACCGAACAACAACCGGCCCGCACCGCGACGCTGGAGGAACTGCGCGACCAACTGACCCAGGCCCTGCGCGCACAACGCCAGGAACAGATCGCCCAGGCTTACCTGGACGGCATGCTCAACACCGCGACGCTGAGCATTGACGGTGCCGAACTGAACAAAGTGATAGGTAACTGACACACGGTGTTTCTGTAGGAGCTGTCGAGTGAAACGAGGCTGCGATCTGTTGATTTTGCTTTTAAAGATCAAAAGATCGCAGCGTGCCGCAGCTCCTACAAAGATTTGCGTAACGACACCACATTAGATCGACAGGGAGTCATCAATGTCATTCACCGAACCCGCAGGACGCCCGGGCACCGTTGATTATCAATCGCCGCAATCCCGCTCCGAGCCCTGGCTAAACCAGGCCGCGACCATCGACAGCGAAGTCGCCCAATACTTCCTGGTCAGTGCTCGCTGCGGCTGCTTCATGCAAGCCGCGCGCAGCCTCAACGTGCGCTCAACTGTATTGCGCAAACAACTCGCGCAACTCGAACAGCAACTGCAACGCAGCCTGTTCAGCTTCCAGGGCAGCGCCCTCAGCCTGACCCGCGAAGGCCAACAGTTGCAGGCCCGACTCATCACCCTGGCCCACGAACGCAAACTCCCGGTCATCGAACAGCCACTGATCCGCCTCGCCGTCGCCGCATCCATCCTCCACGACATCCTTGGCCGCGACCTCATCGCACTGCTGCGGCGCAATGCCAGTCTGCGTCTGGAAATTATCGCGCTGGATAGCGAACTGGCATTGCGTGCGGTCAGCGCCGACATTGTCCTGTGGCTTGCTCCAGGCGAATGCCCAAATCCCGGCCCGACCTTTTCCACCAGCGAACCGCAACACCTCGCGCGGATCGAGTATCTGCCGCACATTGCCAAGCGCTATTCGCGGGTGACAGCTAGACCGGAAACGCCGGAAGATCTGGCTGATTTCATGTTGGTGCAATGGCAGCATGACCGACAGGTTGAGAGCTTTCGGCCGTGGAATGAATTGGTGGAGGAGAGGTTGGCTGGAGTGGTGCAGATGCAGTCCTATGAATTGATGCTGGAGATGATTCGCTGCAGCGCGTGCATCGGGTTGCTGCCGGCATACATGAGCCGCTTCGACCGTGGCCTCATCGCACTGCCCGGATTATTCGCCGAACCGATGCAGCTACACGCGTGGCTCGCCGTCAACACCGACTCGCAAAACTCCCCCGAAATCAAAGCCCTCACCGACCTCATCCAGCAAACCTTCAACGAACGCCACGAATGGTTCCAGCCTTAACCCGACCCCCTGTAGGAGTGAGCCTGCTCGCGAAAGCAATCCGCCAGTCGAAGCCTCAGTGACTGACCCACCGCCTTCGCGAGCAGGCTCGCTCCCACAGGAATCTTCATTGCTTACGCGTTGATCGTTCCCACGCTCCGCGTGGGAACGCAGCCCGGGACGCTCTGCGTCCCCACCAGAGCTGGAACGCGGAGCGTCCCTTGAGGCATTCCCACGCAGAGCGTGGGGACGATCATCATCCGTAAGACTTGGTGATTGCCGGTGCGCGAGTATGGCCTCCATCAGTAATTTAGGCACTTTTTCGGAGTGTGGTTTAGGCGACAGGTGGCTTTAAATCAATAAGCCGATTGGACAGTTTCAACCATCATGTCGGGACAACGAACAGTGCCCGAAATGGGGGGGCAAAGGTCCCGGTGTGAAAGGATATGCCATTTGACCAGGACATATACCTAGTCCCATTGGGGAGACCGTGAGTGTACACCCACGATGACAATGGGCTTCCCCATTGAATGCTCTCGAACAAATCGCCGAAAACGTTTGTGAAGTTAGCGTTAAGGGTTGCGGCGTGCCAAACGTTGTGGATTTGGCCGAGATGGAGGCCACCTTGGCTTCCGATCCATTGCTGCGCGGCAATGCCTCCAGGATCGCCGATATACGTCGTACTTCCCTTGGTGATTCGATAAACGTTTTTAACATTCACACTAAACGAAACGGCGGCGCCTGAGACATCGCGCACTCGAATCGTTGTTGTGCCATTTTTTAATCCGGTAACCTTTCCTGTAGATGTCACTGAAACCACGGCCGGATTATCTGATTGATAGGTGTAGGGTGGAGTGCCACCTTGTGCCTGACGAGTCAGAACGTTTCCGGGAACTTCTTTAGTGCCCCAGCCGTAGCTTTGTACGAATTTCACTGCGTCTAGATTCATAACACTTTCGTCGATGGTCAGCGCAGCCACAACATTGAATTTTCTGACTGCGGACTTATTGCCTGAGCCATACGCTGCCTCAGCGGTGATTTCATGGAGGCCTACGCTGAAAGTGGCTGTCATCGTCCAAACACCATCGGCAGGATCGGCTGTGGGGCCGCCAATGGAGGTCAATCCGTCCAGAATATTCACTTTCAATCCGTTGGCTGCTTTCCCTGTCAGCGTCACACTTGTATCCGACGTTGAACCTCCTTCAGGTATTTCGACGTTGCTGGGCGAGCCTTTAACCGAATCAATCGTCGGCGCAACATCCGCTGTCACCGTAAAACTCCGCGCGCCTGAATCAACTTCACCACTGTGATACAACGATCTCGCAAATAACCGGTGCTTCCCTTCAGCAACAGTTACTTCTCGTGTCCAGATCCCCGTCAGCGGGTCGGCCGTCGCTCGCCCTTTGGCAACAGTGCTCGACCCATCATCATCGAACACCTCGATATCCAGTCCCTTACTGGCAGTTCCCGACAACGTTAAGCTAGTGCTGACCGTCCATCCCCCTTCCAGCACTTCCTCACCGTTCGAGTCCAATACCCTGTCCAGTGTCGGCACAACCAGTTCTACAGACTTGATCGTGTAAACCCGATCCGGAAATTTCACTGCGTTCGTTTCGATATTGCTCTTGTCCAGCGCCACCAGGTACTTAAGCGTCAGTGTCGTGCCATGCCCCAATTGCACGAGATAGCTGTTAGCCAGCGACTTCGGCCAGAAGCCTTGCCTGATCCAAGTGCTGTTGACCTTGGCCGGTAATCCTGCCCAGATCGTCAGATTATGCGCAGTGCCATCAGCCTTCTTACCCTCAAGCCGCAGCCAGCAGGGCTGTTCGGCTTCAATCAAGGTATGCAGCAGCGCATGAATGGTTGCGTTTTTGGTGCCGAGCGCCGTTATGTCGAGAAAATTGTTGGCATCGGCCTCGACAATTTTCGGGGAGTTCAAAGCGGTTGCCGGCAGCGGCAGAATGTCCAGCAGCAACACAGCCGACTCCACGGGTTTGTCGTCGCGGTCGATAAAATAACTGACTGCAACCCGTTGGCCCAGGCTGTAGGCGAGCACCGAGCGCGGTACCGCAATCTCCAGGCCGGCACTGACCAGCCGAGGTGGGCTTGGGTAGGAGCCTTCAGGGACAGCCGTCGCGCCTTGCCAGTTCACCCACAACGTGTCGGTGGGCAGTAACGAACCCTGCGGTACTAGGACTCTGATTTCCGGAGTGGTCGGACTGAACTGATTGCCGTTCATGCCACGGACGGTGGGTGCCAGCAGAGAAAGGCGACCGAGGTGAATGTCCACGCGCTTTTCACCTGACATGACGGCATTGCCCAATTGGTCAAATACTCTGAATTCCGCCACAGCATTCGGATTGTCACCGGCACGCTGGAAGGTATCGGTGAACAGCGTCAGGTTGACCGGGGCCGGCGCGTCGGGCACGTCGAAGCGCACGGTGGTATCGCCGAGCGCAAAAACGATGGAGTCGAAGTGGCGTCGGTTGGTGTAAGTAAACGCAAATGTCACACCTCGTGCGGCGAGCTCCGGCCCCACGCCTTCACGTACTACTTCCGGCGGAATGATCAGATCCAGAGATTCCGGCAGACGCAAATGGTAGAGGGCTAGCGTGTCCCGAGACGATTCATCGTTACCTCCTACGCGCGTGACCTTGTAATACAGGCGATTGACGCCCTGATTGAGCCAGCCGTGGGGCAAGTACAAGCGCACCCGCTGTTGTTCTTCGCCCGGGGCAACGGTCTTGCCCGTTGCGGGAGTAGGGTTGTCGTTGACGTACAGATCGACGCGGTCATCAGCGGCCATGGTCCAGGAAGCGAGCTGCATTTCCGTCCACGGATCTATCAGACATTCCAGACCCTGCGTCTCGCCATCGTAAAGCACCTTGGGAATCCCGCCTTGGGCAATGCCCTGCGGCTTCACCGGTGTGACCCAGCCCCTGATGATGACCGGATACAAGACAAACAATTCGTTGAAAATCGAAGACTGGATATCCATGGAAGCGCTCCCTGAGAATTTTGCCGTGCCGTGCCGTGCCGTGCCGTGCCGTGCCGTGCATTGAATGGGATCCATCTCACTCCAGTTTGAAAAAAAGCACACCTGTCAGATCTGACAGGTACAGGCGGTATTCAGACGAGCGGTCGAGCCGGCTCTTGTTTGCGCGGTTGTTGTGGGAGCGAGCCAGCCTGCGAATTTGTCGTAATGTTCGGTTGCAATGCTGACTGCTCCGACGCTTTCGCGAGCAGGCTCGCTCCCACAGGAATCTTCATTGCTTACGCGTTGATCGTTCCCACGCAGAGCGTGGGAACGATCATCAATCACTGGTTAATTAAATCTGTCCCTTTTGTGCACCCGATGACGTCAGCCCAACCACCATATCCATTACTTAATAAATCGCAGTCATCGCGGCAAATCTGCATGATGTGCCAACGATTACTTATACATTCGGACGCTGTCAATTTGAAAGGCACCTACCGTCCCCAGATAACTTCCATAAATTTCTACAAGGTCAATTCCTCCTTCTTCTGTAAGTTGGAGTGAGTCCGATGTGTTGCCGGCAAGGTAATGGATTGGTATGGTTTTTATTAATGTATTGTCTCGATAAATGCGTATATGTCCAGGTGCTCTGATGCTGGAAGAGTGCATTAATAGTGTGATTCTTTTATAGCTCCTTTTAAGTTGCATGCGGCATGTTTGATTTTCGTAAATGAAGCTGCCTGATGTAAGTGCGTGACCTGTCGGGTAACCAGGTGCGAAGTGGTAATTCTTTTGGATGCTAACGGTTCCAGATATAAACATGGTCGGAGTTTCCGTTGCAGGCCCGGTAGGCAAGTCATCAAAGGTTTCTTCTACATAGTTAACGATTGTTAATTTGTGGAAATTTGATACATGGCCGTCGCTGTATTTGGATTTGGCGTGGAAGTTGTGAGCACCCAGTTGCTGGTCAAACAGTCGCAGCATCCACGTGCCATTTAACGCCTCGGCTGTGGCATCGCCTTTTGATTCAACGCTCGTACCATTATCATCAAATATTTCAACCTTCAAACCCTTGCTTGCCTTGCCCTTGAGTGTCAATGTCGTGCTTGCGGTAGTTTGGCCGCTGGGAATGTCCATACCCATATCGTCAATTATATTAGTTAGGGAGGGTATCACCAGCGCCGTTACCGTAAGCGTCCATGTGGCTGAGCTTTGTCCTGGGCCGTACTTCACCTCTGCCGTAAAACTATGTTTTTTTTCTGTCAGCCCTGTGATTTCCAGAACCCATTTGCCCGTATTGGTATCCGCTGAGGATTCTGCTACATACTCGCCATTGTCCAGAATCTGGACTTTCTCGCCCTTCGCCGCTGTGCCAGTGAGGTCCACAGCCGTTTCAACGATGACGCCTCCATGACTAATGTCATTGCCACTCGGAGAGCCTTTAACCGAATCAATCGTCGGCGCAACATCCGCTGTCACCGTAAAACTCCGCGCGTCAGAATCCACCTCACCACTGTGATACAACGATCTCGCAAATAACCGGTGCTTCCCTTCAGCAACAGTTACTTCCCGTGTCCAGATTCCCGTCAGCGGATCCGCCGTCGCTCGGCCTTTGGCAACCGTGCTCGACCCATCATCATCGAACACCTCGATATCCAGTCCCTTACTGGCAGTTCCCGACAACGTTAAGCTAGTGCTGACCGTCCATCCCCCTTCCAGCACTTCCTCACCGTTCGAGTCCAATACCCTGTCCAGTGTCGGCACAACCAGTTCTACAGACTTGATCGTGTAAACCCGATTCGGAAATTTCACTGCGTTCGTTTCGATATTGCTCTTGTCCAGCGCCACCAGGTATTTAAGCGTCAGCGTCGTGCCATGCCCCAATTGAACGAGATAACTGTTTGCCAGTGTCTGTGGCCAGAAACCCTGGTTGATCCAAGTGCTGTTGACTCTAGCTGGCAACCCAGCCCAGAGAGTCAAGTCATGTGCAGTGCCGTCCGCCTTCTTGCCCTCTAGCCGCAGCCAGCAGGGCTGTTCGGCTTCAATCAAGGTATGCAGCAGCGCATGAATGGTTGCGTTTTTGGTGCCAAGCGCCGTTATGTCGAGAAAATTGTTGGCATCGGCCTCGACAATTTTCGGGGAGTTCAAAGCGGTTGCCGGCAGCGGCAGAATGTCCAGCAGCAACACAGCCGACTCCACGGGTTTGTCGTCGCGGTCGATAAAATAACTGACTGCAACCCGTTGGCCCAGGCTGTAGGCGAGCACCGAGCGCGGTACCGCAATCTCCAGGCCGGCACTGACCAGCCGAGGTGGGCTTGGGTAGGAGCCTTCAGGGACAGCCGTCGCGCCTTGCCAGTTCACCCACAACGTGTCGGTGGGCAGTAACGAACCCTGCGGTACTAGGACTCTGATTTCCGGAGTGGTCGGACTGAACTGATTGCCGTTCATGCCACGGACGGTGGTGCCAGCAGAGAAAGGCGACCGAGGTGAATGTCCACGCGCTTTTCACCTGACATGACGGCATTGCCCAATTGGTCAAATACTCTGAATTCCGCCACAGCATTCGGATTGTCACCGGCACGCTGGAAGGTATCGGTGAACAGCGTCAGGTTGACCGGGGCCGGCGCGTCGGGCACGTCGAAGCGCACGGTGGTATCGCCGAGCGCAAAAACGATGGAGTCGAAGTGGCGTCGGTTGGTGTAAGTAAACGCAAATGTCACACCTCGTGCGGCGAGCTCCGGCCCCACGCCTTCACGTACTACTTCCGGCGGAATGATCAGATCCAGAGATTCCGGCAGACGCAAATGGTAGAGGGCTAGCGTGTCCCGAGACGATTCATCGTTACCTCCTACGCGCGTGACCTTGTAATACAGGCGATTGACGCCCTGATTGAGCCAGCCGTGGGGCAAGTACAAGCGCACCCGCTGTTGTTCTTCGCCCGGGGCAACGGTCTTGCCCGTTGCGGGAGTAGGGTTGTCGTTGACGTACAGATCGACGCGGTCATCAGCGGCCATGGTCCAGGAAGCGAGCTGCATTTCCGTCCACGGATCTATCAGACATTCCAGACCCTGCGTCTCGCCATCGTAAAGCACCTTGGGAATCCCGCCTTGGGCAATGCCCTGCGGCTTCACCGGTGTGACCCAGCCCCTGATGATGACCGGATACAAGACAAACAATTCGTTGAAAATCGAAGACTGGATATCCATGGAAGCGCTCCCTGAGAATTTTGCCGTGCCGTGCCGTGCCGTGCATTGAATGGGATCCATCTCACTCCAGTTTGAAAAAAAGCACACCTGTCAGATCTGACAGGTACAGGCGGTATTCAGACGAGCGGTCTTGCCGGATCTTGTCCGCGCGGCAGTTGCGGAAGCGAGCCTGCTTGCGAATTTGTCGTAATGTTCGGTTGCAATGCTGACTGCTCCGACGCTTTCGCGAGCAGGCTCGCTCCCACAGGAATCTTCATTGCTTACGCGTTGATCGTTCCCACGCTCTGCGTGGGAATGCAGCCCGGGACGCTCTGCGTCCCCACCAGAGCTGGAACGCGGAGCGTCCCTTGAGGTATTCCCACGCAGAGCGTGGGAACGATCATCAAAGGCCCGCTACTGCGGCAACTCCAGATTATCAAGCACCCGATTCACCGCCAGTTCGCCGAGCATGATCAACTGCGCAATCCCCATCAGCGTTCGGCGCTGGGATGGCTTGACCAATCCGGCGAATTCCTGGGCGATGGTTTTCGCTGAGGCGAGGGTTTCGCAGGCGTTGGCCAGAAGGTCTTCGTTTTTGGTGTCGGCGGTGACGGCGTACATGGCGCGGGGGCTGAAGGGCGGCGGGGTGGAGCCGGGTGGGCAGAAGTAGTGGTCGAGGGCGCGGTCGGCGGCTTGGTGAAGTTTTTTTGAGTCGAGGGATTCGTAGGGAGAGGTGGGGTCGGTTTGGGGTGGGTTGGGTGTGGGTTTGATCATGGTGAAGCTCCTAGAGTCGACGGAGCCGCCACCTTTCGCTGCGATACGAAATGGTTGGTGGCAGCTGTACGCGGGTCGCAGACCGGGACTCTAGAACCGGCAGACCCGAAGGTCTCCCACGTACAGCCGCCATAAAAACAGCGGGTGTTGTGCGTCCAGAGATCGACGGGCTGCGAGACCCGATCGCTGATTCGTCAGCGACCGCACCACAATAGAACCCGCCCCCAAGGCGCACAAGCCGGCGGATTCTGGCTTGGCTGTAGACAACGACGCAAGGATTTGTAGCCTGGAAGGCGTGTCAGCAGGTGTCATTTAAACAGCGGCGTTTAAAAAACAAAAAATTGGCGACAGCACGGTAGACGTTTTTGCCGGGAAGCAGGTGTTGGCTATGAGGTCGCTTTCGCGAGCAGGCTCGCTCCCACAATTTCATCTCGCCAGATTCCAGATCAGCGGTTTAGAGTGACCAGCCACACGCTGATCAAGGACCGATCCCATGTCAGACCCAACCTCCACGATCCATCTCGAACGCTCCAACGAATCCCACCTCGAAGGTATCACCGCGCTTTACAACGACCTCGTCGTTGCACGGCAAGTGCTGCAAATGCCGTTTCAATCCACCGAGGTCTGGCGCCAGCGACTTCAGGCTGATAACGAACGTGCGCTGAAACTGGTTGCCCTGGACCAAGGCGTGGTGATCGGCAATCTGGGCCTGGAAGCTTATTCCCGCATGCGCCGCGCCCACGCCGGCAGCTTCGGCATGGCAGTCGGGGCGGCTTGGCAGGGCAAGGGCGTCGGATCGATGTTGTTGGCGGCGGCGCTGGAGGTCGCCGATAACTGGATGAATCTGCACCGCGTCGAACTCACGGTCTACGCCGATAACGAGGCAGCCATCGGCCTCTACCGCAAGTTCGGTTTCGAGACCGAAGGGCTGTTGCGTGATTACGCGGTGCGCGACGGACAGTGGGTCGACACGTTGAGCATGGCCCGTCTGCGCGGTTCGTCGAAACCCTGAGTCAGTCGCCCAGTGCGAACGCCACTGCCGACTGCGCATGCAGCTCGGTAGTGTCGAGCAGGGGCAGGGCGCTGTGTTCGGGTTTGATCAGCAGACCGATTTCGGTGCAGCCGAGGATGATCGCTTGGGCGCCACGGGCGGTCAGGGATTCGATGACGCCTTGGTAGATTTTTCGCGATTGTTCGCTGATCACACCCACGCAGAGTTCGTCGTAGATGATCCGGTGCACCTCTTTGCGCTCGGCATCATCCGGCACCAGCACTGTCAGGCCTTGGGCGATCAGACGCTGCTTGAGGAAGTCCTGCTCCATGGTGAACGCGGTGCCGAGCAACCCGACGGTGCGCGCGTCGATTTCCAGTGCAGCCTGCGCGGCGGGTTCGGCAATGTGCAAAAACGGAATGCTGATCGCGGCCTGAATCTGCTCGGCGACCTTGTGCATGGTGTTGGTACACAGCACCACGCATTCTGCGCCACCGGCTTCAAGCCTGCGCGCGGCATCCACCAGAATCGCCGCTGCATCGTCCCAGCGCCCGGCGTGCTGGGCCTGTTCGACCGGACCGAAATCGACGCTGTACATCAGCAACTGCGCCGAGCGCAACGGGCCGAGGCGCTCGCGAACCTGTTGGTTGATCAGGCGATAGTATTCGGCGCTGGACTCCCAGCTCATGCCGCCGATAAGGCCGATGGTGCGCATTGGATTTCCTCAAGCAAATGTCAGTGTCGAGCATTCAGGGCTGCCTGAAGTTTCCTTCTGTTCGAGACTCGACGCCAGTACCGACTGACTGTACCGCCGATCTTTCCCGCAACTGTGCATCTGCAAGAACTAAACGTACGCCGCGCCGGGGATCTGCCACTATCACCCTTCGCAGGCCCTTTCCGAGGAACACCGCAATGAACGACGTACAGCAACTGGGCGAGATGCTGCGCCACTATGCCGAAAGCGAAGCGCACAAGAAGCAACTGTTCACCACGCAATCGGCTGCTTGGGCGGCTCGGATTGGCGCGCTGTTCGACCAGATCGAACAATGGCTTGAACCGGTCAAGGCGCCCAATCTGCTGGAGGTCAGTCGCGAGGCGTATGTCGCATCCGGGCCGAGCGTGCCGGTGGAAACCTCGACGTTCAAGACGGAAAAATTGAGCATTGTGATTGCCGGCAAACCGGTGGAATTTGTGCCGGATGTGATGGGCAGCGGCGGGCAGATTTCTTTGGCAGTGATGGGGCTGACGGCGGCGCGGTACGGGAGCATTTCCCTGGTTGGCCTGGCGGATGGCGCATGGCAGTGGCGCAAGACCAATGGCTTGAAGGATCCGGATACGTTTGCCTTCGACGCCGATTTCCTTGCTCAGCAATTGCAGAGCCTGATACCTCGCGATCGCGGTTAAGATCAAAAGCTTACCCCCTCACCCCAGCGCTCTCCCCCAAGGGGGCGAGGGGGAAAGGGGGCAGACCGAGTGATGTTCAAAACTTGAGCTCGACGCGATATTTCAGGTCGACGTGAGTCCTACAAACACTTCGGTCAGTCCCCTCTCCCTCTGCGAGAGGGCTAGGGTGAGGGCAGCCCGCCGCCAGCCACAAAAACATCACGCCCAGCGCATCAAAAAGCATCTCCATCACCTGAGCCCTCAAGCAATCTGAGCATGACGCCGGGCCAGCGCCACATCCGCAGG
This sequence comes from Pseudomonas sp. FP1762, assembly GCF_030687105.1. Taxonomy (NCBI): domain Bacteria; kingdom Pseudomonadati; phylum Pseudomonadota; class Gammaproteobacteria; order Pseudomonadales; family Pseudomonadaceae; genus Pseudomonas; species Pseudomonas sp. FP1762. The sequence goes on from NZ_CP117458.1 coordinate 2,937,687, forward strand.
AGGAGTGAGGCGTAGACCGGGGAAACCCTTAGGTTCGGTGCCAATCCGGCATTTTCCCTTGGGTCACTGATGGCCTTTTGGTAGAGTCGCCGTCGCCAGCGGGTTTTCGGCTGGACGATGGAACCGAAGAAGGGAGTCTGATCAGTGAGTCCGGGTAAAAAAATCCTCGGTCTCACGGCGTCGCTTTTGCTGCTGACGCTGTGGGCCAGTTACTTTTATGTATTCAAGGAAAACCGCAACGGCCAGCTCGGCGGTGTCGGCGAAAGCACCGCGTGGTGCGGCACGCCGCCGACCAGTGAAGCGGCGTTGCTGGGCAAGGATCAACTGACCTTGCGCGTCACCAACAACCTGCGCGGCGAATTCATGGTTGGCGGCTCGCTGGTGGTTTCCGAACGAACCTTCAACCGCTACGACCTGGGCCGCAACGAACTACGCCTGCGTCTGGAACCGCTGCAGTGGTCGTTCGGCGTCACGCCGATCTTCCTCGAGCAGGTCAAGGTGCAGCCGCTGAGCCGCAACCTCTCGTCGACCAATAAAAGCGCCTTCGCCGAACTTGAGCCTCGCGCAATCGGCGTGCACGCTCAGACTGCCGCGTTCCCCTTCGATACCTATCGCTACGGCTATAAACCGGTGCTGTATTACCTCAAGGGCAGCGAGCGCATCGACTTGCGCTTCAAGAACATCACCACGCTGATGGAGATGTCCAACACCTTTACGCCGATCCAGAAGTACAACCGCGCCGACTACATCAACGAGAAAAACTCGATGATCCGCGATGAGGACTACAAGCCGTACGGGGCGCATGAGTGCGCGTTCAGCGTCGAACGCAAAGGCTCGTTCAAGGTCGTGGTGCTGTTGCTTCTGCTGGTGCTGTGCCTGCCACTGATGCTGGTGTTCTACCGCGATGAACCGGGGATCGACTTTCTCGCGACGTTGGTGGGAATTGCGGTGGTGCGTACATTGCTGATCGGGCCGGTGGAAGATTTCCAGCTATACAACATCGACTTCTTGTTTGGTGCGGCGATTCTGCTGGTGGGAACGGTATCGCTGATCAAGGCGATGCGCGCCAATAGCCGGCGAGAGATGGCGTTGCGCAGTGGCGAGACATCGTCCTGGTAATACCGGTTGGCGAGGCACACGCGCTGTCGGATGTGAACTTTGCAATTGGCCATCGCATTTGCCGGGGTTTTGGCTATACCTGTATCTCCCCTATGCAAAATGTCTTGGCCTTCTCAAAGGAATTACAGCATGAAGCTAGCCGTCGTGATGGGCACGCTGTGCATTGCCACCCTTGGCGTGGTGGGTTGTTCCAGCAAAACCGTCGAGCCTGACCAGTATTCCGGCTTTCTCAAGGATTACAGCCAGCTGAAGGAGGCCAAGTCACCCTCTGGTGCCGAGGTGATGCGCTGGATGGACCCGAAACTCGACATCAATAAATTCACCAGCGTTTACGTAGAGCCAAGCCAGCTCTACCCGAAGCCGCAAGCCACCGAGAAAATCCCCCAGCAGACTCTCAATGGCATAACCAGTTATTACGATCAGGCGCTCAAGCGCGAACTCGGCAAATCGCTGCCGTTGGCCGCAGGTCCCGGGCCGGGCGTAATTGTGGTGCGTCCGGCGATTACCGCAGTCAGCAGCAAGACCGAAGGCCTGCAAGTCTATGAAGTGATCCCGATCGCACTGGTCGCCGCAGCGGTAAGTACGGCCTCTGGCATCCGCGACCAGGAAACCACGCTGGCCACCGAAGCGGTATTCATGGACGGCGCGACCAATCATGTCATCGCGCAGGTAGTGCGCAAAGGTACCGGCAAACCGCTGGAAAACTCTTCCCAGGTGATGAAAGCCGACGACATGAAAGCGGTGATCGATGGCTGGGCGAGCGATCTGCATCAGTCGTATCTGAAACTCAAATCTGAAGCCAAATGATGCAGTAAGGCCGGTTGCCTTTTCGCGAGCAGGCTCGCTCCCACACTGGACTCGTATTCAGTATGGGAGTGAGCCTGCTCGCATTTCGGTGTATCAGTTTCGAATGTGCTGCCTGGCACAACGCTTTTGCTAGCAGGCTCAGCCCTACAGGGAAGCTGCGGTGGGTTGTATACAATGTCACCGTTCAGCACCCAACAATTTCCAACAGGGCATAGGTCGTCAGCCGATTTCGTGGTTAACTTCCGCCTCTTGCATGCTTTCCAATCAAAAAACAGAAGGACTCAAGTCATGGCTCAAGTCACCCTCAAAGGCAATCCGGTTCAAGTCAACGGCCAGTTGCCACAAGCCGGTTCCAAGGCGCCAGCCTTTTCCCTGGTAGCCGGCAATTTGTCCGACGTCACCCTGCAAGACTTCGCCGGCAAGCGCAAAGTCCTGAACATTTTCCCAAGCGTCGACACCCCGACCTGCGCCACCTCCGTGCGCAAGTTCAACGCCCAGGCCAACGACATCAGCAACACCGTGGTGCTGTGCATCTCCGCTGACCTGCCATTCGCCCAAGCACGCTTTTGCGGTGCTGAAGGTCTGGAAAACGTACAGAACCTGTCGACTCTGCGCGGCAGCGAGTTCATCGAAAACTATGGCGTGGCCATCGCTGACGGCCCGCTGAAAGGCCTGACCGCTCGCGCGGTTGTGGTGCTGGATGAAAACGACACCGTCCTGCACAGCGAACTGGTCAAGGAAATCGCTGAGGAGCCTAACTACGAAGCGGCACTGTCCGTTCTCAAGTAAGGCTTTTACAATTGTTAACGGCCTGGCCCTGTCCAGGCCGTTTTCATTTGTGTATCAGGGTTTTGCCTCACACCTTGAAACGTAAGTGGAAGGTAAATTGCCGGTAAAGCTGCTTTGCTTAAATCCACTCAGTGCTTATCGTTCAGCCTCCCGTAATAGAAGCCCACGCGCCCAATGGTCAATAACTCCATGCAATCGTCCCCCCGCAAATCCCGTCGCTGGCTGATCAGCCTGCTGGTCCTGTTGGTCATCGCTGTCCTGTGCTGGAAATTCTGGCCCGCCGGCTCTGCTGACAAGGCGGGAGGCGACAAAGCGGCCGCTGGGCATACCGGCCGCTCGGGAATGATGCGGCCCGGCTTCGGCGGCGGTACCGGGCCGATTCCGGTGCGTGTGGCGCCGGCGGTGAAGGGCGACTTCCCGCTGTATTACAAGGCACTGGGCACGGTTACCGCGCTCAATACCATCAACGTGCGCAGCCGCGTGGGCGGCGAACTGGTAAAGATTCATTTCGAAGAAGGGCAGATGGTCAAGGCGGGCGACCTGTTGGCCGAGATCGATCCGCGTCCTTACCAGAACGCTTTGCTCCAGGCCGAAGGCACGTTGCTGCAGAATCAGGCGCAACTGAAAAACGCCCAGGTCGACGTCGAGCGTTACCGCGGTCTGTATAAAGAAGACAGCATCGCCAAACAGACCCTCGACACCGCCGAAGCGCTGGTTGGCCAGTACCTGGGCACGGTCAAGACCAATCAGGCGGCGGTCAACGACGCCAAGCTCAATCTCGAATTCACCAAGATCCGCGCACCGATTGCCGGTCGCGTCGGTCTGCGTCAGGTCGACGTCGGCAACCTCGTCGCCGCTAATGACACGACGTTCCTAGCAGTGATCACCCAGACGCAACCGATCAGCGTGGCCTTCACCTTGCCGGAGAACAGCCTCGACACCGTGCTCGCCCGTTACCGCAGTGGCGCCAAGTTGCCTGCCGAAGCGTGGGATCGCGGCGACACCAAGCTGCAAGCCACTGGCGTGCTGCAAAGCTTGGACAACCAGATCGACGTTGCCACCGGCACCCTGAAATTCAAGGCCCGTTACGATAACCGCGACCAGTCGCTGTTCCCCAATCAGTTCGTCAACGTTCATTTGCTGGCCGACACGCTCAAAGGTGTAGTGCTGGCACCGTCGGCAGCGATTCAGTTCGGCACCAATGGCACCTTTGTCTATGCGCTGGACGGCGACAAGAAAGTCACCATTCGCCAACTGAAAATCGGTGCCAGCGACGGTGACAACACCGTGGTCACCGAAGGCCTCGCCGCGGGTGATCGCGTTGTGCTTGAAGGCACCGATCGCCTGAAGGAGGGCAGCGAAGTCGAAGTGGTCAATGACAGCAGCGAAGTGCCGACCTCGCCGACCGAACACCTGCAAGGCAAATCTGCCGCCAATCCCGATGCGACCACAGCCGATAAGGCCAAGAAGGGCGCATGAACATTTCGCGGCTGTTCATCCTCCGTCCGGTAGCCACCACCCTGAGCATGCTGGCCATTGTTCTGGCCGGCCTGATCGCTTATCGCCTGCTGCCGGTTTCGGCCTTGCCGCAGGTCGATTATCCGACCATCCGCGTCATGACCCTGTACCCCGGCGCCAGTCCGGACGTGATGACCAGCGCCGTCACCGCGCCGCTTGAACGCCAGTTCGGGCAGATGCCGGGCCTCACACAAATGGCCTCGACCAGCTCCGGCGGCGCTTCGGTGCTGACCCTGCGTTTCAGCCTCGACATCAACATGGACGTCGCCGAACAGCAGGTGCAAGCCGCGATCAACGCCGCGACCAACCTGCTGCCGACCGACCTGCCGGCACCGCCGGTGTACAACAAGGTCAACCCGGCGGACACGCCTGTTCTGACCTTGGCCATCACCTCGAAAACCATGCTGCTGCCCAAGCTCAATGATCTGGTCGATACGCGCATGGCGCAGAAAATCGCCCAGATCAGCGGCGTCGGCATGGTCAGCATTGCCGGTGGCCAGCGCCAGGCCGTGCGGATCAAGGTCAACCCCGAAGCGCTGGCGGCCAACAGCCTCAACCTGTCGGACGTGCGCACGCTGATCGGCGCCTCCAACGTCAACCAGCCGAAAGGCAACTTCGACGGCCCGACCCGGGTGTCGATGCTCGATGCCAACGACCAACTGACCTCGCCCGAGGACTACGCCAACCTCATCCTGACCTACAAGAACGGCGCACCGTTGCGGCTCAAGGACGTCGCGGAAATCGTCGATGGCGCCGAGAACGAGCGTCTGGCCGCGTGGGCCAACCAGAATCAGGCGGTGCTGCTCAACATCCAGCGTCAGCCAGGCGCCAACGTTATCGAAGTGGTCGACCGCATCAAGGCCTTGCTGCCGAGCATCACCGACAACCTGCCGGCCGGCCTCGACGTCACGGTGCTGACGGATCGCACCCAGACCATCCGTGCCTCGGTCACCGACGTGCAACACGAACTGCTGATCGCTATCGCGCTGGTGGTCATGGTCACGTTCCTGTTTCTGCGCCGCGCCAGTGCGACGATCATTCCCTCGGTCGCCGTGCCGCTGTCGCTGATCGGCACCTTCGGCGTGATGTACCTCGCCGGTTTCTCGGTGAACAACCTGACGTTGATGGCGCTGACCATTGCCACCGGCTTCGTGGTCGACGACGCCATCGTCATGCTCGAGAACATTTCGCGCTTCATCGAAGAGGGTGACAGCCCGATGCAGGCCGCGCTCAAGGGCGCGAAACAGATCGGCTTCACCCTGATTTCCCTGACCCTGTCGCTGATCGCCGTACTGATTCCGCTGCTGTTCATGGCCGACGTGGTAGGGCGCCTGTTCCGCGAGTTCGCCATTACCCTGGCGGTGGCGATCCTGATTTCCCTGGTGGTGTCGCTGACCCTGACGCCGATGATGTGCGCGCGCCTGCTCAAGCGTGAACCGCAAGAACACGAGCAAGGCCGTTTCTACCGCGCCAGCGGTGCGTTCATCGACTGGATGATCAAGGAATACGGGCGGATGCTGCGCTGGGTGCTCAAGCATCAGCCGCTGACCTTGCTGGTCGCCATCGGCACGCTGGCGTTGACCGTATTCCTTTACGTGATCGTGCCGAAGGGTTTCTTTCCGGTGCAGGACACCGGGGTGATTCAGGGTATTTCCGAAGCGCCGCAGTCGATCTCCTTCGCGGCGATGGGCGAGCGGCAGCAGCAACTGGCGAAGATCATTCTTGAAGATCCGGCGGTGCAGAGCCTGTCGTCCTACATTGGCGTCGACGGCGACAACGCCACGCTCAACAGCGGCCGCTTGCTGATCAACCTCAAGCCTCATGGCGAGCGCGATCTGACGGCCAGCGAAGTGATCGCACGCCTGCAACCACAACTGGACAAACTGGTCGGCATTCGGCTGTTCATGCAGCCGGTGCAGGACCTGACCATCGAGGATCGGGTCAGCCGCACCCAGTACCAGTTCAGCATGTCCTCGCCGGACTCGGAATTGCTCAGCCAGTGGAGTGGCCGTCTGGTCGAAGCCCTGGCCCAGCGTCCGGAGTTGACCGACGTGGCCAGTGATCTGCAGGACAAAGGCTTGCAGGTCTATCTGGTGATCGACCGCGACGCCGCATCGCGCCTTGGCGTGTCGGTGGCGAATATCACCGATGCGCTGTACGACGCCTTCGGCCAGCGGCAGATTTCGACCATTTACACCCAGGCCAGCCAGTACCGCGTGGTGCTGCAAGCCCAGGCCGGGGAGAAGATCGGCCCGCAGGCGCTGGATCAGATTCACGTCAAGACCACCGACGGCGCGCAGGTACGCCTGTCGAGTCTGGCGCATGTTGAAGAGCGTCAGGCGCAATTGGCGATCACTCACATCGGCCAGTTCCCGGCGGTGATGATGTCGTTCAACCTCGCGCCGGGCGTGGCGTTGGGGCACGCTGTGGACATCATCGAGCAGGTGCAGCAGGACATCGGCATGCCGGTCGGCGTGCAGACTCAGTTCCAGGGCGCGGCGCAGGCGTTCCAGGCTTCGCTGTCGAGCACCTTGCTGCTGATTCTGGCGGCGGTGGTGACCATGTACATCGTCCTCGGCGTGCTCTACGAGAGCTACATCCACCCGATCACCATTCTTTCGACCTTGCCGTCCGCCGCAGTCGGTGCCTTGCTGGCGTTGCTGCTCAGTGGCAACGACCTGGGCATGATCGCGATCATCGGCATCATTCTGTTGATCGGTATCGTCAAGAAGAACGCGATCATGATGATCGACTTCGCCCTCGACGCCGAACGCACCCAGGGCATGGCCCCGGCAGAGGCGATCTATCAAGCGGCGCTGCTGCGCTTCCGGCCGATTCTGATGACCACACTGGCAGCGTTGTTCGGCGCAGTGCCGCTGATGCTGGCCACGGGGTCTGGCGCGGAACTGCGTCAGCCGTTGGGTCTGGTGATGGTCGGCGGCTTGTTGGTGAGCCAGGTGTTGACGCTGTTCACCACACCGGTGATTTACCTGTACTTCGACCGCCTCGGAAGGCGCTTTGGCAAATCCAAAGCCGAAGGTGAAGAGGTCGCGGTATGACTGTCGGAATATATCTCCCCTGTGGGAGCGAGCCTGCTCGCGAAAGCGGGAGGTCAGTCACTGCCAAAGTTGAAGGTAAGGGCGCATTCGCGAGCAGGCTCGCTCCCACAGAGGTATGCGGGGAGAACAAGAGTCGATGAACCTCTCCGGCCCTTTCATCAAACGCCCCGTGGCAACCATGCTGCTCTCCCTGGCAATCATGTTGCTCGGTGGGGTCAGCTTCGGGCTGTTGCCGGTATCGCCGTTGCCGCAGATGGATTTCCCGGTGATTGTCGTCCAGGCCAGTCTGCCGGGCGCAAGTCCCGAGGTGATGGCTTCGACGGTGGCGACGCCGCTGGAGCGGTCGTTCGGTGCGATTGCCGGTGTCAACACCATGAGCAGCCGCTCCAGTCAGGGTTCGACGCGGGTGATTCTGCAGTTTGACCTCGACCGCGACATCAACGGCGCGGCGCGGGAAGTGCAGGCGGCGATCAACGCCTCGCGCAATCTGCTGCCGAGCGGGATGCGCAGCATGCCGACGTATAAAAAGGTCAATCCGTCGCAGGCGCCGATCATGGTGCTGTCGCTGACTTCGGATGTGCTGGAAAAAGGCCAGCTCTACGACCTGGCCTCGACCATCCTCTCGCAAAGCCTGTCGCAAGTGCAGGGCGTCGGTGAAGTACAGATCGGTGGCAGTTCGCTGCCGGCGGTGCGCATCGAACTCGAACCGCAGGCGCTGAACCAGTACGGCGTGGCCCTCGACGATGTGCGCAAGACCATCGCCGACGCTAACGTGCGCCGGCCCAAGGGCTCGGTCGAGGACGGCGAGCGCCTGTGGCAGATCCAGGCCAACGACCAGTTGGAGAAAGCCAAGGATTACGAGTCGCTGATCATTCACTACGCTGACGGCGCCGCATTGCGTCTCAAGGACGTGGCGAAAGTCAGCGATGGCGTCGAAGACCGTTACAACAGCGGTTTCTTCAACGACGACGCGGCGGTATTGCTGGTGATCAACCGTCAGGCCGGCGCCAACATCATCGAGACGGTCAACGAGATCAAAGCGCAGTTGCCCGCGCTGCAAGCGGTGCTGCCGGCCAGCGTCAAACTCAATCTGGCCATGGATCGCTCGCCAGTGATCAAGGCCACGCTGCACGAAGCCGAAATGACCTTGCTGATCGCCGTCGCCCTGGTGGTGCTGGTGGTTTACCTGTTTCTGGGTAACTTTCGCGCCTCGCTGATCCCGACCCTGGCGGTGCCGGTGTCGCTGGTCGGTACCTTTGCGGTGATGTACCTGTACGGGTTCTCGCTGAACAACCTGTCGCTGATGGCGCTGATTCTCGCCACCGGACTGGTGGTGGACGACGCCATCGTGGTGTTGGAGAACATTTCCCGGCATATCGACGAAGGCGTCAAGCCGATGCAGGCCGCGTACCTTGGGGCCAAGGAAGTCGGCTTTACCCTGCTGTCGATGAACGTCTCGCTGGTGGCGGTGTTCCTGTCGATCCTGTTCATGGGCGGGCTGGTCGAGAGCCTGTTCCGCGAATTTTCCATCACCCTGGCGGCGGCAATCGTGGTGTCGCTGGTGGTTTCCCTGACGCTGACGCCAATGCTCTGCGCGCGCTGGCTCAAGCCGCACACGCCGGGCCAGGAAAACCGCCTGCAACGCTGGAGCCACAAGACCAACGACTGGATGGTCGGCAAATACGCCACCAGCCTCGACTGGGTATTGCGTCATCGCCGTCTGACCTTGTTCAGTCTGCTGCTCACTGTTGGCGTCAACATTGCGCTGTATGTGGTGGTGCCGAAAACCTTCCTGCCGCAGCAGGACACCGGCCAGTTGATCGGTTTCGTGCGTGGCGACGACGGTCTGTCCTTCAACGTCATGCAGCCGAAAATGGAAACCTTCCGCCGCGCCGTGCTCAAGGATGAAGCGGTGGAAAGCGTGGCCGGGTTCATCGGCGGCAACAACGGCACCAACAACGCCTTCATGATCGTGCGCCTGAAACCGATCAAGGAGCGCCAGCTGTCGGCACAGAAAGTCATCGAGCGTCTGCGCAAGGAAATGCCCAAGGTGCCCGGGGCGCAGTTGATGCTGATGGCCGACCAGGACCTGCAATTTGGCGGCGGCCGCGAGCAGACCAGTTCGCAATACACCTACATCCTTCAAAGCGGCGACCTCGCCGAGCTGCGCAAGTGGTTCCCGAAAGTGGTCACCGCGTTGCGCGCTTTGCCCGAGCTGACCGCCATCGATGCCCGCGAAGGTGCCGGGGCGCAGCAGGTGACACTGATTGTCGACCGGGATCAGGCCAAGCGCCTGGGGGTCGACATGAACATGGTCACCGCCGTGCTCAACAACGCTTACAGCCAGCGGCAGATTTCGACGATCTACGACAGCCTCAATCAGTATCAGGTGGTGATGGAGGTCAATCCGAAATACGCCCAGGATCCGGTGACGCTCAAGCAGGTCGAGGTGATTACCGCTGACGGTGCGCGCGTGCCGCTGTCGACGTTCGCCCATTACGAAAACAGCCTGGAAAACGACCGCGTCAGCCATGAAGGCCAGTTTGCGTCCGAAAGCATTTCATTTGATATGGCCGAAGGCGTGACCGTGGAGCAGGGGAGTGCCGCCATCGAACGAGCGATCGCCAAGGTCGGTTTGCCGGAGGATGTGATTGCGAAAATGGCCGGCACCGCTGACGCCTTCGCCGCGACGCAGAAGAGCCAGCCGTTCATGATCCTCGGTGCGTTGCTGGCGGTGTATCTGGTGCTCGGTGTGCTGTATGAAAGCTACATTCACCCGCTGACCATTCTCTCGACTTTGCCCTCGGCCGGGGTTGGCGCGTTGCTGTCGATCTATGCATTGGGGGGCGAGTTCAGCCTGATTTCCCTGCTGGGGATATTCCTGCTGATCGGCGTGGTGAAAAAGAACGCCATTCTGATGATCGATCTGGCGCTGCAATTGGAGCGTCATCAGGGCCTGTCGCCGCTGGAGTCGATCCGCAGCGCCTGTCTGCAACGCTTGCGGCCGATCCTGATGACCACGCTGGCGGCGATCCTCGGCGCCTTGCCGTTGCTGCTCGGCCGCGCCGAGGGTGCGGAAATGCGCCAGCCGCTGGGCCTGACCATCATTGGCGGCCTGGTGTTCAGCCAGGTCCTGACCCTTTACACCACCCCGGTGGTTTACCTTTATCTCGACAAGCTGCGCCATCGCTTCAACAAATGGCGTGGCGTGCGTACTGATGCCGCTCTGGAAACTCCGCTATGACTGACCGTTCGCTTATCCAATTGGCCACCGTCCGCGGCTCGCGCCTATTGAGCCTGTCGCTGTGCGTGGCGCTGCTCAGCGCTTGCGCAGTCGGCCCGGACTACCAGCGCCCGCAAACTGCCGAAATCGCTCAGTTCAAGGAAGCCGAAGGCTGGCGTCAGGCCAATCCCAGCGACTCGCTGGCCCGGGGCGCCTGGTGGGAGTTGTACGGCGATCGGCAGCTCAACGCCTTGGTGGAAAAACTCAACAGCTCCAACCAGACCGTCGCCCAGTCCGAAGCGCAGTTTCGTCAGGCGCAGGCTTTGGTGCGCAGTGCACGCGGGGCGTTTTACCCCAGTGTCGACCTGAGTCTGGGCAAGAACCGCTCGAGTCAGGGCACCGGCAGCAGCAGTTCGAGCCTGAGCAGTTCCTCAAGCGGTATTCGTGATACCTACACCGCGCAACTGGGCGTCAGTTGGGAAGCCGATGTCTGGGGCAAGCTGCGCCGTGGGCTGGAGGCGGATGAGGCCAACGCCCAGGCGAGTTTTGCCGATCTGGCGGCGATGCGTCTGAGTCAGCAGTCGGAGCTGGTGCAGAACTACCTGCAACTGCGCGTCATCGATCAGCAGAAGCGTTTGCTTGAAGCCACGGTTGCCGCTTACGAGCGATCACTGAAGATGACGCAGAACCAGTACCGCGCCGGGGTTTCCGGGCGCGATGCGGTGGCGCAGGCGCAAACCCAGTTGAAAAGCACCCAGGCCGATCTGGTCGACCTGATCTGGCAGCGCGCACAGTTTGAAAACGCCATTGCCGTGCTCACTGGCGAAGCCCCGGCCAACTTCAGCATTGCCGAAAGCCAGAACATCCCGAATCTGCCGCAAGTGCCGTTGAGCCTGCCTTCGCAATTGCTCGAACGCCGTCCTGACATCGCTTCGGCAGAGCGCTCTGTGATCGCCGCCAACGCCAATGTCGGCGTGGCGAAAGCCGCGTATTACCCGGACCTGACCCTGAGCCTGAGCGGCGGCTACAGCAGCAGTACCTCGAAAAACCTGATCAGCCTGCCGAACCGTTTCTGGTCGGTCGGCCCGCAGCTTTCTCTGCCGCTGTTCGACGGCGGCATTCGTTCGGCCGAGGTTGACCGCAGCGAGGCGGCCTATGACGAAACCGTCGCGCGCTACCGCCAGACCGTGCTCGACGGTTTCCGCGAAGTGGAAAACTACCTGGTCCAGCTCAAGGTGTATGAGGACGAAGCGGCAGTGCGCCAGGAAGCGCTGGATGCTGCCCGCGATTCTCTGCGCCTGACGGAAAACCAGTACAAGGCCGGGCTGATTGCCTATATCGACGTGGTCGTGGTGCAAGCCACGGCGCTGAGCAACGAACGCAGTGTGCTGAATATTCTGCAGAACCGACTGATCGCCAGCGTGCAACTGATCGCCGCGCTGGGCGGCGGCTGGGACGGCCAACTCGACGTCAGCGACAACCGCTGAACCTGTGGGAGCGAGCCTGCTCGCGAAAGCGGTGGGTCAGGCAACTACGATGGTGGCTGTGCCGACGCCTTCGCGAGCAGGCTCGCTCCCACGGGGATTTTTGTCTGGCATGAGATCGCTTTCACAGGGTGAGGTTAAAGCCCACCGCAGAGCCTTGTAGGACGATCGAACAAGCGTTTCATCGGCTTGATGGCAATTTGGTTACTTTGTCAGTGCGTTCTTCCGCGCAATCAGTACAATCGCCGCATTTGCCCGACCGAGAATGGAAGCAGTACGGTTTCGGCTTGTCACGAGAACGTCCATGCTCATCGGCAGCTACTCCTTCACCCTGGTTTTCATTTCGTTGTGCGTGGCCATTCTGGCTTCCTACACGGCGCTCGATCTCACCGGGCGCATTGCCACGGCTAAAGGCCGGGCCGTGCATTTCTGGACGGCGGGCGGGGCGTTGGCGATGGGCGTTGGCGTCTGGTCGATGCATTTCATCGGCATGCTCGCCTTCAAATTGCCGATCGACCTGGGCTACGACTTCGCCCTCACTGCGCTGTCGCTGCTGATCGCGGTGCTGTCCTGCGGCTTCGCGTTGTGGCTGGTCAGCCAACCGAAACTGCCGCTGGCGCAACTGGCTTTCGGTGCGCTGATCATGGGTTCGGGCATCAGCGCCATGCACTACACCGGCATGGCCGCGCTGCGCATGACACCGGGCATCGATTACGACCCGACCCTGTTCAGTGCCTCCCTGCTGATCGCCGTCGGCGCCTCGGCAGCGGCATTGTGGATTGCCTTTCGCCTGCGTCAGCACTCGCCCTATGTGCGGCTGATTCGCGCAGGTGCGGCGGTGATCATGGGTGTGGCAATTGTCGGCATGCATTACACCGGCATGGCTGCTGCGCAATTTCCTGACGGCAGTTTCTGCGGCGCGACGCTCAATGGCTTGAAGGGCAATGGCCTCGACAGTCTGGTCGTGGTGACCACGCTGGCGGTGCTGTCGATTGCGTTGTTGACCTCGATCCTCGACGCCCGCCTCGAAGCGCGCACGGCTGATCTGGCGCACTCGCTGACGGTGGCCAACCGCGAACTCACCCAACTGGCCCTGCACGATCCGCTGACCAGTCTGCCCAACCGCATGCTGCTCGACGACCGCATCAATCAGGCGATCAAAAAGGTGCAAGAGCAGGGTGGCTGCTTCGCCTTGATGTTCATCGACCTCGACGGCTTCAAACCGGTCAACGACGCATTCGGCCATCACATGGGCGACCAATTGCTGCGCGAGGTCGGCGCGCGTCTGCGTGAAGACTTGCGCAGCCAGGACACTCTTGCGCGAATCGGCGGCGATGAGTTCGTTCTGCTGGTGCGTTTGAGCGAGCCCAATGACGCCTTGAGCCTGGCTGCGCGTCAGGTCAGCCTGATCGGTCGCACGTTCCGCGTCGCTGAACATGATCTGCAGATTTCCGCCAGCGTCGGCATTGCCCTCTACCCGGGCAACGGTGACAACGCCCAGGAACTGCTGATGAACGCCGACGCCGCGATGTACCACGCCAAGGGCGGCGGCAAGAACGGCTACAGCTTCTTCGATGCATCGATGAACACCAACGCGCGCAAACAATTGCAACTGTTACAGGATCTGCGCGCGGCCATCGAGCACAACCAGTTCTGTCTGCATTACCAGCCCAAGTTCGACGCCGCCAATGGCCGTCCGGTCGGTGCTGAAGCGCTGCTGCGTTGGAAGCATCCGCTGTACGGCATGTTGATGCCGGACAAGTTCATTGATCTGGCGGAGAAAACCGGGCTGATCATTCCGATGGGTGAATGGGTGCTCAACGAAGCCTGCCGGCAGATGCGCGAATGGTACGTGCTCGGTTACACCGACTGGCGCATCGCCGTGAACCTCTCGGCCTTGCAGTTCTGCCATGCCGGGCTGGTGCAAAGCGTGGCCAAGGCGCTGGCGACCCATCACCTGCCGGCCAACAGCCTGACTCTGGAAATCACCGAAACCACGGCCATGAGCGACGCCGATGCGAGCATGACCGTGCTGCAAGAGCTGTCGGACATGGGTGTCGACCTGTCGATCGACGACTTCGGCACCGGTTATTCCAGCCTGATGTACCTCAAGCGCCTGCCGGCCAATGAGCTGAAGATCGACCGCGGTTTCGTCCGCGATCTGGAGCACGACAGCGATGATGCTGCAATCGTCTCGGCGATTGTTGCGCTGGGGCAGGCCCTGGATTTGCGGATTGTCGCCGAAGGTGTCGAAACCGGCGCGCAACAGGACTTCCTGACCAAACTGGGCTGTGATTCGCTGCAGGGCTATCTGCTCGGCCATCCGATGCCGGCGGAGCGCTTCATGCAGGACATCGTGCGTGGGCAACGGCTGGCGGTGGTCTGAGATACCGAGTCATCGTTCTTCGCGAGCAGGCTCGCTCCCACAGGTGATCGCATTCCCTTGTGGGAGCGAGCCTGCTCGCGAAGGCGCTTGTGCAAACACCATAGAACTCATGCAAAAGCCATGAATGGCAGTTATTCTTCCCCCGACTGTTACGTGTGCACGTGGGGGAAGGCCAGCATGGATAAAGTCATTGTCATCACCGGGGGCGGGCGCGGAATCGGCGCGGCTACGGCATTGCTGGCAGCCGAACAGGGCTACCGGATCTGCATCAACTACCAGTCGGATGAGCAGGCCGCACACAGCGTACTCGAACAGGTTCGAGCCTTGGGCGCGCAGGCCATCGCGGTTCGCGCCGATGTCAGCATCGAAGACGAAGTGATCGCGATGTTTCAGCGCGTCGACGCCGAACTGGGCCGGGTTACCGCGCTGGTCAACAACGCCGGCACCGTCGGGCAGAAGTCGCGAGTCGATGAAATGTCCGAATTCCGCATCCTCAAAATCATGAAAACCAACGTGCTGGCGCCGATCCTCTGCGCCAAACACGCGATCCTGCGCATGTCGCCCAAACACGGCGGGCAGGGCGGCAGCATCGTCAACGTCTCCTCGGTCGCGGCACGCCTCGGTTCGCCGAACGAGTACGTTGATTACGCCGCATCCAAGGGTGCGCTCGACACCTTCACTATCGGTCTGTCGAAAGAAGTCGCGGGTGAGGGCATTCGCGTCAATGCCGTGCGTCCGGGCTACATCTATACCGACTTCCATGCGCTGAGCGGCGACCCGGATCGGGTCAGCAAGCTCGAATCGGCGATTCCCATGGCCCGGGGCGGGCGGCCGGATGAAGTTGCGGAGGCGATTGTCTGGTTGCTGTCGGACAAGGCATCGTATGCGACCGGGACGTTTGTTGATTTGGGGGGTGGGCGGTAAACCGGTGGGTTTGCAGTGTTAAAACCGGCCTCTTCGCGAGCAGGCTCGCTCCCACAGTGGATTTGTGAATACAGACCCCATGTGGGAGCGAGCCTGCTCGCGAAGGGGCCAGTCCAGACAACATCTATCCCTCAGAACGACCGCACAATCCGCCCCAACGTCTCCATGGCCTTTTCCGATTCCTCGGTCCACGGGCTGCCGTAGTTCAAGCGAATACAGTTCCTGAAGCGCTGGGTCGGCGAGAAGATCGGCCCCGGCGCGATGCTGATGCCTTGTGCCAGTGCCATTTGAAATAACTTCAGCGAATCCATCTGCTCCGGCAATTCCAGCCACAGAAAGTAGCCGCCCGCCGGTTGGCTGACCCGGGTCTGCGCCGGAAAGTAGCGGGCAATCGCCGCGAGCATCGCGCTCTGCTGTTCTTCCAGGGCATAACGAAGTTTGCGCAGATGCCGATCGTAGCCGCCGTGTTGCAGATAATCGGCGATAGCCGCTTGCGCCGGCATCGAAGCGCACAGCGAGGTCATCAGCTTCAGCCGTTCGATTTTCTGCGCGAAACGTCCGGCTGCCACCCAGCCGATGCGATAACCGGGGGCGAGACTTTTGGCGAACGAGCCGCAATGCATGACCAATCCTTCGGTATCAAAAGCCTTGGCCGGTTTTGGCGCCTGTTGCCCGTAATAAAGCTCGGCGTAGACGTCGTCTTCGATCAACGGCACCTGATGCTGACGCAGCAGTTCGACCAGTTCCTGTTTCTTCGCCTCGGGCACAGTCGCGCCCATCGGATTCTGGAAACTGGTCATGCACCAGCAGGCCTTGATCGGATGGCGTTCCAACGTCTGCGCGAGCACACCGAGGTCGATGCCATCGCGCGGGTGCACGGGGATCTCCACGGCTTTCAGTTTCAGGCGCTCGAGCACCTGCAGGCTGGCGTAGAACGCCGGGGCTTCGATGGCCACCAGATCACCGGGCTCGGTCACCGCTTGCAAACACAGGTTCAGCGCTTCGAGGGCGCCGTTGGTGATAAGCAATTCTTCCATCGGCAACATCAGCCCGCCGACCATGTAGCGCAGGGCAATCTGCCGGCGCAGTTGCGGATTGCCCGGCGACATGTCGGTGACGACCATGCGCGGGTCCATCTCCCGCGCGGCGCTGGCCAGGGAACGCGACAGGCGTTGCAGCGGGAACAGCGTCGGGCTGGGGAAGGCCGAGCCGAAGGGCACGGTGTTGGGGTCTTTGATCGAATCGAGTACCGAGAACACCAACTCGCTGACGTCGACTTCAGTGGATTCGTTGACCTGGCTGCTGATTACCGGCTCGGAGAATGTGCTCGGCGTATGGGCGTTGACGAAGTAACCGGAGCGCGGCCGGGCGCGGATCAGGCCGCGGCGTTCGAGCAGGTAATAGGCCTGGAACACCGTGGACGGGCTGACGCCGTAGGTCTGGCTGGCGTAGCGCACCGACGGCACCCGCTGGCCGGGGCCGAGGACGCCGGAGCGGATCAGTTCAGCGATGTCGTCGGCGAATTTTTCGTAGCGTTTCATCGGTGGGCCTTGGTGGACATGATTTTGTGGTGTGTCAGGGAAGGAGCCCTCACCCTAGCCCTCTCCCAGAGGGAGAGGGGACTGATTGGGGGATGCTGATGAAATATGCCGGCCTGACAGTGCTTTGCCGAATCCATAATCGACTCGGTCTTTCAGGTCGATGCATAGCGACAGACACCTCGGTTGGCTCCCTCTCCCTCCGGGAGAGGGGACTGATTGGGGGATGCTGATGAAATACGCCGACCTGACAGTGCTTTGCCGAATCCATAATCGACTCGGTCTTTCAGGTCGATGCATAGCGACAGACACCTCGGTCGGCTCCCTCTCCCTCCGGGAGAGGGGACTGATTGGGGGATGCTGATGAAATACGCCGACCTGACAGTGCTTTGCCGAATCCATAATCGACTCGGTCTTTCAGGTCGATGCATAGCGACAGACACCTCGGTCGGCTCCCTCTCCCTCCGGGAGAGGGCTGGGGTGAGGGCAGCAATGCCAAATTCTCAACGATTTATCGGCGCCACAAACCGGCTCTTCGCCACGCTGTATACCTGCGGCTCGTCACTGTCTTCAATCCTGAAACTCAATGTCTGCGAACTGCTCGCCGGGCGCTCGGTGGTCATCGCCACCGACACCGGCACATCGACAATCTCTCCCGGCGCCAGGCTCAGGGCCGTTTTGCCCTGCAACTCAAACCCGTCCCCATCAACCAGACTCAACCGGTATTCCTGTCGCTGCTGAGTCTTGTTGATCACTTTCAGCGAATAAATATTCTCGATCTGCCCCTGAGCGTTCTCGCGGAACAACCCGCGATCCTTGGTCACGTCCAGCGACACCATCGGCCGCTCGATCAATGCCAGCGCCAACGCTCCGATCATCACCAACAACACCGCCGTATAGCCAATCAAACGCGGACGCAGCAGATGGGTTTTGCCGCCCTGCAATTCGCGCTCGGAACTGTAGCGGATCAGGCCGCGCGGGTAATGCATTTTGTCCATGATCGAATCGCAGGCGTCGATGCACGCTGCGCAGCCGATGCATTCCATTTGCAAGCCATCGCGGATGTCGATGCCGGTCGGGCAGACCTGCACGCACAACTGGCAGTCGATGCAATCACCCAGGCCGGCTTCGACCGGGCGCACGTCACGCTTGCGCGGACCACGGTTTTCGCCACGGGCGGCGTCGTAGGCAATGGTCAGCGTGTCCTTGTCGAACATCACACTCTGGAACCGCGCATACGGGCACATGTGCATGCACACGGCTTCACGCAGCCAACCGGCGTTGATGTAGGTGGCGGCGGCGAAGAACAGCACCCAGAACAGACTGACGCCACCGATCTGCAGGGTCAGCAAATCTTCAGCCAGCGGCCGGATCGGGGTGAAGTAACCGACGAAGGTCAGGCCGGTCATCACGCTGATCGCCAGCCACAACGTGTGCTTGGCGGCGCGCCGCGCCAGTTTGTTCAGGCTCCACGGCGCCGCTTGCAGTTTGATCCGTTGGTTGCGCTCGCCTTCGGTGATCTTCTCGCACCACATGAAGATCCACGTCCACGAACTCTGCGGGCAGGTGTAACCGCACCAGACGCGACCGGCGAACACGGTAATCGCGAAGAGTCCGAACGCAGCGATGATCAACAATGCTGAGAGCAGAATGAAATCCTGCGGCCAGAACGTCGCGCCGAAGATGTGGAATTTGCTCTCCGCCAGATCCCACAGCACCGCCTGCCGACCGCCCCAGTTCAGCCACACGGTGCCGAAGAACAGCAGGAACAGAAACCCGGCACCGCTCATACGCAGGTTGCGGAACAGGCCGGTGAAACTGCGGGTGTGGATCTGCTTGTCGCTGGATCCGGCAGTCGCTTTCAGAGGGCGTGCGGGTACGCTTCTTATCGTCGGCGCTGCTTCTACGGTTCGGACGGGGATTTGCTCGCTCATGTTCGTTCGCTCATCAGCCTCCATCAGGCCGATGCACTATGAGCGCCGATCTGTTTGCAGAACAGACTCAGGTTTGGCAATAAAAAGCGGATCAGATGGGGTTTGGCGCAATCCCTGCGACAACTTGAAGCATCAGGGTGGGCGCGGCGCAAACGCCTATTGCAGGCGCCTGCGCCGGGTGTTGATCGAGATCAATCAAACCACCGAATCACTGTCATCGGCCTTCAGATGTTTGCGCCCGTCCTTGGCCCCGGCGACGGTCAAGACATCGGCTTCTGCTTCGGTGATGTAGGCGCGTTTGCCTTCGATTTCCACGAACGACATGGCTTTTTCGCTATCGGTCTCGACTGTCAACGTGTCGCAGATACGGATTTCCTCACCATGCTCGACGGTGAAAAAACACACTTTCTGCTCAGGGTTGGATTCATCGATTCGAACGGTCATGGCGGCAGTCCTTTCAAGTGAGGTCTGCACGTTAGGAAACGCAGCGCGCAGTTCGTTCTGCGCAACCGATTAATGGTCGCTGTTGTCCATCGCTTATCAAGCCAATAACAAGGGAAGCACGATGGAAGACTGGTGGGATGAAGTGTGGGCCACGATGCAAGCCGAATTTGCCGATATCGGCGACGCCTCGCAAATGACCCGGATCACCGTACGCCTGCTGATGGCGGCGATTCTCGGCGGGATACTCGGATTTGAGCGCGAGCATAAAGGCAAGGCAGCGGGCGTGCGCACGCACATGCTGGTGGCGTTGGGCGCTGCGCTATTCGTGTTGGTGCCGCAGACCTCGGGCGCAGAATCCGATGCCATGAGTCGGGTCTTGCAGGGTGTGATTGCCGGGATCGGCTTTCTCGGCGCCGGCACCATTCTGAAAAATCAGCAGGGCGACGAGGCCCATGTCAAAGGCCTGACCACGGCGGCGGGCTTATGGATGACGGCGGCGATCGGCGTGGCGGCGGGGCTGGGCAAGGAAGCGACGGCATTGCTCAGTACCATTCTGGCACTGGCGATTTTCAGCGTGATGCCTTACGTGGTGAGAGTGTTCGAAAAGGATGTCGACAAGAACGACCACCTCTGACTTCCCGCCGGCTAATGATCGTTGCCTGATCGTTGCCTGATCGTTCCCGCGCTCCGCGTGGGAATGCAGCCCGGGACGCTCCGCGTCCCTTCTGGAGCCGAACGCGGAGCGTCCGTTGAGGCATCCCCACGCGGAGCGTGGGAACGATCAGGGGGGCAGGGTCAGACGATCACTGGCGGCATCGTATTCGGTGGCTCTTCTTTCGGCGGTGGCGTGGTGCCGGGTGGCTCTTGCTCGGGCACCGGTGGCGGCTCGGTATCCGGCAGGGTGGGTTTGTCGATGTTCGGATCAGGCGTTTCCGCCGGGATCGGGATGTTCATCTGATGACCTCCGTATGGCACATGGCGTGGGACGTGCTTAAGTAAGTTGACCCGGCCACGGCAAATTCGATCCGCCGGTTTGTCTTGTTAATTTCATCTGAACTTTTCCCCGCGCCGGTTGCTCGGAACCTAAGTGAGTTCATGACAGGGCCGGCGCTTTGTCGCGAATACTGTTCCGGCACAAGAGCGTCCTTGGGGCGTTAAGGAGAGATGCTCAATGACTGCTGAAAGACCTTCAGAGCTGAGTTACAACCCGCACATGCCATTGTCGCAGGCGTTGCTGCTGCCTCGAATCGTCATCGAAAACACCATGCCGACCCTCGACGGCGGCCAGTTTGCCGTCAAGTCGATTGCCGGGCGCGAAGTGGTGGTGACCAGCAAAGTGTTTGCCGACGGCCATGACAAGCTCGCCGTACGCATCCGCTGGCGCGAAGAAGGCCAGGAAACCTGGCAGACCGAGGTCATGTCCGATCAGGGCAACAACACCTGGCAAGGCCAGTTCCGCCCCGAAGAGCAGGGCCGCTATCTGTATTGCATCGAAGCGTGGATCGACCATTTCGCCAGCTTCCAGTACGAACTGGAAAAGAAGCACAACGCTGCTGTGCCGGTTTCCCTGGAGCTGCAGGAAGGCCGGACCATGGTGCAACAGGCCGCAGAACGCAGCGAAGGTCAGCTCAGCGAGCAGCTTGCCGCGCTGCACCATGAATTGTCCGGCCTGCTCGAAACCGAGCAGGTTGCGCTGTTTCTGCACTCGCGCAGTGCAGAGCTGATGGCCCAGGCTGATCACCGCGCCTACCTCAGCATCAGCGCCGAATTCCCCATGGACGTCGAGCGCGAACTCGCCGAGTTCGCCAGTTGGTATGAGCTGTTTCCGCGCTCGATCACTGACGATCCCCAGCGTCACGGCACGTTCAACGATGTGCACTCGCGTCTGCCGATGATTCAGGACATGGGTTTCGACGTGTTGTACTTCACGCCGATTCACCCGATCGGCCGCGCCCACCGCAAGGGCCGCAACAATTCCCTGACTGCCGGCCCGGACGATCCTGGCAGCCCGTACGCGATCGGTAGCGAGGAGGGCGGCCACGAGGCGATTCACTCGCAACTCGGCACCCGTGAAGATTTCCGCCGTTTGGTGGCCGCCGCCGCCGACCATGGCCTGGAAATCGCTCTCGACTTCGCCATCCAGTGCTCCCAGGACCATCCGTGGCTCAAGGAGCATCCGGGCTGGTTCAACTGGCGCCCGGACGGCACGATCAAATACGCCGAAAACCCGCCGAAGAAGTACCAGGACATCGTCAACGTCGACTTCTATGCGCCGGATGCAATTCCGAGTCTGTGGGTCGAGTTGCGCGACATCGTCGTCGGCTGGGTCAAGGAAGGTGTGAAGATCTTCCGCGTCGACAACCCGCACACCAAACCGCTGCCGTTCTGGCAATGGCTGATCGCCGATGTGCGCACCCTGTATCCGGAAGTGATCTTCCTCGCCGAGGCTTTCACCACGCCGGCGATGATGGCGCGTCTGGGCAAGGTCGGTTACTCGCAGAGCTACACCTATTTCACCTGGCGCAATACCAAGGCCGAACTGGCGGAATATTTCACCGAGCTGAATCAGTCGCCGTGGCGCGAATGCTACCGGCCGAATTTCTTCGTCAATACCCCGGACATCAACCCGGCGTTTTTGCATGAGTCGGGGCGTCCCGGTTTCCTCATCCGCGCTGCCTTGGCAACGATGGGCTCGGGCCTGTGGGGTATGTATTCCGGCTTCGAGTTGTGCGAATCGGCACCGGTGCCGGGCAAAGAGGAATACCTGGATTCGGAGAAATACGAAATCCGCGTCCGCGACTTCACCGCACCGGGCAACATCATTGCCGAAATCGCCCAGCTCAACCGCATCCGTCGGCAGAACCCGGCGCTGCACACCCATTTGGGCCTGAAGATCTACAACGCCTGGAACGACAACATTCTGTACTTCGGCAAGCGCAGCGCCGATGGCAGCAATTTCATCCTGGTCGCGGTCAGCCTCGATCCGCATAACGTGCAGGAAGCGAATTTCGAACTGCCGCTGTGGGAAATGGGCCTGCCGGACGATGCCACCACCCATGGCGAAGACTTGATGAACGGCCATCGCTGGGACTGGCACGGCAAATATCAGTTCATGCGCATCGATCCGGCGTATCAGCCGTTCGGGATTTGGCGGATTACCGCTTCGTAACATTTGCACCGCCTCCGTGGCGAGGGGATTTATCCCCGTTGGGGCGCGCAGCGGCCCCTTTTTTCAAGCTGCACCGCGTTAACAATTTGCGACTGCTGCGCAGCCGAACGGGGATAAATCCCCTCGCCACAGGGGCTCACCACTGCGAGTCCCTCGGTGTATCAGAGAATTTTTCAGGAGTTCCACATGGCGAAGAAACCCAAGGCAGCCGCCTTCATCAAAGACCCGCTCTGGTACAAGGATGCGGTGATCTATCAGGTTCACGTCAAATCGTTTTTCGACTCCAACAATGACGGGATCGGTGACTTTCCCGGGCTTATCGCCAAACTCGATTACATTGCCGACCTCGGCGTCAACACCATCTGGCTGCTGCCGTTCTATCCCTCGCCACGTCGCGACGACGGTTACGACATCGCCGAATATCGTGGTGTGCACAGCGACTACGGGACCATGGCCGATGCCAAGCGCTTCATTGCCGAAGCGCACAAGCGCGGGCTGCGGGTGATCACCGAGCTGGTCATCAACCACACCTCCGACCAGCACCCGTGGTTCCAGCGTGCGCGTAAAGCCAAGCCGGGTTCAGCGGCGCGGGATTTCTACGTGTGGTCCGATGACGATCAGAAATACGACGGCACGCGAATCATCTTTCTCGACACCGAAAAGTCCAACTGGACCTGGGATCCGGTCGCTGGCCAATACTTCTGGCACCGCTTCTACTCGCACCAGCCGGATCTGAACTTCGACAACCCGCAAGTGATGAAAGCCGTGCTGTCGGTGATGCGTTACTGGCTCGACATGGGCATCGACGGCCTGCGCCTCGACGCGATTCCGTACCTGATCGAGCGCGACGGCACCAACAATGAAAACCTGCCCGAGACCCACGACGTCCTCAAGCAGATCCGTGCCGAGATCGACGCCAACTATCCCGACCGCATGCTGCTGGCCGAGGCCAATCAGTGGCCGGAAGACACCCAGCTGTATTTCGGTGACACCGACGCTGCTGGCGTCAATGGTGACGAATGCCACATGGCCTTCCACTTCCCGTTGATGCCGCGCATGTACATGGCGCTCGCGCAGGAAGATCGCTTCCCGATTACCGACATTCTCCGGCAGACCCCGGAAATTCCGGCGAATTGCCAGTGGGCAATTTTCCTGCGCAACCACGATGAACTGACCCTGGAAATGGTCACCGACCGTGAGCGCGATTACCTGTGGAACTACTACGCGGCTGACCGTCGCGCGCGGATCAACCTCGGTATTCGCCGTCGTCTCGCACCGTTGATGGAACGCGACCGTCGCCGCATCGAACTGCTCAACAGCCTGCTGCTGTCGATGCCCGGCACGCCGACCCTGTACTACGGCGACGAAATCGGCATGGGCGACAACATCTACCTCGGCGACCGCGACGGCGTGCGTACGCCGATGCAGTGGTCGATCGACCGCAACGGCGGTTTCTCCCGCGCCGATCCGGCCAGTCTGGTACTGCCGCCAATCATGGACCCGCAGTATGGCTATCAGTCGGTCAACGTCGAAACCCAGTCCGGCGATCCGCACTCGTTGTTGAACTGGACGCGCCGTCTGCTGGCGGTGCGCAAGCAGTCGAAAGCGTTCGGCCGTGGCACCTTGAAAATGCTCTCGCCGAGCAACCGTCGCGTGCTGGCTTACACCCGCGAATACACCGATGCCGACGGCAAGCACGAAGTCATTCTGTGCGTGGCGAACGTCTCGCGCAGTGCGCAAGCGGTCGAACTGGACCTGTCGGCGTATGTCGGCATGGTGCCGGTGGAAATGCTCGGTGGTAACGCGTTCCCGCCGATCGGTCAGTTGAATTTCCTCCTGACCCTGGCGCCGTACGGTTTCTATTGGTTTGCACTGGCAGCAGAGAACCAGATGCCGAGCTGGCACGTCGAGCCGGCACAGAGCCTGCCGGACTTCACCACGCTGGTACTGAAAAAACGCATGGAAGAACTGCTCGAAGCGCCATCGCGGACGACGCTGGAGCAAAGCATCCTGCCGAGCTGGCTGCAGAATCGTCGCTGGTTTGCCGGCAAGGATGCGGCGATCGAGAAGGTCAATCTGGCTTACGGCGTGCGTTTTGGCGATGCCCAGCATCCGGTGCTGCTCAGCGAAATCGAAGTCACCAGCGGTGGCCAGACCAATCGTTATCAACTGCCGTTCGGCTTCATTGGCGAAGACCATGTCGGCCCGCCGTTGCCGCAGCAATTGGCGCTGTCGCGTGTACGCCGTGTGCGTCAGGTTGGCCTGATCACCGATGCGTTCACCCTGGAAACCTTCGTCCGCGCCGTTCTGCAAGGCATGCAGAACAACACCGTACTGGAGTCGATCGAAGGCGAAATCCGCTTCGAACAGACAGATCATCTGGAAAAACTCGGCCTCGGCGCCGAGTCGGATGTGCGCTACCTGTCGGCCGAGCAATCGAACAGTTCAGTGGTAATCGGCAACAGTCTGGTGCTTAAGCTGATACGCAAAGTCGCTTCTGGCGTACACCCGGAACTGGAGATGAGCGCTTACCTGACCGAGGCCGGGTTTGCCAATATCTCTCCACTGCTCGGTTCGGTGATTCGCCGCGACGCGCAAGGCGAAGACAACTTGCTGATGATCGCCCAAGGCTATCTGAGCAATCAGGGTGACGCATGGGAATGGACGCAGAACAACCTGGAACGGGCGCTGCGCGATGAACTGGCCGACGCCATGTCCGAGCAGGAGCAGCATTACAACGCCCTCGGCGAGTTGAAGGACTTCGCCGGCATGCTTGGTCAGCGTCTGGGCGAGATGCATCAGGTGCTCGCTGCGCCAACCGACAATGCCGACTTCGCGCCGCAAGTGTCGTCGAGCAAGGACATGGCCACGACAGGCAAGGACGTCACCGCCCAGGTCGAACACGCCTTGAAACTGCTCAAACAGCATCAAGGCGAGTTGAATGCGGCGGATCAGAAACTGGTCAAGCGTCTGCTCGACGGGAAGAAAACCATTCTTGCCCATGTGCAGGATCTGGCGAAGAAAGCCACCGGCGGCTTGCGCATTCGGGTGCATGGCGACTTGCATTTGGGCCAGGTGCTGGTGATCAAGGGCGACGCCTACTTGATCGACTTCGAGGGCGAACCGGCGCGGCCATTGAGCGAGCGTCGCGGTAAACACAGCCCGTACAAGGACGTCAGCGGCGTACTGCGTTCGTTCGATTACGCAGCGGCGATGACCATCAATGTGCATAACGTTGATAACAGCGTCGAAGCCGAAGCGGCGCGCAAACGGGTCGCCGAGCGTTATCTGCGTGAGGCACGCGAGGCATTTGTCCAGGCATACCGCGAGGCAGCAGCTAGTCTTGAGCATGCCTGGCAGGATCCCGAGGGTGCCGACGCCGCGCTGGCGTTGTTCGGCCTGGAAAAAGCCGCTTATGAAGTGGCTTACGAGGCAGAAAACCGCCCAACGTGGCTGCCCGTGCCATTGCACGGCTTGTATGGATTATTGACAGGGCTTAAACCCTTTTCCGATCTTGGTGGAGAGTAGTCATGAGTTTCTCGAACAAGGAACAGGGTGTGGTAAAGGAAGCATTGTTACCCTCGGCGCGCGACATCGATGCTTTGGTGCGCGCTGAACATCAGGACCCGTTTTCCATTCTCGGCCCGCACGGCGATGGCGCCGGCGGGCAGTTCATCCGCGCCTATCTGCCCGGTGCGCTGAGTGTGGCAGTGCTGGACAAGGACAGCGGCGAAGAGCTTGGCCCGCTGGAGATGACCGAGACGCCGGGGCTGCTTGTCGGCCATTTCGATCAGGCGCGACCGTACCTGTTGCGCACGCGCTGGGCCGGTGGCGAGCAGGTCGCCGAAGATCCGTACAGCTTCGGCCAGTTGCTCGGCGAGATGGATTTGTATCTGTTCGCCGAAGGCAATCACCGTGACCTCAGCGCTTGCCTCGGTGCACAGCTGAAAACCGTTGATGGCGTGGACGGTGTGCGTTTTGCCGTGTGGGCACCGAATGCCCGCCGTGTTTCGGTGGTCGGCGATTTCAACGTCTGGGACGGTCGTCGCCACCCAATGCGGCTGCGCCATCCTTCCGGGGTCTGGGAACTGTTCATCCCGCGGCTGCAAGCGGGGGAGTTGTACAAGTACGAAATCCTCGGCGCCCACGGCATTCTGCCGCTCAAGGCCGACCCGATGGCACTGGCCACCAGCCTGCCGCCGGATACCGCTTCGAAAGTCGCCTCGCCATTACAGATCGACTGGCAGGATCACGAATGGATGAATTCCCGTCAGGATCGCCAGCAGCGATCCAAGCCTTTGTCGATCTATGAGTTGCACGCCGGTTCCTGGCAGTGCGAGCTGGATGATCTCGGTGAGGTCGCGCGCCAGTACACCTGGCCGGAGCTGGCCGAGCGCCTGATTCCTTATGTCAAAGAGCTGGGTTTCACGCACATCGAACTGATGCCGATCATGGAGCACCCGTTCGGCGGTTCGTGGGGCTATCAGTTGCTTTCGCAATTCGCCCCGAGTGCGCGTTATGGCACGCCGGATCAGTTCGCCGAGTTCGTCAACGCCTGTCACCAGGCCGACATCGGGGTGATTCTTGATTGGGTGCCGGCGCATTTCCCCACCGATACCCATGGTCTGGCGCAGTTCGACGGCACCGCGCTCTACGAATACGGCAACCCGCTGGAAGGCTTCCATCAGGATTGGGACACGCTGATCTACAACCTTGGTCGCACCGAAGTGCACGGTTACATGCTGGCCTCGGCGCTGCACTGGCTGAAACACTTCCATATCGACGGCCTGCGTGTCGATGCGGTGGCTTCGATGCTGTACCGCGACTATTCGCGCAAGGCGGGCGAATGGGTGCCGAATCGCCACGGCGGTCGGGAGAACCTGGAGGCCATCGACTTCCTGCGGCATTTGAACGACGTGGTTGAGCTGGAAGCGCCGGGTGCGCTGGTGATTGCCGAAGAGTCCACCGCATGGCCGGGCGTCAGCCAGAGCACCCAGCAGGGCGGTCTCGGGTTTGCCTACAAATGGAACATGGGATGGATGCACGATTCGCTGCACTACATCCAGCAGGACCCGGTGTACCGCGCCCATCACCACAACGAGTTGAGCTTTGGTCTGGTCTACGCCTGGTCCGAGCGCTTCATCCTGCCGATTTCCCACGACGAAGTGGTGCACGGCAAACACTCGCTGATCGACAAGATGCCCGGCGACCGCTGGCAGAAGTTCGCCAACCTGCGTGCTTATCTGAGCTTCATGTGGACGCACCCGGGCAAGAAATTGCTGTTCATGGGCTGCGAGTTTGGTCAATGGCGCGAGTGGAACCACGATCAGCAACTGGACTGGTACCTGCTGCAGTATTCCGAGCACAAAGGCGTGCAGAAACTGGTGGGCGATCTCAATCGGCTGTATCGCGAAGAGCCGGCACTGCACGACCAGGACGATGCGCCGCAGGGCTTTCAGTGGTTGATTGGCGATGATGCGATCAACAGCGTTTACGCGTGGTTGCGCTGGAGCAAGGATGGCTCGCCGGTGCTGGTGGTTGCCAACTTCACCCCGGTACCGCGCCAGGCGTATCGGGTCGGCGTGCCGTTTGCCGGGCGCTGGACCGAGCTGTTCAACAGTGACGCCGACATTTACGCCGGCTCCAACTATGGCAATGGCGGCGGGGCAGTGACCGAAGAAGTGCCAAGCCATGGTCAGTCGTTGTCGCTGGAACTGAACCTGCCACCATTGGCGGTGTTGATTCTCAAGC
This sequence comes from Pseudomonas sp. FP1762, assembly GCF_030687105.1. Lineage (NCBI taxonomy): Bacteria > Pseudomonadati > Pseudomonadota > Gammaproteobacteria > Pseudomonadales > Pseudomonadaceae > Pseudomonas > Pseudomonas sp. FP1762. The sequence continues at coordinate 2,965,832 of NZ_CP117458.1, forward strand.
CGCAGGGCTAGCACCTGTGGGAGCGAGCCTGCTCGCGAAGGCGCCATGTCAGTCAACGATGATGTTGAAGGTGGCACCGCTTTCGCGAGCAGGCTCGCTCCCACAAGGTTCTTCAGCGTTCAGCAGATCACCAACGCATCCGCACTCCAAGGCTGCCGATAATGCCGTTCAGGTCATTGTCATCCACATCGCTGCTGTAATCGGCGCTCATGTACAGGCTTACCGCCGGTGTGACCCGCGCCACCAGTCCCAAGCCCAATTCCACTGTTGAAGACTTGCGGCTGCTGCTGATCTTGTCGACCTGATCGAGGGTCACCGTGCTGCCGGTGTACACCGTGTGCCAAAGGTTGGTGCGCACGTAGGGTTCAACAGGCAACCCGTTCAAGTCATAACTGCCTTTCAATCGCGCACCGACACGGCCACTCCACGCGGTCAGGTCGGTCGACGAGGCGTTGCCCGAGCCGGCATAAGGCGCGTCGAGGCTGATGCGCTGGTTGATCAGTTGCGCCTGTGGTTCGATCACCCAGTTGTCACTCAAGCCGATCGGATAACCGCCTTCAACGGAAAAGGTCATCGCGTTGCCTTCGGTGGCTTGCCGATTGCCTTGTGGGCTCCGACTGAAACCGCTGACCCGACCGCCACTGGCCGACAGGTCGACGTGCCAGCCCTGCGCACCGACCAGGCTGTAATAGGCGCCAAGGCTCTGGCCTTGCAGGTTGAGGCTGTCAGTGTTGCGGTCGGCGAGGGCGCGTCGGGTCAGCGCACCACCGGCATTCATCTGAATCTGATTATCGCCGCCGATCAGACCAAGGGTCTGGGTGGCACCACTGCTGCTTTTCAACGTGACCACCGCCGGGCCTTTGAACTCGCCGCCAGGCATCGCGTAACCGGAGGACAATGCATCCGTCTGCGCGCGCCGGGCGCTTTTGCCGTACAGCTCGTCCCATGCGGAGGGCGCAAGATCTTCGGTGATCAGGCGCGAACTCTGCTGACTCAATGGCAGCGGTCCGGGCGTTATCACGGTCACTGGCAAGGTCATCACAGGGACATCGGCGCGATACCACGCGCGTTCATCCGCCGAAAATTCCGCATGCGCCTCCATGGACGAGCACAGCAACAGCGAACCTGACACTGTGCAAAAGGTGATTTTCAATTCATGTGGGGTCAGTGAAGTTTTCATGGAGGTCTACCTTGCAAGCGCATGCGTCATCTCGAGTTTGGCGTCTCTCCTACCCCGAACGAGGGGCGACCGAATAGAGCGGGGCGAACCGCGGCTGCTCGATTTCGCGAGTGCCGGAAGGTCAGCCCCAGTAGTGATTCCGGGGGTAGTAAGGTAGAGATAAGAAGAGCGACGCCTGCGCGTCAAGAAAATGCACGATGAATGGCGCGCTTAAATCAGCAACCGCAAGCGTTTGTTTTTCTGCACATAACTAAGTGCTTGTTTGCATGGAAAAACGCTTGCGAAGGGTGCATCTGACGGTTTTTTGCCGCCGACGAAAGGTCCTTCCGAGCGGTAATTGCCGGAACGATCTGTCATTAGATGGCTGTCAAAAATGCAGCTAGAGGTGCACTTCAACCGCCAAGGGAAGATGATCCGACAAATGCGTCCACGGCTTGTTGCCGAGAATCCTTGGATCGTGGCTGCTGGCATTGCGCAGGTAAATCCGGTCCAGGCGCAACAGCGGAAAACGCGCCGGATAGGTTTTCGCCGGGCGCCCATGATGACGTTCAAAAGCTTCGTGCAAATAGTCGCGACGGGCGAGGGCGGCGTTGCCCTGCAACTGCCAGTCATTGAAATCACCGGCAATGATCACCGGCGCATCGTCGGGCAGTGATTCAAGCAACTGGCAAAGCAGCTGCAACTGCAATTGCCGATGGCTTTCCAGCAGACTCAAATGCACACAGATCGCGTGCACCTCGGCATGCCCGGGCACATCCAGGATGCAGTGCAACAGCCCGCGCCGTTCAGGCCCGGTGATCGACACGTCGAGGTTGCGATATTCGCGGATCGGGTATTTCGACAGCAGCGCGTTGCCGTGGTGGCCGTCGGGGTAAACGGCGTTGCGGCCGTAGGCAAAATCGCTCCACATACTGTCGGCGAGGAATTCGTATTGCGAGGTCTGCGGCCAGTCGTTGTAGCGACTCGAATGGCGTTCGTGTTCACCCACCACTTCCTGCAGAAACACCAGATCGGCCGAGGTACTGCGCATCGCTTCGCGCAGCTCCGGGAGAACGAACCGTCGATTCAGCGCGGTGAAGCCCTTGTGGGTGTTGACCGTGAGTACCCGCAGGCGATGAATGACTGGCGCGTCGACCACTTGACGCTTGGGATCGCTGGACACGTTCACTCCTCTGATTTGGGCCATGCCTGTTCATGCGACTGGTTTGAGGGGGTGGCAGTTCCTTCCGATGATTCACTGCTGGGCCAATGTGGGAGCGAGCCTGCTCGCGAAGACTTCATCACGTTCAATACATCTGACACATGACACACCGCTTTCGCGAGCAGGCTCGCTCCCACAGGTATTGTGAGCTTCCGCCGTTCAGAAGAAGACGATTTCATACGGCAAGCGCATCCGCTCCAGCAGCACCGGCGGCAGCAGCGGGGCGATGCCGATGGCCGGTTCGCCTTTGAGCTGGCTGGCGTAGGCGTGGGTCGCGTGGCTTTTGCGCGCTACGGTCCAGGTGTCGAGACGCAGCTTGCGCGCGCGTTCCCAGGGAATCATGCGCTGCTCGCGCTCCGGCCAGTGCCAGGCCCACACCGGCACATCGTGATAGGTCGCCCCGGCCTTTTGCGCCGCGTCGAAACTGGCGCGGCCGACCACTTCATGATCCGGCGGGCCATCCTTGCGCCAGGTACTGAACACTACGTCGCCCGGTCGCAGGTAGCGGCCGATGAACTCGGTGAGCTGGCTTTGCTGATCACTCAGTGCGTTGTCGGTAAAGCCGCCGCGCACCCACTTCAGGCTGTGCATGGGCAGGCCGAGGCGGCGCAGGGCTTCGACGCTTTCCTGCGGGCGGAATACACTCAGGCGTTGTTCCGACCATTGCCGCGAGCCGGGGTGGCTGGCGCTGCCGTCGGTAATCGAGAGCAATTGCAGGGGATGGCCAAGGCTGGAGAGCAATTGCAGCAAACCGCCGCAAGTGACCACTTCATCGCCCGGATGCGGGGCGATGACCACGGCGCGGGCGCCGGCGGGAACCAGGCTGTGGGTGTTGATGACGGGAATATTGTCGAGTTGCGGCGCGCTGTTCCAGATCTGTGCTGGCAGGCCGTGTTCGTTGAGCAATGACGATTTCATGAGTGCGACGTCCTTGTGGTAGCTCGCCCTCAGTCGTGAGCAGCCAACGCTGATCGCGGCCCGTGAAGGCAAATGAATAGCAACGGTGCAGTGCTCCAACCCTTGGATTACTGCGAGGCAGAGTATTGCTCAAGACAGCCGATTCGTCGCGTCACAGATCAATCTGATCCGTATTTTTTTATTCCAGCTGTGCCAGATTGCGCAGAAAGTCACCGAATCCGCCCTTGGCCCGACTGTCGAGACGGGCGCTGGTGTGCACTTGCGGGCGATGACTCCAGGCGATATTCGCACCGCTGCGCTCCAGCGCACGCACCAGTTGCACGTCCTCGTCACAGGTCAGCGGTTTGAAACCGCCGGCCAGGCGATAAGCCTCGGCGCTGACACCGAGGTTGGCGCCGTGAATGTGTCGATGGCCATCGCGGGCCTGATAATGGCGGTGATAGCGAATCTGCGCCGCTTCATCGATCGATTCGTGCCAGTGCTCGACGGTCACCGTGCCGCACACTGCGTCCGCCTCCAGTCCCAGTTGCGCCGCCAGCCAGTCATCGGCGACGCGGCTGTCGGCGTCAGTGCAGGCGATCCAGCGGGCACCGCGCTCGAGCAGCAGTCGCGCACCGGCGGCTCGGGCTTCGCCGACGTTGCGTGCGTCGATCTGCAGGCTCAGCACCGGATAAGCGCTGACAATCTGCGCCGAGGCGTCGCTGCAACTGTCGAGCACCACCAGGATTTCCACCGGCTCGCCGGCCAGTTGCCCATGCTGGCTGGCCCGCAGGGCGGCGCGCAGGCATTCATCGAGCAGCGCTTCTTCGTTGTGTGCAGGAATCACGATACCGATCAACGCAAGCCCTCCAGTGCCGCCACCGAGCGTGGCTCGCGGCTCCACAGTTCGAGAATGAAATCCGCTTCCTGATGCAGCACCAGACGCGGCAAAGCCAATTGATCGTGAATCTGATCGTGGACCTGACGTGCATTCAGCGGGCAGCCCTCGATCGGCGGGCGCCAGTGGCAGGCCAGCAATTGGCCGTCGGCGGTCAGTGACTCACTGATCCGGCGGATCATTTCTGTCAGATCTTTTTCGTCGAGGTAGTAGCCGATTTCGCTGAATACAATCAGGTCGAATTTTTCCTCCGGCCAGTCAGCCGGGAGGCGTCCCTGACGGACTTCGGCATGCTCGAACACGCTCAAGCGCGTACGCGCCAGCTTCACTGCCGCGCTCGCCGTGTCGCAGCACAACAGGCGGTCGCAGCGCGGAGCCAGTTCTGCACTCAGTTCGCCGTTGGCGCAACCCGGTTCGAACACCGACCTGTAGCGCGGACGCGGCAGGGCGGCGAGGGTGATCGCGCGCTTGCGCTGCTCGTACCAGCGCTGGCGGAACGCCCATGGGTCGTCATTGCCCGCGAACAGGCCGTCGAAATAGCGATCATCGACGCTCACAGGAACACCACTTCAAAAGGTTGCAGCAAACGATCAAGCACATAGGGCGCAAGCACCGGCCCGAGCCCGACGTCGCGGTCGCCTTCCAACTGGCTGGCGAACGCGTGGGCCGCGTGGCGTTTGCGCGCGATGTGCGTGGGTGACAGAAGAATCTTGCGCGCGCGTTCCCATGGTACCGAGGCGTCTTCCGGGGTTGCCCAGTGCCAGGTCCAGACCGGAAGTTCATGGCAGGTCGCACCGACGCGTCGCGCCGCCTCGACACTGGCGCGGCCGACGGCCTCATGATCGCTGTGGCCGTCCTGGCGCCAGGTAGTGAAAACCACGTCACTGGCATGCAGATACCCGGCGATGAATTCGCTCAACCCGGTTTCCTGAGCCGCCACTTGGGTGTCGGTAAACCCGCCGCGCAGCCATTTCAGGCTGTGCATCGGCAAGCCGAGGCGGCGCAGAGCTTCGGCGGATTCCTGCGGTCGCACCACGCTCAAGCGTTCGACCGTCCAGCGTTGCGAGCCGGGGTGACTGGCGCTGCCATCGGTAACCGAGATCAATTGCAACGGCCGTCCGGCTGCCGCCAGCAACTGCATGATGCCGCCGCAACCGAGCACTTCGTCATCCGGATGCGGCGCGATGATCACCGCCCGCGAACCCAGCGGTACCAGGTCAAGAACGTCGATGGCGGGCAGTTCGGCCAGACGCCGCGAACCCTGCCATTGCTGCAGTGAAGTGCCCTGGCCGACGATCGGGTTGTCCTTCATAACGCCCAGACCTCGCAGGATTGACCGGCAATCCGCTGGCCCAGCGCAGCAAGGTCGCGCTCGGCGTGACTCTGGCGCAGAAACACCGGCAAGTCGGCACTCAGTCGCGCAAAATGCCGATCCTGACAAAACGGCCCGGCACCCAGCGCCCGCCCGACTTCACGCATGACCTGTTCGGCAGACTGTTCGACCACCGCGCGGGCGCGACGGGCCAGCAGTTCAGCGTCAGCCTCAGGCTGCGCATCGATTTGCAACGCGCTGAAGCGCAACACGTCGGCCGCTGCTTGCAGTGCTGTGTCAGTCGCACCGAGATGGGCGAGGGCGTGCGGTTCATCGCGTTGCGCGCAATGCTGACGCAGCCCTTCGGCAATCCGCCGTGAAGCGCCGTACCAGCAAGCCGCGATACCGATCCCGCCCTGCCAGAACCCCGGCCGTTGCAGGTAATCACCGGGGTTGCCAATGGCCTGCGCTTCGGCGTTTTCAAACAGCACTTCTACGCTGCCGGTGGCCGCCATGCCCACGGCTTGCCAGCCCTGATCGGTGATGGTCACGCCGGGTTGATCGAGTGCGACTGCAACCAATTGCTGCTGATCATCAGCGTCCCATGCAGTGAGCAAGGCGTGGCTGAGCACCGCCGCGCCAGAACACCAGGCCTTGCGCCCGTTCAGCGTCACCATATGCCCGGCCGGCGTAACTTTTACCCGCGCCTGCGGCGGCTCGGCAGCCCACATGCCCCACGTGCTGCCTGGGGTTGGCGTACCGCCCAATTGCTCGATGATCGCCAGCGCATCCGTGTGGCCTTCATAGAGTTTGCACAGCCCAAGATCGTGTCCGCCCACCTCCGATAGACGCTGGAAGCGCTCCAGCGTGTGACCGCTGCCGGGCAACGGCAAGCGGTCAAGGCCGGCCTCGACCATTGCCCGCAAGCAACGGCCGAGGGCATTGGTATCGGCGTAATCTGGCGGACGGCGAGCCAGATAATGTTGAAAGTCCATATCAATCTTCTTCGTCACGTTGCAGTTCGAACAACAGCAACGAACGCCCGGTCACCGAATACTCGTGGCCGAATTCGAAGCGTTCCTGGCCGCGAATCGACGGCTGATTGGTATCGATCATGCACGTCCAGAAGCCACCATCCGGTACTTCCGGCAGGGTGAAGTTGACGATGTCATGGTGTGCGTTGACCACCAGCAGCAGAGTTGCGTCGGCACCTTTGCGACGGATGCCGGTTTCCTGTGCGCGACCGTCGAGCAGCATGCCCAGGCAGCGATTGTGCGCATCGTGCCAGTGCTCGGTGGTCATTTCGGTGGCGTCCGGTGCCAGCCAGGTCACGTCCTTGACGCCGATGTCCTCGTTGTACTCGCCGACCAGGAACCGTCCGCGACGCAGGATCGGATAAGTCAGGCGCAGCTTGATCAGGCGTTTGACGAACTTGAGCAGGGCCTTGCCGTCCTCGCTCAGGTCCCAGTTGACCCAGCCGATTTCGCTGTCCTGGCAATAGGCGTTGTTGTTGCCGTCCTGGGTGCGGGCGAATTCATCACCGGCGACGATCATCGGCGTACCTTGAGCCAGCAGCAGAGTGGCGAAGAAATTGCGCATCTGCCGGTGGCGCAGAGCGTTGATTTCCGGATCGTCGGTCGGGCCTTCGACGCCGTGGTTCCACGACAGGTTGTTGTTGCTGCCGTCCTGATTGTTTTCGTCGTTGGCTTCGTTGTGCTTGTCGTTGTACGAGACCAGATCGTTGAGAGTGAAACCGTCGTGGGCGGTGATGAAGTTCACCGACGAATACGGCCGGCGCCCGCGCTGGTTGAACATTTCGCCGGAAGCGGTCATGCGGCTGGCGAAATCGGCAAGCTGAGCGTCGTCACCTTTCCAGAACGCACGCACGGTGTCGCGGAACTTGTCGTTCCACTCAACCCAGCCCGGCGGAAAGTTGCCGACCTGATAACCGCCGGGACCGCAGTCCCAGGGTTCGGCGATCATCTTCACCTGACGCAGCACCGGGTCCTGACGGCAGGCGACGAGGAAGCTGTGGCGCTCGTCGAAACCATCGTGGTAACGGCCAAGAATGGTTGCCAGGTCGAAACGGAAACCGTCGACGTGCATCTCACTGGCCCAGTAGCGCAGGGAGTCAGTGACCATTTGCAGCACGCACGGGTGACTCAAGTCCAGGGTGTTACCGGTGCCGGAGTCGTTGATGTAGTAGCGCTTGTCGTCGGGCATCAAGCGGTAGTAAGAGGCGTTGTCGATACCGCGCATCGACAGGGTCGGGCCTTGCTCGTTGCCTTCGGCGGTGTGGTTGTACACCACGTCGAGAATGACTTCGAGATTGGCATCGTGCAGGTGCGCGACCATTTCCTTGAATTCGGCAATCTTGCCGCTGGCCAGATAACGCGGGTCCGGGGCGAAGAACGCGATGCTGTTATAGCCCCAATAGTTGGTCATGCCCTTTTGCAGCAGATGCTGATCGTTGACGAAGGCGTGAATCGGCAGCAGTTCGACAGACGAAACACCGAGCTTGCGAATGTGCTCGAGCACGTCGTCGACCATCAAGCCGCCAAAGGTGCCGCGCAGGTTTTCCGGCACCGAAGGGTGACGCATGCTGATGCCGCGCACGTGGGTTTCGTAAATGATGGTCTTGTCCCACGGCACGCTGACGCGATGGTCATTGCCCCAGGTGTGGGCCGGGTCGATGACCTTGCACTTGGGCACGAATGGCGCGCTGTCACGCTCGTCGAAACTCAGGTCGGCGTCGGGGTGGCCGATGGTGTAGCCGAACAGGGCTTCCGACCATTTCAGCTCACCGACCAATTGTTTGGCGTAAGGGTCGATCAGCAGTTTGTTGTGGTTGAAACGGTGACCATTGGCCGGGTCATAAGGACCATAAACGCGGTAGCCGTAGATCAAGCCAGGATGCGCATCCGGCAGGTAGCCGTGGTAGATCTCATCGGTGTATTCCGGCAGCTCGATGCGTTCGAGTTCGACTTCGCCGGCATCGTCGAAAATGCACAGCTCAACCTTGGTGGCGTTGGCGGAAAACAGAGCAAAGTTCACCCCCAGACCATCCCAGGTCGCACCCAGCGGGAAGGGCAGGCCTTCACGGATTCTCGATGGCTCGGCGTGCGCAGCGGGTTCGGCTTTCTTTGGACGGGTCATGATTGCTCCTGCAAAAAAACGGGACAGTTCAGGCAATGAGATTTCCTTGTGGGAGCGAGCCTGCTCGCGAAAGCGTCGGTACATTCGACGTTTTCACCAACTGACCTAGCGCTTTCGCGAGCAGGCTCGCTCCCACAGGGTGGTGTGTTTTGCCCCAAGAAGGGCTTTCTTCGGGGCGCAAGAACCCCTTGTGGCGAGCACGCTCGCCACACAGTCATTCAGTTCAAAAATGGATCGGGTCAGTTCGCCGGAGGCTTCTTCGCTGCTCGCGGCTTTTTCTCGGCAGCCTTTTCGCCCGGCGGGACTACTTTTGCCGTGGCCGCAGGCTTGGCTTTCGCCGCTGGTTTGGCTTTGGCGGCTGCCGGTGTCTTGCCGTCGGTGCTTTTCGCTGTTGCCGCTGTAGTCTTGCCAGCCACTTTGCTGCCAGCCGCCTTGGGTGGCTTCTTGGGTGCCAGCGCTTCGGCCTCGGCCAACTTGCGCGCCATTTCCCAATGACGTTCTTCGTGGCCTTCAGGTTTCCCTTCCGACTCCCAGATCTGATAGGCGAATTCGCGAATGCGTTTATCGTCGGTGCTCATCGCAATGCTCCTGAACTGAACTCATGCTTGTGTTAAGTGTTGGATAAAGAGATTGACCGGGACATCCCCCAGCGCTTCGCTGACATTCAGCTCCCTGTTTTGTGTGACTACGCTGCTTGCAAAAAGTCCCTTCAGGTTTGCATCCGAAGCGGCAGACGGTAAAACCACCCGCGTATCGCCCCAGCGCAGCGCATCGACCTGCGGGATGGCACTGTTTTCCAGCAACGTAGCGCAACGCACCGGCACCACCACAATCGCCCGCACGCCCAGATGTTCACGCGCGAACGCCAGCACGTTGTGCGCCTGACTGCCCAGTACTTCCAATGGCTGGTAATCGCCACGGCGGAACAGTTCGCCGTGGTCCTTGCGCAGGTTCAACACCTTGCTGATCAGCGCCTGTTTGATGCGCCCGTCACGCCAGTCCTTGAGCAGTTCGGTACCCGGCACGGATGCCTGCAACGCTTGCTCGCGGGCGGCGTAATCCACCGGGCGGCGGTTGTCCGGGTCTACCAGACTGAAATCCCAGTACTCGTTGCCCTGATAGAGATCCGGCACACCCGGCACGGTCATGCGCAGCAAGGTTTGCGCCAGCCCGTTGAGCGCGCCGGCAGCGGCGATGCTGTTGACGGTCTTGCTCAGCGCCGCGCGCAGCAATTCGCCTTCTTCGCCGGTCAGCAGTTTTTCCGTGAAGGCTTGCGCTGCGTTTTCATAGGCTTCATTCGGCGCGCTCCAGCTGCTTTGCAGCTTGGCTTCGCGCAGGGCTTTCTGTTGCCACTGCCAGATGCGCTTGGCGTAATCGGCGAAACCGGCCTTGTCGTCGTCCTGCAGGTCCAGCGGCCAACTGCCGAGCAATGCCTGATAGAGGATCAGTTCGTCGCCAGCGGAAGGCGCGTCATCTTCGATGCGCACGGGGCGGGCGAGGGCGCGCCACAGTTCGACCTGATCGGCGTACCAATGGCTGCGCTCGCTGAGTACGGCCAACCGGGCGCGGGTGTCTTCGCCGCGCTTATGGTCATGGGTGGCAGTCGCGAGCAGGTTGTCAGGAAACTCGGCCATGCGCTGTTGATTGACTTCGTGGAATTCGCTGACCGGCGCGCTGAATTGCTCGGTGTTGTAACCGACATCATTGCGCGACAGCAGCACCGCCGAGCGATACAGCGCAGTATCTTCCACAGCCTTGGCCGCTGCCGGCGAAGTCAGTTGCTGGAACCGCACGCAGGCATGCTTGAGGATCTTGCGCGAGCGCCCGCGCGGCTTGCGTCGCCATGGCGTGCCGCCGAGCCAGCTGGCAACCGAGTCGAGCACGGGCCAGTCAGCTTCGCTGAGGGTCTGCCGCGCACCGTCCATGGCGTGCTGAAAAATCGCCTCGTCCTGTTCCGAGCGGCCCAAGGCGCTGATGTAGGTGCGGTAAACCGGGAAGTGCACGATCAACGCATGCAGCACGCGGCGAATCGCGCCCAGGGTCAGGTCGCGGGTCATCAAGTCATCACGTGCTACCTGATGCAGCGCCTGGGCAACACTTTCGAAGTCGCTGGCCAGCGAACCATTGAGGATTTGCTGACGGGCCAGTTGCGCTTCTTCCATGAACGCTGCCGGGCGCTCGGTGCGGCGCTGCCAGAGTTCGCCGAGGACATGTTCGCCGTCCGGGTCGTGTTGCAGCAGCGACAGCTGATTCATGAACTCGTAACCGGTGGTGCCGTCGACGCTCCAGTCGCGGCGCAGGGTTTCGCCCTCGCCGAGGATCTTCTCGACATAGATCGGCAGATGACGTCCCGGTGCCAAGTGATCCAGACGCCGACGCAACTTGCGGCAGTAGCCACGCGGGTCGGCGAGGCCGTCGATGTGGTCGATGCGCAGGCCGTCGACCAGACCTTCTTCAACCAATTGGAAGATCTTGCCGTGGGTTGCTTCGAACACTGCCGGGCGCTCCACGCGCAGACCGCCAAGCTCGTTGATGTCGAAGAAGCGCCGCCAGTTGATGTCGTCCGCCGCCGTGCGCCAACTGGCCAGGCGATAGCTTTGCCGCTCGAGCAACTCGTGGAGCTTGTGGAAGCCCTCGTCAGTGGTGGAATCGTATTGGGCGACATTGCTTTCGATGGTGGCCAGAACACGCGGATCGCTTGCCAGCTCTCGCAACTCCTGCTTCAGCGGGATCGCCAGCGAGTGAGCATCGGTCTGGTAACTGAGCGTACTGAAACGATCTGCCAGCGATTTCAGCGTGTCGTCGGACTTGAGCAGCTCGCCATAGTTGTTCGGGCAGATCGGGAAGTGGTGGTCGTAATGCTCGACGTAAAAAGTCCCGGTCTGCGCGTTGAATTTGAGCTTGAGTGTGCCTTCCTGCAACGCCACCCCGTAGTCACTGCCAAGGAACGGCAGCAGCAATTGGCCTTCCATCAACGGGTCCGGCGAGTGCCACTGAATGTCGAAGAATTCGCCGTACGGACTCAGGCGTCCCCATTCGAGCAGGTCAAGCCACCACGGGTTGTCATTGCCGCCCACGGCCATGTGGTTGGAAACGATGTCGAGGATCAGCCCCATGTTGTGTTCACGCAGGGTGCTGACCAGTTGGCGCAATGCCGGCTCGCCGCCCAGCTCCGGATTGACCTGGGTCGGGTCGACCACGTCGTAGCCATGCATGGAACCGGCGCGCGCCGCCAGCAGTGGCGAGGCGTAGATATGGCTGATGCCGAGTCGGGCAAAGTACGGCACCAGTGGCACCGCTTGTTCGAGGGTAAAACCTTTATGAAATTGCAGGCGCAAGGTGGCGCGCAGTGGCTGGATTTGCTGTTGATTCATTGGTCACGCTCAGAGGCTTGAAGGCGCGCGCAGGCCAGCAGTTCCAGGCGGCGGGCGGCATCGGGGCCGTCCAGCAACGCTTCGCTGGGACCGGGCAAACGTCGCGACCAGTTCGGATGTGAATCGGTGGTGCCAGGCAGATTCGGCTGTTCATCGATACCCAGGGCATCTTCCAGCGGCAGCAGCACCAGCGGCGCGCGGGTGTGCCCGAGGAAACGCACACTAGCATCGACCACTTGATCTGCTTCGTGAGACTCTTCGCGGAAGTTCTGTGGATCCTGACGCAGCGCATCGCGCAGGCCTTCGCGTTCACGCTCGCGATGCCGGCGCCAGTCGATTTCGCCGTTGGCATCGACCAGACCGAGGCGCGCGTTCCAGTCGATATCGCGGCCATGCCACCAGCCATTGAGTGTCGGCAGGTCATGGGTGCTGGTGGTGGCCAGGGCATCATCCGGCCAGTCGAGAATCGGTTTGAAGCGGGTATTGTCCTGTTCGAACAACAGCACGCGCATGCCCAGAATCGAGCGCGCGGCGAGTTTTTCCCGCAGGCCTTCCGGCACGGTGCCGAGGTCTTCGCCAAGTACGATGGCTTGATGCCGATGCGACTCGAGGGCCAGCAGACGCAGCATGTCGTCGAACGGGTAATACAGATAGGCGCCATCGGCCGGGGCGGCGCCGTTGGGAATCACCCACAGGCGTTGCAGGCCCATGACATGGTCGATGCGCAGGCCTCCGGCGTGGGCGAAGTTGGCGCGCAGCATCTCGATGAAGGCACGGAAACCGTTGCGGATCAGCCCTTCCGGCGAGAACGCGGAAATGCCCCAACCCTGGCCGCTGCGATTCAGGATGTCCGGCGGCGCGCCAACGGTCAGCGAGGCGAGCAATTCATCCTGGAAACTCCAGGCCTGACTGCCGGCACCGTCAGCACCGACGGCGAGGTCGGCGATCAGGCCAATGCCCATGCCGGCACTGCGCGCGGCAGATTGCACGCGCTCGAGGCAGCGATGGATCAGCCATTGGCAGAAGGCGAAATAACCTATGCGCTCGGCATATTCTTCGGCAAAAGCGCCCAGCGCCGCGCCGCGCGGGTCGTGCCAGTGCTCCGGCCATTCGCGCCAGTCGAGGCTTTCGCCACGGGCGGCGCGCATTTCCTGAATCGCTTCGAAGCGACAATGATTCTCCAGCGCTTCGCCACCGGCATGACGGAAACTGGCGAAGTCGGCGTGCAGCGGATGCTCGCCAGCGACGAAACCATCATATAAGGCTTGCAGCAGTTTCTGCTTGGCTTGGGCGGCGGCAGGCCAGTCGATCAGCTTGAGATTTTCCAACTGGTCGAACTGCGCGGCCAGGCCACTGGCATCGATTGCGTCACGCAATGCGCGCTCGCCGAGAATGCTGCCCGGCGCTGCGTACAGTGAATTGAGAAACAAGCGGCTGGACGGCGAATAAGGGCTGTAGCGGCCATTGTCTGAGCTGAACATCGCGTGCATCGGACTGATCGCCAGCGCATCGGCGCCGCGTTCACCCGCTACACGAACCAATTCCTCCAGCGCCTGGGTGTCGCCGAAACCACCGTCACCCGGACGGCGCAGCGAATACAACTGGGCGCTCAGACCCCAGGCGCGCGGGATCGGGCTATCGACCGCATCGCCAACGCTGAAACAACGCTCAGGCGCCACAGCGAGAGTGAAATACTGATCGCCGATGTGCACTTGCTGGTAACCGACCGGAATCAAGCCGGGCAACATGGCTTCGTTGTCCAGCTTGAGGTTCATCTGCGAGCCGTCTTCAAGATGAATCTCGCAGGGCGTCTCCGGTGTGAAGTAGCGACTCAGGTCGAGGGCAACGCCAACGTCGCAGGTCAGCAGGGGCGGCAGATGGCGGTCTTGCTGGACTTCTTGCAGTTGCAACAGGCTGGCATCGATTTCTTGCGCGGTGCTGGCGGGGTGGCCGAGTCCGATCAGGACATTGCGCAACACAGCGGGAGCGACTTTTTGCTGACGCCCGTTGGCGTCGATCCAGTCGACGGCAAGGCCGGCTCGACTGGCGAGTATTTCCAGTTGCGCATCGCTCATAGGCGCTCTCCATCCAGGGGGTGCAAAAGGGGTGCGGCCGTGAGGCTGACGAGCGCGGTGTACGCCGGCAGTTGGTTCGGGTCCGACAGTTCGATCGCGGCTGGCTGTTGAAACAGCCACTCGGTATCGGTCTGTGCAGGGTTGACCGCTGGCGTGTCACTGAGGTTCAGGTCAATTCGCAGCTCACTGCCGTTGCCCAGCCGCCAGCGCGCGCTGACCGCTCCATAGCCGAGCATTTGCGCGCCCAGAGCCTGGGTCCCGGAGAGATGGGGAATGATGTACTGATGGCGCAACTTCAGCAGTTGCCGGTAGAGCTCATGGGTCTGCTGTTGCAATGGCGTGCCGCTCCCGGACAGTCGCGGCTGCGAAGCGTGGAAGGTGCTTTCGGCATTTGGATCAGGGATCTGTTCGCGCTTGTGCGGATCGGTAAAGGCACTGAATGCGGCGAACTCGTTGCGCCGACCTTCACGCACCAGTTCCGCCAGTTCACCGTGGTGGCTGGTGAAAAACAGGAACGGTTGCTCGGCGGCAAACTCGTCGCCCATGAACATCAGCGGAATCATCGGCGACAGCAGCAACAACACCGTCGCCGCCTGCACCGCACGCGGGTCGGCAAGCTGATGCAGACGTTCGCCAAAGGCGCGGTTGCCGATCTGGTCATGGTTCTGCAGGAACAACACGAAAGCGGTGGAGGGCAGATGTTCGCTCGGCTCGCCGCGAGGTTCGCCATGGCGAGTGATGTGGCCCTGGAATACGAAGCCCTGACTCAGGCAGCGCACCAGTTGCTCGGTGGGCTGCGCGGCATAGTCAGCGTAATAGGCGTCGGTTTCGCCTGTCAGCAGCACGTGCAACGCGTTATGACCGTCATCGTTCCATTGCGCGTCGTAATCGTTTTCCAGCAGGCTCGACTGGTTCAGCTCGTTTTCGACGGTCAGCCAGACGTGCCGGGTCGGGTCGATCTGCTGGCGAATGCGCCGGGCCAGATCGCTGAGGAAATCCGGGTCTTCCATCGCGTGCACCGCGTCCAGACGCAGGCCGTCGAAACGGTATTCGAGCAGCCACATCAGTGCATTCTCAATGAAGAACTCGCGCACTTCCGGGCGGCGGAAATCGATCGCTGCGCCCCATGGCGTGTGCTTGTCCTCGCGGAAAAAGCCTTTGGCGTAACGATGCAGATAGTTGCCGTCGGGGCCGAAGTGGTTGTAGACGACGTCGAGAATCACCGCCAGGCCATGGCCGTGGGCGCTGTCGATCAGGTGTTTGAGTTGTTCGGGGGTGCCGTAGGAGGCTTGAGGTGCATAGGGCAGCACCCCGTCGTAACCCCAGTTGCGATCACCCGGAAATTGCGCCAGCGGCATCAGTTCGATCGCGGTGATGCCCAGCGCCACCAGCCGCGCCATATGCTGTTCGACTTCTGCAAATCCACCGAGCGCACCGACGTGCAACTCATAAATTACCGCTTCACTCCACGGCCGACCATTCCAGGTCGTGTGCCGCCATTGATAGGCATGGGGGTCGACCACCACGCTGTGGCGGTCAAGGTCACCATCCTGCGCTCTGGAGGCCGGGTCCGGCACCTCCAGTTCGCCATCGATGCAGTAACGGTAGCGACTGCCCGCCGGGCAATTGGCCTTGATTACAAACCAACCGTCACCCTGAGGCAGCATGGGCAACGATTTTCCATCTTCCAGTTCCACACTGACGTAGAACGCGTCAGGCGCCCACAACGCAAATTGCGTGTGCTCGGCATCCAGCATGATCGCGCCGTGGGGCCAGGTTTCTTGGGTCCTTGACGGCATTTTCTGCAACTCCCTGGTTATTTGTGGCTGGCTTTACCCAACGCCTTGGCGACCAGTTGTTCGTAAAGTTCGGCGTACGGTTCAACCGCTTTGCTCCAGTTGAACGGTGCAGCCATGGCACGGCAGCGCATGGCGTTGAGCAGTTCCGGAAAGGCGAACACCTTGAACGCGCGGCTCAGGGCTTCCTTGTAGCTATCAACGGTGGACTCATCGAAGAGGAAACCGGTGACGCCGTTTTCAATGGTGTCGGCCAGGCCGCCGGTGTTGCGCGCGACCGGCAGCGAGCCGAAACGCTGGGCGTACATCTGGCTCAGGCCGCAAGGCTCGTAGCGCGACGGCATCAAGAGGAAATCGCTGCCGGCGAACATACGTCGGGCATCGGTTTCGTTGAAGCCGATCCGCACGCCGATCTGGCCTGGGAAACGCAGGGCCAGTTCACGCATGGCTTGCTCTTCCTCCGGCTCGCCGCGACCGATGATCGCGATCTGACCACCGTTCTGCACGATGAACTCGGACACCGCTTCGGTGAGGTCCAGACCTTTCTGATAGACCAGGCGCGAGACCACGGCGAACAGCGGGCCGGTGGAGTCATTCAGGCCGAACAGCTCACGGACGTGGGCGGCGTTGACCGCTTTGCCTTCCCAGTCGCCGATGGCGAACGGGGCAAACAGGTGCGGGTCGGTCGCCGAATCCCAGCTCTCGTCGATGCCGTTCGGGATACCGCTGAGCAGGCCTTGCTGGGTCTTGGCGGCAAGGAAACCGTCGAGGCCGCAACCGAAATCAGGCGTGGTGATTTCCTGCGCATACGTCGCGCTGACCGTAGTGATATGGCTCGAATAGGCCATGCCGGCCTTGAGGAACGACATCTTGCCGTAGAACTCCATGCCTTCCTGTTGCAGGGCATGGGTGGGAATCCCCAGCTCCGGGCAGGAACCGAGGCTGGTCACGCCCTGGTAGGCAAGGTTGTGAATGGTGAACAGCGTTGGCGTGCGCTGCCCGCGCCAGTGCATGTAAGCGGGCGCGAGGCCAGCCGGCCAGTCATGGGCGTGCACCAGATCCGGGCGCCAGTGGATTTGCGCAAGATTGGCGGCGATGTCGGCGGCGGCCAGGCCGAGACGGGCGAAGCGGATATGGTTGTCCGGCCAGTCGCGACCGTTGTTGGCGCCGTAAGGGCCACCCTCACGCTCGTAGAGTTCAGGGCAGATCAACACGTAGATCACCAGACCATCGGGCATGTCCATACGACCGATCTTGCAAGGTGGCAGCGCGGCGTGGCCACCCAGCTCGCCGATGATGTGAATCGGGTTTTCGCTGTGCACCACTTGCGGATACCCGGGAATCAACACCCGCACGTCATGCAGGTGGGCCATCGCCCGGGGCAGGGCGGCGGAGACATCACCGAGGCCACCGGTCTTGACCAGATCGGCGATCTCAGAGGTCACGAACAACACTTTTTTCTTGTTGGGATTCTGGCTTGCTACCGGAGCAAGCGTCTTGGTGCCGGGTACGTTGATCTGTCGGCTGCCGGGAACACTGATGGTGCTCGATTCTCCAAGCGACTGGTGAGCACGCTCTCCCTGAATATCCAATGCCGCACTGATCATATGTATCTCCCGTGTGTGATCTGATTCTTGTCTCGAACAAGCTGTTTCGTGGCCAAGTCCTGTGGCCGGGCGCAAAGGCGCCACGCATCGGTGAGCAAATGCTGACCCAACACGCGCAAGCAGAATGGGTGGTGAGGCCGTTGCAAGGATTACACCAGTCGCTTTCGCCCAGTTGTTCTGATGACCTGTGGCGTGAAGCAAAAGTTTCGACTTTTTTTCGTCGGTATGACCGAGTGGTTTGGCCACTGAAAAATGAGTCTAGGCCAGATCCTAGAGCGGGTCGGGGCAAATGGGTAAATTGTTCGACAATCGGTTGTGTCGGGATGTAAGCGAGGGTTCAGGAGGGAAAACGCTCCGACGAAGGGCATGTTTTTCGGTCGGAGTGGGCCAAAACAGTGACTGGGCAGTCACGGTTTTGTGCTAGGGGATGGGCGGGTTGCACCGTTGTGGTGCGAGGGTATTTCAGCGTGGTATCTGAGATGACCTCTTCGCGAGCAGGCTCGCCCCCACATTGGACCGCGTACAACCTGTGGGAGCGAGCCTGCTCGCGAAGAGGGCGGTTGAAGCAACTCAACTTCAAAGTGATGGACTCAGTTCAACAGACGCATCGGCTCCCCAGCTGCCCAACCCTGAATATCCTCGATCATCTGCCGGAAGAACTGCTCGTAATTCTGCCGACTGACATACCCCACATGCGGCGTGGCGAGGACATTGTCCAGCGTGCGAAACGGGTGCAGGGCCGGCAACGGCTCTTGCTCGAATACGTCCAGCGCTGCCCCGGCAATGCGCCGTTTCTGTAGCGCCTTGATCAACGCGGTTTCATCGACGATCGGTCCGCGTGCGGTGTTGACCAGCAATGCGGTCGGTTTCATCCAGTCCAGCGCCCGGGCATCAACCAGACCGCGACTGCGTTCACTGAGCACCAGATGCACCGACAGTACGTCGGCCTGCTCGAACAGTTGTTGCTTGCTGACGTACGTCACGCCGGCCTGTTCAGCGCGTTCGGCGGTGAGGTTTTCGCTCCAGGCGATCACCCGCATGCCGAACACCTGACCGAATTGCGCGACCCGCTGGCCGATGCTGCCCAAACCGAGAATACCCAGCGTCTTGCCGTGCAGATCGCCGCCGAGGCCCTGCTGCCACTGGCCGGCCCGCAGCGCATTGGCTTCCTTCACCAGATCACGGGTGGCCGCCATGATCAGCGCCCAGGTCAGTTCCGGCGCGGCGTGTTTGTAGCTATCGGTGCCGCAGACCTTGATGCCCAGAGCTGCTGCGGCCGGCATGTCCAGCGCGGCATTGCGCATGCCGCCGGTGGCCAGCAACTTCAGATTGGGCAAGCGCCCTAGCAAATCGGCGTCGAAGCGCGTGCGTTCACGCATGACGCAGATCACCTCGTACTTGCCAAGGCGCTCGGCCAGTGTGGCGTTGTCGGCCGGGTAATCATGCACAAAGGTCACTTCACCGATGCTCTCCAGCACGGACCAGTCGACCACGTCGCGGGCCACGTCTTGCCAGTCATCGATCACTGCAATCTGCACCGTCATCGGCTTGCCTCATCAAGGAGCGGAAGGAGTCTTGCCCAGCCAGCCGAGCAGCGCCTGATGGAATTTCTCCGGTTCTTCCATTTGCGGCGCATGACCCATGCCCGGGAATTCAATCAGCGTCGACTGCGGAATCAGCTTG
The DNA here is from genome assembly GCF_030687105.1 of Pseudomonas sp. FP1762. Lineage (NCBI taxonomy): Bacteria > Pseudomonadati > Pseudomonadota > Gammaproteobacteria > Pseudomonadales > Pseudomonadaceae > Pseudomonas > Pseudomonas sp. FP1762. Next base: position 2,985,011 of record NZ_CP117458.1, read on the forward strand.
GCGACCTGTTTGCCAAGCACCTCGTAATGACCGATTTTGGCTTTCACTTCCGGCGGCGCGAGGTCCTTGCCGATGGCGGTGGTGTCGGAGGTGCCGATCAGCAACAGGGTCGGCATCTTCAGGTCTTTGAACTCGTAGTACACCGGCTGGGTGAAGATCATGTCGTAGATCAGCGCCGAGTTCCACGCAACCTGGGTCTTGCCCGGACCGTTGCTCAGGCCGGCGAGCATGTCGACCCAACGATCGAATTCCGGTTTCCAGCGGCCGTCGTAATAGGTGGTGCGCTCATAGTCGCGAATGCCCTTGGCCGTGACCTTCAACTCACGCTGATACCATTGATCGACGGTGCGATACGGAACGCCGAGGGCTTTCCAGTCTTCCAGACCGATCGGGTTGACCATTGCCAGTTGATCGACCTGCTCAGGGAACAGCAGCGCATAACGGGTGGCGAGCATGCCGCCGGTGGAGTGGCCGAGCACAGTGGCTTTCTGAATGCCCAACGCCTTGAGCAATTGCTGGGTGTTGGTCGCCAGTTGCTGGAAGCTGTATTGATAGTGCGCAGGTTTGCTGGAGGTGCAGAAACCGATCTGATCCGGCGCAATCACGCGGTAGCCGGCGTCGCTCAGGGCCTTGATCGAACTGCCCCAGGTCGCTGCGCAGAAATTCTTGCCGTGCATGAGCACCACGGTGCGGCCGTTGGCCTTGCCATTGGCGGCGACGTCCATGTAGCCCATTTGCAGCTTCTGGCCTTGGGATTCGAAGGCGAAGTGTTTAAGCGTGTAGGGATATTGGAAACCTTGCAGCTCCGGGCCATAGGCAGGCCCTTCGGCGGGGGCAGTTTCAGTGGCCGCGTGCGCCATTAATGGCAGGGCAGCGCTGAGGACGAGGCCGGGCAGCCAGCGGGAAAGCGTGACGGACATAAGCACAAACTCCTTGAAAATTGGCCGACTCTGGAAGGCGGGGATTACGCCGACGTTAAACAAAGGCAATCACACTGAGGGTTGGTTCAACCTAGCCAGCCCAGTGTCAGCAAGGCCAGCACGCCATAGCGCGCGCCTTTGGCAAGGGTGACGATCAACAGAAAGCGCCCGAGCGGTTCGCGCATGACGCCTGCTATCAAGGTCAGCGGATCGCCGATCACCGGCAGCCAACTGAGCAGCAGCGACCAATGCCCATAGCGCTCATAGTGCTTGCGTGCCTTGGCCATATGCCCAGGGCTGACCGGAAACCAGCGTCGATCCTGAAACCGCTCGATGCCACGGCCCAGCCACCAGTTGACCAGCGAGCCGAGTACGTTGCCCAGCGTCGCCACCGCAAGCAAACCCCACAGCCAGTAACGCTCGCTGACGATCAAACCGACCAGCAGCGCCTCGGATTGCAATGGCAACAACGTCGCCGCACCAAACGCAGCAAAGAACAGGCCGAAGTAAGCCGCACCCATCAACGGGCCGGGTAGTCCGCCACCACCACGTCGGCGCCGTCCTTCTTCAGACCGATCACTTGGTACGCATCGCTCATGCCGTCCATTTCCATGCCCGGCGAGCCGATCGGCATGCCTGGCGCTGCCACACCCAGCAGATCGTCGCGCTTGCTCAACGCAAGCACCTGATCGGCCGGCACATGGCCTTCGACGAATTTGCCATCGATGATCGCCGTGTGGCAGGACGCCAGACGCGGTGGTACGCCGTGCTGCTGTTTGAAGCTGCTCATGTCGCTTTCGACGTGATCTTCGACTTTGAAGCCATTGGCTTCGAGATGGCTGATCCACTTTTTGCAGCAGCCGCAATTGGCATCGCGGTGCACTTCGATCGGGATCAGTTCGGCGGCTTGCGCCAGGGAGGAGATGAACAGGGCGCTCAGGGCGAGCAGACGCAGTTGGCTTCGCATGGGAATGGGCTCTCGACTCGGTGAAGGTCAGCAAGAACGCATTTTGACCGGTTTTTCCATCCCGGCATCAACTGAGTGTTTCCAGTTGCTACAAAACACCCGGACCAGTGTAGGAGTGAGCCTGCTCGCGAATGCGGTTGACCAGCCGCAGATACAGTGACTGAAAAATCGCTTTCGCGAGCAGGCTCGCTCCCACAGGGGATTGGTGTAAAGGCCGAAATCCCCGTGGTCGCGGTTGGCTCAAATAACCTTGAACCGCCCCATGATCGCGCTCACGCGGCTATTGGCTTCGAGCAACTGGCGGGTATTCAGCTCGCTGGCCTGGCCGCTCTGCACCAGTTCATCGACCATGTGACGGATCTGTACCATGCTGCGGTTGATCTCTTCAGTCACTGCGCTTTGTTGTTCGGCGGCGGTGGCGATCTGCGTGCTGAGGCTGTTGATGTGGCTGACCGAACCGGCCATTTCGTCCAGCCCCGAGTTGACTCGGGCGGTGGCGTCAGCAGCGGACTGGCAACTGGCCTGAGTGTTTTCCATGGCGCTGACCGAGGAACTCACGCCTTGCGTCAGACGGGTCAACATTTCGTTGATTTCCGAGGTACTGGCCTGAGTACGGGCGGCGAGGGCGCGGACTTCATCCGCCACCACCGCAAAGCCGCGCCCCTGTTCACCGGCCCGGGCCGCTTCAATCGCGGCGTTGAGGGCGAGCAGGTTGGTCTGGCCGGCAATCGCGCCGATGACGCCGAGGATTTCGGTGATGCGCTGGGCGTCCTGCTGCATGTTTTCAACTTTGTGTGTAGCGCTGGCCACTTCGTCGATCAGCGCGACCACGCTGTTGGTCGCTTCCCCCACCACAACGCGCGAGCGGTCTGCGTTCTCATTGGCACGCTGGGTGAATGCAGCGGTTTCAGCGGCATTCTGCGCGACGCTTTCAGCAGTCGAGCTCATTTCGTTGATGGCGGTGACGGTCTGATCGGTTTCCGAAGCGTGACGCAGCAGAATCTGGCCGGTATGTGCCGAGGTGCGCTGCAGGTTGTCGAGGCTGGAAGCCATGGCGCCGGTGGCCTGGGTGACTTCGCCGATCATGTTCTGCAGATAGGCGATGAAGGTGTTGACCGAGTGACCGATGGCGCCCAGTTCGTCTTCGGCGCGAATGGTGATGCGGCGGGTCAGGTCGGCGTCACCGCTGGACAGCGAATCAATGTTGGCCTTCAGCGCTTTCATGCGCAGCACCAGTTTGCGAATCGCGTAAACCTGCAACAGCACCAGCAGGATCACCAGCGGAATCTGGATCAGGCTGAGGCTATGGAGCACGTCGTCGCGCTGGGCAGTGAGCATCTTGGTCGGCAGGGCGGTGGCGAGGAACCACGGTGTGCCCTCGATAGGGCGCATGAAGAATGTAGCGTCTTCACCGTTGTTATCGAACTCGACGCGTTGCGCTGTATCGCGATTCTGCAGGCCGGTCTTGATCTGACTGACGAAGGTCGAGCTGGCCGCCAGTTCGCTGATGTTCTTCAGCACGATCGGGCCGCTGATGCGCGAGCTGTTGCTGATGATCTTGCCGTCAGCCTCGACGATGAGCATTTCGGCGTTGAGGTCTTTTTCCTTGCGCGCCACCAGGTCGTTGAAGAAGCCCAGGGTCACGTCGATGGTCGAAACGCCCCAGGCGCTGCCGTTCTTGTAGATCGCCATGGCGCAGTTGGTGCGCGGCTCGGCGCTGGCGTCGTCCTTATAGGCAGCGGCCCACGCGCACTGGCCGCGCGGAGTGGCCATGCCGCCCTTGTGCCAGCTCTGGTCGTAATAGTTGGGCGCCGCATCGCTGTTCCAGAACGTGTTGACCTTGAGTTGGCCAGAGGCGTCACGGTGCCAGAAAGTGCTGAATTTGTTGCGCCCGGCTTCACGCTGGCCCGGTAACGGCCAGATGCCGCCGCCGAAGACTTTCAGCTCGCCATACTGATCCACCAGCCCTGGCAGCACCACGTCGATGGCGGCGCTGTCGAGCAGTGGGATGGTCTGGGTGATGCTGCGTTGCTGCGCCTGGACCTTGTTCAGTTCGCCCTGAATCTGCACGGCGACTTCGGCGATGCGGTTGAGCACGACCTTCTCTTCGGTATCGCGCAGGGTCGGTGCCACCAGTTGGCTGATGCCGACCACGGTCAGCACGGACAACAGCAGAATGAACAGAATCAGAAACAGCGTGTAGCGAGCCTGAATAGTGCGCAGTGCGGGCATGGAACTGATCCTTGAGCGGCTTTTTTGTTGGAGGGCAGGAATAAAACAGGGCGGGTATCACAGCGTATCGTCGTTGCGGGCCGAAGCTTTAGGTGCTCGCGCGCCGAAACAACGCTGGGCGATGACCGGTTGGTATCGGGATGGGTACAAATCCCCGGATTGCCACGTTTGTTACATCAAGATGACGGCTCTGAACCAATGTTTACGGGATGCAGGCTTGTGTCACGAATGTACGAGATTTGTAAAAAAGCGCACAAAAGACTTGGTGCGATCAGGCGCATCGGCCGATACTCGCGCCCATTCAATTGGTTGGAACAAGGACATTTCATGCTCATCGCACAAGGAATCCTCGCATGACGATCGGTTATACCGGCGCCTGGGAAAGCAAGGCGGGCGTTATGGTCCGTGATACCGGCGCGAAAAAGCAGGTTTCGCAGAGCGTCAAAGTGCAGCAGATGCTGACGCTGGTCGGCAACGATCCGAATGCGCTGAATGTGGCGGAGATGGATAAGCAGGGTTTGCGCAAGCAGATCAAGGGCTTCGACCCGGCCAACGTTTCCGTCAAGCAGTTGGGCAACCTCAGCGAATTCCTGCGCGGGCGCGGCCTGATTTCCGAGATCACCTCGATCACTTTGCTCAATGCCGGCGACAAATTCGACCGCTTCGGCGTGCAGAAAGACCCGGAGGCGAAGTTCAACGCGCTGGAATATTTCGCCACTCAGCTCGATGCCATCCAGACCAACAGTCTCAATGGCAATTACTACGGCAAGAGCCTGATCCCCGAATTCAAGAAAGCCATTTACGTCCTGCAGAATCTCAAGACCTATGGCGAAGGCAATGCGGCAGTTCCGTCTGACAAAGGCCTGAAGGCAAAGGCGTAACGTCTGCTGATGACGCCCGCTCATCCGTGTGCGGGCTCATGCTGTTTACGCCGCCGGCACGGCTTGCCGAGTGATGTGACGTTGTGCCTGGTCATGCAACTGCTGCATGTGCGGACAATGCAATGTCAGCCTGCGCGTGCGGTAGCCACGATGAAACAGCGCCAGCCATCCCCCTCGATTATCCTGTGCAGGCGCCAGGCCGGTGAAAGCAAAACCGATGGCGTTGAGGCTGTGCAGATCCACGGCAAACTGTCGCGAAAGCTGTAGACGAATCGAAACCAGCCAATGCCCGGGCAGTGATCGCAACTGGTCGAGCAGTTCCGGATTGAGTTTTTCCAGCCACATTTCATGGCGGCTGCCGTGCTGCTGGACCTGAACCGAAGCTCCGCGCCAGCGTCCTGCATCAGCCCCGACGCCGAACACAGCGCTCAGACGCTCCATCAAGGGGCGGCAACTGGCTGGCCATGCCTGTTCTGGCAATGGCCGTTGATAGCCATCGATAGCACGTACACCCAACACGATCGACTCGGGTTTTTTGCAGCCAAAGGGTGAGCGGACATAGTCCGGCAACAATCCAGTGTTGTGAAAACCGAGGTTGATAGCCATGCGTTGGGTGTAAGGGTGATGGGTGACCTGTTTGATCGAGACGCTGCGACAACCCAACGCCTGCGCATGAGTCAGCAGTTGTCCGCCCAGCCGCGTGGCAATGTTCTTTCCACGGGTATCGGGATGTACGACGCTCAAGGCCAGTTCGGCATCGTGCGAGCTTTCGCTTTGCCGATACAAAGTGGCATGACCAAGAATCCGCTCACCCTCCACTGCAACCAGTGAATGCCAGCGTTTGTCGGCGTGGTTCTGATTGATCAGGCAGGGCATGTAAACGTCGGTTTGCACGTAATGATCACCGTAGACCTCGCGAAACAGCTGGCTGACGGCCTTGGCGTCGGTGTCACGGTAATTGCGCAGAATCAACGACTCCATCACGCACCTCCCGCTCTTCCTGGTCATAGCAGCGCAAGTCGACGATCCGCAGGCTTTTCCCTGCGCGAGGATGGCGCGCCAAGTCCTCAAACCGGCAACTCTTGATGCGCAGCTCCAATAACCGCTCAGCCCGCAGTTGCGCGATCGGCGGGTACAGTTCGATCAAGCGGGCCTCAAGTTTCTCGTCGATGAGCGCCGATCGTTCGATGACTGCGTATTTCAACGTCAAGACATCAGCGCTGTTGGCTTGTTCGATCAGCAATTGCCAATCGTCGCTGCCAGTAATGCTCCGTACGCTTTCGCTGATTTCATCGGTCATCAGCGACAGAATGCCGACCCGCACCCGCTGGCTATTGCCGCTGCGTCCTCTCAGGGCGAATTTGCGTCGTGCAGTGCCCGGCGGTTCGCGCCAGCACGCTAGATCTCCGACGGGATAGCGGATCAGCGGCATCAAGCGGCGATGCAGATTGGTCAATACGAGCAGACCGGTTTGATTGCAGGCCTCGATCGTTGCGCCGCTGTGCTGATCGACAATCTCCAACAGGACGTGACCGTCGGGTGTGCGATGTTCTCCTTCGATGCATTCAGGATGACTGGCGCCAATGAATCCGCCATCGACGCTGGCGTAGCCGATCGAGGCAATGCGCGCGTTGGGCAGCACTTGCTCAAGGAGCTGGCGTTGTGAGGCAAACAGGCTCTCCCCGCCGTAAAGCACACTATCAACCAGGGGCAACGTAAGGCCGCGTTGTTTGAGCCAACTGGCGAAAGTCAGTAATTGCGCGGGCACGCCAGCCAGTACATTGATTCGATGCTGGTTGATGGCGTCGGCCAACTTCGGTGGATCAACCTCGCCGGTAAACGGAAACTCGCTGACAGCTGTTTGAACATGGGCGAGTGAGTCATGAATAAACACAAAACTGGCGTAGAGGTCGCCAGCGAAAAACAGGTTGGCGACACGGTCCCCGGGGCTGAACTGCTCGCTCAGACTGCGGCCGAAATCTTCCACCGTGCGCTGCCATTCCGTGCGGGCATACACGGACAGCCTGCCACCGCCGGTTGATCCACCGGTCTTGAACACCAAGGCGTGCCCAATGGGGGCCGTCAGGACCGGCCATTGCGCGAGATCCGCGCTGTCTTTCCAGAAGTCTGCCGGATCAAGCAGTGGCAGTTCGCACAGTGAACTTATCGCCTCGGGGATGTTGGCGAGACTGTTCTTGTAGTAGGGCGAATGCTCACGGGCGAAACCCGTTAATTCGCTAATCGAGTCGGTTGTTTTCACGGTGTGTTCTTCTTGATTCGAATGAGCCAGCTCACGGCAAGCGTCAGCGGCGGGAGTCAATGACCAGCGGCGTCTTGCCACTGTGTTTGTTTCGAACGAAGTGTTCAGGCGAGCATTGCTCGATCTGCAGCACCAGCAATCCGCTGTCGATGATGGTCGTCAGGGTCAGGTAATCGGCGAGACGTGTTTCAACGGTGGCGGCTGTAAGTTCGCAATGCAGTTGCATGCGCTCGACGCCCTCGGCGCTGTGGTCCAGATGCAACTGAAACGGCACTTGCAGCCGTGACGCCAATTCGCTCAGGGAGATAAAGTCAGTGCCGATACGCAACAACTTGCCGTGGCGTTGCAACAGTTCAAAGCGGGGCGACTTCAGCCCGCAGGCGCAGACGCCCGGGAGCCAGCGTCCGCTGTCGCCAATCTCATAACGCTGCACGCGCTGACCACCCTCGCGGGCGAGCGAGGTCACCAGCAGCCGGCCCACCTGATCATCCGCCACCGGCACATCCTCATCGAACGCGACAATCTCCAACTGCTGGATCTCGCTCATCAGATGGAAAACCCCATCCGCCGAATCCTCGCAGGCATGCCCAAGCGGACCGGCGTCGACGCTGCCGTAAATCGCCGAGCGAATGGTCGAGACGCCACAACTGCGCAGCAATTCACGGTTCTGCTCGCTCAGGTGCTCGCCACCGAGAAAGACCTTTTCGACTCCGGCATAAGCACGCAGACGCTCCTGTTGATTGAGGAACAGACGATGCAGGGTGCCGGGCATACCGACCAGCACGTTGACCCGTTGGTCGATGATCAATTGGGCAATCTCCCGATAATCGTCATCAGCAGGGGCGGCCATGGGCAGGTGCGTCACCTCGAGCAGTTCCAGCGTTTTGCTGAAGCTGAGAAAGCCGCCGTACAGCCCGCCACAGAAGAACAGGTTCATGACTCGGTCTTGTGCTGGATCCAGACCGGCAGCGAACAGGCCATCAGCGGTCGCGCGCATCTGCCGATCAAAGTCGCGATAGCTGTAGCCGGCCAGAGCAGGGGTGCCGCTGCTGCCTCCGGAGCGGAAATACAACTGCGCCTGATCGTTGATGGGCTGGGCGACGAAGGCTTCTTTGTCCATGATCGCAGCGCACGGCGTCGCCGCTGATGGTGCTGGATCGAGACTGGCCTGATTCGGCAGTTGCGTGGCTGCAAGACTCAACGATACCCGTCGACTCAAACGTTGCAGCGCATAGACGCCATCATGGGGTTCGCCCTCGTACCCGTCGTGAATGTTGCCGATCGTTGCGATCCGCGTGACTCCGGCAGCGATCAACGCATGGGTAAGCTCGACAATTTGCGATTGTGCGCATACCAGCGCACAGCTTTGCAGGACGTTGCGCCACGGCAGCAGAGTGGCGGGCAGCAGCGCCTGCGGCACCGGGTGCAGCAATACGCTGCGAAACAGCGGCGAAGGTGCGAGTTGCCGATCATGGCTCCAGATCACCCGCCAGCCTGGGCCATTCCACACTTGCCCGGTGTGACCGGCAAAACTCTGACCGAGGCGGGCCATTTGCGTGTGCGTGGTAATTTGCGCAGCTTCCTGGCGTGTCGGCACCAGTGCCGGCCACTGTGCGGCGCGTCGTTGCAGGGCCTGCGCCAGGCGTTCACCGATATCGCGCAAGACTTGCGTGTCGTCGCTGTCCACCAACAGCCATTGCGGGCTGGAGCAGGCCTGCTGATCCAGTCGGCAAACTTCGTCGGCGATGGCATCAAGCGCCTCTGGCGTAGCCGATGCAGGAGTGAGATAGACGAAGCTGATGCGATGCCCCCAGTCGATCCAGCGACAACCCGGCGCGAGCTGTTGCCGAATGGCTTGCAAGGCCGCTTCGCCACCCCACGCCGCGACACCATTGGCAGATTTGCATAATTGGCCGATCTGCTCGGTGCTCGCTGGAATCACCGCCACGTGACCGGCCAGTTGTCCGCTCGCATCGCAGTTCACCAACGCGCGCAACAGTCGCGCCGTCAGGCCTTGATCGCTGCGGCTGGGGCGCAACCAGTTGACGTTGCCGGCGAGCAGACTTTCCACCACCGCGCAAAAGGCCAGCAGCGGCGCGTTGGCCGGGGTGATGTGCACCACCAGCCCGAGCGGGCGCCAGGCTTCGAAGCGTGGCAGGCGATAATCGATACGGCGCAGGGAGTCGGCAGCGACGCCGAGTTCGCGCTGGCGTTTGGTCGTCAAGGCTTCAGGTTGGCAGAAATCGATCAAGGCCTGCCGTTGTTCGCTGTCGAGGGGCAGATCCGTGCGCGAGTCACGCAGCAGCTGGGCAAAAACAGTGATCGCCTTGATGACCGTGCTGCTGTCTAGCGACGTCGCCAAACGCTGGGGCAACTTGTGTTGCAGGTCTTGCAGCGCTTGGTCGAGGCTGTAAATGTCGTGCAGTTGTCCATCGATCAAAAACATTTCAGTGACTTCCCAATAATTCGGCGGCGGCCATTGCGCAGCTTCTGCCCGCTGTGGTGCCGGCGCGGCCGTGCAGTTCGAACCAGTCGCTGGTCAATCCACAGCCGCAACTTGCGCCCGGGTGCAGCGTGGCAAGGTCGCTCATGACCACGGCGTGGGCCGGGCTGGATGAGATGTAAGGCGAGACGAAGCCGAGCAGGCCTTGTTGGCCATAGGGCAGCAGAGAAAAATCCGCCGCATCGCGAATCAGCACCCGCGAATACACCGGCACATGAAAGCGGTGACGGGCGCATTCGATGTAAGGCACCGCATGCTCGACAGCGCCGTAACCGTCGCGGCAGCGGGCGGGTTCGATGCCCAATTGCCGATGGATATGGGCGTAGAGCTGCTGTTTGGGAATTTCCTGCGCAGCCTGGGTTTTCCAGCCGCCGCCAAAAAAGGCCAGCGAACCGGCGGGCAATTGCACATCCTGCACAGCGCTAGCCTGCATGCGTTGCAGGGTCTGCCAGAGAAACGCCGGGAAGCCGAAAATCCTCACCGGCAAACCTTCTTCAGCGAATGACTGCAATGCGGCGATGACACCGAATACGTCGAACTGATGGCCGCTACCGGTGTTGCGCAAGGCGTAAACCACGCGATTGACCGGGGCAAACCGACAGAGAAACTGGTCGGTAAACGAAGTGCCGAGGGTAATGTGACCCTCGGGTTCGTAGCTCAGCAGCAGGTAATTGCACGGCGTATCCGGAGTGTCCCAACCGTAATGGCGAAAGATCTGCGCAACCATGAACTGCGCCCGCGCCAGGCTGCGTTCGTCGTAACGCATCCTGCTTTTCTGCCCGCTGGTGCCCGACGAAGTCAGTTCGAGGGCGTCTGCGCCGGTGCTGCTGAGCAGCAGGTGTTGCTTGAAGAAACTGGCAAAGATCGGCGGCAGACGTGACCAGTCATCAAGACTGTCGAGGTCTTGCGGTGCCAGCCCATGGGCGTTGAGCCAATGGGCGTAACCCGGGGTGTGGTCGCAGTGAAAGCGGCTGATTTCAGTCATCGCCCGATCAAACAGACCGGGCGCGGCTGAATCCGCGCAATAGGGTTGCTTCAACGCGCACAGCGCGTCGGCATAGGGTAGGTGAGTCATCAGTGTTCCTTACTGAGGCGAGGCCACATCAGCTGTGGTGGTTTGCAGGAGCCGGTAAACCATGGGCAGGCACATCAGCCCGCCGAATGCGGCCCAGAGAGCGAAGTATTCAAGACGGCCGCCGCCACCGATGGCCGCAATCAGCGAACCGCCAAGGCCCATGACGGCGATCGAAATCATGCCGGTCAGCGCCGACACCAGACCTTTGCTGTCGTCGCTGGCAAACAGCGCCAGGCGATACACCGCCGCGTTGCTCATGCCCAGCCCGACGGCGTACAGCGACAGACTCGCCACCACCGGACCAAGCCCCGCGCCGAACAATGCGCACGCGGCCAGAAACAGAAGGCCTAGACAGAACGGCCAGAGCGCCAGTTGAATCAATTGCGTCAGAGAATGAGTCTGCAGCAAGCGGTCGAGAATCAGATTGCCGGCAATCACCGCTGAGAAAACCGGAATCTGCCACAGGCCATATTCCAGCGGCGGCAGTTCCAGCACCCGCACCAGCAGCAACGGTGCCAGGCCTATCCATGTGATCAGGGGCAGACTCATCAGGCCCAGCGCCAGACTGGCGCAGAGAAAACGCGGGTTGCCTAACAACGCGCCATAGCGCCGTGAAGTGCAACGCCAGGAGAAGGGCACACGGGGTGTTCGATGACCATCGCGGCGCTCGACGCCTACGGTTTCCGGCATCCACAGCAACAGAACGAGCCAGACCAGCGCTGCCGTGAATCCCAGCAGCAGAAAGATTTCCCGCCAGCTCAGCCATTCCAGCAACAGGATCCCCAGTAGCGGCCCGAGCAGCGGCGATAACAACGCAACATTGCCGAGCAACGCCATCAGCCTGACGGCGTCCGCTTCACAGAACACCTCCTGTAGCGCCGGATAGCTGACTGCGACGACAAACCCCAGACCCATGCCTTGCAACAGCCGCAACAGGTTGAACGCTCCAATACTGTCGGTGAAAAAAGCTGCCGCGCACGACAATCCGAACAGCGCGCTGCCCGATAACAACAGTGGTCGTCGGCCGTATTGATCGGACAACGGGCCGAGCAACCATTGCAGGCACACGCCACCCAACAGATACAGGTTGAAGGCATGGGGAACATGCCGTACGTCCGCGTCGAGGTCGGTGGTGACATCCAGCATCGCTGGCATGATCACATCGCTGGCCATGTAAGTGAGCAGTTCGAAAGCGGTCAGCGCCAGACAGAAACCCGCAACCTGTCTGGGGCCGATATTGATAAGTGTTCTCTGCATGAACATCCCTGTTTTATGAGTGGTAGGAAGTTCGCAGAGCCTAGGCGCAGGCGCACAGCCGACCTAGCCGTTTGCTGCGTCAGCAGATTTCAAAAACTTACGGCATGTTTAAAGGATTGGCGCGGCGTGAAACCTGTTTACCTGGCTGCCATTGCGGCGCAAACAACGATGCCCTCGTCAGTGCGGGCATTGTTTGCGCTGGATCAGGGAGGGCGGGCATGTCTCAGGGTTGGGTGCCCATGCAGCCAAAAAACCTCAGGGGCGGTAACATGAGCACCCGTTTGCCCCGGCGCATACCCGTAATCCGGGGAACGCTCGGCGTGCAACCGGCTACATTTCAATGTTTCAGGAAACCGCAATGACCCAGAAGCAACGCTTGATTTATTCGATTCTGATCGCTCTGTCGGTACTGGCGATCATGCTGGGCCTGTCCTGGCTGCAGAATGCCGGCATGATCACCGAGAAGACTTTCCAGTACGTGGCAATCGGCGTGGCGGTCGTGGTGGTCATCATCAACGGCGTGATGCGCCGCAAGGTCAAGCCCTGAAGGCGAGCCTCATTCGTGGTTGAGGACCGCTGCAGCCTGCGGGTGCAGGCTGTAACTCTTGTCGGCGTTGAAGGTGATCACGCCTTCGGCGCACAAGCGTTTAAGCACTTCTCGCACGCTGAGAAACGACAGCGGCACGTCCAGATCGAGCAACTGGCTATGTACGCCACGTACGCCCAGGCGACGATTGCTCTGTGCCGCCACCAGCAGGGCGTCGATGACTTTCAGGCGAATCAGGCTGGTGCGCAGGCCGAAGCTCTTCAGTAGCACGCGAATACGCTCATTGCCCGGACGCTCGCCGCGCTGGGTGAAATTGCCGGTGTGCGAACCCATGGAAACGCCCTGTGGCGTCTGGCTACCGTCCGTTGGTAGTTGCGAGTTGTACATGCGATTACTCCTTTTCAGAGCCAGATCGGGAAAGGTTTTGTTGCGCTCTCTAAACAAGACGTTTCAGCACGACAAATCATGAAAGAAAAGATGTAGAAATTTCGTCGCTAATTCGTCTCAGCCTTGTGATGACGGCATTGCCCCAATGGGCTACCCGCTAAATTTTTTCCCTCAGCTTCGTTTCTTCGACAGGCTCATTGCGCGTGGACGCAGGGGCAATCGACCTTTCGATCAGGAGCAAGCGTGATTATTTCCAGGCAACTCACCGGGCTGGCCCTCGCCAGCACCTTGTTCGGGCTGAGCCTGTCAGCCCATGCACTGAGCCCGGCTGCACAAACCAGCGCCGATATTCGCCGCACCAGTTTCGGCGTGCCGCACATTCGCGCTGAAAACGAGCGCGGTCTGGGTTTCGGCATCGGTTACGCCTACGCCCAGGACAATCTGTGCCTGCTGGCTAACGAGATCGTTACGGTCAATGGTCAGCGCTCCCAATATTTCGGCCCGGAGCAGTTGACTGTTGAACAACGGCAAAACCGCGTCAGTGATGTGTTCTTCACCTGGCTCAATACTCCTGAAGCGGTCGGAGCCTTTTGGCAGGCACAACCGGCGCAGGTGCATGATCTGGTTGAAGGCTATGCCGCCGGTTACAACCGCTATCTGGCTGAACGCCGTCAGCACGGGTTGCCGCAGCAATGCCAAGGCGAGTGGGTACGTGACATCAGCGCCGAGGATCTGGTCAAACTGACGCGGCGCCTGTTGGTTGAAGGTGGGGTGGGGCAGTTCGCCGAAGCCCTTGCTGGCGCGACGCCGCCGCAAGTGACCGCGCAGGTGAAGCGCGACACCGAGGCGTTCCAGTTGGCCGACGCGCGCCAGCAACGTTTCGCCCTGGATCGCGGCAGCAACGCCGTGGCGGTCGGCAGCGAGCGCTCGTTCAATGGCCGTGGCATGTTGCTGGCCAACCCGCATTTCCCATGGGTCGGGGGGATGCGCTTTTATCAGATGCACCTGACCATCCCCGGCAAGCTTGATGTGATGGGCGCCGCTTTGCCGGGATTGCCGATGATCAACATCGGTTTCAACCAGCATCTGGCCTGGACCCACACCGTCGATTCGTCGAAACACTTCACCTTGTATCGCCTGCAACTTGATCCAAAGGATCCGACTCGGTATTTGCTCGATGGCAAGTCGCTGCCGCTGAACAAACAGACGGTTACCGTGCAGGTCAAGCAGGCTGACGGACAGGTCGTAGCGGTTGCGCGCGACATCTACAGCTCGCAGTTCGGCCCGATCGTGCAATGGCCGGGCAAGCTCGACTGGGACAGGCAATATGCCTACAGCTTGCGCGATGCCAACCTCGACAACGACCGCGTGCTCGAACAGTGGTATGCGATGAACCAGGCCAGCAATCTCAAGGATCTGCAAGACGCGGTGCACAAAGTCCAGGGCATTCCGTGGGTCAACACCCTGGCAGTGGATGACAAGGGCCAGACGCTGTACATGAACCTGTCGGTGGTACCGAACGTAAGCGCGGAAAAACTGGCCAAGTGCAGCGACCCACGCCTCGGTCTGCGCATGATCGTGCTGGACGGTGCCAACAGCGGCTGTGCCTGGGATGTCGATCCGCACGCGGCGCAGAAGGGCATCTTCGCTTCCAGCCAGTTGCCGCAATTGCTGCGCAAGGATTTCGTTCAGCACTCCAACGACTCGGCATGGCTGGCCAACCCGGCGCAACCGCTCACCGGCTATTCACCGCTGATCAGTCAGGAAGGACAACCGCTGGGCCTGCGCTCACGATTTGCGCTTGATCGTTTGGGTGAACTGAGCAAGAAAGGCCCGCTGGCAGTCAAGGATCTGCAGCACATGGTCATGGACGATCAGGTCTATCTGGCCGCGCAGGTCATGCCCGATCTGCTGAAGTTCTGCGGCGCCGATCTGGGCAGCGATGCCGCGTCACTCAAGTCTGCGTGCGCCAGCCTCAAAGCCTGGGACGGCCGCGCAAATCTGGATTCCGGGCTCGGTCTGGTGCATTTTCAGAACATCATGCAGGCGCTGCTTGAATCAGCGGATATCTGGCGTGTTGCATTCAATCCGGCAGATGCGCAACACACTCCTCGCGGCCTGGCAGTCGAACAACCTGCCGTCGCCAAAGCACTGCGTGAAGCGATGCTCTCGTCGGTTGAGCGGGTCGCAAAAATGGGCCTGAAACCTGACACGCGCTGGGGTGATGTCCAGGTGGTCAGCAGCGGCGGGCAGCAAACGCCGATTCATGGCGGGCCGGGGACGCTGGGCATCTACAACGCGATGCAAAGCGTGCCCCGCGAAGACGGCAAACTTGAAGTGGTCAGCGGAACCAGCTATCTGCAAGTTGTGAGCTTCGATGAAAAAGGCCCGCACGCCCAAGGGCTGCTGGCGTTCTCGTTATCCAGTGATCCGATGTCGAAATACTCGCGGGATCAGACTGCTGCATTTTCGAAGAAGCAGTGGAGTGTTCTGCCGTTCACCGAACAGCAGATCCAGGCGGATCCGCAATATCAGGTGCAGACGATCAAGCAGGATCAGGCAGGGAAGGTGGCAGCGCAGTAAAACAGTCACAGCTCGAAACAAACGAAGGCCGCCTCCCGCAAGGGACGCGGCCTTCAGCTTTTCGGCGGGCGTTGCGGCATCGAATTGATTACCGGGTTGCCTTCCTTGTTGCGGGTCAAATAGACCGGCAGCACTTTCGGCAGGCTGTTGGCGAGGTGGTTCATCTCTTTGATGTTGTAGACGCCGCCCACGCGGATCGCGCCGGTATTGGTGTCGGCCAGCATCAACGGCTTGTCGAGGTAACGGTTGATCAGCGGCAGGGCGTCGTGCAGCGCAAGGTTGTCGAGCACCAATCGGCCGCTGCGCCACGCCAGCGAAGTATCGCCAGGGTAGGTCTGACTGATTTGCGGCGCGTAATCGCCATGCCGGTAGCGCGCCTGCATCGAGGGACTGAGGCGCAGACCGTCGCCAGGCAAGTCGCGATTGCTGCTGACCAGCACCGAACCTTCGATCAGATTGACCCGCACCTGATCTTCGTACATCCACACATTGAACCGCGTACCGGTCACGCGGATCTTGCCGTCGCCGGCGCGAACCACGAACGGATGAGACGCGTCATGGCTGACATTAAAAAACGCCTCGCCCTTGTTCAGGGTGACGCGACGTTCATGTTTGTAATTGCTGAAGCTCAGGTCGGTGTGCAGGTTGAGTTCGAGCTGGCTGCCGTCACTCAGGGTGATCTGACGCACACTGTCGGTGGCGGCGTAATGCTGATAACTGTTGGGCACCCAGCCCAGACTCCAGCCGCTGTAAGCCGCGATTGGCAAGGTGAGGGCGCAGGCGCCAGCAATGACCGCGAACTTGCGCCACGAACGCGAAGGCTTGCGCTGCGCGGCGAGTGCCTCGGGCTCGGTTCGAGGCAGATCTCCGGCGACTTCCCAGATTTCTTGCATGGCTTCGTATTCGAAGGCATGCAAAGGATGTGCAGCGTGCCAGGTCTCAAATGCGCGACGCTCCTCGTCCGTGCAGTCAGCGGCGTGCAGACGCATGCACCAGTGCGCGGCGGCATCGGTGATCGCATCGTATTCGGCTTCCGAGAGAGTGTCTTGGGTCATTGACTCGTCCTGATTTCGCTCATTCTAACCTCGCCGGCAGGCTGCCGAGAACATCCGTCATGGCATTTACCCATCAACGTGGAACTTATTTTTCCCTGTGGCGCCCAAAAAAACAGGAAGCAACTGCCTACTATCCATAAATGGAGTGAAAAAATGATCAAAAAGACATTCGCAGCCCTGATTGCCACTGCCGGTCTGCTCAGCGCCGGTGCCGCTCTGGCGGACAAGCCGGGCGCAGGCTGGATCACCATCGAAAAAGCCATCGAGGTCGCCAAGACCAAGGCCGGCTATGTCGAAGTCTATGAGATCGGCGCCGACAATGACGGCTACTGGGAAGGCGAAGGGCGCAAGGCTGACGGCATTGTCTACGAGTTCCGCATCGACGGCGCCTCGGGCAATGTACTGCGCGATCAGAAGGATTAACGCACCGTCTCACTCGTTGATTCTTGGCATGAGCAATGCGCTGGCGTTACGCCGGCGCATTTTTTTTGTCGTCACGCCAGCGCTTGCGAGGATCCCGCCTGATCTGCAACCGGCGCCGATAGCGGTATGGGCGCGGGAAGCGGGTCGAGCTGACGACCCAGTTCGCTGATGAGCAGGGCGATCGAGTCGGCGTTGGCGAGCATCACGTCGACCCGCGCATCTGCTGAAACAGGACTGCGAAACGCTCGGCGCGCGTCTGCAAGGTTTGTGGTTTTGGTAAGGCTGAGGACTTTCAGGTAATCCGCGGCATGCGTCGGCATTTTGTCCAGATCGGTCCAGACGTGGTTATCGGATTTCACCGCAAAAAGGTGCGAGAGATTGCCGTAGCGCGACAATAACCTGCGATAACGTTCAAGCGAGTCCTTGGCCGCTTGCCCCTCTGCCGTCGTCGTGTCGATAAGGTCGAGATAAGGCCCCATGGCCTGGATCGTTACCAGATCTTCGCTGTCGCAAACCAGATGCGAGAGTTCATGGATAATCGTTACCGCGCGTGCGTGTGAATCAACATTGAATCGAGGAGGCAGATGGGCGGTGTATTTGTCCATTCTGGGATTGAAAAAAACCTCGGTGAGATGAATTATTTTTTGTTTGTCCTGTTTGAAAACGAAAGCAACGGTATTGGCGCTGCCAGGCCCATTCAGACCAGTAAAGAAGCGCTCGGTGTAGAGCAAATCATCTTTTGGGTTCGTCAGTTCCTGGCAGACAGGAATTATCACTTTCTCGAGTTTTGTGAGCAGCAAGGGCGTTACCTCATGCACCTCGAAGAACTCCTTCAAAACCCTCTCCAGCCGTGTGCCCGCAGGGTGGCTGCGCTGTGTAACGTAGTTATGCAGGCAGTTGACTGCGTATTCTCTTGCACGGTTTACGGCTTGCTGTATCACGAACGCCCTGGCCGGATAGCGACGGTGGATCTGGGCCATGCCTCTGGCCTGGATATACATTTCTATTGAGCGGTTTTCCTCGACTTCATGTTGAGCAGGGTCACGACGTTTTGATCGGCAGCGATGAACCGGCTGGCTGGCGCTTGCAACGACCAGACGGGCATTTTTCTCTTCGAGTGCCGGCCCCTGACTGCCGTCTTTTTTGCGCAAATACCAGTTTTTTTCGAGCTGGACTGCCGGATACACCTTGCCGGCAATGGCGGCGTATTTCTGCGTCGTTGACGAATCCCCATAGACCAGCTTATTGGCATCAAGCTTGAGGGATTCCAGCGCCGTACTGCTTTCAAAGGGCTGCAAATCAATCCGAGCGGGCGTGACGGGCGACACCTTTGCCCAGCCAGAGGCGACTTGCACCGTTGTGGCTGTACCCGCAGGTGCTTGCGCCTCTGCGGCGAATTCGGAGCCGGCCGTTTCTGCCTCGCTTTCCCATGACAGACGTCCCAGGCTGAAGAGGGTAATCGCCCCTGCGATGAAGCTTTTCAGGGCATTTGCCCAGTGGTGATCCTGAAGGCCTTCGGCGGACGCCTTGAAGTCCTGGTAGCTTCGCCACAGAAAAAAACCGGACGCGAGTTTGCCCGGTAGCAAATGTGGCACCAGGCGCACGCCGTGACTGAAGAGAAACTTCACCGCTTCCCAATCCGCTTGGCCATTGACCTGTGGCTGGCTGCGCAACAGTTGCGGCAGAAGACGCAGAGTGTCCTGGTGAAACCGCTCGAGCACGTTGCCATTGATGGGCGCGCCATGAAGAGTGATTTCACTGTCTTTGCCGATCGTTGTTTTCAACAGGCTCTTGAATATCGCCTGCTGAGCCTCAGGCAGGCGCCGGATAACCAAATCCTGGAAGTGCCCGGGGGTATTCAGTGCTTCGATCAGCTGCGCTTCGTTTTCGAATTCGCGAAACACATACCTGGAGTAAGGCGCATAGAGGACCCGGGGGCCTGTTTGCCCTGCGCCCGGACCGAAGACATACAAACCGAGTGTGTCGACGCAATCAGCGCCTGGGGTCTTGATCAACGATAGCGGACAGGCGATGGCATGAGCGCCCTCGACCGCAGCGCGCGCTATCGCGTCGGGCATGTCGAGGACCTGGCAAATGTAGTCATAGCCGGTATCCGAGAGCTGTTGCTGCAATTTCATCGAGTGGGCGTGTTGCATCAGTTGCCAGGGCAACTGGCGCAAGAATCGTTCTTTGCTGGTGCGAGCAGACGGGCTGTCGGCTGACAGCGCTTCGGTGACTTTCGCGGTGTAGGTGGTAGCAACATCAAGAGATTGCAGTAATTGCCGTACCGCGGCCTGGGCAAACTCTTTTGGTAAGGCTGTGGCCGTTGTCGAGGCGACTTTGAAACCGCTGCCCTGCACGACGTTGTAGTGATGCAAGGCAAATTCCAGCAAGTTGCAGGCAGGGCCGGCCAATATCAGATTGGGGGTGATCCGTATGTCCTGTGGCTTGAGCCCGTTGCCTGGAAAGCGAGCATCGAGCAGGGTTTTGAGGGTCTGCTCGATATGAGTGGCCAGCGCCGGGACCTCATCGAGGAAATCCTTGCCATCGATGAACGCATGCCGCAGTTCATCCAGCAGCGCGAGTTGCGTGCGTTGCTCCGTCGCCGAGGCCATTCGCAACCAGTCCGGGTAATCCAGATGACGCGAAAGGGTTCGTGCAAGATCGATCGCGCGTCGCAGGTTGGTATCGATGACAGCATTCTTCATTTCATCAAGGAAGCTCGCCAATGTCTTTGGCTCCTTGATGCAAACTCGCAGCAGTTCACATTCCGCCAGGAACTGTTCAATGGCAGATTGCATGCGGTCTCGGGAGACACTGCCATTAATCAATTGAAACTCGCCCAGAGTGTATTGCTGGTCCAGTCTGTGTTGCGCCTTTGGCAGATTTTCCAGCAGCGTGTGACTCTGATTGTTGTCGTCCAGTCGTTGTTGCAATTGCTTTTGCGCATTGGCGATGTCGTCAAACAGCTCCAGGCCCAGGGCCGGTGTCCAGAGGATGGCGCGCCCGGAATGTTTCACGTCCATGCCGCCGCGCTCGGTCAGCAGCACGCAGTGAGCGAGCGGCAGCGCAGCGTTGGGCTCGGCCCCGTTGAGGGTCAGTGACCAGGCATCGGGGCGAAAACCATTGAGTGACTGGCGGTCCCTGCGTGTCGGGTGCCTGGAATCGAACACGGTGTCGACGATCTTTTGTTCTGCCTCCAGCCATGACCCGCTGATGCTGCGCAGGTACGCCTCACCACGCAGGCCGTCTTCGAATGCCTGGGCCAGTTTCCACAGAATGCCTTCGAGAAAGACGCGCTGTTCTGCGGCGTGCGCGGTCGGCTGGTCTTTGAAGTGGCTGGTCAGATTATCCAGCGTCCGCCCCAGAAGTGCCGCCTGCTGCGCAGCCTTGTCTGCCTGCACGAGTGACGATGGCGGTGTACTGGTAAACAACGGCCGGGTACTCCAGCGCTGATTGACGTCGAGCTTGAGCAGCCGTTCATGAATCATTGAGCGGATATCCAGCGCCTTGTCGAAGAGCGCATGGATGTCAGTGGTGCGCTCGCTCTGACGAAAACGCTGCAGAACGAATTCAACGTTCTGACGTTGCTTGGTGATGATGGCCTCGAACAGCGTGGTCATGATCTCACCGCCAATGTTTTCCCCGGATACCTGCGCGTTAGCGAAGCCAAGGTAACGATTGCGCTCTTGCAGATTCATCAGCCCGTAGAGTTCGTCTTCGTGTCCGGCAGCCCGCATTTTCGCGGTCAGTGTCTGTTTGAGATCCGCGTAGTCGGCGAGTACCTGCAGGCCCTGGCTGGGCGTATAGAGATAAGCCTTGTCGTGATTGATCATCAGTGAACCGGCCAGCTCGACACAGGCTGTCTCTTCACTCAAACACACGGTTTCAAACGTTGGCCGCCGTACCGCAACGGTTGGCTCACGTACCAGGCTGTGCAGGGCGTCGAACTCGCTGGCGGTGAGGATCTGCGTTTCGCGCTTGATCATCAGATCCGCGCGCGCCTGATCCTGCAGCGTTTGGCTGAAGAAAGTACGTCTGGGCGAGCCTTCGAATGAGGCGCCGTTCCAAAACACCTCAAGCTGTCGAAACAACAGCATGGTCAATTTTCCCGACGCCGACTTGACCGCATTGGTCCAGGCCGACTGATCGTCTTCGCGTACCGAACGGGCGGGATGGGTGAATTCTACGGCCTGACCGTGGGGCCAGCCCTGACGGTGAAAGTGCACCAACAGCGCTTCAGTCAGCGACAGCGAGTCGACCCACTGTTTCCCATCCGAAGAAGTCACCGAATAGAAACCGACCCGGGTAAGCGACTGTTGCAAGGCGCCAAAATGCGCCTCGAGCAGTTCGTCGAGAATCTTTTCCAGCAGCGTTGCAAGGGATGGCAGGCGTTTAAGCTCGTCCAGCAGGTCACGGGCGCACCTCTCCAGAGAGTCGCCGATTGCCAATTGCTGGTCCTCGAACACATCACCTTCGATGGTTTCGCAAGTCAGAGTGATACCGCGTTTCTCCACCAGTTCCTTGCGCAATGAAACCGAGAGGAAAGCCAGCAGATCATCGTTTTCCCTGGCGTTGTCGAGGCGTGTCTGCAGGGCATCAGTCAGGGCTTGCCGGTCAGCGAATTTTTTCAGGCCATCGTAGGGCGTATAGAGAAACACGCCGTTGTCATCCGGCCCTGCGCTGAGTATGAAGCTGCCTGCCAGCGGCACGGCCAGTTGCTTGTCGGCGTTGAGCAGGATGCGTTCGGCCAGCATTGGCGGGGTTTGCTTGTTGCGCAGCGATTGCGTAGCGAGTTGCGCATGTGCAAGCCAGTCGAAGTCTTTGCTGTTGAGACCGTGTGCCGGACCGAGGTCAGCGTGCAGGCCGGGTGAATCGAATATCACTGGAAACAACAGCGGGGCAGTCGGGGTGGACATCATTGCAACTCTGAACAGGGCGCCATTGGGCTGGAACTCAACAGTAAATGCGCAGAGTGGAGCACTTGCGGTAGATAGTGACCGCACGTGCCGAGATCAAAATGTGCATCAGGGCGCGCCAACCGATGGCAATGAATCGAAGGGTTGACAGCTGGCAGCTCGGACAGGGTTAATCGGTGGGCAAAATCGACCGTACGCTGTTGTTCCCTCCAATAATCATTCTGGAGCTTCAGATGTCTGCGCCACACGATCATGGCTCGTCCACAGTGTCCCTCGAAGCACTGACGCAACTGCTTGAAACGATTTTTCTGCGCCACGGCACCTCCAGCGAAGTCGCACGGGTACTCGCCGTCAACTGCGCCAACGCCGAACGCGACGGCGCTCATAGTCATGGCGTGTTTCGCATCCCCGGTTATGTCTCGACGCTGAAAAGCGGCTGGGTCAATGGCCATGCCGTGCCACAGGTTGAAGATGTCGCGCCGGGGTTTGTCCGGGTTGACGCTGGCAACGGTTTTGCCCAGCCAGCGTTGGCAGCGGCCCGACCACTGCTGATCGAGAAGGCGCGTCATGCCGGGATCGCGGTGCTGGCGATTCGCAACTCGCATCATTTCGCCGCTTTGTGGCCGGATGTCGAGCCCTTCGCCGACGAAGGTCTGGTGGCGCTGAGCGTGGTCAACAGCATGACCTGCGTGGTGCCCCATGGCGCTGATCGGCCATTGTTCGGTACCAATCCGATTGCCTTCGCCGCGCCAAGGGCCAACGCCGCGCCGATTGTGTTCGATCTTGCCACCAGCGCCATCGCTCATGGCGATGTGCAAATCGCAGCGCGCAAGGGTGAAAAACTCCCGGCCGGCATGGGCGTCGACAGCCTCGGCCAGCCGACCCAGGACCCCAAAGCGATTCTCGAAGGCGGCGCCTTGTTGCCGTTTGGCGGCCATAAAGGCTCGGCGCTGTCGATGATGGTCGAGTTGCTGGCGGCGGCATTGACCGGCGGCAATTTCTCATTCGAGTTTGACTGGTCCAACCATCCCGGCGCGAAAACGCCATGGACCGGCCAGCTGTTGATCGTCATCGACCCGAGCAAAGCGGCGGGGCAGAGCTTTGCCCAGCGCAGTGAGGAGCTGGTGCGGCAGATGCACGGGGTCGGGCTCAAGCGTTTGCCGGGGGATCGCCGGCATTTGCAGCGCAGTCGTTCAATGGCGCAAGGGATCGTACTGGATGAGCAGACGCTGGGGCAGTTGCGGGAGTTGGCGGGGGAGTGAGTCTTTTGTTGTTCTGACGATTGCAGTGACAAGGTCAAAAGCCCCTCACCCTAGCCCTCTCCCGGGGGGAGAGGGGACTGACCGCGTGGTTTGAGCGAGGTACGCCGACTTGGGATACCGAGTTGAATTCAGTAATCGAAAAGCAAAGCGGTGGGCATTAAAAAAGCGAACCCTGAGGTTCGCCTTTTTCTGTGCGCCTGACTCAGCGACGGCCGAGCAGCAGGCCCACCACCAGGCCGAAACCGGCGGAGATCGCCACGGTTTGCCAAGGGTGACCACCGATGTAGTTTTCGGTGGCTTCGACGGCGGGTTTGGTGCGATCGCGCACGCTGGACACCGAATCCAGTGCCAGCTGCAGTTTCTGGGCGATTTGTGCACGCAGCGTTTCTGCTTCTTCGCCGACCAGTGAAGCGCTGCTCTTGAGCAGTTTGTCCGATTCTTCGATCAGAGCCTGAAGCTCGCTGAAAGCTTGATCCTTGATTTGCTCTTCGGCAGCTTGCGAGGCGGTTTTACGGGCCATTGGGTGACTCCTTGCAGGTGAATGGACAGTGACCAATGGAGTGTAGCGGCAGGCCAAAAGTTGCATGTCATTCGCGGAGAAGGGAAAAACCTGCACCGGAGATTTCCATCGAGCGTGTAAGATGTCGCCATTTTACGCAGCAGGATAAATCCCCATGAGTTTCAATCTGGCCGACAAATCCCTCGCAGAGCGCGCAGCGCTGGAAGATGAGAAATCCCGTCTGTTCGAACTCTGGCAGAACAATCTGGGCAAAGCCAAAGGCGAAGCCGCGCGCTTGTTTGGGGAGCGCTCCAAGCGCAAGGGCAAATGGGCCGAGTGGGTCCGCGCCGAACTGGACGGCATGTCGCCGCCGGAGTTCGCCAACATGGTGCGCAGTGAAGTCAATCGCCTGATGGCGGCGAACAAATAATACGCTTCACGCCTGGCTGAACGTGGCGGCAATCGCCTCGCGAACCTTGACCAGCACCGGATCGATCTGCGTGCTGGTGCGCCAGCCCAGTTCCACCGGATAGCGCGGTAAAGCCAGAGGGCAGGGCAGCAACGCCAGCCCGCTCAGCGTCGCGATGCTTGCGGCGGCATGGGCCGGGATGGTCGCCACCGCCTGACTGCCCTTGAGCAGGAAGGGCAGCGCGGCGAAATGCGTGGTCGACGCGCAGACTCGCCGGCTCAAGCCCACTGCCGCCAATCCCTCATCGGTGATGCCGATAAAGCCGCCCGACGACACCAGAATGTGCTCGCGTTCAACGAACTCTTGCAACGCGATCTGCTGTTGGCCTGGCGCGAGACTGGCCGGGTCGACCAGACACGCATAGCCGCCTTCCCCCAACACCTGACGACTGAGCAGGCGCTCGGAAAAGCCGCCGGCAGTGATCGCCAGGTCGATGCTGCGTTCCATCAGCGCGCGGGCAACGATCTGGCTGTGGGTCTGGCGAAATATCAACCGCAGCTTCGGCGCACGGCGGGCGATTTCCTCGATCAAGTGGCGCCCGTAGGCAATTTCAAAATCATCTGACAGACCGATCGCCACCGAACGTCCTTCGTATTGATTGGCCACCGGATCGAGCATGGCCAGGCTTTGCCGGCATTTGTTGAGCGCATCGCTGATCACCGGTTTCAGCTGATTGGCTTGCAGGGTCGGCGCCAGTCCGCGCCCGGTGCGCACGAACAACTGATCGCCATACACCTCACGCAAGCGGCGCAATGCCGCGCTGACTGCCGATTGCGTTACGCCCAGGCGCAGGGCGGCGCGACTGGCACTGGATTCGTCGTGCAGCGCTTCGAAGACTTTCAGCAGGTTGAGGTCAATGTCGGCGATATTCATTTGGCTCATATCATTCAGCAGTCGGCAGGGCTTTATTCATGATCGCGTGACGCTGGAGAATCGGCAACACCTGAACCTGATGGAGTAAATACGATGGCCAGATCCATAGTGGCGGCGTTGCAGATCGGTGCATTGCCCGGCGGCAAAGGCGAAACCCTGGAACAGATCCTTGCTTGGGAAGACGCAATCCGCGAATCCGGCGCCGCGTTGGTGGTGATGCCGGAAGCCTTGCTCGGCGGCTACCCGAAGGGCGAGGGCTTCGGCACCCAATTGGGCTACCGACTGCCCGAGGGGCGTGAGGCGTTCGCACGTTATTTTGCCAACGCCATCGATGTACCGGGCGCCGAAATCGAAGCGCTGGCCGGATTGTCAGCGCGCACCGGAGCCAATCTGGTGATCGGCGTGATCGAGCGCGCTGGCAGCACGTTGTATTGCACGGTGCTGTATTTCGATCCGCAGGCCGGGCTGCTCGGCAAACACCGCAAGCTGATGCCCACCGGCACCGAGCGACTGATCTGGGGCAAGGGTGACGGCTCGACGCTGCCGGTGTTCGACACCCAGGTCGGCAAGCTTGGCGCCGTGGTCTGCTGGGAAAACATGATGCCGCTGCTGCGCACGGCGATGTATGCCAAGGGCGTTGAGGTCTGGTGCGCGCCGACCGTGGACGAGCGCGAGATGTGGCAGGTCAGCATGCGCCACATCGCCCACGAAGGCCGCTGTTTCGTGGTCAGCGCCTGTCAGGTGCAGGCCTCGCCGGATGATTTGGGGGTGGAGATTGCCAATTGGCCGGGTGATCGACCGTTGATTGCCGGTGGCAGCGTGATCGTCGGTCCGATGGGCGATGTGCTGGCGGGGCCGTTGCGCGGGGAAGCGGGCTTGCTCACGGCGGAAATCGACACTGATGAACTGATCCGCGCGCGGTATGACTACGATGTGGTCGGCCACTACGCGCGGCCGGATGTCTTCGAGTTGACCGTTGATGAGCGTGCGAAGCCGGGGGTGCGGTTCAACTCCTGACCTTGATACTTGTTTTGAACCTGTGGGAGCTGGCTTGCCAGCGATGGGGCCATGTCAGTCGACATCTTTTTTTGGCAGATGCACCGCTATCGCTGGCAAGCCAGCTCCCACAGGGATCGGTGTCCGATCAGAAAACTTTTTACCAAGTCGCCGCACTCGCTTTAGGCAGGCTCAACTTGCCGCTGTCGGTAAAGCGCATCGTGCCAAACAACCCGCCCGCCAGTTTGCCGCGCAGCACGTAGGGCAGATTATCGAGGCTTTGCGTCTGGCTCAGCCCCAATGTCTGGCGCAGCACCGAGAACGCCGAGACGCTGACCGGCACCGTGACAATGGCTTCAGAGAAACGCGGGATCGAGCCGCTCTGATCGCTCACACCCGAAGCCAGCGAATGACCATTGACCTCCAGATCCAGGGCGATGCCGTTGTAATCGATCGCCGTTTCATTGGGGTTCTGTACGCGCAGCTTGATCGCGAAGCGTACCTCCAGTTCCTGGCTGGGTAACGGTTCGAGGCCGACCACGTTGATGTTCACCGGATCGCGGTTGGGAAACAGCGCGCAGGCGCTGAGCGACAACAGCACAAGCGACAGGATGACGGCGTGGACGCGGCGCATAAAAATCTCTCGACAAAAAAAGGGCTGAACCGTCGCCGGTGCAGCCCTTTTTTTCGAGGCGTGACGTCAGCGGTTCAACTGTGCGACAGCCGCCGCTTGGCCGGGTTCACCTTTGGCGGCGACGTCGGGGTTTTCCATGACCTGCAGAATCGACGCTTCCGGGTCGAAATCATCTTCTTCCAGCTCGATGAATTCTTCCGGCAGGAAGATGTTCAGCACGATAGCGCACAACGCACCGACAGTGATTGGCGATTCGAAGATGTTGCGCAGCGCTTGCGGCAGTTCGCGCAGGACTTCCGGCACCGCCGCGATGCCCAGGCCCATGCCCAGCGAGATCGCCACGATCAGCATGTTGCGTCGATGCAGGCCGGCTTCGGCGAGGATCTTGATCCCGGCCACGGCGACGGTGCCGAACATCACCAGCTCAGCGCCGCCCAGCACCGGTTTCGGCATCAGTTGCAGCACCGCGCCGATCATCGGGAACAAACCGAGCAACACCAGCAGCCCGGCGATGAAAAACGCCACGTAGCGGCTGGCCACGCCGGTCAACTGGATCACGCCGTTGTTTTGCGCGAAGGTCACCATCGGCATGCTGTTGAACACTGCCGCCATGGCCGAGTTGAGACCATCGGCGAGCAGGCCGGATTTGATCCGGCGGATGTACAACGGGCCTTTCACCGGTTGCCGGGAGATCATCGAGTTGGCGGTCAGGTCACCGGCCGCTTCCAGCGGCGACACGAGGAAAATCACCGCCACCGGCACGAACGCCACCCAATCGAAGTTGAAACCGTACTTGAACGGCACCGGCACGCTGACCAACGGCACCTCGGGCATCGAAGCGAAATCCACCGTACCCATCAGCCAGGCCACCACGTAGCCAAGGGTCAGGCCGATGACGATCGCGCCCAGGCGCAGAAACGGCACGTCGACACGGTTCAACACAACGATGGTGCCGATCACCAGCGCCGCCAGAAACACATGGCTGGCCGCGCCGAGATCAGGCGCACCGAAGCCGCCGGCGATGTCGGTCATCGCCACTTTGATCAGCGACAGGCCCATCAGCGTGATGATCGTGCCGGTGACTACCGGGGTGATCAGCATGCGCAGCTTGCCGATGAACTGGCTGAGCACCACTTCGATGAAGGCAGCGAAGAAGCACACGCCGAAGATGGTCGAGAGGATTTCGTCAGTGCCACCGCCGCGCGCCTTGACCATGAAACCGGCGCTGAGAATCACACTGATAAAGGAAAAACTGGTGCCTTGCAGACACAGCAGACCGGAACCCACCGGGCCGAAGCGCTTGGCCTGGACAAAGGTGCCAAGGCCGGAGACGAACAGCGCCATGCTGATCAGGTAGGGGATTTCACTGTGCAGACCGAGGGCGCCACCCATGATCAGGGTCGGGGTGATGATGCCGACGAAACTCGCCAGCACGTGCTGCAACGCGGCGAACACCGTGGCGGTCAGGTGCGGACGGTCGTTGAGGCCGTAGATCAGGTCGTTGTTGCGCGGGGTTTTGTCAGAGGCGGTCATGGTGATGTGCGCGCCGCAAGGCGGGGCCGGGTCAGAAAATGGGTGCGCAGAATGCCGGAAGAGGGCGGCGAGGGCAACGAGCAATAACTGCCTGAAAGGTCAGGTTTTACTGCCTATGTGGGAGCGAGCCTGCTCGCGAAAGCGGTGGCTCAGTCTGCATCTCGGTGACTGACGAGCCGCCTTCGCGAGCAGGCTCGCTCCCACAATGATCGTCCACGCCCGTTAATCAGCAATGGCCAATCGCCCGTGGCATACTCCCGCGCATGACTTTCGACTCTCCCCTCAGTGCCTGGCAATACGCGGTCGACCACAAGGGTTTCATCCAGGATGAAGCTCAGGAACACGCGGTCTGGGCCTTACAGAAATGCCATGAAGCCTTGCACGCCGGTGCCCCTTCGATCAGCGGCGTGTACCTGTGGGGGCCGGTCGGGCGCGGCAAGACCTGGTTGATGGATCAGTTCTACCAGAGCCTGCGCGTGCCGGCGCGGCGTCAACACTTTCATCACTTCATGGGCTGGGTACATCAGCGTTCGTTTCAACTCAGTGGCATCGCCGATCCGTTGCGCGCCTTGGCCAAAGAGCTGGCCGGCGAAGTGCGGGTGCTGTGTTTCGATGAACTGTTCGTCAATGACATCGGCGACGCGATCATTCTCGGCCGGCTGTTTCAGGTGATGTTCGAGGAAGGCGTAGTGGTGGTCTGCACGTCCAACCTGCCGCCTGATGACCTGTACGCGGACGGCTTCAATCGCGACCGTTTCACGCCGGCGATTGCGGCGATCAAGGCACACATGACAGTGGTCGCGGTGAATGGCGCCGAGGATCATCGCTTGCATCCCGGAGCGATCGAGCAGCGCTATTTTGTCAATGAAGCCGATTCACCGAGCGCACTGGGTGCCGTGTTCAAGTCGCTGGCTGTAGATGAGACTGTCAGTGAGGAGCCAGTCGCCGTGGGCCACCGCACGCTCAACGTCGTGCAAGCCAGCGAATCGGTGCTGTGGTGCCGCTACAGCGATCTGTGCGAACAACCTTTCGCCGCCATGGACTTCATTGCCCTGTGTGATCGCTACCGGGCTATTCTGTTGAGCGAAGTGCCGAACCTCAGCGCACAAAAACGCGAAGGGCGCATTGCGCGGGGCACCGAAGATGGCGCTGAGCGCGTGGTCGCCGGTGACCGGGAATTGCCGCAGTTATCGGTGCATGACGACGGCGTTCGCCGCTTTATCGCGCTGGTCGACGAATGCTACGACCGCAAGGTGCCGCTGTACGTCGAGGCAAGCGTACCGATGGACGCGCTATACACCGAGGGCTACCTGGAATTCCCGTTCCGCCGCACCCTCAGCCGTTTGCAGGAGATGCAATTGCAGCGCTTCGCTGAAGCCTGAAAGAAGAGGGCGCCGACATGAGTCAACCGCTGTCCCATCATTTGCTGACCATGGCCTATCAGAATGCCTGGGCCAATCACCGCCTGGCAAAGGCCTGGAGCCAGCTCGACACCACTGAACTGGCGGCGGCACGGGTGAGCTTCTTCCCCAGCATCCGCCTCACGCTCAACCACATTCTCACTTGCGACTGGTTCTACGTCGACGCGCTGGAGCGGGAATTGCGCGGTGACGAGCCACACCCTGATTGCTATGTTTTCTTCAATGCAGACGAGCCGTTTACCGAGGCTGCGGCGCTGCGTGCAGAACAGGCCCGCGTTGATCGCCGCCTGATCGCCTATTGCGAGCAACTGCGCGATGCCGACCTGTCGAGAATCGTCACCATCGCCCGTGACATGCCGCAACATGACAGCCGCCTGCGCATGCTCTCGCACCTGTTCGAGCACCAGCTCCATCATCGTGGCCAGGTGCACGCCATGCTCAGCGGCACGGCGGTCAAGCCACCGCAACTGGATGAATTTTTCTGTGTCGGCGAAAGCGCATTGCGTGCCGAAGACTTCGCCGAACTGGGCTGGACCGAAGAGCTCATCTGGGGCCACTGACCACGAAAGATCGCAGCTTTTCAAGTTGCCCTCTCCGGCGCACCCAAGCTAAGGTCCCCCCCAGGCCTTTCAGCTAGCACCTTGCGCGCCGGGGCTTTTTGCTTATCGGGGATGGAAATGGATTCCGCAGAAATACTCGTACTTCAGGCCAGCTACAGCAACCCGGTGCACGCCGAAGCCATCGGCATCGTGCTCAACCACTACGCCGAAGATCCCATGGGCGGCGGTCATCCGATCGCGCCCGAACTGCTGCAACGCCTGCCCGAAGAGCTCGCCCGCCGCCCGCATGCCTTCAGCGTGCTGGCCTTCGTCGGCGGCGAACCGGCCGGGCTGGTCAACTGCTTTGAAGGCTTCTCTACTTTCGCCTGTAAACCGCTGGTCAACGTTCACGACGTCGCCGTGGTCGGCAAATTTCGCGGCCTGGGGCTCAGTCAGAAAATGCTGCAGAGGGTAGAAGAGATCGCCCGTCAGCGCGGCTGCTGCAAGATCACCCTGGAAGTGCTGGAAGGCAATGCGGTGGCGCAGGGTTCATATCGCAAATTCGGCTTTGCACCGGGGATGTTCAATCCAGATCACGGGCGGATGCTGTTCTGGATAAAGGATTTACAGGCCTGAAGGCTCCTCACCGCCAATCACCAACATAAAAAAAGGCGCCCCGATCAGGGCGCCTGAACTGTCATCTTCCGGGCCAGAGCGGAGACACGGAAGGTCCATCGGTTGCTCGGTAAAGCTCAGTCGCGATAGGACTCGGTCACCTGCGCCGTCTGGTCAGCAGGGACGCGAATTTCTTTCGCACTGGCGTCGGCCTTCTGCTCGCTTTGCGCGTGCTGGACCGGGAAATTGTCGTAGTAATAACGCATGCGTTCGGCACCGCCTTCAGCGAAGGCGCTGGTGGAGCCGAGGGCGAGCAGGGTGGTGAGAATGAAGGTAGTGGTTTTCATGGTGCCTCCTACTGAACAAGTGGGAGTCGGTTCGTCCGTGAAGCAGACCGCGAAAGAAGTCTGCGTCGCGGCCATTAACAATGGGTTAACGCTGGTTCAGCGCAAATATTGCGGCGTATTACAGAAACACTGCGGCCGATGGGCACAAAAAAGGGCCTTCTCGGCCCTTTGTCGTTTTACTTCTGCGCGACTTCCGCCGGAGCAGGGTGTTTGGGCTTCATCAAACTGAAGTCAATCAACGCGCGCCTCGGCGCCTGGTACGGGTCGCCAATCAACAGCTTGCGCGGTACAAAGCTGTCGCTGACCAGGCTTTTGCTGCGATCCAGTTCATCGGAACTCAACCCGGCCAGATCCGCCCAGGTGTGAATGAGTTGCGAGCTGCTGTACGGGCGGCTGAGGTCGCCGGCGAAGTTCCAGTCGTGGTTTTCCTTCCACTTCGGCGAGGCCCAGGCCATGAACGGGATGGTGTACATCGGCGCGGTCGGTTTGTTTTCGTTGCGCCCCAGCATGCCGTGACCGGCGGAGTCGAAGACATCTTCACCGTGGTCGGAGAGGTACAGCAGGAAGCCATTCGGGTCGGTCTTGGCGTAGTCCTTGATCAGGCTCGAGACCACGAAGTCGTTGTACAGCACGGCATTGTCATAGCTGTTGTAGGTCGGTACCTGATCGTCACGCACGCCAGCCGGAACGCCCTGGCGATCCTTGAACTTGTCGAACGTCGGCGGATATCGGTACTGGTAGCTCATGTGCGTGCCGAGCAGGTGCACGACGATCAGCTTGCGCGGCGCCGCATCGGCCAGCGCCTTGTTGAACGGCTCGATGACGTCGCCATCGTACTGCGCCGAGTTCTGGTTGCGGTTGTTGTTCAGGTACACCTGCTCGTCGGCCTGTTCGGAGAAGGTCGTGAGCATGGTGTTGCGCTTGGTCATGGTCTGCTGGTTGGTGATCCAGAAAGTCTTGTAACCGGCCTGTTTCATCACGCTGACCAGCGATGGCGTCGACAGGTACAGGTCGGGGTTCTGCTCGTCAGCGAAGGTCAACACTTGCTGCAGCGCTTCGATGGTGTAAGGGCGCGGGGTGATGACGTTGTCGAAGATCGCCAGTTGATCCTTGAGTTTGTCCAGTTCCGGCGTGGTGCTGCGCGGATAACCGTAGAGGCTCATGCGCTGACGGTTGGTCGATTCGCCGATCACCAGCACCAAAGTCGCCGGTTGCCCGGCCGAGGCGTCCTTGAGGTTTTTCAGCGGCGGGATCTTGCTGGCACTGTCGAGCATGCCTTGCATGTCCCCCAGCGTTTCCAGATAGCGGTGATACGCCACGGCCATCTGCCACGGCACGGCGGGCTCGATGCGGGTTTCGAATTTCTCGAAGCCTTCGGCGAAATTGCCCATGCGCATGGTTTGTTTGATCAGCGGGTAGCCGGCGACGGCGATCACGATTGCGGTGGCTGCAACCAGTGCGCGACCACGGGGCATGTACACCGGGCGCAGCCGCGTCCACAGAAAGTAAGCGAACGCGGTATGGGCGAGGAACGCCGGGATCATCCACCAGGCGAAATACTGCGTCATGTACTCGCCCGCTTCCGACACGTTCGACTCGAACATGATGAAGATGACGCTCTGCGAGAATTCCTGCTGATAAATGAAGAAGTAACCCAGGCTGGCCATCGAGCAAGCCCACAGCACCACACCGATGATTGCCGCAAGCAGACGCGTCTGTTTGGGGAACAGCAGCATCGGCGCCAGCCACAGCGCGCTCATCACGAATGCCTGACGAAATCCCGTGAAACCAGACGTGCCGGTCAGCTGGATCAGCAGTTGAGTGATGCCCGAGAAGTACCAGAAGAAGACGAACAACCAGATGAATCCGGCCCAGTCGAAACCGGTCGCAGTCGTTTTGCTGCGTTTGAACAATGCCATTCAGCGCTCCAGCTCAATCATCAGACCCACGCCGGAAACGCTTCCATGACACCGACGAACAGAGGCCGTACACGCAGGCACGGCCAGAATGGGGCGAAGTATCCCCAAGGGCTTGTGAAAGATTTGTTAAGCGCCGCTGTTGGTGTGTATCAAGCGGTCAGGGGTGCAACGTGTCGGGAACGACGAGGGCCGTTCCCGAAGCAGGCGGGGATCAGGCGTGGGGTGCGCGCTGCACAACCGGACGCGGTTGCGGCTGCGAGCCCTGGGTCAATGCGCGCAATTGCGCCAATTCGTGCTTCAACTGGTCGCGCTCGTCTTTCAACTGGCGCAATTCATCGCGACGGATCGTAACGTAGAGGGTTTGTGGCGGCATTGCTGTATGTACTGTGCCCATTGCTCACCTCGCAAATGGCGTGCATCAACTGTAAGTCACTCCTCGTTTTGAGGCGCTTGACTTACTATCGGCGCCAATTTTGATTTCTTTTGCCCTGGAAGGGAACTTTTTTATTTTTCATGGTCGGTGTGTCTTCGGCAGGATTCGGGGCGTTATCACTCTGGATCGGGCACAATGCCCGGAAACTTCATCGCAACGCTCTGGACTAACCTCCATCAGTCGCGTTGGGCTATAACCAATGACACACATTTATTTGTAGTAAGGAGCATCAGCACATGCAACTCGGGATTATTGGACTGGGCCGCATGGGCGGCAATATTGCGCGACGTCTGATGCTCAACGGGCACACCACCGTTGTTTACGACCGCAATACCGCTTTCATCGATAACCTGGTCGCCGAGGGCTCCACCGGCGTCGCCGACTTGCCAGCACTGGTTGCCGGCCTCGACAAGCCACGCGCGGTCTGGGTCATGCTGCCGGCGGGCGCACCGACCGAAGACACCATCAACACCCTGAGCGAACTGCTCGAACCCGGCGATACCATCATCGACGGCGGCAACACCAACTACAAGGATGACATTCGCCGGGCCAAAACCCTGAACGACAAGGGCCTGCACTACATCGACGTCGGCACCTCCGGCGGCGTCTGGGGCCTGGAACGCGGTTATTGCATGATGATCGGTGGCGATGCCGAAACCGTGCAGCGTCTCGATCCGCTGTTCGCCGCACTGGCGCCGGGCATGGGCGACATTCCGCGCACCAAGGATCGCAAGTCCGATGACCACCGTGCCGAGCACGGTTACATCCACGCCGGTCCCGCCGGCGCCGGGCACTTCGTGAAGATGATTCACAACGGCATCGAGTACGGCATGATGGCCGCGTTCGCCGAGGGCTTCGATATTCTCAAGACCAAATCCAGCGAACGCCTGCCGGAAGATCAGCGATTTGATCTGAACGTGGCCGATATCGCTGAAGTCTGGCGTCGTGGCAGCGTGGTGTCGTCGTGGTTGCTTGACCTGACTGCCGACGCACTGGCCAGCGATCCGAAGCTCGACGGTTTCTCCGGTTCCGTGGCTGACAGCGGCGAAGGCCAATGGACCATCGAAGCGGCCATGGAGCAAGCAGTGCCAGTACCGGTGCTTTCCAACTCGCTGTTCTCCCGTTACCGCTCGCGCGGGCAGGGCACCTTCGGTGACAAGATCCTGTCGGCACAACGCTTCGGCTTCGGCGGCCACGTGGAGACCGCGAAAAAATGACCCATACGATCCGCAGAAAATCCAAGGCAGAACCCGCACCACCGACCACGCTATTCCTGTTCGGTGCCCACGGCGACCTGGTCAAGCGCCTGCTCATGCCGGCGCTGTACAACCTCAGTCGCGACGGTCTGCTCGACGAAAACCTGCGGATCGTCGGCGTTGATCACAACGCCATTACCGATGAAGCCTTTGCGCAGAAGCTCGAAGACTTCATCCGTACCGAAGTGGCGGCGAAGGTCGGCAAGGGCGATCAGATGCTTGATCCGGTCTTGTGGGCCAAGCTCGCCAAAGGCATCAGCTACGTCCAGGGCGATTTCCTGGACGACAGCACCTATTCAGCCCTGGCGGCGAAAATCGCCGACAGCGGCACCGGCAACGCGGTGTTCTACCTGGCCACCGCGCCACGTTTCTTCAGTGAAGTGGTGCGCCGCCTCGGCAGCGCCGGTTTGCTGGAAGAAACCCCCGAAGCGTTCAGAAGAGTGGTGATCGAGAAGCCGTTCGGCTCCGATCTGCACACCGCCGAAGCCTTGAACGCGTGCCTGCTCAAGGTCATGAGCGAGAAGCAGATCTACCGGATCGACCATTACCTGGGCAAGGAAACCGTGCAGAACATCCTGGTCAGCCGGTTCTCCAACAGCCTGTTCGAAGCGTTCTGGAACAATCATTACATCGACCACGTGCAGATCACCGCGGCGGAAACTGTCGGTGTGGAAACCCGTGGCAGCTTTTACGAACACACCGGCGCACTGCGCGACATGGTGCCCAATCACCTGTTCCAGCTGTTGGCCATGGTGGCCATGGAACCGCCGGCTGCTTTCGGCGCTGACGCGGTGCGTGGCGAGAAGGCCAAAGTGGTCGGGGCGATTCGTCCCTGGTCGACAGAGGAGGCCCGGGCCAACTCGGTGCGCGGCCAGTACAGCGCCGGCGAGCGCGATGGCCAGCCATTGAAGGGTTATCGCGAAGAAGCCAACGTGTCGCCCGACAGCACCACGGAAACCTACGTCGCGCTCAAGGTGATGATCGACAACTGGCGCTGGGTCGGCGTGCCGTTCTATCTGCGCACCGGCAAGCGCATGAGCGTGCGCGACACCGAAATCGTCATCTGCTTCAAACCGGCGCCGTACGCACAGTTCCGCGACACCGAAGTCGACGAGTTGCAACCGACTTACCTGCGCATCCAGATCCAGCCAAACGAAGGCATGTGGTTCGACTTGCTGGCCAAGCGGCCGGGGCCGGCGCTGAACATGGCCAATATCGAGCTGGGTTTTGCGTATAAGGATTTCTTCGAGATGCAGCCTTCCACCGGCTACGAAACCTTGATCTACGACTGCCTGACCGGTGATCAGACGCTGTTCCAGCGTGCCGACAACATCGAGAACGGTTGGCGAGCCGTGCAGCCTTTCCTTGATGCCTGGCAGCAGGATGCGAGCGTCGAGACGTATGCGGCTGGCGAAGATGGCCCGCAAGCAGCCGAAGATCTCCTGACTCGCGATGGTCGCGTCTGGCACGGCCTGGGATGAGTGATTTGCCGAAACAACCCATACGTTTTCTGCTCAGCGACATGGACGGCACGCTGTTGCTGCCGGATCACACGCTGAACCAACGCACCATCGAAGCCGTGCGCTCGCTGCGCGATGCCGGCGTGCTGTTCAGCCTCGCCAGCGGCCGTCCGCCGAAAGCCATGTTGCAGCAGATCGAGGCGCTAGGCGTTGATCTGCCGACAGCGGCGTTCAATGGCGGCACCATCGTCAAAGCGGACGGCACGCTGCTGGCCGCGCATTATTTGCCGGCGACCACAGCGCTGATCGCACTGGCACTGTTTGCCGATCAACCGGAGGTGGAAATCTGGGTGTTCAGCGGCGGCGACTGGCTGCTCAAGGACCCGCACGGGCCGATGGTCCCACGTGAACAGAGTGGCCTCGGCTATCCGCCGGTGGTGGTCGAGAGTTTTGAACCGTATCTGGAGCGCATCGACAAGATCGTTGCCACCAGCAACAACACTGAGTTGCTGATTGAGCTGGAGGCGCAGCTGCTGCCCAAGGTCAACGGTATGGCGCAAGTGTCGCGCTCGCAGCCGGTGTATCTCGACGTTACGGCGCTTGAGGCCAACAAAGGCACGGCATTGACGACCATCGCCGAATACCTCGGCGTGCCGCTGGAGCAAACCGCTGTCATCGGCGACGGCGGCAACGACCCGGCGATGTTCAAATGCGCTGGCTTTTCGATTGCCATGGGCCAGGCGGAAGAGGCGGTGAAGCACCAGGCTGATGTCGTTACAGCGCCAAACACTGAAGACGGCGTGGTCCTGGCGATCGAGAAATACATCCTCCCGCACTGACCCAACACCAAAACCAATGTGGGAGCGAGCCTGCTCGCGAAGGCGGTGTGTCATTCAACAGATTCGTTGCCTGACACGACCTCTTCGCGAGCAGGCTCGCTCCCACAGGTTTTCGCGGCGCGTGCAAACCCCGGTAACCCACAGGTTTATTCAGTGTTGCTTAGAGCCAATAGCTCACCGCATACCAGCCCAGCAGTCCCATCACCACGGTATACGGCACCGCCATCCACACCATGCGCCCGTACGACAACCGCACCAGCGGTGCAATCGCCGAGGTCAGCAGGAACAGAAACGCTGCCTGACCATTAGGGGTCGCCACGCTCGGCAGGTTGGTGCCGGTATTGATCGCAATCGCCAATGTCTCGAAGTGCTCGCGAGTCATGTGCCCGGCGAGAAAAGCCTGTTTCACTTCGGTAATGTAAATGGTCGCAACGAATACGTTGTCGCTGATCGCCGAGAGCAAGCCGTTGGCGATGAACAACATGCCCGGCTGTTGATCCATCGGCAGCGCCAACACCCACTCGATCAGTGGGACGAACAGATGCTGATCGTGAATGACCGCCACCACGGCAAAAAACACCACCAGCAGCGCGGTAAACGGCATGGCGTCCTTGAACGCGCTGCCCAGGCGATGCTCGTCGGTGATCCCGGTAAACGCGGTGATCAATACGATCACCATCAATCCGATCAGGCCGACTTCAGCCAGGTGAAACGCCAGGCAACCAATCAGAATCAGTGCCGCCGCACCTTGCACCAGCAGCGCCGCCGTCTGACGAGGCGTGCGTTTGGCGTTGTCCTCGGCAGCGTAGTTGGCCAACACAGCGCGGACGTTGTCCGGCAGCAGCGTGCCGTATCCGAACCAGCGCAGCTTCTCCAGCAGCACGCAAGTAACCAGACCCGCCACCAGTACCGGCAGCGATACCGGGGCAACCTTGGTGAAGAACTCACCGAAATGCCAGCCCATCTCATGACCGATCAGCAGGTTCTGCGGCTCACCGACCAAGGTGCAAACCCCACCGAGCGCTGTGCCGACCGCACCGTGCATCAACAGGCTGCGCAGGAAAGCGCGGAATTGATTCAAGTCCTCATGGTGTCGCGACGGTAAATGCTCATCGTCAGCGAATTCGCTGTCCTCACGTGGATCGTTGCCCGACGCGACCCGGTGATACACCGAGTAAAAGCCGACAGCCGCACTGATGATCACCGCCGTCACGGTCAGCGCATCAAGAAATGCCGAAAGAAATGCCGACAAGAAGCAGAACATCAGCGCCAGAATTGCTTTCGAGCGCACGCCCAACAGCAGGCGCGAGAAGAGAAACAGCAGCAGATCTTTCATGAAGTAGATGCCGGCAACCATGAACATCAGCAGCAGGATCACCGGAAAGTTGTGCAGCAACTCATCGTAAAGCGCTTGCGGCGTGGTCATCTTCAACAGCAACGCTTCAATCAACAGCAGGCCGCCGGGCATCAACGGATAACACTTGAGCGCCATGGCCAGGGTGAAGATGAATTCGATCACCAGCAACCAGCCTGCGGCGACCGGGCCGATGGTGAACAGCACCACGGCGTTGAGAATGAGAAAACCGACGATGGTCGCCTTGTACCAGCG
This sequence comes from Pseudomonas sp. FP1762, assembly GCF_030687105.1. Lineage (NCBI taxonomy): Bacteria > Pseudomonadati > Pseudomonadota > Gammaproteobacteria > Pseudomonadales > Pseudomonadaceae > Pseudomonas > Pseudomonas sp. FP1762. Next base: position 3,023,724 of record NZ_CP117458.1, read on the forward strand.
TGGCGATTGCCCGAGGAAGTTGTGCGCGAACGCCTGGGCGATTGAACCGGACATCGGCTGCTCCTTTTATTTAGAAGCGCGAAAGTTGCCGGATGTTTCAAGGAAGATCAAGTCGCCGATAACCTCGATCCTGTTGAATGCTCTATGGATTCAGATAACGCGCAACCATTGCCCGGTAGTTGCCATCCAGCGAATAGCCACCTACCACAATCGCCCCGTCAGTATGTACGGTCAGTGAATTGGCGGTATCGAGACTTCGCCCCAGTCGCGTGCGCAACCAGCCATGGCCCTCACCGAACGCTGGATCAAGGCTGCCATCGAGTTGATAGCGCGCCACCATGAAGTCAGCTTCGACTCCGCCGATGGTCGCGCCCACGGCGACGATGCGGCCGTCGCTCATTTGCTGGGCGGCGTTCCATTGGCATCCGCTGGGGCCGATGTCCAACACCTGTGGCTGGCCATGATGACAGTGCAGGTCCGGTCGACCGTTGGCGTGCAGGACAAACGTCAAACAGCGGATTGGATCGCGGCTGCTGCCGAAGCAATAAAGCCTGTCATCGCACTCAATGATCTGGCTGACCTGAGCGCTGTTGCCGTGAGCCTTGAAGGCCATGAAGCCATCGACGGCGAAGCGCTCATCCAGGCTGCCATCGGGCCGATACACCGCCAGCAGGCCATGCTGAGGAAAGTCGATGGAACCTGCGACGACGATGCGCCCATCCTCCTTCAACAACAGCGTGCTCAGCCAGGTATTGAGCAGCAGGTGGCGGACCACGACGAATCCGCGTCCGTTGAATGATTCGTCGAGAAATCCATCGGGCTGCAGGCGGATCAATATGCCGGCGTGGTCGGCAAGGCTGAAATGATGATTGGCGATCAGCAGAATACGGCCGTCTTCCTGCACCACAAAGTCACAGGCTTCGACGCCCGGCACGCCCGGCGGCAACCAGTTGTCGCGGGTGCCCATGGACAGCTCGCCGGGCAGTCGCACCACCTGGAAACCGTCATCGCCGAAGAATCGGTCTGGCTGGCCGTTGGCATCGAACAGGGCGAGGGCGGGCAGGGTGCGTTGGGTGTCTTCATAATGCAGGCCGGCCAGCAGAATCTTGCCGTCGGCTAACACCTGAACCTTGCCGGCCTTGGCTTCGAAACCCTCGACGAAACTGCCGATCACGCTGCCCTGAAAGCCGAACGACAAATCCGCCGACCCATCGGCCAGCAGCCGCGCCAGGCCGAACCGACTTCCCTTGGCCGTACCGACCTTGGCGGCCACCAGAATCCGGCCCTGTGCATCAAGCTCGACATGTTGGGTCTGGCTGGACAAACTGCCGGCAAAGTACACCTGCGCAACACCGCCAATGGCGAATGTCGGGTCGAGCGAACCGGGGGCGGTCCATGCAGTAGGCAGCGCGTAAGGGCTCAGGGTGGACATGCACGCGTCTCCTTGTGCCTGAGCCGATACCCGGTAGTTGGGAGGCTGACTGCACGAGCGAAACATTCAATCCCTGAACCGCGAGAAGTACAACTGGACGAATAAACAGACGACGGTCGCACTGTGCCAGAACAGTGTCTTGTTGAACCAGTCGCAAGCGAGCCAAGTACTTTGGATGAAACTGCGCTGCAAGTACGTTGCTTATTTGACTACGCATACAACAAGGGCGGATGACTTTAACGTCATCCGCCCTAGTTCGGTTATCAGTGTGGCATCGACCAGGATTGCAACTTGTGGCCGTCTTCGCTCAGCTCGGCGCGGGCCTGCTGCAGCAGTTGTTCGAGTTGCGCCGGGTCAGAGTAGGCGCTGCTCGGGATCTGTTTGCGACCGATGTGGGAGTTGGTGCGGTCGACGACGGTCAGGCTCAGTTCGCCATTGCCGTCTTGCGGCGCCCAGGCCACGCATTGAAAAGGCTTGAACGCGTGGTTGGCAATCAAAAGAGCTTCGTTGATACGCAGCGGGGCAGTCATGGGGTCTTCTCTCTATTGGCGCCCAATCAAATGATGTGCCGTCGGTTGGGCTTACCGTGCGGCTGGTTACTTGTACTGATGCACGCAACCGGGGGGCGGGTCACAAGTGAAACAAAGAAATTTCAGATTCTTTACATAACGTAAGTTCGTTTCGTTAAACCTGCACATGTCCGAACACCGCGCTGAATTCACCCCTCACCCCAGCCCTCTCCCCGAGGAGAGGGAGCCGAGTTGTGGGCTTTTCAAACTCGAGTTCGGCTCGGTCTTTCAGATCGGCTGACCTCGCGTATACCTCACCCTAGCCCTCTCCCTCGGGAGAGGGCTAGGGTGAGGGGCCGCTCTTGGATTCACCGCAAATAGTCGATAGCTAACTAACAACCAACTTTCTTATAACTCTTTTAATACCCAGCCTATAAGCAATCGGTACAAGCCCCCGTCAAAATCTTGCTAGTGTTACAACCGGGTCTGCCAAATGACTGTTTTTACGATCATTTATCAAATTTGGCGCCAAGGAACAGTCATGAGCGAAGCGCCTGCATCGAGACGTTTACTGGTGGTCGATCCCTGCGACGACTGTTATCGCCTGTTGCCCGGATTGCGCGCTGTGGGTTGGGATGTCGACAGTTGTAATCTGGAAAACGCCGCATCCCGGGCCTGCGATGTCGGCCTGCTGCGTTTGCAGCCGTTTCACCTGGAACGACCCGAAGCCGTGAAAGAACTGATCAGCCGTAGCGGCACCGAATGGATCGCTGTGCTCAATCAGGAAGTCCTGCGCTTGCAGAACGTCGGCGATTTCGTTTGTGAATGGTTTTTCGATTTCCACACCTTGCCCTTCGACGTTTCCCGCGTACAGGTCACCCTCGGCCGCGCCTTCGGCATGGCACGCCTGCGCGGGCAGGGTACGATTCATGTCGATCAGCCGGAGCACGAACTGCTCGGCGACAGCAAGCCGATCCGCGAACTGCGCAAACTGCTGAGCAAACTGGCCCCGACCGAATCGCCCGTGCTGATTCGCGGCGAAAGCGGCACCGGCAAGGAACTCGTCGCGCGCACCCTGCACCGACAATCCCAGCGCCACAACAAACCTTTTGTAGCGATCAACTGCGGGGCGATTCCCGAGCATTTGATTCAGTCAGAATTGTTCGGCCACGAAAAAGGCGCGTTCACCGGCGCGCACCAGCGCAAGGTCGGACGCATCGAAGCGGCCAATGGCGGCACGTTGTTCCTCGACGAAATCGGCGACCTGCCGCTGGAATTGCAGGCCAATCTCCTGCGCTTTCTGCAGGAAAAGCATATTGAACGGGTAGGGGGCAGTCAGCCGATACCGGTGGATGTGCGCGTGTTGGCCGCTACCCACGTTGACCTGGAAGCAGCAATCGAGAAGAAGCGCTTTCGTGAAGACCTTTATTACCGGCTGAACGTCCTGCAAGTGGTGACCGCGCCGTTGCGTGAACGTCATGGCGATCTATCGATGCTGGCCAACCATTTCTCGCACTTCTACAGCCATGAAACCGGGCGCCGACCAAGAAGCTTCAGCGAAGACGCGCTGATTGCCATGGGCAAGCACGACTGGCCGGGCAATGTGCGCGAGCTGGCTAACCGGGTCAGGCGTGGGTTGGTGTTGGCGGAGGGGAGGCAAATCGAGGCGCGGGATTTGGGATTGATCAGTCAGCATTCCATCGCCACGCCGATGGGCACGCTGGAAGACTACAAGACCCGGGCGGAACGGCAGGCGTTGTGTGATGTGTTGAACCGGCACAGTGATAATTTGAGTGTGGCCGCGAAAGTCCTCGGAGTTTCGCGGCCTACTTTTTATCGGTTGTTGCATAAACATCAAATCAGGTGATTTTAATTAATCTGGAGAGGCGCTAAGTTGCCAAAATATTTCATAATTACCGTCTCTCAGGCAGGCCAAAAACTCTGAGAGCAATCATATTTCTTTGACTCTTATATTTTTCAGGTATGTAGGACCAGTTTCGTTATGTGACGTCATTTGCAAACACAGCATCAGTGACCTTGGCGTAGAGGACTTCGCGACGCTGAACCGAAAAATCTTGGTTTGCCACGATGTAGCTCGAGGAATCTCTTCAAACTGTTTGGAGAGATTTTGGTCAACGGTCACGCTTAGAGTAACTGGCACTATATAATCGAAACTCAACTCAAGCTCCGTACCTGTTTCGATTCTTTGGAAGGGCTTGGTAATATAAATCTTTCTATAGTTCACAGTTGGCAATGGTAACGCCTCTAGGACGTACTCGCCGGAAAGCAATGTTATTCTAGAGTGATGAGGTGCTGAACTTAGCGACCAATGATTCCAGTCATAGTCCTCAAACGTAGTCAAATCATCCAACCCAGCCTTGACCCCATAACTCCTCACCCGACACGCCACCGCGTCAGTCTCAACCGCCCCCGCATGCAATCCCACCTTCAATACAACAGCCAACTTCGAATCAGCCTTACACCCGCGCAACCACTCCACCTCAGCCAAATAATCAAGCCCCCCTTCCTGATCATGCGCCGCCCCGACAAACTGCTCCTTGACGCGCTCTCCACCACTCGTGAACGTCTCCACATACCTTAACCAGATCGGTAATCCCGCCTGCTGAAATGGCCAAGCCTCACACAAAACCTTCGTGTCATCGTTGAGCATTCCAACATCCAGCACCTCACCATCAAAACCCTCAAGTTTCGGCATCGGCATGCTCGATTGCAGCAACTCGCCAATCAACAACGTCACGCTCTGCACAGGCGTCGGCTGGCCATTGACGATCAAGTTGTATTTCAATTCCACACTGCGCTGCAGATTTGCCCCGGTGATAGAAGAATCGATATCGAATTGCACTTTCGACTGTCCCGCCACCGGCTTGTGCTGGGGAGGCACTGAGCCGGCGCCGGGTCCGCCGGCGATTTCCAGTTGCACTTCGTGATTGGCGCCAAACGTCGAAGTGTCAAACACCACGGTAAATCCGCTTTGATGCAGATTCGGGTTCAGCCTGTAATCGGGCGCCTGCACAACCGTTGGCGGTTTCAACTGACTGGCTTCGCCGGTGACCGCGATCACAATGTCATTGGAGGGGCGCGCAGGTGCGCCGGCGCGCAGCAGCTGAAAGCCGACCTTGGCCGAACCGTTGACGATCGCTGTGATCTTGTCGTTCGGGATCGGGAAGTCGTGATGGCCGGGCACGCTGTCGACAGTTTTTTCCAGCGGGCCGACGGTCACGGGCTGTCCTCCAGACGTCGTGCCGGACCAGGTCAGGACGACCTTGTCACCAGCCTGGTAGTCGGGGCCTGTGAAGTAAACCCGGGCAGCGGCGTCGCTCGTGCCCAGTACCTTCAGGTCGATGGTGGTGACGTTCTGGCCGTTGACCCAGATCGTCGGCGCCGGCAAGCGATTGTTCAGATCCACCGAGACGTAAGTGATTTTCGCCCACCGCGCCTTCGGATCCGGCAGATTACCCACCCGGTCGACGACCTGATAGCTCACTTCGATATTGTTGCCGTTGCCCTGCGCCCTGATGACGTCCTCGGTGAAGGTAGCGAAGATCGGATGGTTGACCGGATCGTCGATCTGCTCTCTGGTGACCGGGTAGTACGTCACCACCTGATCACCCCAACGGCACCGAATGGTGTCGAAGATGGCGATGTTCTCATAGGGTACGATGTTCATGCGGATTCCCCGCCGGGCCAAATCCTCATTCACGCCATTGGACGGATCCGGACTAAGCGTATAGATCAGGCCGGAGTTGCCTTCTTCGCTGTCGCTATCGGTGCCACCTGGTTGTGTGAGTTGGACCCACACACGCCGTACCGGCTCGGAGCTAACCGGGTCCTGACCCAAGCGCTGTACGGTGTAAACGATCAGTGCTTCGCCATTGGTGACTTGACCCTTGGGGACTTTGAATTCGAGCCGCTTATTCAAGTTGCTTTCATCGACCGGAATTGTCCCAACCTCGACGCCATCAAAATACATTTTACAGTTGTCATACATCGCCATCCCTACCCACGGATCTACGATGATCAGCAAATCATTTTCGACGGTCTCGAGCGAAATGCCACCGTCGTAGCCCCCATCCTTCAAAACGGCCTGTTTCAAAACAAAGGGTGGATTCAGAGCGAGAATGCGGTTTTCATCCGGCGTCTGGTTCATGTCGATGCTCCATTACGGCCTGTTGCACGGTGCGAGGCGCTGGAGTCATGTAAGCGGATTCAGCGGTAGGGCGCACCTGTCAGATCTGACAGGTGCGGACGTATTTCCGATAAGTGGTCGCGAGTTGCACCAGCAGCGAAACGCCGACAGATCAAAGGATCGCAGCCTTCGGCAGCGCCTACACGAACTGTAGGCGCTGCCGAAGGCTGCGATCTTTTGCTTTTAGAAGTAATACGGGAATTTCAGGCTGAACGAAAAGTCCGGCGCATCATCGGTCATGCCGATCGACAAGTTCGGCACGATCGTCAGGTTGTCGGTGGCTGCGATGGTCATGCCGACGTTGAAGTAACCGGCGTTGGCATCACTGGACACTACCGATTCCCAATCGCCGCCGTCCTGTTTCAGCTTGCTTTTGCGTTGCACCAGGTCGGAGACCGAGAACGACATACTCATCTTCTCGTTGAGCGCGAAGGCGATACCGGCACCGATCTGGAAGCTGTCGCCGATGCGCACTTTGCCCGGGTTTTTCTGATTGACCGTAGAGCTGATGTCGTCGAACGACTCCTCGAGGTTGTGGGTGTAGGAAAGGCTGCCGAACAGCACCGCCGGGTCAAACGTCTTGACCAGCGAGATACCCGGCGTGATCGACCAGACGCCGTTGCCGGTGGGCAGGGTGTCGGGGACGAACAGGTTGGAGTTGGCGTCGGTCTGGCGCAGTTTGATGCCGAACGGGTCTTTGCCGGTCGGCGCCTTGACGCGCAAGGTGACGACGGCGTCCGGGGTGTTGACCGATTCGTCGAGGAACTTGTAGGCGATACCGAAGTTGACGTCGCCGATGGTTGGATCCTTGGTGACGGTTTCTTCTGTTGTTACGCCAGCCGCGCCCTCGTTGCCGCCGCCGGATTGATACGTCGACTCGCGATAGATCACCGGCACGTTCAGGTCGAACTGCCAGCGGTTATCGAAGTTGTAGCGGCCGGTGAGGTCCAGGGTCCAGGTGTCGGCCTTGATCCGGTCGAGGTTGATGTTGCCCAAAAAGATCGAATCCAGCGCAAGGAACCCGTTGAGGATCAACTGGCGGGTGTCATAGCGCGAATAGGTCAGGCCGGTTTCCACGCTGAACTTGCCGCCGCCGAAGAAACCGCTGGCTTCGTCATACAGGTTGGAAACGCTCTGCGCCGGTTGTGAATCATCGGCCAGCGATTGACCGTAGGAAGCGCCACTGCCCCCGGCGGCGCCTCCCGATGCAGCGGCCGCACCGGTGCCTGTGGCGGCTCCGGCGGCGACGCGATTGCCTTTCATGTCGGACGGCGATTTCGCCAGCCGTTTTGGCGGTGGGGCAGAGGGTGTCTCTTCTACCTGGCGGACCCGTTGTTCAAGTACCGCCAGCGCTTGTTGTTGTTGTTCGTATCGTTGTCTCAGTTCCAGAAGTTCCCGTTTCAGGGCTTCTACATCGGCGTCGGGTGCTGCTTGCAGCATTGCCGCCGGGAGAAGGGTACTCAAACACACTGCGGCACGCAGTGATACTGATCGATACATGAATAAGCCGTCCCTTTAAGCCCAATGATCGAGACTCAGCGTAGTTCAATATCCGATATTGCGTAGGGCCCCGAGTTGGGTCAGGTTGCAATCCAGTGCACCGGCGCTTCTGCCGTTATTGTTAAGTACGACGTTGAGTTGCGTAAGGTTGTTGACAACGTTGGCGCTGCCCAGCAATCGGGTGTTCTGCAGCAGCCCGCCCTGGGCGACCTGTTGCAGCGCGGTGCCCTGATTGCCGCTGGCCTGAATGGCCATTTGCACGCCACCACCATTGGCCGAAACCGCGACACTGCCGGCGCCGTTGCTGCCAGTAATGGTTTGTCCGGCGATAAGGGCCTGGCCTTGCGATGGCACCAGTGCCGGCGCCTGACTGGCTTCGCTGACGTTGATCGCGACGTTGTTGTTGGCGGTGTTGCCATCGCCGGCGGCGCGTACGCTTTGCGTCACACCCTGGCTGCTGTTGAGGCCGGCGCCACCGATTACGCTGCCGGTGCCTGCGGTGAGGGCGCCGCCGTTGCCCGACTCCTTGATGGTCGAGACGTAGAATTCCGGTTTGACGGTTGCGGCCTGGATCTGCATCGAGGTCGCGGCCCCGATCAAGTCGCCGCTGGCGTTGCGCCAGGTGCTGCTCATGACAATGCCGAAGCTGATGATCCGCCCCGGCATGACGTAACGACCGCGCAGCTCGGCGAGCTCCTGGTCCTTGATTTCGATGGGTTTGAATCCGGCATGGGCTAAACCTGACGCACTCGCTGCCAGGCAGGCGGCGGCCAGCCAGTATGAGCTTTTCATCTGCTGCTCCCGGGACATCCAGTCCCATTCTCTAACTCGGCGATTAAAAGAAGTCGCTCTGAATGAACCCGAAATCCATCAATTCCGCATCTTTGACCGGGTTGAAACTGTCCAGCGAGTTCTTCGCCGTCAGCGGCACCGGAGGGCTGCGCAAGGCGTTGGCCTTGTCGTAACCGGGGCCGACGATGGCAAAGACAATGCCGTTCCAACCTTTGACAAAGTCGTCGTGCTTGTAGCGCTTGTGGCCGAGAACCGGGTCACCGATGTAGACCCAATCCTTGTCCGAACGCTGCAGGACGACGAAATGCTTGTAACCACGAATGTCCATCAGAACCACCACCGGAATGGTCACCGCTTCGAGTTTCTCGGGCGGGATCCGGTAGCCACGGGCGCGCATGCCGATGCTTTCTACGTAGCGCTTCATGTCGAGCATGGAGAAACCCTGGGTTCGCACCAGGTCCTGGTCAGCGTTGACCAGCATGCCTTTGATGATGTGCTCCTCATCGACGTCGAGCCAATAGGCCTGGCGCAGGACCGTCGCCAGTGCAGCAGCGCCGCAGCTGAAGTCGGTTTTCTGTTCGACGATGTCGGCAAACTTGCGCTCACGAATGCTTTGCACATCCTTGTAGACCAGCACGCCACCCGGCAGGGCAGCGACGGGCATCTGGGCCGCCTGAGTCAGGCCGCACAGACAAAGCAGAGCGAGGAGGGCAGGAGTCCGCATGATCGAATACGCCTTGTGGAACCGAGGAAAAGCCCCGTTGCCGGGGCTTTCGTTTCGATCGCGATTACATGCAGGCTTTGCAACCTGCGGCGATGGACAGCGAGTTGCTTTGTTGGTTGCCCACACCCGCCGAGACGTTGGCTCCGCCGTTGCCGGAGAAGTTGTTCATCGAGTTGGTCATGTTGGCGTTGTTGACGACAGGGGTTTTCCAGCCATCTTTGGTCAACACTTGTTGGGTGGTGACGCCAGCGAGGCCAAAAGTACCCACGGCTTCGAACTTGGCTTTCTGATCATCGTTGCCACCATGGCCGCCGCCACGGTTACCCCAACCACCATGGTCGTTGTCGTCTTCGATGGTCGCAGTGCCTTTGGCTTTGAACACGCCAGCGGCTGCATAAGTACCGGTAAGGGTGTCGGTTTTGTAAGCCTGCACGCCTTTGTTTTCCACGACCAGGCCAGTCGAGGACTGGTTGGCAGAGGCGGCAGCCTGCGCTACACGACCACCGGAAACGGCGATGGCGAGGTTGTTTTTCTGTTGGTTGAAGTTGCCGGCGGTCACGTTGATGCCGATGTTGCCGGAACCGTTGTTGCCAGTATTGGTGAGGTTGGCGTTGTTGAAGGTGGAAGAGTTTTTCACGTAGTTGTTGTTGTTCACCTGAGTCGCGCTCGAGGCGGCAACAGCATTGCCGAAGATGAAGCTTTCGTCAGCGGTAGCCAGCGCAGCAGCGTTGTCCTGCTGGTTGCCGTCGCCGCCCGCCACGTTGGCACCCATGTTGCCGTTGGAGCCGTTGAGCGAGTCGCTGGCATTGGCGTTGTTCAGGGTGCCCTGGTTTTTCACCACGTTGCCGTCGCTGTTTTGTGCGTCAAGTACAGCGGCGCCGGCGCCTGCGGTGATCTGCAGCAGTTGTTCAAGATTCGGACCTTGTGGCTGGCCGTGACCATTGCCGTGCCCGTTACCATGACCGTCGTTGTCACCACGGCCGCCAGCCTGTGCTGCCATTGCCATCACTGCTGCGAGTGCGAAAACCAGTGGTTTGAGAGCCATTGTAGGTTTCATGGTTGTTTCTCCGTCGTGCTTATTAGTTGGTTAAGTGTTGGGACTTTTCTAATTGCACTGCTTTTTGTTTGGGTCAGTCTGCGACCCGGATGCTCAGGGTGTTAGCCATGCGGTTCCCCACCCCGGCACTCTGGTTCACCTGGATTACCCCGCGGCTGCCGGTGAAGGCCTGATCACTGGTCGTGACCTGGCGACTGCCGATTGAGGTACCAGTTGCTCCTGAGCTCGGTATAAACGCCACGTTCTGTTGTGAAAGGGCGCTGTCGTCAACGCTCTGCGGGCCGGCACTGATGCTGACGCGCGTAACGTTGGCCATTTGGTTGTTGGCACCGGCGCCCTGGTTAACACCGAGGATGCCGTTGCCATTGCTGAAAGAGTTGCCGCCGATGTTGGCGCTCGCGTCGATGGCGCGGCTGGCGGGCGTGTCGATGGTTTGCCTGACGCTGGTGGTGGCATGGGCTTCGGTGCCGATGGCAATCGCCTTGGTGTTGGCTTGTTGCATCTGGTCACCGGCAGCCTGGTTGACATTGAAGTTGCCGCGATACTGAGCGCCGGAATCCTGAATGTTTGCCTTGTTGACTGAAGCCGAATCGGCCATGGCGCTGGTGCAGCCGAGCAGGGCAAGAAGCAGCAGGGTGCGATTCATGTCATTGGCCTCCGGCCATGCGAGTCAGAGGCGCCAGCCCGGTACTCATCGCCCGGTTGACCGTGTTGGAGATCGAGGCGCCAGAACCACCGCCGCTGCCAGTACGCATGCCGGGCAGGCCGTTCTGATTGGTCAGGGTGTTCATGCCGGGCAGGTTGGAACTGGGCGTGGTCATGTTGCCGCGAATCGATGAGCCGCTGGCGACACTGGCGAAATCACCGTCAGTGAGTTCGGTACTGCTGAGGGTCTGGTTGATCCGCGCCGAAGGGTTGGCGTTGACCGTGGTCGGATAGGGGTCTTTGCCGCCATTGCGCCCGATCGCGATGGGTTGAACGTCGCGGTTAAGGACGATCACGCCGTTGCCTTCAGCCTGGGCGCTGACGCTGATCAAAGCGCTGGCGGCTGATCCGATCAGCAGGAGGCAGGTCAGGCCTTTATTGAATTTCCCCACGGCTGCAATTCCTTCTTCAGTGGGCTGGGTTATTCAGCGTTGTGAAGGAGAGAGCGAAAGCTGTGCCGGTTTTGAATTATCTTTTTATTTCAACGGCTTAAATACTTTGGGAAGTTCCCTGTTGCGGGCACTGTTTCAGCGCTGAGACACAGGGCGGATCGCTTGCGGGGCAATGGGCGCCGGAAAGCTCTGGAACAAGGGTTTGCGCCGAGGTGTTTCATCGGCGTAACAGATCACGTGACGCAAGGATGAATGACGCTTGGGCGGGGCCTTTGCGCGGTCGGGAGTGTTTCAAAAACGGACAGTTTTGCGTTAAAAGCTGCCGGGCGGCTCATCTGGACAGCAAACGCTCGACCGCCGCAAAGGCTTGTGTCTGGCGTTCGGCCCAATTGCCTTTGATCACTTGCAGCGGCTGTTGGTGCTGGATCAACCAAACGCGGGTGGCTTCGTAGAACGCCATGCGATCCGCAAGATCCGGTTGGCAGCGCTGGCCGTCTTCGGTCCAGTCGATCTGTTGCGGGGACAACAGCAGGTGCAGGTCGTAATGGCGCGCCAGTAACTCGGTTTCCAGCCAGGCCGGGCAGTCGCCATACAGAGTCTGGCTCCAGAGGATGTTGCTGAGCAGGTGGGTGTCGAGAATCAGCAGTGGGGGCTGTTTTGCGCGCGCCTGATCTTCCCATTGCAACTGGCCCCGGGCGATATCAGGGATATCCGCAAGGCAAGTGTCGCGTGGGTTGTCTTCGATGAACCGACGAACATATTCATCAACGCGCACGCCGCCGAAACGCTGCTCCAACCCTGCCGCCAGCCAGCTCTTGCCGGTGGATTCCGGGCCGGTGAGAACGACGACTTTCATGTGCGCAATGCCGGATCGGCACGCCATTCCCGCCAGCCTTGCACGGCGAGCAGGGTAAACAGCGCGTACAGGGCGGCGGTCAGGTACAGGCCTTTGTAGATGAACAGGCCGACAAAGATCACATCGAGGACGAACCACAGCGCCCAGCATTGCAGACGTTTTTGCGCCATCCACAGTTGCGCGACCAGACTGAAACCGGTGAGCGCGGCATCGAGCCACGGCTGTGCGGCGTCGGTCCAGTGCGCCATCGCCGCGCCCAGCAACACACTGCCGATCGCCCCAACGCCGAGGCCGAGCACCATCGAGCGTGGATCGAGGCGGGTAACCTGGCGACCGTCATGCATCGTCCCGGCGCGGGTCCATTGCCACCAGCCGTAGATCTGCAGCGCGGCGTAGATCACTTGCAGCAACATGTCCGAATACAGCTTCACCTCAAAGAAGATCCAGCTGTAGAGCAACACCATGACCAGCCCGATCGGCCAGCACCACGGATTCTGCTTGACCGTCAGCCACACGGCGATGACACCGAGGGCAGCGGCAAACAGTTCAAGCCCGGACATGAGTGATCCTTGGGGGAGTTGAGAAGGGGGCGGATTGTACTGCATTAGTCAGGTCAAAAGCCCCTCACCCTAACCCTCTCCCGGAGGGAGAGGGAACTGATCGCGTTGTTTGGTCGAGGTACGCCGACCTGGAATAACGCGTCGAACGCAGATCATGAAAAGCGCAGTGATCTGCGATCAAAAGCCCTTCACCCTAACCCTCTCCCGGAGGGAGAGGGAACTGATCGCGTTGTTTGGTCGAGGTACGCCGACCTGGAATAACGCGTCGAACGCAGATCATGAAAAGCCCAGTGATCTGCGATCAAAAGCCCCTCACCCTAACCCTCTCCAGGAGGGAGAGGGAACTGACCGCGTTGTTTGGTCGAGGTACGCCGACCTGGAATATCGCGTCGAACGCAGATCATGAAAAGCGCAGTGATCTGCGATCAAAAGCCCCTCACCCTAACCCTCTCCCGGAGGGAGAGGGAACTGACCGCGTTGTTTGGTCGAGGTACGCTGACCTGGAATATCGCGTCGAACGCAGATCATGAAAAGCGCAGTGATCTGCGATCAAAAGCCCCTCACTCTGACCCTCTCCCGGAGGGAGAGGGAACTGAGCGCGTTGTTTGGTCGAGGTACGCCGACCTGGAATAACGCGTCGAACGCAGATCATGAAAAGCGCAGTGATCTGCTCCCTCTCCTCGGGGAGAGGGCTGGGGTGAGGGGTGGGCTCACCTCGGTGACCGGTCAGACCCGGAACTGGCGCAGCAACCCGTTGAGCTGTTCGCTCAGTTGCCCAAGCCGCAGGCTGGCTGCACTGGACTGCTCAGCCGCCAACGCGGTGCTATGGGAAAGCCCGGCCGCCTGGGTGACGTTCTGGTTAATGTCCTCAACCACCTGCGCCTGTTGCAGCGTAGCGCTGGCAATCGACGCATTGAGACCGTTGAGATTACGTAACGCCTGGCCAATCGCATTAAGGCTCGCTCCGGCCAGTCCCGCCTGTTCAATGGTCAGTTGCGAGGCCTTGCTGCTGTCGCCGATCACCTTCACCGCAGCCTCCGAATGATTCTGCAAACGCTCGATCATCGACTGAATCTCCGCCGTCGATTTCTGCGTACGCTGGGCCAGCAAGCGCACCTCATCGGCGACTACGGCGAACCCGCGACCCTGTTCTCCCGCGCGCGCCGCTTCAATCGCCGCGTTCAAGGCCAGCAGGTTGGTCTGTTCGGCAATCGAACGAATCACCTCCAGCACGCTGCCAATCTGCGTACTCTCCGCCGCCAGGGTGCGGATCACTTCCACCGCTTGATCAATCGTGCCCGAGAGCTTGTCGATCTGTTGCAGGCTGCCGTCAATATTGATCTGCCCCTGTTGCGCCTGCGCTTCGGCATCGCGCATTTCTGCGGCGGCGTGTTCGGCGTTTTTCGCCACGTCCTGCACGCCGTAGGTGACTTCGTTGATCGCTGTGGCCACCAGTTCCATCTGCTGCGACTGCTGCTGGCTGCGCTGCTGCGCCTGCGAGGCATCGTTACCCAGCTCGCTGGAAGACTGGCCCAAAGCGCTGGCCGAGACCTGCAGATCACCAATCACTCGGCGCAGCTTGGCCGTGAAGGCATTGAAATGATGGGCCAGTTCGGTGACTTCATCCTTGCCATGGGTATCGAGGCTGCGGGTCAGGTCGCTTTCGCCGCTGGCGATGTTGGCCATCGCATTCACGGTTTCCTGCAACGGACGGACGATGCTGCGTGCGATCAGGATCACCAGCAGCGCCATGATCAGCGCAATCGCCAGGCCGATCGCCGACGCCTTGATCATTTGTCCTTGGAATTCTGCCTGCACATCGTCGACGTAAACGCCGGAACCAATCACCCAGCCCCACGGCTCAAACAGCTTCACATACGAGGTCTTGGCAACGGGATCAGTCGCCCCCGGTTTCGGCCAGCGATAATTGACCATGCCCGCGCCTTTGGCCTTGGCGATGGCGACCATTTCGTTGAACACCGCAAAGCCGTCCGGGTCGCGGATCGCCGAGAGGTTCTGGCCTTCAAGTTTGGGGTTGGTCGGGTGCATGACCATCACGGGCGTGAGGTCGTTGATCCAGAAGTAGTCGCTCTGGTCGTAGCGCAGGCCACGGATCGCGGTCAGCGCCTGCTTTTGCGCGGCATCCCTGGTCAGGGTGCCAGCGGTCTCAAGACCTTGGTAATAGGTGAGCAGGCCGCTGGCGGTCTGCACCACGTGCTGGGTTTTCTGCGCCTTGGCGTGGTAGAGGTCGTCATGGATCTGCTTGAGCATCAGCACGCCCAAGGTCAGCAACATGACCACCGCCACGATCAAGATGAGCCACAAGCGTCGGCTGATCGACACACTGCGCAAGCTGTTCATAACGCTGTCACTCCGGATTCTTGTTCTTGTAATAAACGATCGCCAGCATCCAGCCACCGCTGTGGGCTCGCGATTGCGCGACTTGAGCCGCCTAACGCGGGGAGCGCTATTAAGGCTTGTCTGTTAGGATTTCGGCCCCGCGCGCGAAAACCTGAATCCGGTTTTGATATTTCACGGAATTTTTACCGTTTCGTGTGGATCCTGTGCGCGCGCAATCGCTACAGCTTTTACCGGCTACGCTGGACGCAGTGAACGAAAAAATACTATCGGGGCATGCCCGCGTGCATCGCTCTTTGGGGGATTGATGGATCTTTGGACCGCCTTGCAGGCACTGATTCTAGGAGTTGTAGAAGGGCTGACGGAGTTTTTGCCCATTTCGAGTACCGGACACCAGATCATCGTCGCCGATTTGCTGAACTTCGGCGGCGAACGGGCCATGGCGTTCAACATCATCATCCAGCTCGGCGCGATCCTCGCGGTGGTCTGGGAGTTTCGGCGCAAGATCCTCGACGTGGTGATCGGCCTGCCGACCCAGCCGAGCGCACGACGTTTCACCGCCAACCTGCTGATCGCCTTCCTGCCGGCCGTAGTGCTCGGCGTAATTTTTGCCGATCTGATCCACGAATACCTGTTCAACCCGATTACCGTCGCGGCGGCGCTGGTCATCGGCGGGATCATCATGTTGTGGGCCGAACAGCGCCAGCATGAAGTGCATGCGGAAACCGTCGACGAGATTCGCTGGACCGACGCGCTGAAAATCGGCTTCGCGCAATGCCTGGCGATGATTCCCGGCACCTCGCGTTCCGGCTCGACAATTATTGGCGGGTTGCTGTTCGGCCTGTCGCGCAAGACGGCCACCGAGTTCTCGTTCTTCCTCGCCATGCCAACCATGGTCGGTGCGGCGGTGTATTCCGGTTACAAATACCGCGACCTGTTCGTACCGGCGGATTTCCCGGTATTCGCCATTGGTTTTGTCACGGCGTTCATCTTCGCCATGATTGCTGTACGCGGCCTGCTCAAGTTCATCGGCAGCCACAGTTATGCAGCGTTCGCCTGGTACCGGATTGCCTTCGGCCTTTTCATTCTGGCGACCTGGCAGTTCGGCTGGGTGGACTGGTCGGCGGCCAAGGCATGAACGATTCCCGCTCGCGCCGCCCTGAGGGACGACCTTCAGGCGGGTGCCTTCAGCATCTGAAGTTGAAGCTTGGGGTGCTGCTGATCGTCTGCGCGCTGCCGCTGTTCGGCTCGCTGTCGATGTGGTTCAGCGGCATCTCGCGGGTGCCGTTGGCGGCGTACGGGATTGTCAGTGTGCTGGCGTTCTTTCTGTATTGGGCCGACAAACGCAAAGCCCGCGCCGATGCCTGGCGCACGCCGGAAAACATACTGCATGCGGTAGAACTGGCGGGTGGCTGGCCGGGTGCTTTGATCGCGCAGCAGGTATTCCGACACAAGACGCGCAAGGTATCGTTTCAGATTCTGTTCTGGGCGATCGTGTTGCTGCATCAGGTGTTCTGGATTGACCAGATTTTCCTCGGTTCCAACCTGTTGTCTTTGATCTAAAGAACACACTTACCTCTGTAGGAGCTGCCGAAGGCTGCGATCTTTTGGGACGCAGAGCGTCCCCGGCTGCATTCCCACGCAGAGCGTGGGAACGATCAATCCTCGCTGATGAGTCGCCTGACAAACCGCCTTCGCGAGCAGGCTCGCTCCCACAGGATTTGCGTGCTTACAAAAGCAGGCCGATTTGGGTTTTCTTAGGCAACTTGCCCACCACCAGTTGATGCGATCGCTGCAACAAACCCTGTAATTCCTCGGCACCCAGCGGGTAGGGCGGGTGCATGATGATCCACTGCGCCCGCGCCAGATACGGCGCCGGATGAATCCCCGGGCGGTCGCAATGGCCGAGAAACAGATCCTTGTCGACCTTGAACGCCAGCGAATCCCCACGTAATCCCTGCAAGGCAAACATCTTGTTGCCGGCAATCGAGAACACCCGCACGCCGCCCCATTTGTAATCTTCCCGCGCGCCGGGCAGGGCAAGACAAAACTCGGCAACTTCGGCTTCGCTCATTCTTCCTTGTTTCATAGAAATCTTTCCCCGCAGGCATTGAACGATTCGACCAGGTGATCGATCCATGCGCGCACCGCCGGCATTACCCCGCGCCGGTGCGGATAGACCGCTTGCAGCCAGCCGCCAGGCAATGACCATTGCGGCAGCACTTGCACCAGTGTGCCGTTACGCAATTCGGTTTCGCAGAACATCATCGGCAGCACGGTAAAGCCCTGACCGGCGAGCACGCAGGCCTTGCGCACCACGAAGTCATCAATGCCCAGCCGCGCTTCCATGCTCAGATCGACGCTCTTGCCTTGCTGATCGAGCAGACGCACATGAACCATGCGGTCGGCTTCCAGCGCGCCGAGTACCTGCAGGTTTTTCAGGTCCTGCGGATGAGTGATCGTCTTGCCTTGCATGAACGCCGGGCTGGCGATCACCACCGCCTGAGCCTGACGCAAGCGCCGGGTGACCAGCAAAGGATCTTCATCACCGTGATCGCGCACACGCAAGGCGACATCGATGCCTTCGGTGACCAGATCGACCCGGCGGTTGAGCAGGACGACCTCCAGCTGCACCTGAGGAAACTTGCCGAGAAAGTCGCTGATCACCGTCGGCAGCATTTCATGGGCCAGACCGGTCGGGCACGACACCCGCAAGCGTCCGCGAGGCTCGCTGGACATGCTCGCCACCGCCTCGTCAGCCATTTCCGCTTCCAGCAGCATCGCCTGACAGTGGCGCAAGTAGCGTTCGCCCACGGCTGTTAGGCTCAGTTGGCGGGTAGTGCGTTGCAGCAGACGTGCACCGAGGCGCTCTTCCAGCTCGGCAATTCTTCTCGAAAGCCGTGACTTGGGAATACCGAGCAAACGCCCGGCGGCGGCAAAACCGCCGGCTTCGACCACTTTGGCGAAATAGTAGAGATCGTTGAGGTCCTGCATGCGCGTTTCCAGTCGTTCTATCAATGGGACGAACTATCGCATTGTCGGCGACTAATCAGCTATTGGTTTGTTGCGTAGGATTGTCTCCATTCCGTCGCCGCCGGCGATTCTTTCAGGAGAACCCACATGAAACTGTTGCACATCGATTCGAGCATTCTCGGCGACAACTCGGCTTCCCGTCAGTTGAGCCGTCAAGTCGTCGACGCCTGGCAAGCCGCCGAGCCGAGCGCCGTGGTCACCTACCGCGACCTGGCCGCCGATGCGATCAGCCACTTCTCGTCGACCACGCTGGTTGCCGCCGGCACCACCGCCGAACTGCGCGACGCTGCGCAACAGCACGAAGCCGAGCTGAGCGCTTCGACCCTGGCCGAATTCATCGCTGCCGACGCCGTGGTGATTGCCGCGCCGATGTACAACTTCACCGTTCCAACCCAGCTCAAAGCGTGGATCGACCGCGTCGCCGTCGCCGGCCAGACGTTCCGCTACACCGAAGCCGGCCCTGAAGGCCTGTGCGGCGGCAAGAAAGCGGTGATTGTGTCGACCTCTGGTGGCATCCATGCCGGTCAGGCCAGCGGCATCGCTCACGAAGAGTATCTGAAGCTGGTACTGGGCTTCCTCGGCATCACCGATATCGAAATCGTCCGCGCTGAAGGTCTGGCCTATGGCGAAGAAGTGCGCAACAACGCCATGAGCGCTGCGCAAGCGAAGATCAGCGAGCAACTGTTCGCCGCCGCGTAAGGCTTGCGTAAAGAACAGCGTCTGTTCAGGCAATCCCCAAAAAACTCTGTATTCTGATTCCGCAAGGGCTGATTACGGAGTTTTTTGTTTCTGGCTGTTACATAATCTGGCCCGGGTTATGCAGTTTCAGCACATCCGACGATGTGGTCCGACAGGGTGGGGCATTCATGAGGCATCTTTGTGCAATGTTGCTGATTTGCCTGCTGGGCAGCCTGAATTCAGTGCAGGCCGCGCCGGGGCGGCACCCTGTCTGGAGCGTCGGTTATCACGAGATGACCTTTCTCGACCCGCTCGATCTGCAACCGATGCGCGCCATCGCTTTTTACCCGTCCAGTGACCGTGAGCATATGAGTTTGCTTGAGGGCTATTCGGTCGAGGCTGGAGAAGACACCAAAGTTGCCATCGGCCGCTTTCCCATGTTGATGCTCTCCCATGGTAATACCGGCACGCCGCTGGCCTTGCATGATCTGGCCACTTCGCTGGCGCGCAAGGGGTTTGTCGTGGTGGCGGTGATTCATCCCGGCGACAACTGGCGCGACCATAGCCGACTTGGCACTTTGAGCAATCTCTACGGGCGGCCAATCCAGATTTCCCAAGCGATCACCGCGACGCTCGCAGACAACATGCTGGCGCCGTTCGTCAATGCTGATCAGGTTGGTGTGATCGGTTATTCGGCTGGAGGCGAGACCGCGTTGATTCTTTCCGGGGCGCAACCGGATCTGGATCGTCTGCGCCGCTATTGCCAGGAACGCCCGGACGATCACGATGCCTGTAACACCCAGGGTGAACTGATTGTTGATCGCGATGACTTGCAGCCAGTGGCCGATCCACGGGTTCACGCGTTATTGCTGATGGCACCGCTGAGCCTGAAGTTCGGCCGCCACACCCTTGCCGATGTGCACGTACCGGTGCTGCTCTACAGCGGCGACGGCGACAAACTGGTGGCCTTCGATAAAAACGCCGCCGCCCTGGCGCGCAAACTGCCCACCGCGCCGGACTTCAAACTGCTCGCCGGAGCAGGGCACTTCGTGTTCATGGCGCCGTGCACCGAAGAGCAGATCCGCGCCATGCCGGCGTTGTGTACCGATGCCGACGGGGTGGATCGCGAGGATATACACCGCAACCTGATCTCCGAGGCCGGACGGTTTTTTGCCCAGGCACTGGGTAAATCGAGCAGGGCGGGGATGCAGACGGCGGATCAATAACTCAAACACCGCATTCCCCTGTGGGAGCGAGCCTGCTCGCGAAAGCGGTGAGTCAGCCAGCGCATCTTTCTCTGACACGACGCCTTCGCGAGCAGGCTCGCTCCCACGGAGATTGAATTGTCTGTTTTCAGGGAAGTGCACGACGCTTGAGCAACAAGGTCAGGCCCAACCCGGTCACCGACAACAACGCCGCGCTGAAGAAAATCCACGAATAGCCCAGATTCAACGCCACCGCGCCCATCAACGGTCCCGCGATCGCCAGCGCCAGATCGAAGAACACTGCATAAGCCCCCAACCCTGAACCACGACTGGAACTCGGCACCTGTTTGATCGCTTCAACCCCCAGCGCCGGGTACACCAGAGACAGCCCAAACCCCGCCAGCCCTGCGCCAATCAACGCATACGCAGTGGAGGGCGCCAGCCACAACAGCACCAGCCCGACAGTTTCAACCGACATGCAAACGATGGCCGAGGCAAACCCGCCAAACCGGGCAATCGCCGAGATGAACAACAGCCGCGACAGAATGAAACACACGCCAAACACGGTCAGGCAGTACGCCGCACCGGTCCAGCCTCGGTTGAGATAATAAAGGGTGATGAACGTGGTCAGCGTGCCGTAGCCGATCGAGGCCAGCGTCAGGCTGGTGCCGTACGGCGCAATCTTGCCGAATACGGCCCAGAACGAAAGGCGCTCGCCACGAATCACCGGCACCGAAGGTTTGTTGCGGATCAACCACAGCGCGCCTGCCGCCAACGCCGACAGCGCGATGCCAAGGCTGACAAAGCCATATTCAGCGACCATCACCACGCCCAGTGGCGCACCAATGGCAATCGCGCCGTAAGAAGCGATGCCGTTCCAGCCGATGGATTTTGCCGTGTGCTCGACACCGACCTGGCCCATGCACCAACTGATGGTGCCGACACCGATCAGGCCTTGGGCAATGCCAAGCAGCAGGCGCCCGGCAATCAGAATCAACAGGCTGGTCAGCGGAAAACTTTGCAGCAAGGTCGACAGCAACGTCAGCGCGCCGCTGAGGACAATCCCCCACAAGCCATAAATGATCGCCCGCTTGGTGCCCAGGGTATCTGACATGCGCCCGGCCATTGGCCGGCTGAGCAGGGTGGCGAGGTACTGCGAACCGATCACCAGCCCGGCAATGATCGCACTGAAACCCAGTTGCTCATGGACATAACCGGGCAGTACCGCAATCGGCAACCCGATACAGAGAAAGGCAATGAAGGTATAGAAAACGATGGAGACGATCTGCAGGGTGATCGCCAGGGAGCTTTGCGGTGGCAGTGGCTGCGCAGACATGAGCACTCGTTCGCGGGCGGCGGTGGGAGAGTTGCCGACATCATGGCGCGGGGCTGGGATAAAAGAAAGCAGGCTAACTACTTTCCCTTGGGATTGATGGGGCTGCTGACGGCCCCTTCGCGAGCAGGCTCGCTCCCACATTTGAAATGCATTCCCCTGTGGGAGCGAGCCTGCTCGCGAATATCTGCGCACCAGCAATGTCCAAACGCCGAATGCAAAAAGCCCCGTCACAGAGGACAGGGCTTTTAACTTGCAGCTTGCAGCTTGAAACTAAAAGCTGCTCTTAGAAAACGACGCCTTGGCTACGCAGGTAGTCGTCATAAGTGCCGCTGAAGTCGGTCACGCCGTTCGGGCTCAGCTCGATGATGCGCGTGGCCAGGGACGATACAAACTCACGGTCGTGGCTGACGAAAATCAGCGTGCCCGGGTAGTTTTCCAGCGCCAGGTTCAGTGCTTCGATCGATTCCATGTCCAAGTGGTTGGTCGGTTCGTCCATGATCAGCACGTTGGGCTTTTGCAGGATCAGCTTGCCGAACAGCATGCGACCTTGCTCACCACCGGAGATGACCTTGACCGACTTGAGGATCTCGTCGTTGGAGAACAGCATCCGGCCCAAAGTACCGCGAATCATCTGCTCGCCCTGGGTCCACTGACCCATCCAGTCGAACAGGGTGACGTCGTCTTCGAAGTCGTGAGCGTGGTCCTGAGCGTAGTAGCCCAGTTCAGCGGCGTCAGTCCATTTCACGCTACCGGCATCCGGGGTCAGTTCGTTGACCAGGGTGCGCAGCAGGGTGGTCTTGCCGATACCGTTCGGGCCGATGATCGCAACGCGCTCGCCGGCTTCAACCTGGAAGCTGAAGTCCTTGAACAATGGCTTGCCATCGAAACCCTTGGCCATTTTCTCGACCATGACCGCCTGTCGGTGCAGCTTCTTGTTCTGCTCGAAACGAATGAACGGGCTGACGCGGCTGGAAGGCTTGACCTCGGCCAGCTGGATCTTGTCGATCGCCTTGGCGCGGGAGGTGGCCTGCTTGGCTTTCGAGGCGTTGGCCGAGAAGCGGCTGACGAACGATTGCAGCTCGGAGATCTGCGCTTTCTTCTTGGCGTTGTCCGACAGCAGTTGCTCGCGGGACTGGGTCGCCACGGTCATGTACTCGTCGTAGTTGCCCGGGAACAGGCGCAGCTCGCCGTAATCCAGGTCAGCCATGTGCGTGCACACGCTGTTCAGGAAGTGACGGTCGTGGGAGATGATGATCATCAGGCTGTTACGCTGGGTGAGGATGTTTTCCAGCCAGCGAATGGTGTTGATGTCCAGGTGGTTGGTCGGTTCGTCGAGCAACAGCACTTCCGGATCGGAGAACAGTGCCTGCGCCAGCAACACGCGCAGTTTCCAGCCTGGCGAGACTTCGCTCATCGGGCCGAAATGCTGTTCCAGCGGAATGCCCAGACCCAGCAACAATTCGCCGGCACGGGATTCGGCGGTGTAGCCGTCCATCTCGGCGAACTCGGTTTCCAGCTCGGCGACGGCCATGCCGTCTTCTTCGGACATTTCAGCCAGCGAGTAGATGCGATCGCGCTCGGCCTTGACCTTCCACAGCTCTTCGTGACCCATGATCACGGTGTCGATCACGGTGAATTCTTCGTAGGCGAACTGATCCTGGCGCAGCTTACCCAGACGCACGTTCGGCTCAAGCATGACCTGACCGCCGGACGGATCGAGATCGCCGCCGAGGATTTTCATGAAGGTCGACTTGCCGCAACCGTTGGCACCGATCAGGCCGTAGCGATTGCCTGCGCCGAATTTGACCGAAACGTTTTCGAACAGCGGCTTGGCGCCAAACTGCATCGTGATGTTAGCTGTGGAGATCAATTACCTTACCTATCAATGGGTTAGAGCTGGTCTGTGGTGCTTGGTACCGGACTTGAATACCAATCTGGAGCTTTTCCAGCTCCCCCCAGTCTGTGCTTGAGTTGAGCCAACGCGCATAAGCCGTCCGCAACTGGGGCCGTTGAAGGCAAGCTGCTGAGCGACGAGTACGGGGTTCTTGTTGGACATTGGCGCGCATTGTCGCATAACTCAGACGGCAGTTATATGGCAGGCAAACGGGCGTACGCATCGGCTCGTCCGAGCAGTCCCCGATATCCGCTGATCAAAATCTCGAAAACCCGAATGAACTCACTCGGCCATTTTCACTTCGGAAAGTGGAGCAGCAGCCATTTTCGTTCAAACGAGTGAGGACCAAGCCATGCGAGCAATGACCTATCACGGCGCCCATGACGTGCGCGTCGAAACCGTACCGGACCCGAAACTTGAAGCCGCCGACGACATCATCCTGCGCGTCACCGCTACCGCCATCTGCGGATCGGACCTGCACCTGTACCGAGGCAAAATACCCACCGTCGAGCACGGCGATATCTTCGGTCATGAGTTCATGGGCATCGTCGAAGAAACCGGGCCAGCCGTCACGGCCGTGCAGCGCGGCGACCGCGTGGTAATTCCGTTCGTGATCGCCTGTGGCGATTGCTTCTTCTGCCAGCAAGAGCTTTACGCCGCTTGCGAGACCACCAACGAAGGCCCCGGCGCGGCGCTGAACAAGAAAATGATTCCGCCGCCAGCAGCGCTGTTCGGCTACAGCCGTATGTATGGCGGAATTCCCGGTGGCCAGGCGGAACTGGTGCGCGTGCCGAAAGCCAATACCGGCCCGTTCAAGGTACCGGGCACGCTGTCGGACGAGAAAGTGCTGTTTCTCTCTGACATCCTGCCGACTGCCTGGCAAGCGGTGATCAACGCCGGCGTTAAACAGGGTTCGAGTCTGGCGATCTACGGCGCCGGGCCGGTCGGTTTGCTCACCGCAGCCTGCGCGAGAATGCTCGGTGCTGAGCTGATTTTCATGGTCGACCATCACCAGTACCGCCTCGATTATGCCCAGCGCACCTACGGCGTGATTCCGATCAACTTCGATGAAGATGATGACCCGGCCGACACCATTACCAGCCAGACTCCCGGCCATCGCGGCGTCGATGCCGTGATCGATGCCGTCGGCCTTGAAGCCAAGGGCAGCACCACCGAAACGGTCATGGCTACACTCAAGCTTGAAGGCAGCAGCGGCAAGGCTTTGCGCCAGTGCATCGCCGCCGTCCGCCGTGGCGGTGTGGTCAGCGTTCCGGGGGTGTATGCCGGGTTTATCCATGGCTTCATGTTCGGCGATGCTTTTGACAAGGGCCTGACCTTCAAAATGGGCCAGACTCACGTACAGCGTTTTCTGCCGGAGCTGCTTGGCTATATCGAAACCGGCAAGTTGCAGCCTGAAGCGATCATCACCCACAGGCTGTCGCTGGAGCAGGCCGCCGAGGGTTACAAGATCTTCAATAAAAAGCAGGAAGAATGCCGCAAGGTGATTCTGACGCCGGGTGGCAGCGATGTTCCGCTGGCGCAGCTGGATGAAACCACGCCGTTCGTACCGGCCACCTGAAACCGAGGACTTTTCATGGCGCTACCGTCATCTTCGTTCGCAGCTCCCGTGCGAGCATGGTTTGTGAACCTGTCGCGCACGGGCTGGGGAGGGCGCATTTTCTGGCTGACCCTGGTCGGTGTAACCGTGTTGTTGCTGATCAGCGGCTACACCGGTTTGGTCAGTACCGGCCGCGACACGCTACGCCTCGCCACTCTCGGCGGTCTGTCGGGTTTTGCCGCCACGGCAATCGGTGCGTTGCTGGCCCTGGCGTTGCGGGCGATTACTTCGCGAACTCAAGACACCATGCTCGGGTTTGCGGCAGGGATGATGTTGGCTGCCAGTTCCTTTTCACTGATCCTGCCGGGGATTGCGGCGGCGAAGGAAGCGGTGAGCAGTCCCATGCTCGCCGCTGCCGTCGTAGTTGCCGGCATGGCTTTGGGCGTAGCGTTGATGGTCGGCCTCGACCGCTTCGTCCCCCACGAACACGAAAAGAGCGGCCGGCGCGGCCCCGAAGCCAAGCGCTTCAATCGAGTCTGGCTGTTCGTGCTGGCGATCACCCTGCACAACCTGCCGGAAGGCATGGCGATCGGCGTCAGCTTCGCCACCGGCGACATGAAAATCGGCTTGCCGCTGACCACTGCGATCGCCATTCAGGACATTCCAGAAGGACTAGCGGTCGCGTTGGCATTGCGCGTGACCGGCATTTCCGCAGGGCGTGCAGCGTTGATTGCCGCCGCTTCAGGATTGATGGAACCGTTGGGCGCGATTGTCGGATTGGGCATCACCAACAGTTTTGCGTTGGGTTTTCCGGTGGCGATGGGCCTGGCGGCGGGCGCGATGATCTTTGTGGTGTCGCATGAAGTGATCCCGGAAACTCACCGCAACGGCCACGAGACGCCTGCCACGCTCGGGCTGATGCTTGGGTTCGGCGTGATGATGTTTCTCGATACCGCTTTGGGTTAAAAAACGACGTGCACCACTGAGCCTATCGTCTCGCACAAAAAAGGAATTTTTTTCAGCGCCAATCACTCTTTCGTTTATAGGCAATGCCAATAACGCAGGGGAATGAGTCATGTCGCTGATCGAAATCCCGACCAGGAAGTCTTCGGGTAAAACATCCACGCCGGCGGATACCGAGCGCCGGCTTTATGACCGATTGCTGGCGGAAGACTCCACGGTTGATCGTGCGGCACTGGACTTCCTGCGCCGGCAGCTGAGCGAGGCGGCTGCGCTGTCTGACGATTTGCCGGCCAGCGCCGAAGAGCTGCTGCAATGGTCGGAAACCCGCTGCGCTAGCGTGGCGGCCGAGTACGCCGATTACCTCGAACAACGTCAGCAGGGCGCGCCGCGCCGCTATTTCCGCAACAAATCCCACGCGTTGTATTTCATCTTGCATGTGGCACCGACCAAAGAGGTCGATGGCGCTTGGCTGGCTGGGCTGTTGCCGCAGTGGCAGGACCCGCGTTTCGACGATTTGCTCGATACCTATCTGGAAGAGCTGGGCGAGGGCGTGCCACGGCAGAATCATGTGGTGATCTATCGCAAGCTGCTCGCCGAGCATGAATGCTCTGATCTGAGCGGTCTTGCCGACGAGTATTTTCTGCAAGGCGCGGTGCAGCTGGCACTGGGACGTTTCGGCGGGCAGTTTCTGCCAGAAGTCATCGGCTTCAACCTCGGCTACGAGCAACTGCCGCTGCACTTGTTGATCAGTGCTTATGAGCTAGCGGAGCTGGGCATCGATCCGCACTATTTCCGCCTGCACGTGACCATCGACAACGCCAGCACCGGCCATGCGCGCAAGGCAGTGCAATCAATGCTCGAGCTGTTGCCACTTGGCGATGAACGCGATGAGTTCTACCGGCGCATGGCTGTCGGTTATCGCCTCAATGATGTCGGCAAAGGCACAACCGCGGTGATCACAGAGTTCGATCTGGACCACGAAGTCATCGCCATGCTTGAGCGCAAGGCGGTCTTTGGCCGGCACATGCATTCCGACTACTGCCGTATCGAAAACCGCACCATCAATCAGTGGCTGGCCACGCCGGGACAGATGGGCGAGTTTCTTTCGGCGCTGGAGCGCAAAAGCTGGATCAAACGCGGTGAGGCGGTGGAAGAAAGTCGTTTCTGGCGTTTGATCGACGGCAGCGATGCGGCGATGTTCGGGGTGTTCAATGGCTATGAGAAACAGCTGTTGCGCGACTGGATCACTCAGGATTGCCCGGCCTCCCGGCCTCGGCCTTACGTACGCCGCGAAGCTGCCGTCGAAGAAACCTTTGACGATGACGCCGATCTGCTCAACCTGGAAGCGGCACTGGCCGACAAGCCTGCCGCAGAACAGATGTCATTGTTGATGCCATGGCTGCAACCCCAGCGGCACTGGCGTCCGGCCGGACTTTTCGCGACGCGTCGCTTCATGCAACTGCGCGCCCGCTTGCGTTGAAACAAGGAGGCTTCATGTCGGCACAAGAAACATCGGACAGAGCGCTGTTCGAGCTGGGCAAGCGCCTGCTCGACAGCGGTTATCACTTCATTACCCCAACGCCGTTGACCCACGAACGTTTTCTGCAGCGCTTTGCCACGCCGTTGGCGAAAGATCTGCGTGATGTGTTTGGCTGGTCGATGCCGTTTCCTTCAGAGCTGTTTCGCGCAGAAGAACTGGCCACGCTGGAGCAGGCCGGCGTAGTTGCACGCGATGGCGCGGTGTGGCGCAGTCAAGTGCGCTGGTCGACGCTCAATGAGCGGTTGTTCGCTCATTCCGCCTTCCCGACAACCGCGAGCGATGCGGTGTTCTTCGGTCCGGATACCTACCGTTTCGCTCAGGCCATCGAAGCGCAATTGCAGCAGCGCTTTTCGCCGATCAGGCGCGCAGTGGACATCGGCTGCGGCAGCGGTGCCGGGGCGGTGCTCATCGCCAAGGCGCGGCCGGATGCCCAAGTGCTGGCGGTGGATATCAATCCGCAGGCGTTGCGCATGAGTGCCGTCAACGCTGAGCTGGCCGGGGCCAACAACGTGTCGGTGTACCACAGCGATCTGCTCGCCAGTGTCGAAGGTCAGTTCGACTTGATCATCGCCAACCCGCCGTATATGAACGACCAGCAACAGCGCGCTTATCGCCACGGCGGCGGGGCGCTGGGCGAAGGCTTGTCGGTGCGTATCGTGCGTGAAGCGTTGCCACGTCTGGAAGTCGGCGGCACGTTGCTGGTGTACACCGGCGTGGCGATCGTGGCCGGGCAGGATCCGTTCCGCGAGGCCGTGGCGCCTCTGCTCAAGGGCGAACGTTTTGGCTGGACTTATCGTGAGCTTGATCCGGATGTGTTCAGTGAGGAACTGCTCAAGCCTGAATATGAGCGCGCCGAGCGCATCGCCGTGGTCTCACTGACGGTAACCCGCGAGCAGTGACCGATAGTTGGGCCACTGCTCGCGCGGTGGCCTTCAGCGATTTCTGATGCGCGAGATCGTCAGCAGGCAAACTCCTACCAGCATCGCGGCCCCGGCTACCAACAGCGGCGAAGGGCGAATTGGCTGCCGCGAGATACGCTCGATGCGCCCGGTGAGGGAGGCGCGCACCGGCGCAAGAGGTTCCGCCAGATAAGGCGCTTCTTCGATCTCCAGGCGTAAGCCGTCCGGCATCACCAGCGTCAGCCCTTCGATCGTGCCGGCAATCCTGCCCGGGTAAACCGGCTCACCGGTAGGGTCGAGCTGGTCGTAGAAAAACATTTGCCCTTCAAGCCAGCCGACGGCAGTCTGCAATTCAGGGCCCAGGTAATACTTTCCATCGAGAAAAAAGCCAGAGAATTGCGGCGCGCGCTCGACGCTTTCAATTCGATAGCGCTGACCTGGTTTCATACCGGTTTGTGGGGCGATCATGGGGGTTCCTCCGTTATTGGTAAGCGATAGAGGAGCGCGTGCCAAGCGTGGTTCCATCCAAATGAGCAACGGGCGTTTGTATGGATTCAAGTGTGCTGGAGCTTTACACGCAAACGCGCAAGACAGTTTTTCACAGTTGAGGGTTCACTATCGGTTACGAACTGTGGCTAAAATGCCACCCTTTCACCGAGCGCCCGGAAACGGCGCGGGCCATGGACGCGCCCTGTGCATCAAGACCGCTGCATAAGACGCTGGGCCTCAGGTCGCCACGCGCGCAGTTTGTTCACTTTTGACGTGTGACCCTTTTCCGTGAAACTCATCATTGCCGCTGTTTATGTCATCTCCATTGCTTACGTTCACTTGCGTGGACGCGTGCGCCACAAGCTGGGGCGGCAACTGAGTGACCACTCGACGTTCCTCGCGCCGATCAACTGCTTCCTTTATCTGTTTTCGAAGATTCCCAACAAGCCGTACCTGAATCCGGCGGATTTCCCGGATCTGAGCCCGTTGCAGGCGCACTGGCAAGAGATTCGCGAGGAAGGCCAGAATCTGCTGCGTGCCGGCGAGATCAAGCGCTCGAATCAGTATGACGATGTCGGCTTCAACTCTTTCTTCAAGACTGGCTGGAAGCGCTTCTACCTCAAGTGGTACGGCGACAGCCATCCATCGGCGATGAAGCTGTGCCCGCGCACCACTGAATTGGTGCAGAGCATCGGCTCAATCAAGGCGGCGATGTTTGCCGAGCTGCCACCGGGCTCGAAGCTGGTGCGCCACCGCGATCCGTACGCCGGTTCCTATCGTTATCACCTGGGTCTGGATACGCCGAACGATCCTGGCTGCTACATCAATGTCGACGGCGAGAACTATCACTGGCGCGATGGCGAAGCGGTGATGTTCGACGAGACGTTTATTCATTACGCTGAAAACACCACGGATCAGAACCGGATCATTCTGTTCTGTGACATTGAGCGGCCGTTGAAGTACCGCTGGGCGGCGGCGTTCAACCGCTGGTTCAGCCGCACCGTGATGTCAGCGGCAGGCGCGCCGAATGATGCGGGGGACAAGACTGGCGGCATCAACCGCTTGTTTACCAAAATCTACAAGATCCGTTTGCGCGGCAAAGAGCTGAAGAAGCGCAACCGTACGCGTTACTACTTGGAAAAATGGGCGATTTTTGCGGCGTTGTTGGCGATCTTTATTCTGATCTGAAGATTTAAGGTGTCAGTATGGGCTCTTCGCGAGCAGGCTCGCTCCCACAATCTGGAATGCGTTCCCCTGTGGGAGCGAGCCTGCTCGCGAAGGCGGCTTCACTTCAAACATACCTCTAGCTGGCCCAACGCTTACTCCCCGGACGCCTTCCGAGTCTTCTTCGCCGGCGCCGCCTTACTGGTTGATTTGGCCTTGGGCTTGGCCGGTGCCTTGCCACCGAGGCTGCGTTTGAGCAGCTCGGTCAAGTCGATAACATCGGCAGTCTTGCGTTCTTCCTCGCCAGTGGTGGTCTCGACGTCCTCGATCTTGCCTTCGTGGGCTTTTTTCTCGACCAGCGCCATGATCTTGTCTTCGAACTCGTCCTTGTAGTCCTCAGGCGACCACTCCGAGGTCATGTCTTCAACCAGACGTTTGGCCATGTCCAGCTCACCCTTGGCCAATTGCGGCTTGGTCACTTCACTGCCCAGCGCCAGTTCATCAAGACTGCGCACTTCCTGCGGCCAGCGCAGTTTCACCAGAACCAGCGCCGACTCCAGCGGCATCAACGCGGCCAGGTATTGACGGGTATGCAGGACAACGCGGGCGAGGGCGACCTTGTTGGTTTTGCTCAGGGTTTCGCGCAGCAACGCGTAAACCTTGCCGCCGCGCTTGTCTGGCGCCAGGTAATAGGGCGTGTCGATGTTCTGCAGCGGAATCTGCTCGGCGTCGACGAAAGAGAAAATGTCGATGGTCTGTGTCGAGACGGGGTGCGCCGAGCGGATTTCTTCCTCGCTGAGCACCACGTAGCGACCCTTTTCGTAGGCCACGCCTTTAACGATGTTCTCTTTGGTGACTTCCTTGCCGGTGACCTTGTTGATGCGTTTGTAGCCCACCGGGTCCATGCTGCGGCTGTCGAGCCAATCGAAGTCCACGCCTTGGGACGACGTCGCTGAAACCAGCGCCACGGGGATGTGTACCAGTCCAAAACTGATTGCGCCTTTCCAGATTGCCCGAGCCATGACTTGTCCTCCGAGTGATGATCAGGTGACCCGTGGCGCGGCGAGAAAGTTTCCAGTGATTGCGCGGCTTCCAGCGGTACGGTCAAGCCGTGTTACATGTTGTTTAAGGCACGAGGGTTAACAAATCCGAACCCACGGCGTAGCTTGGGCTCCAAGGCTCTAGTCCACGCACATCGAGAGGTATTCCCATGAACCGGTTTCTGATTGGCATCGCCGTCCTCGCCTTAAGTGGTGGCCTGGTTCATGCCGATGTCGTGCTCGCACAAAGCCCCACCGGGAACAGCAACAATCCCTACAACAGCCCGATCCGCCGGGCCAATCCCAACAGCATGCAGGGCACCCAGCCCAGCGCTCCGCCCCTTCGCGGGCCGAACACCGTTCCCGTGCCACGTCAGCCGACCGTTGAAAATCGCGGCATCGGCAATGGTCAACCGATTCGTTCGGTGCCGAGCAATCCGCCAACCTTCATTCCCAACCCGCCCTCACGGGGCACCGGCAGCAACCGTTGAACGGCAGGACTGATGTTCTGTCAGCCTTTCACACGAACAAAAGGAATCGTGCATGTTGCGTAAAACCCTACTAGCCACCTGCTGCGCCGCCGCGCTGATCAGTGTTCCGGCGTTCGCCGCCGCGCCCAAAGAGCTGAAAAGCGAGCAGGGCATTCTTGAAGTCACCACCATTGCCCAAGGCCTGGAACATCCCTGGGCACTGGCGTTTCTGCCTGATCAGAAGGGCATGCTGGTGACCGAACGTCCGGGTCATCTGCGCGTTGTGAGCAAGGACGGCAAACTGTCGGAGCCGATCAGTGGCGTGCCGCAAGTCTGGGCTAAAGGGCAGGGCGGTTTGCTTGATGTGGCGCTGTCGCCAGACTTCAAGCAGGACCGCATGGTCTATCTGTCGTATGCCGAAGGCGGTGGTGAGGGCGGCAAGGCTGGTACGGCGGTAGGGCGCGGACGGCTTTCCGATGACCTGAAGACGCTGAAGGACTTCAATGTGATCTTCCGTCAGGAGCCGAAATTGTCCGTGAGCAACCATTTCGGTTCGCGGCTGGTGTTCGATCGCGACGGGTATCTGTTCATCACCCTCGGCGAAAACAACGATCGGCCGACTGCGCAGGACCTCGACAAGTTGCAAGGCAAAGTCGTACGCATCTTCCCGGATGGCAAGGTGCCGGACGATAACCCTTTTGTTGGCCAATCCGGTGTCCGGCCTGAAATCTGGTCCTATGGCCTGCGCAACCCGCAAGGCGCGGCGCTCAATCCGTGGACCGGCACGCTGTGGGAGAACGAGCACGGGCCACGTGGCGGCGATGAAGTGAACATCATCGAACGTGGCAAGAATTATGGCTGGCCGTTGGCGACCCATGGCATCAACTATTCGATGCAACCGATTCCTGAGGCGAAGGGCAAAACCGCTGAAGGCACCGTGGCGCCGCACCATGTCTGGGAAAAATCCCCCGGGGTTACCGGCATGGCCTTCTATGACGCCGATCGCTTCACGCCGTGGCAGCACAACGCGTTTATCGGCGCACTGGTGTCCCAGGAACTCATTCGCCTGCAATTCGATGGTGACAAGGTAGTCCATGAGGAGCGTTTGCTGGGTGAGTTGAATCAGCGTATCCGTGACGTGCGCCAAGGGCCGGATGGCTATCTGTATGTGCTGACAGATGAAGAGAATGGCTCGCTGTACAGGCTGGGGCTGAAATAATTGCGTGCGGTGAATGATCCGACGCCTTCGCGAGCAGGCTCGCTCCCACATTGAAATGCAGTCTCCCTGTGGGAGCGAGCCTGCTCGCGAAGAGGCCCGCGCATCTTGCGCAGACTTCGGGCAGTCCCGCATTTGGCCGAACCGCCGCCCCCTTGCCTTGTTATATTTCGAGGCTTATTTCCCAGCCCGGTAAAGGATCACTGCCATGACTCAATACTCCGCCTTCAGCGTCGAACTGGCCGACAACATCGCCCATGTGCAGATCAATCGCCCGGAAAAGATCAACGCAATGAATGCGGCGTTCTGGAGCGAGATTGTCGAAATCTTCCAGTGGATCGACGATACCGACGAAGTCCGCGTGGTGGTCCTCAGTGGTAACGGCAAGCATTTTTCATCGGGCATCGACCTGATGATGCTCGCCGGTGTCGCCAATGAACTGGGCAAGGACGTGGGCCGCAATGCGCGCCTGCTGCGGCGCAAGATTCTCAATCTGCAAGCCTCGTTCAACGCCGTCGACAATTGCCGCAAACCGGTGCTTGCTGCCATTCAGGGCTATTGCCTGGGCGGGGCAATCGATCTGATCTCGGCTTGTGACATGCGTTATGCCGCCGAGGACGCGCAATTTTCCATCAAGGAAATTGACATCGGCATGGCCGCTGATGTCGGCACGTTGCAACGGTTGCCGCGAATCATCGGAGACGGCATGCTGCGTGAACTGGCTTACACCGGTCGCACCTTTGGCGCCGAGGAAGCACGCAGCATGGGCCTGGTCAATCGCGTCTACGGCGATAAGGACACGCTGCTCGAAGGCGTGTTCGGCATCGCCCGTGACATCGCAGCGAAGTCGCCGATCGCCGTGACCGGTACCAAGGAAATGATCAGCTACATGCGCGACCATCGCATCGACGATGGTCTTGAATACGTTGCCACCTGGAACGCCGCCATGTTGCAATCCACCGATCTGCGCGTGGCCATGGCCGCCCACATGAGCAAACAGAAACCCGAATTTCTGGATTGAGTTAACCATGATCTCTCGCTGGACCACTGCAGTACTCGACACCGATCAACCCGGCGGCTGGGCCGTAGCGCGCAGCCCCGAAGGCTTCCTGTTCGATGACAACGGCGCACTGTTCCCGCGCGAGTGGCTCAAGCGCCAGGACCTTTCAGTCCTCGCTGAGCACGGGATTGGTCATCTCGACGGCGAACCGGTCTATCTGCTTGAGTTGCACAGCGTCAGCGATGTGCCCGGTTGCGGCTGGAAGGGGCTGCGAGCGTTCATGCTCGAAGGCGATCACACGTTGTACAAAGTGCTCGGCTATGCCGCACAGATCGGCACTTGGGCACGAGAGCATCGCTTCTGCGGCAACTGCGGCCAGCCGATGACGCAAGTCCCGCGCGAACGAGCGATGTATTGCCAGCCGTGCGATCTGCGCAGTTATCCGCGCATTTCACCAAGCATGATCGTGCTGATCACCCGTGGCGACGAAATCCTTCTGGCGCGCTCGCCGCGTTTCGTCACCGGGGTTTACAGCACGCTGGCCGGTTTCGCTGAGCCGGGGGAATCGGCCGAGGATTGCCTGATTCGCGAAGTGCGTGAAGAAGTGCAGATCGAAGTGAAGAACATCCAGTACATCGGCAGCCAGTGCTGGCCGTTCCCGCATTCGATGATGCTCGGCTTCCATGCCGAATATGCCGGTGGCGAAATTGTCTGTCAGGAAGACGAGATCGAGGACGCCCAGTGGTTCAACGTGCATGACTTGCCGCCGTTGCCGGCGTCGCGTTCGATTGCCCGTTACCTGATCGACGTCTACGTCGCGCGGCGCTTAGGCCACGCTGAACCAGTGCTGCCAGGCTAGGCGCACAGTCAGGCCAAGCACTACGGTGATGAACACTGGACGAATGAATTTGGCGCCGCCGCTGATCGCGGTGCGCGCGCCAAAGAAAGCCCCTACCATCACCGACAGGCCCATGCACAGGCCAATGATCCAGTCGACCTGTCCGGAGAAGATGAACACCGACAGCGCCGCGATGTTGCTGACAAAGTTCATGCTGCGCGCCACGCCGCTGGCCTTGACCAGGTCGATCGGGTACAGCAGCAGACTACTCACGGTCCAGAACGCGCCCGTGCCGGGGCCGGCCACGCCATCGTAGAAGCCGAGGCTGAAGCCTTGGGTCGATTGCCATTTCTTTTTGATCGGCGCGTCGCTGTCCAGCGGCGCTTTCGGCGTGCCGCCAAACAGCAAATACAGGCCACAGGCGAAAACGATCACCGGTAGCATCTTGTTCAGCCACTCGGCCGGCAGGTAATGCGCAACCACCGCGCCAGTGAGCGCGCCGACCAGGGTGCCGACAATCGCGTGGGTCCACTGGCGTGGATGAAACAGTTTGCGTTTGTAGAAGGTGAAGCTGGCGGTCGCCGAACCGAAGGTCGAGCTCAGCTTGTTGGTGCCCAGCACCAGATGCGGCGGCAGGCCCGCCGTCAGCAGCGCCGGCGTGGTCAACAGACCGCCACCGCCCGCGATGGCATCGATGAAACCGGCAAGGAAAGCAACAGCAGCCAGAATGGCCAGGGTGGTGAGGTCAACGCTGAGTTCGAAAGGCATGGAGTCGGCTTATTCGGCAAGGCGCAGAACGTGGGCTGCGGGGAGGGCGGTTATGTTACCTGTATCGAACTGTTGCGGCGAGCCAGAGCATGCCGTCGTCAATTACAGTCTGGAATACATTCCTGTGTAGGAGCTGCCGAAGGCTGCGATCTTCTGGGGCGCGGAGCGCCCCGGCTGCTGCGCGTGGGAACGATCAAATCAAGATCAAAAGATCGCAGCCTTCGGCAGCTCCTACACAGGGGTGGGTTGGCTTTAGAGACCGAGTTCACTCAGCCCCGGATGATCATCCGGCCGGCGGCCCAGAGGCCAATGGAATTTGCGCTCGCTTTCCTTGATCGGCATGTCATTGATGCAGGCATAGCGCTGGAACATCAGGCCGTTGTCATCGAACTCCCAGTTCTCGTTGCCGTACGAGCGGAACCAGTTGCCGGAATCGTCGTGCCATTCATAGGCATAACGTACCGCGATACGCGTATCGGAGTAGGCCCAGAGTTCTTTGATCAAGCGATAATCCAGTTCCTTCGCCCATTTGCGCGTCAGAAATGCCTTGGCCTCTTCGCGGTTGTTGGCGAACTCGGCGCGATTGCGCCATTTGGTGTCGAGGGTATAGGCGAGCGAAACCTTTTCCGGATCGCGGCTGTTCCAGCCATCCTCGGCCAGACGCACCTTCTCGATGGCTGACGCATGGTTGAACGGGGGCAATGGCGGACGTATCTGGGCTGCAGTCGACATGTTCAATCTCCTGATTCATTTAATGTTTGAACAACAAGTCCGGCTTGTTAAGAGTTACAGGCCCAATAACTTTCGCGCCATGCATTGCGCATTATCGGCGGCACTGTGATCGCCCATCACAAGCGCTACGGTAATGGCGCCTTCAATCAGGATCAGCAACTGTCTGGCCAGCAGTTGCGGATCCTCGGCACCATATTCGGCACACAGCTCGCACACGTAGTCGAGCAGCTTCTGTTTGTGTTCTTTGGCCACCAGCCGCACTGGATCCTGTGGATCACCGGTTTCGCCGCTGGTGTTGATGAAGGCGCAGCCGCGAAAGCCTTCCGAGTCGAACCAGCCCTTGAGCACGGTAAACAGGTTGAGCAGGCGATCGGCCGGAGTCTCGGCCTGGTCGACAGCATGTGTGAACCAGTGCATCCAGCGAACATCGCGTCGCTGAAGGGCCGCGACAACCAGTGCGTCCTTGTCGGCAAAGTAACGATAAATGCTTTTTCTGGAGACGCCGGCGGTCTTCACCAGAAGATCCATGCTGGTGGCAGCGATGCCACTTTTGTAGATCAACTTTTCGGTGACATCCAGAATGATGTCGCGTGTGTCATTGCTGATTGATTCGTTCATGTGGCGAACAGTAGAACGACTGTTCTCCTTGGTCAAGCGAATTTCTTCAGCGTGTGTGAAAACGCTTTCGCGAGCAGGCTCGCTCCCACAGGGGAATGCATTTCAACGGTGGGAGCGAGCCTGCTCGCGAAGGGGCCATTACGGACACTGACAAGACCCGGCGCAGACGATGGTGTAAGCTCTCAAACTCTTCGGAATCGAACCTTGCGAGCCTTATGCCGTTGCTTTTCAAACGTTCTCTGCTGCCCAAACTGCGCAGCTTCGCGCTGACCGCCGAGGCGGTGAGCATTCTGTCCAGTGCTGCCGAATTCCGACGCTGCCTGCTCGAGCAAATCGCCGCAGCGACGCAGCGCATCTACATCGTCGCGCTGTATCTGCAGCAGGACGAAGCCGGTCAGGAAATCCTCGATGCCCTGCACGCAGCCAAGCTCAAGCGTCCCGAGCTGGAAATCGCCGTGGTGGTCGACTGGTTGCGTGCCCAGCGCGGTCTGATCGGCGCGGGCAAGCAGCCGGGCAACGCCGCCTGGTATCAGGACATGACCCGCACGCATCAGAGCGAAGTGCCGGTCTACGGCGTGCCGGTGCAGACCCGCGAGCTGTTCGGCGTGCTGCACCTCAAAGGCTTCGTGATCGACGACAAGGTGGTCTACAGCGGCGCGAGCCTGAACAACGTCTACCTGCACAAACTCGACAAGTACCGCTTCGACCGCTACCACGTGCTGCACAGTCGCGAGCTCGCGGATTCGATGCATCATCTGGTCAAGCACGGACTGATCGAATCGAAAGCCGTGCATCGCCTCGACCTGCCGAACCTGCCGAGCACGCGCAGCCTGCGCAACGACATCGGCGACCTGCGCAGTCGCCTCAAGTATGCGACCTACGACACCGGCGCCGGCAGCACCAGCAGAGATGGGCTGTCGGTCACGCCACTGCTCGGCGTCGGCAAGAACAACCCGCTGAACCGGGCGATTCTCGAACTGATCGCCAGCGCACAAAAGCAGCTGACCATCTGCACGCCATACTTCAACCTGCCACTGGGCGTGATCCGTGAGATCAACCGCGCGCTGGCCCGTGGCGTGAAGATCGACATCGTGGTTGGCGACAAGACCGCCAACGATTTCTACATTCCGCCGAGCGAGCCGTTCAAGGTGATCGCCGCGCTGCCGTATCTATACGAAATCAGCCTGCGCCGCTTCGCCAAACGCCATCAGCACAGCATCGACAGCGGCCAGTTGAACCTGCACTTGTGGCGCGACGGTGACAACACCTATCACCTCAAGGGCATGTGGATCGATCAGCGCTACACCTTGCTGACTGGCAACAACCTCAATCCGCGCGCGTTTCGCCTCGACCTGGAAAACGCGCTGCTGATCGAAGACCCGAAAGGCGAGTGGCTGGAGCCACGGGCGAAAGAGCTGGAAAACATCTTCCGCCATACCACGCGGATCGATAACTTCCAGTCGCTTGAAACGCTGCCGGATTACCCGGCCGGGGTGGCGAAGTTTCTCAAACGGGTGAGTCGGGTGAGGATTGAGCGGTTGCTCTACAGGATTCTCTAGCGCGTCCGGAATAGCTTTCGCGAGCAGGCTCGCTCCCACAGGGAAATGCATTCCAATTGTGGGAGCGAGCCTGCTCGCGAAGGGGCCAGACCAGAGGCTAAAAAATCAGTTCAGACCCAACTTCCCGCGCATCATCGAAAGATCCTCCGCCAGCGTATTCACCGGCCCGACCAGCGCTTTGCGGTCGTTGTCCTTCACTTTGTCATAGGTCTCAAACCCGCCATCTGCCGTTTTGTACTTGGCGAGGATCTTGTCGACCGTGGCGAAGTTCTTGTCGACCTTGGCAACAAACGCCTTGTCCTGCTGTTCGATCTGCGGACGGAACAGATCAACGATCTTCTTCGCCCCGTCGATGTTGCCCTGGAAGTCGTACAGGTCGGTGTGGCTGTAGCGGTCTTCCTCGCCGGAAATCTTCGTCGCCGCGACTTCTTCCAACAGCGCAGCAGCGCCGCCGACGACCTTCTCTGGCGGGAAGGTCAGACCGGCCACACGGGTTTGCAGGTCCTGCACGTCTCTGTTCAAACCGTCGGCCAATGCATCCAGACCCTTGGTGGTTTTTTCCGCGAACAACGAATATTCGATGCGATGGAAGCCGGTGAAGTCTTCAGCCTCTACGCCTTTTTCGTGGTCATCGACGCGCGAGTCGATGGACGCATCGAGATCGCTGAACAGCTCGGCGATCGGCTCGATCGACTCGTAATACACCCGCGTCGGCGCGTAGAGCTTCTGCGCGGTGGCGAGATCGCCTTTCTTCACCGCGTCGGTGAACTGCTGGGTGTGGCTGGCCAGC
The DNA here is from genome assembly GCF_030687105.1 of Pseudomonas sp. FP1762. Taxonomy (NCBI): domain Bacteria; kingdom Pseudomonadati; phylum Pseudomonadota; class Gammaproteobacteria; order Pseudomonadales; family Pseudomonadaceae; genus Pseudomonas; species Pseudomonas sp. FP1762. The sequence continues at coordinate 3,062,606 of NZ_CP117458.1, forward strand.
TCATCGAGTTTCTCGGTGACGTAAATCTTGTAGTCCGACACCGGCCCCACCAGATCCAGCGGCGCGGTCGCGGCGAACGCCGCCAGCGGGGTGTTGAGCAAACCAAGGGTCAGCAATAATGCGAGTGGCGTCTTTTTCATGGGGCGGCTCCTGTGTCGGTTGGGTGTCATGCGGTTTTGTTTTGGGAGGTGGCAGCGAGTAACGAGCGACCGATGAAGTCGTCATCGCCGGTAGCGCCGGGCAGGGTGAAGAAGTAACCGCCGCCGACCGGTTTGAGGTATTCCTCGAGCGGTTCACCGTTGAGTCGGGTTTGCACGGTGATAAAGCCTTTTTCCAGGTCAGCCTGGTAACAGATGAACAGCAGGCCCATGTCGAGCTGGCCGTTCTTGTTGACGCCGTTGGAGTAGTTGAACGGCCGGCGCAGGATCAGATTGGCCTGGGTCGCGGCGGTGCGCGGGTTGGCCAGACGGATGTGCGCATCGAGCCTGGTCAGCTTGCCGGCCGGATCCTTGCTGTAATCCGGCACTTCGCTTTCAGTGTGGCCACCGATGGGCGCGCCGCTGCTCTTGACCCGGCCGAGAATGCTTTCCTGCTCCTGCAACGGCGTGCGATCCCAGCGCTCGACGAAGTTGCGGATGATGCGTACCGCTTGATAACTGCCATGGGCAGCCCAGGCCGGCTCGTCGCTGCCCGGTTGCACCCAGACGATGCGGTCCATGGCCTTGGCGTCGTTGGAATCAGGGTTGGCCGAGCCATCGCGAAAACCGAGAAAGTTGCGCGCCGACTGCGCCGGTACGCCGGGTTTGGCCGGCGCTTGCGGCGGGACGCTGCCTTCCTGTTTCCAGCGCACCAGCAGCAGGTCAGGCAGGTTTTTGACGATGTCGCGCAGGGCGTGAATGTTGGTGTCGGCGGTGTTGGCGCAGAACTGCAGGCTCAGGTCGCCATGGCAGCAATCGGCGTCCAGCGCGTCGTTGGGAAAGCCGACCATGCGTTGCAGGCGCTTGGGCTTCACCGCTGCCAGACCGAAGCGTTCGTCGAACAGCGAGTCGCCGACGGAAACGGTGATGGTCAGGTTGTCCGGGGTGACCACCGGGCCGAGGATGCCGGAGTCCAGCGGTGGCAGTTTCGGGTCGATCTGCGCGACCGGGCCGCCCTTCATCAAAAACGCGATGCGTTCGTTGAGAGTGCGGAACAGCCGCTCAAGGTCTTCGCGATCACTGGCCAGCACATCGAACGCCACCAGCATCCCGGAGGCCGGGCGCGGGGTGACGATGCCGGCCTGGTGCAAGCCGTGAAAATCGTGGCGGTCTTCGGTCTTGTCGCTGCTCGGTGCTTCGGTAACTTGCGCAGGCAGCGCGGCCATGGCCGGGCAACTCAGCGCCGATCCGGCGAGGGCGACACCGGCGGCGCCCATGCCCATCAGCACGCGGCGCCGTTGCAGGTTGAGAGGTTCTGAATCGTTCATCTGTCGTGGTCTTCTGCTTACAGGCCGGAAAGGCCGAGGGCGGGGTCGATGCCATCCAGTGCCGTGGCCAGAGCCTTGGCTTTGGCGGCGATCTGCTGGCGTTGCGCGGCGGTCACGGCGTCGTAACTGACGTAGCCATCGGCGGATTTGAACGCGTTGAGCTGGCTGTCGAAGTCACTCATGGCCTGGTCGACATTCGCCAACACGTCAGCGGAGGATTTGCTCAGCATCGGGCGCAACAGGTCGACGACCTTGCGCGCGGTCTGCGCGTTGGCGGCGAAACCGTTGAGGTCGCTGTGGCTGTAGCGTTCTTCTTCGCCGCTGCCGGCGCGCACATCGGCGAGACTGTTGAGGTTGCGCACGACGATACTCACCAGTTGCTCCGGTGGCAGTGACTGCGCAAGCAACTGTTGCTTGAGGGTGGTGACATCTGCGAGCAAGCGCTGGGCAATCGGCGTGACATCGTCGAGATTGCGCTGCTGGAACAGCGCGTATTCGAGGCGATGGAAACCGACAAAGGCGGGATCCTGCTCGCGCTTTTCAAAATAATCGGCGCGGGCATTGATCTGATTGTCCAGCTCGGCCAGGCGCTGCGCCGCCGGCGCCAGACGCTGATAAGCGGCACGCGCCGGCAGGTACAACGCTTGCGCCTGGGCCAGATCACCACTGGCGATCGCCTGATTCAGCGCCGTCGCCGCTTTGATCAACGCGCTGCCCTGAACGGCCAGATACACGCGAAATTCCGACAGCGGCCCGACGAACGCGACCATCGACGGCTTGGCCTTGGCGGCGGCATCCGAGGCTGCCGTCGCCGTCACGTGCAAGGTGCCGCGCGGGTTGCTGAGCAAGCCGCAGGTGATCGCATAGTCGCCCGGTTGCAGGTTGGCGTTAATCACCTGGCTCAGGCCCGGCGCGATGTTTTCCCGCTCTTCGACCACCAGCACGCCGTCGAGAATTTCCCACTCGACCGCCCGCTCGGAGCGGTTGACGATGCGGAAACTGGCGCGGCCGGCGGGCACCGTCAGTGTGTTCGGCTCGCAACTGTGCGGATGGATGTTGACGACGATTTCGTCATGGTTGTGCTGACGCTTGGCGGCGGCCATGTTCGAGGCGTACCAGAACAGCCCGCCGGCGGCGACCATCAGCAGCACCGAGCCGGCCAGCGCCCAACGCAGGGCCGGAGGGGTTTGGGTAGTAGACATGAAGGGCCTTATTGGCTGGAAACGGAAGTCGTTGGCGTCGCCTGGCGCGGCGCGGGCATGAAGAACATCACCAGCGCCAGCAGCAGATAAATCAGATACGCACCCAGGGTGCTGACGGTCGGCGCATCCTGGTAACCGAACATGCCGGCCAGCACCGAGCCCAGCGGGCCGTCCATCGGCAGCGTCGCGCTGAAGTCGAACAACACCGTTTGCAGGTGATTCCACAGCCCGGCTTCATGCAGCGCCTGCACCGAGTTGGCGAGTATTCCGGCGGCGACCACGAGGATGAACAATCCGGTCCACTTGAAGAATGCCGACAGATTCAGGCGCATGCTGCCGCTGTAGATCAGGAAACCGACGATCACCGCCAGGATCAGGCCGAGCAGGGCACCGATCGGCGCGCCCGGGCCTTCGCTTTGCTGGAACACGGCGAGCAGGAAGAATACGGTTTCCAGGCCTTCGCGAGCGACGGCGAAGAAAACCATGGCGATCAATGCAATCACCTGATGCCTGGATTGCGTCAGCGCTTGATCCAGCGAGGCTTGCAGCGAGTGCTTGATCGACCGCGCGACCTTGCGCATCCAGAACACCATCGAACTGAGGATGCCCACGGCGACCAGACCGACCACGCCCTCGAACAACTCCTGCTGCTTCTGTGGGAATTCAGCGCTCACCAGCTCCAGGCCACCGCCGACCAGCAGCGCAAGGGCAGCAGCGAGGAAGACGCCGATCCACACCGCCGGCATCCATTGACCGCGGCCGGTCTGCTGCAGATAACTGGCAATGATGCCGACGATGAGCGCGGCTTCGATGCCTTCGCGCAACATGATCAAAAAGGGAACGAGCATTGGCTAGCCACAGCGATTTAGATAGGAGGCTAAGTTGTAACATAATGACACTCATTCCCAAATGGCATTCATTGACATTTAGCTGAACCTTAGCTGAACGACTGTGATTCCTGTGGGAGCGAGCCTGCTCGCGAATGCGGTATGCCTGTGACATTTCTTTATCTGACGCATCGCGTTCGCGAGCAGGCTCGCTCCCACATTGGCCCTGCGATGACTTCAGCAGCTGGGTTAAGATGCCCACCACCCAAAAAACAACAAGGTTCACCTCGCTCCATGGCAGAAAAAGACACCATTGCCATTCAACTGGTGCGCGAAGCGCTGCTGCAAAGTTGTGCCCCGGGTGCGGCAACGGATGAGGCGTTGACCAAGGTCGGCATTGATCCGGCTTTGTTAGCGGCCGATGAGGGCAGGGTGCCGGCCTCGCAATACGCCAGACTCTGGCGCCTGCTGGCGCGACGCGGTGATGACGAGTTCTTCGGCATGGACCCGCGCCCGCTCAAATCCGGCAGCCTGGCGTTTTTGTGTCGCAGCGCCATGGCGCAACCGACGCTGGCGGCGGCGCTGGATACTGGTCTGACGTTCCTGTCGCTGATGCTGGAAAAACTGCCGGCGCAACTGGTGCATCAGCAGAGCCTTGCGGAAATCGTCCTGCTCGAAGACGACGCCGAACCGCGCCGCGCCTTCACCTATTTCACTTACTGGATGATCGTGCACGGCGTCGCGTGCTGGCTGGCCGGGCGGCGGATTCCGATTCTGGCGATTGAACTGCGCTGCGCGGAACCGGACTTCATCGACGATTATCGGGTGATGTTTTCGGAAAACCTGCGCTTCGAACGCCCACGTACGCGGATGATCTTTTCCGCCGATTGCCTCGATCTGCCGATCAAGCGCAGCGCCGAAGAACTCAAGCGCTTTCTCGCCCAGGCGCCGGCCAACATTCTGGTCAAGTACCGCGACCCCGACAGCCTGGCCAGCCGGATCAAGCAGGATCTGCGGCAGCTCCCCGCCGAGCAATGGCCGGAAACCGAGGCGCTGGCCCAGCAACTGTGCATGTCCGCGTCGACATTACGCCGGCGTCTGGCCGAGGAAGGGCAGACTTATCAGGGGCTGAAAGACAGCGTGCGCAAAGAGCTGGCGATTACTTGGCTGGCGGAGCCTTCGATCAGTTTTGTCGAGATTGCTGCACGGCTGGGTTTTGCTGATGCCAGTTCGTTCTACAAAGCGTTTCGCAAGTGGTCGGGGTCGAACCCGGGGCATTACCGCACACTGATCCTCAATGAGGTGGTCTGACCCGACGCCTTCGCGAGCAGGCTCGCTCCCTCATTTTGGAAATGCGTTCCCCTGTAGGAGCTGCCGAAGGCTGCGATCTTTTGATCTTGTACTTGATGGTAAAAATCAAGATCAAAAGATCGCAGCCTCGTTGCACTCGTCAGCTCCTACAGGGCATGCGGCCGCAACCTCTTGGCCAAACCAGTCAACCACGTTGATAGCTTTGACCATTGCCCCAAGGCCCGCGCGGCGCGACTATCCCTGTGTTGTTTACGGTTCCCAGCCTAATAAAAACACCGAGGGATTCTGGCAATGCGCGATTACTTGTCTGCCACCGAACAGTTCAACTATCAGCACACCGTCGATGCGTCGCTCAGCGGCACGCTGGCGGCACTCAACGCCTGCGTTGAATGTTGCGACCGCCATGCCTTGCCCGGGCGCATTGCGTTGTTCTGGGAAGGTCGCGACGGCTCAAGTGCGACTTACACCTTCACTGATCTGCAAGACAAAGCCGCGCGTTTCGCCAATTTCCTCCTCGCCCAGGGCGTGCAGAAGGGCGATAAAGTCGCTGGCCTGCTGCCACGCAACGTCGAATTGCTCATCACCGTGCTCGCCACCTGGCGCATCGGCGCGGTGTATCAGCCGCTATTCACCGCATTCGGGCCGAAAGCGCTAGAGCACCGCCTGAACAGCTCGGGGGCTAAAATCGTGGTCACCGATGCGTTCAATCGGCCCAAGCTCAATGAAGTCAGCGCATGCCCGACCATCGTCACCGTGGCCGGCGCCAAAGGTCAGGGCATTGTTCGCGGTGATTTCAGTTTCTGGGCTGAGCTGGCCAACTATTCCAATGTCTGCGAGCCGGTATTGCTGACCGGCGAAGACCCGTTCCTGCTGATGTTCACCTCGGGCACGACGGGGCCGGCGAAAGCGCTGTCAGTGCCGCTCAAAGCCATCGTCGCCTTCCAGAGTTACACCCGCGATACGGTGGACCTGCGCCCCGAAGACGCGTTCTGGAACGTCGCCGATCCGGGCTGGGCCTATGGCATCTATTTCGGCGTCACCGGGCCGTTGGCGCTGGGGCACCCGATTACCTTCTATGATGGCCCGTTCACCCTCGAAAGCACCTGCCGGGTGATCAACAAATACGGCATTACCAATCTCACCGGCTCGCCCACTGCCTATCGTTTGCTGATTGCCGGTGGCGATGAGTTCGCCAGATCGATCAAGGGCAAACTGCGCATCGTCAGCAGCGCCGGTGAGCCGCTGAACCCGGAAGTGATCCGCTGGTTCGCCGATAACCTCGACGTGGTCATTCACGATCATTACGGCCAGACCGAACTGGGCATGGTGCTGTGCAATCATCACGGCCTCGAGCACCCGGTGCATGTCGGCGCGGCCGGTTTCGCTTCGCCGGGCCATCGCATTGTCGTGCTCGATGACCAGTACAACGAACTCGGCGTCGGTCAACCCGGCATTCTCGCCATCGACCGCCCGCAGTCGCCGATGTGCTGGTTCGGCGGTTACGAAGGCGCGCCGACCAAGGCCTTCGTCGGCAACTACTACCTGAGCGGCGACACCGTGGAGTGGAATCCGGACGGCAGCATCAGCTTCGTCGGCCGCAGTGATGATGTGATCACCACTTCGGGCTACCGCGTCGGCCCGTTCGACGTGGAAAGTGCCCTGATCGAACACCCGGCCGTGGTCGAAGCGGCGGTCGTCGGCAAGCCCGACCCGGAACGCACCGAACTGGTCAAAGCCTTTGTCGTGCTGAGCGCGCAGTACCGCGCCGCGCCGGAGTTGGCCGAAGAGCTGCGCCAACACGTGCGCAAGCGTCTGGCCGCGCATTCGTACCCGCGTGAAATCGAATTTGTCAGCGAGTTGCCCAAAACCCCGAGTGGCAAATTGCAGCGCTTTATCTTGCGCAACCAGGAAATCGCCAAGGCTCAAGAGGCCGCGGCGCACAACGTTTCAGCTTGAATCCAAGGAAACACCGTCATGCAGATCGAGAACAAGGTTTTTATCGTCACCGGCGGCGCGTCAGGCCTCGGTGCCGCCAGCGCTGAATTGCTGGTCAGTGCCGGCGCAAAAGTCATGCTGGTCGACATGAACGCCGAAGCCGTCGCCGCTCAGGCTCAGCGCCTGGGTGCGCAAAGCGTGGTTGCCGACATCAGCAATGAAGCCGCCGCCGAAGCCGCTGTGCAGGCGACCGTTGCCGCATTTGGCAGCCTCAACGGCCTGATCAACTGCGCCGGCATCGTTCGCGGCGAGAAAATTCTCGGCAAGAACGGCCCGCACGCGCTCAGCAGCTTTGCGCAAGTGATCAACGTCAACCTGATCGGCAGTTTCAACATGCTGCGCCTGGCTGCGGCGGCGATCGCCGAGAGCGAAGCCAACGCTGACGGCGAGCGTGGCGTGATCATCAACACCGCCTCGGTCGCAGCGTTTGATGGTCAGATTGGCCAGGCTGCGTACTCGGCATCCAAAGGCGCGATCGCCAGCCTGACCCTGCCAGCCGCCCGCGAACTGGCGCGCTTCGGCATCCGCGTGATGACCATCGCACCGGGCATTTTCGAAACGCCGATGATGGCCGGCATGACCCCGGAAGTGCGCGACTCGCTGGCCGCTGGTGTGCCGTTCCCGCCGCGTCTGGGCAAGCCTGCCGAATACGCCGCGCTGGTGCGCCACATCATCGAAAACAGCATGCTCAACGGCGAGGTGATCCGTCTCGACGGCGCCTTGCGCATGGCCGCCAAGTAAGGAGGATTAGTCATGACTATGTCCAATGATCCGATTGTTATCGTCAGCGCTGTCCGCACGCCGATGGGTGGTTTTCAAGGTGAACTGAAAAGCCTTACCGCACCGCAACTCGGCGCGGCGGCGATCAAGGCTGCGGTCGAACGCGCCGGTGTCGCCAGCGACGCGGTTGATGAAGTGCTGTTTGGTTGCGTACTGCCCGCCGGCCTCGGCCAGGCGCCGGCACGTCAGGCCGCACTCGGCGCCGGGCTGGATAAATCGACGCGCTGCACCACGGTCAACAAGATGTGCGGCTCGGGCATGCAGACCACCATCATGGCTCACGACATGCTGCTTGCCGGCAGCGCCGACGTGGTGATCGCCGGCGGCATGGAAAGCATGTCCAACTCGCCGTACCTGCTCGATCGCGCCCGCGCCGGCTATCGCATGGGCCATGGCCGCGTGCTCGATTCGATGTTCCTCGACGGCCTCGAAGACGCCTACGACAAGGGCCGCCTGATGGGCACCTTCGCCGAGGATTGCGCCGAGGCCAACGGCTTCAGCCGCGAAGCGCAGGATGCTTTCGCCATTGCCTCGACTACCCGCGCGCAACAGGCGATCAAGGATGGCAGCTTCACCGACGAAATCGTTCCGCTGACGGTGACCGTCGGCAAAGAGCAGGTGGTGATCAGCAACGATGAGCAGCCGCCAAAAGCCAAACTCGACAAGGTTGCCTCGCTGAAACCGGCGTTCCGCGAGGGCGGCACGGTCACCGCAGCCAACTCCAGCTCGATTTCCGACGGCGCGGCGGCGCTGGTGCTGATGCGCCAGTCTCACGCGCAGCAACTGGGCCTCAAGCCGCTGGCGGTGATCCATGGGCATGCTGCGTTCGCTGATACACCGGGCCTGTTTCCCACCGCGCCGATTGGCGCGATCAAGAAACTGGTGAACAAGACCGGTTGGGCGCTGGATCAGGTGGATCTGTTTGAAGTCAACGAGGCGTTTGCCGTGGTCGGCATGGCGGCGATGACGCACCTGGAGATTCCCCACGACAAGCTCAATGTGCATGGCGGCGCCTGCGCGCTGGGCCATCCGATCGGCGCCTCGGGGGCGCGGATTCTGGTGACGTTGCTCGCGGCGCTGCGGCAGAAACAACTCAAGCGCGGCATTGCAGCGATCTGCATTGGCGGCGGCGAAGCCACGGCCATGGCTGTGGAATGCGTTTACTGAAGGCATCGCCGATCAACTGTGGGAGCGAGCCTGCTCGCGAAGACGTCGTTTCAGCCGGCACATGCGTGACTGATACACCGCTTTCGCGAGCAGGCTCGCTCCCACAGGGTTCAATGTCGTACTCAGATTTCAAGGAATCACCATGATCCCCAACGAAGACCAGACCCAGATCCGCGACATGGCCCGGCAGTTTGCCGAGGAACGGCTCAAGCCGTTCGCCGCCGATTGGGATCGCGAGCACCGTTTCCCCAGGGAAGCCATCGCCGAGATGGCTGAGCTGGGCTTCTTCGGCATGCTCGTGCCGGAGCAGTGGGGCGGCTGTGACACCGGCTACCTCGCGTACGCCATGGCTTTGGAAGAAATCGCCGCCGGCGACGGTGCCTGCTCGACGATCATGAGCGTGCACAACTCGGTCGGCTGCGTGCCGATTCTCAAGTTCGGCAATGACGATCAGCGCGAGCGCTTCCTCAAACCGCTGGCCAGCGGCGCGATGCTCGGCGCCTTCGCCCTGACCGAACCGCAGGCCGGTTCCGATGCCAGCAGCCTGAAAACCCGCGCCCGCCTGGAAGGCGATCACTACGTGCTCAACGGCTGCAAACAGTTCATCACCTCCGGGCAGAACGCCGGCATCGTGATCGTGTTTGCCGTGACCGACCCGAGCGCCGGCAAACGCGGGATCAGCGCGTTTATCGTGCCGACCGACTCCCCAGGCTACAAGGTCGCGCGGGTCGAAGACAAACTCGGCCAGCACGCGTCCGACACCTGCCAGATCCTCTTCGAAGATGTGAAAGTGCCGGTCGCCAACCGCCTCGGCGAGGAGGGCGAGGGCTACAAGATCGCCTTGGCCAACCTCGAAGGCGGCCGCGTCGGCATCGCCTCGCAAGCCGTCGGCATGGCCCGCGCCGCGTTCGAAGCCGCCCGTGATTACGCCCGCGAGCGTGACACCTTCGGCAAGCCGATCATCGAGCATCAGGCCGTAGCGTTTCGCCTGGCGGACATGGCCACGCAAATTGCCGTCGCCCGGCAAATGGTGCATTACGCCGCAGCCTTGCGTGACAGCGGCCAACCGGCGCTGGTCGAGGCGTCGATGGCCAAGCTGTTCGCCTCGGAAATGGCTGAGAAGGTCTGCTCCATGGCCTTGCAAACCCTTGGCGGTTACGGTTACCTCAACGACTTTCCGCTGGAACGCATCTACCGCGACGTGCGCGTCTGCCAGATCTACGAAGGCACCAGCGACATTCAGCGCATGGTCATTTCGCGCAATCTCTGACAAGGAATTTTATTCATGACTTACGAAACGATTCTGCTGGAAACCCGCGACCGCGTCGGCCTGATCACCCTCAACCGGCCGCAGGCGCTGAACGCGCTGAACGCGCAGCTGGTCAGCGAAGTGAACCACGCCCTCGATACGCTGGAAGCCGATGCGCACATTGGCTGCATCGTCCTCACCGGTTCGAAAAAAGCTTTCGCCGCCGGCGCCGACATCAAGGAAATGGCTGAGCTGACCTATCCGCAGATCTACATGGACGATCTGTTCAGCGACAGCGATCGCGTGGCCAACCGCCGCAAGCCGATTATCGCCGCGGTCAATGGTTTTGCCCTCGGCGGCGGTTGTGAACTGGCGCTGATGTGCGACTTCATCCTGGCTGGCGACAACGCCAGATTCGGCCAGCCGGAAATCAACCTCGGCGTGCTGCCGGGCATGGGCGGCACCCAGCGCCTGACCCGCGCCGTGGGCAAAGCCAAAGCCATGGAAATGTGCCTGAGCGGGCGCATGATCGACGCGGTGGAAGCCGAGCGCTGCGGCATCGTCGCGCGGATCGTGCCAAGCGATGAGCTGCTTGATGAAGCGCTGAAAGTCGCGGCGGTGATTGCCGGCAAATCACTGCCGATTGCGATGATGATCAAGGAGAGCGTCAACCGCGCGTTCGAGGTCAACCTGACCGAGGGCGTGCGTTTCGAGCGCCGGGTGTTTCATGCCGCGTTTGCGACGCAGGATCAGAAGGAAGGGATGGCGGCGTTTATTGCCAAGCGTGAGGCTGCATTCCAAGGCAAATAGATGCGGTGCCTAAGCTGACGCTTTCGCGAGCAGGCTCGCTCCCACAGGATCTGCACCGTCCAATGTGGGAGCGAGCCTGCTCGCGAAGCTTTTACAACTGATAGTTCTTCAAATCCCGCGCAATCACCATCCGCTGTATCTCGCTCGACCCTTCATAGATCTGGGTAATCCGCGCATCGCGGTAGTACTTCTCGACCGGGTAATCCTCCAGATAGCCATAGCCGCCATGAATCTGGATCGCCGACGAACACACCTTCTCGGCCATTTCCGATGCGAACAGCTTGGCCTGCGAAGCCTCGGACAAGCATGGTTTGCCCGCCGTCCTCAGCCGCGCTGCATGGAGGATCAGCAACCGCGCGGCGTTGATCTGCATGTGCATGTCAGCCAGCAGATTGGCGATGCTCTGGTGCTCGATGATCGGCTTGTCGAATTGCACCCGGTCTTTCGAATAAGCCAGCGCCGCTTCAAAAGCAGCCCGGGCGATACCCAATGCCTGCGCGGCGATGCCGATGCGTCCGCCTTCAAGGTTGGACAGGGCAATCGCAAGGCCCTTGCCGCGTTCGCCGAGCAGATTGGCCTCGGGGATGCTGCAGTTGTTCAGCGTCACCGCGCAGGTGTCGGAGGCGCGGATGCCCATTTTGTGTTCGGTGCGATCGACGATGAAACCCGGTGTGTCGGTCGGCACCAGAAACGCTGACAGGCCTTTTTTGCCGAGATCCGGATCGGTTACCGCGAAGACGATCGCCAGTTTCGCCCGCTTGCCATTGCTGACAAATTGCTTGGCACCGTTGATCACCCATTGGCCGTCGCGCAGTTCGGCGCGGGTGCGCAGGTTGTGTGCTTCGGAGCCGGCCTGGGGTTCGGTCAGACAGAAGCAACCGATGGTCTGCCCACTGGCCAGATCGGCCAGCCAGGTCTGTTTCTGTTCGTCGCTGCCGTAGTTGAGCACCGGGCCGCAGCCGACCGAGTTGTGAATGCTCATGAACGCGCCGGTCGCGCCGTCACCGGCAGAGATTTCCTCAACCGCCAGCGCATAAGCGACGTAATCGACGTAGGTGCCGCCCCATTCTTCCGGCACAACCATGCCGAGCAAGCCCAACTCGCCCATCTTCGCCACCAGGGCGTCGTCGATCCAGCCAGCCTTTTCCCAGGCCTGGGCGTGGGGCGCGATTTCGCCACGGGCAAAATCCCGGGCCATGTCGCGGATCATCACTTGTTCTTCAGTCAGTTCGAGATCGTGCATGACTCAGCTCCCGCTCTCATCAAAACCATGGAAGAAGCTCGCAACCTGCGCAGCGTCCAGCTCAGCGACGGTCGGCGGGTTCCAGCGCGGTGACTTGTCCTTGTCGATCAGCAGGGCGCGCACGCCTTCGATCAGGTCGCCACGGGCAAACCACTGGCGGTCCAGATGCAGCTCCAGCGCAAAGCAATTCTCCAGACTCAAATGTCTGCCGCGACGGAGCATTTCCAGGGTCACGGCCATGGCCAGCGGTGAGCGGGTTTCCAGCAGATCCGCCGTGGTGACCGCCCATTCATGGCTGTCAGCGACAGTGACGGCGCGCAATTGCTCGATCATGCTCGGCACGTCGGGCAGGGCAAAGAAATGGTCGATGGCCGGGCGCAACGCTTGAAGCGGCGCATCCGGCAGGGTTTGCACAGCGTGCTTGGCCAGCAGGTTCTGCAGCGACTTGAGCGGCGTGTCCTGCCACTCCATCTGGTCGAGCTTGTCGTCGAGCAGCGCCAGTTTGCTGCTGTCCAGGTACCAGTCGGCGAGGCCGCAGTACAGCGCATCGGCCGCGCGGATCTGCACGCCGCTGACGCCCAGATAAATCCCCAGCTCACCGGGGATGCGCGGCAGGAAGTAACTGCCGCCGACATCAGGGAAATAACCGATGGCCACTTCCGGCATCGCCAGACGGCTCTTTTCGGTGACCACACGCAGATCGGCGCCTTGCACCAGGCCCATGCCACCGCCGAGGACGAAACCGTCCATCAAGGCCAGCACCGGTTTGCGGTAGTGATGAATGGTCAGGTCGAGGGCATATTCCTCGACGAAGAAATCTTCGTGCAGCGTGTCGCCGCTCTTGTAGCTGTCGTACAGCGAACGAATATCGCCACCGGCGCAGAAGGCCTTTTCACCAGCGCCGCGCAATACCACGGCGTGCACATCGGCGTCAGACGCCCAGGCATCGAGCTGCTGTTGCAGCAGACGCACCATGTCGAGGGTGATTGCATTGAGGCCCGCAGGGCGGTTGAGGGTCAGGTGGCCGATATGGTTGCGCACCTCGGCCAGCACGTCGTTTTGCATGGCATCCATGGACGGGGTCCGCCGGGATGAAGCCTGAGCTGTCATCTGTAACTCCCTGCTTTTATTGTCTTTATTCGAAAAGCCCGCGCGCGGGCGTTAGCGGATCGTAACAGTGCAAATTTGTCGTGTACAACGGGGATATGTGCAGGGGGAATCTGCGTTTTTCTCTTAGCGCCGCTGTCCGTGTAGGAGCTGACGAGTGCAACGAGGCTGCGATCTTTTGATCTTGTTTTTTGAAATCAATAGATCGCAGCCTCGTTGCACTCGTCAGCTCCTACAAAGGGATCATCTGAACGTTTCGGTAATGCTGCGGCGCTTGGCGTGCAGTTCGCTGGCGTGAATCAGGCGTTCGAGGTCTTCGGGGGTGACGTCGATGAAGGCTTCCATGTCGGCCAGCGCCAGTTTCAGGTCTGCGGCGGTGATCGCCTGGCTATCGATCGGGACCACTGGCGGAGCCGGGTCAGCAGCGCGTTTCGGATAGCGGATGCGGGTCAGGTTGTTATAGGCCAGCGCGCTGGCGAGCATGCACAGGGCGCCGAGCATCACCGGCTCCATGGCTTTCCAGTCCATGGCGATGGTCGCAGGGTCGGCCAGCACCAGCGTCAACGCCAAGGCGCCGGCCGGTGGGTGCAGGCAACGCAGCCAGCACATCAGAATCACCGCCATGCCGGCAGCAAGGCAGGCGCTGCCCAGCGTACGGCCAAGAACATGGGCGACCAGCAAGGCGACCACGCCAGCACACAGGTAGCCGCCAAGAATCGACCATGGCTGGGCGAGGGCGCCTGAGGACACCGCGAACAGCAGCACCGCCGAAGCGCCGAGCGGGCCGACCAGGTGAAACGCAACGTCATGGCCGAACACCTGCGCGCACATCCACACGCTGAACAGCGTGCCCAGGCCCATGCCGATCGCGGCACGGCTCCATTCAGTGGGGCGGGTGTTGATGGCAGCGGGCAACCAGCGAGCAAGCATGTAGAACTGATCCTTTACAAAATCCGGGGCAAAAAAAAGGACTTGTCCGGCAAATCCGGAAAGCCCTAGAAGCGTTCCAACATTGGGGGAGGAACGCGCGTAGTTTGCCGATCAAAATCGATGCTGACAAATTCATATAAATGCAGTTTTAGTGCACTATTTTTGCATTGAAGCGGTGCGCCGAGCGCTGACGAAGCATAGGTATCCACCCAGCGCCGCCAAACCGCTCAGGGCGTAGAACATGCTCGGCGCAGGCGTGTGCATCAATAGAAACCCGCACATTACCGGGCTGGCAGCCCCGCCAAGCGCTGACAGGTTCTGCGCGCCGTAGTAACTGCCGCGCAGTGCCTCCGGGGCGAGGGTGTCAACGAACAGGAAGTCGGCGGGGTAGATGATCATCTCGCCCAGGGTGAAGATGAACATCGCCACGCACCAGCCGAGCAGGCTGTCCGCCAGACTGAAACCGATCAACCCGACGATGAACAGCGCGGTGCCGCCGGCAATCCAGTGACGCAGGTGTTCGCGACTGAGCCAGCGACCCACCTGGTACTGCAGCAGGATCACCGTGATTGCGTTGCAGGCGAGCAGGGCGGCCATGGTGTCGAGCGTTTGTTGCTGGGTGTGGGTGACCAGCAGGTATTGCGACAGGTACAGGGTGAAGCGCCCGTGCACCAACGTGCTGAGCAGGCAGCCAAGGGTGAACAGCACCATGGTGCGGTCGTTTTTCAGGATCATCAGCGTGTCGAGGAAACTTTGCGGCGCACTGCCGGATGTTATCGGACTGGCATCCCTGGTCGCGCCGAGCAGCAGAAAAATACTGCCAATGGCGATCGCACCGGCAACGATGAACGGCGCGGACGGCTGCACCCCGGCAATCACCACGCCAATCATCGGGCCGACGGCGTAACCGATATTGGTCAGCGTGTAATTGAGGGAAAACGCCTTGACCCGCTGGCCCACCGGCAGGTTTTCACTGAGGATCGCCTTGGAGCCGATGAGGAACAGCGCCGACGCGGTTTCGCTGATGATCAGCACCAGGGTGACCACATACAGATTCTGCGCGAAGGTCAGCAGGATCAGGCCGATACCGCTGGAGAGCATGGCCAGGATCAGCAACTGCCGCTTGTCCAGCTTGTCGATGATGTAGCCACCGTACAGCGACAGCAATGTTGCGCTGAACACGGCGATGCCGAGCAGCAAGCCGACATCCTGCGGATCGAGGCCAAGCTTGTTGCTGAGGAACAGCGTCAGCAACGGACTGATCAGAGCACGACTGATTACCACGGTCAGCGAGCTGATCATCAACCGGCGAATAAACGGCGAATAGATGGCCACGGAAGGGGAATGTCCTTATTCGGGAAGCGTGGGCGAACGCCATCCTCTCTGGGCAGCCGCCACCGGTCAACCCCCATCGCCCCATGCACATTGTCCCTGTGGGAGCTGGCTTGCCAGCGATTGCGGTGTGTCAGGCAACATTTGAATCGGCTGATATTCCGTCATCGCTGGCAAGCCAGCTCCCACAGGGTCTGTGTGCAGTCCACTGCCATCACTGGCCACCAGCGAGCCAGTTCAGGCTACATCAGACGCTGCCGGCCACTGCCGCAAGGTGATCGGCAACTTGCAAGACTCACCGCGCCCCATCGGGAAATACTGAAAGCCATTGCGCGCCAGGCGCTCGGCGTCGTACAGGTTGCGGCCGTCAAAGATCACCGGGCTGTTGAGGCGCTGTTTGATCAGCTCGAAATCCGGGGCCTTGAACTGTTGCCATTCGGTGCAGATGATCAACGCATCGGCGCCGGCCAGTACCGATTCCGGCGTGCCCATCAACATCAGCTTCGACTCATCTGGATAGAGCTTTTGCGTTTCGACCATGGCCTCCGGATCAAACGCGCGCACGCTGGCACCGGCAGCCCATAAGTCTTCGAGCAGAACCCGGCTCGGCGCGTCGCGCATGTCGTCGGTGTTGGGTTTGAACGCCAGGCCCCACAGGGCAAAGGTCTTGCCGCGCAAATCGCCCCGGTAGAACACGTTGATGCGCTCGAACAGCTTGTGCTTCTGGCGCTGGTTGATCGCCTCGACCGCTTGCAGCAGATCACTGGAGCAATGTGCCTGCTCGGCACTGTGAATCAACGCGCGCATGTCCTTGGGAAAACACGAACCGCCGTAGCCGCAACCCGGATAGATAAAGTGATAGCCAATCCGCGTATCGGCACCGATGCCCTGGCGCACTGCTTCGATATCTGCGCCCAGGTGCTCGGCGAGTTCCGCGATCTGGTTGATGAAGCTGATCTTGGTCGCCAGCATGCAATTGGCGGCGTATTTGGTCAGCTCGGCACTGCGCAAGTCCATGAACAGGATGCGGTCATGGTTGCGGTTGAACGGCGCGTACAGATCGCGCATCACATCGCGCACTTCAGTGCCTTCGCAACCAATGACAATGCGATCCGGTCGCCGGCAATCAGCAACCGCTGAACCTTCCTTGAGAAATTCCGGGTTGGAGACAATATCGAATTGCAGCAGGCGGCCAATCTTGATCAGGGCCTTTTCGATGTGGCTGCGCAAAGCGTCGCCCGTGCCCACCGGCACCGTGGACTTTTCCACCACGATCAATGGCTGCTCGCGATGTCGGGCAATCGCGTCGCCAACCGAGAGGACGTAGCGCAGGTCCGCCGAACCATCCTCGCGTGACGGCGTGCCCACCGCGATGAACGCCACACGCCCATGCAACACCGCAAACCGCTCATCGGTGGTGAATTGCAGGCGTTTCGAATCCAGGCCTTCACGCACCAGACTGGCCAGCCCCGGCTCGTAAATACTGACGTGCCCCTGGCCCAACTGCTCGATCTTCTGCGCGTCGACATCCATGCACACGACCTCGTGACCGACCTCGGCCAGCACCGCCGCCTGCACCAGACCGACATAACCACTGCCAAACACCGTGATCTTCATGCCGCACTCCTGCTCGCAGTTCCCTGCACTGAACATAAGAGCGCGATGTTTCAGTTCGCCTACTGCTGAAGAATCAGCAAACAGACCGTTCGGGGAATGCCCGATTGACTTTTACCGCCTCGAACGGCAGGTTGTCGGCCTTTCGCGGTAACCCTTGTCATCGAGTCATGCCGTTTTTTGCGTTTCATTTCATGCATTTATTGTTTTTGTTGAATCGTTTTTTATTTCAAGGCCGTTTCGTTTGAGTGATTTGTCGAGTACCCAACCTGCACCGTCCAACAACAATCCGCTGACCGTTTACCTGGCGCGACTGGCACCTTCCAGCCAGTTGACCATGCGTTATGTGCTGCAAGACGCCGCTGACCGCCTCGGTTTCGAGGACGTCGATATCGAAGAAATCCCCTGGCACGGCCTGCAACCGGAAGACGTGGTGGCGCTGGTCGCCGCTTTGCGCGCCGATGGTTATGCACCGAACACCTCGTCGCTGTACGTGAACGCCGTACGCGGGGTGATGAACGAAGCATGGCGCATGAGCCTGATCAGCCAGGATCACCTGCTGAAGATGCGTTCGGTCAAGGGCATAGCCGGCACGCGGCTGTCCCAGGGGCGCAACCTCAAGCGCACGCTGATTCATGAACTGATGGAAGTCTGCGCTGCCGACCCGCGCCCGCAGGGCCTGCGTGATGCGGCGGTGATAGCGCTGCTGTACGGCACCGGCATGCGCAAGTCGGAATCGGTGGATCTGGATCTGAGCCAGGTCGACTTTCACGAACGCAGCCTGACGGTGACCGGCAAAGGCAACAAGCAGTTGATCAAATACGCGCCGGCCTGGGCCTTTGCCAAGCTCGACGCCTGGCTGGAACTGCGTCGTTCACAGCTCAAGGAAGGCGAGAGCGACGATGCGTTTCTGTTCAACCGTATTCGCCGGGGCAGCCACATCACCCGCGAGCGCATCACCAAACACGCGATTTACTACATTGCCCGCCAGCGCGGTACGCAGGTCGGGGTGAAAATCATGCCCCATGACTTCCGTCGTTCATTCATCACCCGGGTGATCGAAGAGCACGACCTGTCGATCGCACAGAAACTGGCGCATCACAGCAATATCCAGACGACTGCCAACTACGATGTGCGTGATGACAACGAGCGGCGGCGGGCGGTGGATCGCTTCGATTTGTAAACGGTGTCAGGTCTGCGGCGGGCAGCGCGAGCCGCTGGCACCCTGCGCGATGTGCGCAGCGAGGCGTTTGATGTTGTTCTGTTGCGCGGTTACCAGTTCGTCGATGCTCGGGCCTGAAGGTGTCTGCAACACCGAGCGACAGCTCAGCAGGGCCGCGTCCGCAGCACCTAATGGGCGCACTCGCCATTTCACGTCGATCAAGGCGTACTGACCGGGAATCGAATCGAAGCGCTGCACGTCGATTCGCACGGAAGCGCGCTGCTGGCCGACGCCGCCGCTCAATTGATCGACCAGCGCACCGCGCAATTCATCGGCAAGGGTGGCGCTCCACCAATCGGTATCCAGGATGGCCACGCCGCTGTTGCCTTGACGAATCACGATCTGCGCGCGATCGACCTGCGGCGGCACGCTGATGCTTTCGATGGCGATGTCGGCGCCGGTGCGGCTGGCGCCCGGTTGCGCCGGGGTCAGCGTATGGAAGCTGATCGGGTCGCTACGGCACGCGGCCAGCAGCACGAGCGCAGCGAGCAGGGAGATCTTCAACGGTAAAACCATGGATGCAGCTCCTGTGCTCAATTGCGTGGCGGCCCTTTGAGGTCCAGCGGCGCGGCGTTGTCGGGGCGTCCGCGAATCAGCGACTCAGGGTGGCGACCGAGGTAATCCGACAGCTCTCGCAACGAGCGCGACATGCGCCCGAGCTCGTCGAGGGTCTCGGTGAGTTGCTCGCGCTGCGGTGAATCCTCGGCCAGGGTCGAATTGGCGGACTGCAAGGTCTTGCTGACATCGGCGAGGGTGCTCTGTACACCCGGCAGAGTCCTGGCGTTGAACTGCTTCAGGCCTTTGCGCAGCTCGACCAGATTGCCGTCGAGGTTGCTGGCGATGCGCTCCACTGGCAGCGCGTTGATCTTGTTCACCATCGCCTCGAGTTTTTCCTGCAACTGTTCGAGGCTGCCGGGGACGGTCGGAATGGTGACCGGCCGTGCCGTAGGGTCGAACGCGACTTTCGGCGCTTTGGGGTAGAAATCCAGCGAGATATACAACTGACCGGTGAGCAGGTTGCCGTTGCGGGCCTGGGCGCGAAGGCCGTTTTCGATGAACGTGCCGATCAGGCGCGCGCCGGTGGCCTCGTCGTTTTCGTCGCCATGGTAAGCCTTGAGCATTTTCGCGTGGGCGCGACCCAGGCGCTGCGGATAGATGACGATGCCGACATTCACCGGGAAGGTGCGCTTGACCTCGTCGAAGTCGAGATTGACTGCCACCACGCGACCGATTTCAACTCCGAGGAACTCCACCGGCGCGTCAACCTTGAGCCCGCGCAAGGCTTGATCGAAGCGCAGCGACAGATACTGTGCCTTGCCGTTGGGCGGGGCGAGGGCGGTGGCCTGGTCGGCGAACAGTTCGAAACCCTTGTCTTCACTGGCTGGCGAATCGTTGGGGCTGTAATCCGGAGCGCGGAAAGCGATGCCGCCCACCAGCAGGGTCGACAGCGACTCGGTTTTCACCGCAAAGCCGTTGGCACCGACATTGATGTCGATGCCGCTGGCGTTCCAGAAACGGGTGTTTTCGGTGACGTAGGCGTCATTCGGCGAATGCACGAAGACTTCGATATTGACCCCTTTGCCGTCCTGGTCCAAGGCATAGGACACCACTTGGCCAACCGGGATCTTGCGGTAATAGACGGGGGAGCCGATGTCCAGCGAGCCGAGGTCGGCGGTGTGCAGGGTGAAACGCTTGCCCGGTTCGCCATAGGTGATCGGCGGCGGGTTCTCCAGACCCTTGAAGTTTTTTGAGCGGGTATTGGCCTGGCCAATGTCGGCACCGATGTAGTCGCCCGACAGCAATGTGTCGATGCCCGATACCCCGCCGGCGCCGATGCGCGGACGTACCACCCAGAATTGCGAGTCCTCGCGGGTGAAGGCTTCGGCCTGCTTGGCGAGTTTGATCGTGGCGTTGACGTGTTTATGGTCGTTGGCCAGTTCAACATCGGAGACATGGCCGATGACTACGTTGCGGTACCTGACTTCGGTCTTGTTGGCGGTCAGGCCATCGCCGGTCTTGAAGGTGACGGTGATCGTCGGGCCTTCCTGGAGGATGTTGTGAATCACCAGCGAAATGCCCACCAGCACCGCCACGATCGGCACGATCCATACCAGCGAGATACCGAATCGGCGGGTTTTGACCGGCGCCTGACCGGGTGCTCGCGGCTCGTCGCTGGCTGACGACTTCATCCATGTCCTCCTCAATTAATCGGGCACTGAGCGTCAGGAACGCAAAAGCACTTCATCAATATAGAAGTGCTTGGCGATAGAGCAAATGTGTATAGCTGGCGTGGGACGCGATTGCGGTGCAAGGAGCTGCCGAAGGTTGCGACCTGATCGTTCCCATGCTCTGCGTGGGAATGCAGCCCGGGACGCTCTGCGTCCCAAGATCGCAGCCTTCGGCAGCTCCTACTGGGGCCAGAGTCGTGGCGGGCTCAGCCGAGCATTTCGCGCAGGCGATACCAGAACATGCCCAGCGCCAACAACGGCGAACGCAACGCCGGGCCGCCGGGGAAGGTCATGTGCGGCACGCTGCTGAACACGTCCATGCCCTGGCTATGCCCGGCGTGAATGGCTTCGCCCAGCAATTTCGCGCACCAATGGGTGACGTTGAGGCCATGGCCGGAATAGCCCTGCGCGTAAAACACGTTCGGGTGCTGTTTGAGCCGGCCAACCTGGGGGAAACGATTGGCGGTAATACCGATCTTCCCGCCCCATTGGTAGTCGATGCGCACGTCGGCCAGTTGCGGGAACACCTTGAGCATTTTCGGTCGCATGTAGGCGGCGATATCCGCCGGATCGCGCCCGGAGTAATGACAAGCACCGCCGAACAGCAGACGTCGATCCGCCGAGAGACGGTAATAATCGAGCCCGACTTTCTGATCGCACAGCGCCAGGTTCTGTGGAATCAACTGCGCGGCACGGCTTTCGTCCAGCGGCTCGGTGGCGATGATGTAACTGCCGGCGGGCAGCACTTTGCCGCTGAGTTTCGGCTCGAGGTCATCCAGATGCGCGTTGCAGCCAAGCACCAGGCTGCCGGCGCGTACTGAACCGGTGGCGCAGCGCACCTCGACGGTCGGGCCATGGAGGATTTCCAGGACCGGACTCTGCTCGAAGATCCGCACGCCCAGCGACGCGGCGAGACGCGCTTCGCCCTGAACCAGATCAAGCGGATGCAAATGGCCCGAACCCATGTCGATCAATCCGCCGGCGTACACACCGGCGTCGACCACTTGCTGCCGGATCTGCTCCGGCCCGACCAGCCTCGTTGCGTGGGCATAGTCGAGTTCGGCAAGGCTGTCCTGCTCTTGCTGGAACGCGGCAAATTGCGCGGCGGTGTTGGCCAGTTCGCAAAAGCCCCAGCGCAGATCACAGTCGATGGCGTTGTCAGTGATGCGCTGGCGCACCAGCTCCACCGAATCGATGCCGGCGCGCTGCAGATAGCGCACGCCGTCCTGGCCAACGTAACGGGCGAAACCCTCGACTTCATGGCCGATGCCGCGAATCAGCTGCCCGCCATTGCGCCCGCTGGCGCCCCAGCCGATACGTCGCGCCTCGAGCAAAACCACTGACAGACCGCGCTGCGCCAGCTCAATCGCGGTATTGACGCCAGTGAAACCGCCACCGATCACGCAGACATCGGCAATCAAATCCCCGTTTAGCGCAGGGTAGGCCGTGCTCGCCCGCGCAGAAGCGGCGTACCAGGAGCGGGCGTGCTGTGAATTGTGCTGATTCATTTGTTCGACTTCACTTTGCTCCACGACCGGGTCATCAGACGCATGATCGCCTGGGGCGGGGTCGAGGAAATGTAGAGTTTGTCGAGCACCGACTGCGGCGGATAAACCTCAGGGTTGTTGACCAGTTCCTCATCCATGAACGGCTTGGCCGCCGGGTTCGGGTTGGCGTAGCCGACGGTGGCGCTGACCTTGGCGATCACCTGCGGATCAAGCAGGTAATTGATGAAGGCATGGGCCTCTTTGGCGTTGCTCGCATCAGCGGGAATCGCCAGCAGATCAAACCACAGGTTGGCGCCTTCCTTGGGGATGGCGTAAGCGATATTGACGCCGTTCTTCGCTTCCTTGGCGCGGTTGGCCGCCTGGAACACATCGCCGGAGTAACCGAACGCGACGCAGATGTCACCATTGGCCAGGTCCGACACGTACTTGGAAGAATGGAAATAGGTGATGTACGGACGGATGCTCAGCAGCTTGGCTTCGGCCTTTTTGTAGTCTTCAGGGTTTTCACTGCGCGGATCCATGCCCATGTAGTTGAGGATGGCCGGGAAGACTTCGTCGGCGGAGTCCATCATCGACACACCGCACTGGCTGAGCTTCTTCAGATTCTCCGGTTCAAACAACACGGCCCAGGAATCGATGTGGTCGATGCCGAGCACTTGCTTGACCTTGTCGACGTTGTAGCCGATGCCGTTGGTGCCCCACAGATAGGGCACCGAGTGCTCATTGCCTGGATCGTTTTTCTCAAGCAATTCAAGCAGTTTCGGGTCAAGGTTCTTCCAGTTTGGTAACTGTGAACGATCGAGCTTCATGAACGCGCCGGCCTTTACCTGACGGGCGAGGAAGTGGTTGGACGGCACGACCACGTCGTAACCGGTGCGGCCGGCGAGGAGTTTGCCTTCAAGGGTTTCGTTGGAGTCGAAGACGTCGTAGATCACCTTGATCCCGGTCTTGCTCTGGAAGTCGGCGAGGGTGGTTTCGCCGATGTAGTCGGTCCAGTTGTAGACGCTGACCTGGGGCTCGGCGTGGGCTACGGCACTGAACAGCGCGCTCAGCGCGACCGGGAGTACGGATTTCAATAGACGCATATCGACACCTCTTCTTGTAATGATCGTTCCCACGCTCTGCGTGGGAATGCCGCAACGGACGCTCGGCGTTCGGCTTTGGATGGGACGCAGAGCGTCCCGGGATGCATTCCCACGCGGGAGCGTGGGAACGATCAACTGTGCGGCCGTCTTCGCGAGCAGGCTCGCTCCCACAGGGACGGCTGCGCCGTCAGACGCTCAGCAGCAGGAACTCTCGCTCCCAGGAGCTGATCACGCGCTTGAAGTTTTCGTGCTCGGCGCGTTTGACCGCGACGTAACCGCGGACGAATTTGCTGCCCAGGTATTCGGCGACTTTCGGGCAGTCTTCCATCTGCGTCAGGGCTTCTTCGATGGTGATGGGCAGGCGCAGGTTGCGGCGTTCATAGGCCCGGCCTTCGACCGCCGCGCTCGGCTCGATCTTCTCGACCATGCCGATGTAGCCGCACAGCAGGCTCGCGGCAATCGCCAGATACGGGTTGGCGTCGGCACCGGGCAAGCGGTTCTCCACGCGCATCGATTCAGGCCCGGAAGTCGGCACACGCAGGCCCACCGTGCGGTTCTCTTCACCCCATTCGACGTTGACCGGTGCCGAGGTGTCCGGCAGGAAACGGCGGAACGAATTGACGTTCGGCGCGAACATCGGCAGCACTTTCGGGATGTATTTCTGCAAGCCACCGATGTGATGACGGAACAGCTCGCTCATGTTGCCCTCGGCATCGGCAAAGATCGGCTGGCCCGTCGCGATCTCGACCACACTCTGGTGCAGGTGCATGGCGCTGCCGGGCTCGTCGCCGATCGGTTTGGCCATGAACGTCGCGGTGACATTGTGCTTGAGCGCTGCTTCGCGCAGGGTGCGTTTGAACACGGTGATCTGGTCAGCCAGATCCAGCGCATCGCCGTGGCGGAAGTTGATTTCCATCTGCGCCGGGCCGTCTTCGTGGATCAGCGTGTCGAGATCCAGACCTTGCAGTTCGCACCAGTCGTAGACGTCTTCGAACAGCGGATCGAACTCGTTGGCGGCATCGATCGAGAATGACTGGCGACCGCTTTCCGCACGACCCGAACGACCCAGTGGTGCCTTGAGCGGCAGGTCCGGGTCTTCACAGCGTTGGGTCAGGTAGAACTCCATTTCCGGCGCGACAATCGGCTTCCAGCCCTTGTCGGTATAAAGCTGCAGGACTTTCTTCAGCACATTGCGCGGCGACAGTTCGATCGGGTTGCCGAACTTGTCGAAGGTGTCATGGATGACGATGGCGGTCGGCTCGATTGCCCAAGGAATGACGTACACGGCGTCGGAAACCGGCTTGCAGACCATGTCGATGTCGGCCGGGTCGAGCAGGTCGTAGTAGATGTCGTCGTCAACAAAATCCCCGGTTACCGTTTGCAGCAGCACGCTCTCCGGCAAGCGCATGCCGCGCTCATGCAGGAACTTGTTGGTCGGTGCAATCTTGCCGCGGGCGATGCCGGTCAGGTCGCTGACCACGCATTCGACTTCGGTAATCTTGTGATCTTTCAGCCAGGTGAACAGCTGATCGAAAGGGGCGTTCATAAAGACCTCGTTATTGGCTTTGTAGACGCCGGGGAGGGCGGGTTTCATCTTCCGCCCCTTCCCCTGTGGCGCGTTGGCGACTATCTTGGGCGCGGCTTGCGATTCCATCTATCCACTTTCAGCAGCACCAAAGCGCACCAAAAGAGTGCGCAGGGTCACCCCATGACAACGTGCAATCCGCTTCAGGTTCAAGCGTTCAATACCGCCGATGTGGCCGAGCAAATCCGCGCTACACCGGGCTGGGTCCAGCATTACCAACAGATGTCGCCGGGGCATTTCGCTGGGCAGATTCGCTATCTGGATCTGCAGGGCGTGGAGGTTTACGAAGAACAGATGAACACCCGGGTCGAACAGAATTTCAGCGCGCCATCCGGGGCTCTGGCGTTCTGTTTTGATCGCAGTGACAACGCGCTGTATCTGCTCAACGAAGAAAGCCGCAACATCTGGATCACCCCGGAGAACTACCGTGAAATCGCTGTGGTGTTCGGTCCGGATTTCGTCCGCGAGCACGGTTTGCAAGTGGCAAAGCTCGAAGGTCTGTTCATGGCGCCGCTGAACTGCGGACAGAACGCTTTGTTCAGCGGCTGGTTAAGCTCGATTCTCACGAAGTTGTCGCAAGCCTCTGATCCACTTGATAAAGATCGCCTGACTCGGCAACTGCTCGAGGACTGCCTGTTCATCCTCGACAACGCTCAAACCCGTCTTGATCGTGGAGGATTGCAGCAGCGTAACAACGAACGCCAAATCATGAAGCGAGTAGGGGAGTGGGCAGCTGATTCGCCGGAAGACACGGTCAATCTGCTCGAGCTTTCCAACGTTGCCGGCGTACCGCTGCGCCAGTTGCAGCAGGCTTTCAAGGCCTACACCGGGATGACCCCGAGCCATTGGTTACGCCTGAGGCGGCTGAACAGTGCACACCGTGAATTGCTCAAGCGCCGACCTTGCGAAACCACCGTTGCCGAAGTGGCGATGCGCTGGTCGTTCTGGCATCTGGGGCGGTTTTCCAGCAGTTACCGCGCGCTTTTCAAGGAGCTGCCGAGCGAAACGCTCAAGCG
This sequence comes from Pseudomonas sp. FP1762, assembly GCF_030687105.1. Taxonomy (NCBI): domain Bacteria; kingdom Pseudomonadati; phylum Pseudomonadota; class Gammaproteobacteria; order Pseudomonadales; family Pseudomonadaceae; genus Pseudomonas; species Pseudomonas sp. FP1762. Next base: position 3,088,282 of record NZ_CP117458.1, read on the forward strand.
CTGAGCAGAAAAAGGCTTTGTGTCCTCGCAGAAGTTAAATAGAATCAGTCTCATTTGAATCTACCTTCGCGCAGGGTCTCTTGAGATGATTGAAGCTACGTCACCGTCGGAGCAGAGCCTGCAGCAGTTGTACCGCGAGCATCGCGGCTGGCTGGAAACCTGGCTGCGCCGGCGCATGGGCAATGCGTGGGATGCGGCGGACCTCAGTCAAGACACCTTTGTCCGCGTCCTGTGCAACGCGCCGCCACTGGCTGAATTGCGCGAGCCGCGCGCGTATCTGCTCACCGTCGGCAAACGGCTACTGAGCAATTTCTACACGCGGCGCCATCTGGAAAAAGCCTACCTCGATGCCTTGGCGCAATTGCCGGAAGCGTGCGCACCGTCGCCGGAGCAGCGCTGGTTGCTGCTGGAAACCTTGCAGGCGCTGGATGAATTGCTCGATGGCTTGCCGCGCCCGGTGCGCCGGGCATTTCTTTGGAGTCAACTCGAGGGCCTTGGCTACCGCGAGATTGCCGAGCGCTTGCAGGTTTCCGAGCGCACGGTGAAACGTTACATGGCCCAAGCGTACGAGCATTGCTTGCTGGCGGATCTGTGATGCGCGTTGCACCCAATGATGAAATGCGGGAAGTGGCGCGGGCAGCGGCGCACTGGCTGGCACTGCTCGAGTCCGGTGGTGCCAGCGAGGAAGATCACGCCCGATTGCAGCATTGGCGCGCCAGTGACAGTCGCCACGAGAACGCGTGGCAGAAAATCCAGCAGCTTCGCCAGCGTTTCGCAGGTTTGCCGCCGACGCTGGCCATGGCCACGCTGGATCGGCCGGATCCGGCGCGGCGCGCTGCTCTCAAGCGTGCCTTGGGCGTGGCGGCGCTGGTGCCGGCGGCGTGGTTGATCAGTCGGGAGCTGCCGCTGGAGGTCTGGCGCGCCGACCTGCACACCAGCACTGGCGAGCGGCGCAAAGTGCAGTTGGCCCAGGATTCTTCATTGCAACTCAACACCGACAGCGCGGTTAATGTCGATCTGCCTGCACGTCAGCTGACGCTGATCCGTGGCGAGATGGCGCTCAACGTCGCGGGCGATTCAGCCTTTATCGTCAACGCGCCTTATGGGCGGATGATCGTCAATCACAGCGACATCTCGGTGCGCCTCAATGCGCGCGATTGCCAGGTCTGCGTGCTGCGTGGTTCGGTGCAATTGCAGCCACTGCACGGCCCGACGCTGGTATTGCAGCAGGGCCAGCAAGTCAGCCTGCAAGCTTCGGGCGCGGGAGCGGTGACGGCATTCGAAGCGTTGATGCCCGGTTGGCGCGACGGTGTGGTGATGGCGCAAAACCAGCCGCTGGGTGATTTCCTCCGCGAGCTGAGTCGCTACCGCTCGGGCGTGCTGCGCTGGGATCCGGCGCTGGAATCGCTGCGCGTCACTGGCAGCTTTCGCGTCGACGATACCGATCAAGTGCTGGCACTGCTGGCAGCCAGTTTGCCCGTCGATGTGCATACGCGAACGCGATTTTGGGTGTCACTGGTACCGCGTGCAGAAAAAACTGGCTGAAGCCTGTCCCTTTTTTTTCGCCTCACTGGTCATTCCAGGCAAGTGAACAAAATCGAGAGCTTCTTCCAATGCCCGCAGTATTTCCAGGTCGTTTGCGTCCGTTGTTGCAGTTGAGCCTTTTGCTGAGCCTGAGTGCCAGCCCCGTGTTGATCCAATCGAGCTGGGCCGACGATGGCAGTCGCCGCAGTTATCAGGTGCCGGCCGGTAGTCTGAGTGCCGCGCTGACGCGCTTCGCCGGTCTCGCTGGAGTCAATCTGTCGGTGGATCCGGCGCTGGTCAGCGGCCGCAACAGCAATGGTTTGTCCGGTGAATATGGCGTGGAGGAGGGGTTCAGCCGGTTGTTGCTGGGTTCGGGTTTGCAGCTGCAACCGGTCGGCGATCAGGCTTATACGCTGGTGCCCGCAGCGCAAGGCAGCACCTTGCAACTGGCACCGACATCGATTCTCGGCGCGAGCGGTTCAGCGGATGCCGACGTGTTTGCTGGCGGTCAGGTCGCGCGGCGTGGCTCGCAAGGGTTGTTGGGTTCCAGGGATTTCATGGAAACCCCGTTCAGCATGACCACCTACACCAGCGAAACGGTGAAAAACCAACAGGCGCGCACGCTCGGCGATCTGATCAGTACCGACCCTTCGGTACGCGCCACCAACCCTGCCGGTGGCCGCTATGAGCAATTCACCATCCGTGGTTTCAGCCTGTTCAACAGTGATGTTGCCTACAACGGCCTCTACGGTGTGTTGCCGACTTACACCATCGACATGGAAATGGCCGATCGCGTCGACATCCTCAAAGGCCCGAGCCAATTGATCAACGGGATTTCGCCACGGGGCAGTGTAGGAGGGGGGATCAACGTCGTGCCGAAACGCGCGACCGACAAGCCGATCACCTCGCTGACAGCCAATTACGCCTCGAACAATCAAGTCGGCGGCGCGGTGGATGTCGGACGGCGTTTTGGCGAAGACAATCAATTCGGGGTGCGCTTCAACGGGGTCAAACAGTCCGGCGATACCGAATGGGATCATCAGAGCGTCGATCGCGACATGGCGGTACTCGGTCTGGATTTCCGTGGTGAACGCTTGCGACTTTCCACCGATATCGGCCACACCGAGCGCGACACCGACGCACCGCAGGAACGCGTGCAAGTCGCCGCCAATGCCAAGGTGCCGAACGCCCATGATGTGCGCGACAACTATGCGCAACCCTGGAGCCGGGCGCGAACCAAAGACACTTTCGGCACGCTCAACGGCGAGTTCGATGTCAGCGATTCAGTCATGCTGTATGGCGGCGTCGGCGCACGCAAAAGCAATCACGACTTCTTGCGCCACGCGGTGTCGGTGACCAATGACGCCGGCGACTTCAGCGTCCAGCCGCGCGACTTCACTCGCGACGAAAACGTTCGCACGGCTACCGCTGGGGTGCGTAACTGGTTCCAGACCGGACCGGTCAGCCATGAAGTGAATCTGGCGGCCAACTACTTTTATATGGACTTCGAAAACGGCGGCGCCCGTTACGCGGCCGGGCGCAGCAATCTCTACAACCCGGTGGAAATAGCCAGACCCGGCACGCCGACCCGCAATGACGCCGAGGTCTACACCGAAAATCGCTTCAGCGGCGTGGCCTTGTCCGACACGCTCGGTTTCTTCGAGGATCGACTGCTGCTGACTTTGGGCGCGCGCTGGCAGCGGGTCAAAGTCGATGACTGGAGCGACGGCATCAAGGGCGATACGGCCTACGATGAAGAAAAGGTCTCGCCGTCGGGCGGGATTCTGTTCAAGGCGACGGACAAACTTTCGCTGTACGCCAACTACATGGAAGGTCTGAGCCAAGGCAAGATCGCGCCATCGACGTCGATCAACGAAGACGAAATCTTCCCGCCATTCATCAGCCGCCAGGTCGAAGTCGGCGCCAAGTACGACGCGGGTGCATACGCGCTGACGGCAGCGGTGTTCCGCATCAAACAACCTGCCTACGAAACCAATGCGACCACACGAGTCTTCGGCCCGAACGGCAAACGCGAAAACAACGGCGTAGAACTGAGCGTGTTTGGCGAACCGCTGAAGGGCTTCCGATTGCTCGGCGGGGTGATGTATATCGACAGCGAACTGACCGATACCACCAACGGTACATTCGACGGCAACCGCGCACCGGCGACACCGAAATACAACGTTAACCTTGGTGCAGAGTGGGACGTGCCGACTGTGCAGGGTTTGACGTTGACCAGTCGTGGAATCTATTCGAGTTCGCAGTATCTGGATCAGGCGAATGATAAGGAAATCGACTCCTGGGAGCGGTTCGACGTAGGTACACGCTATGCTTTCAAGCTGGACGAGAAAACGATCACCTTGCGCGCCAATGTCGAAAACGTTCTGGATAAACGCTATTGGAGCTCAGCGGGTGCTTCGGATGATAGTGAGCCGGGATTGACGCTTTCGACGCCGCGAACGTATCTGCTGTCGGCGACGGTAGATTTCTAATGGAGCAGGGTAAGTGCGTCGATTGTCTTCGAAAACACGTTAACTACGCTAAATGACCGTTTAGTTGAGCTAACAAAAAACCGTACCTGCAACGGAGAAGGCCATGATTCAGCGCAAGCCGAATGCTACAGATGTGATTGCTGCGCTGAATCTACAGCCTCATGTCGAGGGCGGTTATTACCGCAGAACCTATCAAGCCGATCACCGTGCCGGCCTCGAAACGCAGCAAGGCACGCGATATCTGCTGACCTCGATCTACTATCTGCTTACTGAGCAATCGCCAGTGGGCCAGTTTCATTTCAATCAGTCCGACATCCTGCATTATTTCCAGTTGGGCGACGCCATCGAATACAACCTGATCCACGCCGACGGCTCATTGCAAACGCTGGTAATGGGCAGCGATGTTTTGGCTGGTCAGCAACTGCAGTTGCACGTACCGGGTGGAATTTGGAAAGCCTCTCGATTGCTGGAAGGCTCGAATGGCTTTGGCTTGATCAGCGAAGCGGTTTCGCCAGGATTTGATTTTGCCGATATGGAAATAGGTGATCGAGCAAAATTGACCGCACAGTATCCGCAGCATGGAGCGCTGATTGAAATGCTTACGCGCGGTGAAGATTGAGAGTTGTAGATTGGGACAAATGCAGTTTGCAGGGAAAGCTGGTTTTGAAGCGACCGCGCAGATTCAAATCTCTCGGGCAACCACGCTAACCCTGTAATATCTTGTTACGTGTAATGTATATTATGTTAAATCGTGGATGCGAACGGCCTCAGGCTTTAGATATCAGATCCACCACTCCCAACCTCTCAGTCTAAGCAACGCCATTCGTTTGCAGCTTCAACAACCAATGTCTCTCGGTAGTCCATCCGATAAAAACCTGAGCACCTTCGCTTGCTTGGCGAGCCTCGGTCAACGGTGCGCCAGAAGCCGCTACTCGCAATCCTCTAATCGCCGGCAGAAACCTTTCACGAAATGCACTAGGCTGAATCGCGAAATGAGCTTCGATACGTTCAATCGCGAAACGCATTTCTGCCTCATCTAGCATCGCTAGATAAAAGACCATTTGCCGCCAGGCATAAGCCGTATTTTTGATCACCACCAGGCTGGAGTGATAAAACCGCAACTTCATCTGCTGGCGTACGCATATCCATCTGAAGCATTCCTCGGCCATCGAAGCCAGGCGATGCTGCAACAGCGCCTTCAACCCGAGCTCACCAAACAACAGCGCAAGGTTTTGCGTCGTCAGGATCTGTTGTTGCTCGATGATTTTCCCGTTAGTCGCCGGTCGCCATGTCCCCAGGTCCGCATCAGCCCGCTGGGAGCACAATCTGGCCAATGCGTCCCTGGAACTCGCGTCAGGTCTGGAGAACCTTTTCCGCCTGGATTTCGGTTGATCAGGAAGCATCGCCAATTGGCTTGCATCAATGTCGTAGTAATTGGCGTATAGCGTGCCACCTGTCAAAGATGCCGCCTGCCTGGCAGCTCTTATGTACTTGTTCGAGAAAGCGCCCATGAAAATGTCCGAGGCGACTTCTTCGACAAAAGGCAGATCCAGCTTGGCCATCGCACCAAGCGCAGCAAATTCCTGAATGAGTTTGTTGGGCAGGATCGCTTGAGGAAAAGCGCAAAGAGTCATCGCTGCGCATTCGATCAGGACCTGTCTGGCTGCGTCAGCGACCACCGCGTCCGTTTCTCGCTGGTCCTCAACAGCCGCCACCCACGGCAATTCATTCATCCTGACCTGACTTTGCAGATCCAACAGCAACAATGATCGGCGTTGTCGAAAGGCGCGATAGGTTGCTACAGAGAGCATCCGCAGCGACATATCGCGAAATCCTGCACTGCAGATCTCAGCCGTTATCGCTGGCAGCAGCCGCGCCACGGTATCCCCGGATGTAATCAATCCCTTATCGATCAACTCGGCAATTGTGCCCTTTCGACACCGCTCGACGCGTCGACGAATATCAGTAGGAATGCCGATACCTGTTAACAGCGAATATGCGGTCGCTTCTTCGCAGGTAACGGGTTGCAGCAGAGATGAAAAGTCGGAAACTCCGTCCGAACCGGGATACCTGCTCAGACGTGCGGCAACCGCTTTAGCAAATAGATGGTGCCCGGGTGAGGACACGTGACTGCGTTGAGACTCTCTGTGCTTTTGATGAGATTCGGATTCGGGATGACCATGCTTGCGTACGAAATCGTCGACGATCCTGCGAATTCGTCCGACTTGCCGTCCCGTAAGCGACGCCGCATCGCTAGCGCAACTCCCCAGCAATGCAAACAACTCCCCTGCCCGATCCCTTGAGCTTTCAGCTTCACCTGAAGCGCTGGGGCAAGAAGCATCGAACTGCCGCTTCAGAGTATTCGCCTGCTCAAACCAGCCTTGGGGATACCGGCGGCAAGGCCAATCATCCTGATACGTCAAAAGGAAAAGCGACACCGCCGCATCGTAGAGCGGCAAGCGAGTCTCGACGACATGTTTTTGCGCTGCCAGACGCGTCTGTGCTGGGCGGTTTGAAAGCACGGTTCTGACATCACCGACAGTAAAAACCTGCACTTGCCCTGCTGAAAGCGGCGAACCGTCAGAAGCCATCGGAAAGAATCGCAGCTGTTCAAAGAAAGGCGCTATCGCTTCAACCAGATCCCATGCGTTCTCTGTACGTTGTTGGCCCAGCAACCAGGCCACCGTCAGCAGTGCAGCTTCTTCTGGCACCTCGATTCGATAATCCCCGCTCGCCAGCTTCGTTTGCAGTACCTCGATCCCCTCCTCCGTAAGGTGCCAAGTGTTGAGATCGAATCGCTCGAAGCCAGGACGGATACCAGGAATCGAAGCAGCCAAATGTCGCTCGTACTCGGTCAGTGCGCCACCGGCCATGTACTGCCCAGTGGCAAAACCACCCGTGGCGACTTCCAGCGTGACCCACTCAGGCACATCCGCGAATGGAGTTCGTGAGCCATACGACGCAGATCCCTGCAATATGTGCTCGATTACATTGCGCCAGCGCTCGATGCGCTTGCTCGTCTGTCCGTTATCGTCGAGGCCCGATGCAGCGAGTGCCCGAGACAGTTGAAAGGCTGCATAGCCGGCACCTATGCCGGCATTCGCATTCGATTCCCTATCGTGCCTGAGCATGAGTCCTTCCGAGCCTGCGATGTTGTGGGTCCGGGGGCTGGATTCGAACCAGCGCCCACCCGGTTAAGAGCCGAGTGTTCTACCGCTGAACTACCCCGGAACAGAGCGCGGATTGTCCACCAGCGCTGAACGATTGTGAAGATCGAAAACATTGCCGCTTGTGAACCTGAACGTAATCAGGTGATCTCGGGAAGAGTCGTCAAGACCAGCGCAGTTCGATCGAGTCCTTTGCACCGGCGTCGCGAACCAATACGCCTGGAGCCCGACGACTTTATTTCGGGTTGCGGGATTGTCAGCGAGTTTAGCGCTACTGTGCGTAATCGATTACTTCGCCGTTCCAATAGCAATTGTAGGGGCTGGAGCGGCCGCAATTGGTATTGCACTCAGAATTCGTTTGAGTTCGATCCCCAGTGCCTCCCCTTCTGATTCTGCACTGATTTGCCAGGCTCCGACCCCATAGTCCGCATGATAAGTCGGGCTGATAAGCGCCGTTACTTTGTCTGCCCTAGGTATCAGCAGCAATGAAACGTCAGGCTTGATGCCCTTCCACTGGAGACTGTCGTGATAAATGTGCGCTGACTCCATTGCATCCAGGACGCTGGCGCGGGCGCTGCGATACTTCGCGTCGAAAACCAAGAAGCGCTTCGTCGAAGGCGAGTCCAACGTCACGACGATGTCCAGATATCGCTCTCGCGATAAGCTTTGAAAACCGCGATGCGCAGGTTGATCACTCGCTGGGCATCGGACTTGGTAACATGCCTCAACGGTCACAAGCCGCTATTCCCCGCCACACGATTTCTTTTAAACCCACCGATCGATATTCACGACTCCAGACGAGTTCAGGAAACTGACGTTGCAGCTGTGAGACTACAGTTACAAAGCACCACCGCTCATAAACCTCCCATGTTGGGCTGACCCACAGCGTCTCATCAGGATCCTTTCCCAGCCAACCTGAACGCAACGCGTACCAACCAAACCGATAAGCTCGCGCGTATGCAGACGGATGCGGAGTCCAACCGCTTGACCGTGTGCGCACTCACCGACGTGCGATCACTCTTCAAGGTTGTTAACGGCCGCTGAGATATCTGTTTGAGCGCGCGGTGAAACCGATCCCCATAGCGCCTCAGCCTCGCAAACCAAGTCGTTGGCTGGCGCTCAGGCCATAATCGCTCGAACCAGAAAATCACCTTGGCCGGACACCTACCTGAGCTCTCAGTCGGCAAAGTTCATATCACTGCACATGAGTTCGTCTTTAGCATGGACGAGAGCAATCGTTGGCGCGCTGCCATGTGCCTCTCACCACACTCGATTCGCTCTTGGGGGCTTCACCCGCCTTAAACCCGGAGAGGCTGCGGACTTCTGAAGCTTTCGATGCCTCTCCGAGTAAAGGACGAAGAAAGATATGGAAATGCATGGCATCAAAAGCTACGGCGAGAGACTTCAGTTCGCATATACCCTTCGTGGGTTTCCAAAACTCTACGCGCTGTCACACCGAATCGGTGTGACGGACAGCGCCCTCAGTCGGTGGTTTCGTTCAGAGCCAATCAGTATGGAGAACTTCGCCAAGCTGTGCGTCGAGCTGAACGTCAATGCCGATTGGCTTCTGCTCGGCCGTGGACAGCACTCGCTCGGCGCCATGCATGACGCGCCGCATCGCAAAGCGCTCGCGGACGTGATTGAAAGAATGGCCGACAACGACGTTCGTAACCTCGCCAAGTTTCTTGATGAAGTAACCACTCCAGCAACTTGAGCGCCACGCAATATTTTCAGGGCAATTCGTGAGCAATGCTCAACCGACTGAGCTTCACGAAGGGTCCGATTTGATAACTTCTAGATGCCCGAGCAATGACGCCTGGGTATGAGCTGGAGATCATCATGTGCACTAAGGAATCTGCAAAAGCTGATGTAGAAGTGAAGTTCGAGTCCCAGAAAACGTTCAGCCTTTTCGGTCGGAACATCTCAACTTGCCAAGCGGCCCTGGGGGCTGGTGCTCACGTGCAAGTCACCAACACAGAAGGCCTGAACTACCATCTGAATGTTTTCGCGAAATGCGAGTGCGACGGGCTTCTGAAGAGACTCAACGTGGCAATCGACAAGTCCATAGGTAACCCTCCCGAAGGCTTGCGTGACGTCCCTTTCACTATCGACCGCACTTCCCATCCCGACTGGCGCTCTCGTCAAGCCTATCTTCGCGATGGTGTGGGATTTACGAGCAGGATCATCACCTGCGCATGGCCTGCCCTTGCGCCGCCTAAGCTGGGCAGCGTGGTAACCGGTGGAACTACGACGACAATCGACGCCACAGCCATCGACTCGCAGTTGGTTTATGCCATGACCGATGCTACCCCGGAGCAGGTCAGCGCATACTCCCACCTGAACCTCTACGCACAGGGGGCTGCGCGTGCGGTCCTGAAAAGCAAGGGCGTGGACATCACCAATACGGACTATCTGCAGACGAAGCAATGGTTCGATGCTGTGGTTTACCAACTGACCGATCTGGGCTTTACCGTAAAGGCAGCGAGTGGCGGCCAGGTCAGGCAGGATGTCTCTTCAGGTAACGTGGACATCGGTAGTTTGCTGACCACCATCGTTGGCACGTATCTGGGAGCGACGGAACTCGAGAGTTTCAAGCAGCTCGCGACGCTCTTGGCCAAGGATCCCAACGATTCGGGCACCCACGACTTCATGACCTTCTGGTGGAACAAGGCCAGCACTAAGGACGGCCGCACGACTGTCGCCTTTGGCCCCATCAAGAACGATCAGGGCATGGCTTCGGTGACGGTGGTTTACCTCGTGTTGGATGTGGAATTCACAGACTGGCACTCATTGTTTGTCAGCTACCACCATGAAGGTGTATTGATCCGCAGCGCTGCCATTACCCTGGATCTCGACATGGAGGTCTACAGCAACAATGAAAAAGCAATCTTCGACGCCATCTCTGGCGCAGTGGCCAATCACATCAAGACTCAGGAACTGAGTTTCGACTGATAGCCCATAAATACGGGGCTCCAGCACATATTCGCAACGCTGGAGCCCCGTTTTTTTGTGCAATGGCACTTTCCGCGCTGCCTGTCTTAGTCGACCGTGATCTGCCTTGAGGGACTGGCGCTAAGGAACGCGCAGGCGGCTCATCACCCGATTAATCTCCCCTACCACCCGCCCCGTCGCCTCCTCGATCGTTCCCTCATTGCGGCAAATAAACCAACCCTGATCGGCAGCGACTTGTTCAAAAGCCTGGGTACAGTCGACATGCTCCTCCAGACCGCGAAGCACAGTACTGCTCAAGCCACGCCGTCGCGCCCCCGCCCTCGCCCACGAAATCTCCGCCGCCGTGACCACGCCAACATGCAGGTCGGGCACCTGAACGTTGCGATCACGGTTTAATTGCAGGATTTCAGCAAACGGGACTATCCGGCGAAACGCCGCATCGGATGGATACCAGCGATCGATCAGGATGATGCTGTCGGTGGGTTGTCTGGTCAGCACGTTTCGGGAAATCCAGCGGCGGCTGTCAGCCAGGCGTTGGCAAACTTCCAGTTCCAGATTCCTGTCAGGATGGCGGACGAGCCGGTTCACCAAGTGCATTGTCTCGCCCCTGAACGGGTCGCTTTTTTTCTCGCAGAGTCGGATGACTTTCTGGTTGTCTGCCCTCAGGACTTCAGTGATGGCCTCCAACAGCGAGGTTTTGCCGACGCCTTTGGGGCCATCCAGAGCGACAAACAGCGGACGAGTCATTTTTCTCACAGGCTTTAACGGGGAGTAGCGCGCACTCTAACGGATTTTCAGGTTGAACCTCTTCTGCTCAGGCGGACTCCCAAACCTGAATTCAGGAGAAACCTATGACCCAGACAGCTCTAGTCGTGGGCGCCAGCGGCATTGTCGGCAGCGCCATCACCCAGTTACTTATCGACAACCAGTGGCAGGTCGCCGCGCTGTCGAGGCATCCATCTCAAGTTCAAGGCGTGATGCCTGTCGCGGCAGACCTTCAGGATACTGCTTCTCTGGAACAGGCGCTGAGGGATGTGAAACCCACGCATGTGTTCATTACCACATGGTCGCGGCAAGCCACGGAGGCCGAGAACATTCGCGTCAATGCCGCCATGGTGCGCAACGTCCTCGCCGCCATTCGCCCAGCGAAAAGCGTCAAACACGTAGCACTGGTTACCGGCCTGAAACACTACCTCGGCCCGTTCGAAGCCTATGGTAAGGGCAGCCTGCCACAGACACCGTTCCGCGAAGAACAGGGTCGTCTGGATATCGAGAATTTCTATTACGCTCAGGAAGACGAACTCTTCGCCGCTGCGGAAAAGGACGGTTTCACCTGGAGCGTGCATCGCCCGCATACCGTCACTGGGGTGGCCGTGGGCAACGCGATGAACATGGCAACCACCCTCGCCGTCTATGCCTCGATTTGCAAACACATCAATCGCCCCTTTGTGTTTCCCGGTTCCAGGGTGCAATGGGACAGTCTCACTGACATGACCGATGCGCGGCAGTTGGCGAAACAACAACTGTGGGCGGCCACCACCCCGGCTGCGGCCAACCAGGCGTTCAACGTCACTAATGGCGATGTATTCCGGTGGAAATGGATGTGGAGCCGAATTGCCGAATACTTCGACCTGCCTGCTGCTGACTATCCCGCGTCACCTTCTCCTCTAGAGAAGCAGATGGCGGACGATCAAGCCGTATGGGCGCAAATAGTCGCCGAGCACGGTTTGAAAGAGTCCGACATTGGACGTCTGATTTCCCCATGGCATACCGATGCAGACCTTGGCCGGCCGATCGAAGTGGTCACGGATATGTCGAAAAGCCGACTGATGGGCTTCACTGCCTACCAGGCGAGCGATCAGGCATTTTTCGACGTGTTCGACAAACTGCGGGAGATGCGCTTGATCCCCTAGGCGGTTCCAGACTGATAAGGTGGGCACCTGGCGTGCCCCCTCATTCAACAGTAATTTCCACGCCCTCGCCCCCCACATCTGCGACTTTCATTCGCCCTGTGAAATCCTCCTGCCAGTCACCGGCAGAACGCAGCCGATCGTATAGCCCAACTCCAAAATAGCGCCTTCGACAGGCACTGCTCTGTATCCAAGTGTGTACGGACGCAAACACGTTACACAACATTGATCTTCCCGCCCCTCAAGACACAAGCGAGATACACCAACAGGATGAAATGCGCCCACGGCCAGCGCAGTGCTCCTGTGCCTGACACCTGTCATTGGGAGCACCTGAAGGGCTTCCACTTTCTTGACGACAAGTCGGAGGATTAAACCCATGCAAACAAACGCGTTATCGGTCTTGAATCGGCTGCAACTTAACCTCGATCGCGCTGGAGACTGGATCGCCCCTGTGAGCCTGCGCGTTTTTCTGGCCTGGGAGTTTTTTGAAGCGGGATGGGAAAAGTGGAACGGTGAGAACTGGTTCCCGAGCATTCAAGGGGCCTTTCCTTTTCCCTTCAATCAGCTGCCGGCTACGTTCAATTGGCAGTTATCCATGTGGGCAGAACTGCTCTGTTCCATTGCTTTGCTTGTAGGCCTGGGAACACGCCTCTCTGCACTGATCCTCATAGTGGTAACCGTCGTGGCAACTGCCGCAGTTCACTGGCCAGCAGAGTGGTCGACGTTGAGCGAACTGGCTATGGGCTACTCCATCACCAACAAAGGCTACGGCAATTTCAAACTCCCTTTGATCTACCTCGTAGCCCTTCTGCCACTGGTGTTCACAGGCGCCGGCAAGCTGAGCCTGGATGCATGCATCGGTCGGTATCTCAAGCGTTTGAATGCACGCTGAGTGTTATCGCGTCACCAAGGTTATCGCTCTCAACCCCCGCTAGTTAATCAGGAGTTTCACCATGACCCACATTGATAAAGTGCTGTACACCGGCAAAGTCCATACCTCTTCGGGTGGACGCAATGGCACCGCCCTCAGTGACGATGGCCGACTGGATATAAAGCTGTCATCGCCTGGCACCTCTGGCGCCGGTACCAACCCAGAGCAGTTGTTCGCCGCAGGTTGGTCGGCTTGTTTTATCGGTGCAATGGGACTAGCGGCGAGCAAGCTGAAAGTCACCCTCCCGGGTGACCTTACCGTCGACGCCGAAGTGGATCTAGGCACAACAGATGCTGCGTATTTCCTCCAGGCTCGCCTCAACGTCTTCCTTCCCGGGCTGGATCGCAACGTCGCCCAAGACCTGATCGATACCGCACACCAGACATGCCCGTACTCCAAAGCGACGCGGAACAACATCAACGTGGTGATCAACCTCGTTTGAGCAGAACCGTGGCGGGTTTCAACCGCCCGATCCATGCCCGCCCGGCTGCCATAGGTGACCGTGGAGGTGGCGTGGATCGGGCGTTTCAGACGTCGAATCGGAGTATTTAGCTCATGCAAACGAACACTTCATCATCAACGCATTTAGATCCACAGCTTCCCCCTGCGGCGACCGTCGGGCTCGGGTTGCGCCGTGCGCTGCTCAACACGCTTCGTGACGCTCCAGTCGGTGATTTCGATTTTCTAGAGGTTGCTCCAGAGAACTGGATCGGCATCGGCGGCGCGCATGGAGCGGCCCTGCAGATGCTAGCTGAACGTTATCCGCTGTCATGCCACGGCTTGTCACTTTCGCTGGGTGGCAGTGCGCCGCTGGACGAATCTTTTCTTGAGCAAGTCCGCGGGTTTCTCGATCGCTTCAACGTGCCGTTCTATAGCGAACACCTGAGTTACTGCAGTGACGATGGCCATCTCTACGACCTGCTGCCGTTGCCATTCACTGAGGAGGCAGTTCATCACGTTGCTGCGCGCATCCGCCGTGCACAGGACATTCTCGGTCGTCGTCTTGCTGTAGAAAACGTCTCCTACTACGCCGCTGCTCATCAGGACATGGACGAACTTGCTTTTACCAATGCAGTGCTTCGCGAGGCCGATTGCGACCTGTTGCTCGACGTTAACAATGTGTACGTCAACTCAGTCAACCACCGCTTTGATCCAGCGGTTTTCCTCGCCGGCCTGGAACCCGAACGCGTAGTCGCCATGCACGTGGCTGGGCATTACGACGAAGCCGAGGACCTGATCATCGACACCCATGGTGCGTCGGTCAAACCGGTAGTCTGGTCATTGCTGGGGCAGGCTTATGGCCTTTTCGGCGTGAAGCCAACCCTGCTGGAGCGCGATTTCAACTTTCCGTCCTACGACGAACTGGTGGCTGAGCTGAACACCATCAGGCGCTTGCAACGCGACGCCAATGCTTTGGTGCGGGTGACCGTCGATGGCTGACTCCCCTTCAAGTTTGCACAGTCAGCAGCTCGCGCTGACCCGGTACCTGCGTGACCCGGACAGTTATGCGCCGCCTGCGCAGATGAATCCCGAGAGAGCGCAGGTCTATCTCAACCTGGTGTTGAACAATCTGTTGGGGTTGCTGGGTGGGACGTTTCCGGTGCTGGTTGCCGTGCTGGGTGATGCCGGTTGGCGTGCGCTGGTACGGCGTTTTTTGCGTGACTACCGCGCGCAAACGCCACGCTTCGGAGAAATAGCTCGTGAGTTTGTAGACTTCGTAGCGAGCCTGGAAGACCCGCCCGGTCACGAACACCCCTGGTACCCGTTCTTGCCTGAATTGGCTCATTACGAATGGGTGGAAATGGCGCTGCAACAGTTGGACGCTGCGCCTTTAAAGCCCAGTGATGCGGCGCATTTACTCGATCGTCCCCTCAGGCTTTCCCCGCTCGTCTGGCCGCTGGCTTACACCTGGGCCGTACATCGTCTCGGCCCAGGCCACTTGCCTTCTGAACCGCCAGAACAACCGACGTTGCTGCTGATCAGCCGTGTGCCGAGTGGCCAGGTGCAATTCTCCCAGGTCAGCCCTCTCGCGTTCCGTTTGTTGCAGCGGATCGAGCACTTCCCTGACATGGATGGACGAGCGCAGTTGCACGCTTTGGCTGCGGAGGCTGGTGCATCAGACGTGACCAGCTTCGTCGCTGACGCACTGGTGCTGCTGCGCCAGCTGCATGCGCAAGCTGTCGTCGGGGTAGCAGCGACACCCGTTTTAAAGCTGTTGTCCTGACTGACGCGCAAAGGCTGAGGTCAGTTTTTGTATCTCTATGTACCCAAACGCGAAGTCTTGGGATTGGCTTACAAATGCTCCGCTCGCCGATACATCACCGATACATGACTCCCGCTAAATAGGCCTGCCCGAATAGGGTCGCTCTGTCGAAGTGGACGACGCTTGCGCCCTTCGCCTCGAGCTTCCTTGAGGGTCTATCCGCCCTGTGGCATGAATCGCGGCGTCGCCGCGCAAAGCATCTGGAGAAGCACTATGTACCGTAAACCAATGTCGAACAAAACCAGTCTCGGCCTGGCCGCAATTGCTTTAGCCGGTGGCATGAGCCTGGCATCGTCTGCGGCATTCGCTGTAGAGCCATTGCCCCAAGGCTACCAACTGGCATCGGCCGATAAAACCGGCGAAGGCAAGTGTGGCGAAGGCAAATGCGGCGCCAGCGAAGCCAGCGACAAGTCCGCTACTGCCGAAGGCAAGTGCGGTGAAGGCAAATGTGGGGACGACTCTTTCGCCCGCACAGATACCGACCATGATGGCCTCGTCTCTCTTAAAGAGCTGCTGGCTGTGGCACCTCAGGGCGGTGAAGAATTCAAAGCGATGGACACCAACCACGATGGTTTTCTTTCGGAAGGTGAGGTCTACAAGTTCAGAACCAACCAGTACATCTCCAATGGCAAAAAAGTCCCAACCGAGCTATTTACCCGCATGAGCAAAGCGCAGAACTGATTCCTCCCGCCGTAGCATTCGCCCTCCCCGCGCCTGCAGCCAGGGAGGGCGATCTACTTTCTGCAAAGCGCTCAATGTTAAATGCGGATTGATTACACAGCGTTATAAGTGATGTTCTCCGCCCCTGATTTATCCCCTGAACGCAACACTCTAAAGTCGATCCCACTGCTCCCCTTCATATCGATGGGGTGCCTACAGGAGACTTATCCCATGCCTTTCATCAGCGTTCGTATCACTCGCGACGGCGTTACCAAAGAACAGAAATCCCAAGTCATCGCCGAGATCACCAAAACCATGCAAACCGTCCTCAACAAGGACCCGCACCTCACCCATATCGTCATTGAAGAGGTCGACACCGATAACTGGGGCTATGCCGGAATTACCACCACCGAGTACCGCCAACAGCTGGCGGAGTCGAAGAAATGACTTTCCCCGTCCGTATCGACTTTGTGTCGGATGTGGTGTGCCCCTGGTGCGCACTCGGCGCCACAGCGCTGGAACAAGCCATCGCGAACGTTGCCGGCGAGGTTGCCGTAGAACTGACCTTCAAGCCGTTCGAACTGAACCCGGACATGCCGGCCGAGGGCGAGCACGCCATCAAGCACATGATGCGCAAATACGGGCGCAGCGCCGAAGAAGTCGCCTCGCGCAATGAAATGATCGTCGCGCGTGGCAATGCCATCGGTTTTCAGTTCGACCTGGACAAGCGCAGCCATTTCTACAACACCTTCGATGCCCATCGCCTTCTGCTCTGGGCCGTGCAGGAAGGCCGCCAGGTCGCGCTGAAGAAAATCCTGATCGAGGCTTATTTCACCAATGGCGAGAACCCCAGCGACCACGAAACACTGGTGCGCCTGGCCGGTGAAGCTGGACTTTCAACCACCCGCGCCCGCGAGATTTTGACTAGCGAGGCATTCGCTCTCGAGGTCCGTGAACTTGAAGGTTTTTATCTTGAGCGCGGGATTAACTCGGTCCCGGCCATGGTGCTGAACGGTCGTCAGTTGGTGTCCGGATCGCTATCCGTCAAGGAATACGAACAAATCCTCAGGCAAGTCGCACGAGAGTCCGCCACTGCCTGACAAAGCGACTTAACTGCAATCTCAGTTATTAAGCATTTCGCCGGGGCTTGTTGAAGTGACCGCCCCACTTCCTTCCATCAACGTCAAGTGAACCGTCATGCCTCACGACTTGAATCAACTGGAAACTGCGCTGGCTGCTTACCCCCGAGTGGCGCTGCTGGAAGGCCCGACACCGATACAGAAGCTGTCCCGCCTGAGCCGGGCCGCCGAGCTGCATGGCTGCGATCTCTACGTCAAACGCGATGACCTGATGGGCCTCGGCGGCGGTGGCAACAAACTGCGCAAACTCGAATTTTTGCTTGGCGAAGCATTGGCCGAAGGCGCGGACACACTGGTTACCTGGGGCGGCTTTCAATCCAATCACGCCAGGCTGACCGCCGCCGTCGCGGCCCGCCAAGGTTTGGCCTGCGAGCTTATCCTGACCCCGTCTGCGGTGCGCAGCGATGATGATTTTTGTCATAACGGCAACGTATTGCTCGATGGCCTGTTTGGCGCAAAGGTCCATCGACTGCCGCGCGGTTTGACGCCCGATAGCTACGCTGGTGAATTGCTTAGCGCGCTCAAAAGCCAGGGCAAAAAACCCTTCCTCATACCATTGGGCGGCTCCAGCCCCAGGGGCAGTCTGGGCTACGCCGCTTGTGCGGGAGAGATTCTCCGTCAGGCGGACGCGCTCGGCGTTCACTTCGAGCGGATCATCATCCCCAACGGCAGCGCAGGGACCCATTCAGGACTGCAAGCAGGTCTGGCACTGGCTCGATCATCAACCGAAGTTATCGGCTATTCGGTATTGGCAACTGAGGAGCAGGCCACGGCGGCGACCCTGAGCAAAACTCGGGAAACCTTGCAGCTCCTGGAGCCGTCCGCAACCCTTGTGGAAAGCGCAATCACTGTGGATGGCAGGCAACGTGGCGACGCCTATGGCGCACCCACCGAATCGATGCTCGAAGCGGTTCGACTGCTGGCCTCCGTTGAGGGCTTGCTGACGGATCCGGTCTACGGTGGCAAGGCCTTCGCCGGGTTGCTCGCTGCCGTGCGCCGGGGTGACTACCCGCCAGGAAGCAATCTACTGTTTGTGATGACCGGCGGCTTGCCTGGCCTCTTTGCCTACCGCAGCGCCTTCAACTGACTTGAGCTTTTTAGTCGTCATAAAAAACTGATGCCCGGGCGAGCCCACGGCATCGGTCACTCAACTTGCGTGGAGTACATCGTCATGTCGAACGCCTCTTACCCGCTGAACCGCACCGCTTATCTGCTGGTCGATCCGTACAACGATTTTCTTTCGGAAAACGGCAAGGTCTTCCCCTTGATCAAGCCGATTGCCGAGCAGGTCGGGCTGCTCGACAACCTGCGAGCCCTCGATCGCGCCGTACGGGCGCAGAACATTCCGGTGGTCATCGTGCCGCACCACCGCTGGGAACATGGCGACTACGACGGCTGGGATCATCCAACACCGACCCAATGCAAAATCATGCACATGCACCACTTCGCACGCGGTGAATGGGGCGGCGAATGGCATCCCGATTTCGCGCCGAAGGACGGCGACATTGTCGTGCAGGAACATTGGGGCTCCAGCGGCTTTGCCAATACCGACCTTGATTTTCGTTTGAAGCAGAAAGGCATCACCCACGTCATCATCGTCGGCCTGCTCGCCAACACCTGCATCGAAGCGACCGCCCGCTACGCCTCGGAACTGGGCTACCACGTCACGCTGGTGCGCGATGCGACCGCCGCTTTCCGTGCGGAAATGATGCACGCCGCCCACGAGTTGAACGGGCCGACTTTCGCTCATTCAATCGTCACCACCCAGGAATTGATTGAGGCGCTTGCAGCGCAGGAGTAGCGGCGATGAACACCGATTTCGCCAGTTTGCCGAGGTGGTGCGTCAAGGCCGCTTTTTGCAATTGGCGATCGGCCCCCGTCAAAAATGCACCTTGAGCAAGAGACTCAACGCGTTCTGGTCGGTAGGGAATCCGCTCGTGTCTTCAATCCCGTATTTATTCGACCAGTAATCCCACTCAAGTCCCGCATAAAAACGTTTTTGCTGTTGCCCCAGCGCCTTGCCCACGTCGTATTTGACTTGTGGGTTGAAGTGAAAGCTCCTGGCCACATAGTTGGAGGTGCCTTTGCTGCCGACGTCGTTGACGTACCACTCCAGATAACCGTCGAAAAGAATGTCGGAGCGACCCACCGGGAGGGTCATGGACCAGGTCGGGTTGATCTGCCATTGACCTGAGGCCTTACCGGTGATGCCGTCGGGTTTGCGGTAGTAGGTATTCAGGGAAAAGCGATCGAAGCCTGGAAGCACGAGGTCGACAGCGGGACCCAGCAGGTATTTGCGATTGCGGTTCTCACCGCGCTCGTAGGTGGCGGCGATGAGGACGTCCTTGACGATGCCATAGCTCAGGGAGCGGTCAGTGATTTTGCCCAGCGACAGCCGTGGGGAGAATTCACCGTAGTAGGAATGGCCGTCGGCACCCGAGAGTCCGCTGGACCATTTGTTGTCGACGAACATGAAGATATCGCCCCACGTCCAGCCGCTGGCGTGTTCGAAGCTGAGCGTTTGCTGAGTATCGTCGCCAGTGCCGTCGACTTTGAAATGCTGGCCGTAGAGGTAGCTCAAGCTGTTGTCGTTCCACAACAGCGGGCCAGCTTCGGCGCCGGCGCTGGCCAGAGCTAACAGCGGCGCCAGGCTGCGACGCAGCAGTGAAGGTGCAAGTAATGGAATACGCGATGCTGTCATGGGCTGCCCTTGTCAGGTGATTGGCGGATATCACCGGCAAGGCATGCCCGAGCTGCGGATCAAGCAGCTGCTCTGGCCCTCAAATTAACGAGGGGCGACCCTTGCCGGGTGCGCGGCGTAATGCCGCCAGAGCAATGCCCTGCACCTCGGGTTCTGTTGAGAGCCCTCTGTGCTGACCGCTTCTACTCGATTCCGGACTAAGCAGGGGTTGTGCCAACTGAGCGAATACAATCTTCAACCCTCATTCAGCACAATCGATGCGTAAAACTGAATACTTTGCAGCCATCGGTTGCGCACCAGATTGAGGCGCGCCCACTTGAATTCGCACTGTTGCGATTCGCCTGCCCACCTCCTGGTGATTGCCTCGCCCGCCGGATCCCGTGAAGGCGGGCCTGCGACGGCTTGGCACACTTTTGGCTATTACCACTTTCGAGTAGAAGCGGTCAGTGCCAGCAATGGCACCGGGCATTGCTCTTGCGCCCTTCCCTGTGGGCGTACGTCCGATTGGATGCTTGAACGCGGCGCCAGCGCCCCGGGCAAGAGAGAAGTGTCAGCCGTGTAACTACGCATATACGCCCTCTCTCCTCCCCTTGTTCTCTCCAATCGGTCCCTCGCTGGCGTGCCGATTGGCGCGCGGCGGTTTTCGAATCGTTGTGGAGAACACATCATGAAAATTCGCTTTGCCTTGGGTCAACCGCTTCGCTCGCTACTGGCCACGGCGCTTGTGCCCGCCGCCCTGATCGCGTCTCCACTGGCTTCGGCCAATGACAAGGTGGTGCTGCTTACTTCCTGGTATGCCCAAGCTGAACAGGGCGGTTTCTACCAGGCCCTGGCGGATGGGCTGTATGAAAAAGAAGGCCTGGACGTGACCATCCGCATGGGTGGGCCGCAGGTCAATGGCATGCAGTTGCTGCTCAACAAGCAGGCCGATTTCATCGTCAACTACGACTTGCAGATTCTCAAGAGTGTGGAGCAAGGCCTGCCGGTGGTGGCCGTGGCCGCACCCTTTCAAGGTGATCCTCAGGGTCTGCTGACCCATGCCGATGTGAGCGGCCTGGATGCGTTGCAGAACAAACAGGTGCTGGTGTCCACCTCCGGCCAGCAAACGTGGTGGCCGTGGCTCAAGGAAAAATACCAGCTCAAGGACAGCCAGGCCCGCCCCTACACCTTCAACCTGCAACCCTTCCTCGCGAACGCCAACACCACGCAGCAGGCCTATGCCAGCTCCGAGTTGTTCCAGGCGTTGAAGACCGGGGAGAAAGCCAACTTCTTCCTGTTCGCCGACGCCGGTTACCCACCCTACGGCTCGACGCTGGCCACTCGCCAGGACGTGATCGATCAGCATCCTGAGCGAGTCCAGCGCTTTGTTCGCGCCTCGATGGAGGGCTGGAAGCGCTACCTCGACAACCCGAGCGCCAACCACCTGATCAAGGCCGACAACCCGAACATGAGCGATGAATTGCTCGCCTGGGGCTTGTCGACGCTCAAGCAATATCGCTTGGTCACCGGCGGTGATGCCGCCACCCAAGGCATCGGCGTGATGAGCGATGCGCGCTGGCAGGCCACCCGAAATTTCATGGTCGAAGCCGGCCTGCTCGGTGCCGATGCGCCTTGGCAGAAGGCCTACACCACGCGCTTCGTCGAGGACTTGAAGGTACTGCCTGGCGCCGAACAGTCCGCCAGCCGCTGAGCCTGATTGCAAGACTGCTGAACCCAGAGCCCGAGCCCAAGAGCCGGCTGAACGAATACCGTGAGGACACTTGTTATGTTGGTCACCAAACAACCTGTATTGCGCCGTTTCTGGTATGCCCTGCTGCCCATGACCGCGCTGGATGCCGGCCCGCAGCCCTTCACTTTACTCGGTGAGGCGCTGGTGCTGTGGAAGCGCCCCGACGGCACCCCGGTGGCCATGCGCGACCGTTGCTGCCACCGCACCGCCAGGCTATCGAAAGGTTTTGTCAGCGAGGACGGCAACATCGCCTGCGGCTATCACGGCTGGGAATATGACTGCACCGGCACCTGCGTGAAGATCCCGCAAAACCCCGCGGGCATGATTCCGCCGGGCGCCTCGGTCCAGGCCTTTCACTGCCAGGAAAAATACGGCTACGCCTGGGTTGCCCTCGACGATCCTCTGCAACCAATCCCTGAGTTTCCCGAGGATGGCGCCCCGGGCTACCGGCGCATCTTCCAGTTTTATGAAGAGTGGAAAACCAGCCCGCTGCGGGTCATGGAAAACTCCTTTGACAACTCGCATTTTTCCTTCGTCCACAAAGCCAATTTCGGCCTTTTCGACCAGCCCGCGCCGGCCGGCTACGAGTTTCGCGAAACCGACTATGGCTTCGAGGCGGAGACCCGTGTGCCGATCCGCAATCCTGAGGAGAGCTATCGCATCACCGGCACCCGCGAGCCGATCACCCAGCGCCATCTGATCAACCGCTACTACCTGCCATTCTCCCGGCGCTTTGGCTGCATGTACCCGGACAGCGGCATCCATCACATCATCTACAACTGCGCGACACCCATGGAAGACGGGCGCCTGATGCTGGTCCAGTGGCTGTACCGCAATGACAGCGAAGAGCAATGCTCGACCCAGGAACTGATCGACTGGGACGCAGCGATCACCGCCGAAGACCGCGACATCCTCGAAGCCACCGATTACGACGCCTGTGTCGATACTCGCCGGCGAGTGGAACTGCACATGCCGTCGGACAAGCCTGGCCTGGTGATTCGCCGGCAATTGCTGGGCCTGCTCGAAGCCCACGGTGAAAGTGAAGTGTTCCTCAGCCATTGAAGTCAGCGCCCCGGTGTGCCGGGGCTTTACCGGACGCTCATGACCCAAGGGGAGAGCGCTATGTTGATGCAAACCATAACTGGGGCCAACGCCCTGCCACAGGCGTTGCCACGGGGCGACAGCGTCGGCGTGCAAACACCGCTGTTCGCCAATCAGGTGGAAAAAACCTACAGCAACGGTACCCAGGCCTTGAGCCGGGTGAAGCTGGCCATTCAGCGCGGCGAGTTCGTTTCATTGCTCGGCCCTTCGGGCTGCGGCAAGAGCACCCTGCTGAAAATGTTCGCCGGCCTCGAAGAGCCTTCCGCCGGCCACGTGCGCTGGTGGGGCAAAGACAGCCCGGCCAGCCCGACCCAAGGGCAAAGCCTGGCGATGGTGTTCCAGGAGGCGACCCTGATGCCTTGGGCGAAGGTCAGCGACAACGTGCGCCTGCCGCTGGATCTGGCCAATGTGCCCAAAGCCCAGAGCCAGCCAAAGGTCGACGCAGCCCTTGCTCTTGTCGGCTTGGACCGCTTCAGCCAGGTGTACCCGCGGGAACTGTCCGGCGGCATGCAAATGCGCGCGTCCATCGCCCGGGCCTTGGCCACCGAGCCCAATCTGCTGTTGATGGACGAGCCCTTCGGCGCCCTGGATGAGTTCACCCGCAACAAGCTCGACAGCGACCTGCGTCAGCTGTGGGCTAGCCGCGACCTGACCGTGGTGTTCGTCACCCACAGCATTTTCGAGGCCGTCTACCTGTCATCGCGGGTGGTGGTGATGGGTGCGCGCCCGGGCCGAGTAATCGCCGACATCGAAATCGACGGCCCGTTGGAACGAGACGAGGCCTACCGCACCTCTGCGGCCTTTATCGCGCAGTGCGCACGTCTGTCCCAGCTCCTGGCCCAGGCCAATGGCGATCCTTGCTGACTTTATTGAGAGCCCGCTCATGAACCCGTCCTTTACTCCCTGGTTACGTCATCCCGCGGTGTTGCGCATCGTCTCGCCGCTGCTGCTCGGCGCGGTATTGCTGGGTCTGTGGCAATTGGCATGTGTGGCCTGGAAGGTGCCGGTGTATCTGGTGCCCTCCCCGGTCGATATCGGCCGAACGCTGATCAGCGATGGCCCGATGCTGTTCGGTGCATTGTGGATGACCTTGAAGATCACTTTTTTCTCGTTTGCCCTGGCGGTGCTTATCGGCACCCTGGCGGCGTTTGTGTTTGTGCAGAGCCGCGTGCTGGAAGCCAGCCTGTTTCCCTACGCCATTCTGTTGCAGGTGACGCCGGTGGTGGCCGTCGCGCCGCTGATCATCATCTGGTGCAGCAATACCACGCTGGCGTTGATTATTTGCGCGACTTTGGTGGCGATTTTCCCGATCATCGCCAACACCGTACTCGGCTTGCGCAGCGTCAACCCCGGCCTGCTCAATCTGTTCCGCCTGAACCGCGCCAGCCGCTGGCAGGTGCTGTTGCGCCTGCGCATTCCCAGCGCCCTGCCGTGTTTTTTTGCCGGGCTGCGCATTGCCAGCGGGCTGGCGTTGATCGGCGCGGTGGTGGCGGAGTTCGTCGCCGGCACCGGGGGCACCGGTGCAGGGCTGGCGTATCAGATCCTCCAGGCCGGCTTTCAACTGAATATTCCAAGGCTGTTCGCTGCCCTGCTGCTGATCGCCTTGACCGGTGTCGCGTTATTCAGCCTGATGGCCGTGCTGGCCCGGTTGAGCCTGCGCAACTGGCACGAAAGCGAACTCGGCTGACCCTTTGAATCCGCCGCAGATGCGGCGTATGGAGCCTCACATGAAGATTCAAAATAGCTGGCTGGTACGTAACGCCAGCGCCATCCTCACCGGTTTGTCCGGTGCAGCGGCGCGCCACGCCGGGCCTGATATCCGTATCGTCGACGGCCGCATCAGCGCCATCGGCGCCCTGCAACCCCAGCCCGGCGAGCGAGTGCTGGATGCCACCGACTGTGTGGTCTACCCGGCGTGGGTCAATACCCACCATCACCTGTTTCAGTCGCTGCTCAAAGGCATTCCCGCAGGTATCGACCAGAGCCTGGGAGCCTGGCTGGGTGCCGTGCCCTATCGCTATCGCGGCGCGTTTGACGAGCAAAGCTTTCGCCTCGCCGCGCGCATTGGCCTGGTCGAATTGGCACGATCCGGCTGCGCCACCGTCGCGGACCATCATTACCTGTACTTGCCGGGCATGGACTTTGACAGTGCCGAGGTGCTGTTCGAGGAAGCCGAACGGCTGGGGTTGCGGTTTGTTCTCTGCCGTGGCGGAGCCACGCAAGCACGGCAAGCCGAAGGCAAGTCCGTGGCCGGGCCGGAGACCCTGGAGCAATACCTGGACGACGTCGAGCGTCTGGTGCGGCGCTACCACGACCCGGCCGCCGATGCCTGGCGGCGGGTGGTGATGGCGCCCACCAGCCCGCCCTACTCCATGCCTGCCGAACACCTGCGCGAAACCGCCCGGGTCGCCCGGCGACTGGGCATTCGCCTGCACAGCCATCTGAGCGAAACCGTCGAATATCAAAATGAGGTGCAGCAACGCCACGGCATGTCGCCAGTGGCGTTCTGTGCCGAACACGAGTGGCTCGGCCCGGACGTGTGGTTCGCGCATTTAGTGAAACTCGACGCCGAGGAAATCCACATGCTCGGGACCAGCAGTACGGGCATTGCGCATTGCCCGCAAAGCAATGGCCGCCTGGGCAGTGGCATTGCCGATGTGGTGGCCATGGAGGCTGCGGGAATGCCGGTGTCGATTGGCGTGGATGGCGCCGCCTCCAACGAGGCCTGCGACATGATCAGCGAAACCCACGCCGCCTGGCTGATGCAACGGGCCAGACTTGGCGAACGGGCCCGCCCGCGTTATGCCGGCGGTGACGAGGAAGGCGGTGCCAGCGCGGCCACGGTGGAAGACGTGGTGCGCTGGGGTACGTCTGGCGGGGCTCGGGTGCTGGGGCTGGACGCCGTGGGCGGCGTGCAAGTGGGCATGGCGGCCGACCTGGCGATCTACCGCCTGGACCAGCCGCGATACTTCGGCCTGCATGACCCGGCGATCGGGCCGGTGGTGGGCGGAGGACGCCCGACCTTGCGCGCCTTGCTGGTCGGTGGCCGGTTGACCGTACACGACGACCAGTTGCCTGACTTCGACCTGGCCGAACTCGGCGCCCAGGCCCGAGACGCGGTGCGGCGGTTGCAGCAGGCCGCAGGCGTACGCTCATGAGCTGATCTCCCCGGCACGTGCTGCCGTGCCAATACTCGGCCGCATCAAATGTCTGGTAGATGGAAAAATACGGCAGTAATGACTTGGGACTGTCATCAGACAGTTTCAGGGTCCCGGAGAAGAAAGCAGCGTACGGCGTATCACAAGGCGCTTCTACAACAATTGCTCGCGTAGAAAATCGATAAACGCCATCGTCCGCGCTGAACGTCGTCGCTCGCGGCTGAGTACGGCGCGGACAGGCAGCGCGCTGGTTTGATAGTTGTCGAGTACGGTACTCACCCTGCCCTGCTCGACGTCAGCTGTGAACAGCCATTGCGGTGAGAGGGAAATACCCAGGCCGGAGAGCACCATTTCGCGGATGGCCTCGCTGCTGTTGCTGGTGACGTTGCCCTGGATACCTACATCGAACGCCTGGCCGAGGTGCGTAAAGTGCCAACGGTCGTAATGCTCCAGCAACGTGAAGCCGATGCAGTTGTGTCCTGACAGTTCGCTGGGCTCACGTGGCACGCCGTGCAGAGCCAGATAACCGGGCGCCGCATAGACACGCCGTGGGCTATTGCCCAGTGGCAGTGCCACCAATCCCTCGCTCTTCACTACGCCAATGCGGATCGCCAGATCGATGTTTTCCTTGAGCAGGTCTTCATTGTGGTCACTCAGCCGCAGGTCAATCCGCACATCAGGATGGCGTTGCAGGAAAGTCCCTATGAGCGGTGCGATGCATAACCTTCCATAACTGACCGGGGCGGCGACTCGTAAAGGGCCGGCGATCTGCTCCTGGCCACTGGTAAAGCTCCGTGTAGCAGTTTCGACGTGGCCGAGAATTTCCTGGCAGTGGTCGTAGAAGCGTTGACCTTGGTCGGTCAGGGCCAAATGCCGAGTGCTGCGTGCGAACAATGGCCCACCCAGGTACTGCTCCAGCGCGCGCACTTGCTTGCTAACTGCCGGCTGCCCCATGTTCAGTTCACGAGCGACCGCCGAGAAAGACCCGCGCTCCACGACGCGGACAAAGACATGCATGCTGTCGAACAGATCCATCGACGATTGGTTCTCTTTGGGGAATAAGTCATATGCACATTGGGTTTCTTATCGGAATGATTAAAGCGCGGCAATCTGTAAGCGTCCATCCCAACACAGGTTCCCGTCATGAAACATTCCATGCTTGCCGCCATCGCCGAGTCCGCTCAATCCCCTCTGGCCATCCGTCACATCGATCGCCCTGTTGCCGGTAAGGGGCAAGTATTGGTCAAGGTTCACGCCGCAGGGGTCAATCCGCTCGATACCAAAATTGCCGCCGGCGCAGGGGCTCACGCCCGCCAACCGCTGCCGGCCGTGCTCGGCCTTGACCTCGCCGGTACGGTCGTCGAAGTGGGCGAAGCGGTCGACGGGTTCACCCCGGGCCAGGAAGTCTTCGGCATGCCCGGCGGGATCGGCGGTGCCCAAGGCACCATGGCCGAGTACATTGCCGTGGATGCCCGGCTGATCGCGGTCAAGCCACACACCCTAAGCATGCGTGAGGCGGCTGCATTGCCTTTGGTATTCATCACCGCGTGGGAAGGTCTGGTCGATCACGCCAATGTCCGCTCCGGCCAGCGTGTCCTGATTCATGGGGGCGCGGGTGGGGTCGGCCAAGTGGCTGTGCAACTGGCCAAGGCTCGCGGTGCCGATGTCTACGCCACCGGTTCGGCGGGCAGTCTGGACTTCATACGCTCGCTGGGGGCGACGGCGATCGACTATCAGGCACAGAGCGTTGAGGATTATGTCGAGCACTACACCGCCGGCGAAGGGTTCGACATTGTCTACGACACCGTCGGCGGCAGCACGCTGGATGCATCATTCAAAGCCGTGAAAGCCTATACCGGGCACGTGCTGAGCTGCCTGGGCTGGGGCCAGCACAGCCTGGCACCGTTATCGTTCAAAAGTGCCACCTACTCGGGCGTCTTCACTCTGGCTCCGCTGCTCACCGGCAAAGGACGCGAACATCACGGTGCTATCCTGCGCGAGGCCGCTGCGCTGGCCAACGCGGATCAACTGACGATCCGCGTGGATCAACAGCACTTTGCGCCGCAGGACGTCAACGAGGCGTTTCGCCAAGTCGCCGAAGGCCGCGGCAAGGGCAAGACGGTGATCGAGTTTGTGGGTGCATAGCTTCTTGTAATCTCTTCATAGCGCTAACGGCCAAAAGCGTCCGCCTTTGGCCGTTAGTTGCCACACAAGGGCAACCGCTTTCGGCCAAGAGCTGCCGCCCCCATGGTCTTCTCCAGCCCAAAACGCTGTCGCCAGTTGCTGCCGAACGTATGGCACACCTATTGGCATGGGCCGCACACCATATGGATGGCAACCCGATCCCTGTAGGCGGCTCTTTCTATGAGAGCTGGCCTCTCACCCATTTGTAATTACCTGGCCTGAACAAACCGCTGCTCAAGGTTTTCTTTTGCATTGCTCTTCGGGCGCACCATATCCCCAAGTGATGATGGCTTCGGCCTTATGTTCCCAAAGCGATTCATTACGCCCAACGTACTTGATGCCAATGCCACTGAGTTGCTGGTACATCAGCGATACGCTGTCGCCACGCTCGGCTATTAATGTCGGCGGATCAGTTTCGAAGAACCTGACAGTTACCTCGTTTGCAGGGTTGCCGTCGCATTCGTAAATGACAGGCCCAGTGCCAGAGATCAGTCGGTACCGTGCTTGCAACTCAGCGATGCGGTTCTGGTATTCCATGCGCAGGCATGCACCGACGTCATCACTCTTCCAGCAATCGTCCCGCCCCTTGATCCACCCCCGCTGCTCTGCTTTGAGCATTGGAGGATGCTCGTTGCCAGCCTTGATACTCGCACTGGCATACACTGCCGAGAGTTTGCGATCGAGGGCAGATAATTCCTTGTCTTCACATATCAATGCTTCGACACCGCCAGGCTCCGCCTTTGAGCAATCGTAAGATGGACCAGGTGACGAATTGATAGCCGACGATGTTCCCGTGCGCGCCCCGGTCGACTGTATCGCACTGATTTGCTGATCAATGTAATTGCACCACTGTTCGGAGCTTCGCTCAGGGACATCTGACCCCTCTTGAACCCCCAGCTTTATCTCGATCACTGACTTCCATTCGTCAGAACCTAGATCCGGTCCGTGCCCTTGCATATCAGCCGTATGCATAACCTTATCGACCGATTGATACCACGTGTTTGAGCATTGAGATTGCGCCTTGGCAACGCCTGTGACGCCAATCAGTAGCAAAACCAAATATTTGCGCATGTGCGGTTTCCCTGGATTTACGCAGTCGCCGACCAGTCATCTTAGCCGGTCTCATCCGCTAGTGATTGGTGAGTCAACAGTGATTGCAGCATAAGAAGTCCTCGCTGCGCAGGCACGCCTGATGCGTCTAGGCCTTCAGCACAGTTCGGGTTTGCTCAGCAATTTCCAGATGTCGATATTTGGCGATTGTGTATGTATATGGTGGTGCCCTCCACGTGGGTGAAGGACCGGGGTGGATCAGTCGCACGGCACCGTTGTCGGACTCGGCCAGAAGCAGACACTTAAAAAGCTCAACGATCAGGTTCTCATGTCATGAAATCATCCGGCTGCCGTACCATCGGCACATCGACAAAACGGAGGTTGATATGGGAAATGGTCAGGGCAAAAGGGTCGTTGTCATTGGTGCAGGCATCGTTGGCGCGTCATTGGCGTATCACTTGGCAGGTAAAGGCGCGAATGTCACTTTGATAGAAGCTGAAGGTATAGCTTCGGGAGTGACCGGCAGCTCATTCGCTTGGCTCAATGCCTCACACCCCGAACCCGACCCAATTGCGCAACTGCGCGGTTCTGCCATCAAAGAGTACCACCGACTCGAAACGCAGCTACCTGGTCTGGAGATAAGATGGACAGGTGCCTTGTCTTACAGTGCGATGGCGATTGAGGCGCTGCCGATCTCAGGTCACCAGGCTTCGGCAAACTTGGTGTCTCGATCGCAGATTCTCGACTTGGAACCAAATCTCAAGAACCCTCCCCAGTCTGCTCTGTATGCGGCTGAAGAAGGAGCGCTGGACGCAGTGGCAGCTACGCATGCGTTGATCGCAGGTGCGCAGGCATATGGGGCGAATATTCTCACTCAGACGCGAGTGCTCGGTTTTGTAACCCAGAGTGCAACGGTGACTGGAGTCGAAACAACGATAGGCAGCCTCGATGCCGATATTGTCGTACTGGCAGCCGGGACAGGCATCACGAAACTGACAGACATGCTTGGAGTGTCCCTGCCAATAGAGGCCTCGCCTGCCATTTTCATCCGTTGCAAGTCACAACCCAACCTCGTACACACCCTCATATCCAGCCCTGAAATGGAA
Organism: Pseudomonas sp. FP1762; assembly: GCF_030687105.1. Taxonomy (NCBI): domain Bacteria; kingdom Pseudomonadati; phylum Pseudomonadota; class Gammaproteobacteria; order Pseudomonadales; family Pseudomonadaceae; genus Pseudomonas; species Pseudomonas sp. FP1762. Next base: position 3,118,349 of record NZ_CP117458.1, read on the forward strand.
GTGCGGCAAAGTTCGGATGGTGCGTTGTTCGCGGCGGAAGATTATCTGAACGATGCCGTGGAAAATCAGCCGGCAGCGATAGCGCTTCGCACGGCCAAGACAATCCAGAACGAACTCCATGGTGTCGTTTCCATAGAACCGGAACGGGCTTGTGTCGGCCTCAGGCCCATGCCTGCCGATGGCATCCCCATCATCGGTTATCTCCCCAAAGGAGGTGGCGTCTACGTTTGTGCAATGCACCCTGGAATTACTTTGGCGGCGATAGTGGGACGTCTGGCCAGCGAGGAGATCATCGATGACAAGGTATCCAGTGCCCTTTGCCCATGCCGGCCTGATCGATTTTTGCAAGCGGAGGGAAGCCTCTTGTGAGGCAGAAATCGGCCAAGAGCAGACGTTCGAACCTAAGATAATGCGATGAAGGGAAAAACTAGAATGACAGCACCTCTGACCAGTAACGCAGCAACCCAGCCTGGGCCTATTACCGGGATCGGCGCGTCAGCCTGAACTGTGGCCAATTGTCCAGGAAACCCGGGGCGTCATTTCGCCCGAATCAGACACTACGCGCGACGTATTTGCCTGATGGCCCAACGCCTGAGTAGAATGCGATTCATTATCAATCATGTATGTCCCGGGATGCCGATGCGTAGCGACGAAACACTAGGTACTGCAGATCCAGGGCTGCTCTATCGCACCCACTTCTCGTGGTTACAGGGCTGGCTGATTCGGCGCATCGGCTGTCGCGACAACGCCGCAGATCTGGCGCAGGACACCTTTGTGCGAGTGCTCAAGCACCGCCATCAGTCCGGCGCCCTGCGCGAGCCACGCGCCTATTTGAGCAGCATTGCCCGCGGGTTGATGATTGATCAGTATCGTCGTCGCGAACTGGAACGTGCCTACCTGGAAAGCATCACCTTGCTGCCGCAACACGAGGTTCCCTCGGAAGAAAGCCGGTTGATGATTCTTGATGCCCTCGAGCGCATAGACCGTCTGCTCGACTCGCTTAAACCAAGAGTTCGCCAGGCGTTTTTATTTGCCCGACTCGACGGTCTGACCTGCGCACAAATCGCCGAAAAGCTCGGTGTTTCCCGCGCGACGGTGGAGCGCGACCTGGCCACGGCCCTGCAACACTGCTATCGCTTGCGTTATGTCGAGGCCTGAGCCCGAGGCGCTGGATCCGGCCATTGTCGAGCAGGCAATCCAATGGCTGGTGCGCCTTCGCTTCAATCAAGCCGATGAACAGACACAGCGCACGTTCGAGCAATGGCTGCAGCAGCGCCCGGAGCATGGATTGGCGTGGCAGCGTGTGGAAACGCTTGGCGATGAATTTGAAGGCGTGCCAGCTCAGCTGGCTCGACAAACCCTTAAGGGCGCCCAACATGGAATGCGCCGGCGGGAAAGCCTGAAGCTGCTGGGCGTATTGGCGACGGTCGGCACGGCAGCCTGGCTCGGCAGTGACTACACCCCCCTGCCCTCCATGCTTGCACAACAGCGCAGCAGCACCGGCGAGCAACGACGTTTCCAACTCGATGATGGCAGCCTAATCCAGCTCAATAGCGACAGCGCCGTCGACAGCGATTTCGACGCCCAGCGACGCCTGATCATCCTGCGCCGTGGTGAAATCATCGTGAATGTCGGTGCGGATCAACACTCGCCGCAAGCGCGGCCGTTGTGGGTGCAATCACGCGACGGGATCATGCGAGCCCACAGCTCGCGCTTTCTGGTCCGCGAGCGTGACGACGGCACACTGGTCGCAGCTCAGGAAGGATCAGTCACGGTTTTCCCCGGTTCCGGCCAAGCGTCTGCGAGCCACAACGTCCTGGCAGGAAACCAACTGCTGTTCACCTCAAGTGACGCCCGAACGTTCAGGGACAACGGCCTTGATCTATGGGGTTGGGGTGACGGAGTGATCAGTGCGAACCATATGCGCCTTGGAGACTTCATCGCAGAGTTGTCGCGTTATCGCCCAGGAGTCCTGCGCTGCGCCGAAGAGGTCGCTGATCGTCGCGTTTCCGGCACTTTCCAGCTCGCCGACAACGATCGGGTCCTGGCATTGATCGCGCAGTCACTGCGCCTGCACATTGATTACCGAACCCGTTATTGGGTCACCGTAACCGCTGCCACCTGACTCCACCCGAATATTTTTTCGCTACCTGAAAAATAATGAGGTGGTTTCTCATTCTCGTTCGACCTGTAAGGAAGGCCGGAATACAGGCCAGTCTGCCGATGTCCTTTCTTGGAGCGAGAAAATGAGTTCGTCCCCGGTTTCACAGCGCCATCCATTAAGTCGTGCCATGCACGGTGCGATCCTGGGTTTGATCGTGAGCAGCTACGCATTGCCATCGCTGGCGCAAACCTCGGGCGCTGATCACAGCAATCAAGTCAAACAGTGGAATATCGCCCCCGGCCCACTGGCGCCAGCGCTTGACCGTTTTGCGCGCGAAGCTGGCATCAGCCTCTCTTTCGACGCGTCGAGTGTGGCGAACCGCACCACGGCTGGCGTGAATGGCACGCTCGATACATCGGCAGCGCTGTCATCCTTGCTCCAGGGCAGCGAATTGCAGATCGAACAGCAAGGTCCAAATGCTTACCTGCTGACCCCTCAAGCAAAAACCGCCGGCCCGCTGGAGCTCGACGCAACGGCCGTCGAGGATTACCGCCTCGCCCCGCTCATCATCAATGCCAAGGTTCGGGTCAGTGCCGACGACGACGCCAACTCGGTGGTTGCCAAGGAACTCTGGGTGGGCGGCAAGGTGGCAACCAGCATTCTCAATACACCGGCATCGGTGTCGGTGGTGACCAACAAGGAAATGCAGCAGCGCAGCGTCAGCACCACGGAAGAAGCGCTGCAATATACGCCGGGCGTGGTCAGTGACTTTTATGGTACGGATGATCGCAACGACTATTTCCAGATCCGCGGCTTCCAGGCCACCACCTACCGTGACGGCTTGACCCTCAGCTCAATGCGCGGCGTACGCGAAGACCCATTCGCCTATGAGCGCATCGAGATTCTGCGGGGCGCCAACTCCACCCTGTTTGGCCCTGCGGACCCGGGCGGTTCGGTAAATTTCGTGACCAAACAGCCGCGCTTCGAGAAGTTTGGCCAAGGCTATGTGACCTACGGTTCGTTTGACCATGTCGAGACCGGCATCGATGTCGGCGATGCGCTGAACGACGAAAAAACCCTGGCCGGCCGCTTTACTGCCAAAGGCCAGAACAGCGACCGCGAGTACGATCATTCGCAGGACGACAACCAGTTGTTTATGGGTGGCCTCACCTGGGCACCGACGGATTACACGTCGGCTACGATGATTCTGGATTACCTGAAAACCGAAAGTTCGCCCAACAGCGGCGGCTATCCGCTGGATCGGGAATACGACCGCAGCAAGTTTTATGGCGAGCCCAGCTACAACTTCCACGATGTCGAGCGCACCAGCCTCAGCGGTAACGTCACCCATGATTTCGACAACGGTTTCGTGCTGCGCAGCAATCTGCGTTACAGCAAGTTGACCGATGATTTCGGCTACGTGTACCTCAGCGACAGCGCCGCGCGTGTCGGTACCACCGTTGATCGATACCTGTTTGGCACCGACACCGAAGCTGACCAGTTCAACGGCAATCTGATGCTGCAATACGATGCCCGCTTCGAGAACATCGACAGCAGCAGCCTGGTGGGCGTGGAGTATCTCGATTCGACCACCAAGGAAAGCTCGGTCTACGCCCTGACAACCCCGATCGATATTGCCAACCCTGTGTTTACTGGCGTTCCACGCTCAATCGCGCCGTATGCCGTCAACAAGCGAGAGGCGACCACCAAGGCCGTCTTCCTTCAGCAGAACCTGTCGTTCTACGAGCGTTTCATCGTCACCGGAGGCGTGCGCAACGACTCGATGGACCTGACCAGCAAAGGCTTGCAATCCACTGAAAAAGACAACTTCTCCGAAACCTCCTACCGAGGTGCGTTGACCTATATCGTCAACGATGAGGTGTCCACCTACGTGAGCATGGTCGAATCCGTCTCGCCGCCGCAGGTTGGCGTGACACCGCAGACAGGCAGGCAGTACGAAGTGGGCGTGAAGTATGCGCCGATGGGAATGGATGCACTGTTCTCCGCCGCCGTGTATGACCTGACCCAGGAAAACGTCACCATCGCCGTGGTGCTGCCGAGCGGCATCATCGAGCAGCAGACAGTGGGCGAATCGCGGGCGCGTGGCCTCGACCTGGAGGCCAAGGCGCAGGTGACGCAAAACCTGAGCCTGATCGGTGGTTATTCCTACATGGAGTCCGAGGTACTGCGCGGTTCGTTGTACGACGGCAGCTCGCTGAAGGGTAACGAATTCGCCACGGCACCCAAGCATTCAGCTTCGCTGTGGAGTTACTACGACGTACCCGCCACTGATGTCAGCGTGGGCCTGGGTGCGCGCTACGTCGGCGCTTATTACTTCGATGCAGCCAACTCCGGCAAAAGCGATGGCACTACCCTGTTCGACGCCGCCTTCAACTACAAGATCGCCAAGGGCACCGACCTGGCGGTGAACGTCAGCAACCTGCTGGATGAGCAGCACGTGGTCGGCTCCGGCACCGCGAACTTCTACAACCCGGGCCGCGAGATTACCGCCAAGCTGAGCTACAACTGGTAAGCAGACGGGTCAGCGTTTTCCCCACACAGAAAACGGTGCCCGCGTTACCGCGGGCACCTTCGACTTGGTTGTTAGCCGCCGACCTCACGCAAAATTCTCTCAAGCTCAGGACGGGTCCACCTCTCCCAAGGGAATACCTCCCGGTCATCGCCGCTGTGCCAATACTCGCCCGCATCAAATGCCTGATAGATCGAAAATGCCGGCTCGGGCATCTCTGCGTACAAGGACAGATCGACGATATCGCTGATGACAATATTCATCACCTCATCACAGTAGTGAAAATCGCGGCCGCCGGTGATAAACAGTCTTGCCACTGAGATCGCCAACTGATTGAGAAGATCGCGGCTGTCGATCTGCAGGTGCTCACACATAACATTTAATTCGGTGTTTGGGGCTTTCTCAATCATCCCCAGTACGTAATCAAGCTCGGCATCACTAAGACCTGTGGCCATATGATCAAAGTACTCGTGAGTTCGGTTTTGCGATGGATTCAGGACAAGCCTGTTAGAAAACATGTTGGCAGATTTGCTGTTAAGCGACAGCTATGGTTCGAAAGCAGCTTCTGATTGGGTGGTCCCGTTTTCCCCCGGGGCTTATTCGGCAGAGGTCGACTTGGACTGTCATCAGATAAACGTGACAAAGCGGGTATCGAGACCCGCGCTCACTGGCGCTAGCGAATTGAGATAGTACACAAACACAAGGGTGGCCGCTTTTGGGTATTTGGCGATCCGTGACACGGAGATCGGCCAGAAGCGGCCAGTCAGTATCGATGAGATACGTTGGATGATTCCATTTTCAAATGAGCCGCGGGCAATACCCAGGTTGATCTACGCTTGAATGAAATCACGCGGAGAAACCGATCATGTCCCTCGCTCCCGGAAGTCTATTGGCCCTGGCTTTGGGTGTCTGCTTTTGCCCATCCGTGCTCGGACAAGGGGCAGCAGACAGCGATTCTCCGCTGGCGATACTGCCCTTGGCATCCGAGAGTGCGCCGAGACTCATTGCCTACCCGCCGCTTGCCGAGCCGCTCGCCCGTGGAGTGGTCATCATCCAGTTTCGAACAGAGCACGCCAGGATCATGCCGGTATTTGGCAAGGTGGCTGCGCAGGTATCACCACGCTTAGGTCACCTTCACGTGACCGTCGATGACTGGAAAGGTACGTGGGCGCACACCAGTGAAGACCCGATTATCCTGGTCGGGCTAACGCCCGGTCCTCACAAGGTTCTCTTGGAAGTGGCCGACCCGACGCACCAGATCATCACCAGTACGACAGTGAGTTTTACAGTACCGGAGAATAAACCGACGGACGCTCCCCGTACTGACGATCATCACGCGGTAAAACCATGACCGCCGTGCTATCACCGTAACAGGCAACAATCGGCGTCTCTGCCAGCGATTGACTGGCTCAATATCTCCAGAAGACCGGGGTCACGAGCACCAACACCGTCAGGATTTCCAACCTGCCTAGCAGCATGCCAACGGTGAGTAGCCATTTGGCCGCATCCGGCAGTGACGAGAAATTACCTGCCGGCCCGATGATTGTGCCCAGGCCGGGGCCGACGTTACACACCGCCGTAGCGGCACCGCTCAGAGCGGTAATCCAATCAAGCCCGATCAGTGCCAGGCCCAAAGCGATGGCGGCAATCGTGATGGTGAAAAAAAACGAGAAGGTCAGCAGCGAACGGACGATCTCCTCGTCGATGGGATGGCCGTTGTATTTTTTCTGAATCACGGCCCGAGGGTGAATCAACTGCTTCAAGCTGCTGACCAGAAGCGCGGCAGCCACCTGAAAACGGAAGATTTTCAGCCCGCCTGCCGTTGAGCCGGAGCAGCCACCGACGAAGGTCAGATAGAAAAACAGCAACACAGCGAAGCTGCCCCACAAGGTGTAGTCGCCAACCGCAATTCCGGTGGTCGTGACGACCGAGGTCACATTGACCGCCACGATACGAAACGCGTCCCACCATCCGTAGTCGCTGTGAAAATACAGCCAGGTACCTACTGCCAACGATGTGACGAGCAGGAATCCAATAAACCCGCGTACCTGGTGGTCCCTGATCAGCGCACGCCGATTGCCCCGACAGGTTGCGACGTACAAGGTGAATGGCAGGCTGCCCAGGATCATGATGACTACCGCCACCCAGTGGATTGCTGGCTGCTCCCAGTGCCCGAGGGAGGAGTCCGACGTCGAGAACCCGCCGGTAGAGATCAACGACATTGCGTGGTTGATCGCTTCGAATGGGGTCATTCCTGCGAGCCAGAGCGCCAAAGTGCCGATACCCGTCAGGCCCAGATAGAGCAAAAGAATGTACTTGGCTGCGACATGAGAACGTGGTGTCACTTTCTCCGACCAGTCCGAGGACTCTGTCTGAAAAAGACGCATGCCGCCGACTCGCAAGAGCGGAAGAATCGCGACAGCCATTCCGATAAAACCGATGCCGCCTAACCAGTGCAGCATGGAACGCCAGATCAACAAGCCGGGAGAGGCGATATCCAGACCGGTGAGTACCGTCGAGCCAGTGGTGGTGATGCCCGACATCGTTTCAAAGAACGCATCGGTGTAGCTGATATCACTGATGAAAACCATGGGTAACGCTGCGAAGGCGCACACAACAACCCAGCTAGCGGTAGTCAACAGGTACATGTCCCTGGGCCGAAGATTGCCAGTCTCCGGACGCCCTCGCACGATCAACAGCAGACCACAGATGAAGGTAATCAGACTCGACCAGAGAAAGGCCGACAGTTCGTCGCTATGCTCATAGATCACCAGCGTCATCATGGGTATAGCCATGCTTACCGCCAGGGTGATCAAAAAAATACCCAAAATGAAGCCGATAAGCCGAATTGCTGCGAGGGACATCACGATACCGTTCCAAATTAGCGCCGCGCAGTATCGGATGCCCTCAATAAAGACTGCGTAAATTCTCCGTAAAATTTTGACCTGCAATCAGTCAGGCTGCGGGAGTCAAAGCGTGGCTATGAGTCAATTACAGGCCTTCGCAACAGGCCGGAAACGGCAGAAGCCGCCAGTGCCAGCCCTCTTCGCATCAAACGAGTCCCGGCCTGACGCTGCATGTTGCGCGTAAAATCTGGCTGCAGCATGCAGCGCCGTGCAAACGGGAGTTGATCTGCGCTGATCGCTCATCAGGAGGAAACGAGTTTCTCGTAATCAGAGAAGGGCTTGAGCGCGCAGTACTGCACGTGTAGCAGATTCCCTTTGACGTAAGGCAGCGCCTCGATGTAATCACGCGCCTCTTCGAAGGTGACGGACTCCAGTTCAAACGCGGCACCGGGACCATCGGCCAGCCCATGAACTGCGCGCACGATACCGCCAGCGAAGCCTTGCCAAACGTGCACTACCTCCGGTTTCGCCAGCCGCTTGAAGTCTTCTGCCGCTCCATCAGCACGGCGAGTCAGAATCACGAAGGTTTTCATGTCACCTCCTCCGTTTTCAGCTGCTTGCGCTGGATTGTTTCACCATAAGCAACGTGCGCCATTATGCCGCTCTGGCCCACGGCCACATTCGGTTTAAGCTCATTGCGGGGAGTGTAGTCCCCACCGTTTTGGGGCCGGAAGGGTATTGGCGCATCTGTGAACAAATCCTCGAGTCGGGTGCGCCAAGCCTCTTTAGCTGCGACGGCATCTGCGGCGGTCAAGTTGCCAGTGCCGTATATGGCGAACGTCGGCAGCACATCGAACCCAGGAAAGTAGAGCGAGCCGTGCGTGATCGGAAACAGCAATTGCTCGAGTGGTCCGTTGATGCCGCGCGGCGAGTAGTCTTCTGCGGGGCCGCCGACAGCGACTGACAACATGGCCCGCTTGCCTTTGAAAGCGCCGTCACCATAGCGGTAGGCGTTGCCAGCGTCCTTGTAGCCGTGGGCGAGTCCGGCTGCCCAGACGCGATCTATCCATCCCTTCATGATGGCAGGCATGCCGTACCACCAGAGCGGAAACTGGAAGATGACTACGTCTGCCGCTAGAACCTTGTCTTGCTCCGCCGCCACGTCAGGGCTTTGGCTGCGATGACGATAGGCGTGGGCGGACTCTGCTCCGAACGAGAGCCGCTGAGGGTTGGCCCGCTGAGGAAAGTCGTGCTCGTCGAATATCGCTTTCCAGCCCATGGCGTATAGATCGGATTGCAGGACCTCGTGTCCTTGCGCAGTCAAGCATTCAACAGACACATCCACCAGTTGCCGCGTTAGCGACGAAGGCTCGGGATGGGCATAGATGATCAGTACTTTTTTCGACATGAAGGACGGCTCCGCTGTGATTTCGAAGGAGTGTCGCGGGGCTCGGGCCATCTGTGAAATCGCAAAATTTTGCTGCTAACATAAGATCGATGGATACCAGACGCCTTGATCTAAATCTGCTTGTGACGTTGGAGGCCCTTCTCATTGAGCAGAACGTGACCCGGGCTGCCGCTCGTCTGCATTTGAGCCAGCCAGCAGTCAGCGCTCAGTTGAGCCGTCTGCGCGACGTCTTCAACGACCCTCTTCTGATCCCCGCGCAGCGTGGAATGACGCCCACCGTCAAAGCCTTGGAGCTGCTCGTGCCGCTTCGCCAGGCACTTGACCAGGTAAGGGCGACCGTCACTACTCATCTGAATTTCGAGCCCGCGACGGCGAGCCTGACGGTATCAATCGCCTGCACGGATTACGTGCAGGCGGTTTTGATCAAACATCTCGTTGTCGCCATGCGACGCGAAGCGCCGGGTGTCCGCATCGCACTGCGCGTCCTGGACGTACCACAGCTGGAGCTGCAGATGACCCGCGGCGAGGTGGATCTGGCCGTGATAAACATGAACGGGGTTCCGCCCGCACTGCACTCGCAACACCTCTATGATGAGAGTTACGTGCTGATCGGGCGTCGTGGGCATCCAAGCCTGCGCGCGGGCCTGACCGTGGATGAGTTCGCGCAGCTGGAACATGTCGTGGTGTCACTGCGCGGCGGAGGCTTCTCTACCTCGGTGGATCACGCCTTGGTAGCGCACGGGCTGCGGCGTAACGTCGTTCATTCAGCGTCGTCATTTCTTCCAGTACCGGAGTTGGTCGCGCAGTCGGATTGTGTGGCCCTGGTTCCAAGTCGTCTTGTAGACGGTCGCAGCGAGCAACTGCTGTGCGTAGCCCCTCCCTTGCCGGTGGAAGGTTTTGCGATTGGCTTGTTCTGGCATGAGCGGTCGGATGGGCACGCCGGCTTCAAATGGGTACGTGAGTTCATCACTCGCGTGGCCGATTCTCGTGCATCCGATTATGGCAACCCAAGAACTCTGACAACCTTAAAACCCGTCCAGACAAGCTAGCGTGTCGAGTACTCGATAGGTCAAAGGCTCGCTGGTTGGCTCGCTCTTGCAAGCTCGCTGAGGCAATAAATTTCCATCCATCTACGTATGGCCGATTATGGTTTTATCGGCATACCTGAATGACTGTTTTTGGCCGGAAGCTGCCTCCCAGGCAGCGAACCGTGAATGGTCACTCGTCAAACAAGGTCCAGCCATGGCAAATGCCGGCAAAGTCTTTTGCCGTAAAAAATAATGTCAGTTCCTTTGGGTCAAATTCTTTGTAGAGCCAATGCCCAGGAATGGGGCCTCTCGTTATCGCGTATTCCAAGCGGTATTTTTGAACAGGTCCAAAACCGATGGAGCGTGAGTTCAACTCAAACCTGTCACCTCTGTTGAGCGCCCATAGCTTTTCAACAAGGCAGTCATCAAGCACCACCTCTCCCGCTACCTCAATGAGATACTTTGAATGAAGTTTCTGTTGAAGCCTAATGCTTCTGGCCATGCATCAACCTACCTATGAATAGTCCGAGCATCGACGCAATAATACTTGAACATGATGACGAGCGCTTTGGGTTGAAAAAAGTTCGCTGGGCGTACGCTCTGGCCGATAGCTGCCATCCGCCACCGGCAGCTATGAGCTGAGACGCCCGCACATCGGCGCCACGCAAGCCGCTCACCAAACCTGACCCCAGGTTTGTCCTGCCTGAAATCCCAAACCCGCACAAAAAAATCACCGATTCATTGTCAGTTGATTTTTTTCGGCCTATCTTGAATAAAACCTATACAGCCAACCTGTATGCGTACAACCTTTTCACCCGACTGTGTCCTTAACCCGCACCGCCACGAGTAACCCGAATGAGCCCACTACTAGCCAGCCATTACCGTGAAATCCTCGTTGGCGTCGGTGAGAACCCGGAACGCGAGGGTTTGCTGGACACGCCCCAGCGCGCCGCCAAGGCGATGCAATACCTGTGCAACGGTTACGCGATGAGCCTGGAAGACGTCACCAACGGTGCGCTGTTCGAGTCGCAGGGCGATGAGATGGTGATCGTCAGCGACATCGAGCTCTATTCGCTGTGTGAGCACCATATGCTGCCGTTTATCGGCAAGGCGCATGTGGCGTATATCCCCACTGGCCGGGTGTTGGGGCTTTCGAAGGTGGCGCGGGTGGTCGACATGTTCGCGCGGCGCCTGCAGATCCAGGAAAACCTTACTCGGCAGATTGCTCAGGCGATCCAGCAGATCACCGATGCTGCCGGTGTCGCGGTGGTTATTGAAGCCAGGCACATGTGCATGATGATGCGCGGTGTCGAGAAGCAGAATTCGATCATGACCTCCTCGGTCATGCTCGGTGCCTTTCGCGACAGCTCGACGACGCGGCAGGAATTTCTCCAGCTCATCGGCCGGCGCTAGGCCTATACACAGCCTGTTAACTGTACAAGCACAAGGAGTAGGAAGATGACCCGATTTCTGCTGCTGTTAGGACTGGCGCTCAGCATTGCAAGCTGCGGCAGTGTCGATGTTGCTCGTTATGCGGATCAGCAACCGGCATTGAGTCTGGAGCAGTTCTTCAGCCAGCCCGTCAAAGCCTGGGGGATGTTTCAGAAACGCAACGGCGAAGTGGTCAAGCGTTTCGAGGTTGATATCGCCAGCCGTCGTGAAGGTGAAAACCTGATCCTCGACGAGCGCTTCCGTTACAGCGACGGCACCCGTGAACGCCGAGTCTGGACCCTCACTCCCGGGGGCAATGGTCAGTGGAGCGGTCGCGCGCATGATGTGGTCGGAGTTGCTCAGGGCCAGATCGCAGGCAACACCTTCCACTGGCGTTATCGCCTGAACCTGCCAGTTGATGATTCGACCTACGAGATGAGCATGGACGACTGGATGTACCTGGTCGACGAAGACACGTTGATCAACCGCACCCGTATGTCCAAGTGGGGTTTCGAAGTCGGTCAGGTGACGGTGTTCTTCCGGCGCCAGAACGCTGGAGCGAACCCATGAGCAGTGGGTTGACCCTGGCCTCGTTCGGCGACGGTTATCGCGCCTTGGTGATCGGCGCCAGTGGCGCCCTCGGCACGGCGTTTTGCCAACATTTGAAGCAGGATCCACGCTGCGCCAGCGTCCGTACGCTGGGACGCAAAACTGTGCCGAAGCTCGACCTCGAGCAGCCCGAAACGATCGCCAGCGCCGCCGCCGAACTGGCAGGCGAAGCGCCCTTTCACCTGATCATTCACGCGGCCGGCCTCCTCCATCGTGACCGGATCAAGCCGGAAAAAAGCTACAGCGCAATCGAAGCCGAGTCGCTGCAGGCCGTGTTTCAAGTCAACACGCTGGGGCCTGCATTGCTGCTGCGCGACTTTCTGCCATTGCTTGCACCTCAAGGCGCGATGGCGATGCTTTCGGCAAAAGTCGGCAGCATCGGCGACAACCGTTTGGGCGGCTGGTACGCCTATCGCGCCTCCAAGGCTGCGCTGAACATGCTGATCAAGACCGCCGCCATCGAGCTTTCGCGCACGCGACCGCAGAGTCGCTTGCTCAGCCTGCACCCGGGCACGGTGGTCTCGCCGTTGTCGCAACCTTTTCGCGGAGCCGCAAGCGCCCGCCCGGCAGACATTGCCGCTGCGCAATTACTGAGTCTGATTGACACGCTGACGCCGGCCGATAGCGGCCATTTCTTCGCCTACGATGGAGAACGCCTGCCCTGGTAGGCAAGGAGTGAAGCATGAATCTGCAAACCCTCACCGAACGTGCGGCCAACAGTGAAGTTCGCGAACTGGAGCTGCTGTCACTCGAAGGTGGATTTTATCTGGCGAGAATTCGCGTAGATCAGGGCCAGTTCACCTTGCTCGATGACGCGGCCAAGCCAATGCACCTGCGTTCAATCACCCACCTTCGCGACTTGCTGCAAACCGTGCCGGCGTTTCCCTGCGTGCTGGTGCAGCAATGCGTGCACGACGAAATGTGCGGCCGGGATTCAGGGCCGGTCGAAGAGCTGCGCATTCCGTTTTCGCTGACCACGCCGTTATGACGCCGAAGCAAGGCGAGCGCTGAATGGCAGGCTGATAAAGCGCGCGTCGCCCACCGGCGACGCATTTATCGAACCCCTGCTCCGTCCACGGGTCTGCTTCACATCGATTCCCTGGAAGTAAATCCCATGTCCACTCAACACACACTTGTCCTGCTTGCCCGAGGCGGATACGCCGCGCGCGGCGTTCTGTATCTGATCATCGGCATCTTCGCGCTGCTGGCGGCGCACGACTCCACCAAACCGAAAGACAGTCACAAAAGCCTCGAAGCGTTGCTCAGCCAGCCCTTCGGCTACGTGCTGATCGGTGTTGTGGTCGCCGGCCTGCTGGCCTTCGCCGCCTGGCGTGCGCTGCAAGCGATCCGCGATGTCGACCACCACGGCAGCGAGTTCAAAGGCCTGGTCATTCGCGCAGGTTTGCTCGCCGGCGGTCTGGTCAACGCGGCGCTGGCCTTCTTTGCCTTGGGTCTGTTGGTGAGTGGCCTCAGGAGTTCCGGCGGTTCCGGCGATGGCAAGACCAAGGATCTGCTCGCGCAGCTGCTGTCATTCGAGCATTCGAACCTGTTGATCTACCTGATCGCGCTGATCCCGCTCGGTGTCGGTATCGCCCACATCATCAAAGGCTGGAAGGCCTCGTTCGAGAAGTACTTCGAAGCGGATGACGAAGTGATGCGTTACGTGCGCCCGGTGTCGCGCTTTGGCTTGATCGCCCGAGGCGTGGTGTTTATCGAGATTGCAGTGTTGATGGCGGTCAGCGGCTCGGTTTACCAAGCGACCAATCCACCCGGCATGAAGGAAGCACTGGATGCTTTGCAGCATCTGCCGGCAGGCGGCGTGCTGTTGATGCTGATGGCCTTGGGGCTGATCGCCTTCTCGGTATACAGCTTTTCCGAAGCCGCCTGGCGCAGAATCGAAATGGATGTGCCGTTGTAAGCGGCGATTCGAGGGGGCGTGTGCCCCCTCGACTTTTCGTCATCAAGTGAACAGATCAACGCCCAACTGAAACGCTACCCAGAGCGCCAGCCCGGTAGCGAAAAGCAGCGCGATGTTTTCAAACAGGTTGTTGCGATATTGCTTGTCCAGCAACGATTTCTGGTTGGACATGATCAGCAAGCCTAGGGAAATCACCGGCAAACCAATGATGTTCAATGCGCTGACACCAATGGTCAGGGTGACGAAATCCGGCATGCCCGGCATCGACCAGATCAGCGGCGTGACCAGGATGAACAGCATGAACCACTTGTGCATCGGGTCATGATGAAACTCTTTGCCGTACTTCTCGCGACGCTCAGGACGAACATGCTGGAAGGCATCGGTGATCAGCATCGGAAACGCCGTGGTCTTGCCTGAAATACTGGCAAACAGGGTCGCGAACACACCGATGAAGAACACGTACCAGCCGATCGGGCCGAAGAAGATTTCCAGCGCCTTGCCCAGATCGCCCAAGGTTTTCACCTCGATGCCGTTGGGCCGCAGGATTTCCGCACCGACGATCCAGATCGCCAGGTTGATGATGATCCCGACGAACACCGCAAACAGCAGATCGTTACGCTGAATGCGCTTGTGCTGCGGCCCGGTCCAGCCTTTCTGGCGCATGACATAGGGGTGCACGAAGTTGGCGATCGAGCCGGCGACCGCGCCGATTACCGAGACCGCCACCAGCAACGCGCCATGCACGCCTTCGTCCGGCGGAATGCTGAAGCCGATGGTGCCTTTGATGATGCCGCTGACATCCGGGCCGGACATCACCGCCAAAGCGATGAACGCCAGGGTCATGATCGCCAGCAGCAGCTTCATTACGCCTTCGATCATCGTGTAGATGTTGCGCCCGACCAGCATCCAGACCGCCAGCACCACCGCCACCGAGCACAGCAATGGCTGATCGATCTTGAACAGCATCGCCAGTGACTCCCCTGCCCCCTTGATCATGTAGGCGTTCATCAAGTGCCCCATCAACAGGGCATAAACCAGCATGAACCAGGCGAACACCGGGTTGAGCTGGGCGTAGCCCTGCAGAATGGTCATGCCTTGGTTATTGCACAGCTGGAACCGGGCAATGATGTTGACGATCAGGTACCTGAGCAACAGCGAGACCGCCAGCACCCACATCATGGCGTAGCCGTAGTTCGCACCGGCCACGGAGGATGTGATCAGGTCACCCGCACCGAGCCACGACAGCACGGCGATAATGCCGGGGCCGAGCAGTTTCAGCGTTCGCAGGAACAGGTTTTGCGGTTTCGCAGCGGCCTGATGATCGAGTGGAGCCATGCTCGTCATAGGGGTATCTCCGTTATTGTTTTTGTGAGAATTGATGCAGTGCGCACATTAGGTAGGATGTCGTACAACAAGGCTAACAGGAGAGTATGTAAAAATGTTTCACAACTCGCTGATTACCGTGCTGCTCGATCATTTCTGCTGATCAACATCCTCTAATACGCGTCTATAAAACCAGGCTAGGCGACGTTCCAGCTCCATGAAATAGACATTGAAGCCTTCGCCAATCACTCATAGGATGACTGATCACAACAACAATAAGGCTAAAATGATGAACAGAACGCTCTTGATTGCTGCGCTCGCCTCCACGTTGAGCGTGACGGCCAATGCCGCCACCTATGCCTACATCTCAAGCCCCGGTGACGGTCTGATCTCGCAGTATCGCCTTGATCAGAGCAATGGCGCGCTCACCCTCGTTGAGCAGATTCAGGCCGGTGATCAGGTCAATCCCATGGCTCTCTCCCCGGATGGCAAGGTGCTGTTTGCAGCCTTGCGCGTCAAACCCTTTCAGGTGCTGGGTTACCGGATCGATCGCCAAAGCGGTCGCCTGACAAAATTCACCCAAGCGCCCCTGGCAGAGAGCATGGCCTACCTGTCGACCGATCGAAAAGGTCGGTACCTGCTCGCCGCGTCCTACGGCGCCGATGCGCTCAGCGTTCAAAAGATCGGCGAGGATCAGCAACCTTCCGCCAACATCCTGCGTTATCCGACCGGCCTGCACGCCCATTCAATTCGCACCGAGCCGAGCAATCGCTTTGCCTATGCCGGCAACCTGGGCACCGACAAGGTGCTGCAATATCGCCTGGATGCCAAGACTGGCGAACTCAGCCCGATCGGCAACGGCTCGGTCAGCGTCCCGGACAACACCGGCCCTCGGCACCTGGCGTTCTCGCCGAACGGCAAATTCCTTTACGTGGTCGGTGAAATGAGCGGCACCGTGACTGCGTTTTCAATCAACGACGCCAGCGGCGCGTTAACGCAAATCGCTGTGGCCAACGGCATTCCCGAGCGTTTGCAACTGGCCCACGGCGAAGTTCGGGATGCGCGCAACAACGATTTGAAAGACGATCCGACCCCGCGCATCTGGGCTGCCGACCTGCGCATGTCGCCGGATGGAAAACTGCTGCTGATGAGTGAGCGCACCAGCAGCAGCGTTTCGGCATTTACCGTGGATCCGGCAACCGGAGGACTGAAGTTCCTCGATAACTACTCAGTGCAGGAACAACAACCACGCAATATCGCCTTCTCCCCCGATGGCCGCTGGCTGCTGGTGACGGGCGAGAAAAGCGCCAAGGTCGGTACGTACGCGGTGAGCAAGGATGGCGCGCTGAAGCGTGTCGGTGAAGCGGCCTCCGGCAAAGGCGCGTTATGGATCGAAGTACTGCAAACGCCTGACGCTTGAATATCTGCGGAGCAGCAACTGCTCCGCCGTCCTGCAACTAATCCCCCGCCGCTTCGGTCATTAGGTTTGCCGAGGTTGATACATTTACGCAGACCTCACTTTCAAGAGACTGCCCCCCGTGATCAGCCATCTCGATCGCCGCAACAACCGCTCGCTGGACAGTCTGAATTTCTTTCTCGCCGATGTCCGCGACGGCCTCGGGCCGTACCTCGCCATCTACTTGCTCGCCGTGCACCACTGGGACCCGGCCAGCATCGGTGTAGTCATGACCCTCGCCGGTATCGCCGCGCTGGTCACGCAGACACCGGCCGGTGCGCTGGTTGACAGCAGCCGGGCGAAACGGGCGCTGATCATCATCGCCGCGCTGTTGGTGACGGCGAGTTGCCTGGTGCTGCCGTTCATTACTTCATTCAGTCTGGTGGCGTTGACCCAAGCCTTGAGCGCGGCGGCAGCATCTATTTTTGCCCCGGCCATCTCCGCGATCACCCTGGGCATCACCGGCCCGCGAGCATTCACCCGGCGTACCGGTCGCAACGAGACGTTCAACCACGCCGGCAACGCGTGCGCGGCGTTATTGGCCGGCTTGTTTGCCTATTTGTTCGGTCCGGTGGCGGTGTTTTATCTGATGGCGGTCATGGCGCTGGCCAGCGTGATTGCCGTGCTGTTCGTCTCGGCAGAAGCGATAGATCACGACGTCGCGCGCGGTTTGCAGCCTGGCGATCGAAGCCATCAGCCGTCCGGCTTCAAGGTACTGCTGAGCAATCGCCCGCTTCTGATGTTTGCCCTGTGCTGCGCGCTGTTCCACTTGGCCAACGCGGCGATGCTGCCGCTGGTGAGCCAGAAACTCGCCCAAGCCAATTTGCACCTGGCCACACCGCTGACGTCAGCGTGCATCGTAGCCGCGCAACTGGTCATGGTGCCAATGGCGTTGCTGGCCGGCGCGAAAGCCGATGTCTGGGGGCGCAAACCGTTATTGCTGGCGGGTTTTCTGATCCTCCCGCTGCGTGGCTTGCTCTACACCTTCTCGGATGATCCGTACTGGCTGGTCGCCGTGCAGTTGCTCGACGGTGTCGGCGCTGGTTTGTTCGGCGCGCTGTTCCCGGTAATGGTCAAGGATCTCACCCTCGGCTCCGGGCATTTCAATGTCAGCCTCGGCGCGCTGACCACAGCATTTGGCCTTGGCGCGGCGCTGAGCAATGGGCTGGCCGGATTTGTCGTCGAGGCCGCCGGTTACAGCGCGGCATTCCTGACCCTTGCCGCAATTGCAGGGGCAGCGTTTCTGCTGCTATTGATCGGCGTTCCGGAAACGCTGCAGCGGACTGAGCAATTCGAGTCCGCTGCAGTTATGGGCCAAACCTGAGCTAATCGCCACCGCAGCCATCGCCTAAAACGCTGTAAGTGGCGACATGCCGCTGACCGTGGCTGTCTTCATAGACGACCTCCACCGGAACAATTCCGCAGGCGGCGCTGGTGTCGGTGATGCTGATGGTTTTGGCGATATCCAGTGGCACGCCGGTCTGCACAGTTTCGGTGGCAGCGAACACGTTGCCGGCGAGGATGGCCAGGGTCAAAGCAATAAACGTTTTCATCGTGTGATCTCTCTATAAAGGATGAGGAATTCAGGCCTGACGTTCAGTCAGCAATTGGCGCGCGGAATCGGCCATGACCGGCAGCGCTCCGGCGAGCATCAGGACGTCTTTGAGCACCAGTCGTCCGGCACCGGACAGATAGGGAAAGCCATGCTGACCATCGCCCAGCGCAGCGACCCAGGCTTCAGGCGTGGTGACCAGAAAGCTCAGGGTCACCAGCGGCGTAGCGAACGCCAGCGCGCCACCGAGCAGGCCGGTGCGGCGGGAAAGCGGGTTGGACAGGACCAGCAGACCGATGAGAATTTCCACCACGCCAAGCCCGGTGGAAAAACCGTAGGTGTTGTTCGCGGTCTGCCAGGCGCGCTTGTCGGCGTTCAGCTCGCCCTCATGGGTCAGGTGCGCCTTGTATTCCTGCGGGTGCTCGTAGAAGAACGACATCACCGGACTGTTGGCGACGAAAGGCGTAATGCTGTCGGCTTCGTACGGGACGAATTTCAACGCGCCGATCCACAGGAATACGATGGCGATGGCCACGCGCATCAGCGGGATGCCGAGGCGATCGAGTTTGCCGAGCTGTTGTAGTCCGGCGTTGATTGAGGTGAACATGCGACGTCTCCAGATCAATGAAAGTGGAGTCAGTCTGCGGTGCTATCGAATCGCGCTTTTGTCGGTCATGCTCAACGTCTTGCTCAATCGTCTCAACTTTGGGGATTCCTTCGTGATGGGTGCCAATGAACTCGCTCGATAAGCTCATCAGCCTGGCCAACGTGCGCGGCAGTCTTGATCTGCGCTGCCAGTTCCAGGGCGACTGGGCGCGCGATCATCAACAGGAAGCCTTGGGCAAGGCGCCCTATCACGTCGTGCTCAAAGGTGAGTGCCGGGTAGAACTGGCCAGCGGACAACGCCTGGCGATGCGCGCCGGCGATATTCTGTTGTTGCCACGGGGCACGCCGCATGTGCTGCACAGCGGCGGTAAAGATGTAGCGCCAATGCTGCCAACGCTGATTCCCGGCGGGGTGTTGCCGATCTATCGGCTGGGTGGCGCGAGCGCCGATCTGGACATGCTCTGCGGTGGCTTTCATTACAACCGCGCATCGATGCTGTTCGCTGCCCTCCCCGATTACCTGTTGATTGCCAACGATGGCCTGCCGGTCGATCAGCCGCTGACCGCCCTGATTGCGCTGTTGCGCAGCGAAGCCGACAGCGAACAGCCGGGCGCGCGGTTCCTCCTCGATTCACTGTCCCAAGCGTTGTTCACCTTGATCCTGCGTGCGCACCTGGCGCGTGCCGATCACGACAAAAGTACCCTGGCGCTCCTCGGCGACCAGCGCCTCGGCCGCACCTGTCAGGCGATATTGGCCGACCCGGCGCACGAATGGACTATCGAAGCCATGGCCGACACCGCGAACATGTCCCGTGCAACGTTCATGCGCACCTTCGCCAGGGTGGCTGGCGTATCGCCGTGGGTGTTGCTGACCCAGTTGCGCATGGAGCTGGCGTTCAGTCTGCTCAGCCGTTCGCATCTGGGCCTGAATGACATTGCCGTGCAGGTCGGCTACCAGTCGCAAGCTGCATTCAGCAAGAAATTCAAGGAAACCTACGGCGAGACCCCGGGCAAGATCCGCCGCGCGATCTGAGCGGATGGGTCGCTTTGTATCAGCGTGTAGCATTTGCCGACACAGATACACACGCATGCGAAGTTCGGCCGTGCGCACACACAACTGACACATTTAGCGCGCTAAATACCCCTGTCGCTTCCATTCCTACCTTAATCAATCGACAGGACATCACCATGAACAAAGTCTTCGCTACCCTCGCCCTCACCGCTGCCATGTTTGGCGCCACCGCCGCGTTCGCCGCACCGGTCAAACCTACCGTGGTGCTGGTACACGGCGCATTCGCCGATTCGAGCAGCTGGAACGGCGTGGTCAAGATTCTCGAGAAGGATGGCTATCCGGTGATCGCTGCGGCCAACCCGCTGCGCTCGGTCAAGAGTGATGCGCAATCGGTGGCGGATGTGCTGGCCAGCGTGAAAACTCCGGTGGTGTTGGTCGGCCACTCTTACGGTGGCCCGGTGATCAGCGAAGCCGCTTACGGCAATGCCAATGTCAAAGCGCTGGTGTACGTCGCTGCGTTCGCTCCGGAAAAGGGTGAAACCGCAGCCGAATTGTCCGGCCGCTTCCCTGGCAGCACTCTTGGCCCGACCCTGTCGGCCCCGGTTGAGCTGGCCGATGGTGGCAAGGATTTGTACATCCAGCAGGACAAATTCCATGAGCAGTTCGCAGCTGATGTTTCCCCGGCAGATGCGAAGTTGATGGCCGCCACCCAGCGCCCGGTGACCGTCGCCGCGCTCAACGAAGCCGCCACCGAGCCTGCATGGAAAACCGTGCCGTCGTACTTCGTCTACGGGGACCAGGACAAGAACATCCCGGCGCAAGCCCTGGCGTTCATGGCCGAGCGCGCGCACTCCAAGCAGACCGTCGTGGTCAAAGGCGCGTCGCACGTGGTGATGGTGTCGAACCCGAAAGCCGTTGCCAGCCTGATCGAAACCGCTGCGGCCGCGAAGTGATCCAGCGCTGAGTTGAACCCTTGAAGCCTTAGCCGTGAACCCTGTTCACGGCTTTCAGCGCTGGATGATGTTGTAGACGTTCGCTGAGGAAATCGACAAACGTGCGAACCTTCGCCGGTACGCGCGGATGTTTCAGATAGACCAGTTGCACCGGTAACGCCGGCGGCTCATAGGCCTGCAACACCAATTCCAGTTCACCGGCCGCAACCTGGCTGGCGACTTGATAAGACAGCACCCGGGTAATGCCCCAACCGGAACTGGCGATGTTGATCGCCGCCTGATTCGCGGTGACCACCAGACGCGGCTCGAAGCGAAAACTCAACGGCCCGTCGGCATGGGCGAATTGCCAATCGCTGAGCAAATGACTGGCGGACGACATGACGATATTGGCGCGGCTCAGCTCGTTCGGATGTTGCGGTCGGCCATAGCGGGCGAAGTAATCGGGGGTGCCGCAGATCACTTGGCGGACCTCGCCGACCTTGATTGCATGCTGATTGTTCTCGTGCAAATGGCCGATGCGCACGGCGACATCGATACCCTCTTCCGCCATGTTCACCACGCGATCAACCAGCAAAGCCTTCAGATGCACCGAAGGAAACGCATCGACGTATTGCGCCAGCAACGGCGCGATGAACAACTCGCCAAACAACACCGACGCGGTCACGCTCAAGTGCCCGCACGGCACCCGATAACTGCCGGCAGCGGCCTCTTCGGCTTCGTCGACGTCGCACAGAATTCTTCGGCAATCGTCCAGATAACGATGCCCGGCTTCGGTCAGGTGCAGGCTGCGCGTGGTGCGCGACAACAGACGCGTGCCGATGCGTTGTTCCAGCGCGGCAATGGCGCGGGTGACGCTGGGGGGCGAGGTGTTCAAGCGCCGGGCCGCCGCCGCAAAGCCGCCCTCCTCGGCCACGGCCAGGAACATGCGCATTTCCTGAAAACGATCCATAGCTGGGGACCTGTAAAAAACCTCGAAAACACAGTGAAATCATGTGGGAGCGAGCCTGCTCGCGAAAGCTTTCCGTCAGTCAACATCACCGTTGCATGACACACCGCTTTCGCGAGCAGGCTCGCTCCCACAGGGTTTGGTGTACACAGTTAAATTTGGGCAATGCTTCAACTCCCGCCAGTACGCCCGCACATTCGGATATTCCTCCAGCGAGACAGTGTCTTCCAATGCATGGATGGGACAGCTGACGCCAAACCCGTGGGAGCGAGCCTGCTCGCGAAGGCATTCTGTCAGTCAACATCACCGTTGAATGACCCACCGCTATCGCGGGCAAGCCTGCTCCCACAAGGTTTTTTGGCGTGTGCTGATATCAAGCGCTTTGCAGGCCCACCGCTGTGCGCTGCATGCCGACGAATTTCGGCAGCGCCTCGACCCGTTCCAGCCACGCCCGAACATTCGGATATTCGTCCAGCGAGACATTGCCTTCCGGTGCGTGGGCGACGTAAGTGTAGGCGGCCACATCGGCGACGGTTGCCTTGTCGCCGGCAAGGAATGCGCTGTTGGCCAACTCGTCTTCCATCACTTGCAATAAAGCGTGGGAACGCTTGATCGCATCAGCCGCGTCGTAACCGGCGCCGAACACCGTGATCAAGCGCGCCGTGGCCGGGCCGGAGCTGATCTGCCCGGCAGCTACCGATAACCAGCGTTGCACCTTGGCTTGCTCGACCGGATCGCTCGGCAGCCACTGGCCGTTGCCGTATTTGCTCGCCAGATAAACCAGAATGCCGTTGGAATCCGCGAGCACCGTGCCGTTGTCATCAATCACCGGCACCTGGCCGAAACGGTTGAGGGCGAGGAATTCAGGGGTTTTGTGTGCGCCCTTCATCAGGTCGACGAACACCAGTTCGGTCGGAACATTCAGCAGGGACAGCATCAACTCGACGCGATGCGAGTGGCCGGACAACGGATGGCGATACAGTTTGACGGCTGACTGAGACATGACGTGCTCCTGGATTATTTGAGGTCGACCCGCTGATCGTGTCGATGGGCTCATCCTGCTCCCCTGCCGCAAATCGCGGAATCCTCAGCAAATACAATCGAGCATTTCAGCCAGTGAAATAATCATCCTCGTCCTTAGGCGCGCGTAGGGATCATTTCACCGCGTGAAACAGTGGATTGCAGTTTCTGGCCATTCCCTCGCAACCGGCCGAGGGCGAACATGAGCCCACTTGAGCTTCAGCCCCTGGCGGCTCACCGGCCCGTTTGCACCCGAGGAGAATCGAAATGGACACAGCGTCGAAACCGCAGCCCTCGCCCTGGCATGAAGGTGAGCTGACCCTGCAACGTGCCGTCGGCGCGGTGGAGATGATGGTCGGTGTCGGCCAGCGGCAACTGGCCCGCGACTGGATGCCGGATCAGCACCGCGAGTTCTATGCGCAACTGCCCTTCGTCGTGCTCGGCGCCGTTGATGGCCAGGGCGACCCGTGGGCGACGCTGCGCACCGGTCAACCGGGGTTCATGGATTCGCCGTCACCACAGGTTCTGAAGATCAAACTTGACGCCCAGCCCAATGACCCGGCCAATCAAGGCCTGCAGCCCGGCGACGCGATCGGCATGCTCGGCATCGAGCTGCACACCCGTCGGCGCAATCGCATGAACGGCAACATCAGCCGCCGCGATGACAACATTCTTGAGATCGGCGTGACCCAGGCTTACGGCAACTGCCCGCGCTACATCAATCTGCGCCATTACGCGTTCGTCGACGAAACCACCGACACCGCGCTCGACCTGCCTGTCAGCGAACCCTTGGTGCGCGACATGATCACCGCCGCCGATTCGTTCTACGTGGCCACTTACGTGGTGCGCGACGGTGAGCGGCAAGTCGATGTGTCCCATCGCGGCGGCAAATCCGGTTTCGTCCATATGGACGAGGACGGCACCCTGACCATCCCGGATTTCTCCGGCAATCTGTTCTTCAACACCTTGGGCAACATCCTGCTCAACCCGCGCGCCGGGCTGACCTTCATCGATTTTGAAAGCGGCGATCTGTTGCAGATGACCGGCAGCGCAGAAGTGCTGCTCGACGATCCGCAAATCGCCGCGTTCCAGGGCGCCGAGCGTCTGTGGCGCTTCAAGCCGCAGCGCATCGTTTACCGTCAGGCCGCATTGCCACTACGCTGGGCCGAGCAGCCGCAAGGCGATTCGCCCAATTCGCAAATGACCGGCAGCTGGGAGCAGACCCGCGAGCGTTTGCAGGCCGAGGCGCTGCGCAATCAATGGCGCGCGCTGCACGTCACGCGGGTGGTCGATGAGAGTCCGCAGATCCGCTCCTTTTACCTGCAAGCCAACGACGGCTTCGGCCTGCCGCGCTTCGAACCGGGCCAGCACTTGCCGATCAAGGTCTTGCTCGACGGCCAGGACGCCGCGTCGATCCGCACCTACAGCGTGTCCAGCGCGCCGTCGGACGAGTTTCTGCGTATCAGCGTCAAACGCGATGGCTCGGTATCCTCGCATCTGCATGATCGCGTTCAGGCATTGGATTTGATCGAAGCCCGCGCGCCGCAAGGCGATTTCACCGTTGACGCCACCGAACGCCGGCCACTGGTGCTATTGGCCGCCGGGGTTGGGGTGACGCCGTTGCTGTCGATGCTGCGCGAGGTGGTCTATCAGGGCAAACGCATCAGCCGCATGCGCCCGACCTGGGTGGTGCAAAGCAGTCGCACCGTCGAGGATCTGGCCTTTCGCGAAGAAATCGATGCCTTGGCTGCACGCGCCGGTGACAAGGTCAAGTTGCTGCGCGTGGTCAGCCAGCCGCCGCTGGAAGCAACAGCGCAGGGTTACGATCATGCCGGGCGCATCGACATCGCCTTGCTGAAGAGCCTGCTGCCGCTGGATGACTACGATTTCTACCTGTGCGGCCCGGGCAGTTTTACCCAGGCGCTGTACGACGGCCTGCGCAAAATGCGCATCCCGGACGATCGCATCCACGCCGAAACCTTCGGCCCGTCGACGCTGATCCGCGATGTCGAAATCAGTACCCCGGCGCCGCCGCAAGTACCGGTCGCCGAAGAACCGGTCAAGGTGTTGTTTGCCACGTCCGGCAAGGAAGCACGCTGGGAACCGGGCAGCGGCACCTTGCTCGAACTGGCCGAGGCGCGTGGCTTGAATCCGGAGTTCAGCTGTCGCGGCGGGTCCTGCGGCACCTGCAAAACCCGCCTTACCAGCGGCCAGGTGCATTACCTCACCCCGCCGGCCATGCGTCTGGCGGATGACGAAGTGCTGATCTGCTGCGCCGCCCCGGCGCAGGGCAGCGACACCCTGGTGCTGGATGTTTGAATGTTGAGGAGGTGTGCCATGAAGCCGTTTGCCGAAACCAGCGTCGTTTGGCCGCAAGAGAAAACCGGACTGTCCGCCAGCGAATGCGAACGCAGTTTTTTGCTGCCGCAACTGATGGGCTCGCTCGCCGGTGAAACCTGCGCGTTGACGGGCTCATTCAATCAACGTGAGCATCTGCCTTCGAGCCCGAACGGCTGGTTTTCCCGTGGGCTCAAGGCGTTGTTTGCTTAGGCTTTGCTCACCGCCGCCACTCTGCCCGCCGGCCCATGCTGGCGGCTGGTGATCAATCCGACGAAGGAAATCAGCAGCGCCAAGCCAATGGTCGAGGTCACTTCCAGGCGATGTTCAGGGGTGATCATCATCACTGCCAAAGCCGCACAGATGAAGGCGATGACCAGCCAGGTGAGCCAGGGAAACAGCCACATGCGCAGGGTCATTTCGACCTTTTCCCGTTCCAGTCGGCGGCGCATGCGCAACTGCGAAATGGCGATCACCAGATACACCAGCAAGGCGATTGCGCCGGAGCTGGCGAGCAGGAACTGGAACAGCCCGGCCGGCATGAAATAGCTGAGTAACGTCACGCCTGCGCCGATCACCGTGCTGGCAATGACCGCCGGGCGTGGCACGCCGGCCGCCGAAGTCACCTTCAATGCCGGCGGCGCATCGCCGCGTCGGCCCAGCGAATAGAGCATGCGCGAGGAAATGTAGATCGAGGAGTTCATGCAACTGGCCACCGCGATCAACACGACGACGTCGACGAGGAATTTGGCGTTAGGAATGTTCATCAGTTCCAGTGCGCGCTGGTAGGAACCGACCGAGGCGAGCTGCGGGTCATTCCACGGCACCACGGAAATCACCACGAAGATCGACAGCAGATAGAAAATGCCGATACGCCAGATCACCGAGCGCGTGGCCTTGGCGATGTTTTGCGCCGGGTTGTTCGACTCCGCAGCGGCGATGGTCACCGCTTCGGTGCCGATGAAACTGAACATGATGGTGATGAACGCGCCAACCACCGCCGACATGCCGTTCGGCGCAAAGCCGCCGTGCTCGGCCATCAGCGTGCTCAAGCCACTGGCTTCGCGCTCGGGAATCCAGCCAATCAGCACCGCAAAGCCCAGGCCGATGAAACCGATGATCGCGATGACCTTGGCCATGGCGAACCAGAATTCGAACTCACCGTATTTCGACACGCTGAACAGGTTGGTGATCACCAGCAGCACGATCGACAGCAAGGCGAACAACCAGGCATCGACCTGGGGAAACCACTGATTGAGCACGTGACCGGCGGCCAGTGCTTCGATGGGAATCACCAGCACCCAGAACCACCAATACAGCCAGCCGATGGTGAAGCCGGCCCAGCGGCCAATGGCTTGATCGGCGTAGGTGGAAAACGAGCCGGTGTCGGGGTGCGCCACGGCCATTTCACCGAGCATGCGCATGACCAGCACGACCAGCAGACCGGAGAACAGATAAGCGAGCAGCACCGCAGGTCCTGCGGCGGCGATGGCGTGGCCTGAGCCAACGAAAAGTCCTGCGCCGATGATGCCGGCAATGGAAAGCATGGTGACGTGACGCGGTTTGAAACCTTGCGCCAACTGACCGTTGGAGTCCTTGGGGTTCAGGCTAGTCATGGGTTCTTATTGTTCTCATGATCGACGTTTGGGCCACTGACTGTGCGTCAGGCGATCATCATTTCCTTGAGTCGACTCAGGCGAAAGCAGCGACGCAGACGCTTCGCCGACGAAATGATGCTTCACCTTACGTGGCCCGACCGCCGCCCAACTAGCCTGAGTGCGGCATGCCGATGTCTGATTTCGACATGCCACTCTCAGGCCACCATGGGTCGGCGGCAACCGCTGCGGCAATTTACAGCGTGTAGGAAATCCCTACCTGCACGGTTCGCGGCGCGCCCGGGTAGGCGTAAACGTTGCCGAAGGCGCCTTCTTCGTAGTCGCGGTCGAAGATGTTTTTCACATCGAGGTTGAGCCGCACTTTGTCGTTGACCTTGTAGAAGCTCAGCAGGTCGACCACGGTGTAACTGCCCATGGAAAACGCGGTGTTGGCGGTCTGCCCGGCGCGCTCGTCGACGTATTTCAGGCCGGTGCCAAGGCCAAGGCCTTTGAGCGTGCCGTCCTGGAACTCGTACATGTTGAGCAGGCTGAAGCTGTTCTTCGGGATGTTCAGCAGTCGGGTGCCGGAGCGCAGCGTGTTGTCCTTGGTCACCTCGGCGTCGACGTAAGCGTAACCGCCGACCACTCGCCACTCCGGGGTGAGGTTGCCGGTGACGTTGACGTCGAAACCACGGCTGCGTACTTCACCAGCGGCGACGCTGAAGGTGGAGTCCACCGGGTCGGTGGTCAGCACGTTGCGTTTTTCGATCTGGTAGATCGCCGCGTCGACGCTCAACTGCTGATCCAGCGCTTCCCACTTCACGCCCATCTCGTAGGACTTGCCTTTCTCCGGGGCGAAACCGCCGCCTTCGCGGCTGGCGCCGGTGTTGGGCTTGAACGAGCGCGCGGTGTTGGCGTACACCGCCAGGGTATCGGTCAAATCGTAGGTGATGCCGATACGCGGGGTGACGGCATTGTCGCTGGCCTGCCAGCTCTTGCCGCCCGGCACGTAGGTTTCATAGTCATGCTCAAAGCGCTCGAAACGCGCGCCGGCCAGGACTTTGAGCTTGTCGGTCAGGGCGACCTGATCCTGCACGAACGCGGCGTAGGTCTTGAGGTTTTCTTTGTCGTGGGTCGGCGTGCGGGTCAGCGCCGGGCGTGGCTGGCCGTAAACCGGATTGAAGATGTCGATCGGGTAGGCACTGACCGCGCCGCTGGAGCGCTGGATGATCGACTTGTAATCGTAATCTTCATACTCGATGCCGGTGAGCAAGGTGTGCTGCAGACCGCCAGTGTCGAAATGCCCGGTGAGGTTGAGCTGGGTGTCCTTGTCGGTCCATTCCAGCTTGCGGTAGTTGAAGTTGCGTCCCAGCGTGCGGCCGTCAGCGGCAATGCCGTTGGCCTCGATCGCATTGCCCTTGAGCGAGCCGTCGAGCCACTGGAAACCACCGCCGAGGGTCCAGTCATCGTTGAGCATGTGCTCGAAACGCAACTGCGCCATGTTGTTGTCGTTGTGCAGCTTGCCGACGTCCTTCTCGCCAAAGAAGGTATCGCGCGAGGCGGTGCCGATCTGCGCCGGGTAGCGCGTGACGCCACGATCGAGCGGCGCGTTGTTGCGCATGAAGTCGCCTTCGAAAATCAGCTTGGTCGCATCGGTGGCCTGCCAGGTCAGCACCGGCGTGATGCCGTAGCGCTCGTTCTCGACATGATCGCGGAAGGTATCGCCGCCCTCGCCCACCACATTCAAGCGATAGGCCAGACGCCCTTCTTCGTCGAGTGGCCCGGAAGCGTCGAGGGTGCCGCGCTTCATGCCTTGGTCGTTCAACTGGCTGCCTAACGTAACGGTGCGCTCGGGCAACGGCTGTTTCGACACCACGTTGAAGGTACCGCCTGGGTCGCCACGGCCATAGAGCATGGTCGCCGGGCCGCGCAGCACTTCCAGACGCTCGATGGTGTTGGCGTCTGGCATGTTCGGGTAGCCACGGTTGATCGGGAAACCGTTGCGGTAGAACTCGCCCGTGGTGAAGCCGCGCACGGTGAACGTAGTCAGGCCCTGCCCACCGAAATTGTTCGCGCGCCCGACGCCGCCGGCGTAATCCAGCGCATCCTGCAAACGCGTGGCGCCGAGGTCTTCGACGGCATCCTTGGTCACCACGCTGATTGACTGCGGGGTTTCATGAATCGAAGTGTCGGTGCGCGTGGCGCTGGCCGAACGCGTCGCGCGATAGCCTTGCACCGGACCGTCTGCCCTTTCGTAATCCGCTGTGCCGACCACGTCGGTGGCTTCCAGCTCAAGCGTTGAAGAAGTCGGTTCGGCTGACTCAGCCCACGAGGAAGAAGACAACGCCTGCAGCACACAAATGGAAAGCAGAGTTCGACGCATGAGGTAAAAACCTTTACGAATAGGCCAGAACGAAGGGCAAAACCGCCAGTGAAAACGTCGCGCATGGTATACGGTCGCATTAGTAATTGAAACGTATTCCTATTTGTCATGTTGATCAGGATTGGTGAGCGAGATTCATCACTCCATCCTGAATCCGCGCATTATCAGTGGCGCGTCGATGGCCTAGGCTCGTAGAGATCCGACGTCAACCGATGGCTGCGCCGCGCTACGTGTGCGTCGCCAGCCTGTCTGGAAGGAATTTGCAGATGAAATTCGACACCCCGGCCGGCTCCAATCCGATCGACCAGCTGAAGGTGATCGGCCAACCTGCCGACCGCATCGACGGCAAGCTGAAAACCACCGGCACCGCCCCCTACGCCTACGAGCAAAACGCAGCGGTGCCGGACGCCGCCTACGGCTATATCGTCGGCGCAGGGATCGGCAAGGGGCGCATTGCCTCGATCGATTCGACGCAAGCGCGGGAGGCGTCAGGGGTGATCGCCGTCGTCACTTACGAAAACGCCGGGGCATTGGCCAAAGGCGAGTTTTACGTAGCCAGGGCCTTGGCCGGGCCGCAGGTCGATCACTATCACCAGGCCGTGGCGATTGTCGTCGCAGACACTTTTGAACAGGCCCGCGCGGCCGCCGGCTTGCTCGACATCCGCTACGTGGCCGAACCAGGTTCATTCGATCTGGCGGCGGCGAAAGACTCCGCCACTCCACCGCCACCGGCCGGTTTCGGCCCGCCGCCGCAAACCAGCGTCGGTGACTTCGAAGGCGCCTTCAACGCTGCGCCAGTGCAAATCGATCAGCACTACAGCACGCCTGACCAGGCCCACGCGATGATGGAACCGCACGCAACCATTGCCCGCTGGAGTGGCACGCAATTGACCTTGTGGACATCGATCCAACAGATCAACTGGGGCGTGCGCGATCTGGCGAAAACCCTCGGCATCGCCAAGGAAGATGTGCGCCTGATCTCGCCGTATATCGGCGGTGGTTTCGGCGGTAAGGGCACGATTCTTTGCGACGCAGTGTTGGCATCCCTGGCCGCTCGACATGCCGGGCGACCGGTGAAAGTCGCGCTGCCGCGGCCGCTGATGTTCAACAACCTGACCCATCGTCCGGCGACGATTCAGCGCCTGCGCATCGGTGCCAACCGTGACGGCGTGATCACGGCGATCGGCCACGAGAGCTGGTCGGGCAATCTGCGCGGTGGTCGCGCCGAAGCGGCCACCGCGTCAACCCGATTGCTTTACGCCGGGGCCAATCGCATGACCCGTCTGAATCTCGCCGTGCTCGATCTCGCCGAGGGTTCGGCGATGCGCGCGCCGGGCGAGGCACCGGGGATGATGGCGCTGGAAATCGCCATGGATGAACTGGCCGAAAAGCTGCAGATGGATCCGCTGCAGCTGCGCATCCTCAACAACTCGCAGGTCGATCCGGAGCAACCGGCGCGGCCGTTCTCCAAACGGCAGTTGGTGGAATGCCTGAACACTGGGGCCGAACGCTTTGGCTGGCGTCAGCGCAACCCTCAACCCGCTCAGCGCCGTGAGGATGGCTGGCTGATCGGCATCGGGCTGGCCTCGGCGATTCGCGGCGCACCGACCACCGCTTCTGCGGCGCGGGTGAGTCTCGATCGTCAAGGCGTCATCACCGTGGAAACCGACATGACCGACATCGGCACCGGCAGTTACACCATCATCGCCCAGACCGCTGCCGAAATGATGGGCGTGCCGCTGGACCGTGTCGTGGTGCACTTGGGCGATTCGCGGTTTCCGGAATCGTCGGGCTCCGGCGGCCAGTGGGGAGCCGCCTCCTCCACTGCCGGCGTGTATGCCGCGTGTGTGAAACTGCGTGAAGCAGCCGCTCGCGCCGTCGGGTTTGACCCGCAGCAAGCCGAGTTTGTCGACGGGCAAATTCGCGCAGGCTCGCAGCAGGTTGGCTTGGCTCAGGCCGCAGCCAATGGCGAGCTGACGGGCGAGGACCGCATGGAGTACGGAGACCTTGCCCAGCGCGTCGCCCAGCAGACCTTTGGCGCGCATTTCGCCGAGGTCGCGGTCAATGCGGCGACCGGCGAAATTCGCCTGCGTCGGCAACTGGCCGTGTGCGCCGCCGGGCGCATCCTCAACCCGAAAACCGCGCGCAGCCAGATCATTGGCGGCATGACCATGGGCGCCGGCGCGGCATTGATGGAAGAGCTGGCGGTGGATCATCGAAT
The DNA here is from genome assembly GCF_030687105.1 of Pseudomonas sp. FP1762. NCBI lineage: Bacteria > Pseudomonadati > Pseudomonadota > Gammaproteobacteria > Pseudomonadales > Pseudomonadaceae > Pseudomonas > Pseudomonas sp. FP1762. Next base: position 3,149,626 of record NZ_CP117458.1, read on the forward strand.
CGGCTTTTTCGTCAATCACGATCTGGCCGGATACGAGGTGCCGGTGCACGCCGACATTCCCCATCAGGAAGTGATCTTTCTCGATGAAGTCGACCCGTATGCCACCCCGCTGAAGGCCAAAGGCGTCGGTGAGCTGGGTATCAGCGGCGCGGCGGCGGCGATCGCCAATGCGATCTATAACGCGTGTGGCGTACGGGTGCGCGATTATCCGATTACGCTGGATAAACTCATCGGCGAGTTGTCCTACCCGGTCTGAGACTGGATCACGCAGGATATCGCCCATGTACCCCACCACCCCCGATGGCCGCTATTTTGTGGTCAAGCAACAGCTATGGCGTTGCAGCAATCCATCGCTGCCAGCCGCCGAGCGTGAGGCATTTGTAGCCGAACTCATGTCAGCGCGGCGTGCGGTCAAAGAGGCAAAGCGTGCGGAGGATGCACAGGCGTTGAAGTCAGCGAGAGCTCGCGTCAACGACGCCAAAGTCGCGCTGGGTGAGCGCGGGCCGGTGTGGTGGGATGACGGCAGCCCGGATTACAACCGATTCAAGGTGAGCAATACACCGTATGCGCAGTGGTTTGCCCAACTGCCTGAAGAGGAAAAGTCCCCTGACTGAATGTTGAGTGGCCTGATCCGGTACTCCCTGGACATAACTGCGACAACCACCGCAAATCCCTGTGGGAGCTGGCTTGCCAGCGATGAGGTCAGCACATCCAGCATTGATGTAGCAGATATACCGCCATCGCTGGCAAGCCAGCTCCCACAGGGATTGGGGATTGAATCAAGATCGGTGGTTCACTCATACAGGGACCTGCGGCGAGGCTCAGACTCGCAAAAGCTGCCGGGTCATCGCCATCGAAGTTTCCAGCGACTGTCCGGTGCGCTGCAGTTTGTTCAGCAGACTCGCGCCGAGCCAGAGCTGATACAGCGTCTCTGCCAACTTCCGCGCATCGCCCTCGGGCAGGCTTTTGTCATTTTGGCCTTGTTCGATGCATTCGGTGATGCGCGCGACGATGCGTTCGGCGCCGTCGCGCAAGGTCAGGCGCATTGATTCGGACAGGTCGGCGACTTCGGCGCTGAGTTTCACCACCAGGCATTCATCGCCGTGGCCTTCGAGGGTGCAGCGGTTCTGCCAGCCCTGCCAGTAATCCATCAAACGCTCGAAGGCAGACAGCCCAGGCAATGTCAGGCGGCGCTCCATGTCGGCGAGGTAGTCGACGAAGTAATCCTCGAGTAGCGCCTGGCCGTACAACTCCTTGGATTTGAAGTAGTGATAGAACGAGCCCTTGGGCACGCCGGCGGTCTGCAGGATCTCGTTGAGGCCGACGCTGGTGAAGCCCTTCTCGGCCATCATCCGGTGGCCGGTGTCGAGCAAGTGTTGGCGGGTGTCGTCAAAGGTCGGCTTCATGGTGCGCAAAATTCCAGACAATAGACCAGTCGTATAGTTTTCAGGACCGGGAGTTTGCCATAACCGACGGGCAAAAACATTTTCTGAAAAAATTGCTAGACGACTGGTCTAATTGGAAACTATGCTGCGCCCCGACACACAAATTCATGCGGCACCGACAACAAGCGAATCCCTCGCCTTCTGCCGATGCCAGACCAACCCAAGGGTGCTATATGAAAATCTTGATGGTTCTGACTTCCCACGATCAACTCGGCAACACCGGCAAGAAAACCGGCTTCTGGCTGGAAGAGTTCGCCGCGCCCTACTACGCCTTCAAGGACGCCGGCGCCGACGTCACGCTGGTATCGCCTGCCGGCGGCCAGCCGCCGCTCGATCCGAAAAGCGATGAGCCAAGCGCGCAGACTGCCGAAACCGATCGCTTCCGCGCTGATCCGGCTGCACAACAGGCACTCGCCACCACTGGCCGTTTGGCTGACGTGAAGGCCGAAGATTTCGACGCCGTGTTCTACCCAGGCGGCCACGGCCCGCTGTGGGATCTGGCCGAAGACAAGGCCTCGATTGCACTGATCGAAGCCTTCGACCGCGCCAACAAACCTCACGGTTTTGTCTGCCACGCACCCGGCGTGTTGCGTCATGTGGTGCGCGCTGACGGCCAGCCGATCGTCAAAGATCGCGACGTCACCGGTTTCACCAACGCCGAAGAAGCGGCGGTCGGCCTGACTGACGTGGTGCCGTTCCTCATCGAAGACGAATTCCAGCGTCTGGGCGGGCGCTATTCGAAAGTCGCCGATTGGCAGGTGCATGTGGTGGCTGACGGTCAACTGGTCACCGGCCAGAACCCGGCCAGCTCCGCCGCCGTTGCCGAAAAGCTGTTGAAGATGCTCGGCTGAATCCCTCGCTCTACCCCGATCAACGCCGCGTGCGTACCGCCCGGCGTTGTTTTTTTGCCCAGTCACTAGTCGACTGGTCTAATCAGATTCAAGGCTTACTCCATGAATAACGCTTTCTTCACGCCTGCCAAATTGGGCGCACACACCCTGAAAAACCGTATCGTCCTGCCACCTCTCACCCGCCAGCGCAGCACGCAACCGGGCAATGTCGCCAACGAATTGATGGCCGAGTATTACCAGCAGCGCGCCGGTGCCGGTTTGCTGGTCACCGAAGGCACCCAGATCGAACCGCGCGGGCAAGGTTATGCGTGGACGCCGGGCATTCATACGCCGGAGCAGATCGCCGGTTGGCGCAAAGTCACCGAGGCGGTGCACGCGGTGGATGGCGTGATCTTCGCCCAGCTTTGGCACGTCGGTCGGGTCTCGCACACGGCGTTGCAGCCTAATGGTGATGCGCCGGTGTCGGCCTCTGCGGTGGCGACGGACCGCGTCAGCGTGTTCATCGAAACCGCGCCTGGTGTCGGTGAACTGGTGCCGCCGTCCGCTCCGCGCGCGCTGAGCACCGATGAAGTGCAGGAACTGATTCAGCTGTATATCCAGGCCGCGCGCAACGCGATGGATGCGGGTTTCGATGGCATCGAACTGCATTGCGCCAACGGTTATCTGGTCAACCAGTTCATCTCCGCCCACAGCAACCTGCGCACCGATCAGTACGGTGGCTCGCTGGACAATCGCTTGCGCTTCTTGCGCGAAGTGGTGGCCGGCGTCGCCGAATGCATCGGCAAGGACAAGGTCGGTGTGCGTTTCGCGCCGTTGTTCACTACAACTGATGAAGCGCGGACGTATCTGGGCCTGGTCGAGGAAGATCCGCACACAACTTACATTGCGGCGATCAAGATTCTCGAAGACGTCGGCATCGCCTACCTGTCGATCGCCGAAGCCGACTGGGACAACGCGCCAGCGATGCCGCAGACCTTTCGCCAGGCCGTGCGCGACACGTTCAGCGGCGCGATCATTTATGCCGGTCGCTACACCGCCGAAACCGGGGCGCAATTGCTTGAGTCGGGCCTGGCGGATCTCGTCGCGTTTGGCCGACCGTTCATGGCTAACCCCGATCTGCCGGCGCGGATTGCCCATGACTGGCCGTTGAACCAATTGAATCCGGCGACGGTGTATGGCGGTGGTGCCGAGGGTTATATCGATTACCCGACCTACCCCGCCTAAGAACCCAAAACAAGTTCCTGTGGGAGCGAGCCTGCTCGCGAAGGCGGTGGGTCAGTCAGCACTTGTATTGACTGACAGGACGCTTTCGCGAGCAGGCTCGCTCCCACAATAGGATGTCAGTGGCCGCTAAAACCTATACATAACAAACAATCTGTATAACTATTGGAGTTCGAATCGTTCACCGGACTTAGCTCCATGCCCCCTGCCCACCGTTTGCTCCTGATCCTCGGTGACCAACTGTCTTTCGACCTGGCCTCCCTGCAGCCACTCGATCCCCAGCACGACCTGCTGCTGATGGTCGAGGTCATGGAGGAAGCGACCCACGTCGCCCATCATCCGCAAAAGATCGCTCTGATCTTCAGCGCCATGCGCCACTTTGCCGAGGCGTTGCGCGATAAAGGCTACCGCGTCCAATACGTCACCCTCGACGACCTGGACAATAGCGGCTCAATCCCCGGTGAATTGCAGCGTTGGCAAACCCTCACTGGTGCCGACGAGATCCACATAACCGAATGCGGCGACTGGCGCCTTGAGCAGTCAATCAAAGATTCGGGCTTGCCCGTGCACTGGCATTCAGACAGCCGCTTCCTCTGTTCTCGCGAAGAGTTCTCCAACTGGGCCAGCGGCAAGAAGCAGCTGCGCATGGAGTTTTTCTACCGCGAGATGCGGCGCAAGAGTCGGCTGCTGCTGAACGGGGACGGTACGCCGGTCGGCGGTGCGTGGAATTTCGATGCGGAGAATCGCAAGGCGCTGCCCAAACACGCCAAACCGCCCTACCCGGCACGTTTCGCCAATGATGCAATCACCCAAGAGGTGCTGGCGTTGGTCGGCGAGCGCTTCGCCAGCCATTACGGCACGCTGGATGACTTCAACTACCCGGTGACCCACGCCGATGCTCAGGCCCTGTGGCAATACTTTCTCGACTATGCGCTGGCCGGCTTCGGTGATTACCAGGACGCCATGGCCAGCGAAGAGCCGTTCCTGTTTCACGCGCGGATCAGCGCGGCGCTGAACATCGGCCTGCTCGATTTGCGTCAGCTGTGCAGCGATGTCGAGGCGGCTTACTGGTCGGGGAGCATAGGTCTCAACGCTGCCGAAGGCTTCATTCGGCAGCTGATCGGCTGGCGCGAATACGTGCGCGGTGTGTACTGGCTGAAGATGCCGGATTACGCCGAGGGCAACGTGTTTGCTAACACGCGTGCGCTGCCGGAGTTCTACTGGACGGGTGAAACGCAGATGAACTGCATGCGCCAGGCCATCGGCCAAAGCCTGCAACATGCCTACGCCCACCACATCCAGCGGCTGATGGTCACCGGCAACTTTGCCTTGCTCGCCGGGATTGCGCCGAAGGAAATCTGTGAGTGGTATCTGGCGATCTACATGGACGCCTTCGACTGGGTCGAACTGCCCAACACCCTTGGCATGGTCATGCATGCCGACGGCGGTTATCTCGGCTCCAAGCCTTACTGTGCCAGCGGCCAGTACATCAATCGGATGTCGGATTACTGCGGCGACTGCGCCTACAAGGTCAAGGAAAGCAGCGCGGACGATGCCTGCCCGTTCAACGCGCTGTACTGGCATTTCCTCATGCGCCACGGCGACATTCTGCGTGGCAATCAGCGCATGGGCATGATGTACAAGAACCTCGACCGCATGCCGCTGGCCAAGCAGGACGCGCTGTGGCAGCGCGGGCAGATGCTGTTGGCGACACTGGATAGCGGCGAAGCTTTCTAGTGCGCCTCAGGCCTGCCCGGCCATCCCGTTGCGCCCCGCCGCTTTGGCGCGGTACAGCGCCTGATCGGCGGTCTGGATCAACGCCGGCAGCGAATCCAGCTGAGCGCCCGTCCCTACCGCCATGCCGATACTCACCGTGATCCGAGCAAACGGACTGCCCGGGTGGGCAATGTTCGCCTGCTGCAAACGCTCGAGCATCAGTTGCGCCACCACCGTAGCACCGGCGCTGTCGGTGGCCGGCATGATCACCGCCATTTCCTCGCCACCGTAGCGCGCGACCAGATCCGAGGGGCGTCGCACGCAGCCTTCAAGAATCTTGCTGACCGCTTGCAGGCAGGCATCGCCGGCGACGTGGCCCAAGGCATCGTTGAACAATTTGAAGTGGTCGATATCGATCATCAGCAAGGCCAGCGAAGTCCCGTCACGCTGCGCGCGCCGCGCTTCCACCGTCAGGGTTTCATCGAAACAGCGGCGGTTGGCCAGGCCGGTCAGCGCATCCTTCAGCGCCAGTAATTCCAGCTGCCGATTGGACGCGAGCAATTGCTGCTGGGCATCGCGCAAGGCTTCTTCGGCCTCGGTGCGGCGGCGGATATCAAGGATCAGGAACCAGCCGATCAGCCCGGTCAGCCCCAGCAGCCCGATCACCACCACCGCCGACAACGCCGCTTCGATGCGCCACGCCGCCAGCGCTTCGTCCTTGCCCAGGGCCACGGTGGTGATCAGCGGCAGCGTTTCGCTTTTGCGGAACGCGTACAACCGCTCCACGCCGTCGAGGCTGGAGGTGTACGAGGCAGTGCCGACTGAACGGTCGACAAGGTATTTGGCGTAAATCGGCGATTTGGAGAAGTTGCGGCCCATGTCCTGCTCACGGAACGGGTAACGCACCAGCAGCGTGCCATCGGTGTACGACAGGCCTATCGCGCCGTCCTGGCCAACGTCGAGTTTGCCGAACACTCGCAGAAAGTTTTCCACCCCCAGCGTCACTGCTACAACGCCAGCGAACTGGCCACCGGCGTCATTGAAGCGCCGACTGATGGTCACCACCCATTCATGATTGGCACGGCTCTGGATCGGCGGGCCAATGAACGGCTCGCGGCTCCGGTTTTCACGGTGGTGAATGAAATAGGCGCGGTCGCTGCTGTTGGCGCCCTCCGGAATCGGCCGATTGGAGGACATCAGCCAATGCCCGTTCCGGTCATAGATGATGATGCCGCTGAGCTGTGGCATCAGCGGCTGCTGGCGGTCGATCAGGCTCTGGATGCGCTGAATCTGCGCCGGGCCGTTGCCCTCGGTTTCCAGACGCTCGACCAGCCCGAGCAAGAGCAGCGAGCTTTGCCGGACGATGCCTTCGGTGTAGGTGTTGAGCGCCTGGGTCAGGTTTAGGCCATGCACGTCGACCTCGGCCAGCGCACGCTCACGCGAAGACCAGACTTTCCAGATCGTCAGCGAAGTCAGGGAACAGCCAATCACCAGCAGCAGGAGCATTACAAGGCGAGTATCACGCTTCACGTCAGTACCTTAAGGAAGTCCGGTATCCATTCCAGCCATCATTCGAACGTCGGCACTCACGGCGGCCACGTGTTCCGGGGCGCAAGCATACAAGCAGTGTGCAGCGGCTGCAGCAACAGAGTGTGCAGCGCTAAGCGGCGGGTTTGAGGATTTCCACGAGAAAATCGATGAACACGTTGATCCGGCTCGATCCACGGTGGTTGGGCAGGTACAACGCGTTGATGCAACTGCTGGCGCTGCCGGGGTTGACTTCATAGTGTTCAAGCAAGCGCGTCAGGCGTCCGGCGGCGACGTCATCGCGCACCAGCCAGTCGGCGAGCAGCGCCACACCGCCACCGCCAATCGCCGCTTCGCGCAGGATGTCGGCATTGTTGCTTTGCAGGCGACCCTGGACGTTGAGCTGAATCGGCTCTTCGTCGCCCTGAAAGGTCCAGTGGTGATGGCTACCGCCGTAGTCGAAGCGCAGGCACTGGTGCTCGAGCAGATCCCGCGGATGCTCCAGCACGCCGCTGCGCGCCAGATAATCCGGGCTGGCGACAATCCAACGCTGAAAGTGGCCGACGCGTTTGCTGACGATGTCCTCGCTGACCACCGTCGAGCCGAGCCGCACTGAAACGTCGATCTGCTCGCTGAGCAAATCGCTGACCTGATCGCTCAGCGACAGACTGATCTCCAGCCCGGGATGGCGTTCAAGCAAGCGGCTCAGGTGCGGCGCGATCAGCCGCCGGCCAAACTCCACCGGCACGCTGATGCGCAAGCGACCCTGGGCATCACTGCCACGATCGGCGACCACCGCATCGGCTTCGTCGATGGCATCGAGAATCGCCACGGCTTTCTCGAAATAGGTTTGACCGGCGACGGTCACGCTGGTGTTGCGCGTGGTGCGATTGAGCAGACTGGCGCCCAACTCGTTTTCCAGCCCTGCCACTTGCCGTGTCACCGAAGACGTCGAAATCCCAAGCTTGCGCGCCGCCGAGGAATAGCCCCCACAGCGCACGGTTTCAACAAACATCTTCAAGGCCAGCAACTTGTCCATAAGCGGGGTCCGGTGGTGAGGGAACGCCGCTGATTGTGCATCAGTGCTCGCCACACGTCTTGTATCGTCGTGCTTGCCGGGCCTCATCGCGACCTCAGCCATCAGCCTTGCGGCTCAGGAACAACGCCAGCGCCAGCGCCGGCAACACCGCTACGGCGGCGGCCGAGAGGTTCCAGCCGAAGTGTTCGTACAGCGGGCTGGCGACCAGTGAACCGAGGGCGCCGCCGACGAAGATGCTGGTCATGTACACCGCATTCAGGCGTGCGCGGCTGTGCGGGTCGAGGGCGTAGACCTCGCGCTGGCCGAGGACCATGTTCAACTGCACGGCAAAATCCAGCAGCACCGCACACACCACCAGCCACACGTAACCACTGCCCGGCAACGCGGCGATCAACAGTGACAGCGGCGCCAGCAGCAACGCCACCAAGGTACCGCGACGACCGTGCCCGGCATCGGCCAGACGCCCGGCAATCGGCGCAGCAATCGCACCCACCGCGCCGACCAGAGCGAAGATCGCCACCTGCGCCTGGCTGAAACCGTGGTGACGCATCAGCTCAATCGGCGCGAGAGTCCAGAACAGGCTGAAACTGGCGAACAGCAAACCCTGATACAGCGAACGCTGGCGCAACACAGGAAAGCGTCGGGCCAAGGCAAACACCGAACCGATCAACGCGACATAGGTGGCTTTGTGCGTCGGCACCCGGCGCGGCAATGCCACAGCGGTAATCAACGCGATCACCGCCATCAGTGCCGCCGCGCTGTAAAACACCCCGCGCCAGCCGAACACTTCGACCAACAGGCTCGACAGCGGCCGCGACAGCAGAATCCCCAACAACAGGCCGCTCATGATGTTGCCGACCACGCGGCCCCGGCTGGCTTCCGGCGCCAGGTGCGCGGCCAGCGGCACGAGAATCTGCACTGCCACCGAAGTCAGGCCGATCAGCAAAGAGAGCAGCAGGAACAGCGACGGCGACTGAGTCAGGCCAGCGCACAGCAGCGTTACGCTGGCAGCGAGAGTGAAGCCGACCACCAGACGGCGGTTTTCCATCAGGTCGGCCAGCGGCACCAGCAGCAACAAGCCCAGCGCGTAACCGAACTGCGTCAGCGAGACGATCAGGCTGGCATTGGCGCTGGAGAGGCCGATCTGCGGCGCGATCAGTTCGACGATGGGTTGTGCGTAATACAGGTTGGCGACGACCGCGCCGCAGCAAAATGCCAGAAACGCGACCATCAGGCCGGAGAGTGAAGCAGGCTGTTCGGCCGGGGCCGCAACGGCAGGGTTGCCCGTAAGCATGGTGACACCTCGTTGAGTTCGGGAAAGTTGTGCCAAGGCTACGGTCAGCCGGCGGGGGCGAGAATCCGTGCCACTGGCAACGCACTGATGCGCGGCGCGCAACGTTGCTTGTGGCGCAACGCGCTGTTGCGCGGGCCGGTGATTCTCCGCTGCAAGGGTCTTCTCTACGCTTTGGCCCTGGCGCAGACGTCCGCATCGGCGCCCTTCCCCCGGCTGCTACAAGGAGCGTTTCCATGACCCGCACTGCACTCGTCCTGCCACTGTCCGCCGCGTTTTCCTGCCGATCATGAACAGCCCTCTACTCAAATCCAGAACCCTGTGGATCAGCGTGGCCGTGCTCGCGCTGATCGGCCTGATCGTCGCTGTCGCGCTGATGTGGCGCCCGGCGATCGCGCCAATCAAACGCCCCACATCATTCGATACGGCGCAATTGCAACGCGGCGCACGGGTGGTCGAGGCCGGCGACTGCGCGGTGTGCCATACCCGCCCCGGCGGCGAATACCTGGCTGGCGGGCTGCCGCTGGTGACGCCGTTCGGCACGCTGTACAGCACCAACATCACCCCGGATGCGCAGACCGGCATCGGCGAATGGTCACTGCCGGCCTTCGAGCGGGCGATGCGCGAAGGCATTGCCCGCGACGGCCACTTTCTCTACCCGGCCTTTCCCTACGTGCACTACCGGCGCATGAGCTCCGAAGACATCGCCGACGCCTATGCCTACTTGATGAGCGGCCCCGCCGTACACGCCCCGGCGCGGCAGAACCAGATGAACTTCCCGATGAACATCCGCCCGCTGGTGTCGTTCTGGAACCTGCTGTTTCTGCATGGCGAGCCGCTCACGCCGCTGGCCGAACACAGCGCGGCATGGAATCGCGGACGCTATCTGGTCGACGGCCCGGGCCACTGCGCCGGCTGCCATTCACCGCTGAACCTGATCGGCGCGGAGAAATCCTCGGAGTATCTGCAGGGCGGCAGCGTTGATGGCTGGGAAGCGCCGGCACTGGTCGGCCTCCAGCAACGCGCCAATCCATGGAATCGCGAGCAATTGGTCGGCTACCTTCGCGCCGATGTCGTCGATGGCCACGGCACACCCGCCGGCCCGATGCGTCCGGTCAGCCTGAGTCTGGCGCGCTTGCCGGCCAGTGAGGCCGAGGCGATTGCCGACTACCTGCTGAGCCTGCAAAGCCCGCACGCGGTGACCGAAATCACTGCGCAAAAGCCGCCGAGCAGTCCAGCGGATCACAGCAGCGGCGCCCTGCTCTTCAGCAGCGCCTGTGCCGGATGTCACGCACCCGCCGCGCCGATGCGTGAAATCGACGGCCGCCCAGGCCTGGAAAGCACCTCGGCGCTACAAGCGGCCAGCCCGCGCAACTTTCTCAAGAGCGTGCTTGACGGCGTGCCCGCCATTCCCGGCGCGCCCGGCCCGGTGATGCCGCCGTTCGCCGCCAGCCTCGACAACGCCCAGCTCGGCGCCCTCGCCGCGTATCTGCGCGAGCAAGCCAGACCCGAGCAGCCATGGGCCGACCTCTCTTCCACTATTGAAGCGTTACGTCAGGAGACGAAATGAGCCAGATCACTCTCACCGTCAATGGAGCCGCCCAAGCGCTGAAGCTGGAGCCGGACATGCCGCTGCTGTATGCGCTGCGCAACCACTTGAACCTCAACGGCGCCAAGTACGGCTGTGGCCTGGGCCAGTGCGGCGCGTGCACGGTGATCGTCGACGACCAGCCGGTGTTCGCCTGCCTGACACCGTGCGCAGGCCTTGAAGGAAAAAAGATCCGCACCGTCGAAAGCCTCGGCAGCGCAGAAAAACCCGGCCCGTTGCAAACGGCATTCATCGACAAGCAAGCGGCGCAATGCGGTTACTGCATCGCCGGCATGCTGATGCGCGCGCAGGCGTTGCTCGAACGTGATCCGCACCCGGACGAACAAACCATCCGCGAGCACATGGCCGGCAATCTGTGCCGTTGCGGCACGCACTTGCGCATCATCGAGGCGATCAAGCAGGTGGCCGGGCACAACGGGAGCCGGACATGAGCGAAGCTAACGGCTTGAACCCCAGCCGCCGGGCCTTCCTGCGTGGCGGCGCACTACTGATGGCCTTCACCCTGATGCCGGTAGCGCAGCGTGTCTTGGCCGACACCGAAGTCGACACCCTCGGCACCGTGGTCCTTGCCCCCGATTTGCCCGGCAGCCTGCGCACCAACCCTTACCTGGACGCGTGGATTCGCATTGGCGCCGACGGCATCACCGTGTACACCGGCAAGGTCGAACTGGGCACTGGAGTGAAAACCGCGTTGCTGCAAATCGCTGCCGAGCGTTTGCAGGTGCCGGCCAGCGCAATCAACTTGCTCACCGCCGACACCGCACTGACGCCCAACGAAGGCTACACCGCCGGCAGCCACAGTATTTTCGACAGCGGCACCGCGCTGTACAACGCTGCCGCGCAGGTGCGGGAAATGCTCGTCGATGCCGCTGCGCGCAGTTGGCAAGTCGATGCTGCGCAACTGAGCACTCGCGACGGCATTATCGAAGGGCCAGCCGCTCAGCGCATGGCTTATGCCGAAGCAGTCAAACATGTCGATGTGCACCAATACGCCAAGGCGCAATCACCGGCGATGGCAGCGGCCGACTTCAAGCTGATCGGGCACAACCTGCCGCGTCTGGACATTCCGGCCAAGGTCAGCGGCGGCGCGGCGTTCGTGCAAGACATGCGCCTGCCGGGCATGCTGCATGCGCGGGTGATTCGCCCGCCGCGTCCCGGCTGCACGCTGCAGGCATTCGATACGGCATCGATTGAAGCGCTCAGCGGCGTGGTCAAAGTGATCCGCGACGGCAACTATCTGGCGGTGGTCGCCCGTGATGAGTGGCAAGCGATCAAAGCCATGCGCAGCGGCATCGAGAGTGCCAAGTGGAGCGGCGGCGAGGCGATTCCCGAAGCCGCCGGGATTCACGATTTGCTCAAGCAATTGCCCTCCAAGCGCTATCCGATCAGCAACACTGGCAATCCCGGCGGCGCGACCGAAACGCGCTTCAAAGCGCGGGTCACCAAGCAGTATTTGATGCACGGCTCGATCGGCCCGTCCTGTGCGGTGGCCTGGTTTAACGATGGCGTGCTCACGGTGTGGACCCACACCCAGGGCGTCTATCCGCTGCGCGCCGGTATCGCCGAAATGCTGCGGCTGCCGCCGGACCGTGTGCGCTGCATTCATACCGAAGGCTCGGGTTGCTACGGCCACAACGGCGCCGATGATGCCGCCGCCGATGCCGCGCTGATCGCCATGCGCCTGCCGGGCACGCCGGTGCGCGTGCAATGGATGCGAGAGCAGGAAAACCTTTGGGAGCCATACAGTTCGGCGATGGTCACCGAAGTCGATGCCGGCCTCAGTCAGGGCCGTTTGCAGGACTGGAACTACGAGCTGTGGACCACGCCGCACAACGAACGCATCGTCAATGCCGGGCGCCTGCTGCCGGCACGTCTATTGGCGAAACCCTTCGCCTCGGCGCCGTCGGTGCCAATCGCTCAGCCCGAAGGTGACGGTGATCGCAACGCGGTGCCGCTGTATGAGCTGGGCGCGACGCGGATCAACATGAACTTCGTCACCACCATGCCGTTCCGCACTTCGGCCATGCGCTCGCTCGGTGCGCACATCAACATCTTTGCGATCGAGGCGGGTATCGATGAGTTGGCGATCAAGGCTGGCCTTGATCCGCTGGCGTTGCGCCTGGCCCATCTGAGCGATCCGCGTGCCCGGGCTGTGATTGAGCGCGTGCGTGACGAAATCGGCTGGCCCCACAAGAGCAACGAGCCCGGCGCGGGGATCGGTTTCGCCTTCGCCCGCTACAAGAACATCATGGGTTGCTGCGCCCTCGCGGTGAAATTGCGGGTGCATCCGCAGACCGGTGAAATCCGCGTTGACCATGTGGTGACGGCGGTCGACGTCGGCCAGATCGTCAGCCCCGATGGCCTGCGCAATCAGATCGAGGGCGGCATCGTCCAGTCGGCGAGCTGGACGCTCTACGAACAAGTCGCCTACGACGCCGGCGGCATTCGCAGCTACGACTGGAGCGGTTATCCGATTCTGCGTTTCACCCAATTGCCGAAAAAAGTCGACGTGCATTTGCTTGATCAACCGGGCGAACCCTTCCTTGGTGCTGCCGAAATCGTCCAAGGGCCGATGGCTGCTGCGCTCGGCAACGCGGTCAGCAATGCCACCGGCCGGCGCTGGCTGAATCTGCCGCTGACTCGCTCGAGCCAACCCGCCTGAACCACGCCCGCGTTCATCAGCGATGAGCGCGGGTGCCGTTGCGTTGCGCGCAAAACTGCGTAGCGCCGGCCACGGATTATCAGCCCCGTCACCCCCGGTTAAGTTACCTGCACAGCGCGCGGCACCTGGCTGCCGCGCTTGAACTCTACTCATCGCCATCCGGAGCTACCCATGACCCGTCGCCTGTTCCAACCCATTGCCCTTGGCCCTTATACCCTTGCCCACCGCGTGGCGATGGCGCCCCTGACCCGCTCACGCGCTGGCCAGCCGGGCGACGTGCCGACCGCGATGAACGCCGAGTACTACCGCCAACGCGCCAGTGCTGCGCTGATCATCACCGAAGCCACGCAGATTTCTCAGCAAGGCCAAGGCTATGCGTGGACGCCGGGGATCTACACCGATGCGCAAGTCCAGGCGTGGCGCGAAGTCAGCACGGCGGTGCACGCAGCGAACGGTCTGATCTTCATGCAGCTGTGGCACGTCGGCCGGGTCTCGCACCCCAGCTTTCAGCCGGACGCCGGCTTGCCGGTGGCGCCAAGCGCCCTGCCAGTGCCGGGCAAGACCTTTATCGTCGATGAACAAGGCAACGGCGTGTGGGGCGATGTACCGGTGCCGCGCGCCCTCGAAACGGCGGAAATTGCCGACATCGTCGAAGACTATCGCCGCGCTGCGCGTAACGCGTTGAACGCTGGCATGGACGGCGTGGAAATCCATGCCGGCAACGGTTATCTGCTCGACCAGTTCCTCAACAGCAACAGCAACCAGCGCGACGACGCCTATGGCGGCAGCGTAGAAAACCGCGCGCGCTTCCTGCTCGAAGTGGTCGCCGCCGTGGCTGATGAAGTCGGTGCCGAGCGCGTTGGCGTACGCCTGACGCCAATGGGTCGCTTCATGGGCATGGGCGATGACACGCCTGAAGCGACCTTCGGTTATCTGGTCGAAGCGCTCAACCAGTGGAATCTGGCCTACCTGCACCTGGTCGAGCCGGCCATGGTCGGCACGGTCAAGGACGAAAACTTTGATCCGCGCTGGGACGCGATCATTGCCCAGTTGCGCCAGACCTGGAACGGCGTGCTGATCCTCGCTGGCGGTTACGACGCCGAGTCCGCCGAACAGGCGCTGAACACCGATCGCGCCGACATCATCGCCTTTGGCCGGCCATTCCTGGCCAACCCGGATCTGCCGCGTCGGCTGCACGATGGGCTTGAGCTGAACACACCGGATCCGAGCAGTTTTTTCGGCGGCGATCAGCGTGGTTATGTCGATTATCCGTTTCACGCCTGAGGCTTGGGCTTCATAACTTTTAAGGTTTGTTTAAGGACTTTAAATAAAGCCTGCGGCCAGACTTTGCCCATCGATCAGGAGAGCCGCCATGAACCCGCAATCGGTGAAGTCAGACCCTTCCTGCCACCTGGCGCGCCCACTGGGCGCACTGTCCGGCTGGCAGGAACGCCGCGCCAAGGCCTACATGCTGCACGATCTGAGCCGCAGCCTGCGCGTCAGCGAGATTGCCGAACATTGCAATCTTTCACGCAGCCACTTTTCCCGGGCGTTCAAGATCGTCACCGGCTGCTCACCTCAGGAATGGATGCTGAAGATGAAGATCGACAAAGCCAAAGGGCTGTTGCTGACCTCGATGGCGATTACCGAGATTGTTTATGAATGCGGATTTTCCGATCACTCGCACTTCACCCGCACGTTCGGGCGCATGGTGGGGATGCCGCCGAAGGTCTGGCGCCAACTGATGTGCGGAGCGCGGGTGGCGCTGGTGGATGCGGATGTCTGGCGGCTCAGCGATGGGTTGCTGAATTCGACGATGGGCCAGCGCTTGACGGAACTGCGGCCCTGAGTCGGATTTCAAAGGGTTTTGTTCACTCCTCCCTTTTGGCCGCGATTTTTCGCGGCTTTTTTTTTGCGGTAGAGCGCTGGTGGTCGGCGTTGGTACGGCGGTGAACTCCCCCCTCACCCCAGCCCTCTCCCCGAGGAGAGGGAGCTGATTTGGTGTTTTTCCAGTCCTGAGTTCAACTCGGACTTTCACGTCGGCGTATCTCCCCCAAACACCCCGGTCAGTCCCCTCTCCCTCCGGGAGAGGGTTAGGGTGAGGGGCTTTTGATCCTGGCGTCCGGCGCAAGCGGCAGCCTGAAACAGATCCGCGCGCCCTCTTCGCTGTCTTCCACGCGCAACGTCCCGCCATGGGCGCCTATCACCGTTCGGCAAATCGCCAGGCCCATGCCCATGCCGCTGCCCTTGGTGGTGAAGAACGCATCGAAAATTTCTTCACGCTGATGCTCGGCGATCCCCGGCCCATTGTCTTGAAAAGCCACGCAGACCTGCCCATCGGACAGCGTCGACTCAATCACCAGGCGCCCGTCAGTCACGCCCTGCCCAGCCATCGCTTCCAGCGCGTTGACGATCAGGTTGTAGATCACCTGCTGGATCTGCACCCGATCCCCCAGCACCGGGTCAGCAGCGTTGAGTTGCGTGTGCAAGCTCACCCCGCGATTGTGCACATCGCTGGCCGTCAGTTGCACGACCTCACCGATCAACGCGTCAATCGACACCGGCAATCGTTGCAACGGCGCCTGCCTGGCCAATGCGCGCAAGGCCTGGACGATCTCGGTGGCACGGGCGCTGTCGGAGCGGATGTCTTCCAGTCCCTGAATAGCCTCGTCGAGATCAGGCGTGTCGCGCTTGAGCCAGCGCAGACTGGCCGAGGCGTTCGATGAAATGCCCAGCAGCGGCTGGCTGATTTCGTGGGCGATCGAGGCCGACAGTTCGCCCATCATTTTCAGGTGCGAGTTGCGCGCCAGTTCCGCCCGCGAGCTGCGCAAGTCGGCTTCCATCTGCGCGCGCAAGCGGTTGTCTTCGACCAGTTGCGCGTAGAGCCGTGCGGTCTGCAGCGACACCGCTGCCTGCGAGGCGAGGATTTCCAGCATGGTCAGGCGTTCGGCGCTGAACAGCTTCGGTACCAGGCTGTTTTCCAGATACACCAGACCGATCAGCGCGCCCTGCTTGAGCAACGGCAGGCACATCAGCGAGCGCGTCTGCCGCTCGCGCAAGTCGGCGCTGTAAGCTTGCGGGCAGTCGGCGCGGGCATCGTCGAGCACCAGCGGCGTGCGCGTGCGCATGGTCGAATTGAGTACTGAAACCGGCGCGATCTGCTCCCGCGAGCGATCGTTGTCCTGACTGACCCGCACGTTGCCCGCCTCGACATGCGCGGCAGCGGCCAATTGCAACTCACCCTCGGCGACCAACAGCAGCGCGCCGCGGTCGGCACCGGCCTGAATCATCAAGTGATTCATCAAGGTCTCCACCAGCCGATCGAGCAACACCTCTTGCGAGACCGCGCGTGCCGCTTCAATGCCGACTTCCAGATCAAGGCGCACCCGCGTCACCGGCGTTCCCGCTTGAAGGGTATGCTCGTGGGCGAGAAACGGATGCTGCGCTTCGAGCTGGCGCGCCTTGGCTTCAGCGCCCCACAGCACATAGCAGTCGCGCGCAACACGCAGGTGATGATGCGTGCCGGAGACCAGGCCGTTGGCCAGGCAGACCTCGGCCAGTTGTTCATGTGCCAGTGCTTGCTCATGGATAAATCCGGCAGCGGCCGCCGCGATTTGCGCTTGGTCGAAGCAGCGAATGGCGGCCAGCCCTTCGCCGCGCACGCGGGCCATCGCGCCTTCGATCAGCAGCAGTTTGTTGCTGAAGGTTGAAGGATTGAGCTCGACCCATGGCAGAAAACGCTGCCGTTGCTGCTCCAGCTTCTGCAGTTTTTCGGCAACAGAGCCCGGCGCCTCGGGACTGGCCAGTGCCAGGCTGTAGAACAGGTAGTAATGCGCCAGATCAATGTGCGCCGGCAGCGACCAGGTCAACGCCTCGGCGTCTTCGAAACGGCGCAACGCGTAACGCACTTCACCGAAATAGAACGCCGACATGCCCGAATACAACCACATCCACAACAGCGTCGGCTGTGAAACGCGGTCGCGATGCAGCGGGCCAAAACGGTCATGTTCCAAAGCATCCAGCATTGCGATCGAACGAGGCTCAGGCCCATTGCGCAAATCGCTGGCGAACGCCTGTTGCGCCAGCAGAATGCGCTCGATGTCGATGTAGTGAAACTGCCGCACCCAACTCAGGCCGACGTCCAGCTCGTTCAACACGTTTGGCAGCGGCTCGCCCATGAACAGCAGATCGGAGCCGATGTGGTTGCAGGCGTAACACGACATGCCCAGATCGCCGCCGGCCTGACCGCACTCAAACGCGGCGAAAGCCTTCTGCCGCGCGTAAGCCATCGGCCGGGTCCACGCGCTGACCTGATCCAGCGCCACCAGCGTGCCGGTGCGCCCCGCCTCATAGCCGTGCAGATCAGTCAGATCGAGCGCCAGTTCGGCGAAAGCAACACCGTCCAGATATTCGCCATAACGGTCGGCGATCATCACGCCGTACCAGGCGAAACCGTAGCCGCTGCTCGGCGTGGTGCCATGGAGCAAAGTCAGTTCGACCATCTTCGCCAGGTGCAGAAAAGCAATGTCGTCCTGCACGAAGAACGAGGCGATCAGCGTGCTCAGCAGTTCCATGGCCACTTCGATTCGCGGCTCGATGGCTTTGGGCAACGCCGTCAACTCAGCGATCCGTCGCGCACCGACCAATTGCCGAACCCGTTCGAACGCTTCGCCCAGTTGCGCCTTCGATGGGTGTCGCTGCAGGTCGATGTCGAGCAACGCAAGACCGGCCAGCGCTTCGCCGATCGCGCCGTGGTAATCGGAATGCAAGGTGCGCAGGCTGGCGCGCAGGCGGTAGGTTTTCGCCCGGTCCAGCACGGTGGCAGCGTGTTCCAGACAGTCGTCGAGACGCTGTTGCGCGCCGGGCAGATCCGCCAGCAACATCGCGCAGTCGGCTGCCAGCCAGCGCGCCGCGAAGGCTTGCGGGTAGAGCTGCGTCCAGCCGTTGTCGCCGAGTAACACCTCGGCGCTGCGCAGATAATCCACGGCCTGCTCGACAGCGGCGCTATCGCGGGCGCGCTCGGCAGCTTCGAGCAATAACTGGATGAATTCAGCGCGTCGAGGCGCTTGCAGCGCATTGCCGGCGCTGCGCTGAATCTGACTGGCGATGTCGAAGACCCGCGCCTGCCGCTGCTCGCCGCATTGATCGAGCATGGCGGCAGCGATGCGCGCATGCTCAGCCGAGCGCCCGGCCGGTGCGGTCAGCGCAGCGGCGGCTTCCAACACCCGATCGTGGGGAAACACCAGTTGGCCAGGCTCGCGCAGGAGAAATCCGGCGCTGACCAGATAATCCACGTCACGCAGCAATTGCGCCGGATCGTCCCCCAGCAAATCGCCCAACAGCGTTTCGTCACAGCGGCCACCAACGTAACCCGCGGTGCGCAACACTTCACGGGCACTGACCGGCAGACGCTGCAAGCGTTGCACCATCAATTCGGCCACGTTGTCGGCGTAGCGATAGCCGTTCACTTCGGCCTGATTCCACACCCAGCGCCGCGTCGTCGCGTCGAAACGCAGCAGACGCTCGTCCACCAGCGCGCGCGCCACCTGGCTGACGAACAACGGATTGCCGGCGGTTTTGAAGTGCACGACGCGGGCCAGCGCCTCGAGGTTGTCGACGTCAGCATCGAGTTCGACCGCCATCAGTTGCGCAACGGCCTGCACCGACAGCGGCCCTAGTCGAAGGTCACTGACTGGCAGCGCGGGTGCTCTGCGCATCTCATCGAGCCAGCCGCCCGGATGCTCCGTCAACTCGCCCTCGCGATACGCCAGAACCAGCAGCAGATGCCGCGTCGGTCGGCCGATAAAGGCTTTGAGAAACGCCTGCGTCGAGTCGTCAGCCCACTGCAAGTCGTCGATAAACAGCAGCAGCGGATGCCCCGGTTGCGCAAAGACTTCGAGCACATCGAGCAGCGCCCGATTGACCCGATCCAGGGCGTGGCGCGCCGGCATGTTCGGCAGTTCGGCGGTGGCGCCAATCAGCAGTTCGGCTTCCGGCGCCAGGTCCAGCAGCAAGCGGCCACGGCCCTTTAGGGTTTCGCGCAGTTGCTCGGCCAAGGCCTGCAAGGCCAGCGTGGGCTTGGTCAACACTTGGCTGATCAGAGACTGAAAAATCTGCGCCACCGGCGCGAAGGGCCGGTCATTGTTCAGCAGTTCGATCTTGCCGCTGGCCCAATAACCGGGTGCCTGGCTACGCAGGACTTGCTGGATCAGCGTCGACTTCCCCGCTCCCGGTGCGCCGGCAACCAGCAGCACGCGAGCGATGCCGTCGCTGCGCACGCGCTGGATCTGTTCAAGCAGTTGCTGACGTTCGTCATCACGACCAAACAGCACATCGCCGCGCGTGGCCGTTGCGCGAGCATCGAATGCACCGAGGCGGAACGCTTCGATCTGGCCTTTTTTCTGCCATTGCCGCAGGCACCAGGTCAGATCGGCGGCCAGCGATTCGATGCTTTGATAGCGCGCGTCCGACTCCTTGGCCAGGCCCTTGAGCAGCACGTGACAAATGCCTTGCGGCAGGTCGGGTTGGTATTGCGCTGGCGACAAAGGCTCGACGGCGGCGTGCACATGCAGCCATTGCGAGGCGTCGCGAGCGATCAGCGGCGGGCGCCCGGTCAGCGCCTCATAAATGATTGCCGACAGCGCATAGACGTCGCTGCGCTCATCGGAATCGACGCCGTCGCGCTGCAGCTGTTCCGGCGCCAGATAAGGCCAGTGTTCCAAGCTCGGCAGTTCGGTCGCCGGCGTTTCCTGCGCGTGGGTGTGAAAGCCCATCAGCCTGACGCTGTCGTCAGCATCGACCAGCAGATGCCAAGGCAATAAAGAACCCTGTGGGAGCGAGCCTGCTCGCGAAAGCGGTGGGTCAGTCAAGGGTGATGTCGGCTGGAATGACGCTTTCGCGAGCAGGCTCGCTCCCACAGGGTTTTGCGGTGTTTCCGGATGGCGAGAGTGGACCAGCGCATTCGCGGCGGCGACGGCGATATTCAGCACCCGTCCGAGTGGTAAGCCGGCGGCGTCGATCAGTCCAGCCAGCGGCGCGCCCCATTGCGGGTAGACCAACACCGGCCCGTCCGCCGAGCGAATCAGCGCGAGCGGGTTGAGCGCCCACTGCGAAGGCAACTGCAAATGGAAATCGCGCTCCAGCCGCTGGCACAGCGCCGGACGCTGGATCGGCGCACGCACAGCGAACCAGCTCTGGCCCGAGTGGCTGTCTTCGAGGCTGAACCAGGTCAGTTCATGGTCACGGCGCAGCAGACTGAACCGACAGCTCTCCAGCCATGCTTCATCGAGCATCGGCGCATCGGCCACGCGGGAAATTGCAGAGGAGGATGGCTGGCCGGGCATACGCATTCACCGCTGGAAATGGGATTCAGGCTGGTGGCGAAGTATACCCAGCGTTTTTTTGCCAGAGGGCCAGCCGCTGCGCTGATGTCCGTCCGCAGCCTCAAGATGGCCGTCCAGAGCCTTGCGCGGCTGTTTCTTGCGCTATACAAGCGCACGTCTTATCCCTCGGGATAATTGCTTTATGCCAGGCCGTCCCCTAGCGTACGAACCTGATAACCCGGCGCCCGCGCCCTCTCCTTCTCACCGCAACGCAGAGGCCCGCATGATCCGACTCGGCCAAGCCACGATTTCTTTGGAACGGCGCGAAGCCTTTCTCGATGGCCGGCCCTTGCGCATGGGCGGGCGGGCGTTCGAAATACTTTCCGTACTGATGCAGGCCGATGGGCGCATCGTCAGCAAGGACGAGCTGATCAATCAGGTGTGGCCGGACATCGTCGTCGAAGAGAACAATCTGCAAGTGCAGATTTCCTCGCTGCGCAAACTGCTCGGGGAAAAAGAAATCATCCAGACGGTTGCCCGTCGAGGTTACCGATTATTGAAAGACCGCGAACCCAAACTGCCCGTGTTCAACGCGCTGGCCTCGGCGCCGATGGTGGCGCAGCCGCCGTTGGTCGATACGCAATCGGTGCCGGTGTTCATCGTTGACGATGAGGCCTGCGTGCGTACCGCGCTCAGCCGCTTGTTGCGCGCCGAAGGCATCGAGCACCGGATTTTCCAGTCCGCCGAAGAACTGCTAGAGGGCGACATCGCCAATGGCCCGGCGTGCCTGTTGCTCGACGTCAGCCTGCCCGAAACCACAGGCCTGCAATTGCAGGCGGCGCTGAACGAGCGCGGCTTGCCGTGGCCGGTGATCTTCATGACCGGCCACGGCACGATTCCGATGTCGGTGCAGGCGATGAAGGCCGGCGCGGTGGAGTTCCTGACCAAGCCATTCAATGACGATGAACTGCTCGGCATTCTGCGCAGCACCCGTCAACACGCCGCGACGGCGTTCAATCAATGGCAACGGGTTCAGCACGTGCGGCAGCTGGCGGCGCAACTGACACCGCGTGAGCGCGAGGTGCTGCCACTGATCGTTGGCGGTCTGTCGAACAAGCAGATCGCCAACCAATTGGGCACCAGTGAAGTGACCGCCAAGGTTCATCGCAAACACATCATGGCGAAGATGCAGACCCGCTCGCTGGTCAACCTCGTCGAACTCTACGGACTGATCAGCGCTGCGCCTTCGCCTGGCCCATCGAGCCTGTCGTGAGCGCCCCGGCGGGTCGCCCGACGGCGATCGAGAACACCCGACCGACGATTGTCTGCATCGTCGATGACGACGCGTCGGTGCGCAAAAGCCTGTCGAATCTGCTGCGCTCGGTCGGTTATCGCGCGCAGGTTTATGCCAGTGGCGAAGCGTTTCTCGCCGAAGCAGACTTCGCCGAAATCGCCTGCCTGCTGCTGGATCTGCGCATGCCCGGCCTGTCCGGCATCGACGTGATGCGCCAACTGCCGCGACAGTTTCCGGTGATCTGCATGTCCGCCCATTGGGACGAGGCGGCGCTGGCTGAGTCCGGGCATTACCAGGCGTTTGAATGCCTGTGCAAACCCTTCGAAGAAGAGGTTTTGCTGGCGGCACTCGACAAGGCCCTGCACCGCCAGCACTGATCGCTTCAGCTGTCCTGCGTGGCTTCTTGCGCAGTTTCGATCGCGGGCAGCGACTCAGTCATCGAAGCGTGACACACCGTCAGAATCTCATCGGCCAGCGCCGAGTCATCCGGGCAGGCCCGCGACAGCATGATCGCCCCGACCGCGCGGGCCAGCAGGTCGATCATCCGGGTTCGGCCCTCACCTTGCGGTGCATCCGCTGCCGTCGGGTATTTCTCGCCGAGCGTCTGTAACGTGCGCTCGATGCCTTCAGCGAACGCCGCTTTGACATCCCCGGACTGCCGCGCCGCATCGCCGCACAACGCCGCCATGGTGCAACCGGTGGAGCGGCCATCGCGATGGTCGCGGGACACGTACACGTCGATGAAATCCTGCACGCTCATGCTTTCGGCGGCGGCCGTGGACTGCGCCAGGCTATTGGCCGAGGCTTCGGCCATCAGGTCGGCCTTGGAGCCGAAGTGTTTGTAGAAACCGCCGTGAGTAAAACCGGCGGCCGCCATCAGGTCAGCCACGCCGACCCCGTCATAACCGCGTTCGCGGAACATCACTGATGCCGTTTCGACAATGTGCTCGCGATTGGCCTGAGCCTGAGCTTTGGATACGCGCATGTTGAATCCTCCAGCGCTGAAAAATCATGGCTCGATGATACATAGATGTTAGCCATAATCAAAACCGTTGACAGTTTAGATTTGGATCATCATCCTAAAAGCCCGCAATCAGTCTTCACCTGAAAAAGAGCCAACACCATGACTACTCGCCCTACTGTTCTGATCACTGGCGCCTCCACCGGCATAGGCGCCGTCTACGCCGCACGTTTCGCCCAGCGCGGGCACGATCTGCTGCTGGTCGCCCGTGACCAGTCGCGCCTGGACACCCTTGCTGCCGGTTTGCGCGCTGAACACAACGTCCATGTCGAAGTGCTACAGGCCGACCTGACGCAACTGAGCGACCTGCAAACCGTCGAGGCGCGTCTGCGTGACGACGCGCGCATCGGTATCCTCGTCAACAATGCCGGCGCGGCGCAGTCCGGTACCTTCATCGAGCAGAGCACCGACAGCGTGGCGCAACTGGTCGCGCTCAACACCACCGCGTTGGTGCGTTTGGCCAGCGCGATCGCGCCGCGTCTAGCCAAGGCCGGCGACGGCGCGATCATCAACATCGGCTCGGTGGTGGGCCTGGCGCCGGAGTTCGGCATGTCGGTGTATGGCGCGACCAAGGCGTTCGTGCTGTTCCTCTCTCAAGGCCTGAGCCTGGAACTGTCGCCACAAGGCGTGTATGTGCAAGCGGTGCTGCCCGCCGCCACCCGCACGGAAATCTGGGACCGCGCCGGTATCGACATCAACACCCTCACCGACATCATGGAAGTCGGCGACATGGTCGATGCCGCGCTGGTCGGCTTCGACCGTCGCGAAGTCGTGACCATCCCGCCGCTGCACGAGGGCGAGCGCTGGGATGCCCTGCAAACCGCGCGGCAGGGCCTGTTGGGGCAGATCCGCCAGTCGGCTGTTGCGCAACGTTATCTGACGCAAGCCTGACCTCATTCAAACCCGCCGCTATGCCGGCGGGTTTCTACCGACAAGAGCATCCGCAATGAAGGCATTTTTCATCGAGCGCTACGGCAAGCAGAACGGCCGGATTGGCGACCTGCCCGAACCGCTGGTTGGCGCTCACGACGTGCTGATCGAAGTGCGCGCGAGTAGCGTCAACCCGCTGGATCTGAAGATTCGCAGCGGCGAATTCAAGATGATCCTGCCCTATCAAATGCCTTTGATATTGGGCAACGATGTCGCCGGTGTGGTGCTCAGCACCGGTGCGGCGGTCAAGCGTTTCAAGCCGGGCGATGAGGTTTATGCGCGTGCGCCTGATAACAGGATTGGCACGTTTGCCGAACGCATCGCTGTCGATGAAACAGCGGTCGCGTTGAAACCCGCCAATCTCGCCATGACCGAGGCGGCTTGCATGCCGCTGGTGGCGTTGACGGCGTGGCAGGCACTGGTCGAAGTCGCCAACGTGCAAAAAGGCCAGAAGGTACTGATTCACGCCGGCTCCGGTGGCGTTGGCACGGTCGCCATTCAACTGGCCAAACACCTCGGCGCTTTTGTTGCGACTACGACCAGCACGGCGAATGTCGCGTGGGTCAAGGCGCTGGGCGCTGATGTGGTGATTGATTACAAACAGCAGGATTTCGCCAATGAGCTGCGCGACTACGACGTGGTGCTCAACAGCCTCGGCGGCGATGTGCTGGAAAAATCGTTGAGGGTGTTGAAACCGGGCGGGCAACTGATTTCCCTGTCAGGGCCGCCGACTGCGCAGTTCGCTCAGGAGCAGGGTTTGTCGTGGCTGCTCGGGCTGGTCATGCGTCTGCTCAGCAGTGGTATTCGGCGCAAGGCGCGCAAGCGTGGGGTGGGTTATTCGTTTCTGTTCATGCGTGCCGACGGCATCCAGTTGCAGAAAATCACTGCGTTGATTGAGGCCGGGGTGATCAAACCGGTGATCGATCGTACTTTTCCGTTCGATCAGATAGCTGACGCCTTGCACTACGTAGAAAAAGGCCGGGCCAAGGGCAAGGTTGCCATCGCGGCCAACCTCAAAAGCCCCTCACCCTAGCCCTCTCCCAGAGGGAGAGGGAACTGACCGAGCTGAATGCGCGAGTAACGCCGACCTGAAATACCGAGGCGAACACAGGTCTCAAAAAGCCCACAAATCGGCTCCCTCTCCCAGAGGGAGAGAGGACTGACCGAGTTGAATGCGCGAGTTACACCGACCTGAGATACCGAGGCGAACACAGGTCTCAAAAAGCCCACAAATCGGCTCCCTCTCCTCGGGGAGAGGGCTGGGGTGAGGGGTGAATCCAGCGCGGTGTCCAAGCATGTGCATTGCAATACCACGCTCAATCCGCCCCTCCTGCTGAAACCTCGAGAAACCCCTCTCAACTTGCGTTTTGCTAATCCTGCACCACGCTTGATTCACAGAAGTGCACGGTTTCATGGCAAAACTGCGGTTAACTGAATGGTTAGTTACCGCTATAATCCCGCGCTTCATTCAAACGGGACTTTCAATGTGAACCACAGTCAACGCGTCTCAGGCGTTTCAACGTTCATTCTGGTCGGCCTTGGCGTGATCATCGCCCTGCTCGGTCTGGCGCTCGCGGTCGGCGGTGTGAAGCTGGTCAGCCTGGGCGGTTCCTGGTACTTCCTGGTCGGCGGTCTGGCGATGACCGTTTCCGGTGTGCTGATCGCACTGAAGAAAACTGCAGGCGCCTGGCTGTTCGCCGCGTTTCTCGTGGCCACCGCGATCTGGGCCGTGGCTGACGCCGGGCTGGTGTTCTGGCCGGTGTTCTCGCGGCTGTTCATGTTCAGCGTCATCGGTATGGTCGTCGCGCTGGTCTACCCGCTGCTGGCGCGCGCCAATGGCCGCGTGGCCGGTCGTGGTGCGTATGCCGTGGCCGCTGTGCTGGCGGTCGGTGTGGCCGTTGCGGCGGGCAACATGTTCGTCGCCCACCCAACCGTTGCCGCCACTGGCACTGGCCCGGGCCTGACTCCGGTCGAGCCGGCCAAGGCGCAGAAAGACTGGGCGCACTACGGCAACACCGAAGGTGGCAGCCGCTTCGCCGCGCTCGACCAGATCAACCGCAACAACGTCGACAAGTTGAAAGTCGCGTGGACCTACCATACCGGGGACGTCGCCGAGAGCGATGGCAACGGCGCCGAAGACCAGCTCACCCCGCTGCAGGTCGGCAACAAAGTATTCATCTGCACCCCGCACAACAACCTGATCGCCCTCGATGCCGACACCGGTAAAGAGCTTTGGAAGAACGCGATCAACGCGCAATCGAAAGTCTGGCAGCGCTGCCGTGGCATGGCCTATTTCGACGCCACCGCGACCATCGCTCAGCCGAGCAACTCTTCGATCATCGAAGCCAAACCGGCGCCGGCTGCCAACTGCCAGCGTCGTCTGCTGACCAATACCATCGATGCTCGCCTGATCGCGGTCGACGCTGACACTGGCGAGTTCTGCCAGGGTTTCGGCAACAACGGCCAAGTCGATCTGAAGGCCGGTCTGGGTGATGTTCCGGACAGCTACTATCAGTTGTCGTCCGCGCCATTGATGGCTGGCACCACCGTAGTGGTTGGCGGTCGTGTTGCCGACAACGTGCAGAGCGACATGCCGGGCGGTGTGATTCGCGGTTTTGACGTGATCACCGGCGCCATGCGCTGGGCGTTCGACCCGGGCAACCCGCAGGACCGCAACGCACCGGCCGACGGCAGCACCTATGTGCGCAGCACGCCGAACAGCTGGGCGCCGATGTCCTACGACGCGGCTACCAACACGGTGTTCCTGCCGATGGGCAGCTCGTCCACCGACATCTATGGTGTCGAGCGCAGCGAACTGGACCACAAGTACGGCGCCTCGATCCTCGCGCTGGACGCCAGCACCGGTGAAGAACGCTGGGTGTTCCAGACCGTGCACAACGATCTGTGGGACTTCGACCTGCCGATGCAGCCGAGCCTGATCGACTTCGACAAGGACGGCCAAAGCGTTCCGGCGCTGGTCATCGGCACCAAGGCCGGGCAGATCTATGTGCTCGACCGCGCCACTGGCAAGCCGCTGACCGAGGTCAAGGAAGTACCGGTGAAAGCCGCGAACATCCCTAACGAGCCGTACTCGCCGACCCAGCCGAAATCCGTGGGCATGCCGCAGATCGGCGCGCAGCACCTGACCGAATCGGACATGTGGGGCGCCACGCCGTACGACCAGTTGCTCTGCCGTATCGACTTCAAGAGCATGCGCTACGACGGTCTGTACACCGCGCCGGGTACCGACAAATCGCTGAGCTTCCCGGGTTCGCTGGGTGGCATGAACTGGGGCAGCATCTCCACTGACCCGGTGCACGGTTTCATCTTCGTCAACGACATGCGCCTGGGTCTGTGGATCCAGATGATCCCGTCGCAGAACAAAGGCCAGGCCGCTGGCGGTGGCGAAGCGCTGAACACCGGCATGGGCGCTGTTCCGCTCAAAGGCACGCCGTACGCGGTGAACAAGAACCGCTTCCTGTCGGTGGCCGGCATTCCGTGCCAGGCGCCGCCGTTCGGCACCTTGACCGCGATCGACATGAAGACCCAGAAAGTCGCATGGCAGGTTCCGGTCGGCACCGTTGAAGACACCGGTCCCCTGGGCATTCGCATGCACTTGCCGATCAAGATCGGTCTGCCAACCCTCGGCGGCACCCTGTCGACCCAGGGCGGCCTGATCTTCATTGCCGGCACCCAGGACTTCTACCTGCGCGCCTTCAACAGCGGCAATGGCGAGGAAATCTGGAAAGCCCGTCTGCCGGTCGGCAGCCAGGGCGGCCCGATGACGTACGTTTCGCCGAAAACCGGCAAGCAGTACATCGTCGTCACCGCTGGCGGCGCACGCCAGTCGACCGATCGTGGCGATTACGTGATGGCCTACGCCCTGCCGTAACTCATTGCCGCACAACCAACCTCCTCCAAGCGCGCGGTGCCCCAAAGCACCGCGTCGCCGTTTTATTGCGTTAAAGATTTCAGCAGGAAGGATTCACATGTCATCGGCTGTTCGCTTTTCTCGTACCAAGCTTTCCACTGGCCTGTTGCTGGGCCTGAGCTGCGCCACTGCCCTACCCGCGCTGGCCGCCAGCGACTCCGGTCTGCTGACCCGCAGCACCCTCACCGGTGACTGGGGCGGCTTGCGTCATCAACTCGATGAAGACGGCATCAAGTTCACTGGCGATTACAGCGGCGAAACCGCCTACAACGCCGACGGCGGCCTGCACCGTTCGGCGCGCTACTCGCAGAACATCAAACTCGGCGTGCAGTTTGATCTGAGCAAACTCTACGGCGTCGACAACGGCGGCAAAGTACAACTGACCATCAACGACCGGCGCGGTAACAGCGCTTCGGAAGATCTGGTCGGCAACCGCTTGCCGATTCAGGAAAACTACGGCGGCCTGTACACGCGCCTGACGGAACTGAGTTACGAGCGCAGCCTGTTCACCCCGGCGCTGAATGTGAAGCTCGGTTACATGGCCATGGGCAACGACCTCGGCGGCCTCGACAGCGGCATTCTGTGCAACTTCATGAACGCCGGTTTCTGCGGTCACCCGCTGAACATGTCCGGCGGCAGCGGCTGGACCAACTACCCCAACGCGCGTCTGGGCGTGCGGGTCAAATACGACCTGTCGCCGTCCTGGCAACTGCGTGTGGCGGCGTTCAACGTCGACCCCGAGAGCAACGGCAATTCCAGCCGCGCCTGGCATCTGGGGCCGAAGCACACCACCGGCACCGTCGTGCCGATCGAGCTGGTGTACAAGCACGCCGGCGAGCTGCCGGGTGAGTACAAGCTCGGCTATTACTACGACAGCTCCGACGTCAAACGCATTGGCAGCGACGACGAAGTGTCCGGGCGTGGCGGACATTATTTGCTGATCGATCAGGCCGTATGGCGTTCGCCGACTTCCGAGGGCCGCAGCCTGCATGCGTTCGGTCAATACTCGGCGGCCAGTGAAACGGCCTCGCCGTTCAGCAAGTGGTACGGCACCGGCGTGGTTTTGTACAAACCGTTCGAAGGCCGCCCGCGAGACACCGTGGCCCTGGGCTATGGCCGCGCCGTGCCGAACCCGCGCAGCCGCGATGTGCAACAGGATGCCGCGCTGGCCAATGGTGCTGCGTTTCCGAACCTCGATAGCGCCGAGCAGTTGATCGAGTTGGGCTACGGCTACCAGGCCACCCCATGGCTGACGCTGCGCCCGAACCTGCAATACATCATCGAACCGGGCGCGTTCTCCGGGCAGGACATCGATAATGCGCTGGTGGTGGGTTTGCAGGTGAAGGCTGCGCTATAAGTCCCTGCGAAACACAAAACCACTGTGGGAGCGAGCCTGCTCGCGAAAGCGCCGGGTCAGGCGACTGCGATGTTGAATGTGTCGCCGCCTTCGCGAGCAGGCTCGCTCCCACAGGGGATTTGTGTTGGATCAGGGAATTGTGATTCGCCGCGCGAAACTGTAGGAGTGAGCCTGCTCGCGATGGCATTGGTTCAGACAACCGCTATCTTGAATGCTCCAACCAAGCCCTTCAGAGCACCGACCACCAGCCCCACCTGTCGAAATTAATTCCAGCCCACCGGTGAATTATTTCGTGTCCGCATGTATCTGAGCCAGAAGAGCCGGCGCCATCATGGAGATGGCATCGCAGCGGTAATCTGGATCAGCGAGCGGGAACAGCGCAATGAAATCACGCAAGAACACCGTCAAACCGATCGGTTTGAAAGACATCACCATTGTCGACGACGCCAAGATGCGCAAGGCGATCACCGCCGCCGCACTGGGCAACGCCATGGAATGGTTCGACTTTGGCGTCTACGGCTTTGTCGCCTATGTGCTCGGCAAGGTCTTCTTCCCCGGCGCCGATCCCGGCGTGCAAATGATCGCCGCGCTGGCGACCTTCTCCGTGCCGTTCCTGATCCGTCCACTGGGCGGTTTGTTCTTCGGTGCGCTCGGCGACAAGTACGGACGACAGAAAGTCCTCGCCGCGACCATCGTCATCATGTCCCTGAGCACCTTCGCCATCGGCCTGATTCCGTCCTATGCCTCGATCGGCATCTGGGCGCCGATCCTGCTGTTGCTGGCGAAAATGGCGCAGGGTTTCTCGGTCGGTGGCGAATACACCGGCGCCTCGATCTTCGTTGCTGAATACGCGCCGGACCGCAAACGCGGCTTCCTCGGCAGCTGGCTGGATTTCGGCTCGATCGCCGGTTTCGTCTTCGGCGCCGGTGTCGTGGTGCTGATCTCGACGATTCTCGGTGAACAGCGCTTCGAAGAATGGGGCTGGCGGATTCCGTTCTTCCTCGCCCTGCCGCTGGGCATGATCGGCCTGTATCTGCGCCACGCCCTCGAAGAAACCCCGGCGTTCCAGCAGCACGTGGAAAAACTCGAACAAGGAGACCGCGAAGGCCTCGCCGGTGGCCCGAAAGTGTCGTTCAAGGAAGTCGCGACCAAACACTGGCGCAGCCTGATGACCTGCATCGGCGTGGTGGCGGCGACCAACGTCACCTATTACATGCTGCTCACCTACATGCCGAGTTACCTGACGCACAACCTTCACTACAGCGAAAACCACGGCGTGCTGATCATCATCGCGATCATGGTCGGCATGCTCTTCGTGCAGCCGCTGATCGGTTTCATCAGCGACAAGATCGGCCGCAAGCCCTTCATCGTCGTCGGCAGCATTGGCCTGTTCATCTTCGCCATTCCCGCGTTCATGCTGATCAACAGCGGCAGCATCGCCCTGATCTTCTCCGGCCTGCTGATCCTCGCGGTGCTGCTCAATTTCTTTATCGGTGTGATGGCCTCGACCCTGCCGGCGATGTTCCCCACGCACATCCGCTACAGCGCGCTGGCCAGTGCCTTTAACGTCTCGGTGCTGATCGCCGGTTTGACCCCGACTGCCGTGGCCTGGCTGGTGGAAAGCACCAACGATCTGTACATGCCTGCGTATTACCTGATGGTCATCGCCGTGGTCGGTCTGGTCACTGGCGTGACCATGAAGGAAACCGCCAACAAGCCCCTGCGCGGCGCGGCCCCGGCGGCTTCCGATCTCGAAGAGGCCAAGGAACTGTTGCAGGAACACCACGACAACATCGAGCAGAAAATCGAAGACATTGATGCCGAGATCGCCGAGTTGGAGGCCAAGCGCAAAGTGCTGGTCCAGCAGCATCCGCGCATCAATGAATGATCCGCTGGACGCAGAAAAATCGGTGGGGCCATCACCCCGCCGATTACTCGAAGCGCGGCTTGGTGTTAAATAGGCGCCAGTCTTGACCTTGTCGCTTAAAGCCGTGCAACGAGAACCGCTATGAATACCCCTGCCCCAAACAACCACGCTCAACAGGTGACCCCATGATCGAAGTCACCGAAGTCTCCATCGCCCAACTGCGCACCGCCCTTGAATCCGGCCAGACCACTGCCGTGGAGCTGGTGCAGGCCTATCTGGCACGGATCGATGCCTACGACGGCGCCGACACCTCGACGGCACTCAACGCCGTCGTCGTGCGCAACCCTGAAGCGCTGAACGAAGCCCGCGCCTCCGATGCCCGCCGCGCCAAAGGTGAAACCCTCGGCCCGCTCGATGGCATCCCCTACACCGCCAAAGACAGTTATCTGGTCAAGGGCCTGACCGCCGCTTCCGGCAGTCCGGCATTTGCCGATCTGGTCGCCCATCGCGACGCCTTCACCATCGAACGCCTGCGCGCTGCCGGGGCGATCTGCCTGGGCAAGACCAACATGCCGCCGATGGCCAATGGCGGCATGCAACGCGGCGTCTATGGCCGCGCCGAAAGCCCGTACAACGCCGCTTACCTCACCGCCCCGTTCGCCTCCGGCTCGTCCAACGGTGCCGGCACCGCCACCGCTGCGAGTTTTGCTGCGTTCGGTCTGGCCGAGGAAACCTGGTCGAGCGGACGCGGCCCTGCGTCGAATAACGGCCTGTGCGCCTACACCCCGTCGCGCGGGGTGATTTCGGTGCGCGGCAACTGGCCGTTGACCCCGACCATGGACGTCGTCGTGCCGTTCGCGCGGACCATGGCCGACCTGCTCGAAGTGCTCGACGTGGTCGTCGCCGAAGACCCGGACACCCGTGGCGACCTCTGGCGCCTGCAACCGTGGGTGCCGATCCCGCGTGTCAGCGAAGTGCGCCCGGCTGCGTACAGTGAACTGGCCGTCGATGCCAAAGCCCTGGCCGGCAAACGCTTCGCCATCCCGCGCATGTACATCAACGCCGACCCCGACGCCGGCACCAGCGAAGCCCCCGGCATAGGCGGCCCGACCGGCCAGCGCATAAACACCCGCGCGTCCGTGATTGATTTGTGGAAGCAGGCGCGCCAAGCCCTCGAAGCCGCCGGCGCCGAAGTCGTCGAAACCGACTTCCCGCTGGTCTCCAACTGCGAAGGCGACCGCCCTGGCGCGCCAACCGTGTTCACCCGTGGGCTGGTGTCGAAAGAGTTTCTCCATCATGAATTGTGGGATCTGACTGCCTGGGCATTCGACGACTTCCTGCAGGCCAACGGCGACCCGAAGCTTAATCGTCTGGTTGACGTCGACGGGCCGAAGATCTTCCCGCACGACCCGGGCACCCTGCCCAACCGCGAAGGCGATCTGGCCGCCGGCATGGACGAATACGTGCGCATGGCCGAGCGTGGCATCACGCCGTGGAATGAGATTCCTACCGTGCCTGACGGCCTGCGCGGTCTGGAGCAGACCCGGCGTATCGACCTTGAAGACTGGATGGACAACCTCGGCCTCGACGCCGTGCTGTTCCCGACCGTCGCTGACGTCGGCCCGGCCGATGCGGATGTCAATCCTGCTTCGGCCGACATCGCCTGGAGCAACGGCGTCTGGGTGGCCAACGGCAACCTCGCGATCCGCCACCTCGGCGTCCCGACCGTCACCGTGCCCATGGGCGTGATGGCCGACATCGGTATGCCGGTCGGCCTGACCTTCGCCGGTCGCGCGTACGACGACTCGAACCTGCTGCGCTTCGCCGCCGCCTTCGAATCCACCGGCAGCAAACGCCAGATCCCACCGCGCACACCGCCGCTGGCTTAATGCACTGTGTCAGCTCCCACAAACCCTGTGGGAGCTGGCTTGCCAGCGATGGCGGCCTGACGGCCGCCACAGTTCTAATTGACTACCCCCGACTCCCACAGGTTTTGTGGTGAAAGCTGCCAACTCAGCACATCAACCCAATCCTCTTTGTTCCCAATCTTCGATCATCAGCGCCATTCGAATCACCACCGGCCCTGACCATGATCAACCGCGCGCCCTCCCGCCTCACCCTGCTTGCCATGCTCTGCGGTCTGACCGGCACCGCCCATGCCAGCGGCTTTTTCGACGACGCCAAAAGCGATGTTCTGCTGCGCAACTTCTACCTCAGCAACGACTACCGCTCGCCCACGCCCTTCGGGAAAAACTACAAACAGGAATGGGCACAGGGCTTTATCGGCAACTTCTCATCCGGTTTCACCGAGGGCACAGTCGGTTTCGGCATCGACGCCCACGCTTTCGCCGGCCTGAAACTCGACGGCGGCAAGGGCCATTCAGGCACCGGACTGCTACCGGTCGACAGCGATGGCCGCAGCGAACACGACTATTCCAGCGCTGGCGGTGCGTTCAAGCTCAAGGTCTCGCGCACCACTTTGGCCTTCGGCGAAATGACCGTGGAAACCCCGGTCTTCGACACTTCCGACAAACGCCTGCAACCGGAATACGCCACAGGCTTTTTGCTCAACAGCGCCGAGTTCGACAACGTCAATCTGCTCGCCGGGCATTTCACTGCATTCAAGAACCAGGACAGCTCCTCCGGCCAAGGCGATTTCTACGGTTACGGCGCCAACACCGAAGCGGGTGGCATCAGCTTCGTCGGTGCCGACCTGTTCAGCTCCAGCCCGATCGGCGGCGCACTCTACGCCTCAGAACTGAGCGACACCTGGCACCAGTACTACGGCAACCTGCACTTCAAACAGTCCGGTGTGCTGCTCGACGCCAACCTCTACCATACCCGCGACACCGGCCGCGCATTGGCCGGCGAGATCGACAACAGCGCCTTCAGCCTTTCCGGCAAATACAGCTTCGGCGCGCACACGGTGATGCTCGGCTGGCAACGCATCAATGGCGACACGCCGTTCGATTTCGTCGGTGGCGACTCGATCTACCTCGCCAACTCGATCAAATACGCCGACTTCAACGGCGCCAACGAACGCTCCTGGCAAGCCCGCTACCACCTCGACCTCGGCGCCTTCGGCATCCCCGGCCTGAACTTCATGACCCGCTACGTCAGCGGCAGCCACATCGACGGAACGCACGCGCCCAAGGGCGGCGCCTACAACCCGTTCGACGCCGACAGCGGCGACTACCAACCGCAACAAGGCAGCGGCGGCAAGCACTGGGAACGCGACATCGACCTGAAATATGTCGTGCAGTCCGGCACCGCGAAGGATCTGTCGGTGCAGCTATCGCACGTCACCCACCGCGCCAACGAAGCGCAGGCCGGGGATGACATTGACCGGATTTACGTGGTCGTTCAGTACCCGTTGGGTTTTTGAGGTAACACGATCAACCCGCCCACAGGTTCCTGCGTCGGCCACAAACCATGAGTTTGCTCCTTGAGATCAAAATCAAATGATTTCAGCGTACCGCAGCGCCTACAGCGGCTAGCCAAGTGCCATCACCTCGTTTATTCTGCGCCCCCGCATAAAAAGCCAAGCCAGGAAGGCATTGATTGACCTTCCTGTTTGTAGTCAATCAACGCAAGCAGATTCAGGGATGTACATGTTTCAGCTATTCAAACTCGGAGCGGCCGTCGTGCTCGCCGCGACGCTCAGCGGCTGCATTACCGAAAGCGCTTCCTGGGTCAGCGAACCCTTGCAACCCAAGGCAAGCGAGCCAGTCAGTTATCTCGTTGGCTCAATCGGGCCGCAATCACTCAAGCAATCAGCCGCTGACAACCAGCGAATCTTTTTCCGCAAACGCGGTTCCGAATACGGTGCGGCCGGCGTCTGGAAAATGGCCGGCGCTTACTCCACGCCGCAGGATGTTCAGGACGGTGTCGGCGCAGCGAGCGTATTCGTGCTTCCCCTGAAGCCGGGCGATTACGAGTTCTATGATTTCCAGTTCTTTTCCGCACGTTATCAACCTGGGCTAGGCACTGTTTTCACCTCGAGAGAGGCGCGGGAGAAATTCAACCTGCCGATGCGCCTGGAACCCGGCAAGGCCTATTACATCGGCGAGTTCCGCTCGTTCTGCCTGACAGCCGGTTTCTGCGCGTTCCGCTGGAGTGATCAGAACGCCCGCGATGCGCTGATTGCGCAACGTCTGGCGCCAGGATTGCCAACGCTGCAACCGCTGAAACTCGACCTGAACAGTGCTCAGCCCTACATCTTCACCGGCCCCATCCCGGGTATTGCCGTGGACGCCAAACCATGAAAAAAATCATCGCCCTCACCGCCGCCGCTCTGTTGACCGGTTGCGCGGCGACCAACACCTTGCCCGAGCGCACGCTTACGGACGCTCAGGATTATCTGCAGCCGATTCACGTTATGGTCGATGATCCGGAAAACGGCTCCAGCCTGCGCAACCACCTGCGTCAGACCGGTGTGTTCCGCACCATCGAAACCGGCAGCGGTAAAGCTGACGAGTACAACGTGCAGGTCAAACTTGATGTGGAACGTCACCTACCGCCGTTTCCGGTGATTCTGCTGAGCACCGCGACGTTGTTCTTGCTGCCGCTGTCGAACGAATTCGACACGCAAACCGAATTCACCGTGTTCCAGGGTGACAAGCGACTGAAGCAATACACCTATCGCAACATCACTCAAAAATACACTTGGCTACTGGATCAGGGCGGCGAGATGCGCGAACAGAACCTCGGCCGCATCGCCCGCGCCTTCGCGCAGGATGTGCAGCAGGACCGGCTGATCCCGGCAGTCGCGCAATGAACCGCGCGATGATAAAAGTCGCCGGCCTGCTCTGTGCCTCACTGATGCTGGGCGGCTGCGCCAACACCTTGCAACCGCTCGATTACCATGCCGATCAGGCCTACGTGCCGGTCACGCTCGGCATGGGGCCGGCGTATACGCGCATCGACGAGCAGCATCAGCGCGAAACCGTCAGCGTCCTGAAAAAGACCGGCGCGTTCTCGATGCTCGACGGCGGTTACACTCGCAACGGCTACAGCCTGTTGATCACCGAACCCAGCGACGGCAAGGTCAACTGGCTGGCGCTGGTCAACGTTTTCACCCTGTTCACCTTCCCGATGCCCTACCACTACCAGGACAACCTGCGCGGCTCGGTCTTCAAGGATGGCCAACTGCTCAAAACCTACAACTACTCCCGCGAAGGCTGGAGCGTGATGACATGGTATGTGCCGATTCCCGGGGTCGAGAACAAACGGCAGATGCTCGACCAGTTGTTGGTGGAAATGGACCGGGACAAGGTGATTCCGTATCAGCCGTGAGGTTGGGTGATGGGGGCTGGTGCGGTGGACTGCGGCGCAACGCATTGCAATGTGTGAGCGAGCCTGCTCGCGAAGAGGCCATCAGGTACGGCGCAATTCTTTGATTTAAACGAAGCTGTTTAAAAGACACCTGCGGATACGGTCTCAAGGCTACAAATCCTTGCGCCATTGCCTACAGCCAAGCCAGAATCCGCCGGCTTGTGCGCCTTGGGGGCGGGTTCTATTGTGGTGCGGTCGCTGACGAATCAGCGATCGGGTTTAGCGACCCGGATCTTGAATAGGTGCATCAGCGTTCCATGCTTTGTCGCGGGTTCAATGTCTGCGACTACGCCATGGTGGCTGTATGTGGGAGACCTTCGGGTCTGCCGGGTGCCTATAACCGGTTCGCTAACCTGCGTACAGCCGCCACCTTACTGTTTAGCGACAGTGCCTGACGGCTCCACTTAATAGGAGCTTCACCATGATCAAACCCACACCCAACCCACCCGAAACCGATCCCACCTCCCCCTACGAATCCCTCGACTCCAAAAAACTCCACGAAGCCGCCGACCGCGCCCTCGACCACTACCTCTGCCCACCCGGCTCTACCCCGCCACCCTTCAGCCCCCGCGCCATGTATGCCGTCACCGCCGACACCAAAAACGAAGACCTGCTGGCCAACGCCTGCGAAACCCTCGCCTCGGCCAAAACCATCGCCCAGGAATTCGCCGGGCTGGTCAAGCCATCCCAGCGCCGGACGCTGATGGGGATTGCGCAACTGATCATGCTCGGGGAACTGGCGGTGAATCGGGTGCTGGATAATCTGGAATTGCCGGGGTAATGCGGGCCGGCTGAGTTATGCGATGCCCGTGCCGGCCTCTTCGCGAGCAGGCTCGCTCCCACATTGATCCTGGTCGGACGCAAACTTTGCGACCACTGAAGGAACCTGTGGTAGCGAGCCTGCAAGCGATCACAAAGGGGAAGGATTATTTAACCCGATGGATGTGCTCGGGCAGCAGATTCGGTTGCGGGTCTGAAAATGCAGCCTGCGGCAGTTCGAGTGATATACGCATGAGCTGCCGAAGGCTGTGATTCGTTCTTATAACGGCTAGGCTCATACTCGTTAGCGCACCATTAGTATGATAATTTGCGCAAAGTTCGCCATCCGCAAAGGGCCCGATCATGGCTACCGTACGCAAAACCATAACCGTGACTGACCAGCAAGACCATTGGATCAAAGCTCAAATAGAAGCGGGACATTACACCAACGACAGCGAATATATCCGCGATTTGATCCGTCGAGAGCAAGAGCGAAACGCTGAACTGGAAACCGTCCGCGCAGCCCTTCGAGAAGGAGAATCCAGTGGTGCCCCCCGGCCTTTCGATGCTGATGCTTTCAAAAAGAGAATGTTGAGGGCGCATGGCTGAATACCGACTTACCCCCGCCGCCGAAGCGGATCTTGAGGCTATCTGGACCTATACAGCTCAACAATGGGGGTTGGATCAGGCCAATCGCTACATCGACATCCTGACTGAGTCTTTCGAGCAGTTGGCTGATCGTCCCAAAACAGCACCCGCATGCGACGCTATCCGCCCCGGTTACCGACGCTGCAGCGTGGAGAGTCACATGATTTATTTTCGAATCACCGCCTATGGGATCGCGATAATCAGAATCTTGCATGACCGGATGGAAGCGCAGCGTAATCTCTAACCTCTCGTATCACCGAAAATCAAAAGATCGCAGCCTTCGTCAGCTCCTACAAATCGATGTAGGAGCTGCCGAAGGCTGCGATCTTTGCTTTTAGGAGACTGGCGGAAGACAGCCGGAGTCGAACCTGCCCGGGAACGGATGCCGTCCCCAACCGGGTTTGAAGCCCGGCCGCGCCACCGGGCGCGATTGTCTTCCTGAACTCAGGGTGCGCAGGCGTCAGCCAGCGCGTTGTCGGGGCGGATCTGGCGGGATTCGCCGAGGCGGCGGGTCAGGCCGAGTCGGTCGAAATATTCCAGATACTGAATACAGCGTTTGCGTCCCAAGCCTAGCGCATCGCGGAAGGTTGTCACTTGAATCGACGGATTTTCTTCGGCGAGTTTCAGCAGTAGCGCCGCCATTTGCCGCAGGACGATGTCGCTGATAAACAGGTCGCGCACCACCTGGTGCATGAGGCCCAGCCGTGCGAGTTTGCGTAGCAGCAGGCGGACGCTGGCATCGTCTTCGCCGAGCATTTTCGCCGCGTCGCGTACCCACGGCGGGTCGAAACCGGCCTGTTCGAACAACGGCTGTAATTGCTGCCAGAGGATTTCGTCGTCGGCATTCAGGCGCACCTGATGGTCGGGCAGGTGCAGCCAGGGGCCGCTGGCGAGGATCGAGCCGGCGTTGAGCAGTTCGTCGAGCAGGCTGATGAACGTCGAGCGTTCCAGTGCCAGCGCGCTGAAGCGGCGCAGGCGATCACGGTCCGGCCCCATCTGGTCGGGTTCCTGTTCGTGGAATCGCGCCAGTTGTTCGAGCAAAGTGAATTTCAACTGGCCCCAGCGCTGCACGTTGAACAGCAGCGGGCCTTGGCGGGTGTCGATCAGGCGGATGTTTTCTGCCAGCGTCCACTGCGCGCGCGGGCGGTTGAATTGGCGTTCGAGGCGTTGCGGGTCGATGCCGCCGGGGCTGTGGTTGAGCAGTGACGGCAGGGCCTGTTCGAGGCTGACGCTAAGGGCAAGGGTTTGCAGTTGCGCGAGGCGTTCAAGGCTGCGGCGTTGGCGCGCCGGGGCGAATGGGTCGAGCACAACACCGCCGCCCAATGTGCCCTGGGCGCTGGCGTCGCGCAGGATCAATCGATCGCCTTTCACTGCGTGCACCGGCGCGTTGATCAGCAGTTGCGCGAACATGCGCTCGCCGGGGCTCAGGCGCGGGCCTTGCAGCAAGGCGACGCGGGCGATGACGTCCTGGGTGGCGAGGTGCAGATGCACCGGGTGGAAGTGTTCGAAGGTGCGCTCACCGGGCAACAGCTGAAAGTCGATGTCGATGCGCTGGGTCGGGGCATGCAGCCAGTCCGCCAGCAGCCATTGGCCACGGTGGATCTGCGCCAGTTCCAGACGTTCGCCGCTGAGGTTCAACGCCACGCGCTGGCCGGCGAAGGCTTGCTCGGCGACCTGGTTTTGCGCGTGCAAGCCCCGGATGCGCACCGATTTGCCTGCAGGCCCCAAGACAAGTTTGTCGCCCACCGCAACCGTGCCCGACAACGCCGTGCCCGTGACCACAATCCCCGCACCCGCGACGCTGAACGCCCGATCAATCGCCAAACGAAAGCCGCCGTCGCAACTGCGCGCCTGCACCTCGTTGTGTGACTGCAATAACGCCGCGCGCAACTCATCGACGCCCTGCCCGTTCAAGCTCGACACGGTAAAAATCGGCGCATCAGCAAATGGTCCGGGCGCGAGCAGGTCCAGGACCTGGCGCTGCACCTCTTCCACCCTGCCCGCTCCCGCCCGGTCGCATTTAGTGATCGCCACCAGCGCGCGGGGAATGCCGAGCAGTTCGACGATCGCCAGATGCTCTCGCGTCTGTGGCATCACGCCGTCGTCGGCCGCTACCACCAGCAACACCAGATCGATGCCCTGCGCACCAGCGAGCATGTTGTGGGTGAATTTTTCGTGGCCGGGCACGTCGATGAAGCCGGTCAGCCCGGAGCCCGCTGCGAGTTCGGCGTAGAGATAACCGAGATCGATGGTCATGCCGCGTTCGCGCTCCTGCGGGCGGCGGTCGCCGGTTTGCCCGGTCAGCGCCTGCAACAGCGAAGTCTTGCCGTGGTCGATGTGCCCCGCCGTGCCGACGATCACCGGTCGACCTGCAATTGCGGCAACTGCGCCAGCCACCCTGGCTCATCGTCGAGCTGGCGTAGATCGAGCCACAGCGCATCGGCGTCGATTCGTCCGAGCACCGGGGTCGGCAAACCGCGCAGCGCTGCTTCGAGATTGAGCAGATACCGCCCGCGCCAGCGCTTGGACACCTGCGGGCGGCAACACAGCGCTGCACTCGGCAAGCGCGCCACCGGTTGGCTGCCGCTGCCGATCATGCCCAACGCCTCGACTGCACTGACCTGCCAGACCTCGCCCAAGACATCGGCGAGCAACGGTTGCAAACGCACAGCCTGAGCGTGAATGTCGGCCTGGGGCCGGGTCAGCAGGCGCAGGCTCGGCAGACGCTCGGCGAGGCGATCCGGATCGCGGTACAGACCGAGCACCGCCTCCAGCGCGGACAAGGTCAATTTGTCGACCCGCAGTGCGCGCTTCAGTGGATTCTTCTTGATCTTCGCGATCAGTTCTTTGCGCCCGACGATCAACCCGGCCTGCGGCCCGCCGAGCAATTTGTCGCCGCTGAAGGTGACGATGTCGGCGCCATCGAGCAATGCCTGACGCACCGTCGGTTCCGCCGGCAGGCCCCAGCGCGTCAGGTCGAGCAGACTGCCGCTGCCCAGATCTTCCAGCAACGGCAAGCCATGAGCGTGTGCCAACTCGGCCAGTTCCGCAGTCGCCACCCGCGCGGTGAAGCCTTCGATGCTGTAGTTGCTGGCATGCACGCGCATGATCAACCCGCTGCGCGGACCGATTGCCGCTTCGTAATCCCGGGCATGGGTGCGGTTGGTGGTGCCGACTTCGTGCAGGCGCACGCCGGCCCGGGCCATGATGTCGGGGATGCGGAAAGCGCCGCCGATTTCGATCAGCTCGCCACGGGAAATGATGCCTTCCTTGCGCGCGCCGAGGCTGTTGAGGGTCAGCAGCACGGCGGCGGCATTGTTGTTGACCACGGTGACGGCTTCGGCGCCGGTCAGTTCGCGGATCAGGCCTTCGATCAGGTCGTCACGATCACCGCGCTTGCCACTCGCCAGATCGAACTCGAGGTTGAGCGGATAGCGTGCAGCCGTTTGCACTGCTTCGATGGCTTCTTCGGGCAGCAGGGCGCGGCCGAGATTGGTGTGCAGCACCGTGCCGGTCAGGTTGAACACCCGGCGCACCTGACTGCGCTGCTGTTGCGCCAAGCGTTCGCCGACGCGGCCGGCGAGCACTTCGGGGCCGATTTCCACGGCCGCCAATTGCCCGCTCAACACGTCAGGCCTTAGCTCATCGAGCAACTGACGCAGGCCAGTCAGCAACGAATCCCGGCCGTAACGTTCGGCCAACGGCGCGCACGCCGGATGACGCAACAACCCATCAATGGACGGCAACCGCAGGGCAACGCTGGAAGACATCAGCCACTCCTGATTTCACTGAAACAATCCCTTTTGAGAGCAAGCTTGCTCCCAAAAGGGTTTCAGAAGTGTAGACGCACTGCCGGAGCTAGCCTGCTCGCGAATGCGGTGTGTCAGTTGGTGTGGATGTGGCTGACCTGACGCCTTCGCGAGCAGGCTCGCTCCCACAGAGAAATCCGGGGCTGACCGGGCTTTGTGATTCGGCACATAGACTTGTGGGAGCTGGCTTGCCAGCGATTGCGGTGGGTCCGTCAAAGAAGGCGGTGGATGTGCCGACCGAATCGCTGGCAAGCCAGCTCCAACAGGGATTCGGGGCGGAATGAACATTGTTGGTCACCACAAAACCTGTGGGAGCGAGCCTGCTCGCGAATGCGGTGTGTCAGTTGGTGTGGATGTGGCTGACCTGACGCCTTCGCGAGCAGGCTCGCTCCCACAGAGAAATCCGGGGCTGACCGGGCTTTGTGATTCGGCACAGAAGTCTGTGGGAGCTGGCTTGCCAGCGATTGCGGTGGGTCAGTCAAAGAAGGCGGTGGATGTGCCGACCAATCGCTGGCAAGCCAGCTCCCACAGGGATTCGGGGTGGAATGGACATTGTTGGTCACCACAAAAACCTGTGGGAGCGAGCCTGCTCGCGAATGCGGTGTGTCAGTTGGTGTGGATGTGGCTGACCTGACGCCTTCGCGAGCAGGCTCGCTCCCACAGAGAAATCCGGGGCTGACCGGGCTTTGTGATTCGGCACATAGACTTGTGGGAGCTGGCTTGCCAGCGATTGCGGTGGGTCCGTCAAAGAAGGTGGTGGATGTGCCGACCAATCGCTGGCAAGCCAGCTCCCACAGGGATTCGGGGTGGAATGAACATTGTTGGTCACCACAAAACCTGTGGGAGCGAGCCTGCTCGCGAAAGCGGTGTGTCAGT
This sequence comes from Pseudomonas sp. FP1762, assembly GCF_030687105.1. Classification (NCBI taxonomy): domain Bacteria; kingdom Pseudomonadati; phylum Pseudomonadota; class Gammaproteobacteria; order Pseudomonadales; family Pseudomonadaceae; genus Pseudomonas; species Pseudomonas sp. FP1762. The sequence continues at coordinate 3,192,135 of NZ_CP117458.1, forward strand.
TGGTGTGGATGTGGCTGACCTGACGCCTTCGCGAGCAGGCTCGCTCCCACAGAGAAATCCGGGGCTGACCGGGCTTTGTGATTCGGCACAGAAGTCTGTGGGAGCTGGCTTGCCAGCGATTGCGGTGGGTCAGTCAAAGAAAGCGGTGGATGTGCCGACCGAATCGCTGGCAAGCCAGCTCCCACAGTGATTCGGGGTGGAATGAACATTGTTGGTCACCACAAAACCTGTGGGAGCGAGCCTGCTCGCGAAAGCGGTGTGTCAGTCAATGTGGATGTGGCTGACCTGACGCCTTCGCGAGCAGGCTCGCTCCCACAGAGAAATCCGGGGCTGACCGGGCTTTGTGATTCGGCACATAGACTTGTGGGAGCTGGCTTGCCAGCGATTGCGGTGGGTCCGTCAAAGAAGGTGGTGGATGTGCCGACCAATCGCTGGCAAGCCAGCTCCCACAGGGATTCGGGGCGGAATGAACATTGTTGGTCACCACAAAAACCTGTGGGAGCGAGCCTGCTCGCGAAAGCGGTGTGTCAGTCAATGTGGATGTGGCTGACCTGACGCCTTCGCGAGCAGGCTCGCTCCCACAGAGAAATTCGGGGCTGACCGGGCTTTGTGATTCGGCACATAGACTTGTGGGAGCTGGCTTGCCAGCGATTGCGGTGGGTCCGTCAAAGAAGGTGGTGGATGTGCCGATTGAATCGCTGGCAAGCCAGCTCCCACAGGGATTCGGGGTGGAATGAACATTGTTGGTCACCACAAAAACCTGTGGGAGCACACCCTCTCCCACAATTTTGCGCTGGTCAGTCGTCGCCCGGGGCCAGCAACAGATTGGGCGCCAGGCGCTGATAGCCGTCCTGGGCCAGCCGCATGTCCAGCAGTAAACTGCCGAGATCCGCCGACAACGCCTCGGCTTCGGCGTCGTTCTCCATGTAGAGCAATTTCAGGTAGCTGTTGCAGCTCGGGCAGACTTCGGCGCGCAGCGGGGCCTGTTCGGCGCTGTGCCGGTCGTCTTCCTGGCTCAGATACTCAAGGCCTTTGCTTTGCTCGCAATACACGCATTTGACCCGCACCACGTGCCATTCGCAGGCACATAGCGAGCAGACCAGATAGCGCAAACCGTTGTGCTTGCCGCGATGGCGAATCACCCCGGCCATGGCCGGCGAACCACAAGCCGGGCATTGGCTGAGGCTGTCGCCAGGCTTGAATTGCAGATTTGGCACGCTGAGCAGCCAGTGGCTCCAGGCGGTTTGCAGCGCGGCGCCGAGAAACGGCACCAGCGCCGCCGGCACCAGCGAATACTGACCGCTGACCAGCGCCACCGCCCACGCGCGCAGCTGGCCGGGACTGGCGGCGCGCAGACTGTCCAACGCGTCGATCACTGCAGGTTGATGCGCTGGCGCATAGCGCTGCAGCAAGGCGTCCAGCCACGGCTGCCAGGCATCTTCGCGCACCAAGGTATCTGCCGCGAATGGTGGCAGACCGTGTTGCTGACAGGCTTCGAAACGCTGCGCATCAAACGGCGCGGTGAGCGGCGGATCGTCGAAGACCTGCTGCTGCGCCCGGCACAACCCGGCCATCAGCCGCAGGTAATCCGCCAACCCATTGCCCTCGGCCAGACGCTCGAGGCGCTCAGCGCGCAGGGCAAACAGGTTACGTGGCGGCAGATGCAGAAACGGCGGCGAACTGGCCGCCGCCTCGATTTCCCCAGGTTCAAGAATGCTTGGCAAAAGTCAGCCCTTTTTCGTCAGCGGTCGCTCGGACACGTCCCGAGGCTGTTCGTCGCGGGTCACCTCGCGGTACCACAGTGCATGGTGTTTCTTCGCCCACGGCCGGCTGACCCAGCCATGCAGCATGGCGTCGACCGAACCCTTGATCCACAAGCCGGCGTAGATGTGCACGATGATGCTCAGCACCAGCACGAATCCAGCCAGCGCATGCAGCAGCATGGCCCAGCGGATCGTGGTGATGCCGAAGTACGCGCTGAACCACGCGCGCCAGATCACCAGCCCGGTGAACAGCAACGCGAGCATGCACAGCAGTAAAGTCCAGAACAGCAACTTCTGCCCGGCGTTGTATTTGCCCACCGGCGGCACGCTTTCTTCGTCGTTGACCATCACCCGGTTGATCCGCCGCAGCCACTGGCGGTCATTGGCGATGAAAAAGTTGGTGCGCCAGAAGCTGAACACCAGGCCGAGAAACAGCACGAACATGGCGATGCCCATGTACGGGTGCAGGATGCGCGTCCAGGTGCCGCCGCCGAACAGATTACTGAGCCAGAACAGCGACGGATGAAACAACGCCAGCCCGGACAACCCGGCCATGAAAAACAGGATCGCCACCAGCCAGTGATTGGTGCGCTGGTTGGCGCTGTAACGCAGGATCGTCTTGTTGCTCATGGCCGCTCCTCCCCGCGTGGATCGAAGGTGTGCACCGCCGGATCGACCACGTGCACCGAGGTGTCGGGTGGCGTCGGATGTTCATCCTCCTCGACACGATTCGGCCCGATGCGCACGTAGTGGAAGAACCCGGCCAGCACCGCCGCGCCCATCGCCAGCAGGCCGAGGGGTTTGCTGATGCCTTTCCACAAGCCCACCAGCGGACTGATCGCCGGATGGTCCGGCAAACCTGCATAGATTTTTGGCGTGTCGGCGTGATGCAGCACGTACATCACGTGGGTGCCACCAACGCCTGCCGGGTCGTACAAACCGGCGTTTTCAAAGCCACGGCTTTTCAGGTCGACGATGCGTTCGGCGGCGTGTTCTTTCATGTCTTCCTTGGTGCCGAAGACGATCGCGCCGGTCGGGCAGGTTTTCACGCAGGCCGGCTCCAGCCCGACCGCCACCCGGTCGGAACACAGTGTGCATTTGTAGGCCTTGTGATCCTTCTGCGAAATGCGCGGAATGTTGAACGGGCAACCGGTGATGCAATAGCCACAACCGATGCAGTGGTCCTGATCGAAATCGACGATGCCGTTGGCATGCTGAATGATCGCCCCGGGGCTCGGGCACGCGGCCAGACAACCGGGCTCGGCGCAGTGCATACAGCCGTCCTTGCGGATCAGCCATTCGAGGTTGCCGGCGTCGGTTTCGTGCTCGGTGAAGCGCATCAGCGTCCACGAATCCGCCGTCAGGTCCTGCGGATTGTCGTAGGTGCCGTGGTTGTGGCCGACCTCGTCGCGCAGCTCGTTCCATTCCGAGCAGGCGACCTGGCAGGCCTTGCAACCGATGCACTTGGTCGTGTCGATCAGCTTGGCAACGCCCTGCTGAGTCCTTACCGACGGCGGCACGGTGGTGGTGGCCGAGCGGGCAATGATGTCTTGGCTGGCCATTTACAGTTTCTCCACGTTGACCAGGAATGACTTGGATTCCGGGGTCTGAGTGTTGCCATCGCCGAGGAATGGCACCAGGGTGTTGGTCAGGTAACCGTGACGCGTCAGGCCAGTGAAACCCCAGTGCAGCGGGATGCCGATCTGATGCACGACCTGGCCGTTGACCTGCAGCGGCCGGATCCGTTTGGTCACCACCGCCACCGCTTCGATAAAGCCGCGCTTGCAACTGACCCGCACGCGATCACCGGCAGCGATGCCCTTCTCGTTCGCCAGCACTTCACCGATTTCCACGAACTGCTCGGGCTGAGCAATCGCGTTCAACTTGCAGTGCTTGCTCCAGAAATGGAAATGCTCGGTAAGCCGGTAACTGGTGCCGGCGTACGGGAAGTCCTTGGCTTCGCCGAGGGTTTCCCAGACCGAATCGAAGATCCGCGCCGCCGGGTTGCTGGTGGCCTTCTTGTTTTGCGGGTGCAGCGGGTTGATGCCGATCGGCGTTTCGAACGGCTCGTAGTGCTCAGGGAATGGGCCTTCGTTCATCTTGTCGACGGCGAAGAACCGGGCCACGCCTTCGGGGTTCATGATGAACGGATTCATCCCGGCTTCCGGCGGCACGTCGGCCTTGTAGTCCGGCACATCGGTGCCGGTCCAGGTCTTGCCGTTCCACCACACCAGCCGCTTTTTCGGGTCCCACGGTTTGCCCGCCGGGTCCGCCGAGGCGCGGTTGTAGAGAATCCGCCGATTGGCCGGCCACGCCCACGCCCAGCCCTGATGCTGGTGCATGCCGAACGGGTCGGCGTTATCGCGCCGGGCCATCTGGTTACCGGCCTCGGTCCAGCTGCCGGCGAAAATCCAGCAACCGGACGCGGTGCTGCCGTCATCCTTGAGCAAGCCGAAACCGGCCAGTTGCGTACCAGCCTTCACAGTGACACCGCTGGCATCGGTGAAATCGCTGACAGCGGTGCCGTTGATTTCCCGCGCCAGTTCTTCCGGCGAAGGCTCGTCGGGGATCTTGTATGGCCACGACAGCTTGAGCAGCGGATCGGGAAACTTGCCGCCCTCGCTCTGATAGCGCTGGCGCAGGCGCAGGAACAGTTCGCTCATGATGCGAATGTCAGTCTGCGCTTCGCCGGGGCCGTCGGCGCCTTTCCAGTGCCATTGCAGCCAGCGGCTGCTGTTGACCAGCGAGCCGTCTTCCTCGGCAAAACAGGTGGTCGGCAGGCGAATGACTTCGGTCTGGATTTCGGCGGTTTTCACATCGTTGTACGGCCCGACGTTCTGCCAGAACTCCGAGGTCTCCGTGGCCAGCGGGTCCATTACCACCAGCCACTTGAGCTTGGCCAATGCGCCCATCACGCGGTTCTTGTCCGGTAACGCAGCGATCGGATTGAAGCCTTGGCAGAAGTAGCCGTTGACCTTGCCCTGGCTCATCAGGTCGAACATTTTCAGCACGTCGTAGTTGGGGATGTCGAGCTTCGGCAAATGGTCGAACAGCCAGTTGTTCTCGGCGGTGGCGTTGGCGCCGTACCAGGATTTCATCAGGCTGACGTGGAATTTGCTGTAGTTCTGCCAGTACGAAAGCTGCCCCGGTCTGAGCGGAACCTGTGTGCGTTTGAAGATGAACTGACCGTAGTCCTGCTCGCTGTCGCTGGGCAGCGTGAGGTAGCCGGGCAAGGCGTTGGACAGCAGACCGAGGTCGGTCAGGCCCTGGATGTTCGAGTGCCCGCGCAAAGCGTTGACGCCGCCGCCGGGCATGCCGACGTTGCCCAACAACAACTGCACCATCGCCGCGCTGCGGATGATCTGCGCGCCGATCGAGTGCTGCGTCCAGCCGAGGGCATAGAGAATCGTCATGGTCTTGCCCGGTGTCGAGCAGGTAGCGATCTCTTCCCAGATTTTCTGCATGGCGTCGACCGGCATGCCGCAGATCTGGCTGGCCAGGTCGATGTTGTAGCGGCTGTAATGCTGCTTCATCAGTTGATAAACGCAGCGCGGGTCTTGCAGGGTCGGGTCGACGCGGACGAAACCGTCCTCGGCGAATTCGTAACCCCAGCCGGACTTGTCGGTATAGCTGCGTTTTTCCGCGTCATAGCCGCTGAACAGGCCGTCTTCGAAGCCATAGCCGGCTTTGACGATGAACGACACGTCGGTGTAATTGCGCACGTATTCGTGCTGGATCTTGTCCTCGGTCAGCAGGTAATTGATCAATCCGCCCATGAAGGCGATGTCGGTACCGGTGCGGATCGGCGCGTAATAGTCGGCCACCGAAGCGGTCCGGGTAAAACGCGGGTCAACCACGATCAGCCGCGCGGCGTTGTGCGCCTTGGCCTCGGTCACCCATTTGAAGCCGCACGGATGCGCTTCTGCTGCGTTGCCACCCATCACCAGGATCAGATTCGCGTTGGCGATATCGGTCCAGGTGTTGGTCATGGCACCACGGCCGTACGTCGGGGCAAGACTTGCCACCGTCGGGCCGTGTCAGACACGCGCCTGGTTATCGAACCCCAGCAGACCGAGGCTGCGAATCACCTTCTGAGTGATGTAGCCGGCTTCGTTGGATGCCGCCGATGCCGCGAGAAAACCGGTGGTCAGCCAGCGATTCACCGTTTGCCCGTTGGCATTTTTCTCGATGAAGTTGGCGTCGCGGTCGGCCTTCATCAGGTCGGCGATGCGATCGAGGGCTTCGTCCCAGCCGATGCGCGTCCATTCATTGCTGCCGGGCTTGCGCACTTGCGGGTACTGCAAGCGGCCGGGGCTGTGAATGAAGTCGAGCAGGCCCGCACCTTTCGGGCACAGCGTGCCGCGATTGACCGGGTGGTCGGCGTCGCCTTCGATGTGAATGATGTTTTGCGCCACGTTCTTGCCGGCATCGCCCTGGCTGTACATGATCAAACCGCAACCGACCGAGCAATACGGGCAGGTGTTGCGGGTTTCACGGGTGTGGGCGAGCTTGAAGTGACGCACCTGCTCGGCGAAGGCCGCCGTCGGGGCCATGCCCAACGCGCCCAGGCTTGAGCCTGCAAGGCCGATACCGGCGACCTTGAAGAACTGACGACGGCTGAGATCCATCGTGCACTCCTGATCAGGTGGAACCCGGTACTTGCGCCGGGCTTTATCTGGACAATCACGGTTGCGACGCCTTGACGCCGACTTTTTCACTGTAGACAAAGACCTTGCCGATTGTGTGAAAACCGACCGTCGGGTGTTTCACTCAATATCAACACGATCAATCAGGAGCAGGCTCGCTCCCACACAGATGGCGTTGCGCATAGAATGTCCGGCAGAACCAAATCCGCCTCGACGAGACCGCGCATGACTTTCGATTTTGATCAACTGTTCGACCGCCACCACACTGGCAGCACCAAGTGGAGCCGCTACCCGGCCGATGTGTTGCCGATGTGGGTCGCTGACATGGATTTCGCCGCGCCGCCGGTCATCGTTCAAGCCTTGCAACAGCGCCTGCTGCACCCGCTGCTCGGTTACAGCGTGGCCCAGGACAACCTGCGTGAAGCCATCGTCGCCGACCTGTGGAACAAGTATTCATGGCAGGTCAAACCGCAGGAGCTGATTTTCCTGCCGGGTGTGGAATCGGGCTTCAACATGGCCCTCAAGGCTTTGGTGCAGGCGCAGCAGAATGTCGTCGTGCAAGTGCCGAACTATCCGCCGCTGCGCCACGCGCCGGGGCACTGGGGCCTGAACAAGGTCGAGCTGGAATTCAACGCCGAGGCCGATGGCACTTACGCCACGCCGCTGGAATCTTTGCGTGAGTCGCTCGAAGGCGGCGGCGCCCTGCTGTTGAGCAACCCGCACAACCCGATCGGCAAGGTCTTCGCCCGCGAAGAATTGCAGGCAGTGGCGGACATCTGCGCAGCGCAGGACGCGTGGATCATCTCCGACGAAATTCATGCCGAACTGTGCTTCGACGGCCGCGTGCACATTCCCACCGCCTCGCTGAGTCCGGAAATTTCCAAGCGCACGATCACCCTGATGTCGGCGAGCAAGGCCTACAACATCGCCGGTCTGAAGACCTCGTTCATGATCATTCAGGACGCCGCGCTGCGCGAACGCGTCAACCACGCCCGCTGCGGCATGGTCGACAGCGTCAACCCGCTGGGCATGGAAGCCACCCGCGTCGCCTACAGCGAAGCCGGGCCTTGGCTCGCGGAATTGAAAATCTACCTGCAGGCCAACCGCGACTGGCTGGTGAACGCCGTACGCACGCGGCTGCCGGGCGTGACCATCAATGTGCCGCAGGGCACGTATCTGGCGTGGCTCGATTGCACCGCGCTGGACCTGCCGGATCCGCAGCGGTTCTTCCTCGAACAGGGCAAGGTCGGGCTGAGTGCCGGGCTCGATTTTGGTGACCGGCATCAGCAGTTCGTGCGCTTGAACTTCGGTTGCCCGAGGGCGTTGCTCGAAGAAGGGATTGCGCGGATGGAGCGGGCGCTGGCCAGCCGCAAACGCTGATCCTTGCCCGGTATTCCCCTGTATAAATGACCCCCTGTGGGAGCGAGCCTGCTCGCGAAAGCGCAGTGTCAGTCGACATATTTATCGTCTGACAGACCGCTTTCGCGAGCAGGCTCGCTCCCACATTGGTTTTGCATCGCCAACCAGAATCCAGCGCAAATCCGATCGAACTCAAGGCAAAGCCACCGGGTCAACCCGGAACACTGGACTTGAAATCAGGAGACCCTGCGATGACTGACTATCCAAAACCACCCTTCCCGAAACAAGCCCAACCGGTGCCCGGCTCGCAACGCAAGATGGAACCGTATCCAGACTGCGGCGAGCAAAGTTACGTCGGTTCCGGCCGCCTCGCCGGCAAGATCGCGCTGATCACCGGTGCCGACAGCGGCATCGGTCGCGCGGTGGCGATTGCCTTCGCCCGTGAAGGCGCCGACGTCGCCGTGGCTTACCTGAATGAACACGAAGACGCCAGGGAAACCGCACGCTGGGTCGAGCAGGCCGGGCGTCAGTGCATCCTGCTGCCGGGCGATATCGCCGAGAAGGCTCAGTGCCAGGCGCTGGTCGACAAGACCGTCGAGCGCTTTGGCCGCATCGACATTCTGGTCAACAACGCCGCGTTCCAGATGACCCACGAAAACTTCGAAGAAATCCCCGATGACGAATGGGTGATGACCTTCGACGTGAATATCACTGCCATGTTCAGGATCTGCCAGGCGGCGATCAAACACATGCGCCCCGGTTCGTCGATCATCAACACCAGCTCGGTCAACTCGGACATGCCCAAGCCGACCCTGCTGGCCTACGCCACCACCAAAGGCGCAATCGCCAACTTCACCGGTGGCCTGGCGCAGATGCTCGGGCCGAAGGAGATTCGCGTCAACAGCGTCGCCCCAGGCCCGATCTGGACACCGCTGATCGTTTCGACCATGCCCGACGAAGAAGTACAGAACTTCGGCGGCAGCACCCCGCTCGGCCGTCCGGGCCAACCGGTAGAAGTCGCACCGATTTATGTACTACTGGCCTCCGACGAAGCCAGCTATATCACCGGCCAGCGCTACGGCGTGACCGGCGGCAAACCGATGCTGTAACCGTGCAGCAGAAAAACTGAACCCGAGCGGCATGGCATCTCTCCATACCTGTAAGCGCCTACGGGCCAACAGGAACAGGAGGTTGTCATGTCCGCCCCCCTCGTCAGACTCTTCACCCAACCCAACTTCGCCTGGACCGATATCCGCCGCGAAGAAGAAACCCATCCCCGCCACTACCTCGCGCATTTGCTGCTGCTCGCGCTGATTCCCGCCGTGTGCCTGTTCATCGGCACCACTCAAGTCGGCTGGAGCCTCGCCGCGGGTGAGAACGTGCGCCTGAGCACGGCCAGCGCCCTGCAATTGAGCGTGCTCCTGTACGTGACGATTGTCGCCGGTGTGGCGGTTATCGGCGGGTTTATCAGATGGATGTCGCGTTCATTCGATGCGCGACCAACGCTCAATCAATGCATCGGGTTTGCCGCTTACACGGTGACGCCGTTTTTCCTCGCCGGGATCGCCGGGCTGTACCCGAGCCGCTGGCTGGCGATTCTGGTGCTCGGCGCGGCGTCGATCTATTCGACGTTCTTGCTGTTCGTCGGCCTGCCGACCTTCATGCATGAGCGCAAGGAGCAAGGCCTGTTGTATTCGGCGTGCGTGTGGGGCGTCGGCCTGCTGGTGCTGGTGACCATGCTGGTGTCGATGATCCTGCTGTGGTTCAACGTGCTCATCCCCGAGTACCTGCGCACGACCGTGAGCTGACCCGGTGCGCCTGTCCTTGAGAATTCACCGAAGTGAGCGGTCATGAGTTTCGGCGTATGGGTCGCGGTGCTCGGCGCCGTGCTGCTGACGCTGGCCCTGACGTCGTCTTGGTTGCGCTGGATGCCGGTTACGACCTCGGCAGTGTGCCTGTTGCTGGGCATTGCCATCGGCCCCAGCGGCCTCGAACTTCTGAAACTGTCGCTGGAAGAATCATCATTGTGGATGGAGCACCTGACTGAAGTCGCGGTGCTCTTTTCCCTGTTCGTCTGCGGTCTGAAGCTGCGGTTGCCGTTGGCCCACAAGACCTGGCGTATCGCTTTTGGTCTGGCCGGGCCGGTAATGATTCTGACGATTATCGGCGTGTGCCTGCTGTTGCATTGGGGCCTGCAATTGCCGTGGGGGCCTTCCCTGCTGATCGGCGCGATTCTGGCCCCGACCGACCCGGTGCTCGCCGCACTGGTGCAGGTCAATGATGCGCAGGACGTCGACAGCGTGCGCTTCGGCCTCTCCGGAGAAGCCGGGCTCAATGATGGCGTGGCTTTCCCTTTCGTGATTCTCGGTCTGCTGTTGCTGCACGGTGACGGCAGCGCTGGCGAATGGCAGCACTGGGTGCTTCGCAGTCTGTTGTGGGCGGTGCCGGCGGGTTTGCTCACCGGTTACTGGATGGGGCGCGGCATTGGCCGCATCGCTCTGTTACTACGCATTCACAACGAGGACAGCACCCTCGGCCCGAACGATTACCTGACCCTCGCGCTGATCGCGCTGTCCTACGTGGTGGCCGACGCCATTGGCGGCTACGGCTTTCTCGCGGTCTTCGCTGCTGGCCTGGGTCTGCGTCAGGAGGAAGTGAAATCCACGGGCATCACCCAAGCGCCTGCCGAGCATCTGGTGCAGCCGGTGGTCGGTCATCAGAACGTCGAACCACAGAACGCCGTGCATGGCGACACCGAGCAACTGGAAGACAGCCAGGTTGCAGCGGGCATCATGATGGGCGACATGCTCGCATTCGGCAGTCTGGTCGAGCGGGCGATGGAAGTGTTTCTGGTGACCCTGCTCGGCGTCGTACTGATTGCGCATTGGGACTGGCGGGCGTTGTGGATCGGCGCCGTGCTGTTCTGTCTGATTCGTCCGCTGAGCGTGGCGCTGATGCCATGGGGCACTCTGCTCAGCGGGCCGCAGCGTTTGTTGATCGGCTGGTTTGGCATTCGCGGCATCGGCAGCCTGTTCTACCTGTTCTTCGCCCTGAACCATGGCCTGGATTCCGACGTGGCCAAGGTTTGTACCGACATCACGTTGTCGGTGGTGGCCCTGAGCATCCTGCTGCATGGCATCAGCACACAGCCGATGCTGGCGCGCTATGAAAGTCTGAAGCAACGAAAAAGCTGATTCTTCAACCGCTGCGCTTTGCCGAAAATCATCGAAGATTTTTCTACAAAAAAATGGATCGCCGGGCGCGACCCAAGGGTCACACCTTTAACCGCGCCAACCATCCAGCGCGACCCGGCAGGTTCGGTTCCCCTGCGGTGAACAGCCTATCAAACGGAACCCCGACACAAACAAGGTCACAGTCATGAACGAATGCTCGACTCCTGCGCAAATCAAGGCTTGCAGAGCACTGGCTCTGGAACGCAATCGTCAACTGTTCGAAGAAGCCCACGAACTGAACCGAGCGGCCAACGCGCTGCTGGAACAGACCCCGACCGACTTCGAACGCTTTGAGCAATACCGGGCACTGCGCAAGAAAGCCGATGCGAAGTTTGAAGATGCGATTGATCATCTGTGTGTGCTGAATGAGGATTTTCCGCCGATTCCGGCAGCGGTGCAGAATGCTGTTACACCGCGGCGTGAGCTGGAAACCGCGTGATAAAAGTCAAAAGCCCCTCACCCTAGCCCTCTCCCCGAGGGAGAGGGGACTGACCGAGGTGTTCTTGCGCATTACACTGACCTAAAATTCCGCGCCGAACTCAGGCCTCGAATGAAACCGAGATCGGCTCCCTTCCCCCTCGCCCCCTTGGGGGAGAGGGCTGGGGTGAGGGGGTAAAAATCTCATAAACCCCACAACATCCAGCACCTGTCCCAACCAATCCACCTCAAGGATTGGTCACCTGAATAAACACCGCATACACCCCCAACATCACCCAGAACGTCGCAAAAATCCAAGGCGTGCGCACTGAGAACAGCAGCGACTTGCGATAGCCCTTGTGGCTCGATTCCATTTCGCTGAACAGTGGAGACTCGTCATACGCCGCGCCCATCACCGGTTCGCTGTGCAGCAACTGGCTTTGTTTAAAGTGCCAGTGATCAATGATGTCGTAAGCCGCACGAATCCCCGGCCAGGCATTCAGCGAACTGAGCACACCAAGCAGCGCCAGAAACGGCGGCACGACAAGGGTGAACATCTTGCCCCACTCGGGATTGAGGTTGGCCATGCACGAGGCGAAAGCGATCACCAGAAACGACTGCGCCGCCAGGTAGGCGTCTGTGCGGTTGGCGAGGATGCTGGTTTCGTACTGGATTTCCCGGCGATAGAAATCCAGCCGCTCCTTGGGTGAGCCAAACATCTTGGCGTCGTGCTCGGCCAAGGCTTCTTCAACAGCGCTTGGCTGGGTCAATATGCGAGACAAGAGACGTGCCCTCCAAAAGTGAACAAGACTTTTGGAAAGGCACGCGTCAGCACTAGTTCAGCCGGATCGACCAGCGCATCACTTCATCGACTGGGCGATGATCTGCACCAGATTCAACTGAGTGAACGGTTTCGGCAGACGCGGCAGATCGGCGGCGAAGCCTTCCAAACGTTCGGCGTATCCAGTGGCGAGAATGATCGGCAAATCCGGCTTGAGCATACGCAAGGCGTGAGCCAGTTGCGCGCCGCTCATTTTTGGCATGGCCATGTCGGTGATCACCAGATCGATGACTTCGCCCTGATCGAACAGCGCCAGCGCCTGGGCGCCGGAGGTCGCGCCGATGACGCGGTGGCCGAGGTCTTCCAGCAGCAGGCTGGTGCTGGTCAGCACCAGCGAATCGTCATCGACCACCAGCACGCTGAGCCTTGGGACCGCAATGGGCGCGGCGTTGCTGTACGCCGGGCGACTGGCCGTTTGCTCTAGCGCCACCGGAATCCACAGCTCGGCTGCCGTGCCCTGGCCCTTCTCGCTTTTGAGAGTAAAGCGCCCGCCCAACTGCTCGATGAAGCCGTGCACCATCGACAAACCGAGCCCGGTGCCTTTGCCCAGGCCTTTGGTGGTGAAGAACGGGTCGCGGGCGCAGGCCAGCGTGGCTTCGTCCATGCCTTCGCCGCTGTCGATCAGGCTCAGACAGACGTATCGACCTGCCGCCAATGTCGAATGGATTTGTTCCAGCACCACTTCCGCTTGTGCCTGAATGATCACCGTGCCGCCGTCGGGCATGGCATCGCGGGCATTGGTGGCCAGATTGAGGATCGCCAGTTCCAGCTGATTGCTATCGGCCAGCACTGGCTGCAGATCGTCGGGAAAGCGCGTTTCGATACGAATCCCCGGCCCGAGCGAACTGCGCAGCAGCCCGGTGATGCCTTGCACCAGTTGCGGGATATCCACCGATTCAGTCTTGAGTTCCTGACGCCGGGCGAAGGCCAGCATGCGCTGGGTCAGCGAGACACCGCGCAAGGCCCCTTGGGTGGCGTTCTCCAGCAGTCGAGCGATTTTCGGCGCGTCGCCGATGCGTTTCTGCACGATCTCGAGATTGCCGAGAATCACCGTCAGCAGGTTGTTGAAGTCATGGGCGATGCCGCCGCTGAGTTGGCCGATCGCCTGCATCTTCTGCGCCTGGAACAACGCCTCGCGGGTCTTTTCCAGGGCCTGCTGCGCCTCGTGCGCCTCGGTCACATCACGGGTGATCTTGGCAAAGCCGAGCAGCGTGCCGGTGTCGCCGCGAATCGCATCGACGACCACGTGGGCAAGAAACCGCGTGCCGTCCTTGCGCATCCGCCAACTGCGGCTCTCGAACCGGCCTTCGCGGGTGGCAATCTCCAGCGAGCGCTGCGGCTCGCCGAGTTCGCGGTCTTCGGGAGTGTAGAAAATCGAAAAATGCTGGCCGATGATTTCTTCCGGCAGGTAACCCTTGATGCGCTGCGCGCCCTGGTTCCAGTTGCTGACGCAACCTTCGGGGCTGAGCATGTAGATCGCGTAGTCGGTGACGCCCTGCACCAGCAGGCGGAACTGCTGTTCGCTTTGCTTGAGGGTTTCCTCGGCCATTTTGCGGTCGGTGAGGTCGCGGGTGATCTTGGCGAAACCGAGCAGTTCGCCGTTGGGGTCGATGATCGGATCGATCACCACGTGCGACCAGAAGTGCGTGCCGTCCTTGCGCACGCGCCAGCCCTCGCCTTCGAAGCGACCTTCACGGATCGCTGTGTCCAGCGCCCGTTGCGGCATGCCGTTGGCGCGGTCTTCCGGGGTATAGAAGCGCGAGAAATGCTCGCCGATGATTTCCGCTTCTTCGTAGCCCTTGAAGCGTTTGGCGCCGGAGTTCCAACTGGTGATGGTACCGTCGGGGTCGATCATGTAGATCGCGTAGTCGACAACCGCGTCGATCAGCAGCCGGAAACGGCTGTCTTCGATCGCTGCGGTACTGTTGTTTTCACTCATCACACTCACCAGCCACTGTCATGGGCTGAAGTATGCGTGAATCCACTGATTTGGAAAGTGCCGGCTCGCTTTTGATTGCCCACCACTGCGGCAGCAGTTGCTGGATGCGGCTTTCGGCAAAGCGGTCATCAATGAGCATGACCGTGCCGCGATCCTCACGGGTGCGAATCACCCGCCCGGCGGCTTGTACGACTTTTTGCATGCCCGGATACAGATAGGTGTAGTCGTAGCCGGCGCCAAAAATCGCCGCCATGCGCCGCTTCATCTGCTCGTTGACCGGGTTGAGCTGCGCCAGCCCCAGCGTGGCGATGAACGCGCCGATCAGCCGCGCGCCGGGCAAATCGATGCCCTCGCCAAACGCCCCACCCAGCACCGCAAACCCGACGCCCTGGCTGTCGGCGCTGAACTGGTCGAGAAACGCCTGCCGCGCGCCCTCGGCCATGCCCCGCGATTGCAGCCATTGAGTGATGTGCGGATGGCGCTCGGCCAATAACGTCGCGACCTGTTGCAGGTAATCGAAACTGCTGAAGAACGCCAGATAGTTGCCCGGGCGCTCGCTGAACTGGCGCGCGATCAGTTCGACGATAGGCTCCAGCGAGGCCTGGCGATGGTTAAAACGCGTGGAGATCTGGCTGACGATGTGTACCTGCAATTGCTCGGCGCTGAACGGCGATTCGACGTCGATGCACACCGTGTCGGCGGGCGTGCCGAGCAGGTCGGCGTAATAGTTGCGCGGGCTCAGCGTGGCCGAGAACAGCACGCTGCTGCGCGCCGCTGTCAGGCGCGGGCCGATGAACGCCGCCGGCACCACGTTGCGCAGGCACAGTTGCGACAGCGGACGCTTGCGGTCGAGATCGCGTTTGCTGATATCGAACAGGTAATGCTCGTCGTACAGCTCGGCGACCCGGGCGAATTGCAGCAGATCGAAATAGAAATTCTGCAAGCTGCTGTCGAGGCCTTGCGGATGCTCGTTGAGGTAATCACCAATGGCCGCGCAACACAGCGAGATGGCGTGCAGGAGCTTGTCCGGCGCCTTGTCGTACGCCTGATACGCCGCCAGTTGCGGCGCATGCAGCGCGTTCCATTCGCGGTTGACCCGTTGCAGGGAATTCTTCAGCGCTGCCGGCGCGGTTTTGCGCACGCTGGCGAGGGTGAACTGGTCGAGACTGGCGCTGTACATCTGCCGGCCGCGTTCGATCAGGTTGTGCGCTTCGTCGGCGAGCACCGCGACTTTCCACTGATTGAGCTGGGCCAGACCGAACAGCAGCGCGCTGAAGTCGAAGTAATAGTTGTAGTCGGCAACCACCACATCCGCCCAACGGGCCATTTCCTGACTGAGGTAATACGGGCATACGCTGTGCTGCGCGGCAACTTCACGCATTGCCGCCTGATCGAGCAGGTTGATGCGGCTGGCAGCTTCGCGGGCGGCAGGCAAGCGATCATAAAAACCCTGGGCCAACGGGCAGGATTCACCGTGGCAGGCTTTGTCCGGATGTTCGCAGGCCTTGTCGCGAGCAACCATTTCCATCACCCGCAGCGGCAAGTCCGGCGCTTGCCTGAACAACACCTGACTGGCATCGAGCGCCAGTTTGCGTCCGGGAGTCTTGGCGGTGAGAAAGAACACCTTGTCCAGTTGCTGCGGCGCCAGGGCCTTGAGCATTGGGAATAGCGTGCCAAGGGTTTTGCCAATCCCGGTCGGTGCCTGGGCCATCAGACAGCGGCCGGTGCTGACGGCTTTGAACACTGATTCGGCCAGATGCCGTTGGCCGGGACGAAAATCCGCATGCGGGAACGCCAGTTGCTGCGCGGCCAGATTGCGCGCTTCGCGATGGGCCATTTCCTGCTCGGCCCATTGCAGGAACAAGCCGCACTGCTGCGTGAAAAACGTCTGGAGTGACTCGGCGCTGTGGGATTCGACCAGGCAGGTTTCCTTTTCGCTGACGACGTCGAAATACACCAGCGCCAGATTGATCTGCTGCAATTGCAGTTTCTGGCACATCAACCAGCCGTAGATTTTCGCCTGCGCCCAGTGCAACTGGCGGTGATTGGCCGGTTGCCTGCTCAGGTCGCCGCGATAGGTTTTGACTTCTTCCAGGCAGTTTTGCGCCGGGTCGTAGCCATCCGCCCTGCCCTTGACCTTCAGCTCGCCGAATTCGCCTTGCAGAGCCACTTCGCTCTGGTACTGCTCACTGCGCCGCGACGCCACGGTGCGATGGCCGACGATGCCTTCGAGCGCGGTAGGTGACGGGGTGAAGCGCAGGTCGAGATCACCGGTCTTGGCGGTGAACTCGCACAGTGCACGCACGGCAACGCTGTAACTCAAGCGCTCTGCTCCGCCCATTGCACGTAACACACCGCCACCGGCATCTGGTGCTCGTGGCAGAATTCCAGCCAGCGCAGCTGATTGTCCTGCAAGCGGTCGCCGGGGCCTTTGACTTCGATCATCCGGTAGGTCTTGTGCTGCGGCCAGAACTGGATCAGGTCCGGCATGCCGGCGCGGTTGGCCTTGATGTCGAGCAACAGGCGATTGAACCAGTGTTTCAGGTGTTCGGCGGGCAGACAGGCCAGCGCCTGCTCCAGCAAGTCTTCGTTGAGCGCGCCCCAGAACACGAAAGGCGACTGAATGCCCCACTTGTCGACAAAACGCTGGCGAATGGTCTCGGCGTAGCGGCCGTCATCGAGTTCGCCCAGGCAGGCCTGGAACAGCTCGGCGCGGCGCTCGAGGAAGTCTTCACTGAGCAGATCCACCGGGCCGCGCTGGAACGGGTGGAAGAACGCGCCCGGCAACGGCGCGAAGATCGCTGGCCAGCACAACAGGCCGAACAGTGAATTGATCAGGCTGTTCTCGACGTAATGCACCGGGCCGTCATCGGCGTGCAAGTGCGCTTGTACGTGAAATTCCACCGACCGCGCCGGATCGCTGCGCGGCAAATGCAAATCGAGGCGCTCGACCTCTCTGGCCTTGGCACGCTTGAGCGGCGGGCCACCGAGTTTACGCCGCAGACGCGGGACGATGCGCTGCAAGCCTTGCTGCTCGGCGGCACTTTGCGGCGCCTGTTCGGCCAGCGTGCCGAGTTCCAGCGCCAATGCATATTCGCCGCAACGTTCAAGCACACGGATCATGCGCAGCCGTGCGCCCGGATAAGCGCAGTCGCGGTAAACACTCAGGGCCAGGGCAAAGTCGCCGATGCGCTCGGCGTACTGGCCGATCTGGAACAACGCCTTGGCTTGTCGGCGGCGCAGCCACGGGTTGTCGAATTGCACGGCGTTGATCTGTTCGACGATCTCGTCCAGCGCTTCACCGGCTTCGAAGCGCAACTGGCATTGATGCAGGAACAGGCAGGCGTCGACGTCTTCGCGGCTGCGCAGGCCTCGGGAGTCGGCGCAGAACTCGACTTTTTCATAAGTGAAGATGCCCAGGTCGGCCAGCACGAACTCCGACCAGTCCTGATACAGATTGCCGAAGAACATCAGGCGCAGGCGATCGCACAGGTCCATCAGGGTCAGGCTGAACAGCCGCTCAGCCAGTTGCGGCGCCCAGACACGCAGGGGCTGCGCCTCGCTGAACTGTTCGGCCAGCACCGGCAGCCACTCGTCCTTGCGCCCTTTCGGCTGTTCTATAAAGGTGCCGAACGCTTGCAGCAGCTCGGCCTTGAGCAGGACATCAAACAGCTCTGCCAGGGTCAGCGCAGCGTGTTCATCGAGCCAGCCGCGATCAAGCAACGGCTGCGCCGCCTCAGCGATGTCGCCGATTTCCAGATAATTGAGTTTGCTCGCGCGAAAGTGAATGCCCTTGCGCATGACCATGCGCACCAGCAATCCCTGCGAGGCTTGCGGCAGCGTGTTGAAGTCGCGGATGAAGCCGTGCTCGCTCGTGCTCATCACATCGGCATAACGAAGCCCAAGCCAATCAAGCACTTGCCGGAAGTTGTTGAGGTAATACAACGGATCGTCGAGAGGGTTGGAGGTCACGGGAATTCAAAGCCACGGCAAGCGAACACTGGTTATGCGTACAGATAACAGCTCAGCCCCGCCCGGCGCAAACGGAAAAAGATCAATGGCATTTTTTCGTGCCGCCATCGAACTTTTCCGCCGCTGCTGGCACCAACCGCGTTACAGGGCCGACAATGCCCGCAATCACATTCAAGCAAGGAGTCAGAGGTGGGTATGAAAATCAAGATGCTGGGTATTCCTGTAGCGGTCGCAGCCCTGTTGGCGCTGGGCGGCTGTTCGACCCAGACCGTGGTGACGCTGCAGAACGGCACCCAGTACCTGACCGAGGACATGCCGAAGACCGAGACCGAAGATGGTTTCTATGAGTTCGAGGATATTTCCGGCGCCAAGGTCAAGGTCCGCGCTGATGAAGTCGCGACCGTGCGCAAGGAAGAGTGACTTGGCCTGAATGATCGTTCCCATGCGCAGCAAAGGAATGCCTCCACGGACGCTCCGCGTTCGGCTCTCGAGTGGGACGCAGAGCGTCCCGGGCTGCATTCCCACGCGGAGCGTGGGAACGATCACACACTGGATCTGCGTCGTTCACAAATCCCCTGTGGGAGCGAGCCTGCTCGCGAAGGGGCCGGCACAGGCCCCGCATCAACCTCAGGCGATAACCACCCCGTCGTCGCTCAAACTCCCCAGCGCCACCCCCACCAACGTCACCGAATCCCCACCAAATGTCAGCACGGTATCCTGCCCGACCGCCGACGCGTGGGCACGGAAATCATCCCCCGGCAACACACCCTGTACGCCGAGAAACACCAGTTTGTCATCGGCCGTATAGCCAACGACCCGATCCTGGCCGAACGCGCCGTGGAACAGAAACGTATCCGCCCCGCCGCCCGATTCCAGCAGGTCATTGCCAGCGCCGCCGACAAACACATCATTGCCCGCGCCGCCGAGCAAATGATCATTGCCCTCAAGGCCAAACAGCCAGTCACCGCCGGTATGCGCCTTGAGCATGTCAGCAGCGGCCGTGCCTTTTACGCTCGATTCATAAACGGTGAGATTACTGCCGACTTTCAGCCCCGTGGCCGTGACGCTGTGCAACACGTCGTCCTTGAACACGCCCCAGAGAAAACCCGGCTCTTTGCTGACAATGCTGCCGATGTCGCGGGTAATGCTGATCCCGCCGTTGGCATCGCGGATGTACAGGTTGCCGGCGCCGTCATTGGCGAAATCAAAGTTCTTCACCGTCTGCTGCAAGTCGAGCGTGTTGTTGCCCTGCCCGCCCAGAATGACGTTGTAGCCGCCGTTGTCGCGGAAGCTGTCGTTGCCGGCGCCGCCCTCCAGATAGTCATTGCCGCTGCCGCCCTGGATCAGGTCATTGCCGTCACTGCCAATAATGAACGTGCTGCCCTTGTGGGTTTCGGCGTTGCGGTTGAGGTCCTGTACCCAAGTGTTTGCCCGCGCCGGGTCGGAGAGGTTGGCGACGATGATCGTCGAGTCGCGGCTGGTAAGGTCGTAGAACTTCGATTCCAGCACGCGGGTCATGCCGTCGCCGTAGCCAGTGGGCAGGTGCGAAATCCAGGTCGGGATATTCAGGATCGAATACGGCAGCACGTTCCAGGCGTTCGAGGCGTAGTGATCGTTGAAGCTGACGAGGTTGTCGGTGGTGGATGTGTGCGGCGCATCGTGCACACCCACCGAGGCACTGCTGAAGGTCGAACCGTCGAGGGCGCGAAACACCGGGTCGTTTTCGTAGCCGATATTCAGCACCTTGTCGCCGCTGCTCTGGGTCGGCGAGGCGTAGGCGATGTAGTTGGAATCGGCGAAGAAACCGCCCCACTTGCCAGCGCTCAAGTCAGCCATGCTGTTCACCGCCAGGCCGCCCAGGCTATGACCGCTGACCAGCACGTCCTTGCCGCTGAGGCCGTTGGCCCGGGCGAATGCGACGACATCGTTGAGCAGATTGCCGAAAGCTTCGCCGACGTAGTTTTTTGCGTAATCGGCCGGGCCGAACGCCGCGAGCAGATCGTTGATCACGTCGCCAATCGAATCACCAATGAGGATTTCGCGCGGGCCGCTGGTGCCGCGAAAGGCGATACCCAGTTCGGTGAGGTGACCCTGGACATCGTACTTGCCGAGGATTTCCACTTGCGCGCTGGTGTAGCCGGCCTTCTCGCCGAAGAACGTCCCGCGTGCATCGGTCTTGCCGTCGTAGCCCAATTGCGCAGCGGTGATGGGCGTCCAGCCAGCCTTTTGCACGGCATCGAGGGCGAGTTTTTCCGAGTCGGGATTCCACGGGATACCGGGGATCACCCCTTGCGAATCGGTGCCGCCAATCAGTGCGGTGACCAGCGTTGCCGGCAGGCCCAGGCCGAAGCCGTTGTGCTGATAACCGGCGGCGAAGCCGTTATCGAGGTTGTGATAGGAATACAGCGTGATCGCCATGGCATCGCTGAACAGCGCCGCGGAATCGGCTGTGCCGAAGTTCTTGTAGTCGTATACACCCATTGCCATTGCCTCTCTTGTTGTTGGAATTGTCAGAGATAGCTCACAGCCAGAGCGCGGGGCTCTGGAGCATTCGTTACATCTTGCACATCCTCTGTAGGAGCTGCCGAAGGCTGCGATCTTGTGGGACGCAGAGCGTCCCCGGCTGCATTCCCACACAGAGCGTGGGAACGTTCATGTGTACGCCGTACCTGTGGGAGCGAGCCTGCTCGCGAAGGCGGCAGCACATTCAACATCACAATCGCCTGACCCACCGCTTTCGCGAGCAGGTTCGCTCCCACAATGAGATCTCCTGCAACTTCGGAATCAGGCAAAGACGAAACTCGAGTCCGTCAGGTCAGTCACGCCGACGCCAATCAGCGTCACGGCAAAATCGCCGACCTTCAGCACGGTATCAGCGCCGGACTGCGCGGCATGCTGCTTGTAGTCATAACCCTGTCCCGCGCCCGCGACGCCCATGAACAGCAGTTTGTCGCTGCCTTGATAACCATTGATCGCATCGAAACCGAACGCACCGCTGAACAGGAAGGTGTTGCCGCCACCCACCGCCGTCATCACGTCGTTGCCGGCGCCACCCACAAAAGTCACCTGCGACTTGTCGCTGATCAGTTGATCATCGCCACCAAGGCCAAACAGCCAGTCGCCATCGGCCGTGGCATGCAAGGCATTGCCGTAGCCATCACCGCTGAGCGAATGGTTGTACTGGGTCAGTTCGCTGCCGTTGCTCAGGCCCTTGGCGGTGACGCCCCAGGTGATCTCCTTGCTGCCCCACCACGAACCGGCCTCTTTACTGACCAGCGCGCCGATGTCGCGGGTCAGGCTGACGCCGCCGTAGGCGTCGCGCACGTACAGCGTGCCGTCGCCGTCGTTGGCGAAGCTGAAGTTCTGCAACGGTTTCTGCAGTTCGAAGGTGTTATGGCCCTGCCCGCCGAAAATGACGTTGTAGCCGCCGTCATCACGAAAACGGTCGTCGCCGCCCAGTCCTTCAAGAAAGTCGTTACCCGCCCCGCCCTTGAGCCAGTCGCTGCTCTGCGTGCCGATGATGAAGGTGCTGCCGCTGTGCGGCTCGCCGCTGCGGCCCAGGTCCTCGACCCAGGTCTTGCTCCGCGATGCCTCTTCGAGATTGGCGACGATGATCGTCGAGTCGCGCTCGGTCAGATCGTAGAACGCCGAATCGATCACCCGATTCAAGCCATCGGCGTAGCCCAGTGAACTGTGCGCCGACCAGTTCAGCGGGTTGGCGATGCTGAACGGCACTAGGTTCTGCGCCGTGGAGGCGTAGTTATCGGTGAAGTTGACGAGGTTGTCGGTGGTCGATTCGTGCGGCTTGTCGTGCTTGCCCATCGACGCCGTGCTGAACGTGGTGCCGTCGAGCACGCGAAATACCGGATCGTTTTCGAAACCGATGTTGAGCACCTGGGGGCCGGTGCTGCTCTGGGTCGGCGACGCGAAGGCGATGTAATTGGCATCTTTGTAGAAGCCGCCCCAGTTGTCCCCGCTCAATTCGGCGACGCTGTTGACCCCGAGCCCACCGAGGCTATGGCCGCTGATCAGCACGTCCTTGGCGGCAATGCCGGTGGCGATCGCGAAAGCGGCGACGGCCTTGAGCAGATTGTCGAACGCGTTTTTCGCGTAGTTGCTCGCGTAATCCGAAGGCCCGACCGCCGCGAGCAGATTGTTTTTCAGATCACCGAAAGTGTCGCTGTAACCCAGCCCGCCGGTGCCGCGAAAGGCAATGCCAAGGCCGATCAACTTGCCAGCGGCGTCGTACTTGCCGAGCACTTCGGCCTCGGCGCTGGTGAAGCCATCCTGTTCCCCGAAGAACGTGCCTTGCACGCCGACCTTGCCCTGATAGCCCAGCGCCGTCGCCGTGACCGGTGCCCACGCCGTGGCCGGCAATGGTTTGCCGGTGGGCGTGTAGGCATACAGCGTCAGTGCGATGGCGTCGCTGTACACCCCTTTGCCGTCGGCATTTTTGTAATCGAACAATCCCATGTGCAGCGCTCCTTTTCCTTGAAAAACCGGCAGCCCAGAAGCGCTGCCGGTTACGCCTCAGAACTGCCAGTCGAGGGTCAGACCGACGCCGTGATCCTTCTCGTTCGAGCCGATCAGGCCGTTGTAGTCGAGGTTGACCCGCACCTCGCGATTGAGCGCCAGCCCGGCGCGCACGCCCACCACAGCGGCGTCACGATCCATCGATACGCTCTGCACGGTGAAGGCGCTGTTGCCGTTGGCGAAGGCCAGATGGCTGTCGGCATCAACGCTGCTCAGGTTGTGCTGCCAACCGAGGCTGGCGCCCAGTTCCAGCTGACGCTGATCCGACAAGGCGAAGCTGCGCTTGGCGCGCACGCCGAGGGTCGACAGCACCACGTCGCGATTGTCTTCACCACCCTTGAGCGCGGCAGCGTCACCCTTTTCGGTGAAGCTGTCGGTGTTGAGGTGCACGTAGGACAGATTGGCGAACGGCTCCAGGTTCATCGGTTGCAGGCCCAGATCGTATGCGGCCTCGGTGAACACTTGCGCGGTGGTCGCGTCACGTTTGGTTTTCTGTTTGCCGCTGACGTCGCCGAACTGCAGATCACGTTTGACGTCGATGCGATGCCAGCTGTAGGCGCCGCCGACGGTCAGGCGCAACGCGTCGATCTCATGGCCCAGATACGCACCCAAGTGGTAGCTGTCGACCGACGCCGACGAATGCGTGCCGCTGCCCATGCTCAACGAACTGTCGCTGTAACCGGTGACGAAACCGAGACGGGTATCTTCAGCAATCAGACCGTCGACACCAGCCAGCAGCCCGCCGATGGAGCTATTGGAATCGGCATTGTCGTATCCGCCGTCACTCTCGCCCCACGAGCCGAGGACCTTGACCCAGACGTTGCTGCGATCATCAGTCGGCGCATCGGCGTTGAACAGATCACGCTCACGCAGGCGTTCGCCGACGGCTTCGCGCAGGTAGCGGCTGTCGTTGATCAGCAGCGTGCCGATGGCCGGGTGAATCTCGCCGGACAACTGTTGAAAGGCCTGCTGCGCCGACGCCGCGTTGGGCGACAGCAACAGGGTTTCGAACAGCGCATTGCCCGCCCCCAGACGTTCGGCGGCGGCACCGACGGCGCGCTGGTTCGGCGTCAGACCGACGCTGGCGAACGATGCCTCATTGCGTCCCACCGCCAGCTGAATGCCGCCCGCCGAGTAATCCAGGGTGCCGCCAAGGAAGGCGTAATTCGGCAAGACCTGACCGAAGCGCCCTTCAATGCCGCCCGCCGCTTGCAGGATGTTGTAGCGGGTACCGAGCAGGCTTTGCACTTCGCCGGTGCTGAGCAAGGTCGGGCTGTTTTCCAGCGACAGGCTCACCGTGGCACCGTCGATGATGGCTTTGCCGCCCGCAACGATCTGATCGCTGCTGGTTGGCGACAGCTCTACGGCGTAGGTCGAACCCGGCGCGAAGGTCACGTCACCGGCGACGTTCAGGGTGCCGATGGAGTTGCCCGGCGCCACCGTACCGCCGCTGTTCACTGCCAGCGCGCCGATGCGGCCATTGCCGCCGAGGATGCCGCCATTGTTGACAGTGACCGCCGATTGCAGCGAACCGTTGATGGCCAGTCGACCCTGATTGACCAGGGTCGGGCCGCTGTAAGTGTTATTGCCGGTCAGCACCAGGGTGCCGATGCCTTGCTTGGTCAGACCGCCGTGGCCGCCGATGTCGTTGCGCCAGGTGTCGAGGCCGCACGTGATGTCGCTGCACACGCGTTCGGTGGGTTTGCCCTGATCGATGATCGCACCGATGCCCGGCAAATCAGCCACGAACTGGCCGGAGCCGTAAGCGCCCTGCACGCGAAACTCTTCGGGAATGTCCTGCTCGGTGACGAACATCGCCGGGCCGTCGATGGCCTTGCGCAGGTTGATCATGCCCCAACCGTACAAGGCGTCGATGCCCGGTGCGCCGAGGTCGGTGGCGGTGGTGCGCAACACGCTGGCGACTTGGTCGCCGCTCATGTACGGAAAACGCTCCATCAGTACGGCAATGGAACCAGCGACATGCGGCGCCGCCATCGAGGTGCCGTTGTAATTGGCGTAGCTGGTGGTCAGGTTGCCGGCGTTGGTGCCTTCGATGATCGAGCTGTAGATCTTGGTGCCCGGCGCCGAGACGCAGTAACTCGCCGTATAGCCGCAGCGCGAGGAGAACGTGCTGATCACGTACGGATTGGCGCTGGCGGTGTCTGGGTTCTGCTGCAACGCGGCGACGGTGATCCAGTTCGGCGCGATGTCCGGGACGAAATAACCCAGGCCGGCAATGGCGTCGGGATTGTTCAGGTTGTAATCGTTGCCGGCGGCAAAAATGGTGACGATGCCGCTGCGAGCGGCGGCGATGGCGCCGTCGTAAGCGCCGCCGGGTTTGGTGCCGAGCAGCGTACGGATTTCGTTGAATTGCAATTGCGCGTCGTTGACGGTGAAGTGCGGATACGCCGGATCGCGGCCGCCGAGGTCGAAGCGGTCGGTGATGCCGATGCCCCAGCTGTTGTTGATGATCCGCGCCCCGCTGGCGATCAGCGCATCCCAACCGGCCTTGTACACCGCGCCGTCGTTGCCGCGCACGATGCCGTCTTCCGGGCCTGGGTCGCCGTTATCGGCGCTGATGATCTGCGCACCGAATGCAACACCGTGCATCACCCCGCCGTCGCGACTGCCCGCCGCGATGCCGCCGACGTGCGTGCCATGGGCGCCGAGCTTGCCGTTGGAGCCGACCGAGGGTGAACCGTCATAGAGGAACGCATCGCCGGCCTTTACCGGGATGTAAGGGTCGGTGTATTCGCGAATGCCGCTGGTGACCAGGGTGACGACTTTGTTACTGCCAGAGAACTCCGGATGCGCGGCGTAGACCGGCTGATCGAAGATGCCCAGTTTCACGCCTTTGCCGGTGTAGCCGGCGGCGTAGGCGTAATCCGCGCCGATCGCACCCAAGCCCCAGTCAGCCTTGAATTCATTGCTGCGCCAGCTCGACGGGTCGCCGCTGCGGCCGTTCTCAACGTAAGGCGCTGCCTGCGCCATCGCACTGGCACAGAGCATGGCGACTGTCAGGGTTTTCAGGGCAAAGCGGCCACCCGATTGCGCGGGGGTATTATTGTTATCCATCCACGACCTTCCTTAGTGATGTTGCGAAAAATCCGGTTGTTTCAATAGTTGTGGCGAGGGGATTCATCCCCGTTGGGTTGCGAAGCGACCCCCAGGAATTTTTCCAACCTACGTAAACACAGGTTTTGCGACTGCTGCGCAGTCGAGCGGGGATAAATCCCCTCGCCACGGTGACTCAAACACATGCAATCAGAACTGCCAGTTCAGGCTCAGGCCAACGCCATGCAGCTTCTCGCGGCTGGCCAGTTGGCCGTTGTAATCGAGGTTGACCCGCACGTCCTTGCTCAAGGCCAGACTGGCCTGCACGCCGACCAGTGCGGCATCGCGTACCAGCGCTGAGCTCTCCACGGAATACGGCGTGCCGCCGCTGGCAAAACGCAAATGCTGCTCCGATTCGATATCGCTGAGGCTGTGCTGCCAGCCGAGACGCGCGCTGACGTCCAGCGCTTGCTGGCTGGAAAGGTTGAAGGTTTTGCTCGCCCGTACGCCCAGAGTGCTCAGCGCCACATCGCGTCGATCTCCAGAGCTTTTCAGCGCAGCGGCATCGCCCTTCTCGGTAAAGCCCTCGGTGTCCAGATGCAGGTAGGTCAGGTTGGCGAAAGGTTCCAGCGCCAGCGCTTGCAGCTGCAAGCGATACGCCGCTTCGCCGAAGACTTGGGTGGTGGTCGCGTCAACTTTGGCTCTCTGCTTGGCGCTGACCTCGTCGTATTGCAGATCGCGCGTCACATCGCCGCGATGCCAGCTGTAGGCCGCGCCAGTGCTCAAGCGCCAGGCGCCGAGGTCGTGTGCGGCGTAAGTGCCGAGGTGATAGCTGTCGACTTTCGCCGAAGAATGCGTGCCCGAGCCCATGTTCAAGGAGCTGTCGCTGTAACCGGTGACCAGACCGATGCGGGTCTGCTCGTCCAGCGCGCCGTCGACCCCCGCCAGCAGGCCGCCGATCGAGGTGTTGTAGCCGGCCGTGTCGTGGCCCGAATCGGTGCTGCCCCAAGCGCCGAGGGCTTTGATCCAGCCGTTGCTGCGGGTCGCCGAGTCATCGTGCAGCCGCTCGCCAACCGCATCACGTAACTGGCGACTGTCATTGATCAGCATCGTCCCCAGCGCCGGATAAATCTCGCCGCTCAGTTGCTGGAAGGCTTGCTGCGCCGAGGCCTGAGTCGGTGCACGAAGCACGCTTTCGTAAACCGAATTGCCGGCGCCCAGACCTTCAACTGCAGCGGCCACCGAGCGCTGGTTCGGCGTTTGCCCGACGCTGGCGAAGCTGGTGGCATTGCGCTGGATATTCAGCTGGATGCCGCTTGCGGCGTAGTCGAGGGCGCCGCCGATGAACAGGTAGTTCGGCACTACTGCAGCGAACTGCCCCTGCACGCCGCCGGCCGCTTGCAGGATGTTGTACTGGCGACCGAGCAGGCTTTGCGCTTCGGCGCTGCTGAGCAAGGTCGGGCTGTTTTCCAGCGCCAGGCTGACGCTGGCGCCGCTGACGGTTGCCGTGCCGCCGGCGACGATGCGGTCACTGCTGGTGGGCGACAGCTCAACGGCGTAAGTCGAGCCCGGGGCGAGTGTCACATCACCAGCGACGTTCAAGGTGCCGATGGAATTGCCCGGTGCGACACGGCCGCCGCTGTTGGCGGTCAACGCGCCGATGCGTCCGGAGCCGCCGAGGGTGCCGCTGTCGTTGACGGTGACCGCTGAGGTCAGCGAACCGTTGACGGTCAGCAGACCGCCGTCGACGGTAGTCGGACCGCGATAGGTGTTTGCGCCACTGAGCAGCAATTGCCCGGCGCCGGACTTGATCAGGCTGCCCTCATACACCCGGTTTGCCGCTGCCGCATCACGCAGCATGCCGACGGCGTAATCGGTCTGGTCCTGCTGACTGGCGCCGGCCGGGACACCGTTCTCCCAGCCTTTGTCCTGTAGGGTTTGCTGCCAGGCGCTGTGCTCGGCGAGGTCTTCGTTTTGACGCTGGAGCAGCGCCTTGTCGGAGATGTCATTGCTCCAGACATCGCGCTGCCCTGCCCCCAGATTCGCGTCGAACGCACCGAGCAATTGCCCCGGCCCGCGCATCGCCCGATTGAGATTGGCGACGCCCCAGCCGACCCGCTCGTTCGGTGCGTCGGTGACCGCGCCATCGAGCTGGGTGGCGGTGGTCAGCAGCACCTCGAGCGTCTGCTGGTTGGTCATGTACGGATAACGCTCCATCACCAGCGCCAGGGCGCCGGTCGCGTGCGGCGCCGCCATCGAGGTACCGGACTTGATCGCATAACCGCCACCGGGAATGGTGCTGTCGATCTTCGCCCCTGGTGTGGTGATGCACCAGTATTTGGCGATGCCGCACTGGTTGTATTTCTGCTGATTGCTCTGATCGAGCCCGGACACCGCCAGCCAGTGACCTTCCAGATCCGGCTGAAAGTACGGCAGCGCCGAACGTACGCTGGCATTCGGGTAGCCGCTGTTGCCGGCGCTGAAGACATTGATCACGCCGCGCCGGGAAACATCGGCAGCGGCGTCGAGCCAGGTGCCCTTGTTCCAGTGTTGCGCGTAGGCGGCGTGCAGATCCGCGAGAGTGCGGTAACTGACATCCGGCGGCTGACTGCCCCAACTGTTGTTGATCGCTCGAACCCCGGCATCGGCGAGGCTGTCGTAGACCGCTTTGAAATAACGCGGATCAGGGCCGGGGCCGAAGAGGAAACTGTCGTTCTTGTTGGTGTTGCCGACGTAGATTTGCGCGTTGTACGCCACCCCGTGCATGCCGCTGCCGTCACGGGCGGCGCCCATGGTGCCGACCACGTGGGTGCCGTGGGAATCGTTGTTCGGGTTGAGCGTGCCGTCGACGTTGAACGCTGAGCCATCGACGTAGCTGCCGCTGGCGGTTACCGGGTGATAACGGTCGGCGGAGAATTCGGGGTGGGCGGCATCGAAACCGGAATCGAGCGCGCCGATTTTCACGCCCTTGCCGGTGATGCCGGCTGCGTAGGCCTGATCGGCCTGCATGCGTTCCAGGCCCCAGTCGCGCAAGAACTCGGCGCTGCGCCAACTGGCCGGATTGCCGGGCTGGCCGGGTTCCAGGTATTGCGCCTGCGTTGCCGAGGTCACCAGCAATAGCGTGCCGAGCGAAATCGGTTTGATGCGTACGTCCATGGTCATCATTCTCGTTTTTGTTGTTTTGTTCAGGGCTGATAGCGATGTCGCCCGTTCCCCTCACCCCAGCCCTTTCCCCGAGGAGAGGGAGCCGATTTGTGTTGATGTCAAAACCTGCGGCCTGCTCGGTCGCTCAAGTCGATGCAGCTATCGCAGGCCACTCGGTCCGTCCCCTCTCCCTCTGGGAGGGTCAGGGTGAGGGCTGTTGCGCGACCACAAATGCTTCGTCCACCCGCACCAGATCCTGCTCATTAACGTCTCGGTGCAAAGCTTCAGATCCTGCGGTGTCGCCCGTTTCCCTCACCCCAGCCCTCTCCCAAAGGGAGAGGGAGCCGACCGTGTTGTCTTCAGTTATTCAGCGACCTGGAAAACCAGTCGATTACGGATTCAGCACAGCTCGTTCAAATCGGTGCATCTCGCCAATCTCCCCGGATCGGTCCCCTCACCCCAGCCCTCTCCCAAAGGGGGAGGGAGCCGACCGTGTTGTCTTCAGTTATTCAGCGACCTGGAAAACCAGTCGATTACGGATTCAGCACAGCTCGTTCAAGTCGGTGCATCTCGCCAATCTCCCCGGATCGGTCCCCTCTCCCCCTGGGAGAGGGTTAGGGTGAGGGCTGTTGCGCGACCACAAATGCTTCGTCCACCCGCGCCAAATCCTGCTCATTAACGTCTCGGTGCAAAGCCTCAGATCCTGCGGTGTCGCCCGTTCCCCTCACCCCAGCCCTCTCCCAAAGGGAGAGGGAGCCGACCGTGTTGTCTTCAGTTATTCAGCGACCTGGAAAACCAGTCGATTACGGATTCAGCACAGCTCGTTCAAGTCGGTGCATCTCGCCAATCTCCCCGGATCGGTCCCCTCTCCCTCTGGGAGAGGGTTAGGGTGAGGGCTGTTGCGCGACCACAAATGCTTCGTCCACCCGCGCCAGATCCTGCTCATTCAGCGTCCCGGCGTAGTAATGCAATTTGGTCCAGGCCATCAGGTAGTCGTAGCGTGCCTGGGCCAGGTCGCGGCGGGTGGTGAACAGTTGCTGCTCGGCGTTCAACGCATCGAGATTGGTGCGTTCGCCGCCCAGAATGCTTTGTCGGGTCGAGACCACCAGCGCCTCGGCCGACTTCAAGGCCTTCTGATAAGCACGCAATTTGCTCACTCCGGACAGGCACGCGCTGAACTGTCGGCGCAGTTCGATCAGGGTTTCGCGGGTTTTGCCATCCAGCTCGTACTCAGCCTGCTCCATGGTGCGGCTGGCCTGACGTGTGGAGGCCGACACCCCGCCGCCGGCGTACAGCGGCACGCTGACTTCCAGGCCGATGGTGTTGGTTTCGTAGCGCTGGTTATAGGTGTTGCCGCTTTCGGACTCGTTGTCGCGCATCGAGGCATAAGCACTGACTTTCGGCAGATGCCCGGCGCGGTTGCGTTCGACTTCATAGCGCGCCACTTCCACGGCCTGACGCTGCGAAGCGAGGTTCGGGTTGTTGCTGATCGCCAGTTCATGCCAGGTGTCGAAGTTGGCCGGTTGCAGGGTGAAGGTCTGGAATTGCTGACCAAGCGGCGCCAGATCACCGATATCCACCGCCGGCACGCCGACCAGCGCCCCGAGCTCACGCAAGGCGGCATCCTGCTCGTTGCGCGCTTCGATCTCCTCGGCAGTCGCCAGCTCATAGCGCGACTCGGCTTCGAGAATATCGGTGCGCGTGCCCTCGCCCTGCTTGAACATGTGTTCGTTCTGCTGGAACTGTTGCTCGTAGGCCTTCTTCTTCGCCTGGGCGATGTCGATCTGGTCCTGGGCGAACAAGGCTTTGGTGTAGTTATCCAGCACGCGCACCAACAGTTCCTGACTCTTGCCGCGAAACGCTTCGTCGGCAAACAACGACTGCGCCACGCCTTTGCGATACGCCGCGTAAGCTTCGTAATCGAGCAGCGGTTGCTGCACCGTCAGCGCCGAGCCGTAACTGTTGTAGTTGCGCTCATCGGTGCGGTTGCGCGCGCGATCATCCAGAGACGTAGCCTTGGACGAGTTGCGGCCCTTGTTGTAGGTGTAGCCGATCCGTGGCAGCAGCCCGGCGCGGCCAATCGCGCGGTTTTCCAGGCCTGCATCGCGCTCCTTGATTGCACCGAGAAACACCGGATCGTTGCGCAACGCCTGTTCGTAAATCTCGAATGGCCCCATGGCCGCGACTGCCGAGTGACTCGCGAGCAGCGTCATTGCGGCCCCCAGCATGCAAAGCTTTTTCATACAGCCGAACATCCTTATTCCTCGGTCAACGCAGAACCGGCGCGATCGAGCAGCGGTTTGAACAAATAGTTGAGGAGTGAACGCTCACCGGTGCGCACGAACATTTCCGCCGGCATACCGGGCTTGATCACCAGGCCGTTGAGCTTTTCCATGGCCTGATCGCTGACGCTGCAGCGCAACACGTAATACGGCACGCCGGTTTTTTCATCGACCATCTGGTCGGCGGAGATCAGGCTGACTTCGCCGGGCACGCGCGGGGTTTTGCTCTGGTTGAACGCGGTAAATAGAATGTCCACCGGCAAATGCGTGCCGACCTTGTCGATCAGGTTGACCGGCAAGTGCCCCTCCACTTCCAGGGTGGTGCCTTGCGGAACGATCTCCAGCAGGGTTTCGCCCTGACGCACCACGGCGCCTTCGGTGTGCACACCGAGGTTGACTGCCACGCCATCGGCGGTGGCGAGGATCTCGCTGTGTTGCAGGTCGAAACCGGCGGAGGTCAGCTGTTCGGACAGCGTCACGCTTTTGAGCTGCGCATCGGCCAGTTGCGTGCGCACTTCCTTCTGGTATTCCTCGCCGTGCTGCTGCAACTTCAGGCGCGATTCAAGGATGCCCTGCTCCACGCGCCCGCTTTCACCGGTGTTTTCCGCCAGTTGCTGCTGCACTTGCGACAGTTGCCGCTGGTAGTCCATCAAGCGGTTGCGCGGGATGTAGCCGTTGTCGGCCAGCGGTTGCAGGTTGCTCAATTGTTGCTGCAAGGAACTGGCCTGGGCATTGAGGTCGCTGCGGGCGCGGCGCATGCCGGCCAGTTGTGCGGTGGCGCCTTCGATATTGGCGCGCAGTGCCGCTTGTTCCCGGGAGAACGCTTCGCGGCGGCTGCTGAACAGTTGCCGCTGGTCTTCCAGCACCAGCGCCAGGCGCGGGTCCGGGTCGTTGCTCAGCTCGGCCGGAAAGCTGACTTGCTTGAGGTTGTCGCGCTCAGCTTGCCAACGCGCGAGGCTGGCCCAAGCCATGCGGTACTGCGCCTGTAGCGATTGCACGTCGGCAGCCACTTGCGTCTGATCAAGGCGGAACAACGGCTGGCCCTGCTTCACGATCTCGCCTTCGCGCACCAGAATCCGGCTGACCACGCCGCTGCTCATCGACTGCACGGCCTTGCGCTTGCCCGAGACCACCACCGTGCCCTGCACCGGAATGCCCTGATCCAGCGGCGCCAGTGCCGCCCAGGTGAAGAAACTGCCAGCGCCGACGATGGCCAGAATCCAGCCCATGCGCGCGAAGAATTTCGCATCACGCTCCGGGCGCTCGGTGAGGTAGGCGTGTTCCATGTTCGCTTCGTTTTCAGTGTTCATGCTGGCGCTGCTCATACACCCGAATTCCTTGTCGAGGGCTGATACTGCCGGCTCATGCTGAGCCCGCCCGGTGTTTGTGCGGCTTTTTCGCGTTGCTGTTCGTGCTGGCCGGAAAGTGCCTTGAGCACATCCTGACTCGGGCCGAACGCCTGCAAGCGGCCATCGTTGAGCACGAGCAATTTGTCAGCCTGAGCCAATACCGAAGAACGGTGCGTGACCAGAATCACCGTGGTGCCTTGCGCCTTGAGTTGCGCAATGGCGCTGGCCAGTGCGGCTTCGCCGACGGTGTCGAGGTTGGAATTGGGTTCATCGAGCACCACCAGACTCGGCGTGCCATATAGCGCGCGGGCCAGAGCCACGCGTTGCTTCTGGCCACCGGACAAGCCGCTGCCGTCCTCGCCCAGTTGCGTGTCGTAGCCCTGCGGCAGGCGCAGGATCATCTCGTGGACACCGGCCTGTTGCGCGGCGGTGACGACTTTTTGCGGGTCGGCTTCGCTGAAGCGCGCGATGTTTTCGGCAATGGAGCCGCTGAACAGCTCGATGTCTTGCGGCAAATAACCGATGTAGGGGCCGAGCTGGTCGCGGTTCCAGCGGTGAATATCGGCACCGTCGAGGCGCACCGTGCCGCCCAGAACCGGCCACACGCCGACCAGCACTCGAGCCAGCGTCGACTTGCCGGAACCAGACGCGCCGAGCACGCCGAGCACTTCGCCAGCACTCAGATTGAAATTGACCATGTGCAAAGTGGCCGCACGCTGCCCCGGCGGGCCGGCGCTGACTTGTTCGAAGCTGATCTGGCCTTTCGGTGCCGGCAGTGCCATCGCCTCGTCGCTAGGCGGAAACGCCTGCAACAACGCATCAAGGCGCCGGTAAGCCAGCTTCGCCCCACTCCACTGCTTCCAAACGGCGATCAACTGATCGATCGGGCTCAGTACGCGCCCCATCAGGATCGAACCGGCGATCATCATCCCCGCAGTCATGTCGCCCTTGATCACCAGCAACGCGCCCAGGCCCAGCACCAGGGATTGCAGGCATAGACGCAAGGTCTTGCTCAGCGAACTGATCACCGCGCCGGTGTCGCTTGCCTGGTTCTGCAAGCCGAGAAAGCGCGAATGCACCCCGAACCAGCGCTTGCGCAGCGAGCCGAGCATGCCCATCGCCTGAATGGTTTCGGCGTTGTGCAAGTGGCTGGTAGCCAACTGACTGGACTGCTGGGAAAAGCCGGCGGCTTCGCCCAGCGGTTTTTTGGTCATGTATTCGTTGAGGCAGGCCAGTGCGATCAGCAGCAACGCGCCTGCCGTGGCCAGCACGCCGAGCCAGACGTTGAACAGGTAAATGACAACCAGATAGACCGGGAACCACGGCGCATCGAAGAAGGCGAACAGCGCCGGGCCGGTGACGAACTGGCGGATGTGGGTCAGGTCGCCCAGCGACTGCCCGGCGTTACCCTCGCCCTTGAACAGGTTGCGCTCGAACGCGGCCTGATAGACGCGCAGATTGAAGCGCCGCTCCAATTGGCTGCCGATGCGGATGACGATAAAGCTGCGGATCACTTCCAGCAGGCCGATGAAGGCGAAGAACCCGACCACCATCAACGACAGCATTGCCAGGGTTGTTTCGTTCTGTGACGACAGCACCCGATCGTAAACTTGCAGCATGTAGATCGACGGCACCAGCATCAGCACGTTGATCAACGCGGTGAAACAACCGACGCTGATCAGAATGCTTTTATAGTCGCCCAATGCCTTGATTAACGGAGCGGCCGGAGACTTCGCCATCTTCATTGATTCTTCCTGAGTTCATAGTCTCGTCGGTGCGGACGAGCATTCCATTGATATTTCGCGTACCTGCCAAAGATCATTTGCAAGTAGTGCTTACAATTTCATAACAAGTTGATCGGCTTCGCGGTTATAACGCTCAGTTATTGCAGTACATCAACTTTGCGCAACTACCCAGCCACCGCTTAGTGCCCGATGCGTTCGAGCAAGATAAGCAATTGCGAACTCAACCTGCTTGCGTAAGAGCCATCCCCCCGGCGGCTGAAAAAGGCGATTTTCGAACCCTCCTTGCCAGTGATGGCAATGCCATCGGGTTCTGGAAACCAACCAATCGGGGCTTCGCTCAACCATGCGCCCAGACAATCGGCGCCCTCGCCCAAGGTCTTGTCTGGCGCAAGATCGACAACGCATGTGTTCGACGGCTTGTCTTGCAACGACCGCGTTTCGGGTGTGTCGTGGTGACCGGTCAATGTGGCCTGCCAGCGCCCGGCGAATGCCGAGGGTTCTTCGAGTCTGAGGCTGCTTGCCATGCTTGTCGCTCCGGTCATCATCAGCGTGACTGCCATCAGCCATGCCATCGTCGTGTCAGTTAAAACGTATCGAGTCATAGGAAATTTCACTTCCGCTCGTAGCCTTGCTCGGGGATCAGGCCGATGCAAGCGAAGAAAGCGACGCACGAGGCGCCGCTTTCCTTTCACATCACGCCACGATGTCGCTGGTCGCAGCCTGGCCCACGGTGCTGACGATGAAGTCAGCCACGCTATGCCCGGAGAAATCCACCGACAACAGGCTATTGCCGCCCGACGAGGTCAACACTGCGTCGCCAGCCGAACCGGTGAAGCTGTTGACGAAGTGCAGGCCCGCACCGTTGGTGATGCCGGTCAGGTCGATTTTGTCCAGACCGCTGACGAAATCGAGGATCTGATCGATCGCACCTGGCTTGGAGTCCGAGCTGGCGGCGAACACGAAAGTGTCCGAACCGGCGCCGCCCCACAGCTTGTCGGCACCGCCAGCGCCGTACAGGATGTCGTTGCCGGCACCGCCCTTCAGCTCGTTGGCCACGCTGTTGCCGATCAACAGATCGCTGCCGGAACCGCCAATCGCGTTCTCGATGACCGCGCCCTTGGCGATCGACACGTTACCGACCATGCCGCCAACGTCGGAGAACGAAGCGCTGTTGAGGTTGATCTTCTGGTTCTGGGTGAAACCGGAGAAATCCAGGGTGTCCTTGCCGCCGGCATCCCACACCGAGAACACCACTTTGTCGCTCGACGACGACGCACTGAGGAAATCGCGGCCGGTATTGGAGTTGAAGCCGTAGGTGGTGTCGCCGGTGCGGGTGGTGGTGTTGGCGCCGTAGAGTTTCTGGATGGCTGCGATGTCGTCCATCAGCGGGCCGGACGAATAGGCTTCGACGCCGCCCTTGCTGAAGTTCTGGTTGGTGTTGCTCTCGCTCCAGTAACTCATGACGCTGTAGCCACGGGTGTCCTGGCCGTAGGTCGCGTCGTTGTAGGTCGGGTTGCCGTTGCCGGCGTTGTAGTCGCCAGGGTGAGCAAGGCCCAGGGTATGGCCGATTTCGTGGGTCAGGGTCTGACGACCGTAGTTGTTCAGATCCGGGTTCTTGTTCTGCGTGTAACCGCTGTTGATCAAGTACCACGAGGTGCCGTCATAACCGGCGCCGGTCCCCGGCAGATAGGCAAACGCCGCAGCGCCATCCTGGCCACCGCTGTAGTTACCGAAGGTCATGTGCCCGTCGCCGCCCGAGGCTCTCTCGGTGAAGGTGACATTGGCCACATCGGCCCAGGACTGCATGGCGAGCTTGGCCTGCGCCTGTTGCTGCGCGCTGAACTGACTGAACCCGGTGATCCCGTGCTTGTTCATCGTGCTGTTCGAGGCCGAGGTCAGGAACGTATAGGTGAGTTCGATCTTGCCGCTGCTGTCCTTGTCCTGGTAGGCAGCGCCGTCACGCAGCAATTGCGTAGCCGCCTGGTCGACGGAGTACGAGGGTTTGCCATTGACCGTGAGGTTGCCGCCACGGTCGTACTGATGGCTGAAGCTATTGATCTGGTTGTACGCCGAGCTGAAGGCAGCCAGCTGGAAAGCCTGTTCGGCGGAATCAACAGCATTGGTTTTAACTTTCGACATAAACACACTTCCTTGTTTAGCAATGGAACAGTTTTTGTCCGACAGGACGATCTTTGGCGAGATCGTCCTATCACTCGCCCAATGAAGGCGTAACGAACCTGACACAATTGGAAATCTGTCGTAAAGGATTTTTTTGCGATCCAATTTGGTGGTATCAGGAAACTGCCGTAAACAAAGCGTGCGGGGAGGAAAGATTGTTTTTAGTTGCGATGAGGGCGGAAATTGTCTGACGATTTTCTATTTAAATATTAAATATCGCTAAGTTTGAATTTGTTGGGCAAGTCACACTTTCAGTCAGCGGTGCCAGTGCTTTGATATCAACTATGCTGATTCATTGAATAACAAATGTGGGAGCGAGCCTGCTCGCGAAGGCGCCAAGCCAGTCAACATAAGAGTCGAATGACAAACCGCTTCGCGAGCAGGCTCGCTCCCACAGGGGTCTTGTACGTTGGCCTGAAAAAACTCAGCTGCCGGTACGAATCTTGTTCCAAACCCGCGTCCGGATCCGGTCGATATTCAGCGGCATCGCTTCCAGCGCGAACAGCTTGCCCATCATTTCCGCACTCGGGTAAACCTTGGTGTCGTTCTTGATCGCCGGATCGATGAGCGTGTCCGCCTGTTCGTTGCCATTGGCGTAATGCACGTAATTGGTGATGCCGGCCATGACATCGGGGCGCAGCAGGTAGTTCATGAAGGCGTAGCCGGCCTTTTCGTCCGGTGCGTCGGCGGGCATGGCGACCATGTCGAACCAGATGGCCGCCCCTTCCTTGGGAATCGCGTAACCGATCTCGACGCCGTTCTTGGCTTCCTTGGCGCGGTTCTCCGCTTGCAGGATGTCGCCGGAAAAGCCGACTGCTACGCAGATGTCGCCGTTGGCCAGGTCACTGGTGTACTTCGAGGAATGGAAGTAGCTGACGTAGGGCCGCACTTTCATCAGCAAAGCTTCGGCTTTTTTGTAGTCTTCGGGATTCTTGCTGTGGTGTGGCAGGCCGAGGTAGTTAAGTGCCGCCGGGAGCAGTTCCGGGCCGTTGTCGAGGATCGCCACGCCGCACTTTTGCAGTTTTTCCATGTATTCGGGTTTGAAGATCAGATCCCAGGAATCCACCGGCGCGTCGTCGCCCAGCACCGCTTTGACCTTGGCGATGTTGTAGCCGATGCCGGTGCTGCCCCACAGATAAGGGAAACCGTGCTCGTTGTTCGGGTCGTTGGTCTGCAAGGCTTTGAGCAGTGCCGGGTTGAGGTTCTTCCAGTTCGGCAACTGACTCTTGTCGAGTTTCTTCAGCGCCCCACCCTGAATCTGCCGCGCCATGAAGTGGTTCGACGGGAACACCACGTCGTAACCGGATTTGCCGGTCATCAATTTGCCGTCGAGGGTTTCGTTGCTGTCGTAGACGTCGTAGGTGACGCCGATGCCCGTGTCTTTCTGGAAATTCTTCGTGGTGTCCGGGGCGATGTAGTCGGACCAGTTGTAGACCTTGACCGTCTCGGCCGCGTGACTGACGGAAGCGGCCAGCAGCAGCGGCGCCAATGCGAGGGTTTTCTGGATCATGGGGCGATTCCTGTATGGGCTTTTTTTGTTGGCAGGCAATCAAAGGATCGAACAATCAGAAAATCAGCACGTAGCTCTTGCGCACGGTTTCCTGGATATCCCAGATCCCGAGCGTGTTGGCTGGCAACATCAGTGCGTCGCCGCCTTGTATGTGAAGGGTTTCGCCGCCACCGTCGGGGGTGAAGGTGCAGCGCCCGGAAATGAAATGGCAGAACTCCTGCGCGGTGATCTGCCGCCGCCAGCGGCCCGGGGTGCATTCCCAGACGCCGGTTTCAACGCCGTCATCACGCTCGACGCTGGTGGTCGAGGCAATTGCGACGGGCTCGCCGAGGGGCACGGCGACCGGGCTGGATTCATCGAGCTCCAGCGTGGCGGTGTTCTTGAATTGGGTGATGCTCATGGCGTGACCTGTTTATTGAGGGAAACGGCGTTTAGTGCATGAAACCTTCCATGAACCCGGCGACTTGGCTGGCGAGCTTGCGCCGCCAGGGCGCGGTCGCCGGATTGGCCAGCGTCTGGTCTTCATGCACGAAACTCTTGATGATCGCGTTGTAACCGAGCCAACGGCATGGCTCCGGTTCCCAGGCACGCAGCGCGTGAATGCCACCGTCGGGCAGGACCCACGGTTGTTGGGTCAGCTCGCTGTCGCGCTCAAGAATCAAATCGGCCAGCGTCCGGCCGCCGAGATTGCTGGCACCGACGCCCTCCCCGCCATAACCGCCCGATAGCGCGATGCCGTTGGCGCGGTCGCAAAGCATGTGCGGCTTGAAATGCCGCGACATGCCGAGGTTGCCGCCCCAGGCGTGGGTGATCTGCACGTTTTTCAGCTGCGGGAACAGTTCGCCGAACAGATAGCGGCGCAACTCGACTTCATCGCGAGTGAGGTTGAAGTCATGGCGAAGCTTGCCGGCGAACTGATAACCGCCACGGGCGCCGAAAATCAGGCGGTTGTCGGCACTGCGCTGGCCATAGGTGACCTGACGGCTGAATTCACTGAAGGCCTGGCCGCGATTGAGGCCGATTTCGTCCCAGGTCGCAGCGGACAGCGGCTCGGTGGCGACAATCAGACTTTGCACCGGCAACTGATAGCGACCAAGCGGCGGCAACGTCACCGAATAGCCTTCTACGGCCGGGACG
The DNA here is from genome assembly GCF_030687105.1 of Pseudomonas sp. FP1762. Taxonomy (NCBI): domain Bacteria; kingdom Pseudomonadati; phylum Pseudomonadota; class Gammaproteobacteria; order Pseudomonadales; family Pseudomonadaceae; genus Pseudomonas; species Pseudomonas sp. FP1762. Next base: position 3,231,237 of record NZ_CP117458.1, read on the forward strand.
ATCCAACGGCTGCGCACGCTGGCCTTGGCAGTGCGCAAACTGCCGGATTGCCAGTGGGTAACCGGGCTGTTTTCGTAGATTTTCACGCCCATGTTCTGCACGGTACGCGCCAGGCCACGGACCAGTTTCGCTGGGTGAATGGTCGCGACATGGGGGGCGAAGATGCCGCCGTAGGGCTTGGCCACGCGGATCTGCTGGGCCAGTTGCTCAGGGCTCAGCCAGCGGTAATCGTCGTCAGTCAGGCCTTGGGCATGCAGCTTGCTCAGGTAATCGCGCAGCACGGTTTCCTGCTCTGGGTAGCGCGCCGCACAATAAAGCACCCCGCCCTTGCGGTAATCGCAGTCGATGCCTTCGCGTTCAACGACGATCTCCACTTCATCGGGGATGCTGTGCAGGAGATCAAACGAAGCCCTGCGCTGCTGCGGCGATAAGCCTGCGAGCAAGCGATCCTCACCCAGCAAGTTACCCATCAGCCAGCCGCCATTGCGTCCGGACGCACCGAACCCGGCGGTTTGCGCCTCGATGATGGCGATATCCAGGCCGGGCGCCTGTTTTTTCAGGTAGTACGCCGTCCACAGTCCGGTGTAACCGGCGCCGATGATCGCCACGTCGACATCTAGATCCCGCTCAAGCGCAGGGCGCGCCAGCAGCGGCTCATCGAGCTGATCCATCCACAAACTGATCGTGCGCCACGCCGACATGCCAGACTCCGCCACTGAAAACCTTCGATGGCGTCGATCCTAGTGGCTGCCTTCAGTGGATGTCTTGCGCGCGTGCCCGCAGAGAAATTTGTTTGGCGTAGGCCTTGGGCGACTGGCCGGTGTGCTCGCGAAAGCATTTGTAAAACGCCGACAGCGAATTGAAACCGGCGGCAAACGCCAACTCGTCGACGCGCAATGGCGGTGCGGCGCTGTCCAGTGCACGCAGCAAATGCTGCAGGCGCGCCTGGTTGACGTAGCGATAAAAGCTTTGCCCGAGTACCTGATTGAGCAGATAGGAAATCTGATTGCGGCTGTACCCGCACTCCTTCGCCACCCTTTGCAGGTCAAGTTCAGGGTCCAGATAAGGCTGCTGCTTCTCGAAATACTGCTGCAGGTCTTCGGCCATGAAGCTCAGTTGGCGCGGTGACAGACCGAGACGACTGACCGCCGGACGGCTCGGTGCCGAACTGCCGTTGGTTTGGGTACGCACCAGCGAGGCGTATTCATTGACGCGCCATATCAGGCCGTCCTTGACCGTGATCGCTTCGCTGGAACGGAACGACACCAGGCCATCGCCGCCACGCAAGGTCACCTCGTACTGAATGAACGCGGTGTTGCCATCCACCCGAATGCGGTCGCAATGCTCGAGCAGTTCGTCGGATTCTCGCGGCATGCTCACGCGCACGTACTCGCATAACTCATCCAGTCTGAGTACGCGATTCTGAAAGAAATCGTTGTACTGGATATCGGCGTGATAAAGCGCCATGACGCTGTCCAGATCCCGGTGTTTCCAGCTCAGGTGATAGCGCATGACCGTGGCGGCCGTGGCCTGGGTCTGTTCTGGGCCGTCGTCATCGGCGTGCATAAGCGGCTCGGCGAAAAAGAACCGAGCTTGCCCAACTTCCTCTGCCGCTTCAATGAAAAATCCATGGTGGCGTTTTGGCGATAATCGATGAGCCAGTGACTTACATCAAAAATGCGAATCAATCGCTAAACGGACTGAAAAAACTCACAGTTTTTTCACACACGGATGCTACTTTTAAAGCTCAAGCACTGGTTGAGCCAATGAAGGCTCTTCCCACCTAACATGAGCAAAAGGAAGCGCTCGATGAAGCAGGCGGGCAACACCATGAATAAAGGGTTCAGCAAAGTCACCTTTCCAAACGCTTGCCAGCTGATGCGCTGGCATTTTCATCCCATGGGTTTCGAGGCGACGATGGATGCGCCGGGCAGCCTGATCGCCCGTCTGTTTGATCGTGCCAGCGGCGAAACCATGATCGCCATCGCTGGCATTCCCTGCGCAACGGTGATGAACGCGGCGGACGTCGAGCGCATCATCGAGGCCATCGAAGATGAGCTGGAAGCTTTCACTCCTCCGGAATCTCTCAAGAACTACGCATAACCACCTGATTTAAAACAAAAAGCCCGCAGCGATGCGGGCTTTTTATTGGTCAGGCGCTGACCTTTTCGCGTCGATGGTCGACGAAGAACGGCTTGCCCTTGGCAACTCGATCCGATGCCCTCGGCATGTTTACCGCTTGGATTTCCTGCGGTTCGACGTACCAGTAGCAATGGCTGACGGCGCGCGTGATACCGACGTAGGCAAGGCGCAGGATTTCGTCCTTTTGCGCAGTGTCGTACGGCTCGCTATCGCCACTTTTGCCCAATCCCGCCATGCGATACACCTGGTTCTTGTACGGAGAACTGGTCAGATGCTGACAATCACCCAGCAGGAATACCGCATCAGCCTGCAAGCCTTTGGCGCTGTGATAGGTCAGCTGTTTCAGCCGCCGCGCATCATAGGGCAAGCTCGAATCCACATTAAGTACAGGCTGAATATGCTGCTCAATCAATAACTTATCGCTGCTTTTTCGATAAAGCATCAGGATTGAATCACCCCGCCGGTAATGCTCGGCCAGACGCTGCCCCAACGCTTCATCGTCACGCTCAAGCACGTTGACCGGGTGAAGCGGCTTGGGCTCACCACTGGCCTTGGCCTTCTTGCCTGCGATCGCCGGCGCTGCACGGACAATGTGTTCAGCGGCGTCGATGATGTGCTGGTGGCTGCGGTAGTTGTCACTGAGCATGACCCGCGTGGTGCTCGGCGACGGAAATTCCTTGTTGAACTCCATGAAGTAACTCGGAGAACTGCCGCGCCAGCCGTAAATCGACTGCCAGTCATCACCGACGCACAATAGCGACGACCGCTGCGCCCCTCGCCCAACGTGCATGGCCGGGCCACGGCTGCGGATTTCATTGAGGCTGGCGCGAATCCACGAAACGATCTGCGGCGATACGTCCTGGAATTCGTCGATCATCAAATGCGCCATCGGCCGCAGCAACTCATCGCTGAGCAGCTTGAGGTTGTCCGGCGAGTGTTCGCTGAACAACGCGAACATGCGGTTGTAGGTCATCACTGGCGGTTTCTGATCCAGCAGGTGATCTTCAAATGCGCGCCAGAACAGGCTCAGGGCCTCAAAGAAAAAACGATCAGGATCGTCCTTGGCGAAGCTCATCCGGCTGACCGCGTCCGGCACATCCAGGCCGAGGTTTTCGATGAAGCCCGCCGCGGCGACAAAACAGTCCAGCAATGGCGCGGATGCCAGCTCGCCCTTGACCTTGTAATCAAATCCGGGACCGGCGCTGGCATCTCCGGCCAACGTCGCAAGAACGCGCCTGGATGACTCGTAACTATCCATCCATATCAATGGCTTACGGCAGAAAGCTTGAAACAGAGTGCGCTTGACCGCCCACTCTGCACGGACACTCAGCTTGGCGTTGGGTCGAGTCAGCTGGGCGTTTTCCTTGGGATCAAAGCCGAGCACCACCCAGGCATCGAGGCTGGGAATATAGCCGTGAGCGTGGAACTTCGAGCCATTGATTTCGAAGGCCTGCCGATTCGGCTCGATGCCTTTAATGGGCCACGCCCCTGCACGAAACCATAAATCTTCAATCACATCGCAGAGCTCTTCATCGCGCTTGGCCGCCAGTTCGGTGACCGCCATGCGTTTCTGCACATCGGGGTGGTCGCGTTCCAGTTCCTTTAATTGCAAACCCGCGCGGGACAGCGGCTGGATCAATTGGCGGAAACGCTCATCCTCGTTGAACAAGCGGTGGTAGCAGGCATTGAGTTGCTGCCGTTGCGCGTCGTTGATCCGCAGGTCAAACGGATTGCTGTCGACCTCCTCTGCGCCACTTTGCGGGCGATCGCTGAGGTTCTCGAAGGCCTGCAAGCGCTCGAAACCCGGCAGGCTGCGCACCATCGGCAGGATGCGCGAGTGGAAGGTTCGCACCAGTTCGCGCGCCTGCTTGAGGTTCAGCGGCTGCCCCCACAACGTGAATATTTCGATGAGCTTGTTAATGAAGTCCTTGCGCGATTCACGGGTGAAGGTCACCACAGTCATCGAATCCAGCTCAAAACCCAGATAATGGCTGAGCAACAGTATGCGCAGCACCAGCGTGGTCGACTTGCCGGCGCCCGCACCGGCGACCACCGAGGTGGACGGCGTATCGCTGAAGATCATTTTCCATTGCGCGGCGCTGGGCTGGGCGTGGGCCGGGAGCAAACGAGCGACGTCAGCCTTGATGCGTTTTTTCAATTCGGCGGTGAGCGGCAGGCGCCAGTCATCGAACAGGTGGTTATCGACACTGGGCGGCCGATGCTCGGTGTTGCGGCTGTCGCGAATCAGCAGCACCTGACGGCCCTCTTCCAGCCCCTCGAGCTTGCCTTCCTTGAAGCCGTACTCGACGCCGGCTGTGTGGCCACTGCGAAATCCGTCGGCTTGCCCGTGCAGCCACGATGCCCGGTGCTGGGCGCGCAATTTTGTCAGACCGTGACCAAAGAATCGCGCAGCCAGACGCTTGAACCAGGGCATCTCGGCCAGTGGACGAAGTTCAGGGGGAAGATCGGGGGTGTGTTGCGCCACGCTGACGGACTCCAGGGTGTGAGGCTGTGGCGGCTATGGTGTCTGGATTTGCTGATGAGTTCTAGCGAAATGCTTACAGGTCATCGGTTTAGGCGACGAATTGAAAGTCGGATGAGACGATTTCGAGGCACATTCTCATCAAATAAACTGATCATGATGCGGCAGTTTTTGCGCTTTTTATCGATGATTGCCTGATAGATGATCGTCGTCATCAACCACGGGGCCCGCCCCCTGACGAACCTAATTTAAGGAGACGATCATGCTTGAACTCAGACCCTTCAGCTCGCTGGGCGGCGCCCATCATGGCTGGCTGGACGCGCATCACCACTTTTCGTTTGCCGAATACTATGATCCGCAGCGGATGAGCTGGGGTAACTTGCGCGTGTGGAACGACGACATCATCGCCGCAGGCACCGGTTTCCCGCAGCATCCGCACCGCGACATGGAAATCATCACTTACGTGCGTGAAGGTGCCATCACGCACCAAGATAATCTGGGCAACCAGGGCCGCACCGAAGCCGGTGATGTACAAGTGATGAGTGCCGGCACCGGCATCGCCCACAGCGAGTACAACCTAGAAGACAAGGAAACCAAGATCTTCCAGATCTGGATTCTGCCGACCGAAACCGGTGCGCCGCCGTCGTGGGGCGCCAAGCCGTTTCCCAAAGGCGAGCGCGAAGGTTTTGTCACCTTGGCCAGCGGCAAGGACGGCGACGATGAGAGCCTGCACATTCGCGCCAATGCGCGCCTGGTGGCGGCGAACATCAAGGCCGGTGAAACCGCAGAATATCGACTGGATGAAGGACGGCGCGCCTATCTGGTTCCGGCCACTGGCGTGATCGAGGTCAATGGCTTGCGTGCCCAAGCGCGTGACGGTGTGGCGGTAGCCCATGAGCAAGTGCTGACGGTCACGGCGATCGAGGACAGCGAGATCGTACTGGTCGACCTGGCTTGATCGGCAAGGCAATAAAAAAGGGCAACCATTACGGTTGCCCTTTTTCATGTGCGCATCATTTGCTGGAAATGGCGCCGTCTACCAAAGTTTGCGCCTCGGCCACCAGTTGCTTGAGGTGGTCGTCGCCGAGGAAGCTTTCGGCGTAGATCTTGTAGATGTCTTCAGTGCCCGAAGGACGCGCGGCGAACCAGCCGTTTTCGGTCATGACTTTCAGACCGCCAATGGCCTGATCGTTGCCCGGTGCATGGCTGAGGATGCTCTGGATCTTTTCGCCTGCCAGCTCGGTCGAGGTGACCTGTTCCGGCGCCAGCTTGCTCAGCAGTGCCTTCTGCTCAGGGTTGGCCTTGGCGTCGACGCGTACCGAGAACGGTTCGCCCAGTTCGTCGGTCAGCGCGCGGTAGGCCTGGCTTGGATCGCGCCCGGTGCGCGCCGTCATTTCGGCGGCGAGCAAGGCTGGAATCAGCCCGTCCTTGTCGGTGCTCCACACGCAGCCATCCTTGCGCAGGAACGAAGCACCAGCACTCTCTTCACCGCCAAAACCCAGAGAGCCATCGAACAGGCCATCGGCGAACCATTTGAAACCGACCGGCACTTCGTACAGGCGACGGCCCAGGCGCTTGGCCACGCGGTCGATCAGGCCGCTGCTGACCACGGTTTTGCCCACGGAGGCATCAGCGCGCCATTGCGGACGGTTCTGGAACAGGTAGTCGATGGATACCGCCAGATAATTGTTCGGCGCGAGCAAACCACCGGACGGCGTGACGATGCCGTGGCGGTCGTGATCCGGGTCGCAGGCAAACGCCACGTCGAAGCGCTCTTTCAGGCCGATCAGGCCCTGCATCGCGTGGCTGGACGATGGGTCCATACGGATTTGGCCGTCCCAGTCGACGGTCATGAAACGGAACGTTGAATCGACCTGTTTATTCACCACTTCCAGGTCGAGACGATAGTGTTCGGCAATGGCCGACCAGTAGCGCACCCCTGCTCCGCCCAGCGGATCGACACCCAGACGCAGCTTGGCGTCGCGGATGGCATCGAAGTCGATGACGTTGATCAGGTCGGCGACATAAGTGTTCAAGTAATCGTGGCGATGGGTGGTGCTGGCCTTGAGCGCCTGCTCGTAGCTGATGCGTTTAACCCCGGCCAGTTTGTTCGCCAGCAGCTCGTTGGCCTTGGCTTCGATCCACTTGGTGATGTGGGTATCGGCCGGGCCACCGTTGGTTGGGTTGTATTTGTAGCCACCGCTCTGTGGCGGGTTGTGCGACGGCGTGATGACGATACCGTCCGCCAGGCCGGAGGTGCGACCGCGGTTGTAGCAGAGAATGGCGTGAGAAACTGCCGGGGTCGGCGTGTACTCATCGCCTTCGGCGATCATCACGGTGACGCCGTTGGCGGCGAGGACTTCCAGCGCGCTGGCGCCGGCCGGGGTCGACAATGCATGGGTGTCGATGCCGACGAACAGCGGGCCGGTGATGCCCTGGGCTTCGCGATACAGGCAGATCGCCTGGCTGATGGCCAGAACGTGCCATTCGTTGAAACTTAAATCGAACGAACTGCCGCGGTGGCCGGACGTGCCGAACGCCACTCGCTGGGTAGAAATCGATGCATCAGGCTGGCCGGTGTAATAGGCCGTAACCAGTCGCGGGATGTCGACCAACAGTTCTGCCGGTGCCGGTTTGCCCGCAAAAGGACTGAGTGTCATGCAAAAACCTCTGAAATCGGAGTGGTTCAGGAAATGCAGCGCAGTTTACTGGCAGTTTGACCACTGTGCGACGGGATGTATCCGAAACTCGCCCGATGTTTTTTAACGTTATTGACCGGGCGACAGGCGCATGGCATCGCCGAGCAAGCCGATGACACTCGGCAAATCCCGCTCGCCATGGTTCAGCGCGCTCAAACGCAGATGATCCGCATGCAAGCCCTGCAGACTGAACAGCTCGCCCGGCGCCACGATGATCTGTTGCTTGAGCAGGCGATGAAACACGCTTGCCATGTCGACCGGGCGTAACGAACGCACCCACACCGTCGCCCCGCCCGGCGGCTCGCCAATCTGCAGGGTATCGCCCAGGCGTTCGCGCAGTGTCTGGATCAACACGGCTCGCCGCTCACCCAGCATTCGCCGCAACACGAATAAATGCTGATCAAGCCGTCCGCCATTCAACAGCCGCGCAATCGCCTTTTGGCGAATGGGCGACAAGCGAAACGCCCGCAGCAGAAAATGGCGCTGCAATTCCTCGCGCCAGTGACGCGACAAGACAAAGCCGAATGGTGCTTCGGCGCCGATGAATTTCTCGAAAGTGGAAAACACCAGCAGACGATCAGGATCGAGCCAACTGCGCAAACGCTGCGAATCATTGCGCTCGTCAAGCTCGCTGTAGCAGTCGTTTTCCAGTACCCAGACGCCATGATGATTGAGCAACTGCGCCGTGGCCTGCTGACACTCGCGAGTGAAACCGTTGCCTTGGGGCATGCTCAGTACGGAAGACAGCAGGATCAAACGAACCGGCTCGTTCTTCAGCAGTGATTCGAGTGCCGACAGATCGAGCACGCCTCGGGCAAGCAATGGCCACTCGATCACGCGTACTCCGCACGACTCGAGCAGGCGCAGGATGACCCAGTCGCACGGTGATTCGACAATCACGGTGGCCTGACGCAATCCAAGCACCGAAATCAGAATCTCCAGGACGCCACGCAGATCAGCGCCGATATAAATGTCATCGGCATGCCAGAAGTGCTCTGTCGAGCTGGTATACCGCGCCGCCAGCGCAACCCGCAGTTCCAGTTCACCGCAAGGCTGCACGAATGTCTGCAACTGACGCGGGTATTGACGCAAGAGCTCACGTTCCGAGGTCAGCAACGGACTGTCCAACGGTTGCAGCGAGGCCGGTTCGTCAGCACTCAACACACACATCCCGGGACGCCTGGCGTTGACGTACAGGGTCTCCAGCAGGTCATTGCCGTTGCCGGGTGCATCCATGCTGAACTGCGCTTGCGCGTAATACCCTGACTTGGCGATCGAATAGACCCGGCCTTCCTTTTCCAGAAGCGAATAGGCGTATTGCACAGTTGAGATGGAGACATTCAGCCGGTCCGCCAGTTGTCGCAAGGAAGGCATGCGTACCGCCCCACCACCTCCGGCAGCATCAATCAGCGTTGTCAGATATCGATAAACTGCCTGATAAACAAAGTCGTTGTCCCGCGCGCCCTTCACACCCTCATTTCCGTAGATATTGGTTCACAATCCAGGCTCTGGCTCACCGTCAGCGTTCCGTCGACCGCTCGAACGGCGCAGCCGAACGCGCCTCGTCCGAACCCGAACTCTCCGAGGAGAATTGCGCAGGTGCATCAATCTGCACAGGACCCATCGCATACAGGCGGTTCAACAGCCTGACTGGCAAGCCGCTGACTTCCGTCAGCCACTTCATCACCTGCTCAGGTGCGTGCAGACCCTGCATGGCGCGGTGCAGGTCCGGCATGGCGACCAGCATGCCGGGATGACAATTGCGCAGGAAGCGTTCGAGACCTTTGCCGTTGTCGATGAACGGCGCAAACAGCAGGCACGCCAACTGCGTTTCGGTCAATCCGAAACCATTGCTGAGGTAATCCTCGGCAAGCATCCGCAGTTGTTCTGGCCCGCCGGCGTTGTCGTAGCTGGCCAGCAAGTGCTCGCAGACGGTTTCGGCAACCTGCTTTCGCCGCATGTCGGCCAGCGTGTGCCGGACGTAATCGTCGATGCCCGCCTCATAGGCGCGCCCCTCGATGAACCGTGCGTACAAACCTCGCACATGTGCCGAGATCAGAGGATCAGCAAACACCGCTTCGCCTTGGTATAGCGCCAGATCATCAGGTTCATAACCGAGAAACTCGCCCAACAGCGGCCAGCGATCCTCGAGCTTGCCGACCATCATGTCGTTGATGTCGATAAAACTGGTGCGCCGGCAGGCTTCGAACTCACCTTCCGGCCGCCACACGGTCCGGTCATCATCGGCACGCAGTTCCCGGTAAAAGTCGTCACCGAGTTCGTCGAGCAGAGGAAAAAGCGTTTCGAATCCGGCATTGACCAGGCCTGGAGCCGGTATTGCCACTCGCTGCATCGCGCGGTTCAGGCCTTCGAGGAAATGCTGCTGACTGCCTTTGGTTTCGGTGCTGATCATGGCGTCGACGCCGTTGTTCCAGCGCGCGATCTGGCTGTAGTACTCGGCCGTCGCCAGGTAGGCGTCATCCCATAATTCAGGTGTTTCCAGCCAGGTGCGACAGTGCCCCACCAGCAGCAGATTGACCCGGCTGGCCTCGCGCCCTTCATTGCTGACAGGCGTGCGATGGTCGAACGGCAGGACCTCGCGGTTATCCACCATCAGCACCTCGACCCGCGGATCGTCATAAAGGAATAGCGCGCTGTAGCTGCGATGCAGGTTTTGCAGGGCGAGCGGGCTGTCGCCATTCCAGCGCAGGGAAGCCACGCGCAGCTGAAAGGTCGCCGGAGCACGGCCGGCAATGGTCAACTGAGCGGCCCGGAGCAAGGCCAGGGTATAGCAGCCGTCCCGCAGGCCGGACTGAGGCACCAGCACCTTGAATTGCCCGATGTTTTCCATGCCGCCTGCGGCCACCACCAGGCGCTGTATCAGCAATTGCAATGCCGTGCGCTCGGCTCGGGAAAAGAAACTCAGCAAACGCTGCAATACTTGCTGATAGACATAGTTCATTGCCTGATCATGGATCGTGCTCATCGGTATTTACCCGGTATCAAAAGTTTCATGCCGCGCAGACATGACAGTAGGCGCGCGGCAATTGGATCAATAAGTAATAGACGCTGAAATGCTAACACTTACAAAGTTGTAGTTATTTGAAACACTTCACCTGAACAAAGCCTTCCAGATGCCAGGCTTGACGCTCAACCACCCGTATTCATTGGCCTTTCGCCACTCAACAATGTTCTGAGGAAACTTCCCACAACGTCCCACGCCAAATCATTACAAGAAAAAGAGAAGCAACTTCCGAATCGCCCTACAGCAATTAAACAGAAATTGACGAAGCCAGCTGAGCCAGCCATTTGATATTGCCTCGGACAAATTGAATGCACAGCCATAGCTCATTCCTTGAGATGAAAGTAATCATTCAATTATCAGTGCTTATAGTGTGATTAGAAGATACAGATGAACGGCAAAAACCAGTTCAGTTGCTGAAAAGGCCAATGCTTCGATATTGGGGAGGGTTTACTGACAGCGAGGGTATAAACAGAAAAGAGTCCGTGGCGGCCACGGACTCTGATGAGCGGATTTACGCGGTTTCCACTTGCAGGGCCACTCGCTCGCGGCATGGGCATTCGTCCATGTAGCGATGCGCTTCGACGAACTCGTTGAACGGGAATACACGAGTCTTGAGCGGCAAAAGCACGCGGTCAGCGGTCAACTGGTTGATGTCACGCAAAGCACGCTGCAGAGCGACGTGGTCCTGGACAATGCCCAGCTCCGGCTTGCCGGTGAAGTTGCCGATGCAGTGCACAAAGAACTGAATGTTTTTCTGGAACGCTGCACACGCCGGGAACGGAGTCTGGTTACCACCTTGCAGCCCGTACAGCACCAGACTGCCGCGTGGCGCCAGCACATCGCCGAGCAACGACATCTGCGGGCCGCCAAGACCATCGAACACCACATCGACGCCGCGGTTGTCGGTGATCTTGTTGATGCGCATCAACAGATCTTCCTCTTCGGTGACGATGACCTTCTCCGCACCGAGGGACAGCAGGTACTCCCGCTCCTCCGCCGATTTGGTCGCCGCGATCACTCGCACACCCAGCGCCTTGCCCAATTGCACAAACGACGGGCCGGCGCAGTGGCTGGCGTCAGTCACCAGCGCAAATTGACCGGGTTTGACCCGCGCCAGATCGGCATAAGCGAAGTAGGCGATCAGCAGCGGCGTGTAATGCACGCTCGCTTCGATCGGGCTGAGCACATCGGGATAACGGGTCAGCGCGGTGCGCGGCAGGACGATGGACTCACCGTACACCGGATAGTCGTTCGGGCTTTCTGCAGGAAAACTGGCCACTTTGTCGCCGACGGACAGGTCTTCGACATCAGCGCCCACCGCAGTGACCACGCCAGCCATTTCATGACCGAGGCCCGAAGGCAGACGTGCCTGGGACGACGCCAGATTCTGGCGCCACAGGGTGTCGTACCAACTGATGCCGATTGCCTCGACACGCACCTGCACTTCGCCAGGACCTGGCTGAGCAGCCGCATGCTCTTCGCATTTGAGCACCTCGGCCGGACCAAACTTGTGAAAACGGATCGTGCGGGACATCGCAAACCTCGTCAAAGTAACCTCTAATGCCATGAACTCTATCTGGGCTTTGGACCCAAGACCATCAGTGGCTATTAATAGTCGACATGCCTGTCATTGATTCCGCATCAAGGGCGGCATTGGCAAAATCCATGAAAAAAGGCCTGCCACCGTCGCAGTAAAGCTGAATTTTCCGGTGCAGAGTACCAGCCTTTCCCCGTAAGATTCATGCCGGCCATTGTTCTCATATGGCCGCCCTCGTCAAGTTTGATGACTCTGCCAGGACTCCAGATGAATCGTAATGACCTGCGTCGTGTCGACCTGAACCTGCTGATCGTGTTCGAAACATTGATGCACGAACGCAGTGTGACTCGGGCCGCGGAAAAATTGTTCCTCGGCCAACCGGCTATCAGTGCGGCGCTGTCGCGCCTGCGCAGCCTGTTTGACGATCCCTTGTTTGTCCGCACCGGTCGCAGCATGGAACCTTCCGCGCGCGCGGTGGAAATCTTCGCCCTGCTCTCGCCTGCCCTTGATTCGATCTCGACCGCCGTCAGTCGTGCCGCCGATTTTGATCCGGCGACCAGCACCTCGGTGTTTCGCATCGGTTTGTCCGACGACGTCGAATTCGCGCTGCTGCCCATGCTGCTCAAACGTCTGCGCGCCGAAGCACCGGGCATTGTCCTCGTGGTACGGCGGGTCAATTACATATTGATGCCGGGCCTGCTGGCCTCGGGCGAGATTTCGATCGGCGTCAGCTACACCACCGACCTGCCGGCCAACGCCAAGCGCAAGGTCCTGCGCCGCAGCGCACCGAAGCTGCTGCGCGCCGACACCGTGCCGGGGCCGCTGAGCCTGGACGACTACTGCGCCCGACCGCACGCACTGGTGTCGTTTGCTGGTGACCTAAGTGGTTTTGTCGATGAAGAACTGGAAAAACTCGGACGCAAACGGCACGTGGTGCTCGCGGTGCCACAGTTCAACGGACTGGGCACGCTGCTTGCGGGCACCGATATCGTCGCGACCGTGCCGGATTACACGGCTGAGGCACTGACGGCAGCTGGCGGTCTGCGGGCTGAAGATCCACCGCTGCCGACGCGTACATTTGAACTGCACATGGCCTGGCGTGGGTCGCAGGATAACGACCCGGGAGAGCGGTGGTTGAGGTCGCGGATTCAGATGTTTTTTGGGGATCCGGATAGCCTGTAGCCGGACCTACTTGCCACCCGTCACATCCAGAAAAGTCCCGGTGACAAACGAAGCCTCCGCGCTGGCCAGCCACAAGATGGCCCGCGCCACCTCTTCCGGCTGACCGCCCCGGCCCATCGGGATCGACTCCTTCACGCGATCCACCCGCCCCGGCTCGCCGCCGCTGGCGTGCATATCGGTATAGATGTGCCCCGGGCGAATGCAGTTAACCCGAATTCCCTCGCGCGCGACTTCCTTGGCAAAGCCGATGGTGAAAGTTTCCAGCGCGCCTTTCGACGCTGCATAGTCGACGTATTCATTGGGACTGCCCAGGCGCGCGGAGGCAGACGAAATATTGATCACCACGCCACCCGTTCCGCCGTGGCGCAGAGACATGCGCTTCACCGCCTGCTGCGCGCACAAGATCGGCCCCAACGCATTGACTGCGAAGATGCGCTGCATGCGTTCGAAGCTGAGGCCCTCCATGCGTGACTGTTTTGCCAGAACGCCTGCGTTATTGACCAGAACGTCGATCCGTCCAAATGAGCGATCGACGGCCGAGAACAGTTCAGCAACCTGCTCGGGGTCAGCACTGTCAGCACGCACCGCGATGCCTTTGCGCCCCAACGCTTCGATATCCGCCACCACCTCAAGAGCGGCAGACTCGTTGGCGACGTAGCTGATGGCGACGTCGTAGCCTTGCGCGGCGGCGAGTCGGGCGGTGGCGGCGCCGACTCCGCGACTGCCGCCGGTGATCAGAATCAGCGGTGCTTGTGAGACTTTATCCATGCGACGTTCTCCTGAGCAGTTGGCCTATGTCAGCCGATGATGATGGCGCCGCTGGCGATGACCACGCATGCCAGCATCCTGCGGACGGTGAGCTTTTCACCGAGGAACAAATAGCCGAGCAATGCCGCGAACAGCACGCTGGTTTCGCGCAGGGCCGACACCGCGCCCAGTGGCGCTTCGTTCATCGCGTAGATAACGATTGCGTAAGCCAGTAAGGAAACCAGTCCGCCGCCCACAGCGGCGAGCATGCCGGGCCGCACGGAAAACAGACTGCGAGCATCGCGCAGGCCGATATACACCAATGGCATCAACACACCCCACAGGGCGCTCATCCACACCGTGTACGCGAGCGGCGCACCGGAAAGCCTGGCGCCAATGCCATCGACGACGCTGTAGGCGGCGATGAAACAACCGGTACCCAGCGCATATGGCAGGCTCGGCACCGACAGGCTGCGCCCTCGGAACGCCAACGAGATGATCCCCCCGGACACCAGACCAATGCCGAGCAGTTCGCCGGGGGTTATGGTTTCGCCGGCAAACAGCGCGGCGCCGAGGGTGATCAGCGCTGGCGACGACCCACGGGAAATCGGATAGATCTGCCCTAGATCGCCGACCCGATAGCTGCGTACCAGAAACAGGTTGTAGCCGACATGCAGCAGTGCCGAGAGCAGCGCGTAACCCCAGCTCTCAGGTGCAGGCGGGGCCATGAAAGAGGCGGCGATGGCGCAGACGATGGCGATGGCCACGCACATCATCGTCATCGACCAGAGCCGATCGGCGCCACCGCGCAGCAGCGCGTTCCAGCTGGCGTGCAGGAGCGCGGCGAACAGAACGAGGAGTACGAGATGGATTGGCATGCAGCATTCTAGGCATCCCTGGCATTGGCCTTACAGTGAAGTCTCCTCATTACACCGTGAGCAATTACTCATACTTCAGCGCTGTGCGCTCTGCACCTTCAACGCTTCACTGAGCAACCATTGACGAAATCTGAGGATGTGCGGCTGGGCTTCGATGCCTTTGGGACAGACGAAATAATAAGCAAGCGGCGAAGTGAACGGCACATCGAACAGCCTCACCAGACGGCCGTCGGCAATTTCATTTTCGACATGGCCGCTGCGCACCAACGCCACTCCCTGGCCGAGCAACGCAGCTTCCACCGTCATGTTGGTGTCGCCAAACCTGACGCCTTCGCGCAGCGGTAAAAACTCCAGCCCGACGGACTGAAACCACACCTCCCATTTCGGCGCCAACTCGGCGCCGTCGCGAATGAGTAACGGCATCTGCAGCAACTCGGCGGGACTGCCCGGCCTGCCGACACGCTGCAGCAGTTCGGGGCTGGCCACGGGAAACACCTGTTCGCCAAACAGGAACTCTGAATACAGGCCGGGGTAATTGCCCTTGCCCAAGCGGATTGCGACATCGGCTTCGCCATTGGCGAAGTGGATGATCTTGTCCGTGGTATCCAGCGACACCAACAGCTCCGGGTGTTGGCGTGACAGGTTCGGCAAGCGTGGCAGCAGCCACTTCAACGCGAACGAATAAGTGGTGCTGACAGTCAGGCGAACCCTGTCCTTTTGCTCGCGCAGATCCTCCAGCGTTGCTTCAAGGCTGATGAAAAACTCGCGCACGATCGGCGCCAGCGCCGCCCCCGCTGTTGTAAGGCGTAACGCCTTGCCGCGCTCGAACAATTGCAAGCCCCAAAGTTCTTCGAGGTGCCGGAGCTGGTGACTGACGGCGCTCTGGGTCACGTGCAGTTCTTGAGCGGCAGCGGTGAACGTCGGGTGCCGGGTGGCCACTTCGAAAGCCCGCAGGGTCGCGGTCGGGGGCAGGTCGCGCATAAATATGATCCGGGGACGGTAAATGTCAGAGCATGAGGTTACGCTCATGTTAGAGCGAAACTCCCTTGGTTGCCCGTTCCGCGATATTGGCGTATTGCTCCGGCAAGTGGGCGAGGTGCTGGTAACAGCGAGGTATTTAATCGCCGGATAATCCTCCGCGCGCAGCGTCGGTCGCAATCATTGCAGATCAAGCAACACAGAATTGCTTTCAGGCCGATTGTTAGCCTCCTAACGAAAGGTGCATGCTAGAGGGCTGCCTCGGCGCTTATATCATTCCGAATGATAGTTACCTTTGCTTCATTCGATTCGTGCCATCACACCCGCGCCGAGCATCATCCGCCCATCTTCAATACTTCGGCGGATTGCATCCATGGAACAATCACTCAAACATTTGCGCTTCCCGTTGGCCATGCTGGCCGTACTGGTGATGAGCGCCTGCGGCAAAACTCCGGAGACTGCCGGCGCCCCGCCCGCTGCCAAAGTCAGCGTAGCCAAGGTGCTGGAACAACCGGTCAACGAGTGGGACGAATTTACCGGGCGCCTCGAAGCGCCGGAAACCGTTGAAATCCGCCCACGGGTATCGGGCCAGATCGATCAGGTCGCGTTCACCGAAGGCGCGCTGGTCAAGAAAGGCGACCTGCTGTTCCAGATCGATCCGCGTCCGTTCCAGGCCGAGGTACGCCGCCTCGAAGCTCTGGTTGCTCAAGCCCGCGCCACCGCCACTCGCAGCGAAAACGAAGCCGCTCGCGGTGAACGTCTGCGTACCAGCAACGCCATTTCCGCTGAACTGGCCGACTCGCGCACCAGCGCTGCCCAAGAGGCCCGCGCCGCCGTCGGTGCTCTGCAGGCACAATTGGACCTGGCCAAACTGAATCTGAGCTTCACCCGCGTGACAGCACCGATCAGCGGCCGCGTCAGCCGCGCCGAAATCACTGCCGGCAACCTGGTGACCGCCGACACCACCGCACTGACCAGCGTCGTCTCCACCGACAAGGTCTACGCTTATTTCGACGCCGACGAACGCGTGTTCCTCAAATACACCCAACTGGCCCGCAACGGCCAGCGTGGCGCCACTACGCCGGTTTACATGGGCCTGTCCAACGAAGACGGCAACCCGCACCTCGGCCAGATGAACTTCGTCGACAACCAGGTCAATCCGAAAACCGGCACCATCCGTGGTCGCGCGGTCTTCGACAACGCTGACGGCACCTACACCCCGGGCCTGTACGCACGGCTGAAACTGGTCGGCAGCGGCACCTATAACGCCATGCTGATCAATGACGAAGCCGTGGGCACTGACCTGGGCAAGAAGTTCGTGCTGGTGATGGATGACGACAACAAGACCGCCTACCGCGCCGTCGAACTCGGTCCGAAGATCGAAGGCCTGCGCATCGTCCGCAACGGTCTGAACAAGGACGACACCATCATCGTCAAGGGCTTGCAACGAGTTCGTCCTGGCTCACCGGTCACCCCCGAGGTGATTCCGATGGCCAGCGAGCAGACCCTCGCCGCCCTCGCTCAACAACGTCAAGCGCTGGAAGCCAGCAACCTGCCCAAAGTTGCCCCTGCCAAGGGCGCATCGGGTTCGGCTGCGAAGCTGGCTGCTACGACCCCACGCGGTTAAGGGACGACAACTCCGATGAATTTTTCCCAATTCTTCATTTCCCGGCCGATCTTCGCAGCGGTGCTGTCGCTGTTGATCCTGATCGCCGGTGCGATCTCGCTGTTCCAGTTGCCGATCAGCGAATACCCGGAAGTCGTGCCGCCGACCGTGGTCGTGCGCGCCAACTTCCCGGGGGCCAACCCCAAAGTCATCGGTGAAACCGTGGCCGCTCCGCTGGAGCAGGCCATCACTGGCGTCGAGAACATGCTGTACATGTCCTCGCAATCGACCGCTGACGGCAAGATCACCCTGACCATCACCTTCGCCCTGGGCACTGACCTGGACAACGCGCAGGTGCAGGTGCAGAACCGGGTGACCCGGACCGAGCCGAAGCTTCCCGAGGAAGTGACACGCATCGGTATCACCGTCGACAAGGCTTCGCCGGACCTGACCATGGTTGTGCACTTGACCTCACCGGACAAGCGCTACGACATGCTCTACCTGTCCAACTACGCAATCCTCAACATCAAGGATGAGCTGGCTCGCCTGGGTGGTGTCGGTGATGTGCAGTTGTTCGGTATGGGCGACTACTCGCTGCGCGTCTGGCTTGATCCGAACAAGACCGCTTCGCGCAATCTGACCGCCACCGATGTGGTGACCGCGATTCGCGAGCAGAACCGTCAGGTCGCCGCCGGTCAACTGGGCGCGCCCCCTGCCCCGACCGCACAAAGTTTCCAGCTGTCGGTCAACACTCAAGGCCGTCTGGTTTCCGAGGAAGAGTTCGAGAACATCGTCATTCGCGCAGGCGACGACGGTGAGATCACTCGCCTGAAGGACATCGCGCGCATTGAACTGGGTTCCAGCCAATACGCCTTGCGCTCTCTGCTGAACAATCAGCCGGCTGTAGCGATTCCGATCTTCCAGCGTCCCGGTTCCAACGCCATCGACATTTCCAACGAAGTGCGCGGCAAGATGGAAGAGCTGAAGAAAGGCTTCCCGCAGGGCATGGACTACAGCATCGTGTATGACCCGACGATCTTCGTTCGTGGCTCGATCGAGGCGGTGGTGCACACCCTGTTCGAAGCGCTGATCCTCGTGGTGCTGGTGGTGATTCTGTTCCTGCAGACCTGGCGCGCCTCGATCATCCCGTTGGTGGCGGTGCCGGTATCGTTGATCGGTACGTTTGCGGTCATGCACCTGTTCGGTTTCTCGCTCAACGCCCTGTCGCTGTTTGGCCTGGTACTGGCCATCGGTATCGTGGTGGATGACGCCATCGTCGTGGTGGAAAACGTCGAACGGAACATCGAACTCGGCCTGACGCCGGTCGAAGCGACCAAGCGCGCCATGCGGGAAGTGACCGGGCCGATCGTGGCCACCGCACTGGTGCTGTGTGCGGTGTTCATTCCAGCGGCGTTCATTTCCGGCCTCACCGGGCAGTTCTACAAACAGTTCGCACTGACCATCGCTATCTCGACAGTGATCTCGGCGTTCAACTCGCTGACCCTGTCGCCAGCATTGGCCGCTGTGTTGCTGAAAAGCCACGACGCGCCGAAAGACCGCTTCTCGAAAGTGCTCGACAAGATCTTCGGCGGCTGGCTGTTCCGTCCGTTCAACCGTTTCTTCGACCGTGCCAGTCATGGCTACGTCGGCACCGTGCGCCGGGTTATCCGTAGCAGCGGCATCGCCCTGCTCGTGTATGCAGGCCTGATGGTACTGACCTTCTTCGGTTTCTCCAGCACGCCGACCGGTTTCGTACCCGGCCAGGACAAGCAATACCTGGTGGCCTTCGCGCAATTGCCGGATGCCGCGAGCCTGGATCGCACCGAAGACGTGATCAAGCGCATGTCCGACCTCGCGCTGAAACAGCCGGGCGTGGAAAGCGCCGTAGCGTTCCCGGGCCTGTCGATCAACGGTTTCACCAACAGCCCGAACGCCGGCATCGTCTTCGTGACGCTAAAACCGTTCGACGAGCGTAAAGACCCGAGCATGTCCGCCGGCGCGATTGCCGGCGCCTTGAACGGCCAGTACGCGAACATTCAGGAAGCGTACATGGCGATCTTCCCGCCACCGCCGGTACAAGGTCTGGGCACCATTGGTGGTTTCCGCCTGCAAATCGAAGACCGGGGCAACCTGGGCTACGACGAGCTGTACAAAGAAACCATGAACATCATCAACAAAAGCCACAACGTGCCGGAACTGGCCGGCCTGTTCACCAGCTACACGGTGAACGTGCCGCAGGTCGATGCCGCCATCGACCGTGAAAAAGCCAAGACCCACGGCGTGGCCGTCAGCGATATCTTCGACACCCTGCAGATCTATTTGGGTTCGCTGTATGCCAACGACTTCAACCGCTTCGGGCGCACCTACCAGGTCAACGTTCAGGCCGAACAACAGTTCCGCCTTGAATCCGACCAGATCGGCCAGCTGAAAGTACGCAACAACAAAGGCGAAATGATCCCGCTGGCGACCTTTATCAAGGTCAGCGACACCTCCGGGCCGGACCGCGTGATGCACTACAACGGCTTCATCACCGCTGAAATCAACGGTGCCGCAGCTCCGGGCTACAGCTCTGGCCAGGCGGAAAAAGCCATCGAGAAACTGCTCAAGGAAGAACTTCCGAACGGCATGACCTATGAGTGGACCGACCTGACCTACCAGCAGATTCTGTCCGGCAACACCGCGCTGTTCGTGTTCCCGCTCTGCGTACTGCTGGCGTTCCTGGTGCTCGCCGCCCAATACGAAAGCTGGAGCCTGCCACTGGCGGTGATCCTGATCGTACCGATGACCCTGCTGTCGGCCATCACCGGTGTGATCATTTCCGGCGGTGACAACAACATCTTCACCCAGATCGGCTTGATCGTACTGGTGGGACTTGCCTGTAAAAACGCGATTCTGATCGTCGAATTCGCCAAGGACAAACAGGAAGAAGGCCTCGATCCGCTCGCTGCGGTGCTGGAAGCCTGCCGCCTGCGTCTGCGGCCGATTCTGATGACCTCCTTCGCGTTCATCATGGGTGTGGTGCCACTGGTGTTCTCCAGCGGTGCCGGTGCCGAAATGCGTCACGCCATGGGTGTGGCGGTGTTCTCCGGGATGCTCGGGGTGACCTTCTTCGGTCTGCTGCTGACGCCAGTGTTCTATGTACTGATCCGTAACTTTGTCGAACGCGGCGAGCAGCGCAAAGCAGCCAAGGCGCACACTCTTCAAAAGCCACTGGAGGCGCAACAATGAGTCTGAAAGTCTTCCTGCCGAGTCTGCTGGTGCTGGCCCTCAGCGCCTGCGCCGTCGGCCCCGACTACAAGACCCCAGCTACGGAGGCGGCCAACATCACGACCGCCACCGACGGCGCCGCCGGGCAAAAGAACTTCGACCGTTCGAAATTCGAAGGCATCTGGTGGCAGCAATTCGATGATCCGACACTCAACCAGTTGGTGACGCAATCGCTGCAAGGCAACCGTGAACTGCGCGTGGCGTTCGCCCGCTGGAAAGCCGCCCGGGCGATCCGCGACGACGCCAGCAATGACGCGATGCCGACCATCACCAGCCGCGCCAGCAGCGACTTGGGCAAGGGCCAGATTCCCGGCCAGACCACCGACCGGGTCAATAGCGAGCGCTATGACCTCGGTCTGGACATGGCCTGGGAGCTCGACCTGTTCGGCCGCATCCAGCGCAATCTGGAAGCCAGTGACGCCGACCAGCAGGCCGCCGAAGCCGATCTGTACCAGTTGCAAGTCACCATGATTGCCGAACTGGTCGACGCTTACGGTCAACTGCGCGGCGCCCAGCTGCGGGAAAAGATCGCCGTGGCCAACCTCAACAACCAGCAGGAGTCGCGCAAGATCACCATCAGCCTGCGTGACGCCGGTGTCGGTGATCAGCTCGATGTCGAACGCGCCGATGCGCGTCTGGCCAACGTCGAAGCCACGGTACCGCAGTTGCAGGCGGAACAGGTTCGGCAGAAAAACCGTATCGCTACGCTGCTCGGTGAGCGCCCGGACAAACTGACCGTCGACCTGAGCCCGAAAGATCTGCCGGCCATCGCCAAGGCGCTGCCGATCGGTGATCCGGGTGAACTGCTGCAACGTCGTCCGGACATCCTCAGCGCCGAACGGCAATTGGCCTCGGCCACTGCGCGAATCGGCGTGGCCAAAGCCGACCTGTTCCCGCGGGTCAGCCTCAGCGGCTTCCTCGGCTGGACGGCCGGACGTGGCTCGCAGATCGGTTCGTCGGCAGCCAACGCCTGGGCACTCGGCCCGAGCATCACCTGGGCTGCGTTTGACCTCGGCAGCGTCCGCGCCCGTTTGCGCGGTGCCGATGCTGACGCCGAAGGCGCGCTGGCCAACTACGAGCAACAGGTGCTGCTGGCGCTGGAAGAATCGGAAAATGCCTTCAGCGATTACGGCAAGCGTCAGCAACGTTTGATCTCGCTGATCCGTCAGAGCGAATCGAGTCGCAAGGCCGCTGATCTGGCGGAAATCCGCTACCGCGAAGGCACCACCGATTTCCTCGTCCTGCTCGACGCCCAGCGTGAGCGCCTGAACGCCGAAGACAGTCAGGCACAGGCCGAAGTCGAGCTGTATCGCGGCATCGTCGCGATATACAAGGCCCTCGGCGGTGGCTGGCAACCGGAGACGGTCGCCAGCAAGTAAAGGTTGTTAAAGAGCTCCTTTGGTTGGCCGCAACCAACCAAATTTTTTGCCCCGCGTATCATTCGGTCGCGGGGTTTTTTTATGCCTGTTTGCAGCACTGGGATTTTTTGTGGGAGCGAGCCTGCTCGCGAAAGCGTCAGGTCAGACATATCAGCGGTGGCTGATACTCTGCCTTCGCGAGCAGGCTCGCTCCCACAATGGATCAGCGGTGATCCTCCAGGACGGTGACAGTGGCGGTTGTACCGGCGCGCAGGCGATTCTTGCCGGCAAAGTCACCATCAATCCCAATGCGCACCGGCACCCGTTGCGCGAGCTTCACCCAGGTGTAACTCGGGTTGATGTTTGCCAGCAATCGGCTGCCGGGCGCGTTTTCGCGGTCGGCGATGGCGAAGGCGATGCTTTCCACTGTGCCGCCGAAGCGCTCACCACTCATCAATTGAATGCGTACCCGATCACCCTCCGCGATTCGCGGCAGCTTGGTTTCTTCGAAATAGCCGCTGACGTAGAACGAATCACTGTCGACCAACGCCAGCAGTGCCCCGCCCGCCTGTGCGTAATCACCCTGGCGGGTCAGCAGGTTGGTGACATAACCGCTGACCGGCGATTCGACGCGGGTGCGCTGCAAGTCCAGTTCAGCCTGGGTCAGCGCGGCAATTGCCAGTTGCACATTGGCTTCGGCCAAGCCGAGGTTGGCCTGATTGCGCAACAGATCCGCCTGGGCAACCGCCACGTCGGTACTGGCCTTCTCCCATTCCTCACCGGAAATGGCGAAGCCTTGCTTCAGCGTACGTCGCCGGCGCTCCTCGCTCTGACGTTGTTTGAGCAACGCTTCACTGGCGACGATTGCCGCTTGCGATTGCCCCAGCGAGGCCTTGGACACCTCCACCGAGCGTCGGGCATGCTCGACCGCCAGTTGATAGCGCGCCGGATCGATCTCCAGCAACAACTGGCCCTTGTCGACATGCTGGTTGTCCTGCACCGCCAGTTTGACGATACGCCCCGAAACATCCGCCGACAGCGTTACCACATCCGCCCTCACCCGAGCATCCCGTGTCCACGGCGCGCGGGTGTAATACTCCCAGGCAAACCAGCCGAGGACGATCGCCAGGATCACCACTGCCACGGTCATCATTCGTGCAACTAGTGCTTTCAAGACATCAGGCTCCCATCAACAGAATCAGCGTGGCGCAGACACAGGCGTACAGGGCGCCTTCGAACAGCGCTTCATGCCAGACCAGGCGCAGTACGCCCAGGCGGCGCAAGCACCAGTCCAGCAACATGAAAATCGGGATCGCCAGTAACAGAGCCTGGGCAATCGGCGGCAGATAAACCCCGCCAATTTCGAAATCAATGGGCAAGTTGCGGTTCTCCTTCCAGACCTTGAGGTTGCAAATGTTCGCCGTGGCGCTCGAGGAACGACACCACAATCAGCAGCGCCACACGCATGCGAAAAACCGACCATAAATGTTCATGGCTGGCGGCGTGCAGCTCGTCCAGCTGATCTCCGAGTTGGTGCAACGTCGCCAGCAGCGCCGGGAGCTGCACATCCGCGCGTCCGGCAACCAGGCGACCGGTCTTGCGTAACGCCGATGCCAGGCGCTGGCTGAACGCATCGGTGAGTAACGCGTTGTTCTGCGCCTGCTGCCTCAGCTGATGCATGGCCACGCCCAGGGCTACGCAAGCCAGGCTGATTTCATACAAGCGTTGCATGGCGCGATCGTTTGCCGCTGGCAGCAGGCCGAGCATGCTGGTCAGGCGATCGGTCATCCGACTCTCGAAGGCGAATTGTTGTTCATCGGTGGCCGGCATTTTGCTCAGTTGGTACACCTGCTCCCGCGCTTCGCCGTACAGGCGCCGGATGCGCAAGCCCGGGCGGAACGGGAAGATCAGCGCATAAACGATCAGGGCCAGCATCGCTGCACTGACGTAGGCGCCGGCGAATTCGAACCATTGGATCGCCGTATTCTGCCCAGTGCCGGTGTTTTGCGGTCCGAGCATGAGAAAACTCGACAGCCCCAGGCCCATGCCGATACCGGCGGTGGCCGGACTGGAAATGCCCACGGCAATGGCATACAGCAGCGGCGCCAGCAGCAAGGCCAGCAGCTCGAAATCACTGATCGCGGGCACCAGCATGAATTGATAGAACGCCGACACTACCAGCGCCAGACCCAAGCCTCGCGCATAGCTTTGCGCAGCCATCAGCGGACGCGGGAAAGTCGCCATCAGCGAGCAGAGAATTCCCACCAGAATCATTCCGCCGCGCGCACCATCCCACGCCGTTTCGATCCAGATCAATCCGCTGACCAACAGCGCGGTAAAGGCGCGAATGGCGTTCATCGAGGCCAGGGTGAAATCCAGATGCAACGGACTGCTCTGGCCGCGATATAGGCAACTGGCCGGGCGCCCTTCCTGAATGGCGTCGCTCAGTTCGAGAATCTGCTCCAGTTGCTGCAGCAGGCGCGCCTGCTCCCAACGCAGCGCCCAGGCCAGTGAACGCAGGGCCGCACTCATGTTCTCGGTCTGCTGCTCGGCCTTGTACGCCAACGCTTCGAACTGTTGCTGCAATGTGACGAAACGTTGCCGGTCCGCGCCAGACAGCGCACGACCCTGTTGCGCCAGTTGCTCAAGCAACGCCAGTTCCTCGGCCCGCAGTTGCTGCACCTCCAGCGGCAGATCGCCCTCCCAGCGTTCGATGAGCAATTCGCGCTGATGCCGTAGCGCGGTCAGTCGCGACGTCAGCAGCATCAGTTGATTGCCGAGCAGCAACACCAGATTGTCGGCATCGCGCAAACGTGGGGCATCGAAATACAAATGGCGCCGCAACCCCTCCAATACGCTGATCTCGCCGAGCAATTGCATCTGCCGACGCTGAAAATCGGCTTCGCTTTCTTCCGTGCGAAGCACTTCGGCGGCGTGGCTGGCGGCCAGTTTGATCACCTGATCGATTTTGGCGAAATAACCTTTGGCCACTGCTTCAGGCCGGGCTGTGAGCAGGCTCACCACGCACACGCAGGCAACGGCCAGCAGGGTTTCCGTGACGCGGGTGACCGCTAGCAAAAACGTGCCTTCCTGGTCCGGGATTGCCAACAAGGCCACCACCACCGCGGTGTAGCCACTGAGCACGAACGCCTGGGAACTGGTGTAGCGCAACAAGGTGCCGCCCGCGGTGCACAGCGCCAGCCACAACGCCAATGTCGTGATGAACGGCAGCGGCGCCTGAGGGAAAATCGCCATGATCAGCACCGCCACCGCGGCACCCACGGTGGTGCCGACCACTTGGCCGAAACTGCGCGCCAGTGCCATCCCTGCCAATGGCTGACTGACAATCACAACAGCCATGATCGACCACTTCGGTTGTTCGAGATCGAAAATGAACGCCAGATATAGGGTCAACAGCCCGGCGGCGATGGTCCGCAGGGCAAACAGCAGAACAGCCTGACCGGGATGGATCAAAGCCTTGAAATAAGCGAACAGCGCAGACATGGGCACTCTCTTTAAAACGACTTCTGCAAGCGTAGACATTCCAGCAAAAGCCTGACGGATTTCACAGTCGACACGTGTTGTAGGACGATTCGCCGGCAACGGTTTGACTCACGCGCCAAGCTGAACGAAGCTTGCCGCTCTGCTCAAGTTCGAAGCTTTCGGAAACCCCGCATGACTCAGTCCCGCCGCAACCTGCTGATCGGCCTAGGCCTCGTACTGATCCTCGGCGTCGTCTGGCTGTCATGGCGCAGCAGCACACCGACCATCCCCGATGCTATCAAACATGGCTACAGCGAAGCGCTGAACGCCGCGCGCACTGGTGAACCCGGAGCGGCGCGCCAGTTGTACCAGCAATTGGGCCGCCCGGACATCTCGGTCAAACGCCGGGTCTGGCTGCACGGCGAGCTGCCCAACTACCCCAGCCCGCAGGCCTTGAAACTGGCTGACATCGACCTGCATCACGAAGCACCGCAAGTGCGCGTCGCAGCGATCAAAAGCATCGTCGGTCTGGTGCCCGGCGGGCAACGCAGTCTGCTGCTCGGACCGTTGCTCGATGATGAAGAACAAACTGTCCGTTTTGCCGCGATCAACGCCCTGCTCGGCCTGGCCCCGGACGAGCTCGGTCTGTATTTCGCACCGCTACAGCAGGCCATCGACGGCTGGCAACAGACCTTGGAAAGCCAGCCGGAAAGCGCCGCCAACTACGCGCAACTGGCCCGTCTCTATATCCACAACGCCGAATACAAACAGGCCCAACAGTCGTTGGACAATACCTTGCGTCTGGAACCGGGCAACCTGCCAGCGCTGGTCATGCAGATCGATGTGCTCGACCGCCAGGGCCAGAGCGATGCCGCTCGCCAGTTGCTCGCACGTCAACTCAAGGCGCAGCCTGATTCCGCCTATCTGCAACATGCCCTCGGCCTGTGGCTGCTGCACCACGGCCAGCGCGAATACGCCCTGCTCGGCCTGTCCAAAGCGGTAGAACTGGAGCCGGCCAACAAGGATTATCGGTACGACCTCGCCACCACTCTGCACAGCGCGGAAGAACTGGAAGCGGCGCAAAAACAGCTGCAGGAAATCGTCCAGCGCCATCCCGCCGACCGCAAGGCGCGGGTGTTGCTGATCAACTACTGGAAGGAAAGCGGCCAACTGCAGAATGTGCAGATCCTGTTGGCGCAACTGGAGCAGCTGAATCCGGACGACCCGGCCTTGCAACAAGGTCTTTAATCCAGTCAGGGCGGACTCAATTGGCCGCCCGTCCAAGAAAAAGCGGAACCGTGAACACGCCGTGAGGTCAAGTTACTCAGGTGGCTCACTCTAGCCAGCCGCCGGATTACCCTAGTCATAAGAGGGCGTTTTTTGACTACATCAAACGAGTTGATCAGTGCAAAGGCCGCCGTCGGCATTGTAGGTCTGGATGACATCCTTGCCGGTGGCTTGTCTCGCGGCCATGTGTTTTTGCTCGAGGGGGAACCCGGGACCGGCAAAACCACCGTGGCGTTGCATTTCCTGCGCGCCGGTGCGCTGGCCGGGGAACGCTGCCTGTACATCACTCTCTCGGAAACCGAGAAAGAACTGCGTCAAGGTGCGCTCTCCCACGGTTGGGAGCTGAACGAAAACATCAAGATCTTCGAGCTGACACCGCCGGAAAGCCTACTCAATGCCGAACACCAGCAAAGTCTGCTGTATTCCTCGGACCTTGAACTGGGTGAGGCGACCAGGCAGATTTTCGAAGTGGTCGAACGTTTCAAACCGACTCGCGTTGTGCTCGACAGTCTCTCGGAGATCCGTCTGTTGGCGCAGAGCTCGTTGCGCTATCGTCGGCAGATTCTGGCGATCAAGCATTACTTCGTGCGCTACGACGCCACCGTCCTGCTGCTCGACGACCTGACCACCGAGTCCCTCGACAAGACCGTGCACAGTGTCGCCCACGGCGTGATTCGTCTTGAAGAGCTGACACCGAGCTACGGCGCTGAGCGTCGGCGCGTTCGAGTGGTCAAGTATCGCGGGCAGAAATACCGTGGCGGTTTCCACGACTTCACCATCATGGGCGACGGCGTCCATGTTTTTCCACGCTTGGTAGCGGCGGAGCATCGCGGCGACTACCCACGTCTGCAGCTGTCCAGCGGCATCCCGCAAATGGACGCCCTGCTCGGCGGCGGCATCGAAACCGGCTCCAGCACGCTGATTCTCGGCCCGGCCGGTACCGGTAAATCGCTGATCTCGATGATCTTCGCCGCCGCAGCGGTGGCTCGAGGCGAAAAAGCCGCGCTGTTCATTTTCGATGAAGAGCTGGGCCTGCTGTTCGAACGCATGCGTCATCTCGGTATCGACCTCAAAGCCTTGCAGGCCACCGGTAATCTGCTGATCGAACAAGTAGACGCCGCCGAATTGTCTCCCGGTGAGTTGTCCCATCGCGTGCGGCGTTGCGTCGATGAGCTGGGTATCAAAACCGTGGTAATCGACAGCATCAACGGCTATCAAGCGGCGATGCCGGAAGAAAACGCGCTGGTGCTGCACATGCACGAGCTGTTGCTGTACCTGAACCGCAAAGGCGCGGCGACTTTCATGACGGTCGCCCAGCACGGTCTGGTGGGCGATATGCAGGCGCCGGTCGATATCACTTACCTGGCCGACACGGTGATTCTGTTGCGCTACTTCGAAGCCCTCGGCAAAGTCCGCCGGGCGATCTCGATTATCAAGAAACGTACCGGCAACCACGAGTCGACCATCCGTGAATACCGGATTTCCTCGCATGGCATGACCATCGGCCAACCGCTGGAATCCTTCCAGGGCGTGCTGCGTGGCGTGCCGACCTACATGGGAGCGAGCAATCCATTGCTTGAGGATGAAAGCTTGTGACGGTCAACACGCCGTTGGCCGAGCGGGTGCTGGTGCTGGCGCCCATGGGTCGCGACAGCCAGATCGCGTTGATGATCCTCAACGAAGCCGGCTACGGCGGCATGGTGGCGCCGAATCTCGGCGCTTTATGCACCGAGCTGGAGGTCGGTGCCGGACTGCTGGTGATTGCTGCTGAAGCGCTGCGCGGACCTGAACTGGAAGGGCTAATCGCCTACCTTGACCAGCAGCCCGCGTGGTCGGACATGCCCATCGTACTGCTGACTCATCATGGCGGTGATGAACAAGGGCCGCCGTCGCGCCTCAGCACCCTGCTGGGCAACGTGACGTTTCTCGAGCGCCCCTTCCATCCCGCGACGCTGGTCAGCCTGGTCTCCGCCGCGCTCCGTGGGCGACGACGACAATATGAAGCGCGCGATCGGCTGATCGACCTGAGTGAAAGCGAACGACGCCTGCAATCGACTCTGGAAACCCTCGAACAGCAAGTCGAAGAACGCACCGCACAACTTCGCCACAACGAAGAAGCTCTGCGCCAATCGCAGAAAATGGAAGCGGTCGGCCAACTCACTGGCGGCATCGCTCACGACTTCAACAACATGCTCACTGGCATCATCGGCAGTCTCGAATTGCTGCGTCGACGTCTGGCCCGAGGCCGCACGGAAGACCTCGACAGCCTGATCGATCTAGGTGTGACGTCAGCGAACCGCGCCGCCGGCCTGACTCACCGTCTGCTGGCGTTCTCGCGCCGTCAGTCACTCGACCCGAAAGCCGTGCAAATGAACACGCTGGTGCTGTCGATGGGCGAGCTGCTGCAACGCAGCCTCAATGAAAGCATTCATCTGGAAATGCGCCTGGACGACAATCTCTGGGTTGCCGAGGCCGATCCCAATCAACTGGAAAGCGCCCTGCTCAACCTGGTGATCAATGCCCGCGATGCGATGCCCGAGGGTGGCAAGCTGGTGGTGGAAACCAGCAATCAGGTGCTGCATCGCGAATTCACGGCTGCGTACAGCAATCTGGAGCCAGGCGATTACGTGATGCTCAGCGTCACTGACAATGGCAGCGGCATGCCGCAGAGCGTGGTCAGCCGTGCGTTCGATCCGTTTTTCACCACCAAGCCGATCGGCCAGGGCACCGGCCTCGGACTGTCGATGATCTATGGTTTCAGCAAGCAGTCGCGCGGGCATGTGTCGATCGACAGTGAAATCGATGAAGGCACCACGGTAAAACTCTATCTGCCGCGTTTCCGGGGTGAGGAAGTAGAAATTCCCGTATCGGATTCGCAGCAGGCTCCGTATGCGATGGATGGCGAAACCGTACTCATCGTTGAAGACGACCCGGCGGTGCGCGTATTGGTCAGCGCCGTGCTCAGTGAGCTGGGTTACGCGTTCGTAGAGGCCGGTGATGCCGACGGCGCCATGCCGATTCTCAATTCGACGCAACGCATCGATTTGCTGATCAGCGACGTCGGTCTGCCGGGGATGAACGGTCGTCAACTGGCGGAGGTTGGTCGGCAATATCGCCCAGGTCTGAAAGTGTTGTTCATCACCGGTTATGCCGAGCACGCGGCGGTGCGCGGTGGATTCCTCGACTCGGGAATGCAGATGATCACCAAGCCATTCACCTTTGATCTGCTCACCGCCAAGGTGCGGGAGATGATCAATAGCTGAATCGATAGGAGCTGCCGACGGCAGCTCCTACATATCAGGCCAGCAATTCCTGAATCTTTTCCTGCAACACATCCAGATCAAACGGTTTTTCCAGAATCGGTGCGCTGTTGGTAATCGGGCTGCCGGTCTCACGGATTTCCTGCGGGTAGCCGCTGATGAAAATCACTTTGAGGTCCGGTCGCAATTTCACCGCTGGCTCGGCAATCTGCACGCCGGAGATACCGCCCGGCAGGCGGAAATCGGTAATCAGTATGTCGAGATGAGGTTTGCTGGCGAGGATCTCGAAAGCCTGCTCGCCATTTTCCGCTTGCAACACGCGATAGCCCTGCCCTGACAGGTAATCTGTCAGGACCATCAAGATAACCGGTTCGTCTTCGACGACGAGTACTACATCTTGCGCATCTACGCTCATGGGAAGCCTTTGTTCGGTCAATAGCTGCTGATACGACCGTGTGGTCACTCAGAGGTTGCGTCGGATATGCCGTTTTCCTGGATTGGCAGACAAACGCGAAACAGGGCGCCCTCGTTGATTTCACTCTCGACGACGATGGAGCCGCCATGGGCGGCGACGATCTGCTCGGAAATGAACAGACCCAGCCCGAGCCCGGCCACCACCGTCTTGGCGGACACCCGTTCGAACTGCTGAAAAATACGCTTCTGGTTCTCGGCGCTGATGCCGATGCCGTGGTCTTGTACCTCGACCCGGGCCTCGTCATCTTCGCGATAGACGCGCACCTGAATCGGGCTGCGACCACCGTAACGCAAGGCATTGGTCAGCAGATTGGACACCACTTGCTCGATGCGGAACTCGTCCCAGCAACCTTCTACCGGCGCCGATGCCTCGAAGGAAACGCTGGTTTCTGCCGCTTCCATTTGCGAGGCAAAATTCTGCAGCAGATTGCTGACCAGTTGCACCAGATCGAAACGACTCGGGCGGATCGACAGTTTGCCGGTGCGGATTCGCGAGACATCGAGCATGTCTTCAATCAGGCGAATCAGGCTTTTGATCTGCCGCTCATCGCGGTCGACCATTGCCTGCATTTTGTCGAGGGTGAACGCCGCGGCGTTGTCCCGGGACAGGTGCATCTTGCGCAGCTGGGTTTCAAGAATCAGGCCATTGAGCGGTGTACGCACCTCGTGGGCGACGATGGACATGAAGTCATCGCGCATGCGCACCGCCTGTTCCAGCTCAAGCTGCGTGCTTTGCAGCTGTTGCAGCAGCGCTTCCTGCTCGCGTCGGGCCTGCTCGAGCGCCTCGACCTGCTGTTTCATGGCCTTGCTCTGGCGATACAGATCAACGAAAACGTTGACCTTGCTCTTCACCGCATGAATGTCCAACGGCTTGTGCAGGAAGTCCACCGCACCGCTTTCGTAGCCCTTGAACGCGTAGTTGAGTTCACGGCCAGCGGCGCTGACGAAAATGATCGGAATGTTCTTGGTCTTCTCGGTGCCGCGCATCAACTCGGCCAATTCGAAGCCGTTCATGCCGGGCATCTGCACGTCGAGAATGGCCATGGCGAATTCGTGTTGCAGCAACAGCGACAGTGCCTCGTCCGCCGACAGAGCCTTGTAGACCGTGCGATCCTCGCGCTTGATCAGCGCTTCCAGCGCCAGCAGGTTTTCTGGCAGATCGTCAACGATCAACAGTTTGGCTTGGATATTACTCAGCATGCGATTCGTTCCAGCTCGACTAGCAGACGGCCGATGCCGTGAATGGGTAGGACATGATCCGGCTGCAGAACGTTCAGTGCAGCCTGGGGCATGGTGGCGACTTGTGCATCATCGGGGTCTTGAACAATGGTCAGGCCGCCGCAGCGCTTGACGCAGGCCAACCCGCGCGCGCCATCGTGATTGGCGCCGGTCAGCAGCACGGCGGCGAGTGTCTCGCCGTAAACGTCAGCGGCCGATTCAAACAGGTAATCAATAGACGGCCGCGAATGATGCACGCGATCCTCCAGGCTCAGCGACAGGCTGCGATCCGCTTCGACCGACAAGTGATAACCGGGCGTGGCGAAATACACCGTGCCGGCTTCAATGTCCTGCTTGTCTTCAGCTTCCTTGACCGGCATCGCCACGCGGCGGGAGAACACTTCGGCCAGATGACTGCGGCGCTCTTCCGGCAGATGCAGAACGATGATGATCGGCAGCACATAGCCTTTGCGCAATGGCCCGAGCAGGGTCAGCAACGCCTCGACACCGCCTGCGGAGGCGCCGATCACGACGGCCTCGATGCGAGGCAGGCTCGGGGTGTCGTTCATGATTTGCGGTAGATCCGTTCTTGTTTGACCAACGCCTCGAACTGGTTCGAATAGTTGGAAAAATCCAGGGTTTCCTTGCTGCCCAGCACCAGAAAGCCGCGATGCGACAACGATTCATGGAACAGCCCGAACGCCCGGTCCTGCAACTTCTTGTTGAAATAGATCAGCACGTTGCGGCAGGAAATCAACTGGGTTTCGGAGAACACGCTGTCGGTGGCCAGGCTGTGGTCGGCGAATGTCACGTTCTCGCACAGGCTCTTGTCGAAAATCGCGTAGCCGTAGGCTGCCGTGTAGTAATCGGCAAACGAACGCTGACCGCCGGCCTGCTGATAGTTGGCAGTGTAGGCGCGGACGTTTTCCATGGAGAAAATCCCTTGCTTGGCCTTCTCCAGCGAGCGCGGGTTGATGTCGGTGGCGTAGATGATCGTGCGGTCGAGCAGGCCTTCCTCGCGCAGCAGAATCGCCATCGAATAGACCTCCTCGCCCGTGCTGCAGCCGGCAATCCAGATTTTCAGCGACGGATAGGTACGCAGCAGCGGCACCACTTCGTTGCGGATCGCCAGGAAGTGCGACGGATCGCGGAACATCTCGCTGACCGGGATCGTCAGCAGTTGCAGCAGCTGCATGAACGCGGTCGGGTCGTGCAGGACTTTTTCTTGCAGGGCCGAGATGGTCGCGCACTCGAACTGACTCAGCGCGTGCTGCACCCGGCGCTTGATCGAAGCGCCGGAGTAGTCGCGAAAGTCGTAGCTGTATTTCAGGTAAATCGCCTCGATCAACAAGCGTAATTCGATTTCGCTGTTGCGCTCGGCCGGACTGCTGCGTTCCACTAGATGCGTTCCATTTTCGGTAACCACACACGTATCAGCGAGAACAGACGATCAAGGTCGATGGGCTTGGCCAGGTAGTCGTTGGCGCCCGCTTGCAGGCAGCGCTCCTGATCGTCCTTCATGGCCTTGGCCGTCACCGCGATGATCGGCAGCTTGCGCCAGCGCGGATCCTTGCGGATTTCCATGGTGGCTTCGAAGCCATCCATTTCCGGCATCATCACGTCCATCAGCACCAGGTCGATGTCCTCGACTTCATGAAGTTTCTCAATCGCTTCGCGGCCATTACGGCCGATCACCACGACTGCGCCTTTGTGTTCCAGCGCGCTGGTCAGGGCGAAGATGTTGCGCACATCGTCGTCCACCAGCAGCACTTTGCGACCTTCAAAGACCTTGTCGCGGCTGCGCGCGGTCTTGAGCATCTTCTGCCGTTCATGGGACAGCTGCGATTCGACTTTGTGCAGAAAGAGTGTGACCTCGTCGAGCAACCGCTCCGGCGAGCGTGCGCCCTTGATGATGATCGAGCGTGAATACTTGCGCAGTTCGGCCTCTTCATCGCGGGTCAGATTGCGTCCGGTGTAAACGATGACCGGCGGGAACGAGCAGATGTCCTCGGTGGACATGCGCTTGAGCAGATCGTTGCCGAGCATGTCCGGCAGCTTGAGATCGATGACCATGCAGTCGTAGATGGTCGTGCGCAGCAATTCCAGGGCGTCCTGGGCCAGGCCGACGGCAGTGATTTCGATGTCTTCGTCGCCAATCAGCCGCGCGATGCTTTCGCGTTGCAGATCGTCGTCTTCGACCAGCAGCACGCGTTTGACCTTCTGCGTCAGCTTGGCCTCGAGACGGGCGAACACATCCTTGAGCTCTTCGCGGGTGGTCGGCTTCACTGCGTAGCCGATCGCGCCCATGTGCATGGCGGCTTCGACGCGGTCTTCCACGGAAATCACGTGCACCGGAATGTGCCGGGTTTCGGCGCGTTCTTTCAAGCGTTGCAGCACGGTCAGACCGGAATGATCCGGCAGGCGCATGTCGAGCAGGATCGCATCCGGCACGAATTCGCGCGCCAGGTCGTAACCTTCGTCAGCGCCGTGGGCGACCAGACACATGTAGCCCAACTCATGGGCCAGGTCATAGAGGATACGGGCGAAGTTCGGTTCGTCCTCCACCACCAGAATGCAGCGGGTGGCGAACGGTGCCTTGTCGCGATCGTCGGCAAAGCGCGGGATGACTGCCGGAATCGCCGATGCCAGCGGAGCCGCAACAGCAACTGGCGCAGGCGTCACAGGTGCCGGGTGGAAGGTCAGCGGCGCGGCCGGCGTTTCACCGAATTCGTGATACTGACGCGGCAACACCAGCGTAAACGTACTGCCCTGCCCCGGTACGCTGTCGACGCTGATCGAACCGCCCAGCAATGTCGCCAGATCCCGCGAGATCGACAAGCCAAGGCCGGTGCCGCCGTATTTGCGGTTGGTGGTGCCATCCGCCTGACGGAACGCTTCGAAAATACTTTCCTGCTGATCGGCTGCGATACCAATCCCGGAATCCTTGACGCTGAAAGCGATGTGATCATTCGGCTGCGCGGTGATGCTCAGGCTGACGGCGCCCTGCTCGGTGAACTTGATCGCGTTGGAGAGCAGATTCTTGATCACCTGCTCCAGACGCTGACGATCAGTGAACAGCAAGCCCGGTGCGTCCGGCTGGACCTCGACGGTGAACGCAAGGTGCTTGTCGGCAGCAAGCGGTTCGAACATCGAGCGCAAGCCGTCGACCAGACGATCGACGCGGGTGTTTTCGGCAATCACTTCAAGTTTGCCGGCCTCGACCTTGGAAATGTCGAGAATGTCGTTGATCAGGTTGAGCAGATCGTTGCCGGCCGAATAGATCGATTCGGCAAACTTGACCTGTTCCGCCGACAGATTCTGCTGCGGGTTTTCCGCCAGCAGCTTGGCCAGAATCAGCGAACTGTTGAGCGGCGTGCGCAGTTCGTGGGACATGTTGGCGAGGAATTCGGACTTGTACTTGCTCGAGCGTTGCAGCTCTTCGGCACGCTCTTCGAGTTGAATCTGCGCCTGATTCAGCTCGGTGTTTTTCTTGTCCATCGCATCGCGCTGTTCGGCGAGCTGCTCGTTGGTCTGCTCCAGCTCCACTTGCTGAGTTTCCAGATGCGCCTGGGATTCCTTGAGAATCCGCGACTGTTCTTCCAGCTCTTCGTTGGCAGTCTTCAGCTCTTCCTGCTGCACTTGCAGCTCTTCGTTGAGCTGCTGGGTTTCGGCGAGCACTTCCTGCAAGCGCTGACGGTAGCGCGCCGCCTCGATCGACGTGCCGATGTTGCCGGCAATCAGCTCCAGCAACTCGATGTCGCGCTCGGACAGCGGACGCAGAAAACCCAGCTCGATTACGCCGTTGACCCGATCATCATCGCTGGTCGGCACCACCAGCACGCTGTGCGGCAGGCCTGCGCCGAGGCCGGAGCTGACTTTGAAATAGTCGCCAGGGACCGCGTCGAGACGGATCAGGCGTGCTTGTTCTGCGACTTGGCCGACGATGCCTTCACCGCTGTAAATCGTCTGGTTCAGCTCTTCCTGCTCGCGGGAGAAACCATAAGTCGCCACGCGCTTGAGGCCGCCATGTTCTTCACGCACATACAGCGCAGCGACGGCTGTGCCGAGGTATTGCGCGCAGAATTGCAGAATGTTGCGCCCCAGCAGGTTCAGCGTCAGTTGCCCCAGCACCTGCTCGGCCAATTGTGTCTGGCCGTTGCGCAGCCACGCCTGCTTCTCCAGGCGTTCGGCGCTGGCCTGTTGCGCCGCGAGGTTGGCGCTGTAATTGGTCGACAGATTGACCAGGTCACGGCGGCCGATGTAGGCCAGCAAACCGCTGATACCAACGATGAAAATCAGATAAAGGGTGATGCTCCAGATGGTGGTGCGACGCACATCCTCGTTGCGCGTGGCGCGCAGCACTTGCTCGGTTTCGATGACGTCTTCGAACTGCTTGCGAATTTCGTCGGTCAGTCGCTTGCCCCGCCCGGCCTTGACCGCACCGCGATAATCGCCGCTGCTGCGCTGCAGGTCGATCATCGATTGCGCGTAGTTGGCCCATTCCACCTGCAACGCTTGCAGGCGACGCAAGCGGTCGGTCTGCACCGGATTATCGGCGGTCAGCTCCAGCAACGTATTGAGAGCGACGTCGATACGCGGCTTGGCAACTTCGTACGGGTCGAGAAAGTGCTCGTCACCGCTAAGCAGATAGCCGCGCATGCCGGTTTCGAGATCGACAGTGAGTTTCACCGCCTCATTGGCGTTATTGATCACCCGGTCGGTATGCTCGACCCACTGGATGACGGACAGCAAATAGGTGATCAGTGAGACGAAAAACACCGCACTGAGCACGCCGACGCCCAGCGGCAGGCTGACGTTGCGACTCAGAAGTTTGCGGAACCGTTGTTCATCAACCGAGGACGGAGAGGACATGGGGCAGCCTTGTCGAACTGTTGAAAACCCGAGAGTTTGCCCCAAAACCCCGCCATGGATCCATTTTTCTCACACAAATGATGGCATTTTCCTACGCACACCTGCGCATTGGACGACGCCAACGGTTATCCTTGCCGCACCACACGACCTGTTCTTTTTTGTATCAGCTCGGGAACTTGTGGCTATGCGCCACTTACTCATGCAAGAGTCCGGCAAAATTCGCTTGCCCGGTATCCCCCGATTTCATTTTTCTGAGAGTCCTGCCATGTCTGCCACTCCATCCACTATCCTGGTCGTAGAAGACGACTCCATCGTGCGCATGCTTATCGTCGATGTGCTGGAGGAGCTGGAATACACGGTATTGGAGGCTGATGACGGCAACGCGGCACTCGAAATCCTTGCGGATCCTGGCAAAGCCATCGATTTGATGATGACCGACTACGGCTTGCCTGGCATGAATGGCCGCGAACTCTCTCAAAAGGCCCGTCAGCTGCGCCCTGCTCTGCCCATCCTGTTCGCCAGCGGTTATGCCGAGAGTCTCGAAGTACCCGATGGCATGCATGTCATCGGCAAGCCCTTCTCCATCGATCAATTGCGCGACAAAGTTAAAGGCATTCTGAAATAAACGTGATAAATGTCCGTCGCAGATGCAACTTGTCACATCCGAAAATAATCAGCAACTAACTAACACTGCCATTGCTTAACCTGCCAGCTCTATCCTGAATAATCTTTGGCCGCGTTAATAAATAACGAAATACAGCCAGGGAACTTTCGATACTCATTCAGGATAGAGCCCATGCAGTTCATTTCTTCCGACGTGCCTGCCGCCGTCGATTGCTCCGCTTCCGACAAACAGGAACGCGCGCTTATTGTTCAGTCACTTGCCGAAGCCCTTAAGGCAACTGAGTTTGAAGTCTCGGCCGACAGTTACTCGGCAAGCGCCTCGCTGCCGGTCGCCACTGTATTCAATGTGCAAGATCGCTTCATACCCCGGGTCATCGGCAGCAGTTTTGACGAACGCTGTGAACCAGCACGCAATGCCTTGAAAAATTTAATTGCAACCCCGGAGTTTGCGCAGCTGTTACGCAACCATTCTTTTTCAGCTGATATTAACCTAGCAGTGGATACCAACGCCGGAGTTCTCGTTGTTTATGACTCAGAGTTCGAATCCCATCGTTTCAGTATTGCACTGGATAATGCTGAAGTTTCGGTGTTTTCCGAAGAACTCGATATGCTCGCCGATTTGGCGAAGAACATCGGCGGCGTCGTTTATTCCGGCCAAGTGATTGGCATAGTGCAATGGTTGAAGTTCAACGGTTATGACGTGCCGACGAACATTGCCGAAACCCGGGCACTGATTGAATGGCTGGCCTTCGAACTGCCCGAGCCACCCGCCTTGGGCGACTACCACGAATTGCTCCACGCCGATGAGTCGTCACCGTTTCATCTATCGATGGCGGACCGCAAAATCATAACCCAGACAGTGCATGAGCTGACCCAAGGTGCGGCAAGCCTGTTGCAGGTACTGGCGTTCGCCAACTTCAACCTGATTCCGGCACAGGACATACGCGACAACGCGGACAAGTTCCTGCACAACTTCCTGAGGCGAAAAACCGCTCGCGCCCTGGGAGAAACCCTGCATGCACGCCTTGGCTGGCATCTGGAAGCCAATAACGCGGACGTGCGCGAACGCCAGGTCAATGAGTTAGTCATCGCTGCGCTGATCATCGACATGCAATTGCGCTCCGATCAGCCTCTTGTCGCCGGCTATGACTTCTATCAACCGGCGAATTCCACACTCAGCGCTGCCGAAGTACGCGTCCTGTTCGAACAGCATCTGGTTGATCTGGGCCTGAGCGAAGCGCACAACGCGCCACTGGCAGCGCATCTATTGATCGCGGGTGCAGCACCGGAGTTGCTGATCGACCAGATCCCGCCCGGGCTCACGCTGGACAAGCCAGGCTGGGTAACTGCGCGCCAGAGCGCTGCCGTGGTCGAGCACGCCGCACCTGGCAGCTCGCGTGCAATGACGTTTGCACAACTCAAGGCGTTTTCCGAGCTGACCCCGGTTTCCGGTGAGCTCGACAAGTTGTACGAAGCGGCGGCGATCCCGGCGGTGGTGGACTGGGCGGTACTCAACGGAGTCATCCCTTACCGCAGCGACAAAGACTACGACAAGACCACGGTGATCAAGGCCAGCGCGTATTTCTCGCGTTACATGGAGGCTCTGGCCCAGTCTGAAACAGGCTTGTCCACCGCGCCACCGGACCGGCGCAAAATCGCTTTGCGTGCGCTGGAGCAAGTGATGCCCGCCGGCGCCTATCTCGAACAGCCGGCCTTCGAAATAAAGTACCTGGACAGCTTCGGCGAACGTAGCTGGCTCGAAGGGTTGAAGGCTGCGCATCCGGCGGGGATTCTTACCGAGTTCTGGAATTTCCTCGCCAGCGCCACTGACAACAACCAATACGCGATCAACGGCCTGTTGCGCCTACGCCTGTCGATTCTCGATCTGTATCTTTCCGGCGATCTGGTTGAAGACGGACAACTTTCGGACAAATTCAAGACCCGCGACAACTTCCACCCCCCGGCCGATGCCTTCACCCGCCTGGCCGAACTGCAATCGCCGTCGCAACTGTTTGATCAGGCGTTTGATCGTTACTACCGGAACGTGCGCGAGGGTCTATCGTCCCTGATCAAAATGGCGATCACACAGATGCCAGAGCATGATCGTCAGGCCTTGACCAGCGGCAAAATGACCTTCTACACCGTCAGGAAGGAGGTCAACCCACTGAATCCGCAGCAAGAAACGCAAATCCAGCGAGATGAGGCCAATGGGCGTTACGGGATAATTCTTTGCTGCGACGACGGTGATCGGCTGCGCGCTTACGAACTGTTCACGCTGCGCGGCGTCTGCTACGAGCGTCCGGATCTGGCGCTCAAGCTGCAAGACACCGGTCTCATTCATCAACGGCCGACCCTTTCATACACTGGCAGCAAGTACGATTTTCAGGACAAGAACAAAGCCAGCGAGTGGCCCCTCGATTACGCCGCCTACCGCGAAGGCAGCGAACCACGCCAGGGCATGACTTCAAAAGTAGTGGTGGAGAAGCTCTGGCAGTTGCAACTGCAAGAGACTGATGTGCGCGCGGTTCCGCTGTTCTTTTCTGCGCAACTGGATGAGATCGCCCAATGCGTACTGGACAACCATCCTGTCGCCCGCCGCGAAGAGTTGTATGCCGCACTGGATGTGCGCAACGGCCTGGAAGAATGGCGCGACACCAGGGAGATCGTCGAGAACCTGGCAATCAACGTCATCGTGCCGTTCAAACAGTGCATTGAAGACATTCGTTCCGGACGCACCGACCGTGTCGCCGAAGGCATTGGTGGCTGCATTCTGGATGGCCTGTCGGTCATCGGCCTGCTGGTCGGTCTTGGCGCGTCGGCAGCGAGCATCATCGCCAAGACCGGGTCGACCACCCTAAAACTGCTGAAAGTCGCCAAAGCCGTGGCCCGAGCGGCCGTGTCGCTGATCAACCCGCTCGACGGTTTGCCCGCCCTCGCCCGCAAAGGTTTTCGTCTGGTCAAACGCGGCGTGGTCTTTGCCGGTGAAACCGCGCTCGACACCGCGCACACTGCCAGCGTGCAATTGAAAAGGTTGATCCATGGCGTCGAGAGTCGGGACTGGCTCAGGCTCTCCCACACCGGCGATGTGCGTCAGGCGACCTGGCGAGGCGCCGACGCGCTTGGCGAGGCGATCGACATCGCAGTGCTGGAACGCAACCAGGACTGGCACGCGCTGAGCATCCGCACCGGCGGTGCCTGGGGCCCGCGCCTGAAACTGCTCGACCTGGGTAACTTCGCCCCGTTGAAGCGCCTGTTCGGCCGCTTCAAGCCATTCAGTTACACCCGCGGTTATCTGAAAAAAGCCATTCCCCGCGCCCGGACCAAGCTGGACAACTCCATCAACGCGCTGTCGCAACTGTCTTCCAACGACGACATTCGCGCGGTGCTCAAGCATGTGTTCGGTAACGATTCCGATGAAGTGGCACAGCACGTGTCGAAACATCTCAGCGCGATGCGCAAGGATCTCGAGTCGATCAGCTTCAGCAATGTGACGTTCCGCCCGCATCAACCCGGCGTGATCGCCTCGCTTTCGCCACCGGCCTATAAGCGCTGGCAGAGAGCGCTGCGCACCGGCGAAAAAATCGATGAGTCCGCAGGCCGGTTTCTGTCGATCTACCCGGACAATCTCGATGAGTTTTACAAGTTGTCGCGCTACGACGACGGCAGCGTCGCCGACGTGCTGATTCACGAAATGTCCCACGGTGGCCCGGACACCCTCGACCTGTACTACGGCAAGGTCTACCCGGAGTTGCATCAGGCGGAGTTCGATGCGGTCGGACTGCTGGAGCTGGCTCGGGACGCGCGCAAGGCGCATCCGGACAACCTGATCAATCCACACCACGCTCTGGCGCACCGACCGGGATTCGTCGAGTTCAACCAGGTAAAAGCCAGTCTGCCGAAACTGGTCCAGGACCATCCGGCGCTGGCCAACGCTGAGTCATACATGCTTGCGGTATCGCTGCTCGATCAAGCGCAAACGCGTCCGGCCATATTGAGCTTCAATGTGAAGACTATCGACAATGCCGTGCGCAACACCGCTGCCGGCAAGTTTCTGCAAGGGCCGCTGCTGCTCAATCTCGCCAAACCGGTCAGTTAAGCGCTGAAACGGCTGATCGGTGGACAGGGTGCATTTCAATCACTTCGCTGTGGTTTAATTGCGCCCTTTTTTCTTCCATGGGTCAGAGGATCAGTCGTGAGCCATTCGCGTACCACCAAAGTTCTGGTCATCGGCTACGTCTGGCCAGAACCGCGCTCATCGGCGGCCAGCGGGCATGTCATGCAGATCCTCGAGACATTTCTCGATCAAGGCTGGGACATCACGTTCAGCAGCCCGGCCGGCCCGGGTGAACACAAGGCTGATCTGACGGCGCTGGGCATTCGCGAAGTATCGATCGAGCTCAACAACAGCAGTTTCGACACGTTCATCAGCGGGTTGGCACCAGATATCGTGCTGTTCGATCAGTTCATGATGGAAGAACAGTTTGGCTGGCGTGTGGAGAAACACTGCCCGGACGCCCTGCGCCTCCTGGAAACTTCCGACCTGCAAAGCCTGCGGCATGCGCGTCATCAGCGCCTGAAGGACCGGCTGAAAAGCAACGACGAGCAGACTGATTTCACCGGGCTGTTTGCACCGGCATTGCCCGAAGAATTCCAGCTGATGGCCGGCACCGATCTGGCCAAACGGGAAATCGCTGCGCTGTATCGCTGCGACTTGAACCTGATGATTTCCGAAGTCGAGATCGACCTGCTGGTGGAGCAATTCGGCCTGCCCCGGCAAATCCTGCATTGGTGTCCGTTGATGATTGATCTTCCGGACACCGCCCCGCCAGGTTTCGAAGAGCGGGAGCATTTCCTCAGCATTGGCAACTTCCGTCACGCGCCGAACTGGGATGCCGTGCTCTGGATGAAGACCACCCTCTGGCCGCTGATCCGCGCGCGCTTGCCTCGCGCGCAACTGCATATCTATGGCGCCTATACACCGCCCAAAGCCACCGCACTGCACAACCCGGCCCAAGGCTTTCACATCATGGACTGGGCCGAAGATGCACTTGAAGTGATGTCGGCAGCACGAGTCTGCCTTGCGCCATTGCGCTTCGGCGCGGGAATCAAGGGCAAACTGCTCGATGCCATGCTCTGTGGCACGCCGAGTGTGACCACACCGATCGGCGCCGAAGCCATGCACGGCGAAGCTCCGTGGCCGGGAGCGGTCGCCCTCGACGCAAACACCTTTGCCGAACAGGCGGTGCAACTGTACGAAAATCCGGCGCGCTGGCAGCAGGCGCAGATTCAGGCTTCGGCACTTTTGCAGCAGCGTTATCAGCGCAGCGTACATGGCCCGAGCCTGATCAACCGGATAAATGATTGCCGACAACACTTGGCACAACTTAGAAACGACAACTTCACCGGCGCCATGTTGCGACATCACACACTCAAAAGCACTCAATACATGGCTCAATGGATCGAAGCCAAAAACCAGCTGAGTCCAACAGAGCGCTGATTACATCAATTACAT
This sequence comes from Pseudomonas sp. FP1762, assembly GCF_030687105.1. Lineage (NCBI taxonomy): Bacteria > Pseudomonadati > Pseudomonadota > Gammaproteobacteria > Pseudomonadales > Pseudomonadaceae > Pseudomonas > Pseudomonas sp. FP1762. Next base: position 3,273,868 of record NZ_CP117458.1, read on the forward strand.
GACTTGCATTAAAAGCCAACTTTCGCAATAACACGAACATGCTTATAAACATCCTGCGCGCAACTTACTAACCACTTCGCAGGATGTGCAACATGGAAAACTTCGACGATATACCAACCCATCAATGGATGGCTTATTCACCACAAATCGATAATCTTTCGTTATTTGAAATGACCCTGCCCGGCGCGCATAACGCCGGTTGTGACTGGGAAGCGTCTTACGCCCTTATTCCCGGGAAAAACTGGCTTGCCTGCCAGGACGTTTCCTTTTATTCGCAGTTGAATCGCGGCGCTCGCGCACTTGATGTTCGCCTTGTATACAACAGCAAGGCGAAACAACTGGCGAGATTCCGTTTCCACCACAATGGATTCAACTCTTCGCGAACGCTTGAAGACCTGATCAGGGACGTTAAGGGGTTTTATGAAAGAAGCCCGAATGAGTTTATCATTCTGGACTTTCATGAACTTTCCAGCGCTACAGATCCATTCAACCATGAGGAATTCAAAACAGCTTTGCTGGAACACCTTGGGGAACGGATCATTCCCACCGACAATCTGCATCTGACAATTGGCCAACTCAAAGCCATCAATCCATTGCAACGCATTATGGTGGCCGCGCCGATGACCTGGGAAAGCGAAGACTTTCGTTTCTACAGACCAATCAATCACAAGTGGATCGGCAAATCACAGGTCAGCACCTCGGATCTTTATGGCTATATAGACAACGTACTGAGCACACCTGTCAGTACGCTTCGCCCATGGTCGCTGTCGGCAACCAGTTACACACTCGGCGGGCCGCAGCGAATCCTCGACAGTCTTGACGAGTGGTTCGACCCGGAAAAATCCGATTGGGCGCGCAAGTGCAACATTATCAATTTCGACTTCATCAAAAATTCCAACATCGTGCGTTTCTGCCAAATGGCCAACCTGCAAAAGGCGCGCGACAAGCTCAGTTGAGCGGTCACCACGGACGGCCGGTCGGAAGTGGCACAAATGGCAAAAAACGAGGCATGATCGCGCAGCGATAATAAAAAAGTGCCCCGTCATGACCCGAACCGCTCGCGTGACCGACCCTTCCTACGAGTTGATGGACGACCATAACGGTTTGTCCATCATCTACCGCCAGCACGGCTTCCCCTGCCCGCTGGTGCGCTGGCATTTCCACAAGGAGTACGAGCTGCACCTGATCGTGGCCAGCTCCGGCAAGGTGTTCATCGGCGATTACATCGGCAACTTCTATCCAGAGACTTTGTTTTTGACCGGTCCCAACCTGCCGCACAACTGGATCAGCCAGGTCGCCGAGGATGAAGTGGTGGAGAAGCGCGACATGCTGGTCAACTTCACCGACGAATTGTTCGAGAGCGGGCACCAGGTGTTCGCTGAGCTGAAATCCCTGGCGCCACTGCTTGAGCGTGCGCAGTACGGCATCGAATTTCGTTGCAAGCGCACGATCCGTCAGGCCATGACACTGATGCAGCGGATCGCCGACAGCACCGGCATCACTCGCCTCGGGCACTTTTTCATCCTGATGGAATTGCTCGCGGCCAGTGATGACTTCCAGTTGTTGTCCGGCGCCACCACGCCGCAACTGGCCGACGAACACAACATCGACCGCACCAACCGCGCGGTCGACTACATCTTCAGCCACTACGCGCGGGACATCTCACTGGAAGAAGTGGCCGAACACCTGGGTATGACACCGACCTATTTCAGCCGGGTATTCAAGCAGGCCACCGGGCGCAACTTCATCGAATTCGTCAATCGCCTGCGCATCAGCAAATCCTGTGAGCTGCTGGCCGATGGTGACAAACCGGTGACCGAGGTGTGCTTCGAGTCGGGCTTCAACAATATTTCCAACTTCAATCGACGCTTCCAGCAACTCAAGGGCATGACGCCGTCGCACTATCGACGGCTGGCGGTGCAACGGCTGACAGAACAGAACCATCTCTGACGACACGCCACCTGTGGGAGCGAGCCTGCTCGCGAAAGCGGTCTGTCATTGAAAAATCCTGTGGCTGACACACCATCTTCGCGAGCAGGCTCGCTCCCAAAAAAAACCGTGCCCCGGCTGGCGAAATCTGTACGCATTCGCTAACGCCCCCTCGCGCAAAACCCCTTCCCTGCGTTCACCCGCTCAAACCCCAGTGCAAAAAAGTATCGACAAAAGTGCTAGGGATGATTTGTCAGCTCCGCCGTGGAAGGCTGTAATCAGCGCAGATTCTTCCTGCATTCGGAAGACACAAAAACAATAACTGTCCTTCTGCCCCGTCGGGTGTCAGAAAAGGAGTGCACGATGCAACCCACTGCAAAAGCTCTGCTCGCTCTCACCTGCATGACCCTCAGCAGCGTCAGCCTTGGCGCCCAGACCCTGACCATCGCCACCGTCAACAACAGCGACATGATCCGCATGCAGAAACTCTCGAAAACCTTCGAGAGCGAGCATCCGGACATCAAGCTCAATTGGGTGGTGCTGGAAGAAAACGTCCTGCGTCAGCGCCTGACCACCGACATCGCCACTCAGGGCGGCCAGTTCGACGTGTTGACCATCGGCATGTACGAAGCCGCACTCTGGGGCGGCAAGGGTTGGCTGGAGCCGATGAAGGACCTGCCGGCCAGTTACGCCCTCGACGATGTCTTTCCGTCGGTGCGCGAAGGCCTGTCGGTGAAGGGTTCGCTGTATGCGCTGCCGTTTTACGCGGAGAGTTCGATCACCTATTACCGCACCGACCTGTTCAAGGAAGCCGGGCTGACCATGCCGGAGCGGCCGACCTGGGAAGAGATCGCCGGGTTTGCCGAAAAGCTCACCCACAAAGACAAAGAGCAGTACGGTATCTGCTTGCGCGGCAAGGCTGGTTGGGGCGAGAACATGGCGCTGGTCACCACGGTCGCCAATGCTTATGGCGCGCGCTGGTTCGATGAGCAATGGAAACCGGAATTCAGCGGCCCGGAGTGGAAAAACGCGCTGAATTTCTACGTCAACACCATGAAGAAATCCGGCCCGCCGGGCGCATCCAGCAACGGTTTCAATGAAAACCTCGCCCTGTTCAACAGCGGCAAATGCGCGATCTGGGTCGACGCCAGCGTCGCTGGTTCGTTCGTCACCGACAAGACCCAGAGCAAGGTCGCCGATCACGTCGGTTTCACCTTCGCTCCGCATCAAGTCACGGATAAAGGCTCGGCGTGGCTGTATTCGTGGGCGCTGGCGATTCCGACCAGCTCCAAGGCCAAGGACGCAGCAAAAACCTTCAGCGCCTGGGCCACGTCCAAAGAGTACGGCGAACTGGTTGCCAAGACCGATGGCATCGCCAACGTGCCGCCGGGCACCCGCGCTTCGACCTACAGCGACGCGTACATGAACGCCGCGCCGTTTGCCAAAGTGACGCTGGAATCGCTGAAAGCCGCTGACCCGAGCAAACCGACGCTGAAACCGGTGCCGTACATCGGCATTCAACTGGTGACCATTCCTGAATTCCAGGCAGTCGGCACCCAGGTCGGCAAGCTGTTCTCGGCAGCGCTGATCGGCCAGACCACGGTGGATCAGGCGCTGGCGGCGGCGCAGCAGACCACGGAACGCGAGATGAAGCGCGCGGGTTATCCCAAGTAACCGCTGAATGCCTTGCTCCTGCCTCTTGTGGGAGCGAGCCTGCTCGCGAAGGCGTCGTGTCAGCCAACACACATGACACTGACCCAGCGCTTTCGCGAGCAGGCTCGCTCCCACATGGGGATCTCCATAGGTCTGTATGACTCGGTTGTGAATGCCATGAATACTTCAACTGCCAAAGCCCACATCGACCTGTCGCCACCGCAGCGCAAGCTGCGGGTGCGCAATCCCGGCTGGTTTCTGGTCAGTCCTTCGGTGGCGCTGTTGCTGCTGTGGATGATCGTGCCGCTGGGCATGACCCTGTACTTTTCGATGATCCGCTACAACTTGCTCTATCCCGGCGAAAACGAATTCGTCGGGCTGGAGAACTTCACCTATTTCCTCACTGATTCGGGTTTCATGCCCGGCGCGACCAATACGTTGTTGCTCGTTGGCAGTGTGCTGCTGATCAGCGTGGTCTTCGGCGTGCTGATCAGCGCGTTGCTCGAGGCCAGCGAATTCCTTGGGCGCGGCCTGGTGCGGGTGATGCTGATCTCGCCGTTTTTCATCATGCCCACCGTCGGCGCGTTGATCTGGAAAAACCTGATTTTCCACCCGGTCTCGGGGATCCTCGCCTACATCTGGAAGCTGTTCGGTGCGCAACCGGTGGACTGGCTGGCGCACTACCCGCTGCTGTCGATCATCATCATTGTTTCGTGGCAATGGCTGCCCTTCGCGATCCTGATTCTGATGACCGCCATGCAGTCACTGGATCAGGAACAGAAAGAAGCCGCGCGCCTGGATGGTGCCGGCCCGATCGCGATTTTCTGGCACTTGACCCTGCCGCATCTGGCGCGGCCGATTGCTGTGGTGGTGATGATCGAAACAATCTTCCTGCTCTCGGTGTTCGCCGAAATCTTCACCACCACCAACGGTGGCCCCGGCTACGCCTCGACCAACCTCGCCTACCTGATCTACAACCAGGCGCTGGTGCAGTTCGACGTCGGCATGGCCTCGGCGGGCGGCTTGATTGCCGTGGTCATCGCCAACATCGCCGCGATCATTCTGGTGCGAATGATCGGCAAAAACCTGACTGACAAAGCGTGAGGCCTGCCATGACCCTCCAACAATCCCGCCGCCTGCAAAGCCTGCTGCTCGGCACGCTGGCCTGGGCCATCGCGATCGTGATTTTCTTCCCGATCTTCTGGATGGTGATGACCAGTTTCAAGAGCGAAATCGACGCTTTCGCCACGCCGCCGCAGTTCATCTTCACGCCAACGCTGGAGAACTACCTGCACATCAACGAGCGCAGCGATTACTTCAGCTTCGCCTGGAACTCGGTGGTGATCTCCTTCAGCGCCACCGCCCTGTGCCTGTTGATCGCGGTGCCGGCGGCCTACTCGATGGCGTTCTACGAAACCCAGCGCACCAAAGGCACGCTGCTGTGGATGCTCTCGACCAAAATGCTGCCGCCGGTGGGCGTGCTGATGCCGATCTACCTGCTGGCCAAGAGTTTCGGCCTGCTCGACACGCGCATCGCGCTGATCGTGATCTATACGCTGATCAACCTGCCGATCGTGGTCTGGATGGTTTACACCTACTTCAAGGACATCCCCAAGGACATCCTCGAAGCCGCCCGCCTCGATGGTGCGACGCTGTGGCAGGAGATGGTCCGCGTGCTGCTGCCAATCGCCAAGGGCGGCCTCGCCTCGACCGTGCTGCTGTCGCTGATCCTGTGCTGGAACGAGGCGTTCTGGTCGCTGAACCTGACCTCATCGAATGCCGCACCGCTGACCGCGCTGATCGCCTCGTATTCAAGTCCCGAAGGGCTGTTCTGGGCCAAGTTGTCGGCCGTATCGACCCTGGCCTGTGCGCCGATTCTGATCTTTGGCTGGATCAGCCAGAAGCAACTGGTGCGCGGTCTCTCGTTCGGCGCCGTGAAATGAACATCCCGAATCCAACCCTATCCCCTGTGGGAGCGAGCCTGCTCGCGAAAGCGGAGTGTCATTCAACCCTGATGTCGACTGACACGGCCCCTTCGCGAGCAGGCTCGCTCCCACAGAAAAGCCGATCTGGTTTAACCCAATAATAAATTGCGGAGGCCCATCTCATGGCCAACCTGAAAATCAAGAATCTGCAAAAAGGCTTCGAAGGCTTTTCCATCATCAAGGGCATCGACCTTGAAGTGAACGACAAGGAATTCGTGGTCTTCGTCGGCCCCTCGGGCTGCGGCAAATCCACCCTGCTGCGCTTGATCGCCGGTCTGGAAGAGGTCAGCGGCGGCACTATCGAACTTGATGGCCGCGATATCACCGAAGTCAGCCCGGCCAAGCGCGATCTGGCGATGGTGTTCCAGACCTACGCGCTGTACCCGCACATGACCGTGAAAAAGAACATGTCGTTCGCCCTCGATCTGGCCGGCGTGCCGAAAGCCGAGGTCGAGCGCAAGGTTGGCGAAGCGGCACGTATTCTTGAACTCGGGCCGATGCTCGAGCGCAAACCGAAACAGCTGTCCGGCGGTCAGCGTCAGCGCGTGGCGATCGGCCGCGCCATCGTGCGCAACCCGAAGATTTTCCTCTTCGATGAGCCGCTGTCCAACCTCGACGCGGCGTTGCGCGTGCAGATGCGGCTGGAACTGCTGCGCCTGCATAAAGACCTGCAAGCGACGATGATTTATGTGACCCACGATCAGGTCGAAGCGATGACCATGGCCGACAAAGTCGTGGTGCTCAATGGCGGCAGGATCGAGCAGGTCGGCTCGCCGCTGGACCTCTATCACAACCCGGCCAATCTATTTGTCGCAGGCTTCCTCGGTACGCCGAAAATGGGTTTCCTCAAAGGCAAGATTGCCCGCATCGACGGCGCCAGCTGCGAAGTTTCGCTGGACGCCGGCACGCGCATCACCCTGCCGTTCAACGCCGCCAGCCTCAGTGTCGGCAGCGCTGTCACGTTGGGCATTCGCCCCGAACATCTTGAGCTGGCGCAACCCGGCGACTGCACGTTGCAAGTCACTGCCGACGTCAGCGAACGCCTTGGCAGCGACACCTTCTGCCACGTCACCACCAGCGCCGACGAAGCCCTGACCATGCGCGTGCGCGGCGATCTGGCCAGCCGTTACGGCGAGCAATTGAGCCTGCGCCTGGACCCGACTCACTGCCATCTGTTCGATGCCGAAGGTGTGGCGCTGACCCGTCCGCTGCGTGCTGCGGCCTGATTTCGAGACTATCCGATGAAACTCAACCAACAGAACCTCAATCGCCTCGCCGCCCAGGTGCAACTGCCAGGCTACGACCTCGCTGACACGCGTCAGGGCATCGCCCACATCGGCGTCGGTGGTTTCCATCGTGCGCATCAGGCGTATTACACCGATGCCTTGATGAACACTGGCGAAGCGCTGGACTGGGCAATCTGTGGCGTCGGCCTGCGCCCGGAAGATCGCCGTGCTCGCGATGATCTGCGCGAGCAGGATTACCTGTTCACCCTGTTTGAACTGGGCGACAGCGATGACACCGAAGTGCGCGTCATTGGCGCGATCCGCGACATGCTGCTGGCCGAAGATGACGCCCAGACGCTGATCGACAAACTCGCCGAACCACAGATCCGCATCGTCTCGCTGACCATCACCGAGGGCGGCTACTGCATCGACGACAGCAACGGCGAGTTCATGGCGCATCTGCCGCAGATTCAACACGACCTCGCCCATCCCGAAGCACCGGGCACCGTGTTCGGTTTCCTCTGCGCAGCGTTGGCCAAACGCCGCGCGGCGGGTGTTCCGGCGTTCACTGTGATGTCCTGCGATAACCTGCCGCACAACGGCGCCGTCGCGCGCAAGGCGCTGCTGGCTTTCGCCGCCCTGCGTGATCCGGATCTGCGCGACTGGATCGACCAGAACGTCAGTTTCCCCAACGCCATGGTCGATCGCATCACACCGATGACCAGCACCGCGCATCGCCTGCAACTGGCCGACAAACACGGCGTCGACGATGCCTGGCCGGTGGTCTGCGAGCCGTTTGTGCAGTGGGTGCTGGAGGACAAATTCGTCAGCGGCCGCCCGGCATGGGAAAAGGTCGGCGTGCAGTTCACCGACGACGTATCACCGTACGAAGAGATGAAAATCAAACTGCTCAACGGCAGTCACCTGGCGCTCACCTATCTGGGTTTCCTCAAGGGTTATCGCTTCGTCCACGAGACCATGAACGATCCGCTGTTCGTGCGTTACATGCGCGCTTATATGGATCAGGATGTCACGCCGCAGCTGGCCCCGGTACCGGGCATTGATCTGAGCGAATACAAGGACACGCTGGTCGCGCGGTTTTCCAATCAGGCGATTGCCGATCAGTTGGAGCGCGTGTGTTCGGATGGCTCATCGAAGTTTCCCAAGTTCACCGTCCCGACGATCAATCGGCTGATCGCCGATGGCCGCGAGACCAAACGTGCAGCGCTGGTCGTGGCGGCGTGGGGGCTGTATTTGAAGGGCGTGGATGAGAATGGCGATACGTATTCGATTCCGGATCCGCGAGCGGCTTTCTGCCAGGGATTGGTGGCGGACGATGAGTTGATCACCGAGCGCCTGTTGGGCGTGGAGGAGATTTTCGGCACGGCGATACCGAAGTCGGCGGAGTTTGTTGCGGCATTCGAGTGGTGCTGCCAGAGTTTGCGCGAGGTTGGGGTTTCGGGGACTCTGGAACGGGTGCTCGGCTGAAAAGCCCCTCACCCTAGCCCTCTCCCGGAGGGAGAGGGAACCGACCGCGTGGTTCTTCCGTTATTCATCGACCTGAAATTCCGAGTCGAATACAGAGTGTGAAAGGCATGAAAATCTGCTCCCTTTCCCCCTCGCCCCCGTGGGGGAGAGGGCTGGGGTGAGGGGGTAGCTCTTGATCTTCAGCGCAATCTGACAGGCCCATACATGACAACAACAAAGCTCTTCCTGGGTATCGACTGCGGCACCCAAGGCACCAAAGCGATCATCCTCGACGCCGACAGCGGTCAGGTGCTCGGTCTGGGCGCGGCGCCGCACACGATGATCAGCGGCGCCAACGGCCGCCGCGAACAAGACGTTCAGCAATGGCTCGATGCATTCGTCAGCGCCACCCGCCAGGCCTTGCAAGCGGCAAACGTCGACGGCCAAGCGATCCTCGGCGTTGGCGTCTCCGGCCAGCAACACGGCCTGGTGCTGCTCGATGAGCAAGGCGCAGTGCTGCGCCGGGCCAAGCTCTGGTGCGACACCGAAACCACGCCGGAAAACGAGCGCTTGCTCGCGCAACTGGGCGGCGAGCAAGGTTCGCTGGAACGCCTCGGCGTGGTCATTGCGCCGGGCTACACGGTGTCGAAACTGCTCTGGACCAAAGAGCAGCATCCCGACGTGTTCTCACGCATTGCACGCATTCTGTTGCCCCACGACTACCTCAATTACTGGCTCACTGGCCGCGCCTGCAGCGAATACGGCGACGCCTCCGGCACCGGCTACTTCGACGTGCGCACGCGGCAATGGGATGTGCAGATCCTGCGCGACATCGACGCCAGCGGCCGTTTGCAAGCCGCGCTGCCGGAGCTGATCGACGCGCACGCCGCCGTCGGCACCCTCCTCCCGGCAATCGCCGAGCAACTCGGCATCAACCCCAACGCGGTGGTCTCGAGCGGCGGTGGCGACAACATGATGGGCGCCATTGGTACCGGCAATATTCAGCCCGGCGCGATCACCATGAGCCTCGGTTCGTCCGGCACGGTCTACGCGTTCTCCGACGCACCGAACGTCAGCGCCGACGCCTCGGTTGCCACGTTCTGTTCCTCCAGCGGCGGCTGGCTGCCGCTGATCTGCACCATGAATTTGACCAACGCCACCGGTGCGATTCGCGAACTGTTCAGGCTCGATCTGCCGACCTTCAACGAACTGGTCGCGCAGTCGCCGATCGGCGCCGAAGGCGTGAGCATGTTGCCGTTCCTCAACGGCGAACGCGTGCCCGCCCTGCCCCACGCCACCGGCAGCCTGCACGGGCTGACGATGGACAATCTGACCCAGGCCAATCTGTGCCGCGCGGCCGTCGAAGGCACCACCTTCGGTTTGCGCTACGGGCTGGATTTGCTCCGCCAGAATGGTTTACAAAGCCTGCGCATCTGCCTGATCGGCGGCGGCTCGAAGAGCGCGGTGTGGCGGCAGATCGTCGCCGACATCATGAACGCCCCGGTGATCTGCACAGAACAAAGCGAAGCCGCCGCACTGGGCGCGGCGATTCAGGCAGCGTGGTGCGCGTCGCGCTCGAACGGCGATGATGTGTCCCTGGCCGATCTGTGCGAACGCTGCGTCAAACTCGACGCGCGCAGTGAAACCCTGCCGATCGCCGCCAATGTCGCGGCGTTCCAGCAGGCCTACGAACGCTATCAACAGCATGTCGCAACCCTATAACGAGCAAACAACTATGTACCTGGTGTGTGGCGAAGCCCTGTTTGATTTTTTCAGCGAAAACGACGCCAGCGGTCTGGCCTCGAAAGTCAATTTCAAGGCAATTGCCGGCGGCTCGCCGTTCAACGTCGCCGTCGGACTGCGCCGCTTGGGCGTGGACTCGGCGCTCTTCGGTGGGCTGTCCACCGACTACCTCGGCCGACGTTTGCAGCAAGTGCTGCAGGACGAAGGCGTGCGCCCGGACTATCTGGTGGATTTCGCCGCGCCGACCACCCTGGCGATGGTCGCGGTAGGCGCCAATGGTTCACCGCACTACAGCTTCCGTGGCGAAGGCTGTGCCGACCGGCAACTGAGCGAGGCGCATCTGCCGACACTTGGCGACGAGGTGCGCGGCCTGCACATCGGCTCGTTTTCGCTGGTGGTGCAGCCGATTGGCGACACGTTGCTGAAACTGGTCCAACGCGAAAGCGGCAAACGCCTGATCAGCCTCGACCCCAACGTGCGCCTCAATCCCGAGCCGAACATCGAGCTATGGCGCGAGCGCATCGCCACGCTGGTGCGCCTGGCCGATCTGATCAAAGTCAGCGACGAGGATCTGAGCCTGCTCTATCCCGAGCAGGATCCGCAGCATGTTATTGAAAGCTGGCTCGAGCATCGCTGCCAGATCGTATTCCTGACACGCGGTGGCGACGGCGCAACGGTGTTCAGTCGCACCCATGGCTCGTGGTCGGTACCGGCGAATCCGGTGAAAATTGCCGACACCGTTGGCGCTGGCGATACCTTCCAGGCCGCGCTGATCACCTGGCTGACGGAGCATTCGCTGGACTCGGTAGAAGGCGTGCAGCAGCTCAGTCGAGAGCAAATCGACGGCATGCTCAGGTTCGCCGTACAAGCCGCCGCACTGACCTGCAGCAAAACCGGTCCGGATCTGCCCTATCGTCATCAATTGAGCTGAGCGCGTAGACTGTCGGCCTTTTTGCGCACGACGGAAAACAGCTCTTGAATCACAGGCACATCCTCGCCCTCCTGACCCTGGCCACCCTGCTGAGCGGTTGCGGCACCTCGCCGCCCCGCTCCCCGGAAGACATCTGCGCAATCTTCCGCGAGAAAAGCGATTGGTACGACGCTGCGCAAGTCACGCAGAAACGCTGGGGCGTGCCGATCCAGGTGCCGTTCGCGATCATGTATCAGGAATCCGGCTACCGCTACGACGCCAAGACGCCGCGCAAATACCTGCTCTGGGTGATTCCTTGGGGCCGCGTCTCAACCGCTTCCGGTTATGCGCAGGCCAAGGATGAAGTCTGGGCCGACTACCAGAAAAGCACCGGCCGCAACTGGGCCGATCGCGAAGACTTCGACGACGCCATCGACTTCGTCGGCTGGTACATGGACAAGACCACCTCGATCAACGGCGTGTACAAATACGACGCCTATAACCAGTACCTGAACTACCACGAAGGCTGGGGCGGCTTCCGTAACAAGACCTACGCGAGCAAAGCCTGGCTACCGCCGACCGCGCGCAAGGTGCAGAACCGTTCGGATCTGTATGCGCAGCAGTATGCCGGGTGCAAGGAAGACCTCAATCGCGGGTTCTGGAGCCGGTTCTGGCATTGGTTGTAGAAGCCGTTCGCGAGCAGGCTCGCTCCCACAGGACCTTAGTGAACGCCGATTTTGTGTACACCCGAGAAACCTGTGGGAGCGGGCTTGCCCGCGATGGCAATCTCTCAAACACCATCAAAGTCTATGAAAGGCCCGATTTCACTGACCCAAACCGCCCTCCTAAGGGTTTTCCCTATGACATCAAGGCCCCACACCTACGCCATTTGCGCCTTGAATGAGGCCGTCTAATCCTGCAACATCCATCACCTGCTTATTCAACGGACGGAATTCAAGGCATGCTGGACGCCAATGCAACCCACATCACCCTCTCGATCGAAGACGCCAACGCCGACCTGCAAGTCCTCAGCTTCACCGGTCGCGAAGCCCTCAACGAACCGTTCCGTTTCGACCTCGAACTGGTCAGCGCCCGCCCCGACCTGAAGCTCGAAGAGCTGCTGCACAAGCGCGCCTGCCTGACCTTCGGCGCTACCGGCGAAGGCAAGATTCACGGCCAGGTCTATCGCATCGAGCAGGGCGACTCCGGCAAGACCCTGACCCGCTACAGCATCAGCCTGATGCCGCAACTGGCGTATCTGCAGCACAACCATGATCAGCAGATCTTCCAGCAACTGACGGTGCCGAAAATCATCGCCCAGGTGCTGGAAGATCGCGGCATTCTCTCTGACGCCTACAGCTTCCAGCTCGGCGCCGAGTATCCGGAACGCGAGTATTGCGTGCAATACGATGAGTCCGACCTGCATTTCATCCAGCGTCTGTGCGAAGAGGAAGGCATCCACTTCCACTTCCAGCACAGCAGCAGCGGCCACAAACTGGTGTTCGGCGACGACCAGACGGTGTTCCGCAAACTGAAGCCGGTCAGCTACCAGCAAGACTCCGGCATGGCCGCCGAGAAGCCGGTGATCAAGCGCTTCAACCTGCGCCTGGAAACCCGCACCACCCGCGTCAGCCGCCGCGACTACGATTTCGAAAAACCCAAGCTGCTGCCCGAAGGCGCGGTCAAATCCGAATTCGCCCCGGACCTGGAAGACTACGATTACCCCGGCCGCTTCACGACTCGCGAGCGCGGCAAGTTCCTCTCAACCCGCGCCCTCGAGCGCCATCGCAGCGACTACAAACTCGCCGAAGGCAAAGGTGATGAACCGACGCTGACCAGCGGCCATTTCCTCACGCTCGCCGAACACCCGCGCGCCGAGTGGAACGATCTGTGGCTGCTGCTGGAAGTCTTCCACGAAGGCAAACAGCCGCAAGTGCTCGGCGAAAACGTCACCAGCGACGTCACCGACAACAAAAGCGATTTCCACCAGGGCTACCGCAACAGCTTCCTCGCCACCCCGTGGGACGCGCACTACCGCCCTGCCCTCGAACATCCGAAACCGAAAGTCCTCGGCAGCCAGACCGCCGTCGTCACCGGCCCGCCCGGTGAGGAGATCCACTGCGATCAGTACGGCCGCATCAAAGTGCAGTTCCACTGGGACCGCGACGGCCAGTCCGATGATAAAACCACCTGCTGGATGCGCGTCGCCAGCGGCTGGGCCGGCGCAGCTTACGGCGGCATTGCCATCCCGCGCATCGGCATGGAAGTCCTCGTCACCTTCCTCGAAGGCGACCCCGACCAGCCCCTCGTCACCGGCTGCCTGTACCACAAGGAAAACGTCGTCCCTTACGACCTGCCGGCCAACAAGACCCGCAGCACCTTCAAAACCCTCAGCTCCCCGGGCGGCAAGGGCTACAACGAATTCCGCATCGAAGACAAAAAAGGCGCCGAACAGATCTACATCCACGCCCAGCGCGACTGGGACGAAAACATCGAACACGACCAGAAAATCCGCGTCGGCAACGAACGCCACGACACCGTTGAAGCCAACGTGTTGAGCGAGTTCAAGGTCGAAGAACACCGGATCACCCATCTGAATCGCATCAGTGAGATGCGCGCGGATGATCACCTGACGGTGGGAGTGACGCAGCATGTGAAGGTTGGGACTGGGCAGTTTGTTGAGGCCGGCAACGAAATCCATTATTACGCCGGCCAGAGAGTCGTGGTCGAAGGCGCCATGGAACTGACCGCCAAGGCTGGCGGCAGCTTCGTCAAGGTCGATGCGGGTGGCGTGACCATCAGCGGCGCTGAGGTGAAGGTCAATACCGGCGGCTCGCCCGGGGTGGGCACGCCGGCGGCGCCGTTGCTGCCGGGGCCGATGAAGGTTGTGGATGCGGATAAGGCGGGGAAAGTCCCTGTCCCGCTGCCCAAACGTCTGAATGAGTCTGGAATAACGCCGTTGTGCGGCAAGCAAAGCAACGGCGCCTGCAGCCGTAAGGATTGCACATGCATGTGAAAGCGCTCAGCGCCCTCCTCGAAGCTCCACGCCATGGGTTCGTTGATTTACCGAGAGAAAGCTCTGAATCAACACTGTGTTTCATTATTGACCCGGTTCGACAGCCTGACGCGATGAGCCGCCTTTATCGTGTTGGCGAACCGGTGGTGGATGCACAGGGCCTGTTCCTCAAAACCGCCTTCGCTGAGATCGCCGCTGACGGTCCGCTCTGGATCACCGCGCCATGGGGCAGTCGCCTTGCGGCTGAGGCAGCAAAGCTGTGCGAGGAAAATTTCTCTGGCATTGCCATTACCACAGCTGATTCTGACAAAGCGCTCGCCCATGCGCGCTGGCTCTTGCGCGCTAATGATGGCTCTGGCGGACAAAGCCTGCTGAGCTACCACAAGCCAAGCCTGTGGGCCGCGCTGGCCTATACCGCTGGCGACAACTCCCATCAGCTGTTCGGCCCTTGGCAGCACGTATACAGCCCAGCGCCGGTTCATTTTGGGCGCAATGAAGGTCCATGGCTCAGTTGGCGCGCCGTCTCGGAAGTCGAATGGCTGGGCGATACTTCAGTGTTCAGCCTGCCGCCATCCGCGGCGAACGTTCAAGAGCATTTGGGTTGGGTTTATTGGGCAGATGAACATCACGCAGATTACGGCGAGCCGAGCGATGAGCATCTGCCCAACCTTGTGGCAAACCTCAATGTGCTGGTTGCCCACAATATTTACGAAGGCCGTCACTTGCTGAAGCTGGGGTCAATCACAAATGGTCCACTGCTTGAAACACAGCCACAGGCAATGGCCATCCTGCAATCCAGGGAAGAGTCGTTCATCAAAGTACAGCAGCTGCAGCAACTCACCACCAGCGTTGCTTGATGAACCCGTCCGTTAAGAATGAATGGAAGCGAAATGGAACAAAATACCAGCGCAGCACCTAACACCGAATCGGCACCTGCAAAACCGGTAGTTGCCGATGAAACTTGTGCAAAACCGCCTCGGGATATTGGTGAACAGCCCGAAGCGCCGGAAGACACACCAGGCGATCACGACAAAGTGAAAACGCCCTGCTCCACCATTTATGGCAGTGCAATTTACGATACGGAAAATGAATCCTTCTGGTTACTACCAGAGCGGACAAACTCCGCCCTGAAAGAAGCTTCCAGTGACTTGGAACAGAAGGTCAGCTCAAGCAAATCTCCAGAAGAACGGAAAAAAGGGCTCTACGAGTCGGGACTCCTTGAGTATTTCCTAGAGCCTAAACTGGCAAACTTTCTTGAGGGTGACGAGAAAGCACGGATGCTAGAAATCGAAGCTCAACATCCGAATATCAGCAATCTGGATGCAGCACTTCTAGACGCTCAGCAGAACTTAAAAACCACGGCGCCAGAAGATTCTTCCACTCAGCTTACCGCCCTTGAGCAAGATCAGCTTAAAAGAAACCATTTCATGTCCGCCCGGGATGCTGCAACCCGCGTACGTGGCATGCATAGCGAATGGCAAAAGCTCAAGCGCATGGCCATCGCCGCCGCTAAGGAAAAAGGCTACGCGTACGAAAGCGGCAACCTTTATGCGCCCAAAGCCATCGCGGCCCGGGAAGCCGTTCAAAAGTATCTGAAAGCGCGAGAAGCGCTGTTAGAGGACAAGGATCTCACCACGTTAACCTCGGCAGAGCTCGCGCCGATGCTCGCTCAAGATAAAAAGCGAATCGACGAGATCGCGATGTGCGGCACTAACAATCAGTTGATGCTCTGCACCTATGTACGCGACCAGGAAATCAAACGTAAGGAAAGGAAAGCGACCTACAGCGCTTATCTGGAGGCCATCACCGACGTTGCACAATATGGGATCGCATTGCCGGAGTTCGCGCTGATTTCTGAGGGCGGAGCAGTCGAAAGTGGAGTCGACCTGTTCAAGCAATATATGGCGCTCGAGAAAGAGCAAAAAGAGACCAATGAACGTCTCAGCGCCAAGTACAAAGGCTGGATCGAGGCAAGTGGCCGACAAGCCAAAGCGCCCACCAACCTGGTCACTAATGAACGTGCCGACTGGGACCGCTTGCAGGCTTCGAAAGAAAAACTACGACTTCAGGCTGAGAGCAATGTGGAAACGGCAATTGTTCGCCGTCATCTGTTGTGGGAGCCAGAGCAATTTCAGGCAAGACCTGAAGAGCGCTTGATCAAAAACGGCTTTCCGCTGGCCGAGATGAGCATGGCGGACAGCCTGAAAAAACCGCTGACCTATCTCAGCATGTATTCGCTGCCACGACTCAAACAAACCGTTAAGGATGACTGGAAGAAAGTTGGCGCCAAGGTCAAAGATCTGATGAAGCGTCCGGGCAATAGCGATGGAAAAGCAACGACGGACACTGAACTGAGTTTGTTTGGACAGTGGCTGAAAAGTGAAGGCGCGTTAAGAATCAAGGATCAGGAAAGCGATTGGTTCTCAGCCGAAGGGTGGTTCGAAATCGAAAAATTCAACGCCTACCTTGAAAACAAAAAGTACAAGGTCACTGCGCTGGAGAACGCTGGTACCCGTAAAGAATGGGGGGACCGATTGCAGCAAGTGTTGTTCAAGGACAACGTACGCAAGACATTCCGCATTTTCGACATCACACCGCAAGCCCAGTTGGTTCGATGCCTAATGCCCTCCACCACGGAAACTATCCATTCATCGACAAAAGTAGAGGGGCCGGACTGGACTCTGGCCGAAGGATTCCAAGCCTCCGCCAAGGCTACTTTTGCCGTTGATCTTGCCAGAGGCGAGGTCGAGCTTTTTAAAGTCGACTTGCCAGATCGTGCCAGCGCGAAAGATATTGTCATCACGTACCGAAATGCAGAAGACATGCAGCAAAAGATGAATCTTGGACGTTTTTCGCTCTATTTAGGCGCGAAGGCTTGGGGCTATGCAGGAGCATCATTGTTGCTTTCTTCGGAAATTGCATTGGATGTCAGCAACGCTGGGTTCCATTTAGCTCCTCCGGAACCGGTTGTGCGCAACCCCGATAAGCGCAGCTACGCGAGAACTGAAAAAAGTGGACAGATTAAAAAAGCTCCTGAAACGCTACAGATACAGGATGGCGCGAAAGCCGCATTTAATCTATTCGCCGGTCTGCAAACCGGGATAATGGTCACCGGAGCGCTAAATTGGGCACCACCCGGCGAAGTAGCCTTGCTAACCAAAGCACCCGTTTCCGGAAAAGCTGCCGGAATGAAAGCCAGCGAATGGTTCAGCCTTGCGCGTTTGACTGTGGAACTCAACGCCGCTGCCGGTCTCGGAGCGAGGGCTGAGGCGAGTATTTCCCTGCACGAGGGCCGTCTGATTCTGGTGCTCAAGGCAGCGTTGATCGCCGGCCCAGGCGTCGGTGGCTCCTTCAAGTTCGAAGTCGGCTACGATGCCGTCACCGAGCTGCTTAACATGTTCCGTAGAGAACTATATAAAAACAAACAGAACCCTTACTTTGTCATTGAAGACGAAACCTATGCGTACCTTTCAAAATTAAATACGCTGGCCATTGGCGGTTTTGATATTCGGATGATTTATCTTATGGGCGCTGATGCGGTGATGACGCTTTATGAGAGCTTGACTGCGACAGGTAAAGGCGGATCTATTGCTGATACGATTATGTTTTACGATCCAGTGGAGGAGCTTGAGGAGTGGTGCATCAATGCGATTCCAGGCGCGCTCGGACCATTATTGATGACACTCATTAGCCCACCTGATGATTTCTCTGTAAATTATTCGAATAACTCAGATAAACCTGATAAAAAAGAGCGCAAATATGACAGTGATCAAGCGCATCTAGTTCAGCAGCAGGCCATTGAGCGCATTCTCGGCTGGATTGTAAAAAGTGCAACCAAGCAAAATTCAATCGAACAAGCTCAGTATCAATTTGAGCAAATTTGCATGTGCATGAATAAGTTTGGAATGAAGCCAGCTAATGCTGAGGAGAAATATTGCGAAAACCGTTTGGCGCTTGATAATTTCATGACTGAGGCAGTCCTTCGCCTTACTGTTCCCTCAGGGGAGGAAATGCGAACGCGCTATAAAGATCATGTCAAATTGTTAGGTGCAAAACGTGACGGATCTTGCCAGCGCAGCCAATATCAAGGACGAACATACGTACCAGCAGGTGTGGCTAAATTTATTCCGACCATCCATTAATGAATTAAAGAGACAAGCATATGTGGCTGCGCTCACTATTCTCAGTAGTTATATTCCTCACTTCTGCTAGCTCCTCTCTGGCAGAACTCGCCCCACGCCAAGAGCAGGCCAAAAACCATGGCATTGTCCTTTATAATCAATTGAAGACCGAGTCTGCCAAGCCTTTTTTATTGATCGCATCGGAGGCAGGAGATAGTGAAGCTCAATATTTGTTAGCGGAAGTGCTTAGAAAAAAAAATCACTACATGAGCTCCGAAGCTAGGGCTTGGTATGAGGCGTCGGCTAATCAAGGCAACCTATACGCCATGATTCAGCTAGGACGGAGTGAAAAAGATCTATGCGATATCACTCGCGACTGCAAACCGCCTCAGAAAGATCCGATCGAGTGGCTGAACGAAGCCAAGAAACAGGCTATAGAGAAAGCAAAAAACGGTAACGCTGAAGCAATGTACATTATGTATGAAATTACCCTAGACGATCAGTGGCTTGAAAAAGCAGCTATTGCGGGTGACGATCAGGCCCAGTACTGGCTGGCGGTATCTTATAAGCAAGGTGATGGATTTTTCTTACCTTGGAAACGAACAGAAGAAGTAAAAAAATGGTTCAAACTGTCCGCTGAAGCAGGAAATCCGCGTTCCATGATGGAGTATGCGGCTCTTCTTTTCGAGAGCGGAGATCTTGAAGGTTTTAGACACTGGAATGAGCAAGCAGCGATAGCAGGTTATGCGGAATCAGTGTATGGATATGGCTCATATCTTGCTCATGAGCCCGACACATATGGATTTCCATATGACCCCGTTAAAGGCTATTCACTAGTTTCATCCTTAAGTATTCTGAACGGCGGGGGTGGAATGCAAGAAAACGTTGAATACAAACTCCCTCTCATTGCAGCCAAGTTGACACCCGCACAAATTTCCGAAGCGCACGAGCAAACAAAGAAATGGGCTGCTACACATCCTCCGCTGTCCTTTTTTCCCGAAAAACTGAGTCGTTAATTCACTTTAATCAATAATGAGTTAGGACGCGAACTACTTGAGAGCCATAATCAGGATCATCGCTCCTGGTTATGGCTGATCGGCAATCGCTTCAATGCAAATATCTTTGGTTAAATGTGCTTACCGCTTGATCCCCGATCTATTCAGCTTAATTAGTCCAATTACCCCCCTTGATCCTCGAATCAAAGACTCTACAGTACTGTTCCGCTCAGGCATCGCGCTGAAACCGACTGCGGCAGGCTCGCCCGGCTTCGTGCCGGGCGCCTACCCGCAACGCTGGAGTCCTCTCATGAACATTCGTCCCTTCCTGCTCACCGCCACCCTCGCCTGCTGCTCATACGCCGCACTGGCCCAAGCCAACGACACCTCCGCCACATCGAATCAAACACCCTACCAATACGGCATGCCACTACACGTGGCGAAGGTGCTTTCGCTAACCGAGCCGCCGACCCTGGAATGCAAAGTCATCACCGCCGACATGAAATACATAGACAACACCGGCAAGCCCGCACAAATCAGTTACAGGAAATTATCTGACGCTTGCAGTCAACAGAACTGACAGACGCTTCTGATTTTCCGGTTGGCCATAGGCTTGGGGTGGCTTCGGCGGTTATGCTCAGGGCCTTCCCTACTGCCGCAAGGATTGGCCATGCAGTTGTCGTTCCGCACGTTGTCGAGCTTCACTTCAATCCTGTGTTTTCTGCTGGCGCTGGTCTGGGGATTTTTTCCGGAGGTGTCGCTGGCGATCTGGAGCATTGGCTATTCGGAAGGCACTGGCGTAGTCGCAAGGCGCAGCGCGGTGCTGTTTGCGGCGTTGGGGGTGATGTTTTATTTGCTGCGCAATGCTCCGCCGTCAGCGGCACGCAGTGCACTGAGCAATGGTTTCATCGTCGGCTGTTTCGGTTTGGCGGCGTTGGGTTTTGGCGAATGGCTCAATGGCCATGCCGGCCCCGGGATTTTGCTCGCGGTGCTGGTCGAGTTCGCGCTGGGCCTAGGTTTCGTGCAGGCCCGGCGCGTGACGGTCAAACTGGGTAAAACGGTTGGTTAAACGGCTCGAGAGCGAGCGCTGGTTTGATGTGTCGTGGTTTGTTGCGCGAGGTCGGAGCGCAGGCCAGCGACCAGGTTGTTGATTTCACGGCAGCTGTTCAGGCGGCTGGCGTCGATTCCACTGACGTAGAGATCGGCTTGGTCGGTTCGATGGTCGCCAAATACTTTGACGGACATCGACAAGTCGGGTGACAGCGTGCACTGGCAGCGTTTCGGCAAGAAGCTGCTTTCAATGATGTTGCGTAATTCCAAGGCAGATAAAAACATGGCGAACCCTCTCCTTTCTGTGCGATTGCCAATCAAGTATTCACGCTGACCCTCTGCTGCGCCTTCACGGGTGTGCCCCCGCTGTTTCCCTGGTGCGGCAAGTGGTGGTACTGCGAAATGCCCATTGGAGTGTAGGCGCCCAAATCCTGTGCGCCTCACCAAAAGAACGCATAAAACGTGCCTTTGATCGGTTCGTTTTGCTCCCTTCAAAATCAAGCACTTGGAAATGTGGCCAGTATCCTGCTATTTGCAAATTGCATGAATCGACCACCCGTCCACTGCAATCTGCAATCTTCAGGCGAATTTGCTTTCGACGACCATGACGGCAAGAATGTCTCCCATTGCAATTCAACCCGCACGGAGGCCTCCATGAATTCCTTAAGCGTTTGCGCGATCACCGGCCTGTTGATCGCCAACCTTTCCACTCTAGCCCACGCCGCCAAGCTCGAAGACATCGCGCCGTATCCCAAAGCCGAAGCCGGGTTTACCCGACAAGTCATCCATCTGCCCAAGCAAGAGCAGGAAGAGAATTTCCAGGTTGAAATTCTCGCCGGCAAAACCCTCGAAGTGGATTGCAATCGCCAGCGTCTGGGCGGTGTGCTCGATGAAAAGAATCTGCAAGGCTGGGGCTATCCGTTCTATCGCCTGGAAAAGGTCATCGGCCCGATGAGCACGATGATGGCCTGCCCGCCTGGCAGCAAGAAAAAGCGCGCGTTCGTTCCGGTCGTCGGTGATGGCTTCATGTTGCGCTACAACAGCAAGCTGCCAGTCGTGGTGTACGCGCCTTCGGACGTCGAAGTGCGCTATCGCATCTGGTCGGCGTCGGACAAAGTCGGCACCGCCCTGCAGGAATAACCGGAGCCCAGCCCTTGATTACTTGCCACGTCAGATATGTGATCGATCCTTACCAGTTACCCGCTTTCGAAGCCTATGCCAAAGCGTGGCTCGACATCGTTGAGCGCTTGGGCGGCACCCACCACGGCTACTTCCTCCCCTCGGAGGGCGCGAGCAACATTGCTTATTGCCTGTTCAGTTTCCCATCGCTGGCCGATTACGAAAGCTATCGACATATTGCAATGACAGACCCGGAAAGCACCGCACTGGTTGCCGATCTGGTCGAGAAGAAATTCATCGTCAGTTACGAGCGCACGTTTCTGCGCCCGCTGCTGCCCTGATCGACATCACGCCGGCACGCCGCAAGCAGCGGCGCGTTCGGCGACATGGCGCAGGCTGTCGAAGTTGATGTTGGCCCCGGAGTCGATGGCGACGAATGTCTGATCGCGAACCCCACTGCGCGCCACGTACTGCTTGATCCCCGCAACAGCCAGCGCACCCGAAGGTTCAGTGATCGAACGGGTATCGTCGTAGATATTCTTGATCGCGGCGCAGAGTTCGTCATTGCTGACCGTGATCACTTCATCTACGCAGAAGCGGCAAACCTCAAAGCCATACGCGCCAATCTGCGCAACCGCTACGCCGTCGGCGAAGGTGCCGACGCTAGGTAGAACCACCCGCTCGTCCGCATTTAAAGCCGCTTGCAGGCACGCCGAATGTTCGGATTCGACGCCGATGATCCGCACTTCCGGGCGCAGGTATTTGACGTAGGCCGCGATACCGGCGATCAAACCTCCGCCCCCGACCGGAATGAAGATGGCGTCCAGCGCGCCTTGATGCTGGCGCAGGATTTCCATTGCCACCGTGCCTTGTCCGGCGATCACGTCAGGATCATCGAATGGTGAAACGAACGTGCATCCGGTCTGTTCGGCCAAATGCAACGCATGGGCCAGAGCAAAGGGGAAACTCTCGCCATGCAGCAATGCGTCGGCACCGCGACTGCGCACGCCGAGCACCTTGAGCTCAGGGGTGGTAGACGGCATGACGATCGTCGCGGCAATGCCCAATTCCCGTGCCGCCAGCGCTACACCCTGCGCGTGATTACCCGCCGATGCAGTGATCACTCCCCGCGCTCGCTGCTCATCGCTCAGTTGCACGAGTTTGTTGTAAGCACCACGGATCTTGAAAGAGAACGTCGGTTGCAGATCTTCGCGCTTGAGCAGGACCCGATTGCCCAATGTTTCCGACAACGCCGGCGCAAGCTGCAACGGCGTACGCACCGCAATGTCGTACACCGGTGCGGCCAGGATCTTTTTCACGTAATGCTCAAGCAGGGCTTGCTGGTCGGGGCTGTGCGGCATGGTCGTCTCCTGACATTTTTCAGAACCCCGGAGACAGAAAGTAAAAACCCGCCTCTAGGGCGGGTTGGGTGCTGCAGCCGTGAGCTAGCCCGCCAAATGAGGAATGGCGGTAATAATGCTTGGCTGGCAGCGCGATACGGTGAAAGTCATGGGCTGGAAATTAGCCTGCCAGCGGATGACAAGTCAATGGCCCGCTGCAGAACTTTGAATCTTCCTAATGACTGAACAGTCACTGCAAAAGAGCACAACAACTTCCGCTCCAAGCCGATGAAAGTGGAGATTGACCATGAATATCCGCCAAGCGCTATTCGCCGTCCCGCTGCTGGTCGCCGCCCTGTCCAGCCCTGCTGTATTCGCTGTCGATGAAAGCGACGCCGTGAAAAAGCCCGAATGTCCGAAAGGCCAGGTGTGGGACAGTAAAACCCAGCAATGTGTGTTGCAGACCAGCGGCACAACGCAGCCCTGAAATTCGTCATACGGTTCAGGCCGTGGCCGGCAACCACAGCCTGAATCGCGCCCCACCCAGCGGCGAACTCTCAACGGTAAGTGTGCCGCCCTGCGCTTCCAGCGCTCGGCGGCTTATCGCCAAACCGAGGCCGAACCCACCCGTCGCGCGATCACGGCTGCGGTCGAGCCTGTAGAACGGTTCGAAAATCCGCTCGCGCTCATCGTCGGGAATGCCGATACCATCATCGTCGACCCATATCTCACACCCTCCGGCAATGACCTGCACACCGATCTGAATGCGCTTTTCGCAATAGCGCATGGCATTGCGCAACAGGTTCTGGATAGCCCGGGCGGTCAGGCGCGGATCCAGCGCGAAGCGTTCGAGTTGACCGTGCAGCAGAACGTCAATCACGATGTCTGGCGACTCCAGTTCCTCATCGACGCTGCCGAGAATGCTGTCGATGAACTCGTCCAGCGACACCTCGATGCGCTCGGGCAATTGCGCCGGATTCTGCAAGCGGCTGTAGGAAAGCAACTCCAGCACCAGTTCATCCAGTTCACGAATATGCGCAACCAGGCTCTGCAAACGCTCGCGACTGGCGGCTGGCAAGTCTTCGGACAACGCCAGCGCCAGGCCGAAATCCAGACGCGTCAACGGCGTACGCAGCTCATGGGAAACAGCGTTAAGCAGATCGCGCTGCTGGTTGAGCAGGTTTTCAATATCGCCGGCCATAGTGTCGAACACATTGGCGAGACTGCCGATGTTCGAACTAGGGGCAATTCTGGTTCGCTCGCTCAAGTGGCCTTTGCCGAAGCGTTCGGCGGTGCCTTTCAAACGTTCAAGATCGCGCCAGTGCGGGCGCAACCAGAGCAGCAGGCAGCCGAGCAACATGGCGCCGATCAGCACGTTGATGCTCCAGTACAACAGATCGACGTCGACAGGATCCGGCGGTACGACCATACGCACGGCTATGTCCGCATTCAGCGGAGTCACCGCCAGCGTTCGCCAGCCCCAATCGCCGATGCGCACCACGTTCTCACCACGGTGCAAACGTTCCTGCTCGATGGGCGTGAACACCGGGTCGTCGATTGGCGTCAGGACGATGTGCAGCGGCTGGAATTCCTTGTCCATCGCCGCCGCAATCGCCGGCCATTGCTCTTGCGGCGCAGCATGAAACTGCTTGGTGATCAGCGATTGCAGACCTCGGGAGAACTCCAGGTTGTAGGTGACGAAGCGGTCCCGAAAGGCCATGACCACCAGATCCGGCACCAGATAGATCGCCGCACTATAGGAGACGATTGTCACCAGATACAGGCGAAACAGAATGCGAAACATCAGCTCAGCATTCCCACTCGGAGCGGCTGAACAGATAGCCCTTGCCCCACACGGTCTTGATCTTGCGCGCCTCGCCGGCGTGATCATCGAATTTGCGCCGCAGCTTGGAAATCGCCACGTCCACCGAGCGGTCAGTGCCATTGAATTCAATACCGCGCAGCCGCTGAAGAATCTGATCGCGACTCAGCACTTCGCCGGCATGCCGGGCCAGCACCACCAGCAAATTGTATTCGCCGCTGGACAGTTCAACCGCTTGATCACGCCAGGTCACGGTGCGCTCGGACAGATCGATGCACAGATTGCCCATGACGATCCGATCGTTGACCGCCAGCGGTTCGCCGAGGCTGCTGCGCCGCAACAACGTGCGCACTCGCGCCAGCAGCACTCGTGGCTCGCAGGGTTTGGTGACGTAGTCGTCAGCGCCCATTTCCAGGCCCAGTACCTGATCATGACTGTCATCGCGGGCCGTGAGCATGAGGATCGGCAGTGTCGCCGAATCGGCACGCAGCAAACGGCACACCTGCAAGCCGTCGAGGCCCGGCAGCATGAGGTCGAGGATCACCAGATCCGGCGGACTGATCCGCGCCCGCTCGCGCACATGGTCGCCACGGCCGATGACGCTGACGGAATAACCGTTGCGCTCCAGGTAGCTGGAAATCAGTTCGGCGAGGGCGGTGTCGTCTTCGACCAGGAGAATGTTGGGCATGGGGTGTTCCAGAGAATGCTGTGGCGACAGTCGGGACTCATTCGCTCGCACATTGAAATGCGATCTCCTGTGGGAGCGAGCCTGCTCGCGAAAGCGATCGAACTGTCGCAATAAATTTCAAGGCCTGCAGGATATACGCCCTCGCGCACCACCGAGCAAAACCCTTACACAATTTCACACAGCAGCTACAAAGCTTCACCGCTAACCTCCCCGTCTGGCCGTAGGATGCGGCCTTCAATATTGGGGGTTGTACATGTCTGGAAAACTGCTGGCCGGGCTCGGCCTGATCGCATTGGCGCTGACGCTGAGCGCCTGTGACTCATCCTCGAACGCCGAAGAGCAGACGCCGCCGGCTACGGTGCGCATCGAGACCATCAAAACCCAGCCATTGTCGATCAGCAGCGAACTGAGCGGCCGCATCGCCGCGCCACGGATTGCCGAAGTGCGTGCGCGAGTGGCCGGCGTAGTGTTGCAACGCACCTACCGCGAAGGCAGTGACGTGAAAAAAGGCGATGTGCTGTTCCGCATCGACCCGGCACCCTTCAAGGCGGATCTGGACAGTGCCGAAGCCGCGCTGCGCAAAGCCGAGGCCAACGCCTTTCAGGCCAGATTGCAAGAACAACGCTATGCGCAGTTGATCGAGGATCAGGCCATCAGCGGTCAGGACTACGACAACGCCCGCGCCGCTGCCCGGCAGACCGCCGCTGATGTCGCGGCCAGCAAAGCAGCGCTGGAACGGGCAAAACTGAACCTCGGTTATGCCACCGTGACCGCGCCGATTTCCGGCCGTATCGGTCGCGCCTTGGTCACCGAGGGTGCGCTGGTCGGGCAGAACGAAACCACGCCGCTTGCGTTGATTCAGCAACTCAACCCGATCCATGCCGACCTCACCCAGTCGACCCGCGAGCTCAATGAACTGCGCCGGGCATTGCGCTCCGGGCAGTTGCAGGAAGTCGGTCAGGATCAAGCGAAGGCCACGCTGATTCAGGATGACGGTAGCGTGTATCCGTTGCCCGGCAAGCTGCTGTTCAGCGACATCACGGTCGATCCCGGCACCGGGCAGATCATTGTGCGCAGCGAGTTTCCCAATCCGGATCTCGACTTGCTGCCGGGCAGCTTCATCCGCGTACGCCTTGAGCAGGCAACCATCCAGAACGGCATCACCGTACCGCAACGCGCGGTGCAGCGTGACAGTGCCGGCATTGCCCAGGTGCTGACTGTCGATGAACAGATGCGCGTGGCGCAGCAACCGGTGCAACTGGGTGCGGTGCAGAACAATCGCTGGATCGTCACCGGCGGCCTGAAGCCCGGCGACCGTGTTGTCATCGAAGGCCTGCAACACGCCCGTCCCGGGGAAAAGGTGCAGATCGACGAAACCCCACTTCCACTTGCCCAGACCACTGGTCAGTAAGCAGGACGCTTCTATATGCCGCAGTTCTTTATCGACCGCCCGGTGTTCGCCTGGGTGGTCGCCCTGTTCATTCTGTTGGCCGGTGCGCTGGCCATTCCGCAGTTGCCGGTGGCGCAATACCCCGACGTCGCCCCGCCGCAAATCGAGATTTACGCCGTCTACCCTGGCGCCTCGGCGCAAACCGTCGATGAAAGCGTGGTCAGCCTGATCGAGGAAGAGCTCAACGGCGCCGATCACTTGCTCTATTTCGAATCGCAGAGCAGCCTGGGCAGCGCGACGATCAAGGCAACCTTTCAGCCGGGCACCAATCCCGAGCTGGCGCAGGTCGATGTGCAAAACCGCCTCAAGGTGGTCGAGTCGCGCCTGCCGCAAGCGGTCAATCAGCAGGGATTGCAGGTGGAGAAGGTCTCTTCCGGTTTCCTCTTGCTGATCACTTTGACCTCCAGCGACGGCAAGCTCGATGACGTGGCGCTCAGCGATTATCTGGCGCGCAACGTGATGAACGAGATAAAGCGTCTGGACGGTGTCGGCAAGGCGCAGTTGTATGGTGCCGAGCGGGCTATGCGCATCTGGATCGATCCGCAGAAGCTCATCGCGTTCAACCTGACGCCGGCCGATGTCAACGACGCCATTGTTGCGCAGAACGCCCAGGTTTCGGCAGGTAGCATCGGTGATCTGCCGTCACCTTCGACGCAGGAAATCACCGCGACAATTCTGGTCAAAGGCCAATTGTTGACTCCGCAGGAATTCGCCGACATCGTGCTCAAGGCCAATCGCGATGGCTCCACGGTGCGCATCGGTGATGTCGCGCGAGTGGAGATCGGCAGTCAGGAATATCAGTTCGGTACACGCCTGAACGGCAAGCCGTCCACCGCCGTTGGCGTGCAGCTTTCTCCAGGCGCCAACGCGCTGAACACCGCGACACTGGTGCGGGCGAAAATGGACGAACTGGCGCGCTACTTCCCGGCTGGCGTGGAATACAAGATTCCTTACGACACTTCGCCATTCGTCAAAGTCTCGATTACCAAAGTGATCTACACCCTCGGCGAAGCGATGCTGCTGGTATTTGCAGTGATGTTCCTGTTCCTGCAAAACGTGCGCTACACGCTGATCCCGACACTGGTGGTGCCGGTGGCGTTGATGGGCACTTTCGCGACCATGCTGGCGCTGGGGTTCTCGATCAACGTGCTGACCATGTTCGGCATGGTGCTGGCCATCGGCATTCTGGTGGATGACGCCATCGTCGTGGTGGAGAACGTCGAGCGCATCATGGCCAGCGAGGGCCTGTCGCCCAAGGAAGCCACGCGCAAGGCGATGACGCAGATCACCGGGGCGATCATCGGCATTACTCTGGTGCTGGTCGCGGTGTTTATTCCGATGGCGTTCATGCAGGGTTCGGTCGGGGTGATCTACCAACAGTTCTCGCTGTCCATGGCCACCTCGATTCTATTCTCGGCGTTCCTTGCTCTGACGTTGACCCCGGCATTGTGCGCGACCTTGCTCAAGCCTGTCGGCAAAGGCGAGCATCACGAGAAGTCCGGATTTTTCGGCTGGTTCAATCGCCGATTTGAGCAATTGACCGACCGTTATCAGGGTTGGGTCGGCTATGCGCTCAAGCGTACGGGTCGCTACCTGATGATCTACGTGGTCCTGCTGATTGGACTCGGAATCTGTTTTGCGCGCCTGCCCTCCTCGTTTCTGCCGACCGAGGATCAGGGCTACACCATCACCGATATTCAGCTGCCACCCGGCGCAACGAAGAACCGTACTGTACAAGTGGCCGAACAGCTCGAAGCGCACAACGCCGGTGAGCCGGGAATCAGTGACAGTGTGGTGATCCTGGGTTTCAGTTTCTCCGGTAGCGGGCAGAACGCAGCGCTGGCGTTTTCGACGCTCAAGGATTGGTCGGAACGTGGCAGTGACGATGCTGCCAGCTCGATCGCCGATCGCGCCAACGCGGCGCTGAGCCAGATCAAGGACGCCATGGCCTTCTCGGTGCTGCCGCCGCCGGTGGATGGCCTTGGCACGTCCAGCGGTTTCGAGTTCCGCTTGCAGGATCGCGGTGGTCTGGGCCATGCGACGTTGATGCAGGCGCGTACGGAACTGCTCGCCGCCGCCGAGAAAAGTCCGGTATTGATGAACGTCCGTGAAAGCGCACTGGCCGAAGCACCGCAGGTGCAGCTGATCGTCGACCGCAAGCAGGCGAATGCCTTGGGCGTATCGTTCGCCGACATTGGCAACGTGCTGTCCACTGCCGTGGGTTCGAGCTACATCAATGACTTCCCCAATCAGGGCCGCATGCAGCGGGTGGTCGTGCAAGCCGAAGGTGATCAGCGCAGTCAGGTGGATGATTTGCTGAAAATGCATGTGCGCAACAACGCCGGGAACATGGTGCCGCTGTCGGCCTTCGTTCAGGCCAACTGGATTCAAGGCCCGGCGCAGTTGACTCGTTACAACGGCTATCCAGCGATCGCGATATCTGGTGAACCGTCACCTGGGCACAGTACCGGCGAGGCCATGGCGGAAATCGAACGACTGGTTGCGCTGGGGCCGAAAGGTCTGGGTCAAGAGTGGACCGGTTTGTCGTTGCAGGAACGCCTGTCCGGCAATCAGGCGCCGATTCTGCTGGGCCTGTCGCTACTGGTGGTATTCCTGTGTCTGGCGGCGCTGTACGAGAGCTGGTCGATTCCGACCTCTGTATTGCTCGTTGTCCCGCTTGGTGTGCTCGGCGCGGTACTCGCCGTGACACTGCGCGGCATGCCCAACGACGTGTTCTTCAAGGTCGGACTGATCACCATCATTGGTCTGTCGGCGAAAAACGCGATCCTGATCATCGAGTTCGCCAAGAGCTTGTATGACGAAGGTCACGATCTGATCGATGCGACGTTGCAGGCCGCGCGTTTGCGTCTGCGGCCGATCGTGATGACATCGCTGGCGTTCATTCTCGGTGTGGTGCCGCTCGCGATTGCAACTGGCGCGAGCTCGGCAAGTCAGCAAGCGATCGGCACAGGTGTGATTGGCGGGATGATCACCGCGACACTGGCAGTAATCTTCGTGCCAGTGTTTTTCGTCGTGGTCATGAAGCTCGTACAGCGATTCACCAAACAACGCTGATCAAACTGTGGGAGCGAGCCTGCTCGCGAATGCGTCCGGTCTGCCAACACTAATGTTGAATATGCTGACGTCTTCGCGAGCAGGCTCGCTCCCACAAGGATTGGCCAACATCATGCGCAGTGGCCACATCTGTCATCGCTGGGCTAAGGTGGTGAAACCTCCCTCGCCTACCGAGCTTTCATGCCCTTCCTCGCCCGCACCCACCCTCGCCTCTCCGCCGCCGCTCTGCTCGGCCTCGCCACCGGCCTGTTGGTCCCGGCCGATTCCATCGTCAGCAAAATCCTCATTGGCTGGAACCTCGGTGTCTGGACTTACCTGATCCTGATGTTCTGGCTGACCATACGCGCCAAGGCCCCGGACGTGCGACGCATCGCCGAAGTCGAAGACGAGAACGCCGGGCTGGTGCTGTTTGTGGTGTGCATTGCCGCGTTGGCCAGTCTCGCCACCATCACCCTTGAACTGGCCGGCAGCAAAGACCTGGAAACCTCACGCAAACTCATGCACTACGGGTTCACAGCGCTGACAGTGACCGGCTCATGGCTGCTGATAGGTGTGATCTTCTGTGTGCACTACGCCAGATTGTTTTACACCTGGGACGGCAAAGAGCCGGCGCTGCGTTTTGCTGAAGGACTGACCACCCCCAATTACTGGGATTTTCTGTACTTCTCGTTCACCATCGGCGTGGCTGTGCAGACTTCGGATGTGGGTGTTGCAACGCGGAATATTCGAAAGATTGTGCTGGCGCAGTCGTTGATCGGTTTTGTGTTCAATACGGCGATCCTCGGGTTCTCGATCAACATTGCAGCAGGATTGTTCGGCTGAAAAACACGGCTTGTTCTGGCAGTTCAAAGCTCACAAAAACGTACGCCTGTAAACTGTCAACACTGACAGTTTACAGGCGTACTGTATTCACGCTTCCATACAACATCCAGAAGTAGGACGGGTCAGTCTTTGGATGTCCCCAACCATATTGTATGGAGATAAAACTCATGAGCTATGCAGCCCGAGCCTACACGACGATCTCTCCGGTTTTAGCGCCGACCTATTTGTCAGCCACTATCAACGGCGATGCCAACCCAAACTACAGGTTTGTCAAAATCCCTCAATTCATGGAGTTTCGATCTACCTCTGTACCTTCCTTCGGGCCGAAGCCCTACCCGGAAGGCCTGCGTTACGTTCTGACAGCTGGACACACTAAGGATGGTGTGACGCGTACGCTTGAGTTTGTGTTCCCTTTTAAACCCCAATCGTTGACCTATGAACTCTCCAAAGATAGCGATGATGTCAGAAGTACCTACTATTCCAATCCTGCGACGGGTGATCTGCACGTCTCTGTGAGCGGGAGCCTGACATTGAAATATGACGACATTGAAAAAACCCTGAGTGGCACTTGGTCCGGCACATATGACCATGGTGGAGAGAGCGGCAACGAAGAGTTTCCGATCACTGGGGAGTTTGTCGCTAACGCAGACCTGAGCAAGAGAAAAAACGCTTACTGACTACGACAAAAAGGAAGCTGCGAGGCTTCCTTTTTTTAATGCTGATGCAATCAGAAACTGAAGCTCAGCCCGACACTCCCTCCTAGCTCCTGGTCAGCTTTGCTGCCCCTGCTGGTCCCTATCTCGCCATACAGTTGCCATTTGTTATTGGCCGGAACCCAATTGAGGCCCCCGGTCAGTTCGAGGCTGGTGCTGGACAAATCGTTGTTGAATCCAGTGTCATTCACGCTGACACGATTATTGTTGACGAATTCATGACTTAACGCCGCGTGCAGCCTGGGTTGCAATTTTCCGCCATTGTTCAGCACCACCTCGCGACCAACGGTCATTCCGACCTTGCCGAGCAATGAGCGGGTCTCGTTGCTGTCTACCTGCAGTCCGTTGTCCAACTTGTAGTCCTTGCCTTTTACCGTCGCAACACCAACCTGAGCAGAGGGCTCGATGAAGTAACCTCGGTTAAAGACTATATGCTTACCTACTTCGACGGTTCCACTGATGCCGAGATTATCGAAGTCACCCTTTGTTCGAGTGTCATCGCTCAAGGTGACTTTGACGTCATTACTGAAACGGTTGATTTTGCCAACGGTATCCACGTAATACCCGGTCGTTTCGTCATACCAGGACAGATACATCCCGCCATAGGTGCTGTTGATCGTGCCGGCGCTGCCGCGGGCCAGGTTAAGGCGAGTGGTGCTGTAGCCACCAAAAACCCCGATCAACCATTGGCCATCACCTATCGGTAGTGGCGTGTCCACCCCCAATGAGACGCCAGTCTGATTTTGTTTATAACCATCACCGTAGGCATTCTTGACGTTGTACTGATTGGCATGAGTGCGTATCCACAGGCCGCTGGTCGCGTTCTGATTATCTGAGTCCAGTGACGCAATCGATCGCGATCGGGGCTGAGTGCCGGCCATGCGACGGTCGCCGAGGCGGGTATTGAGAGTGGTCATTTCCGAATAGATAACAGTAGGAGCGGTACCGGCAATTGCCAATGCTGTTTGTGAACCAGTGCTCGGCGTTGTCCCATCAGGCCGCAGGAAAATACCTTCGCCCTCTCGCACCAGTTTGTACGCCAAAGCACCACGATCAACCTGACCGTTTCTCAGATCGAACTCAGCATCCCCGCCAGCGATGTTAGCCACTTGAAGCGGTGCACCGGTGACAGGTTCGCTGGCGCTTGCACCAACTACCAGCTCGTGACGGCCACTGGCTGATTCCGTGACATTGAGAAAGTCCGTTTCACCGGTGGACACGTCAGCATCCAAAAAAAACCGGCCGTTGCCTGACAGGTTGGCAACATCCAGGCGGACGAACTCGGCGGGCGTGCCGAATCTCACATTCCCGCCCTGCATTTCGAGATTCGATAACGAATTGCTGCCAACCAGGTTCCATTCAGCGCCACGCCCGATGGACATAGCACTGACGCCGGTAACCGAACCGTGCAGGATCGAGTCGTTATCCAGCATCACGACGCCAGTCCCGGAGCCCTGAATGTTACCGGTGAGTATGCTTCGGGTATCGAGCGAAACAGAATCGACGTTGGTCAAATCGCCGTCAAGGCTGGCATTGTTTTGCAAGAAAACCGCGGCGGTCCCGCCGTCAGCAACCGCTACATTGCCGGTCAACTGGCTGTCGTCGATTTGAAAGCGCGCTGCTGCGCCATCCATGACCTCGAGGATATTACCGTTGCCGCCGATCAGATTCGAACGGTTAGCTATCTCGATCAATACCGGTTGATCGTCCGGCGTCGCAAAATCGACTTTGATCGCTGCGCCGGTGCGGCCCTGCACGGTTGACCCATCAATCTTCAGTACACTCTGTGCGGTGACATCGCTCGGGTTCAGGACAGTATCCTCGCCAAAGATGATCCCATCCAGTTCTCCGATGACCTCGCTGGCTGCACTGATGTTGGCGTTGCCGCCGTAAAGTTCGAGGCCAACACCGTCTGCGTCGGTCCCTTCAACCCGGCTGTCCACCAGATTCAACGTACTGAGGGATGTCACCGCTGCACCCGAAAAACCGCCTGTCAACGTACTGCCAGTGACGGTCGCTGTTGAGCCAACGGGTATATTCAGGTCGCGCGCAAGCGACATTGCTCTGCCATCGCTGGACAGCGTACTGCCGGATACCACTGCCGAGCTGTCGGTCAAGCTCAGCGCAGTGTCGAAATTGCTAGCCGTCACCGTTGCCGCGTCCAGAGACACTCGGGCGTCTGCTGAGGCTTCAATCTGTGAAGTGCTGGCGGAAATCGCGTTTAACGTCCCACCGCCGACAACGATGTTCAGCGTATCACCGCCATTGACGTTAAGCGTGGCAGTGGCAGGGATGAACCAGGCTTCTGGCGTAGCACCGACGGATACGGTTTCGACTTCACCAGGATTGAGATTTCGGGAAAAGGCCGTCTCGGATATTGCGATCAGTAATGCTGCACAAGAGAGCGTGCCAGTGAGTTTCAAAACTGTCGGTCCCAAGCTATTTTCAAACGTCATATACACTTCTCGTTGAGGTTTATCGGGACGGAAGAAGGACGGTTCAGACGTACATATTCCATCAGACGACCTTTGTAGGCGACGCCGGAGAATACCTGCTAGTCTGGACTTTCTCTGTAGGACTAATCCTCTTAGTAGGTGGGCTTAATCGCCCACTCGCGACATTTCGAGCTATTTCTTGCTTCCCCAATTAAATTGCATTGCCTGAAGAGGTTGGCTCTCCGGCAATGCAATGATCGCGAATGCCGTTTATGGAGCAGGCGCAGGATCCCAGCCCGGTTCCGATTCGCAGTACAAGAAGTCAGCATTGAGCAGGTAGACAATCATTTCCTGAACTTCTGACGTGGTTACAATTGGCGTCGAATACCAGATTTTGACATAACCTGCGTAAAAGTCGGTCGGATCAGGCGTGGTAGCAGGTGGACGAGGAAGATTACGAATAAAAGGTGCGTATGGCACTTCCCAAAGCATCCCCTCCGTTAACTCGAGCGAAGTGATCGCACGAGTATCGGAAAAAACCGTATCCGGCGGTGCGTCTATGGTGTATTTATCGTCATGCCAGCCTTGCCAATTGAATGTGATATTCATCCCATCGGTGAAATGATCATTAGGTTTGATCTTGAACGTCGCAACGTGATCATCCCCCGTCAAGCTCTCGCAAATAATGTATGGGTCTTCGGTGCCATCTGTAGGTGGGCGTTGGAATTCTGGCTTATCGAGAACGATGACTACAGTATTGACAGTTACCGTCTCCTTTGCCGAGTCTTGAGTATTATTCCGGGCGGGGTTTTCATATGTCCACCAAGCCTCTTTAAGCCCGATACCACCCGGACCGACAACGGTATATGGCAAATCTATCTGAACGACATTATTGATATTCGACTGAGTCATTTGAATGGAATTAACGATAATTTCGCCTTGATCCCCAAGATACTTCAGGGTAACCAGATCGCCCGGTTCGGGATCGGGAAACGACGTCCCGGCGGTGACAGGCGAGACATCGATGTGAGCCTTGGCTGTCTGATCGACATCCTGAGGGCCCAGTAAGTTATCCGTGACAGGTGGCTGTCCGCGGACGATCAGTTTCCGGAATTCGGGATTAACTTCAGGGGGCGGGGTCGTCGGGTCGACGGTATAAGGCGGATGCGTCGAGAAATCTGTTTTGACAGTTGTTGATCCGTCGTCGATGGATAAGCCGCCACGCATCAAGTCAGCTTTGACGACCACGTCCAATTCAAAATTCGTACCCGTCTGGTTATCAAAGTATTGTTTGCTCAGACTCGACCAAGGAATGGTGAACTCCAGCTCCGTGAGTGCGTTGAATGGCAGATCCTGGGCTGGTTGAGCGCCGTATGTCAGGCTCACTACGTCGGTGCCGATTGTATCTACCAACCGGCTGACTTTTACCTTCACACCTGCACGCGCATCTTTTAAATCGATCAGACCATCTTCGTTTGCCGGGACGGTAATGACGCCCAGTTTGGGCAGTGGCAGAAAACGCACGTTTTTGAAATACACGCCCCATGCGCTCTGGTTGCCAGCAGCGTCAGTAATGATGAACCAGATGAAGGCCCGGCCGCTCGTTACCTTGCGTAGCTCTGCGGTCGGGATGGACAGCTTGCCATCGGTGGGCATCGGTCCGTTGAAAAAAGGGGGCACCTGCGGAGGGTTGGTACGTGTACCTGCCACGTACAGGGTCAACGTGTCATCCGGCTGAACGTTGGCGTAGCCGGTATCAATTTGTACCTGCAATCCCCCTTCGTTACCTGGCTGACCCGCCCATGTGTCATCCAGATCCCCGGGGGCATTTGGAAAGGTGGCTGGCGGAATTGTTCTGGCGCCTGGAACCTGTCCTGGATTTGTACCTGTTTGTGCAGGTTTCGCTTGCCAGGCACCAGTACGGTCGATAAAAAACTTCATCACCGGACCGGTCAGCGGGTTGAGCCCCCGCTCATACAGCACGCTACGCACCCAGATCGGCGTCGGCCCCACCGGGGTTGCATCCTCACCCAGAAATTCGGTAGGCACTGTGATCGGAAAATCTACAGGACGGCTGGCCACGTCGCCGAGGTTTACCCTGTTTAACCGCGTGAAGTCTGTCGGCAGCGGATTGGCAGGAGGCTGGGTTCGCGTAACGTCAAGGGCGATCTGATCTCTGCTGTTAGGATTCGACCACACATTGGTCTTGACCATAAGTGTCAGCGCGGCGCCCACAGGTATCGCAGCTATCGGAATGATGTCCTTGTTCGTGCCGCGCCCGTCTGGCAATTCGGGGGTAGGTGCGACCAGAACGCCCAAGGGTGTGCCTGACTCCGCAGTTTGAATACTTGTCATGTGCCTTCTCCATTGCGTAGAAAATGTTTTTTGATCCATGCATCTTCGACAATGGCGAATGTCGCCAACTGCAGTCGTAATATCGCTGCTACTGTTGCGGCCTGATCACTTCATCCAACTTGCATCCGAGCAATACTTGCTTTCTCCCGGAATTTTCCTGTCTACCTTCACCAGCCCGGTAAACGAGCGAAAGATAGGTACACCGTCGCGCAATAGTTGGTAATTAACTAAGGCCGAATCGTTTTCCTCCATGGGTTCTATATGTGAAGCAAAGGGCTTGATTACAATCTTCACTGGCTCCTTGGTCACAACATCTGTCACAACCTCAGTAAAGTTAAACACCTGTGTCAAAGGGTTTCCCGACCCGTTTAAAGAATCCCATGCCTGCCAATCCAGGCTGAGGACATCCGCAAGCTGAAACAAGTCATCGAAAGGAATTTCGATACGTACCCCTTCCCAGATAAACAAGGCTTCCGGATCGTCGGGATGGTTCTTGTAACATCCGATATATCCCCAGGCATCCGCATCGGGAAAAGTAACCTCCTTCAAAAGTTGCGGCGGCTTAACTATCGCAAAAGTCAGGCGTCGTGAAGGTGACGTAGTAGGGTTGATCGAACGTACTGTGTAGAAAAGCTCAAACGTAGCCACATCCGGAAGTTTCTCGGGAGCTACTGGAATACGAAACTCCGGCGCATCGTCCGCGGCCCCATACTCGCCAAAGGCGACGAAATCAGGGTTACCAACAATGAAAATTTCAACACGATCTTTATTCACGCCTGAAACAGGAAAGTTCGGCCAGCGGTCAATAATACAAACGATGCCCACCTGTTTTGCGTCCGGCGGCAATGTTCCGGCCGGGTCAAGCGGATCGACGCCTTCCACTCGTGGCAGGCTCAGAAGCACGCCGGGATTCAATGGATCGCTGGAGGTAATCGGCGTTTCGATCGGCATGGAATTTCTCACTGGCTGGTCATCTAGGCCTGAAAGAAATTAAGCGCTGGTATTGGAAAGATGCCTACTGTCAGATCTGACAGGTAAAGCAACCGTTTGTCGGAAATCCATTTTGCCGTGACTGCTTCCGCTGCATTTGAAGGTTGACGGCTCACGGTCAGATAGTGTCTTCTGAAACCGGTTTCAGCGGTATCCATGCCGTTAAAACGCTACATTTCAAAAATAAGGTCTGACCCATTGAACGACTTCTCCGCCGCCCAGCGCAGCCGCGTGACCATGCTTGATGTTGCCGAACGCGCTGGTGTATCCAAGGCCAGCGTCTCGCGCTTCATTGGCGACGACCGCGCGCTGCTCTCCGATGCCATTGCCCGGCGCATCGAGCAGGCGATTGATGAACTCGGTTACCGCCCCAACCAAATGGCCCGCGGCCTGAAACGCGGGCGCACTCGGCTGATCGGCATGCTCGTCGCCGATATCCGTAACCCCTATTCGATTGCCGTGATGCACGGGGTGGAAACCGCCTGCCGTGCGCACGGCTACAGCCTGGTGGTGTGCAACACCGATCGCGATGATGAGCAGGAACGCCAGCATCTGGCGCTGTTGCGCTCGTACAACATCGAAGGGCTGATCGTGAACACGCTGGGCCATCACCGTGACGAATTGCACGAGCTGCGCCGCGAGATGCCTATGGTGTTGGTGGATCGCAAGGTCGACGGGCTCGACAGCGACATGGTCGGGTTGAACAACTCGCAAGCAGTAGAGATGGCGCTCGCGCACCTTGAGCAGCGCGGATATCGGGATTTATTGCTGGTCACCGAACCATTTGACGGCACCAGTTCGCGGATCGAACGGGTCAGCAGTTTTCAGGCGCAGATTGCTCAGCGCTCGACCCTGACTGGGGCGGTGCTGGAAACCGGTGATGATCTGAACGCGCAACTTCAAACCTTTTTAAACACACCCGGTGATGGCCCGAAAGCACTGTTTTGCGCCAATGGCGTGGCGGCGTTGGCGGCGACTCACGCGTTGCGCGCACTCGGTGTGCGCTTGTTCGAGGATGTCGGGCTGCTTGCCCTGGATGATCTGGATTGGTATCCGCTGGTGGGCAGCGGGATTACCGCGCTGGCACAGCCGACGCAAGAGATAGGCGCGCGGGCGTTTGAGTGTCTGCTCAAGCGCTTGCGCGGGGATGATGAGGTGGCGCGAATTGTGGATTTTGCGCCGGTGCTGATTGAGCGGGGTTCGACCCGAGGGATTGCCGGCGTCTGATCTGGCGCTTTCGCGAGCGGGCTCGCTCCCACAGGTGACCGTGTTGCAAATGTGGGGACGAGCCTGCTCGCCAAAGGGCCTGCAAAAACACTACAGAATCACCTGATTTTTTTTGAACAAAAATGAAACCGGTTTCAGAGGTCAATAACAATGAATAAACCAGCCGTTTCCATCAGTCTGTCCAGCTACGGCGCCGAGCTCGTGCGCCAGCGTGGGCAGGATTGTTTTATCGACATCCTCGCGGCAGCCGGGGCGAATCGCATCGAGTGGCGTGAAGAGCTGCTGACCCGTGAAGACCCGGCGCAACTGGCTCAGGCTACCCAGGCGCAGGGCCTGCAAAGCATTTATTCCTCACCCACCGAACTCTGGCTCGCAGGGCAAGCGCAGCCAAATCCCGAACTGATTACCGCGCTGCAGCAGGCCCAGGCATTTGGCTCGAAATGGCTGAAAGTGTCCCTCGGTTATTTCACCGACAACTCTGACTTGCAGGCACTGGCCGAGCGACTCAAGCAAAGCCCGGTGCAACTGCTGGTGGAGAACGACCAGACCTTGCACGGCGGACGTATCGAGCCGTTCCAGCGTTTCTTTGCCGCCGTCGAGCAGTACAACCTGCCGATCAAGATGACCTTCGACATTGGCAACTGGCACTGGCAGGACCAGTCCGCCGCCAGCGCCGCACGCGCGCTCGGCCGTCACGTCGGTTATGTGCATTGCAAAGCCGTTGCGCGCCGCGCCGACGGCAAACTGATCGCCGTACCGCCGGCCATCAGCGATCTGCATCTGTGGGAACAACTGCTGCGGCACATGGACCAAGGCGTTATGCGCGCCGCCGAATACCCGCTGCAAGGCGATGACCTGGTGCAACTGACCCGCGAACACGTCGCCGCCCTCGCCCGCCTCGGTCAATCGCGCCTGGAGCCAGCTCATGTCTGAGATCGATATTCTTTCTTTCGGTGAAACCATGGCAATGCTCGTCGCCGAGCAGACCGGCGATCTGGCCAAGGTCGAGCAGTTTCACAAACGGATTGCCGGGGCCGACAGCAACGTCGCGATCGGCTTGTCGCGCCTGGGTTTCAACGTCGCGTGGCTGAGCCGGGTGGGTAACGATTCACTCGGACGCTTTGTGGTCGAGACGCTGATCAAGGAAGGTCTGGATTGCAGCCACGTCGAAGTCGATAAAAACCAGCCAACGGGTTTCCAGTTCAAATCGCGCAACGACGATGGCAGCGACCCGCAGGTCGAATATTTCCGGCGCGGTTCGGCGGCCAGTCATTTGTCGCCGAACTCCATCAGCGACAACCTGCTGAGCGCCCGCCATTTGCACGCCACCGGTATTCCGCCGGCGCTGTCAGGCTCCAGCCGGGAAATGTCCTTCGAGCTGATGACCCGGATGCGCAACGCCGGGCGCAGCGTGTCATTCGACCCGAATCTGCGCCCGAGCCTGTGGGCCAGCGAGGGCGAGATGATCCGCCAGATCAACCGCCTCGCCGCCCTTGCCCACTGGGTCCTGCCGGGGTTGAGTGAAGGTCGCTTGCTCACCGGTTTCGACGACCCGGCCGACATTGCTGCGTTCTATCTGGATCAGGGCGCCGAGGCCGTGGCGATCAAGCTCGGGCCTGCGGGTGCTTACTACCGCACGCAGCTGGATCAGGGCTTCGTTGCCGGCGTGCCGGTGAGCAACGTGGTCGATACCGTGGGTGCCGGAGATGGCTTTGCGGTCGGCATGATCAGCGCCCTGCTCGAGCACCAGAGTTTTGCCGAGGCCGTGCAGCGGGCGAACTGGATTGGCAGTCGCGCGGTGCAGAGTCGTGGCGACATGGAGGGGTTGCCGACTCGCCAAGAGTTATCGGTTGAATTTGAATCCGCCTTCGCGAGCAGGCTCGCTCCCACATTTGGAATGCAATCCTCTGTGGGAGCGAGCCTGCTCGCGAAGAGGCCCGCCTGATCACCGCAAATCAATGAACCTGCTGCGACAAAAACAACAAGCTCAGGAGTCACACCGATGAAAACTGCAACCCTCGCCACCCGCCGCTGGTGGTACATCATGCCGATTGTGTTCATCACATACAGCTTGGCCTATCTTGATCGCGCCAACTACGGTTTTGCCGCCGCGTCGGGCATGGCCGAAGACCTGATGATTACACCGGGTCTGTCCTCGCTGCTCGGTGCGCTGTTCTTTCTCGGTTACTTTTTCTTCCAGGTTCCCGGCGCGATCTACGCGCAAAAGCACAGCGTCAAGAAGCTGATTTTCGTCAGCCTGATCCTCTGGGGTGGTCTGGCCACGTTGACCGGCGTGGTGTCCAACGCCTATTGGCTGATCGTCATTCGCTTCATGCTCGGCGTGGTCGAAGCGGCGGTGATGCCGGCGATGCTGGTGTATCTGTGCCATTGGTTCACCCGTGCCGAACGTTCGCGGGCCAACACCTTTCTGATCCTCGGTAACCCGGTGACGATGCTGTGGATGTCGG
Organism: Pseudomonas sp. FP1762; assembly: GCF_030687105.1. Classification (NCBI taxonomy): domain Bacteria; kingdom Pseudomonadati; phylum Pseudomonadota; class Gammaproteobacteria; order Pseudomonadales; family Pseudomonadaceae; genus Pseudomonas; species Pseudomonas sp. FP1762. The sequence continues at coordinate 3,314,467 of NZ_CP117458.1, forward strand.
TGGTGTCGGGCTATCTGGTGCAGCATTTCAGCTGGCGCTGGATGTTCATCATTGAAGGTCTGCCGGCGGTGCTGTGGGCGTTTATCTGGTGGCGTCTGGCCGACGACCGCCCGGCCCAGGCCAAGTGGCTCAATGAGCAGGAAAAACACGATCTGGAAAGCGCGCTGGCCGCTGAGCAGGTCGGGATCAAAGCGGTGAAGAACTACGCCGAGGCGTTCCGCTCGCCGAAGGTGATAATCCTGGCGCTGCAGTTTTTCTGCTGGAGCATCGGCGTCTACGGTTTCGTTTTGTGGCTGCCATCGATCCTCAAGGCCGGCGCGCAGATGGACATGATCGAGGCTGGCTGGCTGTCGGCGCTGCCGTATCTGGCGGCCGTGATCGGCATGCTCGCGGTGTCGTGGGGTTCGGACAAATTGCAGAAGCGCAAACGCTTCGTCTGGCCGCCGCTGCTGATCGCCTCCATCGCGTTCTACGGCTCTTATGCCTTGGGCGCCGAACACTTCTGGTGGTCGTACACGCTGCTGGTCATTGCCGGCGCCTGCATGTACGCGCCATACGGGCCGTTCTTCGCCATCGTCCCGGAGATCCTGCCGGCCAACGTTGCCGGTGGCGCCATGGCGCTGATCAACAGCATGGGCGCGCTCGGTTCTTTTGGCGGCTCGTATCTGGTCGGCTATCTGAACAGCTCCACCGGTTCGCCCGGCGCTTCCTATCTGCTGATGAGCGGCGCGCTGCTGCTGTCGGTGGTACTGACGATTTTCCTCAAGCCCGGCGCCAGTGATCGCGTCGTCGCCAAAGCCGCCGCCACACCGCGTGTGCCGGCGCATTCCTGAAAGGACTTTTGCCATGAAAAAACAGGTCGTGCTGTACAAGAAACTTTCGCCCGCGCTGATGGCGCGCCTGCAAGAGCAGTTTGACGTGACGCTGATCGAAAGCCTCGACGCCGATGGCCTCATGCAGTTGCGCGATGCCCTGCCCCGCGCCCACGGTTTGCTCGGCGCCAGCCTGAAACTGGATGCGGCGTTGCTCGATCTGGCGCCGCAGCTGGAGGCGATTGCCAGCGTCTCGGTGGGTGTTGACAACTACGACATCGAGTATCTGAATCGGCGCAAGGTTCTGCTGACCAACACCCCCGACGTGCTCACCGAAACCACCGCCGACACCGGTTTCGCCCTGATCCTCGCTGCCGCGCGGCGGGTGGTCGAACTGGCGAACATGGTCCGTGGCGGGCAGTGGAGCCGCAACATCGGCCCGGCGCATTTCGGCACCGATGTGCACGGCAAGACGCTGGGCATCATCGGCATGGGCCGAATCGGCGAAGCCTTGGCCCAGCGCGGGCATTTCGGTTTCGGCATGCCGGTGATCTACCACAGCCAGTCGCGCAAACCGGCGGTCGAGGAGCGTTTCGACGCACAATATCGCAGCCTCGAAGAGTTGCTCCAGCAGGCCGATTTCATTTGCCTGACCTTGCCGCTGACGGCGCAGACCGAACGTTTGATCGGCGCCGAGCAATTTGCGCTCATGCGGCCGGAAAGCATTTTCATCAATATCTCGCGGGGAAAGGTGGTTGATGAGGCGGCGATGATCGAGGCGTTGCGCAGCAAGCGGATTCGCGCGGCGGGGCTGGATGTGTTCGAGCGCGAGCCGTTGAATCATGACTCGCCGTTGTTGCAGTTGAGCAACGTGGTGGCGACGCCGCACATGGGCTCGGCGACTCATGAAACGCGTGAGGCAATGGCGCGGTGTGCGGTGGAGAATCTGTTGGCGGCGTTGAATGGACAGCGGCCGGCGAATCTGGTGAATCCTTGATGCTGATCGTTCCCACGCTCAGCGTGGGAATGCAGCCCGGGACGCTCCGCGTCCCTTCCGAAAGTTGGAACGCGGAGCGTCCCTAGAGGCATTCCCACGCGGAGCGTGGGAACGATCAGCAAGGCGCCGGTTCAGGCAATGCAAGACCCTCAGGCACTGCGCGCCTGCAACAGCTGCACCGCACACAACGCAATCCGCGCGCAGGCATCCGCCAGTTTGACCCGATCCACCACCAGCCCGATGCGAATATGCCCCGCCGCGCTCGGCCCGAACGCTTCACCGGCCAACACTGATACCCCGTAACCTTCCAGCAAGCGCTCGGCAAATGCCTGGGCGCCGAGGCCAGTCTGGCGCACATCGACCATCACGAACATGCCGCCATCCGGGCGAATCGGCTGCAACCCAGGGCAACCGTGCAAACGCTCGCACACCAGATCGCGCCGCAAGCGGTATTCCTCGCGCATCTGAGAGACTTCCGGCAGATCACTTTGCAGCGCTACTTGCGCGGCCTTCTGTACAAAATCCGGCAGACCGAAGAGCATGCTCAGCGACAGATTCACCAGATGCTCGGCCAAGGCATTCGGGCCGATCATCCAGCCGATACGCCAACCGGTCATCGCATGGGATTTCGACAGACTGTTGATCGTCGCGGTGCGCTCGGCCATGCCCGGCAGGCTCGCCGGGCTGATGTGCTCGCCTTCATATAACAGCTCGCTGTACACCTCATCGCTGATCAACCACAGATCATGACGAATGCACAGCGCTGCCAGCTCCTGCCAGATCAGCAAGGGCAAACTCGCGCCGCTGGGGTTGTTCGGACTGTTGAGCAGCATGGCGCGCGTTCGCGGGGTAATGCGCGCGGCAACATCGGCCGGGTCGACACGGAAACCGTTGTCGGGGCGTACCGGCACCGCAATCACCTTGGCACCGCAGGCGCCAAACACACCTTCGTAAGTGACGTACATCGGCTCGGCGACGATCACTTCATCGCCCGGATCGAGCAGGCACTGCGCCACCGAGTACACCGCGCATTGTGCGCCGGGCAGGACAATCACCTGATCAGGATCAACCCGTTGACCACTGCGCTGGCGATGACGCTCGGCAATCAGCCTGCGCAGCTCAAACCGCCCACGCACATCGGCGTAATGGGTATCGCCGGCCAACAGGCTATCGATCGCGCCATGGACGATCGGCAACGGCGTATCGAAATCCGGATCGCCGACGCTCAACAACAAAACATCAACGCCCTCGGCGCGCAGTTCCAGCGCTCGGTCGTGAATCTGCCAGGCAGCGGCACCCTCCCCGGCGATTCGTTGGGTCAAGGCTGAATAGCGCATGTACGTCTCCTGTTAGCGCGGTTTCCAGCCTTCACCGTATCTCAAATCACGAAACGCGCCACCATCGCGTTCAAATCCACTGCCAGTCGCGACAGCTCGTGGGTCGCGGCGCTGGTCTGGTTGGCCCCGGCGGCCGATTGCGTGGCGAGGTCGCGAATATTGACCAGGTTGCGATCGACCTCGCGCGAGACTTGCGCCTGCTCTTCCGACGCGCTGGCGATGACCAGGTTGCGTTCGTTGATCTGGTGAATCGATTGCGTGATCTGCTCCAGTGCCACGCCAGCCGCGCGGGCCATTTCCAGAGTGGACTGGGTACGCTGGTTGCTTTGCTGCATCGAGGAGACCGCTTCACCAGTGCCGTTCTGGATGCCGGCAACCATTTTCTCGATTTCCTGGGTCGACTGCGCGGTGCGATGGGCCAAGGCTCGCACTTCATCAGCCACCACGGCAAAGCCACGGCCAGCCTCGCCGGCACGCGCGGCTTCAATCGCAGCGTTGAGCGCCAGCAAGTTGGTCTGCTCGGCGATGGCACGAATCACGTCCAGCACCTTGCCGATGTCACGGCCCTGCGCGGCGAGGCCTTCGATCATCTGCGCGGTGTTCTGCACGTCGTGGGTCATGGTCTGGATCGCGTCGACGGTTTTCACCACTTGATCGCGACCTTCGCGGGCGGCGTGGGTCGACTGATTGGAAGCTTCGGAAGTCGAAACGGCATTGCGCGCCACTTCTTCCACCGCAGCGGTCATCTCGTTGACGGCCGTGGCGGCCTGTTCGATTTCGTTGTTCTGCTGCTGCAACCCGCGCGACGCTTCTTCGGTGACCGCGCTGAGTTCTTCGGCAGCGGCGCCCAGTTGCGTGGCGGAACCGGCGATCTGCTCGATGGTTTTGCGCAGGTTGGTCTGCATCGCGGCCAAGGCTTCGAGCAGGCGCGCCGGTTCGTCCTTGCCGTCGACTTCGATGGCTTTACTGAGGTCACCGCCAGCAATGGTTTGCGCAGCGAGCACGGCGCGGTTGAGCGGCGTGACGATGCTGCGGGTCAGCAACCAGGCGAGCAACACGGTGGCCAGCGCCGCAATCACGGCGACGATGATGATCCCGGTGATGGCGCTGTCATAGTTTTCACCGGCCTTAATGGCCGCCGCTCTGGCCCCGGCGGTATTCATGCCGATCAGCTTGTTGAGCTGCTCGCCCATCTGATCGGTGCCTTCCTTGATGCGCGTGTTGATCAACGCGCGCATCGCTTCCAGATCGCCCTTGCGCGACAGCTCAATCATCTGATTCTGCGCTTGCAGGTAATTATCGAGCGTCGTCGAAAACGTCTGGAAGACCGCGCGCTCTTCAGGGCCTGCCGGCAACGCAGCGTAGCTGGCCTGCGCTTTGCGCACCTTGTCGACGAGCACCGCGATGCGGGTTTCTGCCTCTTGCAGGCTGGCCGGTTCGCGATTGACCAGCACACGGAACGAGAGAATGCGCATGCGCAGGACGTTTTCCGTGACCACGCTGAGGTGGGTCACGCTTGGCAATTGGTTGGTGTCCATGTCGACCGACGCCTGACGAATGACCGTCATGCGGCTGACCGCGAACACGCCGAGGACAATCACCAACAAGGCGATAAAGGCAAAACCGAGGAAAGCACGGGGCGCGATATTCAGGTTACGCAGGGACATGGTCGGACTCTCGAAAGAAAGAAACTGCGAGCGTCCATGCCGTGAGCACTGGCCCATAGCGGGCGACAGTCCGGCGGCACTGAGTTGTGGTTTTGTGTGCGCCTGACCGTTGTATCGGCCAGGCTTGAGGAAGGTTTCGGGTCTGCGGTAAATATTTTTCAGGACGTGGCAACAATCAAAAACTGCTCCGCTGCCCTTGGTAGGAGCTGTCGAGTGCAACGAGGCTGCGATCTTTTGATCCTGCTTTTAAAAGTCAAAAGATCGCAGCCTCGTTGCACTCGACAGCTCCTACATAGGCAAGCCGATCAGCGTTGGGCGGCGAGTTGCCAGACCCGAGCAATATCGGTGGCGCGTTCACGCAGCAGGCGCGGTGCTTCGGCGCAGGCTTGTTCGAGTGTCATCGGTCCGCTGGTCACGGCGAAAGCGGCGTCGATGCCGTGTTGATAGAGTTCCTGGTAGCCCTCGCCCAAGGTCCCGGCGATCACAATCACCGGCACAGCGTGTTGTTTGGCAACTCGCGCAACACCGAACGGCGTTTTGCCGCGAAGGGTTTGCGCATCGAAGCGGCCTTCTCCGGTAATCACCAGATCCGCACCCTTGACCGCGTCAGCGAGCCCGACCAGTTCCGCTACCACCTCGACGCCCGCCTGAAACTGCGCACCGAGAAAAGCCTTGGCCGCAAACCCCAGACCACCCGCCGCGCCGCTGCCCGGTTCATCGCGCACGTCCCTGCCCAATGCTTGCGCGCAAAGCTCGGCGAAGTGCCCCAGCGCCTGATCGAGCTGCTCAACCTGCGCAGGCGATGCGCCTTTCTGCGGGCCGAAAATGGCCGAGGCGCCGTGAGGGCCGCAGAGCGGATTGTTGACATCAGCGGCGATGTCGAAACGCACATCGGCCAGACGTCGATCAAGTCCACTCAGATCCAGTCGCGCCAGTTGCGCCAAGGCCAGGCCGCCGGGCACCAGCGACTGATTCTGCGCATCCAGCAACTTCACCCCCAGCGCCTGCATCGCCCCGGCGCCGGCGTCATTGGTCGCGCTGCCGCCAATCGCCAGAATCACCCGTTGCGCGCCGGCATCCAGCGCTGCACGAATCAATTCACCTGTGCCAAAGGTGCTGCTGATGCAGGCATCGCGCTGTCCCGGCGGGACCAGTTGCAGACCGCTGGCCTCGGCCATTTCGATGATCGCGGTGTGGTTGTGCGGCAGCCAGCCCCATGCGGCTTCGACCGGCGCGCCCAGTGGACCGCGCACGCGGGTGCGGCGTAACTCACCTTCGCAGGCTGCGAGAATCGACTCGACCGTACCTTCGCCGCCATCGGCCATCGGGCATTTGATCAGCGTCGCCTGCGGCCAGACCTGCGCCAGTCCGAGGGCAATGGCTTCGGCAACGCCTTGGGCACTCAGGCTGTCCTTGAACGAGTCGGGGGCGATGACGATCTTCATGGGAATTCTCCGGTTGCAGTGGCATTCATGCTGCCAGCGGTCGTGAGCGTTGACGCCGGTCGGCTGCACAAGTGGCGTCGACGTTTATTGTTCATTTCCACAAAAGATATGTGTTGGTCGTACCGACCTCATCGCTGGCAAGCCAGCTCCCACAGGGTTCTGCGGTGACTATGGAAGTTATGAACGCCTTCTGACCTGTGGGAGCTGGCTTGCCAGCGATGGCGGCCTCAAGGACAACTCATGGCAATGGATCAGTCTGCGGCAGCAGCTGCACCCCAAGATACAACGCCAGCATCCCATCTAGCTTCAACGGATCAACCCCGCTCAACTCGGCAATCCGCTCCATGCGATAACGCAGACTATTGCGATGAATGCCCAACGCCTCGGCACAGGCCTGACTCTGCCCGTCGTGCTCGCACCAACTGCGCAGGGTCGCAAGCAACTGGCCGTTGCTGTCCTTGGCGATGACCTGGCGCAGCGGCTTGAGCAGTTCGTCCAGCGCATCATCGTTGCGATGACGCCACAGCATGACCGGCAAGCGATAACGATTGAGCGTCAGCAGTCTCGAATTCGGCAGCACGTCACGACCATAAGCGAGCAAATCGCCGACTCGTCGGTAACAGCGACGCAACCCGGCCAGACCATCCGCCTGCCCGCCGACGGCGATGCGCAAAATCTTCCAGCCGAGGCCATCGAGTTTTTCCAGCAGGCGATCATGCTCGACGTTCTGGCTCGCCGGGCGACACCACAACAACGAAGACTTCGCCGAACTCACGCACCAACTGTCCGGGTAACGCGAGGTCAGCCACGCACTCAGTGCCTCGACGGTTTGCCCCGGGCCGTGCTCAAGACCCAGCTCAAACAAATACGGCACCCGGGTCAATTGCGGCTTGAGCCCTAGTTGCTGCGCCTCATCGATCAGACGCGGCGAATCCCCCGCCTCGCTCAGCAGCAACGCCAGCAGATCATCGCAACGCTGCCGTCGCCATTGTTGCTCGGCCTGCTGGTTGCGCTGGCCGACCAGCATTTCAGCGGTCATGCGCACCAGCTCGGCGTAGGTGCGCAATTGCTCCGGCTCGCCGGTGATGCCGAGCACGCCGATCAAGCGCTGATCGAGCAGCAGCGGCAGATTGATCCCCGGTTGCACACCTTTGAGATGCACCGCCGTCTGCGCGTCGATTTCCACCACACGCCCGTTGGCCAGCACCAGTTGCGCGCCTTCATGCCGGGTGTTGATGCGTTCCGGTTCACCGCTGCCGAGGATCAGGCCCTGACTGTCCATGACATTGACGTTGTACGGCAAAATGGCCATGGCCCGGTCGACGATGTCTTGGGCAAGGTCGTGATCGAGTTCGAACATAGCGGCGGCAATCCTTCAGTTCAGGCACGAACGGTTGTTCAGCCGCACAGGGTCTGGCGGCAAACCCTGTGCTCAGGCACAAAGACAATCCGGCCAAAGGTGGCCGAGACTCTCAGGGCGATCAACGTTACCCTTTGCATCGCAAAAAATCATAATAAAGAGAGAGCCGCTATGTCGCAGAGCGCCGCAGCTACCCAGACCATCGACGACGGTAAAAACGCCGTCTACAAACGCATCACCCTGCGTTTGATTCCCTTCATTTTCATCTGCTATCTGTTCAACTACCTCGACCGGGTCAACGTCGGCTTCGCCAAACTGCAGATGCTCGATGCACTGAAATTCAGCGAAACGGTGTACGGCCTCGGCGCCGGGATTTTCTTCATCGGTTATGTGCTGTGCGGCGTGCCGAGCAACCTGGCACTGACCCGCTTCGGTCCTCGGCGCTGGATTGCCTTGATGATGATCACCTGGGGCACGCTGTCGACCTGCCTGTTGTTCGTCACCACCCCGACCGAGTTCTACACCCTGCGCTTTTTCACCGGTGCCGCTGAAGCCGGGTTCTTCCCGGGCGTCGTGCTGTATCTCTCGCAGTGGTTCCCTACCTTCCGCCGTGGCCGGATCATGGCGTTGTTCATGTCGGCAATCCCGGTCTCCGGTTTGCTCGGCAGCCCGTTTTCCGGCTGGATTCTCAACCACTTCGCCGCTGGCCAGGGTGGCCTGGCCGGCTGGCAGTGGATGTTCCTCCTGCAAGGCATTCCGACGGTGATCCTCGGCGCACTGGCGTATTTCCTGTTGAGCGACAGCTTCGCCAATGCCAAATGGCTGACCGCCCATGAACGTTCGGTGCTCGAAGCCGACCACGCCGAAGACCTCGCCAACAAACCGAAAACCGCCACCGACTCGCTGCTCGCGGTGTTCAAGAACCCAGCGATCTGGGCCTTCGGCCTGATCTATTTCTGCATCCAGAGCGGCGTGTACGCGATCAACTTCTGGCTGCCGTCGATCATCAAGAACCTCGGCTTCAGCGACAACCTGGTGATCGGCTGGCTGAGTGCGATTCCGTACCTGCTCGCGGCGGTGTTCATGCTGGTCGTCGGCCGCTCGGCGGACTTGCGCAAGGAGCGCCGCTGGCACTTGGTGGTACCGATGCTGATGGGCGCTGTCGGGCTGGTGATCGCGGTGAATTTCGCGGCCAATCCGGCGATTGCGATTCTCGGCCTGACCATAGCGACCATGGGCGCACTGACCGGTCTGCCGATGTTCTGGCCGGTGCCGACCGCCATGCTGAGCGCGGGCGCAGCGGCTGGTGGGCTGGCGCTGATCAACTCGATGGGGCAGATGGCCGGGTTCCTCAGCCCGTACCTGGTGGGTTGGGTCAAGGACAGCACGGGTTCGACGGATGCAGCGTTGTACGTGCTGGCGGCGGTGATCGTCGGCGGGAGTCTGCTGGCGTTGCGGATGACGGGGAGGTTGCGGGCCTAATCAGACGCGCAGATCAAAAGATCGCAGCCTTCGGCAGCTACTGTGGAATGCGTTCCCTGTAGGAACTGCCGAAGGTTGCGATCTTTTGCGTTTAAGCGATGCAATCATGCATAGCGCCAGCCGACGCAACATCTATGCTGAATCTGCTGGCCTCTTCGCGAGCAGGCTCGCTCCCACAGGTTTTGTGCTTGGCTCCAGGATGTGGGAAATAATGAGCATCCGCTCAATATTCAGCACAAAAACCACGTATCCTGCGCGCCCCGTTCAACCATCACGTCGCGAGGACAGTTTGTCTAAAGGTATCGCTCTATCGGTTTCAGCCTCCGTGCTGTTTGCCGTCATGTATTACTACACGTCGCTGCTGACCCCTCTGAGCGGCGTGGAAATCTTCGGCTGGCGCATGCTTCTGACCGTGCCGTGCATGACGGTGTTCATGCTGGTTTCCGGGGAATGGCGGCGGGTGCTGGAGCTGTTCCGATTGATGGCAGCCAGGCCGAAGCTGATTGCCGGGCTGCTGGTTTCTTCAGCCCTGCTCGGGGTTCAGCTGTGGCTGTTCATGTGGGCACCGCTCAATGATTACAGCCTGGATGTATCACTGGGCTATTTCCTGTTGCCACTGGCGATGGTGCTGACCGGGCGGATTGCCTATGGCGAGAGCCTGTCTTACCTGCAGAAAATCGCGGTATTTTTCGCCAGTCTTGGCGTGTTGAACGAGCTGTATCAGGTTGGCGGATTTTCCTGGGCGACGCTGATGGTCGTGGTCGGTTATCCGCTGTACTTCGTACTGCGCAAATACCTGCAAACCGACAACCTCGGTGGCCTGTGGGTCGACATGACCCTGATGCTGCCGGTCGCCTACTGGTTTGTGCAGGGCGGCGAACAGGGCCTGGCCGTGTTCGATCAATATCCGGGGCTGATGTGGCTGATTCCACTGCTCGGCCTGATCAGTGCGTCTGCGCTGGTGGTGTATATCATCGCCAGCCGCTTGCTGCCGTTCAGTCTGTTTGGGTTGTTGAGTTATGTCGAACCGGTGCTGTTGCTCGCGGTGGCATTGTTGCTGGGAGAGAGCATCAAGTCGGGCGAGTGGCTGACTTACATCCCGATCTGGCTGGCGGTTGTGGTGCTGGTGTTCGAAGGCTTCAAACACTTGATGCGCCAACGCCGCTCTTGAATGCAACACAAGACAAATGTGGGAGCGAGCCTGCTCGCGAAGTCGTCAGACCAGTCAACATGACTGTTGAATGAAAGTCCGCATTCGCGAGCAGGCTCGCTCCCACAGGTTTTGTATGAAGCAAAAAAATCCCGGCCCTGCATTTCTGCAGGCCGGGATTTTTTCGTTTCAGATTACTCGGTGGTCAACACACCACGACGCACCTGGTCACGCTCGATCGATTCGAACAGGGCCTTGAAGTTGCCCTCGCCGAAACCATCATCGCCCTTGCGCTGGATGAATTCGAAGAACACCGGCCCCATCAGGGTTTCCGAGAAAATCTGCAGCAGCAGACGCTTGTCGCCCTGCTCCGATGCGCCATCGAGCAGGATACCGCGCGATTGCAGCTGATCGACCGGCTCACCGTGATTCGGCAGGCGACCTTCGAGCATTTCGTAGTAGGTATCCGGCGGCGCGGTCATGAAGCGCATGCCGATTTTCTTCAGTTGATCCCAGGTCTTGATCAGGTCGTCGGTGAGGAACGCAACGTGCTGGATACCCTCACCGTTGAACTGCATCAGGAACTCTTCGATCTGCCCGGCGCCCTTCGACGACTCTTCGTTGAGCGGAATGCGGATCATGCCATCCGGTGCGGTCATGGCCTTCGAGGTCAGGCCGGTGTATTCGCCTTTGATGTCGAAGTAACGGATTTCACGGAAGTTGAACAGCTTCTCGTAGAAGTTCGCCCAATAGGCCATGCGACCGCGATAAACGTTGTGGGTCAGGTGGTCGATGATCTTCAGGCCGGCACCGACCGGGTTGCGATCAACGCCTTCGATGAACACGAAGTCGATGTCGTAGATCGAGCTGCCTTCACCGAAACGGTCGATCAGGTACAGCGGCGCGCCGCCAATGCCTTTGATTGCCGGCAGGTTCAGTTCCATCGGACCGGTCTCGATGTGAATCGGCTGGGCGCCGAGCTCCAGCGCGCGCGAGTAGGCCTTCTGCGAATCCTTCACGCGAAACGCCATGCCGCAAACGGACGGGCCGTGTTCGGCGGCGAAGTACGAGGCGACGCTGTTGGGTTCGTTATTGAGGATCAGGTTGATTGCGCCCTGACGATACAGGTGCACGTTCTTGGAACGGTGGGTCGCGACTTTGGTGAAGCCCATGATCTCGAAGATCGGCTCCAGTGTGCCAGGAGTCGGCGCTGCGAACTCGATGAATTCAAAGCCCATCAGGCCCATTGGGTTTTCGTATAAATCTGCCATGGTGACGCCTCATCATTTCTTATCAATTAACCAGGGTTATTTGTCAGGAAAGTGATGTGGAGGGCGGCGCGCAGGAGATGCCACGCACGCTGCGCGCGAGGAAGTCTCCGTAGATCAGTTGAAACCCGAATATCTTCATTGTCGACCCAAGGCTCTTGCGGGCGAGGCTTCTGCTGCCAGAAGACGATTATTATTGTATGCGTAACCCGATTCTACACAGCGTAACCAGGCCTGTCTGCCCTCTGTATAAAATCCGCTTTTTTACCTACGGCGCAAGCGCCATCTGCCATCTATTCTCACCTCTGGCTCAATTGTTTATCGGGTCGGATTTCTAAACCACAGGATGTGTCCATGCCACTGACCCACCGATCCCGCCGCAAACGCAGCACCCGAATCGCAGTGACTTTGCTCACCGGTCTGCTGCCAATCGTGCTGGGCAGTGGGATTCTTTATATGCAGGCAAAACGAACGCTGGAGCAAAGTGCCGGGGAAACGGCCGAACAAGCGTTGCAACAGTTCGATCTGATGCTCGACAACACGGCAGAAGCCGCCCGGGTTCTGCTGCCTCTGGCCGGGAAAAATTGCGAAGACGTGAAACTGGCCCTGCGCGAACAAGTGACCCGACGCCCCTTCGTGCGCTCGACCAATCTGGTCTGGGACAACACGCTCTACTGCAGCTCACTGTTCGGGCAGTTCAAGGAAGCGGTCAATGCCGGGGACTATCATCAAGGCAAACTGTGGTTGATGAACGGCAATCCCGTCACTCCCGACACGGCATTGTTGATCTACCGCCTCAGCGACGGTCGTGGCGGCGCGCTGACCACGCTTGATGGTTATCACCTGAGCAACATCCTGCGCCTGATCGGCCGCCAGACATTACTGATGTTGCAAGTGGGCGATAACTGGCTGTCCGCCGACGGCAGAGTGCATCAAGGGCCCCTGCCCGCTTTGCCAGTCGCGCATAGCATGCTCGAATCCGAACGATACGGTTTCAACGTGTCGGCGGGTTTTCCCGAGGGAGAGACCTGGCGTTACATGGCGGCCAACTACCCGCCGTTGTTCAGCCTGCTGATATTTTTCGGCGTGATCTCGGGCGCCATCGGCCATGTCGTGCAGAAACGCTCGAACTCGCCCAGTCACGAAATGCTTCGCGCACTCGAGGCCGGGGAATTCATTCCTTATTTCCAGCCGGTGGTTCACGGTGACAGCAAGCAGTGGTCCGGCGCTGAAGTGCTGATGCGCTGGAATCACCCGAAAGAGGGCCTCGTACGCCCGGATCTGTTCATTCCATTTGCCGAGCATTCAGGCTTGATCGTGCCGATGACCCGCGCGCTGATGCAACAGACTGCCGCCCTGCTGGGACCGCATTCTGCGGTCTTCGCCAAACCTTTCCATATCGGCATCAACATCACTGCCAGCCATTGCAAGGATCTGGAACTGGTCGAAGACTGTCGCGACCTCCTGGCGGCGTTTGCGCCCGGCAGCGTCGAGCTGGTGCTGGAATTGACGGAGCGCGAGCTGATCGAACCGAATGAGATGACCCTGCAACTGTTTGAGCAATTGCACGCACTTGGAGTGAAAATCGCGATCGACGATTTTGGTACAGGCCACTCAAGCCTCGGCTACTTGCGCGCCTTCAAGGTCGACTTTCTCAAGATCGATCAGAGCTTTGTCGCCATGATCGGCATCGATGCGCTATCACGGCATATTCTCGACTCCATCATTGAACTGTCGGCAAAGCTGGATCTGGCCATTGTTGCCGAAGGTGTCGAAACACAGGCCCAAGCCGATTACCTGACGGAGCATCAGGTAGATTTCATGCAAGGCTATTTGTTTGCCAAACCGATGCCGGCAGCGGATTTCATCAGCGCATTAAGTGATCGTTAACTCATTAGCATAGCTCGCCCAACAACCGCACCAAATTGATACAAAAAGTCATTGTTGTTACATGGCGACAACATCAGGATTTACTCTTGTCGCATTAACTACTACAATTTTTTCAACCTGAGCCAGACTGACAGGTGAGCCAATTATCACCGAGTCGCTTCCAGGCTCTTGGCTTATAGCTTTGTTTGCGGTTGGTATCAGCCAAACACACTATTGGAGTAAAGATATTGTCCAGACTCGCTGAATTTCGCGCAGCTGAAAAGGCCCTTCAGGAACAGCTCAAACAGCTGGAATCGCTGAAGAATGACGCCGGGCTCAAGAAAGAAATCGAATTCGAAGAAAAGCTCCAGGGACTGATGAAAACCTATGGCAAAGGCCTGAAAGATATCATCGCTATCCTCGACCCGAACCCGGCGAAGTCCGGTCTGCAGGCCGCCCCAGCGCCGAAGACCCGCCGCGCCCGCGTCGTCAAGGTTTACCAGAACCCGCACACTGGCGAGCTGATCGAAACCAAGGGCGGCAACCATCGCGGCCTGAAAGCCTGGAAAGAACAGTACGGTGCGGCCACCGTGGATTCATGGTTGCGCGGTTAATCTGACGCCAACAAAAAGCCCTGCGCGATGCAGGGCTTTTTTATTGACAATATCTAACAAATGAAATGATTTTCATCGAACAAGTTGGAAAATTGTGTAACGTTACTGAGTCATCACGCTAAACATTTTGCTGCGCGATGTTGCTGCAAACGATGAATCAAACTTTGTGCTTAATCCTTTCCGGCATTCAAAACACCGCGAGTTAGTACGGGCGTTTATAATTTCAGGCTGTTACGTGCCGCCTCTATGTCGTCGGCGCTCGCCTTATAAACCTCAGCCTGACCGGCATATGAAAGTACATAAGCCTTGTCTGTTTCCACGGCGGCCACCAACGTTTGTGACAATACGTGCCGGCCGTTCTCGGTGATCGTGCAGGTCGTCTCCAACGCGGTCAATGATCCGAACGCAGCCGGATGGATTCGGTTGCAGACGCTCTGATAACCACTGCGGAAGAAATCCTTCTGGATGGACTTGCGCATCTCCAGCAACACGCCTTGCAAATTGACCTGATGCCCCGCCTCCACTTGCGTCATGGTCAACTCCATCACCATCACCTGATTGCCGTCGGCATCGAGCTTCACCGCCCTTTGCCGCGAGACTGGCGGCGCGGTATCCGGCAACATTTCAACCTTCCAGCCCGCCGGCCAGGTGATGCTCGGTTCGGCCATGGCCGGGAAAACCACGGCCAATGACAAAGCAAAAAAAACAAACACGGATTTGAACAGTCGGATCATTGCCGGACGCACTCGAAGGTAGAGAGCAAAGTCTGAGCCCCGCCCTCGCGCAGGGCAAGCCCGCCTTGCATTTGGCGATGCCGGCCGGCATGCGTATCATTGCGCCCATTCACTCGCCCATTGTTATTGGAGGGCCCATGAGCCTCAACGAACTGAACACTTTCCCCGGCGTGACCGCCACGCCAGACAGCGCAACCCGCAACTTCGTGTTCAACCACACCATGCTGCGCGTGAAGGACATCACCAAGTCGCTGGATTTCTACACCCGCGTCCTGGGTTTCTCGCTGGTCGAGAAGCGCGATTTCCCGGAAGCCGAATTCAGCCTGTACTTCCTTGCGCTGGTCGATAAAGCGCAGATCCCGGCCGATGCTGCTGCGCGTACCGAATGGATGAAATCGATTCCAGGCATTCTCGAATTGACCCACAACCACGGTACCGAAAACGATGCCGACTTCGCCTATCACAATGGCAACACCGATCCGCGTGGCTTTGGTCACATCTGCATTTCGGTGCCGGACATCGTCGCAGCGTGTGCACGCTTTGAAGAGCTGGGTTGCGATTTCCAGAAGCGCCTGACCGACGGCCGGATGAAGAGCCTGGCCTTCATCAAGGACCCGGATGGCTACTGGGTCGAGATCATTCAGCCTGCGCCGCTGTAAAAGCTGAAAGCCCCTCACCCTAGCCCTCTCCCAGAGGGAGAGGGGACTGATTGCGGGATGTTGGAGAATTACGCCGACTTGAACGATTGGCGGTGAATCCATAATCGACCGGCTCTCTCAGGTCGATGGATGACTTCAGACACCTCGGTCGGCTCCCTCTCCCTCGGGAGAGGGCTGGGGTGAGGGGTGGCTTTCCACGCGCAATAAAAAACCCATGATCGCTCATGGGTTTTTTTGTTTTCGACCTGGCAGTTACGCCGGGGCCGAAGTCCGGATCAAGTGATCGAACGCACTCAGCGAAGCCTTGGCGCCCTCGCCTACCGCAATCACGATCTGCTTGTACGGCACAGTCGTCACGTCACCCGCTGCAAAGATCCCCGCAATGGAAGTCTCGCCACGGTTGTCGACAATGATCTCGCCACGCGGCGACAGCTCGATGGCGCCCTTCAGCCAATCGGTGTTCGGCAGCAGACCGATTTGCACGAAAATGCCTTCCAGCTCAACCGTGCGCAGTTCATCGGTAGTGCGGTCCTTGTAGCGCAGGCCGTTGACCTTCTCGCCATTGCCGGTGACTTCAGTGGTTTGCGCACTGGTGATCACGGTAACGTTCGGCAGGCTGTGCAGCTTGCGTTGCAGCACGGCGTCGGCACGCAGTTGCACGTCGAATTCCAGCAGCGTTACGTGCGCCACGATACCGGCCAGATCGATCGCCGCTTCAACGCCGGAGTTACCGCCGCCGATCACCGCTACGCGCTTGCCCTTGAACAGCGGGCCGTCGCAGTGCGGGCAGTACGCCACGCCTTTGTTGCGGTATTCCTGCTCGCCCGGGACGTTCATTTCGCGCCAGCGTGCGCCGGTCGCGAGAATCACGCTCTTGGCTTTCAGGGTTGCACCGCTGGCGAAGTGGACTTCATGCAGCTCGCCGTTCTTGCCCGGGATCAGCTTGTCGGCGCGTTGCAGGTTCATGATGTCGACGTCGTACTGCTTGACGTGTTCTTCCAGCGCCGTGGCCAGTTTCGGCCCTTCGGTTTCCTGCACGGAAATGAAGTTCTCGATGGCCATGGTATCCAGCACCTGACCGCCGAAGCGCTCAGCCGCGACACCGGTGCGGATGCCTTTACGTGCGGCGTAGATAGCGGCCGAAGCACCCGCCGGGCCACCGCCGACGACCAGCACGTCAAAGGCTTCTTTGGCGCTGATCTTCTCGGCCTGACGCTCAATAGCGCCGGTGTCGAGTTTGGCGAGAATTTCCTCCAGGCCCATGCGGCCCTGACCGAAGTTTTCGCCGTTGAGGTAGATGCTCGGCACAGCCATGATCTTGCGATCGTTGACTTCGTCCTGGAACAGCGCGCCGTCGATGGCGACGTGGCGGATATTCGGGTTGAGCACGGCCATCAGGTTCAGCGCCTGAACGACGTCCGGGCAATTCTGGCAAGACAGGGAGAAGTAAGTCTCGAAGCTGAACTCGCCTTTGAGCGAGCGGATCTGCTCGATCACTTCAACGCTGGCCTTCGACGGGTGGCCACCGACTTGCAGCAGAGCCAACACCAGCGAGGTGAATTCGTGGCCCATTGGAATGCCGGCGAAACGCAGACTGATGTCGGCTCCAGGGCGATTGATCGAGAACGATGGCTTGCGGGCATCGTCACCGCTGTCGATCAGGGTAATTAGGCTCGAAAGACTGGCAACGTCTTTCAGCAGGTCCAGCATTTCACGGGATTTCGCACCGTCGTCGAGGGATGCAACGATCTCGATCGGTTGGGTGACCCGTTCCAGGTACGATTTCAACTGGGCTTTAAGATTGGCGTCCAACATACGGGCGATTTCCTTTATTTGAGGCGAAAAAAAGCCCGAGCGAATCTCGCCCGGGCATTTTTATTGGGCGGTGCAGCTAACTTAAGAAGGTGCGGCGTGCCGCCCTGCGTTGCATGTCACAGACTTAGATCTTGCCGACCAGGTCCAGCGACGGAGCCAGAGTGGCCTCGCCTTCTTTCCACTTGGCCGGGCAAACTTCGCCTGGGTGTGCAGCGACGTACTGAGCAGCCTTGATCTTGCGCAGCAGCTCGGAAGCGTCACGGCCAACGCCGCCATCGTTCAGTTCAACGATTTTGATCTGGCCTTCAGGGTTGATCACGAAGGTGCCACGGTCAGCCAGACCAGCTTCTTCGATCAGCACGTCGAAGTTGCGGGAGATGACGTGGGTAGGGTCGCCGATCATGGTGTATTCGATTTTGCCGATGGCTGGCGAAGTGTTGTGCCAGGCAGCGTGAGCAAAGTGGGTGTCGGTCGAAACACTGTAGATTTCCACGCCCAGCTTCTTGAACTCAGCGTAGTTGTCAGCCAGGTCTTCCAGCTCGGTTGGGCACACGAAGGTGAAGTCGGCTGGGTAGAAGAACACTACGGACCACTTGCCTTTCAAGTCAGCATCCGAGACTTGAACGAAGTCGCCGTTTTTGAACGCGGTAGCTTTGAACGGTTTTACTTGGCTGTTGATGATAGGCATTGATGACTCTCCGTCAGGGGTTATGAAGTTGATGGGTGAATCCTACCCACTCACTCGACGGAAGGCTCATTGGCAAACCTGATACTGCTGATTTGTTTTCGCTATTAGCTGACTGTATTAATAGAAGAAAACGATCTCTACGGCTGATCCGGCTTATCCATAATCCGAGCCATTCCCTGGAATGGGCTGACCTCAACATAGCGCATGGCGGATTTCATGTCCTTCCAGCCAACGTAGCTCATCAGCGATTTCAGGTCCCAGCCGCTTTGATGCGCCCAGGTTGCAAAACCGCGTCGCAACGAGTGACTGGTATAACCGGCGGCGACAATCCCGGCGCGCTGCAACGCCTGGCGGAGCAGCGGAATAATGCTGTTGGCGTGCAGGCCCTCCTCGCTCAGATTGCCCCAGCGATCAATGCTGCGGAACACCGCGCCGCGCACCAGCGCAGCCTCTGTAATCCAATCGATATAGGCCTGCACCGGGCACAGCTTCAGCAGCGCCGGGGCCTGATAAGTCTGCCCGAGGTTTTCCCGGTCGCCCTTGCTGCGCGGCAAATACAAAGTGATTCCTTTGCCAGCACTCGCCTGCACATGCTCGATCTGCAAGCGGCACAACTCGTCGCTGCGAAAGCCGCGCCAGAAGCCCAACAGAATCAGCGCGCGATCCCGATACGCCTTGAGCAAGGTCGGGCGGTCCTGTTCTTCCCGGGCCGTCTGCACCTCCTGCTCAAGCCAATCGATCACGCGCTGCAGATCCTGCAATTGCAGCGGCTCAGCCTGTTTTTCCTGCGCCGGGTGCAAAGCACGAATGCCCTTGAACACCTTGCGCACCACTGGCGCCTTGGTCGGATCGGCAAACCCCTGACTGTTGTGCCACTGCGCCAGCGCCGACAGGCGCAGCTTCAGCGTGTTGATCGACAGCACGCCAGCGTGCGCCACCAGATAACGCGCCACGCTATCGGCAGTGGCCGGCAGAAATCCGCCCCACGTCACCTCGAAGTGCTCGATGGCCATGCGATAGCTGCGGCGAGTGTTGTCCCGGGTGGCGGCTTGCAGATATCGATCAATCTCACTCATGGGCAGTTTTCTCGCTGGCGTACGGGTTCAGGCATGCAGATGCGCATTTTGCCCCCTGACATTGGGTAATACCAGTATATCCCGCCTGTTTTATCTCAAAGATTTACCTATATTTTCAGCATGGTACACTGCGTACTTAAATGGCATGTACCACAGTACGTAAACGTAGGAGTTCACATGGCCCGTGGCGGCATTACCAAAGCACTGGTGCAAATCGCACGCACAGCGATCCTCGCCCGTGGCGAACACCCAAGCATCGATGCAGTACGCATTGAAATGGGCAACACCGGCTCGAAAACCACGATCCATCGCTATCTGAAAGAACTGGACGACGGTGCCCAGCCGAATGAGGCGTCAGCAGAACCGATCGATGATGAGCTCACCGCCCTCGTCTCTCGACTCGCCCAGCGCCTGAAAGAACAAGCACAGGAACCCATCGAGCAAGCCCGCGAACAGTTCGAGGAGCAACGCGAAGCACTGGAAACCGAGCTGAAACAGGTTCGCCAGGCGCTGGAAAAACTCGAGCACGATCACGACATTCAAGGCGCCGCACTGCAACGCGAATCCGAGGCGCTGAGCAACACCCGCTCGATGCTGCAAACCGAACAGACGCGCAACGCCGGCCTCAACCAGGCATTGGCCGACTTTGAATTGCGCTTGCAGGACAAGGACGAACAGATTCGCTCACTGGAAGAGAAGCACCTGCACGCCCGCGATGCGCTTGAGCATTACCGTAACGCAACCAAGGAACAGCGCGAGCAGGAGCAGGCCCGCCATGAAGGGCAACTTCAGCAGATACAGGCAGAATTGCGTCAAGCCCAGCAGAGCGCGTTGGTGCGCCAGGACGAGATCACGCAGTTGCACCGCGACAACGAACGCCTGCTTACCGAAAACCGTGGCACCCAGCGCGAGCTGAATCTTGTGCAGGATCAGCTCAAGCACAGCAATCAGCGTCAGGATCAGTTGCTCGAGCAGGCCACGCGCATGGACAGCGAGCGCACCCTCCTCCAGGAACGTCTGCGCGTGGCGGCACTGGAAAGCCAGGCGCTCAAGCAGAGCGTCGACGAACAAACGCAGCTCAATCAGTCATTGGAAAAGGAATTGCTCAAGGTTCAGGCAAGCCTTGAAGACAGCCAGCGTCTGGCGGCTACCGTTGCGGCAGCGCCAGACTCGGCCAAAGCGACAGACGCTTAAGCGCTGACCGGCGTACGCATGGTGACGAACTCTTCGGCGGCCGTCGGGTGCACCCCGATGGTGTCGTCGAAGTCGCGCTTGGTCGCGCCGGCCTTCAAGGCGATCGCCAGACCTTGCACGATCTCGCCAGCGTCCGGGCCGACCATGTGGCAGCCAAGTACCTTGTCGGTTTTGGCGTCGACCACCAACTTCATCAGGGTTTTCTCCTGGCAGTCAGTCAGGGTCAGCTTCATCGGCCGGAAGCGGCTCTCGAAAATAACCACCTCGTGGCCGCATTCGCGCGCTTCTTCTTCGCTCAAACCGACCGTGCCGATGTTCGGCAGGCTGAACACGGCGGTCGGAATCATCTTGTAGTCCACCGGACGGTATTGCTCCGGCTTGAACAGACGCCGCGCCACGGCCATACCTTCGGCCAGAGCGACCGGGGTCAGTTGCACGCGACCAATGACGTCGCCCAGCGCCAGAATCGACGGCTCGGTGGTTTGATACTCGTCGTCGACTTTGATAAAGCCCTTGTCGTCGAGCTGCACATCGGTGTTTTCCAGGCCCAGATTGTCCAGCATCGGACGCCGGCCGGTGGCGTAGAACACGCAGTCGGCTTCGAGTACGCGACCATCCTTGAGCGTCGCCTTCAAGCTACCGTCGGCCTGCTTGTCGATGCGCGCAATGTCGGCATTGAATTGCAGATCGAGGCCACGCTTGGTCAATTCTTCTTGCAGGTGCTTGCGCACCGACCCGTCGAAACCACGCAGGAACAGATCGCCGCGATACAGCAGCGTGGTGTTGGCGCCGAGGCCATGGAAAATTCCGGCGAACTCGACGGCAATATAACCGCCGCCGACCACCAGCATACGCTTGGGCAGCTCTTTGAGGAAGAACGCTTCGTTCGAACCGATCGCATGCTCATGCCCGGGGATTTCAGGGATCTGCGGCCAGCCGCCGGTGGCGATCAGAATGTGCTTTGCCGTGTAGCGCTCGCCATTGACCTCGACCTCGTGCGGCCCGACGATTTTCGCGTGCGCCTCGTGCAGGGTCACGCCGCTGTTGACCAGCAGATTGCGATAAATGCCGTTGAGGCGATTGATCTCACGGTCCTTGTTGGCGATCAGCGTGGCCCAGTCGAAGTTGGCTTCGCCCAGGTTCCAGCCGAAACCGGACGCCTGCTCGAAGTCCTCGGCAAAGTGTGCGCCGTAGACCAACAGCTTTTTCGGCACGCAGCCGACGTTGACGCACGTGCCGCCCAGGTAACGGCTTTCGGCCACCGCCACTTTCGCCCCGAAGCCGGCGGCAAACCGCGCAGCCCGCACACCGCCGGAACCGGCACCAATCACATAAAGGTCAAAATCGTAGGCCATTTCTATCTCCTCGGCAGGCCATCAGCATACCCGCAGCCATTCATTGGGCAAGCACTGCCATCCATATAAGGGCGGAAAATGAAAAAGCCACCCGAAGGTGGCTTTCTTTTGCAGACGAGGCGAAGACTATTAGTAAGCCTTGCCAGTCTTGTAGAAATTTTCGAAGCAGAAGTTGGTCGCGTCGATGTAGCCCTCAGCACCACCGCAGTCGAAACGCTTGCCCTTGAACTTGTAGGCCATGACGCAGCCGTTCTGGGCCTGCTTCATCAGGGCGTCGGTGATCTGGATTTCGCCGCCCTTGCCTGGTTCGGTCTGCTCGATCAGATCGAAGATGTCCGGGGTCAGGATGTAACGACCGATGATCGCCAGGTTCGACGGCGCGTCTTCCGGCTTTGGCTTCTCGACCATGCTGTGCACGCGGTAGATGTCGTCGCGGATCATTTCGCCAGCGATGACACCGTACTTGTTGGTTTCCTGCGGATCGACTTCCTGGATCGCGACGATCGAGCAGCGGAACTGCTTGTACAGCTTGACCATCTGGGTCAGTACGCCGTCGCCATCGATGTTCACGCACAGGTCGTCCGCCAGAACCACGGCGAACGGTTCGTCACCGATCAGCGGGCGGCCAGTCAGGATCGCGTGGCCCAGACCCTTCATTTCGGTCTGACGGGTGTAGGAGAACGAGCACTCGTCCAACAGCTTGCGGATACCGACCAGGTACTTTTCCTTGTCGGTGCCCTTGATCTGGTTTTCCAGCTCGTAACTGATGTCGAAGTGGTCTTCCAGAGCACGCTTGCCACGGCCGGTGACGATGGAGATTTCCGTCAGGCCCGCGTCCAGTGCTTCTTCAACGCCGTACTGGATCAGTGGCTTGTTTACCACCGGCAGCATTTCTTTAGGCATGGCTTTGGTCGCTGGGAGGAAGCGAGTGCCGTAACCGGCTGCTGGAAACAAGCATTTCTTGATCATATAAGTCCTTGAAAAGGCTGTGTGTACGAGTTTCGAGGCAGTCTAATCAGGCGGCGTGCGCCTTACAATGCCCCGCGCTGGCTAACCGATGCCAACATAGAGAAATATTCGCGCGGATAGTTCCATCCGGGTATTTCAGCGGCGGAGTCAGCGTAGCTCAAGATCCGGGCAAACAGGATCACCATACGCTTATCAGCCCCCATTGCGAGCATTTGCCGCTATCATGGCGCCTTTGAACCAGCGAATGAGACAGACTAGATGGCTGCGGTAAAAATCATCAACGGGTATGTGATCGACAAGAAAGACGGCAAGTGGACGCTGACCACTACCAATGGCGAACATATCGCCGGGCCTTTCGACAGCGAGCAGATGGCGACAGATGTGGCCTCGGTGTTCACTGATACGCCTGCTTCTTCCAAGCGCCGAGGCAAAGATCAGGACTGATCCTTTTAGCACTTGCGCCAAGCCCTGCCAGCATGCAGGGCTTTTTTGTGCTTTGTTGGCAAACAAGTGGCCAATCGCTATAACCTTTTCATCGCGGCGCTGTCAGAGCAACCAGTCCCCCACTTGAAGACCTCGCAACCATGAACCTGAACAAACTGCAGCCGCTTTTCGCGGTATTGGTACTGAGCGGCTGTGCCACTTCGCAGCCCACCTATCTGAACAATGGCGAACAGGGTCTGAGCATCGACTGTTCCGGCGAAGCCAACTCATGGGCCATGTGCTACGAAAAGGCCGATGCCTCCTGCGCCGGCACCGGCTATCGCATCGTCGGCACTGATGGCACACCGGCGCCCAAGGAAGATGACAAAACCCTGGGCGTTGACGTTGGCAACTACAAGACGCGCAACGTCGTGGTCGTCTGCAAGTAAGCCTTACATGTGGATTTCGGCGAATTTGATCCCGAGGCCACGGACGACCTCGATCAGGTCGTCGAGCCGATTGAAGGACTCGACCTCGTCATTGTCATCCACCAAAAAGTAGCTGCGCCCTGCACTCTTCTTGAAAAACACGATCCATTCACCCGGATTCGCCGGATTCTGGATGACATGAGTGGCAGAGATAAGGCCCTCTGCGTGGCGCTCCCGCACGTGCTCTCGCTTCATTGCGACTCCATATATGACAATGCCGCCACAGCAGGACTGTGACGGCATCGGGTGCTGATGTTCGCTAGTCTATCAGCCGGAAATACAGGCGTTCGCAGCTTTCTGTACATCGCGAGGGCGAACCGGCACGTTGGACATCCGCTCATGCAGCTTGATGCTGCTGCCGCCGGCGCGATCTTCGATATCAAACACGGCTGCCGGGCCTGACGAAAGTTTGCCGGGAACGATGACTCGTACACCGTCCTTCTGCGGCTGGACTTGCAACGCACCACGACTGTCAGCGAGCTTGTCGGTCAGACACTGCGCATACTCCTGGGGCTTTTTGCCGGAGATCACGCTCATGGTTGGCAGCGTTTCATTGATTTCGGAAACATTTGCACAACCGGCCATCGCCAGAATCAACGGCACACACACCACACCCCACTTCATAGAAATCCTCCGTTAAAGACCGTCCGACAGCACAAATGCCGCTTTTCTCCGGGGCCTTGTGCATTTAACCCGCCCGCCATGGCGAAGTTCTGTTCAAAATTTGTCAAAGCAACGCCCGACGGCCAGATAATAACCCGTGCGGGCTGATAAACTGCGCCCATCGACAAGCTATCGTTTTGATTTAGTAGAAAAAGCCCTTCTGGAGGCGCCCATGAAATTCATTCACCAGCGCGAGCACCTCAACGAAGACGACATCGTCGTCATTCAATGCTCGCAGATGTGCAACATCCGTTTGATGAACGACGCCAACTTCCGCAGCTTCAAAAACGGCGGCCGTCACACCTACCACGGCGGCGCGTTCGACACGTTCCCGGCACGCATCACCGCACCGAGCACCGGCTTCTGGAACATCACCATCGACACCGTCAACCGCCGCGCAATCAGCGTGACGCGCAAGCCGACGCTGACCCACTCGATCAAGATCATCCGTCGCTCCAGCACTAAACTGAGCTGAGACGCGCAGCCTATTCTGCAAGGGAAACATGACCGTGGCGCAAAAAACCAAATACGTGATCAAGTACAAACTGGACGGTGAACAGCGTTTCGAATTCGCTGAACTGGAAACCGGCACTGACGAGGAAGCGAAAGCGGCGCTGAAGAAAATGCACGCTGACGAAGAACTCAGTGACATCAAGGTCAGCAAAGCGCTGTAACCGAGTCATGCAACCGACCACGTTTGACCTGTTCGCCGACAACGAACCCGTACAGCAGCCCCGCGCCGAGCAGATCGGCGAACAATCGTGGGTGCTGCGCGGATTCGCCTTGCCACAGGTCGAGCAACTGCTGACCGAGCTCGACGCCATTCTTGCCGCCGCCCCGCTACGCCACATGGTCACGCCCGGCGGTTTCAGCATGTCGGTCGGCACCAGCAGTTGCGGACAGCTGGGTTGGATCACCGATCGCAGCGGTTACCGTTATTCCAGCGTCGATCCACTCAGCGGCTTGCCGTGGCCGTCGATGCCGGCGGTGTTTGCCGATCTGGCGCACGAGGCGGCGGAACGCGCCGGGTTTACGGGTTTTCAAGCCGACTCCTGCCTGATCAACCAATACGTCCCCGGCGCCAAGATGTCGCTGCATCAGGACAAAGACGAAAAAGGTTATGCCGCGCCCATCGTTTCGCTGTCGCTGGGTTTGCCGGCGATATTTCTGTTTGGCGGCTTCGAACGCAGCGATAAAACCCAGCGCATCCCGCTGCTGCATGGCGACATGGTGGTCTGGGGCGGCGTGGACCGCCTGCGCTATCACGGCGTGCTGCCAATCAAACCCGGCCATCACCCGCTCTTGGGCGAACGGCGCATCAACATCACCTTCCGCGTTGCTGGCGATCAATAAAAGTTTGACCGCAAGGCGCGGAGTGTTGCGGGTTACGATGCTGGTTAACCTGACTCAAACAGGTCAACGGATCCCCTCTCATGGACAAGCTTTCGAAGACAATCAGCATTGAACACGATCCCCGCTGGGCCGCTGTGGTGGCGCGCGATCCGCGTGCCGACGGGCAATTTGTCTATGCGGTCAAAACCACTGGCATCTATTGCCGGCCGAGCAGTCTGGCGCGCCTGCCGAAACCGCAGAACGTCGAGTTTTTCGACACCGCCGAACTGGCCGAAGCTGCCGGATATCGGCCGAGCAAACGCGCCAGCAAGGACCAGAATGACGCGCAACATGCGGCGATCATCGCAGCAGCCTGCCGGCAGATCGAAGCGTGCGAGACATTGCCCGCGCTCGACAGCCTCGCCGCCAGCGCCGGCCTTAGCCCTTTCCATTTTCATCGAGTATTCAAAGCCGCGACCGGCCTGACGCCCAAGGCTTACGCCACGGCGCATCGCTCATGCAAACTGCGTGCGCGCCTGGCGGACGGCGGCTCGGTGACCGACGCGCTGTATGACGCTGGCTTCAACTCCAACAGCCGCTTTTACGAATCAGCCGATCAACTGCTGGGCATGAAGCCCACCGACTATCGCGCTGCCGGGCAGAACAACGACATTCGCTTTGCCGTTGGCCAATGCTCGCTGGGGGCGATTCTGGTGGCGCAAAGCGAACGTGGGATCTGCGCGATTCTGCTCGGCGACGATCCGCATCAGCTGGTCTGCAACCTGCAGGATCAGTTTCGCAAGGCCAACCTGATCGGCGCCGACCGCGAATTTGAACAGTTGATCGCCAGCGTCGTCGGCTTTGTCGAAGCGCCCGCGACGGGCCTGAACTTGCCGCTGGATATACGCGGCACAGCGTTTCAGGAGCGCGTCTGGCAGGCGCTGCGTGAGATCCCCGCAGGCAGCACCGCAAGTTACGCCGAAATCGCGCAACGCATCGGCGCGCCGACTTCGATGCGCGCCGTGGCCCAGGCTTGCGGGGCCAACCGTTTGGCGGTGGCGATTCCCTGCCACCGCGTGGTGCGCAGTGACGGCAATCTTTCCGGCTACCGCTGGGGCGTCGAGCGCAAACGCCAACTGCTTGAGCGCGAACTCAACGATTGACGTCGACCACCACCCTGCCCCGCAGTTGCCCGGCGAGTAATCTGGGCGCGGCCTCAAGGGCTTCGCTCAAGCTGATTTCGTGACTGATCAATTGCAATAACGAGAAATCCAGATCCTTGGCCAGTCGGCCCCAGGCCTCGATACGGCGCGCCTTGGGCTGGGTCACGCTGTTGATCCCGGCCAGCGTTACGCCGCGCAGAATGAACGGTGCTACCGAGGCCGGGAAATCCATGCCTTGCGCCAACCCGCATGCCGCGACCACGCCTTCCGAGCGTGTGCTGGCGCAAGCATTCGCCAGCGTATGACTACCGACCGAATCGACCACCGCCGCCCAGCGCTCTTTCGCCAACGGCTTGCCCGGTTCGGACAAGGTGGCTCGATCGATGATTTCGGCAGCACCCAATTGCTGCAGGTATTCATGCTCGGATACACGGCCGGTGGATGCCACCACGCGGTAGCCCAACTTGCTGAGCAAGGCGATGGCAAAGCTGCCGACCCCGCCATTGGCGCCGGTGACCAGCACTTCGCCGTGATCCGGTGTCAGGCCATGGCGCTCCAGCGCCAGAATGCACAGCATTGCCGTGTAACCTGCGGTGCCGATGGCCATGGCTTGCGCCGGCGTGAAAGCTTCGGGCAACGGAATAAGCCAGTCACCATTGAGCCGAGCCTTTTGCGCCAGCCCGCCCCAGTGGCTCTCACCGACGCCCCAACCGTTGAGCAGCACCCGATCGCCCGCCTTGAAATCGGCATGCGAACTGGATTCGACAGTCCCCGCCAGATCGATCCCCGGCACCATGGGAAACTTGCGTACCACCGAGCTACTGCCGGTGATCGCCAGGCCATCTTTGAAATTCAGGGTGCTGTACGCGACGTTCACGCTGACGTTGCCTTCGGGCAGTTGCTGCTCATCGATTTGCTGCAGATTGGCGCGATAACCGCTGTCATCTTTGTCGATCAGAATGGCATTGAACATGACGGCCCCTCGAAAATAATGGGAAGAAAGCGTGCGCTGAAATAACACATCGCAACACATTGCCACACTCGACTTTCGCTAAGCCACCCGCACCGACGCTGAAAAACTGCACGTAATGTTCAGAATTTCAGACTGGCCCCGCAGCCGGTTTTGCTGCTAAAACCGCTTGCCGTCCCTGCCCGTTTCATCGTTCGGAGATTCGTTATATGAGCCAGTGGCCAGACATCCGCATCCTTGATCTTCTCGGTATCGAACTGCCGATCATCCAAGGCCCGATGGCCGGTGCGACCAATTCTTCGATGGTGATTGCCGTGTGCAATGCCGGCGGCCTCGGTTCAATGCCCGCAGCGATGCTGAGCATCGAGCAACTGCGCGAAGAACTGAAGACGATTCGCCAGCACACCACCAAGCCGTTCAACGTCAATTTCTTCTGCCATCAGCCACCGGCGCCTGATGAGCAGCGAGCCCGGGAGTGGAAAAATCTGCTCGAACCTTACTACCGCGAACTCGGTGCCGATTTCGAGGCGCCAACACCGGTGTCCAATCGCGCACCGTTCGACGAAGCAGCGTGTGCCGTGCTCGAAGAATTCCGCCCCGAAGTGGTGAGTTTTCATTTCGGGCTGCCGGAGAAAACCCTGCTCGATCGGGTCAAGGCAACCGGGGCGAAAATCCTTTCGTCTGCCACCACGGTCGAAGAAGCGATCTGGCTGGAGCAACACGGCTGCGATGCGATCATCGCCATGGGTTATGAGGCGGGCGGGCATCGCGGGATGTTTCTCAGCGATGATCTGAGCAGCCAGGTCGGCACCTTTGCACTGGTGCCGCAGGTGGTCGACGCGGTGAAAGTGCCGGTGATTGCGGCGGGTGCGATTAGCGATGCCCGAGGCGTTGCAGCCGCGTTGATGCTCGGAGCCTCGGCGGTGCAAGTCGGCACGGCGTTTCTGTTTACCCCGGAGGCGAAGGTCAGCGCCTCGCACCACAAGGCCCTGCGCACCGCCAAGGAAAGCCAGACCGCCATCACCAACATTTTCACCGGACGTCCGGCGCGGGGCATTGTCAATCGGGCGATGCGCGAACTCGGCCCGATGTCAGCGCAAGCGCCAGCCTTTCCGTTGGCCGGCGGCGCGCTGATGCCGCTGCGAGCCAAGGATGACGCCGATTTTGCCAATCTGTGGGCCGGTCAGGCGCTGACGTTGGGCAAGGATATCGGCAGCGCTGAACTGACCCGCCAACTCGCCGAGGGCGCATTGGCGAAACTCAACCGTCATTGAATTTACGCGGCGAGCGGATTTATTCCCTCGCCACTTGGCGGCATATCGCTATATATTTCCGTATACAGCGATTGCGCCCGTGTATCGGCGTTATCCAAAGCAAAGCATTCAATGCCGATCACGGAGCCTTTACATGACACCTGCTGCCACACGCCTCGCCCCTGCCTGTCTCGCCTCATTCCTCGCATTTTTCAGCATCGGTGCCGCGCAGGCTGACGAAGTGCAAGTGGCGGTCGCCGCCAATTTCACCGCGCCAATCCAAGCCATCGCTGCCGACTTCGAAAAAGACACCGGGCACAAACTGGTCGCTGCTTACGGCGCAACCGGCCAGTTCTACACCCAGATCAAAAACGGCGCGCCCTTCGAAGTGTTTCTCGCCGCTGACGACAGCACCCCGGCAAAACTCGAGCAGGAAGGCGGAACAGTCAAAGGATCGCGCTTCACCTACGCCATTGGCACCCTGGCATTGTGGTCAGCGAAGGAAGGCTACGTAGATGCACAGGGTGACGTGCTGAAAACCAACCAATACCAGCACTTGTCCATCGCCAACCCCAAAACCGCGCCATACGGTCTCGCCGCCACCCAGGTGCTGGAAAAACTCCAGTTGAGCGAAGCCACGAAAAGCAAAATCGTCGAAGGCCAGAACATTACTCAGGCCTACCAGTTCGTCTCCACCGGCAACGCCGAACTGGGCTTCGTGGCCCTGTCGCAAATCTTCAAGAACGGCAAAATCAGCAGCGGCTCGGCATGGATTGTTCCCGCCACCCTGCATGATCCGATCAAACAGGACGCGGTGATCTTGTACAAAGGCAAGGACAGCGCTGCTGCCAAGGCCCTGATCGATTATCTCAAAGGCCCGAAAGCCGCTGCGGTGATCAAGTCCTTCGGATATGAACTGTAAATGTCGCTGACCAGTGCCGACTTCGCCGCGATCTGGCTGACCCTGAAACTGGCGTCGCTGACCACCGTGATCCTGCTGGTGATCGGCACACCGATCGCGTTATGGCTGTCGCGCACCTCGTCTTGGTTGCGCGGCCCGATTGGCGCCATCGTCGCCCTGCCGCTGGTGCTGCCGCCGACGGTGATCGGCTTTTATCTGCTGCTGGCGCTGGGGCCGCACGGTTTTCTCGGCCAGTTCACTCAATGGCTGGGGCTGGGCACGCTGACGTTCAGTTTCACCGGGCTGGTGATCGGCTCGGTGATCTATTCCCTGCCGTTCGTGGTGCAACCGCTGCAAAACGCTTTCTCGGCAATCGGCACCCGCCCGCTGGAAGTCGCCGCGACGTTGCGCGCCAATCCCTGGGACACGTTCTTCAGCGTGATCCTGCCGCTGGCGCGCCCCGGCTTCATCACCGCAGCGATTCTCGGCTTCGCCCACACCGTCGGTGAATTCGGCGTGGTGCTGATGATCGGCGGCAACATTCCCGACAAGACCCGCGTGGTCTCGGTGCAGATTTACGACCATGTCGAAGCGCTGGAATATGCCCAGGCGCACTGGCTGTCCGCGGCGATGCTGGTGTTCTCGTTTCTGGTGTTGCTGGCGCTGTATTCCAGCGGCAAAACCCGCGCAGGCTGGAGCTGATCGATGATTGATGTACGCCTGAAACGCACTTATCCGGGGTTCGAACTGGATGTTGATCTGCAAGTGCCGGGCCGGGGCGTCACCGCGCTGTTTGGCGATTCCGGCTCCGGCAAAACCACCTGCCTGCGCTGCATCGCCGGGCTGGAGCGCGCCGAGCAGGGTTTTGTGCAGATCAACGACGAGGTCTGGCAGGACAGCGCCAATGGCATCTTCGTAGCCCCGCATAAACGTGCGCTCGGCTACGTGTTTCAGGAAGCCAGCCTGTTCCCGCATCTGTCGGTGCTGGCCAATCTGGAGTTTGGTCTCAAACGCATCGCCAAGTCGCAACGCCGGGTCGATATCAACCAAGCGACCGAACTGCTCGGCATCGGCCATTTGCTCGAGCGCCATCCGCAGCATCTGTCCGGCGGCGAGCGGCAGCGCGTCGGCATCGCCCGCGCCCTGCTGACCAGCCCGAAACTGCTGCTGATGGACGAACCACTGGCGGCTCTCGACAGCCGGCGCAAGAGCGAAATCCTCCCATACCTGCAACGCCTGCATGACGAACTGGATATTCCGCTGCTGTACGTCAGCCATGCCCAGGATGAAGTCGCGCGTCTGGCCGATCATTTGGTATTGCTCCGTGACGGCAAAGCTCTCGCCAGCGGCCCGATCGGCGAGACCCTCGCGCGTCTGGATCTGCCTTTGGCGCTTGGCGATGACGCCGGGGTGATCATCGAAGGTCAGGTCAGCGCCTACGATGCCACCTATCAATTGCTCAGCCTGCAACTGCCAGCTACCGAAATGAACATTCGCGTCACCCATGCGCCGATGGCCGTGGGCCAAGCCCTGCGCTGCAAGGTGCACGCACGTGACATCAGCCTGGCGCTGAACAACGATGCAGCCAGCAGCATTCTCAATCGTCTGCCCGTTACCGTCATCAGCGAACAGGCCGCTGACAACAGTGCCCATGTGCTGATCCGCCTCGATGCGGGCGGCACGCCGCTGCTGGCGCGGATCACCCGCTTCTCGCGTGACCAATTGGGCGTGCACCCGGGCCAGCGGCTGTGGGCGCAGATCAAGGCGGTGGCGGTGCTCGCGTAAATCATTCGGCACGACGGCCAGCGCCTGCGGTCAATCAGTTACAGACTGCCGTATGACCGAAGGAAACCGCCATGCCCGATACCGTGCTGACAGATGCCCTGCCCGCCGATCTGCATTACGTCGATGACACTCAGCCTGGTATCACCCGGAAAAAACTGCGCGGCAAGTTCGTCTATTTCGAACCGTCGGGCCAGCGCATCACCGACCCGGACGAAATCAAACGCATCAACGCCCTCGCGGTGCCGCCGGCTTACACCGATGTGTGGATCTGCGCCGACCCGTGCGGTCATCTGCAAGCCACCGGCCGCGATGCGCGCGGGCGCAAGCAGTACCGTTATCACGCGCGCTGGCGCGAAGTGCGCGACGCCGACAAATACTCGCGCCTGCGCGAATTCGGCCTGGCACTGCCCAAACTGCGGCGCCAGCTTGAGGCGCTGCTCGACGCCCCGGGCTTCAGCCGCGACAAGGTCATGGCCACGGTCATCACCTTGCTCGACGCCACGCTGATCCGCGTCGGCAATACCCAATATGCGCGGGACAATCGCTCTTATGGCCTGACCACGTTGCGCAGTCGGCATGTCGAGGTCAACGGCAGCGCGATCCTGTTCCAGTTCCGTGGCAAGAGCGGCATCGAGCACCAGATCACCGTCAAGGATCGGCGTCTGGCGCGAATCATCAAGCGCTGCCTGGAGATTCCCGGGCAAAACCTGTTTCAGTACCTTGATGAATACGGCGAACGGCACACTGTCACCTCCTCCGACGTCAACGCCTATCTGCAAAAGCTCACCGGCGCTGAATTCACCGCCAAGGATTACCGCACCTGGGCGGGCAGCGCATTGGCTTTGGCAGTGCTGCGCGAGCTGCAGCATGAGTCGGAAACCGAGGCCAAGCGCCATGTGGTCGAAGCCGTGAAGAACGTCGCCAAACAGCTGGGCAACACGCCAGCGGTGTGTCGCAAATGCTACATCCACCCTGCCGTGCTCGAACATTTCATGCTCGGCGCCCTTGCCGAACTGCCCCGCCCGCGAGTGCGCAAAGGCCTGCGCGCCGAGGAAGTGGCCTTGGCGATGTTTCTCGAGCGGATGTGTGAGGTGAGCGAGGCGTCCTGAGTCGCACAAACCCCCTGTGGGAGTGAGCCTGCTCGCGATAGCGGCCTTTCAGTTGATGAAGATGTCAACTGACCCACCGCTATCGCGAGCAGGCTCACTCCTACAAGATTTGCCGATGAGCTGAGCTGGGTATTTTTTGCACGATCGCGCAGGGCTTCTATAGTTGATCTGAAGGTTCGCGCCATGCGGGCTTTTTGTTGCAACTCAGCCGTTTCAGCGAACGGAGGTGTTTCATGTCCGAGAAAGAGTCCATCACCACCCTCCTCACCCTGCTCGACGCCCGCCAGGCGCGCCTCGCAGCCGCCTGCAAAGAGATCGCCGACTGGGTTGATCATCAAGGCGGGCATCCGACAGCTTTGCGCATTCGCGACCGACTGCATGACATCGAAAAAGATGCGCCGCTTATTCGCGATACGCTTTCGACGCTCAAGCCAATTGATCGGCCGTTGCCACGATTCAGATAGTCGAGGTTCAATTAACTTCAACAACCGGCTCGGCATCGGTGTAAGTGTTTTTCTTTATTATCCATTGCGATTGAGCGTAGCCCTTTTAGTTATATGTGCCCTACTGGCCAATACAAGTTAAAAGTGCAGACACCGCTCATCGGATCAATTAAAAAAAATCAAAACACCGTGAACCAATATGTAATCGAAGTAGGTGTCCATGACGAAAACGGACATCACTAGCGAAACGTTAATAGATATCGGAGAGCTATCATGACCACCGGAAATAAAAATACAGGTAACGCCGGCAACGATCGTGACAAGATGCAAGAGTCCGGGAAAAAAGGCGGACAGTCTGGCGGCAACTTCGCCAACGATCGTGAAAAAGCATCCGAGGCTGGTCGCAAAGGCGGACAATCCAGCCACAGTGGAGGTCGCAAGTCGTAAATGAGCGGTACAAGGGCAGCCTCGCTGCCCTTGTAATATTCGACGGAGCGCATAGATGACCACCTCCATACATACTCCTCCAAGCCAGTTACACCAACACGAAGGCGCTGAAGTTGTTCCAGAAGCGACGCGCAGCTCCCCGGAGAAACTGCCGGACGACGCTGGGTCTTCGTGCATTGAAAGAAAACCTGGCCACCCGCAGCACAGCGATCGTGCCCAACATGAATGTTACGAGCGCAGGCAGTTGAACGTTGACTCTGAAAACTCTCGAGAAACGCAAACGACGCCAACGTCCGAACGCTGCTCCTGACTGACGGGCACCAGTCCTTGCGCAAAGAGCCCGTTCGCAGAGCCCCGGCCCGTCGAGGAAATTGCCATGCCTGTTCACGTGATTAACTTTACCGGCCCGATCAATGCTTCAACCTGCGGTCAGCTGATTGATAGAGCCTCGCGTGCGGTAAAGGAAGATGCCCCCAGGTTGATTCTGAACATCGCTACCATGGGTGGCGAATGCAGTTACGGTTTTACGATGTACAACTTTCTGATGGCGCTGCCCGTCCCGGTACACACGCATAACCTGGGAACGGTCGAGTCGATGGGCAATATCGTTTTCCTCGCCGGCCAGCGCCGCACTGCGTGCACTCATAGCAAGTTTCTGTTTCACCCTTTTCATTGGCACTTGCAGGGAGCGGTTGATCATTCGCGCATGTCGGAATATGCCATGAGCCTGGATTACGACTTGCATCTGTACGCGCAGATTGTCGCCGAGCGTACCAGTAACGGGAAAAATGCATTGGAGACAGAGAAATACCTGACAGCGGCTCCGCGCATTATCAATCCTGAAGAAGCTTTGCATGCCGGGCTGATCACAGCGGTTGAAGACACCGAGATTCACGCCGACTTTGTCTGCTCATGCATTTACTCCTGAAGCCCCTCCTGAATAACGCGTCGCTTTAGATGCGTTTCATTCTATTCAGATCGCCACTCTGAGCAGCGACATTACAAGATCATGTAGTGCATTGGCGCCTCAACTTGTACACGCCCCAACGCGCGGTATAACGCTAAACAAGCGGCGTATGCCGGTCATCCCAGCCAAAAGAATTTTCTCTGAATTATTCATTTCGCCAGACATCCCTCTTTTTAACAGACGGAGGAAATGTATGAGCGCAGTGGACTTGTACGTGATCGAGTACCTGTTACATGGAAAGCCCAGGTCATTCGTCATTCGCACAAAAAAAATGAACAACGCCGAAGCGTGGCAGTGGGCAAGTTGCGACGCAGGAATCGCGCCCATCCCCCGCCCCGGTCGGCCTCCGTTGAAACGTTTTTCCAAACCGATGGCGGAGCGCTTTGGCGTGACCGGGGTGCAATGGCGCGAGTCGGTGCCTCTGGTGTGGGAGGAGGATCACGCAAAATGAATGAGCACACGTTGAAATTCGGTTTCGGCCGATCGTGGGATGACGAGATGGCAGAAAACGCCGCGATGTTCCGCGAGGCCGACCTGCTGGAAGAGGCGGCCTACAGAATCATTGAGCATGACGCCGACAGTCCTGAGGCCTGGGCTCGCTTCAGCGAAGCAAAAGCCTTGGCCGACGCCAAGCGAACGGCGGCCTATCAGGACTGGATGCGCATCAAGCGCGCAATGAGCAAGCCGCGCTCGAAATAGCAGGCCGACGCATCACGGCTTGAGGATCAGCAGCGGTTCGCCCTTCGGCACGACGTAAGTGGCCAGTTCCACGGCTTTGTCGTTGCCTACGTTTTTCGCCACATGCGCTACGCCTGCCGGAATGAACAACGAATCGCCGGCCTTGAGTATTACCGGCGCCCGCCCTTCGAGCTGATACTCGAACGTGCCGCTGATGACATAGGCGACTTCCACGCCGGGATGAGCATGCCGAGGCGAGGTGACGCCAGCATCAAAATCGATACGCGCCTGAATGACTTCGCGATTGTCAGCGCCGAGATCCTGGCGAACCAGATCAGTACGGCTCAGACCTTTCTGCCAGCTCGTCGCCGGCGCATCTGCCGCATGGGCGAAACCGGCAAGGGAGGCGAAGACAACGGCAGAAGCCAGAAACAGTGGACGGTACATGGTGGTGCCCTCTTGAACGTAGTGTTGGTGTGAGGGCTACTTTGGGCTCGGCATGTAAGGCGGATGTGTCTCGAAAGCGCAGTTTGGTGTTGCCGTGTGTATCCGCTGAGGGCTGATACACGCTTATACAAACGTGTCGCGGTCCCCGTCCGGGCCATGGTGGGAAAGAATCTGTAAACTGCCGCAATCTTCATTCACCCAAACAAGAGATGCCCATGGCCAATCAAGACATCATCTTCACGCCTGATCCGGACACCGATTCGATTTCTTCCGACGTCGCCACCTTTGGCGGGATCATGGTCTCGACGCAAATCCCGACCCGCGCCGATGGCAGCCTGGAACTCGGCGGGATCACCGAGCAAAGCGAGTGCACGCTGCAAGCGCTGAAAGTCGCCTTGGAACGTGCTGGCAGTTCGATGGACCGGGTGCTGCACCTGACCATTTACCTCACCGACATGGGCGATCGCGGGGCTTTCAATGAAGTGTACAAACGCTATTTCGCCAAGCCTTGGCCAGTGCGGGCAGCGGTGGGCGTCGCCTCGCTGGCGGTTGAAGGGATGCGTGTGGAGGTGACGGCGATGGCGGCCAAGGGCTGATTTGCGGAAATACTGCGTAGGCTGCCGCCACGATTCCGGTTGCGGCGTACGCAGTGAAATACTCAAGGGCGCGCGCCAAACACAGCAGCCACCAGGATGCGGCCGTTTGGCATGCGCTGGCTCGCTCGTTGAGCGAATTGGCGTCAACGGTCTATTCACAAAACTTAAAGGGGACCACTAGCTATAACAAACAGTTTACCTTCTGATACCCGGTATGTTTGCCCGCGGTGCTCGATTTCAAAATTGAATGTTGCCGTAATCGAATCGATGCCTTCTTCGTGTTTGCGAGCAAACTCTATTGTTCCTGTTTTCGCATATAAAATTTCATGCGACATAGTCATCAATCCCGCCACAGGGCTTCCGAACCCGCCAACTTCATGTCTACCGTCCGCAAGGGAGCGATCTATCACAAATGAAATAATCTCACCCACCTCGTCCGTAAAATATTGACCAATAACGCTGAACGTCTCCTTTGTGCCGAAATAGAGATGCCGAGTAGCGGAGAATATTGGCTTGCCTATGCCCGGATGATCGGGTGAAACGACCGCTTTGTAATACACTTCGGCCTTCTTCTGCGGACGCGATTTAAACGACGCGAAATCCGAGATACCAATCGTCGCGAAGGCGTTATTACCTTTCATGATATTAATCTCCAATGTCTTGCGTGATATAGGCCAGAGCGACTTTCCCGCTCCCACCTGATGTTCACGCTTTGGACGCGGACGGACAACTGACAGACTTTACAGTTATGCATTGCCTCGTATTGTGCTAGGTCCTTCGTACCTGATATCGGCACGCTGATGCCGCCCAGGTGTTTCACAGGTACAATGCGCCCCTTGCCCGTGACCGCCTGACTAAAAAAACTATGTCCTTGCCCAAGCATCACCTGGAATTGCTCAGCCCTGCCCGCGATGTCGCCATTGCCCGCGAGGCCATCCTGCATGGCGCTGACGCCGTGTACATCGGCGGCCCGAGCTTCGGCGCACGCCACAACGCCTGCAACGAAGTCAGCGAAATCGCCGAACTGGTCGAGTTCGCCCGCCGTTACCACGCGCGTATTTTCACCACCATCAATACCATCCTGCACGACAACGAACTGGAGCCGGCGCGCAAGCTGATCCATCAGTTGTACGACGCCGGTGTCGATGCGCTCATCGTCCAGGATCTGGGCGTGATGGAGCTGGACATTCCGCCGATCGAGCTGCACGCCTCGACCCAGACCGATATCCGCACGCTGGAGCGGGCGAAGTTCCTCGATCAGGCCGGTTTCTCGCAGCTGGTATTGGCCCGAGAACTGAACCTGCAGGAAATCCGCGCCATCGCCGATGAAACCGACGCGGCCATCGAATTCTTCATTCACGGCGCGCTGTGCGTGGCCTTCTCCGGTCAGTGCAACATCTCTCACGCGCAAACCGGCCGCAGCGCCAACCGTGGCGACTGCTCCCAGGCTTGCCGCTTGCCGTACACCTTGAAAGACGAAAAGGGTGGCGTGATCGCTTACGAAAAACACCTGCTGTCGATGAAAGACAACAACCAGAGCGCCAACATCCGCGCGCTGGTCGAAGCAGGCGTGCGTTCGTTCAAGATCGAAGGTCGCTACAAGGACATGGGCTATGTGAAGAACATCACTGCCTATTACCGCCAGCGTCTGGACGACGTGCTCGAAGACCGCCCTGACCTGGCCCGCGCCTCCAGCGGCCGGACCGTGCATTTCTTCCTGCCCGACCCGGAAAAGACCTTCCACCGTGGCAGCACCGATTACTTCGTGACCGATCGCAAGATCGACATCGGCGCCTTCGATTCGCCAACCTTCACCGGGCTGCCGGTCGGCACGGTGGAAAAAGTCGGCAAGCGTGACATGCAGGTTGTCACTCACGAGCCGCTGTCCAACGGCGACGGCCTGAACGTGCTGGTCAAGCGCGAAGTGGTCGGTTTCCGCGCCAACATCGCCGAGGCCAAAGGCGAGTTCGAAGAAGACGGCGAGAAGCGCTACCGCTACCGCGTCGAGCCGAACGAAATGCCCGAGGGCCTGTTCAAGCTGCGTCCGAGCCACCCGCTCAATCGCAACCTCGATCACAACTGGCAGCAGGCGTTGCAGAAAACTTCTTCGGAACGTCGCGTGGCCCTGAGCTGGTTCGCTCGTCTGCGTGAAGAACAGCTGGAAGTGACCGCGACCAGCGAAGAAGGCATCAGCGCCAGCGTCACCCTCAACGGGCCGTTCGGCGTTGCCAACAAGCCGGAGCAGGCGCTGGAGCAACTGCGCGACCTGCTTGGTCAGCTCGGCACCACGCAGTACCACGCCACCGACGTCAAGCTGGATGCGCCGCAAGCGTTCTTCATTCCCAACTCGCAGCTCAAGTCGCTGCGTCGCGAAGTGATCGAAGCGCTGACTGCGGCGCGTGTCGCCGCGCATCCGCGTGGCAGCCGCAAGGCCGAAACCACGCCGCCGCCGGTGTACCCGGATTCGCACCTGACCTTCCTCGCCAACGTCTACAATCAGAAGGCCCGCGACTTCTACCACCGTCACGGCGTCAAGCTGATCGACGCGGCGTACGAAGCTCACGAAGAGCCAGGCGAGGTGCCGGTGATGATCACCAAGCACTGCCTGCGTTTCTCCTTCAACCTGTGCCCGAAACAGGCCAAAGGCGTGACCGGCGTGCGCACCAAGGTCGCGCCGATGCAGTTGATCCACGGCGATGAAGTGCTGACGTTGAAGTTCGATTGCAAGCCGTGCGAGATGCACATCATCGGCAAGATGAAAGGCCACATTCTGAACCTGCCGCAGCCGGGCAGCGTGGTCGGCCACATCAGCCCTGAAGACCTGATGAAAACCATCCCGCGCGCACCGCACTGAGTGACCGGCGTGCGCGGTGCTTCGGCATCGCGCACGCATGCCTGGCTCGAGCGCGGTAAATCGCAGGCATAAAAAAACGCCAACTTCTTGCGAAGTTGGCGTTTTTTCGTAGATGGCAGGGGCGGCTGGATTCGAACCAACGCATGGCAGGATCAAAACCTGCTGCCTTACCGCTTGGCGACGCCCCTGTAGCTCTGATCAGCGGCTCCGTTAGGATCGCTGTGAGAACGGGCCGCAATTTAACAACATTCATTTCATTTGGGAAGCCCGAAATAAAATTTTTTTTGTTTTAAAACAGCGACTTATTATTTTCGCGCGAAAACTCACCGTTTCATCGCCATGTATCACACTGTGTACGCGCCCCGCTGCTACACAACCCAATGCAAAAACGCTCTCTGGCGACACAGAGCAGATACCTCGCCACGCTTCAATGCACCCAGGGTTTCAAGGGTTCATCCAGCCCCTTGGCCACAGGCTCGCAAAGGAGACGTCAGCATGAAACAGGCTCTGCACACCTCTAAAATCACCGCCGCGCTCGGCTTGTCAGTCCTGGCACTGTCACTGTTCGGCGCCGTCGGCAGCGCTCAGGCGCAAACCACAGAACCCGCCGCCGTCAGCTATTCCGCGCCCTCGCCTTTCGGCCCGCTGAAGCACATCAAGGCTGGCTTGCTCGACGTGGCCTACGCCGAAACCGGCCCCGCTGATGGCCCAGTGGTGATTCTGCTGCACGGCTGGCCCTACGACATTCACAGCTACGACGAAGTCGCACCACTGCTCGCGGCCAAGGGTTACCGCGTGCTGATGCCGTATGCACGGGGTTATGGCGACACGCAGTTCCTGTCCAAAAACACCCTGCGCAACGGCCAACCGGCGGCGCTGGCCAGCGACGTGATCGACTTCATGGATGCGCTGAAGATCAAGCAAGCAGTGCTGGGCGGCTACGACTGGGGCGCGCGTTCGGCGGACATCGTCGCAGCATTGTGGCCGGAGCGCGTCAAGGCGTTGGTGGCGGTCAGCGGCTACCTGATCGGCAATCAGGCCGCCGGGCAAAACCCGCTGCCGCCGAAAGCCGAATTGCAGTGGTGGTACCAGTTCTACTTCGCCACCGAACGCGGCCGTGCCGGCTATGAAAAGAACACCCACGACTTCGCCAAACTGATCTGGCAGCTGGCTTCGCCGCAGTGGAAGTTCGACGACGCCACTTTCGACCGCAGCGCCCAAGCGTTGCAGAACCCCGATCACGTCGAAATCACCGTGTTCAACTACCGCTGGCGGCTGGGCCTGGTGCAGGGCGAGGCGAAATATGCCGCGCTGGAAGAGAAGCTTGCGACTGCCCCGTCGATCAGCGTGCCGACGATTACCCTGGAAGGCGATGCCAATGGTGCGCCACATCCCCAGCCTGAGGACTATGCCAAGCGTTTTACCGGGAAATATCAGTTCCGGTTGATTGAGGGTGGGGTTGGGCACAATTTGCCCCAGGAAAGCCCGGCGGCGTTTGCGCAAGCTGTAATCGATGCTGATCGTCTCTGACAGACCCGCCCTCAATACCCCTCACCCTAGCCCTCTCCCGGAGGGAGAGGGAACTGATTGGGGGATATTCGAGATTTACGCCGACCTGAAAGCGCTGTATTGAATCCAAAGTCGACGTCCATCTTTCAGGTCGATGTACAGCGCAAGATACCTCGGTCGGCTCCCTCTCCCTCTGGGAGAGGGCTGGGGTGAGGGTTTTTGGGGATTGCACCGGTCGATCTATTTAACCAGCCGTTTTTCCTTCGAAGGCCGATAACCAAAGTACGAGCTATAGCACTTGCTGAAATGGCTCGGCGAGACAAAACCACACGCCACCAGCACTTCCACCTGCGACAGCTCGGTATGTTGCAGCAGGCGCCGTGCTTCGGTGATGCGCAGTTCCAAATAGTAGCGCTGCGGCGTGGTGCCCAGTTGCTCCTTGAACAAGCGCTCGAGCTGGCGCCGCGAGCGGCCGGCGTAGACCGCCAATTGTTCCAGCTCCAACGGTTCTTCGAGGTTGGCGTCCATCAGCTTGATCACTTCCCGCAACGGCGCGCTGACGCAGATGTTTTCATCCGGCTTGATCCGCCGGTAGCGCGATTCCTCAAACGCCAGAATGTCCTCGACACCCTCGACCAGCGCTTTGCCGTGCAGGCTTTTGATCCAGTCCAGCGCCATGTGGAAAGCCCCCGATGGGCTCGACGCGGTGAGACGGTCGCGGTCGATCACATAAGGCTCGCTGCTGACGTGCGTAGCCTTGGCAATTTCCGTCAACGCGGGGCGATGTTCCGGGTGAATCGCGCAACGGTAGCCGTCGAGCAACCCGGCGCGCCCGAGAAACCACGAACCGTTCCACAACCCGGCCAGACTGACGCCCCGCTCCGCCGCGAGTTTGAGCAAGTGCACAAACCCATCGCTCGCTCGCAGTTCAGTGCGATAACCGCCGCAGACCACCAGCAGATCCAATTCCTCGAGCGCTGCTGAGTCCAGACGCGCATCGGGGCGGATCACCAGCCCCAGGTCGCTGATGACCTCGCCCTCACCCAGCCCGAAGGTGCGCGAGGTAAACAGCCCCGGGCGCAACAGATTGGTAGTCACCACGGCGTCCAGCGTCTGCGTAAAGGCCGGTAGCGAAAAGTGTTCGAGCAGCAGAAAACCGGTGCGCGTCAACTGCGCGTTATCGCTTTGCTCATTCAGATAGCGGAGGTTTTTCCCCTTCATGCCTCCGCTGAATTGGCGTCGTTCGGTCAAGTTTCAATCCATCGGTCACATTGTTGTGCGCCGATAGTTGGCCGGAACCGGTAAAGAGTCAATCACGTCATCAGGCCACACCTTCAAACAACCCATGGCCGTCGCCCCGGGTATCTCAAACGATCGTATTCAACCCCGCCCCGAGCCGACCTTCGAGGCGCCCAAACAGGACGTAGTGTTGATAGCCACTGGAGAAGGCGCCTGTGGCGATTGCAGTCTTTACGTCGGCATTGAGGCGCAAATATTGCTCCTCATCGAAGTGCTCGGCGCTGACTTCACCTGTACGGCCCAGACGTTCGCTATCGATCGGCTGTTCGAGAATCGTGCGTCGTTGAAAGTCGATGATGCGATTGACCGCATGACTTTCCAGCGGCCCCTTGTTGGGCGATGCGGAGTAGATGTGCAGACCGTTCTTCGCGCAGCGGTTGCACAAATCCACGCAGTTCTTTTGCGTGGATTTGCGACTCATCAATTCCTGTACCGGCATGTCCAGATACTTGCCGACGCTGTATTCCGCCTGATTGAAAATCGTGCAGCACAGCACGGTATTGCCATTGCAATCGAGTACCAGCCAATCATCTTTCAGGGTGCACGCCTGTTTGGGGTATTGCTTGACCAGATTGACCAGGTCTGCATACGGTGGCAACGCCAGGCGCTTGAGGGTTTCCCGGTCCGTGTCGGTGACCGAGGCATCGTCTTCGACGATAGCGAAGGTTTTTTCCAGCGGCATCATCACCGAGTAGCCGGTGGAGAAATTGAAACCCAGGCGCTCGCTGAACTCGCGCATCAGCCCCTCTTCTTCGAGGTTATCCAGATAGCGGTGGTAATAGACCTCGATAAGCGTATTCAGGCCGTGACGCTGCTTGAGGTCATGCAGCTTGATCATGTTCTGCTTGACCACTTCGATGTCGCCGCCGACATGCCCTTGGCGGTAGGTATCCTGGTGGAACCCGGACAGGGAGACACGGAAGAACCAGGGATTGGCGAGCATCGCGCTTTCAATGTTCTTGGCCAGGTTCAGGTTGGAG
Organism: Pseudomonas sp. FP1762; assembly: GCF_030687105.1. Taxonomy (NCBI): domain Bacteria; kingdom Pseudomonadati; phylum Pseudomonadota; class Gammaproteobacteria; order Pseudomonadales; family Pseudomonadaceae; genus Pseudomonas; species Pseudomonas sp. FP1762. The sequence goes on from NZ_CP117458.1 coordinate 3,357,265, forward strand.
CTGATGCCGCTTTGCAAACCTGCAGCGTTAATGATTTCGACGAACTCACCAATGCGCGGGTGAATCAACGGCTCGGTCCAGTTGTACAAAAAGATCGCCTTGACCCCTTCACGCCGTGCCTTGTCGACAATCTGCGTGAACATATCGAGCTGCATGGCTTTCTTGAAATTGGCATTTTCCGAATTACCCATCGGGCATGACGGGCAGCTCAGATTGCAGGCGCCGACGATATCGATGTACATATTCATTACGCGCATAGCTCCTTGGGTCGAACGTGCGCCTCTCATCACAAGCACGTTCGGGTCGCCGGGTTGGTTGTTTTTCTGACGACCTGCCTTCACGTAAAGCAATAAGCGCACCAGAACCCTACGCCATTAACGCCACAATCCAGTCGATAAACACCCGCAATTTCAAGCTGACATGCCGGTTCGGCGGATACGCGACGTAAAGCGGCATGCTTTCCAGGCGCCAGCCCTCAAACAACGGCACGAGCTCGCCGCGCGCGACATGCGCATCGGCCATATACGTCGGCAACCACAACACCCCCATGCCCGCCAGTCCCGCCGCCAGATAGGCATTGCCGTCATCTACCGCAAGCACATGCCGGCCCTTGATCTGCAAGCGCTCGGTGCCGTTGTGCAACGTGTACGGAAGAGGTTTACCAGTGCGAGCCCAAAGAAACGCGACCACCCGATGATGGGAGTCTTCCAGTTCGCGTGGATGGTCGGGCGTACCTTCGCGAGCCAGATAAGCCGGCGCGGCAAATACCCCCAAGGGCAGATCGGCGAGCTTGCGCGCCATCAGCGATTGATCGAGCAATTCGCCGCCGCGCACCACGCAATCGACGTTCTCATCGATGATGTCGACGATGCGGTCGCTGACGCCCATGTCGATCTGGATGTCCGGGTAGCGCGCGTGAAAATCCGGCAAGGCTGGGACCAGAATATGCCGCGCGAACGGGCTCGGCACGTCGATGCGCAAGCGCCCCCGTGGCCGTGCGGCGGCACCGGGCAGGCTGGTTTCGGCGTCGTCCATGTCGGCCAGCAACTTGATCACCCGCTCGTAATACGCCGCACCATCGGCGGTGACGTTGACCTTGCGCGTAGTGCGATTGAGCAGCTTGACCCGCAGCCGCGCCTCCAGCTGCTGCACCAGTTGCGTCACCGTGGTCTTGCTCATGTGCAGGGTTTCGGCAGCTTTGGTGAAACTGCCCGCCTCGACCACCCGGGCAAAGGCCTGCATCGCATCGAACCGGTCCATCCGCGCCCCTCGATTGTTTGGAATTTGCAAACAGTGAACGCCAAGCTTGCGCGTTTATCCAGCAGCTGCAAATACCTAAAGTCACTCCATCAACCACTGATGGAGTCAGCCCCATGTCCAAGCGCGATGTAGTGTTCCCACCCGCCCGCCACGCCCTGTATGAACGTCACCGTTACTCGCCGGCGATTCGCTCCAACGGTTTCCTGTTTGTCTCCGGACAAGTCGGCAGCCGTGAGGATGGCTCGCCCGAGGCCGATCTGCGCGATCAGGTGCGCACCGCCTTCCACAACCTCAACGCGATCCTCGCTGCGGCCGGTTGCAGCTTCGATGATGCGGTGGATGTCACCGTGTTCATGGTCGATCCGCACTCGACGTTCGAAACGATCTGGACTGTGGTGCCGGAGTTTTGGGGCGAAGCGCCGTTTCCGACCATCACCGCTGTCGGCGTGACCTGGCTGGCGGGTTTCGATTTCGAGATCAAGGTGATTGCCAAACTGCCCGAGGCGGCTTGACCGCAACCGTACACAAACAGACACACCGCGCCGGCACGGAGGCTGGCCAATCTCCTCGCGAATGCGTATAACCTCGCCGTTTCGTCTACCCTGACGTGGCGCGCCGCCCGGTAGCGGCTGCCCTTCGAATGTTGACGCTTACGAAACGGAGAATTCTATGTTCAAGCGTACCCTCGCCCTCACCGCCGGTCTGGCCCTGTCCTTTTCTGCCCTGATGACGCAAGCCGCTGATGTCCTGCGCGTCAGCGCGATTCCCGACGAAGCCCCGACCGAGCTGCTGCGCAAGTTCGAACCACTGGGTACCTATCTTGAGCAGCAGTTGGGCATGAAGGTGCAGTTTGTGCCTGTCGCCGACTACCCGGCGGTGGTTGAAGCGCTGGCCACCGATCGCCTCGACATGGCCTGGCTCGGCGGTTTCACTTTTGTGCAGGCTCGTTTGAAGACCGACGCCACTACACCAGTGATCCCGCTGGTGCAGCGCGAACAGGATGCGCAGTTCACCAGCAAATTCATCACCGCCGACCCGAACGTGAAAAGCCTCGCCGACCTGAAGGGCAAGACCTTCGCCTTCGGTTCGGTGTCGTCCACCTCGGGCAGTCTGATGCCGCGTTACTTCATGCTGAAGAACGACGGCATCAAGCCTGAAGGCTATTTCAGCCGTGTCGCCTACTCCGGCGCGCATGACGCCACCGTTGCCTGGGTGCAGGCCGGCAAGGTCGACGCTGGTGTATTGAACGCCAGCGTCTGGCAGAAACTGGTCGACGCCGGCAAGGTCGACACCAACAAGGTCAAAGTCTTCGCCACCACGCCGACCTACTTCGATTACAACTGGACCGTGCGCGGCACCCTTGATCCGAAGCTGGCCGCGAAGATCAAGCAAGCCTTCCTCGACCTCGACCCAGCCAATCCTGAGCAGAAGAAGATCCTCGATCTGCAGGCCGCCAGTCGCTTCATCGAGACCAAGCCCGAGAACTACAAGGGCATCGAGGAAGCCGCCCGCGCCGCCGAACTGCTGAAATGACCCTACGCCTCACCCAGGGCAGCCTGCGCCATGCCAATGGCGTCGATGCCCTTCGTAACATCGACGTGCAGATTGGCGCTGGCGAACAGGTCGCAATCATCGGCCCGTCCGGCGCTGGCAAGTCGAGCCTGCTCAATCTGCTGGCCACCGCGCTCAAGCCCAGCAGTGGCGACATCGAAGTGCTTGGCGAACGCGCCTGGCACTTGTCGGCGCACCAGCGGCAGCGCCTGCGTGCGCGCATCGGCCTGGTGCATCAGGCGCCGCCGATTCCGCCGCGTCAGCGGGTCATTACGGCGGTGCTGGCCGGCAAGCTCGGTCAGTGGAGTCTGGGCAAAAGTCTGCTGAACCTGCTGCATCCACTGGATGTGGCGGGCGCTCGCGCGGCGTTGGCGCGGCTGGATCTGGGCGACAAACTGTTCGCCCATTGCCAGCAGTTGTCCGGCGGGCAATTGCAGCGCGTCGGCATTGCGCGAGTGCTGTATCAGGCGCCGGAAATATTGCTTGCCGACGAACCTGTCTCGGCCATGGACCCGGTGCTTGCCGGCCATACGCTGTCGATCCTTTCGCGTCACGCCCGCGAGCACAACGTCACGCTGGTGGCGAGCCTGCACGCGGTGGATCTGGCGCTGGCGCACTTTCCACGGATCATCGGTTTGCGCGACGGGCAGATTCTTTTCGATTGCCCATCCGATCAAGTCAGTCGCGACAAACTCGATGCGCTGTACGCCAATGAACAACTGCAATCGCCAGCGCCGGCGGCCGCGCCTTTGATTGTGCAGATTCCGCGATGCTGAAAGCTGATTCACGGGACCCTGCGGCGTGGCCGCGATTGTTGCTGACGCTGCTGGCGCTAGCCCTGCTGTGGCCGGGCATTCAGCTCAGCGAACTGGACCTGGGCGTGTTGTTTCAGGCCGATAGCCAGAACGAAATGGGCCGTTTTGTTTCGGCATTCTGGCCGCCGGCGCACGATCAAGCGTTCCTGCAACTGTTGCTCAAAGCCACCCTGCAAACCCTGGCGATTGCCACAGCGGGCATGGCCTTGGCGTTGCTGCTGGCGGTGCCGGCGAGCCTGATCGCCAGCCGCGCGCTGTCGCTCTCGGCGGCGTCCCGGGGCGGCGTGCCGAGCCTGCCCGGGCGCTTGCTGCGCTGGCCGGTACGCGGCTTGCTGATCTTTTTGCGCAGCGTGCCGGAGATCGTCTGGGCGCTGTTGTTCGTGCGCGCGGTCGGCCTCGGCCCGGCGGCTGGCGTGTTGGCCATCGCCATCACCTACAGCGGTATGCTCGGCAAGGTTTACGCGGAGATATTCGAATCCACCGACCAGCGCCCGGCGCACGCATTGTTGCAGGCCGGCAGCGGTCGACTGGCGGCGTTTGCCTACGGCACGTTGCCGAATGTCGCCGCCGAACTGCTCTCGTACACGGTGTATCGCTGGGAGTGCGCGATCCGTGCCTCGGTGGTGATGGGCTTTGTCGGTGCCGGTGGGCTGGGGCAACAGATCGATCTGTCGATCCGCATGTTTGCCGGCGGTGAAGTCGCCAGCATGTTGCTGACGTTCCTGCTCCTGGTGCTGTGCGCTGATCAACTCAGCCGCTTGCTGCGCTGGAGGCTGACATGAGGCGCCTGATCAACCTGCTGCTGATCGTCGTGATCGCATTTGCGGTGTTCGCTTCCTTCGCTTATCTGGAACTGGATCTCGCCGAACTCGGCAGCGCCAATAGCCTCAAGCAGATGGGCAGTTACGTGCAGCGCTTTCTAAGTCCCGACTTGAGCGCCGGTTACCTGAAAGCCATTGCCCACGGTTCGCTGGAAACACTGGCCATGTCCGCGTTGGGCACCCTGCTTGCGGCACTGTTCGGCATCGTTCTCGCGCTGCCCGCTGCCGGGCGTTTCGGCTGGCCGCTGCAAAGTGCGGCGCGCCTGCTGCTCAACGGCTTGCGGGCGATTCCAGAGCTGGTTTGGGCCGCGCTGATGGTGCTCGCCGCCGGTCTCGGCCCGAACGCCGGCACCCTCGCCCTTGCCCTGCACACCACTGGGGTGCTCGGTCGGCTATTTGCCGAAGCATTGGAAAACACTCCGCCACAACCGGCCGAGGCGATCCGTTTGCAGGGCGGCAATCCGATCCTCGCGTTCTGCTACGGCACCCTGCCTAACCTTGCCCCGCAACTGCTCGCCTACTGCCTGTATCGCTGGGAAAACAACATCCGCATGGCCAGCGTGCTGGGCTTTGTCGGTGCTGGCGGCCTGGGCCAGATGCTGTATGTCAGCTTGAGTCTGTTCCAGGAAGCCCAGGCCAGTACGGTGATTCTGGCGATGCTGTTGCTGGTGTTTCTGGTCGATTGGTTGAGCGCCTGGAGCCGGCAGCGTTGGGTCAAAGCGTAGGCCGAGTGGATATCTGGCAAAAGCTGATTATGCTTCAGGAAACCTTGCAGCCCTGCGAGGCGGTCAGACTGTGCAAGCTTCACGCTAGAGCAACGGCGGCAGATGCCAACGGGCCAGAGTGCGACAGGCAGTAACGGGGGACTCCGGCCTACAACAATAAGCACGACGGAGAACACCCATGGCCACAATCGACACAGCATCCACCGGCACACCGCCCCGCAGCGGCGGTATCACGAAGGAGGAGCGCAAGGTCATCTTCGCTTCCTCGCTGGGCACGGTTTTCGAGTGGTACGACTTTTACCTCTACGGCTCACTGGCGGCGATCATCGCCAAGCACTTCTTCGCCGGCGTCAACGAAACCACCGCGTTCATCTTTGCCCTGCTGGCGTTTGCCGCCGGGTTTGCGGTGCGGCCGTTCGGCGCCATCGTCTTCGGGCGCCTGGGTGACATGATCGGGCGCAAACACACGTTTCTGATCACCATCGTGATCATGGGCGTGTCCACAGCAATCGTCGGTTTGCTGCCCGGCTACGCCACCATCGGCGTCGCTGCCCCGGTGATTCTGATCACCCTGCGCTTGCTGCAAGGCCTGGCGCTGGGTGGTGAATACGGCGGCGCGGCGACCTACGTAGCGGAGCACGCACCACGCAATCGCCGTGGCTTTTTCACTTCGTGGATTCAAACCACCGCCACCCTCGGTCTGTTCATGTCGCTGCTGGTGATTCTCGCCTGTCGCACGGCGCTGGGTAACGAGGCGTTCGAGGCTTGGGGCTGGCGGATTCCGTTTCTGCTGTCGATCATTCTGCTGGCCGTGTCGGTGTACATCCGCCTGCAACTGAGCGAGTCGCCGGTATTCCAGAAAATGAAGGATGAAGGCAAGGCCTCGAAAGCGCCGCTGACTGAATCCTTTGCACGCTGGGACAACCTCAAAGTGGTAATCATGTCGCTGCTGGGCGGCACGGCCGGGCAAGCAGTGGTCTGGTACACCGGGCAGTTCTATGCGCTGTTCTTCCTGTTGCAAACATTGAAGATCGACGCGCAGACCGCCAACCTGCTGATCGCCGGATCGCTACTGATCGGCACACCGTTCTTCGTGATTTTCGGCAGCCTGTCCGATCGCATCGGGCGCAAACCGATCATCATGGCCGGGTGCATTCTCGCGGCGCTGACTTACTTCCCGATCTTTACTGCGCTGACCCAGTACGGCAATCCGGACGTGTTCGTCGCTCAGGAGAAAAACCCAGTCAAGGTGATCGCCAGCCCCGAGCAGTGCTCGTTCCAGTTCGATCCGGTGGGCAAGGCCAGATTCACCAGTTCCTGTGACTTGGCGAAAACCTTGCTGGCGAAACGCGCGATCCCTTATGAGAACGTTGCCGCCGAACCGAACACGGTGGCGCAGGTGCGCATCGGTGACCGCGTCGTCGAGAGTTTCGAAGGCAGCGCCCTCCCCGCCGCCGACTTCAAGGCCCGCAACGACGCCTTCACCGCCAACCTCGGCGCCGCGTTGAAAGACGCCGGTTACCCGGAAAAAGCCGACCCGGCGAAAATCAATTACCCGATGATGCTACTCCTGCTCACCGTGCTGGTGATCTACGTGACCATGGTTTATGGCCCGATCGCCGCGTGGCTGGTCGAACTGTTCCCGACGCGCATCCGCTACACCTCGATGTCGCTGCCCTACCACATCGGCAACGGCTGGTTCGGCGGCTTCCTGCCGACCGTGGCGTTCGCCATGGTCGCCGCCACCGGTGACATCTACTACGGGCTGTGGTACCCGATCGTCATTGCAGTGGCGACGGCAATACTCGGCACGTTCTTCCTGCCGGAAACCAAGGATCGCGACATTCTCAAGGACTGAAAAAAGCCACAGTGCCCTCTCCTGCCGGAGAGGGCCTCGCAGCTGAAAAATTTCGAACGTCTGCCGCCGCGCTGTCTCCAATGTGTACACCCACAGGAGGCCAGCGCCATGAACCCCAACGACGACAAAACTCCCAACGCCCCACCCACCGATGCCAGCGGCAAACCGGTGAACGTGGTCGAGCGCGATCTGCAGGACCGCGACAACAACACCGAGGGCGTAGACAAAGTCATCACGCCGTCTTCCACTCGGGTCAAAGAGCAGGAAGCTGAAGAGCTACAGCGCAAAGTCGATGAGATCGAGCGTAAGGTTGCAGACGGTAACTGAGTGCAGCGTGGCTGTGGCCGCAGCTTTGAGCGGCGGCTGTCAGCCCGATGACCAAAAGCTGATTTCCTACAGAATTGAACTACACAGCTGATCGACTTCACGTGCATCACAAGCGAAGCGTCTGACAGATTTGCATCGTCTGTTTGCGGATGATGCCTCCCTCGTCCCGCCAGTGACGACAACGAGCCCACATCCCCTTAGACTGCTTCACATTGATCATGGAGGTCATGATGAGCGCTGAACTTTCACTTATCGTTTCAGACTTCGAAACCGAAGAAGAGGCTGCGGATTACGATCTTTGGTATCGCGCCAAGGTACAAGCCGCACTTGATGATCCACGTCCGCCTATCCCCCACGATGAGGCAATGGTGCTGCTAGGTCAGATGCTGGAAGAGAGACGCAAGAATCGACGCGCTGCCGGTTAGCTGGAGTAAACCGGCTCTTGGAGACCTGGCTGACATCATCGAATACGTAGAACAACGCAACACTGTCGCTTCAGTTGCACTGCACCAAAGGCTCAGCGCCGCAGCGCGAAGGCTTTCCTGGATACCGCATGGTTTCCGCTCCGGCCGAATACCGGGCACTCGCGAAATGGTCATCAACTCGAATTATTTACTGGTCTATCAGGTGACAGACCACATCAAAATTCTGACCGCGCTGCACGCCCGAAAAAAATATCCATAACCATTCATAAAAAAAGGCGGCCAACCGGCCGCCCAAACCTACTGCACGAGAGTCTTTTACAACGTCAGCTGCCCACGCTCCTCTTCGGTCAGCTGCTGCTTCGCCTGTTCATCCAATGCCCCGGCGCCGAGCACCTGCACCGGGCTGTCCGGGTTATAACCCGTCGCTGGCGCGCGACTAGCGCCATCACGCGACGGCGCCAGTTGCTCGTTGCCGAAACTGAGCACCTGCACAGTGAACACCGAGGCCTGGTTCTGCCGCGCCGCTGCCTGTTGCTGCCGGGCGACGTCTTCCGCCGCTTGCGTAGCGGAGGATGCCGCCGAACTGGCCGAGGTGATCGCGCCGGTATTCACCGCCGACACCACCGGCACGCCGGTTGCCTTGCCCTGCACCGAAATGTTCGCGGCGTTGACCACCGTCAGCGCGGCAATGTTGACGTTGCCGGAGACGCGAATCCCCGCCTCGCCGGCATCGATGGTGCCCAGTGGCGCGATCAGGTCGATGTTGCCCGGTGCCACTTCGGCGATCGGGTTGAGTGTGGCGATACCGGCGCCGGTACTCGGCACCGACGGCGACAGCGTGACGTTGCCCCAGATGTCGTAGACACGTTTTGGCGGCGTGTAGACCACGGTGGTTTTCGAGCCGCGACCGGCGTTGATATCGCCCTCGGCGGACCAGCCGAGAATCGAGCCGCCGAAGGTGGTCATGATCCGGCTCTGGCCGAGCAGAATGCTGCCTTGCGAGTACAACTGAATGTCGCCCGAGCCTTGGGTGATGATCCCTGCCGTCGACGGCGGCGCCGCGCCTTCGATGCCGAACACCTGACCACCGCCCGGCGTGAGCATCTGGATATCGCCGCCAAACAGCGTCTTGACCCCGGCGCCGCCGTACATCGTGATATCGCCGTCGTAGCGAATCGGATTGCCGGCGACATCAGTGGTCGGGAACAGCGCCGCAATGGCGTTGCGACCGCGCAAGTAACTGCCGGTGCGCGGGCCATTGGCATCGGTGTATTCCAGGCCGCCGGCGCGCAATTCGGCGAAGTACACCTGGCGGGCGAAGATCGCCTGTTCGGTACTCGGCAGTGCGGCGAAGAAGGCTTGCGCCTGTTCGTCGCCACCCTTGAAGCCATAACCCAGGCTCAGCCAACTCTGCAGTTCTTCGACGTAGGTCTTGACCACTTTGCCCGGTTGCGCGCTCAGGGCCACAGCCGAATCCGCGACGTTTTGCGGGTTCAGATAACGCGCAATGAACCGTGAGTAATCCGGCCCCTGCGCGCCCGCGCCCGCTTGCATCACGATGCTCGCACCGGGGCGCTGATCGCCTGCCACGACAGGACCGAGGCTGGTGATGCTGGCGCGATCTTCCATCAGGATATTGCGCCCGGCATTGACGTCCAGAACACCAGGGCCGGCAATGTCGAAGCTGCTGTAGAGAATGTCTCGCCCGGCCGAAATCCGCGAAATGTCGCGCGCATCGTTATGCACGAACAGATTGCCGGTAGACGCGATCTGTTCGTTATTGCGACCCATGCCCCCAACGGGCGCAAACGTGGGTTGCCCCAAATTGGTACCGGACGCCACGATGTCACGCCCCGCCACCATCCACACCGGGCCTGCCGATTCATACCAGGTGCGCTTCGTGGTCGCGAACGCCAGCGTTTCGCCCGTGCGAATTCCTACCAGGTCACCGGTCAGTGCATAGAAGCGCGCCGGCCCCTGAACACTGCTAGACCCCGAGTAGCTATCGGGACCAAAGGCAAACAGTGGGTAGCGCGAATTGGTTTGCGCCAGCACACCATCGCTGCCGGCGTTGGTCGTGATCGGCCGAGCGGACTGGTTGTTGCCGTAGCCATTGAACGCGGGTGCAAACGGTGTGGCGAGCGCCGCCGGGCTGGCCCCTGACTGGTTGATGGCGTAGCCGCCGGCATAGATCGAATCCCCAGCGATCAGTTCAAGCTGCCCCGCGCTGGAAGGTGCCAACAGCAATGACCAGGCCAGAGCCGGCGCCGGGTTGCCTATGCCGTAGGCCGCTGATGGTCCCGCATAAATCGAGCCCTGGCCGGCCACGGCACGCAATATCGAAGGAAAGACGAAGCGGTCATCGGTCGGTGACCCGTTAAGCCCGGCGACGGGGTCCTGCCCGGTGGTTTCCATCAACTGGGTGCTGGGCGTCAGGTTGCCGCCGGCCGAGAACAAATCGATGGCCGTGTGATCGGTCCACAGCGAGAAACCACTCAAACCGCCACCGGCATGGTAAATGCCATCCGCCGTGGTAAACGGTGTGGAGTTCTGCAACCTCACGCGGCCCGGATCGGCGGCGCCGCCCAACACCAGATCGCCGCGGGTGTTGAGGCGCATGCCGGAGTCACCGGGAATCAGCACCAGCCCACCACTGGCATTACTGGCCGTCGAGTTGAACGGGTCGAAGGCGCGCGTTTCCCGTGGGTCATGAAACAGCGCCGAGGCGCCGTACTGCAGATTGATACCGCCCAACGCGGCGCCCGTCAGTTGCGCCGCACCGCGCAGGTTGATGAGCGCGCCCTGCAAGTCGTGCGTCGGCGTGCCGGTACCCGCCAGGCCGGCACGTGCCTGCAGAGACGGATTAAGGACACCGCCCAGACGAATATCCAGGTCTCCGCCACCGGTCAGTTGCAGGTTCCCGTCACTGTCCACGCGGCCCGTACTGCCGACAGCCACGATCAACCCCTGACTGCGAGGGTACGACGCATACCTGTCGTCGCCCATGGCCTTGAGCATGCCGGCATCCCCGCCGGCGCTCAGACTGATGTTGCCGCCGCCCAGCGTACCGAACCCGGTAAAGCCCACCAGATAAGGTCTCGTTTCCTCGCCCAGCGCTGGCAATGGCTGCGCAGCGTAGCTGCCGAAATTGATCCACCAGGCAGTCGGTACATCGTTGTTGCCGGTGCCCTGGCGCCAGAGCCAATTGCCCACCGCCACACTCGGCACCTGCTCCCGCGTACCGTCGCCCGTGGCGACCGAGCGACGGCCAAGCACGTCACCCGACACAGACCCGCCGGCATTGATCGTCAGGTTACCGCCCATCTGCGGATACCAGGCCTGATAGAGGCTGGCACTGCCGCCATCGACCCATTTTTCGTAATCGCTGCCAGCGCTGCCCAATACCGAGCCATCAGCCGACAGCCTTCCGCGGGGCTGGTTATAACGCGCGTCGACGTCTGCCGATTGGGTGCCGGCGGTGTAGACGCCGAAAGGTGAGGCCATGCTCAGGTTACCGGCCGCCATCAAATCCAGGTCGCCGGTGCCAGTACGCAAAACGCTGAACATCTGCGTGTGGGCCTGGGCGCTCTTGCTCGGATTGTTTTCAATGCACAGTGCCGGGTCGATGGAGCACCAGAACAATTCGTCATCGTTCATCGGTGTGTAATCCGGCATGCCCATCCAGTTGCCAGGCGCCCACACACTGCGTGCCATGGGCGCGCAAGAACCGGGAGCGATATCACAGAGCACAAGGTATTCCTCGGGAACCGGTTCGTACGGTGTAAAGCCATACTCGTTATCCACCGCCCAGACCAGTTTGCCGGCCACCTCGATCATGCTCACACCATAGTGAGTGTCGGCCATCTGCAAGTTGCCAACGCTGGCCTGAGGTTTCACGCTACGGCTGTCGGCCGCGGTCAGATCGGCCCCTGCCACCATGCGCATCGACCACGACGCACTGCCCGCCGGCAGCATGCTGGCGATCGCCCAGTTTCGACCTTGCTGGTTTCCATTGGCAGGACGCAGGTCGAGGAATACCGTGCCATCGGCGAGCTTCACGTTGGTCATGGAGGGGATCAGCGAACCCCGCAACAGCGCCAACGTTCCGTTCAACACAACACCCACCGTTTTATTGTCGGCATCAACCGCACCCGGCAGCGGCACGCCTTTGGGCCAGAGCAGGGCCTGCAGTGCGGTGGCGTTGTTCAAGCGAATACCTGCACCCAAACGACTGCCGGCCGGCAGGGTCACAGCGTTGTCGAGCAACGTACCGGCGGCATACATCAGGTTACCCGCCGCGTCATGCACATCGCCGGCCAGCACCGTTCCACCCTGTAACACGTAAGGTGCGGCCAAAGTGCTCTGAACCGGCAACACCGTGCCCGCGGCCAGTGTGGCGGCTTGAATCGGCAGGTCGTAATTCAAGGTGGCGCCAACCGGAAAGAGCGTCCCTTCGGCAAGGCTGACACCACTGCCCGGTACGATCAGGTCACCGCCGAAAGGCTGTATCCCCGGCAACAGTTTCCAGCCAGCGTCGTCCACGGTTTCCGGCGGCGGTGCGAAACCGTCGTTGATGCTGCCGTAGATATCGAGGTTGCCACCGGCACGGATCAACAGGCTGCCCGCTTCCCCGCTGCCATACACCGAGGTCCGGCGAGTGTGTGGGTTGAGGCTGGCGTAACGGTAGCCGGACAAGTCGAGATCGCCCTGCACCACCAGATCGCCGTCAGCGGTTTTGCTGACGATTTCCACCCCCGGGCGCAGATGAAACGCATCGGCATAGGTCGCATTGTTGAGGCCGGCCAGTTTGCGTTGTAGCAGATCACTGTTACCCAGCGCCGCATCGATAAAGCCGCTGCTGTCCGAGTGAATGCGATCCAGGTAGGCTTGATCGATCACTTGATACGGGCGACCGCTGGCCGCCGGATCGGTGCCATCGGCAGCATCACTGTAACTTCGCACGGCATTCAGCCCGATGGAGCGGGCACCTTGAATACTCAACGTACCGCTGGCATCCACCGCAATGTCACCGCTGCCCAGGCGCGGTGCATTCAGCTCCAGCGTCCCACGCAACACGTCATCGCGTTGTCCCGCCTGGTTTCCAGGCACTGCATCGGTGCCGTGACGCAGATCAATCCGTGCACCAGCGGCCAGCGTCAGCACGCCGTCACCTGAATTGAGTTCAACCATGGCGCGGTTCGGTGCGTCGATGATTTTGCCGTAGCTGTCGACGCGCAGTACGCGGCCATGGGCATCGAGCAGCGCGTTGCCTGTCAGGTTCAAACCGTTTTTGCCGGCAAGGCGAATGCTGCCGACCCGTTCACCACTGGCATCGATCACCCCGTCCACGGTCAGGTTGCCGTTGTCCACCGAGACATTGACTTGGCCCGCTTTGAGTTCGTTACCGATACGCAGATTGCCCTGCTTGAACTGGAAGCTTCGACTGCCCACTACCCCGCCGGCATTCAAGCGCAGGTTAAGGCTGGCAAAGGCCTCGCTCAAATCACCCGCCAAGCGCTGGGCGCGAATGTCCACGCCAGCGGCCTTGTACGGCACCCACGTACCGCCCGCGTCGTAATAGCCACTGCTGCTGCCGACAATCTGCCCTTGCAGATCAACCTGTCCAGCGTCAGTGGCCAAGGCCACAACGTTCAATTGCCCGGCCTGATTGTTGACGGCGGACAGATCGATTCGCGAGCCCGCCAACTGACGAATATTGCCGTTGTTGCTCTGCAACGACACGTCGCCGCCCCAGCTGTATTTCTGCACATCATTGAACGGCAGAACCCGGCCCGCCATGTCCACCTGCGCGCCGCTGCCAAGCAGCAGATCATCCTCGGCATTGACCAGCAGCTTGCCGCTGGCGAGGACGATGCGACTGTCGAGCACAACACTGCGTGCCGTCAGGCTCAGTTGCGCACCGAGGGCATCCGCGGCAGCCGTTGTGGCGCTACCACTCAGAGTCAGGTTGTTGCCCGCCTTGAGTTCACTGACCGAGGCGGCCTCGCCGGTCAGCAATGGCGTGCGCAGATTGAGATTGCCGCCGCTGTAGCTGAACCCCTTGACCGCGTCATAAGCTCCTTGGGATTCGTACACCGCCAGACTGCCCTTGTGGTTGGCGGTGATGCGCTCGCTGGCGTTGAAGTTGACGTTGGCAAATCCCAGGGCCAGTCGGTTATTGCGATCCAGGCCATTGGGCTGCGGGTTCGGGCCATAACCCAATTCGATCCGCTGCGCCTGAATATCCAGCGTGCCGTGCCCGTTGCCGGCGCCGTCGTTGACCACCGTACCCGGGGCCTGAGTCGCCCCGTTCCAGATCAGATTGCGGGTGCGGATCGTCGCGACATCGGTGGCAGCGCCCGAGCCGTAGATAGCCGGGCTACCCAACACCAGATTCTGCAAACGGCTCTGGCCGGTCTGCGGATCAATGGTGTCGAGGGTCACGCTGCCGAAAAAGTTGAACGCATCGCGGGCCACCAGACTCAGGGTTTCCAGCGCGGGGGCGCCAGATTGCGTGTCGCCCTGCAACAGGCGATCCAGCACGTTCTGGTTAAGCGTCAGGCCCGCGGGTGTGCGGCCGCTGGCTGCGGCCAGTGCTTGCGGACTGCCGGCATTGACCACACCGACCGAAAGCCCGAGTTGGCGAGTGCCAAAGCGCACGCTTTCGCCCAGTTCGAAGTCTTTGTCAGTGGCGGCGATGATGCTGCCGTTGGAGTACAGCAACGCCGCAGCGGTGCAATCGGCCGTCGGACAGTTGCCGATACGAATGCTCCCGCCCCCGCCATCGGAGGGCGCAAGCACCGGCGTCCAGCCGTTGGACACCACCAGCAGGCTGGAACGCCCCGGTTCGTAGACGAAACCGGCTGCGGCATCATACGGGACGTTACCTCGCCCCAAGGTATTGACCCCCGCTCCCGCATCGATGGTGATGCCGCCATTGGCGCTGTTACTGCTCAGCACAACCTCTGGCGCCGAGAGGATCGCGCCTTCGCGCAGACGAATCGCCGAGGTATTGCCGATCACCTTGATCGAGCCGCCCTCCGAACCGTAATACACGGTTGGGGTGCCACCGATGGTCAAGCGTCCGGCATTCAAGCGGTTGAGGGTGTCGGCGTACAGCGATACACCGTCGAACCCTGGCGTTCGCGTATGCCCGGCACCGAGAATTTCAAACTCTGCGCCGGTATAACCGCCCTGAACGACCGCCGTACCAATGACTCCGCCGCTGGCAGGTTTGAACAGCACCTGCCCGTTGAAATCCAGGGCTGAGTCGTGCTCGCCGCCACTGACCATGCGCAGGTGCAGCGTGTTGCCGTCCAGCGGTGTGCGGGCGCGCGGCAGACCGCGGCGGGCAGCATCGTTGAGCACAAATTGGCTGAACCCGGTTTCGTTGTACTGTGAATAGCGCCGCAGCACATCGGCAGACGTCACGATGACCTGGCTGGGCAAACTGTCGCGGATACCGGTGTTGGCAATCGACAGCTGTCCGGCCGTGGTCCACGAGCCATTGCGCAACTTCAACGCACTGTCCATCGGCCCCGCAATCGCTTGACCATTGATTTCGACCCGGAAGGCGCCCGGTAACAAGGCAAAGGTCGATGGCAACAAGGTGTAGGTGCCGGGTGCCAGTCCGGCAACGCCGGTCCCGAGGGTGATCTGCTGGCCGATACGCGGGTCGACCGCGCCGGCCTCGGCCAGCATCGGCGCATAGCGGCTCTGGTCACCGGCCACGATTGCATACACGGGGTTGCTGGCCAGTCCCGGCAAACTGAAGGTGCCATCGGTGGCATTGCGTACCAGCGGATTGAAACGCGCATCGGTGGAGCCACCTCGTCCGGAGACAAAACCGGCACCGCGCAAATCGCCGCCGCCCGAAAGATCGATCACCGCCCCGGCCTGCACATTGGTGTATTGCGCATCAAGGATGACCCCGGAGGTCGCTCCGGCAATGCCATTCAACATCACCGACTTACCGTTGTACCGATAGTCGATACCGTCGGTGGTTCCTCCATAGGGCATGACCAGTCCGGCGGCGCTGACTGAAGTCACGCTGCCCGGCAGAAGTTGAAGTTCACGGGTTTTGACAATGACGTCATCACCCAGGGATATCAGCCCCAAAGGCGCACGAATGACGCCGCCCTGCTCGATCTGTCCCGCACTGAGTGTCAGGCTGCCGAACACCGAGTAAGGCAAAGCGGTCGGCGCCGCCCCGTGATTGCCGATACGCAACGTATGCTCCGGCACCGATCCGGCCATACTTTGATAGCCCACTCGCACCTCAGCCGAGACGCCACTGGCCGGGTAGATCTGCGCAGCCCGCATGTGCATGTCACCCGCAGTCCACAGACGGCTGCGCTGCTGTTCATCGGTTGGCGCGAGGAAGCGCAGGTCGCCCTGGCTGTCGAGCGTGACCAGACCAAAGCCACGGCGGCTGACCGTCAGCGCCGGTGCGGCCGATTGCACGAGAGTCCCTTCGGTGCCGAATGAAAGCGAGTTGCCCACGTCCAGCAGGTTCGCGCTGGCGGTGAATTGCGCGCCGGACAACTGCGCTGTCGGATTGCTCATCACCCGCGGACGCACTTTGACTTCCGAGCTCAAATAGGTGCCCAGCCCTGACAGGCGCAGGTAAGGTGCGCTGAGGTTGACCCGGGCGCTGTCACTCGCCGACTCGGCCAATGAAAGAGAACCGGCGAACAGGCTCAGGCCCTGCCCCATATGCAGGTCGACATCGCCGTCGAACGTCATCAGACCGTTGCTCAGCAGACTCACGCTGCCGAAGCCACCGCTCATCAGTTGATCGGCACTCAAGCGTGCACGCCCGTAGCGTAAAAGTGGCGAAGCCTCACCCGCTCGCAGCGGCTGCGGCAGTGCCGGCGCTGGCCCTTGGGCAATGATCATTTCACGTGGCACGCGCACCGCATTGCTCAAGTTCGCGGGACCGTACGCCGGTGTATCCAGAGCGATCTCCAGACGCCCGCCCGCCGCACCTGCACCGCCAGCATTGGCCTGCAGACTGCCCTCGATGAACAGACCATTGTAGGAACTCAGGGTGATCCGTCCGCCATCGGTGGCCACACGAGCGGGGCCTTGCCCACCGCTATCGAGCACGGCTTGCGCACCGGACGCTTCCAGTCGCGCACCTTGGCGGATGATGACGTAAGCATCGGCAGCGGTCGCCGTGATTTTCTTCACATCAATCTCGCCACCGACAATGATCGAGCCACCCTTGCCAACTTGGCCGTAGACGCGGCCCAGCGCATCGACAGCGGTCGCTGCCCGACCGGCGACATCGATCAAGGCATGTTCACCGATCCAGATCGAACGGTTGTGCGGGGTCGGATCGGCCTCTTGCAAGGACGTCGCCACATCAATCGCGCCGAACTGCTGTTGACGGATATCGACAATACCGCCCCAGGCGTTGAGTTCACCATCAAGCGTGATCTGGCCTGCCCCGCGCAAACCGATGCGCTGGCCGGGATCGACACTGATCCGTGAGCCTTCGCCAATCGACAACGGACTGCTGGCGGGATCAATCAAGCCAGCAAGCGTCGCGCCCGCCTGCAATGCGACAGAAGCGCCGGCCCTTTGCGTCAAGACGCCCTTGAGCGGGTCTTCCTGAAATAACGCGGGCGTCCATAGCTCCAGCGCAGCGCGCGGCGACATACCGGACACAATGGTCGAGGCGGATTCGCCAAATCGATAGACCGGCATCTGCACATCGATCGCGCTTTGCGCGGCGACCTCCAGCCCCTTCAGACCGATGATGTTGTAGGCGCTGAACCCCGTGCGGAACAGCTCCGGCGTCAGGCGCAGGGTCTGTTCTTCGGACACTTCGCCGGAAGCGCCGATCCGCACCTTGCTGGCCTGCACGGTCAAGGTGCCGCCGCCGTTCACGCCATAGCCCTGCACCTCGCCATCGAGCACCATGCGCGACTGGCCTGGCGCACTGTTGGCGCTGGATTCAAGCGTCACGTCGCCACCCTTGCCGCCACGCGTCTTGCCGTTGGCCAATACCGCACCGCCCGACGAAACATCGACCAGACTGCCACTGGCCAGCAGAATGTCGCCGGTACTGCGGATCGACACCGTCCCGCCATTGAGGTACGCCAGGCCGCCCGCGTCGTCCGGGTTACTCGACAGGTTGCGCCACAGACCGCGTGTCTGCAGCTGCACACCCTGCGCAACCGTCACTCGCGCTTGCTTGCCTGCTGAAACCTGGAGACTGGTGTCATCACGCCGATCGGTGGCGAGCTGGTTCAAAACGTTGCCCAATTGCAGGCTGCCGCCTTGCGCAATCAGATCGGCATTGACCTGCACGTCAGGGCTGAACAGGGTGATGTTGCCACCGTGATCCACCGTCACGCCTTCATTGACTTCAATCGTGTTTTTCGCCGAAATCTTCAGCGCGCCCAGCGCGAAACCATTGAGCAGCCCGGCATCGAGGAACAGTTTGCCTGCGCGTTCTGCCGCGACCGCATCGGTCAGCCCTGCGTTCGCTACGCTGGCATGCGCGCCCCCCACTTGCACCTGATCGAGCAACGGGTCGAGTTGATAGAGCAGGCCGGCACTGGCAGCGACATAAGCAGCATCGTAACTGCCAACCACCAACTGCCCTCGCCGCGCCCGGGCGGTCTGGGTCTGGGCATAGCCGTCCAGACCTGCCCGCGGTGCCTGGATTTGCCGTTCGCCCTGAAACACCTCACCCAACAGCTGGCCATCCAGCACGGCGTTGCCCGTGGCGATCACCAACTGGCCGGCATCCCGGCCAACGGTGTACCCCGCCTCCTGGCGACGCGTCGGCGCGATCAGCGGGCTATAGAAATAATCCGTCTGGCCCCAGCGCTCGCTGTGACTTTCGTAACCTTTGTAAAGACCGTTGTAGAGAATATCGCCCGGCGCACGCGACACTTCGTATAACCGCCCGTCCGCACCGCGCAGCCAGCTCTGGCGAATCTCGCCGCCCTGCACATCAAGCGTGCCGCCGGACACATTGATCAGCGAACCTTTTTCGCTGATCACGTCCTTTCCGGAAAACCGCACCTCACCGCCCTGCGCCATCCATTCACCAACGCCATGGCCCTGAGTGCCGAGGTATCCGCCGACCTCCAACAACCCACCGGCGGTGTACCAGCGGTCGGTGGCGTAACCGTTGGTGCCCGCCGGCACGAATACCAGCTCACGGACATCGACCCAGATGTCGTTACTGTTGAGCGCGCCGTTCTCGCGATTGACCGGCGCATCACGCTGCTCGTTGCCCTGGACGTTGATCTTGATGTTGTTGTTTGCCATCGCCACTTTGACGCCGAGGGCGCCGGACACGTCGATCACCGCCCCCTCGCGCAATAGACTGCGCTGTCCGGCGGCAACTGCCACCTGCCCACCGGTGGCAAGGGTGATCGAGCCGCTTTTGAATTCGACGGTGCCGCCGCTGCCGATGTCGATGCGTGACTGATCGCTGCGGATCCGGTTGTTGGCGTTGACGCCGGTCAGCGCCGCCTCGCGCTGGCTGTCCAGGGCCGTGAGATCACTGCTGTCGAGCAGAATCGCACTGACGCCATTTTCGCCCAGGGTCACACGGCCTTGGGCATCGCTGGCCGGATTGAGCAAATGCACGGTGCCGCGCGTCGCCACCGAAGTGCTCGCCAGCAGCACACCGTTTTGCACAACATCGCGGCCGGTCAGGGTGATGTCGCCGGTGGATGCCTGGATCAGGCCGGTGTTGCTGACTTTGCCCGAGCTGTCAGCCTTGAAACCGGGAATGACCTCACTGCCGAAGGTGGTTGAATAACCATTGCCGTCGGTGCCCGAGCCCTTGCGGATATAGAAACGGTCCCCCGCACCCAGCACCGTCTGACCTTTGGCCGTACTGATCGAGCCGTCGTTCTGCACGTCCTGGCCGAGCAGCAAGGTATAGCCGCCGGCGTCGGTGGAGAGCGCAGGTTGATGCGTTTGTATGGCTGCGCCACGCTCCACCAGGACTTTGCCAGCAGCGTCGGTAAAGGTCGGCTGACTGCCGGTGCTGTCGAAATACAGACCCCGATCGCGAAATTGTGCATCGGTCATGTTCGCGGCTGCCGCTACCAGATTTCGCACATTGACCTGGCTGCCACCGCTGAAGACGATGCCGTTGCGGTTGATCAGCATCACCGTGCCGTCCGCTTTGATCTGCCCCTGGATCTGGCTGGCCCGTGCGCTCGGATCGTTGACGCGATTGAGCACCGCCCAGTTGGCCTGCTGGGCAAATTCCACTGTGGTATTGCGGCCGACGTCGAACGTTTCCCAATTGAGAATCGCCTTGTCGGCGGTCTGCTCGATCTTCACCGTGGTCTTGCCGTCGGCCTGGGTTTGTTGCGGGCCTTTGGCGTTCATCCAGCCCTGGCTCAGGCTGTTATCGACCTTCAGGCCGCCCTCGCCCAATCCGTCCGGAACCACTTGCACACTGCCCAATGCGGCGGCACGTCCAGCGGCTTGTGCGGCCTGCTGAGCGGCAATCGCTGCAACGGTGTTATTGAGTGTCTGCAAAGAGCGCTGCAACTGCTGGCTGGCCCGTTGCTGCTGTGCCAGCGGTGGGGTCATCCCCGGCAGACCGCTCCCACTCGGACGCGACGCCGAAGCCTGCTGCGCCGCGCCCTTCGCGGCAAACCAGGTGGAACTGAACGCTGTCGCCGCCTCGGCACTGCCCGCCACCAGACACAAGGCGACAGCTTGCGCCAATGGCTTGAGCAGCCACTGTGCGGGATCGCCCGCGCCACGTTTGATCGGCCGGATACGGTTACTGTGACGGGAGGTGCGAGCAAGCATCACTACAGGTCCTTTTGGGTGGCAGGTCGGATCAGCCCTGCTGTTACGACATAGGCAGTTGGCGAGCCTCACGACCGAACGGATGTCACACAAACTTCATGTTCGAGGAGTAAATCGGCAAAAAAAAACAGCAGCCCGAAGGCTGCTGCCGTTTCATTGCAGTTGAGACAAGGCTTACAAAGGACGACCAATGCCGTTGCAGGCGTTGGCGTTGTTGATGTCCAGGTTATTGCCCGAGGTGTTGGTGATGAAGTTGGCGGTCACAGCGGTTTTCCAGTTGTTGGGAACCGGCGTGAAGCTGTGGGCGACGGTGGCGACGTTGTTGCCCGGGTTGCTGTAGTGGGTGGTCAGGAAGTTGCGCACGGCGGTGGCCACGGCTGCATCTTTGTAGCACTGGCCGAAGATGAAGTTGGTGTAAGCCACAATCGGGTAACCGCTTGCCGGGTTAGGCACGACCGGGGCCCAGCCAGCCGGGTTGGCAGGTGCGCTTGGCACAGGTGCAGTGCTCAGCGCCAGCGTCACGTTAGCGTTGGTTGGCTGGACGCCATTGACGCGGGCAACCACAGCGTTGCTGGTGGCGTTCACGCCATCCGGACCCACATAGCCGATCGAACCGTCCACGGCGTTCACCGCAGTGGCCACATCAGCGGTGTTGGCTACGCCGACCCAAGTCGATGGCAGCGCGGAACCGGCCGGCAGACGAGCGTTGGTGAAGGTGGAGTTGACGGCGAATTTGCCTGGGCAAACGGCGTTCAGGTGGCGACTGAGGATTTCAGTGGTGCCACTGGACACGCTGCGGTAAACCACACGGATCGGCGTGCTGTCGGCGTTACCCAGCAGAGCGCCCCAAGTGGTGGCGGTGCCCGACAGCGCATCGCACAGTTGAGCGCTGGTCAGGTTGAGCGCGGTCTGACCGGATTTTTTGTACGGAATGGCAACCGAAGTGGCCACCGATGGCAGCTGGATCAGCGGGCCGTACGAAGCACCGAAGTTGGTGGTGTAGGTGCTGAGTTCCGAAGCGCTGAGGATCGAGTCGCTAGCGGCGAAGTGCACGGTGCCGGTGGTGCTGAACTGGGCAGCGTTGTTGGTCAGGAAAGCGCTTTTGCCGACGCCGCTACCGGTCACGGCGTAGCTGAAGTTGGCTGGCAGGATGCTGTTGGCAGAACCTTTGTACAGCGCGGCAGGCAGCGAGGCGCCACCACCGGTTACGGCCATGGCCTGGGCGGAAGCCAGAGCGGCGACGGTCAGTGAGGCGGCGATCAGAGTGCGCTTGAACATGAAGAATCTCCTTTTCAACTTGGTTTGGAACACAGGTTTCGGAAGGCTTGCATGACACCGGGAGGGTCCACCGCAGTGGAGCCGCAGGGAGAAATTCGCAGCTTCCGGTGACAGATAAAGGAAAAAACCTCGGGAGCTGCGCGGGGATTTTGGTGCGGATTTCTCGGGTGTTTGCGGTGGGTTTCGGCGCGTCTGGATCGGGGGTTTGGCTGAATCGGGCTGGAGCCGTTGGCGGGTGGTTGCAGATGACAGAATGGAGAACCCGAGGATGGGCGGATTGGGGCTCGGGGGGTAGGCAGACCGGTGAAAGTTATTTGGGAAATTTGTTGGCTGGAATGGCCCAATCGCTGGCAAGCCAGCTCCCACAGGGGTGCAGTGTTGTTAATGCAATCTGGGGTACAACACAAAAACCTGTGGGAGCTGGCTTGCCAGCGAAGAGGCCAGCCCGGCCAACATCAAATTTGGCTACTGCACCAACTGATTGATCTCAATAATCGGCAACAACACCGCCATCACAATCACCAGCACCACCCCGCCCATCACCACAATCATCAGCGGCTCCAGCAGCGCGGTCATGCCCATCGCCCGTCGTTCAATGTCCCGGGAAAGCGTCTGCGCCGCGCGCTCGAGCATCGGCGGCAGCGAACCGGTTTTCTCGCCGCTGGCGATCAGGTGAATCAGCACCGGCGGAAACACATTCTCCACCCGCAGCGCGGCGGCGAGGTTGACGCCTTCGCGCACCTTTGCCGTGGCCTCGCTGACGCTCAGGCTCAAGCGGTCGTTGGACAAGGTCTGCCGCGCTGCTTCCAGCGCACGCAACAACGGCACCCCGGCGCCGCCGAGAATTGCCAGGGTCGAGGCGAATCGCGCGGTGTTCAGGCCGAGAATGAAACGCCCGAACAGCGGCAACTTTAGCACCCGGTGATGCCAGCTCAAGCGCGCCGCCGGATTACGCAAATACAGACGCCAACTCCAGAACGCCCCGGCCATCAGCGCCGCACACAACCAACCCCACGCACGAATGAAATCACTGGCGGTAAGCATCGCCAGCGTCAGCCCCGGCAAATCCTGCCGCGCCTGGGAAAACGCGCTGACCACCTGCGGTACCACGTAGCTGAGCAGGAAAATCACAATGCCGATCGACACCAGCCCGACCACGCCCGGATAGATGAACGCGGTAAGAATCTTGCCGCGCAGGTTGTTGCGTTCCTCGATGTAATCGGCCAACCGTTCCATCACCTGGGCGAGATCGCCAGACTCTTCGCCAGCGGCAATCAGCGCGCGGTAAATCTCGGGAAAATCCCGTGGCCGCGACGCCAGCGATTCCGCCAGACGCATGCCGCTGCGCACATCAGCGCGCACGGCACTAAGGGTCTGGGCGATGTGCTTTTTCTCGGCCTGCTCGACCGTGGCGCTCAGCGCTGCTTCCAATGGCAGGCTGGCACCGAGCAGGCTCGCCAGTTGCCGCGTGGCCCAGGCGAGGTCGTTGTCGGAAAGTTTGGCGCTGAACAAACCGCCGCCGCCGTGTCGGGCGACGTTGCTTTCCTCGTGCACCGACAGCGCCGTCAGCCCACGCCCGCGCAAGGCACTGAACGCCGCGCTCTGGCTATCCGCCTCAAGGTGCCCGGACTCGATTTTTCCCGTGGCATCCGCCGCTTCAAAGCGATAGCGATTCATCAGGCGTCCCGTGTCACACGAAGGATTTCTTCCGGCGCGGTGGCACCGCTGCGAATCCAGCGCTCACCGTCCTCACGCAGGCTGAACATCCCCGCTTTCGACGCCGCCGCGCGCAGGGCCTGCTCCCCTGCTCCTTGGTGAATCAGCGTGCGGATGTTGTCGTCGATGCAGAACAATTCGTGAATGCCGGTGCGGCCGCTGTAACCGGTGTGATTGCACGCCGCGCAACCGACCGGACGCCAGGTGCCGGGCGTGGCCGGGTCTTCCTGTTTGCACTGATTGCACAGGCGTCGCACCAGACGTTGCGCGAGGACGCCGAGCATGGATGACGCGAGCAAGAACGGCTCAACGCCCATATCGATCAGGCGATTGACCGCCGACACCGCGTCGTTGGTGTGCAGCGTCGCCAGCACCAGATGCCCGGTGAGCGAGGCCTGCACGGCGATTTGCGCGGTCTCGAGATCGCGGATCTCGCCGATCATGATGATGTCCGGGTCTTGCCGCAGAATCGCCCGCAGCGCGAGGGCAAAGGTCATGTCGATCTTGGCGTTGACCTGAATCTGGCTGATCCCCGGCAAATCGTATTCCACCGGATCTTCCACGGTGAGGATGTTGCTGGTGCTCGCATCCAGCCGCGCCAGCGCCGCGTAGAGGCTGGTGGTCTTGCCGCTGCCGGTCGGCCCGGTGACCAGGACGATGCCGTGGGGCTGGCGGATCAGGTGATCGAGTTTGGCCAGCACCTGCGCATCCATGCCCAAAGTTTCCAGATGCAGGCGCCCGGCCTGTTTGTCGAGCAAGCGCATCACCACGCGCTCGCCGTGGCCGGTGGGCACCGTCGACACACGAATATCGATCGGCCGCCCCGCTACGCGCAACGCGATCCGCCCATCCTGCGGCAGGCGTTTTTCAGCGATATCGAGCTGAGCCATGATCTTGATCCGCGACACCAGCGCACCGTGCAACGCCTTGCGCGGCGAGACCACATCGCGCAGGGTGCCGTCGACGCGGTAGCGCACCACCGAATGGGTTTCGAACGGCTCGATGTGAATGTCGCTGGCCTCATCACGCGCGGCCTGGGTGAGCAAGGCGTTGATCATGCGGATCACCGGCGCGCCGTCCTGGGTGTCGAGCAGGTCGGTGATCTCCGGCATGTCCTGCATCAGCCGATCGAGATCGACCTCGTTTTCCGCAGCACCCACCACCGCCGCCGCACTGCCGGTGTCGGCGTAAGCGCTGGCGAGCAAACCTTCAAGCTCGTCATCACGCACCCGCTCGACCTGCGTCGCGCCGAACTGCCGACGCACTTCGCTGATCGACCAGCCGGGCGTCGATGGGCACACCGTCAACACGCCATCGCGCAAAAGAATCCGCTGCGCCTTGGCCCAGGCATACGGCAACACACTCATCGCCCACCCTCCCCACAATCCACCGTGGCAATGAGATCCCCTGTGGCAATGAGATCCCTTGTGGCGAGGGGATTTATCCCCGTTGGGCTGCGAAGCAGACCCAAACCTTGAGAATCGGTTTTTACAGGCAAATCGCGTGTACCGGTTTTACGACTGCTGCGCAGCCGAGCGGGGATAAATCCCCTCGCCACCGTCATCATCTCAGTCAAAACCGGGTGCTCCCTTCAATCGGTACCGTGGCAATGGGATCCTCAGTGACAATGCGATCCTCTGTGGCAATGAGATCCCTTGTGGCGAGGGGATTTATCCCCGTTGGGCTGCGAAGCAGACCCAAAACCTGAGAACCGATTTCTCCAGGAAAATCGCGTGTACCGGTTTTACGACTGCTGCGCAGCCGAGCGGGGATAAATCCCCTCACCACAATCATCATCTCAGTCAAAACCGGGTGCTCCCTTCAATCGGTACCGTGGCAATGGGATCCCCTGTGGCAACAAGATCCCTTGTGGCAATGCGATCCCCTTGTGGCGAGGGGATTTATCCCCGTTGGGCTGCGAAGCAGACCCAAACCTTGAGAACCGGTTTCTCCAGGCAAATCGCGTGTACCGGTTTTACGACTGCTGCGCAGCCGAGCGGGGATAAATCCCCTCGCCACCGTCATCCTCTCAGTCAAAACCGCGTGCTCCCTTCAATCGAAACCGTGGCAATGGGATCCCTTGTGGCAATGGGATCCTCTGGGGCAATGAAATCCTCTGGGGCAATGAGCCCCCCTGTGGCGAGGGGATTTATCCCCGTTGGGCTGCGCAGCAGACCCAAACCTTGAGAACCGGTTTCTACAGACAAATCGCGAGCACCGGTTTTACGACTGCTGCGCAGCCGAGCGGGGATAAATCCCCTCACCACAATCATCATCTCAGTCAAAACCGGGTGCTCCCTTCAATCGGTACCGTGGCAATGAGATCCCCTGTGGCAATGGGAACCTCTGTGGCGAGGGGATTTATCCCCGTTGGGCTGCGCAGCAGACCCAAACCTTGAGAACCGGTTTCTACAGGCAAATCCCGTATACCGGTTTTACGACTGCTGCGCAGCCGAGCGGGGATAAATCCCCTTACCACAGTCATCATCTCAGTCAAAACCGGGTGCTCCCTTCAATCGGTACGGCTTTGATCGTGGCCCGTGGGCCTGATGTCGGCCCCGGCGCTGGCACGCCTTGCGCAGCGCTTGGCAATTGCGGCGCCTGCATGTCGGGCATCGCCCAGCTGCGTTCCGGCTGCAAGCCGCCCTGGGCGCGGCGCATGAAGTCGTAGCGGTTGAGGGTGATGCTGCGCCCCGCTTCGCTGTCGCGGATGATGTACGGGCGCAGGAACACCATCAGGTTGGTCTTGGTGATCGCCCGGCGTTCGTTGCGAAACAGCGCGCCGATGCCCGGCAGGCTGCCCAGCCACGGCACTGCATCACTGCTCTGGCTGTAACCGTCCTGGAGCAACCCGCCGAGAACCATGATCTGCCCATCGTCGAGCAGAATGCTGGTGTCGATCGCCCGTTTGTTGGTGACGATGCCGGCGGCGGTCACGCTGTTGGATGCGCGCTCATCGATGCTGCTGACTTCCTGATAGATATCCAGCTTCACCGTGCCGCCCTCGGAGATCTGCGGGCGTACGTTGAGCTTGAGGCCGACCTCTTCGCGGGTCACGGTCTGGAACGGGTTGTTGCTGGTGCCCCCGCCGCCGGTGACGTAGCTGCCGCTGACAAACGGGATGGTCTGGCCGACAAAAATGCTCGCCGCTTCGTTGTCCAGGGTCAGCAGGTTCGGTGTCGACAGCACGTTGGTGCCGCCCTTGCTCTTCAACGCTCGGGCCAGCACTTTCAGGTCGAGAATCTTGCCGATGCCGGGAATGTCGACGGTGCCGTTGACGTAGCCGAGGTTCAAACCCTGCGGCAGTACGTCGATGCTGTTCTTCGCTCCCGTATTGAGACCCGCGCCACCCAGATTGGCGCCACCGATCACGCCCTTGCCGCCAAGATTGCCGGTCTGCCATTGCACACCGAATTCACTGGCATCGTCCTCGCCGACCTCGACAATCAGACTCTCGATCACCACCTGCGCACGGCGCTGATCCAGCAAATCGATAACCTCACGCAGATTGCGATACAGCGGTTCCGGCGCGGAAATCAGCAGTGTGTTGGTGGTGGCGTCAGCCTGAATCGTCACACCGCCAGCGCTGAAAGCAACGTTCTGTTCGCTGCTCTGCGTACCGCCACTGCTGCTGCCGCCGCCACTGCCCTGCGCATAGCTACCGCCGGTTGCGCCGCTGCCAGTCGTCGTTGAAGTGCCAGTGCTCGGCGTGCTGCTCTGGCCGTTCTGCCCGGCATTGCCGCCGGTGCTGCTGCCCATCGCGCTGAGCACCGACCGCGCCGCGTCGCTGCTGCCGCTGTCACTCTCGCCGGTGAGCAAACCGCGCAGCGCCTGCGCCAGTTTCGCCGCTTGGGCGTTGCGCAGATAAACCACGTGCAGATTGCTCGGATTGCTCTGCGCGTTGTCGAGTTTGTAGATCAGGTTGCGCGCCAGCTCGGTGCGCTCGGGGCTGCCGGCGCGGATGATGATGGTGTTCGAGCGCGGGTCGCCGATTACGGCGATTTTCTGCGTCGGATCATTGCCCGGCGCGTCGAGCAAGTCGGCGACCATCGGCGCGATGTCGGCAGCGATGCCGTTCTGGATCTGCACCACATCGGTGTCGATCGCGCTCGGCGTGTCGATGCTCTCGATCAACTGCGCGACGCGGGTGAGGTTCTCGGCGTAATCGGTGATGACCACGGTGTTGTTGCCGGGATAAGCGTTGATCGGATTGTTCGGCGAAACGATCGGGCGCAGCACCGGGATCAGGTTCACCGCGTTCTCGTATTGCAGGCGAAACGTGCGCGTGAGCATGCCGTTGCCGGCCGGTTTGTCGGCGCTGTAGATCGGCCCGCCGAGCAGTTTGGCGTCGGCCTCGGGAACCACCTGCGCCACGCTGCCGACATCGACCACGCTGAAGCCTTGCATGCGCAACGCCGCGAGCAACATGTCATAGGCCTGACGGGCCGGCACCTGACCTTCCGAGACCAAGGTCAGATTGCCCTTGACCCGTGGATCGACGAGAAACTGCTGCCCGGTGGCCCGCGACAGCGCCCGTACCACCGCCTGAATATCCGCCTCGACAAAATTCAGCGTCACCGGTTGCTCGCCCAACGGATTGCGCGCAACCGTGTTGCTGGGCGCAGCACCACCACTGCGCCCACGCTGGCTGATGTTATGCAACTGCTTGGGCACCGGCCGCGCCTGAGCCTGCGCCCGTTCGCGATCGGCTACCGCATCGCCGCTGCGCTGGGTGTTGGCCAGCGGCCGCCCGAGTTCGCTGTCGACCAACAGCGGCGGCTGATTCTGCGGCGCCGTGGTGCTGTTGCACGCGCTCAATGCCATCAGCAACAACGGCAGCGCCAGACGTGCCGGTTTGCAGCGTGACTCCTTCATGAAGCTTCCTTAGCGCCCTGCGCCTGATCCATGCGAACGGTGCCTGACAATGTGCCGGCAGTGACTTCGGTCGAGGCCTCACTTGCGCGCTGCAACTGCGCCTCGACCACCTGCAGAGAAAGTTGTGACGGCTGGCTGAGCAGCCAGTCGAGCAGCGCATCGGCGGGCGCGGCGTCGACATTCAACTGCCACGCGCCACCCTCCGCCGCTTGTAATTGGTAGTGCCCAGCCAGCCCCGCCGCTTGCAGACTTTGCTCCAGCGACTCGTCAACGCTTTGCCCCTGCGGCCGCACATTGACGCTGCGCAACAGCACTTCCAGTGCTTCAGTCTGCGCGCGCAACTTGGGCGTTTCGCTCTGCCAAAAAGTGATCCTGGCCAATGGCGGCTTGACCAGCGTCAGCCAGATCAGCAGACCGACAAGCACCAGCGCCATGCCGGCGACCATGCGTTTTTCACGCAACGCCAACGGCTGCCAACGCGCCTGCAACTGGCTGCTGAAGCGCTGCCAGCGCGCACGGTAAATCGCCAGCGTCGCCCTACTCATCGTCTGCTCCGCTGTCGTCATCTTCGTTGGTGTTGGCGCTGGATTCATCGCTCGGGCGCAAGGTCCAGCCTGCGTCATCGGCAGTGACGCTGATGCCGGCCTGGGCCAAGGTGCTTTGCCAGTCCTTGTCGTTGCCGCCACGGTTTGCATCGCTTAGCAAGGCCAGCTGCAAGACGCCGTCGCGATAGGTCAGACGCTCGACACTGCCAGCCATGAACGGCATGCCGGTGCCGGCCTGCAACACCAGTCGATTGAAATTTTGCGCCGGGTCATCGACCGCGCCTTTTTGCCGCTGCTCGAGTTGCTGACGCGCCTGTTGCAGCGGGTTGAGAATCACCGGCAATTCGGGGAAGGCCTGCTTCACCCGCTGGCTCATCTGCGCCTTGAGCTGCTGGCCCTGCCGCGCTTCGCGGGCGGCGTACATATTCAGCCCGATTACCCAGACTGCCACGGCCAAAGCCAGACACCCGACAGCACGACCCCAGCCACGGTGCTCGCCGCCGGTTTGCTGCAGGCCGCCGTGCAACCCCCAACCGGGCAAAGGACCGATCCAGCGTTGTGTCGCGTCAGCTGCGAACGATGCCTCATCAACTTCGTCACCGAGCAACGGCTCAACCTGCGCACTGTTCAAACTCTCGCGCCGGAGCAAATGCCCGTCCGCCACACAAGCGACAACACCGGGCGCCACTGGCAGGCTATACGGCGCCGGATACAAACCGCGCAAACTCAAACCCGCCTGCTTGAGCACCGCAGCCAGAACCTGCAAATGCAGCCGCGAGACCCAGGCAATCTGCACCTGCCCGCTTGCATCGCGAGGGCTGTGGCCGATATGCATCTGGCTGCTGTCGCCGAGCATCAACGCCTGTGCCGCACACTGCACAGCGGCCGCCGTTTTGTTCGCGGGCAGCGGCGGCAGATCAATGCTGGCGAGCAGGCTGTCGGCCGGATGCAGAAAACACAGCAATGGCGGTTGTTTCGGCTGCTGCCCCAACTGGTTCAGGGTGAGCCGTTCCTCACGACTGACCTGCCCCTGACGATCCAGCCAGGCGCAGCTCACTTCGCTGTGCAACTCCAGCTCCGCCAGCGGCGGCAACGCGACGCGCAACTGGCTCATGCGCCCACCCGCGACCAGATCACCTGCGGCAGCCGATCCTCACTGCGGTGCAGCAAAGCATCGAGGCTGACCCGGCGCTGATCACGCCGCGCCTCACCGCGCAAACGAAACCAGTCACTGGTGATGCCGACTTTGACGCTGCTCATTTCCAGCTGCGGCATGCGCAAGCGGTTCACAAAATCGCCGCGATTGATAAACCAGCGCCCGGCGTCACGCTCGGCAATCAACGCCGTCGCCCGCTCCAGCGAAAGCCCCGGCACATACGCCGCCAGCACCTGCGCCGTGGCGGTGTTGCCGTTGATCCACGTCGTCGCCGGAATCACCGTCACGTACGGCGCCAGTTGGCCGATCAGCGCATCGGTCACGCCTTCGACGCTGCGCAGATCATCAAGTGTGCGCAGCATCGGCACCTTCGGCGGCTGCGGTTTGTGATCGGCATCGGGCGAAGTCGCTCGGCCACTGTCGAAACCGGCTTTGCCAGTCGCGCCAATCTGCGCATTGAGCAGATGCGGATAGCTCGCGATCACCCGCTGGCGAATGTGCTGGCCGACAACGGCGCTCACACCGACCAGCTCACACAACCGCTCGAACGCCTGCACCTGCGCCTCATCGATGCGCTCATTGGCGACCAGATTGCGCAGGTTGAACTTGCCCTGCTCGTCCTCCAGCCGCCCGGCAAAACCCGCCGCCAGCAACGGCTGCGCCCAAGGCTGATCACGCCGGGTCAACGGATCACGCAGGCGCGCACCCCAGAGCAACTGCCGGCTGATCTCCAGACCACCCTGCGCCACCCAACGCCCCTGCACCCGCTGCTGATCGGCCTCCAGCGCCCGGGTCGCCACGCTCTGACGCGTCAACATCCCCGCCGCAATCACCGCCACCACGGCGGCAATCAACAACGCGCTGATAATCGCCATGCCCCGTTGCTTCGCCCCGTTGAGCGAACCAGTTTTCACGGCCGGCCTTACAACTGCCAGGAACCGATATCGGCATTCACGCCATCGCCGTCAGGCTGGCCATCGGCGCCGAGGGAAAAGATATCGACCTCGCCATTCGCGCCCGGGTTGAGGTACTGATAAGGCCGGCCCCACGGGTCATTCGGCAAACGCTCCAGATACGAACGCCAGTTACTGTTCTTCGCATCCGCCGGCCGCTCGACCAACACCTTCAACCCCTGATTCATGCTCGGATACGTGCCGTGATCGAGGCGATACAACTTCAACGCCTGCATCAACCCGCCAATATCCTGCTTCGCCGCCGTCGCCCGCGCCTGATCCGGCCGGTCAAGCACCTTGGGCACCACCATCGCCGCCAGAATCCCCAGAATCACCACCACCACCATGATCTCGATCAAGGTAAAACCCTGCTGCCCACGCGGCACGCGCGGCGACTGACTGAGCGTGTTCAAAGGTGCGATATCCATCTCGACATTCCCTGGCTTGATCCGAATTCGACGCGCAGTGTTGCAAGAAGATATGTCAGGGATGTTGAAAATCCTCGGGTGTTTCCGTCGTCAAGCCGTCAAGGACGGGGGTTAGCGTCGAGGGCTGGGTTTTGCTTTTGGGCCATGTATGCGCGCGCAAACGCGAGAGGAAGGATTCACCCTGATTGAAGTGCTGGTGGCACTGGCGATCATCGCCGTCGCCATGTCCGCCGCCGTGCGCGTCGCGGGGTTGATGACGCAGAGCAGTGGGGTTTTAAGGGATCGGTCGGTCGCGATGATTGCCGCGCAGAGCCGGATGGCTGAGCTACGGCTGGAAGGTCGATTGCCGAATGGGGTGAAGGCTGTTGAATGTGATCAAGGGCGGCTTATGTTGCGCTGTGAACAGGTGATCGCCAGCGCAGAGAATGGGCGGTTGCTCAGGATTGGAATCCAAGTATTTGATCGCAACCAGGATGCGCCGCCGTTGGCCAGACTGGAGACCCTGTTGTCACGGCCAGGAAGCCCCTCACCCTAGCCCTCTCCCGAGGGAGAGGGAACCGATACGGGGATATTCGAGAGATACGCCGACCTGAACGTATCGCTCTGAATCCAGCATCGCTGAAGCCCAGCAAAGCCATAGCCGCTAAGGTCTTCCAGGTCGATGTATAACGCAAAACACCTCGGTCGGCCCCCTCTCCCTCCGGGAGAGGGCTGGGGTGAGGGGCTCTTCTGCCGCGGTGCATAAGCATCAAAAATCCATAATCAACACGCTCGTCCAGGTCGATGCACAACGCAAGACACCTCGGTCGGCTCCCTCTCCCTCCGGGAGAGGGCTGGGGTGAGGGGCTTTTCTGCCGCACCTAAAATCCCAAGGCCCAGCGCCGGAACAAGGCCAACGACATCACCCCGCCACCTCCAAATTATCCATCACCCGATTCACCGCCAGCTCCCCCAACATGATCAGTTGAGCAACCCCCAACAACGCCCGCCGCTGCGGCGCTGGCAACAAACTGGAAATGTCCTGAGCAATCGTCTTCGCCGAAGCCAGCGTTTCACTCGCATCAGCCAGCAGTTCTTCATTCTTGGTATCCGCCGTCACCGCATACATCCCCCGCGCCTTGCGCGGCGGAGGCAGGAGATTGTTTGGCGACAGGTAATGATCGAGCGCACGGTCAGCGGCTTCGTGAAGTTTGTTGGAATCGAGGGATTCGTAGGGAGACGTGGGATCGGTTTCGGGCGGGTTGGGGGTTGGTTTGATCATGGTGAAGCTCCTTGATGACTGGAGCCGCCACCGTTCGCGGTCAAACAAACAGGGTGGCAGCTGTACGCGGGTTGACCGACCGGACATCAAGGAATCCGGCACACCCGAAGGTGTCCCACGCACAGCCACCGCAACATGATTTCAGACAATGCCTGAACAGGTGCAGGACGCTGGCGCGCCTTGATATTGGGCGGACGGTCAAATCCGATCGCTGATTCGTCAGCGACCGCACCACAATAGAACCCGCCCCTAAGGCGCACAAGCCGGCGGATTCTGGCTTAGCTGTAGGCAAAGGCGCAAGGATGTGTAGCCCGGGAGCGTGTTTAAAGCTGTCTTTTAAACACTGACGTTTATCGAAACCTCATTCCGTCACGTACCCGCAACTGATCCGCCTCTTCATCCCGGGAAATGATTTCTAGGACGAATGCACAACAAACGCGGCAATCATTGCGTGAGGCTCTATCGACGCCGGCTCTCTGAAAGCTCGATCATCTTCCGAGTCTGGTATCAGCTAAAAGCGGCCGTTCAAAAATCTACCGAGGCATGATTCCGACGAGTCCTTCCCACCAACCTAACATCGGTTCAATCCGAAGCTCTGGACAGAGTGGTGGCAAACAGCTAGCTTGGGCCGTATAACTGGCTGCTATCGATTGGGAGTAGGGCATTGCGAAAATGCTCTTGTAAGCAAAAAGACCTTTAAACAGGGATTTGTTATGGCCAAATTTTCTGGCTTCTTCGCTTATGCAGCTTCACCTAATGAAATTGGTCAAACTATTGAACGAGCTATACTCGTCGCAAATGAAAGCGATAACCTCTCTATAAAGTCATGGCGAGCATTAGATATCGTTGGTCAATTTATCGCAGGGGAGGTTTTAACTGGAATTAAACAAGCAGACCTTTTTGTCGCTGATATTTCCGTCCTAAATTTCAATGTCACTTATGAAATAGGATTTGCCATAGGTATAGGCAAAAGAATCCTAATCACTCGAAATGAAAGTATAAAAGAAGGAACACCTTCAATTCGAGAAATAGGAATATTCGACACCTTGGGATACAAAACCTACCAAAACTCAGCAGACTTAAGCGAGTTCATAAAGACAGCGATTATTGCAGCCCCGATCCCAATACCCAACAAAATAAACAACAAGTCCCCCGTGTATTTGCTAGAGGGACTGCATAAAACGGATTGGGCCACACGCATTGTTTCCCGTATAAAAAAAGCGAGATATCTCTTTAGATCATTTGATCCTAATGAACAACCAAGGCTTTCTGCGAACGACGCGATCAGCCAAATATCGCAGTCTCATGGAGTAGTAATACCCCTATTATCTTTTAGGTCTGTTGGCGCTGA
Organism: Pseudomonas sp. FP1762; assembly: GCF_030687105.1. Taxonomy (NCBI): domain Bacteria; kingdom Pseudomonadati; phylum Pseudomonadota; class Gammaproteobacteria; order Pseudomonadales; family Pseudomonadaceae; genus Pseudomonas; species Pseudomonas sp. FP1762. Next base: position 3,391,411 of record NZ_CP117458.1, read on the forward strand.
GTCCCATAACATGAGGGGCGCTTTTCTTGCAGGCTTGGCTGATGGAATGGGTAAAGCACTATGTATCTTGCAGGATGGCGAAGGTCCAGTTCCTATTGACTATCGCGACTTTGTAAATACTACCTTCCATCCGAATGACATTAACGACTATATAGCGGATTTCGCAGGACGCGTAGCCGAGTCATTTCAACAAGATGTTAAGCTCAACATAACTACAAACGATACATTTCTACAGTCTCTTGATCTAGGCGCGACCTCCGCTGAAAACGAAATGCGGACGCTGGAAACATACTATTTGAAGACGGACCCTTTTTTAAAATCTTTAAGAGGTGAAGCCAACATCGTAGTCGGGCGAAAAGGCTCTGGAAAATCAGCTATATTTCTACAAGTGCGCGATAGAGAACGCAACAAAAATGGAAATATTGTTTTAGACCTAAAACCCGACGGTTACAAGCTAATAAAATTTAAAGAGTTAATTCTATCTTTCTTAGAGGAAGGAACTTTTCAACATACTATAATGGCGTTCTGGGAGTATGTCCTACTTCTGGAGATATGCTACAAAATTTTAGAAAAAGATCGTGAAGCCCACATACACAACCATCATCTTTATGAGCCATATCAAAAACTAGCCAAACTATATAACAGCGAAGGATACGATAGCGAGGGTGATTTTTCAGAAAGGATGAGTATCCTTATGGAAAAGATTACTACCGAATATCGATCTAAACATGGCACCGCCACCGAAGTTAGACTTTCAACAGGGCAACTTACTGAACTCCTCTATTGCCACGACGTGAAGCAGCTTACCGAGCAAATCATAGAGTACATGAGACACAAAGATGTTTGCTGGCTACTATTCGACAATCTTGACAAAGGCTGGCCGACCTCCGGATTACAAGTAGAAGATCTGCTAATTGTAAGAGCACTCATTGATGCAACTAAAAAAACTGAACGTCAGTTCGGCAGATCAAGCGTTGTTGTTAACACCATCGTTTTCCTTCGAAATGACGTATATGAACTTTTGGTAAAAAGTACCTCGGATCGCGGCAAAGAAGCAAAAGTTCTTTTAGACTGGACTGACCCTGACTTGCTTAGAGAGCTTATTAGATTAAGGATTGTTGCCAACAACTTTACGGGAAAAGAGCAGTTCCAAGGCCTTTGGCCGAAGCTTTGTGTAAGCCACTTTGACGGCGAAGAAAGCTCCCAGTTTCTAATCGACAGATCTCTAATGAGGCCAAGATTTCTTTTAAATCTTATCAGCCAATGTAAAAGCTTCGCGATAAACTTGAATCATGAGCAAATAGACAGTGACGACATCATAAAAGGAATGGCGGCTTACTCAACCGATTTACTTATCGATATAAACTACGAAATAAGAGACGTAGAAAGTCATGTGGACGATATTTTATACGCCTTTATCGATAGCAAATCTGTACTAAGCAAGACAGAAATTCATTCAGCCCTGATTGACTTCGGCGTACATGAGTCACTAATTGAAAAAATATTTGATCTACTACTTTGGTACGGCTTTATTGGCCTAGATATCGAAGGAGAGGCCAAATACATTTACAACTTCAACTACAGCGCTCAACTTATGAACGGAGTAATAAAGAAAAAACCGGACATATCGTACATTATAAACCCGGCCTTCTGGCCAGCATTAATGATAAAGAACTAATTTACTACCCCCTAGATCATTGCTCGAAGGCAAGCTACCACATCCGTCAACGAAAGGAATCATCGATGAACAACTTAATTCAAAAGCCGCAAATGCAGTTAGTTGACCCACAAGCACAAATGATTGTGGATGTTTTGGAAAGTATTGGACTGCCACACGACAATATTATTGCGTCTGCTGAAGACAGGGCCATCATTGGGCAGAGCTTGCCGGCTCTTATTGAATCACTTCCTCCCGAAGCCAAGCAAGGTGCTAGATATCTCTCAAAATTTGTAGTAGGCGCAGGATTTGGCCTTTTCGATTACTCTCTCAATGCAATTTGGAACGAAGTAGTCCTAGATCTCCACAAAAAAGTTATAGCTTACGGCCTTGATATTTTCTACGACGCAGCCATTGGCGGAAAAAACAGAGAATTTTATCAAACAGAGGAGGATCTTCGCTCAGTAAAAGATTCAACACTGCTGGATACATGTCGTAAGCTGGAACTAATCAGTGAAACCACATCTAAGAAATTAAAACACATGCTTGACATGCGGAACGATATAGGCATTTCGCACCCTACTAATTACACTATCAATGCTTATGAATTACTAGCATGGCTTACAAACTGCATCAAAGACGTCCTAAAAGATCGACCTACAGAGTCCGCACTACAGGTTCAGGCATTTATTCAAAACCTACGCAGTTACACCCAGCCATTAGACGCCGCCAATCTTTCCGGAATAACTGGAAAAATAAATGAACTCGCCTCTCACCACTGCGGAAACGTTCTAAGAACAATGTTTGGGATATACGTTGCTCATGATACAGACCCACAGGTTCGAAAAAATATTTCACTATTATCCATACCAGTTTGGCGTGCAAGCAATGATGATTTCAAATATCGCCTTGGCCTGACATTAGAAGGATACAATACAAACCTCCATAAAGATAAATATGATCTCGGGGCTCAGTTTTTTCAGGTTGTGAACGGTAATGCCTTCCGCTCCAACGCGGAGCGTGCAATCTTAGTTGATGGCCTGGTCGATACATTATTAGAAAAACATCATGCTTGGGATAATTATCATCATGAAGCCCCTGTAGCTGATGAGATTATGTCGTATATCCACAACCAGCAAGACATACTTCAGAACTTTGGCCCAAAACTGATAAAAATATTTTTGATGTGTCGTATTGGTAACGGCAGAGCCTATAACAACGGAGTTTCACCACGAGGCATAGGGTACTACGATCGACTCCTAGTTTTATTAGGAGACGCATGGGCTCCATCAGCGCTGGCTGCTTTAACCTCATACGAAATACAGCTGCAGTTAAGCGAAGAGATTTGCCGAAAACAAGCATGTAAGGCCTTAGAAAAACTAAAATCAGGCGTGGTCAATCAGCGCCTGCTTGAATGCATCGACTTTCTCCTTGTCAATCTACCGGGTAATGGTAAAGCTCCACTTGATAGCCGATTCAAACAGCTGACTGCCGGATACTTAACGTGGCCATAGTTTCAGAAAAGAACAACTTACTCGCCTACACTGATAACTCAAATTCAGCTTAGATCCACCCGAAAAGCCCGCACACCTGAAACTAGTCTGACGGGCTTTTCATGATTCTCTTGGAAACGAACACATCTCGCCGTAATTACCCAATTACCGAGTCTTGCTCCGCCCATCTAACTAAAAAAGAAATTATCAAATTCTGTGATTTTCTACATCTAGCCGGCGAGCCCATAACAAATTCACAGCCCCACCTTGACAGCATGCGTCAACGCTACTCCGTAAAGTTCTTCTTAATAAACGCAGAGACCGCCTTCGTTGATCGCACAGCGTACACCAACTTTCTTCAACATTAGTCACGGCTTCACGAACCTCGGCAGAACCACCCCCTCCCCCAACCTCTCCACCCCCAATCTCACCCTCTCCCCACCCCGCTCAATCACCACCCCATCCCCCTCAATCCCCACCAACTTCACCCCAACCCCAACCTTCTCCCCCACCAAAAAACTCTTCGGCGCGCCATCGTTCAAACTCAATATCGCCACCGTCCCGCTCCCGCCCGCGATCACCCCACTCACCTTGATATCCACCGGCGAAGTCTCATTGGAAAACCACTGCAACGCCGGGCTATAGCTCCTCGCCGCGAGCACTTGCGGGGTGGCTGCGGGTGTGTGGGATTCCGCCGTGGTCAGCAGCAGCGACGACCATGTCGCGACGCCCACCAGGGCGGTGAGCAGTGCCAGGGCCTGGACGGTTTGCGCCGGGGTGATCCGTGCGGTGAATTTCATGGGTTGTCGCTCCTTGTTGTCCCTGTTGCCAGCCTACGCGGCAATTCTCTCCGTTTTATTTCACATGCCTTACATGTTCGCCGGGCACGATGGGGTGGGACGCCAAGGAGCGCGTGGGTGATGAGCAGGCAGCAGGGTTTTACGTTGATCGAGTTGATGGTGGTGCTGGTGATCATCGGGATTGCCAGTGCGGCGATCAGTTTGAGTATCAGGCCCGATCCGTTGCTGTTGTTGCGCAAGGATGCCGAGCGGGTTGCGCAGTTGTTGCAGGTGGCGCAGGCCGAGGCTCGCGCGGATGGGCGGCCGATTGTGTGGGTGACGGATGCCAAAGGGTTTCGCTTTGGTCGACGTGGGGATGGTGGCGTGGGGTTTGAGTCGTTCAAGGAGGATGCGCAGTTGCGCCCGCGTGCGTGGCAGAGCCCGAAGGTGGAGGTGCGTGTGGAGCCCCGGCAGACGGTGGTGCTGAATGCCGAGTGGATCAATCCGCCGTTGCGGCTGATTTTGTCGGATGGGGCCAATCGGCTGAGTGTGCTGCGCGATGGCAGTGGGCGGATCAGTATTCAATGAAGACTCAGCAAGGGTTCACTCTGATTGAGGTGATGGTCGCGATTCTGCTGATGGCGGTGGTGAGCCTGATTGCCTGGCGCGGGCTGGACAGTGTGACGCGGGCGGACAGTCATTTGCAGGCGAGCAGTGAGCAGAGCGATGGCTTGTTGCGGGTGTTGAATCAGTTGCAGCGCGATGTCGACATGCGCGCGGGGGTGGAGTTGAGCGAGCCGCGCAAGGTCGGGGCTGAGGATGAGGCGCCGACCGCGCCGCCGGCGGTGACGGTGCGCAGCAGTGACAGCAAGGGGTTTCGGCTGGACATTATTCGTAGCGCGGCGGATCAGCCGGGGGCGTTGCAGCGGGTACGGTGGTGGGTCAAGGGGGATACGTTGTATCGGGCGGTGGCTGAGGCGCGCAGCCGCTATCCGTTGCCGGCGCCTGGGAAGGGGGTTGCAGTGTTGAGTGAGGTGAGTGATGTGCAGGTGCGGGTTTGGGAGGTGGATAAGGGATGGCGGCAGTTGAGTGGCAATCGGCGGGAGGATCCGTTGGGGTTGGAGATTAGTTTGAGTAGGCAGACAGCGCAGGGGGTTGAGCGGTATCGGCAGGTGATTGGGTTGTTGCAATAGCCGGGGTCACCGCAGTTTTTTGTAGGAGTGAGCCCGCTCGCGATTGCGGTGGGTCAGTCAATATTGTTGTTGCTGGTAGACCGCTTTCGCGAGCAGGCTCGCTCCCACAATTGGGTTGGGGGCGGTCAGTTGCAGGTTGGTTGGCTGTTAGGCCGTCATCGCTGGCAAGCCAGCTCCCACAGGGATCGAGTGCGACCGGAAGATATTGGTCAGCTGGTAGACCGCTTTCGCGAGCAGGCTCGCTCCCACAATTGAATTGGGGGCAGTCAGCTTTAGGTTGGTTGGCTGTTAGGCCGTCATCGCTGGCAAGCCAGCTCCCACAGGGATCGAGTGCGACCGGAAGATATTGGTCAGCTGGTAGACCGCTTTCGCGAGCAGGCTCGCTCCCACAATTGAATCGGGGGCGGTCAGTTGCAGGTTGGTTGGCTGTTAGGCCGTCATCGCGAGCAGGCTCACTCCTACAATGGAACTGGGTTTAGGCAGCTAGAGCGGAGACCGCCTTCGCGAGCAGGCTCGCTCCCACAGGGGATCTGTGTGTGGCAGGCAGTTAGCTGAGGACGACCACGCCGCCCGGCAGTTCGGTGCATTTGACGCCGTAGGCGTCGCGGATCAGCAAGGCGACGCCGGCGAGTTGGTCGAGGTTGAAGCGGGCCTGGACGCGGCGTTGGCCGAGTTCGCGGTTGAGCAGCAGGAGCATGCCGGGGCGGTAGCGGTTGATTTCGTCGATCATCTGGCTGAGGGTCGCGCCGTTGAACACCAGCACTTGTTGGCGCCAGTTCATCACGGCGGCGGTGTCGACGGTTTGCACGTTGCCGACTTGCCGTGCGTCGTAGGTGACTTGCTGGCCCGTTTCGAGGCGCAGGTTGCGGCCTTCGATGGCGACGTCGACCGTGCCGTCGAGGCAGGTCACGCAGACTTGCTGGTCGGTGTTGCGTAGGTTGAAGCGGGCCTGGCTGGCGCGCAACCACCCTGCTCCGGCCTGCATTGCCAGTGGCAGGCGTGCGGTTTGTACTTCGACTTCGCCGCTGACCAGTTCAAAACCCTGCACGCCGTTTTCGACGCTGCGCTGATTGATGCGGGTTTGGGTGTTGAGTTCGAGGCTGACGCCTTGTGCCGGTTCGACCCGGCGTTGCTGGCCGACTTCAGTGATGTAGTCAGCGCCCAGCCCTTCGAAGCCGCCGGGAATCGTGCCGCGCACCAGCAGGAATGCGGCGGATGCGGCAATCGCACCGCCGAGAAATGCCCGTCGACCGAAGCTGCGTCGGCCCTGCACGGCTTCGGCGGCCGGTTGCAGGTGATGCCACAGCCGCTTGGCCTCTTCGAAGGCCCGGGCGTGTTCGCCACTCTGCGCGCACCATTCGCGCAGGGCGCGGGCGTCGGCGACGGTGGCGCGGCCCGAGGTCAGCAGGATCAGCCAATCTTGGGCTTCGCTGTGCAGAGACTCGGTGGCCGAAGGCTCGGCGGGTTTCAGTCGAAAGATGTTCAAACGCGCAAATTCTCAACGGATTAATCGGGTCACTATTCGCTAGACGGTTTTCCGGCCCCGCGACCGAACCGCTGAAACACTTTTCTTTCCAGTTTTGCTGCGCAGAAGCCCAGCGCGGCTTTGATTTCCTTCTCGACCATGCGCGTGGAAATGCCGAAACGCTGGGAGATTTCCAGGTGTGGCGCCTCTTCCAGCCGCGCGGCGATGAAGATCCGCCGACGCCGTGCGGGCAGTTCGTACAAGGCGCTGAGCAGGGCCTGCATCTCCTTTTGCCCGCCGACCACCCGCGCCGGGTCGAGGGCTTCGTCGCCCAGTTGCAGCAGCTCTTCGACCTCAGTACCGGTGAGCAGCCGCGCATCGGCCTGACGGCGGTCGGCGGCGATGTTGAGGGCCATGCGATACAGGTAGGCGTTGGGCTTGAGCAGGTTCGGCGGGGTTTCCATGCGATCGACCCGCAGCCAGGTCTCGTGCAGCACGTCATTGGCCAGATCCTCGGAACCGAGGCGGCGGCGCAAGCGCACGCGAAAGTCCTCGTAGGAGCTGAGGAACAGCTGGCCCATCGTGCTTTGTCCGGCGTCTTTCATCCCCCGGAAACTCCTTCCCATCTCGTGCATTCCATGCGCTTCCCTGACGACTCCGGTAACAACAGCAACGTGACCGGCTGGCGCAAGGCGCTGGGCGTCGGCCGATCGATTGTGAGGTTGCGAAAACTTTCCACCAGCGCGTTATCGCGCCGTACATCGCCGGTCGAAGTGACCAACCGGTTGTGCTGCACCACGCCGTCGCGCCCGACCCACACCTGCAACACCGCGCGATAACTGCCCGGCCGTGTCAGCGGCGAGCGGCACAGCTTGCGCTCGATCGCCGCTTGCACCGCCGTCGCGTAACTGCGGTTGACCGCGACAGCGGCCGGCGTGGGTTTGTCCGTCGGCACCGGCAGATCTTCCACCTGCGCCACTTGCAAGGTGAACGCGTCGGCGCGGGCATAGCGCGCCATCAACCCGGTGCCGCCGAGCAAATGGCGCAAGGCATCGGCGGCGGTGAATTCGCCATCCACGGCGAGGGAGCGGCGGCCGCGGCTCAACTGGCTGTCGACCAGCACCGCGACGCCCGTGGCGCGGCTGTATTGATCCAGCGCCCGAGCGAGTTCCTGCGCCGGGATGTGCAAGGTCAGGCGCATATCCGCCGCTGCTGGATCTGCATTGGCCGCGTTGGCCAGCAGACCGAGCAGCCACCCCAGACCCGCGCGGCGCACAAGCGTCGCCGAGCGCTGAAGACTGATCCGCGAACTGCCTCGCTGCACGACTGGCGCACCCCTGAAAATCGCTATCCTGCGGGGCATTTATGACTCTGGTATGACGGGCAGTGCAAAAAAACCATCACGGGTTTTGCGCCGCGCTTGCACTAGACTCAAACCCCAGAGCGGCCCATTCGGGCGGGCCAGGAGGCGGACATGAAAACGCGGTGGATGTGGGTCTTGCTGATGACGGTGGGCGCGGCGCAGGCGGAGGAGCCGCTGGGTTGTGTCGAGGTCACGGTCGGCGGTTACAAGGCGCCGAATTACGATTGCCTGAGCCAACAGATGGGCAACAATCCCGACGGCGCGGCGGCGGCGCAGAAGAACATGGAAGCGTTGAATGTGCCGGTGCACAAGCGCGCGCCGAATCAGGTCGGACTGGCGACCCCGGCTGCGACCAGTACGCGGATGGGGAATACGTTTGGCACATCGGTGAAACCGCAGCGGCCGGCGAATTGAATCGCACTGTGGGTGCTGAGGGGATTTAGCGCCTGTGGTGAGGGGATTTATCCCCGTTGGGTTGCGCAGCGGCCCTGAAGTCGCCTGACTCTGATCTGTCAGATAAACCGATTTCACCGTTTTGACGTCTGCTGCGCAGCCGAACGGGGATAAATCCCCTCGCCACAGGGATGGGCGCTGTTCAGTCACTCGGGGTCTGACGGAAGCTGACAGCCAAACGATTCCAGCTGTTGATGGTGCTGACTGCAACCGTCAGGTCCACCAGTTCGCCTTCATCGAATTGCTCGCGCGCTTGCTGGTAGACGTCATCCGGCACGTGGCTTTCGGCCAACAGCGTCACTGCCTCGGCCCAGGCCAGCGCCGCCCGTTCGCGGGGATTGAAGAAGTTGCTGTCGCGCCACACCGCGACCGCATAGAGGCGCCGATCACTCTCCCCGGCTCGTCGCGCGTCCACCGAGTGCATATCGGTGCAGAATGCGCAGCCGTTGAGTTGCGAAGCGCGGATCCGGATCAATTGCAGCAGCGGCGCTTCGATGCTCAAGTTGGCGGTCAGCGCCTCCATGGCAATCATCGCTTTCATCGCCTTGGGCGAAGCGTTGTAGTAATCCAGACGCAGGGACATGGCGCGGCTCTCGGCAGGCGGAATGATGAGTTCACGGTAAGGGCTGTGCGGGCTGTGTTACAGCCCCAATTCCATGAATTCCGGCTACACCAATGAACCTCGGCCAAACGCAATACCTGTGGGAGCGAGCCTGCTCGCGAAAGCGGTTTCCCAGACAAATATTCATCCACTGCACCACCGCCATCGCTGGCAAGCCAGCTCCCACAAGGTTTAACGTCGTTCACAAGATTTGTGCACGCCGCAAAAACTGTGGGAGCTGGCTTGCCAGCGATAGCGGAGTGTCAGACAACGAATCTGTTCAATGACACACCGCCTTCGCGAGCAGGCTCGCTCCCACAGGGACTTGCGCCAATTTGCGGTTTTTACTCCACGCAACTACTGCCAAAAGCCCAACAACGCTAATCTGACCGACACTTCACTCAACACCCGGGAGCCTCGTCGGTATGGAACTTCATGTCGTGATCAACGGCCGCAAGGATCTTGCCGGTCAGTTGTATGAGCAGTTGCGCGCGGCGATTGAATCCGGGCGGTTGGCGGCGGGTACGCAGTTACCGCCGAGCCGCTTGCTGGCCGAGCAATTGGGCATTTCGCGCAAGACCATTTCCGACACTTATGCGCAGCTGACCTACGAAAACTTCCTCACCGGCGTGATCGGCAAAGGCACCTACGTCAACGCCCGACCGGCGCAGGTGCAGCGCAAGCAGAGCCACAACGAGCTGGCCAGTGCCGAGGTGATCGAGAGCTGGCGCAATCTGCCGGTGTTCCTGCGTCACCCGACGCTGGAAGGTTCGCTGCGCTACGACTTTATCGGCGGCGCCACCAGCAAAGGCCAGTTCCCCCACGACGACTGGCGCCGCTGCGTCGCCCACGCGATGCGGCAGATGGCGCAGTCGAAGGGTTTTTACAGCGTTGCCGAAGGTTTGCCGGCGCTGCGCAATGCGATCGCCCGGCACATCGCGTTTTCCCGTGGCATCAACTGTCAGGACGAGGACATCGTGGTGTGCAACGGCGCGCAGCAGGCACTGGACCTGATTGCCCGCGTATTGACCCGTCCCGGCAGTCTGGTGGCCATGGAAGACCCCGGCTACCCGCCCGCGCGCTTGTTGTTCGGCACGCATGGCGCGGAGGTGGTCGGGGTGCCGGTGGATGCCGAGGGCATTCAGGTCGAGCACATTCCCGATGGCACGCGGCTCATTTACGTCACCCCGTCGCATCAGTTTCCGCTGGGCATGGCGATGAGTCAGGCGCGCCGCGAGGCCCTGCTCGTCCGTGCCCACGAGCTCGGCGCGATCATCATCGAGGACGACTACGACAGCGAATTCCGCTACGAGGGCCGACCCACCGATTCGCTGTACAACCTCGATCAGCGCGGCATCGTCGCCTACGTCGGCACCTTCTCGAAAACCCTGCTGCCGGAGTTGCGCCTGGGCTATGCGATCCTGCCGCCGTCGATCATCGAGGCGGTGATCCGCGCCAAACAGCTCACCGATCTGCACGCCTCGACCCTGCCGCAATGGGCGCTGGCCAAGTTCATCGCCGAGGGTTGCCTGCTCAAGCACATCCGCCGCTGCCACACGATCTACGCGCAACGCCGCGAACGCATTCTCGAGCGCATGGCCACCGACCTTGCGCCATGGCTGCAAGCCGTGCCGGCCAGTGCCGGTTTTCACATGGCGGTGTTCTGCAAGGTGCCGATCGATTTGCCGTTGGTCATCGAGCTGGCAAAAAAGGTCGAGGTCGGCCTGTATGCGATCAGTGGTTTCTACTACCAGCAGCCGGCGAAAGAAGGCCTGTATTTCGGCTTCGGCGCCATCGAGACCCTGGACATCGACATTGCTCTGGATCGCCTGCGCGACATCCTCGAACAGCTGTCATGAGCCGTTGGTATAAGGCTTTTACCGCCGATTGGTTATTGGTGATTCATGGCGGCAGGCCTATTCTGCACAGGCGTTATCCCTCAGTGAGCAGGATTCGTCCGGCCTGATTCAGGAGTGTGAGCAATGTCCAGCGAAGTGATCAATACGGTTGAGGTGAAGGCTGCTGCGGGCCGCTCGGAAGAGCTCGGCAAGCAATTGCAGAAGATCGTCGACACCCTGCGCGAAACTCCGGGCTGCGATTCCTACCTGGTCGACCGCTGCCCCGAAGACAGCCACCGCTGGACGGTCAGCGCGCGCTGGCAGTCGGAAGCGGCGATGCAGGCGCATTTCAACCGGCCCGAGGCGCAGGGGTTTATCGACCTGATCGATAGCCGCCTGGCCAATAGCGTCGATTTCAACAGCTTCCCCATCGTCTGAACCGGCCTCTTCGCGAGCAAGCTCGCTCCCACATTGAAATGCGATCAACTGTGGGAGCGAGCCTGCTCGCGAAGACGATTTGCGCCACACCGAAATCCTTCCAAGGCCAATTGGTCACCTGATCTTCGCGAATATTGGCCGTTTGAACCGGCCACATTGCGGCCTACTGTGAGCACACCCCCACCATCACAGGTAACCCGCCATGAAAGCCCTGCACCTCGTCGCCGCCGCCCTCGCCTTCAGCCTTTCCGCATCGGCGATGGCTCACGACCCATCCGAAAAAATCACCGTCCTGCAGGAACAACTGCTGAAAAACGCCCCCGGCAAGAAAGCCATGATGATTGAAGTCGACTACCAGCCCGGGCAATCCTCGATCGCCCATAAACACGAAGGCACGGCGATGGCTTACGTGCTCGACGGCGAAGTGATTTCCCAAGTCAAAGGCGAACAGGCGATCACTTACAAAAAGGGCCAGTACTGGTACGAGCCGGCCGGCTCCGAGCATCTGGTGTCGAAAAACGCCAGCTCAACCAAGCCTGCCAGGTTGCTGGTGTTCATGGTGATGGCCCCGAACGAGCAGGTGCTGATCCCGCTGGAAAACTGATGGCTGCCTGATCACATTTGGAATGCGATCAACCGTGGGAGCGAGCCTGCTCGCGAAGGCGCCAGACCAGACACCACAAAATCCCTCAGACATTAAATCCCCGGCAAGACAGGCCATCCCGTCTTCCAAATCCACAATCATCCGCCGCTGTCCACTGTCAGGTCTGACAGTGGACAGCGCGACCGAAAGCTTCCCAAATACCAGCACTGCGTTGATTTGCCGGTCCCTATCGACTGATCGCTTTACGCAAAAACAGCGTATTCGAGGAGCAGACCATGACTGAAGTAAAAGACACCGCTGTGCATAATCTGGACCCCACTTTCGGCCCCGATAAAAATGGCCTCACCTGGTTTAAATATCCCGATCAGGAAAACGGCTTCGCCAACGCAGTTGCCGTCGCGGCGGACGGCAAGCTGCTGATCGCCGCAAGTCCGGGCAACAAGTTCGCCATTGTGCGATTGAAGCCTGATGGCACACAGGACACTTCGTTTGCCCGGGATGGCGTGGCCAGCGGGGTTTTCGCTCCGGGCTATAAATCCACGGGTGGCAGCATCAGCATCCTCAAGAACGGAAATCTGTTGCTTCAGGGTGCCTTTTATCTACACGAATACGCACAGCCACAACGCTGCCTGGCAATGTTTCGCAATGACGGAACGCCCGAGACCGCATTTGGCGTCAACGGCGTAGTCTTCGTTGATCCGATTCCGGTGCCCGCGCTCACGTCGTCCGAGATCGAACTTGGGCAAAAACGCACTACGGCATCCGATTACAGTGGCCATGCCATTGAACTGGACGACGGAAAACTGATGGTGTTGAGCAACCATCGATATTCCCCCAATGACCAATGCGGTCTTTTGATCAGACTGCAAAGCAACGGGGCTCTGGACACTGCGTTTGGCCAGGGAAAGGGTTACGTCGTGATTCGATACCTGGCCAACTTCACGTGGGCTGGCTCACTGATCCGGCTCCAGGACGGCAAATTCGCCATCGCAGGTTACGCTTCACGTGAAAACCGCTACCGCGCAATGATCGCCCTCTTCGACGCCACAGGTAAGCCTGTCAGCAGCTTTGGCGATAACGGTTTTGCCCTGTTCGACCGCCTGGACAAGCTCAGTCAGATCAACCAACTGGTCGAAATGCCTGGTGGCAACATCCTTGGCATCGGTAGCGCCACCTCGAAGGATTTTGTTCACCAGGGCGTCCTGGTTTGTGTCGACAGGAACGGGAAATACGCCATCGACTTCAATGAAGGGAGGCCTGTCCTGACGTCCTATCCAAAAGCCCTTTTCGGCATCCAATGGACTGCTGGCACGCTGAGGGACGGACACATCGTCGTGCTTTCCAGCACCCACGGCGAACAAGACTCGGAAATCGTCATTGCCCAGTTCAAATCGGACGGCTATCCAGATCGCGATTTTGCCGACGACGGTGTGCTGGTCATCAATCTGACCGCCGTGCTCGACATGGCGGGAGGCCTTGCCATTCAGAACAATCAGCTTGTCGTAGCCGGAACATCCCTGCCCCGTACGGACGGCGTCGGTAGCTTCGCCTTTCGCTGCGCCGATACGTTCTGAATGACAGACAAGAAAAAGCCCCGCCTCTTTCGAGAGCGGGGCTTCTTCATTCAGCCACTACTTACGCCAGTTCAAGCTCGGCATTCGCAGTGATCGCAGGCACGATTGCTTGCCCGCTCAACGCCAGATCCAGCAGTTCACGGTTGGCCACCGCGTACATGGCGTAGTCCGTACCGCTCGCAGCACGGATTTCCACCAACATGGCGCGCCAGCGTTCGATCATGCTTTCGTGCTGGGCCATCCACAGCGCCAGGCGTGCTTCCACGTCCTGCGAGCCGTCGCCCTGTTGCAGGACGGAGATGGTGATCGCCCGTTGCTGCCAGTCGACGTCATCACGGAACGCTTCACGGGCCAGAGCCTGCCAGTTGTTTTCAACCGGCAGAGCGCTGATCTGTTGCAGGTACCAGGTGATGTCCAGTGCAGAGCCGACGGCGAAGTAAGCCTTGGCCACTTCGGCCGGGTTCTGCCCGGTGACGTCGGCGGCTTCGATGATCGGCAGCAGCGTGTACAGGTGCGAAGTACCCGCCACCATACGCGCCAGCAATTCCGGCACACCGGCTTCGACGTAAGCCTGATAGCGCGACTGCCAGTTCTCGCGGATTTCGCCGCTGAGCAGTTCGTCGAGTTTCAGACCCAGTTCTTTCAGGTGCGGACCGAAATGCGCGACGTCACGAGCAGCGTTCTGCTCGTTGCGGCGGGCACGCAGGAACCAGCGCGTGGCGCGACGGCCCAGACGCATCAGCTCGTCCATCAGTTCCAGCTGCACGTCAGCGGAAACCTGATAGTCCAGCGCTTCGATCTGACGGAACCAGTGCGGGAGGTGGAAGATGTCGCGCACGATCACGTAAGCGCCAGCCACGTTCGCCGGGCTCATGCCGGTCGACTCTTTGAGTCGTTGCACGAAAGTGATGCCCATGTGGTTGACCAGATCGTTGGCGATCTGCGTGCTGACGATCTCGCGCTTCAGACGGTGGCGACGCATGGCTTCGGAGAACTTGCTGACCAGGGTCGGCGGGAACGCCGTTTCCATGTCGCGGGTCAGGTAGTCGTCGTCCGGCACCAGCGAGCCCAGCAGCTGCTCTTTGAGGTCGATCTTGCTGTAGGAAATCAGCACCGACAGCTCAGGACGGGTCAGGCCGTGGCCCTCTGCGACGCGCTCGGTCAGTTGCTCTTCGGTCGGCAGGAATTCGATGGCACGGTCCAGCTTGCCACGGCCTTCCAGATCGCTCATCAGACGCTTGTACTCAGCGATGCGCGCGTAGGCACGGCGCGCCGCCAGGGACAGGGCCTGAGTCTGCTTGTAGTTGTTGCCCAGCACCAGATTGCCGACTTCGTCGGTCATGCTCGCGAGCAACTGGTTGCGTTGCTTGTCGGTCATGTCACCGGCCTGAACCACTTCGTTCAGCAGGATCTTGATGTTCACTTCGTGGTCGGAGCAGTCCACGCCACCGGCGTTGTCGATGAAGTCGGTGTTGGAACCGCCGCCATTCAAGCCGAATTCCACGCGACCCAGTTGGGTCATGCCGAGGTTACCGCCCTCGCCCACGACTTTGCAGCGCAACTCGTTACCGTTTACGCGCAGTGCATCGTTGGCCTTGTCGCCGACATCGGCGTGGCTTTCGGTGCTGGCCTTGACGTAGGTGCCGATACCGCCGTTCCACAACAGATCCACCGGCGCCTTGAGCAAGGCATTGAGCAGTTCGGTCGGGGTCAGCTTGTCAGCCTGGATGTCGAAGCGTTCTTTCATCTGCGGCGAGATCGCGATGCTCTTCGCGCTGCGCGAGAAGATACCGCCACCTTCGGACATGATGCTGGTGTCGTAGTCGGTCCAGGCCGAACGCGGCAGGTCGAACAGACGCTGACGCTCGACGAAACTGGTCGCCGGGTTCGGGTTAGGGTCGATGAAGATGTGCATGTGGTTGAATGCCGCGACCAGTTGCAGCTTGTCGGACATCAACAGGCCGTTACCGAACACGTCGCCGGCCATGTCGCCGACACCAACCACGGTGATGCTGTCTTCCTGGACATTGATGCCGCGCTCGCGGAAGTGGCGCTGTACGCCGACCCACGCGCCCTTGGCGGTGATGCCCATTTTCTTGTGGTCGTAACCGGCCGAACCACCGGAGGCGAACGCGTCACCCAGCCAGAAGCCGTAGTCGATGGCGATGCCGTTGGCGATGTCGGAGAAGGTTGCAGTGCCCTTGTCCGCCGCGACCACCAGGTACGGGTCATCATCGTCATGACGCACGACGTTGACCGGCGGCACCAGGGCGCCGTCCTTCAGGTTGTCGGTGATGTCCAACAGACCGGAAATGAAGATGCGGTAGCAGGCGATGCCCTCGGCCGCGATCTCGTCACGGCTGCCGCCCAGTGGCAGACGACGCGGCAGGAAGCCGCCCTTCGCACCCACCGGCACGATGACCGAGTTTTTCACTTGCTGGGCTTTTACCAGGCCGAGCACTTCGGTACGGAAGTCTTCTTCACGGTCGGACCAGCGCAGGCCACCACGAGCAACGTTGCCGAAGCGCAGGTGCACGCCTTCGACGCGTGGCGAGTAAACGAAGATTTCAAACTTCGGCACTGGCTTTGGCAGCTCAGGGATCGCATGCGGGTTGAACTTGAAGCTGAAGTACGACTTGTTCTGGCCGTTGGCATCCGTCTGATAGAAGTTGGTGCGCAGGGTGGCTTTGATCAGGTCGAGGTAACGACGCAGGATGCGGTCTTCGTTGAGCACCTGAACATCGTCCAGTGCAGTCAGAATCGCTTGTTCCAGACGCAGTTGCTTGTCTTCCAGATCGTCGCTGCCGAGCTTGCGCGCCAGGTAGAAACGGGTCTTGAACAACCGGGTCAGTTCGCGAGCGATGTCGGTGTGGTTGTTCAAAGTGCTGGCGATGTAACCCAGATCGAAGCCCAGACGAATCTGCTTCAGGTAGCGGGCGTAGGCACGCAGCAGCGCCACGTCGCGCCATGGCAGACCGGCGGTCAGCACCAGACGGTTGAACGCATCGTTCTCGGCATCGCCGCGCACGATGTGCACGAACGCGTCCTGCAGGGTGTCGTTGAGTTGCTGGATGTCGAGGTCCAGACCTTCAGCGGCGGTGAAGGCGAAATCGTGAATCCAGAATTCGCGGCCGTTGGTGTGGCGCAGGCGATACGGGAATTCACCCAGTACGCGCAGGCCGAGGTTTTCCAGAATCGGCAGGACGTCGGACAGCGCCAGCGGCGTGTCGGCGTGATACAGCTTGCAATGCAGCTCGCGCTGGCCGGAGACCTGACCGAGCGGCTGATAGAAGCTCATCACCAGCGGATTTTTTTCGTTGAGGCTCAGCAGGTGCTGCATGTCGACCACGGCCGAATGCGCGGCAAAACGCTCGCGGTAACCGGCCGGGAAGCCTTTCGGGAAGTCGGCCAGCACGTTGGTGCCGTGGGCTTCGCCGAAGCTCTCGACGGTCAGTGCGGCGTAGTCGTCCTGCCAGCTGCGGCACGCTTGTACGACTTCTTTTTCCAGCAGCAGCGGGTCGATGTCGAGGCGGTTCTTCGGATCGACGCGCAGGATCAGCTGCACACGGGCCAGCACGGATTCCGAGAAGAAGGTCCAGAATTCGCAATCGGACGCCTTCAGGCGCTCCATCAGCACTTGCTGGATCTTCTGGCGCACTTCAGTGGAATAAATGTCGCGCGGCACGTAGGCCAGGCAGTAGCAGAAGCGACCGTACGGGTCTTTGCGCAGGAACACGCGGATCTTGTTGCGTTCCTGGATCTGCACGATCGACATCACGGTGGTGAACAGTTCGTCGACCGGGGTCTGGAACAGGTCGTCACGCGGCAGCACTTCGAGGACCTGCGCCAGTTCCTTGCCCAGGTGAGCCTTGGACTGGAAGCCGGAGCGGCGCTCGATTTCTTCGACCTTGCGGCGGATGAACGGGATGACCCGCACGCTCTCGCCGTACACCGAGGAGGTGTACAGGCCCATGAAGCGGTGTTCCTTGATGACTTTGCCGTCGGCGTCGATTTCACGGATCGACACGTAGTCCGGGTAAGCCGGACGGTGCACACGGCTCGGGTGCGCAGCCTTGGCGAACGACAGCAGGGTCGGTTCGCGCAGGTAGGACACGGCGTAGTCTTCGATGCGCAGGTCTTCGTAGGTCAGGCCGGTGCGCAGCAGTTTGGTCAGGCCGAGGAAGGAGTTCCGGTCGTACTCGATGTGGCCGCCATCGGCCTGATCGGTGACCACGAACTCTTCGTAGCCGAGGAAGGTGAAGTGGTTGCCCACCAGCCATTCCAGGAAGCTCTTGATTTCATTCTTTTCGTCGGCATCGACCGGATAGGCGCTGTTGTCGAGCTGGGTGAGGATGTCCTGCACCTTGGCTTTCATCGGTTCGAAGTCAGCGACGGCGACGCGCACTTCACCGAGCACCTGCTCAAGCTCTTTGCTCAGCACGTTCAGTTCGGCCGCGTTGGCGCAACGGTCGATTTCCAGGTACATCAGCGATTCGTGCAGCACGCCTTCGCCGGTGCTGCCCTTTGGCAGGACTTCCAGCAATTCGCCCTTGCTGCCACGACGGACGCTGAGCACGGTGGTCTGCAGGGTATGAATGCTGTAGCCGCGACGGTTCAGCTCGGTGCGCACCGAGTCGACCAGAAATGGCAGGTCGTGGTGCAGCACTTCGACCGCGGTGTGGGTCGACTGCCAGCCGTGACGTTCGTAATCGGGGTTGTAGACACGCACTTGCGGTTGCGCGTGATCGAAGCGCTCAAGCAGGCGCCACGCAGAGAGAGTACAGCCAGCGAGGTCGGAGAGGCGACGTTGAGTCAGCTCGTCCAGGGAAATGATGCCGAAGAATTGTTCAGCGAACAGCGCCACTTGTGGCAGTGCCTGTTCACTGATGTGCTGCGCCAGTGCCGCTTGCAGTTGGTGCTGGAAGTCGGCTTTGCTGGCTGCGGTGAAGAACGCCATCTGTGGTACTCCGCTTAAGCTTGTTATTGATGGAAAGCGTCGCGTGCAACACCCCTTTCGGGGCTGGTGTCGCCCTGTTCCTGATTCTCGGGCAGAGGAAACAGGGAGACAGGTGGGTGAAGCTGGACGGGACACTCAGGTCACATTCACCTTCCATGAATGAGCATCTGCAAAAGCGACTGCCAGCACTGCCGACAATGCCTTTACGGGTGCTCATCCGTTGCGCAGCTTAATGGGTGCGACAATGTGTCTGCTTGCGGTGCTGCGACATATTCGGTCATTGGCACGTAAATGCAGGGTTTGGCCTGCATCAACACTAGCAGGCGTGAGCTGAAATGCAGGCTCGATACCCCGGTTTCACGGGACTTTCGTGCCAGGACAATCCTTGGGAACGTTACATATCCGGAAACGAAAACGCCCAAGGCCCTTCAATCGACCCTGAGCGTGGCATCCGGTTCAGCGCTGGCGGTTGACGCGGATCAGTCCGGCAGTTCCTCAAAGGCTCTGAATTTGCTCACCGTGGCGCAGTCGTAGCACATCGTCTGCAGGATCTGCTTGTCCATGCTGGCGTCAATGTTGCTCGAATCGCATTCGCGGCAGAACAGGCGCAGATTGCCCAGCAAGTCGCTGTCGAACGCTACGGCGCTGAAGAATTGCGGAACCAGTTCGTCGCGCCAGTACATGCCCGGCGACTTTGAGAATCCGGCGCCGCTGTCCTTCAGCACTACGTCGTAAAGCAGTCGCTGCAAGGCTGTCTGCGGCACCCGCGCATCACGATGGCCGTTCTTGCGCCAGTTACGGACGAGCGCGTCCTGCGCCGTGCCCAGCATGTTGCGCGGAATGGTGTTGGAGGCGTGACTGCGCCCTTTGGAATTGCCGGTGGCATAAAAGTGCGCGGCGTTTCGTACCGCCAAGCGGGCGAAGTAATACAACTGACTCACCGAGAAGTCCTGCAACAACTGCCCGACCACCTCATCGGCACGGGCTTCGGCCGTGAAGGCGAAATCCACCTCACTGGCCAGCACACGAATGTATTGAAGCGACTCTTCGCGGGCGAGACTGAAGACCAGCGAATAGATTTCGCTCTTCCAGGCAGCCTTTACGCTGCCCGACAATTCCTGATACAGCGCCAGATACAGATTCTCTCGGTTACTGCGCGCCGCGCCATCCAGCGTGACGTTGGGCAGCCAGCGCACGGCGCTGTACTCGCGAATACTGCAACCCTCGCTGCGATCGAAGGCGTTGATATCGGATTCGGTGGAAACCGCCAGCACCCCGGCTTCGTGCAGGTCTTTGAGCAACTCTTCCCGCGCCTCGAAGGTCAGGGCGAGCAGCTCCTCTCGGGATGGCGCGTTCAACGGCGCAATCCATTCAACGTTTGCGCCGTAGCCATCATCGAGCAAGGCAAGCAACGTCAACTTCTGCACAAAGCCCAGATTGGCGTAAGGCACTGCAGGGAGTTGCGCGCCATATCTGGCCTGCAACTCCAGACGGTCCCGCGCTGCCCGGGCGGCCAGTTGCTGCTGGCGAACCTTGAAACATTCTGTGCAGTTGCACGCTGCGTGGCGGCCATTGGCGCCGGGGACACTGTGCTGGTGCTCACAGCGTACGCATTTGAATGTACTGCGCAGCGAAAGCGGAGTACCCCTGGCGTAGCGGCGCATCCACATCGGCAGTTCACAGTAAGGACAGGTGAGGTCAGTGCTGACGAACGGTGGCAGAACCTTGAGCAGACTGCGCACCGTGGAAGGAATCTGGAATTGCGCCATCAGCTGCGCGGTTTTCTCACCTTCCAGATAGCGCTTGTAGATCTCCTCGATCTGTTCGTCAGACAGGTGGCGAATTTCTTCGGCGCGTTCGAAATATTGAGTCATGGCAAAGTTCCCTTTTTGGGGTTGTCGTAACGCACTCCATTGCGCAAGAGCGGCGAAACTAACGGTAAAAAGGCTGCGATCACAAGGGAAAAATCGCAATTTCGGGTGGATTTTGCGCATCCGGTAATTGCCTTACGCTGGCGTCGGATTTTCCCTTCTCGCTACTCGGAACCGGGCGACGGAAATGTCCTGCTTTGCGACTTTTTGCCGATGCAGGCAGCGCGAACGAGCAGAGACTGGCAAAATCGCGCCTTCGAACAGATTCACCGCCGCCACTGCCCAGGATTTCCCCCATGCAAATGACCACCGCCCTACTGATCGTCAACCCGTGCGACGACGAAGAAGACAACATGGCCATGCTCTGCTGCCACAGCGACAAGGGCGAGATGTTCCTGATGAGTCGTTATCCGGATGAGGATGAGCTGGAGATCACCCTGGATGGCGAGCCTTCGACGCTTGACGGGGTGAAGGTCACGCTGACGTCGGAACTGCTGAAGATCGAGATTGCTGCGGCGGATGCCGATGCGTTGAATGGCGATGATGTGCTGGAGATCAGCTTCAACCCGTATATGGTGGATATGGATGAGGTTGTTGAGACTTTGAAGAATATTCTCGATGGAACAGGAACTTTTGTAATTAATCTGGAATAACCAGTTCGGCTCGCATGACAAGATAAATGACGACGGCATTTGATCGCCTCTTATGCCATCGTCATTAATTGCACGCTGATTGACACCTCTACAAGTTCTAAACACCTGCAAACCATAATTCGCGCTAATTTTCCGCATAGAACACCGCTGTGTTTAACAGCACGAAGTTCGATCCTACTACTCCTCAAGAAGTGCCCTACGCAATCATCGGAAGCCGTCTGATTGCGGGCCCACCCCTCCCTTGTTATTACTCGTTGCGCTTGCAAAAAAACATGCAAGCTCGGCGCACAAAAAAGTGCCGACAACGTGATATTCAATGGAGTCATATGTAATGGGTAGAAAACGTTCTGAAATAAACACCTTCGAGGATTTGCCTTATGGCTCGGGCCACTTTGAAGCTTTCCTGGCGACGGAACTGGACTTCTTCGCCTCACTGACCCGCTGACTCGGCCTCCCGATCAGCCAATCCTGAAAAATGCCGAAAGTCGATCTTTCGGCATTCAAGCCTACGAGGCTCACCATGTCAGAGCGTGAGATTTCATCCAGCGAAGCGTTTGTCCGAATAAACAATGTTATCCAGACACTGGGTTTGAAAGCGCGAGTGCGCTATGTCGATGACGGTAATCTGGTCGCTACTGCCGAACTCTATAACGAATACGACACGCTGATTGAATCAGGCGCAGGCAAAGGTCCCGACGCGCTTGTAGGTGCACTTGCTGAAAGCCTTGAGCACTACGCGATGTTTCACGCCGAGCCGCCATTTTGCACAACGCTTGGTTGCAGTGACATCGCTTCGCAGAACGGGGTCGAGTCGGACGGCATTTTCACAAGTCTGCGAAAAAACATCGAGCCTCTACAGTGTCTGCAGCTTGCAGCACTCGACGGCTGCGCCGGGCTTTTTGTGCCATGCGCCCTGCTGTATCCGGTCAAAGATGAACGTAAAACAACGAGTCAACCGACGCGCTTTTTAAATCGCTACGCCTCTAACTCAGGAACTGCTTTCGGCTGCACGAAATCAGAAGCACTGCTGCACGGTACCCTGGAACTGATTGAGCGACACCTGTTGTCCCGGTTTTTCATGGCCGTCTGCAGACTGATACCTGCGATAGATCTCTACTCACCGTCGGCGCCCCTGCTTGCGCAAGCCCTGTTCAACAACTCATACGCGCTACGGGCTGCCGAAGCTTTGCAGATCATCATTATCAAAGACGAGTCAGAAGTTTATCTGGCGGTTGCATTCCCACGAACCGGCCCCGGCGACCGACATATATCCGCAATCGGCTCCGGCTGTTCTTTGGACATATTTATCGCCATCCAAAGAGCGGTAACGGAGCAATTCCAATCAAACGCCTTATACGACGCCAACGATGAAATCGCGGACCGAAAGGTACTTGATGTGCTTTGTCAATCCGAGAAACTGAAACAGCTGATAGACTTTGCACCCGTTAAAAACTTGAAACTCAATACCCTGGCGCCGCCAAAAAGCCTGCTTGCACTCTCTGTTCCTGAACAACTTGCCTTGCTCCGAAAAAACCTGAGCGGTATGAACAAAGTCCTATTTTCCAGAACAGTCATGGAGTACCCGGGGACCAACGTAGTTACCCAGACTTATATCCCGGGTCTCGACCGATTCAACATAATCAGAAATGGCCAACCCGTAGCTCCTCAGCACATTTTGCTCGGCACCAGGAGCACGCCAACGGCGTGATCCAAAACGACCACAGGCCCATACTCATGCAGACATTTATAAGAACAGCCTGCGAGAAACATCGACTCCTGCTGGTGATGACAATAGGCGCGACCATCACCCTGAAAATCCTGGCCCTGGCCCCTCCTTTGTTATTGGGCAAGATCGTCGATTCACTAAACGATGCCGATCACACAACGCTGCGTACGCTGCTTTTTTTCACCGCAGCTTTTACGCTGGCCGGTTGCATTCAGTCGATGACCACCCCCCTGCAAACGCTGCTGCTCTCAAAGCTCGTCCAGCGAATTGTCATGGATGCTTCCATCAATTGGATGGCGCGGTTGATGGGCAAGGATTTTTCCCAGTTTGGCACGTGGCGAGTAGGACACTTCATCAAGTCGGTCGAGCGCGGAATCACTGCCCACGAACAGTTGCTGATGTTCTTCGTCACTACGGGTTTTCCCCTGTGCCTGGAATTTCTTATTGTGGCCGGCGCATTCTGGTATATGGGCGGAGCCTGGGTTTTCTGCGCGCTAGCTGGCCTCGGTGGCTGTTATCTCTATGCAACTCACCGGATCATTCGATGGCGCAGAAAACACATCGATGCTGTTAATGACCAGGAGGATGAGCTGAGTGCAACCTTGGTCAATACTTTGAGGGCTGGTAAATCGATAAAACTGGAACGCGCCGAACGCACGGCCCTGCAACCCTTGAACCGAGCGTTTGAGCGCTACGCCAATGCTGCGGTGACCGTAGCAGGCTCGGGCGGACTGTTGAGCGCGGCGAAGATTTTGTTTATCAGCCTGTCCACCGGCGGTTTGTTGGCTTGGGGAGTCATGGATCAGACGTCCGGACAAGCAAGTATCAGCGTCGGTCAGTTGGTGGCCATTTCCTCTATTGCTGGTACGTTCCTGTTGAATGTATCGGCGCTGACCGAAGGCTATCGGGTGCTGGATCAATTTTCGGCTGATCAACGGCGACTCAAAGAATTACTTGCAACTGCTGACTTCGATAACGATCGCCGCAATGACTCTGATGCGTTGCATAACCTATCAACATTACGGCTCGAGCCCTGCGAGATCACCCATAACGGTGTTGCGCAGCTATCAATTGCCAGCCAGATCAGCTTCCGACAGGGCCAATCCGTTGCGATCATCGGGCCCAGCGGCGCTGGCAAATCGACGTTACTCGAAGCGCTGGCAGGACTGGATTTTTCGGTGCGGCCCCGGCTGTTCATCGACGAGCTGTGCATAGATCGCTTAAATGCTCGCGTTCATCTGGAAACGGTGCGTTACAGCCCCCAGTCTCCGCAGTTCCTGGAAGGAAGTTTTGAACAGTCCGTACTTTTCGGTGTTGAGCAGTCGAAAACATTGAACGAGGCAATTCAATGCCTCCAGCTTGATGAAATCATTGGCCGAGGTCACATCGCTGAAAACGCCACCAATATCTCCGGAGGTGAAGCGAAGCGGCTTTCGTTGCTGCGACTTCTGAATCGACCGGGCAAATTCAATCTGTTTGATGAGCCGAGTGCTTCGATTGAACCGAAACTCGCTACACCAGTGTGGGATTTGCTATTCAAGACATTCGCTGGACAGGGCCTTATATGTGTCACCCATGATGTTGAACATCTCCATCGTTTTGACCGCGTGCTCGTCATGCAGCAAGGCGCCATCGTTGATGAAGGCAAATGGTTCGAACTGCTTGAGCGCCCCGCCATCAAGGTCATATTGCACAGCTTGCACACGCAGACCTGAATCGCAAAAACGTCCAGAAACGGCCCCACGCAGTGCAAACGAGGGCCGATACTGACAAATCGCGCAAATGCCGTTAGTCGCCGCCCCCCACGATGGATTAAAGTAACGCCCCCAGCCCCGGCGTTATCCGAACGCCCCGGCCACCCCCTTTCCAGGAACAGTCACCGATGGAACATCGTGAAGCGCTGCTGGCGCTGCGAACCTTTCTTTCAACGCAGATTCTCGGCCAGGAAAAACTCATCGAGCGTTTGCTCATCGCCCTGCTCGCCGACGGCCACATGCTGGTCGAGGGCGCTCCCGGTCTGGCCAAGACCAAAGCGATCAAAGAACTCGCCGAGGGCATCGAAGCCCAGTTCCATCGAATTCAGTTCACCCCCGACCTGCTGCCGGCCGACATCACCGGCACCGAAATCTACCGTCCGGAAACCGGCAGTTTCGTCTTCCAGCAAGGGCCGATCTTCCACAACCTGGTGCTGGCCGACGAAATCAACCGCGCGCCGGCCAAGGTGCAATCGGCCTTGCTCGAAGCGATGGCCGAGCGTCAGGTCAGCGTCGGGCGCAGCACTTATGAGCTGTCGCCGCTGTTTCTGGTGATGGCCACGCAGAACCCGATCGAACAGGAAGGCACCTATCCGTTGCCGGAAGCCCAGCTCGACCGTTTCCTCATGCACGTCAAGATCGGTTTCCCCGACGCTGCTGTCGAACGGCGCATCCTCCAGCAGGCCCGTGGCGAGGCGTTGAACGGTGAGACCAAGCCCGAGCGCCGGGTCAGCCAGCAGGCGATCTTCGCCGCGCGCAAGGAAATCCTTGGTTTGTACATGGCCGACGCCGTGGAGGAATACCTGGTGCAACTGGTCATGGCCACGCGCAACCCGGCCAAGTTCGATCCGGAAATGGCCGAATGGATCGCTTACGGCGCCAGTCCGCGCGGCTCGATCGCCCTCGATCGCTGCGCCCGCGCCCACGCCTGGCTGGCCGGTCGCGACTTCGTCAGCCCGGAAGACATTCAAGCGGTGCTGTTCGACGTGTTGCGCCATCGCATCATTCTGTCGTTCGAAGCCGAAGCCGCTGGCATCGATCAGGATCGCGTGGTGCAGCGGATTCTCGACGTCGTCGCCGTCGCTTGACCCCCATGAACGCCGCCCTGACCTCCGAACCCGGTATCCGCATCAGCCTCGCCGAGCTGATCGAGATGCGTCACCGCGTGCGCGAGGTGCAACTGTTTTCTACGCCGAGTCAGCGCAGCCCGCTGATCGGCCTGCATCATTCGAAATTCCGTGGCCGTGGCGTCGACTTCGATCAGGTGCGGGTGTATCAGGCTGGCGACGACGTGCGCACCATCGACTGGCGCGTCACTGCGCGCACGCAGGAGCCGCATACCAAGCTGTTCCATGAAGAACGCGAGCGGCCGATTTTCATCATGGTCGAGCAAAGCACGCGGCTGTTTTTCGGCTCGGGGCTGATGTTCAAGTCAGTGCTGGCGGCGCAGGTTGCAGCGTTGATTGGCTGGGCCGCGCTGGGGCACAACGACCGCGTTGGCGGGCTGGTGTTCGGCGATAACGAGCACTACGAAATCAAGCCTCGGCGCAGCAAGCAGAGCCTGCTGCAATTGCTCAACCGGCTGGTCAAGGTCAATCAATCGCTGCACAGCGAGCGCGAGCCGGATCGCGATGCCTTCGGCGTGGCCTTGCGCCGGGCGCGGGAAGTGCTGCGGCCGGGCAGTCTGGCCATCGTTATTTGCGATGAGCGCGCGTTGTCCGACAGCGCCGAGCAGCAATTGAGTCTGCTGGCGCGGCATTGTGATCTGCTGATGTTGCCGCTGTCCGATCCACTCGATCACGCCCTGCCCGCCGCCGGCCTGCTGCGCTTCGCCGAACGTGGCGCGCAACTGGAGATCGACACGCTGAACTTCGACCTGCGCCAGACCTACCGCGCCCAGGCCGAAGCGCGCATCGCTCGCTGGGAGCTGCTCGCACAAAAGCTGCGGGTGTTGCTGATGCCGCTGAGCACGCAGAGCGAAATGGTCGAGCAGATGCGCGAGTTCCTTAACCCGCAGCGTCCGGGGAAAGGTCGATGAACGGCCTCGAACAACTGCAACCGCTGATCTCGCCGCCGCCGATCGCCTTCTGGCCGCCGGCGCCCGGCTGGTGGCTGCTGCTTCTGCTGTTGCCGCTGCTGGGTTTCGCCGTATGGAAGCTACGGCGTTTCATTCCGATAAAGAAACGCCCGGTGGTGCGCGCCGAGCAGCCGCTGGATCCGGTGCGCATCGCCGCGCTCGCCGAACTGGCGCAAATGCCCAAACCCTACGACGGTGCACCAGCCGGCGCTTGGCTGCAACAACTCAACGGCCTGCTCAAACGCCTGTGCCGCAACCACTATCCGTACAGCCAGAGCCACACCCTCAACGGGCGCAAATGGCTGGCCTTCCTCGATAACCGCTGCCCCGCTGCCGGCCTGACGCGCTGGATGGTGCTGGTCGAAGGCGCGTACAAACCGGAATGCAAACTTGACGACAAAGCCATCGCCGGCCTGACCCAAGCGGTCGACACGTGGATTCGCAAACATGTTTGAGTTCGCCTGGCCGTGGATCTTCGTGCTGTTGCCGCTGCCGTGGCTGATGCGTCTGGTCCTGCCGGTGGCCGACAGCGGCGAGCCGGCGCTGAAAGTCAGTTTCCTCGCCGACCTCGAAGGCCTCGCCCGCCGCCGCGCGCGTGCGAACTTGCCGGCGTGGCGGCAGCAGGCGCCGTTTATCTTGCTGTGGCTGATCTTGGCGATCGCCGCCGCGCGCCCGCAATGGCTCGGCGAACCGCTGCCGATTGCCGCCAGTGGCCGTGATCTGCTGGTGGCGGTGGACGTGTCCGGTTCGATGGATTTTCCCGACATGCAATGGCAGGACGAAGAAGTCAGTCGTCTGTCGCTGGTGCAGCACTTGCTCGGCGATTTCCTCGAAAGCCGCGACGGCGACCGCGTCGGCCTGATCCTGTTCGGCAGCCAGGCCTACCTGCAAGCGCCGCTGACCTTCGATCGGCGCACCGTTCGCATCTGGCTCGACGAAGCGCGGATCGGTATCGCTGGCAAAAACACCGCGATCGGCGATGCCATCGGTCTGGCGCTGAAACGCCTGCGCCTGCGCCCGGCGCAAAGTCGCGTGCTGATTCTGGTCACCGACGGCGCCAACAACGGCGGCGAAATCAATCCGCTGACGGCCGCAAAACTGGCCGCCAGCGAAGGCGTCAGAATCTATCCAATCGGCATCGGCGCCAATCCCGAGGACAGCGGCTCGACAGGCCTGCTCGGGGTCAATCCGAGCCTTGATCTGGATGAGCCGGCGCTCAAGGCCATCGCCGAAATCACCGGCGGCCAGTACTTCCGCGCCCATGACGGCCTGGAGCTGCAAGCGATCAAGGACACCCTCGATCAGCTCGAACCGGTGACCCAGCAACCGACTCAGGCACGCCCGGCGCAAGCCTTGTATCACTGGCCGCTGGCGCTGGCGCTGTGGTTGAGTCTGTTGCTGGTCGTCCGCGAACTGTGGCCGGATAACCCGCTGCAACGCCTGTTTACCAAGCAACTGTATTTGCAAAGTCCGCTGCCGGACTGGCGTGAGCGCTTGCAGCGTTTGCGCCTGCGGAGGCGCCGATGATCGCGCTCTGGCCGCACTGGTTCCGCCCTTGGTGGCTGCTGCTGTTGCCGCTGCTCGGCTGGCTGCTCTGGCAACTCTGGCACCGACAGAAACGCGCCGGGCGCTGGCAGATGATTCTGCCGCCGGCATTTCACGCTGCGCTGCTCAGTGGCGGCAGCGGGCGCCAGAGCAAACTGCCGTGGATCGCCCTAGGCGTGGCGTGGTTGCTGACCATTCTGGCCTTGCTCGGGCCGAGCTGGGAGCGCGTCGAACAGACCAGCCAGAAACCCGCTGACCCGCTGGTGGTGGTGCTCGAACTGACCCCGGAGATGCTCGCCACCGACTCTCCACCGACGCGTCTGGAACAGG
This sequence comes from Pseudomonas sp. FP1762, assembly GCF_030687105.1. Lineage (NCBI taxonomy): Bacteria > Pseudomonadati > Pseudomonadota > Gammaproteobacteria > Pseudomonadales > Pseudomonadaceae > Pseudomonas > Pseudomonas sp. FP1762. The sequence continues at coordinate 3,419,782 of NZ_CP117458.1, forward strand.
CGCGGCGCAAGCTGTTCGACCTGTTGCAGGCGCGCAGCGATGCGCAGACCGCCATCGTCGTTTATGCCGGCAGCGCGCACACGCTGGTGCCGCTGTCGGATGATCTGGCCACCAGTCGCAATCTGCTCGACGCGCTCAAGCCATCGCTGATGCCGGAAGCCGGCCACCGCGCCGATCTGGCCGTGGACAAGGCGCTGGCGTTGCTCAAGCAAGGTGCGCTGGGACAGGGACGGATTCTGTTGATCGGTTCGTCGCTCAATGAAGAGGAACGGCGCGGCATTCGCCGTGCGCTCAATGGCGAGTCCACGCAACTGCTGATGCTCGGCATCGGCACCGCTGAAGGTGCGCCGATTGCCCAGGAAGACGGCAGTTTCCTCAAGGACGAGCAAGGCGCGATCCGCGTGCCGCAACTCGACAGCCCTGGTCTCGCGACTTTCCTCAACAGCGTGGGCGGCGAGTATCACCCGGCGCGTCTTGACGAAGCTGATCTTGGCGCTCTTGGCCTGCTCAACGGCCCGCGCAGCCTGCGCGACGACGGCCAGACCGTGCGCTTGGATACTTGGGCCGATCAGGGTTACTGGCTGCTGTTGCCGTTGCTGTTGCTGGCTGCGTGTGCCGGGCGCCGTGGCTGGCTGTTCTGCCTGCCGCTGCTGTGGTGCCTGCCGCAACCGAGCTACGCTTTCGACTTCGAAGACTTGTGGCTGCGCCCCGACCAGCAAGGTTTGCACCTGCTCAAGCAGAAGCGCCCGGCCGAAGCCGCGCAGCATTTTGACGATCATCAATGGCAAGGGGTGGCGTTGTACGAGGCCGGCGACTACAGTGGCGCCGCTCAGCGTTTCGCCGAGGGCAGCGATGCCCGCGCCCACTACAATCGTGGCAACGCTTTGGCGAAAAGCGGCGAGCTGGAAGCGGCGATCGATGCCTACGAACAGGCGCTCGAGCTGCAACCGGATCTGCGTCCGGCGCAGACCAACAAGGCGCTGGTGGAAAACCTGCTGAAGCAGAAAAACGCCCCGCCGCCGCCCGAACCGGACAACCAGCCCAACGAACAAAGTCTGCCCGGCGATGAGCCTTCGCCCACCACCGCGCCCCCTCCGGCGGTGAGCAGTGAAACCCAGAGCGAGGCGCAACCGACCGAGTCGGCCAGCGAACCGCCTCCGACCGCCCCGCCGCTGCCAGGCCCCAATGAAATCCCCGGCAGCAACGAGGAAGAGGAAACCGACACGGTGCCGACCCTGCGCCCGAGCGAGAACAACCTCGAAGGCGAGCAGCGTCAGGCGCTCGAACAATGGCTGGGCAAGATCCCGGACGACCCGGGCGAACTGCTCAGGCGCAAATTCTGGTACGAACAGCAACAACATCAGGATCAGGAAAACAATCGATGACCCGCTTCACCGCTCTCTTGCTGCCCCTGCTGATCTGCACGACTACCGCTCAAGCGGCCGTGCTGACCGCCAGCGTGGATCGCAGTCGCCTGAACTCCGGCGAGACGGTCGAGCTCACCCTCGAAACTGACGACGTCACCCAGTTCGGCAAGCCCGATCTGTCGGCGCTGGAAGCGCTGTTCGAAGTGCGCGGCACGCGCCAGGTCAACCAGCTCAACACCCTCAACGGCGACAACCGCGCGACCACACGCTGGATCATCACCCTGCTGCCAAAAGAAAACGGCAGCGTAGTGATTCCGCCGCTGCAACTGGGCGAAGCACAGAGCCAGCCGATCACCGTGCAGGTGATCGCCAGCGACAACCGCGAAGACAACAACAGCCTCGATCCGGTGTTCATCGAAGCCAGCCTCGACCAGACCAGCGTCTACGTGCAGGCCCAGGCCATCCTGACTTTGCGCATTTATCACTCGGTTTCGCTGTACGACGACAGCAGCCTGAGCCCGCTGCAAATCGCCGATGCGCGCATCGAACAACTTGGCGACACGCGCACCTACGAGAAAGACATCAACGGTCTGCGCCACGGCGTGATCGAGATGCGCTACGCGATCTATCCGCAACACAGCGGCCTGCTGACCATCGCCCCGCAGACGTTCAGCGCCACGCTGGTCGATACCGCACCATCAGCAGACGCCTCGGGGCCGAAGCCCGGCAAACTGATGCGCGTCAGCTCGGCGTCGATTCCGCTGACGGTCAAACCGAAACCGCTGACCTACCCGGTCGATGCGCCATGGTTGCCGGCGCGCAGCCTCAGCCTCAGCGAAAGCTGGAGCCCGGAACCGGATCACACTCAGGTCGGCGATTCCCTGACCCGCAGCCTGACCCTGAAAGTCGAAGGCCTCGCCAGCTCGCAACTGCCGGCCCTGCCCGCCACCGACGTCAACGGCCTGCGCCGCTACCCCGACCAACCGGTGCTGAGCAACCAGAGCAGCGACCGCGGGATCATCGGCAGCCGCGAAGAACGCGAAGCACTGGTGCCAAGCCGCAGCGGCGCGATCGACCTGCCAACCGTCGACGTGGTCTGGTGGAACACCTTCGAAGACCACCTCGAACACAGCAGCCTGCCCGCGCGCACCCTGCAAGTGGCGAACAACCCCAGCCTGCAAATCGACACCCCGGCCGGCACCCTGCAACCGAGTACGCCCGACAACGACACCCTGTGGTGGTGGAAACTCAGCACCCTGATCCTCGCCTGCACCACCCTGCTCGGCTTCGGCCTCTGGTGGCGCGCCCGCTGGCAACCGGCAATCCACCGCGCCGCCCAGACCGGCCCTAGCCCACGCACCCTGCTCGACGACATCAAACGCGCCAGCCAGGCCAACGACCCCCACGCCACCCGCCAGGCACTGGACGCCTGGGCGCGGCAACAGCCGGAGACACTGGCGGATATGGCGGCGCGGTTTGTGCCGTTGTCGGATGCGCTGGATGGGTTGAATGGAGCGCTGTACAGCGAGACGGGACAGCACTGGCAGGGTGAGGATTTGTGGCGGGCGATCCGCACTATTCCCGCCGCCGAGCGCGTGCAGGATCCGGTGAGTGAGAGTGGATTGCCGCCGCTTTATCCGAAGTGAAAAGCGAAAGATCGCAGCCTTCGGTGCTCCTACAGAGTGGGTACGTATCCCCTGTAGGAGCTGCCGAAGGCTGCGATCTTTTGATCTGAAAGTCCGGAATCAATATGCGAATTTCGTTTTGACTTGTTCGCCTTCTCGATAGGAGAGGACGAATGACTTCCATGGCTCGCCACGCTTGACTGCGTTTTCCTGAAGCTGGTCGACCAAACGAAGGATAATCGCCCCGTTAATATCAGTTTCAGCGTTCCAGTCCTCGACGCCATCTTTCTCAACGCACAGCTCCGTCTCGATGTAGCCCTCCCCCAACTCCACGCCATAACGGAACGCGTCATAGCCATGGACGATGCCGGCTTCGACCACCTGAAAAATCTCTTGGATGATCTTTATGTCTTCGGTAATCACTGTAAAACCTCCAGATTGCGACTGAAGCTGAGTTCCTCTGAGATGTCCAATCCATAAGCTATTTGTTTCCCGCGCCTCTCCTCATGCGCCACCAACTTCTACATAGACAGCCTCAACGATGGCGTCGTTTTCCCCGAAATCAGGCACATAAAACCTTAAACCCACGCCAGTGACACTGAAGCCTGAATTATTGAAAACCAGAACCTCTCCTCGCTTGGCCAAAAACTGTCGAACCACAAGCGCATTCTCACCGACCAGTTTCTGGTTGTCCCAAACAAGCTCACTCCATTTCAAAAACTCAACGCCAAAGACCCGGTAGCGCTCATCAAAGTAAACGTGCACGCCTAAATCATCGTAAGCGTCGGTCGGTACTGTCGAATATTCGGCTTTGTAAAACGCCTCAAACCGATCACCAAGCGCCTTCCTTGATTCTTCTCGGGACATGCCAGCGTGAATCAATCCGAGATCACCGCGACTTAAAAAACTAAATACCATTGTCATCTTTTCCGGGATCTCCTGAACCAAGAAAGATGCGCGAGTCCTTCCAAGATGGTCACGCTTGACGCCCGCGCCCCTTACTAAAGACCCGATGTCGTCGCATTCTGCACCTATGGATAACTCACTGGTGGTAGCCCTGATAATCAAATCCTTCTGGAATATCCGGCCAGACTGGCTTGCGCAGCAGTGCATCCAAATCGTCGAAAATATCCCTGAAAAAATTGGCGAGATCCATGAAGTCCGTTCGTGAATTCAGCAACGCGGCTTTCAACATGACATCATCTGTATTTTCTTTGGCGGATGCCGCTCTGGACATATTGTAGAAAGCGTTTGCTAGCCTTTCCGCTAACTCGTCTTCCCAGTTCAGCTTGTAATCAGCTTCCCAACTGCCACCATCAAAATCACCGGCTTTATCTTTCACCAATTGGATAATCAGTTTCTTTACTGACTCGAAATCTTTCATCTTTCATCTTTCAACTTTCTCTTGATCGGATAACTTTTGGCTGCGCTGAACAAATGGCACACTTTTTACTTATCAGACATGGCTCTCACTCAAGAGAACATCGACTTTCGCCTTATATTCAGGATGACGCTGTAGGTACTTATCACAAGCTAGCCGAAGGTATTCCATGCAGACCTCTTCACTGATAATAATTGTGTCTGCATCGCTAGAGGGATACCCATAAGAAAACTCCACTCCTTCGAAATGGCCCTCTTCAAATGAGCTATTTACATCAAGAAAGTTACAGTATGCTCCATCAACACTGAACCCCCAACGCCTCACAATATAGCCCGCAGCCTCGATGAAACGGCCATCATCATACATCCGGTCAAAATACCCTTTGACAATCCAATAAGGGTCTGACTGGCGGCATGGCTGACCGAACAACTCCTTCATAACAACCTCACTTCATTGCCGGATCATACACTGTCATTTCTTGAGTCTTCTGAACCGGAAACAATGTCCAACTCGCCCCATAGCATCGACAAGCCTATGCTTTCCATATAAGTCCCAAAATCCAGAAAAGGCGCAACGCCGATCGCCTCAATTGAAAACCAGGTAGCGTCGCACTCTGGGCACATGAATAACTCTTTCCCAGTGGCGTTGACATGGGCACAGACAATGTAATCCTGCTGACATCTTGGGCAGATGATCATCTATGCCTCCTGCAAGGGCACGACACCATTGAATGAGTTTTCGCGACGCAGACTGATATATAAAGTGGTGATCAAGTCGTCGTCATCGTCAACATAGAACCCCATACCCAACTCACCGACTTCAAATCCGTCATCGTCAATGACGGGATCAATACCGTGGCGACGAAACAAAGCCAACACGTCCGAGGATGTTTCGCCTACCAGCCTGTGGCCGTTCCAGGACACCGTGCTTCTTTCGAAAAACTCTACCCCTTTAACCATATCGCGCGCGTCGTAGTAGACATGAAGGTCGAGCTGAAAATAAGCATCCGTAGTATTCAAGGAGTCAGCTGTTTTCCAGAACACTTCGAAACCGGCTCCCAGAATTTCGCGCACTTGAGCTCTGGACAGTTTTCCATTCAGGGGGCCGACCAATCCGTATTCCGCAATTGAAAAGTCCATTTGAAGCCTCTTGCTGGCGAACAATCCAGTTTCTACTCTTTCCCCGCAACGCATGTGGGCGCGCCCTAACGTACTTCCTTGGTATAGGAAGAAAATTTACCGCCACCTTGATCAATATGTAGTCGTTCGCATTTATTGCATCGATAAACAGTAGTAGCACCCGCTCCTATCTGCTGATAGAACTCTTCCTCTGACAACCAACGATCTGCCAAGGCAGCACCCAGCTCATCTATCTTTCGCTCGGCAACCATCGAATATTCTGACTCGGACGTACCATGAGACAAATTGATTATCTGACCGCAAACACAGGAAAATTTAGGCATTGTATTGGTGGCTCAACTCAAGAAAAGTAACTGCTCGCACACGGTCTTGAGACGGGCACATCAAGACAAAAAATCTTTTATCAGCGAGCGTTGGGAATGGGATCAATCATTGTTTCACCTGACAAAACGTAACCACCGGGCCGTAATCCTCATCCGAGTTCGACACCTCGACAGTGAATAATGTGTCCGGGAATTTCTCCTTCAGCACCATTCGCCAGGCAAACCCGATCATCTCGCACAGCTGAAGAAATATTCTGGGCGATACACCATTTCCGTATTGGCCAAAAACATCATAAATCTTCACACAATTCATAAGCAGCTCAACCTCCGCCATGTCGCCAGCGGCCAGGTTCACGCAGCGCGCGAACGCTTCGTGTGAAAAATTTCGCTCGAGGAAGACGCCTCCCTCTGACACGATGAACGTCGGGAACAGCAACGTGGAAAACATCAATATCTGTTCCGGGTGGCATTGGTCGTTGATATACGAATGAATATCCAGGCCTTCCTGATTTGCCCATTGCTGCTTCCACGCGTCATAGGGTTCAGTGTCGATGACGAAGGGTAAAGAGTTGATCAGATGCATTGCATGGGCTCCAGACACGATTTTCCGCCGTAGGGGACCTGGGGGACAGATCTCTGTTTATCAGAACTTGGTTTGTCCCTGGTTCTGCTCCATTACCCGCACGATCCAGCGAGATACTGGGATTGGCAACGACGAGGCCATCGGCCTGCGCTCATAGTGGCTGCAAGACCATGATGTTTGCCAGCAGGAACGTTTGTCCGCGCTTGGGCATGCCAATGAACTGATGAGTTCGCCCACAGGGGCAGGAGACTGGTGCGCGAGGAATACGTACGACGAACGTCCATGTAGAAGATCCTGTAACGGGCAATAATCGATCTGATCAGGTGCCATGCTCGGCCGGACAGCGGCGCGGATGAGCGCAAGGAGTCGCTGGCGTCTCTACAATGGCGCATCATCCGGCATGATATTAGGTGGCCACTATTTTGGCGTCAATCAATGGATGGGTTTAACAATCGGTTTCGATGAGCGGTACAGCCCGTATCCTCGGGCAATGCGCCTGTTAAAGGCTCTGTTTGCCCTGCGTCGGTTGGCGACCGCGGGTACGCATTTCGAGCTACTCACGATTCATCCGAAGTAACCTCTGTAAGATTTCAGTCGATCCCTCGTAGGTTACATCCCGAGTGTTCGATTCCTACGCAAAACACAGAAAGATCTGACTGCTGTCGTTTTCCAGATACACGCACATTTCTCTGTCACAAACAGATACAGGGAAATGTGCTCAATGATGCACCCCGCCAACCTCGCGGCAGCCGCAGCGTCCAAAGCCCCGATCATCGGCCCCGCCGCCTGCCCCTTGCGCAACACCCACGTGCAACTGCTGCCCCTCGCGTACGGCCTTGTCGAAAAACCCTTCGATCCCAGCACCGAGCTCACGCTGCCGTACACCCTGACCACGCGCCCCATGGGCATCCGCCGCCTGCGCGACGGCTGGCTGTACATCGTCGACAGTCTCAGCGGCGAGCTCTACGAATACCGCGTGCTTGAAGGCGTCATCAGCGCATTGCTGCATCGCGGCAAAAGCGTCAGCGAGGATCAGCGCAGCGCCATCGAAGAACGTCCGGCGTTGATCTTTTCGCGCAAAAGCACCCTTTACGTGACCTTCGCCGATGTGCAGTTGAGCGCGGCGAAATGCCGACAGGTGCTGGACAGCGCGGAGGAACGCGAGCACTTCATGCAGGCGGTCGATCTCGGCCCGGTGCATTGTCTGATCGGCGGCGAGCATCTGCTCACCGTGGCCCAGGCCAAACAGTGGCTGGCGGAAGTGGCCTGCACCGCGAAACCGCTGGCCGAGGCGGACGCGACGCGGATGCCGGCGGTGCAGGTCAGCGACGCGCCGGAGCACGAGCGTGAGCCCTATCTGTGGGAAAACCCGCGACGTTTTCGCGAGGCGCATATCGGCGAATTTCTCGGGCGGGTGCGCGGACCATATCAGGACGACACGCTGTTTCTGCTGGTCAACGACGACCTCGGCGTGATGCGCGATCTGGCTGATTATCAGGACCTGGTGGTCGGCTGGGTCGAGCAGTGGAGCAACACCGACAACAACGAGCGCGACTATCTGCTGGCCAGTTACATCGAGTCGCTGAGCCAGCTCGGATCTCAGGACTTCGACACTTTGGCCAAGGCCAGCGACGATCCGCGCGCCCAGACATTGTTTGCTGAACTGGAGCAATTGCCCGAGCCGGATCGGGAAAATACCCGGCAGGCGCTGCTCGACTATCTGAACAAAGGTGGTGAGGTCGAGCCAGTTGCAGTCGAAGCCACGCCTGAATTGCAACAGCTTCGGGAAAAGGCACTGGACGAGTCATTGGCGCTGAACCGCTTCGACGGCGTCGCCCCTGATTTCACCGCGCACGCTCGCGTCACCGCCGAGGCAGATCGGCGCTTTTACACCCGCGAATATTTTGCTGAAGTGGCCCCGGCCGATTTCGTCGAGCGTCATCTGAACACACTGGTCGACCTCGGCAAGGATCAGAACCGACGCATGAGAGACGTGCTCGACGGCCCGTTGCTCAGCGGCAAACGCGGCATCAACGACCTGATCGACCGCCCGGCGATGGACGAGGTTCTGAACAGTCATCGCGACAACCTCGGACGCTGGAATCGCCTGCTCGAACGCATCACCGCCGATCGCGCGCAACTGCTGTGCGCCGGGCGTTTCCATCGCTCTGCGTGGTATTTCGACGGGCAAGTGCAGATCGATCAGGCGCTCGCCAGCGAATACGCCTGCCTCAAGGACATCGGCCGTAGCGACGCGGCCAATGAGCAAATGCTCGGTTACCTCGAGCAGCACCCGCAACTGACCCGCCCGTTGTTCTACACCTTGCCGCTGCGCTTGCAGACCGAACAGGCCGGGCAATATTCAACGCTATTCAACGCCGGCATGGCGATGTTCAACAACCTGCCGGACTGGCTGGCCAAATTGCAGAGCATCGAGCAGCCGCAGCTGCCCGCGCTGGACGACCTGCCCGCACACAGCCGAGTCCTCGCCGATGCCGTGCAAGACACCTACAGCCCGGCGCTGAACCTCGGCCTGAGCCGGGCGCTGGAAGGTTTTGATCTTGCGGGCGAGAAAATTCCCGACCTCGACGAACTGTTCCAGCGCCTGCCCAAAGCCCTGCGCCTGCGCGTGTTCGACGCCGCGCGAACCAGCGGCGTGACCTTCACCGTATCCACCCCGGCGGAGCAAGCGGCGCTGCAAGCCACGATCAAGGAAGTGCTGCGCGAGCGCGACTACCTGAAAACCCTCAACCGCGAACGCAACCAGCTCACCCACAACAAAAACCGCCAGGGCCACAAAACCGCCCGGGCGGTGGAATTGCAGCAGGAAATCGTCCGCGTGCGCACGCAATTGGCGCTGTTCGAAGGCCGCCTCGCGGCGGCGTTGAGCCCGATTGATGAACTGCCGGATCGCTCGGCACGGCTGTACGGCGCCACCCCGGCGAAAGCGGGCGTGACGGTGGTGTTTCCACCGGCGCAGCACGGGGAATTGCGCGGGTTGCTGGAGAATATTCGTGCGGGGGTGGCGGGGGTTTCGAAGGCGAGTCTGGTGCGGACGGAGGGGATGGGGTTGTTGGTGGTGTTGGTGCAGGTGGTGAATTTGGTGGGGGTTTATCGGAAGCTGCGCAGGCAGGCTGTAAATGAAAGAGTGTGGACCTCGTTGATGAATTCAGTCGTTGCAACGGGAGCGGCGGGATTTAGTGCCGCACAAAGTCTTGCTGATACGGCGTTAAAAGTTCGCTGCGCTTCTCTAGTGGCAAGCGTTCAGCTCCATGCCTTGCAGACCGTGCACGTGCAGATGGGGAAATTGCATGTGGGATTGGGTTTTTTTACATATTTGTCAGGGTTGGCTTCTTCTACGAACAGTATTGTCACGCAGCGCAAAAACTGGGAACAGGCGGTTCGCAGTGGAAATCATTCGGCGCAAAGCGCAGCTGCATTGGCGACGATGGGAGCTGGTGGCATGACATCAGTTAGTGGCTATGGTTTGACCAACACTGTCCACTCCACATTCAAGGTATTGAAGGCGTCAAGTAATGCCGCTCGTAGAGCTGCTTGGGCCGCTGCTGGCACACGTTTATCCACCGTCTTTTTCCGCTTCAATCTCGCTGGAGCACTTTTTACTGTTCTAGAGCTGGGGGGTAGCTTGCTGTACAGCCGCTACAACATCAGTGCTCACGATAAATGGTTGAAAATCACACCGTGGAGTAGGGATAGCGAGATGCGTGGCGACCACTCACTTGATGACTATCAAAGTTATCTGGCTTTTTTAATTCACGCACCTTACGCGCAGCTTGGCCCAAATCTGTACGACTCTTGGCTGAAGGATCTGTTATTCAAAGCCAAACCCAGCGATATTCACTTAGCATTGCCGACCCTAACGCTGAATGATCTGCTGCGTCCGTTTGGCGGCAACCCAACCTCCCGTTTAGGTATCGGCGCGCACCGCATTTCAATTCCGCTGCACAGTCGAGGAGCACCACGAGAGCAGCGAGATGTCATTAGTGACGAGATTTTAAGCAGCCTGCGCATCGTGAAGTCCAGCCCAGAAGGACTGATACTTTGTCTCCAGTATCCAGCGGGCCTCGGGTCGGAATTTGTTCCCGCGAAAGAAACGCTGGAATTGGCTGTGTGCGTTCAGACATTGAATAAAAAAGGTGAATGGGCATCTCGAACTCGCGTCATTCACCTCGATCCGCGTGGTGAGGGTCATTTTGGGGTTGTTACTCCCCAACAGGTCAAAGAAAAACCTCCAGTTTTGCTGGTTGAGGCTCACCTGTTAGAAAGAGCTGACCATGCTGAATAATCACGATGATCCATTAGCAACTCGCCCGCTTCGACAGCCTAGAAAGACCGGTGACATTGAGGCGTTTCCGAGCGGAAAAATTACCTATCTCGCGCCCTTGCCATTACCAACATCAATGCCAGCTTACGGTCCGCATATTGGTGAACTGAATGACGTTTATATGGATTTCGGTTTAGGGACACTGGAGGTTTTTTCTTGGCAAGTCATTTTAGGCGGACCATTCAGCGGCACATTAATGATCGCGTTTCTATATCCACTGATGGGAGGGTTTATAGGACTTCTGTTAGGTGATAGCTGGGAGTTCATTAAAGAAGTCATTGAGGGTATTTTTTTTGCCATTTACAAATTGGCTTTCTCAACGGGTTTAATTGCCTTGTTTATTGGCCTAGGCGTCTGGCACCACGTCCACAAAACCCGCGCCACCCTCATCCCAACCCGCTTCAACCGTCAACGCCGCGAAGTCTGTTTCATGCCCCAAGGCGCCACCGAGCCGGTCTTTGTCCCGTGGGAGTCGCTCAGCGCCTGGATCATCGAAGCCAAAGGCGCCACCCAGTTTGGCATCCACCGCCAATACGGCATGGGCATCGGGTTTCACCACGGCGAATCCCCCATCAGCCTCGAATTCCAATGCGCCGGCCTGCAGCTCACGATCAGCCATTGGGAGGCGATTCGCGGTTACATGGAGTACGAGGTCAACGACCTCAAATCGATTCAGGACCTGCAAGACCTTCAAGGCCCGGACGACCCACCCCACGAAGGCCTGCACACTTTTCGTAACGCCCGCGCGCGGATGCATCAGCAGATCCGTGAAGGCCGGCGCTCGCGGCTTTCGGGGTTCTTCTGGTACCTGTATCACGTCATGACCTTATGGACGATTCCCAATCGCCTGGTTGAATGGGAAGTGCGTCGGCTGGAAAGAATCGGCAAGCAGGCGCTGCCGGAAGTCATGCGTGCCTGGTCCGAGCCGCTGCCGAAAGAGCAATGGGCCAAGCCCAGTGAAGAGTTGTTGCGACTGAGTGAACAAGTGCGGCGGATGCACAAGCGCCAGCCGCATCGGCCGATTACGCAGATTTTCGCTGAGGTTTGCAGGCGAGCTGAGTGCTGATGTTGAGCAGTTTTGTGGCCAGAGGGTGGGAGGTTTTTTGCCTGTTTGAGCGCCTTCGCGAGCAGGCTCGCTTCCACAGAGGACCGCGTTGGATGCGGATGTTTCGGTTGATGTTGGCCGAGGCGAGAGACCCTCGGGGTGACGGCCATTTCGCAGTTGTTGCTCCCGGCTCGTTCAAGGAAAACCCGATGGTTCTGCTGGTTGAAAATCAATACCTCGAAAGGGCTGACCATGCTGAATAATCAAAATGAGCCTCTTGTTGATGCGCAATGTGAGGTGATCAGAAAAGCGGGCGATGTAGAGCCGTTTCCGAGTGGAAAAATTACCTATCTCGCGCCCTTGCCATTACCAACACAAACGCCACCCTACGGGCCTCATATAGGGGTACTAAACAGTGTTTACATGGACTTCGGGTTGGGAAACCCGCAGGTATTCATGTGGCAGATGACTTTAGGAGGACCGTTCAGTGGCACATTCATGATCGCGTTTCTATATCCACTGGTGGGAGGCTTTATTGGGCTCATGTTTGGAGATAACTGGGAGTTTATTCAGGAAATTATTGAGAGTGTTTTTCTTGCCCTTTACAAATTGGCGTTATTAACGGGTTTTATGGCCTTGGGTATCGGCCTGGGCGTCTGGCACCACGTCCACAAAAAACGCCTCTCCCTCATCCCAACCCGCTTCAACCGCCAACGCCGCGAAGTCTGCTTCATGCCCGAAGGCGCCACCGAGCCGGTTTTTGTCCCGTGGGAGTCGCTCTGCGCGTGGATCATCGAAGCCAAGGGCGCCACCCAGTTCGGGATCCATCGCCAATACGGTATGGGCATCGGTTTCTACCAAGGTGAAACCCTCATAAGCCAGGAATTCCAATGCGCCGGCCTGGAGCTTGCGATCAGCCACTGGGAAGCGATTCGCGGTTACATGGAGTACGAAGTCAACGACCTCCAATCGATTCAGGATTTGCAGGATCTGCAAGGCCCGGACGACCCGCCCCACGAAGGCCTGCACACTTTCCGTAACGCCCGCGCGCGGATGCACCAGCAGATCCGTGAAGGCCGCCGCTCGCGGTTGTCGGGGTTCTTCTGGTACCTGTATCACGTCATGACCCTATGGACGATTCCCAACCGTCTGCTCGAATGGGAAATTCGTCGGCTGGAAAGAATCGGCAAGCAGGCGGTGCCGGAAGTCATGCGCGAATGGTCCGAGCCATTGCCGAAAGAGCAATGGGCCAAGCCGAGCGAAGAGTTGTTGCGGATGAGCGAGCTGGTGCGGCAGATGCACAGACGCCACCCGCATCGGCCGATTACCGAAATATTCGCCGCTGCCGGTGCAAGCAGACACGCGACAAGGCAAGGGGCGTGATTTGCCAGTAAACTCCCCTCCTCTCGCCGCCCGTTCTTCTTCGCGGCCACCCTCTTGATCAAAATGCGGAGTCCACCTTGCGTCTGTTCCACACCTCCGACTGGCACCTTGGGCAAAACCTGCACGGCCAGGAGCGCGATTTCGAGCACGCGTGTTTTCTCGAATGGCTGCTGCGCCAGTTGCACTTGGCGCAGCCGGATGTGCTGCTGATTGCCGGCGATATCTTCGATACGGTCAATCCGCCGGTCAAAGCTCAGGAACGCCTTTACGACTTCATCGTCAGCGCTCACGAACAGCAGCCGTTGCTGACCATCGTGATGATCGCCGGCAACCATGATTCCGGCTCGCGGATCGAACTGCCGGCGCCGTTGATGCGGCGTTTGCGTACTCACGCGTTGGGTCGGGTGCTGTGGCTGGATGACGGGCAGCTCGACGCCGAACGTTTGTTGCTGCCGTTGCCGAATGCGCAGGGAGAAATCGCCGCGTGGTGTCTGGCGCTGCCGTTTTTGCGCCCGGCGGAAGTCACTGGCGCGCATCTGGGTGACAACTATCTGCGCGGCATCGGTCAGGTGCATGAATGGCTGATCGCGGCGGCGAATGCCAAGCGTCAGCCCGGGCAGGCGTTGATCGCTATCAGCCACGCGCACATGGCCGGGGGCTCGGTGTCGGAGGATTCCGAGCGCAGCCTGATCATCGGCAATGCCGAAGCGCTACCCGCCAGCCTGTTCGGCGAAAGCATCAGTTACGTCGCCCTCGGCCATTTGCACAAGCCGCAGAAGGTCAACGGCGAGGAGCGCATTCGCTACAGCGGCTCGCCGATTCCGCTGTCGTTCTCCGAAATCGGTTATCAGCATCAGATTCTCGATGTGGTCCTCGAGGGTGAAACCCTGGTCGGCGTCGAGCCGAAATTGATCCCGCGCTCGGTCAATCTGCAACGCATCGGCCCGGCGCCGCTGGCCGAGATTCTGCTGCAACTGGCCGACCTGCCGAACATCGATCTGCTCGCCGAAACCCAGCGCCAGCCCTGGCTCGAAGTGCGCGTGCGTCTGGATGAGCCGCAGCCGGATCTGCGCCATCAAGTGGAAACCGCACTGCAAGGCAAAGCCGTGCGACTGGTGCGCATCGCCGCTGAATACGCCGGCAATCGTGGTGACGATGGCAGCGATGACGGCAGCACGTTGATCGAACTAGACCAGCTCACCCCGCAGGAATTGTTCAGCCGCGCCTGGCTCGACAATTACGGCAGCGAGGTCGACGAGCAGACGCTCAAGGACTTCGCCGAACTGCTGCAGGACGTGCAACTGGAGGGCGAGCAGCCATGAAGATTCTCGCCATTCGCTTGAAAAACCTCGCCTCGCTGGCCGGTCCTTTCCAGATTGATTTCACCGCTGAACCGCTGGCCAGCGCTGGTCTGTTTGCGATCACCGGCCCGACCGGCGCTGGCAAGAGCACGCTGCTTGATGCGTTGTGTCTGGCGCTGTTCGGCGCCGTGCCGCGCCTGAACAACACCGGTCGCGATGCCAAAGTCCCCGATGCTGACGGTGAAATCGCCACTGGCGACCCGCGCACCTTGCTGCGACGCGGCACCGGTGAAGGCTATGCCGAAGTGGATTTTGTCGGCGTCGATGGCCGCCGCTATCGCGCGCGCTGGGAAGCCAATCGTGCTCGCGAGAAGGCTGGTGGCAAACTCCAGGCCAGTCGGCAGAGCCTGCGCGACATCGATCAGGATCAACTGCTCGCCAGCCAGAAAGGCGAATACAAAACCCAGCTGGAAGCCGCGCTGGGCCTGAACTTTGAACAGTTCACCCGCGCTGTGCTGCTGGCGCAGAGTGAGTTCAGCGCGTTCCTCAAGGCTGACGACAACGACCGCAGTGAACTGCTGGAAAAACTCACAGACACCGCGCTCTACACCCGCCTCGGCCGCCGCGCTTTCGACAAGACCAAAGAAGCCCGCGAAGCGCACAAGCTGTTGCAGGATCAGGCTACCGGGGTAACGCCTTTGGCGCCGGAAGCGCGCGCCGAACTCGACGAGCGTTTCAACACCGCGCAGCAACATATGAAGGCGCAACAGGCGCAGCTCAAACAGCTTGAGCAACAACACGGTTGGCTGAAGGATTTGCGTCAGTTGCAGGACGCGCAAAAAGCCGCCAGCGAACAACTGCAAACCGCGCAACAGCAATGGCAGGCACTGGCCGGCGAGCGGGTGAAGCTGACGCGTCTGGAACAGCTTGGCCCGCAACGCCATCAGTTCGCGCGCAAGGCCGAGCTTGATGCGCTGCTGACGCCACTGACGACGCAGATTGCCGCGCACACCCAACAACATGCCGCGTTGGGCGAACGCCAGACGCAACTGGCGCAAAACCTCGATACAGCAAAAGTCGCCCTCAGCGAAGCACAACAACGCCAGAGCGAAAACGCGCCGTTGCTGCGTCAGGCATTCGAAGAGCAAAGCACCCTCGCCCGTCTGATCAAGGACACTGCCAGCAGCGCCGAAGCCCGACAAACCGCCGAGCAAGCGTTCAAGGATGGCCAGAGCGCGATTCAGACCTTGCAGGAAAAACAGGCTGAGGTCGCCGAGCGTTTGCAACGCATCGCCACCGAGCTTGAGCAGAGCGCCCATCTGGCGCCGTTGAGCGATGCCTGGAGCGCCTATCGCGACCGTCTGCAACAGCTGATGCTGATCGGCAACCGCATGAACAAGGGCCAGACCGAACTGGCGTCCCTCGAACAGAACGCCGCGCGCAGTGCTGAGCAACTGGCCTCGCACAAGCAGCAACTGGAAGTGCTGTTCAAAGAGGCTGGCGCAGAGCCGGACGCAGTCGCCGAACAGATCGGCCTGCTCGGCACTTTGCTGCAGGACAACCGCAAACAGCTGCGCGCAATCGAAGACCTGTCGCGCCTGTGGGCGTCTCAGCAGGATCTCGACAAGCGCAGCGCCGAGTTGCAACAACGTCAGCTCGACGCGCAGCAGCAACGTGAACGTCTGACCCAGGACGGTGTGAAAACCAAGGCCGAGCTGACCGTCGCCGAGCAGACCCTCAATGTCACTCGCGAACTGCTCGAGCGTCAGCGGCTGGCGCGCAGTGCCAGTGTCGAAGAGTTGCGCGCGCAGTTGCAGGACGATCAGCCCTGCCCGGTCTGCGGCAGCAACGAGCATCCCTATCATCAGCCCGAAGCGCTGTTGCAAAGCCTTGGCCGTCACGATGAAAGCGAACAGGCCAACGCCCAGCAAGTGGTCGATCAGCTCAAGGAAAAACTGATCGAGCTGCGCGGCGAAGTCGGTGGCGTGATCGCGCAACAGAAAGAATTGCTCCAGCAACAGGAACAACTGGCGGCGCAACAACAAGCCCTGGCCCCGAGCCTCGACGCGCATCCGCTGGCCGCGCAACTGTTCAATCAGGACGCTGACAAACGCGACGCCTGGCTCAGCCGCCAGAACGAGCAATTGAACCAGAGCATCACTCAGGACGAACAACGGCAAAGCGCCCTGCTCACCTTGCAACAGGACGCGGCGCGCTTGTCGCAACAATTGCGTCAGGCCGAGGTGGCGCATCAGCAAGCGACGCAACAGCTGAGCCATCAGCAGCATGAACTCAACAGCGACCGTCAGCGTCTTGAAGAAGAACTCAGCGCGTTCGGCCCGCTGCTGCCGGCTGACACCCTCGAAGCACTGCGCCTGGAGCCGGCCGCGACCTTCATGCAGCTGGATCGGCAGATCGCCGAGCGTCTGGCCCAGCTCGAACAGCAAAAGGAAGAGCTGAGCGAACAGCAGCAACGCCAGCAGACGTTGGAAAAAGAACAGGATCGCCAACAGCTGCGCACTCAGCAACTGCACAGCGCCGAGCAACAATTCACCGCGCTGACCGAGCAGCAGCAAAGCTGTCAGGAAAAACTCGCGCAGTTACTTGGCGAGCACAGCAGCGCCGAGCATTGGCAGCAGCAGCTGGAACACGCGGTGGAACAGGCGCGCGTCGCCGAAACCAGCACCGCTGAGGAGCTGCAAAGCGTGCGCACGCAGCTGGTGCAGATCGCAGCCGAACTCAAGTCTCAGCAGGATCGCCTGCAAGCATTGGAGGCTGAAGAACAGGCACTCGCCGGCAAGATCGCCGATTGGCGCGCCAGCCACCCGGAACTGGATGACAGCGGCCTGGAAGACTTGCTGCGCTTCGACGACGCGCAAGTCGCCGACCTGCGTCAGACCCTTCAGCACAACGAAAAAGCCATCGAACAGGCCCAGGTCTTGTTGCAAGAGCGCGATCAGCGCCTGCTCGATCACCAGGCCCGGCAGGACGGCAATCTTGACGCCGAACAGCTGGACAGCGCCCTCGCCGAGCTGCAAAACCAGTTCGCCGTCAGCGAACAGCAGTGCGCCGAACTGCGCGCCGAACAGGCGGAAGACCAGCGCCGACAGAACGCCAATCAGGCGTTGGCCCGGCAGATCGCTGACGCCTACGCCGAGTATCAACGCTGGGCGCGACTCAGTGCCTTGATCGGCTCAGCCACCGGCGACACCTTCCGCAAGATCGCCCAGGCCTACAACCTCGACCTGCTGGTGCACCACGCTAACGCGCAGCTGCGCCAACTGGTTAAACGCTATCGCCTCAAACGTGGCGGCAGCATGCTCGGCCTGCTGGTGATGGACACGGAAATGGGCGACGAACTGCGCTCGGTGCATTCGTTGTCGGGCGGCGAGACGTTCCTCGTATCACTGGCGTTGGCGCTGGGTCTGGCTTCGATGGCGTCGAGCACGCTGAAAATCGAATCGCTGTTTATCGACGAAGGTTTCGGCAGCCTAGATCCGGAATCCTTGCAACTGGCCATGGACGCGCTCGATGGCTTGCAGGCGCAGGGACGCAAGGTGGCGGTGATTTCCCATGTGCAGGAAATGCACGAACGGATTCCTGTGCAGATTCAGGTGCGGCGCCAAGGCAATGGTTTGAGCACGCTGGAGGTGAAATGAACACGCTGTATTCCTTCCGCCGCTGCCCTTACGCCATGCGTGCGCGAATGGCGCTGCGTTATGCGGGCGTGCCGGTGGAGATCGTTGAGGTCAGCCTGAAGGACAAACCGGCGCAGATGCTGGCGCTCTCGCCCAAGGGCACGGTGCCGGTGCTGAATGCCGATGGCGTGGTGATTGATGAGAGTCTGCAGATCATGTGCTGGGCGTTGGCGCAGAATGATCCGGATGATTGGTTGCTGGGCGGTGATTCGTTCGCGGCACTGTGGATGGAGAAACTGATTGAAGGCAATGATCAGATTTTCAAATCGGCTTTGAATCGCTACAAGTACGCCGAGCGTTACCCTGAGCAGCCGATGAAAGCTTATCGGGCTGAAGGTGCGTTATTTCTGCAGAAACTGGATGAGCTGCTTGAAGGACGTGACTACTTGTTGGCCGATCATCCGAGCCTCGCCGACATCGCCCTGCTGCCTTTCATTCGCCAGTTCGCTCATGTTGATCGGGAGTGGTTCGCGCAGACGCCTTATGTTCGCTTGCAGGCCTGGTTGCAGCGCTTGCTCGAATCCGACCTGTTCACCTCGATCATGAAGAAGTAACTCTCTCTCTCTTGATCGTTCCCACGCTCCGCGTGGGAATGCAGCCGGGGACGCTCTGCGTCCCAGTGGAACGCGGAGCGTCCCTTGAGGCATTCCCACGCAGAGCGTGGGAACGATCATTAGGCCAGTGCTTGGCACATGCCCAGCGCCATGCAATCCACTTCAAACGGCCCGAGAAAATCCACCCCAACCTTGACCGGTGGATTGCCGGCCATCAGCCCCAGCGTGTTGGCTCGTTCAATGTTGTGCGCGATGTTGTGGTTGGCCTCTATGGCCCGGGCCAAGCCGCCCACCGAGCCCTGGCCAAACCCCAAGAGGGAAGCGCCGTTGGTCATCAGCGCGAGGCTGGCGATGACCCAGAGTCTGTAGCCTTTCATGCGCCGCCGACTCCTGCGAGTTCGGCCCTGTCGACCATCGCGCTTTGCGAGCGCAGTTCGAACTGGATGCCGGGGTGGGCGACGTCGATCGGGGCGTCGAAGCTGTGTTCCATTTGCGCGCCGATGCTGACAAACAGCACCACGGCCAGGTACAGACCGATGGCCAGGTAGGCGCCGCGTTTGGCGGAAGTGAGGATTGCGCTGGCCATGGTGTTCTCCGTGGGCAAAGGTTTCGATGGCCACAGAATCAATCAAAAAAGCCGAAGCAACCACTCAGGGTTTGCAATGGTGAATATCAGCTTCGTT
Source organism: Pseudomonas sp. FP1762 (assembly GCF_030687105.1). Classification (NCBI taxonomy): domain Bacteria; kingdom Pseudomonadati; phylum Pseudomonadota; class Gammaproteobacteria; order Pseudomonadales; family Pseudomonadaceae; genus Pseudomonas; species Pseudomonas sp. FP1762. The sequence goes on from NZ_CP117458.1 coordinate 3,439,209, forward strand.
GATTATTTAGCGGCTCTATTTGCCGGCGAGAGAAAACCTATGAGTGGAGAACGCGTACGCGCGTAGGAGCTGCCGAAGGCTGCGATCTTCTGATTGATCGTTCCCACGCTCCGCGTGGGAATGCCTCAAGGGACGCTCCGCGTTCCAATGGGACGCAGAGCGTCCCGGGCTGCGTTCCCACGCAGAGCGTGGGAACGATCAGGTTACGCGCACGCGTAGGAGCTGCCGAAGGCTGCGATCTCTTGTTTGATCGTTCCCACGCAGAGCATGGGAACGATCAAGATCGCAGCCTTCGGCAGCTCCTACAGGAGAACGGTGCGCTCAGGCTTGGGTTTTGTGATCCAGTGCGGCGTAGAAGTTGGCGCTTTGTTGCAGGTATTTCTGGGTGTAGCTCTGGGTGTGGGATTTTTTGCTGGCGATTTCGACGTTGGCACCGGCTGGCAATACCACGGTGGCAGAAATGGCGGAAGCGGCGATGACGGAGAAGAGATTGAAATTCATGGCGGTAACCCTCGTGTTCGTTTGCTTGGTTTGCCCGGTCGGGCTGTGAAACAAACGTAACGCTCGAGGGTTGCTCGCTTGAAATCTTTTGTAGCATTAGCCGATATCAGTGCAATTAATACAACGATGCAGGCCCCGCAGACCGGGGCCTGTGGCTTATTGTCGCACTACAAACTTCAGATCGCTTGGCGCGTCCATCGGCAGTTTTTGCACGGTTTTGCCGAGCAGACCGGTCTTGGTATCGCGCTCGACGACGACAATCTGGTTACTCTTCTGGTTGGCGATCAAGACGAATTTACCGCTCGGATCGAGAGCAAACTCGCGCGGGTGATCCCCCTCGACCGAGCGCTTTTGCAGCTCTTTGAGCTGACCGGTCGCAGGATCAATGCCGAACACTACGAGTTGATTGGCCGTGCCGCGATTGCTCACGTAGAGAAACTTGCCGTCAGCCGAAGCATGCAGCGCCGCGCCGGCCTTGTCCGAGGTTGGCTGGCCCGCCGCCAGATCGACCAGTTGCGTCTGGGTCAGTACGCCGTCCTTGTAGTCGAACACCGCGACCTGTGCACTCATCTCCATGGTCAGCCAGGCGTGTTTGCCGTCAGCGCTGAACAGCAGATGACGCGGGCCACTGCCGGCCGGCAAGGCTACCGAGGCGGTTTTTGCCGGGGTCAGCGGCAGGTGTGGATTGGCCTTCGGGTCGTACTGATAGATGAAAACCTTGTCCGCGCCCAAATCATTGGAGAACACATAGCGCCCGTCCGGCGACGACACCGTCGAGTGCACATGATTGGAAGCCTGACGCTCAGGGTTGACCCGACTGGCCGGGTGGCCGCTCATCTGCACCACCGGTTTCAACTGGCCGTCGGCATCGACCGGCAATACCGCCAGGGTGCCGCCCGGATCTTGCATCACTGAGTAGTTGCTGACGAACAGGTGTTTGGCATCGGCGCTGAGGCTGGAATGGGTCGGCTCGTTGCCCAGGCTCTGCACCTGATTGATCAGGCTCAGCGCATGGGTCTTCGGGTCGATGGCGAAGCTGCTGACGCGGCCGACCGGATCGGTCTGGCCCGGGCCGTTTTCGTTGACCACGAACAAACGCTTCTGGTCTTTCGAGAGTGTCAGCCAGGACGGGTTTTCGGTCTTGACCACTTGCAGCGGCTTGGCGTCGATCTGGCCGGTGGCGCTGTCGAACTGCATGCGGTAGATGCCCTGGCTGGAACCGGCGGTGTACGAGCCGACCAGCAACTGCAAGGTGTCGGCGCTGGCGCTGGAAAGCCCCATCGCGCCGACGCTGCCGGCCATCAGCAAAGGCCAGAAATTACGCATCTTCATTATTGTCATCCTCATCGTCGCTGCTGCTGACTACGTCGGCGAGGCACACCAGACGATGCTCGCCCGTGGTCTTGGTGTCGCTGGCGTAACCGACGATCAGCCAGCTCTGCAGCGTCTCATCGAACGTCGCTTGCGCGACCTGCGCCGGGGTGAATTCCCAGTGCTTGGCTGCACGGCCATCAATGCATTCGATGTGCAGGTTATCGTCCTCGTCGAGGGCGAATTCGAAGGCGTGCAGGCCATCGATTTCGACCATACCGCAGTGTTCGAGGGCGTTGAGAAGGGTTTGGGCAGTCATGGCAAACAGTCTTTCTAGGGGGGAAAGGGCCAATGATAGCCCAATGTGATCCAGAGGCCCCTGCTGGAATCTCTGTCTGATCGTTCCCACGCTCCGCGTGGGAATGCCTCAAGGGACGCTCCGCGTTCCAGTGGGACGCAGAGCGTCCCGGGCTGCATTCCCACGCAGAGCGTGGGAACGATCAACACAAAAAATCGCAGTGCTGGCTAGATCGCCTCTCGCGATGGCTTGCCATCCACCAAACGCTGAATCCGCAGCGGGTTGGCGTTTTTCAGTGGTTCGGGCAGCAAGCTGTCCGGGTAGTTCTGGAAGCACACCGGGCGCAGGAAGCGATCGATCGCCAGCGTGCCCACTGACGTGCCGCGCGCATCGGACGTCGCCGGGTACGGGCCGCCATGCACCATCGAATCGCACACTTCGACACCAGTCGGATAACCGTTGAGCAGGATGCGCCCGACTTTCTGTTCCAGCAGCGGCGTCAGTTCGGCGAATTGCTCGAAGTCAGACGGCTCACCAATGATCGTCGCGGTCAGTTGACCGTGCAGGCCGTGCAGCGCTGCGCTCAGTTGTGCCTGATCGGCCACTTCGACGATTACTGTGGTCGGACCGAACACTTCTTCCTGTAGCACTTCGTCGCCGTTGATCAACAGGCTGACATCGGCCTTGAACAACTGCGGCTGCGCCTGATTGCCCTGCTGCGGATTACCGGCCAGATGCTCAATGCCGCTGTGCGCCAGGAGCTTTTCCAGGCCTTTACCGTAGCTGCCGAGGGTGCCGGCGTTGAGCATGGTTTGCGCCGGTTGATCACCGATCGCAGCGGCGACTTGCTCTACAAACGCGCTGAACTGCGCAGAGCGAATACCGATGACCAGACCTGGATTGGTGCAGAACTGACCGCAACCCTGCACCACCGAAGCGGTGAGGTCGCGCGCGACGGTTTCCGAACGCGCAGCCAGTGCCTGCGGCAGCACGATCACCGGGTTGATGCTCGACATCTCGGCGAACACCGGGATCGGTTGCGGACGTGCAGCGGCCATGTCGCACAAAGCGCGACCGCCCTTCAGCGAGCCAGTGAAACCAACGGCCTGAATTGCCGGATGCTTGACCAGCCATTCGCCGACGCCGCCACCGTAAATCATGTTGAACACGCCAGCGGGCATACCGGTTTTTTCTGCGGCACGAATGATCGCGTCGGCGACCAGTTCAGCCGTGGCCATATGGCCGCTGTGGGCCTTGAATACCACCGGGCAACCCGCGGCCAGTGCTGCTGCGGTATCGCCACCGGCAGTGGAGAACGCCAGCGGGAAGTTGCTCGCACCAAACACCGCGACCGGGCCGAGGCCGATGCGGTACTGACGCAGATCCGGACGTGGCAGCGGCTGGCGATCCGGCAATGCCTGATCGATCCGTGCGCCGTAGAAATCACCACGACGCAGGACTTTGGCGAACAGACGCATCTGCCCGCTGGTGCGACCGCGCTCGCCCTGAATGCGTCCGGCCGGCAGCGCGGTTTCGCGGCAGACCACGGCAACGAAGTCGTCGCCAAGCGCATCGAGCTCATCGGCGACTGCGTCGAGGAACTGCGCGCGACGTTCGGCGCTGAGGCTGCGATAGGTCGGGTAAGCCGCAGCGGCGGCCTTGGCGGCGGCGTCGACTTCTTCGGCCGTGGCCTGAATGAAATCATGCGGCAGGGCCTCGCCAGTGCTGGCGTCGACCGAGTGCAGTTTGACGCTGCCGGCGGCGCTGCGCTGACCGCCGATGTAGTTGTGACCGAGAATCTGAGTCATGGGATCTCCTTAAAGGGTGCCGATGCTGTCCGGTTCAAAAGCCGCCTGAACCGGTGCGATACCGTTGACCAGCGGTGCGCCGAAGTCGGCCTGGCTGATCTCGAACGTGTCGCCCGGCTGGGTGCGGATGCCGTCGGCAAACGACAGGGTCGCAGTGCCGAAAAAGTGAATGTGCACGTCGCCCGGACGCAGGAACTGACTGTATTTGAAGTGGTGGTACTCGAGGTTCGCCAGGCTGTGGCACATGTTGGCCTCGCCACTGAGGAACTCGTTCTGCCAGAGCACTTCGCCGTCACGCAGGATTCGGCTGGTGCCGGCAAGGTGTTGAGGCAATTCACCGGTACGAAGTTCCGGGCCATAACTGCAACTGCGCAATTTCGAGTGCGCCAGGTACAGGTAATTCTTGCGTTCCATGACGTGATCGGAGAACTCGTTACCGACGGCGAAACCGAGGCGATACGGCTTGCCATCGTTGCCGATGACATACAGGCCGGCCATCTCTGGCTCTTCACCGGCGTCTTCGGCGAACGGCGGCAGCGGGAACGCCTGCCCCGGACGCACGACAATGCTGCCGTCGCCCTTGTAGAACCACTCCGGTTGCACACCGGCCTGCCCCGCCGCCGGTTTGCCACCCTCCACGCCCCATTTGAAAATGCGCATGGTGTCGGTCATTGCCGCTTCATCGCCGGCCTGCTGGTGCATCTTGTCCCGGGCCGAAGCGCTGCCCAGATGGGTCAGGCCGGTACCGCTGACCAGCATGTGCGCCGGGTCCGGGTGATCGAGTGGCGGCAGGATGCGCAGGTCTTTGAGCAACTGCCCATAGTCGTGACTGGCGCCGAGGCCGAGGCTTTGCACTTGCTGCTCAAGCGAGTTGCCGGCCTCGATTGCCGCCAGGGCCAGATCACGGACACTGCGGGCGTCCTCGACTTCGCGGACCTGACCGTTGTCGACCACGCCGACCCGGCGCTCGCCGTTGGGTAATTCGAATTGAACCAGATGCATGATTTTCTCCTGTTCCATCAAAAACGCCGCTATCCCCTGTGGGAGCGAGCCTGCTCGCGAAAGCGGTGTATCAGTCACCAACAGTGTTGAATGTGATGGCCTCTTCGCGAGCAGGCTCGCTCCCACAGGGGCCAGTGTTGGTCAGTCAAGTTCGGGTCGCGCCACGGGCGCTGGCGGCGAACTGGTCGACGGGCAGCACATGCTTGCGTTCCAGCACGCGGTAAACGACGCCGGTCAGAATCAGCCCGAACACCATCACGCCCGAGAGGAAGTACAACCCCGAAGCCAGATTGCCGGTGTATTCCTTCAACGCGCCGATCACGAACGGCCCGATATACCCGCCCAGATTGCCCACCGAGTTGATCAAGGCAATCCCCGCCGCCGCACTCGCGCCAGCAAAGAAACGCCCCGGCAAGGTCCAGAACACTGCGGTGCATGAGAACAGCGCGAACGCCACCAGACACAGCGCCGCCAGTTGCGCCACCGGTAGCGACAGCCAGGCACTGAGGAACAGGCCCAGCGCACCGAGCACATAGAGCACCGCCAAGTGGCCGTAGCGATCATTCAAGCGGTCGGAACTGCGCGGAATGATCAGCAGGCCGATGATCCCGAAAATGTATGGCACCGAAGAGACGAAACCGGTGACCAGATCGCTGCCGCCGAACTGTTTGATCAACGTCGGCAGCCACAGGCCCAGACCATAAATGCTCAGGGTCACCGGCAGATAGAACAGCGCCAGCAACAACACACGTTTGTCTTTCAGCGCATGCAGCGGATTGCCGTGACGGGTCTGGCCGTATTCCTGCAAGTCCTTTTTCAGTTCGCCGGTCAGCCAGTCTTTTTCCGCCTGATCCATCCACTTCACTTGCTGCGGGCCGTCCGGCAGCCAGCGCAGCACCGGCCAGGTCAGCAGGATCGCCGGGGTGCCGATGACGATGAACAGCCACTGCCAGCCGTGCAGGCCGAGGATGCCGTCCATGCCCAGCAAACCACCGGACACGGGACCGGTGATCATCATCGCGATGGGTTGCGAGAGGATGAACAGGCCAAGGATCTTGCCGCGATGGCGCACCGGGAACCATTGGGTGATGTAGTACAGCACACCGGGAAAGAACCCCGCCTCGGCCGCGCCGAGCAGAAAACGCATCACATAGAAGCTGTGCGGCCCTTGCACAAAGGCCATGCCGATGGTGATCGCGCCCCAGGTGATCATGATCCGCGCGAACCAGCGCCGTGCGCCGAAGCGTTCGAGCATCAGGTTGCTGGGAATCTCTAGAAGAAAGTAGCCGATGAAGAACAGCCCGGCACCCAAGCCGTAGGCGGCATCGCCGATGCCGATGTCGGCGCCCATGTGCAGCTTGGCGAAGCCGACGGCGGAGCGATCCACATAGGCGATCAGGTACAGCAGGATCAGGAAGGGAATCAGTTTCAGTGTGATGCGCCGGACAAGCCGCAATTCCTGGCTCATGAGATCGGTCTCCGATTGTTGTTTTTATAGAACCTCGGGGGACGCCTCTCGCCAAAACAGCCAGGGCCATCCCTCCGTCGAAAACGACTATATAGTAATACTAATTACCCAACAACACTTCCAAAGCGCGGATTTTGAGCTTAGATTAAGCGTCAGCTCGCAAACAATAGTCTTACAATAAGAGAATCGATCATGTCTGATAAGAAACCCACCCTGCGCTCCGCCCAATGGTTTGGCACAGCCGACAAGAACGGCTTCATGTACCGCAGCTGGATGAAGAATCAGGGCATCGCCGACCATCAGTTCCACGGCAAGCCGATCATCGGCATCTGCAACACCTGGTCGGAACTGACCCCGTGCAACGCGCACTTCCGCCAGATCGCGGAGCACGTCAAACGCGGGGTGATCGAGGCCGGTGGTTTTCCGGTGGAGTTTCCGGTGTTCTCCAACGGCGAATCGAACCTGCGCCCGACCGCCATGCTCACCCGCAACCTGGCGAGCATGGACGTTGAAGAAGCGATTCGCGGCAACCCGATCGACGGCGTCGTGCTGCTCACCGGTTGCGACAAAACCACTCCAGCACTGCTGATGGGCGCGGCCAGTTGCGACGTGCCGGCCATCGTCGTCACCGGCGGGCCGATGCTCAACGGCAAGCACAAAGGCAAGGATATCGGCTCCGGCACCGTGGTCTGGCAGCTCAGCGAACAGGTCAAGGCCGGCACCATCACCATCGACGACTTCCTCGCAGCCGAGGGCGGCATGTCGCGTTCGGCGGGCACCTGCAACACCATGGGCACCGCGTCGACCATGGCCTGCATGGCTGAAGCGCTGGGCACTTCGCTGCCGCACAACGCCGCGATTCCGGCAGTGGATGCACGGCGTTATGTGCTGGCGCACATGTCCGGCATGCGTGCGGTGGAGATGGTTCGCGAAGATTTGAAACTGTCGAAGATCCTCACCAAGGAAGCCTTTGAAAACGCCATTCGCGTCAACGCCGCCATCGGTGGTTCGACCAATGCCGTGATCCACTTGAAAGCCATTGCCGGGCGCATCGGCGTCGAGCTCGATCTGGACGACTGGACGCGCATCGGTCGCGGCATGCCGACCATCGTCGACCTGCAACCGTCCGGGCGTTTCCTGATGGAAGAGTTCTACTACGCCGGTGGTTTGCCAGCGGTGCTGCGTCGCCTCGGCGAAGCCAATCTGATCCCCAACCCGAACGCACTGACCGTCAACGGCAAGTCCATCGGCGAGAACACCAAGGACGCGCCGATCTATGGCGAAGACCAAGTGATCCGCACCCTCGACAATCCGATTCGCGCTGACGGTGGCATCTGCGTGTTGCGCGGCAATCTGGCGCCGCTGGGCGCGGTACTCAAACCGTCCGCCGCTAGCGCTGAACTGATGCAGCATCGCGGTCGCGCCGTGGTGTTCGAGAACTTCGACATGTACAAGGCGCGGATCAACGATCCGGAGCTGGACGTCGATAAGGATTCGATTCTGGTGATGAAGAACTGCGGGCCGAAGGGTTATCCGGGCATGGCTGAAGTCGGCAACATGGGCTTGCCGGCCAAGCTGTTGGCGCAAGGCGTGACGGACATGGTGCGCATTTCCGATGCACGCATGAGCGGCACCGCTTACGGCACGGTGGTTCTGCACGTCGCCCCGGAAGCGGCAGCGGGCGGGCCTTTGGCGGCGGTGCAGGAAGGCGACTGGATCGAACTCGATTGCGCCAGCGGCCGTCTGCATCTGGACATTCCGGATGCTGAACTGGCCGCGCGCATGGCCGATCTGCAAGCACCGCAGCAGTTGCTGGTGGGCGGTTATCGTCAACTGTACATCGATCACGTGCTGCAGGCGGATCAGGGTTGCGACTTTGACTTCCTGGTTGGTTGCCGAGGTGCCGAGGTTCCGCGTCACTCTCACTAACAGCGCAATTCCCCTGTGGGAGCGAGCCTGCTCGCGAAGAGGGAGTGTCAGTCGACATCTATTTGACTGATATGCCGCCTTCGCGAGCAGGCTCGCTCCCACAGTTGCTTTTGCGTATCGCCTCAAATCTGTGCCGTGCCTGCTATGATGCGCGGCATCTCCATCGCTCAGGATCGCGCCACTCCCCATGGATTACCGCAAACCTTCCGACCGTAAAAGCATGCACTCGCGCATCGTCCAGGAACTGGGCATGCAGATCGTCTCCGGACGCTTTTTGCCCGACGACAAACTGCCCGCCGAAGCCCTGCTTTGCGAGGAGTACGCGGTCAGTCGCCCGGTATTGCGCGAAGCCACGCGGGTGCTGGTGGCCAAGGGTCTGGTGTATTCCAAACCGCGCGTCGGCACCGTGGTCAAGGCTCGCCGCGAATGGCACATGCTCGACCCGGACGTGCTGCACTGGCTGATGCAGAGCAGCCCGCAGAATGAATTCTTCAACGTGCTGACCAGCGTGCGCAGCATCATCGAGCCGGCAGCGGCCGCCCTCGCCGCTCAGCATGCAACCGATGCCGACATCGCCGCGATCAACGAAGCCTACCAACGCATGGAAGCCGCGCCGACTCCGGAAGCGCTGTTGCAGCCGGACCTGGACTTCCACAGCCGCATCGCCGATGCCACGCACAACGACCTGCTGGCGAACCTGTGCAACATGTTGGCGGTAGCGATTGCCGAGGCGTTGAAGCATTCCAATCAACGGCCGAATCTGCATGAACTGGCGTTGCCGCGGCACAAGGCGATCCTGACCGCCATCGAGAATCGTGATGCGCTGGGTGCCCGACATGCGACGCTGGTGCAGCTGGATGATGCGCGCAGTGCGTTGAGTGTGGTGCTTGGCGCTGAGCTTTCTTAGGGCTTGAGACCGCTTGCCCTCACCCTAGCCCTCTCCCAGAGGTAGAGGGGACCGATTGGGGAATATTTGAGATTTACGCCGACTTGAACGTTCTGCTGTGAATCCATAACCGACTCGGTATCTCAGGCCGATATATCTAGCCGCACCCCTCGGTCAGTCCCCTCTCCCTCCGGGAGAGGGCTAGGGTGAGGGGCTCTTGATCTTGATTCACAAAAAAAGCCGCAACCCCTCAAGGTTGCGGCTTTGTCGTTTCAGGCCTTCAGATCAGTGGGCAAACAGCGAATTGCCCTTCTGCCCCGCCAGCTTCTCCGGCTTGATCAGGAACTTGGCCAGCGCCGGCAGCAGCCACAGCGCGCCGAACATGTTCCACAGCAGCATGAAGGTCAGCATCAGGCCCATGTCGGCCTGGAACTTGATCGCCGAGAAGATCCATGTGCACACGCCGATCGCCAGGCACAGGCCGGTGAACAGCACCGCTTTACCGGTGGACTTCAGGGTCTGGTAATAGGCTTCCTGCAACGGCAGCCCAGCACGCAGGAAACTTTCCAGGCGGCTGTAGATGTAGATGCCGTAGTCCACGCCGATCCCCACGCCCAACGCCACCACCGGCAGCGTCGCGACTTTCACGCCGATGCCCATGAACGCCATCAGCGCGTTGCCGAGCACCGAGGTCAGCACCAGCGGCAGGACGATGCACAGGGTCGCTGCCCATGAGCGGAAGGTGATCATGCACATCACCGCCACGCAGATGTACACCAGGATCAGGATGGTCAGCTCAGCCTGTTTGATGACTTCGTTGGTGGCCGCTTCGATCCCGGCGTTACCGGCGGCGAGGATGAATTCCAGGCCGTCCTTGTTGTTTTCCTTGGCGAACTCCTGCACCGCGTTGACCGCACGATCGAGGGTCTCAGCTTTGTGATCGTTGAGGAACACCAGCACTGGCGCCAGCGAGCAGCTGTTGTTGTACAGGCCATCGGCGCGGGCGATCGAGTTATTCAGTACGTCCGGGTTGCGCGACAGGGTTTCCCATTTCAGGTTGCCCTCGTTCATGCCCTTGATCATCTGCTTGGACACGGTCACCAGCGAGATCGCCGACTGCACGCCCTCGGTGTTCTGCATCTTCCACATCAGCTGATCGATCGGCGCCATGGCTTCGTAGCGCGAGCACCCTTCGGCCTTGGTCTTGACCATCACCACCAGCACGTCGGAGCTGGTCGAGTAGTTGCTGATGATGAAGTTGTTGTCCTTGTTGTAACGCGAGTCCGGACGCAGTTCCGGCGCGCCCTGGTCGAGGTCGCCGATCTTCAGGTTCTGGCTGTACCAGAGGCCACCACCGAAGGCGATCAGCGCCAGCGCTACCGAAATCGGCGCGACTTTCGGGCTGGCGAAGTTCGACAGCAGGCGCCAGAACGGATGCTCGCGGTTCGCATCTTTCTTGCTCTTGGCAATCGCGCGCTTGCTGATGCCGACATAGGAAATCGCCACCGGCAGCAGGATCAGGTTGGTGAACACGATCACCGCAACGCCGATGGACGCGCCGATCGCCAGTTCACGGATCACGCCGATGTCGATGATCAGCAGTGTGATGAAGCCCACCGCATCGGCCAGAATCGCGATCATCCCCGGCAGGAACAACTGGCGGAAGGTGCGCCGTGCAGCGGTCAGGGCGTTATCGGCCTCGCTGGATTGCAGGGCGATACCGTTGATCTTCTGCACGCCGTGGGAGATGCCAATGGCGAAAATCAGGAACGGCACCAGCATCGAATACGGGTCGAGCCCGAAGCCGAAGAAGTGCATCAACCCGAGTTGCCAGACCACCGCCACCAGCGTCGTGCTCAACACCGCGATGGTGCTGCGCAGGCAGTTAGTGAACCACAGCAGCAGAATCAGGGTGATGACGAAGGCGACCCCGAAGAACAGCACCACCATCACCAGACCGTCGATCAGGTCGCCGACCTTCTTGGCGAAACCGACGATGTGGATCTTGATGTTGGGGTTCTGCGCTTCGAACTTGTTGCGGATCTTGTCTTCGAGCTCATGGGAGAACTGGCGATAGTCCAGCGCCAGCAACTTGCCCTGATCCTGGGGGTCCGGATAGGCCTCCAGCAGCGGGATGTCGACGATGCTCGACTTGAAGTCGTTGGCCACCAGACGCCCGACCTGGCCGGACTTGAGCACGTTGTTGCGCAGCAGATCGAGGCTGTCCTGGGAGCCGTTGTAGCTCTGCGGAATCACTTCACCGCCGGCGAAACCCTCTTCGGTCACTTCGGTCCAGCGTACGCTCGGGCTCCACAGAGATTTGAGCCCGGAACGGTCGACGCCGGAAATGTAGAACACTTCGTCGTTGATCTGGCGCAGGGTCTCCATGTACTCCTTGGAGAAGATGTCACCGTCGGTGGCTTCCACCGAAATACGCACGGTGTTGCCAAGGTTCGCCAGATCGTTGCGGTGCTCCATCATCTTTTCGATGAAGGGATGCTGCAGCGGGATCATTTTTTCAAAACTGGTCGACGGCCGGATCAGCGTGGCCTGCCAGAACAGGAAAATGCTCACCACCAGGCAGATCAGGATCACGGCCGGACGGTTGTTGAAGATCAGGCGCTCGAGAACCGTCGCCTTTTCCTGCTGAGGAGTGATCAAGGAAGTCATAGCCCCGCCTTCTTGTTATTGGTCTCGGCACCGTTTGGCTGGGTGATGTGCAAACCACCCTGCCCGGTCAGAATCAGGTTGCCGTTGCCAGCGGCGGTGACCGACGACAGCGAAATGCGATCCGGGCGGTTGAACACGCTGAAGGTTTCGCCGTTGTCACTGCTGCTGATCACCGAACCACCGTTACCGACGATGACGATCGAGCCGTCTTCGAGCAGCGTGCCGCCGGACAGACCAAACTCCAGCGCACCACGTGCAGCTTTGAGTTCGACCTGCTCCCAGTTGCTGCCGAAATCAGTGGAGCGATAGAGGTTGCCGCGCAAGCCGTACGCCAGCAGGGTTTGCGGCTGCGCCATGCCGATCACTCCGAACAGTGAACCTTCATACGGGCCTTCGAGCTTTTCCCAGGTCTGGCCGTCATCGGCGGAGCGAAACATGCTGCCGGACTCGCCGACGATGAACAGCCCGGCGTCTTTCACGGCGGCGATGGCGTTGAGGTGGAACTGGTCTTCGTTGTCGAGGCGATCGCTGACGTCTTCCCAGTGCTTGCCGCCGTCGGTGGTTTCCAGCAGCGTGCCGTAGGCGCCCACGGCAAAGCCGCTGCTGGCGTCCTTGAACCAGACGTCGAGCAGCGGCGATTCGCGTGCGAGGTCTTCGAATTGTTTGGTCCAGGTCAGACCGCCGTCTGCGCTGGCGAGAATCTGCGCGTCGTGGCCCACGGCCCAACCGTTTTTGTCATCGACGAAATACACGGCAGTGAGCAGTTGCCGGGTCGGCACCTTGGCCTGGGTCCAGGTTTTGCCCTGGTCATCGGAATAGACGATGTGTCCGCGATCGCCGACCGCGACCAGACGCGCGCCAGCATGGACGACATCAAGAATCAGGCTTTTCGCGGCCTTGGCCGATTCGGTGGCATAGACCACGTCAGCCGGGGCCTCGGCGGCAATCACAGGTGCCGATAACGTGGCAAAGCCCAGCAGCGAGAGTGCTGTGGCCAGCAACGCGGTGTTGCGTAACGCCGGCGGGCGGCAACGACTCATAGACCTTCCCCTATTTATTATTGTTGGGCCATCGGGCCTTCAAGGGCGCCGCAAGGGTGCTCGGCTACTGGCGTTTCAGAAGCATAGTCCTGAAACCCGCAATCCAGAGCCCCTTCGGAAGCTGGCTCATCCTATCGGGCTTTGCAAATGTCTGACAATCGGCGCCGCGTTATCTTTTGTTAACCGAAAGCGGCTCTCTGTAACCCATCATTTTCCCTGTGGGAGCGAGCCTGCTCGCGAATGCGGTGTATCAGTCACCCTGTTTATTGGCTGACCCACCGCTTTCGCGAGCAGGCTCGCTCCCACAGGGTTTGTAGTGATGGTTGGTTTTGCGACAAAGGGTGAATGCGCAGCCATTCGTAGGATGGATGACGCAATTGTTGCGGAGGGGACTTGCAGGATCGGTATTATGGTATACCATCAGACGCACAGACACTCTCAATCCCCCAACGGAGCAGCTCATGAGTTTCGAAATTCGCAAGATCGTCAGCTATGTCGAAGAAACCTTCATCGAAGGCGGCAAGGCTACTGACAAGCCGGTGACCATGGTCGGCCTCGCCGTGGTGATGAAGAACCCGTGGGTGGGCAATGGTTTTGTCGAAGACCTCAAGCCGCAGATCCGCGCCAACTGCTCCGACCTCGGCGCAATGATGGTCGAGCGTCTGGTGGGCATCATTGGTGGCGCCGAGAAGATCGAGGCTTATGGCAAAGCGGCGGTGGTCGGCGCTGATGGCGAGATCGAACACGCCTCCGCGGTGATCCACACCCTGCGCTTCGGCAACCACTATCGCGAAGCGGTGAAAGCCAAGAGCTACCTGAGCTTCACCAACAAGCGCGGCGGTCCGGGCACGTCGATTCAGATCCCGATGATGCACAAGGACGACGAAGGCCTGCGTTCGCACTACATCACCCTGGAAATGCAGATCGAAGACGCGCCGCGTGCCGACGAAATCGTCGTCGTGCTGGGTTGCGCCGACGGTGGCCGCCTGCACCCGCGTATCGGCAACCGCTACATCGATCTGGAAGAACTGGCCGCCGAAAAAGCCCAGTAATCACAACAAGAAAGGCATTGCAGGAGCGCTCCATGATTCGGCTCACCGCTGAACTCACCCCGGCTGGCACCAGTTACCTGGCGACCGGCCAAGGCCAGCCCGTGGTCTTGATCCACGGCGTGGGCCTGAACAAAGAAATGTGGGGCGGGCAGATTGTCGGCCTCGCCAGCCAGTACCAGGTGATCGCCTACGACATGCTCGGCCACGGCGCCAGCCCGCGCCCGGCCAGCGGCACCGACCTGCTCGGTTACGCCGATCAGTTGCTCGAGCTGCTCGATCACCTGAATCTGCCCCAGGCAGCGGTGATCGGTTTCTCCATGGGCGGTCTGGTCGCGCGGGCCTTCGCCCTGCACTACCCGGAGCGCCTGCAAAGCCTGGTGGTGTTGAACAGCGTCTTCAACCGCAGCGAAGAACAGCGTGCCGGTGTCATCGCGCGCACTGCGCAGGCTGCCGAACATGGCCCGGACGCCAACGCCGAAGCCGCCCTGTCACGCTGGTTCAGCCGTGAATATCAGGCGGCCAACCCGGCGCAGATCGCCGCGTTGCGCCAGACCCTGGCCAACAACGATCCGCAGGGTTACCTGACCACCTACGAATTGTTCGCCACCCAGGACATGTATCGCGCCGAAGACCTGAGCAGCATTCAGGCGCCGACACTGATCGCCACCGGCGAACTCGACCCTGGCTCGACGCCGGAAATGGCCGAGCAACTGGCCCGACGCATCCCCGGCGCGAAGGTTGCCGTGCTGCCCGAGCAACGGCATATGATGCCGGTAGAGTCGCCGCGTCTGGTCAACCAGATGCTGCTGGAATTTCTCCAATTCGCACACGCCCGACAAAACCATATAAAGGGGATCGTTGCATGACACTCGCACGCTTCCAGATGTGCATCGGCGGAGACTGGGTCGACGCCCTCTCCGGCAAGACCTTCGAAAGCCTCAACCCGGCCTCCGCGCAGGCTTGGGCGGAACTGCCCGACGCCGATGAAGCGGACGTCGAACGCGCCGTGCAAGCAGCGCAAACTGCTTTTGACAGCCCGGCGTGGCGCGGTCTGACCGCCACTGCGCGCGGCAAACTGCTGCGCCGCCTCGGTGATCTGATCGCAGAAAACAAGGAACACCTGGCGCAGCTTGAAAGCCGCGACAACGGCAAGCTGATCCGCGAAACCCGTGGCCAGGTCAGCTATCTGCCGGAGTTCTTCCACTACACCGCAGGCCTCGCCGACAAGCTTGAAGGCGGCACCCTGCCGCTGGACAAGCCCGATCTGTTTGCCTACACCGTGCACGAAGCCATGGGTGTGGTTGCCGCGATCATTCCATGGAACAGCCCGCTGTACCTGACGGCGATCAAACTGGCCCCGGCCCTCGCCGCCGGCAACACGATTGTGATCAAGCCGTCCGAGCACGCTTCGGCGACCATTCTCGAGCTGGCGCGTCTGGCCCTTGAAGCCGGGATTCCGCCGGGCGTGGTCAACGTCGTCACCGGTTACGGCCCGAGCACCGGCGCCGCCCTCACCCGCCATCCATTGATCCGCAAGATCGCCTTCACCGGCGGCGCGGCGACGGCACGGCATGTGGTGCGCAGCAGCGCCGAGAACTTCGCCAAGCTGTCGCTGGAGCTCGGCGGCAAGTCGCCGAACATCATTTTTGCCGACGCCGATCTCGACAGCGCGATCAACGGCGCGATTGCCGGGATCTACGCAGCGTCCGGGCAGAGTTGCGTGTCCGGTTCGCGCTTGCTGGTGCAGGACGAAATCTACGACGAATTCGTCAATCGTCTGGTCGAGCGCGCCCAGCGCATCCGCATCGGCAACCCACAGGAAGACAACAGTGAAATGGGGCCGATGGCCACCGCGCAGCAACTGGCGGTGGTCGAAGGTCTGGTCGCCGATGCGATCGCCGAAGGCGCGCGTTTGCGCACCGGTGGCAAGCGTCCGGCGGATCTCGGTGAAGGCTGGTTCTACGAGCCGACGCTGTTCGAGTGCGACCGCAATTCGATGAAGATCATGCAGGAAGAAGTCTTCGGCCCGGTGGCTTCGGTGATTCGTTTCAAAGACGAAGCCGAAGCACTGGCGATCGCCAACGACTCGCAGTTCGGCCTCGCTGCCGGCATCTGGACTCGCGATCTCGGTCGCGCCCATCGCCTCGCCCGCGATGTGCGCTCGGGGATTATCTGGGTCAACACTTACCGCGCAGTGTCGGCGATGGCGCCGATCGGCGGCTTCAAGAACAGTGGCTATGGACGCGAAAGCGGCATCGACTCGGTGCTGGCCTACACCGAACTGAAAACGGTGTGGATCAACCTCTCCCAGGCGCCAATGCCTGATCCGTTTGTGATGCGCTAGGAGTCCTGCGAAATGATCGAACCCGGCATTTACAAAGACGTCATGAGCTCGTTCCCGTCCGGCGTCACGGTGGTCACCACCCTCGACCCGGACGGCGGCATCGTCGGTATCACCGCCAGCGCGTTCAGCGCGCTGTCGATCGACCCGGCGCTGGTGCTGTTCTGCCCCAACTACGCCTCCGACACTTATCCGGTGCTGCGCGACAGCAAGAAGTTCGCCATCCATTTGCTCTCCGCCGAGCAGACCGCCGAAGCCTACGCGTTCGCCGGCAAGGGCAAGGAAAAGGCCAAGGGCATCGAGTGGCATTTGAGCGAACTCGGTAACCCGATTCTGGCCAAGGCGACGGCGATCATCGAGTGCGAGTTGTGGCGTGAGTACGATGGTGGTGATCACGCGATCATTGTCGGCGCAGTGAAGAACCTGATCCTGCCCGAGCAACCGGTGACGCCGATGATTTATCACAAAGGCAAGCTCGGCCCGTTGCCGACTCTGGCCTGACGAATTCACACAAATCCCTGTAGGAGCTGCCGAAGGCTGCGATCTTTTGATCTTGTTTTCAAAAGTCAAAGTCAAAAGATCGCAGCCTTCGGCAGCTCCTACACGAGGGATCTGTGGTGACTGGAGGATTTATGAGTAACGAAAAGTATGAAAAAGGTCTGCAGATCCGCACCCAGGTATTGGGCGAAGCCTACGTGCAACGCTCGATAGACAACGCCGACGATTTCACCCGTCCGCTGCAGGAAATGGTCACCGAATACTGCTGGGGCCATGTCTGGGGGCGTGAGGGTCTGTCGCTCAAGGAGCGCAGCATGATCAACCTGGCGATGATCTCGGCGCTCAACCGCCCGCATGAACTCAAGCTGCATGTGCGTGGCGCCTTGCGTAACGGCCTGAGTCGTGAGCAAATACGCGAAATTCTGCTTCAGGTCGGCATTTATTGCGGCGTTCCGGCGGCCGTGGACAGTTTCCGGCTGGCCCGTGAAGCCTTTGCCGAAGCCGACGCCGAGGCCTCCAGTTAACCCTCGGCTGTTTTGATGCCCGTCTGGCATGGACAGCCAAGCTCAAGAGCGGACCCCATGAAACGCCAGCCACTCGACGACAGCTTCAAGGTCAATCGCAACCCCGTTACCCTGCGCGAAATCGTGCTGGACAAACTGCGTAGCGCGATCATGAATTTCCAGCTCATGCCAGGCGATCGCCTGGTCGAACGCGACCTCTGTGATCGCCTCGGTGTCAGCCGCACTTCGGTGCGCGAAGCCTTGCGTCACCTTGAATCCGAAGGTCTCGTCGAATTCGCCGATGCCAAAGGCCCGCGCGTAGCCATCATCACCCTCGACGACGCTGTCGATATCTACGAATTGCGTTGTGTGCTCGAAGGCCTGATCGTGCAGCTGTTCACTTTGCGCGCCAAAGCCAAGGACATCAAAGCATTAGAAAAAGCCCTCGATGACAACCGCAAGGCGTTGAAGGACGGCGAGCTGCAACAGGTGATCGACTCGGTGCAGGGCTTCTACGACGTGCTGCTCGAAGGCTCGGGCAACCATGTCGCCGCCACCCAATTGCGCCAGTTGCAGGCGCGCATCAGCTATCTGCGCGCGACCTCGGTCTCCCAGGAAAACCGACGCGGCGCGAGTAATCACGAGATGGAAAAAATGGTCGAGGCGATCAAGAGCGGCGATCCGCTGGCGGCGCATCAGGCGTGTGTCGATCACGTCCGCGCGGCGGCTGCCGTCGCTCTCGATTACCTCAAGCGCAAGCAGGAAGAAACCGGCGTCGCCGTCAAAGGCACTCCGGCGATCACCCTGCCGATCGCGCTGAAAGAACCCCGCATAGGTCAATGACATGTTCAGCCCGAGCTTTTGCCCGAAATGCGGTGGCCCTGACCTCGGTCAGCAGACGCCGCCGGGTGATACGCACGAGCGCCTGATGTGCCGCGGCTGCGGTTATATCCACTACGTCAATCCGAAGATCATTGCCGGCTGCATCATTGAGCAGGACGGCAAATACCTCCTGTGCCAACGGGCGATCCCCCCGCGCCCTGGCACCTGGACCCTGCCGGCCGGTTTCATGGAAAGCGGTGAGACCACCGAACAGGCGGCGCTGCGCGAAGTCTGGGAAGAAAGCGGCGTGCGCGCGGAAATCGTCTCGCCGTATTCGATTTTCAGCGTGCCGAAGATCAGCGAGGTGTACATCATCTTCCGCGCCATCGCCCTGGAAATCACCGGGCAGTCCGGACCGGAGACCATGGATTACAAGTTCTTCGCCCCGGAAGAGATTCCGTGGGAGCAGATCTACTACCCGGCGATCCGGCAGATTCTCGAGCGCTATATCGAAGAGCGCCAGGCTGGGGTTTACGGGATTTACATGGGTAATGATGACAGCGGCAAAATCCATTTCATGCGCTGATCACCACCTATACCCCTGTGGGAGCGAGCCTGCTCGCGAAGGCGTCGTGTCAGTCGATACAAATGTTGAATGATCGAACGCATTCGCGAGCAGGCTCGCTCCCACATAGTTTGGTGGTGTGGCTCAGTTCGGGGCGATGCCTTCTACGATGATGATCTCCGCCCTCGCCCATTCTTCGCGGTAACTTTTCGCCTCCTGATACGCCGCCGAGCGATAGCACGCCACGGCCTGTTCGTAGCTCTCGAACTCGATGATCACCGTGCGCTGCGGCGTCTGCCGGCCTTCCAGCGCTTCGCTGCGCCCGCCTCTGGCGAGAAACTTGCCGCCGAATGCGGCAATCGCCTGCGGGGTGCGCTGGGTGTATTGGCTGTAGTGCTCGGCATCGGCTATATCCACATGTGCAATCCAGTACGCCTTCATAGTGACCTCTTTGTTGATTTTGTATTATGGTATACCAATATATTTCCAACGAACCCTGAGAGTCCAGCATGGCCTTCAACAGCATCGAAGAAATCATCGAAGATTATCGCCTCGGCAAAATGGTCCTGCTGGTCGATGACGAAGACCGCGAGAACGAAGGCGACCTGCTGCTGGCTGCCGATCGCTGCACACCGGAGGCTATCAGCTTCATGGCCCGCGAAGCACGCGGGCTGATCTGCCTGACCCTCACCGACGAACATTGCCAGCGTCTGGGCCTGGAGCAAATGGTACCCGCCAACGGCAGTGTGTTCAGCACTGCATTTACCGTGTCGATCGAAGCGGCGGTCGGCGTGACCACCGGCATCTCCGCAGCAGATCGCGCGTGCACCGTGGCCGCCGCCGTCGCGCCAAATGCCCGCGCCGAAGACCTGGTGCAGCCCGGTCACATCTTCCCGTTGCGCGCCAAGGAAGGTGGCGTGCTGACCCGCGCCGGGCACACCGAAGCCGGCTGCGACCTGGCGCGCCTGGCCGGTTTCACCCCGGCCTCGGTGATCGTCGAAGTGATGAACGACGACGGCACCATGGCGCGCCGCCCGGATCTGGAGCAGTTCGCACGCAAACACGGGATCAAGATCGGCACCATTGCTGACCTGATCCACTATCGCCTGAGCACCGAGCACACCATCGAACGCATCGGTGAACGTGAGCTGCCGACGGTGCATGGCACCTTCCGTTTGATCACCTTCGAAGATCGCATCGAAGGTGGCGTGCACATGGCGATGGTCATGGGCGACCTGCGCCGCGAAGAGCCGACGCTGGTGCGCGTGCATGTGATCGATCCGCTGCGCGATCTGGTCGGCGCCGAGTACAGCGGGCCGACGAACTGGACCCTCTGGGCAGCGTTGCAACGGGTCGCGGCGGAAGGTCATGGGGTTGTGGTGGTGCTGGCCAATCATGAATCGTCGCAGGCGTTGCTCGAGCGCGTTCCGCAGTTGACCCAGCCGCCACGGCAGTTCAGCCGTTCGCAATCGCGGATTTATTCCGAGGTCGGGACGGGGGCGCAGATTCTGCAGAATCTCGGGGTTGGCAAGCTGCGGCACCTCGGTCCGCCGCTGAAGTACGCGGGGTTGACCGGGTATGACCTCGAGGTGGTTGAGAGCATTCCGTTCACCGAATAACCCGAGCCCAGCACAAACCCCATGTGGGAGCGAGCCTGCTCGCGAAAGCGATGTGTCAGTCGACTTGAATGTTGAATGATCCACCGCTTCGCGAGCAGGCTCGCTCCCACAAGGGTTTTGCATTTCAAATCCATTGTCCTGAACTCATCAAAAAAACAGATCCGCCAGATAACCGGTAAGGCAAAGTGCTTGCACAAAGTTTGGAATACCATAATATGATATTCCATAGACCGGACGACGTGAAAAAGCGTCCAGCTACTGCTCCCGACAGGCGGGCAACAACGCAAGGCCCGCTCAAAAACACAACAATGAGGGCGTGAACATGGTGTTGAACAAAGCTGCAACCGCGATCTTTTTCGCGGGACTGCTCAGCGTTACCGGCCAGGCTGCAATGGCTGCCGAAAGCGTGAATTTTGTCAGCTGGGGCGGTAGCACCCAGGATGCGCAGAAACAGGCCTGGGCCGATCCGTTCAGCAAGGCCAGCGGCATCACCGTCGTCCAGGACGGCCCCACCGACTACGGCAAACTCAAGGCCATGGTCGAAAGCGGCAACGTGCAGTGGGACGTGGTCGATGTCGAAGCCGATTTCGCCCTGCGCGCCGCTGCCGAAGGCCTGCTCGAACCCCTCGATTTCAAAGTGATCCAGCGCGACAGGATCGACCCGCGCTTTGTCAGCGATCACGGCGTCGGTTCGTTCTTCTTCTCCTTTGTCCTCGGCTACAACGAAGGCAAGCTCGGCGCCAACAAGCCGCAGGACTGGAGCGCGCTGTTCGACACCAAGACCTACCCGGGCAAGCGCGCCCTGTACAAATGGCCAAGCCCCGGCGTGCTCGAACTGGCGCTGCTGGCCGACGGCGTTGCGGCTGACAAGCTCTACCCGCTGGATCTGGATCGCGCCTTCAAGAAACTCGACACCATCAAGAAAGACATCGTCTGGTGGGGCGGCGGTGCGCAGTCGCAGCAACTGCTGGCGTCCGGCGAAGCGAGCATGGGCCAGTTCTGGAACGGTCGGGTGCACGCCCTGCAGGAAGACGGCGCACCGGTCGGCGTGAGCTGGAAGCAGAACCTGGTCATGGCCGACATTCTGGTCATCCCCAAAGGCTCGAAAAACAAGGACGCGGCGATGAAGTTCCTCGCCAATGCCAGCAGCGCCAAAGGCCAGGCCGACTTCTCCAACCTGACCGCCTACGCGCCGGTCAACCTCGACAGTGTGGAGCGTCTGGATTCGACGCTGGCCCCCAACCTGCCGACGGCTTACGCCAAGGATCAGATCACCCTTGATTTCGCTTACTGGGCCAAGAACGGTCCGGCTATCGCGACACGGTGGAACGAATGGCTGGTCAAATGAAAATCGCGGCCACTGCGCCTCGTCCTTCCACTGCCACCGGGAGCGCCGCTGGCGCTCCCGGTTCGGCGTTTAAACAACGCTGGCGCGGCGCCGGCAACCTCGTCCCGGCGCTGCTGTTCCTCGGCCTGTTCTTTCTCGCGCCGTTGATTGGCCTGCTGTTGCGCGGTGTGCTGGAACCTGTGTTTGGTCTCGGCAACTACGAACAGTTGTTCGCCAACTCGGCCTATGCGCGAGTGCTGCTCAACACCTTTTCGGTGGCCGGGCTGGTGACGCTGTTCAGCCTGCTCTTGGGCTTTCCGCTGGCCTGGGCGATCACCCTGGTGCCGCGCGGCTGGGGGCGCTGGATCCTCAACATCGTGCTGCTGTCGATGTGGACCAGCCTGCTCGCCCGCACCTATTCGTGGCTGGTGTTGCTGCAAGCCTCGGGCGTAATCAACAAGACCTTGATGGCCATGGGCATCATCGATCAACCGCTGGAGATGGTGCACAACCTGACGGGCGTGGTGATCGGCATGAGCTACATCATGATCCCGTTCATCGTGCTGCCGTTGCAGGCGACCATGCAGGCCATCGACCCGATGATCCTGCAGGCCGGCTCGATCTGTGGCGCCAGTCCGTGGACCAACTTCTTCCGGGTGTTCCTGCCGCTGTGCCGGCCGGGTCTGGCGTCCGGCGGTTTGATGGTGTTCGTAATGTCGCTCGGTTACTACGTCACCCCGGCGCTGCTCGGCGGGGCGCAGAACATGATGCTGCCGGAGTTCATCATTCAGCAGGTGCAATCGTTCCTCAACTGGGGCCTGGCCAGTGCCGGCGCCGCGTTGCTGATCGCAATCACCCTGGTGCTGTTCTACTTCTACCTGAAGCTTCAACCGGAATCCCCGGTTGGCGCCAGTAACGCGAGGTAAGCCGACATGCTCCTGACCCCCAATGCCATGAGCCGGCGCATGCGTTTCGGCCTCTACGCCACTACCGGGCTGATCGGTCTGTTCTTGCTGTTGCCGATCGTGTTCATCGTGCTGCTGTCGTTCGGCTCCTCGCAGTGGCTGGTGTTCCCGCCACCGGGCTGGACGCTGAAATGGTACGGGCAGTTCTTCTCCAATCCCGACTGGATGAACGCCGCTGCCGCCAGCCTCAAGGTCGCCGTGCTGACCACCATCTGCGCTGTTGCGCTCGGTTTGCCGACCGCGTTTGCGCTGGTGCGCGGACGCTTCCCCGGCCGCGAGATGCTCTACGGCCTGTTCACCCTGCCGATGATCGTGCCGCTGGTGATCATTGCCGTGGCGGTGTACGCGCTGTTTCTCAAGCTCGGCTACACCGGGACGATGTTCGCCTTCGTCGTCAGCCATGTGATCGTCGCGCTGCCGTTCACCATCATCTCGATCATCAACTCGCTGAAGCTGTTCGATCAGTCGATTGAAGACGCGGCGGTAATCTGCGGTGCCTCGCGCCTGCAAGCGGTGTTCAAGGTGACGTTCCCGGCGATCCGTCCGGGCATGGTCGCCGGCGCCCTCTTCGCCTTCCTCGTTTCGTGGGACGAAGTGGTGCTCAGCGTGATGATGGCAAGCCCGACTCTGCAAACCCTTCCCGTGAAAATGTGGACCACCCTGCGCCAGGACCTGACCCCGGTGATCGCCGTCGCTTCGACGCTGCTGATCGGCCTGTCAGTGTTGGTCATGGTGATCGCCGCCGCCCTGCGCCGGCGCAACGAAATCAGCGCCTGAGCGCCCAGGAGTACGACATGAGTGCCGTGATCAAAGACGCATCCCAGCAGAGCGACAAACCCCTGGTCAGCCTGCGCAACCTGAACAAGCACTACGGCGATTTTGCTGCCGTCGACAATATCTCGCTGGACATCAAGGACGGTGAATTCCTCACGTTCCTGGGCTCCAGCGGCTCGGGCAAAAGCACCACGCTGTCGATGCTCGCCGGTTTTGAAACACCGAGCAGCGGCGAGATCCTCGTCAACGGCCAATCACTGGTCAACGTGCCGCCGCACAAGCGCGACATCGGCATGGTCTTTCAGCGTTACTCGCTGTTCCCGCATCTGTCGGTACGCGACAACATCGCCTTCCCTCTGGCCATTCGCAAATTGGCTGCGGCCGAGCGTGAAAAACGCGTCGATGCGATGTTGAAGCTGGTGCAGCTCGAACAGTTCGCCCATCGCCGCCCTTCGCAACTGTCTGGCGGCCAGCAACAACGGGTTGCCATCGCTCGCGCCTTGGTTTACGAGCCGCGCATTCTGCTGATGGACGAACCGCTCGGTGCGCTGGACAAGAAGCTGCGCGAAGACTTGCAGGATGAACTGCGCCAGCTGCACCGGCGCCTGGGCATCACCATCGTCTACGTGACCCACGACCAGGAAGAAGCCATGCGTCTGTCGCAACGCATCGCGATTTTCAGCCACGGCAAAATCGTTGGTCTGGGCAGTGGTTATGACCTTTACCAGAATCCGCCCAATGCATTTGTCGCGTCGTTTCTGGGCAATTCGAACTTCCTCAAGCTCAAGGCGCAAGGCAATGCAGCAGCGCGTTTCGAGGGCCAGTCGTTGTCGATTCGGCTGACGTCCGGGTTGCACACTGATCAGGATGTGCTGCTGATGGTGCGTCCGGAAAAGGCCTTGGCGCTGAGCACGCAGCAGGCGCTGGATGAGCCGCTGGCGGCGGGCTGGAATGAGGTGTCGGCGAACGTTGTGGAGGTGCTGTTTCTCGGTGAAAGCCAGACGTGCAGCGTGGTGACTGCGGGCGGGACGTCGATGACGGTGAAAGCGCTATCGGCAGCGGGCATGCCGCTCAAGGCCGGCGATCCGGTACGGGTGCGCTGGGCGACGGCGGATGCTTGTGTTTATACCGAGTGGACCGAGAGCGACTTGAACAAGGCTGCCGGGGCTCACTGATTGCGCTGAGTCAGTTGGATCTACCCCCTCACCCCAGCCCTCTCCCCCACGGGGGGCGAGGGGGAAAGGGAGCCGATCTTCATGCTGTTCAAAATGTAAGTTCGACTCGGTATCGCACGTCGGCGTATCTCGCAACAACACCTCGGTCAGTCCCCTCTCCCATTGGGAGAGGGCTAGGGTGAGGGCAAGCAGGCGACACGGTATTAGCCAATGGCCCGGTACCCTTCAATCTCATCCGGCCAAGCCGTCAGCACTTCGAACCCGCTCTCCGTCACCGCGACCATATGCTCCCACTGCGCCGACAACGAGCCATCCTTGGTCAATACGGTCCAGCCATCCGGCATGTTCTTCACATGGCGTTTGCCGGCATTGAGCATCGGTTCCACGGTGAAAATCATCCCGGCCTTAAGCTTCAGGCCCTGATTGGGAAAGCCGTAATGCAGGATCTGCGGTTCATCGTGATAGACCTTGCCGATGCCATGGCCGCAGTATTCGCGTACCACACTGAAGCCCTCCGCCTCCGCCAGGCTCTGGATCGCGTGGCCGATATCGCCCAGCGTTGCGCCCGGCTTCACTGCACGGATGCCTGCGCACATGGCTTCGTAGGTGGTCTTGATCAGGTGCTGCGCTTCAGGAGTCGCCTCGCCCACCACATACATGCGACTGGTATCGCCGAACCAGCCGTCCTTGATCACCGCGATGTCGAGGTTGACGATGTCGCCGTCTTTCAATGGCGTACCCGATGGAATCCCGTGGCACACCACATCGTTGACCGACGCGCAGACGGTTTTCGGAAAGCCGTGATAACCGACATTGGCTGGCACCGCCTTCTGCACATTGACGATGTAATCGTTGCACAGTCGATCCAGCTCATCGGTGGTTACGCCAGCCTTCACATGCGGCACCAGCATTGCCAGCACTTCAGCGGCGAGTTTGCCGGCGGCGCGGGATTTTTCGATGTCGGCCGGGGTGTTGATCTTGATCTGGTTTCTCATGCGCTGACGGCTTCCTGAGTCAGTTGTTGCAGATCCAGCCCACCATTCTGTTCGGCGCGGATCAGCAGGCGGCAAATGGCGCTGTGGTCGAGATTGGGATGCAGCTCGGCGAGCATGCCGATGCGCATCCAGTGCTCAGCCTGCGCGTTGATCGAGCGGCTGAGGGCGTTGCTGGAGATACGCAGGTTCTCGTGCATGTCCTCTGAAATCTTTACGATGCCCATGTCTATATCCGATACGAAATGTATATGGATCGTATACTAGCCAAGCTTACCCTCGGATTGCAAACGCTTCGCCACGCAAACACGCACCCGTGTAGGAGCTGCCGAAGGCTGCGATCTTTTGATCTTGCCCGTTAAAGACCAGATCAAAAGATCGCAGCCTTCGGCAGCTCCTACCAAAGCAGATTCGGCTCCCCATCAGCGGCCTGATCGACTACCATGCCCGCGCCGGTTTCCACACGGAATTAATAGGGAATCCGAGATGCTCCACGCATCAATCGGAACTGCCCCCGCAACTGTAGGTGCCGAGCCTGCTCCTCGACTGCCACTGGGTGAACCCCGGGAAGGCCGGAGCGTGGCGATGACGCATCAGTCAGGAGACCTGCCGGCACAGTGACTGACCAACCGGCGGGGTGTCCGGGAAGGACATCGTGCCGTGCGCATTTTCCCCGTGCCGGCCTTGCGCAGTTTCCACGACCGCGCCCGAGGTGTGTTTCCAAACCGTACCCGCCCGCTCCCGTACGGTTCCCTTGGAGACTGCCCCATGCTGCTGCCCCGCGTTGCCACCCTGCTCACCGCTCTGAGCCTTTGCGCCCTGGCGCAAGCGGCGCCGACTGCGTATCCGCTGACCGTGGAAAACTGTGGCAGCAGCCTGACCTTTCAGCACGCGCCTGCGCGCACGGTGACCATCGGCCAGGCCGGTACGGAAATGCTCTACGCCTTGGGCCTGGGCGAAAAAGTCGTCGGCACCTCGTTGTGGTTCAACGACGTGCTGGGCACATACAAAGCGCAGAACGACAGGATCGAGCGCCTTGCCGACAACGAGCCGAGTTTCGAAGCAGTGATCGCTAAACGCCCGGAGCTGGTTGCCGTCGAGCTGGAATGGATGGTCGGCCCGCAAGGCGCGGTCGGCACCCGCGAGCAGTTTCATGAACTGAAGATTCCGACCTATCTGCTGCCCTCCGATTGCGAAGCCAAGGACAACCTCGTGGGTTCGGACGGCACGCGGCTGGCACCGTTTCGCATCGACAGCATCTACAAAAGCGTGAGCCAACTGGCGGCGATTTTCGATGTGCAGGCGCGTGGCGAGCAGCTCAATGAACAGCTCAACGCCAGCCTCGCGCAATCGATCGCCACCGCGAAAAAGCAGCAGCGCAAAGACGTCAGCGCCCTGGTGTGGTTCTCCAGCGCCGAGATGGACATCGAGCCGTTCGTGGCCGGGCACAAAGGCGTTCCCGATTTCATGCTCAGCACCCTCGGCGTGCGCAACGTCGTCGAGTCGGATGAAGAATGGCCAACGGTCGGCTGGGAAACCATCGCCAAGGCCAACCCGACGTTTCTGGTGATCGCGCGCATGGATCGTCGACGTTTCCCGGCGGAC
This sequence comes from Pseudomonas sp. FP1762, assembly GCF_030687105.1. Taxonomy (NCBI): domain Bacteria; kingdom Pseudomonadati; phylum Pseudomonadota; class Gammaproteobacteria; order Pseudomonadales; family Pseudomonadaceae; genus Pseudomonas; species Pseudomonas sp. FP1762. The sequence continues at coordinate 3,466,360 of NZ_CP117458.1, forward strand.
GACTATCAGAAGAAACTCGCCTTCCTGCGCAGTGATCCGGTGACGCGCAACATGGACGCGGTCAAGCACAACCGCATCATCATCCTTGACGCCATGGCCATGCAGGCCAGCCTGCGCACCTTCGACGGCCTCGAACAACTGGCCAGCGCCATCAACGGCTACGACCTGTCGCAATGAGCAGACGCCTGATCCGTTTGCTGCTGGTGCTGTTGACGCTGTCGGTCGCGCTGATTGGCGGCGTGGCCATTGGTGAGACTTCGATCGAGCCGAGCGTGGTGTTGCAGGTGCTGGCGAACAAGCTGTGGGGCGCCGGTTATGTGCTCGACCCGATCGACGAAGGCATTGTCTGGAACTATCGCCTGACCCGCGCTTTGGTCGCGGCGGCCTGCGGCGCCGGTCTGGCGACGTGCGGGGTGATCCTGCAATCGCTGCTGCGCAATCCGCTGGCCGATCCGTATCTGCTGGGGATTTCCGCGGGTGCCTCGACTGGCGCGGTGATGGTCGCCCTGCTTGGCGTCGGCGCCGGGGCGATTTCACTGTCGGTCGGTGCGTTTGCCGGCGCGGTGACCGCTTTCGTACTGGTGATCCTGTTGGCACGGGTCAGCGGCTCGGCCAGCGGCACCGGGCAGATCATTCTGGCCGGGATTGCCGGCTCGCAGCTGTTCAACGCCCTCACCGCGTTTCTGATCACCCGCTCGGCCAGCTCGGAACAGGCGCGCGGGATCATGTTCTGGCTGCTCGGCAATCTCGGCGGCGTGCGCTGGCCGTCGGTGTGGCTGGCGGTGCCGGTGGCTGTGTTGGGGTTGGTTGTTTGTCTGTGGCATCGCCGGGCGCTGGATGCGTTCACCTTTGGTGCGGACTCGGCGGCGTCTCTCGGCATTCCAGTGCGACGTGTGCAGATTCTGTTGATTGGCTGCGCCGCGCTGGTGACGGCGGTGATGGTGTCGATTGTCGGCTCGATCGGCTTTGTCGGTCTGGTGATTCCCCATGCCGCGCGGTTGTTGCTCGGCACCGGCCATGCGCGTCTTCTGCCTGCCAGTGCGTTGGGCGGCGCAGTGTTTCTGATCGCCGCCGATGTGCTGTCACGCACCCTGATCAAGGGTCAGGTGATTCCCGTCGGCGTGATTACCGCGCTGGTCGGCGCGCCAGTGTTCGCGCTGATTCTGGTGGGCCGGAGATCGGCGCGATGAACACGGTTTTGAGTTGTGCTGATGTGGGCTTCAAGGTGCGTGGTGCCGAGCTGCTCAACGGTGTCAGCCTCGACGTTCAGCGCGGCGAGACCTTGGGCATTGTCGGGCCGAACGGGTCGGGGAAATCCACGTTGCTCAAATTGCTGGCCGGGCTGCGTGAACCGAGCGTGGGCCATGTGCAGCTCGACGGTCGGACGCTGGGCAAGATGTCGCGGCGCACTATCGCGCAGACGCTCGCGGTGGTTGAGCAACAGGCCGATACCGACGATGGCATTCGCGTGTTCGACGCGGTGGCGCTGGGGCGGACGCCGTGGTTGTCGGCGCTGCAACCGTGGTCGCCCGCCGATGACGCCATCGTCGAGCAAGCGCTGGTCGACGTCGACGCCGTGCACCTGCGCAACCGCCTCTGGCGCAGCCTCTCCGGCGGGGAACGCCAACGCGTGCACATCGCCCGCGCACTGGCGCAGCGCCCGCAGATCCTGCTGCTCGACGAGCCGGCCAACCACCTCGACATCCAGCATCAGTTGAGCATTCTGCACGTGGTGCGCGCACTGCCGGTGACCACGTTGATCGCCCTGCACGATCTCAATCAGGCGCTCAAGTGCGATCGCCTGGCGGTGCTGGAGCGCGGGCGTCTGGTGGCACTGGGCGAGCCGCTGCACGTGCTGACGCCGGAGCGGTTACAGACGACTTTCGGGGTCAGGGCGCACTATCTGACAGACCCGTTCGATGGTGCGCCGATATTGCGCTTCCTTGCCTGATGCATGGGTGGCTGACACACCGCTTTCGCGAGCAGGCTCGCTCCCACAAAGGATTTGTGTGTTGCCGTGAATGACGGGGAGAACGCGAGTTCTGTGGGAGCGAGCCTGCTCGCGAAGGCGTCAGGTCATCCAACATGGTGTCGATTGACACACCGCTTTCGCGAGCAGGCTCGCTCCCACAGGGTTATGTATTCCAGGGCGGTAAAGGGTCAGGCCCACTCTTTGCGCAGTTGCCGCGCGGCGCTGACCATGTGCACCAGCGCCGCTTCGGTCTCTGGCCAGCCTCGGGTCTTCAACCCGCAATCCGGATTGACCCACAGCCGCTCCACCGGAATACGCTGCGCCGCTTTGCGCAGTAAACCGACCATTTCCGTCACATCGGGAATCCGTGGCGAGTGAATGTCGTACACGCCGGGGCCGATGTCGTTCGGGTAGGCGAACGCTTCAAACGCTTCGAGCAGTTCCATGTCCGAACGCGAGGTTTCGATGGTGATGACATCGGCGTCCATCGCCGCGATCGACTCGATCACATCGTTGAACTCGCTGTAGCACATGTGCGTGTGGATCTGCGTTTCGTCGCGCACGCCGGAGGCGCACAGGCGGAACGCTTCGCTTGCCCAGTGCAGATACGCCGGCCACTGCGCCCGGCGTAACGGCAGGCCTTCACGGAACGCCGCTTCGTCGAGCTGCACGATTTTGATTCCCGCCGCTTCCAGGTCATTCACCTCGTCACGAATGGCCAGCGCCAGTTGTTGAGCCTGCACCTCGCGGCTGACGTCTTCGCGCGGGAACGACCACATCAGCATGGTCACCGGGCCGGTCAGCATGCCTTTCAAGACCATGTCGGTAAGGCCTTGGGCGTAACGGATCCACTCGACCGTCATCGCCTGCGGGCGGCTGAGGTCGCCGAAAATCACCGCCGGTTTGACGCAGCGCGAACCGTAGCTCTGCACCCAGCCAAAGCGGGTGAAGGCATAGCCGTCGAGCTGTTCGGCGAAGTATTCGACCATGTCGTTGCGCTCGGCCTCACCGTGCACCAGCACATCCAGGCCGAGGCGCTCTTGAATTTCCACCGCGTGGCGAATCTCCGTGTGCATCGCATCGGTGTAATCGGCCGCGCTGAGCTTGCCTTGCTTGTAGGCCTGACGCGCCAGACGGATCGCCGCCGTTTGCGGAAACGAGCCAATGGTGGTGGTCGGGAATAACGGCAGGTCGAGCTTGCCGCGCTGTTTGGCAATACGCTGGGCAAACGGCGATTGGCGTTGCGCATCCCTGGCAGTGATCGCCGCGACCCGCGCTTGCACCGCCGGTTTGTGAATACGCGGCGAGGCAGCGCGGCTGGTCTGCACCGAACGGCTTTGCGCGAGGGCACGCAGTACCTTCGGCGCTTCCGGCTCGCTGACCGCTTGAGCGAGCACGGCGACCTCTTCGCACTTCTGCACGGCGAACGCCAGCCAGCTTTTCAGTTCGGCATCGAGCTGGTCTTCGCGGCCCAGATCAACCGGGCTGTGCAGCAATGAACAGGACGGTGCTACCCACAAACGATCACCCAGACGCTCATGAGCATGGTGCAGCGTCGCCAGCGCGTTTTGCAGATCGCAGCGCCAGACGTTCCGACCGTTGACCACACCCAACGACAGCACCTTATAAGCCGGCAGACGATCCAGAATGGTCGGGTATTGATCCGGCGCGCGCACCAGATCGATGTGCAGGCCATCGACCGGCAGGTTCGCCGCCAGACCGAGGTTTTCTTCCAGACCACCGAAATACGTGGCGAGCAGTTTTTTCAGCGGATCGCGCTGGATCTGGTTGTAGGCGCGCTCGAAGGCATTCTTCCAGTCCTGCGGCAAATCGAGCACCAGAATCGGCTCATCGATCTGCACCCACTCCACGCCCAATGCCGCCAGTCGCGCGAAGATCTGGCCGTACAGCGGCAGCAGGCGGTCAAGCAAATCGAGCTTGTCGAAATCGGCGCCTTTGGTTTTACCCAGCCACAGATAGGTCAGCGGACCGATGATCACCGGTTTGACGTTGTGCCCTAGCGCACGGGCCTCTTCGGTTTCTTCAAACAGCTGCTCCCAACCCAACTGGAAGTGCTGGTCGACACTGAATTCCGGTACGAGGTAGTGATAGTTGGTGTCGAACCACTTGGTCATTTCCTGAGCGTGGCCTTCGCCGCAGCAAGCATTGCTGACGCCTCGGGCCATGCTGAACAGGGTCTGCAGCGTGGCTTTACCGTCGTGCGGACGGAAACGTTCGGGGATCACGCCGAACATCAGCGAGTGGGTCAGCACTTGGTCGTACCAGGCGAAATCGCCAACCGGCAGCAAGTCGATGCCGGCGTTTTTCTGCAAGTCCCAATGGACCTTGCGCAGCTCACGCCCGACGTCACGCAGGCCCGCCTCGTTCAGTTCTCCTTTCCAGAACGCCTCTTGCGCTTTCTTCAGTTCGCGGTCGCGACCGATGCGCGGAAATCCCAGGGAATGGGCCAGTGCCATGACAAACAACTCCAGATGCTTATTCGATGGCAGATATTGTCGGGAACCGGACTTGATGAAACAAACTCAATAAATTCTAGATCATCACAAGTTCTACTCATGCACAGGCGCCCCGTAGAAGCTGTCGAAGGCTGGGATCTTCTGGCCGTAGGGACGCAGAGCGTCCAAGGCTGCATTCCCACGCGGAGCGTGGGAACGATCAGAACACGTCAGGGCAACATGCAAGTTTTCGTTCTATCGTTAGATCCAAACGGCTGGATTTTCCAAGGATTAGAGGTTGCGAGAGAGGATGTCTGCGCCTAAGTTGCACGCGAGTCTTTTCCCCGCGATTGGAACGCGATCAACACCATAAAGAGGTGAAGAAATGTCAAAGGAATCACGCCCTGCCGTGCTTGGGCTGATAGGCAATACTCCGCTGGTGCAGGTCACCCGCTTCGATACCGGACCGTGCACGCTGTTTCTCAAACTCGAATCGCAGAACCCTGGCGGCTCAATCAAGGACCGTATCGGTCTGGCGATGATCGACGCTGCGGAACGTGACGGTCGCCTGCAACCGGGCGGCACGATTGTCGAGGCCACCGCCGGCAATACCGGTCTGGGTCTGGCGCTGGTCGGCCGCGCCAAAGGCTATCGCGTAGTGCTGGTGGTGCCGGACAAGATGTCCACCGAGAAGGTCCTGCACTTGAAGGCCATGGGCGCCGAAGTGCACATCACCCGCTCCGATGTCGGCAAGGGCCATCCCGAGTATTACCAGGACGTCGCCGCCCGCTTGGCCAAGGACATTCCCGGGGCGTTTTTCGCCGACCAGTTCAACAATCCCGCCAACCCGCTGGCCCATGAATGCAGCACCGCGCCGGAAATCTGGGCGCAGACCGAACATGATCTGGACGCCATCGTCGTCGGCGTCGGTTCGGCCGGCACGTTGACCGGGTTGAGTCGCTTCTTCAAGCGCGTGCAGCCGGATCTGGAAATGGTCCTCGCCGATCCGATCGGCTCGGTGATGGCGCAATACAGCCGCGACGGCACCTTGCCGACGCCCGGTTCGTGGGCGGTCGAGGGTATCGGCGAAGACTTCATTCCGTCGATCACCGACCTCTCCAGCGTGCGTCACGCCTACTCGATCAGCGACGCGGAAAGCTTCGATCACGCGCGCCAGTTGCTCAAGGCCGAGGGCATTCTCGGCGGCTCATCGACCGGCACCCTGTTCGCTGCCGCGCTGCGTTATTGCCGCGAACAGACCGAGCCGAAACGCGTGGTCAGCTTCGTCTGCGACACCGGCACGCGGTACCTGTCGAAGGTCTACAACGACCAGTGGATGACCGATCAAGGCCTGTTGCAACGCAAAGGCTACGGCGACTTGCGCGACTTGATCGCACGGCGTTTCGAGGACGGCCGGGTGATCAGCGTCGGCCCTGACGACACCCTGCTCACTGCGTTTCAGCGCATGCGTCTGGCGGATGTTTCGCAACTGCCGGTGCTGGTCGAAGGCAAGCAACTGGTGGGCGTGATCGACGAGTCCGACATCCTCCTCGGCGTCCACGAAGATGCCGCGCGCTTCAGCCAGTCAGTGTCCAGCGTGATGACCGACAAACTGCAAACCCTCGCCCCGGCTGCGACCCTGGCCGAGCTGGAAGCGGTGCTCAGCCGTGGCCTCGTCGCGATCATCGCCGACGCCTCCGGCTTCCATGGCCTGATCACCCGCACCGACATGCTCAACCAATTACGGAGATCCCTTGCATGAGTCAGCACGACGATAAATCCCAAGGCTTCGCCACCCGGGTGATCCACGCCGGGCAAGAGCCTGACCCGACCACCGGCGCGCTGATGCCGCCGATCTATGCCAACTCCACCTACCTGCAAGACAGCCCCGGCGTGCACAAGGGGTTCGACTACGGCCGCTCGCACAACCCGACGCGCTTCGCGCTGGAGCGCTGCGTCGCCGACCTCGAAGGCGGCACCCGCGCGTTCGCCTTCGCCTCGGGGCTGGCGGCGATCTCCACGGTGTTGGAACTGCTCGACGCAGGCTCGCACATCGTTTCCGGCAATGACTTGTACGGCGGCACCTTCCGCCTGTTTGACAAGGTCCGTCAGCGCAGTGCCGGGCACCGTTTCAGCTTCGTCGACCTGACCGATCTGTCGGCGTTCGAAGCCTCGCTGCAGGACGACACGCGCATGGTCATGGTCGAAACCCCTACCAACCCGCTGCTGAGCCTGTCGGATCTGGCCGCCATTGCGCGCATCTGCCGCGCGCGGGGGATCATCTGCGTCGCCGACAACACTTTTGCCAGCCCGTACATCCAGCGCCCACTGGAGCTGGGCTTCGACATCGTCCTGCACTCGACCACCAAATACCTCAACGGCCACTCCGACGTGATCGGCGGCATTGCCGTGGTCGGACAGAACGACGAGCTGGCGGAAAAACTCGGTTTCCTGCAAAACGCCGTCGGGGCGATTTCCGGGCCGTTCGATGCATTCCTCACCCTGCGCGGGGTGAAGACTTTGGCGCTGCGCATGGAACGTCATTGCAGCAACGCCCTGGATCTGGCGCAGTGGCTGGAACAGCAACCGCAGGTCAAACGCGTCTACTATCCGGGCCTGACCTCGCACCCGCAGCACGAACTGGCCAAGCGGCAAATGCGCGGTTTTGGCGGGATGATTTCCGTGGATCTGAACAGCGACCTGGCCGGCGCACGGCGGTTTTTGGAGAATGTGAAGATCTTTGCGTTGGCGGAAAGTCTGGGCGGTGTGGAGAGCCTGATCGAACATCCGGCGATCATGACCCACGCGACCATCCCGCCGGAAACTCGCGCGAAGCTGGGGATTGGCGATGGGCTGGTGCGGTTGTCGGTGGGGGTTGAGGATGTTGAGGATCTGCGGGAAGATTTGACGCAGGCTTTGGCTAAAATGTGACTCTTTGAAGGGGGCTGCATCGCAGCCCAACGGGGATAAATACCGTCGCCACACGGGGAACCCCCCTGTGGCCTTTCGATCTTTCGTTTTTATTGTCATACAAGTCTTTTTGAAAATGGCATCAAGTCTGCCGAATGAAGAGCTCCGTGCTGCTGCGCAAACTCGACAACACAAGTGTCGCAACATTCGCCCACCTCATTTCGCAGCTTGGTGTCAAACAGCATATGGAATACGGCGCTCGCTTGTTAATTACACAGGGAAGAAAATGAATCATTATAAAAATCTAATCAAATCGATTTTAAGTTTACTTTTTTTATTTAACTCAGTCACCGCATCGGCAGTGCTTTCACAGGAGCAGCAGACAGCCAAGGAACGCGGCATTTCATTATATAAACAAGAGAAAAATGCAGAGCGTGAATTGCGCATTGCCGCTGAGGCTGGCGATGCAGAAGCACAATTTTATTTGGCGCAACAACTTCGACAAATGGAACTTAGTGAAGCGCTAGACTCGAAAGAATCTGTAAAGTGGTTCGTGGCTTCTGCCAATCAAGGCAATTTATTCTCCCTATATCAGTTATCTCACAACGTCAAGCTGTGTGTTATTGCTTCATTTTGTCCCAAAGGGGAAAAAAGCCGAGGTGAATGGGATCAAGAGTACAGAAAAACTTTAATGGAGAAATTTGCCTCAAATGATTTGCAACAACTAGGCGAACTAAATGATTGGGTAGCCAAGTCGGATGTTGTAGGAGAGTGGTTTCATCTACAGGATGAGCTTCGTTATGCAAAAAACCACAGGGTGGAAGATACGCGCGAATGGCTAGTACATTCTGCTAATCAAGGAAATTTTAACTCCCTACTTCGTCTGGCTCTTGATGATGGAGATAAATTATGCACGATCGTTGAGAACTGCCCGAAGGGAGATAAAACTCAGCGCGAGTGGAAATCAGAATTTGAGAAGATTGCGCGAGAAAAAATTGCTTCCGGTGACATGGAAGCTGCCTATTTGTTATACGTAGGCAATTCTGACTTTAATATGCTGATTAAATCAGCAGAGGGAGGGTACTCATTCGCACAATATCAGCTTGCCGAGAGTTATTCAGCTGGTGATGGATTTTTTTGGTGGTTTGGGCAGCGCCGCAAGGAAATCAACAAGTGGTATAAGCGAGCGGCTGAAAATGGCTATCCAAAAGCAATGATTGCCTATGCAGCCTCCATTTATGAAGATAACGGAGACCTATCAATTTCCCGGTATTGGCTAGAGGAGTCTGCGAAGGCGGGTGACAGCAATGGCATCGGTTTGCTTGCTCGAGAGTATGCAAGTAATCCAAATTACTATGGCTTTCCATTTGATATGGTGAAGGCTTATGGCCTTACGTTGCTTTTAGCAGGCTTAGATAATGATGAGTCTGATAAAGAGTATGATCGGGAAAGATTAGAAGAATATTCTGAAAAAATGACACCCGAACAAATCGAGCAAGGCAAAGCTTTTGCCGAAAAATGGAAGGTCACTCACCCGATTGAAGGCGTTTAATCTCAGCGGCCAGCGGGACCGGAAACAGGTGTCAAGCTTCGTGCTTCAAGTTGCTGAGGCCATCGTTGCAATGGTCGCATGCGATCAGTGATGGCTTACTGCCGATCGTGCCATCTGACGTTCCCTGCGGGCCGGACTTTCGCGGTGCGCGTTGAGCTAGGCCAAACAGCCGGCCCGTTTCACCCTTTCGGGCTTCAATCCCAAACGTTTCCGGCCTTCGGCCTGCGCTCACCAATTAGCTTGAGCCGAGCCAGTGAGTCGAACGCCTGTGGTTGATTGGCGAATTGCTCAACTACGTCGTGGCTGAAGGCTCTGATCAGTGCGGTTGTCAGTTGGGGTTGAGGACGTTGAACACCTGCACGCCGACCTGGCTCAGGCACTGGCAAGAATGTAAACAGCTCCACCCAAAGAAGCCCGCGCAATGCGGGCGTCGTCTTTTTTTGTCCGTCGATCTTTCTGCCGTGGCAGTTCCCGAGGCCGATCCTATACTCAATCGGCTCGATCAAAATTATCTCGACACCCGCACGCCGTTCGGTGTGCCCGTGCCTTTCGCCAACCAGGTAGAACCCAAGCCAGTGAGTCGTGGCGTCTGTATGCATCGCGCGCGATTGATCGCTGTTTGGCAACGGGTCGTGGAGAAAACCATGAAATACAAGTTGTTGTCAGGCGTGCTTCTTGCGGTAGCGGCCAGCGTTGTGGTGCCGAATGTCTTGGCGGCGCAACCGCAGGCGTTGGCTTCGGATGGGGCTGATCATGTTGGTGCTGGGGCGGTGGCTGCCGATGGTGCTGATCGCGTCGGTGCAGGCGCGGTGGCTGCCGATGGTGCTGATCGCGTCGGTGCAGGCGCGGTGGCTGCCGATGGCGCTGATCGCGTCGGCGCCGGCGCGGTGGCCGCCGATGGCGCTGATCGTGTCGGTGCCGGCGCGGTGGCTGCCGATGGCGCTGATCGTGTCGGCGCGGGCGCAGTGGCTGCCGATGGCGCTGATCGTGTCGGTGCAGGCGCGGTGGCTGCCGATGGCGCTGATCGTGTCGGCGCGGGCGCGGTGGCTGCCGATGGCGCTGATCGTGTCGGTGCCGGCGCGGTAGCTGCCGATGGCGCTGATCGTGTCGGCGCAGGCGCGGTGGCTGCCGATGGCGCTGATCGTGTCGGTGCCGGAGCATTGGCAGCGGATGGGGCCGACCGCACCGGCGTCAACCGAGTGGCCTACTCCCGGGTCGGAGTCGGTTCTGATCGCGTGGCATCGTCGCTGATGACCGGCAGCTATTCCGACCAGTTCAACAGCCCACAATAATCGCCGCGAAATAACGGGCGAGCTCCTGAGCCGCCCGTTTACATTGGCCTTTACAGCATCTGTTCAACCGCTGCGCCTTGTCGATCACGCAGGGCGCGCAACGTCGCGCGTAACTCGGCCGGGCGCACAGGTTTCGACAGAATCGCAATCTGCCGGTCATGCAAGGCAGCCTGAATCTTCTCGACGTCATGCCCGGTGATGATCATCGCCGGCACGGCCCAGCCGCGCTGCCTGCGCACTTCATCGATGCATTCGATACCCGTGGCGTGGGTGCCGAGGTCATAGTCGGCGACGATGATGTCGCAGTCGGTGACCAGGCCTTCAGCTGACCACTCGGCCTGCACCACGCAGCCCCAGCGTTCGAGCAACGCCGAAGTCGCGAGCAACACGTTGCGGTCATCCTCGACCAGACACACCTTCAGCCCGGTCAACAAACCTGCCTGCCGCGCTTCACTGCGAACCACCGGTGACTGCGGCGCCGCCACGATCGGCAACCCCGCAAGCGTCACAGCGGTGCCGCGTCCCAACCGTGAACGCAGAGCAACGTGCACATCGATCAGTTCACCAAGACGCTTGATGATCGACAGGCCCAGCCCGACGCCCTCGACATCTTTGTCGCGCACTTGCCGTACCCGATAAAACTCCTCGAAGACCTTGTGCAGATGCTCTTCGGCAATGCCGTTGCCACGGTCATGGATGACGATGGCCAGCCCTGCCCCACGTTTACGCACGCCGATCAGCACGGGACGTTGCGCGCCGTATTTGAAACAGTTGGAGAGCACGTTCTGCACCATGGTCGCGAGCAGCGCCGGGTCGGTTCTGACCCAGTGGTTGCACGGTCGCAGCCGCAACTCGACGCCTGCCCAACGGGCCGCTTCCTGGTGTTGGCGTATCAGATCCGCAAGCCATTCACCAAGATTCAGCGTTTGCATTTTCGCTTCAACCCGACCGTTATCGAGGGTGTAGAGGTCGAGAATCGAGCGGAACAATTGCGAAACGTTAAGCAGCGAGCGGTCGATGTTATCGACCAGCCGCCGCTCGTCATCGCCCAGGCGCGACTCTCGCAGACACGCGGTAAACAGACCGATGGAATGAATCGGCTGACGCAAGTCATGACTGGCCTGCGCCAGAAACCGCGACTTTTCCAGGTTAGCCGCCAGCGCTTCTTCCGACGCCTTGCGCGTGCGCTCAAGCAGCAAGTGCGCATAAAACGGAATCACCGTGCTGGTGATCAGCAGCATCAGCACCATGAACGGCTGCGCCTGCCAATACGGCGTCAGGCGATAGACCACCAGCAGCGCCACCAATGCAAGGCCGGTGGCGATTGCCAGATAGCGCGAGCCGTAGCGCATGCCGTTGCCGAGATTGACCCAGACCATCACCGCATACAACGGCAGCGCCGCTTCGCCGCCGATCACCAGTCCAAAACAGGTGCCGGTGTAATCGTGGACCATGGCAAAAATCCGCCGCGCCGGATAATGCCCGGGCCAACGCGCAATGGCTTGGCGGAACGCGATCGAAGCCAGCAGAAACAAGACAATGTAAGTGATGACCGGCAGGTAGGTATCGAAGCGATGGCCCGGCAGAAAACCCAGCACGACCATGTAAACCACCGCAATGGCAGCGATGATAATGCGCAGGTTGGCTTGGTCGAGTTCGGTATTTTTTTCGAACTTCATGGTAAACGTCCTTGTGCAGCAATCGTCAGTTTCGGAAGCAGCCTACAGGCAACCTTCGCGTCCAGTGCTAAGGTGCAGGCCTTGAATCACGCCTGACCCAGGGAGGGTCGCGTCATGACGTGCCGGATCATCATAGCCGACGATCACCCGCTGTTTCGCGAGGCGATGCTGCGCACCGTGCAGCGCTTGCTGCCCGATGCGGATACCTGCGAGGCCGGCGACTTCGACGCGGTGCTCAAGCTGCTGTCACAGGGCGACGAGCCGGACACGCTGATGCTCGATCTGCGTTTTCCCGGACTGACCTGCATCACTCAACTCGCCGACTTGCGAAGACGATTGCCGCGCACCACGCTGATCGTGGTGTCGATGGTTGACGATCAGACGCTGATCAGTGAAGTCATGGCGGCGGGCATTGACGGTTTTATCGGCAAGAACATTGCGCCGGATGAAATCGGCCAGGCAATTCTGGCGATCCGTGAAGGTGAGGTGCTGGTGAAGTCGGCGCCGTCCGGCTTGTTGCCGCTGGAAACCGCGACGACGCTGACGCCGCGTCAGCAGGACGTGCTGCGGTTGATTGCGCAAGGCAAGACCAACAAGGAAATCGCCCGTGAACTGGATATTTCGCCGTTCACGGTGAGGATCCATGTGTCTTCGTTGTTGCGCGCGCTGGACGTGCCGACGCGAGCGGCAGCGGCGGTCAAGTATTCGGGGCTGTGAACCCTTTTACGGATCAACCTGCGCCATCAGATCCGGCACCGACTCCGGCCGCTTGGCATAGCGCTGCGCCAGCACCGCGCAGACCATCAGTTGAATCTGATGGAACAGCATCAGCGGTAGAATCAGCACGCCGATGGTGCTGCCGGCAAAGAGTACCTGCGCCATCGGCACGCCGGTGGCCAGGCTCTTTTTCGAGCCGCAGAACAGGATGGTGATGCGGTCTTCCTGATTGAAGCCGAAGGCTTTGCTCAACAGAATTGATGCCACCAGAACCAACGTCAGCAGGATGCAGCAGACCACCACCAGGCCGAGCAACTCGAACAACGGAATCTGCTGCCAGATGCCTTCGTTGACCGCCTCGCTGAATGCGCCGTACACCACCAGCAGAATCGAGCCCTGATCAACGAATTTCAGCCAGTTCTTGTTGCGCCCTACCCACGCGCCGATCCAGCGGCGGGCGATCTGCCCGGCAATGAACGGCAGGAGCAATTGCACGCTGATCTTCACGATCGCATCGAGGGTCGAGCCGCCGTCGCCGTGGACGTTGAGCAGCAAAGTCACCAGCAGCGGCGTAAGAAAAATCCCGAACAGGCTGGACGCCGCCGCACTGCAGATCGCCGCCGGAATATTGCCTCGCGCCAGCGAAGTGAACGCGATCGCCGACTGCACGGTGGCCGGTAATGCGCACAGATAGAGCATGCCCATGTACAGCTGATCACCGATCAGCGGTGACAACAGTGGTTTGAGCGCCAGACCGAGAATCGGGAAGAGCACGAAGGTAAGCCCGAACACCAGCAGATGCAGACGCCAGTGGCCAGCGCCGGCGATGATCGATTCGCGCGACAGCTTGGCGCCGTGCAGGAAGAACAGCAGGGCGATGGCGATGTTGGTCAGCCAGCCGAAGCCGACTGCGACCTGGCCGCTGGCGGGCAGGAAGCTCGCCAGCAAGACGACGCCGATCAAGGTCAGGGTGAAGTTATCGGGCAAAAAACGTGGGCGAGTCATGCGGTTCATCCGAAGGTTGCCAGTGCGTGCGAACGACTCTAACGTGACTGGCAATTACCGACTAACGCCGAAGAGCCGCAAGATGCCGCCTAAAGGACATGCCAAAAGCGTCCGCCGCAGTGTTCCCGGGCTGCCGAGCCTGCCGCGCCCCGTGTATGGACGCATTGAATCTCTGCCCAACCGCGCCCTCACCCGCCGCCACAGTCATCCGTGGGTGCAGTTGTCCTACGCGATTCAAGGCGTCCTCGAAGTGCAGACCAGCGCTGGCCGTTTCGTCGCGCCGCCGGAGCGTGCGGTGTGGATTCCGGCCGGCGTGCCGCACCGGGTGTTCAGCGCACCGCATACGGAAATGCGCAGCCTGTACATCGACAGCAGCGTCACCGGTTGGGCGGCTGAGCATTGCCATGTGCTCGGCGTCAGCGATTTGCTCAGGGAGTTGATCCGCGCCTTCAGTCAGGTGCCAGTGGAATACGACGAAAGCGGCCCTGACGGACGCTTGGCCCAGGTGATCCTTGATCAATTGGCCGACGCGCCGACCATCGACTTGATGCTGCCGCTGCCGCAAGACCCGCGCCTGAAGCAGATCTATCAGAGCCTGGAGCAACACCCGGAACAGCAGACCACGCTGAGCCACTGGAGCGAAAAATTCAGCATCACCGAAAAGACTCTGACGCGCCTGTTTTTGCGCGACACCGGTCTGACCTTCCGCGCCTGGCGCCAGCGCCTGCGCTTGCTCGGAGCTCTAACGCCGCTGGAGAAAGGTGAGCGTGTGACCGACGTTGCACTGGCTTGTGGATACGACTCGACCTCGGCGTTTATCGCCGCGTTTCGTCAGCAGTTCGGCGAAACGCCGGGAGAGTTTTTCCGCTGATACTTCGTTTTTGCCGAACTGTCAGTCAGAAATAAACGATTTTTCTTTGCTCCAGATCCGTCGCTAGCATGGCCCCGTCTGACTTTGATCGAGAAGAGAAGATGATCCCTGTGGGAGCGAGCCTGCTCGCGAACGCGGTGGGTCAGCAACCTCAACTTCGCTGTTCCATCGCATTCGCGAGCAGGCTCGCTCCCACAGGAGATGTGCTTGCTGCAAATAAAAAGACAGGGGAGCGTGCCATGCCTGCCACGAACATCAACATCGGCGAACCCTGGATGTGGGGTGCCTTCATCATCTTCGTTCTGGCCATGCTGGCCCTGGACCTGTTTGTCTTCGGTGGGCGCAAGGCGCACCGGGTGTCGGTGCGGGAAGCGTCGGCCTGGGTGGTTGCCTGGTGCCTGTTGGCGCTGAGCTTCGCCGGGTTGCTCTGGTGGTATCTGCATGGCGAATTCGGCAGTGAAATCGCCCGACAGAAAACCCTGGAATTTCTCACCGGTTATCTGATCGAGCAGTCCCTGTCGATCGACAACATGTTCATCTTCGTGATGATCTTCAGCTACTTCGCCGTGCCACCGGAATTGCAGCGGCGGGTGCTGCTGTACGGCGTGCTCGGCGCGATTGTCATGCGCGCGATCATGATTTTTGCCGGGGTGTGGCTGGTGTCGCAGTTCGAATGGCTGCTGTATGCCTTCGGTGTGTTCCTGATCATCACCGGGATCAAGATGCTGGTGTTCGCTGATCATCAACCGGATCTGGAAAAGAATCCGATATTGCGCTGGGTTCGCGGGCATATGCGCATCACCAGTGGCTTTCACGGCGAGAAGTTTTTCATCCTGCAGAACGGCGTTCGCTGGGCAACACCGATGTTCCTGGTGCTGGTGCTGATCGAGGCCAGCGACCTGATGTTCGCGGTCGACAGCATTCCGGCGATCTTCGCCGTGACCACTGACCCGTTCATTGTTTTCACCTCGAACATCTTCGCGATCATGGGCCTGCGCGCGCTGTACTTCCTGCTGGCGGACATGGCTGATCGCTTTCACCTGCTCAAGTATGGCTTGGCGATCGTACTGGTGTTCATCGGCGGCAAGATGGTGCTGATGCCGTGGTTCCACATGCCGGTGGAATGGTCGCTGGCAATCGTCGGGTCGGTGATTCTAGGGTCGGTGCTGTTGAGTCTGGCGACCAGCCGCGAGGCTGAACGCCGCACCGAATGACACCACACAACCCTACCTGTGGGAGCGAGCCTGCTCGCGAATACGCCGGATCATTCAACATAGGAGTTGAATGACACCCCGCTTTCGCGAGCAGGCTCGCTCCCACATTTGAAGTGCGATGCTCTTATTTATCGGATTTGATACTGGTCCACACCCGCGTGCGCACCCGCTCCATTTTCTGCGGCAACGGCTGCACCACATACAGGGTTTTCAGCGCTTCGCTGGTCGGGGTCAGGTTGGGGTTGTCGGTGATGTCCTTGTTGACCAGCGGCATCGAGTCCTTGTTGGCATTTGGGTAACCGAGAAAATCGCTGATCGGTGCGATCACTTTCGGGTCGAGCAAGTGGTTGAGGAATTCGTGGGCCTCGGCGACGTTCTTCGCGCTCTTCGGAATGGCGAACGTGTCGAACCAGATCGGCGCGCCCTCCTTCGGCAAACGCCAGTCGACCACCACGCCATTGCCCGCCTCTTTGGCGCGATTGCCGAATTGGTAGAAGCTGCCGGAATAACCGATCGCCACGCAGATGTCGCCGTTGGCGATGTCGGTCATGTACTTGGCCGAGTTGAAGTAGGTCACGTACGGGCGAATCTTCATCATCAAGGCCTTGGCCTTTTCATAGTCCGCCGGGTTCTGGCTGTTCGGATCGAGGCCGAGGTAATGCAGGGCCAGCGGCAGGATCTCCGACGGCGAATCGAGCATCGCCACGCCACAGGCCTTGAGCTTTTCCATGTTCTCGGGCTTGAACACCAGATCCCAACTGTCCACCGGCGCGTTGTCGCCCAGGGCGGCCTTGACCTTCGCCGGGTTGAAGCCGATCAGCACGGTGCCGTACATGTATGGCACGCCGTACTGGTTGCCGGGGTCGTTGGCGTCGAGCAATTTGAGCAGGGCCGGATCCTGGTGCTGCCAGTTCGGCAGTTTCGACTTGTCGAGTTTCTGGAACACGCCGGCCTTGATCTGGGTTTCGATGAACTGATTGGACGGCACCACCAGGTCGTAACCGGAGTTGCCGGTGAGCAGTTTCGCTTCCAGGGATTCGTTGGTGTCGAAGGTGTCCCAGGTCACTTTGATCTTGCTTTGCTCGGCGAAGTCCTTGGGCACTGACGGCAGGATGTAATCCGCCCAGTTGTACACCCGCAGTTCGCGCTGCTCGGCCTGGACGGCGCTGGCCAGCAGCGTCAAGCCACACACGGTGGCGCCCAGAATGCGTTTGATCGTGACCATGGTTGTTTCCCCGAATGCGACGTGAGATCGATGGTTTTTATGTTCTGTACACGGCAGTGGCTGTAACGATAGCCAAGGGCAAAAAAGGTCGAGCCTGTTGTTATGGTTTCGATTCTTGCTGACAGCGTAGCGCGATGACAGTAGGCGGCAGGCCAAAAGGGGATCGATATGGCCAATTTGCTTGACCGCCGAGATACGCACACAAAAATGCCCGGCACTGGGCCGGGCATTGCTGTGTTGCCGTTGGGATCAGTCGGTATAGCCGAGCCTGGCCGCCCTGCTCTGCTGCGCCTGACCACGGGTTGCGAGGCAGTAATACAGCGGCACCGTTACCACCAGACCGACCAGCCAGGACAGGTCGGCACCTTCCACCAGATTGGCGTACGGCCCCACGTACAGCGAGGTGTTGGCAAACGGCAGCTGCACGATGATGCCGATGAAATAGGCAATGATCGCGTGCAGGTTGAAGCGCCCGTAAATCCCGCCGTCAGCGCGGAAGATCGAGGCGATGTCGTAGTTACCGCGCTTGATCAGATAGAAATCGATCAGGTTGATCGACGCCCACGGCACCAGCACCAGCAACAACGCGAGAATCAGTCCGATGAATTCGGAAATGAAATCCGCCGAGGCACCGAGGGCGACCACGCAGCATCCGGCCAGGATCACGCTCGAGAGCACCACGCGCACCTTGATGCTCGGCGTCCACTGGCTGGCGAAGGTCTGAATCGAGGTGATGATCGACAACACCGCGCCATACAGATTCAGCGCGTTGTGGCTGATGATGTTGAGCAGAAACAGCACCATCAGAATCGGCCCCAGCCAGCCGGTGGACTGCTTGACCGCTGCCATCGCTTCAGTGCCTTCCGGCGTCGCCAGTACCGCCACCGCGCCAAAACTGAACGACAGAATCGTGCCCAGCGTCGCGCCCAAGTAAGTCGCCCAAAACGGTTTGGCGATACCGATGTCTGCTGGCAGATATCGCGAATAGTCGGAGACGTACGGCGAGAAGCTGATCTGCCAGATGATCCCCAGCGACACCGTCGCCAGCCAGCCGGAGAGATTGAAACTGCCGCGCGTCAGGAAGTCTGCCGGCAAGTCATGGGCGAAAATGTAGATGAATCCTGCGAGCAATGCGCCGCCCATCACCCAGGTACCGATGCGGTTGAGCGTATGGATGAAGTTGTAGCCGATCACACCGATCGCGGTGGCGGCCAGCGCGCCGATCAGAATGCTCAGCGGCGCTGGCACTGACGGCGCAATGCCGACAATGGATTTACCGGCCAGCACGATGTTGGAAATGAAGAAACCGATGTAGATGAGCGCCGCGAAGAACACGATCAGCAGTGCGCCATAACGACCGAACTGACCGCGACTCTGGACCATTTGCGGAATGCCCATGCGCGGGCCTTGGGCCGAGGCCAGCGCAATCACCACGCCGCCGATCATGTGCCCCAGCGCAATCGCCAGCAGCCCCCAGAACAGATTCAGATGGAACACCTGAACCACCATGGCGCCGGTAACGATGGGCAGTGGCGCGATGTTGGTGCTGAACCAAAGAGTGAACAGATCGCGGGCCTTCCCGTGGCGTTCCGCGAGTGGGACGTAATCGACCGTATGATTCTCGATCAACGGATCTTGCCGGGACATCTGGGACATATGCATGAACTCGAGTTTGTCTGTTTTTATCTTTGTATGAAGCCAAACCGGGAGGACTCTTGGGTCGACCCTCAGATGCAGACCATATTATGGTATTCCAAACTTTGCACAAGCCTGATCCGCTGATTCTGTCGCTCTCTGATCCGCTATCCTCGCTGATCCCACCCCTGACCGGCTAGCTGAAAGCCCCGTAAACACTGAGTTTCCGACGAAAGCGGCACGTTTATCGGTTCACCAGAAAAGCTCTTGCAAGATATATATTACGGTATACCATAAGACCTATAACCCATAAAAACCGCGTCACACCATCCGAGGACCACCCAATGATCGATGCTGCCATTTACAAACAAGTCATGGGCTCGTTCCCGTCCGGCGTCACCGTTATCACCACGCTGGACGACGACGGTCAGATCGTCGGCCTGACCGCCAGCGCGTTCAGCTCGCTGTCGATGGATCCGGCGCTGGTGCTGTTCTGCCCTAACTACAGCTCCGACTCCTATCCCGTGCTGATCAAGAACAAACGCTTTGCGATTCACCTGTTGTCCAGCGTGCAGCAAAGCGAGGCCTATGCCTTCGCCCGCAAAGGCAAGGACAAGGCGCAGGGCATCGAGTGGACATTGAGCGAACTGGGCAACCCGATCCTCGCCAATGCCACGGCGGTGATCGAGTGCGAGTTGTGGCGTGAATACGAAGGTGGCGACCACGCGATCATGGTCGGCGCAGTGAAGAACCTGATCGTCCCCGAGCAGGTCGCCGGACCGCTGGTGTATTGCCACGGCAAGATGGGCGCGTTGCCGGTTGTGGCGTGATTTCACCAGATCTCGGATATCCCATGTGGGAGCGAGCCTGCTCGCGAATGCGATGGGTCAGTTGTTACATTTTTGACTGACCCGACGCCTTCGCGAGCAGGCTCGCTCCCACAGGTTTTGGTGTTGCCTGGGCGACCGTGTCAGGTCCTAAACCGGCTCACCAACTGATTCAACGTCTGCGACAACGCCGTCAGGTTCTGCGCATCCTGGCGAGTCGAATCCGCCAGGCTCGCCACCAACTGCGCATCACCATGAATCTGGCTGATGTGCCGATTGATGTCCTCCGCCACTTGATGCTGTTCCTCCGCCGCCGTGGCGATCTGCGTGTTCATGTCGCGGATCACGTCAACCGATTCACGAATCAATTCAAAACTCGCCCGCGCCTCGTTGATCGACACCACGGTTTCCTGCGATACCTCGAGGCTGGCGTGCATCTGCTTGCCCATCTGATGGGTGCGCCGCGCCAGATTGCCGAGCAATGCGTCAATCTCACCGGTGGAGTCGGAAGTGCGTTTGGCCAGCGCGCGAACTTCATCAGCGACCACGGCAAAGCCCCTGCCCTGCTCTCCAGCGCGCGCGGCCTCGATGGCGGCGTTGAGCGCGAGCAGATTGGTCTGCTCGGCAATCGAACGGATCGTGCCGAGGATCGACTGGATGTCGTTGCTGTCCTGCTCCAGTTGCTGCATCGACTCGGCACTGTGGCCGATCTCCTGGCTCAAGCGCCCGACGTTGCTCACCGCCGCATCGATCTGCTGCTGCCCGGTGTGTGCCTGACGCTGACCGTTGTCTGCCGAATCGGCCGCCTGACTGCACGAACGCGCGACCTCGTTGGAAGTGGCGACCATTTCGTGAAACGCCGTAGACACCATGTCCACCGCCTCACGCTGACGCGAAGCGACGTCGGCCATCTCCGCCGAGACCTCGGTGGCGCTGCCGGAGCTGCTGTGAATCTGCCCCGCTGCCTGGCCGATGCGTTGAATCAACGTGCGAATCGCTTCGAGAAACTGGTTGAACCAGCCCGCCAGTTGCGCGGTTTCATCCTGCCCACGTACTTCCAGTCGCGCAGTCAGATCGCCCTCGCCCTGGGCAATGCCTTCGAGTCCGCTGGCGACACCACGAATCGGCTTGACCATCAGTCCGGCGAACCACGCGCCGGCCATTGCAAACAACAGTGCGCAAACCACAGCGATAGCGCCGATCAACCAGGTCAAACGAGTCGCCCCGGCCATCACTTCGCTCGCCTTGACCAAGCCGACAAACCGCCAGCCCAACGCCTGCGACGGCCAGACCAGCGCCATGTAATCCTCGCCGGCCAATTGCACCTCGACCAGGCCTTTGCCCGCCTCGGCCAGTTGCTGATAACCGTCGCCGAGATCGCTGAGTTTCTTGAAGTTGTGCGCCGGATCACTCGGGTCGACCAGCACGGTGTTGTTGGCTTCCATCAACATCAGATAACCGCTCTCGCCGAGGCGAATCTGCTTGACCAGGTCGGTCAACTGCTTGAGCGACACATCGATATTGACCACGCCAGCATTGCTGCCCAACTGGTTGTTGAAACTGCGCACGGTGCTCACCAGCACCACGTCATCCGCCGCCCAGTAATAGGCCTCGGTGCGCAGGGTTTTGCCGGGATTGGCCATCGCGGTTTTGTACCAGGGCCGGGTGCGCGGATCGTAGTTCGCCAGTTGCGCATCGCCCGGCCAGAACAGATAACCGCCCTGCTCGGTGCCGACAGATAGATAGGTGTAAGCCGGGTGCGCCTTGGCCAGACCGTCGAACAGCTTGAACAGCTGTTGATCCTGCGGCCCCATCGGCACTTGCGCGGCGTCGCTGCTCAGGTAGCGTTTGAGGCTGGCGTCGATGCTCTGCAGTTGCGGATGGTCGGCCAGATAGGCGACGTTCTGGCTGATGCCCTCGAAAAACAGCTGCATCGCGTTTTCCACCTGACGCACCTCGCGCCCGGTGCTGTCGGTAAAGGTGTCGCGCGCGCCCTCGCGGACATTGAGGATGATCAGCGCTGCCACCAGTAACACCGGCAGGCTGGCGATTACCGCAAACGCCAGAGTCAGTTTTTGTTTTATGTTCATTGCTTGCGCCTTCCTTGTTCGAAGTGTCGGTCAGAAATATTTTGCGGATATTCCGTATTATGGTATACCAATATTCAATCAACCGAACAGCCGTCCTCGAAGGCGTGCTTGAATGGTGAGAAGACTCGCGAGCGCGCAGCGTTCACGTCAGTTCGACAGGCCCGCACACGACCGGCCAATTACAAAAGACTCGAGGTAGCGTCATGAAATTTTCCCTGTTCGTACACATGGAACGCTGGGACGAAAGCGTCAGCCACCGCCAACTGTTCGAAGACCTGACCGAACTGACCCTGATGGCCGAGGCTGGCGGTTTCAGCACCGTGTGGATCGGCGAACACCACGCCATGGAATACACCATCTCCCCAAGCCCGATGCCGCTGCTGGCCTACCTCGCGGCGAAAACCACCACCATCCACCTCGGCGCCGGCACCATCATCGCGCCGTTCTGGCACCCGCTGCGCGTCGCCGGCGAATGCGCCCTGCTCGACGTGATCAGCAACGGCCGCATGGAAGTCGGTCTGGCGCGCGGCGCCTATCAAGTCGAATTCGACCGCATGGCCGGCGGCATGCCCGCCTCCAGCGGCGGCCAGGCCCTGCGCGAAATGGTCCCGGTGGTCCGCGCCCTGTGGCAAGGCGACTACGCCCACGACGGCGACATTTGGAAATTCCCCACCTCCACCAGCGTGCCGAAGCCGATCCAGAAGCCCAACCCACCCATGTGGATCGCCGCCCGCGACCCCGACTCGCACAACTTCGCCGTCGCCAACGGCTGCAACGTCATGGTCACGCCATTGAT
The DNA here is from genome assembly GCF_030687105.1 of Pseudomonas sp. FP1762. Taxonomy (NCBI): domain Bacteria; kingdom Pseudomonadati; phylum Pseudomonadota; class Gammaproteobacteria; order Pseudomonadales; family Pseudomonadaceae; genus Pseudomonas; species Pseudomonas sp. FP1762. The sequence goes on from NZ_CP117458.1 coordinate 3,488,601, forward strand.
GAAAGGCGACGAAGAAGTCCTCGACCTGAAGAACAAATTCCAGACCGCACTGGACAACAACCCAGACGTACCGCGCCCACAATTGATGGTGCTGCGCCACACCCACGTGCACACCGCTGATGACCCGGACGGCTGGCAAGTTGGCGCCAAAGCCATCTCACGTTTCTACCGCACGTTCGATGCCTGGTTCGGCAACAAGGAAACTCCGGTCAACGGCTTCCTCGCGCCGAGTCCTGAAGAGAAGTTTGCCGGACGTCCGGAGTTTGAACTGGAGAGCCTGCACAAGACCGCGATGATCGGCACGCCGGAAGAGATCATTCCGCGGATCAAGTACTATCAGGAACTGGGGGTGGATGAGTTTAGTTTCTGGTGTGATAACAGCTTGCCGCATGAAGAGAAGAAGAAGTCGTTGGAGTTGTTTATCAAGCATGTGGTACCGGCGTTTCGCTAAAGGTTTCGCAGGTTAAACCAAAAAAAACGCCCCGCTTCAGACGGGGCGTTTCTTTGGAAACAGCATCGACTTGTGCAACCTGGCTTTCGCAGCCTATTCGCCGCTGCCACGGTCCTCGCTGAGCACTTTGAAGGAGTGGAAGTTGAAGGCTATTTTTTCTTCTTCCTCATCAACCAGCTCATACCGGATACGATCCAATCCGCCTTCAACCCTCGACACGCAAAGATCCATGAACTGTGTCAGGCCACCACCAAATCCCCGCACGTTCAGACCGCCCACGTTAAAAAATATGACCGCGATAGTCGCTGCTCCAGGATCCGCAGACTTCGCCAGCGTCATCAACAGGTTGTAACCGCTAAGTCCATCTTCGGAATCCAGATGAAGACTTTCCACATAAACGTATTCATGTAGACCGTCATTCAGTGCTTTGAGATTGCTCAATGGTTGATCCTCGTATGTTGTCCATTGCCACACTTGATTGGCCCGCACTGGTGGGGATGCGTATGAACGTTTTCGGACCGGAGGGCGCCCGTGATCAGAAGAAACGGGACAGCAATCGTTTTAAGAACATTCAAAACTTTACATAACTCTTAATTCTGGAGGAGTTTTAACGACAAAAGACAGTCCCCACCTACTCGAACTGCAAATATAAATAAATCGCCATAAATTATTTTCAACTACCCCCACGCCCATGGCTTGACGACGGAACAATAATTGATCGCAGATTGGAAAAAGCGGTGCATTCTCTACATATCACTCATAAACGCTCGCAGCCGATAAAATCTTCGCAAAGGTTCGCCAGCTTGGACGAAGTACGTCTGTATCACCAGAGTTAATTACATAACCTTCCATTGAGTTCACCCAAGCTTCCATTGCATCTAAAAATTTTTCGAGCGTTGGATTCTCCCACTCGTCAGGCTGGCTTGCCAAAGACTCACGAAACACATTGAGAAACTCCGCAAAATCCTCTTTGGTTTCGATACTTTCAATTTGATCATCAAGTTCCATACGCACCTTTACTTACAGATATCACGAACACAAATGATTACACCTTTATTCAGTGTCGTCATTTTCTTTTTGACTTCTTTACGAATCTCCGCCGATGTAGCTGGAACAATTTTTATCGGAACGCCTGCTGCCGAGGCCGCGAGAAGGCGGCGGTTATCAAGGCTGTAAATCAATCCGTCCTTCTCGAAAACCCTGATCGGGGGAATTTCGGACGGTGAAATTACTCCTTTTTTCAAAGCATCGATTGTCGAGTCCAACACCGTCCCATCGCGAAAGACCCCAGAGACGCTGTCCTGTGTAAAACGTATATCGTTGGGGTTGGCGTAACCTGTGAGTTTGTCTGGTAAGCCGGTAGGCATCGCCATACTCGTTTTGGGAACTCGACTGGCTGCGGCTTTGCCTGCTATGAATGTTGCCACTGTGCCGACGATTGCCTGGACCTTCGGATCCGAAACATCAAGTCCAAGTGACTGAACAAATGCTTCTGCCGAAGGTCTTGCTATCGCTGCCGTAGGTACTGCGACTGCATCGATGTTGAATTGGTGGAACGATCCAAATGCTTGCTTAAGCTCTGGAGGCAGATCGGTATCGTAGTCACCGCGCTGATAACCTAAAACAGTATTGTAAATATCCAGCGCTGCCTTTTGGCAACTTGCCGTATCAACAGCGCATACTTCCTTGAGAACTTTCTCATTGGCCAGATGCCTTTCGAAGTACTTAGACGCCACTCCCTCACAACTATTAGTGGACTTACATGATTGCAATTCTTCGGCCAACCGCTGCATATCGGCATGGTTCAAATAATTGTATTCAGTAGCATTCGAAGTAACATCAGAAGCAATAGAAGCGTCGCCACCGGTGATTGCGGCGGTCAACACACCGACTAATTGAGATGCCGCCAGAAGATCATTAACTCCTTTCAGATACTCCGGACTCGATGGATCTAAACCTTTTGGTAGAACTTTGTCAGCAAGAAAATCAACCAACGCCTCATTCGCACCCGCCGCTATTGCACCTGTACGGAAATCCCCGCCCATCGCCTCGGCCATCAAACCGCCCAATGCGGCATGCAAAGCCACCTTGGTAACTTTGCCGTTGTCGAATACCGTGATGTCACCAATCTTGTTGGCCGCGACCGCTCCACCAATTGCAATCGCAGAACCAAGTGCAGAGGACACGAGGTTGTCCTGCAGACTTCCACCCATGACGGCAGTTTTTGCCAAGGCGTCGAATGTGGCTTTCATCGCCACGCTTTGGACGCTGTCCAGGTCGAAATTCAGATCGGTCGGGTTGTAGCCAAATTTCGAAGCGATACCTGCAGTGATAGCGGCGAAAACGTAGCTCTTGAAGCTTTCTGAAGAGATCACGTCTTTGAAGGTGTCACCAAGATTGCCTTTGTTGTTGATTGCGCTGGTAGCTGCCTGGCCTACGGCCGCAGAAAATGCCGCCGTTGCGGCCGCGGACGCAGCGGCAGCAATGGTCGCCGCAGTTGAAGCGGAAGCACCCGCTGCCAATGCTGCGCCGGACGCCGCCTGGCCGGCGGTCGCACCGATAGTAGCGGCGGTGCCGGTACCCGCGGTCAACACTGAAACAATGATGACCACAGCCAGCATCGCAGCCGGCCCCATGCCCGAGTTGCTGTACTTGAACGACTCGTGGGTCTCTTTGACCATCCGCCAATCCACATCGCCTCGCTGCTCGGCATCTTTCAGCCAGGCCAGGCCCGGATCAGCCTTGACCATGGCGTCGATCGTTTGGCTGACGGATTTTTGATTGATGTCTCTAAGGTCGATGTTCAGCCCGTTGATGGCGCTGATTACAACATTGCCATTGGCCGTGAGTTCAGTCTGGCGCAATGTCTCGTCGGTGTTGCCGCGACCTTTGGAAGAGCTCCATACCGAACTTGAGCTGCTTTTTTCGTGGCTCTCCTGATGCAGATCCTTGACGCCTTCGAACGTCACAGAACCGCCACTGGTGATGGTCAGATCGTGGCCACTGTTGAGCTTGGCAGCCTGATAATGTTGATCGCCATTGCTGACCAGCACCATGTCACCGCCGGAGGTGATGACGCTGCCAATGTTGTTGACCTTGGTAACTTCATCACGCTTGGTTTTGCTGGAACCAAAGGAACCCTTTTTCTTTTTGTCGTACAGCGAGTAATCGCTGTCCTGAGCGGCAAGAATATCGAGGTTGTTGCCAGCGACCAGATAAGCCTCGTCACCCGCTGTGATCCGGCTCGAGACAACAGTCAGATCCTCGCCAGCACCAAGCGCTACGCTGCCGCCCGCTGTCACTCCCGACATGACCTGGCTGACATGGTCTTCCTGAACAGTGAGTTTTTTGCTCCTGGACAAGGAATGCTCTTCGTCCGCCGCAGAACTGATGATCAGGTTTTCCGTAGCGCTCATCGAGACATCGCGCGTTGCATCGATCTGGCTGGCGATGACCGCGATGTCGCGACCGGCCGCAGCGGTGAAATCGCGTCCAGCGCTAACGCTGGCACCTAACTGGGTCGTGTCGCTGCTGTTATGTTTGCGATCGTGGAAGACGCTGTTGTTGATCTGTGCGGAGGCGATATTGATATCCCGACCCGCGTCAAGGTCCATGTCTCGACCACTTTGCAGCACGCCACCAACGTTGTTGATATCGCGCGCAGACATGATGCTCAGATCATTGGTCGCCTCAATGCGCGCAGCGGTATCAGCGAAGTCATGATGCTCAGTGCCATACCGGGTGCTGTTGTCAAACGATGTGATTGTCCGCTCGTTGATGACATCCCCATTGAGCGTGTTCAGCGTCACGTCACGACCGCTGATGATTCCGCCGGACTTGTTGACAATGTCATTCGTTGCCAATAGATCCAGACGATTGCCCGCCTCGATCGAGCCGCTGTTGACCAGATCCTTGCCTGCGGTGGCCGACAGGTTATTGGTCGCCTTCAACGTACCAACGTTATCGAGATTCTCCCCAGCAATCAGCGTCACATCGTTACCGGCAATCAACGCCCCGGTCGGGCCGAGGCGGCCGTTGGCCTGGGCCAGATACACCACTGGCACTAGCACTTTCTCGCCATTCACTTCGTGCTCTTCAAGCCAGACGATGTCGTGGGTAAGCGCGGCGACTTGCTGTGACGTGAGGCCGACGCCAACGGACAGGTTGATCGCGTCCTTGCTGGCGATGGCGTTGTTCATCAGGTACTTGAACATGCCTTCGTTGGAGGTCTGGCCGTCGAGGAAAGCCTGGCCAGTGCGTGCGGTGACGGCTTGCTGGATCAGGCGTTGTTCGTAGAGGCCATCACCGAGGCGCTTGGCGCTTTGGTCTGGGTCGAAGCCGAGTTTTTCCAACAGGTAATCGGAGCTCATGAACGACTTGAGCTCGGTCAGCACCGGGTTGGTTTCGATCAGGTATTTGTGTGGATTGGACAGTGCCGTGGTGTCCGGCAGGCCGGTGACACGAGTGACCGGACGGGTGTCGATCGACTCCTTCATGTCGTTGCCGCGACTCGGCATGCCCGACCCGGCGCTGCCCTCGGGCAGCTTGACATCGACCGTACTGGCAACCGCCTGAACCATGTTTGGGGTGCGGTGGAAGGTATCAACGGCGCGCGTGCTGTCAGACACCGCTGCCGGGGCATCGATGAACAGGTTGCGCGGCCCGCCACTGGTCGCTGCGACCAGATGGTCCTGGGCATTTACCACAACATTACCGACCGTCCACGTTGGTGCTGGCCCGGTATTGCTGGCTGCGGTACTGCTGGAGCCCTGCCCGCTCAGGCGGAACAGACCGTTCTCACCCATCGGCAGGGAAAAGCCTGGCAGGCTCAGCGGATTGACTTGCTGTTGCGCGACGTCTGGAGGCAGTTGGCTGTTGATGCGGATGATGACCGTGCTGCTACCGCCAACATGAGTGTCGGCAACCCTATTGGTGCCACCGGTAGAACCGTAATCGTGATGGATTACGCTGTTTTCCAGCTCTTGGGACGCAGTAATCGAAACGTTTCCACCCGCTTGGATGACAGCATTTCGACCAGTGTTGGTGCTGACAGCTCCGGTGCTGTCAACCGCGAATTCAGTGACTTTATCCGGCGTGCGTTTTGTCAACTCACTCGGCAGTGCGAGCAGATTATCAGGGTCATATTGAGAATGAACTGTTTTTTCAAAGCCATAAGGCAGCCCGGACAGACCAGCGCCGTATTTGCGCTGACTAACGTCTTCGCCAGTTACGGTGTCATAGAGTCCGACCCACTCAAACGTCATGCCAAGTTCACCGCCTTGGGAGTATTCGAGTGATTCCACCGTGGCCTTGCGAATTTCGTTTCCCGGTTCGACGTAATAAACATTGGGAAAGTCCGGGTTGTTTCGCTGGTTGTAGGGCATCACAACGCGGGAGAAAAACCGATCGGTCCCACCATCGGTCAAATCAAACGAGTAGTACCGAGTGACTTCGATTGTGCCTGTCTTAGCACCAATGTTTTTCAAGCTGTCGGCGTTGATATTGATGTTGCCGGCTGCTGCGACAGTGCTTTTGCTGTTGAGAAAGGTGCCACCTTGGAAAATGAAATCTTTTCCGACGTTGAGTACGGCAGACGGAGTGGTATCTGTGTCAGTGCTTCGATAAGTCTCACGCGCCGCCATGCGTATGCTGTAGTTATCCCCGACGCAGTCGCCACAGCTACCGGCGATAAAACCCGATATGAGCTTACGGTCTCCCGACATCACCGGCCCTTCCGTACGGTTCTCAAACACATCCGCATTCATCGTGAACCCGCGCCCGCTCTCCATCGAACCGGAGATGTTGGATATCCCCGCCGCCCGAACCGCGCCGCCATAGCCGCCCATCACCACATCGCCCAAGCCGTAGAAATCACCGTGCTGGTTGGTCAACGTAGCGACGCCAAGCGTCATGTTGTTGCCACTGAAAATCAGCCCGCGATCATTGAGCAGCGAAGGCGTGTTGATGATGAGGTTCTGTGCCGCACCGAGGGTGCCGTAGTTGGCAACACCGCCCGCATTGATGGTCAGGTCTTCGCTGGAGGTCATGCGTCCGGCATTGGTGAGCTGTCCGCCGATATTGACGATCGACGTTGCGCCCACCGCAAAGCTGCCGCCCGCCGCGACGTTCATCTGCGCGGCGGAGACGTAAGCGCCGCGCTGACTGGTCAAGCGGCCAGTGCCGGAATAGGTCCCGCCGATTTGCAGATCGAGGATGCCGTCACTGGCGATCAAACCATCATTGGTCCAGTTACCGCCACGGATCTGCAGCGAGTCCGACGCAAGCAGTTTGCCGCTCGCGGTCTGGCTGAACTGCCCGACATTAACGTTCAGGCGACCGGCCTGAATGACGTTGGAGTTACTCCAGCTGTCAGCGTTGAGTTCCAGCAGTCCGCCGGTGACGACACTGCCGCCAGCGCCGATGACATTGGCGGTGGAGATATCAAATTTGCCGCGCCCGACGTGGTTGAGTTGCCCGCCGCCGTTGAGGAAGCTGCCGACAGCCAGGGTCATGTCAACGTTGGCCGTTTCCAGTACGCCGTTGCGGTTGTCGAGCAGGCCGCCGATCTGGAACAGGGTCTTGCCGGTGTTGCCCAGCGAACGCAGACGACCGTTCTGATTGTCGACGCTGGCCGCTTTTACGCTCAGTTGGGTTTCGCTTTCAATGACGCCCGCGCCGTTGCGCAACGCGCCGGTCAGGCCGAAATCAATGCGGTTGGCCGCGATCTGGCCGCTGGCGTTTTCCAGATTCGAGCCGGTGACGCCGAGCAATCCTTTCGCATACAGCACGCCACTGCTGTTATCCAGCGCGGTGGTGGTAATGCTGGTGTCGCCCGACTGCGCGGAAATGCGCCCGCCGTTGTTGTTCAGGCCAGCCAGTGCGGTCAGCGTCAGGCCCTGCGCCTGGATGATGCCGCCCTGACGATTGTTGTTCAGGTCAAAACCGTTGCGCAGCACGCCGACGGTGCGTGCTTCCAGTGCACCTTTGATGCTGGAAAGAATGCCGCCACGGTTGTCGATGTTGGCAGCTTTGACAAAGACCTTGCCGTTTTGCGCGATGACCTTGCCGCTCTGGTTGTCGAAGTCAGCGCCGACGTCCAGGCTCAATGCGCCTTCGCTCTGGATCGAGCCTTTGCCGTTGCCCAGGCTGGCGGCGCTCAGTTCTACGCCAGCGTTCTGGCTGTAGATCAGACCGTCAGCGCTGTTATTGACGGCGCCCGTTGCGATGATCTGCAACTGATCGTTGGCCGCGACCGTACCCTTGTTGCTGTTGTTCAGCGAACCGCTACGCACCTCGAGGGTTTTCTGGCTGGCGATCTGGCCGTTCTGGTTGCGCAGGTCGGTGACGCCCTTGAGCAACATCGCGCCGCTGCTCGCCAGCTTGCCGGCGTTGTTGTTCAGCTCACCGCTCAGGCCGAGAGTGATTGCGTCGTTGCTGGCGATCTGTCCGCCACTGTTGTCCAGACGCGAGGCGGTTGCGGTGAAAGCCTGTTTGGCATTGACTGAGCCGCCGGCATTGGTGAACGCCGTGCTCACGACATCCAGTGCCGCGCCGCTGAAGATCAGCCCCTGATTGTTGTTCAGCGCACCGCCCAGTGTCAGGGTCTGCCCTGCGCCACTGCTGAGATTGCCCTTGTTGCTGTTGTCGAGACTGCCCGCTTTGACGCTCAGGGCTCCCTGAGCAACCAGCGCACCGCTGTTACTGTTGAGCAGCGCGTCCTTGAGGTCGACCGAGACGTCAGCGAACTTGCTGGAGAGCGTGCCGCTGTTGCGGTTGTCGAGGCTGTCGGCGTTGACGGTGAGTCCCTGCCAGCCGGAGATCAGACCTTTCTGGTTGATCAGTGCGGTGCCACTCAACAGCAGTTTTTCGCCGCTGATGATCTTGCCGGAAGTGTTGTTGAGCGCTTGGGCAATGAGGTCGAAACCGAGGTTGCTGGAGATCTCGCCGCTCTGGTTATTCACGTCACGCAGGCGTTTGAGCGTCAGTGGCCCTTGGGCAGTGAGCAAGCCGCGCTGGTTGTCGAGATCGCCATTGGCAAGGTCGAGGGTCACGGCTTTGTCGCCCAGCAGGCGTCCGCCGTTCTGGGTCAGGGACGTCAGTTTCAAGTCCATGTCACCGCTGGCAGAAACCTCCCCGTCTTCGCTGGAGTCCAGCCCGGTGGCGATCAGGGTCAGGTTGCCCTGGCTGTTGATCAAACCACTGTCGCGGTTGTTCAACCCGGCACTGCTGATCTCGAGCGACTGCGCCGCGCTGATCAAGCCTTTGCCGTCGTTACGCAGCAACCCATCCACAGTGAGGTCGAGGTCGCCCCGGCTGACCAGATTGCCGCCGCTGTTGTTCAGGCTTGCCGCGTGCGCGTCGATGGCGGCGGCGCCGATCATGCCTTTGACGTTGTCCAGTGCCGCCGCGATGCGCAGGGTCAGGCCCTGATTGCTCAAGAGCTTGCCGTCGCTGTTGTCCAGGCTTTGCGCAGTCAGGGTAAACGCCTCTGCGCTGGAAATCGTGCCGCCCTGGTTGTTGACGCCCTTGAGCTGCTTGAGCAGCAGCGCGCCCGGGGCGTTGATCAAACCACCGATGTTGTTCAACTGACCGTGGTTCAAATCCAGGCTCAGTTGCGTGTTGCTGAACAGCTTGCCGCCTTGCTGATCGAGGCCGCTGACCGAAGCCGTCAGTGCGCTTTGGCTACCAATACTGCCGTCGCCGCCATTGGTGACCTGACCCGCCGTGAGATTCAGGGTGTCGGCACTGCTCAGTCGACCGTTACTGTTATCGAAGGCGCCGGTGGTTACGGTGACCGCGCCTTTACCGCTGAGCGTGCCCTTTTGACGGTTATCGAGGCTGGCACCAGTCAGCAGCAGCGTGCCATCGGTGACGATCTGGCCAGCCTGGTTATCGATGCTGCCGTCGCTGTCCAGCTTCAGATCCGCCGCGCTGGACAGGCTACCGCCAACGTTGGTCAATTTCGCGGTGTCGACCGTCAGAGTGCCTTCGCTGCTGACCTTGCCCGAGCTGTTGTCAACGGCGCCGGTGAGGTTGAGCGACATGCCTTGGTGGCTGAGCAATTCGCCGCCGTCGTTGTCCAGCGAGCCCCCCTGCAGGGTGAACCGGGCGCCCGCATTGACCAGCCCTTTGCTGCGGTTGAGCACTTCGTCGACAGTCAGGGTCAGGCCTTGGCCGGTGAAGATCTTGCCGCCGTCGCTGTTGTCGAGTTTTTTGCCAGTGACCAGCAAATCACCGTTGCTGCTGATTTCGCCGCCACGGTTGTCCAGGTCAGCGACGGTCAGGGTCATGTCCTTGCTCGAGCCGAGCAACCCGTTCTGCTGATTATCGAGTTGATCGGCCTGCAGTTTGAGCACGCCGGTGGCGATCAACTGCCCCTTCTGATTGTTGACGGTTTTTGCCTGCACGCCGGCATCGGCCTTGCCGGCGATGTTGCCTTCACGGTTGACCAGCTCATCAGCGTTGACGGTCAGTTGGCCGTCAGCGATGACCGTACCGAGCTGGTTATCCAGGGTCTTGTCGACAGTCAGCAACAACTCGCCGCGACTGCTGATCAGGCCTTCATGGTTGTCGAGGCTGGCGCTGTGGCTGTCCATCAAGGCGCCGGAGATCACGCCTTTGAGGTTGTTCAATGCCGCAGCGATGCGCAACGTCAGGCCCTGCTGGCTGAGCAGTTTGCCGTTGCTGTTGTCCAGCTCACGCGCGGCGAATGTGAAAGCCTGCTGGCTGGAAATTTCCCCGCCCTGGTTGTTCACACCATTGAGGTTTTTGAGCAACAGCGTGCCGGGTGCATTGATCAAACCGCTCTGGTTGTTCAACTGGCCGTGGTTCAGATCAAGCGTCAGGTCGGTCTTGCTGAACAGTTCACCGCCCTGCTGATCGAGCCCGCTGAGCGAAACATCCAGCGCCTGCTGACTGGCGATGCGGCCAGCAGCGTTATTGACTTGGCCGGCCTTGAGCGTCAGTGCCGCACCGCTGGTGAGTTTGCCGCCATCGTTGTTATTGAAAACGCCGGTCTCGAACCGGCTACTGCCTTGGGCGTAAATCACACCTTTGCGACTGTTATCCAGACTGCCGCTGTTGACGGTCAGCGCGCGGTCGGTATTGATCGAACCGGCCTGATTGAGCAGCGCGCCAGTGCTGGTCAGCTTCAGATCGCCGCCACTGCCGAGACTGCCGTTGCTGTTGTCGATGCGTGCGGCATTGATGGCCAGCGTGCCGCCGCTGTTGATCACGCCAAGAGAATTGCTCAGCGCATCATCGAGGGTAATCACCAGACCGTTGAGGCTGTCGAGCGTGCCCCCGCCGTTGTCGAGCGTGTTGCCAGTGACCGTCGCCGCGCCTTTGGTCGCGGCGATCAAACCTTTGCTCTGGTTGATGAGTTTGCCGACGCTCAATCCGAGATCGCTGCCGGAAAGAATCTTGCCGTTGCTGTTGTCCAGACGCAGTCCTTTGACGTTCATCAACAGGCTGCTGGAGATTTCGCCGCTGCGATTGTCGACGTCATCCACCGATAGGGTCAGTGCTTGGGTGGTGCCGACCAGTCCGCCGTTACGGTTATCGAGGGACTTGCCGCTCAGGCTCAGATTGCCTTGCGCGACCAGTTCGCCGCCCTGTTGCTGCAGCAGGCCGATGGTTGCCAGCAAGTCGCTTTGGCTGGCAATGCGCCCGGCAGCGTTTTGAATCTCTGCGGCGGTAAGGTTGACCGCGCCGGCTGCGCTGAGCAGACCACCGCTGTTGTCCAGACGAGTGCCCACATAGGTCAGGCCTTGTTTGCCGCTGATCACACCCTTTTCGCGGTTATCCAGTTGTGCGACGTTAAGGTTCAGTTGCTGGTCAGCCTGGATCACACCGCCCCTGTTATCGACCACATCACCGCGCAGGGCCAGCGTGTTTTTACCGATTACTTTGCCGTCGCTGTTGAGCAGCGTGCCGGCCTGCAGATCAAGGGCGCCTTTGGCCGAGATGTCACCTTTGTTGCGGTTGTCGAGGGTGCCACTGATGCGCGCCGTCAGGCTGCCATCGCTGACCACCGCACCGGCCTCGCGGTTATCCAGACTCGCGGCTTTGAGATTGACCAAACGCCCCGAACCAAGAACCCCATCACGGTTGTCCAGCGCCCCGCTCAGGTCGATGTTCAGGCCCAGATCACCGAGCATCTGCCCGCTACGGTTGTTGAGCATGCCGCCGCTGATGTTGATGTTTTGCGCGCTGAGCGTGCCGCTTTGATTGTTCAGGATCTGCGTTGCGTTGACCCTCAGGTTGCGGCTGGCGGTGAGGTCTTTGCCGCTGTTGTTGATGGCCTGTGCGCTCAGGCTCAGATCACCGCTGTTGTTACGGCTGCCGTCTGCGTTGACGCCAGCTTCAATGGCGCCGGCGTTGGTCAGTTGCCCACCGGCGCTGAGCATCACGCTGTCGCGGGCGGCCAAGGTCTGGCGGTTGGTCAGGTTGCCTTGGGTCTGTACGTTGAGCGATGTGCCGGCGTAAATCGGAGCTTGCGCGTCGAGGCTGGCAGCTTTGACGTTGACCGCGCCGGTGGCCGAAGTGTCGACCAGGCTCAATTGACCATTGGCATCCAGCTGAATATCACCGCCGCTGGCGATCAGTTTGCCGTCGAGTTTCACCCCGACGCCGGCCTCGGTGCCGACCAGTTTGATCGCCCCGGCGTACATGCCGCCGAGTGCCGAGGAGTCGATGGCCAGTTGCGGTTTGGCGCTGCCGTCGTCGGCGCGGGCCGTGGCGTTGAGGCTGTCGGCGTTAACGTCGTTGCGACCGGCGACGATGGTCAGGTTCTGTGCCTGAATCTGCGCATTGATTTTCGCGCTGCGGGTGATGATTTCGAAGCGGTCGATATTGGTTGCGTTGATGCCCGCGCCTTCGATAGCCACGCTGCCTTGATCGACCTGAAAGCGATCCAGCCGACCGTTTTCCAGCACTGGTTTACCGGTAGTCAGCGTCACCCGAGGTGCGTTGATAAAACCGCAGCCATTGCAGGTGATGCCGTAGGGGTTGGCGACGATGACCCGCGCCGACTGCCCGGCTACTTCGGTGTAACCGCGCAACTGACTCGGGTTGCCGCTGATGACTTCGTTGAGAATCGCCTGCGCCGAACCGCTGTTTTTCAGGTTCGGGTTGCCGATGACGTGGCCGCCCAGTTGCGTGTTCGATGTTTGCGCTGCGCCGTTGTTGAGGATGACGCCCTGTGCGCCGACGTTGTAATCGTGGAATTGGTTATGCGACAGGCCACTGGCGTTGGGCGTGGCGATGTTGACGATCGGCACGCCGTTGCCGGCACGGTCGAGCGTGGTATTCGGGTTGGCCACGACGATGCCATCGGCCTGTGCCCACAGCGGCTGCCAGAGCATGACGTTGGCCAGCAGGAACGCCAGTCCGCGTTTGGGCATGCCGAGAAACAACTCACGGTTTTTCACGACCGCACTCGGCTGATCTGCGAGGAAGGCAAACTGGCGAACGTCCATGTCAATGACCCCGATTACTAGCGTTTAGATGAAAAAGTCCAGGCGGAAATAGATCGGCGCTTCACGCTCAGTCAGCGCGTCGGGTCGTTCCAGGGAATGCGCGAAAGTCACGCTGGCGGCCACATGCTGACCACGTGCGAACAGCTCCAGCGAGTTGCTCGACATGCGTCCGTGCTGATCGCCGTTGTAGCGATCGCCGCGAATTACGCCTTGGTCGTAACCGAGGCTGGTGCCGTACTCGGCGAACACCGGTTGCAGCCATTCGGCAGTCACCGGGCGGCTCCAGCGCAGGTCGTTGCGCCAGTAACCACCGCTGTCGCCAGACAGCGATTGATCCTTGTAGCCACGGATCGACGCCGAGCCGCCGAGGCTGGTGCGTTGTGGGCTGAACAGCACATCTTCGCTGCGCTGGCCGGTCATCAGGCTGCTGAAGCTGAAGGATTCACCGAGCAATTTGAACGGCTGCAAATAGCTCAGGGTTGCGGTGTATTTGCGATAGCGTGCGTCCGGTTCGCCGGGGCCGGGATCGTGACTGCCCTGCGCATCGAAAGCGCCGATGCCCTCCTGCATGCCAGCGTCGAAGTTGACGAACGCGCTGCCGACACGACGGCCGTGGTTGAAGCCGAATTGGGCTTCGCTGATGCGATTGCTGCTCAGTTTGAGTTTGCTGTCTTCGATGAAGTTGTTGCTGCGCAGGTACGAAAGTCCCGCGCTGAGGGAGGTCTTGCTGACCGCGTCGCGATGGATCACGCGTTCGGCGCGCAACTGATGGTTTTCGCTGTCGCCGGTCTGCTTGAAGTTGTAGCCGTTGGCGGCAATCTGCGAGCGGTACTCGCTCTGGCTGTAGGTGTAACTGAACGTCCACCAGCCCCACGGCAGACTGTAATTGAGCATGGCGTTGTTGGAGGTGTGCTGGTGATCGGTCATCGCATCGTGACCGCCGCGCAGGCTCAGCTGGTCGGCCAGACCCAGCGGGCTGTCCCAGTCGAACGACGTGCCCCACTGCTGCTCGCCGGTGCTGCGCTGGCCATCGTTGCTGCGCGACAGGCCGGCGCGCCATGGCTTCTGCGGCGTGTTGGTCACGCGCACCTCGCTGCCGCCGACATTCTGCCCCGGCGCCAGCTCCATTTTGGCCTGGTTGGACGGCAGGCGATTGAGCTGGTCGACCATCTGCTCGATCTTGCGCAGGTTGACCAGTTCACCGCTTTTGCCGGGAAAGGCCATGGCCAGTTCGCGATCCGAGAGCCGGCTGTTTTCTGCGCCTTTCATGCCTTCGAGTTTGCCTTCGACCACGAGCACTTTCAGGTGCCCGGCGGACAGATCCTGTTGCGGCAGATAAGCGCGGCTGGTGACCAGACCTTTGTCGATGTAGTGATCGGTGATGACTTTGAGCAGCTCGTTGAGCTGCGGCACGCCGAGGCATTCGCCGATATAAGGCTTGAGCAGCCGCGCCTTGTCGCGCTCCGAGAGGCTGTCGGCGCCCTTGAGCTCGATGTCCTTGATGGTGAAGCAGCGCGTATCGGCGGGTGCTGTCGGTTGCGCCGGTTTGGCGTCTTTGCCGGGCAGATCCTTGAGTTCTTCGAGGCGCCGCTGCTGCTCTTCGAGCAAACGGTTCTGACGTTCGCGGATCAGGTCGGTTTCACCAGGAGTGGGCGCGGCCCAGGCAGATTCAAGCGGAGAAAGGCAGAGCAGCGCCAGGCACAACCGCGCCGTGAAGGCGGGTGAAAACATGTTCGATCCCTCGACATAAAAAGTGACATCAAAATAGTGGCGCGATATTAGAGGGCCATCATTTTGACGTCAAACTTAAGTTTGTTCCGCTCATCGGGATTTGCCGCGCTTTCATACGGGTGAAACCAGCACCTGCGTACAAGTGGCGGGCGCGTTTTGCGCGGATAGTGGCCGTTGCCCATTCGGCATCTATTCTTGCCACACACGATCACAAGGAGTTTGCATGAGCACCTTCAAAACCCAAGACGGCACCGAGATCTATTACAAGGACTGGGGCAGCGGCAAGCCCGTGCTGTTCAGCCACGGCTGGCCGCTGGATGCCGACATGTGGGAATACCAGATGGAGTACCTGAGCAGTCGCGGCTACCGCACCATCGCCTTCGACCGCCGTGGTTTCGGTCGCTCGGAGCAGCCGTGGACCGGCTACGACTACGACACTTTCGCCGATGACATCGCCGGTTTGATCAACCATCTGGACTTGCGCGACGTAACTCTGGTCGGCTTCTCCATGGGTGGCGGCGACGTCAGCCGCTACATCGCCCGCCACGGCAGCGAGCGTGTTGCCGGCCTGGTATTGCTCGGCGCGGTCACGCCGCTGTTCGGCAAGAAAGCCGACTTCGCCGACGGCGTCGACAAATCGGTGTTCGACGGCATCAAGGCCGGCCTGCTGAAGGATCGTGCGCAATTCATCGCTGATTTCAACGCGCCGTTCTACGGCACCAATCAGGGCCAGAAAGTCTCTGACGGCGTGCTCACGCAAACCCTGAACATCGCGCTGATGGCCTCGCTCAAGGGCACCGTCGATTGCGTGACCGCGTTCTCGGAAACCGACTTCCGCCCGGACATGGCCAAGATCGACGTGCCGACCCTTGTGATCCATGGTGACGGCGACCAGATCGTGCCGTTCGAAACCACCGGCAAGCAGGCCGCTGCGCAAATCAAAGGCGCTGAGTTGAAGGTTTACGCCGGCGCGCCGCACGGGTTCGCCGTAACCCATGCGCAGGCGTTGAATGAGGATCTGCTGGCGTTCCTCAACCGGTAATCCCGCCCGGCAAAAGCCGTAGTCAGATGCTGATGAACCAAGGCCCGCGCAATGCGGGCCTTGTGTTTTGCGCTATGGTATTTTTCTGCGTCCACTACCCGGAGAAGGAAATCCCATGCTGCGACTACTCGGCAAAGCCTCATCGATCAACGTGCGCAAAGTGCTGTGGACCTGTGCCGAACTGGACATCCCGTTCGAGCGCGAAGACTGGGGTTCGGGTTTCAAGTCGCCAAACACGCCGGAGTTTCTCGCGCTGAATCCCTGCGCCATGGTGCCGGTGATCCAGGACGGCGATTTCACCTTGTGGGAATCAAACACGATCATTCGTTATCTGGCGACGCGTTACGGCGGCGCGCATTTGTATCCCGCTGAGCCTGTTGCCCGGGCGCGGGTCGATCAGTGGACCGACTGGCAGGCCTCGGAGCTGAATCGCTCGTGGTCGTATCCGCTGATGGCGCTGGTGCGCAAGTCGCCGGACTATCAGGATCGCAATGCCCTGGCCGCCGGCTGCCGGGACTGGACGCGCAACATGCAAATCCTCGATCGCCAACTGGAGAAGACTGGCGCTTACGTCAGTGGCGAGCAGTTTTCCCTGGCGGACATTCCGATCGGGCTGTCAGTGAATCGCTGGTTCGAAACGCCGCTCGATCACGGGAATCTGGCTGCGGTGCGCGCCTATTACGATCGCCTGAATCAGCGCGACGGTTATCGTTTGTACGGGCGCAACGGCACGCCATAAAGACACGCTCGATCAGGCTTGCTCACGCACCACGCCACGCTCTTCAAGCAAGCGCACGAACATGCTCAGACTGCGCGACACGGTGCCCCGTCGCCACACCAGCCAGGTGGTCAGATAGCGGAAGTCCGCCGTCAGCGGCCAGACGCTGACCGTCGCGCTGCCGGGCATGCTCTGCAGCATTTTGCGCGGCATCAGCGCCAGGCCGGCACCGGCGCTGACGCAGGCGAGCATGCCGTGGTAGGACTCCATTTCGAAGATCTTGCCGGGTACGGCAGCGTCAGTGCTGAACCATTTTTCGAAATGATGCCGGTAGGAACAGTTGGAGCGGAAGGCGTAGATATTCTCGCCGTTAACGTCCGCCGCACGTTCGACCGGTGAATGATTGAGCGGCGCGATGACGACCATTTCCTCCTCGAACGCCGGCACCCCTTCCAGGGCCGGATGCAGCACCGGGCCGTCGACAAATGCGGCAGCCAGACGCCCGGACAGCACGCCGTCGATCATCGTCCCCGATGGCCCGGTGGACAGGTCAAGGTCGACCTTCGGGTGCTGCTGGTTGTACGCCGCCAACAGTTCGGGAATACGTACCGCTGCGGTACTTTCCAGCGAGCCCAACGGGAACGCGCCCTGGGGTTCCTCCCCCGCGACCGTAGCGCGGGCTTCCTGCACCAGATCGAGAATACGCCGCGTGTATTCGAGAAAACTCCACCCGGCTGGCGACAGGCGTAGACGGCTTTTCTCGCGGATAAACAGATCAACGCCGAGGTCCTGCTCCAGCTGTTTGATCCGCGTGGTCAGGTTCGACGGCACGCGATGAATCTGCGTGGCGGCGGCGCTGATGCTGCCGTGCTCGGCCACGGCTTTGAAGATTTCCAGTTGCACCAGATCCACAGTCATTCTCCGATCGTGAAAGAAACGATCTCTATTATTCAGTTTCCAGAAAACTAACGCCACCCTACTCTAGGCCCATCCGACGAACCTACAGGACAACGTCAATGAGCCAGATTTCCAGCCAGACCCACGCCATCTCGATCAACCCCGCCACCGGCGAGCAGATCGGGCAATACGCGTTCGAATCCGCCGCTGCCCTTGATGCGGCACTGACTCGCGCTGCCTTCGCTTTTGGCAAGTGGAAGCGCAAGCCGCTGCAGGATCGTTCGCGCCTTTTGACCGCCCTCGCCGGCGCGCTGCGTGAAACCTCAGAAGCGATGGCAACCATGATCACCCAGGAAATGGGCAAGCCGATCGCCCAGGCCCGTGGCGAAATCGAGAAATGCGCCAAGCTCTGCGAGTGGTACGCGGAACACGGCCCGGCCATGCTCGACGCTGAGGCGACCCAGGTTGAAGGCGGCAAAGCGCGTATCGAGTATCGTCCGCTGGGGCCGATTCTGGCGGTGATGCCGTGGAATTTCCCGATCTGGCAAGTGCTGCGCGGCGCGGTGCCGACGTTGATCGCTGGCAACACTTACGTGCTCAAGCATGCGCCGAACGTGATGGGCAGCGCTTACCTGCTGCGCGATGCGTTCGTCCGCGCCGGTTTCCCCGAGGGCGTGTTTGAAGTGATCAACGTCACCCCGGAAGGCGTTTCCAGCGCCATTGCCGATTCGCGCATCGCCGCCGTGACCCTGACTGGCAGCGTCCGCGCCGGCATGGCCATCGGTGCTCAGGCCGGTGCGGCATTGAAGAAATGCGTGCTGGAACTCGGCGGCTCCGATCCGTTCATCGTGCTCAACGATGCTGATCTGGATGAGGCGGTGCACGCGGCGGTGGTCGGTCGTTATCAGAACTCCGGCCAGGTTTGCGCGGCTGCCAAACGTCTGATCATCGAGGAAGGTGTTGTCGAAGAGTTCACCCGCAAGTTCGTTGAAGCGACACGCCAGTTGAAGGTGGGCGATCCGCTGAATGCGGACACCTATATCGGGCCGATGGCGCGCTTCGATCTGCGTGATGAACTGGATCAGCAAGTGCGTGACACGTTGGAGGAAGGCGCGAAGCTGCTGCTCGGCGGCAGAAAAGCCGAGGGCGCCGGCAACTTCTACGAACCGACCGTACTAGCCGATGTGACCGACCGCATGACTTCGTTCAAGCAAGAGCTGTTTGGCCCGGTCGCTTCGATCATCACCGCCCGCGATTGCGCACACGCCGTGGCCTTGGCCAACGACAGCGATTTCGGCCTGACCGCGACTATCTACACCGCGAACGTGGCGCTGGCTGAGCAACTGACCAGTGAACTGGAAACCGGCGGCGTGTTCATCAACGGCTACTCCGCCAGCGATCCGCGTGTGACCTTCGGCGGCGTGAAAAAAAGCGGCTTCGGTCGTGAGCTGTCGCACTTTGGCGTACGGGAATTCTGCAACGCGCAGACCGTGTGGCTGGATCGTAAATAAGCCGGATGCTGTAAAACCTGTGGGAGCGAGCCTGCTCGCGAAAGCGGTGCATCAAGCGATGAAGATGCCGAATCCACCGGCGCCATCGCTGGCAAGCCAGCTCCCACAAATACTGCGGTGGAAACTGATACAGCAAACCCCATAGAACCCTGTGGGAGCTGGCTTGCCAGCGATGGCGGTGCATCAGCCAGCATTTATACCGGCTGATTCACCGCTTTCGTGAGCAAGCTCACTCCCACACGTCCACGCAATTTACAGATATTTCAACCAGCTGATGTCCCGCCGCCGCGCTTTCAATACAGAGAACCAGCGCACTGCCGGGAACAGCACCACGGCAAGAATCACTGCCGCCAGCCACACCGCCGTCACCGTCGAAAAGCCGAAATAGCTGCCCTGATTCAGGCCGAACAGCGCCACGCCGATCAGGTACAACACCTTCAACACATACAAGTGCAGCAGATAGAAAAACATCGGTGCCGAGCCGAACACCGTCAGCCAGCCAATCCAGCGGCGACTCTGCACGCGCTCAAAGGCGAGCAACAGCAACAGCCCCACGCTCACAGTCAGCGCGATGAACAGCAGCGACGGCGGATATTTGGTGATATTGAAAAAGCTCATCTGCGTCTGCACCAGCGAATCGTTGATCGCCCACGGTTTTTCGCCGTAGCCGTTAATCAAGCGCAGCACCATAAATCCCAGCAATCCAGCGACCCCGGCAATCAGCAAACGACGCTGACGCACCGCCGCGTCCATGCCCCGAGCAAACCACGGCCCCAGCGCATAGCCCAGGCCGATTACACCAATCCACGGCAGCAGCGGGTACGAGGTGCGCAGGCGCAGGGTGTCGCTGATCTCGATCCAGCCTCGATCATGCAGAATCGCCCAAGGCGCATGCAGCGCCGACTCGACCGGGAAATGCAGCGTATCAAGCAAGTTGTGCCCGGCGATGATCGCCAGGCTCAGCGTCAGCAGCAGCGCACGTGGCAACCAGACCAGCAGCGCCAGCGCGATCATGCTCAGGCCGATCGCCCAGATCACTTGCAGGTAGATCACGCTGGGCGGCAACTGGAAGGTCCAGGCGAAGTTGACCAAGGTGAATTCCAGCGCTACCAGGAACAATCCGCGCTTGAACAGAAACGCGCTGACATCGGCTTTGCCGGCGTATTTTTCGCCGTAGAGCCATGCCGACAAACCGGTCAGCAAGACGAACACTGGCGCACACAGATGCGCCAGCGTGCGGCTGAAAAACAGCGCCGGCTCGGTGCTGGCGATGTCCATCGGATCGGAGACCTGGCGGTGCAGCAGGAAGGTTTCGCGCACGTGATCGAGCAGCATGAACAGGATCACCAGGCCTCTGAGCGCATCAATGGACAGCAGCCGGCCAGTCGTCAATGGGGCAGAACGGGGAAGCACAGGGGTCATGGATCTTTCGCAATCGAGAGGAATAACACCGGACGGCCGCAACGCCGCCCGCAAATTAGCGTTACCTTATAACATCAAAAAAGCAAAACCCAAACAAGTCAGGATCAAGGTTGCCCATCGGCCCCGGCCTTCTATAGTGAACAGGTCTGCCCTGCCGTCGCGGCCCTCCTCGAGCGTTGTCCATGGTCAACACCGAACACCTGATCATTTGCGAGCACTGTGATTGTGTGTACGAGAAAGTCGTGCTCGCCCAACACCAGAAAACCCTGTGCGTGCGCTGCGGTGGCGTGCTGCAGCGCTTCAACGGCCTGACCATCGAGCAGCGTCTGGCGCTGACGTTCACGGCGGCGATGCTGTGGCTGTTCGCCAATTTCTACCCGGTGATGAGCATCAGCCTCAAAGGCATGAAAAACAGCGCAACCCTTTGGGATTCGGTGCTTGCTCTGAGTCAGGGGCCGATTACGTTCATTGCAATGGTCACGGCGATTGCGATCATCATCGCCCCGGCATTTCAGTTGGTGTTGCTGGTCTGGGTGTTGAGTTTTGCCCTCGGCCTGCGTCGGGCACCGGGATTCAACCTGTGCATGCGCTGGCTGGAAACCCTGCGCCCGTGGAGCATGCTCGAAGTGTGTCTGCTGGGGGCGATGGTCGCGGTGTTCAAACTCGCCGGACTGCTCGATGTACTGCCCGGGATCGGCCTGTTCGCCCTGGCGGTGCTGAGCCTGATGATGATCCGCATTGCCGGCCGGGACATTCGCGAACTGTGGGACATTTTATGAAGCGTCCACCGACCGCCAGCGAACTCAACCTGTGCCTGTGCCACAGCTGTGGCCTGGCCTGTGACATGACCGACGAGCCACACCAGTGCCCGCGCTGTGATGCGCCGTTGCACCGGCGCAAGACCAATTCGCTGGCGCGCACTTGGGCGTACATGCTCGCCGCGCTGGCGTTTTATGTTCCCGCCAATCTGCTGCCGGTGATGAATACGGTGATGCTTGGCAACGGTGCCGACAGCACGATCATGAGCGGCGTGCTGGAGTTCTGGGAAGCCGGGGCGTGGGATATTGCGCTGATCATTTTCATCGCCAGCATCGCGGTGCCGGGGGTCAAATTCGTCGCCCTGACCTTGCTGCTCGTCACCGTGCAGCGCAACAGCGACTGGGCGCGCAAGGAGCGTTCCAAGCTGTATCGCTTCGTCGAGCTGATCGGTTACTGGTCGATGCTCGATGTGCTGGTGGTCGCGCTGGTCGCAGCGCTGGTGAAATTCCAGGCGCTGGGCGATATCGAGCCACGACCGGGCATCCTGTTCTTCGGCCTGGTCGTGGTCTTCACCATGCTCGCGGCGATGAGTTTCGACCCGCGCCTGATTTGGGACAAGGACACCAGCGACACGGTCAGCGACGCAGCGTCTGGAGCAGCACCTGCAACGGATGGCGCAGCGCCTGATCCGACTGGCGCTTGACCTGGCTGCGGCAGGAATAGCCGGTCGCCAACGCCTCGCCCTGCTCCGCCGAAGCCTGCACCTGACGCGCCCACGATTGCTCATAAATGACTGCCGAGGTCTGGCGATTACGTGCTTCGTGGCCGTAAGTACCGGACATGCCGCAGCAACCGATGGCTTGTGTGGCCAGCTTCAGTCCGGCACGTTCGAAGACCTGTTCCCACTGGCGGGTCGCGGCCGGCGCGTTGGTTTTCTCCGTGCAATGGGCGAGCAGACGGAACGCTTTCGGCTGAGCATCAGGCGTCCGTTCTGGCATGACCTTGAGCAACCATTCCTGCACCAGCGCCACTTCAGGACATTCATTCAGGCCCGGTACTTTCAGGTATTCCTGGCGATAGACCAGAGTCATCGCCGGATCCAGCCCCAGCAAAAGCACCCCGGTCTGCGCCAGCGCCTGCAACTGCTCAGCATTACGCAAAGCCGCGCGATTGAACGCCGAGAGAAAGCCCTGCACATGCAGCGGTTTGCCATTGGCGCTGAACGGCGCCAGATACACCTGATAACCCAACCGCGAAATCAGCTCGACCAGATCAGCCAGCAGCGGCGCTTCGAAGTAGCGGGTGAAGGCGTCCTGCACGATAACCACGCTGCGTTCGCGTTGCTCTGGGGTCAGCGCCGACAGCGTTGCAACCGTTGCTGGCTGCACCTGCCAACGGCGCATCGCTGCGTGGAAATCGAAACGGCTGAGCAACGGCACATCGACCATGCCACCGATCCGCGCCAGTGCGCCACGCACCCAGCCGGCGCCCATCACACCGTTGTACAGCGCCGGAATCCGCGCCATATAGGGAATGGTGTATTCCAGCGAGGCAATCAGATAGTCCCGTGCCGGCCGCAGATAACGGCTGTGGTACAGCTCAAGAAAGCGCGAGCGGAATTCCGGCACGTTGACCTTGACCGGGCACTGCCCCGCGCAGGATTTACAGGCCAGACAACCGGCCATGGCGTCATACACTTCATGGGAGAAGTCCGCCGACGGATCGCGGCTGTTGCGCCAGCGCTGCCACAGCGTGGGGAAAAACGCCGGTTTGCGGATCGCATCCGAAAGCACGTCGACGCCCGCCTCGCCCTGCAACCGCAGCCATTCGCGAATCAGCGAAGCGCGGCCCTTGGGCGACTGCGCGCGTTCGCGGGTGGCTTTCCACGACGGGCACATGGCGTCATCAGGATCGAAGTTGTAGCAGGCGCCGTTGCCATTGCAGTGCATGGCCGCGCCGTAGCTTTGCCAGACTTTCTCGTCAATCTGCCGATCCAGCTCGCCGCGCAGAGTCACTTCGTCGATCTTCAGCAGTGCCGATCCGCTGTTGGCCGGCGTGGCGATTTTGCCCGGATTGAACTGGTTGAACGGGTCGAACGCGGCTTTCAAGGCTTGCAGTGCCGGGTACAACTCGCCGAAGAATGCCGGCGCGTACTCCGAACGCAGGCCCTTTCCATGCTCGCCCCAGAGCAGGCCGCCGTAGCGCTGGGTCAACGCGGCGACGCCATCGGACACCGGGCGTACCAGCGCCGCTTGCTGCGGGTCTTTCATGTCGAGAATCGGCCGCACGTGCAGTACGCCGGCGTCGACATGGCCGAACATACCGTACTGCAAACCGTGGCTGTCGAGCAGCTCGCGCAGCTCGGCGATGTATTCGGCCAAATGCTGCGGCGGCACTGCGGTGTCTTCAACGAACGGCTGCGGGCGGGCTTCGCCGGCGACGTTGCCGAGCAGGCCCACCGCCCGTTTGCGCATGCCGTAAACCTTGTTCACCGCTGCCTGACCGACCGCCAGCGTATGCCCGAGGCGCTCCACCGTGCGGTCGCTTTGCAGATGTTCGAGGAACGCTTCGACGCGGCGCTGCAAGTCTTGCGGGTCGTCACCACAGAACTCGACCAGATTGATGCCCAGAGTCGGTCGCTCAGGGTTTTCGGGAAAATATTCGGCAACGCCGTGCCAGACGATGTCCTGCATCGCCAGCAGCAAGACCTTGGAATCGACGGTTTCAATCGACAACGGCTTGAGCGCCATCAACGCCCGCGCATCGCGCAGGGCATCCATGAACCCGGCGTAGCGGATATTCACCAGCATCGTGTGCTTGGGAATCGGCAGCACGTTGAGCCGCGCTTCGACGACGAAGCCCAGCGAGCCCTCCGCGCCACACAGCACGCTGTTGAGGTTGAAGCGCTGGTCGGCCTCACGCAGGTGCGCCAGGTCATAACCGGTCAAGCAGCGGTTGAGATCCGGAAAGCGTGCCTTGATCAGCTCGCCCTGTTCATCAATGATCTGCCGCGCACAACGATAGACTTCGCCGACCCGATCGTCGCGGGCGCACTGCGTTTCAAGCTCGTCCTCCGTCAGCGGCAAACCGTGCAAACGCTCGCCGCCGCGCAGGATCATCTCCAGTTCCAGCACATGGTCGCGGGTTTTGCCGTAGGTGCAACTGCCCTGGCCACTGGCGTCGGTGTTGATCATGCCGCCGACCGTGGCGCGGTTCGAGGTCGACAGTTCCGGGGCGAAGAACAGCCCGGCGGATTTCAACGCGGCGTTGAGCTGATCCTTGACCACCCCGGCCTGCACCCGCACCCAGCGCTGTTCAACGTTGATTTCCAGAATGCGATTCATGTGCCGCGACAGGTCGACGACGATACCGTCCGTCAGCGATTGACCGTTGGTGCCGGTGCCACCGCCACGCGGGGTGATCACCACTTTCTCGTACGCCGGTTGGCCAATCAGCCGCGCCACCCGCGCCACATCGTCCGCATCCAGCGGAAACACCGCCGCTTGCGGCAGGCGTTGATAGATCGAGTTGTCGGTCGCGAGTACCACGCGGCTGGCGTAATCAGCGCTGATTTCACCGCGAAAGCCGCTGTCTTTCAGGGCCGAGAGGAATTGTTGGTAATCGCCGGTCAAGGCTTTGGCGGGCGACAGCTGGGCAATCATCGGTCAGGTCATCTCGGTCAAATCGGGCTGTGTGGCGGTGAACAGTTGTGCGCAAGGAATGATTGCGTCAGGCTCCGCCATCTGATTGCGCCCATGTTCATTGCTGGCCAGCCATGGAACAAGCGTAATTTCGACCCGCTATCGATGAGTTTTACGAATGAATCCGCGTACCCTCACGCCGTCCATGTCGCTGCTGCTGGCTTTCGAGGCCGCCGCTCGTCACGAGAGCTACACCCGCGCCGCCCATGAACTGTCACTGACGCAGAGCGCGGTCAGCCGTCAGGTACAGATTCTCGAGAAGATGCTCGGCATGCGCTTGTTCAGCCGCGAAGGCCGGCAGGTGGTGCTGACCGATGTCGGTCGCATGTATCAGCGCGAACTCAGCGAAGCCCTCGGGCAGATTCGCAGCGCAACCTTGCAGGCAATGGCGTTTGGTTCGGGCATCCACAGCCTGCGCCTGGCGACGCTGCCGACCTTCGGCTCGAAATGGCTGCTTCCACGGCTTAAGGATTTCTACACGGCGCACCCGGGCATGACCGTGCACCTGCACTCGCGGATCGAAACCATCGACTTCGACACCAGCGAAATCGACGCCGCCATCTGCGTCGGCGGCGGAGAATGGCCAGGCCTGACCGCCCTGCCCCTGCACACCGAGGAGCTGGTGGCCATTGCCAGCGCGCAGTTGTCGGCAGCTGAACGCGATGAAGCTGAGCAGCACATTGCCGGGCAGTTATTGCTCAACGTCAGCAGCAATGCCCAGGCGTGGGCGGAATGGTTCAGCCATCACCAACTTGCGCATCGCAGCATGCGGATCGGACCGAGCTTTGAAATGACCTCGCACTTGATCCAGGCGGTACGCGCCAATATCGGTGTTGGCCTGGTGCCGCGAATTCTGGTCGAAGACGAATTGCTCAAGGGCGAATTGCTGCAACTGGGCGAGCCGATTACCAGCCGACGCAGCTATTACCTGGTGTATCCGCCGCGTAATGAGAATTTGCCTTCGTTGAAGGCGTTCAGGGATTGGCTGATTGATACCCTCTGAAGGATCGAGTCGCGGCCATTCGCGAGCAGGCTCGCTCCCACAGGGAAACGTATGTCAAGTGTGGGAGCGAGCCTGCTCGCGAAGAAGCCAGTCGCAACGAACTTAAAACCTCGGCTTGACCGCCCGCCAATCCGCCTTGTACCGCTGCATCTGCCGCACATCATCGCGCTGGCGAATCCCGCACGTCAGGTACTGGTCATGCAGCTTGGCCAGTTGCTCATGGTCCAGTTCCAGCCCCAACCCCGGCGCACGGCTGATCTTCACACAGCCATCGACAATCGGCAGCTTGCCGCCCTTGATCACTTCCTCGTCCGGCTCCTGCCACGGGTAATGGGTGTCGCAGGCGTAATCCAGATTCGGCACCGCCGCCGCGACGTGCGCCATGGCCATCAGGCTGATGCCCAGGTGCGAGTTGGAATGCATCGACACGCCAAGGCCGAACACGTCGCACATTTTTGCCAGCGTCTGCGTATCCCGCAGGCCACCCCAGTAATGGTGGTCGGCGAGGACGATTTGCACGCTGTTCTGCGCAACGCTGCGGCGGAACTCGTCGAAATCGGTGACGACCATATTGGTCGCCAAGGGCAGACCGGTGCGCTTGTGCAGTTCGGCCATGCCATCAAGGCCCGGGGTCGGGTCTTCGTAATACTGCAGATCATCGCCGAGCAGTTCGGCCATGCGAATCGCCGTCTCCAGCGACCAGTTGCCGTTCGGATCGATGCGCAGCGGGAATCCCGGAAAGGCTTTCTTCAGTGCCTTGATGCAAGCCACTTCATGCTCCGGCGGCAAGGTGCCGGCCTTGAGCTTGATGCTCTTGAATCCGTACGCTTCGATCATCCGCGCTGCCTGCGCGACGATCTGTTGCTCGCTCAGCGCTTCGCCCCAGTTATCTGGCTTGTAGGGGGAGTCGATGTGTTCGGCGTATTTGAAAAACAGGTAGGCGCTGAACGGCACTTCATCGCGGATCGCGCCGCCGAGCAGGTCCACCAGCGGCACGTTCAGGTAGTGCGCCTGCAAATCGAGAAACGCTACTTCGAATGCCGAGTAGGCATTGCTCACCGCTTTGCTGGCATGGGAACCGGGGGCCAGTTCGGCACCAGCGACGCTGACGGGTTTATTCGCCGCCACGGTGGCCTGCACGATCGCGCGCAATTGATTGAGGTTGAACGGATCGAGGCCGATCAACTGGCTCTGCAATTGTTGCTGGATCGCCAGCGCCGGAGCATCCCCGTAGCTTTCGCCGAGGCCGATGTAGCCGTTGTCACTTTCAATCTCGATGATCGAACGCAGAGCAAAGGGTTCGTGGATGCCGCTGGCGTTGAGCAGTGGCGGATCGCGAAAGGCAATCGGGGTGACGCTGACACGGGTGATTTTCAAGATAACGCTCCTGACAGATCAACAATCGATTCAGTGGCTCGCAGCCGGACGAGCCGGCGCCACAACGGCGGCTTCGTCACTTGGCTTTGCCGGGGTTTTACCTTTGGCGCCAGGCGCCGTGCGGGCGAAGAAGATCACCACGGCAGCGATCAGCGATGTCGCCGCCAGGCCATACAGGCCGCCCTCGATGGAGCCGGTGGTTTGTTCAAGGATGCCGAACGCGGTCGGCGCGACGAAGCCGCCAAGGTTGCCGATGGAGTTGATCAGCGCGATCACCGCCGCAGCAATGCGCGCATCCAGATAGCTCTGCGGAATCGGCCAGAACAGCGCCGACGCCGCTTTGAAACCGATGGCGGCGAAGCAGATCGCGACAAAGGCAAACACCGGCCCGCCGGTGGTCGACATGAACATACCGATGGCGGCGATCACCAGGGTCAGCGCGACCCAGGCCTGCTGGAATTTCCACTTGCCGGCCAGCGCCGCGAAGCCGTACATGGCGACAATCGAAATAATCCACGGAATCGAATTGAGCAGCCCGACCTGGAAATCACCGAGGTTGCCCATCTTCTTGATCATGCTCGGCAACCAGAACGTCGCGCCGTAAATGGTCAGGGCAATGGAAAAATAGATGAAGCAGAACAGCGCGATCTGTCGGTCAGCCAACAGCTTGAACATCGACGGCTTGGCGACTTGTACCGCTTCACGAGCGCGCTGCTCCTCGGCAATCGCCGCGACCAGTGCGTCTCGCTCTTCCTCGCTCAGCCACTTGGCTTGGCGCGGGTGCGATTGCAGCCAGAACCAGACGAATGCGCACAACACCACCGAAGCCGCGCCTTCGATCAGAAACATCCACTGCCAACCGTGCATGCCCAATCCGCTGATATGCAACAGCGCACCGGACACCGGGCCGGAAATCACCGAGGCAATCGCTGAGCCGCTGAGAAACACCGCCATGGTTTTGCCGCGCTCGGACGCTGGCAGCCATTGGGTGAAGTAATAAATGATCCCCGGGAAAAACCCGGCCTCGGCCGCACCGAGAATAAAGCGCAGCACGTAGAAACTGGTTTCGCCCTGAACAAACGCCATGGCCATGGCCGCAGCGCCCCAGGTAAACATGATCCGCGTCAGCCAGACACGCGCGCCGTAGCGCTGCAACAGCATGTTCGACGGCACTTCGAACAGCGCATAACCGATGAAAAACAGTCCGGCGCCAAGTCCATAAGCCGCTGCGCCAATGCCCAGATCGGTCTCCAGATGACTGCGCACGAAACCGATATTGACCCGGTCGATGTAGTTGACGATGAACATCACCACGAACAGCGGCAGTACGTGGCGTTTGACCTTGGCGGCGGCGCGGGCGAGCACCGTGATGTCCGGCGGACTCTGGAGGGTTTTCAAGGGGCGACTCCCGATCTTGTTTTTTTAGGGATGACTTGAAGCGATGAGCCGATCATGGACGCCCGGCATTGATCCCGTCTAATCTAAACAGGCATTCGATTGATACCTGGATTAGATCAATGTTCGAACTCACCCAACTGCGCTGCTTTACCACGGTCGCCACCGAACTCAACTTCCGCCGCGCCGCCGAGCGTCTGAACATGACGCAGCCGCCGCTGAGTCGGCAGATCCAGTTGCTGGAGCATCACCTTGGCGTCGAGCTGTTCACCCGCAGCACACGCAGCGTTGCGCTGACGGCGGCAGGCCGGGCATTTTTCGTTGAAGCGCAGAATCTGCTGGAGCGCGCCCAGCAAGCAGCGATCACCGCACGCCGGTTTGCCGAGGGCGATATTGGTTCGGTAAACATCGCGTTTGTCGGCAGCGCGGTGTATGAGTTTTTGCCCAAGGTGATCGCCGAAGCGCGACTTAAACAGCCCCAGGTGAAAATCGATCTGGCAGAGATGAACACCTATCAACAGCACGAGGCGTTGCGAGCTCGCCGTATCGACCTGGGCATCGCACGGGCGCCATTGCAGGAACCGGGCTATTCCACCGAATGCCTGGTGCGCGAACCATTTGTGCTGGCAGTGCCCAGCGGGCACAAGTTGGCAAACGCGACTGAAGTGTCTGTCGCCGATCTGGATAAACAACCGTTCCTGATGTACTCCCATGAAGCCTATCCGCCGTTCAACGAACTGTTGACCGGCACGCTACGCTCAGCGCGGGTGGCGCCGGATTACGTGCAGTGGCTGGGCTCGTCGCTGACGATTCTGGCGCTGGTCAACGCTGGCATGGGTCTGGCGCTGGTACCGCGTTGCGCTACCAGCGTGGTGTTCAGGAATGTGGTGTTTCGCGAGATCGATCTGGGCGAAGGGGTGCAAAGCGAACTGCATCTGATCTGGCGGGAGAACAATGACAACCCGGCGTTCGCGATGTTGCTGGAGGCGATTCGCCGGGCGGTGGTGCAGGGTTGGGGCTGAAGAAGTTTATCGTCTAGACCGTGGTTTCAGAGGCGGCGGCGCACTGGGTCCCTTGATCAAGGGCACGTCGAGCATTTTTCCGTCCGGCCCGACAAAGAGTCGCTCTAAATGCTTTGGCATGGGTTGTGGTGCTCTGGCAGTTGGCATGTTGATCCCTCTGATACTGGGCTGAACTCGACCCATTTGACTTTCGCGGAATCTATCAACAAAAACTCCGCGCCAATAGATGCAGGTTGGCCATCATCCGTGAGCCAACGCGGATATTTCATGACAAACTGACCATTTGATGATTCCCGTGGCCACTCGACCGGCCAGCCAAATACGCGCCTTTCGTCGCTTAAATGCAGGGTTATAAAGCGCTCATGTTGGGCAAAGGCGCAGAACCATTCACTGGGGAAAGAAGATTGTTTCGTGACGTTTCGCTTACGTAACCAGCCGTGCAATTTGTCACTCGTTGCCAGGTAACAGGCAAACAATCCCAGCATCAGCGAAAACATAAATGCCCAGAGCGTTTGCGCCCGATCATCCCAGTTTCCTAATGAAAAACCCTTCGAGCCAATCCACAAACAGAGGTTGCCCACCGCCAACACCGCGCCCTGAATCACAAATGTGAATATCAGCGCCTGCACGATCTGGCCGAACGTATCCGGTCGCTTGAATGCCGTAAGTGAATAGAAGATCCAGGTCGATAGAAAACCTGGGATTAGATACTGCAACAGCGGAATGATGTCCTTGACCAGATCATCCATGATCCGAGGCTCCTTTCAGTCATGCCGAACCCGTCACGGGCCGACATTCAAAGCCTAGTCAAGGATTCGGCAGCGCCTCGCGGGCAACTGTCACAGCTCATTGCGAGCGTTTGGCTGGAGTCTCCATCCGATGAAAAAAGGCAGACATCGAACTTCGGTGTCTGCCTTTTTTGAGATCCGGGCGCCCGGTTACAGGCAATCACGCACCGATTGGCGCAGCGATCCGGACTTGGCCCACGGCGGCCCCTGGTAGAGGGACACCTTGCTACCGTCCTTGTATTTGACGATATCGAGAATCTCATCCGCCGTGATAATGCTCGGCGCGGTAATCCGGTAGCCGTTGGAAATCGACGTCTGCGAGGTCCTGGCAACATCCTTCTGCCACAACGGTAACAAACACGCAGCATATTCCTTGGGTGGCTTGTCACTGGCCTTGCTGAGGTTTGGCTCGCCCGGCACCAGCGACGCCGGTAACGAGCACCCCGTCAACAGAGCAAGTGCCAGACTGCCGATCCATACGCGCATGTTGTTTACCTGTGCGGAAAAAAGCTGAATGTACCGTTTAACCGCTTGCACATCCATCGTGGCAACCCGCCGTTACCGGCGTTTGGACAATTTTTCACATCGGTTCAGCCGGGCGTCAGATGACTTGGCCGCATCCGGGGAAATGCGACTACTCTTTTCTTCCGAGAACGTTCAGGAGGTGATCATGCGGCTCAATGAATACGAACACGAACTTCAACGGGATTTGCAAAGCGTGGCGTCAGACCTGAGATGGTCGGCGGTCGACCTCAAACGCATTGCCGAACAATTGCGCAAATCAGGTAACGAAGCAGACGCCCAGACCGTGCTGCGCTCCTGCGAAATCCTGCAAAGCGACGAAGAGAGATTGCAGATCTATGCCAAGGAGGTGAAAGCCCGGACCATCAGCCGAATCAAGGTGCACTGACAAGCGTTCCAAAGCCACAAATAAGAAGCCCCGGTCGAAACCGGGGCTCTTTCGTTATAACGCATCAACTGACGTTCTGGCTTTGCACCCGTTTGGGGCGTTGCTTGTAACCAGGAAGCGCCGCCGCATAGGCCATCGCTTCCTCCCTGCTGGTGAATGACGCCAACCGGTCGCCCTGAGTGCATACCCGCCACGGGCCGTTGTTCACACTGAGCACATCGTAACCATTCATGTGCAGCTTGTTCAGCATTGGAATGCTCATAAGCACCTCCCTTTTGCCAACGGTGTTTTCGGTGTACAGGCCCACCTTACACCCGGTACCTGCTTCGTTGTAAACCCGAACTCACCCTGCATTCGTCAATCCACTGGCACTTTTTGCTGGGCAAGTAGCTCCCAATCAACGGGGAACCTTTAAATCTGCTTGCGGCTCGAATATTGCAGTTTAATTACATTTTTATGACAAGCATCAGCAGGGCATTCATGAAAGTACGCGCTACCGTCATTTGCGAACAGGATCGGCATATCCTCCTGGTGCGCAAACCCCGCCATCACTGGTCGCTGCCCGGAGGCAAGATCGAGCCCGGGGAAACCCGCGCGGCGGCTGCCGTTCGCGAGCTGGAAGAAGAAACCGGGCTGAATGCCGAGGACGTCCTGTATCTGATGGATCTGCAGGCGGGCAGTACGCGACATCACGTTTATGAGGCGTCGGTGGTCAACATCGACGACGTGCGCCCGCAGAATGAAATCGTCGATTGCATCTGGTATCCGCTCGATGCCCTGCACAATCTTGAAACCAACGACGCGACACGGCGCATCGTGCAGGCCTTTCAACGCCGTTTATGACAATCAGCCGGCGAACGCCCGGCGACCGGCGCTGATTTCCGTGCGCAACTCACCGATGAAATTGGAAATATCGCGAATCGTCACCAGATGTTCGGGAGAAACGCCGTCAAGCAACAACTCGACACGCCCACTGCCCGGCTCATACACCTTGATCCGCAACAGACCTTGTCCGGTCGGTGTGCAATCACACTTGAACGTGGGGAAGCCTGACTCGACGATCCGGCAAATATCGGCAATGGCAAGCATGGACGGGCGCCTCGCAGGCGGAGAATCGATCCATCGAGCATAGACGTACGGTCTGTTAATTGCCCGCTCGGGAATGCCAAGCCGATCACAACTCACTCACGCCATTCAATGCGCGTCGTGATCCCAGATCCAGTTCCACATACCGGGCAGATTCACCGGCTCAGCGCTTTGTTGAACCGTACGCACCAACGCGGCTTTTTCCAGTGCGGCCTGATCGTCGTAGAACGGCTTGTCGGCGAGTCTGACCCCGCTCGCCGCGGCGGTATCGAGCAGAATCTGCAGATATTCGCGAGTGTGGCGCGCGGTGTAGCGATTGAGATCATGGAACGTCACCACGACCGGAATCACGCCATCCACGGTCGGCAATTGACCCACCGCGATGCGCTCGCGCACTTCCGATAACTGCCGCAGCATGTTCGCCCGACGCCGAGGGCTGGCGTTGAAGCCCCAGATCTTGCCGTCGTTGGCACTCAGGTCCGTGAGCAAGACGTGCAAGCCGTGTTTTTGATAGGCCGCAAATGTGCGCTTGTCGTAGTTCCAGAACGGTGGGCGCAACAGCTTGGGCGGCGCCCCGGTGATAGCGGCAATGTCAGCACTGCCATCGGTCAGCGACTGCTCCAGTTCTTGTGGATCAAGCGAGCGGTGGTTGGTGTGCCAGTGAGTCGCTGTGTGAAACGCGAGGATATGTCCCTCGGCGTGCTCACGACGCATCAGGCTGCGACCGATCTCGCTGTCGCCTGCCCTGGGTGCTCGGGTCTGCACGAAAAACACGGCTTTGATGTCTGCCTGCAGCGGATTGCTTTTGAGGCTGTCGAGCACCGTCGCCGTGGGATTCCACCATCCTGAAGCGCTGGGGCCATCGTCAAACGTCAGCAGAAAACGTACGGGGGCCTGTGCCTTCAGGCGCGTTTCGGTTTGCGTGGTCATTTCAATCGGCGCGGCGATGCAACCGGCCAGACCGAGCGCGATGAGCGCAACACAAAGAAGTTTGCATCCGGATGTCATGTCTTGCCCCGAGGCCGCGGCCGTGGTGTTGTCGAATGGCAAACCTCCCTCGCCTTTGTCCATCCCTGCGCGGCTATCCGCGAGCGCAGGTTGGATAAGGTACACAGGGTTTGGTTCCGGTGCTGGTTCCAGTGCGTCATCGGCCAGGCACGTCGGCATGTCCGACTAGACTCAAATTTCCTCAAGGAGATTTCAGCCATGTGCGGAAGACTCACGCAGTACCGTGGGATTCACGATTTCGTCGCGGTGCTCAGCATCCCCGATGCGTTGATCAATCACGTTGGCGATGCGCAGCTCAATCGCTACAACGCAGCGCCCACCACTGCGCTGGCGGTTCTGCATCAGCACGAACAGGCTATTCATGCCGACAATCTGCGCTGGGGCTGGCGGCCGCATTGGGCCAAGGATCGTGCCGCGCCCATCAACGCACGGGTGGAAAAAGTCGCCCACGGCGCGTTCTTCCGGGCGATCTGGCGGCAGCGGCTGATTGTGCCGGTCGACAACTGGTTTGAATGGGTTGATACCGGGGAAAAATCCCGCCAGCCCTGGTTGATTCGTCGGGCGGATCAGGCTCCGGTTTTCTGTGCTGGTATCGGCCAGTTTCCGGCACCGGGGGTTGCGCCGAGGGAGGACGACGGGTTCGTCATCATCACCGCTGACAGCCTGGGCGGCCTCCTCGATATTCACGATCGCCGCCCGGTGGTCTTCGATTCGACGCGGGCTCGGGAATGGCTTGATCCGGCTACGCCAGTGGAGCGCGCCGAGCAGATGCTGCTGTTTGAAGGCGAGCTCAGTGATGCCTTCGAATGGTACAAGGTCGGCAAAGCGGTCGGTAATACGCGTAATCAAGGTGCGCAATTGATAGAACGAGTCGACTAAATAATTACTTCACTGCTGCGTTAATCAAGCGAGCCCGTCACTGAATCCCGCGCGTTACAAAAAGTGTTTCAACCGCGATACAACCTCCGTAAAACAGCCGTTTGAGCGAATCAACCGCCTGTCAGACATTTCGACAGTCATGCATACATTTCCCCGCGCTGCGGATAGCATGCGCGCCGCCTTTCCGATTGGTATACCAGTTGACCAAAGAGTCAAAGAAATCAGGAATCCATCAACAACTTTCAAGCCTTGCAGAGAAATAAGTGAGCGACGATTTTGCAATCAAACAGGTCAGCGGCCTGAAGTGTGTCCATCTGTCCAAGACAGAACGCCTGGAACTCGACTGTTTTATCGGCCATTACATCAAGACCCGAAACCTGCACAGCGTGCCCGATATCGAACGCACCCTGCGCAGCACCCTCGAGGGTTATCCCGGCCATCCGCCGGTGATGGTCAATGAGCTCAATGCGTGGATCGATCGAACGTTGGGGTATCGAGCGACCTACCCGGATTTCACGCAGCTGGAAGACTTCTGAAACGCGAAGAGCCCCGCTGATGCGGGGCTCTTCGTATGCGCTGTTCAAGGTTTCAGAGGACGCTCCTGATCGCGGTCCGACAGCTCGCGGCTGTCATCATGCTTCCAGGTTTTTTCCTGCCTCTTCTGCTGCTCGATTTCTTCTTCCGTTGGCTCATCATCTTCCGCGCGCGTTTGCTCAGTTGCCATGTGCACCTCACCTCAGAACAGTTGATGATCGTTAAAGGGTAGAACACTTTTGCGCGCCCAGATTCACCAACGCATTTTGTCCCGCGCGGCGTACCATAGCGCCATCTCCCCTTACGTCAGGAAGACGCCATGCTGTACCGAATCGCCGCCGACGGGCTGGTGCTGTTTCACTTGTGTTTCATCTTGTTCGTACTGTTCGGCGGGCTGCTGGTGCTGCGCTGGCCACGGTTGATGTGGCTGCACCTGCCGGCGGCTGCCTGGGGCGTAGCGGTCGAGGTGTTGCACCTGACCTGTCCGTTGACCTACTGGGAAAACCTCATGCGCCACGCGGCCGGGCAGACCGAATACGCCGGCGGCTTCATTGAGCATTACATCTGGCCGATCATCTACCCGGCCGGTCTGACGCCGCAGATTCAACTGGCACTTGGCAGCGTGGTGCTGGCGGTCAACCTGTTGGTGTACGCACGACTGCTGCGTTCGTGGAAACTGCGCCGCGCCCGGCGCATTCCGTTTTAACGCGAGGCCGGTTTCAACGTTTCCAGCCACTGCGGATCGAAGCGTGGCTGGTCAGGATCAAGGCCCAGCGCCTGCATCCGCGCCTTGTGCTGTGCGACTTCGCCACGCAGTTGTCCATGATCGCTGGAGTTGCCGTCCAGCTCATGCATCTGCAGCAGTCCCAAGTGGTAGAAACGCATCACCTTCATCGCCGTCGGATCGTTGTTCTGCGCCGCCGCTGTTACCTGATGCATCATATTGGTGATGCTCATCAGATTGCGCTTGAGGCGCCAGCTGTACACCGCCGGGGCCATCCAGGTCTGATGCCAGAAACGTCCGCGCAACAGCGCCGCCGTCAGCAGAAACGCCACAAATACCCCGCCCACGTTGAATCGCAGATTATCCCCATCGGGCTCGCCAAATACCGCCACCGCGACAGACGAAAACAGCATGGCCAGCAGCAGAAACAGCACGGCGATGATGATCGTGCTGCGGCGGGTCTGCTGACGAAAGGTAGCGGGGTCCATCGGCTGAATCTCGAACATCGAAAATGACTTCCTTGAGTGACAAAACGCGCAACGGAAAAAACTCGCCGGCGCATTATCGCATCGCACCGGGTTTTAGCTATGCTGGGGCTCCTTTTCATCTTTTCAAAGTCCAACGGGACATGGCGGTATAGCGCAGATCGTGCCATCTTCATTCATGGATACACACTATTCGGATGCCATCCGCTGCGTTGTGGATGACATCGTTTTAAGGATCACTGCATGACCCAAAGACACGTAATCAATGCCTCGGTCAGCCCGAAAGGCAGTCTGGAAACCCTTTCTCAACGTGAAGTCCAGCAACTGAGCGAAGCCGGATCCGGCAGCACTTATACCCTCTTCCGCCAGTGCGCCCTGGCCATCCTCAACACCGGCGCGCATGTCGACAATGCCAAGACCATCCTCGAAGCCTACAAGGACTTCGAAATCCGTATTCACCAACAGGATCGCGGCGTACGCCTGGAGCTGCTGAACGCTCCGGCCGACGCGTTCGTCGACGGCGAGATGATCGCCAGCACCCGCGAAATGCTCTTCAGCGCCCTGCGCGACATCGTCTACACCGAGAACGAACTCGACAGCCAGCGCATCGACCTGAGCAATTCCCAAGGCATCAGCGACTACGTGTTCCATCTCCTGCGCAACGCGCGCACCCTGCGCCCGGGCGTCGAGCCGAAAATCGTGGTGTGCTGGGGCGGCCACTCGATCAATACCGAAGAATACAAATACACCAAGAAAGTCGGCCACGAACTGGGCCTGCGCAGCCTCGACATCTGTACCGGTTGCGGCCCTGGCGTGATGAAAGGTCCGATGAAGGGCGCGACCATTGCCCATGCCAAACAACGCATTCACGGCGGTCGCTACCTCGGCCTGACCGAGCCAGGCATCATCGCCGCCGAAGCGCCGAACCCGATCGTCAATGAGCTGGTGATCCTGCCGGACATCGAAAAACGTCTGGAAGCCTTCGTCCGTGTTGGCCACGGCATCATCATTTTCCCGGGCGGCGCCGGTACGGCCGAAGAGTTCCTGTACCTGCTCGGCATCCTGATGCACCCGGACAATGAAGGTCTGCCGTTCCCGGTGATCCTCACCGGGCCGAAGCATGCCGCGCCGTATCTGGAACAGCTGGATGCGTTTGTCATCGCGACCCTCGGCGAAGAAGCCAAACAGCATTACGAGATCATCATCGATGATCCGGCCGAAGTAGCGCGGCAGATGACTCAAGGCTTGAAAGCGGTGAAGCAGTTCCGCCGCGAGCGTAACGATGCGTTTCATTTCAACTGGCTGTTGAAGATCGATGAGGGCTTCCAGCGTCCGTTCGATCCGACCCACGAAAACATGGCCAACCTGAAACTGCACCGCGACCAGCCACCGCATGAACTGGCGGCCAATCTGCGTCGGGCGTTTTCCGGGATCGTCGCCGGTAACGTCAAGGACAAGGGCATTCGTCTGATCGAAGAGCACGGGCCGTATCAGATCCGTGGCGATGCGGCGATCATGCAGCCGCTTGATGCACTGCTCAAAGCCTTCGTCGCCCAGCACCGGATGAAACTTCCGGGTGGCGCGGCGTATGTGCCTTGCTACCGGGTCGTCGCATAATCTCAAGCCGTCACAAAAGCCCAATGTGGGAGCTGGCTTGCCAGCGATAGCGGTCTTTCATTCAACAGAGACGTTGAATCAGATGACGCTTTCGCGAGCAAGCTCGCTCCCACAGGACTTATGGTGTGCCGCAAATTGTAGTCACAACCTGAATCCCATTGTGGGAGCGAGCCTGCTCGCGAAGAGGCCCAAGAAAAACACATCAGTCTCTCAGGCTATCCACCAACCGCCGAGCCAACGCTTTAGCCTGCGCAGCGACGTCCGTCACCGCCGTACTCTCCCACCACATCCCGCGCAACGGCGGGCCCATGGCAAACAGCTGACTACTCACCCGCCCTTCGGCATCCACCACTGCGCCATCCTTTGCCGAGATCCCCAGCGCCAACGGCCCCGGCCGCACCAGCCCCCGCGCCAGCAACTGCTGCGGCAACGGTCGTGCGACTCGCCGCCAGTCGTATTCAATACCGCTGGAGTTGATCAGCGCTGCACCGCTGACCACGCCTGTTTCAGTCTCACCCCGAGCACGGATGCGAATGGCCACAGCATCGCTCGCGCCGGGCTCAATCCCCTTGAATGACGCGGCGTGAATGCGCAAGCGTCCTTCCTTGTGCAGCCGTTCGATCAACTCGGCACTCAGTGGCGGCGAACGATGGTGGTGACTCTCCCACCATGGCCGTACATGCCGTACGAATTGTCGACGCTGCACGTCAGTCGCCTGACTCCACAACCGCGCGATATGCGCGCGAACCGTATCCAGCGGCGCCTGCCAGTCGACGCCTTGGGCGATTGCGTCGCGACAATGTCGGCGCAATTCGCGCACCAACTGGCGTGGCGTGCGGATGCTGTGATCTGCTGCCAGAAAATCCACCCAGGCCGGCGGTTGACGGCGCACGTGCGGCAGCAGGCCATGCCGGGAGAACACCTCGATCGGCCCGCGATGGCCGGCCTGCTCCAGCGACACCACGGCATCGACCATGGTCAGACCGGAGCCGATGATCAGCACGGTGGACTGCGGGTCGAGTTCGCGCATGGCCGCCACATCCCAGGGATCAAGCGCGGCGGCATTAAGGCCACTGGAGTGCGTCTGCGGCGTGCGGGCGGCGGGAAACATGCCGGTGGCCAGCACCGCCTGCGATCCACGCAAAATCCGGCCATCGCTCAAGGTGAGCTGCATTGAGCCGGTCCCGCTTTGCAAGTCGACGGCTTCAGCACAGATGTGTTCTACGGTCGAACCTTGCAGCGCGCCCACCGCCCGGGCCTCAGCCAGACGCTGTTGCACATAGACCCCGAACAGGCCGCGCGGCGGAAACAGCTCACTGACCGGCACGTCCTGCTCGGCAGATTCCGGCCAGCCGCCGCCGGCAATATGCGCGGTCAGCCACTGCGTCAGATCATCAGGATTATCCGGATCGACGCTCATCCGCGCCGCGTTGCCGTTCAGCGTATGTCCCAACTCGACTGCACTGTAAGCCTCACCACGTCCCAGTTCAGCGCGAGGCTCGATGATGAGAATCTTTAGTTGCCCCGGCAACCGGAGCAATTGCACTGCCAGCATCGTGCCGCTGAGGCCGCCGCCGATGATCAGGATGTCCGCAGTCTGCTCCATTCAGATCACCACATTACGCACGAACCGCGCAGCCACATCGCCATCGTTGCGGTAGGCATGCGGTTGATTGCTGGCGAACATGAAAAACTCTCCTTTGTTGATGTACTGCGGCTGATCGCCGAGCATCAGCGTCAGGCAACCCTCAAATACGTAGATCTGCTCGCTCCAGCCATCGGCGTCCGGTTGCGACGGATAAACCTCGCCCGGTTGCAGGCACCACTCCCATTGCTCGACTTCGCGGCTCGCGGTGGCTTTGGACAGTAGCACGGCTCTGCTGCCGGGAATCGTGCCCGCCCAGGCAACCTCATTGATCCGGCTCGGGTCGCGCGCATCGTGCGCTTGGATCAGATCACTGAACGCAACGTCGAGCGCTTCGGCGACGCGATCAAGCGTGGTCAGGCTGACATTCTTTTCGCCTGCCTCGATCGCCACCAGCATCCGTCGGCTGACCCCGGACTTTTCCGCCAACGCGGTCTGGCTCATATCCGCCGCATGGCGCAGGCGTCGAACGTTCTGGCTGACGTGTTGCAGGACGGAGGCTCGCTGAGTCGAATCTTTGTGCACTATATTGCTCACTCGGTGGAGTTGGGCAGTATACTGCGCAACGTTGGCGGCATTGTGCGGCCTCCCTTTTAATGTGCGCAAGGTCATGATGTCGCCAAACAATTCTGCGTCCCGAATCCGCTTTTCCCGCTTCAGCAAAGCCGAGTGCGTGCTGGTGCTGATCACCATGATCTGGGGCGGCACGTTTCTGATTGTGCAACATGCCATGACGGTCAGCGGCCCGATGTTTTTTGTCGGCCTGCGCTTTGCGGCCGCGGCGGCGATCGTGGCGATGTTCTCCTGGCGTCATCTGCGCGAACTGACCTTGTTCGAAGTGAAGGCCGGGTCGTTCATCGGCGTGGCGATCATGCTCGGTTACGGCCTTCAGACGGTCGGGCTGCAAAGTATTCCGAGCAGCCAGTCGGCGTTCATTACCGCGCTGTATGTGCCGTTTGTGCCGCTGCTGCAATGGCTGGTTCTGGGACGGCGTCCGGGGTTGATGCCAAGTATCGGGATCATGATGGCGTTTGCCGGACTGATGTTGTTGTCCGGCCCCTCGGGGGCGGCGTTGAATTTCAGTCCGGGAGAAATCGCGACCTTGATCAGCGCCGTTGCGATTGCTGCTGAAATCATTTTGATCAGCACTTTCGCCGGGCAGGTTGATGTGCGGCGGGTGACGGTGGTGCAACTGGCGGTGACGGCGGTGTTGTCGTTCTTGCTGGTGGTCCCGACCGGTGAAGTGATTCCGGAATTTTCCTGGTTGTTGCTGGTGACCGCTTTGGGTCTGGGCGCAGCAAGTGCGGCGATTCAGGTGGCGATGAACTGGGCGCAGAAGAGTGTTTCGCCGACTCGGGCGACGTTGATCTATGCCGGTGAACCGGTGTGGGCCGGGATTGTCGGACGGATTGCCGGAGAGCGCTTGCCGGCGATTGCACTGGTGGGCGCCGGGCTGATTGTGGCGGCGGTGATTGTCAGTGAGTTGAAGACCAAGGGAAGGTCCACCGAGGCAGAAGCTGAGCTGGAGCGGGAAACGCAGGCGTGACCCGCAATCTTTTTCTGGCTGCTCGCGAAAGCGCCGCACCATTGTTGCCCCTGAAACAACGCCAAACACAAAATTCCGGACTACTTTGTAGGATTCTGAGACATCCTCGCGTTTGGTGATCAGGGAGCTGGCACGTATGATGCTTCA
The DNA here is from genome assembly GCF_030687105.1 of Pseudomonas sp. FP1762. Lineage (NCBI taxonomy): Bacteria > Pseudomonadati > Pseudomonadota > Gammaproteobacteria > Pseudomonadales > Pseudomonadaceae > Pseudomonas > Pseudomonas sp. FP1762. The sequence continues at coordinate 3,529,478 of NZ_CP117458.1, forward strand.
CAAACTTCCGCAGATTAGAAGCCTATGTCCCTGATAGTTCTACTGCTTCTGCCGTTCATCGGCAGCTGTCTGGCAGCGGTGCTGCCGCACAATGCGCGCAATGCCGAATCGCTGCTGGCGGGTCTGGTCGCTTTGATCGGCACCGTTCAGGTCGCGATGCTGTACCCGCAAATCGCCCACGGTGGCGTGATCCGCGAAGAATTCATGTGGTTGCCCAGCCTCGGGCTGAACTTCATTTTGCGCATGGACGGCTTCGCCTGGCTGTTCTCGATGCTGGTGCTCGGCATCGGCACACTTGTCTCCTTATATGCCCGTTATTACATGTCGCCGGACGATCCGGTGCCGCGTTTTTTCGCGTTTTTTCTCGCGTTCATGGGCGCCATGCTTGGCCTGGTGATCTCCGGCAACCTGATTCAGATCGTGTTCTTCTGGGAGCTGACCAGCCTCTTTTCGTTTCTGCTGATCGGCTACTGGCACCACCGCGCCGATGCGCGGCGCGGGGCTTATATGGCGCTGATGGTCACCGGTGCCGGCGGGTTATGTCTGCTGGCGGGGGTCATGATTCTCGGCCATGTCGTCGGCAGCTATGACCTGGACAAGGTCCTGGCCGCCGGCGATCTGATTCGTGCACATGCCCTCTACCCTGTTCTTTTGCCACTCATCCTGATCGGCGCGCTGAGCAAAAGCGCGCAATTCCCGTTTCACTTCTGGCTGCCCCACGCGATGGCGGCACCGACGCCCGTCTCGGCCTATCTGCACTCGGCGACCATGGTCAAGGCCGGGGTTTTCCTTTTGGCACGTCTGTGGCCGTCGCTGTCCGGCAGTGAGGAATGGTTCTACATCGTCAGCGGAGCGGGCGCCTGTACACTGTTGCTTGGCGCGTACTGCGCGATGTTCCAGAACGATCTCAAAGGTTTGCTGGCCTATTCGACCATCAGCCATCTCGGTCTGATCACTTTGCTCCTGGGCCTCAATAGTTCACTGGCCGCAGTGGCAGCAGTTTTTCACATTCTCAACCACGCGACGTTCAAAGCTTCGCTGTTCATGGCCGCCGGCATCATCGACCACGAAAGCGGCACCCGTGATATCCGCAAGCTCAGCGGTCTGATCAAACTGATTCCCTATACGGCGACGCTGGCCATGGTCGCCAGTGCCTCAATGGCCGGCGTGCCGCTGCTCAACGGTTTCCTGTCGAAAGAAATGTTCTTCGCCGAAACCGTGTTCATCAACGCCACCGCGTGGGTCGAGACCAGTCTGCCAATCGTCGCGACCATCGCCGGCATGTTCAGCGTTGCCTATTCCCTGCGTTTCACCGTCGACGTGTTCTTCGGCCCCACCGCCACTGACCTGCCGCATACGCCGCACGAGCCGCCACGCTGGATGCGCGCCCCGGTCGAGTTGCTGGTCTTCACTTGCCTGCTGGTGGGGATTTTTCCGGCGCAGATCGTCGGGCCATTACTCGCCGCTGCGGCATTGCCGGTGGTCGGTGGTGAGTTGCCGGAATACAGCCTGGCCATTTGGCACGGTTTGAACGCACCGATGATCATGAGCCTGATCGCCATGTCCGGCGGCATCATCCTCTATCTGCTGCTGCGCAAGCAGTTCAGGCTCGGCCATTTCAAGTATCCGCCGCTGGTGGGGCGCTTCAACGGCAAGCGTTTGTTCGAGCGCAGTCTGGTCGTGATGATGCGCATCGCCCGGCGCGTCGAGCGGCGCCTCGGCACCAAGCGTTTGCAGATGCAACTGTTCCTGATGGTTTCGGCCGCCGTGCTCGCCGGTCTGATCCCGATGCTGCACAGCACGCTGACCTGGGGCGACCGGCCGAAAATTCCCGGTTCCATCGTCTTCGTGACCCTGTGGCTGCTGGCGATCACCTGTGCGCTTGGCGCCGCATGGCAGGCCAAATATCACCGTCTCGCTGCACTGACCATGGTCAGCGTCTGTGGCCTGATGACCTGCGTGACCTTTGTCTGGTTCTCGGCGCCGGATCTGGCGCTGACACAACTGGCGGTCGAAGTGGTGACCACGGTGTTGATCCTGCTTGGTCTGCGCTGGTTGCCGAGACGCATCGAAGAAGTCTCACCACTGCCAGGCAGCCTGCGCAAGGCGCGTATCCGTCGTCTGCGCGACTTGCTGCTGTCGATTGCGGTCGGTGCGGGGATGGCGCTGTTGTCCTACGCCATGCTCACCCGGCAGACGCCGAACCATATTTCCTCTTTCTACCTCAGTCGCGCCCTGCCCGAGGGCGGCGGCAGCAACGTCGTCAACGTGATGCTGGTGGACTTCCGTGGCTTCGACACCCTCGGTGAAATCACCGTGCTGGTCGCCGTGGCGCTCACCGTGTTCGCCCTGCTGCGCCGCTTCCGCCCGCCGAAGGAAAGCCTGCAGTTGCCGGCGCAGCAACGCCTGCTCGCGCCCGACGTGGTCACCGATCTGGTCAACCCGCGTTCGGCCAGCGACACCGCGCTCGGCTTCATGATGGTGCCGGCGGTGCTAGTGCGCCTGCTGCTGCCTGTCGCGCTGGTGGTGTCGTTTTACCTGTTCATGCGCGGGCACAATCAGCCGGGCGGCGGTTTTGTCGCCGGGCTGGTGATGTCGGTGGCTTTTATCCTGCAATACATGGTTGCCGGCACGCAGTGGGTCGAGGCGCAAATGAGCCTGCGCCCATTGCGCTGGATGGGCACCGGTCTGCTGTTCGCCACCGCCACCGGTCTCGGTGCGATGCTGGTCGGCTATCCGTTCCTCACCACTCACACCTGGCACATCAGCGTGCCGGTGCTGGGCGACATCCATATCGCCAGTGCGCTGTTCTTCGACATCGGCGTGTACGCCGTGGTGGTCGGGTCGACGCTGCTGATTCTCACCGCCCTCGCCCACCAATCGGTGCGCGGCCACAAGACGGCCTCGCTGCCCAAGTCAGTCGCCAGCAAAGGAGCCGTCTGATGGAAGAAGTCATCGCAATCGCCATCGGCATTCTCGCCGCCTCCGGGGTCTGGCTGATCCTGCGCCCGCGTACCTTTCAGGTGGTCATGGGCCTGTGTCTATTGTCGTATGCGGTCAACCTGTTCATTTTCAGCATGGGCAGCCTGTTCATCGGCAAGGAGCCGGTGATCAAGGACGGCGTGACCCAGGACTTGCTGCATTACACCGACCCGCTGCCCCAGGCGCTGGTGCTGACGGCGATCGTCATCAGCTTCGCCATGACCGCGCTGTTCCTCGTCGTATTGCTCGCCTCGCGCGGCTTGACCGGCACCGACCATGTCGACGGCCGGGAGCCTAAAGAATGATGGCGATGACTCACCTGATCGCTGCACCGATCCTGCTGCCTCTACTGACCGCCGCAATCATGCTGATGCTCGGCGAGAAACACCGGCCGCTGAAGGCGAAAATCAACCTGTTCTCCAGCCTCCTCGGCCTGTTCATTTCAGTGATGCTACTGCAATGGACGCAGACCACCGGGGTGCCCGGCTCCATCGGTGTGTACCTGCCGGGCAACTGGCAGGCACCGTTCGGCATCGTCCTGGTGGTTGATCGCCTGTCGGCACTGATGCTGGTGCTGACCGGCGTCATCGGCGTCAGTGCGCTGCTGTTTGCCATGGCCCGCTGGGACGGCGCCGGCTCAAGCTTTCACGCTCTGTTCCAGATCCAGCTGATGGGCCTGTATGGCGCGTTCCTGACCGCGGATCTGTTCAACCTGTTCGTATTCTTCGAAGTGTTGCTCGCGGCATCCTACGGTTTGTTGCTGCACGGCTCGGGCCGGGCGCGGGTGTCGTCGGGGTTGCATTACATTTCGATCAACCTGTTGGCATCGTCACTGTTTTTGATCGGCGCTGCATTGATCTACGGGGTGACCGGCACGCTGAACATGGCTGATCTGGCGATGAAGATTCCGCTGGTGCCGGAAGCCGATCGTGGCCTGCTGCATGCTGGCGCGGGGATTCTTGCGGTAGCGTTTCTGGCCAAGGCCGGGATGTGGCCGCTGAACTTCTGGCTGGTGCCGGCCTATTCCTCGGCCAGCGCGCCAGTGGCGGCGATGTTTGCGATCATGACCAAGGTCGGCGTCTACACCCTGCTGCGCCTGTGGACGCTGCTGTTTTCCGGTCAGGCCGGCGCCTCGGCATTCTTCGGCGGCGACTGGCTCATCTACGGCGGCATGGCGACCATGGCTTGCGCAGGGCTGGCGATTATCGCCGCGCAACGCCTGGAGCGCATGGCCAGCCTGAGCATTCTGGTGTCGGCAGGCATCCTGCTCTCGGCGATCGGCTTCGCCCAGCCGAACCTGATCGGCGCTGCGCTGTTCTATCTGGTCAGCTCGACCCTGGCGCTGAGCGCGCTGTTCCTCTTGGCCGAACTGATCGAGCGCTCGCGCTCGGCCAACGAAATTCCGCTGGAGGACGAAAGCGAACTGCTTCCGCGCCCGCAAGAATCGCTGCAACCGCCCAAGGGCATCAACCTCGACGACGAACAGAAAGCCGTGGTCGGTCAGGTCATCCCGTGGACCATGGCCTTTCTCGGTTTGAGCTTTATCGCCTGCGCGCTGTTGATCATCGGCATGCCACCGCTCTCCGGATTTATCGGCAAGCTCAGCCTGATCGGGGCATTGCTCAACCCGTCGGGACTTGGCACTGCGGCGCCGCTGCCTCCCGGTGCATGGGGATTGCTGGCCCTGTTGATCCTGACCGGTCTGGCCTCCCTCATGGCCTTCTCTCGCCTGGGTATCCAGCGCTTCTGGACGCCGGAGGAGCGCCCGTCACCACTGCTGCGCAAACTCGAATGCGCGCCGATTTTTCTGCTGCTCGGGCTGAGCATTGTTCTGACGTTCAAGGCTGAACCGCTGTTGCGCTACACCCAGGCTACGGCCGATGCGCTGAACAATCCGCAGCAATATGTGCTCGCAGTTCTCGGTACACGTGCGGTGCCGAGCCCGCAAGCCAGAGCCGACATGCTCGAGGTGCAGCCATGAATCGACTGTTTCCGGCTCCGTGGTTATCACTGGCGCTGTGGGTCTTGTGGCTGACCCTGAACCTGTCCGTCAGCCCGGGCAACCTGCTGCTCGGCGCCGCGCTGGGTTTCGCCGCGCCGCTGATGATGCGCAAATTGCGGCCGAAACGTGCGCGCATTCGCAATCCGATGGCCGTGCTGCGCCTGTTTCTCCTGGTCGGTCGTGACGTGATCATGTCCAACCTGATCGTCGCCTGGGGCGTACTCAACGCCGGACGGCGCCCGCCCAACTCATGCTTTATCAAGGTGCCGCTCGATCTGCGCGATGCTCATGGTCTGGCGGCACTGGCGATGATCTGCACCGTGGTGCCCGGCACCGTATGGTCGGAGCTGGCGCTGGACCGCAGCGTTCTGTTGCTGCACGTCTGGGACCTGCACGACGAGGCGCAGTTCATCGAGCACTTCAAAAGCACCTACGAGCGACCGTTGATGGAGATTTTCGAATGAGCCCATTGCTGTCGAATGCGATTCTGCTGACGTTGTTTCTGTACTGCGTGGCGATGACGCTGACCCTGGTGCGCTTGTTCAAAGGCCCGTCAGCGCAGGATCGGGTACTGGCGCTGGATTACCTGTATATCGTCGCCATGCTGATGATGCTGACCCTGGGCATTCGCTACGCCAGTGATACCTACTTTGAAGCGGCGCTGCTGATTGCGCTGTTCGGCTTCGTCGGCTCGTTTGCCCTGGCGAAATTCCTGCTGCGTGGCGAGGTGATCGAATGAACGCCGAATTGTCTTTGTGGGTCGAGATTCCGGTGGCGGTCCTGCTGGTGCTCAGCGGCGTGTTTACCCTGCTGGGCGCAACCGGATTGCTGCGCATGAAGGATTATTTCCAGCGTATGCACCCGCCAGCGCTGGCCTCGACAATCGGTGCCTGGTGTGTGGCACTGGCGTCGATCATTTGCTTTTCAGCGCTGAAGTCCGGGCCAGTGGTGCATGCCTGGCTGATTCCGGTTCTGTTGGCGATCACCGTGCCAGTGACCACCCTGCTGCTGGCGCGGGCGGCGTTGTTCCGCAAGCGGATGGCCGGGGATGATGTGCCGGCAGAGGTGAGCAGTCGTCAGACTGAAAGTGGTAACTGATGATCATGTGGCGCCTGTGATGGCGCCATCGCTACACCAGGAATCCGCTCTCCCATGTGGGAGCGAGCCTGCTCGCGAAGAGGCCAGTCGGGGCGTCGCCAATTCCGGATCAGCTCAAACCCAAGCCACCGCCAACAACCCCGCTCCCAGCAGCGCACACAACGGCGAATACACCCAGGTATCGAGCCGCGCGAATCGCGAATCCTTCACTTCCTTGAAAAATCCGACCAGGTTCGAATCACCGATCGCTCGGGCGAACATCAACAACGCAATTGCGCTGATCACCCATTGCAGTGCCTTGTGCTGCACCGCCGGCACGCCCCAACCGACCCGCATACAAACCAGCGCGGCAATTATCAGCAGCGCAGCGGCGACTGCCAGCGTCAGCCAGCCTGAGGGCTTGAAGGCCGGGCGTACCGAGGCCACGAAGCCCGACACCGGCACCTGCGGCACCACCACCGCAGCCGCCCATTGCCCACCCAACGCCCAATACACGTGCATCAGGCCGATTGCTGCGAACACAGTCACCAGCCATTGAGCCAACACAAAGGTCATGGTTGAAATCCTTCAAAGGGATTTGAACAAACCATCCTAGTCGGATTTTTTGGCCGTGCACGACCGGTCGGCGGTGCGCTGCGTTGACCGCGTTATTTCAGATCAGCCGTCACCTTGTCAGCCACATCCTTGGGTAACCAGGCCTGCCACACGTCCGGATGCGCTTTCATGAACGCGACCGCCGCCTCACGAGGTGCGGTGTGCTTGTCACTCATATCCGCCAGTGCCTTGTTCAGCGGCTCGATGGGAAAATCGACCTTGCTGAAGAATTCGGCAATTTGCGGGTTCTGCTTTTGAAACGGCGTAGACACGCCAATCGACAGCTTCGATGCCAGCGAGCGGGTTGGTTTCGGATTGGGATTATCGGCATCTGTCAGCGTCTTCCACGCCTCGGCATCGAACGGCGGCTCTTCCAGCTGCACCAGTTTGAATTTGCCAAGCAGCGGCGTCGGCGACCAGTAATAGAACAACACCGGTTTGCCGCGACGAATCGAAGAGCTGATCTCGGCATCCAGCGCAGCGCCGGAGCCGCTGCGGAAGTTGGTGTAGTCGTCCTGCAAGCCATACGCCGTGAGCTTCTGCTTGTTGACCACTTCCGAAGTCCAGCCGATCGGGCTGTTGAGGAAACGCCCTTTGCCCGGGCTTTCCGGGTCTTTGAACACGTCCTTGTATTTCTTCAGATCAGTGACACTGCGCAGATCCGGCGCCAGCGGCTTGATGCCTTTGGCCGGATCGCCCTTGATCACGTACTCCGGCACCCACCAGCCTTCAGTGGCGCCTTTTACCGTATCGCCCAGGCCGACCACTTTGCCCTCGGCTTCGGCCTTGACCCAGACCGGACTGCGTCCGGCCCACTCCTCGCCAATCACCTGGATGTCATTGTTGGCCAGCGCGGTCTCAAGCGTGATGGTGGTCCCGGGCAAAGTGTCGGTCGGCAGGCCATAGCCTTTCTCGACGATAACCCGCAGCACCTCGGTAATCAGGCTGCCGCTTTCCCAGTTCAGGTCGGCAAAGTGCACCGGCGCCTGTGCCGCCTGCAGCGATTGCGCTGACGTCAGCAAACCAAAGGTGGCCACGCTGGCGGCCAGTAACCGTCGAAATCCGTTCATGCATCGCACCTCGTGCTGTTCACAGCAATGGCAGTTGGCCTGACAGAAACGCAAGCCTCTGAATGACTCAGTCAACTGACTTTAGCCGAGGTTCCTGCTTTTTCCGGGGTCCGCTGCGTGCGAGGTTACGTTTCAGACTTTTCCTGCAGGCTTTGCAGCTCACGTCTGACCATGCTGGCGTATGCCGCCGGTTGCAATGCATAGAGCTGCGACGCTACCCAACTCAGCCAGGCACCTTGCAGTTCGGCCTTGCGGGCGAACAAGCGCTGAGCTTCTTCGCGTGCGCTGTCGAGATTTTGCGCATGGAAATCCGCGCGCTTCACTCGCTGGCCTTGAAGGTCACCAGCTCGCCCTTGCGCCATTTGGCGGCTTTGGCAGTGACGGCTTTGAGGGTTTTGGTCAAACCTTCCTGCAGCTGCTCATTGGCGGCGAACACGGTGACGACGCTATGGCCTTCCTTGAACAGGATCGCGTGACCGTCGGCCGTGCTGACAAAGGCGTAATCGCCCAGGCCGTAGACCGTCAGTTTGATGTCGCGAAAACGAATGTCCATCTTGCCGCCTTCACGGCTGGGCAAAACTGACGCGATGAAATGGTCGCCAACCTTGAGTTTGAGTCCCGGTTTGTCATCGACTACCAATGCACTTTCGGTGTCGATTTCGGCGATGTAAATGCCTTCGGCGTTTTGCTCGGTGATGTAAACAAAACGTGATTGGAATTGCTTGACCAGCTTTGCACGCAAATCACCCAGCACGAACAAAGCATGCATATCGAGGTTACTGACTGCCAAAGAAACATCCCCACATTTGAAAAACCGCGCAGCGAAAAACGCCCACGGCAAAGAAACGGCCAGGCCGATGAAAACTGCAAATACATTCAAACACCCGAAGCGAGCAAAGCACTCTTGAATCGCGAGGTTCGTAGACTACTGGATTGTCATTAGTGAAACCTGCTCTGAAATCGCCAAAGCTTGAAGGAAAACGCCTCAAGTGCGACTAGAGCAATTCTGACTACGAACTTCAGGGAAATTTCTCACGAAAAAAAGCACTTTTCCGACATATCGCTGGCGAAAAATTGCTTTAGATAAGCCCGGTCGTCAACAGGTACTGGCGATTCTAGAGCAGCGATGCTCATTACGACTACCCGCAACGGCCGTTAAATCCCGGCCGACTGATGAAAAGGACTTCATATGTGCACTTTGACTCATTTTGCCACGTCGGCTGACGCGCGAATCACCCCATCTCTGACGATGAAGGTTGCCGACCTCGACAACCTTCCGACATCTTCTAACAATCATCGAACCCCGCACTTTCAAGTGGTGCCGGCAGGTATTGCGTTCTTTCACATCAAGGAGATATCCACGGGACGTGTCAGAGGTTTCCGCGGCAATCACAACGAAGCCTGCGCCCTTGCCCGCTCGCTTGAATCAAAAATCGAACTCCGCGCCAGCGCCTGCCTCTGATAAGGGAGTGAACGAACAAGCCGTACCGGCACCAATTCAGGAGTAGATGATGGAACTGCCAACCGAGCATAACCTGACCACCCTTTTCGAACAGCTGGGCCTACCGGCCGATGAAGCGTCGATCAATAATTTTGTCGAAGCCCACCCTTTGAAATCTGATATCAAATTGATCGATGCCGATTTCTGGACGCCCCAACAGGCGCAATTACTCAAAGAGTGGCTGCGTGCTGACGGTGAGGAAGCGATAACTGTCGATGAGCTGAACGTGCGCCTGCATCGCGGTAAATAAGGGCGATCAGTGCAGGCTGTCGCCGGGCTCGATGTTCAGTTGTTCGAGCCAGGCAGCCTTGCACTCCTCCGCTTCATCGCGACTGGCGAAGGCTGTGCCGCGTCGCTCCCCGTTGAGCAAAACCACCCAGCACACACTGCGCCCCATCGCGCGTAAGCCGGCCGGAACGCCGCTGCCGATCATCACTGCCACATCCACCCTGCACTGCATGTGCCCTCCGAAATAATTAGCTACCTAACTAAGTCGTCAGGTTAAAGCTTTCCTTCGAGAGGAAACAGCAACCGCCGTGCACAGATTCATTGCGTCAACGGTAATAATCTCAGTGTGGGTTCTCAGGTTTATAGCCCAGACGCAACCCGCCCCAGTGTCGGCCCTTGATCATGATCGGCACCGAAAGATCATGCATCAGCTCACCCGTATCGCGCGTGTAAGTCTGCAGCAAAACTGGTTGTTGATGGCTGCCGCAACGGATGCCCGTGCGGTCAGCGAATTTGCGTTTGGTGCGGTTATTTACCGTGTCGACCTGCACATCACCGGTCAACGGCTGGCTGAATGCCTGGTTATGCGTCGGCACATAGCCCTGCTGCGTGCAGGCGATCGCGAAAACCAAACCTTCATGACGCGCTAACAGAGGCTCTTGAATCGCCGGCAAGACCTGATCTGTGTACTGATCAAACCTGGTCTGAAATTTGGCTGGTTCGGTACCCGGAATCGGCTGGTAGCTGCGATCGAACAAATCATCCAGGCTGATCCGCCCCTGCTCGACATCCGCCTCGAAGCGGGCTGCGATCAGGCTCGCACCTTCGCGCGCCAGGTCATAAATGCGCTGGTGATAGTCGTCCAGACCGACTTCGGCCAAGCGTTCGCTGATGGTTTCCGCCTGCCCTTCCATCTGCACCGCGGCGTCGGCGAGGCGGCGGGTCTGCTGATCGCTGATCGCCAGATCGCTACGCATTTGCTCAATCGCGCTGAACAGCGCATCAAGCTGCTCGCGATTGGTTTGCGCGCCACGGGCGATTTCGCTGACCTGGGTTTCCACTCCGGCGGCAAGTCGCGCGATGTTCTCCAGATGCTGACCGGTGTGCTCGACCTGTTCGACGCCGTATGCAGATCACTCGACAACTCGCGAATCTGCGCCACCACTTGCGCGGTGCGCTGCTGAATGTCTGCAACCATCTCACCGACTTCGCCCGTGGCCGCCGCCGTCCGTGCCGCCAATCCGCGTACTTCATCGGCGACCACGGCGAAACCGCGACCATGTTCGCCCGCCCTGGCCGCTTCAATAGCTGCGTTCAAGGCCAGCAGATTGGTCTGGCTGGCGATCGACTGAATCACCAGCGTCACCCGCTGAATGTCGTCGCTGCGCACACTCAGGGCCTCGATCAGCTCGCGACTGGCGTTGGCGCGCTGACTGAGTTGCTGCATGCGCGAAATCGAGTCGAGCAGTTCGCTGCGCCCCGCCGCGCTGCTGTGATGCGCTTCGCTGGCGGCGTCCAGCGCGTCGCGACTGAGCTGTGAAGTCGCCTGCTCGGTGGCGATCATCACTTCGGCGTTGCTGACGATCTGCGCCGCCGCGTCGAGTTGCGATTCAAGTTTGCTGGCGAGCGCTTTGACCGAAAACGCCACGCCGGCGGCAGACAGTGCGTTGTGACTGGTGGTGTAGGAGAGATCGCGAGTCAGTGCGGACAATGCGCTCGCACTATCGACCGGGACAGCAGCTGGAACGTTGCGCGAACGCAGGCGCGGCAGCCAGACAATCAGCACCGCCAGCGGCATGCCGAGGTAAAGCGACCATTCGGCCAGAGCCATGCCGGCCAGCAACAGCATCAGAGCGATGCTTTGCAGGGTCGGCGCGATCCAGCGATTTTTCGGCAAAAGCACTGGTGCAGGCAGCGCCGCAACCAGAGATCCATCTCTCGTCATCTTGATCACCCCACGTTTGTTCTCATTGTTGTGACTGCATTAAACGCCACTACAACGCCATTATCCATGGTCCGTTAGTCGTGGGGTCTGTGGCAGGTCAAGGGAACGACGGGAAAATATCGCAGACGAGCAAAAACAAAGATCGCAGCCTCGCGCAACTCCGTGTAGAAGCTGCCGAAGGCTGCGATCTTTTCAAGGCGCCCCTGTTGAAAGGGTCACCCCACAGAATCAGGCCTGACGCTGGTGCTTGTCGATCTGCTCGTGACGCTCTTGAGCTTCGATGCAGTACTTGGTGGTCGGGCTGATCAGCAGACGCTTCAGGCCAATGGCCTCGCCGCTGTCGTCGCACCAGCCAAAGCTGTCGTCCTTGATGCGCTCAAGAGCTTGTTCCAACTGCGGCAGCATGCGCTGGTCGCGATCGATCGCGTTGACCAGCCAGGTGCGCTCTTCTTCAACCGAAGCCGCGTCCGCCGGGTCAGCCGGGGTGTCCAGGCTTTCGATGGCGATACGGTTTTGCTCAATGCGCTCGTGGGTTTCGACTTTCATGTTCTGCAACAGCTCAGTGAAGAAAGCGTGTTGCTCTGCATTCATGTAGTCATCTGCCGGCATAGCCAGCAACTTGTCCTTTGTCATTGATATCTCTATAAAAAAACGTGCATTAAGGCGAATAAGGGAGCGTTTCGGCGAACCGTGTCGGCCGTCGAAAAGGCATCGTTTTATTGCAAACGCCACCCGGCACTCAATTTACGAGGGGCGGCAGTCTAAGGCCCGATCAAGGCCTCAGCAACTGTAAATACAGGGAATTTGTCCGACAGGACCAGGAAATTGCTCTGACACAGGCTTCACACGGCCATCGGAGTGCGTTTATAGCAAGAAATTCACTCCAGCGGCTGTATATAGAAGACAAACGGCTAACCATGCCGCCATCGACAGCGGAAATTATTCTCGCAAGGTGCATCGTTTCAGCCCGGCAGAGCCCGCGCAGCCCTTCTATGATCAGGCTTACCGCGTGATCAACCCGCCCGAAGGATGTCCTATGCCCCGCCCCGATCTGCCGGCCGCCGACGAACTTTCGCTCGCCAGCCCCCCGATCACTGCCGAGCGTCTGCTGCAAACGATTAGCGACGAATATGACGCCCTTCCGCGTCAGCTTAAACGTATCGCCAGTTACATTAGCCAGCAGAGCGAGCGAATCATGGTCGACCGCATCAGCGACATCGCTCGTGAATGCGAGGTGCATCCGTCCGCCATCGTGCGTTTTTCGCAGCGTTTCGGGTTCAGCGGCTTCAGCGAAATGCAGGCGCTGTTCCGCCAGGCCTGGACGCACAAGGCCACGCCGGCGCAGAACTATCAACAACGCATCCGCAGCCTGATCGCCAGCAAATCGCAGACCGCCAACAGCGGTGAGCTTGTCCGCGAGTGCATCGACGCAACGCTATCGGGCATCGAACGTTTGGGCCGCGAACTGGATGGGGCTGCGTTCGACAAAGCTGTCGATCTCATCGTCAATGCCGACGACATCTATGTGGTCGGGGTCCGCCGTTCGTTCGCCGTCGCCGATTATCTGGTTTACAACCTGCAGCACACCCAGAAGCGCATTCATCTCGTCTCCGGCATCGGCGGCAGCTATCGCGAGCAAATGCGCAGCGTGCGCGCCAACGATCTGGTCATCGCCATCAGTTTTGTGCCCTACGCCAAGGAAACCCAGCACTGCCTGCGGTTCGCACAACAGCAAGACGCCAATACCCTGATCATCACCGACAGCCCTCTGTCGCCACTGGCGAAACTTGCCAATAGCGTGTTGCTGGTCAATGAAGGCAGTGCGCTGGCCTTTCGTTCGCTAAGCGCGACACTGTGTTTATGTCAGGCGTTGTTTGTGGCGGTGGCCTATCGGCTGGAACTGAATGTCGATGAGATTCACGAACAACCCGGATTCGACGACTGACAATTGTCTCAGGCTCGGCTAGGTTATGCGTTCCCACCGGTTCGACTTGAAGGAACGCGTCATGAAACTGATCGGCATGCTCGACTCCCCTTACGTACGCCGCGTAGCAATCTCCGCCAAATGCCTGGGGATTGACCTCGAACACGAGTCGGTCTCGGTGTTCCGCCACTTCGAGCAATTCCAGCAGATCAACCCGGTGGTCAAGGCGCCCACGCTGATCCTCGACGACGGCGTGGTCCTGATGGATTCGACCCTCATCCTCGACTACCTCGAAGCCAGTTCCGGCAAGAGCCTGCTGCCCAGCGATCTCACACAACGCGCCCACGCCCTGCGTCTGATCGGCCTCAGCCTCGCCGCTTGCGAAAAAGCCGTGCAGCTGTATTACGAACGCAACTTGCGCCCGGCCGACATTCAGTATCAACCTTGGGTTGAACGCGTTGAAGGCCAACTCGCCGCCGCGTTTACCGCCCTGGAAAAAGAACTTGAGCACAGTGACTTGCCGGTCGACGGCTCCCTCTCCCAGACCGGCATAAGCCTGGCGGTCGCCTGGAGCTTCACCAACCTCGTCGTGCCCGATCAGGTCGACTCCGCGCGCTATGCGCGCATCGCCGAATACACCGCCTACGCAGAAGGCACCGATGCGTTCATCAGCACACCGATGACCTGACCATGAGCACCACCGACACCGCCGCCCCGGCGTTAAAGGAAATCTTCAACGCCGAGCGCTTGCAGCACATCGCTGACGAAATGAGCGCGGTGTACCCGGCATTCAAGGCCAAGGCGTTTCTCAAACACGCCCAGGACGGACTCGCTGAATTATCAGTGATGCAACGCATGGCCCGCGTCGCCGAAAGCCTGTATGCCGTGTTGCCGCTGGACTACGAGGATTCCCTCCAAGTGCTGTTCGAACTCGCGCCGCGTCTGAACAGCGGTTTCGTCAGCATGTGCCTGCCGCACTACGTCGCGAGCTATGGCGGGCACGCCTTCGATACCTCCATGGAAGCCCTGAAATACTTCACCACTTTCGGCTCCTCCGAATTCGCCATCCGTTACTTTCTGCGCAGCGACCTCGAGCGCTCGCTGGAACGAATGCATGACTGGACCCGCGAAGAAAACCATCACGTCCGCCGACTAGCCAGCGAAGGCAGCCGCCCTCGCCTGCCGTGGTCCTTTCGGTTGGAAGCGGTACAAGCGGATCCGCTGCTGGCCGCCGGGATACTGAATCGGTTGAAGGCGGATGAGAGCTTGTACGTGCGCAAGTCCGTGGCGAATCATTTGAATGATGTGACGAAAGTGCATCCGGAGTGGGTGTTGGACACGATTGAAGGTTGGTCGCTGGATAACAAGCACACCGCCTGGATTGCCAAGCATGCGCTGCGCAGCTTGATCAAACAGGGCAACGTGCGCGCGCTGACGGTGATTGGCGCGGGGGCGAAGGCTGAGGTTGAGTTGTCGGATGCCCGGGTTGAGCCGGCGATGGTGAGTTTGGGGGACGCGATTACGTTGTCGTTTGTGGTGAAGTCGACGGTGGCGCATGAACAGCGGCTGGTGATCGACTATGCGATTGAGTATGTGAAGGCGAATGGCGGGGTTTCGAGGAAGGTATTCAAGTTGAAGACGGTGGAATTGCCGGGGTTTGGGGTGGCGCTTGTGCAGCGCAGACAGGTCATCAAGGATTTCACGACACGCAAGCATTTTGCCGGCCGGCATGGAGTGCAGGTGATGATTAACGGAAAGGTGGTGGGTAGTGCAGGGTTTGAGGTTTTGATTTGAGAAATGAGTCATTGATTGGTCTTGAACCGGTCGCGAATCAGTGCACTGGCAGCCGTGCATCGATAATGAGCGCGGCAGCACAATGGACGAACTCCCGCCTCAGTAGTTACCAACTTCCGTATGGGACGCCGAATTAAGCCCTGAGGGAGCACCTGTTGTCACAAGCACTTTCAACAGCGTATGGCGACTCCACGGGCCGCAGTACTCAGGCACGTGCGCGATCAATCGGTATCCGCAGCGGGTGTACCAACGGGCGACGTCGTCATCCAGTGTTTCGATCAACGCATCTACGCATGCTCTTTCAACCGCTAATGCCTCAAGCTTGTGCAACACCTGAGTACCCAGCCTGGTTCCACGCCATTGCGCGTTGATCCACAGGTAATTGACAAACAGACGCCTGAATTCGGTTCTACCGGAAGCGCCGCCGATTAGTGCCCCGTTCTCCATCAGCGAACAGGCGATGGCCTCAGCTTGTCCGCCGCGAGCCTCGGACAAGGCTCGGCCATGCTGTAAGACGCCGTCACTGATGGCCTTCATGGTGTCCGGATTGATGTCGCGAACGGTAAGCCATTCCCTCATTGCTGCTCTCCATTGCTAAAAGTCCTTGGCGCTTTCAAGCAAAAGAGGAGCCAACCTGAGATCTTCCCAGCAACAACTCCTGCTCTGCCTCACACAACCCCACCACATAATCCCAGACCACCCGCAGCCGCACCGATTTGTGCAACTCCCGCCGCGTGCTGATCCAGTAGCTGCGTTCGATGCTTTCATCCGGCAGCAGCGCCACCAGATCCGGGTCGGACGCGGCCATGTAACACGGCAGCACGGCAATGCCCAACCCCGAGCGCGCTGCTTCCTGCTGGGCGATGACGCTGGTGCTGTGAAAGACCACGCGCGGGCTGCGGCAGAAGCTGTTGAGGAACATCAGTTCCTGACTGAACAGCAGGTCGTCAACGTAACCGATCCACGCATGTCGGCCCAGGTCCTCGCGACTTTGCAGTGGCGGTGCTTTGGCGAGGTAAGCCTGGCTGGCGTAAAGCGCGAGCCGATAGTCAGTGAGCTTGCGCGTGACCAGCATGTCGGCGGATGGCCGTTCGAGGTGGATGCTGATCTCCGCTTCGCGGTTGAGGATGCTGACGAAGCGCGGCACGGCGACCAGTTCCACCTCCAATCCCGGATAACGCTCGAACAAGCCAATCATGCGACTGGCGAGAAACTTGATGCCGAGGCCTTCGGTGACGCCGACGCGGATCTTGCCCAGCGGCGCGGTGGACTGGGTGATTTCTTCCTGCGCCAGCAGCGCGACGTTTTCCATCGCCTCGGCGTGCTTGAGCAAGGCCTCCCCCGCCGGGGTCATTTCATAGCCCTGGGCGTGCTGGACGAACAGCGCAGTGCCGAGGCTTTTCTCGATCGATTCAATATGCCGCGCCACTGTCGCGTGGGTGGTGTTGAGCCGGCGCGCGGCAGTGAGCAGGCGGCCGCTGCGTTGCAGCTCGAGAAAAAAGCGCAGGTCGTTCCAGTCGAACATGGCGGGTCCTTGTCGGCTATCGTCGTTGCACGCTGTTTGAAAACGCACAGCGGCTGCGCAAAAACTAACATTCTTTTAACGAAAGCTAACAACTAGAGTGTCCGACAATAAAAACAAAAAGCGAGGTCAGGGCATGCAGACGTCCCTGGATGAATTCGACTACATCGTGGTCGGCGCCGGCCCCGCCGGTTGCTTGCTGGCCAACCGGCTCTCAGCGGATCCACAGCAACGGGTGTTGCTGCTCGAAGCCGGCGGACGCGACAACTACGCCTGGATTCACATTCCTGTGGGTTACCTGTTCTGCATCGGTAATCCGCGCACCGACTGGTGCTTCAAAACCGAACAACAACCCGGCCTCAATGGCCGCGCGCTGAGTTATCCGCGCGGCAAGGTGCTGGGCGGCTGTTCGTCGATCAACGGCATGATCTACATGCGCGGCCAGGCCGGCGACTATGACGGCTGGGCGGCCGCAGGCAATCCGGGCTGGGCCTGGAAGGATGTGCTGCCGCTGTTCAAACAGAGCGAAAACCACTTTGCCGGCGGCGCTGAATTTCATGGCGATCAGGGTGAATGGCGGGTCGAACAGCAGCGCCTGTCGTGGCCGATTCTGGATGCCTTTCGCAGCGCCGCCGAGCAAAGCGGCATCGCCAGCATCAATGACTTCAACCAGGGCGACAACGAGGGCTGCGGTTACTTTCAGGTCAACCAGAAAGCCGGGGTGCGCTGGAACGCGGCCAAGGCCTTTTTGAAACCGCTGCGCAGCCGGGCGAACCTGACCGTGCTGACCGGCGTCGAGGTTGATCGTGTGTTGCTGGAGAACGGCCGCGCGGCGAAAGTCAGCGCGCAGCATGAAGGTCAGATCAAACAGTTCAAGGCGCGCAAGGAGATTGTTTTGTGCGCCGGTTCAGTCGGCTCGCCGAGCATTCTGCAGCGCTCCGGGATCGGTCCGCGGCCGCTGCTCGAACGCTTGGGCATCGGCGTGATTCATGAGCTGCCCGGCGTCGGCGGCAACCTGCAGGATCACCTGCAACTGCGCCTGATCTACAAACTGGAAAACGCCCGCACCCTGAACCAGATCGCCGGCAGCGTGTGGGGCAAGATGGGCATGGGCCTGCGTTATCTGTACGACCGCAGCGGGCCGTTGTCGATGGCGCCGAGTCAGTTGGGCGCATTCGCCCGCTCTGGCCCCGAGCAAACCTCGGCGAACCTGCAATATCACGTGCAACCGCTGTCGCTGGAGCGCTTTGGCGAGCCGCTGCACAGCTTCCCGGCGTTCACCGCCTCGGTGTGCGACCTGCGCCCACAGAGCCGTGGACGCATCGAGATTCGCTCGGCCGATCCGCAAGCAGCGCCGCTGATCCAGCCCAATTACCTCAGCCATCCAGAAGATCTGCGCGTCGCCGCCGATGCCATTCGCCTGACCCGGCGCATCGTCAGCGCCCCTGCCCTGCAAGCGTTCAAACCGGTCGAATACCTGCCCGGCGACAGCTTGCAAAGCGAAGAACAATTGCATGAAGCGGCGGCGAAGATCGGCACGACGATTTTCCATCCGGTCGGCACCTGCCGCATGGGCAATGACGGTGACGCGGTGGTCGATGCGCAATTGCGCGTGCATGGTGTGCCGGGTCTGCGCGTTGCCGATGCGTCGATCATGCCGAGAATTACCTCGGGTAATACCTGTTCGCCTACGCTGATGATTGCCGAGAAGGCGGCACAACTGATTTTGTCCAGATCTGCAGATATCTCCCCTGTGGGAGCGAGCCTGCTCGCGAATGCGGTAGCTCACTCAGCCTAGGAGTTAACTGACAAAAAGCTTTCGCGAGCAGGCTCGCTCCCACAGCAATCATCACCAGACTCAGGCATCGCGCATTACCGGACACGCAACACCAGTGGAACAACAAAAACAATCACTGTGAGGGATACCGATATGTCAGAACACGTTCAGCCGCTGGACGCTGCGGGCAGCGCCGAGACCAGCAACGCCACGCAGAAAGTCATCTTCGCTTCATCACTCGGGACGGTGTTCGAGTGGTATGACTTCTTCCTCTACGGCGCCCTCGCGGCGGTGATCAGCAAGCAGTTTTTTGCCGGGGTCAATGACACCACGGCGTTCATCTTCGCGCTCATGGCGTTCGCCGCCGGCTTCATCGTACGGCCGTTCGGCGCGTTGGTGTTCGGCCGCCTGGGCGACATGATCGGGCGCAAATACACCTTTCTGGCGACGATCATTCTGATGGGCGTGGCGACGTTCTGCGTCGGCCTGCTGCCGACCTACGCCAGCATCGGCATCGCCGCGCCGATCATTCTGGTGGTGCTGCGCATGCTTCAGGGCCTGGCGCTCGGTGGCGAATACGGCGGTGCGGCGACCTACGTGGCCGAACATGCGCCTATCGGCAAACGCGGCTTTCACACCAGCTGGATTCAATCCACCGCGACCCTCGGCCTGTTGCTCTCGCTGCTGGTAGTGCTCGGTTGCCGCTACTTCACCGGCGACCAGTTTGAGGTGTGGGGCTGGCGCATTCCGTTCCTGCTGTCGATCGTCCTGCTGGGTATTTCCACCTGGATTCGCCTGAGCCTGCACGAGTCGCCGGCCTACCTGAAAATGAAGGAAGAAGGCAAAACCTCGAAGGCGCCGATCCGCGAATCCTTCGGCAAATGGGAAAACCTCAAAGTCGTGCTGATCGCCCTGTTCAGCATCAATGCCGGGCAAGCAGTGACCTTCTACGCCGCGCAGTTCTATGTGCTGTTCTTCCTCACCCAGTTCCTGAAAATGGACCCGGCGGTGGCCAACAGCCTGTTGATCATCAGCGTGGTGATCGGCGCGCCATTCTTCATCTTTTTCGGCTGGCTCTCGGACAAGGTCGGGCGCAAACCGGTGCTGATGCTCGGTCTGTTGCTGGCGACCGCGCTGTACTTCCCGATTTTCAAATCCCTGGCCCACTACGCCAACCCGGCGATCGATCAGGCCAGCCGTCAGGCACCGATCACCGTCCTCGCCGATCCCGCCACTTGCACCTTCCAGTTCGATCCGGTGGGCAAGGCCAAATTCGACAGCCCGTGCGACAAGGTCAAGACCTTCCTGGTCAAGCAAGGCCTGCCCTACTCCAGCGTCGCTGCACCTGCGGGCAGCGCCGTGCAAGTGAGTGTCGGCGACGTGAAGCTGGATGGTTTCGATGAGGCGGCACTGCGCGGCGCGATCACCCTCGCCGGCTACCCGCAACAAGCCGATATGCAGCAGATCAACAAACCGATGATCGTTGCCCTGATCGTCGCGCTGATCATCATCTCGGCCATGTGCTACGGCCCGCTGGCCGCGTTGATGGTCGAACTGTTCCCGACCCGCATTCGCTACACCTCGATGTCGCTGCCCTATCACATCGGCAACGGCTGGTTCGGCGGCTTCCTGCCCACCGTGTCGTTTGCGCTGGTGGTGTACACCGGGGATATTTTCTACGGGCTGTGGTATCCGGTGCTGATCACCGGGGTGAGCCTGGTGGTGGGGATGATCTGTCTGCGTGAGACGAAGAATATCGATCTCGATAAAAACTGAAAAACCCGCTGACAACAATGGCGAGGGAAGCGATTCTCTCGCCATTTTTTGCTTCAGGCGTCCGCTTTGATCACTTCGAATTTCACCTGGTCCGGATAAAACGCCACATAGTTGCGGATCGGTTCAACCGAGATCTTGGGTTTTTCGTAAGTCCACACCGCATTGGCGCCCTCATGCCCCGGCACTTGCAGGCTGAAGTAATTGGCGTCGCCCTTGTACGGGCAATAGCTGGTGTGGTCGGTGCGGGCGAAGTATTTTTCGTCGATGTCTTCGCGCGGGATGTAGTACACCGGCGGATAGTTGGCTTCGTTGAGGATCATCGCGTGAGAGGACGCGGCGACCTGGATGCCGTGGAACTTCACCAGCAGGCAGCCGGCAAGTTGTTCCAGGCTGATCACGGGACTGGGGCTTTTCATGAGGTTCTCCTGAGCACAGCGAAGAGACCGGTTCAGGTATAGCTGATGGTTGCGCAGCTCGACTGGATTACGGCCGAACGGCTAAACCTCCTGCAACGCTTTTATCTGTATATCCATACAGATAAAAGTTGCTCCCGCCGCGAACTCCCGCCATCCTGTGCCCTCTCCACACACCAACCAGCGATGGTAGCTATGCGGCTGTACCTCTGTGAAAAACCCTCTCAGGCCAAAGATATTGCGGCGGTGCTCGGCGCCAAGCGTCGCGGCGACGGCTGCTGGTTGGGGACGGACGTCACAGTGACCTGGTGCATCGGCCATTTGCTCGAAACCGCGCCGCCGGACGCCTACGACGCGCGCTACAAACGCTGGGTGCTGGCCGATCTGCCGATCATCCCGGACAAGTGGAAAATGACCGTCAAGCCGCGCACTGCCAGCCAGTACAAAGCGGTGAAGCGTCTGCTTGGCGAGGCCAGCGAACTGATCATCGCCACCGACGCCGACCGTGAGGGCGAGATGATCGCCCGGGAACTGGTCGAGCACTGCCGCTATCGCGGGCCGATCCGCCGTTTGTGGCTGTCGGCACTGGACGAGGCATCGATTCGCAAGGCGCTGGCAGCGCTGAAACCGGGCGCAGAGACGTTCAGCCTGTATCACTCGGCGCTGGGCCGTTCGCGGGCGGACTGGTTGATCGGCATGAACATGAGTCGACTGTTCACCTTGCTGGGCCGGCAGTCGGGTTATCAGGGCGTGTTGCCGGTAGGACGAGTACAAACGCCCACCCTGCGACTGGTGGTCGACCGCGACCGCAGCATCGCCGATTTCGTCCCCGTACCGTTCTGGGCAATCGACGTGGATTTGCTGCACAACGGAACGGCGTTTACCGCGCAATGGCGCGCGCCGTCGGACATTTGTGATGATCAGGATCGCTGCCTTAATCAGCCGTTGGCGCAACAAGCGGCGGCGGCGATCAGCAGTGCTGACAGCGCACGGGTGATCAAGCTGAAGACCGAGCGCATGCGCGAAGTGGCGCCGCTGCCCTTCGATCTTGGCACCTTGCAGGAAGTCTGCTCGAAAAAGCTTGGCCTTGGCGCGCAGGAAACCCTCGACATCGCCCAGGCCCTTTACGAAACCTACAAAGTCATCACCTATCCGCGCAGTGATTGCGGCTTTCTGCCGTTGAGCCAACACAGTGAGGCGCCATCGATCCTCACAGCGTTGCGCCAGGCCGATCCGAGCCTTGAAGCCTTGCAGGGTTATCTCGAACCGCAAAGGCGCTCGCGGGCGTGGAATGACGCCAAGGTCAGCGCTCACCACGGCATCATTCCCACCATCGCCGCGAAGAATCTTGAACGCCTGAGCGGCAAGCATCGTGCGGTGTACACACTGATTCGCGCGCGCTACCTGGCGCAGTTCCTGCCCAATCACGAATACGATCGCACCCAGGCCGATTTCGATTGCAACGGGCAGGCCCTGCGCGCGGTGGGCAAGCAGATCATCGAAGCGGGCTGGAAGCGCGCATTGCCCGAAGCACTGGCACCGGCCAGGGGCCGCGAAGCACCAGCACCGCAAACCTTGCCGACCCTCAGCCAGGGCGTCGAATGCGCTGTGTCGAAAGTGAATCTCAAGCATCTGTGGACGCAGCCACCAAAACCCTACACCGAAGGCGATCTGATCAAGGCGATGAAAAACGTCGCCAAACTGGTCGAGGATCCGCTGCTCAAACAGAAACTCAAGGACACCACCGGCATCGGCACCGAAGCTACCCGTGCATCGATCATCCAAGGGCTGCTGGATCGCGGTTATCTGGTCAAGAACGGCAAGGCGCTGGCGGCGACACCTGCCGCGTTCAGCCTGATCGACGCAGTGCCTCGCGCGATCGCCGACCCTGGCACCACGGCGATCTGGGAACAGGCCCTGGACATGGTGCAGAGCGGCGAGATGAGTCTGGAAGAATTCGTGACCAAACAGGCCGCGTGGATGAGCAAGCAGGTCACCCGCTGCTCCGCCCTCAGCCTGACCATCAGCGGCCCGCCGCCTGCCGGCAAAGCCGCAGCGCCGTGGAAAAAAAAGCGCAAGTCGACTGCCAGCAAAACCGCCGGTACGCGCAAACGCACGGCGCGTCCGACGACTCGCTGAATCCCTCGCCGTTCCCTTCTCGACGTTGTTGAAACGGATCTTTTCTCATTCCAAAACAGCTTTGTCCGACAATATGTAGTGCTTGAAAATAATCACTACAAAACCGTTGACGGCGTCGTTTTGCTTTTGCATGATGAAGACGTTCCCCGATCGGGAACACTGGTAACACGCTTGAGCAAACTCGTCTGACCGCCGAGTTGTTTTTTCCGGATACACGCTGCCCACAAGGCAGATTGAAGAAGCTGACCTGGCCTGAACGTCCAGTACAAGGACGAGAAGCGCTGGCGAAAATTCTCAAGACGCTTGTGGCCGACACTGGATTGTCGTCAAGGAGCCTCCCGGTTTTCGCTGCTTCTCCTCGTTGTGACGCTATTGCGTAGCAGTTATTCAACACGACTACATGCAACAGATGCACGACCCCGTACTTCACACGGGCGAACGCTGACGTCCTGGTTTCGGTGCCAGGGATCAACTAACCGATGGGCTACCTGTATTAGCGAATCAACTTTGAAAGATCACCAGACTGGTCAAGGGGCATAACAATGAATCTGAACAATCAACCCACCATCGAAGAACTGGCGCGTATGTTCGCGGCGCAGAAAGACAGCCACGACAGCCATATTCTCTGGATCAGCAAGTCGGGGCAGGTACACATTGACTGCCTGTCGCCCCACGCTGGCGAAGAAGAATTCGACCGCAATCACCAGAACCTGCTGGCCCGCCTGAAGATGTACCGCCGCGGCCACGGTTATGTCGGCAAGAAGGCTGCGGCCGACAAGGACTTCATTGAGAACGTGCTGCAGACGCTGAAACAGGCGTGGGATTCGATGCAGAACAAAAATGAAGTTCGGGTGATTGATCGGTTTTATTGAGTTGTAGATTATTTGACTAAGGGCCTGCTTCCGATTGGGAGCAGGCCCTTTGTTGTTCTTTTGAGTTATGCGGCGTGAGTGCCCCCGTCGCCCCTCACCCCAGCCCTCTCCCGAGGGAGAGGGAGCCGACCGAGTTGCCTCAGCTCAACCGTAGACCTGAATGACCGTGGCGATTATGAGTCAACGAAGCTCGTTCAGGTCGGCGTGACTTGACCAAACACCTCGGTCAGTCCCCTCTCCCGCTGGGAGAGGGTTAGGGTGAGGGGCTTTTCATGCCGAGCACCAGTTCCACAAACGCCAACGCCGCCGCGCTGTGATAATTATTCCTGCGCCGCAACAACGCCGCTCCCCGCTGCGGCGCCTCCCCTTCAACACGCAAGCGGCGCAACGCGCGGTCTTCGCTGGCAATCGCCTCGGGCAGCATGGTCGCCAGCGGCGCATGCCGCACCACTTCCAGCAACGTACTCACCGAATTCACTTCAATCCGCACCTGCGGCGTAATCCCGTGCTCACGGAAATACTCATCCACCGACAACCGCGTAATGAAGCCCGGCGCCAGCAAGGCGAAATCCAGTGATGCCAATTCCGCCGGCGTCAACACCGAAGGGCTGCCATAGAGCGGATGCCCAGGCCCGACCATGATCCCCAGCGTCTCGGTAAACGCCGGTAAGCATTCGATATCGGCATTGCGCACCGGCGTAAACGCGATCGCGACATCCAGCGAATCATCCGCCAGCCCTGCCTCGATGTCGTCCATCGACAGTTCGAAGATTTCCAGATGAATCCCGGGAAACCGCGCCCTGTAATCACGCACCAACGGCCCGACCAGATACGCCATGAACGTCGGCGTCATCGCCAGGCGCAAGGTGCCGCGCGACAAATCCTTCACATCGTGCAAGGCGCGCTGTCCGGCCTCCAGCTCCACCAGCACGCGGCGTGCGCATTCAATGTATGCCGCGCCGGCATCGGTCGGTTTCACCGTGCGCGAGGTGCGATCGAACAGACTGACGCCGAGGGTTTCTTCCAGCTGCCGGATCTGCTGCGACAACGTCGGCTGCGATACATGCAGCGCTTCGGCGGCGCGGGTGAAGCCGCCGTGATCGGCAACGGCGAGCAGATAACGCAAATGTCGCAAAAGCATGGAAACACCATCTATAGGCAGGGCTTATGCGCAGCATTGTATATCGGTCTTGGACGCTATGAATCGACCGGCGCAACATTGCTTCCACACAGCAAGCCAACCCCTGAAAGGAGTGACACCATGCAACAGTCCCACGCCTACAGCGACAACAGCCTGGCCCTGACCACCCGCGTTCTCGACGCCAAGGCGAAAAAAGCTCTGTCGTGGCAGGATCTCGCCGACGGCACCGGCCTCAGCCTGGCCTACGTTACCGCCGCCCTGCTCGGCCAGCATCCTTTGCCGGAAAACGCTGCTCAAGTGGTCGGCGACAAGCTTGACCTCAGCGCAGATGACGTCGCCGCTCTGCAGATCATTCCTTTGCGCGGCAGCCTCAGCGGCGTGCCGACCGATCCGACCATCTACCGTTTTTACGAAATGATCCAGATCTACGGCACCACGCTGAAAGCCCTGGTTCACGAACAGTTCGGTGACGGCATCATCAGTGCGATCAACTTCAAACTGGACATCAAGAAAGTCGAAGACCGGGAAGGCGGCTCCCGCGCCGTGGTGACCCTCGACGGCAAGTTCCTGCCGCTGCGTCCGTTCTGATACGCCCGGCCCGCACCCTGCGTGCGGGCCATCTCATTTCTGCCACGAGGACATGCCATGAAAGCCCTGATCGACGGCTTCCTGAAATTCCAGAACGAAGCCTTCCCGCAACGCAGCGAACTGTTCAAACATCTGGCCACGACTCAGCAACCCGGCACGCTGTTCATCACCTGTTCCGACAGCCGTGTGGTGCCTGAGCTGCTGACCCAGCAAGAGCCCGGCGAGCTGTTCGTGATCCGCAATGCTGGCAATATCGTGCCCTCCTACAGCCCGCATCCGGGCGGGGTCTCGGCGACGGTGGAATATGCGGTGGCAGTGCTGGGGGTGACCGATATCGTGATTTGCGGCCACTCGGATTGCGGCGCGATGACAGCGATTGCCCAGTGCAAATGCATGGATCACCTGCCCGCTGTCAATGGCTGGCTGCAGCATGCCGAATCGGCGAAGGTAGTGAACGAAGCGCGCGTGCATGGCAGCGACACGGCGAAATTGAGCTCGATGGTGCGCGAGAACGTGATTGCGCAACTGGCGAATATCCAGACCCACCCGAGTGTGCGCCTGGCCCAGGAGCAAGGCCGGTTGAATCTGCATGGCTGGGTTTACGACATCGAGACCGGTTCGATCGACGCACTCTCTTCTGATCGTCGTACCTTTGTGCCGCTGGCCGAGCGGCCTGAGACTTGCGCGATCAGCGCGAAAGCCAGCCACGCTGCCTGACTCCCCACCGTGATCGTTCCCACGCTCTGCGTGGGAATGCCTCTAGGGACGCTCTGCGTCCAGTGACGCGGAGCGTCACGGGCTGCATTCCCACGCGGAGCGTGGGAACGATCAACAGATCAGCGTTTCACCGTGAGATCTACCTGAGTCATTCGGCTGCGCACGGTGAACACGCCGTCACCGGAAAGAATCGCGCTGCGCGCAAACAGGCGCCCGCTCTCCCAGTTCGAAAGGCCCAGCTCCGGCTTGTTCAACGCGTACTGGCCATCGACCCAACGGGTGATGCCGTTGCCTACGAACGGCGCATTCACCGCGTTGTAGAAGCGTTCCTGAACCGCCGCCGCCTCACTGATCAACGACACGGTGAATTGCGGGCTGTAACGGTTGAACAGCGCAATCGCCTGATCCAGATCGTCGACAATCATCAGGCTGACTTCCGGGGTTTCTTCCCATTCCCACTCGCGGCCCAGGTCCGACTCGGGCAAGGATTCGGCCAGCGCTTCGGTCCGGTAACCCTCGGCGCGATAAACCTCGACTGTTGCGTTCTGCCATTCGCTTGGCAGGCAACTTTCACTGCCCGCGACGATGTGCAATTTGCAGCCTTGGCCGCGCGCAGTACCGGCGTCTTTCAAAGCTTCGAGGAACAGCGGCACCAGCTCATCGGCGCGTTCGCGCTGAATCAGGCAGACGTTGAGGGTATTGCAGACCTTGCGGTCCAGCGAGTTGCGCACCACCGCCGCGAAGCGTGTGGCGTCGGCGTCACGGTCGGCGATCAGCCACGCGCCGCCGGTGCCGTGCAGGCTGACGGCAGTGCCGGCCTGCTGGGCGATGCTGCCCAACTGACTGACCGCACGGCCCGAGCCGCGCGCCACCGCCAGCGACAGACGCCGATCGGCAAACATCGCCCAACCGGCGGCGTGATTGACACTTTCGACCAACGACACCGCCCCCACCGGCAAACCGGCTTCGGCCAGCGCCGGGTTCAAGGCGTGAGTGACGATAGCTTGCGCAGTGCCCAACGCATCGCTGCCGATGCGCAGCACAGCCGTATTGCCGGTGCGCAACACGCCGGCGGCGTCGGCAAATACGTTGGGACGGCCTTCGAAGACAAACGCGACGATGCCCAGCGGCGAGACGACTTGCTCAACCTTCCAGCCGTCGTGCTCGACACTGCTGATCACTTTGCCACGCGTGGGCGGCGCATCACGCCAGGCGCGCAGCCCGGCGATCATGTCGCGGCGCATGCGTTCATCGGCGAGCAAGCGTGTGGTCGAGCGACCGCGCGCCTTGGCCCGTTCGATGTCGGTGCGGTTGGCGGTTTCGATCTGCGACCAGCATTCAGGGTTTTCCAAGCGCTGGGCAAACAGGTCGAAGAATTGGCTGATGGCTTCATCGGACACCGCCGACAACGCGGTGAATGCTGCAGCCGCACGCTCGATTGCCACCGAGGCGGCCTGTTGATCGGCCACGGGGATCAGCAACAACTCGCCACTGACCTGCTCGACCAGCAAATGGTCACCGGGCTGAAACCGCGCGGCCAGTTCGGGGCTGACCACGGTGACGCGGTTACCAGCGAAAGGGATCGGCGTGCCAGCGACTAGACGTTCGAGCGCAAGAGACATGAAGCGGATTCACCATGCAGAGGGCGGTCGGAAAATGTAGCGGATTACTGGCTGAAATACACCTCCTCAAACACTAAAGAAACCTGTGGGAGCTGGCTTGCCAGCGATAGCGGTGGTTCAGGCAAATTTATAGTGACTGACAGGGCCTCATCGCTGGCAAGCCAGCTCCCACAGGGTCATGTGGTGTTCAGGTGGGTCAGAACACCGACCAGCCAATCCGCGAGCTCAGCAGTTCCAGCGCTGCCATCCCCGCCAGCGAGTTGCCGGCGGCGTTCAACTCCGGCGACCACACGCACACGCTGAACTGCCCCGGCACCACCGCAACGATGCCGCCGCCGACCCCGCTCTTGCCTGGCAAGCCGACGCGATAGGCGAAATTGCCCGCCTCGTCGTACAAACCGCTGGTGGCCATGATCGAATTGACCTGCTGGGTCTGGCGGCGCGTCAGGATCTGCTCGCCGCTGTGCTTGCAGAACCCGTCATTGGCCAGAAAGCAGAACGCCCGGGCCAGATCGATGCAGTTCATGCGCAGTGCGCAGTGGCTGAAATAGCTGCGCAACACCGCCTCGACATCGTTGTGAAAGTTGCCGAACGACTGCATCAGATAGGCCATCGCCGCATTGCGCGCGCGATGCTGGTATTCGGAGTCGGCGACCTTGCCGTCGATCATGATTTGCGGGTTGCCCGACAGACGCCGGACGAAGTCGCGCATCGACAGTGTCGGCGCGGCGAAGCGCGACTGGTTGATGTCGCAGATCACCAGCGCACCGGCATTGATGAACGGATTGCGCGGGCGGCCGCGCTCGAATTCCAGTTGCACCAGCGAGTTGAACGGCTGGCCGGACGGCTCGTGGCCAAGCCGCTCCCAGATCGCTTCGCCGGAATGATCGATGGCCTGCACCAGGCTGAATACCTTGGAAATACTCTGCACCGAGAACGGCGTTTCAGCGCCGCCGGCGCAATACATTTCGCCATCGTTACTGTACACGGCGATGCCCAGCTGGTTGGCCGGTACCGTGCCGAGGGCGGGAATATAGTCAGCAACTTTGCCCTGCCCGATCAGGGGCCGGACGGCGTCAAGGATCTCGTTCAACAGCGCTTGCATGCCGGGTTCCGAAAGTCTCGCCCCATGGGATCGCGGGGACACTGGGGCTAGACGCTGCGCCCGCCGGTCGCATCACACCGGCAAGCATCCAGCAGAATGTTCTAGGCTGAAGCGGACCATTCAGACACAGGAGAGCACCATGCACCTCGAAGGCTCCTGCCATTGCGGCGAAGTCACGTTCAGCCTCGACAGCGCCCATCCTTATCCCTATCAACGCTGCTACTGCTCAATCTGCCGCAAGACCCAGGGCGGCGGCGGTTATGCGATCAACCTTGGCGGCGACGCGACCACTCTCAAGGTTCGCGGGCGCAAAAACATCAGCATTTATCACGCGAAGATGAAAGCTGACGGCGACAAGCGCGCCCATCGCAGCAGCGCCGAGCGCCACTTCTGTTCGCTGTGCGGCAGCGGCCTGTGGCTGTTCAGCCCGGAGTGGCCAGAGCTGATTCACCCATTCGCCTCGGCGATCGACACGCCACTGCCGGTGCCGCCGGAACACACGCACCTGATGCTTGGCTCGAAAGCGCCGTGGGTCGAGGTGGAGGCCAAGCCGAAGGATCAGCAGTTTGATGAATATCCTGAAGAATCGATCGCCCAGTGGCATGAGCGACTGGGTGTGACCCGCTGAAAACCGCGCCCTTCGCGAGCAGGCTCGCTCCCACATTTGGATTGCGATCACCTGTGGGAGCGAGCCTGCTCGCGAAGGGGCCGGGTCAGGCAATATCAATCAATCCAGATGCGCCCAGGTCATCCTGAACAACGCCCCGCCCCACACCGATTCGCCAACCTCAACCTGCCCGCCATGGGACTGCGACACCCGCCGCACCAGCGCCAGGCCCAGTCCGAAACCACCGGTGCGCCGATCACGGCTGGCATCCAGTCGGGAAAACGGTTCGAAGATTTTTTCCCGTCCCTCCAGCGGCACACCCGGCCCGTCATCGCTGACCCGCACTTCATAGTCATTGCCGTTGCGCAGCAGCGACACCTCGACGCGCTGCTCGGCGTAGCGAATGGCATTGCGTAAAAGGTTGATCACCGCCCGCGCCATGAAGCGCGGTTCGATGCTTACAGTGTCGACCTGGCAATCGGTGATCGACAGCTGCACGCCCACTGCTTCGGCCTCAAGCGCCACACTGCCGACGACGCTGTCGAGCCAGTCGGCCGCATGAATATTCTCCCGTTTGATCACTGTCGCGCCGTGCTCGAGGCTGGCGTAGGTCAGCAATTCCGAGACCATCTCCTCCAGCTCACCGAGGTCGGCGTACATGTCGGCGATCAGCTCGCGATTCTGGCTCGCGTCGGGTTGCTGTTTGAGCTGATCGAGTTCGAACGACAGCCGCGCGATCGGTGTGCGCAATTCGTGCGACACCGCATTGGTCAGCTCGCGCTGATTGGCGATCAAGCCCTCGATGCGCGCCGCCATCAGATTGAAGTGCTCGGCCAGATCGCGGATGTTTGAGCGCCGCGACAACTGGATGCGCACCGACAGATCGTTGTCGCCGAAACGCTCGGCCGCCAGCCGCAGCTTTTCCAGATCGCGCCAGTGCGGGCGCACCCAGAAAAACAGGACGATGCCGATCAGCACTGCGAGCATCATGTACGCCGCGGTGATGTAGAACGGCATCAGGCTCGGCTCCGGCGGCAGCTTGATGCTGAGCAATTGCGAGCCGCCATCGATGTTGCTGATGAACTGCGTGTAATCGTCGCGGATCACCAACAGGTTCCGCGCGAGCTCGGCTTTTTCCTGCGGTGTCAGGGCCAGTTGATCGGCCTCGACCAGACTCAGCGACAGACCGTAATGCGCGCGCAATGAATCGAGTTTCTGTTCACGCTCGGCGCCCTGGCGGCCTTGCAGATGATCGACCAGCGACCACGCCTGACCGCGTACGGCTTCACGGTTGTAATCCTGCGTCTGGCTGTCGAGCAAGGCGTTGAAGGTGTGTTCGACCGTCTGCAACGCCAGCACCAGCCCTACCGTCATCACCAGAAACAGCCCGAGGAACAAACGCAGCATCTACAACTCCCACGCGAACGGATTGAACAAATAGCCCTTGCCCCACACGGTCTTGATGCACACCGGCTCGCGGGGATTGTCCTTGAGCTTGTTGCGCAATTTGCTGATGTAGACGTCGACGCTGCGGTTGAGGCCGTCGAAAGCGATGCCGCGCATGCGATTGAGAATGTCATCGCGGGAAAGAATCTTGCCTGCCGCGCTGGCGAGCAACCAGAGCAATTCGAACTCCATGGTGGTCAGCTCGATCAGCTCACCGGCCAAGCGCACTTCACGGCAACTGCGGTCGATGCTCAATTGCCCGAACTCGAGGAAACTCACCACGCTGCTGTCCGGCGTCTGCCGCCGTTGCAGCGCACGCAGCCGCGCGAGCAGTACCGGCGGTTTGATCGGTTTGATCACGTAATCGTCAGCGCCGGACTCCAGACCGAGGATGTGATCGAGATCGTCTTCCTTGGCGGTGAGGATCACGATCGGCGTGTCCGAGACACTGCGAATTTCCCGACAGACCTGCAAACCGCTCTGCCCCGGCAACATCAGGTCGAGCACCACTACTTTCGGCTTGAATTCAAGAAACGCGGCCACGGCAAGATCACCGCGAAGCACCGTGCGCACCTCGTAGCCGTGTTGTTCAAGAAAGTGTGCGATCAGTGCGGCGAGACGCTCATCGTCTTCGACCAGCAGGACTTTGCCGAAACCCAGGTTATCCATAACAACCGTTGCCAAGCCAAACGTGGAAGGGCCGATATTATGCTGGCATTCATCGCACAGGCGATCACGGCAGACAGCAAAAACCGGCCACTTGGGCCGGTTTTCGGTGATGTTTCATACTTTTAAGATTTTTTTACAATCCGACAATGATGTCCGATTGAATTGCGGACCTCTGTAGGAGCTGCCGAAGGCTGCGATCTTTTGATTTTCGATTTGTAAAAACAAGATCAAAAGATCGCAGCCTGCGGCAGCTCCTACCCGATCATGCGGCGACCGGCACACCGCTGTGGAAGCGGAATTCCTCGTCCGGCGATTCGATCAGTTCCTGCTCGGCTGCACGGACGCGCTCGATCACCTGCGCGACATCCTTGGCATCACCATACTGATAGGCCAGTTTCAGATAACCCTGAAAATGCCGCGCCTCGCTTTTCAGCAAACCGAAATAGAACTTGCCCAGTTCTTCGTCCAGATGCGGCACCAGTGCTTCGAAGCGTTCACAGCTGCGCGCTTCGATGAAGGCACCAACCACCAGCGTATCCACCAGTTTCACCGGTTCGTGGCTGCGCACCACTTTGCGCAGGCCCGAGGCGTAGCGGCCGGCGTGCAGCTGACGCAGCTCAATCTTGCGCCGCTTCATGATGCGCATGACTTGCTCGTGGTGCACCAGTTCTTCCCGGGCCAGGCGCGACATCATGTTGATCAGGTCGACGTGGGCGTGGTACTTGGCAATCAGGCTCAGCGCCGTGCTGGCAGCCTTGAACTCGCAGTTCTTGTGGTCGATCAGCAGGGTTTCCTGGTCGGCCAATGCCGCCTGGACCCAGGCGTCGGGGGTGCGGCAGCCAAGGAATTCGTGGATTTCGGGAAGGATCATGGGGCTCACGGTAAAAGGTGTTCGAGCGAAGGGCGCCGATTATACCGGCCTGTCCGCAGACCACCAGCGGGGGCTGTTGATATGCATCAAGTCGCAGACGTTCGGGTAGCAACTATAGTTGTGCAACGCCGTGCCTTTTCTTTGCTGGAGACTCCGCTCATGCAAGCCATTCGCAGCATTCTGGTGGTCATCGAACCTGAACATGCAGAAAGCCTGGCGCTCAAACGCGCCAAGCTGATCGCCGGTGTCACCCAGGCCCATCTGCATCTGCTGGTGTGTGACAAGAAGCATGACCACGCCGGCCTGCTCAGCGTGCTCAAGGCTGCATTGCTCGCCGAAGGGTACAGCGTGACCACCGAACAAGCGTGGAACGAGAGCCTGCACGAAACCATCATCGATGTGCAGCAGGCCGAGGGTTGCGGCCTGGTGATCAAACAGCACTTCCCCGACAGCTCGCTGAAAAAGGCCCTGCTGACCCCGGCCGACTGGAAGCTGCTGCGCCACTGCCCTACCCCGGTGCTTCTGGTCAAAACCGCCGGTTCGTGGAAAGACAAAGTGATTCTCGCCGCCGTCGATGTCGGCAATGCCGATGGTGAGCATCGGCATCTGCACAGCACCATCATTGATCACGGCTACGACATCGCCAGTCTGGCCAAGGCGCATCTGCATGTGATCACCGCGCATCCGTCGCCGATGCTCTCGGCGGCAGACCCGACGTTTCAGCTCAAATCGACCATAGAAGCCAAATACCGCGAGCAGTGCCGGGCGTTTCAGGCGGAGTTCGATGTCGATGACGAGCACCTGCACATCGAGGAAGGCCCGGCAGATGTGCTGATCCCGTTCATGGCGCACAAGCTGCAGGCGGCGGTAACGGTAATTGGCACGGTAGCGCGCAGTGGTTTGTCAGGCGCGTTGATCGGCAATACGGCGGAAGCGGTGCTGGATACCCTGGAAAGCGATGTGCTGGTGCTCAAGCCGCAGGAGGTTGAGGATCATCTGGTGGAACTGGCCGTGAAACATTAAGAGCAAAAGATCGCAGCCTTCGGCAGCTCCTACAGGTAGAACGCATTCCCATGTAGGAGCTGCCGAAGGCTGCGATCTTTTGCTGTTCAGGCGCCAAAGGCGTCTTTGAGAAAGCCGGGGGCGATGTAGCGCTGATAATGCGCTTCCGACAGCAGGAAGAATTCCCGATCAATGGCATCACGCAGTTCCGGCAGGTTCCAGTCGCGGAATTCCGGCAGCAACACCATCCCGTACGCCTCGAGATTAATGATCACCCGCGCCCCCCGGGCGATCAGCTGATAGGCCCAGCAATATTCCGACTGATGCGGTACGAAGCGGATCTTGCGCTGTTCGAGCTGCTCGCGCAGGCGCGCCGGATCGAAGATCTCGACTTTGCTCGCCATCACTTGTGACAGCAATTGCTCCAGACGCAGCCACACCGCACGTTTTTCCTCCTCGTTGTATCCGTTCCAATGGATCACTTCGTGATGGAAACGCTTGCAGCCACGGCACACCAGGTCACCGTAAACGGTGGAGCAGAGGCCGACGCAGGGGGTCTTGATGGTCTGATTGGGCATAAATGGGCAGAACACTGAAACGCGGAACAGGCCGGCATGTTAGCCCTTTGTCGGGCATTGATCACCCCTCAAACAGCAAGGTCTCGCCAGCGTCGCAGGTTTGCTCCGACCGCGCTGATTGCCACGAAAGTCCAATAGAGCGCGACTTACCTTTAAATTTTTTTTGCCGTAGAATCAGCCAGCCTTTTAAGGCGCCAATGTCCGTTAGAAGCTGTTTTCAAAGCGTCACGAGCACAGTCGTTCCTTCAGAGCGGTGTTGGCGAAGGGTTTTTCCAGCGGGGAAAAGCCCAACGCCAACCCTCATCAGCTCCCCGTTCTGCAGGCGTAAAACTTTGAAAGCAGCTTCTGTAAGGAATTGCCGGTAATTCTGGCCAAACGACCCACAACGTCGTGAGGCGCATGAGTACGGCAATTTCGGGATGAGCGTCCCGGACACCCATTTGGGACCACTGATGAGGGTAATAACTGTGCTTGAAGCCTACCGCAAACATATCGAAGAGCGTGCAGCCCTGGGTATCGTTCCCCAGCCGCTTAACGCCGAACAAACAGCAGGCCTGATCGAGCTGCTGAAGAACCCTCCGGCTGGCGAAGAAGCTTTCCTCGTTGACCTGATCACCAATCGCGTACCGCCTGGAGTGGACGAAGCCGCCTACGTCAAGGCCGGTTTCCTGTCTGCCCTGGCCAAGGGCGAAGCCACCTCCCCTCTGCTGGACAAGAAACGCGCTGTAGAACTGCTCGGCACCATGCAGGGCGGCTACAACATTGTCACCCTCGTCGAACTGCTGGACGACGCCGAGCTGGCGCCAGTCGCCGCCGAAGAACTCAAGCAC
Source organism: Pseudomonas sp. FP1762 (assembly GCF_030687105.1). Lineage (NCBI taxonomy): Bacteria > Pseudomonadati > Pseudomonadota > Gammaproteobacteria > Pseudomonadales > Pseudomonadaceae > Pseudomonas > Pseudomonas sp. FP1762. The sequence continues at coordinate 3,564,291 of NZ_CP117458.1, forward strand.
ACCCTGCTGATGTTCGACGCCTTCCACGACGTCGCCGAAAAAGCCAAGAACGGCAACGTTCACGCCAAGGCCGTGCTGCAATCCTGGGCTGACGGCGAGTGGTTCAAGAAGCGCCCGGTGCTGGCCGACAAGATCAGCCTGCGCGTATTCAAGGTCACCGGCGAAACCAACACCGACGACCTCTCCCCTGCGCCAGACGCCTGGTCGCGTCCTGATATCCCGCTGCACGCCCTGGCCATGCTGAAAATGGCCCGTGACGGCATCGTTCCGGACGAGCAAGGCAAGACCGGCCCGATGAAGCAGATCGAAGAAATGCGCGGCCAGGGCTTCCCGATCGCCTACGTTGGTGACGTGGTCGGTACCGGTTCCTCGCGTAAATCGGCCACCAACTCGGTGCTGTGGTTCTTCGGCGACGACATCCCGTACGTGCCGAACAAGCGCGCTGGCGGTTTCTGCTTCGGCAGCAAGATCGCTCCGATCTTCTACAACACCATGGAAGATGCCGGCGCCCTGCCGATCGAGTTCGACGTGTCGAACATGAACATGGGCGACGTGATCGACCTGTACCCGCACGCTGGCAAAGTCTGCAAGCACGGTACCGACGAAGTCATCACCACTTTCGAAATGAAAACCCCGGTGCTGCTGGACGAAGTCCGTGCCGGCGGTCGTATCCCGCTGATCATCGGCCGTGGCCTGACCGAGAAGGCTCGCGCCGAATTGGGTCTGCCGCCGTTCGACCTGTTCAAGAAGCCGGAAGCTCCGGCTGAAAGCACCAAGGGTTTCACCCTGGCGCAGAAAATGGTCGGCAAGGCTTGCGGTCTGGCAGAAGGCCAAGGCGTGCGTCCTGGCACCTACTGCGAACCGAAGATGACCACCGTGGGTTCTCAGGACACCACCGGTCCAATGACCCGTGACGAACTGAAAGACCTGGCGTGCCTGGGCTTCTCCGCTGATCTGGTGATGCAGTCGTTCTGCCACACCGCGGCTTATCCAAAGCCGATCGACGTAACCACCCACCACACCCTGCCTGACTTCATCATGACCCGCGGCGGCGTTTCCCTGCGTCCGGGCGACGGCATCATCCACTCGTGGCTGAACCGCATGCTGCTGCCGGACACCGTCGGTACCGGTGGTGACTCGCACACCCGTTTCCCGATGGGCATCTCGTTCCCGGCCGGTTCCGGTCTGGTCGCGTTCGCCGCTGCCACTGGCGTCATGCCGCTGGACATGCCGGAATCGATCCTGGTGCGCTTCAAAGGCAAGATGAAACCTGGCATCACCCTGCGTGACCTGGTTCATGCCATTCCGTACTTCGCTATCCAGAACGGTCTGCTGACCGTCGAGAAGAAAGGCAAGAAAAACGCCTTCTCCGGCCGCATCCTGGAAATCGAAGGTCTGGAAGGTCTGACCCTCGAGCAGGCGTTCGAACTGTCCGACGCCTCGGCCGAACGTTCGGCTGCCGGCTGCACCATCAAGCTGTCGAAAGAGTCGATCACCGAGTACCTGCAGTCCAACATCACCCTGCTGCGCTGGATGATCGGCGAAGGCTACGGCGATGCGCGTACTCTGGAACGTCGCGCCCAAGCGATGGAAGCCTGGATCGCCAACCCGGAACTGATGGAAGCCGATGCCGACGCCGAATACGCCGAAATCATCGAAATCGATCTGGCCGACATCAACGAGCCTGTGCTGTGTGCGCCGAACGATCCGGACGACGCCCGTCTGCTGTCCAGCGTTGCTGGCGAGAAGATCGACGAAGTGTTCATCGGTTCGTGCATGACCAACATCGGTCACTTCCGCGCTGCCGGTAAGCTGCTGGATCAGGTCAAGGGTCAGCTGCCAACCCGTCTGTGGCTGTCGCCGCCGACCAAAATGGACGCTCACCAACTGACCGAAGAAGGCTACTACGGCATCTACGGTAAGGCCGGCGCACGCATGGAAATGCCAGGCTGCTCGCTGTGCATGGGTAACCAGGCACGCGTTGAGCCGAACAGCACCGTGGTGTCGACGTCGACCCGTAACTTCCCGAACCGTCTGGGCGACGGCGCGAACGTCTACCTGGCCTCGGCCGAGCTGGCGTCCGTTGCTTCGATCCTGGGTCGCCTGCCGACCGTCGAGGAGTACATGGAATACGCTGGCAAGATCGACAGCATGGCGGCCGATGTCTACCGCTACCTGTCCTTCGACCAGATCGCCGAGTTCCGTGAAGCTGCTGCGAACGCCAAGATCCCGGTCGTTCAAGCCTAACGCTGCAAGGCCATAAAAAACGCCGCCCATCGTGAGATGAGCGGCGTTTTTTTTATGCCTGCCGGGCAAGCATTCTGATCGTTCCCACGCTCCGCGTTGGAACGCAGCCCCGGACGCTCTGCGTCCCCAAGCGTGACGCAGAGCGTCACAAGAGGCATTCCCACGCAGAGCGTGGGAACGATCAGTCATCAGTGACAGGTCAGACAGCCAGCTTGTAAACCAGCGCCGAAATCGCCACCAGTCCCACCGCGGTAACAAACACGTTCGACGCCTGACCGCGATAGCGCGCCATCGCTGGCACCTTGCGAATCGCGTACATCGGCATCAGGAACAGAATCGCCGCAATCACCGGCCCACCGACGGTTTCGATCATGCCCAGGATGCTCGGATCAAGCGTCGCGACGATCCAGCAGATCACCAGCATGAACGCCGCCACGATGCGATCCAGCGTTTTGGCACCCGGACGTCTGCCGCTCTTGACGATCAGGCCCTTGAGGCCTTCGCTGGCCCCGATGTAATGACCGAGGAACGACTTGGAGATCGCCACAAACGCAATCAACGGCGCCGCAAACTCGATGGTCGGGTTGCTGAAGTGGTTGGCCAGGTACGACAGGATCGAAAGATTCTGCTCTTTTGCCTCAGCCAGTTGCTCTGGCGACAGGGTCAGCACGCAACTGAATACGAAGAACAGCACCAAAATGACCATCAATGCATGAGCGCGCGCGAGGATCTGTGAGCTGCGCTCGTCGGCGTGCACACCGTAACGACGCTTCTGGTCCATCGCGAACGCCGAGATGATCGGCGAATGGTTGAACGAGAACACCATCACCGTAATCGCCAGCCACAGCGTGTGCAGCAGCGCTGACGGCGCCGGCACTTGCGAGGCGGTGGCGAGGATGCCGCCGTTCCAGTGCGGAATCAGGTACACGGCGAGGAACAGCAGCGCAACGATGAACGGATAGACCATCAGGCTCATGGCCTTGACGATCGCCTGCTCACCGCAACGAACCACGGCCAGCAGGCCGAGAATCAGCACGAACGACAGCAATGCGCGCGGTGGCGGCGTGATGTGCAGTTGGTGTTCGAGGAAACTGGCGACCGTGTTGGTCAGGCCGACGCTGTAGATCAGCAGGATCGGGAAGATGGCAAAGAAGTACAGCAGCGTGATCAAGGCACCGGCCTTGATACCGAAATGCTGCTCGACCACTTCGGTAATATCAGCACCTTCGCGACCGGACAGGACAAAACGGGTCAGGCCACGGTGAGCGTAAAACGTCATCGGGAATGCCAAAAGCGCGAGGATCACCAGCGGCCAGAAGCCACCCAATCCTGCGTTGATCGGCAAAAACAGGGTGCCGGCGCCAATGGCCGTCCCAAACAGTCCCAGCATCCAGGTGGTGTCCTGGCGATTCCAGCTCGAAAGTTCAGCGGGTGCTGCTGCGTCGAAGCGCTTTTCGAGGCTATTGGCCTGATCATTCATCCGGTCGGATCTCCGCATTCCGGTCACTTGCCACTCGGTCAGGACGCGTCGGAAAAAACCGACAGACATGCTCCGGCCGAAACAGGGGCGCGATTCTCCGTGATAAATCAATGCAAGCAAAGACTTAGCTGAGGAATGGTTGTGCGGAGCAGATCCAAGGATGGTCGTTTATAGAAAAAACAAGGTCGTTTATGGATACGTCGGATGCCGCAATCGGATACGTTTTGCACCCACCCATGCGTCATCGAATGCGCCTAGAGCGATATGCCGAGCATGAAACCCAATAAAACGCAGTACAGCCCGAAGCCGAAAAGCAACCAGAGCTTGCCATTTTCGCGCTTGTCTCTATTGCGCACCGCTTCGTCATATTCTGCGAACTCTCGCTCAATTTGCTCCAGTCGTGCCTTACGGTCATATGTGCTCATACTGATTAACCTTTGAATAATGCGCCTGACGGTCGTGAAGCATGAAGACTCACAACTTGAAGAAAAACCCTGCCACTGCGGTGATTGCAGTCAAGACTCCACCAAACACTGCAATTGGATAGAGCTTCGTCTCCCTTGATAACTTTTTCTCTTCAGCCTGAAGCTTTTTCCATTCAGCCACGAGTTTCCTTGATTCGTTTTCCAGCCTGTCTAGCTCCAGATTTTCGCGATCGTTATGGAACATTTGCCCTCCTTGGCTGCTGGCGGATCGGTGTCAGCATTTGCATGCACATCGACGGCTATCGTCATGCCCTTATCATCAAACTGTTCCATTCACGCTGACCAGCAGACGCATCTGCCATCCCCGTAGGCAAAATCCGCGATTCACGTAAGCCTCCTCATACGAGTGATCCGCAATATTCCAGACCAACTACCTGCCAGAACTCCGCCATTGATCTAGCGTGAGAGAAGCCATAACCCGAGGAGCCTCCCATGCCACTGGTCCGCGTCGACATCCAGCAAAACCCAGACCCCACTTTCGCCAGGCGCATCGGCGAACAGATCTACGCCGCCCTGCGCACCTGTATCGATGTGCCCGAGCACGACAACTTCCAGATTCTCAACGAGCACGACGGCCAGCACTTCGTGTACGACCCGCAATACCTCGGCATCGAGCGCAGCGACGGCGTGGTGTTCATCCAGATCACCATCAGCGAAGGGCGCAGCGTGGAAAAGAAACAATTGCTGTTCAAGACCATTGCCGAGAGCCTGCATGCGCAACTGGGTATTCGCCTGGAGGATGTGTTCATCAATCTGCTGGAGGTAAAGAAAGAGAACTGGTCGTTTGGCAACGGCATTGCGCAATACGTCAGCTGATTCGCAGCGTCCATGCCTGCGTGCTTGCTTGTTCCACGAACCCGTCCAGAATCAAAGCACCACTGCGCGAATGCAACGATTGCCAAGCCGCTGCGGATTCAGCACTCTGAGTCGACTTTCGCGACCCACCCGCCGCCAATCACAGGAGCCGCGCAATGCCCGCAACCGTTCTGGTACTGGTTGAAACGATCAATGACTATCTGCCGATTCTTGAGCATCAGGGATTCCACCTGATCCTCGCACCAACGCCAGCCGAACGTGCGCAAGCCATCGCCACCCATGGCAGTCGCATTGATGCCGTGCTCACTCGCGGCCCACTGGGCCTGACTGCGCAAGAGATCAGCGCCCTGCCCGCCCTGAAAATCATCACGGTGATCGGCGCCGGTTATGAACAGGTCGATCTGCAAGCGGCCAGTGACCGTGGGATCACCGTCACCAATGGCGCCGGAGTCAACGCCTCGTCAGTGGCCGATCATGCGATGGCGTTGCTGCTGGCATTGGTCCGCGATATCCCGCGCTGCGATGCAGCCGTGCGTCGCGGTGAATGGCCGAAAATCATGCGCCCGTCGCTGGCCGGCAAGCGTCTGGGCATCCTCGGGCTGGGCGCAGTGGGCATGGCGATTGCCAAACGTGCGGAGCTCGGGTTCGACATGCAGGTCAGCTACCACAGCCGCCAGGTGCGCAGCGAAGTCGCTTATGCGTTCTGCTCGACACCGACCGATCTGGCGCGAGCCTCGGACTTCCTGGTCGTTGCCACGCCCGGCGGCATTGGTACGCAACATCTGGTGACGCGAGCAGTGCTCGATGCGCTCGGCCCCAAGGGTTTTATCGTCAACATCGCCCGCGCCAGCGTTATCGCAACGGCAGACCTGATCACCGCACTTGAGCAACGTCGTATCGCCGGCGCTGCACTGGACGTGTTCGATCACGAACCGGAAGTGCCTGATGCCCTGAAACACCTCAGCAACGTTGTGCTGACTCCCCACGTCGCTGGGCTTTCCCCCGAAGCCACCCAAGGCACCGTTGAACTGGTGGGGAAAAACCTGATGGCGTTTTTCTCCGGGCAACCGGTGCTGACTCCCGTCGCCCTGCCGCCCAAGTTGAACAACCAGCGCGTGCATTAACGCGCGTGGCATCGTCGAACCGCGCCGATCTTTGCCCCATTCTCAAAGTTGATTATCCAGCAACACGCGAACCTATAAGACCGACCCGCGCTTGTGAGCACCCGAGCGCGCCATTAGATTAGCCAATGATGTCTGGCCTCCAAAATAAGCAGAAGGGATAAGCATGGCGCTTACTGACCAGTCCACCCGGATCCGCGCGGGCGAAGAACTCGATGCCAGCCTGATCGATCCGTACCTCAAGGCGCACATTCCCGGCCTGACCGGCATGCCGCAGATCAGCCAGTTTCCTGGCGGCGCGTCGAACCTGACCTACCTGCTGGAATACCCCGAGCAAGAGTTCGTTCTGCGCCGCCCGCCGTTCGGCCACAAGGCCAAATCCGCCCACGACATGGGCCGTGAATTCCGCATTCTCAACCAACTGCGCGACGGCTTTCCGTATTGCCCGAAGGCCTACGTGCATTGCATCGACGAAGCCGTTATCGGCGCCGAGTTCTATGTGATGGAACGGGTCAAGGGCATCATCCTGCGCGCTGAACTGCCGCCGGAGCTGGGCCTCGATTCGGCGAAAACCGAAGCGCTGTGCAAAAGCTTCATCGACCGTTTCGTCGAACTGCATCGGGTCGATTACAACGCCTGCGGCCTCGGCGATCTGGGCAAGCCTGAAGGCTACGTCGCCCGGCAGATCAAGGGCTGGAGCGAGCGTTACGAAAAAGCCCTGACCCCGGACGCGCCGCACTGGAAAGCGGTCAAAGCCTGGCTCAACGACAAGATGCCGGCCGACCACCCGACGTCGAGCATCGTCCACAACGACTACCGCTTCGACAACGTCATTCTCGACCCGGCCAATCCGATGCAAATTATCGGCGTGCTCGACTGGGAACTGACCACCCTCGGCGACCCGCTGATGGATCTGGGCAACACCCTCGCCTACTGGATCGAAGCCGGCGACCCGGCACCGGTGCAACTGATGCGCCGCCAGCCAAGCCACGCGCCGGGCATGCTGACCCGCCGCGAATTCGTCGACTACTACGCCGAGCGCTCGGGCATCCGCATCGACAATTTCGACTTCTACTACACCTACGGCCTGTTCCGCCTGGCCGGCATCGTGCAGCAGATCTACTACCGCTTCTACCATGGCCAGACGCAGGACAAACGCTTCGCGCAGTTCATTCACATGAACAAACTGCTGGAGCAGATGAGCCTGCAGGTCATTCAGAAATCCAGCCTCTGATCCGGGCCAATAACAAGACTTTCAACAAGGGAAACCCATGTCCAAGACTCAGTTGTTCGACCTCGACGGCAAAATCGCTTTCGTCTCCGGCGCCAGCCGTGGCATCGGTGAAGCCATCGCCAAACTGCTGGCCCAGCAAGGCGCCCACGTGATCGTCTCGAGCCGCAAGCTCGATGGCTGCCAACACGTCGCCGACGCCATCATCGCCGCCGGCGGCAAGGCGACAGCCGTGGCCTGCCACATCGGTGAGATGGAGCAGATCAGCCAGGTCTTCGCCGGGATCAAGGAACAATTCGGCCGCCTCGACATCCTGGTCAACAACGCCGCGACCAACCCGCAATTCTGCAACGTGCTGGACACCGATCTGGGGGCGTTCCAGAAGACCGTCGATGTGAACATTCGCGGCTACTTCTTCATGTCGGTCGAAGCCGGCAAGCTCATGCGCGAAAACGGTGGCGGCAGCATCATCAACGTCGCGTCGATCAACGGCATCTCGCCGGGCATCTTCCAGGGCATCTATTCGGTAACCAAAGCGGCGGTCATCAACATGACCAAAGTCTTCGCCAAGGAATGCGCGCAATTCGGCATCCGCTGCAACGCCCTGCTCCCCGGCCTGACCGACACCAAATTCGCCTCGGCGCTGGTCAAGAACGATGCGATTCTGAAACAGGCACTGACCCAGATCCCGCTCAAACGCGTAGCCGATCCAAGCGAAATGGCCGGCGCGGTGCTGTACCTGGCCAGCGATGCGTCGAGCTACACCACTGGCGTGGCGCTGAATGTGGATGGCGGGTTCCTGTCCTGATATCCAGGGCAAATTGCTAACCCGTGTGGGAGCGAGCCTGCTCGCGAAAGCGTTGTGTCAGTCAGCTATGTTTTGACTGATACCACGCATTCGCGAGCAGGCTCGCTCCCACAGGGTCACTGCTGGGTTCCAGGCTTCGTGCAATCGAGGAATCGCGAATCTTATTGGGTTATGCAACGCGTAGTGGTGATGTGGCGCGTCACCTGCCCATCCACATACACATCCCCGGCAACCTCAGTATTTTCCAGCACCTCACACCGACGTTCCGGCGGTGGCGGCGGCGCGACAGGCGCAGGGGGTGGAGGACTGGCACAACCGGCCAACAGCACAGCAAGAAAAGCCAACGGCAATACGCGTTTCCCAGGATTATTCATAGGACGACCCGCGGTAAAGAGAGACAAACTCCCGCAACCCAACCGGCCGCGGAAGACCTGACCACTCATTCTTTATAGCTGAGCGCCTTGTTAGCGCCAGTGGATTGGGGTGATTGGCTGGTTTGGGCTGTCGGTTTTTGCGGGGATTTTCCGGCAGAGGGCTGGATTGGGATGATGGTTGTCGGCGAGGGCCTCATCGCGAGCAGGCTCACTCCCACAGGTTTGATCGAGTGAGTTCAGTAACAACCAGGTCGGCTGTCAGGCCGCCTTCGCGAGCAGGCTCGCTCCCACAGAAAATCAAAATCAAAATCAAAAGATCGCAGCCTTCGGCAGCTCCTACACACGATGAGCGTTAGCTCGAGTACCGCTTTTGATCTTGATCTTGGAGCCCGTCGGCAGGCTGAGTGGAGGGATTGATCCGGGCGTGGGAGCGCAGCGACCGTACGACGCAGTCGTACACAGCGAGTGTAGGTGCAGCGAAGCAAACCGGAGCCGCTGCGCCAGGATCGATCCCGGAGCGAAGGAACCCCGAGCCTCAGCGAGCGGGCCGAACGTCAGGGCGAAGACCTTTTGGTTACTTTTGGGGCGTTTGCCAAAAGTGACCCGCCGTAAGGGCGGAACCGTAACCAGCAGCACCCGCAGAAACGGATATACACCCACCCCCCCCCCCAGAGCATGGCCGGCCCAAAGGCCGCCAAGACCAAAGCGCGCTTAAGCCAAATCCGGATCCCGCGAAGAACGCAAGGAATTGCTCTCAAGCTCATACCGCAACTCCCCCACCAACGCCTCAACCGCCCCGGGCGTACGCAGCGAAGCCAGATCCAGCCCACTGATCACCAGATCCACCTGCCCCGAATCCCGGTGATACAACTTGACCGTCAGCGAATGATCACCATCCACCGAACACTCACAAGCCAGCGGCGCAAAACTGTGCTCGAGCCGAGCGCGCAACTGCGCAAGATTCATCATTGACGTTGTTCCTATGACTGTTTCAAAAGGGGCACGATCGCAGGCCCGAAATGGCCCACACCGCACCCCACCAGCCTAAGAACACAACGTCTTGGCCAATACATGAATTTGCACCCTTGTAACTAGTGCATTTGCACCCTCAGCGCTGCCCCTTGGTGCCCCACTCTCCCGAAAACAAACCACGCTCGCGAGCCCAGACGATCGCCTCGCTGCGGCTATGCACATCGATTTTCGAGTACACGGTGGCCACATGATTGCGCACGGTATTGGGCGCCAGTTTCAACCGCGCGGCGATCTCCTTGTCCGCCAGACCTTCACAGATCAAACCCAGCACATCACGCTCACGGGCCGTCAGGTCGGTGAACGAGGCGCTGGGCAGCTGCGGCGAGTTGATTTTCTTCACGTTGGCCAGCTTCTCGATCAGCGTTCGGCTGAACCACGACGCATCCTTCATCACCTCTTCGATCGCCGCGACCAGTTCCAGCTCAGTGCGCTTGCGCTCGGTCATGTCCATCAACACCAGCAGATAGCAGGACGTGTCGTGAATGTTCACGGTGTCAGCCGAGACCGCACACTCCAGCAACTCCTCGTCCTTCTTGCGCACGGGCACGTCGACCCGATCCACACGACCGTTCTTCGCCAGCGCCGACAGCAGGCGCGTGCGCGCGCTGTCATCGTGGATGAAGCTCAGCTGCGTCACGGTTTTGCCGAGTACGTCATCGCTGTCATAGGCCAGGGTATCGAGGAACGCCTGATTGACGTCGATGACCTCCTGCTTGTCAGCGGTGCAGATCAAAATCGGTACCGGCGTCAGACGAAAAGCCTTGGCAAAGCGCTCCTCGCTCTGACGCAAGGCCACTTCGACCCGGCGCCGAGGCTCCATGTCGACGAAGGAGAACAGCATGCAATTCTCGTCATTGAGCAGCAGCGGCTGACCGGCAACGATCACCTGTTTACTGCCACCGTCGGGAAGGCGCAACTCCGCCTGCATTTGCGGAATGGTCGCGACATCGCGCAAGCGCTGGACAGCCAGATCGCGCTGATCCGCCTGCTCGAAGATATCGATTTCGTAAGCCGAAGTGCCGATCACCTGATCGCGGGTATAGCCGGTCATTTCCAGAAAGCCCGGGTTGACCTTGATGTAGCGCAAATCGCTGAGTCGGCAGATCACTGCCGGTGCAGGGTTGGCATTGAAGGTTTTTTCGAAACGCAGCTCAGCATTGGCCCAATCGGTGACGTCGCTCATGATCAGCACCAGCGACTCGGGCTGGCCGACGCGGTCGGTCAGGACCATGCTGCGCACACTGTGCACCCAGACCCGCTCCGGGTCGTCCACGGACGAAACTTCGATCAGCACATCATTGAACGCCTCGCAGCGGGCGACGCGGCTGATCGGGTAGTTGTCCGGCGGCAAGACATGATTATTGCGATAGCGCAGCGTGAAGCGTCTGGCGTACTCGTCGGCGTTACTGCCCAGATCACCGATGGTGCTGACACCGTGCATGGTCAGCGCCGCTTCGTTGGCCCAGAGAATGCTTTTGTCGAGTTCCAGCAGAATCACCCCGTCCGACAGCCCGGCAATGATCTGCTGCAACTGGCGACGGTTGGTTTCGGTGGTCAGGACTTCCTGGCTCATTGGATCTCCACACTGTGATGCGGCTAGGTGAAGAGTACGACCGCGGCGGCTCGGGATCGTGCCACAACCCCAAAATCGCCAAAAAACCCCTGTGGGAGCGAGCCTGCTCGCGAAAGCGCTGGGTCAGACAGACCATTCGGTGACTGACCCGGCGCATTCGCGAGCACGCTCGCTCCCACAGATTTACTGGGTGTGTTTACCTTAGGCGGCACGCTCGCTGGCCGCCACCATCGCCGACGCCGCGAGCATCGCCCGCAACAACACCGCGCACCCCGCTGCCAGATCATCCGGCGCGGCATTCTCGATTTCGTTGTGGCTGATCCCGCCCTCGCATGGCACAAAAATCATTCCCGCCGGGCCGAGCTCGGCGAGGAAAATCGCGTCATGCCCGGCACCACTGACGATGTCCATGTGCGACAGACCCAGCCCTTTCGCAGCACCGCGCACCGCTTCCACGCAGCCTTTTTCGAAGTACAGCGGCGGGAAGTCGGCGGTCGGGGTCAGTTCGTAGGTAAGGCCGTGCTCTTCGCAGGTCGCCTCGATCACTTGTTTCACTTCGGCAATCATCGAATCCAGCCGCGCCGGCTCCAGGTGGCGAAAATCCAGAGTCATGCGCACTTCGCCGGGAATCACGTTGCGCGAGCCGGGATAGGCTTGCAGGCAGCCGACCGTGCCACAGGCGTGGGGCTGATGGCCGAGGGCGGCGCGGTTGACGGCGCCGACGATCACCGAGGCACCGACCAAGGCGTCCTTGCGCAGGTGCATCGGCGTCGGGCCGGCGTGGGCTTCGACGCCGCGCAATTTCAGGTCGAACCACTTCTGCCCGAGCGCGCCGAGTACCACGCCGATGGTTTTCTCTTCGTCCTCGAGAATCGGGCCTTGTTCGATGTGCGCTTCGAAATACGCGCCAACCGCGTGCCCGCTAACCTTGCGCGGACCGGCGTAGCCGATCGCATTCAGTGCTTCGCCGACGGTGACGCCGTCGGCATCGACCTTGGCGAGGGTTTCCTCGAGGGTGAATTTCTCGGCGAAGACCCCTGAGCCCATCATGCACGGGGCAAAGCGTGAGCCCTCTTCGTTGGTCCAGACCACCACTTCCAGCGGCGCTTCGGTTTCCACGCCGAGGTCGTTGAGGGTGCGCAGCACTTCGACGCCGGCGAGCACGCCGAAGCAGCCGTCGAACTTGCCGCCGGTGGGCTGGGTGTCGATGTGGCTGCCGGTCATGACCGGCGGCAGGTTCGGGTTGCGCCCGGCACGCCGGGCGAAAATGTTGCCGACGGCATCGACCGTGACGTTGCAACCGGCGTCCTTGCACCACTGCACGAACAGGTCGCGCGCCTGGCGGTCGAGGTCGGTCAGGGCCAGGCGACAGACGCCGCCCTTGACCGTGGCGCCGAGTTTCGCCAGTTCCATGAGCGAGGCCCAGAGGCGATCACGGTTGATGTGCTGATGGGTGGATTGCAGAACGTCTACGGCTGCGTTCATGGGGATCTCCTCAATGCTGATGCCGATAGTGCCCATGCTCTGCGTGGGCATTCATCCATGGACGCTCTGCGTCCGCTGTTGGGACGCGGAGCGTCCCGGGCTGCATTCCCACGCAGAGCGTGGGAACGATCAGTTTCGGCGGTGTATGGAGCATCGCCTTCGCGAGCAGGCTCGCTCCCACAGTGAGAATGCATTTCCAATGTGGGAGCGAGCCTGCTCGCGAAAAGGCCTTGCTCACACCGCTGTTTTCACGGCAGAAGGCTGCGCCCGCATCACGCACAGCCCGTAATAAATCACCCCGCCCAACGCCGAGCCGGTGAACCAGCCATAGCTGTAGAACCAGCTGAACGCGTCGCTGCCCAGCGACAGCAAGGTCAGCGCCACCGGCACGCCAAAGGCGAGAAAACCGGCCCAGTTCCACGCCGGATACACGTCATCGCGGTACAGCCCGGCGAGGTCCAGTCGCTGTTTCTTGATCAGGAAATAATCCACCACCATGATCCCGGCGATCGGCCCGAGCAGGCTCGAGTAGCCCAGCAGCCAGTTTGAGTACACGGTTTCCAGGCTGATGTCGGAAACGATCAGGCCAAGCTTTTTCAGCAGTTCATGGCCCATCAGCACCAGCCCGACCAGACCGGTGAGCAACACCGCTTTGGTGCGGTTGATCACCTTCGGCGCGATGTTCTGAAAGTCATTGGTCGGCGAGACGATATTGGCGGCGGTGTTGGTCGACAGTGTGGCAACGATGATCAGCGCCATGGCCACAGCGACCCACACCGGGCTCTGGATATGGCCTATCAGCGTGACCGGGTCGGACACGGTGACGCCGACCAGTTTCACCGATGCGGCGGTCATCACCACGCCCAGCGCAGCGAAGAGGAACATGGTCAGCGGCAGACCGAAAATCTGCCCGAGGATCTGATCCTTCTGGCTCTTGGCGTAGCGACTGAAGTCGGGAATGTTCAGCGACAGCGTGGCCCAGAAGCCGACCATTGCCGTCAGCCCTGCCGCGAAATAACTGACCACGCTGGCGCCTTCCGGACGCTTGGGCGGGATCGCCAGCAATTCAGTCATCGACACATTGGGCATCGCCCACACCAGCAGGCCGATGCCCACCGCCACCAACAACGGCGCCGACAAGGTTTCCAGCCATTTGATCGACTCGGCGCCGCGAATCACCACCCACAGATTCAGCGCCCAGAACACCATGAAACCGATCACCTCGCCGGTTCCGCCGAGGGATTTCCAGCCCTCGAACACCGAGCCGAGGAACAGGTGAATCGCCAGTCCGCCGAACATGGTCTGGATGCCGAACCAGCCACACGCCACCAACGCGCGGATCAGGCACGGCACATTGGAACCGAGAATGCCGAACGACGAGCGCAGCAGCACCGGAAACGGAATGCCGTACTTGGTGCCCGGGAAGGCGTTGAGGGTCAGCGGAATCAACACAATGACGTTGGCAAACAGAATCGCCAACAGCGCTTCGCCGACGCTCAAGCCGAAATAAGCGGTGAGCACGCCGCCGAGGGTGTAGGTCGGTACACAAATCGACATCCCGACCCACAGCGCGGTGATGTGCCATTTGTTCCAGGTGCGTTCGCGCACCTTGGTCGGTGCCATGTCGTGGTTGTAACGGGGGCTGTCGAGGACGTCGTTGCCGGCTTCGAGCTCGAACAAGCCGTCGCGCTCGGTCACTTGTGATCTGGTCTGTTGCATGGCCGCTCCACTGTTCTTCTGATTATTTTTTGCTCATCAGGCGGCGAGCGCATACGGCGCCAGCCGGACGATGGCCGGAGGAACTGACAACTTTCACGCACCGGCCATGGTGTCAGCGGCGGCATCAATAAACGTGCCGGGTCTGGCGCTGAACGCTTGGGCGGTGCACTGGACGCTTTGCAACTTTCTGATATTCATCAGTTTTAATTGAATATTCGCTGAGTCCGGGAAAACTTGTCTGAACGCTCAGGCTAAACGTCGGGCAAGTTGTCCGAAGTGTCAGGACTCAAACTGGTGCACTGCATTTATTTTTGTCGGTGAACCCGCAACCGCAGCACAACTTCAAGCGGCTGATTTCACATAGGAAATCTTGCTCATATTTCCATCCTGTCAAGTGCGTCAAAATGGTGAGCGCCCTACCCATTTTGGTGATTTCTCATTTTTATCTTTATTTATCAATAACTTGAAACGGCTATAAGCTTATAAAAAATATTCTTGATCATTCTTGAAATCGCGACTAGTTTCTATTCCTGACAGCGATGACAGGAATACGAACTGCGTCGCTGTACTTCAATAAAACATTTAGAGCCGGCACAAGTCGGTCATGCCTGCGAGGAATCCGGAATGTCTCTGTTGATCCGTGGCGCCACCGTTGTTACCCATGATGAAAGTTACCGCGCCGACGTCTATTGCGCTGACGGCGTGATCAAAGCCATTGGTGAAAACCTCGACATTCCCGCCGGCGCCGAAGTGCTCGACGGCAGTGGCCAATACCTGATGCCCGGCGGCATCGATCCGCATACGCACATGCAGTTGCCGTTCATGGGCACCGTTGCCAGCGAAGATTTCTACAGCGGCACCGCTGCCGGTCTGGCCGGCGGCACTACCTCGATCATTGACTTCGTCATTCCCAATCCGCAGCAATCGCTGATGGAAGCGTTTCATCAGTGGCGGGGCTGGGCGCAAAAGTCTGCGTCGGACTATGGCTTCCACGTCGCGATCACTTGGTGGAGCGAGCTGGTGCGCGAGGAAATGGCCGAGTTGGTCAGCCACCACGGCATCAACAGCTTCAAGCATTTCATGGCCTACAAGAACGCGATCATGGCCGCCGACGACACTCTGGTGGCGAGTTTCGAGCGCTGCCTGGAACTCGGTGCGGTGCCGACCGTGCACGCGGAAAATGGCGAGCTGGTCTATCACCTGCAACGCAAGCTGATGGCTCAGGGCATTACCGGGCCGGAAGCGCATCCGCTGTCGCGACCTTCGCAGGTCGAAGGTGAAGCCGCGAGCCGGGCGATCCGTATCGCCGAAACCATCGGCACGCCGTTGTACCTGGTGCACGTTTCCACCAAGGAAGCTCTGGACGAAATCACCTATGCCCGCAGCAAGGGCCAGCCGGTGTACGGCGAGGTGCTGGCCGGGCACTTGCTGCTCGACGACAGCGTCTATCAACACCCGGACTGGCAGACCGCCGCCGGCTACGTGATGAGCCCGCCGTTCCGTCCGCGCGGCCATCAGGAGGCGCTGTGGCACGGGCTGCAGAACGGCAATCTGCACACCACCGCCACCGACCACTGCTGCTTTTGCGCCGAGCAGAAAGCCGCCGGGCGCGACGACTTCAGCAAGATTCCCAACGGCACCGCCGGCATCGAAGACCGCATGGCAGTGTTGTGGGATGAAGGCGTCAACTCCGGACGATTGTCGATGCAGGATTTCGTCGCGCTGACCTCCACCAACACCGCGAAGATTTTCAATCTCTATCCACGCAAAGGTGCGATCCGCGTGGGCGCCGATGCCGATCTGGTGCTGTGGGATCCGCAAGGCACACGGACCATTTCCGCCAAGACCCACCATCAGCAGGTGGACTTCAACATCTTCGAAGGCAAGACCGTGCGCGGCGTGCCGAGCCACACCGTCAGCCAGGGCCGCGTGGTCTGGGCCGACGGCGACCTGCGCGCCGAACGCGGCGCCGGACGCTACATCGAACGGCCGGCCTATCCGGCGGTGTTTGATTTGTTGAGCAAGCGGGCGGAGTTGCATAAACCGACTGCCGTTAAACGCTGACCCCTAGTGATCGTTGCCATGCTCTGCGTGGGAATGCAGCCCGGGACGCTCTGCGTCCCATTGGAACGCAGAGCGTCCCTTGAGGCATTCCCACGCAGAGCGTGGGAACGATCAACCACTGCCCACCAGAGGCAGCACCTCAATTAGCCATGAGGCCATGAACCGTGATCGAGACCCTGAACCACCTTCCCCACCCGCACGAAAGCGCGGCCGCCCTCGCCGGCCATTTCACTGATCTGGCGCCGCCGCTCAATGCCCGGCAGGCGCATCTGGAAGCCTCGCGCTGCCTGTATTGCTACGACGCGCCTTGCGTCAATGCATGCCCCAGCGAAATCGATATCCCGTCGTTCATCCGCAACATCCATCAAGACAACGTCCAAGGCGCGGCGCAGAAAATCCTGTCGGCAAACATCCTCGGCGGCAGTTGCGCGCGGGTCTGTCCGACGGAAATCCTCTGCCAGCAGGCCTGCGTGCGCAACAACGCGCAGGAATGCGCGCCGGTGCTGATTGGTTTGCTGCAACGCTATGCCGTGGACAACGCGCATTTCGCCGAACACCCGTTCCAGCGCGCCCCGGCCACGGGCAAACGGATCGCCGTGGTGGGCGCCGGGCCGGCCGGGTTGTCTTGCGCTCATCGCAGCGCAATGCACGGGCATGACGTGGTGATTTTCGAAGCACGGGAAAAGGCCGGCGGGCTCAACGAGTACGGCATCGCCAAGTACAAACTGGTCGACGATTACGCGCAGAAGGAGCTGGACTTTCTCCTGCAGATTGGCGGGATAGAAATCCGCCACGGCCAGAAACTCGGTGCAAACCTGACCCTGAGCGAACTGCATCAGCAGTTTGACGCGGTATTCCTCGGCCTCGGCCTGAATGCCAGCAAGCGACTCGGTCTGGCCCACGAAGACGCGCCGGGCCTGCTCGCCGCCACCGATTACATCCGCGAACTGCGCCAGGCCGATGACCTCACGCAGTTGCCCTTGGCTGAACGCTGCATCGTTCTCGGCGCTGGCAACACCGCGATCGACATGGCCGTGCAAATGGCCCGCCTCGGCGCGCGCGACGTCAATCTGGTGTATCGCCGTGGTGCGGCAGACATGGGCGCCACCCACCATGAGCAGGACATCGCCAAAGCCAATCAGGTGCGATTGCTGACCTGGGCGCAGCCGGAGCAAGTGTTGCTTGATGATCAGGGCCGCGTGCGCGGCATGCGTTTCGCCCGCACCGATCTGGTTGAAGGCCGTCTGCAAACCACCGGAGAAACCTTCGAGCTGGCTGCCGATGCGATCTTCAAAGCGATCGGCCAGAGCTTCGATGACAGCGCTCTCAGCGATCCGTTGGCGCGCGAACTCAAGCGTCAGGGCGAACGCATCGCGGTCGATGAACACCTGCGCACCAGCATCCCCGGCGTGTATGCCGGCGGCGACTGCACCAGCCTCGATCAGGACCTCACCGTGCAAGCAGTGCAGCACGGCAAACGCGCCGCCGAGGCGATCAACGCTCAACTGATGCTCAACGTGGAGGCTGCGTAAATGGCCGATCTCTCGATAGTCTTCGCCGGTATCAAAGCGCCCAACCCGTTCTGGCTGGCTTCCGCGCCGCCCACCGACAAGGCCTACAACGTGGTCCGCGCCTTCGAAGCGGGCTGGGGTGGCGTGGTCTGGAAAACCCTGGGTGAGGATCCGGCGGCGGTCAACGTTTCCTCGCGTTATTCGGCGCATTACGGTGCCAATCGCGAAGTGCTGGGCATCAACAACATTGAACTGATCACCGACCGCTCACTGGAAATCAACCTGCGCGAAATCACCCAGGTGAAGAAGGATTGGCCGGATCGCGCGCTGATCGTGTCGCTGATGGTGCCGTGTGTCGAGGAGTCGTGGAAACACATCCTGCCGCTGGTCGAAGCCACCGGCGCCGACGGCATCGAACTGAATTTCGGCTGCCCCCACGGCATGCCCGAACGCGGCATGGGCGCGGCGGTCGGCCAGGTGCCGGAGTACGTCGAGCAGGTGACACGCTGGTGCAAGACGTACTGCTCGCTGCCGGTGATCGTCAAACTCACCCCGAACATCACCGACATCCGCGTCGCTGCCCGGGCGGCGCATCGTGGTGGCGCCGATGCGGTGTCGCTGATCAACACGATCAACTCGATCACCAGCGTCGACCTGGACCATATGGTCGCCCTGCCCACCGTCGGCAGCAAAAGCACCCACGGCGGTTATTGCGGTTCGGCGGTCAAGCCGATTGCGCTGAACATGGTCGCGGAAATCGCCCGTGATCCGCAGACCCAGGGCTTGCCGATCTGCGGCATCGGCGGCATCGGCAGCTGGCGCGACGCGGCGGAGTTCATGGCGCTGGGCAGCGGCGCGGTGCAGGTGTGCACGGCGGCGATGCTGCATGGTTTCCGCATTGTCGAAGAGATGAAGGACGGCTTGTCGCGGTGGATGGACAGCCAGGGCTACGCCAATATCGCCGAGTTTTCCGGGCGCGCCGTGGGCAACACCACGGATTGGAAGTACCTCGATATCAACTACCAGGTGATCGCGAAGATCGACCAAGAGGCGTGCATCGGTTGCGGGCGTTGCCACATTGCTTGCGAAGACACGTCACACCAGGCGATCGGCAGTTTGAAACAGGCCGACGGTACGCATAAATATGAAGTGATCGATGAGGAATGTGTGGGCTGCAATCTGTGCCAGATCACCTGCCCCGTGGCCGACTGCATCGAGATGGTACCGATGGAAACGGGCAAGCCGTTTCTGGACTGGAATCATGATCCGCGCAACCCCTATCACGTTGCAGTCTGAAAAAAACCCTCACCCTAGCCCTCTCCCAAAGGGAGAGGGGACTGATTGGGGGATGCTGACAAACTTCGCCGACCTGAAAGAGTTGTTGTGAATCCATAATCGACACGGTCTTTCAGGTCGATGTACCTCTCAATACACCTCGGTCGGCCCCCTCTCCCTCTGGGAGAGGGCTGGGGTGAGGGTAAGCCCTTGATGGTGCTCTTCAAGGCTCCAGCCCGATCCCGCGCAAAATCACACCTGTCACGGTCTGCACCGCACGCTCGAACTGCATATCCGACAACGGCTGGTGATCATTGAGAATATTCACCTGATGATCAAAGTCGGCGTAGTGCTGGGTCGACGCCCAGATCATGTACAGCAAACCCGACGGCTCCACCGGCAGGATCCGCTTGTCCTCGACCCACTGGCGAATCTTCGCTTCCTTCATCTTCGCCCAGTCATACAGGCTCGCATCCAGCGCTTCGCCCAGGGTCGGCGCGCCGTGGATGATCTCGTTGGCCCAGACTTTCGAGCCATAGGGCCGGCTGCGCGAATGATTCATCTTGGCGCGGATGTAACTGCTCAGCACCACGCGCGGGTCGTCGAACATCTCGAAGCACAGCGCGTCCTGCTTCCACACTTCCAGCAGATCGAACAGCACTGCGCTGTAAAGCTCGCTCTTGGTGCTGAAGTAGTAATGCAGATTGGAACGCGGCAACTGCACTTCGGCAGCGATGTCCGCCATGGCGGTGCTGCCGAAGCCTTTTTCGGCGAAAACCTTTTCCGCCGCCAGCAGGATTTTCTCGACGTTACTGCGGCGAATCTCGATCTTGTGATTGCCCATGTGGGCTCCCTGACAACAGCGTTGCGCAAGACTAGCATCCGCTCTGATCCGGGCGCGACCGCCGCCAACAAAACTTCCCAGGTGCAGGCGCTATGGCACAGCGCTCACACCGATAGGCGTTGGTTCACTCACGCCCAAATTGCCTTCGACCTGCCCGGCCATGTGCAACGTGCCGGCCATCACGCCCGTGGTCGGATTTTGCAGCAGCTTCTGCCAGGCCTTGTCGAAGGTGTTGCCCAGGCTGCTGCGAATCAGCGCTTCACTGTCGGGGCGGTCGTTGGCCTGGATGATTGCGCGTATGCCGGCCACGCCGACCGAAATCATCGCCCCGGCGAGTTTACCCGCCGCTGCCGCCACCGCACTGGCGGCGCCGCGCGGGGCCATTTCTGCTTCGATGCGCTGGCTGGCGCGCTTGGCCACCGGGGCCATCGCCGCGTCGGTGGAGGAAATGCCCTTGGCGCCGCCGTCGGTGTGGATCTTGTCGATCAGTGCGGCGTACGCCGGGAGGGTGTTCAGCGGCTCGGTGCTGATGACTTTGAACAGCGAAGCATCCCGCGCCGGCGGCGGGCCGAGGGCGATGGCCGGGATCTTCTGCAAGCGTCCGTTGAGCTGCGCAATCGGCACACCGTGACGCTGGGCGATGAGCGGCATCTGCTGCGCCATCAACTGCGCATAGAACGCCGTGGCCTGCGCCAGAATCGCATCCGGATCGATCTCCACTGCTACCGGCGCGAGGACTTTTTCCTGATATTGCTCAAGCAGATACGCCGCCAGCCGTTTCGCCGAAGCGTCCTGCTCACCGCCGGCGCTGATCGTGTACCAACTGACCTTCATCGACAGCCATTCCTGGGTCCAGTAGCTGCTGAACCAAGGGATGAAATTTTCTTCAGTTTGCTGATAGACCCGAGTGCGCCAATGTTCCATCGAGCCACGGGCGAACAGCTTGACCTGCTCGGTGGCCTGTTGCGATGCGCTGAGGATCTCGCGGTCGATCTGCTGCCAGGTTTGCGCCGACACCACCACCGCCTGCGGCGCGCTCACCGGCGCCCGGGCCGAAGTGGCGCAGCCGGCCAGCAGAAACAGTGCGGCAACGACCAGCGCGCGCGGGTTCACGGTGGCGGTGTCCTTTGGCTTGGGGAGGTGCAGGTTTGAGTATAGGCAGGTCAGTCGATTTCGATGCTGAAGGTTCCGGCCTCTTCGCGAGCAGGCTCGCTCCCACATTTGAAATGTGTTGCACCTGTGGGAGCGAGCCTGCTCGCGAAGGCGCCATCAGCAGCACCGCAAACCTCAACCATCACCACCATCGATATCCACCATCGCCACGATTGCCTTCCGCCCTCCCATGATGAAAGGCACGATTGACTCATCCGAAACACAACGAGGCGTTCACATCATGATCCACACCCAAGTCACCCTCTCCGTGAGTTTCCCGGTGTTCGGCAGCAACTACTACCAACAGCACGTCGTGCCGCGCAAGGCGCAGACGCTGGTGTTCAACAAGGATTTCGACGATCTGCTGATGCCCGCCGCCAGCAATCATTTCAGCAATGAAGTGGTCGGCCTCAACGATCAGTTCCGTTTTCTGAGCGACATACTCGCCACCCATCTGCTCGATCACGAGGCCTCGGTGCCTGCGCGATCCCGCGTCCAGGCGAACGCTCGTTTTTTCAACTGAAGGCTGATGCACAGAGGGCGTTCCTTTAACGGGAACGCCCTCTTCATTCAATCAGTCATCATCGCGATCACGGTGATAACGATGGCCATCGCGGCGGTCGTCATCGCGGTCGTCCCAACGCCGATCATGGTCGTAATAGCGGCCGTGGTCGCGGTCGTAGTGCCGGCCATGCCGGTGGTCATCATCAAAATCCGCAATACAGCCGCTCAGCAATACGGCGGCGGTCACAGTGAGCAGCATCGTTGTCGCTTGCTTCATTCAACACTTCCCTAAAACCCAAGGTCTTGACGACGGAAATCGCCACGCTGCCCGCGTCTTCGGGACGCAGTGCGCGCAGCCGCAGATACGACCGGGCAAAAGCACGTTGATTCAGTGGCCACTATCGACCGTTGGTCGGCCCGTTCGCCATGCCCGAACGGCGGCGGAATGCCACCTATACTGCTTGCAACCAACCCCCATGCAATGGATCTGCGCCCTCAATAACAATAAGCAGAGGTGGACCATGGTCTGGCAGCAAATCTACGACCCGTTCGGCAACCCGGTGCTCTCCACGCTGATGGCCGCAGTGCCGGTGGTGGTGATGCTCGCGGCGCTGGCGTTCTTTCACGTCAAGGCGCATCTGGCGGCGCTGTTGGCGCTGGCGTCGGCCCTGCTGATCTCGATTTTCGCCTTCGACATGCCAGCGGGCATGGCCGGTTCGGCGGCGCTGTTCGGCGCGGCGAATGGCTTGCTGCCGATCGGCTGGATCGTCCTCAACATCATCTTTCTGCATCGCCTGACCACCGAAAACGGTTCGTTCAAAGTGTTGCAGGATTCCCTCGCGCGCATCACCGATGATCGACGTCTGCAATTGCTGCTGATCGCCTTCTGTTTCGGTGCGTTCTTCGAAGGCGCGGCAGGCTTTGGCACACCGGTGGCGGTGACCGGTGCGATTCTGATCGGCCTGGGTTTTTCGCCATTGGCCGCATCGGGTCTGGCGCTCATCGCCAATACCGCACCCGTCGCTTTCGGTGCGCTGGGCACACCGATCATCACCTTGGCCAAAGTCACCGGGCTGGACGAGATGGAGCTGTCGATGATGGTCGGGCGGCAGTTGCCGTTCTTCTCGGTGCTGGTGCCGTTCTGGTTGATCTGGGCGTTTGCCGGGTGGCGCAAGATGCTCGAGGTGTGGCCGGCGATTCTGGTGGCCGGGGTGAGTTTCGCCATCCCGCAATTTCTCGTGTCGAACTACCACGGGCCGATGCTGGTGGACGTCATCGCTGCGCTGATTTCCATGGCCTGTCTGACGCTGTTCCTCAAGGTGTGGAAACCGGCGACCATCCACACCTCGGCAGCGTTGTCCGGTCGCGTCGACAACTCCAAGGTCGACGAAGAAACAGTCACCGCCAGCGCCGCGTTCAGCGATCAGGCGCGTCCGGCAGTGATGCGTGCGTGGATGCCGTGGATCATCCTCACGGTGTTCGTGTTTGCCTGGGGCACGCAGGGTTTCAAGAACATGTTCGATACGCGCCCGGTGATCGACCCGGTCACGCAGTCGGTCAAGCTCGACCCGCAAGGCAAACCGGTACGCGAGGCCAATCCGATCTTCGCCCCGGCGGTGACCTTCACCGGTCTGCATCTGCAAATAGAAAAAGTACCGCCGGTTGTCGCAGCGCCGAAAGCCGAGGAAGCGATTTACAAGTTCACCTGGCTGACCGCGACCGGCAGCGGGATCTTGCTGGCGGCGATCGTTGGCGGCTTGCTGATGGGTTATTCGATCCCGCAATTGATCAAGCAGTACCTGCGCACATTGTGGGTGGTGCGGTTTTCGCTGATCACGATTGCGGCGATGCTCGCGCTGGGCTTCCTCACCCGCTATTCGGGACTGGATGCGACCATGGGCCTGGCGTTTGCGGCGACGGGGATTTTCTACCCGATGTTCGGCACGCTGCTCGGCTGGCTGGGGGTGGCGCTGACTGGTTCCGATACCGCGTCAAACGTGCTGTTTGGCGGATTGCAGCGGGTAACGTCGGAACAGCTGGGTATCAGTCCGGTGCTGATGGCGGCAGCGAACAGTTCCGGTGGGGTGATGGGCAAAATGGTCGACGCGCAGTCGATCGTCGTCGCCTCCACCGCGACCCGTTGGTACGGGCATGAGGGCGAGATCCTGCGTTACGTGTTCTTCCACTCGATCGTGCTGGCGATTCTGGTCGGCGGGCTGGTGACGTTGCAGGCGTATGTCGCACCGTTTACCTCGATGGTGGTGGGTGGGCCATAACTGCAAAACACAACTCCACTGTGGGAGCGAGCCTGCTCGCGAAGAGGTCGGCACATCCAGCAGCGGCTGGGTCTGACCCGACGCTTTCGCGAGCAGGCTCGCTCCCACAGGCCAATTGATGAGTTCAGCACATAACTCTTTAGCGCAAATCCGACAAAACCTTTTCCCTCCCGCTGCGGTCACTCCTTTTACGAGACTGGCATGCATGCCGGCGCGCCCGTTTGGGCCTTTTGCAATCCTGCCGCCCGATGAGAGACAAGGAATCGAACCATGCCGATTTCCCGACGCAACTTCATGATCCTCGGCGCCGTAACCGCGACGGCGTTCGCTATGCCCCCCTTTATCAGCCTCAAGGCCTACGCGGCCAGTCTGGAGCAACCGGCCATGAGTCAAGTTACCCTGCGAGTCAACGGTAAACCGCAAACCCTCGAAGTCGACACCCGCACCACCCTGCTCGACGCCCTGCGCGAACACCTGCACCTGACCGGCACCAAGAAAGGCTGCGACCACGGCCAGTGCGGCGCCTGCACGGTGATCGCCGACGGTCGGCGGATCAACTCCTGTCTGACCCTGGCGGTGATGCACGACGGCAGTGAGGTGACCACCATCGAAGGCCTCGGCATGCCGGACAAGCTGCACCCGATGCAGGCCGCGTTCATCAAGCACGACGGTTACCAGTGTGGCTATTGCACGCCGGGGCAGATCTGCTCGGCGGTCGCGGTGCTCAAAGAGATCCGCGACGGCATTCCCAGCCACGTCAGCCCGAGCCTGACCGAGCCGCCGAAGCTGATCGCCGCCGAACTGCAGGAGCGCATGAGCGGCAATATCTGCCGCTGTGGCGCTTACTCGAACATCATCGAAGCCATCACTGAAGTCGCGGAGGTGCCGGCATGAGAGCCTTCAATTACAGCCGCGCCGACTCACCTGCCGCAGCCGCTTCCCAGGCTGCGCACGTCGAAGGCGCCAAGTTCATCGCCGGCGGCACCAACCTGCTCGACCTGATGAAACTCGACATCGAAACCCCGGTACACCTGATCGACATCAACCACCTCGGCCTGGACCAGATCGAAGCAACACCCGAAGGCGGACTGCGCATCGGCGCGCTGGTGCGCAACACCGATCTGGCCGCCGACGCGCGCGTGCGCAAGGACTACGCTCTGCTCTCCCGCGCCCTGCTCGCCGGGGCTTCCGGGCAGCTGCGCAACATGGCGACCACCGCCGGCAACCTGCTGCAACGCACCCGCTGCCCGTACTTCTACGACACCCACCAGGCGTGCAACAAACGCAATCCAGGCAGCGGTTGCGCGGCGATCGGCGGGGTCACCCGGCAGTTGGGGATCATCGGCGTCAGCGACGCTTGCATCGCCACCCACCCGAGCGACATGGCCATCGCCATGCGCGCACTCGATGCGCAGATCGAAACGGTCAAGCCTGACGGCAGCACGCGCAGCATTCCCATGGCCGATTTCCACCAGTTGCCGGGCAATACCCCGCACATCGAAACCAGCCTCACGCGCGGCGAATTCATTACCGCCGTGACCCTGCCGGCGCCGGTTGGCGGCACGCACATTTATCACAAGGTGCGGGATCGCTCGTCTTATGCGTTTGCCCTGGTCTCGGTCGGTCTGATCCTGCAAAAGGACGGTACCGGCCGCGTGGCCGTCGGCGGTATCGCGCCGAAACCGTGGCGGGTCGAAGCCGCTGAAGCGCTGTTGCCCAAGGGCGCCAAAGCGATCAGCGAACGCCTGCTTGAAGGCGCGACGCCCACCGATGACAACCAATTCAAACTGACACTGGTCGAGCGCACGCTGGCCTCGGTGTTGGCGCAAGCGAGGGAAACCGCATGAAATTCGACACGCCCGCCACCACCAATCCCATCGACCGCCTGAAAGTCGTCGGCCAGCCCACTGAGCGCGTCGAAGGCCCGCTGAAAACCAGCGGCCAGGCCACTTACGCCTACGAACAACATGAAGCGGCGGCCAATCAGGCCTACGGCTTCATGGTCGATTCGGCGATCGCCAAAGGGCGGATCAAAGCCATTCATCTGGGCGAGGCCAAAGCGGCGCCCGGCGTGCTCGCGATCGTTACTGCCGAGAATGCCGGCAAGCTCGACAAGGGTGATTACAACGCTGCGCATCTGCTCGCTGGTCCCGAAGTGCAGCATTACCAGCAAGCCGTTGCATTGGTGGTTGCCGAGACCTTCGAACAGGCCCGCGCCGCCGCGCAATTGGTCAAGGTCGATTACGAAACCACCGAGGGCAAGTTCGATCTGGCCAGCGTCAAAGACCTCGGCGTCGAGCCGAAAGACGAGCTGCCCGACGTCAATCACGGCGACTTCGACAAGGCCTTCACCGCCGCACCGGTGCAGTTCGATCAGACCTACACCACGCCAGACCAGTCCCACGCGATGATGGAACCGCACGCCACACTGGCCGCGTGGAAAGGCGATCAGCTGACCGTGTGGACCTCGAACCAGATGGTCGCCTGGAGTGTCGGCGACATTGCGAAAACCCTCGGCCTGCCGAAGGAAAAAGTGCGTTTGGTCTCGCCGTACATCGGCGGTGGTTTCGGCGGCAAGCTGTTTATTCGCGCCGACGTGATCCTCGCCGCTCTCGGCGCGCGCATGGCGGGGCGGCCGGTGAAAGTCGCCCTTGCCCGCCCGCAAATGGCCAACAACACCACCCATCGCCCGGCAACCATCCAACGCATCCGCATGGGCGCCACGGCGGACGGCAAGCTGACCGCCATTGCCCATGAAGGCTGGTCAGGCAACCTTGCTGACGGCAAGGTCGAACTCGCCGCGCAGCCGAGTCAATTGTTGTACGCCGCAGAAAACCGCCGCGTGAGCATGCGCCTCGCCCCGCTCGACCTGCCCGAAGGCAACGCCATGCGCGCGCCGGGTGAAGCGCCGGGGCTGATGGTGCTGGAAATCGCCATGGATGAAATGGCCGAACAACTGAAGATGGACCCGGTGCTGTTCCGCATCGCTAACGACACTCAAGTCGACCCGGTGAAAACCGAGCGACCGTTCTCCCAACGCCAACTGGTCAAATGCCTGCAGATCGGCGCGGAGAAATTCGGCTGGGATCAGCGCAAGGCGCAACCGGGTACCCGTCGTGAAGGCCGTTGGCTAATCGGTATGGGCGTGGCGGCAGCGTTTCGCAACAACCTGCTGGTCAAGTCCGGCGCCCGTGTGCGCCTGGAGCGTGATGGCAAGGTCGTTGTCGAAACCGACATGACCGATATCGGCACCGGCAGCTACACGATCATCGCGCAGACTGCTGCCGAGATGATGGGCGTTGGTCTCGATGATGTTGTCGTGCGTCTGGGCGATTCGGACTTCCCGGTGTCGGCCGGTTCCGGTGGCCAGTTCGGCGGCAACTGCTCGACCGCCGGGGTCTACGCTGCGTGCGTGAAATTGCGCGAAGCGGTGGCGCAGAAGCTGGGACTGGCGGCGGATCAGGCTGAATTTGTCGACGGCCAGGTGCGCGTCGGCAGCAAGAGCCTGCCGCTGCGCAACGCGGCTGAAGGCGGCGCACTGGTCGGCGAGGACAGCATCGAGTTCGGTGATCTGGCCGAGAAATATCAGCAATCGACCTTCGGCGCGCATTTCGTCGAAGTCGCCGTCGATGCTGCCACTGGCGAAGTTCGCGTACGGCGCATGTTGGCGGTGTGCGCTGCGGGGCGGATCCTCAACCCGACGTCGGCGCGCAGTCAGGTCATCGGCGCGATGACCATGGGCGTCGGCGCGGCATTGATGGAAGAGCTGGCGGTGGACAAGCGTCTGGGCTTTTTCGTCAACCATGACCTCGCCGGGTATGAGGTGCCGGTGCACGCCGACATACCGCATCAGGAAGTGATTTTCCTCGAAGAAACCGACCCGATTTCGTCGCCGATGAAGGCCAAGGGCGTAGGTGAATTGGGGATTTGCGGCGTGAGCGCGGCGGTGGCGAATGCAATCTACAACGCCACCGGCGCGAGGGTGCGGGAGTATCCGATTACGCTGGACAAGATTCTTGATTCGTTGCCGGAGATGATCTGAAGCGAAAAGCCCCTCACCCTAGCTCTCTCCCAAAGGGAGAGGGGACCGATCCGGGTATATTCAGGATGTGCAGCGACGTGAAAGTCTTTCTGTGTATCCATAATCGCAACGGCAAGTTCAGGTCGATGCACATCGCAAGACACCTCGGTCGGCTCCCACTCCCCCGGGAGACGCCTGGGGTGAGTCGCATGCTGTTAGCGCACCTGCATGGGGTGCTAGGGGTCGAGTGGATTCACCACCACGCTTGCAGAATGCCGAACGTCTCGAGCATCCCCCAATCGGCTCCCTCTCCCTCGGGAGAGGGCTGGGGTGAGGGGCGCGGTTTCACTCGGTCTTCGGATATTGCTCATCACCGACCTGCTCCATCCAGTCCACCACCTTGCCATCCAGCACTTCGGCAATCGCGATATGACTCATCGCCGTCGTCGGCGCTGCCCCGTGCCAATGCTTGGCGCCCGGAGCAATCCACACGGTATCGCCCGGCCGGATTTCCCGCACTGGCTGCCCCCACTCCTGCACGAACCCTGCCCCCGAGGTGACGATCAGTGTCTGCCCCAGCGGATGGGTATGCCACGCCGTTCGCGCGCCAGGCTCAAACGTTACGGTCGCACCACTGACCCGCGCCTCGTCGGTACCTTTGAACGGCGCATCCACCCGCACCGTGCCGGTAAACCAGTCAGCCGGGCCTTTGGCCGACGGTTGCGAGCCATTCGGTGTGACCGTGACACGCGGATTTTCAGTGGCATACACCTCGCCAGCCAGCAGCGAGAGCGTCAGTGCAGAAGCAGCAATCGGGTTCATGGCTTTTCCTCCAATAAATGATGCAAGCACTGTAGCGATCCGCACTCTTTGGATAATCGACTAGAATCCGAAAAAACTTATGCAGGACGATCATCAATGCTCCGGGAAAACGCCACCGACCTGCTCGCCTTTCTCGCCGTCGCCCGTGAACGCAGTTTCACCAAGGCCGCAGCCAAACTCGGCGTGTCGCAATCGGCGCTCAGCCACACCATTCGCAGTCTCGAGGCGCGACTCGGCCTGCGCCTGCTGACCCGCACCACACGCAGCGTGTCGCCGACCGAGGCCGGCGAACACTTGCTGCAAACCATCGGCCCGCGCTTCGACGAAATCGAAGTGGAACTGGCCGCCCTGAGCAACCTGCGCGAAACCCCGGCGGGAAAGATCCGCATCAGCGCCACCGACCATT
Source organism: Pseudomonas sp. FP1762 (assembly GCF_030687105.1). NCBI lineage: Bacteria > Pseudomonadati > Pseudomonadota > Gammaproteobacteria > Pseudomonadales > Pseudomonadaceae > Pseudomonas > Pseudomonas sp. FP1762. The sequence goes on from NZ_CP117458.1 coordinate 3,593,537, forward strand.
CGCTGAACTGGATCCTGCGTCCGGTGTTGCAGGATTTCCTGCCGCAGTACCCGGATGTGTCCGTCGAGGTTTGCTGTGACTATGGCTTCGTCGACATCGCCGGCCAAGGCTTCGATGCCGGTGTGCGCCTGGGCGAAGACGTCGCCCAAGGCATGATCGCCACCCGTATCGGTCCGGACATGCGCATGGCGGTGGTCGGCTCACCCGCCTACTTCGCCCGGCGCCCTGCGCCGCAAACCCCGCGCGACCTGACCGACCACGCCTGTAACAACCTGCGCCTGCCAACCAATGGCGGACTGTATTCGTGGGAGTTCGAAAAGGATGGTGAAAGCCTCAAAGTGCGCGTCTCCGGCCAGGTCACCCTGAATGGCGTGTACCCATTGCTCGACGCCGCGCTGGACGGTTTCGGTTTGAGCTACATCCCGGAAAACGTCGTTGCGCCGTTTCTGGCGGACGGTCGCCTGGTCCAGGTGCTGGGAGACTGGTGCCCGGCATTTTCCGGTTATCACCTGTACAACCCAGCCGACGCCAGGCAGCGCCGGCGTTTGCGTTGTTGCTGGAGGCGTTGCGCTATCGCAGTTGAGTCACTTTTTATAGCAGCCGGCAGCCCCCCACGCTGCCTTGGCTATCTGGTTCGCCTCCAATAAAGAATTTGCCCGCACGATTGCGATTTGGCCTCGCTGGCTGCCCATGCACACGTACTCTGCGGTTTCGCCGATTACCTCGAGGGACGTCAATATCAGGCAGACGCCTGCCAAACCAAGAAATCTCTGGGGTTTCAAGTTCATGACTGTTCTGCCGTTTGGCTGGAACTGCATGATTGGCATCGGGCACAGCTCAGCCAACTGTCAGGTTTGACAGTTTTTCAGAACAATTTGCAATTAACCGGGAGGGCTTTGCGAAGTTTAAGGACTGATCAGCCCAGCAACGCAATCAACTGATGCCGTTGCGCATCGGTCAACATCGGCCCAAAACCGGCTCCGGCGTTGTCAGCCATGTAGCGCGGATTGCTGGTCCCGGGAATCACACAGGTCACCGCCGGGTGCGCCAGGAGAAACTTCAGTGCCAGTTGCGGCCAACTGTTTACCTGTACATCCGAGACCCAGGCCGGCAGCGGCTTGCCTTTGAGCCGGGCGAGCAGATCACCGCCGCCAAACGGCCGATTACAAATCACTGCCACCCCACGCTCGCGGCACAGCGGCAGGATGCGTTTCTCGACCGCGCGATCATCGAGGGCGTAGTTGATCTGCAGAAAATTCAGCTTTTCGGCTTTCAGCACGGCCTCGACCTCGTCGTAGGCCGACGAGGTGTAATGGGTGATGCCGATGTAGCGAATCCGCCCCTGCTCCTGCCATTCGCGCAGGGTCGGCAAGTGGGTTTGCCAGTCGAGCAGATTGTGAATCTGCATCAGGTCGATGCGTTCGGTTTGCAGCAGACTGAAGGACTGCTCCATCTGCGCGATACCCTCCTTGCGCCCGCGCGTCCACACCTTGGTGGCGAGAAAAGCCGGCGAACGTGGTTCGTGGATCGACAGCAGTTCACCGGTGGTCTGCTCGGCGCGGCCGTACATGGGCGAGCTGTCGATCAGCGTGCCGCCCTTTCTGAACAGCGCTTCGAGGACGGCGGGCAACTGCCGGTAAACCGGATCGCCCGGCGCGACGTCGAAACCGCGATAGGTGCCCAACCCGACCATGGGCAGTGCCTCGGAGCTGGAAGGGATGGCGCGGGTCTGCATGGTCTGGTCTCCTGCCGTGGGCGGCGCAGTGGCGGTCGGCGCTACGCTGCCGGCCAACGCCCGATCAATGGTGAGCAGCGCCGCAGCCTGGGCAGCCAGGGTGAGCAAGCGGCGGCGGGAATAACCCTCAGTGTGGCGCATGCGTGTCCTCCTGCTGCGCGGATCTGTTGCATGGTGTGTGCGCAGGCTGTCAGGCGCAGGCGCTGAACTACACTGCCACAGCCAACCTCTCTTCCCGTTAAAAGTAGCCGAATGTCCCGAACCCTGATGTCACTCGTCGTTTTCATCGTTGCCGTTTACCTGGTGCTGTGCGCCGCGCTGTTCGTGTTTCAGCGCTCGCTGATCTGGTTTCCCCAGCCTGCCGCCGTGGTTGCAGCGGATTCGCGATTGAAACTGTCGATGCCGGATGCCGAGGTCTGGGTGACTGACCGAGAGCGCAGCGGAACGCGGGCGCTGATCTATTTCGGCGGCAATGCCGAGGACGTCTCGCGAAATCTGCCGGAATTCGCCGAGGCGTTTCCCGACTACGCGCTATATTTCCTGCACTACCGGGGCTTTGGTGGCAGCACCGGCTCGCCATCGGAAGCCGCGATTGCCGAAGATGCGCTGGCGCTGTTCGATCAGGTCTATGCCAGTCACCCGCAGATTGCAGTCATCGGACGCAGCCTCGGTTCGGGGGTGGCGGTGCGCCTGGCCAGTCAGCGGCCGGTGCAGAATCTGATCCTGGTGACGCCGTTCAACAGCCTTGAGGAAATCGCCGAACGGCAATACCCGTGGGTGCCGGTGAAGTGGTTGCTCAAGGATCGTTTCGAATCAGGCAAATACGCGGCGCATATTCGCGCACCGACGTTGCTCTTGGCGGCCAGTGATGACGAAGTGATTGGGCGCAGCAGTACGCAGCGCTTGTTCGAGAGTTTTCCCGCGGGCGTGGCGACGCTGAAGGTGGTGCCGGACTCGGGGCATAACTCGATTTCCGAGCGCGAGCAATATTTGCAGTGGATTGTGGATGTGTTGAATCGCTGAAGGATGTAGCGATCAGACGGACGCCATCGCGAGCAGGCTCACTCCTACAGGGGGAACGCATTTCAAATGTAGGAGTGAGCCTGCTCGCGATGACGCCGGTACAGACAACACCATTTCCAGCTACTGTCCAAAGCTAAGGCTGACTGCCGCTCCGGGCATTTTCATCGCCAGAGGTGGCCGAGCGCGGCGTGATGTGCTGATGCCCGGTCGGGTCGTTGAGCTGCACGGCGTTGCCCTTCTGCCACGCATCAGCCCCCGTTGCGACAGGCGCCGGTTTGATCCCGGCACGAGCCTTTTTCTTTTCGGCACTGTCGATGCCCAGGTGCTGATCGCGCTGGCGGACCATTTGTGCATCGGCCTGACCGTCAGCGGTAAAGCCCATCATCAACTGCGGCACGCCCAGCGGCAGTTGCTTGTCCTGATCGGTGTGCCAGGTGTGCCAAGTCTTGCCGTAAGTATTGGCGAGTTTTTCCATCAGTCGCTTTTCCGCCACTTGCGGGATGCCCGGCGCGACCAACTGGCCGGAAGTCACCTCGTGAGCATGGCTGTGCCACAAGGCTTTTTCTTTTGCCGGCAATTGCGTAAACAGGCGCTGACTGATGATGTATTCCACGCCCATCAACTTAGCTTCAGCCGTGTTGCCGTCGTAGATCACGCACTGGAACACTTCCTCATTGAGCGCCGAGCAGTAATGGTGCGCTTCCATCTGCGCGCCGGGATGACCGTTGTAAAAATGAAAGCCATCAAGGTACATGTTCAACGCGCGGATCGGCGGTTTGTCCTGCAACCACTGCGCGCCGACTTCGAGCATTTCAGTATCGGAGGCCTTGGCCTGACCCGGTGTCTGCACCGGTGACTCGGTGTTGCTCATCGCGCAACCAGTCAGCGCGGCGACCATCAAACCAATGGGAACCCAACGTCCCTGCGAGGTTGTCGTACGCATGTTTCACTCCTCGAACTTCAGTAACGGGCGCATGCTGGCCCTGTTCTGCAACTGAAAGCAGGAGAACGGCGGAGTTCGAAAAAATGCGCGTGGATCAGACTGGAGAGATCGTCGCCAGCACGCCGATCAGAATGGTCAAGGTCAGAAAACCGCCGAGAAAAATTGCCATCTTGTACATGTCGCGCTCCTTGATGCGGGTGTGCGGTGCACCGGACGCTTCGGAATGAGGTCGGAGGGTGATTGGCCGCACTGCCGGGGCATTCTGAGCCTGTGGCTGTACTGAATACAGAGGCAGATGAAACAGAAAAATACGGATCAGATGCACATCTGATCCGCTTCGGGCATGAACAGGTATTCAGCCTGAGACTTGGGGATTCACTTTCGGCCCGGTTGATCTACAGTCATTGCCGACCGACAACAATAAAAACCGGAGTGACCATGCCCGACCTTGCCTTGCAGCCCAACGTCGCCGCATCCCTCGCGCGCTGGCACGAGATGATCCGCAGCGGCAATCTCAAAGCCCTGCCTGAACTGCTCGATCCGCAAGCTGTGTTCCGCTCGCCCATGGCCCACACGCCCTACCCCGGCGCGCCGGTGGTGGCGATGATCCTCAACACCGTGTTTGAAGTCTTCGAAGATTTCGCCTATCACCGCGAGTTGGCGACGGCGGATGGCCTGAACGTGATTCTCGAATTCAGCGCCAGGGTCGGCAGCAAGGAACTCAAGGGCATCGACATGATTCGCTTCGATGAACACGGCAAGATTGTCGAGTTTGAAGTGATGGTGCGGCCGCTGAGCGGGTTGCAAGCACTGGGCGAAGAAATGGGTCGGCGCCTGGGGGCCTACCTGGCGAACGCGAAAGCCTGACCCTACCGAATGCACTCGTCAGCTCCTACAGGTCCGGCGTATAAAAAAACCCACTGACCGTCGCCGGTTCAGTGGGTTTTGTGTGTCAGGGTTCTGGTTACAGAGCCATGTCACGTGCAGCGTTTTCCTTCGGCGCTACGGCTTTGTCAGCCGCAGGTGCCGCCGGAGCAGCTACCTGACCGATCGCTGGAGGCGTCGGCAGTTCGAGGATTTTCGCGGTGTAAGCCCACTCAGCAGCCACTTTGGCCGGATCGCTGTTCAGCTGGGTGCCGTAGCTCGGCACGATCTGGTGCAGCTTGGTCTGCCACTCAGGGGTTGCGACTTTGTCTTTGAAGACTTTCTGCAGCACGCTCAGCATGATCGGTGCAGCAGTCGACGCGCCTGGCGATGCGCCCAGCAGGCCGGCGATCGAGCCGTCTTGCGAAGCAACGATCTCGGTGCCCAGTTTCAGCACACCGCCAGCGGCTTCATCACGCTTGATGATTTGCACGCGCTGGCCGGCTTGCCACAGACGCCAGTCTTCGGCCTTGGCGTTCGGGAAGTATTCCTTCAGCGCGTTCAGGCGGTCTTCATCCGACAGCATCAACTGCCCGGCAAGGTACTCGACCAGCGGGTATTCCTTGATGCCGACCTTGGTCATTGGCCAGATGTTGTGGGTGGTGGTGCTGGTCAGCAGGTCGAAGTACGAACCTTCCTTGAGGAACTTGGTGCTGAAGGTCGCGAACGGGCCAAACAGAATGACGCGCTTGCCATCCAGAACACGGGTGTCCAGGTGCGGAACCGACATCGGTGGCGCGCCAACCGAAGCCTTGCCGTAGGCCTTGGCCAGATGCTGCTCGGCAATCGTCGGGTTCTCGGTCACCAGGAACGAGCCGCCAACCGGGAAGCCTGCGTATTCCTTGGCTTCAGGAATGCCCGACTTCTGCAGCAGGTGCAGAGCACCGCCGCCAGCGCCAATGAACACGAACTTGGCGTCGGTTTCGGTCTTGGTACCGTCCTTGAGGTTTTTGTAGCTCACACGCCAGGTGCCATCGGCGTTCTTGGTGATGTCTTCAACTTCGCTCGACAGTTTCAGATCGAAGTTGGGTTTGGTTTGCAGGTGAGCGGCGAACTGGCGGGTGACTTCGCCGAAGTTCATGTCCGTACCCAGCGGGCTCCAGGTGGCCGCGATTTTCTGGTTCGGGTCACGCCCTTCCATCATCAGCGGTACCCACTTCTTGATCACAGCCGGATCTTCGGAATACTGCATGCCAGCGAACAGCGGGCTCGCCTGCAGGGCTTCGTAGCGCTTTTTCAGGAACTTGATGTTGTCATCGCCCCACACGAAGCTCATGTGCGGAGTGGTGTTGATGAACGAGCGAGGGTTCTTCAGCACGCCCTGCTGAACCTGCCACGCCCAGAACTGACGGGAAACCTGGAACGCTTCGTTGATCTCGACGGCTTTCGGGATCGTCACGTTGCCCTTGTCGTCTTCCGGGGTGTAGTTCAGCTCGGCGAGGGCGGAGTGACCGGTACCGGCGTTGTTCCAGCCGTTGGAGCTTTCCAGGGCGACGCCATCGAGGCGCTCGACCATTTCCATCGACCAGGTCGGTTCCAGCTCATTGATCCACACACCCAGGGTGGTGCTCATGATGCCGCCGCCGATCAGCAGGACATCAACTTTCTTGGCTTCGGCAGCATTGGCAGACGACATCCCCATCGCCAAAGCCAGACCGAGCAAGGCTGTGTTCACTTTCTTAAACATCTGTTGCACCTATGATAAAACGCCTTCCGCCCGTCGTTGTTATCAGTCTGCGTTGCGCTTTGTTGACGCTCAGGCTGGCGTCGCGCAATCCGGCACACTTCAATATTGACGGGTGGGCACACAAGGCCGACATGTGGCATCGACCTCAGTTAATGTCCCTTCTGAACTGACTTCTTATCGTTATTGGCTTCAGCTGCTTGAGCGACAGGGATCCCGTCGGCCCGCCGAAAAGGCCAGCCAACCGAATTAAGTCAAAGCAAATTTGGCGCGGAGAATATCACGTCAGGGCGAACCCGCGCGTCTGTTCCCGACTTGAAAGTCTTTTTCCGCTCTGGGGCTTATCGGCCATGGGCCACCAAACATGACCGTGATCAGGCATTGGCCTGCAAAGTTTTTTGCGCGATACGCATCGCAACTTGATAAATCATTGCGAACGGCTCGTTGTTCAAGCAGAAAATAACCTGCTACGTTGTACGATGACTGACAAACTAAGCCAGTCATTCCGACCCAATAACAACAAGGAAACAACATGACCCAATCCCGCCTCCTCATCGGTTTGTTCTGCGCCTTCAGCGCCTGCGCCATGGCCGCCCCTGCCCCGGCGGAAAAGGAAGTGGCCCAAGCGGTGGATCACCTGACCCAGGCGATGCTGCACAAAGACATCGCCGAGTTGAACGCTCTGACCGCGCCGAACCTGACCTACGGCCACTCCAGCGGCAAGATTCAGGACAAGCAGGAATTCATCGCCGACATCGAAACCGGCCGCAGCGCATTCAAGACCCTGGAGATGCAGAAGCAGACCATCACGATGTCGGGTGATACCGCGCTGGTACGTCACCACTTCTCCGCACAGGCGTTGAAGGGGACCGAGGTGATTCCGACCGAGATCGAGAATTTCCAGATCTGGCAGAAACAGGGTGGGAAATGGTTGTTGGTTGGGCGGCAGGCGTTCAGATTTTGATTAAGGGACCATTGGCCTGATTCAATCCTGTCAGAGCTGGCCTATTCGCGAGCAGGCTCGCTCCCACAAAGGACTCGACACTGGCGAACCTTGTGGGAGCGAGCCCGCTCGCGAAAGCGCTGGCTCAGGCAATGGAAAACCCGCGGGTCTACCCCAACATCACAACCGAAACCGATCCACCGACTGCGCCAACTGTCCCGCCAGATTCGCTAATTCATCCGTAGTCGTCGCCGTCTGCCCGATCACCCGGCTATTGCCCTCGCTCATTCCCGCAATCATTTCCACCTGATGGGCGATTTCGTTGCTGGCCATACTCTGTTCGCCAATCGTGCGGGTGATGTCATTGACCAGTTGCGTGGTGTTCAGCGTGGCGTCGAGGATTTCCCGAATTGCCCGCTCAACCTCCGCTGTTACCGCCATGCCTTTGTCGACCTGCGCCACACCGGCCTCCATGCTGTTGACCGCCTCGCGCGTGCTGCTCTGGATGCGCGCGACCATTGCGGCAATTTCCTGGGTCGAGGCGCTGGTGCGTGCGGCCAGACTGCGCACTTCATCCGCGACCACGGCAAAGCCACGGCCCTGCTCACCTGCCCGCGCCGCTTCGATCGCGGCGTTGAGGGCCAGCAGGTTGGTCTGGTCGGCGATGCTCTTGATCACCTGAATGATGTTGAAGATCGCCTCGGATTCCTGATCCAGCGTGCGGATCACCTGCGCCGACTGCTGTGCCGAGCGGGCGATGTCGTCCATGTCGCTGACCACTTGATGAATCACCCCGCCGCCCTCCTTCGCTAGAGTTTCCGCCTGATTGGCCATGCTCAGGGCACGTTCGGCGTGGCGGGTGATTTCCTCGATGCTGGCGGTCATCTGGCTGGCGGCGGCCGCCATGGTCCCAGCGGCAACGCTTTGCTGCTGGCTGCTGTCGGCGACCTGATGGCAGCCCTGACTGAGCTGCTCGCTCATGCCGCTGACACCGTGGGCATTGCGCCGGACCACGTCGATCATGTTGCGCAAGTCACGTTGCATGGTCGCCAATGTGCGGATCAAAACGCTGGCTTCGTCCTTGCCGGCGGGCTCGACAATCGGTTCGCTGAGATTGCCATGGGCAATGCTTTCAGCGATGCGGCTGGCGGATTTGAGCGGCCCCATGATACTCAGGATCACCCAGCGCCCCTGAATCAGCAGCAGCAACAGACTGGCGATCAGCACCACTCCCAGCGCGACATTGGCGTGGCGGATGGCCGCTTCAGTGCCTTCGCTGGTGTGCAGGGTGTTATTTTCGATCAGTTCGCTGAGCGCGCCCATCTGCTCTTCGAGCTGAGTAAAGGCGCTATTGAACGTACCAAGCTGCTGTTGGGCGGCATCTGGCTTATCCAGCGCCACGCCGACGATCTGCTCGGCGGATTTGATGTAGGTGTCGAGGCTCGGCTTGATCTGCTCCAGCGCCGTGCGCAGCTGCGGGTTGATCGGCAGTTTCAGGTTGTCATCCAGCACTTCACGAAAATGCCCTGCGTGCTCGGCCAGCGAATCGCGCACTTCTGTGGCGGTGGCGGTGCTCTTGCCCAGGCCGACCAGCATCGCCGAATAGACATCGGCGCGCAGGGCGTCGTGCATCATGTCGGCTTCCATGTGATTGCGCAGCGCGCTCATGCTTACCGTGTTATCGCCGACCGCCGTGGCCATCCGCAGATTGCCGACGTAACTGACCAGACTCACGATCAGCGCCGTCAGCAGGCTGGTCGCAATCAGCAATACCAAACGCAGTTTGATCGACACCGTGGAATCTCCCGTGGGCACGCTGGATTGCGCTTGTCGGATTTCAGTTAAGCCTATGTGCAGGGAACTGCCGACACAGAGCGTATCGGCTGATGTAAGGGGCGACTTGAATCCGGCAAAACTTTTCAAGCGTGAACCCGGTCACACCTTGCAGCGCCGATGGATAACGCCTTCATCGCTGGTTAACCACGACAGGCTATGAATCCATCGCTTCGAACACTCATGCAGCTGAAGGAAACGCTTATGAAACGCGCACTGTGGTTTGGTCTGCTCGGCACGTTGGCAATCGGCACCGCACAGGCAGCAACGGAGAAAGTCGCAATCAATCTGGTCAGCGCCGACGGTGCGCCGCAGGCGATCGGCTCTGTCACTGTCAGCGAAACGCCGTACGGCCTGCTGTTCACACCCGAGCTGAAATCATTGCCGGCCGGCATCCACGGTTTTCATGTCCATGAAAACGGCAGCTGCGAAGCGGGCACGAAGGATGGCGTGAAAGGCGCGGCACTGGCCGCTGGCGGACACTTCGATCCGGCCAAAACCGGCAAGCATCTCGGCCCTTACGCCGATGGGCATCTGGGTGATCTGCCAGCGGTGTATGTGACGGCTGACGGGGTCGCCAACTATCCGGTGCTGGCACCGCGCCTGAAGAAGATTTCCGAGATCAAGGGCCACGCCCTGATGATTCACGCCGGCGGCGATAACCATTCCGACATGCCCAAGCCACTGGGCGGTGGCGGTGATCGCATGGCCTGTGGGGTGATCTGAACCGACTGAGCGGTGAAAACGCTGACTCACGGCTTTTCACCGCTCACGGAACTCCCGCGCGCCGTTCACCTCTGACGTTATGTAGTCCCTTCCCTTTTTGCTTAGCGCTTGTGGAGGAACACGTCATGCGCAAGTTAGTCCTGATTTCTTCTTTAATGCTTTGCCTGCCGGTCGGTTCGGCGCTGGCCCGCGTTGACGCGGGTGACGTCGCCACCTCGGCAGGTGTCTCCGCGTCGCTGTACTCGACCTTCAAGGACGACAAAATGGTCATTCCGGCCCGTGACGACGTGTCTGCGTTCGTTGCCAGCGGCGGGGCCATTCGTGGGGTTTATCTTGAGTCGGTACTGCAACAGGTGCGCCAGGCCAACCCTGGCTTGAACGCCAGTGATGAAGACCTGGCCAACGCCATTCTGGTGCAATACGAAGGCGTGCAGCAGTAGTCACGAGGGAAGCAGCGGCCGATGGACGGCCGCTGAGTGCACATAGGCAAACATGTCCGACGGCCTCTATGATGGAGGCCATGACGACGACCGTGCCCTTGCGCTCACCCTGCCCTCCCGGCGCCTGCATCTGCGGGCGCGATCCGTTGCTGGAAACGCCCGGCGCCGACCTGCGCATCCTGCGCTTGACTCGCGCTGAAGAAAAAATTCTTCTGGCGCGCCTGGAACAACTCAAAGACCTCGACGACCTCAAACGCCTGCAACAGCGCATGTACGAGCAACTCGGCATCCGTGTCGACGTCGCCCCCGGTTTCAATGAAGTGCGCACCATGCGCGGCATTGCCATTCAGATCGACGAGCTGCCAGGCCTGTGTCGCAAGACTCGCGCGGCAATCCCGGCGGCGATTCGCAAGGGCCTGGAAAACCACCCGCAAATCGCCTTCGAACTGCTCAACGCCCACGACTTGCTGCGCGACACCTGATCACTTTTTCATGCCGACGCGCTTGCGCATCTCGGCGGTGATGGTCTGACGGGTTTTCTTCATGTCCGCCCAAGGCTCATCGCCGACTTCGGTCAGACGCTCGTGAACGTTGTAGATGTTCCAGTGATTACCGCCCTTGATTTCAGCGACTTCCTCTCGGTACAGCGGCACCGACACCGGCATGCCTTCCCGCGCACGTGCGGCGTAGGCGCAAATGGTGGTGGCACCGAGGCCGTTGCGCAGGTAATCGATGAAGATCCGCCCGACGCGGTTTTTCGGCCCGGACACCGCTGAAATCCGGTCCGGCAGCAACTTGGCCATGTGGCTGACGATGGCGTGGCTGAAGTCCTTCACTTCGTCCCAGCCATGCTTGCGCGTCAACGGCACCACCAGGTGAATGCCTTTGCCGCCGCTGGTTTTCAGGAAGGCTTTGAGGCCCAGCTCATCGAGCACAGTCAGGGTCAGCGCGGTGGCTTCAACCATGCTTTTCCATGGCAGCGCAGGATCCGGGTCGAGGTCGAGAACGAAGCGATCGGGCTTGTCCAGATCCACCTTCGTCGCGTTCCAAGTGTGCAGTTCGACGGTGCTCATCTGCACCGCACCGACCAGCGCTTCGGGATTGTTGATCATCATCACTGGCTGGCCGGTGACGTCCTTGTCCAGAGCAGTGATACCGGGAATGGCCAGGCGTTCGGCGTTCTTCTGGAAGAACAATTCGCCGGCGATGCCGTCCGGTGCACGCACTAAGGCCACGGGACGATCCTTAAGTTGCGGCAGGATGTGTTCGGCAACGCTGGCGTAATACTGCGCCAGTTGCATCTTGGTTGTGCCGCTGACCGCATCGATCACTCGATCGGGGTGAGTGATGCGTACCTTGCCGCCGGCCAGACCTGCTTGCGAAGGGGCGGTTTCGTCTTTTTTGCTGGCGGCGGTTTTCTTTGCCGGCTGCTTGTCGGCGGTTTTGGTCTTTTCGGTTTTTTCGGACTTGGCAGCTTTCACAGGCTTCGCTCGCTCCTCGGTAATGTCCTTGGCCGGTTTGTCATCGCGCAAACCATGGAACACGGCATGACGCACCGAGCCGTCCTTGGTCATCTCGGCGAACGCCACCTCCGCCAGCAGTTTGGGTTTGAGCCAGTGCACGCCTTTGGCCTCGAAACCGCTGGGCGGATTGACCACTGCGGCGGCTTTGGTCTGCAACGGCTTAAGTTGGGCGAGGATGCTTTTCAACGTGGTTTCGTTGAACCCGGTGCCGACCTTGCCGGCGTAGCGCAACTCGCCACTGTCAGCGTCGTGCAGGCCGAGCAGCAAGGCACCGAAGGCACTGCGCGCGCCTTTCGGATCGGTGTAGCCGACGATGACGAATTCCTGGCGATGCTTGCATTTGAGCTTGATCCAGTCACCGCTGCGCCGCGATACATAAGGCGAGCCGAGCCGCTTGCCGATCAGACCTTCCATCTGCATCTGGCAGGCGCTGTTGAGCAGCGCATCCGGGGTTTCTTCGAAGGCTTCGGAGAAGCGCAGCGTTGACGATTCTTTCTGCGCGCCGAGGATGGTGCTCAGCGCGGCGCGGCGTTCTTCGACCGGCACGTCGCGCAGGTCGACGCCATTCAGATACGGCACGTCGAACAGGTAATAAACAATGTTGCCGCTGCGCCCGGCATCGAAGGCATTCTGCAGCGCCTGAAAATCCGGCACGCCTTGCTCGTTGGCCACGACCATTTCGCCATCGAGCCAGGCCGATTCCAGACCCAGCGCCGCCAGCGCTTTGGCCTGCTGCGGCAGTTTGTGCGTCCAGTCATGGCCGTTGCGGGTGAACAGCTGCACCTCATCGTGATCGATCCGCGCCATGATCCGGTAGCCGTCAAACTTGATCTCGTAGCTCCACTGCCCTTCGGGCGCGCTGTCGACCAGCGTCGCCAGTTCCGGCTTGATCAGCGCTGGGAGCTTGCCCTTGCGCGCGCCGGTAAGCTGCCCGGACGCCTGCTTGCGCGGCTTGGCCGGGGCCTTTTTCACCGGTTTGGCTTTATCGGCAGCAGCCGCCGATTTGCCGACAATCGTGCGCTCGCTGAGCACGCTGTCGGGCTCGGCGACCAATACGTCGAAATCATCCTGCGGGCGCGCGGCGTTGTCCTGATGCTTGATCAGGAACCATTGTTCTTTCTTGCCCGGCATGTGCGTGCGCACCAGATTCCACACGCCGCCGAGCTTCTCGCCTTGCAACTCAAACTTGAGCCGGCCCTTGGCATAGGCCTTGTGCGGATCTTCCAGCGGAATCCACACACCGCGATCCCAGACGATCACATCACCGGCACCGTAATGCCCCTCGGGAATGCTGCCTTCGAACGTCGCGTAATCGAGCGGATGATCCTCGACATGAATCGCCAGACGCTTGACCGACGGGTCCAGCGACGGCCCCTTCGGCACCGCCCAGCTTTTCAGCGCGCCATCGAGTTCCAGGCGAAAGTCGTAATGCAGGTGCGAAGCATCGTGCTTCTGGATGCAGAACTGCAAAGCATGATCCTTGGCCGACTTACGACCCGAGCGCTTGACTGCGGCCGGTTCCGACGTCGCGGAAAAATCACGCATGCGGTTGTAATCGTCGAGGTTCCTGTTCATGAGCACACCGATGGCAGACGGGTTCTGTTATGCAGAAGAGCAACACGGCGGCGGAAAAATTCAATCGAGGTAAAAAAGCCCCGGACGGATGGAACGGCCGGGGCTGGCAGTGTCAGGGATTTTTACAGCGGGTCAGGCTTGCCCTTTCGCCTGCTGTTCCAGATGCACCTGCAAGTCGGGATCGATGTTCAAGGCGGCGGCCAGCTCATCGAGATAGCTGCGTTCGGCGTCCTGTTGATCGTCTACCAGCATGACGCTGGCCAGGTACATTTCGGCGGCTACGGCCGGATCGCCGTTAGCGGATTGCGCCACTTCGCGGGCATCCAGCGGCTTGGCGACTTCGGCGTCGAACCATTGCTGCAACTGCGGGTCGGCGGTGTGTTTGCCGATTTCGCTGCTGATGAGATGCTTTTCTGCGTCGTCGATGCGGCCGTCAGCCTTGGCGGCGGCGATAAGGGCGCGCAGTACCGCGTGGCTGTGGGTTTCGATTTGCGGGCCGGCGAGCAGGTCGGCGGTTTGTGGCAGCTCCTGCGGCGCGGTGCTGGCCTGGCTGCGTTGCCAGGCTTGATACGCTTGGTAAGCCATCATGCCCAGCGATGCGAGCGCCGCGTAACTGGTCCCGCCGGTACGGCTTCTGCTACCGCCACCGAGGGCGCTTCCCAAGCCACCGCCGCCGAGCAAGCCACCGAGCAAACCACCCAGGCCGCCGAGGCCACCCGAAGCAGCCGCGCCACCCGCTCCGGACTGACTGCCGCCGCCCAACAGTCCACCAAGTAAACCGCCCAGGCCGTCACCGGCCGAAGCTCCGCGTTGTTGTCCCGCCGAGGCCTGGCCTCGGAGCAGTTGTTCAAGCAAATCGCTGGTGTTCATGACGTTATCCTCCGAGGCCACGGCCCGATCGCGTCAGGCAACGATAGACCGACGCAGCCATAGCGCCAGCACCGTTGGGCTGACGCCCGATCACCGTTGAATCGCCACGCGAGAAAATTTTCGCCAGCCAGCTAAGATTCAGGGGTGGTGAACCTTATCCCGGCTAAACCGGTCGATAGCTGCAACCCGACCCGGTTTGCCGACGCCCTTTCTGATGATGGGCGATAACCGGCTTGCTTCACTTTCTGGAGAACGCCCTCGTGATATCAACCGTACACATCGCCAGGCTGAAAGCATGGGGCGCCCATGGTTTTACCGCGACCGGCGTGGTCACCGCCTTCCTCGCCACACTCGCCCTGCTGGAAAACCAGCCGATCCATTGCCTGATGTGGCTGGGCGTTGCGCTGATCGTCGACGGCCTGGACGGCGCACTGGCGCGCAAGGTCAATGTGCAATCGGTGCTGCCGAGTTTCGACGGTTCGATCCTCGATCTGGTCATCGATTACCTGACTTATGTATTCATCCCGGCACTGTTTATCTACCGCTACATTCCCCTGCCCGATTACACCCTGTTGCTGACGGTGTCGGTGATTCTGGTGTCGTCGCTGTTCTGCTTCTGCAACGTCAACATGAAGAGCAAGGACAACTATTTTGTCGGCTTCCCGGCGGCCTGGAACGTGGTAGCGCTGTGCCTGTACATCATTGGCCCGGGGCCGTGGATTACCTTTCTCACCGTGATCGGGCTGGCGCTGCTGACGGTGACGCGGATGAAGTTCCTGCACCCGTTTCGCGTGCGGCGTTTCATGCCAATCAATATTGCGGTGACGGCGATCTGGCTGTTGTGCAGCCTGTCGCTGGTGCTCAATCACCCGGTGATCAACCCGCTGGTGATGGGCTTGTGGCTGCTGATGTCGGCTTATTTCCTGGGGATCTGCATCTGGCGCACGGCGCTGGAGTGGTTTGATCGCGGCCATTTGAAATAAGCACATTCCCTGTGGGAGCGAGCCTGCTCGCGAATGCGGTCGTTCCATCAACATCAAGGTTGGCTGGCACACCGCTTTCGCGAGCAGGCTCGCTCCCACAGAGATCTTCATCGATCAGGAGATCCGATGGGGACTAGCGCTTGGTAATCACCACCTCCAGATACTCGCTCGGCACCACCAGCGATGCCTCCCCGGCGCGATTCGCTCGATTGAGCAACTCGGTCAGATCATCCTCCAGCGCCTGCCCGGCCTCCGCTGGCAACACCGCAAAAGCCTTGTGCACCGGCCCATACCAGTGCCGAAAAATGTCAATGAAATGCGCCGCCGAGCGGTAGCGGAAGTTGAAGTGGCTGCGGGTCACGCGCACGACAAAATCGCGGTCATCGAAATGCTTGTGCAGCCACGCATCCGAGCCCCAGTTCGATGGAGGCTGTGCAACCGCTGGCGGTGGCAGATGCTGGCCGAGAGTCTTGAACATCTGGCCGACGAAGCCCTCCGGCGTCCAGTTCGCCATACCGATCCGTCCGCCGCGACGACAGACCCGCCCCAGTTCAGCAGCGGCGGTGACCTGGTCAGGCGCGAACATCACGCCGAACGTCGACAACACGGCGTCGTAGCTTTCATCGGGAAAAGGCAAAGCCTCGGCATCGGCCACCTGAAAAATCACCTCCAGATGCTCGGCCCGGGCGCGATCCTGACCACGCTCCAGCAGTGCCGCGACGTAATCGGTCGAGGTCACCACACAACCGCGCCGCGCCGCTGCCAGGGTTGCATTGCCGTTGCCGGCGGCGACATCCAACACCTGTTCATCACAGCGCAGATCGCAAGCCTCGGCGAGGTTTTCCCCAACGATTTGCAAGGTGGTGCCGATCACGGCGTAGTCGCCACTGGCCCAAGCGACTTTCTGACGTTCCTTCAGGGCAGTGAGATCAAGCGGGGTACTCATGACAGCGAGCTCCGTGGCAGAAAGAATGCACAGTCGGCGGCGCAGACTGTGCTTGGTCACTATCGCGCCGAGGCTGCACGGCGTCCCTGTCAATCGTCCGCCAGCCCCATAAACCCGGCACTTTGCCGATGAGTGGCGCAAATCTGTCAAGCACCTGATACACCTTGCGCATTGTCAGCGTCGCGGGATTGGTTTCTGATGCGGGCTCGCCCACGCAAAGGACTCGACCGATGTCACTGCACCTCGACTGGCTCGCCGCGCACATGCAACACAGCGATCGCTACGCGGCGTGGATTCACCAACAATTCCACTACGAATACGCCGACCAGCCCCTGGCTCAATGGCAGCGCGAATTTGCCGAGGGCCAAAGCAATGGTGAATGGTCGTGCCTGATTGCCATGGACGGTGAACGCCTGCTCGGTGGTGCCGCACTGGCCCGCAACGATTTGACCGATCGCGCCGATCTCGGCCCATGGCTCGCCTGCGTATTCGTTGACCCCGAGGCGCGCGGGCGAGGCTTGGCGGAGCAGCTGATTGAAGGGATTTGCGAGGCAGCAAAGCAGCGTGGGGTGTCGCGGTTGTACTTGCACACGCAAGACAAACACGACTACTACGGTAAACGCGGCTGGCAGCTATTGGAGGGTTTCCAGGCGTGGGAAAAACAACAATGGCTCATGGTCCGCGACCTGTGAGCCATTGGTTTTTTTGATCAGGCTGCCGGAGCTTTCGCCTCTTCCAGCAACTGCTTGATCATCTGCTCCTGCTCCGCATAGCGACCTTCACCAAAGTGGCTGTAACGCATCTGGCCCTTGGCGTCGATCAGGTAATGCGCCGGCCAGTATTGATTGTCGAAGTTGCGCCAGATTGCGTAGTCGTTGTCGATCGCCACCGGGTAGGTGATACCGAGTTTTTTCACCTGATCCTTGACGTTGTTGATGATGCGCTCGTAGCCATACTCGGGTGTGTGCACGCCGATCACCACCAGGCCGTCCTTCTCGTATTTCTTCGCCCAGTCTTTGACGTACGGCAGGGTGTGCTGGCAGTTGATGCAGTCGTAGGTCCAGAAGTCCACCAGCACTACTTTGCCGCGCAGGGATTCAGCGCTGAGCTGCGGTGAATTGAGCCACTGCACAGCGCCCGACAGCGACGGCATCGCGCCCCGCGCCTCGTCCATCATCGAATCGGCGCGGACCTTGCTGACAAAGTAGTCGACCACTTTCGGCACGTTTTCCAGGACGTTTTTCTCGACGCTGGCCACGCCTTCGGAAGAGGTATTGGCGAGCAGAGCCTTGTCGGCGCCCGTGGAAATCACCGCAACTGTAGCAAGCACCGCAACCCCGGCACCGCGACGCAACCAGCCGCTGAACGGGATCGACGGTTTCAGCCGATTGACCAGACCGCGCCCGGCGAAGATCAACGTTCCCAGCGACAAGGCACTGCCGACGCCGTAAGCCAGCAGCAACAGGCTGGTCTGGGCATTGGCGCCTTGCAACATTGCGCCGGTCAGAATCACCCCAAGGATCGGCCCGGCACAGGGCGCCCACAACAGGCCGGTGGCGACGCCGAGCATGATCGAGCCCATCGGTCCGGCTCTTTTACGGGTGTCCTGATCGAGACGATTGCCCAGGGCGACGAAGGGCCTGGTCAGCCAGTCACCGACGCGGGCCGAGATCAGCGACAGGGCGAACAGCGCCATGACCAACAAGGCAACGTGGCGGCCGGTGTTGCTGGCCTGAATCACCCACTCGCTGCTGACCACCGCGAGGCTTGAGATCAGCGCAAAGGTCAGCGCCATGCCGGCGAGGGTCAGCAAGATCGAGGAACGGGTACGGTTGGCGCCAGCGAACAGAAACGGCACCACCGGCAGGATGCACGGACTGAGGACGGTCAGCAGACCGCCGAGAAATGCGATGAGGTACATAACGGGGTCACCTTGAATGTGGGGGCTGGGCACGCAACCGGGCAGCGAGGGAAACGTCCCTCGCTAGCCTGCTTTATCTACGCCGTGGCTCATGCGGTCTGGCCGTCCAGCAGCTGCCCTTGAGGCGTGCGACTGGCACCGTTTTCCGCGACCAGTTGGCCTTGCGGTGTGCGGCTGGAACCATCAGCGGCAACCGTCTGGCCCTGCGGTGTGCGGCTCGATCCGTCAGCAGCAACCATCTGGCCTTGCGGCGTGCGGCTCGATCCATCAGCGGCAACCATCTGGCCCTGCGGCGTGCGGCTCGACCCGTCAGCGGCAACCATCTGCCCCTGCGGCGTGCGGCTGGAACCATCAGCGGCGATCAGTGCATCGCTGCCCTCCTTCGCGACCGTGGTCAGCTGGAAGCAGGTGCTGCTGGCGCAACTGCTCTGCTCCACAGCACTGTTGGCGTGGGCGGCGGCACCGGTGAAGGCGAAGGCTGCTGCGGTCAGAAAGCGCGAGACGTTGTTCATGGCAAAACTCCTTGCAGAAAAAGTAGGGATGACTCAGTTCTGGTTGTTGCAGCCGTCAGCGAATTTGCTGTAATCCAGCTCGCGGGTTTTGCCGGCGGAATCGAGGTAGGTCATGCGCGCCTCGGTGATGCCGCAGGTCACTGAAGTGTCTTCAGTCATCGACAGCACTTTCTGGATATCCAGATGCGTGCCGTAGGTGTAGGTTTGCCGGCTGACGTCAGCCTCGGCGTGGGCCGAAAGGGTGCAGATGTTCAGAGCGGCGAACAGGCAGGCGGCGAATACGGATTTATTGTTCATGGTGTAGTCCTCAAGGCTTCAGTGGGTTTGAGCCGAGGCGGTCTGTGTGTGCCTCGATGGAGCCTATTTGAGGCGCTTGAGGTATCGCGTCTGTGTCAGGAAAGGACGAGAATCACTCGTTGTGTATCCACGCCATGTGTAGATACAGAGCGATACAAAACCCCGAAAAAATCGTGATTTTGCGTCGGTGTGTATCCGCCGTCGCGACAGATACACTGCAATACAAAGGCAGGCAGGCGTGCGGTCAACGGCGCTATAGACTGCACGGCATTCCCCCTTTGACAGAGGCTTGAACCGATGGAACATGTCGATCACATTCTCATCGTCGACGACGACCGCGAGATCCGTGAACTGGTAGGCAACTACCTGAAGAAGAACGGCCTGCGCACGACAGTGGTCGCTGATGGCCGGCAGATGCGCAGCTTCCTTGATGCCAACACCGTCGACCTGATCGTGCTCGACATCATGATGCCCGGCGACGATGGCCTGCAGTTGTGCCGTGAATTGCGCGTGGGCAAACACAAGGCCACGCCGGTGCTGATGCTCACCGCGCGCAACGATGAGACCGACCGCATCATCGGTCTGGAAATGGGCGCCGACGATTACCTGACCAAACCTTTCGCCGCCCGCGAGCTGCTGGCGCGGATCAACGCCGTGTTGCGCCGCACACGCATGTTGCCGCCGAACCTGGTGGTCACCGAAGCCGGACGCCTGCTGGCGTTCGGTCGTTGGCAGCTGGACACCTCGGCCCGCCACCTGCTCGACAGCGACGGCACCATGGTTGCCCTCAGCGGTGCCGAATACCGCTTGCTGCGGGTGTTCCTCGACCATCCGCAACGGGTGCTCAGCCGTGATCAGTTACTCAATTTGACCCAAGGGCGCGAGGCCGATCTGTTCGACCGTTCCATTGATCTGCTGGTCAGTCGCCTGCGTCAACGCCTGCTGGACGATGCTCGCGAGCCGGCCTATATCAAGACCGTGCGCAGTGAAGGTTATGTGTTCTCGCTGCCGGTCGAACTGCTTGGGGCTTCGGCATGAAACTCAAGCTGCAATGGCCGCGCACTCTCGCCTCGCGCCTGTCGCTGATTTTCCTGATCGGACTGATTCTGGCGCAGGGCCTGTCGTTCGGCGCGCAGTATTACGAGCGTTACCAGAGCGCGAAAAGCACCATGCTCGGCAACCTCGAAACCGACGTCTCGACTTCGATGGCGATCCTCGATCGCCTGCCCGCCGCCGAGCGCGAGGCCTGGCTGCCGCGACTGGCCCGGCGCAATTACGGCTACCTGCTCAACGAGGGCGAACCGGGCATGCCGGTGACCTCAGCTGAAAAGTCCGTCGCGATCGCCTCGATTACGGCGGCCATCGGCGACACTTATCCAATCGTGTTTACCGAAGTTCCCGGCGGTCCGAGACAACACTTCCAGGGCCACCTGCGCCTGAGCGACGGCAGCCCGGTGACCATCGATATCCGTCCGGCGATGGTGCCGTTGTCGCCGTGGTTGCCGGTGGTGCTGCTCGGCCAACTGGCGTTACTGATCCTCTGCACATGGCTCGCCGTGCGCATCGCCATCCGCCCCCTCACTCGCCTCGCCAACGCCGTGGAAACCCTCGATCCCAACGCGCACCCGATCAAACTCGACGAGCAAGGGCCGACCGAAGTGGTCCACGCCGCGCGGGCGTTTAACGCCATGCAGACGCGCATTGCCGCCTACCTGAAAGAACGCATGCAACTGCTCGCGGCGATTTCCCACGACCTGCAAACGCCGATCACCCGGATGAAACTGCGCGCAGAGTTCATGGACGACTCGGTCGAGAAAGACAAACTGAGCAGCGACCTGGGCGAGATCGAGCATCTGGTGCGCGAAGGCGTGGCCTACGCCCGCAGCGTTCACGGCGCCACCGAAGAAAGCCGGCGTACCGATCTCGACTCGTTCCTCGACAGCCTGGTCTTCGACTATCAGGACATGGGCAAGGACGTGCAGCTCGGCGGCAAGAGCAAAGCGGTAATCGAAACCCGCCCGCAGGCCCTGCGCCGGGTCCTGGTGAACCTGACCGACAACGCCCTGAAATTCGCCGGCGCCGCGCAATTGCAGGTCGAAGCGCAGGGCAACAGCCTGTCGGTGAAAGTCCTCGATCGCGGCCCGGGCATCGCCGAGGCCGAGTTGGCGCAGGTACTGGAACCGTTCTACCGCGTAGAAAATTCGCGCAACCGCGACACCGGCGGCACCGGGCTCGGGCTGGCGATCGCCCAGCAATTGGCGATGGCGCTGGGTGGCTCGCTGCTGTTGAGCAATCGTGAAGGTGGCGGGTTGTGCGCTGAACTGAAGTTGCCGCTGCCACGCTGAGAAAAACACCGGCTAGACTCATTCATTACCCAGTCGAGGGGGCCGCAGGACGTCTGCTGTGCCCTGCCCCAATCCGTGACCACCGCCCGGTGGCGCCTGCCTCGACATTCAACGCCGCCGGACGGTGATCCTGTTTCAGGAGCACACGTGATGAATGAGGCGAAGCTCAACGAATTCATGGGCAAACTGGTCAACGACATGGGCGGCGCGGCGATGCTGGCCAATGTCATCGTCGGCGAAGAACTCGGCCTGTACCGGGCAATGGCCGACAGCCAACCGATCAGCCCCGAAGCCCTAGCTGCGAAAACCACCTGCAATCCGCGCCTGGTACGCGAATGGCTCAGCGCCCATGCCGCGTCCGGTTACATGGAACACTCTGACGGTCAGTTTCGTTTGCCCGAAGAGCAGGCCTTGGCGCTGGCGGTGGAGGAATCCCCCGTGTACGTCGCCGGCGGTCTCGGCGTGGTGGCGTCGTTTTTCCATGACAAGGACAAACTGGTCAAGGCCATGCGCGGCAATGGCGCCTTGTCTTGGGGCGATCACCATCCGTGCATGTTCAGCGGCACTGAACGCTTCTTCCGCCCCGGCTACAAAGGTCACCTGATTGCCGAATGGCTTCCGGCCCTGGACGGTGTGGTGGCCAAACTCGAACGCGGCGCCAAGGTTGCCGACATCGGCTGCGGTCACGGCGCCTCGACGGTGATCATGGCCCAGGCGTTTCCGAAATCGCAGTTTGTCGGCTTCGACTTCCATGCGCCGTCAGTCACCGTCGCCACGCAACGCGCCGAAGAAGGTGGCGTGGGCAATCGCGCCAGATTTTTCGAGGGCACGGCGAAAAACTATCCCGGCGGCGACTACGACCTGATCTGCTTTTTCGACTGCCTGCACGACATGGGCGACCCGGTCGGCGCCGCTCGCCACGCTTATGAGTCGCTGAAAGGTGATGGCACGGTGTTGCTGGTCGAACCGTTCGCCAACGACAAACTGGACGACAATCTCAACGCGGTCGGGCGCCTGTTCTACGCCGCCTCGACGTTTATCTGCACGCCCAATTCGCTGTCCCAGGAAGTCGGCCTCGGGCTCGGTGCGCAGGCTGGGGAAATGCGCCTGCGCAAAGTCTTTGTCGAGGCCGGGTTCAAGCAGTTCCGCCGCGCCACGCAAACGCCTTTCAACCTGATACTGGAGGCGCGCAAGTAACCCGTACGGATCGCGTGCTAACCTGCGGGGCACTGCCCATTCTGGAGTGCTGAGCATGCTCGATAGCCCGATCCGCGAACATCTCGATACGCTGTTGCAGGCCATGGCCGATGATAACTTGCTGATATTGACCGGCGCCGGCATCAGCACGCCATCGGGCATTCCGGACTATCGCGACAGTGACGGCGTGCGTCGCGGGCGGCAGCCGATGATGTATCAGGAATTTCTCGCCGCCCCGGAATCACGCCGGCGGTATTGGGCGCGGGCCATGCTCGGTTGGCCGCGCGTCCGTCAGGCCCGACCGAACGCGGCGCATGAGGCGCTGGCGACGTTGCAGCAGCGCGGCCGGATCAGCGATTTGATCACGCAGAATGTCGATACCTTGCACGATCAGGCCGGCAGCCAGGATGTGATCGAGCTGCATGGCAGTCTGCATCGGGTGCTGTGCCTGGATTGCGGGCAACGCAGCGAGCGCGATGCGATCCAGCAGCAGATGGAGGCACAGAATCCCTACCTGAGTGGTGTTGATGCGGTGCAGGCGCCGGATGGCGATACCTTGCTCGACCCGGCATTTGAAGCGCGCTTTCAGGTACCGCAGTGCCCGCATTGCGCGGGTGAGCGGATGAAACCGGATGTGGTGTTTTTCGGCGAGAACATGGCGCAACCGACGGCCGCGCGGGCCTTGGCCGCTGCCGAGAATGCGGCGGGGTTGCTGGTGGTGGGATCGTCGTTGATGGCGTATTCGGCGTTTCGCTTGTGTCGGGTGATTGCCGAGCGTGGCAAGCCGTTGATGGCGATCAATCTGGGCAAGACCCGGGCGGATGATTTGCTGGATTTGAAGATTGAAGGCTCGTGTGAGGAGCTTTTGCCGTGGTTGGTGGAGGAGCTGAGGCGGTGAGATTTTGAGTAATGGGTTCGGCTTGAAATCGGCCCCTCACCCTAGCCCTCTCCCGAGGGAGAGGGGACTGACCGAGGTGTTTGTACGGGATTCGTCGACCTGAAATCACTCATCGAACTCAGATCTTTGACTGCCGTGCTGGTGCCGGACTCAATGCGCCCGATCCAGCCCCGCCAGCAATGCGCTGTCGTGGCTGTAGATGTCCGGCGCATAACGCACCTGGCCGCTGCTGTCGACTTGCGCCGGCCAGTAAGTCATCAGGATCGGCACTGGCGCCGACAGGCGAAATTCATGGGTGCTACCGGTCGCCAGCAAAGTATCGGTACGGGCTTTTTCTGCCGGGGACAGCAGCAGATCGCGCAGTTGCAGCGGGTGCTCGACCCGCACGCAACCGGAGCTGAACGCCCGTGGGCCTTTTTCAAACAGCGCCTTGCTCGGCGTGTCGTGCAGGTACACCGAGAACGGGTTGGGGAAACGGATGACCATTTGCCCCAGCGGATTGCGCGGGCCGGCGTCCTGGCGCAGGAGGATGTTGCCGGGGTTGTCCCAGTCGATATCCGCCGCCGCCAGAGGCTGACCGTTGGCGTCGAGCACTTGCAGATTCTGGCGGCTGAGGAAGGTCTGGTCCTTGCGGATTTCCGGCAGCTTGTCTTCCTTCCAGATAGTCGGCGGAACGGTCCAGGTCGGGTTCAGCGTCAGCCGGGTGACGCGGGATTTGAGCAGCGGCGTCTGGCGTTCGGCGCGGCCGACCTGGGTGCGGGTCTGCCACACCGGTTGACCGCCCTGATACAGCGTCAGCTCAGCGGCAGCCACGTTGACCACCAGGCCACTGGGCTCCATGTCCTGGGCCATCCAGCGGAAACGTTCGAGATTGACGCGCAACTGATCGCGGCGGGTCAGCGGGCTGATGTTCAGCTCGGCAATCGTGCCCGGCCCGACCACGCCGTCAGCCTGCAACGAATGGCTGGCCTGAAAGTGTTTCACTGCCTCCACCAGCACGTCATCGTAGGCGTTGTCCGGCGTCACCAGTGCGTGTGCCAAGTAGCCTTCGCTATACAACCGTCGGGCGAGTTCCGGCACGCGCGGGTCTTCCATCGCCGGGCGCAGCAACGGGCCGCTGCCGACCGGCTGCCATTGCGGCAAGGCTTGCAAGCGTTGCGCGGCATACAGCTGACGCAGGCTCTGATATTGCGGCAGATGCGGACGCGCCAGGTTGAACGCCGCAGCGATATCGTTCATGCCCGGCACGGCAATGCTGAGCAATTGCGCCTGACGATCGGTCGGCGGGCCGTCGACACGCCACAGCGGTTCGAAATGCGACTGCAACAGACGGCCGTAATGCAGATCCTGCAAGGCCTGCAGATAGTTGCGGCTGATGTCGATGTCGGCACACAACTCGCCATCCTGGGGCGGTGTCGTCGCGACCGCATAGCGATTCGGATTCAGCCCGTCGTCGGCCAACAGCTGCAATTGCGCGCGCAATGCCGGCAAGCGTGCCGACTCACTCGCCCACACCGGCATCCAGTCCTGCTGTTCATAAAACGCCTGCAATTGGCTCAACGCCGGGCCATTGAGGCGCGGAGCGATCGCCGGGCACGACTGCGCCAGGCTGATCAAAACCGCCTGCAACGGGCTGCGCGGCTCGACCGGCAATTGCATTTCAGGCGTCGGCAGGGTTTCGAGCGGGGGCAGCGGCTCATCGGCGCAAGCGACAAACGGCGCAGCGAGCAAACAAATGCTCAAGTAGCATGCGTACTTTTTGAACAACTGCTTTACTCCAATCCATGGCCGTCCAGATGACGGTCAACCTTACATCAGGTGCGCTGAACAGTCAGGCTCGAACCGCGAGCCTGCGGGTATTGACTGGGAGTCAGGAGCCAAAGTGCCGTTTATGTAGCAAGTTGAGGACACTTTATAAAATGTTGACGTTTTTGCGCCGACTTCTGTTGAGCACCGCGACCCTTGTCGCCGTGACCAGCCCAGTATTTGCCGCCGGCAAGCCATCGCCGGTTCTCTACAACAGCCTCGCCCACGCCGCGCCGGAACTCAATCCCCAAGCGCTCAAAGGTGCATTGAACGCCATGCAATGCGCGGTCAACAACGGCGCGAAACCCTCGCGGCATCTGGCGATCATCGATTACTCGCAACCGTCCACCGAACGCCGTCTGTGGATCTTCGATCTGAGCAAAAAGAAGCTGGTGCTGCGTGATCTGGTTGCCCACGGTTCCAACTCCGGGGAAAACTTCGCCACGCAGTTTTCCAATCGCGAAGGCAGTTATCAGTCCAGCCTCGGCCTGTTCCGCACTCAGGAAAGCTACGAAGGTACTCACGGCTACTCGCTGCGCATGGACGGTCTGGAGCCCGGTTTCAATGATCTGGCCCGCGATCGCGCGATCGTGATTCATGCTGCCAGTTACGTGAACCCGCTGTGGAGCAAGCGTCAGGGGCGTATCGGCCGCAGTCAGGGTTGCCCCGCCGTGCGGCCGCAGATCGCCAAACAGGTGATCGATCGCCTGAAGAACGGCCAGTTCATGTTTTCCTGGTATCCGGATCAACGCTGGTTGCAGAAGTCACCGTATCTGAACTGCCAGCCGCAGCAGGTGGCGAGCATTCTCAACACCCACGCCAGTTAACGCGCGTCGCCTCCGGCGGGTTTGTAGAACAGGAACCTGCCGGTCTGCGCCGTGTTGCGATAGGCCTTGGCCCAACTCGGGTGCACGCCGCGATCATGAAAATACAGGGCACCGCGCGTGCGGTCCTTGAGCTGACGGTTCAACGCCTTGCCGGCGATCTCCTTGGCCAGCGCGTATTCGGCGTCTTCCTTGACCTGATCGGGCCTGCCATCGCACCACCAGGAAAACTGGCAATTGCCGCTTTCCGAACCTTGCTTGACCACCGCGCATACCGTGTCGGGAAAGCCGTCATGGCCGAGGCGATTCATCACCACACTGGCGACGGCTTCCATTTCCGGGGTGTCCTTGCCCTTGGCTTCCCAGTAAATACTGCGCGCCAGACAGGTCAGCGGATCGTCCAGCGGCGCGACACCGGCCGGGTCTACCGCCTGCGCTTCGGTGGGGGTGATGGCCTCGGATTTCGGCGCCGGAGCAGCGCTGACTTTATCCGCCGCTTTCTCTTCAAGCACCTCGGCTTTCTGTTCGGCCTTGGCCTCGATCGGCGCCTGCGCCCCGGCCCATGCCGCGCCGGTCAAAAAGATCCACAACAAACCGCCCGCCAAGCCTTTCGATCCCATGTCGATTCTTCCGTCAGCGCCCGCCCGGGGCAAGATGTTACGTCGGTGAGACGCCCGGTTTGCGGGGTCTTCGCAGAGTGTAGCGAGCAAATGAGCGGCCACACCAGCGCAGAAAAAATCCGCCGCAAAGAAAAACACATTCACTCACCGGGGGCCTTTCGCGCATCATGGGCGCATTCAGCTCAAGGGAGATTTCCATGCGCTTCATGCCGTCCGTTTTGCGTTATGCCGCATTGTCGCTGGGCGTGGTGTTCGCCACCTCGGCGCTGGCCGCCGATGAACTGCAATTGATCGAGTCGATCAACAGCTATCGCAGCCAGCCCCAGCGTTGCGGCACGCAGGCGTCAAACGAGTTGCCACCGCTGTCGGCCGATCCACGGCTGCGCCTGCCGGCCAGCGGCGCGGTTGATCTGCAGCAGGCCATGACCAGCGCCCACTACCCGATGGTCAACGTGCAGGCGATCACCCTCAACGGCCCCCGCGATGCGGCGTCAGCAATGAAGGCGATTCAGGAAAGCTTCTGTCAGGTGGTGCTCGATCCGCAGTTTGTCGATATCGGTGTCAACCGCGTTGACCGCGATTGGCGCATCGTCCTCGCGCGGCCGTTGCTGACGGCGAAACTCGGCGATGCACAAAGCGAAGGGCAAAAGCTGCTGGCGCAACTCAATACCGCGCGCAGCCAGGCGCGCCAGTGCGGCGGCCAGTCCTTCGCGGCGGCAGCACCGCTGGCGTGGAATGCCACGCTGGGCACTGTCGCTCAGGATCACAGCCGCGACATGGCCAACAACAATTACCTCGACCACAAGGACCGCGACGGCCGCACGCCGGGCGACCGCGCCGAACTGTCCGGTTACAGCGGACAACTGGTCGGTGAAAACATCGCCGCCGGGCAAGACACCGTCGGCAAGGTCGTTGACGGCTGGCTCGCCAGCCCAGGCCATTGCGCCAATCTGATGAATCCGCAATATCAGGAACTGGGCGCCGCTTACGCGACCGATCCGAAAAGCAACGCCGGCATTTACTGGACGGCAATGTTTGGCGCACCGTAAGGCATCATCGACGCCGTCAATCACTCGGTCAGCCAGAGTGATTGGACGGCGTGGCGAGCGCAGCCTACCCTGCGCGATCTGCGCCCGCTGACGGCGTTCCACATCCACGAGGCGAGCCCATGACACAGCGTGAATTGATCGATGGTCACAACCGCCGCGTGGATTATCTGCGCCTGTCGGTGACCGACCGCTGCGATTTTCGCTGCGTCTATTGCATGGCCGAGGACATGCAGTTCCTGCCGCGCCAGCAGATCCTCACCCTCGAAGAGCTGTTCCAGGTGGCGCAAAGCTTCGTCGCCCTCGGCACGCGCAAGATCCGCCTCACGGGTGGCGAGCCGCTGATCCGCCCCGGTGTCGTGCAACTCTGCGAACAGATCGCCGCCCTGCCCGGCCTGCGCGAGCTGTGCCTGACCACCAACGGCTCGCAATTGGGCCGACTGGCCAGGCCGCTGTTCGACGCCGGGGTCAAGCGTCTCAACATCAGCCTCGACAGCCTCGATCCGCAGCGCTTCAAAGAGCTGACCCGTACCGGCGATCTGGCGCAGGTCATCGACGGCATCGATGCCGCACGTGCCGCCGGTTTCACCCGTACCAAACTCAATTGCGTGGTGATGCAGGGCCGCAACGATCACGAGATCAACGATCTGGTCAGTTTCGCCATCGAGCGTGATCTGGATATTTCCTTCATCGAAGAGATGCCGCTGGGCGCGATCGCCGAACACAGCCGCGCCGAATCCTTCTACTCCAGCGCGCAAGTGCGCGAACGCATTGCCGAACGCTTCACCCTGATCGACTCGACCGAATCGACGCAAGGGCCGTCGCGCTACTGGCGCGTGGCGGAAGCACCAAACATTCGTCTGGGCTTCATTTCGCCGCACAGCCACAACTTCTGCGGCACCTGCAATCGCGTGCGCCTGACCGTAGAAGGTCGCTTGCTGCTGTGCCTGGGCAACGAGCATTCGATGGACCTCAAAGCGGTGTTGCGCGCCCATCCCGGCCACCCGGAACGCCTGGAAAACGCGATCATCGAGGCGATGAAACTCAAGCCGTATCGACACAATTTCGAAGTCAACGACGACGTACAAGTGGTGCGTTTCATGAACATGACCGGCGGTTGAAACGCCGCGCAACCGGGACCGCGAGATGATCGTCAGACCGAGACCCAATCAGTTCGCCGTGCTGTTCACCCTCCGAGGCTCGATCGCCAAACGCATCGCCGTGCGCACCTTGATGCTGACACTGCTGGCGGCGGCGATTGTGCTGATCGAACTTCTGGTGCCGAGCTACTTCGCCCAGATCAATTCGACACCGTTCACCCTGCTCGGCCTGTCGCTGTCGATTTTCCTGAGCTTTCGCAACAACGCTTGTTACGACCGTTGGTACGAGGGGCGCAAGGCCTGGGGCGAGGTGCTGTTGCGGGTGCGCGCGGTGATGCGCGAAACCCAAGACCTCGATGACACCCGCCTGCGTGGACAACTGTTGCGCAACCTGTGCGGTTTCGCCCACGCGTTGAATGCACGGCTGCGTGGAGACAGCGAGGAGCAGGCCAGTGCCGACTGGGTCAGCCCACCGATCGATGGGGCTGCGCCGGATCACTGCGGACAGATCCTTCATCAGCTCGGGCGCCAGTGTTCCGAGCTGGAAACGGCCGGTGTGCTGTCGCCATGGCGTTATCAATTGCTGGCCAATCACCTGACCTGTCTGAGCCAGGCCCAAGCGGTGTGCGACCGGATCAAGAACACACCACTGCCCTTCCCTTACACCCTGCTGCTGCACCGCACCATCTACCTGTTCTGCCTGCTGCTGCCGTTCGCCATGGCGCAATCGCTGGGTTGGTTGACGCCGCTGTTCACGGCAATTGTCAGCTACACCTTTTTCGGCTTCGACGCGATTGCCGATGAACTCGAAGACCCGTTCGGGCGCGATGAAAACGATCTGCCGACCGATGCACTGGTGCGCACCCTGGAGCGCGATGTGCTGTACGAACTGGGCGTCTCGCCATTGCCCCCCGCGCCGGAGCCGGACGACTACGTGCTGCGCTGAATGGCTCAGCGGCAAACAACGAGATGGCCCGGCGCGTCCGCTCGGGACCGAGGTGCGGCCATTCGCGAGCAGGCTCGCTCCCACAGTTGAAATGCATTCTCCTGTGGGAGCGAGCCTGCTCGCGAAAAAGGCAACTCGGCCAATCAGCCCAAACGCCGGAAAGCGCCACCGACGAATCTTCCATTTACACGCGCGCAAATTCCCCCTTACTATCCGGGCACACCGGTCGCCGGGCCTGCCCTGCCGCCGACGCTTTCCGCCAACGGAAACACGCGTTATGAGTACGTCACCACAACAACCCCAAAGGTTGCACGTCTCTGCTGTACGCGCCCACTGCAACAGGGGCCGCGTATGAACCGCATCGTCAATCTGCCCATGGCCCTGCGCCGTTCCAAGCTGCGTCATTCCGCACGCCCGCCGGATATCGCCGTTCCTGCCTGATCGCGTGAGCTGAAACCGCGACAGTCAATTTCCCGATTTTCCTGATATCCCTGCCGGGACACTTACGCCATTTTGTCGCGTCGTGTCCGGCCGAATCTGCGCGCCTGTGCGGCGCCACCGTGAGTGATTTGCCATGAAATTCGCAGCCATCGAAGACGCACGCCTGTTCCTCGAACAGAACCCCGATATCGACATGATCGAACTGTTCATCCTCGACGCCAACGGCGTGCCGCGCGGCAAGCTGTTGCATCGCGAAGAACTGCTCGCCGTGTACGAAAGCGGCCGACCGCTGCCGAGCACCATCCTTGGTCTGACTGTACAAGGCGAGGACGTCGAGAACTCCGGGCTGGTGTGGGACGTCGGCGACATCGACTGCCGCGCCTATCCGCTGCAAGGCAGTCTGGTGCGCCTGCCGTGGCGACAGATTCCAACCGCTGCGGTGCAGGTCAGCATGCACCCGAGCGAGGGCCTGCCGGCGAGCATCGCTGACCCTCGGCACCTGTTGATCAAGGTGATCGACGGACTGAAGGCCGAGGGTTTCCACCCGATCATGGCGTGCGAGCTGGAGTTCTATCTGCTCGATGCCAAACGCGACCACAACGGCCGCCCGCAACCGGCGCTGGACGCCGACGGCGGGCGACCGCGACACACGCAAGTCTACGGTTTGCGCGAGCTGGAACAGATCGAGCCGTTCCTCGCCGACCTCTACAGCGCGTGCAAACTGCACGGCATTCCGGCGCGCACGGCGATCTCCGAATACGCGCCGGGTCAGGTCGAAATCACCCTCGAACATGGCGACGCACTGGAGGCGATGGATCAGGCGGTACGCTACAAACGTCTGGTCAAAGGCGTGGCGCACAGGCACGGCATGCAGGCGACGTTCATGGCCAAACCGTTCGATGATCTGGCCGGCACCGGCATGCACATGCACGTCAGTCTCGCCGATGCCGAGGGGTGTAATCTGTTCGCGTCTGAAGACCCAGCCGGCACGCCACTGTTGCGCACGGCGATTGGCGGCATGCTCGCCTCGCTGCTTGATTCGCTGCTGCTGTTCTGCCCCAACGCCAACTCTTACCGGCGTTTCCAGGCCAACAGCTATGCGCCACTGGCGCCGACCTGGGGCGTCGACAACCGCACGGTCAGCCTGCGCGTTCCCGGCGGCCCGGCTCCTACGCGACACATCGAACACCGCATCTGCGGCGCCGACGCCAACCCGTATCTGGCAGCGGCAGCGATCCTCGCCGGCATTCATCGTGGCATTCGTGAAGAGCTGGATCCGGGGGCACCGGTCGAGGGCAATGGTTATGCCCAAGCGAAAGAACTACTGCCGACCGATTGGCTGACGTCGTTGCAGGCGCTGGAAAATTCCACGTGGGCACGGGAGGCATTGGGGCAGGAATTTCTTGGTGTGTATCTGGCGGTAAAGCGTGCCGAGTATCGGCAGTTCATGGCTGAAGTGGGTGAGCAGGATTGGCGGTGGTACCTGACCGAAGCTTAAAGATCCAACACCGAACCTGTGGGAGCGAGCCTGCTCGCGAAGGCGTCGTCACATTCAACATTTTGGGTGACTGACACACCGCTTTCGCGAGCAGGCTCGCTCCCACAGGGAATGCACTTCGAACTAGAATTTTTGTGGACCCTGACATGACCATTCGCTGCAATTCCTACTACACCGCCACCCTCAACCACGACACCGACTACCCGACCCTGCAAGGTCGGCACAAGGTCGATGTGGTGATCATCGGCGGCGGTTTCACTGGCGTCGCCACTGCCGTCGAGCTGGCGGAAAAAGGCCTGAAAGTCGCCATCGTCGAAAGCCACAAGATCGGCTGGGGCGCCACCGGGCGCAATGGCGGGCAAGTCACCGGCAGCCTTTCCGGCGACGGCGCGATGCGCAAACAGATGCGCGCGAAACTTGGCGATGACGTGGACGATTTCATCTGGCATCTGCGCTGGCGCGGGCATGAAATCATCCGCGAGCGCGTCGAGAAATATGCGATCCAGTGCGACCTCAAACACGGCCACTTGCACGCGGCGTACAAGCCGAGCCACATGGTCGATCTGCGCAAGGATTACGACGAAGCCGTGCGTCGCGGATTGGGCGATGAAGTGAGCCTGCTCGACCGCAGCCAGGTTCGCGACCTGCTGCAAAGCGAGCTCTACCACGGCGCCATCAAGAACACCCGCAACATGCACCTGCACCCGCTCAACCTGTGCATTGGCGAAGCACGCGCAGCCGAAAGCCTGGGCGCGCAGATCTTCGAAAACAGTGAAGTGCTGGAGATCATTCACGGCGACACACCTGGCGTGCGCACCGCTCACGGTCAGATCGACGCCAATCAGGTGATGCTCGCCGGTGACGTCTATCACAAGCTCGAACCGGGTCAGCTCAAGGGCAAGATCTTCCCGGCCATGGGCGGCATCGTCACCACCGCGCCGCTGGGTGATCTGGCAAAACAGATCAACCCCGAAGACCTCGCCGTGTACGACTGCCGCTTCGTCCTCGATTACTACCGGCTCACCGCCGACGGCCGTTTGCTGTTCGGCGGCGGCGCCAACTACAGCGGCAAGGATTCGCGCGACATTGCTGCGGAACTGCGCCCGTGCATCGAGCGCACATTCCCGGCGCTCAAAGGTGTCCCGATCGATTACCAGTGGAGCTGCGCGATGGGCATCGTCATCAACCGCATCCCGCAACTGGGCAAGCTTTCGGACAACGTCTGGTATTGCCAGGGCTACTCGGGACACGGCATCGCCACCACACACATCATGGGCGAGATCATGAGCCGGGCAATCACCGGGCAAATGGAACAGTTCGATACCTTCGCCGCGTGCCAGCACATCCGCGTGCCAATGGGCGACCTGCTAGGCAATCCGTTGCTGGCGGCGGGGATGTGGTATTACCAGATGCTCGAGCGGTTGCGCTGAATTTACTGGCCCTATCGCGAGCAGGCTCGCTCCCACATTGGATTTGTGCACGACACAACACCCTGTGGGAGCGAGCCTGCTCGCGAAGAGGCCCTCAAACCCCACACAAAATTCAATCCGGCAACTGCTCCACCACAATCCCCAGCCGCCGATAATCCTCGACATTCGCCCCCGGATGCCGCTCGGTAATCAACCTATGCAGGCGCGTACACGGCGCCACCACAAACGGCTCCACCGCACCCAGCTTGTCTGCCGTAGTCACTGCAATCACCCGCGCTGCACTGTCGAGCATCGCCTGTTTGATCGGCACTTCATCGAAATGCAGCGAGGTAATCCCGACCTCGGGATGAATCGCACACACCCCGGTAATCGCCAGATCCGCCTTGATTCCGGCCAACAGTCGCAGCGCTTCCTGACCACTGGCCGACATCGAATGCGGATTCAATTCACCACCCGCCAGAATCACTTTCACACCTTTATATTCGGACAAGGCAATCGCCGTCAGTGGGGAAGCGGTCACGGCGGTGATGCGGATGTTGGCGGGTAGCGCGCGCGCCACCTGCAAGGTGGTCGAGCCGGAATCGAACAGCACAATCTGCCCGTCCTCGATGTGCTGCGCCGCCAATTGCGCCAGGCGCACCTTGACCTCGTCGGTCTCATCCAGACGGGTGAAGTAATCTTTGCCCGAGTCTTTCGGTCGCGGCAACGCCCCGCCATGCACCCGCTGCACCAGTCCGGCGCTGTCCAGCTCGGCAAGGTCGCGGCGGATGGTGTCTTCGGACACTGCGAAATGCTGGCTCAGTTCGGAGGCCATGACCTTGCCGTCACGTTCGAGAAGCAAAAGGATTTTCTGCCGGCGCAGGGACGGCAATTCGGCGATGGAGTGGTCGTGCATGGTTATGCCTGTTTGTGCTTGTAGTTGCAGGTTTCAGCGACACTAGCGAAAGTCTCAGGCAAATACAAACGCAACGGCTATCAATGCTTTCGATCATTGGAATCAACACGGCGAATTTTTTCTTTGCGCTGCGCCTGTTCACAATGGCCCCACTCTCAAAAGCTCAGGATGAACAGCCCATGAATCTCAACTTCGCCTTCGCCTGCATGATCGTCGTGTCGTTCGCGATTGCCTTGGGCCACGCCTGACAGCGCGTCAAACCGAGCCCAGCAATTGCTCACGAAGCCGCTTATGCGCCGCAGCCGCCCTGGGGGAAAGGGCTGGGCTGAGAGGGATGGATCTGAATGACACGCCGCATCGCCAGGCAGCACTGGCTTGCTTCAAGTTTCCTGGCGCACCCGCCTGACCTGCACCAACAACGCCGGGGCAAAATGCAGCAACACCATCCGGCTCAGATGATGCGTCAGGATAAACACCACATTCAGCCCGCCGCCAAACGCGACAATCGCAATCGTCTCGATCGCGCCCGGCATGTACGCCAGCCAAAGGGACAGCGGATCACCGCCCAGCCAGCGCGCAGCCACCTCGGCAAACGCCGCTGCAACGATGATCATCAAGCCGACCGAAACCAGAGCGGTGCGCCCATGCCGCGCCAGCTCTGCGATGCCGAGTCCCTGAAAACGTGAGCCGATGCGCACGCCGAGAATCAGTGCGGCCAGGTTCAGGCTCCACTCCGGCATGTGAAAACCGTGCAGCCATCCCGACTTCACAAATACAGCGGTGATGATGATCGCAGTGAGCATGAACGGCGCCGGGACGCCGATCAGCAACAACAGGCGGCCGAGCAATACGCTCAAAGCGATGACTGAGCATGCGGTCAGCGCCATGCCTGTGGTCAACGGATCGCTGGCGACTTCAGCCACCGCTGCTTGCCCGGGAATGAGCAAACTCACCAGTACGGTGATCAACAGCAGCCGCATCAGATGCACGATGATGACTTTGCTCGAAGCCTTTTCCGACTCGAGCAAATCGAACACTGCGGCCAATGCGCCGGGATACACCGCCAACAATGCATCGGTACGGTTCCAACCGGCGCCGCGTGTCAGCCACCATCCGGCGAGTGCGATTTGTACGGTCAGGCAGATCAGCAATACGCCGAGGCTGGGCACCATCGTCGTCGCCGTTTCGCTGTCCCATGCTTCGAACATCAACCCGGTGGCGATGCCCAGCGTGACCTGGATGTAGCCCAGTCCATAAGGAGTTGCCGGGGCGATGCCGGTTTTACTGGCGAACAACGCAGTAACGACAATCGAGCCCAGCAGCAAGCCGTGGGGTACGCCTTCAAACTGCAATAACGCGCCGAAACCGGCCGCAATCAACAAGCACACAATGGATTTCATAGTTCGCCTTCCTGGCTATTTATCTGACACACCACCAGTCCCTGGTAGGAGCTGCCGAAGGCTGCGATCTTTTGGGACGCAGAGCGTCCCCGGCTGCATTCCCACACAGAGCGTGGGAACGATCGGATCGCAGCCTTCGGCAGCTCCTACAGGGGGATTTGCATTCCTATGCGCGAAGGCGTGCAATCGCCCGCCGGTATTTTTCGATCCGCTCCAGATCCTCCCAACTCGGCGAGGCAATCCGCGAGATATCGCTGTTCTCTTCCAGATCCGCCAGCTTCACCACCCGGCCGATCGGGTTTTGCGCGGCACGGTCGACAAAATCCTCGTAGGACTCGCCGGGCACTTTGGTCACCGCCGCAATCGCCGCCAGCACCTCTTCGCTGAATCCTTCCCCGCGCAAATCATCCAGACTCACCCCACAATCCTCGACCACATCGTGCAGCACAGCGACGATGCGTTCTTCCAGCGTGTGCATGCGCAACATGACTTTCAGTGGATGCAGAATGTACGGCGCCCCGCCCTTGTCCACCTGCCCGCTGTGGGCCGTGGCGGCAATGGCGATAGCGCGTTCGAGGGTTTGGGCCATGGGAATCGAATCCTGCGCTTTATGTTTCTGATTGTTGCGCAGTGTACGCGAAGATCGCGCAGCGCAAAGCCGATTGAACCTTGCCCGCCCTCGCCGCCTCGAAACCAGACAAGCGCCAAATCACCGATCAGACGCGGCGCCATTGGAGAGGAATTGCCGATGAAAACCCGACTGCTGCTCCTGATCGCCACGTTCGCCATCATCCCCACCTGCGTCATGGCCGAAGGCTGCGACGTGCAGACCCGCTCCTCCAGCGCCTCGGTGCCGGCGGTGGAAACCCACAGCTGCTACGAGTACGAAGGCATGCCGGTGGACTCCATCAACTGGTCCTGCAGCAACGAAACCAAGGACACCCTCAACGCCACCAAGAAAAAAGTCGATCGCTGCGACGACCACTACCAGGCCACCTGCACCGCCCGCCTCACCCAGGAATCCCTCGCCAACCCGCACTCGACCAGCAAAGACAAAAGCGCCAAACCGCTGAACATGCCCGACAACGCCAAAGTCACCACGTATTACTACGACGGTGAGCACTTGGCGCAGGCGAAGATTGATTGCGAAAACAGTGGCGGGAACTGGAAGGCTAAATAGTCTCGGTTATCGAGGATTGCCTGACAGAGAGCCCGGCTTGATGCCGGGCTTGCTGCATCTGCAAACAGCCTCAACCTTGACCAGCACCGCTGCTCGTGCCGCTGTCGTTCGATTGCTTCGAACCACTGGGCTTGGAACCCGAAGGTGTAGAGCCGTCATTGTTGGTGGTGTTGCCCTGCGTGCCTTTGGGCACGGTGGCGCCATTGGAATGA
Organism: Pseudomonas sp. FP1762; assembly: GCF_030687105.1. Lineage (NCBI taxonomy): Bacteria > Pseudomonadati > Pseudomonadota > Gammaproteobacteria > Pseudomonadales > Pseudomonadaceae > Pseudomonas > Pseudomonas sp. FP1762. Next base: position 3,630,253 of record NZ_CP117458.1, read on the forward strand.
ATGTCTTCCGGCGCACTCGGATTGGTTTGGCTATTGCCGTCGTTAGCGGTGGGTGCCGGGGTATCGCTGGCGGCTGTTGCATAGAGCGAAGTGGCGGATAACAGCGTGGCCAAGGTGAATGCTGCGAGACTGGATTTATGCATGTCGGCGGTTCCTCTGCGGGGGTGAGTTATGCATTGGAAGCGCGTGCGCGGGGAAAATGCGGAAGGGGTGACGAATGGCAGGAACAAACAACCCGACACCCCCTAAAAGATGCCGGGTCAACAAACAATATGCGTTATCCGATCAGAAATTCGCCGGCGTATTCGCACTGATAATCTCAGCCTCATCCGCGCCGATATTGCGAAACTTATGCGGCAACGTCGTCGGAAAGTAATACCCGTCCCCCGCACTCAGCACACTCACCTGCCCGTCCACGGTCAGTTCCACCGTGCCGCGCGTGACCAGTCCGCACTCTTCGCCTTCGGCATGCACGATCGGCTCTTCGCCGGAGCTGGCGCCGGGGGCGTATTGTTCGCGGAGCAGGCGCATCTGCCGGCTGGGCACCGAGGCGCCGATGAGCAGCAGGCGCAGGCCGTGGCGGCCGAGGTCGGGTTGTTCGTTGGCGCGGAACACGTATTGGTGTTCGCGCGGGGGCTGGTCGAAGGTGAAGAAGTCGGCCAGGGACATCGGTATGCCTTCGAGCAGCTTTTTCAGCGAGCTGACGGAGGGGCTGACGCGGTTCTGTTCGATCAGCGAGATGGTCGCGTTGGTCACGCCGCTACGCCGGGCGAGCTCGCGCTGGGAGAGTTTGTAGCTTTCGCGTACTAGTTTGAGTCGAGAACCCGTATCCATGACTGCCTTATGTAAAAGGGGCGATGGGGGTGGGTGGCGGGTGACGCGCAGGTCGCGCGGATCACGTTGCTCCCGTGTCCCGGAACCGTGAAAGGCGGCTATTAAATCACGTTTGCCGGTGTTGCTCAGCAGGTTCGATGGATGGTGCGGCAAAAGTCCTGTTGGCCTTGGCAATACAGCCACTGTGGGAGCGAGCCTGCTCGCGAAAGCGTAGTGTCTGGCGAATCGATGTCGCCTGATATGGCCTCTTCGCGAGCAGGCTCGCTCCCACAGTGGACATCAGTGGTTTTGCATAAGTGAAAAACCGGCGAGGTCTTTCGGACCGCCGCCGGGAGGTAAGTCAGACGCCGAAGCGGTCGCGCAGGGAGTAGTAGACCGCGCCCAGAGCGGTAAGCGGTGCGGAGAAGGTGCGGCCGCCGAGCATTGGCATGTGCGGCAGCGAGGCGAAGGCGTTGAAGCGTTCGGCGTCGCCGCGGATCATTTCCGAGATCAGTTTGCCGGCCAGGTGCGAGCAGGTGACGCCGTGGCCGCTGTAGCCCTGCATGTAGTAGGCATTCTTTTCGATGCGGCCGAATTGCGGCATGCGCGACATGGTCAGCAGGAAGTTGCCGGTCCAGCGGTAGTCGATCTTCACGTCCTTGAGCTGCGGGAAGGTCTTGAGGATCTTCGGCCGGATCAGCTGCTCGATATCGTCCGGCTCCCGCGCGCCGTAGACCACACCACCACCGTAAAGCAGGCGGTTGTCAGCGGTGAGGCGGTAGTAATCCAGCAGATAGTTGCAGTCCTCGACGCAGTAATTATTGGTGATCAGGCTGCGCGCCTGCTGCTCGGTCAGCGGTTCGGTGACGACGATCTGCGAGCCGCACGGCATGCTTTTCGCGGTGACGCGATTGTCGAGGCCTTGCGGCAGATAAGCGTTGCCGGCGATCAGCAAATATTTGGCGCGGACCAGACCTTTGGCAGTGCGCACGGTGATCGGCTCGCCGTAGGCGATTTCCACCGCCGCCGATTGCTCGTAGATCTTGCCGCCCAAACGCACGATGGCAGCGGCCTCCCCTAGCGCCAGATTCAATGGATGAACGTGGCCACCCTGCATGTCCAGCAAGCCGCCAACGTAGGCGTCGGAGCCGACTTCGCGACGAATGTCCGCTGCATCAAGCATCTTCAGATTGCGGTTGCCGTAGCGTTCCCAATTGCGCTTCTGCTCTGCCAGGCCATTGAGTTGTTTCTTGTTCATCGCTGCGAAGATGCCGCCCGGGCGATAGTCGCACTTGATGTCGTAATCCTTGATGCGCGAACGAATGATGTCGGCGCCTTCAAAGATCATGCTGCCGAGGATTTCTGCAGTCTTGTCGCCGTAGCGCTCTTCGATGACATCGACGTCGCGGCTATAGGAATTGACCAGTTGCCCGCCGTTGCGCCCGCTGGCGCCGTAGCCGACTTTCGCCGCTTCCAGCACGGTGACTTTGTAGCCGGCTTCGCTGAGGAACAGTGCCGAGGACAGGCCCGTGTAGCCGGCGCCGATGATGCAGACGTCGCAGTCCAGCGCTTCTTCGAGAACCGGGAAGTCGATGACTTCGTTGCGGGTGGCGGCGTAGTAGCTGTTTACGTGTTGCTGTTTCATAGGTTTCTCCGAGGGCCGCCAATCAGGGGCGGCCGCCGCTGTAAAAGAGTCAGAGCTTGATCCAGGTCGCTTTCAGTTCGGTGTACTTGTCGAACGCATGCAGCGATTTGTCGCGACCGTTGCCCGATTGCTTGAAGCCACCGAATGGCGCAGTCATGTCGCCACCGTCGTACTGGTTGACCCAGACGCTACCGGCGCGCAGGCCGCGGGCGAAGGTGTGTGCCTTGCTCAGGTTGCTGGTCCACACCCCGGCGGCGAGGCCGAAGATGCTGTCGTTGGCGATCTGCAGGGCTTCTTCGGCAGTGTCGAAGGTGATCAGCGACAGCACCGGGCCGAAGATTTCTTCCTGAGCGATGGTCATCGCATTGGTCACGCCGTCGAAAATCGCTGGCTGCACGTAGAGGCCACCGGTTTCTTCGAGGGTGCGTTGACCGCCGGCTATCAACTCGGCGCCCTGCTCGCGGCCGATGCTGATGTAGCGCAGCACGTTATCGAGCTGACGCTGGTCGACCACGGCGCCGACGGTGGTCGCCGGATCCAGTGCGTGCCCCGGTTTCCAGGCTTGCAGCGCCTCTACCAGCAACGGAATGAACTGTTCGCGAATCGAGCGCTCGACTAGCAGACGCGAGCCGGCAGTGCAGACTTCGCCCTGGTTGAAGGCGATGGCACTGGCCGCCGCTTGAGCAGCTGCGCGCAGATCCGGTGCGTCGGCGAACACCACGTTCGGGCTTTTGCCGCCGGCCTCAAGCCAGACGCGTTTCATGTTGCTTTGGCCCGCGTAGATCATCAGTTGCTTGGCGATCGCCGTGGAGCCGGTGAAGGCCAGCACGTCGACGTCCAGGTGCAACGCCAGTGCCTTGCCGACGGTGTGGCCGTAGCCCGGCAGCACGTTGAACACGCCCTTTGGAATGCCCGCCTCCAGCGCCAGTTGCGCGATGCGGATGGCGGTCAGCGGTGATTTTTCCGAAGGTTTGAGGATGAACGAGTTACCCGCCGCCAGCGCCGGGGCGAACTTCCAGCTGGCCATGATCAGCGGGAAATTCCACGGCACGATCGCCGCGACCACACCCGAGGGCTCACGGGTGACGAGGCCAAGTTGGTCGTGCGGCGTGGCGGCGACTTCGTCGTAGATCTTGTCGATGGCCTCGGCGCTCCAGCGGATCGCGTTGGCGGTCGCCGGGATGTCGATGCTCATCGAATCGCTGATCGGTTTGCCCATGTCGAGGGTTTCCAGCAGTGCCAGTTCTTCCTGGTGCTGCAGGATCAGATCGGCGAAGCGGATCAGCACGCGCTTGCGCTCGGCCGGGGCTTGTTTCGCCCAGATGCCGGAGTTGAAGGACTGGCGCGCGGCTTCGACGGCCAGGTTGGCGTCGGCTTCATCGGTGCTGGCGACGGCGGCAAGAAAGCGGCCGTCGACCGGGCTCAGGCATTCGAAGGTGTCGCCGCTGATCGCCGGGCGATATTCACCGTTGATGAAGGCGCGGGATTCGATGGACAGAGACTGGAAGCGTTGTTCCCAGTCGTTGCGGGTTGTGGTCATTGTTTTGAGCTCGACAAGGGGGAATTTGGGGGTTGGTCTGGTTGCTTTGTCTGGCCGGGAATCGCTGCCCTCACCCTAGCCCTCTCCCAGAGGGAGAGGGGACCGATCGGGGGATGTCTGGTAACTGCGCCGACCTGAAAAATCTTTGCCGAATCCATCATCGACTGGATCGTTCAGGTCGCCGGATATCTCCAGACGACGCGGTCAGTCCCCTCTCCCTCCGGGAGAGGGTTAGGGTGAGGGGCTTTTGATCTTCAGACCGTATGCAGATACCAGTTGTACTCAAGGTCAGAAATCGAGTTCTCGAACTCGGCCAGCTCGCTTTCCTTGCACGCAACGAACACGTCGATGTACATCGGGTCGATGTAGCGCGCCATGACTTCGCTGTCGTCGAGCTCGCGCAAGGCGTCGCGCAGGTTGTTCGGCAGGCTCTGCTCGTTCTGCTCGTAGCTGTTGCCTTCGACCGGCGCGCCGGGCTCGATCTGGTTGGTCAGGCCGTGGTGGATGCCGGCCAGCACCGACGCCATCAGCAGGTACGGGTTGGCATCGGCACCGGCGACGCGGTGTTCGATGCGCACGGCGTCCGCTGAACCGGTCGGCACGCGCACGGCCACGGTGCGGTTGTCGATGCCCCAGCTCGGCGAGTTCGGCACATAGAACTGTGCGCCGAAGCGGCGGTACGAGTTGACGTTCGGGCAGAGGAACGCCATTTGCGCCGGCAGGGTCTCGAGCACACCGCCGATCGCGTGACGCAGTGCGGCGTTCTGCTCGGGATCCTCGCTGGCGAAGATGTTGTTGCCTTCTTTGTCCAGAATCGAAATGTGCACGTGCAAACCATTGCCGGCCTGGCCCGGATAAGGCTTGGCCATGAAGGTCGTGTCCATCTCGTGGTCGTAGGCGATGTTCTTCACCAGACGCTTGAGCAGGACCGCGTAATCGCACGCCTTGATCGGGTCGGAGACGTGATGCAGGTTGACTTCGAACTGCGCCGGGGCGCTTTCCTTGACGATGGCATCCGCCGGGATGCCCTGCTCTTTCGCGCCTTCGAGGATGTCTTGCAGGCAATCGACGTATTCGTCGAGATCGTCGATCAGGTAAACCTGGGTCGACACCGGACGCTTGCCGGATACCGGTGAACGTGGCGATTGCGGACGGCCATTCACGTTGTCCTGGTCGATCAGGTAGAACTCGAGTTCGAACGCCGCGCAGATGGTCAGGCCGAGGTCGTCGAATTTGCGCACAACGTTGGCCAGTACTTCACGCGGGTCAGCGAAGAACGGCTGACCTTCGATCTCGTGCATGGTCATCAGCAGTTGAGCGGTCGGGCGTTTTTGCCACGGCTCGATGCTCAGGGTGCCGGGGATCGGGTAACAGATGCGATCGGCATCGCCGATATCCAGGCCCAGGCCGGTGCTTTCCACCGTCGAGCCGTTGATGTCCAGCGCGAACAGCGACGCCGGCAGGTTGATGCCTTTTTCGTACACCTTATGAAGACTGGTGCGTTCGATGCGCTTGCCGCGCACCACACCGTTCATATCCGCAATCAGAAGGTCGACGTACAAAACCTCAGGATATTTCTTAAGGAATGCGTTGGCTTCGTTGAGTTGAACGGTACGCAGAGGGACCGACATGATGCACCTATTTAGCTGTTAATTATTATGTTCACCACCGTGTTGCGCAGCCAGTCAATCCGAAAGGCAAAGTGAAGTCAATAGCGAACACCCTGCCCTGCAGCCTTTATTTTTCGGGCTTTTCTTAACACTCTCGAGCCATATCTACCGGCAAACCCCGGTAAACCTAAGCGATTTGATGAATGGCGTTTAGAATTTTTTACATGGCAGTTGTTAATTAAAATCAACGAGGCTAAGCTCCGGAAAAGCTCGTTCAAGTGACAGACTTCGAGGTGAATAAAAATGGCATTCAAGCCATTGATCGGCGTTACTGCGTGCGTCAAACAGATTGGCCTGCACCCCTATCACATCAGCGGCGACAAGTACGTACGTGCTGTCAGCGTTGGCGCTCAAGGGTTGCCAGTGGTCATTCCTTCCCTCGGCAATCTGACTGAGATCGAAGACCTGCTCGGTCAACTCGACGGTCTGTTGCTTACCGGCTCTCCCTCGAACGTGGAGCCCTTCCACTATCAAGGCCCGGCCAGCGCCCCCGGCACGGATCACGATCCGGCCCGCGACGCCACCACCCTTCCTTTGTTGCGTGCAGCCATCGCGGCGGGCGTTCCGGTGCTCGGCATCTGCCGTGGTTTCCAGGAGATGAATGTGGCGTTCGGCGGCAGCCTTCATCAAAAGGTGCATGAGCTGCCCGGCATGCTCGACCACCGCGAAGCCGACAGCCCGGATGTGGCCGTGCAATATGCACCGGCCCATGCGGTCAGTGTGATCGCTGGCGGTGTGTTCGAAGCGCTGGAGCTGCCCGACGAATTTCAGGTCAATTCGATTCACAGCCAAGGCATCGACCGCCTCGCTCCCGGCCTGCGTGTTGAAGCCGTGGCGCCGGACGGTTTGATCGAGGCGATCTCGGTCGAGCACAGCCCGACCTTCGCCCTCGGCGTGCAATGGCACCCGGAATGGCAAGTGCTGGACAACCCGAACTACCTGAGGATTTTCCAGGCGTTCGGCGCAGCGTGCCGGCAACGGGCGGCGAAGCGCAGTCAGCGCTGACGCAATCCCAGACTCGATAACGATTTACTGCCCCCACGGCTGGCGGGTGTGCGTTTGCACATCTGCCAGTCGTGAACCGCAACACCCGTGATAACAACAAGTACGACCCAGGCAGCCAGGACGGCGGCGCCGAACAAGCCGGATCGGTTTGAGCGATACCTGTCAGATCAATGCAAAACCCTGTGGGAGCGAGCTTGCTCGCGAAAGCAGTGTGTCAGCCAACAAAGATGTCGACTGACACGACGTATTCGCGAGCAAGCTCGCTCCCACAGGGGGATGTAGTTCGGCAGGTAATTCTCATGCAGCTCCGCAATCCACTTAAGCCCGGCCACATTGGCCAGGCACACGACACCTGTTGGGAGTTTCACATGGCAAACGCCTCCAGCACTTACCGCAAGGCACTCGAAGGTCAGCAGCAACCGAAAAAGGTGCTGGTGAAAGTCGATCGTGTCACCAAGAAGTTCGACGAAACCGTGGCCGTGGACGATGTGTCCCTGGAGATCCATCAGGGCGAAATCTTCGCGCTGCTGGGCGGTTCCGGTTCGGGCAAATCGACGCTGCTGCGCATGCTCGCCGGTTTCGAGCGGCCGACCGAGGGGCGGATTCTGCTCGATGGCGTGGACATCACTGACATGCCGCCGTACGAGCGGCCGATCAACATGATGTTCCAGTCCTACGCGCTGTTCCCGCACATGACCGTGGCGCAGAACATTGCCTTCGGCCTCAAGCAGGATCGTTTGCCGGCCAGCGAAATCGATGCCCGCGTCGAAGAAATGCTGCGGCTGGTGCACATGACCCAATACGCCAAGCGCCGCCCGCACCAGTTGTCCGGCGGCCAGCGTCAGCGCGTCGCCCTCGCCCGCTCGTTGGCCAAACGGCCGAAACTGTTGCTGCTCGACGAGCCGATGGGCGCGCTGGATAAAAAGCTGCGGTCGCAGATGCAGCTTGAGCTGGTGGAAATCATCGAGCGCGTTGGCGTGACCTGCGTGATGGTGACCCACGACCAGGAAGAAGCCATGACCATGGCCCAGCGCATCGCGATCATGCACCTGGGCTGGATCGCGCAGATCGGCAGCCCGGTGGACATTTATGAAGCGCCGGTCAGCCGCATGGTCTGCGAATTCATCGGCAACGTGAACGCCTTTGACGGCACCGTGGTGGAAGATCTCGAAGGCCACGCGATCATTCACAGCCCCGACTTGCAGCAGAAGATCTATGTCGGTCACGGCGTCAGCACGTCGGTGCAGGACAAGTCGATCACCTACGCCATTCGCCCGGAAAAAATGCTCGTCAGCACCACTCAACCGGAGTTCCGCTACAACTGGTCCGAAGGCAAGGTGCATGACATCGCCTACCTCGGCGGCCATTCGGTGTTCTACGTCGAGCTGCCCGGCGGCAAGATCGTCCAGTCGTTCATGGCCAATGCCGAGCGGCGTGGCGCGCGGCCGACCTGGGACGACAAAGTCTACGTCTGGTGGGAAGACGACAGCGGCGTGGTGCTGCGCTCATGAGAACTTTCAATCAGCAATTTTTGCGCCTGGTGCCCAGCGGACGAAAACTGGTGATCGGCATTCCGTTCATCTGGCTGTTCCTGTTCTTCATGCTGCCGTTCTTTCTGGTGATGAAGATCAGCTTTTCGGAAGCCGCGCTGTCGATCCCGCCGTACTCGGAGATCTACACCTTCGCCGAACAGAAATTCCAGCTGCTGCTGAACATCGGCAACTACACCCTGCTCGGCGAAGACGAGCTGTACCTGTCGGCGTACCTCGGCTCGCTGAAAGTCGCGGCACTGAGCACGCTGATGTGCCTGGTGATCGGTTTCCCGATGGCTTACGCGATCACCAAGACCGGCAAGGAAACGCAAAACGTCCTGCTGCTGTTGATCATGATGCCGACCTGGACGGCGATCCTGATCCGCGTGTATGCGTGGATGGGCATCCTCAGCAACAACGGTCTGCTCAACGGGTTTCTGATGTGGACCGGGCTCACCGATCACCCGATCGAGATCCTCAACACCAACACTGCCGTCTATATCGGTGTGGTTTACGCCTATCTGCCGTTCATGGTTCTGCCGCTCTACGCCAACCTCGTCAAGCACGACAACAGCCTGCTGGAAGCCGCGCAGGATCTAGGTTCGAGCAACTTCAACAACTTCTGGAAGATTACCGTGCCGCTGGCCAAGAACGGCATCATTGCCGGCTGCATGCTGGTGTTCATTCCGGTAGTTGGCGAGTTCGTGATTCCGGAACTGCTGGGTGGCCCGGAGACGCTGATGATCGGTCGCGTGCTGTGGCAGGAGTTCTTCAATAACCGCGACTGGCCGGTGGCTTCCGCGCTGGCGGTGGTGATGCTGTTGATCCTGATTGTGCCGATTCTGCTGTTCAACCGCAGCCAGGCCAAAGAGATGGAGGCACGGGGATGAAACGCTTCAATTTTTCCAAGTTCATGCTGATCTTCGGCTTGATGTTCATTTATCTGCCGATGCTGATTCTGGTGATCTACTCGTTCAACGCCTCGAAACTGGTGACGGTGTGGGGTGGCTGGTCAGTGAAGTGGTATGTCGGCCTGCTCGACAACACGCAACTGATGGGCTCGGTGGTGCGCTCGCTGGAAATCGCCTGCTACACCGCGATTGCCGCTGTGGCACTGGGTACGCTGGCGGCCTTCGTGCTGACGCGGGTGACGCGCTTCAAGGGGCGCACGCTGTTTGGTGGCCTGGTCACCGCGCCGTTGGTGATGCCGGAAGTGATCACCGGCCTGTCGCTGTTGCTGCTGTTCGTGGCAATGGCGCAACTGATCGGCTGGCCGCAGGAGCGCGGCATCGTCACCATCTGGATCGCCCACACCACATTTTGTGCAGCCTATGTCGCGGTGGTAGTCTCCGCGCGCCTTCGCGAGCTGGATCTGTCGATCGAAGAAGCGGCGATGGACCTCGGCGCCAAACCATTCAAAGTGTTTTTCCTGATCACCATCCCCATGATCGCGCCGTCGCTGGCCGCCGGCGGAATGATGTCGTTTGCCTTGTCGCTGGACGATCTGGTGCTGGCGAGTTTCGTTTCCGGGCCGGGCTCGACGACGCTGCCGATGGAAGTGTTCTCGGCGGTGCGTCTGGGCGTGAAGCCTGAGATCAACGCCGTGGCCAGCCTGATTCTGCTGGCGGTATCGCTGGTGACTTTCCTGGTCTGGTACTTCGGCCGCAAGGCCGAAGCCAACCGCAAACGGGCGATTCAGGAAGCGATGGAGCAGACGGCGAGCGAGTCGTGGCAACAGCCGGCAACGGCGACTGCCTGAGCAACACCGATGAACAACTGTGGCGAGGGGATTTATCCCCGTTGGGCTGCGAAGCGGCCCCTGCAGTTCTACCTGAAGACTCCGTATTCAGGTTTTGCGACTGCTACGCAGCCGAGCGGGGATAAATCCCCTCGCCACAAGGTTCAAGTGCACCGAGCTTTTGTGTTTTTGAATAAGAAGAAGGGAGTTGTACCGATGAAAATGTTTGGCAGGACTCTGCTGACACTGTCCTTAATGGGCGCGATGGTCATGGGCGCCCAGGCCAACGACAAGGTGCTGCGTGTTTACAACTGGTCCGATTACATCGCGCCGGACACCGTGAAGAAATTCGAAGACGAGACCGGCATTCGCGTGACCTACGACGTCTTCGACAGCAACGAAACTCTGGAAGCGCGCCTGCTCGCGGGCAAATCCGGCTATGACATCGTCGTGCCGTCGAACAGTTTTCTGGCCAAGCAGATCAAAGCCGGCGTCTACCAGCCGCTGGACAAGTCGAAGCTGCCGAACTGGAAGAATCTTAACCCGGTATTGCTGAAAAACGCTTCCGCCAGTGATCCGGACAACGCGCATGCGTTCCCGTACATGTGGGGCTCGATCGGCATCGGTTTCAACCCGGCGAAGGTCAAGGAAGTGCTCGGCGCCAACGCCCCGACCAACTCCTGGGACTTGCTGTTCAAACCGGAGAACGCGGAAAAACTCAAAGCCTGTGGCATCAGTTTCCTCGATTCGCCAACCGAAATGCTCCCGGCCGCCCTGCACTACCTGGGCTATCCGGTGAACGACAAGGACAAGGCGCACATCGCCGAAGCCGAAGCGCTGTTCATGAAAATCCGCCCTTACGTGGCGTACTTCCATTCCTCGAAGTACATCTCCGATCTGGCTAACGGCAACATCTGCGTGGCGGTCGGTTACTCCGGCGACGTCCTGCAGGCCAAGGCCCGCGCGGTGGAATCGGGCAACAACGTGGTGATCGACTACAGCATTCCCAAGGAAGGCGCCGGCAGTTTCTACGACATGGTCGCCATCCCCCGTGATGCGGCGAACGTCGACAACGCCTACCTGTTCATGGATTTCCTGATGCGCCCGGACATCATCGCCGAAGTCACCAACAGCATCGGCTACAGCAACGCCAACGCAGCGGCCACGCCACTGGTGGACGAAGCGATCCGCAACGAACCGGGCTCGTATCCGTCGCAAGCGGTGATGGCGACTTTGTATGCAGTGCCGGATCAGCCGATTGCCACACAGCGGATCATGACGCGCGGCTGGACGCGGGTGAAGCTCGGTAAATAAAAACACCGATGATCAAAATGTGGGAGCGAGCCTGCTCGCGAAGGCGGTGGGACAGGCGACGAAAATATTGGATGTGCCGACGCTTTCGCGAGCAGGCTCGCTCCCACAATGAAGCAATGCAGTGCTGAAAATTTTCCGTTCACGCAGCGCCTTACCACCGCTGCACCCTGCTCTGAACGGCCTCACCCGGCTCCCTCGGCTCGGGTGAATTTGCAGGCGCCTTCGGGCGCCTTTTTTTGTCCGTTCAGATCAGCGGCCAGTCCTGCACAACTCGATAGCGGCCCTTGTGCGATTCGAATAAGCCGAAGCGTTCAGGGCGCAGGAAAAACTCCGGCGGCGTGCGCGCTTCCGGCTCCGGCGCGCGGTACTCGCGGGCCAGCGTCAAGTGCGGACGGAACTCGTGGGTGGGTTGTTCAAAACCGAACGGCAGCATCGCCTGCTCCAGCGCGTAAACCAGGCGCAACAGCGCCGGCGGTGCCTGCTCGGGCGCCAGCGACAGCACACCGGCGCGATGCCAGACCTGCAAGCGATCCAGCTCAATACGCAACGTTTCGCCCGGAATACGCACACTGCCCGCTGCTTCGCAGACGCCGTGAATCTGCGCCAACGGCACCGCACCGAGGAACAGCAGAGTCAGATGAAAGTTATCCGCCGGCACCGGTTTGCCGCTGCGCAGGCCCAGCTCCGCGCGCCACTGGGCGATTGCCTTGCGCTGCGCCGGCGGGCAATCCAGGGCAAAGAACAGCCGCTTTGCAGGTTCATCCTTGCGCACCCCATCAATCATTGCCCTGCCCCCTTGTTCGTCATGATCGCGCCGATTCTACACAGCCTGTGCTGACGACTCGCGACAGGAAGCTATAGTTCAGGGATTGCCATCAACCGGAGGCTGCCATGCGCGAGATCCTCAGCAAAGAACCCTGGTGGGCCCGGCCACCACATCCCGGACAGGACGAAAGCGAACTGGAATGGGGCTGGCTGGTGCATTACAGCGAAGGCGAACCGCGTTTCGAATTCGTCCGCGAGAGGCCCAGCGACGAGCAGATTCGCAACCGCAAAAGTTGCCGGGTCACCCCCTCGCCCGAATGAATAGAGCCCCGTGAGCACTAATCCTGTGGGAGCGAGCCTGCTCGCGAAAGCGGTGTGTCAGATAAAGAAATGTTACTGATACGACGCTTTCGCGAGCAGGCTCGCTCCCACAGGGTTATGCATTGATCAGTGGGGTTGGGTGTCGCCGGCGGCGGTGTCGATGCTGACAACAACTGACATCCCCGGCCGCAAGCGTTCTGCTTCCTGCTGATCGGGATCGATAGTGATGCGCACCGGCACCCGCTGGGCGATCTTGACGAAGTTGCCGGTGGCGTTGTCGGCCTGCAGCAAGGCAAATTCCGAACCGGTGCCCGGCGAAATATGCTGCACATGGCCGGTGAATCTGCGGTGGTTCAAGGCGTCGACGGTGAAGCGCACCGGTTGCCCGACACGTACGTTGGCCATCTGGGTTTCCTTCATGTTGGCGATCACCCATTTCTGGTCCGGGACCAGCGCCATCAACTGCGCGCCGGAGTTGACGTAGGCCCCCAAGCGCACGCCGATCTGCCCGAGCTGGCCGTCGCGCGGGGCGACAATCCGCGTGTTCGACAGATCGATCCGCGCCAGTTGCACCGCTGCTTCAGCACTGGCCACGGCGGCTTCCAGGGAGCCGCGATTGACGATGACCGTTTGCAGATCCTGCCGGGCGATTTCCAGATTGGCCTTGGCCTGCGCCACAGATGCCGTGCTCTGCGCATTGGCAGCGAGGGTCACGTCGAACTCGCGTTTGGACACCGAGCCGTCGCGCACCAGTTCCTGATTACGCCGCAGATCGGCCTCGCTCTTGCGCAACTGCGCCTGGCTGTCGGCGAGCACTGCCTGGCGCAATTTGATCGTCGCTTCAGCGCTGTTGCGTTGCTGCACGACGTTGGCCAGCCCGGCCTTCTGCACCGCCAGTTGTGCCAGGGACTGGTCGAGGCGTTGCTGATAAATGCGGTCGTCCAGACGCACCAGCAGATCCCCGGCCTTGACGTACTGGAAGTCCTGCACCGGCACCTCGAACACATAGCCGCTGAGCTGCGGGCCGATGATCGTCACCTGCCCGCGCACCAAGGCGTTTTCGGTGGTTTCGACCGCACTGCTGAACGGCGGCAGTTGCCACGCATACAGCACGATCAGGACACCGACGATGGCGATTGCGGCAAAGCCCAGCGAAGATATGATCCGCACCCGCAGCGAACGCGGCGCAGTGTTCGGCGACGATGGCGGCGCTTCCCCTTCAGGCGTGGCGGCGATGGCATTGGTGGTTGTGGTGGTCGGTTCGGTCATGAAGAAGTGGCACCGCTGGGTGGTACGGAAGGTGTCGGTTCAATGGCTTTGGTGGTGCTCATCAGCCACAACGCGCGAATCGAAAGCCAGATCATGGTCAGGACGGCAATGACCGCGATCAGCATGAAGACATCGTTATAGGCCAGCACGTTCGCTTCGCGTGTCGCCGCATTGGCGAGGCTGCGCATGCCGGCCAGATTGCGCAGGCTCGGGTCCGCCAGCAAACCGCCGTAGGCTGAGCCGCCGCTCTGCACCCGCGCCGCCACCAACGGATCGGACATCACCAGATGATCGACGATGTGGCTGGAATGGTACTTCTCCCGCACGATCTGAAAAGTGCCAAGCAACGCCGCGCCGAGCAGCCCGCCGAGGTTATTGCAGATCCCGAACAGCACGGAAAAACTCACCAGGTTGCGCGGATTGGTCAGCACGTTGCGCGTGCCGAAGACCATGGTCGGGCCGAGAAAAAACGTACTGCCGAACGCCAGCAGGAACTGGCTGAAGTAGAGATTTTGCGGGCGTGTCAGGTTGTTGGAAAAACTGTCCATCACCGAACCGGTGGCCATCAGCGCCAGCGAGATGATCAACGGCATCAGCAAGTGTTTGGGGTCGATGGTCAACGCGCTGGTGGCAAGCCCGGCGATACTGCCGATCAGCATCACCACATACAGACTGTGCAACTGCTCATAGCCCATGTTCAGGTTCTGCATGAACCCCACGGCGCCGGTGGATTGCTCCGAGGTGACCATGCGAATCAGGGTCACCGCCAGCGCCAGGCGAATCATCGTTCCGCTGCCCAGCCAGCGGGTCATCAACATCGGGTTGCTGCGATTGTGCTCAATGGCCAGGCCCATAATGATCAGCGCGATCGAACAGGCCAGCGCCACGCCGATCCAGTCCGCCTCCAGCCACCAGTCGATGCGCCCCAGCGACAGCACCGCGCACAACAACGCCACACCGGTGGCGAGGATGGCGAAGGTCAGGAAGTCGAGTTTTTCGAAGGTCTTGAAGCGGTCACCGGGCGGCAACTTCAGCAGCAACACACAGCCGAGTGACAGCAGGGCCATGCCCAATTCGAACAGATAGAGGCCGCGCCATTCGGCGATCTGCAACAGGTCTTCGGAGAACAGCCGCGCCAGCGGCAACGCCAATTGCGACGTGCCGAGGCCGAGTACCAACGCTTTGAGCCGCCACTTCGCCGGGAACGCCTGGACCATGTAATACAGACCCAGCGAGCTCAGCGCCGCACCGACCATGCCGTGCGCCGCTCGCACCGCCACTGCCGAGTTGAGATCGTTGACGAACAAATGGCCGAAGGTCACCAGTGCATACAGCACCAGAAACACCTCGGTGAACGCGCGCAAACCGAACTGCTGGCGAAACTTCACCAGCAGCAGGTTCATCGACACGTTGGTCATCACATACGCCGCCGGCAGCCAGGCCATCTCCGCCGTGGTCGCGCCGAGCGAGCCTTGCAGGTAAGGCAGGTTGGCAACCACCAGCGAGTTGCCCAACCCACCAGTCACCGCCACCAGCACGCCAACCGCCGCGTACGCCAGGCGCTTGGGCGTGGAGTGCAGCGGTGTCGACGGAGAACCGGGCAGGCTGGGCTTTTCGTGGGGTTGCCAGTTGCGCGGGGCGTATTTATCCATGAATCGGCCTGGTGCTGGGGGTGAAGGAAGTTTGCCGCAATTTCACGGGCAACACACGACTCGACAGACACCAAGGAACCCTGTGGGAGCGAGCCTGCTCGCGAAAGCGCTGTGTCAGTCGACAACTTCATTGATTGAAAGTCCGCATTCGCGAGCAGGCTCGCTCCCACATGGGTTCGGCGTCGCATGGGAGGTCATCGTATAACTCCCAGTTGACAATCCCTGAAAATCTGGGAAATATCCGCATCGATGTTGTACGACGACGTATGACAAATAATAAAAACAACAAACGATCCAGGGAGCGTCACAGTGAGCCCACTCGCCCGCAATTCCGTCCGCCCTTCACGTTTTGCCCATTTCAAGCCGCGTTCGACCCTCAGCCTGATCGGTTGCAGCAGCCTCGCTCTGGCCTTGCCCATGAGCGCTGATGCCGAAGGCTTTCTCGACGACAGCAAAGCTACGCTGAACCTGCGCAACGCCTACTTCAACCGCAACTTCGTCAACCCGGCCTATCCGCAGGGCAAGGCTGAAGAGTGGACGCAGAGCTTCATTCTCGACGCCAAATCCGGCTTCACCCAAGGCACCGTCGGCTTCGGCCTCGATATGCTCGGGTTGTATTCGCAAAAGCTTGATGGCGGCAAAGGCACTGGCGGCACGCAACTGTTGCCGATTCATGATGACGGTCGCCCGGCCGACAATTTCGGTCGCCTCGGCGTGGCGCTGAAAGCCAAAGTCTCGAAGACCGAATTGAAGGTCGGCGAATGGATGCCGGTATTGCCGATCCTGCGCTCCGACGACGGCCGCTCCCTGCCGCAGACCTTTCGCGGCGGCCAGATCACGTCCACCGAGATCAACGGCCTGACCGTTTACGGCGGCCAGTTCCGTGGCAACAGCCCGCGCAACGACGCGAGCATGGAAGACATGTCGATGAACGGCCGCGGTGCATTCACCTCCGATCGCTTCAACTTCGGCGGCGGCGAATACAGCTTCAACGAAAAACGCACGATGGTCGGCGTGTGGTACGCCGAGCTCACCGACATCTATCAGCAGCAGTATTTCAACCTCAGCCACAGCCAGCCGATGGGCGACTGGACGCTGGGCGCTAACCTCGGTTTCTTCACCGGCAAGGAAGACGGCAGCGCTCAGGCCGGCGACCTCGACAACAAGACCGCGTTCGCCCTGCTCTCGGCGAAATATGGTGGCAACACCTTCTACGTCGGCCTGCAGAAACTCACCGGCGACGATGCCTGGATGCGCGTCAACGGCACCAGCGGCGGCACCCTGGCCAACGACAGTTACAACGCCAGTTATGACAACGCCAAAGAGCGCTCCTGGCAGGTGCGTCACGACTACAACTTCGTTGCGCTGGGCGTGCCTGGCCTGACCCTGATGAACCGCTATATCAGCGGCGATAACGTACACACCGCCACCACCAACGACGGCAAGGAATGGGGCCGCGAATCGGAACTGGCCTACACCGTGCAGAGCGGCCCGCTGAAGAACCTCAACGTGAAATGGCGCAACGCGACCATTCGCCGGGACTTCAGCACCAACGAATTTGACGAGAACCGGATTTTTATCAGCTATCCGATTTCGTTGTTGTAACGGTTGGTGTTTTGCCCTGTGGGAGCGAGCCTGCTCGCGAAAGCGCCGGACCAGTCGACTTGTTTTGACTGGCACACCGCCTTCGCGAGCAGGCTCGCTCCCACAAGGGGATTGCATTGCAAGGCAGGTATCGGGTCTTGAGAAAATGAATCGCGCCCTTCCGTCATCTACACCAAAAGTCGCGTTGACAAGATCCGGAAACCCTACCGATACTTCAGCGCAGTCATACGACAACCTACAACAAACCTAATAACAATGTGTTCAGGGATTGCCATGACGTCTATTTCTACCCCCCGCGCTCCTTTCAATCGCCTGCTGCTGACCGGTGCCGCCGGAGGCTTGGGCAAAGTCCTGCGCGAACGCCTGCGCCCTTACGCCAATGTGCTGCGCCTGTCCGACATCGCCGCCCTCGCCCCGGCCGTCGATGACCACGAAGAAGTCGTGCTCTGCGATCTCGCCGACAAGCAAGCCGTGCATCAACTGGTCGAAGGCGTCGATGCGATCCTGCATTTCGGCGGCGTTTCGGTTGAGCGCCCGTTCGAAGAAATCCTCGGCGCCAACATCTGCGGCGTGTTCCACATTTACGAAGCGGCACGCAAGCACGGTGTGAAACGGGTGATCTTCGCCAGTTCCAACCACGTCATCGGTTTCTACAAACAGGACCAACAGCTCGACGCCACTTCGGCGCGTCGTCCCGATGGTTACTACGGCTTGTCCAAGTCCTACGGCGAAGACATGGCCAGTTTCTACTTCGATCGCTACGGCATCGAAACCGTCAGCATCCGCATCGGCTCCTCGTTCCCCGAACCGCAGAACCGCCGGATGATGCACACCTGGCTGAGCTTCGACGACCTCACGCAACTGCTCGAACGCTCGCTGTACACACCAAATGTCGGCCACACCGTGGTCTACGGCATGTCCGCCAACAAAGACGTCTGGTGGGACAACCGCTACGCCAGCCACCTCGGTTTCGAAGCCAATGACACCTCGGAAATCTTCCGCGACAAGGTCGAAGCGCAACCGATGCCAGCCGACGATGATCCGGCGCGGATCTATCAGGGCGGCGCCTTCGTCGCAGCAGGCCCGTTTGGCGATTGATCGCTCGACTTGATCCCCCTCCAATAAAAACCAAGGGAATGAGTATGCAAGCCGAATTGATCGTCGACGCCCGCAACGCGGTCGGTGAAAGCCCGGTCTGGGTGCCGCAGGAAAACGCTCTGTACTGGGTCGACATCCCCAACGGCGGGCTGCAACGCTGGAGCGCTGACACCGGGCACGTCGCCTCGTGGAAAGCCCCGCAAATGCTCGCCTGCATCACCCGCCACCGCAGTGGCGGCTGGGTCGCCGGCATGGAAAGCGGTTTCTATCGCCTGCACCCGCACAGCGACGGCAGCCTCGACAGCGAATTGCTCGCCACCGTCGGGCACAGCCGCGCGGACATGCGCCTCAACGACGGTCGCTGTGATCGCCAAGGTCGTTTCTGGGCGGGCAGCATGGTGCTGAATATGGGCCAGAACGCGCCTGAAGGCCGGCTCTATCGCTACGGCGCCGGGCAGACTGGCGTGATCGAAGCGCAGCTGGATGGCTTCATCGTACCCAACGGCCTCGCCTTCAGCCCCGACGGCAAAACCATGTACCTGTCGGATTCGCACCCCAACGTGCAACTGATCTGGGCCTTCGATTACGACACCGAGACCGGCACGCCATCGAATCGCCGAGTCTTCGTCGACATGAATCATTTCCCCGGCCGCCCCGATGGCGCTGCCGTGGATGCCGAAGGCTGTTACTGGATCTGCGCCAACGACGCCGGCCTGATCCACCGCTTCGCCCCGGATGGCCGACTGGATTTCTCGCTGGAAGTACCGGTGAAGAAACCGACCATGTGCGCTTTCGGCGGCAGCAACCTGGATACCTTGTTTGTCGCCTCGATTCGCCCCGGCGATGACCACGACCCGCAATCCCTGGCCGGCGGCGTGTTCGCCCTGAAGCCAGGCGTCAAGGGCCTCGCCGAACCGCAATTCAACGATTTGCTTTAAACCCTCTGCTGCACCGCTGCGCCTTGAACACAAAAATAACAAGACTGGAGACTCACCCCTCATGAACTTCAAACGCACCTTGCTCGCCGCTGCACTCCCGCTGATGTTCACCTTTGCTGGTGGCGCTCAGGCAGATATGAAACTCAAATTCGCTGATATTCATCCAGACGGTTACCCAACTGTGGTGGCCGAAAAGAGCATGGGCAAAACGCTTGAAAAGGAAACCAACGGCGAGCTGACCTTCCAGTACTTCCCGGGCGGAGTGCTCGGTTCCGAGAAGGAAGTCATCGAGCAGATGCAAGTCGGCGCGATACAGATGTCCCGGGTCAGCCTGGGTATCGTCGGCCCCGTGGTGCCGGATGTGAACGTGTTCAACATGCCGTTCATTTTCCGCGACCAGCAACACATGCGTAACGTCATCGATGGCCCGGTGGGCGATGAGATTCTCGACAAGATCACCAACTCCGAATTCAAATTGGTGGCCCTGGCGTGGATGGACGGCGGCACGCGCAACATCTACACCAAGAAACCGGTGCGCAAGCTCGAAGACCTCAAGGGCATGAAAATCCGCGTACAAGGCAACCCGATGTTCATCGACATGATGAACGCCATGGGCGGTAACGGTATCGCCATGGACACCGGGGAAATCTTCAGCGCCCTGCAGACCGGCGTGATCGACGGCGCGGAAAACAACCCGCCGACCCTGCTCGAACACAACCACTTCCAGAACGCCAAGTTCTACAGCCTGACCGGTCACCTGATCCTGCCAGAGCCGATCGTGATGTCGAAAATCACCTGGGAAAGACTCACTCCGGATCAACAGAAGATGGTGAAAACGGCGGCCAAAGCTGCCCAGGCTGAAGAACGCGTGTTGTGGGACAAGAAGTCCGCCGCCAGTGAAGAAAAACTCAAGGCCGCCGGCGTCGAGTTCATCACCGTTGACAAGAAACCCTTCTACGACGCCACCGCTCCGGTACGTGAAAAGTACGGTGCGAAGTACGCAGATCTGATCAAAAAGATCGAAGCCGTTCAGTAACACCTCCCGCTCCGTACTCATGAAAAAGGCCCGGCGCGCCAGCGGTTCAGGCGCGCCCGGTTACGGTGGAACCCGATGAAGAATCTGCTGCTGCGTATCAACGACAAGATCTACATGACGTGCATCTGGGTCGCCGGCCTTTCCGTCCTGGCGATTTCCCTGATGATTCCCTGGGGCGTCTTCGCCCGCTACGTGCTCGGCACCGGTTCGAGCTGGCCAGAGCCGACGGCGATCCTGCTGATGATGGTGTTCACCTTCATCGGCGCCGCCGCCAGTTACCGCGCCGGTGCGCACATGGCCGTGGCCATGCTCACCGACCGCATGCCACCGCAGCTGAAATCCGCAGCAGCGATTTTTTCGCAACTGCTGATGGCGGCAATCTGCATCTTCATGACCATCTGGGGCACCAAGCTGTGCATCTCCACCTGGAACCAGTTCATGGCCGCCCTGCCCGATCTGCGCGTTGGCGTGACCTATCTGCCGATCCCCGTGGGCGGCCTGCTGACGCTCATTTTTGTTCTGGAAAAACTCTTGCTCGGTGACCAGAGCAAACGGCGGGTCGTGCAGTTCGACCTGGTTGAAGAAAGTGAAGGTGCCGCTTAATGGACGCTCTGATTCTGCTGGGCAGTTTTATCGTATTGATCCTGATCGGCATGCCGGTCGCCTACGCGTTGGGCGCCGCCGCGCTGATCGGCGCGTGGTGGATCGACATCCCGTTCCAGGCGGTGATGATCCAGGTCGCCTCGGGGGTGAACAAATTCTCGCTGCTGGCCATTCCGTTCTTCGTCCTCGCCGGTGCGATCATGGCCGAGGGCGGCATGTCACGGCGGTTGGTGGCGTGTGCCGGGGTGCTGGTGGGATTCGTCCGCGGTGGCCTGTCGCTGGTCAACATCGTTGCCTCGACGTTCTTCGGCGCGATCTCCGGTTCTTCGGTGGCCGACACCGCGTCGGTAGGCTCGGTGCTGATCCCGGAAATGGAACGCAAGGGCTATCCACGGGACTTCTCCACCGCCGTGACCGTCAGCGGTTCGGTGCAAGCCCTGCTGACTCCGCCAAGCCATAACTCGGTGCTCTACTCCCTGGCTGCAGGCGGTACGGTGTCGATCGCTTCGCTGTTCATGGCCGGCATCGTCCCGGGCCTGCTGATGAGCGCCTGCCTGATGGTGCTGTGCCTGATCTTCGCGAAAAAGCGCAACTACCCCAAGGGCGAAGTGATTCCGATGCGCCAGGCGCTGAAGATCGTCGGCGAAGCCCTGTGGGGCATGATGGCGATGGTGATCATCCTCGGCGGCATTCTCTCGGGTATTTTCACCGCCACTGAATCGGCGGCCATCGCGGTGCTGTGGTCATTCTTCGTGACCATGTTCATCTACCGCGACTACAAATGGAGCGAGCTGCCCAAGCTGATGCACCGCACGGTGCGCACCATCTCCATTGTGATGATCCTGATCGGTTTCGCCGCCAGCTTCGGCTACATCATGACCCTGATGCAGATCCCGGCGAAGATCACCACGCTGTTCCTGACCCTGTCGGACAACCGCTACGTGATCCTGATGTGCATCAACGTGATGTTGCTGCTGTTGGGCACGGTGATGGACATGGCGCCGCTGATCCTGATCCTCACGCCGATCCTGATGCCAGTGATCATGGGCATCGGTGTCGATCCGGTGCAGTTCGGCATGATCATGCTGGTCAACCTGGGGATCGGATTGATAACACCGCCGGTGGGCGCTGTGCTCTTCGTCGGCTCGGCGGTGGGCAAGGTCAGTATCGAAAGCACCGTAAAAGCGCTGCTGCCGTTCTATGGCGTGCTGTTCCTGGTGCTGCTGCTGGTGACCTACGTGCCGGCGATTTCGCTGTGGCTGCCGCACCTGGTGTTGTAACCCGCTGAAAAGATCGCAGCTCCTGCAGGAATCGCATACCCCTGTAGGAGCTGTCGAGTGCAACGAGGCTGTGATCTGTTGATCTTCACGCCCGCACCAGCATGTACCCCGCCACCACCAGACAGACACTGGCAAACCCCACCTGCAACGCCCGCGCCGGCACCTGCGCGCACAGCCTGCGACCGACGATCATGCCAACGATGCTGGCGACAATGAACGCCGCACCCTGACTGTCGATACGCACACCCGCATGAAACGCGCCGATCACCCCGATCGCGGAAATCAGACTGATCACCATCAACGACGTCGCAACGATGCCGCGCATCTGCACATCGGTCAGTTGCTTGAACGCCGGCACAATCAGAAAGCCGCCGCCGACGCCAAGTAAACCCGAAACCACGCCGGTAATCGCGCCCAGTGCAGCAAGGGTGGCGGTGCATTTGGCGGTCCAGTCGAAGCGCCCGGTCTGCTCGTTGAGCATGCAGTTTTTCTGGCCCCAACTGGCGTGGCCGTGATCGCTCGGCCCCGCTTGCTGACGGTCCTTTCTGAACATTCGCCAGGCGACCAGGACCATCAGCAGACTGAACAGCATCATCAGAATCTTTTCCGGCAACTGATGCGCGAAGTAGATCCCCAGCGGCGAAAACACCGCACCCAACGCGGCGATCAACAGCGCCGCGCGGTAACGCACCAGGCCATGGCGCAAACCATCGATCGCCCCGACCGCTGCCGCGCTGCCGACCGCAAACAAGGCCACCGGCGCCGCTTGCGTCATCGTCCAGCCGAGCCCGAGCACCAGCGCCGGCACTGCGAGAATCCCGCCGCCCGCGCCGGTCAGGCCAAGCACCAGCCCCATCACCACGCCAAACAGACTTGCCAGCAACATAGGAGTTTTCTCAGTCGACCCTGGACAGACGCGTCAGCCACTCGCGGCCCTTGAGCATGCCGTGCCAGTAGAACCACGGCAGCAACGTCGCCTTCAGCCACCATGCCGAACGGCGGGCCACGGTCGGGTCCAGCGGGAAGGTCGGCAGCAGTTTGCCGCCATAGCCGAACTCGGCGAGGATCACCTTGCCCTTCTCCACCGTCAGCGGGCAGGAACCGTAGCCGTCGTACTTGAGCGGCAGCGGCTGTTGTTTGCGCGCGGCCAGCAGATTTTGCGCAACGACGACCACCTGCTTGCGCACCGCTGCGGCAGTTTTCGCATTGCTGGTGCCGCAGATATCGCCCAGTGCGAACACGTCTGGATAACGCGGATGCTGCAGGCTGTGCGGATCGACCTCGCACCAACCGCCGGCATCGGCCAGCGGACTCTGTGCGATGAAATCCGGCGCGACTTGTGGCGGCACGACGTGCAGCAGGTCGAAGGTTTTCGCGACCCGGCTGACATTGCCATCGGCGTCCTTGACGTCAAACCAGGCGGTTTTCGCCGGGCCGTCGACTTTGACCAGATTCGAGTTGAACGCCAGTTGCGCGTCGTACTGTTCGATGTACTTCATCAACGGCGGCACGAAGGTCGGCACGCCAAACAGCGCAGCGCCAGCGAGATTGAATTCAACCTTGATGTCTTTCAGCACGGCGGATTTGCGCCAGTAATCGCAAGACAGGTACAGGGCTTTTTGCGGCGCGCCGGCGCATTTGATCGGCATCGCCGGCTGGGTGAACAGCGCCCGGCCATCGCGCAGTTTCTGCACTTGATCCCAGGTGTACTGGGCGTGTTGATAGCTGTAGTTGGAGGTGACGCCGTGCTGACCGAGGCTTTCCCGCAAGCCTTCGATTTTCTCCCAGGCCAGGCGCAGGCCGGGGCAGACGATCAGGTTCTGATATCTGACGGTGCGCTGGTCGTCGAGGGTGAGTTGGCGGCTTTGCGGGTCGATAGCGCTGACACTGGCCTGAATCCACGTCGCCTGACGCGGCATGACTTTGCTCATCGGCCTGACCGTGTCCTTCACGTCAAACGCGCCACCGCCGACCAGCGTCCACGCCGGTTGATAGTAGTGCTGTGAACTCGGTTCGATCACGGTGACTTTGAGCTGCGGGTCACGCTTGAGCAGGCTGGCGACAAAACCGATGCCGGCCGTGCCACCGCCGATGACCACGATGTCCGCACTGATGGATAGGCCCCAGTGTTGATCGTTCATTGCTTGTTCCTTTTGCTGCACGCAAGGATTTATTGGCTCACCACAACAACCAATGTGGGAGCGAGCCTGCTCGCGAAAGCGGTGGCTCAGTCAACTATTCGTCGGCTGACACGCCGCCTTCGCGAGCAGGCTCGCTCCCACAGGAGATGTTTGTGAGGGCTGGCATTTATGGCTGTTCCCAGCTCTTGAGTACCGCTCCGCAATACAGCCCCGAGAGGGTTTTCATCACCTGGATCACTTCGTGACTGGCCAGGCCATAGAAAATGTATTTGCCTTCGCGGCGGGTCGCGACCAGGCCTTCATCGCGCAAGATGCCCAGTTGCTGGGACAGCGTCGGCTGGCGTACGCCGGTCATTTTTTCCAGTTCGCCGACGTTGCGTTCGCCCTGGGTCAGTTGACAGAGGATCAACAGGCGATCCTCATTGGCCAGGGCTTTGAGCAACGCGCAGGCTTTGGACGCCGAGGCGCGCAGTTGGGCGACTTCACATTCGGTCAGACTGGATTGCATTTGCACGAGGCCTTGAAGGTCACTTAAGCTGCGAACATTATGTTTTTACATAAAGTGTTGCAACCCGAAATTACCCAGCACAGGTTTTCGCCATGCCCGCCCTGATTGAAGCGTTCCTCGACCCCGCCTCCTCGACCTACAGCTACGTGGTCTACGAAGCCGACGGCGGCCAGTGCGCGATCGTCGACCCGGTGCTCGATTACGACGGCGCTGCCGGGCGCACCGGCACCGCGCAAGCGGACAAGATCATCGCCTTCGTGCGTGCGCATCGGCTGCAAGTGCAATGGCTGCTGGAAACCCACGCCCACGCCGATCACCTCTCCGCCGCGCCGTACCTGCGTCGTGAACTGGGCGGCAAGATCGCCATCGGTGAATCGATCAGCAAAGTGCAGAATGTGTTCAAGGCGCTGTTCAATCTGGAGCCGGAATTTTGCGTCGATGGCTCGCAGTTCGATCACCTGTTCGCGCCGAACGAGTCATTCATGATCGGCAACCTCAAGGCCACCGCCCTGCACGTCCCCGGCCATACGCCAGCGGACATGGCCTACCTGGTCGACGGCGAGCAGATCCTGGTTGGTGACACGCTGTTCATGCCCGATGTCGGCACCGCGCGCTGTGATTTCCCTGGCGGCAATGCGCAGCAATTGTTCAAGTCGATCCAGAAGCTGTTGGCTTTTCCGGCGAGCGTGAAGCTTTACGTTTGCCACGATTACCCGCCCGAGGGCCGCGCCTCGCAGTGCCAGACCACTGTCGGCGAACAGCGCAAAAGCAATATTCATGTGCATGACGGGATCGATGAAGCGGCGTTCGTGGAGATGCGCACGACACGTGACGCTGGGTTAGGCATGCCGACGTTGCTGCTGCCGGCGATTCAGGTGAATGTACGGGCGGGGAATATGCCGGCGCCTGAGGACAACGGCGTGGTTTACCTGAAGATCCCGCTGAACAAACTCTGACCGCGCTGATTCAGGCGCGGAGCCAACTGATCGTTCCCACGCGCAGCAAAGGAATGCCGCCAGGGACGCTCCGCGTTCCGCCTCAAGAAGTGACGCAGAGGGTCACGGGATGCATTCCCACGCGGAGCGTGGGAACGATCGGCGAATGGAGCTGCCGTGGCTGCGATGTTTTGATCTTCACGTCCCCAACGTCAAACCGTTCGCAGGCAACGGCAACGCGGTCTTATAACGCACCTGCTTGAGCGCAAAGCTGGAGCGGATGTTCGCCACCCCCGGCACCTTGGTCAGAAAATCCATCATGAAGCGTTCCAGCGACTGAATGCTCGGCACCAGCACACGGATCAGATAATCCGGGTCGCCGGCCATCAGATAGCACTCCATCACCTCCGGCCGATCAGAAATCGCCTCCTCGAAGTGCTGCAGCGCTTCCTCCACCTGCTTTTCCAGGCTGACGTGAATGAACACATTCACATGCAGCCCCAGCAGATCGGCATCCAGCAGCGTGACCTGCTCGCGAATCAGGCCCAATTCTTCCATGGCCTTGACCCGGTTGAAGCACGGCGTCGGCGACAGGTTCACCGAACGGGCGAGGTCGGCGTTGGTGATGCGCGCATTCTCCTGAAGGCTGTTGAGAATGCCGATGTCGGTACGGTCCAGTTTGCGCATGAGACAAAACCACCTGTTTTTTATGTTTATGCAGAATTTCTATCTGCAAATGGTCGCCAGCGCAACGAAACACAGAGAAATATTCTTCTTGCCCACGCCTATGATTGTTGTAGGACAAGATTTCCCCTACCCGGGAATGACTGCCAGCTCACTACAAGAAATTCACAAGATCGAGCGTAGAAGCCATGACCCAAGCGTATGAACCGCTGCGCCTGCACGTCCCTGAACCCTCGGGCCGTCCCGGCTGCAAAACCGATTTTTCCTACCTGCATTTGACCGATGCCGGTACGGTGCGCAAACCCCCTGTCGATGTAGAACCTGCCGATACCGCCGACCTCGCCCGTGGCCTGATTCGCGTGCTTGACGATCAGGGCAACGCCCTCGGCCCGTGGGCCGAAAACGTGCCGGTCGAGATCCTGCGCAAAGGCATGCGCGCGATGCTCAAGACGCGCATCTACGACAACCGCATGGTCGTCGCCCAGCGGCAGAAAAAGATGTCGTTCTACATGCAGAGCCTTGGCGAAGAAGCCATCGGCAGCGCCCAGGCTCTGGCGCTGAACATCGACGACATGTGCTTCCCGACCTACCGCCAGCAAAGCATCTTGATGGCCCGTGATGTGCCGCTGGTGGACCTGATCTGCCAGTTGCTGTCCAACGAGCGCGATCCGCTCAAGGGCCGCCAGTTGCCGATCATGTACTCGGTCAAGGACGCCGGCTTCTTCACCATTTCCGGCAACCTCGCCACCCAATTCATTCAGGGCGTCGGCTGGGGCATGGCCTCGGCGATCAAGGGCGACACCAAAATCGCCTCGGCGTGGATCGGCGATGGCGCCACCGCCGAATCGGACTTCCACACCGCCCTCACCTTCGCCCACGTTTATCGGGCGCCGGTGATCCTCAATGTCGTGAATAACCAGTGGGCGATTTCCACCTTCCAGGCCATAGCCGGCGGTGAAGCCACGACTTTCGCCGGACGCGGCGTCGGTTGCGGCATCGCCTCGCTGCGTGTCGATGGCAACGATTTCTACGCGGTCTACGCTGCTTCCGCCTGGGCTGCCGAACGCGCCCGGCGCAATCTCGGCCCGACCATGATCGAATGGGTCACCTACCGCGCCGGCCCGCACTCGACCTCCGACGACCCATCAAAATACCGCCCTGCCGATGACTGGAGCCACTTCCCGCTCGGCGATCCGATCGCGCGTCTGAAACAGCACCTGATCAAGGTTGGCCACTGGTCGGAGGAAGAGCACAGCGCCGTCAGCACTGAACTCGAAGCCGAAGTGATTGCCGCGCAGAAACAGGCCGAACAGTACGGCACCCTCGCCGGTGGCCAGATTCCAAGCGCCGCGACCATGTTCGAAGACGTCTACAAAGAGATGCCGGAGCACTTGAAGCGCCAGCGTCAGCAGTTGGGGATCTGACATGAACGATCACAACAACAATATTCAGTTGGAAACCGCCATGACCACGACCACCATGACCATGATCCAGGCCCTGCGCTCGGCCATGGATGTGATGCTTGAGCGTGATGACAACGTCGTCGTCTTCGGCCAGGACGTCGGTTACTTCGGCGGTGTGTTCCGCTGCACCGAAGGCCTGCAGACCAAGTACGGCACCTCGCGGGTGTTCGACGCGCCGATTTCGGAAAGCGGCATCGTCGGCGTGGCTGTCGGCATGGGCGCTTACGGACTGCGCCCGGTCGCCGAAATCCAGTTCGCCGACTACGTCTACCCCGCCTCCGACCAGATCATCTCCGAAGCGGCGCGTCTGCGTTATCGCTCGGCCGGCGAGTTCACCGCACCGATGACCCTGCGCATGCCTTGCGGCGGCGGCATCTACGGCGGCCAGACCCACAGCCAGAGCATCGAGGCGATGTTCACTCAGGTCTGCGGTCTGCGTACGGTGATGCCGTCCAACCCGTACGACGCCAAAGGCTTGCTGATCGCCTCCATCGAAAACGATGACCCGGTGATCTTCCTCGAGCCGAAACGCCTGTACAACGGCCCGTTCGATGGCCATCACGACCGCCCGGTAACCCCGTGGTCGAAACATCCGCAAGCCCAGGTGCCGGACGGTTACTACACCGTGCCGCTGGACGTTGCCGCGATCACTCGCCCGGGCAAGGACGTGACCGTGCTGACCTACGGCACCACCGTCTACGTCTCGCAAGTCGCTGCCGAAGAATCCGGCGTCGATGCCGAAGTCATCGACCTGCGCAGCCTGTGGCCGCTGGACCTGGAAACCATCGTCAAGTCGGTGAAGAAAACCGGCCGCTGCGTGGTGGTACACGAAGCCACCCGCACCTGCGGTTTCGGCGCCGAGCTGGTATCGCTGGTGCAAGAGCACTGCTTCCATCACCTGGAAGCGCCGATCGAACGCGTCACCGGTTGGGACACTCCCTACCCGCACGCGCAGGAGTGGGCGTATTTCCCAGGGCCGTCCCGCGTGGGCGCGGCGTTGAAACGGGTCATGGAGGTCTGAATGGGCACGCACGTTATCAAGATGCCGGACATCGGCGAAGGCATCGCAGAAGTAGAACTGTCGCAGTGGCACGTCAAGGTTGGCGATCTGGTGGTTGAAGATCAGGTGCTGGCGGATGTGATGACCGACAAGGCGATGGTCGATATTCCATCGCCGGTACACGGCAAGGTGATTGCCCTTGGTGGTCAGCCGGGTGAAGTGATGGCGGTCGGCAGTGTGCTGATCAGCATTGAAGTTGAAGGTGCCGGCAACCTTAAAGAGTCCGCCGCACCCGCGCCTGTCACACAAGCACCGGCTGCGCCGAAAGTTGAGACCGCTGTCGAAAGCAAACCCGCCGCAGCCGCCGCACCACGTCCGGCTGCCGTTTGCCAGGGTCCGATGGTCGCTCGCGAAGCGGATGAACGCCCGCTAGCCTCGCCAGCCGTGCGCAAACATGCGCTGGATCTGGGCATTCAATTGCGCTTGGTGCGCGGTTCCGGCCCGGCCGGTCGCGTGTTGCACGAAGACCTTGAAGCCTATCTGGCGCAAGGTCAGTCGAACGCTTCGGCGCCGGCCGCTGCCGCTTATACCCAGCGCCACGACGAAGAACAGATTCAAGTGATCGGCATGCGCCGCAAGATCGCTCAGCGCATGCAAGATGCTACTCAGCGTGCCGCGCACTTCAGTTATGTCGAGGAAATCGACGTCACCGCAATCGAAGAACTGCGCGCGCATCTGAATGAAAAACATGGCGCCAGCCGTGGCAAGTTGACCTTGTTGCCGTTCCTTGTTCGCGCGCTGGTCGTCGCCCTGCGCGACTTCCCGCAGATGAACGCCCGTTACGATGACGAAGCGCAAGTCATCACCCGCCTCGGTGCGGTGCATGTCGGCGTCGCCACGCAAAGCGATGTCGGCCTGATGGTGCCCGTGGTGCGTCACGCCGAAGCGCGCAGCCTGTGGGACAGCGCCGCGGAAATTTCGCGTTTGGCCAACGCCGCGCGCAATGGCAAGGCCAGCCGCGATGAGCTGTCCGGTTCGACCATTACTCTGACCAGCCTCGGCGCATTGGGCGGCATTGTCAGCACGCCGGTGCTGAACCTGCCGGAAGTGGCCATTGTCGGCGTGAACAAAATTGTCGAGCGGCCAATGGTCGTCAAAGGCCAAGTGGTGATCCGCAAGATGATGAACCTCTCCAGCTCCTTCGATCACCGCGTGATCGACGGCATGGATGCGGCGCTTTTCATTCAGGCCATCCGTGGCTTGCTCGAACAACCCGCTACCTTGTTTGTGGAGTAATGGAATGCAGACTTTGAACACCACGCTGCTGATTATCGGCGGCGGCCCCGGCGGTTACGTCACGGCGATCCGCGCCGGGCAATTGGGTATCCCGACCATTTTGGTCGAAGGCCAGTCGTTGGGCGGCACCTGCCTGAATATCGGCTGCATTCCGTCAAAAGCGCTGATTCATGTGGCTGAGCAGTTTCACCAGACGCAGCATCACAGCCAGCATTCGGCGTTGGGCATCAACGTTGCCGCGCCGACCCTGGATATCAGCAAAAGCGTCGAGTGGAAGGATGGCATCGTTGATCGCCTGACCACTGGCGTTGCCGCGCTGTTGAAGAAGAACAAGGTCCAGGTCATCAATGGCTGGGCGAAAATCATCGACGGCAAAACCGTGGAAGTCGGCGATACCCGCATCCAGTGCGAACATCTGGTGCTGGCCACCGGTTCGACCAGCGTCAATCTGCCGATCCTGCCGATTGGCGGGCCGATCATTTCCTCCACCGAAGCGCTGGCACCGACGTCTGTGCCGAAACGTCTGGTGGTGGTCGGCGGTGGTTACATCGGTCTGGAGCTGGGCATCGCTTATCGCAAGCTCGGCGCCGAGGTCAGCGTGGTCGAAGCACAGGACCGCATCCTGCCGGCCTATGACGCGGAGCTGACACAACCGGTCCACGACGCGCTGAAGCAGCTGGGCGTGAAACTGTACCTCAAGCACAGCGTGCTCGGTTTCGACGGCACGTTGCAGGTGCGCGATCCCGAAGGCGAAACCCTCAATCTGGAAACCGATCAGGTACTGGTTGCCGTCGGCCGCAAACCCAATACGCAGGGATTTAATCTCGAAGCGCTGAATCTGGACATGAACGGTTCGGCGATCAGGATCGACAGCCGTTGCCAGACCAGCATGCGCAACGTCTACGCCATTGGCGATGTGAGCGGCGAACCGATGCTGGCCCACCGCGCCATGGCCCAGGGCGAGATGGTTGCCGAGCTGATCAGTGGCAAGCGCCGCGAATTCAACCCGACCGCCATCGCCGCCGTGTGCTTTACCGACCCGGAACTGGTGGTGGTCGGCAAAACTCCGGATGAGGCCAAGGCTGCGGGGCTGGACTGCATCGTTTCCAGCTTCCCGTTCGCCGCCAACGGCCGGGCGATGACCCTGGAATCGAAAAGCGGCTTCGTGCGCGTGGTCGCACGTCGCGACAATCATCTGATTGTCGGTTGGCAAGCGGTGGGCGTTGGGGTTTCCGAACTGTCGACGGCTTTTGCGCAGAGCCTGGAAATGGGCGCGCGACTGGAAGACATCGGCGGCACCATTCATGCGCACCCAACCTTGGGCGAAGCGGTGCAGGAAGCGGCGTTGCGGGCGCTGGGGCATGCGCTGCATCTGTAGGCCCCTTCGCGAGCAGGCTCGCTCCCACACTTGAAATGCATTCCCCCTGTGGGAGCGAGCCTGCTCGCGAATTCTTGAGGGCAACACTATTTATCTGAGTGTCATCCGATAGTCCGGGCTGCGAAACCGCTCAAGAATGAAGTATTGTTGTGCCCATCCAAAAAAACGTCAGAAGCCTTGAACCGTTTCGGCGGTTGTTCAGTGATAGAGGGTGTCATGGGTAACGAAAGCATCAATTGGGACAAGCTGGGTTTTGACTACATCAAGACCGACAAGCGCTATCTGTCGTACTTTCGCGATGGCGAGTGGGACAAAGGCACCCTGACCGAAGATAACGTCCTGCACATCAGCGAAGGCTCCACCGCCCTTCACTATGGTCAGCAGTGCTTCGAAGGCATGAAGGCCTATCGCTGCAAGGACGGCTCGATCAACCTGTTCCGCCCGGACCAGAACGCCCTGCGCATGCAACGCAGCTGCGCGCGTCTGCTGATGCCGACGGTCGACACCGAGCAGTTCATCGAAGCCTGCAAAGCCGTGGTCCGCGCCAACGAGCGTTTCATCCCGCCTTACGGCACTGGCGGCGCGCTGTACCTGCGTCCGTTCGTGATCGGCGTCGGTGACAACATCGGCGTGCGCACTGCGCCCGAGTTCATTTTCTCGATTTTCTGCATCCCGGTCGGCGCCTACTTCAAGGGTGGCCTGACCCCGCACAACTTCCAGATCTCCAGCTACGACCGCGCGGCCCCGCAAGGCACCGGTGCGGCCAAGGTCGGTGGCAACTACGCCGCCAGCCTGATGCCGGGCTCGAAAGCCAAGAAGGCCAACTTCGCCGACGCGATCTACCTCGATCCGATGACCCACACCAAGATCGAGGAAGTCGGTTCGGCCAACTTCTTCGGGATCACCCACGACAACAAGTTCGTCACCCCGAACTCGCCATCGGTCCTGCCAGGCATCACCCGCCTGTCGCTGATCGAACTGGCCAAATCGCGTCTGGGCCTGGAAGTGGTTGAAGGCGACGTGCTGATCGACAAGCTGTCGGACTTCAAGGAAGCCGGTGCCTGCGGTACCGCTGCGGTGATCACGCCGATTGGCGGCATCAGCTACAACGACCACCTGCATGTGTTCCATAGCGAAACCGAGGTAGGCCCGGTAACCCAGCAGCTCTACAAAGAGCTGACTGGCGTGCAGACCGGCGACATCGAAGCGCCAGCGGGCTGGATCGTCAAGGTTTGATCTGACGACTGCTGATGCTCAAAGCCCTCCACCGAGTGATTGGTGGGGGGCTTTTTTGTAGGGCTGGGCTCTGGTGTCGTATTGAAGAACGTCACCCCCTCACCCCAGCCCTCTCCCCCAAGGGGGCGAGGGGGAAAGGGAGCCGACTTGTGTGCTTTTCAAAAATCGCGTTCACCTCGGCCATTCAGGTCGATGGAGTTCGCAAGAACACCTGGGTCGGCTCCCTCTCCCTCCGGGAGAGGGCTGGGGTGAGGGTTTGCTTTTGATTTTTGGAGGCAATGCGCTTGCCCGTCCGATCCGAAATCCCGCTCGCCTGCCCATTCTGTTGCTTGCCCATCCGCGCCTGGGTGATCAATCCCGGTATCAACTCACCCTCCGGCAGATTCTTCCAGAACCGCACCGGTAAATGCCCTTGCATGACCTTCGGGTTCAACCGCGCCGGGTTGAAGATGTGGCTGTAGTAGGTCAACCACAAATCGCCGTGGGGATCGTCGACGTTCTGCGCCAGTTGCTGCCACTCAATCGGGCACTGCCGCTCGTGAATCAATTGCTCACCGTCGTAATAAACGCCGTCACGCGGTGTGGCGATCAACCAGCGATGCTGGCCCATGCGCCCGATAAAGTGCTCGCTGGCGCTGTGCAGAATGTCATGCGCCGGCTCGTGCCACGCCACGTATTGTGGACCGGGCAGATCCTTCGACCGCTCGATGAAACGCACGAATGCATGCAGATGATGGGCCTCGCGGCTGACCTGCTTGATGCGCCGCTGCAATTCGCTGCCGAGCTTGTCGCCCGCCATCATCGCCGTGCGGTCGCCGTGACTGACGCGCCAGAGCACTTCATACAACAGGCTCCAGCGCTGTTCGCCGCGATAGCGCGCCGCTTGCTCAAGGGTGGCGAGCAGCGCACGGGGAATACGCGCCTGAAACGGCCCCGGCCCTTCGGGCACGTGCTCATCACTGGCAAACAGATCGCCAACGCCTTCCGCCGCCCAGCTCACCAGACTCGGATCGATTTCATGGCTGAGCAACCAGCGCGCCTGCTGACGCCATGTGTCGAACAGGTCATCGCAATCAAGACTGATCATCCCCACAACCCCATCTGCTGCGGCATCGGTCGGTCGCGCAATTGCTGATAGAGCATGTGGCTGGTGACTTCCGCCTGTTGCGGGTGGTAATCGCTGGTGATGATGAAAGGCTTCGCCTTGGCCAGCACGCAGCGCATCCGCGCCACGTCTTCGTAACGGACGCGGCGCTGGCGACGCAACTCGACCAGGCGCTCGGTGGTGCGCAAGCCAATGCCCGGGATGCGCGCGATCAACGTCGCGTCGGCACGGTTCAGGTCCAGCGGAAACACTTCGCGATTTTCCAGCGCCCAGGCCAGCTTCGGGTCGATATCAAGCGCCAGATTGCCCGGGCCTTTAAGCAATTCGTCAGCGCTGTAGCCGTAGCTGCGCAGGAGGAAATCAGCCTGATACAAACGGTGCTCGCGCATCAGCGGCGGCGCGGCGAGCGGTACGCTTTTCGGGCTGTCGGGGATCGGGCTGAACGCCGAGTAATAGACCCGGCGCAAACGGAAGTTGCCGTACAAGGATTGGGCGCTGTGGAGGATGGTGCTGTCGTCGGTGTCATCGGCACCGACGATCAATTGCGTGCTCTGCCCGGCCGGGGCGAATTTCGCCGAGCGCGGCTCGTTCAACACTGTTTGCACGCCGGTGTAGATGGTGTTCATCGCTTGCTTGATCGAGGTGATGTCCTTCTCCGGCGCCAGCGTCTGCAGACTGGCATCGGTGGGCAGTTCGATGTTGACGCTGAGGCGGTCGGCGTAACGCCCGGCTTCTTCGATCAAGGCCGGATCGGCTTCCGGAATGGTCTTCAAATGGATGTAGCCGCGAAATTCGTGCTCTTCTCGGAGCAACTTCGCCACCCGCACCAGTTGCTCCATGGTGTAGTCCGCCGAGCGAATGATCCCGGAGCTGAGAAACAGGCCGCTGACGCAGTTGCGCCGGTAGAAATCCATGGTCAGCGTCACGACTTCTTCCGGGGTGAAGCGCGCACGCGGCACATCGCTGGAACGGCGGTTGACGCAGTACTGGCAATCGTAAAGGCAGAAATTGGTCAGCAGGATTTTCAGCAACGACACACAGCGCCCGTCCGGCGTGTAGCTGTGACAGATGCCCATGCCGTCCGTCGAACCGAGCCCGCTCTTGCCCTCGGAGCTGCGCTTGGGCGCACCACTGCTGGCGCAGGAGGCGTCGTACTTGGCGGCGTCGGCGAGGATGCTGAGCTTGTCGATGATTTGCATGGCACGGACTCTTTACTGTGTGCATATACAGTATAGGCTCGCCCGCCGCGAAACAAGTTGATGGATGACCCCTCGTCGGCTGGCCAGCTGAATTGTGGCGGCCCGCGAAAACCTGTGGGAGCGAGCCTGCTCGCGAAGAGTCCCTGCCAGTCACCGCAACTCAGTGATCAAACCGCCCACTGCAATATCAACCAGCTGTTCGCCCCGCTGATCAACACAAACAGCCCCCAGGCCAGCACCCGCGTGGGCCAGCGATTCACAAACGGCCCCATCAGCCGTTTGTCGTTGGTCATGCGGATCAGTGGGAACAGGGCAAACGGCAACTGCAGACTCAACACCACCTGGCTCAACACCAGCAACTTGCCGATCGCGTTATCGCCCATGAGCCAGACGCCGATGAACGCCGGAATCAGCGCCAGCCCGCGAGTGATCAAACGCCGCTGCCAGCACGGGATGCGCAGGTTCAGATAGCCCTCCATGATGACCTGCCCGGCGATGGTCCCGGTGAAGGTCGAACTTTGCCCCGACGCGAGCAGCGCCACGCCGAACAGCACACTCGCCAGCGCACCGCCAACCAGCGGGTCGAGCAGGTGATACGCGTCCTGAATGTCGACCACATCGGTGTGTCCGGACTGGTGAAACGCCGCCGCCGCGAGAATCAGGATCGCAGCGTTGACCAGCAGCGCCAGGGCCAGCGAACCAATGGTGTCGATACGCGCGAGTTTCACCGCGTCCTGCTTGCTCGCCAGGTCCTTGCCGATCATCCGTGTCTGCACGATCGAGGTGTGCAGGTAAAGGTTATGCGGCATTACTGTGGCGCCGAGGATGCCAATGGCCAGATACAGCGGCGCGGCATCGCCGATGGCCGCCAGCGAAGGTTTGAAGCCCAGCGCCACGTCTGGCCAGTACGGTTTGATCAACAACAACTCGACGAAGAAACACACGCCGATGGTCGCGACCAGCACCAGCATGATCGCTTCGAGACGGCGGAAGCCCCGGTTTTGCAGGGCCAGCACCAGCAACGTGTCGAACGCCGTCAGGGCGATGCCGAAGGTCAGCGAGCAACCGAGCAGCAAGTGAAACGCGAGAGCGCAGCCAAGCACTTCGGCGAGGTCGGTGGCGATGATCGAGATCTCCGCCAGTATCCATTGCAGGCGCGCTGTCGGGGTGCTGTAGCGCTCGCGGGACAACTGCGCCAGATCGCGCCCGGTGGCGATGCCCAGCCGCGAGCACAGACATTGCACGACCATGCCGGCCAGACTCGCCAGCAACACGACGAACAACAGGCTGTAGCCAAAACGCGAACCGGCCTCGATCGCGGTCGCCCAGTTGCCCGGATCCATGTAGCCGATCGACACCAGCAAACCGGGACCGGCGAAACGCAGCACACGTTTGAAGAACGAGGCAGTCGGATCGACCGCAACACTGCCGGCCACTTCCGGCGGGCAAAACGGCGCGGTGGCGATTTTGGGCAGACTGAATTTCACGCACACATCCAGAAACAAAAACGGGAGCCCGGCAGCTTAGTCGTTTCGCCTGATGCCTTGAAGCGCAAAGATCACTGAACCTATGGATTCACCCCCAGCAACTGCTCGCGCAACTCGGGACTGCGTGTTCGCGGATCCAGCCAGATATCGAAAAACGCCTTGGCAAACTGTGGATCCTCAATCTCATGCTGCAGCTTCTGGCCGACAAAAAACCGCGCGCCCTGCCCCGGCAGATACACGCCGGTAATCCGCGTGCCGGCCTGAACGTCGACAAACGATTGCTGCATCTGCGTCTGCCAGCCGGCCAATTGCGCTGAAGTGACCCGGGGACCGGCAAGGCGTTTGATCTCATCGACGCTGGTGCTGACCAGATCGTCTCGCGAGATATTGCGCCGGTAGATCAGCTCCAGAGCAAACGGCTGGCCGTCCGCCAGAGGCCGCGCGGCACTCCACAAGCGCGCGCTGTAAACGTCGAAGCCGAACACGCTGAAATCGCCGCTGCCGATAATTTGCGCGCCCGGGACTGCGTCCTGCCAATTGGCCCATGTCGGTGTGAGCAACAGCGCCCATAAACCGATGCCACAACAGCCACGAACGAGCTTGGGTGTTCTGTTCATCGCCGTATCGTCTCCACTGCATTCTGATGATCAAAGCATAGCCGGATTCGCGCCTGAATTTTTGTATACAAAAATTGCGAACATAGGCAGCAATCTTTAATCGGCAGTGCTAACGTGGCTCATCCTGACCCGATGGAGACACCCGCGTGCTGATCCTCAAACTGCTGCTGATTCCCGGTTTTCTCCTGCTGATTTCCCTGGCGGGCAAACGCTGGGGGCCGAGCGTGGCCGGGTGGCTGTCGGGATTGCCGGTGGTGGTCGGGCCGATTCTGTTTTTTCTGGCGATCGAACAAGGGCCGCAGTTTGCCGCGCAATCGGCGGTCGCGGCGCTGTCGGCAATGTTCGCGATGATCGCTTTCTGCATCACCTATGCGCAGGTGGCGCAGCGGGCGAACTGGCCGTGGGCGTTGACCATTTCACTGGCGGTGTGGGCCGCGCTGGCGGCAGTCTTGTCGGTGATCCCGGCGTCCTTGCCGTTCTCGGTGATTGCGGCAGCGGTGGCACTGCTCGCTTCGCCTTATCTGTTCCCTGAGGTGCATCCAGTATTGAACGGGCCAGCACCGAAGTCGGACAAACTGATCTGGCGGATGATCGCCGGTGCGGCGCTGACGCTGGTGGTGACGATGCTGGCCAGCACCGTCGGCGAACGCTGGAGCGGCCTGCTCGCGGTGTTCCCGGTGCTCGGCAGCGTCATGGCGGTGTTCTCGCAACAAACGCGCGGCCCGGCGTTTACCGCTGCGTTATTGCGCGCAACGGCAACCGGCATGTATTCGTTCTCGGCGTTCTGCCTGGTGTCGGCCTTGACGCTGCCGACCATGGGCCTCAGCGGCTTCGCAGTGGGAGTGGCAGTGTCGGTGGCGATGCTCGGGGTGACCCGGCGTCTGCTGGCGCGGCCAGTGGCCAAGGCGCAAGCACAATAACCGCCTGGACGAATCGCGCTGGAACGGCCGGCACGCTCCGTGGGATGATCGCCCGCCTCGCGCGACCATTCACCGGAGATTCACATGTCATTGTTGAGCAAAAAAGCCGTTGTTCTGATGCTGGCGGCCGTCGCTGGTTTCGCCGCGATCAACGCGCACGCCGCCAAGGAAAAAGTCAAAACCGAGAAGGTCTCGCTGCTCGACGGCAAGTTTGCCTTTGTCCTGCCCAAAGGCTTTGTCGCCGACCCACTGCCCGCCAGCCCGAGCGGGGCCAAGGGCACGATGTACACCAACCAGACCACCAAAACCGTGGTCATCGCCGCCGAAAACCAGATCCCGGCTGGGCAGAACGTCAAGGACAACGACGGTGAGTTTCTCGACGGCAGCGTGTCGAGTTTCATCGACGATCAGCGCAAGGCCCTGCCGGACTTCAACAAGCTCAGCGAAAAAAGCCTGACCCAAAAAGGCACCGGCCTGGGGCTGCGTCAGGTTGACAGCACCGCCACCCAGGGCGGTGGCCAAACCCTGAACACCACGCTGCTGGCCGGCTCGGGGACGAAGATGGCGCTGGTGCAGGTGATTTCCCGCGTCAGCGACAAGAAAGCTCACGATGCCTTGATCAAAGCCATCGTCAAGGATTGAGCCGCTGCAACCAGCCATTCAGATCGCGCAATTCGGCCGCACTGATGCTGTGGCCGACGCCCGGATAAGCGTGAAACTCGGGCTTGTAATCGAGTTTTTGCAATAGCGCGTTGGCCTCGGTGCCGTGACGGTAAGGCACCGGATCATCAGCGGTGCCGTGGCCGATAAAAATGCTCAGCGGCAGCGGCGCTTGCCCAGGCTTGAGTTCGGCTTTGAGCACCGGCAACAAGCGCCCGCTCAACGCGGCAAACCCGCCCACGACCGCCGGCGCGCGCAGGCCCACTTCGTAGCTCATCATCGCGCCCTGGCTGAAGCCGATCAGGTACACCTTGTCCGGCGCGGCGTGATATTTCTTCGCCGCCTGGGCGATAAAGTCGCGCAGCTTCTGGCCGCTGACCTTCAGATCATCGGTCTCGCCGTTGTAGGCGCCTTCACCTTTCTTGCGAAACCACTGGAAACGTCCTTCACCCAACGTCATCGGCGCGCGCACGGAAAGGTAGTTGTACTGCGCCGGCAGCTGAAATTTCATGCCGATCAGATCGGCCTCGTTACTGCCGTAACCGTGCAGGAAAATCACCAGCGGACGTGGTTCAGCGTCGGCGTGGACCTGTTCGAGGTATTTGAGCGGCAAGTCGGATTGCAGGGTGGTTTGCGCGTGGACGGCGGTGGATGCGAGCAGGGTCAGCAGGGCGAATAATTTCAGCATTGCAGCGTTCCTTCACAGAGTGTCGGGTTCGCGGGGGAGCCTAACATTCTCGGCTGAGGATCCAAATTTTGTGGTGCGGCTGATGCCGCTATCGCTGGCAAGCCAGCTCCCACAAGAATTACGGCGTCTACAAAATCTGGGATCAACCGCAACCCTGTGGGAGCTGGCTTGCCAGCGATGGGGTCAGCAAATTCAGCGGAGAGCCATCAGTCGTTGGTGAGCTTCCCGGTTCTAAAAGGCACCCGCCCCGCCACTTTCGCCTGCCAGATCCCCGGCTCGGTATAACGCCCGCGATCAATCGCGAACAGCACCCCGCTGGTGCCGGCGCGCACGGTGGTCACGCGATCCTGCAACGGGTCAACAACCTCGAACAGCGCATCGCCCTGCTCTACCCACTCGCCGGCATTGCGCAAGAAACTGACCACGCCGTGGTGCGGGGCGAACAGATATTCGGTGCCTTCAAACGGCAGACCTTCACAACATTCGCTCGGCGCCGCCGGCCATTCGCCGCTGATGAAACCCTGCTCGGCGAGAAAGCCCAGAATCGCTTCACAATTGGCCTGAGCCTGATCGACGCGGGTGTCGCCCATGCTGCCCAGCTCCAGCGTTGTCGCCAGATTCGCCGCCGGAATCGCCGCGTTCGGGAATGCTTTGGCCAGACGCAACCATGGCGTCGAGCAGGACTCATCGAACGAGCTGCCACCGGAGTCTTCGCAGAGCAATGCCACGCCCGCCTTCAGCCGCGCCGCCAGCGATTGCCACTGCGGCCAGTGTTGCGGCAGCGCATAGAGGTGAATCGCAGCGTCGAAGTCGCAATGCAGATCGAGGGTGATGTCGGCGTCGCAGGCGTGGCGCAGCAACAAGCGGTGCAAGGCCTCCAGTTGCGAGGCCGGCGCCGGCAATTCTTCGAAGACTTGAGCCATGGCCTGGCGAATCAGCGCGACGTTGGCCTCGGCATCCGCGCCCAGACGCTCGCCCACCAGCGCTGCCACCGGGGCGCTGAGTTCGACGAACGCGCGGTTGAAATTCTTGCCGCTGCCCAGTTCGAAGCGGCCCATGTGATTGCCTTGCAGATGCTGATCCAGGCCGATCGGATTGGCCACCGGCACCAATTCGATAACACCCTGCAAACGGCCCTGCCGTTCCAGTTCGTTCAGGCGCAGCTTGAGTTCCCACGCGGTACGCATGCCCGGCAGTTCATCGGCGTGCAGGCTGGCCTGGATATACACCTTGCGGCTGCCGGCGCCGTAGCGGAACACGCTGAGGGAGCGCTCGCTGCCCAAGTGGCTCCAGGGCAGAACGTGGTCGATGCGTTGCATGAAAAACTCCTGAATAGCTGGGTTACGTAAAACCCTGTGGGAGCGAGCCTGCTCGCGAATGCGTCAGGTCAGACGATGACGATATCGAATGTCAGACCGCATTCGCGAGCAGGCTCGCTCCCACAGAGAATTTCCATCAATAAAAAAGCATAAAAAAAGTGGCCACCGCGCAAACGGGGCCACTTTTTTTCACGGCGTATTAATGGCCGTACACGTCAAAGTCGAAGTACTTGTCCTGGACTTTCTTGTACTCGCCATTGGCGCGGATTTCGGTGATGGCTTTGTTGAATTGCTCAGCCAGTGCGGTATCGCCCTTGCGCACGGCAATGCCAGCGCCGCCGCCGAAGTATTTGGCGTCTTCGTAGGTCGGGCCGACGAATTCGAAGCCTTTGCCGGCGTCGGTTTTCAGGAAACCATCGCTGAGGTTGACCGAGTCAGCGAGCATCGCGTCGATACGCCCGGAAACCATGTCGAGGTTGGCTTCCTGCTGCGAGCCGTAGCGCACCAGTTCGATCCCGGCCGGAACCAGCACTTCGGTCGCGTAGCGGTCATGGGTACTGGCACGCAGCACGCCGACTTTCTTGCCCTTGAGTTCGGTCAGCGGGTCTTTCACGCCCGAGCCTTCCTTCATCACAAAGCGTGCCGGGGTGTGGTAGTACTTGATAGTGAAATCGACGTTTTTCTTGCGATCGTCAGTGATGGTCATCGACGACAGGATCGCGTCGATTTTTTTCACTTTGAGTGCAGGGATCAGGCCATCGAACTCTTGCTCGACCCACGTGCATTTGACTTTCATCTGCGTGCACAGTGCGTCACCGATGTCCACGTCAAAACCAGTGAGTTTGCCGTCAGCGGTTTTCATCGAGAATGGCGGGTACCCGGCTTCGATACCGATGCGGATCGGCTTGGCGTCTTCGGCCACAGCGGTCAGGGACAACATCGACAGTGCCAGGGCACCGAACATCACTAGCTTTTTCATTTATTACTCCCGTGCGGAGGCTTTTATTGGCAGCTTTCGAGTCAGCGTTCGGTCATGGCGTTCTAACGGCAAAAACCGAAGTGGCCGGCAGTCTATGGCGGCGCGCACGGAGGCAATTGTTTTTAAGCGACAAATACTTACAGAACATCGGCGATCACTTTGACGAGAGTAAACGCGTGCGCCGTGTTGGTGCGAAGGATGTAGAACAAGACTGTTTTCAGAGCAAGAAACGCCGATCCCCCGTAGAGCTGCTGGAGGCTGCGATCTTTTGATCTTGTTTTTTTTGAGATCAAGATCAAAGGATCGCAGCCTCCGGCGGCTCCTACAGAAACGTCAGCATTCGCAGGCGACAGGTGTATTGGCGACTGACGCCGCGTGCAGTTCGAAACCTTCATCGAGCCATCCGGTGACGCCGCCGATCATCTCCTTGACCGGATAGCCCAATGCCGCCAGCTTCACCGCAGCCTTGTTCGCCCCATTGCAATGCGGCCCGGCGCAATAGACTACGAACAAAGTGTGTTTCGGGTAATCGGCCAAGCGCTCCGCCGTGAGCAAGCGTGTCGGGATATTGATCGCGCCGGGCACATGCCCGCGCTCGAACGCCAATGGGCCGCGCACATCCACCAGAACGAAGTCGACCTCACCGGCCTCTTGGCTACTGAACACGTCGGAACAATCGGTTTCGAAGGTCAGACGATTGCTGAAATGCATCAGGGCAATCGCCGAAGGTGCGGCGGGGATTTCGCGAACCAGGCTGGTCATGTTGTGTTGCTCCTTTGTCTGTGGGGGATGAACAGACTTTATCGAGACGGCGCTTGCCGCTACAGTGGCGCGCAAGACACCGACCGGGAGTTTTCCGCCAAATGCTCACTCAGCCCAATCTGGTTGCCATTCTGGCCTACGATGGCCTCTGCACATTCGAGTTCGGCATTGCCGTGGAGATCTTCGGCCTGGCCCGACCAGAG
Organism: Pseudomonas sp. FP1762; assembly: GCF_030687105.1. Classification (NCBI taxonomy): domain Bacteria; kingdom Pseudomonadati; phylum Pseudomonadota; class Gammaproteobacteria; order Pseudomonadales; family Pseudomonadaceae; genus Pseudomonas; species Pseudomonas sp. FP1762. The sequence continues at coordinate 3,672,657 of NZ_CP117458.1, forward strand.
TTCGATTTCCCTTGGTACGAGCATGCGATTGCCGCAGTCGATCCAGGCCCGATGCGCGCCATGGGTGGCATTCAGGTGCTGGCCGATGGTGGCCTGGAATTGCTCGCCGAAGCGCGCACTATCGTCATTCCAGGCTGGCGCGACCGCAACGCCTCGGTACCGCCTGCGCTGATCGACGCGTTGCGTCAGGCCCATGACCGAGGCGCGCGGTTGCTGTCGATCTGCTCCGGGGTGTTCGTCCTTGCAGCCAGCGGCCTGCTCGACGGCCACCGCGCCACCACTCACTGGCGCTATACCAGCGAACTGGCGCAACGCTTCCCGGCCATCGAGGTCGATCCGGACGTGCTCTACGTCGACGCGGGCCAACTGATCACCTCCGCCGGAAGCGCCGCCGGCATCGACGCCTGCCTGCATCTGGTGACACGTGACTTCGGCACGCAGGTCGCCAACGCCGTCGCGCGGCGACTGGTCATGTCGCCACAACGCACCGGCGGCCAGGCCCAGTTCATCCCCACCCCGGTCAGCCCGACGCCCCGCAGCGACCTGTCGCGCGTCATGCAATGGGCCCGCGAACGCCTGCACGAACCACTGGAAGTCCGCGATCTGGCCAGCGAAGCGGCAATGAGCGAGCGCACGTTTCTGCGGCGCTTCACCGAAGCCAGCGGGCAATCGCCGAAAGCCTGGCTGCAACATGAACGCCTGGCGCGAGCGCGGGAGCTGCTCGAGAGCACCCATCAACACACCGAGCAGGTCGCCCAGCGCTGCGGCTATCGCTCGGTGGAGAGTTTTCGTGTGGCGTTCCGCAGCGTGGTGGGCGTACCGCCGTCGGTTTATCGGGAGCGGTTTGGGCGAAGCAACAAGCTTTCGCTCCATCCCGCAGCGTTTTAAGCGCTGACGTTGACGGCGAGGCCGGCAGAAACGCTCACGGTGAAAATTGTGAAACGGAAAATGCGGCTTGCTTTATATTGATTCTGATATAACCTGAAAATCAACCGGGCACTGGCATTTCTTGCAATAAAACTCACCGTCGCCGCTTACGTTCAGCTATTACGCTTTTCCTTTTGACACAGGACAAGCCGATGCCGAAACACAAGGGTGTGGTGTTCGTGGGAAGCGCGTTGAAAGATCTCAAAGCGTTCCCGGTTGATGCCCGAAGAGCGGCGGGGTTTCAGCTGGACCTGTTGCAACAGGGTGATGCCCCACTCGATTGGCGCCCTATGAAAACCGTAGGACGCGGTGTCAACGAAATCAGGATCACCGAGGACTCAGGGGCGTTTCGCGTGTTTTATGTAGTCAATCGACCTGAAGCAATCTATGTGCTTCACGCCATGCACAAAACCACACGTAAAACGGAAATTAGAGACATCGAACTGGCCCGGGCCAGATATCAGGAAATAGGTTAAGCCATGAAGGAACATCAAGACTCATCCCAACGATTTTCCAGTGTATGGGATGCATTGGAGGACACGCCTCAGGAAGCTGCCAACATGCGTCTGCGAGCCAAGCTCATGCGTTCGCTTTGCGAGACCATTCGAGCGTGGGAGCTTCCTCAAAAGGACGCGGCACAAAGATTGGGAATCTCGCAGCCACGCCTCAATGATGTACTCAACGGGAAAATCGACAAATTCTCGCTCGATGCATTGGTCAACCTGTCAGCTGCTGCAAGGCTGGAGGTGGACATTTGCTTTCCGTCAGGCCCGTTGCAATGGGCCTGACACTGGCTTTGCGTGGCAATGTCCACCCTGCATTCCGAGTTTTGAAATCGAGGGAGTTGAATAGCATTCAACTTCGCGGTTAACCATCGACATCATCCAGCTGCACAGGAGTTCCGCTGGATGATTCCTCCCCTTCAATCCTCCCGCGTCAAAACCTCCAGCAACTCAATTTCAAACACCAGATTCGAATTCGGCGGAATCTTGCCCATGGTCCGCTCGCCGTACGCCAGATGCGCCGGTACCAGCAATTTGCGTTTGCCGCCGACCTGCATGCCCATCAGCCCCTGATCCCAGCCTTTGATCACCCGGCCAGTGCCAATCACGCACTGAAACGGTTTGCCCCGGCTCCAGGACGAATCGAATTCAGTGCCGTCTTCCAGCCAGCCGGTGTATTGGGTGGTGATCAGCGCGCCTTTCACCGCGGCTTTGCCGTCGCCCGGTTGCAGGTCGATGATTTGCAGTTCGTCTGTCATGTCGTTGGCTCTCGAGATGTTCGCAGGCGGCGTTTTTCGCAGAATCCGGCGTCGATGGCAATCCATGGAACCGAAAACGCGCCTTGCCGCTCACATGTGTATCGACATCGTATGACGACAAGGATGCTTAGATGACCGACTCTCGATTGCTGCGCAGTTTCATCCCGCCCTACATCCTCAACCGCATCATCGCCCACGGTTCCGAGCCGCAGCGCAACGCCGCGATGCAGACGCTCAACCATGTGCGCAGCCTGCTGCCCAACCCCGGCCGCCCTTCGCAGCCGCCGGCGCGCGCGATTCTGCCGGAAGCGAGCAAGCCTGGCCTGGCGCGGCGCAGTGTGCATGATGCGCAGAACAAAATGCTCTTGCCGGGCATGCCGGTGCGCCTCGAGGGCCAGCCGGCGTCGGGGGATCCGGCGGTCGACGAGGCTTACGATGCGCTGGGCGCCAGCTATGATTTCTTTTGGAAGGTGCTTGGTCGCGACTCGATCGACAATCAGGGATTCGCGCTGATCGGCAGCGTGCATTACGGGCAAGCCTACGAAAACGCATTCTGGAATGGCGCGCAGATGGTTTTCGGTGACGGCGATGGCGAGATCTTCCAGCGCTTCACCCGCTCGCTCGACGTCATCGGCCATGAACTGGCCCACGGCGTCACCGAAAGCGAAGCCGGGCTGATTTATGCCAACCAGTCCGGCGCGCTGAACGAGTCGCTCTCGGATGTATTCGGCGTGTTGATTAAGCAATACATCCTCGGCCAAACCTCCGAGCAGGCAGACTGGCTGATCGGCGCCGACCTGCTGATGCCACAGATCCAAGGCAAGGGCCTGCGCTCGATGTCGCACCCCGGCACGGCATACGACGACCCGATGCTGGGCAAGGATCCGCAACCGGATCACATGCGCAAGTTCGTCATCACCAGCGAAGACAATGGCGGCGTGCACATCAACTCCGGCATTCCCAACCGCGCGTTTTACCTGGCAGCGCGAGCGTTTGGCGGCTTCGCTTGGGAAAAGGCCGGACACATCTGGTACGACACGCTGTGTGATGACCGTTTGAAACAGGACGCAACATTCGACGCGTTCGCGAAACTGACGATCGACCATGCTGACCAGCGCTTCGGCGCCGAAGCAGCCGACACGGTGCAGCAAGCCTGGGCACAGGTCGGTATCGAATAATCTGAGGAGACCGTATGAAAACGCTACCCGAGCTGGATAAAGATTCCGTTTTGCGCGTATCTCGCCAGGGTGGCGTTGCAGCGATTCACAGCCTGAGCCGCCCACGGGAAATCGAATTCGCGCAATGCGACATCAGTCAGCGTTCGAGAATATGCTCGGTGCTCGAAGGTTGCCTGCCACTGGACAGCAGCGAATCCGGCCGTGGGGATCAGCGCTTCTACCAGATTGAGGTGCGCTACCCGTCAGGGGAAATGGTGTTGAAGGTGCCAGAGGATCAGGCGCCTGGGGAGCTGGTGCAGCTTTGGGACAAGGGGGAGCTTCTGTAAACGCTCCCCCCGATGTTCAGGCTATTTCTCGACGGGATGCATCTCGACAATCGTGCCGTTGGTGATCATCACCATCACGTACTTGTCATTGATCTGCACCCACTGCGCCTGCTCGATCGGCGCTTTCAGACCTTTGGCTTTCCAGTTCTTAAGCGCCTTGTCTTCGCGCTGGTACATTTCCGGTGCGCGGTCGTTGACCTTCAACTGGCGGTCGCTGGTCGGCGATTGCACGGCGGGTTCGCTGGAGGTTTGCGCCGCTTGAACAACGGGCGTGATCCCGGCAATGCCGGCAACGAGGGCCAGGCTGGCGATTAGGGTTTTGCTGTTCATCGGTGAACCTCTTTCAGATGAGTAGTACCTGAACTCCGACTGCGTGGCGCAGGAAACATTCCTTGTTTTTTGCCGGAGGTGGCCGTCAGAAGGCTTTGTCCATCAGACCACCATCGCTGGCAAGCCAGCTCCCGCAGGGTTTTGTATTACAGCGCAATTATTGACCTGAGCTCCGGTCCTCTCCTACAAAACCAAGCAAAGCAAAGCAAGATCAAAAGATCGCAGCCTTCGGCAGCTCCTACAGTTGGATCGCGTGAATTCGATGGAAACGGGTTCACCTGCAGGCCGTCGTCGCGATCAGGCTCGCCCCCACCAGAAAAGCAAAGCAGCGCAGCTGCCCGCAGCGAAGGAACCCCGAGCCCGCGAGGGGCCGAACGTGGGAGCAAGCCTTTTGGGTTACCTTTTCGGCGTTTGGAAAAGGTGACTCGCCGTAAGGGCGAAACCTTAAGCAGCCGTTACCGCAGCAACGGATATGTACCCGGTCGACCGAAACAAATCATCACTTGACCAGGCGCCTTCGCGAGCAGGCTTGCTCCCACAAATGCGCCAGGCACTGAAGCCATTGATCCGCCCCACACATCAATCCATGCCAACAATGCAATTAACAGATTGTTACATCTGCGCCACCATCCACCTCAATAAAAACCGTGCGCCGCCTCTCCGTAGCGCACGTCATAAAAGCGGTGGAGTACTTTTCAATGACAGCCTCAATCCCAACCAACGGCTCGCGAGCCGGTGCCATCTTCCGGGTGACCTCGGGCAACTTCCTCGAACAGTTCGACTTCTTTCTGTTCGGCTTCTACGCCACGCAGATCGCGGCGGTGTTCTTCCCGGCGAGCAGCGAGTTCGCCTCCTTGATGATGACTTTTGCGGTGTTCGGCGCAGGCTTCCTGATGCGTCCGCTGGGCGCCATTGTGCTCGGCGCATACATCGATGACGTCGGCCGGCGCAAAGGTCTGATCGTCACCCTGTCGATCATGGCCAGCGGCACGATATTGATTGTGCTGGTGCCCGGATACGAAACCATAGGCCTGTTCGCCCCGGCGCTGGTGTTGATCGGGCGGCTGCTGCAAGGCTTCTCGGCCGGTGCGGAATTGGGCGGTGTCTCGGTGTATCTGTCCGAAATCGCTACGCCGGGCCGCAAAGGCTTTTTCACCGCTTGGCAGTCGGCCAGCCAGCAAGTGGCGATCATCGTCGCGGCAGCGCTGGGCTACGGTCTGAACCAGTGGATGGAGCCGCAAGCCGTGGCCGCCTGGGGCTGGCGCATTCCGTTTTTCGTCGGCTGCATGATCGTCCCGTTCATCTTCTTCCTGCGCCGCAACCTGGCGGAAACCGAAGAGTTCGCCGCACGCAAACACCGTCCAAGCATGCGCGAAGTGTTCCGCACCCTCGGCCAGAACTGGGGCGTGGTACTCGGCGGAATGTTGATGGTCGCGCTGACCACCACCGCGTTCTACCTGATCACCGTGTACGCACCGACCTTCGGTAAGACCGTGCTGCACCTGAGCACATCCGACGCGTTGCTGGTAACGCTGCTGGTGGGCGTGTCGAACTTCTTCTGGCTGCCGATTGGTGGTGCGTTGTCCGACCGTATCGGCCGTCGCCCAGTGCTGATCGGCATGGCCTTGCTTGCACTGGCCACGACTTATCCGGCGCTGTCGTTCCTGGTGCAGGCGCCGAGCTTCACCAACATGCTGCTGTCGCTGCTGTGGTTGTCCTTCATTTACGGCTTGTACAACGGCGCGATGATTCCGGCGCTGACCGAAATCATGCCGGTGGAAGTGCGCGTCGCCGGTTTCTCCCTGGCTTACAGCCTGGCCACGGCGATCTTCGGCGGTTTCACCCCGGCGATGTCGACCTTCCTGATCCAGTACACCGGCGACAAAGCCGCGCCAGGCTACTGGATGAGCATCGGTGCCCTGTGCGCGCTGTGCGCCACTCTTTACTTGTACCGCCGTGCCGGTGGTCGTCTGCAACCTGTCGCGGCCTGAGGAATACTCGCCATGAAAAAACTCTTTACTGTCACCGCCCTGCTCGCCGGTCTCGCCCTCAACTTCGCGGCCCAGGCCGAAGAACTCAGCGTGATGACCTCCGGTGGTTTCACTGCCGCCTACAAGATCCTCGGGCCGAAATTCGCCGCCGCAACGGGCAACACGCTCACCACCAGCCTCGGCCCGTCGATGGGCAAGGCGCCGGAAGCGATTCCCAATCGTCTGGCACGCGGTGAGCACGCCGACGTGGTGATCATGGTCGGTTACGCCCTCGATGAGCTGATCAAACAAGGCAAAGTCGACCCGGCCTCCCGCGTTGAACTGGCGGATTCGCGGATCGGCATGGTGGTGCGTGAAGGCGCGGCGAAACCGGACATCAGCAGCGTCGATGGCCTGAAGAAAACCCTGCTCGACGCACAGTCAGTGGCGTACTCCGACAGCGCCAGCGGCGTGTACATCGAGCAGCAGTTGTTCAAGAAACTCGGCATCGAAGACCAGCTGAAACCGAAGGCGAAAATGATTGCCAGGATCCCGGTCGGCTCGGTGGTTGCCACTGGCGACTATCAGTTGGGCTTCCAGCAGGTCAGCGAATTGCTGCCGGTGCCGGGCGTAAGCTTCGTCGCGAAGATTCCGGAATCGGTGCAGTCGGTGACACGTTTTGCCGCTGGCATTCCGGTCAAGGCCGAGCATCCGGAAGAAGCCAAGGCCCTGCTCGCCTACCTCGCTGCACCGGCCGCTCAGGCTGATGTACAGGCCACCGGGCTGGATTCGGTCAAGCGTTGATCGCTGGCGGCTGGACGCGCATCTCCACGACCAGCCGCTCCAGTTCCAGTGCCGCCGGGGTCAACGTGCGATCCCGGCGCTTGATGATGCCGACACTGCGCATCACCTGCGGCTCAATCAGTGGCACCCGCGTCAGGATCGGATGATCCGGCCCGGGCATCGCCATCAACGGCACCGCCGCCACGCCCAGCCCCGCCTCCACCAAGCCGATCATCGTCGTCACATGCCGCGTCTCGCAGATGCTCTGACGCTGCGGCACCACCCCGCCCAAGGCCTGATCAAGCAGAAAGCGATTGCCCGAAGTCTTGTCCAGCGCGATGTAATCCTGCTGATAGAACTCGTCCCAACTGACGCTGCTGCGCCCGGCCAGCGGATGATCGCGGCGGCAGGCGACAACGTAGCACTCCTGCACAAGCGGTTCGAACTCGACTTTGGCATCCTGCGTGCCGAGAAAACTCAAACCGAAATCCGCCTCGCCATTGACCACCGCACTCAACACATCGTGAGCGCTGGAATCGAGGACTTTGACCTTGATCCGCGGAAACTGCTGGTGATAGCGCGCGACCACGCGGGGCATGAAGTAGTAGGCCGCCGAGGGCACGCAGGCGACGGTGACATGGCCCAGACGGGTCGAGGCGACTTCGCTGATGCCGAGCAAGGCAATGTCGAGATCATCCAGCAAGCGTTCGACGCTGGGCATGAAGCCGCGCCCGGCCTGGGTCAGGCTGACCTTGCGCGTGGTGCGCTCGAACAGTTTCACGCCGAGGGCATCTTCGAGCTTTTCAATGCGCCGGCTCAGCGCCGGTTGTGACAGGCGCACAGTGTCGGCAGCCTTGCGAAAACTGCCCTGCTCGACCACCGCGCGAAAGGCTTGTAGGTCGTTGAGGTCGAAGTTGATGGCCATGGCGTTTCCGGAAATTGATGCGCAGGGGTTATAAATGTAACTAGTTGATGCAAATTATTACAGACCTGATGGAAGCTGCCCTTGTGGGAGCGAGCCTGCTCGCGAACGCGGGGCATCAGTCAATGGATAGGTGGCTGACCCGGCGCATTCGCGAGCAGGCTCGCTCCCACATTGGTTCTCGAATGGTCTGGAGACCGCGTAACCCTTATCCTTGTCACCCCCGCCGTAGCCGTAGTCAGGAGTCGTTCCATGCCCCATGAAGGCAATCTGTTGCAAGCCGCCGTCGTGTTTCTGTTCGCGGCCGTGCTCACCGTGCCTTTGGCCAAACGTCTGCAACTGGGCGCGGTGCTCGGTTATCTGTTTGCCGGGGTGATCATCGGCCCGTCGGTGCTCGGTCTGATCGGCAACCCGCAAAGCGTTGCGCATATTTCCGAGCTGGGCGTGGTGTTGCTGCTGTTCATCATCGGCCTCGAATTGTCGCCGCGGCGCTTGTGGGTGATGCGCAAATCGGTGTTCGGCGTCGGTCTGGCGCAGGTGCTGTTGACCGCTTCGGTGATCGGCGTGCTGGCACTGGCGGTGTTCGGCCAGCCGCTGAACAGCGCGATTGTCCTGGGCCTCGGTCTGGCGCTCTCCTCCACGGCGTTCGGCCTGCAAAGCCTCGCCGAACGCAAGGAACTGACCAGCCCCCACGGGCGTCTCGCGTTTGCGATTCTGCTGTTCCAGGACATCGCCGCGATTCCATTGATCGCCCTGGTGCCGATGCTCGCCGGCGTCGATCATCACACCAGCACCGCCGACGATATTCGTCACAGCTTGCAGGTGCTCGGCGGCATTGCCGTGGTGGTGATCGGCGGACGGTATCTGCTGCGTCCGGTGTTCCGCGTGGTGGCAAAAACCGGGCTGCCGGAAGTGTCCACCGCCACCGCGTTGCTGGTGGTGATCGGCACGGCGTGGCTGATGGATCTGGTCGGTGTGTCGATGGCGCTGGGTGCGTTTCTCGCTGGACTGCTGCTGGCGGATTCGGAATACCGGCATGAGCTGGAAGCGCAGATCGAACCGTTCAAGGGCCTGCTGCTCGGGCTGTTTTTCATCAGCGTCGGCATGGGCGCCAATCTCAGCCTGTTGTTGAGCGCGCCGATCACCGTATTGGGCCTGACCTTGTTGCTGATCGGTCTGAAATTGCCGCTGCTGTTCGTGGTTGGGCGCTTGGCAGGAGGATTGAACAAGATCAGCGCAATCCGCCTCGGCATCGTCCTTGCCGCCGGCGGTGAGTTTGCGTTCGTGGTGTTCAAGATCGGTCGCGATCAGGGCCTGTTCGAGCCGCGTCTGTACGACCTGCTGGTGCTGACCATCACCCTGTCGATGGCGCTGACGCCGTTGTTGCTGTTGATCTGCGCGCGTCTGGTCAGCCCGAAAGTGCAGCCGGTGGAAGTGCCGGAGAAATTCCGCGAAATCGACACCGAAGCGCCGCGCGTGGTGATTGCCGGCATGGGCCGGATGGGCCAGATCGTGGCGCGGATTCTGCGCGCGCAGAACATCAAGTTCGTTGCGCTGGACACCTCGGTGGAAACCATCGAACTGTCACGCAGCTTCGGCGGCGTACCGGTGTTCTACGGCGACCCGATGCGCCCGGAAATCCTTCACGCGGCGAAGGTCGGCGAGGCGGAATATTTCGTCATCGCCACGGACGATCCGGAGACCAACATCAAGACTGCCGAAGTGGTGCACAAGCTGTATCCGCACATGAAAATCATCGCCCGCGCGCGTAACCGTCAGCACGTGCATCGCCTGGTTGATGTCGGCGCGGAAGCGATTCGTGAGACCTATTATTCGAGTCTGGAAATGAGCCGGCGCACGCTGGTCGGCCTCGGTCTGACGCAAGCCCAGGCCGATGCGCGGATCAAGCGTTTCAAGCATCACGACGAACAGGTGCTGGAGGCGCAACACGCCGTCTACGACGATGCCGCCAAAGTCCTGCAGACCGCCCAGGAAGCCCGGGCGGAACTGGCCAAATTGTTTGAATCGGATCAGCTCGAAGAGGAAGCCCGAAAATCCTGATCGTGCCTTGCCCAGAACCAACTGTGGGAGCGAGCCTGCTCGCGAAAGCGTCGTATCAGTCACCCAATACTTCACTGACAGATTGCATTCGCGAGCAGGCTCGCTCCCACAGGGGATTGGGTCAGACCAGTTCCAGCGCGGGCGCAGGCTCGACGGCTGTGACTGCAAACCGATCCGCCAGAAACGGCGTGATATCCAGCGGCAAGGGCTCGTCATTCACCAGTTTATCCAGCAGCACACCGGTAATCGCTGAGGTCAGAATGCCGGTGCGGAAGTGCCCGCAAGCATTCAGATAACCCTCGACCCCACGCATCGGCCCGAGGATCGGCAACTCATCCGGCGAGCCCGGGCGCAGCCCCGCCCAGGTGCGCTTCAGATTGACGTCCACAAGCTCCGGCAGACAGCGCACCGCGCCCTGCACCAGCCCGGCGATTTCCGGGTAGGTGGTGGTGACGTCGAAGCCTTTGTCTTCGGTGGTGCTGCCGATAAGGATTTCGCCGTTGTCCTTTTGCGCCACGTAGCAATCGCTGGTGGTCAGGCAGCCGTTGAGGATTTTCGGCATGCGTTCGGTCAGCAGAATCTGCCCTTTCACCGGTTTCACCGGAATGCGAATCCCCGTGGCCCACTCACTCAGATCCGCCGCCCAGGCACCGGCGGCGTTGATCAGCGTCTTGCAGTGGAACACCCCCGCCTCCGCCGTCTGCACACCCGTCACGCGAGTGCCGTGATGCAGCACGCCGGTGACGTTGGTGTTGACGAAGATATCGACGCCGTTCTGCCGCGCGCCTTCCATGTAGGCATCAGCGAGGCGGAACGGGCTGACCTGATGATCGCAGAGAAACTCCAGCGCCCCGTGCGCCTCATGGCTGACACTCGGTTCCGCCGCGCGCAACGCCGCCTGATCGAGCCAGCGCACTTGATCAGCCAGATGCGGAATGCAGCCGACGATGTGCTCGGCGTAGAGCCGGTCTTCATCGTCATAGATCACGAATTTCAATCCGGTCTTCTCGAACTTGCAATCCATGCCGTGGTTGTCTTTCAGCTCGCGGTGCAGCGCCGGGTACAGCGCGTTGGACTGCAAGGCAAAATCGAAAAACGACGCCGGCAAGATATGCGGCGTACTGGCGTCCACCGCCACCGCTGCGCCCTGGGTTTCGCGCTTGCGGTTGGCCGACATCATGCGAAAGAAAATCACCCCGCAACCGAGGCCGACCGACTCGCCGATCGCCCATAAACCACCCGCCGAAGCACGGGTCGCATTGCCGGGGCGCTTGGCGTCGATCAGTGCCACCTTGAGATCTTTGCGTTTGGACAATTGGTAGGCGCAGGAGGCGCCGATCACTCCGCCACCGGCAATGACCACGTCGTAGAACTTACTCATGGCAAGCGCCCTCCTTGCCGAGGGACTGGAACGCGGAAAACGGCACCGGATCAATCGGGAAGCGCGGGCGCAACCAACCGACATCCTGACGTCCGGTAGCCTGGCGCAAACGATCGCTGCAATAGCCGACGCACATCCGCCCCTGACAATCGCCCATGCTCACGCGGGTGCGCATTTTCAGGCTGGCGATGTCTTGCACACCCTGCTCCAGCGCCAGATCGATGTCGGCGCGGGTCGCATGTTCGCAGCGGCAGATCACCGTGTCGGCTGCGGGCAAAGCGATCTGACCAACGCCGCGCTCGGTGTAGCGATCCACCGCCGCACGAAAGCGCACGATGGCTCTGAGCTTGCTCGCGTAACGATCGCGGCGCACCCGGGCCAGCTCGGCGTCGAGCACACCGCGTTGCAGCAGGATCGAAGTGGCGGCGATCTTGCCCGCCAGCATCGCCGCTTCACCGCCGCGGATCCCGCCCATGTCGCCGGCCAGATGCACATGCGCCACGCTGCTTTGCTGCCAGACATTGGCGTGCGCACGCAGGTAGCCATCGTCGCTGAAGCCGTGATCAAGGCCCATCTGCTGGCTCAATTGCGTGCGCGGAATAAAACCGTAACCGAACGCCAGCGTCTGCGCTTCGAAACGCTCGACCCGCGACAGATCTGCCTCCCACGTCGGCGAATACGGCGCGACGCTAACGCTTTTCAGCTCGCCGTCGCCATGGGCTTCAACCACGCCCCAACCATACTTCATCGGGATGCCGTGCAACTTGAGGTAAGCGAGCATGCTCAAGCCGTCGAGGAACAGCTGCGGCTTGTTCAGCAGCGCCAGACTCTCGCGGGCGATCTTGCCGAATGCGCAAGCCTCATAGACGCCGGCGACGCGCACGCCAGAGGCATGCAACTGGGTCGCAACCAGCGGCAGCAACGGCCCGGTGCCGGCGATGATCACCGGCCCTTGCGGCTTGACCACGCCACTCTTGATCTGCAATTGAAGACCACCGAGCAGAATCACTCCCGGCAACGTCCAGCCGGGAAACGGCACGCTGCGTTCGTGACATCCAGCGGCCAACAGCAGTTGCGGATAAGCGATCTCGTGCAGTTGCTCATCACCGTCGAGCACCACCACTGCGCGGGTGCCTTCGGCGCCGACCACGCGATGGTTGAGGCGCACGTCAATCAGCCCCGATTGCTGCTGAAATTCGCCGTGCAGTTTGTCCAGTGCTTCGGAATAACGCGGGCCGAGATAATCCAGTTGCACACCATCACGCAGCGGCCCGCGATAGACCACGCCGCCGAGGCGCGAAGCCTCTTCGAGCAAGGTGCAGCGCACGCCGTGGCGCGCCAGTTCGATGGCCGCCGCCATTCCCGCCGGCCCGCCGCCGACAATCAACGGTTGCAGGCTCATACAACCTCCTGCCCGACGACGCGGTTGACTTGGGTTTCAATCAGCATGCCGTCGCGCACCACGGTCTGGCAGGCGCGGCGCTTGTGCCGACCGTTGATTTTCACCAGACAGCACTGGCATACGCCCATGCCGCAATAGGCGCCGCTGATCTGATCGTGATCGTTGCGTGCGATCTGGCGCACGCCGAGGGACTGGATGACGCTGAGAACGGTTTCGCCGATGGCGGCGCTGACCGCTTGGCCATTGATGTGCACGGTCATGTCCGCCTGCACCAAGGGCTGGATATCGAAGGTTCTTTCTAGGCAGTTCATTACGGTATTCGTCCGTGAAGATTCAGTTGAGGTTGTGACAGCTCCTTGCTGCACTACGCCTCGTCGACGCTTTTTTATTGCTGTGTTTTCAACGTCGACGCGGATACTTCGTCAGCGCAACAAGGTGCGCGACAAGCACTGTAGCTCATACCTCAGCAAAGGCCTGGATCATTTACGGTAGGCGATATCGCCAGGGGAAATATTGATCCAGGCCAGTGAAGATGGCGGGATGGAAACGGTTAGTTGGAGAAGACGAACTGGCCCCGCAGAATGCAAAAAGCCGCTTTCACCCGAAGATGAAAGCGGCAGAGGCATCCTGCCTCAGAGGGATCAGTGTACGAACAGGGCGATCAGGATGATGATCGGGATCGGTACGCCGAGGAAAAACAGCAGTAATGAGCGCATGGTGACTCTCCTTTTTAACGGACCGGAGTGGTAGTGGTGTAGGTGTCGACTTCAACGTACTCGACTGCATCGCGACGACGACCGCCGAAGGTGGCTGCCAGGCTGGCGAAGAACGCACCGGCCAGCAGCGCGACGAACATCCACAGCGAGGTGTAGGCAGCGACTTTGGCGGCGGTATCGGCCGCTTGCTGAGCTTTCAGTTTGGCGTCAGCGATGGCTTTCTGGGTGTTGGCGTAGATTTCGTCGACACGACGTTCAGCATCGGCCTGGCTCAGATTGGTACGTTGCGATACCAGTTGTGCGAGGTAGGTACGGTCTTCGGCGCTGAGCTGACCGTTGGCCAGGCTTTGCGTGAAGATGCGGGTCACAGTGCCGCGTGCAGCGTCATCGCTGACGGCAGCAGGACGATCATCGCGGAACAGGCTGTCGACGAAGTAGCCGTACTGATCGCTGTCAGTATTGGCTGCGGCAGAGCCGGCGGCCTGGCTCATCGCACCGGCAGCACCGCCGACTACGTTGGCACCCGCCTGCACACCGCCACTGACGACGCTGCTGACCGAACCGACCACCAGCACAGCGGTCACCAAAGTAGCGACGCACCAGGCGAGGAAACCATGTGCGGTGTCGCGGAAGTAGACTTCGTCACCGTGCATGTTGGCCCACTTAACGCGCAGACGGCCGGCAATGTAGCCGCCCATGCCGGAAGCGATGATCTGCGTCACCGCCAGCCAGACGATCGTTGAAATGCCCAGGCCCTTGGCGCTGACGCCTTCTCCGGCCCACGGTGATACAGCCGAAAAGCCCAGGCCAAACCCGAGCAGCACCAGAATCATCGACAGCGCGGCGGCAGCCGCAGCACCGGCGAAGATCGCGCCCCAGGACACGCCTGACACGCTGCTCGACTCTTCCAAGGCAGGATAATAGCCATCAGGGGATCTATTCATTGTTGTAGTGCTCCAGGCATGAAAAATGGTGTTACAAGTCGTCGTGTGAGGAATTGCAGTGACCGTGCCAGTCGCACACTTTTAATAACTCCTCTTCTTTCAATGAGTTACAAAACTTGAACTTCCTCGGACCGTGCAACTTGCAATAAAGCGCATCCGATTGCGGGTTTTCTGCATTAACCAAAGCGTGGCAAATCCGATCAGTTCTGATTCACCAGGCGACGAAGATGAAAGTTAATTTAAAGCGCCACGGCAAATTCTTGGCAAAATGCTGCCATTCCGTTTGAACCGATCAGCAGGCCTGCCTATGACTCGTATCTTGACCATCGAAGACGACGCCGTGACCGCGCGGGAAATCGTTGCCGAACTGAGCAGCCACGGGCTGGACGTCGACTGGGTCGACAATGGCCGCGAAGGCCTCGACCGCGCCGTGAGCGGCAACTACGACCTGATCACCCTTGACCGCATGCTGCCCGAGCTGGATGGTCTGGCCATCGTCACCACCCTGCGCACCATGGGCGTGGCGACGCCGATTCTGATGATCAGCGCCCTCTCCGACGTCGATGAGCGCGTGCGCGGCTTGCGCGCGGGTGGCGATGACTACCTGACCAAGCCGTTCGCCACCGATGAAATGGCCGCGCGGGTCGAAGTGTTGCTGCGCCGGCAGAACAGCGTCGCCACCCAGGCCACCACGCTGAAAGTCGCCGACCTCGAGCTCGACCTGATCAGCCACGAAGCCCGCCGCGCCGAGCAGGTGCTGACGCTGTTGCCCACCGAATACAAACTGCTCGAGTTTCTGATGCGCAACAGCGGCCAGATTCTCTCGCGGATGATGATTTTCGAAGAGGTCTGGGGTTATCACTTCGACCCGGGCACCAACCTCATCGACGTGCATATCGGCCGGCTACGCAAGAAGATCGACGCAGCCGGCAACGTTCCGCTGATCCGCACGGTACGGGGCTCGGGCTATGTCATTGCCGAACCCGTCTGACGGCTGGCGCTCCTCCAGCAGTCGCTTGCTGGCGCTGTACAGCTCGCTGTTCGTGGCGTGGAGCGCGATCCTCATGGGGGTCATGTATTACGAGGTGTCCGGCTACCTCGACAAACTGGCCAAACATTCGTTGATGCAACGTCAGCACCTGTTCTCGCATTTTCGCGGCGAGCAACTCGAAGACGCGCTCGCGGCCAGCATGACCTTCGATATTCGCGGTATCGACGCCTATGGTCTGTTCAGCGCTGACGGTGTTTACCTGGGCGGCGCACTCCAGCAAATTCCCGAAGGACTGCCGCTGGATGGCAAGATCCATATGCTCGCCGAGTGCGCCGATTCCGATGACCCGACCCTGCCGAGCGACAGCTGCGATGCCGTAGCCACGCAAACCCGTGACGGGCGCTGGCTGGTGCTGCTGCGTGACAATGGCTCGCTGTTCGCGGTGACGCGGATCATTTTGCACGCGTTGTTCTGGGGCGTGTCGTTGACGATTATTCCCGGGGTCGCCGGTTGGCATCTGCTGCGGCGTCGACCGTTGCAGCGCATCCGCGCGATCCAGAACAGCGCCCAGGCCATCGTTGCCGGCGACCTGACGCACCGCTTGCCGCTGTCCAATCGCCGCGATGAACTGGACATGCTCGCCGCCATCGTCAACGCCATGCTTGAGCGCATCGAGCGCTTGATGAACGAGGTCAAAGGCGTCTGCGACAACATCGCCCACGATTTGCGCACGCCGCTGACCCGCCTGCGCGCGCAGTTGTATCGCATGCAGCAACAGGCCGGCGAAGGTTCGCAAGAAGCGGCGCAACTGGACTTGGTACTGGCTGAAGCGGATACCCTGATGGCGCGCTTTCGCGGTTTGTTGCGGATTTCCGAGCTGGAGGATCGCCAGCGCCGTTCAGGTTTCGTCGAACTTGATCCGGTGCGTTTGCTGGAGGAGTTGCACGAGTTCTATCTGCCGCTGGCCGAGGAAGGCGATCTGCGTTTCCAGTTGAACATGCCGGAGACGCTGCCGCCGCTCAATGGCGACCGCGCACTGCTGTTCGAAGCGTTGGCGAACCTGTTGAGCAACTCGATCAAATTCACCCCGCCCGGCGGCACGGTGATGTTGCGTGGGGTCAATGCCGGTGGGCAGACGCGGATCGAGGTGCACGATTCAGGCCCGGGGATTCCCGAGGCGGAACGTGAGGCGGTGTTCCAGCGGTTTTACCGCACCGAGGGTGGCCAGCCGCAGAGTGGTTTTGGTCTGGGGTTGTCGATCGTTGCGGCGATAGTCAGCCTGCACGGCTTCAGTCTTGAGGTGGGCGGCAGTGATTTGGGTGGGGCGAAACTGGTGCTGGATTGTCGGCAGAGTTTGATCAGTCAGGCCTGACGTCTCGCGCCGATCGTTCCCACGCTCCGCGTGGGAATGCCTCAAGGGACGCTCCGCGTTCCGGCTTTCGAAATGGGACGCAGAGCGTCCCGGGCTGCATTCCCACGCAGAGCGTGGGAACGATCGGCGTCTCAGGTCGGGTAATTCGCCCGCAAGGCTTCGAGCCCGCCCTGGTAGATGCCGTTGAACAGCGCCACCACTTCTTCATCGCTCACGCCGACCGCATTGAAGCGCCCCGACCACGTCACCCGCGCGCCATGCCCTTGGGCTTCAACCTTGATCGTCGCCAGGTAATCGCTGGCCGGAAACGGTGCCTGTTCGATCGAATAGCTGTACGTTCGGGCAGCGTTGTCGAAAGTCTGCAGACGTTCGACCACTACGCCGCCGTCAGCGGTGTGCAGGGTGCGCACTCGCCCGCCTTCGCTCAGTTCGCTGTTGGTGATCAACGGCAGCCAGTCCGGCAGCGTGTTGAAGCCGCCGATCAATTGCCAGACCTGATCGGCCGAGGCCGGGATGTCGATGGTTGCGGATGCAGTTGGCATAAAACCTCTCTTTTGGAAAATTCAGATAGTCAGGCTGTCGACCACACCGCCATCAACGCGCAAGGCTGCGCCCGTGGTGGCCGAGGACAGTGGTGAAGCAATGTACGTGACCAGATGCGCCACTTCCGAAACATCCGCCACGCGCTGGATGATCGAGGTCGGACGGGCCTTGCGCACAAAGGCGTCGGCTTCGTCGCGCAGCTCGCGCCCGGACTCGGCGGCCGCGTCTCTGAGCATGTCCTGCAGACCATCCGTGAAAGTCGGCCCCGGCAGGATTGCATTGACCGTGACACCGGTACCAGCCAGACGTTTGGCCAGGCCGTGGGACACCGCGAGGTTGGCGCTTTTGGTCACGCCGTAATTGAGCATGTCCGCCGGCGTCGCCACGCCGGATTCCGATGACAGAAAGATCACCCGGCCCCAGCCCTGCTCAACCATCGCCGGCACATAATGCCGCGCCAGGCGCACGCCGGAAATCACGTTGACCTCGTAGAAGCGCGTCCACTCGCTGTCGGGAGTCTCGAAGAAATCGACGTCGTTGAAGATGCCGAGGTTGTTCACCAGAATGTCCGCGCGCGGTTCGGCGGCGAACAGCTTTTCCGCGCCCTCGGCCGTGCCCAGATCAGCGGTCAGACCGCGCAACTGCGCGCTGGGCACCGCTTCGCGTATGCTCGCCAGCGCCTGCTCGACCTTTGCCGTGTCACGACCGATCACCACCACCGTCGCCCCGGCTTCGGCCAGCGACTGGCTGATGCCCAGACCGATGCCGGCAGTGCTGCCGCTAACGATGGCCAGTTTTCCACTCAGATCAATCTTCATGCGTTTACCTCATTAGCAAGGAGTTCCACCGCGCTCGACTTTGGCGACGATTTCACAAGCATGGATCAGCGTAGTTGCGATATTGCCGGCATGGTTGAGCTGCCGACCGGTGACGGGGATGTTGTTTGATCGACGATCCCCTGTGTCTGGCAGACCGTAGCCCCTCACCCTAGCCCTCTCCCGGGGGAGAGGGAACCGATCGAGTTGTGCTGAGTTTGCCCTCGACCTGAAAGACCATAGCGATTATGGATTCAGAGAAGACCTTTCACGTCGGCGTATTACCTGAATATCCCCCGGTCAGTCCCCTCTCCTTCCGGGAGAGGGCTAGGGTGAGGGGCATTTCGGAACAGATCAGATTTCCGTCAGACGAAGCAGACCATCGGCGCCGACCCTGACGCCGATCGCATCGTAACTGGCCAACGTCGCATGCGCCGTTTCGATCGGGTGCTGGTGCGTGGTGGTGATGATCATCAACGCCGCGCCCGCCGCTTCCGCAGCCTGAATACCAACCGTGGCGTCTTCAAAAATCAGACAGTCAGCCGGCTCGACTCCCAGCTCATTTGCAGCCAAGAGATAACCCGCAGGATCAGGCTTGCCAGCCTTTACATCTTCCGCCGTGATCATGACCGCCGGCTCGGGGATACCCGCCGCCGCCATCCGCCGCAACGCCAGATCGCGAGGCGCAGAAGTCACCATTGCCCAGCGATCTTTCGGCAGACCGTTGAGAAATGCCGCCGCCGCAGGAATCTCGACAATGCCTTCAACGTCATTGATTTCCGCTGCGGTGATGAACGCCGCTTGTTCATCGGCATCCACTCCCGGCAGATTCAGCCGGGTGATGGTGTCGATCGCACGTGCGCCATGTATGGTCGGCAAAAACGTCTCGACATCAACACCATGACGCACCGCCCACGCTGACCAGATGCGCTCGGCGGCGGCGATGGAATTGAGGACGGTGCCGTCCATGTCGAACAGGAACGCGCCGAATGCGCGATCAAAAACCGATGCTTGTGCAGACAAAAGAACAAATCCTCTGACAGTTGGCCGGGCAGCCTGGCCCGGCAATGTAGCACTTGTCAGTGCAACTGCGGGGCCTTGGATTTGAACGCACTTTCCACACAGTCGAGCAATTGACCGATCGCCCACGGCTTCTTGATGAACGCCACCGAATGCTTGACCCCGGAGGTCTCGGGCGTCTCGTAGCCGGACATGACCATCACCGGTTTTTCCGGCCAGCGATCGCCGACCAGATTCGCCAGGTCGGCGCCGTTAAGCGTGCCGGGCATGGTGATGTCGGTCAGCAATAGCGCGACGTTCGCCGCGTGTTCTTCCAGATACAGTGAGGCGGCGTCGGCGCTGGTTTGCGGTTCGACCTTGAACCCTTCCTCCTGAAGAATTTCGCAAAGAAACTCCAGAATCAACGGATCGTCCTCGACAACCAGAATCAACCCGCCAGGAAGGTGCGCGCTCGACGTAGGTGTAGGGCACATGAACAGCACTCCCCCGAATTACATTTTTGATAAGCGGTTTTGAATCCGCTGCTTATCTGGTATGAGCAGCGCGCCCTGTAGAAATTCATTTTTGATACAGAGGATTTCGCCAAGGTGTTGTTTTTCGAAGCGCGGCGCCCATCGAATCCCCTCATTTGTGGTTAAAATGCCGGCCCTTTGCCTGGCCGATCCTGATCCATGAACCCTGAAGCCCTCGCTACCCTCCACGCTCATTTGCTGCCCGCACTGGCAACGGCGCCCAGCGAAACCCGCCGTTTGTTTCACGGGCGCGGACGCTGCTGGCCGGGGCTGGAGCAACTGACCGTGGACTGGTTGCAGGGCGTGGTGCTGGTGTCGCTGTTCAAGGAACCGGCGCCTGAGCAGCTGCAAGATCTGCGGGATTGGCTATTGCACCTCGCCGCCTCGGCCGAGTGGCAGCAGTCCGGCGCGCACAGTTTGCTGATCCAGCACCGTTATCTGCCGCAAAGCACGGCCGAATGGCTGATCGGTGAGGAAATCGAAGAAATGACCATCGTCGAGGGCGGCTTGCAGTACCGCGTCGACCTGGGACGCAAGCAGAACGCAGGGCTGTTTCTCGATATGCGTTACGGACGCAACTGGGTCCGTGAACAGGCAGCGGGCAAGCGGGTGTTGAACTTGTTCGCTTACACCTGCGGCTTTTCCGTAGCGGCAATCGAGGGTGGCGCCAGCCATGTGGTGAATCTCGACATGTCCCGTGCGGCCCTGAGCCGAGGTCGCGACAATCACCGTTTGAACGGCCACGACCTGAGCAAGGTCAGCTTTCTCGGCCACGACCTGTTCAAATCCTGGGGCAAAGTGATCAACAGCGGCCCGTACGATCTGGTGATCATCGACCCGCCGTCGTTTCAGAAAGGCAGCTTTTTGCTGACCAAGGACTATCAACGCGTATTGCGCCGCTTGCCGGAACTGCTGACCGCGCAAGGTACGGTGCTGGCGTGCATGAACGATCCGTCGTTCGGTTCCGACTTTCTGATTGATGGCGTGACCCAGGAAGCGCCAAGCCTGCGCTTCGATCATCGGCTGGACAATCCGCCGGAGTTTCCCGATATCGATCCAGAGAGCGGCCTGAAAGCCCTGGTCTTCCAGCGCAGCCACTAACACAGCGTAAGTTCACCTGTGGGAGCGAGCCTGCTCGCGAAAGCGCAGTGTCAGATAACAATTTTGTTGACTGATACACCGCTTTCGCGAGCAGGCTCGCTCCCACACAAGTTCTGTGTTGATCAAAAAGCCGTCGGCCGCAGCACCAGTGCAAACAACTCACCATGCCCGGTGACGTTGAGCTTGTGATAGAGATTACGTCGATGCACTTTCACGGTCTCCGGCGAAATCCCCATCTGCTGGGCCATCGCCTTGCTGGAAAAGCCCTGCAGGATCAGACGCGCCGTGTCGATCTCGCGCACGGTCAGCCGGGCATCGAAACGGTCCAGCAGCGTCGCCAGATCACCCACCACCGCGTCAGCCACCGGCCCTTGCGGCGGCAGCAACTGCATGTGGCGATGCATCGCCGCCAATACCCAATCACGAATGCACAACAGTCGGCCCTGCTCGGCCATGCCAAACGCGGTCGAGCGGCCCAGGGACAAGCCGAGTACCGCGCCTTCGACGTTGATCAGAAACTGCAATTCATCCTCGCCCACCACGGCACGAAAGTAGCTCTGGTAATACTCGCTGTGCAGAAACTGATCCGGCGCAACGGACGTCAGGCTGTGCAGGCCGTCGCTGATCCCGCTGACGGCGGCTTGATAGAACGGATCGAGCAGGTACATGCCGGCGGTATAACCGGCCAGCTCCTGCTGGTCGTCCACGCCCCCCTTGCTGTCGAAGTCGATCAGCAAACGCGGCGGCTGGCCGGGCTGCATCAGGGCGACGAGGGCATTGTCCAGCGGCACCAGCAGGCGCAGGGTGTCGACCAGCGCGCGCCAGAAACCCTCCTGCCCGAGGTGGGAAAATACCCGCGCCAGACTCTGATGCACCGGCAGTTCCTGCAACAACGCGTCCACGCACTACCCCTTTCGAGTAACCCATGATGGGAATGGGGCTGGTGTGACCGGCCCGTTAGCCTGACCACTCCAGTTCCTCACCGGCCTGCGACAGGCCAGGAGTGCCGCATCATGCGTCGTCACCGTGGATCTATCAACCCGGGCCTGCTGGCCTGTTTTTGTCTCTCCTCGGTCGCCATGGCGGCAGACGTACCGAGCGTGCATGTCTACAACTGGTACGACTACATCGGGCCGAACACGCTGCACGATTT
Organism: Pseudomonas sp. FP1762; assembly: GCF_030687105.1. Lineage (NCBI taxonomy): Bacteria > Pseudomonadati > Pseudomonadota > Gammaproteobacteria > Pseudomonadales > Pseudomonadaceae > Pseudomonas > Pseudomonas sp. FP1762. The sequence goes on from NZ_CP117458.1 coordinate 3,694,365, forward strand.
CCAGCGCGACAGCGGCATCCGGCCGGTGTACGACACCTTCGACAGCGCCGAAGTGCTCGAAGGCAAACTGATGACCAGCCGCAGCGGCTACGACGTTGTCGTGGCGAGCAACTTCAGCCTGCCGACCCTGATCAAGGCCGGCGCCCTCGCTCCGTTGCCTCGCGATCAACTGCCAGGCTGGCAAAACCTCGACCCCGATCTGCTGGAAAAACTTGCGGTCAACGATCCGGGTAATCAGTACGCCGTGCCTTACCTGTGGGGTACCAACGGCATCGGCTACAACGTCGAAAAAGTCCGCGCCGCGTTGGGTGACAAAGCGCCGGTGGATTCCTGGGAGTTGCTGTTCGACGAAGCCAATCTGGCCAAACTGAGCGAGTGCGGCGTGGCGATGCTCGATTCGCCGTCGGAGATGCTGCCGGTCGCCCTGCATTACCTGGGTTTGCCGCCCAATAGCACCGATCCCGAGGACTACAAAAAAGCCGAAGCACTGCTGCTCAGGCTGCGCCCGCACATCGCCTACTTCAACTCTTCGAAGTTCATCAGCGATCTGTCCAACGGCAATATCTGCGTGGCGGTTGGCTGGTCCGGGGCGATGCTCGAAGCCAAGACCAACGCCGAGCAGGCCAATAACGGCGTAAAGATCGCCTACAGCCTGCCAAAGGAAGGCGCGCCGGTGTGGTTCGACACTCTGGTACTGCTCAAGGACGCGCCCAATCGCGCCCAGGGCCTGGCGTTTATCGATTACCTGCTGCGACCGGAGGTGATCGCGCCGGTCAGTGATCACTTGTCGTACCCGAATGGCAATCGGGCCGCGACAAAGCTGGTGGCAGCAGCAACTCGCGACAACCCGGCGGTCTACCCGTCCCCCGCCGCCATGGCCACCCTCTACACCCTCGAACCCTTGCCCAAAGCCGCCGAACGCGTGCGTACGCGGGTGTGGAGCAAGGTCAAGAACGGCCAATAGTCCGCGCGAGAAATCTGCCTGCCTCATCCGAGCGGTAAGCCGCCCGACCTTTTCAATGAAGAGACTGAATCTTATGAATCCGCGTGCCCGTGATCTCGACATCCTCATTGGCCAGATGCAACCCGGCCCGCTCAATGCCATCACCGATGTGCCGGGCGTGCGCGTCGGTCACAGCAATGTACGCGGTCGCAGCAGCAGCGGCCGTGACATCTGCACCGGCGTCACGCTGATCGAGCCGCGCCCCGGCTCGACCAGCCAGCAACCGTGCTTTGCCGGCGTGCATGTACTCAATGGCAACGGTGATGCGACCGGCCTGGAATGGATTCGCGAGGCCGGCCTGCTGACCAGTCCGATTGCCTTTACCAACACCCACAGCCTGGGTGTGGTGCGGGATGCGCTGATTGTGCTGGACCGTGAGCAACAGCCGGATGACGGGCGGCTTTACTGGAATATGCCGGTGGTGCTGGAAACCTTCGATGGACTGCTCAATGACATCAACGGCTTTCACGTCAAGCCCGAGCATGTCGCCGAGGCACTGAACGGCGCCGTGGATGGGCCGGTAGTCGAAGGTGCGGTGGGTGGTGGCAGCGGCATGATCTGCCATGAGTTCAAGGGCGGTATCGGCACCGCATCGCGCCGTTTGAGTGCTGCCCAGGGTGGCTGGACCGTTGGCGCGATCGTGCAGGCCAACCACGGTATTCGCAGTGAATTACGCGTCGATGGTTACCCGGTCGGGCGCTATATGGAACAGAAGGATTCACCGTTCCTGCGGGCAGCGCTGCCGCACCCGGGCATGGGCTCGATCGTCGTTTGCCTGGCGACTGATGCGCCGCTGCTGCCCCATCAATGCACGCGCCTGGCACAGCGTGCCAGCCTGGGCCTGGCGCGCACCGGCGGCGGTAACGAAGACCACAGCGGCGACATCTTCATTGCCTTCGCCACCGGCAATGATCACGTCCCGCCCGCCGCTTACGAGGCTAAACGCGCAGCCACCTGCGACGGCTTGCGCATGGTCAACAACGACCACATCAGCGAGCTGTTTCTGGCCGCGACCGAAGCCGTTGAAGAAGCGATCATCAATGCCCTGCTCGCCAGCGACAGCAGCGAGGGCAACGGCCATTCGGTGCCGGGCCTGGATGCGCAGACGCTTCTGGCGGCGCTGAAAAAATCCGGTTGGCCGGGATCGCGTCCGGCATGAACCGGCATTGTGCAGGGACGATTGGCGGTACTTGAGTCGTCCATTGCACGCTCCCAGGATGAAGCTACGCGGTGCCTGGATTGATCCGGCGCTGCGTAGGCGTGGGTGTACTGACTCCCAATCAAGCCCAAGTTCTGCTTCACACGCCTCTTGAGCCTCACGGGCTCTACTTCCTCCGCATCAAAGAGCTTGGAGGCTCTTTTTTTGTCTGCGTATTTCAGTTCTCGGCGAGACCTTCGGCGCGAATCGACCGCCATGCCGCCTGCGCAAGCACTTCGCGATAAGCCATCGGACTGCCCTTAACTCGCCCTGCCAGCCAGGCCCGGCAGTAACTGTCCGCCTGGCCGATGATCAGCGATGGCAGCAACTCCGCAGGCAAATCCTTAAGCTCAGCGGCGCGACCCGATTCGGCCAACCACTGGCCCAAGCGCAGGTTGCGCGTCTTGTTGCGCTCGGCCAGCTCTTCCTTGAACGGGCCTTTGGTCACTGCAAATCGTGCGTGGTACTGAAAACGCGCCCACTGCGGCTGCTGCTCGACCCAGTCGACATAGCTGAAGACCAGCGCCTGCACGCCTTCTTCAGTGGTATTGGCCGCGTCCAGATACGCATCACGCAAACGCGCCTGATCCTCCAGCGCGGTGAAAAACAGCGCCGCGACCAGCCCTTCCTTGTTGCCGAAATGGTGGTAGATCGCGCCAACGCTGGTGTCGCATTCGGCGCGAATCATCTCGATGGTGGTCGCCTCGATCCCCTGTTCATTGAACAGGCTCAGGGCCTTGCGAAAGATATCGCGTTTGAGTTCGGCGCGGCGGCCGGGGTAGCTGCGCTCCAGTAGATCGGCGGTGTCCATGCTGCTCGGGTCCAAAAACGGAGGTTGAAAAAGGCATCAAGTGCCCGTGAACAAATCGCGCCTAGGTTGACAGATTTGCCGCGAACAGAATACCGTTCCGTTACAGAACATTATTCTGTAACGGAACATAATTCTGCAAACCACCCAGTGAGGCTTCCATGAGTCAATCTCTCAGCATGTTCAACAGCGTCGGCGCGGATGCATTCAGCAAAATGGCCTGTCAGTTCGCCCCGTACTTCAGCACCATCAATCCGCTGATCAGCGAATTGCGCCCGAACGCCGCCACCGTACAAGTGCCGTTTCGCAAGGAAATTACCAATCACCTTGGCACGGTGCATGCGATCGCCCTGTGCAACGCGGCGGAACTGGCCGGCGGAATGATGACCGACGTCTCGATCCCGCCCGGCGCGCGCTGGATTCCAAAGGGCATGACCGTGGAATACCTGGCCAAGGCGAAAACCGACGTCACCGCCGTGGCCAGCGCCGAAGGTGTGGATTGGCAAAGCGATGGCGACAAGGTGGTCAACGTCGACATTCACGATACCGAGGGCAAAAAAGTCTTCACCGCGCGCATCACCATGAACGTCAAGATCGGTTGAGATTGCAGGCACAAAAAAGCCCTCGTTGCGCAATGCGCAGCAAGGGCTTTTTACTGGCCGGGTCAGTGCAGAGTCAGGCGCTGACGGACAAACTCTTCTACGTGGCGGCTGGTCTGGTCCAGATGGCGGTCGCGTTGTTTTTCCGCATCGAGCATCGCGCGCTTGCCGTTTTTCTGCAGCAAGTAAGTATGAATCTGCTGCACTTCCAGCGAGCGGTAGATCGGCGTGGTGTCGATGAACCCGCGCAAGCCGTTGCTGCGGTAATGCCGCGTGCTCATCAGCACCTGAGTCTCGCGCTGGCCGATCACTTCAAAACCCAGCGCCTCGAAATACGGCACCTTGCCAATGCTGCAGGCCAGTTCCGCATGCGGATAGCGCCCGACCATGTCCGCGAGCATCGCCCGCGCCACACCTTGGCGCCGATGGCCTTCACGCACCGCCATGTACGCGACGCTGCACGCCTCCCAATCGCCCTGCACCGGCAGACAGATGAGAAATCCGATGACTTGCTCTGGATCCTCATCGTCAGTGGCCACCAGCAATTCCACCTCGGTGCCCTTCTGGCCGTTCAACGCCTCGAGGTACAGATGCACCTCATAACCCACCGCGTACTGATAAACGTTGTACAGCAGATTGCTCGGGCCGAGGCCGACAGCACTGATGTCGGTCAGGTAATCGACGACCATTTGCAGGATCTGGCTGTTGACGCTTTCCGGGCATGGGGAGGTGTAGTGGGTGATGCGTGGCATGGGCAAACTCCGGCGATAAAAAACGTTGCCGATGATCAGAGCCGTCGACGAACCGCGACATCATACCGCGCCGAATCTATCGAACCGTCACTGTTGTGGCGCCACCACCCTGAATTTGATGTAGATGTCCTTCGACACCACGCTGTCCGCCCACTCCCCTGCGCCGAGGCCGAACTCCTCACGGTTGAGCACCAGCTCGCCGTCGAAAATGCCAATGGCGTTGTCCGGTTTCAGCTCTACCGGCACTTCGACATCGCGAGTGATGCCTTTGAGCGTGAGCTGACCGGCGACCTGGTAACGATGCTCGGCCACCTGGGTGAAACGACGGGACTCGAATACCGCGAGCGGGAATTTTTCAGTATCGAACCAGGCGGGTTTCACCAGCTCGGTATTGGCGTCTTCGCTGCCGGCGTCAATGCTGCTCAGGTCGATATGCAAGGTGGTGCGGGCGTTGGCAAGGTTTTCGGTATCTAAATCCAGAGCCGCCTCGAACTTGCCAAAGGTGCCGTACATTCGCGAGCCCATCTGGTTGTAGGTGAAACTGATCTGGCTGGCGCTGGTGTTGACCCGGTTATATTCAGCGGCCTGCGCACAGGCCATGACAAAGGATGTAAACGCGGCAACCAGCAGCAATCGCGACGTCATGGAATTCTCCGGGCGGCGTGTGTCGTCGAGGGCCTTGGTTGACTTAAGCAAACAGCCGAGCGTTATGCCAGTTCACGCTCACCCAAAGGGGATACAATTTTCTCGGCGCTCCCCGGTTGAACCGGCCTTTCCTTCGCCCTGCCGCGCAGGTGGTGACGCAACTTCAGCGCCGGTCGCTCGACGCAGTAATACGTCAGGCCACTGCAGAAAAATGACAACGCCAGCACCGCTCCGACAACGTAGGCGTCATACGCGACGGGCCAAAAACCCCGCAGTAGATACATCACCACAAAGTGGTTAAGAAACACGCCATAACTGATATTGCCCAGGAACTCGTCCATCCGGTGGAATTTCAGTTTGGTCAACAGGTAGACCAAGGGAATGCCCACGGCGATACCCAGAGTGACTTCGGCATTGAACGGACGACGCTCAATCCATCCGACCATGATCGCTACAAACAGCAGTCCCGCCGCAACGGCTGTGCCGGTGACAACGACCATTGCCCTGATATTGCGTTGGTATAGATAACAGCCGCACAGGAAGATGAACAACACACCCGGCAGCAGACGATATCCATAGACGTCGGTATTGATAAAGCCAAGGCAAGCCAGCAAAAAAATCCCGACCGAGACAGCAAAGGCGACACCCTGCGTCTTGAAAATCAGCAGAAATGGGATCAACAGATAAAAACTCATTTCCAGCCCCAGCGACCAGCCCGGTGGCAGGATCTCGGTCCCGCCGACGCCGAACATGTAATAGCCAAGCGGTAGCATGAGCAAACTGGTGGACAGGGTCTTCCATGTCAGCTCAGCCGCTTGGGGCGTACCGGGCAACAGAAAATGAATAACCAGACACGAGGCGACGAAGTAGACCAGAAATTGCGGATACAACCTCAGAGCCCTGTCGATATAGAACAGACCGATCTTCCTCGGCTCACGGTAGTTTCGCTCGATGAGCGAAGCCATGACGAATCCACTGATGATCAGGAACGAGATGACGGCGATCACACCAGGATTCAGTCCGGCGAACTTTTTGCCCATATGAGATACAGCGACCAACACCGCCAACAGCAGTCGAAAAGCTCCCACTTGAACCCTCGTCATTCCCTTATTGTTGTGGGCGCATACGCTACGATGCTTTCGTCTCGGGGGACAGAGAAATGTTTGTCCGCCGTGCCTAAATCAACCGCTCGATCTTCTGGTGTTTCCAGACCAGTTTGTAATAGAGCGTCTGCAGTATCAGCATCCCCAAATAGGCAACCGGAAAAGCCATCCACACACCCTGCAAACCGAACTGCCCATCGAGCCAGTACGCCGCCGGCAACTGCACGCCGACCACGCAGACAATCGAAATGACCACCGGCATCAGGACGGTGCCGCTGGCGCGCATGATCCCGCCGATGATGGCCTGGAAGCCGAACACCAACAGGCTCCAGAGCATGATGTGCAGCAGATGCTCGGCCATCGCCCGGGTCGAGTCCTCGGTCAGGAACAGGCCCAGCAACCAGTGCGATAGCAGATAACCCAACACAATCAGGCCACCGGTCAGGCACACGTTGATCAACAGCCCGGTGCGCAGGATCGGCCCCATGCGTTGCAAATGCCCGGCGCCGATCGCCTGGGCACCGAGGATCGATGCGGTGATCGCAATCGACAGCGCCGGAAACTGCACATAGTTGACGATCTGCGTTACTGCGCCATACGCCGCCGTCGCTTGCGAGCCGTGCTGGTTGACCAGTGCCAGGATCACCAGCTCCGACAACGACAGCACGATCATCTGTACGCCGGTGGGCAGGCCGATGCGCAGGACCTTGCCGAGAATGGCCCGATCCAGTCGCAGTGCGGCAAAGAACTCTCGATCCGGCGCCAGCGGATGGCCCTTGCGGATCAGCCGCCAGGCCAGCCACGCCATTGCTGAGAGATTCCCCGCCAGCCCGGCATACGCCGCGCTCTGAATGCCCAACGGTGGCAAGCCCAGCCAGCCGCGAATCAACGCTGGCGTCAGCGCCAGCCCCACGGCGGTGGAGACGATCAGCGCGAGTAGTGGCGACAGCGTATCGCTGACACCACGCAGCAATTGGGTGAACAGCACGAATACCAGTAGCGATGGCAGAATCCACAACATGACGTGGGCATAGTCCACCGCGTCGTCGAGCACATCCGCCGGCGTGCCCAACCCCGTCAGTGCCTGTCGCGCAAACACCGTGCCCAGCACCGCCGCGACCAAACCGATCAACACACCCAGTAGCAACGTCGCTCCGGCAATCGCCTTGACCATGTGCGTTTCGCGCGCGCCCCACGCCTGACCGATCAACACGCCCGCGCCAGCTCCAAGGCCGATGACCAGGGCGATGAAAAAGAACACGACGGGAAACATGCCGGATACCGCCGCCAGCGCCTGTGTGCCGAGCATCTGGCCGATATAGATGCTGTTGACCGTCCCGGACATCGATTGCAGGAAGTTCGACAGCACCATCGGCGCGAGAAACAGCAGATAGGTTTGCCAGAGCGGCTTGGCGAAGGTGGCGCTTTGCATTGAATGGAGGTCCATCTCGACGGCGGCAGGCCTGATTGACGATAGCTTCGGTGAGTTGCGTGCAGCGTGCAATCAACATTTCCCATCGGCGTTGATTGCCTGTTTTGCATTTGTGTAAATGCCAGGCATCGCTTTGTGTCAGTGTGCGGCTGTGGTAAATCAGCGATTCTCTCGACACTGACTATTGAGGCTCGGTTCATGCGTAACGTTGCAAATTTTCTGCTTGGCTCCCTCCTCGCTCTGTCGGCCGCCTACGCTCAGGCGGCCGCACCCGCAGCGGCGCCTGCTTCATTGAAACCGCTACTGGCCACTTTGAATGAACGCCTGAGCATCGGCGATCTGGTTGCGTTGACCAAGTGGGACAGCGGCAAGCCGATCCCGGACAGCCCGCGAGAGGCGCAGGTCATCGCCAATGCCCGAACTCTGGCCACCGAACACAAACTCGATCCGGACGACGTCGCGCAGCTGATCGCCGCACAGATGGAAGCGAACAAACTGGTGCAATACGGTCTGCTCGCGCAATGGCAAGCGGCAGGTGCTGCACCGGACACACCGCGTCCGGATCTGGGCAAACAGATCCGCCCGCGCCTGGATGAACTGCAAAAGCGCTTGTTGCAGCAGTACGCCGCCTTCGCGCCTTATCGCCAGGATCCGAATTGCCCGGCATGGCTGGCCAATGTCCGCAACGGTCTGGCCGCCGATTCGCTGCATGACATGGCGCTGATTCGTGCCAGCGGCGAGTTGTGCATTCGGGCAAAAGCCCTCTGAATCGCCGCTTATGGCAAACATCATCGGCGTCGATGTTCACCATCACGTCAATGAAGTTCTCATAAAAACTGCGCGGCGTAACATCGGCTCCAGACAAACAAACAACTTTCTGGAGCACACGATCATGAAACGCCAAACCCTTCTCGGCATCGCTTTCTCGGTTTTCGCAGTTAACGCTTTTGCAGTAACGCCTGCTCACACCCTGGTCGCTGAAGGCGGCTCGGACAAGCTGATCGAAAGCCGTCTGGCTGAAGGTGGTTCAGATCGTCTGCTCGAACGCCGTGTTGCTGAAGGCGGTTCGGATCGTCTCATCGAACGCCGTGTTGCCGAGGGTGGCTCCGATCGCTTGATCGATCGCCGCGTTGCTGAAGGAGGCTCTGATCGTCTGCTCGAACGCCGTGTTGCCGAAGGTGGTTCCGATCGTCTGATCGAACGCCGCGTTGCTGAAGGTGGCTCTGATCGCTTGATCGAACGCCGCGTTGCTGAAGGTGGCTCTGATCGCTTGATCGAACGCCGCGTTGCTGAAGGTGGTTCCGATCGTCTGATCGAACGCCGCGTTGCCGAGGGTGGCTCTGATCGTCTGATCGAACGCCGCGTTGCCGAAGGTGGTTCGGATCGTCTGCTCGAACGCCGTGTTGCCGAAGGTGGTTCTGATCGTCTGATCGAACGCCGTGTCGCCTGAATCATCTGCATGACCGCAACACCCATGAAAAAGCCCGGCCTGATCAGCCGGGCTTTTTTGCATTCAACCGTCGCTTATTGCGCGGTTTTCAGCTTGACCACATCACCGGAGATGGTGGTGGTGTAACCGGTCAGGACCCAGGCCCAGAACCAGTTTTCCTGAACCTGCGTGTTGATCATTGCATCGCCGCCCTTGGCTTGGATGGCCGCGTTTTGCGCGCGCACAAATCGGCTGTTCTGGCGGATCGGGATGATGCCAAACAGCAGCAGGCCGGTGGCCGATGCTTCGCTGTGGCCAACCACGGTGTATTGGTTGCTGTCGTAATGGGCGGTTTTCATCGGGGCGCCGGTGCAACCTGCCAGAACCACACCGAACAGTGTGGCGGCGACTACTTTGCTGAGGTATTTCACGGTAAAACTCCATGGGAAAAAGCCCGGGATCCGTCTCTCGGGCGGCGCGCATTCTAACCAAAATGATGGCTCATTGGCATCAATCTTCTTTGTATTTACATGAACCCGTTCGCTGGCCGCCCATCGGCGATGTCGCATACCATGGCGCCACTTCAATAAAGACAGACACCCGCCTCCATGTTCAAAGCCAGTCTGCGTAGCCATCTCACCCTGTGGTTCGGCGGTTTGTCCCTGCTGACGTTATTGAGCGTCGGCTTTTATGTCGGTCACATCGCCACCGAACAAATGAAGCAGGCCAGCGGCAACGCCTTGCTGAACACCGCGCGTGCAGCGGCGACGCTGTTGGGCGAACAGCTGCGCGAACGGCAACTGGAGGTCTACCTGCTCAGTCGCGCACCGCATCTGGAGCGCGGAGATCTGGACAACCCAGCCATCCTCAAGTCGATGCAGTTGCGCACCCAGGCGCGCGCCGAATATGCGTGGATGGGCGTCACCGACGCCGAGGGCAACGTCCGCCAGGCCGTCAATGATCTGCTGGTCGGTCAATCAGTGCAGAAACGCCCGTGGTTCCAGATCGGCCTGCGCCGGCAATACACCGGCGATCCCCATGAAGCAGTGTTGCTGGCCAAGTTGTTGCCGGGCCTGGCCAATGGCGAGCCGCTGCGCTTCATCGATTTCGCCGCGCCGATCCACAATGCCGAAGGACAGGTGATTGGCGTGCTGGGCGCACATGCACACTGGAGTTGGGTAACGCGCATCGTCGAGTCGGCAGCGTTTTCCCACAAGAACTCGGCGCCGGATATCCAGGCGCTGATTGTCGATCACGACGGCAAGGTGCTCTACCCCGAAGCGCTGATGGGCCAACAGCTGGCGACCAACGATCCGGTATTGTCGGGCTGGACGGCGGCCAACGGTTACCTGACCAGCATGGTCACTGTGCCGACGCCATCGGGCACGGCGCTGTCGTGGTCGATCGCCATTCGCCAGCCACTGGAGACTGCGCTGCAACCGGCGCGGACGCTGCAATACGAATTGCTGATACTCGGCGTTTTCGCCGCCATCGTTTTCGGTCTGGTGGCTTATTACCTGGCGCTGTACCTGAGCCGCCCGATCGAACAACTCGCGCACTCGGCCAAACAGGTGCAAAACAACCAGTCCGGCGCGCAGTTCCAGCTGCAGCATCCGGTGCTGGAAATCGCCCAGCTCGGCCAGTCCATCGACGCAATGACGCAGTCGCTACTAGGCAAGGAGCGCGAACTGCAAGAAGCCAACGCCTCGCTGGAAGCCACCGTGGCGCAACGCACCGCCGCACTCACCGAGGCCAACGCCGAACTGCTGAGCCTGGCCACACACGACGGCTTGACCGGCGTTTACAACCGTCGCCGTTTTGACGAAAAAATCACTGAGTATTCGCTGCTGTCCCGACGCACCGGACGCCCGTTCGCCCTGCTGCTGATCGATGCCGACCACTTCAAACGCATCAATGACAGCCACGGCCACGCGGTCGGTGATGAGGTCCTGCAACAACTGGCGACCTTGATCCAGAACAGCGTGCGCAGCACCGATTTCGTCGCCCGCTACGGCGGCGAAGAGTTCGCCGTACTGCTGCCGGAAGTCGCGCAACCCGACACCCCGGAAGTCGTTGCCGAAAAAATTCGCATGGCAGTCGCCGAAGCGCAGTTTCCCGGCGTCGGCAACGTCACGGTGAGTATTGGCCTTGGCCTGGCAGATCCGGCAGACAACAACCACACGGCCCTGATCAAACGCGCCGATCAGCAGCTGTATCAGGCGAAAGCTGCGGGGCGCAATCAGGTGGCGTTCCATGCTCACTGACACCGCGTATATCAACCTGAGACAGGTCGGCCCGCCGGCCTCGCTGGCCAGCCAGCTCCTCCAGGGATGGGGGAAAACCGCAAATATGGGTCGGCAGGAGAACCGCTTTCGCGAGCAGGCTCGCTCCCACAGAAAAGCAAAGCAGCGCAGCTGCCCGCGGCGAAGCCGCCCCACTCAACAATGAGCGTTAGCTCGAGTGCTTTTGATCTTGCTTTTGATCCACCGGCGACGTCGGAAGGCTGAGCGGAGGGATTGATCCGGGGGTGGGAGCGCAGCGACCGTCTGGCGCAGCCAGACACAGCGAGTGTAGGTGCAGCGAAGCAAACCGGAGCCGCTGCGCCCGGATCGATCCCGCAGCGAAGGGACCCGAGCCTGCGAGGGCCGAACGCAGGAGCAAGCCTTTTGGGTTACCTTTTTGCTGGGCCGGCACTCCGGCGTTTGAAAAAGGTGACCCGCCGTAAGGGCGGAACCCTAAGCAGCCGTTACCGCAGCAATGGATATGTACTCAATCAGCCAGGAAACCATCGCCCGACTAGGGCTCAGCACTGAACTTCTGCAGATAAGCCAACAAATTATTCAACTTCTCCTCATCACTCAGCCCCCAGAAAATCATCCGCGTCCCCGGCACCACCCCTTTCGGATCCTTCAGATAAGCCTTCAACGTCGCCCGATCCCAAGTAATCCCCGAGTTCTTCATCGCAGCGGAATAAACATAATTGGCCGAAGTCCCCGCAGCCCGGCCAACGATGCCGTTCAACTGCGGACCAAACCCCGAACGAGCCGACTCGCCAACCTGATGGCAACCGCCGCACAGACGCGGAAAGATTTTCGCCCCGGCTTCAGGATCGCCCTCAGCCTGAGCGCTGGTGCTGAAGATCAAGGCGAGAAGCAGTGCTGTGGTGAATTTCATTAAACAGTCCAAACCTGGCTTTGCATGGCGTGAACGCAGTTTACAGATAAGCGCCGACAATCGTTCCGACAGTGATCAACGCCTGACACAACACCTTCATGTCCACCGAACCCAACGCCAGACGAATCGCATGGGGCGTATTGGCCGACAGCGAAAACGGCTCGGCGGTGGTGACCGAAATCTGCTGCTGCATCAACTCGACCACGATCTGATCGGCACGCACATCTTCGGGCAACGGCAACCACAGAAAATACGAGGCCGGATGAGCAATGTAGCGCAGCCCCTTCAGCACCTCGGCGGCCAAGGCCTGTCGCGCCATCGCATCACTACGCTTCTGCTCCTCAAGCACGGTGACGGTGCCGTCGTCGAGCCAACCGCACGCAATGGCGGTCATCACCCCGGGCGTGTTCCACGTTGTCGCGCGAATGATTCGTTCCAGTGCGGGCACTTGAGGCAGCGGCGCCGCGATGAAGCCGACCCGCAATCCGGTGGCGATGTTTTTCGACAGGCCCGATACGTAAAACGTCCGTTCCGGTGCCAGATCGATCAAGGTTCGCGGCGGATTTTCCACCAGAAACGCGTAGGCCGCATCTTCGATAAGTGTCAGATCATAGCGCCGGGCAATCGCCACCAATTGCTCGCGCTGTTCCAGTGGCATGACCCAGCCCAGCGGATTGTGCAGCGTCGGCATGCTGTACACGGCGCGCACCGCACGCTGGCGGCAGAGCCTGTCCAGTGCCGGCAAATCCGGGCCGTGCTCCGTCATCGGGATCGCCAGCACTTCCAGATGCAACGCGTCGGCCAGCACCTTGAACCCGGAATACGTCAGCGCATCGGCGGCGATCACATCACCGGGTTTGAGCAGGGCCATCAGCGTCACCGCCAAACCTTGCTGAGCGCCATTGACGATCAGCACTTGGTCGGCTCCAACGGTCACGCCGCGTGTCGACAAATGTCGCGCCACCGAGGCGCGTTCGTGGGCACGTCCGGCGTGGGGTTGATAACGCAGCAACGCTTCGAGATCGCCGGACAACGCCAGTTGCCGCAACGCCGTGCGCAACAGCTCAGCCTGACCGGGCAACGACGGATAGTTGAAATTCAGGTCGATCATGCCGACCGCTACGTCTTTCTGATCGATGCCCTGCCCCGGCGCCAGCGACGTTTCCCGCACAAAAGTGCCGCGCCCGGCTTCGCCACTGACCAGGCCCATCGCCTCAAGCTCGGCATAAACCCGTGAAGCGGTAACCAGCGCCAGTCCTTCCTGCGCCGCCAGTTGCCGATGCGTAGGCAATCGCGTGCCCGGCGGCAGTCGTCCGCCACGAATATCCGCCGCGTAACGGTCAACCAAGGTCTTGTAACGGGATCGGGGCATGCCGGCTGTATCCATGACAATTTTTTGATTGTGCTGATTCTCAGCCCTAGGATCGCCGCAATACAACCCACTATTTGAGCGCGACCGACATGCACACAACATCGACTGCGGCCAACCCGGCGCTGGAAAAAACCAGCGGCTGGATCAACGGTTTTATCGGCGTGCTGATTTTCAGCGGTTCACTGCCGGCCACACGCTTGGCGGTGCTGGAATTCGATCCGGTGTTTCTGACCGTGGTGCGAGCAGCGATTGCCGGCGCACTGGCGGTCGGACTTCTGCTGTTGTTCAAGCAACCGCGACCGTCGCGCCATCAGTGGCTGTCGCTGGTGATTGTGGCGCTGGGCGTGGTGTTGGGTTTTCCGCTGCTGACCGCGTTGGCATTGCAGCACGTAACGTCAGCGCATTCGATCGTGTTTGTAGGATTGCTGCCGCTGGCCACGGCAATGTTTGGTGTCTTGCGTGGCGGTGAGCGGCCACGGCCGGTGTTCTGGATCTTTTCGGTGCTGGGCAGCGCATTGGTGGTGGGCTTCGCTCTGTCGCAAGGCCTAAGCGCCTCGCCCATCGGGGATCTGCTGATGCTCGCGGCGATTCTCGCCTGCGGCCTCGGTTACGCCGAAGGCGCGAAACTGTCACGCAGCCTCGGCGGCTGGCAGGTGATCTGCTGGGCGCTGGTAATGTCGTTACCGCTGATGGCAGTGCTGAGCCTGTGGCTGGCGCCCGCCTCGTTCGGCAACATCAGCTTGCCTGCGTGGATGTGCCTGGGCTACGTGTCGCTGTTCAGCATGCTGATCGGCTTTGTGTTCTGGTATCGCGGCCTGGCCCAGGGCGGGATTGCGGCGGTCGGGCAGTTGCAGTTGCTGCAGCCGTTTTTCGGTCTGGCGCTGGCGGCGACGTTGCTGCATGAGCAGGTCAGCGTCGGCATGCTCGGCGTAACGCTTGGGGTGATTCTTTGCGTGGCCGGAGCGAAGAAATTCGCCAGGTAATGTTCAGTGTCCGGCTTTCCATTGCCGAGGACTCAGCCCGGTCTTGCGCCGAAACGCCCGGGCCAGCGCCGACGGACTTTCGTAACCGACCTCTTCGGCAATCAGCGCAATCGGCCGGCCTTCGCGCAGGCGTTTCTGCGCAAGACTGACGCGCCAGCTCAGCAGATAATCGGCCGGCGTCTGCCCGACCACGCGGCGAAACTGCTCGGCGAAACCGGCGCGGGACTGGTTCGCCGCCGCCGCGAGATCGGCCACACTCCAAGGCTTGTGCGGCTGCTCATGGATCAGGTTCAAAGCGCGAGACAAGCGCGGGTCAGCCAGCCCGGCCATCATGCCCGGTTGCTGATCTCGACTGCCGATGAGATGGCGCAGCAACAGAATCACCAGCAATTCGAACAGGCGATCCATCACCGCCACGCGCCCGCAATGCCCTTCAAAGGCTTCATTGAACAGCCAGTCAAGGGTGCTGCGCAGTTCCGGGATGTCGGTGAGTTTCAATACCAGATAGTCGGGTAGCGCGGCGGCCAGGGCATTGCCCGAGCCGCCGTCGAAGGTCAGCGATGCACAGACAATCTGACTGGCCATGGCTTCGTCGGCAAACATTCGATGGGTAAACGGCCGGGGAAAGAAAATCAGTGACGGTTCGTCCAGACGGATCTCCCGCTCGTTGCCCGGTTTGAGCAGCAACGCCCCGGCTTGCAGAACATGCACGTGCCCGACCGGCTCGCCTTCGTGAACGCTCACGCCGCAAAACGCGCCGCTATGGAAGGTGCCGGCGTTCACGCCGAAATGACTGAGTAATGTGGAAAGGCGATCCATGGCTGACTCCCGAAGGCATATCTGGACGATCTGCCGCATATCCTCGACGATTTGCCGCCAAAGCGCCATTGGCAGCCCCTAAGATCTCTCCATCGCCGCTGCACTTCGCTGCGGAATTTCGGAGAATCACCATGAGCCGCATCCCCGCTATCAGCCTCGACACCGCCACCGATGCCACCCGTCCTGCACTGGAAGGCGTGAAGAAAAAAATCGGCTTCCTGCCCAACGTCTTCACTACCCTCGCCCAAGCGCCAGTTGCATTCGACACTTACCTGCAAGCTTCGGCGATCCTCGGCAAGACCTCGCTCAGCGCCCAGGAAAAAGAAGCCGTCTACCTCGCCACTTCGCAAGTAAACGGCTGCGACTACTGCCTGTCCGCACACACAATGTTCGCCGGCAAGGCCGGGCTCTCGCCACAGGACATCGTCGCGGCCCGTCACGGCGAACTGAATGCCTACGCCGCCCTCGCCCGCCAACTGACCGAAACCCGTGGCCACTTGAGCGATGAACAATTGGCCGCTGCCCGCGCTGCCGGTATCGATGACCGCAAGATCATCGAAGTGATTGCCCTAGTGGCCGTGCAGACATTGACCAACTACCTGAACAACACGGCGTTGACCGACATTGATTTCCCGACCGTCGAGGCCTGAGCAGTCGCTCACGAACTGAAGAAAAATCCGCTGGCGAAAAGATGCTCTTTTCGCCAGCGCTGTTTTTTGCTGCCATGATGTAGGTCAGAATAATTCGCAGCGCAAACAGTGTCTGGTGCGCTGAAACCAAACACCCTGCGCGCAGGTCTTTGTTCTCAGACAAATGCCCGGAAAGATACGAACCCCATGACAGACTGGTTGCAAGACAACGGCGAGATGGCCGGGCAGATCCGCCGTCACGACTGGGCGAATTCGCCCCTCGGCCCGTTGGAACACTGGCCCGATGTACTCAAGACCACTGTCTCGCTCAGTCTCGCGTCGCATTTCCCTCAGGCGATCGTCTGGGGTCCGCAACTGATCACCCTTTATAACGACGCCTTCGTGCCGATTCTCGGCGACAAGCCGCATGCGCTGGGACGTCCTTTCAGCGACATCTGGAAAGAAGCCTGGCATGAGATCAGCCCGATAGCCGAGGCGGCCTATGCCGGCCAAGCCACCTACATCGAAAACTTTGCCCTGAAGATCGAACGCGGCAACGGTCCGGAGCAGGCGTTCTTCACTTTCTGCTACAGCCCGATTCGTGACTCGCTGGGCAATGTCGTCGGCATGCTCGACACGGTCACCGAGACCACCCAGACCGTTTATCTCAACCAACGCCTGGCCGTCCTCGATGCCATCGGCGAAGCGGTGACCAATGCCACCGATGCGCAAGCAATCCTGGCGGCGAGCACCCGGCTGATGGTCGAGCAGTTGCAATTGTCCAACTGCGCGTACGCCGACATGGATGCCGACGAGGACGGCTTCACCATTCGCGGCGACTATGCGGCACCGGGTTCGCCAAGCATCGTCGGCCACTACCGCCTGCGCGATTTCGGTGAGAAGGCAGTGCGTCTGCTGCGCGCCGGGGAACCGCTGGTCATCCATGACAACCGCAGCGAGCTACCACCGGAAGAGTCGGCGACCTTTCAGGCCATCGGTATTACCGCGACCATTTGTGTACCACTGATCAAGCAGGGCCGTCTGACCGCATTGATGGCCGTCCACGACAAAGTGCCGCGGGTCTGGTCGCAATTTGAGCAGGCATTGATGAGCGAAGTGACCGAACGGTGCTGGGCGCACATCGAGCGGGTGCGCGCCGATGCCAATGTGCGCGAAGGCCTGCTGGCGCTGGCTGAGCTCAACGCCACGCTGGAGCAACGGGTCGAAGAGCGCAGCTTGCGCCTGGCCCAGGCCGAGTCGGCGTTGCGCCAGTCGCAGAAGCTCGAAGCCATCGGCCAATTGACCGGCGGCGTCGCCCACGACTTCAACAATCTGCTGACGATCATTCGTTCGTCGGTGGATTTTCTGCGCCAGCCCAACCTGCCGGAAGAACGCCGTCAGCGCTACATGCGCGCGGTGTCCGACACCGTCGAGCGCGCCTCCAAGCTGACCAGCCAGTTGCTCGCCTTCGCCCGCCGCCAGCCGCTCAATCCGCAGGTAGTCGACGCCGGCGAACGTTTGGCAAACATCGGCGAGATGCTCGAATCGGTCACCGGCGCGCAGATTCACGTGTGCGTCGAACGCCCGGATCACCCCTGCTACATCCGTGTCGACCTCAGTCAGTTCGAAACCGCGTTGATCAACATTGCGCTTAACGCCCGCGACGCCATGAATGGTCAAGGTGAGCTGAAATTGCGCCTGGAGTGCCACAAAGCGCTGCCGCCGATTCGCGGTCACGCCGGGTCCAGCAGCCATTTCGTGTCGATTGCCCTGGCCGACACCGGTGCCGGCATCGACGCACACACCCTTGAACACATCTTCGAACCGTTCTTTACCACCAAGGCTGTCGGCAAAGGCACGGGGCTGGGGCTGTCGCAGGTGTTCGGCTTCGCCAAGCAATCGGGCGGCAACGTCGACGTCTCCAGCGTCCTTGGACAAGGCACCGAGTTCACCTTGTATTTGCCGCAAGTGCCGGCGGACGAGGCTGAACAGGACAACATTGAGGACGATGGCGAGGTGCAGCCGGCCTGCGAAAAACGCCGGGTACTGGTGGTCGAGGACAATCTCGATGTTGGTCGTTTTGCCAACCAGATCCTCCAGGATCTGGGCTATGAAACCGCATGGGCAACCAACGCTGAAGAAGCCCTGCAGTTGGCGGGCGGCGATGCCAGCGCGTTCGATGCGGTGTTTTCCGACGTGGTCATGCCGGGCATCACCGGCGTCGCGTTGGCCAGGGAGCTGCGCCAGCGCCGCCCCGATCTACCGGTGATTCTGACCTCCGGCTACAGCGAAGAACTGGCCCGCAGCGGGTACGAAGGTTTCCAGTTTCTCGCCAAGCCCTATTCCGCCGAACAGGTCTCGCGGATTCTCGGCAAGACCTGGCTCAAGGACGCAAAACCAGCGGCGTCAGTCGTGATCGACGCCGGCGCGCTTGAGTAATTTCTTGCAGCGTTCCGACAGGTGAAACACCTGTAAATGCTTGCCAGCCTTGGCGTAGCGTTCACGCAGGGTTTTCAACGCGGCAATCGCCGAGTAATCGACAAAGCTCAGGTGTCGGCAGTCGAGAGTGACTTTCGCCGGATCGTTGGCCGGATCGAACTGATTGAGAAACGGCGTGGTCGAGGCAAAGAACAGCGTGCCGTGCAGGCGATAGAGCTTGCTGCCGTCGGCCTCCAGGTGTTCATCGGCGTACAGTTCGCGCGCCTGCTGCCAGGCGAAGTTGAGCGCGGCGATGATGATCCCGCACAGCACGGCCGTGGCCAGATCGGTGAACACGGTGATGGTGGTCACGGCGATGATCACCAGCACATCGTGCAGCGGCACCTTGTTGATCACCCGCAACGACGCCCAGGCGAACGTCTGCTGCGATACCACAAACATCACCCCCACCAGTGCGGCCAGCGGAATACGCTCGATCAGCGGTGACAGAAACAGAATGAACAACAGAATCAGCACACCGGCAACAACGCCGGACAAGCGCCCGCGCCCGCCGGAGCTGAGGTTGATCACGGTCTGGCCGATCATCGCGCAACCGCCCATGCCGCCGAACGCACCGGACACCATGTTGGCCGCGCCGAGCGCCACGCACTCACGATCCGGATAGCCACGGGTCTCGGTGATTTCGTCGGTCAGGTTCAGTGTCAGCAAGGTTTCCAGCAGGCCGACCATCGCCATCAGGATCGCGTACGGAGCGATGATGCGCAGCGTTTCCAGGCTCCACGGAATGTCCGGCATGGCGAAAGTCGGCAGACCGCCGGCAATGTGCGCCATGTCACCGAGGGTACGGGTCGGCAGGCCGAACAGGTTGACCAGCAGGCCGACACCAAGGATCGCCACCAGGGCCGGCGGTACCGCTTTGGTCAGGCGCGGCAGGATGTAAACGATGGCCATGGTCAGTAGCACCAGCCCGGTCATCAGATACAGCGGCGTACCGCTGAGCCAGTGCTCGCCGCTTTTGAAGTGCTCCAGTTGCGCCAGGGCAATGATGATCGCCAGGCCGTTGACGAAACCGAGCATCACCGGATGCGGCACCATGCGCACCAGTTTGCCCAAGCGCAACAGCCCGAACGCCATCATGATCAGACCGCCGAGCAGCACCGTTGCCAGCAGATATTGCACGCCGTGTTGCACCACCAGCGCGACGATCACCACCGCCATCGAGCCCGCCGCGCCGGAAACCATGCCCGGCCGGCCGCCAAACAGCGCCGTCAGCGTACAAATGATGAACGCGCCATACAGGCCCATCAGCGGATTGAGATGCGCGACCAGGGCGAAAGCAATGCATTCGGGCAACAGGGCGAACGAGGTGGTGAGTCCGGCGAGGACATCGGCGCGCAGACGAATCGGTTTCATGGCTTACCTGACTGAGCGGCCGCTGGGCACGGCTGCTGTTTTCGCGAAAAAAGAGGGAGGCGAATGTTACGGAATTGTTCGGCCTCGGGCCAGTGAAACGCTGACATGGAGTAGCGCGGACCTTATCCTTGCAGGCTTGTCCATCGAATCGAGTCGCAGCATGTCAGCGTTTTTGTCCGCCCGGGATGTGTGTCAGCGTCTGCGCGAAGCTGCGCTGGGCGTGCTTGCGTTCGAAGTCTGCGAGGTAATGTCCCAGTCCGGGCTGATTGCCGTTTACATCGAGGGCTGGCATCTGCTGTTGGACTTCGCCGAGGGACACTTGCATCACTGTGAATACGCGCGCAACTGCGCCGGGGACGAAGCGACGCTGGACACTTGGCAGCGTTATGGCACGGACCCGGTGAGTCTGCTCAGCACATGGGAACTGGCGCAGATCGAGCGGTTGCTGCGTGATGCGAATCGCGTCCAAACCTAGTGCATCGTTTCCGACTGCGGTGCTCTCTGATGTTGAGACCGACCAAATGCCTGTGGGAGCGAGCCTGCTCGCGAAGGCGGTATATCAGTCGGTTTGATGTTGGCTGTCATAGCGCTTTCGCGAGCAGGCTCGCTCCCACAGGGGGTTTGTGTGAGTTCAGAAGGTGATTTGGGCTGCCGGTTTGACGTCGATCCGTGCCACGGAACTGGTCAGGGCGGCGAAGTCCTTGTTGTGTTGGGCAATGATGTCTTCGGCGCTCATGTTGCCGTTATCGACCGTCGAATGTGCATCTTGCGCGACTACGACGTCGTAGCCCAGCTTATGCGCGCTGCGCACCGTGGCGTTGACGCAGTAATCGGTTTGCAGGCCGCAGATGATCAGGCGTTCGAAGTCCTCGCTGGGCAGCAGCTTGCCGAGATCGGTCTGGTAGAAAGAATCCCCGGTAGTCTTGCCTACACGCAGGTCTTTCGTCGAAGTCAGCAAACCTTCGGCCAGTTGCCAACCGTCCGCGCCATGCACGAACGGACCGTCCTTTTCTTCGTGCTGAATCAACACCACCGGAACGCCAGCCGTGCGGGCGCGTTGGCTGAGATCATTGATCGTGGCGATCACGCGGTCGATTTCAAAACACTGATATTCACCAGCACACAGCGCCTGCTGGACGTCGATGATCAGTAATGCGGTGGTCATGTCGAGCCTTCCTTGATCAGTCCTTGAGATGGGGCGGACCTGAGCCCGCCCCTTTTTACTCCGCTCAGTAACCCAGTGACAAGCCGGTATTACGCCGTGGATCATTGGCGCCGTAGAAGCGATTCTTGCCAACCGGTTTGCCGTCCAGTGACGGCGCGCCGACCAGAATCGCGGCGATGTGGTTGGGATCCTGCGGGCCGGCAAACTTGTGGCCCCAGCTCTCGAGGAGCTTTTTCGTATCCGGGCTGGCGGCGAAGTCTTCGAGGTTGGTTTCCTCCGGCATCCACTGCTGATGGAAGCGCGGCGCGTCGACCGCTTCCTGCAGCCCCATGCCGTAATCGATCACATTGAGCATGGTCAGCAAGGTCGCGGTGATGATCCGGCTACCGCCCGGCGTGCCGACCACCATCACCACTTTGCCATCCTTGGTGACGATGGTCGGACTCATTGACGACAGCGGCGCCTTGCCCGGCGCGATGGCATTGGCTTCCCCCTGAACCAGACCGTACATGTTCGGCACGCCGACCTTGGAGGTGAAGTCGTCCATTTCGTCGTTGAGGATCACCCCGGTCTTGCTCGCCATCACGCCAGCGCCGAACCAGTCATTAAGGGTGTAGGTGACCGAAACGGCATTGCCCCACTTGTCGACGATCGAATAGTGCGTGGTGTTGCTGCCTTCATGCGGCGCTACACCGGGTTTGAGCTCAGCCGACACGCCGGCCTTTTGCGGCTGGATGGCGTTGCGCAGTTTGGTCGCATAGTTCTTGTCCAGCAGGTGCTCGATCGGATTCTTCACGAAATCCGGATCGCCGAGGTAGCTGTTGCGATCAACGTACGCGTGGCGCATCGCTTCGATCTGGTAGTGCATGCCCTGAGCGGAATGGAAGCCCAGGTCCTTCATCGGATAGCCTTCGAGGATATTCATGATCTGGCAGATCACCACCCCGCCGGAGCTGGGCGGTGGCGCCGAGACTACGTGATAGCCGCGATAATCGCATTCCACCGGGGCCAGTTCGCGAGTCTTGTATTTGTCCAGGTCGGCCTGGCTGATGATGCCTTTGTTGGCTTGGCTGGACGTGACAATGGCATCGGCGACCCAACCTTTGTAGAAGCCGTCGGCGCCCTTCTCGGAAATCGTCCGCAGGGTTTTCGCCAGATCCTTCTGCACCAGTTTCTGCCCGACCTGCATCGGCTCGCCGTTGCTGAGGAAGATCGAGCCGGAATCGCGCATGTCCTTCTTGAACACATCCGTCGCGTATTCGAGCAGCTCGACATCGCCCTGCTGCAGCTCGAAACCGTCTTCGGCCAGTTTGATCGCCGGGGCAATCATGTCCTTGCGCTGTTTGGTGCCATATTTGCTCAGCGCCAGCTCCATGCCGGACACAGTGCCCGGCACCCCGACGGCCAGATGGCCGCGCGTGCTCAGTTCCGGAATGACGTTACCGTCCTTGTCCAGATACATGTTGGCGGTCGCTGCCAGCGGGGCTTTCTCGCGGAAGTCGAGAAAGGTCTTGCGCCCGTCCGCCAGTTGAATAGTCATGAACCCGCCGCCGCCAAGGTTGCCCGCAGCCGGATAGACCACCGCCAGCGCATAGCCCACGGCCACTGCCGCATCCACGGCATTGCCGCCGTTTTTCAACACATCGACGCCGACATGGGTCGCCAGATGTTGCGCGGTGACCACCATGCCGTTTTCCGCCGCAACCGGCGCCACTGATGCCGCGTGAGCCATGAGACAGCTGAGCGCCAGGGAGGTCGCAATGAGCGATCTGGCCAAAGGTTCGTACTTCATGAGTCGATCTCTTTTTGTTTTTGGGGACTGCGCAAAACGCAGGGCAGCGCTTCAGGAGCAACAAGCAGTATGGCCGGCTTTGCGTATTGCGCCTCCCCGTTCAGCCAGTATGCTGAGCCATCGCAGCATTTGGCAGCTCCTGAAAAATGCGTCGAAGGCTGCGATCTTTCATCAAGCGAAGAGGTTGTTCATCGCTGCGTATTGCAACAGCATGATGGTCTTGGCGTCACAGATCTCGCCGCGTTGAAATGCTGCCAGTGCCTCATCGAAGCCCCACTCGAGCACTTCCAGTTCTTCGGTTTCCTCTTCCAGCCCACCACCGTCGCTGACTTTGGACGCGGCGTCGTATTCGGCGATAAAAAAGTGCAGCTTCTCCGTCACCGAGCCGGGGCTCATATACGCCTCGAATACCTTCTTCACGTCATGCACGCGATAACCGGTTTCCTCCTCGGCTTCGTCACGAATGCGTTGCTCAGGGGCGGCACCTTCCAGCAACCCCGCCGCCACCTCGATCAACAATCCATCGTGGCCGTTGACGAACACCGGCAAACGAAACTGGCGGGTCAGCACCACCGTGCGCTTTTCGCGGTTGAACAGCAGAATCGCCGCGCCGTTGCCCCGGTCGTAGACCTCGCGGGTCTGGCGCTGCCATTCGCCGTTGTTGCGGTGGTAATCAAAAGTGATTTTCTTCAACAGATACCAGTCGTGGGACAACACCTGTGTGTCGACGATGTTGACCCGTTCGGCTGTGTTGGACATCGCGTCTGATCCTGTTTTCATGGGGGACTGCCATGGTCGGACAATTGCGCCGACAAAAAAAGCCCGGCAGCGCTACCGGGCTCGTTCAGCCTGGGTTGTTACTGGAAGTCGACGTCGAAGGCCTGGTAGAAGGCGTTGCCGGTGTTGGCGACGATCCACATCAGCACAATGACGTGATGACCCTTCTTGTTCGTCGGCAGTTGCACTTGGTGATCAACCTTGGCCTTCAATTCGCCGGCATGGCTGTAATACGGCACTTGCGGGTAGAAGTCTTCGAAGAACGGCTGGGTTTCGAGCTGCGCACGGCTGATGCGTTGCTGTGGATCCCAGCCGTCTTTGGTGATCAGCCAGCGATAACCACGGGTGGTGTGCGGCGCGGTGTACGCCCAGCTGACCTCGAGAATCTGCCCCGGATCGACATTAAGCAGCGGCCAGTTGAATGAACGGCCGAGCTTCTTGCTCATCTCGTCGTCGGTGTAATTGACGCAATCGCGGGCATCGGTCTTGCCGCCGCTGAGAATGTAGCCATCGGCCGGCGGCGCGACGCTGTCCGAGTCGGTCTCGAAGGGTTGCGGGAACGGCCCGGCATTCACGGCCGGAAAGTTTTTGCCGCCCTCCATTTCATTGACTTGCCAAGCGCCGAGCAAGCCGAGGTCAATGGCCACTGCGCCGCGACTTGCTGGCGAGATGACACGACCGTGTTTGAGTTGGGTTTGTGGGATTGCCTGATTCATCGTCTTCACTCCGTTGATTTGAGAACTCTCCTTCCCGAGGAGAGGCCTTCAAGCTAACGGAGGTGAATTTTTTGTCCATTGGCGCTTTTGTCGCAATGCGATTTTGCAGGACGTAAAAAACCCTAAAACACTGGATGGATAACCAGCTCAAGTCGACACGTCGCACTCAACGTGTAGCTGAACACCTACACGCCGAGTCGCCTTTGGTCATTCAGACAGTTGCGCCTGATACTCCTTTTCGTACTGCCCGGCGAGTTGCGTTTTCTGTTTATCGTCGAGCAGTTTGCCGGCCATTTGGAAGAACTTGTGCTCTTCTTCCTCAAGGTGGTGATGAACCTTGTCGGAAAGCTTCTTGGCCGTGGCCAGCCACGCCGGACTGGACATTTCGGTCTCGTCGAGTTCTTCCATCATTTCGTCCATTTCGTGGTGCTCGGCGATGGCGTGGCGGCTCAGGTCAACGCCTTCGTCGATTTCCATCAACGGAATGTAGAAGTGTCGCTCTTCAGCGGTTTCATGCGCTTGCAGTTCTGCTTTTAGCTGCTTGTAGGCCTCGACCCGCTCAGGGCTGTCACCGCTGGTCGCGATCAGAGCCTTGGCGTAAGTGCGCTGGCGCTCGTGGCTTTCGCGCAGGGCT
The DNA here is from genome assembly GCF_030687105.1 of Pseudomonas sp. FP1762. Lineage (NCBI taxonomy): Bacteria > Pseudomonadati > Pseudomonadota > Gammaproteobacteria > Pseudomonadales > Pseudomonadaceae > Pseudomonas > Pseudomonas sp. FP1762. The sequence goes on from NZ_CP117458.1 coordinate 3,719,247, forward strand.
TCAAAAATACTCACGGGAATTCCTCATCAATCGCGCTCAGGGAAAGACGCGATAAAAGCCTAGACCGCAACGCTGGTTTGACGGTTCCGCTTGTTCGATCGAAGGGCTTGGAGGCGTTTGCCCGGACGGGTTAGGCTGGGCGTTCAATCACACAAGGAAGTCATGCATGAATTTGCGTATCGAGTTGACGGACAATCCTACCGAGGAACAGCGTCAGGCCATTCTCCAACCGTTGATTGAATACAACGATGCGAAGACCGGCATATCGAAAACCGAACCGTTCGCCTTGATGGTAAAAGATGAGTATGGCGCGATACTGGGCGGGTTGTACGGGCGAGTGACTTTGCGCTGGATGTTCATCGATTTGCTGTCAGTACCGGAACAAAGTCGCGGACAGGGGATTGGTTCCAGGTTAATGGCACAGGCAGAAGCGTTGGCCGAAGACAGGAACTGCTACGGAATCTGGCTCGACACCTTCGATTTTCAGGCGCCGGAGTTCTACAAGAAGCTGGGCTTCAGCCAGTTCGGTGAGATCGTTGACTATCCACCGGGGCACAAGCGGCATTTTTTCCAAAAGCGGCTGATCAACTGACTGTGTCGCTCTTTGCGCAAGCAGGCTCGCTCCCACACTGGAAAGCATTCAATCGGTGGGAGCGAGCCTGCTCGCGAAAGCGCCAGCCGCCTCGACACACAATCAGAGGCAGGTCGCCATCGCCGCCATGCGCCGCATCGCGACAAAATCACTCTGCTGTGCGTAGTAATTCAAAGTCGTACCCGAGGCTTCGGTAATCACATCGACAAACGACTCCGCTGAACGCGTGTAGACCGTCGTGCCGCCAGACTCGCGCGGCTCCAGATAGGCCGCCGCGTCGACGCCGAAAACCGCTTCATCCTGCCAGGCGAATTGCACGCACCGGGCGACGTCTTTCTCCGGCTTGTCCGAGGTCAGGACCTTGTCCGGGCTCTTGCTGCGAGCATCGTTCATCACCGAACCGGCGCACCCGGCCAACAGGGCCGCCGCCAGCACTACCATCAGCATTCGCATTGCATTTGCTCATCGAGAAAAAAGCGGACTGTAGCACTGCAACGCGGCAAATCGTTCTGCTTTACTGTTTTTATGCGCGACACGCGTGAGCAGCTGCGGCACTCTGAGATCTTCAGCCACACAAGGACATTACATGGCGCCTAGCGACCAACGACATGAACACGCCCTGAAACTGTTTCTCGATGCGCGACCCGAACTGCGCGAGACCCTCGACCATCTCAACCCGCTGCTGGCTCAGGCCAAGGGTGAAACCCAGGCGCAGTACCGCGAAGAACGCTTGCATGAAGCATTCGAGGCTGAGGCAGAAAGCCAGGGGTTGTTTGCCTGGGAGCTGACGTTGCAGCTGACCGCTGATTCACCGGAGGACTATCAGGCGCAACGCCTGGAAGTGCATCGGGAAGTGGCGGAAATGGCGGGGATGGACTGGATCGAGTATTGCGATCTTTACGGCATCACCCCGTAATCGATGTAGGAGCTGCCGAAGGCTGCGATCTTTTGATTTTGCTCTTCAAGATCAAAAGATCGCAGCCTTCGGCAGCTCCTACAAAGGTATCTGCGTAAAACTCGGGTTTCGCGGCACGAGCGATAAAGCTTTATCATGGCCGCAGTTTCGCTGATCGAGTCCATCATGAAGTTCGCCATCGCGCTGTTTTCCGCCGCCCATGCGCCCTCCTCGCGCCGTGCCCTGCTGTTTGCCCAGGCCGCGCTGGCCGGCGGCCATGAGATTGTCCGGCTGTTCTTCTATCAGGACGGCGTGTTCAACGCCTCCGATGCAGTGGTGACGCCGCAGGATGAACAGGATTTGCCCAAGCAATGGCGCGCCTTCATCAACGAAAAGCAACTGGATGGGGTGGTCTGCATCGCCGCCGCTCTGCGCCGTGGTGTGTTGAACGAAGAAGAAGCCAAGCGTTACCAGCGTGAAGCGATTTCGCTCAGCGCGCCGTGGGAATTGTCCGGTCTGGGTCAATTGCACGATGCCGTGCAGGACGCTGACCGTCTCATCTGTTTCGGAGGCGCTTGAACATGGCCAAATCGCTGTTGATCATCAGCCGCCAATCGCCATGGTCCGGCCCCGGTGCGCGGGAAGCGCTGGATATCGTGCTCGCCGGTGGCGCCTTTGATCTGCCGATCGGTTTGCTGTTTCTCGATGACGGCGTGCTGCAACTGGCCGCCGGGCAGAACGCCAAGGCCTTGCAGCAGAAAGACCTCAGCGCCAATCTGCAGGCGCTGCCGATGTTTGGTGTCGAAGAGCTGTTCTATTGCGCCGAAAGCGCCAATGCTCGCGGTCTTGGCAACCTGTCGCTGGACGAGGCGCAGCCGCTTGCTGCTGACCACATCACCGCCCTTATTGACCGTTACGATCAGGTGATCACCCTCTGATGTCGACTTTGCATGTTTTGTCTCATTCCCCGTTCGCCGACGATCGTCTGAGCAGTTGCCTGCGCCTGCTCGGCAGCGCCGATGCGGTATTGTTGTCCGGCGATGCGGTGTATGCGCTGCAACCGGACACTGTGCCGTTCTCAACCCTTCAAGAGCGAGCAATCAGACTGTTTGTATTGATTGAGGACGCACAGGCGCGTGCGATCGAGATTCCAGACTGGGCCGAGGCCATCGACTACCCGGCGTTCGTCGAACTGTCGATCCATCACGCCAAGGTCAACAGCTGGCTATGAATTCAATGACCGTCGGCGCCCGCGCCATCGAACTGGACAAGGACGGCTTTCTCGTTGACCTCAGCGACTGGTCGGCTGAAGTCGCCAGCGCCCTCGCCGCCGCAGAAGACATCGAGTTGACGCCTGAACACTGGGAAGTCCTCGAGCTGCTGCGCAGCTTCTACGCCGAATTCCAGCTATCGCCGGCCACGCGGCCGCTGATCAAGTACACCGCGTTGAAACTCGGCGCGGACAAAGGCAACAGCCTGCACCTGAACCGACTGTTCAAAGGCACCCCTGCCAAACTCGCCGCGAAACTGGCGGGCCTGCCCAAACCGACGAATTGCCTATGAACGACTTTCCAGCATTGACCCTCGAAACGCCTGCCGAGCACCCGTTCGCGCAATTCGTGCGCATTCTCGGCAAGGGCAAGCGCGGCGCCCGCGACCTGACGCGCGAGGAAGCCCGCGAGGCCATGGGCATGGTGCTCGATGACAAGGTCGAAGATACGCAACTGGGTGCCTTCCTGATGTTGCTGCGCCACAAGGAAGAAAGTGCCGAGGAAATGGCCGGTTTCACCGAAGCCCTGCGCGCACGCTTGCAGGCGCCGTCGCTGAATGTCGACCTGGATTGGCCGACCTACGCCGGCAAAAAACGCCATCTGCCGTGGTATCTGCTGGCAGCCAAATGCCTGGCGCAAAACGGCGTGCGGATCTTCATGCACGGCGGCGGCGCGCACACGGCCGGGCGTCTATACAGCGAACAACTGCTGGGCGAACTGAACATTCCCCTGTGCCGTGATTGGCAGCAGGTCGGCACGGCACTGGGCAACGGCGGCCTGGCCTTTATGCCGCTGGTGGACTGGGCGCCGCAACTGCAGAAGATGATCGACCTGCGCAATACCTTGGGCCTGCGGTCGCCGATCCACTCGCTGGCGCGGATTCTCAATCCGTTGGGCGCACGCTGCGGCCTGCAAAGCATTTTTCACCCGGGTTACCAGGCGGTGCATCGCGATGCCAGCGGCTTGCTCGGCGACGCGGCAATTGTGGTCAAGGGTGATGGCGGTGAAATCGAGATCAACCCCGACGCCACCAGCCACCTTTACGGCACCAGCGGCGGTCAGAGCTGGGACGAAGAATGGCCGCAGCTGTCAGCGCAGCGCCACGTCAAACCCGCTTCGCTGGAAATCGAGCACTTGAAAGCCGTGTGGCGTGGCGATGTGGTCGACAGTTACCCGCAAATGGCCTTGATTGCGACCATGGCCCTCGCCCTGCGCGGTCTCGGTCAGAATCGCGAACAGGCCTTTGCGACCGCAGAGCAATATTGGGCGGCGCGCAACACATCGATCTAACCGATCATTAGCGCCCGATCTTTGCGCTTTTTGTTCGAACTCATCGGAATAGACTCGACTCCAACGAATATTGGTTTTGGGAGTCTTGATCATGGGTTTACTCGTCGACGGCCACTGGCAGGACAAGTGGTACGAAAGCAGCAAGGACGGCGCGTTCCAGCGCGAACAGGCGCAACGCCGCAACTGGGTGACCGCCGACGGTCAACCAGGCCCCAGCGGTGAAGGCGGTTTCACTGCTGAAGCCGGGCGCTATCACCTCTATGTTTCCCTCGCCTGCCCTTGGGCGCATCGCACGCTGATTCTGCGCAAACTCAAAGGGCTGGAAGGTCTGATCGACGTGTCGGTGGTCAGCTGGCTCATGCTGGAGAACGGCTGGACCTTCGACAAGGCGCTGGGTTCGACAGGCGACAAACTCGATGGCTTCGATTTCATGCATCAGCGATACACCGCCGACACGCCTGATTACACCGGGCGCGTGACGGTACCAGTGCTGTGGGACAAGAAACTCAAGCGCATCGTCAGCAATGAATCGGCGGAAATCATCCGCATGTTCAACAGCGCCTTCGACGGGATCACTGGCAACGATCTGGACTTTTATCCGGCGCCGCTACGCAACGAGATCGATGCGCTGAACGAGCGGATCTACCCGGCGGTGAACAACGGTGTCTATCGTGCCGGGTTCGCCACCTCGCAACAGGCATACGAACAGGCGTTCGATGAAGTATTCGCCGAACTGGATCATCTGGAGCAACTGCTGGGTGCCAATCGCTACCTGAGCGGGGAATACCTGACCGAGGCCGACGTGCGCCTGTTTACCACGATGATTCGCTTTGACGCGGTGTATCACGGGCACTTCAAGTGCAACCTGCGGCGGATTGCCGATTACCCGAATCTGTCGAACTGGCTGCGCGAGATGTATCAATGGCCGGGTATTGCCGAGACGGTGGATTTCCAGCACATCAAGCATCACTACTATGGCAGCCACAAGACGATTAACCCGACGGGAGTTGTTCCGAAAGGGCCGCAGCAGGATTTCAGCGTAGCGCATGACCGGTCGCGGTTGATCGGGAAAGGGGTTTGGTTAAAGGGCTAACAGCAGAAGCAAAAGATCGCAGCTTTCGGCAGCTCCTACATGAGAATGCGTTCCTCTGTAGGAGCTGCCGAAGGCTGCGATCTTTTGATCTGACTCAGACCTGCGCTTGAGCCCCTTCAAACCACGCCAGCTTCTCGCGCAGTTGCACCACTTCGCCGACGATCACCAGAGTCGGCGCATGCACTTCATGCTCCGCCACCATTCGCGGCAGATCCGCCAGCGTGCCGGTGAAAACCCGCTGATTGACTGTAGTGCCCTGCTGAATCAACGCCGCCGGGGTATCCGCCGCGCGACCATGCTTGATCAACTGCTCGCAGATGATCGGCAGGCCCACCAGGCCCATGTAGAACACCAGCGTCTGCGCCGGAGCCACCAGGTCAGCCCATGGCAGATCGGTGGAACCATCCTTCAAGTGGCCAGTGACAAACCGCACGGACTGCGCATGGTCACGGTGGGTCAGCGGGATCCCCGCATAAGCGGCGCAACCGCTGGCCGCCGTGATGCCTGGCACCACCTGGAATGGAATACCGTGGGCCGCCAGTTCTTCGATCTCTTCGCCACCGCGGCCGAAGATAAACGGATCGCCGCCCTTCAACCGCACCACACGCTTGCCAGCCTTGGCCAGATCGACCAGTTGCTGGTTGATCTGATCCTGCGGCACGGCGTGTTCGGAGCGCCGCTTGCCGACATACACCCGCTCGGCATCGCGACGGCACAACTCGAGAATCGCCGGCGCCACCAGGCGGTCATAGAGCACCACATCGGCTTGCTGCATCAGACGCAGTGCGCGGAAGGTCAACAGATCCGGATCACCCGGACCGGCACCGACCAGATAAACCTCGCCAGTGGTGACCATTGGCTCGCCATCGACCTTGGCCTGCAACAGGCGCTCGGCTTCAGCGCCCTGCCCGGCCAGTTGACGATCGGCGATCGGGCCCTGGAAAACGTCTTCCCAGAAGCCGCGACGCTGCTGAACATCCGGAAACAGGTTTTTCACCTGATTGCGGAAACGCGCAGCTAATCCAGCCAACTGGCCGTAAGTCGAAGGAATCCAGGTTTCGATTTTCGCGCGGATCAGACGCGCCAGTACCGGCGCATCGCCGCCGCTGGACACGGCGATGATCAACGGCGAGCGATCGACGATCGCCGGGAAGATCACGCTGCACAAGGCCGGCGCATCGACCACGTTGACCGGCACGCAACGGCGGTGGGCGTCGGTGGAGACTTGCGCGTTGAGCGTTTCGTCGTCGGTAGCGGCAATGATCAGCCCGCAACCGTCCAGATCCGTTTCGGCGTAACCGCGCAACAGGCATTCACCGCCGCTGGCAGCGACCAGTTCGGCCAGTTGCGTTTCGATTTCAGGTGCGACCACCCGCAGCAGCGCACCGGCATCGGCCAGCAGGCGGGATTTGCGCAAGGCAATTTCCCCCCCACCGACAACCAACACACGACTGCCGCGCAGGTTGTGAAACAGCGGCAGATATTTCATTTAGCCGATGACCTCAAGGCCACCCATGTACGGCTTGAGCACGTCCGGCACGCGGATCGAACCGTCGGCCTGCTGGTAGTTTTCCAGTACCGCAACCAGAGTACGACCGACCGCCAGACCAGAGCCGTTCAAGGTGTGCACCAGCTCAGGCTTGCCGGTTTCCGGGTTACGGAAACGCGCCTGCATGCGCCGCGCCTGGAAGTCGCCGCAGTTGGAGCACGAGGAGATTTCGCGGTATTTGTCCTGGCTCGGAATCCACACTTCCAGGTCATAGGTCTTGACGGCGCTGAAACCCATGTCGCCAGTGCACAGCGCCAGGGTGCGGTAAGGCAGGCCGAGCAGCTGCAGGACTTTTTCGGCGTTGGCAGTCAGGCTTTCCAGCGCTTCCATCGATTGCGACGGCTCGACGATCTGGACCATTTCGACTTTGTCGAACTGGTGCTGGCGGATCATGCCACGCGTGTCGCGACCCGACGCGCCGGCTTCGCTGCGGAAGCATGGGGTGTGGGCGACAAACTTGATCGGCAACAACTTCGAATCGACGATTTCGCCGGCAACGATGTTGGTCAGCGACACTTCGGCGGTTGGAATCAGGTACAGATCGGCTTCGCCTTCGCGGGCAATCTTGAACAGATCTTCTTCGAACTTCGGCAGCTGGCCGGTACCTTGCAGCGCCGGAGCCTGAACCAGATAAGGCGTGTAAGCCTCTTCGTAGCCATGTTCGGTGACATGCAGGTTGATCATGAACTGCGCCAGTGCGCGATGCAGACGGGCAATCGGGCCGCGCAGCAAGGCGAAACGCGCGCCGGACAGCTTGGCGGCGGTTTCGAAGTCCAGCCAGCCGAACTTCTCGCCGAGGGCGACGTGGTCTTTCACTTCGAAATCGAACTGAGTCGGGGTGCCCCAACGGCGTACTTCGACGTTGTCGTCTTCGTCCTTGCCGACCGGAACCGATTCGTGCGGCAGGTTGGGGATACCGAGCAGGATCGAATCGAGTTCGGTCTGGATCGCGTCCAGCTCAACCTTGCCAGCGCTCAGCTCGCCTGCCATGCGCTCGACGTCCGCCATCAGCGGTGCGATGTCTTCGCCGCGCTGCTTGGCCTGCCCGATGGATTTGGAACGCGCGTTACGCTCAGCCTGCAGTGCTTCGGTGCGGGTCTGGACGGTCTTGCGCTGTTCTTCCAGCGCTTCGATGCGCGCGGTGTCCAGGGCAAAGCCACGGGAAGCCAGGCGGTCCGCTACGTCCTGAAGGTTGCTACGTAACAGTTTGGAATCGAGCATGTCGGTTTCTCGTTATCAAAGTTTGGTCAGGGACAGGCCGGCCCACGTTGCGAGCAGCCCGCCGAATACGCTGAGTGCCGCGTAGCCCAGGGCCAGCAACACTTGCCCGCTTTCCAGCAGGCGAACCGTATCCAGTGAAAAGGATGAAAAAGTCGTCAGCCCCCCGAGGAAGCCGACCATCAACCCGGCGCGCACCTCGATCGGCACCTCCGGGCGTATCAGAAACAGGCCGTACAACACGCCAATCAGCAGGCAGCCCACGATATTAACGGCCAGCGTCGCGGTATAGAAGTGCCGCGGCCAATTGGCGCTGACCCAATTGCCGGTGGCGAAGCGCAACAAGGTGCCGGCAACACCGCCGACCGACACTGCGAGTATCAATGGAACCACTATTTTCTCCGCTGCCGAGGGCTCAGACGATCGAGTTGAGCGAGGTGATTGAGTTTTTCGCCGATCTTCAACTCCAGGCCGCGGGGCACGGGCTGATAGAACGGAATCGGCTCGAGTTCTTCCGGAAAATAGTCTTCACCGGCAGCATAAGCATCCGGTTCATCATGGGCATAGCGGTATTCGTCGCCGTAACCCAATTGCTTCATCAGCTTGGTCGGTGCATTGCGCAGGTGCAGCGGGACTTCCAGCGAGCCGTTCTCAGCCGCTGCGCGCAGCGCGGTTTTGAAGCCCATGTACACCGCATTGCTTTTCGGTGCGCAGGCCAGATAAGTAATGGCCTGGGCGACTGCCAATTCGCCCTCGGGGCTGCCAAGACGCTCCTGCACTTCCCACGCCGCCAGGCACAGGCTCAGCGCACGCGGGTCGGCGTTGCCAATGTCTTCGCTGGCCATGCGCACCACGCGCCGGGCCAGATACAGCGGATCGCAGCCGCCGTCGATCATCCGCGCAAACCAGTACAGCGCGCCGTCGGGATTGGAACCGCGCACGGATTTGTGCAGCGCCGAGATCTGGTCGTAAAACGCTTCACCGCCCTTGTCGAAACGTCGGCGCGTATCGCCGAGCAGGCTTTGCAGCAACTCGGTGCCGATTTCGCTGTTGTCTTCGGCCAGATCAGAGGCGTTTTCCAGCAGATTGAGCAGGCGCCGGCCATCGCCATCAGCGGCGGACAGCAACATCTGGAAGCCTTCATCGCTCAGGGTCAGGTTGCGCTTGCCCAGGCCGCGCTCTTCGGTGAGTGCGCGGTGGACCAGTTTGCGCAAGGCCGCTTCGTCTAGGCTTTTCAGCACGTAGACGCGGGCCCGCGATAACAAAGCGTTGTTCAGTTCGAACGAAGGGTTTTCGGTGGTGGCGCCGATGAAGATCAGCGTGCCGTCTTCAACGTAGGGCAGAAACGCGTCCTGCTGCGACTTGTTGAAGCGGTGCACTTCATCGACAAACAGGATCGTGCGCTTGCCGTACTGGCCGGCCTGCTGCTTGGCGATTTCAACGGCCTGGCGGATTTCCTTGACCCCGGCGAGCACCGCCGAAACCGTTTCGAAGTGCGCATCGGAGACTTCTGCGAGCAAGCGCGCCAGGGTGGTCTTGCCCACGCCCGGCGGTCCCCAGAAGATCATCGAATGCAGCGCGCCCTGCTCCAGCGCCTCACGCAAAGGCTTGCCGCGAGCGAGCACGTGTTCCTGACCGACGTACTCATCCAGATTGGCCGCACGCAGACGGGCGGCCAAGGGTTGGGCAATCGGTGCACTGCGAAACAGATCCATCACGTAGCGTTGAAACCTCTGATTTTCTGAAATCTGCTGAAGAACCTGTGGTGAGCGGATTTATCCCCGTTGGGCTGCGAAGCGGCCCCAAAAGCGACGACTGCTGCGCAGCCGGACGGGGATAAATCCCCTCGCCACAATAGCCCCTCAATAGCAGGCCCTCACCACAAAGGCCCTGACACAAAGTGCCGGTGTTTATTCCTGGATAACGTCGGCACCTTTGGGAATGTCGAATTTGAACTTGGACGCAGGCACCGCTTCGTTGGCCTTGACCCCGGTAAACAGGATATTGGTGCGCTGGCCGACGCTGTCAATCAGTTGCATGTCATTGAGCAGGCCGTTGCGGAACGACAGGCGCAGGTTGTCGAAGAGAGTGTCTTTGGTTTTCGGCTTGAGAGTGAAGTCGATCACGCCGCCCGCCTCTTTCGCGCTGATATCGAAGCTCTGGCTGATCTTCGAGACATCGCCGGACAACAGCAAGGCCGGCGTCTGGGTCAGACGCTCATCGAGCTTCTTGATGGTTGCCTGCTCCAGATCCGGGTCCCACAGGGTGACTTTCTTGCCATCGGAGACCATGGTCTGCTCGGCCGGCGCATTGGTGTGCCAGTAGAACAGGCCCGGACGCTGCAGGGTCATGTTGCCGGTGGTTTCCTGCAACTGGGTGCCGGTGCCATCGAGGGTCAACTGCGAAAAGTTCGCCGACAGGGTTTTCGATGTTTCGAGCAATTGGGTCAGACGCGCCACGTCCTTTTCATCGGCGTGGGCCGTGAGTGTGGTCAGCGCCAGTACTGGCAACAGCATGCGGATAAGGCGCATGAGAGTCCTCTTGAATACTCGTGGGAGAGCGAGTGGCGCGTCATTGCGCCACTCGAGTCGTTGCGTTTCAGTCGCGTACCGGGCCTGGGGCCAGGACTTCACGCGAACCGTTGGTGTTCATTGAGGTAACGACGCCAGCCATTTCCATCGCCTCGATCATCCGCGCGGCACGGTTGTAGCCGATCTTCAGCTTGCGCTGCACAGCGGAAATCGACGCACGACGACTTTCGAGGACGAACTGCACCGCTTCGTCATACAGCGCGTCGGCTTCCGGATCATCACCGTCGCCACCACCGCTGCTGCCTTCAAAGCCGCTGCCCGCCTCTTCGACACCGTTGAGAATGTCGTCGTTGTACTCAGGCGCACCGCGCAATTTCCAGGCCTCGACCACGCGGTGAACCTCATCGTCGGAGACGAACGCGCCGTGAACCCGGATCGGCAAACCGGTGCCCGGCGGCATGTAGAGCATGTCACCGTGACCGAGCAGTTGCTCGGCGCCACCCTGGTCGATGATGGTTCGCGAGTCGATCTTGCTCGATACCTGAAACGCCATACGAGTCGGGATGTTGGCTTTGATCAGACCAGTGATCACGTCCACCGACGGGCGCTGGGTGGCAAGAATCAAGTGAATCCCCGCCGCACGCGCCTTTTGCGCAATACGTGCGATCAGCTCTTCAACCTTCTTGCCGACGATCATCATCATGTCGGCGAATTCGTCCACCACTACGACGATGGTCGGCAGTTTCTGCAGCAGCGGCGCTTCGTCGTGAATGCTTTCGCGCTTGTAAAGCGGATCGCTCAACGGCTCGCCGGCATCCTGGGCTTCCTTGACCTTGGCGTTGAAGCCGGACAGGTTACGCACGCCCATTTTCGCCATCAGCTTGTAGCGACGCTCCATCTCGGCAACGCTCCAGCGCAAGGCGTTGGCAGCGTCCTTCATGTCGGTCACAACCGGGCAGAGCAGGTGCGGAATGCCTTCGTAGATCGACAGCTCAAGCATTTTCGGGTCGATCATGATCAGCTTGGCGTCGTCAGGGCCGGACTTGAACAGGATCGACAGGATCATCGCGTTCACGCCCACGGACTTACCGGAACCGGTGGTACCGGCCACCAGCAAGTGCGGCATCTTCGCCAGGTCGGTGATGACCGGCTTGCCGCCGATATCGTGACCGAGCGCCAGGGTGACCGGGGATTTGAAGTTGTCGTACTCGGGGGTCGACAGCACCTCGGAGAAACGTACGATCTGGCGGTCTTCGTTGGGAATCTCGATACCGACAGTGGTCTTGCCCGGAATCACCTCGACCACCCGCACACTGGTCACCGCCAGCGAACGCGCCAGGTCTTTGGCCAGGTTGGCGATGCGGCTGACTTTTACCCCGGCGGCAGGCTGGATTTCGTATCGGGTAATCACTGGACCCGGATGGATCGAATCAACGGTGACTTCGACGCCGAATTCCTTGAGCTTGATTTCCAGCAAGTGGCCGACCGCTGCCAAGGACTCAGGCGAATAGTTGAGCTGTTTCTTTTCCGCAGGATCAAGAATCGAGATCGGCGGCAAGGTGCCTTCGACCGCGCTGTCGACGAACAACGGCGCCTGCTTCTCTTTCTGCACGCGCTTGCTCGGCTCCGGCGCCTTGGCCGGTGCCGGCGCGATCACCGGTGGCACCTGCTTCTCGCGGTCGGACATGTGCTTGCTCAACGCTTGCTCGCGCTCGATCAGGCGTTCCTTGACCTTGGCCTGTTCGCGTTTGTCGGTGACAGTCGGCGCGACCACATCGTGGACGCGGTCATCGACCTCACGCAGTTGCGCAACCAGTTGCTTGCGTTCTGTGCGCGCCGACCACCAGCGGTTGAGCGCGCCCTGGAACAGTTCGAACAGATCGAGGGTGATCTTGCCGGTGACGTCCATCACCTTGAACCACGACAGGTCGGTGAATACGGTCAGGCCGAACAGGAACAGAGCGATGAACAGCAAAGTGCTGCCCTGAATGTTCAGCGCATTCTTCGCCAGATCGCCAAGGCTTTCGCCCAGGGCACCGCCAGCGCCGGCCGGCAGACCGGTCGCGGCATGGAAATGAATGTGCGCCAGCGCAGCACCGGAGAGCACGAGGAATACCAGGCCGATCAGACGCCAGGAAAACAGCCAGCCGCTCCACTGCCATGGTTCGTGGCGTTGACGGAAGATCTGGTACGCCTTGACCGCCAGCAGCAACGGAAAGATATAGGCGAAGTAACCGAGCACCATGAACAGGATATCGGCGCTGTACGAGCCGGCCGGGCCGCCGAAGTTCTGCACATCGTCGATCTTGCTGTTATGGCTCCACCCCGGATCGTCCTTGCCGTAGGTCAGCAAAGCCATCATCAGGAACAGGCACAAAGCGCCAATGGCGATCAATGCACCTTCCTTGAGCCGGTAGTGCAGTTGCTGGCGCCAGAGCGGAACGACTGTTTTGGGTGCTTCGGTGGTCTTCTTCAAAACGCTTCTTTTCCTGCGCCCGAGGCGCGTCCATCTATTGAATGACGATAAAAAACTGCCCAATCCAGGCAGGTAAAAAAGGTGAAAAGCTCAACTGGGACTACTTTTAACACTGTGCCACTGGTTTTATAAACACAGCCATAAACACTGTGCGCAGCGTATAGCCTGTCACAACCCGGCATTGTACGGGTTTGTGCGTCCGATGCCATGTTTGAGACCCCAGCCTTGAGCATAGCCAAACGTACATGCACTGCGTTGCAATTGGAGCATGCATTGTCTTTTGTGACAAAGGCTTATGAGCTGTATTTGATGAACGTAGCGAACCTGGCCGGATCAGGCTCACAGGAATGCTCGACAGCATCGGTACGGTGACGCTTACGACCACGGGCGACACATCAAGTTGCAGCTCAATGCTCACTGCAGCAGACATCTGTGCAGGACAGCGGCGCCGTTTCGCGGCAAACTCTTTCGCGGGGCCTGCACGCCCCTGACTGCCCTCCCCTTCTGCAAGCCTGGATGCCATGCTGACTTGGTTACAACGTAACTCCCTGACCTTTCCGCCACTGGAAAAAGCCATGCGCGAGCCGAACGGATTGCTCGCCGCCGGCGGCGATCTTTCCGCCGATCGACTGATCCAGGCCTATCGCCATGGCTGCTTCCCCTGGTTTTCCGAGGGCCAGCCGATTCTCTGGTGGTCGCCAGACCCTCGCACCGTGCTGTTTCCCGACGAACTGCACGTCTCGCGCAGTCTCGGCAAGCTGCTGCGCAAGCAACGCTATCAAGTGACCTTCGATCAGGATTTCGACGCCGTCATCCGCGCCTGCGCTGCACCGCGTGATTACGCCGACGGCACCTGGATCACCGAGGCCATGCAGGATGCTTACGTAGAATTGCATCGGCGCGGTTTCGCGCATTCGGTTGAGGTCTGGGACGAGGGACAGCTGGTCGGCGGCCTGTACGGCCTGGCGATGGGCCAACTGTTTTTTGGCGAGTCGATGTTCAGCCGCGCTGACAACGCGTCCAAATATGGCTTTGCCACGCTGGTCCAGCATTTGAAAGCCGCCGGATTTGTGCTGATCGACTGCCAGATGCCGACCGATCACCTGCACAGCCTCGGTGCGCGGTCGATTCCGCGCGGCGAATTCGCCGACTATCTGCGGCGCCATTTAGATCAACCGAATTCAGCGACCTGGGTTTGCTGAGCGACTTTTGCGCAGGTGGCTTACACTTAATCCACCAGCTTATCCCGAGGGTTGATTCATGACCGAGTTGGCGCGTTTGAAGTTTTATGCCACTCAGCCCCACTCTTGCAGTTATCTGCCCGAGGAGCAGGCCACGACGCTGTTTCTCGACCCGAGTCAGCCCATGGATGTGCATGTCTACGCAGACCTGTCGGAAATGGGCTTTCGTCGCAGCGGCGATCATTTGTACCGGCCGCATTGCCAGAATTGCAATGCGTGCGTGCCTGCGCGCATTCCCTCCGCACAATTCATCACTAATCGCCAGCAAAAGCGCATCTACAAACGCAACGCGGATTTGCAGGTGCAGCCGGTCAAACCGCACTTCAGCGAAGAATATTTCGACCTGTACCAGCGCTACATAGAACAGCGCCATGCCGACGGCGACATGTACCCGCCAAGCCGCGATCAGTTCTCGACGTTCCTGGTGCGTGACCTGCCCTTCTCGCGCTTCTACGAGTTTCGACTCGACGGACGGTTGCTCGCGGTGGCGGTGACCGATCTGCTGCCCAACGGTTTGTCAGCGGTGTACACCTTCTACGAACCGAACGAAGAACGCCGCAGCCTCGGCCGTTACGCAATCCTCTGGCAAATCGCCGAGAGCCAGCGTCTGGGCCTTGAGGCCGTGTACTTGGGTTACTGGATCAAGAACTGCAAAAAGATGAACTACAAGACGCAATATCGGCCCATCGAATTGCTGATCAATCAGCGCTGGGTCATCCTGAACTGAAGCTGCGGCCTAAACCCCTTGGCGTAAACACCATTTTTCGGGCACAATGCACGCCGCTTTTGCCTGGCGCAGTTGCACCGGGCCATTCATTGGATACCGAGGGCTTTACTGCATGTCGAAAGAAGACAGCTTCGAAATGGAAGGCACTGTCGTCGACACCCTGCCCAACACCATGTTTCGTGTGGAGTTGGAAAATGGGCACGTCGTAACCGCGCATATTTCCGGCAAGATGCGCAAGAACTACATTCGTATTCTTACCGGTGACAAAGTGCGCGTCGAGCTGACGCCCTATGACTTGAGCAAAGGGCGGATCACTTACCGCGCTCGTTAATCAAGTCAATACAGAACGCCCGGGTTATGCCGGGCGTTTTTGTGTCTGCGTTTTGAGGTTTGGAGGCTGGGGACTTAATCGTTGCTGCGGGTGTTGCCGCTGGCGGTTTCGCTCTACAGCAAGCAGATCAAAAGATCGCAGCCTTCGGCAGCTCCGGTTGGATCGCGTGAATTCGATAGAAACGGGTTGACCTGCAGGCCGCCTTCGCGAGCAGGCTCGCTCCCACAGAAAAGCAAAGGCAAAGGCAAAGGCAAAGGCAAAAGATCGCAGCCTCCGGCAGCTCCTACACAATGAGCTTTAGCTCGAGTACCGCTTTTGATCTTGATTCACCGGCGACGTCGGAAGGCTGAGTGGAGGGATTGATCCGGGGGTGGGAGCGCAGCGACCGTCTGGCGCAGCCAGACACAGCGGAAGGAGGTGCAGCGAAGCAAACCGGAGCCGCTGCGCCCGGATCGATCCCGGAGCGAAGGAACCCGAGCCTGCGAGGGCCGAACGCAGGAGCAAGCGTTTTTTTGCTTACTTTTTTTAGGCGTTTGTAAAAAAAGTGAGTCGCCGTAAGGGCGAAACCCTAAGCAGCCGTAACCGCAGCAACGGATATACACCCAAAACTATCAAACAACGAGCAACAAAAAGGCGCCCGAAGGCGCCCTCTTGATATACGACCGTCAGGCCATCTCAGCCGTGGTTTCGAAGTCGAACGTCAACTCCCCATCCTTGATGTCGATGTGCACCACACCGCCATGCTCGGCCAGTTCGCCAAACAGAATCTCCTCCGCCAGCGGACGCTTGATCTTGTCCTGGATCAGACGCGCCATCGGACGTGCGCCCATCGCCGAGTCATAACCACCCGCCGCCAGCCAGCTGCGTGCCGCATCAGTAACCTCAAGCAACACACGCTTGTCTTCCAGCTGCGCCTGAAGCTCGGTGAGGAACTTGTCCACCACACTCTTGATGACCTCATGACTGAGGCGACCAAACTGGATAATGGTGTCCAGACGGTTACGGAATTCCGGCGTGAAGCTCTTCTTGATCACTTCCATCGCATCGGACGAGTGGTCCTGATGGGTGAAACCGATCGAAGCCCGCGCTGCCGTCTCGGCACCGGCGTTGGTGGTCATGATCACGATCACATTGCGGAAGTCCGCTTTGCGCCCGTTGTTGTCGGTCAGCGTGCCGTGGTCCATGACCTGCAACAGCAGGTTGAAGACTTCCGGATGCGCCTTCTCGATTTCATCGAGCAGCAATACACAATGTGGCTGCTTGGTGATCGCTTCGGTCAGCAGACCGCCCTGATCGAAACCGACATAGCCTGGAGGCGCACCGATCAGACGCGATACGGTGTGACGCTCCATGTACTCGGACATGTCGAAGCGCACCAGCTCGATGCCCAGCGCCTTGGCCAGTTGTCGCGCGGCCTCGGTTTTACCGACACCGGTAGGCCCGGCGAACAGGAACGAACCGACCGGCTTGTCCGGCGATTTGAGCCCGGCACGGGACAATTTGATCGCAGTGGACAGCGAATCGATCGCCGCGTCCTGACCAAACACCGTCAGTTTCAGATCACGCTCCAGATTACGCAGCAGCTCCTTGTCGGAACTGGTGACGTGCTTTGGCGGAATCCGTGCGATCTTCGCGACGATGTCCTCGACCTGTGGCACTTCGATACGCTTGACGCGCATCTCCACCGGTTGCAGACGCTGGTAGGCGCCCGCCTCATCGATCACGTCGATGGCCTTGTCTGGCATGTGCCGGTCATTGATGTAGCGCGACGCCAGTTCGGCAGCGGCACGCAACGACTCATCGCTATACTCGATATTGTGATGCTGCTCGAAACGCCCTTTCAGACCACGCAGGATACCGATGGTGTCTTCCACCGACGGCTCGACGACATCGACCTTCTGGAAGCGACGCGCCAAGGCACGGTCCTTCTCGAAGATGCCGCGAAATTCCTGGAACGTGGTCGAACCGATGCAGCGAATGTCGCCAGACGACAGCAGCGGCTTGAGCAGATTGGATGCATCCATCACGCCACCGGACGCAGCACCCGCACCGATGATGGTGTGGATCTCGTCGATGAACAGGATCGCCTGCGGACGTTTCTTCAGTTCATTGAGCAGCGCCTTGAAGCGCTTCTCGAAATCACCGCGATACTTGGTACCCGCAAGCAGAGCGCCGAGGTCGAGCGAATAAACAACCGCATTGGTCAGCAGATCCGGCACCTGATTGTCGACGATGCGCTTGGCCAGGCCTTCGGCAATCGCGGTTTTACCCACGCCTGCCTCACCCACCAGCAGCGGATTGTTCTTGCGCCGGCGCGCAAGAATCTGCGCGACACGCTCGACTTCCGACTCACGACCAACCAACGGATCAATGCGACCCTGGCGCGCGAGTTCGTTGAGGTTGCTGGCATAAGCATCCAGAGGATTGCCTGAAGAAGAAGACTCACCGCCCTCGTCGTCCTGCATATCTTGTTCACCTTCAGAGTGATCGCCGTGCCCCGGTACTTTCGAAATGCCGTGGGCGATGTAGTTGACGACATCGATGCGCGCCACGCTCTGCTGTTTCAGCAGGAACACGGCCTGACTCTCTTGCTCACTGAAGATGGCGACCAGCACGTTGGCGCCGGTCACTTCGCGCTTGCCCGAGCTCTGTACGTGAAAAACAGCACGCTGCAGGACACGCTGGAAGCCCAGGGTTGGCTGGGTTTCGCGATCCTCGTCATGCACGGGGATCAATGGTGTGGTGGAGTCGATGAACTCCTGCAGATCATGCTTGAGTTTGTCGAGGTTTGCGCCGCAGGCACGCAAAACGGTGGCGGCAGCCTCATTATCCAATAGGGCCAGCAGGAGATGTTCGACGGTCATGAACTCATGACGCTTCGAACGAGCCTCCTTGAAGGCAAGATTGAGGGTGACTTCGAGCTCGCGGTTTAACATAGCTTCACCTCATACCCAAGTGGTCGGCGATTAACCGTCCTTCTCGATTTCACAGAGTAGCGGATGCTGGCTTTCCCTGGCGTACTGGTTGACCTGCATGGCCTTTGTCTCGGCGATGTCGCGGGTAAACACTCCACATACTGCCCGTCCTTCTGTATGGACGGCCAGCATGACCTTGGTCGCCAGCTCGCGATTCAGGTTAAAAAACACCTCGAGCACTTCGACGACGAAATCCATCGGTGTGTAGTCATCGTTGAACAAAACCACCTTGTACATCGGCGGCGCCTGTAACGCGGGCTTTGCTTCCTGAACAGCAACGCCTGCCGAATCGTCGTCGTGCTCCTGTGGAAGATCCTTTTGGAGAAGCGGGCGATCCTGATTGAATGTTAGTCGAATCTGGCTGATTGCATGCATGGAAAAAAAGGTTCGTCAGTTGTGCGAATACAGTGGTGGGGGCGGTTGCACACGTTTTCAACTACGACTGCCCGGTCACCTTGACTATCGGGAAAACGGTGTTACAACCAATAGAGCCCACAGTGGGTAAAAAAGATCCGCGGAGTCAATTCTTTTATCGAATTCGATTGCGGATGTCGTGGATGATACTCCAGCGATGGAGTCTGTTGCAGAGGGATTTGAGCATGGCTGTCGGCAAGGTGAAATGGTTCAACAATGCCAAGGGATTCGGCTTTATCAATACCGACGCCCGGGAAGGTCGCGATGAGGATGGCAAGGACATTGATTTCTTTGCCCACTACTCGGCCATTGAAATGGATGGGTACAAGACCCTGAAAGCGGGTCAGGCGGTGAACTTCGAGATCGTTCAAGGCCCCAAAGGCTTGCATGCCGTGAAGATAACTTCGGTCGAAGTCGCTTCGGCGCCGAGCGCGATTGCCACGGAAAAACAAACGGCAACCAGTTGAAGCCTCAAAATATTCGGTCATAAAAAAACCGCCTGACTCAACCCATCGAGCCAGGCGGTTTTTGCGTGCCTGCAACTTTTACATATGCGAAATCAGCGCATCTCCGAACCCGGAGGACGAAACCAGCTTCGCGCCATCCATCAAACGCTCGAAATCATAAGTAACAGTCTTCGCGCCGATCGCACCGTTGGTGCCCTTGATGATCAGGTCCGCCGCTTCAGTCCAGCCCATGTGACGCAACATCATCTCGGCCGAGAGAATCAGCGAGCCCGGGTTGACCTGATCCTTGCCGGCGTATTTCGGTGCGGTACCGTGGGTCGCCTCGAACATCGCTACGGTGTCGGACAGGTTGGCACCCGGCGCGATGCCGATACCGCCCACTTCCGCCGCCAGGGCGTCAGACAGGTAGTCACCGTTGAGGTTAAGCGTTGCGATGACATCGTATTCGGCCGGGCGCAGCAGGATCTGCTGGAGCATGGCATCGGCGATGGCGTCCTTGACCACAACGTTCTTGCCGGTTTTCGGGTTCTTGAACTGCATCCACGGACCGCCATCGAGCAGCGTCGCACCGAATTCTTCGGCCGCCACTTCGTAGGCCCACTCCTTGAAGGCACCTTCGGTGAACTTCATGATGTTGCCTTTGTGCACGATGGTCAGCGAGTCGCGGTCATTGTCGACCACGTATTGCAGAGCCTTGCGCGCCAGACGCCTGGTGCCTTCGCGGGAGACCGGCTTGACGCCGATGCCGCAGTTTTCGTCGAAACGGATCTTGGTGACGCCCATTTCTTCTTTAAGGAATTTGATGACCTTGGTGGCTTCCGGCGAACCGGCCTTCCATTCGATACCGGCGTAAATGTCTTCGGAGTTCTCGCGAAAGATGGTCATGTCGACATCGCCGGGCTTTTTCACCGGGCTTGGCACGCCTTCGAACCAGCGCACCGGGCGCAGACAGACGTACAGGTCGAGCTGCTGACGCAGGGCCACGTTCAGCGAGCGGATGCCGCCACCGACCGGAGTGGTCAGCGGGCCTTTGATCGAAACCACGTAATCCTTGACCGCGTCGAGGGTTTCCTGCGGCAGCCAGGTGTCCTGGTCATAAACCTGAGTGGCCTTTTCGCCGGCGTAGACTTCCATCCAGGAAATCTTGCGCTTGCCGCCGTAGGCCTTTTCAACAGCAGCATCGACAACCTTGATCATCACCGGACTGATGTCGACACCAATACCGTCACCTTCGATGAAGGGGATGATCGGGTTATCAGGAACATTGAGAGAATGGTCTGCATTGACGGTGATTTTGTCGCCGACGGCTGGAACCTGAATCTTCTTGTAACCCATGCTGAACTCCATTGTTTGGATTGAACACCTGGCTTGCTTCGAGCGTAACCCAGTTGAATCAACACGCAAACCCTATGTTCCTGCGCCGCGCACATCTCGTTTCCTACAAGCCTGAAAGCAAAGGGAAAAGCGCCAAACTCCAGCATTCGTAACGAGTCTTTGCCCGGTCGCGCCCTGCGACCTTTAGACCAATGGACGAGAATCGTTGCATATGAACCATCGGCAGATTGCCAGCTACCTATGTATAATGCCGCCCGCTGACCACAGGGTCACGACGGCTGGCCTCTCTAGCACGAGACTTTCCGCCTGATTGGTCGGGTTGTTACCGCAGCCTGACTGCTTGACGCTCTACTGATGCACCCAACATCACCGCGAAGAATCTCGACATTCGGTTCATGGATGACTTTGAACGAACGCGCTTACCCGGCGCCCCTCGAGTTTCTGCGCACGCTTTAGCAAAGAAGAGAGAGTTAATCCGAATATGCCCACCCGCTCGAAGATCATCTATACCTTCACCGACGAAGCTCCTGCCCTCGCCACCTATTCCCTGCTGCCGATCATCGAGGCTTACACCGCCTCGGCCGATATCGCCGTGGAAACCCGCGATATCTCTCTTGCAGCGCGCATCCTGGCAAGCTTCCCCGAGCAACTGGGCGACAAAGCCGTAGCCGATCACCTCGCCGAACTGGGCGACCTGGCCGTTACGCCTGAAGCCAACATAATCAAGCTGCCGAACATCAGTGCTTCGGTGCCACAGCTGCAAGCCGCGATCAAAGAGCTGCAGGCGCAGGGCTACAACCTGCCGGACTACCCGGAAACCGTGACCAGCGACGCCGACAAAGACGCCAAGGCGCGTTACGACAAGGTCAAGGGCAGCGCCGTGAACCCGGTTCTGCGTGAAGGCAACTCCGACCGCCGCGCTCCGCTGTCGGTGAAGAACTACGCGCGCAAGCACCCGCACAAGATGGGCGCCTGGGCCAAGGACTCCAAGTCTCACGTCGCGCACATGAGCACCGGCGATTTCTACGGCAGCGAAAAAGCTGTCCTGATCGACGCCGCTGACGCCGTGAAGATCGAACTGATCGCCAAGGACGGTGCTGCCACCGTTCTGAAAGAAAAAACCACCGTTCAGGCTGGCGAGATCCTCGACTGCGCCGTGATGAGCAAAAACGCCTTGCGTGCGTTCATCGCTGCCGAGATCGAAAGCGCCAAGGCCCAGGGCGTGCTGCTCTCGGTTCACCTGAAAGCGACCATGATGAAGGTCTCCGACCCGATCATGTTCGGCCAGATCGTTGCCGAGTTCTATAAAGACGCACTGACCAAGCACGCTGACGTGCTGAACCAGATCGGCTTCAATCTGAACAACGGCATCGGCGATCTGTACGCGCGCATCAAGGCCCTGCCGGCCGAGCAGCAAGCGCAGATCGAAGCCGATATCGCAGCGGTCTACGCCGTTCGTCCGTCGCTGGCGATGGTCAACTCCGACAAAGGCATCACCAACCTGCACGTGCCTAGCGACGTCATCGTCGACGCCTCGATGCCAGCGATGATCCGTGACTCCGGCAAGATGTGGGGCACCGACGGTCAGCTGCACGACACCAAGGCTGTGATCCCGGATCGTTGCTACGCGACCATCTACCAGGCTGTGATCGAAGATTGCAAAGCCAACGGCGCTTTCGACCCGACCACCATGGGCAGCGTGCCGAACGTCGGTTTGATGGCGAAGAAAGCCGAAGAGTACGGCTCGCACGACAAGACCTTCCAGATCAAGGCTGACGGCGTTGTTCGCGTCACCGACAGCAAGGGCAAGCTGCTGATGGAACAGGCTGTCGAAGCCGGCGACATCTTCCGCATGTGCCAGACCAAAGACGCACCGATCCAGGACTGGGTCAAACTGGCCGTCAACCGTGCTCGCGCCAGCAGCACGCCGGCGATCTTCTGGCTCGACCCGATGCGCGCTCACGATGGCGTGGTGATCGAGAAGGTTCAGGCCTACCTGAAGGATCACGACACCAGCGGTCTGGACATCCAGATCATGGCGCCGGTCGACGCGATGAAGTACACCCTGCAGCGCACCCGCGAAGGCAAGGACACCATTTCGGTGACCGGCAACGTACTGCGCGACTACCTGACCGATCTGTTCCCGATCATGGAACTGGGCACCAGCGCCAAGATGCTGTCGATCGTGCCGCTGATGAACGGCGGTGGTCTGTTCGAAACCGGCGCCGGCGGTTCGGCTCCGAAGCACGTGCAGCAACTGGTTGAAGAAAACTTCCTGCGCTGGGATTCGCTGGGTGAGTTCCTTGCCCTCGCCGCTTCCCTTGAGCACCTGGGTGTGAACTACAACAACCCGAAAGCACTGGTGCTGTCGAAAACCCTGGACCAGGCCACCGGCCAGTTCCTCGACAACAACAAGTCGCCATCGCGCAAGGTCGGCAACATCGACAACCGCGGCAGCCACTTCTACCTGGCGATGTACTGGGCTCAGGCCCTGGCTGCCCAGACCGAAGACGCTGCACTGCAAGCGCAGTTCGCGACTCTGGCCAAAACCCTGACCGAGAACGAGGCAACCATCGTTGCCGAGCTCAACGCCGTGCAGGGCAAGCCAGTCGACATCGGCGGTTACTACCACGCCGACGCCGATCTGATCAGCAAGGCCATGCGTCCAAGCGCAACCTTCAACGCGGCGATTGCTGCGCTGGTTTAAGGTTGTAATGGGAACATCACAAACCCCGGCCTTGTGCCGGGGTTTGTGTTTCCGGGTTTTGTGATCACCACAAAACTTTGTGGGAGCTGGCTTGCCAGCGATGGCGGTTTATCATCCAGCATGGATGGTGACTGAACCACCGCTATCGCTGGCAAGCCAGCTCCCACAGGGATTGGGGTTTAACCAATAGATTGAGGAAGGCTTTATGGAATGGCTCCCCCACATCACCGTCGCCACCATCGTCGAGGACAACGGCCGCTTCCTGATGGTCGAAGAGCACAAAGGCGGGCGCAATGTGCTCAACCAGCCCGCCGGCCATCTCGATCCGGATGAAACCCTGATCGACGCGGCGATTCGCGAAACCCTCGAAGAAACCGGTTGGGACGTCGAACCTACCGGCGTGATCGGCATTTATCTGTATACAGCGCCGAGCAACGGCGTGACTTACCAGCGCATATGCTTCAGCGCCAAAGCCGTGCAGCATCACCCGGATTACCAGCTTGACGACGGCATCGTCGGCGCCAAGTGGCTGACCCGCGACGAATTAATCGCCCAGCGCGATAACTGGCGCAGTGAACTGATCATCCGTTGCATCGACGATTATCTGGCCGGTCATCACTTCAGCCTCGAACTGATCCGCCCTTCTCTTTAGCCTTGCGGCCGCGAGCCTGATAGAATCGCGCCCTTTTCCAAGACACTCATTGAATCCCTATGCGTGATCCAGCCCCTTCTGACACATCCAAGAAGCGCGTCATTGTCGGCATGTCCGGCGGCGTGGACTCTTCCGTTTCTGCCCTTCTGCTGATCGAGCAGGGTTACGAAGTGGAAGGCCTGTTCATGAAGAACTGGGAAGAAGACGACGGAACGGAATACTGCACCGCCATGGACGACCTGGCGGATGCTCAGGCTGTCTGCGACAAGATCGGTATCAAGCTGCACACCGCCAACTTCGCCGCCGAGTACTGGGACAACGTGTTCGAGCACTTTCTCGCCGAATACAAGGCCGGGCGCACGCCGAACCCGGACATCCTGTGCAACCGCGAGATCAAGTTCAAAGCGTTCCTCGACTACGCGATGATGCTCGGCGCCGACCTGATCGCCACCGGCCACTACGTGCGCCGCCGTGATATCGATGGTCGCACCGAACTGCTCAAAGGCCTCGATCCGAACAAGGATCAGAGCTATTTCCTGCACGCCGTCGGCGGCGAACAGATCGCCAAGACCCTGTTCCCGGTCGGCGAACTGGAAAAGCCGCAAGTGCGCGAGATTGCCGAGAAGTACGAACTGGCCACCGCCAAGAAGAAGGATTCCACCGGGATCTGCTTCATCGGCGAGCGCCGTTTCAGCGATTTCCTCAAGCAATACCTGCCGGCACAACCGGGCGAGATCAAGACCACCGAAGGCGAAGTCATCGGCCGTCACCACGGCTTGATGTACCACACCATCGGCCAGCGTCAGGGCCTCGGCATCGGCGGCTTGAAGGATGCCGGTGACGAGCCGTGGTACGTGCTGCGCAAGGATCTGCAGAGCAACGAGCTGATCGTCGGCCAGGGCAACAACCATCCGTGGCTGTTCTCCAGCGCCCTGCTCGCTTCGGAAATTTACTGGGTCAACCCGATCGACCTGAGCCAGCCGCTGCGCCTGACGGCGAAAGTGCGTTATCGCCAGAGCGATCAGGCCTGCACCCTGGAAAAAACCGCCAGCGGTTATCGCGCCGTGTTCGACGAACCGCAACGCGCGGTGACGCCGGGCCAATCGGTGGTGTTCTATGACGGTGAAATCTGCTTGGGTGGCGGCGTGATCGAAGTGGCCGAGCCGTGGAGCGGCCAGGCATGAGCCCGACTCAGGAGCAACTGACAGCGCTGGGCGGTGTGTTTCTCGCCGCCGTGCTGGTCGATCGCATCGCCAAGACCGGCCAGACCAACGAGGCCGGCCTGAGTTGCATGCTCGGCAGCCTGCTGGTCCGCGACCCGAAAGATACGCTGGACGTGTACGGCGGCGACGACATCAATCTGCGCGAGGGTTATCGCGCGCTGATTGGCGCCCTTGAGCGCGATCCGAGCACCTTGCAGCGCGAGCCGTTGCGCTACGCCCTGTCGATGCTCGGTCTGGAGCGGCAACTGGCCAAGCGTGACGACATGCTTGAGACGATTGCCAAACGCCTGCCGCAGATCCAGTCGCAGGTGGAGCATTTTGGCCCGGCCCACGAAAACGTCGTGGCCGCTTGCGGTGCGTTGTACCAGGACACTTTGAGCACTCTGCGCCAGCGCATTCAGGTGCACGGCGACATGCGCAACCTGCAACAGCCGAGCAATGCCTCGAAGATCCGCGCCCTGCTCCTCGCCGGTATCCGCTCGGCGCGCCTGTGGCGGCAGCTCGGTGGTCATCGCTGGCAGTTGGTGATCAGCCGCCGCAAGTTGCTTAAAGAGCTTTATCCGTTGATGCGCAGCGAGTAAACGCCGCGTCATGAAGGCTTTGTAGTCTGTAACGCGTAATACGCCGGTCAGTTGGCGACGGACCGGCGGATTTTTTCATGTATGATACGCGCCCCATTTCGTTGCCCGACTGTCCGAGAACACCCCATGCAGCTCTCTTCGCTCACTGCGGTTTCCCCTGTTGACGGCCGCTACGCCGGCAAAACCCAGGCCCTGCGCCCGATTTTCAGCGAGTACGGCCTGATCCGTGCCCGCGTTCTGGTTGAAGTGCGCTGGCTCCAGCGCCTGGCCGCCCACGCTGGCATCCCTGAAGTGCCAGCCTTCTCCGCCGAGGCCAACGCCGTTCTCAACGAACTGGCTGAAAACTTCTCGCTGGAGCACGCCGAGCGCGTCAAAGAGATCGAGCGCACCACCAACCACGACGTCAAAGCGATCGAATACCTGCTCAAAGAGCAGGCGGCCAAGCTGCCGGAGCTGGCCAAGGTCAGCGAATTCATCCACTTTGCCTGCACCAGCGAAGACATCAACAACCTGTCCCACGCCCTGATGCTGCGCGAAGGTCGTGACGACGTGATGCTGCCGCTGATGCGCCAGACCGCCAACGCCATCCGCGAACTGGCCATCCGTTTCGCCGACGTGCCGATGCTGTCGCGCACCCACGGCCAGCCGGCTTCGCCGACTACTCTGGGTAAAGAACTGGCCAACGTGGTTTACCGTCTCGAGCGTCAGATCGCTCAAGTCGCTGCCGTGCCGCTGCTGGGCAAGATCAACGGCGCTGTCGGCAACTACAACGCACACCTCTCGGCCTACCCGCAGATCGACTGGGAAGCCAACGCCCGCGCCTTCATCGAAGACGAGCTGGGCCTGGGCTTCAACCCGTACACCACGCAGATCGAACCGCACGACTACATCGCCGAGCTGTTCGACGCTATCGCACGCTTCAACACCATCCTGATCGACTTCGACCGCGACATCTGGGGCTATATCTCCTTGGGTTATTTCAAGCAGCGCACCATCGCTGGTGAAATCGGTTCGTCGACCATGCCGCACAAGGTCAACCCGATCGACTTCGAAAACTCCGAAGGCAACCTGGGTATCGCCAACGCATTGTTCCAGCACCTGGCGAGCAAGCTGCCGATCTCCCGCTGGCAGCGCGACCTGACCGACTCCACCGTCCTGCGCAACCTCGGTGTCGGCTTCGCCCACAGCGTGATCGCTTACGAAGCCAGCCTCAAAGGCATCAGCAAACTCGAGCTCAACGAGCAGAAGATTGCCGCTGACCTCGATGCTTGCTGGGAAGTATTGGCTGAGCCGATCCAGACCGTGATGCGTCGCTACAACATCGAAAACCCGTACGAAAAGCTGAAAGAACTGACCCGTGGCAAGGGCATCAGCCCTGAAGCGCTGCAGACTTTCATCGATGGCCTGGACATGCCAGCCGAAGCCAAAGCCGAGCTCAAGCAACTGACCCCGGCCAACTACATCGGCAACGCTGTGGCACAAGCCAAACGCATCTGATCGACCGTTTGCCCCGTTTGAGACGCCCGGCCGCGCCGGGCGTTTTTATTCCCGTCTGAAAAGTGCTTTTTTTCAATAGGTTACATATGAATTCCGATATTCCTCTTCAACTTCTGGGCGGCCTCACAGCACGCGAGTTCCTGCGTGACTACTGGCAGAAAAAACCGCTGCTGATCCGTCAGGCGATTCCTGACTTCGAAAGCCCGATCGACGCCGACGAACTGGCCGGCCTGGCCCTGGAAGAAGAAGTCGAATCGCGCCTGGTGATCGAACATGGCGAGCGTCCATGGGAACTGC
This sequence comes from Pseudomonas sp. FP1762, assembly GCF_030687105.1. Taxonomy (NCBI): domain Bacteria; kingdom Pseudomonadati; phylum Pseudomonadota; class Gammaproteobacteria; order Pseudomonadales; family Pseudomonadaceae; genus Pseudomonas; species Pseudomonas sp. FP1762. The sequence goes on from NZ_CP117458.1 coordinate 3,746,609, forward strand.
GTCGCGGCCCGTTCGCCGAAGACGAGTTCAGCAAATTGCCAGAAAAAGAGTGGACCCTGCTGGTGCAAGCGGTTGATCAGTTCGTGCCGGAAGTCAGCGAACTGCTGGAAAACTTCCGCTTCCTGCCGAGCTGGCGCGTCGATGACGTGATGATCAGCTTTGCCGCACCGGGTGGCAGCGTCGGCCCGCATTTCGACAACTACGATGTGTTCCTGCTGCAGGGCCATGGCAAGCGCAACTGGAAAATCGGCCAGATGTGCGATTCCGAGAGCCCGCTCCTGCAGCACGCTGACCTGCGCATCCTCGCTGAATTCCACGAGACCGAAGAATGGGTGCTGGAGCCAGGCGACATGCTCTACCTGCCGCCGCGTCTGGCCCATTGCGGCGTCGCGGTCGACAACTGCATGACCTATTCGGTCGGTTTCCGCGCGCCGAGCGCCGCTGAAGTGCTGACCCACTTCACCGACTTCCTCAGCCAGTTCCTGACTGACGAAGAGCGCTACACCGATGCCGACGCCAAGCCGGCGGTCGATCCGCACCAGATTCAACACGATGCACTGGATCGTCTGAAAAGCCTGCTCGCCGAACACATGAGCGACGAGCGTCTGCTGCTGACTTGGTTCGGCCAGTACATGACCGAGCCGCGCTACCCCGAATTGGTGGTCGGCCCGGAAGACGTCGAAGAAGAAGACTTCCTCGCCGCCCTGCAGGACGGCGCCGTGCTGATCCGCAACCCGAGCGCGCGCCTGGCCTGGTCGGAAGTCGATGACGATCTGCTGCTGTTCGCCAGCGGACAGAGCCGTTACCTGCCGGGCAAGCTGCGCGAACTGTTGAAGCTGATCTGCGCCGCTGACGCGCTGCACGCCGACAACCTCGGCGAATGGCTGAGCGATGAAGACGGCCGCAGCCTGCTCTGCGAACTGGTCAAGCAAGGAAGCCTGGGGTTCGCCGATGAATAAAATTCGCGTTCGTGTCGCAGACTGGCAGAAGGATATCGCCGAGATCCGGCGCATTCGTGAAACGGTGTTCATCGCCGAACAATCGGTGCCACCCGAGCTTGAGTGGGACGCCGATGACGCGACCGCCGTGCATTTTCTGGCGTTCGAAGGCGACTTCCCGATCGGCACGGCGCGACTGCTGCCCGATGGGCATATCGGTCGGGTTTCGGTACTCAAAGACTGGCGCGGAATGAAGGTCGGTGACGCGCTGATGCAAGCGGTCATCGCCGAAGCCGAAGCGCGCGGCTTGAAGCAACAAAAGCTCAGCGCTCAGGTGCAGGCCACGGCGTTCTATGAGCGCCTGGGCTTCAGCCTGGTCAGCGAGGAGTTTCTCGAGGCCGGCATTCCGCATGTCGACATGGTTCGGCATTCGGCCTGATTCCGAGACCTCTAGACCCCTGTGGCGAGGGGATTTATCCCCGCTGGGCTGCGAAGCAGCCCCAAATCCAGAAAACTCGGTGAGTCAGTTAAATCGAGCGCGCTGGGTCGGCGACTGCTGTGCAGCCGAGCGGGGATAAATCCCCTCGCCACAATGGCCGCAAGCACACCACAAAACGCCCCGCCATTTTCGGATGCCGGGGCGTTTTGCTGTCTACGATTCAACTTGCCCCACCCCGGGCCGACAAACTGGCAATATCAAGCCTTTCGAACGCGGAGATAACGGACATGTCCCTACGCACCCTGCTCACCACCCTGCTGCTCGGCTGCAGTTTTTCGGTGCTGGCAGCCACAGAAATCGTCCCCCTCAAATACCACACCAGCGCTGATATGTTGCCAGTGGCGCAGGATTTCATCGGCCAGGACGGTCAGGTCAGCGCTTACGGCAATCAGCTGATCGTCAAAGCCGAGCCGGGCAAGATACAGGAACTGAAAGATCTGCTGGCGCAACTCGATACCGCACCGAAGCGCTTGCTGATCACCGTCGACACCAACGAAAACAATGGCCGCGGCGACGAAGGTTATTCGGTCAACGGCGCCCAGCCGAACCAGACCCGGATCATCAGCCGCAGCACCACCAGCCGCAACGGCGGCGCTCAGCAAGTGCAGACCAGTGAAGGCACTCCGGCGCTGATTCAGGTTGGCCAAAGCGTGCCGATCACCAACACCCAGAGCGACTCCTACGGCGGTTACAGCAGCGAGACCCAATACCGCAACGTCACCCAGGGTTTCTACGTCACCGCCAGCGTCACCGGCGAGACCGTTCATCTGGCGATCAGTACCAACCGTGACCGCATGAGCCAGGAACGTCCCGATGTAGTGAACGTGCAAAGCACCGACACAACCGTCACCGGACGCCTCGGCGAATGGATCACCCTGGCGGGCGTCAACAGCCAGACTCAGGCCGACAAACAGGGGCTGACCCGCAGCTACTCGACTCAAGGCCGGGATGACATGACCTTGCGGGTGAAAGTCGACACACTGGACTAAAGCACCGAAAACTGACTGATTAGTCGTATTAGACGAAAGATGTAGTGCCTTGAAAAAAGCACTACAAAACGTTTGACGAGGCCAAAAAGCGAAGGCATGATGGCCTCGCTCCCGCTAATCAGAGGCCCTGGCAAGGGCCTTCGAAGCGCCGCTCGCACCTACCCCGCGAGCCGTTTCGTGTCTGTACCGCCCACAAGGTGTGTTTGACGAGGTTGCCGACTGGAACGAAGTTGTCCCGAGGGACGGAAGCGTATTTAGGTAACCCGGCTTCACGCTGCAGACCGTATAAAGGCCCACGACGCCGGAATGCGCCCCGCAGTCCGCCACTACCTGCTCACTTCCCCTCGAGCCCATCGTTCATCCCGTCGCCTACCCCGCCGAATCCGACTTGACCACCTAAGCTTCTGGTCAGCGAGCGCAGGAATTTTCCACCGCAGAACAACTTTTCATAAAAGACGCGACGAGGTTTATCTCCATGGCACTGACACGCGAACAGCAAATTGCAGCCCTCGAAAAAGACTGGGCCGAGAACCCGCGCTGGAAAGGCGTGACTCGCACTTACTCCGCTGCCGACGTGGTCCGCCTGCGTGGCTCGGTTCAGCCTGAGCACACCTTCGCGAAGATGGGCGCCGAGAAGCTGTGGAACCTGGTCACCCAGGGTGCCAAGCCGTCCTTCCGTCCAGAGAAAGATTTCGTCAACTGCATGGGCGCCCTGACCGGCGGCCAGGCTGTTCAGCAGGTCAAGGCCGGTATCCAGGCGATCTACCTGTCCGGCTGGCAGGTGGCTGCGGACAACAACTCCGCAGAATCGATGTACCCGGATCAGTCGCTGTACCCGGTGGACTCGGTGCCAACCGTGGTCAAGCGCATCAACAACTCGTTCCGTCGTGCTGACCAGATCCAGTGGAAAGCCGGCAAGAACCCGGGCGATGAAGGCTACATCGACTACTTCGCGCCAATCGTGGCTGACGCTGAAGCCGGCTTCGGCGGCGTACTCAACGCCTACGAGCTGATGAAAAGCATGATCGAAGCAGGCGCCGCTGGCGTTCACTTCGAAGACCAACTGGCTTCGGTGAAGAAGTGCGGCCACATGGGCGGCAAGGTTCTGGTGCCAACCCAGGAAGCCGTGCAGAAGCTGACCGCTGCCCGCCTGGCAGCTGACGTTGCCGGCACGCCGACCATCATTCTGGCCCGCACCGACGCCAACGCGGCTGACCTGCTGACTTCCGACTGCGACCCGTACGATCAGCCATTCGTGACCGGCGAGCGTACTCAGGAAGGTTTCTACAAGGTACGTGCCGGCCTGGATCAAGCGATCGCCCGTGGCCTGGCTTACGCGCCGTATGCCGATCTGATCTGGTGCGAAACCGCCAAACCGGATCTGGAAGAAGCCCGTCGCTTCGCTGAAGCGATCAAGAAGGAATACCCGGACCAGCTGCTGTCGTACAACTGCTCGCCTTCCTTCAACTGGAAGAAGAACCTGGACGACGCGACCATCGCCAAGTTCCAGCGCGAATTGTCCGCCATGGGCTACAAGCACCAGTTCATCACCCTGGCCGGCATTCACAACATGTGGCACAGCATGTTCAACCTGGCGCACGACTACGCCCGCAACGACATGACTGCCTACGTGAAGCTGCAAGAGCAGGAATTCGCTGACGCCGCCAAGGGTTACACCTTCGTTGCGCACCAGCAGGAAGTGGGCACTGGCTACTTCGACGACATGACCACCGTGATCCAGGGCGGCTCGTCCTCGGTGACCGCGCTGACCGGTTCGACCGAAGAAGAACAGTTCCACTGATTCGGCTTCACCTGAGCAAACGGCCTTTGCGGATCGAATAAAAAGCTAACCGCAGAGCCGCAAGACTGACGCCCCGACTGGATCGGGGCGTTTTTTTGCCTGTTGGAATCTCAAAGCCCCCATAAATTTCCTGTGGGAGCGAGCCTGCTCGCGAAGGCGATAAGTCAGCTTGCACATCTGGAGGCTGATCCACCGCTTTCGCGAGCAGGCTCGCTCCCACAGGGCTACCGTCAGCCGAGAGATGGAACATTGATCTGAAGCGCTACAAGCGTCAGAAATTTCCGCTAAAACGGTAGGCTTCGCTACTTGCAGTAATGCGCAAGTAAGACAACTTCCCAGCCACTCACTGGTTAAACAGTTACAAAACCACTCCAAACGATATCAATTATCATTTAGCAGCAACTATGTTCGTTACAAAGCCTACAAAACATAATTGACGGAAACCCGGCTAATGCCCGCAACGCATGGGCCGCAGCGCCTTCAGGAGACGCTATGTCCTTAATCCGGTAAATAATTTCGCCTTTGGAATTTTACTTGCCGGGTGTTTAGCCATAAAATCAGCCCGATTGATTGCTGCGACATATCGTCACTGCCTTATTTCTTTATCAAGCTCAGAGACCTTTGCTCTCTGTTAAGGATTACCAGCATGCCCGAAGCGACAGGACTCATGGCCCACAACTGGGGCTTTGCCATTTTCCTTCTGGGTGTCGTCGGCCTGTGTGCCTTCATGCTTGGCGTCTCCAGCCTCCTCGGGTCAAAAGCCTGGGGTCGCAGCAAAAACGAACCGTTCGAGTCGGGCATGCTACCTACCGGTGGCGCCCGCTTGCGGCTCTCAGCCAAATTCTATCTGGTCGCGATGCTCTTCGTGATCTTCGATATCGAAGCCCTCTTTCTCTTTGCATGGTCTGTGTCCGTCCGCGAAAGCGGCTGGACCGGATTCGTCGAAGCTCTCGTTTTCATAGCAATTCTGTTGGCAGGTCTTGTCTACCTGTTCCGAGTGGGCGCCCTTGACTGGGCTCCGGAAGCTCGTCGCAAGCGGCAGGCGAAGCTGAAACAATGAGGCTTTGGCAATGCAATACAATCTCACCAGGATCGACCTCGATGCTCCTAACGAGCAGTATCCGATTGGCCAGCGGGAAACCGTTGCCGATCCGTTAGAAGATCAAGTCCACAAAAACATTTTCATGGGCAAGCTGGAAGACGTGCTGAGCGGCGCGGTCAACTGGGGACGTAAGAACTCCCTGTGGCCGTACAACTTCGGCCTGTCGTGCTGCTACGTGGAAATGACCACCGCCTTCACGGCGCCCCACGACATCGCGCGCTTTGGCGCCGAAGTCATCCGGGCCTCGCCGCGTCAGGCCGACTTCATGGTTATCGCCGGTACCTGCTTCATCAAGATGGCGCCGATCATTCAGCGTCTCTACGAGCAAATGCTCGAACCGAAATGGGTTATCTCCATGGGTTCGTGCGCCAACTCCGGCGGCATGTACGACATCTACTCCGTGGTTCAAGGGGTGGACAAGTTCTTGCCCGTGGACGTCTACGTACCTGGCTGCCCGCCCCGTCCGGAAGCATTTCTGCAAGGCTTGATGCTGTTGCAGGAATCGATTGGACAGGAGCGTCGTCCGCTTTCCTGGGTCGTTGGTGATCAAGGCGTGTATCGCGCCGACATGCCATCGCAGAAGGAACAGCGCCGCGAACAGCGAATCGCAGTCACCAATCTGCGCAGCCCTGACGAAGTCTGATCCAGTTCTGTTCCAAGTAACGAGAAGCTGGCTTCATTCTTTACGTTGACCGAAAGCGAAAAAATAACCATGACTACAGGCAGTGCTCTGTACATCCCGCCTTACAAGGCAGACGACCAGGATGTGGTCGTCGAACTGAACAACCGTTTTGGCGCCGAAGCGTTCACCGCGCAGGCAACCCGCACCGGCATGCCGGTGCTGTGGGTGGCCCGTGCCAGACTGGTTGAAGTCCTGACTTTCCTGCGCAACCTGCCCAAGCCGTACGTCATGCTCTATGACCTGCACGGCGTGGACGAGCGTCTGCGCACCAAGCGTCAAGGGCTGCCAACCGGCGCCGATTTCACCGTGTTCTATCACCTCATGTCGCTGGAGCGTAATAGTGACGTGATGATCAAGGTGGCCTTGTCCGAAGGCGACCTCAGCATGCCTTCCGTCACCAGCATCTGGCCCAACGCCAACTGGTACGAGCGCGAAGTCTGGGACATGTTCGGCATCGACTTCAAAGGCCACCCGCACCTGTCGCGCATCATGATGCCGCCGACCTGGGAAGGTCACCCGCTGCGCAAGGACTTCCCGGCGCGCGCCACCGAATTCGATCCGTTCAGCCTCAACCTCGCCAAGCAGCAGCTTGAGGAAGAAGCCGCGCGTTTCCGTCCGGAAGACTGGGGCATGAAGCGTTCCGGTGCCAACGAGGACTACATGTTCCTCAACCTCGGCCCGAACCACCCTTCGGCGCACGGTGCGTTCCGCATCATCCTGCAGCTGGACGGTGAAGAGATCGTCGACTGCGTCCCGGACATCGGATACCACCACCGTGGCGCCGAGAAGATGGGCGAGCGTCAGTCCTGGCACAGCTACATTCCGTACACCGACCGTATCGACTACCTCGGCGGTGTGATGAACAACCTGCCGTACGTGCTTTCGGTCGAGAAGCTCGCCGGTATCAAAGTGCCGCAGAAGGTCGATGTCATCCGCATCATGATGGCCGAGTTCTTCCGGATCACCAGCCACCTGCTGTTCCTCGGTACCTACATCCAGGACGTCGGCGCCATGACCCCGGTGTTCTTCACTTTCACCGACCGCCAGAAGGCGTACACGGTGATCGAGGCGATCACCGGTTTCCGTCTGCACCCGGCCTGGTACCGCATCGGTGGCGTCGCCCACGACCTGCCGCGCGGCTGGGAAAAACTGGTCAAGGATTTCGTCGAGTGGATGCCCAAGCGTCTGGACGAATACACCAAGGCCGCCCTGCAGAACAGCATCCTCAAGGGTCGTACCGTCGGCGTCGCTGCCTACAACACCAAAGAGGCCCTGGAATGGGGCGTCACCGGTGCCGGCCTGCGGTCGACCGGTTGCGATTTCGACCTGCGCAAAGCGCGTCCGTACTCGGGCTACGAGAACTTCGAATTCGAAGTGCCGCTGGCCGTCAATGGCGATGCCTACGACCGCTGCATGGTCCGCGTCGAAGAGATGCGCCAGAGCATCAAGATCATCGATCAATGCATGCGCAACATGCCGGAAGGCCCGTACAAGGCGGATCACCCGCTGACCACGCCGCCGCCGAAAGAACGCACGCTGCAGCACATCGAAACCCTGATCACGCACTTCCTGCAGGTTTCGTGGGGCCCGGTCATGCCGGCCAACGAATCCTTCCAGATGATCGAAGCGACCAAGGGCATCAACAGTTATTACCTGACGAGCGACGGCGGCACCATGAGCTACCGTACCCGGATCCGTACTCCGAGCTTCCCGCACCTGCAGCAGATCCCTTCGGTGATCAAAGGCAGCATGGTCGCGGACTTGATTGCGTACCTGGGTAGTATCGACTTCGTTATGGCCGACGTGGACCGCTAAGCATGAACAGCACGCTTATCCAGACAGACCGTTTCACCTTGAGTGAAACCGAGCGCTCGGCCATCGAGCACGAGCTGCATCACTACGAAGACCCGCGCGCGGCGTCGATCGAAGCCCTGAAGATCGTCCAGAAAGAACGCGGCTGGGTGCCGGATGGCGCCCTCTACGCGATCGGCGAGATCCTCGGCATCCCGGCCAGCGACGTTGAAGGCGTGGCGACGTTCTACAGCCAGATCTTCCGTCAGCCGGTCGGCCGCCACATCATTCGCGTCTGCGACAGCATGGTCTGCTACATCGGCGGCCACGAGTCGGTGGTCAGCGAAATCCAGACCAATCTGGGCATCGGCCTGGGTCAGACCACCGCCGACGGTCGTTTCACCCTGCTGCCTGTTTGCTGCCTCGGCAACTGCGACAAGGCACCGGCGCTGATGATCGACGACGACACCTTTGGCGACGTGCAGCCTGCTAGCGTGGCCAAACTGCTCGAGGGCTACGTATGACCCTGACATCTTTTGGTCCAGCCAACCGCATCCAGCGCTCGGCCGAGACTCACCCGCTGACCTGGCGTCTGCGCGATGACGGCGAAGCCGTGTGGCTCGACGAGTACCAGGCCAAGAACGGTTACGCCGCTGCGCGCAAAGCCTTCGCCGAGATGGATCAGGACGCCATCGTCCAGACCGTCAAAGACGCTGGCCTCAAGGGTCGCGGCGGTGCCGGCTTCCCCACTGGCGTGAAGTGGGGCCTGATGCCCAAGGACGAATCCATAAACATCCGCTACCTGCTGTGCAACGCGGATGAAATGGAGCCGAACACCTGGAAAGACCGCATGCTGATGGAGCAACTGCCCCATCTGCTGATCGAAGGCATGCTGATCAGTGCCCGCGCGCTGAAAACCTACCGTGGCTACATCTTCCTGCGCGGCGAATACACCACCGCCGCCAAGCACCTCAACCGTGCCGTGGAAGAAGCCAAGGCGGCTGGCCTGCTGGGCAAGAACATTCTCGGTTCGGGTTTCGATTTCGAACTGTTCGTCCACACCGGCGCCGGGCGTTACATCTGCGGTGAAGAAACCGCACTGATCAACTCCCTCGAAGGCCGCCGCGCCAACCCGCGCTCCAAGCCGCCCTTCCCTGCCGCCGTCGGCGTGTGGGGCAAGCCGACCTGTGTGAACAACGTCGAAACCCTGTGCAACGTGCCGGCGATCATTGCCGACGGCGTTGACTGGTACAAATCGTTGGCCCGCGAAGGTTCCGAAGACATGGGCACCAAGCTCATGGGCTTCTCCGGCAAGGTCAAGAACCCGGGCCTGTGGGAACTGCCATTCGGCGTCACCGGTCGTGAACTGTTCGAAGACTACGCCGGCGGCATGCGCGACGGCTTCAAGCTCAAGGCCTGGCAACCAGGGGGTGCTGGTACCGGTTTCCTCCTGCCGGAGCACCTCGACGCGCAAATGTACGCCGGCGGTATCGCCAAGGTCGGCACCCGGATGGGTACCGGTCTGGCGATGGCGGTGGACGACAGCGTCAACATGGTCTCGCTGCTGCGCAACATGGAGCAGTTCTTCGCTCGCGAATCCTGCGGTTTCTGCACCCCGTGCCGCGATGGTCTGCCATGGAGCGTCAAGCTCCTGATGGCCATCGAACAGGGCAAGGGCCAGCCGGGCGACATCGAGACCCTGCTGGGTCTGGTCGGTTTCCTCGGCCCGGGCAAGACCTTCTGTGCTCACGCACCGGGTGCCGTGGAGCCGCTGGGCAGCGCGATCAAATACTTCCGTCCAGAGTTCGAAGCCGGTATCGCGCCTGTCAGCGCCGCCGTCCCGCCTCTGGCAAGGCCGATCGTAGTCGGCGCTTAAACGCTTAAAAAGGCGAAGGGTCCGTGCCCTTCGCCTTTCGTCCGATGACGCCCTCCGGGGCTGTTTGGATTCGGACGCATAACAAGATTCCATTAGCCACGCCCGCTGACACCGGGCCAACGAAGACCTTTGAACCATGGCCACTATCCACGTAGACGGCAAAGCGCTCGAAGTCGACGGGGCAGACAACCTGTTACAGGCATGTCTGTCGCTGGGCCTCGACATTCCATATTTCTGCTGGCACCCCGCGCTTGGTAGCGTCGGGGCCTGCCGCCAGTGCGCGGTCAAGCAGTACACCGACGAGAACGACACTCGTGGTCGCATCGTCATGTCCTGCATGACCCCGGCCACCGACAACACCTGGATCTCCATCGACGATGAAGAATCCAAGGCGTTCCGCGCCAGTGTTGTCGAATGGCTGATGACCAACCACCCGCACGACTGCCCGGTGTGCGAGGAAGGCGGTCACTGCCACCTGCAAGACATGACAGTGATGACCGGCCACAACGAGCGCCGTTATCGCTTCAGCAAACGCACCCACCAGAACCAGCAACTCGGCCCGTTCATTTCCCACGAAATGAACCGCTGCATCGCCTGCTACCGCTGCGTGCGTTTCTACAAGGACTACGCCGGCGGTACCGACCTCGGTGTATTCGGCGCCCACGACAACGTGTACTTCGGTCGCGTTGAAGACGGCACCCTCGAAAGCGAGTTCTCCGGCAACCTCACCGAGGTCTGCCCGACCGGCGTGTTCACCGACAAGACTCACTCCGAGCGCTACAACCGCAAGTGGGACATGCAGTTCGCCCCGAGCATCTGCCATGGCTGCTCGAGCGGTTGCAACATTTCCCCGGGCGAGCGTTACGGTGAACTGCGTCGCATCGAAAACCGTTTCAACGGTTCGGTGAACCAGTATTTCCTCTGCGACCGTGGCCGTTTCGGTTATGGCTACGTGAACCGCACTGACCGTCCACGTCAGCCGCTGCTGGCCGATGGCACCAAGCTCAGCCTAGACGCTGCGCTGGACAAAGCCGCCGACCTGCTGCGCGGACGCAACATCGTCGGCATCGGTTCGCCACGCGCCAGCCTCGAGAGCAACTACGCGTTGCGCGAACTGGTAGGCGCCGAGCACTTCTATTCGGGTATCGAAGCCTCCGAGCTGGAGCGCATTCGTCTGGTCCTTCAGGTGCTGAACGACAGCCCGCTGCCAGTGCCGAACATGCGCGATATCGAAGACCACGACGCGATCTTCGTCCTCGGTGAAGACCTGACCCAGACCGCTGCGCGCATGGCGCTGGCTCTGCGTCAGTCGGTCAAGGGCAAGGCTGAAGACATGGCCGAAGCCATGCGCGTCCAGCCTTGGCTCGACGCGGCGGTGAAGAACATCGGTCAGCACGCGCTGAACCCGCTGTTTATCGCCAGCCTCGCCGAAACCAAGCTCGACGACGTCGCTGAAGAATGCGTACACGCAGCTCCCGACGATCTGGCGCGCATCGGTTTCGCCGTGGCTCACGCGCTGGATGCCAGCGCGCCGGCCGTTGAAGGTCTGGACACCGAAGCCCTGGAACTGGCGCAGCGCATCGCCGATGCCCTGCTCGCCGCCAAGCGCCCGCTGATCATCGCCGGTACTTCGCTGGGCTCCAAAGCCTTGATCGAAGCCGCCGCGAACATCGCCAAGGCCCTGAAGCTGCGCGAGAAGAACGGTTCGATCAGCCTGATCGTGCCGGAGGCCAACAGCCTCGGCCTGGCCATGCTCGGTGGCGAGTCGGTCGACGACGCGCTGCAAGCGGTCATCGATGGCAAGGCCGACGCGATCGTCGTGCTGGAAAACGATCTGTACACCCGCACTGCCAACGCCAAGGTCGATGCCGCATTGAACGCCGCGAAAGTGGTGATCGTCGCCGACCATCAGAAAACCGCCACCACCGATCGCGCGCACCTGGTTCTGCCAGCGGCGAGCTTCGCCGAGGGCGACGGTACGCTGGTCAGCCAGGAAGGCCGCGCCCAGCGCTTCTTCCAGGTTTTCGATCCGCAATACATGGACGCGAGCATTCTGGTGCACGAAGGCTGGCGCTGGCTGCACGCCCTGCGCGCGACCCTGCTGAACCAGCCGATCGACTGGACGCAACTCGACCACGTCACCGCTGCCGTTGCCTCGAGCACCGCGCAACTGGCGCGCATCGTTGATGCTGCACCGTCGGCTGCTTTCCGCATCAAGGGTCTGAAACTGGCCCGTGAGCCGCTGCGTTACTCCGGTCGCACCGCAATGCGCGCCGACATCAGCGTTCACGAACCACGCACTCCGCAAGACCAGGACACCGCGTTCGCTTTCTCCATGGAAGGTTACTCGGGCTCCGCCGAACCGCGTCAACAAGTGCCATTCGCATGGTCGCCGGGCTGGAACTCGCCACAAGCCTGGAACAAGTTCCAGGACGAAGTCGGTGGTCATCTGCGCGCTGGCGATCCGGGCACGCGCCTGATCGAAAGCACTGGCGACTCGCTGAACTGGTTCGCTGCTGCTCCGCGCGCATTCAATCCGGCGCCGGGCACTTGGCAGGCCGTGCCGTTCTACCACCTGTTCGGCAGCGAAGAAAATTCTTCGAAAGCCGCGCCGGTGCAAGAGCGCATTCCGGCTCCGTACGTGGCTCTGGCGAAATCCGAAGCGGATCGCCTCGGCGTCAACGACGGTGCTCTGCTGAGCCTGAACGTTGCCGGCCAGACCCTGCGTCTGCCGCTGCGCATCAATGAAGAATTGGGCGCCGGTCTGGTGGCATTGCCTGCGGGCATCGCCGGCATTCCACCGGCATTCGCCGGCGTATCCGTCGACGGTCTGCAGGAGGCAGCGCAATGACCTGGTTCACCCCTGAAGTGATCGATGTGATCCTGACGGTCATCAAAGCCATCGTGATCCTGCTGGCCGTGGTGGTCGCGGGCGCCTTGCTCAGCTTTGTCGAACGTCGCCTGCTGGGCTGGTGGCAGGACCGTTACGGTCCGAACCGCGTTGGCCCGTTCGGCATGTTCCAGATCGCCGCCGACATGCTGAAGATGTTCTTCAAGGAAGACTGGACCCCGCCGTTTGCCGACAAGGTGATCTTCACTTTGGCACCGGTGGTGGCCATGTCCGCCCTGCTGATCGCCTTCGCGATCATCCCGATCACCCCGACCTGGGGCGTGGCGGATCTGAACATCGGCCTGCTGTTCTTCTTCGCCATGGCCGGTCTGTCGGTGTATGCGGTGCTGTTCGCCGGCTGGTCGAGCAACAACAAGTTCGCCCTGCTCGGCAGCTTGCGTGCCTCGGCGCAGACCGTGTCCTACGAAGTGTTCATGGGCCTGGCCCTGATGGGCATCGTGGTGCAGGTCGGCTCGTTCAACATGCGCGACATCGTCGAGTACCAGGCGCAGAACCTGTGGTTCATCATTCCGCAGTTCTTCGGCTTCTGTACCTTCTTCATCGCTGGCGTCGCCGTGACTCACCGTCACCCGTTCGACCAGCCGGAAGCGGAACAGGAACTGGCCGACGGTTACCACATTGAATACGCCGGTATGAAATGGGGCATGTTCTTCGTCGGTGAGTACATCGGCATCATCCTGATCTCGGCGCTGCTGGTCACCCTGTTCTTCGGTGGCTGGCACGGTCCGTTCGGCATCCTGCCGCAACTGTCCTTCGTCTGGTTCGCACTGAAGACCGCGTTCTTCATCATGCTGTTCATCCTGCTGCGCGCTTCCATCCCGCGTCCGCGTTATGACCAGGTGATGGATTTCAGCTGGAAATTCTGCCTGCCACTGACCCTGATCAATTTGCTGGTGACCGCTGCGGTTGTGTTGTTGAACACGCCTGCGGTTGCGGTTCAGTGAGGATTTGACCCATGTTCAAATATATTGGCGACATCGTTAAGGGTACCGGTACCCAGTTGCGCAGCCTGGTCATGGTCTTCGGCCATGGCTTTCGCAAACGCGACACCCTGCAATACCCCGAAGAGCAGGTCTATCTGCCGCCGCGCTACCGTGGCCGCATCGTCCTGACCCGCGACCCCGATGGCGAAGAACGCTGCGTAGCCTGCAACCTGTGCGCCGTGGCCTGCCCGGTGGGTTGCATCTCGCTGCAGAAAGCTGAAACCGAAGACGGTCGCTGGTACCCGGACTTCTTCCGGATCAACTTCTCGCGCTGCATTTTCTGCGGTCTCTGCGAGGAAGCCTGCCCGACCACCGCGATCCAGCTGACCCCGGATTTCGAGATGGCCGAGTTCAAACGTCAGGACCTGGTGTACGAGAAAGAAGATTTGCTGATCTCCGGCCCCGGCAAAAACCCTGATTACAACTTCTATCGTGTTGCAGGTATGGCAATCGCTGGCAAGCCGAAAGGCGCTGCGCAGAACGAAGCCGAACCGATCAACGTGAAGAGCTTGCTGCCTTAAGGAAGAACGATGGAATTCGCTTTCTATTTCGCATCGGGTATTGCTGTGGTGTCCACGCTGCGTGTGGTCACCAACACCAACCCTGTGCACGCCCTGCTCTACCTGATCATCTCGTTGATTGCCGTGGCCATGACCTTCTTCGCCCTCGGCGCGCCGTTCGCCGGTGTGCTGGAAGTGATCGCCTACGCCGGTGCCATCATGGTGCTGTTCGTGTTCGTGGTGATGATGCTCAACCTCGGTCCCGCCTCGGTGCAGCAGGAACGCACCTGGCTCAAGCCCGGCATCTGGGCAGGACCGGTGATCCTCGCCGCGCTGCTGCTGGCCGAACTGCTGTATGTGCTGTTCGCTCACCAGAGCGGCCAGGCCATCGGCCACACCACCGTAGACGCGAAAGCCGTGGGCATCAGCCTGTTCGGCCCGTACCTGCTGGTGGTCGAACTCGCCTCGATGCTGCTGCTCGCCGCAGCCGTCACGGCGTTCCATTTGGGCCGTAACGAGGCGAAGGAGTAAGACATGCCTGCTATCCCTCTCGAACATGGTTTAGCCGTTGCCGGCATCCTGTTCTGCCTTGGTCTGGTCGGCCTGATGGTCCGCCGCAACATTTTGTTCGTGTTGATGAGTCTGGAAGTGATGATGAACGCCTCTGCCCTGGCCTTCATCGTTGCGGGCGCCCGCTGGGCGCAGCCGGATGGACAGATCATGTTCATCCTGGTGATCAGCCTTGCCGCAGCCGAGGCCAGTATTGGCCTGGCGATCCTGCTGCAACTGTATCGCCGCTTCCACACGCTCGATATCGACGCTGCCAGTGAGATGCGCGGATGAACCTACTCTTTCTGACTTTCGTATTCCCTCTGATCGGGTTCCTGTTGCTGTCGTTCTCGCGCGGCCGCTTCTCGGAAAACCTCTCGGCGCTGATCGGTGTCGGTTCGATCGGCCTGTCGGCCATCGTCACCGCTTACGTGATCTGGCAATTCAACGTCGCGCCGCCGGAAGGTGGCGTGTACACCCAGGTGCTGTGGCGCTGGATGTCGGTGGAAGGTTTCCAGCCGAACTTCGCGCTGTACCTGGATGGCCTGTCGGTGACCATGCTCGGCGTGGTCGTCGGCGTCGGCTTCCTGATCCACCTGTTCGCGTCCTGGTACATGCGTGGTGAAGACGGTTACTCGCGCTTCTTCTCGTACACCAACCTGTTCATCGCCAGCATGCTGTTCCTGATCCTCGGCGATAACCTGCTGTTCATCTACTTCGGCTGGGAAGGCGTGGGCCTGTGCTCGTACCTGTTGATCGGTTTCTACTACAGCAACCGCAACAACGGTAACGCGGCACTCAAGGCATTCATCGTCACCCGCATCGGCGACGTGTTCATGGCCATCGGCCTGTTCATCCTGTTCCAGCAACTGGGCACGTTGAACGTCCAGGAACTGCTGGTGCGTGCGCCGGAGCACTTCAAGGTCGGCGATTTCTGGATCGTTCTGGCAACCCTGATGCTGCTCGGCGGTGCTGTCGGCAAATCGGCGCAACTGCCGCTGCAAACCTGGCTCGCGGATGCGATGGCCGGCCCAACCCCGGTTTCGGCACTGATCCACGCCGCGACCATGGTCACCGCCGGTGTCTACCTGATTGCCCGTACCCACGGTCTGTTTGCGCTGGCGCCGGACATCCTGCACCTCGTCGGCATCGTCGGTGGCGTGACTCTGGTACTGGCCGGTTTCGCCGCGCTGGTGCAGACCGACATCAAACGTATCCTCGCCTACTCGACCATGAGCCAGATCGGCTACATGTTCCTGGCGCTGGGCGTTGGCGCATGGGAAGGCGCGATCTTCCACCTGATGACTCACGCCTTCTTCAAGGCCCTGCTGTTCCTTGCTTCCGGTGCGGTGATCGTTGCCTGCCACCACGAGCAGAACATCTTCAAGATGGGCGGTCTGTGGAAGAAACTGCCACTGGCCTACGCCAGCTTCATCGTCGGTGGTGCCGCGCTGGCCGCTCTGCCACTGGTTACCGCAGGCTTCTACTCCAAGGACGAAATCCTCTGGGAAGCGTTCGCCAGCGGTAACCAGGGTCTGCTTTACGCAGGTCTGGTCGGTGCGTTCATGACGTCGCTGTATACCTTCCGCCTGATCTTCATCGCGTTCCACGGTGAAGCCAAGACCGAAGCCCACGCCGGCCACGGCATTGCCCACTGGCTGCCATTGTCGGTGCTGATCGTGCTGTCGACTTTCGTCGGCGCGATGATCGTGCCACCGCTGCACGGCGTACTGCCGCAAAGCGTTGGCCATGCCGGTGGCGAAGCCAAGCACAGTCTGGAAATCGCCTCGGGCGCCATCGCCCTGGCCGGTATCCTGCTGGCAGCGCTGCTGTTCCTCGGCAAGCGTCGCTTCGTCACGGCAATTGCCAACAGCGGCATCGGCCGTTTCCTTTCGGCCTGGTGGTTCGCTGCCTGGGGCTTCGACTGGATCTACGACAAACTGTTCGTCAAGCCGTACCTTGCGATCAGCCATGTACTGCGCAAAGACCCGCTCGACCAGACCATCGGTCTGATCCCGCGTATGGCCAAGGGTGGTCACACTGCCCTGAGCCGCACCGAGACCGGTCAACTGCGTTGGTACGCCGCCTCGATGGCTGCTGGTGCCGTGCTGGTGATCGGCGCCATCGTGCTGGTAGCGGTCTGATATGAACCTTGCGAATTTGCGAAAGGAAACGAGCCCGTCATGATTCTGCCTTGGCTAATCCTGATCCCCTTCATCGGCGGCCTGCT
Source organism: Pseudomonas sp. FP1762 (assembly GCF_030687105.1). Classification (NCBI taxonomy): domain Bacteria; kingdom Pseudomonadati; phylum Pseudomonadota; class Gammaproteobacteria; order Pseudomonadales; family Pseudomonadaceae; genus Pseudomonas; species Pseudomonas sp. FP1762. Next base: position 3,763,460 of record NZ_CP117458.1, read on the forward strand.
GTGCTGGATGGGTGAGCGCTTCGGCGCCACCCTCCCGCGCTGGATTGCGCTGTTGACCATGACCCTGGAACTCGCGCTCGGCCTCTGGCTGTGGGCCCACGGTGACTATTCATTCGCACCGGCGCCGGGCGCCGATCCGACCTGGGCGCTTGAGTTCAAGCATGTCTGGATCCAGCGTTTCGGCATCAACGTGCACCTGGCCCTCGACGGCCTGTCGCTGTTGATGATCCTGCTGACCGGTCTGCTGGGTATCCTCTCCGTACTCTGCTCGTGGAAAGAGATTCAACGTCACGTTGGCTTCTTCCACCTGAACCTGATGTGGATCCTGGGCGGCGTCGTCGGCGTGTTCCTCGCCCTCGACCTGTTCATGTTCTTCTTCTTCTGGGAAATGATGCTGGTGCCGATGTACTTCCTCATCGCGCTCTGGGGTCACAGTTCTTCGGACGGCAAGAAAACCCGGATCTACGCAGCGACCAAGTTCTTCATCTTCACTCAGGCGTCCGGCCTGATCATGCTGGTGGCGATCCTCGGTCTGGTGCTGGTCAACTTCAACAACACCGGCGTGATCACCTTCAACTACGCCGACCTGTTGAAAACCAAGATGTCGATGACCACCGAGTACATTCTGATGCTCGGTTTCTTCATCGCTTTCGCGGTCAAGCTGCCCGTCGTACCGTTCCACTCCTGGCTGCCTGATGCTCACGCCCAGGCACCGACTGCCGGTTCCGTCGACCTCGCCGGTATCCTGCTGAAAACCGCTGCGTACGGTCTGCTGCGTTTCGCCCTGCCGCTGTTCCCGAACGCTTCGGCCGAGTTCGCGCCGATCGCCATGACCCTCGGTCTGATCGGGATCTTCTACGGCGCGTTCCTGGCGTTCGCACAAACCGACATCAAGCGTCTGATTGCCTTCTCTTCCGTTTCCCACATGGGCTTCGTGTTGATCGGCATCTACTCCGGCAGCCAACTGGCGCTGCAAGGCGCAGTGATCCAGATGCTGGCGCACGGTCTGTCGGCAGCGGCGCTGTTTATCCTCAGCGGTCAGTTGTACGAGCGTCTGCATACGCGTGACATGCGTGAGATGGGCGGTCTGTGGTCACGTATCGCTTACCTGCCGGCGATCAGCCTGTTCTTCGCGGCGGCGTCGCTGGGCTTGCCGGGCACCGGTAACTTTGTCGGCGAGTTCCTGATCCTGATCGGTTCCTTCGCCAGCGCTCCATGGGTCACGGCGATTGCCACTTCCGGTCTGGTGTTCGGTTCGGTCTACTCGCTGATCATGATTCACCGTGCCTACTTCGGACCGTCGAAATCCGACGCGGTGCTGCACGGCATGGACGCGCGCGAACTGATCATGGTGCTCGGTCTGGCGGTGTTGCTGATTTACCTCGGCGTCTACCCGCAACCGTTCCTCGACACCTCTGCCGCCACCATGCATGGCGTGCAGCAGTGGCTCGGCACCGCCTTCTCTCAACTCGCTTCGGCCCGGTAAGAGCGCTATGGAATTCACGATTCAACACTTTATTGCGCTTGCGCCACTGTTGATCACCAGCCTCACCATTATCGTGGTGATGCTGGCAATCGCCTGGCGCCGCAACCACTCGCAGACCTTCCTGATTTCGGTGGCGGGTCTGAACCTGGCCCTGCTTTCGATCCTGCCTGCGTTGAAAGTCGCGCCTCTGGCCGTGACCCCGTTGCTGCAGATCGACGCGTTTGCCTGTCTGTACATGGCGATGATCCTGGTCGCCACCCTCGCCTGCGTCACCCTCGCCCACGCCTATCTGGGTGATGGCGGTTCGGGCTACCCGGGCAATCGCGAAGAACTGTACCTGCTGATCCTGATGGCCGCCGCCGGTGGTCTGGTTTTGGTCAGCGCGCAGCACCTGGCCGGGTTGTTCATCGGTCTGGAACTGCTCTCGGTACCGGTCTACGGTCTGGTCGCTTACGCCTTTTTCAACAAGCGTTCGCTGGAAGCCGGCATCAAGTACATGGTGCTGTCGGCCGCCGGTTCCGCGTTCCTGCTGTTCGGTATGGCGCTGCTCTACGCCGACGCCGGTTCGCTGAGCTTCGTCGGCATCGGTCAGGCCCTGGCCGCGACCGGCCTGCCAAGCCCGCTGGCGCAACTGGGCCTGGGCATGATGCTGATCGGTCTGGCGTTCAAGCTGTCGCTGGTACCGTTCCACCTGTGGACGCCCGACGTCTACGAAGGTGCTCCGGCACCAGTGGCGGCGTTCCTCGCCACCGCTTCGAAGGTCGCGGTGTTTGCGGTGATGGTGCGTCTGTTCCAGCTCTCCCCTGCTGCCAGCAGTGGTGTGCTGAGCGATGTGCTCAGCGTTATCGCGGTCGCCTCGATCCTGTTCGGTAACCTGCTGGCCCTGACCCAGAGCAACCTCAAGCGTCTGCTCGGTTACTCGTCCATCGCGCACTTCGGCTATCTGCTGATCGCACTGGTGGCGAGCAAGGGGCTGGCGGTAGAAGCCATCGGCGTCTATCTGGTGACTTATGTCATCACCAGCCTCGGCGCGTTCGGCGTGATCACCCTGATGTCCTCGCCGTACAACGGCCGCGACGCCGACGCCCTGTACGAGTACCGCGGCCTGTTCTGGCGCCGTCCGTATCTGACCGCCGTGCTCACCGTGATGATGCTGTCCCTGGCCGGCATTCCGCTGACCGCTGGCTTCATCGGCAAGTTCTACATCATCGCCAGCGGCGTCGAAACGCGTCAGTGGTGGCTGGTCGGCGCACTGGTACTGGGCAGCGCCATCGGCGTGTTCTACTACCTGCGCGTGATGGTCACCCTGTACCTGATCGAGCCAAACCTGCGTCGCCACGACGCCCAATTGCACTGGGAACAGAAGGCAGGCGGCGTAATGCTGCTGGCCATCGCCCTGGTCGCTTTCTTCCTGGGCGTGTACCCGCAGCCATTGCTGGTGCTGGTACAGCAGGCTGGTCTGGCGGGCTGATTGCTCGGCTGATCTGGCTACACATGAAAACGGCACCTTCGCAGGTGCCGTTTTTTTTGTCCGGGATTTGTTGCACAGCAAACTACCCTCGACGAGTACCGCGCCTCACTCCCCTTGTCGACGCTTGCTCAGCCACTACTTTCCATAGCGGTTACGAATGGTCAGGCTTGCAGACTCTCCGTCGTAGTAGCTGATAAATATCCAGCCATCGCGAGCAGTAACATTTTCCATGGTTGGCTTGCCAGTCACCGCGACGGTCACCGGCACTCCCCCCGCCGGCAGCCCCGTGAAAGTGGAAACCGCGCGAATGCCATATCTCCAGAACGAGGCCGAACCTCCCATTTGCTGAGGGCCGAATCTTTCAGATACCTCAGCACTGTTATGCGCCAGCGACATGGGCAACTCCAGCGAACTGAATTCCAGCGCCGGCACCTTCAACCAGACTGCGAAATCGCCGGCACTGGTACTGTCGACGCAGTTCAGCAACCAGCTCAACCCGTCCTCGCCGAGCGTTTGCGGAATGCTCGGACTCAAGGTCACGCCTAGATCGGCCGCTTGCGCACTCAACTCCAGAACCACGTCCTGGCCGAGCAAAAAACTGCTGTCCTGGGGTCGCAAAGTCAATGTATGCGTGGCCCCAAGGCAGGGGTACGCCGGGGCACCACCGAACACCTGGGGGAACCCATCCAGATCAAACCTCACGGCGTCAGCCAAATCCCCCGCTTCCACTCGCCCGGGCAGCTCCCAGTCGGGCAGTATCGAACTGGCCAGACTCAAACCATAAAAACCACTGTTCGCCTCTTCGGTAGAAATATACCAATGGATTGACGATCCTTTGTTTATTGTCAGCGGCGTGCCCAGATCAGGGTTGAAAGTCAGGCCTCGTTCCTTCGCGCCCCAGAAGTTCTGCAAAGTGACGGTAGAGCCAATCAAAACACTGTCGTCGGCAATCTTCAGCTCCAGCTTATAGGGCAGGTTTTTTCTCAACAGCACGAGTTCGCTTGCAGCGTCGACGCGCTCACCGTCCAGATAAAGCTCTGCTGCCTGCGCCCAGACATCGTCCAGTACGGCATTCACTTCATAGAGTTCGGTCAAAATCACACCGGCGTTATCCTGAGTGACGTCCGCCAGAATGTCATGCTTGCCGACTGTCTCAGGTGTATAGCGATAACTGGTCCAGCCGTTGACATCGGTCTGCGTTGTCGCCAGCAATTCCTCCTCGCCATTGACGCGCCACTTCACCTCCACGCCAGCCGCTACCTCCCCGCTGACACCGGAGATGACCTGGATTCGCAACAGCACGCTCTGCTCGGTGCCCACCACCGGTGTACCGATGGCGGGTGTAGCGTCGCCAATGGCATACCGCGATTCGCTGACCTTGAAGGAGCGAGCCTCAGTCCAGTCGGACCAGTCGCCGTCGAATGTCTGCCGGGCCTGCACGGCGTAGTCTCCGAGGGGCCACGCTTTTTCTGCGGTCCAATTCCACCGGGTTGAACCGTCGACGATGGCAAACTCTTCCTTGGGATCAAGCGCATGACGCAGGACAATCTCACCTCCCGTTGCTCCTGTGCCTCGAATCCTCGGATAGCGGGATGTTTCGGAGTTCGCCCGTGGCGCTTCGATCGATGGAGTTGACGGGGCAGCCTTGACCGTAAACCGATGCGGCGCGCTCCAATCCGAATCAGTCCCACCGCTGGCCTGTTTAGCCTCAAGGACAATGGTGCCTGGATCCAACGGTTCCACCACTGTGAATGTCAGGATCCCGTCTGCACCCGCTGTCTCTTCGTGCAACGTCGCACCGTTCTCAAAACGAACGGTTTGCAGCGCGCCTGGCAGGCCGGCGATCTTGAGGGAGGGATACCGTGAGGTTAAGCCCCCCGCCTGCGGTTGCTGGAATTGAGGGGCGTCGGGCCGGTCCTCCACCTCCACGGTGAAAGTGCACAAGTCACTGGGGTCAGAGTCCACGCCGTCTACTGTTTGCATGACGTAGACGGTGTTTTCGCCGGGCGACCAGTCCTCCACCGGAGTGAAGAGGCGGTTGGCTCCGCTGGCAGTGAATTTGCCAGCCAACGGTCTGTTGGCCTCAGTGAGCATTTGCAAGCTGACGGCGCCTGACGCTACACCGGTGATTTTCAGAGATTGCTTCAGCGCGACCGGGTGGCTTGGCGGCTCGATAGCAGGCGTCGCCGGCTTGATGGAGAACTCAAGAATCTCGGTAGCTTCAGACGTTTCCCCACCAATGCTCTGCTGTGCTTTGATCTGTTGCGGACCGGCCAGCCAGGCATACTCGAAATACCATGTCGTGCCACTGTAGGTCAGGTTGCCTTGCAGAAAGTTGCCAGCGGCATCTTGCACGGCGATCGTCGCTCCAGCCACGCAGGTTCCTTGCACCCTGAGATCGGCATGATGACTGGTGTGGGGTAAAGGCTGAGTGATTACGGGTGTGGGAAGCTTCCCTATTACCGAAACAGTGACCGGATCGCTTGGATGGGAAAGTACATCATCTACGATCTGTACCACATTGACTTTGGTGGTTCCTGTCCAGTCAATGGCCGGCGTGAAGGTGCGGAATTCGCCATCGCCGTTGAAATAACCCGGCACCGTTTCGCCGTCCTCGTAGAACATGTGCAGGGTCACGTCACCGGCATACACGCTGGAAATGCTCAGTTGGTGCTTCGAAGTGACAGGGTTGTATGGTGGTTGGATGAAGGGCTTTCGGGGAAGGATCTCTAATAAAACAGGATCGCTAAACTCGGAACCCACGCCGTTTATGTCCTGTTTTGTCATGACCTCGGTCCTCCCCGGTGGCCACCCGTTTCTTGGCGTGAAGGTGGCGGGAGTACTGTACGCGCTGAATTCGCCATCCAGCCTGATGCCCGCTGCCGTGTACATTCGCAGGATGACGGGACCGTATGAACGTCCCCTGTTGATGTTCAGCACATGACTAAATGTTGCCGGGATGGGTGGTTGTTCTATTTCCGGCTTCGGCGGGGGCGCATACACAGTAACAACATTACTAGGCTGCGACGCGCCACCGTCGACAGTCTGCACGACCACGATTTTGCGCGTGCCTGCCCAGTCCTCAGCGGGTGTGAAGATACGAGACGTGTCGACTCCCGTGAAATCACCTTCAATCGCCGCCCCGTCCTCGGTAAGCATCTGCAAGGTAACGGCGCCGGGGTCGACCCCGATAATGTTCAGTCGCTGTCTCGGCAAGGCAGGTTTTGGTGGCGGCTCGATTTCCGGCTTGGCGGGTATGACCAAAAACCTGACAACGTTGCTTGGTGCGGATGGCACTCCGTCGACGAACTGCACGGCCATGACCGCATTGTAGCCCGCTGGCCACCGCGGCGAGGGTTTGAACTTGCGTGGGGTTCCAGTGGTGAATTCGCCCGTCACCGGTGCGCCTGCTTCGGTAAGCATCTGCAACACACTGCCCGAGGAAGATGGAGGGGCCGACAAAAGCGTCAGTTGTAGGTCCGAGCTCACGGAGCCTGGCGGATTGGCAAGCGACAGTTCAGAGGGTTGTACCGCAAGGGTAACCAGATTGCTCCAATTGACGACGCCACCCACGACCTGGTGAACGCTGACCGTGGTTTTTCCCTGCTTCCACTCCTCCTTCGGGGTGAAGTACCGGACGGAGCCGCTTTCCAGGAAGGTGCCTTCAACCAATCCGCCGCCCTGTATGTACATTCGCAAGTCGTCATCGCTGGCCAGGAAAAAACTGATGGCCAGCTTTTCTTTCGCGGCTGCCGGATCAGATGGCGGAGCAATGAAGAGTTTCACCACTATAGGCACCAGCGCGCTTGGATTGGAGCGGACACCGCCTACGGTCTGTACGATTTTGACCTGGCTGGATACAGACCAGTCCTGCGCCGGGGTGAAGGTACGGGACGTACCACTTCCGGTAAATTCACCCGACACGCTTTCGCCAACTTCGTTGAACATTTCCAGCAAGGTAGCATCGGGTGAAACGAATTTGATACTCAGCGTCTGCCGGGCTGCAATCGGGACGGCGGGAGGCTCGATGACCGGTCTCGAGGGTCGAATCTTGACGGATACCGCACTGCTCGGGTCGGATGTCGCTCCGTCCACTGTCTGCACCGCCCTGAGGCTTGTGGTGCCTACCGCCCACTGTCCCGACGGTGTAAAAGTGCATGTGAAGCGATCGAAAGTGCCAACGACAATTTCGTCTTTGTCAGTGAATATTTGCACGGATGCCCTTTCGGGCCAGACATTCATAATCTTCAGCGCCTGTTTTACCGAGCTGGATGCGGGTGGAACTTCAATCCGTGGAGTTGGCGGTTTTACGTTGACGACGTAGGTATCTGACCAGTCAGAGCTCTGTCCGCTGACCGATGCCACCTGTTTTGCAGTGAGCAGATGCTTGCCAGGAAGCCACGCTTCAACACTGAGCGCCAACCAGGTGCCGTCCTGCCAGACAGTCGTGGCTAACTGAATTCCCTTGCTCTTGTCTTCAAGCCAGAGCTCAAGTTTCGCGCCCGCCAAGCCACCGCCGCCGTGGACGCTGAGTTTACGTTCCGGAGTAACAGTTGTGCCAAGAATGTGGGGCGCAAAAAGAACCGCAAAAGAGGAATGGACTGCCCAGCGAGAGGGTACATTCTCATAGAGCTGCAAGGCTGTTATCGAAAAGCTCTCGGTCATGGACAAAGGCTTTGTCAGGGGAGTCGTCCATCTGCCATGGTTGTCTACAATTGCAGCTCCGATCACCAACTCAAGTTGATCAACCTCATACAGTTTAACCAAGGCGCCTGGATAGCCTGTTCCACTTATTTGCGGCAGCGGCGAATGTACAACATGAGGATGCACGAAAATGGGAGGACGAAAGTCAACTTCAAAACTCATGGTTACCGAGGTATCTTTCGACTTGTCAGCACTAAGCTCATGATCAAACACAAACTTGAAATTGATCTCGGCCGAATGTTTGTTACCTGTTACGGAACCTCCACCACTGATAGCATGCCATCGACCATCCTGAATCGCATCATCGTTCGTCAGTTCCGTCTCAGGCCACCTCCCTGACGAGCTGAAACTCAAGTAGACATTGCCCTTTCGCCTGCCATTATTGGTGGCCGCGTACTGCTTCGCGTGACAAGTAAACAAAGTACCTGAAGGATTCCAAAAACATTCAACTGTAAGAAATGCCTCCCACGGAAGGAATAAATCCGGATATTTCACATGCATTGTAATTGTTGAAATAAGCCTGACATATCTTCCTTCGGCAGCCTCTCTCTGAGTAATTGAACTGTCTTCTTTCTTAGTGACGTCATTTTCCATTATGGCTTCTCGGATGAATAGGTTCATATCAGACAAACGCACAACGCCAGACAACAATCAAAACAGAGCGAAGCGTGCCTTTATATGGAAAGGAAACTTCAGTTCACAGTAATTCACTACAGAGCTCATTCACACTGTCATTCCTGACAGGCTTTTATAATAAATCGCGATTACCAGAACAAAACAAAATGACTTCTCATTATAAAAACAGAGATATCAAAGACAAAACGGACGAAACCGAAAACCAAGACAACCGAAGCCGCCAGCACATAAAGCCCTTAAATTATTCCGTCTTATTCGAATTAGTTCTAATCAATGCGGCAATACCTGTCAGGTCTGACAGGTTACGTCCCTGTTGTTTACCGTTAGTTTGCTCTAACCGCGCATTGCCTCAATGCCACTCTTGAAAGTAGGAGAATCACCGTCATGGCTGACAACAACTCGTTACTGCAGAGACTGGTAAAGCCACACGTTTCGGTACAGAAAGACCGCAACGACTTCCCCACCGCCATGCAGCAAATGGGCTTTACGTCAGTTTTCGACATCGTCCGTCTATCCAAAGCAGCGTTCGCTCGCCAGCTCGCCCTATACAGCGACGCGAACGCCGATGTGGCCTACGACAATGCGATGAAATATGCGGCGCTCATTTCGCGCCTGTATCGGGAATACCAGACCTCTTCCGGCACGTTGCAGCAACTGGCTCAACGCAGTGGTGTGAGTTCGCTGGTTTCGCTGGGCGCTACCTATCAACGCATGTTCAATGAAAACTGGGACGAGTTCACCAAGGTCGGAGCCATTGCCGCCAACGATAGTCCGGTGGCCTACCTGACTGAACTGCGGAGATTCTCCCTTCAACTGGAAGCCACCAGTGAGGATCCCAAGCGGCTGTTGATGGATCAACGCCGTCCTGACCTCAAGGACCTGTTGATCAGCCAGGAGAGCACCTTCACACCGAGGCCAATGCTGGAAATTGTCACGCAGGTATTGGAAAGTCATCTGCGCACCTATCTGGATGGCAATCTTCCCGACAAAAGCAAATCCACCTATCAGGTACTGGCCGAACGGAGCTACCCCTTCGAACTGCCCTACAACTTCTATCATCACCAATGCCAACTTGGGCTCGCTGATAATAAGCCGCGTCTGGGCGAGTTGAATTACCGGGCCAGTCTGTTGCTACCGATCAAACAGGTGGCAGTCAATGACTATGGGCAATTGCAGCAACCGGCGCTACAGGCACAACGGTTGCTGTGCGGGTTGAGCCCACAACAACAGCAATTGCTGCTCGCCCCCCCGGTGTTCAGCCATTTTTATCTGACCCGCAGCAATCTCATCAACGGCTGGCAAAACCCTCTCACTGCCTACCTGCGGCCACATACCACACCAAGCAGATGTTACTTGCTCCTGTCCGGGCAGCCCGACGACGTGGTCGCGACTCCGTTGGCGGACGCACCAACGAATCAAGGCGGCTCCAAAACCGTTGTCTCACTGACCTTTCGTAAAGACGACAAGACCGTGCCTGCCAGTATCGATCTGAGCTCTAACGTGCCGGACCTCACAGGGACTGGCTGGCTGATAAATCGTCTGCACGCTGCGATAGATAAACCCATCGTTGTGCATTTCCAGGCTGCCACCCTTCCCACGCCGACCGAGCAGGAATACACAGCCAGATTCGATCTGATCACCGCCACCGGGACGGTGGAGCAACCGGTCCGTCTGGCCAGACAGCGCTTCGCCTTTACGCTGGATGAGCAGTACCGCCTGACGACGACAGAAAAGAACTTTTTCAAAGGCGCCTACGGTGTCGAAGTCACCAGCGATGCGCCTGTGCAGCAATTGACCCTGTTGACCGACTTCATGCAGCACACTGGCCTCACCGCTGAACAGGTCGAGCAACTTGTGGCCCGCCGCAGCTTTGCAGTGCGATTGTCGCCCAATTGTCCATACCTGCAGCCGACCCCGAACAGGATTGACCTGCTGACCGGGTCTTTTCCAAATCACTACGGTGCCTGCTACGTCAATGGCATCGGTCCCGGTGCTGAACTGTCCGACAACGCGCCGGAAACGGCCCCGGAAACAGACCTGAGCGATGAGTCAGACCACGCCATAGGACTGGAGCGGATAGCGTCGGGTGACAACACACAATGGCGTCTGACCAAAACCTCACTTGATCGTCTCGATCGTCTTCAGCGGATGATCCGCCTGCAACGCTGGAGCGGCATTCCTTTCGCCGGGCTCGACACGTTGATCTGCAGTGCCATGCGCGCCGAGGGCGAATCAAACCTGGGCATGGAACTCAACGCAAACACCCTGCGTGCGCTGGGCGTCTATCGCTACCTGAACCAGCGCTACAGCATCGAACCTGAAGAGTTCGCGGCGCTGCTGCACGACCTCAGCCCCAATGCCAGCGGCAAGGACGCGGTGCCGTTGTTCGATCAAGTGTTCAACCATGTGCAACTGTTCGACACACCGCTGATTCTTGATCAAACACCCATCGATTTGACCACCCTCGATGCCGCGACGCAGAAAACCCTGCTGCAACTCTGTGCCGGGCTCGGTGTGCAACCCACCGAAGACTCTTTGCTGTTAATTGCCCGTCAGACCGAAAAGCACGTGGGCGCGCTCAAGCGTGACTTGCCTACCGTTTCCTCGTTGTACCGCCAGGCGCGGATAGCCCGGTTGTTCGGTCACTCGGTCGAAGAACTGCTGGCGTTGGCGGGACTTCTCGGAGGCTCGTCTTACAAAACCGCACTGGCCAGCGGCCGCTTGAGTGCAACGACTGCGGATGCGAATCCGGACATCCTCGATGTGCTGATGCAACTGGATTGGGCCTTCGCCTGGCTCAAAGACAGTCAGCAGACCGTGACGCAGGTATTGCAACGCCTGGGCATCGATGCCCCGCCAAATCCCGAAGAGCAGGAAAATGATCAGCAGATCAGATTGGCCGAGCAAGCTCCCCTGCCCGATGAGTTGCGGGCGCGTCTGACCACGCTGCAGAGCGATACGCGCCGCAGCCTGGCGACCGAGGCGCAAGTCAATGCGCTGGGTCTGCCACTGCAAGAGGATGGCAAACGCAAGCGAGGAGAAATCAACTGGTTTCAGTTGCTGATCGAACACCATCTGATCACTGCTGACGGCCTGCTGTCTGGCCTTGATCGCACACTGACCCTGACAGATGAACCCGTTGCCTGGTTACAGGCCGATGTCGCGCAAGCGCTCAAAGGTCTAGGGCTGGCCCAACCTGTCAAAGATGCTTGCGCAGACAGACTCGTCAAGTTCCTGCTCGATGTGCATGACCGTCAGGCCCAGTTGCTCGAAGGGCTTTTCCAGGAAACCGCGAAACTCGCGCCGGATTGCTGCCGGGCGGTCATTCACTGGGCGTGGGCCACGCCCTATAGCATTTTGCAGCAAGCACTCAAGACCCCGCTGCCCCAAGCGTTGATCGAGGATTATCAACGGGTGGCTCGCCACGCCGAGATCGCCAGAGAGCTGCGTTTGAGCAATAGCGCTCTGCGCCTGTTTGCAATCAATCCGATGTGGCTGGGTGGCGCGGCATACGAGGAAGGCAGTAACAGCATGCCTTCGCTTTCCGATCTCTATCTGCTTGAACGCTTCAGTCATTGGTTCCACAGCCAGAGCCAGTCCGAAGACCATGTCCTGAGTTATTTCAGCTGCGCCAATCCAGCCAAGGCCCAATTGAAAAACAAGGCCCTGCGCCAGCTCGCCAGCGAAACGGCCGATGCTGCCCTTGCTCGTTTGCTGAACTGGCCGCAGGCGCAAGTTGCCGAGCTGACCAGCTCGCTCCCCGATAAACGCGCCACCTCGATGGCTCAAGTCGACTGGGTCCGTCGTTGCCAGGCCGCTTGTCAGGCCAGCGGCTTGGCCGCCAGAACCCTATTGCAAGCCACCGCGCTGGGCGAACAAAGCGATCTGCTGGCCTGGAAAGCCGTCGGTGAGGGAGTCATGGCCGCCCACTCTAACGCCGCCCCATCACGTGACAATGGTTGAGGAACGATCATGACGACTGCCTTCGATGCGCCGCTTAACGAAGCACTGCGTGACGCGATGCTCGCCCTGTATCTGCACGAAGCAATACCCAGCGATCCCTACCTGATCGAGCAAGGGCTGGCTCAAACGATCAAGACCGCCAACGACCTTTATGAATTCTGGTTGCTGGATGTACTGGTCAGCCAGGATGTCCCGACCAGTCCGGTGGCCTGCGCCATTGCCAGCTACCAACAGCAAATCAACAGCATGATGCTGAACCTGGAGCCCGGTTACAGCGATGACAGCTTTACGCCTTTGCAAACCAGCACCTGGCGCGACGGCCTCAATCGCTACTCGATCTGGCCCGCCCTCCAGCAGTTGCGCACGTTCCCGGACATCTATCTGGACCCGACCCTGCGCCTGACCAAGAGCGCCAGTTTCGAGCAACTGGAGAATGACCTCAACCAGGCGCAGATTCAGCCCGAAACAGTACAAACCGCAGTGCTGGCTTACCTTGCCAGGTTCGAAGAAATTGCCAACCTGAAAATCTGCAATGGCTACATTGACGGGGAAGATTTTGCCAACAGTACTTATTATTTCATCGGCAAATCCCCTGCCGAAAATGCTTATTACTGGCGCTCACTGGACATGTCGCAGCGCGCGGTCAAAGCGCCCGCGAGTGCAGCAGGCGAAACCCCGGTCAAATATGACAAGCCGCTGCCCAATGCCTGGTCGGATTGGCAAAAAGCCAACGTGCCCATTTCGGAAAAGGCGCTGGAACACACCATTCGCCCGTGCTGGTTCAACAATCGTCTGTTCGTGATCTGGGCCGAGCTGGAGCTTCAGGATGCGGACGCCATGCAGACCCCCGTTGACGGCAAGGCCGACCAGAGCGTCAAGGTCAATCCCAGGTTCCGCCTATATGCCAGCTACAAGAAATATGACGAGACCTGGAGCACGCCGCGGGTTTACATCGAGAGTTACTGCCAGACCAAAGCGCTGATCGAAAAACCGCAGGAAGAAATTGCGGAGCAAACCCAGACCATTGCGGTGTATGACCACTCGACGTCACCTGAGTCGATGGTGCTCATGCTGTATTCGAACTATCAGGGCGTCCCTTCCGAGATTCCGGGCGATGCAGATACCTATGATTTTCTGCGAACGGTACAGATAGACAAGAACTTCAATGTTACACCGCTGCCACCGTCATTCGGCATGGCGCCGGAGGTCAGACCGGCCTCACCTCCCTCCGTCGAGGTCCTCAAGAACGGCGAAGCCCACGTGAGGCTGATCGGCAATATTTTCGCCAATGGCAACGCTGGTCGTTTCCAATACTGGCTTCCCTCTGGCACGCCAATGTTTGGTGCAGTGGAGTACCAGACACCGGATAGCGAAAAGACCACCTGGGATTATCAGGGGTGGCAGTCGCGAATCGAGACCAGCGTGAAAGACGTCGACTTTGTCTATAACCGGGCGGCGTCCAATATCGAGTTGACCGCAAGGCTGGCGGCAGGATTCAACAACCTCCTGATTTTCAAACTTTCCGTCTTCGACAAACACGACGAAAACAAGGAGCTCATCAAAGTTACGCTGGTGTTCGATCCTTCGGAAAATCACCTTGAAGTTCCGCTACTTCCAGGCTCCATCATTGAACCTGTTGGTACCGACTTCATGGATGTCGCAGATACGGCATTCTGTTTCAAGGGCTACCCTGATCGGCTGCGTAGCTTGATCGCCGACCCTGTCGGGAATCCGACTGAATTTACGGTACCCGCCACCAAGCAAGGAGAAACGGCGTGCCTTGCAGGTAAACATGCAAATCGAAGGGTGCTCTATGAACTGATCGGCTCCAGCATGGTTTTGTTTACGTCCTTTTGGCGTTCTACCACCGATCACAATGAAATCGATCTTCATCCTTCAGCAGGGCGCTATAACAGCAGCGTGGGCTACCAGTTTTTCATCGCACACCCGCTGAATGTTCTGTCAACAAAGCCGCCTGAAACATTCAGCGCAATGCGCAAGCTGGCGTCTACAGCCATCGTCAATAGCCTGTCGAAGGACTCCTCGCTGACTTATTCGTTTTCGGTCGATCAATCCACCCTCCAGCCCGACGGCTGGCCAGTGGAGTGGCCTGAGGATCCAAAGGAACTGAAAATCCCGCTGATCTATGGTGTTCTGGTTTATCACGCAGGCTCCTTGGCAACCACGCTGATTGGCGGAGCACTCAAGGCGCTGACCGTTGAATGGGCAGAAGTGCCTCCCTCAAACTTGCAAATAGCGCCCAGCATCAACAGCATGATCGACCCGTCTTTGGGGGACAGCCCTTCTTTGGGCAAGGCGCAATTCATTGACTTCAGCGGCTCCGGCATCGAGTTGAGCGACGGGCAGGAACCCGAAGGATCACGTCGGGCCGCTGTGCGCATGAACACCACCTTCGCCCGGCAACTGATCAACCTTGCCGAAGGCGGCATGGAACCTCTGCTGAGCTGGGAAACCCAGACCCAGCACACAGAACCACCTATCCCGGACGGTCAGGGATCGCAAGCCATGGATTTCTCGGGCGCTTACTACCTGTATTTCCTGGAACTGTTCCTGTACCTGCCCTGGCTGGTGGCCTACCGCTTGAACGAAGAGCAGCAGTACGACGAAGCGAAACAGTGGCTTGCGTATCTGTTTGACCCGACACGACAAAGCGCGGACGCGGGACACCCCGGTTACTGGCAGGCCGTACCGTTGGAAGAGCCGGTATGGCCCGGTCCGGTCGACCCCAGCCTGGCCATTCTGTACCCGGACGATCCGCATCAGATTGCCTTGAGTTTTCCGGTGCACTTTCGCAAGGCGCTGTGGAAACTGTTTATCGAGATCGAAAGCCGCCAGGCTGATCTGGCGTATGCAGAGTTGACGCCGGACGGCCTGGCTGAAGCCAAGATGCGCTACGTCCACATCATGGATCTGCTGGGACCGCGCCCGGATGTACGCCAGATCGACGAATGGTTGCCGCTCACGCTCGACGAATTGAGTTCGTCGAAGAATGTGCAACTGCGTCAATTCGAACAGCGCCTGATCAGCGCGCACCGGCAGCTGCAACAACAGCCACCTTTGCGCATCGGCAGGGCCCCGGCTTCGCAGCCTGCACCACTATTGTGTCTGCGGCCTGACGGCCATGACCCGCTACTGGCGAGCGCGGACACTGAGTATTTCCGTCGGCCCTTCAACCCCGAACTGATCATGCACTGGGATCGAGCCGAAAGCCGCTTGTTTAACCTGCGACATAACCTCGATATGGCCGGCGCTCCGCTGAACCTGCCGTTATTCGCCACGCCGCTGGATCCGCGCGCACTGCTCGCCGCTTGGGGCCAAGGCTTGTCCGGGGCAGCACTCAGCCGCTTGTTGAACCCGCAGATTCCCCATTGTCGCTTCAGTTTCATGTTCGCACTCGCGCAGAACGCGGTGGACAGCGTGATCGCGTTCGGCGCCACGCTACTGTCGCTGATCGAACGCAAGGAGCAGGCGCAGTACCTGGAACTGCAACAGCAGCAGGCGTGGAACCTCGCGGAGATGGCGGTGCAAATACAGGTTCAGGCCGAGAAGATTGATGAAAAAAACAAGGAGGCGTTGCTGGCGAGTCAGGACACCATTCTGGACCGAGTGAGTTATTACGAGAAATTGCTGAAAGACGGTGTCAGCACCTTGGAAATCGGCGCGGGAGCTTCTTACCTGCTGGGAAGTCTCGGCCAGACCGGAGCGACGATTGCCCACGGAATCGGCCAGGCAATGACTGTAGCACCGAACATATTTGGCATGGCGGCCGGTGGCGCACGCCTGGAAGGTGCTGCCAACGGCTTCGCGGCCCATATGCAAGCGTTTTCACACGTTGCGTATGGCGCAAGCCAAACCATGGATCGCATCGAACAATACCGGCGCCGCGCCCAGGAGTGGACCCAGGCCCGCGACCAGGCAAAACTCGAAGCCGAGCAAATCAAGGCCCAGCTTGCCGTCTACGACGAACAACACAAAGCCACGCAACTGCAACTGCGCCAGGCGCGAGCAGCACTCAACCAGGCCAAGGCCACCCACGATTTCCTGCTGAGCAGCAATCGTTTCAGCCGATCGCAGACCTACGACTGGCTCAACAGCAAATTCGCCGGTTTCTACCATACCGCCTTCACCAACGCACAATCGCTATGCCAGGCCGCTGAGGCCTGCTGGCAATACGAAATGGGCGATTTCACCCGAACCTTTGTCCATCCCGGCGCGTGGAATGCCACGTACCGCGGCCTCGGTGCCGGGGAAGAGTTGAAGATGAGCCTGCAACAGATGTACAGCCAGTACGTGCAGCACAACCGCCGCGATCTGGAAATCAGGAAAACCGTGTCACTGAAGGATTTGACCGGCAAGGATCCGAGTTCAACCATCAATAAACCGTGGGCACAGATCAAGCAATCGCTGATCGACAACGGCACGTGTGAATTGGAACTGACTCAGCAAATGTTCGACGATGATTACGCCGGGCAAAATCATTACCTGCGCCGGATCAAGACTATAAGCGTGACGCTACCGGCCGTGCTTGGGCCTTATCAAGATATTCGGGCGGTGCTGAAACAGACCTACAGCAAAGTTGAAATGGCCCCCACGATCGGCAGCAGCGTCAAAGAAAACCTGCGATCCAGTCAACAGATCGCCCTGTCGAGTTCGCTGGAAGACAACGGCATGTTTCAGCTCAACTTCCAGGACGAACGCTATCTGCCATTCGAATACACCGGCGCGATTTCACGCTGGATCCTGACGTTTCCCAAGGGTCAGGAGCACATACTCCAGCGCTTGCCCGACATCATCCTGCATGTGTGCTACACCGCGAGATGCGAAGGCGGTTCGCTATGAACGAACAGCCGCCGCCGCAACAGTCGACAATGCAGATCAACCCACCGAGCCTGCCCAAGGGTGGCGGCGCCATCCAGAGTATTGGCAAGGGATCGGCCGGCGTGGGTACCAAAGGCACTGCGTCGCTGGAACTGTCGTTGCCGATTTCCACCGGACGCGGTTTTGTCCCGCCATTGGGTCTGGGCTATAGCAGTGGCACGGGCAACAGTTCCTGCGGAATTGGCTGGCAGTTGACGGTTGACGCGGTGACCCTGCGCACGGTCAATGGCGTGCCGACTTATGACGGCACTGACCAGGTCGTGGGGCCTGACGGTGATGTATGGCTGCCCGAGCGCAATGAAAGCACCGGTGAATTGATCTTCCGCACTACTGAGCAATACAACGGCTTGCCCCTGACGACAGCGTATGACGTCGTTCGCCACTGGCCACGGGTCGAGGGTGCATTCGCCTTGATCGAACATTGGTCGAACGAGACCGACAAAGCCGGTTTCTGGCTGATTCACGGTGCCGACGGCAGCCTGCATATCTATGGCACCACCGCCAATTCACGCCGGGCCGACCCTGCCGACCCGCAGCGCGTCGGCGTCTGGATGATCGACGAAAGCCTCAATACCCGCGGCGAACACATCATCTACGAATACAAGGCGGAAACCGAGCTGCCAGTCGCTCCGCAGTATCGCGACTATCGCGCTCAGCGCTATCTCAAACGCGTGTGTTATGGCAACGAAAAAGCCTCAGCGCACCTGTATGCCTGGGACAGCGGTAGCCGGGAAAAACAGTTGTGGCACTTTCAACTGGTGTTCGACTATGGCGAACGCAGCAGCGATCTGGAACAAGTGCCAACGTTTGAAGAACAACAGCCATGGGCCGAGCGCAGCGACCCTTACTGGATCTACGCCTACGGTTTCGAGCTGGGCAACCGACGCCTGTGTCGACAAGTGCTGATGTTTCATCACTTCCCCAAAGAGTTGGGTGACCATCCGGTTCTGGTGCAACGCCTGCTCCTGCAATATCGCCTCAGCCCACTGGGTTACAGCCATCTGAGCGCGGCGCATCAGCAGGCCTATGACGGCCTCGGCCAGATCGAAAGCCGACCGCCAATGGAGTTCAGCTACAACACGTTCGACCTCGCCCCGCAGCCGCAGGGCTGGAAAGAATTCACGGCCATGCCCGGCCTCGACGATGGTCATCAATATCAGTTGGTTGACCTGTACGGTGAGGGCCTGGCGGGTGTGCTCTGCCGTTATGACCACGGCTGGTATTACCGCGAGCCGTTGCGCGCAGAGACCGGCAGCGACCAGGTCGAGTACAGCGAGTGGAAACTTCTTGAAGGCGTGCCGATGTCCGACGCCGGCAAACCCGTGCATCAGTCGCTTACCGATCTGACCGGCGACGGCAAGCTCGACTGGGTGCTCGCCGCGCCGGGCATGTGCGGATTTTTCACCCTCGACCCAGACCGCAACTGGTCAGGGTTCGTGCCCTTCGATGCATTTCCCGGCGAATTTTCCCACCCGATGGCGCAGATCGCCGACTTGCTGGGTGACGGCCTGAGCGACCTGACGCTGGTCGGCCCGCGCAGCGTGCGTTTGTATGCCAATCGTCGCGCGGCTGGCTTCGCCGAGGCCGTCGACGTGCCGCATGCGGAAAAAACCGCCGCAGGCGATGATGATGAGCTGCCTGTGCTGAGCAATACACCGAGCGAAATCGTTGCATTCGCCGATCTCATCGGCAGCGGTCAGCAACATCTGGTGCGGATCCGTCATAACGAAGTCAAGTGCTGGCCGAATTTGGGACATGGTCGTTTCGGCAAAGGCTTTGTGCTGTGCACCCTGCCCTTCGCCTACGATGAATTCAACGCCTCACGGGTCTTGCTGGCGGATCTCGACGGCTCGGGTGCGGCTGACCTGATCTACATGGAAGCCGAGCGCCTGCGTATTTTCATGAACCATGCCGGCAGCGGTTTCGCCCAGACATCCATTGATCTTCCCTGGCCTGAGGGCCTCGCCCATGACGCGCTCTGGCAGGTCACCAGCGCAGATCTGCAAGGCCTGGGCTGCTCGAGCCTGGTGGTGACATTGCCGCACATGTCGCCCAGGCACTGGCGTTACGATTTCGTCGACGCCAAACCCTATCTGCTCAACAGAAGCTGCAACAACATGGGTTGCAGCGCCAGCGTGAATTACCGCAGTTCGGCGCAGGAATGGCTGGATGAAAAACGTGAGCAACAGGCAGCCGGTGTTGAAAATCCGGTGTCCGGTCTACCCATGGCCATGCACTTGGTACACGAGCAAATCCAACATGATGAGATCACCGGCAACACACTGACACAGCTCCTCAGCTATCGCGGCGGTTATTACGACCGTTTCGAGCGCGAATTCCGTGGTTTTCGCCTGCTGCTGCAAAGCGACACCGAAGCGTCAGCAACCGAGTTCACCGCGCCGATTCTCAGCAAGACCTGGTTTCACACAGGCGAAACCATCGACCCGTCAAGAACCGGTTATTACAGCCGTGACGATGATGCGGTCGATCTCAAACCCACACTGCTGCAGCTCTATCACTTCAATGATCGCATCGCGCAACCTTTCACCGAAGCCGATGAGGAGACTGCGCGAGAGATCGCCCGCACCCTGAGCGGCCGAGTGATGCGCTCGGAAGTGTTCGCCGCCGGTGACGACGCGGCGACCGCAGTCCCCTATGTGGTCCAGGAACATCGCTATGGTGCACGGGTGCTGCGCCCCAAAGGCAAGTACCAGCCTTATGCAGTGATCTTGCCCCTGGACGCGGAATCCATCAGTTATCAGTACGAACCGGCAATTGCCGACGATCCGATGTGCCAGCACCAGTTGAATCTGGAATGGGACCCCTACGGCCGTGTGGTGCATGCTTTCACGGTGAACTACGCGCGACGCAAAACCAGCAGCGATGCGCCGCCGTTCACTGAAGAGCATCAGCAGAACTGGTGGAAGGATGCTCATGACGATGCGCAACAAAAATGGTACCTGACGCAGCTCCGGTCAGAATCGATTCATTTGCCCAATGACGAGGCCTGGCGCCTTGGATTGCCCTGCCGCTTGCGCAGCAATTCGCTGGTGCTGGAAAAAGCGGCGCTGAGTGCCGCAACGATCCACCATGAACATATTTTGCTAATGGCCCGCGAGGATGGCGAATGGGCGCAGCAAGCAGTGTTGTCTGCATTGACGCTGCAGCGCTACATCGACCCTCGCAGCGGTGCAACGCTGGATCCGGGCGCCGCGACTTTCGAGGGTTTGCCCGCCTACATGGAGACGGCCGAACTGGACGCCGTCGCCCTCAGCGCATATGACAAACTCGAGGTGGATGGCCAATTACCCTTCAACCTGAAAGAAAAACTCGAATCGCAGGAGGTCGGTTACCACATCATGCCGCTGTTCCTGCCCGAGCAAGACCACGGTCCGATCGATGATCCTGACGATGCGAAGAACTATCTGTGGTCAGTGCACAGAGGTTTTCCCACCTACCACACGCTAGACGGCTTTCATAACGTGCAGAAATATCGTGAAACCCGCAGTCACGGCGAAACCCTGATTACCTATGACGCGTATTGGTGTGTGACAACCGCCGTGACCTTACCGGACGGCTGCACTACCCGCAGCCTCGACGTGGACTACCGCACCTTCCTCCCTGCGGCCATTGAAGATGCCAACCGCAACCTGCAGGAAGCGCGCTACAACGCTTTCGGCGAGCCGCTGGTGAGCAGTTTCCACGGCACCGAACTTGGAGAAGCGGTGGGTTTTGACCCGCTGCAAACCTACGTCCCGCCGGCAGACCGCGACCCGGCCATTGCCATCGCCGATCCGAAACAAGCCATTGGCAACTTCGCCCATGCCGCTTTCTGGGATACGTTCAGTTGGATGGGTTGCATCTCCCGCACGTCCTCACGCTCCCAAGAGTGGTGGGACTGGGCGAAAAGCCAAGGCTACATTCTGCCCGAAGGACACATTTGCGATCGCGCCCGACAGTACCTTGCCGCTGTGGAAAATCCCGATCGGAATGAAACCGAACTCCAGCAGCAAATCGATAATGCACAGCGTGAGCCCGTGTATGCCGTCTCTCTGGTGGCCGACCGCTATCCGCTTGATCCCGATCTGCAAGTGCAAGTCAGCATTGCTTGCCTGGACGGTTTCGGCCGCACTCTGCAAACCAAACATGAGGTCCCCCCGGGCGTGGCCTGGCAGGTCGATGACAACGGTGAGTTGGTCCTCGACGACAATGGTAAACCAATAGACGCCCAGGCCCAGCGACGCTGGCGTGTCAGCGAGCCAGTGGAATACAACAACAAAGGCCAGACTGTGCGGATTTACCGGCCCTACTTCGCCGATCAACCGCGCTACATCAATGATCGCTCGATGCGCAAGCATGCTTTTCACGACCAGCAGTTCTACGACGCGGTGGGCCGACCGACCGCAACCGTGCTGGCGAAGCAAATGCTGCAAGGCAATCCACCGACGCTCAAACCCCTGCGCCGGGAAGTCTGGTACTGGATCTGGTGTAACGTCGCCTTCGACGAAAATGACCTGTTCGACCCGCCGCCGGAACAACGGCGACGCAACTGGTGGACAGGAAGGTGAGCACGCATGCGCAGACACCGCATCTTAGCGTCACTGATGCCCGAGGCTTACCGGTGCGGCAGGTTGCCTACTGGCGCGAAGATGGCAGCGAATCTGAAGCGCGCATCACCGCGGTTCAGCATGACGTTGCCGGGCGACGGGTGGCGCAGCGCGATCCACGATTGTTCGCCGACGCATCAGCCCCCGCCAATCTCAGGACGGTTTACTCACTGACCGGTCAGGTGCTGATCACGCTCAGCGTCGATGCCGGATGGCACGTCAGTCTGTGGGGCGAGGCGCGTCAACCGCTGCACGGTTGGGATGGCCGGGGTAGCGTGCGCAGCATCGAGTATGACGAACAGCTGCGACCACTGGCTGTGTTCGAACACGCCGATGACGGAGAACCTTTGTGCACGGAGCGATATGGTTATGCCGGCAGCAATCCGACATTTGCCACGCGGAATCAGTGCGGACAGATCATCCGCCTCGATGATCCGGCCGGCACGCAGTTGTTCGAACAGTTCGGATTGACCGGTGGAATCATCGCTCAGTCTCGACGCTTTCTGCGCTCACTCGACCCTCCTGACTGGCCGGTATCGCTCAGCGAGCGTGACAAATTGCTCGAAGACGCGCCTGCCGCCACGAGCTACTCGCGTTTCAACCCGCTCTCGGAAACCATCGAACAAATCGACGCCAGAGGACACCGACAGCTTTTCAGCCAGACCCTGGACGGCCAGTTGCGAGACGTTCGACTGCAATTGAAGGGCTCCGCGCCGAAAACCCTGGTCGGCGCCATCCAGTACGATGCCCAAGGACATACCCTTCGGGAAACCGCTGACAACGGAGTGATCACCACATTGGACTACGCCGCCGAGGATGGCAGGCTGATCAGCCTGCAAAGCCAGCGCGGCAATGACATCCTGCAAGACCTGCGTTATGTCTACGACCCGGTAGGCAACGTGCTGAGTATTGAAGACGCCGCCCTCCCGATTCGATACTTTGCCAACCAGCGCATCGAACCGGTCAACCGCTACCGTTATGACAGTCTCGATCAGTTGATCGAGGCCACGGGTTGGGAGGCCGGTCAGACATCGAAGTTTTCACTGGCAGATCCTGCAGCGATCGCCAATTACACCCAGACCTACCACTATGACTGCGGTGGCAATTTGCTCAAATTGATCCACGACGGCCCACAAGGCCACGGTCACCGCCTGGTCGCCGCCAAGCACAGTAACCGCTGCTTGCCGGTGCGCGATGGCATGGACCCGGGCGAGGAAGATTTGCGCAACGGCTTCGATGCCAATGGCAATCTGCTTGGCCTGCAACCAGGACAGACTTTCAACTGGGACTTGCGTAACCGATTGCGTGAAGTCCGGCTGGTTTTGCGTGAAGACCGTTCGGCTGATAACGAGCAATACCGATACGCCGCAGACGGCATGCGCGTGCGCAAAGTGCGGCTGATGCAGACCAACGCTGAAACGCTGATGAACGAAGTGCGTTATCTGCCGAATCTGCAAATCCGTACCCACAGTGGTACGGGAGAAATACTGCAGGTGATCAGTGTCCAGGCCGGGCGCAGCAGCGTGCAGGTGTTGCACTGGGAATCCGAACCGCCCCAAGGCATCGACAACGATCAAGCGCGTTACAGCCTCAACGACCATTTGGGTTCCTGCACCCTGGAACTCGACGCCACGGGCAAGCTCATCAGTCAGGAGCGATACCACCCTTTCGGCACCACCGCGTGGTTTGCCGGGCGTAGCGAAATCGAGACAAGCTATAAAACGCTGCGCTATTCGGGCAAAGAGCGGGATGCGACCGGGCTTTATTATTACGGGTTCAGGTATTACGTGGCGGGTTGGCAGCGATGGTTGAATCCGGATCCGTCCGGGGCGATTGATGGTCTGAATCTGTTCAGCATGGTGAAAGGCAATCCGTTGGCCTACTTCGATACTGATGGGCGAATTCGTGAAGGCGTCAATGAGGAGTACCCGACTCAAGCGACCATCGGATCTTCGCCTTCGCCGCAATCATCAACGCCATTTTCAGCAAACTCTGTCATTAACGAAAGCACGAGATTTGGATTTCCTGATACACCACCATTGTCTCCAGAAGTAAAGAGCGCAAGCCACTCCATCGAAATGTTGATGGAGAAAGTGCAATTGACCGATTCTTCGCTGAAGAACAAGCCAACGTCGATTGCCGATGATATTGGTGGTCGCCCAGCTATAGGCGGCGGGGGCGAAGGAGAAATATACGAAAGCGCCGACGGGAAACATGTCTATAAAAAGTTCAGAGGAGCCGACAAGCGAAACAGTATTCCGGGGTATGTAAAAACCGAAGCCGAGGGTTTCAATGCTTACTATGGAGCAGGCTCGGCGACGGCACTTATTGAAGACAATCAGAGTTACCTCAAGATGATAAAACTCGATGGCATCCCCCTCGGCGACATCAAGAAAGGTTCCATTCCGGCAAGCGGCGCCAATGCACTTTTGGAGATGTTTAATGAAATGGAAGCAAAGGACCTATATCACCAGGATGTACAGGACCATAATTTCCTCTGGTCGGAGA
The DNA here is from genome assembly GCF_030687105.1 of Pseudomonas sp. FP1762. Lineage (NCBI taxonomy): Bacteria > Pseudomonadati > Pseudomonadota > Gammaproteobacteria > Pseudomonadales > Pseudomonadaceae > Pseudomonas > Pseudomonas sp. FP1762. Next base: position 3,787,734 of record NZ_CP117458.1, read on the forward strand.
GAGATACTAAAGTTTACCCCGTCGACATGCAGCCGTTCCCCTTTGAGCTTGCCCAGTACACGATAGACTCATACGAGCGAAGTAAAAAACAGTTGCTGACTCAATTTGCTCGCAACGTGAAACGCTGACTTCCATTCCCTCAAGCCCTTGATGGAATGCGCGCACCTCAAAACATATGGAAGCCAGGTTGCTATTGCTTCAGATCGATGGGAAGAAAGCTAAACGGCACCTTCCGGTGCCGTTCGCTTCTTACATTTCCAACATCATTTACGCGCATCCGCCCAGGATTTCAGCAGTTCGCTATAGCTCACCGTTTCGCCCTTCGGCTTCTCGTTAGCCAGTTTCGGCTTCGGTGCGCCCGGTTGATCGAACCAGTATTGCGCATCGCGTTCCGGGTTCATCTTCGGCGCGCAAGTGGCCTGGGCCTTGGAGCGTTCGAGGCGTTCCATGATGCGGTCCTGATCCTTGGCCAGGCCATCAAGCGCTTGTTGTGGGGTCTTCTCGCCGCTGGCGGCTTCGGCGATATGGCTCCACCACAGTTGCGCCAGACGCGGGTAGTCCGGCACGTTGGTGCCGGTCGGCGACCATTGCACGCGGGCCGGGCTGCGATAGAACTCGACCAGACCACCGAGTTTCGGCGCCAGATCGGTCATCGCCTGCGAGTTGATGTCCGACTCGCGAATAGGTGTCAGACCGACGATGGTTTTCTTCAGCGAAACAGTTTTCGAGGTGACGAACTGCGCGTACAGCCACGCCGCGAGTTTCTGTTTCTCAGGCGTGGATTTCATGAATGTCCACGACCCCACATCCTGATAGCCGAGCTTCATACCCTCTTCCCAATACGGGCCTTTAGGCGACGGCGCCATGCGCCATTTCGGCGTGCCGTCGGCGTTGACCACCGGCAGGCCGGGTTTGGTCATGTCGGCGGTGAACGCGGTGTACCAGAAGATCTGCTGGGCGATGTTGCCCTGCGAGGGCACCGGGCCGGACTCGGAGAAGGTCATGCCGGCCGCTTCCGGTGGCGCGTATTTCTTCAGCCAGTCGACGTATTTGGTGGTGGCAAACACGGCCGCCGGGCCGTTGGTGTCGCCGCCACGGGTCACGCTGGAGCCGACCGGGTGGCAGTCCTCGACGCGGATCCCCCACTCGTCCACCGGCAAGCCGTTGGGCAGTCCCTTGTCGCCGCCACCGGCCATGGAGAACCAGGCATCGGTGAAACGCCAGCCCAGCGACGGGTCTTTCTTGCCGTAGTCCATGTGGCCGTAGACGCGTTTGCCGTCGATTTCCTTGACGTCTTCGCTGAAGAATTTGGCGATGTCTTCATAGGCCGACCAGTTCACCGGCACGCCTAATTCGTAGCCGTACTTTTCCTTGAACTTGGCTTTCAGATCGGCGCGTTCGAACCAGTCGGCACGGAACCAGTACAGGTTGGCGAATTGCTGGTCGGGCAGTTGATAGATCTTGCCGTCCGGCGCGGTGGTGAAGGAGATGCCGATGAAGTCCTTGATGTCGAGGGTCGGCGAAGTGAAGTTTTTGCCCTCGTTGGCCATCAGGTCGGTGATCGATTCGGTCTTGCCGTAGCGAAAGTGCGTGCCGATCAGGTCAGAGTCGTTGACCCAGCCGTCATAGATGTTCTTGTCCGACTGCATCACCGTCTGCATTTTCTCGACCACGTCGCCTTCCTGCAGCAGGTCGTGGGTGAGTTTGATCCCGGTGATTTCGCTGAAGGCCTTGGCCAGCACCTTGGACTCGTATTCGTGGGTGGTCAGGGTTTCGGAAACGACCTTGATGTCCATGCCACGAAACGGCTCGGCGGCCTTGATGAACCACTTCAATTCTTCAAGCTGCTGTTCGGCCGTCAGGGTCGAGGGCTTGAACTCGCTGCCGATCCATTTTTTCGCAGCATCTTCGTAGGCGTCGGCCCAGGCAGATGCGCTCAGACCGCTGAGTGCCAGCATGGCTGCCAATGAAATGCTATGTCGCAGCTTATTGTTTTTATCGAACATAGAGACCTCCTGTTTAAGTTGTGGAGCCGCGTTGCCGAACGATTCGACTAGCCCCAACGCATCACAGCCAACAGCCACACCAGGGACAACGCGGACGCCACCCAGATGCTCCAGTCGGTGACGCCGATTACCAGCAAATGCAGGTAGGCGCTGCCGAGAAGACCGATAAACAAGCGATCGCCACGGGTGGTGGCAATCGGCAGAAACCCGCGCCGCAGAATGCTCGGCGAGCGCAATTCCCAGGTGGTCATGCCCACCAGAATCAGACCGATGCCGATGAAGAACGCGGCGGTCGGTGTCGTCCAGCTCATCCATTCCATCATCAGCTCCTCAGACTCGACCGAGGGCAAAGCCCTTGGCCACGTGGTTGCGCACAAACCAGATCACCAGCATCCCCGGCAGGATGGTCAATACCCCCGCCGCTGCCAGCACGCCCCAATCGATCCCCGATGCCGACACCGTGCGCGTCATCACTGCCGCAATCGGCTTGGCGTTGACCGAGGTCAGCGTGCGCGCCAGCAGCAGTTCGACCCAGGAAAACATGAAGCAGAAAAACGCCGTGACGCCGATACCGGAGCCGATCAACGGGATGAAAATCTTCACGAAGAACTTAGGGAAACTGTAGCCGTCGATGTAGGCCGTTTCGTCGATCTCCTTGGGCACGCCGGACATGAAACCTTCCAGAATCCACACCGCCAGCGGCACGTTGAACAAGCAGTGCGCCAAGGCTACGGCGATGTGCGTGTCGAACAGGCCGATCGACGAATACAACTGAAAGAACGGCAGCAAAAACACCGCCGGCGGCGCCATGCGATTGGTCAGCAGCCAGAAGAACAGGTGTTTGTCGCCGAGGAAACGATAGCGTGAAAACGCGTAAGCCGCCGGTAACGCCACGCTCAGGGAAATCACCGTGTTGAGGCTGACGTAATACAGCGAGTTCAGATAGCCGGTGTACCAGCTCGGATCGGTGAAGATCACCTTGTAGTTCGCCAGCGTGAATTCCTGTGGGAAAAGCGTCAGGCCGCCGAGGATTTCGGTGTTGCTCTTGAACGACATGTTCAGCAGCCAGTAGATCGGCACCAGCAGGAACAGGATGTACACCAGCAACGGAATAAGCTTTTTCTTGCTCATGGCCGGGCCTCAGCGGTTGGCGTCGGAGTGCGTCATGGCGGTATAGAACAGCCAGGACACCAACAGGATGATCAGGAAGTACACCAGCGAAAACGCCGCTGCCGGACCGAGGTCGAATTGCCCTACGGCCATCTGCGTCAACGTCTGACTCAAAAAGGTCGTGGCATTGCCCGGCCCGCCGCCGGTGAGCACGAACGGCTCGGTGTAGATCATGAAACTGTCCATGAAGCGCAGCATCACCGCGATCAGCAGCACGCTCTTCAGCTTGGGCAACTGAATGTGGCGGAACACTGCCCAGGCCGAGGCGCGATCGATCCGCGCCGCCTGGTAATACACGTCGGGAATCGCCCGCAAACCGGAGAAACACAGCAGCGCGACCAGCGAAGTCCAATGCCAGACGTCCATCACCAGCACCGTCACCCAGGCGTCCATGGTGTTGGCCGCGTAGTTGTAGCTGATGCCCATCGCGTTGAGGCTGGAACCGAGCAGCCCGATGTCGGCGCGGCCGAAGATCTGCCAGATGGTGCCGACCACGTTCCACGGAATCAGCAGCGGAATCGCCAGAATGATCAGCACCACCGAGGACCAGCGACCCTTGGTCGGCATGGTCAGCGCGACGGCGATGCCCAGCGGGATTTCAATCAGCAGCACGCAGGCTGAATAGATGAACTGGCGCAGCAACGAGTCGTGCAGACGCGGATCGAGCAGCACTTGCTTGTACCAGTCAGCGCCAACGAAGTAGCGGCTGGACTGGTCAAAGATGTCCTGCACCGAATAGTTGACCACGGTCATCATCGGGATCACCGCACTGAACGCCACCAGCAGGAACACCGGCAACACCAGCCACCAGGCCTTGTTGTTCTGCACTTTGTTCATGGCTGCGCCTCCTCGTCGCTGACTTCCAGGAGAAATTCATCGGCATAGACCATCAGCCATTGCGCCGGGAAACTGATGTAAGCCGTGCCCTGCGGCACCGGTTTGTCTTCGGCCAGACGCACCTTCAACGGCGCGCCGTCGAGGTTGAGAGTCATGATCTTGTAGGTGCCGAGGTCTTCGACGTGTACGACTTTTGCCTGCATCGCGTCGTCAAACGGCTCGTCCCACACGTGAATGAACTCGGGGCGGATGCCGACCTTGAGATTTTTCCACTGGCCGTGCTCGATATGGCGCTGCAAGGCGTCGGACAACGGCAGGTGCGTCGAGGCGAAACCGACGCCCCCGGGCTGCGGCTGCACCTCGATCAGATTCATCCCCGGGCTGCCGATGAAATAGCCGACAAAAGTGTGGCTCGGCCGCTCGAACAATTCCCGTGGCGTACCGAACTGGACGATCTGGCCGCCGTACATCACTGCGATCTTGTCGGCGAACGTCGAGGCTTCAAGTTGGTCGTGGGTGACGTAGACCATGGTGATGTTGAACTGCTCGTGGATCTGCTTGAGCTTGCGCCGCAGCTTCCACTTCAGGTGCGGGTCGATCACCGTCAGCGGCTCATCGAAGAGGATTGCCGAGACGTCATCGCGCACCAGTCCACGACCCATGGAGACTTTCTGCTTTTCGTCGGCGGTGAGATTGCGCGCCTTCTTGCTCAGCAGATTCTGCAGGTCGAGCACTTCGGCAATTTCCTGCACCTTGCTGTGCACTTTCGCCTCGGCCATGCCCTGATTGCGCAGCGGGAAAGCGAGGTTGTCGAACACGGTCATGGTGTCGTAGACCACCGGAAACTGGAAAACCTGGGCGATGTTGCGCTTCTCCGGCGTGAGGTCGTTGACCGCTTTGCCGTCAAACAACACGTGGCCCTGGGACGGGCTGAGCAGGCCGGAAATGATGTTGAGCAAGGTCGACTTGCCGCAACCGGACGGGCCGAGCAAGGCGTAGGCGCCGCCCTGCTCCCAGACGTGATCCATCTCGCGGATCGCATAATCCTCGGCGCCACTGGGGGTTTTGCTGTAGCTGTGGGCGAGGTGCTGCAAACGGATTTCGGCCATCAGGCAACCCTCGCGACACGCCGGCCCGGTGCTTGCACCAGACGGCCCTGCGCATCGAAAACGAACAGTTTGTGGGTCGGGATATAGATGCGGATCGGCGCATCGACGTCGTATTCGTGAACCCCTGGCAAGTGCAGCACCAACAGAAAATGCTCGTTGCGCACATGCAGGAAGGTTTCCGAGCCGCTGATTTCGGCGACCTCGACGGTCACGGCCAATTCGAGATCGTCATCGTTGCTCGGCACCAGCGAGATATGACTCGGGCGTACGCCGAAGCGGAACTCACCCTCGCCCACCGGGCGCAGATCGACGTTCAACGGAAAGTGGACGAAGTTGGCGAAGCTGACTTCGTTGCCGGCAATGCGTCCCGGCATGAGGTTGATCGGCGGTTCGGAGAACAATTCAGCGGCGAGCACCGACTGCGGCTGGTGATAGACCTCGGTCGACGGGCCGCTCTGAATCACCCGGCCTTCGTGCAGGATGGTCGTGGTGCCGCCGAGGGCCAGCGCTTCGTTAGGCTCGGTGGTGGCGTAGATGGCGATGGTGTGGCGCGCCTTGAACAGCTCGCGCATTTCCTGCCGCAGCTCTTCGCGCAGCTTGTAGTCGAGGTTGACCAACGGCTCGTCGAAGAGGATCAGTTCAGCATCCTTGACCAGGGCGCGGGCCATGGCCGTGCGCTGCTGCTGTCCGCCGGAGAGCTCCAGCGGATAGCGCTGCAAGAACTTCTCGATGCGCAGCATGCGTGCGGTTTCCTGCACCTTGCTGTGGATGATCTCTTTCGAGATGCCGGCCTGACGCAGTGGCGAGGCGATGTTCTCGAACACCGTCATGGTCGGGTAATTGATGAACTGCTGATAGACCATCGACACGTTGCGCAGCCGCACCGGGCGCTGGGTGACGTCGACGCCGTTCATCAGCACGCGGCCGCTGTCGGGCTTGTCGAGGCCGGCCATCAGGCGCATGAGGCTGGTCTTGCCGGACAGGGTGCGCCCGAGCAGAACGTTGAAGGATCCGGGTTCGAATTTCAGGCACGCATCGTCGATCCAGATCTGGCCCTCGACGGTACGGCTGACGTGCTCCAGGGTGAGTGACATGGCTCGGCCTTTTTTATTTTTGGAGTCAAGCGACCGGAGCAACAGAGCGACATTCGTGCCAGAAATGGCAAGTGGTTGATTTGTCTTGAGAAGCAGTGTTTACGGGGGCAAGCGGCGTTCACAGCTGAACACTTTTGAACAGTCGGAGTGATTGACAATGAACAATAGTGAACAACACTCTATGCACGCTTTTGCCCAATCCTGAATGCAAAATGGATCCCTGTGGGAGCGAGCCTGCTCGCGAAAGCGGTGTGTCATTCAATGAATCCATTGACTGAACCGACGCTTTCGCGAGCAGGCTCGCTCCCACATGGGGATTTGTGTAGTTTTGAAGATCGGGCTCATAACAATAATAAAATCGCTGCACTCAGAGGCTCGCCCCATGGCCGCACCTGCTTCGCCGCTGTCCCACGACGCGATCGTCCAGACCTCCTGGCAACGTTGCCGCGCGTTCGGCCTCGACCACCAGAGCGCCCCGGCCTTCGATCAATTGCCCGCCGCCGGCATTGCGCGGCTGCTCGACAGCCATCATTCGCTGGTGCAGACCACGCATCAGGAAGTCCTGCCCTACTACGAAAACATCCTCAGCAATTCCAACTGCCTGATCATGCTCGCCGACAATCAGGGCCAAGTGCTGACCTCGTGGGGCACGCAGCGCTTTATCGAACCGAATCTGGCCCGGGGCTTTCAGGCCGGGGCGAGCTGGATGGAGCGCAGCAGCGGCACCAATGCAATCGGCACCGCACTGGCCTGTGAGCAGGCTGTGCACATCGAACACGATGAACACTTCCTCAAGGCCAACCGCTTCATGACCGGCTCCGCCGCGCCGATTTTCGACGCCGAGCGCAAGGTCATCGCCGTGCTCGATGTCTCCAGCGACAGCTATCTGCCACCCTCGCACACCCTCGGCATGGTCAAGATGATGAGCCAGACCGTGGAAAACCGGCTGATCCTCAACCTGTTCCATGGCCAGCACTTTCAACTGACATTCAACACCGGGTTGAACAACCTCGACAGCCAGTGGGCCGGGTTGCTGATCTTCGATGAAAGCGGTCAAGTGCTGTCGGCCAATCGCCGCGCCGACAATTTGCTCGGTGTGCGTTTGTCGCGCGTCAGCGTTGAAAGCCTGTTCAAGGTGTCGCTGCTGGAGTTGATCAATCAGCCCGAGGGTCTGCCGTTTGCCCTGCAGACCTCTGGACGCAACCGTTTCCAGTGTTTGCTGAAACGGCCGAAACAGGCACCGGTGCAGGCGCGAGTGTTTGTCGCCGAGGACAAGCCTGCGCCAGCCAGCGTGATCAGCCTCAACACGCTGCATTTCGGCGACAGCCGTGTGGAAAAAGCCGTGCGCCAGGCCGAGCGTTTGCTGGAGAAAGACATTCCGCTACTGATTCACGGTGAAACCGGCGTCGGCAAGGAAGTGTTCGTCAAAGCCCTGCACCAAGCCAGCTCCCGGCAAAAACAGGCATTCATCGCGGTGAACTGTGCAGCGATCCCCGCTGAACTGGTCGAGTCTGAGTTGTTCGGTTACGAGAAAGGCGCGTTCACCGGGGCCAACCAGAAAGGCAGCATCGGCCTGATCCGCAAGGCCGACAAAGGCACGCTGTTTCTTGATGAGATCGGTGACATGCCGCTGCCAACTCAGGCGCGTTTGTTGCGTGTGTTGCAGGAGCGCTGCGTGCAGCCGGTGGGCAGCAGCGAGTTGTTCCCGGTTGATTTGCGGATCATTTCCGCGACCAACCGATCGTTGCGCGAGCAGGTGCAACTGGGCCGTTTCCGCGAAGACTTGTACTACCGCATCGGCGGCCTGACCCTGGAGCTGCCGCCGTTACGCGAACGAAGTGACAAGCAGGCGCTGTTCAAACGACTGTGGGAGCAGCATCGCGAGCCGACGCAATGGGCGGGGCTGAGCCCTGAAGTTCTGGAGTTGTTTGAAAAGCATCCGTGGCCGGGGAATTTGCGTCAGGTCAGCAGCGTGATGCAGGTGGCGTTGGCCATGGCCGAGGAGCAACCGGTACGGCCGGAGCATTTGCCGGATGATTTTTTTGTCGATCTGGAGATGGAGCCGGTTGAGACGGCTGCGCCGCTGGGGCTGGATTTGAATGATGTTGAGGCGTTGAATCGCGAGTTGAAGGCGGCCGGGGGAAATATTTCGCATCTGGCGCGGCGGTTGGGGGTTAGCCGCAATACGCTTTACAAGCGGTTGCGGCAGGCTGAATGACAAGTTGTCTGGACGGGCCTCTTCGCGAGCAGGCTCGCTCCCACAGGGGATCGATCGTTCCCACGCTCCGCGTGGGAACGCAGCCCGGGACGCTCCGCGTCCCTACAGAGCCGAACGCGGAGCGTCCGTTGAGGCATTCCCACGCAGAGCGTGGGAACGATCATGGTAGGGGCTTTGGGCCTTAGTCAGCCAAACGCCAGGTAGTCCCACCCTTGCCGTCTTCCAGCACGACACCCATCGCCGTCAGCTGATCACGGATACGATCGGACTCAGCCCAATCCTTACTCGCCCGAGCCGCCAGACGCGCCGCAATCAGTGCATCGACTTCAGCCGCATCGACACGCCCTTCAGCGCCCGCCTGCAGGAAGTCATCGGCCTCAAGTTGCAACACCCCCAGCACACTCGCCAGTTCTTTCAGACGTGCCGCCAGCCCCGCCGCTGCATCAAGATCGCTCTCGCGCAGACGGTTGATCTCGCGCACCATCTCGAACAGCACAGCGCACGCTTCAGGGGTGCCGAAGTCGTCGTTCATCACCGTGGTGAAACGCTCGACGAACGCCTCGCCACCGGCCGGCGCCACGCTCGGCAGGCCTTTCAGCGCATGGTAGAAACGCTCCAGTGCGCCCTTGGCGTCCTTGAGGTTGTCTTCCGAATAGTTGATCGCGCTGCGGTAGTGGCTCGAGACCAACAGGTAACGCACCACTTCCGGGTGGTACTTGTCGAGCACGTCGCGGATGGTGAAGAAGTTGTTCAAGGACTTGGACATCTTCTCGCCATTGATGCGAATCATGCCGCAATGCATCCACGCGTTGGCGTAGGTCTTGCCGGTGGCCGCTTCGCTCTGGGCGATTTCGTTTTCGTGGTGCGGGAACTCCAGGTCGCTGCCGCCGCCATGAATATCGAAAGTCTCACCGAGGCAGCAGGTCGACATCACCGAGCACTCGATGTGCCAGCCCGGACGCCCGGCGCCCCATGGCGATTCCCAGCTCGGCTCGCCCGGCTTGGCGGCTTTCCACAGGACGAAGTCGAGCGGGTCTTGTTTCGACTCATCGACTTCGATGCGCGCGCCAATGCGCAAATCTTCGATCTTCTTGCGCGACAGCTTGCCGTAGCCCATGAACTTGGCGACGCGGTAGTACACGTCGCCATTGCCCGGTGCGTAGGCGTAGCCCTTGTCGATCAGGGTCTGGATCATCGCGTGCATGCCAGCGATGTGATCGGTGGCGCGCGGTTCCATGTCCGGCTTCTGGATGTTCAGGCGCGCTTCGTCTTCGTGCATCGCGGCGATCATGCGCTCGGTCAGCGCTTCGAACGATTCACCGTTCTCGCGCGCACGATTGATGATCTTGTCGTCGATGTCGGTGATGTTGCGCACGTAGGTCAGGTCATAACCGCTGAAGCGCAGCCAGCGCGTCACCAGGTCGAACGCGACCATGCTGCGGCCGTGGCCGAGGTGGCAGTAGTCGTACACGGTCATCCCGCAGACGTACATGCGCACCTTGTTGCCATCAAGCGGCTTGAAGACTTCTTTGCTCTTGGTGAGCGTGTTGTAGATCGTTAGCACGTTAGTTCCTTGACTCACTCACTGGCCCCACGAATCACGCAGGGTCACGGTACGGTTGAATACCGGCTGACCGGGTTTCGAGTCCTTCAGATCCGCGACGAAGTAGCCTTCGCGCTCGAACTGGAAACGGTCTTCCGGCTGTGCGTTGCCGAGCGATGGCTCAGCGCGACAACCGGTCAGCACTTGCAGCGAGTCAGGGTTGATGTTGTCGAGGAAGCTGGCGCTGTCTTCGGCCTTCTCCGGGTTCGGCGAACGGAACAAGCGATCGTACAGACGTACTTCGCACTCGACGCTGGCGGCGGCCGGCACCCAGTGGATCACGCCTTTGACCTTGCGCCCTTCCGGGTTCTTGCCGAGGGTGTCCGGGTCGTACGAGCAGCGCAGTTCGACGATATTGCCGTCGGCGTCCTTGATCGCTTCGTCGGCACGGATCACGTAGCTGCCGCGCAGACGCACTTCACCGGCCGGTTCCAGGCGCTTGTAGCCCTTCGGCGGCTCTTCCATGAAGTCTTCACGGTCGATGTAGATTTCCCGAGCGAATGGCAACGCGCGCACGCCCATGTCTTCTTTCGGGTGACGTGGCAGTTCGAGGTTTTCGACCTGGCCTTCCGGGTAGTTGGTGATGACCACTTTCAGCGGACGCAGCACGCACATGGCGCGCGGTGCGCTGTGGTCGAGGTCGTCGCGGATGCTGAATTCAAGCATGCCGAAATCGACCACGCCGTCGGAACGGTTGGTGCCGATCATTTCGCAGAAGTTGCGGATCGATTTCGGCGTGTAGCCACGGCGGCGGAAGCCCGACAGCGTGGACATGCGCGGATCGTCCCAGCCGTTGACGTGCTTCTCGTCAACCAGTTGCTTGAGCTTGCGCTTGCTGGTGATCGTGTAGTTCAGGTTCAGGCGACTGAACTCGTACTGGCGCGGGTTCGCCGGCACCGGCAGGTTCTCCAGGAACCATTCGTACAGCGGGCGATGGCTTTCGAACTCGAGGGTGCAGATCGAATGCGTGATGCCTTCGATGGCGTCCGACTGACCGTGGGTGAAGTCGTAGTTCGGGTAGATGCACCACTTGTCGCCGGTCTGGTGGTGATGCGCGTGGCGGATGCGATACATGATCGGGTCGCGCAGGTTCATGTTCGGCGAGGCCATGTCGATCTTCGCCCGCAGCACGCGCGCGCCGTCCGGGAATTCACCGGCCTTCATGCGCGCGAACAGGTCGAGGTTTTCCTCAACCGAACGGTCACGGAACGGGCTGTTCTTGCCCGGCTCGGTGAGGCTGCCACGGTATTCCTTGGCCTGCTCCGGGGTCAGGTCGTCGACGTAGGCCTTGCCGGCCTTGATCAGCTCGACGGCCCAGTCATGCAACTGGTCGAAATACTGCGAGGCGTAGCGCACTTCACCGGACCATTCGAAGCCCAGCCATTTGACGTCGCTTTCGATGGCGTCGATGTATTCCTGATCTTCCTTGGCCGGGTTGGTGTCGTCGAAACGCAGGTGCGTGACGCCGCCGAACTCCTGGGCCAGGCCGAAGTTGACGCAGATCGACTTGGCGTGGCCGATGTGCAGGTAGCCGTTGGGCTCCGGCGGGAAGCGAGTCACGATCTGGGTGTGCTTGCCCGAGTCCAGGTCTGCCTGGATGATCGGCCGCAGGAAGTTGACCGGCACGGCAGGGCCGGACTTGGCATTCGAGGTAGGGTCGACAGTGGGCTTGCTCATAGGATCCTTGACGTACAGGTGCGCGGCCGCAAAGAGGGGCCAGACAAAACAAAGCCGCTATCATAGCCGATGCTGTCAAGGGCCTGACAGAGCAGCTCTTATAAAGGCACGCATTTAATCGCCGGGAAATGAAAAACCGCCTCGAAATTCGCGCCTGTCACGCTAAACTGCGCACCTTGGCCGAAGCAGGCTGAACCGGTTGTGGGGCTCAATGTCCCAGAACCACGAATTCCCTATGAAGAGTAATGACCATGACTCAAGTCAAACTGACCACCAACCATGGCGACATCGTCATCGAACTGAACGCTGAAAAGGCGCCGATCACCGTTGCCAACTTCATCGAGTACGTCAACGCCGGTCACTACACCAACACCGTATTCCACCGCGTCATCGGTAACTTCATGATCCAGGGCGGCGGTTTCGAGCCAGGCATGAAAGAGAAGAAAGACAAGCGTCCAAGCATCCAGAACGAAGCGGACAACGGTCTCTCCAACGACAAATACACCGTCGCCATGGCCCGCACCATGGAGCCGCATTCGGCATCGGCGCAGTTCTTCATCAACGTCGCCGACAACACCTTCCTCAACCACAGCGGCAAGAACGTGCAGGGCTGGGGCTACGCGGTATTCGGTAAAGTGACCGCCGGCACCGACGTTGTCGACAAGATCAAAGGCGTGTCGACCACTTCCAAGGCCGGCCACCAGGACGTACCGGCAGACGACGTGATCATCGAGAAAGCCGAGATCATCGAAGCGTGATATTGCTGATTTCAGACTTGCATCTGGAAGAGGAGCGCCCGGACATTACCCGGGCGTTTCTGGATTTGCTCGCCGGACGCGCCCGCTCGGCGAGTGCGTTGTACATCCTCGGCGACTTCTTCGAGGCGTGGATTGGCGACGACGCCATGACGCCCTTTCAGCGCTCCATCTGCCAGGCCCTGCGCGATTTGAGCGACAGCGGCACGGCCATCTTTCTGATGCACGGCAATCGCGATTTCATGCTCGGCAAGGCCTTCTGCAAACAGGCCGGCTGCACCTTGCTGAAGGATCCGAGTGTCGTGCAGTTCTACGGCGAGCCGGTGCTGCTGATGCACGGCGACAGCCTGTGTACCCGCGACGTTGGCTATATGAAGCTGCGGCGTTATCTGCGTAACCCGATCACACTGTTCATCCTCCGTCACCTGCCACTGCGCAGCCGCCATAAACTGGCGCGCAAGCTACGCAGCGAAAGCCGCGCACAGACGCGGATGAAGGCCAATGACATCGTCGATGTCACCCCGGAAGAGATTCCGCGAGTGATGCAGGCATTCGGCGTGAAGACTCTGATCCACGGCCACACCCACCGCCCGGCAATTCACAAGCTGCAGCTTGGTGAACAAGCGGCGAAGCGGATTGTGCTGGGGGATTGGGATCGTCAGGGTTGGGCGTTGCAGGTGGATGAGAGTGGGTATGCCTTGGCGCCGTTCGATTTCGCCCCGCCGCTGGCATTGCCGCACGGCTGAAGAGCTTTACCCCCTCACCCCAGCCCTCTCCCCCAGGGGGGCGAGGGGGAAAGGGAGCTGATCGCATGCAGTTCAAAACCTGAGTTCGACTCGGTATCGCAAGTCGATGTACCTCGAACATGCACCGCGGTCAGTCCCCTCTCCCTCCGGGAGAGGGTTAGGGTGAGGGGCTCTTGATTCTAGTGCCCCGAAGCTGCCGGCCCGGCCTTGGCGGCAAACGGCGGTTTCGCCAGCCATACAATCAAAATCAGCCCCATGAATCCCCACCCTAGCAACGTGAAGTAATCCACGGTCGAAAGCATGTACGCCTGGCTGGTGAGGATCTGGTCCATCTGCGCATACGCCGACTGGCTCGCCCCACCCAACTGATTCAGGGTCTCGCGGGTGGCCGGCTCAAACGTGCTGATGCTTTCGCTCATATACGCATGATGCTGATCGGCCCGGCGAATCCAGATCCAGGTGGTCAGCGACGCCGCAAAGCTGCCGCCCAATGTCCGCAGGAAAGTCGCCAGGCCTGCGCCGTCAGCAATCTGGCTCGGCGGCAAGTCCGACATCAGAATACTCAGGGTCGGCATGAAGAACAGCGCCACACCGATACCCATGAACAACTGCACCAGAGCGATGTGCTGGAAGTCGACCTCGTTGGTGAACTCGGCGCGCATGAAACAGCTCAGGCCAATCGCCAGAAACGCAATGCCGGCGAGCAGACGCAGGTCGAACTTGTGCGCGTATTTGCCGACAAATGGCGACAGCAACACCGGCAGAATCCCGATCGGCGCCACGGCAAGTCCCGCCCAGGTCGCGGTGTAACCCATTTGTGTTTGCAGCCACTGCGGCAGGATCAGGTTGATGCCGAAGAACCCGGCGTAACCCAAGACCAGCACCAGCGTGCCGATGCGGAAGTTGCGATGGGCGAACAGGCGCAGGTTGACCACCGGATGGCGGTCGGTCATTTCCCAGATCACGAACACCGCCAGGGCGACCACGGAAATCGCCGCGCCGACGATGATGAAGTTCGATTCGAACCAGTCCAGGTCATTGCCCTTGTCGAGGATCACCTGCAACGCGCCGACGCCAATGATCAGCGTGATCAGACCGACGTAATCCATCGGCTGGCGACTGGTCACCACCGGCCGTTTCGCCAGTTGCGAACGCACCACCATCACCGCAAAGATGCCGATCGGTACGTTGATGAAGAAGATCCACGGCCAGCTGTAACTGTCGGTGATCCAGCCGCCGAGAATCGGCCCGGCAATCGGCGCGACCACCGTGACCATCGCCAGCAATGCCAGGGCCATCCCGCGTTTCGCCGGTGGATACACCGCGATCAACAGCGTCTGCGTCATCGGATACAACGGCCCGGCCACCAGGCCTTGCAGCACACGAAAGCCGATCAGCTCGGGCATTGAGGTCGAGATACCGCAAAGAAACGACGCCAGTACAAACAGCATCGTCGCCCACAGAAACAGCTTCACCTCGCCGAAGCGGCGGCTGAGCCAACCGGTCAGCGGCAGCGCAATCGCGTTGCTCACGGCAAACGAAGTGATGACCCAGGTGCCCTGCTCCGAACTCACCCCGAGGTTGCCGGAAATCGTCGGCAGCGCCACGTTGGCGATGGTCGTGTCGAGCACTTGCATGAACGTCGCCAGCGACAGGCCGATGGTGCTGAGCAACAGGCTGGGCGGCGTGAAAGAAGCGTTATTGCTCATTGTGAATCCTATGAAACCTGATGGTCGCTGCGGTCTGATGAACACAGCAGGCCCTGTGGTAACAGGCCCTTGTGGCGAGGGGATTTATCCCCGCTGGGTCGCGAAGCGGCCCCTCTTTTGGCTCAGGAAAAACGGGCCTGCTGCGCAGTCCAGCGGGGATAAATCCCCTCGCCACAGATAAATCCCCTCACTACAGATAACCGCTCACCACAGAGCCTACTTCTGATCCGGTGTGCTCTCAGCGCTGTGCGGTCTTGCCTGCTGCTGCGCTGTTGTCGTGAATCAACTGGGCAATCATCGCGTCCGCCTCAGCCAGTTGGCGCTCGTAGACGTTGGTGCTGAACGAGGCCTTTTGCGGCGGTTGCTGGGCCAGCACCGGGCCGCTCTGGTCGTGCAGATTGACCTCGACATTGGTCGACAGACCGACACGCAGCGGGTGCTTGGCCAGTTCTTCGGCATTGATGTGGATACGCACCGGCACACGCTGAACAATCTTGATCCAGTTACCGGTGGCGTTCTGTGCCGGCAGCAGAGCAAACGCGCTACCCGTACCGGCACCGAGGCTGTCGACGGTGCCGCTGTATTTCACGTCGCTGCCATAAATATCGGCCTCGATATCGACAGGCTGGCCGATGCGCATGTCGCGCAGTTGGGTTTCCTTGAAGTTGGCATCGATCCACAGCTGATCCAGCGGAATCACCGCCATCAACGCGGTGCCCGGCTGCACGCGCTGACCGAGTTGCACGGTGCGCTTGGCGACATAACCGGTGACCGGCGCGATCAAGGTGCTGCGCGCATTGGTCAGATAGGCCTGACGCAGATCGGCAGCGGCCGACATCACGTCTGGATGCGACGAGACCACGGTGTCGTCGACCAGTGCGCTGGTGGTTTTCAGTTGCTGTTTGGCGTTGGCCAGAGCGTTCTGCGCCGAGGTCAGGTCGTCGCGGGCGTGGGACAGTTCTTCCTGGGAAATCGCCCCGCCCTGGGCGAGATTTTTCCGTCGGTTGTAGTTGTCCTGGGCTTTCTGCACTTCGGCCTGCTGCGCGTTGACCTGGGCTTTCATGCCGTCGACGTTGCTGTACAAACCGCGCACCTGACGCACGGTGCGCGCCAGTTTGGCCTTGGCACTTTGCAGGCCGACTTCGGCATCGTTGGGGTCGAAGTTGACCAGCACCTGGCCTTCCTGGACCAGATCCCCGTCGTCGGCGCCGATGCTGACCACGGTGCCGGTGACCAGCGGCGTGATCTCCACGACGTTGCCGTTGACGTAGGCATCGTCGGTGCTTTCGTTAAAGCGCCCGATGAATTCGTGATAGGCCCAGACGCCGGCAATGGCGAGCAGGACGACCACGGCGAGGGCCAGCAGCATCACCTTGCGTTTGCGCGGGTTGCCGGTGTCCGGGGTGTCGTCTTGAGCTTGGGTGTTTTCGGCAGTGGCCATGACAAATACCTTGAATTAATGGTGCGACGAGGCGGGGCTGGCGTTGGCTGCGTTCAGGTTTTCACCCTGAAAGCCGCCGCCCAGCGCTTGCATCAGTTGAATCGACAGGTCGATCTGCTCGGCATTGAGGGTCGCCATCTGACGCTGGGCCTGGAGCAATTGCTGCTCGATGCTGAGCACGTCCAGGTAGTTGCCGATGCCGGAACCGTAACGCTGGACGACGGTGTTGTAAGAATCCTGAGCAATGTCGGTGGCATGTTGCTGCGCGCCGATCTGCCGGCCGATATCGCGCAGCTGATTGATCGTATCGCCGACATCGCCGAGGGCTTTCACCAGGCTTTTGTTGTACTGCGCCACCGCCAGATCGTAATCGGCGTCGCGCGCATCGAGGTTGGCGCGCAGGCGTCCGCCATCGAAAATCGGCAGCGATACGGTCGGCGCGATGTTGAAGAAACGGCTGGCCGAACCGAACATCGCATCACCCAGCAACGACTCGGCGCCGGCCGAGGCCGACAGGTTGAGGTTGGGATAGAAGCGGGTTTTCGCCGCATCGATGTCTTTGCTCGCCGCTTCGACACGCCAGCGCGCCGCAACCAGATCCGGGCGGCGGCCGAGCAGTTCCGCCGGCAACACCGATGGCACTGCCACGGCGCTGGCTTGCAGAACTTTCGGTCGAGCGATTTCGTTGCCACGATCCGGGCCTTTGCCGAGCAATACCGCCAAGGCGATTTTCGCGCTGTTCAGGCGTTTTTCCGCGTCGATCAGGCTCGCTTGAGAACTGGCTTCCAGACTCTGGGTTTGCTGGAACTGGTACTGGCTATCGATCCCCGAACTCAAGCGGCGCTGACTGAGGTCGAGCATTTGCCGGGTGCGCTTGAGGTCTTCGCTGGCAAGGTCGTAAACGATGTGCGCCTGACCGAGATCGCTGTAAGCACGAGCGACGTCAGCGGCGAGGGTCAGCTGCGCGGCCTGACGGTCGACTTCAGCAGCGCGGGCCTCGCCGAGTGCGGCTTCCCAGGCATCGCGCTGGCCGCCCCACAAATCGAAGTTGTAATTGAAGCCGGCGCTGACATTGCGCACCGTCGCGTAAGCCCCGCCCTGCCCCCGCGGATCCTGGTCACGAGCCAGACGCGAACGGCTGATGCCGGCGCTGGCGTCGAGGGTCGGATAACGCTCGGCATCGGCGGCATAGGCGGCGGCACTGGCCTGATGAGCGCGGGCTGCGGCGATCTGCATGTCCGGGCTGTCGTGCAGGGCTTCGCGGATCAGGCCGTCGAGCTGCGGATCGCCGAGGCTGCTCCACCAATCGCTTTTCGGCCACGCCGCCGGCGACAGGCTGACGCCTTCCAGAGACTGCGCTGTCTTCAGGCTCTTCGCGTCGAGGCGCTGGCCTTCAGTGTCGAGGCCGCTGTAATTGGCGCAACCGGCGAGGATCATCGCCGACAACAGCAGCGTCAGACTGCTGCGCAAAGTGTTAGCGCTCATTGTGATCACCTAGACGCTGGATGGTGATCGGGTCACCGGCGGCCAGCAGGATTTTCTTGAGGATGTATTCCAGGGTTTTCAGCTCTTCGCGGGAGATCGCGCCGGCCAGCTCATTCATCGCATCGGCACCGATGTGCGGCAGACGATCAGCCAGTTGCTGGCCCTGCTCGGTCAGTTTCAACTGCACCTGACGCCTGTCGCCTTCGCTGCGCTGACGAAGCAGAAAAGCCTTCTGCTCGAGACGATCGAGCATGCGCGTCATCGACCCGCTGTCCAGCGACAGATGGCGGCACAGCTCGGCCGGCGTGTCGACGCCGAACTGGGCCATGATGATCAACACCTTGAACTGCGCGGCGGTGATGCCGTGCGGTTCCATGTGGGTATCGATGATCCGGTCCTTGAGCAACGCGGCACGACCGAGCAACAGGCCGAGGTGGCAATGTTTGAATTCTTCCGGAGTGAAATGCTTCATGGGTCGACCTGATAACTGCCTAGGCAGTGAATGTATGTCGAGATGTTACTGCTTAGGCAGCGAATGTCAACGCAATAGTTAGGGGGCTTTGTAATTAATCACTGACCGGCCACGCGGGATCGTTCCCACGCTCCGCGTGGGAATGCAGCCGGGGACGCTCTGCGTCCGTTTTTTTTGAGAGCCGGGACGCAGAGCGTCCCTTGAGGCATTCCCACGCAGAGCGTGGGAACGATCATTGGAGAGAACGCGCTCTAGAAATCCCGCTTGTAGAAAATATCCAGCGAACTCGCCACGCCGCTCGCCGCTTCGACGTAGACCTTCTTGCTCAGCTTGTAGCGCAAGGCAATGGTGCTGGCCGGTTCGAAGACGCCGACGCCGTAGCGCAGGCTGAGTTTTTCGGAGATGTTGCCGCTGGCGACGACGCTGGTGTCATTGCCGCTGCCCTGGGTGTCGAGCTGGAAATCCTCGATGCCCAGATCCTTGGCCAGACCACTGGTGACCCCGGCGCTGCCCATCAGGCCCAGGCCCAGCGCGGCTTGCGCGAGCATGTTGTTGTCTTCGCCATTGGTGCTCAGCGGGCGGCCCAGCACCAGGTACGACAGCGCCTGTTCCTGACTCATCGCCGGTTCGGAGAAGATCTGCGTGGTCGGCTGTTCGGCGCTGCCGCTCAGGCGAATACCGGCGATGACGTCGTCGGTCTGGCGGATCGCTTCGATGTCCAGATACGGCTGGTCGATGGGACCGGCGAACAACAGACGCGCGCGACGCACGGTCAGGCGCTGGCCATAGGCGCGATAGCGGCCGTCGTTGAGCCAGAGTTCGCCACGGGTGTCCATGTTGTCGCCGATGTGCACCTGACCTTGCAGATTGGCGGTCAGGCCGAAACCGGCAAAGCTCAGCTTGTCCTGGCCGACGATCACGTCGATGTCCATTTTCATCGCGATCGGTGGTTTGCCCTCTTCGGTCTGTGCGCCGACGATGATCGTGTCGTCGGAGACTTTCACCGTCGATGGCGGCAGCTCGCGCACGGTGATTTCGCCTTTCGGCACCAGCACCTTGCCGGCAACTTTCAGCTCATCGCCGGCCATGGAAATCTTCAGGTCCGGGGCCATTTCCAGTTTGGCGTAGGGCTCGACGCTGACCGGCAATTGCGTGCCCTTGAGCGCCAGATCGACCACCAGCGCCTGCCCCCAAGCGACGTTGCCGTTGAGGCTGCCCTTGCCAGTCTTGCCGCTGTTCCAGCCTCCGTCCAGGCGCATCGACTCGCCGGCGATCGCCGCAGTCAGTTGCAGATTCTGCAGCTCCATCGGCAGTTCGGCGCCGGACACTTCGCCATCGCTGAGCTGCACGGTGCCGTTGACCAGCGGTGCGAGCAAACCACCGGAGATCGTGCCACTGCCGTTGAGGCGGCCGGTGAGTTTCTCGACCATCGGTACAAACGGCCGCGCCACCGACAGATCGAGACCGGAAAGACGGAAGGAGCCGCTCAGCGGTTTGTTTTTCGGCAGCGGATTGAGCTGCGCCTGGACCAGCAATTCGCCGAGTTTGCCGCCGACAAAATTGAGCTCGGTGTCGACCCGCTTGGGCGTGAGCTTGCTGCTGAGTTTGAGGGTCTGGTAGGGGAAATCCAGCCAGCGATCCTTGTCGCGCACGCGCAGGGTGCCGCCGCTGGCATCGACACTGATCACGCCGTTCGGGCCGCTGGCGGGCAGGTCCAGTTGCAGATCGGCGTTGAGCCGGCCCTGCCAGGCGAAGTCTTTGGGCAGCCATTGCGCAAGGCTTTCGATCGGGAATTGCTTGAGGTGATAACGCAGCTTAGGCTCGGGCATCAGGCGCTGATCTTCGCCACACAGGCTGGCATTGCCGGACAGCCAGCAATGCGCGCCGAAATTGATCTGGCCGTCCGCCAGGCGCTCCATTCTGGCCGGGCTTTGCAGCTTCCAGTCCTGGCCACCGGCCTGAATGTCGCCACTGGCCAAGCGTCCGCGCCAGTTGCCCTTGTCCAGATTGCCGTCCAGCCCCAGCGCCAATTTCAGCTTCGGTCCGATCAGGTCGAGATTGAGTTTCTGGCTTTTGATATCGCCTTGAGCACTGGCGGTCAGGGTGCCGAGCGAGGTATCGCCGGTCTGAATGCCGCTGCCTTTGAGATTAATCTTCGCCCGCTGCGCACTGTCGAGCGTGGCGTCGAGGTTGAGGCTTTGCAGGCGATTGTCCTGGAAGGCCAGTTGCGAACCTTGCAGATCAAGCTTGCCCTGTGGCGCCTTCAGCGTACCGGCGACGTTGATCTGGCCGTTGATCTGCCCGCGCAATTGCGGCCACAACTGGGCCAGACGCGGCAGCTTGATGTCGATCTGTCCGCCGAGTTTGTCCTGCAGTCTGCCCTTGCCGTTGATGCTGTTGTCGCCGAGGCGGATCTGCAGGGCATTGAGGTTCCAGCGCTCACCCGCGCCGTCAGCCTTGGCCTGCAGAATCGCCGGTTGGCCGCGCAATTTGCCTTTGAGGTCGAGGTCGGCGCTGAGGCTGAGCTGATCATTCTTCATTTCGCCCTTACTCTTCAACGGCCCGGCCAGAGTACCCGGCAGTTCGGCGACCCAGTACGCCGGGTTGAGCGCCGACAGATCCAGCGCAGTATCCCAGGCGATGCCATCGGCGAAGCGCACATTCACGTGTCCTTCGGCCTTGCCCTGCCCGGCCTGCATGACCAGTTGCGGCAAGGCGATCTGTTCCAGACTGCCACTGAACGGACTGCTCAAGGTGAACGCCCCGGCCGGGCCATCCAACGCAGCGTCGAAGTTGCCGAGGTACTGACCGTCGGTGTAGGACACTTCGCCGGTAAAGGTGCGCAACGTCACTTGCAGCTCGTCGATTTCCGGATAGAGCCGGTGCCACGGGAAGTCTTGCCAGTTGATATTGGCCTGAGCGCTAAGGCCTTTGCTCCAGTCGACATTGCCGGTGAGCTTGAGGCTTTGCTTGTCGTTGGCATTAAGGTCGAGCCCGGCGATCTGCGCGCCGTTGGCGTCAACCTTGCCCTTGAGCAGCAGCGCCACCGGTGATTTCTCGGCGGGCAACGATGCGTTGCCGAGCAGTTGATAACCGTTTTTCAGGTCGCCTTCGCCCGTGAGCACAAGCTGATTGAATTGCAGGGTGTCCGGCAGATCGGCGCTCGGCTTGAACGCATCGCTGGTGATGCGCAGCTTGGCCGGGAGGTTTTCCGCCAGCGCTTGCAGTTCACCGTTCAACTGGCCGTCGAGGTAGCCACGGCTGTCGGCCTGCAGGTTGAGGGTTTTCAGCAGGTCGCCGTCGACTTTCAGCGCCAGCGTCCACGGCTCGCTGCCGGGAGAAGGCAAAGTCAAATCGCCCTGAATCGTCAGCGGCCAGTTGCCGCTCGGTTGCAGCAGGCCGGACAGGTTCAGGCTGAGCTCGTCGCGCTGCAATTTCACGCTGTCGATCTGCAGGCCTTGTGCGGTCCAGTGCGCCGCCAGTTGCAAGCCCTTGAGCTGTTCGCTGCCGTTGAACAACAGGCTGCCGACCTCGACGCCGCCCAATTCGATGGCCAACGGCAATTGCAGGTCCGGCAGTTTGATCGGGCCGCTCTCGGTGGTTTCTTCGCTCGGCGGGAATTGCAGGATCACCTGAGCGGCCTTGAGCTGATCGATGCACAAGGTCATGCGCGTCAGGCACAGCGGCGACCAGGCGAAGATTGCCTTGTTCAGCTCGACGCGGCTGGTGTCCTGCTGCCACACCAGGTGATCGGCACTCCACTGCCCAGCGAGGCGACCGTGGAAATTCTCCGCGCTCAAGCCGGGCACCAGGCCCAACGCCCACCGACTGCCAGCCTGCGTGCCAAGTAGCGCGGCAAGGCTCAAGACGATTAACACAACCAGCGCCAACAGCGTCAGCGCCGTTATTTTCACACCACGCTTCACAGCTCAGGCCCCATGGAAAAGTGCAGCCGGATGCCGCCGTCGTCGTCCAGCGCATGGGCCAGGTCAAGGCGGATCGGCCCGACCGGAGAGACCCAGCGCACACCTACACCGACCCCGGTCTTGAGGTCGGGCAGTTCGAGTTTGTTAAAAGAGTTGCCTTGGTCGACGAAGGTCGCGACCCGCCATTTCTCGGCGATCGAATACTGATACTCGACGCTGCCGGCAATCATGTAGCGGCCACCGATGCGGTCGCCGTCAGAGTTTTTCGGCGACAGGCTCTGATAGTCGTAACCGCGCACGCTCTGATCGCCACCGGCAAAGAAGCGCAGCGACGGCGGAATCGAGTTGTAGCCGTTGGTGGCGCTGCCGCCGACCTGCACGCGACCGAGCAAGCGGTGCTTGTCGAACACCGTAGTCAGGCCCTTGACCAGCGCGGTGCCATATAAAAGGTTGTTGTCCGAACCGAGGCCTTCCTTGGCCACTTTGCTTTCGAAGCTCAGGCGATAGCCGTTACGCGGATCGATGCGGTTGTCGCTTTTCAGATAGGAATAACTGATGCCGGGCATGAGCAACGTGCTCAGGCCGGAGTCGTCGCCGAGTTCGTATTCTTCACGTTGCCATTTCAGCGAGATCACCCGCTGCCAGCCGCTGGGCAACTTGCTGTGCCATTCCGGGCCGAAAGTCAGCAGCTTGCTGAGGGTGTCGGAGCCTTCGATGTCTTCGAACTGATAGCCGCCGGCCCAGCGCAGTTTGTCGGTCAATGGCGGGTCGAGCGGGATGTCGTAGAACAGCCCGACGTTCTGCCGGGGCGCCGAGAGCTCGGCCTCCCAGCCATAGCTGTCGCCCTGCGGGTTGACCCAGTGGCGCGTCCAGTTGGCCTTGATCCGTGGCCCGACGTCGGTCGAATAACCGAGGCCCAGGCCCATGGTGCGCGGCTTGCGCGTGTCGAGTTTGACGGCGACCGGAATCACATCGTTCTGCGCTGCCGTCGGTGCCGCGTCGACACGCACGCCTTCGAAATAGCCGCTCGATTGCAGGTCGCGATTGAGTTCGGCGATCAGTTCCGAATCGTAAGGCTCGCCTGCCTTGAACGGCACCATGCGTTGCAGCAGGTCTTCGTCGAACGGCGTGTCGCCCTCGAAACTGACTTTGCCCAGCGCATAGCGCGGGCCGCTGTCGTAGATCAATTCGATGTCGGCCACGCCCGCGCGGGGATCGACCATGAGTTTCTGGCTGGTGAAATGACCGCTGAAGTAACCGAAGCGCGAGGCCTGATTCTGGATCACGCGCTTGGCGTCTTCGTAACGGCCATGGTTGAGCACGGCGCCGGACTTGAGCAGGTCGCTTTTCGGCACGCGAAAGGATTTCAGCGAGGCCGCCGGGCCGTCGACGCGCACGGTGACGTTGCGCAGGCGAATCGGCTCGCCGGGATCGATGTTCAGCACCAGACGCGGTTTTTCCCCGCCCTTGACGTCACTGTCGATCTGCGGCTGATAGTAGCCCAGCGCCTGAGCCGCTTTGCGCGCCTGCTCTTCGGCACCGCGACTGAAACGCAGCAAGGCTTCTTCGTCGCGATCGCCGAGGCTGCCGATATAG
Source organism: Pseudomonas sp. FP1762 (assembly GCF_030687105.1). Taxonomy (NCBI): domain Bacteria; kingdom Pseudomonadati; phylum Pseudomonadota; class Gammaproteobacteria; order Pseudomonadales; family Pseudomonadaceae; genus Pseudomonas; species Pseudomonas sp. FP1762. The sequence goes on from NZ_CP117458.1 coordinate 3,811,578, forward strand.
CCTTCTATATTGGCCTTGAGTTCATCGTTGGACGGCTTGATCCGTACATCCAATTCACTTTGCGCCAGCGCCGCGCAGCTGGATAACAGCATCAGCACGCCGCTGGTAAATCTTCGTGGAAACTTCATAGGCGCGGATGCTATCACGGGCTCGGGAGCCTGATAGAACAGGTAATTTGTGAAGAAGTTCGATCATTATCCCGTTGCTGTTTGTAACACCTGCGGATTGGCGTGGAAAAATACGTGTTCGCGCACCGGCCCGACGGCAACCTCGCCGATCTCCTGATAACCCTGCCTTTTATAGAATTCCAGGTAACGCGGGTTGCCGGTGTCGAGAACCACCCCTTGCGAGGTTTCATCGACCGCGCACCAGTTGTGCACGGCAGTGAGCAACTGTTCGCCGAAGTGCTTGCCCTGAAACTGCGGGTGAACGCCAAGCAACGGAAGCATGTGCACCGAGTCACCCGGCACGCACGCGGCGACGGCATCGTGGTATTCCAGATAACGCCGGGTGCAGCGAAAACCGGTGCTGAGCACCATGCGCAAGCGCCACGCCCAGCTCTCGGTAACGCCCAGGCGCCGTTGCGGTGGTGCGATCAGGGCGATGCCGATCAAGCGATCGTTGACCAACAGGCCGATCGCCGGCAGGTCCTGGAGAAAATGCTGTTTGACCAACTCGCGCACCGTCGCGCGCACGCGCTGTTCGTAGCCGGGACGCTCGGCTTCGAACAGGTAGCCGAAGGTCGGCTCGTGGCGATAGGCCTGATACAGCAACGAGCGGGCTTCGCGTGAATAGCCGCGGTCGAGCATGTGGATGTCGGCAACGGCGGACTGGGTTTCAGGCATTGCAGTGATTCTCCCCGGGGGCGCGCTCGGAGGCTGGCGCGCTTGTTGGTACGAACCTTGGGCGGGTGATGTGGTTCCCCTGACAGGTATAGACCAAGTCGGGATCTTCATCGATCTTGCCGGCCTCTTCGCGAGCAGGCTCGCTCCCACAGAGGCGCTGCATAGGGCATCACAAATCCCACAGGCCAAAATGATTTGTCCCACGCTGGCCCATCTCCCCCATGTCAGCTAGCATCGCCCTTTTGCCAGGACTGCCGACCATGAAGATTGTTTCCTTCAACATCAACGGACTGCGTGCCCGTCCGCATCAGCTGGCAGCGCTGATCGAAAAACATCAGCCCGACGTGATCGGCCTGCAGGAAACCAAGGTCCACGACGACCAGTTCCCCCACGACGACATCCGCGCCCTCGGCTACCACGTGCACTTCCATGGCCAGAAGGGCCATTACGGTGTCGCCCTGCTCTCGCGCAACGAACCGATCACCATCCATAAAGGCTTCGCCACCGATGAAGAAGACGCGCAACGGCGCTTTATCTGGGGCACTTTTGCCGATGCCAACGGCGTGCCGGTGACGATCATGAACGGCTATTTCCCACAAGGTGAAAGCCGCGATCACCCAACCAAATTCCCTGCCAAAGAGCGTTTCTACAGCGATCTGCAAGCGCTGCTGGAAAGCCAGTTCCACAACGAACAGCCGCTGGTGGTGATGGGCGATGTGAACATTTCCCCGGAAGACTGCGACATCGGCATCGGCCCGGACAACATGAAGCGCTGGCTGAAAACCGGCAAATGCAGCTTCCTGCCGGAAGAACGCGAGTGGATGGCGCGCCTGAAAAACTGGGGCCTGACCGACAGCTACCGTCACCTCAATCCCGACGTGAGCGACATGTTCAGCTGGTTCGACTACCGCAGCCGTGGCTTTGAAGATGAGCCCAAACGCGGCCTGCGCATCGATGTAATTCTGGCGTCCCATGGCCTGCTGCCACGGGTCAAGGATGCCGGCGTGGACTACGAACTGCGCGGCATGGAAAAGCCATCGGACCATGCGCCGATCTGGCTTGAGCTGGCCTGAGGGAATTTTCATTGTGGGAGCGAGCCTGCTCGCGAATGCGGTGGATCAGCGACGAATTTTTCGACTGACACGGCGCCTTCGCGAGCAGGCTCGCTCCCACAGGTAATCCCCTGTCATATTTCGGTCACGCGCCTGACTTAATCTCCCCGGCAATCCCCTTGGCTTGATTCGGTGCCGGCATGACCCTGCGTGTTCTCTGCGTTTTCCTGTTGAGTGGCTGGCTGTCGATCTACGCCGCCGCCCTGCCGATCCCCGAAAACGGCCCGGCATTGCGCATTCAGGGTTCCAACACCATCGGTGCCGATCTGGGTCCGGCGCTGGTCGAAGGCCTGTTGCAGGAACAAGGCCTGCTGAAAATCCACCGCGAAACCCCGGACACCGCCAACGAACAACGCATCGTCGGCCAGACCGCACAAGGGCAACGCGTGATCATCGAAGTTGCCGCTCACGGTTCCAGCACCGGTTTCGCTGCGTTGAAAAACGCCAGCGCCGATCTGGCCGCCTCTTCCCGTGAGATCAAGGACAGCGAACTGCTTGCCCTGCAAACCCTCGGCGATCTGAAAAGCCCGGCGGCCGAACAAGTCATTGCCATCGACGGCCTGGCGATCATCCTCAACCCGGCCAACCCGCTTGAGCAGTTGAACACCGAGCAACTGGCGCGGATTTTTGCCGGCGAAGTGAAAACCTGGGAAGAACTCGGTGGCCGTGGCGGCGCCATTCATTTATATGCGCGGGATGATCAATCGGGGACGTACGACACGTTCAAGGAACTGGTCCTGAGCCGGCGTGGGAAAAGTCTGAGCAGCGCGGCGAAACGTTTCGAATCCAGCGAGCAATTGTCCGATGCAGTCAGCAACGATCCGCAAGGTATCGGCTTCATCGGCTTGCCCTATGTGCGTCAAGCCAAAGCCGTAGCGATTGCCGACGGCGCGTCGCAAGCGATGCTGCCGCTGAACAGCCTGATCGCCACCGAAGACTATCCGCTGTCGCGGCGCTTGTTCTTTTATCTACCGCCGGACATCCAGAATCCGTGGGCGCAGGCGTTGGCAACGTTCGCGCAAAGTCCACAGGGACAGGCGATCGTCGCGACCAGCGGTTTTGTCAGCCAGACCGTGCAGGCCATGAGCGTGGCGCCGAATGCGCTGATGCCAGAGGGTTATCAATCTCTCAGCCGGCATGCCCAGCGTCTGACAGTGAATTTCCGTTTTGCCGAGGGCAGCGCCAGTCTGGACAACAAGGCGCGGCAGGATCTGGCGCGGGTGCTCGACTATATAAAGCGCAATGGCAAGACCGAACGGGCGGTGACGCTGGTGGGGTTTGGTGATTTGAAGGATGACCCGGCGCGGGCTGATCTACTGTCGAAGCTGCGAGCAATGGCGGTGCGGCGCGAGCTGGTCAAAAACGGTGTGGTCATGCGCGAAGTACGCGGCTTTGGTGCGCTGATGCCGGTGGCGACCAACAGCGCGGATGAAGGGCGGATCAAGAATCGGCGGGTTGAGGTTTGGGTGTATTGATCCTGATGTCGATCTGCTGAATGTGCAGGCCCTTTCGCGAGCAGGCTCGCTCCCACATTGGATCTGTGGCGTGCACAAATCTTGTGGGAGCGAGCCTGCTCGCGAATGAGGCAACTCGGTATTACTGACCGCTACGCATCATCTCCTTCGGCACATACTTGCCGATCTCGAACTTGCCAATCGCCGCGCGGTGCACTTCGTCGGGGCCGTCGGCCAGACGCAGGGTGCGCTGCATGGCATACATATAGGCCAGCGGGAAATCGTTCGACACCCCTGCCCCTCCGTGCATCTGAATCGCCCGGTCGATCACCCGCAGGGCGACATTCGGCGCGACGACTTTGATCTGCGCAATCTCGCTTTTCGCCACTTTGTTGCCGACGGTGTCCATCATGTACGCCGCTTTCAACGTCAGCAGGCGCGCCATGTCGATCTCCATCCGCGAGTCGGCGATCTTGTCGATGTTGCCACCCAGACGCGCCAGCGGTTTGCCGAACGCGGTGCGGCTCACCGAGCGTTTGCACATCAGTTCCAGCGCACGTTCGGCCATGCCGATCGAACGCATGCAGTGGTGAATGCGGCCTGGGCCAAGGCGACCCTGGGCGATTTCGAAGCCGCGTCCTTCACCGAGCAGGACGTTTTCGTACGGCACCCGAACGTTGTCGAACAGCACTTCGGCGTGACCGTGCGGTGCATCGTCGTAGCCGAACACCGGCAGCGGACGGACGATTTTCACCCCGGGGGTGTCGACCGGCACGAGAATCATCGAGTGCTGGGCGTGACGCGGCGCGTCGGGGTTGCTCAGGCCCATGAAAATCAGGATCTTGCAGCGCGGATCGCAGGCGCCGGAAGTCCACCATTTCTTGCCGTTGATCACCCACTGATCGCCATCACGCATAGCACGGGCGGCCATGTTGGTCGCGTCGGAAGATGCCACGTCGGGCTCGGTCATGGCGAACGCCGAACGGATCTCGCCGCGCAGCAGCGGCTCGAGCCAGCGCTGTTTCTGCTCTTCGTTGGCGTAGCGCACCAATACTTCCATGTTGCCGGTGTCCGGCGCCGAGCAGTTGAACGGCTCCGGCCCCAGCAGGGAACGGCCCATGATTTCCGCCAATGGCGCATATTCGAGGTTGCTCAGGCCGGCGCCCAGCTCGGACTCAGGCAGAAACAAATTCCACAGACCTTCAGCCTTGGCCTTGGCCTTGAGCTCTTCCATGATTGCGGTCGGCTGCCAGCGATCGCCCTCGGCGACCTGGCGTTCGAACACCGCTTCGGCCGGGTAAACGTAAGTGTCCATGAACGCAGTCACGCGCTCACGCAGTTCCTGAACCTTGGGCGAATAAGCGAAATCCATGGGTAGTTACCTTCTCGGGCAGAGGTTGTTCAAGTCATGCAATCGATGCTAGAACAGCGCTGATCATTTACCTAGCCTATTCTCGGCGTGTATAAACATTCATCACCAATATATGATCCGCTGATCGTCAGCCCCAAAACACTTGCACTTAATAACAAGAGAAGCCGCGTTATGAATCTGAGCAAGGTCGACCTGAACCTTTTCATCGTCTTCGACGCGATCTACACCGAAGCCAACCTGACCCGCGCCGGGCAGATTGTCGGCATCACCCAGCCGGCGGTGTCCAATGCCCTGGCGCGGTTGCGCGAAACCTTCAACGACCCGCTCTTCGTGCGTACCGCTCAGGGCATGGTGCCCACGCCGATGGCGCAGAACATCATCGGCCCGGTGCGCAACGCCCTGTCGCTGCTGCGCGTGTCGGTGCAGGAAAGCCGCATCTTCAACCCGGCGCAGGCGGCCAAGACTTACCGCATCAGCATGACCGATTTGACGGAGGCAATCATTCTGCCGCCACTGTTCCAGCGCCTGCGCCGCCTCGCGCCGACGGTGATCATCGAAAGCTTTCTGTCCAAGCGCCGGGAAACCACCAAGGAACTGGCCGCCGGGCGTCTGGATTTCGCCGTGGATGCGCCGCTCAACACCGACCCGCAGGTGCGCCACGTCAAGCTGATGGACGACCGTTACGTCTGCGCCATGCGCAAGGGCCATCCAATGGCGAGCAAGGAAAAACTCAGCCTCGATGACTATTTGTCGCTGACTCACATCCATATTTCCAGCCGCCGCAGTGGTCTGGGTTATGTCGATCTGGCGCTGGGCAAAATGGGCATCCAGCGCAAGATCGCCCTGCGCTCGCAGCACTATCTGATGGCCTCGCAAGTGATGCAGCAGACCGACATGGTCATGACCGTGCCGGAACGCTTCGCCCGCCGCCATGATCTGCAATCGTTCAATTTGCCGGTGAATGATGTGCCCTCGGTGGAAACGCACCTGTATTGGCACGAAAGCACCGACCAGGACCCGGCCAACCGCTGGATGCGCGAGCAGATGATCGAGTTGTGCCAACAGGTGACGGCGCAGGAGAAGAAGCTGGAGAAGGTGTAGGGCTTTTTTACCGCGTTATCGTTCTTCGCGAGCAGGCTCGCTCCCACAATGAATTGCATTTCATCTGAAGGAACGCGGTCGAATGTGGGAGCGAGCCTGCTCGCGAAGAGGCCTGTACGGACACCCCAAAACCATCCCGCTTGACGTAAACGTAAACCACCGATTAGCTTAGCGCCATGCCCCTTTTCCGAGCGCTTTCATGAGCAGTCAGACCTACAGCATTTCCGATCTCGCCCGCGAGCTGGACATCACCACCCGGGCGATCCGCTTTTATGAAGAGCAAGGCCTGCTCAGCCCCGAGCGTCGTGGCCAGGAACGTATCTATTCGCCGCGCGACAAGGTCACCCTGAAGCTGATCCTGCGCGGCAAGCGCATCGGTTTTTCCCTTGCCGAATGCCGCGAGCTGATCGAACTCTATGATCCGTCCGGCGGTAACACCAAACAGCTCAACAGCATGCTGGCAAAAATCAGCGAACGCCGCGAACAGCTCGAACAGCAGTTGCTGGATATCGAACAGATGAAGCTTGAGCTGGATACAGCAGAAGAGCGCTGCGTGCAGGCGTTGGAGCAGACGCTCAAGAGCCAGCAGGCGGTCTAGCCAACACTGGCGCCCCTGTGGGAGCGAGCCTGCTCGCGAATGCATTCTGTCATCCAACATTAACGGTGACTGATCCACCGCTTTCGCGAGCAGGCTCGCTCCCACAGGGTTCTTCGTGAACTAAAAAAACAGGCAGGTCCCACCCATGTCCCTCCCCTCCCAAGTACGCCTGATCGAAGTCGGCCCGCGCGATGGCCTGCAGAACGAAGCCCAACCGATCAGCGTGGCTGACAAGGTGCAACTGGTCGATGCCCTGAGCGCCGCCGGGCTCGGCTACATCGAAGTCGGCAGTTTCGTCTCGCCGAAATGGGTGCCGCAGATGGCCGGCTCCGCCGAGGTGTTTGCGCAGATCCAGCGCAAACCCGGCGTGACCTACGGCGCGCTGGCGCCGAACTTGCGCGGCTTTGAAGACGCGCTCGCCGCCGGGGTCAAGGAAGTCGCGGTGTTCGCCGCCGCCTCCGAGGCGTTCTCGCAGCGCAACATCAATTGCTCGATCAACGAAAGCCTGGCGCGGTTTGCGCCGATCATGGAGGCCGCCAAACAACACGGCGTTACCGTGCGCGGTTACGTTTCCTGTGTGCTGGGCTGCCCGTATGAAGGCACGGTCGCGCCGGAGCAAGTGGCGATGGTCGCGCGCGAGCTGTACGCGATGGGCTGCTACGAAGTGTCGCTGGGCGACACCATCGGCACCGGCACGGCGGGCGCGACCCGGCGCCTGTTCGAGGTGGTCTCGGCGCAGGTACCACGGGACAAGCTTGCCGGGCATTTCCACGACACGTATGGCCAGGCCATGGCCAATATCTACGCCAGCCTGCTCGAAGGCATTGCGGTGTTCGACAGCTCTATCGCCGGCCTTGGCGGCTGCCCTTACGCCAAAGGCGCGAGCGGTAACGTCGCGACCGAAGACGTGGTGTACCTGCTGGATGGCTTGGGCATCGAGACCGGTATCGACCTGGACGCCTTGATTGCTGCGGGCCAGCAGATCAGTGCAGTGCTCGGCCGTCCAAGCGGTTCGCGAGTGGCCAAGGCACGCAGCGCGCAGTGAGGTGTTACCGCTGGATCAGTGAAGTGGGCAAAAGCGAGTAACACGGAAACAAATTGTCTGGCTTTGCCCTGAGGTGAAAAAGCCCGAAAAACTTAAATCACTGATTTATAAGCCTTTTTAAAAGTTGGCACGACACCTGCTATCTCTATGGCATAACAAGAATAAAAAGCCGCAAACCAATAAAAACAAGACGAAACGACTCTGACATAACAAGAACAACACGGCAGAGACGCAGCTAACAGATTTTTTTGGAGAAGGTGTGCTTTTCAGGGTGCTCTCAGGAGTGACCCGCAACCGGGCAGAGAACAATAAAACTACCTTCAGGTAGCTCCCGAATCGGTTGGATCGTTAAACGAGAAAGCAGATCAGCGCTCAAAAAAATACGTTTGCTCTTGACCCCGGATGGGGGTCGCCAAAAGCTGTACAGGGCCACGGTTGCCAAAAACAACAACAGACCGACCCTCAATAATAAAAAGAGCACGCAACGACAAATTAAAGGGGAGCTTCGGCTCCCCTTTGTGCTTTCTGCAATTCGTCTCTCTATCACTGCATCCCTGTGGGAGCGAGCCTGCTCGCGAAAACGGTGTGCCAGACACATTTGCGCTGAATGACACACCGCATTCGCGAGCAGGCTCGCTCCCACAGAAATTTTGTGATTATCCCTCGATTGTTTTCAGCTCCTCGATACTGATCTCACGCATCCTGAATTTCTGGATCTTGCCCGTCACCGTCATCGGAAACGCGTCGACGAATTTGAAGTAACGCGGTGTCTTGAAATGGGCGATGCGCTCCTTGCACCAGGCTTGCAGCTCCAGCTCCGAGGCGCTGTGGCCGGGGTGGAATTTGATCCAGGCGACGATTTCCTCACCGTAGCGCGAGCACGGAATACCGATCACCTGCACGTCCGCCACCGCCGGATGGGTGAAGAAGAATTCCTCCAGCTCACGGGGATAAACGTTCTCCCCGCCACGAATGATCATGTCTTTGTTACGCCCGGCGATGTTGACGTAACCCTCCTCGTTCATGCTCGCCAGGTCGCCGGTGTGCATCCACCCCGCCTCATCGATGGCTTCGGCAGTAGCCTGCGGGTTGTTCCAGTAGCCGAGCATCACGCTGTAACCGCGCGTGCACAATTCGCCAATGGTGCCGCGCGGCACAAGGTTGCCGGCGGTGTCGATGATCTTGCTTTCCAGTTGCGGCTGGGTGCGGCCGACCGTGGTGACACGCAACTCCAGCTCATCCGCTGGACCGGTCTGCAGCGACACCGGACTGGTTTCGGTCATGCCGTAGGCGATCTGCACTTCGCTCATGTGCATTTCGTTGATGACCCGGCGCATGACCTCAATCGGACAGGTCGCGCCGGCCATGATCCCGGTGCGCAGGCTCGACAGGTCGAAGGTCTGCCGCTGCGGCTGATCGAGCATGGCGATAAACATGGTCGGCACACCGTACAGCGCCGTGGCTTTTTCTTCGGCCACCGCTTGCAGGGTCAGCGCCGGATCGAAAGCGTCATTGGGGTAAATCATCGTGCTGGCGTGGGTGACGCAACCGAGGTTGCCCATGACCATGCCGAAGCAGTGATACAGCGGCACCGGAATCACCAGACGATCGGCAGTCGTCAGGCCGAGGCTTTCGCCGACCATGTAGCCGTTGTTGAGAATGTTGTAGTGACTGAGGGTCGCGCCCTTGGGGAAACCGGTGGTGCCGGAGGTGTACTGGATGTTCACCGGTTGATCGAAATGCAGACTGGCGCTGCGTTCGCGCAATTGATCGGGCGAGACGCTGACGGCCAGATCGCTGAGCTGCGACCACGGCAGAAAACCCGGCGGCGGATTGGCATTGAGGCTGATCACCCCGCGCAGCTCCGGCAGGCGTTCGCTGCGCAGCTGACCGATGGCGTGCTCGGCCAATTCTGGCGCCAGGCCCTGGAGCATTTCATGGTAATTCGAGGTCTTGAACGCTCCGGCACAGACCAGCCACTGGCAGCCGGATTGCTTGAGCACGTACTCGAGTTCGGAGCTGCGGTAGGCAGGATTGATGTTGACCAGGATCACGCCGATCTTCGCGGTGGCGAACTGGGTGATGCACCACTGCGCGCAATTCGGCGCCCAGATGCCGAGGCGATCACCGGTCTGCAAGCCCAGTGCGAGCAAGGCCCTGGCCTGCTCATCCACCGCGTCGGCCAGTTGCCGCCAGGAGTAACGCAACTGTTGATGGCGCACCACCAAAGCCTCGCCGTCCGGGTATTGCGCGACAGTCTGATCGAAGCGCTGACCGATGGTCATCGCCAGCAGGGCTTTGTCCTGCGAGCCACGGGTGTAGCTGCGCTGCGGGTTTGCACTGGGTAGATCCATGACGACCCCTATTGTCTTTATTAGTGGGTTTTCCCGGTTTTGAATCCCTGTGGGAGCGAGCCTGCTCGCGAATACGCTGCGTCATTCAGCCTTGAGGGCGACTGATACAGCGCTTTCGCGAGCAGGCTCGCTCCCACCAGAAACAAACCGATATCTGATCCTGAACTGTCCTTACTCTCGCCCAAGTTGACGCTTACGTAAAGCCGATTGACAGTCGAACTCCGGAAGCTTTACGTTAACGTAAAGCTGAACGCCGATTCGTCGTGCGCTCCACCCGATAAAAAAGCCAAAAGGTGCCTCATGAGCTATCCATCCCTGAATTTCGCCCTCGGTGAAACCATCGACATGCTGCGCGATCAGGTGCAGTCCTTCGTCGCCGATCAGATCGCCCCGCGCGCCGCGCAGATCGACCACGACAACCTGTTCCCCGCCGACATGTGGCGCAAATTCGGTGACATGGGCCTGCTCGGCATCACCGTGCCGGAGGAGTACGGCGGCGCAGGTCTGGGTTATCTGGCGCATGTGGTGGCGATGGAAGAAATCAGCCGTGGCTCGGCGTCGGTGGCGTTGTCCTATGGCGCGCACTCCAACCTTTGCGTCAACCAGATCAACCGCAACGGCAACCACGAACAGAAAACCAAATACCTGCCGAAGCTGATCAGCGGCGAGCACGTCGGCGCCCTGGCGATGAGCGAGCCCAACGCCGGTTCCGATGTGGTCTCGATGAAGCTGCGCGCCGACAAACGCGGCGATCGCTTCGTACTCAACGGCAGCAAAACCTGGATCACCAACGGCCCTGACGCCAATACCTACGTGATCTACGCCAAGACCGATCTGGAAAAAGGCCCGCACGGCATTACTGCGTTCATCGTCGAGCGTGACTGGAAAGGCTTCAGCCGCAGCAACAAATTCGACAAACTTGGCATGCGTGGCTCCAACACCTGCGAGTTGTTTTTCGATGACGTCGAAGTGCCGGAAGAGAACATCCTCGGTGTGCTCAACGGTGGCGTGAAAGTGCTGATGAGCGGCCTCGATTACGAACGCGTGGTGCTCTCGGGCGGCCCGACCGGGATCATGCAGTCGTGCATGGACCTGATCGTGCCGTACATCCACGACCGCAAGCAGTTCGGCCAGAGCATCGGCGAATTCCAGCTGATCCAGGGCAAAGTTGCCGACATGTACACCCAGCTCAATGCCAGCCGCGCCTATCTGTACGCGGTGGCCCAGGCTTGCGAGCGCGGCGAAACCACCCGTAAGGACGCTGCCGGGGTGATCCTCTATACCGCCGAACGCGCCACACAAATGGCCCTCGACGCGATCCAGATTCTCGGCGGCAACGGCTACATCAACGAATTCCCCGCCGGTCGCCTGCTGCGCGACGCCAAGCTCTACGAAATCGGCGCAGGCACCAGCGAAATCCGCCGCATGCTGATCGGCCGCGAACTGTTCAACGAAACGCGCTAAACGGAGCTGACCATGGCAACTTTGCACACTCAGCTCAACCCGCGCTCGGCGGAGTTCGCCGCCAACAGTGCGGCGATGCTCAAACAGGTCGACGCGCTGCACACCTTGCTCGCCCAAGTGGCGCAGGGTGGCGGTGTCAAAGCGCAGGAACGCCACACCTCGCGGGGTAAATTGCTGCCGCGCGAGCGCATCAATCGCTTGCTCGACCCCGGCTCGCCGTTTCTCGAAATCAGCCAACTGGCGGCTCACGCCGTGTATGGCGAAGACGTCCCGGCTGCCGGTGTGATCGCCGGGATCGGTCGCGTTGAAGGCGTCGAGTGCATGATCGTCGCCAACGATGCGACGGTGAAAGGTGGCTCGTATTACCCGCTCACCGTGAAAAAACACCTGCGCGCGCAGACCATCGCCCAGCAGAATCGCCTGCCGTGCATTTATCTGGTGGATTCCGGTGGCGCCAACCTGCCGCGTCAGGACGAAGTGTTCCCGGATCGCGAGCATTTCGGGCGGATATTCTTCAATCAGGCCAACATGAGCGCCATGGGCATCCCGCAGATCGCCGTGGTGATGGGCTCGTGCACCGCTGGCGGCGCGTATGTGCCGGCGATGGCGGACGAGGCGATCATGGTGCGCAACCAGGCGACGATTTTCCTCGCCGGCCCGCCGCTGGTAAAAGCCGCGACCGGCGAAGTGGTCAGCGCCGAAGATCTGGGCGGCGCCGATGTGCACTGCAAGACCTCCGGCGTGGCCGACCATTACGCCGAGAACGACGAACACGCCCTCGCCCTCGCCCGCCGCAGCGTCGCCAACCTCAACTGGCGCAAGCTCGGCGAGGTGCAGCAACGCACGCCGATCGCGCCGCTGTACGCCTGCGACGAGTTGTACGGCGTGGTTCCGGCTGACGCCAAACAGCCATTCGATGTGCGCGAAGTGATCGCGCGGCTGGTCGACGGCTCGGTGTTCGATGAATTCAAAGCGCTGTTCGGCACCACGCTGGTCTGCGGTTTCGCGCACTTGCACGGCTACCCGATCGCGATTCTGGCAAACAACGGCATCCTCTTCGCCGAAGCCGCGCAGAAAGGCGCGCACTTCATCGAACTGGCCTGCCAGCGCGGCATCCCGCTGCTGTTTCTGCAGAACATCACGGGTTTCATGGTCGGCCAGAAATACGAGGCCGGCGGCATCGCCAAACACGGCGCGAAACTGGTGACCGCAGTGGCCTGCGCCAAGGTGCCGAAATTCACCGTGATCATCGGCGGCAGCTTCGGTGCCGGCAACTACGGCATGTGCGGGCGCGCTTACGATCCGCGTTTCTTGTGGATGTGGCCGAACGCGCGGATTGGCGTGATGGGCGCCGAACAGGCCGCCGGTGTGCTGGTGCAGGTCAAGCGCGAACAGGCCGAACGCAGCGGTCAGGCGTTCAGCGCCGAGCAGGAGACCGAGATCAAGCAGCCGATTCTCGATCAGTACGAAGAACAGGGTCATCCCTACTACTCCAGCGCGCGGCTGTGGGATGACGGCGTCATCGACCCGGCGCAGACCCGCGATGTACTGGCCCTGGCCTTGTCCGCGTCGCTGAACGCGCCAATCGAACCGAGCCGCTTCGGTGTGTTCCGGATGTGATGTTTTTTTGTGGGAGCGAGCCTGCTCGCGAATGCGCTCTGTCAGGCAGCGGATAGATCGACTGATACCCCGCTTTCGCGAGCAGGCTCGCTCCCACAAGAACCGTGGAGACAGATGAATATGAGCGACTTCAATACCCTCGAACTGCAAACCGATCCACGCGGTTTTGCGACGTTATGGCTCAACCGCGCCGAGAAAAACAACGCGTTCAACGCCGAGATGATCCGCGAACTGATCCTCGCCCTCGACAAGGTGGCCAGCGATTCGAACCTGCGTTTCCTGCTGCTGCGTGGGCGCGGCAAGCACTTCAGTGCCGGCGCCGACTTGGCGTGGATGCAGCAATCGGCGGAACTCGATTACCACACCAACCTCGATGACGCCCGCGAGCTGGCCGAGCTGATGTACAACCTCGCCAAGCTGAAAATCCCCACGCTGGCCGTGGTGCAAGGCGCGGCGTTCGGTGGCGCGCTGGGCTTGATCAGTTGCTGTGACATGGCGATCGGCGCCGATGACGCGCAGTTCTGCCTGTCGGAAGTGCGCATCGGTCTGGCCCCAGCGGTAATCAGCCCGTTCGTGGTGCAAGCGATTGGTGAGCGTGCGGCGCGGCGCTATGCGCTGACTGCCGAGCGCTTCAACGGGCAGCGGGCGCGGGAGATTGGCTTGCTCGCCGAAAGCTATCCTGCGGCTGAACTGGAGCATCAGGTCGAACAGTGGATCGACAACCTGTTGCTCAACAGCCCCGCGGCCATGCGTGCCAGCAAGGACTTGCTGCGTGAAGTCGGCAACGGCGCGCTGACCCCGGCCCTGCGCCGCTACACCGAAAATGCCATCGCGCGGATTCGCGTCAGCCCTGAAGGCCAAGAAGGCTTGCGCGCCTTCCTGCAAAAACGCCCACCGAACTGGCAAGCCGCATCCACCAAGGAGTCGCGTTGATGAGCGCACCTGTGATTACCACCCTATTGGTGGCCAACCGTGGCGAAATCGCCTGCCGCGTGATGCGCACCGCTAAGGCCTTGGGCCTGACTACCGTCGCTGTGCACAGCGCCACCGACCGCGATGCGCGGCACAGCCGGGAAGCCGATATCCGCGTCGATCTGGGTGGCAGCAAGGCCGCCGAGAGTTATCTGCAAATCGATAAATTGATCGCCGCCGCCAAGGCCAGCGGTGCCCAGGCGATTCATCCCGGCTATGGCTTTCTCTCGGAAAACGCTGGATTCGCCCGCGCCATCGAAGCCGCCGGGCTGATCTTCCTCGGCCCGCCCGCCTCGGCCATCGACGCGATGGGCAGCAAATCCGCCGCCAAAGCGTTGATGGAAAAGGCCGGTGTGCCTTTGGTGCCGGGCTATCACGGCGAGGCGCAGGACCTCGACACCTTCCGCGAAGCCTGCGAACGCATCGGTTATCCGGTGCTGCTCAAGGCTACGGCCGGCGGCGGTGGTAAAGGCATGAAAGTCGTCGAGGATGTCAGCCAACTGGCTGAAGCCCTCGCCTCGGCGCAGCGCGAAGCGCAATCGTCGTTTGGCGACTCGCGGATGTTGGTGGAAAAGTATTTGCTCAAGCCACGTCATGTGGAGATTCAGGTGTTCGCCGATCAGCACGGCAACTGCCTGTATCTCAACGAGCGCGATTGTTCGATCCAGCGTCGTCACCAGAAAGTCGTCGAAGAAGCCCCGGCGCCGGGCCTGTCGCCCGAGTTGCGCCGAGCAATGGGCGAAGCGGCCGTGCGTTCGGCGCAGGCGATCGGTTATGTCGGCGCCGGTACCGTGGAGTTTTTGCTGGATGCGCGCGGCGAGTTTTTCTTCATGGAGATGAACACGCGGCTGCAAGTCGAGCACCCGGTGACCGAAGCAATCACCGGGCTCGATCTGGTCGCCTGGCAGATTCGCGTCGCCCGTGGGGAAACGCTGCCGATCACTCAGGCGCAGGTGCCGCTCAATGGTCATGCGATCGAAGTGCGCTTGTATGCCGAAGATCCGGCGAATGATTTCCTGCCGGCCACCGGGCGTCTGGACTTGTATCGCGAATCGGCGCAGGGACCGGGGCGGCGGGTGGACAGCGGCGTTGAGGAAGGTGACGAGATATCGCCCTTCTACGACCCGATGCTCGGCAAGCTGATTGCCTGGGGTGAAGATCGCGAACAGGCACGCTTGCGTCTGTTGAGCATGCTCGACGAGTTTGCGATTGGCGGGCTGAAGACCAACATCAATTTCCTGCGCCGGATCATCGCGCATCCGGCGTTTGCGGCGGCAGAGCTGGATACCGGGTTCATTCCGCGCTATCAGGAGCAATTGCTGCCCGCACCAGGCACGTTGAGCGATGAGTTCTGGCAGGCGGCGGCGCAGGCGTTTGCGAAGAGTCTGCCGCAGCGTGCTCGGGCGGATGATCCCGCCTCGCCCTGGTCTTGCGGTAGTGGTTTGCGCGCAGGTTTGCCGGCGCAAATCACCTTGCATTTGAGTTGCGAGGGACAGGATCGCGCGTTGACCTTGAGAACTGCGGCCCATGCAAAACTGCTGGGCGAAGCACAAATCGTCGAGCATGACGGCGTGCGCCGCACATTGCGGGCGATTCGTCAGGGTGGCGTGTTGTATCTGGAATGGGACGGCGAGTTGCGGCGCATCGAAGCGTTCGATCCGATCAGCGCCGTCGAGGCCAGCCACAGCCATCAGGGCGGTCTGACCGCGCCAATGAACGGCAGCATCGTGCGTGTGTTGGTCGAAACGGGACAGTCGGTTGAGGCCGGGGCGCAACTGGTAGTGCTTGAAGCCATGAAGATGGAACACAGCATCCGTGCGCCGCAGGCCGGTGTGATCAAAGCGCTGTATTGCCGGGAAGGCGATATGGTCAGTGAAGGCAGCGCTTTGGTTGAACTGGAAGAGGGATGAAATAAAAGGATCGATCCTGGCCTTGAGCGAGGATCGATCCGTTCAGTAACGCGCCGTTGCCTGAACCACCACGCCGATGATCCGGCATTCATCGGTGAGCAGGGTTTTCGGCCAGGTCGGATTGAGCGGCACCAGGTAACGCTGGCCGGCCTGTTCGTCGAGCTTGCGGAAAATCGCTTCTTCGCTGTCCGGCCACTGGGCGATCACCAGTTTGCCAGGCACTGCCTCCAACTCCGGATCGACCAGAATCAGCATGCCCTCGGCAACACTCTGGCCGCTCGGCGCGGTCATCGAATCCCCGGTTACTGTCAGCCAGAACGCCGCACCGCCGCGAGCGTGGTAATCCGTGAGTTCGAAGCGCTGCTTCGCTGATGCTCCGGGATAGCTCGCCGCAGTGTCACGCACTTCGCACGGTGCACGCCAATCGCAGACCGGATAACGGAAGTACGGGTTGTACTTCTGCGCCAGCGGCATTTCGTCTTCCGGCGTCGGCTGCGGTTCGCGGATCACCAGAACGACTTCGAGGAAGTCCATTCCCAGCGCTTTGAGCACGCGGTTCATTTCGGTAACACCGGGTTCGCGACGCTTGTTCAGCCAATGACCGATCCCGCCCTGGGACATGCCGACGCGCTCTCCGAGCTCTGTTTGAGTGACTTTGAGTTCACTCATCTTGGCCTTGACCAACTCAATCCATTTATCCATGTGCCGCACCTTACGCGGACGTCTTCGACCGGCAAAACACATATTGTAGTCTTTAAATCCTAGTCACAAATACAGGCGGTACTATCCTAGAGGAACGGACTTTCAATCGAACATGGAGTGACGTTTCATGATGAACATCAGCAGCAAAGACCTGCCCGATCTGCAAATCGACACCAGCTTCACCTCCCCTCAGGGCAATGCCGCCGCACAGCGCGCGCTGGACTACTACTTGAAACCGACTGTTTCGAAATCCGAGACGGACGAACGTTTTTTCAATGTCAAAAACCATCTCAGCGGCGAAGAAGCGCTGGTGCATGCCTCGGACTTGTTGCGATGTGCAGCCGCCACCGCGTTCAAGGCCGCAGAAAACCTGCAAGGCACCAGTCGCGATCTGGCCTTTTCGGTGGTGCACATGGTGGATATGGCGCGGGCGATGGTCGACCATTCGATCGACAACGATGAAGTCACGGCGGACAAGGTACGGGCGGACAGGAAAGAATTTTCCCATCGCGCAGATAAAAACATTTGACTTGCAAATGATAATGATTATTATTGCAAGCAGCTGGTCGCGAGATCAGTCGATGGACCAGAGACCTTAGGTCGGTCTTCTGGACTATCTCCTCATCAGGCTAATCACGGTTTTTGACCCGGCTTTTTGCCGGGTCTTTTTTTGCCCGTTTTTCGGGCTTGTGTCTTCAGGCTAATGAAGTCTTTGGGTGCTGCAAATTCGATGGCGCGGATAATATCAAAAGAATATTGATTGGCAAGCCGAGCCCAGCCACATTGGGCGAAACTAATGGCAATCAGCACTTGAGAATCAATCGCATAGCCTCTAAGCTGCTGGCGCGTCACGGAAGACGCCCCCCGCTACACCCGCGATTCCCCTCGGTTTCAGCCCTGCCTGCGTGTAAAGTACCGGTCATAAAAATCCTGATCAGGAACCGACCATGACCGTGGCCAAATCTTCGTTCGACATCAGCGCCAATTTCGACAGCGGCAATATCCAAGTCATCGATATCAGCAACCCGCTCAGTCCCGTCCTGGCCATCCGCCCGGACACCCGCAGCGCTCATTTTCAGTGGTTCCACTTCAAGGCCAGCGGCCTGCATGTGCACCAGGAACACTGGTTTCGCCTGGTCAACGCCAGCCAATCGACCTACAGCAAAGGCTGGCCGGGCTATCAAGCGGTGGCGTCGTATGATCACGTCAACTGGTTCCGCATCCCCACCAGCTTCGAAGGCGACAGCCTGCGCTTCTGCCTCGAAGCGGAACAGACCCACGCCTGGTTCGCCTACTTCGAACCCTACAGCCGCGGCCGCCACGACTGGTTGATCGAGCAAGCGCTAAGCAAGGCTGGCACCGAATTGCTGGCGACCGGCAAAAGTGTCGAGGGCCGCGACATTCAGCTGCTGCGCAAAGGCACCGGTGCCGAAGGCCAGCGCAAAATCTGGATCATCGCCCAGCAACATCCGGGCGAGCACATGGCTGAATGGTTCATGGAAGGTGTGATCGAGCGTCTGGAACGACAGGACGATCCGGTATTGAACAAACTGCTGGCCAGCGCCGATCTGTATCTGGTGCCGAACATGAACCCGGACGGCGCGTTCCACGGCCACCTGCGCACCAATGCCATGGGGCAGGACTTGAACCGGGCCTGGCAGAACGCCAGCCAGGACATCAGCCCGGAAGTGCTATTCGTTCAGCAGCAGATGCAAAAGTATGGCGTCGATGCGTTTATCGACGTACACGGCGACGAAACCATACCTCACGTTTTCACCGCCGGCTGTGAAGGCAATCCTGGTTTTACGCCGCGCATCGAAAAGCTTGAAGAGCATTTCCGCAGCCACTTGAAGCACACCACCAAAGACTTCCAGACCACCTATGGCTACACCCGCGACGAACCGGGACAGGCCAACATGACCCTGGCCTGCAACAGCGTCGGACAGAAATACGACTGCCTGTCGCTGACCCTGGAGATGCCGTTCAAGGACCACGACGACCACCCGGACAAGATCACCGGCTGGTCGGGCAAACGTTCCAAGCAATTGGGCAAGGATGTGCTGACCACCTTCGCCGACATGGTCGACACCCTGCGCTGATCCCCTTCCCTGCAACAACAAAAGATCGCAGCCGGCCTGCGATCTTTTGCGTTATAGGGTCAGCCGCGATCGCGCCCGCGCAACATGCTGTCGAGCACTTCGTCACGACGCACCCAGCCATGGAACAGCGCCGCCGCCAGGTGCAGCAGCACTGTCAGAAACAGCAGATACGCCAAATAGCCATGGGACTTGCGCAGCAACGCAAACAGTTGCGCGTCGGCCGGCACAATTGGCGGCAGATGCAGCGACGCCGAGAGCATCACCGGCTCGCCCGAGGCACTGATCATCGCCCAGCCGAGCAACGGCAACACCAGCATCAACGCATACAACAAGACGTGGGAAGCCTTGGCTGCGAGCACCTGCCAGCCCGGCAGATCATCCGGCAGCGGCGGTTGGCGCGTGGTGAAGCGCACCAGCAGGCGCACGATCACCAGCGCCAGAATCGCGATGCCCAGGGGCTTGTGCAGATGAATCAGCCATTCATGGCGAGACGACACCGAAGTGACCATGCCCGCGCCGATAAACAGCATGGCGATGATCATCAGCGCCATCAGCCAGTGCAGCAGGCGCGCCAGCAAAACGAAATGCGTCGGTTGCTTGTTCATGGACGAGCCTCCTGTTTGGCGGCGGGCAACTGGCTGACTTCGCTGGTGCGACGCAGGTAGGAATCGGCATAGCCGGCAGAACGCGCGGCCAGCAGTGGATCTTCCGATCCTTGAATCCCGGCCGGCAGCACCAGCGGGTCGTAGTTGATGTCACGGCACTCGCCACTGAGTTGCGGCTGGGTCTTCACCAGCACCAGGGTTCCGGCGTTCAACACTTTGCGATCTGCGGGCCAGGTCTTGCTGGCATCGTTCACCGGGTCACCGGCGTTGGCCAGGGTGATGTTCAACTGAAAGCGCAAGGGTGCGGCGGCCAGGCGTTGCACCAGATCCTTCTCGAGAAAGTCCGCGCCTTCAGGAGCCGTGGCACCCGCCGCGTCCTGCGCCAGCGGCGTCATGCTCCAGCGTACGGCCTGTTTTTTACCGTTGCCATCGACCAGATAGAACGCATTGATGCTGTTATAGGTTTCGGTGGCGTAGCTGGCCGAAGGCTTGGCGGTCTTCACCCACGTCAGAAACGGCACGGCTTCCGGATGTGCGGCAAAAAACGCCGGCACCTTCGTCGGGTCTGGCTTGCCGGTGGCTGGATCCGGCGACTGCGCCTGCTGCAATTGGTAGAACGCTTCGGGCGTGCCCACCGGAAACACCGGCATGCTGTTCATCCCGGTGCGCCATTGCTGACCGTTCGCCTGGGTGAAGCGCAGCGCCAGGCTGCGGATCGGTACGGCGCTGTCCGGCGCGTAGGGATTGCCGGCCGGCAAGGCGAAACGCCCCACCACCGGTGTCTGCGGCAGGTTGAACACCTGTGCCGTGGAGAACGCGCGCGCCTCGCCGCTGCTTTCGAAATGGCCGATCACGCAGACACCCTTGGCGTGATTGCGACGAAAGCCGGGATGCACGCCGTTGTTCTTTTCCAGCACATCGACCAACGCTTTTGGCGTCAATCGTTGTGGGTCAAGATTGCCATGCACGTAGGCAAACGCCCCGGCCACGGCAGCGACAATCACGGCAATGCCGCCCAGACGTAAAACCAGGCTCGCGGCGCTCAGTGGCTCGCGCGGCGGCCTGCCGGGCGGTGCAGCGTTTGGGGACGAGCGATCAACCATGAATATCTCCAGGCCATCGGCCACAAGTGGAAAGAGTCAGCAAGACGCACCCCGTCCGGGTTTATTCCACGGCGCGGTATTTATTTTTGCGCACGGGGAATAACCTGCGCTGACGGGCGTCTTCCTAGTCCACAGCGTAGCGACCAGCAGACATTCATGAGCGAATTCGACGAACAGTTGAGAGAAATCATTCCCAGATTGCGCCGCTTCGCCGTGTCGTTGACGCGCAACAGCAGCAGCGCTGACGATCTGGTCCAGGCCAGCCTCGAGCGGGCACTCTCGGCGTGGGGCGAAAAACGCGCTGATGGCGACGTGCGCGCCTGGCTGTTCGCGATCCTCTATCGGCAATTTCTCGATGCGCACCGTCGTTCGCGGCGCTATGCGCGGATGCTGGAATTTTTCACCGGTCGCGACGATGCCGAGCCGTCTGTGGAACGCACGGTGATTGCCCAGTCGACCCTGCAAGCCTTCGAACGCCTGCCGACCGAACAGCGCGCTTTGCTGCTGATGGTCTCGGTGGAAGGCCTGTCCTATAAAGAGGTCGCCGAGATCCTCGGCGCCCCGATCGGCACCGTGATGTCGCGCCTGTCCCGCGCCCGCCAGGCCTTGCGCCAACTCAGCGACGGCGAAATCAGCAGCCCTTCCTTGCGGATACTCAAATGATCAGCCTGCCTCCCAGCGAACGTGATTTGCACGCCTATGTCGACCACCAGCTCAGCGACGCCGATCGGCGCGTGCTCGAGACCTGGCTGGCCAGTCACCCTGAAGAAGCGGCGCAGGTGCGCGCCTGGCAACGCGACGCCCAGCAGCTGCGCGCAGCGCTGAGTGGCGCGTTGCAGCAACCGGCCAATCCGGCGCTTGACCCGATGATGATTCGCCAGCGCCGCCGCCAGCAGTCCCGTCGGCACCTGGCCAGCGCGGCGGTGCTGCTGATTGCCGTGAGCATTGGCGGTTTCAGTGGCTGGCAGGCACGGGAAATGACCCTGGCGCGCCCTGCGCAATTGCCGATGACTGACGCGTTGCAAGCCTATCGCCTGATCGCCCAGCAAGGCGTACTGCCCGCCGATTACAAGGTCGACAGCGACGGCGACATGCAGCGTTGGCTCGACCGCTACTTCAGCGGTGCCGGGCGCTTGCCGGACTTGAAAGCTGCCGGATTCGAGCCGGTCAGCGGGCGTTTGCTCAGCACCGATGAAGGCGCGGCGGCGATGGTGATGTATGAGGATGGCAGCGGTCACAAGGTCAGTTTCTACCTGCGTCCACCGGGGCCGAAAAACACCCTGCTGCCGCGCGGTTCGCGCAGCGATGGCGATCTGCAGGCCGATTACTGGTCAGGGCCGGGCTACAACTATGCGGTGGTCAGCCCGACCGACTCGCCGGCAGCAGAGTTGCTCAAGCAATCGCCGCCGTTCTGAAATCCGCCCCTTGTAGGAGCTGACGAGTGCAACGAGGCTGCGATCTGTTCGCGGCAACCCAGGATCAAAAGATCGCAGCCTCGTTGCACTCGTCAGCTCCTACAGGGGACCGTGCACATATTTCATGGAGCCAGCCCCTGAGCTCTGGTTACACTTGGGCCACCGCGCTCCCGGTGGAGCCCGCCCGATCAACCAGGAGCCTTTCCCGCGTGCCCGCCCGAACGCCGAAACGATCACGACTGAGCCAACGCTGGCCGTTGTTGCGCCGCCTGTTCGGCAAAAGCCTGCCCGTCAGCGCCGGGCACGATGCTCATGCCGCGACCATCCGCGATTACTTCCGCGACAAGGCCAAAAGCCAGGGCTACACCCTCAGCCACAGCCAGCAGCACGTCATCGACTGCATGGCGCAGCAGGCCAGCGTACTGCTGGGCGACAGCGGCCACACGCCGCCGAGTCTGTACCTGTACGGAGCCGTCGGGCGCGGCAAGAGCTGGTTGCTCGACGGTTTTTTCCAGGCACTGCCGATCCCGCGCAAACGTCGCCTGCACTTCCATCAGTTTTTTGCCCGGCTGCACGACGGCATGTTCCGTCACCGCCAGGAGGAAGACGCGCTGGAAATCACCCTGGATGAGTTGCTGGAAGATTGCCAGGTGCTGTGTTTCGACGAATTTCATGTGCACGACATCGGCGACGCGATGCTGATCACGCGTTTGTTCAAGGCCCTGTTCAA
Organism: Pseudomonas sp. FP1762; assembly: GCF_030687105.1. Taxonomy (NCBI): domain Bacteria; kingdom Pseudomonadati; phylum Pseudomonadota; class Gammaproteobacteria; order Pseudomonadales; family Pseudomonadaceae; genus Pseudomonas; species Pseudomonas sp. FP1762. The sequence continues at coordinate 3,834,079 of NZ_CP117458.1, forward strand.
ACGGCGGATCATGTTGCTGGTAACCTCCAACTACGCGCCGGAAGGCCTGCTGCCCAACCCGCTGTATCACGCACGCTTCAAACCGGTGATCGAGCTGATCAACACGCGCATGCAGGTGATGGAAGTCGGCGGCGACCACGACTACCGCACGCTGAACCGCCAGCATTCGCATCAAGTGTTTACCCAAGGGCATTACGTCTGGCCGGCTACAACAGCGCAGCGCCAGGCTCTGGACCTGCCACCGGCCGACGCGCCTGCCCTTGCCCTCGAAGTTGGCAAGCGCCAGCTTCAGGCCCGTTTCTGCCAAGGCCGGCGAGTCGCGTTCACCTTCAACGACCTGTGTGAACAGCCAACGGCAGTGATGGATTATCTGCAACTGTGCCAGCGTTTCGACCAGTGGATCATCGATGACCTGCCGCCGCTCGGCGAGTGTCCGATCGCCGTGCAACAGCGCTTCATCAATTTGATCGACGTGCTCTACGATCAGGACAAGCACCTGACCCTGCTCGGCCAACTGCCGCTGGGCCAGAGCCTGGAAGGTCACGCCATCGACCTGGCGCGCACGCGCAGCCGGTTGGGGCAATTGCAGGAAATCCACGCTCCCAACTGACACCCTACCCTGTGGGAGCGAGCCCTGTGCTCGCGAAAGCGGTATGTCAGTCAGAGTTCATTTAACTGATACGCCGCTTTCGCGAGCAGGCTCGCTCCCACAAGGTCCCGGGACAACTCAAAATCCGTTCAGCATCCGCTTTACCGCTATCATGTCGCCCATTCCCGCGCCCCCGCGTCGCTCCACCGATCAATAGCGAAACCAGACATGCACACCCTTGCTCAACTGCGCGCCGGCGAGCTGTCAGGCATTACCCGCCTCGACCTGTCCTGCGGGCTGCCCGAATTCCCCCGCGAAATATTCCAACTGGCCGACACGCTGGAAGTGCTCAACCTCAGCGGCAACGCGCTGAGCAGCCTGCCCGATGACCTGCATCGCCTGACCCGCCTGCGCGTGCTGTTCTGCTCCGACAACCAGTTCACCGAGCTGCCGGCGTGCCTCGGCCAGTGCACCGCGCTGACCATGGTCGGCTTCAAGGCCAACCGCATCGTCAATGTCCCTGGTGACGCTCTGCCGCCGCAGCTGCGCTGGCTGATCCTCACCGATAACCGCATCGAGAGCCTGCCGAAGGAACTGGGCGAACGCCGCGCTTTGCAGAAGCTCATGCTCGCCGGCAATTGCCTGCGCTCGCTGCCAGACTCCCTGCGTCACTGCCATCGGCTGGAATTGCTGCGCATCGCCGCCAACCAGCTCAACGAGCTGCCGCAATGGCTGCTGACCTTGCCGAGCCTGACCTGGCTGGCCTACGCCGGCAATCCGCTGGAGACCGAAGCCGATGCCGCTGCCCTTGAGGCCACGCCGCTGATCGACTGGTCGACGCTGCGCATGGAACAGCAACTGGGCGAAGGCGCTTCCGGGGTGATTTCCCGGGCGGTCTGGCAGTGCGACGATGGCACGGCGCAGGCGGTTGCGGTGAAGCTGTACAAAGGCGAGATGACCAGCGACGGCTCGCCGTTGCATGAGATGAACGCCTGCATCACCGCCGGCCTGCACCCGAACCTGATCCGCGTCGAAGGGCGCATCAGCGGCCACCCCGATCAGCAGCAGGGGCTGGTGATGCAACTGATTGATCCGAGCTTCGGCAATCTCGCCGGTTTGCCGAGCCTGGCCTCGTGCTCGCGGGATGTTTATGCCGAGGACTGCCGGTTCACGACGGAGGTTGCCCTGCGCGTCGCCCAAGGCATCGCCTCAGCGGCCGAGCACCTGCACCACCAAGGCATTACCCACGGCGATCTCTATGGCCACAACATTCTGTTGAACGATCGCGGCGATTGTCTGCTCGGGGATTTCGGCGCGGCGTCGTTTCATGCAACCCGCGATGATGTGCAGACGCGCGCATTGCAGCGCCTGGAAGTACGTGCGTTCGGTGTGTTGTTGGGGGAATTGCTGGAGCGTGTCGACTCAGGATTGAGTACGGAGCGGCGCGCGCACCTGGAGGCGCTGGAACGACGTTGCTGTCAGGCGGATGTGCTGGGGCGGCCGGGGTTCAGTGAAGTCATCGAGATGCTGGAGAATCTGTGACCGCTGCGCGGTCATTCGCGAGCAGGCTCGCTCCCACATTGGAATGCATTGCAAATGTGGGAGCCAGCCTGCTCGCGAAGAGGTCATTCCTGGCGCGACGGATCAGCCAGCCAGACCAACAAACATGTCCTGCACGTCATCATGGTTGTCGAGGCCTTCGAGGAACGCTTCGACTTCAGCCATCTGCTCGTCGCTCAAGCCGCTGACCGGGTTCTTCGGCTGGTAGCCGAGCTTGGCCGAGAGCACGGTGAAGCCTTGTTCCGGCAGGGCTTTCTGCACAGCGTCGAGGTCGGTCGGGTCGGTGAGGAACAGCGTCGCGCCCTCTTCGCCCGGCTCGAAATCCTGGGCACCGGCTTCGATCGCAGCCATTTCCGGATCGGCTTCCGGGCTGTCCGGCGCGGCTTCGATCATGCCGACGTGGTTGAACATCCACGCCACCGAACCCGAAGCGCCCAACTGGCCCTTGCGGAACGCCACACGAATTTCCGCGACGGTGCGGTTGATGTTGTCGGTGACGCATTCGACGATCAGCGGCACCTGATGCGGCGCGAAGCCTTCGTAGGTCACGCGATGGTATTGCACGGTTTCACCCAGCAGACCGGCGCCTTTCTTGATCGCGCGATCGAGGGTTTCTTTTGGCATCGAGGCTTTTTTCGCCTGTTCGACCACCAGACGCAGGTGTGCGTTGGTGGCGGTATCGGCACCGTTGCGCGCAGCAATGGTGATTTCCTTCACCAGTTTGCCGAAGATCTTCCCTTTGGCGTTGGCTGCCGCTTCTTTGTGTTTAACCTTCCACTGTGCGCCCATTACTCACTCTCTTGATCTGTGGCGCCGAGACATCTATTGGCCGACGCGTGGCGGCAAGTTTATACGGCCTAAAGTCGGCAATCGACCAAAAAAACAGCCGACGGAATCGACATCTTCACCAAAGCATGTAGGGGGATTCTGAAAAGCGCCTTTGACATGACCATTCAGCCCGACGGTTTCGTACCCTTGAAACCCCGTATCGCCTGACAGGGCCTGCTCGAATGCTCAATGACAAGGAAAGTCCCTTCACCCTTACGCTGACCGACAGCGGATTGCGCCTGCCGGTGGTGCGTTTTCGCGGCGAGGAAGCGCTGAACCAGCCTTACCGTTTCGACATCGAACTGCTCGGACTGGCCCCGGCCATCGTCCCGGGATCCTTCCTGCACAGGCCAGCCTTTTTGCGGCTCAGTGAGCAGCACGGATTCCACGGCGTCATTTCCAGCGCCAGCTGCGAACATCGCGGGACGCATCGGGTCGGCTATCGACTGATTCTGGTGCCGCATCTGCAACAACTGGCGCAAACGCATAAGCGCCGCGTGTTTACTCACCTGAGTGTGCCGCAGATCATTCAACAACTGCTCGAAGAACATGCCCTGCCAGCGCACAGCTACCGCATTGAAATGAGCGTCGGTCACTACCCGGCAAGGGCGTTTTGCATTCAGTACGAAGAAAGCGATCTGGCACTGGCGCAGCGGCTATGCGAAGAAGAAGGCATCCACTATCACTTCGAACATGGGCCGGACGGACACGTCGTGGTGTTCGCTGACGACAGCCTGAGCCTGCCGCAGGAACCGGTTGAAATCCCTTTCAATGCTGATGAGCAACCACCGTCGCCCTGCGTCAGCGCGCTCTATCAACAGCATCGCGCGGCGCCTGTACCGATGCTGCATGCGGTGCGCAATCGCGGTCAGCCAACCGGCAATGCCGAAGCCGCCAACGAGGTCTCGACCGAGTTGCCGATGCCCGCGCGATCGCCGGAACGTCTGCACGCCGAACAACGCAGTCGACGTCATCTGCAACGCCAACGCTGCCAGTTGCGCTCCATTCACGGGCGCAGTGATTGCAGCGATTTGCTCAGTGGCCGACTGCTGCTTGTGGCCGACCACCCGATTCATCATTTCAACGAACAATGGCTGATCAGCGCGGTGCGCCACCACGGGCAGCACCCTTCGATCCTTGATCCGGCGCCAAGCGTTCAGCGTTATCACAACGACTTCACTGCGCAGCCCTGGTCGACCGACTTCCGTCCGCCACTCAAACAAGCTCGCCCGAATATTGCCGGTTATCACTTGGCGAAAGTGGCGGGTGCGCCTGGGCAACCTGCGCAAGTGGACGAAAACGGCTGCCTCGCTGTAAGCCTGTGGCCGTCTGCGGATAAATCCGCCAGCGACGCCCTGTGGCTGCCGATCGCCATGAGCCGGCTCAGCGGCCCTGTCGCGGTCGATCAATTACCGCGCGCCGGCAGTGAAGTGTGGGTGAGTTTCCTCGACAGCGATCCGGACCGACCGATCCTGTGCCTCAGCCACGCACGCCAGCCGCCGGAGCGCGAATCAGAGCCCGTGCGCGACAGCCTGTTGCTCGACTGGCTGAGCCACCGCGCCGAGCATTGATCGGCGCCTCAGCCTTTGTCCGCCTTGCCCGCCGCCGCCGCGAACTTGGCCAGGCGCACGTCCAGATGCCGAGGCCGACGCCCGTGATCTTCGGCGCGCTCCTTGCGGCGGATGGCGTTGCGCACCATCAACGAGCCGAGGTAGCGGATGGGCTCCGGCGGGAAATAACCCAGCGGCCCGTTGACCAGCGGCGAGCGGGTCCACGGGTTATCCAGGCCCTGCACCAGCGCGGCGAGAATCTGCCCGCCCATGTGACACGGGCCGACGCCGCTGCCCGAATAACCGAAGCCGTAAAACACATTGCCCGCACCGCTCATCTGGCCGAAGAACGGCAAACCGGTCACCGAACGATCCGACGGGCCGTTCCACGTCGCGTCGATTTTGACCTCGGCGAACGCCGGGAAAAAATCCGCAAGACTGCGCTTGAGCAAGCCGGCATAAGGCGACGGCTGATCGAACACCGGCAGCATCCGCCCGCCATAGGCGAAGGTGTTGCCGCCCTTGCCGAGCATGATCCGGCCGTCCGGGGTGTTGTGGTAGTAATGCACGAAAATCCGCGAATCGAGGACGATGACGCCGCTGGTCAAACCGATTTGCTGCAACAGGTCCGGGCGCGGTTCGGTGATCAGCATGTCACTGGAAACGATCGCCACACTGCGCTCGAACTGAGGAAACGCGCGGGCCATCCACGCATTCATCGCCAGCACCACCCGGTCGGCGATGACCTTCCCGCCGGGCGTGTGGATGCGTGCCGGGCGGCCCTCTTCCAGCCCGGTCATCGCCGTGCCTTCATGGATTTTCACGCCCAATTGCAGCGCCACCCGGCGCAGGCCGCGCACCAGTTTGCCCGGTTGCACGCTGGCAGCCGCCGGGGAAAACCAGCCCTCCAGGTGTTTTGCTGAACCAGCCATGCGCTGCACATCGGCGAGCGGTCGCTGGCTGAACGAGTTGATGCCGTTACGCTCCAGCGCCGCGATCACCGCGTCAGTTGCGCCGACCTGAGCGCGATTGGTCGCGGTGTACAGCGTGCCGTCGAGGCGGTAATCGGCATCGACGCCGTACTGCTCGCAGAACTCGCCGATCGCATGGATGCTGCGCTCCGATTCCCTGACCAGACGCACCGCTTCTTCGACGCCGAACAAGCGCTCCAGGGTGAAATACTTGGCCGACCATGACAGTGCGCAACCACCATTACGGCCACTGGCGCCGGCACCGCAGATGTCAGCTTCGATCAGCAGCACCTCCAGCTCCGGGTTTTGCTGCTTGAGCATGATCGCCGTCCACAATCCGGTGTAACCACCGCCAACAATGCACACATCCGTGCGCACCTCGCCTTGCAGCGGTGGACACTGTTCGGATGGGTCGGCCTGCAAGGCTTGCTCGAGCCAGAACGGTCGCATGGGAAATCTCCAGTCAGAAAGCCACGACGCAGCCTGCCGCGCACCGCGCAGCAGGCCACGGGGCGAAGGGTTTCAGGAACGCAGCGGTTTGACGCTCAGCGGGCAGTTGGGGATCGCCGCGCGCGGCTCCATCACGCCGACCGGCCGACTGTTCCAGTGCGGAATCAGCACCAGCGCCGAGAACAGCGCGCATCCGGCGAAGACGATAAACACCGTCACCGAGTCGAAGTAGCCCGGCAGCAAACCGCCGAGCACTGCGCCAACGGAGCCGCAGCCGTTGACGAAACCGGCGGCGGTGGCACCGGCCTTGGCCTTGCCGAAATCGATGGCGGCCGCACCGCTGATCATCGAGTCCGGGCCGTACAACGTCAGGCCCATGACGAACAGCAACGCGACGACCAACAACACGCTGCCGGTGTTCAGCGCAGCCATGAACAGCGCCAGCGTTACGGTCAGCGCCAACAGACTCAGCACGCAGGCCGGCATGCGTCGGGCGCCGAAGAGTTTGTCCGAGGCCAGGCCGATCATGATCGGCCCGAGCAATCCGGCCAGTTCAAACGCGGTTGGAATGATCGCCGCGCCGACCTTGCCGACACTGGGCATCTGCTCGAAAACAATCACCGGGCCCCACAACAGAATCGCGTAGCGCGCCGGTTTCAGCAGGAAATACGCCAGGCCCAGCACCAGCACCGTGCGGTTGCGCAGGATTTCCTTTAACGGCTCCCACACGCTGAGTTTGCTGTTGGCTGCGGTTTCCTCGGCGGTCAGTTCCGGCTCGGGCTCCACCGCCGGCAAGCCGACGTCTTCCGGTTTGTTGCGCTGGAAGATAAAGAGCAGCACGGCCACCACCGCGACCACCGCCGCGCTGGAAATGAATGCCGCGTGCCAGGTGCCGACCAGCGTGTAGGCCCACCAGCCGGCGAACGGCGAGGCGACCAGACCACCAAACGCGTAACAGGAACTCCACAAGCCGAGCACGCGCCCGCGCTGCTCTGACGGGAAGAAGCTGCCAAGGTTTTTACACAGCCCCGACCAGCCAGTGGACTGCGCCAGACCTTGAATCAACATGCACGTGGCGAAGATCGGCAATGTAGCGAAACTGCCCATCACCAGCGCCGCAGCGGCGGATATCAGCAAACCGCCAAGCACTACGACTCGCGGGCCAAAGCGATCGGCGAGCATGCCCCAGGTGAACTGTCCGAGGGCATACGCCGCCAGATAGATCGCGTCGAGGTTGGCCATGGCCATTTTGTCGAGGGTGAAATCAGGGTCTTCGGCGATGCCCAGTTTGGCTACCGAAAATGCTTTGCGGGTGAAGTAGAAGGCGGCGTACGCGAGCCAGGTAATAGCGAAGATCTGCACGCGCCAACGCGCCAGGGTGCCGATGTGCTTGTTCATGGTGGTTCTGACCTCAGGGTGTGAGTGTGCCGGCAGAATCGATTAAGAAAAACGCCTGTGTTTTTTATTGTTGAGCACTGCGATACCGCCCCTTCCCTTCGGCGATAACGGTCAGATGAGTCTGCTGTTGCACGCACAGGCTCATGGGCCGGCGCCGCTGCTCGACCGAGCAGTCAGCGATGGCGTGAGCCGACCAAAGCAATTACTGTTTAATAAATAAAATCGATTTATCGTATTTCACAAATAAGCCGAGCTTGTTACTGGAGCCACCATGTCTGTCTCTCACGCCCAACTCAAAGCGTTCCACGCGGTGGCCGTCCATGGCAGCTTCACCCGCGCCGCCGAGCGGCTTTATCTGACGCAACCGGCGATTTCCGACCAGGTGCGCAAACTCGAAGAACGCTTCGGCGTGCTGCTGTTTCACCGCAATAAACGTTCCGTACGCCTGACCGATCTCGGCGAGCGCCTGCTGGCGATCACCCAGCGCCTGTTCGTGATCGAAGCCGAAGCGCAGGAATTGCTGCAAGAATCCCAGGCCCTGCAGACCGGCAGCCTGATTCTCGCGGTGGACGCGCCGATCCACGTGTTGCCGCAGATCGCACGGTTCTGCGAGCGCTACCCGGGCATCAGCGTGAAAATCGAGACCGGCAATACCGATGAATCGCTGTTTCGCCTGTTCAACTATCAGGCCGATCTGGCGCTGCTCGGCCGCGACGTAACCGATGAACGCTTGCTGTGTGTGCCGTTGCGCAACGATCCGATGGTGGCGTTCGTTTCGCGCAATCATCCGTGGGCCGAGCGCGAATCGATCTGTCTGGCCGATCTGGATGACACGCCACTGGTGCTGCGAGAGATCGGTTCGGTGACCCGGCAGACCCTGGAAGAGGAAATGGCCCGCGCAGGTTTGCGCATCCGCCCGGCGATTCAGGTTGAAGGTCGGGAAGCGGCGCGCGAAGCCGTGGTGGTGGGGATCGGGGTTGGTGTGGTTTCAGCGGCGGAGTTCGGCGCCGACTCACGGGTCTGCGCGTTGCCGATCACCGATTGCACGAGGCGCCTGACCGAAACCCTGGTGTGCTTGCGCGAACAGAGTTCGCGGCGGGTGGTGGCGACGTTTCTTGATATGGTTCGCGAGAGCCTTGTGTAAACAGTATTGGCCCCTTCGCGAGCAGGCTCGCTCCCACATGGGACCGCGCTCTGTAGTGTGGGAGCGAGCCTGCTCGCGAAAAAGTCGCCTCGGTTTTCAGTCTGGCGCCAGATCAAAAAACGCCTGAATCAAGCGCAACTCGCGCCGGCGCTCCATGCAGCCAATCATGTGCCGGTTCATCAGCCCTTCCCCGGCAATCGGGATCGCCACCACGCGCGGGTCATGACTGACCTCCACCGATGACACCACACCGATACCCAACTCGGCCGCGACCGCTTCGGTCACCGCCTCGCGACTGTCCAGCTCCAGCAACACCCGCGGCTGAATCGAGGCCTGCATACACGCCTGGTCAAACGTGCGCCGGGTAATCGAACTTGGCTCGCGCAGAACCATGATCACTTGGTCCAGCTCCTTGAGTTTCACTTCCCCGGAGCGATTCGCCCAGCGATGCCCCGCCGGCACCAGCGCGCAGATCCGCGATTCGCTCAGCGCTTGCAGATGCAGGCCCTTGCGCGGCTCGACCTCGGTCAGCACCGCGACATCGGCGTGTTCCGACAACAGCGCCGCCAGGGTTTCCTGCGCGTTGCCCAGACGCAGGTTGACGGTGATCCCCGGATAGCGTGCGCGCAGGCTCGCCAGCATCGGCATGACCATGTGCGGCCCATCCGCCGCCACCTCCAGACGCCCGGTCAACAATTGCCGATTGGCCTCGAGCAGCGTCTGCGCTTCTTCAGCCAGGCCGAACATGGCGCGGGTGATCGCCGCCAGTTTGGTGCCCTCCTCGGTCAGTTCCACCCGTCGCGCCGTGCGCCGCAGCAAGGTGATCTGGTAGTGCTCTTCCAGCGCCTTGATGTGTCCGGTGACCGCCGGCTGGCTGATGAACAACCGCGCAGCCGCGCGGGTGAAGCTGCCTTCGCGGGCCACGGCATCGAAGGCGCGCAGCTGAAACAGATTCATGGATAACCCTCACTGATGGCTGGCATAACAACAAACAATTTGATTGATGAAGCGGCGAATTGCAACGTAGGCCCCGTAGCTTCATCCCACAGCGTTTTCGCGAGGACACCCGAATGAGTACCGCCGCACCGATTCTGCTCACTCCCGGCCCGTTGACCACTTCGGCCCGCACCCGTCAGGCCATGATGGTCGACTGGGGTTCGTGGGATGACCGCTTCAACCAGCTGACCGCCAGCCTGTGCGAGCAATTGCTGGCCATCCTCAACGGCGCCGCCAGCCACCATTGCGTACCGTTACAGGGCAGCGGCACGTTCGCTGTCGAAGCGGCGATCGGCACGTTGGTACCGCGTGATGGCAAAATCCTCGTGCTGATCAACGGCGCTTACGGCAAGCGCCTGGCGAAGATCTGCGAAGTGCTCGGCCGCTCGTTCAGCACCTTCGAAACCGCCGAAGACGAGCCGACCACCGCCGCCGACGTCGACCGCTTGCTGCGCGCCGACGCTGACATCACCCACGTGGCGCTGATCCACTGCGAAACCAGCACCGGCATTCTCAATCCGCTGACAGAAATCGCCGAGGTCGTCGCGCAACACGGCAAACGTCTGATCATCGACGCCATGAGCTCATTCGGCGCGTTGCCGGTGGATGCGCAAAAAGTACCGTTCGACGCGCTGATCGCCGCCTCCGGCAAATGCCTGGAAGGTGTACCGGGGATGGGTTTTGTCTTCGCCCGCAAGGAATCGCTGGCCGCATCTGCCGGTAACTCGCACTCGCTGGCGATGGACCTGTACGACCAGCACGCCTACATGATGAAAACCGGGCAATGGCGCTTCACCCCGCCCACCCATGTGGTCGCGGCGCTGCACGAAGCGTTGCTGCAATACCGCGAAGAAGGCGGTCTGCCGGCGCGGCATGCGCGTTATGCCGCCAACTGTCAGGCGCTGATGGAAGAGATGAACGAGCTCGGCTTGCGCAGCTTCCTGCCGGCGGCGATTCAGGCGCCGATCATCGCCACTTTCCATGCCCCGCAGGATCCGCGCTACCAGTTCAAGGACTTCTATGAGCGGGTCAAGGCCAAGGGTTACATCCTCTACCCCGGCAAACTGACCCAGGTCGAAACTTTCCGCGTCGGCTGCATCGGCCACGTCACCCCGGACGAAATGCGCCAGGCCGTAGCAGCAGTAGGTGAAGTGCTGCGCGAGATGGAAGTGCTCGATATCTGAGCCTCACCAAAAATCCCCTGTGGGAGCGAGCCTGCTCGCGAAAGCGTCGTCCCAGGCGACACATACGCTGATGTCAGACCGCTTTCGCGAGCAGGCTCGCTCCCACATTTTGATCTCATTTTCAAATCAGGAATTGATTACCATGAACTACACCAATCCAAGCAAGCTGCAAGCCGCGATCCTCGACTGGGCCGGTACCGTGGTCGATTTCGGCTCGTTCGCGCCGACGCAGATCTTCGTCGAAGCCTTCGCCGAGTTCGATGTGCAGGTGTCGATTGAAGAGGCCCGTGGGCCGATGGGCATGGGCAAGTGGGATCACATCCGCACCCTCTGTGATCAGCCGCAAGTGGCGGAGCGTTATCGCAAGGTATTCGGTCGCACGCCGACCGACGATGACGTCACCGCTATCTACAACCGCTTCATGCCGTTGCAGATCGAGAAAATCGCCGAGCACTCGGCACTGATTCCCGGCGCGCTGGACGCCATCGCCCAACTGCGCGCACAAGGCATCAAGATCGGTTCCTGCTCCGGTTACCCGAAAGCGGTCATGGACAAAGTCGTCGAACTCGCCGCCAGCAACGGCTACGTCGCCGACCACGTGGTCGCCACCGACGAAGTGCCAAACGGTCGTCCATGGCCGGCGCAAGCGTTGGCCAACGTGATCGCTCTGGGCATCGACGATGTTGCAGCGTGCGTGAAGATCGACGACACCGTGCCGGGCATTCTCGAAGGTCGCCGGGCCGGCATGTGGACGGTTGCGCTGATTTGCTCGGGCAACGCGCTGGGTCTGGATTATGAGGGTTTCCGCGCGCTGGGCAGCGATGAACTGGCCAGCGAGCGCCAGCGCATCCACGCGCTGTTCGCAAGTTCGCGGCCGCATTACATGATCGACACCATCAGCGATCTGCCGGAAGTGATCGCCGACATCAACAAGCGTCTGGCCAACGGTGAGATGCCGCAAAACGCCTGAGGCCGATAACCGGAACACCGCTGATCCATGACAATCAGCGGTGTTTTTTTGCACTGTCTTAAATAAATATATTGCCCGGTTATTACTTACTCTGAAACAAGGTTGCCCTCTGCGTCGTACGCACTACCATCGGGATGTTTAACGCTTCCGTCAGGCAATTGTTCAGTACCATCTTCCCAGACAATACGGCCATCCGGATATTCAACGGTATTATCAGACCATACGATTCGCCCGTCCGGATACTCTACCCGGCCGTCGTCATATTGAATGATGCCGTCGGGACGCTTGATCGAAGTCTTATCAACGTCAACCACGCTACCGTCAGGCAGTGTGGTCGAACCATCGACATTGACGGTCGCACCGAGTGTTTGAATCAGCGTAATCAAGGCCACCGGATCGATGTTGATGTTAAGGGTCGGCCATGGCATTGGCGGACGCTTGGTATCGACCGGCGCTACTGGTGCGGTCGGCGCAACTGGTTTGGTTGGGGCTACCGGTTTGGTTGGCGCCACTGGTTTGGTCGGTGCTACTGGCTTGGTTGGCGCCACTGGCTTGGTCGGCGCTACCGGTTTGGTTGGTGCCACTGGCTTGGTCGGCGCTACCGGTTTGGTTGGTGCTACTGGCTTGGTTGGCGCTACCGGCTTGGTCGGCGCTACCGGTTTGGTTGGTGCTACTGGCTTGGTTGGTGCCACTGGTTTGGTCGGTGCTACGGGTTTGGTCGGTGCTACGGGTTTGGTTGGCGCCACTGGCTTTGGTGTAGTGGTAGTGGGGCGAGGCTTGGAGATCGGACTTTTCATATTCACACTCAAATTTACAAATATAATTATGATCTTTAATAACAAACTAAAGAGCCGAACCAACAATAATCACGCACAACAAACTATTCAAACCAAAAGAACCTACAAGATATAAGCAACATAGAGTTACGCCCACAGTTCAACGCACACCAACAACTTTAAATAAGCAGAAATAATAAACCGTACAAATAAGACTTTTGTGTGTTGCAAATATCATTACGCCGAAACGCTGGCATGTACTGATCGCGTCCATCGGCTATGTCATTGCAAATCCGCGTCGCCCCTGCAAGCCCCCCGTGTGGATAAAGATCAGACGCGTGCCGATGGCAAATTCGCCTGCTTCGACATGCTGCTTGAGCGCCAGCAAGGCCTTGCCGGTGTACAGCGGCTCCAAAGGGATGCCGCTGGTTTGCTCGGTCTGATCGATGAAGGTCAGCAACGCCTCGTCAACTTTGGCGAAACCACCACGGCTGGCGTCGATCAGTTGATAGCCCGCCGCATGCTCGGTGGCGGGCGCGAGGATCGACTCGATGTTCGGCGCTACGCCGTGATCATCCGGCACTGCCAGAGCGCCGTACACCACGCGCTTGCCTTTCTCGGCGAGCGCCAGCCCGGCCAGTGTCGTGCCGGTGCCACAGGCCAGCCACCAGGCGTCGAAATCATCCCAGCCCAGCTTGGCCAATTGCTCTTCGGCTTGCTGCCTGATCGCTGCGCAACCCAGTGCGCCGGCCACGCCACCACCGCCCTCGGGCACTGCATGCAGCGTCGGATATTGCGCGTGCCACGGTACCCAGAATCCCGCTTCGTGCCGCGCGCGATAGCCGGCGTAACCCAGCCAATGCAACTGCATGCCGAACGCTTGCAGATCTCGCACTGTCGGCGTGTCCTGCGGGTGCCCGCGCAGCAGTCCCATGGTTTTGAAACCCAGCCGTTTGCCCGCCGCCGCCAGCGCATGCAGGTGATTGGAATGCGCACCGCCGAGGCTGATGATGCCCTCGGCGCCGGCACGCTCGGCGGCTTTGAGGTGTTCGACGAGTTTGAACCACTTGTTGCCGCTGATCAGCGGGTCGATGCGGTCCAGGCGCAGGATCGCAACCTCGATGCCGGCAGCTGCAAGCCAGTCCAGATGGAGCGGTTCGAGAGGGGCCGGGGGTAGCCAGTTGGGGGGAGGCAAAAGCATGGGCACTGCACAATCTGGAAAAGACCACATACTAGTAGGAGCTGCCGCAGGCTGCGATCTTTTGATCTTGCTTTTGAAATCAGGATCAACAGATCGCAGCCTTCGGCAGCTCCTACAGAATGTGTTTACAACTCAGCCGCCAGCCGCGAACCTTGATTGATCGCCCGCTTGGCGTCCAGCTCCGCCGCCACATCCGCGCCGCCGATCAAGTGCACGTTCTGCCCGGCTTCAACCAGACCGTCGTGCAATTCACGCAACGGATCCTGCCCCGCGCAGATCACGATGTTGTCCACTGCCAGCAGTTGCGGCTCGCCGGATTCGCCGATGCGAATGTGCAAGCCTTGGTCATCGATGCTCAGGTATTCGACGCTGTTGAGCATCTGCACCTGTTTGTTCTTCAGACCGGTGCGATGAATCCAGCCGGTGGTTTTGCCCAGACCGTCGCCGACCTTGGTTTTCTTGCGCTGCAACAGGAACACCTCACGGGCCGGCGCATGCGGTGCCGCTTTGATTCCCGCCACACCACCACGGGCCTCCAGTTGCGTGTCGATGCCCCACTCTTTCCAGAACGCCGCGCGATCAAGACTGGTGGCCACGCCTTGATGAACGAGGAATTCGGAGACATCGAAACCGATCCCGCCAGCACCGATTACCGCGACACGCTTGCCGACCGGTTTGCGCTCGAGGATCACGTCCAGATAACTCAGCACCTTGGCATTCTCGACGCCCGGAATCGCCGGCACGCGCGGGGCGATACCGGTGGCGAGAATGATTTCGTCGTAGCCGCCTTCAACCAACTTGGCCACGTCGACGCGGGTGTTCAGGCATACCTCGACATTCGTCGTTTGCAGTTTGCGGTTGAAGTAGCGCAGGGTTTCGAAAAACTCTTCCTTGCCCGGCACGCGCTTGGCAATGTTGAACTGGCCACCGATCTCACTGGCCGAATCGAACAACGTCACCTGATGACCGCGCTCGGCGGCCACGGTGGCGGCAGACAAGCCGGCAGGGCCGGCACCGACCACGGCGATTTTCTTGATCTGCTGCACCGGCAGGTAATTGAGTTCGGTTTCGTGGCAGGCGCGCGGGTTGACCAGGCAACTGGTGAGCTTGCCGCCAAAGGTGTGGTCGAGGCACGCCTGGTTGCAGCCGATGCAGGTGTTGATTTCGTCGGCGCGGCCTTCGGCGGCTTTGTTGACGAAGTCCGGATCGGCGAGGAATGGTCGGGCCATGGAGACCATGTCGGCATCGCCCTCGGCAAGAATCTGCTCGGCAATTTCCGGGGTATTGATGCGGTTGGTGGTGATCAGCGGGATGCTCACCGAGCCGCGCAACTTGGCCGTGACCTTGCTGAACGCTGCACGCGGAACCTTGGTGGCGATGGTCGGAATCCGCGCTTCGTGCCAGCCGATACCAGTGTTGATGATGGTCGCACCGGCCTGCTCGATGGCTTTGGCCAGCATGACGATTTCATCCCAGGTGCTGCCACCTTCGACCAGATCGAGCATCGACAGGCGGAAGATGATGATGAAATTCGGCCCGACCGCTTCGCGCACACGACGGACAATTTCTACCGGCAGGCGCATGCGGTTTTCGTAGCTGCCACCCCAGCGGTCGGTGCGGTGGTTGGTGTGCGCGGCGAGGAACTGGTTAATGAAGTAACCTTCCGAGCCCATGATCTCGACGCCGTCGTATTCGGCGGTTTGCGCCAATACCGAGCAGGTGACGAAATCACTGATCTGCTTTTCGATGCCCTCTTCGTCCAGCTCTTTGGGCTTGAACGGGTTGATCGGCGCCTGAATCGCGCTCGGTGCTACCTGTTTCGGGCTGTAGGCATAACGCCCGGCGTGGAGGATCTGCATGCAGATCTTGCCACCCGCCTCGTGCACCGCGCGAGTGACGATGCGGTGCTTGAGCGCCTCTTCCTCGGTAGTGAGCTTGGCCGCGCCGGAATACACCCCGCCCTCGTCATTCGGGCCGATGCCGCCGGTGACCATCAGGCCGACACCGCCACGGGCACGTTCGGCGAAGTACGCCGCCATGCGCTCGAAGCCACCCGGCTTTTCTTCAAGGCCAGTGTGCATCGAGCCCATCAGGGTACGGTTGCGCAGCGTGGTGAATCCCAGGTCCAGCGGGGCCAGCAGATGCGGGTAATGAGCGGCGGTCATCGGTAACTCCACAACGAGCGATCACGGAAAAGTTGCGGGAGCTCTGCGTCCCCCGTCAGTCATGTTCGACAGACTAAGAGTCGCACCGCTGTCACTCAATGACCGTAACTGACAAGTTATTGATCCAAATGCGCAGCGCCCCTTGGCAACCCGGGCCATGGGCCCTACCCTAGTCGGCACATCCTGTACCCGGTTGTTGTTGGTTTTCATGCGCAAACTTCTGTATCTGTTTTTCTCCATGGCCCTCGTTGCCGCCCTGACCACCTACGCCATGTGGGCGGCAGACCGGCCGGCGGGACATTACCTGTCGGACCTGCGCATCAAGCTCGCCGTCAATCAGGGCACGCCCGGCGATCGTGGCAATCTGCTCGGCATCCAGCCCGAACTGTTCCCCACCGATTACCAAAGCTCCGCACGCCTGCACCGCAAACTCGCGGCGTATCTGCAGCAGGCCCGTGATCAAGGCTTGCTCAACGAAAAAACCGTGGTGGTGTTGCCCGAGCACGTCGGCACCTGGTTGATGATCAGCGGCGAGAAAGACGAGTTGTATCAGGCGCCAACGCTGGCGGAGGCAATGAACTGGCTGGCGGCGAGCAATCCACTGCTGTTTGCCCGAGCGTGGCTGCGGGCCAAGGGCGAGCAACGCCTGGATGACGCTTATCTGCGGATGAAAGCGAAGGCCATGGCCAAGGATTACCAAGCGCTGTTCGGCGGTCTGGCCAAGGAGTTCCAGGTCACCCTGGTGGCAGGCTCCATCGTGCTGCCGGAGCCAAGCATCCGCGACGGCCGGCTCAAGCCCGGCAGCGGCGCCCTGTTCAACAGCAGCGTGGTGTTTGGTCGCGACGGCGTACCGTTGGGCCAGCCGCAGCGGCAGATGCATCCGATCTTTGATCAGCAAGGTGTGATTAAGGCCGAAGACAAACACGCCATACAGGTCGTCGATACCCCGGCCGGACGCCTGGGCATCCTGATCGGCAGTGACAGCTGGTACCCCGGCAACTACCGCACCCTCGATGAGCAAGGCGCGCAACTGGTGGCCGTGCCGGCGCAGGTTATTGGCCAAGGCGCCTGGGACAAGCCATGGCGTGGCTACAAGGGTTCGAGCACGCCGGGCTCGGTCAGCCTCAAGCCCGGCGACCTCAGTGAAGGTCAGGCCTGGCACCGACTGACCCTCACCGCACAACCACCGAGCAGCCGCGCGATTGCCGGCGTCAGTGTGTTCATGCGCGGGCAGTTCTGGGACAAGTCGAGTACCGGCACAAGCTTCCTCAGCAGCAACGGCCAGCAGTTCGCCGATGGCGAGGCCCGTGGTGCGCGCTTGCTGAACGTCTGGCTGTAAACCATGAAGCCGCAGCCGATGCGCCTCGGGGATCTGTCGGTGGGTTTCGTCCATAGTCTGGCCGACGCCGTGCGCAGCCACGACGTCGATCCGCTGCCTCTGCTTGAACAATATGGCCTTGATGCAGCGCGACTGGCCGAGGCCGGGGCGCGATTGTCGATCCCGCGTTACATGCGCCTGGGCCATGCGGCGATTCAACTCACCGGCGACCCGGCCCTGGGCCTGCGCATGGGCCGAATGATCCGCTTGAATCAAGCCGGTCTGGCCGGCATCACTGCGGCGCAAGCACCCACCGTGCGTGAAGCGGCCCGCTGCCTGACGCGCTTCGAGCCGCTTTACGGCTCGAACTATCGCGGGCAGTCCAGTTTTCATGAAGATGCCAACGGTGCCTGGTTGCGCTTCTACTCGATCAGCCCATACAACGCCTATAACCGCTTCGTGGTCGACTCGATCCTCGCCGGCTGGCTGCATCAGTTGTCGAGCCTTTGCGGCGAAACGTTGCGCGCAGAGAGAATCGAAATCGAATTCGAAGCGCCGGATTACCGCGACGCCTACACAATGCTCGGTGACTGCCCGATCCAGTTCAGCGCCGAGCGCAACCAACTGCGCCTGAGCCTGAGCAGCCTCGCCCTGCGCAACCCTGAACATTGCCCGAGCACCTGGCGACATCTGCTGCAATTGTGCGAGCGGGAGCTGGAACAACTGACCCGCACCCGCAGTTTGCGCGAGCGCATCACCCAATTGCTCGGCCCGCTGCTCAATGGCGGCCGCGAGCCGGATCTAGAAGAAGTCGCGGCACGCCTGAAACTGCCGACCTGGACCTTGCGGCGCAAGCTCACTGAGGAAGGCACGCAATTTCGCGCGATCCTCAATGACACACGCCGCGACCTGGCGATGACCTACATCCGCGACACCGAACTGGCATTCGGCGAAATCGCCTACCTGCTGGGCTTCGCCTCAGCTGAAGCCTTCCAGCGCGCATTCAAGCGCTGGAGCGGGCAGACGCCCGGCGAATCCCGACGAAATTACCGCTCGGGAGCCTGAAGCTCAGAGTTCCGTCGCGTCGTCAGCCGGCTCTGGTTGATCCAGTTCAAAGGCCTGGTATTCGAGCAGTTCTTCCTGATACTCATCCATCGTATGAATCCCCCAACTGCTCGCTATGAAAATGGCCTGATCAATCGACCTGTGCCCCGAGCATAAAGTGCCCGTGTGAAGGAAAAGTGAAACGCTGCCTTCATGAATAAAACGTAGCAGGTGGTTGGGGATTTATCGCGGCGATGATGCCGCAGGTGTGTTACCAGATTTTAAGCCAACCCGAAAACCACTGTGGGAGCGAGCCTGCTCGCGAAGCGGTGTGTCAGTCTAATCATCTGTCGACTGATACACCGCTTCGCGAGCAGGCTCGCTCCCACAGGGTTTCGCTTGGTTTCTTATTGGCCCGAAGCCGGCATCGCCGGAATCGGCTCGGATGGTGGCGGAATATCCGGGTTGGTCGGCGGAGTGATGGTTTCGCTGGCCGGCGCTGGCTCTTCCACGGGCGCTGGCGCAGGCGTAATCGGCGTCGACTCCGCTGGGGGCACCATCGGTTCGGAACTCACTGGCGCGGTTTCAACCGGGGCCGGTGCAGTTTCCGCAGCCGGCACGGGGACCGGTTCCGCTGCAGGTGTCGGCGCCAGAGGCGCAGGTGCAGGTGCCGCTTTTGGTTCTGGCACACCAAGATCGGTTTTCGGCTTTTCTTCGATGTGTGCAGCTTTCTTCGCATCGGCGGGCAGGAACTGCTCCACCAGCGTGAAGAAACGCTCGTAGAACTTCTGCGCAATGACCGTCTCACTGGCGACCTTGACCATCGAGTCGTCCGAGGAGCCGATCGGCATCGACACCGAGCCCAACACACCAACCCCGAGGCTGGCCGAGTTGTTGGTCTTCTTCAGCGCATAACGGTCCTGCAAGGCGTTGGCGAACACCGTCGCATGATGCCCGGCGCTGCCATCTTCGGCGCAGACCACGTTGAAGCTGATCTCGAGGTGCGTCTCGCCGGTCTGCTGGAAGCTCTTGTGCCCGCTGACCAGCTTCGGATCACTGCTGGTAATGATGTAGCCCTGACTGAGCAACGCGCGCCGGGCCGCTTCGCAACTGGCGGTGTCGGTTACCGGGTAATTGCGCGAAAAGGTGCCGGAGTCATCGAAGTTCTCATGCTCATAGATCGGCTTGTCCTTCGAACAACCGGCCACCGCAGTCAATAACAGCGCCAGCCCGACAACACGCATGGGAGTGGAAATCAACATTGAACATCCTGAGGGAAAACAGTCCGGGGCGTATTGTGCAACAGATCGTTGCCCCATGGCGCATGGAATAGTGTCAAGAATCGGTTACAACTTTACCGGTCATGGCCGTCAGGAAAAAGCCGCGTGGACAAATGATCGATCAACGCGCGCAATTTCGCCATGGCTTGTCGGCTCGACGGCCATAACACCCCAGAACCGACCGGCGTGTTCTAAAGCAAAAGAAAGGTAAAAACTCAAGATCAGGTCGGCTGCCAAGCCGCCTTCGCGAGCAGGCTCGCTCCCACAGAAAGGCAAAAGCAAAAGATCGCAGCCTTCGGCAGCTCCTACACAATGAGCGCAAGCTCGAGTGCTTCTGATCTTGCTTTTGATCCACCGGCGACGTCGGAAGGCTGAGTGGAGGGATTGATCCGGGCGTGGGAGCGCAGCGACCGTCTGGCGCAGCCAGACACAGCGGAAGGAGGTGCAGCGAAGCAAACCGGAGCCGCTGCGCCCGGATCGATCCCGCAGCGAAGGAACCCGAGCCTGCGAGGGCCGAACGTAGGAGCAAGCCTTTTTGGGTACTTTTTCGGCGTCTGGAAAAAGTGCCTCGCCGTAAGGGCGAAACCGCCAGCCGCCGCACCCGAAGAAACGGATATTCACCCAAACCACCCAGAGCATGGCCGGCCCAAAGGCCGCCACGCCCAAAAAACAAAAAAGCCCCGACCAACCAGGCCGGGGCTCCTTCAAACGTCAGTCAAAAGATCAGAACCGCTCGATCTTCGCCTCAGCTTCCAACTGCTTGCGATACGCCGCAAAGTCCTGCTGCCCTTCACGGGAAGCCAGGAAGCGACGATATTGCGCCTTCTCTTCATCAGTAGGCGCAGCAGCTTCGTTAACACCGTTGAGGCGCACCACCATCAGGCTGCCATCCGGCAAGGTAACGCTGGAGAACGTCGGCTTGTCCTTGGCAGCCGGCTTCGGCATACGGAACAGTGCCTGCAGCACAGCCGGATCAACCCCTTCCTGACCACGGGTGGCCGCTTCGGTGATCTTCCAGTTCTGACCGTCAATGGCCTTGTCCAGCGGCGCCTTGCCGTCGCGCAGATCAGCGATCAGCTTCTCGGCGCGGGTCTTGGCCTCGGCACTGGCGTGCTCCTTGGTCAACTGAGTGCGGATCGCCGCGCTGACGCTTTCCAGTGGCAATTGCGCAGGCTTGAGATGCTCCTTGGCCCGCAGCACGATCACGGTTTCCGGATCCAGCTCGATGGCGGTGCTGTTGGCACCTTCATCAATCACTTCCGGGCTGAACGCGGCAGTGACCACGGCACGGTTGGCTGCAACACCTTCGCCACCTTCACGGCCGAACGGTTTGGAAGTGTGCACGGTCAGTTTCAGATCCGCTGCTGGCTGCGCCAGGTCAGAAGCTTCGAACGCCGAGTCTTCCAGTTGCTTGGTCGCCTCAACAAAACGCTGCTCGACCTGAGCGGCTTTCAGCTCGCGGGTCAGCTTGTCTTTCAGGCTGGCCAGGGTCGGCACTTCAGGCGCTTCCACGCCCAACAGCTTGATCAGGTGATAACCGAAGTCGGTACGAATCGGCTCGGACACCTGGTCTTTCGACAAGGAGTACAGCGCTTTTTCGAAAGCCGGGTCGTAAACGCCAGGACCGGCATAACCAAGGTCACCACCATTGTTGGCGGAACCCGGATCCTGCGAGAACTCCTTGGCCAACGCTTCGAACTTCTCGCCCTTGGCCAGACGCGCCTGGACTTCGTCGATCTTCGCCTTTGCCTGCGCTTCGGTAGTCTTGTCGTTCACTTCGATGAGGATGTGCGCGGCACGACGCTGTTCCGACAGGTTGGCGATCTCTTTCTGGTAAGCCGCCTCAAGATCTTCATCCTTGACCGCAACCTGATCGAAGAACGACGATTTCTTCAGCTCGACGTAATCGATGATCACCTGATCCGGCGTCATGAATTCCTTGGCGTGCTCGTCGTAGTAAGCCTTGACCTCGTCATCGGTCAGCTTGACCGCAGCCGGGTCGGCCTTGACGTTAAGAGTGGCGAAATCACGGGTCTGTTTTTCCAGACGGGCAAAAGCCAGCACTTCGGCGTCGGTGACGAAACCGCTGCCGGCAACACCAGCGCGCAACTGGCCGATAAGCATTTCCTGAGCCAGCATCTGACGGAACTGCATGCGGCTGTAGCCCAGTTGACGGATCACCTGGTCGAAGCGCTCGGAGCTGAACTTGCCGTCGACCTGGAATTCAGGCGTCTGCAGGATCACTTGATCCAGCGCGGCTTCGGAGAACGAGAACTTCGCCTGTTCGGCGCCTTGCAGCAGCAACTTGCGGTCGATCAGGCCTTTGAGCGCCGATTCGCGGAGCATTTTTTCGTCGAGCAAGGACGCATCGAAGTCCTTGCCCAGTTGTTGCATCAGCTGACGGCGTTGCATATCAACGGCCTGGCTCAGCTCGTTCTGGCTGATTTCGTCACCGTTGACCTTGGCCGCCTCGTTCTTGTGAGTCGTGGCCTGGAAAATGGCATCGAAACCGGTCAGGGCCATCAGTGCAACGATGACCCCGATAATGGTCTTGGCAATCCAGCCTTGTGAATTGTCCCTGATATTTTGCAGCATGCGTCCCCCAGAAACGGTTGAACTTCAATTTAGGCAACCGTGGAGCGTGGGTAGAATCCGGATAGAAGAAAGGCGCATCCGAGGATGCGCCTTCTCGTAACTGGCGGAGCGGACAGGGCTCGAACCCTCGATCCCGGCGTTACAGGTGCCTGTTCCAGCCACCTGCTCTACCGCTCCGCTGCCAAGTCAGGCTTGACCCCGACCCGGATGGGTAAAAACCTGGAAACTCAGTTAACAGCTTCTTTCAGCGCTTTACCGGCTTTGAAACCTGGCTTCTTGGCAGCCGGGATTTCCAGAGACTTGCCAGTTTGCGGGTTGCGACCGGTACGAGCCGGACGGTCAGTCACGGAGAAAGTACCGAAACCAACCAGAACAACGGAGTCGCCAGCCTTCAGAGCGCCAGTGACGGATTCGATTACAGCGTCCAGCGCACGGCCAGCAGCAGCTTTCGGGATATCAGCGGATGCAGCGATAGCATCAATCAGTTCCGACTTGTTCACTCTAAGTCCCCTTATATCTATTTTGAGATGTTTCTAAGTTTTTTGGTGAAAGCAAAAACGAGTGCTGAATGGCCTACAGACACTTAAGAGCCGCTTTATAACAAGGGCTCTAAAATGCTGTCAAGGAAAGCCCCCCAGGCTAAAACGTATTAATGCGTGCTAATTCTTTCCTTGGCATCAGACTCGCGTTTTTCGTCCTTGGCAACTATCTCCGGAGCCACATCCGGCAAGGGCTCCGGCGCGTATTGCAGCGCAATTTGCAGGACCTCGTCAATCCATTTAACCGGCTTGATCTGCAGATCCTGCTTGATATTGTCAGGAATCTCCTTCAGATCGCGGACGTTTTCTTCCGGAATAATCACAATCTTGATTCCGCCGCGGTGAGCCGCCAGCAGTTTTTCTTTCAAACCGCCAATTGCCAGCACTTGCCCACGCAGAGTGATCTCACCGGTCATGGCGACATCGGCGCGCACCGGAATACCGGTCAATGCCGAAACCAACGCCGTGCACATACCGACGCCAGCACTTGGGCCGTCTTTCGGCGTAGCACCTTCCGGCATGTGAATGTGCGTGTCGCGCTTCTCGTGGAAGTCCAGCGGGATGCCCAGACTCTTGGCGCGGCTGCGCACAACGGTCTGTGCGGCAGTGATCGATTCGACCATCACATCACCCAGCGAACCGGTCTTGATCAGTTGACCTTTACCCGGAATCACTGCGGCTTCGATAGTCAGCAATTCACCGCCAACCTGAGTCCACGCCAGGCCAGTCACCTGCCCCACCTGATCCTGCTGCTCGGCCAGGCCGTAGCGGAACTTGCGCACGCCGAGGAAATGCTCGAGCAGGTCAGCTGTCACTTTTACCGAGAAGCGTTTTTCCAGCGCATGCTCTTTGACTGCCTTGCGGCAGACCTTGGCGATCTGTCGCTCGAGGCCCCGCACGCCCGCTTCACGGGTGTAATAACGGATGATGTCGCGAATCGCTTCCTCATCGAACTCCAGCTCGCCCTTCTTCAGACCATTGGCGGCGATCTGTTTCGGCGAGAGGTATTTCACAGCGATGTTGATCTTCTCGTCTTCGGTGTAACCCGGCAGACGGATGACTTCCATCCGGTCCAGCAGCGCTGGCGGGATGTTCATCGAGTTCGAGGTGCACAGGAACATCACATCGGACAGGTCGTAATCGACTTCAAGATAGTGATCGTTGAAGTTGTGGTTTTGCTCGGGATCGAGCACTTCCAGCAACGCCGAAGCCGGGTCGCCACGCATGTCGCTGCCCATCTTGTCGATTTCATCGAGCAGGAACAGCGGGTTGCGTACGCCCACTTTTGTCATCTTTTGAATCAATCTTCCCGGCATCGAACCAATGTAGGTCCGGCGGTGACCACGAATTTCCGCTTCGTCACGCACGCCGCCCAAGGCCATACGTACAAATTTGCGATTGGTGGCATGGGCAATCGATTCCGCCAGCGAGGTTTTACCCACACCTGGAGGACCGACCAGGCACAACACCGGACCACGGATTTTCTTCACGCGCTTCTGCACGGCGAGGTATTCAAGGATGCGCTCCTTGACCTCTTCGAGGCCGTAGTGATCGGCGTCGAGAATGTCTTCCGCACGGGCCAGGTCGAGGCGTACTTTGCTCTGCGCCTTCCACGGCACTTGCACCAGCCAGTCGATGTAGGAACGCACCACGGTGGCTTCAGCCGACATCGGCGACATCTGCTTGAGCTTGTTCAGCTCAGCGGTGGCCTTGGCCAGCGCATCTTTCGGCAGGCCGGCAGCATCGATGCGCTTTTTCAGCTCTTCGATTTCATTGTGGCCTTCGTCGCCGTCACCGAGTTCTTTCTGAATGGCCTTCATCTGCTCATTCAGGTAGTACTCGCGCTGGCTGCGCTCCATTTGCTTTTTGACGCGGCCGCGAATGCGTTTTTCAACCTGGAGCAGGTCGATTTCGGCATCCAGCAGTGCCAGCACGTGCTCGACACGGGCCGACAGATCGATGATCTCGAGGATTTCCTGCTTCTGCTCGATTTTCAGCGCCATGTGCGCGGCCATGGTGTCGACCAGACGACCGGGCTCATCGATGCTGTTGAGCGACGACAGGACTTCAGCCGGAACCTTCTTGCCCAGCTGGACGTATTGTTCAAACTGCGACAGCAGCGTGCGCACGAAGACTTCCGACTCGCGCTCGGCGGCGTCGACTTCTTCGATCAGAGAAACTTCGGCGCGGCAGTGGCCATCGACTTCGCTGAAGCGTTCGACGGTGCCACGCTGCTCGCCTTCGACCAGAACCTTGACAGTGCCATCAGGCAGCTTCAGCAGTTGCAGTACCGTGGCAATCGTACCTACGCGATAGAGAGCGTCTTCACCGGGATCATCGTCAGCCGGGTTTCGCTGGGCCAGCAGCAGAATCTGCTTGTCACCCGTCATCGCTGCCTCGAGGGCTTCGATGGATTTCTCGCGCCCCACGAACAGCGGGATAACCATGTGCGGATAAACCACGACATCACGCAATGGCAGGAGAGGCAATTCGATGGTTGTCTTCATGATTTCGCCTCTACGGCGGCCGTATGGCCGTAATCAGATGGAATTAAGCTTGAAACCAAGATGGGGGCTGCCTCGAAAAAAAACAAGCGCAAAGCGGGTGTAAAAATCGACATAAAAAAAAAGAGGCCCGAAGGCCCCTTCCTTGTTGCGGCGCGGTGGACGCTTACGCGTCCGGCGCTGCCTTGGCCGTCGGCTCACTGTTTTCGTAGATATACAGTGGCTTGGACTTGCCTTCGATCACGCTTTCATCGATCACGACTTTGCTCACCTCGGACTGCGAGGGGATTTCATACATCGTGTCGAGCAATACACCTTCGAGAATCGAACGCAGGCCACGGGCACCGGTTTTACGTTCCAGCGCACGCTTGGCGACCGATTTCAGCGCGTCGGAACGGAATTCCAGATCCACGCCTTCCATCTCGAACAGCTTGGCATACTGTTTGGTCAGAGCATTTTTCGGCTCGGTGAGGATTTGCATCAGCGCAGCCTCGTCGAGCTCATCCAGTGTCGCCAGGACCGGCAGACGACCGACGAATTCCGGGATCAGACCGAACTTGACCAGATCGTCAGGCTCGACTTCACGCAGGGATTCTCCAACCTTCTTACCCTCTTCCTTGCTGCGCACTTCGGCGTTAAAGCCGATGCCGCCTTTGGTGGAACGGTTCTGAATGACCTTTTCCAGGCCGGAGAACGCACCACCGCAGATGAACAGGATGTTACGGGTGTCGACCTGCAGGAATTCCTGCTGCGGATGCTTGCGGCCACCTTGCGGCGGTACCGAAGCGACCGTGCCTTCGATCAACTTGAGCAAGGCCTGCTGCACGCCTTCACCGGAAACATCGCGGGTGATCGACGGGTTGTCGGACTTGCGGGAAATCTTGTCGATTTCATCGATGTAGACAATGCCCATCTGGGCTTTCTCTACGTCGTAATCGCACTTCTGCAGCAGCTTCTGAATGATGTTCTCGACATCTTCACCCACGTAACCGGCCTCAGTGAGGGTGGTTGCGTCGGCAATGGTGAACGGAACGTTCAGCAAGCGGGCCAGTGTTTCAGCCAGCAGGGTTTTACCGGAGCCTGTCGGGCCGATCAGCAGGATGTTGCTCTTGCCGAGTTCGACGTCGTCAGCCTTTTTGTCACGCTGGTTCAGGCGCTTGTAGTGGTTGTACACCGCTACGGCCAAAACCTTTTTCGCACGCTCCTGACCAATGACGTACTGGTCAAGGATGCCGCTGATTTCTTTAGGCGAAGGCAATTTATGCGCGCTGCTTTCGGCCTGTGCTTCCTGCACCTCCTCGCGGATGATGTCATTGCACAGGTCGACGCACTCGTCGCAGATAAAGACCGAGGGGCCGGCAATCAATTTGCGCACTTCATGCTGGCTTTTGCCACAGAAGGAGCAATAGAGCAGCTTGCCGTTGTCCTCGCCGTTGCGGGTGTCAGTCATTCGTTCGATCCAAATCCGATAGGCTTGCAACACAAGATGAA
Source organism: Pseudomonas sp. FP1762 (assembly GCF_030687105.1). Lineage (NCBI taxonomy): Bacteria > Pseudomonadati > Pseudomonadota > Gammaproteobacteria > Pseudomonadales > Pseudomonadaceae > Pseudomonas > Pseudomonas sp. FP1762. Next base: position 3,860,632 of record NZ_CP117458.1, read on the forward strand.
GGCTATTGCGGGCTTTTTCAAGCCCGCCGCTGATCGGACATGCCGATCAGGCCTGTTTTGCGCTGCTTATATTAAGCTGGACGCTGGTTGATCACTTCGTCGATCAGGCCGTATTCCTTCGCAGCTTCGGCACTCATGAAGTTGTCGCGATTGGTATCGCGCTCGATTTCTTCCAGAGTACGGCCGCTGTGCTTGGCCATCAGCATGTTCAGACGCTCGCGGATGAAGAGGATTTCCTTGGCGTGGATTTCGATGTCCGACGCCTGGCCCTGGAAACCGCCCAGTGGCTGGTGAATCATCACGCGCGAGTTCGGCAGGCAGAAACGCTTGCCCGGTGCACCTGCGGTAAGCAGGAATGCGCCCATGCTGCACGCCTGACCGATGCAGGTGGTCGACACGTTCGGCTTGATGAACTGCATGGTGTCGTAGATCGACATGCCGGCAGTCACCGAACCGCCCGGCGAGTTGATGTACAGATGGATGTCCTTGTCCGGGTTTTCCGCTTCAAGGAACAGCAGTTGCGCACAGATCAGGTTGGCCATGTAGTCCTCTACCGGGCCCACCAGAAAGATCACTCGCTCCTTGAGCAGGCGCGAGTAGATGTCGTAGGCGCGTTCGCCACGAGCGGACTGCTCGACAACCATCGGGACCAGGCCGCCGGCGGCCTGGATATCAGAGTTCTGCTGAATATAAGAATTACGGAACATGCTCTGCAGTCGCTCCCAAATAGTTATGTCTTGAATACGCATAAGCCAGCTCGAGAGCTGGCTTATGGTGTGCACTTCTAACGCAAAATCAATCAGTCGGCTGCTGGAGCTTCTACCGGCTTGACTGCTTCTTCGTAGGAGACCGATTTGTCGGTCACACTAGCTTTCTGCAGAACAGTATCCACAACTTGTTCTTCCAGCACAACCGAACGCACTTCGTTCAGCTGCTGCTCGTTTTTGTAGTACCACGACACGACCTGCTCTGGCTCCTGGTAAGCGGAAGCCATTTCCTGAATCATTTCGCGAACGCGAGCTTCATCAGGCTTCAGATCGAACTGCTTGACCACTTCAGCAACGATCAGACCCAGCACGACGCGGCGCTTGGCTTGCTCTTCGAACAGCTCGGCCGGCAGTTGATCTGGCTTGATGTTGCCGCCGAACTGCTGAACAGCTTGCACGCGCAGACGGTCAACTTCGTTGGACAGCAGAGCCTTTGGCACTTCGATCGGGTTGGTGGCCAGCAGACCGTCCATTACCTGATTCTTGACCTTGGATTTGATTGCCTGACGCAGTTCACGCTCCATGTTCTTGCGAACTTCGGTGCGGAAGCCGTCGATGCCGCTTTCCTTGATGCCGAATTGAGCGAAGAACTCTTCGTTCAGCTCAGGCAGCTTAGGCTCGGATACAGTGTTGACGGTCACGGTGAACTCGGCGGTTTTGCCAGCCAGGTCCAGGTTCTGATAGTCCTCAGGGAAGGTCAGGTTCAGAACGCGTTCTTCGCCGGCTTTAGCGCCAACCAGGCCTTCTTCGAAGCCCGGGATCATGCGGCCGGAACCCAGCACCAGCTGAGTGCCCTTGGCGGAGCCGCCAGCGAACACTTCGCCGTCAACCTTGCCAACGAAATCGATGTTCAACTGGTCTTCGTTCTGGGCAGCACGGTCGGCCACTTCGAAACGGGTGTTCTGCTTGCGCAGGATGTCGAGCATCTTGTCCAGATCAGCGTCAGCCACTTCAGCGCTCAGACGCTCAACGGTGATGCCTTCGAAGCCAGCAACGGTGAACTCAGGGAAGACTTCGAATACAGCAACGTATTCCAGATCCTTGCCCGCTTCGAGCGACTTTGGCTCGATCGAAGGCGAACCGGCAGGGTTGAGCTTCTGCTCGACCACAGCTTCGTAGAAGGAAGACTGGATGACGTCGCCTACCGCTTCCTGACGCGCATCAGCACCGAAACGGCGCTTGATTTCGCTCATTGGCACTTTGCCTGGACGGAAGCCAGCAATTTTGGCCTTTTGGGCAGTCTGCTGCAGACGCTTGTTGACCTGAGTCTCGATGCGCTCTGCCGGCACGGTGACGCTCATGCGGCGCTCGAGAGCAGTAGTATTTTCAACAGAAACTTGCATGGATATTCCTCGTTGCACAGACGTTAGCCGGCCGTTTCCGACCCCAGAATCAAGGGCATGCATTCTAGTGGGTCAAACTCAAGAAGTCACCCTACTGGAAACGGGTAAAAAAACAGCAGGCAATTTATAGGGAGCGCCGCACGAATGCCGTGCACTCCACTGGCGAATACAAGCGATCACGTCAGGGCTCTGCAGCAACGCTTCTATATATAGAAGCAACTATCAAATCCGCCCCGACAGGTGTTCCAGCAAAACCGGAACGACGAGCAGTTCAGCGTCATCCGATCCTTTAAAAGCGATGAAGTGCCCTGCCCTGCGCCTCGAAATCGGCCATGGCCGGATTTCGAAACCGCTAAAACAAAAAAGGCGCCAGACTGTTAAATCTGGCGCCTTTCGAAATATGGGGTGGACGATGGGGATCGAACCCACGACAACGGGAGTCACAATCCCGTGCTCTACCAACTGAGCTACGCCCACCATATTGCGTAACAAAAAAGCCAAACAACTTCTTTGTCGAAACTTCATCAGGCCCTAGGCACAGATGAAGCTTTATTTGGTGCGGATGAAGAGACTCGAACTCTTACGCCTCGCGGCGCTGGAACCTAAATCCAGTGTGTCTACCAATTCCACCACATCCGCGGATGAAGCTTTTAAAGCAAAGGCGCCAGACCGTTAAATCTGGCGCCTTTCGAAATATGGGGTGGACGATGGGGATCGAACCCACGACAACGGGAGTCACAATCCCGTGCTCTACCAACTGAGCTACGCCCACCATATCGCGTTACTTGTGCCAAAGCTGCCTAATGGCGCACCCGGCAGGACTCGAACCTGCGACCATCCGCTTAGAAGGCGGATGCTCTATCCAGCTGAGCTACGGGCGCCTTGTTAATCTGTACTCTTAAAGGACTACAAACTAAGTGCTTTCCAGCGTCGCAGAACCTTGATTCCGCTTCACCTTCTTAACCAGTGCTAGGCTGTGCCCGACAAGTGCGACGAATAGTATAGAGGGCTCCAAAGGTCGTCAAATCCTTTTTGAAAAAAATTCATTTAATTAAAGGAGTTAGAGGAATTTGCTGACCAAGCGCCTTTGCCCTCACCGCTCGACATGCGAGAATGCGTTCTCATTTTTTCCCCTCTCGATGGTTAATCACGCGCAATGACTGCACAACTAATCGACGGCAAATCGATCGCCGCCAGCCTGCGCCAGCAGATCGCCCAACGAGTTGCCGAGCGTCGCCAGCAAGGCCTGCGCACGCCCGGCCTCGCGGTGATCCTGGTCGGCAGCGATCCTGCCTCTCAGGTTTATGTCTCGCACAAGCGTAAAGACTGTGAAGAGGTTGGCTTCCTCTCTCAAGCCTACGACCTGCCCTCCGACACCACTCAGGACGCCCTGACCGATCTGATCGATCGCCTCAACGACGATCCGGCTATCGACGGCGTTCTCCTGCAGTTGCCTCTGCCCGAACACCTCGACGCGTCCAAGCTGCTGGAACGCATCCGCCCGGACAAAGACGTCGACGGTTTCCATCCGTACAACGTCGGCCGCCTGGCCCAGCGTATTCCGCTGCTGCGCCCATGCACCCCGAAAGGCATCATGACCTTGCTGGAAAGCACTGGCGCTGATCTTTACGGGATGGACGCGGTAGTCGTGGGCGCCTCCAATATCGTCGGTCGCCCGATGGCCATGGAATTGCTGCTGGCCGGCTGCACCGTCACTGTGACTCACCGCTTCACCAAGGATCTGGCGGGCCACGTCGGCCGCGCTGATCTGGTGGTCGTCGCCGCCGGCAAGCCGGGCCTGGTCAAGGGCGAGTGGATCAAGGAAGGCGCGATCGTGATCGACGTCGGCATCAACCGTCAGGACGACGGCAAACTGGTCGGTGATGTCGTTTACGAAACCGCCCTGCCCCGCGCCGGCTGGATCACCCCGGTACCGGGCGGCGTTGGCCCGATGACCCGCGCCTGCCTGCTGGAAAACACGCTCTACGCCGCAGAAACCCTGCACGTCTGACCGGGTTTTTACGCCGCATCAGAACCCTGCCTCGTGCGGGGTTTTTCTTGCCTGAGAAAAAACTTCAACCGTTCGCCGGAAACCGCTCTTTTTACAGGCCTTTTCACGAGATTTTCAGGTCTTACAAACAACCATCGACAGTTCTTCAGCCATACTCCTAAAATGCGCCGGTTTTGAGAAATAACCCGTTACAAACTAACGGTATATCCAACCTTTTAGAGTTCGCCCGCGTGAAAATTCGTCTCTCGATTCTGAGCCTGTTGTTTGCTGTTACAGGCACATTCATCACGCCAACGATCAACGCTGCGGAAACCACCGCTGCTCCACGTGACGCTTCGACATTGAAGATCGCTTCCGGCAGCGCCCTGCTCATGGATATGCAGACCAACAAAGTCATTTATTCCAGCAATCCTGACGTGATCGTACCGATCGCTTCCGTCAGCAAGCTGATGACTGGCCTTGTCGTGGTGGAAGCTCGACAGAACATGGACGAATGGATCGATGTCGACATCAGGAACACTCCGGAAATGAAGGGTGTGTTCTCCCGAGTCAAACTCAAGAGTGAGCTGCCGCGCCGCGAGATGCTGCTGATCGCCTTGATGTCTTCGGAAAACCGCGCCGCCGCCAGCCTCGCGCACCACTATCCGGGTGGCTACGCTGCTTTTATTGCGGCAATGAACGCCAAGGCCAAGGCGCTGGGCATGACCAGCACGCACTTTGTCGAGCCGACCGGCCTGTCAGAGCGCAACGTTTCCACCGCCCGCGACCTGAGCAAATTGCTGGTGGCCGCGCACAAGCAACCGCTTCTGGTGCAACTGACCACCACCAAGGAAAAGACCGTGGCGTTCCGCAAGCCCAACTACACCTTGGGCTTCCGCAATACCGACCACTTGGTCAATAAGGCCGATTGGGACATCAAGATTACCAAGACCGGTTTTACCAACCCGGCCGGCCATTGCCTGGTGCTGGTGACGAAGATGGGCAACCGTCCGGTCGCCCTCGTGATTCTCGATGCGTTCGGCAAATACACGCATTTTGCCGACGCCAGCCGTATCCGCAGCTGGGTGGAAACCGGGCGCAGCGCCAACGTGCCTGCCGTGGCACAGCAATACAAAGCCGACAAGAACCTCAAGAGCCGTCAGAGCGGCGTGGTCGAAGCGGCAAAGTAGATCCGGCAATCATGAAAAAGCCCCGAATGTTCGGGGCTTTTTTTCGTCTGCGCGTCAGTCGTTGGGCAGTGGCATCTTGTCGTCATCAGGAATGCCATCGCCCGAGCTCGGCTCTGGCGAAACGTCCGGCGTCAGCACATTTGGCCGCGCCATCGGGTCGCGCATCGGGCTGTCCGGGTCCAGCACCGGATCAACCTCCGGCTCCGGCGTGGTCGGTACGCTGTCAGGTTTGTGGTCATCGAAGCTTGAATCGGTACTCATACGCACCTCACATCAAGGTTTCAGATCGGCTAACGGATCATAGGGCTTGGCCGGTTTCTTCGGATCTTCACCGGGCTCGACATCCTGCGGGGCCTTAGCCGGACCGACCGGATCAACTTGCGGATCCTCGAGGTCCGGCGAATCCGGATCGAAGCCCAGATCATCGCCCGAGGAATGTTCGGACGAGTGTGGGCCTTTCGGGGTTTGGGAATCTGCCATGTTGCCTCCTTGATTCACCCGCGAAGCACGGGCATTAATCTTCAGAGGCCGGCCCGGCGCAGTCGTGCCCGGCAGATGACGAACGGAGGTTTATTGCGCCGCCAGAGCCTTTCGCGCCTGCGCCGCAGCGTTTTCTTCACCGGCCTGGGCCAGTTCATCGGCGGCTTTCAGCCAAAGGGAGCGGTCGACGGCAGCCGGGATCTGCGACGGTTTCTGAATCAGGATCGCCCAGCCACCGGCCTTTTCGAGCGCTGCTTGAAAGCTGCCGAAATCCATCAACTGCCGACGATTCATGCCGGCGCGCAGCAGGACCTTCTGTTTGTTGCGGTCGTAGCCGGACAGGATCGCGTAACGCGGCTCGGCCCAGAATGCCGAACCTTCACTGAAACGCACCATGACCGGGTAGCCCGCCGCGACCTGGGTCAGCAAGGCTGGCAGCTGGCTGTCGAGCGGATAAACCACCAGGCCATATTCGCGGGCGAGGTTCTGCATGTTCTGCTGCAGCTTGTCCTCAGCCCCCGGCAAGTGCAGCGGTTTTTCCAGAAGGCCCGGGGTGATGACGATGCCTTGTTGCGACAGCAGACTGGCCAGCACCTGTGGCCCACTCTGGTTGGCTTCGCCACGATAGAAGGTGCCGCTGAGTTCAACTCGCTCTGGCAAGCGTTTGACTTCTGGCGCTACGTTGCCCGCACATCCGCTCAGCACCACCGCGCAAGCGCCGGCAAGCAACGCTCCGCGCACTCGAGAAAATACCTGCACCATCAATCACTCTCTTCCAGACGCCGGTCATCGTGTTCCGGCAACGCCAGCGATCATAGAGCCGCACCCGCCAGAGGTATAGCCTTAAACGGCAGAGCGGGCGATTGCATAGAGCAAACTGATTGGTCACTAACGACCTTTGGTCAATAGCTTGAAACACCCCATTGACTAGACTGTCACTGAAATAGAGCGAATTGCGAAAAGCGAGCGCCCGACGCAGGGCGAAGAGGAGGCACCAATGAGCCTGACCATGACCATCGTAATGTTGATAGCCGGCTGGCTGGCCGTGGCGACTGCCATGTTGTGGGGTGTGCTGCGGATTTCGCGGCGGCATCATCCGGTGCAGACGATGCCGGTTGAGGAAACAGAGAAGCATCCAGTGCGGCACGCTGCTGCGCATTGAAGATCAAGAGCCCCTCACCCTAGCCCTCTCCCGGAGGGAGAGGGAACTGACCGGCCCCCTCTCCCTCGGGAGAGGGCTGGGCGGGCGGCGTTCCGATGAGGGGCAAGCTCTAAACCACACCCCCCAACATCAAAGCGAAAAAAAACCGCCTGAGCTCAACAGCCCAGGCGGTTTTTTGTGTTCTCAGCGATTACGCCTGCTGAACAACCTTCTTCTGCTTCGCCCGGCGCGACAGCATGTTCAACACTTCGATACCGGCCGAGAACGCCATGGCCGCGTACACATAACCTTTCGGAACATGGGCGCCGAAGCCTTCGGCGATCAGCGTCATGCCGATCATGATCAGGAAGCCCAGCGCCAGCATGACCACGGTCGGGTTGTCGTTGATGAACTTGGCCAGCGGATCAGCCGCCAGCAGCATCACCAGCACCGACACCACCACCGCGATGATCATGATCGGCAAGTGTTCGGTCATGCCGACAGCGGTAATGATGCTGTCGATCGAGAACACCATGTCGAGCATCAGGATCTGACCGATGGCCGCGGCAAAACCCAGGGTTACGGTCGAAGTCGCGGTCTTCGGGTCTTCCGGCGACGGGTCCATGCTGTGATGGATCTCGGTCGTGGCCTTCCACACCAGGAACAGGCCACCGGCGATCAGGATCATGTCCTTCCAGGAGAACGCCTGGCCAAGGATTTCGATCACAGGCTCGGTCAACTGCACGATGAACGCGATGGTGCTCAACAGGGCCAGACGCAGAATCAGGGCCATGCCGATACCGATACGACGCGCCTTCTGCCGATGCTGTTCGGGCAATTTGTTGGTCAGGATCGAAATAAAGATCAGGTTATCGATGCCGAGCACGATTTCCATTACCACCAGTGTGGCCAAAGCAACCCAAGCGGTGGGGCTGGCGGCGAGTTCTAACAGATATTCCATGGGTCAGTCCTGACTCTGTGTAAGACGGTTTAGATGGTCTTGGAGGAAGATTCGGATTCTTCCGCTTGTTTTTCCGGTGTTTCTTTTTTCTCGATCAAACCACCAGTGGCATCGCTGAGCGCTTGCTCAGCGGCTTTATGGGTGTCGTCGATTGCTTGTTTGGCGGTTTCAGCCGCCGCGCCCATCAGTTGTTGGGCGCTTTTTTCCGCCTGATCACAACCGGCCAGAACCAGTAAAGACGCAAACATCACTGCGGGAAATGTGTATTTCATAAGGTTTCCTTCGAATGAACAGACAGGCGCACACACCGGCCGTCGATGGCTGGGCATTCTAGGGAGATGAACACTTCAGGAAAATTCGTATTTTTAGCGGCTATACTTCGGTTTTCACGAAGTGGCCATCACTATGCTCAATTACCGACAACTGCATTACTTCTGGGTTGTAGCCAAAACCGGCAGCATCGTCCGGGCGTGCGAGCAGCTGAACCTGACGCCACAGACGATCAGCGGACAGATTTCACTGCTCGAACAAACCTATGGCGTGGAATTGTTTCGCCGGGTTGGCCGACAGCTGGAGCTCACGGAAGCCGGGCGCCAGGCCCTGCCCTACGCCGAGCAGATGTTTCAACTGGGCGGCGAGCTGGAGCTGATGCTGCGAGCGCAGCCCAACGAGCAGCAGATCCTCTTTCGCGTCGGCGTGGCCGACGTGGTGCCCAAATCCATTGTTTATCGCCTGATCGCGCCGACCATGGAATTGAGCGAGCCGCTGCGCATCACCTGTCGCGAAGACAAACTCGAACGTCTGCTCGCTGATCTGGCCATCCAGCGTCTGGATCTGGTGATTTCCGACAGCCCGATGCCTTCGCATCTGGACATCAAAGGCTACAGCCAGAAGCTCGGTGAGTGCGGGATCAGCTTCTTCGCCACCGCCGAACTTGCCGCGCAGTATGGCCAGGATTTCCCGCGCAGCCTGCACGGCGCACCGTTGCTGATTCCCGGCGCGGAAACCGTGGTGCGCAGCCGTTTGCAGCGCTGGTTCGCCGAACAGCAGATCCAGCCGCAGATTGTCGGCGAGTTCGATGACAGTGCTTTGATGCAGGCCTTCGGCCAATCCGGCAGCGGGATTTTTATTGGCCCGAGCGTGATTGCCGAGGAAGTGAAGCGCCAGTACGGCGTCGAGTTGATCGGCCAGACCGACGCCGTGAGCGAGTCGTTCTATGCCATCTCGGTGGAGCGCAAGGTCAAGCACCCTGGCATCGTAGCGATTACCGAGGGCGCCCGACGCGAGCTGTTTACCGGGTTATGAAGCGCAGACTTCACGCGGCTTCAGCGTCATCAGCACCATGGCGAGGAACACCGAAAGCAAAATGAAGCCGGCAGCGGCAAAGCCGAGAAAGCCCAGCCCGGCACTGTCGATCACCCGGCCGCCGACCATCGCGCCCAGGCCGATGCCGAGATTGGCTCCGGCGATGTTCAGCGACGCGGCGAAGGCCGGCGCTTCCGGCGCGGCTTTCATCAGGCGCACATGGCTGACCAGGAACAACGCCGCCTGGGTCACGCCCCAAATGCCCATCGCCACCGCCAGGCCGACTGGCGAATGAATGTTCGGCACCAGCGAGACCATGCCCGCGATCATGAACGCACAGAACAACACCGACGCCCCCAGCGGATGCCGATCCACCGCACGCCCGCCAAGCGAGTTGCCGATCAGCCCGACTGCGCCAAACGCCATCAGGCACCAGCCGACCACGGTGCCGTTGAATCCGGCAAGTCGTTCGAGGATGTCGGCAAGGTAGGTGTAAGCGGTGAACATGCCGCTGAACACCAGAATCGACAACAAGATATGGCCGAGCATCAGCGGGCTGCGCAGGATCTTGAACTGCGAACGGAAGCTGACCTGATGCTGGTGCAGACTGGTTTTCGGCAGGTAGACAAACAGCAGCAAGGCTTTGGCAAACGCGATCAACGCCAGAATGCCGAAGGCGCTGCGCCAGCCGAACGCGTCGGAAATCAGCGTACCGACCGGAATGCCGAACACCGTAGCGCAGACGATGCCGAAACCGATCTTGGCGATGGCGCGGCCGGCGAAATCCGGGCCGACGATATCCACCGCCGTCTCGCTGGCCAAGGCCCAGAACACCGGCAAACCCAACGCCGGAATCAGACGCGCGATGGCCATCACCCAGATATTCGGCGCCAACGCTGCAACGGTATTGGCCAGACCGAACATGATCAGAATGCTGATGAACAGTTTGCGCCGTTCGAATCGGGCGAAATACGCGGTCAGAAACGGGCCGAACAGCGCCACGGTAAAGGCGAACAAGGTCACCAGCAGCCCGGCTTGCGGGATGCTGACTTCGAGGTCTCGGGCGATCGCCGGCAACAGGCCGACAATGACGAATTCCGTGGTCAGCACCGTGAACCCGGCGGCGGACAACAGAAGAATAGGCAACAGCATGCGCAACTCCAGCAAAACGACGACACCAGCGATGACCCGGAGGCCCGCTGGCAGAACTTGAAAATGAGGATGGCGAAGCTTAACAGACTGCGTCCGCACTGAGTTGCCCAAAACTGCCGATCTGCCGGGCCGATCCGGTGGCAGATCGGCACAGGCCTGAAGGTTCACGCCTAGGCTGTGATAAAGTCCGCGCCCTGAAAATCGTACAGCCGTTCAACGTGCCGTTTGGCGGCGTTGATGTCACTTCGACAGGCGTTTCGTGACTGCCCACGACGCTTCGCACCCTATAAAAAACAGAGATGCCGCTATGACCGCTTCATCCCCTTCGTTACTGCAACGCCTGAAACGCCTGAGTCTGGTCAGCCAAATCGTCATTGGTCTGATCGCCGGTATTGCCCTGGCCCTGATTGCACCGGAGCTGGCGAAGTCCACCGCGTTCATCGGCAAGGTGTTTGTCTCGGCGTTGAAAGCCGTGGCGCCGATTCTGGTGTTCGTGCTGGTGATGGCCTCGATCGCCAACCACAAGCACGGCCAGGAAACCCACATCCGGCCGATCCTGTTCCTCTACCTGCTGGGCACTTTCGCCGCAGCGGTGGTGGCCGTGGTTGCCAGCATGAGCTTTCCGTCGAATCTGGTGCTTTCGACGGAAAACGTTGCGGTCACTGCGCCCGGCGGCATCAGTGAGGTGCTGCAAAGCCTGTTGCTGAGCGTCGTCGACAACCCGGTCAGCGCGCTGATGAATGCCAACTTCATCGGCATTCTGGCCTGGGCGATCGGTATGGGCATTGCCATCCGGCATGCCGGCGACACCACCCGCGAGGTGCTGGGTGACTTGTCCAACGGCGTCACCGTGATCGTCCGTGTGGTCATTCGCTTCGCGCCGCTGGGCATCTTCGGCCTGGTCGCGTCGACACTGGCCACCTCCGGTTTCGGCGCGCTGCTCGGCTACGCGCACCTGCTGGCGGTGCTGCTGGGCTGCATGCTGTTCGTCGCGCTGGTGATGAACCCGCTGATCGTGTTCTGGAAGCTGCGCCGCAATCCGTACCCGCTGACCCTGATGTGCCTGCGTGAAAGCGGCATTACCGCGTTCTTCACCCGCAGCTCGGCGGCGAACATTCCGGTCAACCTGGAATTGAGCAAGCGCCTGGGCCTGCACGAAGACACCTACTCGGTATCGATCCCGCTGGGTGCGACCATCAACATGGCCGGTGCGGCGATCACCATTACCGTGCTGACCCTGGCGGCGGTGCACACCTTGGGCATCGCTGTGGACATTCCGACCGCAATCCTGCTCAGCGTCGTCGCAGCCATTTGCGCGTGTGGTGCCTCGGGTGTGGCCGGTGGTTCGCTGCTGCTGATTCCGCTGGCGTGCAGCCTGTTCGGCATCCCGAGCGAGATTGCCATGCAGGTCGTGGCGGTGGGCTTCATTATTGGCGTGCTGCAGGATTCGGCGGAGACCGCGCTAAACTCGTCGACTGACGTGCTGTTTACAGCGGCGGCTTGCCTGGGCGAGGAAGAAAAAGCTCAGCGTACGGCGTAACCGCCTTACCTTGTGGGAGCGAGCCTGCTCGCGAAAGGGGCGAGACATTCAGTATTAATATCGCCTGATACGCCGCATTCGCGAGCAGGCTCGCTCCCACAGAAAAACAAAAGCCCGCCAAGGCGCGAACCTTGGCGGGCTTTTCGTATCCGGGCGTTTAGAACGCGCCCATGTAATCGCGCTTGCCCACTTCAACGCCGTTATGACGCAGCAGCGCGTAGGTGGTGGTGACGTGGAAGAAGAACTGCGGCAAGCCGTAAGTCAGCAGATACGCCTGACCACTGAAGCGCTTCTCTTTCGGCGTGCCCGGACGGGTCACGATTTCGATGCCTTCCTTGCCGTCGATCTGCTCTGGCTTGATCTCGCCAATGAAGGCCAGAACCTTGGTGATCAGCGCTTGCAGTTCGGCAAAGGTAGTTTCAGTGTCGTCGTACTTCGGCAGTTCGACTTCGGCCAGACGCGCCGACACGCCTTTGGCGAAATCCACGGCGATCTGCACCTGACGCACCAGTGGGAACATGTCCGGGTACAGACGCGCTTGCAGGAAAACGCTCTGGTCGATGTTTTTCGCGCTGGCGTGGGCTTCGGCCTTTTTCAGCACATCGCTCAGGGCGTTGAGCATTTGTTGAAAAACCGGGACGGATGCGGCGTACAGTGAAATGGTCATGGCAGTCTCATGTGATGGCTGGGTAATACGTGGTGGCGATTATAGCCATGCTTGATGAGCACACGGCTTGCCTTTTGTTTGGCAAGGATTAGGCTAGGCGGCTTCGACTGCAGAGGGAACGCGCGATGAGCAACGAACAAGAATCCACCTCCGAACAGCCACGGTTAAATGCCACGGAAATCCGCATTCTCGGTGCGCTGATCGAAAAACAGGCCACCAGCCCGGAAACCTATCCGCTGACCCTCAACGCGCTGGTGCTGGCCTGCAATCAGAAAACCAGTCGCGAGCCGGTGATGAACCTCAATCAGGGTCAGGTCGGGCAGAGCCTGCGGGCGCTGGAAGGTCGTGGGTTTACCCGGCTGGTCATGGGCAGCCGCGCCGACCGCTGGGAGCACAAGGTCGACAAGGCGCTGGAACTGGTGCCGGCACAGGTGATTCTGACGGGTTTGATGTTTCTGCGCGGCCCGCAGACCGTCAACGAACTGCTGACCCGCAGCGGGCGCATGCACGAGTTCGAGGACGCCGAGCAGGTAGTTCATCAGCTTGAACGGCTGATCGCACGCGGTCTGGCGGTATTGATTCCGCGTCAGGCCGGGCAGCGTGAGGATCGCTACACCCACGCCTTGGGCGATCCGGCGGATATCGAGGCAATATTGGCGGCGCGGCAAAATCCTGGGGAGCGCTCGAGCGCTGGCGTTTCCCTGGAGCGTATCGAAGAACTGGAAGCGCGGATCGCAGCACTGGAAGAACGCCTGGCCCGCCTCGAATAATCGCAACAGAACCTCTGTGGGAGCGAGCCTGCTCGCGAAAGCGTAGTGTCAGTCACCACGATCTTGGATGACCCGCCGCCTTCGCGAGCAGGCTCGCTCCCACAGGGTCTGCGCGATATTCAGCAGCCCGCATCACTCCCCATCCCAATAATCCACCCCATCCACCTGCCGCGCGACAGCGACAAAGCCCGAGGCCTTGCCCTCGGCATCCACCGTGAAATTATCCATCACCGCATACTTGTTCGAATCCGGATACTCGCAGATCTCCGGCTGCTGCTGAGTGCTGATCGCCAGATAACGCAGCTCATCCGCGCTGGTATTGATGATCTGATGCGCCTTCTCGGGTCCGCCCGGTGGGCAGGCGATCACATCACCGGCGCGGATCGGAAAACGCTCACCTCCCAACCGCACCTCGCCCTCCCCGGCCACCACGTAGAACATCTCCTCATTGACCCGATGGCTGTGGAATGGACTACCGCGCATGCCTGCTGGCAGCGCGTACAGACGGTAACCGAGTTTCTGCGCACCGAGTTGCTGGCCGATCCGCGCGAAACGCTGCAGATAACGACCGGCGGTGTCGCCTTCAGGGGCCAGGGCTTCGGGAAGGGCTTCGAGTTCGACCTCGTTGAGATTGAGGATGGGCGGATGCATGGGCGGCCTCGGTTATGGTTTTTGTGGTGGGCAGGTCTGTGCGTGCTGGCGAGGATTATAGATAGTGATCCAGAACCGCAGCGCGGCCTTCGCGAGCAGGCTCGCTCCCACATTCAATCGCATTCCAGCTCAACCTGCGGGAGCGAGCCTGCTCGCGAAGAGGCCAGCCCAGCCACTAAAAGATCAATCAGCTACGCGCAAAATCCACCGCCGCCGCAAACTGCGCCTCATTCGGCCGCACCCCGGTGTACAGCACAAACTGCTCCAGCGCCTGGATCGCTATCACTTCCAGCCCGGTGATCACTCGCTTGCCCTCGGCCCGCGCCCGCACAATCAGCGGCGTCTCCGAAGGGATCGCCACCACGTCGAATACAGTCTCAGCCGCCATGATCACTTCAGGCTCGAACGCCAGTTGCCCCGCCTCCGGCCCGCCGTCCATGCCTACCGGGGTGACATTGATCAGCATCTGCGGGCGCTCGTCACCCAGCTCGGCCTGCCAGCGATAACCCAGCGAATCCGCCAGGGCGCGGCCGGCCCGCTCGTTACGGGCGACAATCAAACCGTTCTTGTAGCCACCATCGCGCAGGGCGCTGGCCACCGCTTTGGCCATGCCGCCGCTGCCGCGCAGGGCGAAGGTGGAATCCTTCGGCACCGCGTTGCTTTCCAGCAATTGCGCGACGGCGATGTAATCGGTGTTGTAGGCCTTGAGGTGGCCGCCAGTGTTGACGATGGTGTTGATCGACTGGATCGCCGCCGCCGACGCATCCAGCTCATCGACCAGCGCAATGCAGGCTTCCTTGAACGGCATGGACACGCCGCAGCCACGAATGCCCAGTGCCCGGATGCCGCCGACCGCGCCGGTCAGGTCCTGGCTGCTGAACGCCTTGTAGTAGAAGTTCAGGCCCAGCTGTTCATACAAATGGTTGTGAAAACGCAGACCGAAATTCCCCGGCCGCCCGGACAGGGACATGCACAATTGGGTGTCTTTGTTCGGGTTCATCTGCATGAAACTTCTCCTTCAAACGCACTTTCGGATGGACGGGATTGGCCAGCCCACCGGGTTCTGAATCATCATTTGGGCTTGTTTGTGGCGCCGCGTAGCCGGGTAAAGAAGCCGGTACAGACCTTACACAAAATTTACCCAGCGGCTGTGCTGAATTTCGCAAATTTGCTGTCTTAGCTGTATCCCCGCGACAACTGTGGGCCTGACTCAGGCCGCGGCGCCGGGTCGAAGAACCGAGGACTTATCATGATTCGTAAACTTCCCATCATGGCTTTGTTGATTGGCGCACTCGCCGTCACCGGCCAGGCTGAAGCGGGTGGTGGCCATGGCTGGCAGGGCCCTGCAGTGTTTGGCGCGATCGTCGGCTCGGCCATCATCGGCTCGGCACTGATCAACCAGGATCGGCCGGTGTACGTGCAGCAGCAGCCGGTTTATGTACAGCCGCAACCGGTCTACGTGCAGCAACCGCCGCCACCGGTCTATTACCAGCCGGCGCCGGTGTATGTACAACAACCGGTCTACGTGCAGCCGGCCCCCGTCTATTACGGCCCGCCTCGTGGTTATTACGGTCGCCCCCACGGCTACTACGGCGGCCCGCATGGCTACTACGGCGGTCCACGCTGGTAAGCGCAACACAGAGCCCTGTTTTCAAGCGGGGCTTTTTTATGACCGCTGGTCGGCCAACGTCTGAAAAAATCTCGCCAAGGTCGCTGTGAGGACAGTCCGAGCAGCTAAAGTCGGCATGATGGAATCGACCGTAGAGATTTTTTTCATCAAACGGTCACCGCTTTGTCATGACGGAACCGCAATCTGAATCCGTCCGTAAACAACAGATCGATAACAACAAGGACGACTGTATGCCCACACAAAACCCGCACCGCATCGTCGGTCTGTGCACCTCGAACAAGGTGTACAGCGCGCTCACCGAGCTCAAGCACCTGGAAGGCCATCGCTGCGCCAAGCTGCTGTCCCTGCTCGCCGAGAACCTCGTGCACAAGGGCCTGCTCAATGAGCGCGAAGTCATGCACATGCTCGATCAAGTGGTCGAATGACGCCAGACCTCACTGGCATCAATGACCACTATCGAAATCGTTGATTGTCCGTCGTGCCGGCAAATCCCTAAGGTAGCCCCATCAGTTTGATGGAGGTTTTCCCATGGCACAGGTTCAAATCATGTCGGTGATCGGCAGCGCAGTTCCCGCTTCGCTGCGTGCATCCGGTTTGCTCGCTTGCTGGTATCTGGTGCGCGATGGCGAGCCGATCAGCGGCCCGCTCACCTCGTTACCAGCGGCGCAGGCCTTGTCGCAACAGGTCGCCAGCAGCACGTTTCACGCTTAGGGCAGTTGCACCTTGGGCTTGGTCTCGACGAACAGCGCCCAGCTCGATAGGAACAATGCGGCAATCAGCGGCCCGATCACAAAGCCGTTGAGGCCGAATACCGCGAGGCCGCCGAGGGTCGAGACCAGAATCAGGTAATCGGGCATCTTGGTATCTTTGCCCACCAGAATCGGACGCAGCACGTTGTCGACCAGGCCGATCACGAATACGCCGAACAAGCCCAGCACCACGCCCTGCCAGATCATGCCGCTGAGCAGGAAGTACACCGCCACCGGCGCCCAGACAATCCCCGCGCCCACCGCTGGCAACAGCGACAGAAACGCCATCAGTACCGCCCAGAGCAACGCGCTGGGAATGTCGAGAAACCAGAAAATCAGCCCGCCCAGCGCGCCCTGGGTCACGGCCACGACCACGTTGCCCTTGACCGTGGCACGCACCACGCGGTTGAACTTCAGTTGCAGGCGGCGCTTGTGGTTTTCTTCCAGCGGCACAGCAGTGCGCATCTTGCGCGCCAGCTCGGGGCCGTCACGCAGAAAGAAAAACAGCAGATACAGCATGATGAAAAAGCTCACCACGAATTCGAACGTGCCCTGGCCGAAACTGAACGCCTGAGTCGCCAGCGCCTGGCTGCCCTGCATCGCCGCTTTGACGATCTTCTCGCGCAGGCTGTCGAGTTCGCCCATGCCAAAGCGGTCGAGCAAGTGCTGAAAGTAAGGCGGCAGGCTGTGTTTGAACTGCGCCAGATACGCAGCGATGTCCAGCTCGCCGCTTTCAATGTTCTTGTAGACAGTCGCCCCTTCCTGCACCAGCAGGATGCTGACGATGATCACCGGCAGAATCGCGACCACCAGGCACAGGCTCAAGGTGCACAGCGACGTCACGTTGCGTTGCCAGCCGAACTTCTGCTGCAACCTGCGCTGTACCGGCGCAAACAGAATGCCGAGGATGACAGCCCAGAATACCGCGCCGTAGAACGGCAGCAGAATCCAGATAAAGGCCACCGTGACCAGCACCAGCAGCACTGTCAGGGATTTGAATTGCAGACTCTTTTCGTTCATATCCGGTCCATGTCAGTCAGGCGTCACGCCCGCCCGCCCCACTTAGTCAGCCGCCGAGCGCGCGAGTGCCATGTTTATTCATGGAGCATAGATCCAGATCAATGAACCCTCGCAACAGCTGCCCTACCCTGCGCGGCTTTTGCGACTGACATCCAAATGCAGACTCTCATCGCCCCCGAGCTTCTCGCCCCCGCCGGCACCCTGAAAAACATGCGCTACGCCTTCGCCTACGGCGCCGATGCGGTCTACGCTGGCCAGCCGCGCTACAGCCTGCGGGTGCGCAACAACGAGTTCGATCATGTCAACCTGGCGCTGGGCATCCGTGAGGCGCAGGCGCAGGGCAAGCGCTTCTACGTCGTGGTCAACATCGCCCCGCACAACGCCAAGCTGAAGACGTTTCTCAAAGATCTGGCGCCAGTGATCGAGATGGCCCCGGATGCGCTGATCATGTCCGATCCGGGCCTGATCATGCTGGTGCGCCAGCATTTTCCGCAGATGCCGATTCACCTGTCGGTGCAGGCCAACACGGTGAATTGGGCGAGCGTCGAGTTCTGGCAGCAACAGGGGCTGAGCCGGATCATCCTGTCGCGCGAACTCTCGCTCGAAGAAATCGGTGAAATCCGCGAGCAGGTGCCGGGCATGGAGCTGGAGGTGTTCGTGCACGGCGCGCTGTGCATGGCCTATTCCGGGCGCTGCCTGCTTTCCGGTTACATGAACAAGCGCGATGCCAATCAGGGCACCTGCACCAACGCCTGCCGCTGGAAGTACACGGCGCAAGAAGCGACGGAAAACCAGCTCGGCGAGATCGTCCAGACCTTTGAACCCGAGCCGACGCTGGGTCTCGGCGCACCGACCGATCAAGTCTTCCTGCTCCAGGAAGCCAACCGCCCCGACGAATTGATGCCGGCTTTCGAAGACGAACACGGCACCTACATCATGAACGCCAAGGACCTGCGCGCGGTGCAGCATGTCGAACGGCTGACGCGCATGGGCGTGCACTCCTTGAAAATCGAAGGCCGGACCAAATCGCATTTCTACTGCGCACGCACCACCCAGGTATATCGCCGGGCGATCGATGATGCCGTGGCCGGGCGCGAGTTCGATCGCAGCCTGATGCTGGATCTGGAATCGCTGGCCCAGCGCGGCTACACCGAAGGTTTTCTGCGCCGACATGTGCACGACGAATATCAGAATTATCAACACGGCAGTTCGGTGTCGGAGCGTCAGCAGTTCGTTGGCGAGCTCACCGGCGAGCGCCGTGATCGCCTGGCCGAAGTGAAAGTGAAGAATCGTTTTGCCGTGGGCGATCATCTGGAACTGATGACGCCCAAGGGCAATTTCCATTTTGATCTGCATGAATTGCAGAGTGTCAGCGGCCAAGCGATCGAAGTGGCGCCAGGGGACGGGCATACGGTGTATCTGCCGATTCCGGATGCGGTGGATTTGCGCTTTGGGTTGTTGATGCGGGATTTGCGAGTTGGTTGACTGGCGATATTGTCTGGCACTCGCCGCATGGCCGTAATTTGCAGCGAAGCCGATGCCGTCTTCGCGAGCAGGCTCGCTCCCACAGGGAGTTTGTGTCATCCACTGTGGGAGCGAGCCTGCTCGCGAAGAGGCCGGCCCACTCAATGAATAATCCAGACCTCAGCGCAAATCATCCGACAACGGCGTCGGCTCGTCCGCCGGCGGTACATTGTCGTCATCCGGCGGATCCTTCCAGTCATCCGGCCGGTCGGCATCGCTCAATGGGTCGCGGCCCGGGTCCATGCCCGGCGGTGCGTCGTGATCGCTCAGGGTCGGCTCGTCAGTGCCGGATACGGGGCGGGTCTGCTCAGTGGGCGCGATGCCACCGGGAACAAGTGCGTCATCAGCCATGCTGCACCTCACAATACTGGCCCGGATTATCCGGGGCGTATTGTTTGGAAGCGCGACCTTTGACGGCGTGCGATAGATCAGACCAGCGGCATCAGCCTTGGGCGATAAAGCGATCGCGACTGTTGGTCAGGTGCAGCCACATCGCGGCGCGGGCGGCATCGGCGTCCTGACGCTTGATCGCATTCAGAATCGCCTCGTGTTCCAGATTGGCCAAGTGGCCGAGCTTGCTCAGATCCGCCGCGCCGCGCTCGGCGGCATTCAGGCGATTGCGCGGGATCATCGCACTGCCCAGGTGCTGCATGATCTCGCTGAAACAAGCGTTGCCGGTGGCCTCGGCGATCAGCAGATGAAAACGCCGATCGGCTTCCACGCAGCTGTCATTGTTGGCCAGCAGCCGTTGATAGTCATCCAGCGCCTGACGCATCTGCTGGACCTGCTGCTCACTGCGCCGCTGCGCCGCCAGTGCGGCCGCTTGCGTCTCCAGGCCCATGCGCAATTCGAGAATGCTGCGCACGCCGAGCGCCGTATCGACGTTCAGGCGCAGGCCCTGCTCCGCTGCACGTTCGATGACGAAAGTACCGATGCCATGGCGCGTCTCCACCAGCCCCGAGGCCTGCAACTTGGAAATCGCCTCGCGCACCACCGTGCGGCTGACGCCGTGCTCCTGAACGATGGAGTTCTCCGAAGGCAGCTTGTCACCGGGCGACAGTTGCCCGAGCAGGATGCTCTGGGTGAGCTTTTCCACCAGGTCATGAGCGAGGTTGTGCGTGCGTTTGCGCGCGGGCGCGTCGAGGTCTTCTTGCATGGTCGGTTCCGGTGATCGGGGCTTGCCGATCGTAGCACTGCGGGATGACGGTTGAGATGGATTTTAGCGGTCGATGGGACATCAACTTGTATGACAACACTCAATTACGTCGAATATTTTCGATAGCCAGCCATCACGCATCACCACTCATACCTCAAAAAGGCGCTGCGCTCGACTGGCGAAATTTTCAATGAATACGAGCTAGAATCCGGTTTTCGCATAAAAAAACGAACAATCAGAAGAATTTGATCGCCCTCCCCACTTGTAGGACAAAAAATTACAGTTGTATGATGTCTAGCAACAATGCAGCACCCAGTCCTACCCGCATAAAAATAATCAGTGGGAGAAACATCAGTGAAAACCTCCATCTCCGGGATGCAGGACAGCGTCGACCCGACGCTCGCCTCAGCCATCTCCAAAGTCAAACGCCACGTCCTGCCGCTCTTCGTGATCATGTTCATCGTCAATTACATTGACCGGGTGAACATCGGCTTCGTCCGCACCCACATGGAAACCGATCTGGGCATTGGTGCTGCCGCTTATGGCTTCGGCGCCGGGCTGTTCTTCATCGGTTACGCGCTGTTCGAAGTGCCGTCCAACATGCTTTTGCAGAAAGTCGGCGCACGCATCTGGCTGACCCGCATCATGTTCACTTGGGGCATAGTCGCGGCCTGCATGGCCTTCATCCAGAACGAAACCCACTTCTATATTCTGCGTTTCCTGCTCGGTGTCGCCGAGGCCGGGTTCTTTCCCGGGGTGATTTATTACTTCACCCGTTGGCTGCCCGGCGTCGAGCGCGGCAAGGCGATCGCGATCTTCCTCAGCGGCTCTGCCGTGGCCTCGCTGATCTCCGGCCCGCTGTCCGGTCTGCTCCTGCAGATCAATGGGCTGGGCATGCACGGCTGGCAATGGATGTACTTCATCGAGGGGATGTTCTCGGTGTGCCTGTGCGTGTTTGTCTGGTTCTGGCTGGACGCCAAACCCCACGACGCGAAATGGCTGAGCCGCGCCGAACAGGATGCGTTGGTCAGCGCCATCGACGACGAGCAAAAGGCCCGCGAAGCGGCGACGCCGATCCGGCCGTCGCTGGGCAAACTG
Organism: Pseudomonas sp. FP1762; assembly: GCF_030687105.1. Lineage (NCBI taxonomy): Bacteria > Pseudomonadati > Pseudomonadota > Gammaproteobacteria > Pseudomonadales > Pseudomonadaceae > Pseudomonas > Pseudomonas sp. FP1762. Next base: position 3,881,766 of record NZ_CP117458.1, read on the forward strand.
CTCAAGGACCGGCAGATCATTCTGTTCTGCCTAATCTACTTCTTCATTCAGTTGACCATTTATGCGGCGACTTTCTGGCTGCCGAGCATCATCAAGAAGATGGGCGAACTCAGCGAGGTGCAGGTCGGCCTGTTCAACTCGATTCCATGGTTGCTGTCGATCGTCGGCATGTACGCCTTCGCCTCGCTGTCGGCGAAGTGGAAACATCAACAAGCTTGGGTCGCCACCGCCCTGTTGATCGCCGCAGCGGGGATGTTCATGTCCACCACTGGCGGGCCGATCTTTGCCTTCGTCGCGATCTGCTTTGCGGCGCTGGGTTTCAAATCCGCCTCGTCGCTGTTCTGGCCGATTCCCCAGGCTTATCTGGATGCACGCATTGCGGCGGCAGTAATCGCGCTGATCAACTCGGTGGGCAACCTCGGCGGCTTCGTCGCACCGACCACTTTTGGCCTGCTGGAGCAACACACCGGCTCGATTCAGGGCGGCCTCTATGGTCTGGCCGCGACCTCGATCATCGCCGCAATCATCGTCTTCGCTGCGCGCACCACGCCGAAACCCGCTGCTGAAAAAGCCGTGGCCGACGCCGCGCCGAAACACGCCTGACTTCGTCTCGACAAGGAAAACAATAATGACTGTTCACGACACCGCCAAAGCTCCGATCATCACCGACATGCAAGTGATTCCGGTGGCCGGTCACGACGGCATGCTGCTCAACCTGAGCGGCGCCCACGGGCCGTTTTTCACCCGCAACATCGTCATCCTCAAGGACAACGCCGGCCATACCGGCGTCGGCGAAGTGCCCGGTGGCGAGCGCATTCGCCAGACACTGGAAGACGCGCGCAATCTGGTGGTCGGCAGCCCCATCGGCACCTACCAGAAAATTCTCAATCAGGTGCGCCAGACCTTCGCCGACCGCGATGCCGGTGGCCGTGGCCTGCAGACGTTCGACCTGCGCATCACCATTCACGCGGTCACCGGCCTGGAAGCCGCCCTCCTCGACCTGCTCGGCCAGCATCTGGACGTGCCGGTGGCGGCGCTGCTCGGTGAAGGTCAGCAACGCGACGAAGTGAAAATGCTCGGTTATCTGTTTTACGTTGGCGATCAACACGAAACCGATCTCGCCTACCGCAGCGAACCGGACGCCGACAACGACTGGTTCCGTGTGCGCCACGAGAAGGCCATGACCGCCGAAGCGGTCGTGCGTCTGGCGGAGGCGGCGCACGCCAAGTACGGCTTCAAGGATTTCAAACTCAAGGGCGGCGTACTCAGTGGCGATGCCGAAATCGAAGCGGTCACGGCACTGGCCGAGCGCTTCCCCGACGCGCGGATCACCCTCGATCCGAACGGTGCATGGTCATTGAAAGAGGCGATTCGTCTATGCCGCGATCAGCACCACGTACTCGCCTACGCCGAAGACCCTTGCGGCGCGGAAAACGGTTATTCCGGGCGCGAAGTCATGGCTGAATTCCGCCGCGCCACCGGGCTGAAAACCGCGACCAACATGATCGCCACCGACTGGCGAGAAATGGGCCACGCGATTCAGTTGCAGTCAGTGGACATCCCGCTGGCCGACCCGCACTTCTGGACCATGCAGGGTTCGGTGCGGGTCGCGCAGATGTGCCACGAATGGGGCCTGACCTGGGGCTCGCATTCCAACAACCACTTCGATATTTCCCTGGCCATGTTCACCCACGTCGCCGCCGCCGCACCCGGCGAGATCACGGCCATCGACACCCACTGGATCTGGCAGGACGGTCAGCGCCTGACCAAGGCACCGCTGCAAATTGTCGACGGCTGCGTGCAAGTGCCGCAGAAACCGGGACTGGGCGTGGAACTGGACATGGATCAAGTGACCAAGGCTCACGAACTGTACAAAGGCATGGGCCTCGGCGCGCGGGACGACAGCGTGGCGATGCAGTTCCTGATTCCGGGGTGGAAATTCGATAACAAGCGGCCGTGTCTGGTGCGGTGATCTAGCAGGCGCCGCTGATTTCAATTGTGGGAGTAGGAGCTGCCGAAGGCTGCGATCTTTTGATCTTCAAAACAGAATCAAAAGATCGCAGCCTTCGGCAGCTCCTACAAATCGGTTTTCAGCTTGAGATATGCAGCAACCAGGTTTTGAACGCTTTCATCGCCACCGTTTCCGCTCGCGACTGCAACCGCGTCAGCCAGTAACTGCCGGTGGTGATCTCGATCGCGAACGGCTGGCAGATCGCATCCGCTGCCAGTTGCCGGGCGAACATCAGCGGCGGCGCCAACGCCACGCCGCCGCCCTGCAACGCCGTTTCAATCATCGCCAGCGACGAATCGAAGACGATGCTTTGCGGTGGCGCAGCCTGGGTCGCCAGGCCCGCCGCCTGAAACCACTGCGGCCATTCATCAGTGCGATAGGAACGCAGCAAGGTCTGCTGCAACAAGTCCGCCGGCGCGTGCAGTTGCCGGGCAATCTCCGGCACGCATAACACCGACAACGGCGCATCGAGCAAGCGTGTCGCCTCAATGCCATGCCAGGCGCCAGCGCCGAAACGAATCGCGTAATCCAGCCCTTCCGCCGCCACATCGACCCGGTTGTTATTCGTCGAGAGGCGTAAATCGATCAGCGGATATTTCGCCCGAAAGTCCGCCAGCCTCGGCAACAGCCAGCCCACGGCAAACGTGCCCACCGCGCCGACCGTCAACATGTCGCGATACTGCCCACCAGCCAGACGCTCGAGCATCTGCGCAATGTGGTCGAATGAGGTGCTGAGCACCGGCAGCAAGGTTTCGCCTTCACTGGTCAGCATCAGACCACGGGGCAGGCGTTTGAACAGGGTCAGGTTGAGCTGCGCTTCCAGGCTTTTGACCTGATGGCTGACCGCTGCCTGCGTTACGCACAGTTCGACGGCGGCGCGGGTGAAGCTCAGATGACGTGCCGAGGCTTCAAACGCGCGCAGAGCGTTGAGCGGCAGTTGCGGTCGAATCATGGGTTGTCCCAAATTTTTCTAAGGGTTCGTGCGAGTTTTCATCGTTTGTCGAAGGTCGGCAAAGTGCCTAAATTAACCGCGCTGATCAGCCGCCCGATGAAAAAATCACCCGCAGTGTAGCGGGATACAACAAACGACACTCATGGAGAGTGATTCACTCATGTGTTCCTTCAACCCGAGCAAGGTCTTTTCCCACAGCGCTTTCGCACTGTTCTTCGGCAGCGTTGCCTGTCATGCCGCAACGCCGACGGATGCGCAATTGCAGGCACTGGTCAGCCAAGCCGTCACCCCGGTGATGCAGCAAAACAACATCCCGGGGCTGACCGTAGCGATCACGCTGAATGGCCAGGCGCATTACTTTAATTACGGAGTCGCTGCCAAAGACACCGGGCAAAAAGTCAGTGAAAACACCCTGTTCGAAGTCGGCTCGGTGAGTAAAACCTTCACCGCCACCCTCGCCGGTTACGCCCAGGCCACCGGCAAACTTGACCTGTCGAGCAAGGCCAGCCAGCTCTGGCCGGAGCTCAAGGGCAGCGCCTTCGACAACATCAGCGTGCTGCAACTGGGCACCTACAGTGCTGGCGGTCTGCCGTTGCAATTTCCTGCCGAGGCGGATTCTTCCGACAAGATGCTCGGCTATTACCAACAGTGGAAACCGCAATTTCCCGCCGGCAGCCATCGCCTGTATTCCAACCCGAGCCTGGGCCTGTTCGGCTACCTGACGGCGAAAAGCCTCGGCCAGCCGTTCGAGCAGGCAATGACGCAAACCCTGCTGCCGAAACTCGGTTTGCAGCACACCTTCCTCAGCGTGCCGCCAGCGCAGTCGAAGCTTTACGCCCAAGGCTACGACAGCGCCGACCAACCCGTGCGCGTCAGCCCCGGCGCCCTTGACGCCGAGGCCTACGGCATCAAAACCAGCGCCGCCGACCTGCTGCGTTACGTCCAGGCACAACTGAAACCGGCCAGCCTTGGGCCTGATCTGCACCAAGCCATCGCCAACACGCACATTGGTTATTACCGCGTCGACGACATGACCCAAGGCCTGGGCTGGGAACGCTACGCCTACCCGATCAGCCTGGAAAAACTGCAAAACGGCAACTCGACCCCCATGGCCATGGAACCTCACAAAGTCGAGTGGCTGACCCCACCGCAAGCTGAGCCGGCCAATGTGCTGTTCAACAAAAGCGGTTCTACACGGGGCTTTGGTGCGTATGTAGCGTTCGTGCCGTCGCGGGACATGGGCATCGTGATTCTGGCCAACAAGAATTACCCGAACGTCGAACGGGTGAAGATTGCGCACACGGTTTTCGCGGCGTTGGCGGATTAAGAGCAAAAGATCGCAGCCCGAGCCTTCTGCGGCTCCTACAGGATCGGGTTTTCACTCGGTTAACGTTGGAGGTGTCGCAGGCTGCAACAACTTTCGATCAGCAGATGACTTGTGGGAGCGAGCCTGCTCGCGAATGCGCTCGATCAGTCACCTTTCAGCGCCTGAAAAACCGCTATCGCGAGCAGGCTCGCTGCCACATTTGAACTGTGCACTTCACAAAAAAATGTGGGAGCTGGTTTGCCAGCTCCCACAGGGATTTTGCTTCACTCACGCAACGCGCAATCAATCATCCGGCATCTGCGGCGGTTTGCTCGGTTTGGCCGGTTTGCTGCCCTTCGCGCCTTTGGCCGGTTCCGGCTCGGTGGCGGCGGGTGTTTGCGCTGCGGCCGCAGCGGCGGCTTCTTTTTCGGCCATGGGCATGGCGTCGATGGTTTCGAAGATCTTCGCCAGGCTCAATGCCTTGGCTTCATCACCCGAGGCGGAGAGCTTGGTTTCGCCGTCCTTGCCCACCAGGAACACTTTTGGATAGGCGCCGGCGCCGAGCTTCAGCGAGCGCAGCAGGGCCATGGTGTCCTGCTGGCCCATGTCCTTGCCGTCGAGCTGGCCGGACATGCTGAGGATGGTGTAGACCTTGATGTTGCGGTCGGTGACGCCCTTTTTGTTGGCCGGGTCTTCGAGTGACTTTTTCAGGCTCAGCCACACCGGATCAACGGTGCTTTGCGCAATCACGATCAGCGGACGGGCGCGGCCCACGTCCCCGGCCAGGGGTGAATCGCTGTCGGCGGCTAACAGGGGGCCGGCGATTGCCAGCAAGAGGGTCAGGGTCAGGGACCTGATGAGCATGCGCATCTCCTTTTGATATCCACGCACTACTGATTGCGCATCGTGGCGATTGTTCCGGCGGCGTCTGGCAAAAAGGCATTGCCCTGTCAGAAGCTTAGGTCAGGGAGAACTTTGCGCAACATGACGTAAGCGATCATCGGCACCTCCCTACGGCCGCTGCACAGGAAGTGTTTTCTCCAGGCTGAGTCAGAACGCCAACTTGTAACCAATCAACACCAGCATCGTCGCCAGGCACGGGCGCAGGACTTCGTCGGAGATACGTCCGGTCAGGTGGCTGCCGAGCCAGATGCCGGGCAGCGAGCCCATCAGCAGGAAGCCCAGCACGCCCCAATCCATGTTGCCCATGCTTGCGTGGCCGAGGCCGGCGACGAGGGTCAGGGGTACGGCGTGGGCGATTTCGGTGCCGACCAGGCGCCGGGTTGGCAGTAGCGGGTAGAGGATGAACAAGGCGACGGTGCCCAGTGCGCCGGCGCCGATCGAGGTCAGGGCGACCATGGTGCCAAGGATCAGACCGGTGATCACCGTCATGATATTCAGGCGCGAACCGCTCGGGTTGTAGTTGCCACCCGCGCGTTTGTGGGCGAATTCGAGCAAGCGTTTTTTGAAGAAAATCGCCAGCGCCGTGGCGAAGAGGACGAAACCGAGCGCCTGTTTGATAATGGCGTTCATCGCGTCCGGCGCGGTGTGCAGGGTGCTGAGGAACCACAGGGTCATGGCCACGGCTGGCACACTGCCGAGGGTCAGCCAGCCGGTGATCGCCCAGTCGATGTTCTTGTTCTTCTTGTGAACGAGGACGCCGCTGGATTTGGTGATCGCGGCGTACAGCAGGTCCGTACCCACCGCCGTCGCCGGGTTGATGCCGAACCACAGCAGGATCGGCGTCATCAACGAACCGCCGCCCACACCGGTCATGCCGACGATAAACCCCACCACCAGCCCGGCAATCACCAGGCCGAAATTTGCCAATTCCATTCAAACGTCCAGAAAACGACAGGAAAATCTGGCCCGCAGCATAGCGATTTTTCTTATAACCACATATATCGATGCGGTCTATCGTTATGCCATATCGAATTTACCGCAGATCCCTGTGGGAGCGAGCCTGCTCGCGAAGGGGGTGTCAGCCGACCGATGAGTTGAATGATGCAACGCTTTCGCGAGCAGGCTCGCTCCCACAGTGGCCCCTGGCGCTACAGAAAACTTGCCGGGTTCACTGCACCGGCAGGAAATTCAAGAACAAGAGGCTTTGCGCGTAATTCAGTCCGATCCTGCGATAGCGCTCATCGAGCATCTGCGTGAGCAGGTCGAGGCGCGCGACGATTTTGCTGAATTCGGTGGCGAAGCTGAGGTTGCTGCCCTCCTCCGAGATTTCGTTGGAGAACAGCAACGGCTGGCCTTCCTTGTTCTGCCGTTGCGACAGAATCCACATGGCTTTTTCGATGTTACGCGCGGCGTTGTGCACGAACGTCGGGTTGATCGCGTCGGTCATGTAGAACTCGGTGCGATTGCCGTGGGCGGTAACCAGCATGCTGCCGATCGCATAGATGAAGGCGCCGACGCGGTCGCCGAGGAATTCCGGACTCATCGCATAGCTCAGCGCCGCCAGATCCTTGCGCCCGCCCAGCACGGGCAACGGCTGCTGTTGCTCGACAGCGAGACGCACCTGTTTCACGGCGGCGTTGACGGTGAGGAAACCGGATTTGCGCAGTTCTTCCGGGTTGCGCAGGTAGAGCTTGCCCATCAATCGATAGAGGCTGTCGAGGTTGTCGCGCATCGCCAGGGTGGCCATGCGGTCGACGCTGGTCTGCAGAAATTCCTGCGGCTGCCCTTCACGTATCTGATTGAAAAATCCATTGCCGTTCTGGTGACTGCAGCCGCTGAGCAACAGCGACAACAGACAGGCCAGCAGCAGGCACGGGCGGCGGTGAGCGGCGGTGATCAGGGCAAAAACACTCGGCATGAAATCTCGGACAGGCACATTCCTGTGCGGCGGGAGTCACCGCATCCTGGCCATGCATAGAGCCGCCGATTGCGAAAAAGTGCAGTGCTCCGGCGGTGAAGCCGACCTTCGGCGCTTTTCGCCATGTCAATTAGTCGGACTTTATATTTGCCAAAAACGGTAAATCCGCTATAAATCTTCTCTCTCGACTCAAATAGCATGACTAGTGACATGTAGGAGCTGCCGAAGGCTGCGATCTTTTGATCTTGCTTCTAAAAATCAAGATCAAGATGAAGATCAAAAGATCGCAGCCTTCGGCAGCTCCTACGGTCAATACGAAAACAACAACAAAAAGGAAGGTCAACCATGCTTCAATCCCGTCACCTGCTCTCCGGCCTCGGACTGTCCCTGATGATCGCTACCCTTTCCGCCAACGCGGCGGGCCTGACCGCCGAACACAAAGCCTTCGGCAAAACCAATGACGGCACGCCCGTCGAACAATACATCCTGCGCAACAGCCACGGCATGCAGGCCACCGTGATCACCTACGGCGCGACCCTGCAAGCGCTGAAAGTCGCCGACAAGCACGGCAAGTTCGACGACATCGTCTTGGGTTTTGACGATGTGCAGGGCTATCAGAAAGGCACCGCGTACTTCGGCGCGACCATCGGCCGTTTCGGCAACCGCCTGGCCGAAGGTGCTTTCGAACTTGATGGCAAGCGTTATCAAGTGCCGCAGAACGACAAATCCAACGCCCTGCACGGCGGCCCCGAAGGTTTCGACAAGAAAGTCTGGAAGGCCAAAGAAACCAAGGACAAGGATTCGGTTGGCGTAACCCTGACCTACCTCTCGGCCGACGGCGAGATGGGCTTCCCGGGCAATCTGACCACCGAAGTCACCTATCGCCTGACCGACAACAACGAGCTGCGCATCGACTACAAGGCCAGCACCGACAAGCCGACCGTGCTCAACCTGACCAACCATAGCTACTTCAACCTGGCCGGTGCCGGCAATGGCGATATTCTCAAGCAAGTCGCCATGATCAACTCCAGCCATTACACGCCAGTCACCGCCAAACTGATCCCGACCGGGGAGCTGGCGGCTGTCGCCGGCACGCCGATGGACTTCAGCAAACCGACGGCAATCGGCACGCACATCAAGGCTGATCATCCGCAGCTGAAATTCGCCGAGCCGAAACAGGGCGGCTTCGATTTCAACTGGGCGCTGGACACCAAGGGCGATGTCAGCAAGCTCGCCACCGAAGTCAGCGATCCGCAATCCGGACGCGTCCTGCAACTGTTCACCAGCGAGCCGGGCGTGCAGTTCTATACCAGCAACTTCCTCGACGGCACGGTCAAGGGCAAGGGCGGCAAGGTCTATCCACACTGGGGCGCGTTCACCCTCGAGACCCAGCACTACCCGGATTCGCCGAACCAGCCGGACTTCCCGAGCACGCGGCTTGATCCGGGGCAGACTTACGCCCACAGCGTGATCCTCAAGTTCTCCACCAAGTAACCTGCCATGCTCCCCCTGTGGCGAGGGGATTCATCCCCGTTGGGATGCGAAGCAGCCCCAAAAACCTGCAATAGAACGCTGTCTGATACAGCGCGAGTTGCAGGATCGGGGCTGCTTCGCAGCCCAGCGGGGATAAATCCCCTCGCCACGATTGACCGGTTTCATCCTTGACTCCTCCTTCCTTCCGGGAACCCTTGCTCTATCCTGCTGCCCACTAAAGATATCGACTCTTTAAGGCAGGAGGTTTGGATGCGTACTCTTGAATTGGCCGGCGTACAGGTTCCCGTGATTGGTCAGGGCACTTGGCGCATGGGCGAGGATCGTTCGGCGCACAGCCGTGAAGTGGCGGCGCTGCGCACGGGCATCGAGCTCGGCATGACCCTGATCGACACCGCCGAGATGTACGCCGAGGGCGGTGCCGAAACGGTAGTCGGCGAAGCCATCGCCGGTCTGCGCGATCAAGTCTTTCTGGTCAGCAAGGTGTATCCGCACAACGCCAGCCGCCAGGGCATCCCGCAAGCCTGCGAGCGCAGTTTGCGTCGGCTCGGCACCGACTACATCGATCTGTATCTGCTGCACTGGCGCGGTCAGTATCCGCTGGAGGAAACCGTCGAAGCCTTCGAACGCATGCGCGAGGACGGCAAGATCGGCCGTTGGGGCGTGTCGAATTTCGATGTCGACGACCTCGAAGAACTCTCCAGCTCGGCCTGCGCCACCAATCAGGTGCTGTACAACCTCGAGGAGCGCGGCATCGAATTCGATCTGCTCCCGTGGTGCCAGCATCAGCGCCTGCCGTTGATGGCTTACTGCCCGATCGGCCAGGGCGGCGCGATGCTCGCCGAGCCGGTTCTGCAAGACATTGCCAGCCGTCACAACGCCACTCCAGCGCAGGTTTCGCTGGCGTGGCTCCTGCGTCAGGACGGCGTGATTGCGATTCCCAAGGCTGTGCGCCCGGAGCATGTGCAACTCAATGCCGAGGCGGCGCAGTTGCAACTGGACGCCGGGGATCTGGCGGCGCTGGACAAGGTGTTTCCGGCGCCACAACGCAAGCAGCGACTGGCCATGGTCTGAGCTGCCGACTGCGAGGGCTTCGCCATGAGAAGCACAGATCTGCACGACCCGTACAACCTGCAACGTTTTGTCCAGGCTCAGGACCCGGTGTTCGAACGGGTCCAGCGTGAACTCGAGACGGGCCGCAAGCGCAGCCACTGGATGTGGTTCGTCTTCCCGCAATTCGCCGGGTTGGGCGGCAGCGAGATGGCCCGGCGCTTTGCCATTGGTTCAGCCGAGGAAGCCCAGGCGTATCTGGCCCAGGAGCTGCTCGGGGCGCGGCTGCGCACTTGCACGCAACTGGTGCTGAATGTGCCGCAGCGCTCGATTGCAGACATTTTCGGCCATCCCGATGACCTGAAATTTCATTCTTCGATGACTTTGTTCGCCCAGTTCAGCGCCGAGGACAGCCTGTTCCATCAGGCACTGGAGCGCTACTTCCACGGTATTCTCGATGAATGGACGCTGCAATTGCTCGACTCAAAACAGGCCCAGTTGCCCACCGATCAGGGTTGAGAAGTCGTCGTCGACAAACGGCAGAATCGCATCCGCCACCGGTTGCAGCTGCCGAGTGATGTAGTGGTCGTAGTCGATAGCGGCGCGGCGCACCTCCAGCGGCTCCGGGCCGGCCAGGGTGATGACGTAGCTGATCCAGCCGCCGTTCTGATATTGCCGTGGCCGCCCGTGCTCGGCGTTGTATTCGTCGGCCAGCCGCGCCGCGCGGACGTGCGGCGGCACGTTGCGTTCATAATCGTCGAGGGTGCGGCGCAGGCGCTTGCGGTAGATCAGCCGATCGTCGAACTCGCCAGCGAGCGTCTTGCGCACGTAGTCGCGCACGTAATCCTGATACGGCTTGCGCTGAAAAATCCGCTCATACAGCTCTTGCTGAAATTGCCGGGCCAGCAGCGACCAGTCGGTGCGCACGGTTTCCAGGCCCTTGTAGACCATTTCCTCGCTGCCATCGGCGCGGGTGACCAGTCCGGCGTAGCGCTTCTTGCTGCCCTCCTCCGCGCCGCGAATGGTCGGCATCAGGAAGCGCTTGTAGTGAATCTCGAACTGCAATTCCAGCGCGCTTTCCAGCCCGTATTCCTCACGCACATGCGCGCGCCACCAATCATTGACGTGCTTGACCAGCGCATGGCCGATCTGCGCTGCTTCTTCCTGACCGTGCAGGCGGCGCAGCCAGACGAAGGTTGAATCGGTGTCGCCGTAGATGACCGCGTGGCCCTGTTCTTCGATCAACTGGCGGGTGCGCAGCATGATCTCGTGGCCGCGCAAAGTGATCGACGAGGCCAGCCGGGTATCGAAAAAACGGCAACCACTGGAGCCGAGCACACCATAGAAGGCGTTCATGATGATCTTCAACGCTTGGGACAGCGGCGCGTTGTGTTCGCGCTTGGCGGTTTCGCGTCCTTCGGCCACCCGCGCCACGATGGACGGCAGACAATGCCGGCTGCGCGAGAAGCGTGCGCCACGAAAACCCGCTACCGAGTCAGCGTCGTCCGGGTGTTGCAGGCCCTCGATCAAGCCCACCGGGTCGATCAGAAAGGTGCGAATGATCGACGGATAGAGGCTTTTGTAATCGAGTACCAACACCGATTCGTAAAGCCCCGGGCGTGAATCCATGACAAACCCGCCGGGGCTGGCCTGCGGTGGATTGGTGCCCAGATTGGGTGCAACGAAGCCCTGGCGATGCATCAACGGCATGTACAAATGGGTGAACGCGGCGACCGAACCGCCGCTGCGGTCGGCCGGCAAACCGGTGACGCTGGCGCGTTCAAGCAAAAACGTCAGCAGTTCGGTCTTGGCGAAGATCCGCGCGACCAGTTCGCAGTCCTTGAGGTTGTACTTGGCCAGCGCCGGTTTGTCCTCGGCGAACATGCGGTTGATCTCGTCCATGCGCTGGTATGGGTTGTTGATCGCCTTGCCTTCGCCGAGCAGGGTCTGCGCGACGTTTTCCAGGCTGAACGAGGGAAAACTCCAGGTCGCCGAACGCAACGACTCGATGCCATCGATGATCAGCCGCCCCGCTGCCGAGGCGAAGTAGTGATTGCGGCTGCCGTGCTCGCGCCACTGCATTTCTTCGCCGCCACGACCGATCTTCAGCGGCACGCCGAGACGCCGTGCGTGTTCATGGAGGATGCGCAAATCGAACTGCACGACGTTCCAGCCAATGATCGCGTCAGGGTCGTGGCGGGCGAACCAGTCGTTGAGCTTCTTCAGAATGAGCGTGCGCGAATCGCAGTATTCAAGGTCGAAATCGACAATGCTGGCGTCGCCGTTCGGCGCGCCGAGCATGTACACCTGGCGCTCGCCACAGCCTTCCAGCGCGATGGAGTACAGCTCGCCGTTTTCGGTGGTTTCGATGTCGAGTGAGACCAGGCGCAGTTTCGGCCGGTAAGTAGGGTCGGGTTTCAGTTGGGCGTTGATCAGTACGCCGTCAGCATCAGGCGTGCCGCCAAACAGCACCGGCGCGGTGATGAAGCGCTCCATCAGATAGCGTTCCGGGGGGCGCACGTCGGCTTCAAAGACGTCGACGCCGGCGCGGTTGAGCGCGGTTTCGAGGCGCATCAACTGGCCGTGCTGCTGGCAATACAGACCGAGCACCGGACGATGCTGAAAATCCAGCAGCGCCAACGGTCGCAGTTCCACATTCTTTTCATCGTGCAGCAGACGCTCGGCCGCTTCCCGCTGGGCGGCGGGAATAAACGCCACCGATGGCTGATGCGCCAGACGCACACGGCGCGGCCCGGCGTCGGTCGCCAGCCAGAACTCGACTTCGGTGCCGGCCGGCGTATCGCGCCAATGCCGGGTCAGGACGAAGCCCTGCTGTAAATCCACCACTGCGACCTCAACGTTTCAATCAGAGCGCCATTCTACGCAGCATTTGTGGCGAGGGGATTTATCCCCGCTGGCCGCGAAGCGGCCCCGCTTTTAATGAAAGGGCCTGCTGCGCAGGCCAGCGGGGATAAATCCCCTCGCCACAGATAAATCCCATCACTACAGATAAATCCCATCACCACAGATAAATCCCATCGCCACAGAAAATCCTCTGCCACAGATAACCCCCCTTGTTACAGATAAATCCCTTGGCCACAGATGCTTCATTTACCGATACAAAGATGTTTTTTCCGGCAAATGGCGTTTTTTGCACGCTAACTGCCGCTTTGCCACCTTGCTCTGCGCGGCTGCGTCTACGATGCTTGATGAACAACGACAACACCTGAGTAACCGCCATGAAGACCGTCGCCCAACTGCTCAAGCTCAAAGATCAGAAAAATCAGGAAGTGCACCAGATCAAACCCGATCACATGGTGCTCGAAGCGCTGATGAAGATGGCCGAGAAAAACGTCGGCGCCTTGCTGGTGGTCGAAGACGACAAAGTGGTCGGCATCATCAGCGAGCGCGATTACGCACGCAAACTGGTACTGCACGGACGCTCTTCGGTGGGCACGCCAGTACGCGACATCATGGTCAAGGACGTGATTACCGTGGATACCCGACAAACCGTCGACACCTGCCTGGGCATCATGTCGGACAAACGCCTGCGCCACCTGCCGGTGGTCGAGGACGGGCAACTGATCGGTTTGCTGTCGATCGGCGACCTGGTGAAAGAGGCAATTGCCGAACAGGCCGAGCTGATCAAACAGCTGGAGCAGTACATCCGCGGCGACTGAGCCCACCGCCGTGATCCCCTTGTGGGAGCGAGCCTGCTCGCGAATGCGCCAGGTCAGTGATGATCGTTCCCACGCTCTGCGTGGGAATGCGCCCGGGACGCTCCGCGTCCCTCTAAAGCCGAACGCGGAGCGTCCGTTGAGGCATTCCCACGCAGAGCGTGGGAACGATCTCGCCTTTCAGGCCGGCCAGTGCCGCTCAAACACCGGTGCCAGCACCGGGTGCCGGTCGATCCTTTGCAGCCACGCATAAAAGCCCGGGCGGGTCTGGCGCAGGTGTTCGCGGCTGCCGGCCCAGCGGCTCACCACGGCCGCCAGCACATCCAGTGCGCCGGGCGTTTCATCATCCAGATACAGCTCCCCGGAAAACTGATCGGCAAACACCTCCCAACTGAAGTGCAGGCGCTGGCGGGTGCCGGCGATCAGGTTTTGCCGTGCGCTCTCGTCGGGCGTGCTCAACCAGCGCTCGGGGTAATCGATGATGCCGACCGCTGCGTAGCAATTGCTGACGATATAGGCGAGGCCGCGAATCGCCTGATCACGATCGGCAGCCTTGCTCGGCAGCAGGCCGGACTTGGGAAACGTCAGGCCCAAGTGAATCAGGATCGCCGCACTTTCGGTCATGGCGCTGCCGTCCGGCAGTTGCAGGGTCGGTATCTGTTTCAGCGGATTGAGTTTGCCCAGCGCTTCGTCGGCCTCGGCGCTGGCTTCGGTATCAATGAAGCGATAGGCGATCTGGCACAACTCCAGTGCCGCCTCGATGGCAGCCGCGCCGGAATTCTTGTGCCCGTAGAGCTGGTACATGTCCGTTCCCCCAATAAGGCCTTTGCACAGGGTAGATGGCTGGCTGGCATGACGTAGAAAATTCTGCAAATGTGTCGTGATTGGCACGCTTTTCCCATGCACTGCCGACTTGCGAAATCAACCTTCGCCAATCAGCGCTGGCGGTGCCCATCCCGCACCAAGAGCATTCATCGAACGCTATCCGCGTTCTTGTAAGGTGCGACAGCGAACCAAAAGTTCGCCTGTCCGAGCTGGCAACAAGGAGTTCACCCGTGAATCTTCAAATGCTCCGCCGTACGACATACCCGACTTACTCGCAAATCCAGCCCCAAGTTCAGCCGAACCTATTCAGCCTGGCGCGCTTCTCCTTTATTACCTGAAACCCAATGCACACTTTGCGTGCCTGGCGATCGAGCGATCGCCGGGCGCCGAGTGTTATTTATTTTTTAAATACGGCAATTAATAAAAGGCACAACAACAAGATTCTCGAACAATGACTACCCGTCATTGAAGCTGCACCAAAAGCGCACGCCCAAATGTGATGCAGTTACCAATACTCCAGAATCAAAATAAGGAACTTGTCCCGTGAGCCGCTGAATGACTGACCTGCACCAAATCGATTCGCTACGCACCGATAGGTGCTAAGCCTGATCACCGAGCAGCCGCTCTATCCCGTCGATTGGCGTGATACAGCGTTCCCTCTGACTCGCTCTGGAAAAAGCCCTTCTGCGAGGACTTGAGAACCGCTTCGCGCTGAATAAACCGTATGCGAATTTGAAACTTATATAAATGCGACATCAGTAACACCGAAGATATGCGTTCAACCGGTTTCAGCAACATCTGGCACACCTGTTGCAAACTGTAACAAACCTGAGACAGCTCACGTCTCCGCACAACAACAAGCCACGGAATGGATAATGAACAATCGATATAGATGCTACTAAGCCATTAAGTTTGTTCGAGGCCGTTTAAACAGATAGTCCAACTATCGGCTCGCGTACACCTTGAAGAAAGTTGCACCCACTCACTCGAACATCAGCCATATGTTCGGACGGCACCTTATTGCCCTTCATCTGACCCGAGGGAGCTTTAATGAACGATGCGGTAAAGCACAAAACCCTGCCGGGGCCGTTGCAGCAAGCGCCGGTCCCGCCGGCAACGGGCAAGCCGGCGTTTGCAGCCAACACGTCACGACCCGGCGGGTTGAACAAACCACAGATGCTTTTGCTGATCGCGGTATCGGCGCTGATACACGGCGGCGCGTGGTGGTTCTTCCATCAGGCGCGGCCGGAGCCACTGCCGACGCCGCCGGAAATTCCGGAAATGACCGTCGAGTTGACCAGCCCGACGCCTCCGGCCCCACCGACACCGGAACCACCACCGCCGCCCCCGCCTCCACCGCCGCCGGAACCCGAGCAGCCGGTGGAAGACGAGGACGCGGTCAAGCCGCCGCCCAAACCGGTGGAGAAGTCCAAGCCAATCGAAAAACCAAAACCGGTCGAGAAACCCAAACCGGTGAAGAAAGTCGAGCCACCGAAAGCGCCGCCGGCCCCGGCGCAACCTGCCGCACCTGCGGCGCCGACGACACCGAGCGCACCACCGGCACCACCTGCTGCGCCCGCTCCGGTCAAGGAGTCGGCGGCGATTTCCGGCCTGGCCAGCCTTGGCAACCCGCCGCCGGAATACCCGTCGCTGGCGCTGCGCCGCAATTGGGAAGGCAGCGTGGTGCTGCGCATTCAGGTGCTGGCCAACGGCCGTGCCGGTGCGGTGACGGTGACCAAGTCCAGCGGCAAGGCGCAACTGGATGAGGCGGCCGTCGCGGCGGTGAAGAACTGGAAGTTCATTCCGGCCAAGCGCGGTGACACGCCGATCGACGGCTTCGCCACCCAGACCATCGATTTCAAATTGCCGCAATGACGGCGCAACCGACTCATTACTGATTAACGCAAGCGAGGTGTAGCCATGAACGATTCACTGTCTTCGATGATTGTCCCCGGTGTGCTCTGGGGTCTGGTGCTGTTTTCCGTGGTCAGTTGGGCGATCCTGCTGGTCAAGTCGGCCCAGTACCTGCGCCAGAAAGCGCAGAACAAACAGTTCGCCAAAGCCTTCTGGAGCGCGCCGGACCTGCTCACCGCCGCCGAACACGCCAGCCAGTATCCGGGCTCGCTGGCGCGCATCGCCAGCAGCGGTTTTGAAGCCCTGCTGGTGGAAGATTCGCCGCGTACCACGCAGCAACTGGCGCACACCATCAACCGTTCCGATCGCTTGGAACGCAACCTGCGCCAGCAGATCCAGAAGGAACGTCGCTCGCTGGAAAACGGCCAGGCGATCCTCGCCAGTATCGGCAGCACCGCGCCGTTCATTGGTTTGTTCGGCACCGTGTGGGGAATCATGGAAGCCCTGCAAAGCATCGGCGAAACCGGCTCGGCCAGCCTTGAGGCGGTCGCCGGGCCTATCGGCCACGCGCTGATCGCCACTGGCGTGGGCATCGCCGTCGCGGTGCCGGCGGTGCTGATCTACAACTTCTTCCTGCGTCGGCTGAAACTGGCCTCAGCGGACATGGACGACTTCGCCCACGACTTCGACGCCCTCGCCTCGCGCAGTGCCTTTTCCATCAGCCGCCAGGCCATTGCCAGCAAAAGCACCACCGCCGTGCGGGAGGCTAGCTGATGTCGTTTTCCACTCAAGACAGCGATGAAGTGCTCAGCGAAATGAACGTCACGCCGCTGGTCGACGTGATGCTCGTGCTGCTGGTGGTGTTCATTGTCACCGCGCCGCTAATGACCAACGCGATCAAGGTCAACCTGCCGAAAACCGACGCCGTCGCCCCTGCCGAAAAGAAAGACCCGGTGGTGGTCAGCGTCGATCAGAACGGCAAGTTCTATCTGGCCAAGACCGAACTGGCCCCGGAATCCCTCGAGGCCAATCTAAAGGAGGTCAAGGCCAAGGACGCCGACGTGCGCGTGCAGTTGCAGGCCGATGCCGCCGTCAATTACGGCCAGGTGGCCAAGGCGATGGCATCGATCGAGCGCTCCGGCATCAGCAAGATTTCGGTGATGACCACCCACTGAGTGCGGTGCCGGATGGGTGTTGAAACATCCGCCCGGCGCCGCTGAAAGAAATCCCGTCGCACCCGGCCGACCGAAAAAACGCCACGCGTCTTCGGAGGGGATCGGCTTGCTTGAAGAAAGTGGTTTTCCGCGCGCGGTATCACCGGAAGCGGAGCAATGAGCGGCTCACAAGGCCAATTCGATAACGTCTGAAAATCGGAAACAACCATGCTGATGAACACTCCACGCTTCACGCTCAAACCTTTGGTGGCAACGATGTCTCGCCACCGTTTCGTTCCGCTGTATCTGGTGGCCATGGGGATGGGCGCCGGGACCGTGCAAGCGGCCGAGGACGACAACAGTGCCACGCCGGCAGCCGCTGTCGTGGCGGCGCCGACCACGCAACTGCAACGGGTCGAAGTGACCGGTTCGGCGATTCGCCGGGTCGATGCGGAAACGGCGGTGCCGATCACCATCCTCAAGGCTGACGAGCTGCGCAAACAGGGCGTGACCACCACCGCCGAACTGGTGCAGCGCATCACCGGCAGCCAGTCGATCAACAACAGCGCCGGCTCCGTCGGCGCGGCCACTGGCGGTGCGTCGTTTGCCGACATGCGCGGCATCGGCGCGAACAAAACGCTGGTGCTGCTCAACGGTCGACGCCTGGCCAATAACGCCCTGTCGGGGACCAACTCGGCCGGCGGCGCGGTGGATCTGAACATGATCCCGTTTGCCGCCATCGAACGCGTGGAAGTGCTGCGCGACGGCGCCTCGGCCCTGTACGGCACCGACGCCATCGGCGGTGTGATCAACTTCATCACCAAAAAATCTCTCACCGATGGCGCCCTGACCCTGGGCGGCGAAACGCCGACCCACAGCGGTGGCGGCGCGACCAAGGACATGAGCGCCAGTTGGGGCTACGGCGATCTGGAAGAAGACCGCTTCAACGTCCTCGGCGTGTTCAACTACAACAAGCAGCAGAACCTCGACGCCAACGACCGCTCCTTCGCCACCGACTATGCGCCCGGTCGCGGTCTCGATCAGACTTCCGGCACCGCGTTCCCCGGCAACTACAGCCAGAACGGCAACGCCACCAACCCGTTGGCCAACAGCAATTGCAACGGCCCCAACCTGATCGCCCGCGACGGCTTGTGCCGCTTCAGCACCCGTGAATACATCGATCTGGTGCCGCAGACCGAGAAGACCTCGTTCTTCGGCAAGACCACCGCCAAGCTCGGCGATGATCACAACGCCAACCTTGAATATTTCTGGTCGCGCAACAACAACGCCGTCGCCGTCGGCCCGGCGCCACTGACTGGTCTGAGCCTGGATTCCTCGTCGCCGTACTACCCCGGCAACGGCATCACCCCGGCGCCCACCGATTTCGCCCTCGACCCGACGCAGCCGGTCGATGTGAACTGGCGTGAAACCGCTGCCGGCCCGCGTGAATCGAAAGACCAGAACACCAGCCAGCGCTTTCTGCTGAGCTTCGATGGTCTGGTTGGCGGCTGGGATTACAACGTCGGCGCCTCGTACAACCAGAACAAAATCGTCTCCAGCGTCACCAGTGGCTATGTCAGCGATCAGGCGATGATTGACGGCCTGGCCAGCGGTTTGCTCAACCCGTTCGGCCCGCAGACCGCTGCCGGCCAGCAGTACATCGATGCCGCCGCCTACCACGGCGCCTACTCCACAGCCGTGGGTCGCGTCGCCGGGTTCGATGGTCGCGTCAGCCGTGAAATCGGTGACTGGTTCGGCGCAGGTCCGTCCGGCCTGGCTCTGGGCGGCGAGTACCGCAAGGAGAAATTCCATCAGGACTTCGAGTCGTTCGCCGGCGACATCCAGAGCCTCGGCATCGACCCGGCCGGCAGCGTCGAGGGCGACCGCAGCGTCAAGGCCGCCTATGCCGAACTCAACGTGCCGGTGCTCGACAGCCTCGAACTGTCCGCCGCTGTGCGCCACGACAAATACAGCGACTTCGGCAGCACCACCAACCCGAAATATTCGTTCCGTTATCAGCCGATCAAAGAGCTGGTGGTGCGTGGTGCCTACAGCGAAGGTTTCCGCGCGCCATCGCTGTACGAGCTGTATTCGCCGCGCAGCATCACGTTCACTCAGGGTTACTACAACGATCCGGTGCTGTGTACCGGCGGCGTGGTGCAACCGGGCGGCAACGGCGGCCGCGATTGCGGTCAGCAGTTCCTCAACCAGATCGGTGGCAACGAAGATCTGGCCCCGGAGAAGGCGCGCAACGTGACGTTGGGCTTCGTCTACCAGCCGATCAGCAATCTGTCGGTGGGTCTGGATTTCTGGTGGATTCACATCTCCAACCAGATCCAGCCGTTCCCGGAATCCACCGTGTTCGATCAGGCCGGCGCCTATCCGGACCGCTTCGTGCGCAACGCCGACGGCACGCTCAACTACATCGTCACCGGCAACGCCAACCTCGGCATCGTCGAAACCAATGGTGTCGATGTGTCGCTCGACTATCGCTTCCCGAACACGCCGTACGGTCAGTTCGGCCTCGGCCTGCAAGGCACCTATGTCGACGAGTACGACTTCCAGAGCACCATCAAAGGCCCGTTCACCGACAAGGTCGGCGACTTTCAGGGTGACGGCGTGATCGCGCGCTGGAAGCACAACCTCACCGGCAGCTGGAGCCTCGGTGCGGCGCGGGCAGCGCTGACCAACCGCTTCACCACCGGTTACAACGATTACGACCGCGAGACGCACGCGCGGGTGGCGTCGTATTCGGTGTGGGATCTGTCGGCCGGTTACACCTTCAACAAAGTGCTCGACGTTGATGCCGGAATGAAGAACGTTTTCGACCGCAACCCGCCGTTCTCCAACCAGGCCTACAACTTCCAGAGCGGCTATGACCCGCGCTACACCGACCCGCTGGGCCGGACATTGTTTGCGCGCATGACTTACCACTTCTAACCCGAGATAAAGCGCATCCCCCTGTGGGAGCGAGCCTTTGTGGTGAGGGGATTTATCCCCGATGGGGTGCGAAGCGCCCCCAAGACCTGCCGACGCGGAGAATCAGAAGTACCGCATGCATTGATCTTGCGACTGCTGCGCAGCCGATCGGGGATAAATCCCCTCGCCACAAGGGCTCGCTCCCACCGGGGGTCCGGGTTCCTTCAGGGATTTCAAGGGTGACTTCATGAGTTTTTTGCGCAACATGGCTGGCCTGCTGCTCGGCAGTGCGCTGCTGTGCTTCGGCACTTCGGCGCTGGCCGGCGGCAGTTATGCGCTGACGGTGTACGGCGAGGCGCCGAAGTATCCGGCCGGCTTCAAGCATTTCGATTTTGTTAACCCCGACGCGCCCAAGGGCGGTTCGCTCAGCCGTGCGTCGATGGAGATCGGTCAGTACAACTACATCACGCCGTATGCCGATCAGGGCATTTCGGTAGTGCAGGTCAATGACTGGGTATACGCGCCGCTGGCGTTCCGCTCGCTGGACGAGCCCTACACGGTTTACGCTCTGGTCGCGCAGCAGATCGAGCGCGACCCCGAGGGCTTGTGGGTGCGTTTCACCCTCAACCCAAAGGCACGTTTCGCCGACGGCGCGCCGATCACCGCCGAAGACGTGCGCTACACCTTCAACCTGCTGATGACCAAGGGCAGCCTGAGTTACCGCCAGCAATACGCCGACGTGCAGGACGTGCTGGTCGAAAGTCCACGGCAGGTCCGTTTCACCTTCAAGAACAACCTCAATCGCACCCTCGCGCTGGATCTGGCGACGCTGCGCGTGCTGCCCGAGCACTGGTGGAAAACCCGCGACTTCGCCAACGGCGGCGGCTTCGAGCCACCGCTGGGCAGCGGCCCGTACCGGGTGAGCAAGGTCGACGCCGGGCGCAGCATCAGTTTCCAGCGTGACCCGGACTGGTGGGGCAAGGACCTGCCGGTCAGTCGCGGCATGTACAACTTCGACAGCCTGACGGTGAATTTCTACGGCGACACCGACGTCGCCCGCCAGCTGTTGCAGGCCGGCGCGTTCGACTACAACCGTGAGTTCTCCTCCTCTGGTTACGTGGTCGGCTATGACAGCCCGGCACTGCGTGACGGCCGCTTGCAGCAGTCGATCCTCGCCCCGGACAAACCCACCGCCGCTCAGGGCTTCGTGTTCAACCTGCAGAACCCGTTCTTCAAGGATCGCCGCGTGCGTCAGGCGATCAGCCTGCTCTGGGATTTCGAGTGGACCAACAAACAGATGATGCGCGGCTTCTACGTGCGTCAGAACAGCTTCTGGCCCAAGAGTGAAATGGCCGCCAGCGCCCTGCCCGATGCCGAGGAATTGAAGATCCTCGAACCGCTGCGCGGCAAGGTCCCTGACGAGGTGTTCACCACGGTCTATGAAGCGCCGAAAACCGATGGCAGCGGCTACATCCGCGACAAGCAACTGCAAGCGCTGAAGCTGCTCGCCGAAGCCGGTTGGACGGCGAAAAACAATCGTCTGGTCAACGCCGCCGGCGAGCCGCTGGAATTCACCTTTCTCGATGGCCAGGGCGGCTTCGATCGCATGCTGCTGCCGTTCAAACGCACCCTCGCGCAGATCGGCATCACGCTCAATCTGCGCCGCATCGATTCGGCGCAATACATCAACCGTCTCAACGCCCGCGATTACGACATGATCGTCTGCGCGTTCCCGCGCAGTGGCGATCCGATCGTCTCCCCGGGCCGCGAGTTGTACAGCCTGTACGGCTCGCAAAGTGCCACGCAAGTCGGCAGCTCGAACGCGATGGTGCTGGCCGATCCGGCAATCGATCAACTGATTGACGGGCTGGTCCAGGCCAACAGCCGCGAAGCCATGGTGCATTACGCCCGCGCCCTCGACCGGGTGCTGCAATGGGGTTACTACATGATTCCCAACTACTACTCCAAAGGCACGCCGACGGTGTATCAGAACCGCTTCGGCATGCCCGCCGTGCAACCTTCGTATGACGAAGGTCTCAACACCTGGTGGGAAGTCTCGGCCAGGCCGCTGACGACTCAGCAGATGAGCGCTCAGCTTGCGGGAGGCCAGTGACATGCTGCGTTATCTGAGTCGCCGATTGCTGCTGATCATCCCCACGCTGTTGTGCATTCTGGTGGTGAATTTTCTTATCGTGCAGGCCGCACCCGGCGGCCCGGTGGAACAAGCCATCGCTCGCCTGCAAGGCTTTGGCGGGCACAGCATGGGCGGCGGTGGCGAAGTCGCGGCGGTCGGCGGTGCCGGGCGCAGCAGCCGTGGGCTGGACCCGGCGCTGATCGAGGAAATCAAACACCATTACGGCTTCGACAAACCGCTGCACGAACGCCTGTGGCTGCTGCTGAAAAACTACGCACAACTGGATCTGGGCAACAGCTTCTTTCGCGGCGCCAAGGTCACCGACCTGATCGTGCAGAAGCTGCCAGTGTCGCTGTCGCTGGGCTTGTGGGCGACGCTGATCACCTACCTGATTTCAATCCCGCTGGGCATTCGCAAGGCAATCAGGAACGGCAGCGCCTTCGATGTCTGGAGCAGCACGGCGATCATCGTCGGTTATGCGATGCCGGCGCTTCTCTTCGCCATTCTGTTGATCGTGGTGTTCGCCGGCGGCAGCTACGTCAACTGGTTTCCGGTGCAGGGACTGGTCTCGGACGACTTCGCCACACTGAGCACATTGGGCAAGGTCGGCGACTACCTCTGGCACCTCGTACTGCCGGTCACGGCGCTGGTGATCGGCGGCTTCGCCACGCTGACGATCCTGACCAAGAACAGCTTTCTCAACGAGATCAGCCGGCAGTACGTGATCACTGCACGAGCCAAGGGCCTGACCGAGCGGCGCGTGCTGTACGGCCACGTGTTTCGCAACGCCATGCTGCTGGTGGTGGCCGGCGTGCCGTCGGCGCTGATCGAAGTGTTTTTCGCCGGCTCCCTGCTGATCGAAACCATCTTCAACCTCGACGGCCTCGGGCGCATGAGCTACGAAGCGGCGGTGTCGCGTGACTATCCGGTGGTGTTCGGCGCGCTGTTTCTGTTCACCCTGTTCGGCCTGCTGATCAAGCTGATCGGCGACCTATGCTACACCCTGCTCGACCCGCGCATCGATTTCTCGGCGAGGACTGCCTGATGTTCACACTGTCGCCTCTGGGCCAGCGCCGCGTCGCGCAATTCAAGGCCAACCGCCGTGGGCGCTGGTCGCTGTGGCTGTTTATCGGACTGTGCCTGATCTGCCTCGGTGGCGAGCTGATCGCCAATGACAAGCCGCTGGTGATCCGCTACCACGACGCCTTTTACTTCCCGATCCTCAGCGATTATCTGGAAACCGATTTCGGCGGCGAGTTGCCGTTCCAACCGGATTACGCCAGCAGCTATGTGCACAAACTGATCGAGGATCAGGGCGGCTGGATGCTGTTTCCGCCGATCCCGTTCAGTTACGACACGGTCAACTACGACCTCACCGAACCGGCGCCCAGCCCGCCGTCATCAAGCAATTGGCTGGGCACCGATGATCAGGCTCGCGATGTTCTGGCGCGGGTGATTTTCGGCACGCGGATCTCGATTCTGTTCGCGCTGATCCTCACCGCGATCAGCGCGTTGATCGGCATTCTCGCCGGGGCCTTGCAGGGCTACTACGGCGGCTGGGTCGACTTGCTCGGGCAGCGCGTTCTGGAAATCTGGTCGGGGCTGCCGGTGCTGTATCTGCTGATCATTCTGTCCGGCTTCGTCTCGCCGAGTTTCTGGTGGCTGCTGGGGATCATGGCGCTGTTTTCCTGGCTGGCGCTGGTCGACGTGGTGCGCGCCGAGTTCCTGCGGGGGCGCAATCTCGAATACGTGAAAGCCGCGCGCGCGCTGGGCCTGACCGACAGCGAACTGATGCGCCGGCACATTCTGCCCAACGCCATGACTTCCACCCTCACCTACCTGCCGTTCATTCTCACCGGCGCCATCGCCACCCTGACCGCGCTGGATTTCCTCGGCTTCGGCATGCCCGCCGGCACCGCATCGCTGGGCGAGTTGATCGGCCAGGCCAAACGCAATCTGCAGGCACCGTGGCTGGGGCTGACGGCGTTTTTTGCCCTGGCGCTGATCCTGTCTTTGTTGGTTTTCATCGGTGAAGCGTGCCGAGATGCCTTTGATCCGAGGAGCTGACATGCAAGACAACCTGATTGAAATTCGCGACCTGCGGGTGGCCTTCGCCGGGCAAGAAGTGGTGCACGGTGTGAGCCTCGATATTCGCCGTGGCGAGTGTCTGGCGCTGGTCGGCGAGTCCGGCTCGGGCAAGTCGGTGACGGCGCATTCGATCCTGCGCCTGCTGCCTGGCCAGAGCGTCAGCAGCAGCGGAGCGATTCGCTACAACGGCGTGGATTTGCTGCACGCCAGCGAACAGCAGATGCGTGGTCTGCGCGGCAATCGCATTGCGATGATTTTCCAGGAGCCGATGACTTCGCTGAACCCGCTGCACACGGTGGAAAAACAGATCAGCGAAGTGCTGGAAATCCACAAGGGCCTCAAGGGCCGCGCCGCCCGCGCGCGGACGCTGGAGCTGCTGGAACTGGTGGGTATTCGCCAGCCGTTGCAGCGACTCAAAGCCTATCCGCATCAGCTTTCCGGTGGTCAGCGCCAACGGGTAATGATCGCCATGGCGCTGGCCAACGAGCCGGAACTGTTGATTGCCGATGAACCGACCACGGCACTGGACGTGACCGTACAGCAGAAGATTCTTGAGCTGCTGATCGAGTTGCAGCAGCGCCTCGGCATGTCGCTGTTGCTGATCAGCCACGACCTCAATCTGGTACGCCGGATCGCTCAGCGCGTGTGCGTAATGCGTCAGGGCGAGATCGTTGAACAGGCCGATTGCGAGACGCTGTTCCAAGCGCCGCAACACCCCTATAGCCGGTTGTTGATCGAAGCGGAACCGAGCGGCGCGCCAGTGCCCAGTGAGTACGAGCACAACCTGCTGGAAGTCGATGATTTGAAGGTGTGGTTTGCCCTGCCGAAAAAACTCTTCAGCCGCCAGCAGGATTACATCAAAGCGGTGGACGGCGTCAGTTTCACCCTGCAACGCGGCAAGACCCTGGGGATTGTCGGCGAATCGGGGTCGGGCAAGTCGACGCTGGGCCAGGCGATCCTGCGCCTGGTCGAATCAGAGGGCAATATCCGTTTCGGCAACAAGCAGTTGAGCCTGCTCAATCAGCGTCTGATGCGCCCGTTGCGCCGGCAGATTCAGGTGGTGTTTCAGGACCCGTTCGGCAGCCTCAGCCCGCGCATGTCGGTGCAGCAGATCATTGCCGAAGGCTTGCTGACCCACGGCATCGGTAGCGAGGTCGAGCGCGAGGCAGCGGTGATTCGCGTGCTCAAGGAAGTCGGCCTCGATCCGCAAAGCCGCCATCGTTACCCCCACGAATTTTCCGGCGGCCAGCGCCAGCGCATCTCCATCGCCCGCGCACTGGTGCTTGAACCGGCGCTGATCCTGCTCGACGAACCGACGTCGGCGCTGGATCGCACGGTGCAGAAGCAAGTGGTGGAGTTGTTGCGCCAGTTGCAGATCAGGCATGGGCTGACGTACCTGTTCATCAGCCATGATCTGGCGGTGGTGCATGCGCTGGCGCATGACTTGATGGTGATCAAGGACGGCAAGGTGGTTGAACAAGGACCGTCGCGGGAGATTTTCGCTGCGCCGCAACATCCATACACCCAAGAGTTACTGAAAGCCTCCGGCCTGAAGCCTGATGAAGAACCTTGTGGGAGCGAGCCTGCTCGCGAATGCGGTGCATCAGTCACATAAGTGCTGGCTGGCCCGACGCTTTCGCGAGCAGGCTCGCTCCCACAGGTTTGATAGGTGGTGTTTGAAAAATATTTTTCCGGCACTGCATCCAATCGCCTCCGCCACGGGTAGTCCCTGTAACAGCCCACTCTGGTGCTGTCAGCGCCCTTCCCTTTTCGGAGAATCATCGGATGAACATCACCCAGCTGATTGGCTTCACCGGTTTGCTCGCTTTCACCGCGACCGGCTTCGCCCAGAGCAGTTATCCCGACGCGATCAAGGTGCCGGACGGGCACAAGATTGCCCTGGAAACCACCGGGGTTGGCGAGATCACCTACGAATGCCGCGACAAGCCCAATATGGCCGGGCAGACCGAATGGACCTTTGTCGGCCCGAAAGCGGTGCTCAATGATCGCAGCGGCAAACAGGTCGGCACCTATTTCGGCCCGCCAGCGACCTGGCAAGCCAAGGACGGTTCGAAAGTCACCGGCACACAACTCGCCGTGGCACCGTCGAGCCCGGGCAACCTGCCCTATCAACTGGTCAAGGCCAATCCCGCCGAGGGCAAAGGCGCAATGACCGGGGTCAGCTATATCCAGCGTGTCGCGCTCAAGGGCGGCGTCGCGCCGGGCAGTGAGTGCACGATGGCGAACAAGGGCAAGCAGGAAGTGGTGAAGTACCAGGCGGATTATATTTTCTGGGCGGCGAACTGATATTCGGAAGCAATGCACAATCCTGTGGGAGCGAGCCTGCTCGCGAAGACGGAGTGTCAGTCGCCTTATTACTTTCTGACCCACCGCATTCGCGAGCAGGCTCGCTCCCACTGGGAACAATGCATCTGGATGTTTGGGAAATGTGAGCTAGATTGCACCCCATGCCTTTACCCGAATCCGTTTTCGATTATGAAGCCCGCCTCGCCGCCTGTGCCCGGGGCGAGCGCGCGGCTTTGCGCGATTTGTATGTGCAGGAAGGCCCGCGCCTGCTCGGCGTGGCCAAGCGGCTGGTGCGCGATACGGCGCTGGCGGAGGACATTGTGCATGAGGCATTCATCAAGATCTGGCACGGCGCGGCCGGGTTCGACCCGGCGCGCGGCTCGGCGCGGGGCTGGATGTTCAGCGTGACCCGGCACCTGGCCTTGAATCAGTTGCGCAAGCAAAGTCGGGAAACGCCGTTCAGCGAAGAACATGAGACAGCGGCGTCTGATGAGGCGGTCGATGTTCACTCGGCGCGCATTCATCGCTGCCTCGAACAACTGGAACCGCAGCGGCGCAGCTGCATCCTCCATGCCTACGTCGACGGTTATAGCCACGCGCAGATTTCCGCGCGCCTCGACACGCCGCTGGGCACGGTCAAAGCGTGGATCAAGCGCAGCCTCAATGCTTTGCGGGAGTGCATGGGATGACCGGCGAATCAGCGCAGGAACGGGATGAACTGGCCGGCGAATACGTGCTCGGCACCTTGTCCTTCGAACAGCGCATCGAGGTGCAACGGCGCCTGCCGAACGATCCTGAGTTGCGCGCGGCAGTCGACGCATGGGAGCGACGTCTGCTGGAGCTGACCGATCTGGCCGAACCTCAGCAACCCTCGGCGCAGTTATGGCCACGTATCGAGCGCAGTCTCGAACGGCTGACGGTGAAGAAACCACTGACTTCGTGGTGGAATCTGCTGCCACTGTGGCGTGGCCTGAGTGCGGCGGGCCTGGCTGCGACGCTGATTCTGGGCACGATGCTACTGACCCAGACTGCGCCGAAACCGAGTTATCTGGTCGTGCTGGTGGCGCCGCAGGACAAGGCGCCGGGTTGGGTGATTCAGGCGAGCAATGCGCGGGAGATCCAGTTGATTCCGCTAGGGGTGGTCGAGGTGCCGGCGGACAAGGCGCTGGAGTTCTGGACCAAGGCTGACGGCTGGTCGAGACCGGTGTCATTGGGACTGGTCAAACCGGGGCAAGCGTTGTCGGTGCCGCTGGACAAGTTGCCGCCGCTGCAACCGAACCAGCTGTTTGAGCTGACCCTGGAAGGCGCCAATGGCTCACCGATCGGCAAACCGACCGGGCCGATTCAGGCGATCGGGCGTGCGGTGAAGGTGCTCTGAGGCTCTGCTACGCGGTTGTCCGCAACCATCATCGACGTCGATGTTCACCATCACGGCAATGAAGTTCTCATAAAAAATTCCGGGCGTAACATCAGCTCCATACCAACCAACAACACCCCGGAGCACACCATCATGAAACGCCAGACTCTTCTCAGCATTGCTTTCTCGGTTTTCGCAGTTAACGCTTTCGCCGCCACCCCGGCGCACACCATGATCGCCGAAGGCGGTTCGGACAAGCTGATCGAAAGCCGTCTGGCCGAAGGTGGTTCCGATCGTCTGATCGAACGCCGCGTTGCCGAAGGTGGTTCGGATCGTCTGATCGAACGCCGCGTTGCCGAAGGTGGTTCGGATCGTCTGATCGAACGCCGCGTTGCCGAAGGCGGTTCGGATCGTCTGATCGAACGCCGCGTTGCCGAAGGTGGCTCTGATCGTCTGATCGAACGCCGCGTTGCTGAAGGTGGTTCGGATCGTCTGATCGAACGCCGTGTTGCTGAAGGTGGTTCGGATCGTCTGATCGAACGCCGTGTTGCTGAAGGTGGTTCGGATCGTCTGATCGAACGCCGTGTTGCTGAAGGTGGTTCGGATCGTCTGATCGAACGCCGCGTTGCTGAAGGTGGCTCGGATCGTCTGATCGAACGCCGTGTTGCCTGATGCATCACTGCAAGCGCAACACCGCAGAGAAACCCGGCTCCCGCAGCCGGGTTTTTTATGTCTGCGTGTTTTATCCGGCCTTCGCCATGCAGCGCTTGTAACGCTCGTCCACGCGCTTGGCGAACCAGGCAGTGGTGAGTTTGCGGGTGATCTTCGGACTCTGCAGCACAATCCCCGGCAATACCGCGCGCGGTAACGCCTTGCCTTCGGCCCGCTCCGCCAGTTCGAACACGCGTTGATAGAGTCTGGTCTCTTCGAATTCCAGGGTTTTGCCCTTCTCCAGTTGATCGCGAATCGTCGGGTTGCGCATGCCCAGCGACTTGCCGAGGGTGCGCACCGCCAGTTCGGTACTGCCGGGCATGATCGAGTCGTAGCGAATCAGGTCGCCGTCCAGAGTCAGGGGGATGCCGGACGCGCGGCTGACCGCATTCTGAAACGCGGCATTGCGACTGGCGTACCAGCCGGCGTTGAAATCGGCGAAACGATACAACGGCTCGCGGTAATTCACCGGGTAACCGAGCAAATGGGCGATGCCGAAATACATGCCGCCGCGCCGGCTGAACACTTCACGGCGGATCGTGCCGTCCACCGTGTACGGATAATCCTTGGCGTGCTCCTCGGCGAATTCGATGCTGACCTGCATCGGCCCGCCGGTGTGCACCGGGTTGAAGCCGCCGAACAGCGTACGGCCCATCGGCACCATGCCGATGAAGTCGTCGAAAATCGCGCTCAGTTCCTTTTCACTGCGCGCCGCATTCAGACGCTCGCTGTAGCTCTTGCCGTTGGGCGAGCGCACTTGTAAAGCGCCGCTGACCAGCAGGCTGGGGATGTGCACCTTGGCGGCGCGGCGGTCGATTTCGTCGCGGGCGATCTTGCCCAGCCCGGGCACCGTCGGGTCGGCCTGGAAAGTCGACTCCTGCTCGGCCACGGCCAGTACCGAACACAGATTCTGCGTGGTGGTGTTGATGCCTTGCGCGGCGAACGCGGCATATATGTCCGTGGCCCAACCCTGACGGTCGGCAGTTTTTGCCGGCAACAGCCGAACAATTTCCGCCTTCACTTCAGCCGGCGGACGCGGCGCCGGTTCGTTGCTGGGCTGGCTGGCGCAACCGGCGAGCAGTAGCACGGCGCCGAGAGTAATGAGTAATCGCATGTTGCTCCATCCAATCAAATTAGCCACAACACCATACACAACCCCCGTAGGAGCTGCCGCAGGCTGCGATCTTTTGATCTTGCTTTTTGCAGATCAGATCAAGATCAAAATCAAAAGATCGCAGCCTTCGGCAGCTCCTACACGCTGATGACAAACTGATTGCAAAACGTTACTGCGAAACCCTATCATTCGCGCCTGGAGTCGCATTAGCGCAAGGAGTTCCGCGCCGCCCTTATTTTTCTTTGGCCGCTCGCCTCCAGGATCCGACATGCCCGCTTCAGCTCGACTCGGCGCTCCATTTCGCCCGACTTTGCTTGCCCTGCTGTGCTCCCTGACCGTTACCGCCCACGCCGCTGAACAAAACAGCAAAGAGCTGGTGCTCGACGACGTCAACGTCAATGCCCAAGCCCCGACACCCAACGCCCTGCCCCCGGTCTACGCTGGCGGTCAGGTTGCGCGCGGCGGCCAGTTGGGCGTGCTCGGCAATCAGGACATGATGGACGTGCCCTTCAGTGCGGCGTCCTACACCGAGCAGTTGATCCAGGATCAGCAGGCGGAAAACGTCGCCGACGTGCTGCTCAACGATTCTTCCGTGCGCCAGGCCTCGGGCTTCTCCAACCAGGCGCAGGTCTTCATGATTCGCGGCCTGCCGCTCAATGGCGACGACATTTCCTATAACGGCCTGTACGGCGTGTTGCCCCGGCAGATCATTTCCACCGATGCGCTGGAGCGCGTGGAAGTGTTCAAAGGCCCCAACGCTTTCATCAACGGCGTAACGCCGACCGGCTCCGGCATCGGCGGCGGCGTCAACCTGCAACCCAAGCGCGCCGGCGACGTGCCGCTGCGTCGTTACACCACCGACATCAACAGCGAAGGCCGCATCGGTCATCACTTCGATATCGGCCAGCGTTTCGGTGAAGACAACCGCTTCGGCGCGCGGGTCAACCTGTCGCAGCGCGAAGGCGACACCGGTATCGATCACGAGAACCAGCGCTCGAAACTGTTCGCCATCGGTCTGGATTATCGCGGCGATGCGCTACGGGTTTCCGGTGACTTCGCCTATCAGAAGGAACGCGTCAACGGCGGCCGCAGCTCGGTCAACCTCGGCACCGCCACGCACATCCCGGATGCGCCATCGGCGGACACCAACTACGCGCCGAAATGGGGTTACACCGACATCGAAGACACCTTCGGCATGCTCCGCGCCGAGTACGACCTCAACGACAACTGGACCGCCTACGCCGCCGGTGGCGCCAAGCACACCCGTGAAGTCGGGCGCTATAACTCGACCACGCTGGTCGGCAACAGCGGCGCCTCGTTCACCACCGGCTCGTTCGTCCCCCACGATGAGGACAACACCAGCGTCATGGCCGGCCTCAACGGCAAATTCAACACCGGGCCAGTCAGCCACAAGCTGAATTTCGGCCTGACCGGGATTTGGGCCGAGCAGCGCAGCGCTTATGACTTCGACCTGACCCGCTACTCCAACAACATCTATCACCCGATCACTACCCCAGCGCCGGTCGGCAACTTCGCCGGTGGCGATCTCAACGATCCGGGCATCGTCGGCAAGACCTTCAACCGCAGCGTGGCGATTTCCGACACCCTCGGGTTCTTCGACGATCGCCTGCTGGTCACCGCCGGTCTGCGTCGTCAGCAACTGGTGGTGCAGGGTTACAGCTACGCCAGCTACGGCAGCGGCCCGCGTTCGTCGAGCTACGACGAATCGATCACCACTCCGGTGTACGGCATCGTGTTCAAGCCGTGGGAGCATGTGTCGTTCTACGCCAACCATATCGAAGGCCTGGCCCAAGGGCCGACTTCGCCGACCAGCTCCGGCGGTTTCCGCGTCACCAACGGCAACGAGGTCTACGCACCGAAACGCTCCAAGCAGACCGAACTGGGCGTGAAAGTCGACATGGGCACCTACGGTGCGAGCCTCGGTGTTTACCGCATCGAACAGCCAAGCGATGGCTACTGCGAAATTAACAGTCCGACCACTTGCACCTACGTCCGTGAAGGCGAACAGATCAACAAAGGCGTGGAGATGAACGTGTTCGGCGAGCCGATCGACGGCCTGCGCCTGATCAGTGGCCTGACCCTGATGGACACCGAACTGAAAAACACCCTCAATGGCGCCAACGACGGTAACCACGCCATCGGCGTACCGACCTTCCAGTTCAACGCTGGCGTGGACTGGGACGTGCCAGGCCTGCAAGGCGTTGCGCTGAATGCGCGGATGCTGCGCACCGGCGGGCAATACGCCGACGCAGCGAACAACCTCAGCCTGCCAACGTGGAACCGCTTCGATGCAGGCGCGCGTTATGCGTTCAAGGTGTCGGAGAAGGACGTGACGCTGCGATTCGGCGTTGAAAACGTGGCGAACAAGAAGTACTGGGAATCGGCTCAGGGCGGCTACCTGACCCAAGGCGAACCGCGAGTGGCGAAGTTGTCGGGGACGATCGACTTCTAAGCGTCATTGCGTCGCAGAAAAGGCCCCGCAGCTTCACGGTTGCGGGGCCTTTCTGGTTTTTGTGGTGCTTGACCGGACGCTTCGCGAGCAGGCTCGCTCCCACACTGGAATGCGTTCCCTGTGGGAGCGAGCCTGCTCGCGAAGAGGCCGGAACTGGCGACCTGATCCATACTTGCTGCACAGCCACAGGAGGACAGCCCCATGAACCGCAGCGACGTGCTGATCATCGGCGCCGGCCCGACCGGTCTGGTCCTGGCGCTGTGGCTGAGCAAACTCGGCGTGCGCGTGCGCATCATCGACAAGACCTCGGCGCCAGGCACCACTTCCCGCGCTCTGGCCGTGCAGGCACGCACCCTCGAGCTGTATCGCCAACTCGACCTCGCCGACACCATCGTGCGTCGCGGCCATCAGGTCGCTGCGGCGAATTTCTGGGTCAACGGCAAACCGGTCGCGCAGTTGCCCCTCAAGCGCATCGGCGAAGGCCTGACGCCCTACGCGTTTGTCGAGATTTTCCCGCAGGACGAGCACGAACGGCTGTTGCTTGAGCGCCTCGAAGATTACGGCGTCAGTGTGGAGCGCAATACCGCACTGGACAGCTTCGAGGAAACCGGCGACACCCTCACCGCCCACCTGCGCCTGCCCGATGGCCGGCAGGAAGTCTGTCAGGCCTGTTATCTGGCCGGTTGCGACGGCGCCCGTTCGGTGGTGCGCAAAGCCCTCGACACCGACTTCCCCGGCGGCACCTATCAGCAGATTTTCTACGTCGCCGATATCACGGCCAGCGGCCCGGCGCTCAATGGCGAGTTGCATCTGGACCTGGACCAAGCGGATTTTCTCGCGGTGTTTCCACTGGCCGGCGAAGGCCGCGCGCGACTGATCGGCACGGTGCGTGACGAACGCGCCGAGCGTGCCGAAACCCTGCAATTTGCCGACGTCAGCAGCCGCGCCATCGAACACCTGAAAGTGCATATCGAAGACGTGCACTGGTTCTCCACCTACCGCGTGCATCACCGCGTGGCCGAGCACTTTCGCAACGGCCGGGCGTTTCTGCTCGGCGATGCCGCCCATGTACACAGTCCGGCCGGTGGCCAGGGCATGAACACGGGCATTGGCGATGCAATCAATCTGGCCTGGAAGCTCGCCGCCGTGCTCAGCGGTGGTGCCGAACCGAAACTGCTCGACACCTACGAAACCGAGCGCATCGCCTTCGCTCGCCGACTGGTCTCCACCACCGACAAGGTCTTCAGTTTCGTCACCGCGCAGGGTCGCATGGCCGATCTGCTACGGATGCGTGTGGCGCCGTTTCTGCTGCCGAAAATGGCCGGGTTCGAAGCCAGCCGCGAATTCCTGTTTCGCACGGTCTCGCAAGTCACCCTCAACTATCGCGGCATGCCACTGAGCCAGGGTGAAGCCGGCCACGTGCACGGCGGCGACCGCTTGCCGTGGGCGCATGATGGCGAAGGGGATAATTTCGAACCGCTACGGCAGCCATGCTGGCAGGTGCATGTCTATGGCGACACCAGCGACGAGATGATCGCCTGGTGCGCCGAACACCACTTGCCGCTGCACGTCTTCGACTGGCGCCCGGCGTTCAAAACGGCGGGGTTGGGGCGCAACGGGTTTTACCTGCTGCGGCCGGATACCTATGTGGCGATTGCCGATAGCAGCGCCGATCCGAAGGTGATCGAACGCTACTTCCTCGATCACGGCATCCGGCCTTTTCAGTGACCTTCACACTTTGTTGGCCAGCCATTCGTCGGAAAGACCTGAACACCTGTCAACTCTGACAGTGGACGCATTGCGCAGCGCCACCTCTAATCATTGCTCACCGTTTTCAAGGAGCAATCAAGATGGAACTGTCCACCGCAGAACAAGTGCAAGACATAGAGGTCACTGGAACATTAAACGCACTGTTCGAAGTCGCCGACCACCAACCTTTAAATGCTGCTTTGATCGAGTTGCGTTCAACCCAGCGGGTAAAATATGAGTTCCGAGGGAGAACGGAGGCCAACGACAGGTCTTTTATATTTCAAATTTTCAGCGATCTGGAAGATGGAACATATGAAATACCTTCGACCTACTACCAGTACGCCGCATTCTACTTTGCAAATCATGCAGGTTGGACGTACGCATCGCCCAATCAATCAATCTTGCATCTAACGATTTCTGAAAATAAAACTCGTTTCAGTGGAGTAATCAAAGCTGATTTCGATCCAGTCGAACACAAAACTGGTGCTTCAACGCTGTATGTCACTGCGTCGCTAGGTGTCAAACTCAGCAAAGCTCTTTTCTGATAAAAATCGGATCATGGAGACGATCGCAACCTGACGCCTCTGCCTACAAGGAGCAACCATTCCATATAGGCAATGCTGCAAGTTGCGATTCCTTTCTCAGATCCCCGCCAACGCCAGATCCATCGCAAAGTAAGTGAAGATCAGATCCGCCCCCGCACGCTTGATTGCGCCAAGGCTTTCGCGGACCACGCGATCCTCATCGATCGCCCCAGCCTGGGCGCCGAACTTGATCATCGCGTACTCGCCGCTGACCTGATACGCCGCCAGTGGCAGGTTCGAGGCCTGGCGGATGTCGCGGATGATGTCGAGGTAAGCACCGGCCGGTTTGACCATCAGCGCATCGGCGCCTTCCTGTTCATCAAGCAGCGATTCGCGCAGGGCTTCGCGGCGGTTCATCGGGTTCATCTGATAGCTTTTGCGGTCGCCCTTGAGCGCGCTGCCGCCAGCCTCGCGGAACGGGCCGTAGAGTGCCGAAGCGAATTTGGTCGAGTAGGCCATGATCGGAATCTGCGTGAAGCCGGCAGCGTCGAGCGCCTGGCGAATCGCGCGCACCTGGCCGTCCATCGCCGCCGACGGCGCAATCACGTCAGCACCGGCGCGGGCGGCCGCTACGGCTTGTTTGCCGAGGTTGATCAGGGTCTGGTCATTGTCGACTTCGTGGTTGTGCATCACGCCGCAATGGCCGTGATCGGTGTATTCGCAGAAGCAGGTGTCGGACATCACGATCATTTCCGGCACGGCGTCCTTGGCAATGCGCGACATGCGCGACACCAGACCGTCTTCGCGCCAGGTATCGCTGCCGTTGGCATCGAGATGATGGGACACGCCAAAGGTCATCACAGACTTGATCCCGGCACGGGCATAGCGCTCGATTTCACTGGCCAGTTTACGCTCGGGGATGCGCTGCACGCCGGGCATGCTGGTGATCTGCACGAAGTCGTCGATGTCTTCCTCGACGAAGATTGGCAGGACCAGATCGTTCAGGCTGAACTCGGTTTCCTGGAACAGACTGCGCAGGCTCGCATTGCGGCGCAGACGGCGGGGACGTGCTTCGGGGAACTGACTGGACATGGGGCCTTTCCTGAAAACAGCGGATGAGACGAAAGTCGTAGGGGGCGAAGCTTATGCCTTGCGGCGGGTGCGGGACAAACCTGGATCGATCAAGAGAGCGTTACCGGGCTTGTAATAATCCTGCATGTACATTTCAAATTCCTGTGGGAGCTGGCTTGCCAGCGATGGCGGCAGGTCAGTCACCAATGAGGTTGACTGTGCTGGCTTCATCGCTGGCAAGCCAGCTCCCACAGGGGGCATGTGTACAACTGAAAGTCAGGATGGGATGGTCAGGCCACGAATGACGGCCGGGCGAGCTAGAAACCGCTCCAGCACTCGGGTGACATTGGGGAAATTCTGAATGCCGACCAGATCCCCGGCCTCATAAAACCCGAGAAGATTGCGCACCCACGGGAACGTGGCGATGTCGGCGATGGTGTAGCGCTCGCCCATGATCCAGTCGCGGCCTTCGAGGCGAGTGTTGAGCACATTCAGCAGGCGTTTGCTCTCCTCGACATACCGATCGCGTGGACGCTTGTCCTCGTAATCCTTGCCGGCGAATTTGTTGAAGAAACCGAGCTGGCCGAACATCGGGCCAATGCCGCCCATCTGCCACATCAGCCATTGGATGGTCTCGTAGCGCAGCGCGCCTTCCTGAGCGAGCAGCTGGCCGCTCTTGTCGGCCAGATAAATCAGGATCGCGCCGGATTCGAACAGCGGCAGGGGTTTATCTTCCGGGCCATGCGGGTCGAGGATCGCCGGGATCTTGTTGTTCGGGTTCAGCGAGAGAAATTCCGCCGAGGTCTGGTCGTTGGTGTCGAAACCGACGCGGTGCGGCTCGTACGGCAGGCCGATCTCTTCGAGCATGATCGACACTTTGACGCCGTTGGGGGTCGGCAGGGAGTAGAGCTGAATCCAGTCCGGGTACTGCGCCGGCCATTTCTGAGTAATCGGGAATGCAGACAGATCGGTCATTGGAAGCATCCAGTCACAAATTGAAAACCGATCATAAAGTAGGCCTGCCGCTGCGCCTACACGAACCGTAACATCCTGTCGCTAACCTGCCTGCATGCCCGCAAAGGTTGCCGTTAGAGTGCTGCGCACTGGCCCGGATCGAACCAAACGGGCATTACAGGACTCTGAGTTATGCCTTTCTCGCAGAGGAAGCTGTTTATGACAGGGAAACACCCGGTGCTGGGAGCCCGCGGTGCCAAGGTTTGTCAGCCTTAACCGATTTTGCTGAAGAACCCTCGAATTGATGACGAACCTGATGAGTTTCGCCAAACGTTTCAAACATCGCGCGTACGTGGCCCTGCCCTTCCTGCTGGCAGTCAGCGCGCTTTTTCTGTCCCTCGAATCCAGCGAAAGCCGCGCCCAACCGGCGGACGGCACACAGACGCTGGTGTTCCTGCGCCACGCGGAAAAGCCCGAAGGCGGCCTCGGCCAGCTCAACTGCCAGGGCCTGAACCGCGCCATCGACCTGTCGACGCTGCTGCCGGAAAAATTCGGCAAGGCCGATTACGTGTTCGCCGCCAACCCGACGCGCAACGTCGAGGAAGGCGAGCTGGACAATTCCTACAGCTACATTCGTCCGCTGATGACCATCAGCCCGGCCGCGATCAAGCTCGGCCTGCCGGTGAACATCGAGTTCTCCGCCAACGACACCAGCGATCTGGCCCGCGAGCTGCTGGACGAGAAGTATCACAACTCGACGATCTACACCGCCTGGTCCCACGGTTATCTGCCGGATCTGATCAACAAGGTCGCCGGCAACGCAGTGGGCGAGCGACAAAAGATCACCGATGACTGGGCCGGCGATGACTTCGATTCGCTGTATGTGCTGACCCTGAAGTGGCACAACGGCAAGGCCAGTTTGCAGAGCCACATCTACAAACAGGGACTGGATAACGGCAAGGACACTTGCCCGACCTGAGTTTGTATCGCCTGACCTTGCGTCTTCGCGAGCAGGCTCGCCCCCACAGGGAAACGCATTTCAACTGTGGGAGCGAGCCTGCTCGCGAAGAGGCCATCCGCTTGCGCCTCAAGCCTTCTGACTCACCCTCGCGCGCAAATACTCGATCACCGCCTGACGCTCCCCGGCAAACTCGATCCGCCCGCCCTTCTTCTCGCGCTGGAATACATACATCGGGTCGTAGTACTCACGCAGCAAACCCTCGATCCAGCCGCGATGCAGGTCCACCGCGCCGCTGCGGCCCTGCTCGGCCAGCGCCTGTTCCATCAATGCCAGCATCCGCGAATGGCGCTCACCGCCGAGGCGTTTCTGTACGTTGTTGAGGCTCTCCAGCAGACGTTCGGAAAACAGCGCAAAACCGTTTTCGCCGTGCAGCGAGGCAAATTCCGCCGACAGATCGATGACGTAATCACGCAGGATCCGCTCGACACGATCCTCGAAACGATCTTCCAGCCAGACCATCGGGTACTGCTGCATGCCCTGATACAACGTCAACGGCAAGGCGCAACTGCCGACCACACGGCTCTCGTCTTCGAGCACA
The DNA here is from genome assembly GCF_030687105.1 of Pseudomonas sp. FP1762. Taxonomy (NCBI): domain Bacteria; kingdom Pseudomonadati; phylum Pseudomonadota; class Gammaproteobacteria; order Pseudomonadales; family Pseudomonadaceae; genus Pseudomonas; species Pseudomonas sp. FP1762. The sequence goes on from NZ_CP117458.1 coordinate 3,919,867, forward strand.
AACTGCTCGATCCCAGCATCGCGTTTCTTCAGAAAGTCGATGGCCAGGCGATTCTCGAAATCGATGTTCGACGGCTGCCCGGTGGCGCGTTTGCCGAAACTGGAGCCGCGATGGTTGGCGTGGCCTTCCAGATCCACACCGTTGCGCAACTGCACCAGCACTTCGGTCTTGCCGGTGCCGGTCATGCCGCCGAGCAAAACGAAATCACACTGCGCGACGGCCTGCTCAAGGGTGTCGATCAAAAAGCTGCGCATCGCCTTGTAGCCGCCGCCGACGCGCGGATAGTCGATGCCGGCCTCGTCGCGCAACCATTGCTGGGTGATCTGCGAGCGCAAGCCACCGCGAAAACAATACAGATAACCATCGGGATGAGCCCGGGCGAACTCGGCCCAGGCCTGGATGCGCTCGGCCTTGACTGCGCCGGACACCAGTTGGTGGCCCAGCTCGATTGCCGCCTGCTGGCCATGCTGCTTGTAGCAGGTGCCGATCTTCTGCCGCTCCAGATCATTCATCAGCGGCAGATTGACCACGCCGGGGAACGCGCCTTTGTGAAACTCGACCGGCGCGCGGACATCCATCATTGGCCGGTCGTTGAGGAAAATGTCGCGGTAGTCGGTGCAGTCGCGGAGCATCAAATCACCTCGACCGCGTTCGTCTGTCGCTCAACCAGTTCGCCGATCGGCGCAAGGTTCAGGCCCAGTTCGGCGGCAACGCCGAGGAACTCGTCATTGCCTTCAGGCGTGACCGCAATCAGCAGACCGCCGCTGGTCTGCGGATCGCACAGCACGCGTTTGTGCAGTTCCTGCACGCGGCCAACCTTGCTCGAATAGCTGTCGTAGTTGCGCAGCGTACCGCCCGGCACGCAGCCCTGATCGAGGTAGTACTCGACGCTGTCCAGACGCGGCACGCGGTCGTAGGCGATGCGCGCGGTCAACTGGCTGCCGTCGGCCATTTCCACCAAGTGCCCGAGCAGGCCGAAACCGGTGACGTCGGTCATCGCCGTAACGCCGGCGAGTTTGCCGAAGCGGCTGCCAGGCTTGTTCAGGGTGCACATCCAGTCGCGGGCGACACCGACGTCGGCGGCGCGCAACTTGCCCTTCTTTTCGGCGGTGGTGAGGATGCCGATGCCCAACGGTTTGGTCAGGTACAACAGGCAACCGGCGGTAGCGGTGTCGTTGCGTTTCATGTGGCGCTTTTCCACGAGGCCGGTGACGGCGAGGCCGAAGATCGGCTCCGGCGCATCGATCGAATGCCCCCCCGCCAACGGAATGCCCGCCGCGTCGCACACCGAGCGACCGCCACGAATCACTTCCCGCGCCACTTCCGGCGCCAGCACATTCACCGGCCAACCGAGAATCGCGATCGCCATCAACGGATCGCCACCCATCGCGTAGATGTCGCTGATCGCGTTGGTTGCGGCGATGCGGCCGAAATCGAACGGGTCATCGACAATCGGCATGAAGAAATCGGTGGTCGACACCACACCGCGCTCGGCATCGATCGCATACACCGCCGCGTCATCGCGCGATGCGTTGCCGACCCAGAGTTTTGGATCAAGGTTCTGTGCGCCGCTGCCGGCGAGGATCACTTCCAGCACCTGTGGGGAAATCTTGCAGCCACAACCGGCGCCATGGCTGTATTGGGTCAGACGAATCGGCTCGCTCATGGGAGAGTCTCTGGCAATGAATGGGGCGGATTCTAGCAGAGCGCGAGAGCGCAGATTTTTGTGCTGACCGAGCGGCCCCTTCGCGAGCAGGCTCGCTCCCACATTTGTACGGTGGTCTCCTGTGGGAGCTAGCCCGCTCGCGAAAGCTATCGAACCTGCCTGCACCGCCCAGTCAGCCCCGCCTGCAAACCTCAGCGAAAATCTGCGTAATCGGCCGATGCGGCTGGCGCTTGTGCATCCGCCGCACTTGTTCACTCAGTCGCAACAACTCTTCACTGGGCTTGGCCCATTGCTCTTTCGGCAGCGGCTCGGACCAGGCACGCATGACTTCCGGCAGCGCCTGCTTGCCGATTCTTTCCAGACGGCGCACTTCCCATTCGACCAAACGGTTGGGAATCGTCCATAAAGTCATGACGTGATACAGGTACCAAAAGAACCCCGACAGCCGCGAGCGGTGGCCTTCACGGATCTGCTGATGCATCCGCGCGCGGGCATTGCGGAAAGTGTGCAGGCCTTCGTGGGGCGGGTCGTCCGGGCCTTGCAGGTCTTGCAGGTCCTGAATCGATTTGAGGTCGTTGACTTCGTACTCCATGTAACCGCGAATCGCCTCCCAATGGCTGATCGCGAGCTCCAGGCCGGCGCATTGGAATTCCTGGCTTATGAGGGTTTCACCTTGGTAGAAACCGATGCCCATACCGTATTGGCGATGGATGCCGAACTGGGTGGCGCCCTTGGCTTCGATGATCCAGGCGGACAGCGATTCCCATGGGACAAAGACCGGCTCGATGGCGCCTTCGGGCATGAAGCACACTTCGCGGCGTTGGCGGTTAAAGCGGGTTGGAATGAGGGAGAGGCGTTTTTTGTGGAAGTGATGCCAGACGCCCAGGCCGATCAGTAGAATCAAAGGCTCGGTCAGTAAAGCGCTTTCATATCCTGCTTGGAATATACCCACTATTGATTCCCAAATGAGTGTTGGACCATAGCCGAATACGACACCCAGCATTCCCGTAATCAAGGGGAATATGAAAATGACCATAACCGCTAAACTGACCGGCCCCCCCAACGTCATTTGCCACATAAAAACTTGCGGCTGGCCTAATCCGAAGTCCATGTAAACATCATTGAGCTCACCGATATGTGGACCATAAGGGGGCATCGGTGTGGGCAGTGGCAACGGTGCGAGATAGGTGATCTTTCCGCTTGGAAACGGCTCTACATCGCCCGCTTTTCTGATCACCTCACATTGCGCATCAACAAGAGGCTCATTGTGATTATTCAGCATGGTCAGCCCTTCCGAGGTATTGAGTTTCAACCAGCAGAACCATCGGGTTTTGCTTGACCGACCCGGTAGCAACAACTGAGAAATGGCCGCCACCCCGAGGGTCTCCCACCTCGGCCAAGATCAACCGAAACATCCGCATCCAGCGCGGTCCCCTGTGGGAGCGAGCCTGCTCGCGAAGGCGCTCAAACAGGCAAAAAACCTCCCTCCCTCTGGTCACAAAACTGCTCAACATCAGCACTCAGCCCGCCTGCAAACCTCAGCAAAAATCTGTGTAATCGGCCGATGCGGCTGGCGCTTGTGCATCCGCCGCACTTGTTCACCCAGTCGCAACAACTCTTCACTGGGCTTGGCCCATTGCTCTTTCGGCAGCGGCTCGGACCAGGCGCGCATGACTTCCGGCAGCGCCTGCTTGCCGATTCTTTCCAGACGGCGCACTTCCCATTCGACCAAACGGTTGGGAATCGTCCATAAAGTCATGACGTGATACAGGTACCAAAAGAACCCCGACAGCCGCGAGCGGTGGCCTTCACGGATCTGCTGATGCATCCGCGCGCGGGCATTGCGGAAAGTGTGCAGGCCTTCGTGGGGCGGGTCGTCCGGGCCTTGCAGGTCTTGCAGGTCCTGAATCGATTTGAGGTCGTTGACTTCGTACTCCATGTAACCGCGAATCGCCTCCCAATGGCTGATCGCGAGCTGCAGGCCGGCGCATTGGAATTCGAGGCTGGTGAGGGTTTCGCCTTGGTAGAAACCGATGCCCATACCGTATTGGCGATGGATGCCGAACTGGGTGGCGCCCTTGGCTTCGATGATCCAGGCGGACAGCGATTCCCATGGGACGAAGACAGGTTCGGTGGCGCCTTCGGGCATGAAGCAGACTTCGCGGCGTTGACGGTTGAAGCGGGTTGGGATGAGGGAGAGGCGTTTTTTGTGAGCGTGGTGCCAGACGCCGAGGCCAATAAGAAGGATCAAGGGGCCGCAAATTGATTGGTTCTCGTAACCCGCTTCGAACACACCAACCATTGATTCCCAAATGGCCCCGTTTCCATAGCCAAAAATAACGCCTAGTAACCCTGTAACTAAAGGAAATAAAACGATAATCATAAAGGCGCCTGCGGTTGGCCCACCGAAAATTAGCTGCCACGTAAATACCTCTGGCAATCCAAGCCCAAAGTCCATGTATCCGTCGTTTAACTCTCCGATATGAGGCCCATAAGGCGGCATTGCTGTAGGTAATGGCAACGGTGCGAGATAGGTAATTCTTCCGCTTGGGAACGGCTCTACATCGCCCGCTTTTCTGATCACCTCACTTTGCGCATCAACAAGAGGCTCATTGTGATTATTCAGCATGGTCGGCCCATTCGAGATATTGAGTTTCTACCAGCAGAACCATCGGGTTTTCCTTGACCGACCCGGGAGCAACAATTGAGAAATGGCCGCCACCCCGAGGGTCTCCCACTTTGGCCAAGATCAACCGAAACATCCGCATCCAACGCGGTCCCCTGTGGGAGCGAGCCTGCTCGCGAAGGCGCTCAAACAGGCAAAAAACCTCCCCTCCTCTGGTCACAAAACTGCTCTGCATCAGTCCACAGCCCGCCTGCAAACCTCAGCAAAAATCTGTGTAATCGGCCGATGCGGCTGGCGCTTGTGCATCCGCCGCACTTGTTCACCCAGTCGCAACAACTCTTCACTGGGCTTGGCCCATTGCTCTTTCGGCAGCGGCTCGGACCAGGCGCGCATGACTTCCGGCAGCGCCTGCTTGCCGATTCTTTCGAGTCGGCGCACTTCCCATTCGACCAAACGGTTTGGAATCGTCCATAAAGTCATGACGTGATACAGGTACCAAAAGAACCCCGACAGCCGCGAGCGGCGGCCTTCACGAATCTGCTGGTGCATCCGCGCGCGGGCGTTACGGAAAGTGTGCAGGCCTTCGTAGGGCGGGTCGTCCGGGCCTTGCAGATCCTGCAAATCCTGAATTGATTTGAGGTCGTTGACTTCGTACTCCATGTAACCGCGAATCGCCTCCCAATGGCTGATCGCGAGCTCCAGGCCGGCGCATTGGAATTCCTGGCTTATGAGGGTTTCACCTTGGTAGAAACCGATGCCCATGCCGTATTGGCGGTGGATGCCGAACTGGGTGGCGCCTTTGGCTTCGATGATCCAGGCAGACAGCGATTCCCATGGGACGAAGACTGGCTCGATGGCGCCTTCGGGCATGAAGCAGACTTCGCGGCGTTGGCGGTTGAAGCGGGTTGGGATGAGGGAGAGGCGCTTTTTGTGGACGTGGTGCCAGACGCCGAGGCCGATGAACAGGGTCAAGGGGCCGCAAATTAACTCATTTTCCAATGCCACTTCGAATACACCTACCATTGATTCCCAAATTGCCTCGTTCCCATAGCCAAAAAGAATTCCTAGCAAGCCCGTGAACAAAGGAAATAAAACGAGCACCATAAAAGTGCCTGCGGTCGTTCCGCCGAAAATTAGCTGCCATGGGAATACCTCCAGTGAGCCGAGACCAAAATCCATGTATCCGTCATTGAACGCTCCGATATGAGGTCCGTAAGGCGGCATTGATGTAGGTAATGGCAACGGTGCGAGATAGGTAATCTTCCCGCTAGGAAACGGCTCAATATCGCCCGCTTTTTTAACCCCCTCATATTCCGAACTGGAAAGAGGATTACTGCGATTATTCAGCATGGTCAGCCCATTCGAGGTATTGAGTTTCTACCAGCAAAACCGGAGGATTGTCTTTAACCGAGCCAGGAGTTACTACAGCAAAATGACCGCTATCCAGAGGGTCAATATGAATCACGCGCGTTCTTGACTCCGCCCCACCTTTGCCATTGACGGTCTGGATACATATGGCAAGTTCGAGCGTTTCCTTTGCAGGCGTATAGTCAGAATCGTGACGGATGGGGTACTGAAGACAAAGCACCAAACCATCTGTCGATGACTTCACGATTCGCAGACTGCTCAATATCTCCTCACTAATGACTTCCTTGCGTACTTGCGGCACACCGCGACCATGCAGCGGTGCAACAAGTCTATGGCCACCGATTCCCAAGCGTTGACTCGGTTTACCGTTTAACGGTGGCAGAAGATCATTTAGTGCCAGCCTCGGCAGAACCAAATGGATATCACTGGGTTTGGCGCCAAATAATAAAGTCTTCAGCCAGGTGTCACTGGGATCAGGTCCTGATTGGGCGTAAGGAGCGTGTATCAAAAACGCCAGATAATTTTGATAGTCATCCAGAGAGTGGTCTCCGCGCATCTCGTCATCACGGCTCCAAGGCGTAATTTTCAGCCACTTCTCATGGGCAGAAAGGTTGTAACGATTGAACAGCCAAGTACCGACGAACTCCAGCACGGTGAACAACGCACCGGCCAAATTGAAGCGAAAGAACACTAAAGAAAGACGTGTACCAGCTGCAGCCCAAGCGGCCGTGCGTGCCGAGCTATTAGGTGCAGTGAACACTTTGAAAGAAGCGTAGACAGTGTTACTCGCTCCATATCCGTTAGCTGCAACCATACCTGCAGCGCCCAACGTTGCCAGCGCAGCCGCCCTTTGCTCAGATGGAGTGCCACTGCGGATCGCGTCTTGCCATTTTCGATCCTGGTTTCCGAGGCTGGTAATAGAAGTTCTTAAACCAAAAAAATAAGTAAAAAAGCCCAAACCAACATGCAACTTACCCATTTGCACACGAACCTGTTGCAACGCTTCAAGCTGCAAACTCCCAACTAGACTCGTGCTGCGAGCCTTCAAAGCTGTATCAGCAAGCCCCTGCGCAGCGGTAAAACCCGCCGCGCCTGTCGCGGCAAGGGCCGCGGAAAACTCCGCCCGCTTCTTCCTGTCCCTCGTCTGCTTCATCACCTCTCGATAAGCCCCCACCAAATTCACCACCTGCACCATCACCACCAACAACCCCATCCCCTCCGTCCGCACCAGACTCGCCTTCGAAACCCCCGCCACCCCCGCGCGAATATTCTCCAGCAACCCTCGCAATTCCCCGTGCTGCGCCGGCGGAAACACCACCGTCACGCCCGCTTTCGCCGGGGTGGCGCCATACAGCCGTGCCGAGCGATCCGGCAGTTCGTCAATCGGGCTTAGCGCTGCCGCAAGGCGGCCTTCGAACAAGGCCAGTTGCGTGCGCACGCGGACGATTTCCTGCTGCATTTCCACCGCCCGGGCGGTTTTGTGGCCCTGGCGGTTTTTGTTGTGGGTGAGCTGGTTGCGTTCGCGGTTGAGGGTTTTCAGGTAGTCGCGCTCGCGCAGCACTTCCTTGATCGTGGCTTGCAGCGCCGCTTGTTCCGCCGGGGTGGATACGGTGAAGGTCACGCCGCTGGTTCGCGCGGCGTCGAAGACGCGCAGGCGCAGGGCTTTGGGCAGGCGCTGGAACAGTTCGTCGAGGTCGGGGATTTTCTCGCCGGCGAGATCAAAGCCTTCCAGCGCCCGGCTCAGGCCGAGGTTCAGCGCCGGGCTGTAGGTGTCTTGCACGGCATCGGCGAGGACGCGGCTGTGTGCCGGCAGATCGTCGAGGGCTGGAAGCTGTGGCTGCTCGATGCTCTGCAATTTGGCCAGCCAGTCCGGCAGGTTGTTGAACATCGCCATGCCGGCGTTGAACAGCGTTGAATATTGCCCGGCCTGCTCGGTCTGCAAGCGCAGCGGCAAGGTGTAGAACAACGGGCGTGTCAGTTGCGGGTGCTGCTCGAGGTAACCGAGCATTTGCTCATTGGCCGCGTCGCTACGGCCGATGTCCTTGAGGCAGGCGTATTCGCTGGCGAGCGCCTGATCGATCTGCGCCGGCAGTTGCCCGTCGAAATACCAAGCCGAGCGATGGAAACGCCCGGCGCACAGCAGTTGCGCGCGATCGGCGGTGATGCGTTCGAGCAGGCGATTCCAGCGTCCGAGGTTGTCGCGATGACTGTTCAGCACCTCGTCCATGGCCGGGCGGTCGATCAGGTCGTTGATGCCGCGTTTGCCGCTGAGCAGCGGGCCGTCGAGCACGTCTTTCATGCGTCGGCTCTGATCCTTGCCGAGCTCGGCCAGTGTGCTCAGATGACGCTCGACGAAATCGGCCGGGGCGACTTCAGAAAAATATTCGCGGGTGTAAAAGCGTCGGTCCGCCTCGGCGGTGACGCGAGCGTGCGCGGTGAAATCCGGGGCAACGCCGTCGAAGCGGTTCAGCGCCAGTGACTCGTCCAATGCCTTTTCGCGAAGCTGTTGCAACTCAGGCGTGGCTTCGACTGCAACTGGCTCGACCTCACCACCCTTGTTCAAATAGTCGAGCAGCGCCTGCCGGGTATTTTCCCGATCCGGTTCGGGCAATTGCTCCAGTTCAGCAAACAATGCCTGGGCGCGCGGATCGTCGCTGGCCTTGGCCAAAGTGTCGAAGTCCTGAGATCCGAGCTGGCTCAGCGACTCGATGTAACTGGCCAGCAGGTAGTCGCGCTCGTTGTTGTCGGTGTTGCTCCACTGCTCGATCCAGCCGACCACCAGGTCCTGATAATCAGCCAGATCACGCATCACCCCGAGGTCGTCGTTGACCAGCAGAAACAGCGTGTCGTCCTGATAAGGTCCGCGCACCCGACCAAGAAATTCGCCGATATGCGCCTCGCGAAAACGCCGTGGGTTTTCCCACAAATAAGGTTCTCGCTCATGCTCCGGCGCATCGCTGACCTGCACCGTCGGCATCCGCGTGGCGTCCGCCTCGGCCAGCGGTTTCGCTGTGCAGGCCACTTCCGCCAGCCACTGTTTCGCCTGGGCCACGGTGAGCAGATGCTCGCCGCCGATCAGACAATGCACCGGGCCGAGATCGACCGCCTGCAGGAAGTGCTCGCGCTCCTCCGCGCTGTCCAGCACCTGTCGGCACTTCGCCGCGCTCAACTGCACGTCGGCGAAGGTCACGTAGAGGGTGCTTTTACGCGAGAAGATCAAAGCCGGACGTTCTTCGATGGCGCTGCGCTGCTCCTCGCTGACGCTTTTGCCGCGATGCAGCAATGCGCTGATGACGCCGTCGAGCACGCGGTATTCGTAGAGCTCACCGCTGAGGCTGTCGACGATGTACAGCCAGCCATCGCGCAGGCGGCGGATGCCCATGGGGCGCGTGGTCAGGGTGTACGGCAGCGTGATTTCGGTGCTGGGGTCGAAGGGTTTTTCCACCAGGCCGTACGCGAGGGGCAATAGTTGCACGTGGGTGTTGCGCAAGGGGCAGGCGGCGGGTGCACCAATAGGTGCTTTCGAGGCGGCTAACGCATCGAGGTTGGCGGGGTGGTTCATGATTGATGTCTCTCAGAGGCCCATCGAAAGGCTATTGCAGCGGCAATCGCAACGCGCTCGCCGGGGGATTGCAGCGAAGGTGTGTGCATCAGCTGATGGATCTGCGGATGCCGACTGCACGCTGCATCGTCCAGCCATGCCACCACGTTGGCGTACAGCAGAATCTCGGACGGGCTGCTCAAGGCAAGCTCGCTGGCATGGGCGTGGATGCGTTCCAGCAATTGCCAACGTTCAACTGCCGTGTCCCCGACATGAAAGTCAGGAAAGTGCTTGAGCAGGTGGGTATCGATGTCGAGCAACACTCGCCGCCGATCCACCCGATCCAGCGCGGCATCCTGCTCCGCACTCAACCGATACGGCGCCACCAGCGCCCCACCCTGCCCGTGCCGAGGTCGCTGACAGTGCCAGACTCCCCGCGCGCCATCCGCCGTGACCACGCACCCCAGCGGCCCGAACAGACTCGCATCGCCGCTGGCAAACAGCGCCTGCGCCACGGCGGCATCCGCCAGCCGCAACAACACCGGCGAGCCGACCGGCAACTCGACGATCAGCAACTGACGCAAGTGCGCGACGATTTCATGCGCCGGCGCGGCGCTGAACAACAGCACGCCCCATTCCTGTTGGGCGTACTGGCGATAAAACCGCGCCACCGGATCGTCGGCGTCAGCGAGCGCCACCAGCAGCGGCGAGACGTCACGCAGGGCCGAAAACGGTGGCTGGTCGTACAGCGCAAAAGCGTTGGCGGCGGGGTCGAGCCTTCGCAGTTGCGCCGGCAAATCCGCGATCGTCGCACCGTCGAGCAGCACAAACGCCTGCTGCTCAGCCCACGGCAAACCTTCAGGCCAATCCGTCAAAAGGCTCATGCCTGGGCCGCCTCGCAAATCAGGCAACGCGAGGTCCGCGTGGTCAGCAGCGCATGCCGTTGCTGCACGGCATCGAACGTCGCCTTGAGCAACGGCGCGGCCCCCGGCAGCAAGGGTTCCGCTGGCAGACACACCGTCGGCGCCCCGCCCTGCACCACCGGCACACTGCTGAAAATGCCGGCGGCGCCGACCGTCAGCCAATGCCCGCCAGCAGCCAGAGTGATCTGCAGGCCGCTGTTGAAAACCACCTGCTCGCCCGCGCCGAAATGCAGCTGCTGCGCGGCACTGACGCGCTGGCTGGCGACCCGCACATGCTGCTCGCCCTGCACCCACAGATGATCGTCCTGCTTGAGTTCAGTCAGGCGATTGCCGTGGGTCAGGTGATGTTCCTCGTCGCGCAACTCAAGGCTGGAGACGCCGCCAATCACTTGGCTGTGCAGGTTGTCGATCTGCACACGCAAGTCGTTGAGCACGTGCTGCACCAAGTCGCGCTGCGCCCTGATGGAGATTTCTTCCGCGCCTTGCCGGTCCTCGATGCGCAGTTCGTTGTAACCACCGCCACCGGGACTGCTCTGGCTGCGCCAGATGCTACGCGTCTGTTGCGCCGGCAGGTCCAGTGGCACCGGGGTTTCGGCGTTTGGCAGGCAGGCGAGCACATGCGGTTTGTCCGGATCGCCATCGGTGAACCCCACCAGCACTTCCATACCGACGCGAGGAATCTGCACGCTGCCGTAGCGGTCATGTGCCCAGGCAGTGGCCACGCGCAGCCAGCAACTTGACTGTTCATCACGCTGGCCGTCGCGATCCCAGAGCATTTGCACTTTCACGCGGCCGTAGGCATCGCTGTAGATTTCTTCGCCGGGCGGGCCGGTCACCACCGCCAACTGACTGCCACTGACGCGCGGTTTGACATGCTTGAGCTGCGGGCGAAACACCACGTCCCACGGCGTCGCGACGAAATGGTTGCGATAGCCCTGACTGAAACCATCTGCGTCAGCCTGCTCGGTGAACGCTTCCTCGAGCACTTGCGGCTGTTTGCCGATGTGCTCGACCTCGGTCAGCAACCATAAATCGTTGCAGTCGGCGCGCGAGTAATCCGCCATGGTCATGAAACTGCCACCGCGCATCAGCGCCTGATTGCTACGTCCGTTAGCCAGACGATAGTCGGCACCATGGCGCTCCAGCGCACGCTGGCTGAGGTGCTTGCCGCGCTCGCGATGGGTGAACTGCCCGGGAAACTCATAATCTTCCAGCAGCGGAAACCGCGCTGCACTGACCTTGGCGTCCAACTGCACCGCAGGCTTTTCGAAGTGATAATCGCGGCGCTCGACGAGGTTGGAGCGTGGCTCCAGGCGCACAGTGAACTGGTCGATAACCGGCGCATCGGCAACCAGGCCGTTGCCCTGCAAATAGCGCGTCGTCACGTCGTGTTTGAGGAACGCCGTTTGATCGTCGCCGAACACCAACAGGTGCGCCTCACGGCGGTGACGGAAGTGAAAGTGCAGACCCTCCTCTTCGCACAGCCTCTGGATGAAGTGCAGATCGGATTCCTGATATTGCACGCAATACACCCGCGCCGGGTACTCGGCGCTGAGCTGAAAATGCCAGGCATCGGCCTGCATGCCGTGATCGCTCAACACATTGGCGATGATCTGCGGCACGCTCAGGTTCTGGAAAATCCGCTGATTGCGCCGATGCGCGAGGTAGGCAAGGTGTGGCGCCAGGGTGATCTGGTAACGGCTCAGCCGAACACCGCAATCACCCTGACCGACCCGATAGACCAGCCCGTGCATGCCGCTACCGTCGGCACCGAAACAGAGAAAGGCCGGCCGATGCAGCAAGCCTTCCAGATCCAGATCGGGCCGCTCGCTGACCAGCTCGAGATCCAGTTCATAGGTCTGGTTGAGCACTTCCCGGGTGCGAAAACCGAACACTTGAAGATCGTGGGCAACGCCTTCTATCTCGAGAGTGAAAACAACGGGCCTGCCAGCGATGCGCATCCACCTGTCCCTGTGTCTGAGTGAAAGACGGGACTGTGCAACGGTGCACTGCAATGGGTGAAGTCAGAGGTTTCCCTGTTTTGCCGGTCTGCGAGCGAAAAGGACGTGGCCCACAGAGAAACGCCCGGGGTCCTACGGAAATGATCCCGAATCCTATGCCTTTCCCCTGTGAGAGCGAGCCTGCTCGCGAAAGCGGTGTGTCAGTCGCCGACCGTTTAACTAATCTACCGTCATCGCGAGCAGGCTCGCTCCCACAGGGATTTGCGTGAATCAGGGCAGCAAGATGATCTTGTCGCCACCACCCTGATTGACCTCTGCATAGCGCGCCAGCCCTTCAGCCAGCGGCACTTGCATCAGGCCCTGCGGCAGCGGCAAGCGATCCTCATCGAAGAAGCGCCCGAACTGCTCGAGCATCGCCGCGCACGCCTCAACGCCGTACAACAACGAGTTGATCCCGACCACCGAGCCGCCCTTGCGATACAGCGCCAGCGCCGGCAATTGCACATGGCCGTCGACCGGTGCGGCGATGATGGCGATGCGGCCGAAGGTCGCCAGTGCCGCCACCGAGGCCGGCAGCCAGAAACCGGTGGTGTCGAAAATCACATCGGCGCCGCCGCGATACACCGCATTGACCTGGGCACCGAGGTCTTCTGGCTTATCCAGTTGAATCGTCTGATAGCCCTGCTGCTGCAGATCGGCGACCTGCTCGGGCCGGCGCGCCGCCGCCAGCAATTGCGCGCCGCGCACTTTTGCCAGGGCCAAAGCCGCAGTTGCCACTGCCCCGCCGCCGATCACCAGCAAGCGCGTGTCGGCGCTGACCAGGCTGCGTTCCAGCGCATCCCACGCCGTGGTGTACGGCACGCCAAGGCTGGCCGCCTGAGCAAAACTCAAATGCGCCGGTTTGTGCGACACGCCACGGGCCGGCAGTTTGACGAATTGCGCATGGGCGCCGTCGGCGAAGAAGCCCAGCTCGCGCCCGGTACCCCAGACTTCCTGACCGATCAGTGCTTGCGGCCCCTCGACCACCACCCCGGCAAAATCCCGCCCCGGAACCCGTGGCAGTGTGGTGTAGGGAAAACGCCCGAGGACGTTTTTCACATCGCTGGGGTTGAGCCCGGCAGCCTTGATCTGCACCAGCACTTCATCGGCGCCGGGCACCGGGGTCGGAACGTCGACGAAACGCAGGGAAGACAGGTCGCCGGTCTGATCGAATTGCAACGCTTTCATGGGCACATCCACCGAAAAGAAAAAGGGAAATTCAGGACAACCAGCCAGCGACCAGTTGCCGGCCCAGCGGCCACAACTGCTCACCGGCCAACATGCCAAGCAGACCGACCAGCGCGATGGCCGGTGGGGCGGGAGAACGGAAATCGAGCGCGCCGTAGAGCAGGCCGACGCCCAGGCCGATGGCCAGAGAAATGAGGTAGTTCATGAAAGGAACTCCGCCGCGATAAGTGATGGGCAGAGTCTAGGGAATGAGCCGGAGCGGTATCGGCCAAGGACTTCTGAATTTCGGACAAACCTTCTGCAGCCGCCATAGAACCGTGTGGGAGCGAGCCTGCTCGCGAATGCGGTCTTCCAGTCAGCACTTCATTGCCTGGTGCAAAGCTTTCGCGAGCAGGCTCGCTCCCACATGGATCTGTTCAAGTTGCCGAGAATTGCGAAGGCGCTACGCCAAGTTCCCGGCGAAACATGTCGCTGAAACTGCTCGGTGAATAACCCAGTTCGCGAGCAATGACGCTCACCGCCACGCCCTGAATCAATGCTGCCACCGCCGTCGCCAACTGTACCTGGCGCCGCCATTCGGCGAAGCCCATGCCGAGGCTGTCCTTGAACAACCGCGCCAGCGTACGCACGCTGGCCCCGGCGTTTTCCGCATGCTGCTCGAACGGGATCTCCAGCGACGGCGCGGCCATCACGGCCTGACACAGATTCATCAAACGCCGGTCGGACTCGTCCGGCAGTGGAATCTTCAACTGCGAACGCCTGGCCCGGCGCAGTTCCAGCAATGCCAGCCCGACCAGCGCATCGTAATACTCAGCCTCGCCGTCATCGCCCTGCGCCACCAGCCCGACGATCAACTCGCGCAGCAGACCACCGACTTCAATCACCTGCACCGTCGTATCCAGGGTCGCCGCCAGCGCCGGGCGCAGGTAGATATTGCGCATCTGCAAATCCGACACCACACGAATCCCGTGCGGCACCCCCGGCGGCAACCACACCGCCCGCTGCGGCGGCACCACCAGCGCTTCGTGCGGGGTTTCCACCCACATCACCCCGCTCATCGCATACAGCAACTGCCCCCAGACATGCTCGTGCGGCTCGATGAACAAACCACGCGGATAGGTCCGCGCCAGCGGTTGCACGGGCACATCGGTGTCGGTCAGATCAGGGGGCGCGGCGAGGGCCATGGCGAGCATTCACAGGGGGTTGGCGAAGCCGCCATGGTAACCAGCACGCCGCGCACTCGCCAACGATAGATACCGTCGGACAATCCGAATGAATTTTCCCGGCACAGCGCGATCCGTTTAATACCACAGGGAGGAATTCGGGCTTTATGAACAACGCAAAACTTTACGTCATCGACTACACACTGCATGGCACCCCCAAGTCGTTCATTATCCGCTCGGACAAAATGGACAACGCCGAAGCCTGGCATTGGGCAAGCTGCGACGCGGGCGTGGGTCGCATCCCGCGCTTCGGCCGCGAGAAAGTGCAAAAAACCAGCAAACCGATGGCAGAAAAATTCGGCCTGGAAAACGTCACCTGGCGCCAGACCAACTGACCCCACCGCCTCCACCGCAGGCTTGGCAATCGACAGGGGGAATCGACCGATGACCGACACTTATCACCCGGCCCGACTGGACTACGGCCTGACCACCTTCTTCGGCCAGATCACCAAAACGGTGAATTGCGCAGTCGCACTGGAAACGGTCGCGGATGACCCTTACCGCTTCACCTTGTGCGTCCAGGCACCGGTACCGGAAGACCTCCACCAAGCCAAGGTTGTGGTGGTCAAGGTCGAAGGGCGAACACTGCAAGGCACGGTGAGGCACTTTGAACGACAGGAAGACGACAGTCTGAAAATGGAAGTGGAGCCTGATTAGGCTCCACTTTTTTTTGCCGCGCTTATTTCGGATGAGCGCAACCGCAACCCTTCATCGCACACTCTTCACCGTGTTTGTGGTGATGAGCGCAAGCCTCGCAGCAATAGTGTTTACCGTGTACAGCGTAGGAATGTTCGCCTTCTTTGATCGTGCAGTTGCAGCCCGGGCAGTCGCATTTTTTATCGGACATGGGACAGACTCCTTGCGTAGTGGTTGTCTGAGGCTTGCGATCAAGCCATAAGGGACAGTGTAGAAGGTGGTGTTGCAGGCTGGCCAACTGTTGAGAGATTGGGCGACGCAGAGATGGCTTTCGCGAGCAGGCTCGCTCCCACAGAACAGCAAAAGCAAAAGATCGCAGCCTTCGGCAGCTCCTACACACAATGAGCGCAAGCTCGCGTACCGCCCTTGATCTTGCCGTGCCGGCCCCATCGGCAGGCTGAGTGGAGGGATCGATCCGGGCGTGGGAGCGCAGCGACCGTTTGGCGCAGCCAAACACAGCGAGTGTAGGTGCAGCGAAGCAAACCGGAGCCGCTGCGCCAGGATCGATCCCGCAGCGAAGGAACCCCGAGCCCCAGCGAGCGGGCCGAACGCCGGGGCCAAGCCTTTTGGTTACTTTTTGGCGTCTGAAAAAGTGACCCGCTGTAAGAGCGGAACCGTAATCAGCAACAACCGCAGCAACGGATATGTACTCAAATCCAATCACTCAGAACGCAAACTGCTCCGATACATAAACACCAAAGCCACCGCCAGACACACCATCGCCAACATCCGACTCGGAGACAAGCCGATCGCCGGATTCCCCAACCAGCCAAAATTGTCGATCAACATCCCCATCCCCAACTGCCCGACAATCACCGCCACCGTCGCCACAGCCGTCCCGACCACCGGCACCGCACCCACCATCACCATCATGTACACCACGCCGAACAGCGCCCCGGTCAACTGCCACTTCGGCACCTCAAGCAGACTCACCGCCTGCGCCGGCTCGAAAAACAGAATCAACAACCCGGTCACCACCGCGCCCACCGCAAAGGTCAGCAGACTGCTACGCAGCACCCCCACCGTTTCACCCAGACGACCATTGATCGCGGCCTGCACACTCAACACCGCTCCGGCCAATACCACCACCACCAACAAAATCACCAGACCCATCACTCACCCCCGCGCAATCAGAACCAAAGCCACCACAATCAAGCCCAACGCCAGCCAGCGCTCGCCGTTGACCTTCTTGCGCGTCGCGCCGAACCAGCCGAAATGGTCGATCAGCACACTCTTGCCGACCTGACCGGACAAAATCGCAATCATCGTCATGGCAATGCCGATGTGCGGCGTCGCCAGCGTCAGCACCACCACGTAGATCGGCCCGAGAAAACCGCCGATCAACTGCCAGCGCGGCAGTTCGGTCAGCGCCGGCCCTTTTTGCGGACCGGCAAACAGCAACAGCAAAAACAGGATCGCCGAACCCACGCCGAAGATGCTCAACGTCGCCCACAAATGCCCGACCTGCTCACCCAGCGGCCCGAGCAATCCGGCTTCTACCGACAAGCCCATGCCAGCGAGAATCACCAGCGGCAGCAACAGCAGACGCAACACCGATTTTTTCACCGGTGCAGCAACCACCCCTTCAGCCAACGTCTGCATACATAACCTTCCACGCTCAAAAACAATGGCGCGAATTATCGGCTGGTGCCGCTGTGCGATAAATGGGAGCATCCGGACAACACTTTTGCGCAACACGCACAGCGAGACACGGCATGCACGGGCTCAACGAACTCGGATTCAAAGCGTTAAGGCTGTTTGTGGCGGTCCTCGACCACGGCAGTTTCTCCGAAGTCGCCCGCCGCGAAGGGGTCGCGCCCTCCTCCATTTCGCGGCAGATCCAATTGATGGAACAGGCGCTGAACCAGCAATTGCTCTACCGCCACACTCGCGCCGTCACCCCGACCGAAGCCGGGCGCACGCTCGGCCACCATGCGCGGTTACTGCTGGTGCAATTGGAAGAGGCCGAACAGGCGTTGCAGGAACAGCAAAGCGAACCCACCGGACTGGTGCGCATCAACGCGCCAGTGGTGTTTGGCCAACGCCATCTGACGCCCTGGCTGGGCGAGCTCTGCGCGCGCTATCCGAAGCTGCAACTGGATATCCAGCAAACCGACCATTACGTCGACCCGCTACAGGAAGGCGCCGACCTGCTGTTTCGCATCGGCGCGCTGCACGATTCGAGCATGCAGGCACGCATTGTGGCGCCGCACCGTTTTCAGGTCGCCGCCAGCCCGGCCTACCTCAAACGCCACGGCACGCCGCAGCACCCGGACGAACTCGCGCAACATCAGTGCCTGGCCTACAAAGGCGCGGCCGGTCAGCAGCGCTGGTTTTTCCGCCGCGACGGCGAGGACTGGACGCCATACACGGTCAGAGGCCCGATCACCGGCAACCACGCCGACACCCTGACCCAGGCCGCTCAGCAAGGCCTCGGGCTGGTGATGTTTCCGTCGTGGCTGATTGGCGAAGCGGTGCGCGAGGGCACGCTGGTGCCGGTGCTGAGGGAGTATCAGGTGTCGAACAGCCTGGAACCGCAGCAGATCGCCGTGCTGTGGCCGGGGAGCCGACGGCTGTCGGTGAAGGTGAGGACGGTAATTGATTTTTTTGTCGAGTGCTTTGGCGAGATTCCCTATTGGGACAGAGCCTGAAGATCAAGAGCCCCCTCACCCTAGCCCTCTCCCTGAGGGAGAGGGAACCGACCGAGGTGTCCCACCTACTGCATCGACCTGAAAAACCGCGTCGATTATGGATTCAAAGCAGGACTTTCAGGTCGGCGTAATCCCGCAATATTCCCCAATCGGTTCCCTCTCCCTCTGGGAGAGGGCTAGGGTGAGGGGCTTTTCAGGCCATCAGATACGGAACTGCCCCACCAGCTTGCCCAACCGCTGCCCCAGCTCCGCCAGACTGCGCGACGTTTGCGCGCCCAGTTGCGTTTCATCGGCGACGCTGTCCACCGCCACGGCAATCTGATGCACGCTGCGGTTGATCTCTTCGGCCACCGCCGTCTGCTCTTCCGCTGCGCTGGCGATCTGCGCGTTCATCGAGTTGATCGTCGCGATCAACTGCGCCATGGCGTCCAGCGATGCACCGGCCTGATTGGCTTGCTGCGAAGTGCCGTCGCCGGCCTCGCTGGAACGGCGCATCGCTTCGACCGCCTGCTGCGTGCCGGCCTGCAAGCGGTCGATCATGCCCTGGATTTCCTGGGTGCTGATCTGCGTGCGGCTGGCCAGCGCGCGTACTTCGTCCGCAACCACCGCAAACCCGCGCCCGGCCTCACCGGCACGTGCCGCTTCGATCGCGGCGTTGAGCGCCAGCAGGTTGGTCTGCTCGGCAATCGAACGAATCACCCCAAGCACGCCGACGATCGAACTGACGTCCTGCTGCAGGCTGTCCAGCGACACGCCGCTGTTGCGGATGTCGTCGACCAGTGCATGAATCTGTTTGATGCTGCCCGCGACCACGCGCTTGGCGCTCTGGCCTTCTTCGTCGGTCTGCTGAGCGGCGACGGCGGCGTTTTGCGCGCTCTTCGCCACTTCCTGAGCGGCGGCGGACATTTCGTTGATCGCCGTGGCGACCTGATCGGTTTCGTGGCGCTGACGCTCCATGGCCTGATCGGAACGCTGCGCCTGTTCCGAGACCTGGGTGACCAGACCGGTCAGTTGCGTGGTCATCTCGGTGATCTGCCGCACCAGGCCGTGGATCTTGTCGACGAAACGATTGAACGAGCCGGCCAGTTCGCCGAGTTCGTCCTGGCTGGTGATGTTCAGGCGCCGGGTCAGGTCGCCCTCGCCCGCCGCGATGTCGTCGAGGTTGGCTTTCATCAGGGTCAGCGGGCGCAGAATGGTGTTGGCCAGCAGCATGCCCGCCGCCGCGATCACCAACAGCACCAGCACCGCAACGCCGACAATGCTCAGCACCACGCCTTGCACGCGCTCCTGCACTTGCGCCTCGACCTGCGCCACTTGCGCTTCGATGCCGTCGAGGTTGACCGAAGTACCGACCGCCATGTCCCACTTCGGCAGGTATTCGGTGTAGCCGAGTTTCGGCACCAGCACCTTGGCGTTACCCGGCAGCGGTGAGCTGTATTGCAGATAGTGGGTGCCGTCCTTGGCCACTTTGACCAGGCCGAGGTTGACGTAGACGCCGTTCGGATCGCGGTTGTCCTTGAAGCTTTTGCCCACGCCGTCGGGGTCGTTGGCCTTGAACAGGCGCACGGTTTCGGAGTCGTAGCCGAAGAAGTAGCCATCCTTGCCGTAGCGGATGCCCGAGAGCAACTTGATCGCCTGCGCCCGCGCCGCGTCGTCGCCCGGTGCGGCGGCGTCGTACAGCGGTTTGATCGTGGTCATGGCCACGGCGACGTAACTTTGCAGGGTGGCTTTGGCGTCGCTGAGCAGCCGCTCGCGGGTCTGTTCGACCTCCTTGCGCGCCTGTTCCTGGAGGATGAACAGCGTGGTCACGCTGATGACCAGCGCAAAGAGCAGCACCGGCAGAACGGCAAGGGACAGGACTTTAGCCTTGAGACTCAGGCGCATCGGGGGACTCACTCTTTTGATTTTGTTGGCGTGGTTAAAGGCTTTAACGGCACGCCGGGGCAAAAGTTGAGTCTTGAAACATCGCCGCCCCCCCTGTGGGAGCGAGCCTGCTCGCGAAAGCGTTGGCTCAGCAACCTGTGTGTCGACTGACACGACGCCTTCGCGAGCAGGCTCGCTCCCACATGGGGCAATTGTGGATTTTTTAGAGAACCATCGCCGCCACCCAGCCAAACACCAGCAGCGGCAGGTTGTAGTGCAGGAAGGTCGGTACGACGGTGTCCCAGATGTGGTGATGCTGGCCGTCGATGTTCAGGCCGGAGGTCGGGCCGAGGGTCGAGTCCGAGGCCGGTGAACCGGCATCGCCCAGCGCACCGGCAGTGCCAACGATGCAGACGATGGCGATCGGGCTGAAGCCCAGTTGCACGCACAACGGCACGAAAATCGCTGCGAGAATCGGCACGGTGGAAAACGACGAACCGATGCCCATGGTCACCAGCAAGCCCACCAGCAGCATCAACAAAGCCCCGACGCCTTTGCTGTGATTGATCCAGGCCGCCGACGATTCGACCAGCGTCTGCACCTGCCCGGTGGCCTTCATCACTTCGGCAAAGCCTGAGGCGGCGATCATGATGAAGCCGATCATCGCCATCATCTTCATGCCTTCGGTGAACAGGTCATCGGTCTCGCGCCATTTGACGATGCCCGACACCGAGAAAATCAGGAAGCCGACCAGAGCGCCGATAATCATCGAGTCCAGCAGCAACTGCACCACGAATGCCGAAGCGATGGCCACACCGGCGATCATCAGGCTCAGCGGGTTGTAGTGCACCGCCGTCTGCTCGACCTGTTCGATTTTGGCCAGGTCATAAACGCGCTTCTTGCGGTAGCTGATGAACGCGATCGCCAGTCCGAAAACCATGCCCAGCGCCGGAATGCCCATGGCGTGGGTGACATTGATGCCGCTGATGTCGACACCGCTGCGGGCGACGTTGGCCAGCAGGATTTCGTTGAGGAAGATGTTGCCGAAACCCACCGGCAGAAACATGTACGGGGTGATCAGGCCAAAGGTCATGACGCAGGCGATCAGACGGCGATCGAGTTGCAGCTTGGTCAGTACATATAGAAGTGGCGGCACCAGCAGCGGAATGAACGCGATATGGATCGGCAGGATGTTCTGCGAGGCAATCGCCACCACCCACAGCAGGCCGATCAGCAGCCATTTGACGTTACCGCCGCCGGTTGCGTGCTGCCGATCCACCATGGCCAGGGCCTTGTCGGCCAGCGCATGGGCCAGACCGGATTTGGCAATCGCCACGGCGAACGCGCCGAGCAAGGCGTAGGACAACGCCACCGTCGCGCCGCCGCCCAGGCCGCTGTTGAACGCCTTGAGTGTTGCGTCGATGCCCAGACCGCCGGTCAGGCCACCGACCAGCGCCCCGACGATCAGCGCGATCACCACATGCACGCGCGACAGGCTGAGGATCAGCATGACGCCGACGGCTGCTATGACTGCATTCATTTCACTACCTCAAAAAACACTGCGGGTGAAAACACACCGCCAGACAGGATGAGTCCGCCCGGGGTTGGCCGGCGGATTTGTATGAAGGGTCTTATTAGAGGGCGCGCACTGTGCCGCAGAGTGGCGGCGCTGTCAAAGCCCTGTGGCGAGGGGATTTATCCCCGTTGGGTGGCGAAGCCGCCCCCGGCAAACTTTAAATCAACCCTGTACGCAGGTGTCACGACTGCTTCGCAGCCGAACGGGGATAAATCCCCTCGCCACAGGACCACAGGACCACAGGACCACAGGCCCCGCATGCGGCAATCGGTCATATTGCGCTCACGGCATAAAGAAAGCCGAAACGCGGCCGCTACAGTGCAAAGTCTCAGATATTTATCGGATAAGGATGTTTTCCATGTCGCTCAGACAACTTTCCATCCAGTGGAAAATCACCCTGCTCGCCGGCCTCTGCCTGGCCGGTATCGTGACCCTGTTGGTCGGTCTTTCGCTGTATCGCATGGAACACAGCTCGGCGCTGGTCAAGGCCTCGAGCATGGAGATGCTCACCGAGTCGGCGCAGGCGCGGATCGAATCGCAAGGTGAAGTGCAGGCCGCCGGCATTCGTCAGCAATTCATGGACGCCTATCAGTACGGCCACGGTTTCTCGCGGCAGGTACTGTTTTTGCGTGAGCAGGCCGAGAAGCGCTTTCTCGATGCCTTCGACCTGCGCGAGGACATGACCCGTCAGGTCAAATCCGCGCTGCAAGCCAACCCGGACCTGCTCGGCCTGTCGCTGGTGTTCGAAGCCAATGCGCTGGACGGCAAGGACGAACTGTTCGCCGATCAGGCTGAACTGGGCAGCAACGACAAGGGCCGTTTCGCCCTGTACTGGTCGCAGCCGACCCCGGGCAAAGTCACTTCGATGGCGCTGCCGGAAAGCGACATGAGCGACACCAGCACCGGCCCCAGCGGTCAGGCTGCGAATGCCTGGTTCACCTGCCCGCGCACCACGCTCAAACCCTGCGTGATCGAGCCGTACTTCTATGTCATCGATGGCCAGAAAGTGCTGATGACCAGCATCGTCTTCCCGCTGCAGGTCAATGGCAAAGTCATCGCCTCGCTGTCGGTCGACATCAACCTCAATAGCCTGCAAGCGATCAGCCAGAACGCCAGCCGCAAGCTTTACGACGGTCAGACCGCCGTCAGTATTGTCAGCCCCGCCGGCCTGCTCGCCGGTTACAGCCCGGATGCCGGCAAACTCAGCCAGCGCCTGGATGCGGTAGATCAGGCCAGCGGCAGCGAGTTGCTGCGCCTGCTCGCCTCGAGCACTGGCGTGAGCAGCCTGCACAGCAATGGCCAGTTGAAAGTGCTGTCGCCGTTCCAGCCGATTCCCGATGGACCGGCGTGGGGTGTGTTGCTCGATGTGCCGGAGCAAGTCCTGGTCAGCCGTGCCGAAGCGCTCAAGCAGCAACTGGATGCGAGCAATACCTCAGGCACGCTGATCGAACTGAGCCTCGGCCTGTTCGCCGCCCTGATCGGTCTGCTGCTGGTGTGGCTGATGGCGCGCAGCGTGACCAAGCCGATCCTCGGTGTGGCGCACATGCTTGAAGACATCGCCAGCGGCGAAGGCGACCTGACCCGGCGCCTGGCCTACGACAAGCAGGACGAACTGGGCCAGTTGGCCGGTTGGTTCAACAAGTTCCTCGACAAGTTGCAACCGATCATTGCCGAGGTGAAGCGCTCGGTGCAGGACGCGCGCAACACTGCCGACCAGTCCTCGGCCATCGCCACCCAGACCAGCGCCGGCATGGAGCAGCAATACCGTCAGGTCGATCAGGTCGCCACCGCGTCCCACGAAATGAGCGCCACCGCCCAGGACGTCGCGCGCAGTGCCGCCCAGGCCGCCGAAGCCGCCAAGGACGCCGACCGCGCCACCCGCCAGGGTCTGACCGTGATCGACCACACCACCGCGAGCATCGACACCCTCGCCGCCGACATGAGCGCAGCGATGGTCCAGGTCGAAGGCCTGGCCGCCAACAGTGAGAAGATCGGCACGGTGCTGGAAACCATCCGCGCCATCGCCGAGCAGACCAACCTGCTCGCACTCAACGCCGCCATCGAAGCCGCCCGTGCCGGTGAAGCCGGACGCGGTTTTGCTGTGGTCGCCGATGAAGTGCGCAACCTCGCGCGCCGCACTCAGGAGTCGGTGGAGGAAACCCGCCAGGTCATCGAGCAATTGCAGAACGGCACGCAGGAAGTGGTCGGTGCGATGGGCAACAGCCATCGTCAGGCCCAGGGCAGCGTTGAGCAGGTGGGTCAGGCTGTCACGGCGTTGCGGCAGATCGGCGATGCGGTGACGGTGATCAGCGACATGAACCTGCAAATCGCCAGTGCCGCCGAAGAGCAGAGCGCAGTGGCTGAGGAGATCAACAACAACGTGGCGACGATTCGCGATGTGACCGAGTCGCTGTCCGGGCAGGCCAATGAATCGGCGCGCGTGAGCCAGTCGCTCAACAGCCTGGCGAATCAGCAGCAGCGGTTGATGGATCAGTTTCGCGTTTGATGCACAAGTGCGGGGTGTCAGTTCCAATCCCCCCTCACCCCAGCCCTCTCCCCCCAAGGGGCGAGGGGGAAAGGGAGCCGATCCTCATGCCATTCAAGTCCTGAGTTCGACTCGGATTTCAAGTGGGTGCATCTCTCAAGAACAACACAATCAGTCCCCTCTCCCTCTGGGAGAGGGTTAGGGTGAGGGGCTTTTCAAGGGCTCACCGCCGAGGCAGTTCAATCACCACTTTCAACCCGCCCCACTCGCTTTCGCCCAGCACCAGCAAGCCACCCCAGGTATCGACAATATCCCGCACGATCCCAAGGCCGAGCCCATGCCCGTGGGTCTGCTCATCCAGCCGCGTGCCACGGCTGAACACCTGAGACCGCTGCTCTTCGGGAATCCCCGGGCCGTCATCTTCCACGCTCAGAGCAAAGCCGTCAGACCGTTCGATCACACTCAAGCGCACTTCGGCATCCGCCCATTTGCAGGCGTTGTCGAGCAGGTTGCCGAGCAGTTCGAGCAAGTCCTCGCGATCCCACGGCAGTTGCAAGCCCGGCGGTGCGACGTAGCTCAGGGCCAGATGCTCGCCGTGAATCATGTTCAGCGTCGCCAGCAACCCTGGCAGCTCGGCATCGCAATCGAACAACGCGCCGGGCAGCGCATCCCCCGACAACCGCGCGCGATTGAGTTCGCGATTGAGGCGCTGCTGCACCTGCTCCAGTTGTTCCTTGAGAATCCTGCGCAGCTCGGGATGGTCATCAAGCTTGTCGCTGGAGGCCAGGCTGAGCAGCACCGCCAACGGGGTTTTCAGCGCGTGGCCAAGGTTGCCCAGGGCATTGCGCGAGCGCTTGAGGCTGTCTTCGGTGTGGGCGAGCAAATGGTTGATCTGCGCCACCAGCGGCTCCAGCTCCACCGGCACCTGATCGTCGAGTTGCGAGCGCTGGCCCTGCTGCAACTGAGCGATCTGCTCGCGCGCGCGTTCCAGCGGTTTCAGCGCGCGGCGCACGGTCAGGCGTTGCAGGAACAGGATCAACAGCAACGCCGCCAGCCCCAGACCGAGGCCGATCTGGCGCATGCGCTGAAAGCTGTCGCTGACCGGCGTGTAATCCTGGGCGACACTGATCGAGATCGATTGACCCAGGCGTCGATAGTCCGAGCGCAATATCAACAAGCGTTGCCCGCCCGGGCCCAGTTGCAGATTGCTGTGCAGCCCCGGGTGTTGCAGCAGCGGCAGTTCCTGATCCCACAGCGAGCGCGAACGCCAGTGGCTGTCGGAAAAATCGATGCGAAAGTAATGCCCGGAAAATGGTCGCTGATAGGCCGGCGACAGATGCCGTTCATCCAGTTGCAGACCTTGCGGGCCGCGCACCAGCGCAACCAGCAGGCTTTCGCTGTCGTTGCGCAGGCCGGCTTCGAGGTAGCGCTGCAAACCGACTTCGAACAACCACAGGCTGGTTTGCGCCAGTACCAGACCGACCACCACCATCACGCTGATCAGACCCAGGCTCAAACGGCGCTGGATTGATCTCATGAAGCTTGTCCGCCGAATAGGTATCCCTGACCGCGACGGGTTTCGATCACGCTTTTGCCGAGCTTGCGCCGCAGGTGATTGACGTGGACTTCGAGGACGTTGGAGTCACGCTCGGTCTCACCGTCGTAGAGGTGTTCGGCGAGGTGGCTTTTCGAGAGGATCTGCTCGGGGTGCAGCATGAAATAACGCAGCAGGCGGAATTCAGCGGCGGTCAGCTGGATGTCGGCGCCGTCGCGAACCACGCACTGGCGGCCTTCGTCCAGATGCAGGCCGGCGGCTTGCAGGGTCGGCTGGTTGGCCTGGCCCTTGGAGCGGCGCAACAGTGATTGAATGCGCAGGTACAGTTCTTCCGGGTGGAACGGTTTGGTCAGGTAATCGTCAGCGCCGGCCTTCAGCCCTTCGATGCGCTCGGCCCAGGAGTCGCGCGCGGTAAGGATCAGCACCGGAATCGCCAGACCGGCCGCGCGCCACTGCGCCAACACGTCCAGCCCCGGCACGCCGGGCAGGCCGAGATCGAGGATGATCAGGTCATAGGGCTCGCTGCTGCCCTGATACACCGCATCACGACCATCGGCCAGCCAATCCACCGCGTAGCCTTGGCGCTGCAGGCCGGCGAGCAATTCGTCGGCCAGCGGTACGTGGTCTTCCACCAGAAGCAAACGCATCGATCAATCTTCCTTGTCTTTGACTAACTCGCCGGTATCGGCCTTCAGGTGCAGCTCGCGCGCCACGCCTTCGACCGTCAGCAATTCGACTTCGTAAATGTACACGTCGTGTTTTTCTTCCAGCTCGACTTCCAGCAGTTTGGCGCCGGGGTAGCGATCCATGGCCTGCTGCAGCACTTGCTCCAGCGGCAGGATCACACCATCGCGACGCAGGGCCAGCGCCTCGTCCTGATCGAGGTCGCGAGCCATGGCCGTACTGCACAACAACACCAGCGCCAGCGCCGTCAGGCGGGTGGCGCGACTATTCAGCTTCATTACGTATCCTGATGATCCCTGAGCACTTCACCATCGACCGCGTTCAACTCCAGATCCCACTTCAGCCCTTTCGGGTCGCGCAGTTCGATCTGGTAAATGAACTTGCCGTACTCTTCCTCCAGCTCGGTCTCGGTGATTTCCGAACCGGGGTGTTTTTCCAGCGCGATGGCGTTGAGCTTCTCGAAGGAGACGATAGTACCAGCGTCGCGCAAACGAAGCGCTTCGTCAGGCCCGAGATCGCGCGCCAGCGCAGTGTTGGCGCCAAGGGCGAGGATCGAGGCAGTGGTCAGGGCAGTCAGGGTTTTCATGGTGTCTCCGAATTCTTATATGTTGCTTACGGTGGGCACCATAGCGAGGTCAACTTAACTGAAACTGAATGGCCATCATTGTGCCCCACTGTTGGCAAGATTCCCTGTGGGAGCGAGCCTGCTCGCGAAGACGGAGTGTCAGCTGCAGCGATGTTTCTGACCCGCCGCTTTCGCGAGCAGGCTCGCTCCCACACTGGTTTTGCGTCTGCCCCGTTTGTGGGACAGGCTCACTCCTACATGGGCCTGCAACATGTGCTTATAATCGCCAGCTTGCTAACGATCGAGACCGGTATGACCGCCATCCACATCAAGTTTCCCGCCCTCACCCTCAAGGCCGGCCCACGGGCCATGGCGCGGATTCGTGCGCAGGGTTTGCACGCCGCAGACGTCGGCACCCTGCCCGGTGCGGCCGGTGGGCCGAAGGCGTTGGGGATACAGGGGCTGGATCTGGCGTTGTTCGGCGAGTGGCTGCCGGGTGCGCCGCGTGAGCGTTCGCTGATCGGCGCCTCGGTGGGTTCCTGGCGCTTCGCCAGCGCCTGCCTGCCGGACGCCGCCGAAGGCATTCGCCGCCTCGGCCAGTTATACGCCGAGCAGCATTTCAACAAAGGCGTGACCATGGCCGAGATCAGTCAAAGCTCGCAGCGCATGCTCAACGACCTGCTCGACGGCCGCGATGCGAGCATTCTTGAAAACGCCGATTACCGCTTGAACATCATGGTGGTGAAAAGCCAGGGCCGCCTCGCCGAAGACCATCGCGGGCGCCTCGGTCTGGCACTAGGTTCAGTGATCGCCGACAACCTGCGCGGCCGTGCACGGCTGTCGCGACACTTTGAGCGGCTGATCATCCACGATCCACGCCTGGCGCCGCCGCTTGATGCCTTGACCGATTTCCCCTCGCGTTTCGTTGCGCTCAATACCGGCAACCTGCGCCAGGCCCTGCTCGCTTCCGGGTCGATTCCGATGGTCATGGAAGGGGTGCGCGACCTGCCCGGCGCCGGCGCGGGTACGTTCCGTGACGGCGGTTTGCTCGACTACCACCTCGACCTGCCCTACAGCGGCGACGGCATCGTGCTCTATCCGCACTTCACCGATCGGGTGATTCCCGGCTGGTTCGACAAGACGCTGCCATGGCGCCGCGCTTCGGTGCAGCGTCTGCAGGATGTGCTGCTGGTCGCGCCATCGAAGGAATATCTGGCGCGCCTGCCCTACGGCAAACTGCCCGATCGCAACGACTTCAAACGCTTCATGGGCGATGCGCCGGGCCGGCAGAAATACTGGCACACGGCGATGGACGAGAGCCGGAGACTGGGTGACGAATTCCTCGAGCTGACGGCCAACGGACGCCTCGCCGACCGCTTGCTGACCCTTTAGTCAGCACGGCCAAAGACAAGCTGATAAACTCGCCGCCTGCCCGAATCGCTGCGGCGAACGCCATCTGAACAGAGCCGAAAATACCGTGGAAATCTTCAAAGAGTTTACTTTCGAATCCGCCCACCGCCTGCCGCACGTCCCGGACGGCCACAAGTGCGGACGCCTGCACGGCCACTCATTCAAGGTCGCGCTGCACCTGAGCGGCGACCTCGATCCGCACACTGGCTGGATTCGCGATTTCTCCGAGATCAAAGCGATTTTCAAGCCGCTGTATGAGCGCCTCGACCACAACTACCTGAACGACATTCCTGGCCTGGAAAACCCGACCAGCGAAGTGCTGGCCAAATTCATCTGGAATGAGATGAAGCCATTGCTGCCGGAACTCAGCGCGATCCGCATTCATGAGACGTGCACCAGCGGCTGCATCTATCGCGGCGAATAAGCAACAGATCTCCCCGCCCCTGTGGGAGCGAGCCTGCTCGCGAAAGCGTCGTTCCAGTCAATTTATTCGGTGACTGACACTCCGTATTCGCGAGCAGGCTCGCTCCCACATTGGGCTCCTGGTGCTTTCAGTGCACTGCTTTTGCGCTGAAAACCCCAGTCGCGTCTCCACATTCGGTCACTTGCGCCGCTTGGCACGACCGCTGCAACCCTTCTGCGTCTTCCCCTTCCAGCAAGGACTGCCCCATGACGCAGAACGCCTCCGGCAACGATTACCCGCTCAGTGAAGTCCCCATGCACGCGCGCAAAGGCCTGGCCTCGACGGCGATGGTGTTACTGGGCTTCACGTTTTTCACTGCGACCATGTTTGCCGGCGGCAAGCTCGGGGTCGCGTTCGGTTTCGCCGAGATGATGGCGGTGATCATTGTTGGCAATCTGCTGCTGGGCCTTTACGCCGCAGGGCTGGGTTACATCGCCTTCAAGAGCGGCCTCAATTCGGTGCTGATGGGGCGTTTCTGTTTTGGCGAGGTCGGCAGCAAGCTCAGCGATCTGATTCTCGGCTTCACCCAGATTGGCTGGTACGCGTGGGGCACGGCGACGGCGGCGGTGGTGATCGGCAAGTATTTCAATCTCGATGAAAGCACCGTGCTGGTCCTGATGGTGCTGTTCGGCCTCGGCTTCTGCGCCACGGCGTACATCGGTTATCGCGGACTGGAAATTCTCTCGTACATCGCGGTGCCGGCGATGATGTTGCTGCTGATGCTGTCGATGTGGGCAGCGACCGTGAAAGTCGGTGGCTTCGAAGGCTTGCTCAGCGTGGTGCCGAGCGGTTCTCTGGACTGGTCGACAGCGATCACGCTGGTGTTCGGCACCTTCGTCAGCGGCGCAACGCAAGCCACCAACTGGACGCGATTTTCCCGCTCGGCAAAGGTGGCAGTGCTGGCCAGCCTGATCGGTTTTTTCATCGGCAACGGCCTGATGGTGCTGATCGGCGCATACGGCGCGATCGTCTATCAACAGCCGGATGTGGTTGAAGTGCTGCTGTTGCAGGGCTTCGCCATGGCCGCGATGGCCATGCTGTTGCTGAACATCTGGAGCACTCAGGACAACACCATCTACAACTTCGCCGTCGCCGGCTGCAACCTGCTGCGCACCGGGCGGCGCAAGACCGTGACCCTCGGTGGCGCGGTGATCGGCACTCTGCTCGCCCTGCTGGGCATGTACGACATGCTGGTGCCGTATCTCATCCTGCTCGGCACGGTGATTCCGCCGATTGGCGGGGTGATCATGGCTGACTTCTTCTACCGCTGGCGCGGGCACTATCCGCGTCTGGCCGACGCACGGTTGCCAGCGTTCAACTGGCCGGGCCTCGGGGCCTACGGGGTCGGAACCGTCGCTGCGTTCAGCTCGCCCTGGGTCGCGCCGCTGGTAGGCATTGCCGCTGCCGCGCTAACGTATGTCATCGTCACCGGTGTGCTGGGCGCCCGTCGCGTCAGCGCACCACTACAAGACCTATAAAAAGGATTTGCCTGATGCACATCATCAACGCCCGCCTGCGCAACCAGGAAGGCCTGCACGAATTGCACCTCGAAGACGGACTGATCCACAGCATCGCCCGTCAGACCGAAGCGCCGACCCTCGGCGCGGATGACCTCGATGCCGGCGGCAATCTGGTGGTGCCGCCCTTCGTCGAGCCGCACATCCACCTCGACGCCACCCTCACCGCCGGCGAGCCGCGCTGGAACATGAGCGGCACGCTGTTCGAAGGCATTGAATGCTGGGGCGAGCGCAAAGTCACCATCACCGAAGAAGACACCAAGACCCGCGCCAAGAAGACCATTCAGGCCCTGGCCGCCCACGGCATTCAGCACGTGCGCACCCACGTCGACGTCACCGACCCGCAACTCACCGCGCTCAAAGCCATGCTCGAAGTGCGTGAGGAAAGCCGTCACCTGATTGACCTGCAGATCGTCGCGTTCCCGCAGGAAGGCATCGAGTCGTTCCGCAACGGGCGCGAGCTGATGGAAGAGGCGATCCGCATGGGCGCTGACGTGGTCGGCGGCATTCCGCATTTCGAGTACACCCGCGATCAGGGCGTCAGCTCGGTGAAGTTCCTCATGGACCTGGCCGAGCGTACCGGCTGCCTGGTCGACGTGCACTGCGACGAGACTGACGATCCGCATTCACGTTTCCTTGAAGTGCTTGCCGAAGAAGCGCGCAGCCGCGACATGGGCGCCCGCGTCACCGCCAGCCACACCACGGCGATGGGCTCTTATGACAACGCCTACTGCGCCAAACTGTTCCGCCTGCTCGGCCATTCCGGGATCAGTTTTGTTTCCTGCCCGACCGAAAGCATTCATCTGCAAGGACGTTTCGACAACTTCCCGAAACGCCGGGGCGTGACCCGCGTCAACGAACTGCTCGAAGCCGGCATGAACGTGTGTTTCGGTCAGGATTCGATCGTCGACCCGTGGTATCCGCTGGGTAACGGCAACATCCTGCGCGTGCTTGAAGCGGGTTTGCACATCTGCCACATGCTCGGTTATCGCAACCTGCAAAGCGCGCTGGATCTGGTCACCGACAACAGCGCCAAAGCCATGCACCTGGGCGAGCGTTACGGACTCGAACAGGGCCGCCCGGCGAACCTGCTGATTCTCTCGGCGGACAGCGACTACGAAGTGATCCGCAGCCAAGGCCTGCCGCTGTATTCGATTCGCGGCGGCAAGGTGTTGATGAAGCGGCAGATGCCGGTGGTGGAGTTCAGTTGAGATTGCGCTGGGGCTGATGGCCTCATCGCTGGCAAGCCAGGCTCCCACAGGTTTTGTGTTGAGCACATGATTGGGCCCTCATGCAAAACCCTGTGGGAGCCTGGCTTGCCAGCGATAGCGTCGGCCGAGTCAATCCATCAACCGCGCCGTGCCAAACAATCTGACGCGCAGCAACTCCCCTTGCGAAACCTCAAGCAAAACCGGTGCGGTGCCACCCGGCATGACCACCCGCACTTCACCCGCCTCGACCCAACCCACCCGCCACGCAGCACACGCCACTGCGCTGGCGCTGGTGCCGGATGACGCGGTCGGTCCCTCACCACGTTCGAATACCCGGGCGAGGATTTGCTGCGGCGACGCCAGCGCGGCCCATTGCAGATTGACGCCCGCCGGGCAGGGATTGCCGGCACCGGTGGGCATGGCATAGGCAATTGCCGTCAGCCTTTCGTTCAGCGGTGATTCAAGCATCTGCTCGTTACTCGGCAACATGGCCGGATCGCTTAGCAGCGTCACGCAATGCGGATTGCCGATGCGTACGAACTGGCTGCGCTCCCAGTCAGGATCGAGTTGTGCCAGGGGCTGGACATGGCTGACGTCGCGATTGTTGAACTGAACGCTTTCAACCGTATGCGCACCCACAACCTCCGGGCCAAATTTGGGCTGACCGAGGTCGAGCCAGAAACCGCGCACGCCTTCGACTTCGGCTGGTGTCACCGCCGTTTCCAGCGCTTCGCCCTTGTCATGATGAACGCGCAGCATGGCGCCCTGCTCCGGCATCAAGCCTTGCTCGGTCAAGGCCTGAGAAAAAATCGTCAGACCGTTACCGCTGCGCTCGGCGAGGCTGCCGTCAGTGTTGACGATCAGCACATCGAACGGCGCAGATGCCTGGAACGGGCCGATCAGCAGGCCGTCGCTGCGGTGGGGTTTGCTGTTGGCCGGACGCTGGCCTTCCGGCCAATCGCAGCACAGGGCGATGGCGGCTTCGCTCCATTGCTGCCGAGACCCGGCGCACTCGGCGGCGCTGGCCGGCAAAGCAATCCCGGCCTCGCGCAACGCTTGGGGTGAGACCACGGCGTAGATATTGCCGCGTGCGTCGTAGAACGTCGTCATGCCTTGTTCCCATATTCCATGCTGGCGAAAATCCGACTGTAAACCGCAAACCAGTGTGGGAGCGAGCCTGCTCGCGAAGGCGGTGCGTCAGTCGACAATTCCATATTTGACCCACCGCTTTCGCGAGCAGGCTCGCTCCCACAGGGTAGGATGTTCACCGTTATGCCCCGAAAGGCCTGAGATCGAACCTCAACGCCGTCAGAATGTCACTCGGGATGCAGTTGTTTTTTTGCCAAGGATCGATATGACCAGCCTCAACCCCCAAGACACGTTCGTCCCCGGACGTCTGCAACAGATGTCCACCCGCGTCGCTTTTTTCATCGCTGGCCTCGGCATCGCCGCCTGGGCGCCGCTGGTGCCGTATGCCAAGGCGCGGGCCGGGCTGGATGAGGGCACGCTGGGGTTATTGCTGTTGTGCCTGGGCGTCGGCTCGATTCTGGCGATGCCGCTGGCGGGGATTCTTGCCACACGTTTTGGTTGCCGACGTGTAGCAACCGCCGGCACCTTGTTGATCTGCGCGGCACTGCCGTTGCTGGCGACGGTGTCATCGATCCCGGCGCTGATCGCCACGCTGTTCATGTTCGGCGCCGGTCTCGGCACGGTGGATTCGACGGTGAACCTGCAAGCAGTGATCGTTGAACGCGCCAGCGGCAAGCACATGATGTCGGGGTTCCACGGCCTGTTCAGCCTCGGCGGCATCGTCGGTGCGGCGGGTGTCAGCGCCCTGCTCGGCCTCGGCCTGACACCGCTGGCGGCGATGCTGGTGGTAGTGGTTTTGCTGATCGGCGCCTTGCTCAAGTGCGTGCCGCACATGTTGCCCTACGGCAGCGAAAGCTCCGGCCCGGCGTTCGCCATTCCCCATGGCATCGTGCTGTTTATCGGCGGCATGTGCTTCATCGTGTTCCTCACCGAAGGCGCGGCGCTGGACTGGAGCGCAGTGTTCCTCGCTCAGGAACGCGGGATCGACACGGCTTATGCGGGAATGGGTTACGCAGCGTTTGCCCTGACCATGACCGTCGGCCGTCTGCTTGGTGATCGCATAGTGCGCAAGCTGGGGGCTACGCGGATCATTCTGTTCGGCGGTCTGTTGGCGGCGGCGGGACTGTTTCTCGCCACCTTCGCGCCGAGCTGGCAAGCGGCGCTGCTCGGTTATGCGCTGGTCGGCGCCGGTTGCTCGAACATCGTGCCGGTGCTGTACACGGCGGTGGGCAAACAAACGGTGATGCCGGAGAGCATCGCGGTGCCGGCGATTACCACGCTGGGTTATGCAGGGATTCTCGCCGGGCCGGCAGTGATCGGTTTTGTCGCCCATGCCAGCAGCCTGAGTTTTGCCTTTGGACTGATGGCGGTATTGCTGGTGGCTGTGGCGATCGGCGGCAAAGTCCTCAAGGTCTGAAAGCTTCGCGAGCAGGCTCGCTCCCACAGGGTTTCAGTGGTCCATGTGGGAGCGAGCCTGCTCGCGAAGGAGGCACCGCGCTCTATCAGAAGCCGACGCTGGCCTGCACGAAGAACGTGCGCGGTGCGCCGACATACATCCCCGAGTTGTTGTCGCTGGAGCGGGTGAAGTACTGCTTGTCGAAGACGTTCTTCACCCCGGCACCAAGCTTGAGGTTCGACACCTGCGGACCAAAGTCATAACCGCCGCGCACGTTCCAGGTCACGTAACCCGGGATGTCGCCGTACTGCCCGTCTGCTGTGCCTTCGGTGATGTAGTTGCCATTGAAGCTGCCATCCGCATTCACACCGGTGCCCGGCGAACGCTGTTTCGATTGGGCAAAGCCGTCGATGTTCCAGGTCCAGCGGTTGATGTCGTAACGCAAACCGACTGTCGCAACCTGCCGCGAATAGAACGGCAGATCGCGGCCCTTGAAGCCGGGGATCTCGCCTTTATAAGTGGCGCGGGTGTAGGTGAGCCCGGCGTTGGCGGTCAGGCCATCGAGGCGCGGGTCGAGTGCAGCCATGTCGTAATGCACCGAGGCTTCAATGCCCTGGTGCTTGGTCGCGCCGAGGTTGGTCCAGCCGACGTCGTTGCTGATGTATTGCAGCTCGTCATCGAAATCGATGTAGAACAGCGTCACCTCGCCGCCCCAGACATCATCGTTGTAGCGCGTGCCGATCTCGTAGGTCTTGGCCTTTTCCGGCTCCAGACCGTTGGCGGTGCTGTCTCCGGAACCGCCCTGGCCGAGCTGGAAATATTGCAAGCTGCCGAACGAGGTTTCGTAGTTGGCGAACAGCTTCCAGGCATCGGACAGGTGATACATCACGCTCAGCGCCGGCAGCGGTTCGTTGCTTTCGATGCTGCGGTTTTTCTCCGGTACCGGGCGGCCAGCGGTGTCGAGCACGGCGCGGTCGTGCCAATCGGTGCTGATGTGTTCGAAGCGAATGCCCGGGGTGATGGTCCAGTTGCCGACGTCGATCTTGTTGTCGACATACACCGAATTGGCCTCGGTGCCACCGGTGCGATCCTGGAACACATGGCCGTCGGAGGTCGGCGTGACCACCGGCTGGTTGTTGACCAGCGCCAGACGACTCGATTCTTCGTGCATCGCCTCTTTCAGATAGCGATAACCGACGCTGACTTCCTGGGTGGTCGGGCCTACATCGAACACCCGCGACACGCGCGGTTCGATGCCCAAGGTGTAGTAGGAACGCGGGTATGAGCTGAGGGTGCGCTGATCGCGCGCGGCGATGGTGCTGCCGCGAAAGCTGTCGGTGTAGTAGGTGAGAATTTCTGCCTGGGTGCGCTCGTCGATCTGGCGGATCCACTTGAACGACACGTCTTTGCGCCGGCCTGTGAACTGGTCGTAGTCACGCACCGACTCGTACGGTTTGTCATCGTACTGACGCTGAGTCAGGCCACCCGGCATGTCGGCACTGGCGTCGTAGTAGTGGAAGTTGAGGCTGAAATCGTCCTTATCGGTCGGCGCCCAATGCGTCTTGAGCAGCACGTCGTCGATGTCATTGCCGTTGTTGCGCTCGCGATAACCGTGACCGTTGACGCCGGAGTACAGCAGCGCGACGCCCATGCCGTTGTCGGCGGTGCCACCGACGAACGCGGTGTCGATGTGTTTCCAGCCGCCGTACTGCGTGGTTTCCAGGGTGGTGCCGATTTCGCCGGTGGTTTTCTCCGGAATCGCGCGGGTCACGAAGTTGATCACGCCGCCGACGTTCTGCGGCCCGTAGCGCACGGAACCGGCGCCGCGCACGACGTCGATGCTGTCGAGATTGCCCGAGGAAATCGGCGCCATCGACAGTTGCGGCTGGCCGTAAGGCGCGAACGCCGCTGGCACGCCATCGATCAAAACAGTCGAGCGTGGCGACAGGCGCGAAGTCAGACCGCGCACGCCGACGTTGAGGGAAATATCACTGCCGCCGGTGCCATTGGAGTCCTGCACCTGCACGCCAGGCACGCGCTTGAGCACGTCGCTGACGTTCATCGCGCCCTGCTCGACCATCGCTTCGCGGCGAATCACCGTGCGTGCGCCGGGGTGGTTCTGCACCACCGCAGCGTCCGCGTCACCGAGCCAGTCGCCGACCACTTTGATGTCGGTCACACCCAGTTCCAGCGGGCCGTTGCTGGCTGCGGAAGTGGCGGCCGGGGCGAGCGTCACCGAGCCTTCGCTGATCTGATAATCGAGGCCGCTGCCTTGCAGCAACTGCCGCAGCGCCTGCTCTGGCGAAAGGTCGCCGTCTACCGCTGGAGCTTGTTTGCCGGCCACCAGCTCGGGGCTGAAAAACACCTGCAGCGAGGTTTGCTGGCCCAGTTCGCTCAAGGCCTGGCCCAGCGGTTGCGCGCGGATATGAATGGCTTCAGCGGCAAACGCCAACGGCATCGCGGCAATGACCGCGAGCGCCAAGGCCAGTGGCAACCAAGGGGATTTTTTATTGGGGGTTGTGATGTTCACGTCGTACGGAGTCCTGTGGATCGCAAGAGTGTGCGGCTGTTAATGCAAACCAGTTGCAGTTGAACAGGAAGACGATGAGCGGGGAAAAAACCTGAATGCTATCTGGAAATTATTTCCTGACTGCCATCGGCAAGGGTGCGCACCGTCACCGGCAGGATGCTCGGCAAGGCTTTGAGCAAGGCGTCGGTGTCGTCGGATTTGAACACGCTGGTCAGGCGCAGGCTGGCCACATTCGGCTGGGATACCGTCAGCGGTTTGTCGCGATAGCGCGATACTTCCACCGCTACTTCGCTGAGGCTGGCGTTGTTGAATACCAGTTTGCCGTTGCGCCATGCGGTCAGCTGCGCCGGGTTGACCGCGTAAGCCGGCAGCACTTGGCCTTGGGCATCGACCGCAGTGCCGAGGCCTGCGGTGAGGTTGATGAACTCGTTGTCCGGGGCAGCACTTCCCTGCACCTTCACCGTGCCCTGCTCCACCGCCACGCGGGTTTGCGTGGCATCGCGGCGCACATCGAAACGCGTACCGGTGACCGTGACCCTGCCGCTGCCGGCTTCGACAATAAACGGACGCGAGGCGTCGTGTTCAACGCTGAACATCGCCTCGCCCGCGCTCAATTCGATCACCCGTCGATCCTGCTCATAACGCACCTGCAAGCGGCTGCGACTGTTCAGATCGATCACCGAACCGTCCGGCAACGCCACATGTTTGCGCTCGCCCGGCGCCGTGGCGAATTCAGCGCGGTAACCGCCTGGATGATTCAGCCCGCTGAACAGGCCAAGCCCCAGCGCCACGGCCAGAACACTCGCGGCGACGGCATAACGCAGCATCGGCCGACGTTGGCGGCGAGCTGGCGGAGTTTCGGCAAGGGCCTGCAGACGCGACGTCGGCAGCAGATCAGCAGCCGCCCACAAGTCCTGTAGCAGCTGGAATTCTGCACGGTGCTGCGGATGCTCGTTCAGCCAGGCCTCGAAGCGCTGCCGTTGCTCGACGCTGACATTCGGCTCCTGCAATCGCACGAACCATGCCGCCGCCTCGTCACGCACCGCCGCTTGCCCACAGGCGCAATCTCTCGTCTCCATCATGGAATATTCTGTCCGGCTGAGGTTGAGAGCAGGCAGGCCCCCCTGTAGGAGCTGCCGAAGGCTGCGATCTTTTCGACGTCACACGTCATCATGACTGCAAGCCATCCAGCCGCTCACGCAGATGGCGCAGGGTGCGGATCATATACTTTTCGACCATGTTCTTGGACAGCCCCAGGCGTTCGGCGATTTCTGCCTGCGTCAGGCCTTCGATCTTCTGCCATACAAAGATCTTGCGGCAGTTGAGCGGCAGCTCGGTGAGCGCGCGTTCGATGGAATCGGCCAACTGGATCGCGTGCATGTAATGCTCCGGATCGCCCGCCGACGACGCACTGTCCTCGACCGCCTCCGCCTCCATGACGCCCCGCCGGTCCTCACGCCGATAACCATCAACGGCGATATTGCGCGCGGTCTGATGCAAATACGCACGCGGCTGCTGCACCGCCGCCGAATCCGCCTCGAGCACCCGCACAAAGGTGTCGTGCGCCAGATCCTCGGCCTGCGCGCGATTGCGCAGGCGACGAGTCCAGGTGCCGATCAACTCTTCGTAATGCTCGAAAAAGCCGGATCTGCGGGAGCGCATGGGGGATGGGCGGCGTGGTGAGAAAGGGGCGTGAATAGTAATGCTTCGTATTAATACAAAGCAATGCACGCTGTGATGGTGTTCTTGATGCGCAAGGTACAAGCACCGACGACGCCGAGCTCCGATGGGCATTGAATAGGACCCTGTGGGAGCGAGCCTGCTCGCGAATGCGGTATGTCAGCAACGATGATGGTGACTGACACGTCGCCTTCGCGAGCAGGCTCGCTCCCACAAGGTAAAAGCGTGAATGTCTCAGGCCTGCGGCAGTTTGCGGAAGCCCACTGCCAGGCGATTCCAGCCGTTGATGGTGTTGATCGCCACCGTCAGGTCAACCAGTTCCTTCGGCGAAAACTGCGCAGCGACGACTTCATAGTCTTCGTCCGGCGCGTGGGTCAGGCTCAGTTGCGTCAGCGACTCGGTCCACAGCAGTGCGGCACGTTCACGCTCGCTGAAGAACGGCGCTTCCCGCCATGCTGTCACGGCGAACAGGCGGCGTGGGGTTTCGCCGTCCTTGATCGCGTCGGCGGTGTGCATGTCGATGCAGAATGCGCAGCCGTTGATCTGTGAAGAGCGCAGCTTGACCAGTTCGAGCAGGCTCTTTTCCAGCGACAGTTTCGAGACGGCATTTTCCAGCGCCATCATCGCTTTCATGGCATCGGGGGAAGCGGTGTAGAAATCGGCACGAGGTTGCATGGTGGGCTCCGGGGTAGCGATTGAATGTGTGGCTACGTTAGTCCCCGGGGGTGGTTCGGCAAATAGCCAATATTGCAGAAGAACGGTAGGCCACTTGGCGCGGCGACTGACCGCTCGTCACTCGACGGGCACCAAGGTTTCAGTGCGCCTGACCAATATCAGGTAATCCCCTTTATCAGGAGACGTACCATGATGACGCGCAAATTCACTTCGTTATTGTTGGCCGGCCTGCTCGCCACGGCATCCGCCGCCAGCTTCGCTGCCAACGACAGCACCGATGCGACGGGCACCAAGTCCGGCGGCGCCAGCAGTTCAACCATGCCGCCAGACAGCACGCCGGGCTCGCCTTCCGTTGACAGCAATTCGGGTGGAACCAATAACGGAACTGGCACAGGAACCGGGACAGGGACAGGGACAGGAACTGGTTCGGGCATGGGCACTGGCACGGGCACCAATGGCGGCGCCAGTGGTTCGGGTTCCGGCGCGGGTGGCGGCACCGGCTCGGCCGGCGGCGGCACGGGTGGTGCGGGCGGTGGCACGGGCAGCTGAACGAACAAGAGCCATCCCAGATAGTCCTGCTTACATCAGGACCCAATGTGGGAGCGAGCCTGCTCGCGAAAGCGGTCTGTCAGCCAACCTTGATGCAAGCTGACACACCGATTCGCGAGCAGGCTCGCTCCCACTTCTGATGTCTGTTGATTGAAAAAAAATCAGCGATCCGAACGCATCAGCTCGGCAAAACCCTCTTCAGCTGTAAACACCGCCGCGCGATTGCGCCCGGCATTTTTCGCCTCATACAAAGCCGCGTCCGCGCGCTGGATAAACACCTGCGGGCTGTCGTTGCCATGCGGAATGAATGAATAACAGCCCAGGCTCACGGTGAGATAACCGGTCGGCGAGCCGCTGTGGATGATGTGCTTGTCGATCACGCTGCGGCGAATCTGCCCGGCTATCGCCAGCGCGCCGTTGATGTCCGTGTCCGGCAACAGCACGGCAAACTCTTCGCCGCCATAACGCACCGCCAGATCCGACTTGCGCTGGCAGCAGGCCTTCACCACTTGCGCAACCTGCGCCAGGCATTGATCGCCGGCGACATGTCCGTAAGCGTCTTTGTAGCGCTTGAAGAAATCGATATCGAGCATGATCAGGCTGACCGGACTGACCTGGCGCGCGCCCCGGGCAAATTCGATGTCCAGCGAGCGCTCGAACAAGCGCCGATTGGCAAGTCCCGTGAGGCTGTCGTGGGTGGCGATCTGCTCCAGCGCCAGTTGCGCCTTGCGCAGGTTTTTCTCGATACGCTCGCCGTCGCGCACTTGATGAATGAACACCCAGCCGAACAGGCCAACCCCGAGGATCACCAGCGCGACAATTACGCTGGACTGGAAGGCGCGGTCATACCAGCCCTGCAGAATCGTGTCTTGAGACGTCGCAGCAGAGACCACCAGCGGATACGAGGCGAGCTGTCGATAGCCATACAAGCGGGTCACGCCGTCGACCACGGAGTTGAGCATCGCGGTGCCAGCGTTAGCGTTCGGCAGCAGGGTTTGATAGATCTCGCCGTGGGCCACCGAGGTGTTGATCAACGACTCATCAAAGGGCCGTCGCGCCAGCAAGGTGCCGTCGGTCAGCGCCAGAAACATGATGCCGCTGTCATCGAGGCTGAAGCTTTTGAAGAACTGATCGAAGTAGGACATGCGGATGCCCGCCATCAGCACGCCCTGAAAGTTGCCGAGCTGGTCGTTGACGCGTCTGGAAATCGGAATGATCCACTCGCCGTTTTCGCGGCTGCGAATCGCCGGGCCGATGTGCGCAACCGTCGAAGCATTCTGCTGATGGAACTTGAAATATTCGCGATCGGCCACGCCATTGCCACGAGGCAGATCGGCGAACGAAGTAATGACCCACTGCCCTTCGCGATCGAAGAGAAAGATGCCATGCAACTGATCCAGTTGCTGCGCGCGGCGGGCAAAGATCCGCTGCAACCGAGGGCGCTGCGACGCCCCGTAACCATCGTCCTGAATCCAGTCGACCAGGCTGGTCATCACCAGATCCGCTGCACGCACAGTGTCTTCGGCCTGCTGCGCCATGGCCCGGGTCAGGTTGCCCGAAGCCATTTTCGCCACCGCCAGATCCTGACGCCGCGACTGCTCCAGTTGCAGGTACAGCAGACCGCACAGGCACAGGCTCACCGCAACGATAAACAGCACCGCCGCTTTGCGTAGCGGCAGGCGCTTGAGCGTGCCGGGGGCTTGATGCGGATCGTGATTGGGGATTGGCAAAAGCATGTCCTGGGCAGGTACGACAGGGGCGCGAGCCCGAAACCCTTGTATGTGTGAGCGTAGCCCACCGGGATGTACCGGGCAAACGCCCGCCTCCCGCCCAGTTATCGGCGCGTCGCGAGTTTGGATGATCGCTTTTCGTCGATTTATTTACGATTGCTTCTTTACGGTTAATCAGTTGTGCAGGGCCAGGCGTCGCATCGCGCTGGTCAAGTGTGCGCGGGCACTTTGCGCATCGCCTTCACGCATTTGTTCATAGGCGCGCTGCGCAATCGCATGGGGCACCGGTTTCAATTCGCGCTGAGTGGCCAGTGCCAGCAGTTGCACCTGCGCGGCGCGTTCCAGGTAATACAGATCGTCCCAGGCTTCGGCAATGCTCGGCGCGGCGATAATCACCCCGTGGTTTTTCAGAAAGAGAATGTCGGCGTCGCCCATGACGCTGGCGATGCGGTCACCTTCGGATGCGTCCAGTGCGAGACCGTTGTAATCCTCGTCCACCGCTGTGCGCCCGTAAAACTTCAGCGCAGTCTGCCCCAGCCACAGCAGCGGCGGGCCTTGCAACAGGCACAACGCGGTGGCGTGCGGCATGTGCGTGTGGAACGCGACTTTTACCCGTGGCAGTTGTTTGTGCAGGCGCGCGTGGATGTAGAACGCGGTCGCCTCGGGCTCGCCTTCGCCATCGACCACGTTGCCGGCGAAGTCACAGACCAGCAGATTCTGCGCGGTCACTTCCGAAAAAGCGTAGCCGTATGGATTGACCAGAAACAGATCATCATGCCCCGGCAGCATCGCCGAAAAGTGATTGCAGATGCCCTCCTCCAGACCATGCAATTCGGCCAGTTGAAAGCACGCAGCGAGTTCGTTGCGGGCGGTGATGATCGCTTCGGTTTCCAGGTTCAGCGTCGCGGTTGGTCTGGCTTTGCCAGTGCCGCTCAAGATATGAGCCATGGCAATCCTCCTTAGGTCCAGCCGAGGGATTTGAACAGCGGCAGCACTTGATCGAGGCTGGACAGGATCGCGTCGGGGCGATAGTCGGGCAACAACTGGCGCCCGGTGCCGCGATCGATCCACACGCAACGAAAACCCATGTCCCGCGCCGCCGTGTGATCGAGCATGGGGCTGGCGCAGATGTGCACCACTTCATCCCGGGTCACGCCCAATTGCTCATGAGCGTAGTCGAACAGGCGCGGCGCCGGTTTGTAGGCACCGGCCTGTTGCGCGGTGATCACCCGGTCGATATGGCCGCCGAGTTGCGCGACGTTACCGGCGATGATGTCGTCGTCAGTGTTGGAGACAATGCACAGCTTGAAGCCCATGGCTTTGAGCTGCGCGAGGGTGTCGACCACTTCGGCAAATGGCGGCATGTTCGGGATGGCCGCCGCCAGACGCTGACTGTCCTCGGGCTGGCTCGGCAAGCCCAGTTCTGCCAGCGCCAGTTGCAGGCCGAGTGTGCTCAGTTCGCGAAAGGAACGGTGCGGCGGTGTTTGTTCGAGACGGTGCTCGTGACGGTCGTAGACTTCGATCAACTTAGTGGCGTCGACGGCGTGCTCGCCCTTGTCGCTGAGCATTTTTTCGACCACGGCTTTCAGGCCTTCATCCCACTGAATCAGCGTGCCGTAGCAATCGAAGGTCAGCCAGTGCGGGCGCGGCGTGTTGTTCAAGGTCATCGGTCGATTCCTCCACAGTGAGGACTTCAGCTTATGAGCGTGCGGTGATAGTGTGAAATTAAATAAACACTCAATCCTCATTCGCAAAACAACTATCAGGAATACCGCCATGCTGGATCTGGAATTGCTGAAAACCTTTGTCTGCGTGGTCGATGAAGGCAGCTTCACCCGTGCTGCCGAACGTGTGCATCGCACCCAATCGACGGTCAGCCAGCAGGTGCGCAAACTCGAAGATCTGGTCGGCCACCCGCTACTCCTGCGCGACCGCACCGGAGTGAACGTCGCGGTCACCGAACACGGCGAACTGCTGATCCACTACGCGCGCCGGTTACTGGCGCTGTCCGCCGAAGCCACGCAAGCGCTGGCCAGCGACGTCGACCTGGAAGTGCTGCGCATCGGCATGCCGGAAGACTTCGACGCCCGGCGCATGGCACTGATCCTCGCCGGCTTCACCCGCAACCATCCGCAGGCGCGCCTGGAAACCATCAGCGGCATGAGCCTCGACCTGCGCCAACGCCTCGACGCCGGCGACATCGACATTGCCCTGATCAAACGCGAACCCGACAGCGGCCCGGCATGGGCTACCTGGCCGGAACGACTGGTATGGGTCAAAGGCACCGAGTTCGACACCTCCAGCGGTGTGCTGCCGCTGGCACTGTTTCCGCAGGGCTGCCTGTACCGACAACGGGCGATTCGCCTGCTCGATGTGGCGCAGCGACCGTGGCGAGTGGCGTTCGGCAGCCACAGCCTGACCGGAATTCAAGCCGCAGTGGCGTCCGGGTTGGGGGTTTCGGTGCTGCCGGTTTCGGCGGTATTGCCAGAGCACGAGGTGTGTAGGGATCTGCCGGAGTTGGCGCCGACAGAACTGGCGCTGGTCAGCCGCGAGGGAGTGTTGAGCGGCTTGCAGCGGGGGCTGGTGGAGTTTTTGCGTGGAGAATTGGGGGTGGATGCGGGGGGATTTGCCTGAACCCCCCGGGGATCCTTATTCGGGTTTGTTGATTTCGCGGAGCAGGTCGGCGGTGGGGATGTTCATGGTGTTTGAGTAGTAGCGTGGTTCGTATTCATATTCACATTTCAAAATCCTCAGACCAAAAAAACAGGCGCTCACGGGAGCGCCTGTTTTTCCTGGCTCATTACGGATGGCTCACCGTACCGGCGGCACCCGAATATCCCCCGCCCGACACTGCGTCTTCACCCCTTTGCCACACGCGCCGAACTGCAAATCCTTGTCCATGCACACCCGCACTTCCGACAGCTGCGGGCCGCTGCAAATCACCGCAATTCCATCCTCGGGAATACCCGGATTGGCCTTGCGAAACAGATCGACAATCTCTTGCGCTTCGAAGTAGTACGACGTCGAGCCGAACGGCTGTAACGCCTGCGGAATCTTCACCGCGCCGAGGGCCTGATCGGACTTGTCCAGATAACCCATTGCGCCAAGACCGCTGCAGGTACCGTGCTTGGACCATTCGTGATCAAGGAGTTTTTTCGTCGGGTACATCGTCAGGCCCTTGCTGGTTTCTGCCGCCGACAGCCTGGTCAGCGGCGGACAGGATTGCGGCCAGCCG
This sequence comes from Pseudomonas sp. FP1762, assembly GCF_030687105.1. NCBI lineage: Bacteria > Pseudomonadati > Pseudomonadota > Gammaproteobacteria > Pseudomonadales > Pseudomonadaceae > Pseudomonas > Pseudomonas sp. FP1762. The sequence goes on from NZ_CP117458.1 coordinate 3,963,962, forward strand.
CCCTTGGCGTATTGCGGCCACAAACCGTGCAGGACAAAACCATAACCCTTGCCGGTGCACTGCGCATCGTCCTTGTGCGTCAGACAAAAGGTCGGCGACCAGGACAGCGCCAGCAGGTAGTAGTCGAACACCCCCGCCACCGATTCGGCCTGCGCTTTGTTCGACGCCGGCTGACGCGCCGAACTCGTGCCGATGCTACCGGCCGTCAGCGCGATCAGCGCCAGAATTGTAAACAGCTTTTTCATTAACCCGTTCCTTGGGACGCCTGCGTCCGTGGTTTTCGTTGTTGGCCAGACCTGGCCAGTGCTGATTTCGACACGCTTGTATTGCAAGCGCATGACGCAAGGCAAGGCCCTGCGCCGTGCAAAGGTCTACGCTGAACAGGCAGACATCCAACAAGGGAACCGACATGAGTAAAGCAGACGAACTCGCCGCCAGACTCAAGCAGACACGGCACACCCAGGCTGATGCGGCGCTGGAAATCGATTGCTGGCCTGCTCAGGTGTACGACTTGTACCACCGCATTGAGGGCTGGCTGCAACCAGTCACCGAAGTAGGACTGAAGATTCGGCGAAATCCTACGCACGTTTGCGAAAGTTCGCCGGATGGTGAAAGCCATGATTACGCGATCGACCAGTTGGTAATCGAGGCTAATCATCACAGCCTTACGTTCGATCCGATTGCGCGGTTTACCGAGGATGGCGCTGGGCGCGTGCAGATTACTCTGGAAGACAGGAATACCTATCTGCTGCGCACTGTCGATGAACACCACGAAAGTCACTGGTGGTTGCAGACGGTTGAAACCGGGCAGGAGCTGGATGCCATTGCCTTGACCGAAAATAATCTGCTGCAAGTGGTCCAGGAGGGGTTGGGACTTTAGCTCCTCGCTTTTCGTGACTGCGATACCCGCCCCGCTGATATGGCCTGCCTTCCGACGAAGGCCGGCCGCTTTTTAGACTCACAACCAATGAATGGAATCTCTGATTACATGGATGCTTCAACCGCCCCGACCTTCTCGCTTTTCTTTAAACGCAACTTCAAACACGTCCTCGATTACTGGAGTCAAATCACCGTTACGCTAGGGTTCCTGGGTGCAGGCATGGCTATTCTCGGCTTGTACATTTACACGCGCGCAATTGGCCGCACAGACTTGTTTCTAGCAGCCATCGATGCGAAAGCTGCATTGGCGCTCTGGTTGCTGTTGATCGTTTTGATCATGGTCGGCTACTTGGGTGTACTTTTTGCCAGCGCCTGGTTCTATGGCGTCACCGTATCAATGTTTGACAAAGTGCCGGAAAAGCACAGTCGAGTCGCCGCTTGGTTGCTGCTTCCCCTGTGCATCGGTTTCTGTGTGTTCATTATTTTGTTGTTTATCTACCCGAACACTTTCAGTGCCGGAATTTCAGTAGGAATGATCTTTTTCCTCACACTGACCGCCTACTTTGCATTGTTCTTTTTCAGACAATTTCGAGCCATTGTCGATGAAGACACAATGCACTTGAACAGGTGGAAGAAAAATGGCTTTCGCTTGTTTGTGGGGGGTGTCATAGGACTCGCAGTTTTGTTTGCTTCACTGCCAACGTTGCTGATCCTCTCTACCTACGTTGGGGAAGACAACGCTAAAGCCGTGACAATTATTGGCCTGTTTTCTCTCGGCACACTCATCCTGAGTCTGGTTCCCGTTTTCATCTTTTACATCAGTAAAGGTCACTTCCTTGCGCGCATCGCGTATGGAGCCGTGGCGGCATTGGTGCTCTTCGCTGCGTTTCTGCTCCTGTCGCCCGGCGCCATGCCAACCATTACATACGCTGCGGCCGGGAATCTGGCGATACGTCAGCAAGGTCCGGCACGCTTTATTCTCGACGCGGAGATCAGTCTTGGAGACGTGGACAACCGGCAATGGCGGACTCGGCTCAACGAAAAGAAAAAGGTCGAAGTTACCGCGTTTCCACTGTTTTCATTCGGAGACATTCTGCTTTTATGCAGTAGCGACCTGCGCTATCTGAATTTGTACGAATTGCCTCGCTATACCCCTTTCTGTATAGCAACCCGTCACAGCAAGGTAACGCGAAAACCGTTGCGGCCCGCGATGACTCGCGGACTTACATGGCAACAAAGGGCGGAACATTTGCTCAATTGGGAGACAGTTCATTCAGCAGTTTTGACACCGATCACTTCACCACCACAAGACTCTGCACGTGTAGAAACTCCTCGATTGAGAACCATTGGGATGACACGTGAAAGAACCATTCACTAGACTGGCCCACCGCCCCTTGAACAAGACGGATTTCATGACAACTCCAAAAAGCACGATGATCCTCTGCGGCCTGCTGACCCTGGCCGCCAGCGCTCACGCCGCTCCAGGCACTTCCCACCTCGACAGCATTCAGCAACAAGGCCAGTTGCGTGTCTGCACCACCGGCGACTACAAGCCCTACACCTTCAAGCGCAGCGATGGCGACTTCGAAGGCATCGACATCAGCATGGCCCGCTCCCTGGCCGACAGCCTCGGCGTCAAGGTGCAATGGGTGCAGACCACCTGGAAAACCCTGATGCCCGACATGCAGGCCGGCAAATGCGACATCGGCATGGGCGGCATCTCGGTCACATTGGAACGGCAGAAAAAAGCCTACTTCAGCAACACCCTCGACACTGACGGCAAAATCCCGCTGGTGCGCTGCGCCGACCAGTCCAAATACCAGACCATCGACCAGATCAACCAGCCCAACGTGCGCCTGGTGGAACCGGCCGGCGGCACCAACGAAGCTTTCGTTCACGCCTTCCTGCCCAGAGCGCAACTGGCCCTGCACGACAACGTGACGATCTTCCAGCAACTGCTCGACAACAAAGCCGACGTGATGATCACCGACGCCTCGGAAGCGCTGTATCAGCAGAAACTCAAACCCGGTTTGTGCGCGGTGAATCCGCATCAATACATGCAATACGGCGAGAAGGCTTACCTGCTGCCGCGCGATGACATCAGTTGGAAACTGTATGTCGATCAGTGGCTGCATTTGAGCAAGGTCACTGGCAAGTATCAGCAGACGTTGAGTGAGTGGATTGCGGTGCCGCAGTAAGCCAAGGAACCCGGCCGACGCGCGCATTGAGGGAACGGTTCGCTCAATGCACGCGGTCGGCACGCGGTGGAGAAAAGTGGCAGCCGTAATTCCAAAAAGCAGACAAGGCCTACACTGAAATCACAGCGACACGTTCGCTTCCGCCGCGATGCATACCGCACATCCACCGCTACTGCGCTTGAGGCGTCCCATGAATGTCGACTGGCTCAATTTCACGCCTTGGTCTTCCCTTGCCGGCGGCGCGCTGATCGGCCTGGCCGCGAGTCTGTTCGTGGTCGGCAATGGACGTATTGCCGGCATCAGCGGCCTGATCGGCAGCCTGCTGCAACGCAATCGTGAAGGCGCCAGCGAGAAGGCGCTGTTCATCCTTGGCCTGCTGGTGGCGCCACTGTTGTGGGGATTGTTCAAGGCGTTACCGCCGATCGAGTTCCAGAGCGGCTGGTCAGGGCTGATTCTCGCAGGGTTACTCGTAGGGCTTGGCACACGCTATGGCTCAGGTTGTACCAGCGGCCATGGCGTTTGCGGCATATCGCGCCTTTCGCCACGTTCGATGCTCGCCACTGCCTGCTTTATGCTCAGCGGGTTCTTCACCGTATTTGTCCTGCGCCATCTGACGGGAGTTTGAACGTGCTCAAACTCAATGCATTCCTGGCCGGCCTGCTGTTCGGCGTCGGATTACTTCTGGCGGGCATGGCCAATCCGACGAAAGTCCTGGCGTTCCTCGACGTGGCCGGGGCCTGGGATCCCTCGCTGGCATTGGTCATGGTGGGCGCCATTGCCATCGCTATCGGCCCGCTGACCTGGGCACGCCGGCAACGCAAATCGGTACTGGGCAACCCCATGCAACTACCCGCCCGAAAAGAGCTGGACCGACGTCAGGTTGGTGGCAGCCTGCTGTTCGGGGTCGGTTGGGGGATAGCCGGCATCTGCCCTGGCCCGGCAGTGACCATCCTGTTGACGGGCCACTGGCAAGCAATCGTTTTCGTATTGGCGATGCTCGCAGGCATGGGGCTATTTACGCTGCTGGAAACCCGACGCAACCCGTGACCGCAGAACAACCGACATTAAGGCGCAGGGCACCCACGGCAGCCAGTGTTGGTGGTGATCAATGTTTTGCACAAGATCGCGGATTGGATGATCTCCCCTGCCACGCACTCGTCGAGATCTGCGCCAATGATTTAAAGGCCGGCCTGGCGAACCAGTAGCCCTGCATCAGGTAAATGCCGCAATCGGCGAGAAAGTCTCTTTCCTCGGCATCTTCTATGCCCTCGGCGATCACTTCCACGCCCAACTCTCTACACATGTTCACCACGTTGCGCACGATGGTCTGGCGTACGCGGTCACGGTGAATATTGCGGATCAGCGCCATATCCAGCTTGATCAGGTCTGGCTGAAAATCCGCCAACAAGTTAAGGCCGGAATAGCCTGCGCCAAAGTCGTCGATGGCCGTCTTGAAACCAAACTCACGATACTCACGCAAGATATTCATCAAGTGTTTGTTGCTTTCGACGTGCTCGCCTTCCACAGCCTCGAAGATCAACCGCTCCAGCGGAAAGCCGTATGTGCGCGCCGCTTCCAGCGTGCTGCGAATACACATCTCCGGACGGTACACGGCGTTCGGCAGAAAGTTGATCGACAGGTACTGCGTCATGCCTAACTCAGCCGCCGTGGAAATCGCCCGCACACGACACAGTTGATCGAATCGATAACGGTTCTGATCGTCCACCTGCTCCAGGACAGACAAGGCGCCTTCACCGTTTACGCCGCGAACCAACGCTTCATGGGCAAACGTCGTTTGATCGCGCAGATCCACAATGGGCTGGAAAGCGAAGGCGAAATCCATCTCTGGCACACCTTTGTTTCTACAGCCCTGGCAGCCACCGGGAGACGCGAATGATTTTGGAAAGTCGGTCATGAACCACCTGATGACGGCGTGCAACCTTCCATGGCGATAAATAAAACAGCTGCTGGCCTTAGTTATCTGCAAACAAGGCAATAACTGTAGCCCTGCGGCGCCTGAATAGTTGAAGGCACCGCGTGCGCCAAGTTGAAAAGATCAGGTGCGGAAATGCGCGGTCATTCGCTGCAGGTCCTGCCCCAGGGACGCCAATTCGATCGTCGCCGCCGCACTTTCTTCGCTGGCGACAGCCGACTGGTCAGCCACATCACGCACACTGACAATGCTGCGGTTGATTTCGTCGGCCACGGCACTTTGCTGCTCGGCGGCGGCCGAGATCTGCAGACTCATCTCCTGGATCGTACCGATGGACTGATTGATCTCGGTAATCGCCAATTCGGCCTTCTGCGCCAGTACCACCGTATCGAGGGTGCGCTCGCGGCTTGAGGTCATCAGCGTCGCGGCCGCTTGCGTGCCTTGTTGCAGGGTGACGATCAGCGCTTCGATTTCCTTGGTCGAGTCCTGCGTGCGCTGCGCCAGCGAGCGCACTTCGTCTGCCACCACAGCAAAACCACGACCCTGCTCACCCGCCCGCGCGGCTTCGATAGCGGCGTTCAACGCGAGCAGATTGGTCTGCTCGGCGACGGCTTTGATCACATCGATGACTTTGCCGATCTGCTCGCTGTCCTGAGTCAGCACATTCATCGCACCGCCCAACTCCTCAATGGCCATGGCAAGTTCGCTGATCTGCACCGTCGCCTGCTTGACCACCGTGCTGCCATGGCGCGCCTGCTGATCGGCGAGGGTCGCGGCAGCGGAGGCATCGGTGGTGTTACGCGCAACTTCCTGCACCGTCGAAGCCATTTCGTGCATCGCTGTGGCAACTTGATCCACTTCACTTTTTTGCTGACGTACACCTGCGCTGGTCTGCTCGCTCATGGCCGAGAGCTTTTCCGCAGAGGTGGAAATCTGCGTGACGCCATTGCCGATACCTTGCACCAGCGTGTTCAGGTTCTGCGCCATCTCCTGCATCGCATTTTGCAGATCGCCCAACTCATCTTTGCGCGCAGACCTGGCCTGTACCGTCAGGTCGCCTTTGGCAATCCGTCGTGCCAGATCAACCGTCAGCGCTAGCGGCGCAGTGATCTGGCGCGAGATGACCACCGAAGCCAACAGCCCGATCACCAGCGCCAACGCAGTCAATACCGCCATCTGAATAAAAGCCGAATGCTGATCCTCATGTGCAAGGCGCTGCTGGGTGTCCATCAGGCCACTCATGATCTTGTCCATCGCCTTGCTTTGCTGGTCGACCTGCTCGCGCATGTTCTGCTTCTGCTCAAACAGCCCGGCCACTTCCACCAATACTTCGCGATAACGCCGCATGCCGGAGTGGGCTTCTTCCAGTTGGCTCGACAGCGCCGTCGGCAGGCTGGTGCGCGCCTTGCTGATATCACTCAAGAAGCTATCGATGGTTTCCATCAGCAGTTTTTTGTTCACGTCGTTGGGCACCGCGATGTAACGACGCAACATCAGGCGAAACGTGGTCATGCCATTGCGCAAATCGGCCACCGTGCGCAGCTCCCGAACGCGTTCACCATCGGCAGACGCCAAGGCACTGGTCGTGGTGCCTTCAAGCATGCCGGCAAAAGTTTGCGCGTACTTGTCCGACAGCGCCGTCAGCGGTTTCAGCGCATCGGTGGTCGATTGATCGGCAGCGATCAGCCGTTTGACCTTCTGGTCGTAGGCAACAATCGTGGTTTGCAAAGCCTTCAAGGCTTGCTGGTTTTCAGCGCGGGTCAAGGTGTCCAGCGCCTTGCCCACAAGGCCCTGCAAGACATTCAACTGCGCGTTATAGGACTCGGCGAAGGCTGCGTCAGCGGCGGCTTCGTACTGTTTCTCGGACAGACGCATATTTTGCGTAGCGTCATTCAACGTGCCGATCAGACGCGTCGTACTCAAGCGATCAACCAGCACGCTGTTGCTGTTATAGCCAATGAAGGCAACCGCCAAAACGGCCAGCAGAAGAATGCCGAAGCCGGTTCCCAGCTTGCGGGAAACTTTGATGTCACCGAGGAAATTCGATGCTACTGCCATATTCAGCCTCAAACGTCCTGACGCGAAACGCCAGGCACAAAAAAATTGATCTCCGGTAACCACAGTCACCGTCCAGACATTCGGGGGTCGTCATCCAGGGCGTAGTACGGGACGCTCCAGCGGTCCCTGAAATGCAAATGCCGATGCTGTTGAAGCGTCGAAAACAACCCGACGCGAGCACCGGCAGACAAAGCCATCACGTCGCAACAGAGCATATGCAGGCTGGATTTATCGTTTCAGCAAAGGTGTCTGAAGGGATGCTATTAATTTTGCGAAAACTTGTACAACTTTATATTTTTGTATAATCGTTGAACTTTTTGAGCGACGTAATGACGCATTGCCATCATGATTTGTGGCACATCGCTATCGGCGTGAAACGGGGGCTGAAAATGCGCATTCAAACGCTTGGCGACTCAATCCTTTACCAGGTGGGAATGGCAATACGCCTACCGGTCGTGGCCTCGCGCAAGCACGGGACTCAATAGAGGCAATCCCCATCTGACGCCGGAGCACCTGCTCGATGAAGTTGCTGGAGCTATCAAGATCCTCTGCCAGCAATCCAGATCGCGTAGTCCGTTTCCGGGGCGAAAATGTGGCTGTCTTGGTAGACTTGCACTCCATTCCGCCGGATGCGGTGTAGCGCATGCTGCCATCCGCCAGTTTTCATGTCCTGACAGCTGCCATAAACGAAAGTGGTACGCATTGGCTTCGAATTGGTACATCGTACCAACCAGATGCTGAACACCCTTGAAAACGCCCAAAAGCACGCCGAAAACACGTTGAGTAAAATGGTCCAGAATCAGAGCTTCAGCCCAGTAAAATCCATGCCTGAGCCGTCTCGCCGCTTCAGTGTGGCACCCATGATGGATTGGACGGACCGCCACTGCCGGTACTTCCTACGCCTCCTGTCGAAGAACGCCCTGCTCTACACCGAAATGGTGACCACCGGCGCGCTGCTCAACGGCGATCACGAGCGTTTCCTCCGCCACAACGAAGCCGAGCACCCGCTCGCCTTGCAGCTCGGCGGTAGTGTTCCGTTGGATCTCGCCGCCTGCGCGCGCATGGCCGAGGAACACGGCTACGACGAGGTGAACCTGAACGTCGGCTGCCCGAGTGATCGTGTGCAAAACAACATGATCGGCGCGTGCCTGATGGGGCATCCGCAGTTGGTGGCCGATTGTGTGAAGGCGATGCGTGATGCGGTGTCGATTCCGGTAACGGTGAAGCATCGCATCGGGATCAACGGTCGGGACAGTTACGCTGAGCTGTGTGATTTCGTCGGTACTGTGCGGGATGCCGGCTGCACGAGTTTTACCGTGCATGCGCGGATTGCGATTCTGGAGGGGTTGTCGCCGAAGGAGAATCGTGACATTCCGCCGTTGCGCTATGACGTCGCGGCGCAGCTGAAGGCGGATTTTCCGGAGCTGGAGATTGTGCTGAATGGCGGGATCAAGACCATGGAGGCCTGCCATGAGCATCTGCAGACGTTCGATGGCGTGATGTTGGGGCGTGAGGCTTATCACAATCCGTATTTGCTGGCGGAGGTCGATCAGCAACTGTTCGGCAGTACCGCGCCGGTGATCAGTCGGGCTGAGGCGTTGGCGCAGTTGCGGCCGTATATCGCCGAACATCTGCTGGCCGGTGGGGCGATGCATCACATCACTCGGCATGTGCTGGGCCTGGGCACCGGTTTCCCCGGGGCGCGGAAATTCCGTCAGTTGTTGTCGGTGGATATTCACAAGGCCAAGGATCCGCTGGCGTTGCTGGATCAGGCGGCTGAGTTGCTTGAAGGTCGTTGATTGATGGATTGAGCGTGCGGGCGACGCATGAGCGTTGCCCGGTGTTTTGATGTACTGACAGGATGTCTTTCGTTTATGCCCGCGTTTACTTGTTCAGGTTTCAAGCGTTTCACCCTCCTCGCTTTGTTCAGCTTCACCTCCAACGTTTATGCGCACTGCGATGGCTTTTGCATGGGCCGTACCGATACGCCGTGGGAGGTGACGCAGTTTTCCGGCTTCACTTTGGTGTCTTTGATCCTCGCACCTATTTCGTCTAGCCAGGAAACGACCGACAGTCACAAGCGTGTTTACTCTGCCGAGGAGCAAGAAGACGCGCGACTCTATCTGGCCAGCGACGGCATGCTGCAAGCCGCGTATTTCACCTCGGCCTTGCAGCGCTATCGCCAGGAGTCGGCGGATTCGGGGTTAAATGATCTCGCCGTGGCGGCGTTGATCAGCGCTCAGTGATCAGGCGGCCGCTGCGGCGGTCCAGTTCACCCAGCCGAACAGCCAAGTCGCCAGAATCAACAAACCAAACGCGATCCGATACCACGCGAACGCGGCATAGCTGTGGTTGGCGATAAATTTCAGCAGGCCACGCACGGCGATCATGGCGAAGATGAATGCGGTGACGAAGCCGAGGGCGAAGACAGGCAGGTCGTTGGGTTGGAACAGGTCGCGGTATTTGTAGCCGGAGTACACGGCAGCGCCAACCATGGTCGGCATGGCGAGGAAGAACGAGAACTCGGTGGCGGCTTTGCGCGAGAGGCCGAAGAGCAGACCGCCGATGATGGTCGAGCCGGAGCGTGAGGTGCCGGGAATCATCGCCAGGCACTGTACGAAACCGACCTTCAACGCGTGAGACCAGCGCATGTCATCGACATGTTCGACGCTGACCACATGGCTTCGCTGTTCGGCCCATAACATGACGATGCCGCCGACAACCAGGGCGACGGCAACGGTGATCGGGTTAAACAGGTATTCATGAATCGCGTCGGCGAACAACACACCGAGGACAACGGCCGGGAAAAACGCGATCAGCAGATTAAGGGTGAAACGTTGCGCGTTGCGCTCGGTGGGCAGGCCTTTGACGATTTCGAAGATCTTCGGACGAAACTCCCAGACCACCGCAAGAATGGCCCCCAGTTGAATAATGATGTTGAACGCCATGGCGCGTTCGCCGCCAAACTCGAGCAGGTCGGCGACAATAATCTGGTGGCCGGTACTCGAGATGGGCAAGAACTCGGTCAGGCCTTCAACCGCGCCTAATATCAATACCTGGAAAAGGGTCCAGAAATCCATTAATCCTCCGTCAGAGCACTCAGGGTGAGCGACCAGTCAATAACACTCAGGGGTTGAGTATCTGAATTACACAATTGGCGCATATAAAGATCTAAAGAGATCGCAGCCTTCGACAGCTCCTACATTTGGAATGCATTTCCATGTAGAAGCTGCCGAAGGCCGCGACCTTTTGATTTCGAAGAATAGGTTTAACGGACTGCCACACTCAAGTCATGTTAGTAATCGTCGGCCGACGAACTAAACGGAAAAAATTTACATCTATTACAACAAATATTTCAGTTCAGATATGAAGTGTGATCAACTTCACACATTGTTGACATGGCCAATCAGTGGCAAAAGGACATAGACAACGCCATCGTCACAAGCTCAAAATAGTGGCACCATCGCATATAGCCATCACTTTTCCATTAGTTCACAAGCCCGAGAAAATCAACTAAAAGCCTGAAAAGCTTAGTTATTGTTAGAAAACTCGGGAGGCACGTCTAAAATCCGCGCAAATGTTACCAATTGTCAGTCACAGATGAGAACCGGTGCTTTAACATCCCGATGTCAGCACCTAATTCGAGTCAACGCATGATGCTCTCAGGGAACTTGGCGACGAGAAGTCCGCGCCCGACAAATGATGAATCCGGTGTTCTTGCGCTGGGTCGTACACTGGGTGTGGCTGATCATTTGAGATCGGTGATCGCAAAGCACGTGCAGCCCGATATGACTCTGGAAACAGGTGCTTTCACTAGTTCATATAAGCAGCACGGTTACATCGGTTCCTACCGCGCCATTTTCGTCATCATCGATAATCCACAAGCCATCGAAGAAAATCTGGCCTTGGTGCAGAACCTGCGCGATGACAACTTGAAGCCACTTATTTGCGCAATTGTCACCGGCCGCGGCGCCGTCAACAAGATCAAATATTTCCTCGCCGGGGCGGATGCCTGTATCAAGCTCAACACATTGAGCGATGACAGCGAAGACTTGCTCGCGGAGTTCTTCAACAGCGAAGACTGGCAACGAGATATCAATCTCACGCTTGATCCGACGCGGATCTGCCTGATGGACAGTCGGCGCAAACTAGATATCTCTTTCGCCGAGATGAAGATCCTCGAGGCCTTTGCGCACACCGGCAATCACATTCTGAGTCATGATGAAATCGCCAGCATCATGGGCCTCAACAGCAATTTCTACGATCCTCGGGCACTGGAAAAATCAATCAGTCGCTTGCGTGGAAAAATCAAGGACATGTATGGTACAAACGCGATTCAGAGCATCCGCGGCTACGGCTATCGCCTGATGCGGGGCCTGATATCGACTGCCTGAGTCTCGGGCAGTCTTCCCTTTTGCATACGTACGAAGGATCGTCTGATGCAACCATATCGTTCCAATTGCGCCTCATACTTATTAAAACTCAAGCACTTGAATGAGCACGGCATCACGCCACATAACAATAAAACTCCATAACATAGCAGCAGATCGAGTGGAATTTATCGATGGCCATTTTCGGCCAGAACCCTGCCTACGATTACTTCCGAGGAAGTCATTGCTCGCCTGCCGATTTATCTTTTAGCCAATTTTGGTGTGTATTTAGGAGAGAGACATGGAAACGAGTACAACCCTCCCCAGAAAATATTTTGTTGTTGTGACGCACAGCACAACGTCGCAACGTGAACTGGAAAGCATCTTGTCCAGTGAGCGTTTCAATTCGTTTGGCACGTCGCAGGCACAAATGTTTGTTGAAGGTGTTGCTTCGCCCTCTTCCGCCCCGATGGTCATGGAGTTCAGTTACCCAAGCCTCAGCCGAAAGAATGTTGCGCGCAGTATCGAACATGATACTCAACGCATACTGGCCACTCTTGAAAATGAATGGCGAGCCGCGCAAACAGACAATCCGTTTCAAAGCTTCCCGACACGCAGTGCAGAACGCGCTCATATCTCCAATGTCAGCGAGAGCACTGAGCCTTGCAGCGATACCTGGCATCTCGACGATGAACAAGGCGTGTTGCTCAAGGACAATGTTGCGATCAGCCTGACTGGCCTGGAAACCGCTCTGGTCAGGAAAATGCTGAGCCATGAAGAGCGCGTGGTCAGTCGTGATGACCTGATCATCAGCATTGGTCGGGAACCCGAGCAATACCGTGGCCTGGAAATGTGCCTGAGCCGATTGCAGGACAAGTTCAAGAGTGCGAGTAATGGCGAGCGATTGTTCCGAGCCGTAAGAAATCGCGGATATTGCCTGATCCAGGAAGTCGTAGCGTAATCACCGGCGCCACTAAAACCGAGACAGACAGATATAAAGTGCGACTACAACAACAAGAAGAGCACTCTGTCTGGTTTTCCCTCCCTGATTCAATAAAAGCTTCCCTGCCTCCACCCTTCAACAGTAACAAATACACCCTCACTTTTTCATCCCTCGCTCTACGACCTTTTCTAACAACCTTCTATTTAAATATTAAAAAGTTGGCATTGCGCCATCTTGTTAGAACTCGTCAGACACCATTCCCGGCAATAACTTAGTCTATTGGCTGACGACAGTTCGGCTCTCGATGTTGTTACCTCAAGACACTCGCTAAAACAAAAATAATAAGTCTGCATAACAACTCGGCTTTCAACTGTTGAAACCTGAATGGACGTCTTTTGGGGATATCGTATGGATCTTTCTCTCAGTATTAATCGAAGCACGGGCCTCAAGGGACTGACCTTTTGGGGCCAATGGGCGCTGGCACAGGCCTTCGTTGTGACGCTGCTGTTCATCCTCGCTGAACAGCATACCGGCACCGTCGCGTTCTACTACCGAATGTGCGCCACCCTCGCCGTTCTGGCTTCGGTGCCGGCTTACACATTCAGCGGCGTTTATCGCAAACGCGACAACTACCTGACCGGCCTCGGCCGCTTGTTCATGGGCTGGTCGATGACCATGGCCGCGCTGGCGTGCATCGCGTTTGTCTGCCAGGCCGATGAGCTGTTTTCCCGTCAGGTGATTCTGAGTTGGGCGGTGTATGGCTTCCTCGGTCAGGCGTTCCTCTACGCTCCGCTGCATGCGTTTTCCAAGTTCTACCAGCGTTCGCGTAAAAGCGAACACCGCACGCTGATTGTCGGCACCGGCGAACTGGCGTTGGGCCTGGCGAAAAAACTCAGCCAACTGGAAAACCTGCCGCTGATTGGCTTGGTCAGCAACGGTGACAAACCGGTCCTCGCTTCCGACGCACCGCGTGTCGTTGGCGCTCAGGACGAGTTGCTCGAGCTGATCGAAGCCCACGACATCCGCCGCTTGTACATCACCCTGCCGCTTTGCGAAGCCGCGAAGATCGAAGCGATGTATGTCGACTTGCTCGGCGCCAACGTCGATGTGGTGTGGGTGCCGGACTTGAACAGCCTGACCCTGCTCAATCATTCGGTGAAAGTCGTGGACGGCCTGCCGGCGATCTACTTGAACGAAAGTCCGCTGACCAGCCGCCCCACCGCTGCCCTGAGCAAGAGTCTGGTTGAGAAAACCGTGGCGTTCCTGGCGATCATTGCGCTCAGTCCGCTGCTGTTGATCATCGCTCTGGCGGTGAAAATCAACTCGCCCGGCCCGGTGTTTTTCAAGCAGGACCGCCATGGCTGGAACGGCAAGGTGATCAAGGTCTGGAAATTCCGCTCGATGCGTGTCCACGATGACCGCGAAGTGAAACAGGCCAGCCGCAATGACTCGCGCATTACCGCAGTAGGTCGTTTTATCCGCCGTACTTCGCTGGATGAGTTGCCGCAGTTGTTCAACGTGTTGCAGGGGCACATGGCGCTGGTGGGGCCACGGCCGCATGCGGTGGCGCACAACAATTACTACTCGGGCAAGATCCTCGCTTACATGGCGCGTCACCGAATCAAACCGGGCATCACTGGCCTGGCACAGATCAGCGGCTGCCGGGGTGAGACCGACACCATCGACAAGATGCAGAAGCGTGTCGAGATCGACCTGCAGTACATCAACAGCTGGTCGTTGTGGCTGGATCTGAAGATCCTGGTGAAGACGCCGTTTACGTTGTTGTCGAAGGATATTTACTGAGGCTCAGCGCTGCAGATTACAAGGGGACGAAAGTCCCCTTTTTTGTGGGCGGGATTTTGGTAACCGGTATCGACTACCGGCACAAACCTTGTAGGAGTGAGCCTGCTCGCGATGGCGGTGGGTCAGTCAATGACGATGTCGGCTGACACGAAGCTATCGCGAGCAGGCTCGCTCCCACAGGGATTCGGGTGATGACCTGGATGTGTGGCGTGACGCCGATCAACTGTGGGAGCGAGCCTGCTCGCGAAAGCGGTGTGTCAGGCACTGGAGATATTGGATGTGCCGGACCATTCGCGAGCAGGCTCGCTCCCACAGACCAGCGCCTACTCGGTAATCTTCTCGAAGTTGCGATAGAACATGTCCCCTTCCCGGCTATCCGTCATCGAGTGCAGTTGATAGCTGCGGCTCAGTCTGGCGCCGCCATCTCGGGTCAGTGGCGCCCAGACCAGGTTGGCGCGGCGCATGGTCGACATGCTCATCATCTCGTCGAACGGGATCGACAGGTACAGGCCCTTGTCGAAACTGCCTTCGCCATATTCGGCGCTGCTGGCCGTGGTGATGGTTGCCCAGGCACCGACGCGCACGCCATTGAAGAACTCACGCGAGATATCCACGGTCGTGCCCCAATCCCCGGCCAGATAACGACCGACACTGACCGCCGCCAGCGTGTCGAACGGCAGGTCGGTATAGCCGGTGATATGCCCGGTCACCACCGAGTAATCGCGCAAGGCAAAACCCTGATCGAAATCACGTTGGCGCACCCAGTTCAGATCCGCGCCCAGCGACCAGCGCTCGCCGGTCGGGCGGAACAACACTTCCGCGCCGACGCCGGCAAACATCGATTCCAGATAGCCGCCGTACACCATGCCGTACAGGTCTTTATCCAACTGCTCGGCATGGCTGAGCTGAAACAACGGCATGGTCGTGTTTGAGGTGGTCAGGTACTGGCGCAAATCCGTGCGCACGCGGGGCAATCCGCTCGGCGCGTCGTAGACGAATTTGTCGAAGTTGTTGACCAGGTTGGCGCTGAGCAAACCGCTCCACCAGGTGTTGCGGTTGAAGCGATATTCCGCGTCCGCATCAGCACTGAATTGATAGAGCAAACCATCCGGGCCGCCGACGTTCTGCTTGAAGCCCAGACCCACGCCGTAGCTGAAATGCTGCGGCGCTTCGGTGTAGAGGGTCTTCTCATTGCGCGGCATCGCCGGGTTGATTTCGGTGGTGCGATGCAGCGACTCCAACGGTTCTTCATTGTTGATCACTTCGCGGAAGGTCTGGCGCGGCAGGCTGGTTTCTTCCAGCGGCAGGTCGTAGCGCTTGTTGACCACGGTAAACCAGTCGATGTCGTCGTTGACGCTGTTGTCGAGAATCCGGCTCGCGCGGCCAACGGCTTTGGACGAATGGAAATACCGCTGCTGCTCGCCGTAGACGATCAGTTCGGAATCGCGCTGACTGATGCGCTCGACCTTGTACCCGGCGTTCTGCTGCAAACGCCGCGACACATCGGCCCAGTTGACCTGTTCCATCGAGGTCGTCGGCGCCTTCGCCGGCAGCGGTTCGGGAGTCGGATCGTAAGTCTTGGCCGGCGCTTTGCGGCTGACGAAATTGGTGTGAAAGGTCACGCCGAACATCGCCGTATTGCCCCGTTCCCAGGCAGCGCTCAGATCGATCGAATCGGTCACCTTGAACACCGCGCCAAGGTTGATCGGCGAGTCCTGTTTGATCTCGTTGTCCTTCGGCTCGTTCTTGTAGTCGTTGCCTTCGAATTCCAGCTTCAGGCTCAGCCGATCCCACGGCGTCTGGTAGCTCACGCCACCGAACAGTGAAGGCTTGCCGCGAAAGTACGAGCCGGAGTTGACGTCGCCGGTGCCTTCCAGCGCCGGTCGCGTATCGAAGCGATTGCTGACGTAGCCCAGCGGGTTGTCGAAGTCGCCGCGATTACCGATGTAGCCCCAGGCGATGCCGGCGCTGAAATCGAAATTGTCGAAGCGCTTGTTGGCGACGAAGAATTCGCTGGAGAACAAACCGGTACCACCAATATCTCGAAAGCCCAGCGCCACTTCCGGCGCCCAGTGGCTTTCCTGCCACAGGCGCACTTTGGCGTCGACCGCCTTGTCCTTGTAGCTTTGACTGCCGCTGAGGGCCTCCGAGCCGTAGGGCCGGTTGGTGATCGCGGTGTAGCGAAACGAACCTTCGAGCCAGTCCAGCGGTTGCAACGACACGCTGTAGCGGCTGTACGGGTCGGTGCGGTTGGCGTTGACGCTCAGCTCGCCGGCCGGGGCCATGCGCGCCGTTGGCGTCTGCAACAGACCGGTGCCACCGAAGTCATTCTGGGTGATGCGCGGCTCGGCGTGGGCCAGACCGCAGGGCAATAACAACACAGCTGCAAAACGTAACTTCAACGAACCACCTCGGCCAGCTGCGTGGCAATGAATTCGGCCAACTGCTGATTCAATTCAGGAAGAGGCGGATCAAGATCATCATTTTTTATCGGCACCAGAATCCTGCTGCCGGCCACCGGAAACTGCCCGGACTCGCGATTCCAGTGCGCGATGCCGACGCGCCGCGACACGCCGTTGGGCTGGATCAGCCACAGGTAATCGGCCTCGGCATCGTCGAGAATCGAGCAGCCTTCGAGATATTCGCGGGCCTCCTGCAATGGCTGGTACGGCAGGTGGCACGGCTCGGTGACCGCGCCCAACACCTGCACTTCATCAACCCGTTTCGGATAGATCAGCCGATCGCCGTCATCCAGGCGAATGTTGCGCGCGAAGCCGACTTCCACCGCCACCGGATCGAGGTCAGCGATCTGCCGTCCGGTCACTGGCATTTGCCGGACTTCTTCAGCAACGCGCTGTGCCAGTGCCGCGCGGCTTGGCCGATCAAACAGCGTCGCCATGCGCTGCAGCACCTCGAGATCGAACAGCACACCAACCTTGAGCCGTGTCTGTTCCTCGACCAGCGACTGGCGCAACAAGCCGCCCGCCAGCCAATAGCCTTCGGCATTGGGCACGGCTTCGCTGATCACATCGAACAGGCGTCCACCCGGCGGCAATGCGATCGGACCGGGATTGGCGACGTCGCCGGACACCGTGACAGCGGCCTGACTCACCCCAGCGATCAGCAAAAGACCCGCAGCCAAAATGCTTAAGCGCTTCACGGCAGATGCCTGCGATCAGGAGTCAGCTGAACCAGCTTGACGCGCAATTGCGTGGTCAGTTGTTGCTCGCTTTGCAGAATGAAACCGTCGCGCGGGTCGACCCAGTAATGGTTGGTTGCGCTGAGGCCGATGGCTGGGGCGTCGATCTGTTCATCGACGCGCAGCACCGAGTAAGCCTTGTCGAGAATCTCCAGGGTCTCGGTGGAACGGCGCGAAAAGCGGCTGTTGACGATCACGCCGACTTCCTGGCCCTTGTACAGATCGATCCAGCGGCGCGTGGTGAAACCGTCGGCGACGTGATGCAGGCCTTGCTTGAACGGCGAGTCATCGGCCAGCCGTGTGCCATCCAGATCACCTTGCAGACCGAGGCCGATGCTGCGCACGGCGAGGCCATCGCGCAGCAGCAAAACCTGCTTGCCGGAGGCGACCCAGAATTGCAGGTCTTCACGCTCGCGCACCAGCGCCAGCACGCCTGAGCCGGATGGCGTGGTCAGTTTCAGTTGCGGGTAGTTGACCCCGGCGACCTCAGCCGCTGTCACATCAACCTCGTCGGGGCCGACGACGGCGGCCTTGAGGTTGTTCAGCGACGCGCTCATCAGAGGATTGCAGCCGCACAGCAACGAGGCCGCCATCAGGCAGACGCCCACTTTCAATAGGTTCACAGTCGGGCGGCCTTATTTGCTGTTGTTGCTGTATTCGCTCCAGTTCTTCGCTGCCGAAGCCCCGGTGCCGACAATCGACGCCGACGGCACCAACTGGCTGATGAAACGGTTCCAGCGAGTGACGTTGGCCGGGCCGACATAGACGACATCCTGCGGCCGCACCTGGAAGTGCGAAGCCAGTGCCATGGCGGTCGGTGATTCGGCTTCGAGCTGATAGATCTTCGCCGGCTCGACGTCGAGATTTTCCACACCGCGAATGACATAGACCGCGTTGCCGTTGGAGCTGGTCTGACTCAGGCCACCGACCGAACCGAGCACGTCGGACAGGTTCATGGTTGCGGTCTTGAAGCTCAGCGCGCGCGGCTGGTTGACCTCGCCCATGACGTAGATGCGCTTGTTGTCGTTGTACGGCAGATACAGCTGATCGCCGCCCTTGAGGTAGACGTTCTGCAGTTCGGAATCCTGCTGATTGAGCGTGTCGAGATTGAGTGGATAGACCCGCCCGTTGCGCGTCAGCAGCAGGCCCGACAAGTCGGCGTTATTGGTGTCGATGCCAGCGGAACCGAGGGCTTCGACCACGCTCAACGGATTGGTCGAAATCGCTTGCGGGCCGGCCTTCGTCACGGCGCCGGTGACCACGACTTTCTGACTGGCGAAGCGCAACACCGCGACGTCGACCTGCGGCTCGGCGATGAATGCCGACAGGCGTTGTTCGATGTCCGCACGCAGTTGCTGGATGGTCCGGCCGGCGGCCTGGACTTCCTTGATGAACGGGTAATACAGCGTGCCATCGGAGCGCACCAGTCGGCCGTTGGCATCGATCTGTTGTTGCGCGCCGGAGGGGGCGGTGAGCTCCGGGTGATCCCAGACGGTGATGTACAGGACGTCGTTGTTGCCGATGCGATATTCCGCCGGCGTCACCAGCAGCTCCGCCGGCAGTGACTCACGCTTTTGCGTGGCGCGGTTCATGGCGATCAGCTTCGGGGTGATCGGGATCAGCTCGACCCGACTGCTTTCGCTGGCACCCTGGCGGGTGATATCGCTGGTGCTCAGGTACTGGCCGGGGGAAAACATGCAACCTTGCAAAGCGAGACTTGCCAACATTAAAAGATAAACACTACGAGTCATAATGGCACTACGCTATTCAAGGGCGAATCCAAAAAACAAAGTCACCCGACTTGCGTCGGGCGACTCTGTACTGCACTAACAAATGTTCCTGTTAGTTATGCGTGCCGGTTGTACCGGTGGTACCCGTCGTACCGGTGGTACCGCCGTTGGCACTGCCACCGCTGTTGGACGCCGCTACAGCACTGGCAACCATTGCAGTACTGGCCGCGGGCGCTTGCGAAGCCGCCACACTGCCACCTACATTGGTTACCGCTGTCAACGGTGCTTCAGCGGCGGCAGCCCAGTTGCTCAACATCGTCAACAGGGCAACTGCCATCACTTTTTTCATAACAACTCCTTTCTAACATTCGAACTGTTAAAAAACAGATCTGTGTCAGAGCTGGTAGCTTTCAAGTCCGCAAAGAGCGCGAACAAGATCCGTTGTTCTTTCACAGTCCTGTGCAACTGCTAAAGTCGAACGGCAGGTTTATATCTACGGACTTGCAAAAGGCATTGCCACTGTAATTTCCCGACGTTATCTAACAACCTGACTGAAACTAACATCGGACTAAATGGCCATCACCCTGAATAACCATTGGGATGATTCGACTGCCAGCGCCAAGTGTCGGCAACCATGTCCTGCAAGTTGCGCGAGGCTTTCCAGCCGAGCTCTTTCGCCGCTTTCGAAGCATCGGCAAAACTCTCGGCGATATCACCGGCGCGGCGCGGCATCATCCGGTACGGCACCGGCCGCCCGCAGGCCTGTTCGAAGGCATGCAGCACTTGCAGCACGCTGTAGCCATCGCCGGTGCCGAGGTTCCAGGTGTGAATGCCGGTGCGCTCGCTGATCGACTGCAACGCTTTCAAATGCCCATCCGCCAGATCGACGACATGGATGTAATCGCGCACGCCGGTGCCATCGGCGGTCGGGTAATCGTTACCGAAGATCGACAGTTCGCGCAGACTGCCGACCGCGACCTGGCTGATATACGGCACCAGGTTGTTCGGGATGCCGTTGGGGTCTTCGCCCATGTGCCCGCTGGCGTGGGCGCCGATCGGATTGAAATAGCGCAGCAGCGCGATACTCCAGCGCGGCTCGGCGAGGCTCAGGTCGCGCAGCACGTTCTCGACGATCAGCTTGGACTGGCCGTAGGGATTGGTCGGATTGCCCGTCGGAAAATCCTCGCGAATCGGCATTTCCTCGGGCTCGCCGTACACCGTTGCCGAGGAACTGAACACCAGCCGGAACACCCCCGCCGCTGCCATCGCCTGACACAGGGTGATGCTGCCGCCGACGTTGGTTTCGTAGTATTCGAGCGGTTTACGCACACTTTCGCCCACGGCTTTCAGCCCGGCGAAATGCAGCACGGCGTCGATCTGATGCTCGCGGAAAATACGATCCAGCAACGCGCGATCGCAGACGTCGCCGCGAATCATCCATGCACTTTTGCCGCAAATGGCCTCAACGGCGTGAAGTGCTGCGTCGCTGCTGTTACAAAGATTATCCAGAACGACAACTTCATAACCTGCTTCAAGCAATGCAAGTGTGGTATGCGAGCCGATATAGCCGGCACCACCCGTTACCAGAATTTTCATAGCGCGGTCCGTCATTGAATAAATACCCGGTAGCGTGTCAAGCCATGCCTGGTGGATATGCGGAGCAATTCACACAAACAGGGCGACAACAGCCTCAAACAAATTTAGTTCAACCACTGGCAATAATTATTTTTGCCGGTCAAACTGTTTGACGGGTACTTATTAGCACTCCCTGGATACTTATCACTATCGACAGATACCGACTAAAAATAACTTATAACCAAGTAGTCGACATCTCATAACATTAGCGCTTTTTAACAGCGCAACTAATTGCCAGCAACAACCTGACTCGGGTATTAAAGTAAGCCTTCAATAATCATTGAAACTTGCCGCCACTTTCTGGTGCGCAACCGTCGCCTGTGTTCCATGACTGTCCAGGATACTTTTATGATTCGTAAATGTTTGTTCCCCGCTGCCGGCTACGGCACGCGTTTCTTGCCGGCGACCAAAGCCATGCCGAAAGAGATGCTGCCGATTGTCAACAAGCCGTTGATCGAATACGCCGTTGAAGAAGCACGGGACGCTGGCCTGCAACACATGGCCATCGTCACCGGCCGGGGCAAACGCGCGCTGGAAGACCACTTCGACATCAGCTACGAACTCGAGCACCAGATCCGTGGCACCGAGAAAGAGAAATTCCTCGCCGGCACCCGCGAGCTGATCGACACCTGCACCTTCTCCTACACCCGTCAGGTGGAAATGAAAGGCCTTGGGCATGCGATCCTCAGCGGCCGCCCGTTGATTGGCGACGAGCCATTTGCCGTGGTGCTGGCCGACGACCTGTGCCTGAACCTCGAAGGCGACGGCGTGCTGTCGCAGATGATTCAGCTGTACAGGAAATTTCGCTGCTCGATCGTCGCCATCCAGGAAGTCCCGGCCGACCAGACTCACAAGTACGGCGTGATTGCCGGTGAGCTGATTTCCGAGGGCATCTACCGGGTCAACAACATGGTGGAAAAACCGGCGCCGCAGGACGCGCCGTCGAACCTGGCGATCATCGGGCGCTACATCCTCACCCCGGACATCTTCGACCTGATTGCCGACACCGAACCGGGCAAGGGCGGCGAAATCCAGATCACCGACGCACTGATGAAACAGGCGCAGAACGGCTGCGTGCTGGCCTACAAATTCAAAGGCCTGCGCTTCGATTGCGGCGATGCCGAGGGTTACTTGCAGGCGACCAACTTCTGCTACGACAACGTGTACCTCAAGGGCCGCTGAGACGGCTCCCCACCACCAAAGGCAGGCAACCATGAACATTGCACAACATTCGACAGAGATTGAACGTGAGGTGGGCAACCTCGGGGTGATGAGCTGGTTGTCGCGCCATCAACCGCTGCCCAGCGCCAACGAGACCTGGCTGGGCACGATTCTGCTGGTGGAGCGGATCGGCGTGTTCCCTGCGTCCGGCGATATTCGCCGGCCGCTGCGCGATCCCTATCCGCTGCTCGCGCACCTGAAGGCGTTGTATGGCGAACAGGCGCTGGAAATGGATGACCGCGATGGCCTGAAAGTGATCTTCAGCGACTGGCGCTTTCGCGTGCGCATCTGCTGCAACGACCCGGCGATCATCATTAACGTCGAGACGCGCTGTGATGCGCGGTTGATGCCGCGCAAGCTTGACGAACTGCTGGGGCTCATCGACGCCTTCAAGCACGACGCCTGATCACCCGGGCTTCACGCCGATCCATTGTGGGAGCGAGCCTGCTCCCGAAAGCGCCAGCACAGTCAGCATTGATCGTTCCCACGCTCCGCGTGGGAACGATCATGGTGGCGAGTCGTCGCAACCGGTACTCGTACCAGTTATCCAGCCATAAAAGTAATCGGCAATCACCTTCCCGCCCGTGGCCGGCAACGGATGAATCCTGTCCGGGCCGATCATCGCGCTGGCGTAGCGTTTGACGTCGGGGCCGAACGCGCATTGCAGGTTGGCGAAACCGAGCTGCTGCTCACGCGCCCACGGCTCGAGCACCTGCGCATAGGCCGACATCGGGTAAGCGCTGGAGCGCGTAGTGTCCTGACGCATGATCAGGTTGATGCTCGCCGCTGGCTGGATCTCGCGCAGCATGCTCACCAGGCCCTGAACGTTCTGCAGGTACTGCGCAGGTTTGACGCCGAAGCCCTGATCGTTGCCGCCGAGCATGATCAGGTACACGTCGGCCGGAATCTTCGACACCACAGCTTTCCATTGCGTCTGCCACTGCGGATCGGCGTGATAGAAATCCGCCGATGCCGCGCCGGAGGCCGCCAGTTTCGACACTCGCACGCCCTGCTGATGGTTACCCAGCCACAGGCCGAACAGTGTCGGCGCGCCCTTCACCACTTCCAGTCTGAATGACCAGTCTGCGGCTGATGGAGCGCCCGCTAGCGCGACTTTCTGAACACCTGAGCCTGCGAGTTTCAACGGTTGCCAGTCTTGGGCGGGCGACCAGCGATAGCGCAACTCATCGGACTCGCCATTGCCCAGATACAACAGTTTCGCCTGAGTGACCGTGGTATCGATGCGCGGCGAAGGGCTGGCATCGACTTGCAACCAGGCACCCGGCTTGCCGCTGATCGTGCGACTGTCCGGGCTGGCCTGGCCCAGGTCGGAAACCTTCCAGCCGCCGCCGAAGTATTTGTCGCTGCTGCGGGTGTATTTGAAGTGCGTGCCGCCCAGCGCCGCGCCGTGGTTGAAACCGACGTAACCGGGGCCGGCAAAACCCACCTCGGCGGCCACTCGCTGCACCAGTTTGTTCAGGTAGAAATCCTGCCCGGCGGTGTAGCTGTCGCCGATCACCGAAACCGCCAGCACCTTGCCGGTCTTGCCGTCGCGCCACTGCGCAAAGCGCTGGCGGGCATCGTCTACCGTGATGGCCGAGGTGGCGACTGTTTGAGGGGCGTCTACTGGCATCATTGAATATTTTCCTTTGTCCGGGATGGCCCCTTCGCGAGCAGGCTCGCTCCCACAAAAGACGCAATCCACACAACCTCTGTGGGAGCGAGCCTGCTCGCGAAGCTTTCAGCTGTTCTGCGTCTGCACCACCGAAGCGACAATCACCGGTGCTTTCCTCTTCGCCGCACGCTCGCCAAGGAACAACACCGAAGTGAAATTGAACCGACTGAACACCATCGCCAACAGCACCGGCCCGAGCAATCCACAACTCAGACCACCGAGCACCAGCAAGCTCTCATCCTTTACGCCCAGGCGCCCGAGGACAAACCGCGAGGTCGCTGCGAACAGCACATGAAAGAGGAAAATCGCATAGGAGTACCCGCCCAGCCAGGTCAGCGCTTTCGAACGCATGTCACTCGACAGCAACGCAATGCAAGACACGCAACCCACCGTCAAACCAATCAGGCTGCGGCGATCGACAATCAGCTCTCGATCAATCGCCGCGACGTACAGCAACGTCAGCGAGATCAGCACAAACAATAGCGGCCCGATCACTTTGAAACGCTGCTTCAAAACATCGACATTTTCCTGACCGATCATCCCCGCAACAAAAAACGGCAGCAGGTAAATCGCACCGTTGATACCGAAAGCATCCAGCGGCAACGGCGGCAGCAGGAACAACACGGCCGCAAACGCAAACAAGCCATACAGCCGCGTTGCTGAACGCAGCAGGCCGCGCCATTCCAGCAAGCCGACGAAGATGAAAATGCTGAACACCGCCTGCAGGAACCAGAAGTGGTTGATCGGTACCCAGAACGACAACAACGCGTCGATCACGCCGACGTCCTTGTTCACCCCCGGCCCCACCGCTTGCAGCACTGAGAACGGCACGCCGACGCAGAACAGCG
This sequence comes from Pseudomonas sp. FP1762, assembly GCF_030687105.1. Lineage (NCBI taxonomy): Bacteria > Pseudomonadati > Pseudomonadota > Gammaproteobacteria > Pseudomonadales > Pseudomonadaceae > Pseudomonas > Pseudomonas sp. FP1762. Next base: position 3,988,454 of record NZ_CP117458.1, read on the forward strand.
GCACGATCAGCCGCCGCACCTTGCCAGCGAAGAAGGCGGAAAAGTCATTGCCGCGAATCTTGTAGATCGAATAGATGTAGCCGGAGATAAAGGTGAACAGCGGCATGCGCACATACACCATCGAGTCGGCGATGACCCGGAACGGTGAGCCGATGTCGATCTTCAAGCCGCCGCCCAGCGGACCGATGACGTGATAGAGAACCAGCAGCAGGCACGCCAGGCCGCGCAGGGTTTCGATCTCCAGGGATTTTTTCTTGCTCGACATAGAGCACCTGCCTTAAGTGAGAATTCTTGATTCGACCTGCACCGGTTTGTTCGCGCGCAGCATCAAGCCCAGGCCGACGAACAACACCGGCACGACCATCGAGAAGTGGCGGGCAAAGGAGCCGAAGTCCGGCTCGAACAAGCCTTGCACCAACAGAAACGCCAGCGGAATCGCGATCAGTTCCTTGGGTTTGGTCTGGATCGGCGCGCCCTTGTAGTCGGTCGAAGTGATGACTTTGAACAGTAGCAGCGCGGTCATGATCATCAGCGCAACGAAGATCACCTGCCCCGGCCCGGACAGCAGAATCAGCTCAACCGGGAACGACAGGCGGAAGAAAATGATCATCGAATCCAGTGCCTGGGAGACGAAGTCACTGCCGCTGAGCCACGACACGATGAGCGACTTCGAGCCCTCCTCGCCCGCCGTGCGCAGCTCGTTGTTGCTCGCCCGGATCGATGACACCGGAAAGCCCAGCGCCAGCTGAATGGCCATGGCCACCGCCAGATAAAACAGGAACAGCATCAGAAAGAAGGTGAAGCGCGAAACGTATTTTTTCATCACGCAGACGCCGACCCACGACAGCGAAAACAGAATCCAGTACGGCCGGATCAGCACGCCGTAAATCACCGCTGAAAGAAAAAACCCGCCGCGATATTTGCGCGTCAATGCGCTGAGCAGAATGCTCAACACCGCCACGGACACGATGATTTCCTTGGTCAGGTTCTCGAGGAAAAACGAGCGCACGATGCCCCACAGGCACAGAGTGCCGAAAATGGTCAGCGGCATGCGCCGAAACACCACCACCGGAATTGCGGTGAGGAAGAAATTGCAGAACATGCCGTAGGCCCAGGCATTGGTCAGATTGATCCCGGTGGGCCGCAGCAGGAACGCCGAACACTCGTAGGACGAGCGATCCGGCGAGAACGGGTTCCAGAAATTGCAGTTGTCGGCACGCGCATACGACGACCACAAGGTCATCGCATCCGGCCCCGGATCACGCGGCACCAACAGCGGCATCGCCACTGACAGAAACAGTCCGGTGAACAGGATCAGAAAGGAAATCGACGAATCGAATGTGCGCCCGCGAAACTCGATGCGCGGCAGTTTCAGGCCCATGACAGCGCAGCCTTCTTTGCGCCGGTGACACGGGTCAACACTGCAATCACACCAAGTTGCACGACGATGGCGAAAACATTGCCCCACGCCGCGCCGTAGATCGAGTAATGCTTGATCAGCACATAGCTGACCGGCACCGAAATCAGCAGGCAGAGCGCCGCGCTGGCCAGCGACACCCGGCTGTTTTTCGAAGCAATCAAACCGCCCCAGACGATGTCGCCAATCGCCCGCAACGCGAAGGAAAAAATCAGCACCGCGAGAATCGCGTTATCGGGACGCGGCACGCTGGCGGCGACGTAATCGAGCAGCACATTGAAAAACACATAGATCGCCACGGCCACAACGGCGGAGACCGCTAGCGAGCGCATCACCCATTTGTTGACGAACAGTTGCCTGACCGTGAACGCCTGTTGATCGGCCTGGAAACGCTTGGCCAACACCGGAATGCCGACCACCGCCACCACCGCATACGACAACGCCTGCAAAGTGTTCGCCGCCGACCACGCGTACACATATTTACCGAGGCTGGCGTAGGGCTCCAGGTCGATGATCAGAAAGCGCTCGGCGTACTGACTCAGGGCGATCAGACCGGTCCCGAGATAGAACGGCAACCCGGCCTTCCACACCGTCGCGGTATCCAGCGGCGCGGCTTCGCGGCCCTTGTGCACGTTCACCACGATCAGATAACCGGCGATGATCACCAGCACGTTGGCGGCGACCCACAGCCACAACACACTGGCGATGCCCGCGACCCAGCCGAGCACCATGCCGCCCACCGCCAACACCGCCCACAGGCCGGTCTTGATGAAGAACAGCAAGGCGCCGGCGGTGGCTTTCTGCGCAGAAAACACGAAGGAATTGATTTCGAACGACAGGTGCTCGGTGAGCAGCACCAGGGTCACGCACAGGATCAGCGTGGCGGTCGCTTCCACCGACTGGAACAGCGAATAGACCAGCACCGTCAGTACCGACAACAACAGCCCGACCGCCAGATACAGCAGCAGAACCTTGTCGACCAACCGCCGCGAGCTGCCGCCGACGCTGATCAAACGGTTGATTTCGGAACTGAAGCCGACGCTGTAGAACTTCGAAGCGATCAGCGAAGCCGCGACCACCACACCGTAAAAACCCAGCGCCTCGTAACCGAGGTAATGGGTGATGGCCAACACCAGCAAGAACTTCGCGCCCAAGGCTCCGCCGCGAAGCAACAGCCGAAATATCATCGAACGACACCCTTGATGATTTCGTCCATGGCCACGGTTTTCGCTTCGATTTCGCGGCAGGTGTCGTTCAGGCGCTTGCCGAAATCCGCCAAGGCATTGGGCGCGTAAACGGTGTTGATGATGGTGTCGACGTCGATGTCGCCGCCATTGATCACCCAGTCCTCGACGCCCATGTCCTGATAGGCGCCAAAGCCTTTGCGCTCGTAGCTGATGTGATACGCCGGCACGCCGGAGAGCAGCGATTCGATGGCGCCGTGCAGACGCACCGAGATCACCAGATCGGGTTGGTATTTGGCGATGGTTGCCTTCAGCGACAGCAGGTCTTCGTTGATGCCCAGCTCGCGGTAGAACGCGCCGTCATCGTTGCCACGCACCGCGCTCTGTACCGCGCAGACCACTTTGCTTTTGTTCTTCAGACGCTGCAGCAGCAGTTTCAGATTGGCCACGTAAGCGACCTTCTTCTCTTTGCTCCACTCCGGTGGCTTGCGCAGCACCACGCAGACGGTCGCCGGCGAGGCGGCGCAGCGGGTGAATTTCGGTTGCTGAAGAATCTTGCTCGCCAGCGACTGCACGGCCAGATCCGGCGCGCGGTAGACGTTTTCGCAAGCGTCAAAAATCGCCGAGGAACGGTTGTCACGCACGAACACCGCATCGGCGCTGGCGTAGTGTTCGACGATCTTGCTGCTCTCGCCGTGGAACGGGCCGATGCTCTGCGGCAGGTACACCGACGGCACTTTGCTGAGAATCGCGGTTTCCAGTTGCTTGGCATGGCCGAGCTTCAGCTTGATGTGCTCGAAGGCGCTTTTCGAACGCATGTAACCGCCGCCGACACCGACGATCAGATCGGTCTTCTTCAGCAGATCAGCGAGCCCGGCATAGGACTGATTGAGAAACACCGCTTGCTTGACCCGCCCCAGACCCTTGGCCGCCATCACCGGCGCATCGAAACGCGGGTGCGGCAAGTAGTTGAACGACTCGGGGTCGGACGCCACGACACTGATCGCGGTGTCTTCACCGAAGTTACGCTGCACCAGAGCAATGGCCAGATCGACGAGCAGACCGTCACCGGAGTTGGACGCACTGTAGCCATGCAAAATCGTTACGTTCATAAGCTTGAGTTCTACTTAATAAGTGGGAGCGTGATACAGGTCGTAGGTCTGGCGGATCATCAACGCGGCGCTGAAACGTTCGCGGACAATGCTCCGGCCTTCGTTGCCGAGGTCGAGCAGGCGCGGCTTCTGGATGATCGTCAAAACGTCGGCCAGCGCCTGGTGATCGCCGGAGGGGAAGACGTAGCCGGACACTTCATTGGTGACCAGTTCCGGCAGTGAAGTGCAGTTGCTGGCGATCACCGGCAGCCCCATGGCCATGCCTTCCAGCGGCACCATGGCAAAGCCTTCCCAGCGACTCGGTACGATCAGCGCATCGGCTTTCTGATACAGCGCCTGCACTTCACTAGGGGTCACCCACGGCAGGTACTCGACCGAATCCATCGGCGGGCACTCGACCGAATCTTCGTTGACCGCACTGCCGACCACGGTGAGTTTCAGGTCGTTGCGGTTGACCTTGGCGTAGGCCTTGAGCAGCACGTCGAAGCCTTTCTGGTAATCCAGGCGCCCGACGAACAGCAGATGAATCGGCTCGGCGCCAGCGGTTTTTGGCGCGTCATCCTTGTGATGAATGCCGTTGTAGATCAGCTTCATGCGCTTGCGCTCGATACCGAAACGCGCGGCTTTATCCAGCTCGTACTGGCTGACGCAGATGATCACGTCGGTGACTTTCTGCAGCACGCGCTCGATCCACGCGTAGACCTTCTGCTTGGTCGGCGAGCTTTCCATCAGGAACGAAAACGCATGCGGGCAGTAGACGATTTTCGGCTTGCGCCATGGTCGCAACAGCACACACACCACACGGCCGATCACCCCGGAAAAGGTGCTGTGCAAATGCACGACGTCGGGCTTTTCCTTGAGCAGCACCTGGCTCAGGCGCCAGGCGAAACGCAGCAGCGACGGCACGTTGCGGCCACTGCGCGGGAAGGTGCGCACTTGTTGCGGGGCGATGCCGTGCAGCTCCTTGGCCTGATCCTCGGGTACCAGATAGACCAGTTGATAATTCGCTGCGTCATCTTCGGGGGATGCCGAGATCGTGCGGATCACCGTCGCCACGCCACCTTTGATCGTCTCTGCCACGTGCAGTATTTTTTTCACAACTCACCCACTTCAAACAGGAAAGAACAATCGGCAACCATCAGGATTTGTCGGACGCGTATTCGTAGTTGTAATAGCCAGTGCCGCCGTAATAGCTGGCCGCACGCTTCTCGACGCCGTTGAACACCGCGCCTTTCAACTCGATGCCGTTCTGGGCGAAGCGGCGAATGGTCAGTTCGATCTCTTTGGCCGGGTTCACCCCAAAGCGGGTGACGATCAGGCTGATGCCGGCCTCGCGACCGACGATGGCGGCATCGGTCACTGCCAACAGCGGCGGCGTGTCGATGATCACCAGGTCATAGCGCTCGCTGAGTTCTGCCAGCAGCTCACGGAAGTTCGCATGCATCAGCAGCTCGGAAGGATTGGGCGGCACTTGCCCCCGGCTGATGAAATGCAGGTTGTCGACTTCGACCTTGTTGATCGCCTGCTCAAGGGTGCAGCGCTTGACCAGCAGGTCGGACAAACCATTGCTGATCGGCGTGTTGAGGGTTTTGTGCAGGTGCCCTTTGCGCATGTCGGCATCGATCAGCACCACGCGCTGGCCGCTGAGGGCCATGACCGCCGCAAGGTTGGACGAAACGAAGGTCTTGCCGACCTGCGGGCTCGGCCCGGAAATCATGATGCGGTTGTTGGTCGAATCGAGCCCGGCAAAGTGCAGGCAGGTGCGCAGGCTACGGATCGATTCGATCGACAGATCAGTCGGGTTGCGCAGCGCCAGCAGATACGCCGGCTTGTCGACGCCATCGCGGGCGCGGCCCTTTTTGTTGTCCTCTTCTTCCTGCAAGGCGCTGTAGGGAATCGACGCGTAAACCGGCAGGCCCAACTGCTCGATGCCTTCCGGGCCTTCAAGGCCACGGCTGAGGGATTTGCGCAGCAGCACCAGCGCCACGCCGACAAACGCGCCGAGCAATGTCGCGATCAGCACGATCAGTGGTTTCTTCGGTTTGATCGGATTGGTCAGGTCGACATCGGCGGTGTCGATCAGGCGCACGTTGCCGACGGCCCCGGCGCGGACGATGTCGAGTTCTTGGGATTTGTTCAGCAACTGCGTGTAGATCTGCGAAGCCACCTCGACGTCGCGGGTCAGGTTGAGCAATTCCTGCTGGGTGGCCGGCAGGTCCTGAACCTTGCCTTCGAGGGATTTCTGCTGCTGGGTCAATTCGCCGATCTGCGTCATCAAGGCGCGATAGGCCGGGTGCTGTTTGGTGAACTTGCGATCGAGCTCGGCCTGCTGCATTTTCAGCTCGGAGATGCGCGTTTCCAGCGCCACCGACTGGCCCAGCACCGACTGGGTTTCCAGCGAAATGTTCACCGTCTTGCCGTGGGTCTGGTAGGCATTCAAAGCGTCGCTGGCCTTGGCCAGATCACGCTTGACCTGGGGCAACTGGCTCTGCAGAAACGCCAGGCTCTGCGCGGCCTCCGCCGAAGTGCGCCGTACGTTTTGCTCGACGTAGAGCGAGGCGATCTTGTTGAGGATCTTCACCGCCTCGGCCGCGTCGGAGCTGGCCAGCGCCAGACGAATGATCCCCGACTCCTTGCCTTGTTCGGAGATATCCAGCGCGTCCTGATAGCCCTGAATGGTCACAATCCGAGGATTGCGCACCACCTGAAAGCGCGTGCCGGGGTTGGCCGAAAAGTGCGCGATCTGCCCTTCCACGCCATCGTTGGCAAACGCTTCGCCGGCCACGCCTTCGGCGAGCAGATTGTCGTTTTCATCGAACAGCTGAAAACGCTGCTGCTCGCCGGCGATCAGGGTGAGTTTCTTGCCGAGCAGGTCTTTCGGCAATTGCAGCCGAGTGAATTCCAGACGTTCGCCGCCCCAGGCATAACTGTTCAAACCGAAACGCGGCGGCGCGACGCTGGTCTCGCTGTCACCGCGATAGCGCCGCGAAAGGAAGCCGCCGATCAACGGGAACGTGTTGGGCGTGACGTCGATATCCAGGCGCAGGTCGTCAACGGTTTTGCCGATCACCGCGCGGGATTTGATGATGCCGATTTCGGTCACCGACGGCGATTGCCCACCGAGCATACTGTTGAGGTCGGAGAAACCGAGCATGTCGTTCTTTTTCGGTTCGACCTGCACCAGCGCGTTCGCCAGGTACACCGGCGTTGCCAGAACCGCATAGGCGACGCCGGTGACCATGAAGGCGCCCGTCAGCACGCCGATCAGCCACTTCTGGTCGATCAGGCTGCCGAAGATGCCGAGCAGATCAATACTGTCTTGATCATTGTCGCGGGTGCCGATTACGGACGGTAACTGCATAAGTCTGTTCTTACCATTTGCTGTTCTGAAGAATATTCATCAATGCCCGAGACGCTTCGCCCATGAACTAACAGCATCTTCAATCAATGCGTGGGCATGAATAAACGCGGCTTTGCCTTGACGATACGGATCATGTATTTCGCGCTCGCTCTGCCACTTGCCGAGCAGAAACACTTTGCCTCGGGCGTGCGAGGCAATCTTCAGCACTTGATTGACGTGGGCTTTTTCCATGACCAGGATCAGGTCCGAGTCATTGACGATGTCCGAGGTCAGTTGCCGCGCCTTGAAGGCCTCGGCGCAATGCCCGTGCTCTTCGAGAACCTGCCGCGCCGAGGCCTCCACGCCCTCGCCCACGCGGGCGGACAGCCCGGCAGAGGACACGGTGATGGCGGACTGGCCCAGCGCGTTGCGCAGCAGCAGTTCAGCCGTCGGACTTCGGCATATATTGCCCACGCAGACAACGAGGATCTTTTTGAACAAGTCTTGCTTTCCTGTGTAATATCAAACAGCCAACATGTCGCGAAAGTTAATGAACCCTCACGACTTTCCTGCACTCAGAAATAGCTTCGCCCTGTTAGTACAGGAACATTAAGTACCACAGCGTTTTAAGCCGCCCCAACCACAATTAGCGGACTAAAAATAACTGTGATTTTCAGTTGCTGTTTTCCTGACAAAAAATAACATTCGCGCACTTAGTGCCATCACCGTTATCGGAAATTGAGTAACGGGATAAATATTCGTAGTTGTCATTCTCTTCAGGAGAGCAGACATGAAAACAGCACAGCGCAATAAACTCGCCGCCCTCGCCCTGATGGCGCTCGGTGCCGCCAGCCAGGTTCACGCCAGTGAGCTGTTCCCCAACCTTCCGGCGAAAACCATCGGCGTGCAGGTGAAAATCCAGAGCTTTACCGCCGCCGATGCCGCGCAGATCAAGGCAGCAGGCTTCAGCTTTGTGCGCTTCGGTGTGTGGAGCGACAGCCTCACCGCCAAGACGTATCAGAAACAGGTCAGTGACGCCTTCGCCGCCGCCGCTTCCGCCGGCCTGCCGGTGCTGCTGACGGTGCGCGCGATCAAGGCACTGCCGGCCACTTCGCCCGAGGAACTGAACGCCGCCGGCGGTAAGTTCGCCAACACTGTGACCGGGCTGGAAAAATCCTGGAGCTCGCAATTGGTGGCGATCGAAATCTGGAACGAGCCGGACCTGGAAACCTATTGGCCGACGCGCAATTTCGACACAACGTTCGTGCCGTTCATGGCCGGCATGTGCAAGGCCTTCGAAGCTCAGCCACAGACGACACCACGGGTCGGTTTCGGCTTCGCCCGGCCGCCAAGCGCGGGCTCGGCGTCGACGGTGGCGCTGAAAAGTATCGTCAGCGAGTACCCCAAATGCTTGAACGCCGTGTCCTACCACCCTTACGGCATGACCGCCACGCAGATCAGCAACGCGCAGACCTTCATCCAGCAGAACTTCAATCTGCCGGGGGTCATCAGTGAATGGGGGGTGTCGGCCCTCGCCTCCAACGGCGGTCCTGAGGGGCAAGCAACCAAGATCAATGCGTTTATTACCGACGTTAAACGCCTCAATATTCCCCTGACCTCTATCTATGAATGGCGGAACAGTGATTCAGGCAGCAACGATCGCGAGAAGAACTTCGGCTTTCTGACCTCTGACGGCCAGCCAAAACCGGCGCGGTTGTCCGTGGAAGGTGTGTTGAACGCTGAGTAGGCGTTGGGCGACCGGCCTGTTCACAGGTCGGTTGCTTTGAACCTGTGGGCTGTTTTGGCATCGTATTCAGCGACACCGCGCCCCGCCTTTCAAACAATCGTTTTCAGGTTGTTGCCGCAGGGGCCATCGATCCACCAATGCACCCTTGAGTGCCCGTCAGCGCTCGGGTAATGTCTTCAGACCCATAGGATAGAGCACGCCCATGACTTCCAAGCTGGAACAACTCAAACAGTTCACCACCGTGGTTGCCGACACCGGCGACTTCGAAGCGATCGCCCGAGTCAAACCGGTCGACGCCACCACCAACCCTTCCCTGCTGCTCAAGGCTTCGGCCATTCACGGTTACGCCGAACTGCTGAACGATTGCGTTCGCGACTGCAAGGGCGATGTCGGCCTGGCCAGCGACCGTTTCGGCGTCGCAGTGGGCAAAGAAATTCTCAACGTGGTTCCGGGCCGCATCTCCACCGAAGTGGATGCGCGCCTGTCCTTCGACCAGGATGCGATCCTCAAGCGCGCGCATCGCCTGATCGAGCTGTACGACAAGGCCGGCGTCGGCCGCGACCGCGTGTTGATCAAGATCGCCTCGACCTGGGAAGGCATCCGCGCCGCCGAGATCCTCGAGAAGGAAGGCATCCAGACCAACCTGACGCTGCTGTTCTCCTTCGCCCAGGCCGCCGCCTGCGCCGACGCCGGGGTGTTCCTGATCTCGCCGTTCGTGGGCCGCATCTACGACTGGTACAAGAAGGCCAACGGCAACGACTACACCGGCGCCGATGATCCGGGCGTGCAGTCGGTGACGCGCATCTACAACTACTACAAGGCCAACGACTACAAGACCGTGGTCATGGGCGCGAGCTTCCGTAACATCAACCAGATCGAGCAACTGGCTGGCTGCGATCGCCTGACGATCAGCCCGGAACTGCTGGAGAAGCTGGCCGCCGATACCGGCAAGCTGGAACGCAAACTGGCGCCGGGCAATGCCGGTGAAGCGCGTCTGAGCCTCAACGAAGCGCAATTCCGCTGGTTGTCCAACGAAGACGCGATGGCCACCGAGAAACTGGCTGAAGGCATCCGTCAGTTCGCCCGCGACCAGGAGAAGCTGGAAGCGTTGCTGCAGGCCAAGCTGTGATTTGAGTCTGTAGAACGCAAAAAGGGCGAACCTGTGAGGGTTCGCCCTTTTTTATGGTGACTGGTGATCAACGTGTGGGAGCGAGCCTGCTCGCGAAGAGGCTGGCCTAAGCATCCTCAATTCACTGAATCAATGCCGCTCCAGCGCATTCACCAGATCATGAAACGCTTCACGATTGGAATCGTTCAGGCCCATGAGAATCTTGTGCGCTTCCAGCACCTTGATTCGCACCACTTCTTCGGACTGGTCCTGATCCGGCAGGTCGTCCAGGCACTCCGGGCACGGCACCGGGTGGTTGACGATGTTGAACACCTGCTCGAAGCCCATCGACTGCAAAAGCCGAGTGATGTCTTCGTGGGTGGTGACAACCGTCGGCAACAGGCCGACCTTCTGCCGCGACAGGATCGACAGTTTGGCCAGCAGGCCCAGGGTGGTGCTGTCGATGCTGCGGGTTTCGGTCAAATCGATCACGATCGCGTTGAAATTCAGCGCGGTGAAGATTTTCTCAATAGTCGCATCCAACGCCGAACACAGGGTCAGGCGAACTTCACCGACGAACTTCAGGACGAAGGTGCCGTCCTGCTCGGCGAACTGGATTCTACCGGTACTCATTAAAGATTCCTGCTCAACACCAACAGGGCGATATCATCCGGCATCTCCCCTAGCGTGGCCAAACCAAACACTTGCCGCAGACCATCCAGGCTGCCGCCCGCTGACTTCACCCGTTCGGGCAAAGCAGCCTCTTTTTCTTTGAGCGTTGCTTCCGGCAAAAGGTCCAGAATGCCATCAGACATCAGCGTCAGGCTGAACGTCGGCGGCAGCTCAAGCACGTGGTCTTCGTAGGTGGCTTCGTTGAAAAGCCCCACCGGCAGACCACGGCCGTCGAGATAACGAACACTGTCAGGCGTGTACAACACAGGCAAAGGCAGATGGCCGCCGATGCTATAGGTCAACAAACCGGTCTCCTCGTCGATGACTCCACCGACCATTGTGACGTGTTTACCCAGCTTACAACTGATCAGCCCCCGGTTGATATGACCGAGCACTTCCGAAGGCTTGAACTCCGGCAAGGTACCGCTGCGTTTCGATTCGAAGAGCAAACGCGTGGTCATGAACTTCAGCAGCACGGTGACGAAGGCTGATGACGCGCCATGCCCGGAAACATCCGCCAGATAAAACGCGACCCGGCGCTCGTCAACGCGGAAATAGTCGACAAAATCACCCGACAGGTACAGCGACGGGATGATCTGGTGGGCAAAATTGAATTCGTCAATGCTCCACGGGCTTTCCGGCAGCATGTTCATCTGCACCTGGCGACCGGCGTTCTGGTCTTCCTGGAGCAGGTTCAGGCTGGCTTCGAGCTCGCGGTTGGCCTTTTCCAGCTTCTCGCTGTAGCGCTGGTTTTCCAGCAGCAGCCGCGCACGATCCAGGGCCCGGCGCACGGAGTGCTCGAGCACAGCCAGATCTTCGAGAGGCTTGATCAGGTAATCCGCCGCGCCCAGGCGCAGGGCCTCGACCGCGTCGTTCATCACCCCGGCACCCGAGACCACGATCACCGGCGTCTCCGGTGAGCGCTCGGTGACCTGACGGATCAATTCGAGACCGCCCATCTGCGGCATGCGCAGATCGCAGATGACCAGATCGGGCTCGTCTTGCTCGAATACCTGAAGACCCTGTTGACCGTTGCCGGCCTGCAGGACGCTGAAACCACTGTCTTCCAGATAGGCCGCGAGGCTCGCGCGCACTACCTCGTCATCATCGATTATCAGCAGCGTGGCACTGGTTTTTGGCATGTGGGCAAACGGCGCCAGAATTAGGTTGGCGTAGTGAGCGGGGCAACGGCCCTGCGCAGACTACTGGATTCGCTTTCTAGCCTCTCTGTTGCAGCGCTTTCAAGCATTCGCCTGGCGCGCGGTTTTAGACAGAGGTGCCCTTCTAAGGCGCAGACGGTACTCCCATCCGCAGAGCGTTTCAAGCATGCGCCGATTGTCGCTTGACGACTTTGTTTGTCAAATCACCGGGAGTTATAAGAACCGCTCCAAAGGTAACCCGATGGAAGGTAGTGGCAGTCGCAGGCGACGCTCTGGCGCGGACAAAAAAGGCGACCCGAGGGCCGCCTTTTTCATCACCGGTCAAAATCAGAAATCGTCTTCAACCTGACCGTCCTTCACCTTGAACTCACGGTTCTGCAGGTAAGCGTTGCGGATGAAGGTGTATTTGTCGCCGCTGATCAGCTTCTCGCTCGACAGCAGGCTGGCGCGGGTGTCAACGATATTCAGGCCGAAGATCGAGTTACGCGTCGGCACGTGGTCGATGTAGCGGTACGCGCCGGTGAAGCTGTCGACGTATTTCGACGGTGCGTCACGCAGGGTGCTCGGCCCCATCAGCGGCAGCATCACGTATGGGCCGCTGCCCACGCCCCAATAGCCGAGGGTCTGACCGAAGTCTTCGTCGCTGCGGTTCAAGCCCATCTTGGTGCCGACATCAAAGAAGCCGAGCAGACCGAAGGTGGTGTTGAAGATCAGTCGGGCGGTATCAACGCCCGCCGCAGCCGGTTTGGCCTGGAGAATGTTGTTCGCCAGGTTGGTCACGTCACCGACGTTGCGGAACATATTGTGAATGCCGTCTTCAACGAACTGCGGGGTGATGAACTCATAACCCTGGGCCAGTGGCTTCAGCGCGTAGGTGTCAACGAAGTCGTTGAACTGGAAAATCGGCCGGTTGACGCTTTCCCAAGGGTCTTCTTCGGTGGCCGCCTGGGTGGCGAACGGCGCCAGCAACAGGCTGGCACATACACTTAGCTGAATGAGCGAAGGGCTCCAGCGCATAGAAAAACTCCTTGGATTCGATACTGGCGCGGTCCTCTCGGCCCGGGCATTAAGGCCGCTAGTATAAGCGTAAACGGCGATTTGGGCAGTGCGCCGCTGCAAGGATATGCAGGAAGTTTCCTACGCAGGCTTTTACCCGCCTGTCATGCAACTGTCACCCCAGCGCCTTAGTCTTGAGCGTTATTTCAGGGACGTTGCCATGACTCACGCCGAAACCTTGCCCGTCGCCGCGCCCGGCCTGACTGCCGTGCTGTTCGGCCTGAGCGGTTGCCTGGTGGATTTCGGTGCCCGCGCCGCGCAAGAGCTCAACTCCCAGCCGGAACATGCCAAAACTACACCGGGCGCACTCGATAGCCTGAAAAGTTTGCAGCGCCAGGGAATTCCCTGCGCGTGGCTCGACGAATTGCCCCCTGCCCTCGCTCAGCCACTGGCCGCGTCGCTGCCGGACTGGATCAAACCGACGCAACATTCAGCAACAATGAATCCGTGGCCAGCGCCCAACGCGTGCTGGCAGGCGTTGATGAGTTTGAACATCGACCGCCTCGACGGTTGCGTGCTGGTCAGTGGTGAGCCGCGCCTGTTACAGGCCGGTCTGAATGCCGGGTTATGGACGATTGGCCTGGCGTCCTGTGGCTCGCTGTGCGGCCTTAACCCAAGCGAATGGCAGGCGCTCTCGCAAAAGGAGCGCGAACAGTTGCGCGGCAAGGCAACTGTGCAGTTGTTCGGCCTGGGCGTGCATTCGGTAATCGATCATCTCGGCGAACTGGACGCCTGCCTCGCCGACATCAGCTTGCGCCGCGCCAAAGGCGAAAAGCCCTGACCGGCGTCATGCAGGTTTACCGAGAGTGGATTAATCTAAAGGTCAGCCATAGACCTTTGGCGCGCGGCTGCGGTCAATGCCAGTGCCTATTGATAAAAGGAAACCACCATGCCCGCCCAAGAACTGCAAAAACAGCTCGATACACTGCGCGAGCAGCTGAAACACAATCCACCGCTGTCGGAAGCAGAGCGTGAAGATCTGCATGCGCTGATGGCGCAGATCGAATCGGAGATCCAGCTGGAAACTGCCACCCAGAACGCAAGCATCGCCGATGGCGTGAACCTGGCAGTGGAGCGCTTCGAAGTCGAACACCCGGCGATCGCCGGCACCCTGCGCAACATCGTCAACGCGCTGGGCAGCATGGGCATCTGACGCCCCGCCGCACAAAAAAGCCCTGCCAGCGATGGCAGGGCTTTTTCATTTGCAAAATGTGCATGCAAGCCCTTGTGGGAGCGAGCCTGCTCGCGAAGGCGTCGTATCAGTCGACATCATCGTTGAATGACACACCGCATTCGCGAGCAGGCTCGCTCCCACATTGGATATCGCACATTCAGGATCTTTATTGACGTACGAGCCGATGATTTGGCAACTGCACCTCTTCAGTGCTGCGATACGGATTGATATCCAGCCCACCCCGGCGTACATAGCGCGCAAATACCGTCAGTTTCTCCGGCTTCAACAACCGCTGCAGATCGAGGAAAATCCGCTCAACGCATTGCTCATGGAAGTCCGAATGCTGGCGGAAGCTGACGATGTACTCCAGCAGGCTGGCGTGATCCAGCGCCGCGCCGCGATATTCCACTACCACGCTGCCCCAGTCCGGCTGACTGGTCACCGGGCAGTTGGATTTGAGCAGGTGGCTGTGCACGCTCTCTTCAACGATCCGCGAATCATCGCAACGCAGCAGCTCCGGACGCGGGTGTTCATAATTGCTCACGCTGATATCCAGATCGTCGATGCACACGCCCGGCAACGCCACCACGCCTTCGGCTTCGACGTCCTTCAGACTGCGAACCCGAACGCCCACAGGTTTACCGGCAGCGGCGGACAGATCCTTGACCAGCGTCGCTTGCAATATGGCAACGTCGGCGAACGGCGTCTGGTTCAGCGAGTTGAGGTAGAGCTTGAACGACTTCGATTCGATGATGTTCGGCGAGTCCGCCGGGATGCTGAATTCAGCGATCGCCACCACCGGTTTGCCCGAGGGCAGCAGCCACGACAGCTCGAAGCAGTTCCAGAAATCCACGCCTTTATACGGCAGGGTTTCGGCGGTCAGGCCCAGCTCGGCCCATTTCGCGGTGCGCGGAATCGGGAACAGCAGGGACGGCGTGTACGTGGCGATGTATTCGCTGGATTTGCCCAGCGGCGAATGTTCGGCTGCGGGATGCATGGCGGAAACCTGACTGAAGAATCAGCGGATTCTACCAGCCTTTGCCCGCGCCTTTGAGTGCTTACTGACTGACTGTCAGTTTGCCGACCATGCCCGCCTGATAATGCCCGGGGATATTGCAGGCAAACTCGAGCACCGTGGCCTTGCTGAAGGTCCAGGTCAACTCGGCGGTTTTACCGGGCTCGACCAGCACGCTGTTGGGGTCGTCATGCTGCATGCCGTGGCCCATCGCCGCGTGATTCATGCCCGCCATGTCGTGGGACATTTCTTTCATGCCTGTCGGCGTTAGCATGCCGCTTTGCTGCATCTGCAACATTTCCTGCTGGTGACTGGCATGCATCGCCGCATCACCGAGGTTGAATTCATGCAGCAACTGGCCTTTATTCACCAGTACAAAGCGAACCGTCTCACCGGCCTTGACCTGTATGGCTTTCGGGTCGAAGTTCATGTCGCCCATGACGATTTCGATACTGCGCGTGGCCTGGCTCGCCGCTGCCGGCTGGCCGAAGGCGAAGGTGTGCGCCGGTGTCGCCCAGGCTGGCGAACTCAATGCCAGCAGACAGGTGGCTATTTTCAGCGAGGTGCGCAAAAACATGGTCGTACTCCAACAAGAGAAGGTTCAGCCTGTGGGAAACTCTAACCACCCAGGGCTGGCATCGACCTGACAGGCAGATTACAACTTTGTCAGCTTGGCGCTTATCGCCGGATCTCACGGTATAACGCCCTCGCCCTTCCAAATACCAACCCCGCCCGAGTCGCCCATGAAACTGTTGATCGTCGAAGACCAAGCGAAAACCGGCCAATACCTGCGTCAGGGCCTGACCGAGGCCGGATTCAATACCGAGCTGGTGGCCGATGGCATCAGCGGCCAGCAATTGGCCTTGAGCGGCGACTACGCGCTGTTGATCCTCGATGTGATGCTGCCCGGGCGCAGTGGCTGGCAGATTCTGCAAGCGGTGCGCAGCGCTGGCCTCGAAACGCCGGTACTTTTTCTCACCGCCAAAGACGCCGTGGAGGACAGGGTTCACGGCCTCGAACTGGGCGCCGACGATTATCTGGTCAAGCCATTCGCCTTTTCCGAGCTGCTCGCGCGGGTGCGCAGCCTGTTGCGGCGCGGCAGCGCAATCGCCCAGGAAACCAGCCTGCAACTGGCCGATCTGCGCCTGGATCTGATCCGCCGCCGGGTCGAACGCAGCGGCCAGCGCATCGACCTGACCGCCAAGGAATTCGCCCTGCTGGAAATGCTCCTGCGCCGTCAGGGTGAAGTCCTGCCCAAATCGCTGATCGCCTCGCAGGTTTGGGACATGAATTTCGACAGCGACACCAACGTCATCGAAGTGGCGATCCGCCGCTTGCGCCTGAAGATCGACGATGACTTCCCCAACAAGTTGATCCATACCGTGCGCGGCATGGGTTATGTGCTCGAAGAGCGTTCGCTGTGATGCGTCGTTGGTCCTTGAGCACGCGCCTGGCACTGTTGTTTGCCGCCTGCACTGCGGTGGTCTCGCTGTTCGCCGGGGTGCTGTTCGACCGGGCCAGCGAGGCGCACTTCATCGAACTTGACCAGCAACAACTGGAGACGAAGCTGATCGGCCTGCGCCGCGCCTTGCAGGATCTGCAGCCTGCTCAACGCGAAGCGCGGCTGGCCGATGAACTCAGCCGTCAGGCGGATCTGTCGTTGCGCATCACCAGCGGCGATGGCCAGCACTGGTATGACAGCTCGGTGCAGATTCCGAAGAATCTGCCGCTGCAAACTGGCCTGTCGACCATCAGCCATGACGGCACCGATTACCGCGTGCTGCGCGCCCCGCTCTACCCGGACACAGCGGATTCGCCGCAACTGACGCTGCTGTTGGACATCACCCATCACCAGCATTTTCTTGAGCGCATGCAGCATCTGATCTGGCTGACCGTCGGCCTGTCGGCGCTGGCCACTGCCCTGCTCGGCGCCTGGGCCGCGCGCAGCGGTCTGCGCCCGTTGCGGCGGATGAGCGCGGTGGCCCGTGGGATTTCTGCGCAATCGCTGAATGCCCGACTGCCTGAAGAGAAGATGCCACCAGAGCTTGCAGAAATGGCCTACAGCTTCAACGCCATGCTCGCACGCCTCGACGACTCGTTTCAGCGCCTCTCGGCGTTCTCCGCCGACATTGCCCATGAGCTGCGCACACCGTTGTCGAATCTGCTGACCCACACCCAGGTCACCCTCACCCGCCCTCGGGCACTGGAGGATTACCGCGAAGCGCTGCACAGCAACCTCGAAGAACTGCAATGGATGGCGCAACTGGTCAACGACATGCTCTACCTGGCCAAGGCAGACCACGGCTTGCTGATGCCCAAGCGCGAACCACTGGAGCTGGCGGATGAGGCCGACATGCTGCTGGAGTTTTTTGCACCATTGGCGGAAGACGCCGGCGTGAGTTTGAGCCGTGAAGGTGAGGCGCAAATCGAAGGTGATCGCGGCATGTTGCGCCGGGCCTTGTCGAATCTGCTGGATAACGCGCTGCGGTTTACCTCGGCCGAGGGGTACGTTCGCTTGAGCATCGTCGACGAGGCGAAAGCTGTGCGCGTTTGCGTCGAGAATAGTGGCCAAGGGATTTCAGCGCACGCGCTGCCACGTTTGTTTGACCGGTTCTATCGGGCGGACCCTGCACGGCAGGAAGGCAGCAGTGAACATGCGGGGTTGGGCTTGGCAATTACCCAGTCGATCGTGCGTGCACATGGCGGGCAGATTCGTTGTGAATCTGAAGCGGGTTGGACGCGGTTTGTGATCGAGTTGCCTCGGACCTGATCGTTCCCACGCTCTGCGTGGGAATGCAGCCCGGGAAGCTTCGCGTCCTTTCAAGAGCCGAACGCAGAGCGTCCGTTGAGGCATTCCCACGCAGAGCGTGGGAACGAGCATGGAGTCGCTTACGAATATCTCAAGGCATGCGCCGGTTCGATCTTCGCCGCCCGCCACGCCGGATACACCGTTGCCAGGAAGCTCAGGATGAAACCCGCCGAGCAGATCAACAGCACATCTCCACCCTGCAGTTCCGAGGGCAGGTTGCTGACGAAATATACGTCCGAACTGAAGATATGCTGCCCGGTCACGCGCTCGACCCAGCCGACCAGCTCACTGACATTGAGCGCCGCAATCACGCCCAGCACGCCGCCAATGATGGTGCCGACAATACCGATCACCGTGCCCTGCACCATGAAGATCGCCATGATCTGCCGTGGTGTGGCGCCGATCGTGCGCAGGATCGCGATGTCCGCGCCCTTGTCGTTCACCACCATGATCAGCGTCGCAATGATGTTGAATGCCGCCACCGCGACGATCATCAGCAACAGCAGGCCGATCATGGTTTTTTCCATCTTCATCGCGCTGAACAGGCTGCCCTGGGTGTGAGTCCAGTCGTCAGCCTTGAAGTCGGCGCCGAGGCCACCGGCAATGTCCGCAGACACCTTCGGCGCGGCGTACAGATCCTTGACCGCCAGACGCACGCTCTGCACCTGATTCGGCTGCCAGTGCTGCATGGTCGCGGCGTCGGCGACGTGAATCAGGCCCATCGAGCCGTCCAGCTCGGCGCCGACCTTGAACACGCCAACCACATTCAGGCGCTGCATGCGCGGGGTGATACCGCCCGGCGCGGTGCTGACTTCCGGGACGATCAGAGTGATCTTGTCGCCGACATTGAGGCGGAAACGCCGCGCGGTGATTTCACCGATCACCACACCGAATTCGCCCGGCTTCAAGGCATCGAGGCGACCCTGGACGATGTGCTGGGCAACGATCGACACCTTGCCTTCCTGGGCCGGATCAACGCCGCTGATCTGAATCGGCTGCATCGAACCCTTGTAGGACAGCATGCCTTCCATCTCGGTGAACGGCACGGCGGCAGTCACTTCGGGATTTTTCATCGCAGCGGCAGCGACTGGCTGCCAGTCATCGATCGGCTTGACGCCAACGATGGTCGCATGGGGCACCATGCCAAGGATGCGCGAGCTCATTTCGCGCTGAAAGCCGTTCATCACCGACAGCACTACGATCATCGCCAGCACGCCGAGGGCGAGGCCGATCATCGAGGTCATCGAAATGAACGAAACAAAGCGATTGCGGCGCTTGGCGCGGGTATAGCGCGTGCCGATAAAGATCGATAACGGTCTGAACATTCGCTGGGGCACCGTATAGAAATAAAAGACCCGGCACCGTTACGGGCGCCGGGTTTCAGCCAGTCAGATGGGGGTCAGGCAACCTTCCTGCAACTGCAGGACGCGGTCCATCTGGCGAGCCAGGTTCATGTCGTGCGTCACCACCAGGAACGCTGTGCGCATCGAAGTGCTCAGCTCCAGCATCAGATCCTGAATGCCTTCGGCGGTATGCAGGTCAAGGTTGCCGGTTGGCTCATCGAGCATCACCAGCCCCGGGTTGTTCACCAGTGCACGGGCAATGGCCACGCGCTGACGTTCGCCGCCGGAGAGTTCCGCCGGTTTGTGTTCCAGACGATGGCCGAGACCGACGCGCTCCAGCAATGCCGTGGCACGCTGACGCGCCTCCGGGATGGCGGTCTTGCCGATCAACAGCGGCATGCAGACGTTTTCCAGCGCGGTGAATTCCGGCAGCAAATGGTGAAACTGATAAACGAAACCAAGCGCGCGATTGCGCAGCAGGCCACGCTTTTTCTCGCTCAACGCCGACAGTTCTTCACCGTCGAGCCAGACGCTGCCCTTGCTTGGCGTATCGAGGCCGCCGAGCAGGTTGAGCAAGGTACTTTTGCCGGAACCGGATTTACCCACGATCGCCACACGCTCGCCCGGGTGCAACTCCAGTTGCAGGCCGGCCAGCACTTGTACCGACTCAGGCCCCTCCTCGTAGGACTTGCCCAGGTTACGGCAGCTCAGAATTGCTTGTTCACTCATGCCCGACTCACTCATAACGTAACGCCTCCGCCGGCTGGGTGCGCGCGGCACGCCAGGCGGGATACAGGGTGGCGAGGAAACTCAGGACCAACGCAGCGGCGCAGACCATGACGACGTCCTGGCTCTGTACCTGCGAAGGAAGATAATCAATGAAATACACGTCAGCATTAAGGAACTTGTGGCCGATCAGCCCTTCAAGCGCCGAAATGGCCGCACTGACATTCAGCGCCGCGAGGATCCCGACCACCGCGCCGATCGCCGTGCCGACCACGCCGATTACCGTGCCCTGAACCATGAACGTGCGCATGATCGTGCCCGGTGTCGCGCCGAGGGTACGCAGAATGGCGATGTCGCCCTTCTTGTCGTTCACCACCATCACCAGCGTGGAAATGATGTTGAACGCGGCGACGGCGACGATCAGCAGCAACAGCAGCCCGATCATGGCTTTTTCCATGCGGATCGCCTGATACAGGTTGCCGTGGGTGCGGGTCCAGTCGCGGGCGTAGTAACGATCTTCGCCGAGCTGCTGGGCGATGTTCCACGCCTCACGCGGTGCCTGGAACAGGTCGTCGAACTTCAGCCGCAGGCCCTGCACCTGATCGGCTTTCCAGCGGTGCATTTTCGCCAGATCCTGCAGATTGGTCACGCCGAGGTAGCCGTCGAGCTCACCGGCGCCGACATGGAAAATCCCGACCACGGTGAAGCGCTTCATGCGCGGGAACATCCCGGCCGGGGTCACGCTGACCTCAGGTGCAACGAAAGTGACCTTGTCGCCGATGCCAACGCCAAGCTTGGTCGCGGCCTTGTCGCCGATGACGATGCCGAAGCTGCCCGGTGTCAGGTCGTCGAGTTTGCCCTGCTTCATGAAGTTGTCGATGATCGACACATTGCGCTCGAGCGCAGGATCAATGGCATTGAGCAACACTTTGGAAACCTGACCGTTATTGGTCAGCAGGCCCTGCATCTGGGTGAACGGCGCCACCGCCGTCACCTGCCGGTTCTGCTTGACCTTGTCGGCCAGGCTCTGCCAGTCATTGATCGGCTCGCCGGTCTCGAGAGTGGCGTGGGGCACCATGCCCAGCACGCGGGTGCGCATCTCATGGTCGAAGCCGTTCATCACCGACAGCACGACGATCATCACGACCACGCCAAGGGCGAGCCCGATCATCGAAGTCAGGGAAATGAATGACACAAAATGATTGCGACGCTTTGCACGGGTATAACGCGTGCCGATAAATACGAAGAGAGGTCTGAACATGTCGGGGCTTGTTCGGAGGGAAAAGGAACGTCCTTGTGGCGGGGGTCGAAAACCAGCTTTACACTCAGACCACCGCCGCTACCATGGGTTCGCCATGTCGACATTAGATGAAGAAGATCGCCGCGAATACTACCGTATCGAGGACACGATCGCACTGGAAATTCGGCCCCTGTCCGCTCCCGAAGCCGCAGGCCAGGAAGTGTTGCAGGATGCTTCCCCACTGTTCAACCTGCTCAGCGAACTGCACCTGAGCGAATTCGAGTCGCAGCACCTGTTGCGACAGATCAGCGAGCGCGACCGCGCCATCGCGGCGTTCCTCAAATCGCAGAACAAACGCATCGACCTGCTCAGCCAGGTAATCGCCCTGACGGTGCTCGGACACATCGGCGAGCCGCAGCCGGTGATCATCTCCGAGGGCGGGATCGACTTTCAGTACCCGACCCCGATTGCCACCGGCGCGCACCTGTCGGTGAAACTGGTGCTGATGCCGCAGGCGCTTGGCCTGCTGCTGCGCGCCCGCGTCACCCATTGCGATCCCAAGGGCGATGGCTATGACGTCGGCACCGAGTTCGAGCGCCCGACCGATGCCCAGCGCCAGTTGCTCGCTCGCTACATTTTGCAGAAGCAGGCTCAGGAACGCCGTCTGGCCCGCGAACAGAACGAATCTGGCATTTAACTTAAGGAAGCACCGTGACCCTCATCTACGGCCACCGCGGCGCCAAGGGCGAAGCACCGGAAAACACCCTGAGCAGCTTTCAGGAATGCCTCAAGCACGGCGTGCGCCGCTGCGAACTGGATCTGCACCTGTCCAAGGACGGCGAGCTGATGGTCATCCATGACCCGACGCTCAAGCGCACCACCGACCGTCGCGGCAAAGTCGTCGAGCACACCGCCGCCGAACTGGTGACCTACGACGCGCGCAAGGGTGGCCCGGGCTGGATCCAGCCGTGCCCGATTCCGACGCTGGAAGAGTTGTTCGAGAAATGTGATTTCGAGCACTGGCAGCTGGAAGTCAAAAGCGCTTCACGCACCCGCGCGGCGACTACCGTGCTGGCGATTCGGGAAATGGCTCAACGGCATGGCCTGCTCGACAAGGTGACGATCACCTCGAGTTCACGGGAAGTCTTGAAGGCAGCGCTGGACCTGGTACCGGACGTATCCCGTGGCCTGGTGGCCGAATACGCCTGGCTCGATCCGTTGAAGGTGGCGGCCAGCTACGGTTGCGAAATTCTCGCGTTGAACTGGACGCTGTGTACGCCGGAACGCCTGCAAAAGGCGCAGCGTCAGGGCCTGCATGTGTCGGTGTGGACCGTCAACGAGCCTGCACTGATGCGCAGACTCGCCGACTTCGGCGTTGACAGCCTGATTACAGACTTTCCCGGTTTGGCCACTGCCACCCTTGAGAATTGCTGAAATCGGTCTCCCCGGCCGGCTCAGGCCACCGGCCGGAGCCCGTCAAAAAAGCCGGTTGAGGCCGTCGTACGCCGCTACCCGATAGGCTTCGGCCATGGTCGGGTAATTGAACGTGGTGTTGACGAAATACTTCAGGGTGTTCAGCTCGCCCGGCTGGTTCATGATCGCCTGACCGATGTGAACGATCTCCGACGCCTGATAACCGAAGCAATGCACGCCGAGCACTTCCAGCGTTTCGCGGTGGAAAAGGATCTTCAGCATGCCCTGCGGCTCACCGGCAATCTGCGCCCGCGCCATGCTCTTGAAGAAGGCCTTGCCGACTTCGTACGGCACTTTGGCCTGGGTCAGCTCCTGCTCGTTCTTGCCGATCGAGCTGATCTCCGGAATGGTGTAGATGCCGGTCGGCACGTCATTGACGAAGCGCCAGCTGCCATTGTCGACGATGCTGCCGGCGGCCGAACGACCCTGGTCGTGGGCGGCACTGGCCAGGCTTGGCCAGCCGATCACGTCACCGGCGCCGTAGATGTTCTCTATGCAGGTGCGGTAGTTCTGGTCGACTTCGATCTGGCCACGGCTGTTGACCTTGACGCCGATGTTTTCCAGACCCAGCGTGTCGGTGTTGCCGGTACGGCCATTGCACCAGAGCAAGGCGTCGGCCTTGATCTTCTTGCCGGATTTCAGGTGCAGGATCACGCCGTTGTCCACGCCTTCGACGCGGTCGTACTCTTCGTTGTGACGCACGGTGATGTTGTTGTTGCTGAAGTGGTAGCTGAGCGCCTGGGAAATTTCCGAGTCAAGGAAGCTCAGCAACTGGCCACGGTTGTCGACCAGTTCGACCAGCACACCCAGACCACTGAAGATCGATGCGTATTCGCAACCGATCACACCAGCGCCGTAAACGATCAGTTTGCGCGGGGTGTGACCGAGGCTGAGGATGGTGTCGCTATCGTAGATGCGCGGGTGGTGGAAATCGATGTCCGCCGGGCGATACGGGCGCGAACCGGTGGCGATGATGATGTGCTTGGCCACCAGCTTCTCGACCACGCCGTTGCCGCAGACCACTTCGATGGTTTGCTCGTCGGCGAAGCTGCCGGTACCGAAGAACACGTCGACGCGGTTACGGGCGTAGTAGCCGGTGCGCGATGCGACTTGTTTGGAAATGACTTTTTCGGCGCTTTTCAACACGTCCGGGAAGGAAAACCAGCGTGGCTCGCCGATCGCGCGGAACATCGGGTTGGTGTTGAACTGCATGATCTGCCGCACCGAGTGACGCAGTGCCTTGGACGGGATGGTGCCGAGGTGGGTGCAGTTGCCGCCGACCTGACGACGGCTGTCGACCATCGCGACCTTGCGCCCCGCTTTGGCGGCGTTCATTGCCGCGCCTTCTCCCGCCGGGCCGGAACCCAGTACCACCACGTCGTAGTTGTAGACAGCCATGCGTACTCCTCAGAACAGGCCGCGGTGCCAGCAGCACCGGCGGCTAAATCACGCCGAACGGCGGCGCGAAGGAACAATTGGGGGCCAGTAGAGAACCCGGACACAGTCTATAGAAGCGTCAACGCCGCGCACATTAACCCTTGGTCGCGTCGTAGGCTACTTTTGCCTGCACTACAACGCCAGCTTTCGTCTTGTCTTCAGTCAGTTTTTTTCACCGACAAGCTGCGCAAATGCCTGACTGCTGCGGGTGACGAAACCTGTATCGGCACGCAAGACAAAGAATGCAGCAATGTCATGTTTTTGGGCATAGTCCCGCGCCCTTTCCGGCCCGAGAATCAGCAACAGCGTCGATAGTCCATCGGCCATCAACGCTGAAGGATGAATAACCGTGACTGACGCCAGATCATGTAGGACCGGCCTTCCGCTGCGCGCATCGAAGGTGTGGGAATAACGCCGACCGTCCTGCAGAAAATAATGGCGGTAGTCACCGGAGGTGGACACGCCGTAGCCATCGACATCGATAATCCGCTCGGCCACTTGCTGGTCATCGCGAGGCTCTTCGAGAGCGATGCGCCACGCTGAACCATCCGGCTTCTTGCCCCGGGCCTTGAGTTCGCCCGTGGCTTCGACCAGGTAATTGTCGATGCCCATGCCCTGCAATCTGGCGGCGATGGTATCCACGGCGTAACCGGCGGCAATGCTGTTGAAGTCGACTTCGACGGCGGTGTCCTTGCACAACCGCTCGCCGTCGATGCGCAGATGCTGATGGCCGACCCGCTGCATGACCTCGGCCAGCGCGGCCGCATCAGGGATCTTTTCTTCGCGTCCTTGCGGGCCGAATCCCCAGAGGTCCAGCAGCGGTTCCACGGTCAGGTCGTAGGAGCCTTCGCTTTGCATTGAAAGCTGTTCGCCGATGCGGACCAATTCGAGCACCGCTGTCGGCATGCCTTGGCAGCTATCGGCGGGCAAGGCGTTGAAACGCTCGATGACGGAGTCACTGCGGTAAGTCGACAGCTGTTGATCGACTTCACCGAGGATGGCCTGCACTTTGCTGCGCACCTGCGCAGGATCGGCGACCCCGGGGTGGCGCACGTACTTGACCGACCAGGTGCTGCCCATGGTCGAGCCACCGACCTGTTCCAGGGAATCGCCGTTGCCGCAGCCGCCGATTGCCACCGCCAACACCACAAGCCCCAACCAGCGTCCAGTTAACAATTCTTCATCTCCCCGCAAAACCACGGCGGCCATTATGAACTACAAGCGCCCGCTCGCTTCCCCATGGCTGCAACGCCTTTATACAAAATTGAACAGTGAGTACCTCCCATGTCCTCCACCACGGGCAAAGGCAAAGCGATCTTTCGCGTTGTCAGCGGCAACTTCCTCGAAATGTTCGACTTCATGGTCTACGGCTTCTATGCAACGGCCATCGCCAAAACCTTCTTCCCCACCGACAGCGCCTTCGCTTCGCTGATGCTGTCGCTGGCGACCTTCGGCGCCGGCTTCCTGATGCGCCCGCTGGGGGCGATTTTCCTCGGTGCCTATATCGACCGTCACGGACGGCGCAAAGGGCTGATCATCACTTTGGCGATGATGGCCGCCGGTACAGTGCTGATTGCCTGCGTACCCGGCTACGCGACGCTCGGTGTCGCCGCGCCGCTGCTGGTGTTGTTCGGCCGTTTGCTGCAAGGCTTCTCGGCGGGCGTGGAACTGGGCGGCGTGTCGGTGTATCTGGCGGAAATTTCGACGCCGGCGCGTAAAGGCTTTTTCGTCAGTTGGCAGTCCGCCAGCCAACAGGCAGCCGTGGTGTTCGCCGGCTTGCTCGGCGTTGCTCTGAATCACTGGCTGAGTCCGGAGCAAATGGGCGAATGGGGCTGGCGCGTACCGTTTCTGATTGGCTGCATGATCGTGCCGGTGATTTTTTTCATCCGTCGCTCGCTGGAAGAAACTCCGGAATTCCAGGCGCGCACCCACCGCCCTACCCTCGGCGAGATCGTCCGTTCGATCGGGCAGAACTTCGGCATCGTCATTGCCGGCATGGCGCTGGTGGTAATGACCACGGTGTCGTTCTACCTGATCACCGCTTACACCCCGACGTTCGGCAAGGCCGAACTGCACCTGTCTGATCTCGATGCGCTGTTGGTGACGGTGTGCATCGGCTTGTCGAACTTCTTCTGGCTACCGGTGATGGGCGCGGTATCCGACAAGATCGGCCGAAAACCCTTACTGCTGGCGGCGACGATTCTGGCGATCCTCACGGCGTACCCGGCACTGTCGTGGCTGGTGGCGAATCCGAGCTTCAGCCATTTGCTGATTGTCGAATTGTGGCTGTCGTTCCTGTACGGCTCGTACAACGGCGCGATGGTGGTGGCGCTGACCGAGATCATGCCGGTGGAAGTGCGCACGACCGGGTTTTCCCTGGCCTACAGTTTGGCAACGGCGACGTTCGGCGGATTTACTCCGGCAGCGTGCACCTATCTGATTCATGTGCTGGACAACAAGGCAGCACCGGGCATCTGGCTAAGTGGCGCGGCGGTGTTGGGCTTGATTGCGACACTGGTGCTATTCCGTGGCAACCGGCATGAGTTGCGCACCGCGCAAGCTGCTGTGGTTGGCGGCGCCAGTTAGATCGCACCCGCCAGCGCGATCGTTCCCACGCGCAGCAAAGGAATGCTTCAAGGGACGCTCCGCGTTCCAATGGGACGCAGAGCGGCCCGGGCTGCATTCCCACGCAGAGCGTGGGAACGATCACTTCACAAACAAAAACGCCCCGACAAAATGCCGGGGCGTTTTCATTCAAGCCTGAGGCTTAGCGCGGGAACGCTGGCGGATTCACATCAGCCATGTCTTCCATCACGCGAACCACCTGGCAGCTGTAGCCGAACTCGTTGTCGTACCAGACGTACAGAACGACACGGTTGTCCTGCACGATGGTCGCTTCAGCGTCGACTACACCAGCGTGACGCGAGCCAACGAAGTCAGTCGACACCACTTCCTGCGAATTGACGAAGTCGATCTGCTTGTGCAGCTCGGAGTGCAGAGCCATGTAGCGCAGGTACTCGTTCATCTCTTCGCGGGTGGCGGCTTTCTCAAGGTTGAGGTTGAGAATGGCCATCGACACGTTTGGCGTCGGAACGCGGATCGCGTTACCGGTCAGCTTGCCGGCCAGCTCAGGCAGAGCCTTGGCAGCAGCGGTAGCGGCGCCGGTCTCGGTGATCACCATGTTCAGCGCGGCGCTGCGGCCACGGCGATCGCCCTTGTGGAAGTTGTCGATCAGGTTCTGGTCGTTGGTGTACGAGTGAACGGTTTCGACGTGACCGTTGATGATGCCGAACTTGTCGTTGACCGCTTTGAGCACCGGCACGATAGCGTTGGTGGTGCAGGAAGCAGCCGAGACAATCTTGTCGTCAGCGGTGATTTCACCATGGTTGATGCCGTGAACGATGTTCTTCAGCTTGCCCTTGCCAGGCGCGGTCAGAACAACGCGATCGATACCCGGGCAGGCCAGGTGCTGACCCAGGCCATCGGCGTCACGCCATACACCGGTGTTGTCCACCAGCAGCGCGTCTTTGATGCCGTACTGGGTGTAATCCACCTCGGTCGGGTTCTTCGCGTAGATCACCTGGATCAGGTTACCGTTGGCGGTGATGGTGTTGTTTTCTTCGTCGATGGTAATGGTGCCGTTGAACGAACCGTGTACCGAATCGCGACGCAGCAGGCTGGCGCGTTTGGTCAGGTCGTTCTCGGCGCCTTTGCGCACGACGATGGCGCGCAGACGCAGGCCGTCGCCGCCACCGGTTTTCTCGATCAGGATGCGCGCCAGCAGACGGCCGATACGACCGAAGCCGTAAAGAACAACGTCGGTGCCTTTGCGGGCCGAGGCGTTCTGCTGGCCAACCACGTCAGCCATCTCTTCACGCACGAACTGCTCGGCGCTGCGGCCGTTGCCTTCATTGCGGAATTTGAACGCCAGCTTGCCCAGATCCACCGACGCCGCGCCGAGCTTGAGCTCGCTCATGGCCTTGAGCAGTGGGAATGTTTCGTGGACGGAGAGTTCGCTGTCGTCGGAAGAACGGTGGCGAGCAAAGCGGTGAGCTTTGAGAATCGCGATGACAGACTGGTTGATCAGGCTGCGGCCATAGATCGAGCTAACCACGTTGTTATTGCGGTAGAGCTGACCGATAAGCGGAATCATCGCTTCTGCGAGTGCTTCACGGTCGATCCATTCACCAAGACACTGGTCGGGCTTCTGAGTCACGGTAACCTTCCACATGTAGGGGCAGAAAAAAGGGGCTACATTATGCCGCCGACAAGCCCTTTCAGCAATGCGCGCTTGTCGCGCAATCGGTAACAAAATCCCGTTCAAAAAATTTACGCCTTTCTCCAGCCCAGTAAAACCGGGGCTTTCAGCGCAGTCAATTTTTCGACGACTGTTAGACGATGTCTGTAACCCTCCGTAACACCACCCGGTTTCGGCACTACATAACCATGAAAAAAGTGCTCGTTTTTATGGTTACCACTACATTTCGTCCAAACCGTGAAGATAGACGCAGTCTGCAACTGACAGGCGGCACCGGAGGCCGCTACAATTACCGACTTTGTCGCAACGCCTGGAGCTCAACCTTCCGTGCCTGTTCTGCGTCTACCGTTACTCCCTGCCGAAGCAGGTAAACAGCACTGGGGCAATCTGCCCGGTGCCGCCCTCAGCCTGGCGATTGCCGAGGCTGCCAGCGCTGCCAAGCGCTTTACCCTGCTGCTGACCGCCGACAGCCAAAGCGCCGAACGGCTGGAACAGGAGCTGAGTTTCTTCGCCCCGGATTTGCCCGTACTGCATTTCCCCGACTGGGAAACCCTGCCCTACGACCTGTTCTCGCCGCACCAGGACATCATCTCCCAGCGCATCGCCAGCCTGTATCGCCTGCCGGAACTGGCCCACGGCGTGCTGGTGGTTCCGATCACCACCGCTTTGCATCGCTTGGCGCCGACCAAATTCCTCCTCGGCAGCAGCCTGGTGCTCGATATCGGCCAGAAGCTCGACGTCGAACAGATGCGCGCGCGGCTCGAAGCCAGCGGCTATCGCTATGTCGACACGGTGTACGAGCACGGCGAGTTCACCGTACGCGGCGCGCTGATCGACCTGTTCCCGATGGGCAGCAAACTGCCGTATCGCATCGACCTGTTCGACGACGAAATCGAAACCCTGCGCACCTTCGATCCGGAAACCCAGCGTTCAATCGACAAGGTCGAGTCGGTCAAGCTGCTGCCGGCCCGCGAATTCCCGTTGCAGAAAGACGCAGTCACCCGCTTCAAGGCGCGCTTTCGCGAGCGCTTCGACGTCGACTTCCGCCGCTGCCCGATCTTTCAGGACCTGAGCAGCGGTATCACCCCGGCCGGTATCGAGTACTACCTGCCGCTGTTCTTCGACGAAACTTCGACGCTGTTCGATTACTTACCTCAGGACACACAAGTGTTCTCGCTGCCGGGCATCGAGCAGGCGGCGGAAAACTTCTGGAACGACGTGCGCAATCGTTACGAAGAACGCCGCGTCGATCCATCGCGTCCTTTATTGCCACCGGCCGAATTGTTCCTGCCGGTGGAAGACTGCTTCGCGCGCCTGAAGAACTGGCCACGCGTCGTTGCCAGTCAACAGGACGTTGAAAGCGGCGTCGGCCGTGAGCGCTTCCCGGCACATGCGCTGCCCGATCTGGCCATCGAAGCCAAGGCCACGCAACCGCTGGCGGCGCTGGCCGGTTTCCTCGAAGAATTCCCTGGGCGTGTGCTGTTCACCGCCGAATCGGCGGGTCGTCGCGAAGTCCTGCTGGAACTGTTGGAACGCCTGAAGCTGCGGCCGAAAACCGTCGACAGCTGGCCGGACTTCGTCGCCAGCAAGGATCGTCTGGCGATCACCATCGCCCCGCTCGACGAAGGTCTGCTGCTCGACGACCCGGCGCTGGCGCTGGTGGCGGAAAGTCCGCTGTTCGGCCAACGGGTCATGCAACGTCGTCGCCGCGAGAAGCGCAGCGACGTCAGCAACGATGCGGTGATCAAGAACCTCACCGAACTGCGTGAAGGCGCGCCGGTGGTGCATATCGACCACGGCGTCGGGCGCTACCTGGGCCTGACGATTCTGGAAATCGACAATCAGGCCGCCGAGTTCCTCACCCTCGAATACGCCGAGAACGCCAAGCTCTACGTGCCAGTGGCCAACCTGCACCTGATCGCGCGCTACACCGGCAGCGACGATTCGCTCGCGCCGCTACACCGCCTCGGCTCGGAAACCTGGCAGAAAGCCAAGCGCAAGGCCGCCGAGCAGGTGCGTGACGTCGCCGCCGAATTGCTCGACATTTACGCCCGTCGCGCCGCCCGTGAAGGTTACGCCTTCGCCGACCCGAAGGCCGACTACGCCACCTTCAGCGCCGGTTTCCCGTTCGAGGAAACACCCGATCAGCAAGCCACCATCGAGGCCGTGCGCGAAGACATGCTCGCGCCGAAACCGATGGATCGCCTCGTCTGCGGCGACGTTGGCTTCGGCAAGACCGAAGTGGCCATGCGCGCCGCGTTCATCGCCGTGCACGGCGGGCGTCAGGTGGCGATTCTGGTACCGACCACCCTGCTCGCCCAGCAGCACTACAACAGTTTCCGCGACCGCTTCGCCGACTGGCCGGTGACCGTGGAAGTGATGAGTCGCTTCAAATCGGCCAAGGAAGTCAACGCGGCGATCGCCGATCTGGCGGAAGGCAAGATCGACATCGTCATCGGCACGCACAAACTGCTGTCCGATGATGTGAAGATCAAAAACCTCGGGCTGGTGATCATCGACGAAGAGCACCGCTTTGGCGTGCGCCAGAAAGAACAGCTCAAGGCCCTGCGCAGCGAAGTCGACATCCTTACCCTGACCGCGACGCCGATTCCGCGCACGCTGAACATGGCGGTGTCGGGCATGCGCGATCTGTCGATCATCGCCACGCCGCCAGCGCGGCGCCTGTCGGTGCGCACCTTTGTCATGGAGCAGAACAAGAGCACGGTCAAAGAGGCCCTGCTGCGTGAACTGCTGCGTGGCGGTCAGGTTTACTACCTGCACAACGATGTGAAGACCATCGAGAAGTGCGCCGCCGACCTCGCCGAACTGGTGCCGGAAGCGCGCATCGGTATCGGCCACGGGCAGATGCGCGAACGTGAACTCGAACAGGTGATGAGCGACTTCTACCACAAGCGCTTCAACGTGCTGATCGCCTCGACCATCATCGAGACCGGCATCGACGTGCCGAGCGCCAACACCATCATCATCGAGCGCGCCGACAAGTTCGGTCTGGCCCAGCTGCACCAGTTGCGTGGTCGTGTCGGTCGCAGTCACCACCAGGCTTACGCCTACCTGCTGACACCGCCACGCCAGCAAATCACTTCGGACGCGGAAAAACGTCTGGAAGCGATCGCCAATACCCAGGACCTCGGCGCCGGTTTCGTGCTGGCCACCAACGATCTGGAAATCCGTGGCGCAGGCGAACTGCTCGGCGACGGTCAGAGCGGGCAGATTCAGGCCGTCGGTTTCACCCTGTACATGGAAATGCTCGAGCGCGCGGTGAAGTCGATCCGCAAGGGCGAGCAGCCGAACCTCGATCAACCGCTTGGCGGCGGTCCGGAAGTCAATCTGCGGGTGCCGGCGCTGATTCCGGAAGATTATCTGCCGGATGTGCATGCGCGGCTGATTCTGTATAAACGCATCGCCTCGGCCACCGATGAGGAAGGCCTCAAGGACCTGCAGGTGGAGATGATCGACCGCTTCGGCCTGTTGCCGGAGCCGACCAAGAACCTGGTGCGGATCACCGCGTTGAAATTGCAGGCGGAAAAGCTCGGCATCAAGAAAGTCGACGGCGGGCCGCAAGGCGGGCGCATCGAGTTCGAAGCGCAGACGCCGGTTGACCCGATGACCCTGATCAAGCTGATCCAGACGCAGCCCAAGCGCTACAAGTTCGAAGGCGCGACGATGTTTAAATTCCAGGTGCCGATGGAGCGCCCGGAAGAACGTTTCAATACTGTCGAGGCGCTGTTTGAGCGTCTCATCCCGAAATCCGCTTGAAGGACGCCCGATGCGCCTGTTCCGCTCCCTGACTTTGTTGCTTGCACTTGCAGCACCGACGGCGTTTGCCGATGACACGTATCAGGTCGAAATGATCCTGGTGCGCCAGAATGCCGTACCCGCAATCGTCAGCCGCGCCGCCCCGGAAGACTGGGCCGCTGGCGCCCAGCGTCTGGGCAGCGACAGCCAGCGCACCCCAGCGCTGAATGATGTAGTGAGCAAACTCACCGCCAGCGGCGAGTACACCGTGTTGATGCACAAAGCCTGGCAGCAGAGCCTCGGCGAAGCGCCGGCGAAAGTCGCAGTGAGCGAAGGTCAGGAACAGTTCGGCCAGTTCCCCATCGAGGGCACGCTGGAAATGAAACTCGGCCGCTTCACCGACGTGACCGCCGATTTCTGGGTCAATCAGATCGACGCCAATGGCCTGGTCACCGCCAGTGAGCGCCTGCGCCAGGACAGCCACACCAAGAACGGCCAGCTCAATTACCTCGACAACGGTCATCTGGCCCTGCTGATCAAGATCACTTCCCTGACCGCGCCAGCGCCTCGCGAAGCGCCTGAAGTCGTGCCGGACTGATCGACGTCCTTATGCCGCCGCCCCTGAGCAAACCGCTGGCCCCGTCGTGGGTCAGCCGATTCAAAGAACAGAGTCTGGAGCGCGGCCGCCGCTACGCTTTGGAGAATCGAGTGCGCATCGCCCAGGTCGGCGATGCGACCATCACCGCCAGTTGCGAAGGTTCTGGCGGTAGCGTTTACCGACAAACCATCCATCTGCGCGAGTCAGCCAAAGCGACGCTGCTGCTGGTCGACGCCACCTGCACCTGCCCGGTGCGCAGCAACTGCAAACACTGCGCGGCGGTGCTGCTGAAAATCCAGGAAACCCTCGACTACCCCGCCGCCGCGAAAGATGCCGAACTGCTGGAAAAACTCCAGGCCGTGCTGGAAAACCGCAGCCCGAAAGCGCCGCCGCAAGTGCTGGTGGATAACGTGCAACCGGTGCCGCGCCTATGGCTGGCGAGCGTCGAGTTCAGCGCCTTCGAGCCGCGCAACGGCAAGATGCAGCGCTACATTCAGCATCGTGCGGCGCTATCGTTCAGCTATCTGGACGAATACGTCAGCGGGCAAAAACACAGCGATATCCTGATCCGTCAGGAAGCGCAGACCCTGCGGATAAAACGCCACCCGGATGTCGAACAGTCCTACCGCGAACAGTTGCGCATTCTCGGTTTCCGCATCGCCACAAGGCAGAGCAAAGCCCTGCCGGAAAGCGCCGGCGAACTCTACGAGATGGTCAACGACAGCGCCTGGCTGACCTTCACCCTCAATGACTTGCCAAAGTTGCGCAGCCAGGGCTGGGAGTTGCAGATCGATGAGGAATTCGGTTTCGACCTGACCGCCGTCGACGACTGGTACGCCACCGTCGAACAGGCGCCGGAGCGCGACTGGTTCGATCTGGAACTGGGCATCATCGTCAACGGCGAGCGCCTGAGCCTGCTGCCGATTCTGCTGAACCTGATGCGCTCGCACACCGAAATCCTCAACCCGGAACGCCTCGCCCGCCGTCGCGATGACGAGCTGATTCTGGTCAACATTCCGCAACGCACCAGCGAGCATGGGCCGTTGCAAGTGGCGCTGCCGCTCGGTCGCTTGAAGCCGGTATTGATGACGCTGGGCGAGTTCTATTTGCAGGAGCCGGGCGAAACAACGCTGCGCCTGAGCAAGGCTGACGCCACCCGACTCAATTCGCTGGAAGGCCTGCCGCTGTTGTGGGAAGGCGGCGAGCAGATCCGCACCTTCGCCCAGCGCCTGCGCGACATCCGCGATTTCACGGCCGAAGCGCCGCAAGGTCTGAATGCAACGCTGCGCCCGTATCAGCTCGAAGGTTTGAGCTGGATGCAATCGCTGCGGCAACTGGAGGTCGGCGGGATTCTTGCGGATGACATGGGCCTGGGCAAAACCCTACAGACCCTGGCGCATATTCTCAGCGAAAAGAACGCCGGACGCCTCGATCGTCCGTGCATGGTGGTGATGCCGACCAGCCTGATTCCGAACTGGCTAGACGAGGCGGCGCACTTCACCCCGCAGCTGAAAGTCCTCGCGCTGTACGGCGCCACGCGCAAAAAGCACTTCGACAATCTGGCCGACTTCGACCTGATCCTCACCACTTACGCCCTGTTGCCCAAGGATCTCGAACGTCTCGCCAAACAGCCGCTGCATGTTCTGGTGCTGGACGAAGCGCAATACATCAAGAACCCCAACAGCAAAGCCGCCCAGGCCGCCCGCGAGCTGAACGCACGCCAGCGCCTGTGCCTCAGCGGCACGCCGCTGGAAAACCACTTGGGCGAGCTGTGGTCGCTGTTCCACTTCCTGTTACCGGGCTGGCTTGGCGACGTGAAAAGCTTCAATGCCGATTACCGTGTGCCGATCGAAAAGCGCGGCAGTGAAGTCAGACTGCAACACCTCAACGGTCGGATAAAACCGTTTCTGCTGCGCCGCACCAAAGAGCAGGTCGCCACCGAGCTGCCGCCGAAAACCGAGATCATCCACTGGGTCGAACTCAACGAAGCGCAGCGCGATGTGTACGAAACCATGCGCTTGGCGATGGACAAAAAGGTCCGCGACGAGATCACTCGCAAAGGCGTGGCACGCAGCCAGATCATCATTCTCGAAGCCCTGCTCAAGCTGCGCCAGGTCTGCTGCGATCTGCGCCTGGTCAACGACGCCACCCTGCCCGCGCGCGGCAGCACCTCGGGCAAGCTCGACAGCCTGATGGAAATGCTTGAGGAGTTGTTCGAGGAAGGCCGGCGGATTCTGCTGTTCTCGCAATTCACTTCGATGCTGACATTGATCGAAGATGAGTTGAAAAAACGCAAGATCGCTTACGCCCTTCTCACCGGCCAGACCCGTGACCGGCGCACACCGGTGAAGGAATTCCAGAGCGGCACGCGGCAGATCTTCCTGATCAGCCTGAAGGCCGGTGGTGTCGGTTTGAACCTGACCGAAGCCGATACGGTGATTCACTACGACCCGTGGTGGAACCCGGCAACCGAGAATCAGGCGACTGACCGCGCGTATCGAATCGGCCAGGAGAAACCGGTGTTCGTCTACAAGATGATTGCCCGGGGCACAGTGGAAGAGAAAATTCAGCACCTGCAGAAGGAAAAGTCTGACCTGGCAGCGGGCGTGCTCGATGGGCGCAAGGCCGGGGACTGGAAGTTGCAGAGCGATGATATTGAAGCGCTGTTTGCGCCGTTGCCGGACAAGATCGACAAGCGCTGAAAGCGGCGTCGCTGGTTAGATAGCTATCGCTGGCAAGCCAGCTCCCACAGGGTTATGACCTGTACCGAAGATTGTGTTTCAACTCGATACCTGTGGGAGCTGGCTTGCCAGCGATGGGGTCATCCAATATTGCGCAATCACTCAGGGCTCAACCCTTGGAAACCGGCAACGGCGCAAACAACGCCTCGATATCACTCTGTTCCAGTTTGAATCCGCCCGTCGTGCCACCCTCAAGCACCGCCCCGGCCAGCGCCGCTTTCTCCTGCTGCAACGCCTGGATCTTCTCTTCGACGGTGCCTTTGGCAATCAACTTGTAGACGAACACCGGATTGTTCTGGCCGATGCGATACGCCCGATCGGTCGCTTGGTTCTCCACTGCCGGGTTCCACCACGGGTCGAAGTGAATCACCGTGTCCGCCGCCGTCAGGTTCAGACCGGTACCGCCGGCCTTGAGGCTGATCAGAAACAACGGCACCTTGCCGCCCTGGAAATCCTTGACTGGCGTGCGCCGGTCGATGGTGTCGCCGGTCAGCAATGAGTAGGCAAGACCGCGCTGTTGCAACTCCTGCTCAATCAGCGCCAGCATCGAGGTGAATTGGGAAAACAGCAGAATGCGCCGCCCTTCGCCGAGCAATTCTTCGAGCATCTCCATCAGGCTGATCAGCTTGCCGCTGCCCGAGCGCAACGCCTTTGCCGTGAGCGGCATATTGACCAGGCGCAGATCGCAGCAGACCTGACGCAGCTTGAGCAGCGCATCAAGGATGATGATCTGACTGCGCGCCACGCCGCTGCGGGCGATTTCGTCGCGGACCTTTTTGTCCATCGCCACGCGCACCGTCTCATAGACGTCGCGCTGACCATCACTGAGTTCGACCCAGTGGATGATCTCGGTTTTCGGCGGCAACTCGGTGGCGACCTGATCCTTCTTGCGCCGCAGCAAAAACGGCTTGATGCGTGCGGTCAGGTGCTGCATGCGCTGCACATTGCCGTGCTTTTCGATCGGCGTGCGGTAATCGCGATTGAAGGATTTACTGTCGCCGAGCCAGCCGGGCATGAGGAAATGGAACTGCGACCACAGCTCACCGAGGTGGTTTTCCAGCGGCGTACCGCTCAAACACAAGCGCTGACGGGCCTGTAAGTCACGGGCGGCCTGGGCGGCTTTGCTCAGCGGGTTCTTGATGTTCTGCGCTTCGTCGAGAATCAGCACGCTCCACAGCTGCGGCTGCAAGATTTCCAGGTCCCTGGGCAGCAATGCGTAAGTGGTCAGCACCAAGTCGTATTCGCCCAGATTGGCAAAGTCCTTTTGCCGCCCGGTGCCGTGCAGCGCCAGGACTTTCAACTGCGGCGTGAAGCGCTCGGCTTCGTCGAGCCAGTTAGGAATCAGGCTGGTGGGCATCACCGCCAGTGCCGGACAGTCCAGGCGCCCGGCGTGTTTTTCCGTGAGCAGATGCGCCAGGGTCTGCAAGGTTTTGCCCAAGCCCATGTCATCGCCCAGAATGCCGCCGACCTCCAGCTCGCGCAGGGTCTGCATCCAGTTCAAGCCTTCGAGCTGATACGGGCGCAGTTGCGCGTTGAGGCCGGCAGGCGCAGCAACCTGGGCGTGACTGGAATTCTGCAGACGCTTGGCAAAAGTGCGCAGGCGTTCGCCGCCCTGCCAGTCCAGCGGTACGCCATCGAGCATACTCAGGCGTGCGGCGTCTGGAGCGGTCAAGCGCAGCGCATCGCCCTGGTGTCCGCCCAGATACAGCTCGCCCAGCGTCGCCATCAACGGTTTGACCCGACTCAGCGGCAACGCGACCTTGGCGCCGGCCGGGTCGCCAAAACCGCTGGGCTTGAGCTCGATCAGGAGTTTTTCATCATCGTTGCGCTGCGCCAGATTGACCGGGTCGAGCAAGCGCGGCTGGGTCCGCAACAGGTGCAGAAGGATCGGCAGCAAGCTGTAGCGCTCGCCGTTGACGACGATACCCAACTGCAGATCAAACCACTGATGCGTGGCCTCTTCTTCGACCTCGGCGTACCACTGTTCAACCGGTTGTACATCGAAATGGAAACCGGGACTGATCTCGATTTTCCAATCTGCGGCGCGCAGTGTGGCCAGCCCTTCGTGCATGAACCCGAGCCAGGCGGAATCATCCGGCAAGGTAAACATCTCGCCGGGACGATCCATTGCACTCTTGCGCGTGGCTTTCTTGAAGCCATGTTTTTGCAGGTTCTGGCGCAGCTTCTTTTCCAGCGCCGGTTGACGCTGAATGCGCTGGGTTTCGCTGCCATTGAGGATCATCACTTCCGGGTTGCGATCCACCGCCGGATGACCGTTGTAGGTAAACAGCAGAGCGGCGCGGTGCTCCAGCACGTATTCCCAGCGCGAACGTTCCCGGCCGCTGACCAGGGTCAGTTGCGGCTGCGGCAGCACGTCATCGATGATCCGTTCGGTGAGTTTGTGCGGTGGCGCAATTTGGGTCGCCGCGCTCATGCGATGGCTGAACTGCATGGCCTGACGCGCCGGAATGTCTGGCGCCAGGGTCAAATGGCAGGCGAGTTTTTCCTCCAGCTCAGTGAACAGCGGGCCAACCTGGCGCTGCTCGCGATCAAGGTAATAAAGCGGCTCCAGCGCCAGCACGGTTTCCTGCGCGGCTTCGGCACTGCTCCATTGCGCGCGGAATCCGCCATCGGCCTGCTCAGCCCAAGAGAACTGACCCACGCGTTTCGCCCCCGGTGTCAGCGCTCGCAGGTCTTCGAAATCGAGGAACAGCCGCGAGGTGCGCAGGAGCATTTCCAGCAGTTCGGCGCCACTGCTGCCTTCCAGCGGATAGCCGCTGTAATAGGCGTGATGGGAATGCATGGCGACCAACAGCCGGGCGATGCGCAGATCCAGTTCGGACAGGTAGCCCGGCTGGCGCATGAGCATTTCCGCGAGCGAGTACATCGGTTTGACCTCGCGTAACTCGCCGCTCTTGAGCTGGTAGACCTTGAAGATATCGAGCAGCCACTTGCCGTTCGCAGACGTCGGTTTGAGCTTGTAAAACAGACGCGTGCCTGCGGTTTGCGCACTTTCGTCAGCAGGCTTGGCCGGCACGGGAATTGTCGAAAGCCAATGCTCGAGCGCTCGCCCCAACGGAATCTGTGCATCATTGTCAGACGCATCCTCACCCGTGCCCAGCAGGTGATAGATCACCGCCGCGCTGTGCTTGCAGTCCAGTGCAACCGGACAGCTGCACAGGCATCGCAAGCTAACCGATCCCAACCGATCTTCTGACAGGTAAATGGTTTGCTCATACGCCTGAAGTTGCGATCCGACGCAGAACGCCTCTATCTTCCTGTCATCGATTTCGAGGATCTCGACCCGGTCATCGGCGGCATAAGCGCGGGCCTTGGCCAACGCCTTGCTACTGAATGCGTGGGTCCATGTCAGCCCTTTAAGCCGTTCGATGAAAATGCTCATGGACAGTCCTTAGCTGGCCAGCACTCGCGCCAACGTTGATTTCACCTTGCCCATGCCATCGTGCAGGGCCTGTTCGATTTCGGCCATGGTGATGACTTCGGTGGTCTTGCCGGCTGCAGGATTCACCACCAGCGCCAGACAGGCGTAATCCAGATCCAGCTCACGCGCCAGCGCGGCTTCCGGCATGCCGGTCATGCCGACGATGTCGCAGCCGTCACGCTCCAGTCGCACGATCTCGGCGACCGTTTCCAGACGCGGACCCTGGGTGCAGGCATACACGCCTTGATCGCTGTATTCGCAGCCTTCGGCGGCGATCGCGGCAATCAGTTGCTGACGCAACGGCTCGCTGTAGGGAAAGCTGAAATCGATGTGGGTGACGTGCTCCAGATCATCGGCGAAATAGGTGTGCTCGCGCCCACTGGTGTAGTCGACGATCTGGTGCGGCACGCAGAAATGCCCGGTGCCCATGGCCGGATGGATCCCGCCAACGGCATTTACGGCGATGATCGCTTCGGCACCCGCCTGCTTCAACGCCCACAGGTTGGCGCGGTAGTTGACCTTGTGCGGCGGGAAACGATGCGGGTGACCGTGACGGGCGAGGAACAGCACTTCCTTGCCGGCGTATTCACCAATCTGCACCTCGGCCGAAGGCGCGCCGTAAGGGGTGTCGACTGCCAGCGACTGGCGAATGCTCAGGCCTTCGAGCTGAGTCAGGCCAGTGCCACCGATGATTGCGTAAACGGTCATAACGAAAAAATCCTTAATCGATCAGTTGAGCGTCTTTGAGCGCGCCGAGGGCGGTGAGCCAACGCGGGTCCTGACGATAATCGGTACTGGCGAAGGCTTGACCGCGCATCTTCGCGATGCGCGCGGAAGGCTTGACCTTCATACGCTGGGCGGCACTCAACGCCAGCTCGGCTGCCGCGCGGTCGTTGCATACCAGGCCCATATCGCAACCGGCACTCAGCGCGGCTTCGATGCGGCTGGCAGCGTCGCCGACCACGTGGGCGCCGGCCATCGACAGATCATCGCTGAAGATCACTCCATCGAACTGCAACTCGCCGCGCAGGATGTCCTGCAGCCAGCGTCGGGAGAAACCGGCAGGCTGCGAGTCGACTTGCGGATAGATGACGTGGGCCGGCATGACGGCGGCCAGTTGTTTGCTGAGTTTGGCGAAGGGCACCAGATCATTGGCGCGGATTTCGTCGAGACTGCGCTCGTCGTTCGGAATCGCCACATGGGAGTCGGCTTCGGCCCAGCCGTGTCCCGGGAAATGTTTGCCGGTGGCGGCCATGCCGGCGCTGTTCATGCCGCGAATGAATGCACCGGCGAGCAAGGCTGCGCGCTCGGGATCGCCTTCGAATGAACGGGTACCGACCACAGCGCTGCGCTGATAGTCCAGATCCAGCACCGGGGCGAAACTCAGATCGAGCCCGACCGCCAGCACTTCGGTGGCCATGATCCAGCCGCATTGCTCGGCGAGATACTCTGCATTCGGGTTATCGGCGATGGCGCGCATCGCTGGCAGACGGACGAAACCCTGACGCAAGCGCTGCACACGCCCGCCCTCTTGATCCACCGCCAGCAGCAGATCCGGACGAATCGCGCGGATCGCGGCGCTCAGTTCGCGCACCTGGCGTGGATGCTCGATATTGCGGGCGAAAATGATCAGGCCGCCCACTTCGGGCTGACGCAACAATTGGCGATCTTCGGCCGTCAGCCAGGTACCGGCGACGTCCACCATCAACGAGCCTTGCAGGCCAGCAGTCATAGAGATTCCTTGAAAACGAAAAACCCGATCTGCTTGCATTCGCTACCGTGGGCAATGCCCGGACGGTCAGCAGAATTCATGCAGATCGGGTTCAGTACGAGAGTCGGCATGGCCGGCTAGCTTAGCGGATACCAGCTGCCGCGCCCACCCGTGCGCGGTCAAACCTTGGCGGCGACCGGTATGGATTTGCTGCGCGGACGCAATTGCGCGCTGGCCATGGCTGTATCGGTGACGCCGGTTTCGGCGCGCATGCCGGCAGCGAGGAACGGCACCATCAGGCGCATCACTTGTTCGATGGAGGTATTCACGCCGAAATCGGTCTCGGCAATCGCGCGCAAGGCCTTGATCCCGGACATGCTGAACGCTGCGGCGCCGAGCATGAAGTGCACGCGCCAGAAGAGCTCGATCGGTGGAATGCGTGGCGCCGCTTCATTGACCAGCAGCATGTAGCGGCGGAACACTTTGCCATACATGTCTTCCAGATAACGTCGCAAATGGCCCTGGCTCTGGCTGAACGCGAGGCCGAGCAAACGCATGAAGATCGACAGATCGTTACCGCTGCGAGGCTGCACGACGAGCGCTTGCTCGACGAGGATTTCCAGCAGCTCTTCGAGGGTCGGCTTGTTCTCAGGCTTGGCCTGACGGCGCTCCAGCTCTTTATCGAGGCTGACGCAGAACGGACCGAGGAAGCGCGAGAACACGGCCTGGATCAGCGCCTTTTTTGAGCCGAAGTGATAATTCACCGCAGCCAGATTGACGCCAGCCTTGCTGGTGATCAAACGCAATGAGGTTTCAGCGAATCCTTTCTCCGCGAACAACTGCTCGGCAGCATCAAGAATGCGTTCAACGGTTTCCGACTGGGCCATGGCTACTCCGCCTGACAAACACTTGTTTGAAACATACGTTTCAGCCTAAGCCTTGTCAAGCCTGCCGGTTCGTTTTGGGAATGGTCGGTCAGCTATTTAACCACACAAGGCGCCAGCATTAATAAGCGCCCTTCGCGACCGCTCGGCGGGCGGCAAAAAAACGCCCATTGCCAAGACTGCTTCACTGTATATAATCCCAGTCACTGTATAAAAAGACAGAGCGATCAATATGCTAAAGCTGACGCCACGCCAAGCCGAGATTCTGGCCTTCATCAAACGTTGCCTCGAAGACAACGGCTATCCGCCCACCCGTGCGGAAATCGCTCAGGAATTGGGTTTCAAATCGCCCAACGCGGCGGAAGAACATCTCAAGGCCCTGGCCCGCAAAGGCGCGATCGAGATGACCCCGGGCGCTTCCCGCGGCATTCGTATTCCCGGCTTCGAAGCCAAGGCCGATGACTCCACCCTGCCAATCATCGGCCGAGTGGCTGCCGGCGCGCCGATCCTCGCTCAACAGCACATCGAAGAATCCTGCAACATCAACCCGACCTTCTTCCATCCTCGCGCCGATTACCTGTTGCGGGTGCACGGCATGAGCATGAAGGACATCGGTATTTTCGATGGTGACCTGCTGGCGGTGCATACCACCCGCGAAGCGCGTAACGGCCAGGTTGTGGTTGCGCGTATCGGCGACGAAGTGACGGTCAAACGCTTCAAGCGTGAAGGCAGCAAAGTCTGGCTGATTGCCGAGAACCCCGAGTTTGCCCCTATCGAAGTCGACCTGAAAGATCAGGAACTGGTGATCGAAGGCTTGAGTGTCGGCGTCATTCGCCGCTAAAGGAGGCTCCATGCAGTTCCCACACACACCTCAGCAAACACAACTGCCTTTATTTGAAGCGTTTCTGGCGCAACCGATTGCG
Organism: Pseudomonas sp. FP1762; assembly: GCF_030687105.1. Classification (NCBI taxonomy): domain Bacteria; kingdom Pseudomonadati; phylum Pseudomonadota; class Gammaproteobacteria; order Pseudomonadales; family Pseudomonadaceae; genus Pseudomonas; species Pseudomonas sp. FP1762. The sequence continues at coordinate 4,030,780 of NZ_CP117458.1, forward strand.
CCGATCCTCAAAGACGTGGTCGAGCGTGACTGGAATGCCAAACCTGACGCCTTCAGTGAGCTATCACTGCGTGGTGCGGCCGGGAACTGCCTGAACCTGCTAGCGCCGATCCTCCGTGAATTGAGCGAGGATCAGGATGCGCGCTGGCTGACGCTGATCGCCCCACCCGCCAGCCTGACGCAAACCTGGCTGCGCGATGCCGGCCTGAACCGCGAACGCATCCTGCTGCTGCAACCGCGTGGCACGCAGAGTGCTCAGCAACTGGCGTGCGAAGCGTTGCGACTGGGTCGCAGCCACACCGTGGTGACCTGGCTAAACCCGTTGAATGCCAATTCACGGCAACAACTGATCAGCGCCGCGCGCACGGGCGAAGCTCAGAGCCTGAACATTCGTTTGGGTTGATTGTTGAGTAATGCGCGCTGTGTGAAGCGCAGGGCTTCTCCAGGGACAGAGAAGCCGATCTGAAGCGCAAGCGACCGAGAAAAGGCCAAAGCGTGGATCAATGAAGAACCCGCGGCCCCTCTTCCTTATCAAACTCGCCTTCAACCATACGACCTGCCATCTGCACGCCGACGCTCAACATCGCTTTGGCAATTTCAACGTGCTGGCCTTGCAGGAACGCCTTGGCATCCTCGGAGAAATCCAGCGTCACCAGAGAACCTTCGTCCTCGGCCCTGCGCAGTTCGATTCGGCCGTCTGGTAACTCGACAATTTCTAGAAAGGACGTTGGCATATAAGTCTGTTCTCCACGAAAGGCAGCGATTATATAGACATCATTCGAGCTTCGCTCGGGATCTTGACCAGCAGCATGTTTCAGATTGCCACTGCGCCAAATCCAATCAGCACTCATTCAAACCTTCACGGAAACGCAGGGCCAGACCTTTAAGGTTCTGCCGCCAGCTCTCCAGCTCATCTCGATTGAGCTCTTCCGGCGTCTCTTCTTCATCAAGATTAATCGCTTGAATCAGCGGTTGTGTCACGTCGCCTTTCGGCTTGCGTGGCGCCCTCGGTGGCTGAAACAGTGCTGCGTGCGCCGCCAGCAGTTTCGCCAGCCAGGTTTCCGGATTACCGGCCAGCTCGACCATTTCGGCCAACTCCGGAATGGCGATCGACTCCAGCACTTCGCGCTTCAACAACTCCTCTGCCCTCGGCGAATTGGCCTGCGGCAGACGATAAAAACCGGCGATCTCATGACACAAGCCCAGCAGTGCGCCGTAGAGGTGGAACAACGCCGACTCACGCCCGGCCTGGATCAGCGCCAGAGAATTCATCGCCCGCCCTTCTTCAGCACGAGCCAGAGCTTCGAGTGACAGGCCGGCGAAATAGATCTTCTGGTTGGTGCGGGTATAGAGTTCGTGGGCCATGACGGCAGCCTCCACAACGAAATAATTGCTTCACACAGGCCCGGCAGTGTCATGGATCAGCCGATGCCAGCGCAAGCAAAAAACAAAAAGGCCGCATGAAAACCCGAAGGGTTCATGCGGCCTTTTTGCTGTTCAGACTAGCGCTTACTCAGCCTTGGCCTTTGCGCTGCGCTTGTCTTCAACAGTCCACTTGCCACCGTCGTAATACGCTTTCCAGCCTGTCGGCTTGCCGTCGACTTCGGTCTGTACGTATTGCTCCTTGGTCTTGCGGCTGTAGCGGATGACCGCTGGCAGACCGTCAGGATCCTTTTGCGGAGCCTCGCACAGGAAGTGGTACTTCGGATCAATCTCGTCCTTATGCGGCAGAATCTCGATCACCAACGGAGCGCGGGTCTCGCGGTTTTTCGGGAACTGACTGGCGGCCAGGAACAGACCGGACGCACCGTCGCGCAGGATGTAGGTGTCGTTGACCTTTTCGCATTTCAGCTCAGGCATCTTCACCGGGTCCATCTTCGGCGGTGCCGCGTCACCGCTCTTCAGCAACTTGCGGGTGTTCTTGCACTCAGGGTTGGTGCAACCGAAGAACTTGCCGAAACGGCCGGTCTTGAGCTGCATTTCGCTGCCGCACTTGTCGCATTCCAGGCTCGGACCTTCATAGCCCTTGATGCGATAGCTGCCTTCTTCAATTTCGTAACCGGCGCAATCCGGGTTGTTGCCGCAGATATGCAACTTGCGCTTCTCGTCCAGCAGGTAGGCGTCCATCGCCGTGCTGCAGATCGGGCAGCGATGCTTGCCACGCAGTACCAGCGATTCCGATTCGCCCTCGTCGTCCGCTGCGATTTCATCGCCCGGCACCAGGTTGACGGTGGCCTTGCAGCGCTCTTTCGGCGGCAGGCTGTAGCCCGAACAGCCGAGGAACACGCCAGTCGATGCGGTACGAATCTGCATCGGACGACCGCAGGTGGTGCACGGAATGTCAGTCATGACCGGCTGGTTGGCGCGCATGCCGCTGTCCGGGTTTTCCGCTACTTCAAGTTTCTTCTTGAAGTCGCCGTAGAACTCGTCCAGCACGTTTTTCCAGTCGCGCTCGCCCTGCGCCACGTCATCGAGGTTCTCTTCCATGCCGGCGGTGAAGCCGTAGTCCATGAGATTGGAGAAGCTCTCGGACAGACGCTCGGTGACGATGTCGCCCATCTTTTCCGAGTAGAAACGACGGTTGTGCAGGGTCACATAACCGCGATCCTGAATGGTCGAAATGATCGCAGCGTAAGTCGAAGGACGACCGATGCCGCGTTTTTCCATCTCCTTGACCAGACTGGCTTCGGAATAACGCGCCGGTGGCTTGGTGAAATGCTGCGACGGGTCAAGCTTGATCAGCTTCATCACATCGCCCTGGGCCATGTCAGGCAGCACGTCGTCATCGCCAGGCTTGGCAATCTGCGGCATCACCCGGGTGTAACCGTCGAACTTGAGGATACGGCCCTTGGCACGCAGCTCGAAGTCGCCAGCGCCGACGCTGACGGTGGTCGACAGGTATTGCGCCGGCAGCATCTGGCAGGCTAGGAACTGGCGCCAGATCAGCTCGTACAGACGCTCGGCATCGCGCTCCATACCCGCCAGCTTGCTCGGCGTGGTATTGGCGTCGGACGGACGAATCGCTTCGTGAGCCTCTTGCGCGCCTTCCTTGCTGCTGTAAACGTTCGGCGTTTCCGGCAGGTATTTCTTGCCGAATTCGTCCTCAATGTATGTGCGCGCCATCGCCACGGCGTCGGCCGAGAGATTGGTCGAGTCGGTACGCATGTAAGTGATGTAGCCGGCTTCGTAAAGACGCTGGGCCATCATCATGGTTTTCTTCACGCCGAAACCGAGGCGGTTGCTTGCGGCCTGCTGCAAGGTCGACGTGATGAACGGCGCCGACGGCTTGCTGCTGGTCGGTTTGTCTTCGCGCTTGACGATGCTGTAGCTGGAGGACTTGAGCTTCTCCAGCGCAGCCATGGCCTGGGCTTCGTTCAGCGGCTTGAAGGCTTCGCCTTTTTCGCGAGCCACTTCGAAACGCACGGTCGAGCCTTTGGTGGTGCCGAGATCAGCGTGCACTTCCCAGTATTCTTCGGGATTGAAAGCACGGATTTCACGCTCACGCTCGACTACCAGCTTCACCGCAACCGATTGCACGCGACCGGCGGACAGACCACGGGCGATCTTGGCCCACAGCAGCGGCGAGACCATGTAGCCGACGACGCGGTCAAGGAAGCGACGCGCCTGCTGGGCGTTGACACGATCAATGTCCAGCTCGCCCGGCTCGGAGAAGGCTTCCTGGATCGCCTTCTTGGTGATTTCGTTGAACACCACGCGCTTGTAACGGCTGTCGTCACCACCGATGGCTTCGCGCAGGTGCCAGGCAATGGCTTCCCCCTCGCGATCCAAGTCGGTTGCGAGATAGATGGTGTCAGCATCCTTGGCGAGCCGGCGCAGCTCTTCGATGACCTTTTCTTTGCCCGGGAGGATCTCGTACTGGGCTTTCCAGCCGTGTTCGGGATCGACGCCCATGCGCGAGACCAGCTGCTTGCGCGCTTTCTCTTTCGGCGAGAGCACCGGACCTTCGCCCGCAGCAGCCTTGCCGCGCTTGGCGGCTGGCTCTTTGCTGGCGCTAGCCGAACCGCTGGTGGGCAGGTCTCGGATATGGCCGATACTCGACTTCACCACGTATTGGTTACCCAGATACTTGTTGATGGTCTTGGCCTTAGCCGGGGATTCCACAATGACCAGCGATTTGCCCATGGATCAGAAAATTCCTGAATTCTAGAAGTGAAAGGCGGTTGGCGCCTGACGCGGCACCGCTATATATAGTTGATACAAGGTGAGGTCAAGCGCAGGGTTGTCTGCGCAGTCGCCTCATGCCTTGTCAAAGACGCTCGGTTCGGCCTGCACCAAAGCAAAGCGCGGCACCTGCTCGCCGTCAACCTCGACCGACTCGACGAACATGCTCAGCGGGCGCACCCAAAAGCCGTAATCGCCATACAGGGCTTGGTAAAAGACCACTTCTTCTTCGGTTTCGGAATGCCGCGCAACACTGAATACACGGTATTGCGGACCTTTGTAATGTTGGTAGAGCCCAGGTTGTATCGGCATGCTTCGGCCCTCACTGAAATCTTTTCAAAAATAAATAAAAAACCCAAAAACAAAAACCGGGGCACTGGGCCCCGGCTTCCATCGACGAGACGCTTAAACGCGTTCGAAGACGGTGGAGATGCCTTGGCCGAGACCAATGCACATAGTGGCCACCCCGAAGGTGCCGCTATTCTGCTTCATCACGTTCAACAGGGTGCCGGAAATACGTGCACCGGAGCAACCGAACGGGTGACCCAGGGCGATCGCGCCGCCGTGCAGGTTAACCTTCTCGTTCATCTTGTCGAGCACTTTCAGATCTTTCAGCACTGGCAGAGCCTGTGCGGCGAAAGCTTCGTTGAGCTCGAAGAAGTCGATATCGTTGATGCCAAGGCCTGCGCGCTTCAGGGCTTTTTGTGTTGCCGGCACTGGACCATAGCCCATGATCGCCGGGTCCACACCCGCCACTGCCATCGAACGGATAACCGCCATAGGCTGGATGCCGAGGTCCTGCGCACGCTGCGCCGACATCACGATCATGCACGAAGCACCGTCAGTGATCTGCGACGAAGTACCGGCAGTCACGGTGCCGCCCTTCGGATTGAATGCCGGCTTGAGCGCCGCCAGACTTTCCAGGGTGGTTTCCGGACGAATGGTTTCGTCGTAGTCGTACAGTTTCAGGAAACCGTTCTCGTCGTAACCCTGCATCGGGATGATTTCGTCCTTGAACTTGCCTTCCACGGTTGCCTTGTGGGCCAACTGGTGGGAACGCACGCCAAAGGCATCCTGCTGCTCACGGGTGATGCCGTGCATCTTGCCGAGCATTTCAGCGGTCAGGCCCATCATGCCCGAGGCTTTTGCCGCATACAGCGACATGTGCGGGTTCGGATCGACACCGTGCATCATGCTCACGTGGCCCATGTGCTCGACGCCGCCGACCACGAACACGTCACCGTTGCCGGTCATGATCGCTTGCGCAGCAGTGTGCAGCGCGCTCATCGACGAACCGCACAGACGGCTGACGGTCTGGCCGGCCGAAGTGTGCGGAATCTGGGTCATCAGCGACGCCATGCGCGCGATGTTCCAGCCCTGCTCCAGGGTCTGGTTGACGCAGCCCCAGATCACGTCCTCGACTTCCGCCGGGTCGACCTTGCTGTTGCGTTCCAGCAGTTTGCTGATCAGGTGCGCCGACATGTCTTCAGCGCGGGTGTTGCGGTGCATGCCGCCCTTGGAGCGGCCCATCGGAGTACGACCGAAGTCGACAATCACGACGTCTCTAGGATTCAAGCTCATAAGTTCACTCTCACTCTAGTTGGGGGCGCTTAACCGAAGAAGCTCTGGCCGTTTTTGGCCATTTCGCGCAGCTTCGCGGTCGGGTGGTACAGCGCGCCCAAATCAGCGTACTGGTCAGCCAGGGCAACGAACTCGGCAACACCGATCGAATCGATGTAGCGCAGCGCACCGCCACGGAATGGAGGGAAACCGATACCGTAGACCAGACCCATGTCGGCTTCGGCGGCGGTTTCAACGATGCCGTCTTCCAGGCAGCGCACGGTTTCCAGGCACAGCGGGATCATCATCCAGTTGATGATGTCTTCGTCAGTGACTTCGCGCTGCTCGTAAACGATCGGCTTGAGCACTTCGAGTACCGACGGATCGGCGACTTTCTTCTGCTTGCCTTTCTTGTCGGCCTCGTAGGCGTAGAAGCCCTTGCCGTTCTTCTGGCCCAGGCGTTTGGCTTCGTACAGCACGTCGATGGCCGAACGACGGTCATCCTTCATGCGATCCGGGAAACCTTCAGCCATGACGTCGCGACCGTGGTGACCGGTGTCAATGCCGACCACGTCCATCAGGTACGCAGGGCCCATCGGCCAGCCGAATTTTTCCATGACCTTGTCGATACGCACAAAGTCGACACCGGCGCTGACCAGCTTGGCGAAACCGCCGAAGTACGGGAACAGCACGCGGTTGACCAAAAAGCCCGGGCAGTCATTGACGACGATCGGGTTCTTGCCCATTTTCTTCGCGTAGGCAACGGTAGTGGCGATCGCCAGTTCGCTGGACTTCTCGCCACGGATCACTTCCACCAGCGGCATCATGTGCACCGGGTTGAAGAAGTGCATGCCGACGAAGTTTTCCGGACGCTTGAGGGCCTTGGCCAGCAGGCTGATGGAAATGGTCGAGGTGTTGGACGCGAGGATGGTGTCCTCTTTGACCTTGTCTTCGACTTCAGCCAGTACCGCTTGCTTGACCTTCGGGTTTTCGACCACAGCTTCGACGACCAGATCGACGTGACCGAAGTCGCCGTAGGACAGGGTCGGACGAATGCCGTTGAGCACTTCAGCCATCTTCGCAGCGGTCATGCGACCCTTGTCAACGCGGCCGACCAGCAGCTTGGCGGCTTCGGCCAGACCCTGCTCGATACCGTGCTCGTTGATGTCCTTCATCAGGATCGGCGTGCCTTTGGAAGCCGACTGATAGGCGATACCGCCCCCCATGATGCCGGCGCCGAGTACGGCAGCCTGCTTCACGTCCTTGGCGATTTCGTCGTAGGCCTTGGCCTTTTTCTTCAGTTCCTGATCGTTCAGGAACAGGCCGATCAGGCTCTGCGCAGCAGAGGTCTTGGCCAGTTTGACGAAGCCTGCAGCTTCAACTTCCAGTGCTTTGTCGCGACCGAAGTTCGCGGCTTTCTGGATGGTCTTGATCGCTTCAACCGGCGCCGGGTAGTTCGGGCCGGCCTGGCCAGCCACGAAACCTTTGGCGGTTTCGAAAGCCATCATTTGCTCAATGGCGTTCAACTTGAGTTTTTCAAGTTTCGGCTGACGCTTGGCTTTGTAATCGAACTCACCGGAGATGGCGCGCTTGATCAGTTCAAGGGCAGCTTCCTGCAGCTTCTCTGGAGCAACCACGGCGTCGACGGCGCTGACTTTCAGGGCGTCTTCAGGACGGTTTTCCTTGCCGGCGGCAATCCACTCGATGGCGTTGTCGACACCGATCAGGCGTGGCAGACGCACAGTACCGCCGAAGCCTGGGTAGATGCCCAGTTTGACTTCCGGCAGACCGATCTTGGCCTTGGTGGACATGACGCGATAGTCGGCCGCCAGGCACATTTCCAGACCGCCACCGAGGGCGATGCCGTTGATGGCCGCGACGGTCGGCACGTTGAGGTCTTCGAAATCGCTGAAGATCTTGTTGGCTTCGAGATTGCCTGCAACCAGCTCGGCATCCGGCAGCTTGAAGTTGTCGACAAATTCGGTGATGTCGGCGCCGACGATGAACACGTCCTTGCCGCTGCTGACGATCACGCCCTTGATCGAAGCATCTGCCTTGATGGTGTCTACGGCCTGACGCAGTTCGTTCAGGGTTAGACGGTTGAACTTGTTGACGGACTCACCCTTGAGGTCGAATTTCAATTCGACGATGCCACTTTCAAGAGCTTTAACCGTGATGGCTTTACCTTCGTAAATCATCAACTGATCTCCACGATATGGAAGCTGAACAGTACACGTCGGACGCAGGCTTATGGCTCAGAAGGACGCTTTGTTCGTCGATGCTGACACCTGTCCGCCTGGCACACCCGCCAACGCGATAGTCGGGATTCTGTAGGAGCAGTCTGTAAGACAAACGCTCAATTCATACGCCCGTTTGATTCGGGTACGTCACCTTCACGGAATTTCAGACAATTGTCAATCGCCCTAAATTCGGGCTGAAATGCGACTTTGCGGTCATTTCTGCACCATGATGAGCAGCAACACCCGTCTCGATGTTGAGCCATTCATAGAATCAATAGTTAGAAAAGTCGCCCTAATTTCCGCCGAGCCCTGTTCAGAAGGCTACGCTGGGTGGACTGCGAGGAAATTTGCCGAAGCGATCAAAGCGCCTGCCGCAAAAAAGATTACCGGCCTGCCTGGCCAACCCGCCCGACGAATCATGTCGGGCTTTTTATTGGGCGTCTGCCGGACGTCCCCCACCGTTGCAGTGAGAAAAGTCCGCGCATCACGCCAGTGCTTTCAGGGTCGCGTCGATATCCTGCAGAACCGTCGCCTCGCCCTTCTCGCCCCAGTACAAGGCGATCATCTGCTTGTCCGCTTCGATCTTGAAAACATTGCCCGGCAATTTTTCGAAATAATCGAGCAGGATCCGGTCATCGCAGACTTCTTGCCATTGATTGACCCACACGCCCGGGGTTTTCTGCCAATAGATCCAGCACGCCGGTTGACTGCCACGCCGGGGTCGGTGGTACTGGGCGCAGGGATTCGGCGGCTCCGGCAGCAGCCAGTGCGGCCACTCCTGCGGCGCCAGCTGCATGGCCAGGCCGATGCGTCGCGCCTCCATGCGCAGGGCCATGCGCCCGCTCTGCGTGCGAGACGGGCGCAACCATGCCAGCGGACTTAAAACTACCAGCAGGATTGACACCACCAGCCAGACCGTCATATCTGTACTCCCGATTTTTGATGAGCCCATTGTGTCACTTGCGAACCAATGCGCTTGAAACCAGCCATACTTACCAATATCGAACCCTCAGGAGGAGCACCTCATGCCCTACCACCACATACTGGTCGCTGTAGATCTGACCGAAGAGTGCGACCCTGTGATCCACCGCGCCCGCGAGCTGTCGGTGAGCAACGCTGCCAAGTTGTCGCTGGTGCATATCGTTGAACCTATGGCCATGGCCTTCGGTGGCGACGTGCCAATGGACCTGTCACAACTGCAACAACAGCAGTTTGATCAGGCCAAGGAGCGTCTTGAAAAACTCAAATCGAAATACCCCGAGCTCGAAGGCGCCAATTGCCATCTGACCTACGGCCAGCCACGCCAGGAAATCCATCATTTCGCCAAGGAACAAGCGTGCGATCTGATTGTGGTCGGCAGTCATGGCCGCCATGGCCTGGCACTGCTGCTCGGCTCGACCGCGAATGACGTGCTGCACGGTGCGCCATGCGATGTACTCGCGGTGCACCTGGTCAAACGCTGATCTGTCTTGCAGTTTGTGGGAGCGGGCCTGCTCGCGAATACGTCGGCACATTCAATATGAGTGCCGCCTGACACACCGCTTTCGCGAGCAGGCTCGCTCTCACAGTTGACCTGCTCCAGCCTGTAGATCGCGCTACATATGAAAAGCCCGGCGCTCATCACTGAGCGCCGGGCTTTTTCACATCAGGAGCAATCAGGCATCCAGCTCGGCCCAACGCTCCACCAACGCATCCAGCTCGGCCTGCAATTGCTCCAGCGAAGCAATCACCTTGGCCGTTTCCGCCGGCGGACGCTGATAGAAACCGGCTTCAGCCATTTCCGCTTCAACCGCGGCGATCTGCTGCTCCTTGGCGTCGATGTCGCCCGGCAAGGCTTCCAGCTCGCGCTGCAGCTTGTAGCTGAGTTTCTTCTTGGCAACCGGAGCAGCCGCCGCAGGCGCAGCCACCGGAGCCGGCTCAGCGGTAACCACCGCCGAGTTCAGGTCAGCCTTGCCCGACTTGCTTTCAGTCACGCCCAGCAAACGCGGCGAACCGCCCTGACGGATCCAGTCCTGATAGCCGCCGACGTATTCACGAACCTTGCCTTCACCTTCGAAGACCAGGGTGCTGGTCACCACGTTATCGAGGAATGCCCGGTCGTGGCTGACCATCAGCACGGTGCCGTTGAAAGTCAGCAGCACTTCTTCGAGCAGCTCGAGAGTTTCCACATCGAGGTCGTTGGTCGGTTCGTCGAGCACCAGCAGGTTCGCCGGTTTGCTGAACAGCTTCGCCAGCAACAGACGCGCACGTTCACCACCCGACAACGCCTTGACCGGCGTGCGTGCACGCTGCGGGCTGAACAGGAAGTCGCCGAGATAGCTCAGCACGTGACGGCTCTGCCCGTCGATGTCGATGAAGTCGCGACCTTCGGCGACGTTGTCGATCACGGTTTTTTCCAGATCCAGCTGATGGCGCAACTGGTCGAAGTACGCCACGTCGATGCGCGTGCCCTCTTCCACTTTACCGCTGGTCGGTTGCAGACCGCTGAGCATCAGTTTCAACAGGGTGGTCTTGCCGGTACCGTTGGCGCCGAGCAGACCGATACGGTCGCCGCGCTGCAGGACCATGGAGAAATCCTTGATCAGGAACGGCCCGCCCGGATGCGCGAAGCTCACGTTCTCGAGCACCATCACCTGCTTGCCGGATTTGTCCGCGGTTTCCAGCTGGATGTTGGCCTTGCCGGTACGCTCGCGACGCTCACTGCGCTCAACGCGCAGGGCTTTCAGGGCGCGCACGCGACCTTCGTTACGAGTGCGGCGGGCCTTGATGCCCTGACGGATCCACACTTCTTCCTGAGCCAGACGCTTGTCGAACAGCGCGTTGGCAGTTTCTTCAGCGGCCAGCGCAGCTTCTTTGTGCACGAGGAAACTGGCGTAGTCGCCGTTCCAGTCAATCAGCCCACCGCGATCCAGTTCGAGGATGCGCGTGGCGAGGTTTTGCAGGAAGGAACGGTCGTGCGTGATGAACAGCACGGCGCCCTGGAAATCTTTCAACGCTTCTTCGAGCCAGGCAATCGCACCGATGTCCAGGTGGTTGGTTGGTTCGTCGAGCAGCAGCAGGTCCGGTTCGGACACCAGCGCCTGCGCCAGCAGCACGCGACGACGCCAGCCGCCGGACAACTCGGCGAGGGTCTTGTCGGCCGGCAGTTGCAGGCGGCTCAGGGTGCTGTCGACCAGCGTTTGAAGGCGCCAGCCATCACGGGCTTCGAGGTCGTGCTGAACGTGCATCAGCTTGTCCAGATCGGCGTCGGTGACGATGTTTTGGCTCAGGTGATGATATTCGGCGAGCAAGGCGCCAACACCATCGAGGCCTTCAGCCACCACGTCGAATACCGTCCGGTCGTCGGCAACTGGCAATTCTTGCGGCAATTCGCCGATTTTCAGACCGGGGGCACGCCACACCGAGCCGTCATCGGGCTTCTGGTCGCCCTTGACCAGTTTCATCATGCTGGACTTGCCAGTGCCGTTGCGGCCGATGATGCACACCCGCTCACCACGGGCGATCTGCCAGGACACCTTGTCCAACAACGGCATAGCGCCGAACGCAAGGGACACATCGCTGAATTTGAGCAGGGTCATGAGCTTCTCCAAAAACCGGGCGCGCATTCTACCTGACTTGAGGCTTCAGCAGGCCGGCAATTTGTCTGTCGAAGCACTCTGCACAACATTTGTTGCGAACTTGTGCAGCGAGGCTCGCAAAGCTTTCGCCGCTTGCTGGCAAAAGGCTAAGCTACAGTCAATTCAGTGCGGATTCCGATCGGCACTTGTCATGATTTCTCTGCCCGGATGTCTCATGCGCAGTCGCCTTTTCAGTGTTTTGTCCTGCTTGTTTCTTACCGCCGCTGCCGCTCAATCCGTCCAGGCGGTGGACTTGTCCACCCAACGCCAGTATTACGATGAAGCCAAGCGCGCCTTGGCCAAGGGTGATACCGGCCCGTATTTCCGTTACAGCCAGGCGCTGGCCGATTATCCGCTGGAACCGTATCTGGCCTACGACGAACTGACCGCGCGTCTGAAGACGGCAAGCAACGCGGAAATCGAGAAATTCCTCGCCGAACACGGTGACCTGCCGCAGGCCAACTGGATGAAGCTGCGCTGGTTGCGCTGGCTTGCCGACCGTGGCGACTGGGCAACCTTCGTCAAGTATTACGATCCGAAGCTGAATTTCACCGAACTGGACTGCCTCAACGCGCAGTACCAGATCAGCCACGACAAGAAAGCCGAAGGGTATGCCAGTGCGGAAAAACTCTGGCTGACCGGCAAATCGCAACCGGCTGCGTGTGACGCATTGTTCGGCATCTGGGCCGCCGATGGCCAGCTCACCGAGCAGAAACGCTGGGAGCGCACCAAACTTGCCGCGCAGGCGCGCAACTATCCGCTGGCCAACAGCCTGATCAACGGCCTGACCACCCTCGCCCCGCGCGGTCGCTTGCTGGTCGACGTGGCGCAGAAACCCGAACTGCTCAACCAGCCGTCGCGCTTTACCCCGGCCGACGAGCCGATGTCAGACGTCGTCAGCCTCGGCTTGCGCCGCCTCGCTCGGCAGGATCCGGACAAGGCCATGGCTTTGCTCGACGGTTACGCCAGCAGCATGCATTTCTCTCGCGATGAGAAGGTCGCGATCGCTCGCGAGATCGGCCTGACCCTCGCGCGCCGCTTCGACAGCCGCGCGCTGGACGTGATGACCAAATACGATCCGGAGCTGCGCGACAACACCGTCTCGGAATGGCGCCTGCGCCTGCTGCTGCGTCTGGCACGCTGGAACGATGCCTACGAATTGACCAAACGTCTGCCGCAAGACCTGGCCACCACCAACCGTTGGCGCTATTGGCAGGCGCGCAGTCTGGAGCTGGCCGAGCCACAAAACCCGCAAGCGCTGACCCTGTACAAGAATCTGGCGCGGGAACGAGACTTCTACGGCTTCCTCGCCGCAGACCGTTCACAGTCGCCTTACTCGCTGAACAACAAGCCGCTGGTGCTCAGCCAGGCGTTGATCAACAAGGTTCGTAACACCCCCGGAGTGCGGCGCGCGCTGGAGTTTCATGCACGCGGGCAGATCGTCGACGGGCGTCGCGAGTGGTATCACGTCAGCCGTCATTTCAACCGCGATGAAATGGTCGCCCAGGCCAAACTGGCCTACGACCTGAAATGGTACTTCCCGGCGATTCGCACCATCAGTCAGGCGCAGTACTGGGACGACCTGGACATCCGCTTCCCGATGGCGCACCGCGATACCCTCGTGCGTGAAGCCAAGGTTCGCGGCCTGCATTCGAGCTGGGTGTTCGCCATAACCCGGCAGGAAAGCGCCTTCATGGACGACGCGCGCTCCGGCGTCGGCGCCAGCGGTCTGATGCAATTGATGCCCGGCACCGCCAAGGAAACCGCGCGCAAGTTCAGCATTCCATTGGCCTCGCCCCAGCAAGTGCTCGATCCAGACAAGAACATTCAGCTCGGCGCCGCTTACCTCAGCCAGGTGCACAGCCAGTTCAACGGCAACCGCGTGCTCGCCTCCGCCGCTTATAACGCCGGGCCAGGCCGCGTGCGTCAGTGGCTGCGCGGCGCTGATCACCTGAGTTTCGACGTCTGGGTGGAAAGCATCCCGTTCGACGAAACCCGTCAATACGTGCAGAACGTGTTGTCCTACTCGGTGATCTACGGGCAAAAGCTCAACTCGCCGCAACCGCTGGTGGATTGGCATGAGCGGTATTTTGACGATCAGTAATCACCAGGCTGACGCCGGATCATGAAAAATGCCCGTATCGTGAGATGCGGGCATTTTTTTGGTCGGTTACTTGGTCGATTGCTCAGTCTGCTGTGACAGATCGACCATCATTGAACTGCAACGCCGCCAGCCGTGCGTACAGCGGATTGCTGGCGATCAACTCCTGATGTGTCCCCACCGCTACTAGCTTGCCTTGATCCATCACCGCAATCCGGTCAGCGTTCTTCACCGTGGCCAGCCTGTGAGCGATCACCAGCGTGGTGCGGTTTTCCATCAGCGTTGGCAGGGCCTGCTGGATCAGATGTTCGCTCTGTGCGTCGAGGGCGCTGGTGGCTTCGTCAAGGAGCAGGATCGGCGCGTCCACTAGCAAGGCGCGGGCAATGGCCAGACGTTGGCGCTGACCGCCGGACAACCCGAGGCCGCCATCGCCGAGATGAGTTTGATAGCCGTCCGGCATTTGTTCGATGAAGTCGTGGGCGTGGGCAATTCGCGCAGCTTCCTTGACCTGTTCAAGCGTGGCCGTCGGGCAGCCGTAGCGAATGTTGTCCTCCACGCTGCCGAAAAACAACGCGGGGGTTTGCGAGACCAGGGCGAAACAGCGGCGCAGATCCAGCGGGTCAAGGCTGGTCAGCGGCACGCCATCGAGGAAAATCTGCCCCTCGCGTGGATCGTAGAAGCGCAGCAACAAGTCGTAAACCGTGGACTTGCCCGCGCCGGACGGCCCCACCAATGCCAGGGTTTCGCCTGCCCTCACCGTCAGATTCAAGCCATCGACGGCGTAGCTTTGCGGACGCGACGGGTAGGAAAAACGCACGTCGCGCAGTTCAAGTTCACCTTTGACTCGCGCTGGCAGAGTGACCAGTCCGGTCAACGGTGGCTGGATGATGTTTTCCGAACGCAGCAATTCTGCGATGCGTTCAGCGGCACCCGCAGCGCGTTGCAGTTCGCCGATCACTTCGCTCAGCGTGCCGAACGCACTGCCGACAATCAGGCTGTAGAAAACGAACGCCGCCAGTTCCCCAGCCGAAATCCGTCCCGCCATCACATCCATGCCGCCGACCCACAACATCACCGCCACCGCGCCAAGCACCAGCACGATCACCAAAGTGATCAACCACGCTCGCTGGAAGATCCGTTTACGCGCAGTTTCGAACGCCTGCTCGACGGTCGAAGCGAAACGCTGCTCGTCCTGAACCTGGTGGTTGTAGGCTTGTACGGTTTTGATCTGACCAAGGGTTTCCGACACATAGCTGCCAATGTCGGCGATACGGTCTTGGCTCTGGCGCGACAGATTGCGCACACGGCGGCCGAAAATCAGGATCGGCGCGATCACCAGCGGCAGTGCAATCACGACAATGCTGGTCAACTTCGGATTGGTGATGAACAGCAACACCACACCACCGATGACCATCAGCAGATTGCGCAGGAACAGCGAGAGCGACGAGCCGATCACCGATTGCAGCAGCGTGGTATCAGCGGTCAGGCGCGACTGGATTTCCGAGCTGCGGTTATCCTCATAAAAGCCCGGATGCAGATACACCAAGTGATTGAACACTTGGCGGCGAATGTCGGCGACCACGCGCTCGCCTATCCACGACACCAGATAGAAACGGGCAAAGGTGCCCAGCGCCAGTCCGAGCACCAGCAACATGAAAATCCCGATCGACTGATTGAGCAGATGCGGCGAACGGGTCATGAAACCCTGGTCTACCAACAACTTGATGCCCTGCCCCATCGACAAGGTGATGCCGGCGGTGACGATCAGCGCGAGCAGTGCGCCGAAGGCATGCCAGCGGTACGGCAGGAGAAAATGACTGGTCAGGCGCAGGGCACGCCGGTGTCGGGAAGAAAACATGGAGATCATGGAGTTCACGTCTGCGCAGATGGATCGGGCCAGCCTACAGACTCAGATGGGGTGGAACTCTGTAAATCACAATGAGTCAGGTTAAATATGCCCGGGATGTCCGGATGCTAGAAACGATTGGTCTAAGGTTGCGGTTGAGACGAGCGGTCATTTCTGTTTGAGTAGAGATGCCGCCCGCCGACAGACCGCAGGGAGTTGTCACAGCCTGGTCACGTGGCGGTTTTAACTTAGGCACACAACCTGATGAGGAGACAGGCCATGTCCTTGCAACACAGCAGCGAAGACAAGATTGAAGTGATCCGCACCAAACCCGACCAGTCTCTGGGTTGCTCGATTATCGATGAGCAGGGCCGCGAAGTACCGATCACTGAAGACATGATCCAGGACGCGTGCCGCGAACTGGAGAAGCGATTGGTCAAGCCTGCCGAACAAGAGTGATGTAGCCACCGTCTTCCTGACCCGGCCCTGATTGGCCGGGTTTTTTATATCTGCAATTCGGGATTGGTGGTGTGGCTTTCGCGAGCAAGCTCGCTCCCACCTTTAACTTTGCTGCACTGTAGATCCCCTGTGGGAGCGAGCCTGCTCGCGAAAAGGCCAGCGCTGATTCAGACAGCCACCGCCCCCAGCGCCTCAACAATCTGCCGCAGCACAGGCGCATCTCCTTCAATTCGCACCTTCAGCCCTTCGATCTCGCGTCGCACCGGATATTGCTTGCGCAACGCGTCAAACGCCGCGCGCTGCTCAGCGACATTTCCCACGAGACTGCGGCGGAAATCCGCATCATCGCGGCGCGGGTCGTACACGCCCCGGCACAACATCGCCAGTGCCCACGCCGGATCGCAGTCACCGTGCAGGGAAACTTCCGACAACCAGGTTGCTGGCAGCAGATCGCTGAGCTGGATAGCTGCAGGTTGGCCGCTGAAAGCGCAGTAGGCCTGATAAATCTGCGCGGTCCCGCGTTGCTTGCCATCGAGGCTGTAACCGGCAATATGTGGCGTGGCCAATACGCAGAGTTCGGCCAACGCAGGGTCGACTTCCGGCTCTTTTTCCCAGACGTCGAGCACCGCTTGCAGGTCCTCGCGCTCCAGCAGCACCTCA
Source organism: Pseudomonas sp. FP1762 (assembly GCF_030687105.1). Lineage (NCBI taxonomy): Bacteria > Pseudomonadati > Pseudomonadota > Gammaproteobacteria > Pseudomonadales > Pseudomonadaceae > Pseudomonas > Pseudomonas sp. FP1762. The sequence continues at coordinate 4,047,444 of NZ_CP117458.1, forward strand.
CGCAGCGCTGCATTGTCCACTACAGGGCCGCGCGCCGCGTTGATCAACCATGCACCTTGCTTGAGTTGTTGCAGACGCTGTTGATCGAACAGATGCCAGGTCGCGTTGTTGCCGCTACGGGTCAATGGCGTATGCAGACTGATCACGTCGCACTGCTCGATGATCTGCTCAAGGCTGACATAATCGCCGCCCTCGGCAGCCTGACGCGGCGGATCGCAAACCTTGACGTTCCAGCCCAAGCCCTTGAGAACCTTGATCAAGCGCCCCCCCACTTCACCGGCGCCGACGACGCCGTAAGTACGCTGCGTCAGATCAACCCCTTCGATTTCGGCCAGTGTCATCAGACTGCCCAGCACGTAGTCGACAACACCACGAGCATTGCAACCCGGCGCGCTCGACCAGCAGATCCCGGCCTCGTTGAAGTAATCGAGATCCAGATGATCGGTGCCGATGGTGCAGGTGCCGACAAAGCGCACTTTGCTGCCTTCAAGCAGCGCGCGATTGACGTTGGTCACCGAACGCACCAGCAACACATCGGCCTGCTCAACCGTCGCGCGGTCAATGGAGCGGCCCGGCACTCGGCGGATGTCGCCGAAACCGGCAAAAAAAGCATCGAGCAGCGGGATATTTTCGTCGGCAACAATCAGCATGGCGGGCTCCTTGGGCGGATCGGCAGTTTAGGTGCTGACGCGTCGATCAGCCAGCAGGGTTTGCACTTACAAATACGCAACAGAGGATATTTCCTGACCGAGGCGTCAGCGGCGTAGAATGCGCCGCTCTGCGCATCAATACTTTCTGGACGCTTTGCCTGTGAACCCTGTAACTGACCAACCTGTCGCCGTCTCGCTGAGCCGCCCTGCGCGGATTCGCCTGGAGTTGAAAAACCTGCTCGCCCTGGCCCTGCCGATCATCATCGCGCAACTGGCGACCACGGCCATGGGCTTCGTCGATGCGGTGATGGCCGGGCGCGTCGGCCCCAAGGACCTGGCGGCAGTGGCGCTGGGCAACTCGATCTGGGTTCCGGTGTTTCTATTGATGACCGGCACCCTGCTGGCCACCACACCAAAAGTCGCCCAGCGTTTCGGCGCCGGCAAGCACAGCGAAATTGGCCCGATTGTGCGTCAGGCGTTGTGGCTGGCATTGGTAGTCGGATTGATCGCCACCTCGATGCTGATCGCTGCCGAGCCGGTGCTGCACCTGATGAAGGTCGATCCCGAGCTGATCGGCCCGTGCATGCAATATCTGCACGGCATCGCCAGCGGCTTGCCGGCGGTGGCCCTCTATCACGTGCTGCGCTGCACCAGCGACGGCATCGGCCGCACCCGCCCGGCCATGGTGCTGGGCCTCTGTGGTCTGGCGCTGAACATCCCGCTGAACTACATCTTCATCTACGGTCACTTTGGCGTGCCGGCCATGGGCGGCGTCGGCTGCGGCTGGGCCACGGCGATCGTGATGTGGGTAATGGCGCTGGGCCTGGCCGGGTACGAACGCTGGGCACCGGCCTATCGCTCAAGCGAATTGTTCAGCCGTTTCGACTGGCCGCAGTGGGCGGTGATCAAACGTCTGCTGTCGATTGGTTTGCCGATCGGCATCGCGGTGTTTGCCGAGTCGAGCATTTTTGCCGTGATCGCCCTGCTGATCGGCAGCCTCGGCGCGACGGTGGTGGCCGGGCATCAGATCGCGCTGAACGTCAGCTCGCTGGTATTCATGATTCCCTATTCGCTGGGCATGGCGGTCACCGTGCGTGTCGGTCAGGCGCTTGGGCGCGAAGAACCGCGTGAAGCGCGCTTTGCCGCCGGAGTCGGCATGGGCACGGCGCTGGCCTACGCCTGCCTGTCGGCGAGCCTGATGCTGGCGCTGCGCGAGCCGATTGCGGCGATCTATACCGCTGATCCAACGGTGATTCACATTGCGGCGATGCTGATTGTCTATTCGGCGCTGTTCCAGTTTTCCGATGCAATCCAGGTGACTGCCGCCGGCGCACTGCGTGGCTATCAGGACACTCGGGTGACGATGATCCTGACTCTCTTCGCCTACTGGGGGATTGGTTTGCCGGTCGGTTATGCGCTGGGCCTGACCGATTGGCTCGGCGAGCCACGCGGTCCGAGCGGTTTGTGGCAGGGTTTGATTGTCGGCTTGAGCTGCGCAGCGTTGATGCTGTCGATTCGTCTGACACGCAGTGCGCGCAAACGCATTCGGATCAGTCGTTCGATGGGTTGATCACCCATAAAAAAAGACCTGCATTTGCAGGTCTTTTTTTGCCCTGAGTCAGGACTTCTTGCGAATCCAGTACAGATAGGTGCCGGCCTCTTCGTGCTGGCTGACCAGCTCATGGTCAAGAAACACGCAGAACTTGGGGATATCGCGCTTGGTCGAGGGATCGGTGGCGATCACCTTGAGCAAGCCGCCGGGCACCAGATCGCGGATGTGCTGGTGCAGCATCATCACCGGCTCCGGGCAATTGAGGCCGGTGGCGTCGAGGGTGCCGTCGACCGGGGTATCGATCATTTCACTCATGGTTCACTCCAGAAACTGGCCGGCATTGTCGCGCATTGCTTGGGATATCGTCCAACCCATGTGGGAGCGAGCCTGCTCGCGAGGGCAATCCGTCAGTGAACACATCGCTGGCTGCCCCACCGCTTTCGCGAGCAGGCTCGCTCCCACAGGTTCAGTGTTGTGTCAGCGCGATTTGGTTTTCCTGGTGTCGTGCCGGCGCAGATGGCAAGTCACTTCCTCGCGGTCGTGATACAGCTGCTTGCAGCCGATATCAACCTTGATCCCACGAGCCTTGAAACCATCGGCAATGCGCTCGAGCAGACGTTTCACTTCGGCATAACGCTGTTTCATCGGCAGCTTCAGGTTGACCACCGCCTCGCGGCAATGCCCCTCGCCGATCCACTCTTCCAGCATCGCCGCGTTGCGCGCCGGTTTCTCGACGATGTCGCAAACCATCCAGTCCACCGGCTGCTTCGGCTTGAAGGTAAAACCGTCCGCCATCAGATGCTGGACCAATCCGGTTTCCATCAGGCTTTCAGCCATCGGGCCGTTGTCGATCGCCGTCACCAGCATGCCCCGGTTGACCAGTTGCCAGGTCCAGCCGCCCGGTGCGGCGCCGAGGTCAACGCCGGTCATGTCGCTGTGCAGGCGATCTTCCCACTGATCACGTGGAATGAAGTGGTGCCACGCCTCCTCCAGCTTCAAGGTCGAACGGCTGGGCGCCTCGCGAGGAAACTTCAGGCGTGGAATGCCCATCGGCCACATTGCCGAATTGCCGGCATCGGCCATGCCGAGGAACACTTCGCGTCCGCTTTTGAAGGTCAGCAACAAACGCGGCTTGCTGGCGTCTTCCACCAGTTTGCCAGCGGCGGTCAGCGCCTTGCGCAGGGGGCCTTCGAACTTTTTGCAAAAGTTCGACAGTTCCTTGCCGTCATTGGTATCGACCACTTCCAGCCACAGACTGCCAAACACCGGGAAATCGGCCATGTGCGCGAGGATTACGCTGATGCGATCGTTTTCCGGCAGATCAATGAAAAAGCCCCGCGCCCACTGCCGAGGGAAGATCAATTCGGCGAAACGCTGACCGCGCATCAGGCGTTCGGCGCCGTCGGCTTCAGTGCAGACAAACTCGGCGCAGGCCGTGGCGGTTTTGGCTTTGGCGTAACCGGCGACATTGAGACGGGCGGCGAGATCGGAAATCTCCGAACAGACTTCGCCTTCGAAGCCGGGCCGGCAATGCATGAATAGGGTGTTCATTCTTACTCCTGGGCAACGGTCGATCATTCGACCGTTGCGCGATGCTCAAGCCTTGCGTTGCCGCAATGCCTGTCACGAAAACCGGCGCATGATAGCTGAAGTCGGAACCATGGTTGCGCCGATAGAGTCCAGTTATTAGCCAGCTACTCAAAACAGGGCTAGGTTTAATGCTCTGCCCGTCCCCTCAGTCCGTAGCCGTGCGGACTCAAAGGAGTGATCGTAATGCCGTCCCTCGATAGTCTGAAGTCACTGAAAACCCTACAAATCGATGCCACGACCTACCATTATTTCAGCCTGCCGGAAGCCGCCAAAAGCCTGGGCGACCTCGACAAGCTGCCGATGTCGTTGAAGGTACTGCTGGAAAATCTGCTGCGCTGGGAAGACGAAAAAACCGTCACCGGCACTGACCTCAAAGCCATCGCCGCCTGGCTCAAGGAGCGCCGCTCTGATCGGGAAATCCAGTACCGCCCTGCCCGTGTATTGATGCAGGATTTTACCGGCGTCCCCGCCGTGGTCGATCTCGCCGCCATGCGTGCGGCAATGGCCAAGGCCGGCGGCGATCCGCAGCGGATCAATCCGTTGTCGCCGGTGGATCTGGTGATCGACCACTCGGTGATGGTCGACAAGTTTGGCAGCGCCAGTGCGTTTGAACAGAACGTCGACATCGAAATGCAACGCAACGGCGAGCGCTATGCCTTTCTGCGCTGGGGCCAGAGTGCGTTCGATAACTTCAGCGTGGTCCCGCCGGGTACCGGCATCTGCCACCAGGTCAACCTTGAGTACCTCGGCCGCACCGTCTGGACCAAAAACGAGGATGGCCGCACCTACGCGTTTCCCGATACGCTGGTCGGCACCGACTCCCACACCACCATGATCAACGGCCTCGGCGTTCTCGGCTGGGGCGTGGGCGGGATCGAAGCGGAAGCGGCGATGCTTGGGCAACCGGTATCGATGCTGATTCCGGAAGTGATCGGCTTCAAACTCACCGGCAAACTCAAGGAAGGCATCACCGCCACCGATCTGGTGCTGACCGTAACGCAGATGCTGCGCAAGAAAGGCGTAGTCGGCAAATTCGTCGAGTTCTATGGCGATGGTCTCGCCGATCTGCCACTGGCCGACCGCGCAACCATCGCCAACATGGCCCCGGAATACGGTGCGACGTGCGGCTTCTTCCCGGTCGACGATGTCACGCTGGAATACCTGCGCCTGTCCGGCCGGCCGCCGGAAGTGGTGAAACTGGTCGAGGCCTACACCAAGGCTCAAGGCCTGTGGCGTCTGCCGGGTCAGGAGCCGGTGTTCACCGACAGCCTGGCTTTGGACATGGGCAGCGTCGAGGCCAGCCTGGCCGGACCGAAACGTCCGCAGGATCGCGTCTCGCTGCCGAACGTCGCGCAGGCCTTCAGTGATTTCATCGACCTGCAATTCAAACCCACCAGCAAGGAAGAAGGACGCCTGGAAAGCGAGGGTGGCGGCGGCGTAGCAGTGGGCAACGCCGATCTGGTGGGCGAAGCGGACTACGAATACGAGGGCAAGACCTATCGCCTGAAAAACGGTGCAGTGGTCATCGCCGCGATTACCTCCTGCACCAACACCTCCAACCCGAGCGTGATGATGGCTGCTGGACTGCTGGCGAAAAAAGCTGTCGAGAAAGGTCTGACGCGCAAGCCTTGGGTCAAAAGCTCACTGGCCCCCGGTTCGAAAGTCGTCACCGACTATTACAAGGCTGCCGGGCTGACTCAATACCTTGATCAGCTCGGGTTTTCGTTAGTTGGCTACGGTTGCACCACCTGCATTGGCAACTCCGGGCCACTGCCGGAGCCGATCGAGAAAGCCATTCAGAAAGCCGATCTGACCGTCGCGTCGGTCTTGTCCGGCAACCGCAACTTCGAAGGTCGCGTACACCCGCTGGTGAAAACCAACTGGCTGGCCTCGCCTCCGCTGGTCGTCGCCTACGCACTGGCTGGCAGCGTGCGCACCGACATCAGCAGCGAACCGCTGGGTGAGGATCAGCAGGGCAATCCGGTATACCTGCGCGATATCTGGCCGAGCAGCCGGGAAATCGCCGAAGCGGTGAATCAGGTCAACACGGCGATGTTCCACAAGGAATACGCCGAAGTGTTTGCCGGTGATGAGCAATGGCAGGCCATCGAGGTGCCGCAAGCGGCGACTTACGTGTGGCAGGACAATTCGACCTACATTCAGCATCCACCTTTCTTCGACGACATTTCCGGCCCTCTGCCGGAAGTCAAAGACGTCAAAGGCGCGCGGGTCTTGGCCTTGCTCGGCGATTCAGTGACCACCGACCACATCTCCCCCGCCGGCAACATCAAGATCGACAGCCCGGCCGGGCGATACCTGCAGGAAAAAGGCGTGGAGCCGCGCGACTTCAACTCCTACGGTTCCCGTCGCGGCAATCATGAAGTGATGATGCGCGGTACGTTTGCCAACATCCGTATTCGCAACGAGATGCTGGGTGGCGAGGAAGGTGGCAACACACTTTACATTCCCACCGGGGAAAAAATGGCGATCTATGACGCAGCGATGAAATATCAGGCGTCGGGTACGCCGTTGGTGGTGATTGCCGGTCAGGAGTACGGCACCGGGTCGAGCCGTGACTGGGCGGCGAAAGGCACCAATCTGCTGGGCGTCAAAGCGGTGATTGCGGAGAGCTTCGAACGTATTCACCGCTCTAATCTGGTCGGCATGGGTGTGCTGCCGTTGCAGTTCAAGCTTGATCAGAATCGCAAGAGTCTCAATCTGACCGGCAAAGAGACGTTCGAGATTCTGGGATTGACCGGCGTCGAGCTGAGGCCGCGGATGAACCTGCCGCTGGTTATCACTCGGGAGGATGGGCGTCAGGAGAGAATCGAAGTCTTGTGCCGCATTGATACGCTGAATGAGGTCGAGTACTTCAAATCCGGGGGGATCCTGCATTATGTGTTGCGGCAGTTGATTGCTTCGTGACGGGATGACATTCGCGCAGGCTGTGATCTTTTTGACCTGGCTTTTAAAAGCAGGATCAAAAGATCGCAGCCTTCGGCGGCTCCTACATTCAGGCGAAAAAAAACCCGCCGAAGCGGGTTTTTCCCAAGACCATTATCGACTCCCTGTCGGCAGCGATCCTTGCGATGGTCGATCGTCCATGATCCTGAAACACTCCCTGTGTCTCAGTTGATGTGTGTAGATTACCCAGTGGATCCAATCAGCAATAGTCGTAAAAGCTACCAATGCGTGTAAGACATTCGCCATACAAACACTGCCGAAAACCCTTAGACCTGTCAGGCACCGCCGCTTTCACGAGCCCTGGCGCTTTCGGCGAGAAACTGTTCAAGCCTGCTCAACTGCTCCTCCCAGCCGCGACTGTCCATGTAATACGCCTCTTTCTGACGGATATCAGGGATGTGCGCGAAGCCGGACTCCGAGACCTTGAGTAGAGTGCCGTCCTCGAAGTCCTGCAATTCGAACTTGACCAGCGTGGTCGGCTCTTGCGAGTAGTCGATCTTCGGGTTGACCGCATACGGGTGCCAGCGGAAAGAAAACAACTGCTGCGGCTCGACCCGCTCGATCAGCACATTCCACAATACGTGTTCATAACCGGGGTACGTGACCTGGCCCTGCGTCCACTCACCGGCAATGAAGCGCCGGCCCTCAAGTGCCACGCCAAACCACTGACCGAACGCCTCTGCATCGACCAATGCGCGCCAGACATGGGAACGCGACGCCTTGAGCGTGATCTTGCGTTCGAAACTGTTAGGTACTGGTTTCATACGTCACCTCCTGTTCTGAACACTAGGCCTGTATGACCACATGTCCAATGCGAAGTTGTATCCAGGCGCTGCAGGCATCGATTCGAGCGGACACATCCTGCGGTAGTTTGCGCTCTGTGATCGGCGCCGCCTGACCTGTTATCTTTCCAGCGAATCCGCAGAAACAAGGACGAATCATGCAGCCCTCTCTTGCCGATCGGTATCGCGGCGCCCTCCTCGGCCTGGCTTGCGGCGATGCGGTCGGCACAACAGTTGAGTTCCAGCCGCGAGGATCATTCCAGCCGCTGAGCGACATGGTCGGCGGTGGCCCGTTCCAGCTCAAGCCAGGGCAATGGACCGATGACACCTCAATGGCACTCTGCCTGGCCGAGAGCCTGCTGCGCAAAAACGGTTTCGACGCGGCTGATCAGATGGGCCGCTATCTCAATTGGTGGAAATGGGGATACCTGAGCTCCACCGGGGAATGTTTCGACATCGGCATGACCGTTAGCCAGGCGCTGGAACAGTTTCAGCGAACCGGGAAGCCTTTCGCGGGGTCGACTGATCCATTGACTGCTGGCAACGGGTCGCTGATGCGATTGGCTCCTGTCGTACTGTTTTATTTTCCCGACGCTAGACAGATCCAGATCCACGCTGCCGACAGTTCGCGCACAACCCATGCGGCGCCGGAGGCAATCGAGTGCTGCCAATTGCTGGCTGATCTGATCGCACGAGCGCTTGAGGGAGCCGACAAAACGCAACTGCGCCAATCGCTACTTGCAGAGTATTCGCAACCCAAGGTGGTTGCGATCGCGCGGGGTGAGTATCTCGGCAAAAAAGAAAACGAAATCAAGGGCAGCGGCTATAGCGTGCAATCATTGGAAGCCGCTTTGTGGTGCTTCCATCACACGCAAACGTACGCTGACGCGATACTGAAAGCAGCCAATCTCGGCGATGATGCGGATACCACAGCTGCTATCGTGGGTCAGTTGGCCGGTACTTACTACGGCGCTCGGGCAATTCCCGAGCACTGGCTGGAGCGGCTGCATGACGGCGAGGAAATTACGGCCACTGCGGATCGCTTGCTTGAGGCCTCCCGGCTACGTACATAACACTCGATACACTCTTTCCACTCGATACAGCGAGAACCTTATGTCAGTGCGTCTGCTTCTGGCCTCTGCGCCCTTTTTGTTTGCCCCTTTCGCCCATGCCGCCGTTGATTGCGCCAACGCCAGCGATCAGGCGACGATGAATCAATGCGCGGGGCAAGCCTTCAAAGCGGCAGACAAGGAACTGAATACGCTCTATCAGCAGATCACCGGACGCCTGAAGGACAACCCGGACGGAAAGAAGCTGCTGGTCAACGCGCAGCGGGCGTGGGTCAGCTTTCGGGATGCCGAGTGCAAGTTTTCGGCTTCTGGGGTGGCAGGCGGGAGTGTGTATCCATTGGTTTACAGTAGTTGTCTTACAGACGTAACCAAGGCCAGAGTAGAAACCCTCAAGCAGTATTTGAAATGTGAGGAAGGTGATATGAGCTGCCCGGTACCCGGTGCGTAATCACAGGCGCCGCTTACGGAGCCTGTGCTGTGAACCGTTACGCCTCAGACGTGAGGATCGCCCGGCGCTTTGCTCGGCGCAGCGTATTGAGGTTTAAGGTGACCATCCTGATCGAGTAACCAGGCGTCCATGATCTGCCGCACTACTGGACCGGCAACACGACCACCCGCCTCGCCGTTCTCGATCATTACCGAGATGGCGATCTTCGGATGCTCGGCCGGTGCGAATCCTACAAACAGGGCGTTGTCACGGTGGCGCTCGAGGGTTTTCTCACGGTTGTAACGCTCACCCTGCTTGATCGCCACCACCTGCGCCGTACCACTCTTGCCGGCGATGCGATATTGCGCCCCCGCAGCGGCCGCACGGGCAATGCCTCGAGCATCGTGCATGACCATCTGCATACCGTGGTTGACCTGCTCCCAATCGCGCGGATCTTTAAGCAGGATATTTGGCATTGGATGCTCGTCGACCGGTGCTACACCGTCGACCGACTTGGCCAAATGCGGCCGATTCCATATCCCCTTATTGGCGATCAGGGCAGTGGCCTGGGCCAATTGCAGCGGTGTGACCTGCATGTATCCCTGGCCGATGCCGAGAATAACCGTCTCGCCGGGATACCAGGCCTGTCGCCGTGTAGCGCGTTTCCACGCTTGCGACGGCATCAGACCGGGGGACTCTTCAAACATGTCCAGCGAGACTTTTTCACCAAGGCCGAACATCGCCATGTAGTCGTGCAGACGATCGATGCCAAGCTTGTGCGCCAGATCATAGAAGTAGGTGTCGTTCGAGCGCATGATCGCCGCGTCCATGTCCACCCAACCATCACCGCTGTGGTTCCAGTTGCGATACTTGTGGTCGAAGTCCGGTAATTGGTAATAGCCGGGATCGAATACGCGGGTCTGCGGGGTCACGACGCCGGCGTCCAGACCAGCGATAGCGACTTCCGGCTTGATCGTCGAGCCCGGGGCGTACAGACCACGCAACACGCGGTTGAACAATGGCCGATCGATGGAATCCCGCAGCGCTGAATATTCCTTCGAACTGATCCCGGTGACGAACAGATTCGGATCGAAACTCGGATTGCTGACCATCGCCAGCACTTCTCCGGTGGACGGGTCGAGAGCTACCACTGAACCACGACGGTCGCCCAAAGCAGCTTCGGCGGCTTCCTGCAGTTTGACGTCAAGACTGAGGACGATGTTTTTACCTGGCACCGGATCGGTATGTTTGAGCACCCGCAGCACGCGGCCTTGAGCATTGGTCTCGACTTCTTCGTAACCGACATGGCCGTGTAACTGCGCCTCATAGAAACGCTCGATACCGGTTTTACCAATGGACTGCGTACCTCGGTACTCCACGGAGTCGAGGGTTTTAGCTTCCTTTTCATTGATCCGACCGACATAACCGATCGAATGAGCGAAATGTGCGCCGAGAGGATAGTGCCGGACAAACTGCGGTTCGACATCAATCCCCGGCAGGCGAAATTCGTTCACCGCCAGGACGGCGATCTGCTCTTCCGTCAGCTCATAAAACAGTGTGACCGGTGTGAATGGATGCCGGGATTGCTTCATCGCCTTGTCGAATACCGTACGGTCTTCAGCAGGCAAGTGCAGCAAGTTGATGACTTCGTCCAATTCTTGATTGACGTCGGTTGCACGCTCACGGGTGATGGTCAGGTTGTAGCTGGGACGGTTGTCGGCGAGTAATACGCCGTTGCGGTCGTAGATCAATCCCCGCGTCGGCGGTATCGGCAGGACATGGACACGGTTGTTTTCGGAGATGGTCGAGTGGTAATCGAATTCCACGACCTGGAGAATGTACAGGCGCACCACCAAAGCGCAGCTGATGGCGAACACGAACAGAGCACAGGCAATCAAGCGTTTGTTGACCAGCCTCGTCTCTTTTTCATGGTCCTTGATCGGGATTGGTTCAGGCATTTCTACAGCAACTCTTAGACGTAAATGAGTGCCGATCCGTGGGCAGGACATCAGTCCGTTAAAAAACGAGCTGCACCATACCAAAACTCGCCATCCACTTCAGGATGAATTTCCCCGGTGGCAGGCTAAAAACTTTCTCGCAGGCAAAACAAAACCCCAACTGCTTTCGCAATTGGGGTTTCGGAATTTAATCTTGACGATGACCTACTCTCACATGGGGAAACCCCACACTACCATCGGCGATGCATCGTTTCACTGCTGAGTTCGGGATGGGATCAGGTGGTTCCAACGCTCTATGGTCGTCAAGAAATTCGGGTACTGACTCGGGACCGGATGGCCTCGCTTCAGCAAATTGGGTATGTGACAGCTGGTGTTTGTGCGTTTCGAACTTTCGGTTCGTTTCGTCTTCACACACCGCAATCTGGTGCCTTTTCAGGTCAGCAAATTGCTTGGGTGTTATATGGTCAAGCCTCACGGGCAATTAGTATTGGTTAGCTCAACGCCTCACAGCGCTTACACACCCAACCTATCAACGTCGTAGTCTTCGACGGCCCTTCAGGGAACTCAAGGTTCCAGTGAGATCTCATCTTGAGGCAAGTTTCCCGCTTAGATGCTTTCAGCGGTTATCTTTCCCGAACATAGCTACCCGGCAATGCCACTGGCGTGACAACCGGAACACCAGAGGTTCGTCCACTCCGGTCCTCTCGTACTAGGAGCAGCCCCTCTCAAATCTCAAACGTCCACGGCAGATAGGGACCGAACTGTCTCACGACGTTCTAAACCCAGCTCGCGTACCACTTTAAATGGCGAACAGCCATACCCTTGGGACCGGCTTCAGCCCCAGGATGTGATGAGCCGACATCGAGGTGCCAAACACCGCCGTCGATATGAACTCTTGGGCGGTATCAGCCTGTTATCCCCGGAGTACCTTTTATCCGTTGAGCGATGGCCCTTCCATACAGAACCACCGGATCACTAAGACCTACTTTCGTACCTGCTCGACGTGTCTGTCTCGCAGTCAAGCGCGCTTTTGCCTTTATACTCTACGACCGATTTCCGACCGGTCTGAGCGCACCTTCGTACTCCTCCGTTACTCTTTAGGAGGAGACCGCCCCAGTCAAACTACCCACCATACACTGTCCTCGATCCGGATAACGGACCTGAGTTAGAACCTCAAAGTTGCCAGGGTGGTATTTCAAGGATGGCTCCACGCGAACTGGCGTCCACGCTTCAAAGCCTCCCACCTATCCTACACAAGCAAATTCAAAGTCCAGTGCAAAGCTATAGTAAAGGTTCACGGGGTCTTTCCGTCTAGCCGCGGATACACTGCATCTTCACAGCGATTTCAATTTCACTGAGTCTCGGGTGGAGACAGCGCCGCCATCGTTACGCCATTCGTGCAGGTCGGAACTTACCCGACAAGGAATTTCGCTACCTTAGGACCGTTATAGTTACGGCCGCCGTTTACCGGGGCTTCGATCAAGAGCTTCGCGTTAGCTAACCCCATCAATTAACCTTCCGGCACCGGGCAGGCGTCACACCCTATACGTCCACTTTCGTGTTTGCAGAGTGCTGTGTTTTTAATAAACAGTCGCAGCGGCCTGGTATCTTCGACCGGCATGAGCTTACGGAGCAAGTCCTTCACCCTCACCGGCGCACCTTCTCCCGAAGTTACGGTGCCATTTTGCCTAGTTCCTTCACCCGAGTTCTCTCAAGCGCCTTGGTATTCTCTACCCAACCACCTGTGTCGGTTTGGGGTACGGTTCCTGGTTACCTGAAGCTTAGAAGCTTTTCTTGGAAGCATGGCATCAACCACTTCGTGTTCTAAAAGAACACTCGTCATCAGCTCTCGGCCTTAAGATCCCGGATTTACCTAAGATCTCAGCCTACCACCTTAAACTTGGACAACCAACGCCAAGCTGGCCTAGCCTTCTCCGTCCCTCCATCGCAATAACCAGAAGTACAGGAATATTAACCTGTTTTCCATCGACTACGCTTTTCAGCCTCGCCTTAGGGACCGACTAACCCTGCGTCGATTAACGTTGCGCAGGAAACCTTGGTCTTTCGGCGTGGGTGTTTTTCACACCCATTGTCGTTACTCATGTCAGCATTCGCACTTCTGATACCTCCAGCAAGCTTCTCAACTCACCTTCACAGGCTTACAGAACGCTCCTCTACCGCATCATCCGAAGATGATACCCGTAGCTTCGGTGTATGGTTTGAGCCCCGTTACATCTTCCGCGCAGGCCGACTCGACTAGTGAGCTATTACGCTTTCTTTAAAGGGTGGCTGCTTCTAAGCCAACCTCCTAGCTGTCTAAGCCTTCCCACATCGTTTCCCACTTAACCATAACTTTGGGACCTTAGCTGACGGTCTGGGTTGTTTCCCTTTTCACGACGGACGTTAGCACCCGCCGTGTGTCCCATGCTCGGCACTTGTAGGTATTCGGAGTTTGCATCGGTTTGGTAAGTCGGGATGACCCCCTAGCCGAAACAGTGCTCTACCCCCTACAGTGATACATGAGGCGCTACCTAAATAGCTTTCGAGGAGAACCAGCTATCTCCGAGCTTGATTAGCCTTTCACTCCGATCCACAGGTCATCCGCTAACTTTTCAACGGTAGTCGGTTCGGTCCTCCAGTCAGTGTTACCTAACCTTCAACCTGCCCATGGATAGATCGCCCGGTTTCGGGTCTATTCCCAGCGACTAGACGCCCTATTAAGACTCGCTTTCGCTACGCCTCCCCTATTCGGTTAAGCTCGCCACTGAAAATAAGTCGCTGACCCATTATACAAAAGGTACGCAGTCACAGAACAAAGTCTGCTCCCACTGCTTGTACGCATACGGTTTCAGGATCTATTTCACTCCCCTCTCCGGGGTTCTTTTCGCCTTTCCCTCACGGTACTAGTTCACTATCGGTCAGTCAGTAGTATTTAGCCTTGGAGGATGGTCCCCCCATATTCAGACAAAGTTTCTCGTGCTCCGTCCTACTCGATTTCATGACTAAGAGATTTTCGCGTACAGGGCTATCACCCACTATGGCCGCACTTTCCAGAGCGTTCCGCTAATCTCAAAGCCACTTAAGGGCTAGTCCCCGTTCGCTCGCCACTACTAAGGGAATCTCGGTTGATTTCTTTTCCTCAGGGTACTTAGATGTTTCAGTTCCCCTGGTTCGCCTCTTGCACCTATGTATTCAGTACAAGATAACCATCTTATGATGGCTGGGTTCCCCCATTCAGACATCTCCGGATCAAAGTCTGTTTGCCGACTCCCCGAAGCTTTTCGCAGGCTACCACGTCTTTCATCGCCTCTGACTGCCAAGGCATCCACCGTATGCGCTTCTTCACTTGACCATATAACCCCAAGCAATCTGGTTATACTGTGAAGACGACATTCGCCGAAAATTCGAATTTCTCAACTAAGAGAACTCACAAATTTTACCTTAGCCTGATCCGTTACCAGTGAAAGTAACGTTCAGTCTATCTTTCTATCACATACCCAAATTTTTAAAGAACGATCTAGTCAAAGACTAGAAATCAACATTCATCACCAAACCGGTGGAATGCTCATTTCTAAGCTTTCAAACTTCAGAAGCAGTAGTGGTGGAGCCAAGCGGGATCGAACCGCTGACCTCCTGCGTGCAAGGCAGGCGCTCTCCCAGCTGAGCTATGGCCCCGTATTTCTACAGGCGTTTCCCACACAAAATTGGTGGGTCTGGGCAGATTCGAACTGCCGACCTCACCCTTATCAGGGGTGCGCTCTAACCAACTGAGCTACAGACCCAATTTCGGGCTGCTTCTATCGTCTTCTTCAATGAATCAAGCAATTCGTGTGGGAGCTCATGCAGCAGCTGATGTCGTCGATTAAGGAGGTGATCCAGCCGCAGGTTCCCCTACGGCTACCTTGTTACGACTTCACCCCAGTCATGAATCACACCGTGGTAACCGTCCCCCCGAAGGTTAGACTAGCTACTTCTGGTGCAACCCACTCCCATGGTGTGACGGGCGGTGTGTACAAGGCCCGGGAACGTATTCACCGCGACATTCTGATTCGCGATTACTAGCGATTCCGACTTCACGCAGTCGAGTTGCAGACTGCGATCCGGACTACGATCGGTTTTATGGGATTAGCTCCACCTCGCGGCTTGGCAACCCTTTGTACCGACCATTGTAGCACGTGTGTAGCCCAGGCCGTAAGGGCCATGATGACTTGACGTCATCCCCACCTTCCTCCGGTTTGTCACCGGCAGTCTCCTTAGAGTGCCCACCATTACGTGCTGGTAACTAAGGACAAGGGTTGCGCTCGTTACGGGACTTAACCCAACATCTCACGACACGAGCTGACGACAGCCATGCAGCACCTGTCTCAATGTTCCCGAAGGCACCAATCCATCTCTGGAAAGTTCATTGGATGTCAAGGCCTGGTAAGGTTCTTCGCGTTGCTTCGAATTAAACCACATGCTCCACCGCTTGTGCGGGCCCCCGTCAATTCATTTGAGTTTTAACCTTGCGGCCGTACTCCCCAGGCGGTCAACTTAATGCGTTAGCTGCGCCACTAAGAGCTCAAGGCTCCCAACGGCTAGTTGACATCGTTTACGGCGTGGACTACCAGGGTATCTAATCCTGTTTGCTCCCCACGCTTTCGCACCTCAGTGTCAGTATCAGTCCAGGTGGTCGCCTTCGCCACTGGTGTTCCTTCCTATATCTACGCATTTCACCGCTACACAGGAAATTCCACCACCCTCTACCATACTCTAGCTTGCCAGTTTTGGATGCAGTTCCCAGGTTGAGCCCGGGGATTTCACATCCAACTTAACAAACCACCTACGCGCGCTTTACGCCCAGTAATTCCGATTAACGCTTGCACCCTCTGTATTACCGCGGCTGCTGGCACAGAGTTAGCCGGTGCTTATTCTGTCGGTAACGTCAAAATTGCAGAGTATTAATCTACAACCCTTCCTCCCAACTTAAAGTGCTTTACAATCCGAAGACCTTCTTCACACACGCGGCATGGCTGGATCAGGCTTTCGCCCATTGTCCAATATTCCCCACTGCTGCCTCCCGTAGGAGTCTGGACCGTGTCTCAGTTCCAGTGTGACTGATCATCCTCTCAGACCAGTTACGGATCGTCGCCTTGGTGAGCCATTACCTCACCAACTAGCTAATCCGACCTAGGCTCATCTGATAGCGCAAGGCCCGAAGGTCCCCTGCTTTCTCCCGTAGGACGTATGCGGTATTAGCGTTCCTTTCGAAACGTTGTCCCCCACTACCAGGCAGATTCCTAGGCATTACTCACCCGTCCGCCGCTGAATCCAGGAGCAAGCTCCTCTCATCCGCTCGACTTGCATGTGTTAGGCCTGCCGCCAGCGTTCAATCTGAGCCATGATCAAACTCTTCAGTTCAAACATCTTTGGGTTTTTAAGAAACCCTAAACTTGGCTCAGCAATCGTTGGTTACATCTTTGATTTCTCGCGGAGTAACTTGTGATGCTGATAATCTTGTTGACTATCAGTCTGACTGCACAAGCACCCACACGAATTGCTTGATTCAGTTGTTAAAGAGCGGTTGGTTAAGATCTTTCGTCTCAACCGAGGCGCGCATTCTACAGCAGCCTCATTTGCTGTCAAGTGATTATTTTCAGAAGTTTTCGAAGAATTCTTCAACAACTTCAACCACTTGCGCTTCCGATCTCTCGTTAGCGGGAGGCGAATTCTACAGCGTTAATCGCTGCTGTCAACACCTCTTTTTCTCCGCTTTCGACCGAGAAGATCGAACCATTAAAAGAGCTACACATCGCTGCTCTTTCAACTCCTCCCAGGCCTCGATGATCTGAAGCAAGCCGCTGTCGAAAACTGCGTAACTCTTTGAATCTCAAGGAGTTTTCCGTTTCGACTGCGCCGGAAGTGGGGCGAATTATAGACCTCTGGAATCTGCCGTCAACCGTTAATTTCGCTTTTCTTTCAAATCAGCAAAAACGCTTTCTATATATAGACGCGACCCCATCCAATGCGCAGTATATTGCCCACTACCACAACAATACTGTGTTTTTGCCTTGGATGCTGCCGCGCAATGAATGATCAACCCCGCTCCCTTGCTTCCACATTGTTTCCGGTTTGCCTGCTCATGATAGCCATGGCGTCCATCCAGTCGGGCGCTTCTCTGGCCAAAAGCATGTTCCCCATTATCGGCGCACAAGGAACAACCACGCTGCGCCTGATCTTTGCCAGCGTCATCATGCTGCTGTTGCTCCGCCCATGGCGCGCAAAGTTGACCGCCAAATCCCTTCGTACCGTCATCGTCTATGGGATGGCACTGGGAGGAATGAACTTCCTCTTTTATATGTCGCTGCGCACAGTGCCGCTGGGCATCGCCGTTGCGCTGGAATTCACCGGCCCATTGGCGGTAGCTATATATGCCTCCCGCCGCGCCATCGATTTTGTCTGGATCGCGCTCGCTGCAGCCGGCTTGCTTCTCTTGATACCCACCGGCGCTACCACTGCCGGCATTGATCTGGTCGGAGCGGGCTATGCGCTGGGCGCCGGGGTCTGCTGGGCGCTGTACATTTTGTTCGGGCAAAAGGCCGGCGCCGATAACGGGGTGACGACGGCAGCCCTCGGCGTAATGATCGCCGCGCTGTTCGTGGCACCGATCGGAATCGTTCATGCCGGTGCTGCGCTGCTTACACCATCGTTGATTCCAGTCGCTATCGGCGTCGCCATTCTGTCCACCGCCCTGCCCTACACCCTGGAGATGGTCGCGCTGACGCGTATGCCCGCGCGCACCTTCGGCACGCTCATGAGTATCGAACCGGCCTTCGGAGCACTATCAGGTCTGCTTTTTCTCCAGGAATACCTTTCATTGTCACAATGGCTGGCCATCCTGTGCATTATTCTGGCTTCAGTGGGCGCAACCATGACCATGGGTAGCGGAGCAAAGCCTGCTGTCGCGGCTGACTGAAGCGTAGCGAAAGTGGCTCTGGTAATTGGCGCTCATTTAGGCCATGTTTAGCTGCGTAACCCATCGCCAGGCATGGATTTTTTCGCAAAGGACGGCACCACGCTGCAAACGCGAGCGAATACAGGCAGACCCGAGCACCAGACTCGCGGCCGCTATTAAGGATGGTAATGAAACGAATTTTGCTAATGATCGCCCTGCTGGCGATCGCGAGTTGCGCGGCGACTTCGGAAACCCAGGTCAAACGCGGCAAGAAGGGACTGCACATCAACTGTTCCGGTCTTTCATCCTCATGGGACAAGTGCTACAGCAGCGCAGCCAACTCCTGCGCCCCCAAGGGTTACAAGGTGATCGCCAAATCCGGGGATGCCGTCGAGGAACCTGGCGATTATCCGTTCGGCCTGAACCCCGCCGGTTATACCAGCCGCAGCATGATCGTCATCTGCAAATAACTACTCGGCTCGTGGCAAAGCGAGCTGACGAGTGATTTGCTCATGACTCGAGCGCAACACCGTACGCTGCACGTCCGGTGTTGCCAGCATTCGCGCGACCACCAACGCACCCACACATTGCGACAGCACCGACCAGGCCAGACTCTCGCTTTCCAGGATCTCAGCCCAGCCCTGCTGAAGACGGCAGATCCACTGTTCAGCCTGCTCACGCACCTGCATATCGGCACGGGCAACCTCTGCGCCCAATGTCGGCAGCGCGCAACCGGACTCTGGTTGCTCGACGTGGGCCATGCTCAGGTACTGCTTCAGACAACGCTCCAGCCGCTGCCTATCTGCACCACCCTGGCCACCAAGGCGCTCAAGACTTTCACTCAACTCTCGCTCGACGATGGCAGCGAACAACGCATCCTTGGATGAAAAGTGGCTATAGAACGCCGCGCCACTCAAGCCGATGGCTTTCATCAAGCCATCCACGCCCACCGTGGAAAACCCCGATTTTTTTGCCGACACTGCGCTGCTTTGCAGCAATCGTTCGCGGGTTTCCGATTTGTGCCCGGGTGAATAACGCATGTCCTCTCCTGAAAATAGATCGCCTTGACGCTGCCCGGATCCTAGCATAACGTTCGTTAACTAAACGATCGTTAACCCAAAGGGATTCAACCATGAATAACAAGAAGGTCGTGTTGGTTGTCGGTGCCGGCGATGCCACGGGCGGGGCCATCGCCAAGCGCTTTGCCAGTGAAGGGTTCATTGCCTGCGTAACCCGTCGCAGCGCCGACAAGCTGCAGCCACTGGTTGACGCAATCATCGCTGAGGGCGGTGAGGCCCATGGTTTTGCCTGCGATGCGCGCAAGGAAGAAGACGTCATCGCCTTGATCGAAGACATCGAAACCCGCGTCGGCCCGATCGAGGCCTTTGTCTTCAACATCGGCGCCAACGTGCCCTGCAGCATTCTCGAAGAAACCGCGCGCAAATATTTCAAGATCTGGGAGATGGCCTGCTTCTCCGGCTTTCTCAATGCCCGTGAAGTGGCCAAGCGCATGGTGACTCGGCAGCGCGGTACGATTCTGTTCACTGGTGCCACGGCCGGGCTGCGCGGCGCCTCTGGATTTGCCGCTTTCGCTGGAGCCAAACATGGCATCCGCGCACTCGCGCAAAGCATGGCGAGAGAGTTGGGGCCGATGAACATTCATGTCGCCCACGTCGTGGTTGATGGTGCGATCGATACCGACTTCATCCGCAACAGCTTTCCCGAGAAATACGCGACCAAGGATCAGGACGGCATTCTCGATCCAGAGCACATCGCCGAAAACTATTGGTTTCTGCACAGTCAGCCACGGGATGCCTGGACTTTTGAGCTGGACCTGCGTCCTTGGAACGAACGCTGGTAAGCCCTCCCCCCTCATTACAACAATAAGAGAGCGATTTGATCATGACGAAAACCGTGGAATTCTATTTCGACCTCGGCAGCCCCACCACCTATCTGGCGCACACCCAGCTAGCGAAAATCTGCGCCGATACCCAGAGCGAACTGATCTACATCCCGATGCTGTTGGGTGGCGTGTTCAAAGCCACCGGCAACGCTTCGCCGGCAATGATTCCGGCCAAGGGCCGCTACATGTTTCAGGACCTCGATCGCTTCGCCAAACGCTACGGCGTACAGCTCAGATTCAATCCGCACTTTCCAATCAACACGCTGATATTGATGCGTGCCGTTACTGGCATGCAGATGCGCCAGCCGCAGCGTTTCGCCGAATTCGTCGATTGCCTGTTCAGGGCGCTTTGGGTAGAAGGTCGTAACCTCAACGATCCGCAAACCATTGCTGCCGTGCTGACTGAAAACGGCTTCGACCCCCAAGAGATAATCGCGCTGACCAACGACGAATCAGTAAAAGCCGCACTCAAGGAAAACACCGAAGCCGCAATCAAACGCGGCGTTTTCGGTGCCCCCAGCATGTTTATCGGCGATCAGTTGTTCTTCGGTCAGGATCGACTCGACTTCGTGGAAGAGGCATTGCGCCAGGACTGAAGCCAAGCCCCAAGGCACCGCGAGCGGCGCCTTGGGTAAATCGATCAAATGGCCACAGTGCGCTCGTTCAACCAGCTCAACGCCGCGCCATCCAGCAATGGACTGAGTCGCTCACGCACTTCGCGGTGGTAGTCGTTCAGCCACTGCTTTTCTTCGTAAGTCAGCAGGTCAGCAATCAGGCAGCGGGTATCGATCGGGCACAGCGTCAGGGTTTCGAACTTGAGGAAGTCGCCGAATTCGCTGCTGCCGGCCTCACGGTTCATCGCCAGGTTCTCGATGCGCACACCCCAGCGGCCCGGACGATAGGTGCCGGGTTCGATCGAGGTGATCATCCCCGGCTGCATTGCCGTTTGCGGTGCCGGTGCCGCCTGATAAGCAATTACCTGCGGACCTTCGTGAACGTTGAGGAAATAGCCCACGCCGTGACCGGTGCCGTGGCCGTAGTCGACGTTGTCAGCCCAGATCGGCGCACGAGCGATGGCGTCGAGCAGCGGGGACAGAATGCCTTTCGGGAATCGTGCCCGCGACAGCGCAATCACGCCTTTCAACACGCGCGTGCAATCCTGTTTCTGCTCCTGGGTCGGCGTACCCACCGGGACCATGCGCGTGATGTCTGTGGTACCTCCGAGGTATTGACCACCGGAATCGATGAGCAACAGACCATCACCCTCGATCAACGCATGCTCCTCTTCGGTAGCGTGATAGTGCGGCATCGCACCATTGGCGTTGAACGCGGCAATCGTGTTGAAGCTCAGCGAAACGTAATCGGGACGACGTTCACGGGCAGCGGTAAGTTTCTCGTCGATGGTCAGTTCGGTGATGCGCTCGCGTCCCCACGCCGATTCCAGCCAGGCAAAGAATTCGCACAACGCCGCGCCATCCTGCTCCATCGCTTTACGGATGTGTTGAGCGTCGGCTTCGCTTTTCTGCGATTTGGCCAACGTAGTCGGGTTGAGGCCCTGGACCAGTTTCACGCCACTGTCGAGGTTATCCAGCAACCCCGTGGTCACTCGCGCCGGATCGACCAGAAGGCTGGCGCCACCCGGCACAGACCGCAACGCATCGGCCACTTCGCTGTAATCACGTAGCGTTACGCCATCCTGTTCGAGCACGGCACGCAGATCGGCATCGACCTTGCTCAGCGCCACAAACAGCGTGGCCTGTTGCTGATTGATCAAAGCGAACGAAACAAACACAGGATTGAAGGAGACATCTCCGCCGCGCAGGTTGAACAGCCAGGCGATGTCATCCAGGGTGGCGATGAAGTGCCAGTCGGCACCACGTTCTTGCAAGGTTTCGCGCAGTTTCGCCAGTTTCTCGCCACGACTGATAGTCGCTTGCGGCGGCAGATGCTGATAGATCGGCGCGTTCGGCAGGCTCGGGCGATCACGCCAGACTTCCTCTAACAGGTCGATATCGGTGCGCAGGCGAGCGCCGCGTGCCTCGAGCTTGCTGCTCAGTGTGCGCGCCGAAGCCACTGCCATTACCGCGCCGTCGACCGCAACCACGCCGCCCTCAGGGGTTTGTTCGGCCAGCCAGTCCAGCGGGCTCGGCTGCCCCGGTTGCAGTTTGACCAGTTCGATGCCGCTGCCGTTGAGCTCTTTCGTCGCCTGTTCCCAGTAACGACTGTCGGCCCACACACCGGCGAAATCAGCGGTGACGATCAGCGTACCGACCGAACCGTGGAAACCCGACAGCCATTGCCGGCCCTGCCAGTAACCCGGCAGGTATTCCGAAAGATGCGGGTCGGCGGACGGCACCAGCAGCGCATGGATGCCTTCGCGGCGCATCAGTTCACGGGTATGCGCCAGGCGCTGAGGCACCGATCCTTCGGTCAAGGTGTGGGAACTCATCATGTCTCCTGCTAATCGCGTCATCGTTATTGTTCGTAGCCTTCGCGGCCATGGAAAGCGTCTGCTGTTTAGAGCCCTGTCGCCCAGAATGCCGGAGCACTGGCGCAGGCGGTTGTGATCAGGTCAACGGCCTTGTCGACATCCTCGACTTTGGTAAACCGCCCGAGGCTCAAGCGAATGGTGCGCCCCGCCAGCCGCGCATCGTGCCCGAGCGCGAGCAGCACGTGGGACGGCGCATTGCTTGCGGAATTACACGCCGACGTCGCGGAAAACGCGATCGAATGGCTCAATGCGGCGCTGTTGAACTCGCCCTCGCTGAAGGTCAGGCTCAGGGTGTGCGGAATACGTTGCGAGGCACTGCCATTGAGGCGCACGCCTGGCAACTTCAAAAGCTGTTCGAGCAAGCGTTCGCGCAAAGCGATGATGGATTTTTTCTCTTCATCGAATGCGTCGGCGGCCAGCGCGAATGCGGCGCCCATACCGGCAATCTGATGAGTCGCCAGGGTCCCGGAGCGCAGGCCACCTTCATGACCACCACCGTGAATCTGCGCCTGCAAGCGTTGCTGCGCCTGCGGGCCGACATACAAAGCGCCGATGCCTTTGGGGCCGTAGAGTTTGTGTGCGGAAAACGACATCAGATCCACCGGCCAGCGGCTCAGATTGATCGCGACTTTGCCCGCGCCTTGCGCCGCATCCACATGAAACAACGCCTGCCGACTGCGCACCACCTCGCCAATCGCCTCGACATCGTTGACCGTGCCCAACTCGTTGTTGACCAGCATCAGCGAGACCAGAAAGGTGTCATCACGCATCGCTTCGCTGACCGCTTGCGGCGTGATCAAGCCTTGGGCGTCCGGCACCAGATAGGTCACGGCAATGCCTGAGTCCTGCAATTGCCGCGCGGTGTCGAGAATGGCCTTGTGTTCGATCTGACTGGTAATGATGTGCCCGCCGGAAATGCCACGGGCCTGGGAGACGCCTTTGAGGGCGAGGTTGTTGGACTCGGTGGCACCGGAGGTCCAGACAATCTGCTCAGGCTGCGCGCCGACCAGATCGGCTACTTGCCGACGCGCCTGCTCGACCGTCTGCCGGGCCTGCTGGCCGAAAGCGTGGGAGCTGGACGCCGGGTTACCGAAGTTACCGTGAAAACCCAGACATTCGATCATCACCTGGATGACCCGCTCGTCCACCGGAGTGGTGGCGGCGTAATCGAAATACAACGGACGTGTGTTCATAAAGGACTCGCAGAGCGTGTTCCGGGATCAGGAGGCTCGTGTCTGCAAACGACAATGCACAGCCTCGTGGGCTGTGCATGGGTTCGAGAGCGTCATCAATACCTGATCGGATGCCGTTAAAGAAGTAGGGCTTCATTTAAAAGTGCGTAGGAACGCTCCTGAAACCGAGCTTAACAGGCATCGGGCCGGCGATTGAAGCAATGCGTCAGTGAAAGCTTTCCAGAAGTAACGGATACAGCGAGATCACCAACAGCGCTGCCATGCCCCAATTGAACACGCGCAACCAGCGCGGATCTTTCAGCACATTGCGCAACAGCGTGCCGCACGCCGCCCACAGGCCGACACTGGGCAGATTGATGATGGCGAACACCGCCGCGATGATCACGACGTTATAGAAATAACCCTGCATCGGCGTGTACGTGCTGATGGCACCGATTGCCATGATCCACGCTTTGGGATTGACCCACTGGAACGCTGCGGCGCCCAGATAGCTGATCGGTTTCGCCTCGCCGTGGGCACTGTCGCCGACCGGGCCGGAGTGGGCGATTTTCCACGCCAGATACAACAAATACGCCGCGCCGACATAACGCAGCACCGTATACAGAATCGGGTAGGCCTGAAACACCGCGCCAAGGCCGAAGCCTACCGCTACCACCAACAGGAAGAAGCCGCAGCTGATGCCGAGCATGTGTGGAATGGTGCGGTTGAAACCGAAATTCACTCCGGACGCCAGCAACATGGTGTTGTTCGGCCCCGGTGTGATCGAGGTGACAAGCGCAAACAGGGCAAAGGCCAACAGCAGATCAAGCGAGAGGTTCATCGAGGCAGTCCATCCAGGGTCATTCAGCTGTTGACCCTATCCCACACGGCCCGGCAAACCCACGGACAGTTAGGGAAAACTTCAAGCAGTACAGTTTGCTGTCAGCTTGGACGGCCGTGCAGCTGTATGGCACGTTCGGCGCTCATCTCACCCTGCTGATCGAAGCCGAAAGTCTTCTGCGGCTGGCCGAGCAATTGGGCTTTTTTGGCGTGGTATTCGTCGAACGACAAGCCGCTGCGGTTCAGGGCCTCCAGCGCCAGCTCGCGGGATTCTTCAGCGGTGTAAGGACGCAGCTCTGGCGAAACATGGCCAGCACAACCGGCGAGTACGGAAACAGCGAGCATCAGCGAAACAGTCAGTAAACGGTTCATGGGAGCGTCCTGGCGAGCAATGTGGGGTCGATGGAGAAAGGCTACGCCCGGGCACGCTCGCGCAGAAATCAACGCTCTCAATAGTGGCTATCAGGTTGGCACTAATACTGGCTGACCGGCAGACGGCAGTGCAGCGCGTCGTCGTGGCTGCGGGCAATGCTGCTGTGCACCTGGAACGAGTTGAAGGTCACGGTTTTCGCCCGATGCGTACGGATCAACTGCCAGAAATCCTCTTCGCCGCGTTCGAAACTGCGAAATGCCGCCTCCCCCGCTTCGCGACTTTGCCACTGCAAAAAGCTCAACACTCGGCGGCCGTCGTCGCTGGCTTGCACGCTGGCGCTGAGAAATCCGTCGTAACGCAGAGCCAGACCCTCGGTCTGCGTCGCCAGTGCCGAGACCAGCGCCGCTTGCTGGCGGGGTTCGATTTCGAATTCGATCAATTGGGTAAAGCTGCGATTGCTCATGGAAAGCCCCCACTCATCTTGAAGCGAGCCTTGCGACCCGAAGAGCTGCAGGGTAAAACCTCTAGTTAAGTCAAGGTCAAGGGTATTTTCAGCATGATCAGCAAAGACCAGGTGCACAAGCCTCTCACCGTTGGGGAGGTCTCGGCGCGCAGTGGCGTCGCGGTCACGGCGCTGCACTTTTATGAAGCCAAAGGTTTGATCAAGAGTGAGCGCAATGCCGGCAATCAGCGCCGCTATCCGCGCGCCGTCCTGCGCCGGGTGGCGTTGATCAAAGTCGCGCAACGGCTGGGAATACCGCTGGCGGAAATCGGCGAAGCGCTGAAGATCCTGCCGCAGGATCGCGCGCCATCGGCGGCGGACTGGAAAATGCTGTCTGAACAATGGCAGCGCGAGCTCGACGAACGAATCAGGCAATTGACGCTGATGCGCGATCAGCTCACCGGGTGCATCGGCTGCGGCTGTCTATCCATGGAAGCGTGTCCGTTACGCAATAAAGGCGACATGCTCGGTGACCGAGGCCCAGGCCCGCACTTTCGCGATGAATGATGATTGCTGCTCGTCGGCGGAAAATCTGTGCAGTAAGGACGGTTCTATAGTGATTGCTCCGGGTAAGTCCGGTGTAACCACATCTGTTGAAAACAAAAACAGGGAGAACGTCATGAGCGTCAAACCCATTCCCGAGGGGTATCACAGCATTACCCCGTATCTCGGCATCCAACAGGCTGCCGAGGCCATCGAGTTCTACAAAAAAGCCTTCAACGCCACCGAAGTCATGCGCCTGACCATGCCCGACGGCAATATCGGCCACGCCGAACTGCGCATCGGCGACAGCGCGATCATGCTTGGCACCCCTTGTGATCAGGGGCCGTTGAGCAATCCGCAGCAGGCGGTGTCGATCGGCTTGCACCTGTATGTCACCGATGTCGACCAGTCCTTTCAACAAGCGCTGGATGCCGGGGCGCAAAGCGTCTCCGAGGTCAAAGACCAGTTTTATGGTGATCGCAGCGGCACGCTCATAGATCCGTTCGGCCATCTGTGGTTTCTCGCCACGCACAAAGAGGATCTGAGCGAAGAGCAGATTCGCCAGCGGGCGATGGAGATGTTTAACCAAGGTTGAGGGTTTTTTACCTCGGATCAACCGGCAGAAATACACTGCCGATGTAATTGCGAAACATTTACTTTCATATCCGCTTTCGGGATTTTCTTCGCTCATCCGTCTTATAGGAATGCAGGCCGTTCGCGTAGGCAAAAGCCACGAACGGTCTCCCGGGGGAGTTCCGTGCTGCGAAGCCCGTAGCCCGGCCCCTTCCACCGCAATCAAGACGCGCAATCATGTCGAAGAAATCCCGTTCCAAACTGTGGTTCCTGGTGCATAGCTGGCTGGCGTTGCCGATCTGGTTCTTTGTGCTGATCGTCTGTGTCACCGGCACGCTGGCGGTGGTCAGCCAGGAGATTGTCTGGCTGGCCAACCCGCAAATGCGCGCCAGTCAGCCGTCGGACGACGCGCCGCGACTGAGCTACGACCAGATCCTCGCCGCGATCAAACAGGCCGAGCCGCAAACCCTGGTGCAGAGCATCAATCGTCCGGACGAGTCGCACTTTGCCCTCGACGTCGAAGTCAGCTACCCCGACGGGCGCTCGTTGACGGTCTATGTCAATCCGTACACGGGGGTCATTCAGGGCACCGCGCCGGCCTTCGATTTCAAGGCGTTCACCCGCGCCCTGCACGGCTGGTGGCTGGTGCCGTTCACCAACGGCTACAGCTGGGGCTGGTATCTGGTGTCATTGCTCGGCGTGCCGATGCTGGTGTCGCTGATTACCGGGCTGGTGGTCTACAAGCGCTTCTGGAAAGGTTTTTTGCGCCCGACCCTGCGTGTACGCCATGGTGCGCGGATCTTCTGGGGCGACTTCCATCGCCTGTGCGGCATCTGGTCGATCTGGTTCATCGCGGTGATTTCCATCACCGGCATCTGGTTCCTGATCAAAGCGATCCTGTTCGATAACCAGATTTCCATTTCCAGCGAGCCGATCATTCCGGCGATGTCCCGCGAAAGTGTGCCGATCTCGGCAGCCGGCACCCCGCCGCCGCGCATCAGCCTGGATCGCGCAATAGAAATCGCCCAGCAGAAGATTCCGGGGCTGGAGGCCAGTTACGTCAACCTGCCGGGCAATGCCTACTCGCACATGAGCGTCAGCGGCCGTGGCTGGTATCCGCTGATGTATCAGACCGCGACTCTCAACCCGTACAACGGCGAAATGGCTTCCTCACGGTTGCTGTCCGATCGGTCCTCGCTGGAATTCGTCACCGAATCCATGCGCCCGCTGCACACCGGTGACTTCGGTGGAATCTGGATCAAGTTGATCTGGTTCTTCTTCGGTCTGTTGCTGAGCATGATGATCCTCAGCGGTCTGCTGATCTGGACCAAGCGCACCGCGTTGGCCACCGCCAATGCGCTGAAACGCGAGGACAAGAAAAACCGCGTCACCGCCCAACCGGCGCTGCGCCGTGAAACTTCGGAGGCGAGCCTGTGAACAAAGCCATCTCGGTCACACCGCCGTCGCGCCTGTCGCGTTTCTGGCACAAGTGGCGCTTCCATATCAATGTTCTGCTGTTGCTGATCCCGCTGGGCTTCATGCCGAAATACTTTGCCGATGCTTCGCTGTTTCGCGGCGACAGCGGCCTGGGCCAGCGTGAAATAGGCACGGTTCAGGTCGGCCCGTGGAGCCTGCGTCTGGCCGAGTTACGCGAAGAGGCGCCGCACCTGAGCGGCCCGGCCGGCTATATGAAGGATTTCACTGCCGCCGTTTGTGATACCTGCGTCGAACAGGTCAAGGCCACTTACCTGCGCATCGGCAAGCCGCGCAGCCTGCGTGCCGCCGGCACGATCTTCTTCGGCACCCCTTACCGCATGGGCACGCAGATGCCGATCCCGGCAAAGACCAAACCTGACGCCGAGCTGTGGATCACCATGGAAGGCTGGGACGGCAGCATGCACCAAGCCGCGATTCCCCTGAGCCAAGCCTCCCCTGCCACGGTTGCGTGGCTGAACAAACAAGGAGCCAAACCATGACTCGCTCACCCCTTCATACCCGTTTGCTCGCCAGCGCCGCGCTGCTGCTGAGCGCCGGTTTCAGCGCCAGCGCCCTGGCGCACAACCCGATGTGCGAATGCAAAGCCATCGATGCCGAACAGATCAAATGCACCGGCGGTTTCTCCGACGGCAGCGGCGCGCCGGGGGTGACCCTTGATGTGATCGGCTACGACGAAACCATTCTGGTGCCGGGCAAACTGGGAGAAGACTCGACCCTGACGTTCAAGAAGCCCGGCAGCGAGTTCTATGTGCTGTTCGACGCTGGCCCCGGCCACGTTGTGGAAATCGACCAGGCGGATATCGAAGCCCCATGAGCACCCCGACGACGCAAGTGGTACGTCCGGCCGGTGCCGGTCATGAAACCCTCAATGTGCTGCTGTTGTGCCTGCTGATCCTCGCGGTCGCCGGCTCGGTGGTGGCGTGGCGCGGGGTTTCCCATGAACCGGAGCCGGTCGCCAGCAACCAGTACGACGCCCGCCGCGATCTCAGCGCCGCTGAGCAAGGCATCTATGCCGACCTGCGCGTGACCCTCGACGAAATCCGCTTGCTGCGCGAAGAGCAACAAGCCCTGCCGACGCCACAGGTGCTGGCCGACGAAGGTTTCGCGCCGTTCGCGCAGGATGCCAGTTCGGTCAGCCGTGGCGGTCACGCATGGCAGATGTTCGCCGATCGTGCCTATTTCGGCCGTAGTGCGACGCCTGATGTCGCCGGTTCGTTTTTGATGCGTGTCGGCACTGACGCCAACACGGCGCCGGACATCTGGCTGAACCGCAGCGCCGACCTCGCGCCTGCGGAGGATCTGTCCGACGCGGCGCTGTCCGCCGCTGGCTGGAAACAGATCGTCGCGCAATTCGATGCCGGGGTTACCCGCGAACATCGCCATTGATTCCTCGCCTTTATCCGAGAGAAGACTGCTTGCCCATGTCCATTTCATCTCCTCGCCGTCCATTGTTACGCCTGTTTCTGCTTGGCCTGTGCGCCTGCCTGTTGAGCCCACTGGCCAGCGCCGAGCAAGGCAAACGCCTGCGTATCGGCATCACTCTGCATCCGTATTACAGCTACGTCGCCAACATCGTCGGCGACAAGGCCGAAGTAGTGCCGCTGATTCCTGCTGGGTTCAATCCGCACGCCTACGAGCCGCGCGCCGAAGACATCAAGCGCATCAGCGGGCTGGACGTGATCGTGCTCAATGGCGTCGGCCATGACGACTTCGCCGACCGGATGATCGCCGCCAGCGAAACACCCAACGTCAAAACCATCGAAGCCAACGAGAACGTGCCATTGCTGGCGGCCACCGGTGTCGCTGCGCGCGGCGCCGGCAAAGTGGTCAATCCGCACACGTTCCTGTCGATCAGCGCCTCCATCGCCCAGGTCAACAATATCGCCCGCGAGCTGGGCAAGATCGATCCGGACAACGCCAAGACCTACACCCAGAACGCGCGTGCCTATGGCAAACGCCTGCGGCAGATGCGCGCTGACGCTTTGGCCAAACTGACCCAGGCACCCAACGCCGAACTGCGCGTGGCCACGGTGCACGCGGCTTACGACTATCTGTTGCGTGAATTCGGTCTGGAAGTGACGGCCGTGGTCGAGCCCGCCCACGGCATCGAGCCAAGCCCGAGTCAGCTGAAAAAGACCATCGACCAGTTGCGTGAACTCGACGTCAAAGTGATCTTCTCGGAGATGGATTTCCCATCCAGCTACGTCGACACCATCCAGCGTGAATCCGGGGTGAAGCTGTACCCGCTGTCGCACATTTCCTACGGCGAATACACCGCCGACAAGTACGAAAAGGAAATGACCGGCAACCTCAACACCGTAGTTCGGGCGATTCAGGAGTCGGGGGCATGACGTCGAAAGAAACCCTGATCCCTGACAACACCAATAACCCGGTGGGAGCGAGCCTGCTCGCGAAGGCGCCGGATCAGGCAACATCTTCGTTGAATGACACACCGCATTCGCGAGCAGGCTCGCTCCCACAGGGGATAACCGGGCCGGCGCTGGAGTTTGCGGATATCAGCCTGACCTTGGGGCGCACGACGATTCTCGACAAGGTCACTTTCCAGGTGCAGCCCGGCAGCGTGCATGCGCTGGTCGGCCCCAATGGTGGTGGCAAGAGTTCGCTGATCAAGACCCTGCTCGGGCAGATGCCGCATCAGGGCCGGCTCAGCCTGCACTGGCACGGCGAGCCCGGCACCATTGGTTACGTTCCGCAGGCGCTGGAGTTCGATCGCGGCTTGCCGATGACCGTCGACGATTTCATGGCCGCCATGTGTCAACGCCGTCCGGCCTTTCTCGGTTTGAGCAAACACTACGCCGGTGCCATCGGCGAGGCACTGGAGCGCGTCGGCATGCAGGACAAGCGCAAGCGGCGCATGGGCGCGCTGTCCGGTGGTGAGCGGCAGCGGGTACTGCTCGCGCAGGGCTTGATCCCGGCACCGCAATTGCTGGTGCTCGACGAGCCGATGTCGGCCCTCGATGAGGCCGGGATCCAGGTGTTCGAACGTCTGCTCACTGACTGGCGCGCGGCGGGCATCACCGTGCTGTGGATCGAGCATGATCTGGAAGCGGTGGGTCGGCTGGCCGATCGGGTCACCGGTCTCAACCGCCGCGTGCTGTTCGATGCCACACCGCAACAGGCACTGACTCCGGAGCGTCTGCTGACGCTGTTTTCCACCCATCCACGGAGCGCGGTCTGATGAGTTACGAAGCCTTTCGTTTGATGGTCCAGGGTTGGGCGTCTTCCGGTTATCTGCCGGAAGCGCTGGCCTACGGTTTTGTCGTCAACGCCCTGCTCGCCGGCCTGCTGATCGGCCCGGTGCTGGGCGGGCTCGGCACGCTGGTGGTGGTCAAGCGCTTCGCGTTCTTTTCCGAAGCAGTCGGCCATGCCGCGTTGACCGGTGTCGCCATCGGCATCCTGCTCGGCGAACCCTACACCGGCCCGTACGGCAGCCTGTTCGGCTACTGCCTGCTGTTCGGCATCCTGCTCAACTACCTGCGCAACCGCACCGGGCTGGCACCGGATACGCTGATCGGCGTGTTTCTCTCGGTGTCACTGGCACTGGGCGCGAGCCTGCTGCTGATTCTCGCCGGCAAGATCAACGTGCACATTCTGGAAAACGTGCTGTTCGGTTCGGTGTTGACCGTCAACGGCAATGATCTGGCGGTGCTGGCGATCGTCGGTTCGCTGGTCATGGCCCTCGCCCTGCCGCTGTACAACCGCATCATGCTCGCCAGTTTCAATCCGCAACTGGCGGCGGTGCGTGGCGTAGCGGTGAAGACCCTGGATTACCTGTTCGTGATCCTGGTGACCTTGATCACCGTCGCGGCAGTGAAGGTGATTGGCGCGATTCTGGTCGGTGCCTTGCTGGTGATTCCGGCGGCAGCGGCGCGCTTGCTCAGTCAGTCGCTGAAAGGGTTTTTCTGGTGCTCGGTGCTGATCGCTACCGTCAGCACCCTGTGCGGGATTCTTGCGCCGATCGTATTCGATCTGCCGATCCCGTCCGGCGCCGCGATCATTCTGGTCGCCGGCATCGCTTTCGCCCTCGCCGCCATTGCGCGCGGCGTCGTCCCCAGCCTGAAAGGGAACCTTGGATAAATGGCTTTTTCATTGCGTAACCTGACTCTGGCCATGGCCCTGTGTGGCGTGGTCTGCACTCCGTTGATGGCGGCTGAAACTGCGAAACCGTTGCGCGTTCTGGCCTCGTTACCGATCACCTATGGATTGGGCGAAGCATTGCTCAAGGGTACCGACGTCAAACTTGAACGTGCGGCGCCGGCCAACCTTCCGGGTAGCCGTCAGACTGCGTATTTCACCGGCCGTGGCGCTCCGGCGCTGAGCAAACTGGCCACCGACGCGGACGCGGTAATCGGTCTGCGTTCGCTGTGGGCCGATGATCCGCTGTACCCGATCGCGCGGCGCAGCAACATCCGTATCGTCGAAGTCGATGCTGCGCGCCCGGTCGACGGCGCCCTGCCCGGCATCGCCGTACAGCCGGGCCTGCAGGTTGATGGCCTGAACAGTCAGCCATGGCTGGCGAGCAACAACATGGGGCGCATGGCCGATGTGATGGCCGCGGACCTGGTGCGCCTGGCACCGAGCGCCAAACCTGCGATCGAAGCCAACCTGGCGGCGTTGAAACAGCGTCTGCTGAAACTCAGCGCAGACACCGAAGCGCGTCTGGCCGAGGCGGACAACCTGAGTGTGATGAGCTTGAGCGATCACTTCGGCTATCTGATTGGCAGCCTCAACCTTGAACTGGCTGGACAGGACGCACGGCCTGATGCCGAGTGGACGCCAGATGAATTAAAGAAGCTGACAGCGACGCTCAAGGACAATGACGTGGCGGTGGTGCTGCACCATCGCCAGCCAGCGGAGCCGGTGAAAGCGGCGATTGCTGAATCCGGCAGCCGTCTGGTGGTGTTGAGTACCGACGCGGCGGATCCGCTGGCGGAGCTGGAGGGGAATGTGGATTTGTTGCTCAAGGGGTTGAGCGGAGCGTAGTTTCAGTAAGTCCGCGTAATCGTTCTTCGCGAGCAGGCTCGCTCCCACAGTTGAAATGCGATCCCCTGTGGGAGCGAGCCTGCTCGCGAAGAGGCCCGCACCCACAACGTCACTCTCCAGACATGAAAAAACCCGCTGACCCTCACTGGTCCAGCGGGTTTTTTATGCCCGGTCGCTTATTGCGCCGCGACTTGCGCATCCATCTTCTGGCGCAGGCTCAATGGGCGCATGTCGGTCCAGACTTCTTCGATATAGGCCAGGCATTCCTTTTTCAGGCCGCTCTTGCCCACGGTGCGCCAGCCTTGCGGCACAGCTTTGTAATCGGGCCAGATCGAGTATTGCTCTTCGTGGTTGACCACGACCTGAAAGAGGATGTCCTCGCGGTCGAATACTGACGTCATGCTGGTTCTCCATCGTTGTAAGGTCGGCTGCATAACGGATGCAGCCGGGGTATGTAGAAAGAACGTTCGCCGCGCGGAAAAATTTACAGCGTGGCGGCGGCAGCGGCCAATGCGCGACCAAAGATCTCGGCCACCCGATCAATCTCCGCGGCAGTGATCACCAGCGGCGGCAGGAAGCGCACCACTGCGCCATGGCGGCCGCCGAGTTCCAGAATCAGCCCGCGCTTGAGACATTCGCGTTGCACCAACGGCGCCAGACGCGCAAATGCTGGCGGATGACCGAGCGCATCGGGCGCGCCGTTCGGGTCGACCAGTTCGACGCCGAGCATCAGGCCACGCCCACGGATATCGCCCAGTTGCGGGAAGTCGCGCTGCAGAATGTGCAGATGTTCGCTGAGCCGCTCCCCCATGGCAGCGGCGTGTTCACAGACCTTGTGCTCTACCAGATAACGCATCACCGCTGAACCGGCGGCCATGGCCATCTGATTGCCACGGAACGTGCCGGCGTGGGCGCCCGGTTGCCAGGTGTCGAGCCAGTCGCGGTACACCACCACCGCCAAGGGCAGGCTGCCACCGATGGCTTTGGACAACACCACCACATCCGGAACGATGCCCGCATGTTCAAAGGCAAACATCTTGCCGGTGCGGGCGAACCCGCTCTGGATCTCATCAACGATCAGCGCCACCCCGGCCCTTTCGGTAATTCGGCGCAAGCCACGCAACCACTCGATATCGGCCGGAATCACCCCGCCCTCGCCCTGCACCGCTTCGACGATCACCGCCGCCGGCAATTGCACCCCGGCCTCGGGATCGTTGAGCAGGCTTTCCAGATAACTCAGATTGGCGTTGACGCCCGCCGCGCCGCCGAGGCCGAACGGGCAACGGTAGTCGTAGGGGAACGGCATGAACTGCACGCCATTGCTGAGCAAGGCACCCAGTGGTTTTTTCGGCCCCAGGCTGCCCATCAGGCTCAACGCACCCTGACTCATGCCGTGATAACCGCCGGAAAATGACAGCACAGTACTGCGGCCAGTGGCCGTGCGCACCAGTTTCAGCGCTGCTTCCACGGCGTCGGTGCCGGTCGGGCCGCAGAACTGGATTTTCGCCTGCGCCGCCAGCTCCGTCGGCAGCAGTCCGAACAGATCCTGGACGAATTGATCCTTGACCGGCGTGGTCAGGTCGAGGGTGTGCAGCGGCAACTCATCGGCGAGCACTTGCTGGATCGCCTCGATTACCACCGGATGGTTATGCCCCAGCGCCAACGTGCCGGCCCCAGCCAGGCAGTCGATGAAGGTACGCCCTTCGACATCCTCGACATACAGGCCCTTGGCACGCTTGAGCGCCAGCGGAATACGCCGAGGATAGCTGCGCGCGTTGGACTCCTGACGACTCTGGCGCGCCAGTAACGGGGATTCGTTGAATTCGTATAACGTTTCTGCCGGCGCCGAGGCGACCCGGGCCGACGACGCTTCGATAAGACTGGTGGCGACTGACATCTCTCGACCCCTCAATTTGCTATGGATAGTGACCAAAACAGCACACCGACAGGTGCGCGTTCCGGTCGCGGGGCGCACTTGCAGGTTTTCCTGTTCTGGAAACGCTTCAGCGCGGTGCGGATTTACACCCTTGATCGAGTTGTCACGGCAGTGAGGACAAAGGTTTGTGCAGTGGCACGGTTTGCAAGCCGGTGGAGAGGCCCGGTGGCGCTGCCTGTTGGTAACCCAGGTGCCGATAGAACGCCTCGGCGGTGCGGGTGCTGTTGAGGTGCACATGCTGCACACCACGAATGCGCAACCAGCCCTCGAGATTGTGCATCAGCGCCCGGCCGACGCCGCGACGAAAGGATTCAGGCTGGACGTAACACAGCAGGATTTCGCCACTGACCCGGGCCATGCCGACACCGACCGGTTTGTCTTCGAACGAAGCGATACAGAG
The DNA here is from genome assembly GCF_030687105.1 of Pseudomonas sp. FP1762. Classification (NCBI taxonomy): domain Bacteria; kingdom Pseudomonadati; phylum Pseudomonadota; class Gammaproteobacteria; order Pseudomonadales; family Pseudomonadaceae; genus Pseudomonas; species Pseudomonas sp. FP1762. Next base: position 4,082,545 of record NZ_CP117458.1, read on the forward strand.
ATAAAAGTGTGGGTCGGCGAGCCGGCTACTGATGAAATCGGCGGAGGAGTGGTTGAGCCAGTCGCTGACCAGAAGTGGATGGTTGCGGTGATCGAGTGCACATCCGATACGGATCGAGCGCTCGACAATACGGTTGATGATGCCGGTGTCGGCCAGAGTGGCCGAACGTACGCAGATGGGTGCTTTCATGGCGCAGTTCCCTCAATCCATTGAGTCAAAGCTGCGTTGACCTTAGCCCCAACCCTGGCGGATAGCGAACGCCGAGAAGTTACATTTGATGTGGCAGAACATGTTCTTTTGTGAGAGCGAGCCTGCTCGCGAAAGCGTCAGGCCAGTCAACGTCGATGTTGAATGACTTCCGCATTCGCGAGCAGGCTCGCTCCCACAGGGGATCCAAGGTGAGATCAGAGGGTTTGCAACGGCATGGTCAGTTCGACCCGCAAGCCATCCGGGCGGCTGTCGAAATGCAGGGCGCAGTCACAGCGCTGAACAATCGCCTGGACAATCGCCAGACCCAGCCCGCAGCCGGTGCTCTGCCCGTTGCGCCAGAAGCGTTGGGTCAGATGCTGCAAATCATCTGGCGCAATGCCGGGGCCATGGTCACGCACGACAAAACGCACGCGATTGCCGATGTTTTCCAGATGGACCTCGACCGCGCAATCTTCAGGTGTGTGACGCAAGGCGTTGTCGAGCAGGTTGCGCAGTGCAGCAATCGCCAGCACGGCAGGCATTTGCAGCGGCGCGGCGGACAAGTCGTCCGGCACGTGCAGTTTGATCCGCAGCCGCTCGCCGCCGGTGGCGTCCTGGATCGCCAGTCTGGCCACTTGCTCGGCGCTGCATTGCGAGCCGTCATCGAACGACAGGCTGCCTTCGACCCGCGCCAGCAGCAGCAACTGTTCAAGGGTGCGGTGGAGGCGATCGGCGCCCTCCTCGGCGCGGGCCAGCGATTGATCGCGGGCGCTGCCGTCGGTCATGCGCGCGACTTGCAGGTGGGTCTTGATCGCCGTCAGCGGACTGCGCAGTTCATGCGCGGCGTCACCAGTGAGGCGACGCTCACGCTCAATGGTCTTGCCGATGCGCTGGAACAACTGATTCTGGGTTTCCAGCAACGGCTTCAATTCGCTGGGAAACGCCTGCAGCTGCAATGGCTCAAGGGAATCGGCATTGCGCCGCATCAGCGCCTCGCGCAGACGATTGAGTGGTGCAAGACCCTGACCGATGCCCAGCCACAGCAGGCACAGGCAGCCCAGCAAGGCCACACCGACCGGCACCGAAGCAGCGAGCAGAATCGACATGTTCAAGGCTTCGCGCTCGATCTGCCGATCCGCCGTAGTGATGCGCACATCGCCCCGGGCCAGGGTGAAACTGCGCCACGGGGCGCCGTCGATCATTTGATCGTGGAAGCCCATTTTCTCGGCTTCCAGCGCTTGCTCGGGGTTGTTGTGGCTGCGCGCGAGAATCTCGCCGCGCAATGAGCTGACCTGACAGGCCATGCCGCCGGGAATGTTCAGCTGTTCAGCACTGAAGTGGGTGCCCTCGCCTTTGCTCGGCAGCGTCGGCAATTGCTCAAGCAAACCGGCGACCATGCGCGCCGAAGCGACCAGACGCTGGTCGAGGGAGAACATCATCTGATTGCGCAGATCGCTGAGCATCCACGCCGCCGCCAGCGCCCAGATCAGCGCGAAGGCAGCGCCGAGCGTCAGACTCAGGCGCAGGCGCAGACTCATCACTTGCCTTGCTCTCCGCCATCGGCAGGCCCGAGGCGATAGCCCAGACCACGCACGGTTTCGACGATGCCTTTGCCAAGCTTGCTGCGCAGATGATGGATATGCACGTTCAGTGCGTTGCTTTCCAGTTCGTCGTTGAAGCCGTAGACGCTGTCCTTCAGTTGCTCGGTGGACAGCACCCGGCCGCGATTGTGCAGCAATGCCTGCAACAGCGACTGCTCGCGGCGCGACAGGTCCACCGGTTGCCCGGCGAGGCGGGTTTCGCGGCTGCTCGGGTCGTAAGTAAGCGCGCCATGCTCGATCAGATTGACACTGCGCCCGGCCACGCGGCGCAACAGCGTTTGCAGGCGAGCGAACAGTTCGCGCAGGTCGAAAGGCTTGAGCAGGTAGTCGTCAGCGCCGGCCTGCAGACCGTCGACACGATCGGTCACCGAGTCACGGGCAGTAAGGATGAGAACCGGGATTTCCAGGCCGCTCTGCCGCAATTGCTGGAGCAACTTTAGGCCATCTTCGTCGGGCAACCCGAGATCGAGAACCATCACGTCGAATTCGGCGACCTTGAGCATCGCCCGCGCCTTGGACGCGGTGTTGACGTGCTCGACGGTCAGGCCCTGGGCGGTGAGGCCGGCAACGATGCCGCTGGCAATCAGCTCGTCGTCTTCGCAAACCAGTACGTGCATGGTGAATCCCACAGGAAAAAGGCGGATTAGGCAGTTGGCCGATTAAGCTGACATTATGGCGCCCAACGTCACTGCGACAAGGGCATGGCGGTTAATCATCGGTTAATCGCCGCTGCCCATTGTGCACCTCACTTGCACAGGGACAAGGCTTCTCCATGCGTCATTTTTTTGTTTTGTTTGCGTTACTGATCTCGGGCCTGGCCCAGGCTGGAAACAATCCTTTCGATACGAAACCGGACTTCTTGCCGGTCGACCAAGCGTTCGTGTTGACTTCCGAGCGTCTGGATTCAGGCGAAACCCAGCTGTTCTGGCAGATCACTGACGGCTACTACCTGTATCAGAAACGCCTGAAATTCGATGGACTGGCCGCCGATCAGCAGCCGGTGTTGCCTGAAGGCGAATCCCACAGCGATGAGTTCTTCGGCGAGCAGCCGGTCTATCGCCAAGGGCTTGAAGTGAAAATCCCGGCGGCGGCCAGCGGTCAGATCAAAGTCAGTTATCAGGGCTGCGCCGATGCCGGTCTGTGTTATCCACCGCAAACCAGGGTGATCGATCTGGGTGGCAAAGCCGCAGCAGTAACGGGCGCTGAAGCCCCGGATCAGGCTTTGGCCAGCAGTCTGCAACAACGGGCGCTGGGCTGGAGTCTGCTGGTGTTCTTCGGACTCGGCCTGCTGTTGGCGTTTACCCCGTGTTCGCTGCCGATGCTGCCGATTCTGGCGGGGATGATCGTCGGCAGTGGCGCCACACCACGGCGCGGGTTTGCCTTGGCCAGCAGCTACGTGATCTGCATGGCACTGGTCTATGCGGCGATGGGCGTGATTGCTGCGCTGCTCGGTGCAAACCTGCAGGCGTGGTTGCAGAATCCTTGGTTGCTCGGCGCATTTGCCGCCATTTTCGTGGTGCTGGCATTGCCGATGTTCGGCTTCTTCGAACTGCAACTGCCGGTGGCCCTGCGTGATCGCCTTGAACATGCGTCGCGCAGCCGCAGCGGCGGCAGCCTGATCGGCGCCGGCGTGCTGGGCGCATTGTCCGGTCTGTTGGTCGGGCCGTGCATGACCGCGCCACTGGCCGGCGCGCTGCTGTACATCGCGCAGAGCGGTAACGCGTTGCACGGCGGTCTGATTCTGTTTGCACTGGGCATCGGCATCGGTGTGCCGCTGTTGCTGCTGGTCACTGTGGGCAACCGTTTCCTGCCGAAACCCGGCGCGTGGATGAATCTGCTCAAGGGCATATTCGGCTTCCTCTTTCTTGCCACTGCATTGTTGATGCTGCGCCCGGTACTGGACCCGTCGTTGTGGCTGGGGCTGTGCGGCGCTCTGCTGTTGATCGCCGCTTACAGCGCTTGGAAACAATCCGAAGGTTTTGGCCGCGTCGCACAGATGTTTGGCGCGCTGTCCCTGTTGCTCGGTTTGTGGGGCAGCTTGTTGGTGATCGGTGCGGCGGGCGGCAGTGATGATCCGTATCAGCCATTGCAGGTCTACAGCGCCGGCCCTGTCGCCAGCGCGGCGCCGACGGGTCACGATTCCTTCACCACGATCAAGGAACCTGCCGCCCTGCAACGCGAACTCGATGCGGCCAAGGCTCAAGGCCAGTGGGTACTGCTCGATTACTACGCCGACTGGTGCGTGTCGTGCAAGGTCATGGAGAAGAAGGTGTTCGGTGAAGCCAAGGTCATGCAGGCCCTGAGCGATGTGCGCCTGCTGCGCCTGGATGTGACCGCCGACAACGCTGCCAGCCGCGAGCTGCTCAGTCGCTATAAAGTGCCGGGGCCGCCGACGTTCATCTGGATCGGCGCTGACGGCGAAGAACGCCGCAGCCAGCGCATCACCGGCGAGGTCGATGCCGACACCTTCCTGCAACGCTGGTCCGCCACCCGAGATGCCAACTGATGCTGACGTTCACCCTCGGCACCTTCGCCATCGCGCTCAACCACCTGCTGCTGATCAGTGCTCTGGCGCTGGCGACATTTGTCGGCTGGCGAGTGGCCAAGCGCGGCGGCGATAACCCCGAGTCAGCGCTGTTCAGCCTGTTCTTGCTGGGCATGCTCGCGGCGCGCATTGCGTTTGTCGCGCTGTACTGGTCGCACTATCGCAATGACCCGTGGCAGATCATCGATCTGCGCGACGGCGGTTTCCTCGCCTGGCCCGGAGTGATCGTGCTGCTGCTGGCGGCGTTGTATCGCGGCTGGCGCCGGCCCGCTTTGCGCCGTCCGCTGGGCTTCGGCGTGGTCAGTGGCGTGGCGTTCTGGCTGCTTGCCACCCTGTCGCTGAATATCTACGAACAGGGCACCCGGCTGCCGGATATTGCCCTGCGCAACGCCGCCGGGGAAAAGATCAAGCTCAGCGACTATCAGGGCGGCCCGCTGGTGATCAACCTGTGGGCGACCTGGTGCCCGCCGTGCCGGCGAGAAATGCCGGTGCTGGAAAACGCCCAGCAACAGCGCCCTGATCTGACGTTCTTGTTCGTCAATCAGGCCGAAAGCATGCAAAGCGTGGCCACGTTCCTGGAAACCCAGGGCCTGAGCCTGAACAACGTGCTGTTCGACCGCAATGGCCGTCTCGGTCAGGCCGTGGGTTCCATGGCGTTACCGACTACGCTGTTCTATAGCCCGGACGGTCGCTTGCTGACCAGTCACCTCGGTGAACTGTCGAACGCCAGCCTCGCCCGCGCCCTGGAAACCTTCGACACTTCACCTTCAAGCCCGAATCAGGCCGTTGCCCCGGCCAACTCTGCAAGGAAACTGCCATGCCCCGCCTCCGCCACCTGCTGACGCTGACCCTGGGCACTGCCCTGCTGCACTTGCCGTCGGTACAGGCTGCTGAAGAACTGCCCGCCGCAATCAAAAAGATCGAAGCCAAGGGCGCGAAAATCGTCGGCCAGTTCGACGCCCCCGATGGCCTGCGCGGGTACGCCGCGCAATACCAGAATCGCGGCATGGCGCTGTACCTGACCCCGGACGGCAAACACGTCGTGGTGGGTAATCTGTACGACGCCGACGGCAAGGATCTGAGCAGCGAGCCTTTGCAGAAACTGGTCTACGCGCCGATGTCCAAGGAAGTCTGGGCCAAGTTCGAGGCGAGCAACTGGATTCAGGACGGCAACAAGGATGCACCGCGCACGGTGTACCTGTTCAGCGATCCGAATTGCCCCTACTGCAACATGTTCTGGGAACAGGCGCGGCCATGGGTCAAGGCCGGCAAAGTGCAGTTGCGCCACATCATGGTCGGCATCATCCGCGAAGACAGCCCGGGCAAATCAGCCGCGCTGCTGGCGGCGAAAGACCCGGCCAAGGCCCTGGAAGATCACGAAAAGGCCGGCAAGGGCAGCGCGCTCAAGGCTCTCAAAGACATTCCGGTCGCCGTGCAGAGCAAACTCGCGGCGAACATGCAATTGATGGAAGACCTCGAACTGCAAGCCACCCCGGCGATTTTCTACATGGATGACAAAGGCGAACTGCAACAACAGCAAGGCGCGCCTTCGCCGGACAAGTTGGTGAAGATTCTCGGGCCTAAGTAGTTTTTTCATTGCTTGGACCGGCTCTTTCGCGAGCAGGCTCGCTCCCACAGTTGACTGCATTCCCTCAGCCAGAATGCGATTAACTGTGGGAGTGAGCCTGCTCGCGAATGAAGCTCACTCGGTCTAGCGGTTGCGCTCGGCCAGAAACGCCAGCAGCGCCTCAGTGACAAACCCGGGATTCTCCAGATTTGAGATATGCCCCGCCTCCGGTACCAGCACGCACGGGCAACCAATCAATTCAGCCATTTCCCGGGCTTCCGAGGGTGGCCGGGGTTTGTCCTGGTCACCGCACAGCACCAGCGTCGTCGCCGGGTTCAGCTCGCCCAGCCGTGGCAACAGGTCGTTGCGGCCAAACGTGATGCGCCCCATCGGCACGATGCTTTCGCGCAGACGCTCGGGCGAATAGCCCTTCAATTTCGCGCGAAAGTCCTGATACAGCGCCGACTGCGGGTCGATGCCCGGGCGGAAGAAGATTGGCACAACGACGTCGAGCAATTGTTCGGAGATGGTGCCGCTGTCTTCGATCTGCTTGAACAACGAGAAGTAATACTGGCGCGTCGGTTCCGGCTCGACACCGACGTAGGTGTCCATCAGCACCAGACCGTTGAGACGTTGCGGTGCGGACAGTGCCAGGCGCGTGCCCCACATGCCGCCGACCGAAAGCCCGACGAGGGTGACGCGGTCGATGTCCAGGTGATCGAGCAAGGCCTGCGCCTGTCGGGCGATGTCGTCCAGCGATGTGGTGCCTTCAGGTAACTTGCCGGAATCGCCATGGCCCCACAGATCCAGGGCGATGACGCGATAATGCGGGGTCAGCGCGGCGATCTGCGGCGCCCACATCGCTTGGTCCCAAAGGTAACTGCCGGCCAGCAACACGGCGGGGCCGGTGCCTTGATCAATGTAGTGCAGTGCTTGTCCGTCAACCGTGAAAAAGGGCATCGACCACCTCCGCGAGAAAAAACAGAACCGGCAGACTGAGCTGCCGGTTGGTGATCGTCAAGGATGGAAATGTACAGTCATGTACTGGTGATTTGTGTTGAATTCACCGACGCCATCGCTGGCAAGCCAGCTCCCACAGGGTTCAACGTCGTTCACAAGATTTGTGCTCACCGCAAAAACTGTGGGAGCTGGCTTGCCAGCGAAGAGGCCGGCCCAGGCGCCGGAGAACTACAGCCCCTCCAGCTCCGCCATCAGATCATTCAACCGATCAACCTTCTCCTCCGTAATATCACTGGCCGCCAGCCCATCGATGTACTCGGCCAGTTCCTCCACCGTGCTGCATTCGAACATCGCGCGCAGCGGCACGTTGCGTTGCAGGGCTTTTTGTACCCGCGATGCAATTTGCGTAGCCAGCAAGGAATGCCCGCCCAGTTCGAAGAAGTTGTCGCGCATGCCGACCTTTTCCACTTTCAGCACCTCAGCCCAGATATCAGCCAGGGTCTGCTCCAGTTCGTTGCGCGGGGCCAGATAATCCTCGCTCTGCAACTGACCGATCTCCAAGGCCGGCAAGGCTTTGCGGTCGAGTTTGCCGTTGGCATTGAGCGGCATCTGCTCCAGCCATAGCCAGTGCAGCGGCACCATGTATTCGGGGAGTTCGGCACGCAGGCGCTGCTTGATCCGCTCCAGGCGTTCGCCCGGATTGAGCGCTGCATCGGCCGCGACCAGATAACCGACCAGATGCTTGCCGTTGACGCCCTCCTGCACACCAACCGCCGCGTCGCGCACTTCCGGTTGTTCGTGCAGGCGCGCTTCGATTTCACCGAGCTCGATGCGGTAACCGCGAATCTTCACTTGATGATCGACGCGGCCGACGTATTCCAGCACGCCGTCAGCGCGGCGCCGCGCCAGGTCACCGGTGCGGTACAAGCGTTCGCCCGGCGCGCCGAACGGATTCGGCACAAACACCGGCGCGGTGCGCAGCGGATCGCTGACGTAACCGCGACCGACACCGGTGCCGGCAACACATAACTCACCCACCGCGCCCAAAGGCACCAGATCCAGCGCGCCATCGAGCAGATACAGCAAGTTATTGTCGGTCGGCGTGCCGATCGGCAAGTAACTGCCGCGCGTCGAGGCCATGTCGACACGGAAGAACGCCACGTCATCCGAGCATTCCGCTGGGCCGTAAGCATTGACCAGACCAATATCCGGGTAACGCAGCAGCCATTGATGCGCCAGTTCCGGCGGCATCGCTTCACCGGTCGGCAGCATCCAGCGCAAGCCGTCGAGGCTCAGACGCTCGGAGCCGAGCATGCCCTGAATCAGCGACGGCACACTCTCCAGCACGGTGATGCCCTGCGCCTGTACATGCGCCAGCAAACCTTGCGGATCGTGGGCAATCGTATTCGGCACGATGTCGACCCGCGCGCCGAACAACGGCGCGGCGAGGAACTGCCAGACGGAAATATCGAAGCTTTGCGAGGCGGTCTGCGCGATCACATCGGCCTCGCTCAAGTCGAGGTACGGACGTTTGCTCAACTGGTTGTTGAGCATGCCGCGCTGCTCGACCATCACGCCTTTAGGCAGCCCGGTCGAACCCGAGGTGTAGATCACATAGGCGAGATTATCCGGGCCACTGTGGATGCCCGGATTGTGCGTCGCTGCCGCCGACGCCTGCACCTCTTCCCACACCAGCAGGCGCGGACGATTCGAACAGCCAAACTCCTCGAGCAAGGTCTGCGCCTGTTCACGGCAAGCGGCGCTGCACACCAGCAACGGCGTGCGGCTCAGCTCGATGATGCGGCTCAGACGCTGGCTCGGCAGGCCCGGGTCCAGCGGCAGATAACCAGCGCCGGCCTTGAAGCTGCCGATGATCATGCCGAGCAGGTCGAGATTACGCTCGGCGAGCAGCGCCACCGGTTGATCCATTCGCACCCCGGCGGCGACCAGGGCATGGCCGAGGCGGTTGGCGTTGTGGTTCAGCTCGGCGTAGCTCAATTGCTCGTCGAGGCAACTGGCGGCGATGCGCTGCGGATGCGCCGCGACCTGCGCTTCGAACAGCGCCACATAGCTTTGCTCCAGCGGATAGTCGTGGCCGCTCTGGTTGCAACCGTGCAGGAGGAAATCGCGTTCTTCGTCGCCTAGCAGCGGCAAATCGGCCATGTCGCCATGGAAGCCGTCGACCAGCGCCAGCAGCAGGCGCTTGAACTCACTGAGCATGCGCTCGACCGTCGCCTCGTCGAAGTAACGCTGGTCATAGGACAGGTGCAAGCCAAGGTCATCGCCCGGGTAGCACACCGCTGTCAGCGGGAAGTTGGTATGGGTGCGACCGGAATCCGAGGTCGCATTCAGGCTCTGTGCACGATCAAGCACCGAGACTTCCACCGGGGCGTTTTCGAAGACGAAGAGGCTGTCGAACAGCGGCTGGCCTTTAGGCAATTCGCTCTGTTCCTGGATGTTCACCAGCGGCAGGTATTCGTACTCGCGCAGTTGCATGTTGCTGTCGAGCAAAGCGCTGAGCCACTGGCGCACGCTGCTGCGCTGATCGTCCGCCGGCATCTTCACCCGCAGGGCGATGCTGTTGATGAACAGGCCGACAGTGCGCTGCATTTCCGGCATCTCCACCGGACGCCCGGCCACGGTGACGCCGAAGAGCACGTCGCGATCGCCGCTCAGACGCCGCAAAACCAGAGCCCACGCAGCCTGGGCGAATGTGTTGACGGTCAGTTGATGGGCCTGCGCCAGTTCCCGCAGCCGTGCACCGTCCTCGACATTCAGGCGGGTGTAGCGGTCGCCGACGATCATGCCGCCGCTTTCACCGGCATGTTCGCGCAGGAACGGCCGGTCGCTCGGGATCGGCGTGGTGCGCTCGAAGCCTTGCAGATTCTGCCGCCACCACTGCCGCGCCTCGGCCAGGCTCTGGCGTTGCAGCCAGCCGATGTAATCGCGATAACGCGGCGGCACGCTCAACTGCGCTTCACGACCTTCACCGAGGGCGCTGTAGATCTCGAAAAAGTCGTTCATCAGCAGCGAACGGCACCAGGCATCGATGAGGATGTGGTGGTTGCTCATCATGAACCAGTAACGCGCTGCGCCGACCTTGATCAGGCGCAGGTGAAACGGCGCCTGATTGAGCAGATCGAAGCCGGCCTCGCGCTCGCTTTTCAGCAGCGCTTGCAGTTTTGGTTCCTGCTCGGTTTCGGCGATGGCGCTCCAGTCCAGATATTCGATCGGCGTGCGACCCGGGGTGTGAATCACTTGCAGCATGTCTTCGCCGACGTTCCAGCAGAACGACGCGCGCAGTGCTTCATGACGGGCGACCACCGCTTGCCAGGCCTGGGCGAAACGTTCGGGATCGAGCTCGCTGTTGATGCGATAACGATCCTGCATGTAGTACAGACCGGTGCCCGGCTCGAGCAAGGTGTGCAGCAACATGCCTTCCTGCATCGGCGTCAGCGGATAGACATCTTCGATGTGCGCGGCCGGTACCGGCAAGGCATCGAGTTGTGCCTGAGTCAGTTTCGCCAGCGGGAAGTCCGACGGTGTCAGGCCGCCGGCCTCGTCTTGCAGACAGTGGGCGATCAGGCTTTGCAACTCACCGAGGTAGGCGGCGGCCAGATCGTTAATGGTTTGCGCCTCGTAACGCTCGGCACTGAACGTCCAGCGCAGCAGCAGTTCACCACCGTAAATCTGACTGTCGACACTCAGCTCGTTGGGCAACGGCGCCTGCGGATCGTGGGCGGCACCGACCGCTTCATCCAGCGGACGGAACAGCGCATCGGCGCCGAAGCTCTGGTCGAACTGGCCGAGGTAGTTAAAGGTGATCGGCGCCTGTGGCAGCGCGGCCATGCTCTGGCGGCAGCCGTCATCGGCCAGATAACGCAACACGCCATAACCGAGACCTTTGTGCGGCACGGCGCGCAATTGTTCTTTGATCGCCTTGATCGAAGCGCCCTGCCCGGCGGCCTCTTCGACATTGTGCGGAGTCAGGCGCAGCGGATAAGCGCTGGTGAACCAACCGACGGTGCGGGTCAGATCGATCTCGTCGAACAGGGTTTCGCGACCGTGGCCTTCCAGTTGAATCAGTGCCGAGGGCTGGCCGCTCCAGCGGCACAGCACACGAGCCAGTGCGGTCAGCAGCAGGTCGTTGACCTGAGTGCGGTAAGCGCTCGGTGCCTGTTGCAGCAGCTGTCGGGTGCGCTCGGCATCGAGCCGTACGCTGACGGTTTGCGCATGGCGATTCTGCCTGCCGCCCTGCGGGTTTTCGCAAGGCAGATCAGCGCTCGGCCCGGCCAGTTGCGCCTGCCACCAGCTCAATTCCTCACGCAGCGATTCGCTGCCGGCGTAGGCCTGCAAACGCGCGGCCCAGTCCTTGAAGGCGCTGGTTTTCGCCGGCAGTTTCAGCGGCTGCGCAGTGTCGAGTTGGCGATAGGCGGTTTGCAGATCATCCAGCAACACGCGCCAGGAAACACCGTCGACCACCAAGTGGTGGATGGCGATGAACAGGCGTTGCTGAACATCCGCAACATCGACCAGCACCGCGCGCAGTAACGGGCCGTTGTGCAGATGCAGACTGCGTTGCGCGTCGGCGAACAGGGCTTCGCACTGATCCAGCGAATCGACGCTGACTTGCCAGAGCACATCCTCATTCGTCAGCGCTTGATGCGTCGCTTGCCATGCATCATCGGTTTCAGTGAAACGCAGACGCAGCGCATCGTGCTGTTCGATCACTGCCAGCAAGGCTTGCTGCAATCGTTGCGGCTCGAGGCGCACAGTCGGTTCCAGCAACAGCGCCTGATTCCAGTGCTGACGCTGGGGAATGTCCGTATCGAAGAACCAGTGCTGAATCGGTGTCAGGCGCGATTCGCCATCCACCAGGCCTTGCTCGGCCGTCACTTGCTGGGTGCGACTGGCAACGGCGGCGAGGGTCTGCACGGTCTGGTGCTGGAACAGGTCGCGCGGACTGAAATGAATGCCCTGCTGACGCGCGCGGCTGACCACTTGAATCGACAGAATCGAGTCGCCGCCGAGTTCGAAGAAGTTGTCGTTGAGGCCGACCTGCCTGACGTTGAGCACGTCGCACCAGATCTGCGCCAGGGTCTGCTCAAGCTCGTTGCTTGGCGCGACATAGTCCTGACGATTGAGCTCCAGATCCGGCGCCGGCAAGGCGCGGCGGTCGAGTTTGCCGTTGGCGGTCAGCGGCATGCTTGCCAGCAGCATCAGGTGGGTCGGCACCATGTAGTCCGGCAGTTGCGCCTTGAGGTGCGACTTGAGCGCTTCGCGAAGTTCAGCCTGTTGCGCTTCGCCTTGCCCGGCGACCTCCGTAACGAGGTAACCCACCAACTGCTTGCCACTCGGCGCATCCAGAGCCAGCACCACCGCTTCGCGGATCGAAGGGTGATCGAGCAGGCGCGTTTCGATTTCGCCCAGCTCGATGCGGAAGCCACGGATTTTCACTTGATGGTCGATCCGCCCCAGATACTCGACCAGACCATCGGCACGCTGGCGCACCAAATCGCCGGTGCGATACATGCGTCCGCCATCAGCGGCAAACGGGTCAGCGACAAAACGCTCGGCGCTGATGCCCGGACGGTCGTGATAGGCCTGGGCCAGACCGGCGCCGCCGACAAACAATTCACCGGTCGCGCCTTGCGGCACCAAGGCCAGATCGGCATCGAGAATGTAGGCGACTCGCGCCCCGATCACGCTGCCGATCGGCACACTGCCGGCGCCCTCTTCCAGTACCTGCGGCGCCAGACTGGCCAGCGGCATGACCACGGTTTCGGTCGGGCCGTAAGCATTGAAAAACTGCGCCGGTTGGAATGCCGCGCGAATGCGCTGCAGATGCTCGCCGGTCAGCGCTTCACCGCCGGTGATGATCATGCGCACCGGCAGGACTTCATTTTGGGTCGCGAGGAACTGCGCCAACTGGCTGCCGTAGCTCGGCGTGAAACCGAGGACGTTGATTCGATGCGTGCGAATCAAGCCGCAGATTTCTTCCGCGTCCCACTGCCCTTGCGCCCGCAGTACCACCTGCGCACCGCTGAGCAGCGGCACCAGTAGACGTTCGGTGGCAGCGTCGAAGTTGATCGAATAGAAATGCAGTTCACAGTCGTCCGGGCGCATGCCGAAACGCTCGATCACGGCTTGGCAGTGCATGGCGATTTCGCCGTGGGAGACCACCACGCCTTTCGGTTTACCGGTCGAGCCCGAGGTGTAAATCAGGTAGGCCTGATGCTGCGGCAGGCTGATAAATGGCAGCTCACTGGCCGGGTAAGCGGCGAGTGCCGCGCTGTCCTCTTCCAGGCACCAGCGCGCCACGCTTGGCGGCAGATCACCGAGGGCTTTGAACATCGCGCGATCGCTGAGCAGCAGACCGATGCGGCTGTCTTCGATCATGTAATGCAGACGGTCGAGCGGGTATTCCGGATCCAGCGGCACGTACGCACCACCGGCCTTGAGAATCGCCAGCAGGCCGATGACCATTTCCAGCGAACGCTCCAGCGCCAGGCCAACGCGCACTTGCGGGCCGACCCCGCGTTCCCGCAGCGCCCAGGCCAGACGATTGGCACGGGCATCGAGCTCGGCGTAGCTCAGGGTCTGCCCGGCGAAAGTCAGTGCTGGCGCGTCTTTGCGCGCCAGTGCCTGTTCGGCGAAAAGATGATGGATGCACTGATCGAGACGATGCTCGCCCGGCTCGATGCCGAGGCTGTCGAGCAGCTGCTGTTGCTCAGGCTTATCGAGCAGCGGCAGTTCACTGAGCCGTTGCTGCGGATCAGCGATCAACGCTTCAAGCAGGTTGCGCCAGTGCCTGGCCATGCGTTCGATGGTCGGCTCGTCGAACAGATCGGTGCTGTAAGTCAGGCAGCAGCCGAGGCGATGGTCGAGGTCGGTGACTTCCAGATTGAGATCGAACTTGGTCGCCCGCGCATCGTTGGCCAGGTACTCGACAGTCATCCCAGCGAGCGCGCGGCTCTGCTGGAATTCCCAGCGCTGCACGTTGCACATCACCTGGAACAGCGGGTTGTAAGCCGCGCTGCGTGGCGGCTGCAAGGCTTCGACCAGATGATCGAACGGCAGATCCTGATGGGACTGGCCTTCGATCACGGTGTGGCGCACCTGCTCGAACAGTTCGCCGACCGACATCTGCCCGTCGAGCCGGCAACGCAGCACCTGGGTGTTGAGAAACGCCCCGATCAGCCCTTCGCTTTCCGGGCGAATGCGGTTGGCCACCGGCGCGCCGATGCGCAGGTCGGTCTGGCCGCTGTAGCGGTACAGCAATGTGGCGAGCGCGGCGGTCATGGTCATGAACAACGTCAGACCGTTTTGTGCATTGAATGCCCGCACCCGCGCGGCGAGATCGTCACTCAGATCGAAACGGAACAGCTCGCCCTGATGGCTCTGCACCGGTGGACGCGGACGGTCGCCGGGCAGTTCGAGGAGCGGATGTTCGCGACCGAGCTGCGCGGTCCAGTAATCGAGCTGGCGCTGGCGCTCGCCGGATTCCAGCCACTGGCGCTGCCAGACGCTGTAGTCGAGGTATTGCACCGGCAGCGGCTCAAGCGGCGAGGCGCGCTCATCGACGAACGCTTCATACAGCGCGCTGAGTTCACGGGCAAAGATGTCCATCGCCCAGCCTTCGGTGACGATGTGGTGCAGGGTCAGGACGAAGTAATGCTCGTGCTCGGCGGTCTTGACCAGACAGGCACGCAGCAACGGACCGGTTTCCAGATCGAACGGCTGGTGCGCTTCTGCATCGGCCAGTTGCTGGACTTGTAGCTCCCGGACTTCTGCCGGCAGGCTGGAGAAATCTTTCCAGCCCATGCGCACGCCGGTCTCGGCATGCACCTGTTGGCGGGCAATGCCGTCGACACTGGGGAATATTGTGCGCAGGGTTTCGTGGCGCAGGATCAGCGCCTGCAACGCCGCCTCGAAATGCTCGACGTGCAGCACGCCGCGCAAGCGCGCCATGCCGCCGACGTTGTACGCCGGGCTGTCCGGCTCCATCTGCCAGAGGAACCACATGCGCTGCTGCGAATAGGACAACGGCACCGCTTGGCTGCGGTCGACTTTGCTGATCGGTAGCTGTGGGTTGGTGCGGCCGCTGACCTGGATCAGGCGAATCTGTTCGGCGTAATCGCCCAGTTCGCTGTGCTCGAACAATGTGCGCAGCGGCAGTTCGACGTCACAGGCCTGACGTGTGCGCGAAATGATTTGCGTGGCCAGCAGCGAATGACCGCCGAGGGCGAAGAAATCATCGCGCAGGCCGATCTGCTTCAGACCCAGCACTTCGCGCCAGATCGCGGCGATTTGTTGCTCCAGTTCGCTGACCGGCTCGACATGTTCACGCACCTGCCATTGCGGCTCGGGCAAGGCGCGGCGGTCGAGTTTGCCGCTGGGACTCAGCGGCATCGCGTCAAGGCGCAGCAATTGTGCGGGCACCATGTATTCCGGCAGCTCGGCAGCGAGGGCAGCTTTCAGCCGAATAATTTGCTCATCGGCATTTTCCTGCGCATCGCTCGCCGTGAAGTAGCCGATCAGTCGCGCGCCGGCAGCGGTTTCCCGCACCAGCACCACGGCCTGGGCGACGCCATTTTGCGCCAGCAGTCGCGCCTGGATTTCTTCAGGTTCGACGCGAAAGCCGCGCAGCTTGACCTGCTGATCGAGACGGCCGAGATATTCGATCACGCCATCCGAGGACCAGCGCGCACGGTCGCCGGTGCGGTACAAACGGGCGCCCTGCTCGCCCAGTGGATCGACGACAAAACGCTCGGCGGTCAACGCCGGACGACCCAGGTAACCGCGAGCCAGACCAATACCGCTGATGCATAGCTCGCCCGGCACGCCCGCCGGCACTGGATTGAGATCGGCATCAAGGATGCGGCAGATCACATTGCCCAACGGCCGGCCAATCGGCGAGCGCTCGCCATCGACAGTTGTGCAGTGCCAATGGGTGACGTTGATCGCGGTTTCGGTCGGGCCGTAGCGGTTGTGTAACTGCACCGCCGGCAGTTGCGTCAGCACACGGTTGCGCAACTCGGCGGGCAAAGCTTCACCGCCGGAAAACACCCGGCGCAGGCTGGTGCACTCGGCACTCAGCGGCTCGTCGATGAACAGCGCCAGCAGCGGCGGCACGAAGTGCAGCGTGGTCACGCCGTATTGCTGGACCAGTTGCGCGATGCGATGCGGGTCGCGGTGCTCGCCGGGCGCGGCAAGCAACAGCCGCGCGCCGGTGATCAGCGGCCAGAAGCATTCCCACACCGAGACGTCGAAACTGATCGGCGCTTTTTGCATCAGCACGTCGGTTTCGTCGAGACGGTAAGTGTCCTGCATCCATTGCAGGCGCTCGGCCAGCGCGGCGTGGGTGTTACCGACGCCTTTCGGTTGCCCGGTGGAACCCGAGGTGTAAATCACGTAGGCGAGGTTGTCGCCGTGCACTCGCAGTCCCGGTGCCTGGCTCGGCCATTTATCCAGGTGCAGCGCATCCATGGCGATCACGCTGACGCCATCGCTGGCCGGCAAACGCTCGAGCAATTGCGTCTGGGTCAGGAGCAGTTCGACGCCGCTGTCGCGGAGCATGTATGCAAGTCGTTCGGCCGGATAATCCGGATCAAGCGGCACATAGGCGCCGCCAGCCTTGATGATCGCCAGCAGGCCGATCAACAGTTGCGGCGAACGCTCGGCGGCGATGGCCACGCACACGTCCGGACCAACACCTTTGTCGCGCAGGTAATGGGCGAGCCGGTTGGCTTGCGCGTGCAGCTCGGCAAAATCCAGACGACCGCCGTCCCACACCAGCGCGGTGCGTTGCGGGGTGTTGCGCAATTGTTGCTCGAGCAGTTCCGGCAGCCAGTGTTGCGCCGGGGTGCACGGAGCGACGCTCCAGTCCTTCTGCTGATTCTGCTCGCTGGCGGTCAGCAAGCGCAGATCGCCAATGGCCTGCTGAGGCCGTTCGCAGACCTCGCTGAGCAGATTGTGGAAATGCTCGGCCAGGCGCTCGATGGTCGCGGCGTCGAACAGTTCGCTGGCGTAGTCGAACGCCAAGCTCAGACGACCGTTGCGATCCTCTTCGCTGTGCAATTGCAGATCGAACTTGGCCTCGCGGCTGTGCCACGGCAGTTCTTCGGCGAGCAGACCGGGCAGGCGCTTGAGTGCACTGAGGTCGCGCTGCTGATGGTTGAACATGACCTGGAACAGTCCCTGTTCGCGGGCCTGCGGGAACGCTTCGAGCAGTTGTTCGAAGGGCAGATCCTGATGGGCCTGGGCGCCGAGTGCGGCTTGGCGGGTCTGGTTCAGCAACTCGGCAAATGTCAGGCGCGAATCGATCTGCGCACGCAACACCTGGGTATTGATGAAGAAGCCGATCAGGCCTTGGGTTTCCAGGCGCGGACGGTTGGCGTTGGGCACGCCGATGCGAATGTCGCGCTGACCACTGTAGCGGTGCAGCAAACTTTGCAACGCAGCGAGCAGAAGCATGAACGGCGTGGCTTCGTGAGCCTGCGCAGTCTGGCGGATCGCCTCGCTGAGTTCGGTACTCAAGCGCACGCTGTGGCGCGCGGCGCTGTGGTTGTGTCTGGCCGAGCGCGGGTGATCGGTGGCCAGTTCCAGTGGCGGATGTTCTTCGCCCAACTGCGCTTTCCAGTACGCCAGTTGCCGCTCGCCCTCGCCTTGCGCCAGCCATTGCCGCTGCCAGTTGCCGTAATCGGCGTATTGCGTGGGCAGCGCTGCCAGTGTCGCCGGCGTCCCTTGGGTTGCCGCCGCGTAGAGACGCGAGAATTCGTCGAGCAGGATATTCAGCGACCAGCCGTCAGCGATGATGTGGTGCAGGGTCACCAGCAGTTGATGTTCTTCGTCATCGAGACGCACCAGTGTCACCGCCAGCAACGGGCCTTTTTCCAGATCGAACCGAGTGCGCGCCTCGTCTTCGCGAATCTGCTCGGCACGGGCTTCACGCTCGGACATTGGCAGGTCGCTGATGTCGATCAGTTGCAGGTTGAATTCGGCATCAGCGAGCACTTGCTGCAATGCCACGCCGTCACGCTCGAAGAAACGTGTGCGCAAAGATTCATGGCGTTCGATCAGTTGCTGGAAGCTTTTGCGCACGGCGTCTTCGTCGAGTTCGCCACGCAAGCGCAGGCCGCCGGGAATGTTGTAGGCGCTGCTCTGTGGATCGAGTTGCCAAGTGATCCACAGACGATTTTGTGCCAGCGACTGCGGCATCGGCTCACTGCGCGGCAACGTGCTGATTGCACCTTGGGCGCTGCCGCCAGTCTGTTGCTGCTGCGCCACGGCGGCGGCGAAGGCGGCGAAGGCGGACAAGGTTGGCGCTTCGAACAGCAGGCGCAGGCTCAGCTCGACACCGAGTGCTTCGCGAACCCGCGCAACCACTTGCGTGGCGGCGATCGAGTTGCCGCCGAGCAGGAAGAAATGGTCGTCGCCACTGACCTGCTTGACGTTGAGTTGCTCGGCCCAGATTTGCCCGATCAACGCTTCAAGATCCGAAGTGCTGCTGGTCGCGGTTTCCGTTGCCGCTGTAATCGAAGGGAACTGCGCGTAACTGTCGAGGCTGCCATCAGCCAGACGATTGCGGCACGCCGAGCGCTGCAGTTTGCCACTGGAGGTTTTCGGCAACGCGCCCGGATTGAGCAGCACCACCACGCTTGGCGCCTCCTGACAGGCCTCGGCCACGGCTTGGCGAATGGCTTTGATCAGCGCATCTGGCGCAAGGATTTTCTGCACGCTGCG
This sequence comes from Pseudomonas sp. FP1762, assembly GCF_030687105.1. Lineage (NCBI taxonomy): Bacteria > Pseudomonadati > Pseudomonadota > Gammaproteobacteria > Pseudomonadales > Pseudomonadaceae > Pseudomonas > Pseudomonas sp. FP1762. Next base: position 4,101,152 of record NZ_CP117458.1, read on the forward strand.
GCTGATTTCCGCAGCGACGCCGATGCCCTCTTCGCCGTTGTGAGTGACCGCAAACGCCGCCACACGCCCCTTGCGCACCACTTCGACTTCGCGCTCGACAGTCTGCTCGATGTCCTGCGGATACAGGTTATGGCCACGGACGATGAGCATGTCTTTCAGGCGCCCGGTGACGAACAGTTCGCCGTCACGGATAAAACCCAGGTCGCCGGTGCGCAACCAGGTGCGCCCGACGTGCTGGACAAAAGTCTTGGCGCTGGCTTCGGGGTTGCGCCAGTAACCGTGGGCGATGCTCGGGCCGGCGGCCCAGACTTCACCGACGGCATTGTCGGTCAGTTCCTCGAGCGTGTTGGGATCGACAATCAGCACCGCGTGCTCAGGCTGACTGATGCCGCAGCTCATGATCGCGCTGCCGTCGCCCGGCTCGGCGCGGTTTTGCGCCAGCGCCTGATCGTCCACGCGCAGCGCCGGGATGCCGGTGCCGCGCGGCGTGCCGGCGACAAACAGGGTCGCCTCGGCCAGACCGTACGAAGCCATGAAGCTGTTTTCGCTGAAACCGCAAGCAGCGAACTTTTCCGCGAAGCGTTCAAGGGTGTCGAGGCGAATCGGCTCGGAGCCAGAATAGGCCACGCGCCATCGACTGAGATCGAGGCGCTCAAGGGCCGACTCGCTGACCCGCTCACTGCACAAACGGTAGGCGAAATCCGGGCCGCCGCTGATGGTGCCGCCGTATTCGGCAATCGCTTCCAGCCAGCGCAACGGCCGGCCGAGGAAGTACGCCGGCGACATCAGAATGCACGGTACGCCGCTGAAAATCGGTTGCAGCAGACCGCCGATCAAACCCATGTCGTGATACAGCGGCAACCAGCTGACGATGACATCGTCCGGGTTGACGTCGATGCCGAAGCCGCGACGGATCAGCAGTTCATTGGCGACCAGATTGCCGTGGCTGACTTGCACGCCCTTGGGCAGCGCGGTGGAGCCGGAGGTGTATTGCAAAAAGGCGATGTGTTCGGGCGGCAGGCTCGGTTCAATCCAGCTTTCGGCCAGTGCGCTGTCGAGGGTATCGACACACAGCAGCGGCGGCGCGCCGTCGATTTGTTGCAAGGCATCGCGCAGATCGGCGCTGGTCAACAGCAGCTTGGGCTCGGCGTCGGCGATGATCGACAGCAATCGCTCCTGATGATGACGACGCGCGGATTCCGGCGGATAGGCCGGTACCGCAATCACACCGGCATACAGGCAGCCGAAAAACGCCGCGACGTAATCTGCGCCGCTGGGAAACAGCAGTACCGCACGCTCACCGAATCCAGCCTGAGCCTGCAACGCAGCGGCGATGGTGCGCGCGCGTTGATCCAGTTCGCGATAGTTGAGCACCACGGTCTGCTCCGGGTTTTCGGCGAGAAAACGCAAGGCCAGTCGGTCCGGCGTCAGGACTGCGCGACGCTTGAGGGCATGGACCAGGGTGCTGGGGAGTTCGAACGCGTCGGTCATGAGGTTTCCTGCCTGAATTCGGCTTGCAAGTGGAATCGGGTGGCTGCGTCACACCTGTCGAGAGGCGTGCGGTGCGCGGTCTGTGCCGACCGCGCAAGGCATCGGAATGCGCTGAGGCCGGGGATCTGCACCCGGGCCATTCACCAATGAGAACGGATGGAGTGTGGAAATAATTAGTCGGCAGAGGCGACGTCCACCGGGGCCAAGGTGCGGCGGCGTGTCGCAGTTGGCAAAACACATCGACTTACAGCACTACTTCTCTTTCTCATTTGACAATCATTATCATTCAACATAATTTGTCGCTCGATGTGTAGGACGGCGCCGTCCCCCGAGGCCCTCCCACTAACCTATTGGCAGCAAGGTGATTTCCATGACGGAACAAGTATCCACAAGCAGGTGCGATTCACCGCTACTTCAGGCATTCGTCGACAATCGACTGATTCTGGTCAAGATTGCAGCCCGTATTACCGGTTGCAGGTCTCGTGCCGAAGACGTGGTTCAGGATGCGTTTTTCCGACTGCAATCGGCCCCGCCGATCACGTCGTCGATCAAGGCTCAGCTGAGCTACCTGTTCCAGATCGTGCGCAACCTCGCCATCGATCACTACCGCAAGCAGGCGCTCGAACAGAAATACTCAGGCCCGGAAGAGGAAGGCTTGAACGTGGTGATTCAGGGCGCTTCGCCGGAAACTTCGCACATCAACTTCTCGACTCTGGAACACATCGCCGATGCACTGACCGAGCTGCCCAGCCGCACCCGCTATGCCTTCGAGATGTACCGTCTGCACGGCGTGCCGCAGAAAGACATCGCCAAGGAACTGGGCGTATCGCCCACCCTGGTCAACTTCATGATTCGTGATGCTTTGGTGCACTGCCGCAAGGTCTCGGGCAGTCGGCGGGATGCGGTGATTGCGGGTCGTCGTTAGGATTCGGATTTTGCGTCAAGCCATTCGCGAGCAGGCTCGCTCCCACACTGGATTTGTGTCGTTCATCAAACCCTGTGGGAGCGAGCCTGCTCGCGAAAGCGGCCTCAGCTTCAAACGAAAGCCGAGGCCGAACGCATCAGGCCAGGCTGCACCGATCAAAAAACCGCTCCCGCCCCAGAATCATCAGCGCCGCGCGCTTGTGCGGAAAATCGAATTCCTTCTCGCAGTGAAAGCATTGGTTGTGCATATGCCCGATCATCTTCGCGTTGTCGGCACGTGGCTCGGCGACCACGCGCTGGGTGCGTGGATCATCGAGAAACAGGTAATGCACCAGCGCCGATAACCAGCTCGCCACTTTGTGCGGGCCGCGATGACTTTCCTCGCCGACCAGCATGTGAATGCCACGGTCGTAATCGCCGGCATCGTAGAACGGCGCGATGCGATCTTCCTTGGCCCAGTAGGCTTCGAAGTAAGCGAAAGGCTGGTCATCGAAACAGCCAATCAGCGTCAGCGTGTGCGGATCGGCCTCGAGCTTGCCGAGGTATTCGCGATGCTGCTCAAGGCTGCCCTCCTCCTGCCAGAAACTCGCCACGCGCGGGCTGTTCTGCCAGCGATTGAAGCGCGACAGATCTTCCTCGATTTCGAGCGTTCGCAAGGAAATCCACGCGCCGAGACGTGCATCGAAACGCCGATAGACTTCACCGCGCGGCTTCACCGGTCGCAGCGGATGGCGCTTGCCCTGGCTGATGACCATTTGCTGCGGATAGCTGCCGGTCAGTGAAGTGCCCAGCCACGGCTGCGGCAGTTGCCAGAACAGCGTGCGCTCGCAGCGATACTCGCCGGCGACTTCGGTATTGATCAGCAAACCACTGCGCAAGGCTTCGGTCGGTGGCTGATCGAGTTGCCAGATCAACTGCTGACACGCCGGGTCACGGGCGAACAGCCAATAACAGGCCGCCCACAAGGCTTGGCCGGGCGGCAGGGCAAAACGCTCATCAAGCTGGATCGGGCCATTGGCCTCGCGGTCCAGGCGCAGCCGAATCAGCGGTTGCCCGTCCAGGCTCAGGCTCAGCCGGCTCTCGGTAGCATCAGCGATCAATCGACTGCCCGAGGGCAACGCCAAGGCAGTCAGGTCATTCAGATTGGACATGGGTCGGGCTCACGTAATCGTCGACAGTTCAACGAAGTGACGTGAGCCGGGAGGGGAAATTTAAGCGCGAGAGGCAATTAGCGCTTCAGTGATGAGGCGCCGGCATCACGGCAATCCTGTAGGGCTCGAAAATCCTCAGCAATTCGCCGTTGTCGCGCAAACGCTGCAACAGGTTGCCGAAGGCTTCGCCGGTGATAGGAGCGCTTGGCCGCAGAATCGCGTAATGGTGATAGATCTGATCGGTACGCTGCGACGCCAACAGCTCATCGCGGACCTTCTCGTTGCGCAGCAGGTAATCGAACAGATAGGAACGGGTGACCAGGGCAATGTCGGCGCGCCCGCGCAGGACCATCAGCAGGTTGCTGTCGTGGGAATAGGTCAGCGTCGCGTTGTAGTTTTTTGCGAGATATTTCGGGTCGGCGTTGAAGTCGGCGAATTCGTAGTGATAACCGCTGAACAGCGCCAGACGTTTGCCCGACAGGCTCGAGAAATAGTTTTGCTGGCGGCCGTCTTCGCGTTGCGCGACGAAAATCTCGGCGTCTTCCAGGCCCATGTCGACGTCGTCGTGGGGAATGTCCTTCCAGCCCCACTCGGGGTTCTCGAAGATCGCCATATCGATGCGGCCCTGCTTGAAATCACCGAAGCGGCGCGGGATCGACGTCGGCACCAGAACAAATTGATAGTCGCTCTGCGAGCGGTTCAGCGCCTCGACCAATTGCGGCAACAGGCCGGTGTCGGCGCCGTTTTCCGGGCGAATCGTATAAGGCGGGAAATGCGCGGCGCCGACCCGGACCAATTGCGCTGACTGAGCGGGCAATACCCATAACGCAGCCAGCGCAGCGAGCAGCAGCCCGGCGGCTGTCCGAATTGGCGAAGACTTCAAAACACCCCACTCCCCGAAAAAAATAGCGATCAATGCATTCAAGCTAGGCGGTTTCGCCGACTTAGCCAGTTTCCCGGCCGGTCCGACAACCGTTCAACGCGCTTCGAGGACCAGAATCAACGCTTCATCGGCGAGTTGATCGAGGCTCAAACTGCCGCCGGCACGGAACCAGGTGGTGGTCCAGGACAGTGCGCCGGTAAGGAAACGTCGGGTAATAAAAACGTCACCGCGAATAAAGCCCGCGTCCTTGGCCTCGCCCAGAACCTGCAGCCAGAGGTCTTCATAAACATCACGCAAAGCGAGGACTTTAGCCTGGCCGTCTTCGGACAATGAGCGCCATTCGTATACCAGCACGGCCATCGCTTCGCCACTGCCGCCCATGATCGACTGCAACTCGCAACGAATCAGTGCCAGCACCCTTTCGCGCACATCGCTCGCCTCGGCCAAGGCTGCGCGCATCAAAGCGGTGTTGTAGCGGATGGTTTCCTCCATCACCGCGCGGAGAATTTCATCCTTGCTTTTGAAGTGATGAAAAATGCTTCCCGACTGAATGCCCACAGCACTGGCCAGATCACGCACTGTGGTGCGCTCATAGCCTTTGTTGCGAAACAGGTGAGCCGCCACTTGCAGCAATTTGCCACGGGCGCTGTCCGGGTCGGTCAACTGGCCTTGGTCGACCAGTTCGCGCATGACCCGCAGGGCTTTTTGCTCGTCCACCCGTTCTCTCCTACAGTCGATCAGTGTGTTGCCCCCTGTAACCGCAGGGTTGCGCGCAATTTAAGCCGCGCGCGGGCACCAAGCAAGCGCTTGGGCAGAAGAATGTTTCGCCTGTTTACAAACCAAGCGCTTGCTTGGTAGCCTCCAGACACTTCTGTCGCAGGTCCCTGAGTCGGAGATAAAAATGCCAACCACCGTGCGAATCGGCTGCGCCAGTGCTTTTTGGGGCGACACCTCCACCGCTGCCGCCCAGCTTGTCTCCGGCGGAAACCTGGATTATCTGGTGTTCGATTATCTGGCCGAGATCACCATGTCGCTTATGGCCGGTGCGCGCCTGAAAGACCCGCAGGCCGGGTTCGCGGGTGACTTCGTTGAAGTGCTGGCGCCGCTGCTGACGCAACTGGCCGAACAGAACATCCGCGTGATCAGCAATGCCGGCGGGGTCAATCCGCAGGCTTGCGCGGCGGCCCTGCAAGCGGCCTGCGACCAGGCTGGGGTCCAGCTGAAGATTGCCGTGTTGCTCGGCGATGACCTGCAAGGACAACTCAAAAACCCCGCCGACATCCGGGAAATGTTCAGCGGCGCGCCGCTTCCGCGCATGTGCGTGTCGACCAACGCCTACCTCGGCGCGCCGGGGATTGTCGAAGCGTTGCGCCTGGGTGCCGACATTGTCATCACCGGCCGGGTGGTCGACAGCGCCGTGGTCAGTGCGGCGCTGGTTCACGAATTCGGCTGGTCGTGGCATGACTACGACAAACTCGCCCAGGCCGCACTGGCCGGGCACATCATCGAATGCGGCGCGCAGTGCACGGGCGGTAATTTCACCGACTGGCGCGAGGTGCCGGATTACGAGCACATCGGTTTTCCGATCGTCGAGGTCAGCGCCGATAGCCAGTTCCTCGTCAGCAAACCCGAAGGCTCCGGCGGACTGGTCACGCCGTTGACGGTCGGCGAGCAGATGCTCTACGAAATCGGCGATCCGCAGGCCTATCTGTTACCCGACGTGATCTGCGATTTCAGCCAGGTCAAACTCCAGCAACAGGGCAAAAACGTCGTGCACGTGCACGGTGCCAAAGGCCTGCCGCCCAACGACAAATACAAGGTCAGCGCCACGTACCCGGACGGTTTCCGCTGCACCGCCAGTTGCCTGATGGCCGGCATCGACGCAGTGGACAAGGCACGGCGGGTCAGTCAGGCAATCATCGACAAGACCGCCGAGATGTTCAGCCTGCGCGGCTGGGCGCCGTACAGCGAAACCCATGTCGAACTGCTCGGCAGCGAAGCCACCTACGGCCCCCACGGCCAGCGCCGCGACAGCCGTGAAGTGGTGATCAAAATCGCCGTGCGCCATCCCGACAAACACGCACTGGTACTGTTTTCCAGAGAGATCGCCCAGGCCGCGACCGGCATGGCGCCGGGTTTGACCGGCATCGTCGGCGGTCGTCCGACCGTATACCCCCTCATCCGTCTGTTCTCTTTCCTCATCGATAAAAGCGCCTGCACCCTGCAAATCGATATGGCCGGTGAGCGCCATCCGTGCGCCCTCCCCGACCCAGTGGCCCTCGACAGCGCAGATTTGCCGATCGCCCATCAGCCACCCAAACCCCAGGGCCGCGCCGATGCCAGTGTGCCGCTGGTGAAACTGGCGGTGGCGCGCTCCGGCGACAAGGGCAACCACAGCAACATCGGCGTGATGCCGCGCCATCCCGATTACCTGCCGTGGATCGCCGAAGCGCTGACCCCTTCGGTGGTGGTCGACTGGATGCGCCACGTCCTCGATCCGCTTCTCGGGCGTGTCGAACGCTGGTATCTGCCCGGCACCCACAGCCTCAACTTCCTTTTGGAAAACGCCCTCGGCGGTGGCGGTGTCGCCAGTCTGCGCATCGACCCGCAAGGCAAAGCCTTCGCTCAGCAATTATTGGAAATCCAGATCCCGGTGCCGCAGAGCATCGCCGAACAGCTCGACTAGAGGATGGTGTGCATGGCTTACGCGTCGATTTTTCGCGCCGATCTGTTCAGCGGCCAGAACCTGATTGTCACCGGTGGCGGCAGCGGCATCGGTCGCTGCACCGCCCATGAACTGGCGGCCCTCGGCGCCAATGTGCTGCTGGTCGGGCGCAAGCCGGAAAAGCTGGAAAAAGTCGCCGCCGAAATCACCGACGACGGCGGCCGCGCGCACTGGAAGGCCTGCGATATCCGCGATGAAGAAGCGGTCAAGCAACTGGTCAAAGAGCTGATCGCCGAACACGGGCCGATCCACGGTCTGGTCAACAATGCCGGCGGCCAGTACCCGTCGCCCTTGGCCTCGATCAATCAGAAGGGCTTTGAAACCGTGCTGCGGACCAACCTGGTCGGCGGCTTTCTGATGGCCCGCGAAGTGTTCAACCAGTCGATGAGCAAACACGGCGGCAGCATCGTCAACATGCTCGCTGACATGTGGGGCGGCATGCCCGGCATGGGCCACTCGGGGGCAGCGCGTTCGGGCATGGACAATTTCACCAAGACCGCCGCGTTCGAGTGGGGTTACGCCGGGGTCCGGGTCAACGCCGTGGCGCCGGGCTGGATTGCGTCCAGCGGCATGGACACTTACGAGGGCGCATTCAAAGCGGTGATTCCGACCCTGCGCGAGCATGTGCCGCTCAAGCGTATCGGCACCGAATCGGAAGTCAGTGCGGCGATCGTGTTTCTGCTCAGCCCGGCGGCGGCATTCATCAGCGGCACCACAGTGAAAATCGACGGCGCCGCCAGCCTCGGCAGTCGCGCCTGGCCGCTGCACAAGGCCAGCCACAGCGAATCGTTCAATGGTTTCCACCGCGCGTATTTACCAGAAGTGTTGCGTCCCGACGTGCTCAAGGACAAGGAATAAGCCATGGCGCAGATTCAGTCGCAACTCGATCCGCACAGCGAAGCGTTCGCGCGCAACCGCGCGGCCATGCTCGCCGCCATCGAGCAGGTGCAGCAGCTTGAACAGAACCTGTTGAACAAGGCCGCCGAAGCCAAAGAAAAATTCAGCAAACGCGGGCAACTGTTGCCCCGCGAGCGCTTGAACCTGTTGCTCGACCCCGGCGCGCCGTTTCTCGAACTGGCCAGCCTCGCCGGCTACAAGTTGCACGACGACAAGGACGGCAGTTCGGCCGGTGGCGGGCTGATTGCCGGCATCGGTTATGTCTGCGGCATCCGCGCGATGGTGGTCGCCAACAACAGCGCGATCAAGGGTGGCACGATCTCGCCGAGCGGCCTGAAAAAATCCCTGCGCCTGCAACAGATTGCTCGGGAAAACAAACTGCCGATGATCACCCTCGCCGAAAGCGGCGGTGCCAATCTCAACTACGCGGCGGAGATTTTTGTCGAAGGTGCGCGCAGTTTCGCCAATCAGGCGCGCATGTCAGCGATGGGTTTGCCGCAGATCACCGTGGTGCACGGCTCGGCCACCGCAGGCGGCGCCTATCAACCGGGGTTGTCGGATTACGTGGTGGTGGTGCGCGGCAAGGCCAAGCTGTTTCTCGCTGGCCCACCATTGCTCAAAGCGGCGACCGGCGAAGTGGCCACCGATGAAGAACTCGGAGGCGCCGAAATGCACGCGCAAGTCGCCGGCACTGCCGAATATCTCGCTGAAAACGACGCTGACGGCATACGCCAGGTCCGCGACATCATGCGCATGCTGCCATGGAACGAGCAGTTGCCGTGGCTGCCGGAGCCGCAATTCAAAGAACCGCACTACCCCATCGACGAACTGCTCGGGCTGATCCCGGACGATGCAAAAAAGCCCTACGACGTGCGCGAAATCATCGCGCGGATTGCTGACGAGTCGGACTTTCTCGAATTCAAAGGCGAGTTCGATCAGCAAACCCTTTGCGGCCAACTGAAAATCCAGGGCCGCGCCTGCGGCTTCATTGGCAACAACGGCCCGATCACCCCGCAAGGTGCGAGCAAGGCGGCGCAGTTCATCCAGTTGTGCGACCAGAGCCAGACACCACTGCTGTTTTTTCATAACACCACGGGTTTCATGGTCGGCACCGAATCGGAACAGCAAGGGGTGATCAAGCACGGCTCGAAACTGATCCAGGCGGTGGCCAACGCACGAGTGCCTAAACTGACCATTGTCGTCGGCGGTTCCTACGGCGCCGGCAACTACGCCATGTGCGGGCGCGGGCTCGATCCGCGCTTCATCTTCGCCTGGCCCAACAGCCGCACAGCGGTGATGGGCGGCGCTCAGGCCGGCAAGGTTCTGCGCATCGTCACTGAGGCCAAACAGCTCAAGGACGGCATCGAGCCCGATCCGAAAATGCTCGACATGCTCGAACAGATGACCGCGCAGAAACTCGACAGCCAGTCCACCGCACTGTACGGCAGCGCCAACCTGTGGGACGACGGCCTGATCGACCCGCGCGACACCCGCACCCTGCTCGGTTACTTGCTGGATATCTGCCACGAAGCCGACATGCGCACGCTGCAACCCAACAGCTTCGGCGTCAGCCGCTTCTGACCGCCACGGATCCTACGGAGAACAACAACAATGATCTTCACCCCGGAACACGAAGCCCTGCGCCGCACCGTTCGCCAGTTCGTCACCCACGAGATCAACCCGCACGTCGAAGAGTGGGAAAAGGCCGGACGCTTTCCCATCCACGAAATTTTCCGCAAGGCCGGTGAGCTGGGCCTGCTGGGCATTTCCAAGCCGGAAAAATTCGGCGGCATGGGCCTTGATTACAGCTATTCGATCGTCGCCGCTGAAGAGTTCGGCACCATTCATTGCGGCGGGATTCCGATGTCGATCGGCGTGCAGACCGACATGTGCACACCCGCCCTCGCCCGCTTCGGCTCCGATGAATTGCGCGAAGAATTCCTGCGCCCGGCCATCACGGGCGAACAGGTCGGTTGCATCGGCGTTTCCGAAGTCGGCGCCGGCTCCGATGTCGCCGGGCTGAAAACCACGGCACGCAAGGACGGCGATGACTACGTGATCAACGGCAGCAAGATGTGGATCACCAACTCGCCGAGCGCCGACTTCATCTGCCTGCTGGCCAACACCTCGGACGACAAGCCGCACATCAACAAGTCGCTGATCATGGTGCCGATGAACACCCCGGGAATCAGCCTCAGTTCGCACCTGGACAAGCTCGGCATGCGCAGCTCGGAAACCGCGCAGGTGTTCTTCGACAACGTGCGCGTGCCCCAGCGCAATCGCATCGGCCACGAAGGCGCCGGGTTCATGATGCAGATGCTGCAGTTTCAGGAAGAACGTCTGTTCGGCGCGGCGAACATGATCAAGGGCCTGGAATATTGCATCGACAGCACCATCGAGTACTGCAAGGAGCGCAAGACCTTCGGCAACGCGCTGATCGACAACCAGGTGATCCACTTCCGCTTCGCCGAATTGCAGACCGAAATCGAATGCCTGCGCGCGCTGGTCTATCAGGCCACCGAGCAGTACATCAAAGGTCAGGACGTCACGCGCCTGGCATCGATGGCCAAGCTCAAGGCCGGACGCCTCGGCCGTGAAGTCAGCGACAGCTGCCTGCAATATTGGGGCGGCATGGGCTTCATGTGGGACAACCCGGTGGCCCGCGCCTATCGCGATGTGCGCCTGGTCTCGATTGGCGGCGGCGCCGACGAAATCATGCTGGGGATCATCTGCAAACTGATGGGCATCCTGCCGGGGAAAAAGAAATGAGCAACCTGCCCGATTGCCAGGCGCTGTTGCTGGAACTGCATGGTGGCGTACTGCACATCACCCTCAACCGCCCGGACAGCCGCAACGCGATGAGCCTGCAAATGGTCGCCGAACTGCGCGCGGTGCTGGCGGCGGTGCGTGATGACCGCACAGTGCGGGCCTTGGTGCTCAGCGGTGCCGGCGGGCATTTCTGCGCCGGTGGCGACATCAAGGACATGGCCAATGCCCGGGCTCAGGGCGCGGACGCTTACCGCGAGTTGAACCGGGTGTTCGGTGCGTTGCTGGTGCAAGCCCAACACACGCCGCAAGTGCTGATCACTGTGCTGCAAGGCGCCGTGCTCGGCGGCGGCTTCGGCCTGGCTTGCGTCAGCGATATTGCGATCAGCGATCACAAGGCGCAGTTCGGCTTGCCGGAAACCAGCCTTGGCCTGATCCCGGCGCAAATCGCACCGTTTGTAGTGCAACGGATCGGTCTGACCGAAACCCGCCGACTCGCGCTGACGGCGGCGCGTTTCGATGGCCCTGAGGCGCAGCGATTGGGGCTGGTGCATTTCGTTGAACAGGATGCGCAAGCGTTGGCCGAGCGACTGGATGAGGTGTTGCAACAGGTGCTGCGCTGCGCACCGGAAGCGAATGCGATGACGAAAAAATTGTTGCTGGCGAGTGCCGGACAGCCGTCGAGCGCATTGCTCGATGAGGCGGCGCAGTGGTTCAGCGCGGCGGTGACTGGAGACGAGGGAATCGAGGGGACCATGGCATTCATGCAGAAACGCAAACCGGGGTGGGCCTGAAAAAGCATCGCGGGCAAGCCCGCTCCCACACGGATTTTCATTCGCTCAAAAAACCTGTGGGAGCTGGCTTGCCAGCGATGAGGCCATCACATTCAACGCCAAAAAACTCAGGAACCCCACCATGCCCACCCTCCACAAAATCCTGATCGCCAACCGCGGTGAAATCGCCTGCCGCATCCAGCGCACGGCCCAGGCGCGGGGCTATCGCACCGTCGCCGTGTTCAGCGACGCCGACGCCGATGCGCTACACGTGCAAATGGCCGATCAGGCCGTGCACATCGGCCCGGCGCCGGTGCAGCAGTCGTACCTCAACATTGCGGCGATCCTCGACGCCGCCCGACGCTGCGGCGCCGATGCGATTCACCCGGGCTACGGCTTTCTCTCGGAAAACGCCGATTTCGCCCGCGCCTGCGCCGAAGCCGGGCTGATTTTCATCGGTCCCAGCGTCAAAGCTATCGAACTGATGGGCAGCAAACGCCTGTCGAAAATTGCCATGCTCGACGCGGGCGTGCCATGCATTGCCGGCTATCAAGGCGCAGCGCAGGACGACGCGACCCTATTGGCCGAAGCCGCGCGGATCGGTTATCCGCTGATGATCAAGGCCAGCGCCGGTGGCGGCGGACGTGGCATGCGCCTGGTGCACGAGGCCAGCGAACTGACGGCGCAACTGCGCACCGCGCGGTCCGAAGCAATGAACGGTTTCGGCAGTGACGAGTTGATTCTCGAGCAGGCCTTGATCGAACCGCGCCACGTCGAAGTGCAACTGTTCGGCGACCAGCATGGCCATCTGGTCTACCTCGGCGAACGCGATTGCTCGATCCAGCGCCGCCATCAGAAAGTCATCGAAGAAGCGCCGTGCCCGGTGATGACCGCCGAGCTGCGCCAGGCCATGGGCCAAGCAGCACTCAAGGCCGGGCGCGCGGTGGATTACGTCGGCGCCGGCACCGTGGAGTTCCTGCTCGACGCGCGCGGGCAATTCTACTTTCTGGAAATGAACACCCGCCTGCAGGTCGAACACCCGGTAACGGAAATGATCACCGGCCTCGATCTGGTCGCGTGGCAACTGCTGGTTGCCGAGGGCCAGCCGCTGCCGCTGACCCAGGAGCAGATCCGTCTCGACGGACACGCCATGGAAGTGCGCCTCTACGCCGAAGATCCCGCTGCGGATTTTCTCCCGCAAACCGGCCGAATTGCGGCATGGCAACCGGCTTCGGATCACGGTGCGCGGATCGATCATGGTCTGCTTGAAGGTCAGTCGGTGAGCCCGTTCTACGATCCGATGCTGGGCAAACTGATCGCCCACGGTGCAACCCGCGAAGAGGCGCGGCGCAAGCTGTTGCGTGCGGTGCAGGACACCGTGCTGCTCGGCGTGCAAAGCAATCAACGTTTGCTCGAGGGCCTGTTGCAACATCCGCAGTTCATCAGCGGCGATTTCAGCACCGCCTTCATCCAGCACCATTTTTCCAGCCATGCCAGCCTCAACACTTATGTGCCGACGACGGAGCAACTGGCGATTGCTGTGGTGTTGTTCTATCAGGCCAGCGCCCTGCCCCATCGCGCCCCGTTGAATGGCTGGCGCAACAACGCGAGCGTGCCGTTGCACTATCGACTCGGCAGTGACGAGCAGGACTGGACGCTGTCGGTGCTGGCGCGCAAATCCGGCGAGTTGGTCGTGCAGGCTGGCGAAAGCACTGTGGCGGTGAAAATCATTGAGCACACCGCGCAATCGGTAACCATGGAAATCCACGGCCTGCGCCAGCGTTATGCCTACCGTCTGCACGATGGGCAGCTATGGCTGTTCACCCATCCGGGCAGCCTGCGCCTGGAGGATCGAACTCATGCGCCGATCGACAGTCAGACCAGCGTCGCTTCCGGCACCCTCAAAGCGCCGATGGACGGTGCTATTGTCGACGTGCTGGTCAGCGAAGGCAGTACCGTCAGCAAGGGTCAATTGCTGGTGGTACTGGAGGCAATGAAAATGGAGCATCCGTTGAAGGCCGGCATCGATGGCGTGCTCAAACGGGTGCAAGTGAAGGTCGGCGATCAGGTAAAAAATCGTCAGGTTCTGTTGCAGGTCGAGTAGTCGCCCGGGCACAAGCGCGGGGTTTGACTACGCTCTGATAAATCAGAACGCGGAAATCAGGAACCCTGCGATGCCCCATTGGCTGGTCATAGATCTGGAAGCCACCACAGACGAGGGTGGCTGGCCGGTCACGGAGATGGAAATAATCGAGATCGGTGCGACCCTGGTCGACCGCGCCGGGCGCGAGCAGGATCACTTCCAGCGCTTCGTCAAACCGACCCGCCGGCCATTGCTGACGCCATTCTGTCGGGAGCTGACGCACATCACTCAGGCCAACATCGATTCGGCGCAACCGCTGAGCGAAGTCTGGCCGGCCTTTGAGCGTTGGCTGGCGCAGCATCAGGCTCGCCTTGAAGGCTGGGCCAGTTGGGGCGGTTACGATCGCCAGCAGTTGCTCCAGGAGTGGCAGCGCCTGAACATCGACAGCGGCCTGAGCAAAGTCCCGCACATGAACCTCAAACAGCGCTTCGCCAAGGCCCGGCGCCTGGAACGACCGCTGGGGCTCAACGGCGCGTTGCAACTGGCGGGCATGCAGTTCAACGGCCAACAACATCGCGCACTGGAAGATGCCCGCAATACCGCACGGTTATTGCCGCTGGTCCTGCCGCTTTAGACGCGTGACGGCGCGAAAAGCCTTGTGCATACTGGCCGCCCCCTTTTAAGCCCTTTTCGAGGAATCCGCCCATGTTTAAAGTCAACGAGTACTTCGACGGCACCGTCAAGTCGATCGCCTTTGGCACCGCTGAAGGTCCGGCGACCATTGGCGTCATGGCCCCGGGCGAATACGAATTCGGCACCAGCCAGCGCGAGATCATGCATGTGGTTTCCGGCGCGCTGAGCGTAAAACTGCCAGACAGCAGCGACTGGGAAACCTTCGCCGCCGGCAGCCAGTTCAACGTCCCGGCCAACAGCAAGTTCCAACTGAAAGTCGCCGTTGATACCGCTTACCTGTGCGAATACCGCGGCTGATCCCGCCGGTTTCACTGCGCAAAAAAATGCCCGCGTCCAAAAGACCCGGGCATTTTTCGTTTCAGCGACAACCTATTCGAGGATTTCCACCGGCATGCCGACTTCCAGGCGTCCGTTGCCGTCGTTGACCAGATTCTGCCCGAACATCGCGCCATCGGCGGTTGAGCGATGTTTCTGTAACGTCGCGAACGGCTCGCGATCGGCGCTACGCTCACCGGTTTGCGGGTCGACAGTGGTCATGATGCAACGCGCGCACGGCTTGACCACGCGGAATTCGATGTCGCCAATGCGAATACGCTTCCAGTTGTCCTCGGCGTAAGGCGCGCTGCCTTCGATGACCAGATTCGGACGGAAGCGCAGCATCTCCAGCTCTCGCCCTACCGTTTCCGAGAGTGCCAGCCGCGAGGCTTCGCCGATCAGCAGCAATGGATAACCGTCGGCGAACGCCACTTGATCGTCGTCCTTGCCGAAACCCGACTGCGTGGTGCGCGCCCGCTCAAGTGGCATTTGCACCAGACGTGTCGGCTTGCCGAGGAAGTCACTGACAAAACGCGCGGCTTGATCACCAGCGTCCGGCACCCGCAGGGTGTCACGCCAGATCGTCACACCGCGCAGCTCGGCGTCGGCAGCGGGCAGCGCGACTTCGATAGCACCCTGCTCGGGAGCGCTGAGGGTCAGACCGCCGCCGGCATTCCATAACGCCGACAGCTGACTCATCTTCGCTTCGGCACGCTGGGTCAGAAAGCGCCCGCTGGCCTCGTCCACCAGCATCCAGCGTCGGTCGCCCGCCAGCCCGAGCTTGTCCAGCTCAATGCTTTGCAGGATTTCGCCCTTGCCGGATTTCAACGGGTAACGATAAAGCGCGCTCAGACGCAGCATGGCCAGCTTCCTTGGAGGAAAAACGCCACCCTATACGAGCTTCAATAGCGAATCAAAGCCGTCATTAATGTAAATACACTTCTGTGGGAGCGAGCCTGCTCGCGAAGAGGCCGGCACATTCACCATCAATGTGTCCGACCCTGCGCTTCCGCGAGCAGGCTCGCTCCCACAGGAAGCAAAATGTGCGTGTTTCAGGCCGGCACGGCGTCGAGCATCAGACGCTGGCGCACCACGTCGACCAGTTTGTCCGGCTGGAATTTGGAAAGGAAGTTGTCGCAACCGACCTTCTTCACCATCGAGTCGTTGAAACTGCCGGACAGCGAGGTGTGCAGCACGACGTACAGGCCACGCAGGCGAGGGTCGTTGCGGATCTCCGTGGTCAGGCGATAGCCGTCCATTTCCGGCATTTCCGCATCGGTGAAGATCATCAGCAGTTTATCGGTCATATGCACGCCGGTATCGGCCCAGGCCTTGAGCATGTTCAAGGCTTTCAGACCGTCGCTGGCAATGTGCATTTTCACCCCGAGCTGGCCGAGGGTATCGCGCAATTGCGAAAGCGCCACGTTGGAATCATCCACCAGCAACACTTCGCGGCCACGGGCGCGCTCGAGTACCGGATCGTCGAGTTTCTCGCGCGAGACCTTGGCGTTGTACGGGACGATTTCCGCGAGGACTTTCTCGACGTCGATGATCTCCACCAGTTGATCGTCGACCTTGCTGATCGCGGTCAGATAATGCTGACGGCCGGCACTGGTCGGCGGCGGCAGAATGGCTTCCCAGTTCATGTTGACGATGCGGTCGACACCGCCGACGAGGAAGGCCTGCACCGAACGGTTGTATTCGGTGACGATGATCGTGCTGTTCGGGCCCGGCACCAGTGGGCGCATACCGATTGCCTGCGACAGGTCGATCACCGGCAAGGTCTGTCCGCGCAGATTGACCACGCCGCAGACGAAAGGATGACGCTGCGGCATCAGGGTCAGCTTGGGCAGTTGCAGCACTTCCTGAACCTTGAACACGTTGATCGCGAACAGCTGGCGTCCGGCCAGGCGAAACATGAGGATTTCCAGGCGATTCTCACCCACCAGTTGCGTGCGTTGGTCTACCGTGTCGAGAATGCCGGCCATCAATGACTCCTGGGCTTGTTCTGATGAATTCACTATGGGGGTTTATCGGCTGCATTCAGCTAATCTTGATTGCTGTAAAGCGCGTCGCTAAAAATGCCACAAACGGCCATTGATGTCACACTGACATCATGCTTTACTGGCAATCGTGATTTCATCTGCTAGATTCATTGCGGCGCGACCTCGGTTTGCACGTTAGGTTCCCGCGCCTAAGGGATTCCCCTAGGATCAATCAGGCCCAACCTGATATTCGCCATTTCCAATAGCCATTACTGTGACGCCATTCTCATTGCATGAACGGAGTCAGGCTATTGTGTGCGATCGCAATTCAGTGGCAACCCACCCTCTGGAACCCCTCGGTCCGTGCACCTGCACCGCCGGGCGCGATCTGCCGACGATTCACGATCGTCGCCACACACGGCCATCCGTCAACCAACACGACGTGGTGGAGATGAACATGCCAATCGACCGTAAAGACTGGGCGCAACGCTTCCCCGAATTTCTGGTCGAGGCCGAAACGCTTCTCGCCAAGTCCGAAGAATGCCTGAGCCATCTGCAACTGATCAGCAATGACAAGGATGCCATCGACTGCATGCTCGGCACTCTGCTGAAGCTGGCGGGTCGGGCCGAAGCGCTGGCGCTTGAAGCGATCTCCGAGTTTTCCCTGCACATCTACAGCCTGCTCAATTTGCAGCAGGACCACGTCGATCTGCACGAGCAGGCCCTCGATGCGTTACGTGACTGCCTGACCTTGATGGCGTGGCAGCTCGAGCTGGTCGATCCCAGGACCGGACAGCTGACCCTGGATAAAAGCGAACAGACTGATCTGCTCGAGGCCTTCGCGGCACAAATGGGCCAAACCTCGTTCGAGCCCAAGAGGGTGAGCAAACGTTTGCTCTCTTCATCCTTTACCGCGCGCCAGGCTTGAGCCGGTAAGTCGCGATATTGTCGTAAATGAATACTTCGTGCCTGAAAGCGACAATCCGGGGCAAATAATCAGCCCGACCAACGGCTAATTTTCAGGTGCTGCCATCAGGGTTTTCCCTGTGCCCACCGAGCGACACTTCCAGGCAAATCGAAGTGGCCCAAATACAACAACTCCAGCTTTTTCCAATATGGAACTTGCGTCCACGATCCGATATTTCCTGACTGAATGGACATATATAGCAACCGCGACCAACGGTATGTTAAGTGGTATTATGCCGCCGGTTAGTTGCCTGCCGGTTAATGGCATACTGACTTCAGTGTTACCTTTTCGATGTTATTGCCGGTCAATGATCGCTTAATGAATGCGGTTTGAATCAATAACATAAATGACAGTATTTCCACACAGAGATCCGCCAGTCACCGGTCGGTCTGCCCGCAGCGAACATCCATTGGCTCCATCCGTTATGTACGCCAGTCTCAAGTCACTCATTACATGGCCACCTTCTCGGGAAAACGCCCGGCGCTTCACACTTGTCCTGTGTGTTCTGGCGACCTTGGGCAGTCTGCTGGCGTATGTTGTTTCCGCACGCCTTCCTTTGGGATTGCTGGCGCTCGACATCGCCGCCACCGCGTGCGTCTGGGTGCAATATCGCTTGTCACGCAAATCGATCAAGTTTCAACCACAAGAGCTGGCTGATCGACTGTTGCAAGTTCAGGAAAACGAGCGCCATCGCCTCAGCCGGGAATTGCACGACGATATCGGCCAGTTGCTCACCGCCGCCAAACTGCAAAGTGACTGGCTCAAACGCCGCCTGCCGGAGGATCTGCAGGAACAATGCAAGGTGCTCTGCGACACACTGGATGAAACCCTGACAAAGGTGCGTGACGTCTCGGCGATTCTCAATCCACGTCAATTGACCAGTCTGGGCCTCGAAGCCAGCCTGCGTGCGCACTTGCTCAAGACACTGGCCAACACGCCGGTCAACTGGAGTCTCGATTGCCAGCAGCGGCTCAACGGCATCCCCGAGGAAATGGCCGTCGCCGCGTTTCGCATTGCCCAGGAAGCCGTGACCAACATCCTCCGGCACGCACAGGCAAAAAACCTGTTGATTCGGGTACAGCGATTGCCGCAAGGTCTGACGCTATTGATCAGTGATGACGGCCTGGGTTTTGCCCCGGCGGCCGACCCGGCCAGAGAAGGTCAACGCGGCATGGCCGGAATGGCCGAGCGCATCGAACAGTTGGGCGGCACATTGAGCGTTATCAGCGAGCCGGGCAAAGGCACTCGAATCGAAGCACTTTTCCCGTGGGCGCCGCGAGCGCTCGAACGGGCCAGTACGAATAAGGTTATGCGTTGACTTGTAACTTACTTCTGGTGGATGACCACTCGCTGATCAGAGCCGGCGTGCGTGCTCTGGTTCTGGATATTCCCGGTTACGCGGTAATCGGCGAAGCCAGTGATGGTTCGCAATTGCTCGAAATGGTCGAGCAACTGAGCCCCGACATCGTATTGCTGGACATCTCGATGCGGGAAACCGGTGGCCTGGAAGCGCTGCAACGCCTCAAGCGTGTGCGGCCGCAGAGCAAAGTGCTGATTCTGTCGATGCACACCGACCCGGCGCTGATCATGCAGGCGCTGGAGTCCGGTGCCCATGGCTACCTGCTCAAGGACACCACGGCCACCGAGCTCGAGCACGCGCTGGAAGCCCTGCGCAACAACGAACGCTATCTCAGCCCGGCCATCGCTCACACCGTGATCAATCAGGCACTGACCCGCAACCAGAAAAGCCAGCCGGACATCGCCGATTCGCACAATCTGACCGCGCGCCAGCTGGAAATCCTTCGCCTGATCGTGCGCGGCAAATCGACCCGGGAAATCGCCAATGGCCTGGGCTTGAGCGTCAAGACCGTGGAAACCCACCGCGCACAGATCATGAAACGCCTGCAGATCTATGACGTGGCGGGCCTGGTGCTGTTCGCCGTGCGCGAGCAGATCATCAGTCTTGATGACTGACTGGCGTCAGTTGACTCAATAGCGGCGAGTCCTTTGGCAAGTGCACCTGCAACGCTGCGGGTTTCGCAACAAAACGCAGACTGTCACCTTCCAGTGGCTCGCCGTCGAGATTGATGCTCAGCCCTTCGGCGACCTTGATCTCGACCCACGGCAATCGCGCCCGCACGAACATGTTGTCGAGGCCGAAGCCCTCGCTCAGCAGATTCTTCAGCGTGCCGACCAGTTCTTGCGGTGCCGGCAGGATACTGATGTCCAGCAAACCATCATCGACCTGTGCCTCGGGGCACAGCACATGGCCGCCACCCGCCTGCCGCCCGTTACCGATGCCCAGCGCCAGCAGCTCACCCTGCCAATGGAAATCCGGGCCTTGCAACTCGCCGTAAGCGGCATGCAGTTCGCTGAACCGGGTCAGGCCGGTAAACAGATACGCGGCGCCGCCCAAGACCTTCTTCAGATCTTCCGAAGTATTGGCGGTCACCTGGCTGCCGAATCCGCCGGTCGCCATGTTCAGGAAAATCTGCCCGCCCACTTCGCCCAGATCGATATCCGAGGGCTGAACATCCAGTAGCTCAAGGGCTTCGGCAGGCTCCAGGGAAATACCGGCGGCGCGGGAGAAATCGTTGGCGGTTCCCAGCGGCAGCAACACAAGACTGGCTTTTTGCGGATGCTGAGCCAGCGCCTCGGCAATATCGCGCAACGTGCCATCACCGCCACCGGCGATGATTTTGCTGTAGCCGGCCGCCAACGCTTCCTCGACCAGACGCTGGGCGTCGCCGGCCTCCCAGGTCACTCGCACAGCCAGCTCCCAGCCTTGCTCACGCTTGGCTTCGACGGCAGCGCGGACATCCTCGTTGAGTGCCTGTTTGCCATGCAAGATCAGCAGTGCCCGGCGTTCACTCATAACGTCACTCCAAGAATTGAAATCGATTGAAACATCTTGACCACTGTGCGCCTTAAAAAAGCCACCGAGCTGGCAATTAATTCTTCGTCCAACTGCTGGCGTCCTACACAGCGGTATTTTTTCTTACGAAACAAGAGGAATCGGCTTAATTGACCCCGTCCGACCATTGGGTCACCGTGTGCCAGCAGCATCAACCTTCAACCCAATAACACAAGGATGTGCCGGTAATGAACGGATACCCCCCGATTTATTTCCATGAATCGAGCAATGGCAAAACCAGCAAGCGTGCAGTTGATACGATCGGCGAGAACTTCCATGCACAACCATGAAACCAAGGCACCGGTGAGCCCGGTCGCCGCTCTCGCCGAAAGTCGTGCCAGCAAGAAACCAGACTTCTGTAACAGCGCCAAGACCCCTGGAGAGTTTGATATGGAACCCCGAGTCAGCGAGCTGGAGACTCACTTCAAATACATGCGCCGCGATATGGACGAAGTGCTCAATGATGTCCGGACGATCAAACACCGTCTGGCGTATTCGGCGGGTGCCACCGCTGTCATCCTCGGACTGCTGGGATGGGTGGCCAACAGCCGATTCGACCAGTTGGTGACATTGATCAGCAACTGACCGAATCATTCGTTGCACGCGCCGTGCGTATCAGCCGACGCGTGCATGGGCGAGATGGTCTACCCCAGAAGGTCACTGAGGGGAATGAAGCTCACTTCATCACCCTCGCTCAGCGTGCGGCCTTCTCGGACTTCCACCAATCCGTCGGCCCACGCCGCGCTACGCAGCACACCCGAACTTTGGTTGCGGTAAATGATCGCCCGCCCCTGCTCCAAGCGCCCGCGCAGATATTCACGACGGTTGCCGGCCACCGGCCAGACAAAGCCTGCTGGCACTGCAAACTTGAGCGGCTCGACATCTTGCACACCCAGGCGTCGCAACAGATAAGGCCGCGTCAGCAAGGCGAACGTCACCAGCGTAGAGGCGGGATTGCCGGGCAGGCCAATCACCGGCACGTTGCGGAAATGACCGAACGTCAATGGTTTTCCGGGCTTGATCGCCAGTTTCCACAGGTCCAGCTCGCCTTCTTCACGCAAGGCAATGCCGAGGAAATCCGCTTCACCGACCGAGACCCCGCCGGTAGAGAGGACCAGATCGACATTTTGCAGCTCACCCAGCCGCGCCCGCGTCGCGGGCAGATCGTCCAGAAGAATTCCGCCATCGATCACTTCGCAGCCCAGACGCTGCAACCAGCTGCACAGAAGTACGCGATTGCTGTTGTAGATCTGGCCCGGACCCAATGCCTGACCGGGTTCAACCAGCTCGTCCCCAGTGGACAGAACCGCCACCCGCGGCTTGCGCACGACGTTAACCCCGGCACAGCCAAGCGAAGCAGCCAGGCCTTGCTCAATCGGTCCGAGCCGGGTTCCAGCTTGCAGTACCAATTCGCCGACCGTGGTTTCCTGCCCTTGCGGACGAATGTTCTGCCCGGCCTTCAAAGGCTCAAGAAAGCGCACTCGGCCGTCGGCCTGAACTTCGGCATTTTCCTGCATCTCGACACAGTCAGCGCCCGGCGGCAGCGGTGCCCCGGTAAAGATGCGTGCGCAGCTGCCTGGTTCCAACGGCTGCGGAGACTGCCCGGCAAAAACTTTTTGGCTGACCGGCAGCGGCTCGCCCTGCCAATCCGCCAGGTTCAAGGCGTAGCCGTCCATGGCGCTGTTCGGCCACGGCGGCAGATCCAGCGTCGAGATCAGATCTTCAGCCAGCACCCGCCCTTCGACTTGAGACAGCGGCAAGTATTCGCGCTCGACAATGCGCGACGCATCGGCCATGGCCAGCAAACGCTCGAGCGCCGTTTCGACAGGCAGCAGACTGCCGGTCTTGCCCGGCTTACCCACGGGATTCACAAGGCGCCGCCTGCTTCAGGTGGGTGACGAAGTTGCACGGACGATGACGGGCGTCCAGCTGCTCAGCGAGAATGCCGTCCCAGCCGGTGCGCACTGCATTGGTCGAACCCGGCAGGCAGCACACCAGCGTGCCGTTGGCCAGACCAGCCAAGGCCCGGGACTGCACGGTCGAAGTGCCGATATCGGCCACGGAGATCTGGCGGAACAGTTCGCCGAATCCGTCGACCTGTTTGTCGAGCAGGCAAGCCACCGCTTCCGGCGTGCTGTCACGCCCGGTAAAGCCAGTGCCGCCGGTGATCAGCACAACCTGGACCACATCGTCGGCAATCCAATTGGCGACTTGCGCGCGAATTTTGTAGAGATCATCTTTAAGCAAAACACGCTCGGCCAGCGCGTGACCGGCCGCGATCAAGCGATCGACGAAGACCTGGCCGGAGGTATCGGTTTCCAGGGTTCGGGTGTCGCTGACAGTCAGCACCGCAATATTGAGCGGCACGAAAGGTACATCAGCCTTGGCTTTCATAGGCTCTTCCAGTTGTAGGGGAAACAGCCCGGTGTTATATCACAGCGGCTCATTTTTCCGCCGCCCCTCTGGAGAGTCGTCATGCCCTCGAACAACCCGTTGCCACCCTGCTCCGTCCTGCTTCTGGCCGGTGGGCGCGGTCAACGCATGGGCGGTCAGGACAAGGGCCTCATCGAGTGGCTGGGCGAGCCTTTGATCGCGCATCTGCAGCGCAAGGTGCGGCCGTTGACCGACGACCTGATCATCTCTTGCAACCGCAATCGCGAGCGTTATGCCGGGTTTGCCGATCAGTTGGTAATGGATGATGAAGGCGATTTCCCCGGGCCGCTGGCCGGTATTCGTGCTGGACTGAAAGCGGCGCGCCATGCGCATTTGCTGGTGTTGCCATGCGATGTGCCGCGAATCGACACGGCGTTGCTGGAAGCCATGCTGACCACTGCCGATCTGCAACGTGAAAAACCTTTAATGCTGCGCCACGGCGAGCACTGGGAACCGCTGTTGTGCGTGATTCCGGTGGCGCTGTTGCCAGCGTTCGAAGCAGCCTGGAATGCAGGCGAGCGCAGCCCGGGCAGGGTGATGCGCAGTCTCGGCGCCGTCGCATTGCAATGCCCTGACAACGACCCGCGACTGGCCAACCTCAACACCCCCGAATTGTTACATCTGCACAACACTGTGTCAGACTGACACTATCCAAGGA
Organism: Pseudomonas sp. FP1762; assembly: GCF_030687105.1. Lineage (NCBI taxonomy): Bacteria > Pseudomonadati > Pseudomonadota > Gammaproteobacteria > Pseudomonadales > Pseudomonadaceae > Pseudomonas > Pseudomonas sp. FP1762. The sequence goes on from NZ_CP117458.1 coordinate 4,124,810, forward strand.
ACTCTCACGCCTTGTTTACGTCTCAAGCTCAGTAACCAGAAGATTTCCCATTCGGAGACACACTCATGACTCAACGGACCCTCGCCACTTTCATGCTCGCACTGGGCCTGGCAACCCTCGCCGGTTGCTCCTCGCCGACAGTGATCACCTTGAATGACGGTCGCGAAATCCAGGCCGTCGACACCCCGAAATACGATGATGATTCGGGCTTCTACGAGTTCCAGCAGCTGGACGGCAAAGAGACCCGCATCAACAAGGATCAGGTTCGTACCGTTAAAGAGCTGTAAGGCTCCGCGTCGTTACCGGATACAGAAAAGCCCGCATTGTCATGCGGGCTTTTTCATGGGCGCTCGGAAAGCAGTTTCAGCATTACCACTGCAAGGTGATTCGACTCTCGAACTCCCGCAATTCCCCGGTCACCGGGTCAATGAAGCGCAGGCCCTGCGCAAGCAGCTTCAACGGATTGGCGTAGTCGTCCTCGACATCTTTCAACACAGTCGGATAAAACGGATCGTTGCAAATACTCGCTCCCAGCGACGTCATGTGCACCCGCAACTGATGCTTCTTGCCCGTCACGGGATACAGGCCATAGCGCCACAGATCACCATTTTTCTCACGCACCTCGACCGCCGTTTCGGTATTGCTGGCGCCAGGCCCTTCTTGCATGCGGAAAAACGGCTCGCCATCGACCAACCGGCTCTTGTGCACCAAAGGGAAATTCAGCTCGGGCAGCGCCGGGGCGATCGCTTCATAGCGCTTGTCGATCTGCCGCGTCGGGAACAACGACTGATAGGCCGAGCGGGTTTGCGGGTTGGCCGAGAAGATCACCAAACCTGCCGTGTGCCGGTCGATGCGGTGCAGCGGCACCAGATGCGGATTGTCCAGCCGACGGATCAGCCGGCGCAGCAGGGTTTGTTCGACATATTCCCCGGCCGGGGTGACTGGCAGAAAATGAGGTTTGTCGGCCACTACCAGATGTTCGTCAGCGTAGAGAATCGACTCGAGCACCGGGATCGGCTTCTCGTCCGGCACTTCGCGAAAGTAGTGAATGCGCAGACCTTCCCTGTACGGCAAGTCCAGCGCAATCGGCTGGCCCTGCGCATCCAGCACCCGCCCGCGAGCAATCCGGTCGAGCCACTGTTCGCGGCCGATAGCGCTGAAGTGCTCGCACAGGCAATCGAGTACCGTCAGCCAGGGACCGGGCGGCAAATACAAGGTGCTGGCCTGATTGTGCGCAGCGGAAAATACGGGGCTGGTCATACGAAACAGAAATCCTCAATGCAGGCCGGCATTATCCAACAGTGAGGCAAAGCCACCTAGCGCAGTTTCATCAGGCCGGAATCGATTTGAGGGCCGCCGCTTCGGTGAACTCCTTCAGCCAGCGCAACACATCGACCGCCTCCCAGCGACCCGGATCGTACAAGGCATACAGCAGGCCCTGATAACCGACCACATCCAGTTGCTTGTGATACCCGGCGCGTTGAAACAGGGCTTCGATTTCGGCAAAGCAGGTGTTGAAATGCAGCTTGTTGAACGGCGTCTTGCCTTCCGTGACCAGCCCGTCCAGGCGCAATTCGAGGACGGCCTCGCGCACCACGTCGACCGACATCCGGTTAACGCTGCTCTTCAACTGTTCGACATTGACCACGGTTCATCCCTCTGACTCGATTGCTGTATGGACATACAGTAACCGAAGAAGTCAGCGAGCGCCAACGCAAGGATGTATTGCTGCGACAAGCGGGAGAACGGTAGTAAAGCTCATCATCGTAAAAACGCCGCGATTTCATCGCCACTGAACGGCCAATCCAGCTCCGCGCCAGTGTCAACGCGCCGCAGTACCGGGATGCGCAAGCTGTATTTTTCGAACCACGATTCGTCTTCGGCAATGTCCACCAGTTCAACCAGCAGACCATGCTCGACGAAGGGCATCAGCTCGGCTTCGGCGACTTCACACAGATGACACCCGAGGGTGCCGAACAGCTGACATTCAGGAGGCATGACGGCATTACCGGAAAACAAGTGAGCCCATTCTAGGACGCCACTAAACCCTCGTCGACCCAGCGCCGCTCAAAGGACCCAACGCTCCCGGCGCAAAATCCTGACGCAAATCATTCAGCGCAAATTGCAAATGCGTCATCCTCGCGGACTTTTTGCCTCTACGCTTCAGAGGCCAACGCCCTGACAGCGGAGTGTCCCGTGTTTGCAAATCTGTTGATCATCCTCGCCTCATCCCTGGTGGTGATTGCCCTGTTCCGGCGCCTGCGACTGCCGCCGGTGCTGGGTTACCTGTGCGTGGGATTACTGGTCGGGCCGAACGCATTCGACTGGGTCAACGAGAGCGAACATCTGCCGGATGTCGCCGAGCTGGGCGTGGTGTTTCTGCTGTTTTCGCTAGGCCTGGAGTTCTCCCTGTCGAAGATGATTGCGCTGCGTCAGGTGGTGTTTCGCCTCGGCAGTCAGCAAGTGCTGATCAGCGCAGCGCTGCTCGGCACCCTGTTGATGGGCCTGGGCATGCCGCTGATGCCGGCGCTGTTGCTCGGTGGCGGATTATCGCTGTCATCCACGGCGATCGTGACCAAGGAGCTGGGCAGTCTTGGTGAAGTGTTCAGCAGCCACGGCCAGAACGCGGTCGGCGTGCTGCTGTTTCAGGACGTTGTCGCGGTATTGCTGCTGACACTGGTTCCGGTCTTCGCCGGCACCAGCGAGCAGGCCTGGTATTGGGCCTTGCCGTTGACCCTGGGCAAAACCTTGGTGCTGTTCTTCGGCCTGCTGCTCGCCAGTCGCTGGTTATTGCCACGGCTGTTTCATGAAGTGGCGGCCTCGCGTTCGGCGGAGCTGTTCGTCCTGCTGGCGCTGGTGATCGTGCTGCTGACTGCCTGGCTCACGCACTTGCTGGGGCTGTCGCCTGCACTCGGCGCTTTCCTTGCCGGCATGTTGCTCGGGGAAAGCCATTACCGGCACCAGATCGAAGCTGACATCCGGCCCTTTCGCGACATTCTGCTCGGCGTGTTCTTCGTCAGCATCGGCATGCTCATCGACCTGCAACTGTTCGTCAGTCACAGCCTGTTGATCATCGGCCTGACGCTTGGCCTGATGCTGATCAAGGGCACCGTGGTCGCGCTGCTGGTGAAGTGGCGCGGCAGTGACAGCGAAACCGCGTGGCGCAGCGGTCTGGCCCTGGCCCAGGGCGGGGAGTTCTGTTTTGCCTTGATGGCGCAGATGCAGCAGAACAGTCTGTTGCCGGCCGAGCCGGGGGCGCTGCTGCTCGCGGCGACGTTCTGTTCGATGCTGCTCACGCCACTGCTGTTGCGTGCGGCGCCGCGCATTGCGGCCGTGCTGCACCGCAAGCCCAATCAGGAAGCGCAGATCGAACAGATCAGCGCGCTCAACGCCGACCTCGACCAGCACGTGGTGATCTGCGGCTACGGTCGCGTCGGCCAATCCATCGGCCGCTTCATGGGCAATGCGGGGCAAGCCTATGTTGCGCTGGACAACGATCCGGTGCGGGTGCAGGAAGCCGCATCCGCGGAAAGCGACGTGCATTACGGCGACTCGGCGCGTGGCGATCTGCTTACAGCCGTCGGCCTGTTGCGCGCCAGGCTGCTGGTGATTGCCGTGGATCAAAGTGATGTGGCGTTGCGCATTCTGCGTGAAGCCCGCCGCCTCAACCGACAGGTGCCGATTCTGGTACGCACCCGTGACGACAGCCAATCGGCGGAACTCAGAGCTGCCGGCGCCACCGAGGTGGTGCCGGAGCTTCTGGAGTCGAGCCTGATGCTCGCTTCACACGCGCTGATCATGCTTGGCCTGCCCGCGCACAAAGTGCAGGAGAAGGTCGATCAAGTGCGTATCGATCGCTATCGCCTGCTCCACGGTTTCTATCCCGGAGCCAATGATGAGGAAATCTAGTCCTGACTCACCGCGCCGATCTTGTGCAGCGACAGGTCGGCGCCGTAATACTCTTGTTCCTGACTCAGGCGCAGCCCATGCAATGCCTTGATCGCGCCGTAGACGACGAAGCCGCCGACCAGCGCCACCGCGACGCCAAGCGCAGTGCCGATCAACTGGCTGATCAGGCTGACGCCGCCCAGGCCACCCAGCGCAGACTGACCGAAGATGCCGCAGGCAATCCCGCCCCACACGCCACACAAACCATGCAACGGCCAGACACCCAAGACATCATCGATACGCCATTTGACTTGCGCAGCGGTAAAGCACCAGACAAACAAGGCTCCGGCAATCGCGCCCGTTACCAGCGCACCGACCGGATGCATCAGGTCGGATCCGGCACAAACCGCCACCAATCCCGCCAACGGACCGTTATGCAGAAAGCCCGGGTCATTGCGCCCAACGATCAACGCCGCGACGGTACCGCCGACCATGGCCATCAGCGAGTTGACCGCGACCAGGCCACTGACGCCTTGCAGCGTTTGCGCGCTCATCACGTTGAAGCCGAACCAGCCGACAATCAGGATCCACGAGCCCAGTGCGAGAAACGGAATGCTCGACGGCGCGAACGCGACCAGGCGCCCATCGCGATAGCGACCATTGCGCGGGCCGAGCAGCAGAACAGCGGCCAACGCCAGCCAACCGCCCACGGCATGCACCACCACCGAGCCGGCGAAATCATGGAATGCCGCGCCAAACTGCGCCGCCAGCCAGCTTTGCAAACCGAAGTTGCCGTTCCAGATCAGCCCTTCGAAGAACGGATAGATAAACGCCACGATCAGCGCCGTCGCGCACAACTGCGGGACAAACCGCGCGCGTTCGGCAATGCCGCCGGAAATGATCGCCGGGATCGCGGCAGCGAAGGTCAGCAGAAAGAAAAACTTCACCAGTCCATAGCCATGGTCAGCCGTGAGCACCGCCGCCGGTTGCATGAAGGTGACGCCATAGGAGATCCAATAGCCTATAAAGAAATAGGCCAGGGTCGAGACGGCGAAGTCGCTGAGGATTTTCGCCAGCGCGTTGACCTGGTTCTTCTGCCGGACCGTGCCGACCTCCAGAAAGGCGAAACCGGCGTGCATCGCCAGTACCATCACCGCACCGATCAGAATGAACAACGTGTTGGAGCTGTGAACCAGCGTGTCCACAGCGCTTTGCAGATTTTCCATGAGGAGGCAGACCCAAGGCTGAAAGGCACCAAAGCGGTTCATGCGGGCATTTCATGCACCAAATCAAGACTCACCAGTCATGCAACGGGAGGGGTTGATGAACTGATTTGGCGCATTTATCGATGTCCGATCACGAACTGCTAGTAAATTAATTAGAGTTTTTCTGCTTGTACGCCCGGCAACAGCGCACATACGCCGAGCGACGCACCACGACACAGCAAAAGTTGTACCAGGCATTTGCACTGAACCTTCGCGCAAGGCTCATACTCGAACGCTTCAAAGCCACCTACGGAGATCCACCCATGGCCAGCATCAAGGCAAAGACTGCTCAAGAAATCCTGATGAACGACTTCCAGACTCTGGTCGCCGACACCGAACGCTTGCTCGAACACACCAAGACCCTCGCGGGTGATCAGGCCGATGAGCTGCGTGCCCAGATTCATGACAGCCTGCTGCGTGCCCGGGAAACCCTGAAGGTGACCGAAGACACCCTGCGTGAGCGCGGTCAGGCGGCCGTAACCGCTACTGAAGACTATGTGTCGGCCAACCCATGGCAGTCGGTGGGCATCGCTGCCGGCGTCGGTTTTCTGATCGGCCTGCTGGCAACTCGGCGCTGATCATGTCGATCGGTGAATCCGGCCCGACTGCGGGCACCGCCTCCTCCACGCGTCGCCTCGGCGCTGCCGTTCTGGGCCTGCTGCACAGTCATGTCGAACTGTTCGGCATCGAACTGCAGGAGCAGAAATCACGCACTGTCAGCCTGCTGCTGTTCGCCGGCCTGGCGCTGGTTTTTGCCCTGCTGTTGCTGGTAGGTCTGTCGACGCTGGTGATGATCATCTTCTGGGACACCTACCGCCTGGCGGCGATCATCGGCCTGTGCGTGTTTTACACGCTGGCGTCGATCTTCTGCGGTCTGCGCCTCAAAGCGGCGATTTTCGATGAGTCCTCGCCTTTCCACGGCACGCTCGAAGAGCTGGCCAATGACCGGGAGCGCCTGCTGCCATGAGCCTGCCTGAACTTCCGCACAACAGCTCGCGCCGGGAAATGCGCAAGGCGCTGATCCGTCTGCGCATGGAAATGCACCGTCAGGAAATCCGCCACGAAACCGCGCAAGTGCTGCAACCGTTGCAGCGCATGCGTGGCATGAAGCAGAACGTGCAGGACGGTTTCGGCATCAAGCATGCGCCGTTGTGGGGCGTGGCGGCGGTGACGCTTCTGGGTTTCCTCACCGGCAAAGGCTCGAAACGCAGCAGTGGTGGCGGTTTGACGCGACTGCTGCGTCTGGGCACGACGCTTGGGCCGCTGATCAGACTGGTCATGCACAGCTCGGGCAAACGCTGAATCGCCCTTCTGGCTACATTCTTGCAGTAGCGCCGGGATGAATCTCCTTATCGGGAGATTCCATCCCGCGTGCCTATCCGGCAAGCGCGGCCAAACCAAAAACGAGATTAAGGACTTGCCGTGATCGACGGGCAACCGCTCGCCTGTTTTCAGCCTTTCATCGATACCGCCACCGGCCGCATTGCAGGCGTCGAAGCATTGGGTCGCCTGCGTCAGAGCGATGGTCAACTGACCTCGGTAGGACCGTTGTTCGCCGATCCGCGCACGCCGGCCACTGCCTTGCGCCGTCTCGACCGGCAAATCCGTGATCACGCCCTCAGCCGCCTGCATGAAGCGCCGGCCGAGTGGTTTCTCAGCCTGAACATGTCGCCACGCTGGATCAGCCGCCTGCGCGCCGATCAAGCGCTGCCAAGTCTCAAACAACTGGCGCGACACGAGGTTGATCCGCAGCGCATCGTATTTGAAATCACCGAACTGGGTGGTAACAGCGAACGCCTGGCCCACGTGGTCGGGCGCTACCGTGACGCAGGGGCGAGAATCGCCATTGATGATTTCGGCGCAGGCTATTCGCAGCTGGATCGGGTCCTGGCCCTGCAACCGGACATTCTCAAGCTCGATATGCGCCTGTTTCAGGCTGCAGCCCTCGGCGGACCGAGCAGCGATGTGGTCAAGGCTCTCGCCCAGATGGCCGAGAAAACCGGCTGCTGGATCATCGCCGAAGGCGTCGAAACCGAAGCGCAGCTGAATTTCGCGCTGGAGTGCGGCTCGCGCTATGTGCAGGGATTTCTCTTCGCCCGAGCACAAGAAGAATTCTTCGCTACCGATGCCTTCGTCGCGCATTTCGCGCAATTGCGGCAACGCTACGTGAAGCAGAAACTCAGCGAGCGCGGGCGGCTGATGCAAATGCGTCAGCAGCTCAGCGAACTGATGGCGATTCTGCAGCAATGGGCGCAGGCCCGCGCCCCGCTCAGTGCGTTGCCGCAATTGCAGGCGTTTCCCTGGCTGCTGCGCTTTTATCAGTGCGACCGCCACGGCACGCAACTGACTCCCAACCTCGAATGGCGCCATGACGGCTGGTTTGCCGATGACCGCTATCTGGGGCACAACTGGTCGTGGCGACCGTATTTCTATCATCTGCTGGCCGAAGGCTGGGAAGAACGCCGCCTGACCCTGTCGAACACCTATCGCGATGCCACCAGCAACCAGTATTGCCTGACTGCGGGGCAGTTTTTCGATAACGGTGAACGCTTGCTGTTGATCGATATCGACGCAGCAGGCCTGTAGTTCCGCTTGCAGGCGCGCAGCCGAACCGGGAAGCTAGGGCGATCAGTCACCAGACGGAGAGATTCAGCCTTGGATTGGCCAACCCTGCTCAACCGCGAACGCCTCGGCAAGCCGCTGCACAGCCCCCAAGAACTCGGCCGCAGCCCTTTTCACAAAGACCATGACCGCATCATTTTCTCCGGGGCCTTCCGCCGCCTCGGGCGCAAGACCCAAGTGCATCCGGTCACCAGCAACGATCACATTCACACGCGCCTGACCCATTCGCTGGAAGTCAGTTGTGTCGGCCGTTCGCTGGGCATGCGTGTCGGTGAAACCTTGCGCAGCGCGCTGCCAGACTGGTGCGACCCGGCCGACCTCGGCATGGTCGTGCAGTCGGCCTGCCTGGCCCATGACATCGGCAATCCGCCATTCGGCCATTCCGGCGAAGACGCGATTCGCCACTGGTTTCAACAAGCCGCCGGACGTGGCTGGCTGGACGGCATGAGCGAGGCCGAGCGTGGTGATTTCCTCAATTTCGAAGGCAATGCTCAAGGCTTTCGCGTGCTGACGCAGCTGGAATATCACCAGTTCGATGGCGGCACGCGCCTGACTTACGCGACGCTGGGCACCTATCTGAAGTACCCGTGGACCGCGCGCCACGCCGACTCCCTCGGCTACAAGAAACACAAATTCGGCTGCTACCAAAGCGAACTGCCGCTGCTCGAACAGATCGCGCACAAACTCGGTCTCCCGCAAATCGAAGACCAGCGCTGGGCACGCCATCCATTGGTGTACTTGATGGAGGCTGCCGATGACATCTGCTATGCGCTGATCGATCTCGAAGACGGTCTGGAAATGGAGCTGCTCGAATACGCCGAAGTCGAGTCACTGCTGCTCGGTCTGGTCGGCGACGACTTGCCGGAAACCTATCGCCAGCTCGGCCCGCAGGATTCCCGGCGGCGCAAACTGGCGATCCTGCGCGGCAAGGCCATCGAGCACCTGACCAACGCGGCAGCGCGAGCATTTGTCGAACAGCAGGATGCCCTGCTCGCCGGCACACTGCACGGCGATCTGGTCGAACACATGCACGGGCCGGCAAAGCGCTGCGTGTTGAACGCCAAGGACATCGCGCGCAAGAAGATCTTCCAGGACAAGCGCAAGACGCTGCATGAGATCGGCGCGTATACCACGCTGGAGATTCTGCTCAATTCGTTCTGCGGTGCCGCGCTGGAGCAGCACAACGGCCGCACGCCGTCGTTCAAGAGCCGGCGTATTCTCGATTTGCTCGGCAACAATGCGCCGGACCCTCAAGGTTCGCTGCACCGTTCGTTTCTGCGCATGATCGATTTCATCGCCGGCATGACCGACAGTTACGCCAGTGACATGGCACTGGAAATGACCGGCCGCTCAAGTCATTGATCGTCCCGCATCAGCCGGCCATTGGTCTGGCCGGCTGATGCCCGGTGAGTTTTCGCCACGAACGTTATACGCGTTCTTTAAACTGGTCAGACTGGATCGCGCTGACCCAGGCAACCAAACAAAACGAACCGCACTTGTTAAACACAACTTTAAACACCAGTAAATAATTAGAGATCAATATTGGCTCTCGGATAATTTCCATCTTCGGCGAATTGAACGCTCGTGCTTCCTTACGCCAACCCTAATTTCAACGTAGTCCATTTCTTCATTACGCGTAGGATTAATCCGATAACGTAGTCGCGACACTACCAGTCCATGCGAGTGCTCATGCATCTGAGCTAAGGTGCGCGCTTTATTCATGCTTGCATGGGACTCTATTTATGAACTCCGTTTTTATTGTGGACGATCATCCGGTCATCCGCCTCGCCGTGCGAATGCTCCTGGAACATGAAGGCTACAAGGTCGTCGGTGAGACCGATAACGGTGTCGATGCCATGCAGATGGTCCGTGAATGCATGCCCGACCTGGTCATTCTCGATATCAGCATCCCCAAGCTGGACGGCCTCGAAGTACTGGCCCGCTTCAACACCATGGGTTCCAATTTCAAGATTCTGATTCTGACGGCGCAGTGTCCTACGCTGTTCGGTATCCGCTGCATGCAATCCGGTGCATCGGGATATGTCTGCAAGCAGGAAGACTTGAGCGAATTGGTCAGCGCAATCAAAGCGGTACTTTCCGGTTACAACTACTTCCCCAGTCAGGCACTTAATCCGGTGCGCAGCGATGACACTCGATATGCAGAACTTGAACTATTCAAATCCGTTAATGATCGCGAGCTGATGGTATTGCAGTTATTTGCACAAGGACGCACCAACAAGGAAATTGCCAAGGGCATGTTTCTGAGCAACAAGACCGTCAGCACTTATAAAAAGCGTCTGATGCAAAAACTCAAAGCCAGATCCCTTGTAGAACTTATCGAGATGGCCAAACGCAACGCACTCGTGTGAGACCCCACATGCCCAGCCGTCTGAAGGACTACCTGATCACCTTGAGCGCCGTTCTGTATCTGAGCGCCAATGCCTTCGCCTCGCCAAGCCCCTCACCCGACTATGCGTTGCTCAGCCGCTCGGCAACCGAGGCTGTCGGGATTGTCCTGCAATCGTCACAACGGCAATGGCTACAGACTCGCAGCGAACTGAAACTGGGTACCTCCGCACCTGATTACCCGCCATTCGACATGACCGTCAGTGGCCAGGACTACGAGGGACTGACCGCCGATTACGCAGGGATTCTCGGTCAAGCCACCGGTTTGCCGATTCGCGTGCAACGCTTTCCCTCGCGCGAGGCTGCCATTCGCGCCTTGATCGATGGCCAGATCGACCTGCTTGGCACAGCCAACGGCTACGAAGCAGGCAATGCCAACCTCGCGCTCTCCACACCTTACGCGGTCGATCAGCCGGTACTGGTGACCCGCGAAGATGAAACCCGCTCGCTAACCGAAGGCCTCGCCGGCCTGCGCCTGAGCATGGTGTATCACTATTTGCCGCTGCCGGAGATCAAGGCGCTGTATCCCAAAGCGCTGATCACCTGCTATCCGTCCTATCAGAACGCAATCAACGCGGTGGCCTTCGACCAGGCCGATGTGTTTCTCGGCGACACCCTCTCCACCCATTACATGATCAACAAGGGCTATCTCAATAACGTCCGCATGGCCAACTTCGGCAAGCAGGAAGCCCATGGCTTCAGCTTCGCCGTGCGGCGCAGCAATCCGCAGTTGCTGGGCATCATCGACACCGTGCTAGCAGCGATCCCGCGCAGCCAGCGCGATGACATCGCCAAACGCTGGAGCGCCGGCAGCGACCTGCTGCTCACCGACAGTAAACTCCAGCTGACGGATCGTGAGGAGAACTGGCTCAAGCAGCATCCCGTCGTCAGCGTAGTGGTCAATGAGGCGTACGCACCGTTGACCTTCTTCGACAGCGCCGGCAATTTCCGCGGCATCAGTGCCGACCTGCTCGAGCTGATCCGCTTGCGTACCGGCCTGCGTTTCGAAATCCAGCGCAGCCGTAACGATGCGGAAATGATCAGGCAGATCGACAATCACAAAGCCGATCTGATTGCCGCCCTGCTGCCCAGCGCCGAACGTGAAAAAAACCTGAGTTTCAGTCGTCCCTATCTGGAAAATTCCTACGTGCTGCTGACCCGCAAAAGCGCCGACAGCCCGACCAACCTGGCCCAACTCAAAGGCAAGCGTCTGGCGATCGCCCAAGGCAATCCGCTGGTCGCCTACTTGCATGAGAATTTTCCGGGCATCGAACTGATCGAAACCCCCGACACCTTCAGCGCCGTGTCGATGCTGGCCGACAATCACGTCGACGGCGCGGTGAACTCGCTGGTAATCGCCAACTATTTCATCTCATCGCGCATATTCGATCGGCCACTGCAAATCACCACCACGATCGGCACCAGTCAGGCAGCCTTCTCGCTGGCGACCGCCCGTGACAACACCGAACTGGCCTCGATCATCAACAAGGCGCTGCTGAGCATCGCTCCCGAGGAGCTCGGCGTGATCAACGGTCGCTGGCGCGGTTACTCCACCGCCTCCCAGAACATCTGGCAAAACTATCAGCGCCTGTTCTATCAAGTAGTCGCGGCCGCCGGCCTGATCCTGCTGCTGTTACTGACCTGGAACGCCTACATGCGCCACCAGATCAAGCAACGTCAGGCCGCCGAACGCGCGCTGAACGATCAACTGGAGTTCATGCGCTCGCTGGTCAACGGCACACCACACCCGATCTACGTGCGAGATCGCCAGGGTCTGCTGCAAAGTTGCAACGACAGTTATCTCGAAGCGTTCAACGCCAGACGCGAGGACATCATCGGCAAAGGCGTCGTGCAAGGCACTCTGAGCAATGCGTTCGAGGCCGAGGCGTTCCAGGCCGATTACCAGAGAGTCATTGCCGAAGGCATTCCCTTGATACTCGACCGGCCTCTGCACATCGGCAGCCGCCGCCTGACGATTTACCACTGGATACTTCCCTACCGCGACTCCAGCGGTGCCGTTCAGGGCATCATTGGCGGCTGGATCGATATCAGTGAACGCCGCCAATTGTTTGAAAAACTGCGTGCGGCCAAAGAACAGGCAGACGAGGCGAACCGGGCCAAAAGTACCTTCCTGGCAACTATGAGCCACGAGATCCGTACACCGATGAACGCCGTGATCGGCATGCTCGAACTGACCCTGCGACGCATCGATCCGCAACACCCCGATCGCGCTTCGATCGACACGGCCTACCATTCGGCCAAGGATCTGCTCGGGCTGATCGGCGATATTCTCGACATTGCCCGTATCGAATCCGGGCGCCTGAGCCTGTCCCCGGAGTGGATCAATCTGGTCGACACGGTGACCTCCGTTGCGCGCATCTTCGACGGCCTAGCGCGGCAGAAAAACCTTGCCTTGCAAGTCGTCTTCAACCCGCCGAACCCGGCTGTGGATGTGCACCTGGATCCGCTGCGCTTCAAGCAAGTGCTGTCCAACCTGGTCAGCAATGCCATCAAGTTCACCGAAAGCGGCCACGTGCGGATCACCCTCGACCTGATCCCGGCAGACGCTGCTGGGCGAACATTGATGCAGCTGACCGTGCAGGACAGCGGCTCAGGCATCAGCGCCGAAGATCAACAGCGCTTGTTCGAACCTTTCTCGCAGGCGGATAACGGCAGTAGGCAGGCAAAAAACGGCGCCGGACTCGGGCTGGTCATCAGTCGCAACCTGTGCGAAATGATGGGCGGACAACTGCAGTTGAGCAGCCAGCCCGGCATCGGCACTCAGGTTTGCATATCGCTGCCGCTGGACAGCCTGCCGGCGAAGGCGAATCCGCCGAAAAGCGAACCGTTGATCAAGCCTGCGACAACGCCGTTACATGTCCTGGTTGTCGACGACCATCCGGCCAACCGTTTGCTCATGTGTCAGCAACTGGAGTTTCTCGGTCATCGCTTCAGCATTGCCGAAGATGGCTGCAGCGGCCTCGAGCGGTGGAAGGCCGATCATTTCGATCTGGTGATCGTCGACTGCAACATGCCCTTGATGAACGGCTATGACATGACCCGTGGGATTCGTCAGCTTGAACTGCAAAACCACCGCCCGCCGTGCACCGTGCTGGGTTTCACCGCCAATGCCCAGCCCGAAGAAGTCCAGCGCTGCAAGCTCGCCGGCATGGACGACTGCCTGTTCAAACCGTTGAGTCTGACCTTGCTCGGACAATGGATCGACGGCATCACGCCGGCATCACCGGCCTCGGTCTTCGACCTGCAAAGTCTGAGCCTGCTGACCGGCAACAACCCCGGGCAAACCCGGCGCATGCTGGTGGAACTGCTCAAGAGCAGCCGTCTCGACCGCGAAGAACTGCTGAGGCTGTCGCCCGAGGATGATCGCGAAGCGCTGGCAGTGGTTGCGCACAAGATCAAGGGCGCAGCCCGCATCGCGCAGGCCTCGCGGTTGATCGAATGCTGCGATGAGCTCGAGGACGCCTGCCAGCGAGCGCTCGCGTCACAGGAGATTGCCCGTCGCTGGGCGGCAACCAGCCAGGCGATGCTCGAACTGGCGCAGGCCCTGCAGCAGCAATTGTCCCTGGCCGATCAAGGCGCAGTGAGCGAGTCTTAACTATGCTTGGACGCTGAGCAGTGAGTTAAACATTCATGGAGAGCCTGCAATGCACAGCCCACTGCGCCCCAAGCAACGCCGGTTGCCGCTGCACGTGCACATCAGCGTCATGTTCACCTTTCTTTTATTGCTCACCGGCGTGGTGCTGGGCCTGTTCAATTACCACCAGACCACGCAGATCATCCTGTCGAGCAGCGAAAAGCTGTTTGACCGCATCGAGCAGGATGTACGCCTCGATCTGCAGGCAACCTATCAGCCGATCCGCAACCTGTTGAGCCTGCTGGCGGATACCCCGGCAGCCCAGGCTAGTGATCTGGAACAACGCCTGCCCTTGCTCAAACCCTTCAGCCAGTCGCTCACCGACAACCCGGCGCTGGCGTCGCTGTATCTGGGTTACGCCAATGGCGATTTCTTCATGGTGCGCGCGCTGCGTACTCCGGCTCTGAAGGCACAGCTTCAGGCGCCGGAAGCGGCGGCCTATCAAGTCTGGAGCATCGAGCATGCTCCACAAGGCGCCATACGCTCGCAATCATTGTTCTTTGATCAGGCCCTGACACCGATCAACCGCCGCGAGCATCCCCAAGAGCCGTACGATCCGCGCAGCCGGACCTGGTTCAGCGACGCCCTGCAACAGGCCGGGCAAATCACCACCGAGCCCTATGTATTTTTCTCGACCCACAATGTCGGCACCACGCTGGCCCGGCGCAGCGGCGAGAACGCGGTGATCGGCGCCGACCTGACCCTCGCTTCGCTGTCGACCGCCCTGGGCAAGCACCAGGTCACGCCTTCGACAGAGATCGCGCTGTACGACACCGACGGCAACGCCGTGGCTTACCCCGACAGCCATCGCCTGATCGTCGATGACCGCACTGCGCGGCTGGCCAGAGCGGCCGATCTCAGCCCTGAGCTGAACGCGCTGCTCAGCTCCGACACTATCGGCAAGCGTCTGCAAGTAAACGACCGGCAATGGATCGTCGCACGCACCGGCATCGAGGAAGGCGGGCCGAAAGGTCTGCAACTGGCGCTACTGGTGCCGGAAGACGAATTACTGGTGGATGCGTTCCGGATGCGCTGGCAAGGCGCGCTGATCACCCTGGCCATCCTGTTGCTGTGCCTGCCATTGGGCTGGGTGATTTCGCGGATTCTGGTCAAGCCGCTGCATGCCTTGGTCAAAGAAGCCGACGCGATCCGCAGCTTCGACTTCAGTTCTCCGCTGGCGCGCCGCTCGCCCGTACTGGAAGTCGATCAATTAAGCCTGTCGATGGCGCGGATGAAAGAAACCCTGGGCAGTTTCTTCCGCATCACCGACAGCCTGTGCGCCGAAACCCGTTTTGCCCCGCTGCTCGAACGTGTGCTGTTCGAAACCGTACAGATTGCTCAGGCGCAGGCCGGTCTGATCTACCTGCGCGAAGCCGACGGCGCGCGCATGGAACCCTATGGACTGGTGATTGATGGCGTGCCGCAGAAGCTGGAGGCGTTCGACATTCAGGGACGAGAGCTGCATAAAAACACCGGGCCGGCGTGGTTCGAGCAACTGGCCAGCGCCAACAATACCGTCAGCCATCTGGGCTTCGATCAGGCCGGCGACTTGCAGAAAATCCTCCTGGCCATGGAATCACCGCGCATTCACCTGATCGGCATCCGCCTGCACAACCAGCACGATGAAACCATCGGCCTGCTGATTCTGCTGGTCAATGACAGTGGTGAGCCGAGTGATCTGGAAAAGCTGCGGCCTGACCGAATTGCCTTCTTGCAGGCGGTGTCCGGCGCGGCGGCGGTGAGCATCGAAAGTCAGCGTCTGCAAGCGCGGCAAAAACAACTGCTCGACGCCTTCATCCAACTGCTGGCCAGCGCGATCGACGCCAAGAGCCCCTACACCGGCGGCCATTGCCAGCGGGTGCCGGAACTGACGTTGATGCTCGCCCAGGCTGCTGCGGCAAGCCAGGACCCGGCGTTCAGCGCTTACCAACCGAGCGAGGATGAATGGGAGGCGTTGCACATCGCCGCGTGGCTGCACGATTGCGGCAAGGTCACGACGCCGGAATACGTGGTCGACAAAGCCACCAAGCTCGAGACCATCAACGACCGCATCCATGAAATCCGCACCCGCTTCGAAGTGCTCAAGCGTGACGTGTGGATCAACTACTGGCAGACCCTGGCAAGCGGTGCAGACGAAGCGGCGCTGGCCCGCGCCCGTGATAGTGAGTTGCTGATGCTCGACGACGACTTCGCCTTTGTCGCCCGCTGCAATCTCGGTGGCGAGGCCATGGCCGAGGCTGATCTGCAACGCCTCGAGCGAGTGGCGCAACGCAGATGGCTGCGCACACTTGATGATCGCGTCGGTGTGTCCTGGGAAGAAAACCGCCGCCAGGCGAAAACCCCTGCGCCGCTGCTGCCCGTCAGTGAAAGTCTGCTGGCCGACAAACCCGAGCATCTGATCGAACGCGACAAGAGCGAACTGATCCCCGAGGACAACCCCTGGGGCTTCAAACTCGATGTGCCCGCGCACAAGTACAACCGCGGCGAGTTGTACAACCTGAAGATCGGCCGCGGCACGCTGACTCGCGAAGAGCGCTACATCATCAACCATCACATGGTGCAGACGATCATGATGCTCAGCCACCTGCCCTTCCCCGGCCACCTGGACAGCATTGCCGAGATCGCCGGCGGTCATCATGAAAAAATGGACGGCACCGGGTATCCGAAACGGCTGAAACGCGAGGAGATGAGCCTGCCGGCGAGGATGATGGCGATTGCCGATATTTTCGAAGCGCTGACCGCCGCCGATCGCCCTTACAAGAAAGCCAAGTCGTTGAGCGAGGCGCTGGGGATCATGGCGACCATGTGCCGTGAAGCGCACATCGATGCGCCGCTGTTCGGCCTGTTCATCAATGAGGGTGTGTACATGCAGTACGCGACGCGGTTTCTTGATCCCGCGCAAATCGACAGCGTGGATACGGCCAGCCTGTTGCACAAGGCTGGCCTCGGCGGTTGATCAGCAGTCGGTCAGGCGCAGGAAAATCGCCGCCAGTTGTTCGATGCCGGCCTGATCTTCGGCGCCGAAACGCGCCAGCTTCGGGCTGTCGAGGTCGAGCACGCCGATCAGGCGACCGTCCTTGACCAAGGGCACTACCAGTTCGCTGTTGGACGCGCTGTCGCAGGCGATGTGACCGGGGAAAGCATGCACATCCTCGACGCGCTGGGTTTGCAGGCTGGCAGCAGCAGCGCCGCAAACACCGCGCCCGAACGGGATGCGCACGCAAGCGATCTGGCCCTGAAACGGGCCGAGTACCAGCTCTTCGTTGCGATTGAGGTAGAAACCGGCCCAGTTCAGATCATCGAGCTGGTTGAACAGGAATGCGGAAAACTGCGCGGCATTGGCGATGAAGTCGCGTTCGTCCGCCAGTAGCGATTCCAGTTGTGCGGCCAACATACCGTAGCCTTCGAGGCCCTGGCCGCTTTGTTGCAAATCAATCATGCCTTGTGCTCCAGCAATTTCAGTCCCACCCAGTAGCGGGCGAATTGATACGCGCAACGTCCGTTGCGATTACCGCGGCCGGTGGCCCAGCGCACGGCGAGGATGTCCAGTGCTTCGTCGCGCTGCCAGCTCAGGCCGGCCTTGGCGGCCAACTGGCCGATCCAGTGCTCGACGACGTCGAGAAAATGTTCTTGGGTAAACGGGTAGAACGACAGCCACAGGCCGAAACGGTCGGACAGGGCGATCTTGTCTTCCACCGCTTCGCTCGGGTGCAGTTCGCCGTCGACGCGCTTCCAGTTTTCGTTGTCGCTTTCCTTTTCCGGCACCAGGTGGCGGCGGTTGGAAGTGGCGTACAACAAGACATTGTCGGGGGCCTGCTCGAGCGAACCGTCGAGCACGCTTTTCAGCACGCGGTAGTCGCCTTCGCCGGATTCGAACGACAGGTCATCGCAGAACAGCACGAATCGTTGCGGCAATTTGGCGACTTGCTCGACCACGCGTGGCAGGTCAGCCAAGTGATCGCGTTCGATCTCGATCAGACGCAGGCCGGCACCGGCGTGCTCGGCCAGCAACGCACGCACCAGCGAAGACTTGCCGGTACCGCGTGAACCCCAGAGCAAGGCGTGGTTGGCCGGCATGCCATCAAGAAATTGTTGTGTGTTGCGCCCCAACTGCTCCAACTGCCGGTCGACGCCGATCAGGTCGGACAGACGCATGTCGAGGCTGACTTCCAGCGGCAACAGGTAACCGCTGCGACCGTCACGCTGCCAGCGCGCTGCCAGGCATGTGTTCCAGTCAATGACGGGGCGCGGTGCCGGCAACAGTGGTTCGATTCGCGCCAGAACCGACTCGGCGCGTTCAAGAAAAGCATTCAATCGGGAATCCACGTCTTCTCCTCGGGCACTTTCACAGTGATGATGACGATCCAGCGACGACACACAGATAAAATCGCCTCAGCAAGCCTTGTTACAAGGCGATTCGGGAACCTCGGTATCCCTGCATGATCGACTATGCTTGAGCAGCGAAGGGAAACGGAAGTGGTTCAACAACCCATGGATATCAAATTCACCCACCGGCTGTCTTACAAGCAAGCCAGGCTTACCGTGCTGGTCGGGTTCATTCTGGGCACCCTGCTCAGTCTGCTGCAGATCGGCATCGATTATGCCAGCGAAGACGCTTCCATCAACCGTGAAATCCTCGCGCTGCTGGAAATCAGCCACAATCCGGCCTCGCGCATCGCCTATAACATCGACGCCGAGCTCGCGCAGGAGCTCACCCTCGGCCTGCTGCGCTCGCCGGCGATCATCGCCGCGCAACTGATCGACAACAACGAGACCGTGCTGGCCAGCGTCAAACGCCCGGAACTGCAGAGCAGCTATCGGCTGATCAGCGACTTCCTGTTCGGCGCCAAGCGTCATTTCGAAGATCGTCTGTACCTCGACCACTTGCCCAACGAATCCCTCGGCGTCCTCAAGCTTGAAGTCGACACTTATGCCTTCGGCAGCCGCTTCCTGCGCCGCGCGGAAGTCACCCTGCTCAACGGTTTTGCCCGCAGCCTGCTGCTGACCGGGATCCTCCTGGCGCTGTTCTACGTGATGCTGACCAAGCCGTTGGTGCGGGTCATCCGTGAGCTCAGCGGTCGCGACCCGCGCAGCGCCGAGCCGACCACGCTCGAGTGCCCGGCCGGCCACGGCAACGATGAAATCGGCGTGCTGGTCAAGGTCGCCAATCAGCAGTTCGAGAACATCGCCACCGAAATCCAGCAACGGCGCACCGCGGAAAATCGCCTGACCGAATACCTCGCGCAACTGGAAGACATCGTCTCGGCGCGCACCGCCGAACTCAAGGCAATCAACGCCCGCCTCAGCCAGTCCAACGAAGAACTGGAAGTGGCACGCCGTACTGCACTGGACATGGCCGAAGCGCGTTCGGCGTTTCTGGCCAACATGAGCCATGAAATCCGTACACCACTCAACGGTCTGCTGGGGATGATCGCGCTGTCACTGGACGGCCCGCTCAACGCCGAGCAGCAGCAACAACTGTCGATCGCCCACGACTCGGGCAAGGTGCTGGTGGAACTGCTCAACGATATTCTCGACCTGTCGAAATTCGACGCCGGGCAACTGGAGCTGGAAAACATCCCGTTCGACCTCGGCTCGCTGATCGAAGACACCGCCAACCTGCTCTCGCAGAACGCCGCGCCAAGCGTCGAGCTGACCTGTCTGATCGAGCCGCACTTCCCGGCGCTGGTGCTGGGCGACCCGACCCGGGTGCGGCAGATCGTCAGCAACCTGCTGTCCAACGCGCTGAAATTCACCCGCTTCGGTCGGGTCGATGTGCGTCTGTCGGCGTACAAGGGTGGCGTGCGCATCGAAGTCTGCGACACCGGCATAGGCATCGCCCAGGAAGCGCAGGTGAAAATCTTCCAGCCGTTCACCCAGGCCGGCGCCGGTATCACCCGTCAGTACGGCGGCACCGGGCTGGGACTGGCGCTGACGTACAACCTGTGCGAAGCGATGCAGGGTCGGCTGACCATCAGTTCCGAAAGCGGCTTCGGCAGCCAGTTCTGCGCCGAACTGCCACTGCCCTCTCACACCCGCGCGCTGCCGCCGATACCGTTACGCGGCAAGGTTCTCGCCATCACCGCTGCCAGCAGTGGTCTGGCGGAATTGCTGAAAAGCCTGTTGCCGGTGTGGGGCCTGGAATACACGCAGCGCACTATTGATGATTCGCTGCTGGGCCTGAGTCCGGATGTGCTGATCACCGATTGCCCGGAATGCCTGTTCGGTCTGCGCCCTAGCATCACCGCGCCGATTCTGCTGGTGACTGCTTACGGCAGTTTTCTGCCCAGCGAAGAAGCCGCCGCCCTCGCCCCCTTGCAGCAGCAAGCCCGGCCGCTGGCGCGCAACGCGCTGTACCAGCATCTGCGACGGATTCTGCAACCGGACGCCGCCACCCTCAACGAAGCACAAGCGGATGCCTTGCCGTCCGCGCGCCGGGGCAAGGTGCTGCTGGTCGAGGACAACCCGGTCAATCAACTGGTCGCCAAAGGCATGCTCGGCAAGCTTGGCTGCGATGTAGTGGTGGCGGGCCATGGTGCCGAGGCGCTGGATCAACTGGAGTTTGCCGATTTCGATCTGGTGCTGATGGACTGCAACATGCCGGTGATGGATGGCTATGAAGCCAGTCGGCAGATTCGCCAGAGCGGGCGCTGGCCGAATCTGCCGATTGTCGCGCTGACCGCCAATGCCATGTCCGAGGAACGCGAACGTTGCCGCGCGGCCGGCATGAGCGACTATCTGGCCAAACCGTTTCGCCGCGAAGAACTCGCCGCGTTGCTCGATCAGTGGATGCCGACTACGAAAGCCCTTTGATCTGCCCGAGCAAATGATCGAGGCCGGCGCGCAAATCATTGAGCCGGTCGAGATCTACGCCACTGTCGCACAGCAGGCGCGCCTTGAGTGGCCCGACCTGCTCGCGCAGTGCTGTTCCGGCAGGCGTCAGGCTCAGGTGCATCTCGCGTTCATCCCGCGCCGAGCGCCGACGCTGGACCAGATCGCTCTGCTCCAGACGTTTGAGCAAAGGCGTCAACGTCCCCGAGTCCAGGGCCAAGCGTTCGCCCAAGGCCTTGACCGTCGGTTGCTCCGGCGCAGCATCCTGCCATTCCCACAGCACCAGCATCGCCAGGTACTGCGGGTAGGTCAGGCCCAACTGATCGAGCATCGGCTTGTAGGCGCGAATCACCGCCCGCGAGGCCGCGTACAGCTTGAAGCACAACTGGCTGTCGAGCTTCAGCGAATCAACCGCCAGGCTCATTTCAGCAAAGCTTCGATCTCGCCGCTCAGGTCCTGCGGCTTGGTCGTCGGGGCGAAACGCTTGACCAACTGGCCATCCTTGCCGATCAGGAACTTGGTGAAATTCCACTTGATGCCCTGCGAGCCGAGCAGGCCCGGGGCGCGCTTCTTCAACTGCACGAACAGCGGATGAGCATCGGCGCCGTTGACGTCGATCTTCTTGAACAGCGGGAAGCTGACGCCGAAATTCAGCTCGCAGAACTCGCTGATGGCGCCCTCATTGCCCGGCTCCTGTTTGCCGAACTGGTTGCAGGGGAAACCCAATACCACCAACCCCTGGTCTTTGTAGGTCTGCCAGAGTTCTTCGAGGCCCTTGTATTGCGGAGTGAAGCCACACTTGCTCGCGGTATTGACCACCAGCACTGCTTTGCCGGCGAAATCGGCCAAGGTCTTTTGCTCACCCTTGATGGTGGTGCAGGGGATATTCAGCAGGTTGTCGCTCATGGGTCGGCTCCGCAATGGTCAGGAAGGCGCAAACATAACGAGCAATTGAATTGTGTGCAATCTAATTGACCGATAAAAAGGCGACGCGATGTCGCCTGTTTCGGTTATTCCCGGGGCTCGAGATTCAGGCACACCGAGTTGATGCAATAACGCAGGCCGGTCGGTGGTGGGCCATCCGGGAACACGTGGCCCAAGTGCGCATCACAGCGCGCGCATTTCACTTCGGTGCGGATCATGCCGTGGCTGGTGTCGCGGATCTCAGTCATCGCGCTATCGCCGATCGGCGCGTAAAAGCTCGGCCAGCCGCAGCCGGAGTCGAATTTGGTCTTGGAGTCGAACAGCGGCTCGTTGCAGCAGACACAGTGGTAGACACCGTCGGTTTTGGTGTTGTTGTATTTGCCCGAAAACGGACGCTCGGTGGCACTCAGACGGCAGACGTTGTACTGCTCGGGGTCGAGCATGGCACGCCATTCTTCCAGGGTTTTCTGCAACTTTTCCATCATCACACCTCAGCGGCTGAAAAAGCCCGATCTGTACCTTTTCCACGGATCGGGCGGCACGTATGATTGCGCCTCGTCACGCGCCAGTCTGGCAGCCAGACCGGGCGCATTCAAACGGATTCTGAGCGCTAAAGCGCCAGACCTCCGCCTGTGCGAAGACGCAGCAATCCCAGTACGGTTGTCCATTTGCCGCCTGGATCGTTCATTTTCGGGATCACATCGCCATGCAGTTCAGCAAATCGAACAAGCTCGCCAACGTCTGCTATGACATTCGCGGCCCGGTGCTCAAGCACGCCAAACGACTGGAAGAGGAAGGCCAGCGCATCCTCAAGCTGAACATCGGCAACCCGGCGCCGTTTGGTTTCGAAGCGCCGGACGAAATCCTCCAGGACGTGATCCGCAACCTGCCGACCGCGCAAGGTTACAGCGACTCCAAAGGCCTGTTCAGCGCGCGCAAGGCGGTGATGCAGTACTACCAGCAGAAGCAGGTTGAAGGTGTCGGCATCGAAGACATCTACTTGGGCAACGGCGTTTCCGAGCTGATCGTGATGTCGCTGCAGGCGCTGCTCAATAATGGCGACGAAGTGCTGGTGCCAGCCCCGGACTATCCGCTGTGGACCGCTGCCGTCAGCCTCGCTGGCGGTAACGCCGTGCATTATCTGTGCGACGAAGGCGCCGACTGGTTTCCGGATCTGGCCGACATCAAGGCCAAGATCACCCCGAACACCAAGGCCATGGTGATCATCAACCCGAACAACCCGACCGGTGCGGTGTACTCGAAGGAAGTGTTGCTGGGCATGCTGGAAATCGCCCGCGCGCACAACCTGGTGGTGTTCTCGGACGAGATCTACGACAAGATTCTTTATGACGACGCCGTGCATATCTGCACTGCCTCGCTGGCGCCGGATCTGCTCTGCCTGACGTTCAACGGCCTGTCGAAATCCTACCGCGTGGCCGGTTTCCGCTCCGGCTGGATCGCCATCTCCGGGCCGAAACACAACGCGCAGAGCTACATCGAAGGCATCGACATGCTGGCCAACATGCGCCTGTGCGCCAACGTGCCGAGCCAGCACGCAATCCAGACCGCGCTGGGCGGCTACCAGAGCATCAACGATCTGGTGCTGCCGCAGGGTCGCCTGCTGGAGCAGCGCAATCGCACTTGGGAGTTGCTCAACGATATTCCCGGCGTCAGCTGCGTGAAGCCGATGGGCGCGTTGTACGCGTTCCCGAAAATCGACCCGAAGGTCTGCCCGATCCACAACGACGAGAAGTTCGTGCTTGATCTGCTGCTTTCCGAGAAGCTGCTGGTGGTGCAGGGCACGGCATTCAACTGGCCGTGGCCGGATCACTTCCGCGTGGTCACCCTGCCCCGCGTCGATGATCTGGAAATGGCCATCGGCCGCATCGGCAACTTCCTCAAGTCCTACCGCCAGTAATGGCCAGCAGTGCGCAACGGATTGACTGTTGCGCACTGTCTGATTCAGCAACACATCTTTGTTCCGCGCCTTTGCAGCCCTTCTACACTTGCGATGCGAGCCGTACAGACGTGTCTGACCTAATGGCGGCGGGGCGAAAGGCTGTGTCATCCGTGTCGGAATCGAGGGTGGGAATTTTCTTTTTCCTCAAGAAACCGCTGTAGGACACAGTTTGAAATAGTCACTCGGTTGAATAGCCCGGTGCCGCACCTTATATACCCCGCAGTACGCTACATCTTTAGCTTGAGGAGAGTTCTACAACCATGATGCGCATCCTGCTGTTTTTGGCCACTAACCTGGCGGTCGTGCTGATAGCCAGCATCACCCTGAGCCTGTTCGGCTTCAACGGGTTCATGGCGGCCAACGGGGTCGACCTCGACCTCAGTCAGCTGCTGGTCTTCTGTGCGGTCTTTGGTTTCGCCGGCTCGCTGTTCTCGCTGTTCATCTCCAAGTGGATGGCGAAGATGAGCACCGGTACGCAAATCATCAGCCAGCCACGCACTCGTCATGAGCAATGGCTGCTGCAAACGGTCGAGCAATTGTCCCGCGAAGCCGGGATCAAGATGCCTGAAGTCGGGATTTTCCCGGCCTACGAAGCGAATGCTTTCGCTACCGGCTGGAACAAGAACGACGCGCTGGTCGCGGTCAGCCAGGGCCTGCTCGAGCGATTCTCGCCCGATGAAGTGAAAGCCGTACTGGCCCACGAAATCGGTCACGTCGCCAACGGCGACATGGTCACGCTGGCTCTGATCCAGGGCGTGGTGAACACCTTCGTGATGTTCTTCGCGCGGATCATCGGCAACTTCGTCGACAAGGTCATCTTCAAGAACGAAGAAGGCCAGGGCATCGCCTATTACGTGGCGACCATCTTCGCCGAACTGGTGCTGGGCATCCTCGCCAGCGCAATCGTCATGTGGTTCTCGCGCAAGCGCGAATTCCGTGCCGACGAAGCCGGCGCCCGCCTGGCCGGTACCAGCGCGATGATTGGTGCTCTGCAACGTCTGCGCGCCGAACAGGGCCTGCCGGTGCATATGCCCGACACCCTGAACGCCTTCGGCATCAACGGTGGCATCAAACAGGGCTTCGCCCGTATGTTCATGAGCCACCCGCCGCTGGAAGAGCGTATTGACGCACTGCGTCGTCGCGGTTGATTTGATCGCAATAAAAAAGAAGGCCCGCAGTGATGCGGGCCTTTTTTTGTATCTTCAGATCATGCGTTGTCAGCAAAGTCCCATTCGCGAGCAGGCTCGCTCCCACCTTTGAAACGCATTCCCGTGTGGGAGCGAGCCTGCTCGCGAAGACGCCGGATCTGCTAACAGAAAACCATCAGGCAGAAACCCGATAAACCCGCTCCACCAACCACTTAACCCCGCCCTGCTGAAACTTGGGGCTCTCAGCCAGAATATCTCGCTCTTCCAGTTTCTCCAGCTGCCAACCCTGGCCCAGCAGCCACTGCGCCTCATCATCATTCACCGCAAACGGCGGTCCCGGGATCTGCGTCTGATCGTAATCCAGGGTAATCACCAGCCCTTTCATCTCCGGCGCCAGCAAGTGCTGCAAATGCGCCGCGTAGCGCTGGCGCATTGCGTCCGGCAAGGCAATCAGCGCGGCGCGGTCATACAGCGCAGTACAATCTGCGACGTCCTCGGCCGTCAGCGCAAAAAAATCACCGCACCACAATTCGAACGCAACACTGCGATAAACCTTGAATGCGCCCTGCTCGCTGATCTGCGGTTGCAACTGATGTTCGCTGAAAAACTCCTCGACAGCCTTTTCCGCTAGCTCAACCCCAATCACCTGGTGACCCTGCCCGGCAAGCCAGAGCAGGTCCAGACTCTTGCCGCACAGCGGCACCAGCACGCGTGCCGACGGTGCAATCGCCAGCTCCGGCCAATAGCGCTGCAAATACGGGTTGGCCTCGGCCTGATGAAAGCCGATCTGGTTCGAATCCCATTTCTTGTACCAAAACTCAGGCTGCATGGATCACTCCCGAAAAACCGATGAAAAACCGCAGAAACTTATATTGGATTCAGATCGATGATCTGACTGAAGATGGTTCATCTTAGCGCTCAGGAGCCCGTCCATGTTGCCCAGCCTGTTTATCTCCCACGGTTCACCGATGCTGGCGCTGGAGCCCGGTGCCAGCGGCCCGGCACTGGCGCGACTGGCCGCCGAACTGCCGCGCCCCAAAGCCGTTGTCATCGTCTCGGCGCACTGGGAAAGCCAGGAACTGCTGGTCAGCAGCCACCCGCACCCGGAAACCTGGCACGACTTCGGCGGTTTCCCCCGTGCGCTGTTTGAAGTGCAGTACCCGGCACCGGGCAATCCGCAGCTGGCCGCCGAGGTGGCTGAACTGCTGAACGCCAATGACCTGCCGGCGCGGCTCGATCCGCAACGACCGTTCGATCATGGTGTCTGGGTGCCGCTGTCGTTGATGTATCCGCAGGCCGATATTCCGGTGGTGCAGGTTTCGTTGCCGAGTCGCGGCGGACCGGCATTGCAGACGCGAGTTGGCCGTGCACTGGCGAGCCTGCGCGAACACGGCATTCTGTTGATCGGCTCCGGCAGCATCACCCACAACCTCCGGGAGCTGGATTGGCATGCCGGCCCGGAAAGCATTGAACCGTGGGCGCGGGATTTTCGTGACTGGATGATCGACAAGCTGGCGGCCGACGATGAAACGGCGCTGCATGATTATCGCCAGCAGGCGCCGAATGCCGTGCGCAGTCACCCCAGTGATGAGCATTTGTTGCCGCTGTACTTTGCTCGCGGTGCTGGCGGCGATTTCAGTATTGCTCATCAAGGCTTCACGATGGGCGCGCTGGGCATGGATATCTATCGTTTCGGTTAACAGCAAAAGATCGCAGCCTTCGGCAGCTCCTACAGTGGAACACATTCCAAAATGTAGGAGCTGCCGAAGGCTGCGATCTTTTGATCTTGAGAGCAGGCAAAAAAAATCCCCGAACCAGTCGGGGATTTTTTATGTGCGATCAATCAGCCCAAGGGCGGATCAATCTTCGCGGTAGCGACGCAGCTTGAGCTGCTTACCGGCCACGCGAGTGTCCTTCAGTTTGGTCAGGAGTTTTTCCAGACCTTCTTCCGGCAGCTCGACGAGGCTGAAGCTGTCACGCACCTGGATGCGACCGATCGCTTCGCGGGCCAGACCGCCTTCGTTGAGGATGGCGCCCAGCAGGTTTTTCGCAGCGATACCGTCACGCGCACCCAGCGCGGTACGGCAACGAGCACGGCCTTCGCCCAAAGGCATTGGCGCGCGACGCTCGCGGTCACCACGATCAGGACGATCACCGGAACGCTCAGGACGGTCGCCACGCGGTGCGTTGTTCGGCACCAGTGGACGTTCCTTCTCGATCGCGGCCAGGTTCAGCGCTTGACCGTTGGTAGCCTTGCGCAGCAGCGCAGCGGCCAGTGCACGCGGGGTGCAACCGATGTCGGCAGTCAGGCGATCAAGCAGCTCACCGTGAGTCGATTCGGCATCAGCGACCAGCGGCGACAGGCTGTTGGTCAGTTTCTTGATGCGTGCATCGAGAACGGCTTGAGCGTCTGGCAGGCGTACTTCGGCAACTTTCTGACCGGTTACGCGCTCGATCACTTGCAGCATGCGGCGCTCACGTGGAGTCACCAGCAGCAGGGCGCGACCTTCGCGACCGGCACGGCCGGTACGGCCGATACGGTGCACGTAGGATTCCGGGTCGTACGGCATGTCAACGTTGAACACGTGAGTGATGCGCGGAACGTCCAGACCACGGGCAGCAACGTCGGTGGCGACAACGATGTCCAGACGGCCATCTTTCAGCGAGTCGATGACGCGCTCACGCTGGTTCTGGGCGATGTCACCGTTCAACGCGGCGGCTTTGTAGCCTTTGGCGTCGAGGGCGCTGGCCAGGTCCAGAGTGGCTTGCTTGGTGCGCACGAACATGATCAGGGCGTCGAAGTCTTCGACTTCCAGCAGGCTGAGCACGGCCGAGGTTTTCTGGTCAGCGTGAACCAACAGGTGAGCCTGTTCGATCGCGGTAACGGTCTGGGTCTTGGTCTGGATCTTGACGTGTTGCGGATCGCGCAGATGGCGTTCGGCAATGGCGCGGATCGACTGCGGCAGGGTCGCCGAGAACAGCACGGTCTGGCGGGTCGATGGCAGAGCCTTGAAGATGACTTCCAGGTCATCCATGAAGCCCAGCTTCAACATTTCGTCAGCTTCGTCGAGAACCAGATGGTTCACGGTCGACAGGACTTTCTCGTCGCGACGCAAGTGATCGCACAGACGACCCGGAGTAGCGACAACAATCTGTGCGCCATTACGGATTGCCTTGAGTTGCGGGCCCATCGGCGCGCCGCCGTAGACAGCCACGACGGTGACGCCTGGCATTTGCTTGGCGTAGGTTTCAAAAGCGGTTGCTACTTGCAGCGCCAACTCTCGGGTTGGCGCCAGGATCAGGGCTTGCGGTTCGCGCTTGGCAGGATCGATGCGGTGCAGGATAGGCAGTGCGAACGCGGCGGTTTTACCGGTACCGGTTTGCGCCTGGCCAATCATGTCCTGGCCGGCCATGATGATCGGGATCGATTGCTGCTGAATCGCCGAAGGCTCTTCGTAGCCAGTCGCTGCGACGGCTGCAAGAATATTCGGGTTGAGATTAAAAGCGGCGAATCCGCCGGTTTCCTGGGTCATGGGTCTGCCTCTAAGTGCATCCGCAAAGACCCATGCTCCAAAGCTGCGCATGCCGTGTTGAGACTCAAGAGTCGCCCTGGCAGCTTTGTCGGCGGGGATTTGCGAAAACGAATGAATGAAGATGAATCGTCAAGGAAGAGCCCGCAATGCGGACGTGCAGCCGAAGCTGACTTCGGGAAATGCGCTACCTAAACGCGGCCCGGTTAAAGGCCGGCGCGCACTATACCGGATTTCGCCCGAAAAGGGAGCTTTTTTTGTGGCCCCTATCCGTGTGTCACCGCCGTGTAACGGGGTTTTGCGGATAATCGCGCAACGGTCTATTTTGCAAAGGCCCGGCCCTGCGGGCGATGACGCTTAAACGGTTCACCGACCTGCGGCAAAGCGCCGCGCATCCGCCCTTCCCGCTTGAGGATTTAGCCATGAATCAGCCCTGCGCCGGCCGCGTCAGCCGAGAACGTCGTGGTCATGTGCACTTGATCGGCCTCGATCGGGCGGCCAAGCGCAACGCTTTCGATATCGACCTGCTCAACGACCTGAGCCTGGCCTACGGCGAGTTCGAAGCCGACCGCGAAGCGCGGGTCGCCGTGGTGTTCGGCCACGGCGAGCACTTCACCGCCGGGCTTGATCTGGTCAATGCCAGCGCGGCTCTGGCCGAAGGCTGGCAGGTTCCGACAGGCGGGTGCGATCCCTGGGGCGTTTTCGTCGGGCCACGGGTGAGCAAGCCGGTAATCGTCGCCGCGCAGGGTTACTGCCTGACTATCGGCATCGAGCTGATGCTGGCGGCGGACATCAATCTGTGCGCGAGCAATACCCGCTTCGCGCAGATGGAAGTGCAACGTGGGATTTTTCCGTTTGGCGGGGCGACTTTGCGTTTCCAGCAGATCGCCGGCTGGGGCAATGCGATGCGCTGGTTGCTCACCGGCGACGAGTTTGATGCACACGATGCGTTGCATCTGGGCTTGGTCCAGGAAGTGATGGCCAGTGAAGACTTGCTGCCCCGCGCGATCGAGCTGGCCGAACGGATTGCCCGGCAAGCACCGCTGGGCGTGCAGGCGACCTTGATGTCAGCGCGGCAGGCGCGCTATGAGGGTGAGACAGCGGCGGCGCAAGCGTTACCGGCGCTGGTGAAGAAGTTGCTCGCCACTGAAGATGCCCGGGAGGGGGTGAGATCGCTGGTGGAGCGGCGGCCAGGGATTTTCAAAGGGGTGTGAAGAATCTGCTGCCTGTCAGGGCCTTTTCGCGAGCAGGCTCGCTCCCACAGGTCGAACGCATTTCAAATGTGGGAGCGAGCCTGCTCGCGAAGGGGGCGGTACTACCGGCTCAGGTCGCCGGGCGAATCGCGTTGATCAACGACTGCAACGAGTACCCCAACTGCGGCGCCAGCGCTTCGGCCCGCTGGGTCAGCGCCTGCATGTCCAGCGCCTGATCGAGATCCGCCGGGATAATCAGAATCACGTTGCCCTCCTTCACCGGCAATTCCCAGTAATGCCGGTGATAGAGGCCGCGCAACAATGCCGCGCCGAGCGGCTTGCCATCGTCGGTGGCCCACTGGTTGATCACCAGCCAGCCGCCCGGATTCAGGCGCTTCTGACAATCGCCGAGAAAACTCCAGGCCAGATGCCCGACCCCGGGGCCGACATCGGTATAGAGGTCGACGAAAATCAGATCCGCCGGCTCGGCAGTCGGCAGCAATTCCAGCGCATCGCCGACGCGGATGTACAAACGCGGATCATCATCCAGACCGAGGTATTCAATGGCCAGGCGCGGCACGTCCGGGCGCAGTTCGATGGCCTCGACGTCTTCGAGCGGCAGAAACTTCAGGCAAGCCTGGGTCAGTGTGCCCGCACCCAAACCGAGAAACAGCGCGCTCTCCGGCTGCTCGTGGCACAGCGCACCGATCAGCATGGCGCGGGTGTAGTCGTACTCCAGCCAGCTCGGGTCGGCAGTGAACACGCAGCTCTGCTCGATCGCATCGCCGAACTCGAGAAAGCGGTAATCGGCCACTTCCAGCACGCGAATCACGCCGAACTCATCCTGTACTTCGGCGAGCAGATGCTCGACGCGCTCCTCAGTCATTTCGTCTCCTGATGGTCACCGGGCGCGGTGACGCGATGGCACCGCTGTGGCGCCGTGGCAAAGCGGCGATTGTCGGCGATGGGGCGGGAGCAGGTCACGCACTAATTGCTGCTAACATGGCGCTTCCCTGCGTACGAACTTCGAGACCGTGATGAGCCAACCGTGGAGCCCTGACAGCTGGCGCGCCCTGCCGATCCAGCAACAACCGCAATACCCCGACGCCGCGCACCTGCGCCAGGTCGAGCAAACCCTGGCCAGCTATCCGCCGCTGGTGTTCGCCGGCGAAGCGCGCGAGCTGCGCCGCCAGTTCGCCGAAGTTACCCAGGGTCGCGCGTTTCTGTTGCAGGGCGGCGATTGCGCGGAAAGCTTCGCTGAATTCTCCGCAGCGAAGATTCGCGACACCTTCAAAGTGTTGCTGCAGATGGCGATCGTCATGACCTTCGCTGCCGGTTGCCCAGTGGTCAAGGTCGGGCGCATGGCGGGTCAGTTCGCCAAGCCGCGTTCGGCCAACGACGAAACCATCGGCGGCGTGACCCTGCCGGCCTATCGCGGCGACATCGTCAACGGCATCGGCTTCGACGAAAAGAGCCGCGTGCCGGATCCAGAGCGTTTGCTGCAGTCCTATCATCAGTCCACAGCGACTCTGAATCTGTTACGCGCTTTCGCTCAGGGCGGTTTTGCCGACCTGCACCAAGTGCACAAGTGGAACCTGGATTTCATCGCCAACTCGGCGCTGGCCGAGAAGTACAGCCACCTCGCCGACCGCATCGATGAAACCCTGGCATTCATGCGCGCCTGCGGCATGGACAGCTCGCCGCAACTGCGCGAAACCAGTTTCTTCACTGCCCACGAAGCGTTGCTGCTGAACTACGAAGAAGCCTTCGTGCGCCGCGACAGCCTGACCAACGATTACTACGATTGCTCGGCGCACATGCTGTGGATCGGCGACCGCACCCGCCAGCTCGACGGCGCGCACGTTGAGTTCCTGCGCGGGGTGAACAACCCGATCGGCGTCAAGGTCGGCCCGAGCATGAACCCCGATGACCTGATCCGCCTGATCGACGTGCTCAACCCGGACAACGATCCGGGCCGCTTGAACCTGATCGCGCGGATGGGCGCGAACAAGGTCGGCGATCATCTGCCGGCACTGATCCGCGCGGTCCAGCGCGAAGGCAAGCAGGTGCTGTGGAGCTCCGATCCGATGCACGGCAACACCATCAAGGCCAGCAGCGGCTACAAGACCCGTGACTTCGCGCAGATCCTTGGCGAGGTGAAGCAGTTTTTCCAGGTGCACGAAGCGGAAGGCAGTTATGCCGGCGGCATTCATATCGAGATGACCGGGCAGAATGTCACCGAGTGCATCGGCGGCGCCCGACCGATTACCGAGGATGGCTTGTCCGACCGTTATCACACCCACTGCGATCCACGGATGAATGCCGATCAGTCGCTGGAATTGGCGTTTTTGATTGCCGAGACCCTGAAGCAAGTCCGCCGTTAGACCGCGTCGCCTCCCTTCGCGAGCAGGCTCGCTCCCACATTTGCAATGCGTTTCCCTGTGGGAGCGAGCCTGCTCGCGAAGGCGCCAGCTCAGGCCCCCTCCATCTGCGCCAATGCTCCCCGCAACCGGCCCGCACTCTCGCGCTGACAATTCAACTGCACCCGCGCCAAACCCAGCCAACCCGCCATCCGCCGCAAATTCAGCGCCAGCGCCAGCATCCCCTCCTCGTCCAGTCCCGATTCTTCCTCATGCACCGCATGCACCGCCAACTGCCCTGCCGCCCGTTCGGCACGCAGATCAACCCGCGCGGCGATCCGCTCGTTGTGCAAAAACGGCAGCACGTAATAGCCATACACGCGCTTGGGCTGCGGTGTGTAGATTTCCAGGCGATAGCGGAAATCAAACAGGCGCTCGGTGCGGCTGCGCTCCCAGATCAGCGAGTCGAACGGCGACAGCAGCGCACTGGCAATGACCTTGCGCGGCACTTTGGGCTCCGGCAGGCAATAGGCGATCTGCCGCCAGTCGGCGACTTCGCACATCTGCAATTGCCCCGCCTCAACCAGTTCAGCCAGACGCGGCCGCGCATCCGCAGGGCTCAGGCGAAAGTAATCACGCAGGTCTCTTTCCGTACCAACGCCCAACGCTTGCGCCGCATGCAACAGTAAACTGCGTTGCGCCTCGGCCTCACCCGGTTGGGGCTGCTGCAGAATCGCTGCCGGAATCACCCGCTCGGGCAAATCGTACAAACGCTCGAAACCGCGTCGCCCCGCCACTGTGACCTCACCGGCGGCGAACAACCATTCCAGCGCATGTTTCTCGGCACTCCAGTCCCACCATGGCCCGGCCTTGTCTTCGCGGGTCGACAGACTGCCGGCGCCAAGCGCGCCCCGCTCCTCAACCGCAGTCAGCACGCGGCGGATGGTTTCCTGCTGTTCGCGACCAAACTTTGCCAGTTGCTGATAGATGTCTTCGCCACGCTTGGCGCGTTGCATGCGCCAGCCCAGCAACGGGTACATCGACAACGGCAACAGCGACGCTTCATGGCCCCAGTATTCGAACAGCGTGCGCCGCCGGCCCGAACTCCAGGCAGCCTGGTCGAGCAAGTCAGATGAATAGCAACCGAGACGGGAAAACAGCGGCAGGTAGTGCGAGCGCACCACGGCATTGACGGAATCGATTTGCAGCAGACCCAGCCGTTCGATCAGTCGGTTGAGATGACTGGCATTGACGTTCGGCGGCTGGCGCCCGTTGAACCCTTGGGCAGCCAGCGCCAGACGTCGCGCCTGTTTGAGGGAAAAGGACACTGTCGCGGGCATTTATTCCTCCATGTCTGCTCGCAACCTACCTCACCTGAAAGGGGTTTGTGTAGCGATAGCCTCATCATTTATGCATCGGGTCGTCCCAGAACGGCCGCACGGTTTCATGCTCCACATCGGCGCGGCTGATGCCGATGTCCTTCAGCGCTTCGTCGCTGAGCCCGGCGAGCATTTCCCGCTCGCGATGCAGCTCATACCAGCGACTGAATTTGTGCAGCAGATCGGACACGATATGGCCATGGCCGGACAGCTGTTCTTCGCTTGCATACTCTCTTTGACCTTTCATCGTCTTGCCTCCTTTTGTGGATGGCTCAAGTCTCGCGCTGGCGCTAAGATCAATCCAACGAATGTTTCTGATGGCATGCATCACGGAGATTCATCAATTGTCCGCCTACCCCAGTATCGATACCGATGTCCTGCGCACCTTTGTCGCGATTGCCGATCAGGGCGGTTTCACCCGTGCTGGCGAGATGGTCAACCGCACCCAGTCGGCGGTGAGCATGCAGATGAAACGCCTGGAAGAAGACGTGTTGCAGCGCCAGCTGTTCGAGCGTGATGGGCGCCAGGTGCGCTTGACGGCCGAAGGCCAGGTGCTGCTCGGTTATGCACGGCGCATCCTCAAACTGCACAGTGAGGTGTTCAACACCCTGCGCGAGCCGCACATGGTCGGCACCGTGCGCATCGGTACGCCGGATGATTATGTGATGCGTTTTCTGCCGGGAATCCTGTCGCGGTTTGCGCAGTTCTATCCGCTGATCCAGATCGAAGTGCATTGCGAATCGACCAAACAACTGTTGCAGCGCACTGATCTGGACTTGTCGATCGTCACCCGTGAGCCGGGCAACGAGATCGGCCAGTTGCTGCGCAAGGAGCGCTTTGTCTGGGCCGAGGCGCAGAACTTCAGCGCCCACGAACAGACGCCGCTGCCCCTGGCGATGTTCAACAGTGATTGTTTCTGCCGCTTGTGGGCGTGCAATGCGCTGGACGCGATGGGCCGCGATTACCGCATCGCCTACAACAGCAGCAGCCTGTCGGCGCTGATGGCTGTGGTCAGCGCAGGGCTGGCGATCACCGCGCAACTGGAGAGTCTGATCACCCCGGACATGCGCATCCTTGGCGCCGCCGAAGACCTGCCGCTGCTGCCCGAGGCAAGCATCATGCTGATCCGAAACCTGAACAACCCGTCGCCGATCACCGAGTGCCTGGCCGAGCACATCGTCGAGGGCTTCAAACTTTAAACGCGAGCATCACCGCACACAGCACGAGGAAGCCGCAAAACAGCCCGCGCAGAATTTTTTCCGGCATGGCGTGGGCAACTTTCACGCCCCAACTGATGCTGAGCAGACCACCGATCGCCAGAGGCAGACCGATCATCCAGTCGACTTCATGGTGCACGGCGTAGGTCACCAGGGTTACACCAGTGCTCGGCAGGGCCAGCGCCAGCGACAAGCCCTGAGCAACCACTTGGCTGGTGCCGAACAGGCTGGTCAACACTGGTGTGGCCACCACCGCGCCGCCGACGCCGAACAAGCCGCCCATGGTCCCCGAGGCGGCGCCGAGCACGCCCAGCCACGGCCACGAATAGCGCATCTCGGCAGTCGGCGCTGGTCGTGGGCCGAACATTTTCAATAGATTGTAGGCCGACAGCGCCACCAGAAAGGCAACAAAGCCGATGCGCATGGTCTGCGCGTCGATGCCCACCGCCCAGATCGAGCCGAGCCAGGCAAAGCAGAAACCCATCACCGCCAGCGGCAGCGCATGGCGCAATTCGATGCGATTGCGCTGGTGATAACGCCACAGCGCCAGCATCACGTTCGGTACCACCATCACCAGCGCCGTGCCTTGGGCGATCTGCTGATCAAGCCCAAACCACACGCCAAGCAACGGGATCGCAATCAAGCCACCGCCAATGCCAAAGATCCCGCCCAATGTGCCAAGGGCGGCGCCGAACAGCAGGTACAACAGAAAATCCATCACAACGGTAATCCTCTAACGACAGGCGGCCAATGCTACGCACTCGCGCCTAGCGGGGAAACGCATAGCAACGCACAATGGCTATGCCGATTTTGCACAAGCGTGGTTTCCATGAATCCCAACCAATTGACCGATCAACTCGGCCTGTTTCTCGATGTGCTGGAGAGTGGCAGCTTTTCTGCCGCTTCGCGCCGCCATCCGCTGACACCTTCCGCCGTGGCGCGGCGCATCGACAGCCTGGAAAGTGCCGTCGGCAGTCAGCTGTTCGTGCGCAGCACCCATGCCGTGCTGCCGACTTCGGCCGGCCTGGCCTTTGCCGAGCGGGCGCGCCGGATCATCGCCGAGTTGCAACTGGCGCGTGCCGAAGCGGTGTCGTTGAGCAGTGCACCGGAAGGTCTGATCCGCATCGATGCGCCAGCAGCTTTTGGGCGGCGACATCTGGCGCCGGTAATTGCCGATTTTCTCCTGCTGTACCCTGGACTGGACGTGCAGATGCACCTGATCGACAGCTTCAGCGACATGGCCGGCAGCAGCCTGGGCAAGGTCGATCTGGTGCTGCGCACCGGACAGTTGGCCGACTCGCGCCTGGTCGCCACGCCATTGGCGAGCATGGTCCGCGTCGCCTGCGCCAGCCCTGACTATCTCAAGCAGCGCGGCGTGCCCGAGCGTCCGGCGCAGTTGAGTGAACACGACGGGCTCGACTGGGAAGGCCTCGCGCCGCCCTTTGCCTGGAAATTCGAAGTGGACGGGCAAATGCAATTGCACCGGCCATCGCGCGTACGTCTGAGCGCCAACAATGCCGAAGCTCTGGCGTGTGGCGCGGCGGCGGGTCTGGGCGTCGCACACTTGCCGACCTGGCTGGCCAGCGAATACCTGCTGCGTGGCGAACTGGTGCCACTGTTCTGCGAAAATGGCCTGCCGCCGCCGGAGTCCACCGGCATTTACGCGCTGCGCATGGAACAGCAGGTCCATTCGCGCAGTCGGTTATTGCTGGAATATCTGAAAACCCGCTTCAGTCCGGTGCCGCCGTGGGATCTGGCGTTGCAACGGCAATTCGCCCGGCACTGAGGCCGGACATATTTATCTGGCGCCTTAAAGATTCGAGCGCTAGATTAAAAAACGATCAACGATCAAGGCTTTGACATGACCTCCGAACGCGACAACTGCGACGACCTTCTGCTCGACAATCAGGCGTGCTTCGCCCTGCACTCGACCTCGCTGATGATGACCAAGGTCTACAAGCCGCTGTTGCAGGCGCTGGGCCTGACCTATCCGCAATATCTGGCGATGATGGTGCTGTGGGAGAAGGACGGTCTGACTGTTGGAGAAATCAGCGCACGCCTGCTGACCGATCCGGGATCGCTGACGCCATTGCTCAAACGCCTGGAAGCCGAAGGCCTGCTCAGCCGCACCCGCAGTCGCGAAGATGAGCGGGTGGTGATTGTCGAACTGACCGCAGCGGGCCGCGCCTTGCGCGACAAGGCGCAGACCGTGCCACAGTGCATTCTCGGCGCCAGTGGCTTCACCCTTGAACGTCTGCAGAAATTGCAGGCCGAGCTGCAAGCGCTGCGCGGACATCTGCAAGACAGCCTGAATTAAGCCCCGCTACATCCCCCTGTGGGAGCGAGCCTGCTCGCGAAAGCGTCCGATCAGACAGCGAGTCGTTGAATGTTCCACCGCCTTCGCGAGCAGGCTCGCTCCCACAGTGATTTCAGCGCCAACAAAAATATTTGTCCCGCCTGAATTCCCTCGTCAAGCGCTCTAAATCAGGCCTTACCCGCCCCTTCCACGCTATGCCCTTGAGCAAAACGCGATTTTTATTAAAAATTTATCTTGCGCGCTAAACATTAGCGCTATACATTCTCTTCACACCTACTTAGCGCGCAAACAATTAGCGCGCAAAACCACAACCAATGAGGCTCACACCATGCAAACTCTCTACACCGCAATCGCAACTTCCACTGGCGGCCGTGACGGTCGTGCGATCTCCAGCGACAACGTACTGGACGTCAAACTGGCCACCCCGAAAGAACTCGGCGGTGCTGGCGGCGCGGCGACCAACCCTGAGCAACTGTTCGCTGCCGGTTACTCGGCCTGCTTCATCGGCGCGCTGAAGTTCGTCGCCAGCCAGACCAAGCGCAAGATTCCTGACGACGCGTCGATTACCGCCCATGTCGGCATCGGCCAGATCCCTGGCGGTTTCGGTCTGGACATCGATTTGCACATCAGCCTGCCAGGTCTGGAACAAGCCGATGCGCAGTCGCTGGTCGACGCCGCTCACCAGGTCTGCCCGTACTCCAACGCCACCCGTGGCAACGTAGATGTGCGCCTGCACGTAACCGTGTAATCACTCAAGTCTCCGGCCCGAACAAGGAAATTGAACATGAACACTTTCAGCAAAGTCTTGACCGGCACCCTTCTCGCCCTGTCGGTACACAGCGCTTTCGCCGGTGATGTCGAACACAACACCCAGGCATTTCTCGATGCGCTGAACTCAGGCAGCGGCAAGCCGATCGAGCAGCTGTCGCCCAAGGATGCCCGCGCCGTGCTGGTCGGCGCGCAGTCCGGGGTCAAGTTGACGCTGCCCAAAGCCGATGTCAGCGAGAAAACGGTGCAGGTCGATGGTCAACCGCTGAGCCTGACCATCGTCCGGCCGGCCGGGGTCAAGGGTGAGCTGCCGGTGTTCATGTTCTTCCACGGCGGCGGCTGGGTGCTGGGGGACTTCCCGACTCACGAACGTCTGGTGCGCGATCTCGTGGTCGGTTCGGGTGCGGCGGCGGTGTTCGTCAATTACACCCCTTCGCCGGAAGCGCATTACCCGGTGGCGATCAACCAGGCCTACGCTGCGACCAAATGGGTGGCGGAACACGGCAAAGAGATCAACGTCGATGGCAAGCGCCTGGCCGTGGCCGGCAACAGCGTCGGCGGCAACATGGCCGCAGTGGTTGCACTGATGGCCAAGGACAAGGGCACCCCGGCGATCAAATTCCAGGTACTGCTGTGGCCGGTGACCGATGCCAACTTCGACACCGGTTCGTACAACCAGTACGCCGAAGGGCACTTCCTCACCCGCAACATGATGAAGTGGTTCTGGGACAACTACACCACCGACGCCAAACAGCGTAACGAGATCTACGCTTCACCGCTGCGCGCCACCACCGCGCAACTCAAAGGTCTGCCACCTGCACTGGTGCAGACTGCCAGCGCCGACGTGCTGCGTGATGAAGGTGAAGCTTACGCACGCAAACTCGATGAAGCCGGAGTACCGGTTACGTCGGTGCGCTACAACGGCATGATTCACGATTACGGTTTGCTCAACGTGGTCAGCCAGGTACCGGCGGTGCGGTCGGCGATGTTGCAGGCGTCTGAAGAACTGAAGCAACACTTGAAATAACCACAGTCCCATTGTGGGAGCGAGCCTGCTCGCGAAAGCGTCCCGTCAGACAGCGCTTCATTGAATGACACACCGCATTCGCGAGCAGGCTCGCTCCCACATGGGACAGGTGTGAAACTCAAAGCGCAGGCACAAAAAAACCCGACTCAATGGTCGGGTTTTTTCTTTCCGCAAAAAGCAGTGCTTATTTCGCACGGCCTTTGTAGGAACCGCCTTCGCGGGTATCGATCTCGATCATGTCGCCGATTTCGATGAAGTCGGCAACCGACAGCTCGGTACCGTTCTTCAGTTTGGCAGGCTTCATCACCTTGCCGGAAGTGTCACCGCGAGCGGAGCCTTCGGTGTAGTCAACCTGACGCACGATGGTG
The DNA here is from genome assembly GCF_030687105.1 of Pseudomonas sp. FP1762. NCBI lineage: Bacteria > Pseudomonadati > Pseudomonadota > Gammaproteobacteria > Pseudomonadales > Pseudomonadaceae > Pseudomonas > Pseudomonas sp. FP1762. The sequence goes on from NZ_CP117458.1 coordinate 4,163,668, forward strand.
GTCGGCAGTTCTACGGAAACCAGACGCTCTTCGAAGAACACGGCTTCGCAAACGTCGGTCATGCCTTCTTCAACGAAAGGCAGAACGCTTTCGATGTCTTCGGCGTTCAGCTCGTACATGGTGTAGTCAGTGGTGTCCATGAACGTGTAGGTGTCACCGCTGATGAACGACAGGGTGGCTTCTTTACGATCCAGGATCACGTCGTCCAGTTTGTCGTCCGCACCGTAAACGGTTTCGGTCTTGTAACCGGTCAGCAGGTTCTTCAGCTTGGTCTTCATGATCGCGCTGTTACGGCCCGACTTGGTGAATTCAGCTTTCTGAACCAGCCAAGGATCGTTGTCGATACGGATCACGGTACCGGGTTTGAGTTCTTTACCAGTTTTCATTGCGAATATCCGAATTTGGATGGGATTTACAAAAATCTAGGCCGCGTATCATATCCAATTTACATAAAACTGTACCAGCGCCGTGGCAAGATCCGCCTGCAAGGCCTGTTCCAGACACCATGCCTCGGCATTTTTCTCGAGTTCCGGCCGATGACTTCGCACCGCCAGCCAGTGCTCGCCGATCGGTTGCCCGGCGCTCCACGCTCGCCACAGACCGTTCATCGCCTGCGCCGCAGCGGGGGAAAGGCCGTGAGTGTAGAGCGCGAGGAAAGCGTCGAGCTTGTCCAGATGGATGTCATCGTCCTGCTGATAGATGTGCCAGAGCATCGGCCGCCCCGCCCATTGCGCGCGCACGAATGAGTCTTCACCGCGCACCGCGTTGAAATCGCAGCACCACAGCAGATGGTCGTATTGATCCTGACGGACGAACGGCAGCACTTGCACGGTCAGGGACTCGCGCACATGAATCGCACCGACCATCAAGGTTTCCACGCCCAGCCAGCGCGCCACATCGCCGAGGATCCGCCCTTCCGGCACCAGCAGGTGAGTCGCCTGTGCGTCGGCCGCCAGCACATCCAGCCAACTGGCCAACCCGGCATTTTCATAAGCAAACAGCGAGATCAGTTGCGCATCGGGCGCGGGATCAATACCCAGGTCTTGCAGGAAATGTTGCTGAGCCGGCCGATCCTTCTGAAACTGCCGACGCTGTTCGAGCAGTCCGCATTCGCGCAGCAGGCCACCGGTGCCCGGCTTGAAGCCCGGAAAGAAGAAGAACTTCTGCACCGATTTGTATTTCACCGACGGCAAGCCATGGCAGCCGGTGACCCAGTCTTCGGCGCTGAGATAATCGAGGTTGAGCCACAGCGGCGGCGTTTCCCGCGCAGCCATGCTGTCCATGTAATCAGTGGGCAACTGACAGGCGAAGGCGGCGATGACTACGTCGGCCGCCTCGGCGTGCGGCCATTCGCTCGGCCACTGACGCACCTCGACGCCCTGCTGCCATTGCTGCACAACATCGACATCGATCTCAGGACAGAGGCGCTCGAACGCGCGTAGATCATCCACCCACAGGCGCACCGGCAAGGCATGTTCGGCCACCAGTTGCCGGGCCAGGCGCCAGGTCACGCCGATGTCACCGAAGTTATCGACCACGGTGCAGAAAATGTCCCAGCGGGGTTTCGCTTCAGGCATGCCGTTCTCCCGTTGGCAAAAGACCTCGATTGTCCGCATAAATGCGCTCGCGCAGAAGAGCCGACGGCGATTAATCTTCGTGCGACAATCGCCACTTGCCCGCAACCATCCGCCAGGAGGCCGCCATGCCCTACCGTCCGAATCCGCGTCGTCCCTTGCCTGTTCAGCTTAGCGCGCTGCATCTGACCGGCAGCATTGCGCTGGGCCTGTGGCTGGGGTTCCTGGCGATTGCGCTGACCTGCTGGCTGCTATCGCGCTTCATCTTTCCCGAGCAATTGGCCCCGGTGGCTCAAGCGGTGCAGCAATTGGCCAATCCGCCAGTTGCAGTCGAGCCACAGCCGGACGTCGCACCGCCGCCAACGCCGCTGTTCCAACAGTACGAAGAAAACCTGCGCAAGAATGAACAGCAGGCCCGACTGGACCAGGCGCGCGCCAATTCGCGCAATGCGTCGAACCCGAAATGCCAGTTCTGGCTGCAGCAGGACCAGACCGCGCCGACCGAAAAGAGCCGCGCCAACGTTTTGCAATTCTGCGATTGATAATGAACAAACACAGCGTCCACCAGTTGATTCTCGACAAGCTGCGCATCGACCTCGACATCGCCGAGCGCGCCGCGCAAACCGCTTACGAAACCGCAACTCACGAAGAAAACATCGCCGAAAACAAATACGACACGCTGGGGCTGGAGGCGTCGTATCTGGCGGCGGGTCAGGCGAAGCGGGTTGAGGAAATCCGTCAGTCCCTGGCGCTGTGCCAGAACCTGACGTTGCGTGCCTACGACGAAAATCGCGGCATCGAAGTCGGCGCCCTGCTCGGTCTGGAGGACGAAAAGGGTCGCGAGCAATGGCTGTTTCTAGCGCCCGATGCGGCGGGGTTGAAAGTCGACGTGGTGGGTCAGCCGGTTACTGTCATCACCCCGCGCTCGCCGCTGGGCAAAAGCCTGCTGGGCAAGTTCGAGGGCGATGAGGTGGAGATTCTGGTGGCGGGCACCCGGCAACAATTTGCTGTCACCGAGGTGCTCTGAAGCGGGTGCTTAGTGAACGGGCAGTTCGACGCCGTCGAACAATTCTTCCAGCTCTTGCTTGTTGTGGCACTGAATGGCCTTGGCCATGACTTCGCGGGTCAGGTGCGGGGCGAATTTCTCGATGAAGTCGCACATGAAGCCACGCAGGAAAGTGCCACGACGGAAACCGATCTTGGTGATGCTCGACTCGAACAGCTCGCTGGCATCCAGCACCACCAGGTCGTTATCGAGTTTGGTATCGACCGCCATTTTAGCCACGATGCCTACGCCCAGCCCCAGACGCACGTAGGTTTTGATCACGTCGGCGTCAGCAGCGGTGAACACCACTTTCGGCGTCAGGCCACGATGGCTGAAGGCTTCGTCGAGCTTGGAACGGCCGGTGAAACCGAACACGTAAGTAACAATCGGATATTCGGCCAGCGCTTCGAGGGTCAGCTTCGGCAGCTTGGTCAGCGGGTGGCCGTGGGGTACGACCACGCAGCGGTTCCAGCGATAGCACGGCATCATCACCAGATCACCGAATAGCTCCAGCGCTTCAGTGGCAATAGCGAAATCGACGGTGCCGTCAGCGGCCATTTCGGCGATCTGCATCGGCGAGCCCTGATGCATGTGCAGGGCCACGTCCGGGTATTGCTTGATGAAATTGCTGATCACCGGCGGCAGCGCATAACGCGCCTGGGTGTGGGTGGTGGCGATCGACAGGGTGCCCTTTTTCTCGTTGGAGAATTCCTGGGCAATCTGCTTGATGCTTTCGACTTTGCGCAGGATCTCGCCAGCGGTGGTGATGATGCGCTCGCCGGCCGGGGTGACGCGGGTCAGGTGCTTGCCGCTGCGGGCGAAGACTTCGACGCCCAGCTCGTCTTCCAGCAGGCGGATCTGCTTACTGATGCCCGGTTGCGAGGTGTACAGGCTTTGAGCGGTAGCGGAAACGTTGAGGTCGTGGTGCGCCACTTCCCAGATGTAGCGCAGTTGTTGAAGCTTCATATCAATCCCTCAAAGCAGGTAGACGCCACGGGCATCAGCGACGGTATATAACTATATTAATGGTTCGAAGAATAAATCTAGAACTTTTTTATCAAAACGCCATTATTCCTGCTTCAGCGATCCTCACGCCGCCGGCGTTCCATCAGCGGCACCAGATAGACCGGCACCTTGGCCAATTGCAGGACCCGCGCCGCCGTGCGCCCCAACGGTGTTTCCGCACCGACACCATGGCTGTGACTGCCGACGATCAGCAGATCGACCGAGAGCTTGTGCACCTGGTCGAGAATCACCTGCGACGGATCACCCTGCAGCACGCGCACCGCGCGTATGCGCTGCAGATCCTGTTCGCCGTCGTCCCCCAGTTCTTCACGAAAGCTGTCGAGCACCCGTTGTTCGATATTGGCAATGACTGTTTTCAGACCCTGACTATGGAATTCGTTCAATGCCTGTTCGTCGAGATAGCTTTGCAGCACTGACTCGGCAAACAGGCCCATGGGTTCCACCGCGTGTACTACATACAGATCGGCATTGAAGGTGCGCGCCAAGGCCAGGGCATGCTGCATCACGAACGGTGCGTACAGACCGAGGTCGGTGGCATACAGCATTGAGCGAATCATGGGACCTCCTCGCGAGCCAACGATGGCGGAGATTGATTCAGCTTAGCAGTGCCTTGGCGAGTACGACGTGCGACGCAACGTCCTGAATGAAAAGGCTCTAGATCGGCTGTTCGTTGCTGATGCCATGGGGCACGTGGCCGGTGGCAACCACTTCGCGAGCCAGCTCGCAATGACCGGTCTGGTCATCGAAGAACACGTCAGCGGCGAAGGCTTCGAGGAACGCCGATTTGGTCAGGCCACCGAGAAACAGCGACTCATCGAGGCGGATATCCCATTCCCGCAAGGTGCGAATCACCCGCTCATGGGCCGGCGCCGAACGGGCGGTCACCAGCGCCGTGCGGATCGGGCAATCGTCATCGGGAAACTCGCGCTGCAACAGATTGAGCGCTGCCAGAAAGCCCTTGAACGGCCCACCGCGCAAAGGCTCGCGTGCCGATTCGCGTTCCTTGGCCTGAAACGCTTCCAGGCCGCCGGACTGATAAACGCGCTCGGACTCGTCCGAGAAGATCACCGCGTCACCGTCGAAGGCGATACGCAATTCATCACTGGCCGCACGGCTCGCGCCACCGGACAGAATCGTGGCGGCGGCGAATCCGGCGTCCAGCGCCGCACGCACGTCTTCGGCGTGGGTCGAGAGAAACAGGTCGCAGCCAAACGCTTTCAGATAAGGGTACGGACTGCGCCCACCGACGAACGCCGCACGAGAAATCGCCAGACCGTAATGATGAATCGAATTGAACACGCGCAGCCCGGTGTCGGCGCTGTTACGGGAAACCAGAATCACCTCGACCCGCGCGCGGCCGAGGCGGCTGTTCAGGCTCAGGAGTTTTTCCACCAGCGGGAACGCATCGCCCGGCGCGAGGATTTCGTCCTCGTGCTCGATCTGATATTGCCGATAGGCTTCGACGCCGCTCGACAGGTAGACCTTGTGGCTTTCGCTCAGGTCGAACAAGGCGCGCGAGGAAATCGCCAGCACCAGTTTGTCATCGATGTTATTGGCCATGCCTTCCCCCAGAACAACCGACTCAGGTGTTGCGTCGGTCGATAAAACCCAAATGGCGATACAGCGCCTCGATGCGCGGCAACTCGCAGCCCGCCGCTTTCGCCGCCGCCAGTGGCCGGGCGTAGATCGCCTCCAGCTCCAGCGGGCGTTTGTGTGCAAAGTCGTGGTACATGCTCGGCCAGTAATCGGGCATTTTCTCGGTCATGGTGAACAGGTACTCGGCATAGCCGGGCGGGATCTCGTATCCACAGGCCTTGGCGCCCAGCACCACTTCCGCCATCAGTGCCTGAATCGACACGCGGCTGTCAGCATCAGCCATCAGCGCTTCGGTTCCCGCGCCGAGCAATACCGAAAGGCCGTTATAGGGAATATTCCACACCAGTTTCTGCCAGCGCGCCTGATGCAGGTTGGCCATCGCCTGCGAGTCGATGCCGGCGGCACGGAACAGTCCGGCTCCCTCCTCCACGATCGCCATGCGCGCTACTTCATCAATGGCCGAGCCGCTGTGATAACCGACATTCACCGCGCCAAGGGCCTGATGGGTAATCTGCCCCGGCCCCTCGCGGTGCACGCAGATCAGGCACAGACCACCGAGCAGATGCAGCGAATCCGGCAACAGTGGCCGCAGGCTGTCCTCGACATCCAGACCGTTCTGCAGCAACAGCACTTTTGCGTCAGGTTTGGCGGCCTGAATGATCGCCGGGGCCAGCCCGGCGTTGCTGGTGGTCTTGGTGCCGACCAGCAGCCAGTCACAGGGTGGCATGTCTTCGGCAGCGGAATAGGCATTGGCCGGATGCAGCGTCAACGGCCCGTGCACCGCACTGTTGATCTGCAAACCGCGCTCAGCCACCGCCGAGAATTCGCTGCGCAACAAAAAGTGCACGTCGAAACCGGCACGCGCCAGCATCACCCCGTAGAACCCGCCGATTGCACCGGTGCCGATAATCCCCACCACCGGTTTGCTGACTGTCTCGCTCATGGCAACTCCTCTGCAATTCGACTCAGCGATTGCGCCACCGCCTGGTTGAGTTGATCAACCGTCAGACGTGTGTGCACTGCGCCAAAGAACTCGCCGTCGCGCACCACAAACAGCGCCGGCAAATGAAACACCTGATAACGCTCGACCAGCCCGCCATTGTCGCCGGCGTCAATCCAGCACAGCCGATCGATAGCCAGCGGCAATCCCGGCAACACCTCGCGGGCATAACGACAACTGGCGCAGCCGACGCTGGTGAAGATCACCAGAGAGACCCCGCGCATCGCCAGCAGCCGCTGGTCGGCGTCGAAGTCGGTCAGCTCGGATTCGACCACTATACTGGGGGAAACAATGTCAGATGGCCGACACAGGGAGTCTGTGCTCATGGGACGTTTCATTCCTCATCCGGACGAAGTGCCGGTTGAATTGACGTTACTCAAGCCTGAATGCATTTCCAGACAACAGTTGCACACTATCAGCCTCGGCGGCATCGCTTGCAATTACCACCGCGCCTGGCGCTACGGCACTGCACTGCAAGTACGCATGCCGACGCTGAATGCCGACTTCTGTTGCCCGGGCTATGTGGCCTGGTGTCTGCGCCGTAAAAAAGGCTATCTGGTGGGCATCGCCTTCACTGACGAACAGACCCTGTTCAGCGCGCGAATGGGTGAGCAGGTGTGTCAGATCGAACGCTATTCGCGCATGCAGGACAGCCACGACGACCTGCAGGATAGTCAGGCGCTGGCCCTGCAATGGGTCGAGGAGCACGCCGAAGAGTTCTCCCACGACAACTTGCGCAAGGCTTTCGTGCAGCCAGCGCTGGACTAAAGCACGGTTTGCCCATTGTCGAGCCGCCTCTGACGCGCTAAGGTTCGGCTCCCCCGACGCGCTAAATCTGCTGTGCTCCGCCGCGCGGGGATCGCTGGCGGCCGGCACCCGTGACCTGACGAGTAAACGATGGCTGATTTACCGATCAACGACCTAAACGTCGCCTCTAACGAGACCCTGATCACTCCCGATCAGCTCAAGCGTGATATCCCCCTGAGCGACGCCGCCCTGCGCACCGTCACCAAGGGCCGCGAAGTCATTCGCAACATTCTCGATGGCACCGACCACCGTCTGTTCGTCGTGATCGGCCCGTGCTCGATTCACGACATCAAGGCTGCCCACGAATACGCCGATCGCCTCAAGGTGCTGGCCGAGGAAGTCTCGGACACTCTGTACCTGGTCATGCGCGTGTATTTCGAAAAGCCGCGTACCACCGTCGGCTGGAAAGGTCTGATCAACGATCCGTATCTGGACGACTCGTTCAAGATCCAGGACGGTCTGCACATCGGTCGTCAGTTGCTGCTCGACCTGGCCGAGAAAGGCCTGCCGACCGCGACCGAAGCCCTCGACCCGATCTCCCCGCAGTATCTGCAGGATCTGATCAGCTGGTCGGCCATCGGCGCGCGTACCACCGAATCGCAGACTCACCGCGAAATGGCTTCCGGCCTGTCCTCGGCGGTCGGCTTCAAGAACGGCACCGACGGCGGCCTGACCGTGGCGATCAACGCCTTGCAGTCGGTGTCCAGCCCGCACCGTTTCCTCGGCATCAACCAGGAAGGTGGCGTGTCGATCGTCACCACCAAAGGCAACGCCTACGGTCACGTGGTGCTGCGCGGCGGTAATGGCAAGCCGAACTATGATTCGGTCAGCGTAGCCCTGTGCGAGCAGGCGCTGAACAAGGCGAAGATCAAGCCGAACATCATGGTCGATTGCAGCCACGCCAACTCCAACAAGGACCCGGCGCTGCAACCGCTGGTAATGGAAAACGTCGCCAACCAGATTCTTGAAGGCAACCAGTCGATCATCGGCCTGATGGTCGAAAGCCACCTGAACTGGGGCTGCCAGGCGATTCCAAAGGATCTCGCCGACCTGCAATACGGCGTGTCGATCACCGATGCCTGCATCGATTGGTCCGCCACCGAAAACACCTTGCGCAGCATGCACGCCAAGCTCAAGGACGTATTGCCGAAACGCCAGCGCACGTAAGCTGCGTTTTGCGGGCATAAAAAAACGCCGGACATTGTCCGGCGTTTTTGTGTGTGCGATTCAGATCTTCGCAGCGCGGCGCTGATGGCGTTCCATGTAGCGCTCGACGTACGAGCACGACGGGATCACCGTGTAGCCCATTTCTTCGGCGTATTGCAGCGCGCGTTCGGTCAGCGCTGCGGCAATGCCACGGCCGCGCAGGGCATTGGGCACGAAGGTGCGGTAGATATCCAGGGTCTGCTTGCCCAGATCCATGTAGGTCAGGTAAGCACGATGACCGTCCACAGTGGTCTCGAATTGATGACCAGCCTGGTCATGGTGGATGGACAACGCCTCGCTCATCACTACTCCTCGCGGGTCTTGAATTGTGACCCCTACCTTACCGATGTTTTTCCGGCGAAGGAACATCTACGCCACCCCGTGCCGGATGGACACTGAGAAGAGCCACACCGATCTCGCGCAATCTGACACCTGCTGAATAGTAGGCACCAATGGCGAAAATGCTCAAGGTACGCTCGTCATCGGATGGTTTGCGTGCATTGGCATCGATGGTCGCAGGTTCGGCCGCAAGACAATCTTTGCGTGCCGTTTGCCTGAACATTGCCGGAATGTTGAGACTTAAGACGTGCGACCTTTTTTAAAGTCACCTGTACATCAACAAAGATACGCGAAGCGCTTCGCAGAACCTGAACAAAAGTGTGGACGAATTCATTTAGAAAGACTTTAGCCGAAGTCGCAAAAACAGCGCGCGAGCGCGGGAACTTTTCCCGTTTGAGTCGCTCACGCCGGGGCTTGCAGCTGGATATTTTTTATACAGCGCAGTTAAAAGTTGCTCGAAAAAGAATCAACGCCTACAATTTTTTTTGCTTCTTGCGCTACGTCAGTTTACTTACTACAAGTAATGGGTAGTATGTACGCCGGCTATTTCCTCAATCGTGAGGAGACAGCCACTTAATTTGAAAGTCCTTGAAGGGGAACACGATGAACAACGTTCTGAAATTCTCTGCTCTGGCTCTGGCCGCAGTTCTGGCTACCGGTTGCAGCAGCGCATCGAAAGAAACCGAAGCACGTCTGACCGCTACTGAAGACGCAGCTGCTCGCTCCCAGGCTCGTGCAGACGAAGCTTACCGTAAAGCTGATGAAGCTCTGGCTGCTGCTCAAAAAGCACAACAGACTGCTGACGAAGCTAACGAGCGTGCTCTGCGCATGCTGGAAAAAGCTAGCCGCAAGTAATAATCCCTCGGGATTGTTATCGAGCCGATCCGGTTTTCCGGGTCGGCTTTTTTGTGCCCGGTGCTTTTCTCCGGGCAATAAAAAACCCGCCGACGCTGCTCGCATCGGCGGGTTTTCAATCAGCGCTTATTGCTGCAGGTCGATCGGTGCACTGCTCACCATTGGCGCCGAGGTATTCGGCACGGCGATCTCTACCGGCAGGCCGTCTTCGGCGGCGACCACATCACGCACCACATCCCAGTTCATGCGCAGGTTGCTGGTGATGTCCTCACGCTTGAGCATCGCGTTGATTACCGCGGTGTGCTTGTCGACCACCGACGGGTTGCCCTTGTCGTCGAGCGGCGTGTGCGCTTCCAGATAGACCTTGCCGCCACTGCGACCGAACTTGTACGGGTCGTTGATGATGCGTACCGAGGTGCCGACCGGGACCATGCCGGCCATTTCCAGCACGTTGTTGTTGAACATGCGGAAGCAGCCGTGGCTGGTACGCATGCCGATGCCGAACTTCTTGTTCGAACCATGGATCAGATAGCCCGGCGTGCCGAGGGTGAACTTGAACGGGCCCAGCGGGTTATCAGGACCGGCCGGCACCACATTGGGCAGCGGATCACCGTCAGCGGCGTGTTCGGCCTTGATCGAAGCCGGAGGCGTCCACGTCGGGTTCGGTGTCTTGGCGATGATCGAGGTGTGCGCGATCGGCGAGCCCCAGCCTTCACGGCCGATACCCAGCGGGAAGGTGTACACCACGTCGCGGCCTTTCGGATAGTAATAGAGACGGTATTCGGCGAGGTTGATGACGATGCCTTCACGCGGGCCAGGCGGCAGGATGAAGCGCGTCGGCAGGACGATCTCGGTACCGGCCCCCGGCAGCCAGGCATCGATGCCCGGGTTGGCCGCAACCATTTCCGAATAGCCCAGATCGTAGGTGGTGCCCAGGTCGGCGAAGGTGTCTTCGTACTTGGCTTTGATCACCTGCACCTGACCGACGATGTCTTCGCCGGGTGGTGGCAGGGGAAGCTCCAATGCAGCAACGGGACCGGCCACACACAGGGCGGCAAGTGACAGGCAGCGGGTGACGGCAGGAAAGCGCGGCAACATCCGGAAAATCCTTCGCATGATCATCAAGGGTATAAGGGCGCGATTGTACACCGCGGCTTGGGGATTCGGGAGACACGCCGATAGACCGTGTCGCGCCCTGAAAGATCGCAGCCTCGTTGCACTCGTCAGCTCCTACATTTGCAACGCATTCCCTGTAGGAGCTGACGAGTGCAACGAGGCTGCGATCTTTTGATCTTAAAGTTCGAAACGCAGCTCAGGCCAGATCGGCGACGTACCGCGCTTCTGCGATTCGAGAATCGCCCGGCACAGCGAGCACAGACGCTGATCCTGGAACACCCGGCGATCAACATTCGACCAGCGCGGTTGCGCTGGCAGCAGCGTGCCGCACAGCGTGCGATCGGCAGAGCCACCGAGTTCCAGCTGACGCGTCACCAGATGCACCCGCACTTCCTGGCAGGCGAACAGATCCAGCTGCTCGTCAGGCTCGATCAGTTGGTAGGCAAACAGGGACCAGGCAGGACGCGGCATCGGGGGCTCCAAATTAGGGGGCGCCACATTAGCCGAAAGCCTGCCTCTAGAAAAGCCTCATAACAGCGGTTTTAGCGTCGGCCAGACATTTTCCAGCAACTTGCCCTGAGCCCCGGCAGCCGGGTGCAGACCGTCGGCCTGCATCAGGTCCGGATGACCACCGACACCTTCGAGAAAAAACGGCACCAACGGGATGTTTTTCTCATCGGCGAGCTTGCCGTAAACCTCGGCGAACGAATCGGTGTAGCGCTTGCCATAATTGGGTGGCAACTGCATGCCGAGCAGCAGCACTTTCGCGCCGCTCTGCCGCGAGCTGTCGATCATCGAAGCAAGATTTTGTTGCAATTGCGTTGGCGGCATCCCGCGCAGGCCGTCGTTGCCACCCAACTCGAGGATTACCAGCTCAGGCTTATGCTCTGCAAGCAGCGCCGGCAGCCGCGCCAGGCCTCCGGCACTGGTGTCGCCACTGATCGAGGCGTTGACCACTTTATCGTCGAAACCCTCTTGTTTGAGGCGCTGCTCGAGCAGCGAGACCCACCCCAGACGGGTATCCAGGCCGAAACCGGCGCTGATACTATCGCCAACGATCAGGACAGTACCCGCCGCTGCGTTCTGGGCCATGCACATCAAGGCCAGGCCAGCACTCAAAAACCATACACGCATCGGATTCTCCATGGGCGCAAGCATTCTCACCGCGAAGAACCTCAGCAAAGTGGTCCCTAGCGCGGAAGGTGAACTGACTATCCTGCACGAACTCAGCCTGGAACTGAACAAGGGCGACAGCCTGGCCATCGTCGGCGCGTCCGGTTCCGGCAAATCCACTCTGCTCGGCCTGCTCGCCGGCCTCGACCTGCCGAGCAGCGGCGAAGTCACCCTCGCCGGCCAGGGCCTGAGCAATCTCGACGAAGACCAGCGCGCGCGAATCCGCGCCGAGCATGTCGGGTTTGTCTTCCAGTCATTTCAGTTGCTCGACAGTCTCAATGCGCTGGAGAACGTCATGTTGCCGCTTGAACTCGATGGCCGCAAAGATGCCCGCGAGCGCGCTACGCAATTGCTTCAGCGCGTCGGCCTCGGCCAGCGCCTGACCCACTCGCCGCGCCAGCTCTCAGGTGGTGAACAGCAGCGCGTGGCCATCGCCCGCGCCTTCGCCGCCGAACCGGACGTGCTGTTCGCCGACGAGCCGACCGGCAACCTCGACAGCCACACCGGCGAGCGCATCAGCGACTTGCTGTTCGAATTGAACAAGGAACGCGGCACCACCCTGGTGCTGGTGACCCACGACGAACGCCTGGCCCATCGCTGCCGGCGCCTGATCCGTCTTGAAGCCGGGCTGCTGGTCGCCCCTCTGGAGCCTTGATGGCACGTCTGCCGCTGTTGCGTCTGTTCAGCCTTGCCCTGCGCCAGCTCATGCGCGATGCCCGCGCCGGAGAATTGCGCGTGTTGTTCTTCGCGCTGGTGGTGGCCGTCGCGGCGAGCACCGCGATCGGCTACTTCGGCGCCCGCCTCAATGGCGCAATGATGCTGCGCGCTACCGAGTTTCTCGGTGCCGATCTGGTCCTTGAAGGCAGCTCGCCGGCCCGCGAGGAGCAAATCCGCAGCGGCACCGAACTGCGCCTGAATCATGCGCAAGTGGTGGAGTTCTCCAGCGTCATCGCCACTGACAATGGCATTCAGTTATCCAGCATCAAAGCCGTCGACCGCGCGTATCCTTTGCGCGGCGAGCTGAAAAGCGCGCCCGCGCCATTTGCCAATGAAGAAGTCGGCGGCGAACCGCAACCCGGTGAAGCCTGGGTCGAGGCGCGTCTGCTGACCGCGCTGGATCTGAAGATCGGCGACAGCATCGACGTCGGCATGAAGACGCTCAAGCTGACCCGCGTGCTGACCTACGAGCCGGATCGCGCCGGCAACTTCTACAGCCTGACGCCACGGGTGTTGATCAATTTTGAGGACCTCGCCGCCACCGGCGTGGTGCAACCGGGCAGCCGGGTGAGTTATCGCGAACTGTGGCGCGGCGAACCGCAGGCGCTGGAAACTTATCGCGAGCTGATCAAACCGGGCCTCGCTGCAAACCAGCGAATCCAGGATGCCCGTGACGGTAACCGGCAGATTGGCGGTGCGCTGGGCAAGGCCGAGCGCTATCTGAACATGGCCAGTCTGGTCGCGGTGTTGTTGGCTGGCGTGGCCGTGGCGCTGTCGGCCAATCGTTTCGCCAGTCGGCGTTTCGACGCCAGTGCCTTGCTGCGCTGCCTCGGCTTGTCACGCCGGGAAACCATGGTGCTGTTCAGCCTGCAACTGACCGTGCTCGGCCTGATTGCCGCCATCAGTGGCGCCCTGCTCGGCTGGCTGGCGCAACTGGGGCTGTTCGCGTTGCTGCATGATTTGCTGCCAAGTGACGTACCGCCGGGCGGCCTGTTTCCGGCGATGGCCGGGATTGGCACCGGGCTGGTGGCGCTGGCCGGTTTTGCCCTGCCGCCTTTGGCTGCACTGGGTCGCGTGCCGCCGCTACGGGTGTTGCGCCGCGACATGCTGCCGATCCCCTCGAGCACATGGATGGTCTACGGCGCGGCGCTGGGTGCGCTGGGCCTGATCATGTGGCGTCTGAGCCTCGACCTGCTGCTGACCTTCGCCCTGCTTGGCGGTGGCGTAGTCGCCGCGCTGGTGCTGGGCGGCCTGCTGTTGTTGCTGCTGCAAAGCCTGCGCCGCATGCTGGCCCGCGCCTCGTTGCCATGGCGTCTGGGCCTTGGCCAGTTGTTGCGGCATCCATTGGCGGCGGCCGGGCAGTCGCTGGCGTTCGGTCTGATCCTGTTGTCGATGGCGCTGATCGCACTGCTGCGCGGCGAATTGCTCGACACCTGGCAGAACCAGCTACCGAAAAATGCGCCGAACTACTTCGCGCTGAATATCCTCCCGGCGGACAAACAGGCTTTCGCCGATCACCTGATCAAGGTGTCCGCGCAAGCGGCGCCGTTGTATCCGGTGGTGCCGGGTCGGTTGATCAGCATCAATGGCGAAGCGGTACAACAGATCGTCAGCAAGGACTCGGCCGGTGACCGCGCCATTCAGCGTGACCTGAGCCTGACCTGGGCGGCGGATCTGCCGGCCGGCAACAAGCTCACCGCCGGCTCGTGGTGGAGCGGCCAGCCGTCCGATGATGTGCCGGGGGTCTCGGTGGAAGGCAAGGTTGCCGAAAGCCTGAAACTCAAACTCGGCGATCACATGGTATTCAGCGTCGGCGGCGTCAATCGCGAAGCGAAGGTCACCAGCCTGCGCGAGATCAACTGGGACAACTTCCAGCCGAACTTCTTCATGATCTTCCAGCCCGGTACCTTGAAGGATCTGCCGGCGACTTACCTGACCAGTTTCTATCTGGCTCCGGGGCATGATCAGCAGATCGTCGAGTTGTCGCGGACCTTCCCGGCGGTGACCATCCTGCAGGTCGAAGCGTTGCTCGAACAGCTGCGTAGCATCCTCGCTCAGGTCACTCTGGCGGTGGAATATGTATTGTTGTTTGTTCTGGCTGCGGGGATGGCGGTGCTGTTCTCCGGCCTGCAAGCGACGCTGGATGAACGCATCCGCCAGGGTGCGCTGTTGCGCGCGCTGGGTGCCGAGCGGCAATTGCTGGTCAAGGCGCGGCGTATCGAATTCGGTCTGTTGGGTGCGGTCAGCGGTCTGCTCGCGGCGATCGGTTCGGAGGTGGTCAGTCTGGTGCTGTACCGCTTCGCCTTCGATCTGCCATGGCATCCGCATCCATGGCTGCTGGTGCTGCCGTTGATTGGCGCCGCGCTGATTGGTGGCGCCGGTGTGTTCGGCACGCGTCGCGCTCTGAATGCGAGCCCACTGACAGTGTTGCGCGAGGGTTGATAGACTCAAGCGGTCTTAATCACAAGAAGTCGCCATGAGCCGTTATCGCCCTCCCCGCACCGCCGGCACCGCGCTGATCACCCCCGAGGGTGAAGCGCGGATGCGCGCCGAATTCCATGAGTTGTGGCATGTGCGTCGCCCGCAGGTCACCCAAGCGGTGAGTGAAGCGGCGGCGCAGGGTGATCGTTCGGAAAACGCCGAATACACCTACGGCAAGAAGATGCTGCGCGAAATCGACAGTCGCGTGCGTTTTCTCACCAAACGCCTGGAAGCGCTCAAGGTAGTCAGCGAAAAACCCAGCGATCCAAACAAGGTGTATTTCGGCGCCTGGGTGACCATCGAAGACGAAGACGGCAAGCAGTCGCGCTACCGCATTGTCGGCCCCGATGAACTGGACCTCAAACAGGGTTTGATCAGCATCGACTCGCCGCTGGCCCGCGCGCTGATCGGCAAGGCACTCGACGCGGAAGTGCGGGTGCAAACGCCGACCGGCGAGCAGTTCGTTTACATCGTTGCGATTGAATACCCGTAAGACTGATCAGCGCCGAGTGATCAGGCCCTGCCGCGCTACGCGGGTCAGTTGCTTGATCATGTCCGGCGCATCTTCTGCGCTCGGCGCCTGAATCACCGCCAGATCGAAGCTGTCCGTAGCAAAACGCGCCAGCGACTCGCCGTCATCGACAAACTGGATCAGGAACGCGGCAGGACCGCCGCTGCGACGTGGCCAGCCATCGAGATAACGCAACAGCGTCGGCTGGTGTTTGCCGCCAAGAAGGATTTTCGGGTTGCGCTGGGTGACATGTGCCGTGATCGGCGCGGGACGTGCTGGAGGGCGTAGTGCGTTCATCGTGTCGTGTCTCTGCCTCAAAAGTCTGCATGGCAGGTGAGAGGCAACACCGAACCAGCGCTTTAGCGGTATTTCGAAGCCCTGTTCCGGCTTCTGACGGTAACTGTAGAAGTCACCTGGCGCCCCGCAAGTAGCTGTTTAAATCGGCGCATGGGCAACATCCTAGAGAACGTGACCGACCAGTGTCAAGAATCCCCCGCAACAAAAAAAGGCCCGCGCAATGCGGGCCTTTGCCTTGAGCCAGAGCCTTCAACCGGCGATGGCGCGATCCGCCGAGAGCTTGCCGGCGCCTTCGATCAGGACCGCAATGCTGCCGGCCAACAAAGCCAGGGCGAACTCGTAACCGTTGTTGGCCATGAACAGACCGTTACCGATGTGCACCGAGAAGATCGCCACCAGCGAGAGGAACGCCAGACCGAGTGCCGCCGGGCGTGCCAGCAGGCCGATGATCAGCGCCAGACCCGCAAAGAACTCGGTACCGCCGGCCAGCGAGGCCATCAGATAGCCGGGGGTCAGGCCGATGCTTTCCATCCATTGCGCAGTGCCGGCCAGGCCGTAACCACCGAACAGACCAAAGAGTTTCTGCGAACCGTGGGCGGCGAAGATCACGCCGACAGCAATGCGCAGGACAGTCAGGCCGTAACCGGCGCGGGTGAACAGAACCTTGTTGATCAGAGAGCTCATGGTGCATTCCTTGTTGTGCAGAAGTGTTTGTGTGTTTGGGTTGGTCTCTATATTAATCAGTTTATTTCATGTTTAAAGCGCAAAAATTTCGCCATAACAATCGAATTGTTAGATTATTTCCGTGTGACCACTTTCTGCTGCCGGGGCTCGAGCGACTCTCGCTCCCGGTCGAATGCCAAGTAATACTTGTTCACGCTATTAACATAGCTGACGGCGCCCATCCCCACCTGCTCCATGGCAATGCGCTCGACCTGGAAGAACCACTGGTTGGGATTGAGGCCACGGCGGCGGGCTTCCGCGCGCATGCCCTGCACGCGCTCGGGGCCGATGTTGTACGCGGCGAGGGTGAACGCCATGCGCTCACGCTCGTTGAGTTTCGGGCTGCTGAAGAACTTGCGGCGGATCATCGCCAGGTACTTGGCGCCGGCCTGCACATTCGCATCGAGATTCTGGATATTGTTCACGCCGACCCGTTGCGCGGCGGACGGAGTGATCTGCATCAGCCCGGTCGGGCCGCTGCCGCTGCGAGCGTTGGGCTGCAGACGCGATTCCTTGAACGCCAGCGCCGCCAGGTTAAGCCAGTCCATGTTCTGCGCATCGGCGTGCTTCTGCAGGGTTGGACGGAGTTTTTCCAGACGCTGGCGATCGGCCTTGGCCAGCGGATTGTGCACCTGATACAGGCGTCGATAGATGCGCAGGAAAGCGGCGTCTTCATCCGACGGTCTCTTGTAACCGGTGAGGAAGCGATCGATGCTCGCGCGCAACATCGACGCATCGCGGCGCACGAACCAATGTTCTTCGCCCGGCTCGCCGAGGCTCAGCTGCCGATCGAGACGCAGCTTCGGCAGGATTTTGCCCCAACGCTCGGCAATCGGTTGCTCGACAATGGTCAGGTGGAAAATCCCGCCCTGAACCATCTCCAGCACATCTTCGACCGCCAGCGTCGGATCGACCCACTCGATATTGATCGGCGCCAGTTTGTGCAGCGCCAGTTTCTGGTTGAGCTGGCTGACCACCTCCCCCGCCGCACTGCCGGTGGGCAAGGCCAGGGTCTTGCCGGACAGTTGCTCGACCTTGGTGTAACGGCGCTGGCCCTTGATGCCGACCAGCACCAGCGGCACGTTGCTGGCAATCGGCTCACTGCTGGCGACCGCGTAGCCCGATGGCAAGTCGAGCAATTCACCGGGCGCGACCATATCGCCTTCGCCGCGTTGCAAGGCGCCGAGCAATTGATCCTTGGCTTTGGGAATGATTTTGAGGGTGACTTCCTGGCCGTCACGAGCATGGCCATTGAGGTATTGCTCGAACGCGCGCAATCGGTGGTACTCGACACCGATGGCCTGGCCCTGGACCTCGCCGGAGCTGTTGCGGCTCTGATTGACCAACACCCGCAACACGCGGCTGCTGCGAATGTCCGAGAGGTCGCGAACCTTGCTCGCCGGCACGGCTTGCAGCGGCCCGGGCAGGCGCGCGACCGCCGTCATCGGCAGCAGCAACGCAGCACACAACAGCAGCAGAACCGAGGGACGATGCATCCACTCTCCGAAAAGAATACGGGGCGATTCGTCGCAAAAAAGACGACATCACCGACGAAAACAGAGCGCTTTGCGCGCTGATAAAGTGCGTGAGACTGGCACAGTGATGGCATTGTCGCCACCCCGGAGTCCCCCGCGGCCTCAACAGACAGCCATAAGTCTTTGTAGTTCTTGGCTTTTCTTATAAATCTACAGCTCTGATATGCTTTCCGGCCTTCGGCCCGAGGTAGCACCATGCAACTCATCGATATCGGCGTCAACCTGACCAACCCCAGTTTCGCCGACAAACACCAGGCTGTGCTCGACCGCGCCTACGCCGCCGGCGTCTGCCAACTGGTGCTGACCGGCACCAGCGTCGAGGGCAGCGAGCAGGCGCTGGAACTGTGCCAGCAACTGGATGAAAGCGGCCAACGGCTGTTCGCCACCGCCGGCATTCACCCCCATTCGGCCAGCGACTGGAACGCTGACAGCGCGCGTAGCCTGCGCAGTCTGTTGAACGAATCCAGCGTCGTCGCGGTGGGCGAATGCGGGCTGGATTTCAACCGCGACTTCTCCCCGCGCCCGCAACAGGAAAAGGTTCTCGAAGAACACCTGGCGCTGGCCGTCGAACTGCAATTGCCGGTGTTCCTGCATGAGCGCGATGCAAGCCAGCGCCTGCTGGAAATCCTCAAGGACTTCCGCGATCAACTGCCAGCGGCGGTGGTGCACTGCTTCACTGGCGAGCAAAAGGCCTTGTTCAGCTACCTCGATCTGGATCTGCACATCGGCATCACCGGCTGGATCTGCGACGAACGCCGGGGCACGCATCTGCATCCTCTGGTCAAAGAGATCAAAGCGGGACGGCTGATGCTGGAAAGCGACGCGCCGTATCTGCTGCCGCGCACGTTGCGGCCGAAGCCGAAAAACGGTCGCAACGAACCGGCGTATCTGACCGAAGTGTTGCGCGAAGTGGCGTTGCATCGCGGCGAGACCGAGGAAGCGCTGGCCGCGCATAGCACCGCATGTGCCCGGGCGTTTTTTAAACTCCCCATTCTCATCTGACTGCACACTTCCCCTGTGGGAGCGAGCCTGCTCGCGAAGGCGGTGGATCAGCTACAAATGGGCTGAAGGACGCAACGCTTTCGCGAGCAGGCTCGCTCCCACAATAGATCTCGGCATCTGTTGATTCATATCAAAACTCCCGAATCTGCATAGCGGCACAATAATGGCACCTTGCCAAAACTGTTTCCGCTATCAGAGAAGACCTCCATGGGTGCCTGGCTTAGCAACATCTCGCTGAAATACAAATTCTGGGCGGTCAACGCGGTCGCCTTTGTCACCACTCTGCTGCTGGTTTTGTACGCCGTACATCTCGAACAGCAGGCCCGCAGCCACGCCGCGCAGGCATCCGCACAAGCGCAGGCGCAGTTGCTCAAGGCCTGGCCGCTCGGGCAACCGTTGCCCAAGTCCGCCCAAGTGCTGACATTCAAGCGCAGTGAAGCGCCGCGTCTCAATGATCAACCGCTGCTGGAAATCACCGGCAGCAACGGCTGGAACGCCATCAATGAAATGCCGCTGTTTGGCGAGAATCCGTTGATCGGCGCCGAAGTGTTCAGCCGTGCCGACGGCGAGCAAGTGGCGGTCATCGCCTATGCCCCGAGCCTGAGCCAGGTGTTCAGCGAGCGTTTCGCCAACTATGCGCTGGCGGTATTCATCCTGATGCTGGCGATGCTCGGCGCCTCGCAACTGTTGATCCGCTTTCTGCTCAGCCAGCTCAACACGTTGAAAGACGTGATGCTGCACGTTGAAAAAACCGGCGACCTCTCCGCTCGCGTGCCGCTGGTGGGCAGGGACGAAGTCGGGCAGATGGCCAATGCCTTCAACGCCATGCAGGCCGGTTATCAACGCGTCGTGACCACCGTTGCCAGCACCGCGCGACAACTGGATGACGGTGCAGCGCGGCTGGCCTCGAGCATGAACGACGTGCGCCACGGCATGCTCGGCCAACAAAGCGAAACCGACCAGGCTGCCACCGCGATCAACGAAATGACCGCCACCGTTTATCACATCGCGCAACACGCCGGCGCCACACGCGATCTGTCGAAAACCGCCGATGGCCTCGCCGGCAGCGGTCAGCAGGTGGTGGCGCGGGTGCAGCAATCGATTGCCGGGTTGTCCAACGGCGTGCAGCAGACGGCAGAAATGATTCAACGCCTGGCCGAGGACAGCCAGAAGATCAACGGCGTGGTCAGCGTGATTCACAGCATTGCCGAACAGACCAATCTGCTCGCGCTGAATGCGGCGATCGAAGCGGCCCGCGCCGGGGAGATGGGTCGCGGCTTTGCCGTGGTCGCCGATGAAGTGCGCAATCTCGCCAAGCGCGTGCAGGCGTCGACCGACGAGATCACCGGCATGATCGCCGCGTTGCAGGCCGGCACCCGCGATGCGGTGGATTTCATGCAGGAGAGTTCGTACAAAGCCGACGACTGCGTGCAGCAGGCGCAGGAGGCTGGCGCGGCGCTGGCGGAAATCACCGGAGCGGTGGCGCAGATGCGCGAAAGCAACACGCAGATTGCCGTGGCGGCGGAACAGCAGAGTCAGGTTGCCGAGGAGATGAATCGCGCGGTGGTGAGTATTCGTGACGTGACCGAGAACACCGTGCAGCAGACGGTGGATTCGGCGACGACCAGTAATGAGCTGGCGGCGCTGGCCGGGGCGCTTAACAAGGCGATAGGCCAGTTGAAATTGTGAATCCGCTTTCGCGAGCAGGCTCGCTCCCACATGCGCCATAGAATCAATGTGGGAGCGAGCCTGCTCGCGAAGGCGTCAGAGGCACCTACATCGAATCCTGCGATGACGGCTATCACTTCAATAGCCAACCTTGATTCGCCGCCCTCCGCGCCCGGGCCTATTCTTCAACCATGAAGTTCAACATGGATCGAGGAGTAGCAAACATGGGCAAACGTCACCCCAACCTTCCCGCGTGGCAATGGCGCGCCTATCCGGGCAATCATCAGCATCCGACCAATCTGGTCCTGCACCTGATTGCCGTGCCGCTGTTTATCGTGGCGTTTCTGCTGATCGTGTCGGGGGTGTTCAGCCTGAGTCTGGCCAGCGTCGCCATCGGCGTGATCGGTATCATCGCGGCGCTGGGTCTGCAGCGCCACGGCCACGGCCTGGAGGCGCAGGCCTCCGAGCCGTTCAGTGATCGCAGAGATGCCGTGTCACGTTTGCTGGTAGAGCAATTTCTTACCTTTCCGCGGTTCTTTCTCAGCGGTGGCTGGTGGCGCGCCTGGCGTGAGCGCCACCGTCGGCCTTGAGTCAGGCGAAGATCGTCACGGTCTGCCGACTCATGGCAATCAACTCCCCTTTCGCACTCCACAACTTCGCGGCGACATGGCCGTAACCGTCGGCCGCGTATTCGATGTCGGCCAGGTATTGGCACCAGTCCAGCGTGCTCAAGTCGTGTAACGGCTGCACGAATTCGATGGTCCAGGTCAGCGTGCTACCCGGCGCCGGTTTCTTCAGATACGGCAACAGCGCCGGCGGCCAGGCATCCACCAGCGCCAGCAGATGCGCCTCGTTTACCGGCTCCTCTTTGACATCCCCACGCAACCGCACCCAGCCGCCCATCAAGCGCGACGCCGTGCCGGAGAACGGAATACCGCCGACGCTCCAGCGCATCGCCAGATGGCGCATGAATTCCGGGGTCACGCCTTTGATGTAGGGCAGCTCCTGGCATTCGTCCCAGTGTTTCATGGTCGGCGCCGGGTAGGCTTCGACGGCGACTTCCGAAGGCCGCGAGGCACCGAAGCTGCCCTGAATGATCGTCACCACTTGGCCATTTTGCATGGCGCGGCCCAACACCTGGCTGACCGCTTTGCCTTCACGCAGCACGTCGACTTCGAAACTCACCGGCACTTCCGACTCGACCGGGCCGACAAAGGTAATCGCCAGCGAACGCACCGGGCGCTCCGTCGGCACCCTGGCGCGCATGGCTTCAAATTGCAGCGCGGCCACCAGCCCGCCAAAACTGGCGCGGCCCTGCCCCCATTCGGCGGGGATGGTCACTTCAGGTTGTTGGCGGACAGCATCGAGCAGATCGCAAAAGCGCATGGCAACCTCGGAAGCGTGAAAGGAATGCGCGGATCTTACCGAGCCCCGGGCGGCGGCGCAGCGTCTATTCCGGTCAAATGGGCTGACAGATAGGCCTTGGCCCGATTCCTTCAAGCGACAAATCACCTTCTAGGAGCGAGCCTGCTCGCGAAAGCGGTCGATCAGTCGACAACGATTGCGACTGACACGGCCTCTTCGCGAGCAGGCTCGCTCCCACAGGGAACGGAGTCATCTTCAGGAATGTTTGAAACAGGTCACGCTGAGCTTTTCCAGCACTTGATCGGCCTTCAGCTCTGCCTTGATCAACCCCGCCTGCCAAGTCGCCACGCACGGTTGCAGATCGGCTTCCTGCTCGGCCCGGGCCAGCCATTGCCAGCAATCGTGCCAGTCGCCCAATGCGCCTTGCGCCGATTTCAGGCGTTTGTAAGCCGGTTTCGGCAAGCGATCGAGCTCGGGATAGGCTTCGATGCCATAGCGTACGCGCTTGATCAGCAGGCGCAGACGATGGCGGTCATGGGCGGGATCGTGCAGCGCTTCGTCGAGTTTCTGCCATTGTTTGCCCAGGCGTTTTTCGATGCGTTTATCCAGATCCTTGAGCAGCCCCTGACGCTGGGACGCGCGCAAAAATCGTGGAAAGGCGTCAAGAATCATCAGCAACGAAGCCACTTCCGCACTCGCCGCCAGCGCCGGATACGCTTCGGCCATTTGCGCCAGACGCCGCTGCGCAGCCTCGGGCTGATCATGCTCGAGCAGATACGCCGCGAGCACTTCGCGATCACGCCACGGTGTGGTCAACTCGCCCACCGCAGACGCCGCCGCCTCCAGTTGCTCGACACCCGGCAACCCGCGCAACGGCCGCAACAGGCTGCGCAGGCGCCGCACCGTAGTGCGCAAATCATGCAACGCCTCGGGATCAGTGCGCGCAGTCAAGCGCGCCTGACATGCCAGCAGCCGCACATCCAGGCTCAACACATGAGCCACCAAGCGATCGATCATGGGGGTCTACTCCGTAGGCAGCTGCAAGCTTCTAGCTACAAGCTTCAAGCTGAATGTGATTGCTTAAAAGCTTGCGGCTTGCAGCTAGAAACTTGCAGCTGCTGTTAACGTCCTGCGCGGGACTCGCGAATGTAGAAGCGGGCTTTTTCGGCTTTCTTGCTGCAGCCTTCGAAGCCTTCGAATTGTTGCTGGGTCTTGGCGGCGGTCAGCAGCGACAGCGCTTTGGAATAGCTGACGGTGCCGGCGAAGCCTTCAGCCTTGGCCAGGTCCAGTTCGTGCCAGGCCGCGTCGAGTTGGCTGCCGCAGCTGTCGCGGTACGCGGTTTTGCCGGCGCAACCGGCCAGAACCAGAGCCATCAACGGTACACAGATCCAGGCTTTCATCACTCACACCTCAAGGTAGGTCAACAGTCGTGCAGGTAAGACGGTCAAGCGGTGAAAAAGTGCCTCGCTGATCGGTCAAACCACGTGGCGCAGAGCATAGCGCGCAAGCGTGCGCCGCGAACGAAAAACGACGTCACCGCTTCGCGCAACGACCTTGGCGATTGAGCCGCTTGGCCGATGCGTGCATTGTGCAGGCTTGTCCGGAGGAAGTTTGATGAAAAAGCGTGTCGCACTGGTGCTGGGCTCCGGTGGCGCCCGGGGCTATGCCCATATCGGCGTTATCGAAGAAATTGAAAAACGCGGCTACGACATCGCCTGCATTGCCGGTTGTTCGATGGGCGCGGTGGTCGGCGGGATCTATGCCGCCGGCAAACTGGATGAATACCGGCGCTGGATCGAAAGCCTCGATTACCTCGACGTGCTGCGTCTGGTCGATGTGAGTTTCCGTCTCGGCGCGATTCGCGGCGAAAAGGTCTTCGGGCAGATTCGCAAGATCGTCGGCGAGATCAACATCGAAGACCTGCGCATTCCCTACACCGCCGTCGCCGCCGACCTGACCAATCAGCAGGAAATCTGGTTTCAGGAAGGCTGCCTGCATCAGGCCATGCGCGCCTCGGCGGCGATTCCCAGCCTGTTTACCCCGGTGATGCAGGGCAACCGCATGCTGGTCGACGGCGGCATTCTCAATCCGTTGCCGATCGTTCCGGTGGTGTCGAGCCATTGCGACCTGATCATCGCGGTCAACCTCAACGCCACCAATCAGCGCCAGTACAAGTTGCCGGTGATCGAGCGGCCGGCGGCGTTCCGTTCGCGCTTCGACAGTCTGATCAAATCCATGGGTTCGAAGTTGCCGTTCCGCCGTAAACAGGCCGAGCAATTGTTGAAGCTGGAACAGGAAGCCTTGCGCGCCGAGGCGGCGGAGATCAATCCGTGGCTTGAGGGCGTCGAGCCGGAAAGCCAGCAACCGGCCTCCGCCCCGGAACGCGAAGGCGCGCCGAAATCCGCCACCGGCTCGTTCATCATCGATAACGTCGGGCCGGCGTCGCTGCTGGATCTGATCAACCAGAGTTTCGAGGTGATGCAGACCTCACTGGCGCAGTACAAGATTGCCGGGTATCCGCCGGATATCCTGATCAACGTGCCGAAGCGGGTGTGCCGGTTTTTCGAGTTCTACAAAGCGCCGGAGTTGATCGCGCTGGGGCGGGAGATTGCCAGTGATACGCTGGATCGGTATGAGCAGGAGCAGGGTTGAACTGATGCGGATTTTTCGGAGTATTTGATGGCCTCTTCGCGAGCTGGCTCGCTCCCACATTTGAAATGCATTCCCCTGTGGGAGCGAGCCTGCTCGCGAAAGCGTCAGCTCAGCCAGCTTCACTCAACAACCGATACCCCACCCCCGCCTCAGTCACAATAAACCGTGGCCGGGTCGGGTCATCCGCCAGTTTCTGCCGCAGGTGCCCGACCACGATGCGCAGATAATGACTGTCCTCGGTGTGCGTCGGCCCCCAGATATCCTTGAGCAATTGCTGCTGGGTGATCACCCGCCCCGGATGCCGCGCCAGTTGCGCGAGCACCGCATATTCCTTGCGGGTCAGGGCGACTTCGGCGCCATCGAGCAGCACGCGCCGATAGGCCAGATCCACGGTCAGAGGGCCGAAACTCAGCGCCGCTGGCTGCGCCTCCCCCGCCGGTGCCTGGCGCAACAACGCGCGAACCCGGGCGAGAAATTCCTGAATGCCGAACGGTTTGGTCACGTAGTCGTTCGCGCCGCCATCCAGCGCTTCGACCTTCTGCCCTTCACTGGCGCGCACCGACAGCACCAGTACCGGCGTGGTCGCCCATTCGCGCAACTCGCGCAGGACCTGCTGACCGTCCATGTCCGGCAACCCGAGGTCGAGCACCACCAGGTCAGGTTTGCTCAGCGCGGCTTGTGCCAGGCCTTCAGCGCCAGTGCCGGCTTCGAGCACTTTGTAGCCTTGTGAAGCGAGGCTGATGCGCAGGAATTTGCGGATCTGCGGTTCGTCGTCGATGACCAAAATGGTCGCGGTCTGGCTCATGAATTCACATCAACACAATAGATTGGCAAGAGAGTAGCGCAGTCGACTTCAAGCTTCACCGTCCATCCCCGGTTGCGCCTGCAACGGCAGGTGCAAGGTGATGCAGGTGCCG
This sequence comes from Pseudomonas sp. FP1762, assembly GCF_030687105.1. NCBI lineage: Bacteria > Pseudomonadati > Pseudomonadota > Gammaproteobacteria > Pseudomonadales > Pseudomonadaceae > Pseudomonas > Pseudomonas sp. FP1762. The sequence continues at coordinate 4,189,273 of NZ_CP117458.1, forward strand.
CGCCCGTCGATGCCGTCAGCCACAGAAATACGCCCGCCGTGCGCGCCGACCATGCCCTGACAGATCGCCAGCCCCAACCCCGTGCCCTGCCCGCCGCGATCACCGCGCGCGGCGGTGTAGAACATGTCGAAAATCTTCGCTCGGTCCTCTTCAGGGATCCCCGGGCCTTCATCGCTGACCGAAAAGAAAATCTCCTGCTCATCGGCACCCGCGCGCAGTTGCAGGCGACCGTGGCTGGGCGAAAATCGCGCGGCGTTTTCCAGCACGTTAACCAGCGCCTGTTCGATCAGCGCCGCGTGCACATACAGCAGCGGCAACTCGGCCGGCACTTCGGTGCTGACCTGCAGCGGCGCCAGCACGGCGCGAAGGCGATTGAGCGAGCTGCCGACGATATCGGCCGGCGATACCCAGTCGCGCGCCAGCTTCAAGGCGCCGTGGCCGAGGCGGGTCATGTCGAGCAGGTTCTGGATGTAGCGGTCGAGGCGTTCGGCCTCATCGCGGGTGCCTTCGAGCAGCTCGCGGCGATCCTCCAGCGGGATCGCTTCGCCGAGGGCCAGCAGGCTGTCGATGCTGCCGCGCATGGCCGTCAGCGGCGTGCGCAAATCGTGGGACACCGAGGCCAGCAAGGCGCTGCGCAATTGTTCGGTTTCGCCGTGCAGACGCGCCGCTTCGAGGTCATCGGCCAATTGCGCACGAGCCAAGGCTTGCGCCAGCGGCTGACTTAGCGCAGTGAGCAAGCGCCGGCGCTGACCGCTCAAGCTCTGGCCTTCCTTGGCGCAAACACCAAGCAACGCCAGCGGCCCGTCCTCGACCGACAACGGCCACCACCACCAACGCCCCAGCGGCAAGGTGCCGGTGCCCTTGCCCGCCGGTTGATCGTGTTGCCAGGCCCAATCGGCGGCGGCGCGTTCGGCCTCGGTGAATTGCAGCGGCCCGCCGGTTTCGACTTTCCAGCCGCCCTGGCCGTCGCGGTTGAGCAAGCACAATTGCACATCGCTCCAGCCTTCGAGGTGTTGCGCGGCAGCGCTGATCACGGCTTGGCGATCCGTCGCGGCGGTGAGTTTGCGCGACAGGTCGAGCAGTTCGCTGGTCTCTTCCTGCGTATCGCGCAAGGCCTGCAACTGCCGCCGCTGACGCGCCGCGAGGTTGCCGGTGAGCGCCGCCATCAACAGGAAGAACAGCAGCGTCAGCACGTCTTCTTCGCGCTGAATGCTGAAGGAGAAATTCGGTGGAATGAACAGAAAATCGTAGGTCAGAAACGACAGCGCCGCACAGGCCAGCGCCGGGCCGAGGCTACTGCGCACCGCCACCAGCAACACCGCCGCGAGAAAAACCAGCGAGATGTTCGGCAGCGGCAACACACTCGACACCGCCCAGGCCAGGGCCGTGGCCAACAACGTCGCGATCAGCGCCAGCGCGTAGTCGAACCACACCAGCGTGACTGAATTGCGCGGGCGCGGTTGGCGCTGCTCGTGGTCACTGTCGAGCACGTTGATTTCCAGACCGTGCGCCTGACGCAGCAGGCGCGCCGCCAAGCCACCGCCGAACAGTCGACGGCGCAGACGTGGCCGCGACTGGCCGACCAGCAACAGACTGGCGCGGCGTTCGGCGGCGTGTTGAATCAGGGTTTTCGCCACTTCGCCGGCCCGCAACAGCACCACTTCGCCACCGAGGCGTTCGGCCAGTTGCTGGGCGCTTTGCAAACGCAAACGCGATTGCTCGTCACGGGCGCTGCCGTTGTCGACATGCACCAGACTCCACGGCAGATGCCGGCGCTGGGCGACGCGGCTGGCGTGACGCACCAGCCGTTCGGCCTGCGCATCGCCATCGATACCGACCAGCAAACGCCCGCGTACCGCCGGCGCGGCCTGCCCGAGTTGGCGATAGCCTTGGGCCAGATCGTTGTCGACCTGCGCGGCGGCGGTCTGCATCGCCAGTTCACGCAGGGCGGTAAGGTTGGTCTGGGTGAAAAACGCGTCGATCGCAGCGCGGGCCTGTTCCGGCACGTAGACCTTGCCTTCGCGCAGACGCTCGAGCAATTCACGCGGCGGCAGGTCGATCAGCAGCAGCTCGAAGGCTTCCTGCAGGACCCAGTCCGGCAGGGTTTCGCGCACCTGTACGCCGGTGATGCCGCGCACCTGATCGTTGAGGCTTTCCAGGTGCTGGACGTTGACCGTGGTGAACACGTCGATGCCGGCGGCGAGCAGTTCCTGAATGTCTTGCCAGCGCTTGGCGTGACGACTGCCGGGGGCGTTGCTGTGGGCCAGTTCATCGACCAGCACAAGCTTCGGCTTGGCGGCGAGAATGCCGTCGAGGTCCATTTCCTCAAGCAGCACGCCACGGTATTCGCTGCGCACCAACGGCTGCTGCGGCAGGCCACCGAGCAAGGCTTCGGTTTCGGCGCGGCCATGGGTTTCGACCACGCCGGCCAGGACCTTCACGCCCTGGCGCAGTTGCGTGTGGGCAGCCTGGAGCATGGCGTAGGTCTTGCCGACCCCGGGGGCGGCGCCGAGAAAAACCTTGAGCCGGCCACGGCCATCGCGGGGCAGGTCTGCTAACAGTGCGTCGGCGCGGCCGGAGTCGCTCATGCTTGATGTTCTCTCTTACGAATGATCGTTCCCACGCTCTGCGTGGGAATGCAGTCCGGGACGCTCTGCGTCCCATAAAAGCAGACGCAGAGCGTCTATTGATGCATTCCCACGCAGAGCGTGGGAACGATCGGTATCAACTGAATTACAGGTTTTGCAGTGCCAGATTCAGCTCCAGCACATTCACCACCGGCGGCCCAACCAGCGGCTGTTCGATGTGCTTATCGAGCAATTGCTGCACGGTCGACACCGGCAGATTGCGCGCTGCTGCGACACGCGCCAGTTGATAGGCAATTGCCGCCGGTGGCAAGTGCGGATCGAGGCCGCTGGCGGAGGTGGTCAGCAAGGCCAATGGCACCGGCCCCTGCCCAGCGACTTGTTGTTTTTGCGCGTCTTCGATTACGCGGGTCGCCAGGGCCGGATTGCTCGGCGCGAGGTTGCTGGCGCCGCTGGCGACCGTGGCAAAAGCCCCGGCGGACGGGCGCGGGTGGAACCAGTTGTCGCCGCTGAAATCCTGCGCAATCAGCGCCGAGCCGCGGACTTTGCCGTCGGCGTCGTGGATCAGGCTGCCATTGGCCTGATCCGGGAAAGCGACCTGGGCAATGCCGGTGACCGCGAGTGGATAGGCGACGCCGGTGATCAGGGTCATCAGCGCCAACAGGGTCAGGGCCGGGCGTATCATTGTGGACATTTCAAGATCCTCGAATTCGTTGGACAAACTTTTGCCGGGTGTCAGGGAGATCTTTTCCCCCTCACCCCAGCCCTCTCCCCCAAGGGGGCGAGGGAGAAAGGGAGCCGATCTTCATGCTGTTCAAGACCTGAGTTCGGCTCGGAATTTCAGGTCGGCGAACCTCGCACAAACACCTCGGTCAGCCCCCTCTCCCCCCGGGAGAGGGCTAGGGTGAGGGGCTCTTTTCAGCCTCACACCAGATGCAACGCCGTAAGCAGCATGTCGATCACCTTGATCCCCACGAACGGCACGACAATCCCGCCGACGCCATAGATCAGCAGATTGCGCCGCAGCAACGCCGCCGCACTCGCTGCTTGCACACGGACGCCGCGCAATGCCAGTGGAATCAGCACAACGATGATCAGCGCGTTGAACACAATGGCCGAGAGAATCGCGCTCTGCGGACTGCTCAGATGCATGATGTTCAGCACGCCCAACTGCGGGTAAATCGAGGCGAACAGCGCCGGCAGAATCGCGAAGTATTTGGCGATGTCGTTGGCGATGGAAAAGGTCGTCAGCGCGCCACGGGTCACCAGCAATTCCTTGCCGATCTGCACCACGTCGAGCAGCTTGGTCGGGTCGCTGTCCAGGTCGACCATGTTCGCCGCTTCACGTGCTGCTTGTGTGCCATCGTTCATCGCCATGCCGACGTCGGCCTGGGCCAGCGCCGGGGCGTCGTTGGCGCCGTCGCCGCACATGGCAACCAGGCGACCGTCGTTCTGCTCGTGACGGATGCGCGCGAGTTTCTTCTCCGGCGTGGCTTCGGCAAGCACATCATCGACGCCGGCTTCAGCGGCGATCGCAGCAGCGGTCAGCGGGTTGTCGCCGGTGACCATCACCGTACGAATTCCCAGTTTGCGCAACTCGGCAAAACGCTCGCGGATGCCTGGTTTGACCACGTCCTTGAGATGGATCGCGCCAAGCAACTTACCGTCTGCACAGACCAGCAACGGCGTGCCACCGCTCTGCGCAATCTTGTCGATTTCCCGCGCCAGCGCCGGGGCCAGATCGCTACGTTGTTGACCGAGAAACGCCAGCAGCGAATCCACCGCCCCTTTGCGATACACGCGGCCCTGATAATCGACGCCAGACAAGCGGGTTTCCGCGCTGAACGGCACGGCGGTCAGGGTTTCCGGGGCCGGCTCCGGTTGCGGATGCAGGCCACGGAGGAACTCGACGATCGATTTGCCCTCAGCGGTTTCATCGGCCAGCGAGGCAAACAACGCGCCTTCGGCCAGCTCACGGCCGGTCACACCCGGCGCGGCATACACCGCGCTGCAACGACGGTTGCCGAAGGTGATGGTGCCGGTCTTGTCGAGCAACAGTACATGCACGTCACCCGCCGCTTCCACCGCGCGGCCGGATTTGGCGATGACGTTGAGGCGTACCAGCCGATCCATCCCGGCGATACCGATGGCCGACAGCAGACCGCCGATGGTGGTCGGGATCAGCGTGACCAATAACGCCACGAGGAACACCAGCGGCAGGCTGCCATTGGCAAAGTGCGCGAACGGTTGCAGGGTGACGACCACCAGCAGAAAGATCAGGGTCAGGCCGATCAGCAGGATATCCAGCGCGACTTCGTTCGGGGTCTTCTGACGCTTGGCGCCTTCGACCAGGGCGATCATGCGGTCGAGGGTCGATTCACCAGGGTTGGTGGTGATCTTCACCAGCAGCCAGTCAGACACCAGCCGCGTGTTGCCGGTGACGGCGGAACGGTCGCCGCCGGACTCGCGGATCACCGGCGCCGATTCGCCAGTGATCGCCGCTTCGTTGACCGCCGCAATACCTTCGATGACTTCGCCGTCACCGGGGATCATCTCCCCGGCTTCGACTCGCACCACGTCGCCCTTGCGCAGATTGGCAGCCGGCACGATCTTGAAGCTGCCATCGGCTTGGCGGCAGCGGGCGCTGAGGCCTTCGCTGCCGGCCTTGAGGCTGTCGGCGCGGGCCTTGCCACGACCTTCGGCCAAGGCTTCGGCGAAGTTGGCGAACAGCACGGTGAACCACAGCCACAGGGCGATTTGCGCGGCGACGAAGGTTGGCACATCAGCGTCCGGAAGGAAGCACAGCACGGTGGTGAAAATCGCCGTCAGTTCGACCACCAGCATCACTGGCGAACGCGCCAATTGCCGAGGGTCGAGCTTGACGAAGGCTTGCACCAGCGCCGGACGCCACAGGGCCGAGATCGCGGTTTTGGCTTGTTCCGGCGCTTTGACGGCGGCGGGTTTGATTGCAGGCATATTCATGATGGATTCCTTAGAAGCCCATACTTAAATGTTCGGCGATAGGACCGAGCGCCAGCGTCGGCAAGAACGTCAGGCCGCCCACCAGTAGAATGGTCACGGTCAACAGGGTCACGAACAGCGGGCCGTGAGTCGGAAAGCTGTTCTGGCCGACCGGTGCGCTTTTCTTCATCGCCAGGCTACCGGCCAGTGCCAGCACCGGCAGGATGTAGCCGAAGCGACCGATCAACATGCCCAGACCGAGCATCAGGTTGTGGAACGGCGTGTTCGCGCTCAGGCCACCGAATGCCGAACCGTTGTTGGCGCTCGCCGAGGTGTAGGCATAGAGCAACTGACTGAAACCGTGCGCGCCGGGGTTGCTGATGGTTGCCGCAGCGCTGGGAACCGTGGCGGCAATGGCGCCGAGCACCAGCACGCCGACGGGCATCACCAGCAGCGTCACCACCAGCAATTGCACTTCGCGGGCCTGGAGTTTCTTGCCGAGGTATTCCGGCGTACGACCGATCATCAGACCGGCGAGGAACACCGCGATCAGCACGTTGAGCAACATGCCGTAGAGCCCGGCACCGACACCGCCGAAGATCACTTCGCCGACCATCATGTTGACCAGCGCGACCATGCCGCTCAGCGGGTTGAGGCTATCGTGCATGCCGTTCACCGAGCCGTTCGACGCCGCCGTGGTAGTCACCGACCACAGCACCGTCGCGGTAGTACCGAAGCGCGCTTCCTTGCCTTCCAGCGGCGCGGTCTGCTCGACGGCGGCATTGTTCAGGGTCGGATTCGGCTGATACTCGGCCCACAACGACGTCGCACCGCCGATCAGGAACAACGCCAGCATGCAGGCGATGATCGCGCGGCTCTGACGCAGGTCCTTGACGTAGTGGCCGAAGGTGAACACCAGCGCCACCGGGATCAGAATGATCGAGGCGACTTCGAACAGGTTGCTCCACGCGGTCGGGTTCTCGAACGGATGCGCCGAGTTGACCCCGAAGAAACCGCCACCGTTGGTGCCCAGCTGCTTGATCGCAATCTGGCTGGCCGCCGGGCCGAGCGGAATTACCTGATCAACACCCTGCAGCGTCACGGCATTTACATACTGAGCGAAAGTTTGCGGTACGCCCTGCCAGACCAGATACAGCGCCAGCAGCAGGCACAGCGGCAGCAGGCCATAGAGGGTGGCGCGGGTCATGTCGACCCAGAAGTTGCCGAGGGTCTGCGCTGATTTACGGCCGATGCCACGGCACAGCGCGACCAGCACGGCGAGGCCGGTAGCGGCGCTGACGAAGTTCTGCACGGTGAGACCGACCATCTGGCTCAGGTAGCTGAGGGTCGCTTCGCCGCTGTAGGACTGCCAGTTGGTATTGGTCATGAAACTGACCGCAGTGTTGAACGCCTGGGTCCATTCCTGGCCTGGCAGATTTTGCGGGTTCAGCGGCAGGTGATCCTGGAACAGCAGAATCGCAAACAGCAGCAGGAAACCGGCAAGGTTGAACGCCAGCAGCGCCAGCGTGTACTTCTGCCAGCTCTGCTCCGCCTGCGCATCGACCCCGGCAAGACGATAGCAACCGCGCTCGACCGGGCCGAGAATCGGCGTCAGCCAGGTGCGCTGGCCCTCCATCACCTTGTAATAGAAGCGCCCAAGGAACGGCGCCGGCAGCAGGACCAGCGCAAAAAACCCGAGGATCAGCCAATAGTCATAACTGTGCATAGCCGCTCCTAGTTCCGGTCCGCGCGCAACAGCGCAACCAACAGATAAATGAACAGCCCCACTGCCAACAGCAGTGACACCCCGTCCAGAACGCTCATGGAAGATCTCCGTGTAACGGCGTATTGCCGTGTGTGCAGCGATTGTCGGGAAGGAGGCTGTAAAGGAACGAGAGCGAGGCCCGGCGTGGGTCATAAAGAAAGCGTAAAGAGTGGGTTTATGCGGGCTTTACGGCTGAGTTTCGTGGTGTTTGGGCTGCGCCTTCGCGAGCAGGCTCGCTCCCACCGGGGCAACGCATTTCAAAATGTGGGAGCGAGCCTGCTCGCGAAGACGGCATCACCGACAACATCGCACCCAACTGGCGCACAAAAAGCAGCTATCCCCACCCGGACATCCCCCCTGCGACAGCTTTGAACTCATTACGACTTGTTTCACGATAGTGGCACGCCCACTGCACACGCCCTCCCTTGAGCTTTCCAACCATTGCGGGAGCAAGCGCATGAACACACAACTCAAACCCACGCTGGGCACGTTGCACCTGTGGGGTATTGCCGTGGGGCTGGTGATTTCCGGGGAATATTTCGGCTGGAGTTACGGCTGGGGCGTGGCCGGTACGCTGGGTTTTCTGGTGACCTCATTCATGGTCGCGACCATGTACACCTGCTTCATCTTCAGTTTCACCGAACTGACCACCGCGATTCCCCATGCCGGCGGGCCGTTTGCCTACAGCCGCCGCGCGTTTGGCGAAAAAGGCGGATTGATCGCCGGACTGGCCACACTGATCGAATTCGTCTTCGCCCCGCCAGCGATTGCCTTGGCGATTGGCGCGTATCTCAATGTGCAATTTCCGGCACTCGACCCGAAACACGCGGCGGTCGGGGCGTACATCGTGTTCATGGGCCTGAACATTCTCGGGGTGAAACTGGCCGCGACGTTCGAGCTGATCGTCTGCGTGCTGGCGGTGGCTGAGTTGCTGGTGTTCATGGGCGTGGTCGCGCCGGCGTTCAGCTTCAGCAACTTCGCGCTGAATGGTTGGGCCGGTTCCGACGTCTTCGGCGCGCCGGCAATTGCCGGGATGTTCGCGGCAATTCCATTTGCAATCTGGTTCTTCCTCGCCATCGAAGGCGCCGCCATGGCCGCCGAGGAAGCCAAGGACCCGAAACGCACGATCCCAAAAGCCTACATAAGCGGCATCCTGACGCTGGTGCTGCTGGCAATGGGCGTGATGTTCTTCGCTGGCGGCGTCGGCGACTGGCGCACCTTGTCCAACATCAACGACCCACTGCCGCAGGCGATGAAAACCGTGGTCGGCGACAACTCCGGCTGGCTGCACATGCTGGTCTGGATCGGCCTGTTCGGCCTGGTCGCCAGTTTCCACGGCATCATCCTTGGTTATTCGCGGCAATTCTTCGCCCTCGCCCGCGCCGGTTACCTGCCCGCCTCATTGGCAAAACTGTCGCGCTTCCAGACCCCGCACCGCGCAATCATCGCTGGCGGCCTTATCGGCATCGCGGCGATCTACAGCGACGGACTGATCAACCTCGGCGGCATGACACTCACCGCCGCGATGATCACCATGGCCGTGTTCGGCGCCATCGTGATGTACATCATGAGCATGCTCAGCCTGTTCAAACTGCGTAAATCGGAACCGAATCTGGAGCGTACTTTCCGCGCGCCGTGCTATCCGCTGGTTCCGCTGATCGCGCTGGTGCTGGCGGTGGTGTGCCTGGTGGCGATGGCGTGGTTCAACACGCTGATCGGGCTGATTTTCCTCGGCTTCATGGCGGTGGGGTTCTGCTACTTCATGCTGACTGGACAACTGCGCGCCGATGCGCCGGCGGATGCGATGTTGACCGGTCTGTAACACGATTCGGGTGTGCCGGGCATAAGCGGCCTAGAATGGAACCACCGCGAAGTCGTTTCGCTCAAAGGTGGTATGCAGCATTGCACGGCGAAGTCCTCGCCCGTCGAGCTGCCATTAAGGAGAGCCGTTATGCCCTGGTATGCCTGGTTGATTCTGGTCGTTGCGATCGGCTCGATTGTCGGCGGATTGATGATGTTGCGCGACACCGCCAACAAGGTCGAACTGACCGATGAAGAACGCAAGCGCGTCGCACAGCGCAATGCCGAAGCGGATGCCAAGGATGCACAAGACCGCTGATACCAACCCCGCCGCAATGGCGGGGTTGGTTTTTTCAGCACAATCGGACGTACCCGCAGGCTGTTTAGATTTTAGAAGTACAGTCACCATTTAATCTTCCGTGGTTAAGATGGCAGCATCGTCGCGGAGAGCTCCACATGCGTTACTCGCCAGATCACAAAGCCCAGACCCATCAACGCATCATCAAGGAGGCTTCCGCCCGATTTCGCAAGGACGGTATCGGCGGCACCGGCCTGCAGCCTTTGATGAAAGCCCTGGGCTTGACCCATGGCGGTTTCTACTCGCACTTCAAATCCAAGGAAGAGCTGGTCGAAAAAGCCCTGCAAGAGGCCGGCGAGCAAGTCGCGGGCCTGTGCGAAGAAATCTTCGCGCAGGAAAACCCTCTGCAAGTGTTCATCGACACCTACCTGTCAGAGTGGCATCAGACCTCGCCCGACGAAGGCTGCCCGCTGCTGACCATTTCCTCGGAGCTGGGCCTGCGTGGCCAGCCAAGCCCCACCAGCGACGAAGTTCTCAATGCTCGCCTCGAACAAATTCAAGGCACGCTCGAAGGCGAGAACAGCGCCGATCGCAGCATTGTCATCATGGCCACCCTGGCCGGTGCCCTGCTGCTGTCACGCAGCGTCGCGGATGCCGACTTCGCTCAGCGCATCCTCGACGTCACCCGCGAGCATCTCAAGCAATCGAGCGATTAACCTTCCCAGCGTTTGAACAACACGCTCGCATTGACCCCGCCAAAACCGAAGCCGTTGGACAAGGCATATTCGATCGACATGGAGCGCGCCTCGCCATGCACGATGTCCACCCCTTCGCTCGCCGGATCCGGGTTTTCGAAGTTGAGCGTTGGTGGCACCACCTGATCACGAATCGCCAGCAGCGTGAAAATCGCCTCCAGCCCACCCGCCGCGCCGAGCAAATGACCGGTAGCGGATTTGGTCGAAGTCACGGCGATCTTGTTCTGCGTGCCAAACAACGCCTTGATCGCCGCCAACTCGCCCAGGTCACCGACCGGCGTCGACGTCGCATGTGCGTTGAGATGCTGCACCTGCTCCGGCGTTACACCGCCCTGAGCCAGTGCCAATTGCATCGCCCGGCGAGCGCCACTGCCGTCTTCCGGCCCGGCGGTCAGATGGTAGGCATCGGCCGTGGTGCCGTAGCCAACCAGTTCGGCCAACGGCTTCGCACCCCGTGCGAGCGCATGCTCCAGCGACTCGATGACCAATAGACCGGCGCCCTCGCCCATCACGAAACCATCGCGCGCACTGTCGAAGGGACGCGAAGCTTTTTCCGGGGTGTCGTTGTAGCCGCTGGACAACGCCCGCGCCGCCGCGAAACCGGCGAGACTGACGCGATCGATCGACGCCTCCGCACCGCCACATACAGCGATGTCCGCCTCCCCCGCCCTGATCAACCGCGCTGCATCGCCGATCGCCTGAACCCCGGCGGCACATGCGGTAACCGGAGCGCCCAACGGCCCTTTGAGGCCATGCTGGATCGAGACATGACCCGCCGCGAGATTGACCAAAAACGATGGAATGGTGAACGGCGACAAACGCCGAGGACCACGGCTGTCAGTGGTACGCACCGCATCGGCAATCGCACCGAAACCACCGACACCCGAGCCGATGATTGTTGCAGTGCGCTCCTGGCTTTCAGCGTCCGCCGGATGCCAGCCGGCCTGCTCCAGCGCCTGCCGCGCCGCTTCCATGGCAAACATGATGAAGCGATCCATCTTCTTCTGTTCCTTGGGCGGCGTCGCACGATCCGGATCAAACCCGGCCTCGGCATCCTCCTCCACCGTCGGCACACTGCCGCCGACCCGGGTCGGCAGATCAGCCACGACTGCATCTGGCAAGTTGCGCAACCCGGAACGACCGGCCAGCAAACGCTGCCAGACGATTTCAACATCACTGCCCAAGGGTGAAACCAGGCCCATGCCCGTGACGACGACTCGACGTTGGTTCATACCGTGGTTACCCCTTATCAATTCAAAATTCGACGTGCACCGGTGTGCTGCGACTCGACTGCTGAATGAGTCCCGAGCGAAATTATTATAGGCATAATCAAAGCGCAATATGATAGCCGTAATTTTAAGCGTTCAGGCATTCACCAGATCGACACCCAATAAAAAGGCCGGTCAATGACCGGCCTCTCGGCGTTGAACTGTCAGCTTAGTTCACTTCCAGCTTGTCACGGTTGCGATCCAGAATCGCCTTGCCAATCCCCTTCACTTCCAGCAACTCATCCACCGACGCGAACGGCCCATTTGTATCACGATACGCAACAATGGCCTGCGCCTTGGCCTCCCCCACACCCGCCAACTCCTTCTGCAACGTTGCCGCATCCGCGCCGTTGAGATCGACCTTGGCGCTTGCCGAGGGCGCAGCTGCATCCATCAGCAACGGCGCTTTTGTTGACTCGGTCGGCGCTACAGGCGCAGCAATGGCAGCGATCGAGGCGCTGGTGAGGAAAGCAAAGATCAGCGAGTAGAAATAACCGGTACGCATAAGTGACGCTCCATCATCGTTTTAGAAAGCAGCTTTTCCGAAGCTGCTCTCCAAACGTAGGTCATGATAGAGCGAAGTCAAAAATGCGAGCGTTACAGGATGTGAAATAATCAGGGTTCGAGGCGGCGTTGCTGGTAGATCCAGTCGACGATTTCGCCATCGGGGGTGTAGCCGGAGACGGTTTCGCGCAGGAGTTGGCGGACACGCGAATAATCATCAAGCTCGACCGCGTCGAGCAATTCGCTCAAACGGCCCTTCAATACGTCCCAGGAAAGGAAATCCTCATTGGCGCTCATGATCATCGGATGATCCGTGGCCGAAACATTATCGCCGATCAGCAGCTCTTCGTAGAGCTTCTCCCCTGGACGCAATCCTGTGAAATCGATTGCGATATCGCCCTGAGGATTGCGCTCGGAACGCACGCTCAGGCCTGAAAGATGGATCATTTTCTCTGCGAGTTCGACAATTTTCACCGGCTCGCCCATGTCCAGGACGAACACATCCCCGCCCTGCCCCATTGAGCCTGCCTGAATCACCAACTGCGCGGCCTCCGGGATCGTCATGAAGTATCGGGTAATCTTCGGATGAGTGACCGTCAATGGCCCTCCAGAGCGGATCTGCTTGTGAAAAAGCGGAATGACCGATCCGGAAGATCCCAGAACGTTGCCAAAACGGACCATGGTGAAACGGGTCTTGTTGACCCGGGAGACATTAGCCTTGTCGCCGAACAGCACCGGAGCGATTTCACGGCTCAGCGCCTGCAGAGTCAGTTCGGCCAATCGCTTGGTACTTCCCATGACATTGGTCGGACGTACCGCCTTGTCAGTGGAGATCAACACAAAATTGGCAACGCCACTCTTGAGGGCCGACTGCGCTGTATTCAACGTGCCAATGACATTGTTCAACACACCTTCGGCAATATTGTGTTCAACCATTGGCACGTGTTTATAAGCAGCAGCGTGATAAACAGTATCGACACGCCATGTCTTCATGACATCCTGCAACTTGTCCGCGTGCCGAATGGAACCGAGGATCGGCAACAAGCGAACACTTATCGACTCTCGAATCGCGCGCTGCTCAAGTTCGGAAAGAATGTTGTAAAGATTGAATTCACTGTGCTCGAACAAAATCAACGAGGTCGGGCCAAGTGAAAATATCTGTCGGCAAAGCTCCGAGCCAATTGAGCCTCCCGCCCCTGTCACCATGACGATCTTGCCCTTGATACAGTGTTCCAGCAGATCATGTTGCGCGGGCACCGCATCGCGGCCGAGTAAATCGGCAATATCGACTTCCTGGATATCTTCCACCTTGACTCGGCCGCTGGCCAGATCGGTGAAATTGGGCACACTGCGCACGTGGAGCGGAAAGCCTTCCAGCAGATTGAGAATTTCCCTGCGCCGCGCGCGAGTGGAAGATGGCAATGCGAGGAGAATTTCCTGCGCGCCTGTCACATCGATCATCTGCTGGATATGCTTGGGTTTGTAGACCTGCAATCCAGAAATGGAGCGATCGGCAATGCTCGAGTCATCATCGATGAAGGCGACAGGACGCATGACGCGCCCCATCCGCAACGCCGCCACCAACTGGTTGCCGGCCACGCCCGCACCATAGATCGCGACTTTGGTCAGCCCGTCATCGCGATTGGTGAAAGGCACATGCTGGGCAGCCGTGAACCAGTCACCCATGAAGTACTGTCGCATGCACAGGCGCAAGCCACCGATGATGACCAGGCTCAGCCACCAGTAATTGAAAATGATCGAGCGCGGAACCACGGCTTCGTGGTTGCTGTACCAATACACCACCAACGCGAGAATCAGCGATGACAGACTGACCGCCTTGATGATGGCCACCAGCGCGTCATTGCCGAAGTAGCGCATTACCGCGCGATACATGCCGAAGCGTATAAACAGGGGGATCGCGACGATCGGCGCGCAGATGAACAGCCAGACATGGACTTTGAAGGGATTGATCATTTCATCAATGCCCAGACGCACGATAAATGCCATCCACAGCGCCATCCAGACAAGAACGACGTCCGTCAGCACCTGGATCAACCGCTTTTGTCGCCGCGGCAGTTCCAGCAAAAACATGCGCAGTCTATCCATAAACCCCTGTTCCAATGTGCCCCACTCCTTGCATCAATCGGTCAACGCATTGTACGTAGGTAAGGATCGACGTCACAGATATATTATGACAAGAGGTCGAGGCCGCCGATATTCCGTCGCCCGAACAAGCAAGGCAGCTCCTCGAAGCTCAGCGGGACTCGTGCCGCGAAAGATCATTGAAGTACTCGATCAGTTGCGAGACTCGACCTGGAAGGTAAAAGTGTTCGAAGAAAAACTCGCGCCCGCGCTGTCCCATCTCGGCAAGACATTGCTGATCGGTGCCATACAGCGCCAGAACTGCATCAGCCAGCGCTTGTGGATCCTGCGCGGTACAACTCAAACCGGCATCTGCCTCTGCCAGCATCAACGCAGTCTGACCATTGCAACTAGCAATAATGGGTTTGCCAGCGGCCAAGTAGCTTTGGAACTTGCTGGGGATGGTTTGAGCGAAAATAGGATCGTCTCGCAGCGTTAGCAGCAAAACAGAGGACGCAGCATAAACGCTGGTGATTTCTTCAGAAGAAACGCGCCCCGTCAGCTCGACGTTATCCAGACTTTCATCACGAATCTTTTCCGCGACGGTGACTTCCATACTGCCGCTTCCGACCAGAAAGAAGCGGATATCGGAGTATTCCCGCAAAATCTTCGCCGCCTCGACAATCGTCTGGCAAGACTGTGCCACACCAATATTGCCGGCAAAGACCACAGAAAAATGACCGCATAGACGACTGACATTGAAGTTGTCCGGCGTCTTTGAGGTAACCGGTTCCAGCGCAGAGTTAGGGAAGAACCTGATCTTCGACCAATCACGGCAGAGGCGTTGAACAGAATCACGAAAGCCTTCTGACTGGATGAGGATCGAGGCGGAGTATCGATATATGTAACGTACAACGTACTCGATACCCTTGAGGACCTTGCGATTGTTAATGAACCCGGTCGCCTTCAAGGATTCGGGCCAGATGTCCTGAACCCACAAGACCAGACGTGCACGTTTGAGCCATGACACGTAAATGGCCGGCAACGCCTGCAGCAAAGGAGACGGCGCATAAACGAAGACAACGTCGAACTTTAATCCGCGCAATGCCCAAGGAGCCAGCAAGTAGCCTGAAAGAATAAAGGACAGGTAATTCAGTATCAGTCCCTTGGCCGAATTTTTCCCGCGCGGACAAAGAGGCAAACGTATGACCTTCGCGCCCTTGTAGTCCTCGGTTTGACAACCCAGAGAACGATATCCGGGAAAAATCCTGCCTTCGGGATAGTTTGGCTTCCCTGTCAGCACAGTGACTTCCGCTCCCTGGTTTGTCAGCTCCGCCACCACTTCATTTATATGGAAGTTTTCTGGCCAGAAATACTGCGTCCATACCAGAACCTTCATTGCATGACTTCTCTCAGAAACACCTCGGGCCCATGTATCAACTGTGCAGGCTCGTCAGATCCCAGATGGCGCCTGACCGCGCGGGCAATCGACGTGCGCGAGGCTGGATCGAACGTTTGCGCTGGCTCAATGATATCCCGGACATAATCGAGCTCGGCGGCGATGATCGGCAATTGGCGTGCATTGGCTTCGATCAGTGGTAATCCCAAGGACTCGGTGGTTGAGGGATAAATCAATGCGCTCGATTGGTCGTACAACGCGCCAACAGCGTCAGAACTCAACTGCCCAAGATTGAAAATATTCAAGTTCCACGTCCGCTTCAATTCCTCGATCTGGAATGACAAGGCAGTATCGCACGGTACGGTCAACGCGAGGCTCGGGCGCAGGCCCTGTTCTGCAAGCAGGCACCACGCGGCAATCAGTTTCTGGTGATTTTTATGGGGTTCGGCACTGGCCACATAGACAAAATCGTAGATTTTTTCAGCAGACACATCAGCCTGATCAACTTCCGCAAGCACAAACGGGCAGACGATCACCGGGGTTTGCTCCCCCAGAAACCCGCGAACCTGCTCCGCCATGGATGGCGTCTGTACAACGAATTTTTCGATACGCCTGGCAAACGCTTTCAGCATCAAGCGCTCGCCCCAGAGGCGAACTCTGGTTTTGATTGAGTAGGATTTGAGGGTGTCTGACGAGAGCAGGATCCTGTTCTGCAGGAAAACCGTCACATTCCCTTTCAAAGGAAACAGTGGCACCAACCCGTGAAAGCACAAGACTGCATCGCCCACTTTCACGCGGTTGCGCAGACGCCACTCAGCAGCCAACCGGGACAATAACGTCGGTCGCACCCAATGCCGTTCAGCGCGACCCGCTTTCAGGTCGGCTTTTGCCCGGACATCCAGTTGCTCGAAATCAATACTCGACTCCGCCGCGCCATAGAACGCCTGCAATAAGTTCAGGCCCCCGCCGACATGAACATTCGGTGCATGGAGAAACAGTCTTTTAGGAATATTCAAGAGAACTAACGGCCTCTGTGGGAGGGCACTAAACACGTGACGGCTTTGCGAATGACCTGCCGGCTCTGAGGCGTAAGCATGGCACGGGCGTATCGCCGCAAGCTCCTGGCAAAAACCGCGATCAATTGTGAGGCAAGCACATGCGCGAAAGAAACGCCGTACTGACGCGCCTTTTTGACGCTGTAAGCCGCCGCATCGTTAAATCCTCGCTGCCATAGGCCCGAGGCCAGAAGCAGGTAGCTGGCTCCAATCTCTGAAGGCGACTTCCCTGGAATTTCTGAAGGATTCATCGACTTCACGAACCCGAGATAAAGATCTCCCGCCTCACGGAACGCAACGTCGGCGATTCTGTTGGTATCCTGATTCTCATGACTGCGGGCACTGATCAGTGCTTCAGGTAGATGAAGGAAACGATATTTGCCGGCCATCCGGAACCACAACTCGTAGTCTTGAGTGGTTCGCAATCCTTCGTGAAATGAGCCGGCCACATCAAATGCAGTCCGCGGAATCAGCAGGCTGCAGCCATGTAATGCACTTTGCGCAGTGATCCAGTACCGAAAAAACTCGGGTTGCACACTCGGCATGCATATCCGGGCGGCCCTGTTCTTTTCGAGCCCCGTAAAAATAAAATAATCCGAATAGACAATTGTGTGCTCAGGCTCACGACCGGACAGGAAAGCAATCTGTCTGGCAATTTTATCCTCGACATATAGGTCATCGTGGCTTAGCCAGGAAAAGTACTCGCCTGTCATATGCTGGATTGCCAGATTCAGCGCAGACGCTACACCACCATTGTTTTTCTCAAGATAACGTATCGCACTGCCAAAAGACCGGGCAATGCGCTCGGTCGCACCGCCATCGTTGCTACCATCATTGACAACGATCACTTCAACATCAGCATACGTCTGGTCAAGGGCGCTCTGGATTGCCTCGGCCAAAAAATCCGCACCGTTGTAGACAGGTATAACGATCGACACCCGAGGCTTGAACTCTTCAGTTATCGACTTATCGTTATTGGATAGACTCATAACGGCACCCGTATTTTTTACCGCATTTCGTAATCAGCGTACACAATGATCAATTCAGTGTGTCCGCTTTCTTGCGGTGCCTCGCGGTGCTGTAGAACAACGATACGATCATGCCTGGAATATTGACGATCAACATGCCGACTCGAAAGCTGAAGTAGATGGTAGCGAACGGCGCGGCCCGAGCGGCGAGCTCTGCACAGACTCTGGAAAAAACCGACTCACCCACGCCTACTCCGCCGGGCGTAATCGGAATCACGGAAAACAGGTTGCCAAACACCCCGGCGATGGCAGTTATCTGGGGATTGGCCGCATAGGGAAATATCGAAGCAATGGTGATCATGCCGATAATCACAATACCTGTTGCAAGCACCGACACCGCCAGGCACAGGAGCAAAGTCGGCCATGCACGAAGGTACATGAGAGTCGTAACCCCGAATGGATGCAGGTAATGACGAATCTTGATGGGCAGATAGTCAATGACGGAATAACGGAGAGCCAGATAGATCCCCACCAACCCGAAAACCATCCCGCCAATCAATACGTAAGCCAACATGTGGATCAGCCCTGCATACTGAAAGATGTCGGCGTCTGGTGATATGGCCTTCGGCAGAAGAAACGAAACCAGCACGGCGATGGAAATCAATCCGATCATCGCAAAAACACGATCAGCGACAATCGACAGCAACGCGGTGGATCTACCATTCTTCAACAAGCGAAAAACCTGTACGCCCCTGATCGCATCCCCACCCGCCGCGCCAGGCAACCAGGTAGAGAAGAAGCTACCAATCAGCTGGAGATTCAGAACCGTGCCCAGAGGAATATTGTTGCCCGTCGCGCGCAGCAATAACCACCAGCGAAAGCCACTGATGACGATACCCAGAAAAAGACAGACCAGCGCCGGAATGAACAAATCCAGATTATCAAAAACCACCAGGATCGAACGAAAGTCGAGTTGCCCGCTGTTCAGCAAAACCCAGACCAGAACCACCGCAAGCGATAGTTTGATCAGAAGCAAAACATGACTCTTCTTGAACAGCGAACGAAACATCATTCTTAACCTTGTTGTCTTTCCCGTGTACGGCGTTCTCGGCGACACGAGGTGAGATAAATCCAGAATCAGACAGTTTTAAGCAACAGCGCGTTGATTTTAGAGTTGACGCGCTTGCGGCGTAACGTCAGGAACAACATCAACGCAATCATCATGATTGAAGAGCCGATCGCCCAGGGCAGTGACTTGGGTTGATATTCCATTCGAATAACGAAGCTGCCGGCAGGCACGACTACTCCACGGAATGCCTTGTCCACCTTGAGAATCGGCACTTTATTTCCATTCAGAACCGCAGTCCAGTTGGAGTGCCAGGTGTCCGAAAGAACCACCAGCGACTCCTGGTCCGTTTCCCCGGAAAGAATCACCTCGCCATTTCGATAGGAATCTATGGAAACCGGAGCAAGGTGCTGTGCGTAGTCGGAAGGCAGATCAACACTATCATTCCCCGCCATATCGTCTGCGCTAATGGCAAATGCACGCGGCAACACACGCTTGTTCTCCATCACTCGAGTGGCCAAGCTGTGATAAACCTCCTCGAAACCGCGCGCTTTCAGTTCCGTTTCGTATGCCGTGTAAGTCAAAGGCAAAAGCGCATACTTGACCCCGAGAAAATTCATCGCATCCCAATTGATCGTATTGGTTTGCGGCTTGTCCTGAATCAGAATCAGAGATGGAAACGAGCCCAGCGGGGTGGTTTCGTGATAACCCAGTCGCTGCGAGTTCTCGAGATTGATCGACGCGTAGAAGAAATCTCGAAATTCCGGCAAGCCGCCCTGATTGAGTGTGCTGACTTCCTGGATTTTGAATGCCGAACCCAACTCCGGATAGAGGCCACCTTGGCCGAAGTTCATTGTCCGGTAATTGCCAATGTTGTCTTTTACAAACTGCAGAGCGGGCGGCATGTTTGAAAACAGGTCATTTCTTTCGAAACGTACCATCTTACCCATGAGCATAAGTTCAACGAACATGACGACCACTACGCTACCCAGCACCGCGCGCAGAATAGTCGGACTCGATATGAATCTCGCGAACAACGCTACAGCCACGATAAATGTCACCGCCGCTGCCAATAACTCCAGTGATTGAGTTTTGTATTCGAGGCGTGGCTCCTGGAGGCCGAAAACGCCGTAGATCTTGATAAACGCCCAGATGCCAAACGCCATCAGCGCCAGACAAGGCAGAATGCGAACATTCTTCGCCTGCAGGTTATGTGCCCCGAATGCTACCAGGATGATCAGCGGGAACATGATGACCGGCCACCAGTATTGGCTCCCGATATGCCCAATGATGGGTAGATGGACAAACAATTCCTGAATCCAGACCGGATCAAAAAGCCGTACGGCGACGAAACCTGCCACGGCAATGCAGATCGCGACCAGACACTTGAATTGCGGCATGCGCTTGGCAAGCGCACACCCTCCGAGCCCGATTGCAACAACACCACTGTGGAAAACAGTATTACCGATGAACGAACCGTGTCCATTGAAGGACGCGGCCAGCGGTTCAGCTGCGTTATACGATTCGAACAGATGCGACGACGAAAAGAACGACATGATGGCGTTGGGGTAACGCAATCCCCAGAAATAACGCTTGGAATAGTCCTCAAGAGTGCCAAGGCTTTTCAGGTTTTCCAGAAATGGAAAGTAGAGTGGTGCAAGTAGCAGAAATGCCCCGAGCAGGCTCATACCCAGGAAAAACGAAGCAGCTAACGCGGTTTTCGCGGAGTACTTTCCACTTTGCAAGCAGTTGACCAGGAAGCCGAGAATGATGCAGCCCATTGCAATCAGGGAGGTAATGGTAGTCGGCATGAAAGTACAGGAGAAAAACAGCGAAAACGCGAGAACCGCCATGCACCAGCGTAGTACCGAGAGCCGCGAAACAAACGCCATCGCCGCATACAGGCAGATCGGTACATACAGATAACTTTGCGTTACGTTCGAACCGAGATTCGCCGTTATGTATCCGTTTAACAGATAAAAGACGCTCGCGGCGAATGCTGCAACTGCGGAAAGCCCCAATAACTCCCTGACAATTCGGTAAGTGAAAAACACCCCGAAATAAAGTGCCAACAAGATAACAATATTATAGGTAAGCGACCCGCCTCCCAGCAGAGCATTTACCAGCGTCATTGCAGAAAATTTCTGATCTACAAGCGCCTCTGGCCCCAGTGCTCCGGCTGCTGAATACGGGTTCCAATAAGGGGTTTGGCCATCGCGGATACTGTTAACCATGAATTGCATCATGGGCTCAGATTGATAGGTCGCGCCACCATTATCGTTGTACCCAGCCCACCATCCCGTTGTATTGGGGATGGTGTAGAAGGGTTTAAGGGGAACTGCCGTATACGCTCCCGTAATCTGATCGGTCAATCGCAGACTGGCATCCTTGAATATCACGTCTGGAAATGCTGCCACCAACAACAGCAAGGCCACCAAGTAAGCTTCAGCAGTTTTACGATTAATCTTGACTCGATCTTTTACAGCAGCAAAAAAATTATACACGAGACTTCCATTTTCTTAATTTATAGGTATCAGAACCAGTAAACCAATTTGGTTTTATGCAAAAAAGCCCGGATCAAGCAATACCCGAAACCAAGACCTTCCTTGCGGAAGATAAACTTCGATACACCACGCTCACGCACACCTTGAGCACCAGCGATGTACTTGACTTCTCCGCCCATCAAGATCGACTTGAAAGTAATCTCAGGACTGATGCTGAAGCGGTTCTGGCTCAGACCTACACCCAGCGTCTCCCGGCGACGGAACATCTTGAATGCGTAAGTCGAATCGGGAATGTATTGGCCGAGTGCGATACGTACACCAATACGGAAGAAGAACTGGAAGAATTTGTATTTGAACGGAATGGTTCCGTCATCGCCCGCCTGAATATATCGGGAGCATTGGGCAAGAATTGCCCCTTTCTCCATCTCGTTGTAAAGCGCCGGGATCAAATGAATTGGGTCAACGGCATCAGCCGAGACAAAGATGCAATAGCGACCGATGCCGTGCGCTGCGCCGAAACGGACTACTGCGCCATAACCGCGGCGATGCAGAGAACGGCTGATCACTCGAACCGGCAACTCGTTTCTGTTTGCATCGCCCCATGCGATGGCCAGGTTGTAGGTCTCGTCATCGCTTTTATCGTCGACAACGATGACTTCGGTAGTGAACGCCTGATTGGCGACCGCGGCCTTCACGCTATCGAGGATACCCACGATGTTTTCCGCTTCGTTCAGGCACGGAATAACGATCGTGAGGTCGATCGGGTCTTCTACCGAAGCGCTCGGTGACTGGACGTTTTCGGGCGATGAAGGAATAGCTGCGTTTACGGTCATTTTGCTCTCTCAAATAAAGCCGTCTAAGCGCGGCTTTTATCAGAATTAAATAGTTAACCAACCAGTTTTGCCGAGTACGGTATCACACGAGTCAGTGCAGCCAAAATCAGGCACACCGCAAACGTGGACAACGACAGGCTGAAAATCGCGGAGAATGCCGACATTGATGCAAGATTCAACGTAAACCCGAACATCCCTGCCTTGATTAGTTCAATAACCAGCAGGTGCATGAAGTAGACCGGGAAAACGATGCTGGACAAAAACGCAACCGGCCGCACCAGTAGCGGGGCAACGCGAATTTTCCGGATCAAATGGAACGCTGCACACGATGCAATCAGCACGTTAGGGCTAAAGTACAGGAACGCGGTTTCGTCCGGCTTCGGCGACAGCGAGTTGAAGCGCCAACTGAGCAGGAATGTCGCCAGGCTTGCCAGACAAAAGACCACAGCACTGCACCACGCGGGAATCTTGTTCAGGATATCCGAACGTACGATGTAGAACCCCAGCAGGAAATAACCCGGCCAATTGAGGAAGCTCGTCAACGTCAGGTGAGGCAGGATACTGAGCGGGAAATAGACCGTCACCGAGTTGATCAAGAACCACACACTGAAGAAGTAAGCGGCCAACCTCTTGCTGCTCAACAGTGCCACGGAAATTGGTTGCAGAACCGGCAGGAGGATGTAGACACCGATAGTCATGTAGACAAACCACAGGTGATACATCACAGGCCCGCGCAGGGCTTGCGCCAGCGCATTTGGAATATCCATCGGTTTGCCGGTCCAGTAGTTGATCCAGAAAACGTGCAATACGCTCCAGAAGGCTAATGGAATAGCAACCTTTAGAACTCTGGAAACAATCCCTCCCAATCCTTTGGACATGTCTCGGCCCAGTAGCAGCGCACCAGAAAGCATCGCAAACAGAGGAACAGCTACACGTGCTATCGAGTCAAGTGCGTTGGCCACCAGAAAACTGTTCAGTTCGATATTTCTAAAGTCGTAGAAAATCGGCGCCGAAATATGAATGATCAACACGCCGAACATTGCTATCAATCGACATGCGTCCGCCCAGGCTAAACGACCTGGATCTTGTTGTTGAGTCATGGGTGGCTCAATCCTTGGAGGTAAGAATGATTTTTTCCAGTGGCGCGCCGACGATCACGCCATCGATGCTGGTAGCAACTACTTTGAACAAGACCGCGTCATGCATCCAGTGCAGTTGCACATGTTCATGCAACGTACCATTGGCAATGGCTGCAACGATCGAATAATCACCCACCGCCAGTATTGGCAACTTGAAATGAAACGCAGCGTCGACCCGTTTACCGGCCCGGACTCTGACAGGCGACTCCTTGTAGGAGTGATAGGTGTTGCCACCGATCAACGGCTGCCCCAGCCGATCTTTGATGATGAAACCGATAATCGGCAAATCAACGTCATGAATGGCTTTGGCCGTAACTTTCACAACAACGTCCGCACCACCTTCACAAACGGTCAGCGGACGACCTTTTGCATTGATAAAGCTGACGTTGAGAATTTCTGCGCCACCTGTGCCAAAAGTCGATGACTGCGGATTGAAGCCGAAAGACTCGATTTCCTGAGCACCGTTACAAATCGTCTCATCATCGCGCATGACAACCCGTTGCTCGATGATCTCGCCTTCTGGCTCTTCCTCGATGACTTCTTCGGTCTCTTCGTCTTCTACGGCAACTTCCGCAACAGCGGCCGCGCCCTCGGCGCCGGTATGCTGCATGTAAAGCTGGGCGAAATATTTTTCGCAGACATCTTTCGCAGAGCCTGCATCGCGCACAACCCCACCTTCCAGCCAGATCGCGTGATCGCAGAAAGCGGTGACAGCGGCCAGGTCATGGCTGACGAAAAGAATCGTGCCGCGCTCCTGGAACTGACGCAGGAAACGCATGCACTTCTGTGCGAAAAATGCGTCCCCTACGGACAACGCTTCGTCAATGATCAGAATATCGGCATCGACATGGGCAATGACCGAAAACGCCAGACGCGCCTGCATGCCACTGGAATAAGCCTTTACCGGCTGGTCGATAAAGTCGCCAAGTTCGGAAAAATCGACAATCTTCTGAAAGCGCTCTTCGATGCACGACTTCTTCAGCTCGAACAGACTGGCATACAGATAGATGTTCTCGCGCCCGCTGAATTCAGGGTTGAAACCCGAACCCAGTTCAAGGACTGCGGCGACTTTGCCGTTGATCTTCACCGAGCCCTTAGTGGGTGTCAGGGTGCCGGTCAACAGCTGCAAGAGAGTACTTTTACCGGCACCATTTCGACCGATAACACCCACCGACTGCCCTTTGAGGACTTCGAAATTGACATCCTTCAGCGCCAGGAAGTCGCGATAGTAGTTGCGCTTCCAGCCCAGAAAGATCTGTTTCAGACGATCATGTGGCGCATCGTAGATGTGGTATGCCTTTTCCAGGCCAACCACCTCGATGACGGGCTGCGGCTTTATTTCTGTAGTCATGTCCATACTCATAAAACGTCCGCAAAGCCGTGTCTGACAGATCTGAAGAAACGCAGCCCGAGCCAGCAGACAGCCAGACTGACACAGGTGTAGATCAACAAGCCCGGGAAATTGGGAATCGCACCGTTGATCATCACCAACCGCGCCTGTTCAACAATGAACGACAGCGGATTGAGCATGATCAGATGACTGGCCCATTGCGGCAGCTTGTCGAGCGGATACAGAACCGGCGAGAAGAACATCAATGCCTGGGTGATAACAATCGTCAGTTGCGCAATATCTCTCAGGAATACTCCAAGCGCGCTCAGGAACCAGGTAATGCCCAACAGGCAAAGCACCAGCGGCGCAATGACGACTGGCAGAAACACGATGGTCCATTGAAGGCTGCCGTTGACGAACAGTGCAATGGCCGCCCATGCAACGATGCTGAGACATAACTGAAAAACCGCCGAGCCGATAGGTACCCAGACCAGCAACTCGACCGGAAACACCACTTTCTTGACGAAATTGGGATTCGAAGTGATCAGGTTGGGCGCACGGTTCACGCATTCGGCAAAGAACGTAAAGACGATCAGACCGGGAAACAGCATTAATGCAAAACCGGTAATACCCTCAACGCCAGGCCAGCGGGAAGGCAGGAAATATCCGAACACCACCGCGTACATCGCCAACGTCAACAGCGGCGTGATCAGTGGCCACAGGACGCCCAGCAGGGCACCCTTGAATCGCATGTCCACATCCCGCTTGATGAGTTGCTTGATGAGATCGAAATGTCGGAGATGAGCAGTAAAGATATTCTGACTCAATTAGAAAGCCCTATTGATGCTTTGGTGTGATTTCCCAGAAACGCAAGAAATGACTCTTTCATGCGCTCCAGCGTGAAATCCTTCATGAAGCATGAATAGCCGTTGGCGGCAAAGCGAGCGTAAGCCTCGCTGTCCTGCACAGCCCTTTCCAGCTGATTGATGATGACGGAGGTATCCAGCGATTCGCACAGGAAACCAGCATCATTGGCCTTGATGTACTTCGCCGGAGAGGCGTAACTCGGCGCATGACAAAACACCGGCCGGCCTGAAGCGAAATAGGTAACAAGCTTCGATGGAAAACTGTTGCTCGACTCTTCGTGGTACTCACCGGAGAACCAGTAAGGCATGTAGAGAAGATCAGAATCGGCTAGCAGTCGAATCGTCTCATCCTGACTTTGCCAGCCAAGATATTCAAAGTTCGAAGGACTTTGGGTAAACACTTTGAACGCGCCCCCCATCACCCGCACACGAATACGCTTGCCGGCAACTTTCCAGTTACAGGCATTCAAGGCGTATTGAAGACATTCCCATTCCGCTTGCGCATAGAACTGGCCGGCCATGGCGATGATGAACTCATCGCGATCATGCACTTTCGTTGCTGGCTGCAAGGCCAGTTCACGAGGCAACCCCGCAATCACCGGAGCATTCACGACACGGTATTTGTTCGTGTAATTCTCGGACATCGCCCACGATGCGGTGGCGCACGACGCACTGCCTTTGATGACCTGGTCAAACTCCTTGAGCAAGCGACGACGGGTAAAACCGTCGATGAGATTCGCTTGTAGCCACCAGCCGAACGGGTCCCAGACCTGAGTCAGGAGTGGCACATTGAGTGCCTGGGTCACCTGGCGAGCCAGGCGCACCATGGTCTGGCCTTGCAGAACGACCCAGACCGCATCAACTTTCTGTGCTTTGGCAAATTCGACGATTTGCGGAAGCAACTCCCGTTGAACACGGTTGGCCTGGACCAACTCGAACGGAAAAGCCGACAGAATCCCGGCTTTGCGCGGCAAGACACGTACCGCAGCTTCCCGCGGCTTGCGTAGAAGAAGCTTGGGGACTTCGTCGAGCTCCGCAGGGATCTCCGGATTCAACGCAGGGTTGACCACCGCGCAGATGGCAACCTGATCCTTGGGCAAAAAGCCAACCAACCGATCCAGCACCAGACCGGCGGTAAAGTTACGGCACGGTGGTATATCAGTTAAAAGCAGTACTTTCATTTAGCAGCAACCGTTTTATAGATCTCCGCCAGCCGCTGTGCGTACAAGTCGTCGCCATAATGTTTTTCGGCAATCTCTCGTCCTTTGCGACCGCGTTCTTCACGCTCCGCCGGATTGTCGATCAGATGCTGCAGAGCGCGATAAAGCCCTTCGCCATCGTGCATCGGCACTGACACCCCTACTTCCGGAGCAAATGTCACTTCCGGCAGCGATGTACCTTCGAACACGATCACCGGTTTGCCGCAGGCGAACGCTTCAATGGCCATTACACCAAAGGCTTCCACAATCGATGGCATGAGGAAGATGTCGGACGCAACAAACGCATCACGGGCCAGCTCTTCGTCATTGGTCCAGCCTAATTCAACGAGCTGGAATCGATCCTTGAACTGCTCCATCAACCCTTTACTGTTAAGCGTCAACAGGCAAACCGGCTGCTTGGCGCTGATACGCTCCAGCGCCTGGATGATGTAAGGCAAACCCTTGAACTGGTTATCGACTGCCCGGAAGCAGATGACCAACGCGTCGTCAGGAATGCCAAAGCGCTTGCGCGCATCCGGCGAAGCATTCGGGTTAAAGAAGTTCAGGTCCAAGCCAAAAGGCACTTGATGAATATCAACATCCTCGAACAGAGGCGAAGCCTCAACCATATCGCGCATCCATTTAGACGCCACGATTACGTCGAACTTCGATTTGTTGTACGCACGTTTTTTGTACTGAAACAGAAAACGTGTCGTGTCCATTAACAGCGGGAAGTGGATGTCCAAGTCGGGGCACTTGCCACAACCGGTCATCCAGCGCTTGCACTCGAACGGATAGACGCAATGCCCTGTCATGGCCCACGGGTCATGCAGTGTCCACACCGTTGGCTTGCGACGAGTGATTTCGGGCAGGTCGCCAAGGCTCATGTAGCCCGAATGGATAATGTGCAGGTGCAACACATCCGCTTCCTCGAACGCAGGCATTTTCATCATCTGCCTGGCATTCGTGTAGAGCACTGATTGCATCGAGGTCAAACGCTCAACCCGATTTAGGATCCGGTTGATTTTCCTTGTATTTTTCCCCTCGAACGTCAGCACGTCCGGGTTCTGAGTGTCCTTTTCCCAAATAAGATGCCGGGATTCGACATCGTATTTTTTTAGAAGCGGCGTAATGGAAAGACCATTAAAACGACGACCAGGGGACTCGTAGCCATTGACCTGAAGAACCTTCATTTCTTGGAAGAACCTAGTTTCAGTGCAAGACGTGCAATGAGGCTCTCGGCAATAATCTTTTCGCGGCGAACGAGATCAGCCTGAATGCCGTTCAAGTTCGTTTCATGATTAGCCAGCTGACCTTCTTTCTCTGCAACCCAGTCTTCGCGACGACGAACATCGTTTTCAAGATCACGTAGATTGGAGTAATGCGCGTCAAGTTGAGCTTCTTTTTCGATGAAATACTGCAGACGTTGCTGTACTTGCTGTTCACGCTGCTCCAGATCGGACTCAAGCGCTTCGATACCCAGGTTTTGCAAGAACTCCGGCTTCCACTCGGCAATCGGGAACTCGAAGAGTTCACGTACCGGCTTCAGTTCCGTAGCGCTGGAAATGCACAGAATCGAATTGGGTGGAGTTTCATCATTACGCGTAAGCTCGGTAACGCCGTCCAGCCCCTCATAGAAAAACTCTTTATTCGGATAGGCGTCGAAATGCTCTTCCTTGATCCAGTGAACAAGGTGATGAGGGTTGCCATCCGCTTCGTTGAAGGGAACGTTGACCATTAGACGCTTCCGGCAATCCACCTTCAGCGCAAAGTTCAGACCATCGACTACGTGCTCCAGCGCATGGCGTGAAACAACGTAATCGAAAGTATGAGCGTCGCGAACAAACGACTCGGCGTCACCATTCACGTACTCGATGTTCTTCGAACCGTAATTGTCTTTCGCGTATTGAACCGACTCGATGCTCGGATCGATACCTACAATCTTGGCGCCGAGGATTTCACCAAGCATGAAAGTACCGTGGCCAGTGCCACAGCCAATATCAAGAATCTTGATACCGGCTTCCAGCATCGACGGATCGCGCAGGATGTCGGCTTCGATGACAGCACGAAACAGCTTATAACTACTTTTATGGCGGACTACTTCATCCCGGCCGTGAGTCTCACCCGGCACCAGACGCTCACCTTCATTATAAATTGCGTCTAACGTCCGATTATTCGTGCTCATTTCAAATCTCACTAATTCTTGTGCTTGCGCTAAATTCGGATTACTTGGACCAAACAGTCCGATTGATAAAATCTGTATAACTCAAAACAATCCGCAGCACTTTCTGCGATACCAGGCCACCTTCGTAGTCTGGAACCACGCGACGCACGGCACCTGCCTGATCCTGGCTGGTCACGATACGCACGGCATCAAGAACCCGCTCCGACTTCAGGCCGCTCATGATCAGCGTGCCCTGGTCCATGCCTTCCGGACGCTCATGAGCGTTGCGGATGGTGACCGCGGTCAAACCGAGCAGCGAAGCTTCTTCGGTGATGGTGCCGCTGTCGGACAGGATGCAGAACGCTTCCTTCTGCAGCTTGATGTAGGCAAAGAAACCGAACGGCTTGAGGAACCGGATTCGCGAATCCAGGCCGTCGAGGCCCAGAGCCTCCAGACGCTGACGAGTACGCGGGTGGGTGGAAACGATAACCGGCATGTCGTAGGTTTTTACCAATGCCTGCAAAGTGTCCAGCAAATCCTGCAAGTTGGCCGGGGTGTCGACGTTTTCTTCGCGGTGGGTACTCACGACGAAGAATTGCCTCGATTTCAGACCCAGCTCGTCGAGGATCGGCGATGCCTCGATCTTTGGCATGAAGTGCCCAAGCACTTCTTCCATGTGGGAGCCGGATTTGATGATGCGATCCGGCGGAATGCCTTCGTCGAGGAGATAGCGACGAGCATGCTCAGTCAACACCAGATTGATGTCGCTCAAATGGTCGAGCACCTTGCGATTCAGCTCTTCCGGGACACGCTGGTCGAAGCAGCGGTTACCGGCTTCCATGTGGAAGACGGGGATTTTTCTGCGTTTTGCAGCAATGACCGCCAGGCAGGAATTGGTGTCGCCGTAGAGCATCAAGGCGTCCGGCTTTTCGGCCTCCAGGACTTCATCGGCTTTTTCGATGACCCGAGCGATGGTTTGCGCGGCATTCGCGCCGACTGCCCCGAGGAAGTGATCCGGTTTGCGGATACCCATTTCCTCAAAAAAAACCTCGTTCAACTCGTAGTCGAAGTTTTGTCCGGTGTGCACGAGGATATGGTTTGTGTGCTCGTCGAATTCCGCGATAACACGCGACATCTTGATCAGCTCAGGACGGGTCCCTACAATCGTCATTACCTTAAGCATTAAGTTGCTCCTGAATATAGGAAAGCTTCAACAGCAACTTCTTCACGCCTTCGATATCCAAGCGCTCGGTATTGTGGGAAGTGTAATCTTCGAAAGCAGAAATCTCGGTTTCGCCTTCCACGACGAATTTTGCGTAGTTCAGGTCGCGATTGTCGGCAGGCACACGGTAGTACTGACCCATGTCTTCGGCTTTCGCCAACTCTTCACGTGCAACCAGCGACTCGAAGAGTTTTTCACCGTGACGAGTACCGATGATGCGAATTTCGTTGTCTTTCTGGAACAGTTCCTTAAGCGCCTGCGCGAGCACTTCGATGGTCGATGCAGGAGCTTTCTGAATGAAGATATCGCCCTGTCGGCCGTGTTCGAAAGCATGCAGTACCAGATCGACGGAGTCTTCCAGGGACATCAGGAAACGCGTCATGGTCGGATCGGTGATGGTGATCGGCTTGCCTTCGCGCAGTTGTTCGATAAACAGCGGAATCACTGAGCCACGGGAAGCCATGACGTTGCCATAACGAGTAGCGCAGAAAACGGTTTCACCTTCCGACTGCATGCGAGCCTTGGCAACCATAAGCTTTTCCATCATTGCCTTGGAAATGCCCATCGCGTTGATCGGGTAGACAGCCTTGTCCGTGCTGAGCACGATAACGCGATCAACCTTGTTCTCGATCGCTGCCTGCATGACGTTGTCTGCACCGAGTACGTTGGTGCGCACAGCTTCCATCGGATAGAACTCGCACGATGGAACCTGTTTCAACGCTGCTGCGTGAAAAACGTAGTCAACGCCTTTCATAGCGTCACGAATGCTTGCGTAGTCGCGAACGTCACCAATGTAAAACTTGAGTTTCGGATTGTTCAGAGCAATCCGCATATCCTCTTGCTTTTTCTCGTCACGACTGAAAATACGGATTTCTTTGACATCGGTTTTCAAAAAACGATTAAGAACAGCATTACCGAATGAACCTGTGCCACCAGTAATCATTAATACTTTATTATCAAACATTATCTAAACCTTGCGCTTAATTGAAGTCATGCATGTTTTTGATCAATACAGGCCATTCCGGGGCAACGTAGCCTGTCGCCTCCGCGAAACGGTCTGCATTCAACGAACGATCAATTGTCAGCCTATCGGAAGGGACAATCTCCGTGTCTTTCCCATAAGTGCTCGCTACAAGCTTTAGCAAGTCGTACTTATTAATCGGTTTGGCAGCTACATGGTACAAGCCGTGCAAGTGAGGTCGAGGCAGGACGAACTCGTTGATCACTCGGGCCAGCTCCATGGTCGGCAAACCGGAGAACACGGCACCGGTAAAACCGTCAACCTTGCCTTGCTGCGCGAGAAACCAGCCGACAAGGCTGCGGGCGCCGGACAATTCGCGACCGATGATCGATGTGCGCAAAGTAATCGCGTGTGGGTAATCCACTTCGCCCAACAATTTGGAGCGACCATAGAGGTCGTAGGCATCCGGGAAATCGGATTCGAGGTAGCCGCCCTTCTTCCCGGAGAAGACGCAATCGGTACTGATATGCACCAGTCGGGCGCCACTGGCCTTGCACAATGCGGCCAGACGATGCGGGAGCATCGTATTGATCGGCACGGCCATCAGCGGGTCGTTGGCATCGGACAGTTGCTTGACCAGACCTACGCAGTTGATCACGACATCGGGACGGACCGTACCGAAAGCCTTGATAAGAGAGTCCTGACTTTCGACGTCTACGCCCAGTACAATGTTCTCGGCCAAGGCCGGTGAAAAAAACTTGCGGGCACCTTCACTTCGAGCCGTACCGAAAACCCTCAACTCGGGGTTAGCGGACAAGACTCGGTAGGCTGCGTTACCCAGCATTCCGGAAACACCCAACACCAAAACTTTCATTACCTTACTCCTCACTTCCCAGGCCAGAACTGCTGTTCGTGACCTGGTTCCTACTCATCGGTTGGACGTCTTGATGCGCTGCTTCCAAAGGAGGGCGTATCGCGAATCTCTACTCAATGCGAGGCAGAACCCCTCGGCAACTCCGGTGAGCAAAAAATCGACATAGTTCCAGAAGCACCAGAACTCAGGTCAATCACACCACGGAAACGCCTGCCAGGAACCCGCTGTTCATCCATGCAGCCCAGGAAATGCGGTTCAGGCTTCGAGTACGCCTGCAAAGAGGTACTGCCGAACACGCACATAAACCCATGTCGGCAGCGGCGCTGCCGGGGTCTTACAAGGAAAAAATCGCACCAGCTGCTAGCTTTATGCCATCACCTTATAAAAACTCGCGAAGTTTACCATACAATTTTCTATTATTGAGCGTCGGGCGACCGCTTGCCATTCATGCGGCACACCGTGTTGCATGGCAGTTACACCCATTGCAGCGCATCAAGAAGAGGCGGCCAGACCCTTCGCTCCCGCTCAAGCTTCCGCTTTGCCGGCGTTGTATCGGATCGCGAGCGCAATCAATGGCAGATAGGCGAGCAAAAGGCCGCTTACGCCATCAATTCCGCCCTTCCCCACCCAAAAAGCCAGAGGCGTCAGCCAAAGGACGTTGATCAGAATGACCGCCACCGTCACCTTCTTGTGGCTGAGGTGTTGGCGAGAAGCATATTGATAGGCATGACTGCGATGAGCCTCGTAGACTTTCTCGCCACGAATCAGCCGGTGCAGCATGGTGTAGGTGGCATCAACGATGAACACCCCCATCAATATCAACCAGCTCCAGAATAGGTGCGGCTCGACCCAGCCAGCTTGAAGCGCCATACCTGCGAGCACTATGCCGAGAAAACCGCTGCCTGCATCGCCCATGAAAATCTTCGCTGGCGGGAAATTCCAGACCAGAAATCCGGCACAGGCACTCGCGAGCAGCAGCGGTGCCCAGACTTCCTGAGTAAACCCACACAACCAATATAAAATGGCTCCGGCCACCGTCACGCAAATCGCCACGGCGCCGGCGATGCCGTCAATGCCATCCATGAAATTGTAGAGATTGAGCACCCAGACCAGATAAATCGACGCCAGAACCGCCCCGAACCATCCGAGGTCGACTTTGAAACCGAACATATCCAGCGGCGCCAACCCTCCCAAACAAATCAGAATCCAGATAGCCGCAGCAAAATGCCCAAGCAATCGCCAGCGCGCGGCAATATGCCCATGATCATCGGCAAAACCAATCAGAGCGACAGCTATACCCGCACCAAACAGACCAATGAATTGCCCTTGAGGCAACACTCCCGTCAGCACACAGACCGACAACGCCGTCAAAAATGAAACCACGATGGCCACACCACCGCCTCTGGGCGTCGGGATGCTGTGGGAACTGCGCGCATTAGGTACATCCATGAGTTTGTTGCGCAGTGCGTAGCCGCGCAGGACGAGCGTTAGCGACCAAGACGCGAGGAATACCCCAACCAGCAATAACCAACTCATTTCTTTTTAGTTTCCAGATAATCTTTGGCTACACGATCCAACGCCTGCTGACTTCCAACCGGCGGCGCCCACCCCAACAATTCGCAGGTGCGCTTGATATCGACCTGCAGCGACCCACACAAGCGTGTCGCCAGCGCTCGCCGCCCCAGAACGATCAGCCCGGCAGCTAATAATCGCTGAGGAACAGGTATCAACGACGAACGCACGTCTAGCGCCCGAGCCACTCCCTGAAACAATTGAGTCGTGGAGAAATCTGTGCCGTCACTGACAAGAAATATGTTGCCCGGCGCAGCAGGATGGCTGATACAGTGCAAGATCAGGTCCACAAGATTCTCCAGCGCAACGAGACTGCGCCGATTGGTAATCGAGCCGAACGGCAATGGCAGCCTGGAATGAACCCAGCCCAGCAACTTTTGAAAGTTGGCCTTCACACCAGGCCCATAGACCAGTGGCGGTCGAATAATCACGATTTCCAGTCCGGTCTCTGCGGCCAAATCGCGCAACGCGGTTTCCGCTTCCGACTTGGAAATGCCGTATGCATCTACCGGTGCGGGTGTATCAGTGGCCAGATAGGGTTTGCCGGGAAGGGTCTGCTCACCGTTGACCTTTACCGAGCTGATAAAAATGAACCGCCGAACCCCCGCCTGTGCAGCACTGTGCGCCAGCTTCAAAGTGCCTTCGACATTTGCTTTGCGAAACGCAGTCAGATCATCGGACTGCGAGACCTTCATGACATGTACGCGTGCAGCGGCATGAACGATTGTATCGACGTCGCGTAGCGCCTCCACCGAAAGCCCATTTTCCAACTCGTAGAAAATTCGCTCGGCCTGCAAGGGTCCCGAAGCCGGGTCACGAACAGCGCCAACAGGGAGGAAACTATCACTCGCCAGCAGTTTTTCAGTTAGCGCACGCCCTACAAATCCGTTTGCACCCGTCACAAGCACCCTAGATTTATTCACTCAATCCCCCGCTATATTCATCCTGAAGCTGCGCCTGTGTCCGTCCCGAATCAATATGCAATCACTTCGAAAGTTTCGGCGGAGCATTTACTTTAATGCCAGCAGGAGGCAGGAGTTTGCTTAAATACTGACCGTAACCGGTTTTACCGAGAGCCTGTGCCTGACTGCGCAACTGATCGGTGCTCATCCAACCGTTGTAGTAGGCGATCTCTTCCAGACAGGCCACCTTCAGACCTTGGCGCTGCTCGATGGTATGAACGAAGTGACTGGCTTCCAGTAACGAGTCATGAGTTCCGGTATCCAGCCAGGCAAAACCACGCCCCAGCAACTCGACTTTCAACGCATCCCGCTGCAGATAAGCCAGGTTAACATCGGTGATCTCAAGTTCACCACGCGCAGAAGGCTGGATGCTTTTGGCGATTTCAACGACCCGATTATCGTAAAAATACAACCCCGTGACCGCGTAATTGGACTTTGGCTGGGCCGGTTTTTCTTCAATGCTCAGCGCACGACCTTCGGCATCGAATTCGACTACACCGAAACGCTCTGGATCAGAAACGTGATAACCAAATACCGTCGCTCCCGACTCCTGACGAGTTGCCGAACGCAGTTTGTCGGAGAAATGCTGACCGTAAAAAATATTGTCGCCGAGGATCAAGCAGCACGAACTATCGCCAATGAACTCCTCAGCGATGATGAAAGCCTGCGCCAATCCATCAGGACTAGGCTGCTCGGCAAACGAAAGCGAAATACCGTATCGACTACCATCGCCCAGCAACTTGCGAAAGCTCGGCAAATCTTCAGGCGTGGAAATAATCAGGATCTCGCGTATTCCCGAAAGCATTAGCACTGACAGCGGATAAAAGATCATCGGCTTGTCGTAAATCGGTAGCATCTGTTTGGATACACCCAGCGTCAGTGGATGCAAACGTGTCCCCGAGCCGCCGGCCAGAATAATTCCCTTACGAGTAGTAGCCATCATTTATTCAAAACTTCCATCAGCATTCTAGTAACTCCGACTTCCCACTCCGGCAAGCTCAGAGAAAAACTCTCCCGGATTTTCCGAGTATCCAGACGGGAATTAAGGGGGCGTCGAGCGGGAGTCGGAAACGAAGTACTAGGCACAGGGACAACGCTCTTGACCAGAACACCCTCGCCGTGGGCTCGGGCGAAATCGATTACATAGCTAGCATATTGGTACCACGAAGCCTGACCTGCAGCCACCAGATGATAGACACCTGCCAATTCTGGCTGCCGCAGTGCTTTTTGCAGCGCCAAGGCAGTCACGTCGGCAATCAGGTCAGCCCCTGTAGGCGCACCGACCTGGTCAGCGACAACGTTCAGCGTCTCTCGCTCTGCGGCGAGCCGAAGCATGGTTTTCGCGAAATTATTGCCTCGTGCCGCGTAAACCCAACTCGTGCGAAAAATCAGATAGCGACAGCCGCTGGCAATAATGGCGTTCTCACCATTCAACTTGCTCAAGCCGTAGTAGTTGAGAGGGGCTGCCTGATCCGTCTCGCGCCAAGGTGCATCACCCTGCCCGTTAAATACATAGTCGGTAGAGTAAAGAACCAGCCAGGCACCCAGGGATTCGACTTCTTCGGCAATGACCTGACTTGCACGAGCATTAATTCTGTCAGCCATTTCGGTATCGGATTCAGCCTTGTCCACTGAGGTATAGGCCGCAGCATTGACCACAACATCGGGAGCAACCTGGCGAATCATGGCACGCAACGCCTGCA
This sequence comes from Pseudomonas sp. FP1762, assembly GCF_030687105.1. Taxonomy (NCBI): domain Bacteria; kingdom Pseudomonadati; phylum Pseudomonadota; class Gammaproteobacteria; order Pseudomonadales; family Pseudomonadaceae; genus Pseudomonas; species Pseudomonas sp. FP1762. The sequence continues at coordinate 4,225,108 of NZ_CP117458.1, forward strand.
GATCCGAAAGATCCCCGGACAAGTCAACCTGGCCAAGCCGGTCAAGCGCGATCAATTCCCCCAATGGGGCAAGCGAACGCTGCAACTCCCAACCGACCTGACCATTTTTTCCAAGCAACAGAATTTTCATGGTTGAACCGGGCGATTACTGTAATGCTGGTCGATGTACTGCTGATAGCTGCCGTTCTTCACGTGCGCTACCCACTGGGTATTTTTCAGATACCACTCGACAGTCTTGCGAATCCCGCTTTCGAAAGTTTCCGATGGTACCCAGCCCAACTCGCGCTGGATCTTGCGCGCATCTATCGCGTAGCGTTGATCGTGCCCAGGGCGGTCCTGGACGTACGTGATCAAGCCAGCGTGAGGACGATGTGGCGACTCCGGGCACAATTCGTCGAGCAACGTACAGAGTATTTTAACGACTTCGATATTCTGCTTCTGATTGTGCCCACCAATGTTATAGGTCTCTCCTGCAACACCTTCAGTCACAACTTTGTACAACGCTCGAGCGTGATCCTCGACATACAACCAATCACGCACTTGATTACCTTTGCCATAGACAGGCAAGGCCTTGCCTTCAAGGGCATTGAGAATAACCAGGGGAATAAGTTTTTCCGGGAAATGGCACGGCCCATAATTGTTCGAGCAATTGGTAATCAGAACCGGTAACCCGTAGGTGCGACCCCAAGCGCGCACAAGGTGATCGGAACTTGCCTTACTGGCAGAGTAAGGAGAACTTGGCTGATAAGGCGTGATTTCAGTAAACAGATCATCCACCCCCTCAAGATCACCGTACACTTCATCGGTCGAAATGTGGTGAAAACGAAACAGCGACTTGCGATCCTGCCCCAGACCCTGCCAATACAGACGCGACGCTTCGAGCAGATTGAAAGTGCCGATGATGTTGGTCTGAATAAATTCCGAAGGACCGGAGATCGAACGATCTACATGGGACTCCGCGGCGAGATGCATGATCGCATCAGGCTGATGCTCACACAAAACACGGTCAATTTGCTCCCGATCACAGATGTCGACCTGCTCAAACGCATAACGAGGGCTATCGCAAACTTCGGCCAATGACTCAAGATTGCCGGCGTAGGTCAACTTATCGACGTTTACAACCGCATCAGAAGTATTGGCTATAATATGCCGAACTACTGCCGAGCCGATAAATCCTGCACCACCAGTCACTAGAATTTTCACGAAAGAACATACCCTTGAGTCACTGACGGCACCGATCGGAGCACCGTACAATCCATGGATGCGCAAGCCGTCTGAAGATGAGGGGCATTGCCGGAATCAGTCTGTGCCGAAGTGCGATCTAGACACTATCGAACAAGGGTTGCATTTTACAGCTTAATAGACTTTTTACTAATGGACGCGGACAGGAAGCAACGCAATTTCAGGGCTGCGCCCCCCAGCCGTCCCTATCAGACCACTCGCTTGCGTGCAGCTCTGGACGAGCGCCCCAGAAACCAGCCCAATACAGGACCGATAAGCATACCGATCAGCAACGCCAACACCGCAACAACCGACACCGGCAACTGCGGGCCGGAAAAACCCAGAAACAAAAGCGAAACCGATTGCTGGTTTTCCAGCACAAACGCCAGCACAACCAGAACCATCAGCAGAAGAAAAACGCCAAGCAGTATGCGTTTCAGGTTACGCATTCACGCCCCCTTGAATTTGAATAGCGAAGATCAAGCGCCCTCCTCCTCTTCCTCGTTCACGCGATCACGCAATTCCTTGCCCGGCTTGAAATGCGGCACGAATTTACCGTCCAGACTTACCGACTGGCCGGTTTTCGGGTTGCGGCCGACGCGCGGTGCGCGATAGTGCAGGGAGAAGCTGCCAAATCCACGGATCTCGATACGATCACCGGTGGCGAGGCACTGAGACATTTGTTCAAGCATGGTCTTGATGGCCAGCTCCACATCCTTGGATGAGAGTAGCCCTTGATGGGTGACAATTCGTTCGATCAACTCCGACTTCGTCATATTTTTCCCTTCTTTTTCAAGCAGCTAGATCAGCGCTTGAAAGGTTTTAGCATGCCCGGAAGAATTTGAACAGCCCAGGGATTGACATATCTTTCCCGGGGTCAAAACGCCCATTTTCAGGGCACTCCAGTGGCGAGTCGGATCGCTGCTCACCTAACGACACATCACCAGCATGGTCCGGGTTACAAAGCCTGCCGGATTGAAGCCGAACGGGTATTCGTCTTCATCTTTCGCATCATCAGAGCGGGTGATGACCTTATAGCCCTTGCCTTTACACTCCTTCGCTGCACGCTTCTGGCACTTTTCCCAACCGGAACCCAACCCGGAGCAATCGACCTCGATACCACTGACGCCGCGCACCGCATGGGTTTTCGCACTAGTGGTGCAACCTGCCAGCGCCAATACCACCGCAACAACAAATAACTTGTTCATCCACTTCCTTATGCCAGGCAAGCCTGACGACTAATACTCAAGATCAAGCTTAGTCGCGAATAGGCGATTGATCCGATTAAAGAAACAGACCCGCAGGGGAAGCCAATGGTTTCATGCACGCACGTACAAAGACCAAATTGCAGGCACAAAAAAGGGCGACCGAAGTCGCCCTTTTTAATGATCAAGCAGAACTCAGTTCTGTTTGGCCATTGCTTGACGCAGCAGTGCCGCCATAGTGGTGTCAGCTGCTTCGCCTTCCGGAGCTGCTTTCAGGCTCTGGATGGCTTCTTTCTCTTCAGCGTCGTCTTTCGACTTGATCGAGAGCTGGATTACGCGGCTCTTGCGATCAACGCTGATGATCTTGGCTTCAACTTCCTGGCCTTCTTTCAGAACGTTGCGCGCGTCTTCAACGCGGTCACGGCTGATTTCGGAGGCTTTCAGGGTAGCTTCGATGTCGTCGGCCAGAACGATGATGGCGCCTTTGGCGTCAACTTCTTTCACGGTACCGGTCACGATAGCGCCCTTGTCGTTAACCGAGACGTACTCGGAGAACGGATCGCTTTCCAGTTGCTTGATGCCCAGGGAGATGCGCTCGCGCTCTGGGTCAACCGACAGGATGACGGTGTCCAGCTCGTCGCCCTTCTTGAAACGACGTACGGCTTCTTCGCCCACTTCGTTCCAGGAGATGTCGGACAGGTGAACCAGACCGTCGATGCCGCCGTCCAGACCAATGAAGATACCGAAATCGGTGATCGACTTGATGGTGCCGGAGATCTTGTCGCCCTTGTTGAACTGGCCAGAGAAGTCTTCCCATGGGTTCGACTTGCACTGCTTGATGCCCAAGGAGATACGACGACGCTCTTCGTCGATGTCCAGAACCATGACTTCCACTTCGTCGCCGACTTGTACGACTTTCGAAGGGTGGATGTTCTTGTTGGTCCAGTCCATTTCCGAAACGTGCACCAGACCTTCAACGCCTTCTTCCAGCTCAGCGAAGCAGCCGTAGTCGGTCAGGTTGGTAACACGAGCAGTTACGCGAGTGCCTTCTGGGTAACGGGCTTTGATAGCAACCCATGGATCTTCGCCCAGTTGCTTCAGGCCCAGGGAAACACGGTTGCGTTCGCGATCGTATTTCAGAACCTTGACGTCAATCTCGTCACCAACGTTGACGATCTCGGAAGGATGCTTGATGCGCTTCCAGGCCATGTCGGTGATGTGCAGCAGGCCGTCCACGCCACCCAGATCGACGAATGCGCCGTAATCGGTGAGGTTTTTGACGATACCTTTGACTTGCTGGCCTTCCTGCAGGGATTCCAGCAGAGCTTCACGCTCGGCGGAGTTCTCGGCTTCGAGGACGCTGCGACGGGAAACGACAACGTTGTTGCGCTTCTGGTCCAGCTTGATGACCTTGAATTCCAGCTCTTTGCCTTCCAGGTGCGTGGTGTCGCGCACTGGACGGACGTCAACCAGGGAACCTGGCAGGAACGCACGGATGCCGTTAACGTCGACAGTGAAGCCGCCTTTAACCTTACCGTTGATAACGCCCTTGACCACTTCCTCGGCTGCGAAGGCTGCTTCCAGAACGATCCAGCATTCAGCGCGCTTGGCTTTTTCACGGGACAGCTTGGTTTCGCCAAAGCCGTCTTCAACCGAATCCAGAGCAACGTGAACTTCATCACCAACGTTGATGTTCAGTTCGCCAGCATCGTTGTAGAACTGCTCAAGCGGGATGAGTGCTTCAGACTTCAGACCAGCGTGAACGGTTACCCAGCGAGCCTGGTAATCGATATCAACGATAACACCGGTGATGATGGAGCCTGCCTGAAGGTTCAGGGTTTTCAGGCTTTCTTCAAAGAGTTCCGCAAAGCTTTCGCTCATTTTAATTCCTGTAGATGAGGGCGAAGTAAACGCCCATCTCCACACCCCAGACGGTGTGGGTTAGTTTCATTTAAAAGAAGCACCGCAGGACTATGACTGGTCCCCTGCGACCTTCTTGGTCACCCGGCGATATCGCGAATGGCGATCTCGCTCATGATGCGTTCAAGCACCTGATCGATGGAAAGCTCCGTTGAATCCAGCTGAATCGCGTCGGCCGCCGGCTTGAGCGGGGCTACTGCGCGCTGGGTGTCACGCTCATCGCGTGCACGGATCTCATCTAGCAGACTCGACAGACTAACACCCTCGACTTTGCCCTTCAACTGCAAATATCGACGGCGCGCCCGCTCCTCGGCACTGGCGGTGAGGAAAATCTTCAGCGGTGCACCCGGAAATACCACCGTGCCCATGTCGCGACCGTCCGCCACCAGACCCGGCGCTTCCTGAAACGCACGCTGGCGCTGCAGCAGCGCCTCGCGTACGGCGGGCAGCGCAGCCACTTGCGAGGCCCCGGAACCGACGCTTTCGGTGCGAATGACATCGCTGACTTCGTCGCCTTCGAGAATAATCCGCTGCAGCTGACCTTCGGTCGCGGCGATGAACTGCACATCCAGATGAGCGGCCAATGTCTTCAGCAGCTCTTCATTGGTCAGGTCGACGCCATGGTTATGCGCAGCAAACGCGAGCAAGCGATAAAGCGCACCGGAATCCAGCAGGTTCCAGCCCAGACGCTTGGCCAGAATCCCGGCGACCGTGCCTTTGCCGGAGCCGCTTGGCCCATCGATGGTGATGACCGGTGCAATGTTTTTCACGACTGAGCCTCTTGTGCCACACGAATGCCGACTTGCCCGCACAGCGCGAGGAAGTTGGGGAACGAGGTCGCGACGTTGGCGCAATCATGGATGCGGATCGGTGCGGTAGCGCGCAACGAGGCAACGCTGAAGGCCATGGCGATACGGTGGTCGCCGTGACCGTGCACTTCACCGCCGCCGATCTGGCCGCCGTCGATGATGATGCCGTCCGGGGTCGGTTCGCACTTGACGCCCAGCGCCAGCAAGCCGTCCGCCATGACCTGAATCCGGTCGGATTCCTTGACTCGCAGCTCTTCGGCGCCGGTCAGCACGGTCCGCCCTTCGGCGCATGCAGCAGCGATGAACAGGACCGGGAATTCGTCGATGGCCAGCGGCACCAGTTCCTCCGGAATCTCGATACCTTTGAGTTTAGCTGCCCGCACGCGCAAGTCAGCCACTGGCTCGCCGCCCACTTCACGCTGGTTTTCCAGAGTGATATCGGCACCCATCAGACGCAGGATATCGATCACACCAGTACGGGTCGGGTTGATGCCGACGTGCTCGAGCACCAGCTCGGAGCCCTCGGCGATCGAGGCCGCGACCAGGAAAAACGCCGACGACGAGATATCGCCCGGCACTTCGATGTGAGTCGCGGTGAGCTTGCCGCCGGACTCGACCGAAGCCGTGGCGCCGTCGACGCTGACCGGGTAGCCGAAGCCACGCAGCATGCGCTCGGTGTGATCGCGGGTCGGTGCCGGCTCGGTCACCGTGGTCTTGCCTTCAGCATAGAGACCGGCAAGCAGCAGGCAGGATTTCACCTGGGCACTGGCCATCGGCATGGTGTAGGTCAGACCCTTGAGCTTGTGGCCACCGCGAATGGTCATCGGTGGACGACCTTCGGCAGCGGTTTCGATCACGGCGCCCATTTCTCGCAGAGGATTAGCCACGCGGTTCATCGGACGCTTGGACAGCGAAGCGTCGCCGGTCAAGGTGCTGTCGAAGTTCTGCGCCGCCAGCAGGCCAGAGAGCAGACGCATCGAGGTGCCAGAGTTGCCCAGATAGATCGGGCCCGGCGCAGGTTTCAGGCCGTGCAGGCCGACACCGTGGATGGTCACGCGGCCGTGGTGCGGGCCTTCGATGACCACGCCCATGTCGCGAAACGCCTGCAAGGTCGCCAGGGCGTCTTCGCCCTCAAGGAAGCCTTCGACTTCGGTGACGCCTTCGGCCAGCGAGCCGAGCATGATCGAACGGTGGGAAATCGATTTGTCACCCGGTACGCGAATCCGACCGGACAGGCGGCCACCAGGTTGAGCCAGGAAGATCAGATCGTTGGAATTCATAGCGTCCACATAGGCCCTGCGGGCCAGGATTTTACTGAAATGCTCGCGGGCAACCCGGGCGCGCGTGAAAACGCCCAACAATTGGTGCCCATCCCCTGCATCGACCGCGTCGCGCAAGGCGTCGAGGTCGCTGCGAAATGTATCGAGTGTGCGCAGGACAGCCTCGCGGTTGGCGAGGAAGATGTCGTGCCACATCACCGGGTCGCTTCCGGCGATTCTTGTGAAATCGCGAAAACCACCGGCAGCGTAACGGAAGATCTCCAGATTTTCATTGCGCTTGGCCAATGAATCGACCAGGCCGAAGGCCAGCAGGTGCGGCAGATGACTGGTCGCGGCCAGCACTTCATCGTGACGCTCGACCTGCATGTGCTCGACATCGGCGCCCAGTTCGCGCCAGAGCCGATCGACCAGCGCCAGTGCGGCAGGATCGGTCTGCTCGAGCGGCGTCAGGATCACCTTGTGCCGGCGGAACAGCTCGGCATTCGAGGCTTCCACCCCGCTCTGCTCGGAACCGGCAATCGGGTGCCCCGGCACGAAACGCGCCGGCATGCCGCCGAACACCTCGGTCGCGGCGCGCACCACGTTGCCTTTGGCACTGCCGACATCCGTAAGAATCGCCTGCCCCAGATCCATGACAGCCAGACGCGCGAGCAGTTTTTCCATGGCCAGAATCGGCACCGCCAGCTGAATCACATCGGCACCGACGCAAGCCGCCGCCAAGTCGTCTTCGCAGCGATCGACCACACCCAATTCGACCGCGAGCTTGCGCGATTGCGGGTCGAGATCAACACCAACCACCTCACGGCACAGGCCGCTTTCACGCAAACCCTTGGCAAACGAACCACCGATCAACCCAAGACCGACCACCACAAGGCGACCGATCATAGGTGCAGCAGGTTGCAGCGCAGTGACATCAACCACGAGCCAGAACCTTGCGCAACGCCTCGAGGAAACGGCTGTTTTCGGCCGGCAGACCGATGGTCACCCGCAGGTGGTTCGGCATGCCGTAATTGGCCACCGGACGCACGATCACGCCTTCGCGCAGCAAGCCCTGGAAAATCGGCGCCGCGACCTGGCCGAGATCGACACAAATGAAGTTGCCTTTGGACTCGATCCAGCTCAGCCCCAGCTCACGGAAACCCGCCTGCAACTGCTGCATGCCGGCTTCGTTGAGCTGACGGCTTTGCGCCAGATATTCATCATCTTTCAATGCCGCACAGGCCGCCGCCAAGGCGAGGCTGTTGACATTGAACGGCTGGCGAACGCGGTTCAGCACGTCTGCCACCACAGGCGTCGACAAGCCATAACCGACGCGCAGCGCGGCCAGACCATAGGCCTTGGAGAAGGTGCGCGACACCAGCAGGTTCGGGTACGCCGCGAGGAAGTCGAGACCGTCCGGCAAATCACTGCCTTCGGCGTACTCGATGTAAGCCTCGTCGAGGACTACCAGCACATGCTCGGGAACGTCCTGCAGGAATTCGTCCAGCGCTTCGGCGCCGAACCAGGTGCCGGTCGGGTTGTTCGGGTTGGCGATGAACACCACGCGAGTGTTGGCATCGATGGCCGCAAGCATCGCCGGCAGGTCATGGCCCCAGTCTTTGGCTGGAACGACTTTGGCCTGCGCACCGACAGCTTGGGTAGCGATCGGATACACCGCGAAGGCGTGCTCACTGAACACCGCATTCAGGCCCGGCGCCAGATAGGCACGCGCAACCAGCTCAAGAATGTCGTTGGAGCCATTGCCCAGCGTGACCTGATTCAGCTCGACGCGGCACTGTTCGGCGAGCAGCGACTTCAGGGCGAAACCATTACCGTCCGGGTAGCGGGTCAGCTCGGCCAGCTCTTCGCGGATCGCCGCCAATGCCTTCGGGCTGGCGCCCAATGGGTTTTCGTTGCTCGCCAGTTTGACGATTTTTGCCGGATCCAGATCCAGCTCGCGCGCCAGTTCGTCCACAGGCTTGCCCGGAACGTACGGCGAAAGTTGTTGCACGCCCGGCTGTGCCAGAGCGAGGAAGTTGCCACTCATTTGCTACCGCCCCTTAGAGAACTGCTTTCGGGTAGGAACCCAGCACTTTGAGTGCTACTGCTTCCTGACTGATCTTTTCCAGCACACCTTTGATCAACGGATCACGGTGGTGGCCGACGAAGTCGATGAAGAACACGTAGGTCCATTTGCCGCTGCGCGACGGACGGGTCTCGATCCGGGTCAGGTCGATCCCGTTGTCATGGAACGGCACCAGCAGCTCGTGGAGCGCGCCCGGCTTGTTGCTCATCGATACGATGATCGAGGTCTTGTCGTCGCCGGTCGGCGGCACTTCCTGATTACCGATCATCAGGAAGCGCGTCGAATTGTCCGGACGGTCTTCGATCTTCTCGGCCAGACGGGTCAGGCCATACAGACCGGCCGCCATGTCGCCGGCAATCGCCGCCGAGTTCCACTCGCCCTTGACCCGTTTGGCAGCTTCGGCGTTGCTCGACACCGCGACGCGTTCGACATTCGGGTAATGCGCGTCCAGCCACTTGCGGCACTGAGCCAGCGACTGCGCGTGGGAGTAGATGCGGCTGATACTGTCGGTCTTGGTATTTTCGCCGACCAGCAGATGATGGTGGATGCGCAACTCGACTTCGCCACAGATCACCATGTCGTGCTCGAGGAAGCTGTCCAGCGTGTGATTGACCGCGCCTTCGGTGGAGTTTTCCACCGGCACCACGCCGAAATTCACCGCACCGGCGGCGACTTCACGGAACACTTCGTCGATCGCCGCCATCGGCTTGCTGATCACCGCGTGGCCGAAGTGTTTCATCGCTGCCGCTTGGGTGAAAGTGCCCTCAGGACCAAGGTAAGCCACTTTCAGTGGCTGCTCCAGCGCCAGGCACGACGACATGATTTCGCGGAACAACCGCGCCATCTCTTCGTTGCCCAGTGGCCCCTGGTTGCGCTCCATCACGCGCTTGAGCACCTGAGCTTCGCGCTCGGGACGATAGAACACCGGCACTTCGCCTTCGGCCAGCGAGGCCATCTTCACGCGGGCGACTTCCTGGGCGCAACGCGCACGCTCACTGATCAGCTCGAGGACTTTGGTGTCCAGAGCGTCGATGCGAACGCGCAGTGCCTTGAGTTCTTGCTCGGACATCAGCCGTGTTCCTTCTCGAATTCCGCCATGTACGCCACCAGCGCGTTGACCGCGGTGATGTCGACGGCGTTGTAGATGGAGGCGCGCATGCCGCCCACCGAGCGGTGGCCCTTGAGATTGAGCAGGCCGCGCTCGTCGGCACCGGCGAGGAACGGCTTGTCCAGACGATCATCAGCCAGACGGAACGGAACGTTCATCCACGAGCGATCCGACTTGTTGATCGGGTTGCTGTAGAGGCCACTGGCGTCGATGAAGTCGTACAGGGTGCGCTGCTTGACGTCGTTGAGCCTGGCGATCGCTTCGACGCCGCCCTGCTCTTTCAGCCACTGGAACACCAGACCGGACAAGTACCAGGCGAGGGTCGGCGGGGTGTTGTACATCGAGCCGTTATCGGCCGCGACCTTGTAATTAAGCATGGTCGGGCACAGCGAGCGCGCTTTGCCGAGCAGGTCTTCGCGGATGATGTTGACGACGATGCCGCTCGGGCCGATGTTTTTCTGCGCGCCAGCGTAGATCATGCCGAAACGCGAAATATCGACCGGGCGCGAGAGGATGTCCGAAGACATGTCCGCCACCAGCGGTACGTCACCGGTTTGCGGGATCCACTGAAATTCCAGACCGCCGATGGTTTCGTTCGGCGCGTAGTGAACGTACGCGGCGTCTTTCGACAGGTTCCACTCGTTCTGGGCTGGGATGGCGAAATAGTCGTAAGGCTTGGCAGTGGCAGCAACGTTGACGTGGCCATAGCGCGAGGCTTCTTCGATGGCTTTCTGCGACCAGATACCGGTGTCGATGTAGTCGGCCGAGCCGCCTTCAGGCAACAGGTTCAGCGGGATCTGCGCAAACTGCTGACTGGCGCCGCCCTGCAGAAACAGCACTTTGTAGTTCGACGGGATATTCAGCAGGTCACGCAGATCCTGCTCGGCCTGGGTGGCGATGGACACGAACTCATCGCTGCGATGGCTCATTTCCATGACCGACAGACCCTTGCCGTGCCAATCAAGGAGTTCACCCTGGGCGCGCTGCAGGACAGCTTCAGGCAGCGCCGCCGGACCGGCGCAGAAGTTATAGGCTCGCTTGCTCACATCCAATCTCGCTCTGATTTGGTGGTATCACGCAATAAATCACACTACCGATCAACATGGCCCTGTGGGAGCGAGCCTGCTCGCGAATGCATCACCGCGGTGCTTCAGAGGTACCGCAGCGCCTGCTTTCGCGAGCAGGCTCGCTCCCACAGGGGATCTCCATGATGTCGAAAATTCATACCGGACAAATAACAAGGGGGCGAATTCTCATCCGCCCCCTCGTTTGTCCGCTTATTCCTGCGGTTCTTCGTCTGCTGCGGCGTCGAGTTGCTGGTCGTCTGCGGCCTCGTCGATACCGACGGTGCCTGCGATTTCCTCGCCCTCTTCACCTTCGAGCTCCTCGCCTTCGATTTCCGAAGGCTCCTGAACCCGTTCCAGGCCGACCAGGGTTTCATCCTTGGCCAGCTTGATCAGCGTCACGCCCTGAGTATTACGGCCCAGGCTCGACACTTCGCCGACACGGGTACGCACCAGGGTGCCCTGATCGGAGATCAGCATGATTTCTTCGCCGTCGAGCACCTGTACCGCGCCGACCAGACGGCCGTTACGCTCGTTGCTGACCATGGCGATCACGCCCTGACCGCCACGCTTGTACTCAGGGAACTCGGTGATCGCGGTGCGCTTGCCATAACCACGCTCGGAAGCGGTGAGGATCTGGCTGCCTTCTTCCGGGATCAGCATGGAAATCAGCTTCTGCCCTTCCGGCAGACGCATGCCGCGCACGCCGCGAGCGGTACGGCCCATGGCACGCACGTCGGACTCTTTGAAACGGGTGACCTTGCCGCCGTCGGAGAACAGCATCACTTCGCGCTCGCCATCGGTGATGGCTGCAGAGATCAGCACGTCGCCTTCGTCCAGCTCCAGCGCGATCAGACCGACGCTGCGCTGACGGCTGAAGGATTCCAGCGGGGTCTTCTTCACGGTGCCGTTGGCGGTGGCCATGAAGATGTAGTGACCTTCGGTGTATTCCTCGACCGGCAGCATGGTGGTGATGTATTCACCATCATCCAGCGGCAGCAGATTGACCAGCGGACGACCACGGGCCGCGCGGGATGCTTCCGGAATCTCGTAGGTCTTGAGCCAGTACACCTTGCCCTTGCTGGAGAACAGCAGCAGCGTGGTGTGGCTGTTGGCGACCAGCAGGTGAGCGATGTAGTCCTCGTCCTTGACGCCGGTGGCCGACTTGCCTTTGCCGCCACGACGCTGAGCCTGGTACGCAGCCAGCGGCTGGGTCTTGGCGTAGCCACCGTGGGAAATGGTCACGACGCGCTCTTCTTCCGGGATCATGTCACCCAGGGTCAGGTCGAGACGGGCATCGAGAATTTCGGTGCGACGCACGTCGCCGTATTCGGCGCGGATCACTTCCAGCTCTTCGCGGATCACTTCCATCAGGCGCACGGCACTGTTGAGGATGCGGATCAGCTCGCCGATCTGGTTGAGGATCTCTTGATACTCGGCCAGCAGCTTCTCGTGCTCCAGACCGGTCAGACGGTGCAGGCGCAGTTCCAGAATGGCTTGCGCCTGTTCTGGCGAGAGGAAGTACTTGCCTTCACGCAGACCGTATTGCGGATCGAGGTTTTCCGGACGGCACGAATCGGCACCGGCGCGTTCAACCATCGCCACCACGGCGGAAGACTCCCAAGGCGTGCTGATCAGCGCTTCCTTGGCTTCCGACGGCGTTGGCGAAGCCTTGATCAGGGCGATCACCGGGTCGATGTTCGACAGCGCAACGGCCTGGCCTTCGAGAATGTGCCCACGCTCGCGCGCCTTGCGCAGTTCGAACACGGTACGACGGGTAACCACTTCGCGACGGTGACGGACGAAGGCTTCCAGCAGATCCTTGAGGTTGAGGATGCGTGGGCGGCCGTCGATCAGCGCGACGATGTTGATGCCGAATACCGATTGCAGCTGGGTCTGGGCGTAGAGGTTGTTGAGGATCACCTCAGGCACTTCGCCGCGACGCAGCTCGATCACGACGCGCATACCGTCCTTGTCGGACTCGTCGCGCAGCTCGGTGATGCCTTCGAGCTTCTTCTCTTTGACCAGCTCGGCGATCTTCTCGATCAGACGCGCCTTGTTCAGCTGGTAAGGGAGTTCTGTGATGACGATCTGCTGACGGCCACCGACCTTGTCGATGTCTTCGATGATCGAGCGGGCACGCATGTAAATGCGCCCGCGACCGGTGCGGTAGGCTTCGATGATGCCGGCGCGACCGTTGATGATCGCAGCCGTCGGGAAGTCCGGACCGGGAATGTATTGCATCAGCTCATCGACGGTCAGCTCGGGGTTGTCGATGAGGGCCAGGCAACCGTCGATGACTTCACCGAGGTTGTGCGGCGGAATGTTGGTCGCCATGCCCACGGCGATACCGCTGGAACCGTTGACCAGCAGGTTCGGCACGCGGGTCGGCATGACTGCCGGGATCAGTTCGGTGCCGTCGTAGTTCGGCACCCAGTCCACGGTTTCCTTGTGCAGGTCAGCCAGCAGCTCGTGCGCCAGCTTGGTCATGCGCACTTCGGTGTATCGCATGGCCGCAGCGTTGTCGCCGTCGACCGAACCGAAGTTGCCCTGGCCGTCGACCAGCAGGTAGCGCAGGGAGAAAGGCTGGGCCATACGAACGATGGTGTCGTATACGGCAGTGTCACCGTGCGGGTGATACTTACCGATCACGTCGCCGACGACACGGGCAGATTTCTTGTACGGCTTGTTGTAGTCGTTGCCCAGCTCGCTCATCGCGAACAGTACGCGACGGTGCACGGGCTTGAGGCCATCGCGCGCATCCGGCAGTGCACGGCCGACGATCACGCTCATTGCGTAGTCGAGGTAGGACTGTTTCAGCTCGTCTTCGATATTGACCGGGAGGATTTCTTTGGCCAGTTCGCCCATGAGAAGCCTGATTCCTTTTTCTGGTGAAACTTCGTCATATCCATGTGGGAGCAACGAAGCTCGTCGGGGCCGGCCGAGTGCCATGCGCCGACTTACGACAAATCAACATTGGATCGCGGATTTGCGCAGTAAAGACAGCTCCGTGGAGCCGCCTCGGAAAACGCCGGATGTTATCACAAAGGCCGCCACGCACCTATCCCCCAGATGCGCATGGAGCATAGTTAGTTGACCGATGACAGGCTTGAGGGGGACGAGAGAGGCTCAGAGCTTGGTTGAATGTGAAATCGGGGTCTGAATTAGCGATGTTTATTGACATTACCGACCTCTTCGCGAGCAGGCTCGCTCCCACACAGGCCAGTGGCGTTCACAAAACCTGTGGGAGCGAGCCTGCTCGCGAATGGCTCAACACAACACCAAAGCCTGTCAATGCAGGCGCTTGCGACACATCAGCAGGGCCATTTTCGCGGTGTCCGGGCGCTCGACGATGCCTTTCTCGGTGACGATCGCATCGATCAGGTCCGCCGGGGTGACATCAAACACCGGGTTGAACGCTTCAACATCGGCACCGACGCGTTTACCGCCGACTTCGAGCAGTTCGGCGCCATCACGTTCTTCGATCGGGATGTCATCGCCGCTGGCGAGGTTCATGTCGATGGTCGAACTTGGCGCCACGACCATGAAGCGCACGCCGTGGTGCATGGCGTTGACCGCCAGTTGATAGGTGCCGATCTTGTTCGCCACGTCGCCATTGGCGGTGATGCGGTCGGCGCCGACGATCACCCAGGTCACGCCTTTGGTTTTCATGATGTGCGCGGCGGCGGAGTCGGCATTCAGGGTCACCGGGATGCCTTCGTTGGCCAGTTCCCACGCGGTCAGCCGCGAGCCCTGCAGCCACGGCCGGGTCTCGTCGGCATAGACGCGTTCGACCATGCCTTCTATATAAGCAGCGCGGATCACCCCCAGCGCAGTACCGAACCCGCCGGTGGCCAGCGCGCCGGTGTTGCAGTGGGTCAGGATGGCTTGAGCGTTGCCCTGATGCTTGCGAATCAGATCGACGCCAAGCTGCGCCATGGTCAGGTTGGCCTCGCGGTCGCTTTCATGAATGGCGATAGCTTCGGCTTCCAGCGCCGCCAGCGGATCGGCGTTGCTTTTCAGGCGATCCAGGCGATCGTGCATGCGGCCCAGCGCCCAGAACAGATTGACCGCGGTCGGACGCGAATCTGCCAACAGCGCGAAATCCTCTTCCAGTGCCGTGTACCAGTCGCCGCCCTCGGCAATCCGCGCCCGCGCCGCGAGGACGATGCCATAAGCCGCACTGATGCCGATGGCCGGTGCGCCACGCACGACCATCGAGCGAATCGCTTCGGCCACGCCGGCGGCGCTGGTGTAGGCGATCCAGTTTTCCTCGAACGGCAAAATACGCTGATCCAGCAGGTGCAGCGCGCCATCACGCCAATCGATGGCCTTCACTTTCTCCGCAGCCAACAGTCGATCGCGCATCCCACACCCCGCACTCATGAACAAAAGCCGCCGATTATAGCGATCCCCCCGCGAAGACGCTCGGGTATACTTCGCCATCCTTTACAAAAGCACTGGAACCGACCCTCGATGCCGAAACCTGCCATTGCGCTCGACCTGTTATTGCTGCCGACCTGGCTGGTCCCCGTCGAACCTGCAGGCGTGGTGCTCAAGGAGCACGGCCTGGGCATCCGTGACGGTTGCATCGTGTTTATAGGCCCGCGCGCCGAAGCGTTGAAGTGTAACGCGACAGAAATCCGTGAACTGCCGGATGTTCTGTTGGCGCCGGGACTGATCAATGCCCACGGCCACGCGGCGATGACACTGTTCCGTGGCCTGGCTGACGATCTGCCGCTGATGACCTGGCTGGAAAACCACATCTGGCCGGCCGAAGGCAAATGGGTCGATGAGGATTTCGTCCGCGACGGCACCGATCTGGCCATCGCCGAGCAGATCAAGGGCGGCATCACCTGCTTCTCTGACATGTATTTCTTCCCGAAAGTCGCCAGCGAGCGCGTACACAACAGCGGTATCCGCGCGCAGATCGCCATTCCGATCCTCGATTTCCCGATCCCCGGCGCCAGCAGTGCCGACGAAGCCATTCGTCAGGGCGTCGAATTGTTCGGGGATCTCAAGCATCACGAACGCATCAAGATTACTTTCGGCCCTCACGCACCCTACACCGTCGGTGATGAGAACCTGGAGAAAATCAGGGTGATCGCCGAGGAGCTGGACGCTTCGATCCATATGCATGTGCATGAAACCGCGTTCGAAGTGCAGCAGGCTGTCGAGCAGACCGGCGAACGGCCACTGGCGCGCCTGGGTCGCCTTGGCCTGCTCGGCCCGCGCTTCCAGGCGGTGCACATGACCCAGATCAGCGATGACGACCTCGCGCTGCTGGTAGAAAGCAACAGCAGCGTGATCCACTGCCCGGAATCCAATCTGAAACTGGCCAGCGGCTTCTGCCCGGTCGAACGTTTGTGGCAGGCTGGGGTGAACGTCGCTGTCGGTACCGATGGCGCGGCGAGCAACAATGATCTCGACCTGCTCGGCGAAACCCGCACCGCCGCCCTGCTGGCCAAAGCCGTGGCCGGTTCTGCCACAGCGCTGGACGCTCATCGCGCCTTGCGCATGGCCACCCTCAATGGCGCCCGTGCGCTGGGGATCGAGGCGCAGGTCGGCTCGCTGGAGATCGGCAAAGCCGCAGACATCGTCGCTTTCGACCTGTCCGGTCTGGCGCAGCAACCGGTGTATGACCCGGTGTCGCAGCTGATTTATGCGACCGGGCGTGATTGCGTGAAACACCTGTGGGTCGCCGGCAAGCAACTGCTCGACGACCGGCGTCTGACCCGCATGGACGAACAACAGCTGGGCGAGACCGCTCGCCACTGGGGCCAGCGCATCAGCGGCCACACCGAATCGTAAACACCGCGGCGCAATATCTGCGGCTACAGCCCTTTTCAGGTTTTTCGAGGAATTGAACATGAGCAACGTCGACCACGCCGAAATCGCCAAATTCGAGGCCCTGGCCCATCGCTGGTGGGACCGTGAAAGCGAATTCAAGCCGCTGCACGACATCAACCCGCTGCGGGTCAACTGGATCGACGAGCGGGTCAATCTGGCCGGCAAGAAAGTCCTCGACGTCGGTTGCGGCGGCGGCATCCTCAGCGAAGCCATGGCCCAGCGCGGCGCCACCGTGATGGGCATCGACATGGGCGAAGCGCCGCTGGCGGTCGCGCAACTGCATCAGCTGGAATCCGGGGTCAGCGTCGAATACCGGCAGATCACCGCCGAAGCCCTCGCCGACGAAATGCCCGAGCAGTTCGACGTGGTCACCTGCCTGGAAATGCTCGAGCACGTGCCGGATCCATCCTCGGTGATCCGCGCCTGCTTCCGCATGGTCAAGCCGGGCGGCCAGGTGTTCTTTTCGACCATCAACCGCAACCCGAAGGCGTATCTGTTCGCGATCATCGGCGCCGAATACATCATGAAGCTGCTGCCGCGCGGCACCCACGACTTCAAGAAATTCATCCGCCCCTCCGAGCTCGGCGCGTGGAGCCGCATGGCTGGCCTGACCGTCAAGGACATCATCGGCCTGACCTACAACCCGCTGACCAAGCACTACAAGCTGGCCAACGACGTTGACGTCAACTACATGATCCAGACCCTGCGCGAGGAATAAGCCGATGGCCATCAGAGCGGTACTTTTCGACATGGACGGCACCCTGCTCGACACCGCGCCGGACTTCATCGCCATCTGCCAGGCGATGCGCGCCGATCGCGGTCTGCCGCCGATCAACGACAAGCATATCCGCGACGAGATTTCCGGCGGCGCCAAGGCCATGGTCGCGGTGACGTTCTCGATGGATCCGGAATCGCCGGGCTTTGAGGAGCTGCGTCTGGAGTTTCTCGAGCGCTATCTGGTCGGCTGCGCAGTGCACAGCAAGCTGTTCGACGGCATGGGCGAACTTCTCGCTGACATCGAAAAGGCCAACCTGATCTGGGGCGTGGTCACCAACAAACCGTTGCGTTTCGCCGAGCCGATCATGCAGCGTCTGGGGCTGGCCGAGCGTTCGGCGCTGCTGATCTGCCCGGATCATGTGAAGAACAGCAAGCCGGATCCGGAGCCGCTGATCCTCGCCTGCAAGATGCTTGATCTGGATCCGTCGACCGTGCTGTTTATCGGCGATGATCTGCGCGATATCGAATCGGGCCGCGATGCCGGCACCAAGACCGCTGCGGTGACTTACGGCTATATCCACCCGGACGACAACCCACGGCACTGGGGCGCGGACGTTGTGGTAGATCACCCGCTGGAGTTGCGCAAGGTGCTCGATAGCGCGCTGTGCAGTTGCTGACCTGACTGTTGCAAATTCCCTGTGTGGCGAGGGGATTTATCCCCGCTGGGCTGCGAAGCGGCCCCCGCTTTTATCCAGGCGATGTGACACACAGGTTTTGCGACGGCTTCGCCGCCGAACGGGGATAAATCCCCTCGCCACTGGGTGAAGCAGGTCTTCATGAAATGGACTATGAGGTTTTTATGTTTGATTACACCGCTCGCCCCGAATTGCTCAAGGATCGGGTCATTCTGGTCACCGGTGCCGGCCGTGGCATTGGCGCAGCTGCGGCGAAAACCTATGCCGCCCACGGTGCCACCGTGCTGCTGCTAGGCAAGACCGAAGCCAATCTGACGGAGGTCTACGACGAAATCGAGGCTGCCGGTCATCCGCAACCAGCGGTGATCCCGTTCAACCTCGAGACCGCCCTGCCCCATCAGTACGATGAGCTGGCGGCGATGATCGAAACCGAGTTCGGCCACCTCGACGGCCTGCTGCACAACGCTTCGATCATCGGCCCGCGCACGCCGATCGAGCAACTGTCCGGCGAAAACTTCATGCGTGTCATGCAGGTCAACGTCAACGCGATGTTCATGCTGACCAGCACCCTGCTGCCGTTGCTCAAGCTGTCCCAGGATGCTTCGGTGGTGTTCACCTCCAGCAGCGTCGGGCGCAAGGGTCGCGCGTACTGGGGCGCTTACGGTGTGTCGAAATTTGCCACCGAGGGCCTGATGCAAACCCTGGCCGATGAAGTGGAAGGCGTTGCGCCGGTACGCTCCAACAGCATCAACCCGGGCGGCACGCGCACCAGCATGCGCGCGCAGGCGTATCCGGGGGAAAATCCGCTGAATAACCCGACACCGGAAGAGATCATGCCGGTCTATCTGTACCTGATGGGCCCCGACAGCGCAGGCGTTAATGGCCAGGCGTTCAACGCCCAATAACGCCATACGTCGCATTTGTTGCCGCGGCAGAATGCTGTCGCGGCAAGCCATTGCCGCTGATAACCGTCACAAAGCCGCCAATAACCCAGCGCGGCAGCTTGGCATTCGCCAGCAAGTCATTGATTCGAAAAGCTTTAAATAAAATCGAACCGAATGGCACGCCTTTCGCTCTAAATTCCCTCAAAACATGCCGTGTGATGGCCATGGGGCAAACGCCGATTTCGATAGCTGACTGATCGTCTTGCGGCAGACTAAACTTACGCCAAATGTCCTACGGGACTGATGGATCAGTACGACGCGCAGCCCATAGCCGCTCTCACCCAGCCTGTAAGACAGACTTACTGCTTAGGGGCTCACGCCATATGAAATCTCCTTCCCAGACCCATGCAATTGACTTTGACAGTGCCAAATTGCAGCGCCTGGGCTTCGGTCAACTACCGGCGCTGATCGAGCGCCCGACCAGCCTGGCGCAATTGCGTCAGCAAATGAGCCTGCAACTGCAAACCAGCCTTGAGCCACAGCGCATCCTTGGCCTGTTCTTCCGCGAAATCCAACGCCTGGTGCCACTGGACGCCCTGAGCTATGTGCATCAGGCCAGCGACTTGCGCCTGGAGTTCGGCACACGCGGCCACCACTCGGTCAGCTACATTCTGAGCCACGAAGGCGAGCACATGGGCGAACTGGTCTTCCGCCGCAATCAGCGTTTCAACGACAAGGAACAGGGCGACCTCGAGTCGCTACTGTCCTGTCTGCTGTACCCGATGCGCAACGCCTTGCTCTATCGCGCCGCGACGCAAAGTGCCTTGCGCGACCCGTTGACCGGTGCTGGCAACCGGGTAGCCATGGAGCAGACCTTGCAGCGCGAGATCGACATGTCGCGCCGCCATGCGCAGCCGCTGTCGGTACTGATGCTCGATATCGACCACTTCAAACGGGTCAATGATGACCACGGGCATGGCGCCGGTGATGACGTGCTCAGAGCCATTGCCGCGTCGATCAAGGCGCAACTGCGCAACGTCGACATGGTGTTCCGTTATGGCGGCGAGGAGTTTCTGATCCTGCTGTCCAACACCGGTCGCGAAGCGGCGGCGATGGTTGGCGAGCGTTTGCGCCAGGCGACGCAGTCGGAGGAATACTTTGCCGATGGCCAGTTGATCGAGATCACCGTGAGCCTGGGATGCTCGACGTTGTTGCCGGGCGAGTCGGCAGACAGCTTGCTGCGCCGGGCCGACAGTGCGTTATATGTCGCAAAGCGCGAGGGGCGGAACCGGCTGGCGATGGCCGGCTAAAAATCATTGTGAGAGCGAGCCTGCTCGCGAAGAGGGAGTGTCAGACAACGATTCGTTGCATGACCCACCGCTTTCGCGAGCAGGCTCGCTCCCACAGTTCGATCAGCTTTCGGTTACGGTCCGGCGCTCGCGGTTGACCAGCAAGCGCTCCGAAGTCTCCAGCTGCATGCACCGCTCCAGGAACAGGTACATGTAGTCATAACTCTTGCAGATCGCCTGCCGCAGCTCGGCCTGCAAGGCCTTGCTCGGGTTCATGCCGGCCAGGGTGCAGATGATTTCCAGCGCTTCCCACGGATGGGCATCGTCGTACTGGGCATGCATCTTCAACCACTTCATCGCGCGCTTGCGATCTTCTTCCGGAAACGCCGCCGCGTAGACCCCGGTCGAGCAGACCACCGCTGACCACTCCCCGGTCGCCCCTTCGATCGCATAGTTGGTCGCGGCAATCGCCACGATCAGCGAATCCGCCGAGCTGGTGTGCCAGCACCAGTGACTCAGAGCATGCAGCTCCGGCGGCACTTGCTGGGCCTGGAGATCTTCGAGACTGACGCCATGGGCGCGACTCCAGTGCATCCAGTAGTCGGCGTGATTGAGTTCGACGCGGATGTTGCGCATCAGCCAGCGCCGCGCCATGTCTTCGCCGGGATGGCGTGCAAAGCGGGTCTTGGTGAGGTTCTGCGCCATGTACAAGGCAAACTGCTCGACCACCGGCCAGCCACCGATCAGGTACTGGCGCATGGTTTTCGCGCTGAGTCTGTTGTCGCGCATGCGCTGATAAAGTTCATGTTCGACAACCCGGCGCTTGCTCTCGCTGCAATCCTTGATGAGCTGTTGCGCCCAGGCAGGATAACTTGCAGCTTCCATGAGGGGTCCGGTTCGGTTGAATGTGTCGATCACTGTTCGGCTCCTTTTGAGTTGTGATGGCAAGGATCGGCGAGAGACTTCAACGGAACGTGCCAGGCGCTTTGAACAACAACGGCTGCGGTCTGGCAGGACGACTTTGCAAACTGTCACAGGTAAACAACTGCGGACGCTCGATGACATACCCCTGAGCGTAATCCACACCTATTTCAAGCAACGCCTGTTCGATCTGGTTAGTTTCAACAAACTCGGCAATTGTCTGCTTACCCATAACATGACCGATGTGATTGATCACTTCGACCATTGCCCGATTAATCGGGTCGTCCAGCATATCCTTTACGAAACTCCCGTCGATCTTCAGGAAGTCTACAGGCAAATGTTTCAAGTAAGCGAATGAAGACATTCCGGCACAAAAGTCATCCAGAGAAAAGTGACAACCTAAGCCTTTGAGTTCATTGATAAAACGAATTGCACTGCCAAGATTTGCAATTGCACTGGTTTCGGTAATTTCAAAACAAATCATTTCAGGCGGTATAGCGTAGTTAACAAACTGTTCCCGCAGGAAGTGCAAAAACGCGTCATCTCCTATAGTAATGCCTGACAGATTAATCGCACACATTGCCAAAGGAAGTTCATGTTCCTGTTCAATACACTGGGCAATAACCTTGAAAACGTTTTGAACTACCCAGCGATCTAACTGGGTCATCAAACCATAACGCTCCGCCGCCGGAATAAAGCTGTCAGGCAAAATCATTCGTCCGGATTCATCATGCAGGCGCAGGAGAATTTCGATGTGTCCGGCCTGGCCGGGTTGCGGCTTGAGCGGCGCGATCTGCTGGGCATAAAGGCAAAAGCGGTTTTCTTCCAGCGCCATGTGCAGCCGTTGCACCCAAGCCATTTCACCGAAGCGCATGGACAGTTCGGAGTCGTCCGCATGATAGACCTGCACGCGGTTGCGGCCCTTTTCCTTGGCCATGTAGCAAGCCATGTCCGCCGCACGCAGGGAGGCTTCGAGAGTGGTCGGATTCTGCGCGACATGCACCAGGCCAATACTGACGGTGGTCAGGAACGGCCGTCCTTTCCAGACAAAATGCAGATTCTGCACGGTCTGACGCAGGCTTTCGGCAATCTTCTCCGCGATGTCCGGCGGGCAGTTCTCGAGCAAAATCCCGAATTCGTCGCCGCCCAGTCGCGCCAGGGTGTCGCCCTCGCGCAGGTCTGATTGCAGCAGCGTGCAGATATGCCGCAGCAACTCATCGCCCGCCGCATGACCACAGGTGTCGTTGACCAGTTTGAACTGGTCCAGATCGAGGAACATCAGGGCATGCCGGCCGGGCTGGCGCGTCAGGTTGTGCAAGGCCTGTTCGAGGCGATATTCGAATTCGCGGCGGTTCGCCAGACCGGTCAGCGCATCGTGGGTCGCCTGCCAGGACAGGTTGGCGATGTATTGCCGCTCCTGAGTCATGTCGTGCAGCACCAGCACTGTGCCGCTGACGTTGCCGGCATTGCGGATCGGCGCTCCGACCAGGGTCACCGACAGGGTGCTGCCGTCCAGCCGCTGGATCAGCTTGGAATGTTCGCTGCCGCCGCTGAGCTGGCCACTGAGAATGTGCTCGATCAACGTCAGCCCTTCGGTCTGGGCGTTATCGTCGAGCAGGTTGAACAGCGCCGACAACGGCAGCCCCGCCGCCTGCTCGGCCTTCCAGTGCGTCATGGCCTCGGCGGCGGGGTTCATGTAATCGATCGCGCCGTTGACGTCGGTGGTGATCACGCCATCGCCAATCGATTGCAAGGTGATGTGCGCGCGATCCTTTTCCAGTTGCAGCGCCTGGGCAAATTCATGCCGTTGCCTGAGCAGTTTGTGCGTGCGCCACAGCGCCAGCGCGATCAGACCCAGCGCGGTGGCCAGGTTGGTGAACAACAGCAGGCGCATGATCACCCGCGAGCCTTCGCCCAAGGCATCGCTGAAGGCTCTGGCGGCTGGGGTGACTGCATCGTTGATGGCGAAGATCTGTAACTTCCAGCGCTGCACATCGCCGGGGCTGGCCTGGTTCTGCGCAATGCCTTGATGCATCTCCTGCGCGACTTCGTGCAATCGGTCGAGATAGGCATCGCCAATCGTCCAGCGATCGATCGCGGTTTCCAGATAACTGTAGTGGCGGAAATTGAGGTACAGCCAGATGACGCTGGAGACATCGTCTGGATGATTACCGCCCTTGAGAATGCCTTCGCGCGCCGCTTGCAGATCCGGCGGCTGACGATCCAGTGCCAGGCGCAATTGGTGCCCGCCCTGGGGCACGGCGATCGCCGTCAGATATTTGCGGTAGATCGCCTCGTCACGGCTATCGGCGTAGAGGTTGAGGTAATAGATGGCGTCTTTCTGGCCCTTGGACCACAGGCTTTCGCCAGCTACGTAGCCACGCACGGCCGAAAGCACGTAAAGGCTCACGCCCCCCAGTAATGCCTGGAACACCACGACAGCAATAAAGGGCCAGACGATACCCAACAACCGTGGTGTTCCCAGAGTCTGCTTTTGCTTCATGAGATTCCTTGCATGAGCACTGCCCGCTCGCCTTCCGGGCGAATTCGCTATGACGAGACTAGGTGGGGTTCTCGTTCAAGGCAAGGCGCGGCGTTACACCGCGCGCAGAACCTCTGACAGGTCGGCAAGGGTTTCGATCAGTGCTGTTGCAAGTTGCCGTAGAGCTTGGCGTACAGACCGCCGTCGGCGATCAGTTGGCGATGGTCGCCGTCCTCGGCGATCTGCCCGCCGTCGAACACCAGTACGCGGTCGGCCTGCTTCACCGCCGACAGGCGATGGGCAATGATCAGCGTGGTGCGGCCATGGAGAAACTTCGCCATCGCCTGGTGCAGGTTGTACTCGGTGGCAGCGTCGAGGGCCGAGGTGGCTTCGTCGAGAATCACCACTTTCGGCTCGGCGAGAATCATCCGCGCAATCGCCAGACGCTGGCGCTGGCCGCCGGACAAACGCACGCCGGAACGCCCGACGATGCTATCGAGGCCATCGGGCAGCGCGCGGATGGTCGCGGCCATTTGCGCGATTTCCAGCGCCTGCCAGCAGGCTTCGTCGCTACGCATGCGGCCCATGGTCAGGTTGGCGCGCACGCTGTCGTTGAACAGCGCCGGATGCTGCAGCACCACCGCGACGTTCTCGCGTACCGTCTCCAGGCCGATCTCCTGCTGGGTCGATCCGCCGAAGCGGATGGTCCCGGCCGCTGGCGTGTACAGGCCCAACAGCAACTGCACCAAGGTACTTTTGCCGCCGCCGCTCGCCCCGACGATCGCGACTTTTTCGCCGGGCAGGATCGACAGGTTCATCTGATCCAGCACCAGCTCGTCGCCATAACCGAAGCTCAGGCCTTGCACCTCGATGCCGACGGTGTCGCGCCCCTTGAACGGATCGACGCCGCCGGGATACTGCGGCTCGTCGGCACGCGCCAGCAGTTCATTGATCCGCGTCAGCGCACCGCCCGCTGCGTAGTAGGCGTATTGCAGATTGAGCAGTTGTTCGACCGGGCCGATCATGAACCACAGGTAGCTGAACACCGCGAGCATCTGCCCGATCGAAAGATCGGAAAACAGTACGGTGAGCATCGCCGCCGCGCGGAAGATGTCGATGCCGAACTGGAACAGCAAACCACTGGCGCGGTTCGAGGCGTCGGTTTTCCACTGCGAGTTGACTGCGTAGTTGCGTACTTCCTGCGCGCGCACACCGAGGCGCCCGAGGAAATAGCCCTGACGATTGCCCGCGCGCACTTCCTGAATCGCATCGAGGGTTTCGCTCAGGGCCTGGGTGAAACGCGAGGTGCTGTCGTTTTCCAGCTTCTTCAGATGCTTGACGCGTTTGCCCAACTGCACCGTGGCATAGATCACCAACGGGTTGAACAGCAGAATCAGCAGCGCCAGCTTCCAGTGCATCCACATGAGGATGCTGGCGGTGCCGACCAGGGTCAGCATGGCGACGAGGAAGCGGCTGAGGGTTTCGCCGACGAATTTGTCGAGGGTATCCAGATCGGTGACCAAATGCGTGGTTACCGTGCCGCTGCCGAGGCTTTCGTATTCGCCGAGGGAAATGCGCTTGAGCCGCTCGATCAGGCGTACGCGAATGCGGTAGACGATGTCCTTGGCCAGGCGCGCAAACAGCCGCGACTGCAACACGCCAAAACACAGGGCGCTGCAACGCAAGGTCAGGGTCACTACCAACATCAGGCCGATATAACCCGCCGCCTGCTGCCACATGCTTGGCAGAAAATGATTCATGACTTTCAGTGCGGCATCGCCGTGGCCGAGCAGCACTTCGTCGACCAGCAACGGCAGCAGCAACGGGATCGGCACGCTGCACAGCGTCGCCAGCACGGCCACGCCGTTGGCGATCCACAGGGATTTCTTGTGATGCAGTGCCAGACGCCGCACTTCAGCCCAGCTCAGCCGGTCGACACGCTCTACGGCTGGCGTGTCATCGGCGCGGTCAGACACAGGCCGCGCGCTCCAGCCAGCGGCCGAGCAACGGCGACAGCTCGCTGAGCGGTTGATAACCATTGGTGAGCAGCGCCAGTTGCCCGTTGCGCTCGGCCAGCAGGGTCGGAAAACCGGCGATGCCCAAGTCCTGCACCCAAGTGAAATCGGCCTGGGTCGCCTTGTGCTGATCGGCATGATCGAACAACGCCGCGAATTCGATACGCGGCACACCGGCCTGCTCCGCCAACTCGACCAGCACGCTGGCCTGGGTGACATCGCGACCTTCGGCGTAAAACGCCTGCTGGATCAGCCCGACCAATGTCCACGCGCAATCCGGCGCCAGACTGCGCGCGGTGACAATGGCGCGACAGGCAGGCTCGGTGTCGTAGACAAAACCGTCAGGCAACGCGCCGTCGAACTTGAACGGCTGGCCGGTGGCCTCGGTGACCGCTTGCCAGTGCTCGAGAATGTAGCGCCGCGTGGTCGGCTCCAGCGCCGAACCGCTGCCGGTGCGCAGACCGCCGACCACCAGATGCAGCTCGACCCCGGCTGCCTGCGCCTGCTCGACCAGTGCCTTGGCCACCGGAGCAAACCCCCAGCACCATGAACACATCGGATCCATCACATAGAGCAGGCGCGCAGACATGATTAAGCCTCGGAAGATGCTTGCTTATAGTTGTAGCCGATCGGGTGCGGCTGATTGCGTGCCTTGGCCAGTTCGATCTGCTTTTGCCGATCGATGGCGCTGCGCCGGGTTTTCTCGCTGAGCTTGTCCCAGCAATGCGGGCAACTGATGCCGGCGACGTAGTGCTCGGAGGCGCGATCTTCAACGCTGACCGGCGTGCGGCAGGCA
The DNA here is from genome assembly GCF_030687105.1 of Pseudomonas sp. FP1762. NCBI lineage: Bacteria > Pseudomonadati > Pseudomonadota > Gammaproteobacteria > Pseudomonadales > Pseudomonadaceae > Pseudomonas > Pseudomonas sp. FP1762. The sequence continues at coordinate 4,251,429 of NZ_CP117458.1, forward strand.
TGACATTGATCGTAGTCGCCTTCCGTCAGGTCGTGACGCACGGTGACGCGGTTGTCGAAGACGAAGCAGTCGCCGCGCCATTTGGTTTCTTCCTGCGGCACCTCTTCGAGGTACTTCAGGATGCCGCCCTTGAGGTGGTAAACCTCTTCGAAGCCCTCGCCGAGCATGTAGCTCGAGGCTTTCTCGCAGCGAATGCCGCCGGTGCAGAACATCGCGACCTTCTTGTGCACGGCCGGGTCGAAGTGTTCTTTGATGTAGTCGGGAAACTCGCGAAAACTGGTGGTTTTCGGATCGATTGCACCTTCGAAAGTGCCGATCGACACTTCGTAATCGTTGCGCGTGTCGATCAGCAGCACTTCCGGGTCGCTGATCAGCGCGTTCCAGTCTTGCGGCTCGACGTAAGTGCCGACCTTTTTGTTCGGGTCGACGCCCTCGACGCCGAGGGTGACGATCTCTTTCTTCAGCTTGACCTTGGTGCGATAGAACGGCTGCTCGTCGCAGTACGATTCCTTGTGGTCAATGTCTACCATGCGTGGATCGTTCTTGAGCCAGGCGAGCAGGCCGTCGATGCCTTCGCGGCTGCCGGAAACCGTGCCGTTGATGCCTTCTTCGGCGATCAGCAGAGTGCCTTTGATGCCGTTGTCGACCATCGCTTGCAGCAGTGGCTCGCGCAGGTCAACGTAATCTTCGAGGGTGACGAACTTGTACAGTGCCGCCACGACAATCGGTTGTGTCATGGGTAGTTCTCCAGGTGGCTACCCTCGCAAAGGGTGAACCGGATTCAATAAAAAACGCGCCGGCTAAGCGGCGCGTTGCGGATTCTAGCAAAAAACATCACCGCCTGCGGCTGTGCCCTGTAGGAGCTGCCGAAGGCTGCGATCTTTTGATCTTAATGTTTGCTACCGCCGGCACAGGTCGGCGACGCCGGAGCGCCGTCGATCTCTGCCCATTCCTGCGGGGTGTAGGTGTGCAGCGCCAACGCATGGAACTCGCCCATCAGCTCGCCGAGCGTGCCGTAGACTTTCTGGTGGCGCTTGACCCGGTTCAGGCCTTCGAACTGCGCGCTGACCACCACCGCCTTGTAGTGGGTCTGTGACCCGCGACTGTGCATGTGGCTTTCGTCCAGCACTTGCAGGTGCTCAGGCTGTAACAGAGCCAGCGTCGATTCGATGCGTTGTTGCATGGTCATCACGAACTCCGCTTACTTCTTCTTGGCTGGCGCCGCGGCCGGGGTCAGCTCTTTGGTCATGTCGTCGAGCAGCTTGTTGACCACTGGCACCGCGCTTTCCAGTTTGCCCTGGGTCATCTGCGCCGACTGCTGGGTCAGCTGCGGCATTTTTTCCAGGACTTTCTTGCCCAGTGGCGACTGGTAGAAGGCAACCAGATCTTTCAGCTCGGATTCGCTGAAGTTGCTGGTGTAGAGCTTGACCATGTCGGGCTTGAGCTTGTTCCAGCCGATGGCCTGGTCCAGCGCGGCGTTGGCCTTGGCCTGGTAGGTTTCGAGCACGGCTTTCTTCGACTCAGGGGCTTTGGTCTGTTCAAAGCGCTGGGCGAACATTTGCTGCACTTGCATGTACACCGGGGTACCCAGCTTGTCAGCGTGAGCCAGCGTCAGGAAAGCTTCGGCACTGGCGTTGTGGCTGGCGGTATCGGCAAGCACCTGGCCGCTGGCGCAAACCAGTGCAACCGCGGTACAGATGGCGCGAAGACGAGTCATCGAGTTTCCTTTAAGCAAAGCGAGGTCGAACCCCAAGGGCGACCATTCTGCGCCTAACAATCGCTATGGCTCAACCCCCGGCCCTTGCCGCGCTTGATTGGCGGGGTTTTGCGGTCAACAATCGAGCCGATGGAACCACCCGGGCCGATGCCGGCCTAAATTGCGCCAACAGACCAACAGGAGTGTGCACGATGAGCCGTATCGAAACCGACAGCCTGGGCCAGATCGAGGTCCCGGACGACGCTTACTGGGGTGCTCAGACGCAACGCTCGCTGATCAACTTCGCAATCGGTCAGGAACGCATGCCGCTACCGGTGCTGCACGCCCTGGCGCTGATCAAGAAAGCCGCCGCACGGGTCAACGACCGCAACGGCGACCTGCCCGCCGACATCGCTCGCCTGATCGAACAGGCCGCCGATGAAGTGCTCGCCGGCGAGCATGACGAGCAGTTCCCGCTGGTGGTCTGGCAGACCGGCAGCGGTACCCAGAGCAACATGAACGTCAACGAAGTGATCGCCGGTCGCGCCAACGAACTGGCCGGCAACCCGCGCGGCGGCAAGTCGCCGGTGCACCCGAACGATCACGTCAATCGCTCGCAAAGTTCCAACGACTGCTTCCCCACCGCCATGAGCATCGCCACCGCCAAAGCGGTGCAGGAACAACTGCTGCCGGCGATTGCCGAGCTGTCCGGCGGCCTCGCTGAACTGGCGGCACGGCACATGAAACTGGTGAAGACCGGGCGCACGCACATGATGGACGCGACGCCGATCACCTTCGGTCAGGAATTGTCCGGCTTCATCGCGCAACTGGATTATGCCGAGCGCGCCATCCGCGCCGCGCTGCCGGCGGTCTGCGAACTGGCGCAGGGCGGCACTGCGGTCGGCACCGGGCTGAATTCGCCGCACGGCTTCGGCGAGGCGATTGCCGCCGAGCTGGCCGCGCTGTCCGGCTTGCCGTTCGTCACCGCGCCGAACAAGTTCGCTGCACTGGCCGGTCATGAACCGCTGGTAACGCTTTCAGGTGCGCTGAAAACCCTCGCTGTGGCCTTGATGAAGATCGCCAACGACCTGCGTCTGCTGGGCTCAGGTCCTCGCGCAGGTTTTGCTGAAGTGAAGCTGCCGGCCAACGAACCGGGCAGCTCGATCATGCCCGGCAAGGTCAACCCGACCCAGTGCGAAGCGCTGTCGATGCTCGCCTGCCAAGTGCTCGGCAACGATGTGGCGATCGGTTTTGCCGCCAGTCAGGGGCACTTGCAGTTGAACGTGTTCAAACCGGTGATCATCCACAACCTGCTGCAATCGATCCGTCTGCTCGGCGACGGTTGCAGCAACTTCCAGCAGCACTGCATCGCCGGGCTCGAACCGGATGCCGAGGTCATGGCCAAGCATCTGGAACGTGGATTGATGCTGGTGACGGCGCTGAACCCGCACATCGGTTATGACAAGTCGGCGGAGATCGCCAAGAAGGCTTACAGCGAAGGGCTGACTTTGCGTGAGGCTGCGTTGCAGCTGGGTTATCTCACTGATGAAGAGTTCGATGCCTGGGTGCGCCCGGAGAACATGATCGAGGCTGGCGCCAAGGGCTGAGTCATGTAGCGCCTGAAAGTCCGTCTTCGCGAGCAGGCTCGCTCCCACAGGAAAATTGCATTGCAAAGTGGGAGCGAGCCTGCTCGCGAATTCAGGCGCCGCCGATCGTCAGCCAGGCACAACCCTGGCCCGCCGCGCCCTGAGCCCGGCAATCAACGATGGCCCCAACGCCACCAGCGCCGAACCCAGCACCACCAGCACCGCCCCGCCATAGCCCAGGGCGTTGATCTCCTCGGCATGCACGTAGTCCGGCCAGATCCGCGCCGCAATCGCCACCGCAACGAATGTCACCAACGGCGTGATCGCCAGCGTCGCACTGACTCGCGAGGCTTCCCAGTGCGCCAGCGCTTCGGCGAATGCGCCGTAAGCGATCAAGGTGTTCATGCAGCACGCCAGCAACAGCCAGCCCTGCAACGGGCTCAGGTTGAGCGCTTTCAGCGGATGTACCCACGGCGTCAGCAACAGCGCGCAGAACAGGTAGATCACCATCATCACCTGCAACGAATTCCACACAGTCAGCAATTGCTTCTGGCCCAGCGCATAAAAGGTCCACACCGTCGACGCCAGTAGCACCAACAACACGCCGGCGGTGTAATCGGACAGCGAAGTCAGCAGCTCGGCCAGGCGCTGATTGAAGAACAGGCCGAAGCCGATCAGCAACACCAGCAAGCCGATGCCCTGGCCAATGCTGAAGCGCTCCTTGAACACGAACAGACTGGCGATCAGCAGCATGATCGGACCCATTTGCACCACCAATTGCGCGGTGCCGGGGCTGAGCAGGTTGAGGCCCATCAGGTACAGCACGTAATTGCCGACCAGCCCCAGTACCGCCATCAGCACCAGCCAGCCGCCCTTCGGCCCGAGCACCTTGCGACTTGGCAGGCGCTTGACCGAAGCCAGATAAATGAACAGGCAGCCGCCGGAAACCATCAGACGAAACCAGGTCACCGTGACCGGGTCCATCACCAGCAACACCTGTTTGAGCTTGATCGGCAGGATGCCCCACAGAAACGCGGTCAGCAGCGCCAGGAACAGTCCGTACACCCAGCGCCCCGATGAAATGTGCATGCGAACCTCAGAAGCCTGCTGACAAGGACACTCATTCTAGGCGTCCGGCTGCGCACAACACAGGGACAGTTGCCGCCAGGCCGCGAATGAAACTGTGCAGGTCGCAGCAGTAAACCGGCGCGCCGCCGTTGATCGGCCGGGCAGGCGCGCCAAGTGCTTCAGGCATAAGCTGATTGCAGACTTTTCAACGCATTGATCAGGGAGACCGACATGCACGCCATGCGCGCCGAGGACAGCGCCCCCGCCACCCGTTTTCGCAGCGACCGCGTGTGCCGGGTCAATGGCGAGCTGTATTTCAGCACCCGGGAAAATACCCTTGAGGGGCCGTTTGACGGTCAGGTGATCGAGCGGGAGATTCAGGCTTATATAGCGCGGATGCAGCGGCGGGATTCCAGCCGCTGAACCGTGGCGCTGCCTTCGCGAGCAGGCTCGCTCCCACAGGGGAATGCGATCACCTGTGGGAGCGAGCCTGCTCGCGAAGGGGCCTGAACGGGCAACCAATCCTTTAGCGCACCGCCTCAAACAACCCACTCGCCCCCATCCCGCCACCCACGCACATGGTGACGATGCCGTAACGCAGGTTGCGCCGCTGCAATTCCCGGATCAGATGCCCTACCTGACGCGAGCCGGTCATGCCGAACGGGTGGCCGATGGAAATCGAGCCGCCATTGACGTTGTATTTGTCGTTGTCGATCTCCAGCCGGTCGCGGCTGTACAGGCACTGCGAAGCGAACGCCTCGTTCAATTCCCACAGATCGATATCCGCCACTTGCAAGCCCTTGGCCTTGAGCAGTTTCGGCACCGAGAACACCGGGCCGATGCCCATTTCGTCCGGCTCGCAACCGGCGACGGTAAAGCCACGGAAAAACGCTTTCGGTTTGAGCCCCAGCTCCAGCGCTTTGTCCAGACTCATCACCAGTGTCATCGAGGCACCGTCGGACAGCTGCGAGGAATTGCCCGCCGTCACCGAACCGTCGTCGGCGAACACCGGTTTCAGTCCGGCAAGGCTTTCGTAGGTGGTGTCCGGGCGGTTGCAATCGTCGCGCTCGACGACGCCGTCGACAATCTGCACTTCACCGCTGTTCTTGTCCTCGACCCGATATTTCACCGCCATCGGCACGATTTCATCGTCGAACAGACCGGCAGCCTGGGCCTGCGCGGTACGGATCTGGCTTTGCAGCGCATAGCGATCCTGCGCCTCACGACTGACACCATAACGTCGTGCCACCACTTCGGCGGTCTGGCCCATGGTGTAGTAGATGCCGGGAGTCTGTTGCTTGAGCAGCGGGTTGATCAGGTGATCGGTGTTGACGCTCTTCAGGGTCAGGCTGATCGACTCGACGCCGCCGGCGACGATGATGTCGCTGCAACCGGAGGCGATCTGGTTGGCGGCAATCGCGATCGCCTGCAAACCCGACGAGCAGAAACGGTTGAGGGTCATGCCGGCGGTGCCGGTGCCCAGGCGCGACAGTACCGCGACGTTGCGGCCGATGTTGTAGCCCTGCGCGCCCTCGTTGGAGCCGGCGCCGACGATGCAGTCCTCGACGCTGGCCGGGTCGATATCGTTGCGGGTCAGCAGCGCATTGACGCAGTGGGCCGCCATGTCATCGGGGCGGGTCTGGTTGAACTTGCCGCGAAAGGATTTGGCCAGGCCGGTCCGCACGCTGTCGACGATCACCACTTCACGCATGGCATACCTCATTGTTGTTGTAGGTTGAAAGTGGACTTGAGCATAAGTCCACCTTCTTGCCGACCGCGAGGATCATTCACCCGGCGTATGCGCGGCCATCGCTTCAGTCCTTGTGCTTCTTGGCCTTCTTGTCGGATTTCTCGAACGCGTCTTCCAGCGCGCGGTTGATGGTGCGCAATACTTTCACTCGTGCCCAGCGTTTGTCGTTAGCCTCGACCAGCGTCCACGGCGCGATCTCTGTGCTGGTGCGATCGACCATGTCGCCGACCGCCCGGCGATAGTCGTCCCACTTTTCCCGATTGCGCCAGTCGTCCTCGGTGATCTTGAAACGCTTGAAGGAAATCTCCTCGCGCTCCTGAAAGCGCTCCATCTGCGTGTCCTTGTCGATCGCCAGCCAGAACTTGACCACGATGACGCCGGCATCGGCCAGTTGCTCTTCGAAGTCATTGATTTCGCCGTAGGCGCGCAGCCAGTCGGCCGGGGTGCAGAAGCCTTCGATCCGCTCGACCAGCACCCGCCCGTACCACGAGCGGTCGAACACGGTGAATTTGCCCCGCGCCGGAAGGTGTCGCCAGAACCGCCACAGATACGGTTGTGCGCGCTCTTCTTCGGTCGGTGCGGCAATCGGGACGATGCTGTACTGACGCGGATCGAGCGCCGCTGCCACGCGGCGAATCGCCCCGCCCTTGCCCGCCGCGTCGTTACCCTCGAACACCGCGATCAGCGCATGGCGACGCATGCGTTTGTCGCGCATCAGCCCGGACAGGCGCGCCTGCTCGGTGATCAGTTGCTCTTCATAGTCTTTCTTGTCCAGACGCTGCGTCAGGTCGAGGCTGTCGAGCAGGTTCAACTGATCGACCGGCGTACCCAGCGGCGCGGCACTGACTTCGTGTGGATTGACGTCGGCACGCTTGAGCGCGTTTTGCAGACCTTCGAGGAGAATCTTGCCCACCGCCAGGCTGCGGTAATTGGCATCGACGCCTTCGATGACATGCCACGGCGCGTAATCGCGGCTGGTGCGGCGCAGCACCCGCTCGCCGTATTTGACGAATTTGTCGTAAGTCTGTGATTGCTGCCAGTCCAGCGGACTGATGCGCCAACTGTGCAACGGGTCGTCGGCCAGCGATTTGAGCCGCGCTTTCATCTGCTTCTTGGACAAGTGAAACCAGAACTTGAAGATTAACGCGCCTTCATCGCAGAGCATCTTTTCCAGACGCTCAGCGCCGGCGATGGCCTGGTCCAGACGCGGATCCTTGAACAGTCCGTGCACCCGGCCCTGGAGCATCTGGCTGTACCAGTTGCCGAAGAACACGCCCATCCGCCCCTTGGCCGGCAGCATCCGCCAGTAGCGCCAGGCCGGTGGCCGCGCCAGTTCTTCATCGGTTTGCTGGTCGAAGGTGCGCACTTCGATCAGGCGCGGATCCATCCATTCATTGAGCAGCTTGACCGTCTCGCCCTTGCCCGCCCCTTCGATGCCGTTGATCAGGATGATCACCGGAAAGCGCTTCTGCTGCTGCAACTCGAACTGCGCTTCCAGCAAGGCTTCACGCAGCGCAGGGACGGCCGCCTCGTAAGTGTCTTTGTCGATGGCGTGACCGATTTCAGCGGATTCAAACATGGGACGGCTCCTTCCAGGGTTCAGCAAGACTAGCGGATTGGGCACGGGCGCAGGGCAGAAATTCCCACGAACTCAGGACGGGATGAGAACTTTGTGGTGAGGGGATTTATCCCCGACCGGCTGCGCAGCAGTCGTAAATCCCGGAAGCACGGTTTAACTCGGGAAAACGGGGTGGTTGGTTCTGGGACTGCTTCGCAGTCCAGCGGGGATAAATCCCCTCGCCACAGGGTTCTTTTCACCGCGAGTCTTGTGCTGGATCGGTAGTATCGGCGCGATCGGCTAGAATGGCCGCCTTGTGTTTGCCGAGCCTGCCATGAAAGCCGAAATGCCCCACGCCCAACTCGACTGGGACGACCAGGGACGCCCACGTTCGCGGGTGTTCGATGACGTGTATTTTTCCGACCAGTCGGGGCTGGAGGAAACCCGTTACGTGTTTCTCGAACAGAACCGTCTGGCCGAGCGTTTCGCTGCGCTGCCGGCGGATGGACGTCTGGTGATTGGCGAAACCGGTTTCGGCACCGGGTTGAATTTTCTCTGTGCCTGGCAGTTGTTCGAACAGCACGCGGTGGCCGGCGCGCGCTTGCATTTTGTCAGCGTCGAGAAGTACCCGCTGGCGCCTGCGGATCTGCGCCGGGCCTTGGCACTGTGGCCAGAACTCATGCCGTTGGCGGATCAGTTGCTGAGGCATTACGTGGCGATTCATCAAGGCTTTCAACGCATCACTCTGGCCAACGGCCGCGTGACGCTGACCTTGCTGATCGGCGATGCGCTGGAGCAATTGCCGCATCTCGACGCACAGATCGACGCGTGGTTTCTCGACGGTTTCGCCCCGGCGAAAAATCCGGACATGTGGACTGCTGAACTGTTCGTCGAACTGGCGCGGCTGGCTGCGCCGGGCTCGACCATCAGCACCTTCACCAGCACCGGTTGGGTCCGCCGTCTGCTCAATGCTGCCGGGTTCAAGATGAAGCGCACGCCGGGCATCGGCCACAAGTGGGAAATCCTGCGTGGCGAATTTCTCGGCTGGCCCGCCGAGGTGACGGCGCCCCTACCGGCGAAACCCTGGTTCGCCCGCCCTGCTCCGTTGTGCGGTGGACGCCGGGCGCTGGTGATCGGCGCCGGCCTGGCTGGCTGCGCGACAGCGTCGAGCCTGGCGGCGCGCGGCTGGCAAGTGAGTCTGCTGGAGCGTCACGCGGCCGTCGCGCAAGAAGCCTCGGGCAACCCGCAAGGTGTGCTCTATCTCAAGCTGTCCGCCCATGGCACGGCGTTGTCGCAGTTGATCGTCAGCGGCTTCGGTTACACCCGGCGCCTGCTGGAAAGCCTGCAACGCGGCAGCGACTGGGATGACTGCGGCGTGCTGCAACTGGCGTTCAACGCCAAGGAAGCCGAGCGCCACGCGCAACTGGCGGCGGCGTTTCCTGAAGATCTTTTGCAGTGGCTGGAGCAACCTGAAGCCCAGGCCCGCGCCGGTGTCGGCGTGGCCCACGGCGGTTTGTTCTACCCCGAAGGCGGCTGGGTGCATCCGCCGGCGTTGTGTCAGGCCCAGGCAACCCACACCAACATTGAGTTGCTCAGCCATCACGAAGCTTTGGAACTGCGCAAAGTCGCAGACCTGTGGCAAGCCTTCGACGGCGAACGTTTGCTCGCCAGTGCGCCGGTGGTGATCCTGGCCGGTGCCGCCGAAATCAAACGTTTTGCCCAGAGTGCCGACCTACCGCTCAAGCGCATTCGCGGCCAAATCACGCGTCTGGCCGAGACTGCAGAAAGTCATGCGCTGGCTACGGTGGTGTGCGCCGAGGGCTACGTCGCCCCGGCGCGCCTGGGCGAGCACACGCTGGGTGCCAGTTTCGACTTCAACAATGACGATCTGACACCCACGACTGCCGAGCACCAAGGCAATCTGGCGATGCTCGAAGAAATTTCCAGCGACCTGCTGACACGCCTCAACATCAGCGAGCAGCCACTTGCGAACCTTGAGGGCCGGGCAGCTTTCCGCTGCACCAGCCCCGATTACCTGCCGATTGTCGGCCCGCTCGCTGATCTGCAAACCTTCAATCAGACCTACGCAGCGTTGAGCAAAGACGCCCGGCAAGTACCGGACCTCGCCTGCCCGTGGCTCGATGGTCTGTACGTCAACAGCGGCCACGGTTCTCGCGGGCTGATCACCGCGCCGCTGTCCGGCGAGCTGCTTGCCGCGTGGCTGGACAACGAGCCGCTGCCATTGCCACGCAGTGTGGCCGAAGCCTGCCATCCCAATCGTTTCGCCTTACGGCAGTTGATTCGCGGCAAGTGAATTTCACGTATCGGGCATTTCGCAGATGCCCAGATCCATCAGCCGTATCGCGTCTTCCGTCAGGCTCTTGAACAGCACGTCTTCAGCCTGGTCCTTTTCAAGCTTGAGTGCCTGGTTCTGACTCAAATAATCGCCAGAGGGCAGCGTGTCCTTCTTGTCGAACAGTGCGCTCATTTGCGGGTCGTACAGGTCATCGATCAGCGCAAACTTGCGGACAAATATGCGTCGCAGATAGTCACGCCAGAACGTTCGCCCCTGCATGTATTCCAGCCATTGCGGGGAGAGTTCAGCGGTGAAGACGCGATTTTTTGCGACCTCAAGATCAGCGGCCGTCACGCCACTCTGGGCACTGAACAGCATATCTTTCGGTTGACCGCGCAGCCCCAGCGCATCGGTGAGACCGATGCGGTAAGCGAGGTTCATTTCCAGCGCATCGACCTTTGGCGCCCGGAGCGAATGCTCCCGGGCGATTTCTTCCAGCCTGTCCAGCCTGAACAGGCTGCGGCCCAGTTCCAACAACGCCTTGGCAGTACCCCTGCTCCCGCTTGCAGCCCTGCTCACCCGCTCGACTTCCACTGCGACTTCAAGGCGACTGAAAACCAGCGCCGCGTTATCGGTGCAGTGCAGCGGATCGGCCGCGATGTCGAGCAGTTGACGGCCCAGCGGCTCGTCAGCTTCCGCCGCCTTCAGTACCGCCCAGACGCGTCGCTGCATGTCAGCGCTGCCCTGTTTGCCGTCTGCGGTATCGCCCAGTTGCGCCAGCAAAGTGAACAAGCCATCGGCCGTCCGCTCGCTGCGCAATGCCGCCCAGATGCGCGACTGCTCTGCCCACTCTTCGCCACTGACCTTCGTCAACCAGAGCGAGCGCGCCGTTTGCTCGTTCAGCCGTGCGATGTCATCGGCGACATAGTCCATCCCAACGCCGAAATTATCGCGATAGTTCTCCAGATGCGTTTTGGCCGTTTCCGAAAAGGGGTTCAGCCCAAGCTTGAGTGCGCCGGTGAAACGTCGTGATTTCTCGAACAACCACTCGGGCAGCTCCGTGATGCTGTTGGCGGTCAGATCCATCAGTTCAATGTGCGCAGAATGGTCGAGGCCTTCTGGCAGTTCGGTGATGCCGGTATCGTTCAGCGACAAGCGACGCAGTTGCGACATTCGGCTGAAATCAGGGGTGGCACCCAACGGATTCTTGTCCAGATTCAGGTAGCGTAAAGTGCTCAGCCTGTTCAGCTTCGCCAGGGTCTGCTCGGTGAGCTTGAGCTGATTGTTTGCCAGGCTCAGCCGTTGCAGACGCGGCATGTGCGACAACATTTCAGGTAGCCGGGTGATCGCGTTGCTGCCCAGTTCCAGTGAGTCGAGCTGTTTGAAGGACTTGAGGAAGTACGCCACATCATCCCCCAGCGCCATGTTCCGCATCGACAATTGCTCGACATGGTCGAAGCTCACCGACGACGGTAACGTCGGCACCTTACCGATGCGCATGCCGTCAAGGTCAAGGGTACAGAGGTTTTTTCCCTCTTCGTTGGTGGCCCAATGAAAGCGTCGAAACGCTTCCTCGATCAGCTCGGCAGCCATTTTCCGACTGTGCCGCGCTTCGGCCAGATCGCCCCCAATGGCTTGCAGGGCGGCGGCATCTTCACTCCAGACAAACAGAGCGTCACGCAGGGTTTGCAGATCCTGACGCAGGGCTTTGATGCGGGTCGCACGGCTCAACGGATCATCGCCCAGTGCATCGAGCAATTGACTGAGCTGCGGCTCGCTCAGACGCGGATAAAGCCTGCGCGCTTTGCGCAGCAGTGTGCGTGAATGAGCTGTCGCGGGGACCTGATCGCCTTGCACACAGGCCGGCTCGACGGGAAGTGATTCCGTACTGCCGCCGCGCAATGCCCGCGCAGTGACCTCGCGTTCGTCGAGGGCAACGTTGAGCAGCTTTTTGCGTAACTGTTGCGTACTGAGCTGTCCGGCATCGGCAAACCCGAGTGCGGTCCGCTGACGTGGCGGCAATGCCTTGAGGATGGCCATGTACAAAGCGTCGGGGCCGGATGCCACCTTGCCCAAGGATTTTTTGTCGCCGCCAAACGCCTCATAGCCCTGCGTGGACTTCACCAGATAGCCGGTATTTTCCGAGGTCGCCGACGCATCGCCGATGTCTTCGAGTATCGGTCCGGTCAAGGCCTTGTCGCGCATTTGCAGACGCAGCTGTGCGTTCCAGCCGCTCAGGCGCGGCAGTAATTTCATGGCCAGCCTGTCGGTGTCGGCATTGGCCAGCCACGACCAGTGCAACCCGCTCAGCGCCCGGTCAAGCCGCACCTCGGCAATACCGGCCCGAGCCCGCTGTCCCAACCGCAAGGGCGCGCTCCCGGTCGAGCGCAAGTGCAGGCGCTCGACACTCGAAGCGCGGTCGATCAGCCTTTGACCATCGCGCGCCGGAATGTCGGCGAAGACCTGGCGTAATTTACCCAGATCCTGCGCGTCACTGTGGTCATAGCGCTTGTACATCCGCTCGAACGCCGCGCGGTAATCGGATTTGAGCGCAGCACCCAGTTTTCTTGCCAGCCCGGTGGCTTGCGTGCTTTTCGCGACTTTGCCGCCGAGCAAGGCCTCGACTTCATGCTCGTAGAGGCCATCGATGACGGTTTGCAGCAAGCGCCCGAGTGCCAACTGGCCTTGGGTGACCGGCACTCCCAGGGTTTCGTCGAGCGTGCTGTTTGCAGGATAAGTGGTTTCGACGTCTCCTTCATGACCGATGACCTCAAGGTATCGGTCAGTCGGCCAGCCCGGCAGTTGCGTCAAGGCGTGCATCTGTTCTTCAAGAGGTTGCTCGGAGTGGATCTCGCCGTTTTCCAGTTCCGTGGTCAACTCACGCAGCTGGCGCTCGATGCGCACGCGCTCGACGGTATCGCGCAGGCGTACCGGCAGGCTCAGATTGTCGTTGAAGGTCTCCAGCAAGGTCTGCTGCGAGGTGTTGCTCAGCCGGCGAAGGATGTCCAGGTCGCTGTCGGCAAATTCGCTCAACTGCGGATCGATGCGCTTGAGCGTATAGGCGCTGCTGCCCCATTCTTCGGGCTGTTCAGCGGGGAACCGCCAGCCGCCCTCGACGTGGCGGATCAGTTCCGGAGCATAGGCTTGCGCGCGTGCGGGGTGTTCCAGGCGCCAGTGCTGAGTGTCGATATCAAAGTTGCCAGCCAACAGGCGGTGCTCAAAGCGGGCGATGGTCTTGTTGCCGATCTGGTAGAACTCCTTTGAACCGGCACCGATGGTGAATCCGGCCGGCAAAGCATGCTCGTACGGGCTCAAATCGGACTTCCACAGGCGTGGCTTGCCGGCCCGATCGAGTATCGCGGTGAACTGCGCGAAGAACTCCGGATGCGTGCGCAGCAGTTTTTTGCCCACAGTTCCCAGCACCTTCTGACCGCCGGCGAAAACGCCCATCAATGCGATGTTCTCTACCACACTGAGCAGATGTGACAGTGCTTCCTGATGATCACCGCGGCGCCAGTCCGCGACGCCGTCATACACTTCACCGAGCAATTGCCCGACCGCGACGCCCATCATCAATTGCCCCAGGACCGGCACGAACAGCCCCGCCACCGATGCCACGGTCACCCCGCGCTGAACGAAATCCAACAGGCGTTTCTGTCGGATCTCTTCATCGATATCAGCGGTTGGCACCGCCAGTTTGCGCGCGTCGATCTGCAACTTGCCGACATGGCTTTGCACCATGAAATCAAAAAGCGCCACATTGATCGGCCATTGTTCGACGACGCCCAGATCGGGTTTCTCAGCCAACGCCTTGAAGAAGTCAGCCTTGTCATCTTCATCGAGGCTGCCGGCGAAATACCCCTGATATTCCGTGCTCTTGAGTTGTTGCGCGAGGTAGCGCTTGAACGCATTGAAACTCGGGTACTCATACACGGCGCGCTCGGGCTCGCCGGGCATATACACCATGCATCCGTCCTCAGGGTGTTGTTCCACGGAGCGTTTGGAAAATACCACCACGCCCCAAACGCAACTGTCGAGAATTCTGATGCCCTGCATGATCATCGGGTCTTTGCCGTAGCGCAGGTGCTGCGCCGAAGCGACGCCTTCGGCCAGCATCAGATCCTGCAGCATGCGCAAACCAGCTGCGGTGATATCGCCCTTGAGCTCCGCAAGATGAGCGTCCAGCTCCAGCAGCGATTGCTTCAATGCGGCGATATTGCGGGTCATGGCACTGGTCGCCACGACTTTGCCGCACTCCTCACGCAGACCGAACACTTGCTGCAGATGCTCCTGGTATTTCTTGCCCAGATCCAGCTTGCGGCACAACGCTGCGAACGCTGCCGGCGTCAGATCCTTCACGCCAGCGGGCACACTCTTGACGCGCACCAGGCTGCCGGCGGGGAAACCGTCGGCCTGCTCCTCGTCTGCGGTGAAGTTTTGCATGGCTGCCTGCAACAGGCTTTGCGTCGCGTGTCTGACCAAGCCGATCTCGGCCTGATCCGTCGCCTTCACATCGCAGCTACAATCGACGCCGGGCAGGCTGAGCAGATCCTCGCTCACGTCATAGACCGCTGGCCATTTCTCGCTCAGCGCCGCGTTGAGTTCGCTGATGCAGAAGCTGTGCAAGGGTTTGAGCCGGGTCAGATCCTTGTCGACTTTGACTTGCAGGGTGTGCAGTTCACGAGTGATTTCGTCCAGCTTGTTCAGCGTGGCCGCAGAAGCCGTGAGCAGATGCGCCGGCAGGCTTTTTTTCAGGCTTTCAGCGGTATCGAGATCACCGGTCGCGTCGTACAAGGTGCTCAGGACCGAGGCCTGAATCTGTGGATTCGTCTTGTCTTGGGTGGGCATGGCAATAGTCCTTTATTGCGATTTGAAGCCTTGACCCTAGCGCTGCCGGGCAGCCGATAACAGTTCAAAATGCTGGACAAAATCCACGCAGATCAAACGCTTTTTTGTATGGAAAAAACAGCCCTGCACCACCCCACCCGGGACGTCCGTGCACGTGAGGGCTTATGCAAAAAAAGCGTAACGGCGCAGGGGTACATCCCGAGACTCGATCCGCACCGATAGCGTTACGGCCGGAGCCAGCGTGGCCGCCTTATAACTTATCGATCTAAAACTCCACCTACCGAGACAGGTCAGTTTCTGAGTACCCGCACTTTTCGCGCGGTACGGCTTGACCTTCCCCAACGGAAAAACCGGTAAGGACTTTATGTGCGGATTAGCTGGCGAGTTACGTTTTGATCAACAACCTGCAGACCTTGCAGCGATCGAGAGAATCACCCATCACCTGGCCCCTCGCGGCCCTGACGCGTGGGGCTTCCATGCCCAAGGGCCGATTGCCCTGGGTCATCGACGCCTGAAAATCATGGACCTGTCGGACGGCTCTGCGCAGCCGATGATCGACAGCCAACTGGGCCTGTCCCTGGCGTTCAACGGTGCGATCTACAACTTCCCGGAATTGCGCGCAGAGCTTGAAGCGCTGGGTTATGCCTTCTATTCGGGTGGCGACACCGAAGTGCTGCTCAAGGGTTATCACGCCTGGGGCGAGGCGCTGCTGCCGAAGCTCAATGGCATGTTTGCTTTCGCTATCTGGGAGCGTGATGCCCAGCGCCTGTTCATCGCTCGTGACCGTCTCGGCGTAAAGCCGTTGTACCTGTCGCGCACTGGCCAACGCTTGCGTTTTGCCTCAGCACTGCCGGCGCTGCTCAAGGGCGGCGACATCAACCCGATCCTCGATCCGGTGGCGCTCAATCACTATCTGAATTTCCACGCGGTCGTACCCGCGCCGCGCACCTTGCTGGCCGGTATCGAAAAACTGCCGCCCGCCACCTGGATGCGCGTTGAAGCCGATGGCCGCACCGAGCAGAAAACCTGGTGGACCCTGCCCTACGGCCCGAATGAAGACGAGAAAAACCTCAATCTGGAAGACTGGGTCGATCGCGTCCTCGACAGCACCCGCGAAGCGGTGGCGATTCGTCAGCGTGCGGCGGTGGATGTCGGTGTGTTGCTGTCCGGCGGTGTCGACTCGAGCATGCTCGTCGGCCTGTTGCGCGAAGTTGGTGTAGAGAATCTGTCGACCTTCTCAATCGGCTTCCAGGATGCCGGCGGCGAGCGCGGCGACGAATTCCAGTATTCCGACCTGATCGCCAAGCACTACGGCACGCGCCACCATCAGTTGCGCATCGACGAGAAAGAAATCATCGAGCAACTGCCCGCCGCCTTCCGGGCGATGAGCGAGCCGATGGTCAGCCACGACTGCATCGCTTTTTATCTGTTGTCCCGTGAAGTGGCCAAGCACTGCAAAGTGGTGCAAAGCGGCCAAGGTGCGGACGAGCTGTTTGCCGGTTACCACTGGTACCCGCAAGTCGACGGCGCGGCGGACCCATACGCGGCCTACCGCGATGCGTTCTTCGATCGCAGCTACGACGACTACGCAGCGACTGTGCAGCCGAAATGGCTGGTCGACCACGATGCGGCGGGCGACTTCGTCAAACAGCACTTTGCCCAGCCCGGCGCCGAGGCTGCCGTGGACAAGGCGCTGCGCCTGGACAGCACGGTGATGCTGGTCGATGACCCGGTCAAACGTGTCGACAACATGACCATGGCCTGGGGTCTGGAAGCGCGCACGCCGTTCCTCGACTATCGACTGGTCGAGCTGTCGGCTCGTGTACCAGGCCAATTCAAGCTGCCCGATGGCGGCAAGCAAGTGCTGAAAGAAGCTGCGCGCCGGGTCATTCCAAGCGAAGTGATCGATCGCAAGAAAGGCTATTTCCCGGTGCCGGGTCTCAAGCACTTGCAGGGCGACACGCTCAACTGGGTGCGCGAACTGCTGTTGGATCCGAGCCAGGATCGCGGCCTGTTCAACCCGACCATGCTCGACAAGCTTCTGACTGATCCGCAAGGCCAACTGACCCCGTTGCGCGGTTCGAAACTGTGGCAACTGGCGGCCCTGAACCTGTGGCTCAGTGAACAAGGAATCTGATTGATGAAACCCCATGCCACGTCCATCAACCAACGCCTGTTGCGTGGTCAGGCCCCCTCGTATGAACGTTTGCAGGCGCGCCTGGCCGAAGACGGCAGCGAGCCTGCCACCGCCCCGATTGCCGTGCATTGCGGCTGGGGCCGGCTGCTGATCGGCCATACCTTTCCCGACCCGGCGTCACTGGCGCAGGAGCTGCTCAACGAGCAGCCCGGCGAGCGCGACATCGCCCTGTACGTCGCCGCACCGCAGCAGATTCTCGGCCTCGAGCCGACGCAGCTGTTTCTCGATCCATCCGACACCCTGCGTTTATGGTTCAGCGATTACCGGCAGGCCACGCGGGTGTTTCGCGGCTTCCGCATTCGTCGTGCGCAAAGCGAAACCGACTGGCAGGGCATCAACCGTTTGTACCAGGCGCGCGGCATGTTGCCGATCGATCAGGAGCTGCTCACCCCACATCATCAGGGCGGCCCGGTGTACTGGCTGGCGGAAGACGAGGACAGCGGCGCGGTGATCGGCAGTGTCATGGGTCTCAATCATGAAAAAGCCTTCAACGACCCGGAACACGGCAGCAGCCTGTGGTGCCTGGCGGTCGACCCGCATTGCTCACGCCCGGGCGTCGGCGAAGTGCTGGTGCGACATCTGGTAGAGCACTTCATGAGTCGTGGTCTGGCTTATCTGGATCTGTCGGTGCTGCACGACAACCGCCAGGCGAAAAACCTTTACGCCAAACTGGGTTTCCGCAACCTGCCGACGTTCGCCATCAAGCGCAAGAACGGCATCAACCAGCCGCTGTTTCTCGGCCCGGGCCCGGAGGCGAATTTCAATCCTTACGCGCGGATCATCGTCGAAGAAGCCCATCGGCGCGGTATCGACGTGCAAGTGGATGACGCCGACGCCGGGCTGTTCACCCTCAGCCACGGCGGCCGTCGCGTGCGTTGCCGCGAGTCGCTGAGCGACCTGACCAGTGCGATCAGCATGACCTTGTGCCAGGACAAAAGCCTGACCCACAAGGTGCTGAAAGGCGCAGGTCTGAAACTGCCCGCGCAGCAACTGGCGGGCAACGCCGACGACAACCTGGCCTTCCTCGATGAGCACCAACGGGTGGTGGTCAAACCTCTCGATGGCGAACAGGGCCACGGCGTCGCGGTGGATCTGCGCACCATCGAAGAAGTGCAGAAAGCCATCGAAACCGCCAAGCAGTTCGACAGTCGCGTGCTGCTGGAAAGTTTCCACGAAGGCCTTGATCTGCGCATCGTGGTGATCGGCTTTGAAGTGGTTGCGGCGGCGATTCGCCGTCCGGCGGAAGTGGTTGGCGATGGTCAGCATTCGATCGGTGCGCTGATCGAAGCGCAGAGCCGCCGCCGGCAAGCCGCCACCAGTGGCGAAAGCAAGATTCCGCTGGACCACGAAACCCAACGCACGCTGCACGCTGCCGGCTATGACTACAGCAGCATCCTGCCGGCCGGCGAGCATCTGTTCGTGCGGCGCACGGCCAATCTGCACACCGGCGGTACGCTGGAAGACGTGACCGACATTCTTCATCCGACCCTGATCGACGCGGCAGTGCGTGCGGCGCGGGCGCTGGACATTCCGATGGTCGGGCTCGATCTGATGGTGCCGGCGGCGGATCAGCCCGAGTACGTGTTCATCGAAGCCAACGAACGCGCCGGCCTGGCCAACCATGAACCGCAGCCGACGGCGGAACGCTTTGTCGATCTGTTGTTTCCGCATAGTCAGCCGGCTGTTTCGTGATTATGAAGCGCCTCTACTGACGCCTTCGCGAGCAGGCTCGCTCCCACAGGGTGAATGCATTCCAAATGTGGGAGCGAGCCTGCTCGCGAAGAGGCCCTGAACGTCACCACCAATTTTCCTCATCGAAACCATCGATGTGCTCAACCCATCAGGAGTTTCCATGACCATGACCACACAAATCCCTGAACCGGATCTGGCTTACCTGCAAAAAGTCCTGCTGGAAATGCTCGCCATTCCCAGCCCTACCGGTTTCACCGACACCATCGTGCGCTATGTCGCCGAGCGTCTCGAAGAACTGGGCATTCCGTTTGAAATGACCCGGCGCGGGACCATCCGCGCGACGTTGAAGGGCAAAAAGAGCAGCCCTGACCGCGCGGTGTCTGCGCACCTGGACACCATCGGCGCTGCTGTGCGTGCGGTGAAAGACAACGGTCGCCTGACCCTCGCCCCGGTCGGCTGCTGGTCGAGCCGCTTTGCCGAGGGTAGCCGGGTCAGCCTGTTTACCGACACCGGGGTGATTCGCGGCAGCGTGTTGCCGCTGATGGCGTCCGGGCACGCCTTCAACACCCAGGTCGATGAAATGCCGATCAGTTGGGACCATGTCGAGCTGCGTCTGGACGCCTACTGCACGACCAAGGCCGATTGCGAGTCGCTGGGCATTCATGTCGGCGACGTGGTGGCCTTCGACCCGCTGCCCGAGTTCACCGAAAGCGGTCATATCAGCGCCCGCCACCTCGACGACAAGGCCGGCGTTGCCGCAATGCTCGCCGCGCTCAAGGCGATTGTCGACAGTGGCCAGGAACTGAACATCGATTGCCATCCACTGTTCACCATCACCGAGGAAACCGGCAGCGGTGCAGCGGCGGCATTGCCGTGGGACGTCAGCGAATTTGTCGGCATCGACATCGCACCCGTCGCCCCCGGCCAACACTCCAGCGAACACGCGGTGAGCGTGGCGATGCAGGACTCCGGCGGGCCGTATGACTATCACCTGTCGCGGCATCTGTTGCGTCTGGCCGATGAACACGAATTGCCGGTGCGCCGTGACATGTTCCGCTATTACTTCAGCGATGCGCACTCGGCGGTCACCGCCGGCCACGACATTCGTACTGCCCTGCTCGCTTTCGGCTGCGATGCCACCCACGGCTACGAGCGTACGCACATCGACAGCCTGGCGGCGCTCAGCCGACTGCTTGGCGCGTACATTCTGAGTCCGCCGGTCTTTGCCAGCGATGCGGCGCCGGCCAATGCCTCACTGGATCGCTTCAGCCATCAGATCGAGCATGACACGCAGATGGAAAGCGAAACCCGGGTGCCGCCGGTGGACAGTCTGGTGGGGCAGCGTTCTGACAGTTGAGCCTTCGGTGAATAGATAACCGCTTTCGCGAGCAGGCTCGCTCCCACAGGGATCGCATTTCAAAGGTGGGAGCGAGCCTGCTCGCGAATGGGTCGGCAAGACCGATACAGAACTGGCAGACAAAACCCAATCCCCGTAGCATCCCGACATTGATTTGACCGAGGTGCCCATGCTCATTCCCCACGACGCGCTTGAAGTCGACACCCTCACCCGCCTGATCGAGGATTTCGTCACCCGCGACGGTACCGACAACGGCGATGACACCCCGCTGGAAACCCGCGTCCTGCGCGTGCGTCAGGCACTGACCAAAGGCCAGGCATTGATCGTGTTCGATCCGGAAAGCGAACAGTGCCAGCTGATGCTCAAGCACGACGTACCCAAGCATCTGTTCGACTGAAGCCGTCAGCCAGCCTTCGCCGCAGCCTCCTTGCGCTTGATCCGGTCATAGACCTCGGCGCGGTGTACATGGACCTTTTTCGGCGCCTCGACGCCGAAGCGCACGCTGGAGCCGTTGACCGACAGAACACGCAGGGTGATGTCGTCTCCGATTGAAATCAACTCACCGACCACACGGCTGAGTACAAGCATGGGATTCATCCTTCAGGACTGGCAAACCCTGAAGATGCGCGGCTTACAGCGTCTTCACAATCCACGACGAGCAAATCAGTCTTGCCCTACAGGCGCCCACGCCCGCAGCTGTCAGACGCTTCGCACAAAAGCCTCAGGCAGCGGAAAAGCGCGGCCCGAACAGAATGATGCTGGCACCGACCACGCACAGGGCCATGCCAATCCAGTCCGAGCCCAGCGGACGCACCCGCTCGACCACCGCCAGCCAGCCAATCGAAGCAACGATGTAGATCCCGCCATACGCGGCATAGGCGCGCCCGGCGTAGGCCGCTTCAACACGGGTCAGCAACAGCGCGAACAGGGTCAGGCTGAGCAACGCGGGAATCACCCACAACGCACTCTTGCCCTGACGCAGCCACATGTAGAAGGCAAAACAGCCGGCGATTTCAAACAGCGCCGCAAGGAAGAACCACAAGTAATTGAGCATGGAGGCGTCTCGACAGGGTGACCGTGGCGGCCACCCTAACGACGCGGCGGGAATCGAACAAGATCAAGCGTTGTTTTGTTTGGCCTTGGCGCGCATTTTCTCGGCCATGGAAGTCATTTCGTTGTAGAGCAGTTGCGGATTCTTTTGCTTGATTGCCCAGGCCATGCGCCCTTGTTCGTGGGGCAGAATCAAGAATTCACCGGCGGCGACTTGCTGATAGATGTAGTCAGCGATGTCGGCGGCGCTGATCGGCGAACTTTCCAGCAACTTGCCGACCTGGGCTTTCATGGCCGGGGTCGGGCCACGGAAAGAATCGAGCAAGTTGGTCTGGAAGAACGACGGGCAAACCACATGCACCGCCACTTCCTGATGTGCCAGTTCGATCAGCAGACTCTCCGACAACGCCACTACGCCGGCCTTGGCCACGTTGTAGTTACTCATTGCCGGGCCCTGCATCAACGCGGCCATGGAGGCGATGTTGATGATCTTGCCCTTGCTCTCTTCCAGCAGCGGCAGGAACGCCTTGCAGCCTTTGACCACGCCCATCAGGTTGATCGCGATCTGCCAGTCCCAGTCTTCCAGCGACAACTCGCTGAAAAACCCGCCCGAGGCGACGCCGGCATTGTTGACGATGATGTCGATGCCGCCGAGCTTCTCTTCGCAGGCTTGGGCGAAGGCGGTGAGCTGGCTGTAATCGCGCACGTCGCAGCGCTGGATGAAACCGTCACCGCCCGCCTCGCGCACCAGCTTCAGGGTTTCCTGCAGGCCGGGCTCACTGACATCGGACAAGGCCAGCCGCCAGCCTTCACGGGCCCAGCGCAGCGCGATTTCGCGACCCAGGCCTGAGCCTGCACCAGTGATCATCATGCGATTTTGCATAGCGGACAGCCTTGTTGTTCCGGGAGAGATGCGCCGAGTGTAGCGAAGGAACTTCGTTCGCCCACGCTCCATCCAGTTGCTGAATGGAGGATCAAAAGATTCCAGCCGTCATTGTTTTCCGGTTGGTCTCATGCAGGAGCTGACGAGTGCAACGAGGCTGCGATCTTTTTGCTGGAAAGGAAATAACCGAGCAATCCAAATACATTAAAAAAACATTGAATTTTTTTTCATCGGCGCAAGTCGGAACATGTAAGCCGGCTGGAATTTAGTTGCTCTCCAGCTGCCCACTGAGCATCAAGACTCTTCCAGACTCTGAACAAGGAAATCACCCATGGGCACAATTCTAATCATCATCCTGATCCTGTTGCTGATCGGTGGTCTGCCGGTCTTCCCGCACTCCAGAAGTTGGGGTTATGGCCCGTCGGGCATTATCGGCGTGGTGTTGGTCGTGCTGCTGGTGCTGTTGTTACTCGGCAAGATATGACGATTTGACGCGGTAAAAAAAGAGGCCCTTGTTCAAGGGCCTCTTTTTTATTGCGTGGACTTTAAGAAGTGATCAGTCCGGCTTGCCATGAATAACACCGGCGGTGTTATCGAGCAGGCTCTTGGTCGCGGTTTGCAGGAACGCCTCAAGTTTGAGTTTGAGTTCGGCAGTGCGCGGCGCGTCCGGCACTACTTCGGCGTGCGGGTTGGCGCCGAGCTGGTATTGCCAGATTTTCGGGCCCATGTCCTTGTCACGCGGCAGCACCAGAATCTGGTCGGCGGTGACAATGGCGGTGGTCTGTTCGCTGCCCGATGGCTTGATCACACCGAAACCGGTATCGCCCTGCGGCAGGTTGAGCAGATCACGGCCCCAGCACTGGTGACGCACTTCGCCACCGAGACGGCCCATGATGGTCGGTACGATGTCGATCTGCGTGCCCACGGTGTGGTCGCGGGTACCGAACTTCTGCTGAATGCCCGGGGCAATCATCAGCATCGGCACGTTGAAGCGGCCCAGGTCCATTTCAGTGATCTGGCGCTCGTTGCCGAAGCCATGGTCGCCGACGATGACGAACAGGGTTTCGTTGAAGTACTTCTCTTTGCGCGCCTTCTCGAAGAACTGGCCGAGCGCCCAATCGGAGTAGCGCATGGCGGTCAGGTGTTCGTTGAGGCTGCCACGGTCAGTCACGCGCTCGACCGGCAATGGCGTCGGCAAGGCGTACGGTGTGTGGTTGGACAGGGTTTGCAGCAGCGCGTAGAACGGCTTGCCGTTTTCCCGCGCCTTCAGTTCTTGCAGGCCACGATCGAACATGTCCTGGTCGGACACGCCCCAGGTCGGATCGGAGAACACCGGGTTGACGAAGTCATTGCGGCCAACGAAGTTGGTCATGCCCTGGTTGCTGAAGAAGCCCGACTGGTTATCCCAGGCGAAATCGCCGTTGTAGACATAGACGTCGTCATAGTCGCGGGCGCTGAGCAACTGCGGCAGGCCGGACAGTTTGTGGCTGCCTTCCGGGGTCTGCATCAGGTATTCGAAACCTGGCAGGTTGGGGAAGCAGGCCATGGTCGCGAACATGCCCTGATGGGTGTGGGTGCCGTTGGAGAAGAAACGGTCGAACAGCAGACCTTCCTTCGACAGCTTGTCCAGGTACGGGGTGATATTGCCCGGCGCGCCCAAAGCACCGACCGAGTGACCGGCCATGCTTTCCATCAGGATCACCACGACGTTCTTGATCGGCAGGGTCTTGTCGGCCGGCGGCATGTAGTCGCGGCGAACAGCGGCGATGTCGGCATCGACCAGTTTGTCGTCCGGCATCAGCAGCATGTCGCGCACCACTTGCTGCGCCTGTTCCTGAGGCAGCGTGGCTTTCCAGATATTGTCGCGGTCTTCGCCCATGCGCGCCTTGGCTGCGGCGACCAGCGACAGCGTGCCGTTGAGGCCGAGCTGGTTGGCGAAGTTGGAATCGGTGGTGTAGACGTCACCCCAACGCATCGGCGGGCCTTGACGCAGGGTGCCGCGAGCGGCGACCACGCAGATCAGCAGGCAGACCACGAACACCGCCAGGCGGGTGTACCACGGCGCAACCTGACGGGAGCTGACGCTGCCCCCGCTGAACGGTCCGCGCGGGCGGGTGGCGCGGTCGGCACCTTTGAACGCCAGGGTCAGAATGACCGTGCCGATTACCCACGCCAGCACGTAGCGCACCACCGGGAAACCGTACCAGAGCATGCTCATTACGGTTTTCGGGTCTTCCTTCACGTACTGGAACACCAGACCATTGAGGCGCTGGTGAAACTCGCGGTAGAAGTCCATTTCCATCAGGCCGAGGAACAGCGCGATGCTCGAGGCGACGGTCAGCCACAGACGGAAGAAACCGCGCGCGGCCATGGCCCGGGCACTGAACAGCGCCAGCACCAGCGGAATGCACAGGTAGACCACCAGGCGCAGGTCGAAACGCAGACCGTTGACAAACGCTTCAAGGAAGGTCGCGGCCGGGGTGTCGAGGATCATCTCGCGGTTGTAGACCAGCAGCGCGAGGCGCAGCGCGGAAAACATCACCATCATGACCAGCGCGCACAGCAGCGTGTAGGCCAGATGCGATTTGACGGTCGGTTGCAGCAGACGAGCAGAAGATCGCTGCTGACTCAGGGCGTCCGGGTTTGCCATGTCGTTTTAGGACCCATTGGAAGTTGAAGTTGCAAAAATACAGCGGCGCCATGCCCTCTATTGGTCAATCCAGACCCCGGGGCGTGCGCGGTGCGCAAATGTTGCACGATCGTTCACACCATTGCCATTGATTACTGCCCAGCCCTTCGAGACTTTCATTCGAAGGCTGGCAACGCAATGGCAGTCAACAAGTGCGGGCGAATTGTCTTGGAGACTT
The DNA here is from genome assembly GCF_030687105.1 of Pseudomonas sp. FP1762. Taxonomy (NCBI): domain Bacteria; kingdom Pseudomonadati; phylum Pseudomonadota; class Gammaproteobacteria; order Pseudomonadales; family Pseudomonadaceae; genus Pseudomonas; species Pseudomonas sp. FP1762. The sequence goes on from NZ_CP117458.1 coordinate 4,276,277, forward strand.
TGTGAAAATTTCGTGCAACGCATATCTGGAAATACAATTTAGAGACGAAACAAAACGCCCCGAAGCGATCGGGGCGTTTTGCTTACAGCCAATTGATTATTTCTCGGCGCGTTCTTTCAGCGCTTTCAGGGTATTGAATGGCGCATCCACCACAAACTTGTTGGCGACCATGGCCGGCACGCTACCGCCCGGCTCGGTGTGCACCTGGTAAGTCACTTCAACCTGATCGCCTTTAGGCACGAACTTCCAGAAGCCTTTGACTTGCTGGACCCGCACGAAGCCTTTTTCTTCCGGCAGATAGGTCGGCACGCCCTCAAGATTACGGGTCAGGCTGCCATCGGCGCCCTCAACAGTGGTGATCTTCAACACCGAATCACGCGGGGTCACCGGCCATGGCGTATTGAATTGCGAATAGGTCCAGCTCAGATCGCCTTCGTGCTTGAGCAGTTTCTGGCTCTTGCATTCGTGAATCCACGCGCAGGCGCCGGAGACGTCTTCCTGCAAGGCGCGCAGTTTGGCAACGGTGGTTTTCATCAGCGCAACGCCTTGGTAGGACTTGTAATCCGAACCGGGTATTTCGCTCAGGGAAACCTTGATGCCGTCTTCGTTCTTGGCAACTTTCCAGTCTTCCGCGTGGACGACCGAAGTGGCAAGTACGGCAGTCAGACCACACAACACAGCGATACGGTGCAGCGAACCCATAGTGTTATTCCTTATTGTTGAAGTTCCGTTCGTGAACACATCATGCCGCCGTCATCTGCTCCCACCAGCCGATCAATCTGATCGCTTCTTCTGAACTGCTGCCGCAAACCTCGACATCCGCAGCGAAACCCGAGCACACAGCCGGACGTTCCGGACGGCCGAAAATGCTGCACAGGTTATCGACCGACAGTTGCACGCAACGTTCGCCGGCGGGTTTGCCATCGGGCATGCCGGGGATCGGCGAACTGATGGAGGGGGCAATGCAGCAAGCGCCACAGCCTTCACGGCATTTCATGACGAACAGATCCTCGCGACGGGCGATGTGTAAAGAGACGGGGGACAGAGTAACCGCTAAAACAGCTGTTTCAAATTGCTACAAGCGGCTTTTCAACGATAAGTAAAAGTGACCGGGCAGTCTCCGACGAAGCGTCTGCTCTGCGCGTCGCAGAGGCCTGCATCTATTGCTTGAATTCGAAATCCAGCGCCGCGCCTTCCACATCGCGTCGCGCTTCGTTGCGCAATTGCAACTCCATTTCATTGCTGAGCAAGCGGCCGTTGAGCTGGAAGCCGTTATCTTTTTCGCCAAACATCTGCGGCAGGATCGCCTCGCGTTTGGGCAGTTCTACGGTGCCCTGTGGCTTCAGGTCTTCAACCATATCCTTGGGCAGGCTGAGATCGAGTTTTGCCGGCGGCAATTTGGTCTTGGCCACTTCGCTGGCGGATTTCGACTTCGAGGCAACCGGGCGGCGCTTCTTCACCGTGGCGTTTTTTTTGGCCTGGGCTGTTTTTGCCGGAGCCACGGTTTTGACGGCTTTCTTCGTCGTACTGGTCGCTGCCGGTTTTTCCTGGGCTGCGGCCGCCATGACACCCGGTGCCTGACCGATCATCAACAAACCCAGCAATACCCACGCGGCAGGAACAATGGCTTTCATGGACCCAACGAACTAACGGCAGAGGGCCACATGCTCGCTTGTTGTGCGTCACATGACAAGCACCACCGCCCTCCTCGTTCAGAATCCGCCAGCCATTTCCTGACACAGTTGGGTGGCCAACAGACCCAGCGTCATCAGCGCGCGCTCCGCTTCGCGGTTCCACGGAATGCCGCAGTTGAGGCGGATACAGTGGTTGAACTGCTCGGTATTGCTGAAGATCAGACCCGGCGCGATGCTGATGCCTTGTTGCAGTGCGCGGACATGCAATTCCTGGGTGTTGACCCGCCCCGGCAAGCTCACCCAAAGGATGAAACCGCCCGTTGGCCGGGACATCTGCGTGCCTTCAGGGAAATGCTGTTGAACCGCCAGCTGGAACGCGCTGAGGTTTTTCCGGTATTCCTGGCGAATGTAGCGTAAATGCCGGTCATAACCGCCGTTTTCCAGATAGGCGGCAATCGCCATCTGCGTGACGCTGCAGGCCGAATGGGTGCTGAAGGTTTGCAGGCGCTGGATTTCCTGTTGGTATTTGCCGGCGATCATCCAGCCGATACGCACACCTGGCGACAAGGTTTTGGAGAAGCTCGAGCAGTAGATCACCCGATCCAGCCTGTCGTAAGCCTTCAGCGCCTTGGTACGGCCCTGCTCGAACATCAGTTCGCCGTAGATATCGTCTTCGACAATCTGAATGTCGAAATCCGAGGCCAGCCGCAGCAACTGTTTCTGCCGCTCTTCCGGCATGGTTCCGCCGAGGGGATTGCTCAGGCGCGTGGTCAGCACCAACGCCTTGATCGACCATTGGTTGGCGGCCAGTTGCAAGGCTTCCAGGCTCATGCCGGTGGCGGGGTCGCTGGGGATTTCGATGACCTTCAGGCCAAGCAGATCGGCCAGTTGCAGCAGGCCGTAATAGGTCGGTGATTCGGCAGCGATCAGATCCCCCGGCCGGGTCAGCACACGCAATGACATCTGCAAGGCGTCGACACAGCCGTGGGTAATCACCACTTCCGACGGATCGACCACCACGCCGGCGTCACGCATGCGGATCGCGACTTGCCGACGCAGCGGTTCGAAGCCGGGGCTGAACATGTAGCTGAACGCCCGTGGACTGTGAAACCGGGTGACCTTGGCCAGTTGCTGATGCAGCGCGCGCACCGGCAGATAATCGACGCTCGGCACCGCAGCGCCCAGCGGAAACACGCCTTCGCGGCGGGATTCGACCAATACCTGCTGAATGATGCTGCTGCGCGTCACCAGCCCCGGCCGTTCGACCCGGGCAATATCCGGCGTCGGCGCGGTCAGCGCTGGGGTCTGGTGCACGTAGTAACCCGACTGCGGCCGAGCGCGGATCAGGCCCTGATCTTCAAGGTTGGCGTAAGCCTGCAACACCGTCGCATGACTGACGTTGAGCTGCGAACTCATCTTGCGCACCGAAGGCACGCGCTCCCCCGGTTGATAGACACCACGGCGGATGTCTTCGGCCAGTTGCTGAGCAATACGTTGGTAGAGCAAGAGATTGGTCATGACGCAGCACTCGATTTCACGGGCGTTTTATTCTTGTGTGAAACAATACCGGAACAGTTTAGAAGTGTACTGGGACAGTTGCCAGATTACTCGACCGTACAGTGGGGTGTCTGCCCCATCTGTACGGTTTTGCGCAGCAATCGACAGACATAAAAAAGCCCGGCACTGCATGACAGTCCGGGCTTTCCAGAGACGCAACCCTCAACGGGCGGCGCCGAGCTGGCCTTTTTCGTCAGAGAACACGATTTCCACCCGGCGGTTCTGCGCCCTGCCGCGCTCGGAGGCGTTGGCGTCAACCGGGAACTGGTCGCCATAACCTTCGACCTGAATGCGTTTTTCATCGATGCCCAGATCGACCAGCACGTCAGCTACCGACTGCGCACGATCGCGGGACAGTTTGAGGTTTTCCTGTTTGCCACCGGTGCTGTCGGTGTAGCCCTCGATGCGCACCACGCGCTTGGGGTTGAGTTGCAGGAACTGGACGATCTTCAGCACGACACGGTTGGCCGAGTTTTTCAGTTCCGCCTGGCCGGTGTCGAACAACACGTCGCCGAGGGTCATGACCAGCCCCCGGTCGGTCTGTGTGGTGGCCAGCGCCTCGATCTGTTCCTCCAGCCACTTGCCCTGCTGCTGCACACTGAGCAGCTTCGACTCGCGCAGAGCCAGTTGCAGACGCTGACGCTCAAGCTCGAGCTTGGCTGCGCGTTCCTCGTTGAGCGCCTGGTTGGTGTGCTCGCGGGCGATTTCGCTGTAGCGCTGGCTCAAGTAGGCGTAATGCACCACGTCGGCACCGCTGCCCCAATAGGTCGACAGCCGATCGGCACGGGCCAGGGATTCGCCGGCGCGGATCACGTCTTTCGGCGCAATGCGCAGGACGTTGGAATCTTCCTTGACCTTCTGGAAATCAGCGCCGGCCTGTTGCAGCGCCGCCTCACTGTGCTGGCCAGCGCAGCCGTACAGGCTGGCGCAACCGGCGAGGAGCAGGATACCGAAAGCGTTGGACTTGAGGCTCATTGCGCTTCCCCCAGTTGCAGCTGCTTGCGCAGGCGGACAATGCGGGTATTGAGCACATTGAGTTGCTCTTCACTTTTTTTCGTCAGCACCTTGGCTTCGGCCAGACGTGCATCCAGTTCGGCCTGCTCGGCACGCATGCGCGCGTTGCGATAGGACTCGTCGGCCATGCTGCCTTTGGCGCGGTTGTACTTGGTTTCGGCCAGCTGCATTTCCGGCACTTCGTCGGCGGTAGCGCCGACTGCCTTGGCCTGCACGATGGCTTGTTCGGTCAAACGCATTTGTTCACTGGGTGCCGGATCGGATGCGCACCCGGCCAGGGCCAGAACGGCCACAGCCGCGAAAAAAGGTCGAATACTCACTAAGAATCCCTACTGTTTTGGGGCACTGACAGGTTGTGGCGACTGTTGCTGTTGCGCCTTCCAGCGCTCGATGTTGCGTTGCAGCGCGGCTTCCGTCAGTCCGGACGCGGGCAATTCTGTCATCTTTTTGGCGAGCTGTCCGCGCAACCACGGATCGTTGCAGGCCGAGTTATGCGAAACCGCGAGGAACAGACCCGGCCGGTCGATGGGTTGTTCGAACGCCAACAGATCGCTGGTCATGCCCAATGTCTGCGCGGCGGCCAGGCCTGAATACCGTCCGGCGAGAACATATTCCACCTCGCCCAAAAGAAGTTTCTGCAGGGCCTGGGTAAGATTGGCTGTCCGCGTCAGGGTCAGATTCTGTTCGGCGAAAGTGCCGAATGCCTGGGTCATCCGAGACTTTTCCGACACCGCGCCGGCATGGCCCTTCAGGTCGCTGGCCTCGCCGTAGGCCAGCGTCGAGCCTTTGCGCGTCCACACCAGATAGTCGTTTTCCAGCAGTGGCGGATGGATGTAGTCGAGGTTTTCCAGCTCATTCACGGTCAACGGCGCGTCGGCCAGCATGTCCATGCGCCCGCTGCGCACTTCATCGAGGGCCTGCGAGCGTTTGCCGGCGTAGAGCAGGTCAACTTTGATGCCCAGATCCTTGGCCACTTGCTGCAACAGATCGGCACTGGCGCCGATCAGGCGCTTGGGGTTTTGCGGGTCCTGCCACAGATAGGGCGGCGCATCCGGGCTGCCGGTGACAACCAGGCGCTCGCACTTGCCAGCGGCCGTGGCCAGACCTGGCAACAGCACCCATCCCAACAACCATCCGCAGCGCAGATCCATGGCAAAACGCTCCCGCTTGAAATTCGAGACAAAAAAAAGCCCGACCAACAGGCCGGGCTCTTTATAAGTGAAGACGCCGGATTAGACCAGCTTCTCCAGCTCAGGTACTGCTTCGAACAGATCCGCCACAAGGCCGTAATCGGCCACCTGGAAGATCGGCGCTTCTTCGTCCTTGTTGATCGCAACGATCACTTTGGAGTCTTTCATACCGGCCAGATGCTGGATCGCGCCGGAGATACCGACGGCAATGTACAGCTGTGGCGCAACGATCTTGCCGGTCTGACCGACCTGCATGTCGTTCGGTACGAAACCTGCGTCGACCGCAGCGCGCGAAGCGCCAACAGCAGCGCCGAGCTTGTCGGCCAGCGCGTACAGGTGTTTGAAGTTGTCACCGTTCTGCATGCCGCGGCCGCCGGAAACGACGATCTTGGCAGCGGTCAGCTCGGGACGGTCGGACTTGGCCAGCTCTTCGCTGACGAAGCTCGAAGTACCGGCGTCGTGGGCAGCGCCAACGGCTTCAACGGCAGCCGAACCACCTTCAGCAGCAACCGGATCGAAACCGGTGGCACGCACGGTGATCACTTTGATCGCGGCGGTCGATTGCACGGTGGCGATGGCGTTACCGGCGTAGATCGGACGCTTGAAAGTGTCAGCGCTTTCTACCGAGATGATCTCGGAGATCTGGTCAACGTCCAGCGCAGCAGCAACGCGCGGCAGGATGTTTTTGCCGTTGGAGGTCGCGGCAGCCAGGATGTGGCTGTAGCCAGCGCCCCCGCCTTCATGGGCAAGAGCAGCAACCAGCGGAGCTACGTTCTCTGGCAGCTGATGCGCGTAAGCGGCGTTGTCAGCATTCAGGACTTTGCTCACGCCAGCGATTTTCGCTGCGGCTTCGGCCACCGGGCCAGCGCCCTGACCTGCTACCAGAACGTGGATGTCGCCACCGATTTTGGCAGCAGCGGCCACGGTGTTCAGTGTGGCCGGGGCCAGCACTTTGTTGTCGTGTTCAGCAATAACCAAGATAGTCATTTAGATTACCTTCGCTTCGTTCTTGAGTTTTTCAACCAGTTCAGCCACCGACTTGACCTTGATGCCCGCGCTGCGTGCAGCCGGCGCTTCGACTTTCAGGGTCTTGTTGGTGGAGGCGGTGGAAACGCCCAAAGCGTCCGGAGTCAGCACTTCGAGAGGCTTCTTCTTGGCTTTCATGATGTTTGGCAGGGACGCATAGCGCGGCTCGTTCAAACGCAGGTCGGTGGTGACGATGGCCGGCAGTTTCAGCGAAACGGTCTGCGCGCCGCCGTCGATTTCGCGAGTCACGGCAACGCTGTCGCCGGAGACTTCGACTTTCGACGCGAAGGTGCCCTGACCGTAGCCGCTCAGTGCCGCGAGCATCTGGCCGGTCTGGTTGTTGTCGCTGTCGATCGCCTGTTTGCCAAGGATCACCAACTGCGGCTGTTCCTTGTCGACAACGGCCTTGAGCAGCTTGGCCACGGCCAGCGAGGTCAGGTCTTCAGCGGATTCGACGAGGATGGCGCGGTCGGCACCCAGAGCCAGTGCGGTACGCAGCTGCTCCTGAGCGGTGGTCGGGCCGATCGAGACGACGACGATTTCAGTCGCAACGCCCTTCTCTTTCAGGCGTACGGCTTCTTCCACGGCGATTTCGCAGAACGGGTTCATCGACATCTTGACGTTGGCGAGGTCGACGCCGGAATTGTCCGCCTTGACGCGGACCTTGACGTTGTAATCCACAACGCGTTTGACAGCTACAAGAACCTTCATGGATTCCTCGTTACTCTCCGGTGAAAAGAAAGTCGCCTAGGCGAACCTGGCGGATGATGCTCATCGGGCGACAAGGGCACCTCTAAAAACGCCGGCTTGAATGTGAGGTGATTCACTTCGCGAAGAGCGGTGACCGTTCGTCAGGGGTGACTGTCGGGTCATTCATTCTCACGCTGTGTAAACTGCGCGCCGGACTTGCGCTGCGCATCACCGTCTACTGCCTGTGCCCTGTCTTTAGAGGTGCTCTTGAAACCGCCAGTCTGCCTACGGCGAGCGCAAAACCGCCCGTATCTTGACCGGAACGCCCATTCTGGTCAATACGCCAAAATGCCCTGTCATAAGCCGCGCTTCTTTGATTTATCAGGGCTGGAGGCGATTCAAACAAACGTTTGTATTGGACGCTAGGAGTGGTGTAGATATAATGCGCCGCCTAGAGAGAAAGGTGGATTCGCCAATATTCCCTTTGACGTTAACGTAAAGGCAATACGGATGCGAGATCAAACCTCCATATTAGAAAAAAAACTGTTGAGCCTTGAGTAGGAGATAGCCTGTGGAACGCGAATACATGGAATTCGACGTCGTCATCGTCGGTGCCGGCCCCGCTGGTCTGTCCGCCGCCTGCCGCTTGAAGCAGAAGGCCGCTGACGCCGGTAAGGAAATCAGCGTCTGCGTGGTCGAAAAAGGCTCCGAAGTCGGCGCACACATCCTCTCCGGTGCGGTGTTCGAACCCCGCGCCCTGAACGAACTGTTCCCGGACTGGAAAGAACTCGGCGCGCCGCTGAACACGCCCGTCACGCGCGATGACATTTTCGTACTGAAAAACGCCGACAGCGCGCAGAAGATTCCCGACTTCTTTGTGCCCAAGACCATGCACAACGAAGGCAACTACATTATCTCCCTGGGCAACCTGTGCCGCTGGCTGGCTCAGCAGGCCGAGAATCTGGGTGTGGAAATCTATCCGGGCTTCGCCGCTCAGGAAGCGCTGATCGATGAAAACGGCGTAGTGCGCGGGATCATCACCGGTGATCTGGGCGTCGACCGTGAAGGCAACCCGAAAGAAGGCCTGTACACCCCTGGCATGGAACTGCGTGGCAAATACACGCTGTTCGCCGAAGGCTGCCGTGGCCACATCGGCAAGCAACTGATCAAGCGCTACAACCTCGACAGCGATGCCGACGTTCAGCACTACGGCATTGGTCTGAAAGAAATCTGGGAAATCGACCCGGCCAAGCATCAGCCAGGCCTGGTGGTGCACACCGCCGGCTGGCCGCTGGACATCATGGGCACCGAGAACACCGGCGGCTCGTTCCTCTATCACCTGGAAAACAATCAGGTGGTGGTCGGTCTGATCGTCGACCTGTCCTACAGCAACACTTACCTGTCGCCGTTCGATGAGTTCCAGCGCCTCAAGCATCACCCGGTGCTCAAGCAATATCTGGAAGGCGGCAAGCGCGTCAGCTACGGCGCTCGCGCCATCGCCAAGGGCGGCCTGAACTCGCTGCCGAAAATGGTCTTCAAGGGCGGCGCGCTGATCGGTTGCGATCTCGGCACCCTGAACTTCGCCAAGATCAAAGGCAGCCACACCGCGATGAAGTCCGGCATGCTCGCGGCGGAATCGGTGGCAGATGCGCTGTTCGCCGAGCAGGATTGCACCGTCGAACTGACCACTTACGTCGACGCATTCAAGAATAGCTGGCTGCATGAAGAACTGTTCGCCAGCCGTAACTTCGGCCCGGCGATCCACAAGTACGGCGCGATCATCGGCGGTGGTTTCAACTGGCTGGACCAGAACATCTTCGGCGGCAAACTGCCGTTCACCCTGCGCGACACCAAGCCGGATTACGCCTGCCTCAAGCTCGCGGCCGACTGCAAGAAGATCGATTACCCGAAACCTGACGGCAAACTGAGTTTCGACAAACTCAGCTCGGTGTTCATCTCCGGTACCAACCACGAAGAAGAGCAGCCATGCCACTTGAAGCTGACTGATCCGAGCATCCCGATCAGCAAAAACCTGCCGTTGTACGACGAACCGGCGCAGCGTTACTGCCCGGCCGGCGTATACGAAGTGATCACCAAGGAAGACGGCGAGAAGCGCTTCCAGATCAACGCCCAGAACTGCGTGCACTGCAAGACCTGTGACATCAAGGACCCTGCGCAGAACATCACCTGGGTGGCGCCGGAAGGTGCCGGCGGCCCGACTTACCCGAACATGTAAGACGAAACGCTGAACAACAAGGCTCCCGAAATGGGGGCCTTTTTGTTGCCCAAAATTCCCCTGACACCACAAAACAACTGTGGGAGCGAGCCTGCTTGCGAAAGCGGTGTGTCATATGAAGATGATGTCGACTGATCCAGCGCCTTCGCGAGCAGGCTCGCTCCCACAGGGAATAACGGCGGATCAGGCAGCGCGCTCATCCCCCGGACTGCGTTCGAAGTAGCGCTTGTACTCGCGGCTGAACTGCGACGTGCTCTGATACCCCACCCGATGCGCCACCTGCGCCACGCCCAGCCCCTCCGCCACCAGCAGCGTCTGCGCCTTCAACAAGCGCAAACGCTTGAGATACTGCACCGGCGACAACAACGTGCTGCGCTTGAAATGCTCATGAAACGTCGACACGCTCATGTTCGCGCAACCGGCCAGTGTCTCGACATTCAGCGGCTCGGTGTAATGCGCATGCAGATGGCTGATCGACGCCGCCACCCGGGCGAATTGCCCTTGTTGCTCGACCAACGCACGCAATACATCCGCCTGCGGCCCGCGCAACGCAACGAACAACAACTCGCGGACCCGCGCCGGGCCGAGAATCTGGCATTCCAGCGGATCGTGCAGACAGCTGAGCAGCCGTTCGACACAACCGCGCATGCCATCGTCGAGCACCACCGAGGTCATCGACTCCGGCGTCTGCGCCGGAATATGCCGCCCCGGCGCCAGCCCCATGGCCAGCACCAGTTCGCCGAGCAGGACGCGATCGATCGCCACCGACACACCGAGCAATGGCGCGTCGGGCAAGGCAAAGGTTTCACATTCGAACGGCACCGGCAGCGCCTGGATCAGGTAATGCCCGGCGCCGTATTCCATGGTTCGTGGGCCGAGGAACGCCAGTTTGCTGCCCTGGGCGATGATCATCAGGCTCGGCTCGTAAATGTGCGGGCCACGGGCGACGTCGCAACTGGCGCGCAGGATCTGCACACCGGGCAGGCCGGTCTGGCTGTAGCCATCGCGCAGCGCCAGCGGTTCGATCAGCGAAACCAGCCGGGCATTGGCATCAAGATGACGGGTCAACTGCATCGAATAGGTCTTCGTAAAATTCACGGAAAAGTGGATGAAAACATCATCGCAGATCCGCTGACCAATGCGATCGCCGAAACCCGCATGCCGGAGGATTAGGCATGAGACCCGGAGAAATCGTCATGGCCGCACCCGCGTCTGACGGCCAGAATTCACCGCCTCACTTGTCACTGTTTTTGCGAGGTCCTTCATGTACACCGCCATCGGCTATGCCGCCCAATCGGCCACCACTCCCCTCGCCCCGATGAAATTCGAACGCCGCAGCCCGCGCGCCGACGACGTGGCGATCGAAATTCTCTACTGCGGCGTCTGCCATTCCGACATCCATCAGGCACGCAACGAATGGGGCATCGCCGTTTATCCGCTGATGCCTGGCCATGAGATCGTCGGAAAAGTCACCGCAGTCGGTGCGAATGTCACCCGTCACAAGATAGGCGATCTGGTTGGCGTAGGCTGCATGGTCGATTCCTGCCGCAGCTGCGAAGCCTGTCAGGCGAACCTCGAGCAATATTGCCTCGAAGGCCCGACCATGACCTACGCCACCCCGGATCGGGTTGATGGCAGCAACACCATGGGCGGTTATTCGGACAGCATCGTGGTCAGCGAACACTTCGTTGTGCGCATCCCCGAGAAACTCGCTCTGGCCAGCGCCGCACCGATTCTCTGCGCCGGCATCACCACTTACTCGCCGCTCAAGCACTACGGCGTCAAGGCCGGTGACAAGGTCGGGATTCTCGGCATGGGCGGCCTCGGCCACATGGGCATCAAGTTCGCCAAGGCCATGGGCGCGGAAGTCACGCTGTTCACCCGCTCGGCGAGCAAGGCTGAAGAAGGTCGCCGTCAGGGCGCTGATCACGTCATCGTCTCCACCGATGCCGAGCAGATGAAGGCCGCGGCCGGCTACTTCGACTTCCTGCTCGATACCATTCCGGTGCAACACGACTTGAACCCGTACCTCGACACCTTGCGTTTCGACGGTGTGCACATTCTGGTCGGCCTGATCGAGCCGGTGAACCCACCCGTGCACGCCGGCAAACTGGTGATGAGCCGCCGTGTGCTGGCCGGTTCCTTGATCGGTGGTATCGCCGAAACCCAGGAAGTGCTGGATTTCTGCGCCGAACACAACATCACCTGCGACATCGAAATGCTCGACATCCGCAATATCAATGAAGCCTATGCGCGGATGATTGCCGGTGATGTGAAGTACCGCTTCGTCATCGACATGGCGACGCTGAAGGCCTAAACCTTAGGGCTATACCTTCAAACCAAGCTCCGCCGACAGCCGGGTTGTGACCCCTTTGAGCAGGGGGATCAACTCGGCCATTTTTTCCAGCGGCATGTACGGCACGGTGCTGGCGATACTGATCGCCGCGACTATGCCCTTGCTCGCATCACGAATTGGCGCCGCCACACAGCGGATCGACGGTTCGTTGTCTTCCAGATCGAACGCGTAGCCACCGGCAACGTATTCGCCCATGCGCTGCTCAAGCTGTTCCCACGACTGCTGTGGATGCTGCGGCCAGAACTGACTTTTGCCACCCGCCGGCAGGCTGATGTCGTACAGCCGCCGCCAGTCCTGCGGCGAATCGTCGAGCATCAAGGCCTTGCCGATCCCGGTGCGTACCAGCGGCATGCGATGGCCAACCCGCGAGCGCATTTCCGGCCCGTTGCGCCCGGGGTTCTTCAATAGGTACAGCACTTCGTCGCCTTCGCGGATTCCGAGGTGCACGGTATCGCCGGTCAGCGCCGACAACTCATCCAGATACGGTCCGGCCAACGTCACCAGCGGCAACTCTTCGCGGGCCTGAAAGCCCAGTTCGATCAGCTTCGGCCCGAGCAGATAACCGATTTGCGGCACTACGCGCAGATAACGCTCGTCGACCAGACAGCTGGCCAGACGATGGGTAGTGCTGCGCGTGGTACCGATCAGCCGGGCAATCTCCTTGAGATCACGCGCGCCACTGGCCACCGCCTGCACCACACCGAGGCCGCGCAGCAGCGTCTGGGTGCCGGTGGGCGCGGCGTCCTTGGTTTTTTCCGGGGCGTCTTCCTGCATATCCAGCCTTTTACCGTTGAGCGAAGGAACGGGCGGCATTATGGTCGCCCGACGCAGAGCACTACAACTCGATACGCTCGACCTTGCCCACCAGCAGCACGTAGGACAAGGCACCGACCAGCGCGAGCACCGCGATGTAGGTGATCGCCGGCGCGAACGAATCACCGCTGGCGAGGAAGCCGATCACGATCGGCGTAGCAATCGCCGAAAGATTGCCGATGAAGTTGAACACGCCACCGGTCAGGCCGAGCAAACGCGCCGGCGCTAGCGTCGAGACCAGCGACCAGGTGATCGACGCCAGCCCGTTGCCGAAAAATGCCAGGGCGAGGAATGCAATCACCAGCGGCGTCGACTCGACAAAGTTGGCGCCGATGATCGAAGTCGAAATCAGCAGCCCGCCAATGATCGGCAACTTGCGTGCGAAGCCCACGGTGTAGCCGCGCCGGATCAGGAAGTCGGAAAAGAATCCCGAGCACAACACGCCGACGAACGCGGCGAGAAACGGCAGCGATGCAAGCAGGCCGGACTTGATGAAGTCCATGCCGCGGTATTTCACCAGATAGGTCGGGAACCAGGTGAGGAAGAACCACAGCGTCGAGTTCAGACAGAACTGGCCGAGGTAAATGCCCCACAACTTGCGTTTGCTGAGGACGATGCCGAGATCGGTCCAGCTGAATTTGGCTTTGACCTTGGCCGCCTCGGCCTGGATATCGACCAGCCCGCCGCCTTCGCGGATCAGGTCGATTTCCGCCTGGTTAGTGCCTTTGAAATCGCGCGGCTCGCGATACACCGCGTACCAGATCAGCGCCCAGAGAATGCCCACCGCGCCGGTGGCGACGAACACCATGTGCCAGCCGAATTCATGTTGCAGCCACGCCAGCACCGGGGTCAGGAAAGCCAGACCGACAAACTGTCCGGAAGTGTAGAAACCGATCGCCGTGGCGCGCTCGCGCTCAGGGAACCAAGTGGTGACCACGCGGCTGTTGATCGGATAGGCCGGCGCTTCCAGCGCACCGACGGCCATGCGCAGCGCGAACAGGGCGATGAAGCTGCTGACGAAACCGAGCATCACCGTGGCCACCGACCACAGCAGCAGCGCGACGCTGTAAAGGATGCGCGGCGGCACGCGATCGACCAGCCAGCCGCCGGGGATCTGCATGGCAGCGTAAGTCCAGCCGAAGGCGGAGAAGATCAGACCGACGTGAACCGGATCGATGCCCAGCTCACTGGTCAGCGCCGGCGCGGCAATCGACAGGTTGCTGCGGTCCAGGTAGTTGATGACCACGGTGATGAACAGCAACACCATGATGAAAAATCGCTTGCGGCTAGGCGTGACTAAAGACGCCTGCCCGGAGAGGGTATGCGTTTGCATGAGGAGAGCCTCTTTTTATGTTTGTTGAGGTCATGACGCAGATCTCCTCTCCCTGGAGATCAAACTGTGGGAGCGAGCCTGCTCGCGAAAGCGTCGGGTCAGTCACATGGATGGCGGATGTGACATTGCATTCGCGAGCAGGCTCGCTCCCACAGGGATCAGTGCTGAATCAGGAGATCACCACTCGGCAAAGCTGCCATCGGCATGACGCCAGATCGGGTTGCGCCAGCGGTGGCCGACGGCGGCGCGTTCGATCACGTATTCCTCGTTGATCTCGATGCCCAGCCCCGGGCCGTTCGGAATCTTCACGAAGCCTTGGTCGTAGTCGAACACGCGCGGATCCTTCACATAGTCGAGCAAGTCGTTGCTCTCGTTGTAATGGATGCCCAGGCTCTGCTCTTGGATAAACGCGTTGTAACAAGCCGCGTCGAGTTGCAAACAGGCAGCCAGCGCGATCGGTCCCAGCGGGCAATGCAGCGCCAGCGCGACGTCGTAGGCTTCGGCCATGTTGGCGATCTTGCGGGTTTCGGTGATGCCGCCAGCGTGGGAGGCATCCGGCTGGATAATGTCGACGTAGCCTTCGCTCAACACCCGTTTAAAGTCCCAGCGCGAGAACAGCCGCTCGCCGAGGGCAATCGGCGTGCTGGTCAGCGGCGCCAGTTCTTTCAATGCTTCGTAGTTTTCGCTGAGCACCGGTTCTTCGATGAACATCAGTTTGTACGGGTCGAGCTCCTTCATCAGCACCTTGGCCATCGGCTTGTGCACGCGGCCGTGGAAATCGACGCCGATACCGACGTTCGGCCCCACCGCATCACGCACGGCGGCAACGTTGGCCAAGGCGAGGTCGACTTTCTCGAAAGTGTCGAGGAACTGCAGTTCTTCGGTGCCGTTCATTTTTACCGCAGTGAAACCACGGCTCACTGCTTCTTTCGCCGCACGCGCGGTGTCGGCCGGACGGTCGCCGCCGATCCACGAATACACACGAATCTTGTCGCGCACCTGGCCACCGAGCAGATCGCTGACCGACACGCCGAGGGCCTTGCCCTTGATGTCCCACAGCGCTTGGTCGATACCGGCCAGCGCGCTCATGTGAATCGCGCCGCCACGGTAGAAGCCACCGCGATAGAGCACGGTCCAGATGTCTTCGATATTGCGTGGGTCTTTGCCGATCAGGTAGTCGGACAATTCTTCCACCGCAGCAGCTACGGTATGCGCGCGCCCTTCGACCACAGGCTCGCCCCAACCGGTCACGCCCTCGTCGGTTTCGACCTTGAGGAAGCACCAGCGCGGCGGAACGATGAAGGTCGTGAGTTTGGTGATTTTCATCTCTGCTCTCTTTTGTAAATGCAGCTTTTATTAGATGCAGCGCACACAGCGCCAAAAAGTCTTAACGCAGGGCTTTCCAGGCAGCCACGTAGGCCTTGGCATTGACCGCCACCTGCTCGGGCGTCATGCCCGGTTTGAACAGACCGGAACCGAGGCCGAAACCTTTCACACCGGCATCGATAAAGGCCTGCATGTTGTCCGGTGTGATCCCGCCGACCGGCGCCAGCACCGTGCCGGCTGGCAACACCGCCAGCCAGGCCTTGACGACCGCCGGGTTCATTTGTTCGGCCGGAAACAGCTTGAGAATGTCCGCGCCCTCAGCCAGTGCGGCGAAGGCTTCGGTCGGCGTGGCCACACCCGGCGACAGGAACAGCCCCGCCGCTTTCGCCGCGCGCAATACCTTGGCATCGCTGTGCGGCATGACGATCACTTGGCCGCCAGCCGCTTTGACCTGCTCGACCTGCTCGGGGCTGAGCACCGTGCCGGCACCGATCAGGCAATCGGCGGGCAGCGCATCACGCAGGATGCGGATGCTTTCGTACGGCGATGGGGAATTGAGCGGTACTTCGATGACGCGAAATCCGGCGGAATACAGGACTTCTCCGACAGCCGCCGCTTCCTGCGGTTGCAGGCCACGCAGAATCGCGATCAGACCGTTTTGTGCCAGTGCTTGCTTGAGCATGTCAGGCCTCCAGTCAGGGTTAACGGGATGAGGAATCGATCAGTCCGGCGGCACGCGCCAGTTGCCACAGGCCACGCTCGGTCGCCTGCTCGGCCAGCGTTACCCGAGCAAAGCCGCAGGCATCGAGCGCGCGTTGATAGCGTGCGCACAGAAGCGCATTGCCGATGAGCACGATCGCTGGAAGATTCGCTTGATTGCGCCGGCGCCGCTGCACATTGGCGAGCGCGGCCAGCTCATGGCCGATCATCAGACCGGACAGATAATCCGCCTGAGCGCTCGGGCTCAGTTCACCGGTCAGGCCGAGGGTACGGGCGCTGAACAAGGTCGACAGCACACCTAACTCGGCATCTGTCGACAGCGCGATTTGCACGCCGCGATCGAACGCCTGCGCATCGAAGGTCGCGCTCGGTTGTTGGGTACGGCCGAGAATGCTGTGCTCGCTGAGCACGGCAAACACTTCGCCGGTCATGAACGTGTCGAAATGGGTGATGCGGCCATCGACCACCTCCACCCACTTCGAATGGCTGCCGGGCAGGCCGATCAGCAGGTCGTTACCTGCCTCGGCCGGCAGACTTTGCAGCACGCCGAGGACTTGGGTTTCTTCGCCGCGCATTACATTCGGCAGACGCGAACGCTGGATCACGCCCGGGACGATATGCACCGGCGTACCGCGCAGACTGACAACGGTTTGTAGGGAATTTCCGAGATGGGCGACGTCCGCCGGCGTCTCGCAGTAAGCCGCTTCGCGCCAGCCCTGCGCACTGCCGACCATGCCGCAAGCGATCACCGGCAGATCCGGCTGCGCATCGAGCCAGTCACCACAGGCCTCGTCGAAGGCCAGTTCAAAACCATCGGCGCATTCACGGCCGTGGATGATTCGCGGGGTCTTGGGCAACTGCATGATCCCGGACGACAGCGCACGCTGCTCCAGCACCACACCGTCCGCCGCGAGTTTGTAAGCACGTAATGAGGTCGTCCCCCAATCGAGCGCGATCAATTGCGCCTGCATCGCTTCACCTGTTTTGTTTTTGGCAGTGAGTGCGACGGACTATAAACCCGGGCGGGCTAAAATCTCAATATATAAATATCAATCCCATATTTTGGGATTAGCGCAAGTGGCAAGCTTGTCTTGTCGCGGGTACAAATCGTGCTCCGTAAGGATCAACGGAGAAAAAGCCAAGGTATTAAGGATTCTCTGCGAAAGGCGCTGCATGCATCTGCTCAGCGGACATTGAAAGGCGGCAGAGGAGCAATCGAGATCAGGCTCCCTCCCGCCAGAAAAGGAGCCTGGATGAATGAAGGATTCACTCCCTGTTGATAGCTCGCGCCAGGTCGGCAGTTGGCACACGCATGATTTGGGAAAAATACGTTTTGTAAGGAGTCGTATGAACGCGGAACACGCAGGAAATAAACCGTCTGTTCGTAAACCAACGATTGAGCACCGGCCCCTCCGGAAAGATTTCCGCGCCCTTTTCGCCAGTCGACTCTCTGAAAATCACGTCGGCTTTGTACTCGTTTGCAGCGCCACTCTCATCGCGCTCAACAAGGCCAAAACCGGAGCGTTTTATCTGGTGCCCAACAGAAAAGTCCACATCATCATCCACAGTACATACCAACCCTTGGCTTATATGTGATGTGAACAACTCGAGTAATTCCACATCGGCGAGAAAGTGAACCTGATAGATTCCGGTGTCTTCCAACTCATCAACACCGGAATAAAAAAGCTTCGCAGCCGGCTTTTCGTGATTCATTGAACATCCAGAACATATGACCAATAAACCCATCAAAAAAAATCGAGACACGATGTTCATTCCTTGAAAAAACTCAAGACCGACTCGTTAAAAATCTGACGAGCAGTCTTGCCGTTATCCAACGGCCGCAAATACATAATATTTGCATCCGCATGATTCACATCTACGCGCCCCATTACATTAGGCCCGGTAGAAACCTCCCATTGTTCACCAAAACTAGCAACCGTATCTGATACGTTCGTTATCTTCGGCGCAGCGCGAATATTAACCCAGTACTGAGCCTTGGGCTTGGGTGGCAACCGGTAGATATTGGAAATACCCCAGACCATTACACCTTCGCCAACCGGATCGATGGTCAATAACATTCTCACTGTATAGCCCTTCTCCGTGAGAGTGGCTGAAAGGTGGGCGCCATTCCAGCCTCCCAGACTATGACCCACAATGTACACAGCGGTTGAGCAGTCAGGGATCTTCGCCAGTACCTTTTCAGATAGGTCTTTATCGCTAATGAAATCATTATAGCCAAGAGGCCACGACTCAAATTTTCCCACAGGAAATTTCAACGCCTTGGCATCTCTGATAAAGATTTCGCGCACCGCGTCGACATTATTATTTGGCCCACTGAAGTAATAACTTTCCTGGTCTCCAGCACCACCAATAAAAAAAACCACAAAATTCCGCAGAGATATGGCCACCTGCTTATTGGTCTGATCGGTCTTGCATGTAAGTGTATGTGCTTTGACTTCCCTTTTCGCATGAGGTACTTCAGTAGGTGCATTGACTTCGGACATAAGCAATCATTCCACGAATAGTTTGATGGTTTCTGCCACGTGCGAACTGACCATATGAGTGAATCCGTTCGCATCAGTAACACCGTGTTCCTCACTTCCGTCGCCTCGTTGAATGGTGTAGGCGTGATAAGGCACTGGCTGTCCAGTCGCATCATTCGTCACTTGCAACCTGTCAGTGAAATGCACCGGCATCGGCAACAGCCCACTAAATGCGGCCCCTCCCCCACTTTGGCCGATGATCACCGTGCCCGAGCCACCGATCACGACATTGCCATGCCCACCAGTGCTATCGAGCATCGCGGCATTCAGGCCGTTAATGAAAACAGTGCCGGAGACCGCTCCGGTGATAGGGCTGCCACACGCTGATTTATCGGTCATGCGTGCAGCAGCGAGGCCGTCGAAGAATACGTCCGGCGAGCCGGAGACAATCGGGTTGGTGCCGTGACCTGGCAGTGGGCAGGCGGTTGGGTCGGTGACGCGAGCTGCGGGTTTACCACTCAATTCAAAGCTCCTTGCTTAAGGGGTGCCGGGGATGGCTGATAGATGTCGATGTCGGTCGCGGCAAAGCGCCAGCGATTATCGACCGGGTCGAACAGAGCATGACAATGCTCACGGCTTTCAGGTGATGTCGCGGTTTGTATGGCACGCCAGGCTTCGTTGGCTTGCCAACTCAACTCGGCAGGCGTTGCATCATCAAGTTCGTTGAGCCAGGCGTTGTAGTTGCGCAGGTGATTGCGCTCGAAAGTCGATTGCAGCAACTCGACCATTTCCACGCCAAGGTCCAGATGATGCCTGGAGGTCCAGCGCCCCACTTCGGAGTAGACGTGCCAGCCCATCGGGATCAACGCACCGTTTTTCAACAGAGAATGGCCGGCGAGAGCGACGAAGCCGCAACAGATGTGCAGCATCAGCCAGCCTTGATGGGCGTCGATAATCGCTGTGGGATCAAAGGTTCTCAGCGCTACCACGCGGTAGTCGCCAAGGTCGGCACTGCGCGTCATCAACTCGGCGTCGAGCCGCGACACGAAAGCCCGAATAGCCAGGCCGCCGGGGCGCTGGGCCATGCAGAGAATTTCGACAGCCTGTCGATTGGGGTCGTCAGAAGAGCCGGTAGTTTTCACCAGACCATACAGACGCATAGACGCCTGCAGTCCGCTCATAGCTGGTCACTCATTGACGCAGCGAGGGCTCCAGAGGCGCGGAGAAATTTTGCCAGATGCATTGCAGGTGTCGTCCGTGAGCGCGCAAAAATGGCGCACAGAATGCCGGACCAGAGCGGTGGCGACAACTGAATCAGCAGTAGATTGCCATCATTGTGCTCAGCCCTCGGCAAACTCTAGCAACACCTTGCCATCCATGCGATACCGCACCCATTCCTCCTGCGGTTGTGCGCCGAGAGATTTGTAGAATTCGATGGCTGGGGTGTTCCATTCCAGCACGCTCCATTCGAAGCGGCCGCAGTCGTTGGCGCAGGCGATTTTCGCCAGGTGGCGCAGCAGGGTTTTGCCGGCGCCGCCGCCACGTTGTTCGGGGGTAATGTAGAGGTCTTCGAGGTACAGGCAATTGCTGCCCAGCCACGTTGAATAACTGAAGAAGAACACCGCGAAGCCGATCGGCAAGCCGTCGCGCAGGCAGATCAGGCCATGGGCGGTGGCGCCTTCGCCGAACAGGCTGCGTTCGATGTCGGCGACGCTGGCGATGACTTCGTGACGGGCCTTTTCGAAATCTGCCAGTTCGGTGATGAAGGCGAGGATTTGCGGCGCATCGCTGGGGGTCGCCGGGCGGATTTCGATCGTCATGGACGGGCCTTGTGTGCAAATTAAAGCGCCATACTAAGGCGCGCAGCGGCGCTCGTCACATGGCAAACATACTGACCTGCCCGATCGGGCGAACGCCGTTGCCCCTGTGGGAGCGAGCCTGCTCGCGAATGCGTCCTTCCAGTCAGCCTCGAGTCAACTGACAGAATGCCTTCGCGAGCAGGCTCGCTCCCACAGTTGATAGCGCACATTCTGAAAGGATGCTTATGACCGTTAACTGTTTTGCACCGATGGAAACACTAAAGATTGGCATCGTCTGAACAGCAGCCACGTGACCCCGGAGAAGACCGTTCGTCGATCATCAGGCACCAATCCGTCATCAGGGCTGACCAACCCAGTGTAAGGATTCCAATCACTGGAGAAGCCCTATGATCCCGTCAAGGTTGACCGCTTTAGTCTTCAGCGCCCTGCTCTGCCCTGCGGTGTTCGCCGCCTCGTCTACGGCAGCGGGCACTGGCCCTACCGATCCGACCCCGCCACGCGCGCCCGCCATTAACAGTGCCCCCGGTATGAATACCGATGGTTCCGGCGTGCCGCTGATCAATCAGCCACCCGCCACCGGCACCGATCCGCGCACACAAGGCAGCGATCCGGGCCGTCAGGGTGGCATGAACACGCCTGACTCTCCTGCCACTCCGCCTGACAATGCCGGCCCCGGTGTCGGCTCGAAAACCACCACCGGTGGCTCCGGTTCCGAAGGTGCCGGTCAGTAGTTCGCCGACGCGAGCGCCCTATTCACTCCCATGAAGAGGTAACCATGAACGTCGACAAAGACCTGGAAAAAGAAGTTCTCACCCGCCTGCTGCACGCGCATCCCAACGGCTTGGGCAAGGAGGTGCTGGACAATTACCGGGGCGAGAAAGTCGTGGCCAGCGCCCTCGCCGCCCTGCAGGATCGCGGGCTGATTCACCATGGTCATGTGACCTGCAGCGAAGCGGGCGAACACTCGCTGAACCTGCCGATCAAGCTCAGTTCTGCCGGCGTCGAAGCGGCGCGCAAACTGGATATGCAGTAGTGCCAAGCCGCTCGCCGTCGAAGCGGCGAGCGGCCGGATCCGCAACTTGAGGAGAAATCCCATGCCTCGTGGAAGCAAAGACAAATACACCAGCGAACAGAAGCGCAAAGCCGAGCACATCGAAGACAGCTACGAGAAAAAGGGCGTGTCGAAAGATGAGGCTGAGGCGCGTGCCTGGGCGACGGTGAACAAACAATCCGGCGGTGGCGAGAAGTCCGGTGGCTCGGGGCGCAAGAAGCCCGCAAGTGCCAAGTCGGAAGAGCGCAAAGAGTCATCGCGCCGCGCGGTGGCCAGTCGCAAGGGTCATTCGCGTAACAGCGAAACTTCGAAGGACACGCAGACTGTCGATAGCCTGATGAAGGAAGCCCGGGCGAAGAATATTCCGGGACGCTCTTCGATGCGCAAGCAGGAGTTGATTGAGGCGTTGCGCAAGGCGAGCTAGAACGACGCCCACTGTAGGAGCTGCCGAAGGCTGCGATCTTTTGCTTTTCAAGATCAAAAGATCGCAGCCTTCGGCAGCTCCTACAGAAGATTTGTGTACGACGTAGATCCAATGTGGGAGCGAGCCTGCTCGCGAAGGCTTCGGCTCAATCGCCGCAGTACTGATAGATAAACGCATCCACCTCACCCGCCCCCGGCGATGTCGCCGGCCCCCAGCGAGTCACCGCCAGCGCCGCCGCTGCATTGGCCCGCCGCGCCGCTTCCAGTGCATCCAGCCCCTGCGCCAATCCGGCCACAAACACCCCGGCATGTGCATCACCGGCGCCATTGCTGTCCACTGCTTTGACAGCAAACCCCGGCACTTGTCGACGCTCGCCACGCTGCTGAATCCAGCAACCCTGCGGCCCGTCGCGCACCACCATCAGCACATTTTCCGGCAGCAGCTTCGCGAGCAGATCCATTGCTGCGCCAATTTCATCAGCTCCTGTAAACCGCAGCGCCTCGACACTGTTGCTGGTCCACACATTGATGCGCGGTAGCAACGCCTGCATCATCGGCGCGTCAGGTGACTCCACCAACGGCCCCGGGTCGAACACCACATTGACCGACGCCGGCAGCGCCAGCGTCCAGTCGAGCAACGCCTGCGCCTTGCCCTCGTGCAGCAGACTGTAACCGCTGAGATAAACGTAATCGCCGGGCTCGGCAGCCACACTGTTCAAATCGTCTTCGGTCACCTCGCCTTCAGCGCCGATGTAGGAAATGAAACTGCGTTCAGCCGACGCATCGGTCAGCGCCACGCACAGACCGGTGTCGCGCTCGGCCGGTGCGCGGATGCCGATGCAGATACCTTCCGCCTGCATCGCTTGGCGCGCCAGGTCACCGAAACGCCCCGTGCCATGGCGACCGAGGTAAACCACCGGCAGACCGTTACGCACCGCAGCGGCCATCACGTTGAAACCGCCGCCCGCTTCGAAACCGGCCGACTGCGCCAGCACATCACCGCCAATCTGCGGCAGTTTATCCACGGCCATGACCAGGTCGATGATGACCTGGCCGGTGTGCAACATCTTAGGCATGAGCATTCCCGGGTTGCGCGGCGCGGCGATCTTTCGCACCGCCAAGTATCAGGTAAATGCCACCGGCGACGACGAAGGTCACGATCCAGCCGAGGCCGTTGTGGCCCAGCCAGGAGTCGGACAGCAAGCCCTTGAACCAGACGTTTTCTGCCGTGGTGCCGATGGTGGTGAAGCTGAAACCAAGGACGATAGCGATCGCCCAGGCGCCAAACGCGCGCCACTCGATGCCGCCGCGATACCAGTAGGCGCTGCTCGGGCTGACGTCGAGCAGGTCTTTGGGGCTGTAGTAGTGACGGTGAATCAGATCGACGACGAAAATCCCCACCCATGCGGTGATCGGCACTGCCAGCAGGGAAATGAAGGTAATGAACGGGCCGTAGAAACTGTCGGCGATCAGCATGAAGTAGATCGAGCCGGCGAAGATCGCGACGATATCCACCACTACCGCGTAGACGCGTTTGACCTTGAGGCCCAGGGTCAGCGTGGTCAGGCCGGCGGAGTACACCGACAGGTTGTTCGACAGTAGCAGGCCACCGAACGCGGTGATCAAGTACGGCACGGCCATCCACGTCGGCAGCATGTCGCGGATCGCCACGATCGGGTCAGTCGCCGACGCCAGATCATTGTTGCCCACCGACAACAAGCCGCCGAGGGTGATCAGCAGCACCAGCGGGATCCCTGCGCCGAACGCCGCCGACGCCACCAGGCGCACTGCCTTGACGCTGCGATGCTGATAGCGCGACATGTCAGCACCAGCGTTGGCCCAGCCGATGCCGGTGCCGGCGGCCATGGTGCCGATGCCGATGATCATTGCGCTCAGCGGTGCTGGCGTGGCGTTGAACACCGCACTCCAGTCGATCGTCGCGCAGAGGAAACCACCGACGAGAATGTTCAGCGCACCGAACACATAGGTCGCCCACTTCTGGATCACCAGCAAAGTCGCGTGGCCGAGGCCGGACACCGACAAGGTCAGCAGGACGAAGATGGCGATAAAGATCAGCGTCAGTATCGGCGCACTTTTCGCCTCGACCGGCGAGCCGAACAGGATCGAGCACAGCGACAGCAGGACGAAGGCTGCGGTGGTGGTGTTGACGGTTTCCCAACCCAGACGCGACATCAGCGAAACCAGCGTCGGGCCGATGTTGCCGCGTACGCCGAAGATTGCCCGGGACAGCGTCAGACTCGGCGCGCGGCCACGGCGCCCGGCAATCGAAATGATCCCGACCACGGCAAACGAACCGGCGGCACCGAGGATGGCGACGATGATCGCCTGCCAGATCGCCAGCCCGCGAAACGCCACCAGCGTGGCTCCCAGCGGCAGGCCAAGGATGGAAATATTGGCCGCAAACCAGACCCAGAACAGTTGCAGCGGATGGCCGTTGCACTCGGCTTCCGGCACCGGCTCGATGCCCCGGGTTTCCAGTTGCCCGACGCTTTGCCCGGCGGTTGATGAACTCATGAAGATGCTCCTGTTTGCCTTTTTTGTGGTTGTGGCAATGATGCAAAACGACAAGACAACCGGCCTTCCGAGGCCTGTCTGTGCGATCCATTGCTGTGTGAATTCTTTAGAAATGCGCCGCCCCTTTCGCGAGCAGGCTTGCTCCCACAAGCAAATGCATTCCAATTGTGGGAGCGAGCCTGCTCGCGAAGAGGCCAGCCAGTCAACGCAAGGCCAACAGCCCCTGCACTAACGGTTCCAGCTCAAGTTGATTAACGACTTTCACCGTTTCGATCATCGGCTCCGGCCAGCACTCAAGACCCAGGCAAGCGCCGAGCATGGCGCCGAGAATCGCCGCGATGGTATCCGTGTCGCCGCCCAGGCTGGCAGCCATGCACAACGCTTCGAATGCCGTCATTTCACCGATGGCCACTTGCTGCGCCAGTGCGAATGAAACCACCACCGACTCCTGCGACGCCACCGATGTACCGATCACGTCGTAGAGCAGATCGGCGAGCAGTGCTTTGTCACTGTCGACGCTGATACTGCGCGCCCAACTGATGCGCGAGGCGATGCGCCCGCCAGCGACCCAATGCCCGTGGGCTTCGGCTTGCTGGGCAATCTGCTGGCCAAGATTCAGCGCCTCGCCCAGATCGACGCCATTGATGCCAGCGGAAACCACCGCCGCCACCGCCGCCGCACTGGAAATCCCCAGCGTGGTGTTATGCGTCACCTGGCAAGCCTGCACGACCGCCGCGGTGAAGCGCTGCGGGTCGGCCACATTCGCGGCGATCCCCACCGGGGTGATGCGCATCGCCGCGCCATTGGTGGTGCCGTAGCGCCCGGCTTCTTCCGGGGAATGCCCGGCGAGGATCATTTCAATGGCGCGTTTGGTCGAGGGGCCGAGCAAGTCCTGCGAGCCTTTGGCCTGCATCTCGGCTTCCCATTCGATCAAGCGCTGGGCGAGGACCGCCGGCTCGATACGGCCGTGACCTTCGACCAATAATTCGCCGACCAGGATCGCCTGCTCGGTGTCATCGGTGATCGAGCCTTTGGGCATGTTCGCGGCGATCGGTTGCAAGGGACCTGCGTCCTGCAAATCAGTGATCTGGCCGAAGCGCGCCTTGATCGTTTCACGATCAAGCGACTGCGTCGGCATGCCCAACGCATCACCCAGAGCCAGACCATAGAAAGCGCCAAGCGCACGGTTGAGCGCGGTCATTTCGATTCTCCGAATTGCAGGTGCAGACGAAAGTGCACCGGGTCAAGCAGGCTTTCGACCTGTTCCATGAAACGGTTCTGCCGGTCGTAGGTGGTGCGCAGGGCTTTGAGAAACACCGTGCCGACCGGTCGACCAAGCAGCTCAGCGTCTTCGGCATTCAGCGGCTCGGCGCCGATCCACTGATCGCCGCGCTCACCGATATAGCCGTAGGCGGCCAGGGTGATGGTTAGGGAATTGTCGATCAGGCCGACGCGAGGCAGGCTTTCCAGGCCGCCGTTGGCCGGCATCAAGGATCGTTCCAGAGACACCAGCGTACCGTCGGTGGCGCGCCGGCGACGGTCGAGGGTGATGAATTGATCGGTGCCGAAACGCACCAGCAGATCCGGGCGAGTCACGGCTTCGAGGCGCAACACTTCGGTATTGATCAGCGCCCCGCTGTCGGCCAATGCCTGCGCCCAGCCGCTGCGCTGATCCAGCGCGACACCGTCGAAAGTGACGATGGAACCGACACCGCTCTGCGTGGCGATGTAATTACGCCGCTTCAGTTCGGCCAGCGCCTCACGCAAGGTGCCACGGCTGACCTGGAATTCTTGAGCCAACTGATGTTCGCCGGGCAACAGAAAGCCGTCCTCCATGAGGCCGCTTTCGATGCGTCGGACGAGCTCGTCGACCACCCGTTGTTTCTTGTCGAATCGTACCTGTCTAATCATGTACAAATTGATAACCGAAACGAGGCGTGGCGGGCAACAAAAATTTGAGGGAGGTGACCGGTGGAGAGAGCAAAATCAAGAGCCCCTCACCCTAGCCCTCTCCCGGAGGGAGAGGGAACTGATTGGGGAGTGCTCAGGAAATGCGCCGAAATGATGTTGCTTTAGCGAATCCACAATCGACCCGATATTTCAGGTCGATGTAGAACGCAAGACACCTCGGTCGGCCCCCACTCCCTTTGGGAGAGGGAACTGATTGGGGAGTGCTCAGGAAATGCGCCGAAATGATGTTGCTTCAGCGAATCCACAATCGACCCGAACTTTCAGGTCGATGTAGAACGCAAGACACCTCGGTCGGCCCCCACTCCCTTTGGGAGAGGGCTGGGGTGAGGGGTAGCTTTTGACGTTACCGTTGTTTCAAGCGGTCAATGACCACGGCCAGCAACAGAATCGAACCCCGAATCACATACTGATAAAACGTGTCGATGTTCTTCAGGTTCATCGCATTCTCGATGATCGCCAGAATCAACACCCCGGCAATCACATGACGAATCATGCCGATGCCGCCACTCAACGAAACTCCGCCCAGCACGCAAGCCGAGATCACTGTCAGTTCAAAACCCTGACCAATCATTGGCTGCCCGGAAGTCATCCGCGAGGCCAGAATCACACCCGCCAGCGCGCCGATCACACCGTGCACGGCGAAGATGATGATCTTGGTGCGGTCGACGTTGACGCCCGCCAGCAGCGCCGCTTCCTGGTTGCCACCGATGGCCATGGTGTTGCGCCCATAGGTGGTGTAGTTCAGCAGCCAGCCGAAAAACAGGAAGCAGACAATAGTGATCAGGATCGGCACCGGCACACCGAACAGCTGGCCATTGCCGAAAACAAAGAACGATTCCTGCGAAACGCCGACTGCCTTGCCGTTGGCAAAGATATAGGCCAGGCCGCGCACAATCTGCATGGTCGCCAGCGTTGTAATCAAGGCATTGACGCGCAACTTGGCGATCACGATGCCGTTGATCAGCCCGACGATCAGGCCCATCGCCAACGCCGCGCTGACCCCGAGAAATACACTGTTGGTGTCACGCATTACCACTGCCGCGACCACGCCGGCACAGGCGATCACTGAGCCGACCGAGAGGTCGAAGTGTCCGGATGCCAGGCAATAAAGCATGGTGCACGCGGCGATGCCGGTGGTGGAAATCGCCAGACCCAGGCCACGCATGTTCAGCGGCGAGAGGAAGTTGTCGATCAGCAGTGTGCAGGCGACAAAGATGCCGATCGCCGCCAGCAGCATGACCCAGTCATCGAGGAAGCGCCGCATGTCCAGCGGTTTGCGCTCGGTCGGCAGGGTTTCGTTTTGCGTAGTCATCATAGTCACCTCTCAGTTCGCCACGCCGTCAGCGCGGTGGCGTGGCAAAGCCAGTTGCAGCAGGTTGGATTCATTGGCCTGGTCGCGGCTGACTTCGCCGCGCAGAGCGCCTTCGCACAGCACCAGGATGCGGTCGGAAATGCCCATCACTTCCATCAGATCGCTGGACACCACGATCACCGAAATACCGTCGGCAGCGAGGTTATGAATGATCTGGTAGATCTCGGCCTTGGCGCCGATGTCGATGCCACGGGTCGGTTCGTCGAGCAGCAGGACTTTCATCGGCATCGACAGCCAGCGGCCGAGAATGGCTTTCTGCTGGTTGCCGCCGGAAAGGAACTTGATCTGCTGGCCGGCGTGCGGGGTTTTCACTTTCAGGGCCTTGATCTGCTTGTCAGCATTGCCCTTTTCCCACAGGCCGCGGATCAGGCAGCCGAGCCCGGAATGCGCACCGCGGGCACTGATGTTGATGTTCTCGGCGACGCTGGCCAGGGGGATGATGCCTTCCTTCTTGCGATCTTCCGGGCAGAGCAAAATGCCGGCGGCGATCGCGTCACGCGGCGAGCGCAGTTTCAGCTCATGGCCGCGCAGTTCGAGACGGCCAGCGGTGTTGCGCTCCAGGCCGCTGAGCAGGCGAAACAGCTCGGTGCGCCCTGCCCCGACCAGCCCGAACAGGCCAAGGATTTCGCCCTTGTGCGCTTCGAAACTGATCGGCTCACGCAGGCCCGGGCCGAGCAAACCATCGACCTTCAACGCCACGGCGCCACGCGGGCGATGGCGGTAATCGTAGATATCCTGAATGTCGCGACCGACCATGCAGGTCACCAGTTGATCGTGGGTCAACTGGCTCATGTCGTCGAATGTACGAACGTAGCGGCCGTCCTTGAACACGGTGACGGCGTCGCAAATGCGGAAGACTTCTTCCATGCGATGGGAAACGTAGAGCACCACTTTGCCTTCGTCGCGCAGACGACCGATGATCGCCATCAAGCGATCGATCTCCCGCGCCGAAAGGCTGCTGGTCGGTTCGTCGAAAGCGATGACGTGTGCGCCGCGCGACAGCGCTTTGGCGATTTCCACCAGTTGCCGCTGACCCAGCGACAAGCGTCCGACCTTGGTTTGCGGATCGATTTCGTCCGCCAGACCCTTCAGGCAATTCAAGGCCTTCTGACGCAGCTCACCGCGATTGATCAAGCCGAAACTGGCCGGCAGATGGCCGAGAAACAGGTTCTCGGCCACGGTCATTTCCGGGACCAGATGCAGTTCCTGGTGAATCACCGCGACGCCGCTGCCGATGCTGTCGGCGGTGGACTTGAACGCCATCGCCTGCTCGCCGATCTGCAGTTCGCCGCTGCTTGGGATGTAAGCGCCACCGAGGATTTTCAGCAGGGTCGATTTGCCCGCGCCGTTCTCGCCCATCAAGGCATGAACCTGACCGGGGTGGGCGACGAAGCTGATGCCGTCGAGCGCTTTCACGCCGGGAAAGGTCTTGCCGATCCCGTTGAAGCGCAGGCTGCCGCTGGCGCCGTGTTGTTCTTGTGTCTGTACTTGCGCGTGCATAAAGCCACCTCTTCACACCGAAAAACGGCCCGGCTGCCCGGGCCGTCGCTGCCTCAGTTCCACAAGCCGATTTTTTCCAGCTCTTGCTTGAAGTTTTCGCGGGTGATCAGGGTGACGTCATCCATGGCGGTGTACTTCGGCGGCTCTTTGCCGGCGGTGATCCACTCGTACATCATCTCGGCGGTCTTGTAGCCTTCGATGTGCGGACTTGGCAGCATCGAACCGAAGAAGCCGCTGTTAGGCTTTTTCAACTCGCCGATGGCGTCGGTGCCGTTGATGCCGATGCCGATCACGTTGCTCGCGGCAAAACCGGCCGCTTCGGTGGCGCGCACGCCGCCGAGCACGGTGTTGTCGTTCATGCCGCCGATGATCAGGTTCTTCGCCGCGCTCGGCAGTTTCACCAGCGCCGAGTTGGTGGCGTCCATGCTGCCCGGTACGTCGAGGGTTTTCAGCGCGGCGAAGAGGATGTGGTCCTCCGGCATGCCGGCCTTCTTCAGGGCATCGACCGAACCGTCGGTGCGCTTCTTGCCGGTGTCGAGTTCGTTGTAGGTGTTGACCACCGCGTAGGTGTCTTTCCATTCCCAGTTACGCTTTTTCGCTTCGGCGGCCATCGCGGCGCCCTGCTTCTGGCCCACTTCAAACGCGGCCATGCCCAGGTACGGCACGTCTTCCATGAATTTGCCGTTGGCGTCGACAAAACGGTCGTCGACGGCAATCACTTTCAGGTCATTGATCTTGGCTTTGGCCATGATGGCCGGGCCGAGGGACACGTCCGGCGGGCAGATCACAAAACCCTTGGCGCCGTTGGCGGCCAGGCTGTCGATGGCCGAAAGGGTCTTCTCGCCATCCGGCACGGCGATCTTGATCAGTTCAAAGCCTTTGTCCTTGGCGGCTTTTTCGGCAAAAGCCCATTCGGTCTGGAACCACGGTTCTTCGGCCTGCTTGACCAGAAAACCGATCTTCACCGCGTCGGCGGCGAGCAGCGCACTGCTCAGGCTGAACGCAGTGACCGCCAGGGCAGTGCTGCACAGGGTACGAATCCCGAAACGACGTTTCATCAGATGACTCCTTGTTATTTTTTTTGAGCAAGGTTTGAAAAGCGTTGAAGCGTGTTCTCAGTGAAGCTGTTTGAAAATAGTCATATCGTATGATGATTGGATTTCAAACGTAGTTCAGCGCTGGAAATCCGTTTTATTCAGTCGTGGTACATCACCGAGCGGCCGCCATCGATGGTGATGCACGAAGCATTGATAAACGGTGCCTCATCGCTGGCCAGAAACACCGCCGTCATCGCCACTTCGATCGGCTGGCCGATGCGCTTGGGCGGGTGCAGGTCAAAGGCGCGCTGCCGCTCGGCGTGCGGATCGGCAAAGCCATTCCAGTAATCAACGTTCAGCTGCGTTTCGATGTAGCCCGGCGCGATGGCGTTGACGCGAATGCCTTTGGCCGCGTATTCGATGCCGAGTGCACGGGTCAGGCCGAGCAAGCCGTGCTTGGCCACCGGGTACGGGAAGCAGCCGGGAATGATGTGGCTGGAATGGGTCGAGGCGATGTTGATGATGCTGCCCACGCCCTGCTCGAGCATCTGCGGCAGCACGGCTTTGCAGCCATACCAGGCGCCGTCCAGATCGATGGCGAAGCAGCGGCGCCAGTCCTCTTCGGTCATCTGCAAAGGATCGCGGAACACATTGACCCCGGCGCAGTTGACCAGCACATCGATGCGGCCATGCAATTCCACGGCGCGTCGGGCCAGGGCATGCAGATCCTGCTGATTCGATACGTCGACCTTGAGCGCCTGCACGTCATGGCCCTGATCGCGCCAGTGAGCGGCGACCTGCTCGACCTTGTCGGCCTGGATATCGCTGATGAGTAATCTGGCTTGCTGCGAGGCGAAGGCGGCGACGATGGCTTCGCCGATGCCCTGAGCGGCCCCGGTCAACAGCACGACCTTGTTTTTCAGACGCTCGCCTTTCGGCGGGGCCGACACTTGCGGCAATGTCAGCGCTTCAGCCATGGCTCAGGCCTCCCGCACGCAGGCGCAAAAAAACCGGCCATCGGTGGATGTCCGGTTCTGACGGCTGGGAAAAACAGACAGGCATGCGTCGTCAACGGCATTGAGCCGTGACGAAAGGCGGATCCCGCTGGCGCGGGCAACAAGAATTCGCTGCATCACTTCACCTGTTTTGTTCTTTTTAAGTGTGAGTGCGTGTTACTGCTGGAGCCGACTATAAACCCGACCGCCAAATAATCTCAATATATAATTTTGCATCCCATATTTTGGGATCTAGCCAGCAAAACGCGTACAGAGTTTTCCTGCAACGTCGACGCGCATGCTCAGCACCGCGCCATCCAATGGATGATTCAGTGGACTTTTGGCGCTGGTGATGAATAAGTTTTTCAAGTCTTCGCCACCGAACACGCAACTGGTCGGGCGACTGACCGGCAGATCGATCTTGCGGTCCACCTGCCCGTCCGGCGTCAGGCGCAGCAGGCAACTGCCGTCCCAGCGTGCATTCCACACGTAGCCTTCGGCGTCCATCGCCGAGCCATCGGGACCACCGTGTTGATCGGACGAGTAGAACACCTGCGGAGCATCGAGACTGCCGTCGGTGCGGATGAAATATCGATTGAGCGTGCTGTCGAGACTTTCACCAAACAGCAGCGTGGTGCCGTCGTCACTCCACAGCAGGGTGTTGGGGATGCCCAGGCCGAGCAGCAGCGGTGTGACGCGTTGATCGGGATCGATACGGAACAGGCCGCCGGAACGGCGCGCCAGCGGCAGATCCTCGCCGTGCTCGCCGATGTTGTTCTGCATGGTGCCCAACCACAACCGGCCCAAGGCATCGCAACGGGCTTCGTTGGGGCGGTTGCCCGGTTGCGGGTCGGCGACGCAGAACAGCGTCAAGCGTGGCTCGAGGCCGGGCGAATCGAGATCGAGCCGGTAGACACCACTGCTCAATGTCACCAGCGCATCGCCGCTGGCGCAGGGAATGAAGGCGGAGATGTGCTCGGGCATCTGCCAGATCTGCACGTTCTGACCAATCAGGCGCAACGCTTGTTTACCGGCGATATCGACCCAGTAAAGCGCTTGGGTCGGCGCATCCCAGAACGGGCCTTCGCCGAGTTGCGCGCGGTGTTGGGTCAGGGCGGTGCAGGTCATCTGGAATCCTTCATGTTCTTGTTGTTTCCAATGTGGGAGCGAGCCTGCTCGCGAAGGCGGCGTGTCAGTCAATGATGATGCATCTGACCTGACGCATTCGCGAGCAGGCTCGCTCCCACAGAGAATTTTCGGTCTTAGCTGGCTTTGCGGTCGGCCATGACTTTCGGGTAAAAGCGTTTTATCGCCAGATCGGCATTGTCGATCAAGGTCATGCACGCCCACACGCCACGGGTCGAATCGCGCGCGGCGATGGCATCGGCCATGTCTTTATGGATCGGCAAGGTGCGGCGCAGTTCATCGGGGTCGGCGGCGGAGACTTCGAACGACACCGCCAGTAACGCGCCGAGGGCCGGGACCATTTGTTCGATGAACTGATTATGGCTGGCGGCCAGGATGCATTCGTGGAAAGCCTGGTCGGCACGGTTGTAATCAACGCCGCTGTCGACTGCACGTTCCAGCGCATTGAAAGCCAGTTGTACCGCTTCGATCTGCTCCGGTGTCGCCCGCTCACAGGCCCAGCGCACCGCCATCGGCTCAATGGTGCGGCGCAAATCCAGCAGGTCATCTACGAAGTTTTCCGGCAACCCATTGCGCGATAGCCAACCCACCACCTGCGGATCGAACAGATTCCAGCGCCGTACTGGCAACACCCGCGTGCCGACCTTCGGTCCGACTTCGAGCATGCCTTTGGCGACGAGGGTTTTGATTGCTTCGCGGATCACCGTGCGGCTGACGCCAAGCTGCTCGCCCAGATCCGCCTCGACCTTGATGGTCTGCCCCGGCTTGACCTGACCGGCCGCAATCCAACTGCCCAGCCAGTCAACGGTCGACGCATGAAAGCTGCTGGACATATACACCTCAAGGCGAATCGCGATGGGTGCCTACGCTAATCATCATACGAATAACAGTCAATCGGATTTTTTCAGCTTGCGCAAACCATTGTGGGAGCGAGCCTGCTCGCGAAAGCGTCGTGTCAGTCAACATTGCTGGCGACTTATACAGCGCATTCGCGAGCAGGCTCGCTCCCACATTTTGATGTTGTGTCAGGGTTCCAGGCCGATGCGAAAGAACTCGCCGCCGCTCCACACGCCCAACCAGCGCTGACCATCGATCTCGCGGCTCACCGCCAGTTCCACCAACTGGTAAAACACATTGCGGTGAATCAGCGCTTCAAGGTTGCTGCGCACATGCACATAGGGCGCAGGCTCCTGGGTCTCAGGATCGATCTCGACACGCAGCGGATGCTCAGTCCCCGCTTCGGTGTTTTCCTCGACGTTGGTGGTAAAGCGCAAAACCTGCGCCTCGCCCTCCCCCTCCACGTCAACGGCAACCGCCACGAACGGCGCGTCATCGACCTTGATCCCGACCTTCTCGACCGGGGTGATCAGGAAATAATCATCGCCGTCGCGGCGGATGATGGTGGAGAACAGTTTCACC
The DNA here is from genome assembly GCF_030687105.1 of Pseudomonas sp. FP1762. Taxonomy (NCBI): domain Bacteria; kingdom Pseudomonadati; phylum Pseudomonadota; class Gammaproteobacteria; order Pseudomonadales; family Pseudomonadaceae; genus Pseudomonas; species Pseudomonas sp. FP1762. The sequence goes on from NZ_CP117458.1 coordinate 4,309,924, forward strand.
ATCGGCTTGCGCCCGATCGGCGTACCCAGGTAGTACCAGGTGCCGTCACGGGCAATGCGCATGTCGATGTCGCCGCAGAAATCCGGGTTCCACAAATGCACCGGTGGCAGGCCTTTGGTCTTGGGGATCTGCCCCAGCAGGTCATTGGCTGTTTGCGGGTCACTCATGGCGTACTCCTTGATTACTGGTCGCCGATCCCCAGCAGGCTGCGTGCGTATTGCGCCAGCGGCGGACCGATGAGGTCTTCGGGTTTGGAATCATGGAACGTCAGTAAACCGCCACGACTCTTGATCCGTGCAGTATCAATCAAATACTGGGTGCTGGTCTCGATCAACATGATCTGAATCACGCCGCCATCGATACCGAGGCGATCCACGGCTTCCTGGTCCAGCCACTCGTCGGAGTTGCCGATGCGGTCATCAGCCTTGGCGAAACGTGTGTAGAGCAGGTAATGCGCCCCGGCATCACGGGCTTCGCCCATGGCTTGGTCGAGGCCTTCCGGCGCACGGGCGCGGCGGACCATCGGGAAGTATTCGACAAAGCCCTTGAAGGCTTCTTCGGCGACCACGTTCGGCCGTGGATAGGAACCACCCGGTGGCGCGAACGCGCCCTGGGCGATAAAGATGAACGAGTCCGGCTGAATGCGGAGATTGTTCACCCGGCGGCTGTCGCTATGGTCCAGAAGCCCCGCATCGCTCATGTGATAGCGAGTGCCTTCGGCCATATCGCTGACATTCATGCAGCCGCCAAGCGCCAAAACGGCCAGCAGCAAAACCAGGCTACGCATCCTATTCCTCCAGAAGCCGGTGTCGGAAAACCGGCGAATGGCCGTTGAATGCAGCTTTTGCGCCAGCTCGACAAATTCAGTGATAAAGGCATTCGCGAGCAGGCTCGCTCCCACAATTGAAATGCATTCCAAATGTGGGAGCGAGCCTGCTCGCGAAAGCCGTTGTTCAACCGCCAATAATCTTCATGACAGTAGCGCCGCCAGAGAACGCCACCTCCTGTTTGTCACCCAACGCCTTGACCAGCAAACGTTGCAGCGCCGGCAACGCCTGATGACGCGGCTTGTCGAGCAGATCGCCGACATAGTGGCGGTTGCTCGACGACAGGCAGCCATGCAGCCAACCGGTCGATGACAGGCGCAAGCGCGAGCAGGTGCGGCAGAACGGCACGCTTTCGTTGGCGATTACTCCGAAATTGCCGCGACCGGGAATCGCATAGCGCACAGCCGTGGCGTCCACCGGTGCGTCGGTCTGGGCGTATTCATAACGTTCGCCGATCAGGCCGAGCAACTGCTCAAGGCTGACGAACTGCTGCAGGAAGGCATTGGAATCCTTGGCCAGGTGTCCCATGCGCATCAGCTCGATGAAGCGCAGTTCGAAGCCGCGCTCCAGACAGTAATCAAGCAGCGGCATGACCTGATCGAGGTTCTGCCCGCGCAACGGCACCATGTTGACCTTGATCTTCATCCCGGCGGCGGCAGCCTGATCCATGCCATCGAGCACGCTGGCCAGATCGCCGCCACGAGCGATGCTGCGAAACGCAGCGGCATCAAGGGTATCGAGGGAAACGTTGATTCGACGCAGACCGGCATCGACCAGCAGCGGCAGTTTTTTCGCGAGGAGTTGACCATTGGTGGTCAGGCTGATGTCGTCGAGGCCCATCTGGCCGACGGCAGTCATGAACGATTCGAGTTTGGGGCTGACCAGTGGCTCGCCGCCAGTGATGCGCAGGCGCTCGATGCCGGCCGCTTCGATCAGGTATTCGACGCCGCGCGCCATGGCTTCGGCCGACAGCTCATCCTGCGCAGCGACCAACCGCTTGCCGTTGGGCACGCAGTAGGTACAGGCGTAATTGCAGGCAGAGGTCAGGCTGATGCGCAGATTGCGAAAACGCCTGCCTTGACGGTCAACGATCATGAAACACTCCGGCGAAAGAAAATCGAGCGAGCAAAACTTGACTGAGAAATCAGGTTTTAGCAAGCCCTATGCCTGAGTATATTCCTGTGCTATTGCGCCATGTTGTGAAAACACGGCGCAATCAGCCCGCTGAATGACTTATGTGCTCGGCGTTTCCGGGTCGCGCTTGCGCTTGTTGCCCATGCGCACGCCGATGTCCATCAGGAACTGGAAGAAGCCTTCCTGATCTTCCAGCACGTTGCTCCAGAACGGCGAGTGATACAGCGCCACCGCGCCGTGTACCAACGCCCAGGATGCGCAGTAGTGGAAGTACGGCGGCACGTCTTCGAGCTTGCCTTCGCTGATGCGACCCTTGATCAGCAGGGTCAGGCGTTCGAAGTTCGAGGCACGGATCTTGTGCAGTTCCTCGACCATCTCCGGCACCTGATTGCCCTTGACCACTTTCTCTTCGAGACGGTCGAACAGGCGATAGCGCTGCGGGTCGCGCATGCGGAATTCGAAGTAGGCGCGGGACAGCGCTTCCTTGTCCTTGTCGACATCGGCCGAATGCAGCAGCTCGTTCAGATCGCGCTCGTAATCGAGCATCAGGCGCAAGTAGATCTCGGCCTTGGATTTGAAGTGCTTGTAGATCGTGCCTTTGCCGATACCCACGGCATCAGCAATCATCTCGACGGTGACACTGTCTTCACCCTGGTCGAGGAACAGCTTGAGCGCGGTATCGAGAATTTCCTGCTCGCGGCGACGAAATTCACGGACCTTACGAGGTTCTTTATGCATAAGAAAAAGGTCTGAAGGGTCAAAATTCGAAGCCGCGTATTATGCCTAACTTGCGCAAAAAAGCACGGTTCATCGACCAAATCTGTGTTTCTTGTTCATTTCGAGAACGAATCGGGTGCAATGAGAACTCAACTGAAGCAAACGTATTCCAAATTTGTTTAAAAACCCCGACCCGCTCACTGGACTGCACGCCAGACTGATCAATACTTGAACTGTCGGGCGACATCTCCCCCAAGTGTCGTGCCGGTAAAGGTACCAACGGACCGCGTGCCTTTGTTTTACTCCTAATGGTCTTAACCCGGATTCACCCCCCAGAACCCGGGTTTTTTTTGCCTGCGATTTGGCCTGCCGTCATACGGCAGATTTAACACTCGCCAGCGGGAACAAGCGCTTGAAGTTTTCCGTGGTCTGCTCGGCAAAGCGCTCGTAGTTCTCACCACGCAGCATCGCCAGAAACTCCGCCACTTCGCGCACGTACTGCGGCAGGTTCGGCTTGCCGCGATACGGAATCGGCGCCAGATACGGCGAATCGGTTTCCACCAGCAGGCGATCGGCCGGCACTTTGCTCGCCACATCGCGCAGAGCGTCGGCATTGCGGAACGTGACGATGCCCGACAGGGAAATGTAATAACCCATGTCCAGCGCCGCTTTGGCCATGTCCCAATCCTCGGTGAAGCAATGCAACACACCGGCCTGGGGCAGCGCCGCTTCGCGCAGCAGTTGGAGGGTGTCGGCACGGGCGCCGCGAGTGTGGATGATCACCGGCTTGCCGGTCTGCTGCGCCGCTTGCAGATGCAGGCGAAACGACTCCTGCTGCAACTCGGCAGCTTCCGGCTCGTAGTGATAGTCGAGACCGGTTTCGCCGATCGCCACCACTTTCGGGTGATCGAGTTCGTGCAGCAGCCAATCCAGCGCCGGTGCCGCGCCCGGATGCACATCCAGCGGATGCACGCCGACCGAACAATCAACATCGGCATACCGCTCGGCGAGGCCTTTGACGTCGGCGGCGTTGTCGGCGCTGACGCCGATGCACAAAAAGTGTCCGACCCCGCGCTCACGGGCCGCAGCGAGTGCGGCATCCAGCGAGCCGTCATGGGCGGCGAGGTCGAGACGGTCAAGGTGACAATGGGAATCTACGAGCATAAAAAGGACTGCAACTTACATCGTATGAGTGGGACGGTCGGATTTCAGCGCTCCGGCCAGATGAGTTTCGATGCGACTGCGCGCGGTGTCGTCGCCGTCGTTGAATTGCACACCGACACCGGCGGCGCGATTGCCTTGTGCGCCTTTGGGGGTGATCCAGGCGACTTTGCCGGCGACCGGAATTTTTTCCGCTTCATCCATCAGGTGCAACAGCATGAACACCTCGTCGCCCAACCGGTAGCTTTTGTTGGTCGGGATGAACAGTCCGCCATTCTTGATGAACGGCATGTAGGCGGCGTAGAGCACCGACTTGTCCTTGATGGTCAGGGACAAGATGCCGTTACGCGGCCCCGGGCTGACAGGCTCAATCATGTTCACCTCCACTGCTGATCTTCAGAGTCTAGGTACACATTCTTATCTTTGACCAGGCAATCCCACCCATTGCACCAACAATGCTTCCAGCAACAGGGCCGGATTGAGGTTGGCCTTGCTCAGCACTTTCTGTCGCTGGGCGAGAATCCAGTCTTGAATATCCAGCACTTTACCCTGCGCGCTTTTCTGCGCCAGGTACTGCACGACCTTGCGCATATCGGCCAGGCCGAGGCCGGCTTCGTCCTGAGTCAGTTGATAGCGCAAGATCAGGCTCGACCAGTCGCAGAACCAGTCGAACAGACGCAGCATCGGAATGCTTTTCCACTCTTCCGCCAGTTGCGTCGGCGATTGCTGGCCCTTGAGCAACTTCTTCACGCCTTCGACCACTTGCGCGCGCTGTTCACGCACACCTTGCGATTGCAGGCTGACCGCCATCAGCGGCGACCCGGCGGCGAGGGTCAGCAGTTCGACGCGCTCTTCCTCCGCGCAATCCGGCAGCGCCTGGGCCAGCCATTGCAGGCTCATCGCCTCGCCCGGCAGCGGGCAGGCCTGCTGCACGCAACGGCTCTTGATGGTTGGCAACAAACGGCTCGGCTGGTGGCTGACCAATAGCAGCACGGTATCGCCGGACGGCTCTTCAAGGCTTTTGAGCAAGGCGTTGGCAGCGTTGATGTTCATCGACTCGACCGGCTCGATCAACACCACTTTGCGCCCCCCGAGCTGCGCGGTCTGCACGACGAAACTGACCAGATCACGAACCTGATCGACCTTGATCGCCTTGTCCGCCTCTTCCGGCTCCAGGATGTAATTGTCCGGATGACTGCCGGCCTTGAGCAGCAGACAGGATTTGCACTCGCCGCACGCCTCAGGCGTAGGGCGCTGACACAGCAGGCTGGCCATCAAGCGCTCGGCCAGCGCACGCTTGCCGATACCGGCCGGACCGTGCAGCAGGTACGCGTGAGCATGCTGACTGCGGCCGGCCAGTTGCTGCCAGAGGCTGTCCTGCCATGGATAGGCCTCAGCCACGGGCCAGCTCCAGCAAATTCGGTAGCAAGGTGTCCAGCGATTGCTGCACCTTGGCCAATGGCTGACCGGCATCGATGCGCACGTAGCGCGACGGGTCGGCTTCGGCGCGTTTCAGGAACGCATTGCGCACGTTCTCGAAAAACGCCCGGCCTTCGAGTTCGAACCGGTCCAGCCGACCACGGGCACTGGCGCGGGCCAGGCCGATTTCAACGGGCAGGTCGAAAATCAAGGTCAGATCGGGCCGCAAGTCGCCCTGCACGAAAGTCTCGAGCGTGGCGATGCGCTCGAGTGACAAACCACGACCGCCGCCCTGATAGGCGTATGTTGAATCGGTGAAACGATCACACAGCACCACGGCGCCACGCGCCAGCGCCGGGCGAATCACCTCTGCCAGATGCTGGGCGCGCGCGGCGAACACCAGCAACAGCTCGGCGTCCGGGTGCATCACTTCGTCGGCCGGGGTCAGCAACACGTCACGAATCCGCTCGGCCAGCGGCGTACCGCCGGGCTCACGGGTGAGCAGCACTTCGATACCGGCGGCGCGCAGGCGCTCGGCGAGGTATTCGCGATTGGTGCTCTTGCCCGCGCCTTCCGGGCCTTCCAGGGTAATAAACAAGCCAGTCACAGGCAGTCCTTCATCAAAGTCATTGCGCGTTCTGCGGTGCAGCGGCGTCCGGTTCCGGGGCTGGCGCAAGTTCTTGCGGCGGCACTTGCGGCAGCGCCTCGGGCGCGGTGTTCGGCGAGGCCGCCGGAATGGCCTCATCGGTGGCCGGCGCGGTTACTGGTGCCGGGCTGGAACGGTAATCGGCACGGCGCTTGAGCTGGTATTCGCGCACCGCGTTGTTGTGCGCATCCAGATCATCGGAGAACACATGGCTGCCATCGCCACGGGCGACGAAATACAGGCTGCTGCCCTCCACCGGGTTGAGCGCAGCATGAATCGCTTCGCGCCCGACCATCGCAATCGGCGTCGGCGGCAAGCCTGGAATCACGTAGGTGTTGTAAGGCGTCGGCTCTTTCAAATGTGCGCGGGTCAGTTTGCCGGTGTAGCGATCACCGAGGCCATAAATCACCGTTGGATCGGTCTGCAACTGCATGCCCAGCGCCATGCGCCGTACGAACACTCCGGCAATCTGCCCGCGCTCCTGCGGAACGCCGGTCTCTTTCTCGACCAGCGAGGCCATGATCAGAGCTTGATAAGGTTCGCTGTAAGGCACATCGGCAGAACGCTGCGCCCATTCTTTGGCGAGCACTTCATCGAGACGATCAAAGGCCTTTTTCAGCAGCTCGGCATCGGACATGCCACGCACGAAGCGATAGGTATCCGGGAAAAACCGACCTTCCGGGAACAAGCCTTTGTGGCCGATCTTCGCCATCACGTCGCTGTCGCTCAGGCCGGTGAGGGTCTGCTCGAGCTTGTCGTCCTTGGCCAGGGCGGCGCGCACTTGATGGAAAGTCCAGCCTTCGACCAGGGTCAGGCTGTACTGAACCACGTCGCCGCGCTTCCACGAATCGATCAGACCGTTGACGGTCATGCCCGGCTGCATGCGGTATTCGCCGCTGTGAATCGGTGTGCCGGCGAGATTGAAGCGCCAGTAGACGCGCAGCCAGAACGCGTCCTTGATGACGCCATCGGTTTCGAGTTCAAGGAAGGTACGGGTCGGTGTAGAGCCTTTCGGCACATCCAGCAGTTGTTCCTGCGGAATGTTCAGGGGCTGTTCCAGCGCCGAATGAATTTTCCAGGCGCTGGCGCCCAACAGCAGCCCTGCCAGAACCAGTCCGGTTTCCAGCAGCAGCAAAAGTTTACGTCTCACGAATCAAGCATCCAGTAGCGCGCGGGCAATGGTTTGCAGTTTACGGGTGAGCGGGCCAACCGGCCAGCTCAGTGCAGCACAGGCGCGTACCGGCCAGACGCCATAAACGCTGTTGCAGACAAACACTTCATCAGCCCATTGCAGCTGTTCGAGGCTGATATCGGCGATTTGCGTGGGGATGGCCAGCGACTCGGCCTGAAACAATATTTCCGCGCGCATCACCCCAGCGACGCCGCAGCGCTTCAAGTCGGGCGTAATCAGACCACCGTCGCGCACCAGGAAAATATTGCTGTACACACCTTCGACGACGCGCCCGGCCTGATCGAGCATCAAGCCTTCGGCATGCTCGCTGTCCTGCCATTCGGCGCGGGCGAGCACCTGTTCCAGTCGATTCAGATGTTTGAGCCCGGCCAACAACGGCTGCGTAGATAAACGCGTGTTGCAGGGAAACAGGCGGATGCCGTGCTCGGCATGGGCAGCGGGATACGCTGCCGGCGGATTGCCTTGCAGGATGCGTCGGCCCTGCGCCGCAGGATCGGGCGCATAACCACGCAAGCCGTCACCCCGAGTGAGGATAAGCTTGAGCACGCCCTCGCCCATCGCAGCGGCATAGCCGAGCAGCTCATGGCGAACCAGCTCGAGATCGGTCGCAATGGCCAGACGCGCGCAGCCATCAGCCAGGCGCGTCAGGTGCCGATCCAGCAGGACGGGCTGACCACTGCGCACGGCAATGGTCTCGAACAGACCATCGCCATAAGCCAGGCCGCGATCTTTCAGCGACAGCACGTCAGCCGGTTGACCGTCGACCCAGCTGTCCATCAGCCGGCGAACCGGCGAAACGCCAGAGTGCCGTTGGTGCCGCCAAAACCGAAGGAGTTGGACAGCACGACATCGATGTCCATGTTACGCGCGGTGTGCGCAACGAAATCGAGATCGCAGCCTTCGTCCGGTTCATCGAGGTTGATGGTCGGCGGTGCCACCTGGCTGTTGATCGCCAGCACGCTGAAAATCGCTTCGACCGCGCCCGCCGCACCCAACAGGTGGCCGGTCATCGACTTGGTCGAGCTGACGGCCAGCTTGTAGGCGTGATCGCCGAACACCGACTTGATCGCATTGGCTTCGGCAAGGTCGCCGGCCGGGGTCGAGGTGCCGTGGGCGTTGATGTACTGCACTTGATCGACATTGATCTTCGCGTCGCGCAGGGCATTGGTGATGCAGCGCGCGGCACCGGCGCCATCGGCGGGTGGCGAGGTCATGTGGAACGCATCGCCACTGGTGCCGAAACCGATCAGCTCGGCGTAGATCGTGGCGCCACGGGCCTTGGCGTGCTCCAGCTCTTCGAGAACCAGAGCGCCAGCACCATCGGACAGAACGAAGCCGTCGCGGCCCTTGTCCCACGGACGGCTGGCGCGGGTTGGCTCGTCGTTGCGGGTCGACAGCGCACGGGATGCGCCGAAGCCGCCCATGCCCAGACCGCAGGCAGCCATTTCCGCACCGCCGGCAATCATCACGTCGGCTTCGTCGTACATGATGTTGCGCGCGGCCATGCCGATACAGTGCGTACCGGTGGTACATGCAGTAGCGATGGCGTAGTTAGGCCCCTGTGCACCTAGGTGGATGGACAGGAAACCGGAAATCATATTGATGATCGAGCCAGGCACAAAGAACGGCGAGATCCGTCGCGGACCGGTCTCGTGCAGGGTGCGGCTGGTCTCTTCGATGTTGGTCAGACCGCCAATCCCCGAACCCATGGCCACGCCAATGCGTTCACGGTTGGCATCGGTGACTTCCAGACCGGCGTTGCGCACGGCTTGAAAGCCTGCGGCGAGGCCGTACTGAATGAACAGGTCGAGCTTGCGCGCTTCCTTGACCGACAGGTATTCCTCGACATTGAAGCCTTTGACCGAACCACCGAAGCGGGTCGAATAGGCAGAAAGGTCGGTGTGTTCGATCAGACCAATGCCACTGCGGCCAGCCAGAATGCCCTGCCAACTGCTCGGCACATCCGTGCCCAGTGGCGACAACATACCCATACCGGTGACTACGACGCGTCTACGCGACACAGCACTCTCCTTTTTCAAATGACGACTTTGCATCAGGCCTAAAGAAAAAACCGCACGCCATGATGGCAGTGCGGTTTTTCCATGACAGCAAGCAACGATTACAAACTATTACGCCTGGTGGCTGGTAACGTAGTCGATTGCAGCTTGTACAGTAGTGATCTTTTCAGCTTCTTCGTCAGGGATTTCGGTCTCGAATTCCTCTTCCAGAGCCATCACCAGCTCAACGGTGTCAAGGGAGTCGGCACCCAGGTCTTCTACGAAGGAAGCGGTGTTGACCACTTCTTCTTCTTTAACACCCAGTTGCTCGGCAACGATTTTCTTGACGCGCTCTTCGATGGTGCTCATACCTTGTTTTCACTCCTAATGGACAAATTCAGGCAGCTGGCCAGTGGGTAAGTGTATAGAAAGCCTTTTCAGTTTTTCAACTGAAAGCTTCACTCCTCAAACCCTGCGGCCCTCTGCCTATAAATAGATTGCAGCTTTATAACGGATTTTAGACAGCTCGTATGACATTTTTTTGAAGCAATCCGTCACATTTTACTTACATGTACATCCCACCGTTCACCGGGATTGTAGCCCCGGTAACGTATGCCGCACCGTCGGATGCAAGAAAAGCGACCACGGACGCGATCTCTTGAGCTTGCCCCAGACGACCCAGCGGAATCTGCGTCTGCAAGGCTTCACGCTGTGCTTCAGGCAGCTCGCGGGTCATATCGGTGTCGATGAACCCTGGGGTTACCGAGTTGACCGTAATCGAACGCGAACCGACTTCACGCGCCATCGCCCGGCTGAAACCTTCCAGACCGGCCTTGGCGGCTGCATAGTTTACTTGGCCGGCGTTGCCCATGGCACCCACCACCGAGCCAATACTGATAATTCGACCCCAGCGCGCCTTGGTCATGCCACGCAAAACGCCCTTGGACAGGCGATACAGACTGTTCAAGTTGGTATCGATCACGTCGTACCACTCGTCGTCTTTCATGCGCATCATCAGGTTATCGCGGGTGATACCGGCATTATTGACCAGAATCGCCACCGGCGCACCGAACTGCTCCTGAATGCCTGCCAGCACGGCGCTGACCGATTCGTCGCTGGTGACATTGAGTTCGAAACCGGCGCCCTGGATACCGTTTTCCTTCAGGGTCGCGGCAATGCGCTCGGCGCCCGACGCGGAGGTCGCGGTGCCGACAACGATGGCGCCCTGACGACCCAGTTCCAGCGCGATGGCCTGGCCGATGCCGCGGCTTGCACCGGTAACCAGTGCAACTTTACCTTGCAGACTCATGCAAGTTTCTCCTGATTCAGGCCTGCGCTGCGCGAGCGGCAGCGAAGGCGTCTGGGGTATTGAGATTGGAAGTCGAAACGCCTTCGGCGCAACGTTTGTTCAGGCCAGCGAGGACTTTGCCCGGGCCGCATTCGACCAGATTGGTCGCGCCCTTGGCGGCCAAAGTCTGCACCGATTCAACCCAGCGCACTGGCTTGTAGAGCTGTTCGAGCAGATCGCGCTTGAGGGTTTCCAGATCGGCCGGCACTTGTGCGCTGACGTTCTGCACCACCGGGATCTGCGGCGCCTGCCAGTCGATGGCGGCGATGGATTCGGCGAAACGCTCGGCAGCCGGACGCATCAGCTCGCAGTGCGACGGCACGCTCACCGGCAACGGCATGGCGCGTTTGGCACCACGGGCCTTGCAGCCTTCGATGGCGCGCTCGACGGCTGCCTTGGCACCGGCGATCACCACTTGGCCCGGCGAGTTGAAATTCACTGCGCTGACGACTTCGCCTTGCGCCGCTTCGGCGCAGGCAGCCAGCACGTCGGCATCTTCCAGACCGAGGATCGCAGCCATGCCGCCCTGCCCGGCCGGCACCGCTTCCTGCATCAACTGGCCACGGCGCTCGACGAGCTTGACCGCGTCAGCCAGGGTCAGGCTGCCGGCAGCAACCAGCGCGCTGTATTCACCCAGGCTATGGCCGGCGACGAACGCCGGACGCGCGCCGCCTTCGGCCAGCCACAGACGCCACAGGGCGATCGAAGCGGTCAGAATGGCTGGTTGGGTTTTGTCGGTTTGATTGAGCAGCTCTTCCGGGCCCTGCTGGGTCAGTGCCCACAGGTCGTAGCCCAGCGCAGCAGAGGCTTCTTGAAAGGTTTCGAGGATCAGCGGATGTTGCGCGCCCAGCTCGGCCAGCATGCCGAGGGACTGCGAACCCTGTCCTGGAAAGACGAATGCGAGGGAAGCAGACATGTAACAAGCCCCTAATGATCTTGTCGTCGGAAAATAACGCCCCGTTGGGGACGCCAGAAACTGACAGTTTGGATGGCCCTTTGAACCGGGCGGTCACATTTAAGCATTGTCCGACGAAAACGCCTAAGACAACAGTTCCTCCAGACGACCGTGGAGACGCTCGGGCAAGTTCTCCTGAATCTCGATCAGCGCCCGTTGAATCGCACTCTGAAAGCCCTGAACCCCCGCCGATCCGTGGCTTTTCACGACGATGCCCTGCAAGCCGAGAAAGCTTGCGCCATTATGTCGCGCCGGGGCCAGGTCGGCCTGCAGACGCTTCATCAACGGCAGCGCGAGAACGCCGACAGCGCGCGAAGCGAAGTTTTTCTTGAACAAAGCCTCGATCCGCGCAGCAATCATCGTCGCCAGACCTTCGCTGGACTTGAGCAGGATGTTGCCGACGAAGCCGTCACACACCACCACATCGGCCTCGCCGCGATACAAGCCGTCGCCTTCGATAAAACCGATGTAGTTGATCCCGCGCGCGGCCTGCAACAACGTTGCGGCCAGTTTGACCTGCTGATTGCCCTTGATGTCTTCGGTGCCGATGTTCAGCAGTGCCACACGCGGACGGGCGATACCCAGGGTCTGCGCAGCGACCGAGCCCATCACCGCGAACTGCAACAGGTGCTCGGCACTGCAATCGACGTTGGCGCCCAGATCGAGCAGCTGGCAATAACCGGTCTGCGTCGGAATCGCCGCGACCATGGCCGGACGATCAATGCCGGGCAATGTCTTCAGCACGAATCGTGACAAGGCCATCAACGCACCGGTATTGCCGGCGCTGACACAGGCCTGCACCTTGCCATCGCGCAGCAGTTCAAGGGCTACACGCATCGACGAATCCGGCTTGCCACGCAGGGCTTGGGCGGGTTTTTCGTCCATGGTGATGACTTCGCTCGCCGCGACAATCGTCAGGCGCGCGCGATCGGCAGCCGACTGGCCGTGGATCAGTTCTTCAAGAAGGGAGGGTTGACCGACGAGGGTCAGGTGCAGCGAGGGTGTAGCAGACAGGCAAGCGAGACTGGCCTGAACAATGCTGCGGGGACCGAAGTCCCCGCCCATTGCGTCAATCGCGATGACTTGAGCAGACAAGTGATTACTCGTCAGCGCCCTTGTCGATCACTTTACGGCCACGGTAAACGCCTTCTGGCGATACGTGGTGACGCAGGTGAACTTCACCAGTGGTTTTTTCTACAGACAGGGTGCTAGCCTCGAGAGCGTCGTGCGAACGGCGCATATCACGGGCAGAGCGGGATTTTTTGTTCTGCTGAACAGCCATAATTGATTAACTCCTAAACGTTTGGGTCACGCTTTAACTGCGCCAATACACTGAACGGGTTGGACCGCGTTACCTCGTCCTCGCTCGGTTCGGGCTCATCTGCTCCCGCCGGCTGCTGGCATTCTTCCGGATGATGAGCAGGCACAATGGGCAAGGCGAGCAGAAGCTCCTCCTCGATCAGTGACTGCAGATCCAATGGATCTTCGCCCAGTTCCAGCACGTCATAACCTTTCGGCAACGACTGGGTATTCGCACCCTCCTTCACCACCGCGTAACTGCATTCGCTGTGGATCGGCAGGGTGACCAGCTCAAGACAACGCTGGCAAACCATTTTGACTTCGGTGTCGATAAAGCTGTGGATGACCACAGACTTACGTTCATCTCGTTCAAAAACGAATTTGGCCTGCACCGTACCGACATCGTCGGAAAGCGGGTCGCAGAGTCTCTTCAAATCGGCCAGCAGCAGTTCACCTTGAAGGGTGGTGCCACGGTCAGCCAATTTGCGCGGGTCAACGTGAGGTGGAATCGGGTCATTCAACATAGGCGCAGCATTATAGGGATGCACCCAACCATGTCAAAGGAAATTGTGCCCTGTCCGTCACTTGCGCGCCTCCGCTAGAATCCGCACCTGCCTCAGGAGACGTCCATGCTGCCTTTATTACTCGCTTCAAGCTCGACTTATCGCCGCGAATTGCTCGCCCGCCTGCACCTGCCGTTCGTCTGCAGCTCGCCGGACATCGACGAAAGCCACCGCCCGGGCGAATCCGCGATCGATCTGGTCAAACGTCTCGCCGAAGAAAAGGCCCGGGCCTTGGCGGACAGCCACCCTGCTCATCTGATCATTGGCTCGGATCAGGTTGCCGTCCTCGGCGAACAGATCATCGGCAAGCCGCACACCTTCGAGAAGGCTCGCGAGCAATTAATGGCGGCGAGCGGCGCGAGCGTGACCTTCCTGACCGGCCTGGCGCTGCTCAACAGCCAGACCGGGCAATGCCAGGTCGACTGCGTGCCGTTTACCGTGCACATGCGCCAGCTGGATCAGGCAAGCATCGAGCGCTATCTGCGCATCGAGCAGCCGTACGACTGCGCCGGCAGCTTCAAGGCCGAGGGACTGGGCGTGAGCCTGTTTCAATCGACCGAAGGCCCGGATGCCACCAGCCTGATCGGCCTGCCGCTGATTCGCCTGATCGATATGTTGTTGGTCGAGGGTGTGCAAATCCCTTGAAAGCAAAAGATCGCAGCCTTCGGCAGCTCCTACACCGATTGTGCAAGAGCTGCCGTTGACCTGCGATCTTCTGACCTTGAAACGATTTACCGCAACGAAGGCCCGTGGAAACCCATCCACATCGCCAACTGCTCGGCCACGCTGGCGCCGAGCTTTTTCGAGAAGCGATCGAACGGCGATTCCTGCACGGTGAAGTCCACCAGCTCCTTCTCGCCAATCACATCACGCGCCACCGAACTGGCATTGCCCAAGCCATCGATCAGGCCTAGCGGCAGCGCCTGCTCACCCGACCAGACCAGCCCGGAAAACAGCTCCGGATGCTCTTTGTCCTTCAGACGATCGCCACGGCCCTGCTTGACGCTGTTGATGAACTGCTTGTGCGTGGTGTCCAGCACGCTTTGCCAGAATGCGGTTTCTTCAGGCTTTTGCGGCTGGAACGGATCCAGGAATGCCTTGTGCTCGCCCGAGGTATAGGTGCGGCGCTCAACCCCGAGTTTTTCCATGGTGCCAACGAAACCGTAACCCGCCGCCGTCACGCCGATCGAGCCGACCAGACTGGCCTTGTCGGCATAGATCTGATCCGCCGCGCTGGCGATGTAATAGGCGCCCGAAGCACCAAGATCGGAAATCACTGCGTAGAGCTTGATCTCCGGATGCAACCCACGCAGACGCTTGATCTCTTCATAGACATAGCCAGACTGCACCGGACTGCCACCCGGGCTATTGATGCGCAGGACCACGCCCTTGACCTTCTTGTCTTCGAACGCCGCACGCAGGCTGCCAACGATATTGTCGGCGCTGGCCGGCTCCTTGTCGGCGATTACGCCGTCGATCTCGATCAACGCCGTGTAGTTCGGGCCGCGGGTGGCGGTTTTTTCCATGTCCATCAGCGGCGTGAACAGCAGCAGCGCAACAAACAGATAAACAAACGTCAGCAGCTTGAAGAAAATCCCCCAGCGCCGCGAACGGCGTTGTTCCTGCACGCCGGCCAGCAAAGTCTTTTCCAACAGCTTCCAGCTTTTCGCGTCACCGTCGTCGGCACTTGCCTTGGCCGGTGCTTTCCATTCGTCGGTCATGCCATCTACCCCAGCAAAAACGTATTAAGCCTGCTGACCCAGCCAGGCGTGCAATTCAGAAAAACGGTCGATCGACAGGCGCGGCTCGAACTGTTGCAGGGACTCGATCGATTGCGCGCCGTAACTGACCGCCACCGAATCCATCCCCGCGTTGCGTGCCATCAGCAGGTCGAACGACGAATCGCCGACCATCAACGCCTGCTCCGGACGTACGCCGCAGTGGCTGACGATCTGCTCAAGCATCAGAGGGTGTGGCTTGCTGGCAGTTTCATCGGCGGCGCGGGTGATATCGAAATAATCTTCCCAGCCATTGGCCTTGAGCACCCGATCCAGTCCGCGACGGTTCTTGCCCGTCGCTACCGCCAGGTGATAACCCTGCTCGCGAAACGATGCCATCGACTCGACCACGCCCTCGAACAGCGGCGACGGCACGGCTTCGGCAGCGATGTAGTGATCGGCGTAATACTCACGAAACGCGAGCATTTCTGCGTCGCTGATTTCGGGGTACAGCGTGCGAATCGCCTCCGGCAAGCCGAGACCGATGATGCCTTTGACAGCGAAGTCATCGCGCAGCTCGAAACCGGAACGCCCGGACGCCGAGTGCATGGCCTCGACGATCCGATGGATGGAATCGGCAAGGGTGCCGTCCCAGTCGAAAATCAGCAGCTTGTAATCAGATGGGCGCACTCAATCGCTCCACGGTCTTGGCCCACATTTCATCGACGGGCGCTTGCAGATTCAGCTTGCCGCCGTCGGGTAGCGGCACGGTCAGCATGTAAGCGTGCAGGAACAGGCGCTTACCGCCCAGATCGCGGATTTCCTTGGTGAAATCCTCGTCGCCATACTTACTGTCACCGGCAATGCAATGGCCAGCATGCAAGGTGTGCACGCGAATCTGGTGGGTACGACCGGTAACCGGTTTAGCTTCGACCATGGTGGCAAAATCACCGAAGCGGCGCAGCACCTTGAACAGCGTCAGGGCTTCTTTGCCCTCGTCATTGACTTCGACCATGCGCTCGCCGGAACGCAGATTGCTCTTGAGCAGCGGAGCGCGAACCTGCTTGATCGAGGTTGCCCAGTTGCCACGGACCAGCGCCATGTAGCGCTTGTCGACGCCATCGCCGCGCAACTGCTCGTGCAGGTGGCGCAACATGCTGCGCTTCTTGGCGATCATCAGCAGGCCGGAGGTGTCACGGTCAAGACGGTGAACCAGCTCCAGTTCCTTGGCGTCGGGACGCAACTGACGAAAGGCTTCGATCACGCCGAAATTCAGCCCGCTGCCGCCATGAACCGCAATGCCGGCGGGCTTGTTGATCACGATCAGGGCCTTGTCTTCGAAGACAATCGAGGCTTCCAGGCGCTGCAACAGCCCCTGGGCCAGCGGTACCGGTTCGTCGCGCTCAGGCACGCGAACCGGCGGCACGCGCACGATATCGCCGGCCTGCAGCTTGTATTCGGGCTTGATCCGACCTTTGTTCACGCGCACTTCGCCTTTGCGCAAAATGCGGTAAATCAAGGTCTTGGGCACGCCTTTGAGCCGGGCGAGGAGAAAGTTGTCGATTCGTTGGCCGGCATACTCCGGCGAGACTTCAAGCAGTTGAACGCCTGGAGTCGAAGGGGCAGTAGTTGTCATGCCGCGGATGATAACAATTTTTATGGAATTGAAGCACTTAATCATTGCTGCTATAGTCGCGAACGCCGCCAAAAGCGGCCTGGACAGCGGAACCACGGTCAAAGACCGGCCCTGACCAACGCAATTCACCAGGGCGCGAGGCCGTCCTACGGGGCTTTCGCTACGTAACGGTGGAGTTTGCGGTTGTAACGAGCGCAGGTGACATGAGGCCTGAATTACACCGCCGGGCAGAGTTCTGACTCGCCAGGCAGGCGACATTCGAGGCCAGTTCACAAAGTGCAGTCGACTGCGAATGACCCCGAGCGATTGCTTCGGAAACATCGCCTGAATAGCCATGATGCGTGACCTCCCCTTTCGGAGCTCACGGTAAATGCCAACCCGCTGCGGATTCTGCGCGCGGCAGCACCCGAATTATCAGGGATACGTGTAGGGTGGAGATGCACAACCGCCGGACTGTGTAGCAACAAGCTTTGATCAAGACGCTTCATCTCGTCCACAGCCGCTGGTTGATTCCTCCTCCTGACTGAGTGCTTAAGTAGCCACAGCAAGCAGGACGCGTACGTCGCGGTATCGGCCCAATTGGCCGCACATCGCTGGACACGGGAATGGCCAACCACTCCCGACGCACCTGACACCGACCGTGAGAAGTCGTGTGTGCCGAACGCCGTTTCCGGCAGCCCGGAAACCGACGGTACTACATGAAAAGAATGCTGATTAACGCAACTCAACCCGAAGAGTTGCGTGTTGCACTGGTAGATGGCCAACGCCTCTACGACCTGGACATCGAATCCGGTGCACGCGAGCAGAAAAAGGCCAACATCTATAAAGGCCGTATCACTCGCATCGAACCAAGCCTTGAGGCTGCCTTTGTCGATTTCGGCTCCGAGCGCCACGGCTTCCTGCCCCTCAAAGAAATCTCCCGCGAATACTTCAAGAAAGCCCCAGAAGGCCGCGTCAACATCAAGGACGTCCTGAGCGAAGGCCAGGAAGTCATCGTTCAGGTCGAGAAAGAAGAACGTGGGAACAAGGGCGCCGCCCTGACCACCTTCATCAGCCTGGCCGGTCGTTACCTCGTACTGATGCCGAACAACCCGCGTGCCGGCGGCATCTCCCGTCGCATCGAAGGCGAAGAACGCAACGAACTGCGTGAAGCGCTGAACGGTCTGGTTGCTCCGGCCGACATGGGTCTGATCGTGCGCACTGCCGGCCTGGGCCGCAGCAGCGAAGAAATGCAGTGGGACCTTGATTACCTGCTGCAACTGTGGACCGCCATCAAAGAAGCCTCGCTGGATCGCTCCGCGCCATTCCTGATCTACCAGGAAAGCAACGTGATCATCCGCGCCATCCGCGATTACCTGCGCCAGGACATCGGCGAAGTGCTGATCGACAGCGTTGAAGCCCAGGACGAAGCCCTGACCTTCATCCGCCAGGTGATGCCGCAGTACGCCAGCAAGATCAAGCTGTACGAAGACAGCGTGCCACTGTTCAACCGTTTCCAGATCGAAAGCCAGATCGAGACCGCGTTCCAGCGCGTCGTCGAACTGCCTTCCGGCGGCTCCATCGTCATCGATCCGACCGAAGCCCTGGTGTCCATCGACATCAACTCGGCGCG
This sequence comes from Pseudomonas sp. FP1762, assembly GCF_030687105.1. Lineage (NCBI taxonomy): Bacteria > Pseudomonadati > Pseudomonadota > Gammaproteobacteria > Pseudomonadales > Pseudomonadaceae > Pseudomonas > Pseudomonas sp. FP1762. The sequence continues at coordinate 4,328,148 of NZ_CP117458.1, forward strand.
CGCCACCAAAGGCAGCGATATCGAAGAAACCGCGCTGCAGACCAACCTTGAAGCCGCCGAAGAAATCGCCCGTCAGTTGCGCCTGCGCGACATCGGCGGCCTGATCGTCATCGACTTCATCGACATGACCCCGGCCAAGAACCAGCGCGCCGTGGAAGAGAAAGTCCGCGAATGCCTGGAAGCTGACCGCGCCCGTGTGCAGATCGGCCGCATCTCGCGTTTCGGTCTGCTGGAAATGTCCCGTCAGCGCCTGCGTCCATCGCTGGGCGAAAGCAGCGGCATCGTCTGCCCGCGTTGCAACGGCACCGGCATCATCCGTGACGTTGAATCGCTGTCGCTGGCCATCTTGCGCCTGATCGAAGAAGAAGCCCTGAAAGACCGCACCGCCGAAGTTCGCGCGCAAGTGCCGATCCCGGTCGCTGCGTTCCTGCTCAACGAAAAACGCAACTCGATCACCAAGATCGAACTGCGCACCCGTGCCCGTATCGTCATTCTGCCGAACGATCACCTCGAGACGCCGCACTTCGAAGTTCAGCGCCTGCGTGACGACAGCCCGGAAGCCGCGACCAACCAGTCCAGCTACGAAATCGCTGCGGCCGCTGCCGAAGTCGAAGAAGTCCAGCCAGCCGCTGCGACCCGCACTCTGGTTCGCCAGGAAGCTGCAGTGAAAACTGCGCCGGCCCGTGCCAACGCACCGGTGCCGACTGAAGTTGCACCTGCCGCACCTGCTCCGGCATCGGTTGCCGCACCTGAGCCAAGCCTGTTCAAGGGCCTGGTGAAGTCGCTGGTCAGCCTGTTCGCCACCAAGGAAGAGCCAGCCGCACCGGTCGCTGTCGCGAAACCGGCTGCCACCGAGCGTCCTGCCCGCAACGAAGAGCGTCGCAACGGTCGTCAGCAGAGCCGCAACCGCAACGGTCGCCGCGATGAAGAACGCAAGCCGCGCGAAGACCGTGCTCCACGTGAAGAGCGCGCACCACGCGAGCCGCGCGAAGAGCGCCAGCCACGCGAAGCCCGCGAGCCGCGTGAAACCCGCAGCGAAGCGCCGGTAGCCCGCGAAGAGCGCGCACCACGTGCCCCGCGTGAAGAACGTGCACCGCGTGCACCGCGTGAAGATCGCAAGCCGCGTGGCGAGCGTGAAGAACGCGTGCGTGAACTGCGCGAGCCGCTGGACGCCGCGCCAGCCGCAGCCGCAGCTGTTGCTGCCGTGACCGCTGAAGAGCGTCCGGCCCGTCAGCCACGCGAAGAACGCGCCCCGCGTCCGCCGCGTGAAGAGCGTCAACCGCGTGCCGAGCAGGCCGCTGCTGCCGTTGCTGAAGAAGAAGTGAACAGCAACAACGAAGAGCAACTGCCGGAAGACGGTCAGGACAACGCCGAAGGCGATCGTCCACGTCGTCGCTCCCGTGGCCAGCGTCGTCGCAGCAACCGTCGCGAGCGTCAACGTGATGCCAACGGCAACGTGATCGAAGGTTCGGAAGAATCCGAGTCCGCTGAAAACGCTGGCGAGCCAAGCACTGCCGATCTGGCCGCTGGCCTGGCCGTCACCGCCGCCGTAGCCAGCAGCACCATCAGCGCTCCGGCAGAAGCCGAAGCTCACGAGCAGGCTGAACGCGCCACTGCCGCCACACTGGAAACCGCTCCAGTCGAAGCGCCGGTTGTCGAAGCCACCACTCCAGTGGAAGTGACTGCTGCACCGGAAATCGAAGTCGCCCCGGTCCGCGAAGCTCAGCCTCAGGTTGAAGCGCCTGCCGAACCGGAAGCTGTCGTTGAAGCGCCAGTTGCTGAATCCGAACCAGCGACCGAAACCGTCAGCGAAAACGTGACCAAAACCGTGCGTGAAGTTCGCGAAGAGCAGACTGCGTTCAACTGGGTTGCCGAGCCAGCTGTGACCGAAGCTCCAGCGCCAGTCACTGAAGCCGAAGTACCGCAGGCCATGGTTTCCGAACCAGTAGTTGTAGCGGCCGAACCGGCTCCAGAGCCAGTGGTTGAAGCACCAGCTGTCGAAGCACCAGTTGCAAAAGCTCAGGCTGAAGAAGCACCAGCCGCAGTTGAAGCTCCGGCTCCGGTCAGCGCCCTGACGCCAAACGGCCGTGCGCCAAACGACCCGCGTGAAGTGCGTCGTCGCAAGCGTGAAGCCGAGCGTCTGCAGAAGGAAGCCGAACTGGCTGCCGCTGCAGCGCCAGTGGCTGCCGAACCAGCCGCTGCGGCTGAAGTGGTCGAGGCAGCCCCTGCCCCGGTCGCGGAAGAAGCATCGGTTGAAGCGGTGATCGCTGAAGCACCACGCTCCGTTCAGGACGCGGTTGAACAGCGCGAAGAAGCCCAGGAAAAAGAGCACGAGCCTAAACCACTCGTGTAATTCCTGAAGCCATTAAAAAGCCCCGCCCGGTGAAAGCCTGGCGGGGCTTTTTATTGCCTGAAATACCAGCATCATCCACAACCTTTGTGGGAGCGAGCCTGCTCGCGAAAGCGCTAGGTCAGACAATATTCATGTAGCTGAACCAGCGCATTCGCGAGCAGGCTCGCTCCCACAAGGAATTTCAACACGGCTCAGGGCTGAGGAAATACCAGAGATTCAGGCACATCGATATCCCACAACATCCCCGGGTCATCTACCGCCACCTCAACCACCCTACCCTGCGCAAACAACGGCCGTGCGCCACGATCGCCGGTCAGCGCCTGCAACTGCGCGCCAAACGAGCGGCCAAACCCCACCGGATGGCCAAACTCGCCACCCAGCACCGGCACGCTCACCGCATCATCAGCCATCGCCGCGACCACTCTCTCGATACTCGAAGGCAAGATAAACGGCATATCGCCGAGAACAATCAGCCAGCCATTCGCGTCAGGACAAGCAGCAACACCTGCGGCAATGCTGTCGCCCATGCCGGTCGACTCGATTGACACCACGTCGCAGCCATATGCCTGGGCCATGCGCATCGCCTGTGGTCGCGCTTCGGTGGTGACCAGTACGCGCTTGTCGAGACTGGCCGGCAGGTTCACCAGCACCTGCTCGATTACCGAGCGCACCGCGCCGTCACGCCCGGTGCAATCAGCGAGCAATTTGTCTTTGTCGGGACCGGCGATCTGGCGAAAGCGTTTGCCCTCGCCTGCTGCCAGCACGATCACTGCGATGGATTGGCTCATGCACCCTCCAGCGTTTTTTTCTGCTTCAACTCCACACCGTTCTTGATCGCGACAATTTCCGCCAGCAAGGACAAAGCGATCTCTGCCGGCGAATGACTACCGATGTGCAGGCCGATCGGCCCGTGCAAGCGATCAATCGACGCTTGCGACAAGCCTAGCTGAGCGAGGTTTTCCCGGCGCTTCTGGCTGTTGACCCGCGAACCGAGCGCGCCGACGTAAAACGCCGGCGAGTCGAGCGCGGTGAGCAAAGCCATGTCATCCAGGCGTGGATCGTGAGTCAAGGCGACAATCGCCGTGCGCTCGTCGGTCTGGATGTTCAGCACAGCTTCATCCGGCATGCCGGGGACGAAACGGCCATGCTGCTCTTCCCAGCCGTAAACGAACTCGGTGCGCGGATCGCAGATCAGCACTTCGAAATCCAGCAGCCGCGCCATGTCGGCGACGTAGCGCGACAGCTGCCCGGCACCGATCAGCAACAAGCGCCAGCGCGGGCCGTAAATCGCTCGCAGAGTCTTGCCGTCGAACACCAGCGAATCGGACTTGCTCGCCGGAGCCAGCCGCACCTCGCCGGTTTCGATGTTCAGTTCTCGGGCGACGATTTCATGGTTTTCGCAACGCTGCAGCAGCTCGGCGACCCACGCCGGGTCACCGACGCGCTCTTCGGTCAGGCGCAGGGTGCCGCCGCAAGGCAGGCCGAAACGCGCGGCCTCTTCGCGGGTCACGCCGTAGGTAATCATCTGCACTGGCGGACCATCGGTGGCAATGCGGCCGTCGTGCAGCCGCGCGATCAGGTCATCTTCGACACAGCCGCCTGACACCGAACCGATCACCACGCCGTCCTCGCGCAAGGCGAGCATGGCGCCGGGCGAGCGCGGCGCGGTGCCCCAGGTCTGCACCACGCTGAACAGCACCACCCGCTGCCCGGCACGGCGCCACTCGAGGACGCTGCGCAGGACGTTGAGATCGACGCTGTCCATTTACGCCTCCGCCTTCTGCCAGCCTTGCAACTGATACCGCACCGGCAGATTGCGGATGCGCTTGCCGGTGGCGGCGAAGATCGCATTGCACAGCGCCGGAGCAATCGGCGGCACGCCCGGTTCACCAACGCCACCCAGCGGCACGTCACCCGGCGGCGTGACCAGATGCACCGCAACTTCCTTGGGCGCCAGCGACATGCGCGCGACCTCGTACATATGGAAGTTGTCCTGCTGGACTTTGCCGTCCTTGAAGCTGATCTCACCGAGCACAGCGTTGCCCAGGCCCATGACGCACGCGCCTTCGAACTGCGAACGGATGCGCTCAGGGTTGATCTGCGGCCCGCAGTCCACGGCGATGTCGGCCTTGTGCACGATCAGCGAACCGTCGTCCTTGACCTCGACTTCGATCACTGCCGCCACATAGGTGACGAAGCTGTAATGCACTGCCAGACCGAGGCCACGACCCTTGGGCAGTTTGCGTCCCCATCCGGCTGCCTTGGCGGCGGTTTCCAGCACGGTGCGCATGCGCCCGGTGTCGATCGGATAACGCTCGGGCGATTCGCCGTAGTTCCACTCTTCGCTCAAGGTGCGTGGATCGATCTGCCGGTCCGGGCCGAGCAATTTGATCTGGTACTTGAGCGGATCTTCCCCGGCCTTGTGCGCCAGTTCGTCGACGAAGCTCTGAATCGCAAAGCCGTGGGGAATGTTCGACACCGAGCGGTACCAGCCGACCCGCGTGTGTACCTTGGCTTCGGGGTTTTCCAGGCGCACGTTGGGAATCGCATAGGCCATGTTGGTAAAGCCCATGCCCAGCTCGAACGCCGCCTCATGGTTCATGTCCGGCGCAAACAACGCGGTGATGCTCGGCGCCACGGTGCGATGCAGCCAACCGGACGGCATGCCGTTCTTGTCGATGCCGGCCTTCAGATATTCCGCCGACACGGTGTGGAAATACGAATTGTGGATGTCGTCTTCGCGCGTCCACTGCACCCGTACAGCCTTGCCCGGAAATTCCTTGGCGAGGATCGCCGCTTCAACGACAAAGTCCGGCTTCGACTTGCGCCCGAAACCACCGCCCAGCAGCGTTACGTTGAAGGTGACCTTTTCGAACGGTACGCCCAGGCGCTCGGCGATGCGCTCGCGGGTGACCTGCGGTGCCTGACTCGGCGCCCAGGCTTCGCACACGCCGTCCTTGTAACGGGCAATGGCAACCATCGGTTCCATCGGCGCCTGCGCCAGATGCGGCAGGTAGTACGAGGCTTCGAGGGTGCTGGCGGCACCGCTCAAGGCTTTGTCGATATCACCGGTGTTGCGCACCACTTTGCCGGCCTTCAGCGACGCGGCTTCAAGCTCTTTGCGATAGGCAATCGAGTCATAACTGGCATTCGGGCCGTCATCCCACTCGATCTTCAGCGCCTCGCGGCCCTTGATCGCCGCCCAGGTATTGCTGGCCACAACCGCGACGCCGCCTAGTGGCTGGAACTCCGACGGCAATGGCCGGCCTTCGATCTGCATGACTTTTAGCACGCCAGGGACTTTCAGTGCGGCGCTGTCATCGAGGCTTTTGACCTTGCCTCCATAAACCGCCGGGCGAGCGATGGTGGCGTAGAGCATGGCATCGAAATGCACATCGGCGCCGTACACTGCGCGGCCATTGACGATATCGGCACCGTCGATGGCCTTGGTGCCTTCCTTGCCGATGTAGCGAAATTCCGACGGCTGCTTGAGACGCAGGCTGTCACGCGCCGGTACTGCCAGCGCACTGGCCGCAGCGGCGAGTTCGCCGTAACCCAATTCACGGCCGGACGGTTTGTGAATGACCTTGTGCAGTTGCGCATGGCATTCGCCAACCGGCACTTTCCACTGCGCAGCGGCCGCCTGTTCGAGCATGGTCCGCGCGGCGGCGCCGCAACGACGCATCGGCTCGTACCAGTGACGCATGCTGCGCGAACCATCGGTGTCCTGGTTGCCGAAGCGCACTTCGTCACCCGGCGCCTGCTGCACTTTGACCTGCGCCCAATCGGCCTCAAGCTCATCGGCAACCACCATACTCAGGCTGGTGCGCACGCCCTGGCCCATTTCCGAACGGTTGCACACCACGGTGACGCTGCCATCGGCAGCAATGCTCACGTAAACCTTGGGATCGTCGATCCAGCCATTGGGCATGCCATCGGCGCCAAACTTCTTCGCAGCGTCATCGGCCAGCGCATCCTGCCAGCCCCAGCTCGCGGCGAGGACCAGCGCACTGGTGGCGCCGACGCCTTTGAGAAAACCACGGCGGCTGAGGTTGCTCAGGGCGAAATCATTCGGGACGCGGCTCATGCCTTCACCTCCTTCAGTTGAGTGGAGGCCTGGCGGATCGCGGTTTTGATCCGGTTGTAGGTGCCGCAGCGGCAGATGTTGCCCACCATGGCTTCTTCGATCTGCTCGTCGCTCGGGTTCGGATTGGTTTTCAGCAGAGCGGTGGCCGACATGATCTGCCCGCCCTGGCAATAACCGCATTGAGCCACAGCGCTGTCGAGCCAGGCCTGCTGCACGACCTTGCCTACCGGGTCGGCGTGGAGATTATCGATGGTGGTCACGTTCTGACCGATCACCGAGCCGATCGGCGTGATGCAACTGCGTGCCGGCAAGCCGTCGATATGGATGGTGCAGGCGCCGCACAGGCCCATGCCGCAACCGAATTTGGTGCCGTTGTATCCGGCGACGTCACGAATCGCCCACAACAGCGGCATGTCTTCGGTGACATCGAGGGAGTGGTCTTGACCGTTGAGTTTCAGGGTAATCATGGGCACGCCCGCATATTTTTTAGTGGTTATGGGGTCGAGCAATCTGCCGCCGGAAAATCAGCGGTGGGTTCGCGCAGATCGACTCAGGCTAATCAGGCTCTCTTGCGCCGACGGGAACGTCTGCACCGGGCCTTTGGGTGGAGCAAATGGTAGGTATCGTTAGGTCGCTAAGTTAACCCAGCATTAACAAAAAAGCCCTGCACTTTTTTCATCAGTGCAGGGCTTTGGATGGCGTCAGGCAAGCGTAGCCTCAATACCGATTGGGCTCCATTTCCAGTTCGACATGGAAGCGCTCGGCGATGTCTTTCTGGATACGTTGCGCCAGGTCGAGCAGTTGCAGGCCGGTGGCCGTGCCGTAGTTGACCAGCACCAGCGCCTGCAACTTGTGCACGCCGGCATCGCCATCGCGGAAGCCTTTCCAGCCGGCGCGTTCGATCAGCCAGCCAGCGGCCAGTTTCATCTGCCCATCGGCTTGCGGGTAAGCCACCAGATCCGGGTGCTGCGTTTTGATCTGCGTGACCACAGCGGCGGGCACCAGCGGGTTTTTGAAGAAGCTGCCGGCGTTGCCGAGCACCGCCGGGTCCGGCAGTTTTTCGCTGCGGATGCTGCAGATGGCGCGGCTGACATCGGTGGGCGTTGGCTGCTCGATGCCCTGCTCGCTCAAGCGCTGACGCACCGGGCCGTATTCCAGATGCAGGTGCGCGGCGCGATCAAGCTTGAAGCGCACCCGCAGAATCAGCCAACGTCCCGGCTGCTGCTTGAACAGGCTGTCGCGGTAGCCGAAATTGCAGTCTTCCAGACTGAAATCACGCAGCTCGCCGCTCTCGCGGTCCAGCGCGGTCAGGCCAGCAAACACGTCCTTGATCTCGACGCCATAGGCGCCGATGTTCTGCATCGGCGCGGCGCCAACGGTGCCAGGAATCAGGCTGAGGTTTTCCAGCCCGGCCAAACCTTGGGCCAGCGTGTGCTGCACGAATGGATGCCACGGTTCGCCCGCTTCCGCCTCGACCACCACGCGACTGCCATCATCGCTGAGCACGCGGATGCCGCGCGTGACCATGCGCAGCACCAACGCCGGAATATCCGCCGTCAGCAGCAAGTTGCTACCGCCGCCGATCACCAGCAACGGCACGTCATGGGACGCGGCATAGGCCAGCGCTTCGCGGACATCGTCATCGTTGTGGGCTTCGGCAAACAGCTGCGCGCGCACATCGACGCCGAACGTATTGAAGGCCTGCAACGATACTTGCGGTTGCACCTGCAAACTCATAAACGGCCCTTCACTTCGACCAGCAACTGGTCGCAGGCCGCTTCGATCAGATCCAGCACCTGCTCGAAACCCTGATCACCGTCGTAATACGGGTCCGGCACTTCATCGACCAGCCCGGCATAACGACGCAGGAACAGATCCAGCTCGGCCCTGCCGGTGGATGGCTGCAAAGCCTTGAGGTTGCGCAGATTGCTGTTGTCCATGGCGAGAATCAGGTCGTAGCTGGCGAAATCGGCCCGGCTGACCTGCTGCGCGCGTTGCGTCGACAGGTCATAACCGCGCAGTTTCGCCGCCGCCTGGCTGCGCTTGTCCGGCGGGTTACCGACGTGCCAGTCACCGGTGCCGGCGGAGGCTACTTCGACCACATTTGCCAGCCCGGCTTCACGCAACTTGTGGCGCAACACGCCTTCGGCGGTGGGCGAACGGCAGATGTTGCCCAGGCACACAAACAGAACGCGCATCAGGCCCCCAGCAGGTGACGAACCCGCTCAAGGTCTTCGACGGTGTCGACACCGGTCGGCGGCGCGATCAGCGCGTCAGCGACATGAATGCGCACGCCATGCCACAAGGCACGCAGTTGCTCGAGGGATTCGGTGTTTTCCAGCCAGCACGGCCCCCAGCTCACGAAGTCGTGGAGGAACCCGGCGCGATAGGCATAAATACCGATGTGGCGGCGATAGGGCACGCCTTCCGGCAGCTGCTCGCGGCTCTTGGCAAATGCATCGCGTGCCCATGGCAAGGTTGCACGACTGAACGTCAGGGCCAGACCGTTGATATCGCTGGAAACCTTCACAACGTTCGGGTTGAACAGGGTTTCCACGTCTTCGATCGGCTCGGCCAGCGTGGCCATGCGCGCTTGGGTATGGGCAGCAAGGTTGGCGGCGACCTGGTCGATCACGCTCGGCGGAATCAACGGCTCATCGCCCTGGACGTTGACCACGATCGCATCAGGCGCAAGACCGAGTTTCGCTGCGACCTCGGCCAGACGATCGGTGCCGGAATTGTGATCTTCACGGGTCAGCACCACTTCGGCGCCGAAGCTTCTGCAGGCCTCGACGATGCGCGCGTCATCGGTGGCAACCACGACGCGGGTCGCGCTGCTTTTGCTCGCCTGTTCCCAGACATGCTGGATCATCGGCTTGCCGGCAATATCCAGCAACGGCTTGCCCGGCAGACGGGTCGAGGCGAACCGCGATGGGATGACAACGGTGAAGGCTGTGGTCATTTATCCAGGCGCTCGTCGGTGGTCAGGGTGCGCGCTTCGCTTTCCAGCATCACCGGGATGCCGTCGCGGATCGGGTACGCCAGACCAGCGCCCTTGCTGATCAGCTCGGTCTTGTCGGCACTGAGCTTGAGCGGACCTTTGCACACGGGGCAAGCGAGGATGTCGAGCAATTTGGTGTCCATGAACATTCCCAGAAATAAAAGAGTTAAGGCAGCAGACGATCCGGCAGCAGGCGCATCAGCTGAGTGTCGAACCAGGCCACGAAGGCTGGCGACGGCACGGCATCGACCGCCAGATACCACCAGTCGGCAGCAGCAAAGGCACGGCACTTCACCGCGTCCTTTTCGGTCATCACCAAGGGCAATGACGGGGTGAAATTCAACGCCTGCACGCTGTACTCGGCGTGATCGGCGAACGCGTGCGGGACTGGGCGCCAGTCTAGCGCTTCAAGGGTATTGAAGAAACGTTGTGGATTGCCGATACCGGCCACCGCGTGCAGCGCTTGCCCGGGCGGAAAATGCTCGAGCGACTGACGTTCGCCACTGCGCAGATTGACCAGCGCGGTGGGTTGCAGGCGGAAGGCGAAACCATCGTCGCGATCATCAAAGGCACCGTTGAACAGCACGCCATCGACACTTTGCAGGCGCTCGACCGGCTCACGCAACGGCCCGGCCGGCAGACAGCGCTGATTGCCCAGCCCGCGCGCGGCATCGATCAGCACCAGCTCCAGATCCCGCGCGAGGCGATAATGCTGCATGCCATCGTCGGACAGAATCAGGTCCAGCGGTTCACTGGCGATCAAGGCTTTGACGGCGGCGCTGCGATCAGGGTCGATCATCAGCGGCACACCGGTGCGCTGGACGATCAGCAACGGCTCGTCACCGGCAATCTCGGCGCTGTGCTTGGCCTCAACCCGCCATGGCAATTGCGGCGGTTTGGCGCCATAACCACGACTGACCACGCCAACGCGCAGTCCACGGCGTCGGCAATGTTCGATCAGCCAGAGAATCATCGGCGTCTTGCCGGTGCCACCGACGGTGATATTGCCGACCACGATCAGCGGCACGGGCGATTGGTAGATCTCTCCGTCACCGTCGAGAAAGCGCTGACGCTTGTTGATCACCACGCGGCGATACAGCATTTCCAGCGGCCGCAGCAGCGTCAGGGCCGGATGCCCCTGATACCACGCGGCGAGCAGGCGATCGGACAGGCTCATCAGGATTTCGGCGCCGCCTCGACCGTGGTCATGCGCAGATGGCTGAAACCGAGCTTGCCGGCCGCGTCCATGGCGGTGATCACCGATTGATGCTGGGCCTTGCCATCGGCACTGATCGACAGCGGCATGTTGGTGTCGCCGTTGGATTCTTTCTGCATCGCTTCCATCAGCGTCGCCAGATCATTCTTCGGCAGAATCTTGTTGTTCACCGAGAACACGCCTTCGGCACTGATCGCGACGTCCAGCTGTTTGACCTGCTGATCTTCGGCAGGCGAACCGCTGACCGCTTCCGGCAGATCCACGCGCAACTGGGTTTCCCGAGTGAAGGTGGTAGTGACCACGAAAAACAGCAGCAGAATGAACACCACGTCAATCAGCGACGCGAGGTTGATGTCTACGGTTTCCCGGGGCTTTCGACGGAATTTCACGCTTTGCCCTCGGCCAGATCGACATCACGGTCGCCCTGCACCACTTCCACCAGTTTGATCGCTTCCTGCTCCATGCCGACCACCAGCTCGTCGATACGACGTTGCAGGAAGCGGTGGAAGAACACCGCCGGAATACCGACCATCAGGCCCGCTGCGGTCGTGATCAGCGCTTTGGAAATACCGCCGGCCAGTACCGAGGCATTGGTGGTCATGCCAGAGCCGGTGAAGGCACTGAAAATGTCGATCATGCCCAGCACGGTGCCGAGCAGGCCGAGCAGCGGCGCCATGGCGGCGATGGTGCCGAGGGCGTTGATGTAGCGTTCGAGTTCATGAATGACCCGCGCGGCGGCCTCTTCGATGCACTCTTTCATGATCTCGCGACCATGCTTGGAGTTGGCCAGGCCTGCGGCGAGGATTTCCCCCAGCGGCGAGTTGGCGCGCAATTCCTTGAGTTTTTCCTTGTTGAGCTGCTTGTCCTTGATCCAGACCCAGACCTGACCCAGCAGATGCTCGGGGGTGACGCGACTGGCGCGCAGTGTCCACAGGCGCTCGGCGACGATCGCCATGGCCGCGATGGAACTCAGAATGATCGGCAACATCATCCAGCCGCCGGATTTGACCAATTCCCACACAGTGACAGTCCCCTCGAAAAAGTGCGCCACTTTACCATACCGATCCGCGATTAAGACCCGCCGCCCCGACGACCGTGAGGTGGCACCCATGCTGGCACCGATCAACGGCCCGGGACCGGCGGATCGCGCCAGAAACGCCGCTGTTGCCGCATCGTCCACGGCGGCTTGAAGCTGCCCAGTTGCAAATGAATGGCACCTTGTTCGGCGCTGTCGTAGATGGGCAGACCTTGCTTGCGGTAGCGCGCCAGCACGGTGGGATGCGGATGACCGAAGGAGTTGCCGTGGCCACGGGAGATCAGCACCGCTTCGGGCTGCAAGGTTTTGAGCAGGGCCATCGACGATGAACTGCGACTGCCGTGATGGGGCGATTGCAGCCACTGCGTCGGCACGGCCAAGGCGCTGTCGAGCAGGACGCGCTCGGCATGAGTGTCGATATCGCCAGTGAGCAGCAGGCGTTCGCCGTTGGCTTCGATCTGCAACACACAGGAACGCTGGTTGCTGTCATCTGCCGCCGACCATTGCCAGAGCTGGAACCGCACGCCGTCCCACTGCCATTGTTCGCCACTTGCGCAGGCTTCGGCGTTCAGCTCCGGCGGCAGGTTTGGCGGATCGCCGCTGACCACGCGGTGCACGTTCAATCCACGCATGACCGCCCGGGCGCCGCCAGCGTGATCGGCGTCAGCGTGGCTGAGCAGCATCAAGTCGAGCGCTTGCACATTGAGTTTACGTAACGCTGGCAATACCACTCGCTCGCCGAGATCGAACTCGCCGAAACGCGGGCCGGCGTCATAGAGCAATGCGTGATGTCGCGTGCGCACAAAAATCGCCAAGCCTTGGCCGACGTCGATTTGCCAGACATCGGCTCGCCCTTCCTCTATTCGCTCTTGAGGCGGCAGTGCCAAGAGCAACAGCAGCGGCCAGCCCAACGGACGCATTGGCACGCCACGGGGCAACAGCAATAAAATGGCGCCAAGGCTGCCCAGGACCAAAGCCCACCATGGAATGGCGGCCGGTATCCACGCCGGCCATTGCCCGGCAATCAGCGCCAGCCCGATAAACAGCCAGTCGATCAAACCACCGGCCAGCCACAACAGTCCTTCGCCAACATAAGGCACGGGCAGCAATAGCGTGCCGAGCAATGCCGGCGGCAGCACCACGAGGCTGACCCACGGTACCGCCAGCAGATTGGCTACAGGCCCGCTGACGCTGATGGGCAAGCTCAACGCCAGCAACACCGGACACAAGCCGATCGCGATCAGCCACTGCGCGCGGGTCCAGGTCTGCCACCACCGCCAGGCCCCAAGCCGCCCGCCGAAGGTGAAAATCAGTACTGCAACGGCTGCGAAGGACAGCCAGAAACCTGGACGCAAACTGGCCAGCGGATCGAACAACAGCACGCCATTGAACGCCAGCAATAACGGCCACCACGCGCCGAGATGGCGAAAACGCAGCCGCCACAGCAGCACCAGCGCCACCATCACGCAGGCGCGCTGCACCGGCACATCGAACCCGGCGAGCAAGCCGTAACCCAGCGCCGCCGCGAATGCCAGGCCACACGCCCACGGCAACCATGGCCAGCGCACCGGCCAGATTCCGAAACGCGCCAGCCCGGCGACCAGCAGATACATTACAGCCGCCAGCAAACCGATGTGCTGTCCGGAGATCACCAGCAAATGCACGGTGCCGGTGTCTTGCAGAATCTGCCAGTCCTCGCGACTCAGCCCCGAACCGTCGCCAAGCACCAGCGCCGCCAGCGCGCCCTCGCGTCCTTGCGCATCCACCGCCAGCAGGCGTTGGCGAACGCCGTCGCGCCATGCATGCCGAGCCTCAGCCAAGCGCTGGCCATCCTTGATCGTGCCGGTCGCCCCAATCCGTTGCGCCAGCAGCCAGGCCTCGTAATCGAAGGCGTCCGGGTTGAGCAAGCCACCCGGGCGCTTCAACTTCACCGCCAGTCGCCAGCGTTCGCCGCTGTTGACCGGCGGCCCGGCGTACCAGGCCAGGCGCAGCAGCGATGGCAGTTTTTCGTGGCGTGAGCGCGCATCAGCCAGCTCGAAACGCACCACGCCATCGCTGTGTTGCGGCAAACCGACCACGCGCCCTTCGAGCCAACGGGTTTCGCCGTCGAGGCTCGGTGGCAAGCGGTCATTTAGCGCCCACTGCGCGCCAACGCAGGCCCAGGTAAAGCCAAACAGCAAAAACGCCAATGGAAAGCTGCGAAACGGCAGCAACATCAGCGCCACCATTGGCAGCACCAGCAACCAACCGACCGGCGGCAAGGCCGGCAAAAAAACCGGGGCCAGCAGACCGACTGCCAGCGCCATCATCCCTGTGCGCATATGCCCGTCCTTGAGAGTCCCCCCACTAGGCATAGCCGGTCTGCGGCACCACCGTCGTTAACAATTGTCACAAAGTCTGAATGGGCGGTTCGTAGAATCCAGACATACTTGCCGCCTTAACCGACCGAGAAGCCCTATGCCCCGGCGCTTATTCAAACGTTACATGCCCGACCCGACGAGCATCAGGGAACACAAATCCTTACGCTTTCTCGGCACGTTGCTGCATGACCCTAACCTCTGGCATCTCAACCGCCACTCGGTCGCCCGGGCGATGGCGGTCGGCCTGTTTGCGGCGTTCCTGCCGATCCCGGCACAGATGCTGGTAGCGGCGGCATTGGCGGTGATGGTGCGCGGCAATATGCCAATCGCGGTGAGCCTGGTCTGGCTGACCAATCCGATCACCATGCCGGCGGTGTTTTTCTGCACCTACCAGGCCGGGGCGTTCCTGATGGATGTGCCGGCGCGGCATCTGCCGGACGAGTTGACCTGGGAATGGATCAGCGGTGAGCTGTCGACATTGTGGCAGCCGTTTTTATTGGGCTCGGTGGTTGTTGGCCTGGTGCTGGGCGTCCTCGCCTATTTTCTGGTGATGCTTTACTGGCGCTGGTGGGTGGCGCGGCAATGGCGGCGGCGCAAGCAAAGTCGGCAGAAATGAATGCAAAACGGCCTCCGCGATGGGAGGCCGTTTTTTGTTGTGTCTGGGCTGGCCCATTCGCGAGCAGGCTCGCTCCCACAGAGAACATCATTCCAATGTGGGAGCGAGCCTGCTCGCGAAGAAGGTGACACGGTCGGGATCAGGTGCGCATCCCGCGCCCGCTCACCAGCAACCGCGCACAGCCGAGATAAAGCACCACGGTCGCCACCAGCATGAAGGTGATGGCGATGCCGATACGGATATCCGAGACACCAAGGATGCCGTAGCGGAAGGCGTTGACCATGTGCAGCACCGGGTTGGCCAGCGACACGGTCTGCCAGAACGGTGGCAGCAAAGTGATCGAGTAGAACACGCCGCCCAGGTAAGTCAGCGGGGTCAGCACAAAGGTCGGAATGATCGAAATATCATCGAAGTTGCGCGCAAACACCGCGTTGATGAAGCCCAGCAGCGAAAAGATCGTCGCGGTCAGCACCACTACCAGAATGGTCACGCCGAGGTGATGCACCTGCAGATGGGTGAAGAACAGCGACAGGATCGTCACGATCAGACCCACCGCCAGACCGCGCAATACCCCACCAATGGTGAAGCCGATCAGGATCGTGTGCGGTGACACCGGCGAGACCATCAGCTCTTCGATCGAGCGCTGGAACTTGCTGCCGAAGAAACTTGAGACCACGTTGCCGTAGGAGTTGGTGATCACTGACATCATGATCAGACCCGGCACGATGTACTCCATGTAGGTGAAGCCACCCATGTCGCCGATCTGTCGGCCGATCAGGTTGCCGAAGATCACGAAGTACAGAACCATGGTGATCGCCGGCGGCAGCAGCGTCTGCGGCCAGATCCGCATGAAGCGTTTGACCTCGCGGTAGACGATGGTTTGCAGGGCGACGAGGTTGGGACCGAACTCGGAACTCATACCGCCACCTTCGACAGATTTTTCTCCACCAGGGACACGAACAACTCCTCGAGGCGATTGGTTTTGTTACGCAGGCTCAGCACTTCGATGTTCTGCTGCGCCAACTGGGTGAACAACGCCGTGATGCCCATGGATTTATCGACCTGCACTTCCAGGGTGTGGCCGTCGAGCAATCGGGCCGGGTAGCCGAGCAATTGCGGCGCAACGTGCAAGTCGTGTTTCAGGTCGAGCAAAAAGGTTTCCACGTGCAACTGGCCCAGCAACTGTTTCATGCTGGTGTTTTCGACGATGGTGCCGTGGTCGATGATGCCGATATTGCGGCACAGCTGCTCGGCCTCTTCCAGATAATGCGTGGTCAGAATGATGGTGATGCCCTTCTGATTCAGCTCGGTGAGGAAGGTCCACATCGAACGGCGCAGTTCGATATCGACGCCCGCAGTCGGCTCATCGAGGATCAGCAGACGCGGTTCGTGCACCAGTGCACGGGCGATCATCAGACGCCGTTTCATGCCGCCGGACAGCGAACGCGATGGCACATCACGCTTGTCCCACAGCCCCAGCTGGGTCAGGTACTGCTCGGCGCGTTCCTTGGCGACTTTCGCCGGAATGCCGTAGTAGCCGGCCTGGGTCACGACGATGTCGAAGGTCTTTTCGAACTGGTTGAAGTTGAATTCCTGCGGCACCACGCCGATCGAGCGCTTGAGCGCCGCCGGGTTCTTGTCCAGGTCATGGCCGAAAATATTCACGGTGCCGCTGGTTTTGTTGACCAGGGTCGAGAGGATGCCGATGGTTGTGGATTTGCCGGCGCCGTTGGGGCCGAGCAAGGCGAAAAAATCACCTTCGGCGACGTCCAGATCGATACCACTCAAGGCCTGGAACCCGTTGCCGTAGGTTTTGGTTAGCTGCCGGATGGACAGAGCGGAACTCATATCGGATTTACGCACCAAGAAGGAAGGAAAGAAGTAAATAAGGGCGGGCGGCGAGGGAAACAACCGCGGCGCAAGTTCGCAATGGTGCTTGCCGCCGCCGAACAAGTACAGTCAAGTGTGTCGATAGTAATTATCAAGTCAACGCGGTCATGACCGCTTTCTGATAGGCCACACGCTGCTTCAAACGTTCATACCAGGCTTGCAGATGCGGTTGCGGGGCGCGCTCGATGGGCATTTCGAACCAGGCATAGATGAAGCTGCCCAACGGGATGTCGCCCATGCCGATGTCATTGCCGGAGAGATAAGGCTGGCTGATCAAGGCGTGGTCGGCCATGTTCAGCAGTTCATCGCATTCCTTGATCGCGGCGTTGATCGCCTTCCAGTCCTGCTTCTCGGCAGGCGTGCGCAGCACACCCCAGAACACCGTGCGAAACGGCCCGGCGAAACTCGACGTGGTCCAGTCCATCCATTTGTCCGCCGTGGCGCGGGCTTGCGCATCCGCCGGGTACCAAGCGCTGTCTGGGGCGTGCTTGGCCAGCAGGTAGCGAACGATGGCGTTGGATTCCCAAAGCACGAAACCGTCATCCTCGATCACCGGCACCCGGCCATTGGGGTTCATCGCGCGGTACTCGGGCGTATCGACCACACCGAACGCGCCGCCGGCATCGATGGCCTCGTAAGCCAGGCCCAACTCTTCGGCAGCCCACAAGGGCTTTCTGACGTTCGATGAATTTTTTCGTCCCCAGATCTTCAGCATGACCGCCTCTTTGCAAGTGAGTGGACGGCCAGCATACGCCGGATCAGGTGCGACTCAAATCAGTCTGCATGTCGCCCAACAGCACCGGCAGTTGCTCACTGAACAGATGCGGATAGCACTTTTGCAGGTGCTCGAAGAAGAACGTTTCCGGCACATCGGTGAACTGGCCGTGATCGAGCAGATATTCCATCAACTGCGCGCCATCACGGTTGAACGGGTGGAAAACGCTGTCGTTGACCCCGTCGAATTCCAGCGCTGCGACGTTGAACAGCTCGCACAGTTGCTGGTTGAACGCCGGCGTCGCCTTGACCCAGCGGCCGTCGAGAAACAGCTCGGTGTAGCCATGCATGGCGAACACGTCGCTTTTCAGCAACTCGAGCAGACGCGGCGTCGACAAATGATTGCGCACATCGGCCAGACCGATGCGCGCCGGGATCCCGCAATGCCGGGCACAACCGGCGAGCAGCGTAGCTTTCGGCACGCAATAACTCTCCCCCGCCGCCAGTGCGTAACTGCCACACAAAGTTTGCGGATCACGACTGAAGGTGTAGGGGTTGTAGCGCACCGCCTCGCGCACGGCGTAATACAGACTGATCGCCTGCTCACGCGGATCGTTACTGGCGCCGCGATGCTGCTCGGCGAACTCCACCACCGCCGGGTGGTCACTATCGATGAAGCGGCCGGGGCTCAGATACTCGTGCATGACGGCAATCTCCTGGGTAAGCCACGAGTCTAGCGACAGCCTGAGCACAGAGATAACGACGTTTCGGCCAAACCTGAAAGCAAAGCTGCGCAGCAACGAACGATTTCCCACACGTGTTGCCCACCGAACCTACGAAAACCATCCGGGGTTTCCCACGATTTCAATCACCATGCTCTGACCACCCTTATTTGCAGATGCCGTCTAAGCTGTGGAGGGTCGATTTGCCTTGGTTCACGGAGGACTGAATATGCTGTTGTTGTGGATACTGGTTTTGATCGTCGGCGTGGCGTATCTCGCCCATCGACGCATCGCCCCGCTGCCCGCGTTGGGCATCGTTGCGGCCTATCTGGTCGCCATGGGGATTTTCAGTCACGCGCCGGGCTGGCTGCTGTTTGTCTTCTGGGTCCTGTTGGCGGTGGTCGCCGCGCCATTGTTGCTGCCTGACCTGCGCCGCAAGCACTTCACCGCGCCGCTGTTCAACTGGTTCCAGAAAACCCTGCCGCCCATGTCACAGACCGAACGCGACGCGATCGATGCTGGCACCGTATGGTGGGACGGCGAGCTGTTCAGCGGCCGTCCGGACTGGGACAAACTGCTGTCCTATCCAAAAGTGCAACTGAGCGAAGAAGAACAAGCCTTCATCGACGGCCCGACCGAAGAACTCTGCGCAATGGTCAGCGACTGGCAGATCGGCCAGTCCATGGACCTGCCGCCCGAGGCCTGGACGCACATCAAGGAACATGGCTTTTTCGCCCTGATCATTCCCAAGGAATACGGCGGCAAAGGCTTCTCGGCCTACGCTCACTCACAAGTGGCAATGAAACTGGCGACACGCAGCGGCGACCTCGCCTCCACCGTGATGGTGCCCAACTCCCTCGGCCCTGCCGAACTATTGCTGCATTACGGCACCGACGAACAACGTAATCACTACCTGCCGCGCCTGGCCCGTGGCGACGATATTCCGTGCTTCGCATTGACCGGTCCGCTGGCCGGTTCCGATGCCGGCGCGATGCCCGACACCGGGATCATCTGCAAAGGCCAGTGGGAAGGACAGGAAGTCATCGGCCTGCGCCTGAACTGGGAAAAGCGCTACATCACCCTCGGCCCGGTAGCAACCCTGCTTGGCCTGGCATTCAAGGCTTATGACCCGGATCACCTGCTCGGTGAAGAAGAAGACCTCGGCATCAGCCTGGCGCTGATCCCGACCGATACCGCAGGTGTGGAAATCGGTCGTCGGCACCTGCCGCTGGGCGCCGCGTTCATGAACGGCCCGAACTCCGGCAAGGACGTGTTCATTCCTCTGGACTACCTCATCGGTGGTCAGGAAATGCTCGGCAAGGGCTGGATGATGCTGATGAACTGCCTGTCCGTCGGGCGTTCGATCTCGCTGCCAGCCGTCGGTACCGGTGCGGCCAAGTTCACCAGTCTGGTCACTGGCCAATACGCGCAGATTCGCGAGCAATTCAATGTACCGCTGTCCGCTTTCGAGGGCATCCAGGAAGCCATGGCGCGCATCGGCGGTAACGCGTGGATGATGGACGCCGCCCGCATGCTCACCGCCAACGCGGTGGACCTGGGTGAAAAACCATCGGTGCTGTCGGCGATCCTCAAATACCACCTCACCGAACGCGGCCGCGAATGCATCAGCCACGCCATGGATGTGCACGGCGGCAAAGCCATCATCATGGGGCCGAACAACTACCTCGGCCGCAGCTGGAACGGCGCGCCGATCTTCATCACCGTCGAAGGCGCGAACATCCTGTCGCGCAACCTGATGATCTTCGGTCAGGGCGCGATCCGTTGCCATCCGTTCGTACTCAAGGAAATGGCCTTGGCCGGTCGCCAGGATAAAGACCAGGCACTCAAGGAATTCGATGGCCTGCTGCTCAAGCACATCGGTTTCGCCGTCAGCAATGCGGCCAGCACACTGGTGCTAAACCTCGGCCTTGGCCATTTCGAACATGCGCCGGGTGACAGGATCAGCCAAGGCTACTTCCGCGCGCTGAACCGTCAGGCCGCCGCATTTGCCATGCTCGCCGACTTCAGCATGATGCTCCTGGGCGGCGAACTGAAACGCCGCGAACGCCTGTCGGCGCGCCTCGGCGACGTGCTGAGCAACCTGTATCTGGCCTCTGCGGCGCTCAAGCGTTATCACGACCTGGATTCGCCGGCGTACATGGAGCCGCTGTTCCGCTGGGCCATGGAAGAAAGCCTCGGCCAGTCGGAGCGCGCACTGGATGAACTGCTGAGCAACTTTCCGAACAAAGTCTTCGGCTGCCTGCTGCGGGTCATCGTCTTCCCGTTCGGTCGCCGGCACAAAGGCCCATCGGACAAACTTGGTGCCGAAGTCGCTGCGGTCATCGGTCGCGCCAAAGGCGATCCGGCTCTCGAAGAACTGCTCGCCGGCTGCTACCGCCCGCAATCGGCGGACGATGCCGTGGGCGCGCTGCAACACGCCAGCGACCTGCTCAATGCCGCGCAACCGCTCCACAAGAAACTGCACACCGCACTGAAGAGCGGCCAGGTCAAACCGGCAGCCGGCGAACACGCCATCGATGCCGCGCTGGAAGCCGGCGTGCTGCAAGCCGTCGAAGCGCAAAGCCTGCGCGACGCCGAAGCGGCCCGCCGCAAGGTGATCGACGTCGACGATTTCGCCAAAGAAGAACTGACCCAGGCAGAGGGCAAAGTCCGCTGAACCCGGTTTATGTGAAAAAACGGCGCGAGGGCTTTATACTCCCGCGCCCGTTTTGCTCTTGAGGACTTATCTCGTGTCCAACGTCGTTGCCGATCATCTCGTGTTGCTCGACCACCTGCGCAGTATCCTGGTCGCCGTAGGTGAGGCCGAACAAGTGCCCGAAGAAAGCCATGCCCTGTTCCTCGAGCGCTTCGACGAACTGCTGGCCTCCCTGCCTATCGACCCTATCGAAAGCCAATACCTGGGCCAGGACATCCTCACCCAAGTCATCACCCGCTACCCGCAAATCGCCCACCTGATCCCACGCGACCTGCTGTGGTTCTTCGCCGGCGACTGCCTGCACTACCTCTCCGACGAAGAAATCGACCTCTACCAGGCCCTCGAAGAACGCCGCTACGAAGCCGAACAGAACGACGAACCGTTCGACTGGAACCAGGAAAAACAACTGCTGGCCATGTCGGCGCAGGACAGCAAGCACTGATTTTTCAAACGATAATGAAAGGCCCGCACTGGTGATTCCATGCGGGCCTTTTTTTCAAGATCAAAAGCCCCCTCACCCTAGCCCTCTCCCAGAGGGAGAGGGGACTGACCGAGGTGTTTGGGCGAGTTACGTCGATGTGAAAGTCCGAGTTGAACTCAGGATTTGAAAAGCACACAAATCAGCTCCCTCTCCTCGGGGAGAGGGCTGGGGTGAGGGGAGAATTCACCACAAAAACAGCCAGACACCACCCGCCCCTCACCACTCAAAACAATGAGCGCAAGCTCGAGTACCGCTTTTGATCTTGATTCACAGGCGACGTCGGAAGGCTGAGCGGAGGGATTGATCCGGGCGTGGGAGCGCAGCGACCGTACGACGCAGTCGTACACAGCGAGTGTAGGTGCAGCGAAGCAAACCGTAGCCGCTGCGCCCGGATCGATCCCGCAGCGAAGGAACCCGAGCCTGCGAGGGCCGAACGTAGGAGCTAGCGTTTTTTGCGTACTTTTTTAGGCGCTTGTAAAAAAGTAAGTCGCCGTAAGGGCGAAACCCTAAGCAGCCGTTACCGCAGAAACGGATATTCACCCAAACCACCAGAGCCTGGTCGGCCCAAAGGCCGCCAAGTCCCACCAAAAAAACCTCAAAGCAACCCCTCACTCTCCGGCAGCTCATACGCCACAGCCGCATTGCTCCCACCGGCAGATTTCCCGGGCCTACCCAACGTCGGCTCCTTCTGCAAACACTCCACCAGATAATCAATAAACACCCGCAACTTCGGTGGCAGATAACGCGTCGGCGAATGCAGCAACCACAACCCACCATGATAAGAGGCAAGAAACGTCCAGTCCGGCAACACCTGCACAATCAACTTCTGCTCCAACGCATAACGCGCCGTGAAATACGGCAGACTGCCAATCCCGATGTGCTGCAACACCGCCCCCAAGCGCACGCCCGTGTGATTGGCGGCATAACGCCCACGCACCCCGACCGTGACAGCTTTACTGCCCTTCTTGAACTTCCAGCGCGCATCGCTCGGCGTTTCGCCCAGATAAATACAACTGTGATTGAGCAAATCATGAGGATGCGTCGGCGTGCCATGTTCGGCCAGGTATTGCGGCGTGGCGCAAAGCAAATGATCGATGGTCAGCAACTGCCGCCCGACCAGACCGGCCGGTGGACGATCAGTGATGCGAATCGCCAGATCGACATGATCATCGATCAAGTCGACCTGACGATCCTCCAGCAACAACTCGACGTCGACCTTGGGATAGCGGCGCAGAAACTCCGGCATGTGCGGATGAATCACAAAGCGCCCCACCGCTTTCGGCACGCTGACCCGCACCAGGCCTTCGGCTTCGTGGGTGAACTGGCCGCTGATTTCCATCACCGACCTGGCCGCGCTGACCATTTCCTGGCAACGCTTGAACACCTCCTCACCACCATCGCTCAAGCGCAGTTTGCGTGTGGTGCGTTGCAGCAAGCGCGTGGCCAACGCCTTTTCCAATCGGGAAATACTGCGACTGACCGCCGAGGGTGAGGAACCCATCTGCCGCGCCGCTTCAGAGAAGCTGCCGGTCTCGACAACCTTGACGAAAATCGCCATTTCACCCAGCAGCGGCAGCGGAAGATTGATGCTCACGACGCACAAGTCCTTTGATGTTCGAATGGATTATCACGTTATTGCACGATTCATATAATAAAAACAGAACTTCGATCAGGGCATGGAATATGACGCTTCGCCTGTTTTTTCACAGTGACGACCTCAAGGCGAATGTCGAAGTCCTCGACTGCACACCCCACGAGAACGAATTCGCCATAGTGCTGCGCGCCACCCTGTTTCACCCCCAGGGCGGCGGTCAGCCTTGCGACACCGGCTGGATCGGTGAAAGCCGGGTGTCGCGCGTGGTGCAGGAACCTGAGCGCATTGTGCATTTCGTCGACCGCCCGCTGCCGCTGGGCATGACCGTCATCCGTATCGATGAAGAGCGCCGCCGCTTCAATACGCGCATGCACTCGGCCGGGCACCTGATCGGTCATTTCATTCAGGCCATGGGCTGGATGCCGATCAAGGCGCACCACTGGCCGGACGAAGGTCGGGTGCAATTCAAGCCGGGCGATAGCGCTGAAGAAGTCGATGCGCCGACCGTGCAAACCGGTATCGAGCAGTGGATCGAACATGATCTGCCGCGCCTGACCTCGCTGCGCGAAGGCGCGCGGGAAATCAGTTTCGGTGAGCTGCCAGCCTATGGCTGCGGTGGCACCCACGTACGCAGCCTGAAGGATCTAGGCACAGTCACGATCGCGTCCCTTTCGCAGAAGAAGGGCACGCTGTCCGTCCACTACAGCGTGGATTGAGCATTTCGGACATTGCCATCGCGCAGCGTCCGACGCCGGGGAACCGCACTCGCCGGTTCCGTTGACTATCGATAGATGGACCTAAAACAAATGATGCTAGACGTCGAGCGTCTCGATGAGACGTGCATAAAAAAACTGGCCAACGAAGAAGTCCTCGCCATCCGCGTCAAACGCTTTCTGCCCGAGCCGCTGGCGATCGAAATTGGCGACAAGATCCTCGCCCCGGGCTTTGAAGGCTACATCAACGCACCGAGCATCGGCCGCATCGGCATGGCCTTCTACGAGGCGGAAAACCAGCCGCTGCTGATCGAGGATTACTTCGAACGCGCCACCCGCAACATCGACGAACTGCGCCAGCGCTGCGCGCCCTACTCTTCGCCGATCGACACCCTGCGCTGCATGCTCGACGAGTCCTGGCCTGCCGGCGCGCATCTGGAAAATCTCTACGGGCGCAAGATGTATGTCGGTTTGTCGCGGGTGGTCAAACCGGGCGTGTGCTTTCTTGCTCATCACGACATCTTCGCCAAGGACGCCCCGGACAGTTTTCAGGCGCGCAGTCTCGAGGCGCAATTTGCCTGCAACGTCTACCTGAACATGCCCGCCGAGGGTGGCGCCTTGCAGATGTGGAATGACCACATCACCCCCGATCAATTCGACGAAATGCGCGGCGACAGTTATGGCATCGAGCCGTCGCTGCTGGGGCCGCCCGCCCTCGAAGTACGACCGCAGCCCGGCGATTTCATCATGTTCAATTCGCGGCGCATGCACTCGGTCACTCCGGGCGTCGCGGATCCGCGTTTGAGCCTGTCGTTCTTTGTTGGCTATCGCGGCAATGCCTCCCCTCTGACTTTCTGGAGCTGACATGCTTTCCAATTACCTGGGCGAGTTTCTCGCATTGGCCACCATCCACTTTCTCGCCGTGGTAGCACCCGGCCCGGACTTCGCCGTGACCATCCGTCAAAGCGTGCGCTTCGGCCGGCTCGTCGGTATCTGCACTGCGCTGGGCATCGGCGCGGGGATTTCCGTGCACGTGCTGTATACCCTGCTCGGCGTCGGCGCCCTGATGCACACCACGCCGTGGCTGCTGACTGTGGCCAAAGTGGTCGGTGGGGCTTACATCCTCTATCTGGGCGTCAGCCTGATCCGCAGCAAACCGAAGAGCAGCGTCGAAGGTGAAAAAACCGCCGATGAGCCGCTGGTTGAACAGTCACTGTTCAAGGCATTCAGCACCGGTTTTCTGACCAACGCGACCAACCCCAAAGCCACGCTGTTCTTCCTGGCGATCTTCACCACGATCATCAGCGCCAGCACACCGCTGCAGATCCAGGCGTTCTACGGATTGTGGATGTGCTTCGTCAACGCGCTGTGGTTTGTGATCGTCGCGCTGTTTTTCTCCAGCAACAAAGTGCGCCTGCTGTTCATGCGCCTTGGACACTGGTTCGAGCGCAGCATGGGCGTCATCCTCATTCTATTTGCCGGCCGCCTGATGCTGTCGATGTAACCCACACAAAAAAGTCCCGGCCATCACCCGCCGGGACTTTTTCATTTGTGCGTCTCTTTTGCATTTCTGTGCGACAGATCAAGTTTGTGACTCCCTTTCCCAGCGCTCGCAGTGTTAGGTTTACAAAATGTTTCTGTCACAAGCGTCAGAAATACTTTCCCAATCCTTTGCAAAGGAATGCCTGTTCCATGGTCTTTTCCCTGAAAAAACTGGCCGCCGCCACTCTGGTCATGGCCAGCCTCACCGCGTTTACCAGCGCCGCACAAGCCAACATCACTGCCGAGCAAAGTGCAGCGATCCTGAAATCCTTTGACGGCAAGAGCTTGACGGATTTCCGCAGCTTCCTTGGCAGCCTGGCGAAAAGCGACCTGGCCAAAACGGATAATCTCACCCCGTCCATCAGCGCCTTCCTCGACAACAAGACCCTGAACGCCGAACAGCAGAATGGAATTCACCGTCTGCTGGGCATTTATACCCGCGTGAAATATGGCAAGGCCGCGCTGGAAACCCTGAGCCAACTCGTCGAGATCCCGACCTTCCGCAAGGACGGCGTGGAGCAACACGACAACCCGGAATTCATCAAGATTGCCGGCGAGATCCAGAAACTCGCCGAATCCTTCGGTTTGAAATTCCGCAACATCGATAACCGTGTCTACGAAATCTCTCTGGATGGCAAAGGCGACGAAGTCGTTGGCATTCATGCCCACGCCGATGTGGTGCCGGTAACGCCGGAAAACTGGGTGCTGAAAGATGGCACCAAACTCGACCCGTTCAAAGTCACGCTGATTGGCGATCGCATGTACGGTCGTGGCACAGAGGATGACAAGAATGCGATCGTCGTGGCGCTGTACGCCATGAAAGTGATCAAGGACGAGAAACTGCCACTGGCGCGTAACTTCAAGCTGCTGGTCGACACCACCGAAGAAACCAGCGGCGATGCCATTCCCTATTACTTCGAACGCAACCCGACGCCGAACTACAACATGGCGCTGGACGGCGGTTATCCGGTAGTGATCGCCGAAAAAGGTTACGGCACCGTCATGGCCAACTTTGCCAAACGCAAAGGCGAAGGCAACGGCGCGGAAATCATTTCGATGACCGGCGGCAAGGCGACCAACCAGATCCCATCGGCTTCGGTGGTCACGCTGGTAACCGACAAGCCTGCCGAGCTCGCCGCCAGTCTGCAAAAAGCCGGCGACGCCTACGCCAAAGCCAACGGCGGCGACTTCGAAGTCGCGGCAAAGGTTGATGGCAAAGACGTCAAACTGACCGTGACGGGGGTTTCTGCGCACTCCTCCGAACCAGAGTCCGGCGTCAACCCGGTCGCGCGGATGCTGAGCTT
Source organism: Pseudomonas sp. FP1762 (assembly GCF_030687105.1). Classification (NCBI taxonomy): domain Bacteria; kingdom Pseudomonadati; phylum Pseudomonadota; class Gammaproteobacteria; order Pseudomonadales; family Pseudomonadaceae; genus Pseudomonas; species Pseudomonas sp. FP1762. The sequence goes on from NZ_CP117458.1 coordinate 4,354,493, forward strand.
CATCAACAGCCTGGAAGGCAAAGTCGCGCTCAAGCACAACCAGTTCACCGATGCCGCGCGTTATGCCGATGACAACTGGGGCCTGGACTACCTGGGCAAAAAACTCGGCGTGGGCTTCTCCGATTCGTTCATGGGGCCGCTGACCACCTCGCTGACCTATGTCGGCGAGGGCGACAAAGCCTTCAAACTGGCGGTGAATCTGCGCGTACCGAAGGGTAAATCCCCGGAAAAGCTCAAGGCTGAGATCGCTGAGAAACTGGACGCCTGGAGCAAGAAGACTCACGTTGCCGTGGCGTTCGACTACTCAGTGGCCGAACCGATGTATCGCAACCCCGAGGGTGAGTGGGTCAAGGCGCTACTTGCCGTAGCCAGCGAAAACCTCGGCATGAAGTCGGAATTCGGTACTTCCGCTGGCGCGACTTCGGTTCACGAATTGCCGAACGGTGTGCAATTCGGCCTGGCGCGACCGGAAGCCAAATACACCGGCCACACCGATGGCGAATTCAAGACCGTCGACCAGTTCCTGCTGGATCTGCAGATCGTCACGGAAATGATGGGGCGTGTCGGGCAGTTGCCGAAGCTGTAAAGCCCTGCCTGAGCCCAGTCACCGATGACCGGGCTCAAAATGAAAAAGGACCTGTGAAAGGTCCTTTTTTATTGCCACCACAAAACGCGCACAAACAAAAACGTCGATCATCACTGATCGGCGTTTTTGTGAAATTGGAGCGGGAAACGAGACTCGAACTCGCGACCCCGACCTTGGCAAGGTCGTGCTCTACCAACTGAGCTATTCCCGCAAATGGCGTCCCCTAGGGGACTCGAACCCCTGTTACCGCCGTGAAAGGGCGGTGTCCTAGGCCACTAGACGAAGGGGACACGCTACCCGGAACACATGGTGTGTGTTTCGGTGTCCAGATCCGCATCCGAAGATTTGGTTCTGGTTTCACTCAGCACCGCCCGAAAGCACTGCTGTTTAAAATTGGAGCGGGAAACGAGACTCGAACTCGCGACCCCGACCTTGGCAAGGTCGTGCTCTACCAACTGAGCTATTCCCGCATTGGCGTCCCCTAGGGGACTCGAACCCCTGTTACCGCCGTGAAAGGGCGGTGTCCTAGGCCACTAGACGAAGGGGACACACTACAACATTCACTCCCTGCCGCGTTTCGCTGTGTGCTTTACGCTGCAAGTGGCGCGCATTCTATGGATGGATTGAAGGGTCGTCAACCCCCTGATATAAATTTATTTAAATCAATGACTTCGACCTGGATTACGGGCCGCGTAGGGCTTTTCCGTCGTCCGAAACCTGACGCCTATATTCCGCCACTCGCCAAGACGTTATAGTCCACCGCACAGTGATGGCAATCTGCACATCAAGCGCCAGCATTCATCTATACCGCTGGCAGCCGATACAGATTGCAGCAGCCGATCAAACCCGTCGAGCGGCGCTAGGCGCCTAAATGCCCAGCCACTACACTCGCATGCGAACCCTATAAAGAGGTCTTACCGGTGACACCACTCATGATCACCCTGCTAGTCGTAGCCGGGATCGCAATTCTGATCGCCATTGGCTACATGAACCATGTGGTGGAAAACAACAAACTGGAGAAGGCCCGCACTAAAGTCGAACTCAACGACCGCCTGCGCCGCTGCGGCGAACTGACCGAAACCTTCCCCGGCCAGTTCATGACCCCGGCGCTCAAGTTGCTGCTGACCCGCCTGGAACTCAACGTCTGCCAGCGCCTGCTCAATCTGGAAAAGACCAGCGCAACCACCAAGGCCCGCATCACCGAACTGAGCGCCCTCGTTGCCCAAGGCGAATCGATCCCGGTGAACAACCCGCCCGCGCCGATCCTGACCGAAGCCAAAGCCAAAGACGTGCGCTTCCTCCTCGAAGCCCTGCACGGCCAGATCACCCGCGCCGCCCACGACGGCTTCCTGCCACCGAACGAAGCCAAACAATGGATCCGCGAGGTGCGCCACATCCTCGTGCTGCTGCACATCGAATTCTTCAACAACCTCGGCCAACAGTCCCTGCAACAAAACCAACCCGGCCAGGCCCGCCTCGCCTTCGAACGCGGCGTGCAATATCTGCGCAAACAGCAGGACCCGCAGATGTACGCGGAGCAACTGCAATACCTGGAAAAACTCCTCGCCCGAGCGAACGCCCAGGTCATGGACAAGATTGCCCCGGTTGAAGGTGAAGAAAACCAACTGACTGCCGGTTTGAAGGATGTCGAAGCCGATGCGGACTGGAAGAAGAAAGTGATTTACGACTGAGGCGGGAATACTGATAAAAAAGCCACCTTTATTGGTGGCTTTTTTGTGGGCGAATTGAAAGAGGGTGTGAATTGAAGATCGCTTTCGCGAGCAGGCTCGCTCCCGCATTGGGAAGTAGTGTTCTCAGGTAAAAATCGGTCGGCTGTCAGGCCGCCTTCGCTGGCAAGCCAGCTCCCACAGAACAGCAAAAGCAAACCCGGGCCATCCCCACGCGGCGAAGCCGAGAGCCTGGTCGGCCCAAGGGCCGCCAAGGCTCAAAGCCGAAAATGCCCAACCATCGAGCGCAACTCGCCGCCCAACTGCGCCAGCTCAACACTCGAAGCCGCATTCCCGCGCATCGCCACGGAAGAGTGATCCGCACTCGCACGAATCTGCGTAACACTGCGGTTGATCTCCTCCGCCACCGAACTCTGCTCCTCCGCCGCCGCCGCGATCTGCTGATTCATCTGCTGAATCAACGACACCGCCGCGGCAATACTCCCCAGCGCACTCTCGGTCTGCAACGCATCACTGACCGCCAGCTTCACCAGCTCGCCACTGCTGCGAATCTGCTGCACCGACGACTGCGCCGCCGCGCGCAAGGCACTGACCAAGCGCTCGATCTCCTCGGTCGATTGCTGCGTGCGCCGTGCCAGCGCACGCACTTCATCGGCCACCACCGCGAATCCCCTGCCCTGCTCCCCGGCCCGCGCCGCTTCGATTGCCGCGTTCAGCGCCAACAGATTGGTCTGCTCGGCCACGCTTTTGATCACCTCCAGTACCGTGCCGATATTCTGAATCTCGGCACTGAGGCTCTCGATGCTGGAACTGGCCGAGGTCGCTGAATCCGCCAACTGCTCGATCCGCGCCATGCTTTGACGCACCACCTGCTGGCCGCTCTCGACCTTGTCATCCGCCGTCTGCGCCGCCAGCGCCGCCTCTTCGGCATTGCGCGCGACGTCATGTACCGTGGCGGTCATCTGGTTCATGGCGGTGGCGACCTGCTCGGTTTCCTCCTTCTGGCTGTTGACCTCCAGATTGGTCTGCTCGGTCACTGCCGACAGCGATTGCGCGGAACCGGCCAAGCGCTCGATACCGGCCTGCAAGCCGCTGACAATCGTGCCGAGGCCGGCAGCCATCTGCTGCATCGCCAACATCAGCTGACCCATTTCATCGCGGCGCGTCACCTCGACCTTCGCCGTCAGATCACCCGCAGCAATCTGCTGCGCCACGCGAATCACACTGCGCAGCGGCGCCACGATCAGGCGCGTGATCACCCACGCGGCGAGCAATCCGACCAACAAGGCCAGCGCCGAAGAGCCAATGATCAATACCGTGTTCTTTTTCAGCTCCGCCTGCATCGAAGCATCTTCGGCGACGTAGGCCTGATTGACCCGGTCCACCACCTGCGCCGCGCGCTGATGCAGTTGGTCATAAACCGTTTTTTCTTGCGCCAGCAAACCGGTGTATTCAGCCAGTTTCTCGTTGAATCCGGCGATATGCCCTGACATTTCGTTGAGCACCGTCAGATATCCCTCGTCCTTGATCGTGGTTTTCAGCGCCTCGGCCTGCTCCTGCGCTTGCGCGGCCTGCTCGATGTTGCCTTGGCCGGCATTGTCGGCATCGCCCTTGCGGCTTTGATCCAGCCGCACCCGCGCTTCGTTCATCGCCTGCAGCATCAGTCGCGAGACCTGACTGACCTGATTCGCCTGTTCGATGAACTGGGCGCCGTCCTTGCCCTCGGTGTCTTTCAACGTGTAGGCGCCATCATCGGCCAGGCCGCTCTGCAACACGTCGAGGTTATTGGCCACGCTGGACACCGACCAACTGGCCATCTCCAGCGCGAGGTCCTTGGCCTGGCTCAGCGAGACGAATTCATCGAAGGCCTTGCGATACGCGCCCAGCGCTTGCTCGACATCGCTCATCACCGGCACATTGGCCGGGGAATGTGCCTTGAGCTCGCCGGCAAGAACGATCAGCCCATCGACGCCTTCGCGCAAGGCATCGGCGGTTTTCGGATTGCCGCGCAGGGCGTATTCCTGCTCGAGGAGGCGCACCTTGAGCAGGCCGCTGTTGAGCGCGGACATCTGCTTCAAGCCGTCGAAACGCAGACTGATGGTCTGCAGCGACCAGACGCCGATCGCCGCCACCAACGCAGTCAGCAACAAGACCAGCACAAATCCGATACCCAGTTTTTTCGCCATACCGAGGTTGGCAAAACGTCCTTGCACGGCCGAAATCATTGCGCGTAGTCCCCTGCCAAAGTCTATTGCCGAAGATTCGCAACGGGCTCGAACCAGCACAAGACTCTGGCGTCGGAATAATGGCAAAAAGCTACGCCCGCGTCGTTTTCAGAATGCTGGAGGTCGATCCGCGCAAGTATTGCGAAAAAACTGCCGGGCCCGTGGGTCGCAGGCACAGGCCACATTGATGCGCTGCCAGTCACCGCACTCACCGCTGGGACTGAAGGCGTCCGCTGCTGACAACTCCAGCCCGCAGTGCTGGGCCTGCCTGCGCACCGACGTCTGGTCGCGCAAGCGTGCCCGCGCCCAGATGAACAGCCCGCCAACCGGCTTGCCGAACACTTCCCACTCGGCATCTTCCAGGGCCTGCAAGGCCGCCGCGCGATCGGCATTCAAGCGCTGACGCTGGCGCTGCACCAGTTTGCGATAGGCGCCGGTCGCCATCAGTCTGGCCAATACCGCCTCGGCCAGCCTCGAACAGCCCAGGCCGCTGATCATCTTGACCTCCGCCAGGCGCTTCAGCAGTTCGCTGTCCGCCAGGACAAAACCGACCCGCAACGAGCTGCTCAGTGTCTTGGAGAAGCTGCCGACATAAATGACCCGGCCGCCATGGTCCAGCGCCGCCAACCGCGTACCGTTGCCGGTGTGCAGATCAGCGTAGACGTCATCTTCGATCACGCGCAGGTCGTAGGTCTTGCTCAACTGCACGATACGCTGGGCCACCGCAGGCGTCAGGCAACTGCCGGTGGGATTGTGGTGATGACTGCCGATGAACAGGGCGCCGGGACGAAACTGACGCAGCACCGACTCGAGCATGTCGATGTCCGGCCCGCTCGGCGTACGACGAACTTCGAGCATCTGTACGCCGTGCAGACGCAACAGGTCAAACAACGGTGCATAACCGGGCGTTTCCACCACCACGCAATCGCCAGCCTTGAACAGGGTGCGCACGATCAGGTCAAGCGCATGACTGGCACCGCTGGTGCTCATAAGCCGGGTATTGCAGGCGTCGATATTCAGCAGTTTCAGACGCTTGGCAATTTGCTCGCGCAACGCTGGCAACCCCAGTGGCGAGCTGTAATTGAACAGGCTGGCCATGTCGGTGCGTGCCACCTCGCGCAGCGCGTAGCTGAGGTCGTCGGGCTCACGCCAGCTCGGCGGCAAGCCTCCTTGCCCCAAAATCAAGCGACTCGTTGCGGCGTCCACCTCATCACGCCATGCGGGGCGGCCCTCGCACGCTGCCCATTCCGAGTCCGCTTCGCGCAATGCCGGCGAGGCCGCGACGATGAATCCCGCGCCCTGGCGCGTGGTCAATACGCCTTGCGAGACCAGGCGCTCGCAGGCTTCGACAACGCACGACTGGCTGAGCAGATTCCCCCGGGCGATTTGCCGTACGGAGGGTAACCGGGTGGCCGGCGGGATGCCGCTTTGCACAATCCAGTCAGTCATTCCGTCGACGATCTGCTGCACGACCGGCACCATTGCCTGTCGGTCAATTCTCAGTTCCATGAGCTCGCAAACTCCTGTCAGTTTTGCTGGCAGCAGTAAATCACAGCCGCACCGCCGAGGCTGTGCGACAACACCGCCAAATGCGCCAGTTCTAACGGTTTGATACACATTGTTTAACGGTATTCACAGGGACCGACCGCGAGGTACAAAAAAAACCGCACGCAGGCGGGTTCTTTGTATTTCGGCAACTTTCAGAACGCTGTCACGCCGCCGTCCACCGCCAATGAGTGCCCAGTGGTGAACGCTGCGCCATCGCTGCACAGATACAGCACCGCGCTGGCGATTTCCTCGACCTTGCCGATGCGTCCGACCGGATGCATGGCATTGGCGAATTCGCCTTTCTTCGGGTCAGCTTCGTAGGCGCGGCGGAACATGTCTGTGTCGATTACCGCCGGGCACACTGCGTTGACGCGGATTTTCTTCTTCGCGTATTCGATCGCCGCCGATTTGGTCAGGCCGATCACCGCATGTTTCGACGCCGCGTAGATGCTCATCTTCGGCGCCGCACCCAGCCCGGCCACCGACGCCGTGTTGACAATCGCGCCACCGCCCTGCACCAACAGCAGCGGCAACTGATACTTCATGCACAGCCAGACGCCTTTGACGTTGACGCCCATGATCGCGTCGAATTCGTCCAGCGTACCGTCGGCCAGTTTGCCCTTCTCGATTTCGATCCCGGCGTTGTTGAAGGCATAGTCGAGACGACCGTAGGTATTGATCACCTCATCCATCAGATTTTTCACATCGCTTTCCAATGTCACGTCGCAGCGCACGAAGGACGCTTCGCCACCGGCTGTACGAATCAGCGCCACCGTGCCTTCGCCGCCGGCCGCGTCCAGGTCAGCCACCACCACTTTCAGGCCCTCGGCGGCAAACGCCAGGGCTGTCGCGCGGCCGATGCCGTGGGCGGCCCCCGTGATTACAACCACCTGACCGGAAAACGTCATGCTCATGGGTATGTCCTCGAACGCAAAAACTGGAAGATGTTGGCGTCGCAGCATAGCCAAGGGCAGCGAAAGCACGTCAGCACTATGCAATCGCTGTTTACCGGCGCATGCGCCGCAGTGATGAAACCCGCCCCGTAACCATCACTGCACTGGATCGACTCGCATTCGCCGTATCAGCCAACCTTGCGACATCGCCGTTGAAGAGCTATCAACAAGGCTTCATTCCATTCGAGTGCCTGTCATGACCAACCAGACCAATCGCCAGTTCCTGCTCGCCAAACGCCCGGTGGGCGCCGCGACCCGCGAGACTTTCACTTACCAGGAAGTACCGGTCGGCGAGCCACAGGCGGGACAGATTCTGGTGAAAAACGAATACCTATCCCTCGACCCGGCCATGCGCGGCTGGATGAACGAAGGCAAGTCCTACATCCCGCCGGTCGGTCTCGGTGAGGTCATGCGCGCACTGGGCGTGGGAAAAGTCATCGCTTCGAACAATCCTGGCTTCGCCGTCGGCGATTACGTCAATGGCGCCCTCGGTGTGCAGGATTATTTCCTCGGCGAGCCGCGCGGTTTCTACAAGGTCGACCCGAAACTCGCGCCATTGCCACGCTATCTGTCTGCACTGGGCATGACCGGCATGACCGCCTACTTCGCCCTGCTCGACGTCGGCGCACCGAAAACCGGTGACACCGTGGTGCTGTCCGGCGCGGCCGGTGCGGTGGGCAGCGTGGCCGGGCAGATCGCCAAAATCAAAGGCTGCCGCGTCGTTGGCATTGCCGGCGGGGCCGACAAGTGCAAATTCCTCATCGACGAATTGGGCTTCGACGGCGCCATTGATTACAAGGCCGAAGACGTCGTGGCCGGTCTGAAGCGCGAATGCCCGAAGGGCGTGGACGTGTATTTCGATAACGTCGGCGGCGACATTCTCGACGCGGTGCTGAGCCGCTTGAACATGAAAGCGCGGGTGGTGATCTGCGGCGCCATCAGCCAGTACAACAATAAAGAAGCGGTCAAAGGCCCGGCCAATTACCTGTCACTGCTGGTCAATCGCGCGCGCATGGAAGGTTTTGTGGTGATGGACTACGCCGCGCAGTTCGCCAGCGCCGCGCAGGAGATGGCCGGCTGGATGGCCAACGGGCAGCTCAAGAGCAAGGAAGATGTGGTTGATGGGCTGGAGACGTTCCCCGAGACGCTGATGAAACTGTTCAACGGCGAGAACTTTGGCAAGTTGGTTCTGAAGGTTTAAGGCCAGCCTGAAACCAATGTGGGAGCGAGCCTGCTCGCGAAAGCGGTGGATCAGTCGATAATGATGCCGACTGACACTCCCTCTTCGCGAGCAGGCTCGCTCCCACAGTTGGATCTTCAATAAGCTTTAGGCGATTTCGGCTACGACTGCGGCCAACGCCTGCGCCGGATCTGTCGCCTGGCTGATCGGACGGCCGATCACCAGATAATCGGAACCGGCATCCAGCGCCTGACGCGGGGTCAGAATGCGCCGTTGATCATCCTGCGCGCTGCCCGCCGGGCGAATCCCCGGCGTCACCAGTTGCAGCGACGGGTGCGCGGTTTTCAGCGCCGACGCTTCCAGCGCCGAACACACCAGACCGTCCATCCCGGCCTTCTCGGCCAGTGCCGCCAGACGCAGCACTTGTTCCTGCGGCTCGATATCCAGACCGATACCGGCCAGATCCTCGCGCTCCATGCTGGTCAGCACGGTCACACCAATCAGCAACGGTTGCGGACCACTGCGCTTGTCCAGCTCTTCACGGCAGGCGGCCATCATGCGCAGACCGCCCGAGCAGTGCACGTTGACCATCCACACACCCATCTCGGCAGCGGCTTTCACAGCCATCGCAGTGGTGTTGGGGATGTCGTGGAATTTGAGATCCAGAAACACTTCAAAACCCTTGTCACGCAGGGTGCCGACGATTTCCGCCGCGCAACTGGTGAACAGTTCCTTGCCCACTTTGACCCGGCACAGTTTCGGGTCCAACTGGTCGGCCAGCTTCAGTGCGGCGTCACGGGTGGGGAAATCCAGGGCGACGATGATAGGAGTCTGGCAGGCGGACATGGATGGGCTCTCAGGCTGGTCGAAAACGGCGCGCATTGTAGCGGAACCGGCGGCGGCGCGGCACCCGATGATCGGTAAATCGTCGCGCTGGCGGTTATCAGCTTAGCCGGCGCGGCTATTGTGTCGACTCCGATACACAACCGACACGCCGGCAACACGCACCCGGGTTAGCCTCGCCCGGCGCAACACGTCCTTACAACAGCACTTCCCGCCCCCCGGCCGGACGCCTATGCTGAAACCACCCCTGGCAGTGAACAGCCCCATGCACAACGCCCCGACAACCGTGACGGATGAAAGCAAAGACGACAAGCGCTGGAGCATCCGCGCGCTGATCGTCGACGATGACGTGCCGATCCGTGAGCTGATGATCGATTACCTCGCCCGCTTCAACATCCACGCCAGCGGCGTCACCGACGGCGCAGCGATGCGCCAGGCGCTGCAGGGCGAACATTTCGACGTCATCGTCCTCGACCTGATGCTACCCGGCGAAGACGGTCTGTCGCTGTGTCGCTGGCTGCGCGCCGAATCGGACATCCCGATCCTGATGCTCACCGCCCGCTGCGAACCCACCGACCGCATCATCGGCCTGGAACTGGGCGCCGACGATTACATGGCCAAACCGTTCGAACCACGCGAACTGGTCGCCCGCATCCAGACCATCCTGCGCCGCGTGCGCGACGACCGCACTGACCAGCGCGCCAACATTCGCTTCGACAACTGGCGCCTCAACAGCGTCCTGCGCCAAGTGGTCGCCGACAACGGCCTGGTAGTGCCCTTGTCCAACGCCGAATTCCGCCTGCTCTGGGTCTTCATCGAACGCCCGCGCCGCGTGCTCAGCCGCGAACAACTGCTTGACGCCGCTCGCGGTCGCTCGATCGAAGCCTTCGACCGCAGCATCGACCTGCTGGTCTCGCGCCTGCGGCAAAAACTCGGCGACGACCCGAAAGCCCCGCAGTTGATCAAGACCGTGCGCGGCGAGGGTTACCTGTTCGACGCGCGGGACATAGGCTGATGAAGGCGCGCTTCGACACCCTGTTCGGTCGCCTGTTCGGGGTGCTGTTCGCGGCAATTGTCCTGGCGCACCTGCTGGCCTTCGCCTGGTTCAGGCTCTACGGCCCTCCTCCGCCCCCACCACCGCCCGAGTTCTCAGCGAACATCGACGGCCAACCGCCCATGCACGACGCCGCTTATCCACCGAGGCAAGCGCGGCCCTGGTTCGGTGGCCCGGTGGTGCCGCTGACCTTTCAATTCATCACGCTGATGATCGCCGCCTGGTACGGTGCCAAGCTGCTCACCCGGCCGATCCAGCGCCTGAGCGACGCCGCCGAGCGCCTGAGCGAAGACCTCGACAGCGCCCCCCTCGACGAATCCGGCCCGCGCGAAGCCCGGCAAGCGGCGCACACCTTCAACCTCATGCAACGGCGCATCCGCGAACAGGTCCAGCAACGCGCGCGCATGCTCGGCGCCGTCTCCCACGACCTGCGCACGCCACTGTCACGCCTGAAACTGCGTCTGGAAAACATCAGCGACGACAAACTGCAAAGCCAGATGCGCCAGGACCTGGACGACATGATCGGCATGCTCGACGCCACCCTCACCTATCTGCACGAACAACGCACCAGCGAAGCCTTGCAGTTGCTGGACGTGCAGGCGCTGGTCGAATCGCTGTGCGAGAACGCCCAGGACCAGGGCGCCGATGTACAGGCCAGCGGCCACTGCGCGCCTTTGCCAGTGCAACCGATGGCGCTGCGTTCGTGCATCAACAACCTGCTGGACAACGCGCTGCGTTACGCCGGACAGGCACGGATTGAACTGCTGGAACAGCGCGAAGAACTGCTGATTCGGGTGATTGATCACGGACCGGGTATTGCTGAAGAACAGCGGGAAGCGGTTTTTGAGCCGTTCTATCGACTGGAGGGATCGCGTAATCGCAACTCCGGCGGCGTAGGGCTGGGCATGACCATCGCCCGCGAAGCCGCGCAGCGGCTGGGTGGGCAATTGACGCTGGAAGACACACCGGGCGGCGGGTTGACCGCAATTGTTCGGTTGCCGCGGTGCTCGCTCCCACATTGGAGTGGTGTTCATCCGGGATAATGGGTTGGCTGTGAGGGCGCTATCGCTGGCAAGCCAGCTCCCACAGGGGATCGAGTGATCTCAGAGGGCGATGGGTTGGCAGTGAGGACGTCATCGCGAGCAGGCTCACTCCTACACTTGGACTGGGTACAACCTCAAGAAACAGGTCGGCTGTCAGGCCGCCTTCGCGAGCAGGCTCGCTCCCACAAAAGCAAAAGCAAAAGCAAAAGCAAAAGCAAAAGCAAAGCAGCGCAGCTGCCCGCGGCGAAGCCGCCCCACTCAACAATGAGCGCAAGCTCGAGTACTGCTTTTGATCTTGATCCACCGGCGACGTCGGAAGGCTGAGCGGAGGGATTGATCCGGGCGTGGGAGCGCAGCGACCGTACGACGCAGTCGTACACAGCGAGTGTAGGTGCAGCGAAGCAAACCGGAGCCGCTGCGCCCAGATCGATCCCGCAGCGAAGGAACCCGAGCCTGCGAGGGCCGAACGCAGGAGCAAGCCTTTTGGGTTACCTTTTTGGCGTTTGAAAAAGGTGACCCGCCGTAAGGGCGGAACCGCCAGCCGCCGCAGCGAAACATTCGGATATTCACACCAAACAAACCCAAGCATGGTCGGCCCAAAGGCCGCCAAGCCCCCCCCTAGACCCGAGCCTGACTCTTACTCCAATCCGTCAAAAGACTATAAGCCACAGCCAACAACGTAGGCCCAATAAACAACCCGATAAAGCCAAACGCAATCAACCCGCCAAACACCCCGAGCAACACAATCACCAACGGCAGATTACCGCCACGGCTGATCAGATACGGCTTGAGCACGTTGTCCACGCCACTGATGATGAACGTCCCCCAGATCCCGAGAAACACCGCCATCCCGTACTCGCCCTTCCACGCCAACCACGCCGTGGCCGGCACCCACACCAGCGGTGGCCCCATCGGAATCAGACTCAGCAGAAACGTGACGATCCCCAGCACCAGCGCCCCGGGAACCCCGGCAATGAAAAAGCCGATCAACGCCAGCACTGCCTGCGCCGCCGCTGTACCAATCACACCGTTGACCACCCGCTGCACCGTACCGGCGACAAGTTCGATGTAATAGCCAGCACGATCACCAATCAAGCGCTGCAGCAGACTGTGCACAAACGCCGCCAGTCGCGGCCCGTCACGGTAGAAAAAGAACACGAACACCAGACTCAGCGTCAGCTCGAGAATCCCCCCGCCGATCTGCGCGCTGCGTGCCAGCAACCAGTTGCCGACCTGCCCCAGATACGGCTTGATCGAGACCATCAACGCCGCGCCCTGTTGATCGATGCTATCCCACATCGACACCAGCCGCTCACCAACCAAAGGCACGCTGCCAAGCCAGGTCGGTGCTTCCGGCAAACCGTCGACCTGCACATCCTTGATGAATGCCGTGGCATCGCGCACATGATCGGCGAGGTTGAAACCCAGCCACACCAGTGGCGCCGCCACCAGCAACATCCAGCCCAGTGTCAGGATCAACGCGGCCAGCGATTCGCGGCCATTGAGCCAGCGCGTGAGCAAACGCATCAGCGGCCAACTGGCAAACGCCAGCACCGCGCCCCAGAACAGCGCCGACCAGAACGGCGCCATCACCCAAAGGCTGGCACCAAACAACACCAGCAGCAGAATCTGCACCAGCAGGCGATCGTTATTGAGCATGGGAAGTCCCGGCAAAGTCAGTCAGCGAAAGAGTAGGCGAACACTGTGTGCGTGCTCGCCCGGCACAGCTTATCGCAACAAGTCGATGCGCAGGCCAGAGCCTTCGAGATTGCCGGCTTCCAGACGTGCCGCCCGTACGCCCTGATTGATCAGCGCCTGGCGCCAGGCTTCGGCCTTGGGCCCGGAAACCGTAACCCGCAAGGTCGTGTCGAGATTCAGACCACGGGAAATCAGGCGCAGCCAGGTGGCATCCGGTTCATCGACCAGTTTCGGAAAATCCAGCTCGCCGGTGCTTTTCAACTGACGCAGCAGGGTCGCCGAGGTCGGCAGCAATTCGCCCAAGGGCGCCGCAGCCTCGAATTGCTCGACATGCAGATAGGCTTTGCGATTGCCGCGAGTGATGCTGTAGAGCGCCACCAGCGTGTTGTCCTTTGGCGCCGCCAGCCTCAACAACAGATAAGCCTGTTGCTCGTCAGAGCCATACAGCTTGGCGTTGCCGAAGACCTCGTTGGCCCACAGGCTGCTTTCGCCGCAATCGCGGGCCTGGCACCAGAACAGCAATTCGGCATCCTGCTGTTGCAGGGCTTCGCGGGCGGCAGTAAAGGCTTCGGTGGCGGAATGTTCCGGCGGCAACTCGTAGGTCACCGAGGTAGTCTGGCCGCGGGCGGTGACCTGACCGTCGAACCGCAACTGGCCGCTGATCTTGCGGATCGAGCCCAGCGGGTAGATGCGCTCCAGCTCGGCCGCCGGGCGATAGTCGACGATCTGAGCATCGGCCAGACGCGGCACGATTTGCAGATCCTGGCTGCCCGGCACATCGGCAGCGAAGGACAAGGAGCTGAAGCAGCACAGCGCGAAGAGACTGAGTGACCGCATAGTCAGCCTCACCGGACGGTCATGGCTGGGCGGGTCGGGGTCGCAGCGGTATAGAAATCCATCGAGTTTGTCTCCCATTTCAACCCGCCCAGCCTCGACAGTTGCCCGCTGCAAGTCAAGGCATGGCGAAGAAGCGATTGAAACAGTCTGCTACAAGACCTGCGCCAGCCTCGTCATTCAAGTGCAAATGATGCCCGCCCGGCAACTGTTCGTGGCTGAAGGGTAGACGCTCCAGCAACTCAGGATGCCTGGCCAGCATGCCATCCGCCGCGACCACCAGACGCGCCGGGCAACTGACGCGCGAGGCAAACGCCATCGCCTGTTCTTCAGTAAGGCGCAGCGGCGATGGCAGAGTCAGGCGATTGTCGGTGCGCCAGGTGTAACCGCCGGGCACCGGCATCAACCCGCGCTGGGCCAACAGTTCAGCGGCTTCGCGACTGACCGCCACCAGGCCTTTCATCCGCGCCTCGATGGCACGCTCGAGGGTGGTGTAGACCGGTTTGCGCTTTTCCCGCAGATCAAGTTGCGCCTGCAGGGCCATGCCCATGCGTTCGGCAGCGTTTTCGCCCTTGTCTGTCGGAGGAATCACGCCGTCGATCAGCGCGAGATGGCTGATGCGCTCGGGCAGCGAACCGGCCAGCACCATCGAGACAATCGCGCCCATCGAATGCCCGAGCAGGCCGAAACGCTTCCAGCCCAGTTGTTCAGCGACTTGCAACACATCATGGGCGTAGTCCCACAAGGCATAACCGGCGCCGCTTGGTCGATGAGCGGAATGACCGTGGCCGGCCATGTCCAGCGCGACGATGCGCAAGCCATCAAGCTTGGGCGCCAGCCGGGCGAAGCTATTGGCGTTGTCGAGCCAGCCGTGCAACGCGATCACCGGCAAGCCGTCCTCGGGGCCGAACATATGCGCGGCCAATTCGATGTGCGGCAGGTTCAGGCGCACTTCTTCGCAGGTCGGGCTCATGCGCAATCCTTGTTCTGTCGCTGTTCCCAGCGCATGAACAGATTCTTGAGCAGCCGAGCCGTGTCCTGCGGGCGCTCCAGCGGGAACATATGCCCCCCAGGCATGCTCAGCGCCTCGCCCTGGGGCAGACGCGAGACGAAACGTGTGTGATGGCGCATGACCACGCGGCTCTTGTGCCCGCGCACGATGGCCAGCGGCACCTGCAACTGGCGGGTGCGCCCGGGACTGGTGTGCGGCACGCCGCGATAAATGCTGATTTCGGTGGCCGGGTCAAAACGCAGACGCAGCTTGTCGTCGACCTGATGCAAACCGTGTTGCAGGTAGGCATCGAAGCATTCCGGATCGAAGCCGCGAAACAGGGTTTTGCCGGAAAAGTAACTGCGTGCACTGTCGAGATCGGCGAATTCTTCACGCCGCCCGAGGGTGCGCCCGGCGGGTGTCAGCCGGTCGATGAAACCAAAGCGCTTGGCCGCGCGAATCACCCACTGATCAGTGCGGGTCAGTACTGGCGAGTCGAGCATGACCACGCCGCGATACAGCTCGGGACAACGCAACGCCGCGTGCAAATGCAGCAGACCGCCAAAAGAATGGCCGACGCCCCACACCGGCTGCTCCTGCTGCTCGAGGTGATGGATCAGTTCATCGACCAGGTTGTACCAGTTGTCGTCCGCCGGAAAACGCGGGTCATGGGCATGCTGCTCCAGATGCGCGACCCGATACTCCGGCGCCAGCGCCGCGAACAACTTGCCATAGGTCCCCGAAGGGAAGCCGTTGGCGTGGGCGAAAAAGATCGGTTGCGACATGCGGGCAAATCCATGAGCGGGAATCGTGGCGATGATTGTCCGCAAGAGCCGGCGTCGCAGCAATGACCATAACTGCCAGAAATGGTGGTGGAGACGCTTCGCAAGCAAAAGACCACAACACCGAAGGCTGCGATCTTTTGATCTACAACCTGTCAACGCAGCGGCGGCTGTTCCCCCAGCGGCACCACCGCCATGGTCAGGCGCGACACGCAACTGGCCTTGCCTTCGTCGCTGGTCAAACGGATGTCCCAGACATGCGTGGTGCGGCCGATATGAATTGGCGTGGCCACCGCCGTCACCCTTCCGCTGCGCAAGCCGCGCAAGTGGTTGGCGTTGATCTCCAGGCCGACGCAATAGAATTTGCTGGCATCGATGCACAGATAACTGGCCATCGAGCCGACGGTTTCCGCCAGCACCACCGATGCGCCGCCATGCAGCAGACCGTAAGGCTGGTGGGTGCGATGGTCGATGACCATGCTCGCGGTCAGCGACTGTTCGTCGAAGGCTTCGAAGCGAATATCCAGCACTTCGCCAATGGTGTTCTTCTGGATTGCGTTCAACTGTTCAATGTCGGGAGTAGTACGCCACAAGCTCATCGCAGACTTCCTTTGTTGTTGTAATCGACGCTCAATCCTGCCACAGCACTGCCTCGCTGCGCGCGCTCCATTCTTCGAAACGCGCGCCGTAGCGGTCTTCGATGACGTTGCGTTTGATTTTCAGGGTCGGCGTGAGGAAGCCGTTGTCCACCGCCCAACTGTCCTTGACCACTACCAGTCGGTGCAGGCGTTCGTGCTTGTCGAGGGCGGCGTTGACCTCCTGCAGCAATTTTTCCAGGCTCGCGTGCAGGCTGGCACGAGGCTCTTGCTGATTGACCGCCGACAGCACGCACAACCCCAGCGGTGCACTCAGGCCATCGCCCACCACGCATACTTGCTCGATGCGTGAATGCACGGCCAGACGGTTTTCGATCGGCGCTGGCGCGACGTATTTGCCCTTGCTGGTCTTGAAGATTTCCTTGAGTCGCCCGGTCAGGCGCAGGCGCCCTTCGCTGTCCTGCTCACCCTTGTCGCCGGTGCGCAGAAAGCCGTCTGCGGTCAGCGTCTCGGCGGTTTTCTGCGGTTCCTTGAAATAGCCGAGCATGTTGGCCTGGCTGCGCACCTGCACTTCGCCGGACTCATCGATGCGCACCTCGACTTCCGGGCACGGCTGGCCGATCCAGCCCTGTTTGTATCGCCCCGGCAGACAGATATGCGAATAGCCGCAGCCCTCGGTCATGCCGTACACCTCCAGCACATCGAGGCCAAGTTTCTGATACCAGGCGAGCAAGGTCTGCGGTACCGGCGCGGCGCCGGACAACGCTACGCGCAAGGCATCCAGGCCGAGCCCGGCGAGCACTTTGTGCCCGACCCGCTTGCCGATGAAGGGCAGCCCGAGGAGAAAATCCAGGCGCTGCGCCGGGATCTTGCTGTAAACACCCATCTGGAATTTGGTCCAGATACGCGGCACGCCGAACATTGCCGTAGGCCGCGCGCGCTGCAGATCGGTGATGAAAGTCTCGAGGCTTTCGGCGAAGAACACTGTCTGCCCGGTATAGATCGAGGCCAATTCGACAAACATGCGCTCGGCAACGTGGCACAGCGGCAGATACGACAGCAGCCGATCGTTCTCGTTGAGCCCGAACAGCTGCGTGCCGCGACTGGTGGCGAAACCGAGATTGGCGAAACTGTGCATCACGCCTTTAGGCAGGCCCGTGGTGCCGGAGGTGTAGATGATCGTCGCCAATTGTCCGGCGGCGGGGCGTGGATCGTCCTGGATTGGCGAACAGCTCTGCAGGTCCGCCCAGCTGTAATCGAACTCGCCTGGCGGATGCAGCGGCAGGCTGATGGTCGGCAGGCCCGCCGGCACGCCTTGCGCCATGCCTGCCCAGTCATCGAGCTTGCCGATGAACGCCAGCGCACTTTCCGAATGAGTCAGCACTTGCGCCACGGACTCGGCGGTGAGATTGGGGTACAGCGGCACCGACACATGCCCGGCCATCCAGATCGCCAGGTCGGCGATGATCCAGTGCGCGCAATTTTTCGAGATCAGCGCAATGTGGCTGCCGGGCGGCAGCTCCCGCGCGCGCAACCAGTGCGCGGCGCAGCGGGCCTGATGGCCGACATCGGCCCACGTCAGCGTCTCGACCTGACCGCCGCCGATGGGCTGCACAAGAAAGCGCTGGCGCGGGTGCCGGGCTTCCCGTTCGTAGAACACGTCCAGCGGCAAACGGAAGGCGGCAGACATGCGACTCGCTCCTGTTTTTTTGGTCTGGAGCAAGCGTAGTCAACCAAGCAAGTGCTTGGTTGAATTTTTTACCAAAAGAAACAAGATCAAAAGATCGCAGCCTTCGGCAGCTCCTACAGAGGAATGCATTCCAATGCAGGAGCTGCCGAAGGCTGCGATCTTTGCTTTTAAGGGTGCTTGAGGCTGTTGAGCTTCATCGAGCGAGCCTGCTCGCGAATGCAGTATGTCAGCCCCAAAAAAGGGTGAATGACACGCCGCCTTCGCGAGCAGGCTCGCTCCCACAGGGATATGGCGTTAAGGGTGCTTGAGGCTATTGAGCTTCATCGAGCCAATCAGCAGCTCGCTGTGCTCAAGCTCCGCCAGCCCCGCCGTACTCACCCGCTCCGGCGGATGTCCGGCGCCGTGCTGCAGATAGCTGAGCAGGTTGCCCACCAACGGGTTGTGGCTGACCAGCAAAACATTACTGACGGACACCAATTGCTCGGCGACCTTGTCCGGATCGCTATCCGGCGTCAGCCACTCGACCGTGCGAATCTCCGGCTCGAAACCCAATGCGTCGCGCACGATCTGCGCGGTTTGCTGCGCGCGCAGATAAGGGCTGGCGTAAATCGCCGTCAGCGGCTGGCCCATGAGATGCGCGGCGCTGCTCAGGACTTCTTTACGACCATGCTCGGTCAACTCGCGCTCGGAATCGATCTTCGAGTGAGGCACCGCCTCACCATGACGCAATACCCACAGTTTCATAGTTTGGGCTCCTCATCGCGCACCGGATGCGCGGCCGGGGCGACGGTGTGCGGCGCTTCACCTTCCGGGGTGCGCGGCGCCGGCCAGTCGGCGAACGGCCAGGGCTTCTGGTCACTGTGAAACGTGCCGAAGCGGCCAATCTGCGCGAGGAACTGGCTGAGGCTGTCGCCGAAATTCATCAGGCTGGCGCTCGGTGCGCCGTAGATCAGGCGGTAGATCAGTTGCACCAATACCACCGCGCCGAGGATGAATTGCGCGACTTGCCAGACCAGCAGATAAACGATCATCCACAACACCCGCAGGAGGATGGATTCGTACTGGGTTTCGCTTTTCGGATCGTTCATGGCTTGCTTCCTGTCCGTGTAACAGCTGAATCAGTTGAAACCGCTGGTGGAAATAAAGTCGACGTCGGTTTTCGGCTCGGCACGCATCAGTAGACCGATCACCTGCTCCAGCGTGCGTCCTTCGAACAGGATCGCGTGCAGCCCGGCGACCAGCGGCATGTACACGCCGACTTCCTGGGACTTGGCCTTGAGCACCTTGAGGGTGTTGACCCCTTCGGCGACCTCGCCGAGACGCGACACCGCTTCGTCGAGGCTCAAGCCCTGACCGAGGGCGAAGCCGACCTGATAGTTGCGGCTCTTGGGCGATGAACAGGTGACGATCAGATCGCCAACCCCGGCCAGACCAAGGAAGGTCATCGGGTTGGCGCCCTGATTCACCGCAAAGCGGGTCATCTCGGCCAAGGCGCGGGTGATCAGCATGCTCTTGGTGTTCTCGCCCATTTCCAGCGCCACCGCCATGCCGGCGATGATCGCGTAAACGTTTTTCAACGCCCCGCCCAGCTCGACACCGAAACGGTCGGCGCTGGCGTAAACGCGGAAGGTACGACCGTGCAGGGCGGCTTGCACCGCTTTGCACAGTTCTTCGTCTTCGCTGGCGACCACCGTGGCGGTCAGTGCGTGCTCGGCGATTTCCCGCGCCAGGTTCGGCCCGGACAACACGCCGATGCGCGCCTGCGGGGCGATCTCTTCGAGAATCTGGCTCATCAGCTTGAAGGTCTGCGCTTCGATGCCTTTGGTCAGGCTGACCAGCATCTTGCCGCTCAAGCGCTCGGCGTGGGCGGCGAGTACCGTGCGCAACGCGCTGGATGGCAGCGCGACAAAGCACAGATCGCAGGCATCGAGAGTGGCTTGCAGGTCGGTGACAGCAGTCACGCCCGGGAGAATCTTGATGCCTTTGAGGTAACGCGGGTTTTCGCGATTGACCCGGATGGCCTCGGCCTGCTCGGGGTCACGCATCCACTGAAGGACTTGATGGCCGTTCTCGGCCAGCAGATTGGCCACGGCGGTACCAAAACTTCCGCCTCCCAGGACCGCAATCGGGCGCTGTTCAGTCATATGCAATCCGTTAATCCATACCAGTGGCGATGCCGGGCATTATACGGGGCGACCCGATGGCGGCCAGCCCCAGCAACAATTACCGACATTTGTAGGAAGAAGACCAATAAAACCTAGGAAAATGCCTGCAACGTCACTGGAAAAGTCGCCGCCCTCGGTTAACATGCGCGCCAATTCTTCTCTCTGCAGGCTGTGTCGTGTTTTCTGGCCCTCCTCCCCCGCGCTCGCCGCTGCTCCTGGCGCTGCTGTTCAGCCCGCTAGTGCTGGCGGACGATCTGTTCGTCGACAGCCAGACGCTGCCGCAGGTACTCACGGCCACGCGGCTGAAGCAGACGCCGGCGGAAGTGCCCGGGAGCATGACCGTTCTCGACAGCGAATTGATCAGCGCCAGCGGTGCCCGCGACATCAGCGAGCTACTGCGACTGGTGCCGGGGATGATGGTTGGCAGCATCAACGGCAATCAGCCGGCGGTGAATTACCACGGCACCAACGCCAGCGAAGCACGGCGCATGCAGGTGTTGATCGATGGCCGTTCGGTCTATCGCGCCGGGCTGGCGACGGTGGACTGGAGCGATATTCCGGTCGCGATGGAAGATATCGAGCGGATCGAGGTGTTTCGCGGTCCGAACACTGTCAGCTACGGCGCCAACGCATTGATGGCGGTGATCAACATCATCACTCGCCACCCGGCCGACAGCCACGGCACGCGCCTGAAGATCACCCGTGGCCAGCGTGGCATCAACGACTTTTATGCCAGTCAGGGCACCGGTTGGGATGGCGGCGATCTGCGCCTGTCGCTGTCCGGCCAGGAAGACGACGGTTTCGACAGCGACCGCAACGGCGCCGATTATCGCGACAGTCGGCGCTTGAACCGTCTGAGCTTGGCGGTCAGCCATGATCTCAATGAAGATCAAAGACTCGAATGGCAGCTCAACGCCAAAGACGGCAGCAATCAGCGGCCTTATACCTACCGCCCGGTGTTCTCTGGGATTACCGACGCCGGGAACAATTCCGACGTGGTGGCCAAGGATTACGCCGGTTCGGTGCGCTGGAACCTCGACATCAATCCCGAACACAGCCTCTATGTGCAAGGTTCGGCGCAGCACTGGGATCGCCAGCAGGTCTGGCGCGCCTGCGATGCCGAAGTGTCGTTCAGTCCTGAACTGACGCAGCTGTGGCAGCTCAACCCGAATTACACCGAACGGCTGGCGCGCAACATCACCCGGTTCACCGGCCCCGGCGCGGCGCCCGGCACGCCGCAGGAAATGGCGCTGGCCAATCAAGTGCTCGAGCAATGGCGCAACGGCGCCAGCCAGACCTTGTGCGGCGATATCGACCAGAGCGCCCGCGAGTCGCGTTACGACCTCGAACTGCAGGACACCCTCAGCCTGGCAGACAGCCTGCGTCTGGTCAGCGGCCTGAATTACCGCTACGACCGCGCCGACTCCGAAACCTACTTCAACGGCACCCTCGACGACACCACCTGGCGCGCCTTCGGCCAACTGGAATGGCGCGCTACCGAGCACTGGCTGGTGCAGGGCGGTGCGATGTTCGAAGACACGCAACTGATCGGCAGTTCGCTGACCCCGCGCTTCGCGGTCAACTACCTGATCAACCCGCGTCACGGCCTGCGCGCGGTGTACTCGGAGGCGATCCGTTCGCCGGACATGTTCGAAAACAACGTCAACTGGAGCTATCAGGTCAGCAACCTGCGACCCTCGGCCTATGGCCAGTCGTCGGCGCGTTATTTCGTCAAGACCCGCGGCCCCGGCGATCTCGATCAGGAACACATGCGCTCGCGGGAATTGGGCTACAACGGCTACTTCGCCGAGCTCGGACTGGCCGTCGACGTGAAGCTGTTCTACGACGAAATCACTGGGATGATCAGCGAGCCGCTGCGCAACAATCAGTACATCGCCAGCAATGCCAACAGCTCGCGCTTTCGCGGCACCGAAACGCAACTCGACTGGCGCCTCAATAGCGCCGACCGTTTGCGTTTGACCTACGCCTTCGTCGACGCCGAGGCGAGCAATCCGCTGGATCAGCAGTTGACCTCGCGCAACAGCGGTTCCGCCGGTTGGCTGCGCAATTGGGGCCATGGCTGGAACAGCGCCCTCTTCTATTACGGTGACAACGCGCTCAACGGCTATCGCTTCGAACGCGTCGACACGCGCATCGCCAAACGCATCGCCATTGGCAAAGCTCAGCTGCAATTGGCCGGCGTGCTGCAACAGCGCCTCGATCATCAGCCGAATACCTTCGTCGACAATAATTACGATGAACGCCGGGTAATGTATTTCAGTGCCGAGCTGGAGTTCTAGGATGCGCAACGGCCCGTCACGGAAGACGCCAACCCTTGGCCACTGGCTGGCGGGGCTCTGCCTGTTCTTGACCGCGTGGCTGCACGGGGTCGCGGTGCAAGCGGCGGATATTTTGTTGACCGGCGCCGAGGAAAGCCCCGGCGTGCAGGCTTTCGTACAAGCACTGAGTGAACTGCGCCCGACCGACAATGTGCGGTTCCAGCCGCTGGCCAGTTTGCCGGCACCGGGCAAATTACCGGCCAGTCTGCGCTTGATTCTGCTCGACCTGCCCAGCCTCGACTGGCGTCTGCAAGACTCACAAGGCCCATCGACACTGGTGTTGCGCATCAGCCGCTTGCAGGCGCGCCAGCGTTTCGCCGATGCCCAACCGGCGCGCCTGAGTCTGCTCTGGAGCGACCCACCGCTGAGCCGGCAATTGCAACTGATCCGGCGGATCTTGCCGCAGGCCCGGCGGGTCGGTGTGCTGTTCGATGAACACGGCGAGTTCCTGCTCGACGAATTGCGCGTGGCTGCGCGGCCATTGAACCTGGAGATTGTCAGTCAGCGCTGGGACAACATTCACGACAGCCGTCCGCTGCAAGCGGTGCTGAAAAGCAGCGATGTCTTGCTCGGCCTCGACGATCCCGACCTGTACAACTCGCAGACGGCGAAAAACCTCCTGCTCAGCAGCTACTCGCGTCAGGTTGCGCTGATCGGCCCCAACATTGCATTCGTTCGCGCTGGCAGCCTCGCCAGTACCTACAGCGACCAGAGCGACTGGCTGGCGGTCCTCGACCATTTGCTCGATCAGCCCACCAGCGCCTGGCCGCGAGCGCTTTACCCCGCTCGTTTCAAAGTCTCAAGTAATACGCAGGTGGCTCGTTCCTTAGGCATCGAACCGTTGAATGAAGCATCTGTCGCCAGTGCCTTGGCCGAAGGAGAGCGCCGCCCATGAATTTTCGCCGCCGTTGGGACATCAACACCCGCACGCAGATGATCAGCCTCGGCCCGGCGCTGCTGCTGACGTTGCTGTTGATCAGTTTCTTTACCTTCGTCCGCATTCAGGATTTGCGTCAGGAGCTGAACCACACTGGCCAGTTGATTGCCAACCAACTGGCGCCTGCCACGGAATACGGGGTGATCTCCGGCAACAACGAAGTGCTGGAAAGCCTGCTCAAGGCGACACTCGCCACGCCCATCGTGCGTTTTCTCGAAGTGCAGGACAGCGCCAACCGGATTCTGGTGTACGTCGAACAACCGGCCGATAGCCACAGTCGCCCGCATCAGGTCGAAGTGTTCCAGGCACCAGTGCGTTTGCAACGAATCGCCTTGCACAACGATTTCTTCCAGGACGGCAAAGTCAGCAACAGCGCCGCCGGCGAGGATTATCTCGGGCGAGTGATCGTCGGGCTGTCCAATGACGCTTTCAGTCAGCGCCAGCAGGAGATCCTGTTCAAGGCCGGGATTCTCGCGCTGTTCGCCCTGCTCTTCACCTTCGTCGTCGCCCGTCGTCTGGCCGGCAGTCTGTCGCAGCCGATCCGTGACATTGGCGATGCGGTCAAGGCGATTCAGGAAGGCGATTACAAAACCCCGCTGCCGATTGTCGACGACACCGAACTGGGCGCACTGTCACAACACATCAACAACCTCGCCCAAGCGCTGGAGCAGGCCAGTCGCGAACAGCAGCAAGCGATGGCGCAACTGATCCAGACCCGCGAAGAAGCGGAGAAGGCCAACAACGCCAAATCCGACTTTCTGGCGATGATGAGCCATGAACTGCGCACGCCCATGAACGGCGTGCTGGGCATGTTGCAGTTGCTTGAAACCACCGAGATGACCGAGGAGCAGGTCGAATACGCCGCGCTTGCTTCGGAGTCGACCGAGCACTTGCTCAAGGTCATCAATGACATTCTCGACTTCTCGCGAATCGAGCGTTCGGAGCTGGAGCTGGAGCACATCCCGTTCAATCTCGCCGAGCTGATCGGCGCCTGCGCGCAATCGTTCCAGCACAGCGCGGTGCAGCGAGGCCTGGCACTGAATCTGCGCATTCCCGACGACATGCGCGGCTTGCAGGTGCAGGGCGATCCGACGCGGATCCGGCAGATTCTGGTCAACCTGGTTGGCAATGCCTTGAAGTTCACCGAGCAGGGCCGGGTCAGCATCGAGGCGCAATGGCAGTCGCTGGACCATGAACTGCTGTGGTTCACCTGCTCGGTGCGTGACAGCGGCATCGGCATTTCTTCGGAAAGTCTGGAGCTGATGTTCAATGCCTTCCAGCAGGCCGACAGTTCGATCTCCCGTCGTTACGGTGGCACCGGTCTTGGTCTGCCGATCGCACGGACTCTGGCCGAACGCATGGGCGGTACGTTGCGCGCGCAGAGTGAGGAAGGACGCGGTTCGGTATTCACTCTGGAAATTCCATTGGCGCTATATAAGCAGGCAATGCCAGCGCTGGCCGCGCCGCGAGCGCCGAACGGTAGTGGTCAGGGTGAAGGACGCCATGTGTTGCTGGTCGAAGACAACCCGGTCAACCAGACCGTGATCGAAGCGATGCTGCGCAGTCTGGGTTTTGCCGTCAGTGTGGCGACCGATGGCGCGCAGGCGGTGCGCAGTGCCGAGGGCAGCGAGTTCGAAGTGATTTTGATGGACTGCCGGCTGCCGATCATCGACGGCTACGAGGCCACACGGCAGATCCGCGACCTGCCCGGACGCCGCGATGTGCCGATCATCGCGCTGACCGCCAACGCCTTGCAGGGCGATCGCGAAACCTGTCTGGCAGCGGGGATGAACGATTACCTGGCCAAGCCGTTCAAACGCAATGACCTGCAGCAGATTTTGCAGCGCTGGGTGTCGTAGTGTGGGCCTTTCGACCATCTGCGACTGGCGTGAAAAGCGAAAGTGCGGCAGTCTTAGGCACCCGAACGAGCCCCAAAAGGGGCTTGATTAAAAATTTCAGTGCACAAGTGTACATTCATGTCCTTGGTGCTGTGACTTTCACCACAACGCAATAGTCTATGAGTAGGCTGCCGGTTCGAGGCATGAATGCCTTGAACGGTCGGGAAGATCTGCCCCACCTGCCGCATGGGATTATTGAGGAGCTCGCATGACCAAACAAAACGCCTTTACTCGGGAAGACCTGCTGCGCTGCAGTCGCGGTGAGCTGTTCGGCCCAGGTAACGCGCAACTGCCCGCCCCGAACATGCTGATGGTGGATCGCATCACCCATATCAGCGAAGAAGGCGGCAAGTACGGCAAAGGTGAATTGGTCGCCGAGCTGGATATCAACCCTGACCTGTGGTTCTTCGCCTGCCATTTCGAAGGCGATCCGGTAATGCCGGGCTGCCTGGGTCTGGATGCCATGTGGCAACTGGTCGGCTTTTTCCTGGGCTGGCAAGGCCTGCCGGGCCGCGGCCGTGCGCTGGGTTCGGGCGAGGTGAAATTCTTCGGTCAGGTGCTGCCGACCGCCAAGAAAGTCACTTACAACATTCATATCAAACGCGTCCTCAAGGGCAAGCTGAACATGGCCATCGCCGATGGTTCGGTCAGTGTCGACGGACGCGAAATCTACACCGCCGAAGGCCTGCGCGTCGGCGTGTTCACCTCCACTGACAACTTCTAAGGGTTATTCGCATGCGCCGCGTCGTTATCACTGGTCTGGGCATCGTTTCGTGCCTGGGCAATGACAAAGAGACCGTCTCCGCTAACCTGCGTGCAAGCCGCCCTGGCATCCGGTTCAACCCGGAATATGCTGAAATGGGTCTGCGTAGCCAGGTTTCCGGCTCCATCGACCTCAACCTTGAAGAGCTGATCGATCGCAAGATCTATCGCTTCGTCGGTCATGCAGCGGCTTACGCCTACCTGGCCATGAAAGACGCCATCACTGACTCCGGCCTGACCGAAGAGCAAGTGTCCAACCCGCGTACCGGCCTGATCGCTGGTTCCGGTGGTGCTTCCACGCTGAACCAGATGGAAGCGCTGGACATCCTGCGCGAGAAAGGCGTGAAACGCGTTGGCCCGTACCGTGTAACGCGGACCATGAGCAGCACCGTTTCCGCTTGCCTGGCCACGCCATTCAAGATCAAGGGCCTGAACTACTCCATCGCTTCTGCCTGCGCCACCAGTGCTCACTGCATCGGTACCGCCATGGAACAGATCCAGATGGGCAAGCAGGACATCGTCTTCGCCGGTGGCGGTGAAGAAGAGCACTGGAGCCAGTCGTTCCTGTTCGACGCGATGGGCGCCCTGTCCAGCAAGCGTAACGACACCCCGGAACAAGCTTCCCGCGCCTACGACAAGGACCGCGACGGTTTCGTCATCGCTGGCGGCGGCGGCATGGTTGTCGTTGAAGAGCTGGAACACGCTCTGGCCCGTGGCGCGAAGATCTACGCCGAGATCGTTGGCTACGGCGCAACGTCCGATGGCTACGACATGGTTGCCCCGAGCGGCGAAGGCGCGATCCGCTGCATGCAGCAGGCGCTGTCCACCGTCGACACCCCGATCGACTACCTGAACACCCACGGCACTTCGACTCCGGTCGGCGACGTTGCGGAAATGAAAGGTGTGCGTGAAGTGTTCGGCGACAAGGCTCCAGCGATCAGCTCGACCAAGAGCCTGTCCGGTCACTCCCTGGGCGCCGCCGGCGTGCACGAAGCGATCTACTGCATGCTGATGATGGAAGGCAACTTCATCGCCGGCTCCGCCAACATCGACGAGCTCGACCCGGAAGTGGCCGATCTGCCGGTGCTGACCAAGACCCGCGAGAACGCCACCATCAACACCGTGATGAGCAACAGCTTCGGCTTCGGCGGCACCAACGCCACGCTGGTGCTGAAGCGCTGGGAAGGCAAATAATTTCCCGCTGCTGAGCCACACATGAAAACGCCCCGACTGGTTCGGGGCGTTTTTTTTGGCAGGTCAAAAACTCCCCGCATTTCAAGATAAAACCTGTGGGAGCGAGCCTGCTCGCGAAGGCGATATTCCAGTCACCCTGTCGTCGTCTGACCCACCGAATTCGCGAGCAGGCTCGCTCCCACAGTGGGTTTCAGTGTGTTCTGGAGATGAAACTTCTGTCATGAAACTTACTACCCTGCGACCGAATGTCGCGGTTTACGCGGCCTGCAGCTTTGTTGCGAATTCCGCAACAACACCTTGCGCCAATCGGCAGTTTACTTAGCTGACTAACAAATCCTATAACAGAGTCCTGCACACGCCTTGGTGCAGTAACTTGAGATCTGGAGCTAGCAGATGACTGTAAAAGTAACTGAACGCGACGATTCACACATGTCCCACGAAGGCCTGGCCGCCGGCATCCGTATCTGGGATGTGCATCAACAAGACTTGCTGGTCGGCATGTTCCACAACGAGATCGATGCGCATAACTACAAGGCCGAGTTGGAAATGCAAGAACAGCAACGAGAGCTGAAGTCTGCCTGAGGCAACCACAGCATTGAAAACGACAAACCCCGCCATGAGCGGGGTTCGTCGTTTTTACAGCCGTGGATTTACCACATCAGATCGTCAGGGATCTGGTACGCCGCGTACGGATCGTCCTCAGCGTTGACCTCTTCAGTCTGCACGTTGAGCTGGACGATGCGCTGCGGGTCGCGCTCCTGGATCTTCAGCGCCGCTTCACGGGGAATCACTTCATAGCCGCCGTTGTGGTGCACGATCGCCAGCGAACCGCTGCTGAGCTTGTTGCGCATCAGCGTGTTGACCGAGATGCGCTTGACCTTCTTGTCGTCGACGAAGTTGTAGTAGTCCTCGGTGGTCAGCTTGGGCAGACGCGAGACTTCGATCAACTGCTTGACCTGCGCGGCACGAGCCTTGGCCTCGGCTTTTTCCTGCTGCTGACGGTTCAGCTCCTGGTCGCGCTTGACCTTCTCGGCCATGGCTTCCTGGGCGGCGCGCTGCTGCGAATCGTCCAGCTCGGCCTGGCCTTTGTGGGCCAGGCGCTGTTGCTTCTGCTTGTCTTTGCTGACCTGCTTGGCCTGCTTTTGGTTGACCAGGCCTGCTTTGAGCAACTGGTCGCGAAGGGAAAGGCTCATCAATGCTTACTCACTTGGGCAACGGCTCAGCCGCAGCTGGGCTCATTCTTTTCCTGGCGTTTGGCTTCGCCCCACAGGGCGTCCAACTCTTCGAGGGTGCAATCTTCCATGGGACGGTGGGTGTCGCGCAATGCCTGTTCGATAAAACGGAAACGTCTTTCAAACTTGCCGTTGGCGCCGCGCAAGGCGGTTTCCGGATCGACCTTCAGATGCCGGGCCAGATTGACCACGGAAAACAGCAGATCGCCGATCTCGTCGGCCACCGCCACCGGATCGTTTTCGGACATGGCTTCGAGCACTTCATCGAGCTCTTCGCGCACCTTGTCGAGCACCGGCAAAGCGTCCGGCCAGTCAAAACCGACCTGCCCGGCGCGCTTCTGCAACTTGGCTGAGCGCGACAGTGCCGGCAAGGTGGCCGGCACGTCGTCGAGCAAGGACAACTGCTCGGGCGCCGAGGCTTTCTCGGCACGCTCTTCGGCCTTGATCTCTTCCCAGCGCTGCTTGACCTGCTCTTCGCTCAAGCGCGGCACGTCGAGCGGCGCGTACAGGTCGCCCGTCGGGAACACATGCGGATGACGGCGGATCAGTTTACGCGTGATGCTGTCGATCACCCCGGCAAATTCGAACCGCCCTTCTTCCTTGGCCAACTGGCTGTAATACACCACCTGAAACAACAGATCGCCCAACTCGCCTTGCAAATGGTCGAGATCGCCACGCTCGATGGCATCGGCCACTTCATAGGCTTCTTCGAGGGTGTGTGGGACGATGGTCGCGTAGGTTTGCTTGATGTCCCACGGACAACCGAACTGCGGATCGCGCAGACGGGACATCAGATGGAGCAGGTCTTCGAGGCTGTACATCATTTTTCTGTCTCACCACAAAACCATTGTGGGAGCGAGCCTGCTCGCGAAAGCGCTGTGTCTGCAACAAAGATGTCGACTGACACGCCCTCTTCGCGAGCAGGCTCGCTCCCACAGGGAACAATCAATTGCATCACGGGGTACGGTTACGCCGCGTTTCGATGATGTTCGGCAATTGCGAAATCCGCCCCAGCAACCGCCCCAGCGCATCCAGACCGGGGATCTCGATGGTCAGCGACATCAGCGCAGTGTTGTCTTCCTTGTTCGAGCGGGTGTTGACCGCCAGCACGTTGATGCGCTCGTTGAGCAGCACCTGCGAGACGTCACGCAGCAGCCCGGAACGGTCGTAGGCGCGGATGATGATGTCCACCGGATAGGTGAGCACCGGCACCGGCCCCCAGCTGACCTGGATGATCCGCTCCGGCTCGCGCCCGCCCAGTTGCAGCACCGAGGCGCAGTCCTGACGGTGAATGCTCACGCCCCGGCCCTGGGTGATGTAACCGACAATCGCATCGCCCGGCAGCGGCTGGCAGCAGCCGGCCATCTGCGTCATCAGGTTGCCGACGCCTTGGATCTGGATATCGCCGCGCTTGCCCGGCTTGTAACCGGTCGCCTTGCGCGGGATCAGTTCCAGTTGCTCGTTGCCGCGCTCCGGTTCAACCAGTTGCTGCGCAAGGTTGACCAGATGCGCCTGACGCAGGTCGCCGGCACCTAGGGCGGCGAACATGTCTTCGGCGGTTTTCATGTTGGCCTTTTCGGCCAGCTTGTCGAAATCCACCGCCGGCAGGCCGAGGCGATTGAGTTCGCGCTCGATCAGGGTTTTACCGGCCGCAACGTTCTGATCGCGAGCCTGCAATTTGAACCAGTGAACGATCTTCGCCCGCGCGCGCGAGGTGGTGACGTAACCGAGGTTCGGGTTCAGCCAGTCGCGGCTCGGCGTGCCGTGCTTGCTAGTGATGATCTCGACCTGCTCGCCGGTCTGCAGGCTGTAGTTCAACGGCACGATACGCCCGTTGATCTTCGCGCCCCGGCAGTTGTGGCCGATTTCGGTGTGCACCCGATAGGCGAAATCCAGCGGCGTCGCGCCTTTCGGCAAGTCGATGGCGTGTCCGTCGGGAGTGAAGATGTAAACCCGATCGGGCTCGATGTCGACGCGCAACTGTTCGGCCAGACCGCCGATATCACCCAGCTCTTCATGCCATTCGAGCACCTGACGCAGCCAGGAAATTTTCTCTTCGTAATGGTTCGAGCCGGATTTGACGTCGGTGCCCTTGTAGCGCCAGTGCGCGCAGACGCCGAGTTCGGCTTCTTCGTGCATGGAGTGGGTGCGGATCTGCACCTCGAGGACCTTGCCCTCCGGGCCGATCACCGCCGTGTGCAGCGAGCGATAGCCGTTCTCTTTCGGGTTGGCGATGTAGTCGTCGAATTCTTTCGGGATGTGGCGCCACAGGGTGTGGACGATACCGAGCGCGGTGTAGCAGTCGCGCATTTCCGGCACCAGCACGCGCACGGCGCGAACGTCATAGATCTGGCTGAATTCCAGACCCTTGCGCTGCATTTTGCGCCAGATCGAGTAGATGTGTTTCGCCCGGCCGCTGATGTCGGCATCGACACCAGTGGCCTGCAGTTCGTCCTTGAGCTGGGTCATCACGTCGCTGATGAAGCGCTCGCGGTCCAGCCGCCGCTCGTGGAGCAACTTGGCGATCTGCTTGTATTGATCGGGTTCGAGATAGCGGAAGGACAGGTCCTCCAGTTCCCATTTGATGTGACCGATGCCGAGGCGATGGGCCAGCGGCGCATAGATGTCGAAGACTTCGCGAGCGACGCGGTTGCGCTTTTCATCGTCGGCGGTTTTCACCGCACGGATGGCGCAGGTGCGTTCGGCCAGTTTGATCAGCGCAACGCGTACGTCATCGACCATCGCCACGAGCATCTTGCGCAGGTTCTCGACCTGCCCTTGGGTGCCCATGACCATAGATTGCCGTGGGCTGAGACTGGCGCTGATGGCCGCCATGCGCTGCACGCCGTCGATCAGCTTGGCCACCACCGGACCGAAGCGCTGGCCGATGGCCGCCAGCTCGATCTGGCCTTCGCGCACGCCGCGATACAAAACGGCGGCGACCAGCGAATCCTGGTCGAGCTTGAGGTCGGCGAGGATCTCGGCGATCTCAAGGCCAGTGCTGAAACTGCCGGAGCCTTCGGCCCACAGATTCTTCTTCGCGTTGGACTGCTGTTCGGCCTCGCGAGCGAACTCGCAGGCCTCTTTCAAGGCCTCGCGATCCAGTGCCAGATCGACACTGACCGCGTGATCGAGCCAGGCCTCGAGATTGATACTGCCGTCGGTGTTGATCGGCTGGTGTGCTCTCACCTGTACCATGCTGCTTTACCTTCCCTACGACGCAGATTCAATGCGTCAAATCGCTGATCCTCAGCGTCCGTTCGCGCTCGCGGGGCTCAGGCGAGCGCTGCGCGGACAGATCAGACGGATTCAGACGAGCCGTCCTGGCTCGCTTCAAATAACGCCATGGCCTCGACATGTGCCGTCTGAGGAAACATATCGAGAATCCCGGCACGTTTTAACCGGTAGCCCTGCTTGATCAATTCCTGCGTGTCGCGCGCCAGCGTGGCCGGATTGCACGACACATATACCAACCGTTTGGCACCCAGGGTCGCGAGCTTGCGCACCACCTCGAAAGCACCGTCACGCGGTGGGTCCAAGAGTACCGCAGAAAAGCCGTTTCCGATCCACTGGGCATCGCTCAAAGGCTGGGATAAATCGGCTTGAAAAAACTTTGTGTTATGCAAATTGTTACTGATGGCATTTGCAGCGGCACGCTCGACCATGGTCTGCACACCCTCCACCGCCACCACTTCACGGACGCTTTTGGCCAGCGGTAGCGCAAAATTTCCCAACCCGCAAAACAGGTCGAGCACGCGTTCTTCAGCCGTCGGTTTAAGCCAGTCCAGAGCCTGAGCGATCATCGCTTCGTTGACCCCGGCGTTGACCTGAACGAAGTCACCCGGCCGGTACGCCAGCTCGAGATCCCACTGTTCCAGGCGATAGCCGAGGCTCTGACCGGCTTCGACCGGTTGCGGTTCACCTTCGCCATGCAGCCACAACTGCGCTTCATGGAACTGGCAGAAATCCTTGAGAATGCTCAGATCCGCTTCGGACAACGGCGCCATGTGCCGCAGCAATAGCGCCAGAGATGAGCCGCTGAACAACTCGACATGGCCCAGCGCCTGCGGTTTGCTCAAGCGCCGCAGCATCTCTGGCAAGCGGGTCATGATCGGTTGCAAAGGCTGTACCAGCACCGGGCATTCGCTGATCGCGACGATGTCCTGACTGCCGGCAGCGCGGAAACCCACTTCGAGTTTTTTTGCCTTCATGTCCCAGCGCACGGCGATGCGCGCGCGCCGACGGTAACCGAATTCCGGGCCGCTCAGCGGCGCCGCCCACTCTTCAGGTTCGAGACCGGCCACCCGCGACAATTGCTCGGCGAGCATGCGCTGTTTCAGGGCGAGCTGTTCGTCGTGGGGCAAGTGCTGAACGCTGCAACCGCCACAGCGGCCAAAGTGCGGGCATGCTGCCGGGCGCCGCAACTCGCTGGCCTTGAACACGCGTTCGGTGCGCGCCTCGACCACTTTGCCGTGGGCGCCGAGCACCCGCGCTTCGACCTCTTCACCGGCAAGGGCGCCGAGGACGAACCAGGTTTTGCCTTCGAAAAACGCGATACCGCGACCGTCATTGGCCAGGCGCTCGATGTTCAAGCGCTGCTTTTTGCCGGTCGGGATCTGTGGCGCCTTGCTGCCGCCGGTGGGCTGGAAGCGCAGGCCTCTCTCGTGTTTGGCCATCAGTTCGGCGCGTCGAAAATGCCGGTCGACAGGTAACGGTCGCCACGGTCGCAGATGATCGCGACGATCACCGCGTTTTCAACTTCTCTGGACAGGCGCAGCATCGCTGCCACCGCGCCGCCCGAGGACACGCCGCAGAAGATGCCTTCTTCGCGGGCCAGACGCCGCGTAACGTCTTCGGCTTCGCTTTGCGCCATGTCGACGATGCGATCGACGCGGTCAGCCTGATAGATCTTCGGCAGGTATTCCTGCGGCCAGCGGCGGATGCCGGGAATGGCCGAGCCTTCCATCGGTTGCAGACCGACGATCTGCACGCTGTCGCTCTGCTCTTTGAGGTAGCGCGACACGCCCATGATGGTGCCGGTGGTGCCCATCGAACTGACGAAATGGGTGATGCTGCCCTGGGTCTGACGCCAGATTTCCGGGCCGGTGGTGGTGTAGTGCGCTTCGGGGTTGTCGCCATTGGCGAACTGGTCGAGCACCTTGCCACGGCCTTCGGCTTCCATACGCTGGGCCAGATCACGGGCGCCTTCCATGCCCTCTTCCTGAGTCACCAGAATCAGCTCGGCGCCATAAGCAGTCATCGCCGCTTTACGCTCAGCGCTGGAGTTGTCCGGCATGATCAGGATCATCTTGTAACCCTTGATCGCAGCGGCCATCGCCAGCGCGATGCCGGTGTTGCCGGAGGTCGCCTCGATCAGCGTATCGCCGGGATTGATCTGCCCGCGCAACTCGGCGCGAGTGATCATCGACAACGCCGGGCGGTCCTTGACCGAACCCGCCGGGTTGTTCCCTTCGAGCTTGAGCAAAAGGGTGTTGCTGGTGGCGCCGGGCAGGCGCTGCAAACGCACCAGCGGCGTGTTGCCGACGCAATCGGCGATGGTTGGGTACTGCAAGGTCATGGCGTATTCGCAATCCAGACGTGCGGGGGCGCCTATCATACCGGCAAACCCGCGCAGGCCATATCACGCAAAGTGCGGTGCTTATGGTTTATGGGAATAAGCAAATAAAAGTCGCGCCAGTGGTGCGACTTTTATTTGAGTAACACTCAGTTCTTGTGGTGATGCTTGAATTCGCGAGCAGGCTCGCTCCCACAGGGGATGAATTTTGCTTATGCGATCTGCGGTGAATGCACAGCCATTGTGGGAGCGAGCCTGCTCGCGAAGGCGTCCGCATGGGCGACGCCATCATCCGCCAGCAAGCGCAAATTCAACCGCAGCCCCGCCCCGGTGTTTTGCGCCCAGAGCAACCCGCCCTGGCGCTGCACCGCATTACGCGCAATGCTCAAGCCCAGGCCAAAGCCACCATCCCCGGGTCTCGATCCGTCCAATCGAATGAACGGCGAAAAGATCCGCTGCAGATCTTCGTCAGCCACGCCGCCGCCCTCATCCTCCAGCCACAAATGCCAATACTCGCCATCGCGCCGTGCATCGAGACGCACGATGCCGCCCTCGGGCGAGTGACGAATGGCGTTGCGCAGGATGTTTTCCAGCGCTTGCGCGAGGGTATTGAGGTTGCCGCGCACCCAACACGAAGCTTCGACCGAGCATTGCAATTGCAGGCTCGGCCAGCCGCTTTCATAACAGGCGTTGTCGGTGAGCATTTCCCACAGTGCCTGAATCTGGATCGCTTCATTTGGTAACGGCGAGCGGTCGGTGTCGAGCCAGGCCAGTTGCAGGGTGTCTTCGACCAGCCGCTGCATGCCGTCGACCTCGCGGCCGATGCGCTCGCGTAGCTGCGGCAGACCTTGTTCGCTTTCGCTGGCCACACGCAGACGGCTCAGCGGCGTGCGCAGTTCGTGGGACAAGTCGCGCAATAACTGCTGCTGCAAGGCGACTGTGCTTTGCAGGCGCTCGGACATGGAATCGAAGGCCCGCGCCAGCTCACCGAGTTCATCCGGGCGCTGGGTGATGCCGCTCGACAGGCGCACGTTCAACTGATCGGCGCGCCAGGCGTTGGCCTGTTCGCGCAGGTTGTTCAGCGGCACCACCAGCAGGCGATACAGGCCGACACAGAGCAACAGGGTGAACAGCCCGGGAATCACGCCGTTGGTGATCACCCGCCAGAACACCCGGTACTTGCCCGGAACAAAGCGCTCGGGCAACTCGATGACCAGAATGCCGGCGGCCGGATCCTGCGGGAACGGTACCCGCAGCCAAGGTCGGCCCTTCTTGTGGATCGGCCAGTCGAGGCCGCGCAGGAAGGTCAGGTGCTGCACCTCCGCGGCGTTCAACGGCTGATTGCTCAGCGACTGCAAATCAGCGCCGATCACGCCGACCCAACTTGCCTCGCGCAATTCCATGCTCTGCAACCAGTCATCGACGCCATTGCGCCCGCCGCGCTGCCACGCCTGTTCGGCTTGCGCGGCATAACGGCTGAGGGTGCTGCGGGCGTCACTGGAGAGGAACTGATTGCGCTCCTCCATGTAGCGGCCCCACGACCAGCTCAACCAGATCATCAGCAGACAGAACGCCACCAGCAGGCACGCCAGTTTCCAGAACAGCGAATGCCGCCCCGGCAGTTCAGACAGTTTCATCGGCGCCGCTCAAGACATAGCCCTTGCCCCACACCGTGCGCACTTCGCGCTCGGTGTAACCGATGGCTTTGAGTTTGCGGCGGATCTGGCTGATGTGCATGTCGAGGCTGCGGTCGTGCGCCGCAAAGCCGCGTTGCAGGACATGCTGATAAAGGAAGGCTTTGCTCAGCACCTCCTCGTTGTTGCGATGCAGGGTTTCCAGCAGACGGAATTCGCTGCGGGTCAACCCGGCCGCTTGCTCGCCGAAGAACACGTCGCAGTGTTCGTCATCGAAACGCAGGGTGCCGCTGACCACCGCAGCGGTAACCGCAGGCGGGCGCCGATCCAGGGCCACCCGGCGCAGGATCGCTTCGATGCGCACATGCAACTCGGCCATGCTGAACGGTTTGGGCAAATAGTCATCGGCGCCGAGGCGGAAACCGCTGATGCGGTCGGCCTCGGCACCCAGCGCCGACATCAGCAACACTGGCGTCGAATGGCTCTGCCGCAATTGCGTCAACAACTGCAGACCATCGAGCCCCGGCAGCAGAATATCCATCAGCACCACGTCGAAAGGCTGGCGCTGGGCGATGTTCAGACCTTCCTGGCCGTTCTGGCACCAGGTCACCTGAAAACCGCTGCGGCCCAGATGCTCGTGCACATACGCGCCGAGGACCGGGTCGTCTTCAATGGAAAGGATGCGTGGCTGGCCAACGGAAACAGGAGTCATGAGTATCTGCA
Organism: Pseudomonas sp. FP1762; assembly: GCF_030687105.1. Taxonomy (NCBI): domain Bacteria; kingdom Pseudomonadati; phylum Pseudomonadota; class Gammaproteobacteria; order Pseudomonadales; family Pseudomonadaceae; genus Pseudomonas; species Pseudomonas sp. FP1762. The sequence goes on from NZ_CP117458.1 coordinate 4,390,663, forward strand.
AGTAATTCTCAGTTGGCGGATTATTCAAGATTGTCCGACAGCGGGCAACACAAGCTTGGCCTGTCGGACGAACGAGTGCGTCGGCGGCGCTGCATTTTCCGCAAGATTGCCCGCCTGCAAATCGCTACACTGCGCCCATGTCGCGTGCCGGATGCACGCATGTGTCAACAGATCAGCGGGATGCGGGAGATAGGCGTGCTCAAGAAACTGGGAATCAAAGGTCGCGTGCTGTTGCTGACCTTGTTGCCGACCAGCCTGATGGCGCTGGTGCTGGGTGGCTATTTCACCTGGACGCAGCAGACCGACCTGCACAGCCAATTGATGCAGCGCGGCGAAATGATCGCCGAGCAACTGGCGCCACTGGTGGCGCCGGCGATGGGCCACGGCGACGCCGATCTACTTGAACGCATCGCCACCCAGTCCCTTGAACAACCCGACGTGCGCGCGGTGACCTTCCTCGCGGCGGACCGCTCGCCACTGGCCCACGCCGGCCCGACCATGCTCAATCAGGCCCCGAGCGGCGACAGCGCGCTGCTGCAACGACGCAGCGGCAATGACGCAACGCGCTATCTGATGCCGGTGTTCGGCAAGCACCGCAACCTCGCCGGTGAAATCATTCCCGAAGAATCCGAACGGCTGCTCGGCTGGGTCGAGCTGGAGCTGTCGCACAACGGCATGTTGCTGCGCGGCTATCGCAGCCTGTTCGCCAGCCTGCTGCTGATCGCCGCCGGACTTGCCGGCGCCGCCCTCCTCGCGTTGCGCATGGGCCGCACCATCAACCGTCCGCTGAGCCAGATCAAACAAGCAGTTGCGCAGCTCAAGGACGGTCATCTGGAAACCCGCTTGCCGCCCCTCGGCAGCCAGGAGCTGGACGAACTGGCCTCGGGCATCAACCGCATGGCCGGCACCCTGCAGAATGCTCGCGAAGAATTGCAGCACAGCGTCGATCAGGCCACCGAAGACGTGCGGCAGAATCTGGAAACCATCGAGATCCAGAACATCGAACTGGACCTGGCACGCAAAGAAGCGCTGGAAGCCAGCCGGATCAAATCCGAATTCCTCGCCAACATGAGCCACGAGATCCGCACGCCGCTCAACGGCATTCTCGGTTTCACTCACCTGTTGCAGAAAAGCGAACTGACCCCGCGCCAGCTCGACTATCTGGGCACCATCGAAAAGTCTGCCGACAGCCTGTTGGGAATCATCAACGAGATTCTCGACTTCTCGAAGATCGAGGCCGGCAAACTGGTGCTCGATCACATTCCGTTCAACCTGCGCGACCTGCTGCAAGACACCCTGACCATTCTCGCCCCGGCAGCGCATGCCAAGCAGCTCGAGCTGGTCAGCCTGGTCTATCGCGATACGCCGCTGTCGCTGGTCGGCGATCCGCTGCGCCTGAAGCAGATCCTCACCAATCTGGTCAGCAACGCGATCAAGTTCACCCGCGAAGGCACCATCGTCGCCCGGGCGATGCTCGAAGACGAACACGAAGACAGCGTGCAACTGCGCATCAGCATTCAGGACACCGGCATCGGTCTGTCGAGTCAGGATGTCCGCGCGCTGTTCCAGGCTTTCAGTCAGGCCGACAATTCGCTGTCGCGTCAACCCGGCGGCACCGGGCTGGGGCTGGTGATTTCCAAGCGTCTGATCGAACAGATGGGCGGCGAGATCGGCGTCGACAGCACCCCGGGCGAAGGTTCGGAATTCTGGATCAGCCTGAGCCTGCCCAAGACTCGCGACGACGCCGAAGACCTGCCCGCCGCGCCATTGCTCGGACGCCGCGTGGCGGTGCTGGAAAATCACGAACTGGCGCGTCAGGCCTTGCAACATCAGTTGGAAGACTGCGGACTGCAAGTTACGCCGTTCAATACCCTGGAAAGCCTGAGCAATGGCGTTACCGGCGCGCATCAGACCGATCAGGCGATCGATCTGGCGGTGATCGGCATCACCAGCAACGACATGCTCCCGGAGCGTTTGAATCAGCACATCTGGGACCTTGAACATCTGGGCTGCAAAGTGCTGGTGCTGTGCCCGACCACCGAACAGACGCTGTTTCATCTGTCGGTGCCCAACCCGCACAGCCAGCTGCAAGCCAAACCGGCGTGTACGCGCAAGCTGCGCCGGGCGTTGTCCGATCTGGTCAATCCGCGCCAGACCCGCAGCGAACCGGGCGAGCCGCTGTCCAGCCGTGCGCCGCGCGTGCTGTGTGTCGACGACAACCCGGCCAATCTGTTGCTGGTGCAGACCCTGCTCGAAGACATGGGCGCTCGAGTGCTCGCGGTGGAAAGCGGTTACGCGGCCGTCAAAGCCGTGCAGAGCGAATCTTTCGATCTGGTGCTGATGGACGTGCAGATGCCGGGCATGGACGGTCGCCAGACCACCGAAACCATTCGCCAGTGGGAAAGCGAGCGGCATTGCACGCCGCTGCCGATCGTCGCCCTCACTGCCCACGCCATGGCCAACGAAAAACGCGCGCTGCTGCAAAGCGGCATGGACGACTACCTGACCAAACCGATCAGCGAGCGGCAACTGGCGCAGGTGGTGTTGAAGTGGACCGGACTGGCCCTGCGCAATCAGGCGCCGGAGCGCAACGGCGACAGCGCGGCGAGTCAGCAGGAACTGCCGGTGCTCGATCACGAAGAAGGCTTGCGCCTGGCGGCGGGCAAAGCGGATCTGGCGGCAGACATGCTCGCCATGCTGCTGGCCTCGCTGGAAGCCGACCGCGAAGCGATTCGCGCCGCCCGTGACAGCCACGACCAGAATGCCCTGCTCGAACGCGTGCACCGTTTGCATGGCGCCACCCGTTATTGCGGCGTGCCACAACTGCGCGCCGCCTGCCAGCGCAGCGAAACCCTGCTCAAGCAGGACGATCCGAAAGCCGCCGCCGCGCTGGATGAACTGGAGCGCTCGATCAATCGACTCGCGGCGCAGGCGCGCATCAGCGCCTGATCCACGGCAAGGCGCTGCACGCGCAAAGCGCTACAGTTGTCGCGGGCCATTGCGGCCCGCGTCGATGTTCCAGGAGGATTCATGCGCACAATCTTTTTCAGCAGTCAGACCTACGATCGCGACAGCTTTCTCGGCGCCGACTGCCCGGCCGGGCTCGAATTGCATTTTCAAGCTGCGCGACTGAGCCTCGATACGGCGGCGCTGGCCGAGCAGCACGAGGTGGTCTGCGCGTTCATCAATGACGACCTCAGCGCCCCGGTGCTCGAACGCCTCGCGGCTGGCGGTACGCGGCTGATTGCCCTGCGTTCGGCCGGTTACAACCATGTCGACCTGCCGGCGGCGAAACGCCTCGGCCTGGCCGTCGTGCGTGTGCCGGCCTACTCGCCGCATGCCGTGGCCGAACATGCGGTGGCGCTGATCCTCGCCCTCAATCGTCGCTTGCACCGTGCCTACAACCGCACCCGCGAAGGCGATTTCAGCCTGCATGGCCTGACCGGTTTCGATCTGGTCGGCAAAACCGTCGGCATCGTCGGCACTGGGCAGATTGGTGCGACCTTCGCGAAAATCATGCACGGCTTCGGCTGTGAATTGCTGGCCTACGATCCGTATCCCAATCCCGAGGTGCTGGCGTTGGGCGCACGTTATCTGAGCCTGCCGGAGTTGCTCGCGCAGTCGCGGATCATCAGCCTGCATTGCCCGCTCAACGAGCAGAGCAAGCACCTGATCAATCGCGATTCACTGGCGCACATGCAGGCGGGGGCGATGCTGATCAACACCGGGCGTGGCGGGCTGGTGGACACGCCGGCGCTGATCGACGCGCTCAAGGACGGTCAACTCGGGTATCTGGGGCTGGATGTTTACGAGGAAGAGGCGCAGCTGTTTTTCGAGGATCGCTCCGACCTGCCGTTGCAGGACGATGTGCTGGCGCGTCTGCTGACGTTTCCCAACGTGATCATCACCGCGCATCAGGCGTTTCTGACCCGCGAAGCACTGGGCGCGATTGCCGCGACCACCCTGCACAACATCGCGACCTGGGCGGCAGGTGCGCCGCAGAACCAGGTCGAGGGTTGAACCGTTTTACTTGGACAGCGAAGACGCCAGGATCAGCAAGCCCAGCCAGCCAAAACCGAGCAGGCGCTGCTTGCTCGAATGGCCGTTGCGCAGCAGGAACCAGACGAAAAACGCTGGCAACAGAAACACCATGATTTTCAGCCAGCCCTCCACCGGGCGACTGCCATCGGCGTTGAGCGGTTGTTGTTCCTGGCGCGCCTGTTCCGCAGCCTGCTGACGACGGCGACGCCCCGCCGCTGCCGGCATCACTTTGGGTAAAGGCTCGGACACTGGCGGCACAACCGCCTCGGGCACTGCGTTGTTGCGTGGCAGGCTGCCGAAGGAAATCGTCGCGGCTTGCACCGGTGCCGCCGTCGATTGCGCCTGCATGGCGACATGTTCGGCCATCGGCGCGCCGCAGTGAATGCACACCAGCGCTTCGGAACTGATGCTCCGCTTGCATTCATAACATTCGATCAGCGCCATGTTCCGTTCCTTCAGATTCGGGGGCCGGCAGTGTGCCATGACTGTCGGCGCATTTGAACCGGATCGAAGGTCGCACGCGTGCATCATTCTGCAATCGAGCCCGTGCTAGCATGTCGCGCATATTTGGAGGACCCATGGTCGAACACGATTTCCGCTACACCCTGATGAACCCGCAACACACCCTCACCGAATGCCGCGCCCTCGTTCCGGGCCGCTATCAGGTGACCGGTAACGGTGGCTCGATCCGCATCGGCGATGCCCTGTTGGTCACCCTCAAAGGCAGCAAGGATTTGTCCATGCGCCTGACCGTCGACACGGTCCGCCACTTGATCAATCCGCCAGGCCAATGGACCGCAATGACCACAGGCCCGGTGTTTGGCGAACTGGCCATTCACACCTGGCAGGTCAACTGCGACAGCTGCGCGAAAGAGCTGAGTTTCGAATTCGCCGTGGATGCCAAACTCGGCAAAACCGCCGAGAAACCCGCCGCCACTGCGCGCATCGCCGAGCTCGGCTGGAAAACCGCTGGCGACAAGCACCTGTGCCCGAAATGCCAGGAGCCTGCATGATGAAACGCCTCGCCCTGACCGCACTGATCGGTGTCGGCCTGGCTGGTTGCGCCGCAGAGCCGGTACAACTGCAGCACAACCGCAGCTACATTCTGGAATGGATCGGCGAGCGGCCACTGATGGATTACAGCCATTTGACCGTGACCCTCGGCGATGACGGCCGCGCCTACGGCAACGGCGGCTGTAATCATTGGTTCGCGCCGTACACGCAGGACGGCGACAAGCTGAGCTTCGGCAAGATCGGCAAGACCCGCAAGCTCTGCGCCCCGGCGCTGATGGAGCAGGAACAACGCTTCTTGCAGGCGCTGGAAAAAGTCGAGCGCTGGGACATTTCGCCAATCGAGCAGATACGCTTCTGGCCGGCTCAAGGCAAACCGTTGCGCTGGTGGCTGGAAGAGGGTTGATCCGCCCTGGATCGCCAAGGCCCTCACCCTAGCCCTCTCCCAGAGGGAGAGGGGACTGATTGGGGGATATTGAAGAGTTATGTCGACGTGGTAATTCTTCGCCGAATCCATAATCGACTGGATCCTGTCTGACGGGACCATAATCAACTCGGTGTCTCAGGTCGATGTACGACGAAAGACACCTCGGTCGGCCCCCTCTCCCCCCGGGAGAGGGCTGGGGTGAGGGGCTTCTGGCGGTTTACTTCGTAGCCTGCAACGCCTCCAGCTTCGCCATTACCCCCGCCGCCGTCTGCTCACCCAGCAACTGCTCACGCACCTTGCCCTTGTCATCAATGATGAACGTCACCGGCAGCGCCTCACTGCGCGGCAGGTCGAACAGCTCGGCCGGATCCTGCGCCAGCACGGTGAATTTGATGCCGAGCTTTTCACTCGCCTCTTTCAATTCCGCGCCCTGCACGTTGTCGAAATTGACCCCGAACACCCCGACGTTCTTGCTCTTGAGCTCATCAGCCAAATGATTCAGCTCGGGAATTTCCGTGCGGCATGGGCCACACCATTCGGCCCAGTAATTGAGCACCACCCACTGCTTGTCCAGACGTTCGGACGCTACCTTCTGGCCGTTCTGGTCGATGCCGTAATCATTACCGCAGCCCCCCAGCATCAACGCCCCGAGAATCGTCAATGCCGCTGCCAATCGCCGTGTCATGTCGTGTTCCTTGTGAAAATTCGAAAGCGCCTGCGACCCATCGCCTCTGACGGTTCTGGATTGCGCGCCGCACAGTTAGAATAGCCGCCACTTTACGCCAGAAGCGACCCGCCATGACCGATCTGACGCTTTATCACAATCCGCGCTGCTCGAAATCCCGCGGCGCGCTGGAACTGCTCGAAGCCCGCGGCTTGCATCCGAATGTCGTGCGCTACCTGGAAACGCCGCTCAGCGCCGCGCAGATCAAGGCCCTGCTCGGCAAGCTCGGGATCAGCGCGCGACAGCTGCTGCGCAGCGGTGAAGACGAATACAAAACCCTGAACCTGGCCGACGCCAGCCTCAGCGAGCAGCAGCTGATCGACGCCATCGCCACGCACCCGAAACTCATGGAGCGGCCGATTCTTGAAGCAGGCGACAAAGCCGTCATCGGTCGCCCACCGGAAAACGTGCTGGAGTTGTTGCCATGAGCACGCCGTACATTCTGGTTCTCTATTACAGCCGCAACGGTTCGACCAACGAGATGGCCCGGCAAATCGCCCGTGGCATCGAGCAGGCCGGAATGGAAGCGCGTCTGCGCACAGTGCCGGCGATTTCCACCGAATGCGAAGCGGTAGCGGCGGAGATTCCCGCTGAAGGCGCGCTCTACGCCAGCCTCGATGATCTGAAGAACTGCGCCGGCCTCGCCTTGGGCAGTCCGACGCGTTTCGGCAACATGGCCGCGCCGCTCAAGTACTTCCTCGACGGCACCAGCAACCTCTGGCTGACCGGCGCGCTGGTCGGCAAACCGGCCGGCGTGTTCACCTCCACCGCCAGCCTGCACGGCGGTCAGGAAACCACGCTGCTGTCGATGATGTTGCCGCTGTTGCATCACGGCATGTTGATCACCGGCCTGCCCTACAGCGAATCGGCCCTGCTCGAAACCGAAGGTGGCGGCACGCCTTACGGGGCCAGCCATCACGCCGGTGCCGACGGCAAGAACGGTCTTGATCAGCACGAAGTGGCGCTGTGTCGCGCACTTGGTCTGCGCCTGGCGAAAACCGCACAGAAGCTGGTGGGCTGATGGCGAAGAAGCCGAAAGTCCTGCCCTCGATAGAGTGGCTAGAGCCACGGGTGAAGGCGATGCGCGTGCTCAGCCTGCTGAGCTTTTTCGCCCTCGCCGGTCTGCTCGCTGTTTATTACCTGCTGTTCGCCGATCTGCATGGCGCGCGGCCTTGGGTGATTCTGCTGGTCGAACTGATCCCGTGGCTGGTCCTCGCCCCGGCGATGATCATGGGCAGCGCCCGTGGCCATTCGTGGATGTGTTTTGTGGTGAACCTGTACTTCATCAAAGGCGCTCTGGCGGCGTACGACCCCAACCGGCAGCTGTTCGGCCTGCTGGAAATGGCCGCGAGCCTGGCGGTGTTCTGCTCGGCGCTGCTGTATGTGCGCTGGCGCTATCAGTTGAATCGCAAATTGGCTGGCGAAGGCGAGATCAGCGTCGCCTGACCAACCGCTTTCGCGAGCAGGCTCGCTCCCACAGGGAATGCATTCCAGAGGTGGGAGCGAGCCTGCTCGCGAATGCAGCGACGCGGTTTTAATGGTTGACGGTATAGGCGAGCATCATCGAAATCTGGCTCATCGGCCGTCCGCCACTCTGCTCATGCCACTGGTTGAACGCGTTCTGCACCGTCGCCAGATCGCGCTGGCTGGTCGGCACTTTGTCGACGATCTTCTGCGCATTAAGCGCCGCGACCACGTCGTAGCTCGGCACGAACGTGTCCTTGCCGACCATGCGCAAAAAGCGTGGCGCCGACAGCCCGCCAAGTTGGTGGCCGTGCTTTTTCAGGTACGTCCACAGGCCGACGATATCGGTCACCGGCCAGTCGGCGATCAATGCGCCGAAGCTGCCCTTGTCCTTTTCCACATCGAGAATGAACTGCGCATTGCGCGGCACACTTTTCAGCTTGCCCAGATGGCGGATGATCCGCGCATCCTGCATCAGCCGCTCAAGGTGCTCGGCGCTCATCAGCACGACTTTTTCCGGATCGAACTTGAAGAACACTTCTTCGAACGCCGGCCACTTGGCGTCGACCAGGCTGTGCTTGAGCCCGGCGCGAAAAACCCGCAGGGCCATGGTCGAGAGGTAGCGGTCGTCGCGGATCTTGCGCAGTTGTGCGGGGGTCTTGGGAACGGGCAGATGGGCTTCCAGTTCAGCCGCCGAACCGAAACGGTTCAGACAGTATTCGTGCAGCCACTTGTAATCGCGCATGCCCTCTCCTATTGAATGAAGCGAAGAAACCAATGTGGGAGCGAGCCTGCTCGCGAAGAGGGAGTCTCAGTCAACCAATCAGTTGAATGACACACCGCTTTCGCGAGCAGGCTCGCTCCCACATTTGAAGGTGTTTACAGATTGACGACATTGACGAAACGCGAAGCCGCGGTTTCGTCGATCTTCAGGCTGGTGAAGTCGAACAGGTTGCGGTCGGCCAGTTGCGACGGCACCACGTTCTGCAGGCTGCGGAAAATCGATTCGGTACGGCCCGGGGTCTTGCGATCCCAGTCCTGAAGCATTTCCTTGACCACCTGGCGCTGCAGGTTTTCCTGCGAGCCGCAAAGGTTGCACGGGATGATCGGGAATTGCTTCAAGTCCGAGTAGGCCTGAATGTCCTTCTCGTTGCAGTAAGCCAGCGGGCGAATCACCACGTTGCGGCCATCGTCGGCGCGCAGCTTCGGCGGCATCGCTTTGAGGGTGCCGTTGAAGAACATGTTGAGGAAGAACGTTTCGACGATGTCGTCGCGGTGATGACCGAGGGCCATTTTCGTCGCGCCGATTTCGTCAGCAAAGGTGTACAGGGTGCCGCGACGCAAACGCGAGCACAGCGAGCAGGTGGTCTTGCCTTCCGGCACCAGTTCCTTGACCACCGAGTAAGTGTCCTTCTCGACGATGTGGTACTCGATGCCCAGTTCTTTCAGGTAGGCCGGCAGCACGTGCTCGGGAAAGCCCGGCTGTTTCTGGTCCATGTTCACCGCGACGATGTCGAACTTGATCGGTGCAACCTTCTGCAGGTGCATCAGCACGTCGAGCATGGTGTAGCTGTCCTTGCCCCCGGACAGGCAGACCATGACCTTGTCGCCATCTTCGATCATGTTGAAATCGGCGACCGCTTCGCCGGCCAGGCGGCGCAGGCGCTTTTGCAGTTTGTTCTGGTTGACCGTAAGAGTGCCCATGACGCGAAATCCGTGAGGTGTGACGAAAGGCCGGCATTTTACGCAAAAACCCTGGTAGCGCGAAGCATCTGTGGCGAGGGGAATTATCCCCGCTGGGTTGCGAAGCAGCCCCAAAACCTGGGAACTCGTAATGCCTGACACTGCGCGCTGAATGGGCTGGCGACTGCTGCGCAGCCGAACGGGGATAAATCCCCTCGCCACAAAAAGTGTTTCAACCCCAAAAATGCCTTCCCGCGCAAGACCCCGAGGCGATTATCCATCCCGTTTACAGCGCGATTTGCTCTAAGCCCGGCATACCGGTGCGTTGGAGTCCTTTCTATACTGCGACATAAGGTCGCACACATCTGAAGACCTGTATTTGCTCGGCCATCTTGGCCCGTAGGCGCTCCGTTGGGGGGCGATGGCAATGACAAGAGGAGTGAATGGCATGATCCATCACGTAGTGGGACTGTTTACCCACCCCGATCAGGAATGGAAGGAGATCCGTGGCGACCAAGAGGAAAGCATCAGCCACATGTACCTGACGCATACGCTGATTCTGGCGGCGATCCCCGCTGTCTCGGCGTTCATCGGCACGACCCAGGTCGGCTGGGTGATCGGCAACCGCGCGCCGGTAATGCTCACGTTTGAAAGCGCTCTGTGGATGACCATCATGTCGTACCTGGCGATGCTCGGCGGGGTCGCGGTGATGGGCGCCTTCGTGCACTGGATGGCGCGCACCTATGACGCCAATCCAAGCCTGGCCCGTTGCGTGGCATTCGCCACTTACACGGCGACACCGTTGTTCGTCGGCGGCTTGGCGGCGCTGTATCCGCACATGTGGCTGGGGATGATCGTCGGTACGGCGGCCATCTGCTACACGGTCTATCTTTTGTATGTCGGCTTGCCGACGTTCATGAACATCCCTTCGGATGAAGGCTTTCTGTTTTCCAGCTCGGTGCTCGCGGTTGGGCTGGTGGTGCTGGTGGCGATCATGGCGTTCACCGTGATTGTCTGGGGCCTGGGTGTCGGGCCGGTCTATACCAACTGACCTGTTTCCTCCCTGAGAAAAACAACATCTGCCAATACAGGCCGCCGCAAGGCGGCCTTCTCGTTGGAGCGACGACCATTCGGCAGGTCGGCGATTCGCAAGTCGCCGGGGTTGCGGCATACTCGGCGTCTCTGGAGATCCATCAAGCATGCCCGAGCAACTCAATACCCGCGTCGAAGATTGTTACCAACTCGCTGAATCCTTTTTCAAACGCTCCTTCAAACGCCCCGTGGTCAGTCTCAAGCTGCGCGGGCAGAAAGCCGGTGTCGCGCATCTGCACGAGAACCTGCTGCGCTTCAACCCGCAGCTGTACCGGGAAAACACCGAACACTTCCTCAAGCAGACCGTGGCCCACGAAGTCGCCCACCTGATCGCTCATCAACTGTTCGGCGACCGCATCCAGCCCCATGGCGAGGAGTGGCAACTGATCATGCGCGGCGTCTACGAACTGCCGCCGGATCGCTGCCACACCTATGAAATCAAGCGGCGCAGCGTGACCCGCTATATCTACAAATGCCCGTGCCCCGACAGTGATTTCCCGTTTACCGCCCAGCGTCATGGCCTGGTGCGGCAAGGGCGGCGGTATCTGTGCCGGCGCTGCCGCAGTACGCTGGTGTTCAGTGGTGAAATGCGGGTGGAATGACAGTTTTGTAGAGTATCGGCGGGCCCCTTCGCGAGCAGGCTCGCTCCCACAGGGGAATGCATTTCAATGTGGGAGCGAGCCTGCTCGCGAAGGCGGCGGCATGAGCGCTACAGAATCACCCTGGCCGAACGCAACTCGGCGATCCGCTCAGCACTCAACCCTAACTCCCCCAACACCTCGTCCGTATGCTGCCCCAACCCCGCGCCAACATGCCTTGGCTCCGGCAACGCCTCAGAAAATTTCAACGGACACGCCATCTGCGCCTGCGTCGTGCCATCGCCGCGCGGCACCTGAGTCACCAGCTCCCGCGCCTGCAACTGCGGATGGCGCAACGCCTCGCCCAGACTCAGTGCCGGCTCGACACAGGCATCGACCCCGGCGAACAATTCACACAGTTCTGCAAAATCGTGCCGCTCGAATTCGATGCGCAACGCCTCTTTCAAGGCTTGTTGTTGCTCGGGCCTGGGCGACAACCCTTGCGCCGCCAGCTCCGGCCGGCCCAGCGCCGTGCACAATTGCTGCATGAAGGCCGGCTCCAGACTGCCCACCGACATCCAGCGCCCATCCCGGGTGCGGTAATAATCGTAAAAGCTGCCGCCATTGAGCATCTGATCTTCGCGGCCCGGTTCCGCGCCGCAGGCCAGATAGCCAGCGCCGGCCATGGCGTTCAGGCTGAACGCGCAGTCGGTCATGCTCACATCCAGATGGGTGCCCTGCCCGGTTTGCTGACGGGCAATCACCGCTGCCAGCAAGCCGATCACGCCGTGTAGCGAGCCGCCCGCCACGTCTGCCACCTGCATGCCCAGCGGCAACGGCCCGCTGTCGGCGCGACCGGTGTAGCTAGCCAGCCCGGCCAGCGCCAGATAGTTGATGTCATGCCCGGCGCGCTCCTTGTACGGCCCGGTCTGGCCGTAACCGCTGATCGACACATAAATCAGCTTTGGATTGATCGCTTTCAACGCTTCATAACCCAGGCCCAGACGCTCCATCACCCCGGGGCGAAACTGCTCGAGGACGATGTCGTACTCGCCCAGCAGTTGCTTGATGATCTGCAGCGCTTCGGGCTGTTTCAGGTCCAGCGCCAGACTGCGCTTGTTGCGGTTCAGATAAGCGTGGCTGGCTGAGACCCCGCCATCATGCGGCGGCAGCACCCGCAGCAGATCCATTCGCGTCGGCGATTCGATGCGCAGCACCTCGGCGCCCATGTCCGCCAGCAGCAGCGAGGCGAACGGCCCCGGCAGCAAGGTCGAGAAATCGAGAATCTTCAGTGAGGCCAGCGGTGCAGACATGGGCGAACTCCTTGGGCGATGTACTCAGCCTAGGCAGCCATCGGCGATGCGGCAATCACCGCAAATGTCAGCAGGTGTGACCGTTGCGCTCAAATTCCGGGCAAGAAAAAACCCGCCGAAGCGGGTTTTTCTGTGCAAGCGATGCTTACTTCACATTGCTCGGGGTTGGGCCTTCAGCCACACCCAGGTCGTCTTCTTCACGCTCATCGGAGATACCGCGACCGCCGGAAGCCAGCTCGGTCTGCAGTTGATCGGTGTCCAGCTCCTTGACCCACTTGGCCACGACGATGGTCGCTACAGCGTTACCGACCAGATTGGTCAGCGCGCGGGCTTCAGACATGAAACGGTCGATACCGAGGATCAGCGCCAGACCGGCAACCGGCAGGTGACCTACGGCCGACAGCGTCGCGGCCAGAACGATGAAGCCCGAACCGGTCACACCTGCCGCGCCTTTGGAGGACAGCAGCAGCACCAGCAGCAGAGTGATCTGGTGGGTGATGTCCATGTGCGTATCAGTCGCCTGAGCGATGAACACGGCGGCCATGGTCAGGTAGATCGAAGTACCGTCGAGGTTGAACGAGTAACCGGTCGGGATCACCAGACCCACGACGGATTTCTTCGCGCCCAGACGCTCCATCTTGATCAGCATGCGTGGCAGTGCCGATTCCGACGAGGACGTACCCAGTACGATCAACAGCTCTTCACGGATGTAGCGCACCAGTTTGAACACGCTGAAACCGTGAGCCCGGCAGATCGCACCCAGCACCAGCACGACGAACAGGACGCAGGTGATGTAGAAGCAGATCATCAACTGGCCCAGTTGCACCAGCGACCCGACACCGTAGGCACCGATGGTGAACGCCATGGCACCGAACGCACCCAGTGGCGCCAGTTTCATGATCATGTTGATGATGTTGAACATCACGTGGGCGAAGCGATCGATCATGTCCAGCAGCGGACGGCCGTACGAGCCGAGGCGATGCAGGGCGTAGCCGAAGATCACCGAGAACATCAGCACTTGCAGGATGTCACCGGTGGCGAACGCGCCGACGATGGTGTTCGGGATCACATTGAGGAGGAAACCGACAATGCTCTGGTCTTTACTGGCCGTCACGTAGGTGGCGATTTTCGAGGCGTCCAGGGTGGTGACGTCGATGTGCATGCCGGCGCCCGGTTGCACAACGTTGACCACGACCAGACCGATCAGCAGGGCAATGGTCGAAACGATTTCGAAGTACAGCAGCGCGTAGCCGCCGGTCTTGCCTACCGACTTCATGTTCTGCATGCCGGCGATGCCGCTGACAACAGTACAGAAGATGATCGGGGCGATGACCATTTTGATCAGCTTGATGAAGCCGTCACCCAGTGGCTTGAGGGCCACACCGGTCTGCGGATAGAAGTGACCGAGCAGGATGCCGATGGCGATGGCAACGATCACCTGGAAATACAGGGATTTGTACAGTGGCTGACGAGTCGTCATTGCAGGTTTCCTCAAGCGTCCAGCGGCAACATCCATCTGTCGAGCGCCGAACCTTAATTGCGAACCCTCCTGCACTGGAGGGATTTGTTGTTGGAACGGCATCCTCCCGGGCGGAAGAAGTGCACGCTTCTGTGGCTTGTATCGCAAACGTCGTGCCAGATTGGTGCAAATGGCAGCAAGCCTTTTGATATCAGGGCCTGCGGGAGTTCCCTGTCACCAATCAGCGACTTGAGGCATGGCGGATTTCCGCCAACTGAGCGTTCAGCGTCCTGCAATTTGGCGGAAATCCGCCTTGTGGCGTTGCCGGCCCGCCATTACGATCGGTGCCTGAACAAGGATTGCCGCTTATGCGCGAACGCACCATCGCCAGCCATTTCGCCCGTGCCGCCCTTGGCGGTGCGCGCCGGCGCGGCCTGGATTATTCAGGCCTGTTACAGCAACTGGGGATCAGCCCGGAGTTGCTCGACGAGCCCCGCGCGCGGATTGCCCCTGAGCAGTTCACCCGGCTGATTCAAGGGCTGTGGCTGGCGCTGGACGACGAATACCTGGGTTTCGGTAACGCCCCGAGCAAGCCCGGCAGCTTCGCCATGATGTGCCACGCCTCGATTCACTGCCGTAACCTGGAGAAAGCTCTGCAACGTGGCTTGTTGTTTTACAGCCTGTTCCCCGACGCTCCACGCCTGACCCTGCGTCGCGAAGACGAATGGGTGCGTTTGAGTCTGGACGACGCGCAGTGGTGGGACCCGGATCATTTTCTCAGCGAGAGTTTGTTGGTGATCTGGCACCGCCTCGGCAGTTGGCTGATCGGCCAGCGGATACGCCTGGAGCAGGCAACCTTCAGCTATCCGCGCCCCGAGCACGGCAGCGAATATGACCTGCTGTTCCCCTGCCCGCTGACCTTTGATGCCGAGCAAAGCAGCCTGCTGTTTCACAGTCGCTATCTGGCCATGCCGCTGTTGCAGGACGAACGCACGCTCAAGCATTTTCTCGAACGCTCCCCCGCCGACCTGCTCTCACGCCCGGACGACGGCGACAGCCTGAGCAGCCGTCTGCGCCGCTTGCTCAGTCGCGACGCTGCGAGTTGGCCGGATCTGGAAGCCGTCGCCGCGCATCTGCATATCAGCCCGCAAACCTTGCGCCGGCATTTGCGCGAGGAAGGCAGCAGTTTTCAGGAACTCAAGGATCAGCTGCGGCGGGATATCGCCATCTACCATCTGGGTCGGGCGGAGCTGTCGTTGCAACAGATTGCCGAGCAGCTCGGGTTCTCTGAGCCTTCGGCGTTTCATCGGGCGTTCAAGAAATGGACGGGGCTGACACCGGGGGCTTATCGGGCGCAGGAGCAATGAGGCGCTAAATCAAAAGCCCCTCACCCTAACCCTCTCCCGGAGGGAGAGGGGACTGATTGGGGGATGCTTGAGAAATACGCCGACCTGCAAGCTCTCTATTGAATCCATATTCGCTGCAAACCGCTCAGGTCGATAATTTTCCAAAGACACTTCGGTCAGTCCCCTCTACCTCTGGGAGAGGGTTAGGGTGAGGGCAGCTCGCAATCACACCGCAGGAAAATCAATCCTGAACGCCGCCCCGCCCATCGGTGAATCACCCAAGGCCAAACGGGCGTTGTAGCTTTCGATGATGTCCTTGACCACCGCCAGCCCGATGCCCTGCCCCGGATGCTGGGCATCCAGGCGTTCGCCGCGTTCGAGAATCCGCGCGCGCTGATCGAGTGGCACACCCGGCCCATCGTCCTCGACGCACAATTCGATCCCGGCCAAGGACTCGCGCACGCTGACCCGCACTGCGCCGAGGCACAGGCGATAGGCGTTTTCCAGCAGGTTGCCGAGCATTTCCAGCAAGGCGCCCTGCTCGATCGGCACGTAGCAGTGCTCCGGCAGATCAAAGGTGACGCGTACGTGTTTGTCGCGGTAGACCTTGTCCAGCGTGTCGCAAAGGCTTTTGAGCACCGGTTGCAGGCGCACCTGATGGCGCACCAGGCCGCTTTTGCGCAGGCTGGCCCGTTGCAGTTGGTAGCTGATCTGCTGGCTCATGCGTTCGATCTGACTTTGCAGAACCCAGGCCTGGTCGCGGTCTTCGGGGCGCTGGGCCATGTCTTCGCTGACGCCTTGCAGCACCGCCAACGGGGTTTTCAGGCTGTGGGCGAGGTCGTCGAGGGAGTCGCGGTAGCGGCTGCGTTGCTGGCGTTCGCTGAGCAGCAAGCGGTTGAGCGAGCCGGTCAGGCGCAGCAGTTCACGCGGGTGTTTTTCCGTCAGGCTTTCGCGGGTGCCGCCTTCGATTTCGTCGAGTTCCTGGCTCAAACGGCGCAAGGCCTTGAGGCCCCAGGTCAGGCCGATCCATAGCAGCGCCAGCAATACCAGCAACGCCGCACCGAAGCCCAGATAGAGATTTTCCCGCAGGCCTTCGAGGGTGGTTTCGTATTCACGCACCGGTTGCAGAGCGACGATGCTGAATGCCGCGCTTTTGCCGCCGAGCAATTTGACTTCGACGTCGTAGACGAAGAACTCCTGACCGCTGGCTTCACGAATCCGCGCGAACTCATTGCCGAGACCGTCGTAGCGCGGTTTGTAGTTGATCTGCTCTTCCTGGGTGGCTTTCGAGCGCCACACCAGTTTGCCGTCGCGGTCGTAGATATAGCCGAGCAAACGGAAGTCGGTGAGGTTGAAGCGTTCGTCCGGCAATTGCGACGGCATCACCAGCCGACCGTTTTCCACCCGGGCGGCGGAGATCAATGTGGTGACATCGGAGGCCAGACGTTGCTCGATCGAGTCCTGCAAGGCAAGGCTGAAGGCACCCTGCATCGCCGGCAGCAAGGCAAGCATGAACAACACCGCCAACGTGGTGGCGGCGAGCATCAAGCGTACGCGAAGGGAACGGATCAAGTGCAGCGCTCATTGAACAGGTAGCCGAGGCCGCGCACGGTGTCGATCGGCTTGAACCCGGCCGGGCCTTCGAGCTTGCGGCGCAGACGGCCGACCAGCACTTCGATGACATTCGGATCGCGCTCGTCATCGTCCGGATAGAGCTGCTCCATCAAGCGATCCTTGGGCACCACCTGCTGATGGTGGCGCATGAGGTATTCGAGGATGCGGTATTCGTAAGCGGTCAGCGCCAGCGGTTGTTCATCGAGGCTGGCCTGTTTGCGATTGAGGTCGAGCAGCAACGGCCCGGCGACGATGGTCGACTGGGTGAAGCCGCTGGAGCGCCGCAGCAATGCGTTCAGGCGCGCATCGAGTTCTTCGAACTGGAACGGCTTGACCACGTAATCGTCGGCACCGGCGGCGAGCCCTTCGACCTTGTCCTGCCAGTTGCCGCGCGCGGTGAGGATCAGGATCGGGAAGGTCTTGCCGCCCGAGCGCAACTGGCGGATCAGGTCGAGGCCGCCCATGCCCGGCAGGCCGAGATCAATCACCGCCAGATCGAAGTTGTACTGGCCGGTCTGGTACAGCGCCTCCTCGGCATTGGCCACGGACTCGACCACATGACCGCTCTCCGTCAGACGGGTTTGCAGGTGATGACGCAACAGCGCCTCGTCTTCGACGACCAACAGTTTCATGCCTTTCTCCCTATCACTTGAACTCTCCAGGCAACTACCTGTGGGAGCGAGCCTGCTCGCGAATACGGTGGATCAGCCAAGCAAGTGTCGGCCGATACACCCCTTTCGCGAGCAGGCTCGCTCCCACACTTCAAACTGCGACAACCGCTTAGAAATAGTAGTTGGCCGACAGGTAGGTCTGCGCGCTGCCGGTCAAGTCCAGCGAGCCCTGTTTGCTGCCGCCGCTTTCTTTCATTTCGGTGCTGGCGTTGCTGCGAAGGTAACGGTAACCGAGTTCCACCGAGGTGTTCTGCGAAACTTGCTGCAACACACCGACTTGGCCACCGATGGCGTAACCGATGTCGCTGTCACGGCTGAAGCCGGGCGAATCCTGCGTCAGTTTGGTCAGACCGGCCGTGGCGCCACCGAACAATTTGGTGCTGCCGCCTACTGGATAGAACAGGTCATAGCTGCCGAGCAGATTTTCCTGGCGCAGTTTAACGCCATTGTGCGAGCCGGAAACGTTGTCATAGGTGGCGTAGTAGCGGCCCTGGCTGTTTTGCTGACCGAGGCGCATGCCGTAGGTGTTGTTGCCGTCGATGGCCCCAGTGACGTTGGGGTTGCCGAGGTTGTTGTTGAGCGCGTGGGACTTGTCGATCTTGTCGCTGGTCTGGCCGAATGTCAGGCCGGCGAAGTTGCTGGTGTCGTCGGCATTCGCCGCGATGCTGGAGCCTAACAGGGTAAAAGCCAGCAGCAATTTGTTTAAACGAGTCATGGGTATTTCCTCTTTCACAGTGCTGTTTGGGTATGGCGCAAGGTTACTGAGCCGCCCCTGTACGGCCCCTGAACCGTCTCTGAACCTGACCTGAACCAGATCGACTAGGCTGTTCTGACCACTTTCAATAAGGACACCCGACCATGCGCCTGTTCCTCGCCCTCACTTTGCTGGCAGTCAGCAGCCTTACCCAGGCTGCGATCAAGACTGAAGAAATCCCCTACCAAAGCGCCGACGGCAGCCAACTGATCGGCTACTACGCCTATGACGACGCGATCAAAGGCCCACGCCCCGGCGTTGTCGTGGTCCACGAATGGTGGGGGCTGAACGATTACGCCAAGCGCCGCGCGCGGGATCTCGCCGAACTCGGCTACAGCGCGCTGGCCATCGACATGTATGGCGAAGGCAAGAACACCGAGCACCCGAAAGACGCCATGGCCTTCATGCAGGCAGCGACCAAGGATGCCGATGCCGCCAGTAAACGGTTCGCCGCCGGGCTCGATCTGTTGAAGAAGCAAAAGCAGACCGACCCGAACAAAATCGCCGCCGTCGGCTATTGCTTCGGTGGCGCCGTGGTGCTGAATGCGGCGCGTCAGGGTGTGCCGCTGGCCGGTGTGGTGAGTTTCCATGGCGCGCTGGCGACCAAGACCCCGGCGACTCCGGGCAGTGTGAAGGCGAAAATCCTCGTCGAGCATGGGGCGCTGGACAGCATGGTCACTCAGGACAATGTCACCGCGTTCAAGGCAGAAATGGACAAGGCCGGGGCGGACTACAAGTTCGTCAGTCTGGATGGCGCCAAGCATGGTTTCAGCAATCCGGATGCCGATCGTTTGAGCCATGGCGAGCATGGCGGGCCGGACATTGGTTACAACAAGGCGGCGGATGAGAAGTCGTGGGCGGATATGCAGGCGTTCTTCAAGAAGATTTTCGGTTGAGTCAGTAACGACCGAGGCGCGGCTTTCGCGAGCAGGCTCGCTCCCACACCGGATATCTGTCGCCCAGAAGATCCCTTGTGGGAGCGAGCCTGCTCGCGAAGGCTTCACCGCCGATCTCGACCTCGCCCCGACTAACCGGCAAAATGCCCGCCATGAACTTCACCCCCGCCCTGCCCGCCTGCTGCACTGCGCTCGACAGCCACTGGCCGTTGCCGACGGTATTGGCCGATACCGTGCTGCTCAGTACTCACTTCGACCCGGCACGCCTGCTTGGCGATGACTTCCAGCGCAGCGCTGTGCTGGCGCCGCCGAGCATTCAGCGCTCGGTGGCCAAGCGCCAGGCCGAGTTTCTCGCTGGACGCATCTGCGCCCGGGCCGCGCTGCAACAACTCGAAGGCCTGTATATCGTCCCGCCGATCGGCGAAGACCGCGCCCCGGTGTGGCCGGCGCATATCTGCGGTTCGATCACTCACAGCACCGGCCGTGCGGCGGCGATTGTTGCCAACAAGCAGCACTGGCGCGGCTTGGGCATGGATCTGGAAAACCTGTTGAGCCATGAGCGCGCCGAACGCTTGGCCGGGGAAATCCTCACGCCAGCGGAACTGCAACGCATGGCGGCGGGTTCTCAGGAGCAACTGGCGCTGCGGGTGACCCTGACGTTTTCGGTGAAAGAGAGTTTGTTCAAGGCGCTGTACCCGATCGTGCAGCAGCGCTTTTATTTCGAGCATGCCGAAGTGCTGGAATGGACTGAGGCGGGACAGGTCAGGCTGCGGTTGTTGACGGATCTGTCCAGCGAATGGCGCAACGGATCGGAGCTGGAAGCGCAGTTCGGAGTGCAGGATGGGCAGTTGTTGAGCCTGGTCAGTATTCAAGCCTGAGGATTTGCATTGTCTGTTATGGCGCCTTCGCGAGCAGGCTCGCTCCCACAGGGGATTGCATTTCAAATGTGGGAGCGAGCCTGCTCGCGAAGGCGGTATACCGAATCTCAGCGGCGCTCCTGATTCCTCGGCCAACTCAGACTGAAACACGCCCCACCCAGGCTCTTGCTCTTGCCAATGATCGCGCGGCCGTCGTGCCAGTGAATGATCCGCCGCACAATCGACAACCCCAGACCATGCCCGCCCGAGGCGCGCGTGCGGCTATCGTCGAGGCGCAGAAACGGCGTGAAGATCCGCTCCCAAGCCACTTCCGGCACGCCCGGCCCGTCGTCCTCGACGTCGATCCGGCAGCGCAACTGGCCGACCTGATAACTCACCGTCACCTGCGAATGCGCATGGCGCATCGCGTTGCCCACCAGATTCTGCAGCGCTCGGTGCAGATAACGCGGTTCGGCCTCGACCCAGGCGCCGTCATTGTCGGCAGATGAAAGACACAAACCGCGCTGCACCGTGACCTCGGCGCGCAGCGGCGCCAATTCTGCGATCACCTGATTGACCAGCGCATCCAGATCGATTCGCTGGAAAGTCAGCGCCGGCGAGCCTTGCTCCAGTCGTGCGTAGGTGAGCATTTCGTCGACCAGCTTGTCGAGGTCCTCGATGTCGTGATCCATGCCTTCACGGTATTTCTCCAGTGCCTGCGGGGTGGTGGCCGTGCCGATCATTTCCAGCCCGAAACGCAACCGTGCCACTGGGGTACGCAGTTCATGAGACACCGCGCGCACCAGTTCACGCTGGATCGCCAGCAACTGTTGCAAGTGCTCAGCCATGCCATTGAACGCCGACGCAAGCCGCCCGACAGAGTCAGCGCCGCGCGCCGGCACACGGGTTTCCAGGCTGCCCTTGGCAATGCGCGTGGCCGCTGCTTCGAGGCCGCGCAAACGTCGCTCAAGCTGACGCACCAGCAGATAAACGATGAGACCGATCAGCGTCAGACCGAGCGCGGCAATCAATACCAGCCATTCCGGCGGGTACGGATTCATCTGGTACAGCGGGCCGATTTCCAGCACCCACGGCGTACCAACCATGCCGGCGAACACGCGGATCGAATCGCCGCCCTTGCCCAGCGCCATCACCGTATCGCCCTCGGCCACGCGGCGGCTCTGGTCTTCGTCCATGTCGGCGTCATTTACCGTGACCAGTCGCAGATCGAAGCCAAAACCCTTTTCCTGTTTTATCTGCGCCAGACGTTTGGGCTGCTCACCCACCGGCACCCGCACCAGTTCATCGGCCAGCAGGTAAATAGTCGCCCGAGCCAGTTGCTCGCTGATCTGCTGCACCTCTCCTACCAGTACAAGCTGCTCTTTTTCGCTGATCAGCCGATAGACCTTGGCGGCATGTGGCCCGGTTTGCTCGACCAGCGCCTGACCGCGCAGGACACGGGTGCGCTGGGCCAGATCAAGGTCGGTTTCAGAGAATTTCTTCAGCGTCAGCGGTATACCGAGCAGCCGCTCCCACACCAGCAGCGCGCGATGGCGTTCGGTCTGGTTCATCGGTTGCAGGTTGTCGGCCATCAGCGAGAAGGTGCCGTGGGCCAGGCGTTCGCGATATTGCTCGCTGCGCACCTGATTGAGCAGGTTCAGCGCCAGCACGCCGAGCACCGCCACCAGAATCAGCGCGGCGCACATGCCGCCGTAGATGCGCAGGAAGATCGAATTCACAGCGCCAGGTCTGCGCAGGCCTCAGGGACGAACAGGTAGCCTTTGCTGCGAATGGTCTTGATCAGGCGCGGATGATCGGGGTCGTCGCCGATTTTCGGGCGGATGCGCGAGATGCGCACGTCGATCGAGCGGTCCTGGCCGTCATAGCCGATGCCGCGTAATGCAGTGAAGATTTCTTCCCGGGAAAGAATCCGCCCGGCATTGGACACCAGCAGCCAGAGCAGGTCGAACTCGGCGCTGGTCAGCTCGATGCCGTTGTCGCTCAGCCAGGCTTCGCGCAATGCGTTGTCGACCACCAGTGGACCGAATTGCAACCGCCGGGATTTTTCCGCGACCGGCTCCGGTGTGTCACTGCGTCGCAGCAACGCCTGGATGCGCGCCAGCAACAAGCGCGGGCGCACCGGTTTGCACACATAGTCGTCGGCACCGAGGTCGAGGCCGTGGATCTGATCAGCGTCATCGGTGCGCGCGGTGAGCATCAGGATCGGCCCGTCGTACTGGCTGCGCACCTTGCGGCAGATGCTCAGGCCATCTTCGCCGGGCAGCATCAGATCGAGGATCACCAGATCCGGCTGCTCCTTGATGATCCGCGCCGCCGCCAGCGCACCGTTGCCTTCGATCTCCACGCGCAGGCCATTGGCTTGCAGGTAATCGCGGGTGAGCTCGGCCAGTCGCTGGTCATCCTCGACGATCAATACCTGCCAGGTTTGTTGCTCCACCGGTGACCTCTGCTTGCTGTTTTTATTAAAAGAAGAAAGACAATCGCCTGACACGGACAAAACCTGTGGGAGCGAGCCTGCTCGCGAAAGCGTCTGTTGCTTCAACCTGAATGCTCAGTGGTCAACCGATTCGCGAGCAGGCTCGCTCCCACAATCCTGCGTGTATCTCCCGATCATCTGTCATGTTTCAGGAGGATAAAAATGCCCGTGCACCCAGCGATTGTATAAACGCCGGCCACCCGGAAAACAAGTCGGTAAATGCGTTCGGACAAGGCGGAATTCTGTGATAGGGTTCGCGCCCTTAAAAAACCGCTGAAGCGTTTTTCCAGGCAAAAAAACAGTGACAAACGGTCTGGCTCAGCAGGTTCGCGGCCTACACGCGTTTTCCCTGTTTCTTACACAAATTACGCACAGGCTTATCCACAGGTAGTACGTTGCAATCCCCCCCTGAAACGCATTATCTTGTAGCACGGCGAAAAC
This sequence comes from Pseudomonas sp. FP1762, assembly GCF_030687105.1. Lineage (NCBI taxonomy): Bacteria > Pseudomonadati > Pseudomonadota > Gammaproteobacteria > Pseudomonadales > Pseudomonadaceae > Pseudomonas > Pseudomonas sp. FP1762. The sequence continues at coordinate 4,413,531 of NZ_CP117458.1, forward strand.
GGAGACCCTACATATAGGGTTTTCACCTAAAACGCCCAACCACATTTCAGACCTGAAACTCAAGTGCTTTATGGCCGGTTTCCGGTAGAACAAGCGAGTTTTTTCAAGCCCAAACCGCACTGGCGGATGGCACCGTTTTATTTGGTCCGAAACGGACAAAACGGTATGGGTGTTGCAGTCATGACTGCCACCCGCGAAGGAATCCGGTGGCGAGCTTCGGCTCGTAACCAAAACTTCGGCAAGGATGCGGCGTTGCAGCCTTTTTCCTACTGTTCCGAAGTTTGTAATGCCGACGCCCGTCGGTTGCAGTGCTTCGGTACAGAACGGTGAGCACCATGACGGTGCCAAACAAACATAGAGAATGTGGAGACCACCCCCCATGCAAACCGACACAACTCGCGAGAACCCGCAGGGCACCTTGCCGCAGGCCGCCGATTCGACTTCGGATCTGGCAGCCACCGCGCCTGGCCAGCTGCGCGTGATCAAGCGTAATGGCACTGTCGTTCCTTACACCGATGACAAGATCACCGTCGCTATCACCAAAGCGTTCCTCGCAGTTGAGGGCGGCACCGCTGCCGCTTCGTCGCGAATCCACGACACCGTTGCGCGCCTGACCGAACAGGTCACTGCGACCTTCAAGCGTCGCATGCCATCGGGCGGCACCATCCACATCGAAGAAATCCAGGACCAGGTCGAACTGGCCCTGATGCGTGCCGGCGAGCAGAAAGTCGCTCGCGACTACGTGATCTACCGTGACGGCCGTTCGAAAGAACGCGCTGCCCACGCTCCGGCCGAAGCTGCGGTCAACGCTCACCCGTCGATCCGCATCACCCGCGCCGACGGCAGCCTCGCGCCGCTGGACATGGGCCGCCTGAACACCATCGTTACCGAAGCCTGCGAAGGCCTGGAAGAAGTCGACGGCGACCTGATCCAGCGCGAAACCCTGAAGAACCTGTACGACGGCGTGGCCCTGACCGACGTCAACACCGCCCTGGTGATGACCGCCCGTACCCTGGTTGAGCGCGAGCCGAACTACTCGTTCGTTACCGCCCGCCTGCTGATGGACACCCTGCGTGCCGAAGGCCTGAACTTCCTCGAAGTCGCCGAAAGTGCCACCCATCACGAAATGGCCGACCTGTACGCCAAGGCACTGCCGGCCTACATCGCCAAAGGTATCGAGTTCGAACTGCTGAACCCTGTGCTGGCCACCTTCGACCTGGAAAAACTGGGCAAGGCGATCAACCACGAGCGCGATCAGCAATTCACCTACCTGGGCCTGCAGACCCTGTACGACCGTTACTTCATCCACAAGGATGGCGTACGTTTCGAGCTGCCGCAGATCTTCTTCATGCGCGTGGCCATGGGCCTTGCGATCGAAGAGAAGCAGAAAGAAGACCGTGCGATCGAGTTCTACAACCTGCTGTCCTCGTTCGACTATATGGCTTCGACCCCGACCCTGTTCAACGCCGGTACCCTGCGTCCACAGCTGTCGAGCTGCTACCTGACCACCGTGCCGGATGACCTGTCGGGCATCTATCACGCGATCCACGACAACGCCATGCTGTCGAAATTTGCCGGCGGTCTGGGCAACGACTGGACGCCTGTTCGTGCGTTGGGTTCGTACATCAAGGGCACCAACGGCAAGTCGCAAGGCGTTGTGCCGTTCCTCAAAGTAGTGAACGACACCGCTGTGGCCGTGAACCAGGGTGGCAAGCGCAAAGGCGCTGTGTGTGCCTACCTGGAAACCTGGCACATGGACATCGAAGAGTTCATCGAGCTGCGCAAGAACACCGGTGACGATCGTCGTCGTACCCACGACATGAACACCGCCAACTGGATCCCTGACCTGTTCATGAAGCGTGTCTTCGATGACGGCAAGTGGACCCTGTTCTCGCCATCCGAAGTACCGGACCTGCACGACCTGACCGGTAAAGCCTTCGAAGAGCGCTACGAGTATTACGAAGCGCTGACCGAGTACCCGGGCAAGGTCAAGCTGTTCAAGACCATCCAGGCCAAAGACCTGTGGCGCAAGATGCTGTCCATGCTGTTCGAAACCGGCCACCCATGGCTGACTTTTAAGGACCCGTGCAACCTGCGCAGCCCGCAGCAGCACGTCGGCGTGGTCCACAGCTCGAACCTGTGCACCGAGATCACCTTGAACACCAACAAGGACGAAATCGCCGTTTGCAACCTGGGCTCGATCAACCTGCCGAACCACATCGTCGACGGCAAGCTCGATACCGCCAAGCTGCAACGCACCGTGAACACCGCCGTGCGCATGCTCGATAACGTGATCGACATCAACTACTACTCGGTGCCGCAAGCGAAGAACTCCAACTTCCGCCACCGCCCGGTCGGTCTGGGCATCATGGGCTTCCAGGACGCTCTGTACCTGCAGCACATCGCCTACGGCTCCGACGCTGCCGTCGAGTTTGCCGACAAGTCGATGGAAGCGGTCAGCTACTACGCGATCCAGGCTTCCTGCGACCTGGCCGACGAGCGCGGCGCCTACGAGACGTTCAACGGTTCGCTGTGGTCCAAGGGCATCCTGCCGCTGGATTCGCAACAGATCCTGATCGAACAGCGCGGCGAGAAGTACATCGATGTCGACCTGAAGGAAACCCTTGACTGGGCACCGGTTCGCGCCCGTGTACAGAAAGGCATCCGTAACTCGAACATCATGGCCATCGCACCGACCGCGACCATCGCCAACATCACTGGCGTTTCGCAGTCGATCGAACCGACCTACCAGAACCTGTACGTGAAATCGAACCTGTCTGGCGAATTCACCGTGATCAACCCGTACCTGGTTCGCGACCTGAAGGCTCGCGGTCTGTGGGACTCGGTGATGATCAACGACCTGAAGTACTACGACGGTTCGGTGCAGCAGATCGAGCGCATTCCGCAAGAACTCAAAGAGCTCTATGCGACCGCGTTCGAAGTGGACACCAAGTGGATCGTTGACGCCGCCAGCCGTCGTCAGAAGTGGATCGACCAGGCCCAGTCGCTGAACCTGTACATCGCCGGCGCATCGGGCAAGAAGCTCGACGTGACCTACCGCATGGCCTGGTACCGTGGTCTGAAAACCACTTACTACCTCCGTGCCCTGGCCGCGACCAGCACCGAGAAGTCGACCATCAACACCGGTAAGCTGAACGCTGTTTCCAGCGGCGGCAACCACGGCGACGATTCGGTCCTGGCCGCTCCGGCAGGTCCGGCGCCAGTGCCAAAGGCCTGCGCGATCGACGAGCCGGATTGCGAAGCTTGCCAATAAGCTGAGCTGAGACCAGGCGTTGCGAGACGCCTGGGATCTCGAGACAAAAGAAAACCCCCGACAGACTTCAGGTTTGTTGGGGGTTTTGTTTTTTGGCGGCCTTGGCGGCCTCTGGGCCGACCAGGCTCTTGGGGTTTTGGGTGAATATCCGTTTTCTCGGTGCTGCGGCTGGCGGTTTCGCTCTTACAGCGAGTCACCTTTTTCAGACGCCAAAAAGGTAACCCAAAAGGCTTTGCCCCGGCGTACGGCCCGCTCGCTGGGGCTCGGGGTACCTTCGTTACGGGACCGATCCGGGCGCAGCGGCTCCGGTTGGCTTCGCTGCACCTACACTCGCTGTGTACGACTGCGTCGTACGGTCGCTGCGCTCCCACCCCCGGATCGATCCCGTAACGAAGCCTGCCGAAGGGGCAAAAGATCAAAAGCCGGATCAAAAGCCAAAGCCGAAGCAAAAGCAAAAGCAAAAGCAAAAGCAAAAGCCAGATCAAAAGATCGCAGCCTTCGGCAGCTCCTACAGTTGGATTGGGTACCACTTCAAGAACAGGTCGGCTGACAGGCCGCCTTCGCGAGCAAGCTCGCTCCCACAAAAAGGCAAAGCAGCGCAGCTGCCCGCGGCAAAGCCGCCCCACTCAACAATGAGCGCAAGCTCGAGTGCTTTTGATCTACGGGCGACGTCGGAAGGCTGAGCGGAGGGATTGATCCGGGCGTGGGAGCGCAGCGACCGTCTGGCGCAGCCAGACACAGCGGAAGTAGGTGCAGCGAAGCAAACCGGAGCCGCTGCGCCCGGATCGATCCCGCAGCGAAGGAACCCGAGCCTGCGAGGGCCGAACGCAGGAGCTAGCGTTTTTTGCTTACTTTTTTAGGCGCTTGTAAAAAAGTAAGTCGCCGTCAGGCGAAACCGCCAGCAGCCGCTACCGAAGCAACGGATATTCACCCAAAACCCAACAGCCTGGTCGGCCCAAAGGCCGCCACGACCAAAAAAAAAGCCCCTCAAAACCGAGGGGCCCAAAAAACCAGTCAGAAACCCGAATCAGGTCATCTGAATAATGGTCTGCATAATCGTGCTCTGCGTCGAAATGGTCTTGGCGTTCGCCTGATAGTTGCTCTGACCCTTGATCAGATCAACCAGCTCATTGGTCAGGTTAACGTTCGACTCTTCCAGCGAGTTGGACACCACCTCACCCAACGTACCGGTCTTCGGCGCGTCGTAGCCCGGAATACCCGAAGCGAACGTCTCTTTCCAGCTGGTGCCACCGACAGCCTGCAAGCCCTGTTCGTTGGTGAAGCTGGCCAGTGCAACCTGACCAATCGCTTTGCTCTGGTTGTTGCTGAAGTTGGCAAACAGCGTACCGGTGCCGTCGATGGTCAGGTTAGTGATCTGGCCAGTGGCGTAACCATCCTGAGTCGGGATCGTACGCGAGGTATCAGCGTTGTACTGAGTGGTGTTGGCCATCGAGATGGTCACGCCATTCGGATTCGCTGCCGCGCCGTTAGGCGTAAACACGCCATTGGTCACAGTGCCCGGCACCCAGCCAGTCATCTTCAGATCGCTGCTGATGATCGGGTTGGCTGGATCCGCCGGGTTAGGCGTGCTCACCTGAACCAGCTTGCCGGAGCTGTCGAACGACAATGTCGAAGCAACCGGCGCAGTGGTCACAGGGTTGCTGCCGGTAGCGTCCGGGTTACGGCCATCGACCAGGGTGTAAACCTTCCAGGTGTTCCCGCCAGTCTTGACCATGTACTGGTCCATGACGTGGGCGTTGCCCTGGGTGTCATAGATCGGTGTGCTGAAGGACTTGGTGTAAGTCTCAGGCTTCGACGGATCAAACTTGACGGCGCTGGCGCCGGTATCAACGATCACTGGCGAAGACGAATTGAGGTTGATGCTCGAGGTCACCGCAGAAGACGACTTCGGCGCCAGGTTCGAAGTGTCGATCTTCAGATCGGTCAACACGCCGTTGATGATCTTGCCGTTGGCATCCACACCGTAACCCTGCAGACGCGAGGTGTAGTCGGTGTTGGTGATGTAACCGGCGTTGTCGACCTTGAACGTACCGGCACGGGTGTACGAAATCGAGCCGTTGTTGCTCATGGTGAAGAAACCGGAACCGTTGATGCCCATGTCCAGCACGTTGCCAGTGTTGTTGATGTCACCCTGGGTGAACTGCTGGGAAACGTTGGCCAGGCGCACGCCGTTGCCGATCACTTTGCTGCCGCTGCCCAGACGAGTCGACGAATAGACGTCTTCGAATTCTGCGCGCGAGGATTTGAAACCGGCGGTGGCGACGTTGGCGATGTTGTTGCCGGTGACGTCGAGTTGTTTGTTGGCGGCATAGAGACCGCTAAGGCCGATGTTAAAAGACATGTTCCACTCCTTCGTGCCGGGTTAGTCGGCTCTATATACCAATGGTTTGTACTTTGGACAGGGCAACGGTGCCCTTGCCGGCCAGGTTGAGCATCAGCTCGCCACCGGTCTGGCTGATCGTCACGCTGTTGACGGTCGCCGGCAGGTAGGTCGCCAGGTCGGTCGCGGTGCCGTTGATCGGTGCGTTGGCCTTGAACGTGTAAGTGCCGACCGGAACCACGGTGCCGGCGGTGTCCTTGCCGTCCCAAGTGAAACTGGCATCGCCGGCAGCGCGGCTGCCCAGGTCGATGGTGCGCACGGTCTTGCCGTCCTTGTCGGTGATGGTCACGGTGCCGCCGGCAATCGACGAAGGCACGGTGACCGAACCGGTCAGGCCTTTGCTCGGGTCATCGAGCTGGGCGGTGTTGGTCTGCACGATCACGTTGCGACCGACCAGCGACGACGCTTGCAGCGCCTGCGACGAGTTGTAGTTGCCGGCAAGGCCACTGACAGTGGAGTTCAGCGTGGTGATGCCTTCAAGGCTGCTGAACTGCGCCAACTGCGCGACGAAGGCGCTGTTGTCCTGCGGGTCGAGCGGGTTCTGGTTTTTCAGCTGGGTGACCAGCAATTGCAGGAATGCATCCTTGCCCAGCGCCTGGCCGCCGGTGGCACTGTTGGTCGCCGAAGCGATGCCGCCCGACGTAGTGCTGCTGGCCTTCTTCGACGAGTTGGCCAGGATGTCGTTCATGCTCAGGCTGCTGGTGGTATCCGTAACGCTCATGGCAGTCGCCCCTTATTACTGACCGAGGGTCAGTACTTTCTGCATCATGGTTTTGGCGGTGTTCATCATTTCCGCGTTGGTCTGGAACGAGCGGCTCGCGGAAATCATGTCAGCCATTTCTTCCACCACGTTGACGTTCGGGTAGTAGACGTAGCCCTTGGCGTCGGCGGCCGGATGGTTCGGCTCGTAGCGCGCTTCAAGATTGCTCTGGTCTTCGACGACGCCAAGCACCTGCACGCCCTGCCCGGCCGCGTCCTGGTTCTGGAACAGCGAATTGCTGCCGCCGGCCTGGCCGCCCTGGAACATGGTGGCGAACACCGGATGACGGGCGCGGTAGGTCTGGTCGATGCTCGACGAAACGGTTTCGGCGTTGGCGATGTTCGAAGCCACGGTGTTCAGACGCGTGGTCTGCGCGCTCATGCCGCTGCCGGCAATGTTGAAAACGCTGGACAGGGACATGGATTATTCTCCGCGCAGGGCTGACACCAGCCCTTTGAATTTGCTGTTGAGCAAGGTGAAGCTGGCCTGGAAGCCGACAGCGTTTTCCGCGTAGTTCGACTGTTCCAGTTGAGCGTCGACGGTGTTCTGGTCGATCGAAGGCTGCATCGGCGTGCGATACATCAGCGACTCGTCGCCATTGCCCAGCCCTTCAGCCTCGATGTGCCGGCTGTTGGTCATGTTCAGGGCAAAGTGGCCGCCGGTCTTGGTCTTCTCGGTCTGTGCTTCGAGCACTTTGGAGAAATCCAGATCCCGCGCTTTGTAGTTCGGGGTGTCGGCGTTGGCGATGTTGTTGGCCAGCACTTCGGCACGCTGGGCGCGGAAGCCCAATGCCTTTTCGTGAATGCCCAGCGCTTTGTCGAAGCTGATGCTCATGTCGGGAACCTTCAGGTGACCGGTTTTTCGTATCTGAGCTTTAGCAAGCGCCGTGCCAAATGATCAAAGCCCCGTATTCCGGGGCTTTGCGCCTGACAGGCAAAGCGGCAATGCCAGAAAAGCGGCAACCGGTTACCGCCGGATGCCGCTTTTCTGCCGCTTGCCGTCGTTGCCAGGTCAGCGCAGATCCCTGTGGGAGCGAGCCTGCTCGCGAAGGCGGCGTGTCAGGCGCCAACTGTCTTATGGACAGACCGCTTTCGCGAGCAGGCTCGCTCCCACAGGGGTTTCGTGGAAAAAAATTCGGGCATAAAAAAAGGAGGCCTTTGCGGGCCTCCCGTTTTTGTATCAGCGCAAACCGCTTATTTCGCCTTGTAAATAATCCCCGGGCTGCACTGAACCATCTGGTAATGATCCGGCAATCCGTTCAGCGCTTCCGAAGCGCCAAGGAACAGATACCCGCCCGGCTTCAACGTGCTGTGAATGCGCAACAGGATGTCCTTCTTCACTTCGGCAGAGAAGTAGATCAGTACGTTGCGGCAGAACACGATGTCGAACTTGCCCAGCGCCGCATAGCTGTCGAGCAGGTTGAACGAGCGGAATTCCACCCGGCTCTTGATCGGCGCCTTGACCACCCAGCGCCCCGGCCCTTTCGGGTCGAAGTAGCGTTGCAGGCGTTCCGGCGACAGACCGCGACCGATCGCCAGGCTGTCGTACTCGCCGGTCTTGCAGTTGTTGAGCATCAGGCCCGACAGATCGGTGGCAACGATCTGCACACCCATCTTCAACTGACCCAGGTTGCTGCGCTCGAACTCGTCGATCGACATCGACAGCGAGTACGGTTCCTGTCCCGACGAGCAGGCCGCCGACCAGATCCGCAGACGCTGGTTGGGGCTGGCCTTGATCGCTTCCGGCAGTACCTTGTTCTTCAAGACTTCAAACGGATAGGTGTCGCGAAACCACAGGGTTTCGTTAGTCGTCATGGCATCGACCACCTGCTCGCGCAAACCGCTGCGCGGCTGGGTCTGGATGCGCTGCACCAGCTCACCCAGGGACTTGATGCCTTGCTGCTCCATCAGTTTGTTGAGACGGCTCGAGACCAGATACTGCTTGTTTTCACCGAGCAGAATGCCACAGGCTTTTTCCAGGAAGACCCGGAACTGTTCGAAATCCAAATTACCCGTAGACAATGATGCCGCCTCTTAAATCGTGTTGACCGCCAGGGACAGAAGGTCCCTAGCTGATATCTGCTGCTTTGATCCGGTCGACTACCCGGGATGCGAGGTCATCAGGACGGAATTTGGCCAGGAAGTCATCAGCACCGACTTTCTTCACCATCGCCTGATTGAATACCCCCGACAACGAAGTATGCAGGATGATATGGAGCTTTTGCATGCGTGCGTCGCCGCGGATTTCCGCCGTCAGGGTGTACCCGTCCATCTCCGGCATCTCGATGTCGGAAATCATCATCAGGAACTCTTCTTCCGGCTTCTTGCCCTCGTCGACCAGCTTGCGCAGGTAATCCAGCGCCTGCTTGCCGTCGTTCAGCGCCACCACTTCGACACCGATGGTCTGCAGACAACGCGTGACCTGCTTGCGCGCCACCGACGAGTCATCGACCGTCAGCACCCGCAGCGACAACGCCTTGGTCTGCGTCTCGACATCGACCACGCCCACCGAAATCGCTTCCGGCGTCGGCGCCACTTCGGCCAGCACCTTCTCGACGTCGATGATTTCGACCAACTGGTTGTCGACCCGCGTCACAGCGGTCAGGTAGTGATCGCGACCGGTACCCTTGGGTGGCGGATGGATCTCTTCCCAGTTCATGTTGACGATGCGCTCCACCGAGCGGACCAGGAAACCCTGGGTCTTGGTGTTGTACTCCGTGATGATCACGAACGGACTGTTCTTGTCTTTCAACGCACCGGAGCCCGTTGCCATTGCCAGATCCAGGATCGGAATGGTCGCTCCCCGTATATTCGCTACCCCGCACACGACAGGACTGGATTTGGGCATCAACGTCAGGGACGGGCATTGCAACACTTCCCGTACCTTGAACACGTTGATCCCATAGAGCTGCGGCCCGTCGAGACGGAACAACAGCAGCTCGAGGCGATTCTGCCCTACCAGTTGCGTGCGCTGGTTCACCGAATCCATTACACCAGCCATGCCCAGACTCCTACACCAACGCCAAGTGTTGTTGCGACGCACATTCATTGCTAAACGGCACGGCGCTTGCTTTTTAACTCGTATGAACGCTCAAACGACATTTTCCCGACGCCTGACATCTTCCCTTCGCAAAGGGCTTTGCGCGGTGTCCGCCGTTTGCTGCTTGCTTGCTGGCAGTCCTGCCCATGCAGATGCGGTTACCTTGCCTGATATGCTTATCGGCGTGACTCAGGGCTTTCTTGAATTCACCGTAGAAGACTATTTGGCTTCCAGTCAAACCGAAGGCCGCTACGAAATCGAAGTCAACCAGCTCGACCCGCGCATGCGCATGCCCATGTGCGACAAGGAATTGACAGCCACGCTGGAGAGCCCGGCACGCCCGCTGGGCCGCGTCACGGTGAAGGTTCGCTGCGAAGGCAGTTCGCCCTGGACGGTGTTCGTACCCGCTCAAGTCCGCCTGTTTCGCGAGATCGTGACGACCACTCGTCCGCTGAAACGCGCCGGCATTATCGAGCCGCAGGATGTGACCTTGCGCGAGCGCGACGTCAGCACGATCAACCAGGGTTTCCTGACCTCCGTCGACGAAGCGATCGGGCAGAAACTTACCCGACCAACGGTCGCCGATCAGGTCATCACACTGGTGCATCTGGAACAGGCCGAAGTGGTCCGCAAGGGTGACCAGGTGGTGATCACTGCGCGCAGCGGCACCCTTGCCGTACGCATGCCGGGGGAAGCGCTCTCCAATGGCGGCATGAAAGAACAGATTCGAGTAAAAAACCTTAATTCTCAAAGAGTTATCAAGGCGCAGGTGATTGCGCCGGGACAGGTCGAAGTGGCCATGTAAAAGCCTCGTGGAGAAAACTGGCGCCGATCCCGTCGCTTCCCTAAACTGTGCCGCAGCAGGTCTCGCAACGGCGCATGCAAGCTTATGGTTGATTGGGCCTAAAGTTTTTCAGGGGATAGCCGAAAACATGGCAAGCGTCCAAATTCCCAGAGGTTTTTTATCATGGTTATCGATTTCAACCGATTGAACAGTTCCTCGTCACTAACCGGCAGCACACGTACCAGCAACGCCAAGGAAAGCGCTGAAAACAGCCCCTCCGCGCCGCTGAATACCCAGGCCGAACAGGCCAATGTCGCCAAAAGCGGGGAGTCGGTACACCTCAGCAATGAGGCTCAACAGTTGCAGAAGGTCACTGACAAGCTGCGCGATCAGCCTGCTGTCGACAAAGCCCGTGTGGCCGAGTTGAAAGCCGCGATTGCCGATGGCAGCTATAAAGTCGACAGCAACCGTGTAGCCAGCAAACTGCTCAACTTCGAAGCCCAGCGCTAGGCTTTTGCCGGCGCCAGGCTTTTGGACGCTTAAACCCCAAGGCCAGCCATGCACGACACTAACTTATTGCAACTGATCAACGACGACTTTGCTCCAGCGCAACAATTGCTGGAGTTATTGCAAACCGAATCCCTCGCTTTGCATGGTCGTGACATGCCGTTGCTGGAAGAAATTCTGGCGACCAAGCAAGCGTTGATCATTCTGCTCGAGCAGCATGGCCGCAAGCGCAGCGAAATCCTCGCCAGCCTCAACCTGCCGACCGATCGCACAGGTCTTGAGCAACTGGCCAGCCAGTCGAGCATTGGCGACCAGTTGCTGACCCAGGGCGATGCCCTGACCGCGCTGATCGCTCAATGCCAGGCGGCCAACATCAAGAATGGCCAGTCGATACAGATCCAGCAGGCGACTACGGCCAACCAGCTGAAGATCCTCACCGGCGGTGAGCCGCCAGCGCTTTACGACGCCAGCGGGACCTTTGCCAAACCGGTCAAGCCGCGAACGCTCAGCCAGGCATGAGCCATTCGCTGACCCTGCACTATCCACCTGCGCAACATGCTGGCAAAATACTGGCCAGTCGTCTTATTTTGTCTGGAGATTGAAGAACCGTGTCCAACACCCTAAGCGCGGATGATGCTCCGCAGCCTCCGAAGGTGCTCACCACGCCACTGGAAATCTCCAGCAACCTGCGCCAGCTGCAAGACAGCCACGATCCGCTGATCATCACCTTCCATGAACGCAGCCAGCGCTTTCAGAGTTACCTGATCAAGGTTGACCGCGAAACCGCAACGATCGCGCTGGACGAAATGATCCCACGCGATGGCGAACGCTTCCTCCAGGCTGGCGAGCCGTTCAAGGTCGAAGGCTTTCATGACGGCGTGCGCATCGCCTGGGAATGCAACGGCACGCTGAACATCGAAGAATCCGACGGTGACCGTTTCTACACCGGCGACCTGCCGAGCGAAGTGGTCTACCACCAGCGCCGCAACGCCTTCCGCGCTGCGTTGAAACTCACCGACCTGGTCAGCGTTGAACTGGGCGGCGAAAAGCTCAAGGTTCCTCTGCACGGCAAGCTGCTGGATATCTCCGCCACTGGCTGCAAATTCCGCTTCGAAGGCGACATCACTGACCGCCTGCAACTGGGCCAGGTCTACGACCGCCTGATCGCCCCGCCGCTGTTCGGCAATCAGCCAACATCGGTCGAGCTGCGCTACCTGCACTTCGAAGAAAAACTCAACATCACCTTCGCCGGTCTGCGCTTCCACAACATCAGTGGCCAGGCTGCGCGCAACGTCGAGCGTTTCGTTTACCAGTTGCAGCGTGAAGCACGGCGTTTCGACAAAGACGATCTCTGAGTCGCAGCGACAAATAAAAAGGGCAGTCCTGTGCGGGACTGCCCTTTTTTATGCGCCGGTGTTTATCTTCGGCTCAGGGCCTGCCACCACTGATATCCGGCGCAGGCTTGTCGTCATCGCCGCTGTCCTGCTCGGTTTCAACGACTGCATCCGGCTGCACTTCGGGCTCAGGCTCAGGAGTGACCGGCGCCGGATCCTGCACCATCTGCTCCTGCACCACCTGCTCATCAACACGCGGATCGAGCGCCGCCACCAGCGGCGAACTCGACATGCTGTCCGGCATTGCCACGTGATGCAGCGGTGCGTCGTCGACCTGATGCAGGTTGGTCACTGCTTTCGGACGAATCCGCCAGACCAGCACCAGCGCGAAGAAACTGAAGAACGCATACAGGCTCTGACTGCCGAGAAACTTCATCAGCACACCCGCGAGCAGCGGCCCGATGCTCGCGCCGACGCCATAGGTCACCAGCAACATCGCGGTCAGCGACACCCGGCGATCGCCTTCGACGTGGTCGTTGGAAAACGCCACCGCCAGCGGATACAGGCAGAACTGCACCAGCGAACAGAAGAAGCCGACGACGAACAGCACCTCCAGTGGCACCTGCGGCATGATCGCCAACGGCAACGCCGCCACCGCCAGAAACCCGGCAAAGCAGCGGATCAGCAGCGCGCGGTCATAACGGTCGGACAACCAGCCCAACGGCCACTGCACCAGCAAGCCGGCAAAAATGCAGCTACCCATGAACAGACCGACCTGTTCGGTCGTCAGCCCCTGTTGCGAGGCGTACAGCGGCGCCAGACCGTAGAACGAACCGATGATCAAACCGGCGCCGAGCACCGTGCTCAGCGATTGCGGCACACGTTTGATAAAGAAGCGCGGCTCCATCGGCGCGGGGTGCAGAGGCGCCGGGTGAATCCGTCGAGTCAGCGTCACGGGCACCAGGCACAGGGCAAAGCACAGCGCCACCAGCATCAGCAGTTCCAGCCCGAGGCCGGGATGCATGACCAGAATCAGCTGGCCCAGCACCAGGCCCAGATAAGAGGCGATCATGTAACCGCTGAACACCAGGCCACGCTGATTGGCATCGGCCTGCTCGTTGAGCCAGCTCTCGATGACCATGTACTGACACATCATGCCCAGACCGACGATCGTCCGCAGCACCAGCCACGCCGGCAGCCAGTCCACCAGACCATGACCGAGCACCGCCGCGCCGACGATCCCCGCACACGCCGAGTAGGCACGGATATGCCCGACCCGGGCGATCAGGCGATGGCCGATCTTGCCGCCCAGCACCAGACCGAAATAGTTGGCCGCCATCAGCGCACCGACCCACAGCCCGTCGACATTGTCGGCGGCCAGACGCAAAGCCAGATAAGTAGAAAGAAGGCCTGAGCCGATCAACATCATCAGCGAGGCGAAATACAGCGCTCGAAAGGATTTCCAGATTTGGCGCATCGGCGTTCCGAGCGGCTCCTTGCAGTAAATACCGGGCGGTCAGAACGACAGCCCGGCAGCAGCGATACGTCAGGCCTGGGCAGCCAGCACACGGCGCTCCCAGGGAGTGATTTCATCAAAGAAGCTGGTCAACTCCATGGTCTTCGAAGCGATGTAGCCTTCGATGAACTCCGACCCGAACAGTTCCCTCGCCAACTGGCTACGTTTCAGACGCTCCAGCGCGGCGTGCAAGGTACACGGCAAGGCCAGATTATCCGGCACGGCGAACTCCCCCTGGATTGCCGCGCTCGGCTCCAGCTCCTGTTCGATGCCGTGCAAACCCGCGGCCAGACTGGCGGCGATCGCCAGATACGGATTGGCGTCGGCGCCCGGCAAGCGGTTTTCGACCCGACGTGCGGCCGGCGAGCTGGCGGGAATACGCAAGCCGGCGGCGCGATTGTCATGGGACCAGCAGGCATTGTTCGGCGACGCGTACGGATGACACAGGCGCTGATAGGAATTCACGTTGGGCGCAAACAGTGCGGTGAAATCGGCGAGGCCTGCCTGTTGCCCGCCGATGAAGTGGCGGAACATCGACGTCGGCTCGCCGTTCGAGTCAGTGAAGACATTCTTGCCGCTGCCGATCTCAACGATGCTCTGGTGAATATGCATCGAACTGCCCGGCGTGTGCGCCAGCGGTTTGGCCATGCACACCACGCTCAGGCCATGCTTGAGCGCGACCTCCTTGAGCAGGTGCTTGAACAGGAACGTCTGATCGGCCAGCAGCAGCGGATCGCCGTGCAGCAGATTGATCTCGAACTGGCTGACGCCCATTTCATGCATGAACGTGTCGCGCGGCAGGCCGAGGGCGGCCATGCATTTATACACTTCGCTGAAGAACTGCCGCAGGCCGTTGTTGGAACTGACGCTGAAGGCCGACTGGCCATCCTCGCGGCGGCCGTCGAGGCCCACCGGCGGACGGAACGGCTGAGTCGGATCGGTGTTCGGTGCGAAGACAAAAAATTCCAGTTCGGTCGCCACCACCGGCGCCAGACCGTGCGCGGCGTAACGGGCGATGACCGCTTTGAGCTGGCCACGGGTCGAGAGACTTGAGCTCCCCCCGCTCAGTTCGTCGGCGTCGCAAATCGCCATGGCACGCGGCTCGTCGCTCCAGGGCAAACGGTGAATCTGCGCAGGATCGGCGACCAGCGCCAGATCGCCGTCATCGCTGCCATAGAACCGCGCCGGCGGATAGCCGCCCATGATGCATTGCAGCAGCACACCCCGCGCCAACTGCAAACGCCGCCCTTCGAGGAAACCCTCGGCGGTCATCACCTTGCCCCGTGGCACACCGTTCAGATCCGGGGTGACACATTCAATCTCATCAATGCCGGTCAATCGCTGCGCGAGTGAACCCTGGCCATCGGTTGTCATGACGCAATCCTTGTTGTTGTGCGAGCCGCGAACGGCGACCCGGACAAAATAGGCTGCGGCTGTTCGGAATATCAAGCAGCGCCCACAAAAATCCCGATCTTGTGCAGGAGACGTAGGAGCTGACGAGTGCAACGAGGCTGCGATCTTTTGATCTTGCTTTTTAAAATCAAAAGATCGCAGCCTTCGGCAGCTCCTACACCAGACCTCAGGGCAAGTAGAGGCTGAACACCCCACCGCCCAACGGCCCGCCATTGCTGATTTCGGTGCGCCCTTCCACGCCGTTGCGCTGATGCAGCGCCGCGATGCGATTGGCGAAATACAGACCGAGGCCGGTGCTGCCGCTGCTGTGATTGATGCCCTGCACATAATCGGCCTGACGCTCGAGCATCTCTGCCGGATAGCCGTCGCCATCGTCGTTGATGCTCAACACCAGTTGCCCGGCTTCGTCGCTGACAGTAATCAGCAACGACTCGCGGGCGTAGCGAATCGCATTGTTGATGCAGTTGCCGAGCACCGAGGCGATCAGCTCGCGATCGAAGAAACCCAGCGGGCTCAACGGATCGACTTCATAGGTGGCGATGATGCCGCGACTGGCAAACACTTCCTGATGCGCGGCCAGTTGCGCCTCGATGAAATCGTCGAGTTCGTGATACGCCGGCTGCAGCGGCAACTGATTCACGCCAAGTTTGTACAGCCCCAGCAACTGCACGAGCATGCCGTTGAGGTGGGCGAACTCGAAGTCGATCACGCCCTGCTCCGAGCCGTCGCGCAGCTCTTTCGGCAGACGCGCCAGCCATTGGCTGTGCGCCTGCATCAGCATGGCCAGAGAGTTCTTCATGTCGTGAACGGTGGAGGCAATCACCGTGGAAAAATCCAGCGCCGGATCTATTGAGTTCATTCGCCAAACGCCTTGCTTTTCAGCTTCTGATAACGCGCAAACCGCGCGTCGGTGTCGGGCATCAGGCCCACCAGTTTCAGGCAGGCCCGACATTCTTCCAGCTCCGCCGACGGCACACTGGTGTCAGTGCCGTGCAGCAGCGACTGGGCCAGGTTCAGCGCGATACTGATGTTTTTCGGTTGCAGCTTGAGCGCCTTGCGGAACACTTCGCGTGCCTCGACCAGATTGCCGGTCTTGTACACGCGCACGCCCTGGCGGTTGAGGTCGGCCGCAGCGTTGCTCGAACTGAGAATCGTCGGATCGTCGGTGAGCTTGGCAATGTCTTTCATCACCGCCGGGTCATCACCGTAGATCTCCGCGCAACTCTTGAGCATCGAAGTGCCCGCCTCGGCCTGACCGAGCATCTGCAACTGCTTGGCCACCAGCAACGCCGCCTCGGGACTCATGAATTGCTCCATGCCATCGAGGCGCATCAGCGCCTGTTCGGTGAGCTTGTCGGCGGTTTCGGCGTCGTTGAGCAACAGGCTGGTGGCTTTCATCAAACGCGCGCGAATCTGCAGACCGGGGTCGCTCGGGTTTTCTTTGGCCACAGCGCTGAGGGTGGTGTTGATCTCCAGTCGCGTACGCGTGTCGAGCCCGCGATCGCTACCCTTGCTGATCAGCGCGTGCGCCAGGCCGAGATTGCTTTCCGGGTCCTTGAAACGCGACTGCGCGCCCTGCGCCACGGCCTGACGATAAGCCCGCGAGGCGGTTTCGAAATCTTCGTTGGCCATCGCCAGTTTGCCCAGCAGAGCCTGACGGCGCACCGCCAGCGGCGACAGACGGATCGCTTCTTCCAGCACTCGCTGCGCGCCTTTGCTGTCGCCTTCGGCCACCAGCACATCAGCCATGCCGTCATACAGCGCCGGCATCATCGGAAAGACTTTCAAGGCTTTTTCATAAACTTCTTTGGCCTGCGAGACCTGCCCGCGCTTGAACAATAATTTGCCCAATCCGGCGAAGGCCCACGGCAACGGCCGGTCGGCAATGATGCCGTCGTAGAGTCGCTCCAGCGCTTCGTTCTGATTCATGTCGCGCAGCGCATCGGCGCGGTAACGCAGGCACAGCGGCGAATAGCGGATGTCCTGCTTGCACAAGGCAATACAGGCATTGAGCACCTCGACCGGCTTACCGCGATCAAGGGCCTGAAGAATCGGTTTGAGCAAAGTCTTGCGTTGCTCCAGACGCTCAAGGCGCTGGGCCAGCCCGGAACGGTTGAACGGCTTGGTCAGGTACGCATCCGGCTCGTGCTCCAGCGCGCTGAGCACCATCGCCTGACTGGTCTCGGCGGTGACCATGACGAAAACGGCTTCGTGGCTGATGAGCTTTTCCGACATCAGGTCTTCGAGCACCTGCTGGCCGTTCTTCTTGCCGTCGCCGAGGTGGAAGTCCTGAAGAATGAAATCGTAGGACTTCTGCGAACACATCTTCAGCGCCTGCTCGCCAGTGTCGGCAGTATCGACATCCTTGACGCCGAGCTCACGCAACATCGAACGCACGGAACTGCGGAAATCGGAAAAATCATCGACGATCAGAAAGCTTTTTTGGTGATACGACGACATCAAGGATTTCCAGGCAATTGAAGAAAACGAACCGAGGCGATTTCAGGCGCGCAGATGATAGCCGGAGGCCATGCGCCATCAAGCGATTTCGCTGGAGTCTGAACTCACCGTTCGGGTTATCGGCCAAAAATGCCCGGGCCTGAGGGTGGTGCTTCAAGAATGTTGCCTGGAGTATTACTCTGCGCGCCTGCTCAAGGATTTGCATAAGGACTGAATCGTGTACATCAAGGGACGCTACATCCTGTCAGCGTGTTTGCTTGTCTTTATCCAGCAAGCGACAGCGGCGGCGATGGATTGCAAAAAAGCGTCGAACGACGTGGAAAACATGATTTGCGCGAATAAATCGCTGTATGAGCTAGACGCGCAGATGGGCACGCTGTATCGCCAACTGCTGACAACTGCCACAGCGACGCAACCTGAGCTCAAGCGCACCCAGCGCGCCTGGCTGAAAACCCGCAATGCCTGCGCAGTCGATGTCGCTTGCCTGGATGGCAGCTACCGCCAGCGCCTGCAAGCATTGCAGGCACAGTGGACGCAAGCCGCAATGTGGCAGCCGGACGCCGTGGATGTTCAGGCGATGAACGATCTGCAGGAAAGCATTCGTGCCGAGAGCAAAAACCACCCGGAATTTGCCCTGGAACATGCCTTGGCCGCACGGGCTTTCGAGTCTTCGCAGACATCTTTCGCGGGCGATCCAGTCGACAGCTACGGCGAGCAAACCAACTTCCCCAAGTCGCGTCCCAAAGGCGTGAGCGAGGACGAATGGAAAGCATTGAACGCCTCAAGCATCGACGGCGCCGCCGAGACCGGACGGTCTTCCTACGCACTGCTGGATCTGGACCATGATGGCCAGCGCGACCTTATCGTCGACACATACGCAGGCGGCACCGGCTTGTTCACCTACGTGGAAACCTGGCGCCGCAAGGGCGAGCGGTTCGTCAAGAGATCGGTCGAGCCGGAAAGCTCGCTGTTCTACACCAACGACCGTGGCGCCAATCAGGCAATCAGCTGGATCAAGCTTCACGACAGAATCTATGCCGCCTACCGAAACGGCGCCTACGGTGTCGACAACCTGTATCTGCTCAATCCGCTGAAGGTCAACCGTCAGGTGCCGACGGTGTCCGTGCGTTACAGTTACGCCCTGCAGGTGCCCACGACTCAACATAAAGAGGATGGCACCAGCACCTACGAGCTTGACGCGGATCTGCACGGGGCACTCAACCAAGCCATCACCCAGGCAATGAAAATCGCATCGGACTCAAACCCTGACGCGCCCCTTTGCCCAATTCCTCCCACGGGTGCCGGAGACGACGATTACTACAGCTACGGTCCAAGGCACTACACCATCGAAAAGATCGCCGATTTGCCGGTAATGATCGGCGGCGAATGCTACATCGGGGCGCTGATTGACTGGTTCGGCAGTTACAGCGAAAAGACGGGGTTATTCGCCCAACTGGCCGTGCGCAAGCCGGGCGTCGAGGCGAGCGGGACTACTTACGAAGTCCACGGCCGTCGGCATGTCACCGACGTCAGCAGCACTCTCGGCAAAGTCGAACTGAACGGCGACTGATCGTCAGTCAGCACCGGCGCAGAATGATCCGCTGCAACCGCAGAGGTGGAACCCCGGAGTTTGTAACAGTGCAAAACGCCTGTTCGTCGACCAAACCAAAAAGCCCCGTCGCAATGGATAAATGCGACGGGGCTTTCCGTTTTCAAGAAGTGGTGTCCCAGGCGGGGTTCGAACCTGCAACCTTCCCCTTAGGAGGGGGATGCTCTATCCAATTGAGCTACTGAGACACTGATTGAAGCGGGCTGTACGCGGCGCGACAGACGGCGTGCATGTTAACGGCCGGCCCCTGTTTTGTCATGTCGTCCGTAGGGCTTTTTAAGTGTAGGCAAGCGCCCTGGAAGATTGCGGGAACTTTTACCGGGCAAATTGCACTGCGCGGAAATGCGGTCATTGCAGATTGCAATCAGCGCCGCCCGAAAAACCTTAACAAACCCTTGTTTTTAAAGGACTTATCAGCCGTTACACTGTTGGCACGGCGACTGCTATGACTGTTCTATCAAAAAGAACAATTTGGAGCGTCGTGCCATGAACAGCACCCTCTTGCTTGCAAACGCAGCGGCATTGGCTTTCTTGCTCGGATCACATTTTTTTCCCAAGGCTGACGTTGAGCAGCGAGTGGCGCAGCGCATGCCGCATTACCTGCAAGTGCAGAAAGCACCGCAGTGGGCAGTGTTGAGTGAGCGCAGCGACGCTTCTACACAAATGGTCAGCGAGCCTGAGCAAGCCTCGGCGCCAATCACCGAACGTCTGGTTTTTTGAAATATCTTCAGGAGTACAACATGTCCAAATCGGCGACAGGATTTCTCATCCTCGCTTTACTGAGTGGCGTTACCCACCTGGCGCTGTTCGAGGAGACGGAAGTCACCTTGCCTCTGGTTGGCTGTGGCGTGTTTGCGGTGCTGTTTGTGCTGGCGCTGATTGCAGGGCGCAAGATCAAGTTCGATCCGGTTCTGCGTTGAGCCGGATCAGCTCAATCAATGCAGAGACAGCTTCAGCAAGATCAACCGAATTGTCGATCTGATTAACGGGGCTGTCGCTGGATCTTCGGTCTTTGAACAGTGCGTTACGCGCGAGTCTGGCGTCAATTTGCTCAGGGGTTTCCCGACCACGGCTGAGCAAGCGCTTGCGCAGGACCTCATCGTTGACTGTCAGCAGAACCGGCACCAGCGTTGGATATTTCTCCATTGCTTGACGCAGGTTCGCTCTCGACCCGTTAACCAGTACGTGCCGGCCCGCTTGCAACCATTCATCCATTTCCGTTGGAATGCCGTATGAGAGGCCGTTGGCTTGCCAAGCCAAGGAAAAAGCGCCAGCGTGCTGTCGCCGGTCGAACTCTTCAGGCGTCACGCCGATTGCATCTTCGCCGACTGACTCCGCCGATCGGGTAATCACCCGGCGCATCACTTCACAGTTCAACTCACGCAGTGGCTCACGCGCTGCTTCGATCAGGCTGTCCTTGCCCGAACCGGACGGCCCCATCAGGTAAAAAAGCTTGCCATCCATCCCGAAAACGCCCTCCGACGGGTCCTGCCTCTAGTAAATCGGCAAATTGCCACTATCCTGTACACATAGGGATCAAGAATAGCGAGCCGCATAGCATGCACGTTCTAAGGTCTTCGGACATCAACAGATGTGCATGCGAAAGCGGGCAGCGATACGGAAGGATGGAAAGTTTTCCAACCAGTCCGCATTTCTGACAACTGGTGCTGGCATTACGCCTTTACCCGGCTCAATATTTGTCACAGAATTGACGCCAATGATCTGGCAATTTTGAGGCATGATGCCGGCCTCTTAACAATTCAGGTTGAACCAATTGGTCCGGATGCTTGTCCTACCACACATCCTGCGGCCAATCCCGAGAACCGCTCCCCTGAACTAACCGGTTAAATATATGCGCCCATTGAAACAGGCAATTTATTCCAGCCGTACGGCTGACAAGTTTGTCGTACGTCTGCCAGACGGAATGCGTGAACGCATTGCCGAGGTGGCTCGCAATCATCATCGCAGCATGAACTCCGAAATCATTGCGCGCCTTGAGCAGAGTCTTATTCAGGAAGGCGCACTGGGCGAAGAGCTGAGCATGCGCCTGGACAGCCCGGAGCTGTCGCTGCACGAGCGCGAGCTGTTGCAGCGCTTCCGTCAGCTGTCGCACCGTCAGCAGAACGCCCTGGTGTCGCTGATCGCCCACGACGCTGAAATGGCCGCAGACGCGTCCTGAGTTATACCGAACATATTGAAGCCAGCATGATTGCTGGCTTTTTTTTGCCCGCGATATGACAGATGGCCGCTTGGCAATGGAGTGTGGCGAGGGGATTTATCCCCGCTGGGCTGCATGGCAGCCCCAAAAACAATGGGACTGCTGCGCAGTCCAGCGGGGATAAATCCCCTCGCCACCGTTACTTGTACTTGCGCCCGTATTTGTTTGGCAGGCACAAAAAAGCCCGTCGATTTGACGGGCTTTTCATTGCACAAGGTCAGAGCAGGAAGATTGTCGCCAACCCGAGGAAGATGAAGAAGCCACCGCTGTCGGTCATTGCGGTGATCATCACACTGGCACCCATCGCCGGATCGCGGCCCATCTTCGCCAGCGTCATCGGAATCAACACCCCCATCAACGCCGCCAGCAACAGGTTGAGTGTCATCGCCGCCGTCATTACCACGCCGAGTGACCAACTGCCGTAGAGCATGTACGCGACCACACCGATCACCCCGCCCCAGACCAGACCATTGATCAAACCGACCGCCAGCTCTTTGCGCATCAAGCGCGAAGTGTTGCCGGTGCTGACCTGATCCAGCGCCATGGCGCGCACGATCATGGTGATGGTCTGGTTACCGGAGTTGCCACCGATACCCGCCACGATCGGCATGAGCGCCGCCAGTGCCACCAATTTCTCGATCGAACCTTCGAACAGACCGATCACCCGCGATGCCACAAATGCAGTGATCAGGTTCACCGCCAGCCACGCCCAACGGTTACGCAGGGATTTCCACACCGAGGCGAAGATATCTTCCTCTTCGCGCAGACCGGCCATGTTGAGGACTTCGCTTTCGCTTTCCTCACGGATCAGGTCGACCATTTCATCGATGGTCAGACGGCCGATCAGCTTGCCGTTCTTGTCGACCACCGGCGCCGAGATCAAGTCGTAACGCTCGAACGCCTGAGCAGCGTCGTAGGCATCTTCGTCCGGGTGGAAGCTCACCGGATCGCTGGCCATCACTTCCGCGACCTGCTTCTCCGGATCGTTGACCAGCAGACGTTTGATAGGCAGCACGCCCTTGAGCACGCCGTCGTAATCGACCACGAACAATTTATCGGTATGACCGGGCAGCTCTTTGAGGCGACGCAGATAGCGCAGAACCACTTCAAGGCTGACGTCCTCACGGATCGTCACCATCTCGAAGTCCATCAGCGCACCGACCTGATCCTCGTCATAGGACAGCGCCGAGCGCACGCGTTCGCGCTGCTGGTTATCCAGACTCTCCATCAGCTCATGGACAACGTCTCGCGGCAGCTCGGAGGCCAGGTCAGCGAGTTCGTCGGCGTCCATGTCCTTGGCGGCAGCCAGGAGCTCGTGATCGTCCATGTCGGCGATCAGCGTTTCACGGACGGAATCGGATACTTCGAGAAGAATGTCGCCGTCGCGGTCGGCCTTGACCAGTTGCCAGAGCGTCAGGCGATCGTCCAGCGGCAAGGCTTCGAGAATGTAGGCGACGTCGGCGGAGTGCAGATCATCGAGCTTGCGTTGCAGCTCGACGAGGTTTTGCCGGTGAACCAGGTTTTCCACGCGGTCGTGGTGCGGACCTTCCTGGCGATGAGTCAGGTCTTCAACGACACGCTGGCGCTGCAGCAACTCGACGACCTGAGCCAGGCGGTCCTGCAGGCTTTCCTGTGTTTTTTTTACTTCGATTTCGGACATAGGCGAACTCCACTCCCAGCAGCGGGGCACGCCGGAAGGATCAATCAGTCAATTCATGATTGGTGAAACGGTTTACTGAACAACTACTGGGTAAGTCCATGGAGGTTTTCCATAAGCCCCGGCGGGGCTGACGGGCGCAATGATACACGCCTGACGGTTTAAAACGTTGAAAAAATCACGGCTGAAACAAGCGCTTGCGAAACAAACCTGAGCGCCTGCCTGACCCGTGCAAATGCGACGACTCATCTTGAAAAGAAAACACACCGGCAATGCAAAAAGCAGCGACTACCCTTGAGCTTAGATCGTCATGGAGGACATCGAATGCCAGCAAAACCAGCGCTTTTTCTACTGACCGCCCTGCTCCACATCACGCCTGCCAACGCCACCACACTTCATCGCTGCCAGGCTGCTGACGGCAGCGTCACGTTTACGTCGATGAGCTGCGCAACTGGCGAGCAACTCTCAACTCAGGAGGTCCACCCGTATTCACCCGGCTGGGTCGCAATCATGCCGGAGTTCAATCACGAAGCTGTGACCGGCATGAAAGACAGCGGACGCGAACCGGGCATCGTCGGCGGCACTGAACATAAATGTGGAAACCTGATCGACAACAGACAGCGGCGCGAAGCGATCATCAACCGTCGAGTGATTGCCGGCATGAGTCAGCGGGACGTCGAAAGCGCACTGGGCAAGCCCGACAAGATCAACACCCGCACATCGACCACGAGCTATCGTTACGACCTCAAGCGAGGCCGCAGTGCTCAAATTGATTTTGATGAAAGAGGCTGCGTGAAGGGAAAAGCCAAATCCCGGACAGCAAAAAGCCCGCGTTAAACGCGGGCTTCTTGGTATATGGTGCACTCGACAGGATTCGAACCTGTGACCGCTCGGTTCGTAGCCGAGTACTCTATCCAGCTGAGCTACGAGTGCATTTTGTGTTTTTAGACCAGACCACAACTGGCTGAAGCCGAGTTACTCACCTTACAGCAAATAACTCTTAAATGGTGCACTCGACAGGATTCGAACCTGTGACCGCTCGGTTCGTAGCCGAGTACTCTATCCAGCTGAGCTACGAGTGCATTTGTTGCCGCGCATTATAGGCCGTCTAATCTCTATGTCAAACACTTTTTCTAGTAATTTCAACAACTTACAGAAGAAGCCAGATTACGACGTACTAAGCAAATAATGGCGGAGAACGGGGGATTCGAACCCCCGACACCCTTTTGAGGTGTACTCCCTTAGCAGGGGAGCGCCTTCGGCCACTCGGCCAGCTCTCCGCAACACGGGGCGTATATTAACCAGCTTCTTCCCCGTTTGCAAACATAAAAATCGATAAAAATTAATGGCTTGGTTCTTCGTCCTTCTCTTTCTTTATACGCAGGTAAATTTCCTCACGGTGCACCGCAACCTCTTTCGGAGCGTTGACGCCGATACGCACCTGGTTTCCTTTGACGCCGAGCACGGTCACGGTGATTTCGCCGTCACCGATAATCAGGCTTTCCGCGCACCGACGAGTCAGAATCAGCATACCTTTCTCCTTACGCCATTCATTTCAGGGACAACAGTCTGCAAAAAAAAGGCACCCGACCTACAACCGCAGCGATCGTAGCCCTACATGCCTGAGTATTGACCAGCGCGAGCAAAAGAACAGTTCCGGGGCTCGCGCCATTCAAAAATAAAGGGCGCGGTCAGACCGCGCCCTTCACAGAATCGGATTACTCGCCCTGACGGGCCGGAGCATCCAGTTCGAAAGCCGTGTGCAGCGCGCGCACGGCCAGTTCCAGGTACTTCTCTTCGATCACTACGGAAACCTTGATTTCCGAAGTCGAGATCATCTGGATGTTGATGCTTTCTTTTGCCAGGGATTCGAACATGCGGCTGGCCACGCCTGCGTGAGAACGCATGCCGACGCCGACGATCGAGACCTTGGCGATCTTGGTGTCGCCAACCACTTCACGGGCACCGATCTCGCGAGCGGTGTTTTCCAGCACGGTCTGTGCAGCCTGGTAGTCGTTGCGGTGCACGGTGAAGGTGAAGTCGGTGGTGTTATCGTGCGCGACGTTCTGCACGATCATGTCGACTTCGATGTTCGCGGCACTGATCGGGCCGAGAATCTTGAACGCCACGCCCGGGGTGTCTGGCACGCCACGGATGGTCAGCTTGGCTTCATCGCGGTTGAAAGCGATGCCGGAAATGATCGGCTGTTCCATGGTTTCCTCTTCATCAATAGTAATGAGGGTGCCCGGACCCTCCTTGAAGCTGTGCAGTACGCGCAGCGGAACGTTGTACTTGCCGGCGAATTCCACCGCACGGATCTGCAGGACCTTGGAACCGAGGCTGGCCATTTCCAGCATCTCTTCGAAGGTGATCTTGTCCAGACGCTGAGCGACCGGCACCACACGCGGGTCGGTGGTGTAGACACCGTCGACGTCGGTGTAGATCTGGCATTCATCCGCTTTCAAGGCCGCAGCCAGTGCCACGCCGGTGGTATCGGAACCGCCGCGACCGAGGGTGGTGATGTTGCCGTGCTCGTCGACACCCTGGAAACCGGCGACAACCACCACGCGACCAGCCTTTAGATCACCGCGAATCTTCTGGTCATCAATCTGCAAGATACGCGCTTTATTGTGCGCACTGTCGGTCAGGATCCGCACCTGATTACCGGTGTACGACACCGCCGGCACACCGCGCTTGATCAGCGCCATGGCCAACAGGGCAATCGTCACCTGCTCACCGGTGGAGACGATCACGTCCAGCTCGCGCGGAACCGGTTGCGCCTCGCCACTGATTTGCTTGGCCAGATCGATCAGACGGTTGGTTTCGCCGCTCATTGCAGACAGCACAACCACCAGGTCATCGCCGGCATCGCGGAATTTCTTAACCTTGTCGGCGACCTGCTCGATTCTCTCGACAGTGCCGACCGAGGTGCCTCCAAATTTCTGTACGATCAAAGCCATTTCAAAGCCGCCTCTGCCCATGAAGGGCGCCCAATAATCTTTCGAACAGTCGCCAGGCCCGCCACTAGACTGCGGGCCTGGCGAGCCGTCTTATAAAGCCTGCTCGACGAATGGAACGGTCAGCGCCAGTGCGCCATCCAGCGCAGCGGCATCGACACCACCGCCCTGCGCCATGTCCGGACGACCACCGCCCTTCCCGCCCACTGCCGCAGCAGCCTGTTTCATCAAATCACCGGCTTTGAGTTGGCCAGTCAGGTCCTTGGTTACGCCTGCAACCAGTACGACCTTTTCCTCATGGACACCGCCGAGCAGGATCACTGCGCGGCCGAGTTTGTTTTTCAGCTGATCGACCAGCGCCAGCAGCGCCTTGCCATCCTGACCGTCCAGACGGGCAGCCAGCACCTTCACATCCTTTACGTCCACCGCCGAGGCCGACAGATCGTCGCCCGCCGCGCTGGCTGCCTTGGCCTGCAACTGCTCGAGTTGTTTCTCCAGCAGACGGTTGCGCTCCAGTACCGCCGAGAGCTTGTCGATCAGGTTGTCGCGGCTGCCCTTGACCAGGCTGGCCGCTTCCTTGAGTTGTTCTTCTGCCGCGTTCAAGTAGGCCAGCGCCGCAGCACCGGTGACTGCCTCGATACGACGCACGCCCGATGCCACACCGCCTTCGCTGATGATTTTCAGCAGGCCGATGTCGCCGGTACGGTTGGCGTGGATACCGCCGCACAGTTCGACCGAGAAGTCGCCCATGCTCAGCACGCGCACGCTGTCGCCATACTTCTCGCCGAACAGCGCCATGGCGCCTTTGTTCTTAGCGGTTTCGATGTCGGTTTCTTCGGTTTCAACGGCGGAGTTCTTGCGAATCTCGGCGTTGACGATGTCTTCCAGCTGCTTGATCTGCTCTGGCTTGATTGCTTCGAAGTGGCTGAAGTCGAAACGCAGGCGCTGACTGTCGACCAACGAACCTTTCTGCTGCACATGCTCGCCCAGCACCTGACGCAGCGCGGCGTGCAGCAAGTGAGTAGCCGAGTGGTTCAGCGCGGTGGCGTGACGTACTTCGGCGTCGACGTGAGTTTCCACCGGTGCGCCGATGGTCAGACTGCCCGAGGCCAGCACACCGTGGTGCAGGAATGCGCCGCCGGTCTTGGTGGTATCGCGCACGTCAAACCGGCTGTCGCCGGCCTGAATGAAACCGCAGTCGCCGATCTGGCCACCGGATTCGGCGTAGAACGGCGTCTGGTTGAGCACGATCACGCCTTCCTGACCTTCGCTCAGCACGTCGACCGACTGGCCATCCTTATAGATGGCAACGATTTTCGCCGAGCCGCGAGTGGCGGCATAGCCGGTGAACTCGGTGGCCACGTCAACCTTGACCAGGGTGTTGTAATCCAGACCGAAAGAGCTGGCCGAACGCGCGCGAACACGCTGCGCTTCCATCTCGCGCTCGAAGCCGGCTTCGTCAACGGTCAAGCCGCGTTCGCGGGCGATGTCGGCGGTCAGGTCCATCGGGAAGCCGTAGGTGTCGTAGAGTTTGAACACCACGTCGCCCGGCACCACGGTGCCTTTGAGTTCGGCCAGATCCTGCTCGAGGATTTTCAGGCCGTGCTCCAGTGTCTTGGAGAACTGCTCTTCTTCAGCCTTGAGGACGCGCTCGATGTTGCTTTGCTGCTTCTTCAGTTCCGGGAAGGCTTCGCCCATTTCGGCGACCAGCGCCGCGACGATCTTGTAGAAAAAGCTGCCGGTGGCGCCGAGCTTGTTGCCGTGACGGCAGGCGCGACGGATGATCCGGCGCAGCACGTAACCGCGACCTTCGTTGGACGGCAGCACGCCGTCGGCGATCAGGAAACCGCAGGAACGGATGTGGTCGGAAACGACTTTGAGCGACGACTGATCGCCGTTTTCGCAGCCGATCGCTTCAGCCGAAGCCTTGAGCAGGTTCTTGAACAGGTCGATGTCGTAGTTGGAGTTGACGTGCTGCATCACCGCACTGATCCGCTCCAGGCCCATGCCGGTGTCCACCGACGGCGCTGGCAACGGATGCAACACACCGTCGGCGGTGCGGTTGAACTGCATGAACACGTTGTTCCAGATTTCGATGTAGCGATCGCCATCTTCTTCCGGCGAGCCCGGCGGGCCGCCCCAGATGTGCTCGCCGTGATCGTAGAAAATCTCGGTGCACGGGCCGCACGGGCCGGTATCGCCCATGGTCCAGAAGTTATCGGAAGCGTACGGCGCACCCTTGTTGTCGCCGATGCGGATCATGCGCTCGGCCGGCACACCGATTTTCTGTGTCCAGATGTCATACGCTTCGTCGTCGGTAGCGTAGACGGTGACCCAGAGCTTTTCCTTCGGCAGCTTGAGCACGCCAGTGAGGAAGGTCCAGGCGAAGGTGATCGCGTCGTGCTTGAAGTAGTCGCCGAAGCTGAAGTTGCCGAGCATTTCGAAGAACGTGTGGTGACGCGCGGTATAACCGACGTTTTCCAGGTCACTGTTCTTGCCGCCGGCGCGCACGCATTTCTGGCTGCTGGTGGCACGGGTGTACGCACGTTTTTCCTGGCCCAGGAAGCAGTCCTTGAACTGGTTCATCCCCGCGTTGGTGAACAGCAGGGTTGGGTCGTTGCCCGGAATCAAAGAGCTGGAGGCTACACGGGTGTGGCCTTGCTCTTCGAAGAAGCGAAGGAAGGCTTCACGGATTTCTGCGCTTTTCATTAGGTTCTTCCACGGAGGCTGCGGCCAAAGGCCTGTTCGAAACGTCATGAGACGAAGCGACGGCAAAGGGCCGCATTATATCGGCCCTGCGCGCGGGGTACAGCGTGTTTATACGATAGAAACGGTCAATTGGACGGCTGACGCTGTCACTTGCGTGAAAACTCGACGAATGTCGCGATCACTTGCTCGATTTGCGCGCGGCTGACGTCCATGTGCGTGACCATGCGCAAGCGCGCAGCGGCGCTGAGCCTGATCCCGCGTTCGCCGGCAAAGTCCTTGAGTGCTGCGGCCTTGTCGCCCATTTGCACATAAACCATGTTGGTTTGCACGGGTTCGACGACGAAACCGGCCTCACGCAGACCCTCGGCGAGCAACTGCGCGTTGGCATGGTCATCCGCCAGCCGTTCGACGTGATGATCCAGCGCGTACAAGCCAGCCGCCGCGAGCAACCCGGCCTGACGCATGCCGCCACCGACCATTTTGCGCAAACGCCGCGCTTTGCCGATCAGTTGCTCGGAACCGCACAGCACCGAACCGACCGGTGCGCCGAGGCCTTTGGACAGGCACACCGACACCGAATCGAAATGCTGGGTGATCTCCCGGGCATCGACGCCAAGCTTGACCGCCGCGTTGTACAAACGCGCCCCGTCCAGGTGCAATTGCAGGCCGTGTTCCTGAGTAAAGCGTCGCGCGCGCGCCAGATATTCCAGCGGCAGCACTTTACCCTGCATGGTGTTTTCCAGCGCCAGCAAACGCGTGCGGGCGAAGTGGAAATCGTCCGGTTTGATCGCGGCCGCAACCTGATCCAGATCCAGTGAACCGTCGGCCTGCACCTCCAGCGGCTGCGGCTGAATCGAACCGAGCACCGCCGCCCCGCCACCTTCGTACTTATAGGTGTGCGCCTGCTGACCGACGATGTATTCGTCGCCACGCTCGCAGTGCGCCATCAGGCCGAGCAGGTTGCTCATGGTCCCGGTCGGCACGAATAGCGCGGCGGCAAAACCCAGGCGTTTGGCCAGTTCAGCCTCGAGGCGATTGACCGTCGGATCTTCGCCGTACACATCGTCGCCGGTGTCCGCTGCGGTCATCGCGTCGAGCATGGCGGGAGTCGGTTGGGTGACGGTGTCGCTGCGAAGATCGATAACGCTCATGAACCTGGCCTCTGGTCAGATGGGGAAATCCCTTTGTGAAGTGGGATTACTGCGGTCATCGCGCAGATTAATCAACCCTTGAACGCGGAAAAACCCCATTCTTCCTCGAGCAGACAAAGCCCATGTGGGAGCGAGCCTGCTCGCGAGAGCGGAGTAACAGTCAGCATATTCGTTGAATGTGAAGCCGCTTTCGCGAGCGGGCTCGCTCCCGCAGTGTCATGTGCATGGCCGGGAAATATGTGTTACAAACTTGCCGCCGCCCGCCTATGGGCGGCGAAACGTTCTCAGGGCGGGGTGCAATTCCCCACCGGCGGTAATTGCGCGCAATGCGCATAGCCCGCGAGCGCTTGGCGCTGCACACGACTTGAGTCGGGTGCGTCGGCAAGGTCAGCAGACCCGGTGTGATTCCGGGGCCGACGGTCATAGTCCGGATGAAGAGAGAACGGGATCGACGCCAAAGGGCCGTCCGCGTGCATCCGTGCCTGCGTTCGCACCCTTGCATCCCTTTCGATTCATAACGCCCTGTTTTTCACACAAACAGGAGTCAGAACATGCAACCCACCGCTATCGACAGCAAAAGCAAACACCCACAAGGCGAGCGCGTCGCGTTCATCCAGGCCTGCTGGCACAAGGAAATCGTCGACCAGAGCCGCAAAGGCTTCGTCGCTGAAATGCTGGTGCAGGGTTATCAGGAAGCGGACATCGATTTTTTTGAAGTCGGCGGCGCCTTTGAAATGCCGCTGCACGCAAAGCTGCTGGCCAAATCTGGCCGTTACGCCGGCATCGTCGCCGCCGCTTTGGTGGTGGACGGCGGCATTTATCGCCACGAGTTCGTCGCGCAATCGGTGGTCAGCGGCCTTATGCAGGTGCAGCTGGAAACCGAAGTGCCGGTGTTCTCGGTGTCGCTGACCCCGCATCACTTCCATTCGGGCGAAGAGCATCAGAAGTTCTTCTTCGAGCACTTTGTGCACAAGGGTCAGGAAGCGGCGCGGACTTGCGCGGATACGTTGCAGAAGATTCGCGCGTTGCGTCGCACGGAGCCGCGCGCTGTAGCGGTCTGACTGCACCAGGCCGGGTGGGGACTTAAGCCCCACCCGAATTCAAATGTGGGAGCGAGCCTGCTCGCGAAGGCGCCGTGTCAGCCACCAAAGAAGTTGGCAGACAGTCAGCATTCGCGAGCAGGCTCGCTCCCACAGTGCTTCGCGTTAATCGGAACGTCAGGCGAGGTTTTCGTCGGTGGTCGGGACGATCAGAATGCCGGCGCGCAGGCCGTTCTTGACCTTGGGGTTGGGGAAGATGATCCGCGCGCCCTGCTCTTCGATCACCCAGCGGGTATTGGCCAGATCCTCGGCCAACACATAACCCGGCTCCAGCTCGGAAAAGTTCTCGATATCCGCCGGCAGATTCAGGCGGAACGCATCGCTGTGCTTGATGATTTCCCGCGCCACGCTGAACAGCTGCAAACCGTCCAGCCCTTCTTCTGTATCCGGCTCAGTGCCTTCGATGATCTGCTTCAGACGGGTTTCCAGCAGTGAGACGTTGACGCCATCGTTCTGCCCGAACGGCCGCGCCTTGCCCAGTTCCAGAGTGAAAGCTTCGGCGTCGAGTTTGTCGTAGGTGTACGAACTGAAGACGATGGATGGCTTGTTCTGCAACAGCACTGCTTCCATGCCGGCGGCGCGCAGGCGCGCCAGTTCGCGACGGGAATGCTGGCGCCCTTCCTTCCACGGGTACAAGGCGAACTGTTCGATCTTCGACCCACGAATCGCCGTGTGCAGGTCGTAGTGCAGACGCTGGCGCTCGGGCTTGCTGAAGAAACTCGCCGCCAGCCGTTCCAGCTCACAGGCGCGCAACGCTTCCGAGCCGCTGCTTTGTTCGTGGCGACCGTTGAACAGTCGATTGACGTCCTGCTCGACGAAACGCTCGCCCTTGCGAATCGCTTCCGGGTTGCCGAACAGGAACAGAATGCGTGCGCGCGGCTTGAGATCGCCGCGTGCGATGTCGTGCAGCAGCCGATCGAGCAACTCGATCGGTGCCGTTTCATTGCCATGGATGCCTGCCGACAGCAGCAGGTCCAGGCCATTGTCGCGCGCTTCCGGG
The DNA here is from genome assembly GCF_030687105.1 of Pseudomonas sp. FP1762. NCBI lineage: Bacteria > Pseudomonadati > Pseudomonadota > Gammaproteobacteria > Pseudomonadales > Pseudomonadaceae > Pseudomonas > Pseudomonas sp. FP1762. The sequence goes on from NZ_CP117458.1 coordinate 4,445,420, forward strand.
GGCCGGACTTCCAGCGCCCCTTCGCTCAACCAGCGCATGCGCACGCCTTCGACAGTCAGTTGAGTCTTCTCCGCCGGTTCGCGGCCGGCGAGGGTCAGTTCAAGCAGTTTGCCGAGGGCGAGCATAGAGCGGTTTCCTTAGTGGTCGTGGTTGCAATCCGGGCCGTGTACGTGATCCTCGTCAGCGCCGAGGTCAGCCGGTTCCATTTCCAGTTGCAGACTTACCAGATTAGTCGCCAATGGGCGCAGCAGCAGGTTGGCGTACTCTTCGTCACCTTCCTCGACGTCCACGCCGATCAGCAGCTGGCCACGGCCGTCCTGCTGGATCCACAGCTCTTTGCCTTGCCACATGACCGCAACGCGGGTGCACGAGGTTTGCAATTGCGTGCCGTCGGTGTCTTCAAGGATCAGCTGCAGGGAATCGCTCATGTTTTTACTCTCTTGGGGTGACACGCCGCGCGCCACGTTCAGGCAGCGCGCTGGCGATCAATTGATCTGGAAGGGATAAACCGCGCCCAGTTTAAGGATTTGCGTCAGTTCATCCAGTGCCGTCCGGCATTCAAGCAGCAACTGCGGGTCCGCCAGATCGGTTTCGCTCAGGCGGTCGCGGTAGTGCTTTTCAACCCATGCGGTCAACGAACCGTACAACGGGGCCGTCATGATAACGCCTGGGTTGACCGCCGCCAGTTCGGTTTCATTCAGCGCCACGCGCAGACGCAGGCACGCTGGGCCACCGCCGTTCTGCATGCTTTGCTTGAGATCGAAGACTTTAACTTCGCGGATCATTCCGCCGGAGCTGGTCAGGCTTTGCAGATAAGCCCAGACGCGTTCGTTGGCCTGGCATTCCTGCGGCACGATCAGCAGCATCGAACCATCGGCACGCGACAGCAACTGGCTGTTGAACAGGTAGGAACGCACCGCGTCATCCACGGTGACTGCCGAACGCAGCACGCAAACGGACTGGAAGTTACCGCCGACCTTGGCCAGTTTGGCTTGCAGTTCGGCGAGCATCTTGTCGGTCTCAAGGAACGCGTCCTCGTGATAGAACAGCACTTCACCGTTGCCCACGGCGATCACGTCGTTGTGGAACACACCCTGATCGATGACGTTGGGGTTCTGCTGCGCGTAGACCACGCCTTCGTCACGCAGACCGTGCAGACGCGCCACGGCTTGCGAGGCTTCGAGGGTCTGGCGTGCTGGGTATTTCTGCGGCGCCGGGAAGCGGTTGTCGAACGCACTGCGGCCGAACACGAAGAACTCGACGCCCGCCTCGCCGTACTCACGGCAGAAACGCGTGTGGTTGGCCGCGCCTTCGTCGCCAAACTGCGCCACTGCCGGCAAAGCGGCGTGATGGGCGAAGTGCTGTTGATTGGCGAACATCGCGCCGAGCACGCGGCTGGTGGTCGGGTGTTCGATGCTGCGGTGATATTTGCAATTGAGGTTGGCGGCGGTGAAGTGCACGCGGCCGTCAGCGGTGTCGGCACTCGGGCTGACCGTGGCGGCGTTGGCCACCCACATGCTCGACGCCGAGCAACTGGCGACCAGCAGCGGCATCGCTTCCTTGGCGGCGCGCTCGATCACCTGCGCGTCAGTGCCGCTGAAGCCCAGACGGCGCAGCGCCGCCACGTCGGGACGTTCCTGCGGAGCCAGCACGCCTTGCTGAAAGCCCATGTCCATCAGCGCTTTCATTTTTGCCAGACCTTGCAGCGCCGCTTCCTTCGGGTTCGAGGATTGCTGACTGTTGCTCTGCGAGGCGACGTTGCCGTAGGACAGACCACCGTAGTTATGGGTCGGCCCCACTAGACCGTCAAAATTGACTTCATAGGATTTCATCAGCGAGGCTCCACGAGAATCTGTTGTTATAGGCTTCAGTAACTATTCTTTGCGACCGAGGCGCGGCCTTCGCGAGCAGGCTCGCTCCCACAGGATTTAGGTTGGACACAAAATGTGTGAACACCACTGAACCTGTGGGAGCGAGCCTGCTCGCGAATGGGCGCTACGCCATTTTCACGCCAGGCGTCAGAGCCGATGGCAACACCAGGCTCGGGGTTTCCAGCGACGCCACCGGGTATGCGCAGTAGTCCGCTGCGTAATAGGCGCTGGCGCGGTGGTTGCCCGAGGCGCCGACACCGCCGAATGGCGCGCTGCTCGCGGCACCGGTCAGCTGTTTGTTCCAGTTGACGATGCCGGCGCGGCTTTCCAGCCAGAACTGCTGGTAACGCGCTTCGGAATCGGAGAGCAAACCGGCGGCCAGTCCATAAGCAGTGTTGTTGGCTTCAGTGATCGCCGCGCCGAAATCGGTATAGCGGATCACTTGCAGCAGCGGCCCGAACAGTTCTTCGTCCGGACGCTCAGCCACGGCCGTCACATCGACAATGCCCGGAGTCAGCAAGGCCGACTGCGCCTGTGGCTGAGTCATTTCCAGCAGCGCCACCGCGCCGTTGGCCAGCAATTGCTCTTGCGCATCCATCAGCGCTTTTGCCGCGCCGAGGGAAATCACCGAGCCCATGAACGGCGCCGGTTGCTGATCGAAGGCACCGACTTCAATGGTCGAACTGACTTCAACCAGACGCTTGAGCAGGCTGTCGCCCCACGCGCCTTGCGGCACCAGCAGACGCCGGGCGCAGGTGCAGCGCTGGCCGGCGGAAATGAATGCCGACTGAATGATGGTGTACACCGCCGCGTCCAGATCAGCGACCTGATCGACCACCAGCGGGTTGTTACCGCCCATCTCCAGCGCAAGAATCTTGTCCGGACGCCCGGCGAATTGCTGGTGCAGGTGATTGCCGGTGCGGCTCGAACCGGTGAAGAACAGACCGTCGATGCCCGGGTTCGCCGCCAGAGCGATACCGGTTTCCCGCGCGCCTTGCAGCAGGTTCAACACGCCTGCCGGCAGGCCGGCTTCGATCCAGCACTTGACCGTCAGCTCGGCGACTTTCGGTGTCAGTTCGCTGGGCTTGAACAGCACGCTGTTACCGGCCAGCAGCGCCGGGACGATATGACCGTTAGGCAGGTGACCGGGGAAGTTGTAAGGGCCGAAGACCGCGACCACGCCGTGCGGCTTGTGGCGCAACACGGCGGTGGCGTCGCCCAATGGGCCGCTCTTTTCCCCGGTGCGCTCGCGGTAGCTCTGCACCGAAATCGCGATCTTGTTGACCATACTGGTGACTTCGGTCGCAGCTTCCCATAGCGGTTTGCCGGTTTCTTCGCCGATGGTGCGAGCCAGTTCGTCAGCGTGGTTTTTCAACGACGCGGCGAAAGCTTCGAGGACGCTGATGCGCTCTTCGAGCGTACGGCGCGCCCAGCCGGGAAAGGCCTGACGAGCGGCCTGCACCGCCGATTCGACCTGCGCGACAGTGGCGCCCTCGCCCGCCCACAGCACTTGCTGGGTCACCGGGTTCAAAGATTGAAAGGCCTCGCCCTGACCGGCCAACCACTCACCTGCGATGTATAGCGAATTCATTATTTCGACTCCCGTGCAGCGGACAGCGCCACGGCGCGAACCTGATCGCCGGCGCTGAGTTGAAGACGTTTCGCGGTCTGCGGATCGACCACCAGGGTGCCCGCAGCCAAGCGCGCTGGGGCAGCCGTGATGCGGCAATCCTCGCGCTTGCGGTTGTGGATGATGAACGGCGTGGCGTCATCGCCCGGCGTGCCGACGGCCAGCACCAGCGCTTCGCTGTCACGCACCGCGCGGATCTTGCTGGTTTCGCATTCGATGGCCGGCCCGGCGTCGAAGATGTCGACGTAACCCTGATAGCTGAAGCCTTCGCTCTTGAGCATGGCCAGTGCCGGCTCGGTGTCCGGGTGCACCTGGCCGATGACGTTGCGCGCGTCCGGCGAAAGGAAGCAGGTGTACAGCGGGAATTTCGGCATCAGTTCGGCGATGAACGCCTTGTTGCCGACGCCGGTCAGGTAATCGGCCTGGCTGAATTCCATCTTGAAGAAGTGCCGGCCGAGGCTTTCCCAGAACGGCGAGCGCCCGGCGTCATCGGACACGCCACGCATTTCGGCGATGATCTTGTTACCGAACAGCGCCGGGAACTCAGCGATGAACAGCATGCGCGCCTTGGATAGCATCCGGCCGTTCAAGCCGTTGCGATAATCGGCGTGCAGGAACAGCGAGCACAGCTCGGAATTGCCGGTCAGGTCGTTGGCCAGAAACAGCGTCGGGATTTCGCGGTAGATGTTCAGCTCTTGCGAAGCGCTGACCGTCAGTCCGACGCGGAAGTTGTACCAGGGCTCGCGCAGACCAACCGCGCCGGCGATGGCGGAAATCCCCACCACGCGGCCGTCATCGTCTTCGAGCACGAACAGATAGTCCGCATCGCCACGCCCGGCTTCGCCGCGAAAGGTCTTCTCGGCCCAGCCGACCCGGTGGGTCAGGCGCTCTTCGTTGGCCGGCAATGTGGTCAGGCCGGTGCCGGTGCTGCGGGCCAGGTCGATCAGCGCGGATAAATCGCTGCTGCGTACGGGACGAACAATCATGCTATCTCCTCAAACGGGCCGCTCGCGCCACCCGTGAAACTCGCTAAGGCGTTAAACCGCCACCAGGCGCACGCTGGCACCTTCACCGACGCCCAGGGCTTCGGCCGCTTCCATATCCAGCGTCACCGGTTTGCCCGGCGCGTAATCCAGCTCAAGCAACACCGCGCGGTAATCCTGCAACTGCGCGTTGGCCACCAGGTACTGACGCCCGGCACCCTTCACTGGCTCGCCGATCTTCACCGGCACCACGCGGCTCTGGGCGATCGAACGGATCCCGGAAACCCGTGCATGCAGGGTCGGGCCGCCGTCGAAGATGTCGATGTAGTGATCGGTTTCGAAGCCTTCGCGCATCAGGATGTCGAAAGTGATCTGCGCACGCGGGTGCACCTGGCCCATCGCCTCTTGGGCGGAGTCCGGCAGCAGCGGCACATAGATCGGGTAATGCGGCATCAGCTCGGCGAGGAAGGTGCGGCTTTTCAGCCCGCACAGGCGCTCGGCCTCGGCGTAGTTGAGGTCGAAGAAATTACGTCCGATCGCATCCCAGAACGGCGAGTCGCCATTCTCGTCGCTGTAACCGACGATCTCGGTCACCACCGAATCGGCAAAACGCTCAGGATGGCTGGCGACGAACAGCAGACGGCCACGGGAATTGAGCTCGGCCCACGGCGATCCGACCAGTTCGCGCTGCACATAGAAACTGGTCAGCAGGCTGTTGCCGGTCAGGTCGTGGCACTGCGAGAGCACGTGGATCTTGTTGTGGATCTTCAGCTCGCGGGAGGCGTGGACGAAAGTCTCGTTGCGGAAGCTGTAGAACGGCTCCGAATAACCGGCGGAAGCGACAATGGCCGAGCAGCCGACCAGTTTGCCGGTGCTCGAGTCTTCGAGGACGAAGAAGTAACTCTCTTCACCGTTGAAGCTCACTTCGGCGGCGAACGAGGCTTCGCTCGCGGCGATCTTGTCGCTCAGACGTTCCACGTCATCCGGCAAGGAAGTGACACCAATCGGGCTGTCCGCAGCCAGACGCTGTACCTCGCCCAGATCAGCCATTTGCGCGGGGCGCATCACCAGCATGGTGTCACTCCTTTCTCTTCAATATTCACAGAAAAAACCGGGCCCACATAAAGATCGATGCAGGAATGGGACTTGTGGCGAGGGGATTTATCCCCGCTGGGGGGCGAAGCACCCCCAAAAATCTGGGGCCGCTGCGCAGCCCATCGGGGATAAATCCCCTCACCACAGGTTCAATCCAACAGGTGGATGTGCCCGGTATCAAAAATTGGTTCGGCGCCGGAAAACTCCAGGCGCCGAAAGGTCCATCAGGCTTGCGTCAACTTCGCTGCAGCACGTTCGAAGCGGTCGAGACCGGCGTCGATATCGGCGTCTTCCACCACCAGGCTCGGGGCGAAACGGATCACGTCCGGGCCAGCCTGGAGAATCATCAGGCCTTCCTGCTCGGCGGCGTTGAAGATGTCCTTGGCCTTGCCTTTCCACGCTTCGCTCAGCACGCAACCGATCAGCAGACCGAGACCACGCACCTGAGTGAACAGGCCGTATTTCTCGCCGATCTGTTGCAGGCGGGTCTTGAACTTGTCGTGCTTGGCGTTCACGCCGTTCAGCACCTCAGGGGTGTTGACCACGTCGATCACCGCTTCGGCGACGGCGCAGGCCAGCGGGTTGCCGCCGTAAGTGGTGCCGTGGGTGCCGACGACCAGATGTTTGGCCAGCGCTTCGGTGGTCATCATTGCCGCGATCGGGAAACCGCCGCCCAGGCTCTTGGCGCTGGTGAGGATGTCCGGGGTCACGCCGTAATGCTGGTAGGCAAACAGCTTGCCGCTGCGGCCCATGCCGGTCTGCACTTCGTCGAACACCAGCAGCGCGTTGTTCGCGTCGCACAGTTCGCGGGCGCCTTGCAGGTAAGCCAGTTCGGCCGGCAGTACGCCGCCCTCGCCCTGGATCGGTTCCAGCACGACCGCGCAGGTCTTCTCGGACACCGCGGCTTTCAGCGCGGCCAGATCGTTGTAGGGAACGTGGGTGATACCGGTGATTTTCGGGCCGAAACCGTCGGAGTACTTCGACTGGCCACCGACGTTGACGGTGAACAGGGTACGGCCGTGGAAGCTGTTCAGCGCGGCGATGATTTCGTATTTCTCGGTGCCGAAACGGTCGAATGCGACGCGACGGGCCAGCTTGAATGCGGCCTCGTTGGCTTCGGCGCCGGAGTTGCAGAAGAACACGCGCTCGGCAAACGTGGCGTCGATCAGCTTGTGCGCCAGACGCAGGGCCGGTTCGTTGGTGAACACGTTGGACACGTGCCACAGCTTGTTCGCCTGTTCGGTCAACGCGCCGACCAGCGCCGGATGCGCGTGGCCCAGGACGTTGACGGCAATCCCGCCGGCGAAGTCGATCAGCTCGCGGCCGGCCTGATCCCAGACCCGGGAACCGGCGCCACGCACCGGAATGAAAGCGGCAGGCGCGTAGTTGGGAACCATTACCTGGTCGAAATCGGCGCGTTGTACCGCAGCGTGCTCAACGGACATCGGAGTCTCCTGAAGAGGAACACCCGCCTGGAACTGGCGAGCGATGAGGGGATTGTAAGGACAGTTGGGTGCCCGGCCTTGTCGCCAAGCGACAACTTCTTATAGCGCAAACCCCGGATTTTCCCGGGTTTACGGCAATGCGACATATAGCGTCGCAAAGGCGCAGTTTACCGGGCGCGGCCGATTTGCGGCAGGCCGCGCAGGATACCAAGCCAGCCCCCACGGCAAAGACATAAATATCTACCGCACGGGGGGCGCTTGCTGCTGATTTGCTGAGGGTTCTTCCCAACGCCAAGGAATGGCCATGCATTTGTCTGAAGCACCCCCATCGGCAACCCCGGATGCCGCACATGACGCGCAACATGCGGACGAACATTACCAACCACTGAAAAACGCGATTCCCGCTTGGCTGGGCGACACCTCAGCCATTCGGCGAGAAGCACTGAAAAGCAGCCTCCCGCAACAGCCGGCCGCGCTCAAGAACGCGCCAGCCGAACAGCACGCGCTGATGAAAAGCCTTGGGGCGGCGCATATCAGCGCGCAGAGCCGGGTCGATAAAAGCCTGGAACACTTGCAGGACGCTGCGGCTTTCGCCGAGCCCCTGCTCAAGGCCGAGCTGAAACGCTGCTTCGATCTGGAGCTGGATGTCAGAAACACCTACGTGCGCCTGTACATTCCCGCCACCACCCCGTGGTTTCCGATCCGCACCGGCGCCCGCGCCTGGTCCGTGTCACTGCTTGAGGCGGCGCTGCATAACTTCGAAGACAGGGAAACCGAAGACGACGCCTTCGAAGCCGAGTCGACATTCACCCGCGCGCCCTCGGCTACGGGACAGTTTGAAACACTGCCCGAGATCAAGGCGAAACTGAGCATTTCCGCTTTCACAAAACTGTGCCGTCGACTGGATATCGGCGCGAAATACAAAGCCAGTCTGGAAGACAATCTGGGCTATTCCGATCCGATGGTCGCGTCGGTCTTGCGCGGCAAGATCGACGCCAGCCAGAAGGCCGCGATGAAGTCTGCCCTGCAATGGGCGAGGATGAACCGCGATGTCTCGGAAAACGCGGTGCGCATGATCGAGGCCATGCTAGACGGCATGAAAGGCCTGCATGTGCATGGCGCCCCGCTGCTGTGTCATGACATGACGATGCTTTGCGCACCGCTGACCGGCATCGTGGTATTCGCCCCGGACCTGTACATGACGCGCAATGCAGCGCGCGTCGTCGCCTATGTCCCGGATGACCCCGAACATCCGTTCAAGGAGTACGCCTCGCCATTGGAAATGGTCGTGGAACTGACGCGCCAGTTGCGCTCCAGGGACTATCAGCAGTTCTTCAGCCGCTTCGTCAACCACGACCAGCGCGGTTTCTTCTTCAGCACTCTCAACAGCCGGCTGAGTGAAATCCGCTGGCATCCGCACGAACCCGGCGACCCGCTGCCGGCGTGGCGCGAAGCCCCGGTGGAGCGGCCCGACCTGCAGACTGCGCTGACGCCGTTTTACGACGATGTCTGGCAGCACCTGTACCAGGCAAAGCTGAACAAGATTTTCAATGACGCCCGAACCATTGCCGTACCGACTGCCCTGGTTGATCAAAGGGCGCGCTGGGCATTCTGGGATTCGCTGGTCAACATCCTCTCTTCCATCGCCCAGACCGCGGCGATGATCGTCGCGCCGTTCGTGCCGGTGCTCGGTGAAGCGATGATGGCGTACATGGCCTATCAGATGCTCGATGAAGTATTCGAAGGCATTGTCGAGTGGGCGCAGGGGCGCACGACCGAAGCGGTCGAACACTTGATGGGCACCGTGGAATCGATGATCCAGTTGGGCATGTTCGCCGTCGGCGGTGCGATTGGCGCGGCCGAGTTTCGCAAGGTATTGCCCAAGGAAATCGTGGCGTTCATCGACCGCTTCAAACCGGTACAACTGGCCAATGGTGACACCCGCTACTGGCAACCGGATCTCGAACGCTACAAACATCCGCAGCGCCCGAGTGCCGATTCGCAACCCGATGCACTGGGTCTGCATACCCATGAAGACAAGCGCCTGTTGCCACTGGAGGATGCGCACTTTGCGGTCACGGAAAGTCAGGTGCCGGGGCAGTACCGCATCGAACATCCGAGTCGCCCCGACGCATACCAACCGGTGCTGCGCCACAATGGCGAAGGTGCCTGGCACACTGAACTGGAGCAACCGCTGGAGTGGGATGGCGCAACTGCGCTGCGCCGAATCGGCCCTGCGGTCGAGAGCTTGTCCACGAGCGAGCGCGAAACCGTGCTGCAGATCAGCGGAACCAGCGAAGACGCGTTGCGCAAAATGCATGTCGAGCAGGAAAAGGTCCCGCCGCTGCTGGCCGACAGTATCCAGCGCTTCAAGATCGATCAGCAATTGCAACGCTTCATCGACCAGCTCGACAGCGATGACGCTGAAATTTTTCTGCGCGCCGACCCGGCCATGCAACTGCAGGTGCTCAGCGAATACGGTCGCTGGCCAGGCGACACATGCCTGCGTCTGCTCGATCGCCAAGGCGAGCAACTGTGGCAATCGTCTGCCGACACAAGCCTGCCGGTGATCGAACTACGCCACGACACGCTGGCCGGTGGCGACGTGCTCAAAACCCTGCTCCAAGCCCTCGACGAGACGCAGATCAAAGCCTTGCTGGACGAGCCCTTCGCCGGACCGACGCCGTCCATCGAGGTCCGCAGCCAGAACCTGCGCAAGCAAGTGGCCGACCTCGCCAGACGCAACACGAGCGCGCTGTTCGAGTCGCGCTATCAAGCCCTTCAGCACCTCGACGACCCGCTGGCGGCACGACTCAAGACCCACCCTCCCCAATTGCCGGCCAGCATTACCCGCGAACTGCTCGATACCGCGACCGGCAGCGAATTGTTGCAGATCAGCGAAGGACGATTGCCCCCGCGCCAGCAGGCACTCATGCAGATGGCCAGTGAGGAGGTGCGCGTTGCCCGCGCATATGAGGGCCTTGAGCTGGATTCGGTGAGCAATCACGACTCTGATTCTCTGGCGCTGCACAGCCTCAAATTGTTGCCGGGCTGGAGCGGCGATGTACGCATCGAAATCCGCGGCGGGCGCTACGAGGGCCGGTTACTGGACACGATCGGCCGTGACGATGCGCCCGAATACAAGGTGCTGGTTCGCCGCGACGATGGCCAATACCAACCTTATGACGATCGTGGGCAGCAGCTGCATTCGTTCGCTGATTTCTATTCCAGCCTGTTGTACGCATTGCCCGACAGCGAGCGCCAGAGCCTGGACATGCGGATCGGCCAGGGTCAGGCGCTGAAGGCGGCCATTCGTGAACGCACGCTCGAGCGCAACGAGTGGCGTCAGGTGATTGCCGATGCGCCGTCCCGAGCGCCGGCTGTCGACACCCTGCGCCTGCTCGGTACCGACGGTTACGCCCATGCTCCGCGTCCGCCACGCCCCGCTTACCAGCCGCACACCCTCGAAGAAGACATCCGGGTGCTCTATCCACGCATGTCGAACCATGAAGTGCGCTTCCTCGCCGAAAGCATGCGAAGCAGTCCCCCAGGCCCGCGCGCCGAAATGCTTCGTTTGCAAAATGACTACCTGCAATTGCAGAACGAACTGCATGTCTGGGCCAACAATCCCCCCGCCGTGCGCCCGGAAACCGGCACGGCGCTCACCTCGCTGGAGAAGCGCGCCGAAATCCAGAATCGCAGGCTGCTACGGGAGCAATTGCTCAAAGCCTGGAGACGGGAGCACGTCACGGGTATCAATCACCGGGGCTTTGCCGCCGGATACGCCTTGCGCCTTACACCTGCGGTGATGGGCGAGTTGCCCGTGTTGTCAGCAGACTTCAGTCATATCACCTCGCTCGCCATTGATGGCAGCCCGATGACCACCTCCGTCGACAGCTTTCTGCAGTCCTTCAGCCAGTTGCAGAATATCGATGCGCGCAATCTCAATCTGTCGAGCCTGCCGCAAGCACTGACTTCGATGCGCTCGCTGCGCGAATTGCGCTTACGCAATTGTCGGATCAGTCTGACGACGGTCACAGAGTCAGTGCTCGCGGCCATGCCGCAGCTCACCCTGCTCGATCTGCAAGGCAATGCGCTGGGCCTGCCTCCGGACCTGCACACACTGCCTTCATTGCGCTACGTGAACCTGTCGGATACCGGCATTCACACGGTGCCCGACGATCTGCTGGATCATCCGCGCCTGATTTCGGCGCAATTCGATCGCAACCGCATCACGCGGATACCGGACAGTTTTTTCAACCTGGCAAGCTCCCTCAGCGATGGTTATACCTTCGCCGATAATCCGTTGACGGCGGCTTCTCGCGAGCGGGTAAAAGTGTTCTACGAGCACACCGGAAGGCACTTCGGCGTCCGGCCCGTGCAGGAAGATCTGCAACGCACCATCGCCTTGTTTCCATCCCTCGACACGGAAGGCGCAACACAGGTGTTGTACCGATTGCCCGGGCCATTGGCGGAGTGCGGCGCACAGTTGTCCCGCTGGGAAAATGAACTCGGCGTGCTGAATCTCGAACTCAGTCAATGGATCAACCAGGCCACCGTGACCGCCTCTGAGTCGGGGGAACGTCTTCCCCTCGAGGCGCAAACCCGCGAACCGGAGGCCCGGCGATCCTTTGCGCAACAGATCGAGCAATTCTGGCGCAGCCCGCCCCTGTACCCGCGCCTTGAAGAACTCAGGGCAACGGCGACGTTCAGTGGGGATATGCCGATACTCAGCGCCGGTCTCGAGCGCGCGACGCAGCTGAACCTCACCGGCACCGCCAATAGCACCGCTGCCCTGCGCTTCGTGGAGTGCTTCCCCAACCTTGCCAAGCTGAAAATGAACGGTTTCGAACTGGGACCGCTTGCGCTGGGCGAAGCAAAACTGCCTCAACTGAGCGATCTGGAGCTGAAAAATTGTGGCGTGGTCATGACCCCGGAAAATCAGGCTGCGCTGCTGTCACTTGGCAGCCTCGACTCACTGGACCTGAGCGACAATCCGTTGGGTACGTTCCCCGACCTGAATTTGTTGCCCGAATTGATCTATCTCGATCTGTCCAACTGCGGGCTGACCGTCGTTCCCGAAGGACTGGCCAGCCATCCGGGGTTGCGAACCGCAGTGCTCGCAGGCAACCGCATCACGCAACTGCCCGAGGCGCTGTTCGACCTCCCCGCCGAGCGCAGTGACGGCATTGACCTTGCCGACAACCCGCTATCGGCCGCCACCCGCGACCAGATCAAAAACTACTACCGCCTCCATCGCAACGACTTCGACGTATTGGCGGCCGAGCCGGACGTGAGCCTCGCCCGGCAGTTGTTTCCCGGTTTGAACAAGCAAGAGGCCAGCGAGATGATTTACGACTTGCCCGGCGACCTGGCCGACGGTCGCCAACAGCTGCTTGGCTGGCAAGCAGAACAGCAACAGATGCGCGATGACCTGACCCGCTGGGCCTTGGCAACGCCGTCTGCGCACCCGGTTACCGGTCAGGCCTTGAGCGCAAGCGAGCGTTTGGCGCAACGATCCGCACGCTCGGACTTCAAGCAATTGATAAAGGATTTCTGGGGCGAAAGATCGATGGGTACCGGCAGGCGCACGACTTCTTTCGCGGCAGACCTCAAGTTCCTCGGCGAAATGCCGCGCCTGACGGTCAACTTCGATCACGTTACCAGCCTCAAGCTGGCGGGCAACGTGACGATCGCGGGACTGGAGCCGTTCGCTGCCTTGTTCCCGAATCTTCAGATGTTGGAACTGAAAGCTTTCACACTCTATGACATCCCTTCATTCGTCAGCCGTCTGCACTATCTCAAAGAGCTCAAACTCAATGACTGCGCGCTGACGCTTACCCCTGCCGGGCAGCAGGTACTTGGCGCGCTGCCCGAGTTGCGGTTGCTCGATCTGAGCCATAACCCCCTGACAAACGCGCCAGACCTGACAATCCTGCCCAAGGTGACGAACTTCTCGCTCGGCCATAGCGAACTGACGAGCGTGCCGAAGGGCATCGCCGAGCATCCGCTGCTGCGAGAGCTCCATCTCAATAACAACCAGATAACCGTGCTGCCCGACGCTGTTTTCAGTTTGCATCCCGAGCGGGCCGACAGCGTCTATCTGAACGACAATCCTCTCTCCATGAATGCCCGCGAGCGCGTCAAGCGCTACTACGCCGCACAAGGGCGCAACTTCCGGATCAAGCCGGCATCGGCTGACATTGCCATAGCGCAGAGACTGTTCCCGCGACTGGGCGAAAACGCTGCGATCAACATGATTTATCGCCTGCCCGGGACATTACAGACCGGCACGGCGCAACTGATCAGATGGGAGGCGGAAATCGCCCGCATGACCAGTGATCTCAACACATGGAGCGCGCGCTTGCCGGTCAACAACCCTTCGACAGAGCTGCCCTGGACTGCGCCGGAAAGATTTGCAGAACTCGCCGCCAGACAAAGATTCAGCAGCGACCTTGAGAAACTCTGGCGCGGCCGGCAAAACGAAAACTCAGCCCTGCGGTTCAATACTTTCGAAGCCGATGCGACATTCACCGGCGAATTGCCGGAACTGACCGCTGACTTCAGCCACATCACGCATCTCAACCTTCAGGGCAATCCGGGGCTGAACATTCCAGATGGGTTTTTCCGAAGCTTCAGCGGCCTGCGCGGACTGGAACTGCAGGATTTCGCCTTGGGCCGGATACCCCAATCGTTGCCAAGCCTGCCGTTGCTTGAGAGATTGATGCTGAGCAAGTGCCAGATCACTCTGGATCCTGCCGGACAAGCGATCCTGTCCACGATGACCCGATTGAAATCTCTGGACTTGTATAGCAACCCTCTGCAGGTGCCGCCCGATCTATCGACCCTGCAGAACCTGACGTTCATCGACCTGATCAACACCGGCATCGATAGCGTTCCCGCCGGGCTGGAACAGCTGCCGCACCTGGAAGTCGCGTTGCTGAGCGACAACAACATCAGCGAATTGCCGGCGCAACTGACGCAGTATTCCGATCGCGGTATTGAATTGGGCGGCAACCCGTTGTCGGTTGCTTCCAGAGAACGGATCAAGGCCGCATTTCAGGCCAAGGCTGACAACTTCGGTGTCTGGGTCCAACAGCAAGACATCGATCTGGCGCAAAGCCTTTATCCATCGCTGTTCGGCTTCGATGCCAACGATCTGGTCTACAAGCTTGCGGGCACGCTGGCCGATGGACGTGTTGAGCTGATGCGCCGCAAAACCGAGCTCACCAGCCTGCTCGAACGCCTGGATACCTGGGCCAACGAGACTCCCAACGATACTGACACGCAGATGCCGCTTGCGACCGAAGCGGCAGCCAGGGAAAGACTCAACCGCCAGCACTTCAGGCAAAACCTCGAAGACGACCTGCGCCGTGCGCCCTCGTTCCTGACAGGGCCAAGGGTCAGCTGCGAGTTGTCGTTTACCGGTGAGCTGCCGCCGCTGACCGCGCGTTTCGACCACATCGAACAATTGAAGCTGACCACCACAGCGTCCGCTGCGCCTCGGATCGATCGTCTGCTGGAGCTGTTCCCGAAGCTCAAAGGCATCGACATCCGCAATTATCCGCTGGGCGAGATTCCCGCCCCGATTTTCGCCATGGAAAGGCTGCGCAGCCTATATCTGCCGGGCAGTGAGATCACGTTGACTGCGCAGACCGCAGGAGCATTCGCAACGCTGAGAAACCTGAGTTCGGTGGACCTGAGCGACAATCCGCTCAACATCGCTCCGGATCTGAGTCATTTCCCGCAGATGACCGATGTGCGTCTGGGCAACTGTGCCTTGAGCAAGGTGCCTGACGGCCTGTTCGAACTGCCTCGATTGATGTACGCGGACTTGTCCGGAAACGCGATCACCGAGTTGCCGGGCGAGTTTCCTTTACAGCCCGGCGACGTGCTGACCGAATACGACTTCAGCGACAACCCGCTGACTGCCGAAAGTTTGCAGCGCCTGCAGCGGTATGAGGCGGCGTATCAATTGCGCCTGCTGGAGCAGCAGTCGAGCAACGACACCGCGTATCAGACGATTGAGGATTTCCATGATTTCTCCGGCGGCATGGAAATCGATTGAGGGTCGATCCGCGCTCAGCCACGCTCCGGCGGCACTGACGACAATTCGAACGGGCTGCTGCTGCGCCGCTGGTTGCGATCTTCGCGCGGCGTGGCACCGAAGAAATTGCGATAGGCGCTGGAGAAATGCGGCCCCGAGGAGAAGCCGCACGAGAGGCCGATCTGGATGATCGACTTGCTGGTCTGCATCAACATCTGCCGGGCCTTGTTCAGGCGCAATTCCAGGTAGTACTGGCTCGGCACGCGGTTGAGGTATTGCTTGAAGATCCGTTCCAGCTGCCGACGGGATACGCACACGTGCTGGGCGATTTCGTCGGTGGTCAGCGGCTCTTCGATGTTGGCTTCCATCAGCAACACCGCTTGGGTGAGCTTCGGATGGCTGGAGCCGAGGCGATTCTGCAACGGGATGCGCTGACGCTCACCGCCCTCGCGGATGCGCTCGACCACCAGTTCTTCCGACACCGCACCGGCCAGTTCCGCGCCGTGATCGCGGGCCAGCACCGCCAGCAACAGGTCGAGCACCGACATGCCACCGCAAGCGGTCAGACGATCGCGATCCCAGTCGAACAGATGACTGGTGGCGATGACTTTCGGGAAGCGCTCAGCGAAATCGTCCTGCCAGCGCCAGTGCACGGCGGCGCGATAACCGTCGAGCAAACCGAGCTGGGCCAGCGGATAGACACCGGCCGAGAGACCACCGATCACGCAACCGGCACGCACCAGTTGCTTGAGCGCACTGCTCAGCGCCGGCGCGAGCGTGGTCGGTGGCTCGTCAGCGAGCAGGAACAGTTTCTGGAAATTCTCGAGCTTGCCGGCCCACGGCTCGCCGGGCAATTGCCAGGCACCTTCGCTCTGCGGCTCGGCCTGCAAGAACGACAGTTCGTAAACCACGTCCGGGTGCACCCGCTGCGCAACACGCAAGGCCTCCTCCGCCAGCGCCAGCGTCAACGCTTTAGTGCTGGGCCAAATCAGGAAACCAATTCGATGGGCAGTCATGGGCGGGCAATCCGAAACGAACAACGGTGATGAAGGCATGGGCCAATGCTAGCCCGGAAATGAATACAAATCCTGAAACCGGTGAAGATCAGAATGTGGGAGCGAGCCTGCTCGCGAAGGCGGTGTACCAGTCAACATAATTGCTGGCTGTTGTACCGCTTTCGCGAGCAGGCTCGCTCCCACAGGGATCTGAGCCAGCCAGAAGATCGCGAAGCATGACCTAATCTGGTGCACAACGGCAGCCCTGATTTATTTCAGGCTGCCCGACAGGAACTGCTGCAAGCGCTCCGACTGCGGGTTGACCAGCACTTCGCGCGGGTTGCCGCTTTCTTCGACGACGCCTTTGTGCAGGAACACCAACTGGTTCGACACTTCACGGGCGAAGCCCATTTCGTGGGTCACCACGACCATGGTGCGGCCTTCCTGCGCCAGCGCCTGCATGACTTTCAGCACGTCGCCGACCAGTTCCGGGTCGAGGGCCGAAGTCGGTTCGTCGAACAGCATCACTTCCGGTTCCATTGCCAGCGCACGGGCGATCGCCACGCGCTGCTGTTCGCCGCCGGACATGTGCCCCGGGAACGCGTCTTTGCGATGGGCCACGCCAACCTTGTTCAGGTAGTACTCGGCTTTTTCGCGCGCTTCGTACTTGGGTACGCCGAGCACGTGCACCGGTGCCTCCATGATGTTTTCAATCGCGGTCATGTGCGACCACAGATTGAAATGCTGGAACACCATCGACAGGCGCGAACGCATGCGTTGCAGCTGTTTTGGATCAGCGGCTTTCAGCGCGCCATCCTTGTTCGCCACCAGTTTCAGCTCTTCGTTGTTGAGCAGGATCTTGCCGGCGTGCGGCTGCTCGAGCAGGTTGATGCAACGCAGGAAAGTACTTTTGCCGGAGCCACTGGAGCCGATGATGCTGATCACATCGCCGGCGGCGGCTTTCAGGGACACGCCCTTGAGCACTTCGTGACTGCCATAGCGTTTATGCAGGTCTTGGACTTCAAGTTTGTACATGCGGTCGGTTCTCACAAAAACAGTCAGTCAGTCGTTGAGCAAGCGCCCGTGACGCAGCGCTTCGCGCCCCGCCACCTTGGCCAGCCAGAAACCGGGTTGGGCATAGCGCAGCCGTTCAATGGCAAACAGCACCCCGGACGTACCAGCACATACCGTGCTGACCCGATCGGACACAGGGTCGATCACTTGAAAAATCTCATCGCCCGCCTCGACCCATTCGCCAGGCCTGCGGGAAAAACTCACCACACCGGGGTGCGGTGCGAACAACAATTCGGTGCCTTCGAAGGGCATGCCTTCGCACGGTTCGAAGGCCGGGTCCGGCCACTCGCCGGTGATCAGACCTTGCTCGGCAAGGAACGCCAGAATGCCTTCAGCATAAGCCTCGGCTTCGACGCGGCCGGTGTCGGCCTGCCCGCCCAGCTCGATCGTCGTCGCCAGACACGCCAGCGGAATCTGCGCCTCGGGGAACTGCCGCGACAGGCGCAGCCATGGCAACGAGCAGGCTTCATCGAAGGAGCTGCCGCCGGAATCTTCCGCGAGCAAACCTACCTTGACGTTCAGGTGTGCCGACAGCGAACGCCACTGCGGCCAGTGCTGCGGCAGCGCATACATGTGCAGCGCGGCTTCGGCATCGCAGTGCAGATCCAGCACCACATCGGCGGTGCAGGCGTGGCTGAGCAGCACACGTTGCATGCCTTGCAACTGGCTGCTTGCTTCAGGCAATCCGGCCAGGTGGTCGGCCATTGCCTGACGGATCAGGCGCACGTTGGCATGGGGATCATCACCGAGTTTTTCGCCCAGCGCCGCCGCGACCGGCGCGCTGAGCTCGACGAAATCACGATTGAAATTCTTGCCGCTGCCCGCCTCGAAGCGGCCCTGGAAATTGCCTTGCAGCAATTGCCCGAGGCCGATCGGATTGGCCACCGGCACCAGCTCGATCACGCCGTTGAGCAAGCCTTGGGCTTCGAGTTCGCCGAGGCGCTTTTTCAGCTCCCAGGCGGTGCGCATGCCCGGCAGTTCATCGGCGTGCAGGCTGGCCTGGATGTAGGCCTTGCGCTCGCCCTCACCGAACCGGAAAACCGAAACCTTGCGCTCGCTGCCCAGGTGGCTCCACGGCAATACGTGGTCGATGCGTTGCATATCAGTGCTTCCGTGGCGCGAGGTAGCTCAACCAGCGACGCTCGGCCAGTTTGAACAGCTTGACCAGAATGAAGGTCAGGCACAGGTAGAACACGCCGGCAGTGATGTACGCCTCGAACGGCAGGTAGAACTGCGCGTTGACGGTACGTGCCGCGCCAGTGATGTCGATCAGGGTCACGATCGACGCCAGACTGGTGGTCTGCAGCATCATGATCACTTCGTTGCTGTACTGCGGCAGCGCCCGGCGCAGGGCCGACGGCAGCAGGATGCGCTTGTACAGCTTGAAGCGCGACATGCCCATGGCCTTGGCCGCTTCGATCTCACCGTTCGGCGTGGCCTTCAGGCTGCCGGCGATAATTTCCGCGGTATAGGCGCTGGTGTTCACGGCAAAAGCCAGGCAGGCACAGAACGTTGCGCTGGACAGCCACGGCCACAGGAAGCTTTCGCGTACCGCTTCGAACTGGGCCAGACCGTAGTAGATCAGGAACAGCTGAACCAGCATCGGCGTGCCGCGAATCACGTAGGTGTACAGCCACGCGGCGCCATTGACGAACGGGTTTTTCGAGACGCGCATCAGCCCCAGCGGCAACGCCGCGAGCAAACCGAAGAACAGCGACAGCGCGAGCAGTTTGAGGGTGGTCAGCAGGCCGCTGAAGTACAGCGGCAGTGCCTCCCAGATGACGTTGTAGTCGAAGATCATAGATCAGCCGCCCTTACGCCTACCGAGTAGCGCTTCTCAAGGTGACGCAATGCCAGCAACGAAACACTGGTGATCACCAGGTACATTGCCGCCACTGCGAGGAAGAAGGTGAAAGGTTCACGCGTGGCATCCGCCGCCTGCTTGGCCTTGAACATCATGTCTTGCAGACCGACCACGGAGATCAGCGCGGTGGCCTTGGTCAGTACCAGCCAGTTGTTGGTGAAGCCGGGAATCGCCAGACGAATCATCTGCGGCACCATCACCCGGAAGAACACCTGAAAACTGCTCATGCCGTAGGCCATGCCCGCTTCGGCCTGGCCCTTGGGGATCGCCATGAACGCACCACGGAAGGTTTCCGAGAGGTACGCACCGAAGATGAAACCGAGGGTACCGATACCGGCGGCCAGCGGGTTCAGGTCGATGTAGTCGTCATAGCCGAGCATCGGTGCGACGCGATTGAGCAAGTCCTGACCGCCGTAGAAGATCAGCAGGATCAGCACCAGATCGGGAATGCCGCGGATCACCGTCGAATACAGATCGCCCAGCCACGCCAGCCAGCGCACCGGCGACAGGCGCAACGCGACACCGATCAGCCCGAGAACGATGGCCAGAGCCATGGACGACAAGGCGAGCTGAAGCGTCAGCCATGCGCCATCGAGGATGACAGCCCCGTAGCCTTTCAACATGATTCAGGTCCTCGAAAGTTGGGATGAAAAAATGGCGCAAACCGCAGAGATTCTGTTGCTTGCGCCATTTCGGACTTGTCGCAGAGACGTGTTACTTGCCGTAGATATCGAAGGCGAAGTACTTGTCCTGGATTGCTTTGTATTTGCCGTTTTCGCGGATGGCCGCGATGGCAGTGTTGATCTTGTCTTTCAGGGCGTCGCCCTTGCGCACCGCGATACCTACGCCGTCGCCGAAGTATTTGACGTCGGTGAAGGCCGGGCCAACGAACGCGAAGCCTTTGCCGGCGTCGGTTTTCAGGAAGCCGTCATCGAGCAGGGTAGCGTCAGCCACGGTACCGTCGAGGCGACCGGCAGCCACGTCGAGGTAGATTTCGTTCTGCGAGCCGTACGGCTTGATCTCGGCGCCCAATGGAGCGAGAACTTCGCGGGCGAAACGCTCGTGGATCGAGCCACGCTGTACGCCGATGTTCTTGCCTTTCAGCTCAGCCAGACCTTCGCTGACCTGAGTACCGGCCTTCATGACCAGACGCGCCGGGGTGTTGTAGTACTTGTTGGTGAAGTCGACCGACTTCTTGCGATCTTCGGTGATCGACATCGACGACAGGATCGCGTCGATCTTGCGCACTTTGAGAGCCGGGATCAGGCCGTCGAACTCTTGCTCGACCCACACGCACTTGACCTTCATTTCTTCGCACAGCGCGTTGCCGATGTCGTAGTCGAAACCGACGATGCTGCCGTCCGGTGCTTTCGAAGCGAATGGAGGGTAAGCCGCTTCGATGCCGATCTTCAGCGGTTTTTCGTCAGCGAAGGCATTCATCGACAGCACGGACAGTGCCAGGGCGCCAAGCAGCACAAGTTTCTTCATCTTGGGACTCCATCGGTAAAGGGCAAAAACGGCAGAGTGAGCGACAGCCCAATATGCGAATGGGTGAATCGGAAATCGGTTGCGCATCGACGGAAATTTCCCATTGGAACCGCAGGCGATTTCAACGTCAGCCACGATGAGCGAGTGATCGGCATTCTAACGACAGGCCCGAAGCCGATATTTCTTCAATGCGACAACTAATTACAGATGCACCGAGAAAGCGGTTTGAGCTCATTGACAGCCCTGCAATTTCATGCAAGAGCAAAAGACAGTGAACCGATACATATTGCAAGTTGCGGGCCTATTATTCGTAAACCCTTCTAATCCGGCAAGCGCAGCGTTATGTCTTATTTTTCAGCAGGGCTTTGGAGGCTCTAAAACGGCGCACCGCGTTTCCCTTCGCCCCGGTTTGGCGCGGGCGGTTACACATTGGGTTGTGGCGGGTAACAGCGGGAAAGGTCTGACGGGGGAGATCGATAATTATTGGTTGGGGTGTTGCGGTTTCCTACAGCTGACTACTGCGGTGTCTGACAGATCGCCTTCGCGAGCAGGCTCGCTCCCACATTTGAAATGCGCCCGTTTCCTTGTGGGAGCGAGCCTGCTCGCGAAGAGGCCCTCCCAGCTACCACAAACCTCACAGCCATAAAAAAGCCCCGCCCGGCATTACCGGACAGGGCTCCTATGCTTCTAACGCTTAAGCAACATTCATGGTCTTGTGCGTATCAATCAAATGCTGCACCACACCCGGATCCGCCAGGGTCGAGATATCGCCCAGCCCGTCGTATTCCGCCGTGGCGATCTTGCGCAGGATGCGGCGCATGATCTTGCCCGAACGGGTCTTCGGCAGCCCCGGCGCCCACTGGATCACGTCCGGCGAAGCAATCGGGCCGATCTCCTTGCGCACCCAGTTCTTCAGCTCCAGGCGCAATTGCTCGGTCGGCTCCTCGCCGTTCTTCAAGGTCACATAGACATAGATGCCCTGCCCCTTGATGTCATGCGGCACACCCACCACCGCAGCTTCGGCCACCTTCGGATGCGCGACCATCGCGCTTTCGATTTCGGCGGTGCCCATGCGGTGGCCGGAGACGTTGAGCACGTCGTCTACGCGCCCGGTGATCCAGTAGTAACCGTCGGCATCGCGACGCGCGCCGTCACCGGTGAAGTACATGCCACGGAAGGTCTTGAAGTAGGTATCGACGAAACGATCATGATCGCCGTACAGCGTACGCGCCTGGCCTGGCCACGAATCGAGAATCACCAGATTGCCTTCAGCCTCGCCCTCGATGATGTTGCCGAGGTTGTCGACCAGCGCCGGCACCACACCGAAGAACGGACGCGCCGCCGACCCCGGCTTCAGCGCATGGGCACCCGGCAGCGGGCTCATCATGTTGCCGCCGGTTTCGGTCTGCCACCAGGTATCGACGATCGGGCAACGCGACTTGCCGACATTCTTGTAGTACCAGTCCCAGGCTTCCGGGTTGATCGGCTCACCTACCGAACCGAGCAGGCGCAGGCTGCTGCCATCGGCGCCTTCCACGGCAGCCTGACCCGAGGCCATCATCGCGCGGATCGCGGTCGGCGCGGTGTAGAGGATGTTGACCTTGTGCTTGTCGATGATCTTCGCCACCCGGGTGATATCCGGGTAGTTCGGCACACCTTCGAACAGCACGGTGGTCGCGCCGTTGGCCAGCGGGCCGTAGACGATGTAACTGTGACCGGTGACCCAGCCGACGTCGGCGGTGCACCAGTAGATTTCGCCTGGACGGTAGTCGAACACGCGTTCGTGGGTCATCGCCGCATACAGCAGATAACCGCCGGTGGTGTGCTGCACGCCCTTCGGCTTGCCGGTGGAGCCGGAGGTATAAAGGATGAACAACGCTTCTTCGGCGCCCATCTCCTTCGGCGCGCAAACGGTGCCCGCGACCTTCATCAGGTCTTCGTACCAGATGTCGCGATGCTGGTTCCACTTGATGTCGCCACCGGTGCGCTTGCACACGATGACTTTCTGGATGCTGCTGGTTTCCGGGTTGGTCAGGGCGTCGTCGACGTTGGCCTTGAGGGAAATCTTCTTGCCGGCACGAATACCCTCGTCAGCGGTGATCACCACTTTCGAACGGCAATCGATGATGCGACCGGCCAGGGCTTCCGGCGAGAAACCGCCGAACACCACCGAGTGAATCGCGCCGATCCGGGTGCAGGCCAGCATGGCGACCACGGCTTCGGGAATCATCGGCATGTAAATGGTCACCACATCGCCACGGTGCACGTCCTGACCACGCAGGGCGTTGGCCAGTTTGCACACTTGCTCATGCAGTTCGCGGTAGGTGATGTTGCGGCTTTCGGAAGGATCGTCGCCTTCCCAGATGATCGCGACTTGATCGCCGCGCTCGGCCAGATGACGGTCGAGGCAGTTGTAGGAAACGTTCAGGGTGCCGTCGGCAAACCACTTGATGTCGACATGGTGATCGTCGAACGAGGTCTGTTTCACCGTGGTGAAGGGCTTGATCCAGTCCAGACGCTTGGCTTGCTCGCGCCAGAAGCCGTCAGGGTTGACGACCGACTGCTGGTACATGGCTTTGTAGGTCGCCTCGTCAGTCAGCGTGTTTGCCAGAACCTCGGGACGAACGGGATACAGAGAAGCCGCACTCATCTTTCCTACCTCGGTGTAATAGTTGTTTTTGTATGACCCTGTTGTAGCCGGGTGGGGCCCATAGAACCATTCGACGATGGTAGTAACAAGCCTCCCCCTGCACGCGCCCCCCCTGTAGGAGCTGCCGAAGGCTGCGATCTTTTGATCTGTTTTCAAGATCAAAGTCAAAAGATCGCAGCCTTCGGCAGCTCCTACAGGGAATGGGGTGTTTGGGGGATTGTTACCAAATATGCCAAAAGTGTTTATCAAAACCCGCTCTGTTTACCCCGGCCCCACCGCCCTAAAATTCACCTCGCCAACAAGGCAACCGCGATTAACAACGTTACAGCCCCCACGAAGGCCGTTAATCCAGCGCTCCAAGTAACGCATCAACTACTCAAGCTCCACACGCAACCCTAAAAAGGTTGCGTGACCCCACTCGACCTCAAAAAGGTGAATTAGAAATGAAAGCTTTATTGGTTCTGGCCCTCAGCAGTCTGTGCGCAACCGCCATGGCAGACGAGGTCCCGACTGATGTCGCACAGCAACAACCGGTAATCGAGGAATACACTTACTCCACACATCTGGACATCGCCAAAGTTGTATCGATGAGCGAAGTACCAAATGTCTGCGAAGTAGTACCGGCGAAAATGGAATACGACGACTCCAAAGGCCAACGCCACATCCTGCGCTACAGCATCATGGGCAATGGCTGCACGAACTGAACCAGACTGCACCGAATCGGATCGCTCAGCGCTACATTGAGGGTCGATTCCAGCCCGGCTACGGTCGGGCTCAGTTGTGTCTGGAACCGCGAAAAAGGCTTGCAAAACACTAGATATAGTGAAAAACCCGATTTTCTGGCTATTTTTTAAACAAAAAACCACCTGCCAAAAAATTAACGAAAAAAAATCTGCTCGGGTCGATTCCGCGCAAAGCCCTGTAATCCCTCGGTCGGACCGAAATCCACCCCCTCCTCGGCCTCGCCATGAGCCGATTCGCCGCACCACGCCGGTAAAAATTTCCCTATAATGCCGCCCCATACGGGTCAGCAATATTCCCTTACAGGGAGCAAAAGCCATTCTGAAGCCCCGCAACAGTGCCCGACGCTGATTGCGCCCATCAGAGGCTCTCGGAACCCGTCAAAATTTCTGTTTATTTGCCTGCGTGCAGCGCTGCAAAAAACGACATCCAACGCGGCTTGTTTGGCCGTGTGAAAAACCAACCCATCAGGTTTCACACGGGCACAAGCCCTCACGCAGGAGACGACACGTCATGCTGAGCTGGGACGAATTCGATAAAGAAGACAGTGAAATCGCAACCGTGAAAGGCGCCAACGCCGGCCACGCAAGCGAAGCCAACATGGACCGCCTCGACAACGCCGGCGGCGCCGCAGCGCTGGAAGCCCGCGCCGTCACCGCCGACGACTCGGCCGCCGTGGCCCGCGCCAAGGCTGCACTGAACTCCCTCGACGTCGCCGAAGGCCTCGCCGAACTCGAAGGCGCCTCCGCCCGTGTCGCCGTTGACGAAAAGCGCATGATCAACTGCCGCGCCGACCTCAACCAACTCGTACCTTTCAAGTACGACTGGGCCTGGCAGAAGTACCTGGACGGTTGCGCAAACCACTGGATGCCGCAAGAAGTCAACATGACCGCCGACATCGCCCTCTGGAAAAACCCGGAAGGCCTGACCGACGACGAGCGCCGCATCGTGATGCGCAACCTCGGCTTCTTCTCCACCGCCGACTCCCTGGTTGCCAACAACCTGGTCCTGGCCGTGTACCGCCTGATCACCAACCCGGAATGCCGCCAGTACATCCTGCGCCAGGCTTTCGAAGAAGCGATCCACACCCACGCCTACCAGTACTGCATCGAATCGCTGGCCATGGATGAAGGCGAAATCTTCAACATGTACCACGAGATCCCATCGGTCGCGAAGAAAGCAGCCTGGGGCCTGAAGTACACCCGCTCGATCTCCGATCCGAAGTTCGAAACCGGCACCCCGGAAACCGACAAAGAGTTGCTGCGCAACCTGATCGCCTACTACTGCGTTCTGGAAGGCATCTTCTTCTACTGCGGCTTCACCCAAATCCTCTCCATGGGCCGCCGCAACAAAATGACCGGCGTCGCCGAGCAGTTCCAATACATCCTGCGCGACGAATCCATGCACCTGAACTTCGGCATCGACGTGATCAACCAGATCAAAATCGAAAACCCACACCTGTGGGATGCCGAAATGAAGGAAGAAGCGACCCAGATGATCCTGCAGGGTACGCAACTGGAGATCGAATACGCCCGTGACACCATGCCTCGCGGGGTGTTGGGTATGAATGCGGCGATGATGGAGGATTATCTGAAATTCATCGCTAACCGTCGTTTGTCGCAGATCGGTTTGAAGGAAGAGTATCCAGGGACGACTAACCCGTTCCCTTGGATGAGTGAGATTATGGACTTGAAGAAAGAGAAGAATTTCTTTGAGACGCGGGTTATTGAGTATCAGACTGGTGGGGCGTTGAGCTGGGATTGATGGCAATATGACCCCATGCTATAAAAGCTAACCTTACTTTTTGTCGGGAAAGCTAAAAAGCCCCGCAAACGCGGGGCTTTTTTATTGGAGAACGATATGGGCATCGAAAAAAAAGACCCCGCTCCACAGTTCAAATATAAAAAGCATATGTCTGTAGGCGCTATGAGCGCAGAGGACGACCATCGCTTTCTGCAAGACTGCTTTCTCGATACCGGTGACTTTGAAGTCTTAACAGAGATTCATAATCCTAGATGCATTGCTCTTGGGAGAACTGGTGCCGGCAAAAGTGCCTTATTGGAAAAAATAAAACAAAAAGAAGAGCATGTAATAGAACTTCTTCCAGAAGAGCTATCTATCAGCTATATATCCAATTCAAACATACTTACATTCTTTGAAAGCTTAGGAGTAAACCTCGACTTATTCTACCAACTCCTATGGCGACACGTTTTATCCGTAGAGTTAATAAAAAACAAATTTAAAATCACCAACGAAAACTCTAACAGAACGTTTTTAGCACGCCTTTCTGAAATTTTCAGAAGAGACCAAAAGAAAGAAAAAGCCATCAACTACCTCCGTCAATGGGGAGATAAATTTTGGCTTGAAACAGACACAAGAATCAGAGAGCTAACAACCAAGCTGGAGAATGAACTTAAAGGAGATATAGATCTAAACGCACTCGGAATCCCAATCACCGCCTCAGGAGCAGAAAAACTGACGAGAGAGTCAAAACAAGAAATATGCAGTCGCGCCCAGGCCATTGTAAACAAAGTACAAGTCCAAGACCTTAATAACGTCATAAACTTATTAGCTCAAGATATATTTAACGACAGCCAACAAAAATTTTTCATCATCATCGACAAGCTAGATGATAACTGGGTCGAAGACGAGATGCGTTACCGACTTATTCGGGCCTTGATAGAAACAATAAAGACTTTCAGGAAAGTAAGTCCTGTTAAAATCATTGTCGCACTCAGACTTGATTTGCTTGGCCGAGTATTTGACCGAACAAGAGATGCCGGTTTCCAAGAAGAAAAATATGAGGATATGTTTTTACGGATAAAATGGAACAAAGAACAAATAGAGGAAATGTTAGACAAGCGCACGAGCCTTATGATTCGACAAGCATATACCCAAGACCGAGTAAAATCCGAGGACATACTCCCACCTCATGTGGGTAGCGAAAGATCATTAGACTTCATGCTTGATAGAACGCTAATGCGACCTCGAGATGCGATTTTGTTCATGAATGAATGTTTGGAACAAGCACAAGGCCATCCAAAAATAACTGCAAAAATGATACGAGACGCTGAAATAACTTATTCGAAGAAGAGATTCAACTCGTTATGCCATGAATGGTTTGGTGACTTCCCTCTCTTAGGAAGCTATTGCGAGATACTTAAAAAAAGAAAAGATGGATTCAAACATTCAGAAATCACCAGAGAACAAATTGAAGAAATTGCAATTGAATTAGCCATTAATGAAAAATCCCCGAAAGATCCAATGGCGCTACTTGCGCGATCACTTGTCCAAGACAACACTATATCTAGATCTACCTTCCTGAATCAACTGTTGCGCAACCTCTACAAAGTGGGAATAGTCGGCGTAAAAAGAGATAGTTACTCATCTACTATATGGAGCCAAGATAACGATCCTGAAATTTCAGAAAGCGAAGTAAAAAGATCATCTTTTTTTTACGTGCATCCAATGCTGTGGCGATACTTGGGGGTTAACGGTGAAGACTCAAGAAAAAAGCCTTACAGCCCTCGCCCGAATCAATAAAAACTGCTTGAGACAATAATTTGATTAACAACATACATGATTGGAATGACCTAGAACTAGAAGCGTCCATAGATGCTTATCTAAAAATGCTTGATTTTGAAAAAACGTCCACACCATACAGTAAAGCAAACTTCAACCGAGAGTTAAGAGAGGGCGCACTGTCAGCCAGAACCAAGGCGTCGATAGAGTTTCGCATGCAGTGTATATCAAACGCCTTAGAATCAATCGAACACCCTCGAATCTCTGGATACTTACCGGCAAAAAACCTCGCTAAAAACTTACAGACCCGTTTAGAAACCATCCTTAAAAACAGGCTAACATCGTTACCGAACGACAACCACCAGATAGCCAGATTAGCAATTAAAGAGATACTAACAAAACACTTCAAAACACCAATAGAAGAAATAGAAAATATTATAAAAACCACATTATATGCACTGGAAAACACAGACTACAAAGCGATCATAAAACATATAGCAACCACTGACAGAGCTGATATCGTTAACATCGCGGAATCCCTCAACGACTTTGGACTGAACGAAGTCTCTAGACTTATCAAAAACGCAAAATCTCGCCTTACTTTTCTCGATCACCTGGAGTCACTCGCACTAAATCCAAGAACACTTGAAAAAGAAATGCATACCGCGATAGAAAACAACCTATGGATACTAGGCTCGACATACTCCCTATTCAGCTCAAATATCACACTAAAGCGCCAAATAGAGAACCATCTTGAAAAATCTTTTACAGGTACAAATGGTTCTTCTCGACCAGATTTATTATTACATGAAAATATGTATGGTGACTATTTGTTAATCGAGCTTAAAAGACCTTCACACCCCATAAATCACTCTGACTACATTCAAGCAGCGAGCTACCGACACGCATTAAAACAAAATATAAATAAAAAAATTGAAATACTAATAATAGGCGGAAAAAAATCATCGAATTACCCAACGGAAAATAACGAACCCAATATTCAAGCGAGATCTTTTGACGAGATAATTTCTACCGCCAGGTATCAGATTCACTGGCAACTAAAAACAGACCGTTAATCTTACAACCCCTAACTCTAAGCATCAAACCAGCATCATCAACAGATGATTACTTCTACAAGTTTTGAACAAAAGCCCTATCTTTCAAAAAAACCATTTTACTGATATTATTTTATACAGGCGCCTAAGAAACGCCTACCGTAGAGAGCTTTGCCAATTACAATACACGCTATCGCCTTTGAAGGTTCATGCGTCAATTATGTCGTTGCACTGCTTGTTGGGATTTCTTATGTGTAATCTATGTTGGGTCAGGCCTGCCAAAATCTAGCGAAGAGGTAATGGATATACCTGAACAACCAAAGCTTCACCCAACCCAGAATCATGGCGCAGTAATTTCTGATACTCTGCCTGTAACCGTCTTTTCCCGCCACCATCTCGCTCTTCACGCCTTCCTATTGGAAGATCAGCCCTTGTTCTGTGCCCGCGATACTGGTCGATTGATGGGTATCCATTTGAGTGAGCGCGTGGTCAACAAACTAGATTAAGATCAGCGTCGCGTTTTGTGGATTGAGTATTTCCAGCAACCCGACAAGCAACTGATGATAAGCGAATCAGTTGTATACGCATTATTGGTGTATCACTATGTTCCGGGGAATCAATTGTTGCGTGAGTGGCTGACTCATCAGGTGGTGCCGACATTGCACGATGCTGAACCTTCGGGACATTTAAATCGACCGATGCTGAGTTTATTAGATTGGCCAGAGATGTCTCTGAGTCTGTTACATTGGCAAAACGAAGGTTGGATTCGACTGCGAGACATGCCCTATCTGTTGAGCGATCAAATACCGCAAAAAGCTACCGCGACGAAACCTTGGTGAAGGAGGTTCGCTTAGACGTTTCAGTCGTCGAAGCATTCAATGGGGTAAGCGATACGCTTGTAGGATCACATGCGAGATCCGTCGCTATTTTTTGTAGGAATTTTCGTAGACAACAGTAATGGCCACTCAGTATCGTCCGAGGGTTTTCAACCCTCGGCGATTTTATGGATACGGAAAAGGAAAATAGTGGCTGGACGGATGAGGAGCTTGAAGCTTCGGTTGATGGCTATCTCGATATTCAGGCCCGCTACGCAAATGATCAAAAATTTAATAAGTCCTCGGAGCACAGGCGTCTGCAGAGCGGCGTACTCGCCGGGCGAAACACCAAGTCGATCGACTATCGACTGCAGAACATTACCGCTCTGTTCGAAGATCTTGGGCTGAAAACGATCTCTAGCTACAAACCAAAGGTGAATCTCGGTTCAGGGATTACTGCGCGCCTGATCAGAATCTTAGAATCGAAAGGTCTTATTACGCTGGATTCCGGTACACCTTCCACGCAAGAAGAATCATCACTTCGAAATGTACAACGAGCGAAACATCGTGATTTTGTGAGTGGGCCAGAGGGTGCGCAGATACCCCAGCAAATCGTCAGGACAATCAAAACCTATGCCCGCATATCCCAAGTCAAAGATTGGATTCTGTTCAACGCCAAGGGTGTCTGTGAGGGATGTGGACAAACAGGTCCTTTTGAAATGAATGGAGAACCTTACCTTGAGGTTCACCACGTTAAGCATTTGTCGGACAACGGGACGGACTTGAAGAGCAACACCGTAGCGCTGTGCCCAAACTGTCATCGACGCTGCCACCATTCTGACGACAGAGAGGCTTTCACTGCTTTGCTGTATGACAACGTAGGAAGACTCGAAAAGGAATAATCGCGGTTTATCTGACCAACCGTATTTGCTGTTCTTGGGGCAGCTCCGCAGCCCAGCGGGAGCACGCTCCCTCTCCACAGGGTGATGCGTAACCTGCAATGGCGGTGTGAGTATTGAAATCTGGTTGATGCTAGGAGTCGCCAGCACGCTACCTCCCACAAATCCCGCATCATCCTGAAAACAATCAGTGCAACCCGCGCCGCCTCCCGCTATTAATACCCCTCCCCCACTCAAGGATCCGAGCCCCACCATGAAATTCGATCTCGCCTACTGCCTCAGCCTCGACGACAAGTTGTCGATCTATGACGTTCGCGATCTCAATTTCGATGAGACGGTGGCGTTTGACTCGGCGAAGGAACACTTCCAGTGCCCCAGCGATGCTTGTCGTTCGGCGTTCGAGGCTTCCAATGAGTTGGGTACGTTCAACGCGAAGAATGTGAATTACGTGCGCACGCCGCACTTCAAGAATCTGCCCACCACGCAGCATGTGGCGGGTTGTCCGTATGTGAGTTTGAAGGCGTCGGCTTCTGGCGTTGAGACGGCGGATGGCGAGGTGGATGACGGGCGTGAGGAGCATTTCCCATCGGAGTTGTTGCTGACCCGGCGTGAGTATGTGCGCAAGCCTGTCGCGCCAGCGGGGGCGGCGGATGTGTTGCGCGATGACTCGGTGCGGGCGGCGGCGGGCAATGGTAAAGAGTCGGCGAGTCGTGAGTCGGCGCCGGACAAGACCAGTGTGTTTGCGCATCCGGTGGAGTGTTTTGTTTCCAACTTCGCCGACAAGGATTTGCTCAAGCGCATGCCGTTGAAGGTCGGCGAGCATACGGCGCCGTACAGTTCGTTCTTCAAGAAGATCGAATATCTGACGGACAACAAGGGGCTGATTTACTGGGGGCGGATCAAGAAGATCGAGGACTTCCACAGTGCCAGTTTTCGGATCGACTTCGAGGACAAGGTCTGGTTCAAGAAGCCCGAGGACAGTAAGAAGAAGCCGTATCCGGTCAGCGTTTATCTGAACAAGAAGCTGATCGACAACTACCGCAAGCGCAAGGCCTTTCTGGAGGAGATCAAGCACGCGGTGGATAGCGACAAGACGTTGTTCTGTTTCTTCTATGGGGTGACGCCGGAGTTGAAGCAGGTGCCCGGCAAGAAGAACCCCGAAAAACCTTTCGAGGTCTTCAATGCCAATATCGAGAACCTGGATCACTTCATTATTCGTGAAGCGCCGGGGTTGGAGTGACGCTCAGTTGATGCGTGCCCCTTCTTCAAACGCTCGAATCTCCCGCTCCGCCTCCCTGCGTCGCTCAACTGCAGCCTGAACGCCCAGATCTTCCACTCCGCAATACTGGCGCAGCCAATGAGCGAGCATTTCTTCATCAGGGCGAAAGTAATCTTTTCGGTCCTTGGTGTTTCGAATTTGCGAGTTCATCCGCGCATCGAAACCGATAGCTGCACGTTCGCCTTGGGGCAAACAGCCCCACTCTGCCGCGCAATCCTCGAAAAACCAGGCGACTTGTTCGATGTGCTTTTGTGCGCTGCGATGGCCACGGCGATAAAAACGATACTCGCGACTCAGCTCGAGACGATCGGTCATTGTCCCCGCATCAACCCATTGCATGAGGTCATGATTGATTGCATCGCGGATCAGACCTTCGCGCCAACGCTCGTTAAACCACGCTACAAACCCTTCGGCGTCGGCCTTTTTGGCATCAGCCAGGATCACGCAATAGCGGGTTTTGATGTGCAGGACCAACAACACATGTTTGCGCTGCACAGTGATCGCATGAACCAACCACTGTTCGTCCGCGCCGTTCAGCTCATCATCCTCAATAACTGATGACGGCGGTTTGGTGTCCACCGGCGTGATCGTTTGGCCTTTATGAACACGGCTGAAAAACTTGCTGGCGGCTTCGGTGCAATTGAAGATCAACATCCTGGTTCTCTGCTGAAGACTGGAGGCAACGCTCTGCCGCTGATTCTGATTTCTTTCGCCTGCGCCAATCAACGATTCATTTGAGCGAAATGCTCAGCAGCACCACGATCAGCAAACCAATATAGATCCAGGCATGCACCCGATCCGGTATCCGCCCAATCCACCGCGCAGCCAATCTGATCCCCAGCAACGAGCCAACCGTCAGCAGCGCAAACGCCAGCACATTGACATACCCGATATACCAACCCCCCAGATCAGCCTCGGTGAAACCGGCCAGCGCCATGTACGTCAGCGTCCCGGCCAGCGCTACCGGCACGCTGAGCGGATTGGCCATGGACGTCGCTTGCGACATGCTCAGCCCGCAGCGGCGCAGCAGCGGCACGGTCATGACGCTTCCTCCTACACCTAGGAAGGTCGCGATGGCGCCGATGCCTACGCCGCCGGCGGATGTTTCTGTTGAGGTCAGTCGCCGTGGGATTGTCGTCTGGGACTGGGTGAGAAATCCGCGACGCAGCAGGCAATCGACGATGGTCACGCCCAGGTAGGCGATGAAGGCGTAGCGAATCACTTGGCCGCTGACCCACATCGCAGCGATGGCGCCGACGACCGCGCCCACGCCGATAAACCCGCCCAATGGCCAGAGGTAGTCCCGGAGCAGATTGCCGGCGCGTTGGTGTTTGCGTGTGGCGATCAGGGCGTTGACGATCATCACGCAGGTCGAGGTGGCCACGGCGATGTGCATGGCCGATTGCGCGATGGGGTCGTCTGCTGCGTGGCTGGCGGTGAGCATGCGGTAGAGCAGCGGCACGATTACGAAGCCGCCGCCGAAACCGAAGAGCACGGCGCTGATGCCGGTGAGGCAACCGAACAGCGTAAGCAGGAGGTAGAACATGGTGGGCGTCCAGGATCGGGGGAGCCCAGGACATTAGAGCGTGATGCACTGGCCGGCTTCAGTAGTTGGGCCAATAATGTTCGCGTTTACGCCAATCGCTGGAACACGCCTGATGCGCAATATTTCGATCAATCAGCTCGATGACACACCTCGCCCGGTCGTGGCCATCGGTACCGATTATTCCCACGGCCACCTACTCCCGTTTCATACGCATCGCCGTGGGCAATTGCTCTACGGCGCCACGGGCGTGATGCAGGTCAGCACCCGAAACGGTAATTGGGTGGTGCCGCCGCAACGCGCGGTGTGGATTCCGCCGGGCGTGGCCCATGAGGTGTTGATGCTCGGGGTGAGCACGCGCAGCGTGTATATCGAACCGGGCAAAGTGGATCTGGGGCCGGACTGCCAAGTGCTCAATGTGTCGCCGCTGCTGCGGCATTTGTTGATGGAAGCGGCGGAAGTGCCGCTCATGTACGAAGAGACTGAACGCGACGGTGTGCTGATCAACCTGCTGTTGCATGAACTGACACGCAGCGCGCCCCTTCCCCTACACATTCCCATGCCAGCCGAAGGAAAGCTCCTCAGTCTGTGTCAGACCTTTCTGAACATGCCCAATACCCATCAATCGCCGCAGGATTGGGCCGACCAGTTACACATAAGCTTGCGTACCTTTAACAGATTGTTTCGGCAGCAGACCGGGCTCAGCTTTCGTCAGTGGCGCCAGCAGGCGTGCGTCGTGCAGGCGTTGGCACGGTTGGCGGCGGGGGAAGCGGTGACGCGGATTGCCCTGGACTTCGGCTACGAGAGCCCGGCGGCGTTTTCGACGATGTTTCGGCGTGTGCTGGGACAGGCACCGTCCGTCTGGTTGGAGCCGACGAACTAGGCAAATTCGAAAAATGCGTTTGATCCCGGCCGAAAACAACTGTACAAAAACACAGTACATTTTCAATCAGCACTTTTGAGCCCGGAGCACACCATGGCCTCTCTTGCGATGAACCACGTCCTCGAACGCATTGCCCTTTTCCAGTTCACCCCGACCCACTGCGTCCAGGCCCGCGCCATGCTGGGCTGGAGCGTTGAACAACTGTCGCGCGAGGCCGAGGTGGCGGTGGCAGATATCCAGCGGTTCGAAGCGCAGCAGGAAGTGGCGGACGCCGCGAGACTGGCACTGGCTTATCGGTTTGAAGCGCAGGGGTTGGTGTTCTTTCCGGGGTTCGCACCGGGGCGCAGTGTCAGGGCGCAGGGTATGGCAGGGGAATCGGTGGGGCGTGGGGATTTTGCGATGGCTGATTAAGCTGGCGAGGGGGACGCCCCTCACCAACTGAACGGATTCATGCGTTCTGTACCACCGCATCACTCTCCTCTTCAACCGCCATCCACCACGCACTCCCCCGTTGTGGATGCGCAATGTTGAACGCCTCCCCCATTCGCGGTGTGGTAATCGCAATACTGCGTTCCCACGCGAGGGCGAGGATGCGGTCGAAGGGTTCGTGCCAGGCGTGCATGGCCAGGTCGAAGGTGCCGTTGTGGATCGGGAAGAGCCAGCGGCCCTTGAGGTCGATGTGGGCTTGCAGGGTTTCTTCCGGTTGCATGTGCACGTGGGGCCATTCGACGTTGTAGGCGCCGGTTTCCATCAGGGTCAGGTCGAACGGGCCGTATTGTTCGCCGATGCGTTTGAAGCCGTCGAAGTAACCGCTGTCGCCGCTGAAGAAGATTCGTGTGTCGGCGTCGATCATCACCCACGACGCCCACAGCGTGCTGTTACCGTCGAACAGGCCACGGCCGGAGAAGTGCTGCGATGGGGTGGCGACGAAGCGGATACCGGCGATCTCGGTGCCCTGCCACCAGTCGTACTGGCGCACCTTGCTGGCGTCGATGCCCCATTTGATCAGGGTGTCGCCCACGCCCAGCGGAGTCAGGAAGTAAGTGGTTTTGGCGGCGAGTTTGAGTACCGCTTCGTAGTCGAGATGGTCGTAATGGTTGTGCGAGAGGATCACCGCTTCGATCGGCGGCAGTTCGTCGATGCTGATCGGTGGCTGATGAAAACGTTTCGGACCCGCCCATTGCACCGGCGAGGCGCGCTCGGCGAAGACCGGGTCGGTGATCCAGAATTTGTCGCGCATCTTCAGCAACAGCGTCGAGTGCCCCAAGCGGTAAACGCTGTGATTGGGCGCTGCGAGCAGATCTTCACGGGTCAGCGGCTGCACAGGGATGGCGGCGGTCGGACGGGTGTTGCGCGGTTTGTGGAAAATCATGTTCCACATGATCCGCAGCATTTTGCGTAGCCCTTCGCGCTGCACCGGCGCATGATTGCGAAACAGCCCTTGATCCTGTCGCGAGGCTTCAGGCGTGGGAGTGTTATCCGGGAGAGAGACTGGATTGGCCATGACTGAACGACTCCGAAAAACCGTGTGCTGCACGGTATTCCACGGGAAATGAAAATGGCCAAGCTGCACGCAAAGGCCAAACGCTCTGGTTTGTAAGGTGCGAGGATTAACGCAACATTACACTGAGCGGTGTAGTTTCTAGGTTGCATCAAAGCCGGCGCCAAGTAAACTGCCGAGTGTAATTTCATTCCACTCTGCCGAAGCCCGCTCATGACCGCGCCACAACGCCTCACTGACCGCAAACGCGAAGCCATCATCCAGGCGGCGATCGCCGAATTCCGTGACCACGGTTTCGAAATCACCAGCATGGACAAGATCGCAGCTACGGCCGGCGTGTCGAAGCGGACGGTGTACAACCACTTCCCGAGCAAGGAAGAGCTGTTCGCCGAGATCCTGAATCAGTTGTGGGCACGGATCATTGCCGAGCCATCGGTGAGCTACAACCGCGAGCAACCACTGCACGAACAACTGCGCCAGATGCTGCGAGAAAAAGTGCAGATGATGGCCGACGAGAATTTTCTCACCCTCGCCCGGGTGGCGATTGCCGCAACCATTCACTCCCCTGAACGTGCGCAGAACATGATCGAGCGCATGGGCGAGCGCGAGGAAGCACTGACTGTCTGGATACGCGCGGCGCAAGCCGACGGACGGCTCAAACCGGTCGATCCAGAATTTGCCGCGCATCAAGTACAAGGTTTGCTCAAGGCATTCGCGTTCTGGCCGCAGATCTCGCTGGGTCGCGCGGCCCTTGATCCAGACGCGCAGAATGCAGTTGCCGAGTCGGCGCTGGAGATGTTCCTGGCACTGTATCAGCGGTGAATCACCGGCTCGTCGAGCCGTGTACAACTAATTTCGTAAAAAGTTATACAAACTCGCGAAAAATTCCTTTCTTGTACAACTTTATTAAGTTTTGTATAAGTAGCCATCTGCCAGTAACGGAACGTTGGCATTGAGCAGTCACCACCGAATGCCGCCTGTGCATTTCGGTTTGCCGGCGCAGGAATAGGGACTGAATTCTTTTGATTTTCCCCACTTCCCGAGTACCGCAAGCATGTTTTTCAATCGCCAGAAAGCCGCCCTCGCTGAACTGCAACACACCGTTTTTGACCAGGCCGCGATGCTCGAAGCGATCAACCGTTCGATGGCGGTGATCGAGTTCGATCTTGATGGCGTGGTGTTGCGTGCCAATGACAATTTCCTCAAGACCATGGGTTACACGGCTGCCCAAGCGATTGGTCAGCCGCACCGGCATTTCTGCACACCTGAGTTCGGGCGCAGTGCCCAATACACCGAGTTGTGGTCGCGCCTGAAAAACGGTCAGTTCCAGTCCGGCACTTTTGAACGGGTCGACAGCAAAGGCCAGCCGATCTGGCTGGAGGCCAGTTACAACCCGATCAAGGATGCGTCGGGACGGGTGATCAAAGTGGTCAAGTACGCGATGGATGTCACCGCCAAGGTGCAGCAGGAGAACGAGGCCAACGCCAAGCTGCAGGCGATCGATCGCGCGATGGCGGTGATCGAGTTCGATCTCGACGGCAATATTCTTACCGCCAACCAGAATTTTCTCACGCGCATGGGTTACAGCCTCGCAGAGCTCAAGGGCCAGCATCACCGCCTGTTCTGCACTCCGGCGCTGGTCAACAGCGGCGCCTATCAGGATTTCTGGCGGCGCCTGAATCAGGGCGAGTTCTTCCACGGACAGTTCGAGCGCGTGGATAAGCGCGGTCAGATCGTCTGGCTGGAGGCCAACTACAACCCGGTATATGACGCTTCGGGGCGCTTGTACAAAGTCGTGAAGTTCGCGTCTGACGTCACCGCTCGTGTCGAGCAGCACGAGCAGGACGCGCGCAGTGCCAGCACCGCTTACCACATCTCGGTAGCAACGCGAAAAGTCGCCGAGCAAGGCACGCAAGTGATTCAACAGGCAGCCAGCGAAATGCGCGAAATCGCCGAGGACATCAGCCAGTCCTCAACGCTGATCGCGCAACTGGGCGACCGCTCCGAGCAGATCACCGCCATCGTCAACACCATCCGCGCGATCGCCGATCAGACTAATCTGCTCGCCCTCAACGCGGCCATCGAGGCGGCACGCGCCGGTGAACAGGGTCGCGGCTTTGCCGTGGTCGCCGATGAAGTGCGGCAACTGGCAGCGCGCACCAGCGGCTCTACTGCCGAGATCTCGAACATGATCAGTCTGATCCAGAGTGAAACGCGGCAAGCGATCAAAAGCATGCAAGGCACCCGCGACCGCGCCGCAGAAGGTGTGGAATTGGCCAATCAGGCCGGCACGGTGATTCTGCAGATTCGCGACGGCGCCAGTGAGGCGGTGGATGCGGTGAGCATGTTTGCCAATGAGCGGGTGCCAAATTGAGGTTTGTGCAGGGTCGATAGAACGAGTCGCGACCTTCGTGGGCAGCCCGCGAAGATCGGCCGCCACAACGCAGAGCTATAGTGACGACACGTCCCAAGCCCCGCCGAGTGCCCCATGAATAACGAAAAACCCGAAGTATCCAACGCCCCCATCGATCACCTGCGCTTTCACCGCCCCCACGCGCACCTGAATACGACCTTCGGCAACGATGCCTTCGCCCTGCGCGCCGAAGCCTTTGCGCGGTTCTTCGGCACGCCGCTGTTCCTTGGCGCGCAAACCTTGATCGTTGCGGTATGGATCGGCCTCAACGCATGGGGCGTGACTCAATTCGACGTCTACCCGTTCATCCTGCTGAACCTGGCCTTCAGCCTGCAGGCGGCCTACGCCGCGCCATTGATCCTGCTTGCACAAACCCGTCAGGCCGCGCGCGACAAAGCGCAGGCCGACGCCGATGCGCAGCACCGCGAAGCTCTGGCATTGGCCAATACCGAACGTCAGGCAGAGGCGGCGAAGAATTCCGCGCAATTGCTGGCATTGCTGGAACAAAACACCCGCCTTACCGAAATGACGAAAACCCTCACCGAGCGCATCGAAGGACTGACCAGCGAGTTGCACGCTCACGTGTGCCAGAACTAAGGTCGCCTTCGCGAGCAGGCTCGCTCCCACATTGGATCTGTGGCGTTCACGAAATCCCTGTGGGAGCGAGCCTGCTCGCGAAGAGGCCCGCAACCACACAGCAAAACTTCAACCGCGCACCAGACTCCGCACCGCAACAATCTCCGGCACTTCAACCTTGCTCATGTAAACCCGTAAGGGTTCGGTGATGTTGATGCGGTCGTCGATGTGTTGATCGAGCAGCAACTGAATCAACTCGCGCTTGAGCGTCATGGTGGTGTCCGACAGCGGTGCCCAGACGAATTCACTGGCGGGGATGATGCCGTCGTCGGCGACGTCCATGCCGAACGAATCTTCGCTGAAGCGCACGATGTACTGACCGGTCTTGCGGTTGAGGCCAACGAAGCCTTTGAGATCGTCGGCGGCCTGGCAGATGATTTGGGAGGTGATGCGCATGGTAAACCTCACGAAAGATGATGATGGTTTACACGCAGGGCAACGCAGCGGTGCGCCCTCTGCCGGGGCGTCTGCCGTGGGCAAGCGTACTGCAAACAGCGCCACAAAAGTGCAGGAAATTTCCGTTTTGCTCGCTTTATGTCGGTCTGGCGATAGCCCTGCGGCGCGTCAATTGTTAAAAGGTACGTCTCGAAAAAAACCTGCGAAAGGAACTCGACCATGCCTGCCACTTTTACCCGAAGCGCTCTGGTGCTGAGTCTGTTGTTCGGCCTCGGTCAGGCGCATGCCGCCAGCCACCCCGAGCCCAAGGCAATCGCTGCCGCCCATGGCATTCCGCATCCGGCGGTGATTGCCCACCGTGGCGCGTCGTTCGATGCCCCGGAATCCACCGCTGCGGCCTACAAACTGGCCCGTGACCTCGGCGCCGATTACCTGGAAATGGATTTGCAGCGCAGCAAGGACGGCGTGCTCTTCGCCCTGCACGACGACAACCTGCAACGCACCACCGACGTCGCCAGCAAATTCCCCGAGCGCAAGGACAGCCCGGCCACCGCGTTCACCATGGCCGAACTGAAAACCCTCGATGCCGGCAGCTGGTTCAACACTAAATACCCGGATCGCGCGCGACCTTCCTACGCCGGGCTGAAAATTCTTACCCTCGATGAAATCATCGACATCGCCCGCGCCAACCCGCAGCACAAGCCGGGCCTGTACATCGAAACCAAAGAGCCGCAGCTGTTTCCCGGCATAGAACATGACCTCAAGGAAAAACTACAGGATCGCGGCTGGCTGAGCCCGGCCGGTTCGAAACTGGCGAAAAGTGCGCTGGGCGTCGGTCAGGGCAAAGGCAAGGTGATCCTGCAGACCTTCGATAAGAACAGCCTGCAATTGCTGGAAAAGGAAATGCCGCAAGTGCCGAAGATCCTCCTGTTATGGGTAGGCGAAGGCAGCATCGAACCTAAATCCGCTGTGACGTTTGCCGCGTCCGGCGAGAAAGACAAAAACGTTTTCTACGGCAAGCAGGAACCGAAGTCAGAAGCGGAATTCAAGCAATGGGTCGATTACGCCAAGGCCCAGGGCGCGATCGGCACCGGCCCTTCGGCGAAGCTGACTCATGGTGGTGATCAGAGCTATTCCGACCTGGTGCAACCGTGGATGAATCAGTACACCCACGATCAGGGCATGCTGGTGCATGTTTATACGGTCGACGAGCCGGTGGACTACGAGAAAGTCATGGCAGCGGGTGTCGACGGCATCTTTACCAACCGCGCCAGTGAACTGTTGAAGTTTTATAAGCGTCCGGCGGCTGGCAGCATTGACGATGTTTTGAAGAAGAACGGTTTCTGACTTGTTATCGAGTCGCCTGCTTCACGATCAGGCTCGCTCCCGCAAAG
The DNA here is from genome assembly GCF_030687105.1 of Pseudomonas sp. FP1762. Taxonomy (NCBI): domain Bacteria; kingdom Pseudomonadati; phylum Pseudomonadota; class Gammaproteobacteria; order Pseudomonadales; family Pseudomonadaceae; genus Pseudomonas; species Pseudomonas sp. FP1762. The sequence goes on from NZ_CP117458.1 coordinate 4,485,639, forward strand.
AGCAGTTTTATCGCGGAGCAGAGATTTAAGGGTGAATTAAGTTGCGCTGGTTAATCTGAACCCACTTACACAGATCAACCACTTCAACGCACTGCCAAGGAATGAACCGATGAAAACTTTGACTGCCCTGTTTACCGCCGCTGCCCTGACCCTCACCGCTGGCCTGGCTCAGGCTGATGTTCGCATCGACCAGATCCCGCAACTGGTCAAGGACGGCAAAATCAAGTCGCTGGAATCGATGAACGCCGAAGCACTGAAACTGCACCCGGGCGCAACGATTACCGACACCGACCTGGATAACCACTTCAATGGTTATGAGTATGAAGTTGAACTTAAAACTGCTGACGGCAAAGAGTTCGACGTGGACTTTGATGCCACCACCGGTAAAGTGCTGAGCGACAAGCAAGACACTTGATAGACCGCTGTTAAAGAGCCGCACGATTTAACGATCGTGCGGCTTTTTTGTGGTTGCGGATTGAGGCGCAAACTTTGTGTGTTCTGTGAACTCGATCCCCCTCACCCCAGCCCTCTCCCCCAAGGGGGCGAGGGGGAAAGGGAGCAGATCGGGGAAATTTCGGAGCCTGAGTTCGCCTCAAAATTAAAAAGCCATCACAAACGACTACCAGCCTGAGTACGCCTCGGCATTTCAGGTCGGCGAATCTCGAACAATCAACACGGTCAGTCCCCTCTCCCTCCGGGAGAGGGTTAGGGTGAGGGGCTGACAAACCGCCAGCCAAAATCAGGCACTGAGCCGCGCCGTCACCTCATTCAACTGCCCCGACAACCCATGCAAATTCTGACTGGCACTTTCGGTGCGCTGCACGTTGTCCAGGTTGGTGCTGGCAATCGCGGTGATTTCAGTCAGGTTGCGCGAGATATCCTCGGCCACTGAAGTCTGCTCCTCAGCGGCCGTGGCGATCTGCCGGTTCATGTCGCGAATCGCCTCCACCGCCAGGGTGATGCGCTCCAGCATCGCGCCGGCCTGGGTCACCTGTTCGACGCTTTCATCACTGCGTGCCTGGCCGCTCTCGATGGCCTGCGCGGCATCGACAGCGCCGGTCTGCACGTTCTGAATGATCTGGTTGATCTCGATGATCGACTCCGCCGTGCGCTGAGCGAGGTTGCGCACCTCATCGGCGACGACGGCAAAACCACGCCCGGCCTCGCCCGCCCGCGCCGCTTCGATGGCCGCGTTGAGCGCCAGCAGGTTGGTCTGTTCGGCGATGCCACGAATCACTTCCAGCACCTTGCCGATACGACCGCTGTCGGTTTCCAGGCGACGGATCACCGTGGCGGTGTTGGCGATTTCGCCGCGCATCTGCGTGATGGAATGGATGGTGGTCTGCATGACCTTTTCACCCTGCTGCGCCGACTGATCGGCATCGTCCGCAGCACGCGCGGCATCGGCGGCGTGACGGGCGACTTCCTGCGCCGTGGCGGACATTTCATTCATCGCCGTGGCCACTTGATCCGTGCGGTTGAATTGCTCGCTGGTGCCGCCGGCCATGGTCGTGGCAATGGCGTTCAACTCGCCGCTGGCGCTGTCCAGATCACCGGCGCTGCGTTGCAAGCGAGTGAAGGTGTCCGCCAGAAAATCGCGCAGAGTGTTCGCTGCGGCCGCGAGGTTGCCCAGCTCATCGCGACGCTCGCTGACAACACGTTCAGCCAACTGGCCACGGCTCAAGCGGGTGACGTAATCGATGAGTTTGCGGATCGGCTCGATCAGGTTGCGGCTGACCAGCCACAGGCTCAGCAGACCGATCAGCAAGCCTGATGCGAGCATCACCAACAGGCCCAGCCACACGGTACGCTCAGCGCTGGCACTGATCAATGCCGACTGCGCGGTGCCCTGCTCGCGCAGTTCGGCAACCAATGCACTCATCTGCTCGCTGGTGGCGCGGTCGACGCCTTTGACAGCTGCGTCGCCGGCGCTCGGATCACCACCGGCAGCCACGTAGGCATCGCGGCCTTTCTGGTAGGCAGTACCCAACTGGCGATGCTCGTCGCGCAAGCGTTCGATGCGGGATTTGAGATTGGCCTCGATGCCTTTCTGGCCGGCCAGTTCGCCGAGAATGTTCTGCACGTCGCGCTGACGCTCTTCGAACTGGCTCCAGTATTTCGCCAGATCCGCTGGTTGCTTGCCGCGCAGCAGAACGTTTTTCCACTCTTGCACCTGCACCTTGAATTGCAGGTTGGCTTCATCGATCAGTTGCGAAGTGTGCAGCGGGCCGGCGATCAACTGGCTGTAGCTTTGCACGCCGTTGGAGAGGAAATGAAAGCAGGCCAGAGCGATCAACAGCATCGCCAGCAGACTGCCGCTCAACAGGGCGAGAATTTGCGCTCTCAGGGATTTTTGCAGCATTGCAAGGTACTCGAAGCAGGGATGAGGCACGCCCGAACGGACGTGAAAAATGGCCGGACCTCCCTGTCGACGTACCATGACCAAGGCCAATGGCGCGCAACCTAACTCACCTGTGATCGGCATGCCAGAGCCTTCCTTGAGAAACTTCCGACAGCCGGTAACGCTTTGATTTGCAGTCATTTTGCTGTCACAAAACGGTCATGTGAGCTTGCGATGATGCCGCTCCGGTGAACCTGAAAATCCTGCCCCAGACACCCTCCTCGCAGCGAGCCGCCATGAACCACAGCCTCGATATCAGCCATCGCGACCCGGACCTGTTTGGCTTGCTCTACGGCTTTCGTTTTCTGCCCGGGGAGCGCGGTCGCGAGATCGATTCGGCGACGGCGTTGCGCTGTTTGCAGGATGACGGTGAGAGCGATGAATTTCTCTGGCTGCACCTGAACCTGGCCCACGCCGCGTGCGAGCGCTGGATGAAAAGTCATCTGCAATTGCCCGAGGAATTTTTCGAGGCGTTGCACGAAGGTTCGCGTTCGACACGCATCGAGCATGTCGATTCGGCGCTGCTGGCGGTGGTCAACGATGTGGTGTTCAACCTCAGCAGCATGGTCTCCTCCGACGTGTCGACGCTGTGGGTCTGCGTGCGCAGCAAACTGATCGTCAGCGCGCGCCTGCAACCGCTGCATTCGGTAGATAAATTGCGCTCGTCGGTAAAGGCCGGCGAGTGCTTTCGCTCGCCCTCGGAATTGCTCGTGCATCTGCTGCGCGATCAAGGTGAGGTGCTGACGCAGATCGTGCGCAAGACCAGCCTGAGTGTCGATCAGGTCGAAGACGAATTGCTGTCTTCACGCCTGTCGACCAACCGCGCCGAACTTGGCGCCAACCGTCGCGTGCTGGTGCGCCTGCAACGGCTGCTGGCGTTGGAGCCGGGGTCGTTGCTGCGCTTGCTCAATCGTCCGCCGCCGTGGTTGCAGAAGGAGGACGTCAAGGAGTTGCGCAAATCCACCGAGGAATTTGCGCTGATCATCAACGACCTCACCGCCCTCGGCGAGCGGATCAAATTGCTGCAGGAAGAGATCGCCGCCAACCTCAACGAACAAAGCAACCGCACGCTGTTCACCCTGACGGTGGTGACGGTGCTGGCCTTGCCGATCAACATCATCGCCGGTTTTTTCGGCATGAATGTGGGGGGTGTACCGCTGTCGCAGGACCCGCATGGATTTTGGGTGCTGGTCGCGCTGGTGGCGACGTTCACCGTGATTGCCGGGCGTTGGGCGTTTCGCAAGCGCGGGGATTATTGAGCGCAAATCCCACACACAACACAGCCCTCCCTGTGGGAGCGAGCCTGCTAGCGAAGTCGGTGTGTCAGATAAATCAATGTTGAATGACATGGCGCTTTCGCGAGCAGGCTCGCTCCCACAGTTCGGGCCAAGGTGAGAAGTCAGAGCGTTGAACGAACGACATCGCCGAGCCAATCCATAAACACCCGCACCCGCAGCGGCAAATGCCTTTGCCGCGCGTACAACAACGAAATCGCCATCGGCGGTGCGGTGTGTTGCGGCAGTACGGTCACCAGTTCGCCATTTTCCAGATGCGGCTGCATGCCGGTACGTGGCACCTGGGTCAGCCCGAAGCCGCCAAGGCACGCCGCTTCATAGGCGTCGGTGCTGTTGACCGTGACACTGCCGGCCATCGCTACGCGCCGCACTTCGCCACCCTCCTCATAGACAAACCCTTCCGAACGCGAGCCCAGTACGCCGACGTAATGCACCAGCCGATGCTGCGCCAGATCCTCGATGGTCTGCGGCACGCCGTAGCGTTGCAGATAAGCGGGACTGGCGCAGTTGACCATCGGGAAGTCGCCGAGATGCCGGGCGACCACTGACTGATCCGGCTGCGCGCCGATGCGTAACACGCAGTCAAAACCCTCGCTCAGCAGATCGACACGGCGATCGGTGCTGCTGATTTCCATCTGCAGATTCGGGTGGCGATCCATGAATTCCGGCAGGCGCGGCAGGATCAGACGTCGCGCGAGAATGTTCGGCATGTCGACGCGGATGCGCCCGGTCAGCGAAGCCTCGTCCTGACGGAACAGCCCTTCGATCTCATCCATGTGCGAAAGCAAGTCCTTGCTGCGCTCATACAGCACCAGTCCATCCTGAGTGGCCTGCACCTTGCGCGTGGTGCGCTGCAACAGCCGCGTGCCGAGCAAGGCTTCGAGCGCCTGCACCTGTTCGGACACCGTGGAGCGCGGCAGGCCGAGGCTTTCCCCGGCGAGGGTGAAACTCGACAGTTCGCTGACCCGGACGAAGGTGCGCAGCAGTTCCAGTTTGTTCATGACAAGCCCCGGTGATTGTTCGGCTGAGCCGATCAGTGATTCCGCTTTTGCCGTGTTTATCACCTCAGGGCGGATAAATAAACTTCTTCCATCCCCACTCAACGCAATCGAGGAAGTCAGCATGAACCGCAAAATCGCACTGATCACTGGCGCCAGTCGTGGCCTGGGCCGCAGCGCCGCCCTGCACCTCGCCGCGCAAGGCATCGACATCATCGGCACCTTCAACAGCCGCGCCGACGAGGCCCAGGCGCTGGTCATTGAATTGCAGGCGCTCGGCGCAAAAGCGGCGATGCTGCAGCTGGACGTCGGCCGCAGCGAGCACTTCGCCGCGTTTGCCGCGCAGGTTGAACAGGTATTGGGGCAAACCTTTGAGCGTCAGCGCTTTGATTTCCTGATCAACAATGCCGGGGTCGGCGTGCATGCGCTGTTCAGCGAAACCACCCCGGAGCAGTTCGATCTGCTGATGAACGTGCAGTTGAAAGGACCGTTTTTCCTGACCCAGCAACTGTTGTCGCTGATCAATGACGGTGGGCGCATCGTCAATATCTCCAGCGGCCTGACCCGCTTCAGCCTGCCGGGGTACGGCGCCTATGCGGCGATGAAAGGTGCGATGGAAGTGCTGACGCGATATCAGGCGAAAGAGCTTGGGGCGCGGCAGATTGGCGTGAATATCCTGGCGCCGGGTGCGATTGAAACCGACTTCGGCGGTGGCACGGTGCGCGACAACAGCGCGGTCAACGCGATGGTTGCCAGCAACACTGCGCTGGGTCGTGTGGGGCTGCCGGATGATATTGGCGGCGCATTGGCGCTGCTGCTGTCAGAGGGTGGACAGTGGATCAACGGTCAGCGGGTCGAAGCATCCGGCGGCATGTTTCTCTGACTTTGTGCCCGATGACTCACCTTTGTGGTGAGGAAATTTATCCCCTCACCACAGGTTTACCTCAGCTTTCACATGCGCGGCGGGTCATGAAGCGCTCGCGCAGTACGTCATAACCCCAGTGATAGACATAGGTGTACGGCAGGAAGAACAGCAACACGCCAATGTCGAGCAACAACGCCTGCCACAGGCTGACCGACAGCCACCAGGCAATCAGCGGCACGCCCATCAAGATCAGCCCACCCTCGAACAACAGCGCATGCACTACACGGACCCAGGCGTTGTGCACCAGATTCATCCGCGCCAGAGCACGGTCGAAAAAACGGTTGAACACCACATTCCACGCCAGCGCCAACAGCGCGATCAACACGGTCACCGCGCCCATGTCGAGCAGCGGTTTTTGCATGATCCAGGCGAGCAACGGTGTGCAGATCAGAATCGCGAGAAATTCGAAACCAACCGCCTGCAAAACCCGTTCGGTAATGGACTTGTGGACAGTCATGGCCTGACTCCTTGTTTGACGATGGTTGCCATGATCCAACTGAATACCGATACTTCAAAACCAATAACCATCGATCAAGGCGATAGTTCATGGCTTCGCAGGAAGTGCTGTTGGCATTCGTCCAGGCAGCGACGCAAGGCTCGTTCTCAGCGGCGGCGCGCAAGTTGGGGCGCAGTCAGTCGACCATCAGCGCGGCGGTCGCCAGTCTGGAGATTGATCTGGATTTGCAGCTGTTCGACCGCAGCAGCCGCAAACCAACACTCACTCCCGCCGGCCACGTCATGCTGCAAAAAGCCGAGGCGATTCTGGCCGCCACCAGTCGTCTGGAAATGAGCGCGCGGCAATTAGCGCAGGGCATCGAGCCGAAGCTGACCGTGGCGATTTCCGACACTTATCAGTCGTATCGTTTCGAGGCGGCACTGGTGGGTTTCGAGCAGCGTTATCCGGAGCTTGAGCTGGAGTGCCTGATTGCCGAATGCGAAGACCTGATCGAACTGGTCCAGCGTGGCCGGGCGCATCTGGCCTTCGCGGAAATGCAGGACAGCTACCCGCCGGACCTTGTGACCTCGACGGTGGCCGAGCGCACGGAGATTGCCTTGTTCGTCAGCCGCGAGCATGCGTTGGCGAAGCTTGAGCATGTCGATCAGCAGATTCTCGAGCAACATCGCGAGCTGCGCCTGGCGACCATCGTCAATCCGTATGACAGTCGTGGCAAAGGCCGGGTGTGGTCGGCGCCGAGTTATCTGATGCTGCTGGAAATGGCGGAAAAAGGCTTTGGCTGGGCACCGTTGCCGAGGTGGCTGGTACAGCGCTATGCCAATGACTTGCTGATAGAGCTCGACGTGCGCGGCTGGCCGAAACCGGTGTTTGTCGACGCCTTGTGGTCGCGCTTGTATCCGCCGGGGCCGGCGGGGAGCTGGTTGCTCAGCAAGATGCTCGAATAAGCGGTGCTGCCATTCGCGAGCAGGCTCGCTCCCACACTTGAAATGCGCTCACCTGTGGGAGCGAGCCTGCTCGCGAAAGGGCCAGCCGCACCGACGCAGCTTCCAGATCAACCCAGGTCCCTCAGTCGCCCCTCGATAAACCGCCGCTCCGGCTCCTGCCGCGTCAGCTCCAGCGCCCGCTGATACGCTGCCCGCGCCTGCTCCACTCGGCCCAATTGCCGGCAAAACTCCGCCCGCGCCGAATGCGCCAAGTGGTAATCCTGCAACTCGCCCCGCGCCAGAATCCCTTCGATCACCAACAACCCGGCCAACGCCCCATCCCGCTTGGCCACCGCCACCGCGCGGTTCAGCTCGATCACCGGCGACGGCACTGCACGCAGCAAGACGTCGTACAGACCGACAATCTGCTCCCAGTCCGTTTCCGCCGCCGACGGCGCTTCCGCATGCACCGCTGCAATCGCCGCTTGCAGGCAATATGGCCCGAAGCGTCGCGTACTCAGCGCGCGCTCGACCAGCGCGCAGCCTTCAGCCATCAACCCGGCATCCCACAACGAGCGATCCTGATCGTCGAGCAATACCAGTTCACCGCTCGGCGAGGTTCGTGCCGGTCGACGTGATTCGTGCAGCAGCATCAGCGCCAGCAGCCCCATGACTTCCGGCTCAGGCAGCAACTCCATCAACAGGCGCCCGAGGCGAATCGCTTCGCGCGTCAGGTCCTCGCGGGTCAGCTCAGTGCCGACCGATACCGAATAACCCTCGTTGAACACCAGATAAATCACCCGCAACACGCTGTCCAGGCGCTCGGGCAATTCGTTCAGCGTGGGTACTTGATAAGGGATTTTCGCGTCGCGGATCTTCGCTTTCGCGCGGACGATACGCTGGGCAATCGCCGCAGGCGCCGAGAGAAAAGCGCGGGCGATTTCCTCGGTGGTGAGGTCGCAGACTTCGCGCAAGGTCAGCGGCACCTGCGCATCCGCCGCCAGTGCCGGGTGGCAGCAGGTGAAGATCAGCCGCAAGCGATCGTCTTCCACGTCTTCGCCACTCCAGTCAGCCTGTTCCAGCTCATCGAGCTGTGCCAGCAGCAACGGTTGCGACGCCTTGAACCGCGCGCGCCGGCGCAGCACATCGATGGCTTTGAAACGTCCGGTCGAGACCAGCCAGGTACGCGGGTTGTCCGGCACGCCGTCGCGCTGCCAGCGCTCGACCGCGACGAAGAACGCCTCGTGCAAGGCTTCTTCGGCGAGGTCGAAATCACCGAGCAGGCGGATCAGCGTGGCCAGAATCCGCCGCGAATCCTCGCGGTAGACCTGCTCGACCCGCGCCCTGACGTCAGACATTCAACTGCCGCACCGGGCGCACTTCAACGCTGCCCACCCGCGCTGCCGGAATATTGCCGGCGACCTGGATCGCTTCGTTGAGATCCTTGGCATCGATCAGGTAGAAACCGGCCAGTTGCTCCTTGGTTTCAGCGAAAGGCCCATCGGTGATCGACAACTTGCCGTTGCGCATTCTCACGGTAGTCGCAGTCTGCACCGACTCCAGCGCTTCGGCGGCGATCATCCGCCCGCTGCCCTGAATCGACTCGGCGTAGGCCCAGCATTCGGCGTCCTCCGGGCTGTCGGGCGAGGTGTGCAGCAGGCGTTCATCGCTGTAGACCAGGCATAGGTATTTCATGGCGATCTCCTGATTCGAACGGATCAACTATGGCTGAAGATCAGGGCTGCACATCGAACAGCGTCGCGCCGCTCATCGGATCGAACGGTGCCGACCAGTGTTCGTGGGCAATCTTCCACGCCCCGCCGATTTGCCGGTAACAGGCGGTGACACGCATCCAGCAACTCTGGGTTTCGCCTTTGTCATTGGTGCCGCCGCAGTTGGCTACCCAATGGGCGAAAGCGATGTTGTCGGCACTTTCGATGGCGATTTCGTGGAACTCGAAGATGTGCGGGCCGGGGCACATTTCCATGCACTCGACCCAGTGCGCGCGGTACGCCGCTTTGCCTTTGAATTGCAGGGCCTTGATCGCATCGAACGAGACGATGTCGTCGGCGTACAGGGCCATGACTTTCTCGACGTCCTTGGCCATTACCGCTTCGCGATAGGTGTTGATCAGAGTCTGGATCTCGCTTTGTGCGCTCATGGTGTTCTCCGTGGTTTTTGTTGTGAAGACACCCTTAGTCGTTTGCCCAATGCGCGGATCGACAGGGCAAACAAAAAAATTTCGCCGACGACAATCTCGCTAGAATCCGAGGCTCACTCTTTGTAGGAAAAAGGAAATTCCCGTGTCAGCCCAACTCGTGCCTTACGACAGCCTCAGCCCTTTGCAGCGTCAGCAAGTCGAGGCCATTGAAATCCACCCCGAGCAGATCAGATTCTCCGGCGACATCCACGGTGCCTTGCACACCCTGCTGTCGAAACCCGGCCCCGGCGTAAAGGGTTTTGCCCTCCTGGCGGACGACGTACCGGTAGCGTTTCTGCTGCTCAAGCGCCCGCCGGTGTTGCCCGACTGGGCCGACGAACACAGCGCCACGTTGCATGCGCTGCAGGTCGATCGCCGAGCACAGGGCAAGGGTTACGGCAAGGCTTGCCTGCAAGCGCTGCCCGCTGTCGCCCGTGAAGCATGGCCGGAAATCAAAGGACTGGAATTGTCGGTGGACGCTGATAACGAGGCGGCGATTGCGCTGTACGCCAAGCATGGCTATGTCGACAGCGGCGAGGCGTACAAGGGCCGGATCGGTTACGAGCGGCGGATGGGGCTGTTCTTCTGAGTATCCCCTGATCGTTCCCACGCTCCGCGTGGGAACGCCTCTTTGTGACGTTCTGCGTCACGGTTTTGGGACGCGGAGCGTCCCCGGCTGCATTACCACGCGGAGCGTGGGAACGATCAGGCAGTTTCGATAGGTGTTGGCTTCAGAGGGTCAGGATCATCTCGTGCCACGCCATGCCGCCGTGGTCGGACTCCGACGGTTTGATGTAAGCAAAGCCAAACCCGGCGTACAACGCAATGTGTTGCTCTTTGCACATCAGATGAATTGTCGCTTTGTCCATCGCACGCATGCGTTCGATGAATTCGCCGAGCAGGCGCTTGGCCAGGCCCTGCCCTTGGTAATCCGGGTGCACCACCACCGACATGATCACCACGTTCGGCCCTTTCGGGTCGTGGCCGATCAGCTCCTTGAAGGCCTCGTCGGACATCTGCACGTCGAACGCCGCGCCGGAATTGATGAAACCGGCGACCACGCCGTCCACCTCGGCGACGATGAAGCCGTCCGGCCAGGTGGCGATGCGCGTGGCGATCTTTTCGCGGGTAGCAGCTTCGTCGCCTTCATAGGCGTCGGTTTCGATGGCGTAGCAGCGGTCGAGGTCGGCGGCGCTGACGTTGCGGATCACGGTGTTCATGGCAGCTCAAAAATCTGTGGAAACAAGGCCCGCCAGCATAAAGCAGAACCACCGGGGCGGACATGCTCCGCCTCGATTGTTACACCGCTCAGGCCTTGATCGGCAGCCAGATTTCCAGGGTGCCGGTATTGAGCTTCGGGTTGAAATCCTCGCTATAGCGCTCGAATTCCGGGGCATCCGCCGCTTCGTGGCCGGACTGCGGCAGCCAGGTGTTCCAGATGTACTGGAAGGTGTCGGGGAGTTGCGCCAGTGGCCCTTTGTGCTCGAACACTGCGTACTGCTGCGGTTGGATTTCAACCCAGCGATACTTCTCCGGCAGGTCGTCGAGCTTGTCGATCTGCACCCCGGCGATGTATTCGAAACCGCCCTCGCCGTCCGCGTTGCAGCAAACGCCGTAGGTCACTTCATTGACTTGCGCGGGGATTTTTCCCAAGTGCGGGATCAGTTTTTTCCACAACGCGGGAATGTTGTCGGTGGTCCCCTGAGTGAATCGCCCGCCGAAACCGGCAATCAGCAGAAATTGCCCGTGTTCGAAGCGCGGCCCAGCCAATTCGACGCGTGGTTGTTCATCCATGACGCGACTCCTCAGAACGCAAAAGTGGGTTCGGCTGGGAGTATAGAAAGCCCGATCCGTTTCGCACGTTTACAGCGCATGCAACTGCTCGACGGCGCCCGAGCCGACAAACTCGTTGTACCCGGAAACGATCACGTAGACCGCGAAATAGCAGAAGATCGCCGCCGATGCCAGATAGGAGTAGCGCAAAAGCTTGTCGCCCAGCAGCTTGCCGCCGTGGCTTGCCGCGAAGCACAGACCGGCCGACCACAGCAGCCCGGCGCAGAGAAAGCCGCCCAAAAACAGCGCCGAACTCAACGGACCACCGCCACCGGATCGCGCAATCAATGTGCCGCCGACCGCAGCAAACCAGAGAATCGCACTCGGCGACGACATCGCGAGGAAGATGCCGCGAAAGAATTCCTTGCGATGGGAGTTCTGCCCCACTTCCGCCGTTTCCGCCAGCAACGCTTCGTGGTGGATCGCCGAATAAATCATCTTCGCCGCGAAGTAGATCAGCAGCGCCGAACCGCCAATCCACAGGACCCAGCGCACGGTTTCGTATTGCAGCAAAACGGTCATGCCGGCCAAGGCCAGCACCGCGTAAATCAGGTCGCCGACGCAGGTGCCCAGGCCCAGAGCGAAGCCCTGAAAGTAGCCGCGCTGCATGGCCAGGGTGATCATCGCGATGTTGGCTACGCCGATATCCAGGCACAGCGAAAGGCTCAGCAAGAAGCCGCTGGTGAATTCCATTGACCGATTTTCCTTGAAAAAAATGTTTACAACCGCGCTGGACAGTATGCCATCACTGCCCTTATCTTCCGCCACAGGTCACCGCAGTGACCAGCGTCGCTCGGACGGTTCCGGGCGCTTACGTTATCCGAGGCAACAATGGCCGAACAAGGTTCGCCGCGCCGCTTTGCGCGCATAGATCGACTCCCCCCTTACGTGTTCAACATCACCGCCGAGCTGAAGATGGCCGCTCGCCGCCGTGGTGAAGACATCATCGACCTGAGCATGGGTAATCCCGACGGCGCCACGCCGCCGCACATTGTCGAAAAACTCGTGCAGGTCGCCCAGCGTGAAGACACCCACGGTTACTCGACGTCCAAGGGCATTCCGCGCCTGCGCCGGGCGATTTCCAACTGGTACAAGCAGCGCTACGAAGTCGATATCGACCCGGAAAGCGAAGCCATTGTCACCATCGGTTCCAAGGAAGGCCTGGCGCATTTGATGCTGGCGACCCTGGATCAGGGCGACACCGTGCTGGTGCCGAACCCGAGCTATCCGATCCACATTTACGGCGCAGTGATTGCCGGCGCTCAGGTGCGTTCGGTGCCGCTGGTGCCGGGGGTGGACTTCTTCGATGAGCTGGAGCGGGCCATTCGCGGCTCGATCCCCAAGCCGAAAATGATGATCCTCGGTTTCCCGTCCAATCCGACCGCGCAGTGCGTGGAGCTGGATTTCTTCGAACGGGTGATCGCGCTCGCCAAGCAGTACGACGTTTTGGTCATCCACGATCTGGCTTACGCCGACATCGTCTACGACGGCTGGAAAGCCCCGTCGATCATGCAGGTGCCAGGGGCCAAGGACATTGCGGTGGAGTTTTTCACCCTGTCCAAGAGCTACAACATGGCCGGCTGGCGCATTGGTTTCATGGTCGGCAACCCGGAACTGGTCAGCGCCCTGGCGCGGATCAAGAGCTACCACGACTACGGCACGTTCACCCCGCTGCAAGTGGCGGCGATTGCCGCGCTGGAAGGCGATCAACAGTGCGTGCGCGACATCGCCGAGCAGTATCGTCAGCGGCGCAACGTGCTGGTCAAGGGCCTGCATGAGCTGGGCTGGATGGTCGAGAATCCGAAAGCGTCGATGTATGTCTGGGCGAAGATTCCCGAGGCGTATGCGCATCTGGGTTCGCTGGAGTTCGCCAAGAAACTGCTGGCCGAGGCCAAGGTCTGCGTCTCGCCGGGTGTTGGCTTTGGTGAGTACGGCGATGATCACGTGCGCTTCGCCCTGATCGAAAATCAGGACCGCATTCGTCAGGCCGTGCGCGGGATTCGCGGGATGTTCCGCGCGGATGGCCTCAATCCGAAATCTCCTGCCTGACACCTGCCCCCTGTGGGAGCGAGCCTGCTCGCGAAAGCGGTGGGTCAGTCAGCATATTGGCTGGCTGACCTGGCCCCTTCGCGAGCAGGCTCGCTCCCACATTGGTTTTGGGTGAACCACGAAATCCACCCACAAAAAAACCGCATCATTGCGGTTTTTTTGTGCCTGCAAACTGCCGCTTAAACGAACAGCGACAACAGCAGGATAAAGCCCAGGCCCACTACCGACAGAATGGTTTCCATCGCGGTCCAGGTCTTGAAGGTTTCGGCCACGGTCATGTTGAAGTACTGCTTGACCAGCCAGAAACCGGCGTCGTTGACGTGGGACAGGATCAGCGAACCGGCGCCGGTGGCCAGCACCAGCAGCTCACGGTTGACGCCCGGAATCATGCCGACAACCGGCACCACAATGCCGGCGCCAGTGATGGTCGCCACGGTCGCCGAACCGGTTGCAATACGGATCACCGCCGCCACCAGCCAGGCCAGCAGGATCGGCGAGATCTGCGCGCTGACCGCCATGTGGCCGATCACGTCACCCACGCCACTGGTCACCAGCATCTGCTTGAAGCCACCGCCCGCACCAATGATCAGAATGATCGCAGCGGTAGGCGCCAGGCTTGCGTCGAGCCATTTGAGCATCTGGTTGGAACCGATGCCCTGCTTGTAGCCGAAGGTGTACAGCGACAGCAGCAGCGCCAGCAGCAGTGCGGAGATCGGGTGGCCGATCATGTCCATCCAGATGCGGAAGAAGTTGCCGTCCGGCAGCGCTACGTCAGCGAAGGTTTTCAGCAGCATCAGGAACACCGGCAACAGCACGGTGACCAGAGTGATGCTGAAGCTCGGCAGGTTGGCCGAATCGTTTTCGCGGGCCAGTTGATCGACCAGCTCCTGATTCGGGTGGCCAGGAATGTGCTTGGCGATGAAGGTACCGAAGATCGGACCGGCAATGATGGCGGTCGGCAGCGCGACGATCAGACCGTACAGAATGGTCTTGCCGATGTCAGCGCCGAACACGCCGATGGCCAGCAGCGGGCCCGGGTGCGGCGGTACCAGACCGTGCACCGCAGAGAGGCCGGCGAGCAGCGGGATACCGATCTTGATGATCGATACGCCAGTGCGGCGCGCGACGATGAACACCAGCGGAATCAGCAGCACGAAGCCGATTTCGAAGAACAGCGGAATGCCCACCAGGAACGCAGCGAACATCATCGCCCACTGCACCTTGTCCTTGCCGAAGGCGCGGATCAGGGTCTGGGCGATCTGATCGGCGCCGCCGGATTCGGCCATCATTTTGCCGAGCATGGTGCCGAGGGCGAGGATGATGCCGACAAAACCGAGCACGCCACCGAAGCCGTCCTGGAACGCCTTGATGATGGTATTGATCGGCATGCCGGAAGTCAGGCCGAGGAAGGCGGCGGCGATGGTCAGGGCGATAAAAGGGTGAATCTTGAATTTGGTGATCAGGATAATCAGGCCGATTACCGTGACCACTGCATCGAGCAGCAGGAACGTCTCGTGGGACATGCCGAACATGGGGGGTGTCTCCTGGATTGTTGTTGTTATTAAAGCGGGTTGAACAGAAGTCGGGAGGACAGCGCTGTCTTTTTCAACATGCTCATATCGCCTGTTTCAGGCCGTTGGCCTGCCACCAGACGTGAGCCTGCAGGGCCAGCTCTTCAACGCTGTGAATCGAGGCATTGAGCGGCAGAGTCAGCGGCTCGCCCTTGGGCGATTCGAGGGTGGCGAACTGGCTTTCGATCAACGTCGCCGGCATGAAGTGGCCCGGGCGGTGCGATACGCGCTCGGCGGCGACTTCCGGAGTCAATTCAAGAAACACGAAACCCAGGCCCGGCAAGGCACTGCGCAGACGTTCGCGGTAACTGTGTTTAAGGGCCGAGCAGGTCAACACCGGGCGCTGGCCTTGGGCATCGACGCGACGCAGTTCATCGCACAGGCTGTCGAGCCAGCCGGCGCGGTCTTCGTCGTTCAGGGGGATCCCCGCGCTCATCTTTTCGATGTTCGCGGCCGGATGAAAAGTATCGCCTTCAATGGCAGTGGCGCCGCTCAAATGGCACAGGGCCTGGCTGACGCACGTCTTGCCGCAACCGGCAACGCCCATGATGACCAGGGCGGTGATGGGATGACTCATATAACACCTCAGCGCGCAGACAGCGCTACCTTTGCTAGCTATGACTCTAGTGCACAGGCAGAAGTTGCCGACGCCTTCTTGTCGTTTTTTTGGGTTGCAGCAGGTTTGTTCCCGACGCCAAAGAGCACAGATCAGGCAGGACCGCGCTCACGCATTTGCAGCTGCATCAGGACAGCGCTACCTTAGTGCCTTGATTTTTGTTTGGCAAGCCGCCCGATGACCTCCCCCAAGAACGATAAAAATACCCGCACCACCGGCCGTCCGACCCTCAACGAAGTAGCCCGCCTGGCCGGCGTCAGCCCGATCACTGCCTCGCGCGCCTTGCGCGGGGTAAGCACGGTGGCCACCGAACTGGTGGAAAAAGTGCAGAAAGCTGCGCTTGAACTCAACTATGTGGTCAACCCCGCCGCCCGCGCACTGGCCTCGGCGCAGAGCCATTCGGTGGTGGTGCTGGTGCCGTCACTGTCCAACCTGCTGTTCATCGACACGCTGGAAGCCATTCATCGGGTGCTGACGCCCAAAGGCTTCGAAGTGCTGATCGGCAACTTCCACTATTCGCGCGATGAAGAAGAAAACCTGCTGCGCAATTACATGGCCTATCAGCCGCGCGGCTTTTTGCTGACCGGGTTTGATCGCACGGAAAGTTCGCGGCGGATGATCGAGGCCAGCAACATTCCTTGCGTGTACATGATGGAGCTGGACAGTGCTGCCGGAGTCAATTGCGTGGGTTTTTCACAATTGAGCGCGGGCGAAACTGCCGCCGAACATCTCCTGTCTCGTGGACGCAAGCGTCTGGCGTACATCGGCGCGCAGTTGGACCAGCGCACCCTGCTGCGCGGTGAGGGTTTCCGCAAGGCGTTGCAGAAGGCAGGCCGTTACGACCCGGATCTGGAAGTGCTGACACCGCGTGCTTCGTCTGTGGGTCTGGGTGGCGAGTTGTTTTTGCAATTGCTGGCGGCGCATCCCGATGTTGATGCGATTTTCTTCGGCAACGACGACTTGGCCCAGGGTGCGCTGCTGGAAGCGTTGCGTAACGGCATCAAGATTCCCGAGCAGGTGGCGATCCTCGGTTTCAATGATTTGCCGATGTCCGAACACATGGTGCCGCGCCTGAGCAGCATCAACACCCCGCGCGAGGCGATCGGCCGGCGCGCGGCGGAGCAGATGCTCACGTTAATGGCGGGCAACAAAGTGGCGCGGCCGGTGGAGGATATGGGGTTTGAGCTGAAGGTGCGCGAGAGTACCTGACCCTTCACAAATGCTGAATTGAAACACAACCCTTGTGGGAGCGAGCCTGCTCGCGAAAGCGGTGGGTCAGTCAGCATTGATACAGCTGACACGACGCCTTCGCGAGCAGGCCCGCTCCCACAGGGGATCTCTACCAAACTCAATGGCTGAGCAGGTCGACCAACGCCTGGGCGCCCTTCTGCAAGGGCTGGCTCTTGAGCCACACCGCATGCACCGGCAGCACCAAGCCATTTTCGATGTTGCGAAAATTCAGCCGCTTCAAGCGTCCCGCGTCCAGCCAAGGCTGCACCACCGACAGCGGAAAATTCCCCCAGCCCAATCCCGCTTCAACCATTTCCATCGCCGTCTCGAGATTGTCCGTACGCCAGTAGGATTCAGCCACCAATGGCCGCGTTTCGCTGATCGGCAAGTCGCGGCTGGCGACGATGATCTGCCGCACCTGCACCAGATCTTCGAGAAACACATCCCGCCCCTGCAACAACGGGCTGTCCGCCGCCAGCGTCGCGATCATGCGTTCGCTGCCGACAAACTGAAACCGCTCCAGCGCATTGACGCTTAACCCGGCAAACGCCAGACACACGCTGACCCGGCCAGTGTGCAACATCGCCAGCACATCATCCTGTGGCGCAGTCAGCACTTCGATATCGAGCAACGGATGCCGCTCGGCAATCACCTTGATCGCTGCCAGCAAGCGGCGCCGATCCATGTCCGCAACCACGCCAATCGACAACCTGCTTTCCAGCCCCAGCGACAGCTCCACCGCGTGCACCTGCAGCTGCTTGAGCTGCTCGGCGATCAGTCGCGCGTGGGGCACCAACGACTGCGCCATCGCCGTCGGTTGCGGCTCGCGATGACTGCGGTCGAACAGCGGGTAACCGAGTTCCGCTTCAAGATTGGCAATGCCCATGCTCACCGCGGAGGGCACCTTGCCCAACTGCCGCGCGGCAGCGGAGAACGAGCCGCGTTCGATCACCGCGAGAAATAATTCGATGCTGTCGCTGCTGAAATTCAAATGCCTCACCTATCAATAAAACTGAAAGCTACCGACTTTTTCTGTCAGGTCTATTGAAGCTATCTTTCGCCGCCTTCGCCAGCCCTGCTGGCCAACATTCGGCAAGAAAGAGGCAAATCTGCATGCAAGGCGTGAAACGCAAACTGTTCTACGTGTCGCTCTACGAAGTGATTGGGATGACCTTCTCGGCCCTCGGTCTGGCACTGTTATCGGGCACGTCGCCGGGCAGCACCGGGCCGCTGGCGGTGATCATCACCAGTATCGCCGTGACCTGGAATTTCATTTACACCTCGTTGTTCGAGCGCTGGGAAAGTCGCCAGATCTCGCGCACCCGTACGGTCAAACGGCGCATCGCCCACGCCGTCGGCTTTCAACTGACGCTGATCGTGTTTCTGATTCCGTTGATCGCGTGGTGGATGAACATCAGTCTGGTGCAGGCGTTCCTGCTGGATCTGGCACTGATCATTTTCATCCCGTGCTACACCTTCGTGTTCAACTGGCTGTTCGACCGGATCTTCGGCCTGCCGAACTGGGCGCTGCCGGATTCTGCCGCGGCGGCATAAATCGCTAATTCGTAAGCAGATATTGCGAGAAATCAGCGGTTTGACCGGGTAAACCGCTGATATTCACAATCCATCAATTCCGATAGCAGGCTAAGCTTTTCCATCAATAAAAAATGGATCAGCTTATGACTGCTCACGCTTCCGCCGCCGCGCACATCGACGGCATCGACCCGGTACGCGCCGCCGAGATTTCCGCCCGCATCGACCGTCTGCCCGCCGTCGCCACCATCTGGCGCCTGGTGGCGCTGCTGTCGATCGGTGGATTTTTCGAACTCTACGATCTGTTCCAGACCGCCTACATCAGTCCCGGGCTGATTCGCGACGGCCTGTTCGCCACTGGCAGTCAGGGGGTGTTCGGCTTCTCCGATCAGGCGGCGTTTGCCTCGGCGACGTTCCTCGGCCTGTTCCTCGGCGCCAGTCTGCTCAGTCCGTTGGCGGATCGCTTCGGTCGCCGGGCAATCTTCACCTTCGCGCTGATCTGGTACACGGTGGCGACAGTCCTGATGGGGATTCAGACCTCAGCGCTGGGCATCATCGGCATGCGTTTTCTGGTCGGCATCGGCTTGGGTATCGAATTGGTGACGATCGATGCCTACCTCTCGGAACTGGTCCCTAAACGCATGCGCAGCTCGGCGTTCGCCTTTGCGTTTTTCGTGCAGTTCCTCTCGGTGCCGGCGGTGGCCTTGATGTCGTGGTGGCTGGTGCCGCAAGCGCCGTTCGGGGTGTCCGGCTGGCGTTGGGTGGTGCTGGCCAGCGCGGTGTTTGCGCTGTTTATCTGGTGGCTGCGCAAGCGTCTGCCGGAATCGCCGCGCTGGCTGGCGCAACACGGTCGCTTCGATGAGGCCAATCGGATCCTCGACCATCTCGAAGCGCGCTGCGCCAAGGATTACGGCAAAGCGCTGGATGCGCCGGAACCGGTGCCGGTCGATGTCGAAGGCAAGGGCCGTTTCGCCGATATCTGGCAGCCGCCCTACCGCCGCCGCGCGTTGATGCTGATCGTTTTTCATATCTTTCAGGCGATCGGTTTCTTCGGTTTCGGCAACTGGTTGCCGGCGCTGCTTTCAGGCCAGGGCGTAAGCGTCACCCACAGTTTGATGTACGCCTTCATCATCACCCTCGCCTACCCGCTCGGGCCGTTGCTGTTTGTGAAGTTCGCCAACCGTTTCGAGAACAAATGGCAAATCGTCGGCTCGGCGCTCGGCGCGATGACCTTCGGCACCCTGTTCGCCCTGCAGACCAGCGCCTTCGGGCTGATTTTCTGCGGGGTGATGATCACCTTCTGCAACGCCTGGCTGAGCTTCAGTTATCACTCCTATCAAAGCGAGCTGTTCCCGACCAACATCCGCGCCCGCGCGGTCGGGTTCTGCTATTCGTTCAGTCGCTTGTCGACGGTGTTCAGCAGTCTGCTGATCGGCATGTTCCTGGATAATTTCGGCACGCCGGGGGTACTGGCGTTCATCGTCAGCAGCATGCTGATCGTGATGCTGACCATCGGCTGGTTCGGCCCGCGTACGCGTAATCTGGCGCTGGAGAACATTGCGCATCGCTGACGGCCTACACAGGACTCACCTGTGGGAGCGAGCCTGCTCGCGAAGGCGTCGTGTCAGAAAGGCATGTGCTGGCTGACATAACGCTTTCGCGAGCAGGCTCGCTCCCACATTGGTTATTGGTGACGTTGAAACAGCTCAGTTCAATTGCAGGGTTTCATTGAACTGACTGATCGCATCCACCACATGCCGCGAGCCTTGCTGAATCTCGAGGATCACCTCGCCCGCCTCGTTCGCCAGCTCCACGCCCAACCCGGTTCGGCTCAGACTCGACTGCATGCTCGACACTGCGCTCAGCGACAGGTCGTGGTTCTTGCGCACCACGTCGACAATTTCCAGAGTGGCCTGACTGGTCCGCGCGGCGAGGCTGCGTACCTCATCGGCGACGACGGCAAAACCGCGTCCATGCTCACCGGCACGCGCGGCTTCGATCGCGGCGTTGAGCGCCAGCAAGTTGGTCTGATCGGCAATGCCGCGAATGGTCTGGACGATGGTGCCGATGATGTCCGACTGTTTGCTGACCGCATCGATGCTCACCGCCGCTTCGTTCAGATCGCGGGAAATGTCCTGAATGATCTGCACGGTCTGCTGCACGACTTGTGAGCCTTTTTGCGCGCAGGCGTCGTTTTGTACCGAGGTGCTGTGGGCCGATTCCGCAGCGTTTTGCAGGGTGGTCATCTGCTTGGTGATGTCACTGGCGAACTTGACCACTTTGTACAAGCGGCCCTTGGCGTCGAACAGCGGGTTATACGAAGCCTCCAGATAAACCATCTGCCCGGACTTGTTCTTGCGCTCGAAACGGTGCGAGTGATATTCGCCGCGATTGAGCGAAGCCCAGAACGCCTTGTACTGCGCGGATTCGGCTTCGGCGCGATGACAGAACAGGCTGTGGTGCTGGCCGACAATTTCAGGGTGCGCGTACTGCATGGTTTGCAGGAAGTTGTCGTTGGCGCGGATGACATGGCCTTCGGGGGTAAACTCGATCACCGCCATGGAACGGCCGATCGCCGCGAGCATGGCTTCTTCTTCATGTTCTTTGTTGATGCGTGCGGTGATGTCCGCCGCAACCTTGATGACACTTCTGACCTGTTTGTCGGGACCGAATACCGGCATGTAACTGGCTTCAAGCCAGATTTCCCGGCCACTCTTGTTCAGACGCAGGAAAGTACCGCTGAGCGGTTCACCACGGGCCAGGTCGCGCCACAACTTCGCGTAGTCCTCGCTGCGATAAAAGCTTTCTTCGCAAAAGATCCGATGGTGTTTGCCGCGCACTTCATCGGCGCTGTAGCCCATGGTCTTGCAGAAGTTCTCGTTGGCGTCGAGAACGATGCCGTCCGGAGTGAACTCGATCATCGCCATCGAGCGGCTGATCGCTTCGATTTTCGCGTTGGCCTCAGTCAGCGCACAGCTGAAGCGCTCGATTTCCCGCAGGTCAGCCTTGTGATGTAGGTTGAACATGGTTGTATCACCTTCCGCGCGTTCTTTTGATTTGATGAAAGTTCAGGTCTTGCAAGATCCATCACTACGTTCCACAGAACAGGCACACGCCTTCCCCCACGGGAGGAAGTTGTCAGGTGATAAATGATGATCAATCGGATGCGTCGTGCAGCGACGCTCTGATCAAGACATCCTTTTCTTGATAGCCCGCATGCGGGCCAGCCCTAACGCGTAGAAGAACTTCCATTTAAGTGACGCTCCTTGTTGGTTCAGTGTTGGTGCCTTGAATTGCGCACTCTGGCAGCATGAATCACGGACCAACCTGTGCCGTCGGCCTGGTGGCATGACGGTCGACATGGTTAGTTACCTGCAAGCATAGCCAGCCGAACGCCGGGCGCAAGGCCACTAGTCGGCCAGTATCTGGCATTTTTTGCACAAGAAACGGTTCAGCGCGGGAAACAGTGTGGTGAAAACGGACGTTTTCGCCAGCGAGGCGGGAGCCCGTGAACCGGGCTTCCGCATGGTTTGATCAATGGCCGAAAATATCGACCTTCTTGGCTTTCTTCTCCGCGCGTTTTTCAATCGCGGTCTTGGCCGGCTTCTTCTTCGCGGCTTTCTTTGAATCCATAC
Organism: Pseudomonas sp. FP1762; assembly: GCF_030687105.1. Lineage (NCBI taxonomy): Bacteria > Pseudomonadati > Pseudomonadota > Gammaproteobacteria > Pseudomonadales > Pseudomonadaceae > Pseudomonas > Pseudomonas sp. FP1762. The sequence continues at coordinate 4,507,305 of NZ_CP117458.1, forward strand.
CTTTGGACATGATCGGTACTCCACTCACAGGGGTGTGAGTTCAGGTATACACCTATCCCGAAGCGCGCGTTCTTTTATAATCGGCGCTTTTCGCAGCGACAGCCCGAACCATGTCTGACATCCACTACAGCCAGCTCGACGAATCGTTGTGGCCGCTGATGAACAAGTTCTACCGCCGCCACCAATCGTCGATGAAAGCCGTGCGCGAGGCGCAGTTGTGGGTGGCAAGGCGCGGCGAGATCGTCGCGGCGCTGTGTCTGCGGCCAGTCTCGGGCGGACACTGGCTGACGGGGTTGTTTGTTGATCCGCTGTATCGGGAACAAGGTGTCGCTGCGCAGTTGATCGCAGCGGCGGTTGCCCAGGTGGACGAGCCGGTGTGGCTGTTTTGCCATCCGGATTTGCGCGGGTTTTATGAGCGACGCGGGTTCAGCTTCGATCCGCCGCTGCCGCAGGCGATGGCCGAGCGGTTGAGCCGGTACGCGCGGAGCAAGCCGATGATTGCGATGGGACTCAATCCCGCAGATTTACGCTGAAACCCTGTGGGAGCGAGCCTGCTCGCGAATGCGGTGTGTCAGCGCCGAATTTGGTTCTGATACTCCGCGTTCGCGAGCAGGCTCGCTCCCACAGGGGTTGATGGTGTTCTGACAATCAGTCGTCAGCGTTGGGATCAAGATCCGGAAACAGCACTTCGGTAAAGCCGAACTTGCTGAAATCGGTAATCCGCGACGGATACAGCCGGCCGATCAGGTGATCGCATTCATGCTGCACCACCCGTGCATGAAACCCCGAGGCCACTCGCACAATCGGCTCGCCCTTCGGATCAAAGCCTTCGTAGCGAATCTGCTGATAACGCTCCACCGCGCCGCGCAGGCCCGGCACCGACAGACAACCTTCGAAGCCCTCTTCCATCAACGGATTCAACGGCGTGATCAGCGGGTTGATCAGGATCGTCTGCGGCACTGCTTCAGCATCCGGGTAACGCTCGCTGTGTTCGAAGCCGAAGATCACCAGTTGCAGGTCGACGCCGATCTGCGGCGCCGCGAGGCCAACGCCGCCGACGCTTTCCATGGTCTGGAACATGTCATCGATCAGTTGCCAGAGCTCGGCGCTGTTGAACATTTCCGGTGGTACCGGCGCGGCGATGCGCAGCAGGCGCTCGTCACCCATTTTCAGAATTTCACGAATCATGGTCGCGCTTCATCAGTGTCCGGCTTGAGCGAATGATCGCGCCCCAGGCCCGAGACGTGTTGTTTGGGGGATTCGTCAGGCTCGCCAGGGGCTTTTTCGCCCTTTTCCTTGCCTTCGGCGGACATGTGCTCGATCACTGCATTCATCTCCGCGCCGAGCAACAGGACTGCGGAGGAAATGTAGAAATACAGCAAGAGCACGATGATCGCCCCGATGCTGCCATACATCGCGTTGTAGTTGGCGAAGGTTTTCACGTAGAAGGCAAAACCCAGCGAGGCGAGGATCCACACCACCACAGCCAGCACCGAACCTGGGGTGATAAAACGGAATTCCTGTTTGACGTCGGGCATCACGTAATAGATCAGCGCCACCGCGACCATCATCAGAATCACGATCACCGGCCAGCGGGCGATCGTCCACACCGTGACGATGAAGTATTCCAGTCCCACTTGTGCGGCAATCCAGCCCATCACCTGTGGCCCGAGCACCATCAGCGCAGCGGCGATCAAGAGCATGCCGGCGATGCCGACGGTGTAGACGATCGACAACGGGAAACGCTTCCAGATCGGCCGGCCTTCAACCACGTCGTAGGCGGCATTCATTGCGCTCATCATCAGGCGCACGCCGGCTGACGCGGTGTACAGCGCGATCACGATACCGATGGACAGCAGGCCACCCTTGGATTGCTGCAACTGGTCGATCACCGGGTTGACCTGCTCCAGTGCCTGCGGTGGCAGCACCAGTTCAGATTGCAGACGCAGCCAGGAAAAGAAGTCCGGCAGGTGCAGGAAACCGATCAGGGCAATCAGGAAAAGAATGAACGGAAACAGCGAGAACAGCATCTGGTAGGCCAGCGCCGAGGCGTAGGTCGACATTTCGTCATCGACGAACTCAGTGACCGTGCGCACCATCACCCGGTGCAGGGGCAGACCTTTCATGTCCGGAAATATCATTCGCGTCTCCTTGCGCCGCAAAAGGTTGAAGTCGTGGCGACTCAGGGGCCGTTTTTTACCTCAAGGTAGCCTACTTGGCGATCCTTCGGCGGATAACCGCAGGGTTCTGATACAAAAACGGCCATCCTTGGATGGCCGCTCGTGTGATTCGTTCAAGGCTCGCTTACGCCTTGTCGACGCCTTTTTTCACAGCGTCCTTGGCGTTGCCAACCGCTTGCTGGGCTTCGCCTTTTTTCTCTTGAACCTTGCCTTCGGCGCGCAGCTTGTCGTTGTCAGTGACCTTGCCGACGCCTTGCTTGACGTTACCGACGGCTTCGTTGGCCATGCCTTTTACTTTATCGCCTGTGCTACTCATGGTGTTTCTCCGTGATGCATATAGGGAAGAAAAGTCATTACGTAACGATTGACCGGTGCGCTTTGCGCCGAGTTTCATTTATTTTGCCGGCATTTCGTCGTGGCGCGCAGGTTGCGCTTTATGTTTGCCGGCGTTGCCCCGAGAATGCTCAGCCTACGGGCGCTGAGCCCGGCACACCGATTCGCAGGAATGTCATGAAGCTCAATAAAACCCAGGCCATCGCCCGTCGCAACCAGGAACTGGGCGGCGCCGTGCTCGGCACCAACAACTGCCACTTCGCCGAACTGAACCGCAACCGCAATATCTGGTGGTTCGACCTGCCGGTGTCGCGTCTGGCCATCGGTCAGTACGAGTGGATTCACTTGCTGCTGCACACCCCGGCCACCGATGAGTTGCTGCACCTGAAAGTGCCGACGGTGTTCCTGCGCGAAAAGCTCGAAGGGCTGGTGATTCGCAACGAAGGCAAGCGCAAGGCGGCGCTGAGCCTGGAATTGAGTGCGGACAAGGATTCTTATCTGCAGGACATGCGACCGGCGGGGACCAACGTGAATTTTGCGCCGTTTCGTCAGTAGGATTTGTGGCGTCAGCCCTTCCCCTCACCCTAGCCCTCTCCCAGAGGGAGAGGGGACCGACCGGGTTGTTCTTACGGAATACGCCGACCTGAAATATCGAGCCGAACTCAGGTTCTGAAAAGCTTGAAGATCGGCTCCCTTCCCCCTCGCCCCCTTGGGGGAGAGGGTTGGGGTGAGGGGGTAGAATTTACCAGACGCTGCAAATCACCAATCTTTCCCAACAAAAAGCCCCGCATCTGCGGGGCTTTTTATTTACGCGGCAGACTTGGCCTTGATCTTCTTCAGCTCTTCATCCCGCAACTCGCGGCGCAGGATCTTGCCGACGTTGGTGGTCGGCAGTGCGTCGCGGAATTCCACCGAGCGCGGCACCTTGTAGCCGGTGACGTTGGCGCGCATGTGGTCCATGACCTGCTCTTTGGTCAGGGTCACGCCCGGTTTGGCGACGATGAAAATCTTGATCGCCTCACCCGATTTCTCGTCCGGCACACCGATCGCCGCGCACTGCAACACGCCCGGCAAAGTCGCCAGCACATCTTCCAGTTCGTTCGGATAGACGTTGAAGCCAGACACCAGAATCATGTCTTTCTTGCGATCGACGATGCGCATGTAGCCGTCCGGCTGGATCAGCGCGATGTCACCGGTTTTCAGCCAGCCGTCGCTGTCGAGCATTTCATCGGTGGCTTCCTGACGCTGCCAGTAGCCCTTCATCACTTGCGGGCCTTTGACGCACAGCTCGCCGATTTCGCCCAGCGGCTGCTCGACACCGGCGTCGTCGATGACTTTGCACAGGGTCGACGGCACCGGAATGCCGATGGTGCCGATCTGGATGTGCTGAATCGGGTTTACCGTGGCCACCGGGCTGGTTTCGGTCATGCCGTAGCCTTCGCAGATGGCGCAACCGGTCACGGCTTTCCAGCGCTCGGCCGCCGCCAGTTGCAGGGCCATGCCGCCGGACAGGGTAACTTTCAGCGCGGAGAAATCCAGCTTGCGGAAACCTTCGTTGTTGCACAGCGCCACGAACAGCGTGTTCAGACCGACGAAACCGCTGAACTTCCACTTCGACAGTTCCTTGACCATCGCCGGCAGGTCGCGCGGGTTGCTGATCAGGATGTTGTGGTTGCCGATCAGCATCATCGCCATGCAATGAAAGGTGAACGCATAGATGTGATACAGCGGCAGCGGCGTGATCAGGATCTCGCAGCCTTCGTTGAGGTTGGAGCCCATCAGCGCCTTGCATTGCAGCATGTTGGCGACCAGGTTGCGGTGCGTGAGCATCGCGCCCTTGGCCACACCGGTGGTGCCGCCGGTGTATTGCAGCACCGCGACATCGCCGCTGTCCGGGTTCGCTTCGGCCACTGGCTGGCCCTGGCCCTTGCTCAGGACGTCGTTGAACTTGATGGCTTTGGGCAAGTGATAGGCCGGGACCATTTTCTTCACGTACTTGATGACGCTGTTGATCAGCAGGCGCTTGATCGGCGGCAGCAAGTCGGCGACTTCGGTGACGATGACGTGCTTGACGCCGGTCTTCGGCACCACGGCTTCGGCCAGGTGCGCCATGTTCGCCAGGCACACCAGGGCTTTGGCGCCGGAGTCGTTGAATTGGTGTTCCATTTCCCGCGCGGTGTACAGCGGGTTGGTGTTGACCACGATCAGCCCGGCGCGAATGGCACCGAAGACCGCGACCGGGTACTGCAGGACGTTGGGCAGTTGCACGGCGATTCGATCACCGGGCTGCAAGTCGGTATGCTGTTGCAGATACGCGGCAAAGGCACCGGACAGCTCGTACAGCTCACCGTAGGTGATTGTCTTGCCGAGGTTGCTGAAAGCCGGTTTGTTGGCGAAGCGTTGGCAGGATTGCTTCAACACTGCCTGAATGTTCGGATACTCGTCTGGATTGATCTCGGCTGCGATTCCAGCCGGGTACTTATCCTTCCAAAAGTCTTCGATCATGGAAGCCCACTCCTCAGCAACGCGAATTCTTCACCGCATTTGATGCGATTATTATTGGTGTGTGTTTTGTATTGGTGAATCCGGCGTTTTACAGGCCGAGAAGTCACAAAGCGCGCCGAGAGTAGCAGCTTTGCCAAGGGTCGACCAGAGCCAAAAGAGGCCCCTACAGTCATATTGATGACTCAAGACTTGCCAGCGGTCATTTTAGAGCAAAAATCCTATTACCCTGTGAAAGCCCGTAGTCATGGGGTGTAAAAGCAAAAGATCGCAGCCTTCGGCAGCTCCTGCATTTGGAATGCGTTTCCTGTAGGAGCTGCCGAAGGCTGCGATCTTTTCGCTCGTAACCTTTATGCGATATCCCGCAACTCGCGCCGCAGAATTTTCCCTACAGGCGTCATCGGCAACGACTCACGCAGCACGATGTGCTTCGGCACCTTGTAGGCCGTGAAATTCTCTTTGCAGTAAGCCTTCAGCTCTTCCAGGCTGACCCCGCTCTCCCGCGCTACCACAAACAGCTTCACCGCCTCTCCCGAACGCTCGTCCGGCACGCCGATGACCGCGCAGTTAGCGACTTTCGGGTGGGCCATGACCACGTCTTCGATTTCGTTGGGATAAACGTTGAAGCCGGAGACGATGATCATGTCCTTCTTGCGATCGACGATGCGCACAAAACCGTCCGGGTCGATCACGGCGATATCGCCGGACTTGAACCAGCCCTCGGCGTCCAGCACTTCGGCGGTGGCTTCGGGTTTGTTCCAGTAGCCCTTCATGATCTGCGGGCCTTTGATGCACAGCTCACCGCGCTCGCCCAGCGGCTGCTCGACGCCGTCATCATTGATGATTTTCACCAGCGTACCCGGCACCGGCAGGCCCACCGTGCCCAAGCGCGATTGGTCGCCGTAAGGGTTAGTGCAGGCCACCGGCGAGGTTTCGGTCAGGCCGTAGCCTTCGGTGATACGGCAACCGGTCATCTGCTCCCAGCGCTCGGCGGTGGCCTTGACCAGCGCGGTGCCGCCGGAGTTGGTCAGCTTCAGACTGGAGAAATCCAGGGTCTTGAAGTCAGGGTGATCCATCAGCGCGACGAACAAGGTGTTCAAACCCAGTAGCGCAGAGAAGCGCCAGTTTTTCAGTTCCTTGATGAAGCCGGCGATGTCGCGCGGATTGGAGATCAACACGTTGTGGTTGCCCGAGACCATCATGCACATGCAATTCGCGGTGAAGGCATAGATGTGGTACAGCGGCAGCGGCGCGATCATCACCTCCTGGCCTTCGCGCAACAGCGGCTGACCATCCGGGCCGAGCTGAGCCAGACAGGCGCGCACCTGCTGCATGTTCGCCACCAGATTGCCGTGGGTGAGCATCGCGCCCTTGGCCAGGCCGGTGGTGCCGCCGGTGTATTGCAGCACGGCGATGTCATCGAGGCCGACGTTCAGCGGCTTGATGCCCAGACCACGCCCCATGCGCAGCGCACTTTTGAACGAAGTGGCTTGCGGCAGCGAATACTCGGGAACCAGTTTCTTCACTTTGCTGACCACGGTGTTGACCAGCCAGCCTTTGGCGGTGGGCATCAAGTCGCCCATCTTCGCTTCGATCAAATATTGGATGTCAGTGTCGGGCAGCACTTCCTGGACTTTCTGCCCGAACAAATTCAGGTAGACCAGCGCGCGTGCGCCGGAATCCTTGAACTGGTGGCGCATCTCGCGCGGCGTATAGAGCGGGTTGGTGTTGACCACGATCAGCCCGGCGCGCAGCGCGCCGAACACGGCAATCGGATAATGCAGGACGTTGGGCATCTGCACCGCAATGCGATCCCCCGGCACCAGATCGGTATGGGCCTGCAGGTAACCGGCGAACGCCGCACTCTGGCGTTCGAGTTCGGCGTAGGTCAGGGTGATGCCCATGCTGCTGAACGCCGGGCGGTCAGCGAACTTCTTGCAGGAACGCTCAAACACTTCGATGACCGACTTGAACTCGCCCATGTCGATGTCCAGCGGTACGCCGGCCGGGCGTTTGTCATTCCAGAAATCAGGTTGCATTGTTCTTGTCCTCTTTACCTGAGCCGATCCGGGAGCCGCTTTCTGTCGTTTCTGCTTCGTCCATGGAAGGCGAAAAGCACAAAGCGGAGCTTCACGGACACTAGCAGCTATGGCCATTGAGGCAAATATGACGCAGGCCCTCATTGATCCCGTGAATCTTCCAGCCGTGGCGTGAGCTGATCAGACGCGCTATACACTGTGGCGATGCTGAGCAAAGGAATCGCCATGACCCACGACACCTTCTGGCTGGACGCGAGTGACCGCAGCCGCCTGTACGTCAACCGCTGGCTGCCGGCCACGCCATTGAAAGCGGTGATTCTGCTGGCCCATGGCATGGCCGAACACAGCGCTCGCTACATGCGGCTCGCTGACACGTTTTGCGACAAAGACTATGGCGTCTACGCCCCGGATCTGCGCGGCCATGGTCGTACCGCCGACAACGGCACCCTCGGCCATTTCGCCGATGACGATGGCTGGTGCAAGGTGGTTGGCGATCTGGCCAGCCTCAACCAGCACATCGGCCAGCAACATCCCGGCGTGCCGATCATCCTCCTCGGCCACAGCATGGGCAGCTATCTGGCGCAGGCGTATCTGCTGCACCACGGTGCCAGTCTGCACGGGGCGATTCTCAGCGGCTCTAATTACCAGCCAGTGGCGCTGTATCGCGCCGCCCGGCAGATTGCCCGGCTGGAAAAACTGCGTCAGGGCGGCAAGGGCCGCAGTGCGTTGATCGAGTGGCTGTCGTTCGGCTCGTTCAACAATAAATTCAAACCGGTGCGCACCCGTTTCGACTGGCTGAGCCGTGATCCGGCCGAAGTCGACAAGTACGCCGCCGACCCGTTATGCGGCTTTCGCTGCACCAATCAGCTGTGGGTCGACCTGCTCGGCGGGTTGCAGCAAATCAGCAAAGCGTCCAATCTCGCGCAGATCGACCCGGGCCTGCCGCTGCTGGTGATTGGCGGCGAATGTGATCCGGTGAGCGAGGGCAAGCGTCTGACAGATCTGGCCAATGCCTTGCGCAGGGCCGGCAGCCAGCATCTGCAACTGAAGATCTACCCGCAGGCCCGGCACGAATTGTTCAATGAAAGTAATCGCGACGAAGTGACCGCCGATGTGCTCGCCTGGATCGACCAGGCCCTGAGCCACCGGCGCCCGCAGCGCAGCGAATAATTTTTTGTGGATTGACTGAAATCCGTCACAGGAATCGAAACCGATGACCCAGGTTACCAACATCCCTTACGAAGCCCTCGAAGTCGGCCAGACCGCCAGCTACAGCAAGACTGTCGAAGAGCGCGACATTCAGCTGTTCGCCGCGATGTCAGGCGACCACAACCCGGTGCATCTGGACGCCGAGTTTGCCGCCGCCAGCATGTTCAAGGAACGCATCGCCCACGGCATGTTCAGCGGTGCGCTGATCAGCGCCGCCGTTGCATGCGAATTGCCTGGGCCGGGCACCATTTATATCGGTCAGCAGATGAGCTTTCAGAAGCCGGTGAAGATCGGCGACACGCTGACAGTGCGCCTGGAGATTCTGGAGAAACTGCCGAAATTCCGCGTGCGCATTGCCACTCGCGTATTCAATCAACGTGATGAGTTGGTGGTGGATGGTGAAGCGGAGATTCTCGCGCCGCGCAAACAGCAGACGGTGACGTTGCCGACATTGCCGGCGATCAGTATCGGTTGATCGAAAAGATCGCAGCCTGCGGCAGCTCCTACTTTGGAATTCATTCCCCTGTAGGAGCTGCCGCAGGCTGCGATCTTTGCTTTCCAGACGCGCACAAAAAACGCCAGACAAGCTGGCGTTTTTTTTCAGCCGACTAACTCTTACGAGTTCGCACGAGCCTGATTACGCAGGGCTTTCACCTGGTCGTGGTTGCGTTGTACGCCGTGGTACTGACGCTCAACCAGGTCACGAATACCCACCAGATTGTGCTTGGTGATTTTTTCCAGCGCTTCTTTGTAAGCCTTCAGGGCATGGTCTTCACCGCGCTCGGCTTCGTTCAGCACAGCCTCTTCGTCTTTGCCGGTGAACATGGCTTTCACGTCGACCCAGCGACGGTGCAGGTCACCGCTCACGCTGGTGGAAGTTTCCGGATCGCCGCCCAGCGAACGAACGGCCGCTTGCAGCTCAGCTGCGGCAGCGGCGCAATCAGCTGCGCGAGTCACAAACAGGCTTTTCAGCTCTGGGTGCTTGATGTCTTCGGCGCAAGTCTTGAAACCTTCCTGACCGTCCTTGGAGGTTTCGATCAGGTCATTGAGTACCGAGATGGATTCTTTGTTTACGTCAGTCATTTTCCAATTCCTTGCGGTTGGTTGAAGATGCAAGGGATATTGCAGTGTGCGTGCCAGTTTGCTTATTGATAATAGAACCTTATTTTTCAGTGACTTACAAAAGATTGAACCATCTGCATGCTGGTTTTTTGCATGATCTGTCATTTGGCCTGCATGCAGAATGCCTGTATTTTCCAGGCTGTGATGTGAATCGATGAAGCGTGCTGATGAATCCGGAAAAACTCGAACTGCTGATCACCCGCGAAATGCCCTTCGGCAAGTACAAAGGGCGGATCATTGCCGACCTGCCTGGCCCCTATCTGAACTGGTTTGCCCGTGAAGGCTTTCCCCACGGTGAACTCGGTGGCCTGCTGGCGCTGATGCAGGAGATTGACCATAACGGCCTGTCCGACCTGCTCGAGCCGCTGCGCGCCAAACACGGCAAACCCGCCCCGCGCCACTGACGCGCCCTTCCCTCTTGAGCCTTGCCGACCATGCCTGACAACACCCGCCGCGCCCGTGACGAAGCCTTCTGGCAAACCTTTGCCGACCGATACGATGTGCAGCCCGGCCCGGTCAATCTGGAAAACGGTTACTTCGGGCGCATGTCGCGCACAGTGATCGAGGAGTACCAGCGCAACATCGAGCTGATCAACACCAGCAACTCGATTTATGCACGCCAGCGCTTTGAACAGCACGACAACCTCGAAATCCGCGCGCAACTGGCCGAACTGATTGGCGTGCGCGCGCAAAGCGTGGCCCTGACCCGCAATGCTACCGAAGGCCTGCAATCGCTGATCCGCAATTACAATCGTCTGCAACCGGGTGATCAGGTACTGATCTGCGACCTCGAGTACGACACGGTCAAGGGCGCCATGCGCTGGCTGGCGAAGCAGCGTGGCGTTGAGGTCATCGAAATTGCCCACCACCATCCCGCCAGTTTCGACAGCCTGCTGGAAAGCTACCGCGAGGCTTTCGTCCGCCATCCAAAACTCAAACTGATGGCCCTGACCCACGTCACCCATCGCACCGGTCTGGTTATGCCCGTGCAAGCCATCGCCGCGCTGGCCAAAGAGCATGGCGTCGACATCATCCTCGACGGTGCCCACGCCCTCGGCCAGATTGAATTCGACCTGCAAGCGTTGGGCATCGCTTTCGCCGGTTACAACCTGCACAAATGGATCGGCGCACCGCTGACCCTCGGCTTTATCTATATCGCCCCGCAGCGTCTCGCCGACATCGATCCGGACATGGGCGAGATGCATTACCCGGTCAGCGATATTCGCGCGCGGACCTCGTACAGCACGCCGAACATCCCGGCACTGATGACCTTGCCGCTGGTGTTCGAAGAGCACGACGCGCTCGGCGGCGCCGCCGCCAAAAGCCCACGCCTGAGTTACCTGCGCAACCTGTGGGTCAGCCGGGTCCGGCACCTGCCGGGCATCGAGGTGCTGACGCCGGACGACCCGCAACTGTATTGCGGGATCACCGCGCTGCGCTTCACCCGGCATGCCGATCAGCAGGCCATGGCCGAGCGTCTGCTCAGAGAGTTCAACCTGTTCACCGTGGTGCGCACCGGCGCCGCGTGCGGGCCGTGCATTCGCATTACCCCGGGGCTGACCACCACGGCTGGCGAGATGGAGCAGTTGGTTCGGGCGCTGGACCAACTGCGCTAGAACGGCGCTCCGGAGTTTTTTTCGTAGCCTTCTAGGCCAAGCTGCGACGACACGGCGAAGGTGTCGATGCCGAGGGTCTGGCAGGCGAAGGCACCGTCTTCAAGATCGGCGCCGGCGATCGGCTGCAACACCAACCGCAAGGCGTCCTCGGCGGCACCTTCACAGCCGCAGCGGCCTGGGACGTGCAAGGTGCCGGCCCAGGCCTCGTGGTGAGCTTGCGCTCCTGCTTCGTCGCCGGGAATGAATACGTTCAGCTTCAGGCAAGCAGCGCCGTGCGCCAGTCGGTCCGGATAGACACTGGTGAAACGGACGATGCCATGGCTGTCGGTCGATTGACTGCCGCCCAGGCTGGTGTCGCCATCGACACGCTGTTGAATGCGCACCAGCGCGCCGATGACCGGCTCGCTGGTCATCGCATCGACCAGCGACAGACGCAGGACCAGCGGCAAGCCTTGGACACCTTGGCTGATATTGCGCACTTGAGATTCAGCTGCGGGGCGGCCGAGGGGAAGTTGCTTCGGTTGATAACGGGATTGTGGCGTAAGGGTCAGAGACTGACGGTCGTCCATGAGGCGTTCTCTCTTCCATAAGATGGACGCAGATTAACCCCGTGAAAAAGTCAGCGTGCAGTAACTATGTATCGCCGCATGTATCGGCAGTTTTTTCAGCGCAAAAAAAAGGTGCGCCGACCAAGCGCACCATAAAGCCGTAAAGCACACAACGAAGTGTCGGGTAACAATCAGTCCAGCAGCGCCAGGGCCTCGGCGGTGCATTCCTGAATGCGGGCCCAGTCGCCGTTCTTGATCCACTCCGGATCAAGCATCCAGCTACCGCCCACGCACATGACGTTTTTCAGCGCCATGTAGCTCTTGATATTGGCCGGGCCGACGCCGCCAGTCGGGCAGAATTTCACTTCGCCGAACGGGCCGCCGAGGGCCTTGATTGCCGCCACGCCACCGCTGACTTCCGCCGGGAACAGCTTGAAGCGGCGATAGCCCAGACCGTAGCCTTCCATGATCCCCGAGGCGTTGCTGATGCCCGGCAACAGCGGAATCGGGCTGTCGACGCTGGCTTCGAGCAGGTCGCGGGTGATGCCCGGGGTGACGATGAACTGCGAGCCTGCCGCTTCCGCCGCTGCGAGCATGTTGCGGTCGAGCACGGTGCCGGCACCGGTCATCAGTTCCGGGCGCTGTTCGCGCAGGATCTGAATGGCCTTGAGGCCGAACTGCGAGCGCAGGGTCACTTCCAGCGCAGTCAGGCCACCGGCGGCGAGGGCGTCGGCCAGCGGCAGCACGTCCTGTTCGCGAGCGATGGTGATCACCGGCAGGATCCGCGCCTTGGCGCAGAGACTGTCGATCAGGGCAACTTTGTCCGCCATGGAAACGGTCGGGGATGGGGTTGTCATAGCGGCTGTTCCTTGGCTCATGGGCACCAGTAAATCTCTAACGTAGGTTGCAGAAACGCGCGCACCGGCATGGCCGCAACGTCATCGGATGCCAGCGCGGCATTCAGGGTGGTCAGTTTCGATTGACCGGAAATCGACAGAATCTTGTGCCGGGCCGAGGCCAGCAGCGCGCGGCTCATGGTCAGGCGCTGACGCGGCACGCTTGGCGCCAGCATCGGCCAGCAACGGCGCGTGCCATCGGCTTGCAGGGCTTCGGCGAGGTTCGGGCTGTCGGGGAACAGCGATGCGGTGTGGCCGTCATCGCCCATGCCCAGCACCAGCACGTCAATCGGCGGCAATTCCGCGAGCAAGCGATCGGCCTGTTCAGCAGCCTGCTCGACGTTGGCCGCCGCGCTGTAGAGGCTGAGGAACTGTGCCTTGGCTGCCGGGCCTTTGAGCAGATACTGCTTGAGCAGACCGGCATTGCTGTCGGCGTGTTCGACCGGCACCCAACGCTCGTCAGCGAGGGTCACAACGACCTTCGACCAGTCCAGCTCCTGCTTGGCCAGGTGCTGGAAAAACGCAACCGGGCTGCGCCCGCCGGACACCACCAGCACCGCGTTGCCGCGCGCCGCAATGGCCTCGCTCAGTTGATTGGCAACGTTCAGCGCCAGGCCTTCAGCCAGCAGCACCGGGCTGTTGAATTCGCGGGCAGTCACACCCGTCGGCAGTTGCACATCAGATATCGCCATACCACGACCTCCCGTCCCGCGTGATCAAAGCAATGGAGCTCATCGGCCCCCACGACCCGGCCGCATACGGCTTGGGCGCGTCGCCGGATTTCTTCCACCCGGCAATCAGCTGGTCACACCACTTCCACGCGGCTTCGATTTCATCTTTACGGACAAACAGGTTCTGATTGCCGTTCATCACTTCCAGCAACAACCGCTCGTAGGCATCGGGGATCCGCGCGCTACGCCAGGTGTCGGAGAAATTCAGTTGCAGCGGGCCGCTGCGCAGTTGCATGCCCTTGTCCAGGCCCTGCTCTTTGGTCATCACGCGCAAGGAAATGCCTTCGTCCGGTTGCAGGCGGATGATCAGTTTGTTGCTGATCTGCAGGCGTTGCTCCGGGGCGAAGATGTAGTGCGACGGTTCCTTGAAGTGGATGACGATCTGCGACAGCTTTTGCGGCATGCGCTTGCCGGTACGCAGGTAGAACGGCACGCCGGCCCAGCGCCAGTTGCGGATGTCGGCACGCAGGGCGACGAAGGTTTCGGTGTCGCTCTGGGTATTGGAATTCGGTTCTTCGAGGTAACCCGGAACGGATTTGCCTTCGCTGTGGCCGGCGATGTACTGGCCGCGCACCACTTGTGTGGTCAGGCCTTCCGGACTGATCGGCGCCAGCGCCTTGAGCACTTTTACCTTTTCGTCACGGATGCTGTCGGCGGACAGGTCGGCCGGCGGGTCCATGGCAATCAGGCAGAGCAGCTGCAACAGGTGATTCTGGATCATGTCGCGCAGCTGGCCGGCCTTGTCGAAATAGCCCCAGCGGCCTTCGATGCCGACCTTCTCGGCCACGGTGATTTCCACGTGGGAGATGTAATTCTGGTTCCACTGGGTTTCGAACAGGCTGTTGGCGAAACGCAGGGCGATCAGGTTCTGAACGGTCTCTTTGCCCAGATAGTGGTCGATGCGGTAGGTGCGGTCTTCCGGGAAGAACTGCGCGACGGCGTCGTTGACCTTGCGCGAGGACTCCAGGTCAGAGCCGATCGGTTTTTCCAGCACTACACGGGTATTTTCGGCCAGACCGACTTTCTCGAGGTTCTCGCAGATAGCGCCGTACACCGCCGCCGGGGTGGCGAAGTAGGCAATCATGCGCTGGCTGCTGCCGGCCAATTCCGCCAGCGCCACGTAATCCTCAGCCTTGAGGAAGTCGACGTGCAGATAGGTCAGGCGCGCGAGGAAGCGCTCTGCCACGGTTTCGTTCAGCTCTTTGCCGACATAACGGCGCAATTCGGCGGCGATGAACGCCATGTGCTGCTGCTCGCTGCCGGGCTCACGGGCCAGCGCGATGATGCGCGTGTCCTCGTGCAGCAGGTCGGCACCGTCAAGGTGATACAGGGCAGGAAACAGCTTGCGCAGGGCCAGATCGCCAAGCGCGCCGAACAAGGCAAAGGTGCACGGTTCAACCGTAATGGAAGGCATGATGTTTGTTCTTTTATCAAGTTAAGCTACAAATACCTTTTTTCAAGGCATCACTCAAGGGAAAATGTAGTAATAACCACAACATTTTCGCAGAATACTCAATCCGAGTGGTGGTCGCCCGGACGCATCAGTAGGATAGGCCACCGTCACGGGCCATATCAAAGGCCCAATTTGCATAGCCCGACGCAACTTTGCGTCGGTGAATCAGGAATTCCATATGGACCGCGTGCGAAATTTACTGGAACAGATCCAGAGTCGCCTTGAAGAGCTGAACAAGGCCGAACGTAAGGTCGCCGAGGTGATTCTGCTCAATCCGCAGCAGGCCACCCGCTTCAGCATCGCCGCCCTCGCCCAGGCCGCCTCGGTGAGCGAACCGACGGTCAACCGTTTCTGCCGTTCGTTCGGTGTCAGCGGCTACCCCGAACTCAAGCTGCAATTGGCCCAGAGCCTGGCCAGTGGTGCGGCGTATGTCAGCCGCGCGGTCGAGGCCGATGACAATCCCGAGGCGTACACGCAGAAGATTTTCGGCAGCGCCATCGCCTCCCTGGACAGCGCTTGCCAGGCGCTCGACCCGAACCTGATCAGCCGCGCCGTCGACCTGTTGATCCAGGCTCGGCAGATCCACTTCTTCGGCCTCGGCGCTTCGGCCCCGGTGGCGCTGGATGCGCAGCACAAGTTCTTCCGCTTCAACCTCGCTGTCACTGCTCACGCCGATGTGCTGATGCAGCGGATGATTGCCTCGGTGGCGCACACCGGCGAGCTGTTCGTGATCATTTCCTACACCGGGCGTACCCGCGAACTGGTGGAAGTGGCGCGAATCGCCCGGGAGAACGGCGCTTCGGTTTTGGGCCTGACAGCGGAGAATTCACCGCTGGCCAAGGCCAGTACTTTGAGCCTGAACATTCCGCTGCCGGAAGACACCGACATTTATATGCCGATGACCTCGCGGATCATTCAGTTGACCGTGCTGGATGTGCTGGCAACGGGAATGACCCTGCGCCGTGGCGTGGATTTCCAGCCGCATCTGCGCAAGATCAAAGAGAGTTTGAATGCCAGCCGGTATCCGGTTGGGGATGAATTCAACTAAAGATCAAAAGCCCCCTCACCCCAGCCCTCTCCCGGAGGGAGAGGGAGCCGACCGAGGTGTCTTGCGCGGTACATTGACCTGAAATATCCAGTCGATTATGGATTCAGAACTGCACTTTCACGTCGGCGTAATTCTTGAGCATCCCACATTCGGTCCCCTCTCCCTCTGGGAGAGGGCTAGGGTGAGGGTATCGGTGTACTTGACGCACTAAGCCGCCGCCCACGCCTGCAAACTCAAATGCGCCTTCTCCCCCGGCGCCAGGTGCAGGCTGTCCGTGCCGCCCGCCGCTGCTTCCACGCAGACGAATTCGGAAATCTCGTCCCAACTTACCCCCAGTAACGGCCGCGCGCCGGGATGCCAGACGACGGTGTCGCCGCTGTCACCGGTATCGATGCACAACTCGCGCTGCCAGGCGTGATCCTTGAGCTGCAATTCGCCGTCATGCTGGAACACCCGCTGACAGCCGCCATCGACCCGCAACTCGCCTTCCTGCTGGCAAACCTGACGATTCAACTGGTCATAACCCTGAGCGCCTTCGAGCCCAGACAGCGCTATCTCACCAACATCGCCTATACGCCAGTAAGCGTGCAAAGCCTGGCTCAACTGACACGGCATGTCGTCCTGATGCTCGGTGCTCAGGCGTAATTCCATGCGTTCGCCCAGGTGCGCGTGCAGGTCGACCTGCCAATCGCACAGCTGCAATTGCCAGTGCAGGCGCACGCCGTCTTCGGCGCTGCTGCTGTCGAGCAGTTTCCAGTCGAGCAGTCGCGCCCAACCATGGGACGGCCAGGCGTTTTCGCTCGGATGACGGCCATACCACGGCCAGCACACCGGCACGCCACCGCGAATCGCGCCGACATGCGGCCACTTCGCCGCGCACCACAACCACGGCTTCTGCCCACGCGGCTGAAAGTGCAGCAACTGCGCACCCTGCCGACTGAACACCGCCTGACACAGCGGATGATCGATCACCAACACGTCGCGCATCTGATAGCGCTCCCAGGCGAACACCGGTCGCTCGCGCAGGGATTTGAAGAAGCGTTGCAGCGGATGCTCATGCATTGGCTACGGTCCTGAAAATCATGGGGGTACAATTACCTTTGTGACCCTTGAATACTGTGGCGAGGGGATTTATCCCCGTTCGACTGCGAAGCAGTCGCAAACCTGGAAAACGGCCTCTCGCTGATACACCTCAGTGGATGGTTTTGGGGCCGCTTCGCAGCCCAGCGGGGCGGTGCGACGTTTCGCTAAATCCCCTCGCCACAAAAAGCTCTCCAGCCACAAAAAATCATCAAGCAACACATCTGACCTGTGTCACAAAAAAAAGCGGACAGCCTGGGCTGTCCGCAAAATGCGCACATAGAGAGGAGCTTATCGCAGACGCGTCAGAACGTTGACTGAATTTTCAGGCCAGCGACCAAAGCGTTATCGACTTCATCCACACCGCCCGGATGGGTGATGTATTGCAGGTTGGGACGCACGGTCAGCCAGTTGGTGACATGGATGCCGTAGTTGAGCTCGTAGTTGTACTCGGTCTCACGAATCGGCGAGAACGCGGCGTTGTCGTAGTCGGACACACCGTTGGCAGCGTTCAGCAGTTCAGCGTTGCGCTTGACATCCTTGTTGACGTGGATACGCGCCGCGCCGATACCGATGTCATCTTTCGGACGCGCATCGAACGGGCCTTTGTAGACAAACATCACCGACTGGTAGTTGTCGATGAAGTTGGTGTCCTTGTCGTGGAAAGTCGCGTTGGCAGCGATGTTCAGACCGCGAGTCGCATCACCGTTGTGGCTGGTGAGTTGCTGTTGCGCAACGAACCAGTAACCGCTTTTGCTGTTGTGCGACTTGTAGTCATCACCGGTGGTTGCCGCATCGAGACCGTTGACGTCTTCGCGAACGTCGTCGGCATCGGCCGTGCTCTTGTAGTAACCGACGCGGTATTCGCCCGGCAGGCTGTTGACCTTCGGCGACCAGACCAACTCAACCGGCAGCACGGTACCTTTGGTGCCGCTGCCGCTGAGCTTGAAGCCGTTGCCGTGTTCCAGTTGCGACGGGTTCTGGTTGTACGCACCGATCTGCGCGTAGAGCTCGTCGTTGATGTTGTACTTCACACGGATCGCGGCCTGGCTGACGGGCCAGTTGTACCAGATGTTGGTCGCCCAGTTACCCACTTGCGAACCGCAGAACGCCAGGTTCTGGAAGTCGCACGGGAAGGTGTTGAAGTCTTCGCCTTCGCCGAAGTAACCGGCCTTGACGTCGAGCTTGTTGTCGAAGAACTGGTGCTGAATCCACAGTTGGGTCAGACGCACCATGTGGCCACGGCCGTAGACTTCCTGCGAGGAGCTGAGGGTGCCGGCACGCGGATCGCCAACGCGGTCGTTGGAGATGTTGTAGCCGTTACGATTGGTCAGCTGGATCTTCGCCTGGGTGTTGTCCCAGCCCCACAGCTTCTGCAGGTCGAGGGCCACGCCCAGACCGAACTGGTCGGCGTAACGCGCAGTCTTGTCGTCGTTGTAACCGCCGTTCAGGTTGGCGCCCATCTCGCCAACGTAGTCGGCCTTGATGTCGATACCCTGCTCGATCAGCTTGGTGCGCTCGCCGCCCCAGTCGCCGGTCATCCACTTGGAGTCGGAGCTGAACGCATCCGCCGCCATCGCATTACCGGCCAGCACCAGTGCAGCTGCCGCAGAAACCTGGCAGATCAACCGGGCATTGACGTGTTTCTTTTTCATCCCTACATCCTCGTCTTTATTGTTATTAACTGTTTTTATCTAACGCGGTTTACATAAAGTGCAGTGCTCGACAGGCCGGGCACTGCTTGCCCCCTGTGGGAGCGAGCCTGCTCGCGAATGCGGTGTATCAGGCGACATCAATGCTGGATGTCAGACCGCTTTCGCGAGCAGGCTCGCTCCCACATTTTGTACTTCAGCGGCCTTTGAACTGCGCCACATTCGCCGACCGGGTCTCTGTCTGCACCTGGCCCGCAACGCCCAGACGCTCGCCGGTATTGGCGTCGAACAACAACACTTTCGATGGATCGAACTGCAGCGTCAGGCTTTCGCCCACCTGCGGTGCCACGTCCGGCGCCAGTCGGCAGCAGACCTTGGTGTCATTCAGATTGACGAACACCAACGTGTCCGGACCGGTCGGTTCAGTGACCTGCACTTCGGCACGGATGCTCGGCAGACCATTGCCCTCGCCATTCGCCAGAACAATCTGCTCCGGGCGCAGGCCGAGGATCACTTCGCGGTCTTCGAGGCCGGCGTCCTGCATGCTCATCGGCAATTCGCAACGGGCCTGACCGCTGTCGAGCAGCGCCAGCAGGCGACCGTCCTTGCGCTGCAAACGCAGGGGGATGAAGTTCATCGGCGGCGAACCGATGAAGCTTGCGACGAACAGGTTGGCCGGGTCGTTGTAGATGTCTTTCGGCGTGCCGAACTGCTGAATGATGCCGTCCTTCATCACCGCCACCTTGTCGCCCAGGGTCATCGCTTCGATCTGGTCGTGGGTCACGTAGACCGTGGTGGTTTTCAGACGCTGGTGCATCAGTTTCATTTCGGTACGCATCTCGACGCGCAGCTTGGCGTCGAGGTTCGACAGCGGTTCGTCGAACAGGTAGATCTTCGGCCGCCGCGCCAGGGCACGGCCCATCGCCACGCGCTGTTGCTGACCACCGGAGAGCTGGCCCGGCTTGCGATTGAGCAGGTGTTCGATCTGCAACAGCTTGGCGACACGGGCGACTTCTTCGTCGATCGCTGCCTGCGGCATCTTGCGGATCTTCAGGCCGAACTCGATGTTCTCGCGCACGCTCATGGTCGGGTACAGCGCGTAGGACTGAAACACCATGGCGATGTCGCGATCCTTGGGGCTCATGCCGCTGACGTCCTGATCACCGATCATGATCGCGCCGCCGGTGATGGTTTCCAGACCGGCGATGCAGTTCATCAAGGTCGATTTGCCGCAGCCCGACGGGCCGACGAGGATCAGGAATTCACCGTCCTTGATCGACAGTTCGATGTTCTTCAGGGTGTCCGGCAGGCCGGCCCCGTAGGTCTTGTTTACGTTGCGAAGTTCAAGCGTAGCCATGATTACCCCTTGACCGCGCCGGCCGTCAGCCCGCGCACGAAATACTTGCCTGCGACCACATAGACCAGCAGGGTCGGCAGGCCGGCGATCATCGCCGCTGCCATATCCACGTTGTATTCCTTGGCGCCGGTGCTGGTGTTGACCAGGTTATTGAGCGCCACGGTGATCGGTTGCGAATCACCGCTGGAGAACACCACACCGAACAGGAAGTCGTTCCAGATCTGGGTGAACTGCCATATCAGGCAGACCATGATGATCGGCGTCGACATCGGCAGAATGATGCGGCGGAAAATCGTGAAGAAACCCGCCCCATCCAGACGCGCAGCCTTGACCAGCGCATCGGGAATGCTCACGTAGTAGTTGCGGAAGAACAGCGTGGTGAACGCCAGACCGTAGACCACGTGCACGAAGACCAGGCCGGTGGTGGTGCTCGCCAGGCCCATCTTGCCGAGGGTGAACGAGGCCGGCAGCAGCACGGTCTGGAACGGCAGGAAGCAGCCGAACAGCAGCAGACCGAAGAACAACTGCGAACCACGGAAGCGCCACATCGACAGCACGTAACCGTTCAACGCACCGATGGCGGTAGAGATGATTACGGCCGGTACGGTGATCTTGATCGAGTTCCAGAAGTAGCCGTCAACCGTGGCCCAGGCCTTGACCCAGCCGATGCCGCTGACCACGGTCGGCCAGCTCAGCAGGTTGCCGGTGCTGATGTCTTCCGGGGTCTTGAAGCTGGTCAGCAACATCACCACCAGCGGCACCAGATACAGAAACACCGCGAGGATCAGCACCGCATAGATCGCGATGCGACTGAAGCTGATCGCAGGTTTGGCAGCGAGACTAGTCATGACGCTTGGTCCTCAGCTCGGAATACAGGTAAGGCACGATGATCGCGAGGATCGCACCGAGCATCAGAATCGCACTGGCCGAGCCCATGCCCATCTGGCCGCGACTGAAGGTGAAGGAATACATGAACATCGCTGGCAGGTCGGAGGAATAACCCGGACCACCGGCGGTCATTGCCGCAACCAGGTCGAAGCTCTTGATCGCGATGTGCGCGAGGATCATCACCGCACTGAAGAACACCGGACGCAGGCTTGGCAGCACGACTTTCCAGTAGATGCGCGGCATGCTCGCGCCGTCGATCTGCGCGGCACGGATAATCGATTGATCAACGCCACGCAGGCCGGCGAGGAACATCGCCATGATGAAGCCCGAGGCTTGCCACACAGCGGCGATCACCAGGCAGTAGACCACGCGATCGGGGTCGATCAGCCAGTCCAGACGGAAGCCTTCCCAGCCCCAGTCACGCAACAATTTGTCCAGGCCCATGCCCGGGTTGAGCAGCCATTTCCATGCGGTACCGGTGACGATCATCGAGAGCGCCATCGGGTACAGGTAAATGGTGCGGATAAAGCCTTCGCGACGGATGCGCTGGTCGAGGAACACCGCCAGCAACACGCCGATCACCAGGGTAATGCCGATGAACATGCCGCCGAACACGGCGAGGTTCTTGCTCGCCACCCACCAGCGATCGTTGTCGAACAACCGCGCGTATTGCGCCAGACCGGCCCACTTGTAGTTGGGCAGGAAAGTCGAGGTGGTGAACGACAGAATGAACGTCCACAGGATGTAGCCATAGAAGCCCACCAGCACGATGAACATGCTCGGCGCCAGCACCAGTTTCGGTAGCCAGCGCTGCAATGCATCGAACGGCGAGGCCTTGCTGAACACAGCAACAGAACTCATGGGGAAATCCACAATAAGGGTTTACGAAAGCATTCCCTTGCAGGAGTGAGCCCTGTGGCGAGGGGATTTATCCCCGATCGACTGCGCAGCAGTCGCGAAATCATTACATGCGGTATTTCAGACACTGCACCGCTGCAACTTTCCGGGGTCGCTTCGCAACCCATCGGGGATGAATCCCCTCACCACAAAGGCTCACTCCTACAGGGGCCAAGCATTACTTGGCCGACTGAACTGCCGCGCCGAGTTTCTTCGCCGCATCGGCCGGGTCGGCTTTCGGGTCGTTGATGTAGTTGGTGACTACGTCAAAGAACGCGCCCTGCACCGCCAGCGTGGTCGCCATGTTGTGCGCCATGCTTGGTTGCAGGCCGCCGGACTTGGCGTCCGCGAGGAAGTCCTTGGCAGCGGTCTGCGCGCAGGAATCGAAGCCGAGCTTGTCCATGTTGTTCAACATGTCGTTGCGCACCGGGATCGAGCCTTTGTTGATGCTGAAGACTTTCTGGAAGTTCTCACCCAGCACGACTTTGGCGATGTCCTGCTGACCGGCCGCAGTGCCTGCGTCCTTCTGCTTGAACACGGCCAGCGAGTCGATGTTGTAGGTGAACGCCTTGTCGGTGCCCGGGAACGCTACGCACTCGTAGTCCTTGCCGGCGACTTTCTTGGCGGCGGTCCATTCGGACTTGGCCCAGTCACCCATGATCTGCATGCCGGCCTTGCCGTTGATGACCTTGGCCGCTTCGAGGTTCCAGTCCTGGCCTTTGCCGTCCGCGTCCATGTAGGTCGCGACTTTCTTCAGCTCAGTGAGCGCCTTGACCATTTCCGGGCCGGTCAGCGCTTTGTTGTCGAGATCGACCAGGGCTTTCTTGTAGCCATCCACGCCCATGACCGAGAGCACCACGGCTTCGAACACGGTGCTGTCCTGCCAAGGCTGACCGCCGTGAGCGAGCGGAATGAAGCCCGCCGCTTTCAGCTTGTCGCCGGCTGCATAGAACTCTTCGAGGGTGGTTGGATTCTTGGTGATGCCGGCTTTCTTGAAGACTTCCGGGTTGATCCACAGCCAGTTCACGCGGTGAATGTTCACCGGCACGGCCACGTAATCACCGTCGTACTTCACGGTATCGGAGACTTTCTTGTCGAGCAGGCTGTCCCACTTTTCCGACTTGGCGACGTCTTTCAAAACGTCGGTGTCGAGCAGGCCGGTCGACGCCCATTCCTGGATGTCCGGGCCTTTGATCTGCGCTACGCCTGGCGGGTTGCCGGCAACGGCACGGCTTTTCAGCACGGTCATGGCAGTCGCACCGCCACCACCGGCAACAGCGCCGTCCTTCCAGGTGAAACCGTCTTTTTCGACTTGGGCCTTGAGCACATCGACAGCGGCTTTTTCGCCACCGGAAGTCCACCAGTGCACGACTTCGACCGAACCTTTGGAATCGGCGGCGGAGACACTGAGCGGCAGGATTGCGAGCGGGAACAGGGAGGCGACAGAAATGACAGTAGCGAGGCGAGAAATCGCATTCATTCGAGATGTACCTTTCTTGTTGTTATGCATTGCAAGTCTGGTGCTTGCGCTGCACGGAGTTTAAACAGAGCGTTTCGCTTCGCAGGTAACGAAGGGACGCGTAAATGTCACGACATGGTTACACAGGCACAGGCCAGGACAACTGCGCCAAAGCCGTGGCAATGCTCGGCGCCAGCGGCAATCGCGGAATCAACACAGCCTGCCAGGCGTGATACAGATCGGGCTTGCCCGGCCAGATATCGGCACTCGGCACATTCTGCGGATTGAGTTCGTGGTACCAGCTGCCGTTGCAGCGGTCGATGAAATTCGTCTCGCAGAACTCCCAGAACAGCCGGTACCAGGTTTCGTATTGCCCGTCGCCGGTGCGTTTGAGCAAGGCACTGGCGGCGGCGCTGGCTTCGGCATGCGTCCAGTGCAGACGATGGCGGACCACGGCTTTGTTGTGCCAGTCGAGGGTGTAGACGATGCCCGGCGCGCCATCGACATTCCAGCCGTGGCGGCAATTGTTTTCGAAGAGTTTTTGCGCATCGACGGCCAGCCAGCCCGGCGTCAGCATGCCGGCCTGCACCCGCGCGGCTTCAAGGTGCAGGAGCAAGCGCGCCCATTCGAAACCGTGGCCCGGCGTGGTGCCGTAAGGACGGAAACCGTCAGCCGGATTGTCGCGGTTGTATTCGCGCAGCGGTTGCCAGTCGCGGTCGAAGTGTTCGATGACCATGTAATCGTTGGCTGCAGCGTGGCCATGGATCACTCGTTCGACGATGCGCTGGGCGCGCACCAGCCAGCGCGGATCTTCGGTGACATCGGCCAGCGCGAGGAATGCTTCGGTCGCGTGCATGTTGCTGTTGGCGCCGCGATAGGCTTCTTCTTCGCTCCAGTCGCGGTTGAAGAATTCGCGCATGGCGCCCTCTTCTTCGCTCCAGAAATAAGTGTCGATGATGTCGATTGCGTCATCGAGCAAAGCCTGGGCGCCGGGCCGTTGCGCGACCGCGGCGGAGCTGGCGGCGAGTGCGACAAAGGCATGCAGATAGGCGTTCTTGCCGGTGTTGTCGTCGCGGTGTTCGGCCACCGCAAACCAGCCGCCGTGCAACGCATCACGCAGTGGCCCGCGCAACGCGGCGATACCGTGGTCGACCAGCTCGGCAAACCCCGGCAGGCCCTGAATGTGCGCCATGGCGAAGCTGTGGGTCATGCGCGCGGTGTTCATGGTCTCGGCTTGTGCGTGCGCAGGCAAACGGCCGCGTTCGTCGAGGTTGCCGAAGCCTTCGGGCAGTCGTGATGCCTTGGCAAAATCCAGCAGACGCAGGCCTTCGGCGGCTAGCCATTGCTGGTGGGCAGGGGCGTTCAGCCAACTGCTGAAGTCTGGGTGAAAGGTGTCCATGGCGTGACCCTTTTTTGTTGTTA
Organism: Pseudomonas sp. FP1762; assembly: GCF_030687105.1. Taxonomy (NCBI): domain Bacteria; kingdom Pseudomonadati; phylum Pseudomonadota; class Gammaproteobacteria; order Pseudomonadales; family Pseudomonadaceae; genus Pseudomonas; species Pseudomonas sp. FP1762. Next base: position 4,531,737 of record NZ_CP117458.1, read on the forward strand.
GGACTGCGGGCAGTCTAAACAACGGGCCGGGGCGGGCTTGTAACGAAGGGGACGGGGATTGTCACTGGCTTGTGACAAAAGAGAAGAGCAAAAGCACCCTCACCCCAACCCTCTCCCGGAGGGAGAGGGGGCCGACCGAGGTGTCTTGCGTCCTCCGTCGACCTGAAAAATATTGGCGATTATGGATTCACCACCGCATTTACAGGTCAGCGCACCTCAGCAGCATCCCCCAATCGGTCCCCTCTCCCTCTGGGAGAGGGCTAGGGTGAGGGGCTTTTCGGGGCTAATCCACAGACCGAGGCAACTGCAACGTCACCCGCAACCCACCCTCACGCAGGTTCTGCAACGTCACCTCGCCGCCATGGCTATGGGCGATGTTGCGCGCAATGCCCAGTCCCAATCCGTAGCCCTGCTGCTGTCCCGCCAAACGGAAGTGCGGTTCGAACACTTGCTCCAGCCGCTGCTGCGGCACACCCGGCCCTTCGTCGTCGACGTGCAAAACGAACGCGCTGTCATCGTCATCGATGTGCAGGTGCGCGTTCTGCCCGTACTTCAAGGCGTTGTCGATCAGGTTGCCGATGCAGCGCTTGAGCGCCAGCGGTTTGCCCGGATAGGCCGACAGCGCGCGGCCATGCTGAGTGACGCGGCCATTGCCGTTCGGCGCCAGATACGGCTCGACCAGGCAATCGAGGACATGATTGAGATCCACCGGCTCGATGTTCTCGTGGATGTCGGTGTCTTTCACGCATTGCAACGCGCCTTTGACCAGCAGCTCCAGCTCATCCAGATCGCGGCCGAACTTGGCTTGCAGCTGTTCGTCCTCGAGCAGCTCGACGCGCAAACGCAGGCGGGTGATCGGCGTGCGCAGGTCGTGGGAAATCGCGCTGAACAACTGGCTGCGTTCGGTCAGGTAACGGCTGATGCGTTCGCGCATGGTGTTGAACGCGCGGCCAACTTCGACCACTTCACTGCCACCGCCCTCCGCCACCGGCTCGACGTCGGCGCCCAGCGACAGATCCCGCGCCGCCCGCGCCAGACGCTTGAGCGGCCGGCTCTGCCAGTGCACCAGCAGGCCGATGAACAACAACAGAAAGCCGCTGGTGAGGACGATAAACCATACCTGCTGCGCCGGCAGGCCTTGCTCTTCGAGACTGGTGTACGGCTCCGGCAGCAACGAGGCGATGTACAGCCACTCGCCCGGGGCCATTTGAATCTGCGTGACCAGCACCGGCGGATTCACCGGTTCAAGCGTCAACGCGTAGTGCGCCCAGGAGCGCGGCAATTCATCAAGTTTCAGCCCTGCGTTGAAAATGCGCAGGTCTTCGGGGCTGACGAAGGTCACCGAAATATCCGTGTCATGGCCCAGAGACTGGCGCAGCACTTCGTCCACCGCTTGCATCACCGCAGCCTTGCGCGGCGTCACCGGCAGCACGTCCATGCCCAGCGGCTTGTCGTTCAGCGTCACGACAAACCGGGTGCCGCCCATGCTGCGCAATTGATCGAGCACCAGCGGCCGATAGGCCACTGGCAAGGAACGGAAATAGCTGACGCTGGCGGTCATCGAATGCGCCAGGCTGCGGGCACTGGTGACGAGGCCTTCGAGCTGGGTAGCGCGCAACTGCGAGACCCAGATCACGCTCGACAGCGTCTGCGCGAACAGCACCGCCAGCAGAGTCAGCAGCAGCATCCGCCCGAGCAGTGAGCGCGGCACCGGTATGCGACTGGCGAATTTGCGCAGCGACTCAGTGAGCATTGCCGGCAACCACATTGGCTGCCAACTGATAGCCGCTGCCGCGCACGGTGCGGATCAACCGTGGCGGTTTTTCGGTGTCGCGCAAGCGTTGACGCAAACGGCTGACGGCCATGTCGACGATGCGATCGAGCGGCATCAGATCGCGGCCACGGGTGGCGTTGCCGATGGTGTCGCGGTCGAGGATTTGCTGCGGATGATCGAGGAACAGTTTCAGCAGAGCGAAATCGGCGCCGGAAAGGATCACTTCCTCGCCGTCAGTGTGGAACAGCCGATGGCTGACCGTGTCCAGGCGCCAGTCGTCGAAGGCCAGCACTTCGCTGCCGCTGCGTTCGTGGGCGAACTGTGCGCGGCGCAGCAGGGCCTTGATCCGCGCTTGCAGTTCGCGCGGGCTGAACGGTTTGCCAAGGTAGTCGTCGGCGCCGAGTTCCAGACCGATCACGCGGTCGGCTTCGTCGGAACTGGCAGTCAGCATGATGATTGGCACCTGTGCCTGACGCGGGTGCTGGCGTACCCAACGGCACAGGCTGAAGCCGTCTTCGTCGGGCAGCATGACATCGAGGATCACCAGATCGCTCGGCGCCTCGTTGAGCGCCTGACGAAAACCGGCACCATCGGCGGTGGCCCGCACCTGGAACCCGGCGCGGGTCAGGTAGGTTTCCAGCAACTCGCGTATTTCCTGGTCGTCATCGACCAACAATATCGACTTGTTGACTGAGCTCACTTCGAAGGCATCCTTGTTGTTGGAGTTGGGCGGATTATGCCTTAAGCATCAAACTAACAGACACTACAGAAACCCTTGTGGGAGCGAGCCTGCTCGCGAATCGGTTTTAACATTCAACAGATCTGTTGACTGACACACCGCTTTCGCGAGCAGGCTCGCTCCCACAATTGGATTGCATTTCAGGTCGGGATTGATTGGTCCAGCGCCACGCCGGCGCCGACCAGGCCGGAGTACGGCGCCGTCACCAGCCACACCGGGATGCCTTTGAAGTAGTCGCTCATGCAGCCTTTGTCGGCGAAGCAGCGGGCGAAGCCGCTGGCGAGGAAGAAATCGGCGAAGCGGGGAATCACCCCGCCAACGATAAACACCCCGCCGCGCGCGCCAGTGGTAAGCACGTTGTTGCCGGCGACGCGGCCGAGCCAGCAGCAGAACTGCTCGAGCACTTCCAAAGCGATCGGGTCACCGGCAAGGCCGGCGGCGGTGATCGCTTCCGGCGTTTCAAGCGTAGGCTCATGACCATCCACCGCGCAGATCGCCCGGTACAGCCGAGGCAGGCCGCCGCCGCTCAACGCGGTTTCCGCGCTGACATGGCCGATCTCGTTGTAGATGTGTTGCCACAGTTGCGTTTCGCGTGGACTGCTCAGCGGCAGGTCGACGTGGCCGCCCTCGCCCGGCAACGCCGCGAAGCGCCCTTCGCCGAGATCGAGCAAGGTGCCGACGCCCAGGCCAGTGCCGGGGCCGATCACCACCGCCGGGCGCAACGGCTCCGGCGTGCCTTCGCAAACCACACGGAATTCGCCCGGCTGCAAGCGGGTCATGCCCAGCGCCATCGCCGAGAAGTCGTTGGTCAGCAACAACTGCTCGACCTGCAAGGTCTTGCAAAACGCGCTGCGGCTGAGCCGCCAGTGATTGTTGGTGAACTTGAACTCATCGCCGCTCACCGGACCTGCCACCGACAGGCACACCGAGCCGATCGAGCCCGGCGCCAGACCGAGCCCGCTCAGGTACAAGGCGATTGCCTCTTCCGGGCTGGCGAAGTCGGCCGTGGCCAGCACCTGAACCGATTGCAGTTGCTGGTTTTGCCACAACGCGAACCGCGCGTTGGTGCCTCCGATGTCACCGACCAAAGCCAGTTTCAATTAAGCGTCTCCAGGGCAGAAGTGAAGGCGCTGGCGCCCTGCTCCGCCGAGCTGAAGGCCATGCGCATGAAGCCAAACAGCTCGCGGCCGCTGCCGATGTTGTTGCCCAACAGGCCTTTGGCAGGTTCGCGCGCTGCAAATTCGGCGGCGTCGACCTTCAGTTCCAAGGTGCCTTTGACGCCATCGACGCGGATGATATCGCCCTCTTGCACGCGCGCCAAAGCGCCACCGACATAAGCTTCCGGGCTGACGTGAATCGCCGCCGGGATTTTCCCAGACGCGCCGGACATGCGCCCGTCAGTCACCAATGCCACTTTGAAGCCGCGATCCTGCAGTACGCCGAGGAATGGCGTCATCTTGTGCAGCTCCGGCATGCCGTTGGAGCGCGGCCCTTGAAAGCGCATCACGGCGACAAAATCCTTCTCCAGCAGACCGGCCTTGAATGCGTCCGCCAGGTCTTGTTGATCCTGGAAGACCATCGCCGGTGCTTCGACGATCTGGTTCTCCAGCGCAACGGCGGAAACCTTCATCACGCCGCGACCGAGGTTGCCTTCCATCACCCGCAGTCCGCCTTCTTGCGAGAACGCACGGGACACCGGACGCAGAATGTTTTCGTCGAGGCTGTCGGTCGGGCCTTCACGCCAGACCAACTCACCGTTATCGAGGAACGGCTCTTTGGTGTACTGGCTCAGGCCATGGCCGAGCACGGTGTTGACGTCCTCATGCAGCAGGCCTGCGCCGAGCAGTTCGCGGATCAGGAACGACATGCCGCCCGCTGCCTGGAAGTGGTTGATGTCGGCTTTGCCGTTCGGGTAGACGTGGCTCAGGGTCGGGACGACTTCGGAGAGGTCGGCCATGTCCTGCCAGGTCAGCTGAATGCCAGCGGCCATGGCGATGGCCGGCATGTGCAAGGTGTGGTTGGTCGAGCCGCCGGTGGCGTGCAAGGCAACGATGGAGTTGACCAGCGCCTTCTCGTCGACGATTTCGCCGATCGGCATGAAGTTGCCGTTCTGCTTGGTCAGGCGCGTGACCTGATGCGCGGCTTCGCGGGTGAGCGCGTCGCGCAGCGGCGTGTTCGGGTTGACGAAAGACGCGCCCGGCAAGTGCAGGCCCATGACTTCCATCAGCAACTGGTTGGTGTTGGCGGTGCCGTAGAAGGTGCAGGTGCCCGGGCTGTGGTAGGACTTCATCTCCGATTCCAGCAGCTCTTCGCGGGTCGCCTTGCCTTCGGCGTACTTCTGGCGGACGTCGGCTTTTTCCTTGTTGGAAATCCCCGACACCATCGGCCCGCCCGGTACGAAAATGGTCGGCAGATGACCGAAACGCAGCGAACCCATCATCAGGCCCGGAACGATCTTGTCGCAGATGCCGAGCATCAGCGCGCCATCGAACATGTTGTGCGACAGCGCCACCGCCGTGGACATGGCGATCACTTCGCGGCTCGGCAGGCTCAGTTCCATGCCCGGCTCACCCTGGGTCACGCCATCGCACATCGCCGGAGTGCCGCCGGCGAACTGGCCGACCGAGCCGATCTCGCGCAGGGAGTTCTTGATTTGTTGGGGGAAAACTTCGTACGGCTGGTGCGCCGAAAGCATGTCGTTATACGAAGACACAATGGCGATGTTCGCCGAGTTCATCATCCGCAGGCTGTGCTTGTCTTCAGTGCCGCAACCGGCCACGCCGTGGGCGAAGTTGGCGCATTGCAGCTTGCCGCGCATCGGGCCGTCGGTGGCGGCGCCGCGAATCAATGCAAGGTAAGCCTGACGCGTGGCGCGGCTGCGGGCGATAAGCCGTTCGGTGACCTCAAGAACGCGGGGATGCATGTGTAGAACTCCAGGCTAACGGATGTGGCGACCTGATTGTCTATGCTGATCAAACGCCGTTGTTGTTGGAATGACAGACGGCTTTTTTGACCATTCGGACCAGTTGATTCAGGTCACTCGTTGTAGATAAAACAAAATATTGCCACTAAAAAGGCTTGTTTTCTATTTTTATGCGAATAATCTTGTAATTCCAACAACAAAACGACGGCGGCGCTGTTCCATGACTCTTCGAATCGCAATCAATGGTTTTGGCCGCATCGGCCGTAATGTCCTGCGCGCACTGTATACCCAAGGCTATCGTCAAGACCTGCAGATCGTCGCGATCAACGATCTGGGTGACAGTTCGATCAATGCCCATCTGCTCAAATACGACACCGTTCACGGCACTTTCGACGCCGAAGTGGCGCACGATAACGAGAGCCTGACGGTCAATGGCGACCGCATCGCGGTCAGCGCCATTCGCAACCCGGCCGACCTGCCGTGGGCCGCAGAAAAAATCGACGTAGTGTTCGAATGCACCGGTCTGTTCACCGACCGTGCCAAAGCCGCCGCGCATATCAGCGCCGGCGCCCGCAAGGTGATCATTTCTGCCCCGGCCAAAGGCGCCGACGCCACCGTCGTTTATGGCGTCAACCACGACATTCTGCGTCAGTCGCACCAGATCATTTCCAACGCTTCGTGCACCACCAACTGCCTGGCGCCAGTGGCGCAGGTGCTGCATCGCGAGCTGGGGATCGAAAGCGGCCTGATGACCACCATCCACGCCTACACCAACGACCAGAACCTCACCGACGTCTATCACAGCGACCCGTACCGCGCCCGTTCCGCCACGCAGAACATGATCCCGAGCAAGACCGGCGCAGCCGAAGCGGTAGGCCTGGTGCTGCCGGAACTGGCGGGCAAATTGACCGGCATGGCTGTGCGCGTACCGGTGATCAATGTGTCGCTGGTCGACCTCACCGTGCAACTGAAGAAAGAAGCCAGTGCCGACGAAGTCAACGCCCTGCTGAAAGCGGCCAGCCAGCACTCGAAGATTCTCGGTTACAACACCTTGCCGCTGGTTTCCAGCGACTTCAACCACAACCCGCTGTCGTCGATCTTCGACGCCAACCACACCAAGGTCAGCGGCAAGTTGCTGAAAGTGCTGGCCTGGTACGACAACGAATGGGGCTTCTCCAACCGCATGCTGGATAACTGCCTGGCGTTGTGTAACGCCGAATAATCCCGGCCGGTCCCCAATCCCTGTGGGAGCGAGCCTGCTCGCGAAAGCTATATGTCAGTCAATATGGAGCTGACTGACACAACGCCTTCGCGAGCAGGCTCGCTCCCACAGGAGATCCGATTTCAATTTGAAATCAGCGCTTGACCATTCAGCTGGATGATAAGCATTATCATTCGCTCGAAATGGATCAGGTCCTCCCGTGAGTCAATCGCGCTTCAACCACGTCTTCCTCGCCCAGCGCACTTCCCTGCTGCGCACGCTGGAACGGATGGTCAACAATCACAGCACCGCTGAAGACCTGTTGCAGGAGACCTACCTGCGCGTGACCCGGGCGTTGAGCGAACGGGCCATCGATCACCTTGAACCCTTTGTCTTCCAGACCGCGCGCAATCTGGCGCTGGACCATTTGCGTGCGCGCAAGATTCATGCGCGGACCATGGTCGACGACGTGCCGCAAGATGTCGTGCAGAGCATCGCCGCGCCGGCCAGCAGCGCCGAAGACGCTGCCCACGCCGAACAACTGCTGGAGCGTTTGAACGTGAGCCTCAGCCAACTCAGCCCGCGCCAGCAACAGATCTTCATCCTCAGCCGCCTGCACGGGCACAGTTATCAGGAAATCGCCAATGAACTGAACGTGTCGCTGAGCACCGTGCAGAAAAAACTGAAACTGATCATGTCGATCTGCATTGGCGTCGCCGAACGACATAACGGCAGCGGCAAGCTTTGAGCTGCAAGCTACAGGTAAAAACAAAAAGCGGTAACGCATCCGGCTTGCAGCTTGCAGCTTGAAGCTAGAAACTGCTTCGCCAGAAGCCCTGAGGAACCACCGTGACGGACACCCACCGCTCGCCTTCGCCCGATTCGGCGCGGGACGCTGCAGCTGCAATGGACCAGGCGCTGGACTGGCTCATCGTGCTCGGCAGCCCGGATGAGGAACAGACCCGGCAATTTCATGCCTGGCTGGCGGCTGATCCGTTAAATGCCGAGGCATTCGCCAAGGCCCAGGCCATCTGGGACGGCCCGCAAGTCGCACTGTGCGCCGAGGCTCTGGCGACAAAACCGGTAAAAATCACCTTCCTCAAACGCTTGCGCCCGCACTGGAAACCGCTGGCCACCGCTGCGGTGCTGATCCTTGGGCTGTTCAGTTTCAGTAACTTGCCGATGCGCATTCAAGCGGATCACCTGACCGTGGTCGGCGAGCGTCAGCGTCTGCAACTGGAGGACGGCTCGAAGGTTCTGCTCAATACCAATTCGGCGTTTTCCAGCACCATCAACGATCAGCAACGCGTGGCCCGGCTGTTTCAGGGCGAGGCGTTTTTCGAGATCGCCAGCGGGCGCAATCAGCCGCTGGAGATCGACGCAGGTCCGGTAACGGCCAGCGTCCACGACACCGCATTCGCCGTGCGCTACCTCGACGGGGTCGCGCAAGTGAATGTGCAGCGTGGCGATGTCGATCTGCGCGCCACCCACAACGATGCCAGGGTGCGCCTGCGCGCCGGGGAGAGCATTCGCATCGGCCCCAACGGTTTTGATCGCCCGGCCAAGCTCGACGCCAATGCCGATCTGGCCTGGGTTGAAGGCCGCCTGGTGTTCGAGAACTGCCCGCTGAATCAGGTGCTGGCCGAGCTGCGCCGCTACTACCCGGGCTGGATCATCAACAACAACGAGCAACTGGCCGACGTCGCCGTCACCGGCAATTACCGTCTCGACCAGCCGCTCGACGTGGTCCGCTCCCTCGCCCACATCACCTCGGCGCGCCTGCAGGAATTCCCGGCGCTGGTGATCCTTAACTGAATGAGAATTATTTTTACTCGATAGCCAGCGACAGTACGTCTCGTTATAGCCAATGCAATTGATTCGCATCTAACCATGCCGATCAGCACCTATAAAGATTCGTGCGACACGGAGCGCTATCGATGTCCTCACGCCTTACCCGCCAGACTTCCTCCCCTTCCCGCGTACTGTCGCTGCTGACTGCGGCCATCCTCATGGCTGGCACCGCACCGCTGCTCGCCGCCGCCGCCGAGCAACCGACACGCAACATGGGCGATTACGCCTTCGCCATCGGCCAGCAACCGCTGGTTTCGGCACTGAATGCCTTCACCGCCGTGACCGGTTGGCAGGTCGGCTTGCCGGCAGAGTTGGGGCAGAACGTTTCGTCGCAGGGCGTGCGCGGTTCGCTGCCGCCGGAGAAAGCCCTCGAGCGCCTGTTAGTGGGGACCAACCTGAGCTTTCGCAAGCTGAGCTACAACAATGTCGTGCTGGAAAAACGCAACAGCAGCGGCACGCTCAATCTTGATCAGGTGACCATCAGCGCCACTCGCCAGGAACAGTCGGTCAACAGCGTGCCCTCGACGGTCAGCGTGCAGGATCGCCAAGAGCTTGACCGCAACAACGTCAACACCATCAAGGATCTGGTGCGCTACGAGCCGGGCGTTTCCGTTGGCGGTGCCGGTCAGCGTGGCGGCATCAGCGGCTACAACATTCGCGGTATCGACGGCGACCGCATCCTGACTCAAGTCGATGGCGTGGAGATCCCCAACGGCTTCTTCAACGGCCCGTATGCCAAGAGCCAGCGCAACTACGTCGACCCGGAAATCGTCAAACGCGTGGAAATCCTCCGTGGCCCGGCCTCGGTGCTGTACGGCAGCAACGCAATCGGCGGCGCGGTCAGCTATTACACGCTGGACGCCGACGACATCATCAAACCGGGCAAGGACGTCGGCGCGCGTCTGAAAAGCGGTTACAGCTCCGCCGACGACAGCTGGCTGAAATCCGCCACCGTCGCTGGCCGCAGCGGTGAGTTCGACGGCTTGCTGCATTACAGCCAGCGCGACGGACACGAAACCGAGTCCTTCGGCGGCAATAACGGCACCGGCCTTGCGCGCACCGCCGCCAACCCGGAAGACGTGCGCGCAACCAACGTTCTGGCCAAGCTCGGCTGGAATTACAACGACGATTCGCGTCTGGGCCTGACCTACGAAAAGTACAAGGACGATCGCGACACCGACCAGAAAAGTGCCTACGGCGGCCCGTATTTCAATGGCGCGCCGACCATTCCGAGCAGCGTCCTGCCCGGCGGCATGTACCAGTGGCGCACCGGCAACGACACCATCACCCGCGAGCGTTTCGGCATCGAACACGCGTTCGCCCTCGACAGCCTGCTGGTCGATAACGTCAAGTGGAGCCTCAATCACCAGATCGCCAAGACCGACCAGAGCACCGAAGAGTTGTACTACCCGATCACTCGTAAAGTGCTGCGTACCCGCGACACGCTCTACGAAGAAAAACAGTGGGTGTTCGACGCGCAACTGGACAAGGCTTTCGCCATCGGTGACACCGATCACCTGCTGACTTACGGCACCACGATCAAACAGCAGAAAGTCACCGGCTCGCGCAGCGGCGACGGCACCTGTGTAGCCGTCGGTCGCGGCTGCACGGCGATTGGCGCGACGAGTCCGGCGGACGTACTGGCCAAGGCCTCTGATTTCCCCGATCCGACCATCAACACCTACAGCCTGTTTGCTCAGGATCAGATCAGCTGGAACGACTGGACCTTCCTCCCGGGCCTGCGCTACGACTACACCCAGCTCAAGCCGCACGTCACTGAAGAGTTTCTCAACACCGTGAACGCCGACGGCCAGGGCACGGTCAGCGACAAGAACAAGACCTGGCACAAGGTGTCGCCAAAATTCGGCCTGACCTATGCACTGACGGACAACTACACCTGGTACGGCCAGTACGCCGAAGGCTTCCGCACGCCCACGGCAAAATCGCTGTACGGGCGTTTCGAGAACAACACGACCGGCTACACCGTAGCGCCCAACTCCGACCTCGAGCCGGAAAAGAGCAAAGGCTTCGAAACCGGCCTGCGCGGGAATTTCGAGCAGGGTTCGTTCGACGTCGCGGTGTTCTATAACAAGTACCGCGACTTCATCAACGAGGACGCGGTCAAGCCGGGCGACGATCAGTTGACCTTCCAGAGCAACAACATCAAGCGCGCCACCATCAAGGGTGCGGAAGTCAAAGGTCGCTTGAACCTGGATGCGTTCGGCGCGCCGCAAGGCCTGTATACCCAAGGCTCGATCGCCTACGCCTACGGTCGCAACAACGACAGCGGCGAGCCGATCAACAGCGTCAATCCGCTCACCGGCGTGTTCGGTCTCGGTTACGACCAGGACAACTATGGCGGTTTGCTGAGCTGGACCGTGGTGAAGAAAAAGGACCGCGTCGACGACAGCAACTTCAAGTCGCCGGACGGCGTCAGCAGTCAGTTCAAGACCCCGGGCTTCGGCATTCTCGATCTGGCCGGCTATTACAAAGTCAGCGACGACGTCACCGTCAGCGGCGGCGTCTACAACCTGACCGACAAGAAATACTGGCTATGGGATGACGTGCGCGGTTACGACAGCGTCGGCGAAGCGTCGGTGACGCAACCGGCCAACCTCGATCGGCTGACCCAACCGGGGCGCAACTTCGCGATCAACCTGATCTGGGACATCTGATCCGCCCGGCCTCACTGCGCGAGTTCTCGCCGCGCAGTGAGGTTTTTTTACTGTCCGGCGCCCGCCCGTACGTCTTGTTATCAAGCGCCTCATCTATCAAGGACACCCCATGACTACCCCGGAAAAAACCCTGCGTTCGCAACGCCTGAACCAGATCACCCATGAGCCGCACAGCAAACTCGATGCCCTGGTCAAAGCCCACGCACCATTCGAAACCCGCGCCAGCTTCGCCCGTTTCGTCGTCGCGCAATACCTGTTCCAGGCGGAACTGGTGGAGCTGTACAACGATGCCGAACTGACTTCAATCGTCCCCGATCTGCCGGCCCGTTGCCGCGCCGAAGCGGCCAAGGCTGACCTTGCCGACCTCGACACCGAAGTCCCGGCCCCGGTGGCCGGCGCGCTGAAAAACCCGAGCAAGGCACGGGCGCTAGGCTGGATCTTCGTGTCGGAGGGTTCCAAGCTCGGCGCGGCGTTCCTGATCAAGCGCGCGGTGGCGCTCGATCTGAGCGAAACCTTTGGTGCCCGGCATCTGGCTGAACCGCAAGGTGGCCGCGCCGAGGGCTGGAAAAGCTTCGTACGCACCCTCGATGCGTTGCCGTTCACCGCTGAGGAAGAGGCTGAAGTGGAGCAAGGTGCGCTGGATGCATTCAACCGCTTTACCGTGCTGCTGGAACGGGCTTATGCCATAGAAGCCGAAGTGGCCTGAAGCAACTCTTATCACTTGTGGGAGCGAGCCTGCTCGCGAAGACGGCAGCACATTCAACATCAATGTGCCTGATCAACCGCTTTCGCGAGCAGGCTCGCTCCCACAGAGCTCACCACAAATCTGTAAGATCTCCGTTCCGCTTCAGAAGCCGCCGCTGAGCCCATGCCCGCACCCGCCCCATCAAAACTCGCCCGTCTGCTGTTCGGCCTGCTGGCCTATGTCAGCCTCGGCATTGGCCTTGTCGCCATCGTCGTGCCCGGTCTGCCGACCACCGAGTTCATCCTCCTTGCCGCGTGGGCCGCGACCCGCAGTTCGCCGCGCCTGAGTGCCTGGCTGGAAAATCACCGCCTGTTCGGGCCGATCCTCAGTAACTGGCGCAACGGCAGGGTGATCGCGCGCAAGGCCAAGATCAGCGCCACCGTCAGCATGCTGCTGTGCGCCACTTTGATGCTGGTACTGCTTGATCACGGCTGGCCGATCTATCTGGCGATTGCCGGCATGGCCATGGGCAACCTGTGGATCTGGTCGCGCCCGGAGACGCCCGTCGCGGTAGTGAAACATCCCTGCAATTAAAGCCTTTTCAGCACTTTCCCCTGCGCAAACGTTTAGCGGCGACCGTCCGTCGGCGAGCGCCTCATGCCGTTTCGCGCGACGCCGATTAGGATTGAATGGCGCTGAATGGATTTGGCAAACCGGGCTTCAGGCCCAGCCACCTGTTTATTCCATTCGCGAGATCGCCCCATGTTCGACTCTCTTTCCATTCGCCTGAAAATCGTCCTGCTCTCCGGCCTGTGCCTGCTCGGAGTGGTGGTGCTGATCGTCAGCATGAACATCTACCAGACCAACCAGAACGACGCGCTGGTCAGTCAATCCAGCAACCAGTTACTGACCGCCAGCGTGCAGAACCTGCTGCAGGCCAAGGCCGCCGAGCAAGCGGTGCGGGTGCAGAAAACCTTTGGTGAAAGCCTGCTCGTGGTCACCGCCCTCGCCGACCAGATCAAGGATCTGCGGACGATGGCGGCCAAGCGTTCGCTCGAAGCCGGCGCTGTTCGTGAAGAGTTGAACCAGAGCCTGAAAACCGCTTTCGAGCGCAACGATAAAGTCCTCGGTATCTGGCTGGCCTTCGAACCCAACGGCCTCGACGGCAAGGACAGCGAATTCGCCAACGATGCCGCGCGGCAGTCCAACGAAGCCGGGCGCTTCGCCTCGTACTGGAGCCGTGCCGCCGGCGCCGCGCTGAATACGATCATGGTCGAGGACGACTTGACCAAGACCACCCTCAGCGTCAGCGGCACGCCGTACAACAGTTGGTACACCTGCCCTCGCGACAACAAACGCACCTGCCTGCTTGACCCGTATGCCGACACGGTCGGTGGCAAGGAAATGCTCATGACGACCATTTCCGTGCCGCTGCTGGTGGATGGCAAAGCGATCGGCGTGGTTGGTGTCGACATTGCGCTCGACGCCCTGCAAGCCGCCGCCGTCGACTCGCAGCGCAGCCTGTTCAACAACGCCGGGCACATGCTGATCGTCTCCGGCAGCGGCGTACTGGCGGCCGACAGTGCCGACGCGACGCGAGTGGGCAAAAAAATCAGCGACACCCTCGGCGCTGACGGCAAGGATGTATTGCAACTGGTCGGCAGCGGCACGGCAAAAATTCTCCAACAGGGCGAACTGATTCGCGCGGTTTACCCGGTCGACCCGATCGGCAATTCGCGGGCCTGGGGCGTGGTCATCGACCTGCCCGAGCACGTGCTGCTGGCCGACTCGGTGAAACTGCAAGCGGTGCTGGATGACGCGCAACAAACCGGCGTCATCACTGCCCTGCTGGTGGCGGGCGTGGCCGGTCTGGTCGGCCTCCTGCTGATCTGGCTCACCGCCTCCGGCGTCACCCGTCCGATCAACAGCGTCGCCGACATGCTGAAGAACATTGCCAGCGGCGAAGGCGATCTGACTCAGCGCCTGAACTACAGCAAGAAAGACGAACTGGGCGAACTGGTGAACTGGTTCAACCGCTTCCTCGACAAGCTTCAGCCGACCATCGCGCAGATCAAACAGAGCATCACCGAAGCCCGTGGCACGGCTGATCAGTCGTCGGAAATTGCCCGCCAGACCAGCGAAGGCATGCAGGTGCAGTTCCGCGAAATCGATCAGGTCGCCACCGCCTCCAACGAAATGAGCGCCACCGCGCACGACGTCGCCAACAGTGCCTCGAACGCGGCCAACGCCGCCAAGGGTGCCGATCAGTCGGCGAAGGACGGTATGGCGATCATCGAGCGCAGCACCCGCGACATCAATCAACTGGCCGATGAGGTGAGCAAAGCAGTTACCGAGGTCGAAGCGCTGGCAGTGAACAGCGAGCAGATCGGCTCGGTGCTGGAAGTGATTCGCAGCATCGCCGAACAGACCAACCTGCTGGCCCTCAACGCCGCCATCGAAGCCGCCCGCGCCGGCGAAAGCGGTCGCGGTTTTGCCGTGGTCGCCGATGAGGTGCGCAACCTGGCCAAGCGCACGCAGGATTCGGTGGAAGAAATCCGCATCGTCATTGAGCGCATCCAGACCGGTACCCGTGGCGTGGTCGCCACCATGCACTCGAGCCAGACCCAGGCGCACAACAACGCCGGGCAGATTCGTCAGGCCGTTGATGCGCTGGGCAAGATCAGCGACGCGGTGACGGTGATCAGCGACATGAACCTGCAGATCGCCAGTGCCGCCGAAGAGCAAAGCGCCGTGGCCGAAGAGGTCAACCGCAACGTCTCGGCGATTCGCACCGTGACCGAAACCCTGACCGAGCAGGCCACCGAATCGGCAGCGATCAGCAGCCAGCTCAACAGCCTGGCGAGCCAGCAGATGAAATTGATGGATCAGTTCCGCGTGTAACGGCCCAGCATAAATCCCTGTGGGAGCGAGCCTGCTCGCGAAGCGGTCGTCATATCCAACATCCGTGTTGACTGACACTACGCCTTCGCGAGCAGGCTCGCTCCCACTGGGGAAACGGGTTCACATCCTGGTTTCATCTAAACCGCGATTCTTTTGCACTATCATCGCCCTCTCGTTCCGGAGGGCCTTCGATGACTGATCTGCTCACGTCCATCCAAACCGCACTCGGCCTGCCTCGCACGCCCATCCCCTTCAACGGTGAAGGCGCGTTGCCCTCGGCGTTCGCAGTCACTGAACTGGCCTGCGCCAGCATCGCCGTTGCCGGGCAAGCGCTCAGCGAATTGCTTCACCAGCAAACCGGGCACTTGCCTGCGGTTGCAGTCGACCGGCGCCTGGCCTCGTTCTGGTTCTCCACCTCGCTTCGCCCGATCGGCTGGCAGGTGCCGCCGTTATGGGACGCGATCGCCGGCGACTATGCGACCCGGGACGGCTGGATCCGTCTGCACACCAACGCTCCGCATCACCGCGCCGCCGCTGAACGCGTGCTCGGTGCCTGCGCCGACCGCGCCGCAATGGCGGCGAAAGTCGCGCAATGGGACAGTGCGGATCTGGAACAAGCAGTGGTCGACGCCAACGGCTGCGCCGCCGAGATGCGCAGTTGGGCGCATTGGCAGCAGCATCCGCAGGGGCTGGCGGTGAATGCCGAAGCGCTGGTGCAATTCATCGAGCAGACGGACGAGAACCGCAGCCCATGGCAAGGCTCGCTCGCACGACCTCTGGCCGGGATCAAGGTGCTCGACCTGACCCGCGTGCTCGCCGGTCCCAGCGCCAGCCGCTTTCTCGCCGGGCTCGGCGCAAACGTGCTGCGCATCGATCCACCGAGCTGGAACGAACCCGGCGTCGTTCCGGAAATGACTGTCGGCAAGCGCTGTGCGCGGCTGGATCTGCAAGTGCCAGCGGATCGCGCAGTGTTCGAAGGTTTATTGCAAGACGCCGACATCTTGCTCCACGGCTATCGCGCCGATGCGCTGGAGCATCTGGGGTTTGGTATTGAACGCCGAAGGCAACTGGCACCGGGGCTGATCGACGTCTGCCTCAATGCCTACGGCTGGAGCGGCCCCTGGCAGAACCGCCGGGGCTTCGACAGCCTGGTGCAGATGAGCAGCGGCATCGCCGAGGCCGGACAGCGCTGGAAGCACAGCGATAAACCGACGCCACTGCCGGTGCAGGCACTGGATCATGCGACCGGGTATCTGATGGCGGCGAGTGCGATCAGATTGCTGACTGAACGACTGGCCAGCGGTCGCGGGGGTTCGGCGCGGTTGTCGCTGGCACGGACGGCGAAGCTGTTGCTTGAGCATGGGCCGGGGATGCTTGACCCGCTGCGGGCTGAAGACGCACTGGATCAGGATCCGGCGATTGAACACACCGCGTGGGGGCCGGCGCGGAGGTTGCGCGTGCCGCTGCAGATCAGCGGGACGGATATGCGGTGGAATTGGCCGGCGACGGAGTTGGGCTCGCATCCTCCGTGTTGGCCATGAGAAGCCCCTCACCCTAGCCCTCTCCCAGAGGGAGAGGGGACTGATTGGGGGATATTGGAGAGTTACGCCGACGTGCAAGATTTTCGTCGAATCCATAATCGACTCGATCGCTCAGGTCGATGTATAGCGCCAGACACCTCGGTCGGTCCCCTCTCCCAGAGGGAGAGGGGACTGATTGGGGGATATTGGAGAGTTACGCCGACGTGAAAGATTTTCGTCGAATCCATAATCGACTCGATCGCTCAGGTCGATGTATAGCGCCAGACACCTCGGTCGGTCCCCTCTCCCAGAGGGAGAGGGGACTGATTGGGGGATATTGGAGAGTTACGCCGACGTGAAAGATTTTCGTCGAATCCATAATCAACTCGATCGCTCAGGTCGACGTATAGCGCCAGACACCTCGGTCGGTCCCCTCTCCCAGAGGGAGAGGGGACTGATTGGGGGATATTGGAGAGTTACGCCGACGTGCAAGATTTTCGTCGAATCCATAATCGACTCGATCGCTCAGGTCGATGTATAGCGCCAGACACCTCGGTCGGTCCCCTCTCCCTCTGGGAGAGGGCTAGGGTGAGGGGCTGCTTTTCAGATCACAACGACAACACCCCGCTATACAACCCATACGCCGCCAGCCCCGCCCCGATCACCACGCAAGCAAAAATCCCCTTTTCCACCGTAGTGAAAACCGGTTGCCCCTGTTCACGCTTGGCCTTGGCAAACAGAATCACCCCCGGCGCATACAGCAGCGCCGACAGCAGCAGATACTTCACCCCACCGGCATACAACAGCCACACCGCGTAAACCAGTGCGATGCCGCCGATCAGCAGATCCTTTGTACGTTCCGCCGAGGCGTGTTCGTAGGTTTCGCCGCGCCCGCTGAGCAGCACCGCGTAGGCCGCCGACCACAAATACGGCACCAGAATCATCGACGAGGCCAGGTAAATCAGACTGGTGTAAGTGCCCGCCGAGAACAATGTGATCAGCAGGAAAATCTGGATCATCACATTGGTCAGCCACAGCGCGTTGACCGGCACGTGGTTCTTGTTTTCCTTCTTCAGGAACGCCGGCATGGTTTTGTCTTTGGCCGTGGCGAAGAGGATTTCCGCGCACAGCAAGGCCCATGACAACAACGCGCCCAACAGCGAAATCGCCAGCCCGACGCTGATCAGCAACGCACCCCACGGCCCGACGATGTGTTCGAGCACCGCTGCCAGTGATGGGTTTTGCAGATTGGCCAGTTCCGGCTGACTCATGATCCCCAGCGACAGCACGTTGACCAGCACCAGCAGCGCCAGCACGCCGATAAAACCGATCACCGTGGCACGGCCGACGTCGCTGCGTTTTTCTGCGCGAGCCGAATAGACGCTGGCGCCTTCGATGCCGATGAACACGAACACGGTGACCAGCATCATGTTGCGCACCTGATCCATCACCCCGCCGAAGTTCGGGTTGCTGCGGCCCCAGATGTCACGGGTGAAAATGTCAGCCTTGAATGCCACGGCAGCGATGACGATGAACATGATCAGCGGCACGACCTTGGCCACGGTGGTCAGCTGGTTGATCAGCGCCGCCTCCTTGATCCCGCGCATCACCAGAAAATGCACCGCCCACAACAGCAGCGAGGCGCAGCCGATGGCGATCGGCGTGTTGCCCTGGCCGAATACCGGGAAGAAATAACCGAGGGTGCTGAACAGCAACACAAAATAGCCGACGTTGCCCAGCCAGGCGCTGATCCAGTAACCCCACGCCGACGAAAAGCCCATGTAATCGCCGAACCCGGCCTTGGCGTAGGCGTAGACGCCCGAGTCCAGCTCCGGTTTGCGATTGGCCAGGGTCTGAAAGACGAAGGCCAGCGTCAGCATGCCGATTGCGGTGATGCCCCAGCCGATCAGGATCGCCCCGGCATCGGCGCGCGCCGCCATGTTTTGCGGCAACGAGAAAATCCCCCCGCCGATCATCGACCCCACCACCAGCGCGATCAACGCACCAAGGCGCAGCTTTTGCGTCGGTTGCGACATGCAGATCTCCTTGAAAGAGCCGTTGTTGTTTATTTGTAACAACAGCCGACTAAAAGCCTAAGGGTAGATGACGTTTATCAGGTAATGGCCAATTTCGCACCGTTATATATAGCCGACCACGATAACGCTTAGCACGTTAAATCAGTTTTGTGCGCCAATCTTGATTATTCAATTCTGTACTGAAAACAGATGACGGACATTTGCCAAACGCGGAAAAGCAACTAGCGTCATAGTTCGAAAGCATTAATTGCTATTCCCAATTGCGTCAGCGAAACGGCTCTGGGACGGGCCTTCCAGAGCACAGTGTTATGCCCGCAACGGGTGGATAAGTCATTCATTAACAATGGAATGTGGCCATGCACTGATCCAAGTCAGCTATTCGAACAGACAACGGTACTAGGCTGTGAGCTCTCCTTTCCTGCAATGGAGTCATGCAAATGTCTGAAGCGCCCGGAAAACTAAGACTCGGTGCACTGGTTGCACTGGTAGTCGGTTCAATGATTGGCGGCGGGATATTTTCGTTGCCACAAAACATGGCCGCCAGCGCCGACGTCGGTGCAGTGCTCATCGGCTGGGCCATCACCGCAGTCGGCATGCTCACCCTCGCATTTGTCTTTCAGACCCTCGCCAATCGCAAGCCTGATCTGGACGGCGGAGTCTACGCCTACGCCAAGGCCGGATTCGGCGACTACATGGGTTTCTCCTCGGCCTGGGGCTACTGGATCAGCGCCTGGCTGGGCAACGTCGGCTACTTCGTTCTGCTGTTCAGCACCCTCGGCTACTTCTTTCCGATCTTCGGCGAAGGCAACACGCCGGCGGCGGTGATCGGCGCGTCCTTGCTGCTGTGGGGCGTGCATTTCCTGGTGTTGCGCGGGATCAAGGAAGCGGCGTTCATCAACCTGGTGACCACCGTCGCCAAGGTCGTGCCGCTGCTGCTGTTTGTATTGATCGCAGTCTTCGCGTTCAGACTGGACATCTTCACCGCCGACATCTGGGGCGTGAAAAACCCCGATCTGGGCAGTGTGATGAACCAGGTGCGCAACATGATGCTGGTCACCGTCTGGGTGTTCATCGGCATCGAAGGCGCGAGCATCTTCTCCGCCCGCGCCGAGAAACGCTCGGATGTCGGCAAGGCCACCGTGATCGGCTTCATCACCGTGCTGCTGTTTCTGGTGCTGGTGAACGTGCTGTCGCTGGGCATCATGACCCAGCCGGAACTGGCGAAACTGCAGAACCCGTCGATGGCCGCCGTGCTTGAGCATGTGGTCGGTCACTGGGGTGCGGTGCTGATCAGCGTCGGCCTGATCATCTCGCTGCTCGGTGCGCTGCTGTCGTGGGTGCTGCTGTGTGCGGAGATCATGTTCGCCGCCGCCAAAGACCACACCATGCCGGAGTTTCTGCGCAAGGAAAACGCCAACCATGTGCCGGTCAACGCCCTGTGGCTGACCAACGCGATGGTGCAGGTGTTCCTGATCATCACCCTGTTCTCGGCCAGCACTTACCTGTCACTGATCTACCTCGCCACCTCGATGATTCTGGTGCCGTACCTGTGGTCAGCGGCCTATGCCCTGCTGCTGGCGGTGCGCGGCGAGAGCTACGAAGGCTTCGCCGCCGAGCGGCGCAAGGATCTGATCATCGGCGGTATCGCCCTGATCTATGCGGTGTGGTTGTTGTACGCCGGCGGGGTCAAGTACCTGCTGCTGTCGGCCCTGCTCTACGCGCCCGGCGCGATCCTGTTCGCCAAGGCCAAGCTGGAACTCAAACAACCGGTTTTCACCAACGTCGAGAAGCTGATTTTCGCCGCAGTGGTCGTGGGCGCCGTGGTGGCGGCCTACGGTCTCTACGATGGCTTCCTGACGCTGTAACCCCTGATTGAATTGTCATCTGGAGGAACACAGAAATGACCACGGAAAAAGTGAAGTACGGCGTCCACTCCGAAGCCGGGAAACTGCGTAAAGTCATGGTTTGCTCCCCAGGTCTGGCCCATCAGCGGCTGACCCCGAACAACTGCGATGAACTGCTGTTCGATGACGTGCTGTGGGTGGCGCAGGCCAAGCGCGATCACTTCGACTTCGTCACCAAGATGCGCGAGCGCGGCATCGACGTGGTGGAAATGCACAATCTGCTGACCGACATCGTCGCCATCCCCGAAGCGCTGGACTGGATTCTTGAGCGCAAAGTCACTGCCGACTCGGTGGGCCTGGGCCTGATCAGCGAAGTGAAATCCTGGCTGAAAAGCCTTGAGCCACGCCAAATCGCCGAATTCCTGATTGGCGGCGTCTCGGCCGATGATCTGCCGGACAGCTTCGGAGGCAAGACCATCCAGATGTTCCGCGACTTCCTCGGCCACTCCAGCTTCATCCTGCCGCCGCTGCCCAATACCCAGTTCACCCGCGACACTACCTGCTGGATCTACGGTGGCGTGACGCTGAACCCGATGTACTGGCCGGCGCGCCGTCAGGAAACCCTGCTGACCACCGCCATCTATAAATTCCATCCGCAATTCACCAACGCCGAATTCGAGATCTGGTACGGCGACCCGGACAAGGACCACGGCAACTCCACCCTTGAGGGCGGCGACGTCATGCCGATCGGCAACGGCGTGGTGCTGATCGGCATGGGCGAGCGTTCATCGCGGCAGGCCATCGGCCAACTGGCGCTGAACCTGTTCAACAACAAAGCGGTGGAAAAAGTCATCGTCGCCGGCCTGCCGAAGTCCCGCGCAGCAATGCACCTGGACACCGTGTTCAGCTTCTGCGACCGCGACCTGGTGACGATCTTCCCGGAAGTGGTCAACCAGATCGTCGCCTTCACCCTGCGTCCTGACGAAAGCAAACAGGGTGGCATCGACATCCGCCGCGAAGAAGGCAGCTTCCTCGACACCGTCGCTGCGGCGCTGAATCTGCCGAAACTGCGCGTGGTGGAAACCGGCGGCAACAGCTTCGCCGCCGAACGCGAGCAATGGGACGACGGCAACAACGTGGTGGCGATGGAGCCGGGCGTGGTCATCGGCTACGACCGCAACACCTACACCAACACCCTGCTGCGCAAGGCTGGCGTGGAGGTCATCACCATCAGCGCCGGCGAACTCGGCCGAGGCCGTGGCGGCGGCCACTGCATGACCTGCCCGATCATCCGCGACCCGATCGACTACTAATCTTTGAGCCTTCGCCGCGACTTATCCAGCGCGGCCAAGGGGATAACCGAAACCCAAGGAGATCCATCATGGCTTTTAACATTCACAACCGTAACCTGCTCAGCCTGGAACACCACACCCCTCGCGAATTGCGTTACTTGCTCGACCTGTCCCGCGATCTGAAACGCGCGAAATACACCGGCACCGAGCAACAACACCTGAAGGGCAACAACATCGCCCTGATTTTCGAGAAAACTTCGACCCGTACCCGTTGCGCCTTCGAAGTGGCGGCCTATGACCAAGGCGCCAACGTCACTTACATCGACCCGAACTCCTCGCAGATCGGCCACAAGGAAAGCATGAAGGACACCGCCCGCGTGCTCGGGCGCATGTATGACGCCATCGAGTACCGTGGCTTCAAACAGGAAATCGTCGAGGAGCTGGCCAAGTTCGCCGGCGTGCCGGTGTTCAACGGCCTGACCGATGAATATCACCCGACCCAGATGATCGCCGACGTGCTGACCATGCGTGAGCACGCTGACAAGCCGATCCACGAAATCAGCTACGCCTACTTGGGCGACGCGCGCAACAACATGGGCAACTCGCTGCTGCTGATCGGCGCCAAACTGGGCATGGACGTGCGCATCTGCGCGCCGAAAGCGCTGTGGCCGTTGGACGATCTGGTCGCGCGCTGCAAAAAATACGGCGAGGAAAGTGGCGCACGCATCACCCTCACCGAAGATCCGAAAGAAGCGGTCAAGGGCGTGGACTTCATTCACACCGATGTCTGGGTATCGATGGGTGAACCGGTGGAAGCCTGGGCCGAGCGCATTCAGCAACTGCTGCCGTATCAGGTCAACGCCGAGCTGATGAAGGCCACCGGCAACCCGCGTACCAAGTTCATGCACTGCCTGCCGGCGTTCCACAACAGCGACACCAAGGTCGGCAAACAGATCGCCGAACAATATCCGCACCTGAAAAACGGTATTGAAGTGACCGATGACGTGTTCGAGTCGCCGGCCTGCATTGCCTTCGAGCAAGCGGAAAACCGCATGCACACGATCAAGGCGATTCTGGTCTCGACCCTGGCTGATCTCTGACGCCACAGCGCTCCCACTGAAGGAACCGGAAACCCAATGTGGGAGCGAGCCTGCTCGCGAAAGCGGTGGGTCATTCAACAGCGATGTCGACTGATCTGACGCGTTCGCGAGCAGGCTCGCTCCCACAGGGATATCGGTTCCAGCAGGGAGATCGAATCGTTTGTCATTCCTCTGCTTAGAAGGATTGCACCATGCGTATCGTCGTAGCCCTGGGCGGTAACGCCCTGCTCCGCCGTGGTGAGCCGATGACCGCTGACAACCAGCGCGCCAACATCCGCATCGCCACCGAGCAAATCGCCAAGATCCATCCCGGCAACCAACTGGTCATCGCCCACGGCAATGGCCCGCAAGTCGGCCTGCTGTCGCTGCAAGCGGCGGCCTACACCTCTGTCACCCCATACCCGCTGGACGTGCTCGGTGCCGAAACCGAAGGCATGATCGGCTACATCATCGAACAGGAACTGGGCAACCTGCTCGACTTCGAAGTGCCGTTCGCCACCCTGCTGACCCAGGTTGAAGTCGACGCCAACGACCCGGCTTTCAAGAAGCCGAGCAAGCCGATCGGCCCGGTCTACGAGAAAGCCGAAGCGGAAAAACTCGCCGCCGAAAAAGGCTGGGCGATTGCCCCGGATGGCGACAAATTCCGCCGCGTCGTAGCCAGCCCACGGCCGAAGCGCATCTTCGAAATCCGTCCGATCAAGTGGTTGCTGGACAAGGGCAGCATCGTCATTTGCGCTGGTGGCGGCGGCATTCCGACCATGTATGACGAAAACCGTAACCTCAAGGGTATCGAGGCGGTGATCGACAAGGACCTGTGCTCGTCGTTGCTCGCCGAGCAACTGGAAGCCGATCTGCTGGTGATCGCCACTGACGTCAACGCAGCGTTCATCGATTACGGCAAGCCGACGCAGAAAGCCATCGCCGAAGCCCACCCGGACGAACTCGAACGCCTTGGTTTCGCCGCCGGCTCGATGGGGCCGAAGGTGCAGGCAGCCTGCGAATTCGCGCGCCATACTGGCAAGGTCGCGGTGATCGGTTCGCTGGCCGATATCGAAGCCATCGTCCAGGGCACCGCCGGTACGCGGGTCAGCACGGCGAAGCCGGGGATCAGCTACCGATAACAATAAACGCCGGGGCAGGCTCAAGGCCTGCTCCGCTTCCATGCCTTGAAAGGAGTAGCTCAATGGCCCAGTTCGAACCCGGTCATCTGCACATCGAGCGGCACGCGTTGACCGACGATGACGTCAATTACAACGTGCATCTGGACTATGAAGTGTTCACCGACCCGCAGAAAGGCAAGGGGATTCAGTTCACCCTGCACGGCAGCATGCAGGGCAAGGACATGAAGGAGGCGTTTTTCCTGCCCAAGGAAGAGGCCTACAACTTCGCCCGCGATGTCACGCGGATCGCCGAGAAGTACGGCATACCCAAGACCCACAGCCAGATCGGCTCGGTGCACAAGCATTACGATCTGATGTTTGAAGACATTCGGCAGAAGTTGAATATGCAGTCGGGGGATCCGGTGAACCTCGAGCATTTCGAATAAAAATCAAAAGCCCCTCACCCTAGCCCTCTCCCGGAGGGAGAGGGAACCGATTGGGGGATGCTGCAGCATTGCGTCGACCTGATCCTGCATCACTGAATCCATAATCGCCCGGTACTTTCAGGTCGATGCATAACCCCAGACACCTCGGTCGGCTCCCTCTCCCTCCGGGAGAGGGCTGGGGTGAGGGGGCTTTTGATTTAAGGCATACTTGCCCCCCTCCGCTCTGCAGATCACTGAACCGCCCCCATGCGTATCCACGTCAGCTTCATCGACCGCGTCGGCATCACCCAGGAAGTCCTGGCTATCCTCGGTGGGCGCAATCTCAATCTGGATGCGGTGGAGATGATCCCGCCGAACGTCTACATCGACGCGCCGACCCTCAGCCCGCAAGTGCTCGAAGAACTCAAAGATGCGCTGTTTCGCGTGCTCGGCGTGGAAGCGGTGACCGTGGTCGATATCCTCCCCGGCCAGCGCCGGCACTTGCAGCTAGATGCCCTGCTCGCGGCGATGACCGACCCGGTGCTGGCCCTCGACAGCGCCGGCAAGGTGCTGCTGGCCAACCCGGCGTTGATTGCCCTGTACGGTCGCGAACCGGCCGGTGAAAGCGTCTCGGCGCTGTTCAATGATCCCGGCCTGCTCGATACCCTGCTGGAAAACGGCTTTCGCCTGCCGCTGCGCGAGATCACCGTCAACGGCCAGACCCTGCTGCTCGACGCCACGCCGATCACCGACGCCGGCGCCCTGCTGACCCTGTATCAACCGAACCGCATCGGCGAACAACTCTCGGCACTGCACCACGATCACGCCGAAGGCTTCGACGCGCTGCTCGGCGAGTCTCCGGCGATCCGCACACTCAAGGCCCGCGCGCAACGCGTCGCCGCCCTTGATGCACCGTTGTTGATTCAAGGCGAAACCGGTACCGGTAAAGAACTCGTCGCCCGCGCTTGCCATGCCATCAGTGCACGGCACAGCGCTCCGTTTCTCGCCCTCAACTGCGCGGCGCTGCCGGAGAACCTCGCCGAGAGCGAACTGTTCGGCTATGCCCCCGGCGCCTTCACCGGTGCGGCGCGTGGCGGTAAGCCAGGGCTGATGGAGCTGGCCAACCAGGGCACGGTGTTTCTCGACGAAATCGGCGAGATGTCGCCGTACTTGCAGGCCAAATTGCTGCGTTTTCTCAACGACGGCAGCTTCCGCCGCGTCGGTGGTGATCGTGAAGTGAAGGTCAATGTGCGCATCCTCAGCGCTACCCACCGCGATCTGGAAATAATGGTCAGTGAAGGGCTGTTCCGCGAAGACCTGTTCTATCGCCTCAATGTGCTAAACGTCGAAGTGCCGCCGCTGCGTGAACGCGGTCAGGACATCCTGCTGCTGGCGCGCTACTTCATGCAGCAGGCCTGTGCGCAGATCCAGCGCCCGGTCTGCCGCCTGGCGCCCGGCACTTATCCGGCGCTGCTCGGCAATCGCTGGCCAGGCAACGTGCGGCAACTGCAGAACGTGATTTTCCGCGCGGCAGCGATTTGCGAGAGCAGCCTGGTCGATATCGGCGACCTCGACATCGCCGGCACCTCCGTCGCGCGCCAGACCGACACTGAGGTGGAAAGTCTCGAACAAGCGGTCGAATCGTTCGAACGAGCGCTGCTGGAAAAGCTTTACGTCAGCTATCCCTCGACCCGGCAACTGGCGAGCCGATTGCAAACCTCGCACACCGCCATCGCCCATCGATTGCGCAAATACGGCATTCCCAATAAACCCTGACTCACCACGCATCCCTATTGCAGGAAATTCCCCATGTGGGAGCGAGCCTGCTCGCGAAAGCGGTCTATCAGCAAAATAGCTGGCGCCTGACACACCGTATTCGCGAGCAGGCTCGCTCCCACAGGGTTTTATGGTGTATTCGAAATCCGTTCAAAAACGACCTCCACCTGTACCGAAAGCGCTACAGCGGAACGATATCGCTACAGTCGCCTGTGACCAGCGCTGCGCAACGCTTTGATCCCGTTCAGCTTTTCTCCCCGCCCCAAGCTGTAGCGATTTCGCTACAACTCCAGCATCCCAACAAACGCCAAAACCAAGCAACCCATTGATTTATATGGGTAAATCAACCTTGGCCGCATTCTTGCTACCTGCCTCCTCATCTATTAAGGGCTTCCCCGCCCCAAGCTTTCCACCGCGTCCACCAGACGAGTCTGGCCCCTGAGGAGTTTCCATGAGCGAGTTGCGTTTTACTGAAGATCACGAATGGCTGCGCACCGAAGCCGACGGCAGTGTCACTGTCGGCATCACCGCATTCGCGCAGAACGCCTTGGGCGACGTGGTGTTCGTGCAACTGCCTGAGCTGCAGGCTTACGAAAAAGGCGCTGAAGCCGCCACCGTGGAATCGGTGAAAGCCGCCAGCGGCGTGTACATGCCGCTCGATGGCGACGTGCTGGAAGTCAATCCGGCGCTGCAAGACGCCCCGGAGCTGGTCAACGAAGATCCGCTGGGCGAAGGCTGGTTCTTCCGCTTCCAGCCAAGCGACGCCGCCGCTGTCGGCAAACTGCTCGATCAGGACGCTTACGACCGTCTGATCAAAGCCCAAGCCGAAGCCTGAGGAATTACCCCATGACCGCCATCAATCTCGGCACCGCCAACGAATTCATCGCCCGTCACATCGGCCCGCGCGCCGGTGACGAGCAAGCCATGCTCAACAGCCTCGGCTTCGATTCCCTCGAAGCGCTGAGCGCCAGCGTCATCCCGGAAAGCATCAAGGGCACCAGCGTGCTGGGCATGGATGACGGCCTCAGCGAAGCCGACGCCCTGGCGATGATCAAATCCATCGCTGGCAAGAATCAGCTGTTCAAGACCTACATCGGCCAGGGCTACTACAACTGCCACACGCCTTCGCCGATCCTGCGCAACCTGCTGGAAAACCCGGCCTGGTACACCGCTTACACCCCGTACCAGCCAGAAATTTCCCAGGGCCGTCTCGAAGCGCTGCTGAACTTCCAGACCATGATCAGCGACCTCACCGGCCTGCCGATCGCCAACGCCTCCCTGCTCGACGAAGCCACCGCCGCTGCCGAAGCCATGACCTTCTGCAAACGCCTGAGCAAGAACAAGGGCAGCCACCAGTTCTTCGCCTCGATCCACAGCCATCCGCAGACCCTCGACGTGCTGCGCACCCGTGCCGAGCCGCTCGGTATTGACGTGGTCGTGGGCGATGAGCGCGAACTGACTGACGTCACGCCGTTCTTCGGCGCGCTGCTGCAATACCCGGCGAGCAACGGTGATGTGTTCGACTACCGCGAGCTGACCGAGCGCTTCCACGCCGCCAACGCTCTGGTGGCCGTGGCCGCCGACCTGCTCGCCCTGACCCTGCTCACCGCACCGGGCGAATTCGGTGCCGACGTCGCCATCGGTTCGGCGCAACGCTTCGGCGTGCCGCTGGGCTTCGGTGGCCCGCACGCCGCTTACTTCTCCACCAAAGATGCGTTCAAGCGCGACATGCCGGGCCGTCTGGTCGGTGTCTCGGTTGACCGTTTCGGCAAGCCGGCCCTGCGTCTGGCGATGCAGACCCGCGAGCAGCACATCCGCCGTGAAAAGGCCACGTCGAATATCTGCACCGCACAGGTGCTGCTGGCCAACATCGCCAGCATGTACGCCGCCTACCACGGCCCGAAAGGCCTGACGCAGATCGCCAACCGCGTGCACCACCTGACCGCGATTCTGGCCAAGGGCCTTACTGCTCTCGGCGCTCAAGTTGAACAAGCCAGTTTCTTCGACACCCTGACCATCGCCACCGGCGCGCACACCGCCGCGCTGCACGACAAGGCGCATGCTGAGCAGATCAATTTGCGCGTGATCGACGCCGAACGTCTGGGCCTGTCGGTCGACGAAACCACCACTCAGGCTGATATCCAAACCCTGTGGGGCCTGTTCGCCGACGGCAAGACCCTCCCGGACTTCGCTGCGCTGGCCGCCTCGGTGCAGAGCACCATCCCTGCTGCGCTGGTGCGCCAGTCGCCGATCCTCAGCCACCCGGTGTTCAACCGTTATCACTCGGAAACCGAGCTGATGCGCTACCTGCGCAAACTGGCGGACAAAGACCTGGCGCTGGATCGCACGATGATCCCGCTGGGCTCGTGCACCATGAAACTCAACGCCGCCAGTGAAATGATCCCGGTGACCTGGGCCGAATTCGGTGCACTGCACCCGTTCGCCCCGGCCGCACAAAGCGCCGGTTACCAGCAACTGACCGATGAGCTGGAAGCGATGCTCTGCGCCGCCACCGGTTACGACTCGATCTCGCTGCAACCGAACGCTGGTTCGCAAGGCGAATACGCAGGTCTCCTGGCGATCCGCGCCTACCACCAGAGCCGTGGCGATGAGCGCCGCGACATCTGCCTGATCCCGTCGTCGGCCCACGGCACCAACCCGGCCACCGCGCAAATGGCTGGTATGCGCGTGGTCGTCACCGCGTGCGATACCCGTGGCAACGTCGACATCGAAGACCTGCGCGCCAAAGCCATCGAGCACCGCGAACATCTCGCCGCGCTGATGATCACCTACCCGTCGACCCATGGCGTGTTCGAAGAAGGCATCCGCGAAATCTGCGCGATCATTCACGACAACGGCGGCCAGGTGTATATCGACGGCGCCAACATGAACGCCATGGTCGGCCTCTGCGCACCGGGCAAGTTCGGCGGCGACGTTTCGCACCTGAACCTGCACAAAACCTTCTGCATCCCGCACGGCGGTGGCGGCCCGGGCGTTGGCCCGATCGGCGTCAAGTCGCACCTGACCCCGTTCCTGCCGGGCCACGGCCAGATGGAACGCAAGGAAGGCGCGGTCTGCGCGGCACCGTTCGGCAGCGCAAGTATTTTGCCGATCACCTGGATGTACATCCGCATGATGGGTGGCGCCGGTCTCAAACGCGCTTCGCAGCTGGCGATCCTCAATGCCAACTACATTTCCCGCCGCCTCGAAGAGCATTACCCAGTGCTGTACACCGGCAGCAACGGCCTGGTGGCGCACGAGTGCATCCTCGATCTGCGTCCACTCAAAGACAGCAGCGGCATCAGCGTCGATGACGTCGCCAAGCGCCTGATCGACTTCGGCTTCCATGCGCCGACCATGTCGTTCCCGGTCGCCGGCACATTGATGATCGAGCCGACCGAAAGCGAATCCAAGGAAGAACTGGACCGCTTCTGCGACGCCATGATCCGCATCCGCGAAGAAATCCGCGCAGTGGAAAACGGCACCCTGGACAAGGAAGACAACCCGCTGAAAAACGCCCCGCACACCGCAGCGGAACTGGTCGGCGAATGGACCCACCCGTACAGCCGTGAGCAAGCGGTGTACCCGGTCGCGTCGCTGATCGAAGGCAAATACTGGCCGCCGGTCGGCCGTGTCGACAACGTCTTCGGCGATCGCAACCTGGTGTGCGCCTGCCCGTCGATCGAAAGCTACGCTTAATGGAATGAGGGGCTGAATATCGGCCCCGATTTCAGCAATACCCTAGATCCCCCTGTGGGAGCGAGCCTGCTCGCGAAGGCGCCATTTCAGTCAACGTAAATGGTGGCTGATCCGACGCTTTCGCGAGCAGGCTCGCTCCCACAAGGGATCTGCACCGATCTCAAAAACTGCGCCAATCCCTATAACAAGAAACCGGAGAACCACTCATGTCGTTAAGCGTGTTCGACCTGTTCAAGATTGGCATCGGTCCCTCCAGTTCCCACACCGTCGGCCCGATGCGCGCCGCTGCGCGCTTCGCCGAAGGTTTGCGCCGTGAAAACCTGTTGACCAGCACCGCCAGCGTGCGTGTCGAGCTGTACGGTTCGCTCGGTGCTACCGGCAAAGGTCACGGCAGCGATAAAGCCGTGCTGCTCGGCCTTGAAGGCGAGCACCCGGACACAGTCGACACCGAAACCGTCGCCGCGCGCCTGCAGGAAATTCGCGGCGACGGCCGCTTGAACCTGCTCGGCGAACACAGCATTGCGTTCAACGAGAAAGAACATCTGGCAATGATCCGCAAACCGTTGGCCTATCACCCCAACGGCATGATCTTTCGCGCGTTCGATGCGGCGGGGATTCAGATCCGCAGTCGCGAGTACTACTCGGTTGGCGGTGGTTTTGTTGTCGATGAAGATGCAGCCGGTGCCGATCGCATCGTCGAAGACGCCACGCCACTGACCTTCCCCTTCAAAAGCGCCAAGGACTTGCTTGGCCATTGCGCTACGTACGGGCTGTCGATCAGCCAGGTGATGCTGACCAATGAAAGCGCCTGGCGCCCGGAAGCCGAAACCCGTGCCGGCCTGCTGAAAATCTGGCAAGTGATGCAGGACTGCGTCGCTGCTGGCTGTCGTAACGAAGGTATCTTGCCGGGCGGTTTGAAGGTCAAACGCCGGGCGGCGGCGCTGCATCGGCAATTGTGCAAGAACCCGGAATCGGCCCTGCGCGATCCGCTGTCGGTGCTCGACTGGGTCAATCTTTATGCACTGGCGGTCAACGAAGAAAACGCCAACGGCGGACGCGTGGTCACTGCGCCCACCAATGGCGCGGCGGGGATCATTCCGGCGGTGCTGCATTACTACATGCGTTTTATCCCCGGGGCGAATGACGACGGTGTCGTGCGTTTTCTGCTGACAGCTGCCGCAATCGGCATTCTTTACAAGGAAAACGCTTCGATCTCCGGCGCCGAAGTCGGTTGTCAGGGTGAAGTCGGTGTGGCCTGTTCAATGGCGGCCGGCGCTCTGTGCGAAGTGCTCGGCGGCAGCGTGCAGCAAGTCGAGAACGCCGCGGAAATCGGCATGGAACACAACCTCGGTTTGACCTGCGACCCGATCGGCGGCCTGGTACAAGTCCCGTGCATCGAGCGCAATGCGATGGGTTCGGTGAAAGCCATCAATGCCGTGCGCATGGCCATGCGTGGCGACGGCCAGCATTTCGTCTCCCTCGACAAAGTCATCCGCACCATGCGCCAGACCGGCGCCGACATGAAAAGCAAATACAAGGAAACCGCCCGCGGCGGCCTGGCGGTCAACATTATCGAATGCTGATTACGAACTCAGCCAAACGTAACTAGCTCCCTCTCCCTCCGGGAGAGGGCTGGGGTGAGGGGCTCTTGATCTTGCCTCTCACCCGCAACCCAAATTCAAAGGAGCCACGCATGTCCACCGAACAACTCTCGAAAACCCCGCTGCACGCACTGCACCTCGAACTCGGCGCGCGCATGGTGCCGTTCGCCGGCTACGACATGCCCGTGCAATACCCGCTCGGAGTGATGAAAGAACATCAGCACACCCGCGAACAGGCGGGGCTGTTCGACGTCTCGCACATGGGCCAGATTCGTCTGACCGGTGCCAATGCGGCCAAAGCCCTGGAAACCCTGGTGCCGGTGGACATCATCGACCTGCCGGTGGGCATGCAGCGTTATGCGATGTTCACCAACGAAAGCGGCGGCATCCTCGACGACCTGATGGTTGCCAATCTGGGCAATGACGAGTTGTTCCTGGTGGTCAACGCCGCGTGCAAGGATCAGGATCTCGCGCATCTGCAAAAACACATCGGCGATCAGTGCACCATTACGGCGCTGTTCGAAGAGCGCGCCCTGCTCGCCCTGCAAGGTCCGGCAGCCGTCACGGTGCTGGCGCGTCTTGCGCCTGACGTGGCGAAGATGACCTTCATGCAGTTCAACCGTGTGTCGTTGCTCGGCGTGGACTGCTTTGTCAGCCGTTCGGGCTACACCGGTGAAGACGGTTTCGAAATCTCTATACCGGCCGCCGAAGCGGAAAAACTCGCCCGCGCCCTGCTCGCCGAACCAGAGGTTCAGACCATCGGTCTTGGCGCCCGCGACTCGCTGCGTCTGGAAGCCGGCCTGTGCCTGTACGGCCATGACATGAACACCGAAACCACGCCGATCGAAGCCAGCCTGCTTTGGGCGATCTCCAAGCCCCGCCGCGCCGATGGCGCGCGGGCCGGCGGTTTCCCGGCCGCCGAGCAGATATTCGCGCAGCAACAGAACGGCGTCGCACGCAAACGCGTCGGCCTGCTGCCACAGGAGCGTACCCCGGTGCGTGAAGGCGCAGAGATCGTCAACGAGGCCGGCGAGATCATCGGCAGCGTCTGCAGCGGCGGCTTTGGTCCAACCTTGGGCGGGCCATTGGCGATGGGTTACCTCGACAGCGCCTACGTCACGCTCGATACGCCCGTATGGGCCATCGTCCGTGGGAAAAAGGTGCAAATGCTTGTAAGCAAAATGCCATTTGTTCCACAACGCTACTATCGCGGTTGATCGACTGTTTCTATAAGTAACGCGATTGCGTTATGCGTGCACTAATGTGTAACGCAATCGCCATAAAACAGTGCGTTTTTTATCATCTGTTTCGAATATGAACGTTGCTTATAACGACTGCAAAAAACTGAACCAGACAATCGTCCAAGACTGCACTAGTGAACTGACTAATTGCCGCGAAGAGCAGTAAAACCGGGGCCTTCGCAGGGCTTGTTTTTTCTCCCGTAGTTGGCGTAGAGTTTGTCCACTGTGTTTGCATGGGTCAGCTTGGAATCGTGACCTGGGCAGTAGCCTACAAGTTAGCTACATCCCGCTCGACGTCTTCTTACTCCTTGCAACCAGCTCCAGTACTCTTTCATGTGAAAGGGGCTGTCATCAATTTATGCGTCAAAGGAAATAAGAAATGTCCACACGTCAGAGCGGTACCGTCAAGTGGTTTAACGACGAGAAAGGTTTTGGTTTTATCACTCCAGAAAGCGGTCCGGATCTGTTCGTACATTTCCGCGCCATTCAGGGCAACGGCTTCAAGAGCCTGAAAGAAGGCCAGAAAGTGACTTTCGTTGCTGTGCAAGGCCAGAAAGGCATGCAGGCTGACGAAGTACAAGCAGAAGCCTGATCTTCTGATACGAAAAAGCCCCTGATATTGATATCAGGGGCTTTTTTGTGCGCGCTTATCCGTAAAATGGCGCTTCCATTCGCGTCCCGAGGCTGCCATGTCGAAACACCTGCTCACGCCGCAAGGGGACTTTCCTCCCGTTGCTCTCGGTCGTCGTCTGGCGGCGATGTTCTACGACTTCCTGCTGTGCACCGCCCTGCTGATCGTCACCGGATTCCTCTATAAGTTGATCCAGGCGGCGATCATTGGCGAAGAGCGTCTGCGAGTGATGACCGACGCCGGCCAGCTGGATGGTGATCCGCTCTACTCCACGGTGCTGCTGTTGGTATTGTTCGGCTTCTTCGCCAAGTTCTGGACCCACGGCGGGCAGACACTGGGCATGCAGGTGTGGGGGATCCGCGTGCAGAACGCCAACGGCACAGCGATCAGCCTGTGGCAGGCGCTGCTGCGCTTTATGGTGTCGATCGCGTCGTGGTTGTGTATCGGGCTGGGGTTCTTCTGGTCGCTGTTCGACAAGCAGAAACGCACCTGGCACGACATCTATTCGGATACGCGTGTGGTGCGGATCCCGAAGAAGAGCAAATAATTTCCATGCTCAAGAGTCGGCCTGTGGTGAGGGGATTTATCCCCGTCCGGCTGCGTAGTAGTCGTAAAGGAGCCCACGCGGTATCCCTGATATGCCGCGGTGTTTGATTTAGGGCGGCTTCGCCACCCAACGGGGATAAATCCCCTCACCACAGGGCTCACTCATACAAGGGGTTCTCTCAGGCGTTACCCGCCAATTTCATCCGCGCTGCCTGGGTGAAGTCGAGCATGCGCTTCAATGGGCGGATCGCTTGGGGAATCAGCGCCGGATCGACAAAGATCTCGTTGGTGCCTTCCTTCAAGCTCTTGAGCGTGCGCTCAAGGGTGTTCATGGCCATCCACGGGCAATGTGCGCAACTGCGGCAAGCCGCGCCGTTACCGGCGGTAGGCGCTTCGATGAAGACCTTGTCCGGGCACAGCTGCTGCATCTTGTAGAAGATGCCACGGTCGGTGGCGACGATCAGGGTCTTGTTCGGCAGGCTTTGCGCGGCAGCGATCAACTGACTGGTGGAACCGACGGCATCCGCCAGCTCAATCACCGAAGTCGGCGACTCGGGATGCACCAGAATCGCCGCGTCCGGGTACAGCGCCTTCATGTCTTCGAGCTGCTTGGACTTGAATTCTTCATGGACGATGCAAGCACCGTCCCACAGCAGCATGTCGGCGCCGGTCTTGCGCTGAATGTAAGTGCCCAGGTGCTTGTCCGGGCCCCAGATGATCGTCTCGCCGTTGTCCATCAGGCTTTCGACGATTTCCAGTGCGCAGCTCGAAGTCACCACCCAGTCAGCCCGAGCCTTCACGGCGGCGGAAGTGTTGGCATACACCACCACAGTACGTTCCGGGTGCTGATCGCAGAACGCCGAAAACTCGTCGACCGGGCAGCCCAGGTCCAGCGAGCAGGTCGCCTCCAGGGTCGGCATCAGCACGCGTTTTTCCGGATTGAGAATTTTTGCCGTCTCGCCCATGAACTTGACGCCGGCGACCACCACGGTCTTGGCCGGATGGGCATTGCCGAAGCGGGCCATTTCCAGGGAGTCGGAAACACAGCCGCCGGTTTCTTCGGCCAGGGCCTGAATCACCGGATCACAATAGAAGTGGGCCACGAGCACCGCGTCCTGAGCCTTGAGCTCGGCGGCGATGGCGGAACGGTAATAAGCCTCCTCTTCTGCAGTCAGCGGTTTAGGCTGCTTGGCGTCGAGGTGAGCTTGAACCAGAAGGCGTTCGGAAATCTGCGTCATGTTCGCAAGACCTGCAGGCGCATTCGCGCGAAAGTCGAGTATACACCCGGCTCCGGACCGCTAGAGGGTACCGCCGGGAGAGTGAGTATCATCAGGCACGGGACAGCGTTGAAGCTGCGCAAGGCTACAGAATATCCCGTTGATACAAAAGATGATTCTGACCTGTGTCAGGCCGCCCGCGCTGAAACGTCGAACGCCCGAATTGCAGGCAAAAAAAAACCCGGAAATCCTCACTTTCGTGGGCCTTCCGGATTTTCTAAACCGCCAAATATGGTGGGTCGTGTGGGATTCGAACCTACGACCAATTGGTTAAAAGCCAACTGCTCTACCAACTGAGCTAACGACCCGCTGTGTGGTGGCGCGTATAATACTGATTTTTAAGGACTATTCAACACCTTTTTTGAAAAAGATCAAAAATAAGGAGTTGGATCGCTCACACCCGCCGCCGCGAAGCCTTCAGCACGCAGGCGGCAGCTGTCGCATTTGCCGCAGGCGCGGCCGTCATCGTCTGCCTGATAGCAGGAAACCGTCAGGCCATAATCCACGCCCAGCTTCACGCCAGCCTGGACGATCTGCGCCTTGCTCAGGTTTTGCAGTGGCGCCTGAATGCGGAAGCCATTGCCTTCCACGCCCGCTTTGGTGGCCAGGTTGGCCATGCGCTCGAACGACTCGATGAACTCGGGACGGCAATCCGGGTAGCCGGAATAATCCACTGCATTGACGCCGATGAAGATGTCGCGCGCGCCGAGCACTTCGGCCCAACCCAGCGCCAACGACAGAAACACGGTGTTGCGTGCCGGCACATAAGTCACCGGAATGCCTTCGCCCAGCTCTTCCGGAATGTCGATGCTGGTGTCAGTCAGCGCCGAGCCGCCCATGCCGTTGAGATTCAGGCCAATGACCTTGTGCTCGACCACTCCCAGATCGCGAGCAACGCGGGCGGCGGCATGCAATTCAGCATGGGAGCGCTGGCCGTAATCGAAGCTCATGGTATAGCAGGCGTAGCCTTCGGCGCGTGCCATCGCCACCACGGTGGCCGAGTCGAGGCCGCCCGAAAGCAGGATAACGGCACGTTTTTCGGTAGTGTTCAGTTGCTCAATCATCTCAGCGCCCCGGCTCATCATTCCATAGATATTTATGCAACTGCAGTTGCAGCCGCACTGGCGGGTTATCTGCCACCACCCAATCCGCCAGATCCCTGGCATTGAGGTCATGATGACTTGGGGAGAAAAGCACTTCACCCGCACGTCGATCAAGCCCGTACTGGATCAGTTTCGATACCGCCCAGTCATAGTCTTCCCGCGAGCAGATGACAAACTTCACCTGATCGTTGCGGGTCAGCAGTTCGATGTTCTCGTAACGGTTGCGATGGGCTTCTTTCGAGCCCGGCGTTTTCAGGTCGACGACGCGACTGACACGCGGATCGACGGCGGACACGTCGAGGGCGCCGCTGGTTTCCAGCGACACCTCGTAACCGGCATCACACAACCGTTCAAGCAAAGGAATGGCGTTCGGCTGAGCCAACGGCTCACCGCCGGTGACACAAACGTAACGCGGACGATAACCGGCCACTTGCTCAAGGATGTCGTCGAGGGTGCGGACGGTGCCGCCGCTGAACGCATAAGCGCTGTCGCAGTATTGGCAACGCAACGGGCAACCGGTCAGGCGCACGAAAACCGTGGGCAGCCCGGCAGTCCGAGTTTCCCCCTGCAACGAGTAGAAAACTTCGGTGATTCTCAATGTGTCTTGCATAGTCGCCACGGGCGTAACAGCTAAACAGGCTGTCCGCCTCCGTCAGGCACTTCAGGCAATCCCGCCAACGCGTAGACCACAAGAAGCGTGTTTCAGAAAAAGGGCGTGAATTCTAACGAAAAAACCCGCGACAAGTGCGGGTTTCTTCAAAACGCGGATGAACAGGCTTACATGCGCTGCAAATCACGCTGGGCCAGCTGCGCGGCGGAAGTGCCCGGATATTGGGACACCACTTGCTGCAGAATGCCTTTGACCTTGTCGGTATGACCGAGGCGGCGTTCTACGTCAGCCAGCTTGTACAGCGAATCCGGCACTTTGTTGTGCTTGGGATACAGCTGCGAAACCTTGGCAAAGGCCTGACCTGCACCTTGCAGATCCCCCTTGGCCAGGTTCACTTCGCCCAACCAGTACTGGGCGTTGCCCGCGTACTGGCTGTTGGGGTATTTGCGCAGGAAAGCGGCGAAGGCCTGGCTGGCCTTGTCGAAATCCTTGGCTTTGATCAGGTCGAAAGCGGCATCGTAATACAGCTTTTCCTTGGCCGGATCAGCCGGTTCGCTACCCGCAGCAGGGGCCTGGGCTGCCGCAGCAGCACCCGCGCCTGCGGCAGCACCGGCAGCAGCACTTGCATCGCCACCGGCAGAAGAATTCTCGGGAGTCGCGGCTGGTGCAACGCCGGATCCTATGCGCCGATCAAGATCCTGGTATCGCTCCAGGGATTCCTGCTTCATGCGCGAAACCTGATTCTGCAGTTCTTCGATCACGCCCTGTTGGCGCGAGATCTGATCCTGCATCTGTTGCAGTTGGTTGAACAGCATGCCTTGTGCCGAGGCAGGGGCCGAAGCCGCTCCCCCGGCATAGGCGCCGTTCGTACCGTAACCCGCAGGCGGATAACTGCTCCCGCTATTGTTATAACCGGAGTTGTCATCGACCACAGGAACCGCAGCCCACGCCGCAAGCGGCGCGAGGCTGAGAGCCAGAACAGTTACAGCACGACGGCACGTTCGCATATCGAATTACTTACGCAGTTCGACGCGACGGTTCTGGGCCCAGGACTGCTCGTCGTTGCCGGTAGCAACTGGACGCTCTTCGCCGTAGGAAACCAGTTCCAGCTGAGCTGGGGAAACACCTTGCAGTACCAGGTAGCGCTGAACGGCTTTCGCACGACGCTCGCCCAGTGCCATGTTGTACTCACGAGTACCACGTTCGTCGGTGTTGCCTTCCAGAACAACGCGAGCGCCGTTTGCTTTCAGGTCTTTGGCGTGAACGTCCAGAGCGCGCATGGCTTCTGGCTTCAGGTCCGAGCTGTCGTATTCGAAGTAGAAGGTGGTGATTGCGCGCAGAGCAGCTTCTTCGCTCAGGGAACCGTCAACGGCACCGGTGTTTGCGCCGTAACCAGCGTTTGGATCAACAGCGCCTTCACCGGCGTTGTCGCCGCCTTTGGACGAGCAACCTACAGCTACAGCCATGGCCAGAGCCAGCGCAGCAAATTTACCAAACTTCAGCATTTCCATCGTGAAACTCCTAATGAACCCCAGTGTGTTAAGTAAAACGTGTAGCGCCCGCTCACTTCAGGTAAGGGGACCAGGACGGTTCTCTGACTTCGCCTTGAGCGGTAGGAAGCGGGAGCCTCACGCGTCCATTAATGGACACGAGCATCAAGACTCCCCGGCCCTGTTGGCGGGTGGCGTAGATTACCATGGTGCCGTTGGGCGCAACAGTAGGTGACTCGTCCAGAGTGCTATCAGTGAGGATCTTTACACTACCCCGCTGCAGATCCTGAGCTGCCACCTTGAAATTGGTGAAGCCATCCTGACGATGAATCATCACCAAAGTCTTTTCATCAGCCGAAAGTTTCGGGTTGGCGTTGTAGTTGCCCACGAACGTCACACGCTCGGCACCACCGCCACCGACGCTGGTTTTATAGATTTGCGGCTTGCCGCCACGGTCCGAGGTGAAATAGATGGTCGAGCCATCCTTGCCCCAGAACGGTTCGGTATTGATGCCCTGGCCGTTGGTTACGCGGCTGATCTGACGCGAACCGAGGTTCATCACGTAGATGTCCGGGTTGCCGTCTTTCGACAGCACGAACGCCAGGCGATTGCCATCCGGCGACCAGGCTGGCGCGCCGTTGAGGCCTTCGAAGTTGGTGATCTGCTCACGGCGACCGGTGTCGATGTTCTGCATGAAGATACGCGGACGCTTCTGCTCGAACGACACGTAGGCGATACGCTTGCCGTCCGGTGCAAAACGCGGCGACAGGATCGGCTCGCGCGATTGCAGCAGAGTCACTGCGCGTGCGCCGTCATAGTCGGAGCGTTGCAGGGTGTAACGAGTGTTCTTCTCGGAAAAACGCTCGGCCGTTACGTAAAGCAAACGTGTCGAGAAGGCACCTTCAATGCCGGTCAGCTTCTGGAACGACTGATCGGAAATGAAGTGCGCCATGTCACGGATCTGGTCGGTCGTACCGGAAACACTGCCGTCCGCCACTTTCTGCTCGGTGGCGACGTTGAACAGTGCCCACTGCACCTGCAGGCGACCGCCCGCTGGAGCGATGCTGCCGACCATCATGTACTGAGCACCCACCGCCTTCCAGTCACGGAAGATGATTTCGCTCGGCTGGCTTGGCTGGCTGATCATGTTGGCTTTCGGAATCGGCGAGTAATAGCCCGAGTTGCGCAAATCGTTGCCAATGATTTCAGCCATGTCATCAGGCAGCACGGCGCCGCCCTGCATGCCGAACGGTACGACGGCGATCGGGGTGGCCCGATCGCTGCCGCTGGTGACCAGAATGTTCTTTTCATCTGCCGTCGCGATCCCTGCCATGCAGCAGATCACGACCAGCATTCCTCGAAGAAGGTTTCTCACAAGGCTAGATCCTCAGGTGTGAATGTCATCTTGAATGAACGATACGGAGCGAAATCGCTCGGCTTCATTCCCTGCATTTCTGTCAAACGTCCAATATTCTTCACTGCCGCGACTGCCGAAGCATCGAACGGACCGTCACCACTGGACTTGGCGACGCTGACCGAAGTCACCGTGCCGTCCGGCAACATGCCGATTTGCAGCACGACCGTCATGCCTTTGCGCGCCGAAGGAGGACGAGCCCAGCCTTCCGCTGCACGAGCGCGAATCAGGTCATCGAAACTGCCGGCAACTTCGTCACCCTGCTCATCTGCCAGGGCCTGCTGACGCTGCGGCGTGTCGGAAAGCAGATCTGCCAGGGCCTGGGCCTTTTTGTCTTCGGCGGATTTGCGTGCCGCTTCCTGCGCTTTCTTCTTCGCAGCATCGGCAGCAGCTTTCTTCTTCGCGTCTTCGGCGACTTTCTTCTTCGCCTCTTCAGCTTCAGCTTTCCTCTTGGCGTCTTCTGCGGCTTTCTTCTTCGCGTCTTCGACGATCTTCTTCTTGGCTTCTTCGGCAGCGGCCTTCTTCGCCTCTTCCTCAGCAGCCTTTTTCGCTTCGTCTTCGGCCTTCTTCTTGGCTATATCAGCCAATTGTTTCTCTTCGGCCTTTTTCGCTTCGGCTTTCTTCGCGTCGTCGGCTTTCTTGGCTTCATCAGCCTTTTTCGCCTCGTCGGCTTTTTTCGCCTCGTCGGCCTTCTTGGCTTCCTCGGCCTTTTGAGCCGCTTCCTCTTTCTTTTGTTCCGCCGCCTTCACCGCTTCCTGCTCGATCTTTTTCTGTTCCATCTGTTCGACTTCGGTCTGGCGCGCGGCGGATTTCTTCGCCTCACCCGCAATCTTCTGATTGGTCTGGGTGGTCGCCTGACTTTTCGATTTCAGCTGGTACAGAGTCGCCTGGACGATCGGCTTGGCCGGCGGCAGTTCGGGCGTGAAGGCAAAACTGACGAACAGCATGCCGAACACCAGCACGTGCAGGACGATTGCCAGAACACTAGGCCAGAAGTAGCTTTCCGAGGCGGACGG
This sequence comes from Pseudomonas sp. FP1762, assembly GCF_030687105.1. Classification (NCBI taxonomy): domain Bacteria; kingdom Pseudomonadati; phylum Pseudomonadota; class Gammaproteobacteria; order Pseudomonadales; family Pseudomonadaceae; genus Pseudomonas; species Pseudomonas sp. FP1762. Next base: position 4,572,207 of record NZ_CP117458.1, read on the forward strand.
CTCTCGCTGTTGCTGCATCAGGGGGCCTCGGTAATCAGACCAACGTTACCGACCCCGGCTTTCTGCAACCCGCCCATGGCACCCATGACGGCGCCGTAGTCGACAGTTTTGTCACCACGAATGAACACCTGGGTGCGTTTGCCGCCCTCGGTGCCGGCGCGGATGATCTTGGTCACCGCGTCCGTCATCTGTGGCAGGGTCATGGCCCTGTCCTGTTGCTTCTCGGTGTCGACTTCGCTGCCAAGGTTCCAGTAGTAGGTCTTGTCAGCCTTGATCGAAATGGTCAGGACCTGAGTGTTGTTGTCCTGCGGCAAGGCTTCGCTGGAAACCTTGGGCAGATCAACTTTCACGCCCTGATTGAGCATCGGCGCGGTCACCATGAAGATGACCAGCAGCACCAACATCACGTCGATGTAGGGCACCACGTTCATCTCGGCGACCGGCTTGCGCTTTTTGCGAGCTCGAGCGATTAAAGCCATCGGGAAATACCTGCTTATTCTTCGCTGGTGTGCACTTTGCGGTGCAGGATCGCCTGGAATTCATCGGCGAAGGTGTAGTAGCGGCCCAGCAAGGTTTCGCTGCGCGCAGCAAAACGGTTGTAAGCGATGACCGCCGGGATCGCAGCGAACAGGCCGATCGCGGTGGCGATGAGGGCTTCGGCGATACCCGGGGCAACGGTGGCGAGCGTCGCTTGCTGGGCGCTGGCCAGACCACGGAAGGAGTTCATGATCCCCCACACGGTGCCGAACAGACCGATGTACGGGCTGACCGAACCGACGGTGGCGAGGAACGGCAGGCTCTGCTCGAGTTTCTCTTCTTCGCGCGAGATGGCCACGCGCATGGCACGGGCGACACCTTCCATCACGGCTTCAGGATCGACACCTGGCTGCTGACGCAGACGGGAGAATTCCTTGAAGCCGGCACGGAAGATCTGCTCCACGCCCGAATCCGGATCAGGGTTGCTGCCAGCCTGACGGTACAGTTTGGACAGGTCGATACCCGACCAGAAGCGCTCTTCGAAGCTCTCCAGGGCACGTCGACCGGCACGCAGCAAATTGCTGCGCTGAAAGATCATGATCCATGAGGTCACCGATGCGGCCACCAGGGTCAACATTACCAACTGCACCACGATGCTGGCATTGCTGACCAGGCTCCACATGGAGGAATGGTCGACGACGTTAGCTTCCACGCTTTATCTCCTGCTTTGAGTGTGTACCCGGGCCGACCGCGTCGGCGAAGGCCGCACGCAGGTCTTCGGGAAGGGCCCGGGGTTTCAAACTGTCGGTGCGCACGCAGGCCACCAAAAACTGCCCTTCGCAGAGCAGCACATTATCCGTGGCCCGCCTGACCTGCTGTCGGAAGCGCAGGCTGGCACGGTTCAATTCGATTACATCAGCGCTTACCAGCAGTTCGTCATCCAGTCGCGCCGGCGCGTAGTAGCGCGCTTCGCTGGAATGCACGACGAACAACAGGTCCTCTCCGGCAAGCACAGATTGGGCAAAACCCAGTTCCCGTAGCCGCTCGGTTCGAGCCCGTTCCATAAACTTGAGGTAATTAACGTAATACACGATGCCGCCCGCATCGGTGTCCTCGTAATAAACGCGACAACGATGTGCGAACGGCTCAAGCCCGTTTTGCGCGCGCATACTCTAGTGCTTACTCCTCAGGTTGCCAATCCGGCCAGACAACTGTTTTTCGTGGTTTCAAAGCTTTAACGCAAAAGTACCGTCGTCTGACAGTACAAACCCTGAATAAATCACCAGCAAATGTGTATCAATCGTCGACGGCGTCGAGAAACTCGTCTGCCACGGGCATCTCGCCCATGCGTGACGGAACATTCAAACCGAAATGCAGATAGGCATGCCGCGTCACTACCCTGCCCCGTGGCGTGCGCATGATGTAGCCCTGCTGGATCAGATACGGTTCGAGCACGTCTTCAATGGTGTGGCGTTCTTCACTGATCGCCGCCGCCAGACTGTCGATACCGACCGGGCCGCCGTCGAACTTCTCGATCATGGTCAGCAGCAGACGCCGGTCCTGGTGATCGAAACCGTGTTCGTCGACGTCCAGCAGATTCAGCGCCAGATCCGCCACCGCTTTGGTGATGTGACCCTTGGCGCGTACTTCGGCGAAATCGCGCACCCGCCGCAGCAGACGGTTGGCGATTCGCGGTGTGCCACGGGCGCGACGGGCGATCTCGAACGAACCTTCCGGATCCAGCGGCAGACCGAGAATGGCCGCCGAACGACTGACGATCGTTGCCAGATCCGCCGTGCTGTAGAACTCCAGGCGCTGGACGATACCGAAGCGATCACGCAACGGATTGGTCAGCATGCCGGCGCGGGTGGTGGCGCCGACCAGAGTGAAAGGCGGCAGGTCCAGTTTGATCGAGCGCGCCGCCGGCCCCTCGCCAATCATGATATCGAGCTGGAAATCTTCCATCGCCGGATACAGCACTTCTTCAACGATCGGCGATAGACGATGGATTTCGTCGATGAACAACACATCGTGCGGCTCAAGATTGGTCAGCAACGCGGCCAGATCACCCGGGCGTTCCAGCACTGGCCCGGAGGTGCTCTTGATCGACACGCCCATTTCCTGGGCAATGATGTTCGCCAGCGTGGTCTTGCCCAGCCCCGGCGGGCCGAAGATCAGGGTGTGATCGAGGGACTCGCTGCGGCCACGGGCAGCCTGGATGAACAGCTCCATCTGCTCGCGCACGGTCGGCTGGCCAATGTAGTCGGCCAGGCTGACCGGGCGGATGGCCCGATCCTGGACTTCTTCGCGCTCGCGCGGGCTGTGCGCGGCGGCGATCAGACGATCAGCTTCAATCACTTAAATCATTCCCTTCAGAGCGCGGCGGATCAGGTCTTCGCTGCTCAGGTTCTTGTCTTTGATCGCGGAAATCGCCTTGCTCGCTTCCTGCGGCTTGTAGCCCAGCGAGATCAACGCGCTGACCGCATCGGTCTCGGCACTGTTGACCGGCGCCGGGCCGTCCGGCTGATTCGGCACCAGCGCGAACATCGCCGGCGAAGTTTCCCAGGCCTTGAAGCGATCTTTCAATTCCACCAGCAAACGCTCGGCGGTTTTCTTGCCAACCCCCGGCACCTTGGTCAGCGCCGAAGTGTCCTGAGACTGCACGCAGCGCACCAGCTCGTCGACTTCCAGGCTCGACATCAACGCCAGCGCCAGTTTCGGTCCGACGCCGTTGAGACGGATCAGCTCGCGAAAGAAGTCTCGCTCACGCTTGCCGGCAAAACCATAGAGCAATTGCGCATCTTCGCGTACGACCAAATGGGTGTGCAGGGTCAGCGGTTCGCCGACCGACGGCAGACGATAAAGGGTGGTCATGGGCACTTCCACCTCATAGCCAAGGCCATTGACATCGAGAATCAGGTGCGGCGGCTGTTTCTCAGCCAGGGTGCCGCGCAAGCGTCCAATCACGTTTTGAATCCTTGAGCGCTGGCCAGCCGTGGGCTGGCGACGATTGAAGGTGGCTTGCGCGCCGGCAACACAGGCACCGCGAAGTCACTTTCGAGAAAATTGATGCTGATGCTATCAGAGACGCAGGCGCCCGCCACGACTGCGTGCGGTTCCCAGCCCGTGCGGCAGCAGGCTTGAGCGCGTGTGCGCATGGCAAATGGCAATCGCGAGGGCGTCGGAGGCGTCGATCTGCGGCTTGCTGGTCAACTTGAGCATGTGCATGACCATCATCTGCACCTGCTCCTTGTTGGCCGCACCGGTGCCGACCACCGCCTGTTTGACTTGCGTGGCGGTGTACTCGGCGATTTCCAGACACTCTTCGGCGCCGGCGACAATCGCAGCCCCGCGCGCCTGCCCAAGCTTCAGCGCCGAGTCGGCGTTTTTCGCCATGAACACCTTTTCGATGCCCATGGTCACCGGGCCGTAGGTCTTGATGATTTCGCGCACACCGCGATAGACGATCTGCAGACGCTCATGCAGCTCGCCGGAGCCGGTGCGAATGCAGCCCGAGGCCACATAGATGCAGCCACCCCGCCCGGTATCGCGAACGATCCCGTAACCGGTGATGCGCGAACCGGGGTCGATACCAAGGATTAAAGTCATAACGCCTGCAGATTCATAAAACGATTTACCTGACAGCCAATAGCAAATGTGGGAGCGAGCCTGCTCGCGAAGGCGGTATGTCAGCAGATACAGGTGCTGAATGACACACCGCTTTCGCGAGCAGGCTCGCTCCCACAAGGAAGACTAGTCGCTTATCAGCCAAGCTGAGCGGCGACGTCTTCCGGGATGTCCGCGTTGGAGTAGACGTTCTGCACGTCATCCAGGTCCTCAAGCATATCGATCAGCTTGAGCACCTTCTCCGCACCTTCCAGATCCAGCTCGGCGCTCGTGGTCGGCTGCATGACGATTTCCGCGTCGTCGCCCTTGAACCCGGCCGCTTCCAGCGCGTTGCGCACCGCATAGAAACCGGTGAACGAGGTGAACACGTCGATCGAACCGTCTTCGTGGGTGACCACGTCATCGGCATCGGCTTCCAGCGCCGCTTCGGTCAGTGCGTCTTCATCGACACCCGGGGCGAAACTGATCTGGCCCTTGCGCTCGAATAGATACGCCACCGAACCATCGGTGCCGAGGTTGCCGCCACACTTGCTGAACGCGTGACGCACAGCCGCCGCAGTGCGGTTGCGATTGTCGGTCATGCACTCGACCATCACCGCCACACCGCCCGGGCCGTAACCTTCGTAGGTCAGTTCTTCAACGTTGTCCGCTTCAGTGGCGCCGGCACCGCGCGCAACGGCACGGTCGATGATGTCGCGGCTCATGTTGGCGCTCAACGCCTTGTCCAGAGCCAGACGCAGACGCGGGTTGGAACCCGGATCACCGCCACCCTGACGGGCCGCAACGGTCAGTTCACGGATCCACTTGGTGAAGATCTTGCCCCTCTTGGCATCCTGACGTTCTTTGCGGTGCTTGATGTTTGCCCACTTGGAATGACCTGCCATAACTTGCTCCGAATGCTCTTTGAAACCTTGCCCGCCCCGCCGAGGCAGCGGCCGGCAATTGAAAAATTCGACCTGAGAAAGAAAAAAGGCGCATCCGAAGATGCGCCTTCAGGCCCGTCTTACTCAGCCTTTGGCGTTTCGCGCAGGCGAATGTGCAGCTCGCGCAATGCCTTGGCATCCACTACGCCCGGAGCCTGCGTCATCACGTCGGCAGCACTCTGGGTTTTCGGGAAGGCGATCACTTCACGGATCGACTGGGCGCCGGTCATCAGCATCACCAGACGGTCCAGACCGAAGGCCAGACCACCGTGCGGCGGTGCGCCGTACTTCAGCGCGTCGAGCAGGAAGCCGAACTTCTCTTCCTGTTCCGCTTCGTTGATGCCCAGCAGGCGGAATACCGCTTGCTGCATTTCCTTGCGATGGATACGGATCGAACCGCCGCCCAGCTCGGTGCCGTTCAAGACCATGTCGTACGCACGGGACAGTGCGCCGGCCGGGTTGGCTTCGAGCTCCTGCGGGGTGCACTTCGGTGCAGTGAACGGGTGGTGCAGCGCCGAGAAGCTGCCGTCGTCGTTCTCTTCGAACATCGGGAAGTCGACGACCCACATTGGCGCCCACTCGCAGGTCAGCAGCTTCAGGTCGTGACCGAGTTTGATACGCAGCGCGCCCAGGGCTTCGCTGACGATCTTGGCCTTGTCGGCACCGAAGAACACGATATCGCCATCGACTGCGCCAACGCGATCGAGGATCACGTTGAGCTTGTCTTCCGGGATGTTCTTCACGATCGGCGATTGCAGACCTTCAACACCGGCGGCACGCTCGTTGACCTTGATGTACGCCAGGCCCTTGGCACCGTAGATGCCGACGAACTTGGTGTAGTCGTCGATCTGCTTGCGCGGCATGCTCGCCCCGCCTGGAACACGCAGTGCGGCGATGCGGCACTTCGGATCGTTGGCCGGGCCGCTGAACACCTTGAAGTCGACCTCTTTCAACTGGTCGGCAACGTCAACCAGTTCCAGCGGAATACGCAGGTCCGGCTTGTCCGAACCGTAGCGGCGCATGGCTTCTTCGAAGGTCATGTGCGGGAATTCGCCGAACTCCAGGTTCAGCACTTCCTTGAACAGGTTGCGGATCATCTGCTCGGTCAGGCCCATGATCTCTTTTTCATCGAGGAAGCTGGTCTCGATGTCGATCTGGGTGAATTCCGGCTGACGGTCGGCACGCAGGTCTTCGTCACGGAAGCACTTGGCGATCTGGTAGTAACGGTCGAAGCCGGCCACCATCAGCAGTTGCTTGAACAGCTGCGGCGATTGCGGGAGGGCGAAGAACGAACCGGCGTGGGTACGGCTCGGCACCAGATAGTCACGCGCACCTTCCGGAGTGGCCCGGGTCAGGATCGGCGTTTCGACGTCGAGGAAGCCGTTCTCGTCGAGGAAGCGACGGATGCTGGTGGTCATGCGCGAACGCAGACGCAGCTTCTCGGCCATTTCCGGACGACGCAGGTCGAGGAAGCGATAGCGCAGGCGGGTTTCCTCGCCAACGTCGGAAAACTCGTTGAGCGGGAACGGCGGGGTTTCCGACTCGTTCAGCACTTCGAGTTCGTAACCGAGCACTTCGATCATGCCCGAGGCCATGTTGGCGTTGGTCGCGCCGGCCGGACGCAGACGCACCTTGCCGGTGATCTTCACGACGTATTCGCTGCGCACGCGGTCGGCGGCGGCGAAGCTCTCGGCGCGATCCGGATCGAACACCACCTGAGCCAGACCATCACGATCACGGATATCGAGGAAAATCACCCCGCCGTGGTCGCGGCGACGGTGAACCCATCCGCAAAGGGTAATTTCCTGGCCTTCCAGGCTTTCGTTCAGTTGGCCGCAATAGTGGCTGCGCATCATGGTGTGGTTCGCTTCTCGTAATTCGAAATTCGGTGGAGATCCCGCCGCCATCAAGCAGGGCGGAAACTCACGCGTGTCGTTCGTTCAGGGTTTGAACCCTAGTCAGCTTTGTCGCCACCGGCCAGATTCTTCTTGGCTCCGGTCTTGAAGTCGGTCTCGTACCAACCGTTGCCGCTGAGGCGAAAACCCGGCATGGACAGCTGCTTCTTCAGTTCGGGCGCCTGGCAGGCAGGGCAATCGACCAACGGTGCGTCGCTGATCTTCTGAATGGCTTCCAACTGATGACCACAGGAAGCACATTGGTAATCGTACATTGGCATGGAGGTGTCTCGGCGATCAGATTGCTGCCGCGCGAAGGGCTTTGCGGCGAAAGCGCGGGATTATATCGATTAAATGCGGGCTGTGCAGCCGTAACGCTGCACAGCCCGCAACCTCGTTGCACCCGCCGTTCAGCGCGAAACTGCGGGTGCGAGATCTTTGATCCCGTTCATGACGCAAACCACCCGCACCAGCGCACTGAAATTCTTCACTCCGCCGTAACGCAGATGCACCTCACGATCAACGTGGGATAGTAGTGTGCTGATCGAGCAATGATTGTCCTCGGCCATGCCGCCGAGGATGTTCCAGTAGACCTGCTCGAGTCGCAGGCAGGTCGCAAAACCATTGAGGCGAATCGACCGCGACAGCGGCCGGATCAGATTCATGTCGAACTCGCTGACGAACGGATCGACCTTTATTACATGCCGCGAAGCCGACATCCTGTCGCTTCGCCTGTCTCCTTCTACCATAGCGTTGACACTCCTTTGCCATGACTGCTGATTTATAAGGCAACATCCTGCGCCTTCATAAAAACCCAGTGACAAAGTTAGCGCCATACGACTTGTTGACCAGCCTCGTAGGATAAGCCAACGACAACGGTAAGAGTCTGGAGAGCATGCGGACGACCTCAGGCCGTCCGCAGCGGCCGGGTCATTCCTCGAGCAGCGCGCGCAGCATCCACGCAGTTTTCTCGTGCACCTGCATGCGTTGGGTCAGCAGGTCAGCGGTCGGCTCGTCGCTGACCTTGTCCAGCAGCGGGAAAATGCCGCGCGCGGTACGGGTCACCGCTTCCTGACCTTCGACCAATTGCTTGATCATGTCTTCGGCGCTCGGCACACCGACTTCTTCTTTAATAGAAGAAAGACGCGCGTAGGTCGCGTAGGCACCCGGCGCCGGGAAGCCCAACGCACGGATACGCTCGGCGATCAAATCGACGGCCAGCGCCAGCTCGTTGTATTGCTCTTCGAACATCAGGTGCAACGTGCGAAACATCGGGCCAGTGACGTTCCAGTGGAAGTTATGGGTTTTCAGATACAGCACGTAGGTGTCCGACAGCAGTCGCGACAGCCCTTCGACGATGGATTTGCGGTCTTCTTCACTGATACCGATATCAATTGCCATGCTTGCCCCCTAACAGTGATTGAATTCATCCAGCAGGTTCGGTCCCACTGTAGCAAGGCAAGAGCCGGCTCGCAGCTATGAATCCGTGGTCAGACTGCGACAAATCGACCGTTTTTCTGCCGCTGGCCGGGCTGATTTGAGTAGCCGCAGGCTTTGCTGTTAAATAGGCAGTGTGTCGCCATGCCCTATTTTCCGGGGTGTTGCGCATAGGCTGATGCCGTGTACGTGTCCACCGCCTCTTATTTTGTCCTGAAGCGAACCGTGCGCCTTCAGCTCTTCCTTGTGAGCCGTCATAACGTGAGCCAATCAAAATGTTGAAAATCGTCCACCTGCTAATGGGCGCAGCAGCCTTGCTGCTGTCGTTCATACCCAGCCTGAAAGCCGAAGCCGTTCCTTACCTGCAACAGCCCGATGCACTTTACCTGGCCTTTTTCGGCCTGCTGAACCTGGTCATCGCTCCAGTGATTCCGTACTGGAACAAAGGCCCGCGCCAGCATCTGCAAAATCTGGTCAGCGCCCTGCTGGTGCTGACTGTCGTCCTGCAAACCCTGACGCTGATCGCACCAATGCCGGTCATCGCTGGCCAGCCGGCGGTGTTGTTCAGTCTGGTGATCGCCCTGGTTGCCGTGCTGCTGCATCTGGCCGTGAGCTTCTACAAATCGTCACCGGCCGCTGCGCCGACCACCTATGACATGAGCAATCGCGATACCGGCACCGTGAAGTGGTTCAACACTTCCAAGGGTTTCGGGTTTATCTCCCGGGACTCCGGCGATGATATTTTCGTGCACTTTCGCGCCATTCGTGGCGAAGGCCACCGCGTCCTGGTCGAAGGCCAGCGCGTCGAGTTCTCGGTAATGAACCGCGACAAGGGCCTGCAAGCCGAGGACGTGATCGCCGCCCTGCCGCGTCGCTGATCCAAAGCAAAAAAACCGCGAGCAGCCTGACTGTTCGCGGTTTTTTTATGCCTGCCGAATGGCTCAATAATGCGGCGGCGGTGCATCTTCCTCAAAAGCACCGAACTGCCCGACCATTTCTTCGTGACGCTTGATCAGCGCTTCCATCTGCAATTGCAGGCGCTCGATGACTTTCTGCTGGGCCACCAGCACATCGTTCAAAGCCTGAATGGTGTCATCCTGAAAGGCCAGACGGCTTTCCAGATCGGTTACGCGTCCCTCAAGGCTCATGACTCAGCCCTCCAAAAAAGTGAATTCATCGGTCAGCACCAGACGCAAGCGCTCGCGAATGGCTGCTACCTGTTCCGCGCTGTACGGCTTGGCCGGGTGCCTGCCCCAGACCGGAGCCGGCCAGGCGACATCGTCACGCTTACGCACGATCACATGCATATGTAACTGGCTGACAACGTTACCCAGGGTTGCCACGTTCAGCTTGTCGGCGTCGAACGAATCCTTGAGTAACTCGGCAAGGGTGGTGGTTTCTCGCCATAGCTGTTGCTGATCGGCGACATCCAACTGAAACAACTCGCTTATATCCTCGCGACGAGGTACCAGTATGAACCAAGGGTAATTGCTGTCGTTGGACAGCAACAGCCGGCACAACGGAAAGTCGCCGATGACCAGGGCGTCCTGTTGAAGTCGTGAATCCAAAGCAAACACTGTGAGCACTCCCGCTGATCCTCTAACTCAGCTTAGCGGCGGCCCATTCGAAGCAGCGCGCCAAGCGACAGAACGGCAGCATACCTGCGAATGCAGCGAGCTTCACGCCGCTGCCGGCAGTAAATCGCCAGGCGCTCCGACATGAAACATTTATCCCGGCCGCGCACCAACACAGGCCCCGATATGAGCCTTGACGTGAAGAGCTGCACGAAAATCCTTGATCTGCCGTACCTCAGGTCAGTCGCCGCCAGATTGGCCAAGGCTGGATTCATGATTTTTTTGCACCAAAACTGCACAACACGACTACGCTCACTGGGTCGGGCATCCGCTAAATACTCAGTAAGGGGTGAACCGGTAACGTTTTTTGCTGTCCTGCGCACCCTGGGTGCGCTGCAACACCATTGGGAGAACCTCGTCAAGCCCGCAGCAAAAAAGGCTCCGGAGCCCCGTTTTCACACGGTTTTCACATCTGCGAGCGGCCCACAGAAAAATAACCGCAGCGTTTTCGCGGTTTGTGCACGCTTGTTGCATTAGTAACCGTATGGACTATAAGCGCACCACTGGAAGTGGTCGCTTGAAGCCAATAAAAACAGTGGCAGGGTTGCCCGATGGAGATTCAAGTGTTTTGCCAGGGACTCTTTTTTAGCGATGCAAAAAAGGCCCGGAAACAGCGATAAAGTTGTCAGTCCGGCTGCATCGGTACTGTGAATTTGCGACATCCAGCGCTCCTTTTGCGACAACGCCGTAAAGAAGCTGAAAGGTTGATTTCGCAAGTATCGCCAACAATGTCGGCGTGATATAAGTTTGCGCCGACACAAAAAGAAAGAGCCGCCCAGATAATAAAACAGGTGGGACGGCAGTACTCTTCTAAAAACCAAAGGAGCAAATCACGATGCGCGTGATGAAGTGGAGCATGATCGCCCTGGCTGTTGCAGCAGGCACCTCGCAGTTCGCAATGGCGTCTTCTCAAGATGAAGCCAAAGGTTTCCTGGAAGATCAGAGCCTGAAACTGAAGACTCGTTTCGAATACATGAACCGCGACTACAAAAATGGCGCGGGCAACGTTTCCAACGGTGACGGCACTTTCAAAAGTGGCTATCGCCAGGATAGCGGTCTCAGCCAACTGCTGACTTACGAGTCGGGCTTCACTCAAGGCACCGTAGGCTTCGGTCTCGACGCCATGGCCATGGGTTCGGTAAAACTGGACGGCGGTTCGGGTCGTCGTGGTAACGGTTTGTTCGCCAACGACAGCGATGGCAACCCTGAGAAATCCCAGGGCAAGGTCGGCGGCGCAGTCAAATTCCGTGTATCCGACACCGTTCTGAAATACGGTCAGCAATTCGTTGCCAGCCCGGTTTTCGCCACTGACGACAGCCGTCTGCTGCCAGAAGTCGCCACCGGTACCCTGATCACTTCCAAAGAGATCAAAGGTCTGGAACTGAGCGCAGGTCGCTTCACCGCCCTCAGCAAGCAAACCGGCATGGGCCGCGACAGCATCGGTGGTCTGCCGGATGAAGATGGCAATGGCGGCAAAGGCCTGACCAGCATCAACATTTTTGGCGCCAGCTACTCGTTCACCGACAATTTCACCGGTGCACTGGCGGCTTCCGACGCTGACGACTACTTCAAGAAGTACTACGTCAACCTCAACTACACCTTGCCGATCAACGACGAGCAGTCGCTGAACTTCGACTTCAACGGCTACCACACCAAAGGCGACAGCCGCGGTGATCTGGTTGACGCAATTGGCGATGGCACCACCGGTGTAGACAACAACCTGTGGTCCCTGGCTGCTGCGTACAGCATCGGTGCTCACAAATTCACCCTCGCTCACCAGCGTTCCAGCGGTGACAACGCTTACTACTACGGCGTTGACGGCAACAGCACCATTTTCGTCGCCAACTCCATTCAGATCTCCGACTTCGTGGGCCGCGACGAGCGCTCTTGGCAAGCTCGCTACGACCTGAACATGAAAACTTACGGCGTACCTGGCCTGAGCTTCATGACCCGTTACGTAATGGGTGACCACATCACCACCAACGGTCTGGGTGAAGGTAAAGAGAACGAGTGGAACGCCGAGTCCAAGTACGTGGTTCAGGAAGGTCCGGCCAAAGACCTGTCGTTCCGTCTGCGTTACGCCATGTACCGCTCCAACGGTGCCTACAGCGGTTACTCGTCTGATAACAACGACACCCGTCTGATCATCGAGTACCCACTGAACATCCTCTAATAAGGATGCGAAGCTGAAGTACTGTAGAGCTCTGCTCTAATAAAAAACCGCCCTCCTGAATCAGGAGGGCGGTTTTTTTATGGATGAATAACTGATCAAACAGAAAAACATTAGCCAACTACTTATTAGCCAGCATAGTTTTATCTCGCCGATAAAAAACCCGAGAGTGTGCACACTGCTCGGGTTTATATTAGTTGCTGACTGCCAAGCCAATTTCAAAGACGCTTACTGCGTGGAGGATTCCTGCACTACGCGTATAACCCGCTGCGGAAACGGAATATCAATCCCGGCAGCCTTCAAACGATCCCGCGCCTGTTCATTGAACATGAACATCACATCCCAATAATCCGCAGTTTTAACCCAGACACGCAGGGAAACCGTGATCGAGCTATCACCCAATGTCGAAATCACCGCCTGTGGTTCCGGGTCTTGCATGACGCGGGGATCCTTGGCCAGATCCAGCAATACCTGACGGGCCTTCTGCAGATCCGCTTCGTAATCCACGCCGACATCAAACACGACTTTGCGGGTTGGCTGACGGTTGGTGTTGGTGATGATGCCGTTCGACAGGTTGCCGTTGGGCAGGATGATGGTCTTGTTGTCGCCGGTACGCAGCACGGTGTGGAAAATCTGAATGCTGTCGACGGTACCCGCTACACCTTGGGCTTCGATCCAGTCACCGATACGGAACGGACGGAACAGCAGAATCAGCACGCCGCCAGCGAAGTTCGCCAGGCTGCCCTGCAAGGCCAAGCCAATCGCCAGACCCGCAGCACCGATGGCCGCGACGAACGAGGTGGTTTCGACGCCGATCATCGACGCGACGCTGACAATCAGCAGCACCTTGAGAATGATGTTGGCCAGGCTGCTGATAAAGCCTTGCAGCGCCAGATCGGCATTGCGCAGAGCGAGCAGACCGCCGAGTTTTTGCGTGACCTTGTTGATCAGCCACCAGCCGATGGCCAAGGTAATCACTGCCAGCAGTACGCGGCTGCCGTATTCCATGATCATCGGGATCCACGCCTGGGACGCCTTGACCAGGTGGTCCACTTCCGCATTCAAATCCATGTTCTATCTCCTGATTTCCGGCTTCCCGGGGTGTATTCAAAACAACTGTGGGAGCGAGCCTGCTCGCGAAAGCGCTGTGTCATTCAGCAATAAATTGACTGACACATTGCATTCGCGAGCAGGCTCGCTCCCACACAGTCACAAGACAAGCTTAGTCGCGGAAGTTGTTGAACTGCAGCGGCATGCCGAATTCCTTGGCACGCAGGGCCGCGATGGCTTCCTGCAAATCGTCGCGCTTCTTGCCAGTGACACGCACCTGCTCGCCCTGAATGGCGGCCTGGACCTTGAGCTTGGCTTCCTTGATGTGGCCGACGATTTTCTTTGCCAGCTCCTTGTCGATGCCTTCCTTGAGGATGGCGTCCTGCTTCATCAGCTTGCCGGACGCGTAAGCATCCTTGACCTCGAGGCACTGCACGTCGATCTTGCGCTTGGTCAGCGCCAGCTTGAGGATTTCGATCATCGCTTCGAGCTGGAAAGCAGCTTCGGCGGTGAGGCTGACGGTCAGGTCTTTTTCCTTGAACTCGAAGCTGCCCTTGCCTTTCAGGTCATAACGACGATCGAGTTCCTTCACGGCGTTCTCGACCGCGTTGGTGAGTTCGTGTTTGTCCAGTTCGGATACCACGTCGAACGACGGCATGTAATCTCTCCAATAAAAAGGCGCGCTCGATGTGGATGGAGCGCGCTTGGCTTGCGGTTAAAATCGGGCTCATTATAACGGGTCTTTTCCTACCGATACGGCGAGCCGCACATGCCTGCAAGCAATCGAGCAAAAAACTGATGTCGACCACCTGGCACGTACTTGGCGCCGGCAGCCTCGGCACACTCTGGGCGACACGTCTGGCTCGCGCCGGCTTGCCTGTGCAACTGATCCTGCGCGATGCGGCGCGCTTGCACAGCTACGAGGCAGTGGGCGGCTTGACCCTGGTAGAAAACGGACAAGCTCATACCTATGCAGTTCCCGGCGAAACCCCGGACAGCCCCGAGCCAATTCGCCGTTTACTGGTCGCGTGCAAGGCCTATGACGCCGAAGAGGCCGTCGCCCGCCTCGCTTCACGCCTCGCTCCGGATGTCGAACTGATTCTCCTGCAAAACGGCCTTGGCAGTCAGGACGCCGTGGCCGCGCGGGTGCCACAGGCGCGCTGCATCAGCGCCTCCAGCACCGAGGGCGCGTTCCGTGATGGCGATTGGCGCGTGGTGTTCGCCGGTCACGGGTTCAACTGGCTGGGCGATGGTGCAAATCCGCTGGCGCCGGTCTGGCTAGACGACCTGCAAGCGGCGAACATTCCCCATGAATGGAGCGCTGACATCCTCACTCGACTGTGGCGCAAACTGGCGCTGAACTGCGCGATCAACCCGCTGACCGTGCTCCACGACTGCCGCAACGGCGGGCTGAGCGAGCATCACTGCGAAGTTGCCACACTCTGTGCCGAATTGACCGAACTGCTCGAACGCTGCGGCCAACCCGCTGCGGCGGACAATCTGCAAGCGGAAGTCGAACGCGTGATCCACGCCACCGCCGCCAATTACTCTTCGATGTATCAGGACGTCGCCAACCAGCGCCGCACCGAAATCAGCTATCTATTGGGCCACGCCTGCAAAGTCGCCGAGCGCCATCAGTTGTATCTGCCGCATCTGCACCAGTTGCAGCAACGTTTGGTGGCGCATCTGCGCAAGCGTGGATTGCCCAGTGACTGAGCAGCCGCTAGGCTGACGACTTGTTCCCCTGCTGCGATAAACCTGATGCCATTGCGCCAGCGCCTTGAAAACCTGCCGGTCGGCCAGAAACTGCTGGCCGCCCTGCTGGTGTTGTTGACCACGGTTCTGCTGGTCGCCAACCTGACCTTTATCAGCGCCGCCTACTACATTTCCCAGGAAAGCATGGCACCACAGGCCCTGCAGACCATCGGCCGGCTGATCGCCAATCCGAGTCTGGTCAGCGATGCGCTGGAGTCGCCGCGCAGCGCCGAGCGCCTGCTCAAGGAGCTCGACAGTTATTCACCGCTGCGCGCCGCCGCCCTGTACGACGACAAGGGCGAACGCCTGGCGCAAGTGCAGCGCGGCGAAAAACTCAGCCTCCCCGAGCGCTACCGCCATGTCGAAGCCTGGCAACTCACCGAGTTTCGCAGCAATCAACTGATCACCCTGCCCCGCCCCGGTGCCGCACCGGGGCATCTGTTGCTGGTGGCCAGCAGCGAACTGCCGATGGCGTTCTACACCGGCACTCTGACCGCAAGCCTCGGCATCCTGATCTTCAGCGTACTGCTGTGGCTGGTCATCGCCCGGCAGATCAAACGTCTGATTACCCGACCGATTCACCAGCTTGAGGAATTGTCCCGGCAGGTCACCCGCGAAGAGAACTACGCCCTGCGCGCCGCGCGCGGCAACCACGACGAAATCGGCAGTCTGGCCGAGGCGTTCAACACCATGCTTTCGCGCATCGAAGCCCGCGAGCAGCAGCTCAAACGCGCCCGCGACGACTCGCAGGCCGCATACGATCAGGCGCAAGGCCTGGCCGAGGAAACTCGCCACACCAACCGCAAGCTGGAGCTGGAAGTCCAGGTGCGCAGCAAGATCGAAAAGAAACTCACCGGCTTCCAGAATTACCTCAACAGCATCATCGACTCGATGCCGTCGGCGCTGATCGCCCTCGACGAGCAGCTCTACGTCACTCAATGGAACCAAGAGGCCAGCGCGCTCTCCGGCACGCGCCTGGACGAGGCGCTGAACCAGCCGATCTTCCTCGCCTTCGAACCGCTCAAGCCATTCTTGCCGCAGCTCAAGGCCACCGTCGAACAGCACACCGTGGCCAAAGTCGACCGGGTGACCTGGTTCAAGGACGATGAACCCAAGCATTATGCGCTGACGTTTTATCCGCTGATGGGCGGTGCCGGGCGTGGCGTGGTGATCCGTATCGATGACATCACCCAGCGTCTGTCGCTGGAAGAAATGATGGTGCAGTCGGAGAAGATGCTCTCGGTCGGTGGCCTCGCGGCCGGCATGGCCCACGAAATCAACAACCCGCTCGGCGCGATCCTGCACAACGTGCAGAACATTCGTCGGCGTCTGTCGGCGGATCTGCCGAAGAACATCGAGACTGCCGAACAACTGGGCATCGAACTGGACACTGTGAACCGCTACCTGCAAGGCCGCGAAGTCCCGCAACTGCTCGACGGCATTCAACAGGCCGGCGCCCGCGCGGCGAAAATCGTCACGCACATGCTCAGCTTCAGCCGCCGCAGCACCCGGCAAATGGCGCCGTGCGATCTGCCGGCGCTGATCGATCAAGCCGTTGAGATCGCCGGCAACGATTTCGATCTGGCCATCGGTTTCGACTTCAAGGGCCAGGCGATCATCCGCCAGTTCGACCCGGCCCTGGGTCCAGTGCCGGGCACCGCCAACGAACTGGAACAGGTGCTGCTCAATCTGTTGAAAAATGCCGCGCAGGCGATTCATCAGCGCGAAGACGACAGCGAGCCGGGCCGGATCATTTTGCGCACCAGACTCAATCCGCCGTGGGCCGAGATTCAGGTCGAGGACAACGGCATCGGCATGAGCGAGAACGTGCGCAAGCGCACTTTCGAGCCGTTCTTCACCACCAAGGAAATCGGCCAGGGCACGGGGCTTGGTCTGTCGGTGTCGTACTTCATCATCACCAACAATCACAAAGGCCAGATGGAAGTGCAGTCGGCGCCCGGCCAGGGCACCTGTTTCACGCTGCGTCTGCCGCTGGTGCAGCCTGCGCCATTGACCACCGAAACCAATTCACTACCGAGGTAACCCATGGGCTTTCGCTTGTCGAAGATCTACACCCGCACCGGCGACAAAGGCGAAACAGGCCTCGGTGACGGCCGTCGCGTCCCCAAGGATCACCCGCGCATCGAGGCGATCGGCGAGGTCGATACGCTGAACAGTCAGGTCGGTGTGCTGCTCGCCGGTTTGCTCACCGAGCGCGAAGTGCATCCGGGACTGAATGAAATCATCGAAGTGCTGGCGCCGTGTCAGCACCGCCTGTTCGACCTCGGTGGCGAACTGGCGATGCCTGAATATCAGGCACTGAACGAGGCTGAAATCGAGCGTTTGGAAGCGGCGATCGATGTGTGGAATGAAGAGCTGGGGCCGCTGGAAAACTTCATCTTGCCGGGTGGTTCGATGATGATTGCGCAGGCGCATGTCTGCCGCAGTCTGGCGCGCAGTGCGGAGCGGCGTTGTCAGCATTTGAACGCGATCGAGCCGTTGGCCGGGGTTGGCCTGGCGTATATCAATCGGTTGTCGGATTTGCTGTTTGTTGTGGCGCGGTTGATTGCGCGGCGGCAGGGGGTGGCGGAGATTTTGTGGCAGCCGGCGGCGAAACCTGAAGGAAAGTAGCGCCTGTCAGGGCGCCTTCGCGAGCAGGCTCGCTCCCACATTTGACTGCATTCTGACTGGAGAAATGCAATCCACTGTGGGAGCGAGCCTGCTCGCGAAGAGGTCGGTAGCCCTTACACTGGATCAGGCCAGAACGCCCGAATCCCCGCGACACCCTGAGCCCCAGTACCCCAAGCCTTCTCGCGCTCCGCCGGCCCTACTCCACCGAGCAGAAACACCGGTTTACTGAAACCGTCAATCAACGCCTGTGCTCGCTCCCACCCCAACGGCTGCGCATCCGGGTGCGTCAGCGTCGGCTGCACCGGCGACAGAGTGACGAAATCAATGCCCATCTGCTCGGCCAGCGCCAGTTCTTCGGCGTCATGGCAGGACGCCGCGAGCCAGCGCTCGGCCGGCAACGGACGTCCTGCCGCTGCGTATTTACGCAGTTGGGCAGCGGTGATGTGCCATCCGGCAGACGGGAAATCGCCCAGCCATTCGAACGGCCCTTTGATCATCAACTGCGCCTTGCCGGCGCACAGGCCCACCGCGTCGACCGCCAGATCACGGTATTTCGGGTCGTAGCCGTTGGGTGCGCGCAGCTGGATCAATTTGATTCCGCCGGCAATCGCTTTCTGGATGCCGCGCAACAAGGCCGGGCCTTCCAGATCTTCGGGAGTGATCAAGTATTCGGCAGGCAAGCGCGCCGCCGCGACGATCGGCTGATTGGCCGCCGGGAACTCGTAGTTGATCAATTCCCTGGCAGTGACCCAGGCCAGT
The DNA here is from genome assembly GCF_030687105.1 of Pseudomonas sp. FP1762. Classification (NCBI taxonomy): domain Bacteria; kingdom Pseudomonadati; phylum Pseudomonadota; class Gammaproteobacteria; order Pseudomonadales; family Pseudomonadaceae; genus Pseudomonas; species Pseudomonas sp. FP1762. The sequence continues at coordinate 4,590,565 of NZ_CP117458.1, forward strand.
GGCTGGCCTTCAGCGCCGTGGGGTTCGCCACTGAACGCCGAGACTTCCCAGACATCCAGCAAGACCTGTTTGTCCGGGTAATCGTGGCGAACCTTGATCAGCGGCCGCGCAGCATCAACGACGATGCACAGCTCTTCGTGCAGCTCGCGAGCCAGTGCCGACTCGACCGATTCGTCAGCCTCGACCTTGCCACCGGGAAATTCCCACAAGCCGCCCTGGTGTTGAGTGTCGGCACGGCGGGCGATCAGAATTTTGCCGGCGCCGTCACGAATGACGGCAGCGGCGACGTGGACGCGTTTCACGGGTTCAATTCCTCCAGTCCAGCCTTTTGCCACGCTTTGAAGGCGGGCCATTGGTAGATGGTTTCAACATAGGCTTCGTCGACCGCCGGCAGCTTCACCTGATAGGTGCGCAAGCGCACGGCGATCGGCGCGAAAAAGGCATCGGCAAGGCTGACACGACCGAACAGGTACGGCCCCTCTTCCGTCGCTGCCGCGCGGCATTCGGCCCACAGCGCGAGCATGCGTTCGATATCGACCTTCACTTCTGGCGGCACCGGGTTCAGCGGTGCGTCCTGGCTCAGGTTGAACGGCATGTGGTTACGCATGGCGAAGAAGCCGCTGTGCATTTGTGCGCAGGCCGAGCGGGCCTGCGCGCGGGCAAAGGTATGGCTCGGCCAGAGTTGCTCGGACGGAAACTGCTCAGCGAGGTACTCAGCAATGGCCAGCGAATCGGCGATGGTGCCACGGGTGGTATGCAGCAGCGGCACCTTGCCGGTCGGCGAGTGCTTGAGCAGGCGCTCGCGGGTGTCGGGTTTGCCGAGCTTGATCAGCTCTTCGCTGTAGGGTGCGCCGGTCAGGTCCAGCGCCAGTGCCGCACGCAGGGACCAGGAGGAAAGCAGTTTGTCGCCGATGATCAGGTGCAGGGACATGGTGTGGCGCCTTTTCGTCAGGGAAACAATCCAGAATGTCTGGCGTCTGGTCGTCCGTCATCGCGGGCAAGCCCGCTCCCACAGGTTTTGGTGGTGTACACGGCATTTGTGAACGACCGCAATCACTGTGGGAGCGGGCTTGCCCGCGAAGAGGCCGGCAGCCCACTCCCACACCTTGAATCAAGTACGGTATTCAGCGTTGATCTTCACGTACTCATGCGACAGGTCGGTGGTCCAGATGGTTTCGCTGCAATCACCGCGGCCCAGTTCGATGCGGATGGTGATTTCTTCCTGCTGCATCACGGCCGAGCCCTGGGCTTCAGTGTAGGTCGCTGCGCGAGCGCCACGGCTGGCGATGCACACGTCGCCGAGGAACACGTCGATCTTGCTCACGTCCAGATCCGGCACGCCGGCACGACCCACGGCAGCGAGGATACGGCCCCAGTTCGGGTCAGAGGCGAACAGCGCGGTCTTGATCAGCGGCGAGTGGGCCACGGTGTAACCGACGTCCAGGCATTCCTGATGATTGCCGCCGCCATTCACTTCAACGGTAACGAATTTGGTCGCGCCTTCGCCGTCACGCACGATGGCCTGGGCGACGTCCATGCACACTTCGAACACCGCTTGTTTCAGCTTGGCGAACAGCTCGCCTTCAGCGCGGGTGATCTCAGGCAGAGTGGCCTTGCCAGTGGCGATCAGCATGCAGCAATCGTTGGTCGAGGTGTCGCCGTCGATGGTGATGCGGTTGAACGACTTATTGGCGCCGTCGAGCATCAGGTTGTGCAGCACCTCGCGGGAGACTTTGGCGTCGGTGGCGATGTAACCCAGCATGGTCGCCATGTTCGGGCGAATCATGCCGGCGCCTTTGCTGATGCCGGTGACAGTGATGGTCACGCCGTCATGCTCGAACTGGCGGCTGGCGCCCTTGGGCAGCGTGTCGGTGGTCATGATGCCGGTGGCGGCGGCTTCCCAGTTATTCTCCGACAGATCATCCAGCGCGGCTTGCAGTGCGCCTTCGATCTTCTCGACCGGCAGCGGCTCGCCGATCACGCCGGTGGAGTACGGCAGAATCTGGCTGGCATCGACGCCGGTCAGCTCAGCCAGTTTAGCGGTGGTGCGCTCGGCGGCGGCCAGGCCCGGTTCGCCGGTGCCGGCGTTGGCATTGCCCGTGTTGGTCAGCAAGTAACGCACGGCATTGTGCACGCGCTTTTTCGCCAGGATCACCGGCGCGGCGCAGAACGCGTTCAGGGTGAACACGCCAGCCACGGTGGAACCTTCAGCACAGCGCATCACCACTACATCCTTGCGCCCCGGGCGCTTGATGCCGGCCGAGGCGATACCGAGTTCAAAACCGGCAACCGGGTGCAACGTTGGCAAAGGACCAAGACCAACAGCCATGAATGCGCTCCTTACTCAATGATGTCAGCACCGCCACGGGAAAGGACGGTGGGATAAATGGCAAAACGCCGCGACGGCAGGAGCCGGTCGCGGCGCGGGGTGTTCAGCGATTGAAACGGGTTTTACTGGATCTGCCCGTGGCAATGCTTGTATTTCTTGCCCGAACCGCAGTAGCACAGTTCGTTGCGGCCCAGCTTCTGCTCGTTGCGAACCGGGGCAGCGGCGGTGGCCAGTGCCACATCGACCTCCTCACCCAGCGCTTCCGGCTGATCCAGGCCAGGCGCTTCGGCGTGTTCGAACTGCATGCGCGCCGCCAGTGCTTCGGCTTCCTGACGCAGGCGTTGCTCTTCGGCTTCCGGATCTTCGCGACGCACCTGAACATGCGAGAGCACGCGGATCGAGTCGCGCTTGATCGAATCGAGGAGCTCGGAGAACAGTGTGAAGGATTCGCGCTTGTATTCCTGCTTCGGGTTCTTCTGCGCATAGCCGCGCAGGTGAATGCCGTGACGCAGGTGATCCATGGTCGACAAGTGGTCTTTCCACAGGTCGTCGAGTACGCGCAGGACAATCTGCTTCTCGAACGAGCGCAGCGCCTCGGCACCGGCCTGATCTTCCTTCTCGTTGTACGCCGCCATCAGCTCGGTCATGAGCTTCTCGCGCAGGGTTTCTTCGTACAGGTGATCGTCTTCGTCGAGCCATTGCTGGATCGGTAGTTTCACGCCGAAATCGCTTTCGATCGACGCTTCCAGGCCGGCCACGTCCCACTGCTCTGGCAGCGATTGCGGCGGAATGTGCGCGCTGACGGTAGCGTTGAGCACGTCCTGACGGAAGTCGGCGATGGTCTCACCGATGTTGTCAGCGGCCAGCAACGTGTTACGCATGTGATAGATCACTTTACGCTGTTCGTTGTTGACGTCGTCGAACTCGAGCAGTTGCTTACGGATGTCGAAGTTGCGGCCTTCAACCTTGCGCTGCGCCTTCTCGATCGCGTTGGTCACCATACGGTGCTCGATCGCTTCGCCCGGCTGCATGCCCAGGGCTTTCATGAAGTTCTTCACGCGGTCGGAGGCGAAGATGCGCATCAGGCTGTCTTCCAGCGACAGGTAGAAGCGGCTCGAACCGGCATCGCCCTGACGACCGGCACGGCCACGCAGCTGGTTGTCGATACGGCGCGATTCGTGACGCTCGGAAGCAATTACCTGCAAGCCGCCGGACTCCAGCACTTGCTGGTGACGCTTCTGCCAGTCGGCCTTGATCTGCGCGATCTGCTCACGAGTCGGGTTCTCCAGCGAAGCGACTTCCACTTCCCAGTTGCCGCCCAACAGGATGTCGGTACCACGACCGGCCATGTTGGTGGCGATGGTCAGCGCACCCGGACGACCGGCCTGAGCGATGATCTCAGCTTCTTTTTCGTGGAACTTGGCGTTGAGAACCTTGTGTTCGATGCCTTCTTTGACGAGCAATTCGGACATGTGCTCGGACGTCTCGATGGTCGCGGTACCCACCAGCACCGGACGACCGGCGGCCATGCTTTCCTTGATGTCCGCGACGATCGCAGCGTATTTCTCTTCGGCGGTGAGGAACACCAGGTCGTTGTAGTCTTTACGCGCCAACGGTTTGTTCGGCGGAATGACCATGACTTCCAGACCATAGATCTGGTGGAATTCGAACGCTTCGGTGTCGGCGGTACCGGTCATGCCGGACAGCTTGGTGTACAGACGGAAGTAGTTCTGGAAAGTGGTCGAGGCGAGGGTCTGGCTCTCGGCCTGGATGTTCAGACCTTCCTTGGCTTCGATAGCCTGGTGCAGGCCTTCGGACAGACGACGACCCGGCATGGTACGACCGGTGTGTTCGTCGACCAGTACGACCTGACCGTCCTGCACGATGTATTCAATGTTGCGATTGAACAGCTTGTGCGCACGCAGACCGGCGTAGACGTGGGTCAGCAGGCCAAGGTTGTGCGCCGAGTACAGGCTTTCGCCTTCGGCCAGCAGGCCGACGCGGGTGAGCATTTCTTCGATGAACTGGTGACCGGCTTCGTTGAGTTCGACCTGGCGGGTCTTTTCGTCAACGGTGTAGTGGCCGGCCTTGGTGACCTGGCCTTCAACTTCCTCGACGTGCAGTTCCAGCTGCGGGATCAGTTTGTTGATCTCCATGTACAGCTTGGAGCTGTCCTCGGCCTGACCGGAAATGATCAGCGGGGTACGCGCTTCGTCGATGAGGATGGAGTCGACTTCGTCGATCACGGCAAAGTTGAGTTCGCGCTGGAATTTTTCATCCATGCTGAACGCCATGTTGTCGCGCAGGTAGTCGAAACCGAATTCGTTGTTGGTGCCGTAGGTGATGTCGGCAGCGTAGGCGGCACGCTTTTCTTCCGGCGGCTGGAACGGCGTCACGACGCCGACAGTCAGGCCGAGGAATTCATACAGCGGACGCATCCAGTTGGCGTCACGGCGGGCCAGGTAGTCGTTCACGGTCACAACGTGCACGCCCTTGCCGGACAGTGCGTTGAGGTAAACACCCAGGGTGGCCACGAGGGTCTTGCCCTCACCGGTGCGCATTTCGGCGATCTTGCCTTCGTGCAAGGTCATGCCGCCGACGAGTTGCACGTCGAAGTGGCGCATGCCCATCACACGCTTGCCGGCCTCGCGGGCTACGGCAAAGGCTTCCGGCAACAGCTTGTCGAGGGTTTCCCCTTTGGCGATACGGGCCTTGAACTCGGCGGTCTTGGCGCGCAATTGATCGTCCGAAAGGGCCACCATTTGCTCTTCGAAGGCATTGACGAGCTGCACCGTCTTGAGCATGCGTTTGACTTCACGCTCGTTCTTGCTTCCAAAAAGTTTCTTTAACAAAGGCGCAAACATATCGGCAGGATCTTCCACACTAAAGGGATGGAGGGCGGCCCCGTGAGTCGCCCGTGCAGCCCTCATGGCCGCATGCGAACGAGCATTCTACCCGGAAACGGTGGTGAGGAAAGTGGCGATGTTCCACGATGCTGGCACTGCGCTTTGACGGGGCTCACTTAAAATAGGGGCGTTTTGCTCAACTTCAACCCGTCGGGGGAAAGAAGTCAGGCGTTGATTTAATGAGCAAATCAGGGACAAAAGCAATGGCCCAGAGGTTCCGCAGCTTTCTGCTACCATGGCGCCTCTGTGACTTTCAGGTGTTCGATCATGGCGTTTCGCCCTCTCACGGCCAGAGCACCCGCCGTTCTGTTACGTGAAGCCAAACCGCTCAAAGCCATCCTCGGCCATGCCCAGCGCCTGGAGCATTTGCAGCGCCTGCTCGAAAGCCAGCTGCAACCGGCCGCCCGCGAGCATTGCCGGGTGGCCAAATGGCGCGAAGGCGAGCTGTCGCTGGTGGTCACTGACGGTCACTGGGCGACGCGCCTGCGCTATCAACAGAAACGCCTGCAACGGCAACTGCAACTGTTCGAAGAGTTCGCCAACTTGACGCGGATCAAATTCAGCGTGCGCCCGCCGATCGTGCAGCATCGGGCAGTTGGGCACTCGATGGATCTGTCCAGCAGTGCGGCAGAGACGATTCAGTCGACGGCCGACGGGATCAGCGATCCGGGATTGCGCGCGGCGCTGGAGCGGCTGGCGGCGCATGCCAAGGGGAAAGCCTGAAGCAAAATCAAAAGATCGCAGCCTTCGGCAGCTCCTACAGAATGAATGCATTTCAACTGTAGGAGCTGCCGAAGGCTGCGATCTTTGCTTTTAGCGGCGCTTGCTGCCGCCGAGCAGCGACCCCATCAACCCGCGCACCAACTGCTTGCCGAGATTATTGGCCGCCTGGCGCATCGCCGATTTCAGCGCCTGCCCTGCCGCCGTGCCGAGGAATTCGCCAGCGCGGTCAGCCAGGCTCGGCTCTTCGGCCGCAGCTTTGCCCGCTGGTGTTTCAGCCTCGGGCGCCAGCCCTTTGCGTCCCATCAGGATTTCATAGGCCGACTCGCGATCGATCGGCTTGTCATAACGGCCCTTGAACGGCGAGCCGGCGATCAGCACGGTGCGCTCGGTTTCAGTCAGCGGGCCGATCCGCGATTGCGGCGGTGCCACCAGCACGCGCTGGACCATTTCCGGCGTGCCCTTCTCGGTCAGCGTTCCCACCAGCGCCTCGCCGATTCCCAGTTCAGTCAGTACCGACAGACTGTCGAACGCCGGATTCGGCCGAAAGCCATCCGCAACCGCACGCAGGGATTTCTGCTCTTTGGCGGTGAACGCACGCATGCCGTGTTGAATGCGCAAGCCCAACTGCGCCAGCACGTCATCCGGCAGGTCCGCTGGCGACTGGGTGACGAAATACACGCCAACGCCTTTGGAACGAATCAAGCGCACCACTTGCTCAAGCCGTTCCTGCAGAGCTTTGGGCGTGTCGCCGAACAGTAAGTGCGCCTCGTCGAAAAACAGCGCCAGCAGCGGTTTGTCGGCGTCGCCGCGCTCGGGCAGTTGCTCGAACAACTCGGCCAGCAGCCACAGCAGGAACGTTGCGTAAACCTTCGGCGCCTCGTGCACCAGACGGCTGGCGTCGAGCAGATGGATACGTCCACGGCCATCGGCGCCCGGTTGCAGAATGTCTTCGAGTTGCAGCGCCGGCTCGCCGAACAGGGCTTCGGCGCCCTGCTGTTCTAGCGTCGCCAACCGGCGCAACAGTGCCTGGCTGGAACCGGTGGTCATCAGCGCGGCGTCTTCGCCGAGCAACTGTGGATTGTCCTTGAGGTGATTGAGCAGCGCTTTCAGATCCTTGAGATCCAGCAGCAACAGCCCTTCGCGATCCGCCACCTTGAAGGCCGCGTACAGCGCCGACTGCTGACTGTCGGTCAGCTCGAGCAGGCTGCCGATCAGTAGCGGACCCATTTCGCTCAGCGTGGTGCGCAACGGATGTCCGGATTCACCGTGGATGTCCCACAGCGTGACGGGATAAGCCTGCGGCGTGTGACCAAGCCAGGGCATGCCGGCGATGCGCTCGGCCACTTTGCCCTGCGGGTTGCCGGCAGCACCGAGGCCGCACAGGTCGCCCTTGATGTCGGCAGCGAACACTGCCACACCGGCGTCGCTGAACGCTTCGGCCAGGCGCTGCAACGTCACGGTTTTACCGGTGCCGGTGGCGCCGGCGATCAGGCCGTGGCGGTTGGCCAGGCGCATGGCCTGAGCGATGGGTTGCGCGGCCGGATCAGCGCCGATAACGAGTTGCGAGGAGTCAGGCATTTTCTCACCCAATGGTTAATCTTTGATGACACATGGCCGATACATAAATTGGACAGACCCGCCAGAAAACCGGGTCGGACATTTCCCTAAGGAGAGCCGGAAATATCAATTTTTCAACCTTGCCCATAGTGCGCGTCTCTATCAAAGCACGCCCAGGACATTAAGACCTTAGCGGAACCCCAAGCCATGAACAAAAACCTGCGCTTCAGCCATAAGATTTTGCTTGCCGCCGCTCTCATCGTCATTGCCGCTTTTGCCTCGTTCACGTTGTACAACGACTGGCTGCAGCGCAATGCGATCCGCGATGATCTGAACAACTACCTCAATGAAATGGGCGAGGTCACCGCCGGCAACATCCAGACCTGGCTCAGCGGGCGCATTCTGCTGATCGAGAACGCCGCGCAGAACATCGCCATCAACCCGGAACCTGCCACGGTCGCCAGCCTGCTGGAACAGAAAAGCCTGACCTCGACGTTCATGGCCACCTACCTGGGCGATGCCACTGGCCACTTCACCATCCGCCCGGACGTGAAGATGCCGGACGGTTTCGATCCGCGCGTACGCCCTTGGTATAAAGGTGCCGAAAGCAGCAGCACCTCGACCCTGACCGAACCCTACATCGATGCGGCCACCGGCCAGTTGATCATCTCCATCGCCACCGCGTCGAAAAAGGCCGGGCAGAGCGTCGGCGTGGTCGGCGGCGACCTCAGCCTGCAATCGCTGATCGACACCCTCGCCGCGCGGGATTTCGACGGCATGGGCTATGCGTTTCTGATCAGCGCTGACGGCAAGATCCTCGTCCACCCGGACAAGGCCCTGGTAATGAAGTCGCTCAAAGAAGCCTACCCACAAGACACGCCGCGCATCAGCAGCGATTTCAGCGAAGTGACAGTTGATGGCAAAACCCGCATCGTCACCTTCGCTCCGATCAAAGGCCTGCCGTCGGTGAACTGGTACATCGGTCTGTCGATCGATAAAGACCAGGCCTACGCGATGCTCAGCGAATTCCGCACCTCAGCGGTAATCGCAACCATCATTGCCGTGGTAATCATCATTGCCCTGCTCGGCATGCTCATCCGCCTGCTGATCCAGCCGCTGCACGTGATGACCCGCGCCATGGAAGACATCGCCGACGGCGAAGGCGACCTGACCAAACGCCTGAACATCATCAATAACGATGAATTCGGCATCCTCGGCACCGCATTCAACCGCTTCGTCGAGCGCATTCACGGCTCGATCCGCGAAGTGTCCTCGGCCACCGGCCAGGTCAACGAGGTCGCCCTGCGCGTGGTCGCGGCGTCGAACTCGTCGATGTACAACTCTGACCAGCAAGCTTCGCGCACCAGCAGCGTTGCTGCCGCGATCAATCAGCTCGGCGCCGCCGCCCAGGAAATCGCCCGCAACGCCGCGCAAGCGTCGAATCAGGCCAGCGATGCCAGGGGTCTGGCCGAAGATGGCCAGCAAGTGGTGGAGCGCAGCATCAAAGCGATGAACCAGCTGTCGAGCATGCTCAGCGCGTCGAGCACCAACATCGAGTCGCTGAACAGCAAGACCGTCAACATCGGCCAGATTCTCGAAGTGATCACCAGCATTTCCCAGCAGACCAACCTGTTGGCGCTGAACGCGGCGATCGAAGCGGCACGCGCCGGTGAGGCCGGTCGTGGTTTTGCCGTGGTGGCCGACGAAGTGCGCAACCTCGCGCACCGCACTCAGGAATCGGCCCAACAGGTGCAGACCATGATCGAGGAGCTGCAAGTCGGCGCCCGGGAATCGGTGAGCACCATGAGCGACAGCCAGCGCCACAGCCAGGACAGCGTCGAGATCGCCAACCTCGCCGGCGAACGCCTGAACAGCGTGACCCTGCGCATTGGCGAGATCGACGGGATGAACCAGTCGGTGGCGACCGCGACCGAAGAACAAACCGCAGTGGTCGAGTCGATCAATGTCGATATCACCGAGATCAACACGCTGAACCAGGAAGGCGTGGAGAACCTGCAAGCGACGTTGCGCGCTTGTTCGGATCTGGAGCAGCAGGCTTCGCGTCTCAAGCAGTTGGTTGGCAGCTTCAGGATTTAAGCTGCGACGAGTGGCCGCTTCGCGAGCAGGCTCGCTCCCACAGGGAAAATGCATTCCATTGTGGGAGCGAGCCTGCTCGCGAATATCTACCTTTCAACAAAACCCGAGTGACACCCCACCGCGCAATCCCGACCGAACATCTATTCTGGATAAAGGTCAATCAAGGGAGAACAACACAGCGGAGGGTTGCTCACCGTGCATATCGCCGACATCACCATGTTCTACGCCCCGGCCAGCGGTGGCGTGCGGACTTATCTGGATGCCAAACACCGTCGCCTTGGCGAGCGCAACGCCATTCGCCACAGCCTGCTGATCCCCGGCGCGAGACTGGGTGAACATGACGGCATTTATACGGTTCCAGCGCCCGCCCTGCCCTTTGGCAAAGGCTATCGCTTCCCGCTGCGGCTGGCGCCATGGCGAAACGTCCTGCAGGATCTGCAGCCGGATCTGATCGAAGTCGGCGATCCCTACCTCACCGCATGGGCAGCGCTGGATGCGCGGCGGCAGCTGGACGTTCCGGTGATCGGCTTTTATCACTCGGATCTGCCGCTGCTGGCGGGCAATCGCATGGGCCATTGGGTCACACCGAATGTCGAGGCCTATGTCACCCGTCTCTATGGCAATTTTGATCGCGTCCTTGCCCCAAGCCAGGTCATGGCCGACAAGCTCATCGGGCTCGGGGTGCGCAATGTTCATGTGCAACCGCTGGGCGTGGATCTGCACACTTTCCATCCCGACGCCCGCGACCCTGGCCTGCGGGCTGAGCTGGGCATTGCCGAAGACACGCGCCTGCTGATCTTTGCCGGGCGCGGTTCCAAGGAGAAAAACCTGCCGGTGCTGCTCAAGTGCATGCAACGCCTCGGTCCGCGCTATCACTTGTTGTTGGTCGGCTCGTCGATGCCTGCGGCGGTGCCGGACAACGTCAGCGTCATCGACGAATTCTGCCCGGCGCCAAAAGTCGCGCGGCTGATGGCCAGCGCCGATGCGCTGCTGCATGCCGGCGACCAGGAAACCTTCGGACTGGTCATCCTCGAAGCCATGGCCTGCGGCATTCCCGTGGTGGCGGTGGCGGCCGGGGCGTTTGAAGAGATCGTCATAGATTCCTGCGGCCTGCTCTGTGCACCGAATAATCCGCAGGCCATGGCCAATGCCGTGCGCGAGCTGTTCAGTCGCGGCTGCGCCCGCCTCGGTCAACAGGCGCGCCAGCACGTCGAACGTCATTATGCCTGGGACACCGTGGTCGACAGCCTGCTCAGCCACTACCACGCCGTGCTCGGCCATACGCTGCCACGGGTGGCCAATGGTTGAACACATGAAAGCCGTATGTCTGGTGTTGCATGATGTGGCGCCCTCGACGTGGGCGGATTACCAGCCCTTCGTCGAGGCTGTCGATGCCTTGGGCGATGTACCAATGACTTGGCTGGTGGTGCCGGATTTCCATCGCCACGATGCGCTTGACGCCAACCCGGCGTTTCGCCGAGTGCTCGATGCCAGGGTCGCCCGAGGCGATGAACTGGCGCTGCACGGCTACTACCACGACGATCAGGAACCCATGCCAAACACCCCGCGCGACTGGTTCATGCGCCGGATCTACACCCATGAAGGCGAGTTTTACCGCCTGTCCCGCGAAGCTGCCCTTGCCCGCCTGCACGCAGGTCTGGACATGTTTCAGCGCTACGACTGGCCGGTGCAGGGTTTCGTCGCCCCGGCCTGGCTGATGAGCGACGGCACCCGCCAGGCCTTGCGCGAATTACCGCTCAGCTACACCAGCGATCCGCAGCATCTTTATCGCTTGCCCGACTTCAGCGCCATAGATGCACCGGGGCTGGTGTGGAGTGCGCGCAGTGCCTGGCGTCGTGGCTTGTCGAAAATCGTCAGCGACCAGCGTGAACAGCGCTGGCGCGAGGCATCGGTGATTCGTCTGGGGCTGCATCCGGTGGACATGCGTCACCGCTTTTCTCGCGATTACTGGTTGCACACGCTGCAACGCCTGCTGGCGGAGGGACGCGTGCCGCTGACCAAGATCGACTGGCTGGCCCGACAGCGCGGACAACTGGAACGCGCAGCATGAAGCGCAGCCTGTTGTTGCTGATCGGCCTGCTGGCGGCGGTGCTGATTCCGGTACTGCTCGGCGGCGGCGAGACCTGGTCGCGCCTGCGCAGTTTTCCGCTGAACTGGCTGTTGATCATGTTCGGCATGATTCTGCTCTGCTGGGGGATCAATACGCTGCGCTTGCGTTTGTTGCTCGGCGACCAGCGAGAAAAAGTCGCGCCCTTGAAAAGCCTCGGCGTGGTGATGGCGGCCGAGTTTGCGTATTGCGCCACGCCCGGCGGCAGCGGCGGGCCGCTGACGATCATGGCATTGCTCGCCCGGTGCGGCGTGCGTCCGGCGCGGGGCAGCGCGGTGTTTGCCATGGATCAGCTCAGCGATCTGCTGTTCTTTCTCTGCGCACTCAGCGGGATTCTGATCTATGCGCTGTTCCAGCACCTGAGCGATCGCCTCGAGTGGCTGCTGACCGTCAGCGCCGTTTCGTTGTTTGGGGGGTTGTTCAGTTGCGTGTTGATCGCGCGTTATCACCGAGCGTTGATTCGCCTGAGCGGGCGGCTGTTGGCAGGAATGAACGTGACGGCACGCACTCGTCGACGCTGGGCGCGCAAGTTGCTGCACTTTCTCGCGGCATTTACCGATACCTTGAAGTTGCCCTGGCAGACGCTGGTTCAGGTGTTCGCCCTGACCTGCGTGCACTGGCTGCTGCGCTACAGCGTGCTGTATCTGGCGCTGCGCGGGCTCGGCGCGGATTTGCAGTGGGCGTGGAGCTTTCTGGTGCAGATGCTCTCGCTGGGCGCCGGCCAGTTCAGTCTGTTACCCGGCGGTGCCGGTGCGGCAGAGCTGACCTCGGCTGCGCTGCTCGCGCCGATGGTGGGCAAATCCACCGCAGCGGCGGCGATCCTGATCTGGCGCGTGGTGACGTATTACTTCTATCTGCTGGTTGGCGGCCCGGTGTTCGTGTTGATGCTGGGCAAGCCGTTGCTGAAGAAGTTGATGAACGTCAGGCAGGCTTCTTAGGTTCGTCCTGCTCTTGTTGGAGCTGCTCCCAAAGCTCGGCGGCACCGGGGAATTCGGTGCCGTCGTCCGGGCTCATGTCATCCGGATCGTAGCGGCTGAGGCAACCTTCACCAAGAGTGGCGGGGGCTTTGGAAGTGGCTTTGTCCAGCGGATCGCTCATGACTTTTCCTCGGGCTCAAATGACAAGGGCCTGAGCGATTCAACGCCCAGGCCCCTGGTTTTTCAAGCGTGGCGTGCTCGATCAGAACACGACCGTCTTGTTGCCGTGCACCAGCACGCGGTCTTCCAGGTGATAACGCAGACCACGGGCCAGCACCATCTTCTCGACGTCACGGCCGAAACGCACCATGTCTTCGATGCTGTCGCTGTGGCTGACACGCACCACGTCCTGCTCGATGATCGGGCCGGCGTCCAGCTCTTCAGTGACGTAGTGGCAGGTTGCGCCGATCAGCTTGACGCCGCGCAGGGACGCTTGGTGATACGGCTTGGCGCCGACGAACGATGGCAGGAAGCTGTGGTGAATGTTGATGACTTTGTGCGCGTACTCGCGGCACATGTCCGGCGGCAGGATCTGCATGTAGCGCGCCAGCACCACCACTTCGGCGTCGTGCTGTTTGACCAGCCGCGATACTTCGTCGAATGCTGGTTGCTTGTCCTGCGGATTGACCGGCACGTGGTAGTAAGGGATGCCGTGCCACTCGACCATGCTGCGCAGGTCGTCATGGTTGGAGATCACGCAGGCGATTTCGCAATCCAGTTCATCGCTGTGCCAGCGGTGCAGCAGGTCGGCCAGACAGTGGGATTCGCGGCTGGCCATCAGCACCACGCGTTTTTTCTGTTCGGTGTCGGTGATGCGCCAGTCCATCGAGAACTCTTCAGCGATCGGCGCGAACTTCTCGCGCAACTCTTCAATACCGAACGGCAGGGAATCGGCACGGATTTCGTGACGCATGAAGAACCAGCCCACTTGATTGTCAGAGTGGTGGCTCGCTTCGGTGATCCAGCCATTATGAGAGGCCAGAAAATTACTGACTTTGGCAACGATGCCAACGCGGTCCGGGCAAGAGATCACCAGCCGAAAAGTGCGCATGAGGGGGAAACTCCAGAACTTCACAAAGGCCGCCATTCTAGCGACTGCGCAGGAAAACTGCAGTACGCATACGCGCCGGATGGGACAAAGCATGGACAAACGGCTTTCTGGCGCAGGTCTTACGTCAAGACCGTGACGCTTTAGCGAGGCTTTTGTCAGACAACTGTAAATATCTGTGCTGACTGCATCACATTATTTAACGGAACATTCAAAGCGCAGCTAATTCCTGTAACTCATTTAAATAAAAAGCCGATCTAAATGTTTACTTGATGAAACAGCCTGACTATTATTGCGGCACTGTCCCCTGTCATTCAGCATTCTACAAAAGGTAGTACTCATGTCCTTGATCAACGAATATCGCGCCACCGAAGAAGCCATCAAAGAGCTGCAAGCCCGTCTGAAGAACCTGTCCGAAGACGACAAACTGCAAGCCGAACTGGAATTTGAAGGAAAACTGCGCACGCTGATGGGTGAATACTCCAAGTCCCTGCGTGACATCATCGCGCTGCTGGATCCAGAAGCCAAATCCAAGGCTCCACGCGGCGGCGCAGTGAAAACTACCGGCACCAAGCGTGCACGCAAAGTTAAGCAATACAAAAACCCGCACAACGGTGAAGTCATCGAAACCAAAGGTGGCAACCACAAGACTCTGAAAGAGTGGAAAGCCAAGTGGGGCGGCGACGTGGTTGAAGGCTGGGCGACCCTGCTGGGCTAAGCCGCAACGCCTTCGCAGAGCGATCCGCGAACAAAAGAACGCCAGCTAGCGCTGGCGTTTTTTTATGCCCGTAGTTTATTGTCCGGGCATGTTCGATTTCACAGATTCAAACGTTTGCGTAATGCCTGGACATAATTCTGCCAGTCATTGAGCACCTCTCGCTGCATCGGTGACGCACTAACCGACCATTGCTCTGCCGCCTCGATAAATGACTGCACGGTATTCGGCGCACCTGCCTCAGGTTGCGTAAGGCGCTGCTGACAAAATAATTTCCAGCGCTCTTGCTCGGCCACGTCCAGGGTGTCCGGAAAGTTGCGTGCTCGATATCGAAAAAGTAATTCAGGCAAACGTTCATCATCGAAAGGCCACTGCTCTTGCGCCAACTGCGCAGGATCCGCCGTTCGAACTTGTTCGCATAAACGACGATCACGATCACCGATAAATCCATCGTACAACTGCTGCTCGGGATCTTCGCTGGGAGTGAAATCTTCGCTGGCATAAATCGCCGCGACTTTATCTTTCCAGACTTGTTGTGCGTCAGTTAGTCGCACTGCCCGCTCATGATAAAGCGCCATGTCCAGCCCAAGGCGCTGCTGGTCTTGTGCGCGCAATACCGCCAGCGGCGCTACAACCGGGCAGCGATTGATATGAATCAGTTTGAGCGGCACCGGCAACTCACCTTCGGCCAACTCATCGCGACGGGTATAAAGACGCTGACGCAAGGCTTGCGCATCGAGGTCCAGCAACCCCTGCGGATCAAGATGCAGATCACAGACGATCAAGGCGTTGCGATTTTTCGGGTGCCAGGCCAGCGGCAACACCACGCCGACATAACTGCGTGCCGCCGAGAAACGCCCGGACACATGCACCAGTGGCTGCAACAGGCGGATCTGATCCATCACCTCCTGTTTGCTGCGCAACTGGAACAGCCACTCGTAGAGCTTGGGTTGTTTCTCGCGAATCAGCCGCGCCAACGCGATGGTGGCGCGCACATCCGATAGCGCCTCGTGAGCGTGCCCGTGATCGATATTGTTGGCCGCCGTCAGGCGTTCGAGCTTGAGGGTCACGCGGCCTTCATCATCGGTCGGCCAGACCAGACCATCGGGGCGCAATGCGTAAGCGGCGCGCACCACATCAATCAGATCCCAGCGACTGTTGCCACCCTGCCATTCACGGGCATAGGGGTCGAAGAAATTGCGATACAGGCTGTAGCGGGTCATTTCGTCGTCGAAACGCAAGGTGTTGTAACCGGCGCCACAGGTCCCCGGTGCGGCCAGTTGCGCATGTACGCGAGTCATGAAGTCGGCTTCGCTCAGGCCTTTTTCAGCGAGCTGGCCCGGGGTGATGCCGGTGATCGCGCACGCCGCCGGGTGCGGCAGGATGTCCTCGCTGGGCTGGCAATAGAGATTGACCGGCTCGTCGATTTCGTTGAGCGCGTGGTCAGTGCGAATCCCGGCCACCTGCAGCGGTCGATCGTTGCGCGGATTGATGCCAGTGGTTTCGTAGTCGTACCAGAAGATTGAAGTCACGGGCGAATCCTGAACAGAAGATCGGCGAAGTCTAGGCGTTTCAGGGTTGCCACGGCCAGCCTGGTCGCCCTCGAACAGCAATTTCTCCAGATTCCTACAACTGGAATGCATTGCCCTTGTGGGAGCGAGCCTGCTCGCGAAGGCTTTCCGTCAGTTGCACATAGGCTGACTGATCCACCACATTCGCGTGCAGGCTCGCTCCCACACCCGAGAGGCTGCTAGCATCAGGCGCACTTGCCCCCCGAACAGGCGAACATCAGGTAGCCCATGCTCGAGCCCACAGCACCGCGAAGGAAAGCACCGCTGGATACGCGCCATCAGGTCGAAACGCCGGAAGGCATCGACCTGCCACTGCGCCCCGCCGGGCTGATGGTGCGCGCCGTGGCGTTTGCCATTGATCTGGGCATTCGCGGCTTGATCCTCGGTGTGCTGTTTATCGCACTGGCGTTTCTCGGCAAGCTCGGCATGGGCCTCGGTTCCTTGCTGCTGTTTGCCATCAGCTGGTGGTACATGGTGCTGTTCGAGGTGCTGCGTCAGGGCCGTTCGCCGGGTAAGCAATGGCTGGGTTTGCGCGTGGTGCACGATGACGGCACGCCGATCGGCTGGCCGGCCTCGCTATTGCGCAACCTGCTGCGCTTTGTCGATCTACTGCCCTTCGGCTATTTCCTCGGTGCGCTCAGTTGCCTGCAACACCCGACCTTCAAACGCCTCGGCGACATTGCCGCCGGCACCTTCGTGGTTTACAGCGAACGCCCGCTGAGCCGCCCGCAACTGCCTGACGCTGAACCTCGCCGCAGCCCCGTTCCGCTGACCTTGAGCGAACAACGCGCGGTACTCGGTTTCGCCGAGCGTCAGGCCGAGCTCTCTCCCGCACGGGTCAACGAGCTGGCGGCATTGCTGGCGCAGCCGTTGCACATCTCTGCGCCCAAAGCCGTGTCTGAACTCAACGGCATCGCGCGCGGCCTGTTGGGGCCGAGCGCATGAAGCAGAGCCTGTTCGAAAGTCGCCACAAGGCCGAATGGGAGCGCTTCGCCGTGGCGCTCGAACGCCTGGAAAAAGGCAAGGAGACAGCGCAAGTCAGCGATTTTCCCAAGGCCTATCGGCGTCTCTGCCAACATCTGGCTCTGGCCCAGGCGCGCGGCTACAGCAGCTTTCTGATCGATACGTTGCAACAACAAGTACTGCGCGGCCATCAACAGCTCTATCGGCATCGCAGTCGGCTCGGGGCGCAAATCATCAGCTTTATCCTCGCCGACTTCCCGCGACTGGTGCGCGAACAGTGGCGTTTCGTTGCGGCCGCCAGCCTGTTGTTCTTCGGCAGCCTGATCGGTTTTGGCGTGCTGGTTTATCTGTTCCCGGAACTGATCTACAACCTGATCCCGGCCGAGCAGGTGCGCGAGATGCAAGGCATGTACGACCCCGTTGCCGGCCACCTCGGCCGCTCGGCGGAACGTGCGGCCAGCGAAGACTGGGTAATGTTCGGCTATTACGTGATGCACAACACGGGCATCGCCTTTCAGACGTTCGCCAGCGGTTTGCTGATGGGCGTGGGCAGCGGTTTTTTCCTGCTTTACAACGGCATGATCATCGGCGCGGTGGCCGGGCATCTCAGCGAGATCGGTTTCGGCCAGACCTTCTGGTCGTTCGTGATCGGTCACGGTGCGTTCGAACTGAGCGCCATTGCCCTCGCCGGCGCGGCGGGCCTCAAGCTGGGCTGGGCGCTGATCGCCCCCGGACGTCTGACATGGGGCGAGGCGCTGCGTCTGGCCGCACGCAAAAGCGTGTTGCTGGTGTGTGGGGCGATGTTGTTCCTGTTGATCGCAGCATTCATCGAGGCTTATTGGTCGTCGAAAACCAGTGTCACGCCGCTGACCAAATACGCCGTCGGCGCCGCGCTGTGGCTGACCGTCGCGGTGTATCTGCTATTTGCCGGAAGGATTCGTCATGCGCCTGAGTGACGCCAGCGTAGTGATCCGCCCGCGCACGACCTGGGAAGCCATGGACCTGGGCGTGTTGATGAGCCAGCAGCATCGCCGGTTGTTGATGACCAGTTGGGCGATCGTCACCCTGCCGCTGTTCGCCCTGCTCAGCCTGTTGCTGTGGGATTGGCCATCACTGGCGGTGTTCATTTTCTGGTGGCTGAAACCGGCCTACGAACGCCTGCCGCTGTACATCCTCTCCAAAGCGCTGTTCGGTGAAACGCCAACCCTCAGACAAGCCTTGCGCGAGTGGCCGCGCCTGCTCAAGCCGCAACTGCTGGCCAGTCTGACCTGGCGACGGCTGAGTCTGAGTCGCAGCTTTGTGCTGCCGGTGACGCAACTCGAAGGCCTGAATGGCGAGGCCAGACAACAACGTCTGCAGGTGCTGCTGCAACGCAACGGTGGCGCCGCGCAATGGCTGACGATTATCGGCGTGCATCTGGAAACCGCACTGTGGATCGGCTTGATGCTGCTGTTCTACATGCTCTTGCCGCAGCAGATCGAAACCGACTGGGACTGGCAGTCGCTGCTGCTCGCCGCCGATCAGGACTGGCGCTGGCTGGAGCACCTGACCAACGTTTTTTATGCGCTGATCCTGGTGGCCTGGGGACCGGTGTATGTCGCCTGCGGCTTCAGCCTGTACCTGAACCGTCGCACGCAACTGGAAGCCTGGGACATCGAGCTGGTTTTCCGCCGTTTGCGCCAGCGTTTGAACAGCAGCGTGCTCGGTGTGTTGCTGGCGGCGTGTCTGCTGCTGCCGAACCTGCAACCGGTATGGGCCAGCGATACGCCGGATGCTCCACGGTTGCTCAATCAGCCGCTGACCAGTCAGGCATCGCGCGACAGCATCCAGTCGCTGCTCGAACAACCGCCGTTCAAGAACAAGGAAAGCGTCACCCGCTATCGTTTCGGAGACGACCCGGCAAGCCCGGCCAAGGACGCGCAACCGGGTGAGGCTCCGCAGTGGCTGAAAACCCTTCTCGGTTGGCTCGACGGTCGACACCTTGATGCCTTGGCGAACGTGATTGAAGTGCTGTTGTGGGGCGCGCTGATTGCCGCGCTGGGCTGGCTGGTCTGGCGTTATCGCGAATTTCTCCGGGCCTTCGTCAGTCGTCGCCCGAACCTGCCCTCGCGCAGCAAACCACCGGCGCCGCCACACGTCTTCGGGCTGGATCTGAACCGTGAAACCCTTCCCGATGACATCGCCGCCAGTGCCGAACAATTGTGGCTGAGCGAACCTCGCGCCGCGCTGGGCCTGCTCTATCGCGGCCTGCTCAGCCATCTGCTGCATGATTTCAACCTGACGCTCAAAGCCGCCGACACCGAGAGCCAGATCCTCAACCGCATCGAGCAATTGCAACGCCCGGACCTGCTCGCCTACAGCCGCAACCTCACTGTTCACTGGCAGAACATGGCCTACGGGCACCGACTTCCAGCCGCGCACCTGCAAGCAGAGCTGTGTAACGGCTGGCGTGAATTGTTCAGCAAAGGGTCCGGGCATTGAACCGGCGCATTGGCGGGTCGTTGGCTGCGCTGGCGTTTTTGCTGCTTGGCGGCTTGAGTCTGTTCCTCTACCTCAAAGCCCGCCCTTATCAGGAAGTCATCGATCACGGCCCCTCGCCTGCCGCGCAAGCCAATCCTTATCTTGCGGCAGAAATGTTCCTGAGCGAGCGCGGCCTCGCGGTCAGCCACGCCGAGACCTTGACGGTGCTGCCGCAGATTGATCCGCACAGCCACACCTTGTTGTTGTTCGGCGAGCGCGCACGGATGACGCCGCGTGAAGTCGATCAGGTGCTGAACTGGACTCGCGCCGGAGGACGTCTGGTGTTCGTCGCCGAATCGTTGTGGGATGCGCAAACCGGGCAAAGCAATGATCTGCTGCTCGACAAGGTGCAACTGCACCAATCGCTGAGCAAGGACTTGAAAGATCCTCCCGAGGACGGGGAAAAGGACCGCTTCCCGAAACTGACCAAACTGTATCTGGAAGATGAAGACGCGCCGGCCTACGCCGGTTTCGACACCGACTTCCACCTCGACGACCCGAATAATGTCGCGCAAGCCTGGGCCAACAGCGCCAAGGCCACGCACATGATGCAACGGGTGTACGGCCTCGGCACGGTCACCGTGGTCACCGATGCCGAGCTGTGGAAAACCCCGGCTATCGGCAAATACGACAACGCCTGGCTGCTCTGGTATCTGAGCGCCGACACCGACGTCACGCTGATTTACAACACCGCACACGATGGTCTGTGGACGTTGCTCTGGCGCTACTTTGCGCAGGCCATTGTCGCCCTGCTCGCCTTGATCGGTCTGTGGTTGTGGCAGGCGAGCGTGCGCCACGGGCCGGTGCAAATGCCCGCGCCAGCGGGTCGCCGTCAACTGCTGGAGCATCTGCGCGCCAGCGCCGATTTCCTCCTGCGCCACAACGGCCAGCAGGCGCTGCTCCAAGCCTTGCAACAAGACATCCTGCGCCGCGCGCGCCGCCGCCATCCCGGTTTCGATCAATTGAATGTGGCCGAACAATGGCTGGCGTTATCGCGCCTGACCCGGCAACCCACCCGCGCCATCAGCCAGGCCCTGAGCCCACGACCGAAGCAGCGTTTGTCCAGCGCCGAATTCAGCCGTCAGGTCGCTCATCTGCAAACCTTGAGGAACGCGTTATGACTGAACAGATCGAGCCCGGCAGCGCGACGCACGCCGCCCAGCAGCGCCAGCGTGCCAGCCAGTTGGCGCAAGCGGTGCGCAACGAATTGAACAAGGCGCTGATTGGCCAGGATGCGGTGGTCGACGCTGTCCTGACCGCGCTGATTGCCGGCGGCCACGTGCTGCTCGAAGGCGTGCCCGGCCTGGGCAAGACCTTGCTGGTGAGGGCCTTGGCTCGTTGCTTCGGCGGCGAGTTCGCGCGCATCCAGTTCACCCCGGACCTGATGCCCAGCGACGTCACCGGTCACGCCGTGTATGACTTGCAGACCGAGCAGTTCAAGCTGCGCAAAGGACCGCTGTTCACCAACCTGCTGCTGGCCGACGAGATCAACCGCGCCCCGGCGAAAACCCAGGCGGCGTTGCTCGAAGCCATGCAGGAGCGCCAGGTGACACTCGAAGGTCGCGCCCTGCCCATCGCGCAACCGTTCATGGTGCTGGCGACGCAGAATCCGATCGAACAGGAAGGCACCTATCCACTGCCGGAAGCCGAGCTTGACCGCTTCATGCTCAAGGTGCGCATGGATTACCCCGACGCCGATCAGGAGCTGAACATGGTCCGTCAGGTCTGTCGCTCGACCCGCGCCGACATGCTCGATGTGCAACCGCTGCGCACGGTGTTGCAAGCCAAGGATGTTCAAGCCTTGCAGCGCATCGCCAGTGACTTGCCGCTGGACGATCAGGTCCTCGATTACGCCGTGCGCCTGGCGCGCAGCACGCGATCCTGGCCGGGGCTGACCCTCGGCGCCGGGCCACGCGCCTCGATTGCATTGGTTCGCTGTGCCCGTGCCCGGGCGTTGTTGCGCGGCGGCGAGTTTGTAATCCCGGATGACATCAAAGGCTGCGCGCTGGCGGTGTTGCGTCATCGCGTGCGCATCGCGCCGGAGCTGGATATCGAAGGCCTGCAGGTCGATCAGGTGCTCACGCAATTGCTCGATCAAGTGCCGGCGCCGCGCCTGTGAAACCGTCTCGGCTGCTGCTGATCTGGCTGGCCCTGCTGGTGGTTGTCAGTATCGTGCTCGGCGCGTTGCAGGCGTTGCAGATCGACCTCCCGTCCAGCCTGATTTCGATCAACTGGGGTTTGCTCCTGGCGCTGCTGGCCTTGGCGGTGATCGACGCTGTGCGCCTCAGACGCCTGCCCTCGCCGCGCATCAAGCGACAGATGCCCGGCAGCCTGGCATTGGGGCGCTGGGCGGAGGTGAAGCTGGAGGTGGCCCATGAATTTGCCGAGCCACTGGCCATTGGACTCTTCGACCACGTTCCCGACGGCCTGGCGTTTGAACATCTGCCGATGCTTGTCGAGCTTCAACCCGGCCATGTCAGCCAGATCAGCTACCGTCTGCGCCCTCTCGAACGCGGGCATTTCAGCTTCGAACAGTGCGAAGTCAACCTGCCCAGCCCTTTGGGATTATGGTCCGGCAAACGCCTGCTCAGCGTCCGCGACGAGACCCGCGTCTTCCCGGACTTCGCCCGGCTTTACGGCGGCGAGTTGCGCGCCGTCGACAACTGGCTCAGCCAGCTCGGCGTGCGCCAGCGACAACGTCGCGGTCAGGGTCAGGAATTCCATCAGTTGCGCGAATTTCGCGAGGGCGACAGCCTGCGCCAGATCGACTGGAAAGCCACCGCCCGTCAGCGCACACCGATTGCCCGCGAGTACGAAGACGAAAGAGATCAGCAGATCATTTTCATGCTCGACTGCGGCCGGCAGATGCGCAGCCAGGACGGTGAGCTGTCGCACTTCGATCACGCGCTCAATGCCTGCCTGTTACTCAGTTATGTGGCGTTGCGCCAAGGGGATGCGGTGGGCATGAGTACCTTTGCCGGTGATAAGCCGCGCCATGTCGCGCCGGTCAAAGGCAGCGGCCAACTGAATGTCTTGCTCAACGCTGTTTATGACCTTGGGAGCACTCAGCGCCCCGCCGATTATCAGGCTGCCGCCAACCAGCTATTGGCCCGCCAAAAGCGTCGGGCGCTGGTAGTGCTGGTAACCAATTTGCGCGATGAAGACGAGCAACTGCTGGCCGCAGTCAAACGCCTGAGCGCACAACATCGGGTGCTGGTGGCGAGCCTGCGTGAACAGGCGTTGGATACATTGCGCCAGACCACGGTGCAAACGTTGCCCGAGGCACTCGCCTACTGCGGCACCATCGATTTTCTCAATGCCCGCTCGCAACTCCATGAGCGGCTGACTGCTCATGGCGTTGCAGTGATGGATGTTCGGCCCGCCGAGTTGGGGGCCGGACTGGTGACAAGTTACATGAGCTGGAAAAAGACCGCTGCGATCTGACAGCTTCGATCAGTTGGTGACTGCAACATACACAGCGCCGCTGTCCGAAGTGCCGTCGCTGTTTTCTACTTTGACGACCAGCGAAATCTGCTCCGTAAGGTTCATCGGCCGCCAGTGAGCCTGGTATCGCCCTTTGTGATCGGTAAACGACTCAGTGAACGGTGCTCCATTAGTGGAAACAAGGATTTTCCGTCTGGGCATGGGCTCTCGCCCCTCCTTGGCCACAATCAGCGCGGTCATGGAGACGTAGGTCTGCAAGGGAACCGGATTAGGCGACGCAACAACGGATTCCACCGCTGCTGGACACTCAGTGACGGTCAACCAGAGCGTTTTTACCACCCAGCCAGCCAAACCACCCTTTACCGACGCCCGCAATGCAGCCTCGCCTGCTCCTCCCAAGACAATGCGCGCCGTTGCCTTGCCTTCGGCATCCGTCAGGGTTGTCGGCAGCGAGGTGCGGTCGTACTCCCACATCACTTCGACATTGGCCAAGGGTTGCGCGGTACTGGCTGAAACGACCAGGACTTGCGCGGTCATCACCTGCCCCGGATACCCGCTCGGATCAGCGCTGATCAGTTCCTTGATCTCCCGGGGCTCGTGCAGCAAAAACGGTAAAGAAATCGATTCCGAATACAGCGCATCGCCCACCGTAGCGGTCAGTTGCGCCGCACCCGGTGTTGTCGGCACAAACCGTATCCGCGCTTCACCGTAGAAGTTGGTAGTGGTGGTCACCTCACCAAGGTCCGGACTGCACCAGACAACCTTCATCCCCACCATTGGTCTGCCACTGATGCCCGACACAATGGTGATCTGCTCAGATACAGCCTCGCCCCAAAACAGCGTCTGACTGCTGCGCGAACGATCCGCAATTTTTACCACCTGCGCGCCTTGCCCCAGCGACATTGCAATAACCGGAGAAAGCCTGGCCAACCGCGCCGAGGAAAAGCGCAGGCCGAAACGCCCGTCCTTGAGGTCGCCCGCGTTGAACCGATAGGTCATTCCAGCGCTCGAGAAAAGCCTGGGGTCACCCAGACGTGGCTCCTCGAAGCGCATGCCCAATTCCGCCGGCCCGGTGCCGGTCATGCCCAGTGTCAGGTGCTGGTCAAACAACGCGCTGCCCGCCGGGGCACTCACGCGCAATTGGTGCTGCCCCTTGCGCCGAGGGAACTCAGCGCTTTGACCCAGTGGCTGAAACGGTTGGGAGTCGAAACTGTATTCAAATCCGGCCCAGGGATCCCCTTCCAGCGCTAGAACCTTCATGGTTCGGCGCTCTTCAAAACGGTCATAAGGGCTGATAACCGCCGCTGTCACCACATGCTCACCTGCGGTGGATGGCGCAAAGGGAAAACCACTCCAGCCGTCGGCAGCCGTCCTGTGCTCTTCGGTGCTGCCGTCGCCTGTCCATTGAACAGGCACTTGATCCAGAGCGAGGTCGGGACGATAAGGGGAGCGTACCTTCAGCCACATCCACGCAGGATCCTGCCCAATGACCGGATCCACCGCAGATGCACGGGCGTCTTCGATAGTGATTTTATTGTGGCCCAGGGTCATCGTATTGATGTCGCTGAAACCATGGGTATCGATAACGAACCGAAGTGCGAAGACACCGGGTTTGGTACTTTTTGAACAGTCCAGCGTCCAGATAAACCCGCTGTCATCCACAAAATTTTCGCTTCCGCGGGGTGGACTCAATTCGATTCCGAGCTCTGCCGCCGGGCTTCCACTCCATACCAGATCCATGGCAATACCCACTAAAGGGCTTAGCGCATTGGTGCGGAAGATATAGCGATGTACAGCGCCGATACACGGAAAGAGTGGCTGGCCCCTGAGATCGGTCATCTGATCCAGGACCACGGTCATTTCTTCATGGAGGTCAGGTGATAACAGTCGGCAAGAAAAATCCTTGTTCGTGAGAATGTCGGTGCGCAAACTCACCTCGAAAATACTGCTGGTACTTTCGATACGATCAGAGCTGAACAACCAACTCAAATCTTCCCCTTCGCGCAATATTCTCGGTACGTCAAGGTCGCTCACCGCCAGACCGTTCTCTGGATTTTCGTTCCGCCATCCGAGCGTAATTGCCTCGCCAATCAACGGGCTGCCCGCTAATGCCCGGACCGTCAGGATATGCCTCTGGCCGCGCTTGCATGCGATTCCGTCATGGGCAATCGGAACGGCATCAAACGTGATGCTGACCTTGTCCTTCCATTCGTCTCGTGCAAACGCCGTGACCGAAAATGAGTGTTCATCTGCCGGTCCGCCTTCGTAGGCACTCACACTGGCGGTAATCGTCTCGTTGCTCAAAGCCGTCAACGGTCGGTAATACAGGCTGGCCCAGCCCCCACTGCCGGTACGAGACTCGACAATGCCCTCGGGGGTTTGCCAGTCGACGATCGCATCAATCACTGGCTCACCGGCACCTTTGTCAGTGACATGCACCACCTGCACCCGCATCAACGTCTTTTCGGAGTCCTCGACAACCGGTGAAATATTCGGGCCGCGCGTGTCAGCGATTCTGACCCTGTTGCGCGCCAGCGACATGGGTTTACGCGGCGATGGCAGTAACAGCTTCGAGCAGACCAATGACAGTTCGAAGCGACCGTCCAGCCAGTCCTCGCAGGCCAGCGTCCAGAGACTATCGTCCCCATCGAAAGCGACCGGTTGCTGGAGTGGCGGGTTGACCGTGACCTTCAGCTCTTCATGCCCGACGCCGCTCCAGTGCAGCGATAGATCAGTCGCCAGCAAAGGGCTGTCGGCGGGCAAGCGCACAATGAAGGGGTAATCAGTGCCACGATTGGGATAACCGGTCGCGCTCCACAGGGTTACCTGCGATTCGACAACGCAACGCAAGTCCATCCAGGGATCGGTCGCCAGCACCGTGACCGAAAACTCGAGAGTCACCTCGCCACTAGGGTAATAAGGACTGTCGACCGAAGCTGTGAGGACGAAATCGCCTGCTTGCTCAGGAACGAAATCGAAGTAGACCAAGCCTTGTTCATCAGTGATGCTGGTGCCCAGCACACCTTGCCCGGCAGTCGTCCACCTGACTTCCCGGCCATCAAGCGCCT
Source organism: Pseudomonas sp. FP1762 (assembly GCF_030687105.1). Taxonomy (NCBI): domain Bacteria; kingdom Pseudomonadati; phylum Pseudomonadota; class Gammaproteobacteria; order Pseudomonadales; family Pseudomonadaceae; genus Pseudomonas; species Pseudomonas sp. FP1762. Next base: position 4,616,611 of record NZ_CP117458.1, read on the forward strand.
GACTGGTGTAGTAAGAGAGAACCTGCACACCCAAACGGACGCTTTGCGCATACTCCAGGACCGGGTAATAAGCCGCGCACTGTACTTCGCGAAGCGCTAATCGATGATGCCCCAACGATACGTCAATCGTGTAAGGCTCGGCGTTGTACTGGTTCACCAGACTTATCGTGAAGTCATGAGCCTTTTCCTCCTGCATATCCGGGCAATCGAGCGACCACTGCGACAATAGCGGTTGATAGGCGCCCCAGTCGGGGGTCGCCTTGACGGACTCCATCGGGTTGCCGTGAATGATCAATGCGATATTCGTATCCAGCCAGGCGCTGCCGTCTGCCGGAATAAAAGACAGGCCGTGGGGAATGAACAGAGAGTCATTCGGGTCATCGCCAAGGGAAGCGCCCAGGCAAAGGTATAACGTCTGGCCTGGTGGCAGATCTTCGCTATCCAGTCGCACCGTCTGCAGTTGCAGCGGTTCAAGCTTCAGTTGCAGGTCGATTCGAGTGATGCAGATTGCCGAACGATTGTCGCCCGTGTTGTCAGGGACACCGCTGACCTCGAAGCTCAATGCGTCATCGCTCACGAATTCCAATTGATCCAGCGACCGTTGATACGCGCGCGGCTTGAATTCAAGCGGCTGTCCCGCCAGCCGTCGGGCGTTTTCGAGCTCCGGATTCCGACCTTCTTGCGCCGTGAGCTCGATGCTCATCAACACTTCACCGCGCTTGCGGATGTGCAACCAGCCCGATTCGCCCGACCATGAAACGCCGGGCCGCAGTTCACATAGAAACGTCAGTTCGTAACCGGCTTGTGCACCGGGGGTTTTGGGAGCTTTGACTTCCTGTGTGGCCGAAGCCCCGACACCGACCTCCATGAAATTGACTAACTCGCCATCATAAAACTCGCTCGCCAGGCCAACCCTACCGCTGGTACGCCACTCTTTGAGTCGATCATTGAAGTCACCATTGAGCAGCAGGCTTTCATTTTTTTGCACGACGGGCTCATTCATGATCGCTGGCTCCGTTGCGTTGGCGCGCCAGATAGGTGTTTTCAGCCTCGGTCACCAGGTCTGTGACCTTTTGGACGTACGTCGGCTCGCCGGCCTTGATGGAGTACCGCACGCGAAGAATGATATTGGTCAAGGATTTGAGCATTGCAGCTTGCGGCTGATTAAGCGGGCGAGGAAAACTCAGCCGCCAATGGGAAACGGCACCCGTGTATTCAAACGGGTTGAGCAATCCTTCGTCGGGTTTCTGGTGGGTCTGGCCATTATCGCCAAGCCCGACCGACAAAACGATCTGCTGACCGCTACGCAGGTTGAACAGCAGATCGCCAGGTGCGATTGCGGTGGGGTTATGCAAATACTGCACAGACTGTGTGGTCGGTCGGGTCGCGGTCACGCTACTGATCTGCTGCAACGTTGCCCGCACATCCTCGTAGGGACCGGCCAGCACAGGCAGATCGACTTCCACCGAACTGATCTGCCGGCAGAAATGGCCAGGATGATCACGGTCGAACAACAACTGGGTCAGTCTGAACTCCAACACACCTGTTGCCATCAATTGCGCGTGTGCATCTGCCCAGCTGGCTATGCCCTCTTGAGGCTCGATTCTGTCGTCGTACAACTGCTGCAAGGAAATGGTTTTGATCAGTTCCGGCCGCCGCTCGTAGCTTTGCAAGCGCCTGCGCTCCTGGTCCAGCAGGTACATATGCAGTTGTTCACCCGAGCCCAGACCATAACGGTGATCGAGCCAGGCCTGAGGCAAAGGGACGGGGGCATCATAATCCCCGGTTTCGGCAGCCAGTGAAGCCTGAGCACTGAGGCACAGGCTGACGACTGCGTCGTACGCCTGATAGTGCAGAGCCTTGAGCTGGCCAAGCATCCAGCCGAACAGCTCGGCATTGCTCGCGCGTTTTTTAAGGAAGTTGTACATGGTCAACGCTTGGCTGTTAGCCCTGAGCGTCTGTTCAAGGCTGGACCTCGCCGCGCTGACCGCATGGCTTTGCGCTTCGATCTGCGCATCGATTGCGCCCACCTCCGCCAGCGCCTGATCGCGTTGCAGCGCCCACTCACTGCGGCGACGGCGATAACCTTCAGTGGTGGCCTGTCGATCGGCGTCGATTTGCAGCAGTGACGAAGAAACCTCCAGGCCGAAAGCCACCGCATCGAAAGTGTGTTCGGGTTTGAAGCCACCGTTGGAAGTACCATAGATTTTTGGCAACGCCGCGATGACGCCCCCTGCCACCCTGACAACTTTGGCCTGCAGTGCTGATGTCTTCGACTGCTGCAGACTGGCCATGACCTGATACTCGATCGGCGAAACGTTTTCGCTGTAACGCATTGCATAGGCGTCGGCCCGGTCCTGCGCCATTGCCCGACTCTGCTTCAGCGCTGTGACATTCGCCTCCAATTGGGCGATGGATTGTTCCTGTACCGTTTCGGCATAGCGACCCAGCTCGAGCAAATGGTTCTGCTGCGATTCTTCCTGCTCGGCACGGTCGCGTTGCTCGAGCAGACGCAGCACCAGACTGCCGAAATCCCGCAGGCTCTGTACCCCGCGCAACGCGACTTCGAACGTGACCCGCCAGCGATACGCATTGACCACCAGGCGCCCGCCCATCGGTCTGGGCCCGGCCGCGCTACCAGCGGCCAGATCGCGGAGCAATTGCCTGGGATCGGTCATCGGGCTGAACAGCAACACGTCCAGCGGCTTGCCATCGATCGTGAGATTGTTGCGCAGGTTATCAAGGCGTTGCTGCGGCTTTGCGAACAGGTCGAGCAGCGATTGATTGATCGGAATTCTGAAAGGTTCGCAGGCCAACAAACCCAGGATCGGCGGGGTGTCGGAAGCGATCGGGTAATCTGCCAGGTTGAAATCCAGCGTTTGTTCAAGCGCTTCAAGCAGGGGTCGCGATTCGCAATTGTCCAAGAGGTTTTCCACGGTGTCGGTCTGCCAACGAGTCGCTGTGTCGGCGGTGGGCGCCTTGCCCATCAGAAACCCGGCCTGGACATAGCAAAGCTTGGCGGCCACCAGACTGTCACGGGTCAATTGTCGGTAATACCAATCGCCCCACGCCATCAGGTTTTCTACGTAGTCGGTGAACATCAGGATCTGAAAATGTGCGGGTGCGGCATAGCCAATGGCATCCGGATCGAGGGGATTCTGGATTTCCCACCCTGGATTGCCCGGCGCTGTTGCGATATCCAGAGGCCGGCAACGCCAATACGCCGGTTTCGGGTTCGCGATCGGAACCGGCGGATTGGCCGGATCTGCGGTGGCCTGTGGATCGAATACGTAATGCAGCCAGCTCTGCGCTTCCTGAAAGCGTTCTTCGTCGCGCAACCGGGTGGCGATCAAATGCGGCAGGTGAAAAAACAGCTCCCAGAAGTTCAGACCATTGGCACCGTCGAAGGCACCATTGGGTGGTTCAACGAACTCTGCGCCGATCGGCGACGGTTCGCGAATGAACTGGTTGGACCAGTCCAGCACGGCGTCCACGGAAATATTCGAGCATCTCACCAGTTCCGAGCCAAACAAGGAATTGAGCCGAATGAATTTCAACGCCAGTCCAGTTTGATTGAATGAAAGAAACTGTGCCCCGTCGGTACTGTTCTTGTGCAGAGCTGGCGGGACGAAATCCATGAGATCGACAATCGTCAGGTCGAACTCTTTCTGTCCTGTCGGGGAAGTGGGAGAGGCGAATGAAAAAATGACTGGCGTGGGCCAGGTGCCTTTCGTCCGCGAGGAAGTCCACGACTGAGTTACCCAGCCCCCGCCTGCATCCTGTTCTTCGAGGATCGGCGGCGGGTCACTATCAGAAGGCAGACCTGCAATTTGCAGCTCCATTTTCAACCGAGCGCTGTCCAGGCCCGTGGGGCTGCAAAAACCCTGCACCGTCAGCACATCTTTGTCATCCGCGCGCGTTGCCATAACGTGCAGGTCGAGATAGGGCGTCAGGGAACCATGGGTCTGTATGCGAGTGACAACAGTCACCTGACTGTTCAGTGGGTGCTGAACCGTATCGTTGCTGACAAATCGCTCCTCAAGCGCCAGATCCAGCCATGCGCCACCGTCCAGAAGGGGGCGCATCAGAACGTCGTAGACACCATGCACCCGCAGACTGCCGGATGGCGAAGATAGGTTGCCCGTCAGTAAAATCCCCAACTTGCCCTTCGGATTCAGATAATCGACCTGCACCGTCGCAATCAGTCTGGAGCTCGCCAAACCCTCGTCCTTGTGTTCTGAACTGTGCACACACAACGGCGCAGACCACTGCCCGTTCTGCTTCATGAATGCCAGATTGATCACCAGTTTGCTCGGGCTGAGCGACTCCGCTGCGCTCGCGACTACCGCGTCGCGCCATTCGGCCCAGACCACACACAACCGGCCATTCCAGAACACCGGGCGGATATCCAGCACCTGATCGGCGGTCGGGATTTCCACGGCCTGCCATTCACTCCAGACCGCCGGATTGACCGAAACGCTGGTTGCGCCCAGTTCGATCTCGGCCTTGCGCCAGAAATACTGAAACGGCTGCACCCGCTGCCGCCCCAGAAAGTAGTAATCAGCTTTGGCCGGTGTCACGCCGTCCATGAAACAGCTGATCACATCGAGATCGCAGACTTGTTCGAATGCCTGCAAATAATCCTGCAGCGCCGCCTGCACGGTATCTTTGTCCAGACGGGCCTGGTTCAGGTTGTTTTCCAGATTCTTGAACAGACTGGTTTTGCGCAATCGCACCGATGGAACGATGAAGTTTTCCGCATAGCATGAAATCTGGTGGGGCACGGTCCAGTCGGGATAATTGCTGAAAATCTCCCATTCGCGCAGATGACGCTTGTCGAACTCGTGATCCCGGAATCCTGGTTCCAGCTTTCGATACACCGCATGGATGTACTGCTGCACACAACTTATCGCTTCGGCAACTCTGGAACTCTTGACCTGATAAGTATCCAGAGGATCCATGCGCAGCAATTCAAACAAGTCTTCAGGTGTTTTCAGAAAAGGGTATTTATCATTGGCCACTTGACCGATGCAGTATTCAAGAAGTGCCGAGCGACGTTTTTCCAGCAGCCCGCCAATATTACTCAGTGCCATGATCTTGCTCCTTGGAATATGGCCCGGGGAAAAACGTTCGCCAGGCGGTATGCAACGCCCTGCCGCTACTCCCTGGCAAAGGTAATGGCATGGGGGAATATTCTTTCGCTTTCCCCAGACTGAGAGCGAACGCTGAACACGAATGTGCCGCCCGTCTTGCTTGAGACAAAAACCCGGGTAAGCCCCTGCTGATCAGTGAACCCCTGAGCCGGCCGAATAGTGACGGCATCCATCTTCGCGGGCGGAACGCTCTTGCCGAACCACTCCACGAGCGAGTTTTGTCCGCGGTTTCCGTAGTCGTCCTCCAGCACCGCATACAGTTCTACTTCATGACCGTATTTCACTGTTTCCAAAGGCGTAGGTGAAAGTTCTGCAATAGGGAACGACAACGTAGTGAAGTCGGCAGTTATTTCTATGGGAGGGGCGTATTGCGGCTCGAACAAGTCCAACCAAAGCATTGGCGTGTCGCGGCCCATGACCTTGCCGGGGATAAACTCGGCCAAAAGTGTCCCGTCCGTTCCCGTCGCCTTGTATTCAATGGTGCCCAATGTGGCGCGCCAATAAACATTGACGCCACTCAGCGACTTTCCATTGGCGTCTTTGAGGGTCACTTTATAAGTGACTTTTTCGTCTGGCTTGTTAGCCACGACGGTGCTGTCATCCACCACTTCGCACGTGATTGTGACCAGCCCTTTGACGTCGCCTGGAACATGCACGATCGGGGCACGAGTATCGGACTCGCCGAGCAGGGCATGTTCGGCGGCATCGGCATAGGATTTTTTGTCGACGGTTTCGGGCAGATTACCAATGAGAAAAATCGTTAACGCATCCATGCCGCTCTCGGTGGACAGCGCCAGCACGCGCATCAACAAATCGAGCTGGGGAAGGTTTTTCAACACCTTCAGGTCGGGATCGATGCGGCTCACACATTCGCGCACTTCCTGAACGCTCCAGCCAAAAAAATCGGCCAGTTTGATCGCCGCCGCCTGTTGTGCCAGCCATCTCGCATCTCCGGTGACATCCGGCAATGCGTTGACCTGGCGCAGGTAGTCCAACAGCTTCTGTGGCGGTTGGCCGCTCGAGGCTGAGGCGAGGGCAAAAGCGCGAGTGAGCATGGTCAGGTAATAAAGCGTGCGCACCGTCAACGCATGCTTGTCGTCCTGAACCAGCCAGTCCTTGTAGCCGCTATCCAGATAATCCTGCAACAGCGCCGCGCTTAACCCCAGGGTCGACACCACCTCACTGCGCCGGCGAACTTCAGCCAGTAGATCGAATGATGTGTCGGCAACTCGGGGGCGAGTTCGGCCGCCCCCTTCGCTCCCCGCATCCGCTTGCTCCAGCACATGCAGCAGTAACTGATGCACCGTGACGTCTGCCCAGTTCAGGACCGGCAATGCCTGATCCACGCCAACGCCGGCGTATGCCGCCAGCGTCTCCTTGACCAGCGAAGTCTGCGCATCGCGCATCTGTAAAAACGCGCTGACCATGCTGTCGATGATGCTCTGCCGCAACGCTGGCTCGATCTCACCCAAGGCGCTGTCGACCGCCCAGGCGATTTTTTTATGGACGGAGGCCAGATACATCTCAGCGCTTCCCTCCGGAGGCAGGATCAAACCATGCCCGTCGGTTATCGGCCCCAGGCTGTCGGCGGATGTCGCGAGAAATTCGATCCAGTCCGCGGCCCCGGCTGCCGGAACGCCTGCCATGAGAAACGTACTATTGGACAACTGTGCAGTCGGCAGCAAATTGCGAACCTGCTCGAAAAACTGCTCATCCTGTTCGGATGGATCCTGAGCCGCTGGCGCAGCGACCGCATGCTGCAACACCCACAACACCGGCAGATTGTTTTGCGCGCACCACTGCACGCAACTTTGCATAGCCTCGATCAGTTCCAGCGCATCCGGTGAACCGTCCGGTACATCGTGGATGACAGGAGTACCGGCCAAGCCATTGACCCAGTCATCGCCGCCCAGGATCGATAGCATCAGCACGCCTTCAACCGGAGTGATGTTCAACAGCCGGGCCAGCCTCACCAAACGGTAGAAGCTCGAGATGATCGCTGCGTTGCGCTTCAATTTGTCGGTCAAGCCATGAGCCTTGGCCACAGCGTTCGCCAGCACGTAATAAGTCTGCGGATCAATCGCCAGACCACTGCAGAGCTGGCTGATCGTCAGATCCACCACGCCCGGTATCGGCGCCACCGCAAACTCATCGTTGTCGAGCTTGAAAGGCTCGCGATAACCGGTTTGAAAATTGAACACCTGATCGAATTGCGAGAGCGCTTCACCGCGGCCATAAACCGACAGCTCACCCACAAACACTGCAAAGTCCGCGGCGGTGCATTCGTAGCGCTCGCGCAACGTCTGGAACAACCCAAGCGCATGAACCGCGCCACTGGAGATGTCCATCTCGTTGCTGTGACCTTTCGTTGAATTGCCGCGCCCTGTTGCCCGGATGACCGATGTCAACACTGCGTCCAGCTGTTCGAACGGCAATCCTGTCCAGTTGGCCAGACGCACCATCTGATTCATCCGGGTATAGCGGTTGAACCCGATGAGTTCGTCGGGGATTGCCGTCATTCGAATGCGAGGCATGGTTGCAGGATCGAAACCCACCGCCGGCGCAGTACCGTCATTGATGTAAACCGAACCCGAGCGCTCGCTTTCAGGCTGCTTGGGCGTTTCATCCGGGTAGGTCACATTGGCCGAGCGCACGGGAGCAAAGTCGCCAATCGACAGAAGAGCCTCGATCTGTCGGCTGTCGAGCTTGGTGCGCTGACCGAAAAACTCCACCTGATTGAGATTCGAATACATCTCGGTATAGGTACCAAAGTTGTGCGCAAAAAAATCTTCGCGAAGGGCGAAATCCGCACGCGGTTCGGTCAGCAACTGGCGCTGATAAGGGCCAAGCCGCGAGGCATGGGCGAAACCCTGTGCAGTATTGGCACCTCGAGCATTGGCTTGCAGAAAATAGGGATAAGCCAGGTCGACCCGGTGCTCGAAGTCGCCCACCGACAAGTCATGAAACTGCGCGATACCATCAATTGTGACCCAATGCTGGTAATAAGGCAGACCATTGGGGTAGCGGGCTGCGATCAGCGCGTCTTCGATGGATTCGATATCCGTTTGCGCCGCGATGAATTTCTCCAGCACCTCAACGATGATGTCCACAGAAGAGATCGATTGATAAACCGCATTGAAGTCGACCTTCAGTGCCAAGAGATCTGTGCGCCGGTTATGCAGCGAGAAATCGTCTTCCTCTCTGATACCCTCCAGACGGTCACGAACCCAGCGCAACAAGTCGATCAGATACGCCACTGGCGACCAGATGGACTCCAGTGCATCTGGCGGGCACAACGCGGAAAAATCGGTACCGATCAGAGCGTGATAATTGGGACCGTCCACGATCGATAACAAACCGCTGGAGCTGCGCTTTGGCGCGGGCCTGGTGCCCCGCAGCGTCTGCTCGATAAATTGGCGCCGCTGAGAGGTGGCTATGCTATTGGCGCCGCGCCAATATTGTTGCGCTTGCTCAACGCTGAGCTGATGCTCTTGGACCATGCATTGAACACCCCTTTCAACCAGTGGATAAATTGATCCACCGTTTTGCAGGTATGTCTCGAGGTTCTGCAGTCCGACGTTCTGTGCTCGTTGTTCCTCGCTGAACAACTCATCGAACAGTTGCAGGGCGGGACGGCGCGAATCAACCATGATCAGATTCCTTTAGGCGACAACTGGCCCGCGCAACCTGACGTCCTTCGTCAGGCTGCACATTCAGTGAGTACGATTGAGCGCTTCGAACGCCGTCAAGTCCACTGTCAGTTCTGACAGTTTTGATAGCCGTTCGTCGGAAGCCGGATTTCAGGAGTCGGCGTGGGGCAAGCGCGCAGCTTCGACTTCAAAACGCGCGCTATCGGCCCAATCGGACATAGTTGCGTCATCCGCCGCGTCAGTCAGCGTCTGCCGGAATCGGTACCAGTTGCCCGCCAGAGGCAGTGCCCTTGTCGCCGCCCCGCGCCAGTGCTCATCGACCACGGGTACCTGAGCCAGCCACTGAACATCCGGGTTGTACCAACTCACGATGGCGCCCACGCCCGGACGGCCCTTGCCGCTGAACTGCACTGGATGACTGACCCAGCGTCCGGCTGCAGGCCCGTCGAGCACAGGTCGGAAAGTACCCAGAAAGACCGAGCGCAGGGTTTCAAATGATTCGAACTCGTCCAGAGATGCGACTGCCTCGAGCCGGTAAAGCCCCCCGCCGAGCAGACTTGCATCGAGCATCACTGACCAGGTGCGATTTTCCTGCACGACGGCGCTTGCCGGCTCGGAACGCGCGGCACCGACCAGCGTCACCGTAACCGTATCGCCCGGCACGCCAAAACCGCACACCACCACCTGCTGCCCGATGGCATCGCCCTCGATCGGGGTTTCAATGAAGGGTGCCGCTGGCACAATGTCAAAGTGCAGCGGCTCGCTGTCTTTCGACTCTTGTAGTTTGCCGCTTTCATCCATGAAACTTTGCCGGGCCCAGATCGTTTTGCTGCCCACCGGCAACGTCACTTCGGCTTGCCAATTGCCCGCCCAATCCACAATGACATCACTGAGCAGAGGTTCGGCAAGCCCTTGCAGACAGACGTCGACAACCCCGCCCCTCATGCCCGTACCCTTGAGCAACGCGGTTCGTGGCAACTTGCCGTGTTGTATCGGCTGGAGAAATTCTGGCGGTAGCAGCACCACCGTCAATTCATGCTCGTCACTGTGTAGCGACGGTCGACCGTCCAGTGTCTGCTGGGCGTCAAAGGTGTAGAGCCTGAATTGCTCGAGGCTCAGGTCAATCGACCAGTCGCCATCCTGGCTCAATATTTTCGGATCGCCCAGGGGACGATCAAACTGCTTGTCGCGCAGTTGCAAAGTGGCGCCCACCATACCCATCGTGCCCTCGACCGTTACAGCACGACCGACTTCCGAGCCGTCCGGCGGCTGGGTAATCACTGGCGTGACCATCGCTCTCCTGACTATGAAGGTCGTGGACGTCGGCTGCGAAGTTTGCTGCGCGGCGACTTGGGTCACCGTGACGGTATGTGTGATATCCAGGGCAAATTCTTTGTCGCGCCTGAACTGCCATGTGCCAGCACTGACGATGCCCTTGTGCACAATGCCGGTTTCGTCGCTGTACTCAATGTTCACGGTTGCACCCGGCCAGCACGTGCCGCTGAACCTGGGCGAAAGTCCGTCATCTTCAGGCTCGTTCAAGCCAGGGGCCTGCGGCGGGATGGTGACTTTGAGGACAAACCAGTTTGGCGACTGGTGCCCGTCGAGAAATTGCTTTATGTGTACTTCACGTTCGAACGAGGGTCCCCAAACGCTCGAAGCCTGGGTGGACCACCGCCCGCCGACGACCTCCACTTCAGGCGCTTCAAGATATGGGCTATTGGGCCTGCGTGGCTGAACCAAGGCTCTGCTGAAACCTTTGCCGCTGAAGGTCGGTTGGTAGTCGTTGGTGAATTGCACATCACTGACATCGGGGAGAATATTTTTTACTTCGAAGGTCAGCGGCAGCGAGTCGATCCAGCCGCTGGCGTTGTCGGCAATTTTTTGAATGACAGAGACGTTGTAGGTACCCAAAGGCCACTGCGCTGCGGTTTCCCAGATGCCTCCCGGCATCACTTCAGCATTTGCAGGCGCGGGAACTTGCACCGCGCCCCCGCTGACGGTGAACTGGATTTCAGATTTGAGATCGCGATCGTAATAACCGTTACCGGCAAAGGTCACCGTGGTGCCGGAGATGGTGACGTTGGGCTGTTTCAGAGTGGGGGGGCGAATCCTGAAGGCTTGTGGTGCACTGCGTCCGGATGACACGTCATCCAGATCCTGTTCGACGACCAGGCTGATCGGCCCTGGCGGCACGTTGATCATCCCCTCCCACGCCCCGTCTGCATTGCTAACGACTTCCCAATCACGAACAGGATCATTCGTCAGATCAAAAAATGCTCTCAATCGCGCCCCAGCCAAGCCGTTGCTTCCTGTCAGAAGGAAGTCTTGTTCATAAACTGTTCCCGCAGGTGGCTTGGATATTAACGGCAGCCCCATGACTCTGAAAGTTATGGCATCGGTATAAAAATGATTGATATTGGGTGATTTAAGTTGGGCGACAACCGAGAACGTCCCGCTGCCAGAGACCTTTATTGCCGGAGCCTCCCAAGTCGTATCGGACTTTCCGACAGTAATAACCTCACTCCAGTTTTCATAATGATCCAAATGCCCAACCACTCTGATAACAGTACCCGGCGCAGCCATACCTCTGAAACAAACCAGATCCTTTGCCAACACCAAAGCATTAGCTGCCGGGAAAGTAATTCGAGCGCGGTAGACTGTTACATAAGCCGTCCGCTCGGAAACCTTACCGGCATACATTTGATATGCTTGAAAACTTAGAGAATTCTTGTTTTCTGCCACGGTGACGGGCACTGACCAAGGATCGTAGAAAGCCTCTTCTGCCCCAATCGTACCGCGCCCATCATCCAAGACAACAGTATAACGGTATATTGCTCCCGTGCCCTTGACAGAGAAAGTTGAAGATGTGAAGTTTCGGATTGCACTGATGGTTGGAATGGGCATCCGATAATTGGCAACCTTGTAGGTTTTCAGAACCGGATCACTTGCGTTACCCACATCATAAATATAATCAAACCCCACTGTTACGTTTCTTTGATTGGCGATAATCGTTTCTCGATAGGGTTCATCAAGATCAATCCACTCACCGGTCTGGCGAGCACTGCCCGTCAGTTCTCTTACATCACCTTCACCGCTAACCAAAGAAAGATAGAATTTTACATTCCCTTCATAACGTCGATTCTCTTTTGCTCTGTACGCTGACACGATGCAAGTAAATGTCGAACCATCGTAGGAGTAGGCATAGCTCACTCGAAGCTGCGCCCACCTACCGTCTTCTTCCGCGTGAAGCTCATGGGTTACAAATGTCACATCCGTTCCGATCTCCTCAGCGCAGACTACCTCTTGTTTCGGGGGCAAGCTGTCGGAAGGATCTTTAATACCATCATCTTGTTCCATGGCCTGATCTCAGAAAGGGCAAGGTGGCTGATTGATGCAACAGGTAAGTTCATTGAATACCGGTGCCTCACATCGCTACACCTGTAAAACCTGACAGTCCCGACCAGCGGTAACTATTCCACGCCTTAGTATCCTTGCGTCCTTCAGCCATTAAACGCGACTGCATCAGCTTGCGTCGTTGCCACACATCACTCAGAGTCCACCAGCTTGTACACCTGAATAACGCCGCCCGGCATGGCTGATAAGTCGCGCGGCTTCGACTTCAAAACGCGCACTGTCGGCCCAATCGGACATCGTTGCGTCATCCGCCGCGTCAGTCAGCGTCTGCCGGAATCGGTACCAGTTGCCCGCCAGAGGCAGTGCCCTTGTCGCCGCCCCGCGCCAGTGCTCATCGACCACGGGTACCTGAGCCAGCCACTGAACATCCGGGTTGTACCAACTCGCGATGGCGCCCACGCCCGGACGGCCCTTGCCGCTGAACTGCACTGGATGACTGACCCAGCGTCCGGCTGCAGGCCCGTCGAGCACAGGTCGGAAAGTACCCAGAATGACCGAGCGCAGGGTTTCAAATGATTCGAACCCGTCCAGAGATGCGACTGCCTCGAGCCGGTAAAGCCCCCCGCCGAGCAGACTTGCATCGAGCATCACTGACCAGGTGCGATTTTCCTGCACGACGGCGCTTGCCGGCTCGGAACGCGCGGCACCGACCAGCGTCACCGTAACCGTATCGCCCGGCACGCCAAAACCGCACACCACCACCTGCTGCCCGATGGCATCGCCCTCGATCGGGGTTTCAATGAAGGGTGCCGCTGGCACAATGTCAAAGTGCAGCGGCTCGCTGTCTTTCGACTCTTGTAGTTTGCCGCTTTCATCCATGAAACTTTGCCGGGCCCAGATCGTTTTGCTGCCCACCGGCAACGTCACTTCGGCTTGCCAATTGCCCGCCCAATCCACAATGACATCACTGAGCAGAGGTTCGGCAAGCCCTTGCAGACAGACTTCGACAACCCCGCCCCTCATGCCCGTACCCTTGAGCAACGCGGTTCGTGGCAACTTGCCGTGTTGTATCGGCTGGAGAAATTCTGGCGGCAGCAGCACCACCGTCAATTCATGCTCGTCACTGTGTAGCGACGGTCGACCGTCCAGTGTCTGCTGGGCGTCAAAGGTGTAGAGCCTGAATTGCTCGAGACTCAGGTCAATCGACCAGTCGCCATCCTGGCTCAATATTTTCGGATCGCCCAAGGGACGATCAAACTGCTTGTCGCGCAGTTGCAAAGTGGCGCCCACCATACCCATCGTGCCCTCGACCGTTACAGCACGACCGACTTCCGAGCCGTTCGGCGGCTGGGTAATCACTGGCGTGACCATCGCTCTCCTGACAATGAATGTCGTGGACGTCGGCTGCGAAGTTTGCTGCGCGGCGACCTGGGTCACCGTGACGGTATGTGTGATATCCAGGGCAAATTCTTTGTCGCGCCTGAACTGCCACGTGCCAGCACTGACGATGCCCTTGTGCACAATGCCGGTTTCGTCGCTGTACTCAATGTTCACGGTTGCACCCGGCCAGCACGTGCCGCTGAACCTGGGCGAAAGTCCGTCATCTTCAGGCTCGTTCAAGCCAGGGGCCTGCGGCGGGATGGTGACTTTGAGGACAAACCAGTTTGGCGACTGGTGCCCGTCGAGAAATTGCTTTATGTGTACTTCACGTTCGAACGAGGGTCCCCAAACGCTCGAAGCCTGGGTGGACCACCGCCCGCCGACGACCTCCACTTCAGGCGCTTCAAGATATGGGCTATTGGGCCTGCGTGGCTGAACCAAGGCTCTGTTGAAGCCTTTGCCGCTGAAGGTCGGTTGGTAGTCGTTGGTGAATTGCACATCACTGACATCGGGGAGGACATTCTTTACTTCGAAGGTCAGCGGCAGCGAGTCGATCCAGCCGCTGGCGTTGTCTCTGATCTTCTGGACGGCGTTGATTTTATAGGTGCCAAATTTCCAGCCCGTTACGGTGGTGCTCCAAGTGCCGTTGCGCTGTACTTGTGCATTTGGAGGCGCGACCGGCATTGGGTCGGCTGGACTTTCGAGGATAGTGAACTCGATTTCGGTTCTGAGCTTCTCGTCGAAATGTCCGGTGCCGGAAAATGTGATCGTTTCATTGGCTTGCGTATATGTGACCGTCGGCTTGCCCGTGCGTACTCGTATGCCGAAGGGTTGGCTGGTCAGTGATGTCGTTCCCAAATAGGTATGCGTGCCGACAATTGAATGCGGACCAGGTGTCAGCGTGAAAGATGCAGACCATGCGCCTGTGGCGGCATCGGTTGGGGTGCTGATTTGAGCTTGGGTGTTTTCCGAACGCACAGCAACAGCACTGGAGATCCCGGCGACGACAGTGCCTGTGAACGTCGATGTCATGTCCACCGTCTGCGTCAATCCAGGAGACGTTATTCGGGGGGGGTCAATGACATAAAAATTTCGTTGGACTGACGGCACAGATGTTGCGCCATCGTATCTTTGACTGGCGACTAGAGAATAATTTTTGCCGAACGCAAACTTATAAGTGCTGGTACCACCCCATGACCCATCAATTTCGATCTTTGCGTAGGCCAATACTTTGATCGATGTGTCTTTGATGTAAACATCCACTCTTGTCAACTCTTGGTGCAGACCGCCTGTACCCGCAAATTGCGGCGTTTGTGTACTTATAACCTGCGGCAACGGACTGAGCGTTACAGGCTTGAGTACGGTCAGTGACGCTTTCCCCGCGTAGCGCCCCTGCGTATTTCCATACTCCTCACGGATAATGAAATCCTGTAAACCCTGAGGGACATTATCAAGGAGCGTGACAGTCCAATTTCCGTAGCCATTGGTAATGGCCGTTGTGCTCAGTACAGTGCCTGAATTGGGACGCACAAGCGTGATTTTGCTGCCTTTACCGGCGAGGCCTGGAACCGTTGTAGTCACAGTACGATTGCTGGCAATGCGAGCAGCCTTTCTGACCAGCAAAGTCCGCGGTGTCCACCTTGACCATTGATCAATGTAATCCCATCTTCCATCAACTCTGACTTGCAGGTCACTCTCGGGAAGGTCTTCGACTCGAATACTGTGCCAGACGCCCCCCAACCATGCACTTTCAGTGATACGTCGGTAGTAATTATCGGCTCCGTGAAAATCCAGATGAACGTTGTGATAACGGCCATCGTTTACCGGTATACGAAACTTGAAGTCCATCGTGGTATCTACTAACAGTGACTCGGAGCCGGCCTCATACTCCAAATCCGCGACCAGGATTCCCGGCTCTTCGGAAATCGGATCATCGGATTTTTGGGAAGGGCGATGGTCCTCAGGAAACGGGCCATCTTCTGGAGGATTGGAGCCTGGGTTCTCATGGTCGGACATGATCGAGCTTCCTTATACCGTCGGTACCTGGGTGCCTCATTGAAGAACCGTAAGCACGAAATGACACCTGTAAAACCTGACAGTCCCGATCAGCGGTAACTATTCCCACGCTGCAACATGCAGACGTCCTTCAGTCATTAACACGCGGCTACATCGGCTTGCGCCGTTGCCTACACATCACTCAGAATCCGCCGGCTTGTGCGCTTTGAAGCTGCCCCGTAACGTGATCCGTGCCGCTGCCAATCAGTGGTCGGGTTTAGTCGCCCGGGGGTTTGTCATCAAGGTGTATAAGCGTCATCCAGTCGGGTAATCCCTATCCCCGCACTCGATGGTGGCTGTACGCAGGGCGCTTCGGCGCGCCGGTTTTTGGTGATACCCCCGGTCGACTAACCTGCGTCCAGCCGCCACCCTTTCGTTTAGTCGCGAGGGGTGAAGGCCCCAACCAAGGGTTATCACCATGATCAAACCAACACCCAATCCCCCCGAAATCGAAGACTCGACCTCCCCCTACGCTTCCCCCGATTCCACCAGACTCCACGAGGCCGCTGAAAAAGCCCTCGATCACTACCTGAAAAAACCCGCCGCTGCGCCGTCGTGCAATTCCGTCGATCGCGGCATGCAGATGTTCATGGTCGCGCCCGACATCAACCCCGAAGCGATGGCCATTCAAACCTACGAAACCTTTTCTTCGGTCAGCATTCTGCTGCTCGACCTGGCGGACAGCCTCGAGGACAAGCCGCGACATCTGGCGATGGCGATCTATCAGTTGAGCGAGATGGGCCTATTGCTGGCGGAAAAGGCGCTGGATCAGGAGCGGGCGATCGCTGTGGCGTGACGTAAAAATCAAAAGATCGCAGCCTTCGGCAGCTCCTACATTTGGAATGCGTTCCCCCTGTAGGAGCTGCCGAAGGCTGCGATCTTTTGCTGTTCAGGCAGAAGCGGGCAACGGCTGAAAACTGAAATACTGCTTCAGCGCCAGCACCAGTTGGCCGAACTCCGGGGGAGCGCGGCGCAGGATGAAACCGGCGTCGTAATGCAGCGGCGTGGCGTCTTCATGGCACCACACGCAACAGGCGCTGAAATCGATGACTTGCTGGCTGCCATCGCGGGCGGGGACCTTGAGGCGTAACTGAAAATCCACCCCGATCATCATCGGCAACTGGCTGATCAGCATCAGCCCGTCCGCAGACACATTGCCGAGAAAGCCGACGGGTTTGTCGGTGACGCTGTTGAACACTCTGAGGTAATACGGCAATTGATGCCGTTCGATCCGGCGGTCGGTAAACATGATGTGCTGTTCGCCATGCAGGGCTCCGTCACGGAGCCGCACCTGTGCTTCGGAACGAACCTGTGCGACAGGCCCGCTCTCCCCGCTTCCGGTGTGACGGTCGCGACAATCGCCGTCACCTTGTAACTGCCAGTCGCAGGTGTTGCGCCGTTATCGAGACACGGCTCGAAACGGTTTCCTTGACTATAGCGGAGCTTGTACAGACGGCCAGATTTTGTACGAAAAGCGCGTCAGAAGCGCGTCGGCCGAACCACCGCAGCGGCGCTGCGTGTCGGGTAATGGCCCAGGCTCTGCAACGTTTCCAGACGCGCGCGGGCGCGGTAGGCGTATTCGCTGTTGGGGTACGAAGCGATAATGAACTGGTAGGTCTGCACCGCGTCGATGTAGAGCTTCTGCCGTTCCAGGCACTGACCGCGCATCATCGACACTTCCGGCCACACGTACGGGCGGGCGCGGCTGGCGCGTTCGACCTTGGACAGTTCGAGCATGACCTGCTCGCAGTTGCCGCGTTCATAGGCGCTGTAGGCGTTGTTCAAATGGTGGTTCATCGACCAACGGGTGCAGCCCGTCGCGGCGAGGGCGCTGAGGGCAAGGGCGGCAATGGGCAACAATCGCATGGGGGTTCTCCTGTCTTGTGCTCTGTATCGACCCCAGGTCGGAAAACTTCAGACGCGCTGGTCGCAAAGTTGCCGCGTTCAATAAAGAAAACGATAAGTAGTGCATTCGAACAATGACTACACCCTTCGAGCATAGTAGCCTCTGCCTGCGCTTGAACTCAGGAGTCTTTGCATGTCCGTCCGTCGTACCAAAATCGTCGCTACCCTTGGCCCGGCCAGTAACTCGCCGGAAGTTCTCGAACAGCTGATTCTGGCTGGTCTGGACGTCGCCCGTCTGAACTTCTCCCACGGCACCCCCGACGAGCACAAGGCTCGCGCGAAGCTGGTGCGTGACCTCGCTGCCAAGCACGGCCGCTTTGTCGCCCTGCTCGGTGACCTGCAAGGCCCGAAAATCCGTATCGCCAAATTCGCCAACAAAAAGATCGAGCTGAAGATCGGTGACAAGTTCACCTTCTCCACCAGCCATCCGTTGACCGAAGGCAACCAGCAGGTGGTCGGCATCGACTACCCGGATCTGGTCAAGGACTGCGGCGTGGGCGACGAGCTGCTGCTCGACGACGGCCGTGTGGTGATGCGCGTTGAAACCGCCACCGCCACTGAACTGCATTGCGTGGTGACCATCGGTGGCCCGCTGTCCGACCACAAAGGCATCAACCGTCGCGGTGGTGGCCTGACTGCCCCGGCCCTGACTGAAAAAGACAAGGCCGACATCAAGCTCGCCGCCGAAATGGAAGTCGACTACCTCGCCGTATCCTTCCCGCGCGACGCCGCCGACATGGAATACGCCCGTCAACTGCGTGACGAGGCCGGCGGCACTGCCTGGCTGGTGGCGAAGATCGAACGCGCCGAAGCCGTGGCCGACGACGAAACCCTCGACGGCCTGATCAAGGCCTCCGACGCGGTGATGGTTGCCCGTGGCGACCTCGGTGTGGAAATCGGCGATGCCGAACTGGTGGGCATTCAGAAGAAAATCATTCTGCACGCACGTCGCCACAACAAGGCCGTGATCGTCGCGACGCAGATGATGGAGTCGATGATCCAGAACCCGATGCCGACCCGCGCCGAAGTGTCCGACGTGGCCAACGCCGTGCTCGATTACACCGACGCCGTGATGCTCTCGGCCGAATCCGCCGCTGGTCTCTACCCGCTGGAAGCCGTGCAGGCGATGGCGCGCATCTGCGTCGGCGCCGAGAAACACCCGACCGGCAAGACCTCCAGCCACCGCATCGGCAAGGAATTCAGCCGCTGCGACGAGAGCATCGCGCTGGCGACCATGTACACCGCCAACCACTTCCCGGGCGTCAAAGCGATCATCGCGTTGACTGAAAGCGGCTTCACCCCGCTGATCATGTCGCGTATCCGCTCCTCGGTGCCGATCTACGCGTTCACCCCGCACCGCGAAGCCCAGGCCCGCGCAGCAATGTTCCGTGGCGTCTACACCATCCCGTTCGACCCGGCCTCGCTGGAACCGCACGAAGTCAGCCAGAAAGCCATCGACGAACTGACCAAGCGCGGCGTCGTGGAAAAAGGCGACTGGGTCATCCTGACCAAGGGCGACAGCTACCACACCACTGGCGGCACCAATGGCATGAAGATCCTGCATGTCGGTGATCCGCAGGTCTGAGTGACCGGCAGCTGAAACGCAAAAGCCCCGCCATGTGAATGGCGGGGCTTTTTTGCTTATGATTCAACAGATATTTTGTCTGGTAAGGCCCTTTCGCGAGCAGGCTCGCTCTCACACTTGAAATGCAATCTCCTGTAGGAGCGAGCCTGCTCGCGAAGGCGTCTTGACACTCAGCGAAAGAACCCGCTCAACGCCGCCACCGCCTCTGGCGAACGCAGCCGCTGGGTAAACAATGCGCCCTCCTCCTCGATCACTTTGCGCAGCAGCTCGCGATCGGGCGCTCGCATCAGTTGCTTGCTGATGTGCACCGCTTCGGCCGGCAGCTCATCAAACCGCAGCGCCATTTCCCGGGCCTTGCTCAACGCAGCCGCGCCACTGTCCAGCGCGTCTGTGGCAATTCCCCATTGCGCAGCCTGTGCGCCGCTAAAGCCTTCGCCGAGCAATAACAACTCAGCCGCTTTCGCTTGCCCGAGCAAACGCGGCAGGATCAGGCTGGAGCCGAATTCCGGGCACAATCCGAGGTTGACGAACGGCATGCGCAGCCGGGCGTCGCGGCTGACATAGACCAGATCGCAATGCAGCAGCAGGGTCGTGCCGATACCCACCGCAGCACCGGCCACGGCGGCGATCACCGGTTTGCGGCATTCGAGCAGATTGAGCATGAAGTGAAACACCGGGCTGTCGAGGTCGCTCGGCGGTTGTTCGATGAAGTCGGCGATGTCATTGCCGGCGGTGAAGCACTCGGCGCTGCCGCTGATCAGTACGGCATTGATTTCGGGGTCGCTGTCGGCCTGTGTCAGTGCTTCGGCGAGGCGGCTGTACATGGCGCGCGTCAGGGCGTTTTTCTTGTCCGGGCGGTTGAGGCGCAGGGTCAGCAAACCGCGTTCGCGTTCCAGCAGGATGGCTTCGGTCATGGCGTGTCTCGCGTCTGAAAATCAGCGCTCAACCACGGCTCACAAACACGTCGGCCAGCAGTTGATTGCGCGGCAATCCGGCCAGGTACAGACGCTTGGCGAAGGCGTCGACACTGGCCGTCGAGCCGCAGACTAAGGCCAGGGTCTGCCGGGAAACAAGGCGCAGTTGCGCCAAAGCGGCGGCCGACTCGGCCGCAGTCCACAGCTCGACGCTGAGGTTCTCCCGCTGCGCGGCCAGTGCGGCAAGGGGTTTGGCCAGATAGTGCTCGCGTTCGTCATGGGCCAGGTGAATGACGCGGATGGCGCCTTGGTGATCCTGACGCAAGGCTTCGCGCAGCACACCGAACAACGGGCCTAAACCGGTACCGGCGGCCAGCAGCCACAGCGGGCGCGTGTGCCAGTCCGGGTCATAGTGCAAAGCACCACCGCGCAGCTCGCCGAGGCGGATCGAGTCGCCGATCTGCAGCTTGCGTGCGGCATCGATGAATTCGCCGGGCTGGCGGCAATCCAGGTGAAACTCGAGAAAGCGGTCTTCTTGCGGCAGGCTCGCCAGCGAGTAAGGGCGGGCGATGTGGCCGATCCACAGCACCAGATGCTGGCCGGCGCTGTAGCGCAATGGCCGCTGCGGGGTCAGGCGCAGGCGCAGAACGCTGTCGCTGAGCCAGTCCAGCGCTTCGACCACGGCCGGGCGGCCGTCGCTGATCGGGTCGAAAGTGTGTACCTGCAAGTCTTCGACCACCTGACACTGACAAGCCAGGCGCCAACCGTCCTGACGTTGCTCGGCACTCAAGGCATCCGGACGATTGTCGGCGGGCAGGCCCTGGATGCATTGCACCAGACAGGCATGGCAACTGCCGGCGCGACAGCTGTAGGGCACGGCAACGCCGTTCTGATTGAGACTGTCGAGCAGGTTGCTGCCCGCCTCAACCGTCCACTGCCGATCACCGACGCGCAATTCAGGCATCAATGTTCTCCCACGCGGCGGCACAACGATTGCGCCCGTCACGCTTGGCCCGATACAGCGCCTGATCGGCACGCTGCAACGCCTCATCCAGATCATCGCCAACGGACAGCAGGGTCATGCCCGCCGACAGGCTCAGGTTGCGCACTTGCAGGCCCATTAATTCCACCTCACTGAAGGCGATGCGCAAACGTTCGCAACACGCGGTCAGGCGTTCGGCATCACAGTCGGGCACCAGCACGACGAATTCCTCGCCACCATAACGCGCCAGCACGTCACCGTCGCGCAGACAGGCTTGCGCCACCCCGGCAAACGCCTGCAATACCTGATCGCCGGCGGCGTGGCCATGCAGGTCGTTGATGCGCTTGAAGTGGTCCAGATCGATCAGCGCCAGCCCATGCATCACGTCGCTGTCCAGCGCGTTCAGCTCGCGCGAGGCGATGCGCAGGAAATGCCGGCGATTGAACAGCCCGGTCAGTTCGTCGGTGGCGACCAGATCTTCAAGCTGGCGCATCATCCCGCGCAGGGTGTCCTGATGCGCCTGCAAGGCAAACCGACGCTGGCGCTGACGTTGTCGGGAAACCTGGACAAAACGTGCGTAAAGCACCAGCCACGCCAAGACCATCGCCAGAATGCACACCTGCAACGCTGCGAGCGCAGGCTCGGCCAAGCGGAAGTGGTAGGCGTCCCACAGGGTAATCGCGGAAAAACTGAAGAACACCAACAACGCGCAGCGGATGAATACTCGTCGGGTGAGATGGAACAGGCCGAACAGCAGGATCAGCACGTAAAACACCAGAAACGCGCCGCGCGCTTCGTCGACATGGGCGATCAGCCACGTCTGCCAGCCCAGGCCCATCAGCACTTGCGCTTCGGTCAGGCTGGGGTCGGCGAAGCGCTGGTTGCGCCCGCTCCAGAACATGGCGAAAAGGCTCGCCTGACTGATCACTACCAGCGCGCTGCCGATGGCCACGCCACTGAGCGATTGCTGGTAATGCCCGGTGAAAAACGCCAGCCACAGCAGCAGCAGAGCCAATCCGTAGGTGGCCGCAGCGAGGGCGAAGCGTTTGAGCAAAAGGCGTTGAATGGCGTTATGGGTCAATCGTTGACTCACCGTGCGATAGGAGGCTGACCGAGTGTCCTACTCTACAGACCGGATGCCACTTTAGAGGGCCGGTCGCTAAATGACCACCGATTTTCGGGCTCGAAAATTGACGTCAAAAGTGTGGCCTACTGACACCGCCAAAAGCCCCTCACCCTAGCCCTCTCCCAGAGGGAGAGGGGACTGACCGGGTTGTTTATCCGAGTTACACCGACTTCAAACATCGCGCCGAACTCGAGTCTGGAAACGGCACAAAACAGCTTCATTTTCCTGAGCCGGACTTAGTTTTTGAACAAGATGAAGATCGGCTCCCTTTCCCCCTCGCCCCATCTGGGGGAGAGGGCTGGGGTGAGGGGGGCGATCCTGAAGTGCAAACCCGCTGTCCGATATTCGCCCACCCATGCGACCAACGAATGACTGCCGGCGCGTGTACGCCCCACCGAGGCGCGGTATACTGCCGCGCCTTTTTAGCGTCGCGCCAGCAGCCCCGGCGTGCCAGAGGATCAGCTGTGAGCCGAAAGCCTCAAGCTGCCCCATAGAATGTTCCCGTGTTTCAGAGGAGCGCGACTCATGACCGTGATCAAGCAAGATGACCTGATTCAGAGCGTTGCCGACGCCCTGCAGTTCATTTCCTATTACCACCCCGTGGATTTCATCCAGGCGATGCACGAAGCCTACCTGCGCGAAGAATCGCCAGCGGCCCGTGATTCGATGGCGCAGATCCTGATCAACTCGCGCATGTGCGCCACCGGCCATCGCCCGATCTGCCAGGACACCGGTATCGTCACCGTGTTCGTCCGTGTCGGCATGGATGTGCGCTGGGATGGCGCCACCATGGGCCTGGACGACATGATCAACGAAGGCGTGCGTCGCGCCTACAACCTGCCGGAAAACGTCCTGCGTGCCTCGATCCTTGCCGACCCGGCAGGCGCTCGCAAGAACACCAAGGACAACACCCCGGCCGTAATTCACTACTCCATCGTCCCGGGCAACACCGTGGAAGTGGACGTGGCGGCCAAGGGCGGCGGTTCCGAGAACAAGTCGAAAATGGCCATGCTCAACCCGTCCGACTCGATCGTCGACTGGGTATTGAAAACCGTGCCGACCATGGGCGCCGGCTGGTGTCCGCCGGGCATGCTGGGTATCGGCATCGGCGGCACCGCCGAGAAAGCCGCGGTGATGGCCAAGGAAGTGTTGATGGAATCCATCGACATTCACGAGCTCAAGGCCCGTGGCCCGCAGAATCGCATCGAAGAAATGCGTCTGGAGCTGTTCGAGAAGGTCAACCAGTTGGGCATCGGCGCCCAGGGCCTCGGCGGCCTGACCACCGTGCTCGACGTGAAGATCATGGACTACCCGACCCACGCCGCATCCTTGCCGGTGTGCATGATCCCCAACTGCGCCGCCACCCGTCACGCACACTTTGTGCTCGACGGTTCCGGCCCGGCCTCGCTGGAAGCGCCACCGCTGGACGCCTACCCGGAAATAGTCTGGGAAGCCGGCCCGTCGGCGCGTCGTGTCAACCTCGACACCCTGACCCCGGAAGACGTGCAGAGCTGGAAGCCGGGCGAAACCGTGCTGCTCAACGGCAAGATGCTCACCGGTCGCGACGCCGCGCACAAGCGCATGGTCGAGATGCTCAACAAGGGTGAAACCCTGCCGGTCGACCTCAAGGGTCGCTTCATCTATTACGTCGGCCCGGTTGATCCGGTCGGTGACGAAGTGGTTGGCCCGGCGGGTCCTACCACCGCAACGCGGATGGACAAGTTCACCCGCCAGATCCTCGAGCAGACCGGCCTGCTGGGCATGATCGGCAAGTCCGAGCGCGGCCCGACTGCGATCGACGCGATCAAGGACAACAAAGCCGTGTACCTGATGGCAGTCGGCGGCGCTGCGTACCTGGTTGCGCAAGCGATCAAGAAGTCCAAGGTGCTGGCATTTGCCGAGCTGGGCATGGAAGCGATCTACGAGTTCGAGGTCAAGGACATGCCGGTCACCGTAGCGGTGGACAGCAAAGGTGAGTCGGTACACATCACTGGCCCGGCGATCTGGCAACAGAAGATCAGCGAGAGCCTGGCGGTAGAAGTGCAGTAAGCCTCAGGCGTATGAAAACGGCCGGCGCATCCGCAAAGATGCCCCGGCCGTTTTTGCTTGTTCAAACCAATCGCGATAACAGAATTTCCCATGCACAGAAAATGATCTTGCGCACCTGTCAGATCTGACAGGTCCATCTCTGGCCCACTCCTGTTAGCGTCTGTCCATACGCCCTATGTAGCGCGAACGGATTCGACCATGGCCGATCAAGACCTCAGCATCACAGCTCCCTCCATCGCCAAGAGCTCATCGATCGCCACCATCGGCAAGAGCTGGAGCGCCGTCGGGCCGACCGCCTCGGCTGGATGCGAATTGCTGCTCCCGCTATCGAGCGGTCGTGGCTACGGCCCGCAAATACCCCTGTCAATCAACAGCCAGAGCGGTAACGGTCCGTTTGGCCTTGGTTGCCACCTGGGCCTGAGCCAGATCAGTCGCCGCACCAACAAAGGTGTTCCACGGTATACCGAGCACGATGAAATCATCGGGCATGACGGCGAGGTGTGGATGCCGGAGCTCGATGATGCCGGAGACTTGAAGTCACGCACGGAACACAGCTACAGAGACCGCCCCATTCCCGAACACAACGTCGTGTCTTACCGGACGCGGATCGAAAGCGATTTTTCCCTGCGCGAATGCTGGCATCCGGCTGACGGTGGAGCCCCCTTCTGGCTGGTCCACGGTGCCGACGGCACGTTGCATGTCTACGGCAAAACCAGCGCCTCACGCCGTGCCGACCCCGACGACGAATCGCGCATCAGTAGCTGGCTGCTGTGTGAAAGCATGAACGCCCATGGCGAACACATCTGCTACGAGTACAAGCCCGACGATCAGCCTGACGAGCACGACCCGATTCACGACTACCGCGCCCAGCGTTATCTGCGCCGGGTGTGTTATGGCAATGCCACGGCGAGCGACCGTCTCTATAGCTGGGACACCGACCGGCCGACGGATTTGCCTTGGCATTTTCAACTGGTGTTCGATTACGGCGAACGCAGCAGTTCGCTGACGGAGACCCCGAGCTACGAAGAAGTGAACCGCTGGCGGCTGCGACCGGATCCGTTTTCCACCTATGGCCAGGGTTTTGAGCTGAGCACCCGCAGGCTGTGCCAGCAGGTGTTGATGTTTCATCACTTCCCCGAGGGCCTGGCGACAGAGGCGAAACTTGCCCGTCGCCTGCTGCTGGAATATCGACCTATCCAGAACTCTACGCCGTGGGCCTACAGCCAGATCAGCGCGGCGCACTATCAGGCCTTCGATGCGCAAGGCAATGTCGAGCATTCACCGCCGCTAGAGTTCGAATACTCGCCCTTCGAGATCAACAAGACACCTGCACGCCTGTTGGAAAACGAAACTCAACCGGGCATCGAAGACGGCGGGTTCTACCAATGTGTCGATCTGTATGGCGAGGGCGTGCCGGGTTTTCTCTGCCGCTATGACAACGCCTGGTACTACCGCGAGCCGCTGCGCGCGGCGCCTGGTACCGAACTGATCGGTTACGGCCCATGGGCTCTGCTGGACAAGATCCCGGTGGCAGATCGTAACCGCGCCGTGGCGCAACTGCTGGATCTGACCGGCGATGGGCGCCTGGACCTGATCATCGCCCGGTTGGGTTACTGCGGGTTCCATGCGCTGAATGCGCAGCGACAATTCGAATTGTTCAGCGCGTTCGACACGTTTCCCCGGGAACACCAGGATCTGACTTTGACCATGGGGGATTTCAGCGGCGACGGCCTGATGTCAGCGGCCAGCATCAGCCACGAGCGTGTGCGGCTCTATGCCAGCCTGCGCGAAAAAGGCTTCGCCGCCGCACAGGAAATCCCCCATGCATACGAAGACGACCGTCTGCCGGTGTTCAGTAACTCGCGAACCGAACTGGTGCTTCTGGGCAATCTGCTCGGCAGCGACATGCCCGAACTGTGTCGCATCCGCCATGACGAAGTCCGCTGCTGGCCGAATCTTGGTCATGGCAAATTCGGTCAAGGTCGCAAGATCAGTGCCCTGCCCTTCACCTACGACGAATTCGACGCCGCACGAGTGCGCCTGGCCGACCTCGATGGCTCCGGCGCGCCCGCGCTGATCTATCTGCGATCCGAAGGGTTCGACATTTACCTGAACCGGGGCGGCAACGGTCTGGAGCAGATTCCCGTCAGCGTGCCGTGGCCCGAAGAAGTGCGCTATGACCGCTTGTGCCAGGTCAGTTTCGCCGACCTGCAAGGCCTCGGTTGCGCCAGCCTGATTCTGACGGTGCCGCATATCCAGCCTCGGCATTGGCGCTACGATTTTGTTGCAGCCAAGCCCTATCTGCTGGTCAACAGCAACAACAACATGGGTTACTCCAGCAGCGTGACTTATCGCAGTTCGGCTCAGGAATGGCTGGATGAAAAGGAGCGGCTGCTGGCACTTGCGCGTGCACCGGTATGTCATCTGCCGTTTCCGCTGGCCGTGGTGAAGAAACAGGAGCAACACGACGAGATCACCGACAACCGGTTGACCCAGTCATTCACCTGGCGCGAAGGGTTCTACGACGGCAGGGAACGGGAATTTCGCGGGTTCGGCTATTTGCAGCAACTTGACTGCGAGATTGGAGCCGATCCTTCAGAGCCTGGCTTCAACGAGCCGGTGCAAACATGCACCTGGTTTCACAACGGGCAGGAAATGAATCGTTCCCGCGAGGATTATTTCAACGCGGACGTGGACGCCTGCCCGTTGGGCGAAACCCTGTTCAGTCGTTATCACCCCAAAGGTGAAATCGATGAGCCTGTCACCCCGGAAGATGCCGACAGTCGCTACCGGATTGCGCAGGCACTGGTCGGCTCGGTCGCCCGAACGGAGACCCTTGCCTACCAGGAAGATTCGCAGGTACCTGGCGCTGCCAAGCTGTACTCGGTAGAGGAAAAGCGTTATCTGGTGCGCGAGGTGCGGCCCCAGGGGCCATATGCCGCAGCCGTTCTGCTGCCCCTTCAGGTTGAAGCAATCAGTTATCAGTACGACGGCTTTATCAATGACCCGCTGTGCCGCCACGATGTCAGCCTGCGCTGGGACGCTTATGGCGCCGCGACCCATGCACTGACGGTGAGCTATGCGCGCAGGTTGACCGCCCAGAGCCCGCCACCCTTCACCGAGGACCACCTGAATCAATGGTGGTCCGACGCTCACGACGAGGCGCAGCAATACTTTTACATCAGTGAAACCCGTGCGCGTCTGATCAATCTGCCAGAGCCGCAGCAATGGCGACTGGGCTTGCCCTATCAGGAACGGGGCGACGCGCTGAAATTGGCCAAAGGTACGCTACCCGGCGAGCTGAACCCGGCACAGATATCTTTCGAATCGTTGAGAACGCTGCAGGATTCGCAAGAATGGGCCATCGAACGGGTACTGACTTCCCAATCCATACAGCACTATGTGGACGTAGAGGGTATTGAACTGGAAGACGGAGTCGCCGGATTCGAAGCCCTGTCGCATTCTCTGGAGCTTGCCCTGCTGGACAAGACCGCGCTGGACGCTTACAGCATTGTGCCGGATCTGAACATTCGCGAGGCCCTCAAGGCAATTGGTTACTCGCCCATGCCGATGCTGTTCGAAACGCCGCCGAGCGAGGAACAAAACCTTTGGTCATCGCGGTTCAATCTGGCTCGGTACGGCGACTTGCAAGCGTTTTATAAAGTGCTCGATTTCAACGAAACGCCAAGCCATGGCGTGACCAAAGCCGAATACGATCAACACTGGCTGACGGTCATGCGCATGGAGTTGCCCGACGGTTGTGCCGTGCAGGTCGCGGAATTCGATTACCACGCCCTGAAACCCAAGCGAATCACCGACGCCAACGACAACACTGAAGAAGTCATCCATGAGCCTTCCGGTCAGCCGCTGGTCATCAGCTTTCACGGTACCGAGAATGGCAAACCTGCCGGATTCGACAAGCTGACCGATGACTGGACCTTGCCGGCCCCCAGTCCGGAACAGGCCATCCAGTATCCGGAGGACACTGTAAAAAACGCAGCCAGCACCCTGCACAAAAACCTGTTCAGCTGGATGGGCCTGATACCCGCCTCCACGCTTCAAACCCTGTCAATCAAGCAGGACGATCTGTTGCCCGGCGGGCAGATCCGCGCCAGCGCAAGACGCCGGCTTGCGCAAAATCACGTCCTGACGCCTGAAGACCAGCAATTGCTCGAGGCAATTGAACTGGCGTACCGAGAGCCGGTACACACCGTGGTGCTCAGTGCCGACCGCTATCCCTATGACACCGTCAAGGCACAGATCCAGATTGTCAAAACCTGCGTCGATGGCTTTGGTCGGGTACTGCAAACCCAGCAGAAGGTCGACCCCGGGCTGGCTTATGTGGTGGGTGAGGATGGTCAATTGCTGATCGAAGAAGGTGAGCAACCGACGCAGACACGCTGGCGTATCAGCGAACGCGTCGAATACAACAACAAGGGTCTCGCACAGCGCCAATACCGGCCGTTTTTCGCTAACACGCACCGCTACGTCAATGATCAATCGCTGCGCCAACTCGGGTTGTTCGATCAGCTGTTCTATGACGCAACGGGACGTCCGATCAAGCTGATCAACGCCAAGGGCGACTTTTCCCGCGAGACGTATCATCCCTGGTATCACACCAGCGAAGACTTCAACGACACCGCTGAAGAGGTGGTGTCTACGCGTGGGTCAGGCGCATGAGCGCCTCCACACATTGGCGCACGCCTTCGCTGACCGTCAGCGACGGACGTGGCCTGCCAGTCCGTCAGGTCGCTTATTTGCGTACCGTGGCAGAGGACGCGGTCAGCGCTGTTGTGACGTTTCAGGAACACGATGTGGCCGGACGTCCGGTCGCGCAACAGGATCCGCGCCTGCCCATTGCAAACACCACCACTGTTTATTCCATCAATGGCGATGCGGTGTTCACCGACAGTGTCGATAGCGGCTGGCGTTTGCTGCTGCCGGGGCCGGCCGGGGAGCCTCGGCAGCAATGGGACGCGCGCGGCCATGTCTGGCAATCGACCTTTGACGGGCAATTGCGCGTGGTGCAGCTCGAAGTGTCGGGAAACGGCGAAAATCAGCTCGATACCTTCACTTACGCTCCGGGCTCTGCCGGAGCAGACTCCAACCTGCGCGGCCGGTTGATCCAGCAGACAGATCCGTCAGGCTCGCTGGATATCACCAGCTATGCCCTCACCGGACAGGCACTGGTGGAAAAGCGCACATTTGATGATCACCAAGCGTTCACCAGCCATCAGGTGTTCAGTCCGCTTGGCGCCGTGCTTGAACAGACCGACGCCGGCGGCCATCGCAGAACCTCGCGCTATGGGCTTGCCGGGCAACTCAGGCAAATGCACTTGCAAGTGAAGGCGAACATCACTCAAGTCCTGGAGGATGCGCACTACAACGCCAATGGCCAGCTCATCGAGCAACAGGACGGCAACGGTGTGCTCAACGAATGGACCTACGATCCAGCCGACGGACGCTTGCGCACGCGGATCAGTCATAAGCCCGGCCAACCCGCATTGCAGGATCTGCAATATTTCTACGATCGCGTCGGCAATATCATCCGCATCGAAGACCACGCCTTCGAGCCCACCTGGTTCGCCAATCAACGGGTCGACGGCCACCGTGAATTCAGCTACGACTCCCTGTATCGCCTGATCCGTGCGACCGGTCATGACGACGCCCTGCCCCCGGACATTCCCGGCCTGCCGCGACCGCCCGACGAGCGAAACCGCCTCAATTACACCCAGACGTATAGCTACGACGATGGCGGCAATCTGACCGAGTTGCGTCATCAGCGCGACGGCAACAGTCGCACCCGCACGATGCGCATCGACGACAAAAGCAATCGCGGGGTGCGTTGGCAAACAGGTGACGAGCCGCCGGACTTCGACATCTGGTTCGACCCGCACGGCAATCAACGCAAGCTGCGCCACGGTCCGTCATTGCACTGGAACAGCCGTGACGAGCTGGAGCGCGTGGATCTGGTTATCCGTCAGGACAGCGATAACGATGCCGAGTATTACCAGTACAGCGCGGGCCAGCGGGTCCTCAAATGTCATGAATGGTTTACCGACAAGGTCCGCCACTTCCACCAGGTGCGTTACCTGCCGGGGCTGGAAATTCGCAGCAAGGACAACGGCGAAGAGCTGCACATCATCAGCCTCGGTAACGCGCGTTGCCTGCATTGGGCGCAACGTTCAGCGCCGATAGACGACCAGATGCGCTACACCCTCGAAGACCACCTAGGCTCTTGCGTGATGGAGCTCAATGAAGACGCTGTGGTCACCAGCGCAGAAGGCTATTACCCGTTCGGCGAAACCGCGTGGATGGCGCCGGAATCGGAAATCGAATACCGCTTTATCCGTTATTCCGGCAAGGAAATGGATGTCAGCGGTTTGTACTACTACGGCGCCCGTTATTACGCGCCGTGGTTGCAGCGCTGGGTCAGTGCGGATCCGGCGGGGGATGTGGATGGGTTGAACCTGTATGGTTTTGTCGGTAACAACCCGATTCTGTTCATCGATAACGACGGTAACAAAAAAGACTTGCCGTCTGACGTCAGGCAGGACATCGCGACCTACGCAAAAGTCTTGGATAACCTGGGCAATGAGCTGCAAACGTACAATCGGCAATTGAACGGACTGTTCAGCGCTACGGACATTTCCAAACGCATGGCCATAAACACCGGCTTCAACATTGGCAAGGGAGTTGCCACCACGACAGCAGGGAAAGGCGGCGAAGCACTTGGGACGCTGATATTGCCCGGAGTCGGGACATTTATCGGAGGGATCGTCGCCTCAAAAATCTCCGGCGCGGCAATCGACAAACTCGGCGAAATTACAACTGTTTCCACTCCCGTCCTGCCCGATGCCAAAAAACTGAACCCCGAGAGCATTCACAGCAATGCCACAACAAGCATTTTAACCCCTCTGAGATACGCAAAAAAAATAGCCAGATCTTATGATCCTCGGACTTCCGAGGGAGCAAATAAGCTGATCGGAACAGTAGCCGAGAAAACGCTCAGCAAGTTTGCGCAGGTACCCGCTGCGAGTGACATGATGGCCATTGCTTACGCGGGGAAGGACACAGCCACAGCGCTGGCCGGTTTAAGGGATATCGAAATTGATGACCTCGAGACAGCGTTGGGTTTGATTATCGACATGCTTGAACAGGACCAAAGCGACATCAATGCGGCTTTCAGTGAAATCGGAGTCAACGAATTTTATGACCAAGGCCTGGTGGGCTCATTCGGTTTTGCGCTGGACCTTGCAAAAGGTAGCGTCGGAACCCAGAACTCCAGCTCAATCAGCCGGGATCGGATCAAGAAAGAAATTTCCGTGCGCATGGCTGAAGCAAGGCGCGGTATTGAGTTGATTGGCAGGTATCGCCAATACAGCGGTCAAAAGACGGCGTAAACAAGTTCGCCTACCTTCAGGCAGTTTTGCCGTGGTTCTGCGCCTGGATAAATCATGAGCACCTGGCCCTTGAATAGATCAACGCATATCCATACGCCAAGCGTGCAGGTCAAGGATCCTCGGGCTTTGGTTGTCAGGCATATTGCCTATCTGTGTGCAACGACGCATGGAGAAATCAAGCCCCTGATCACCTGCCAGACTCACAACCCTGCCGGGCGCCTGCTAGAAAAACGGGATCCGCGCTTATCTGCACCCAACCTCACTACTCACTACTCGCTCAACGGCACCGTGTTGAAAATCGACAGCGTCGATGCCGGCTGGCGTTTGGTACTGCCGGGACTGGCCGGTGAGCCTCGGCAACGTTGGGACGAGCGCGGCCATGTCTGGCGATCGACCTTTGACGACCAGCTGCGTGTCGTCAGACTCCAGGTCACCAGAAAGGATGAGGAGGAAGAGGAAGAGGTCGAAACCTTCCTCTACGCCGGTGGCGCCGACACCACCAACCACAACCTGCGCGGACGGTTGATCAAGCAAACCGATGCGTCTGGTGTTCTGGCGATATCCAGCTATTCCCTCGCCGGCCAGCCGATGCAGGAAACCCGAACTTTCCAGGACACACAGGCTTTCACCAGCCATCAGGTGTTCAGCCCGCTGGGCACGGTGCTGGAGCAAACCGATGCCGGCGGCCATCGCAGAGCATCGCGCTATGGGCTTGCCGGGCAACTCAGGCAAATGGAGCTGCAAGTCGAGACGAAAGTCACGCAGGTCTTGCTGGATGCGCAGTACAACGCCAACAATCAGATCATCTCGCAACTGGCCGGTAACGGTGTCCTGAGTCAGTGGACGTATGACCCGGCCGATGGACGCCTGCATACGCGCACCAGTCAGAAAACCGCTCACCCCAGATTGCAGGATCTGCAATATTTCTACGATCGCGTCGGCAATATCATCCGCATCGAAGACCATGCCTTCGAGCCAACCTGGTTCGCCAATCAACGGGTCGACGGCCACCGTGAATTCAGCTACGACTCCCTGTATCGCCTGATCCGCGCGACCGGTCATGACGACGCCCTGCCCCCGGACATTCCCGGTCTGCCGCGACCGTCCGACGAGCGAAACCGCCTCAATTACACCCAGACGTATAGCTACGACGATGGCGGCAATCTGACCGAGTTGCGTCATCAGCGCGACGGCAACAGTCGTACCCGCACGATGCGCATCGACCAGAAAAGCAATCGCGGGGTGCGTTGGCAAACAGGTGACGAGCCGCCGGACTTCGACATCTGGTTCGACCCGCACGGCAATCAACGCAAGCTGCGCCACGGTCCGTCATTGCACTGGAACAGCCGTAATGAGCTGGAGCGCGTGGATCTGGTTATCCGTCAGGACAGCGATAACGATGCCGAGTATTACCAGTACAGCGCGGGCCAGCGGGTCCTCAAATGTCATGAATGGTTCACCGACAAGGTCCGCCACTTCCACCAGGTGCGTTACCTGCCAGGGCTGGAAATCCGCAGCAAGGACAACGGCGAAGTGCTGCACATCATCAGCCTCGGTAACGCGCGCTGCCTGCATTGGGCGCAACGTTCAGCACCGATGGACGACCAGATGCGTTACACCCTCGAAGACCACCTCGGCTCTTGCGTGATGGAGCTCAATGAAGACGCTGTGGTCACCAGCGCAGAAGGCTATTACCCGTTCGGCGAAACCGCATGGATGGCGCCGGAATCGGAAATCGAATACCGCTTTATCCGTTATTCCGGCAAGGAAATGGACGTCAGCGGTTTGTACTACTACGGCGCCCGTTATTACGCGCCGTGGTTGCAGCGCTGGGTCAGTGCGGATCCGGCGGGGGATGTGGACGGTTTGAATCTGTATGGTTTTGTCGGTAACAACCCGATCGTCCATGTCGACCAGACCGGTGCCTTCAAAGTGGTGTTTGACCTGGTCAGAAAAGCGGTCGGTATTTTTGATCAAGCGCAAACTGCGGCGGAGCAATTGCACAACCTGACCACCGAGTTCGATGGCCTGATTCCTGAAGGCCAGAACATCGAGGAGGTGCGCAAAAGCATGACGTTCGGCAAATTCATCACCTCCCGGGCCGGCATCAAATCGGTCTTTTACGGTATCGGCAAAGGCATCGCCATCGGCAGTGTCATCGGCACCGTGGTACCCGGAATCGGCAACGCCATCGGTTCCGGCGCAGGAGCAATCGCGGGGGCGATTGTGTTCCCGGTATTGCGTTACCACTTTTTCAAGAAGGGTTTGAAAGCAGCGCAGACACTGCACACCCAAGAGCTCAAGGACGGGCTGAAAACGCTGGGCGACGGTGCTGCAAAAGCCGTCGACGGCGCGGGGGCTCTTCTCGATGGAGGTGCTGCGCTTATCGACAGCATCAAGACTTTCACGGATAACCTCAACAGCTACTCCGAGCACATCCAGAAGATGTTCTACGCCCAACTGGACGCACTGGATGCAGAAAAACAGCGTCAGGTCATGAAGCTGTCCAGGAATGGTGTAGACCCGTTCGAAGCCATCGACAAGGTCATGCAAACCGCCCAGGCGACTATCGAAGCGCCAAGCGAGGCGCAAGGCGTGACTGAACGCCTGCAGCAACTGGAGCGCTCGCTCGCTGCCGAACCTCAGGCAAGACCGGTGCCGAAGCCGAGGTTGAATCTTGTGCATCGACGTCAGGTGCAGGAGACAGCTGTCTAGCAGACACGGCCGGCGCGAACAGCGCGCCCGGCCACCTCGGCCCATGCTATCGTGCCCGCCCGTCCTGCCGACCTTTCATCCAGCATGCTGCCGACTTCCCGTACCCTGCGTCTGTCGTTGTATTCCCTGCTGATCATCGCCGGCACGGTCATTGCCGCGACGCTCGCGATGCGCCACGCGGAACGTCAGGCGCTGGAAGAAGACGCCGCCCGCGCCAATCAGCAACTGGGGTTGTACGCCAACTCCTTGCACACCCTGATCGACCGCTATCGCGCCCTGCCCGCCGTACTGGCGCTGGATCCGCAATTGCGTTCGGCCCTGGCCGGCCCGGTCGATGCTGCGCAGCAAGCGGCATTGAATGTGAAGCTGGAAAAGATCAATGGCGCCGCGCAATCCTCGACCCTTGAACTGCTCGATCGCACCGGCCTGGCCGTGGCCGCCAGCAACTGGCGCTTGCCCAGCAGTTACGTTGGCCACAATTACGGCTTCCGCCCCTATTTCAGCCAGACCCGCACCCAAGGCACCGGGCGTTTTTACGCGGTAGGCGTGACCAGCGGCATTCCCGGGTATTTCCTTTCCAGCGCCGTACTTGGCGACAACGACGAGTTTCTCGGCGCGATGGTGGTCAAGCTGGAGTTTCCCGAACTGGAGCGCGAATGGAGCCAGGGCAGCGACACGCTGCTGGTCAGCGATGCACGCGGGATCATCTTTATCGCCAATCAGCCGGGCTGGCGTTATCGCGCCTTGCGAGCATTGAGCGCTGATGATCTGGCCGAGATCAAAACCACCCGCCAGTACGACAAGCAATCGCTGCTGCCGCTGACCCATTTGCCGCTGCGGCGCTTCGATGACAACAGCGATCTGCGCCGGGTCGAAGGTCCGCAGGGCACGGCGGATTATCTGTGGGAATCGCTGCCGCTGGCGACCGAAGGCTGGACCCTGCACCTGCTGCGCCGTCCGCAAGTGGCCTTCGAGGATTTGCGCAACGCCGCACTGGCCGCCGCTGGCGTGTGGCTGGCGCTGGTGTTCCTGTTGTTGTTCCTCAATCAGCGCTGGCGGCTGGCCAAGGTCCGTCAGCGCAATCGTGAAGAACTCGAGCGCCTGGTCGAGGAGCGCACCCGCGACTTGCGCACCGCGCAGGAAGGTCTGGTGCAGTCGGCCAAACTCGCCGCGCTGGGGCAGATGTCTGCGGCGCTGGCTCACGAAATCAATCAACCGCTGACCGCCCAGCGCATGCAACTGGCAACCCTGCGCCTGCTGCTCGAACATGGCCGCGTCGATGACGCCTACAAGGCGCTGAAACCGGTGGACGACATGCTCACGCGCATGGCCGCCCTCACCGGCCACCTCAAGACCTTCGCCCGCAAAAGCCCGAGCGGCTTGCGCGAACGTCTGGATCTGGCGACGGTGGTCGATCAATCGCTGCAACTTCTCGATGCGCGACTGCGTGACGAACAGGTCAGTCTGGTGCTGCATCTGACCCGCCCGGCGTGGGTACGCGGTGATGCGATTCGTCTGGAACAGGTGCTGATCAACCTGCTGCGCAATGCGCTGGATGCGATGCACGGCAAAGCCTGCAAGCGTCTGGAAATCCGTCTGGAGGCTGATGAACAATTGTGGCGGCTGAGCGTCAGCGACAACGGCGGCGGCATTGCCGAGGAACATCTCGGCCAGGTGTTCGATCCGTTCTTTACCACCAAACCGGTGGGTGACGGTCTGGGCCTGGGGCTGGCAGTATCCTTCGCCATCGTGCATGAATCCGGCGGGCGCCTGAGCGCCGAGAACGGCGACCACGGCGCGGTGTTCAGCCTGACCCTGCCAATCGATCTGGAGGCACATATCTGATGCTCAATTCGGTGATGGTGGTCGACGATGAAAGCAGCATTCGCGACGCCGTTGAACAGTGGCTGAGCCTGTCGGGGTTTCAGGTGCAATTGTTCAGCCGTGCCGAAGAATGCCTCGCCGCGCTCCCGGAACATTTTGCCGGGGTGATCCTCAGCGACGTGCGCATGCCCGGCATGGACGGTTTGCAACTGCTCGCCGAAGTGCAAAAGCGCGACAGCGATCTGCCGGTGATTCTGCTCACCGGCCATGGCGATGTGCCGATGGCGGTCGAAGCCATGCGCGATGGCGCCTACGACTTTCTGGAAAAACCGTTCAGCCCGGAAACCCTGCTCGGCAGCCTGCGCCGGGCGCTGGACAAACGCCGCCTGGTCCTGGAAAACCGCGCCCTGCACGAACTGGCCGACAATCGCGCGAAGCTCGATGCAACATTGCTCGGCGTGTCCCGTGGCTTGCAGACATTGCGTCGGCAAGTGCTGGATCTGGCGACGTTGCCGGTCAATGTGCTGATCCGGGGCGAAACCGGCAGCGGCAAGGAACTGGTCGCGCGTTGCCTGCATGATTTCGGCCCGCGCGCCGGCAAACCGTTCGTGGCGCTGAACTGCGCGGCGATCCCGGAGCAACTGTTCGAGGCCGAGCTGTTCGGCCATGAGAGCGGCGCGTTTACCGGCGCCTCGGGCAAGCGCATCGGCAAGCTGGAATACGCCGATGGCGGCACGCTGTTTCTCGATGAGATCGAAAGCATGCCGCTGGCCCAGCAGGTGAAATTGCTGCGAGTCTTGCAGGAGCAAAAGCTTGAGCGGCTGGGGTCGAACCAGAGCATTCGCGTTGATTTGCGGATTGTCGCGGCGACCAAACCGGACCTGCTCGACGAAGCTCGCGCCGGGCGTTTTCGTGAGGACCTGGCGTATCGCCTGAACGTCGCCGAACTGCGCCTGCCGCCGCTGCGCGATCGCCGCGAAGACATTCCGTTGCTGTTTGAAACCTTCGCCCACAATGCGGCCCAACGTCTGGGCAGAACATTTCCGCCGCTGACAGGCGCGCAGTTGAGCCATCTGCTCAGCCATGACTGGCCGGGCAATGTGCGCGAACTGGCCAACGTCGCGGAACGTCAGGTATTGGGGCTGGATGAACCGGTCGCCGGAATCGATCCGGGGCAATCGCTGGCGGCGCAGCAGGAAGCGTTCGAAGCGCAATGTCTGCGCG
The DNA here is from genome assembly GCF_030687105.1 of Pseudomonas sp. FP1762. NCBI lineage: Bacteria > Pseudomonadati > Pseudomonadota > Gammaproteobacteria > Pseudomonadales > Pseudomonadaceae > Pseudomonas > Pseudomonas sp. FP1762. The sequence goes on from NZ_CP117458.1 coordinate 4,653,933, forward strand.
CGGCGTTGACCCGGCACAAAGGTGATGTGAAAGCCGTGCTCGAAGAACTGCAACTGCCGCGCCGCACGTTCAATGAAAAGATGCAGCGGCATGGGTTGAGTCGGGAGATGTTTCTGGCGGAGTGAGGCAGAGATTTGTGGTGTAGCTGAAATCCATCCCCCTCACCCCAGCCCTCTCCCCCAGGGGGGCGAGGGGGAAGGGAGCCGATCTCCATGCTCTCCCGAATCTGTATTCGACTCGATATTGCAGGTCGATCTAACCCACAAGAACACCTCGGTCAGTCCCCTCTTCCTCTGGGAGAGGGCTAGGGTGAGGGGCTTTTGATCTTCACGCGGTAAGCGGAAATCCGCTCACTCAGCCCAATCAGTCGGCACAAATCCGCTCACTCCTCCCCGCTACCCCCTCTAAACCGGCCCCTCACCCCTTGGCACACCTCCTGCTATAGCCCTGGCAGGCTGCGTTCCGACGCGCTCCACAAAAACAATTAAACGAAGGATCCTTCAATGGATAACTCCAACGCCCTGCCCCTTGGGTCGGCTGCCGTGCCGGCCAAACCGAGAACCACCGCCAGCCGGATCAAATCGATCTTCAGCGGCTCTGTCGGCAACATGGTCGAGTGGTACGACTGGTATGTGTATGCCGCCTTCTCCCTGTACTTCGCGAAAACCTTTTTCCCCGCCGGCTCCACCACTGCGCAACTGATGAACACCGCAGCGATCTTCGCCGTGGGTTTCCTGATGCGTCCGATCGGTGGCTGGCTGATGGGCATGTACGCCGACAAGGTCGGGCGCAAGAAAGCGCTGATGGCCTCGGTGTACCTGATGTGCTTCGGCTCGCTGCTGATCGCCCTGAGCCCGAATTATGAAACCATCGGCATCGGCGCGCCGATCCTGCTGGTGTTCGCCCGCCTGCTGCAAGGCCTGTCGGTCGGCGGCGAGTACGGCACCTCGGCGACTTATCTGTCCGAGATGGCGACCAAGGAACGTCGCGGCTTCTTCTCCAGCTTCCAGTACGTGACCCTGATCTCCGGGCAGCTCATCGCCCTCGGCGTCTTGATCGTGCTGCAAAACATGCTGACCACTGAACAGCTCTACGCGTGGGGCTGGCGTATCCCGTTCGCCATCGGTGCGCTGTGTGCGGTCGTGGCGCTGTACCTGCGTCGCGGCATGGAAGAAACCGAGTCGTTCACCAAAAAAGAGAAATCCAAGGAAAGCGCAATGCGCACCTTGATGCGCCACCCGAAAGAGCTGTTGACCGTGGTCGGCCTGACCATGGGCGGCACCCTGGCGTTCTACACCTACACCACCTACATGCAGAAATACCTGGTGAACACGGTCGGCATGAGCATCTCCGACTCGACCACCATTTCCGCCGCCACGCTGTTCCTGTTCATGTGCCTGCAACCGATCATCGGCGGCCTGTCGGACAAGATCGGTCGTCGCCCGATCCTGATCGCGTTCGGCGTGCTCGGTACGATTTTCACCGTGCCGATCCTGATGACCCTGCACACCATCCAGACCTGGTGGGGCGCGTTCTTCCTGATCATGGCGGCGTTGATCATCGTCAGCGGCTACACCTCGATCAACGCGGTGGTCAAAGCCGAATTGTTCCCGACCGAAATCCGCGCCCTGGGCGTCGGCCTGCCGTACGCACTGACCGTGTCGATCTTCGGCGGCACTGCCGAATACATCGCGCTGTGGTTCAAAAGCATCGGCATGGAAACCGGTTACTACTGGTACGTCACCGCGTGCATTGCCGTGTCGCTGCTGGTGTACATCACCATGAAAGATACCCAGAAGCACTCGCGGATCGTCACTGACTGATCGCACCGCATCGCTGGCAGGCCACAAAATCTGTGTCCTGCCACGAACCCTACGGGGTCTCGCGTCTGGCTGGAAATATGCGCTGGGTCCTTGCACTATGGCTGCATCCGAATGCAGCTCAGGAATCCGCTCCCCATGCCCGATGACATCCACTTCTACGAACCCGCCAACGGCCACGGCCTGTCTCACGATCCGTTCAACGCCATCGTCGGCCCGCGCCCCATCGGCTGGATTTCCTCGCAGGATGCCGAAGGCCGACTCAATCTCGCGCCGTACAGTTTCTTCAACGCCTTCAACTACGTGCCGCCGATCATTGGTTTTTCCAGTGTCGGGCGCAAAGACAGTCTGAACAACATCGAGCAGACCGGTGAGTTCGTCTGGAACCTCGCCACCCGCCCGTTGGCCGAGCAGATGAACCAGAGCTGCGCGATGGTCGCGCCTGAGGTCAACGAGTTTGAACTGGCGGGGCTGACGACCGTGGCGTCAAAGGTGATTTCGGTCCCCCGGGTCGCCGAGAGTCCAGTGTCCTTCGAGTGCAAGGTCACGCAGATCATCCAGCTGCAACGCGCCGATGGCGAAACCGTGCCGAGCTGGCTGATCCTCGGCGAGGTGGTCGCGGTGCACATCGCCAAATGGCTGCTGAAAGACGGCATCTACGACACCGCCGCCGCACAACCGATTCTGCGCGGCGGCGGGCCGGCGGATTATTTCCAGCTGGGGCCTGAGGCGCTGTTCAAAATGTGGCGCCCGGGGGCGCAGAAGTAATTACCAGATCAGCTCGGCGTCATCGGTGACGCCCTTGAGCTTGTCCAGTTCGTTGATGGCTGCATCATCGGCAGCAATGGCGCCAGGAAACACCTGCTCATTGAGCAATTTGTGAAAGCGTGGTGCGCCGCCATCGACTAGGGCTTTGACCGCGATCGCCGCGTAATAACCCTTATTGCCGCCCAGCTCGACGGGGACGACTGCGGAGACTGCTTCGAAGCGTTCAAACTCTTTACGTGCCATGTCGCGGATCCTGGCTCAATCAAATAAGCCGGACATTAAACCCTCAACCGGCGAGTTTGTGTATCGGCGCCGCGCATTGACCGAGGGCCTGCGCGGCGGAAACGTCCCTGAACGTGTGGAAGTCGAGGCTGTTGACCACCAGGTCCTGCACCAGCTCAGCGAAGACTTCCATCGACGGACTGTTGAAATACGCCGTCATCATTTGCTGACTGCTCCAGTAGCCGCTGACCAGCCACAGGTCGGCGTCGCACTGCGATTGTTGCAAGGAAAAACTCAGGCAGCCGGGCGCCGCGCGCGAGACTTCGATCAATGCGCTCAGGCGCACACCGAGTTCCGCCGAGCGCCCGGGCTGGGCACGAACGAAGGCCATATGACTGACAGGCATCTGCTTGGACATGATCAACCCTCCATGAAATCGCGTGGCAGCCGGGGGACGGGCTGCGACTGAAGCAAAGGTTAAGGGCCGGGGCGGCTGCGCCGTTAGTCGATTCCTGCCTTCGCGTTGCACAATCCTGCGAGACTGCGCAGACGACCTGTAACAACCTGTAAACCCGCGCAACACGTCTGTCATACGCGTTTTGTGTAGGAGCTGCCGAAGGCTGCGATCTTGTGCTTTTGCTTCGAAGATCAACGGATCGCAGCCTTCGGCAGCTCCTACAGAATCGTATGGCGGGAGACCTGTGCGCACCTGCGGGCAGAATCAGGCAAGCATTTGGCAGAATGTGTCTACCGCCGCCGCTTGCACAAACATATGCTCTGCTGCATTCCCCCCTCACTTGCCGAGGATGCCGTGCATGACGTCATTCGATCGTTTTCAAGCCGAACCCAGCGCCGACATGGAAAAGCAGCGCGCGGAGCTGGCGGCGATCATCCGCCGCAACACCAGCGACGATGGCAGCTACCAGACCGCGATCGGTTCGCTGGTGATGTCGCGCCACACCCAGTCCCATGACTTTGCCCCGGTGCTCGCGCAGCCGGCGCTGTGCATCATGGCGCAGGGGCGCAAAGAGGTGCGCCTGGCCGACGAGTTCTTCAACTACGACCCGCTGAATTATCTGGTGGTGTCGGTCTCGATGCCGCTCAGCGGGCGCGTGGTCAATGTCTCGCCGGAAGAACCGATCCTCGCCGTGCGCCTCGACATTGATCCGACCGAAATCACCGCGCTGATCGCCGACGCCGGCCCGATGGGCGTACCGACGCGGCCGACCGGACGCGGTCTGTACGTGGAAAAAATCGACAGCGCCATGCTCGACGCAGTGCTGCGGCTGGCGCGGCTGCTCGACGCGCCGAAAGACATCGCCATGCTCGCGCCACTGATTCGCCGGGAGATTCTCTATCGCCTGCTGCGTAGTCCGCAGGGTCATCGTTTGTATGAGATTGCGATTGCCAATAGCCAGAGCCATCGCATCAGCCAGGCCATCAAATGGCTCAACGGCAATTTCGAGCAACCGCTGCGCATCGATGATCTGGCGCGGGAAGTGAACCTCAGCGTGTCGACGTTGCATCATCGCTTCAAGGCGATGACTGCGATGAGTCCGTTGCAGTATCAAAAACAGTTGCGCCTGCAAGAGGCGCGTCGGCTGATGTTGACCGAAGGGCTGGAAGCGTCGGCGGCGGGGTATCGGGTGGGCTATGAAAGTCCGTCACAGTTCAGCCGTGAGTACAGCCGACTGTTTGGTGCGCCACCGTTGCGGGACCTGGCGCGGTTGCGGCTGTCGGTGTAACTCCATAGAAGCCCCTCACCCTAGCCCTCTCCCAGAGGGAGAGGGAACCGATTGGGGGATATTGGAGAGGTTCAGCGACTTGCGATATCGGTGCTGAATCCGGAATCAGCCAAGCCAGGCCAACCCGGCGTTGGGTTGATGACCTTCAAATCCATAATCGACTCGGTTTTTCAGGTCGACGGAGAACGCAAGACACCTCGGTCAGCTCCCTCTCCCCAGAGGGAGAGGGAACCGATTGTGGGATATTGGAGAGGTTCATCGACTTGCGATATCGGTGCTGAATCCGGAATCAGCCAAGCCAGGCCAACCCGCCGTTGGATTGATGACCTTCAAATCCATAATCGACTCGGTTTTTCAGGTCGACGGAGAACGCAAGACACCTCGGTCAGCTCCCTCTCCCCCCGGGAGAGGGCTGGGGTGAGGGCAGGCTTCTACACCGCGCGCACGACGTGCTTGATCTCCAAAAACGCCGCCAACCCCCAAGGCCCCAGTTCGCGGCCGACACTGCTCTGCTTGTACCCACCCCAAGCCGTCTGCGGGAAGATCACCTGCGGAGCATTGATCCACACCAGCCCTGCCTGCAAGGCATTGGCCACACGATCTGCTGCGGTGGCATCGCGTGTCACTACGCTCGCGACCAGGCCGAACTGGCTGTCGTTGGCCAAGGCAATCGCTTCAGCCTCGCTGCCGAAACTGCGCACACACACCACCGGGCCGAAAATCTCTTCACGCCATAAGGCGCTGTCCAGCGGCACGTCGGTGAACACCGTCGGTTGCAGGAAATAACCGCGCGGCAAATGCGCCGGACGATTACCGCCGCACACCAACCTCGCCCCGGGGCTCAAACCGCGATCAATATGCCCAAGCACCCGTTGGTACTGCGCCTGATTGACCAGCGCGCCCATCTCCACGTCCGGATCGAACGGATCGGCCACTCGAATCGCCTCTGCGCGCTTTTGCAGGCGCTGAAGAAATTCATCCATCAATTCCTCGGCAACCAGCACCCGACTGGTGGCCGAGCACATCTGCCCGGCGTTGAAGAACGCTCCACCACAAGCCAGTTCCACCGCCAGCTGCAGATCGGCATCCGCCAGCACCAGCAACGATGATTTGCCACCCAGCTCCAGACTCACACCCTTCACGGTTTCAGCAGCGCGTTGCATTACCTGCACACCAACCGCGTTGCTGCCGGTAAAGGAGATCTTGGCGATGCGAGGATCGGCCGACAACGGCGCGCCTACCGCCAGACCAGTGCCGCAGACCAGATTGAACACGCCGTCGGGCAAGCCGGATGCAGCGATGATCGCGGCCAGTTCCAGCTCCGGCAACGGCGTCACTTCAGAAGGTTTCAGCACCACGCAGCAACCGGCGGCGAGCGCTGGCGCCAGTTTCCACGCGGTGGTGACCATGGGGAAATTCCACGGCACGATCAGCCCGACCACTCCGCACGGCTCGCGCCGCAGGCGCGCACTGAAATCATCGCTGGGCAACGGCACGTTGCTGTCCTGACCGGCATCGAGGCCTTCGGCGAGTTCGGCGTAATAGTCAAAAGTGGCGATCACGTCATCGACATCGATGGCCGCTTCGAACTGCGGTTTACCGGTATTACTCGACTGCAGGTTCATCAAGTGATCGCGACCGTTGCGCACGCCGTTGGCAATGTTGCGCAGGATCGCAGCGCGTTCGGCGCCGGTGGTTGTCGACCAGTGTTTGAACGCCTCGGTCGCCGCGCTGATCGCCTGGTCGACGGCCTGTTCGTCGCCGCCATTGACGGTGGTCAGCAGCGCTTCGGTAGCGGGGTTGATCACCCGCAGATGTTCGCGGCCTGACGACCATTGGCCATTGATGTAGAGGCCGTCGAGTGTGGTTGGAAAGCTGATCATTGGGCCACCGCCTGCATCCACTGGTTCTGGTCGATTTCAATCAGCGTCGGGCCTTGCCGGTCCGTCGCTTTACGCAGCGCTGCGCGCAATTCGTCGATGCGGCTGATGGCTTGCGCGGCGCAACCGAGGCCCTTGGCCACGGCGACGAAGTCCGGGGTGTAGATGTCCACGCCAACCGGTTCGATGGCGCGGTTGACCATGTACTTTTTGATCTCTTCGTAACCCTGGTTATTCCACAGCAGCACGATCACCGGCACCCGTGCTTCAACGGCGCTGGCCAGTTCCGGCAGGGTGAACTGCAAGCCGCCGTCGCCGATCAGGCACACTACTGGCGGGCGCGCGCCGTTATCGAGTTGCCCACCGAGCCACGCGCCAATCGCCGCCGGCAACGCATAGCCGAGGGTGCCGTAACCGGTGGATGCGTTGAACCAGCGACGCGGACGCTGGGGGTTGAAAGTGAGGTTGCCGGTGTATACCGGTTGCGTGGAATCGCCGACGAACACCGCATCAGGCAGTTCGTGCAGCACGGTTTCGAGGAAACGCGTCTGCGCCAGCGTCGGCGCATCCCAGCTCGCCGCCAATTCATTACGCAGGCGCGTGGCGCGGACTTGGCCCCAATCATTGCGGCGCTCGGCCAGAGGTTGGTGCGACAAGGCGCTGAGCAAGGCTTGCGCGGCGTTGCGCGAATCAGCGACCAGTGCGACGTGCGGCGGGTAGTTGCGCACGGTCTGATCGGCATCGATGTCGATGCGCAGCAGCTTGCCGGGAATCTCGAAGCCGCCGGCGAAAGTGACGTCGTAATCGGTCTCGGCCAGCTCCGTGCCGATCGCCAGCACCACGTCGGCTTCAGCGACCAGTGCGCGAGTGGCGACCAGGCTTTGCGTCGAACCGATCAACAACGGATGGCTGGTCGGCAGCATGCCTTTGGCGTTGATGGTCAGCGCCACTGGAGCGTCGAGCAGTTCGGCGAGTCGGGTCAGCTCCGGCGCCGCGTCGATAGCACCGCCGCCAGCAAGAATCAGTGGACGTTGCGCGCTGGCCAGCATTTCGCTCATGCGGCTCACGGCAGCCGGTGCGGCGCCGGCACGGTCGATATTCACCGGCAGGCTGGCGAGCAACTCATCGGCCTCTTCCACCAGCACGTCCAACGGAATTTCGATGTGCACCGGTCGTGGTCGTCCGGCCTGAAACAAGGCAAACGCACGGGCCAGCACCACCGGCAATTCGGCAGCGGACATCAGCGTGTGCGAGAACGCTGCGACGCCGCCGACCAGTGCGCTCTGGTTCGGCAGCTCATGCAACTTGCCGCGCCCACCGCCCAACTGACTGCGCGACTGCACGCTGGAGATCACCAGCATCGGAATCGAATCGGCGTAAGCCTGGCCCATGGCCGTGGTGATATTGGTCATGCCCGGGCCGGTGATGATGAAACACACACCGGGTTTGCCGCTGGTACGCGCATAGCCGTCAGCCATGAACCCGGCGCCCTGTTCGTGGCGAGGCGTGACGTGGTTGATGCTTGAACGCGCGAGGCCTCGGTACAGCTCGACGGTGTGCACACCGGGAATGCCGAACACCTGCTCGACCCCGTAATTTTCCAACAGCCTGACCAATACTTCGCCGCACGTTGCCATGTTGATTGCCCTTTCATTCACTGAACACTCCCTGTGGGAGCGAGCCTGCTCGCGAATAAGCGGTCCAGCCAACATCCGTGTCGAACCTTGAACCGTCTTCGCGAGCAGGCTCGCTCCCACAGGGTCCGTGGAGTGCCCATTGGAACGGTGCGCAACTGGCAGCAACAATCGATTAAAAGTCATACTAGCCATGTCCCCACGTCATACCTCGGATCGCCATGAAACGCCTGCCACCCCTGCCCGCTCTGCATACGTTCTGGATCACCGCGCAATGCTGCAATTTCACTCGCGCCGCCGAGCAGTTGCACATCACTCAGGGCGCGGTGAGCCGGCAGATCGCCGGGCTGGAAGAACAGCTCGGTTATCCGCTGTTCATCCGTCTGGCCCGAGGTCTGGCGCTGACGGCCGAAGGCCGCGAATGGCTGCCACAAGTGGAGAAGGTTTTCGGGCTGATCAGTGAAGCGACCGAGCAGATCGGGCTCAAACACCAGACGTTGCAACTCAAGGCCCCAAGCTGCGTGATGCGCTGGCTGCTGCCGCGCCTGCTGCAATGGCAGAAGGAACGCCCGGACGTGCCGGTGAAATTGACGGCCTCGCTGCAACACGGTGTGGATTTCCAGCGCGAGCAATTCGACGCCGCGGTGATCTACGGTCCGCCGCCGGACAATTCGCCAGGCGCACTGCATCTGTTCGACGAGCAACTGACACCGGTCTGCTCGCCGCAACTGCTCAAAGGCTCGCCGGCGCTGAATTCACCAAAGGACCTGCAGGAACACTTGTTATTGCACCCGACCCACGACATTCAGGACTGGTCGGTGTGGCTCGATGCAGCGGGATTGCGATTGGGCAACCTTGGCAGCGGGCAGCATTTCGAAACGCTGGATCAGGCGATGTCGATGGCCTCGCACGGCACGGGGGTGGCGATCGGGGACTGGTCGCTGATTGGTGATGATCTGGACGCTGGACGACTGGTGATGCCGTTTGCGTTGAAGGTGAAGACGGGGTTGGCGTATTACGTGGTGGTGCCTGCTGGAGCCGAACCCTCGCCGCAACTTGAGGAACTGATGCTCTGGCTGGTTGAGCAGGCTCATTTGCGCTGAAGCCTCTCCCCTCACCCTAGCCCTCTCCCCAGGGAGAGGGAACTGATTGGGGACACTCAAGAAATTCATCGACCTGACACAGCCACGCCGAATCCATAATCGACACGGCCGTTCAGGTCAATGCGTGACCCAAGACAACTCGGTCGGCTCCCTCTCCCCAGGGAGAGGGAACTGATTGGGGATACTCAAGAAATTCATCGACCTGACACAGCCACGCCGAATCCATAATCGACACGGTCGTTCAGGTCAATGCGTGACCCAAGACAACTCGGTCGGCTCCCTCTCCCCCGGGAGAGGGCTGGGGTGAGGGGAAAAGGCTTGACTCAATACCCGACGGTATAACGCTGGCGCGAATGCTTCGGCGTTTCCACTTCGTCAATCAGCGCAATCGCGTAATCGGCAAAGGTGATCCAGCTGCGTCCTTCGGCACTGACCAACAGATGATCCTTGCCGACGCGGAATGTGCCACTGCGCTCACCCTCGACGAACTCCGCCGACGGCGACAAAAAGGTCCAGTCCAGTTCCTGCTCGTGACGCAACGCATCAAGAAACTCAGCACCTGCGCTCGCCTCGGCTTTGTATTCGGCCGGGAAACCGGCACTGTCGATCACTCGCGTGTCATCCGGCAGCAACAGCGAACCGGCGCCGCCGACCACCAGCAAGCGCTTCACGCCCGCCTGTTTTACCGGTCCGACAATCGCCGAGGCCGGGACGGTGGCGAAATGCGCTGCGCTGATCACTGCGTCGTGACCGGCCACCGCCGCTTGCAGCGCCGCCGAATCCAGCACGTCGAGGCTCTTGCTGACGACACCGGCACGGCTGCCGATCTTCGAGGTATCGCGGGCAATGGCGGTGACGCTGTGGCCGCGACGCAGGGCTTCTTCCAGCAGTTGGCTACCGGCACGGCCGGTGGCGCCAATGATTGCGATCTTGCTCATGACATTCTCCAGTTGGCTTGAAAAGGCTGCGTGTTCAGGTTCGGCTTACCACTGCATCTCGCCCTTGGCGACTTTCGCGCTGAGTTCCAGCGAGCTTTCCTCGCCCAGCTGCGGGTAGCGTTTTTTCATCGCTGCGATCAGTGCAGCGGAGTCTTTGGCCTTGGCGGTTTCGGCATCGAAGGCCTTGATGTAATCAGCGGTGAATTTCACGCTGGCCAGCGAGCGGCTGCTGTCACCCAGGAAATGACCGGGCACCACGGTTTGCGGTTTCAGGCTTTCGATGGTGTGCAGGGTGTGCAGCCAGTCGGCGTGGGATTGCGCGGTCTGGGTGTCGGCCATCCACACATGAATGTTCTCGGCGACCACTACGCCACCGACCACTGCTTTGAGCGACGGGATCCATACGAAGCTGCGATCCGGTTGCTTGCCGTCGAGGCCGATCACCTGCAATTGCTTGCCTTCGAGGGTCAGGCTGTCGCCCTTGAGCACGTCCGGGACGATGGTTTTCGCCGGCACGTCGGCGCCCATTTTCGGCCCCCAGTAGGCCAGTTTGCCGTCGACGGTGTGCTTGATGTGATCGACAGTCGGCTGCGAAGCCAGCACTTTCGCCTGCGGGAATGCCTTGGTCAGGGTGTCGAGGCCAAAGTAGTAATCCGGGTCGCCATGGCTGATGTAGATGGTGGTCAATTGCTTGCCGCTGGCGCGGATCTTTTCCACGACCTGCTCAGCCTGGGATTTGCCGAATTGCGCGTCGACCAGAATCGCTTCTTTCTCACCGCTGACCAGCACCGAGCTGACCGGGAAAATCGCCTGGGTGCCCGGGTTGTAGACATCGAGGCTCAGCTCGGCGGCGGATGCATGGGCGGCAAAGCCGAAAAATGCTGCGGCGAGCAGAACGCGTTTGAAGGGGGTAAAGCCGATCATGTGTTGCTCCGGATTGCGAATGCCAGTCTGGCGATGCAACAGAGCTTAGTTGCCAGACTCAGTACAAAAAATGCGATGCTTGGACATAGTTTGTTTCTGAAAGCGGGCAAATCATGGATCGGCTTCAAGCAATGCGGGTATTCGTCACGGTCGTGGACCTGGGCAGCCAGTCGGCGGCGGCCGACCACCTCGACCTGTCGCGGCCGGTGGTGTCGCGCTATCTGGCGGAGCTGGAAGACTGGGTCGGCGCGCGGCTTATGCACCGCACCACGCGCAAATTGAGCCTGACCGCCGCCGGCAGCGAAATCCTCCCGCGCTGCCGGCAGATGATCGACCTGTCGCACGACATGCAGGCCGCCGTCAGTGAACCCCATGACGCGCCGCGCGGATTGCTGCGGATCAGCGTCAGCACCTCGTTTGGCCAAGCGCAACTGGCCGATGCGATGGCGGCATACGTCAAGCTTTACCCCGGCGTGAGCATCGATCTGCAGATGCTCGACCGCACGGTGAATCTGGTCGATGAGCGCATCGATCTGGCGATTCGCACCAGCAACGATCTTGATCCGAATCTGATCGCCAGACGCTTGACCGTGTGCCGTTCGGTGGTCTGCGCAGCACCGGCGTATCTGCTTGAGCATCCGGCGCCGTTGCGGGTGGAGGAACTGAGCCGACACAACTGCCTGACCCATTCCTATTTCGGCAAGAGCCTGTGGCATTTCGAGGAGGATGGCGAACCGGTTTCGGTGCCGGTGCAGGGCAATATCAGCGCCAACGAGGCCAGCACCCTCCTGCGCGCAACCCTGGCCGGCGCGGGCGTGGCGATGCTGCCGACCTACCAGGCTGGCGTGCATATTCACAGCGGCGAACTGCTGCGCTTGCTGCCACATGTCGAACCGCGCCAGATGAATATCTACGCGGTGTACGCCTCACGCAAACACATGCCGGCGGCACTGCGCAGCATGCTCGACTTTCTTGTGCAGCGCTTTCCCGAGGCCCCGGCCTGGGATGACGGCCTGTAAACCCGATCCCTTGTGGGAGCGAGCCTGCTCGCGAAGAGGCCAGTACATTCAACATTGATGTCGCTTGGACCACCGCCTTCGCGAGCAGGCTCGCTCCCACATAGGCATCAATTCGCTGAATGGCCGGCTAAATCCTCAAGCGCACTCGCTGGCAAGTACGCGCCGCTGACCTATGCTCAAAGTAATACCGCAAGGTAGACGTTCAGAGGTCGAACACCATGAACATCAAAACAAAAAGATACGCCGCCATCTTCATCACCTGCGCCGCCACGCTGGCGCTGTACGGCACCGCTGCCTGGCGGGTCGAGCAGTTGCGCCAGCTGCCGCGTGAGTATGCGAGCTGCAACTATGAGCGGTGTATTCCGCACAATGCCACGCTGAACGCATTGCGCTGATAGACCTGCGCTGGAATGCAACTGCTGTGGGAGCGAGCCTGCTCGCGAATGCGCTGTGTCAGCCAGCCTAGTTGCTGAATGAACGACCGTATTCGCGAGCAGGCTCGCTCCCACAGGGCTCATCAGCGCATCAGGATTGTTGCTCGGCCTTCAAGCGGTCGCGGAATGCCTTTGGCGAAATCCCCACCCGGCGACGGAACAGGCGCGTGAAGTTGGTCGGATCGGAAAACCCCAACAGCTCCGACATCTCGTAAATCGTCATGCTGGTGTAGGTCAGCAGGCGCTTGGCTTCCAGCAACTGACGCTCGTGCATGATCTGCAACGCCGGTTGCCCGGCCAGTTCACGGCAGGTGCCGTTGAGATGCGACACGGAGATGCCCAGGCGATGGGCGAGGTCTTCGACCTTGACGTGCTGGCGGTAAGTCTCTTCCACCAACTGAATGAAACCGTTGAGGTATTCGCGCTGGCGTTGCGGCCGTTGGCTGGCCTTGTGGCGGACGATCGCCTGACGGCTGACCCAGACCATGATCACACTGACCAGCGAATGCATGAGCATTTCCCGCGCCGGTTGATGGCCGTTGTACTCGGCCTGCAAGGCTGAAAACAGGCTGTTGAGATAATCGCCATCCTTGCCCGCCGGGTAGTTTTCCGCCCGAGCCAAGGCGTGTACCGAATCACCCAATTGCGCCTGCAAATGATTGATCAGCGGTGTGGCCAAGGTGACGATGAAGCCTTCAACATCCTCGGAAAAACGAAACCCGTGCACCGATAACGGTGGCAGCACCTGAATCGCTGGCGTCTCGAGTTGCGTGCGCTGGCCTTCGATTTCAAGCTCTGCCTGACCTTTGAAAACGAACAGCAGCTGGCACAGATCCGCGTGGCGGTGAGGTTTGATTTCCCATTGATGTTCGCGACTGCGCGAGGAAATGGTTTCACAGTGCAGCAAGTCCGGGGTCGGCCAGTCCAGGCTTTCACCGTAGAGCTTGAACACCGGAATAGAAGGCAGGGCAGGCTTGTTCATACTTCAATCCAGGCCTCTGGTTTTTGGGCGATAATCGCACCGATTGGCAGAATGTACAGGTATCGGCTCAGTTTTCACCTTCAATTGACAGACCCGCAAGGGAAAAATGCAAGCACTCGATCCATAAAATCATTCACCGGCTGTTGCTGCGTGAAGCTTGCGAGTCATAAAAACAATGAAAACCCTGAAAACCCAAGTCGCCATTATCGGCGCCGGTCCTTCCGGACTGCTCCTCGGCCAGTTGCTGCACAACGCTGGCATCGAAACCCTGATCCTCGAACGCCAGACGCCTGATTACATTCTTGGGCGCATCCGTGCCGGTGTGCTTGAACAAGGCATGGTAGAGCTGCTGCGTGAGGCCGGCATCGGTCAGCGAATGGATGCCGAAGGCCTGGTTCATGGCGGCTTTGATCTGGCGCTGGACGGGCGTCAGGTGCACATCGATCTGCACGCTCTGACCGGCGGTAAAACAGTAATGGTCTACGGTCAGACCGAGGTCACCCGCGACCTGATGGCCGCTCGTCGGGACGCGGGGGCGCCGACAATTTATCAGGCGAGCAATGTCGTTCCCCACGGCATGAAAAGCGACGAAGCTTTCGTCACCTTCGAAAAGGACGGTGAAAGCTGGCGCGTCGATTGTGATTACATCGCCGGTTGCGATGGTTTCCACGGCGTCGCGCGGCAGTCGATTCCGGCCGATTGCCTGAAGATCTTCGAGCGGGTCTACCCGTTCGGCTGGCTGGGCATTCTCGCCGACACACCGCCGGTCCACGACGAATTGGTCTACGCCCGCCACGAGCGTGGCTTCGCTTTGTGCAGCATGCGTTCGGCCACCCGCACCCGCTATTACCTGCAAGTCCCGGCAGATGAAAACGTCGATGACTGGAGTGATCAGCGTTTCTGGGATGAGCTGAAAAAACGCCTGCCGGATGCCCTCGCGAAAAAACTGGTGACTGGCCCTTCGATCGAAAAAAGCATCGCGCCGCTGCGCAGTTTTGTCGTCGAACCGATGCAATACGGCCGGATGTTCCTGGTCGGCGACGCTGCCCATATCGTCCCGCCCACCGGCGCCAAGGGCTTGAACCTGGCCGCCAGTGATGTCAGCACGTTGTTCAATATTCTGCTGAAGGTCTATCGCGAAGGCCGCACTGATCTGCTGGAAAAATACTCGGAAATCTGCCTGCGCCGGGTGTGGAAAGCCGAGCGGTTTTCCTGGTGGATGACTTCGATGCTGCATCGCTTCGACGATCACGATGAGTTCAGCCAGCGCATCAGCGCTTCGGAACTGGACTATTTTGTCAGCTCGCAAGCCGGGCAAAAAACCATTGCAGAAAATTACGTCGGGCTTCCGTACGAGGCTATCGAATAGCTTCCTACCGACTTACACTGCGAGCATCCACCCGCGCGCGATGGCCGCGCGGGTCCATCAATGCCCGCAGGCTCGCCCGTGACCACTCTCAATCAACCTGAAACGCCCAAACCGGCCATTCGCAGCGTGCTGGTCGCCTTGATGATGGCGATCTTCCTCGGTGCGCTGGACCAGACCATCGTCGCCGTATCGATGCCGGCGATCTCCGCGCAATTCAAGGACGTCAGCCTGCTGGCCTGGGTGATTTCCGGTTACATGGTGGCGATGACCGTGGCGGTGCCGATCTACGGCAAACTCGGCGACCTGTACGGGCGGCGCAAACTGATGTTGTTCGGCATGGGCCTGTTCACCCTCGCCTCGCTGTTCTGCGGCATGGCGCAGAGCATGGAGCAACTGGTGCTGGCGCGGATCCTTCAGGGCATCGGCGCCGGCGGCATGATCTCGGTGAGTCAGGCGATCATCGGCGACATCGTCCCGCCACGTGAACGCGGGCGCTATCAGGGTTACTTCAGCAGCATGTACGCCGTGGCCAGCGTCGCCGGCCCGGTGCTCGGCGGCTACATGACCGAATACCTGTCGTGGCGCTGGGTGTTTCTGATCAACCTGCCGCTGGGGCTTGGCGCGTGGTGGGTGGCACGGCGCAACCTGCGCGGCTTGCCGATTCCGCAGCGCAAACCGGTGATCGATTACCTCGGCACGGTGCTGATGATCATTGGTCTCACGGCGTTGCTGCTCGGCATCACCGAAGTCGGCCAGGGTCATTCATGGCGCAGCGGCGAAGTGCTCGGCCTGTTCGCCTGCGCCGTGGTGGTGCTGGCGCTGTTCGTCTGGCATGAACGCCGTGCACGTGAGCCATTGCTGCCGATGCACTTGTTCACCAATCGCAGCGCGCTGCTGTGCTGGTGCACGATCTTCTTCACCAGTTTCCAGGCCATCTCGCTGATCGTGCTGATGCCATTGCGTTTCCAAAGCGTCACCGGCGCTGGCGCCGACAGCGCAGCGCTGCACTTGCTGCCATTGGCGATGGGCTTGCCGATCGGTGCCTATTTCGCCGGCCGCCGCACCTCGATTACCGGACGCTACAAACCGCAGATTCTCACCGGGGCGATCCTCATGCCGATCTCGATTCTCGGCATGGCCTTCAGTCCGCCACAAGCAACGCTGCTCAGCGGTCTGTTCATGCTGCTCAGCGGCATCGCCAGCGGCATGCAGTTCCCGACCTCGCTGGTCGGCACGCAAAACTCGGTGGAACAACGCGACATCGGCGTCGCCACCAGCACCACCAACCTGTTCCGCTCACTGGGCGGCGCGGTGGGCGTGGCGTTGATGTCGGCGCTGCTGCTGGCGTTGCTGCACGACTCCAGTTTCGCCCACCTGACGAACAGTTCGCTGATCAGCGAAGGGCATTCGGGCAACGTCCTGCTCGATGGCCTGAACGCCGCACCCGGCGAAGCGCAGAACGCTTTGCGCGCGGAGCTGCTGGTGACCTTCCGCCACTTGCTCTGGGTCAGCACGGCAGTGTCGTTGCTGGGGCTGGCAGCGGCGATTGCCATGCCGAACAACCTGCTGCGCGGACGGGAGCACGGCGCGAAATAATTGCCGCAACAAATACCACTGTGGGAGCGAGCCTGCTCGCGAATGCGCGGTGTCAGCCGACACATAGCTGAATGACACACCGCTTCGCGAGCAGGCTCGCTCCCACAAGGGAACGGTGTTCTCTCAAGGGCTGTAGTAGCCCACCGCGACGAGGAAATGCCCGACCTTTTTCAGGTACGCATGCTTGTCCTCGATCTTGCCGGTCACCGGGTTTTTCCAGCGGTATTCGTATTCGCCTTCATCCTGCTTGCCGATCAGCGCCAGAATCGGCTCGCCCACTGGCTTGCCTTCCGGGTCCTTGACCTTGCCAAAATCAGTGTTGATCAAGCGCAGATTGGTGCCGTGGGCGACATAACGCTGGTTGTTCAGATCGACCACGAAGACATACAGGTCATCCTGCAGATATCCGCCCTTGAGCGAGTTGATCGCAACCAGCGTGCCCTTCTCGTCCTTGCCCAGATCCGTCGCGGCTTTGTCCAGCAAGGCCTTGGCCTGCTCAGCCGAAGCCCGTGGCAAGTAGTAACCCACCGCGAGAATGCGCTGCCCGACGCGCTGATAAAACACATGCTTGCGCTCGACCTTGCCGTCGGCCCAATTCTGCCAGCGGTATTCGGCCTGCTGGATGCCGTTGCCTTCCGGCACTTTCAGCGCATCCTTGAACGCCTTCTGCAGATCCGGCCCGAGCACTTCGCTGACATCACGGCCGATCAGCGCCGATGACGGCCCGCCACTGGCAAGCATGACGCCTTTGGTGTCGAGGACGAACACGTAGCGATCCTTGTCGACGAACTCACCCTGGCGGCTGAAGGCGGCGAAGGCCTTGTCGCCATTGTCGTGGTAGTAGGCCAAGGCTTTTTCCAGCAGGGCGATGGCCGCCTGACTGTCATCCTTGGCGGCGGTGGCGGCGCTGGCCTGGCCGAAACCGGCCAGCAGAATCAGGCCGAGCCAGGCCACTTTATGCAAAAACCCCATAGCGCATCCCTCGTTCTTTTTGGTGTCTCAAGAGCGTAGACGGCTTGGGCTGATGTACGAGTATTCAGAATGATGCAGGGGATTACAGGCCCCTGTGGTGAGGGGACAAAGCCCTCCGGGCGACAGATCAGTCGCTACGGGCGGGAATTGATCTGCTGCTGGAGATTCTGGATCTGCGCCTGCAAGGTATTGAGGTTGCGGGTCATCTGCGCGCGGAACGCATCGAACTCGGCAGTATTACCGCCACCCTGTGGCGCTGCCGGGCGATTGTCCTGCTGACTTTTCAGCACCACGATGTCCTGCTCCAGACGATCGATCGCCGCGCTCGGGTTGCCCTGTTTCTTCAGCGCGGCGATATCGGCACCGAGGCTTTTGAACTGGGCGTCGAAGGCTTTCAACTGCGCATCGACCTTGCTGGTATCGGCCGGGGTGCTTTTGATGGTCGCCAGCTCGGCGCTCAAGGCTTTGACCTGAGCCTGCAACTGCGTATTGGCGTTCTGCTGTTCGGTGGTCTGCGCGGTCATTTGCGCCAGCCGCTTGTCCAGCTCGCTGGTCTGCCCGGCCACGCCTTGCTGCTGCTTGCTCTGGTCGAGCAGCTTGCCTTCGAGTTGTTTGATCTGCAGCTTCAGCGCTTCGCTGTCACTGTTGACGTTGCTCTGGCTGGCGACGACCTTGCCGGAAATATCCTGCAGGCGCCCCGCCGCTTCTTCGCTGATGCGGGCGAAGCTTTCCTGGGTGGCGACCAGTTGCTGTTCCATCAGCGAGATCTGCTGGAAGCTCCACCAGGCCAGACCGATGAAGGCGAAAAACAACGCACCGACCAGCGCCCACAGCGGCCCGGTGCTGGCGGCCCTGACCTTGACCACTGGCGCCGTGCGCGAATGCACGGAAGTGCGGGGGCTGGGCGCGATGTCATCGTCGTCGAACGGGTCAGCGCGCAGGCTTGGCACGTTATCGAAATCGTCGTCGTGGGCATCGTTTCGCATGGACATTGAGGCAACCTTTGGCAAACGCGGTGATGGCTAAATGCTGCGAAGTATAACCGCCGCAGCCGCAGGCATTGACCCTCAACCCGCAAGGCGGTTCATTGCCGCCCGGCCGAATCGTTTCAACGGATGTCCTGGGCTTTCCACCACGCACAGAACTCATCGAGGGCAGCCCAGAGGCTGACTTTCGGATCGTAGTCGAGATAATGCCGGGCGCGGCTGATGTCGAGGGTGAAATTTTTTTTCATGACCTGCATGCCCAGACGCGACAGGGTCGGCTCCGGGCGTCCCGGCCAGAGCATGCACGCGCCTTCATTGAGCGCCGCGACGCTGTACGCGAGACCGTAGGAGCGATATTTGCGCACCTGATTGACGTCCATCCGGCGCATCACGTAATTGACCACGTCCCACAGCGGCACCGGCGTACCGTTGCTGATGTTGTAGGCCTTGCCCAGCGCCGAACCTTGCGCCAACAGGCTGCTAAGCATGGCTTCGTTGAGATTTTGCACGCTGGTGAAATCGACCTTGTTCAAGCCGTCGCCGATGATCGCCAGCCGGCCCTTGCGCTGCATCTTCAGCAGGCGCGGGAAGATGCTCATGTCACCGGCACCGGTGACGAAACGCGGGCGCAGGGCGATGGTTTCCAGACCGAATTCCTGGGCACCGAAGACTTTCTGCTCGGCCAGATACTTGGTCGCGGCGTAGGGATGCTTGAAGCGTTTGGGCACTTGCTCTTCGGTCAGGCCTACATGGTCGCGGCCATCGAAATAGATCGATGGCGACGACAGATGCACCAGCCGCCGCACCCGCTGCTTGAGGCAGGCTTCGACGACGTTTTCGGTGACTTCGACGTTGCCCTGATGAAAGTCCTGATAACGCCCCCACACACCGACAGCACCGGCGCAATGCACCACGGCCTCGACATCGCTGCACAGATCCCGCACCAGATCGGCGTCGGTCAGATCGCCCGGCACGAACTCCGCGCCCCGGCGCACCAGATGTTCGACGCTCTCGGCCCGGCGACCGTTGACCCGCACTTCAAGGCCCTGCTCCAGGGCGAAACGCGCAAAGCGCCCGCCAATAAAGCCACTGGCGCCGGTAACCAAAATCTTCATCAAAAACTCCAGGGAAGCAGCTGCAAGCTTCGAGCTTTCAGCTGCAAGTTGAAACGGTACGTATTCTTGCCGCTTGCAGCTTGACGCTTGTTGCTGCGTTCAAGCCACTAGCCATTGCTTTGAGGAGCGCAGCAGTTGTTCGGTCAGTAGATTGAGCAACTGGCCGCCATTGCGCCAATGATGCCAGTACAGCGGCACGTCGATCGGTTTATCTGGCAGCAATTCGCGCAGCACCCCGCGTTGCAATTGCTCGTGCACCTGCAGTTCCGGCACCAGGCCCCAGCCCAGACCGGCTTCGGTCAGGCGGATGAAGCCTTCGGAGGACGGGCATAAATGGTGCTCGAACGCGCCGTCGACGCCCAACAGCGCCAGATAGCGATGCTGAAGGAAATCGTCCGGACCGAACACCAGCGCCGGGGTGCGCGGCAGCTGTTCGGCGCGCACGCCTTCGGGAAAATGCCGAGCAAGGAAGGCTGGACTGGCCAGCGCCCGATAACGCATGGCGCCGAGCAACACGCTGCGGGCTCCCGCCACCGGCCGCTCGCTGGCACACAGGCATGCGGCCACTTCACCCGCACGCATGCGCTTGAGACCGACGGTCTGGTCTTCGACGATCAGGTCGAGCAACAAATGCTGCTCGGCGCAGAAATCGCCGACGGCCTCGGCCCACCAAGTGGCGAGGCTGTCGGCGTTGAGGGCGATGCGCAGGCGATCGGGCAGGCCTTCTTCGTCCAGCGCCGGCACCACTGATTGCAAGTCGCGCTCGAGCAGACGCACCTGCTGCACATGGTTGAGCAAGCGTCGGCCGATCTCGGTCGGCGATGGCGGTGTTTCGCGCACCAGCACTGGCTGGCCGACCCGCGCTTCAAGCAATTTGATGCGCTGGGAGATCGCCGACTGCGACAGGCCGAGCACCTGTGCGGCGCGATCGAATCCGGCCTGCTCGACCACAGCGGCGAGCGCGGAAAGCAACTTATAGTCGAACATCAGTTTTCCTAATGGGCGATCAGCACTATTGGTTTTTCTTATACAGCGTCACACCGGAGAATAGCCAGCAAGCACTCTCTTTCAAGGATCTCTCCCATGTGGCAAAGCTACGTAAACGGCCTGTTGGTGGCGTTCGGCCTGATCATGGCGATCGGCACGCAGAACGCTTTCGTCTTGGCGCAAAGCCTGCGCCGTGAACACCATTTGCCGGTGGCGGCATTGTGCGTGGTGTGTGACGCAATTCTGGTCGCGGCCGGGGTGTTCGGCCTGGCGACGATCCTCGCGCAGAACCCGACCCTGCTGGCGATCGCCCGTTGGGGCGGTGCGACGTTTCTGATCTGGTACGGCAGCCAGGCACTGCGCCGGGCCTGCTCGAAACAGAGCCTTGAGCAAGGCGAAAACCAGAGCGTGCGTTCGCTGCGCGCAGTGATGCTCAGCGCGCTGGCGGTGACCTTGCTCAACCCCCACGTTTATCTCGATACGGTATTGCTGATCGGCTCGCTGGGCGCGCAGCAATCGGTGCCGGGCGCTTATGTGGTCGGCGCGGCGAGTGCATCGTTGCTGTGGTTTTTCACCCTGGCCCTCGGCGCGGCGTGGCTGGCACCGTGGCTGGCCCGCCCGAGCACGTGGCGCATTCTCGATCTGGTGGTGGCGTTAATGATGTTCACCGTCGCCGCGCAGTTGATCATCGCCGGATGATTTATTCGCAAAGGCTCTGGAACCTCTATCCCACACAGTTGTTGCGTGGTTAAGGCGCGACCCCGGTGCTATGATCCGAACCCTGCGCCGCAAAGAGTAAAAACTCGCCGGTGCATTTCCGGCCGCCCGTGATCGGCCTTGCGCTCACCGCAACAGACCTGATTAGGAGAATCATCATGGCTTTCGAATTGCCGCCGCTGCCTTACGCACACGATGCCCTGCAGCCGCACATCTCCAAGGAAACCCTGGAGTTCCACCACGACAAGCACCACAACACCTACGTCGTGAACCTGAACAACCTGGTGCCAGGCACCGAGTTTGAAGGCAAGACCCTGGAAGAAATCGTCAAGACTTCTTCGGGCGGCATCTTCAACAACGCCGCTCAGGTCTGGAACCACACTTTCTACTGGAACTGCCTGGCGCCAAACGCCGGCGGTCAACCAACCGGCGCACTGGCAGATGCCATCAACGCAGCGTTCGGTTCGTTCGACAAGTTCAAGGAAGAATTCAGCAAAACCTCGATCGGCACCTTCGGTTCCGGCTGGGGCTGGCTGGTGAAAAAGGCTGACGGTTCCCTGGCCCTGGCCAGCACCATCGGCGCCGGCAACCCGCTGACCAGCGGCGACACCCCGCTGCTGACCTGCGACGTCTGGGAACACGCTTACTACATCGACTACCGCAACCTGCGTCCGAAGTACGTTGAAGCGTTCTGGAACCTGGTCAACTGGAAGTTCGTGGCCGAGCAGTTCGAAGGCAAAACCTTCACCGCTTAAGCTGCGCGCCAGATGAAAAACCCGGCTTCTGCCGGGTTTTTTTATGCCCGGCGCATGGCGTTTCTCGCACGGTAAAAGCAGCTTCGCGCCGTTTGCCGCCAGCCCCCAGCCGTCTACCATCACAGACAGGAAAAAATCTTTGGCCCAGTGCTCAAGTTGAAGGCAATTGCAACCGACACAGTTAATTCAGAGCTATTACTCAAATGACGACATTGCGGCCAGGATCACGGCGACTTTTCCCGTGCCCGATTGTCCCTTTGACTGCCAACCCGGGATTGCCAATACTCATGGCAACTTGACGCTACCCGCACGGAACAAGGAATAACCCTTTGAAGCTGGAACTCAAGAACAGCTTGTCGGTGAAGTTGCTCCGGGTCGTGCTCCTGTCGGCATTGATCGTAGGCGTAGTCTTGAGCTGCGCGCAGATTGTCTTCGATGCCTACAAGACCCGTCAGGCGGTTGCCGGCGACGCCGAGCGCATCCTCGACATGTTCCGCGATCCATCGACCCAGGCCGTGTACAGCCTGGACCGGGAAATGGGCATGCAGGTGATCGAAGGGCTGTTCCAGGACGACGCCGTGCGTCAGGCCTCCATCGGCCACCCCAACGAAGCCATGCTGGCGCAAAAATCCCGCGAACTGCAGCATTCCAATAGCCGTTGGCTGACCGACCTGATTCTCGGCCAGGAACGCACCTTTACCACGCAATTGGTCGGCCGTGGCCCTTACAGCGAATACTACGGCGACCTGAGCATCACCCTCGACACCGCCACTTATGGCGAAGGTTTCATCGTCAGCTCGGTGATCATTTTCATTTCCGGGGTGTTGCGCGCACTGGCGTTGGGGCTGGTGCTGTATCTGGTCTATCACTGGCTGCTGACCAAACCGCTGTCACGAATCATCGAGCACCTCACCGAAATCAACCCCGATCGTCCCAGCGAGCACAAGATTCCGCAGATCAAGGGCCACGAAAAGAACGAACTGGGCCTGTGGATCAACACTGCCAACCAGTTGCTCGAGTCCATCGAACGCAACACCCACCTGCGCCACGAAGCGGAAAACAGCCTGCTGCGCATGGCCCAGTACGACTTCCTCACCGGCCTGCCGAACCGCCAGCAATTGCAGCAGCAACTGGACAAGATTCTGGTGGATGCCGGCAAGCTGCAGCGCCGCGTCGCGGTGTTGTGCGTCGGCCTGGATGACTTCAAGGGCATCAACGAGCAATTCAGCTACCAGACCGGCGACCAATTGCTGCTGGCCCTGGCCGATCGTTTACGTGCCCACAGCGGTCGCCTGGGCGCCCTCGCTCGCCTGGGCGGCGATCAGTTCGCGCTGGTGCAGGCCGACATTGAACAGCCTTACGAAGCAGCAGAACTGGCGCAGAGCATTCTCGATGATCTTGAGGCGCCCTTCGCCCTCGACGATCAGGAAATCCGCCTGCGCGCGACCATCGGCATCACCCTGTTTCCGGAGGACGGCGACAGCACCGAGAAGTTGTTGCAGAAAGCCGAGCAGACCATGACCCTGGCCAAGACCCGCTCGCGCAATCGCTATCAGTTCTATATCGCCAGCGTCGACAGCGAGATGCGCCGTCGTCGCGAGCTGGAAAAAGATTTGCGCGATGCGCTGATCCGCGACCAGTTCTACCTCGTCTATCAGCCGCAGATCAGCTATCGCGATCACCGCGTGGTTGGCGTCGAAGCGCTGATTCGCTGGCAACATCCGGAACACGGGCTGGTGCCGCCGGACCTGTTCATTCCGCTGGCCGAACAGAACGGCACGATCATCGCCATCGGCGAGTGGGTGCTCGATCAGGCCTGCAAGCAATTGCGCGAATGGCACGATCAAGGTTTTGTCGATTTGCGCATGGCGGTGAATCTGTCCACCGTGCAACTGCACCACGCCGAGCTGCCACGGGTGGTCAACAACCTGTTGCAGATGTACCGCCTGCCGCCGCGCAGTCTGGAACTGGAAGTCACCGAAACCGGCCTGATGGAAGACATCACCACCGCCGCCCAGCATTTGCTGAGCCTGCGCCGCTCCGGTGCGCTGATCGCGATCGACGACTTCGGCACCGGCTACTCGTCCCTCAGTTATCTGAAAAGCCTGCCGCTGGACAAGATCAAGATCGACAAGAGCTTCGTGCAGGACCTGCTCGATGACGACGATGACGCGACCATCGTTCGCGCGATCATCCAGCTGGGCAAGAGCCTGGGCATGCAGGTGATTGCCGAGGGCGTGGAGACCGCCGAGCAGGAAACCTACATCATTTCCGAGGGTTGCCACGAAGGTCAGGGCTACCACTACAGCAAACCGCTGCCAGCGCGGGAGCTGGGTATTTACCTCAAGCAGGCGCAACGCAGCAACGCGGCTATTTTATAAGATCGCAGCCTTCGGCAGCTCCTACATTTGAAATGCGTTCCTTCTGTAGGAGCTGACGAGTGCAACGAGGCTGCGATCTTTTGATCTTCATGCGCAAATAAGAAATATTTCCAAGCACGCCTTTACACATAATGCGAAAGATTTGCATTATGTCGCAGTTTTGCGCGCCCCCGGCGCCAGTCCATTCAACTACCGAAGCAGGATGTTCGCCATGATTCGTATGCCTCTGGCTACCGCCAGTCTGCTGGCCATCGCTATTTCCCTCGCCGGTTGCGGCGAAGGCAAGGACAAAGAAAAAGCCTCCGAAATGACTCCGGCTTCCAGCAGCGCTGCTCCAGCCCCTGCCGCTGCACCGGCTCCTGCTGCCGGTAAAGTTGACGATGCTGCCGCCAAGGCTGTGGTCGCGCACTATGCCGACATGGTCTTCGCCGTTTACAGCGATGCCGAATCCACTGCGAAAACCCTGCAAACTGCGGTCGACGCGTTCCTCGCCAAGCCGAATGCCGACACCCTCAAAGCCGCCAAGGCTGCCTGGGTCGCCGCGCGCGTGCCGTACCTGCAGAGCGAAGTGTTCCGCTTCGGCAACACCATCATTGACGATTGGGAAGGTCAGGTTAACGCCTGGCCGCTGGACGAAGGCCTGATCGACTACGTCGACAAATCCTACGAGCACGCACTGGGTAACCCGGGCGCCAGCGCCAATATCATTGCCAACACCGAAGTGCAGGTCGGCGAAGACAAAGTCGACGTGAAAGAAATCACCCCGGAAAAACTCGCCAGCCTCAACGAGCTGGGCGGTTCCGAAGCCAACGTCGCCACCGGCTACCACGCGATCGAATTCCTGCTCTGGGGCCAGGATCTGAACGGCACCGGCCCTGGCGCTGGCAACCGTCCGGCCTCGGACTACCTGGAAGGCGCCGGTGCCACCGGTGGTCACAACGAGCGTCGTCGCGCCTACCTGAAAGCCGTGACCCAACTGCTGGTCAGCGATCTGGAAGAAATGGTCGCCAACTGGAAGCCGAACGTGGCCGACAACTACCGCGCCACGCTGGAAGCCGAGCCAGGCGAAACCGGCATGCGCAAAATGCTCTTCGGCATGGGCAGCCTGTCCCTGGGTGAACTGGCGGGCGAGCGCATGAAGGTTTCCCTGGAAGCCAACTCCCCTGAAGACGAGCAGGATTGCTTCAGCGACAACACCCACTACTCGCACTTCTACGACGCCAAAGGCGTGCGTAACGTTTACCTGGGCGAGTACACCCGTGTTGACGGCACCAAGATGACCGGCGCCAGCCTGTCGTCGCTGGTGGCCAAGGCCGATCCGGCTGCCGACACCGCGCTGAAAGCCGATCTGGCCGCGACCGAAGCGAAGATCCAGGTCATGGTCGATCACGCCAACAAGGGTGAGCACTACGACCAGTTGATCGCTGCCGGCAACACCGCTGGCAACCAGGTCGTTCGCGACGCCATCGCCGCGCTGGTCAAGCAGACCGGCTCGATCGAAGCCGCTGCGGGCAAACTGGGCATCAGCGACCTGAACCCGGACAGCGCCGATCACGAATTCTGATCGCAGCGTCCGCGTCAAAAAGAGGCGACCTTCGGGTCGCCTTTTTCATTATTGGCACACCACTATCCCTGTGGGAGCGAGCCTGCTCGCGAAGGCTTTATCCGGCGCAGCATTTTCAGCGCGTCGGGCATCGCTTTCGCGAGCAGGCTCGCTCCCACAGTGTTGGCATGCGCTTCAAAGCTTGCGCGATATCAAGCAAACGATAATTCCTCTTATTCAAACTCCCCCGCCCTGTTAGACTTTGCGCCTTCATTTTTGCCCGTCCGCAGGATGTCTGATGCCCTCGCTGCCTCTTCGCTTGTCCGCACTGTTGCTGGCCCTGGGCCTGAGTGCCTGCGATGACGCCCCGCGTTTCACCAAGGCCGAGCCGGGGGAAGCGCGTTCGGGCGGTGCGGCGACTGTGCGCAAGAGCGATCAGAACGCCTTCTCCCTGCCATCGGCCAACTTGCCGCCCTCGCGGCGGGTGGACTTCAGTGTCGGCAACAGTTTCTTTCGCAGCCCGTGGGTGATCGCGCCGTCGACCACCACGGCCCGCGATGGCCTCGGCCCGTTGTTCAATACCAACGCCTGCCAGAATTGCCACATCAAGGACGGTCGCGGGCATCCGCCGGCACCTGACGCATCCAATGCGGTGTCGATGCTGGTGCGCCTGTCGATTCCCGACGCGCCGCAATACGCCAAAGTCATCCAACAGCTCGGCGTGGTGCCGGAGCCGGTATATGGCGGGCAGTTCCAGGATATGGCCGTGCCCGGCGTTCCCCCGGAAGGCAAGGTGCGGGTGGACTACACGCCGGTGCCCGTACGCTTCAAGGACGGCACTGAAGTCGAGCTGCGCAAACCGACCTTGCAGATCACTCAACTCGGTTACGGGCCGATGCACCCGGACACGCGTTTTTCCGCGCGGGTGGCGCCGCCGATGATTGGTCTGGGCCTGCTCGAAGCGATCCCTGAAGAGGCGATCCTCGCCAACGCCGCCGCCCAGGCGAAAGAGAGCAACGGCATCAATGGCCGACCCAACCAGGTCTGGGATGACCAGTTGCAGAAAACCGTCATCGGCCGGTTCGGCTGGAAAGCCGGGCAACCGAATCTCAATCAACAGAATGTTCACGCGTTCTCCGGTGACATGGGCCTGACCACCAGCCTGCGGCCGTTCGACGATTGCACCGAGGCGCAGACTGCCTGCAAACAGGCGCCGAACGGCAATGGCCCGGACGGTGAACCGGAGGTGAGCGACAACATTCTGCGGCTGGTGCTGTTCTACAGCCGCAATCTCGCAGTGCCGGCGCGCCGTGGCGTCAACGATCCAC
Organism: Pseudomonas sp. FP1762; assembly: GCF_030687105.1. NCBI lineage: Bacteria > Pseudomonadati > Pseudomonadota > Gammaproteobacteria > Pseudomonadales > Pseudomonadaceae > Pseudomonas > Pseudomonas sp. FP1762. Next base: position 4,681,151 of record NZ_CP117458.1, read on the forward strand.
AGGTGCTGGCCGGCAAGAATCTGTTTTTCCAGGCCGGTTGCCAGTCGTGCCACACGCCGAAATACACCACGGCCGCCGATGCCGCCGAACCGGAATTGGCCAATCAGGTGATTCGTCCATACAGCGACTTGCTGCTGCATGACATGGGCGAAGGCCTGGCGGACAACCGCACGGAATTCAAGGCCTCCGGCCGCGACTGGCGCACGCCGCCGTTGTGGGGGATTGGTCTGACGCAAGCGGTCAGCGGTCACACCCAGTTTTTGCATGACGGTCGCGCACGCAACCTGCTCGAAGCGGTGCTCTGGCATGGCGGCGAGGCGACGGCGGCGCAGCAACAGGTTTTGTCTTTCAATGCCGAGCAGCGCGCTGCGTTGCTGGCGTTTCTGAACTCACTTTAAATACTGAAAAAGCATCGGGAGCCCGACATGTTCCGTCCCAAGTTACTGTTCACCAGCCTTGCCGCGCTCGCCCTCGGCGCCTGCTCGCCGCAGGACCCGCAAGCGGTCACTTCGGCGGCGATCGCCAAATCGGTGATCCTGCCGACCTACACTCGCTGGGTCGAAGCCGACCGGCAACTGGCGGTCAGCGCCCTCGCCTACTGCCAGGGCAAAGAGACCCTGGAAACCGCCCGTGCCGACTTCCTTCACGCGCAGAAAGCCTGGGCCGAGTTGCAACCGCTGCTGATCGGCCCGCTGGCCGAGGGCAATCGTTCGTGGCAAGTGCAGTTCTGGCCGGACAAGAAAAACCTGGTTGGCCGTCAGGTCGAGCAACTGGTCGTCGCCCAGCCGCAGATCGATGCCGCCGCACTGGCCAAATCCAGCGTCGTGGTGCAGGGCCTGTCGGCTTACGAATACATCCTCTTCGACGCCAAGCCTGACGTCGCCAACGACGCGCAAAAAGCCAAATACTGCCCGCTGCTGATCGCCATCGGCGAACGCCAGAAGCAACTGGCGGAAGAAATCCTGCAGGGCTGGAACAACACCGACGGCATGCTCGCGCAGATGAGCAAGTTCCCTAACCAGCGCTACGCCGACTCCCACGAAGCGATCGCCGATCTGCTGCGCGTACAAGTGACGGCACTGGATACCCTGAAGAAAAAACTCGGCACGCCGATGGGCCGGCAAAGCAAAGGCGTGCCGCAGCCATTCCAGGCGGATGCGTGGCGCAGCCAGTCGTCGCTGTCGGCGTTGGAAGCCAGCCTTGCCGCAGCCAAAACCGTCTGGGAAGGCGTCGACAACAAAGGCCTGCGCGGTCTGCTGCCGGCCGAGCAGAAACCGTTGGCGGACAAGATCGATGCCGCTTATGCCGCTTCGCTGAAGCTGTTCGACAGCACCCAGCGTTCGCTCGGCGAAATGCTCGAAGACGACGCCGGGCGCCAGCAACTCAACGATATCTACGACAGCCTCAACGTCGTCCATCGCCTGCATGAAGGCGAGCTGGCCAAGGCGCTGGGCATCCAACTGGGCTTCAACGCCAACGACGGTGACTGATGAGGGCGAGTGCCATGCTGCGACGTCAGGTTCTGACTTTAGGTAGTGCACTGCTGGGAGCAGTGACGCTGGGCGGCTGGACGCTGTTCAAACGCAAGGATCAGAGCCCGCTGTTGCTGTCGGCGCGCGACGATACTGACGGCAAGCATTACGCCGTCGGCTATCGGCTCGACGGTACGCGGGTGTTCGCCACCCACGTCGGCCAGCGTTGTCACGACATCATCAATCATCCGACGCAGCCGCTGGCGCTGTTCGTCGCGCGGCGTCCGGGAACCGAGAGTTACCTGATCGACCTGCGCGACGGCAAGCTGCTGCAGACCGTGACCTCGCAGCCGGACCGGCACTTCTACGGCCACGCCGTGGTGCACAAGGACGGCGAATACCTGTACGCCACCGAAAACGATACGACCGATCCTGGTCGCGGTTTGCTCGGTGTGTATAAGTTCGAAGGCGAGCGGCTGGTGCACACGGGCGAGATTTCCACCCATGGCCTCGGCCCGCATCAGGTGTCGTGGATGCCCGACGGCGAGACGCTGGTAGTGGCCAACGGCGGGATTCGCACCGAGGCGGAAAGCCGCGTCGACATGAACCTTAACGCCATGGAACCGAGCCTGGTGCTGATGCAGCGCGACGGCACGTTGCTGAGCAAGGAAACCCTCGCCCAGCAGATGAACAGCGTCCGCCACCTGGGCATCGCCAGTGACGGCACCATCGTCGCCGGTCAGCAATTCATGGGGCCGTCCCACGAGCGTTCGGAGCTGTTGGCGATCAAGCGACCGGGACAAGCGTTCGTGGCGTTCCCGGTGGCCGAGCAGCAGTTGCAGGCGATGGGGCACTACACCGCCAGCGTCGCGGTGCACAGCGATCTGCGTCTGGTCGCGTTGACGGCGCCGCGCGGCAATCGTTTCTTTATCTGGGATCTGGACAGCGGCGAACTGCGCCTCGATGCGCCTTTGCCTGATTGTGCTGGCGTCGGTGCGGTAAAGGATGGCTTTGTCGTGACCTCGGGGCAGGGCCGTTGCCGTTACTACGATTGCCGCCAGGAACAACTGCTGGCCAAGCCGCTGGAATTGCCGGCGGGGCTCTGGGACAACCATCTTCATCTGATGGCCTGATACCCCCCATTTTTGAGACGGCCCCCCATCCTGTGGCGAGGGGATTTATCCCCGTTGGGTGGCGCAGCCGCCCTTAAAACTGCAATTGCGGTATGACTGAAGGATTCAGGGGGCCGCTTCGCAGCCCAACGGGGATAAATCCCCTCGCCACAGGGTTCATATCCGGCCTTCACGTAATAACTGCCAGTTGGAATCCCCACCTGACTCGGAGTAATGTGCCCGCCTGTCTCATGATTTATCCAAGGAAATGGAAATATGCTGCGTCGCCGCATGCTGATCATGTTGGGTGTTGTTTTGCTGATCGTCCTGGTACTGGGCGGATACAAAGCCTTTTCGATCTACACGATGATCCAGGGCTTTTCCAAGCCCAAGCCGCCGATCAGCGTCGCCGTGGCCACTGCCGGCGAACAGCCGTGGCAGATGCGCCTGCCCACCGTCGGCACGCTCAAGGCCCTGCAAGGTGTCGACTTGAGTCTGGAAGTCGCCGGCACCGTCACTGAACTCAAATTCGAATCCGGGCAGAAGGTCAAGGCCGGCCAACCGCTGCTGCAACTCGACAGCGCCGTCGAATCCGCCCTGCTGGAAACTGCCCGCGCCGACCTCGGCCTGGCGCAACTGGACTTCGGCCGTGGCGCGCAACTGGTCGACAGCCGCGCGATCTCCAAAGGCGAGTACGACCGCCTCTCCGCCGTGCTGCAAAAGAACAAGGCCACGGTCAATCAGCTCAACGCATCGCTGGCGAAAAAGCGCATCCTCGCGCCGTTCAGCGGCACTATCGGCATCCGTCAGGTCGACGTCGGCGACTACCTCGCCAGTGGCACCAAAATCGCCACGTTGCAGGACTTGAGCAGCCTCTACGCCGACTTCTACGTGCCCGAGCAATCGGTGCCGAAACTCGCTATCGGCCAGCCCGTACAGTTCACCGTGGCGGCTTATCCGGGGCAGAACTTCGTCGGCAAGATCAGCGCGATCAATCCGATCGTCGAAAGCACCACGCGCAACATCCTCGTCCGCGCCACCCTGGCCAACCCCGACGGCAAGCTGCTGCCGGGGATGTTCGCCAGCCTTGAAGTGCTGCTGCCAAATCCGCAGAAGCACATCGTCGTGCCGGAAAGCGCGATCACCTACACCCTGTACGGCAACTCGGTTTATGTGGTCGGGCAGAAGAAGGCCGAGGACGGCAGCGTCGCCAAGGATGACAACGGCCAACCGCTGCTGATTGCCGAGCGGCGCTTCGTCGAGACCGGCGAACGCCGCGATGGCCTGGTGATGATCAACAAGGGCGTGCAGAGCGGCGAACAAGTGGTGACGGCTGGCCAGATCAAACTGGACAACGGTGCCCCTATCGCAATCAGCGACGACAAGACCCTCGGCGAGCAGAACAGTCCGCCTCGCGCCGACTGATCAAGGAATCCCCATGGCTTTTACCGATCCGTTCATCCGCCGCCCGGTGCTCGCCACCGTGGTCAGCCTGCTGATTGTGCTGCTGGGCTTTCAGGCCTGGAGCAAGCTGCCGCTGCGCCAGTACCCGCAAATGGAAAACGCCCTGATCACGGTGACCACCGCTTATCCCGGGGCCAACGCCGAAACCATTCAGGGCTACATCACCCAGCCGATGCAACAGAGCCTGGCCAGCGCCGAAGGCATCGATTACATGACTTCGGTGAGCCGGCAGAACTTCTCGGTGATTTCGATCTACGCGCGCATCGGTGCCAACACCGACCGCTTGTTCACCGAACTGCTGGCCAAGGCCAACGAGGTGAAGAACAAGCTGCCGCAGGACGCCGAAGACCCGGTGCTGAGCAAGGAGTCCGCCGATGCCTCGGCGCTGATGTACATCAGTTTCTTCAGCGAGGACCTGAGCAACCCGCAGATCACCGATTACCTGTCGCGGGTCATCCAGCCGAAACTGGCGACGCTGCCGGGCATGGCCGAAGCGGAAATTCTCGGCAACCAGGTGTTCGCCATGCGCCTGTGGCTCGACCCGGTGAAACTCGCCGGCTTCGGCCTCAGCGCCGCCGACGTGACTGCGGCGGTGCGCCAGTACAACTTCCTCTCCGCCGCCGGCGAAGTGAAAGGCGAGTACACCGTCACCAGCATCAACGCCAACACCGAGCTGAAATCCGCCGAGGCCTTTTCGGCGATTCCGCTCAAGGTCGATGGCGACAGCCGCGTGTTGCTGCGTGATGTCGCGCGGGTGGAAATGGGCGCGGAAAACTACGATTCGATCAGCTCGTTCGGCGGCACGCCGTCGGTGTATATCGGCATCAAGGCCACTCCCGGCGCCAACCCGCTGGACGTGATCAAGGAAGTGCGCAAGCTGATGCCCGAGCTGGAAGCGCAGCTGCCGCCGAATCTGAAAAGCGAGATCGCCTACGACGCCACGCTGTTCATTCAGGCCTCGATCGATGAGGTGGTGAAGACCTTGTTCGAAGCGGTACTGATCGTCATCGTCGTGGTGTTCCTGTTCCTCGGCGCGTTGCGCTCGGTGGTGATCCCGGTGGTGACCATTCCGCTGTCGATGATCGGCGTGATGTTCTTCATGCAGATGATGGGTTACTCGATGAACCTGCTGACGCTGCTGGCGATGGTGCTGGCCATCGGTCTGGTGGTGGACGACGCGATCGTCGTGGTGGAAAACATCCACCGGCACATCGAGGAAGGCAAGACGCCGTTCGATGCAGCCCTGGAAGGCGCCCGGGAAATTGCGATGCCGGTGGTGTCGATGACCATCACCCTGGCGGCGGTGTATGCGCCGATCGGTTTCCTCACCGGGCTGACCGGAGCGCTGTTCAAGGAGTTCGCCCTGACCCTGGCCGGTGCGGTGGTGATCTCCGGCGTCGTCGCCCTGACGCTGTCGCCGATGATGTGCGCGTTTCTGCTGCGCCACGAAGAGAATCCCAGCGGCCTGGCCCATCGTCTCGACCGAGTCTTTGAAGGCCTCAAGCGCCGTTATCAAAGCATGCTGCATGGCACGCTGAATACTCGGCCGGTGGTGCTGGTGTTTGCGGTGATCGTGCTGTGCCTGATTCCGGTGTTTCTCAAGTTCACCAAGTCGGAACTGGCCCCCGACGAGGACCAGGGCATCATTTTCATGATGGCCAGCGCGCCGCAGCCGACCAACCTCGACTACCTGAGCACCTACACCGACGAATTCATCACCATCTTCAAGGAGTTTCCCGAGTACTACTCCTCGTTCCAGATCAACGGCTATAGCGGCGTGCAGGCCGGTATCGGCGGCTTCCTGCTCAAGCCATGGAATGAGCGTAGCCGCACGCAGATGGAAATCCTCCCCGAGGTGCAGAGCAAACTGGAGAGCATTCCCGGCCTGCAGATCTTCGGTTTCAACCTGCCCTCCCTGCCCGGCACCGGTGAAGGCCTGCCCTTCGAATTCGTGATCAACACCGCCAATGACTACGAGCTGCTGCTGCAAGTCGCCGAGCGCATCGAGAAACGCGCCATGGAGTCGGGCAAGTTCGCCTTCGTCGACCTCGATCTGGCGTTCGACAAGCCGGAAGTAGTGGTCGATATCGACCGCGACAAGGCTGCGCAGATGGGCGTGTCGATGCTCGACCTCGGCAGCACGCTGGCGACCTTGCTCGGCGAGGCGGAGATCAACCGCTTCACCATCGACGGGCGCAGCTACAAGGTCATCGCCCAGGTCGAACGGGCCTACCGCGACAACCCGGACTGGCTGAACAATTACTACGTGAAAAACACCCAGGGCGAATTGCTGCCGCTGTCGACCTTGATCAAGGTCAGCGACCGCGCACGGCCGCGCCAGCTCAATCAGTTCCAGCAGCTCAACGCGGCGAAGATTTCCGGTTTCCCGCTGGTGAGCATGGGCGAAGCCATCGATACCGTGCTGCAGATTGCCCGCGAAGAAGCACCGGCCGGGTTTGCCTTCGATTACGGTGGTGCCTCGCGCCAGTACGTGCAGGAAGGCAGCGCATTGTGGGTCACATTCGCTCTGGCGCTGGCGATCATCTTTCTGGTGCTGGCCGCACAGTTCGAAAGCTTCCGCGATCCGTTGGTGATTCTGATCACCGTACCGCTGTCGATCTGCGGCGCGCTGATTCCGCTGTTCCTCGGCTGGTCGAGCATGAACATCTACACCCAGGTCGGGCTGGTGACGCTGATCGGCCTGATCAGCAAGCACGGCATCCTGATCGTCGAATTCGCCAACCAGTTGCGCAAGGACAAGGGCCTGAGCGCCCGTGAAGCGGTGGAGGAAGCAGCGGCGATTCGCTTGCGCCCGGTGCTGATGACGACGGCGGCAATGGTGTTCGGCATGGTGCCGCTGATTCTGGCCACCGGGGCGGGCGCCGTGAGCCGCTTTGATATCGGCATGGTGATTGCCACGGGGATGTCGATTGGCACGCTGTTTACGCTGTTCGTGCTGCCGTGTGTTTATACCTTCCTTGCTAAGCCAGATGCCAGATAAGCACATTTCCCTGTGGGAGCGAGCCTGCTCGCGAATGCGGTATTTCAGTTGCATTGATGTCGACTGACACACCTTCGCGAGCAGGCTCGCTCCCACAGAGGACGATATGTATCTTGAAAGTTGTGGAATAAAAAAGGCCTCGCAATTGCGAGGCCTTTTATTTGGGCTTGAATCGTTTCAACTGGCTGGCCTCATCCCTTGAGACAGTCCGAACATGAACAACAGCAGATCATGATCGGGCTGGGTTGCCACAGAGGCTTTCGCCACCCGTGGAACCGAACAATGAGCGTCGTTCCCGGACGCCCCTATGACCTGCATGCGCGGCTGCTCCCAGGCAGCCACCGCCAGTGAAGCAACTGCCAAGGCCCCGATCAGGAACAAACCTCGTGCAATTTCGAGTTTCATCGCTATAAACCTTTGATAGCGCTGCCAAACGCCGTCTCATAAAAGTAGACGAGTTTCTTCCAGTCGGCATCGCGGAACGACGAATGGCGACGCAGTTGCTTCATGTCATGCTGCGCGGCGCGATAGGGGGTCAGACGCTGGCGGCACTTCTCCAGATCGATCAACGCCACTTCAACCTTCGCCGCTTCGCCCTCGCCGGTGACCCGAACGAAAACGTGCTTGATGTAAATGCAGCTGTGCTGCCAGCGGCCCTTGTGCATGCGCGCCAAGTTTTCGGCGAGGTCCTTGAGGACTTTCTCGTAAACCACGTCGCCACACTGATCGCGACCACCGGCAGCGGCCAGCCAGTGTTCCAGTTCCTGGAAACCATCGAGCGATTTGGTGACAAGCAGCGCGCGCCATTTGTACTGCGGATCCGGCTGGGCGCCGCAAAAGACGATCTGCGGTACGCGCACGCCGAGTTTGCTAACGCCAGTCAGGGCGTCGAGTTCACGCAATACGGTCGGGCGACCGAAGGGGTGCAACCAACTGCGATAGATGTGCCCGGTCTGGCGCTTGGCGTACAAAAGCTGCCCGTCACGGTCGACGATGCGCTGCACCCCGCTTTCGCCACCACGGCGCACATTGGGCTCTTCAACCCATTCGCCGCGCTGGTTCCAGTAATAATCGAAACGATCCTGGGGAGCGACATCCGCTTCAACCGCTGCTTGCACTGCCATCCTCTACCTCTTGCGTAATACGTAAACTCGCCACATCGCATAGAGCGGTATGAAGTCCAGTTGTTCCTGAATGCGGAAACCCGCCTGTTCAAATTCTTTCTCGATCGTCGCCGCCGGAATCAGAAACCGATTCTGGTAATCATGACTTGGCCGATCCCGCTCGGCACGCTTGCGCTTCCAGGCCTTGAAATTGCCGTCGACCCACAACGAAACAATCACGCTGTCGCGGGTCACCCGCTCGAACTCGCGCAGGATCACCCGACGGTGCTCGGCCTCGCCGATGTGGTGCAACAGACGCATGCAAAAGATGCTGTCGACCGAGTTATCCGGCAGAGCGATATCGAATGCCGAGGTGTGCAGCGGTTGTACACGCTTGACCACCTCGGCCGGTTGTCCCTGCATCGCGGTCTTGATCATCGATTCGGAATTGTCCGCGCCGATGATCACCCGGTTGGGCTTCTCCGCGAGCATTGGCCAGAAACGCCCGGCACCGCAGGGCAGATCCAGCACCAGCCCGGGATCTCCCGCCAGCGCCAAGGCCTTGCGACCGACTTGCTCATCGCGCAAGTGCGACAGGCGGCGACCGAGGCTTTGCTGGTGCTTGCGCAGATATCGTTGTGCGTGTTGGTCGTCGTACTTTTCGGAAAAATCGAGCTTGATCGGGCCGGCCATCATCTGGACTCCTGTTCTGATGACGCCACCTTAAACAGCGGCGTGTCAGCGTCAGGTCATCCAATTGTGAAAAATCTGTCAGGTAAATCCGTAAATTATTACAACGTTATACAGGATTCAGACAGGTGTACGGGAGTAGCCTCGAGCCACTATTTGCTGGCATTCACGCCAAGATCTACCTCGAATCGGCAGCCATTGGGGTCCATCGTGCTCAAGCTGACCGTCCAGCCCTGGTTTTCGCAGATACGCTGCACCAGCGACAAACCCAGGCCCAGGCCTTCGCCACGCTTCTCGCTGCCGCGCACAAAGGGCTCGAACATCGCCTCGCGTTTTTCCTCGGGAATGCCCACGCCCGAATCCTCAACGACGAAACCGTTGGCGGTGAGCGTCAGGCGAATGAAGCCCTGTTCGGTGTAATGCAGTGCGTTACGCAAAAGGTTACCCATCACCGCGTTCAGCAAGGTCGCGTTGTAGCGAGTATCCGCTGGTGTGCCCGGCTCGAATATCAGTGTCAGCCCCTTGCGCTCGATCGGCTCACGCCACAGGCACAGCAGGCTCTCGGCCACTTGTGTGAGGTTCTGCTGGGGCGCCGCTGCGGCCTCTTCGTTCTGCGTGCGCGCCAGCATCAGGAAGGTCTGTACCAGTTCGCGCATCTCCTCGCTGGCCCGGGCAATGCGCTCGACCTGGGCACGACCGCGCTGATCGATTCCGGGGTTTTCCAGCAGCAGTTCGCAGGAACTGGCCAGGACCATCAGCGGCGTGCGCAATTCATGGCTGACGTCGCTGGTGAACAGACGCTCGCGGGTCAGTGCCTGACGCAAGCGCCCCAGGGTGGCATCGAACGCCACCGCCAGTTCACCGACTTCATCCGCCGCGTAGTCCGGCGCCAAGGGTGGCGCCAGCCCGAGCAGCTGGTCGCGATGACGGACCTGCCGCGCCAGGCGCACCACCGGCGCCATCACCTTGCGCGCGAGCACCCAGCCAAGAAACACCGCCAGCGCCAGACTGAGCACGAAGCCCACCAGCACCACCGCAAACAGCACGCGCTCGCGCTCTTCGAAATCGCTCTGGTCCTGCAGCAAGACATAACGCCGACCATCCACCACTTCGACCATGGCGTGATAGGACAGCTGCTCGCGAAAGACCTCATGGAAACCGGCATCGAGGTGACGCAGATCCTTGGGCAGGTCAAAATCCCCCGGCCCGCCACTGAAGTAGAACAACTGATCCGGCTCGGGCCGATGGCTCCAGTCGGAGACATTGTCCATCAGCAGCAAACGTTGCAGGTCGCCGCCCAGCCCTGCGGAAATCAGTTTCTCTTCCACCAGGTGCACCGTCGCAACGATGCCCATGGCGAAAGCGCCGGCGACCAGTGCGCTCATCAGCGCAAAGGCGATGATGATCCGCTGGGAAAGACTCTGCTTAAACTCCATCTCGCCCCTCGGCCAAGCGATAACCGACACCGTGCACGGTGTGCAGCAGTGGCTTGGCGAATGGCTTGTCGATCACCTGGCGCAATTGGTGGACATGGCTGCGCAGGCTGTCGCTGTCCGGGCAGTCATCGCCCCACAGCGCTTCTTCAAGAATCTCCCGACGCAGCACGTGCGGGCTCTTCTGCATCAACACCGCGAGCAGCTTGAGGCCGACCGGGTTGAGCTTGAGCAGCTTGCCTTCGCGGGTCACTTCCAGGGTGTCGAGGTCGTAGCTCAGGTCACCGACCTGCAACGCCCGGCGACCGCCGCCCTGAGCACGGCGCATGACCGCTTCGACGCGGGCCGCTAGCTCAGACAGCGCAAACGGTTTGATCAGGTAATCGTCGGCGCCGGACTTGAAGCCTTGCAGCCGGTCGTCGAGTTGATCGCGGGCGGTGAGCATGATCACCGGCGTGTCACGCCGGGCGTCTTCGCGCAGGCGTTTGCACAAGGTGTAGCCGTCGATGCCAGGCAGCATGATGTCAAGCACGATCAGATCGTAATGCTCGGTCGCCGCCAGATGCAGACCGGACAAGCCGTCTTGTGCGCAATCGACGGTATAGCCCTTGAGGCCCAGGTAATCGGCCAGATTGGCCAGGATGTCACGGTTGTCTTCGACCAGCAGAATTCGCATGGACATCTCCTCCGAACGGGGTAACGGCCGTCTTGGCCCGCGCAGCTTACGGCCAAGAGCGGCTGAGGGCTAGGGGCGTTTTTCGATAAACCTGCGCTGCGCGCTGCGACGTTTTTTTCACTTTCGGTTAACAAATCGCCGACGCCAGCGCGCGCAGACTCCGCGCGATTACGCTCTCTCCTCCGTTCATCGACCAAGGAACCTGCCATGGTGTCGACCTCTGCCCTTCCCGCTTCAAGACCGCTGAACTGGTGGTTGTGTCTGGGCATTCCCGCAGCGGCGGCGATCATTCTGCTGTTGCTCGAACTGACCGATCTGGACATGGTTCTGGCGCAAATGTTCTACGACCCGGTCGCGGGGGATTTCATCGGGCGGCACAGCTATGTGCTTGAAGACATCCTGCATGACCGGGCAAAACAGCTGGTGATCGGCTTCTCGGTGTTTGCCATTCTGGGTTTCATCGGCGCGTTTTTTATTTCGAGGCTGAAACCGTTCAAGCGCGAACTGGGCTGCCTGGTGCTGTCGCTGGGGCTGGCGACTTCATTTGTCACTCCGGTCAAAGCCGTCACCGCTGTGCAGTGCCCATGGAGCCTGGAGCAATTCGGCGGCCACGAGACCTACAGCAAACTCATGGAACATCGCCCCGCCACGGACAAGCCGGGACGTTGCTGGCCGGGTGGCCATGCGGCGACCGGGTTCACCCTGTTTGCACTGTTCTTCGTGCTGCGCGACCGCCGCCCGCGACTGGCGCGGCAGGCGTTTGTGTTCGCCTTTGCACTGGGCTCGGTGTTCTCGATCAGCCGCATGATGCAGGGCGCGCACTTCTTCTCGCACAACGTGTGGACGGCGATTTTCTGCTGGCTGATTTGCCTGGGGGCTTATTACTGGGTGCTGTATCGCCCGGCTGGCAAGACTTCGACGGCGATGAACACACAGCCGATCAATGCCTGAAATAAAGCACCTGTGGGAGCGAGCCTGCTCGCGAATTGTCGGCTCAACTGGATTGCATGTCGGATGACAGACCGCTTTCGCGAGCAGGCTCGCTCCCACAGGGGCTACCAGTGAGCTTCGAAATCCGGGTAATAAAAAACCCCGCTGACTTTCGCCAGCGGGGTTTTGCATTACAGGGCCAGGGCTGGCTTACATCATGCCGCCCATGCCACCCATGCCGCCCATGTCTGGCATACCGCCGCCAGCTGCACCTTCTTTCTTCGGTGCGTCGGCAACCGCTGCTTCGGTGGTCAGGATCAGACCGCCGATCGAGGCTGCAGCTTGCAGAGCCGAACGGGTTACCTTGGTTGGGTCCAGGATGCCCATTTCGATCATGTCGCCGTATTCGCCGGAAGCAGCGTTGTAACCGAAGTTACCTTTGCCGTTCTTCACTTCGTTGACGACTACGCTTGGCTCGTCACCGGAGTTGGCAGCGATCTGACGCAGCGGCGCTTCAACAGCGCGACGCAGCACAGCGATACCGACGTTCTGGTCAGCGTTGTCGCCGGTCAGCTCGGTCAGTGCTTCCAGAGCACGGATCAGCGCCACGCCACCGCCAGGTACCACGCCTTCTTCAACGGCTGCGCGGGTTGCGTGCAGGGCGTCTTCAACGCGGGCTTTCTTCTCTTTCATTTCAACTTCGGAACCAGCGCCAACCTTGATCACTGCAACGCCGCCGGACAGCTTGGCCAGACGCTCTTGCAGTTTTTCACGGTCGTAGTCCGAGGATGTTTCGGCAACCTGGGCGCGGATCTGGGCGATACGGCCTTCGATGTCTGCCTGCACGCCAGCACCGTCAACGATGATGGTGTTTTCCTTGGACAGGGTTACGCGCTTGGCGTTACCCAGGTGCTCCAGGGTGGTGCTTTCCAGGCTCAGACCGATCTCTTCGGAGATAACGGTACCGCCGGTCAGAACAGCGATGTCCTGCAGCATGGCCTTGCGACGGTCGCCGAAGCCCGGTGCCTTGACGGCAGCGACTTTGACGATGCCACGCATGTTGTTCACAACCAGAGTCGCCAGGGCTTCGCCTTCAACGTCTTCGGCCACGATCAGCAATGGACGGCCGGCTTTGGCAACGGCTTCCAGCACTGGCAGCATTTCGCGGATGTTCGAGATCTTCTTGTCGACCAGCAGGATCAGCGGGCCGTCGAGCTCGGCAACCATGGTGTCCGGCTTGTTGACGAAGTATGGCGACAGGTAGCCACGGTCGAACTGCATGCCTTCTACAACCGACAGTTCGTTTTCCAGGCCCGAGCCTTCTTCGACGGTGATCACGCCTTCTTTACCGACTTTTTCCATGGCTTCGGCAATGATGTCGCCGATGGAGTTGTCGGAGTTGGCCGAGATGGTGCCGACCTGAGCGATGGCTTTGAAGTCAGCGCATGGCTTGGACAGGGCTTTGAGCTCTTTGACAATGGCGATGGTCGCCTTGTCGATGCCGCGCTTCAGGTCCATCGGGTTCATGCCGGCAGCGACGGCTTTCAGGCCTTCGTTGACGATCGACTGAGCCAGAACGGTAGCGGTGGTAGTACCGTCACCAGCGTCATCGTTGGCACGGGAGGCAACGTCTTTGACCAGCTGCGCGCCCATGTTTTCGAAGCGGTCATCCAGTTCGATTTCTTTGGCGACGGAAACGCCGTCCTTGGTGATGGTCGGAGCGCCGAAGCTCTTCTCGATAACCACGTTACGGCCTTTCGGGCCCAGGGTCGCTTTTACCGCGTCAGCCAGAACGTTGACGCCTTTGAGCATCTTGGTGCGGGCGGCATCGCCGAACTTAACTTCTTTAGCAGCCATGATCGATATTCCTTAAATACTTTGTAGTAACGGGAAAATGAACGGGAGTATCAGCCTTCGATAACCGCGAGAATTTCGTTCTCGCTCATTACCAGCAGGTCTTCGCCATCGACTTTCACAGTGTTGCTGCCGGAGTAAGGACCGAACACAACCTTGTCGCCTTCCTTCACGGACAGTGCACGCACTTCACCGTTTTCCAGAGCTTTGCCCGGGCCTACAGCGAGAATCACACCGTGGTTGGCTTTTTCAGCAGCCGAACCTGGCAGGACGATACCGCCAGCGGTTTTCTTTTCTTCTTCGCTGCGACGGATGACGACGCGGTCATGCAGAGGACGAAGCTTCATTGTCGATCTCTCCTAATTGTGGTTTTCATCGGCCGGTGTAGTCCCGGCGGGTTTAACGAATCCGGCCTGCGCCGGTTGCGGTCCGTCGAGCGAACCGCGCAAGTCTGTCCGGTTTGAATACCGGAAACCTTTCGGTGACCGATACATAGGGGCGTACAAGCCGATTACAAGGGCTGGCGGAAAAAATTTTTCATCGCCACCCAGTAAAAAAGCGCCATAAACGAGCACGGCACCCGAGGGTGCCGTGTCGATGCTGATATCACTTGTTGTCGCGGTGTTCGAACTCGCCTTCGATCACATTCGGCTCTCGACCGAGCGGCTCGCGCGGGGCCGGGCCGCCACGGGGTTGCAGGTCGTCGGCGAAGGCGCGCTGACGCATGGCCTGATCTTCGGCGCGCTGGCGCATCTTGTTCGCCAGCAGACGACGGGTGACCGGCAACAGCATCACCAGACCGACGACGTCACTGATGAAGCCGGGAATGATCAACAGGCCACCGGCCAGTGCCAGCATCAGGCCTTCGAGCATGGTCTGCGCGGGCAACTCGCCGCGATTCAGGCTTTCCCGGGCACGCAATGCGGTGGCCAGACCGGCGACGCGCAGCACGAACACACCGAACATCGAGCCGAGAATGATCAGCAGCAGGGCCGGGAAGAACCCGATAGAGCCTGCCACTTTGACGAATACGAACAGCTCCAGCACTGGAAACAGCAGAAAGAGCAACAGAAAAGGGCGCATCAAAGTTTCCTCAACGCAAGAAATGCCTTGCAGTAAGCCCTAGATGACGTCGCCCTTGCGTGAATTCAAGCTTAACTTTGCGCTTTTTTCGGCCAGGACTGGGCGTGAGCCAGAGAAACCAAGGCCTCGCGCACTTGTGTCGGCGTATTACATGGCGCCGCGAAGGGCAACCAGTAGACGGCCTGACCGATGCGCAGGTGCATGCCCTCGCTGTCGATGCCGGCCAGTTGCGCCGGCACACTGTTCGGCAGCCCGGCCAGCTCGACGTAATGGGCGATGGCCTTGGCATGATCGCTGTTCATGTGCTCGACCATGCTGATTTCAGCCTTGCCGGCGAACGGGTTGGCCAAGGTCAGATCGTCGATCCAGTGGATCGCACCAAAGCCGCCGATGTAGCGATGGCGCACCGGATCGAGCACCCAGAAGTCGAAGTCGTGGGCCTGGTGATAATTCTGCGAGTCGGGGAAATAGCGGTAGTAGCGTTCGGCGGCAGCCTCAATCGCTGCCGGTTCTGCGAGCTTCTGCGCTTCGGCCAGATAAGTCAGCCGCCCGACCGCCTGCACATCGTCGGCCTCGCGCTCGCCCACCAGCATCGAACACTTCGGATCTTTCTGCAGGTTATGCGTGTGCTGGGCGATGCGGCTGATCAGGATCAGCGGCCGGCCCTGCTCGTCCAGGCAATACGGCACAACCGAGCCAAAGGGAAAACCCGGCATCGATTTGGAGTGGGTCGACAGCACTCCTCGGTATTCCTTGAGAAGCAATTCTCGGGCATTCTTCGCCACTTCAGCGCTCAATTTGTGACTCCTTAATTAGGTTCCGTCTAGAAAACGGACAGGCGCGCAGCGAAAAGTAACCGGCGCGCATCGGGCAAATGTTCGTGTGCTACCAGGCCTGACCGGTGCCGATCGAGCGTTGCCGACAACAAAAACAACTCAGACCTGCCAGCGGGACATGCGAATGCAACTCAACGACAAAGTAATCATTATCACCGGCGGTTGCCAGGGTTTGGGCCGTTCCATGGCCGAGTATTTCGCCGGCAAGGGCGCGAAGCTGGCCCTGGTCGATCTGAATCAGGAAAAACTCGACGCCGCCGTGGCCGCCTGCAAAGCCAAAGGTGTCGAAGCGCGCAGCTACCTGTGCAACGTCGCCAATGAAGAACAGGTCGAGCACATGGTCGCGCAAGTGGCCGCAGACTTCGGCGCCATCCACGGCCTGATCAACAACGCCGGGATTCTGCGCGATGGTCTGCTGTTGAAGGTCAAGGACGGCGAGATGACCAAGATGAGCCTGGCGCAGTGGCAGGCGGTGATCGACGTCAACCTGACCGGCGTGTTTCTCTGCACCCGTGAAGTCGCAGCGAAGATGGTCGAGCTGAAGAACAGCGGCGCGATCATCAATATTTCGTCGATCTCCCGCGCAGGCAATGTCGGCCAGACCAACTATTCCGCAGCCAAGGCCGGCGTCGCAGCGGCGACCGTGACCTGGGCGAAGGAGCTGGCGCGTTACGGCATTCGCGTCGCGGGCATCGCACCGGGCTTCATCGAAACCGAAATGACTTTGGGCATGAAACCGGAAGCGCTGGAGAAGATGACGTCGGGGATTCCGCTCAAGCGCATGGGCAAGCCCGAAGAGATCGCCCATTCGGCGGCGTATATCTTCGAGAACGACTACTACACCGGGCGGATTCTGGAGATGGATGGCGGGTTGCGTATCTAAGTCCCATTACACAAGCCAATGTGGGAGCGAGCCTGCTCGCGAAGGCGTCGTATCAGGCAACTGATGAGTTGGATGACACACCGCTTTCGCGAGCAGGCTCGCTCCCACAGGTTTTTCAGCGCTGCCGATGGATCAATCGTCGCTGATGGTGATGTTCGGCATCGCCGGTGTCGCCGCTTCCTGCAACACGATCCGCGCGCCGACGTGGCGGGCCAGTTCCTGATAGACCATGGCGATCTGGCTGTCCGGCTCGGCGATTACGGTTGGCTTGCCGCCATCGGCCTGTTCGCGGATCAGCATCGACAGCGGCAGCGAGGCCAGCAATTCGACGCCGTACTGGGTCGCCAGTTTCTCGCCACCACCTTCACCGAACAGATGCTCGGCATGCCCGCAGTTCGAGCAGATGTGCACCGCCATGTTTTCCACCACGCCCAGCACCGGAATGTTGACCTTGCGGAACATTTCCACGCCTTTGCGTGCGTCGAGCAGTGCCAGATCCTGCGGCGTGGTGACGATCACCGCACCCGCCACCGGGACTTTCTGCGCCAGGGTCAGCTGAATGTCGCCGGTGCCTGGCGGCATGTCGATGACCAGATAATCCAGATCGCCCCACGCGGTTTGCGTAACCAACTGCAGCAGCGCCCCGGAAACCATCGGCCCGCGCCAGACCATCGGCGTGTTGTCGTCGGTCAGGAAGGCCATCGACATGACTTCCACGCCGTGGGCCTTGAGCGGCACAAACCACTTCTGATCCTTGACCTCAGGACGGGTGCGCTCGGGAATGCCGAACATGATGCCCTGGCTCGGGCCGTAGATATCGGCGTCGAGGATGCCGACCTTGGCACCTTCCCGGGCCAGCGCCAGCGCGAGGTTGGCAGCCGTAGTGGATTTGCCCACGCCGCCCTTGCCGGAAGCGACGGCGACGACGTTCTTGACGTTGGCCAGCCCGGGAATCTGTGCCTGGGCCTTGTGCGCGGCGATCACGCTGGTGACCTCGACGCGAGCGATGACCACGCCGTCGAGGTTTTCGATGGCCAGTTGCAGCAATTGCGCCCAACCGCTCTTGAACAGTCCGGCGGCGTAGCCGATTTCCAGCTGCACATTGACGCGGTCACCGATGATCTCGATGTTTTTCACGCAACCGGCGCTGACCGGGTCCTGGTTGAGGTAAGGGTCGGTGTATTGGCTGAGGACGGCTTCCACCGCTGCGCGAGTGACGGCGCTCATGGGCAACTCCGATAACAAGACTGGAAAGAATGGCGGCTATCGTACGCTGGACACCGATTTGAGGCGAACAGATTACTTGCGCTGAAAAGCCACCGTGGTGAGGGGATTTATCCCCGTTGGGCTGCGCAGCACTCGTAAAGCCATTGCACTCGGACTGTCTGATGCATCGAAGTTTGTGGTTTTGGGGCGGCTTCGCCACCCAGCGGGGATAAATCCCCTCGCCACAAGAACACTCAAAGTACCCAGTGGCGCAGGGGTGAAAAATATGCGCCGGCGCTTTATAGTGGCCGACCTCCGTTTCATCAAGTAGCGAAGCCCCATGTCCGAGCCACGCAAGATCCTCGTCACCAGCGCCCTGCCCTACGCCAATGGTTCGATTCACCTTGGCCACATGCTGGAATACATCCAGACCGATATGTGGGTGCGCTTCCAGAAGCATCGCGGCAACCAATGCATTTATGTCTGCGCCGACGACGCCCACGGTTCGGCGATCATGCTGCGCGCAGAAAAGGAAGGCATCACCCCGGAACAACTGATCGCCAACGTGCAGGCTGAACACAGCGCCGACTTTGCCGACTTCCTTGTCGATTTCGACAATTTCCACTCCACTCACGCCGAAGAAAACCGTGAGCTGTCGAGCCAGATCTACCTCAAGCTGCGCGACGCCGGGCACATCGCCCAGCGCTCGATCACCCAGTATTTCGACCCGGAAAAGAAAATGTTCCTGGCCGACCGCTTCATCAAGGGCACCTGCCCGAAATGCGGCACCGAAGACCAGTACGGCGACAACTGCGAAAAATGCGGCGCGACCTACGCACCGACCGACCTGAAGGATCCGAAGTCGGCGATCTCCGGCGCCACCCCGGTGCTCAAGGATTCCCAGCACTTCTTCTTCAAACTGCCAGACTTCCAGCAAATGCTGCAGACCTGGACCCGCAGCGGCACCCTGCAGGACGCCGTGGCCAACAAGATCGCCGAATGGCTGGACGCCGGCCTGCAGCAGTGGGACATCTCGCGCGATGCGCCGTACTTCGGCTTCGAGATTCCGGGCGAGCCGGGCAAGTATTTCTACGTCTGGCTGGATGCGCCGATCGGTTACATGGCCAGCTTCAAGAACCTCTGCAACCGTACGCCGGAGCTGGACTTCGACGCGTTCTGGGGCAAGGACTCGACCGCCGAGCTGTATCACTTCATCGGCAAGGACATCGTCAATTTCCACGCGCTGTTCTGGCCAGCCATGCTCGAAGGCGCCGGCTACCGCAAGCCGACCGGCATCAACGTGCACGGCTACCTGACCGTCAACGGCCAGAAAATGTCCAAGTCGCGCGGCACCTTCATCAAGGCCCGCACTTATCTGGATCATCTGTCGCCGGAATACCTGCGCTACTACTACGCGGCCAAGCTTGGCCGTGGCGTCGACGACCTCGACCTGAACCTCGAAGACTTCGTGCAGAAGGTCAACTCCGACCTGGTCGGCAAAGTGGTCAACATCGCCAGCCGTTGCGCCGGGTTTATCCACAAGGGCAACGGCGGCCTGCTGGTCGGCAACAATGCCGCGCCGGAGCTGACCGAGGCTTTCCTCGCCGCCGCGCCGAGCATTGCCGACGCCTACGAGGCCCGCGACTTCGCCCGCGCCATGCGTGAAACCATGGCCCTGGCTGACCGTGCCAATGCGTGGATCGCCGACAAGGCGCCGTGGTCGCTGAACAAGCAGGAAGGCAAGCAGGATGAAGTCCAGGCGATCTGCGCCACCGGCATCAACCTGTTCCGCCAGTTGGTGATCTTCCTCAAACCGGTACTGCCGCTGCTGGCCGCAGATGCCGAGGCGTTCCTCAACGTTGCGCCGCTGACCTGGAATGACCACACCACCCTGCTGGCCAATCACCAGCTCAACGAATTCAAGCCGTTGATGACCCGCATCGACCCGGTAAAAGTGCAAGCCATGACCGACGCCTCCAAGGAAGACCTGACCGCCAGCCAGACCGACACTGGCGCAGCCGCCCCTGCGGGCAACGGCGAACTGGCCAAGGATCCGCTGTCGCCGGAAATCGATTTCGATGCCTTTGCCGCCATCGATTTGCGCGTCGCTTTGATCGTCAAGGCCGAACACGTCGAAGGCGCGGACAAGCTGCTGCGTCTGACCCTCGACATCGGTGACGAGCAACGCAACGTGTTCTCCGGGATCAAGAGCGCGTATCCGGATCCGTCCAAGCTCGACGGTCGCCTGACCATGATGATCGCCAACCTCAAGCCACGGAAAATGAAGTTCGGTATTTCCGAAGGCATGGTGATGGCAGCCGGCCCCGGCGGTGAAGAGATCTACCTGCTGAGCCCGGACAGCGGCGCCAAGCCAGGTCAGCGCATCAAGTAAGACGTTGCCGCAAAACGATCCCACCGACGTGCTCTGCATGCCGGTGGGATTTTTCATATCTGGCCCGATAGTGCCTACCCTTAAGAGACACCCGCCCGTTTCGCTGGCAGAACCATGACCGAACTCGTGTTAACGCTGATCAGTGCTGCGCTGCTCAACAACTTCGTGTTGCACTGGCCGCTGGGCGTCGCTCCGATGCTGGCGGGCAGCCGACGCCAGGTCCATGCGCTGGGGTTGGCGACGTTGTGCCTGATGGTGGTGGTCGGCGTTATCGGTCAGGCGATCTGGCAGTGGATATTGGTGCCGTTGCAGCTTGAAGCGCTGCGCCTGTTCGTGTTTCTGCCATTGAGTGTGTTGTTGATCGCGCCGCTGCTGAAACTGCTGGCGCGCGGCCTGCCCGATTGGCCGTTCGCTGGATTGTGGCCGCTGCTGCTGGGCAATGCCGGGGTACTCGGGCTGGCCTTGATCAATGCGCAAAACGATCATGGCCTGCTGCACGCGACAGCTTTGAGTCTGGGTGCAGGGCTGGGTTTCTGGCTGGTGCTGAGTGTGTTCTGCGACCTGCGCGAGCGCACGGTCGACAACGATATTCCCCTGCCCTTTCGCGGCCTGCCGATCGATCTGATCAGCGCCGGACTGGTCGCAGTGATTTTTCTCGGATTCAGTGGATTGATCAAAACATGAGTCTGATTCAACGCATCGATGCCCTGCTGCCGCAGACCCAATGCGGCAAGTGCGGCCATCCCGGATGCAAACCGTATGCGCAAGGCATTGTTGACGGTGAGCCGATCAACAAGTGCCCGCCGGGCGGCGAGGAGACTATCGCCGCCCTGGCCGAGCTGTTGAAAATACCGGTCCTGGAACTGGACATCAGCCGTGGCCCGGCACCGCCGCAAATCGCCTTCATCCGCGAGGCCGAATGCATCGGCTGCACCAAATGCATTCAGGCCTGCCCGGTCGACGCCATCGTCGGCGCGGCAAAACTCATGCACACGGTGCTGATCGACGAGTGCACCGGTTGTGATCTGTGCGTTGCGCCGTGCCCGGTCGACTGCATCGAAATGCATCCTTTGCCTGCGAACACGATCCCAGTGGTTGGCGGTCTCGCATTCGATCTCGAAGAACAGCTCGCCCGCGCTGAAAAGCGTGACCATGCGCGCCAGCGTTTCGAGCGCCGCAACCAGCGCTTGCTGCATGAAGAACAGCAAAAGCAGGCTGAACGTGAAGCGCGAGCCGCGCGTGCGGCACAACCGCAAGTATCGACCGCCGACCCGGTGCAGGCTGCGCTGGAGCGGGTGCGTGCGCAAAAAGCCGCGAACGCTGATGCGGCGCTGAAGAAGGCCAAGGTCGATGTGGCGATGAGTCGAGCGCAACTGCACAAATCGCTGAAAGCCTTCGGTCACCCGCCGACGTTCGAGCAGCAGTCGCAATTGATCGTCCTGCAGCAACAATTCGAAGCCGCCGAGCAGGCGCTGGCGAATCTGGAAAGCAGCCAACCGGCAATTCCCGCCGTTCCCGCACCGACCAACGACGCCGAACTGAAGCGAGCCAAGATCCAGTTGGCCATGCGCCGCGCCGAGTTGAAAAAGGCTCAGGCAGCGGAGGCTGCGCCGGAGCAGATCGCAGCACTGGAGCAAGCCGTGAGTGACGCCGAGCGCCGGGTGCAAAACCATGCCGCCCCTTGAGCCAGTGGACGATCGCCTGCAACAGGCGATGAACACCGTGCTGCTGGCCGCTGCGCCGGGTCTGCTCGCTTTATTCTGGCTGTATGGCTGGGGCGTGTTGATCAACCTTTCCCTGGCGGTTGTCAGTGCTTTGCTCGTCGAAGCGGGCGTCGCCTGTCTGCGTCGGCAAGCGGTGCAAGCGGCAATGCGTGATGGCAGCGCGCTGGTCAGTGCGATGTTGCTGGCCGCCGCGCTGCCGGCTTATTGCCCTTGGTGGCTGACGGTCATTGCGACCGCTTCAGGTCTGTTGTTCGGCAAACATCTGTATGGCGGCGTCGGCAAAAACCCGTTCAACCCGGCGATGCTTGGCTTTGTCCTGAGCATGGTGCTGTTCCCGCAAGCGATGACCCATTGGCCCGCTCATGGCCTGGATTTTCTTGCGGCGCTGCAACAGGTTTTCAGTCCAGCGCAGGCGCCGGACGCTTGGGTGCAAGCCACGGCACTGGACAGTCTGCGCATCAATAAAAGCCTGACCATGCAGGAGCTGTTCGCCAGCAACCCGGCCTTCGGCCGTTTCGGCGGGCGCGGTGTGGAATGGGTGAATCTGGCGTTTCTGCTCGGCGGCCTGTGGCTGTTGCAGCGGCGGATCTTTTCCTGGCACGCACCGGTGGGCATGCTCGCCAGTCTGTTCGTCATCAGCCTGTTGTGCTGGAACGGCTCGGGGTCGGATTCCCATGGTTCGCCGCTGTTTCACCTGCTCAGCGGCGCGACCATGCTCGGTGCATTTTTTATTGTGACCGAGCCGGTGTCCGGCGCGAAAAGCGCCCTTGCCCGCCTGCTGTTCGGTGTTGGCGTCGGCCTGCTGACTTATCTGATTCGCACGTGGGGTGGTTACCCGGACGGCGTCGCGTTTGCGGTATTGCTGATGAATCTTCTGGTGCCGGCACTCGAACGCTTCGCCCTCAGCCGCCAGTCGAAGGTGAACGCGTGAATCGCTCAGCGAGTGTCGCGACGGTGGTGCTGCTGGCACTCGTTGGCATGAGTACGACATATGTGCTGCAGCGCAGCAATGCGCCGCAGATTGCCAGCGAGCAGCGCTTGCTCGACAGCCGCAAATTGCTCGATGTCATGCCTGCCGCGCTCTACGACAATCAGCCGCTGGAGCAACCGCTGACGCTCGCCGAGCCTGCTTTGCGCCATAGCACGCTGTCAGGCGGCTATCGAGCGACCCGCTCCGGTCAAACAGTCGCGGTGCTGTTGCGCAGTCGCAGTGAAGGTTACGCAGGTACTCTGGAACTGCTGATTGCCATTGATGCTAATGGCAAACTTTTAGGCGTGAAAACCCTTGAGCAGCGCGAAACGCCAGGCTTGGGTGGTCACATCGGTGCATGGCCGAATGCCTGGCTTCAGGCCTTCATCGGCAAATCCCGTACTGAGCCGACAGACGCCGGTTGGGCGCTGAAAAAGGATCAGGGGCAGTTCGATCAAATAGCTGGCGCGACCATTACCTCCCGTGCCGCCATTGACGCAATTCATGACGCACTGCGTTATTTCGATGAGCATCGGGCGCTGCTGTTGGGGACTGGGCCATGAAGCGCACGGTGAATTTATTGATGCTGGTGCCCCTACTGGGCGCCACACCAACATTCAGCGCTGCACTGGGGATAACGTTGATGCTCAGCGCGGTACTCGGTGTATTTGCCGTCTGCATGTCGCCGCTGCGCGAGCGCCTCACGGGCACCCGTGCATTGCTCGCCAGCCTGATAATCGCCGCGACGTTGACCAGTTGCGCGGATATTGTGGCGCAACGCTGGTTTTTGCCATGGCAGCAGACGTCTGAGCTCTACATAGGGCTGATCGCCTTGCACTGCGTCGTGTTTGAATACCACGGTGCCTTCCGCGAGCCCGTCGCTGTCAGCTTCAAACGCTGCGCAATGTTCGGCGCGCTCATGCTGGTAGTCGGCGGGCTGCGCGAGATCATCGGTTGTGGCAGCCTTGGCCGAGGCCTTTCGGGGCATTGGCCAGGTCTGGTTTTATTCCCCGAAGGGCTGCGTCTGATTACGCTGGTTCCCGGCGCTTTCGTTTTACTGGGCCTGCTTCTCGCCGCCCGTCAGGCGTGGACACGCCGCAACTCTGTCATCAAGGAAACGCATCGCCCATGAATGCTGCAAAACGTCTTGAGATATTTCGCCGACTGCACGAAGACAATCCCGAGCCGAAAACCGAACTGGCCTACTCTTCGCCGTTCGAGCTGCTGATTGCGGTGATTCTTTCGGCGCAGTCCACCGATGTCGGCGTCAACAAGGCGACTGCCAAACTCTTTCCCGTCGCCAATACACCCGCCGCGATTCATGCGCTGGGTGTCGAGGGGCTGTCCGAGTACATCAAGACCATCGGCCTCTACAACAGCAAGGCGAAAAACGTCATTGAAACCTGCCGTTTGCTGGTTGAGCATCATGGCGGTGAAGTCCCGCAAACCCGGGAAGAACTGGAAGCCCTGCCGGGCGTCGGGCGCAAGACCGCCAACGTGGTGCTCAACACCGCTTTCCGTCAATTGACCATGGCGGTCGACACGCACATTTTCCGCGTCAGCAATCGCACCGGCATCGCGCCGGGGAAAAATGTGGTGGAAGTTGAAATGAAGTTGATGAAGTTTGTACCAAAAGAATTTTTGCTCGACTCCCATCACTGGCTGATTTTGCACGGTCGTTATGTTTGCCTGGCGCGTAAACCGCGCTGCGGCAGCTGCCGCATCGAAGATCTATGCGAATACAAACATAAAACTTCTGACGATTGAGCGGTCATCGGTTTTTCGCATCCATCGATTGAAAAAATCTTTTTTACCCGCCGCAGTAATGTCGATATAAGGAGCGCCAAAGGCAGTCTTAGCCGGGAGTTGACTTCATGAGTACCGACACAGAGCAACTGGATGTAGAAGAGGATCTTATTGCCACCGACGCCGATGAGGTCGAACCGGTGGTTGAAGTGGCCAAGACCAACCTTAGCAAGCGTCGCACAATCGACAACCTGCTTGAGGAGCGCCGACTGCAAAGGCAATTGGCCGACTACGATTATGATCTGTGATATCTGAAGGCCTCCCTAGACGGAGGCTTTTCATTTTTTGCGACAACCGAGCTTGATCGGCCCATGACGTTCTCAGCTGTCGAATCGTTCAAACCAGGCCGTTACGCTGCGCCAGCTCGATCAGATCAACCAGAGAACGCGCATTGAGTTTCAGCAACAGGCGAGTCTTGTAGGTACTCACAGTCTTGTTGCTTAAAAACATGCCATCGGCGATTTCCTTGTTGGTCTTGCCGCGCGCCAACTGCTGCAACACCATCATTTCCCGCCCGGACAGACGATCAACCATGTCCGCTTCACTCGCATTGCCCAGACTGGTGCGCACAGTGTGCAGCGCCTGATTGGGAAAATAACTGTAGCCGGACAGTACTGCCTTGATCGCACTGAGCAATTCGGTCAGATCCTGCTGTTTGCACACGTAACCCGCTGCGCCCGATTGCATGCAACGCATTGAAAAATGGCCGGGAGCCTGGGAAGTCAGCACCAGCACTTTCACCGGCATGGCAGTGGAGGTCAGGCGCGCAATAACTTCCAGTCCGTCGAGTTTGGGTATTCCAATATCCAGGATGACAAGATCGGGTATTTGTTCACGAGCAATTTGTAGTGCATCAACGCCATTATCCGTTTCTGCAATGACTTCGTAGCCATGCCGTTCCATCAGCATACGTACCGCAAGTCGAATGACGGGGTGGTCATCCACGATCAGCACTTTATTCATGGGCAAGTCCAGTTTTCGCTGTTCGAATTTTTAGAACACGCACGATATCCCAGTCACTTGCTTCAAGGCATGGCAACTTTTACACGCATTTGCATCCAGAGACATTCCCTACAGGCATTGAGGATAATTCCCACAAATTCGCTGCCCTTGCCCCATTGCAACCGCCTTCCGATCTTTCATACACCGGCGGAGTTTGATCTTCATGCAGCCGAGTCCTACGCCGTGGTGGGTCGTTGGAAAACTTCAACAGGCGCAATTACGAACCTTCATACACGATGATTTACCTGTCAAATTGGCCTTGGGCAAGCACTGGGACATACGACGTAACGAACCGACACAACCACCTGTTCGACACAACATCGTTGATTCTATAAAACTTTAGTTAACAGCCGCGCACTTACACAAGCGCCTTTGCTATCGCTGAAATAACCAACTTAAACTAGACAAACCATGTAGAAGCAAAACAATGCTAAAGATAAAAAACAAAATCACCAACCCCATGACAGTCATCGCCATATTTGCAATTCTTTCGGAAACCTCGGCAGCGGTATCGTTACCATTTCTCGATAACAAGGACCGGGAAATTTACGTCTGGTTTCTGATCAGCTTCCCCTTTTACTTGTTATTCCTGTTCTTTATCACCCTTAACTTCAATCATCGCTCGCTTTACTCGCCTTCAGACTTCGGCAAAGACAAAAGCTTTTTGAAAACTACTCAAAATAACCAGAGGGACGAATCTTTTCGCGAAGCAGGCGAGCGTTGTGCTTTTGAGCTGACCAGTTGCATCGTGCCGGGTAAAACCGGGCCAGGCCGAGTGCCGATTCCCTGCAGAGTTCACAACGCGCCGGACCCACCGCTCGGTCCACGCGACCCATCCCATCCGGTTATGCAGAATATCAAGCTGTCACCCTGGGTAAGTGAACTGAACATCATTGACGCAAGAGAAGTTGATGCAGCGAAGGGATTCGATGCCATCTTCGAAACGCTAAAAGACGTCGATAAAAAGCACGCGCGGGTTCTCGTATTTCTTTGTAATCATGCGTCGGACGCGCTTGCCCACTCCGCATTGCAACAGATCAGGCAGGCCAAGAAAGGCTCAGGAGCCACACTGTGCATCGTATATAACCTGTGTTCGCAGACGGTGACATTACTGGGACGAACCAGTTGAACCGGGTCAAGACTGCGCGCAGATACACGAGGGAGCCTGATGAACCAGAAAAAAAAGATAAAAAAAGGCGGCCCTCAACAGGCCGCCTTTTTTATTGCGCGTCGTTCTGAGCCACTCAGAACAACTTGCGGCCCTTGTTGGCAGCAATGCGCATGCGCAGCGCGTTGAGCTTGATGAAGCCCGCCGCATCCGCCTGATTGTAAGCACCGCCATCTTCTTCGAAGGTGGCGATGTTGGCGTCGAACAGCGAATCGTCGGACTTGCGGCCGGTGACGATGACGTTGCCCTTGTACAGCTTCAGGCGCACTACGCCGTTCACGTTGACCTGCGAAGCGTCGATCATCTGTTGCAGCATCAGACGCTCAGGGCTCCACCAGTAGCCGGTGTAGATCAGGCTGGCGTACTTGGGCATCAGCTCGTCTTTGAGGTGAGCGACTTCGCGGTCCAGAGTGATCGATTCGATGGCGCGGTGAGCGCGCAGCATGATGGTGCCACCCGGGGTCTCGTAGCAGCCACGGGACTTCATGCCGACATAACGGTTTTCGACGATGTCGAGACGACCGATGCCGTGCTCGCCGCCGATCTTGTTCAGCGTCGCCAGTACGGTGGCCGGGGTCATTTCGACGCCGTCCAGCGCGACGATGTCGCCGTTGCGGTAAGTCAGTTCCAGGTATTGCGGGGTGTCGGGAGCCTTCTCCGGGGAGACGGTCCAGCGCCACATGTCTTCTTCGTGCTCGGTCCAGGTGTCTTCCAGCACGCCGCCTTCATAGGAGATGTGCAGCAGGTTGGCGTCCATCGAGTACGGAGATTTTTTCTTGCCGTGGCGTTCGATCGGGATCGCGTGCTTCTCGGCGTAGTCCATCAGCTTCTCGCGCGACAGCAGGTCCCACTCGCGCCAAGGGGCGATGACTTTCACGCCTGGCTTGAGCGCGTAAGCGCCCAGTTCGAAGCGCACCTGGTCGTTGCCCTTGCCGGTGGCGCCATGGGAAATGGCGTCGGCGCCGGTTTCGTTGGCGATTTCGATCAGGCGCTTGGCGATCAGCGGACGGGCGATGGAGGTACCCAGCAGGTACTCGCCTTCGTAAACGGTGTTGGCGCGGAACATCGGGAACACGAAATCACGCACGAACTCTTCGCGCAGATCGTCGATGTAGATTTCTTTGACGCCCATGGCCTGAGCCTTGGCGCGGGCCGGCTCGACCTCTTCGCCTTGACCGAGATCGGCGGTGAAAGTCACCACTTCACAGTTATAAGTATCCTGCAGCCACTTGAGGATCACCGAAGTGTCCAGGCCGCCGGAATACGCCAGAACGACCTTGTTTACGTCCGCCATGCCATCACTCCACGGGGTTCTACGGAAAGCCGGGGAGTCTACCGCTCAAACGCGATAATTTACAGAGGCGCGACAGCTTAAGACGACAAAGCGACAGAATCTGTCGAGAGCGCGACGATGACCGGCGAGTCAGGAAGTCGCTGCGGCGGTGGCTGGCGTACTCGCTTGCGGCGCTGGCGCAGGGGCTGTGGTCGGTGCCACACGCGACAGTTTCACGTTGACCCGGCGATTCTTCGCACGATTGGCCTTGCTGGTGTTCGGCACGATCGGATACTGCTCGCCGTGGAAACGCACGGTGATCTGCGATTCCTGAATGCCGTTGGCCTTGAAGAAATCGACTACCGCCAGCGCGCGGCGGCGCGACAATTCGCGGTTGGTCAGACGATTGCCGCTGTTGTCGGAATGGCCGTCGAGGTCAATGTGGTTCACCGTCGGGTCGGCCTTCATGTATTCGAGCATCACTTGCAGCTTGGCCTTGGCAGCCGGGTCCAGCTCAACGCCTTCGCCGGGAAAGCCTATCTGCGACTGCTTGATCTGGTCGAAATTCTGCGGCAGCAATTTCGCCACGCAGCCTTGATAGTCGTTGAACGCCTTGCTGAATTTCACCGGCAGCAAACGCACTTCCGACACCCGGCCATCGCCAGACGCACGGCGAACTACCGGGCTACGGCCGTCCAGCAGACCGCTGATCAGCCCACCGGCCTGGGATTGCGAGCTGTTGAACAACACATTGCCACTGCCCAGCCGTACCGAGCCCAGATTGATATCGCCGCGCCCCGGCTGCCACGGTGCAGCGGCAGCGAGCAACGTCGCCGAGCCGCCACCAAGCATGGCGTTGTAGGCATTCAGGCGAAAGATCGCCTGCTCACCGGCCTTGCGCACGAACTCGCCCGAGCCGAAATCAGTGATCGGTTGCGTCAGGCGGCATTCGAACTGGTCGCCGGCGACCGTCCACTCAATGTTCTCCAGACGGGTCTGGTAAGTCAGCGCCATCGCGGGAAGGCTGGCAAACACACTGAGCAGGGCTAAATAACGCTGGCGCACGGGAGGCTCCATTGGCTTGTGAAACACAAACACCGATTCACACAATGTTTACGGCATACCTTCGGGATATCGGACGCTTGTGGCAAAACTTGATAGCGGGTGCCTGCAAGAGTCTTTTCCGGTAGCATTCGCCTCAGTTTGACCCGCCTGGAATCCCCTCATGTCCGACCGCCTGACCCTGCTGCGTCCCGACGACTGGCACATTCATCTTCGCGATGGTGCCGTGTTGACCAATACCGTTGCCGATGTGGCCCGCACCTTCGGGCGCGCGATCATCATGCCGAACCTGGTACCGCCGGTGCGCAACGCCGCTGAAGCCGACGGCTATCGTCAGCGCATTCTCGCTGCCCGCCCGGCCGGCAGTCAGTTCGAGCCGTTGATGGTGCTGTACCTCACCGACCGCACCCAACCGGAAGAAATTCGTCAGGCCAAGGCCAGCGGTTTCGTCTACGCCGCCAAGCTTTACCCGGCCGGCGCGACCACCAATTCCGATTCCGGCGTGACCAGCATCGACAAGATCTTCCCGGCGCTGGAAGCCATGGCCGAAGTCGGCATGCCGCTGTTGATCCACGGTGAAGTCACCCGTGGCGACGTCGATGTATTCGACCGCGAAAAGATTTTCATCGACGAGCACATGCGCCGCGTGGTCGAGCGTTTCCCGACGCTGAAAGTGGTGTTCGAGCACATCACCACCGGTGACGCCGTGCAATTCGTCAACGAGGCTTCGGCCAACGTCGGCGCGACCATCACCGCGCACCACCTGTTGTACAACCGTAACCACATGCTGGTGGGCGGGATTCGGCCACACTTCTATTGCTTGCCGATCCTCAAGCGCAACACCCATCAGGAAGCCTTGCTCGATGCCGCCACCAGCGGCAGCGCCAAGTTCTTCCTCGGCACCGACTCGGCGCCCCACGCCCAGCACGCCAAGGAAGCCGCCTGCGGTTGCGCCGGTTGCTACACCGCCTACGCCGCCATCGAGATGTATGCCGAATCGTTTGAACAGCGTAATGCGCTGGACAAGCTCGAAGCCTTCGCCAGCCTCAACGGCCCGCGTTTCTACGGCCTGCCGGCAAACACCGATCGCATCACCCTGGTTCGCGAAGAATGGACCGCCCCAACCAGCCTGCCATTTGGCGAGCTGACCGTTATCCCGCTGCGCGCCGGTGAAAAACTGCGCTGGCGCCTGCTGGAGGAACACGCGTGAGTGAAGAGCATTTCGACGATGAGCTGGACGGTCAAGGTGGTGGCGGCGGTTCCCGTCACCCGATGGCAGCGCGTTTTCGCGGCTACCTGCCGGTTGTCGTCGACGTAGAAACCGGTGGCTTCAACGCAGCCACCGATGCCCTGCTGGAGATTGCCGCGACCACCATCGCCATGGATGAAAAGGGTTTCGTCTACCCGGATCACACCTACTTCTTCCGCGTCGAGCCATTCGAAGGTGCGAACGTTGAAGCGGCAGCGCTGGAATTCACCGGGATCAAGCTTGATCATCCGCTGCGCATGGCCGTCAGTGAAGAAACCGCGCTGACCGATATTTTCCGTGGCATCCGCAAGGCCCTGAAAGCCAACGGCTGCAAGCGGGCGATTCTGGTCGGGCACAACAGCAGCTTCGATCTGGGCTTTCTCAACGCAGCAGTTGCGCGCCTGGACATGAAGCGCAACCCGTTCCACCCGTTCTCCAGTTTCGACACGGCGACTCTGGCGGGTCTGGCGTACGGTCAGACAGTGCTAGCGAAAGCCTGTCAGGCCGCCGGCATCGATTTCGACGGTCGTGAGGCGCACTCGGCGCGCTACGACACCGAAAAGACCGCTGAGCTGTTCTGCGGCATCGTCAATCGCTGGAAACAGATGGGCGGCTGGGAAGACTTCGACGACTGATCCTCGGCGAACAAATCCCGCGCATAAAAAAACCGGCCACATGGGCCGGTTTTTTTGTACCTCGACGTTGCGCCTTACAGGGCAGCAGCGTTTTCGGTCAGGTAAGCCGCAACGCCTTCTGGCGAAGCGTTCATGCCTTTGTCGCCTTTCTTCCAGTTGGCCGGGCAGACTTCGCCGTGCTCTTCGTGGAATTGCAGCGCGTCGACCAGACGGATCAGCTCTTCCATGTTACGGCCCAGCGGCAGGTCGTTGATGATCTGCGAGCGAACCACGCCTTTGTCGTCGATCAGGAACGCGCCACGGAAAGCCACGCCGCCTTCGGATTCAACGTCGTAAGCCTTGGCGATGTCGTGCTTCATGTCGGCAGCCATGGTGTATTTCACCTGGCCGATGCCGCCATTGTTCACTGGAGTGTTGCGCCAGGCGTTGTGGGTGAAGTGCGAGTCGATCGACACAGCGATCACTTCAACGTTGCGCGCCTTGAAGTCAGCCATGCGGTTGTCCAGAGCGATCAGCTCGGACGGGCAGACGAAGGTGAAGTCCAGCGGGTAGAAGAACACCAGGCCGTATTTGCCTTTGATGGCCGAGGACAGGGTGAAGCTGTCAACGATCTCGCCATTGCCGAGTACGGCCGGGACGGTGAAGTCTGGGGCTTGTTTGCCTACGAGTACGCTCATTGATATCTCCTGGTGTAGAAACTTGAAGTTCAGGGTCCGGGCCAGCCTGTCACCCTCAGGCGACAGCCCTGTGACACGAACCCTCTTCGCAAGGGACGACCATCATACACTGCGTGTTTGGCCTGTCCGTAACGGATTTTCCCTGTTCGGTTATCCACTGCGTATTCATTGGGTCAAGGGAGCGCCTGGCAAATACCGTTCGTCAGTCGCCGGCAAATTGGCTGGGAAGCGTTCCGAAAGCACTTTGACAATCATTCTCGTTAACATTAAGATCCATCGCAATTGAGTCACAACCAGCGACGGTTCTTACTTATGTATGTTTGCCTCTGCACTGGCGTCACCGACGGACAGATCCGCGAAGCGATCTATGAAGGTTGCTGCAGCTACAAAGAAGTTCGCCAGGCCACCGGCGTCGCCAGCCAGTGCGGCAAATGCGCCTGCCTTGCCAAGGAAGTGGTCCGCGAAACTCTGACCAAGCTGCAAACCGCCCAGGCCGCGATCCCTTACCCTGTAGAATTTACTGCTGCGTAAATGCCCCCATTTCAAAGAACCGGACTTCGCGTCCGGTTTTTTTATGCCTGAAAATCAATTGCTTAGCGTCCAGACGCGGAACACAAACATTCTTATTCCGATTAATTTTCATTTATTATTCAATAACTTAGGTTTGACACTTATAAACACCAAGCTCAAACTCCGCCTTATGTTAATACAGGGCAGGACTCCGATCATGAAAGGCGACATTACAGTCATCCAGCATCTCAACAAGATCCTCGCCAATGAGCTGGTCGCGATCAATCAGTACTTCCTGCATGCGCGCATGTATGAAGATTGGGGTCTGAACAAGCTCGGCAAGCACGAATACCACGAATCCATCGACGAGATGAAGCACGCGGACAAGCTGATCAAGCGCATCCTGTTCCTTGAAGGCCTGCCGAATGTGCAGGACCTGGGCAAGCTGCACATCGGCGAACACACCCGCGAAATGCTCGAATGCGACCTGCGCATCGAAAAGACCGGCCACGCTGACCTGAAAGCCGCCATCGCCCATTGCGAAACCGTTGGCGACTTCGGCAGCCGTGAACTGCTCGAAGACATTCTCGAGTCGGAAGAAGAACACATCGACTGGCTGGAAACCCAGCTCGGCCTGATCGACAAGATCGGTCTGGAAAACTATCTGCAGTCGCAGATGGGCGAAGAGTAGGCGCTGTCGAGTGAAACGAGGCTGCGATCTTTATCGATTTCAGCCTTGATACTCAGTCAACTCATATAACCAACAAAAAGCCCCGCCCTCTTTCGAGGTGCGGGGCTTTTTGCTGGCCGAAGATCAAAAGATCGCAGCCTCGTTTCACTCGACAGCTTCTACGGGAGACGCGTCGTCGAGCGAAACTCTATGAACGTAGAATCAGGCTTCGGACTTGTTCGCCGCTGCCGCTTCGACAGCCGCCTTGATGGTGCTTTGCAGCGAACCGTCTGCAGCCATCTCGGTCATGATGTCGCTGCCGCCGACCAGCTCACCGCCGACCCACAGTTGCGGGAAAGTCGGCCAGTTGGCGTACTTTGGCAGGTTGGCGCGGATTTCCGGGTTCTGCAGGATGTCCACGTACGCGAACTTTTCACCACAGGCCATCACGGCTTGCGCAGCTTTTGCGGAGAAGCCGCACTGCGGGGCATTCGGCGAGCCTTTCATGTAAAGCAGAATGGTGTTGTTGGCAATCTGCTCTTTAATCGTTTCGATGATATCCATGGAGCACCTCGGCTGAACTTTCCGACTCAGAGGTCGGCACGGTGGCGCATTGTAACGGAATCCCGAGCGCCATGCTCGGTCTCCCCGACAGACCCGCTCAAGCCGCCGCCACTGTCACCGGCACACCGTTCAACGCCGCGTTGCCCGACAGTTCGTCAAGCTGGCACTCGTCGGTCAGGTCGTTGGCGCTCGACCCCGGCTGGCCGCTGGCGATCGCCATCTGCACGCCCGGGCGCGCGTGGCCCCAACCGTGGGGCAGGCTGACCACGCCTTTCATCATGTCGAGACTGGCGAGCACTTCCACCTCGATCTGCCCGACCCGCGAACTCACCCGAACCCGTTGCCCATCAGCCAGGCCACGGCTGGCCAGATCATCCGGGTGCATCAGCAACTGATGCCGCGGCTTGCCCTTCACCAGTCGATGGAAGTTGTGCATCCACGAATTGTTGCTGCGCACATGGCGGCGGCCGATCATCAACAACTCATCGGCAGCCGGCGCCTGCAACGCGGCAAAGCGAGCGAGGTCAGCGAGAATTTCCGGCGGTGCGGCCTGGATACGCTGATTCGGCGTTTTCAGACGTGATGCCAGATTCGGTTTCAGCGCACCCAGATCCACGCCATGCGGATGATCGAACAGCGTCGCCAACGACAACTTGTGCTCGGACGCATCGCCGTAGCGGCCCATACGCAGGCCCATGTCGATCATCTTCGCCGGCGGCATCGTCGGTTTCAGTTCTTTACCGGTTTTCTCGGCGAAAGCCTTGGCCAAACCGACGAAGATCTCCCAGTCGTGCAGCGCACCCTCGGGCTTGGCGAGGATCGCGCGATTGAAGCGGGTCACGTTACGCACCGCAAACAGGTTGAAAGTGGTGTCGTAGTGATCGTTTTCCAGCGCCGAGGTCGACGGCAGGATCAGATCGGCATAGCGCGTGGTTTCGTTGATGTACAGGTCGATGCAGAGCATGAAGTCGAGGCCATCCAGCGCCTGCTCCAGTTGCCGGCCGTTGGGTGTCGACAACACCGGGTTGCCGGCCACGGTGATCAGCGCGCGGATCTGCCCCTCACCCTCCGTGAGCATTTCTTCGGCCAGCGCCGAGACCGGCAACTCGCCGCCGTATTCAGGACGACCGGAAACCCGGCTCTGCCATTTGTTGAAATGCCCGCCCGAGGTCGACGCCACCAGATCCACAGCGGGTTCGGTGCACAGTGCACCACCAACGCGGTCGAGGTTGCCGGTGACCAGGTTGATCAACTGCACCACCCAATGACACAAGGTACCGAAGGCCTGGGTCGAAACGCCCATGCGTCCATAGCAGACGGCGCTTGGCGCGGCAGCGAAGTCGCGCGCCAGTTGGCGGATCTGTTCGGCAGGCACTGCGCAAAGCGGGCTCATCGCTTCGGCGCTGAATTCAGCCACGGCGTTTCGCACTTCGTCGAGGCCATCGACCGGCAAATGGCTGTCGCGGGTCAGGCCTTCGCTGAACAGCGTATTGAGCATGCCGAACAACAGCGCCGCATCGCCGCCCGGGCGAACGAATACATGTTGATCGGCCATCGCTGCGGTTTCGCTGCGCCGCGGATCGACCACCACCACTTTGCCGCCACGTGCCTGAATAGCCTTCAGGCGTTTCTCGACATCCGGCACGGTCATGATGCTGCCGTTGGACGCCAGCGGATTGCCGCCGAGAATCAGCATGAAATCGGTGTGATCGATGTCCGGAATTGGCAACAGCAAGCCGTGGCCGTACATCAGATAGCTGCTGAGGTGGTGCGGCAGTTGATCGACCGACGTTGCCGAGTAGCGATTGCGGGTTTTCAGCAACCCCAGGAAGTAATTGCTGTGGGTCATCAGGCCGTAGTTGTGCACGCTCGGATTGCCCTGATACACCGCAACGGCGTTTTGGCCGTGACGTTCCTGAATCGCCGCGAGTTTCTCGGCCACCAGCGCAAACGCCTCGTCCCATTCGATCGGCAGCCATTCACTGCCGACGCGGCGCATTGGCTGCCGCAGGCGGTCGGGATCGCTCTGAATATCTTGCAGGGCCACGGCTTTCGGGCAGATATGGCCGCGGCTGAAGGTGTCGAGGGCATCGCCCTTGATCGAGGTGATCGCGACATCGCCATCGGTTTCCGTAGTTTCGATGGTCAGCCCGCAAATGGCTTCGCACAGGTGGCACGCACGGTGGTGAAGAGTCTTGGTCATGGCCAGTCTCTGTCTTGTTCGGGGGCAGGCAATCACGCCCGCGGGAACAAAACTATGGCCCGTGCGCGGAGCAGGCGCCAGCGACGTTCGTCTCGTGAATCGACGGTTATCAGGGCAGCCGATAAACCGTCGCGATCAGTTCGAAGGCAACTGCGGCGGTGCGGCCAGCTGGATTTCCTGGATGGTTTCGATCTGCTCGTGGGCGACGTGGACGCCGGTGAGCTCGCCGATCAACCGCCAGTGCTCATCGAGCCCGGCGCTGATGGTGGCCATGCGATCGATCATGTGTCGGCCGGCGGATTTGACCACTTCGTCGTCACTGCGCAGCAACTCGAAAGACATCGAGGTGACTGACGCGGTGAGATGGGTCAGAGAGCGAGCCGTGTGGCCCAGCAGCTCCATTAACAGTTGTTCTTTCGATTCCATGCGGAGGCTCCCTGCGTCGCTCGAAACTTATTTATAACCCAGCACTTTGCTTTAGCAAATGTTTCAGTCTGAACATCCGACCAAGCGAATCGGTGGCGCAGCGTTCGCAAACCGACCAGGACCGCTGCGTTGCCGTCGCGGCGCATTGCCAAGCGCGGCGGCGCCAGTGTACAAAGAGGCTCACCGCTGTACTGAATCCGGCTTCAACATGCGTGATCGAAATGCTCGGTCCGCGCTCCGAATCCCGCTGAAAAAGTACCCTATTGGAAAAACGCGACATTTAGTGTCAATATCGCGCCTCCCCCTATTTCGTCGCCCCGTGCGGCTTACGCCGCAGGTCTCGCCCGTTGTTCCGTTAAACAAGGCTTTGAGCATCTGCGGTCTGTAGCAAAAAGGTAGTCAATGATGAGCGCAAGGCACTTTCTCTCCCTGATGGATTGCACGCCCGAAGAGCTGGTCAGCGTGATCCGTCGAGGCGTTGAGCTCAAGGACCTGCGTAACCGCGGCGTACTGTTCGAGCCTCTGAAAAACCGCGTGCTGGGGATGATCTTCGAAAAATCCTCGACCCGCACCCGGATCTCCTTCGAGGCCGGCATGATCCAGCTCGGCGGCCAGGCAATCTTCCTGTCCCCGCGCGACACCCAACTGGGCCGTGGCGAGCCGATCAGCGATTGCGCCATCGTCATGTCGAGCATGCTCGATGCGGTGATGATCCGCACCTTCGCCCACAGCACCCTCACCGAATTCGCCGCCAACTCGCGGGTGCCGGTAATCAACGGCCTGTCCGATGATCTGCACCCGTGCCAGTTGCTCGCCGACATGCAGACCTTCCTCGAACACCGTGGCTCGATCCAGGGCAAGACCGTGGCCTGGATTGGTGACGGCAACAACATGTGCAACAGCTATATAGAAGCGGCGATCCAGTTCGACTTCCAGCTGCGCGTTGCCTGCCCGGAAGGCTACGAGCCGAACCCGGAATTCGTCGCCCAGGCTGGTGATCGCGTGACCATCGTCCGCGATCCGCAGGACGCCGTGCGTGGCGCGCATCTGGTCAGCACCGACGTCTGGACTTCGATGGGTCAGGAAGAGGAAACTGCCAAGCGCCTCAAGCTGTTCGCGCCGTTTCAGGTCAACCGTGCCTTGCTCGACCTCGCTGCCGAGGACGTGCTGTTCATGCACTGCCTGCCGGCGCACCGTGGCGAAGAAATCAGTCTCGACCTGCTCGATGACCCGCGCTCCGTCGCCTGGGATCAGGCAGAAAACCGTCTCCACGCACAGAAGGCCCTGCTCGAGTTCCTCGTCGAACCGGCATATCACCACGCATGAGCCATGAATTACTGCTGAACCTGCGCAACCTCGCTTGCGGCTACCAAGATCAACGCGTGGTGCAGAACCTCAATCTGCACCTCAACGCCGGCGACATCGGCTGCCTGCTCGGCTCGTCTGGCTGCGGCAAGACCACCACCCTGCGCGCAATCGCCGGTTTCGAACCGGTGCATGAAGGCGAAATCACCCTCGGTGGCGAAACCCTGTCCAGTGCCGGTTTCACCCTGGCGCCGGAGAAACGCCGGATCGGCATGGTGTTTCAGGACTACGCGCTGTTCCCGCACCTGAGCGTGGCCGACAACATCGCTTTCGGCATTCGTAAGCACCCGAACAAGGCGCGCGTGGTCGAAGAGCTGCTGGAACTGGTCAACCTGAAAAACCTCGGCAAGCGCTTCCCCCACGAATTGTCCGGCGGTCAGCAACAGCGCGTCGCCCTCGCCCGCGCCCTGGCGCCGGAGCCGCAGTTGCTGCTGCTCGACGAGCCGTTCTCCAATCTCGATGGCGAACTGCGCCGCAAGCTCAGCCATGAGGTGCGCGACATTCTCAAGGCTCGTGGCACCAGTGCGATTCTGGTCACCCACGATCAGGAAGAAGCGTTCGCCGTCAGCGATCACGTTGGCGTGTTCAAGGAAGGTCGGCTGGAACAGTGGGATACGCCCTACAACCTCTATCACGAACCGGCGACGCCGTATGTCGCCAGTTTCATCGGTCAGGGCTATTTCATTCGCGGCCAGCTCGTCACCCCGGAATCAGTGCAGACCGAACTCGGTGAACTGCGTGGCAACCGTGCTTACACCTGGCCGATTGGCGGTGCGGTGGATGTGCTGTTGCGTCCGGATGACATTGTTTACGCGCCGGACAGCCCATTGCAGGCGCAGATTGTCGGCAAGACATTCCTCGGCGCGGCGACCTTGTATCGCCTGCAACTGCCGACCGGCGCGCAGCTGGAATCGATCTTCCCCAGCCACGCCGATCATCTGGTTGGCGCGCAGGTCGGGATTCGCGTAGCGGCGGATCACCTGGTGCTGTTCCAGGCATCCGGCAGCACGGCGGCGCAGATTCCGGCGGTGGAAAACGGCGTCCGTCGGTTCAGCACCAGCCTTTGATCCGCACTGGATAAAAATTGTGGGAGCGAGCCTGCTCGCGAATGCGGTGTTTCAGTCGCCGAAGATGTTGACTGAAAGAGCGCTTTCGCGAGCAGGCTCGCTCCCACAGTTGGTATTGCCTCAGCCTAAAAACAGGGTGCCGCTGGCCACCAGCGTCGCATTGCCGCCAATCTTCACCCGCTCACCTTCCAGCCGACAGAACAACTCGCCGCCCCGCGCCGAGCGCTGGCACGCGGTCAGATTCGTTTTGCCCAGACGCTTGGACCAGTACGGAATCAGGCTGCAATGCGTCGAACCGGTCACCGGATCTTCATTGATACCGATCGCCGGGGCGAAATAGCGCGAGACGAAATCATGCTGGTTGCCACGCGCGGTGACGATTGCACCCAGCCATGGCAGTTTCGCCAGCGCCGCCATGTCCGGTTTGCAGTCGAGCACGGCCTGCTCCGATTCCAGCACCACGAACAGTTCGTTGGAGCCGAGCACATCAACAGCCTCGACACCCAGCGCCCGCTCGACATCCAGCGTCACGCCGATTTCCGAAGGCACGATGGTCGGGAAATCCAGCCACAGCCGGTCGCCTTCGCGGCTGACACTCAGCGGCCCGGACTTGCAGATGAAGTCGATGCGCTCGGCACTTTCCTTATAGATTTCGAACAGTACAAACGCGCTGGCCAGGGTCGCATGCCCGCACAGCGGCACTTCAGTAGTCGGAGTGAACCAGCGGATATGCCAGGCCTGCCCTTCGCGCACCAGAAACGCAGTCTCCGCCAGGTTGTGTTCGGCGGCGATTTTCTGCATCAAGTCATCGGCCAGCCAGCTGTCGAGCCGATAGACCATCGCCGGGTTGCCACTGAACGGCCGATCACTGAACGCGTCGACCTGATGAAACGCAAGCTGCATGATTTTCTCCCTGAATTGGTCGACCGAGCATGCAACGGCGGCCCGGATCAGTGCCAGTGACAGAAGCGCAATTTTTTCTTCATACAGCTGGCGCGCATTTTAAGCCCGGCCGATATCGGCGAACTGCGCCTGAGTGTGCTCGGCCAGCACCGCCGGTGCCAATTCCACTTCCAGTCCTCGCCGCCCGGCACTCACATAGATAGTCGCGAACCCCTGAGCGGAATTGTCGATGAAGGTGCGCAGGCGTTTCTTCTGCCCGAGCGGGCTGATGCCGCCCAACAGGTAGCCGGTTGAACGTTGCGCGGCAGCCGGGTCAGCCATTTCGGCTTTCTTCACTCCAGCGGCATGGGCCAGGCCCTTGAGGTCGAGCGTTCCGACGACCGGCACCACAGCTACCAGCAGTTCGCCTTTTTCACTGGCGGCCAGCAAGGTTTTGAACACTTGCGCCGGTGCGAGCCCGAGCTTCTCCGCCGCCTCCAGCCCATAGGACGCGGCTTTCGGATCATGTTCGTAACTGTGCACGCGATGTTCGGCACGAACTTTTTTCAACAAGTCCAACGCTGGGGTCATGGCAGCTCCGGGTTCGGCAATCTTTGAAAAAACCTGCGGCAGATTCTAGGTCATCGTTGGGCAAAAGGCTCTATTCCAAGCCGCGAATCCCGTGGCTTCGCGCTGCATTCAAGCTGATCGCCGCGCTGATCATTCACACGGCGAATAGTTTTATTGTGACCGGCGGTTCACTTTCGACCTTTGACAGGTTTGTTTCTTGTCTATATTTTTTCGAATCTGAATAATGTAAGAATCATGCTTAACGCAGTACCCAGCAGTAACCCGGGAACCGAATGGGGATTCCGACCCGGTGAAGATCGCGCCCTGCTCCGTTGGCAAGGCGCCACACAAGAAAAAGAACCGAGGTTTTCAATGACAGCTGCTTTACCGCAACCATCGCTTTCCGGCCAATGCATGGCCGAGTTTCTGGGCACCGCCCTTCTGATCTTCTTCGGCACCGGTTGTGTCGCCGCGCTCAAAGTCGCAGGTGCCAGCTTCGGCCTGTGGGAGATCAGCATCATCTGGGGCGTCGGCGTGAGCATGGCGATCTACCTCACCGCCGGGGTTTCCGGCGCGCACCTGAACCCGGCCGTGAGCATTGCTCTGGCAATCTTCGCTGACTTCGAAAAGCGCAAACTGCCGTTCTACATCCTTTCGCAGATTGCCGGCGCCTTCTGCGGCGCATTGCTGGTCTACACGCTCTACAGCAATCTGTTCTTCGATTACGAACAAACCCACCAGATGGTTCGTGGCTCGGCTGCCAGCCTGGAATTGGCCTCGGTGTTCTCCACCTACCCGAACCCGGTGCTGTCGACGGCCCAGGCCTTTCTGGTCGAGATGATCATCACCGCGATCCTGATGGGCGTGATCATGGCCCTGACCGATGACAACAACGGCCTGCCACGAGGCCCCATGGCGCCGCTGCTGATCGGTCTGCTGATTGCCGTGATCGGCAGTGCGATGGGTCCGCTGACCGGTTTCGCGATGAACCCTGCGCGTGACTTCGGTCCGAAACTGATGACTTTCTTTACCGGTTGGGGTGAAATTTCCTTCACCGGTGGTCGTGATATTCCGTATTTCCTGATTCCGATTTTTGCACCGATTGTCGGTGCCTGCCTCGGCGCTGCCGGGTATCGCGGGCTCATCGCCCGTCACCTGACCGGCGCCACACCTGCTACAAAGGATGCAGAACCGGCCATTGACGGCAAACCAAGAACTTCTTGAAACAGTCGGCGCCGGCTCCTGCCCATCCGAGCCGGCGCCACGGCCCACTCTCGTTTTTTTCGTCCAAGGCAATCGACATGACCGACATTCAGAACAAGAACTACATCATTGCCCTTGATCAGGGTACGACCAGTTCGCGCGCGATCATCTTCGACCGCGACGCGAACGTAGTCTGCACCGCGCAGCGCGAATTCGTTCAGCATTACCCGCAGGCCGGTTGGGTCGAGCACGACCCGATGGAAATCTTCGCCACCCAGAGCGCGGTGATGGTTGAAGCGCTGGCCCAGGCCGGCCTGCACCATGACCAGGTTGCCGCGATCGGTATCACCAACCAGCGTGAAACCACCGTGGTCTGGGACAAGACCACCGGCCGCCCCGTGTATAACGCGATCGTCTGGCAGTGCCGCCGCAGCACCGAGATCTGCCAGCAGCTCAAGCGCGATGGCCACGAAGACTACATCCGCGACACCACCGGCCTGGTCACCGACCCGTACTTCTCCGGCACCAAACTGAAGTGGATCCTCGATAACGTCGAAGGCAGCCGCGAGCGTGCGCGCAACGGCGAGCTGCTGTTCGGCACCGTCGATAGCTGGCTGATCTGGAAATTCACCGGCGGCAAGGTGCACGTCACCGACTACACCAACGCCTCGCGCACCATGCTCTTCAACATTCACTCGCTGGAGTGGGACTCGAAGATGCTGGAGATCCTCGACATCCCGCGCGAGATGCTCCCGGAAGTCAAAGCGTCCTCGGAAATCTACGGTCGCACCAAGAGCGGCATCGCCATCGGCGGTATCGCCGGCGACCAGCAAGCGGCACTGTTCGGGCAGATGTGCGTCGAGCCGGGCCAGGCGAAAAACACCTACGGCACCGGTTGCTTCCTGCTGATGAACACCGGCGACAAAGCAGTGAAATCCCAGCATGGAATGCTCACCACTATCGCCTGCGGCCCGCGCGGCGAAGTTGCCTACGCACTGGAGGGTGCCGTGTTCAACGGCGGTTCGACCGTGCAGTGGCTGCGTGATGAACTGAAAATCGTCAACGACGCCCACGACACCGAATACTTTGCCAACAAGGTCAAGGACAGCAACGGTGTGTATCTGGTGCCGGCGTTTACCGGTCTCGGCGCGCCGTACTGGGACCCGTATGCCCGTGGCGCACTGTTCGGCCTGACGCGCGGCGTCCGCGTGGATCACATCATCCGCGCCGCGCTGGAGTCGATCGCCTACCAGACCCGCGACGTACTCGACGCCATGCAACAGGATTCCGGCGAACGCCTCAAAGCCCTGCGCGTGGACGGCGGTGCGGTGGCGAACAACTTCCTCATGCAGTTCCAGGCCGACATCCTCGGCACCCAGGTCGAACGCCCGCAAATGCGCGAAACCACCGCACTCGGCGCGGCTTATCTGGCCGGCCTGGCCTGCGGTTTCTGGGGCAGCCTGGAAGAACTGCGCGGCAAGGCAGTGATCGAGCGCGAGTTCGAACCGAGCCTTGACGAAACCGAGAAAGAGAAACTCTACAAAGGCTGGAAAAAAGCCGTCAGCCGCACCCGTGACTGGGCGCGTGAGGACGCTGAATAAGCCAGCCTTGAGTTACACATAGGTATCTAACTGGTCGGGAGCGGATTCCTGCGGCATCATGGGCAAATTTTGCACGGCAGCCCAAAGGAAGCCCCATGAATCTGCCTCCCCGTCAGCAGCAAATCCTCGAGCTGGTCCGCGAACGCGGCTATGTGAGCATCGAGGAAATGGCCACGCTGTTCGTTGTCACCCCGCAAACAATCCGCCGCGACATCAACCAGCTCGCGGAAGCCAATCTGCTGCGTCGCTACCACGGTGGCGCCGCTTACGATTCCAGTGTCGAAAACACCGCGTATGCCATGCGTGCCGATCAGATGCGTGATGAAAAGCAACGCATCGGTGAAGCCATTGCCGCGCAGATCCCCGATCACGCCTCGCTGTTCATCAATATCGGTACCACCACCGAATCGATCGCTCGCGCCCTGCTCAATCACAGTCACCTGAAGATCATCACCAACAACCTGCACGTCGCCTCGATGCTCAGCGCCAAGGATGATTTCGATGTGCTGCTGACCGGCGGCAACGTGCGCCGCGACGGTGGTGTGGTCGGTCAGGCGAGTGTGGACTTCATCAATCAGTTCAAGGTCGATTTCGCCTTGGTCGGGATCAGCGGGATCGATGAGGACGGCAGCCTGCTCGACTTCGACTATCAGGAGGTCCGGGTCAGCCAGGCGATCATCGCCAACGCGCGACAGGTGATTCTGGCAGCGGATTCGAGCAAGTTCGGGCGTAATGCGATGATTCGACTGGGGCCGATCAGCCTGATCGATTGTCTGGTCACCGATCAGCAGCCGGTACCGGCGCTGACGCAGTTGTTGAGTCAGCACAAGATTCGTCTGGAAGTCGTCTGAACCCTCTCCCTCGCTGACCGAACCGACGCCTTCGCGAGCAGGCTCGCTCCCACTCTTGGAATGTATTGCAAAATGTGGGAGCGAGCCTGCTCGCGAAAACAATCGATCACACAACACATCTTCTGCGCCCTTGCGCGCGTTCATGTTCGAAAATTTTCTTTTAATCGCCCTTCGATGAGTTTTTTCAATCGAACGCGACTGGCTGCGCGCGTGTTTATGGGCTACCATTTTCGCAAATGAACATTTATGTTCGATTTCCAAGACTAAATCAAAAGAACCGAGGCCAGCCGATGTCCACCTCTACCTTGCGTACGCCCCCTCTCTCCGAGATCTATGACGTTGCCGTGATTGGCGGCGGGATCAACGGCGTCGGGATCGCAGCGGATGCCGCCGGTCGCGGTCTTTCGGTGTTCCTTTGCGAAAAAGACGACTTGGCCAGCCACACCTCGTCGGCCAGCAGCAAGCTGATCCACGGTGGCCTGCGCTATCTGGAACATTACGAATTCCGTCTGGTGCGTGAAGCGCTCGCCGAGCGCGAAGTGCTGCTGGCCAAGGCGCCGCACATCGTCAAACCGATGCGTTTCGTTCTGCCACACCGCCCGCACCTGCGTCCGGCGTGGATGATTCGTGCCGGCCTGTTCCTCTACGACAACCTTGGCAAACGCGAAAAGCTGCCAGGTTCGAAAAGCCTGAAGTTCGGCGCCGACAGCGCGCTGAAAAGCGAAATCAAGAAAGGCTTCGAATACTCCGATTGCTGGGTCGATGACGCCCGCCTCGTGGTCCTGAACGCCATGGCCGCCCGTGAAAAAGGCGCGCATGTGCATACCCAGACCCGCTGTGTCAGTGCCCGCCGCACCAAAGGTCTGTGGCATCTGCATCTGGAGCGCGCCGACGGCAGTTTGTTTTCGATCACCGCCAAAGCACTGGTCAACGCCGCCGGCCCATGGGTTGCCAAGTTCATCCGTGACGACCTGAAGATGGAATCGCCTTA
Source organism: Pseudomonas sp. FP1762 (assembly GCF_030687105.1). Lineage (NCBI taxonomy): Bacteria > Pseudomonadati > Pseudomonadota > Gammaproteobacteria > Pseudomonadales > Pseudomonadaceae > Pseudomonas > Pseudomonas sp. FP1762. Next base: position 4,725,755 of record NZ_CP117458.1, read on the forward strand.
CGGCATCCGTCTGATCCAGGGCAGCCACATCATCGTGCCGAAACTGTACGAAGGCGAACATGCGCATATTCTGCAAAACGAAGATCAGCGCATCGTTTTCACTATTCCGTACCTGAACCACTTCACTCTGATCGGCACTACCGACCGCGAATACACCGGCGACCCGGCGAAAGTAGCGATCACCGAAGGCGAAACCGATTACGTGCTGAAAGTGGTCAACGCCCACTTCAAGAAGCAGCTCAGCCGCGAAGACATCCTGCACAGCTACTCGGGCGTTCGGCCGCTGTGCAACGACGAATCCGACAACCCGTCTGCGGTCACTCGCGATTACACCCTGGCGCTGTCGGGCAACGCCGAGGAAGCGCCGCTGCTATCGGTGTTCGGCGGCAAGCTGACCACTTACCGCAAGCTCGCCGAGTCGGCGATGGCGCAGTTGATGCCGTTCTTCACCCAGATGCGCCCGAGCTGGACCGCGACCGCCACCCTGCCCGGCGGCGAAGACATGACCACGCCAGAGGCCCTGAGCGCGCGGATTCGCGACAAGTTCGATTTCGTCCCGACCGAAATCGCCCGGCGCTGGGCCGTCACCTACGGCAGCCGCACCTGGCGCATGCTTGAAGGCGTGCAAACGCTGGCCGATATGGGCGAGCACATCGGCGGCGGGCTCTACACCCGCGAAGTCGATTACCTGTGCAGCGAAGAGTGGGCCACTACGGCGCACGACATCCTGTGGCGCCGCACCAAGCTAGGCTTGTTCACCACACCGGAGGAACAGCAGACGCTGTCGACGTATCTGGGCAAGGTTGAGCAGAACCGGAAGATCGAGGCGGCTTGATCTTCGCCCCATCGCTTGAACGAAAGCCCCTGAATTGTGAGATTCAGGGGCTTTTTGTTATGTGGACTTTGTTGAACCTGATTGGGGCAGTTGGATCTTTTCCCCCTCACCCCAGCCCTCTCCCCCAGGGGTAGAGGGGAAAGGGAGCCGATCTCTGTGGGTTCCAAAGTCCGAGGTCGACTCGGTATCTCACGTCGCCGTAACTCGACCATCCACCGCAGTCAGTCCCCTCTCCCTCCGGGAGAGGGTTAGGGTGAGGGGCTTTTGATCGTTCGGTTTTCCGAACGCGACTCCACAGTCGATTCGGTTAACCGGATCACGCCTTCATAAAATTACCGCCATAAAATTTTAATAACGTTATAAAACAATCGCTTAACGGACTTCGACTGCTCTGGCACGAGTCATGCTCTACACTCTCTCGACGAATGCCTGCTGTGCCAACACTTCAGGAGCCGTCAGGCATTCGAAGCACAAAAAGGGCCGACAAACTGGCTCCATAAAAAAAACAATGTCGAGGAAAATTTGATGCGCATCGTTCCCCATATCCTGGGCGCAGCCATTGCTGCCGCTCTGATCAGCACGCCAGTTTTCGCCGCCGAACTCACCGGCACCCTGAAGAAGATCAAAGAGTCCGGTGTCATCACCCTGGGCCACCGTGACGCCTCCATTCCGTTCTCCTATATCGCTGATGCGTCCGGCAAGCCGGTCGGCTACTCGCACGATATCCAGCTGAAGATCGTCGAAGCGATCAAGAAAGACCTCGACCTGCCGAACCTGCAAGTCAAATACAACCTCGTCACCTCGCAGACCCGTATCCCGCTGGTGCAGAACGGCACCGTGGACGTCGAGTGCGGTTCGACCACCAACAACGTCGAGCGTCAGCAGCAGGTCGACTTCTCCGTCGGCATCTTCGAAATCGGTACCCGTCTGCTGTCCAAGAAAGACTCCAAGTACAAGGATTTCGACGATCTGAAAGGCAAGAACGTCGTAACCACCGCCGGCACCACCTCCGAGCGCATCCTCAAGGCGATGAACGCCGACAAGCAGATGGGCATGAACGTCATCTCCGCCAAAGACCACGGCGAGTCCTTCCAGATGCTGGAATCGGGCCGTGCCGTTGCCTTCATGATGGATGACGCACTGCTGGCCGGCGAAGCCGCCAAGGCCAAGAAAGCCGCCGATTGGGAAGTGACCGGCACGCCACAGTCGTACGAAATCTACGGCTGCATGATGCGCAAAGGCGACGAGCCGTTCAAAAAGGCTGTGGATGACGCGATCAAGGCCACTTACGCTTCGGGCGAAATCAACAAGATCTACGAGAAGTGGTTCATGCAGCCGATTCCGCCAAAAGGCCTGAACCTGAACTTCCCGATGAGCGACGAGCTCAAGACCCTGATCGCCAATCCGACCGACAAAGCGGCTGACGACAAGAAGTCCTGATTTTCTGACTAACCTTATCCCCTGAGGAGGCGCCTGCCTTTTCAGGGGATGGTCACTCCCTGCTGGCATTTTTCTGGAAACACTCGAACCGGTGGCTGTCGAGCCGATCGCGTGTGCCCGGTCTTTGAAAAAAAGACTGGGGAGGGAACGGAGTTCCCCAGGCGGGCACTTGTACATCGATCGAATCGAGGGGAGACCCTAATGAATTACAACTGGGACTGGGGCGTGTTCTTCAAGTCCACCGGCGTGGGCAGCGAGACCTATCTCGACTGGTTCATCTCCGGTCTGGGCTGGACCATCGCCATCGCCGTCGTGGCGTGGATCATCGCCCTGCTGCTCGGCTCGCTGCTGGGCATCATGCGCACTGTGCCGAACCGCATCGTATCGGGCATCGCGACCTGCTACGTCGAGCTGTTCCGTAACGTGCCGCTGCTGGTGCAGCTGTTCATCTGGTACTTCCTGGTACCCGATCTGCTGCCGCCGGATCTGCAGGAGTGGTACAAGCAGGACCTCAATCCGACCACCTCGGCCTACCTGAGCGTTGTCGTCTGCCTCGGTCTGTTCACCGCCGCCCGTGTCTGCGAGCAAGTGCGCACCGGTATCCAGGCGCTGCCCCGTGGCCAGGAATCCGCCGCCCGCGCGATGGGTTTCAAACTGCCGCAGATCTACTGGAACGTGCTGCTGCCCCAGGCCTACCGGATCATCATTCCGCCGCTCACCTCGGAATTCCTCAACGTGTTCAAGAACTCCTCCGTGGCGTCCCTGATCGGTTTGATGGAATTGCTGGCGCAGACCAAACAGACCGCCGAGTTCTCGGCCAACCTGTTCGAAGCGTTCACCCTGGCAACGCTGATCTATTTCACCCTCAACATGAGCCTGATGCTGCTGATGCGCCTGGTCGAGAAGAAAGTCGCGGTGCCCGGCCTGATCTCCGTGGGGGGTAAATAATGGAATTCGATTTCAGTGGCATCGTCCCGGCCATTCCCGGTTTGTGGAACGGCATGGTGATGACCCTCAAGCTGATGGCCATGGGCGTGATCGGCGGGATGATTCTCGGCACGATCCTCGCGCTGTGCCGTCTGTCGCACAACAAGCTGCTGTCGAGCATCGCTGGCGCCTACGTCAACTATTTCCGCTCGATCCCGCTGCTGCTGGTGATCACCTGGTTCTACCTGGCGGTGCCGTTCGTGCTGCGCTGGATCACCGGCGAAGACACGCCGATAGGCGCGTTCACCTCGTGCGTCGTGGCGTTCATGATGTTCGAAGCGGCGTACTTCTGCGAAATCGTCCGGGCCGGTGTGCAGTCGATTTCCAAGGGCCAGATGGGTGCTGCTCAGGCACTGGGCATGAACTACGGGCAGATGATGCGCCTGATCATCCTGCCGCAGGCGTTCCGCAAGATGACCCCGCTGCTGCTGCAGCAGAGCATCATCCTGTTCCAGGACACCTCGCTGGTCTACACCGTGGGCCTGGTGGATTTCCTCAACGCCTCGCGTGCCAGCGGCGACATCATCGGCCGCTCCAATGAGTTCCTGATTTTCGCCGGTCTCGTGTACTTCATCATCAGCTTCGCCGCCTCGCGGTTGGTCAAGCGTCTGCAAAAAAGGTTCGCCGTATGATCTCTATCAAAAACATCAACAAGTGGTATGGGGACTTCCAGGTGCTGACTGATTGCAGCACCGAGGTCAAGAAAGGCGAAGTGATCGTGGTCTGCGGCCCGTCGGGTTCCGGCAAGTCGACGCTGATCAAATGCGTCAACGCCCTGGAGCCGTTCCAGAAAGGTGATGTCGTGGTTGACGGCACGTCGATCGCCGACCCGAAAACCAACCTGCCGAAACTGCGTTCGCGCGTGGGCATGGTGTTCCAGCATTTCGAGCTGTTCCCGCACCTGACCATCACCGAAAACCTGACCATCGCGCAGATCAAGGTGCTCGGCCGCAGCAAGGAAGAGGCGACCAAAAAGGGTCTGCAGTTGCTTGAGCGCGTCGGCCTGTCGGCGCACGCCCACAAGCACCCGGGGCAACTGTCCGGCGGGCAGCAACAGCGTGTGGCGATTGCCCGTGCGCTGGCGATGGACCCGATCGTCATGCTGTTCGACGAACCGACCTCGGCGCTCGATCCGGAAATGGTCAACGAAGTGCTCGACGTGATGGTGCAACTGGCTCACGAAGGCATGACCATGATGTGCGTGACCCACGAAATGGGCTTCGCCCGTAAAGTGGCCGACCGGGTGATCTTCATGGATCAGGGCAAGATCATCGAGGACTGCCCGAAAGAGGAATTCTTCGGCGACATCAGCGCCCGCTCCGAACGCGCGCAGCACTTCCTCGAGAAAATCCTGCAGCACTAAAAGCAACACACCCGCACCCTGTCTGTGGGGTGCGGGCAGCCTGACAATGAGATCCCCTGTGGCGAGGGGATTTATCCCCGTCCGGCTGCGCAGCAGTCGTAAACCCTGTGCATGCGGTCTTTCAGTTAAACCGCAGTGATGGTTTTGGGGCCGCTTCGCGGCCCAACGGGGATAAATCCCCTCGCCACAGGCACAAACAAGTGTTGTGGTTGACCCAAGGCATCTGTGATGAAATGCGACCCCACTCTTTATCGCGCTGCCGAGCCATCACTTGCCGTGAAGCCCCGTCTGATTCGTCATCTGTTCCTGCCGCCACTGATCATCGCCCTGATGGTCGGCCTGGGTTTCATCGGCTTCTGGACCAGTGAACACTTCGGCATCCGCAGCCTCGGCGAAAACGGCCAGCGTCAGCTGGAACTGCACGCCCGCGCGGTCGAAAGCGAGATCAGCAAATACACCTACCTGCCCAGCCTGCTGGAACTCGAAACGAGTGTGCCGCAGTTGCTGGCCGATCCGACCCCGGAGCACCGGCAGACGGTCAACGACTACCTCGAGGGTCTGAACCGCCGCAGCCGCAGCCGGGCCATCTACGTCATGGACACCACCGGCCGGGTCATGGCCACCAGCAACTGGCGCGATGTCGACAGTTATCTGGGTGAAGACCTGTCCTTCCGCGCCTATTTCAAAGACGCCGTACGCGGCCAGCCCGGGCGCTTCTACGGCATCGGCAGCACCAATGGCGAACCCGGTTACTACCTCGCCCACGGCCTCGAAGAGCACGGCAAGATCATCGGTGTCGCGGTGGTCAAGGTGCGTCTGGAAGCCATGGAAGAACGCTGGCAGCGGGCGCGACTGGAAGCGTTCGTCAGCGATGAGAACGGCATCATCATTCTCTCCAGCGATCCGGCCAGGCGGCTGAAATCGGTGATCCCGCTCAGCGATGAGGTCAAGGAAAAACTCGCTCGCAGCCTGCAGTATTACTGGTTCCCGCTCAACGAACTGCAACCACTGGCCCGCGAGACGCTGGCCGAAGGCGTGGAGAAACTGACCTTCCCGGCCAACAGCGAATTGCAGCCCGACGAAGACGACATCAGTTATCTGGCGCAAACCCGACTGCTGAGCGACACGCCGTGGAATTTCACCCTGCTCACGCCATTGCAGGACCTGCGCCGCGAAGCCATCAACCAAGGCATTCTGGTGGCCGTTGCGTTTGCCCTGTTCGCCTTCCTGCTGATTGCCTGGAACGAGCGGCGCAAAGTCCTCGCCACCCGCCTCGCCGCCCGCGAAGCGCTGCAGGAAGCCAACAGCCAACTGGAGCGTCGGATTACCGAACGCACCGCCGATCTGCGCGCCAGCAACGAACGCCTGAAGAGTCAGATCCGCGAGCGTCGTCAGGCCGAGGAGACTTTGCGCCGCGCCCAGGATGAACTGGTTCAGGCGGGCAAACTCGCGGCCATCGGCCAGATGTCGACCAGCATCGCCCATGAATTGAACCAGCCGCTGGCGGCCATGCGCACGCTGTCGGGCAACACCGTGCGCTTTCTCGAGCGCGGCCAGCTCGACGTCGCCAGCACCAACCTCAAGACCATCAACGACCTGATCGACCGCATGGGCCGGATCACCGCCAGCCTGCGTTCGTTCGCCCGGCGCGGCGACAACAAGGGTCAGGCCAGTCTCGGCAAAGCCGTCGACGCCGCGTTGCAAGTGCTCGGCGCGCGCGTGGAAAACACCGCGCTGCAGATTCACCGGCAGTTTGCCGATGTGCAATTGCTGATCGATCAGACCCGTCTCGAACAGATCCTCGTCAACCTGATCGGCAACGCCCTCGACGCCATGCACGCGCAACCGCAGCCGCAGCTGTGGCTGGAGGGTGAAGAATTCAACGGCAAGTACCGCTTGCGGGTGCGTGACAACGGCCACGGCATCGACGCCGAAGCGCGCAAGCATCTGTTCGAACCGTTCTTCACCACCAAACCCGGCGAGCAAGGCCTGGGACTGGGCCTGACCCTGTCCGCCAGCCTCGCCGCCGCCACCGGCGGGCACCTGGGTGTCGAACACCCGGCCGGCGGTGGCACCACTTTCGTCCTCAGTTTACCGTTGGTAAGCCCTCTTTCTGCCGAGCCAATATGAACCCTGAACTCAGTGTGCTGATTGTCGAAGACGACCCCCATGTGCTGCTCGGCTGCCAACAGGCGCTGACCCTCGAAGACATTCCGTGCATCGGCGTCGGCAGTGCCGAAGAGGCGCTGGCGCAGGTCGGCGACAACTTTGCCGGCATCGTCATCAGCGACATCCGCCTGCCGGGCATTGATGGCCTGGAATTGCTCACCCGCCTCAAGCAGCGTGATCGCAGCCTGCCGGTGGTGCTGATCACCGGCCACGGCGACATTTCCATGGCCGTCGGCGCGATGCAGAAAGGCGCCTACGACTTCATGGAAAAACCGTTCTCGCCGGAACGCCTGGTCGATGTCGCGCGGCGGGCGCTGGAGCAACGCAGCCTCGCCCGTGAAGTGTCATCGCTACGTCGGCAACTGGCCGAACGCGATTCGCTGGAAGGGCGGATTATCGGCCGCTCACCGGCGATGCAGAACCTGCGCGAGCTGATCGCCAACGTCGCCGACACCTCGGCCAACGTCTTGATCGAAGGCGAGACCGGCACCGGCAAGGAACTGGTCGCTCGTTGCCTGCACGATTTCAGTCGGCGCCACAGCAAACAGTTCGTCGCGCTGAACTGCGGCGGCCTGCCGGAAAACCTTTTTGAAAGCGAGATCTTCGGCCACGAAGCCAATGCCTTCACCGGCGCCGGCAAACGGCGCATCGGCAAGATCGAGCACGCCGACGGCGGCACGCTGTTCCTCGATGAAGTGGAAAGCATGCCGCTGCCGTTGCAGATCAAGTTGCTGCGCGTACTGCAGGAACGCACCCTTGAACGCCTCGGCTCAAACCAGAGCGTGGCGGTGGATTGCCGGGTGATCGCGGCGACCAAATCCGACCTCGATGAGTCGAGCAAGGCCGGGGAATTTCGCAGCGACTTGTACTACCGCCTCAACGTCGTGACCCTGGAATTGCCACCGCTGCGCGAACGCCGCGAAGACATCCTGCAACTGTTCGAGCATTTCACCCAGCAATCGGCGCTGCGCTTCGACCGCGCGCTGCCGGAGCTGGACAACCAGACCCTGTCGAACCTGATGAGCCACGACTGGCCGGGCAACGTGCGCGAACTGCGCAACGTCGCCGAACGCTTCGCCCTCGGCCTGCCGGCCTTCAAGAAATCCGGAGCCAGCGCCGGCCAGGGTCTGGCGTTTGCCGAAGCGGTGGAAGCGTTCGAGCGCAATCTGCTGGTCGACGCCTTGCAACGCAGCGGCGGCAACCTGACCCAGGCCAGCCAGGAATTGGGCATGGCCAAGACCACGCTGTTCGATAAAGTCAAAAAGTACGGGCTGAGCCACTGATGGATCTGATTCTCAAAGCCGCGATCGGCGCCGCAGTGGTGCTGATCCTCGCGGCACTGTCCAAGACCAGAAACTACTACATCGCCGGTCTGGTGCCGCTGTTCCCGACCTTTGCCCTGATTGCGCACTACATCGTCGGCAAGGGCCGCTCGGTCGACGATCTGAAAACCACGATCGTGTTTGGGATGTGGTCGATCATTCCCTACTTTATCTATCTGGCGACGCTGTACGTGATGGTCGACCGCATGCGCCTGGAAGCGTCGCTGGCCGTGGCGGCGGTGGCGTGGCTGATGGCGGCGACGGTATTGGTGAGCGTGTGGGTCCGGCTGCATGCCTGAACCCACGCGCATCAGCCTTTAGCGACCGTAGACTCGGGCCAGTTGCGCGGACGACAAGGCATCCTCGAACGGCACTGGCACTGACTTCACCGCACCGTAGAGATTGCGGTAGCGCCAGTAGTTGCCGTTCTGCGCCAGTTGATAACCGCGCTCGACCACACGCTGGCCGTCGAGCACGTAACGCAGGGTTTCCTGCGCGGCGGGCGGTGGCGTCGGTTGCATCAGGTCGGCGCTCAATACGCGCATGGATTCATCAATGCATTCATCCAGCACGGCGGTGACCTTGGCCAGGTCAAGGGCGCCGTCATCAATGCATTGCTTGCCGCAACGACGAATCGGCTGACTGGCCACTTCGATGCGCATGCGGTACAGCGGCGAGCCGGCGATATCCTGTAATTGCACCTGATTGACCAGCACGAAACTGCCGCGATCGGGCGTCAGCATCAGCTTCGGTTCGATCAGCAACCGTGCCGTCACCGCACCTGCCCCCTGCTTGAATCCGGAGACTTGCGACGCCGCCTGAAAACGCTGTTGCAAGCGCTCCTGCAACGGCACGCCGGCGAGCAGGTCGGCCAGCGGCCGCGATTCGTTCAGCGCGGCTTTTTCGGCATCGCGCTGTAACGTACCGGAACCCATTTGCGTGTTGATCAGACTGGCCACCAGAATCCCCGCCAGACCGGCGCCCGCGCCGGAGCTCGACACCAGCGTGTAACTGGAATTGGCCGCGTTCACCGCCGCCTTGCTGTCGATCACCGTGCTGGCGCCGACAAACTCCGCCGGCAGTTGCACGTCGACCTTCAGTCCGTGTGCCTGCACATAGCTCATGGCCGCCTGATCCTTGAAACCGGCCTCAGGTGCCGGTTTCTGCGCACAGCCAGGCAACGCCAGCAGCGAGATCGCCGCGAGGGTCAGCGCCAGACGTTTCATTGTGCGAACGGGGCGATCATTTGCTGACGGCTGTTATCCATCGCTTGATAAAACGCGTTGGACAGGTTGGTGTAAGACGGCTCGTCCCACTCACCTTGCGCGGCTTGCACAGCGGCGAATGGCTGGTACCACAAGAGTTTGTTGTCCGACAGATCGATCACCATGCCCTGGCCGCCGACCTGGGCCATCGGCACGCTGGTGGGCACGATGCTGTAGTAGCTGCGGGTGGCACCGGTGGCATAGATCGACACCAGCAACAGACGGTCGATGCCGTGGGCAGCTTTCATCGGCGACAGGTCCTTGGTCATGTAGCCCTCGCGGAAATCGACTTCCTTGAAGGTCTTCAGATCGACCTTTTCATCAATGCGCTTGGCCTTGTAGCCCTTGGCTTGCAGCTTGGCGACGATGGCGTCGGGCAGGGTTTCCAGGTCGCGCACCTGCCAGGTCTCGACGTTGGCGCTGAGCTTGCTGTTGACGCCGGCATTGATGGCGTAATCGAGGATGCCCTGATTGCCGGTCAGCGCCAGCACCGGCGACGGTACGACGGTAATGGCCACACCGATGGTCGGCTCTTTGGCATCCCAGAACTGTTTGTCCAGGGCCACGGGCGGTTGCACATGGGCGCAGCCGGTGAGAGTCAGTACGGCGAGCAGAGCCAGCGCGGCCCATTGACGTGTAGCGCGAAAAATCATGGATCAAGTCCCTATGTCTGAAAACGTTCCTGCGCCTTATCGGCAACAACGCGGCAAACAATAGTGGCACATTGATATTTTTTTGGCGACAGGATGCTGGCGCACTCTTACAGCAGATTGTTCGGCGCCGGCGGATCGACCCGAGCCCAATGCGAAGTGTCCTCGCGATGCGCCTGCAAATACGGCAGCACCGCCGCCAGCAACGGCTCCTTGAACGCCTCCTGAAAGCGATGCGCCAGTCCCGGAATCAGTTTCAACTGACTGCCCTGAATGTGCGCCGCCAGATGCACGCCGTGCATCACCGGCAGCAGCGGATCTGCCGTGCCGTGCACCACCAGGGTCGGCACGCGCAGCTGATTGAGCAATGCCACCCGGCTCGGTTCGGCAAGGATTGCCATGATCTGGCGCTTGACGCCTTCGGGGTTGAACGCGCGGTCGTAGGATGCCGCCGCCTGTTGCAGCAAGGCCTGTCGATCATCCGTCACCGCCGGGCTACCGAGTGCCGCGAGCAGATCGGCCTGTTGCTCCAGCGCTACCTCGCGGTTCGGCGCACCTCGGCGCGAGAGCAACTGCACGAGCGCCGCACTCGGTGCCGGCAGGCCTTCAGCGCCGGAAGTGGTCATGATCAGGGTCAGGCTTTCCACCCGCTGCGGCGCCATTGCCGCCATGTGCTGGGCGATCATCCCGCCCATGCTCGCGCCGAGCACGTGGAATTGCTCAACCTTCAGCGCCGTCATCAAACCCAGCGCATCGTCGGCCATGTCAGTCAGGCTGTAGGGCGCCGAAACCGGCAAACCGAGTTTGTAACGCAGCACTTCGAAGGTCAGGTTGGCCTCGATCGGCGCTTGCCGCCAGGTCGACAATCCGACGTCGCGGTTGTCATAGCGGATCACCCGGAAACCCTGCTGACACAGCGCGACCACGACTTCGTCCGGCCAGTGGATCAACTGCCCACCCAGGCCCATGACCAGCAACAGCGCCGGGTCTGATGCACGGCCGATACTTTGATAGGCAAGACTGACCTGCGCCAGCTCGGCGTGCTCGGTCGGCACGTTGACATCACAGCGCCCGGCTGCAAACGAGCCGGCCCCGAACAAAAGCGCGGCCAACGCGGCCGCGACTGAAAAAACTCTCTTGAACATGAAAAACACCAAAACGCAGCACCCCAGTAGAGCGCGAGTCTGATGAAGTTCGTGCGAGCGCGCTGCCACAGTTGCATGACAGTTTGATGAAGAGTGCCGAGCGGTCGTCTGTCGAATGCCCGCCGGATCCTCGCCGACAGATCGACAAAGCGTGCCTCATGAGACAAACTCACCTTCCCCGCATTCGTCACAAGTTTTCTTCATGGAGCCCCGCCGGTGCTTGAAATCCGACATCTGAAAACCCTGCACGCCCTGCGCGAAGCCGACAGCCTGGTGGATGCCGCTGATCGCCTGCATCTGACGCAATCCGCTCTATCGCATCAATTCAAAGAGCTGGAAGAGCGCATGGGCATGCAGTTGTTCGTGCGCAAGACCAAACCGGTGCGCTTCACCAGCGCCGGTTTGCGCCTGCTGCAACTGGCCGACGCCACCCTGCCGCTGTTGCGCGCCGCTGAACGGGACATCGGTCGGCTGGCCGGTGGCACCGCCGGGCGTCTGCACATGGCGATCGAATGCCACAGCTGCTTCCAGTGGCTGATGCCGACCATCGACCAGTTCCGCGATGCCTGGCCGGAGGTCGAGCTGGACCTGGCTTCGGGTTTCGCTTTCGCCCCACTGCCGGCACTGGCGCGCGGCGATCTGGATCTGGTGGTGACCTCCGATCCGCTGGAAATTGCCGGCATCACTTACGTGCCGCTGTTCACTTACGAAGCCATGCTCGCGGTGGCCAATCAGCATGCGCTGGCGAGCAAGCCGTACATCGTTCCCGAAGATTTGTTGACGGAAACGCTGATCACCTACCCGGTCGAGCGTGATCGTCTGGACATCTTCACCCGCTTCCTCGAACCGGCCGACATCGAACCTGCGCAGGTGCGCACTTCGGAACTGACGGTGATGATGATGCAACTGGTCGCCAGCGGCCGTGGCGTCTGCGGGATGCCGCACTGGGCGCTGCATGAATACAGCTCGCGCGGCTATGTGAAGGGCAAACGGTTGGGTGAGAAAGGCTTGTTCGCGACGCTGTACGCGGCGATTCGCACGGACATGCTCGACGCGCCGTACATGCGCGATTTCCTGCTGACTGCCAAGGACACCTCGTTCTCGACCCTCGATGGGGTCAGTGCCGTACGCTGATTTTTCCGAGCAAGAGTTCCCCCTGTGGGAGCGAGCCTGCTCGCGAAAGCGGTGGATGATTCAGCGATGATGTCGGCTGGACGGACGCCTTCGCGAGCAGGCTCGCTCCCACAAGGATTGTCGTGGTGGGTCAGAGCTGGCGCCACATGTGGATCTTGTCGAAGTAGTCTTCGCCCACCCGCACGGCGAGTGGCTCGAGGCCGAACTGAATGAAGCCGCAACGCTGGTACAACTGAAAAGCCGCGTCATTGCCGGCGGTGACAGTGAGCTGCAGCAGCTTCAGCGCCGGATGCTTTTGCGCTTCGACCAGTGCCGCCTGCACCAGATCAAAGCCCAGCCCCTTGCGACGAAAATCCGCCGAGACATACATGCCGAACAGCGTGGCCTTGTGTCGTGCCTTCTCGCGCGGTTCAAAGGCCAGGCCGACAATCCCGGCCAACGTCCCGGCATCGAATGCCCCCAGCACCACATCGAGCTTGCTGGTCAGGCGCCCTTCCCACCAACTCAATGGCATCACCGCGCGCTCGCGCACGCTGGAGGTGAACGCCTGCGGATGACGGTCGTAGGCTTGCAGCATCAGTTCGCGGTAAGCCAAGGCGTGGCTGGCGTCCAGCCGTTCGATCCACATGTCAGGCAGTCCGCCGTTGTTCGAGCATCAGCCGTACGGCGAGGCCGCCGAGCACCATGCCCATGAAATAGCGCTGCATCGCCAGCCACGTCGGGTTGCGCACAAACCATGAGGCGATGCCTGCGGCGAACAGCGCGATCAACAGATTGACGCTGAAGCTGACGCTGATCTGCGTCAGGCCGAGGACGATGCTTTGGGTGAACACCGAGCCGTGCTCAGGGCTGATGAATTGCGGGAACACCGACAGATAGAACACGGCGATTTTCGGGTTCAGTGCGCTGGTGAGAAAACCCATGGTGATCAGCTTGCGCGTCGAGTCCGGCGGCAATTGCTGCGCTTGGAAGGGCGAACGCGCGCCGGGTTTCACTGCTTGCCAGGCCAGCCACAGCAGGTACAGCGCACCGGCCCATTTCAACACTTCATAAGCCATCGGCACGGCAAGAAACACTGCCGTCAAACCGACCGCCGCAGCGAACATATGCACGAAGAACCCGCCGACCACGCCGAGCAACGAAGTCACCCCCGCGCGGCGTCCCTGACAGATCGAACGCGAGATCAGATAGATCATGTTCGGCCCCGGCGTCAGCACCATCAGCAGCGCGGCGGCGGCGAAGATCAGCAGGTCTTGCAACGGGATCATGGCAACGTCCTTTGCGGGAATGATCAGGCGAGTGCAGTCAGTGAACGGCGATAAAACGGCAGGATGTGTTCGCGTGTCAATGGCGCCAGCTCGAGCGCCGGATCAGTGGCCGGATCGACCCAGATCACCTCTTCGATTTCCGCCGCCGGGCAGACGTCGCTATCGACGGTCAGTTGAAAGATTTCCGCATGGACGATGAAGCCCGGCTCGTTGGCGGCGGGGGCGGAAAAACTGTTGAGGAAAATCGCTTGCGCCGGGTCGATCTGCAGCCCGAGTTCTTCTTCCAGCTCACGGGCCAATGCGTGTACTGGCAACTCGTGGGCCTCAATCTTGCCACCCGGTTGCATGAAGGCCGTGGTGCCGCGCTTGCGCACCAGCAGAGTCTGGCCTTGGGCGTTGAGCAACAGCGCGGCGGCGATATGGATGATGCAGGGCGAAACGGCGGATGTCGGCGTCATGAGTCGAAAAATGCCTTGTGCGAAAAGATCGCAGGATCCCACGCCCGACGCGCCTGCGTCATCAGAAGATCCCTACAAGGAGCATCAGTGATCAGCCTGACTCTGACGACAAGTCCGCCCAAAGGCTCGGAAATTTCCCACTCGCGAATTTGGTAGCGTTATTCATCGCTGCCCGGCAGCCATTCGCTACATCGCCTAAGAGGGAAAACGCTGCATGTCTGACATTTCGACGCTCAAGGAAAAGAACAATCTCAAGACGCTCCATTTCATTCTCCTGACCGTAGTCACCATGGGTCTCTACTCGGTTGTATGGCTGCACAAAACAACAACCGTGGTTGAGGAGGTCACTCAAATCAAGACACTGAGCCAGACCGGTCTGGTCGTTTATCTGGCGCTCTGTGGTATCGGAGGGATCTTTTTCACCGTATCTGATCCGCGGTTCATAGCCACGGGGTATGCGATGACGGTCATTGCCCAGCTCATCGCCATTGCTTGGTGCTTTCGAGTTCGCAGAGCCTTGCGCGCCTACACGCTGACCAAACACAACTTCGAACCGCGAATGAACCGCTTGTATTCAGTCCTGTTCACCTTCTATCACATCAATTACTGCATCAACGATATGGCCAGGGCCAAGCACAAACATGACCAGAAACGGCAAACGCCTCAGGAATCAGTCGCGGCATAAACAAAAAGGTAATCGTCGATTTCGCGTGCAAGTTAGCTTCCACCTTTCACTGCAATTCCTTGTGCGAGCTTGCTCGCGAAGGCGTTCGTCAATGCCACAAGTTTGCCCACCAGTATTGCTGCATGGCTGCTTCTCGCGTTCAACAGCCAAGTCAACTGGCATCGTAAGCGAGACGGCTCCGATGTAGGCGAGGAGAGGGAAGTCTGCCTGTTCACGGTTCCGTCGTTGGCGCAATATGCCTGCCAGCCACAAACAATCCGAACCAAGGAAACCGTATGAGCCTGTCGCTGCTGAGCCGCTACGCCTTCTTTGCCGTCTGTGTGATGTTCACCCTCGCCAGCCTGCCCTTTCTCGAACATGACTGGCTGTGGCCGATCACCGCCGCCACCGCTGTGCTGAGCCTGCTCGGCGTGTTCGACCTGTTGCAGACGCGCCATGCAGTGCGCCGCAATTATCCGATTCTGGGCAACATCCGTTATTTGGTCGAAGGCATCCGCCCGGAGATTCGCCAGTATCTGCTCGAGTCCGACAGCGATGCCCTGCCCTTCTCCCGCGCGCAGCGTTCGCTGGTGTACTCGCGAGCGAAAAACGAAACTGCCGACAAACCGTTCGGCACGCTGATCGACGTTTACCAGTCCGGCTTCGAATTCATCGGCCACTCGATGCGCCCGGCGCCGTTGAGTGACCCGAACGGTTTCCGCGTCACTGTCGGGGGTCCGCAATGCACGCAGCCGTACTCGGCGTCGATCTTCAATATTTCGGCGATGAGCTTCGGCTCGCTCAGCGCGAACGCGATCAGGGCGCTGAATCAGGGGGCGAAACTCGGCAACTTCGCCCACGACACAGGCGAAGGCAGCATCAGCCCGTATCACCGCGAACACGGTGGTGATCTGACCTGGGAGCTGGGCAGCGGCTACTTCGGCTGCCGCACCAGCGACGGCCGTTTCGACCCTGAGCGCTTCGCCGTGCAGGCGCAGAATCCGCAAGTGCGCATGATCGAAATCAAGATGAGCCAGGGCGCCAAACCCGGCCATGGCGGGATCTTGCCCAAGCATAAGGTCACCAGGGAGATTGCGGAAACACGCGGCATCCTGATGGGCGAGGACTGCGTCTCGCCGTCGCGCCACAGTGCGTTTTCAACGCCGATCGAGATGATGCAGTTCATCCAGCAACTGCGCGAATTGTCCGGTGGCAAACCGGTGGGCTTCAAATTCTGCCTCGGCCATCCGTGGGAGTTCATGGGCATTGCCAAGGCCATGCTGGAAACCGGCATCCTTCCCGATTTCATCGTCGTCGATGGCAAGGAAGGCGGCACTGGCGCCGCCCCTGTCGAGTTCACCGACCACATCGGCGTGCCGATGCGCGAAGGTCTGCTGTTCGTGCACAACACGCTGGTCGGCCTGAACCTGCGCGACAAGATCAAACTCGGCGCCAGCGGCAAGATCGTCAGCGCCTTCGACATCGCCAGCGTGCTGGCCATCGGCGCTGACTGGGCCAACTCGGCGCGCGGCTTCATGTTCGCCATCGGCTGCATTCAGTCGCAGTCGTGCCACACCAACAAATGCCCGACCGGCGTTGCCACCCAGGACGCCTTGCGCCAACGCGCTCTGGTGGTACCGGACAAAGCCCAGCGCGTCTACAACTTCCATCGCAGCACGCTCAAAGCACTGGCGGAAATGCTCGCTGCAGCGGGCCTTGAGCATCCCTCGCAACTGTCGGCCAAGCATCTGGTACGACGCATGTCGGCGACCGAGATCAAACTGTTCTCTCAGCTGCATGTATTTCTGAAACCGGGGGAATTGCTTACCGGCGAAGTGAATGGCGAGTTCTATTCGCGGATGTGGCAGATGGCGCGGGCGGACAGTTTTGAGCCGAGCGAGGTCGTCGCTGCGTAACTGCTCAAAGGTGTGCATTTCTATTCGGAATGCCCACCGCTACCGATCATGGTTCAAATGTACGGATCTTGAATAATCGCACATGACCTATTTCTTCCTTATCGATAATTTTTGCTTCGTACCTTTCTAGATTTTTGAATCCCTGAGCAAAACCAGGACCATAGTTCGTCTCCAGAACATAAAATTCTTTCGGGTGACTGGGCAACGACAAATCAGTTTTCAGCTTCTCTAAATTACTAACAAGCAGCGGAGATCCCAGCAACTTGAAATAGACACCAAACTGAATCGCATCAAGCGAATAGATTGGCAACACGCTTGACTTATTCATTACAGAGATGACGATATCTCTCATGTGCGTCTCGCGTGAGTACGGATTTTCAGGATCCCTCAGATAACTGATATCCCTGAATAAAGGCGTAGCAGAAAATGTCATCAATACCACCAGCATTAACACTTTTACTGGCACATCTCTTATATTGCCAACTGCGTACGCAGCCACCAGCAATACGGCGGGCAGAAGAAAAATAAAATTGCGTTGAGTTGTCACCGGGCGTAAGTAAACAGAACAGACATAGGGCACCACAATTCCTACTACCCCCCAGAACACAATCAGCCTGCAAGCAATTGCGCTTTCAGGATTTTGAGCCATCGACGCCAGCCCTGAAATTAAAATTACAGCGAGCAAAGCGGCCAGAAACGTATCTCCGAAATACAACAGGAAAACCTTGAAGAAAAAAACAGTTTCGGGTGGTTGAATCCAGAAATCCCGTGAAAAGCTACTCTCAGCGTACGATAAACCAGGAATTACGGTTAATGCGGCAAAAAATCCGGCGCAAATGAACCTGTATATAACTTGGCTGTGGACCTCGCTGCGCAAGATCATGTGAAGCAACACAAGCACTTGAGCAAAGACCGGCAGATAACCGAAGTAATGAGTATTTATCAGCGCCGCGGAAGTCAGCCAATAGCAAAAAAAATCCTGCCCTCTGCCTCGACTTAAGCAGCGCAAGAAGATCACAAAAGACAAAACGGTAAGCAACGACAGAAGCGCATAAGAGCGAGTCTCTTGCGAATACTGAACCAAGAAACTATTGACCGCTGCCAACCACGCAACGATGAGCCCTACTTGTTCATCAAACAATTTGCGCCCGAGGAGGAATACAGAGGGAATCAACAGCACGCCGATTACCGCAGAGAGATACCGCCCTGTGTGTTCGCCAAACCCGACAGCCTGATAATAAGTCCACAGTAAAATCTGATAAAAGGGAGGATGAACGTCACTCAATGTAGTTCGATACACGTCAAAGAATCCATTTTGCGGATCGCTTACCGATACACTGAAGGCCTCATCCAGCCACAGGCCAGTAGCATCGATGTTGCGCAACCTTACATACAGGCCAAATCCAATTGCGCCAATCAGACACAGGTACATTGCCAATTTGTACTTTCGCGACGCAGTGTCCATTGTCATCTCCTCAGTAGTTACTCAGCCATGATCAAAACCGGCTACCGACCTCTTCCATAAAAGTGCAAGCATTCCCACCCCGACCGCCAACCACAACGTTACCAGCCGTAACAAAACCGTCGCCGCGATCGCATCTGCCAACCCGACTCCGCCTGAAACCAGCAGCGCTAGCATCGCTGCTTCGGCACTGCCCAAACCGCCCGGCATGAAACTCAGAGCCCCCGCCAACATGGCCACCGCATAAATAAAGATCGCCAACGTTAGGCCCACGTCCGCGCCCATCGCCTGCAAAATCCAGTAAAACGCCAATGCTTCAAGCCCCCAGGCCAGCAGGCTCAATAGCGTTGCGCCCATGAAGCGACGAGGGGAATGACAGCGGCGCGACTGACGCAATACCTGAACGGCATGCCCCAGCAACCGCGAGAATCTGTCGTGCCGTTGCTCAGTGCGACGATCAATCGCGCTGACAAGGCTTGGCGAAAACATCATCGATGTACCGCATACCAAGAGGACGAAACTGGCAACGACCATCGACAACCATTGCGGATGCGCGCTCAAGCCGAACAATGCCAGGCCCACCATCGCCAGCAGGTCCGCAAGCCGCTCACTGAACAGCGCGGCAAAGCTCTGTGCGTAAGGCACCTCCAAACGTTTGAGCAAAACACCGCGCAACGCCTCCCCGGCCTTGCCGGGAGTCGTCGTCAGGGCGAATCCGGCCAGGTAGATGTTCAAGCTCGCCCGCCAAGGCAACCGGTGACCCAAGGCAGACAGATAACCCTGCCAACGCAAAAAACGCAGACCGTATCCAAGCAAAACCACGCAGACGATTTGCCCGCACTGCCACCAACCCACTCGACTGACCGCCGCGCTCACCGCCGACCACCCACCCCACAGGGAAACAGCGAGATAAGCGAGGGCGGAGCAGATCACCGAGCCGATCAAAACGCGGTAACGCCACCCGGATAACATCAGTGTCTGATTCACAGGTTCAGCCTCTTGAACAGCGGCTGCGGCATCACCCGAATCAGCCACATGATCACCGCCCAAAAGCCGGGCACATACAGCACCGCCACCTGTCGATTGATCCCTCTGACTATTCGCCGGGCAACCGTATCCGGTTGCGCTACAAGCACGGAGGGCAGCGCCAACCCTCGCGTCATGGGCGTGTCGACTAACCCAGGCTTTATCGTGATCACATGCACACCCGCTTTGAACAAGCGTACCCGCAAGCCTTCGCAGAACGTGGAAACGGCCGCCTTTGCCGCGCCGTACAGGTAATTGGAAGGTCGTCCTCGATCCCCGGCAACCGAGGAAATGACCGCCAGCGTGCCGTGCTGCTGGACAACCATGCGATTTGCCAACAGCGTCAACAGCGCGATCATTGAACTGCCGTTATTGGCGAACTGCTCCATAGCCTGTTCAACGTGTTGTTCGCACGCGTACTGATCTGGCAGCGAGCCATAGGCAATCAGACAGATATCCACCGTCTGCAACGTCGCCAGGCATTTCTCGTACATGACCGGATGTGCCGCGATATCACTGGCGTCCATGACGTACGTGGTCACGGCTCTGGCACCTCGAACCTGAAGATCGACGCTGGTTTGCTGGAGTTTTTGCGCATCCCTGCCGACCAGGAACAATTCGCTGCGATCAGCCGCCCACAATCGTGCGCAAGCGCAGGCAATCGCCGAGGTGGCGCCCACAATCAGTATTTTTTTCATCGAGTGACTCGCTGCCAGAAACGGGACATCAGGGTCGGATCGCGCATCGCTTCCAACTGCTCCCAGGCGGGATAGGCCTGGCGAAAATCGCTGCCGCTCATGTGAGCGTCCTTGGCCGGATACAAGCGCCCCCCGGCTTCACGGACGATGGCATCGAGACGCGACAGAAGTTTTCTCGTCAGTTCATTGTTCTGTGGAAAGTCCAGCGCCAATGAAGTACCGGGCATAGGAAAGGAAAGCCATCCCGGCGAAGGAATGTCGCCACAACGCTTGAGCACCGCGAGGAAGGAGCCACTGCCGCTACGCGCAATCGACTTCAGTAATTCGGCCAGTGCCACGGCTGCAACCGAGGCCGGCAATACGCACTGAAATTGCTGGAAACCTCTGCGTCCGTAGATGCGATTCCAGTTTTCGATACGGTCCAACGGATAGAAGAACGAGCTGTAGGCAACCTTTTGATGTTGTCCGTTCGTTGGCTGCCGTTTCCAGTAGTGATAGTTGAACAGTTTCAAGGTGAGCGAATTGATTAGCGATACCGGAGGGCGGATCGGGACAGACAGAGAACGTGGTGCAGCGACCTCAAGGGGCCCCGCCTCGCAATGATCCCCAGCCGTGTAGCATCCGCGCCCTAGCGCATTGCCCTTGGCCAGGCAATCGATCCACGCGACGCTGTATTCATGCCGCGCATCCATGTCGGCCGACAGGGCAAAAAAGTCATCCAGACAGTCAAAACGCACCCGTGTGCTGTCGATCAGGCTGGACTGGATCTTGCGCAGACGAATGCGCACCCAGGTAATCACGCCCGTCAGGCCGAGCCCGCCGATGGTGGCGGCAAACCACTGTGGGTTTAGCGTCGCCGAGCACACCATCGGCGATTGCATGGAACGGTGCAGCCCGAAACACACCAGCGAATGGGCAAACGTGCCGCAGCGATGGTGATTTTTCCCGTGGACGTCATTGGCCACCGCCCCACCCAGCGTTACATGCCGCGTACCGGGTGTGACGGGCAAAAACCAGCCACGGGGAATGGCGAGTTGTAAAATCTCGCCCAGTGTCACGCCGGCCTCAGCGCAGATCTCACCCTTTTCCCAGTCGGCTTCGATGAAGCGGTTCAGGGGACGTAATTGCAGCACATGATCGCTTGCGGCCATGCAGCTATCGCCATAGCTGCGGCCATTGCCAAACGGCAAAGTTGTCCCGTGTGATTCGATCAACTGCTGCCACTGCGGTCCGATATCCGCTTGCCAGTGACAGGGACGACCGCTCTGCGGGGCATGGGGATAGTTTCCCCAGGAAGCCAGCGAGGCCGTCATGCCGCCACCCAGAAAATCAGACAGAACACTGTTCCCATCACCAGACTCAAGCGATCACGCAGTGCGAAAACCACCGGATCCTCATTCATGCGGCCGCGATGCGTCAGCAGCCAGATACGAGTGATCCAGAACAGCATCAATGGGCAGGCAAACCAGAGCCATCGGGGATATGCATACAACTCGGTAGTTGCGCTGTCATGGATGTAAAGCGCCAGCACCAGGACAGCGAGATAACCGGATGCGGCCCCCAAAGAGGAGAGCATTGCCAGGTCCGCAGGAAAGTAGTCGCGGCCGCCGGTCTTACCGGTGATGCCGCCGTGCAGCGCCAGCAACAGCTCGGCATAGCGCTTGACCAGCGCGAGGCTCAAAAACATGAACATGGAAAAAGCCAGCATCCACCCCGTCAGGTCGAGCCCGAAAGCGGCGCCACCGGCAATGATGCGCAAGGTGTAAAGCAGCGCCAAAGCGATGACATCCAGCGCCATCAACCTCTTGAGCACCAGCGAATACACCAGCGTCAGGCCGTAATAGCAGGCCAGCACGGCAATGAATGGGTGAGGCAGCCACAACCACGCGCCGATGAACGACACTGACAACAGCAGGGGGAAAATCAGCAGACCGGACTGGATGGATAACGAACCATTGGCGAAGGGTCGATTGCGTTTGCTCGGGTGCCTGCGATCATCGTTCAGGTCGAGCAAGTCGTTCAGAAGATAGACGCTGGATGCACACAAGCCGAAAAGCATGAAGGCCAGCAAGCCGCGCCCCAATAGCAGCGGGTTGGCCACTTGATGCGCTGCAAGCAGGGGAACGAAAATCAGCACATTCTTCATCCATTGATGAATGCGCAAGGCTTTGTACAAACTTCTGAAATACGTAACGCGAGAGTGAACCACCTGGGCTACGTTATCCAGATGCCGGGCGGCACGTTGGACGCCCGCTAGCGGATTGACGATATAAGCTTGCCTGGCCGACCGCCAGATCGGCAGATCGTCCAGCGAATTGCCGATGTAATCGAAACTTTTCTCCCCATATAACGCCACCAGCGCATCACGTTTGTTCGTTCCCGAAAGGTTCTGCTCGAGGGTTGAACCCAGAACGTCATCAAACACCTGCAGATGCTCGGCGATCCGCACTGCCAATGTGTAATGACTGGCTGTGGCGAGAACAATTTTCCGACCGGCGTTGCGCTGTTCCTCGATCATCCGGAGTACGTCGGGATCATAGGGCAAAGTCGCGAGATCGACGTCCGATGTCATTGCCAGTCGATCTTTCAGATACGCCTTGCCGTGCCAGAGCCAGGGAAAGAGTTTCAGGCAGTGCAATGGTTTGCTGCGGACAAAGGACATCACGCATTCGAACAGCAGATCAGATTTGACGAGGGTACCGTCCAGATCAACTACGAAGGGCATTGAAGCAGCGCAGGACGCTGACATCGGCAGTACGTCAGGCGGAGAGACGTTCATGCCCGTCGCCCTGGAAAAAGGACAAAGCGGAAAACGCAGTACCCTAAAACAATATTCACCAGCGAAAACGAAGCGACCGTCACAAGCCCCGACAAGCGCCAGACGTCCCCGATGACACCCACGCCAAAACTGACGCCGCCCATCAGGCCGATGAACATCAGATAGGGAAATACCGGCGTTTCCCTTTCAAAGATATAAAGCATGTTCAGATAGAAAGAGAGCGCAGCAGCTACGCAGAACGCCGCAAAGTTGCTGGCCGCCTGACTCAGGGCGGCCGCCTGACAGAGCACGAAAAATATTTGCCAATGGATGAGCGCATCGGCCACTCCGATGGCGGTGGTTGCAGAGAATCCTTTCATGGTGAGGGCCAGCCGCTGCCAGAGGACGGACCTCCAAACTAGGCCAGAGCTTGAAGACGGTCTACTGTCAGAAATTACAGGTCGAGGGCTTTATCCGACCAGCGGTCATCTTGTCGTACTCACGTGTCAATAGCTCTTCCCGTGCGATTTTAAGGCGTTGACCGTTAATCGCCTTGCCCATAAAACCCAAAAGCCCCGATCTCTCGATCAGGGCTTCGTTGTTTACGCACTTAAGGTTCAAGAAACCGAACGCACCGAACCTTGCGTCACTTGCGTCGGCTGCAACTTGAACACGTAAAACAACACCGTCAGCAGCACAAGAAACGCCGGTCCCACATACAGCGCCACGCGGGTATCCGGGAAGTACGCCATCAGGCCGACCACCAGTACCAGGAACGCCAGCGCGAAGTACGAGCTGACCGGGTACAGCCACATCTTGTACTTGAGCCCGGCACGTTCGCTGGCGCTCAGGCCTTTGCGGAATTTCAGCTGGGCGAGGAGGATCATCACCCAGGTCCAGATCGCACCGAAGGTGGCGATCGAGGTGACCCAGACGAAGACTTTTTCCGGTACCAGATAGTTGAGCATTACGCCCAGCAGCAACACCGCGATCGACAGCAGCAGTGCCCGGCGTGGCACACCGTTGTTCGAGGTCTTGGCGAAGCCCGCCGGGGCCTGACCGTTCTGCGCCAGGCTGTAGAGCATGCGCCCGGTGCTGAAGATGCCGCCGTTGCATGACGACAGCGCCGCAGTAATCACCACGAAATTGATGATGCCGGCGGCGGTCTTGATGCCCAGACGCTCGAAGGTCATCACGAACGGGCTGCCCTGGGTGCCGATTTCATTCCACGGGTAGATCGACAGGATGACGAACAGCGCGCCGACGTAGAACAGCAGGATCCGCCAGAACACCGAGCCGATTGCGTCAGGAATGGTCTTCTGTGGGTTCTTCGCCTCACCGGCAGTCAGGCCGATCATCTCGACGCCGAGATAGGCGAACATGACCATCTGCAGCGACATCAGCACACCGGTCACACCGTTGGGCATGAAACCGCCATGCGCCCACAGGTTGGAAATGCCCAACGCCACGCCATCGTTACCGAAACCGAAGGCGATGATGCCGACGCCGCCAATGACCATGGCGATGATGGTGACGATCTTGATCAGGGCGAACCAGAATTCGAATTCGCCGAAGGCTTTGACTGCGATCAGGTTGATCGAGCCCATGCTGACCAGCGCTGCCAAGGCCCAGATCCAGCGCGGCACATCGGGGAACCAGATGCCCATGTACACGGCCACGGCGGTGATTTCCGCGACGCAGGTCACCAGCCACAGAAACCAGTAGTTCCAGCCGGTGAGAAAGCCGGCCAGCGGACCGAGATAATCCTGCGCGTAGCGGCTGAACGAACCGGCCACCGGGTTATGCACGGCCATTTCACCGAGGGCGCGCATGATCACCAGGATCGCCAGACCGCCAAGGATGTAAGAGAGCATGATCGCCGGCCCGGCCATCTGGATGGCTTTGGCCGAACCGAGAAACAGACCGACGCCGATACAGGCACCGAGCGCCATCAGGCGGATATGCCGTTCGCCGAGTTCACGTTTGAGCGGACCGCCCGAAGCGGTGTCGCCGTGCGGCAGAGGATTGCCAACTGGCATAGGGGTACAACCTCGTCTTGTTATTGGATATGACCACCGGGTTTCGAAGCATCGGCCGATAGGCCTTGGCTGGGCAGGAAACCGCGTCGGCTTCGTGGGCAGACGCGTCTTGCAGGGCAGGCCTGAAAGATCAGCGGGGCGTGCAGTATAAAAAGCTCAGGGCAGGATTTTTCACTCTAAAAGTCACAACATTCAGCGACAACTCTCGGCAATAGTGGGTTCTGCGGAGAGGCATTAACTGCATTACGTAGGAAAAGTCGCCACTGAAAAAGCCGCGAAGTATTGCACAGACATGGTGCAGCGTCATGTTCCAGCCCCGGTGCATTTGATTCACCGCGCGATGTCTCCCCTCGCGCTTGATCACGGATAAATCGCCCGGCGGATTCAGAAATTTCGCTCAACAGTTGCAGCGCCGACCGGGGCGGCCAACCACTAACCTTTGAAAAAGTCAGGAGCATATGCAAGGAAGCTCACATGCCAGTTCGTCCCAATTCCCACCGTTTGCGCCAAGGTCGTTTCTCGGAAAACGGTCGTGCCTACTTCATCACCTCTGTCATCCACGAACGCCAGCCTGTATTTGCAGATTGGCGGACAGGCCGATTACTGGTTGCAGAACTGCGCCGGGCTCATGAGCAAGGAGTCGCGCAGTCCATCGCCTGGGTTGTCATGCCTGACCACTTTCATTGGCTGATGCAATTGCAACGCGGCTCACTTGGTGAAGTCATTGGCGGTGTAAAGGCTCGCTGTACGCATGCGGTTAACAGAAAAACCGGACGTCACGGACCGCTGTGGCAAACCGGCTACCATGACCGAGCGATCCGTGACGGCGAGGACCTGGAGCCCATCGCCCGCTATATCATCAATAATCCCTTGCGAGCCGGGCTGGTCGATAACCTCGGTGATTACCCGCTTTGGGATACCTGCTGGCTCTGAGCGCAACAGCTCTCTGGAGTAAGTGAATTCATTCCTCACACAGACAACCTCCCGGGATGTGACAGCATCGCTGTGGCCAAGGAATCCACTGCTCGCACAGACACATCATGAGGATGTGAACAGCATCCTTGTGGCGAGGGGATTTATCCCCGCTCGGCTGCGCAGCAGTCGCAACTTCCTCAGACTCGGTGTGCCTGTAGAAACCGTGCTGGCAGGTTTTGGGGCTGCTTCGCGGCCCAGCGGGGATAAATCCCCTCGCCACAGGGAGTCCCCGCATGACTGATAAATCGGCTAGCCGCCTGAATCCCTCACACTGACAACATCCGGCATGTGAACAGCCTCTTTGTGGCGAGGGGATTTATCCCCGCTCGGCTGCGTAGCAGGCGCAACTGGCTCACATGCGGTGTGCCTGTAGAAACCGTGGTGGCAGGTTTTGGGGCTGCTTTGCAGCCCAACGGGGATGAATCCCCTCGCCACAGGGAGTCCCCGCATGACTGATAAATCGGCTAGCCGCCTGAATCCCTCACACTGACAACATCCCGGCATGTGAACAGCCTCTTTGTGGCGAGGGGATTTATCCCCGCTCGGCTGCGCAGCAGTCGCAACTTGCTCACATGCGGTGCGCCTGTAGAAACCGTGCTGGCAGGTTTTGGGGCTGCTTTGCAGCCCAACGGGGATGAATCCCCTCGCCACAGGGAATCCCCGCATGACTGATAAATCGGCTAGCCGCCTGAATCCCTCACACTGACAACATCCCGGCATGTGAACAGCCTTTTTGTGGCGAGGGGATTTATCCCCGCTCGGCTGCGTAGCAGGCGCAACTTGCTCACATGCCGTGTGCCTGTAAAAACCGTGCTGGCAGGTTTTGGGGCTGCTTCGCAGCCCAACGGGGATAAATCCCCTCGCCACAGTGTGTGTTCCAGTTATTCAGACAAGCCGTCTCCTCCGCTCTGCACATTTTCTTCACCGGCTCCAACCACCGTCTAAGCTTCAGACAAGTCCGATCAATCTGCGTGAATGGATCAGTCGACTATGGGCGCTTTGTGGCAAACCGATTCGAGTAAAACCGTGGTTCAGACTGAACGTGTGAATGAAGCGCCTGTCCCTGAAAAACCCCGTCGTCAGCGGCACGGGTGGAAGGCTTTCTGGTTGCTGTTTTTGATCATTGCGGTGGTGGTGGGACTCGCCGCGTCCAAGGAAATGCGCACTTCGCGCTTTCAGGCGCGGGAGCTGAGCCAGTACGCCGCTTCGCTGACCTACAAACTGGAACCCGGTCCCAGCGAAGCGATTCGTTATCCGGGCAACGGCCCTTTCGATCTGCGCCTGGGTTACAGCTCTCTGGACGAATTCCTCCCGCGCCTGCTCAAGCGCAATTACGTGATCACCGAGCAGACGCGCTTCTCCCCCGCCCTGCTCGGTTACACCGACAAAGGCCTGTTCGTGCCGTATTCGGAAAAGATCCAGGCGGGGTTGTCGATCACCGACTGCCGAGGCGCGCCGCTGTATCGATACAACTATCCGCAGCAACTGTATGCCGACTTCGCGGCGATTCCGCCGGTGGTGGTCAGCAGCCTGCTGTTCATCGAAAACCGCTTTCTCCTCGACCCGAAACAGCCGCTGGCCAACCCGGCGGTGGACTGGCCGCGTTTCGGCATGGCCGCGTGGTCGCAAGTGGCGAAGTTGCTGCACCTGCCCGGGCAATCGGCCGGCGGCAGCACCCTGGCAACGCAACTGGAGAAGTATCGCCACTCGCCCGACGGCCTCACCGTGTCGGGCGCGGAGAAGATCCGCCAGATGATTTCCGCCAGCGTGCGCGCCTATCAGGATGGCCCGCAGACTCTCGGTTCGCGGCAGAACATCGTGCGCGACTACCTCAACAGCGTGCCGCTCTCGGCGGTGCCCGGCCACGGTGAAGTGCACGGCATGGCCGAAGGTTTGCGGGTCTGGTACGGCAGTGATTTCAACAAGGCCAACGAGCAACTGAACAGCCCGAAGACTGACCCGCAGACCATGGCCGCCAAAGGCCTGGCCTTGCGTGAAATGCTCTCGCTGATGATCGCCCAGCGCCGCCCTTCGCATTACCTGACCAAGGGTCGCGACGAATTGGCCAGCCTCACCGACAGCCACCTGCGCCTGCTCAAGCAGAACGGCGTGATCGACAGCGCCCTCGCTGACGCTGCGCTGGCGAGCACCGTGTCGTATCGCGACTGGCAGACCCAGCCAACGATGCAGCCGATTGAAACCAACAAGGGCATCAGTGTTGCCCGCAGCCGCTTGGCGAGCATGCTCAATCGCCCGCTGTACGACCTCGATCGCCTCGACCTGTCGGCCACCAGCACCCTGCAGGGCGACCTGCAAACGCAGGCCACGGCTTATCTGAAGAAACTTGCCGACCCGGCCTATGCCGCGGAAATCGGTCTGCTCGGCGAACGCTTGCTGACGCCGACCAGCACCACGCAAGTGCGTTACAGCTTCACCCTGTTTGAACTGACCCCGGACGGCTCGCGGGTGCGCGTGCAGACCGACAGCACTGATCAGCCGTTCGACATCAACGAAGGCAGCAAGCTTGAACTCGGCTCGACGGCGAAAATGCGTGTGCTGACCACGTACTTGCAAATCGTCGCCGAGCTGCACGACAAATACGGCGCGATGGGCGTGGCAGAATTGAAAAAAGTCGAAGTGCCCGATCAGGACCGCCTCAGCCGCTGGGTCATCGACTACCTGATCCAGAACAAGGATCACGACCTGTCGAAGCTGCTCGGCGCCGCGCTGGATCGCAAATACTCGGCCAGCCCCGGCGAGGCGTTTTTTACCGGCGGTGGGCTGCACAGATTCAACAACTTCCGCAAAGAGGACAACGGTCGCCTGCCGACCCTGCGCGATTCGCTGCGCGAGTCGATCAACCTGCCGTTCATTCGCCTGATGCGCGACATCGTCCGCTACACCACCTACTCAGGCCCCAACGGCGAATTGCTCAAGGATGATCGCGACCCGCGCCGTCAGGAATACCTGGCCAGTTTCGCCGACCGCGAAGGCACCTCGTTCCTGCTCAAATTCTGGAAAAAGTACAAGAACAAGGACACCCAGGCGCGCCTGGAAACCTTCCTCGACAGCATCCGCCCGACGCCGATCCGCATGGCGGCGGTGCATCGCTACCTGCTGCCGGAGGCCAGTCAGGAAGACTTCAACCGTTTCGTGCGCTCGCACCTCAAGGGCACCAAGCTCAACGAAAAACTCACCGACGACCGTCTGATCCGCCTCTACGATTCCTATGGCCCCGGCAGTTACGATTTGCCTGACCAAGGCTTCATCGCCAAGGTGCATCCGCTGGACCTGTGGATGATGGGTTACCTGCTGCATCACCCGGAAGCGACCTTCAGCGAGATCGTCAAGGCCAGCCATTTCGAGCGCCAGGAAGTTTACAGCTGGCTGTTCAAGAGCCGGCACAAGGGTGCGCGAGACAGTCGTATTCGCACCATGCTCGAGATCGAAGCGTTCCTCGACATTCATCAGCGCTGGCAGAAAGTCGGCTACCCGTTCGATCACCTGGTGCCGTCACTGGCCACGGCCATCGGCAGTTCCGGCGACCGTCCCGCCGCGCTCGCCGAGCTGATCGGCACCATTCTCAATGACGGCGTGCGCATGCCGACGCTGCGCATCGACAGCCTGCACTTTGCTGCCGATACGCCGTATGAAACCAGGCTGATCAACGACCCGCACGTGGGCAAACGGGTGATGCCGGTGGAAGTGGCCCGAGCCATGCGCGAGGCGCTGTCGCAAGTGGTCGACGCCGGTACCGCCAAACGGCTGTCCGGCAGTTTCAAACTGCCCGACGGCACACCGCTGGCCATGGGCGGCAAGACCGGCACCGGCGACAACCGCATTGCGGCGATCGGGTCTGGCGGGCGGATCATCAGTTCGAAGTCGATCAACCGCACGGCGACCTTTGTGTTCTACATCGGCGACCACCATTTCGGCACCCTCACCGCGTTCGTCCCGGGGCGCTCGGCGGAGAACTTCAAGTTCACCTCGGCCCTGCCTACGCAGGTACTCAAAGGCATGGCGCCGATTCTCACGCCGTATCTGCAACCGGGCAGCGACTCACAGTGCCAACCGCCACAGGCGCCCGTGGTGGCATCGACGCTGCACTGACCGAACGTGGCCTGCACGTCGCGCCGAAGGCCATCTGCGCAAAAGGTGGTATTCGTGCATTGTTCCGATTCGAATTCTTGTCGCATCGCTGAGCCGATCACACGTTTGGCTCCCGATCTTTGAACTTTTGTTTTGCCCTGCCGCCGGTACGCTGATCATTCCTCAAACAATCAAGGATGATTGGCCATGTCTGACTTCCCTCAGCCTGCCGCTGCCGCCGACAAAGGCCGGCATTACGCGTTCATCGAATCGGCTGTCAGCGCGCCGTTCAAAACTGCAACGCTCAGCCGCAGCCTGGCACTCGCCGCCACGCCACTGAAGCGCGAACCCTGGTACAGCGCACCCGGTACGTATGCGAGCCGACTCGCCGCCGCCAATCTCAAGGCCTGGGACTCGCAGAACAAGGTCGATCATCTGCTGGCCAGAACCGACCTGTACGCCTTCGCCGAGCCGCTGCTCAAAGCAAGGATCAAGCAATGCCATGGCATCGAGCCGGACGTCAGGAAGACCTGGCTGCGCCTGTATATCCCCGCCAGCAGTCCCTGGTATGCAATCGACGTGGTCGACGGTTCGACGACCCGTACGGTCTCACTGCTCGATGCCGCTCTGCACAACTTTGCCGCCAACGAGACAGTCGGCGCAGGCTCGGACTACATCAGCCAGCCTGATGCGCGCGGCCACTTCGACGTCTTGCCGCTCAAAAACCAAATGCCCATCAGCCAGTTCCAGAAACTGTGTCGCGACCTCGACCTGGGCGGGCAATATGCCAGGCACTTGCAGGGCTACTTGCTGCCCGGCGAAGCGCTGGCCGAGAGCCTTCTGCAATACAAGATCGGCACCAGCCTCAAAGACGCCCTCGCCGTCGCGGCGCACATCGCCTTGCTCAAGGCAGAGATCCAGTACGACACCTTCAGGATGGTGCTCAGCTTCAGCACAGAGGAAAACCCGCGCTTGCGTCTCAACAACCGTTCGATTCGCTGCAATGACCTGTCCATGCTCGGTACCCGCCTGACCGGCATTCTGTTGCTGATGCACGGCCACCCCGACAGTCGTGGGGTTCGACGCCTGATCGTCTACGTGCCGCACGATCCGGATCATCCACTCAAGGAGTACGAGTCGCTGGCGGCGTTTCGTGACGAACTGACCCGCCAGTTGCGCGAGGACCGCCTGAGCGCCTCGACCGGGCATACGTACCGGCAATTCTTCAGCCAGTTCGTCGATCAGCAGCAACGTGGGCATTTTTTTGCCGAACTCGAACAGCGGTTGTTCGTCGTCCGCCATCACGAACGCGAGCAGAGCACCGACCAGCGCCCGGTGTGGCGCAAGGACCCGGTGGAAAAGCCCAGGTTGCAGTTCACGCGCTTGCCGTTGCAGGGCGATTACTGGCGGCACGTCTATCAGCAGAAACTCAACAAGGTCATCAATGATGCGCGGCAAATCGCTGTCTCGACCGCCGATGCCGATAGCAACGCACGCTGGGCATGGTGGGACAACTTCAAGCGGATCGTCTCGGACATCTTCAACGTCGCCCTGCTGATTGCCACGCCCTTTGTGCCTGGTCTGGGCGAGGTGATGATGGCCTATACCGCCTATCAACTGACCAGCGATGTAATTGAAGGCATCGTCGATCTGGCCGAAGGCGTCTGGGAGGAAGCTGCCGGACATGTCATCAGTGTGGTGACCGATGTCATTCAACTGGCGGCGTTCGGCGCCGGCGCGCAGATTGGCGAAACGTTGCGGATAAAACTTTCACCGCAGGTCGATGCCATGCAACAGGTCAAATTGCCCGACGGCAAACCAAGCCTGTGGCATCGCGACCTCAGCCCCTATGCACGTGACGAGCTGAGCCTGGCAGCGCAATCGAAGCCCGATCGTCACGGCCTGCATCAACATGCCAGCGCCAGCGTCCTGCCGCTGGAAGGCAAGCTCTACGTGGTGGAAAAAGCCTCCGCCGATGCCACCAGCAAAACTCACCGGATCAAACATCCGAATCGAGAAAATGCCTACCAGCCAAGGATCGAACACAACGGTCACGGCGCCTGGCTGCATGAAGCAGAATCGCCAGGCGACTGGCCCGACGCCCGGCTGATGCCTCGCCTGGGCCACAGCGTCGAGCGCTTTACGCCTGCGCAACTGGAGGACATCCGGCGCAGCAGCGGCACCAGCCACGATGAACTGCGTCGCATGCACAGCGACAACAGCCCGCCACCGCCGCTGCTGGCCGACACGGTCAGGCGCGTCAGTGCATACGAGGATGTCATCGAGGCTGCGCAGAACCTGCGTAACGGCAAACCGATCGATGCCGATGCGGTATGGCTGGAGCCGATGCTGACCAGCCTGCCGGGCTGGCCGCCGCGACGCGCGCTGGAGGTTTTCGCGCGTCAGGACCTGACCGGCTACTCGCATAAATACGGCAACCCGCTGGCGTCCGAAGCCGACACGTTGCGCATCAGCCAGGCTGATCTCAACGCCGGACACTTGCCCGAGCGGGTCGCCGGGTTCCTGCGCGACGATGAGTTCAATCATCTGCTCGGCCCGATGGTCACTGCCGAGCAACGGGTCGAGGTCCTGCGCGGTCAACTGGCCGACGCGCTCAATGAGCAGCGCAGCGCCGTCGCCCGCCATCTGTACCAGGCCGGGCAGCGCAACGGCCACGCCGACATTGCCGTGATCAGACAGTCGTTTCCGGACCTGCCGTTGCCCTTGGCCGAGACGGTTCTGAGCCAGGCTCGCGTCGCCGAACGGCAACGCATCAGCGACGAACAGCACTTGCCGCTACGCCTGAAGAATCAGGCCCGGGAGCTGGATTTCGAGGCGTCGGCCAGTCGCGCTTACGACGGTTTTTACCGGGACGATCTGATGACTGAACAGACCGAACGCCTGGCGCTCAATACGCTGAAAATCCACACCGACACCTTTGCCGACCTGCGCATCGAAGTGTTCGACGGCAGCCCGCACGGTCCGTTGCGCTGCAGTGTCGGGCCGCAGGACGCCAGTACTGTAAGGCAGCTGCTGAGGCGTGGCGAAGGCCGTTATGAAGTGCGCGACGCCAAGGGTCAGTTGCTGCATGACAGTAGCGATTTCCACGAAGCCATCCTGCGCGCCGTACCGCTCGAAACGCTGGCGAGTACCGGTTATCAGCGCGGTCAGGGCCGCGCCTTGAAACTGTGGATCATGAAACAGTGCGCCCCGCCAGCCGAACGCCGTATTGCTCTGGCGCAACCGCCGATCCGAACGGTCGCCCCCCGCGAGACGGAGATTCTTCTACGCGGCTGGCCCTGGGCGGCAAAAACCCCGGAACAGCGGCTCAGACAGTTGTACCCGAAACTCAACGACAGAGAGGTCGCAGGTTTCCTCATGACGCTGGAAAAAAAGGGCAACAGCGAACGCGCCATCGCCGACCTTGAGCGCGAACGCGAAGTGCTCGACAACGCCCTCGACAGCTGGCGCAGCAGTTACACCCCCGTCATTGAAGACAACGGGGAACTGATCGCGCTGCCAACGGATTTCGTCCGCGAGGGCGGCTTGTACATCGAGCAGCAGTTGAGGAAGTGCTTCAAACGCGAGAACGAACGGCCCGGCGCACGCAATCCCCATCCGGAACACGGCTATACGCTGGACCTTTCAGCCGAACTGCCGCTACCGAACCTTGAGTCATGGTGGCGCGACTTGCGACGGCGTCCCGGGATGCAGCAATACTTCGACCGGATTACCGGACTGAACATCGCCAACATTGCGCTTTCAACCACGCCGGACAGCCTGCTGGCGAGTTTCCCGAATCTGCGGCAATTGAGCGCCCAGCGCTGCGGTTTCAAGGAGGTGCCGGCTGCCCTAGGGAAAATGCATCAATTGCAGACGCTGGACCTGTCGCACAACAGCATTGAACTGACCTATGACTCAAGCACGCGCCTGAGCAATCTCACCCGCCTGCACAGCCTGAATCTCAATGGCAACAACCTGCGTGTGCCGCCGGATATCGGGCGCATGGAGCAACTGGTCGAACTGAACCTGGTCAATACGCGCATTCGCGATTGGCCGGCAGGATGGCTTGAAGTCGATGGACTGATACGGCAGCGCCCGAAAGGCTTCTACCTGGACATGCGAGACAATCCGCTGGACACCCTGCCCCGGGTCGAACCCGGTAGCGATCAGGCGCGCCTGCTGGCTCGCGCACGGATCAGTGTTGCCGAATTCGACAGTGACCAGTTGCGGCGTCTTGGCGAGTATCGCCAGTCGGTAGGGTTGAGCGTCGTGCCCGGTTATTCATCCGCCGCCGCCGATGAGCTTGATTACTGGAAGTTGATGCCCGCCAATGCGGATCCGTCCCACCCTTCGGCAGCCTTCAGCCGATACCGCGAGCAGTCCTGGCATGACCTGATGGCCGAGCCTGATTCCGCCGGCTTTTTCAGCGTGATCCGCAAGCAACGCGAATCCGCCGATTACGGGACTGACGCGGGGCGGCGGAATTTGACCGCACGGGTCTGGGACATGGTCGATGCGGCGGCGCTCGACGAACATCTGCGCAAAAAGCTCTTCGAGCAGAACGTGTCTGCACAGGACTGCGCTGATCTGGGCCAGCAGCTGTTCAATTCACTGGGGCTCAAAGTCCTGGTATCCAAGGCCTACAACGAAACGGCATCGGCCTCGCAGCTGGAAGACAGACTCGTGCGTCTGGCGCGCAGCGCGGCTCGCCTTGATCGGGTCAGCGATGAGGCCGCCATGGAGGTCAGTCGTCAGCAGCAGCAACACCTGATCGATCCGCGCCTGCCGGCGCCGGACGAAATCCAGATTCATCGGGCGTTCGAAGCGGGCCTGGGCGAGCGTCTGGATTTGCCCTGGCAAGCGGAG
This sequence comes from Pseudomonas sp. FP1762, assembly GCF_030687105.1. Taxonomy (NCBI): domain Bacteria; kingdom Pseudomonadati; phylum Pseudomonadota; class Gammaproteobacteria; order Pseudomonadales; family Pseudomonadaceae; genus Pseudomonas; species Pseudomonas sp. FP1762. The sequence continues at coordinate 4,760,287 of NZ_CP117458.1, forward strand.
GGCATGCCTGTGCAGCCTCGGGCCGGGGTAAGCGAGGAAAAGCTCAACGCGGCTTACCAGAGAATCATCCAGCGCGAACAGGGGGATGGCCTGGTCAACGGCATGATCGATCTCTATACCGATCCTTTCTGGGAGGATTACCTGCGCAATACCTATCCTGACCGTTATCAGGAGAACCTGCGCCTGTACGAAGAAAAATTCCGTCAGCTCGACAGCCAGGTGTTCAGCAGCGACCGGGAGTACAGGAAGCTGGCCGACAAAATCAGCTACGAGCGCAACGAGCTATCCCGCGCCTTGAGTCGCGAAGCCCTCGACAGGGCCGGACTCTGAAACCATCACACGGCATTCGGCGAGCGTTTCAGGCTGGCCGAATCTGCCGACGGACCCTGGTCGTGCTTGCGATACCCACCGCGTAAGACATTCAGGCATCAGCGTCATTGCCGTTTGGCGCGCTGGCGCTGAACAACAGCACGACGTTGCCGCTGTAATGACCGGGGCGGTAGCCACCCGGCGGTTTGATGGGTTCGATTTTCAGCAGCACACGTTTACCGACAGCCGCCTCTTCTTCCGAAAGCACTTGTTGCGGAATGATGTGCGAACTCAGCACGACGTCATGGAACGTCACCCGCAGCTCAATCACTTCACCCGTTGTGCCGGTATCAAGGAATGGCTCGGTGGCCAGACGCGCCTCGATGGCGCTGCTGTCATGCCGCATGTCGAAAGATTTTTCCAGATTGCCCAGGCTGTCCGTGGCGTGTTGCCAGGCCAGCACCTGCGGACGGTGAATCCAGTCCGGTTGTGCCGGGACGATGTAAAAGGGTCGGCTGGGAATGGTCAGCGACACTTCGAAGGTGTGCTCCTCCCGGGCGGCCCACGTCACAGCCGCGGTCAACGTGGCGGCGACCGCCAGCAGGGCGGCGGTGCATTGCTTGATCATGTTGGCTACCTGATGCGTGAATGGAAAACCGGCCTAGCGGCTGGCGACTTTCATGGTTTTCTTGTCGCTGCCTTCGATCAGAAAGAAGCGGTACTCACGGCCCTTTTCCTTGTTGAAGGCAAAGGATTTGCCCGCCAGCACATGGTGTTTGGTGGTCGCCCCGCAATCGCTTTCCTTGCTGAGCGAACAGCTCTTGAACTCATCGACGATCACCACGGTATTGCCGTTGTTGCGCAGTTCGTAGCGACTCTCGGTTTCGTTGATCGCCGTGGCGTAACGCGCGTCTCTTGGGCGGACAAAGAAGATCGTGCCGAACCCGGTCATGACGTTGACGCCGGCCGACAACGACTTTTTGTAATCCTCCCGCTCTTCACCGGTGACGACAAAATCGTCTTCCTTTTCCGGCACCACGGGCACGAAGCGCACGCGGAAATAGCGTTCTCGATCCCGTTCGCCCATGTACAGCAAGCGTGTGCCCTGCATGCCTTGCGCCGGGACGATCAGCCGCGCCGGGCTGGCCATCAGGCCGTTGCGCGAGGCGCCATCGGCGGCGTTCTCGACAGCAATTTCCTTGGGCGTGCCGGCGTCGTCGTAAACGATTTCGAGCACATTGATCTTGACGAATGCGGTGGCGTCGCCGCTGTTGAAAACCCGTTTGAGATAGGTGCTCTTGTCGGCTTCCAGATAGTCGTAAACGGTGCCGACATTGATCTGCGGCCCGGCCTGCGCCGTCAGGCAAAAAACGCTGAGCAGGCCCAGCAAAAGACCACGGTTCATCGTGTTGAACTCCATGAACGTTGAGTGAAAGCGGACCAGGACGCTCATACTTCCGAATCCCAGATAATGGTGACGTTGCCGCGCAAACGGTCGTTCTTGCCCGGCCTGAGCAGGAAGTCGATGTCTTTCGATGCCATATCAAAATGCAGATAGCCAGGCTTGCGCTCGACATACACGCCAGGCTGAAACGGCGCTGACCAGCGATTGAAATTCAGGGAAATCCGGTTAACCGGACCGCCGCCGGGGCCGCTGATGCCCGACGGCAAACTCATCGAGACCTGAACCGGGGCCGTATCGCCCTTCGGGCTACCCAGGTTGCAGACGTTTCCGCCGTAGGAATTGCACAACATCATGACCTTGAAACGCGATGAGGCCGAAATGTAGAAGACCTGGTCGGCAAATATCCGCGTGGGTTTGCGTCCACTGTTGATCCATGGCTCCCAGCCACCCACGGGCTCGAGCGTGACCCGAGTGCCGCCGGGGGGCAGGTCGACCTTGAGGGTGTGTTGCACGTCGAGGACGAAATCCAGGGTCAGCGTGGGGTCGTCGGGCTGCAGCAAGAGGCCGCCCAGAACAAAATCGCGGCCGCCTCCCAAGGTGTAAGTAACCGAGCCGGTATATTGCCCGGTAGACATGCCCAACGGATTGGGAGTCCTTAATTCATAAGCAAAATCCATCTTGTCGAAAGCTATTGACGGGAGACGGTAAGCGGCGTTTTTGGAGCAGCCAGCTTGTACCGGGGTCTTCCAGAAGAAGCGATAACTGTCAGGACCATAGGACGCCACACCGCTGTAACGGCAGGGTTCCGGCACATACACCCAACCGCTGGAGTCCCATAATTTGTCATGCGCTTGAGCGTCGTCTGACACGCCGGTGATGTTGGTCGCGGTATCGCCCAGAATGTACGTGGAGCCGATACCGATGATGCGCACTTCGACGGTTTCGGTTTCCTGCGTTTGCATATTGGTAACTGTCAATTGTCGCCAGTCGGCCGGGGCTTTCACCAGCATCGGTTCACCGCGTGAGATGAAGCGTGTGGAGTCGAACCGTACAGGCATCTCGATGCTGAAAATGTTGTGGTCGGCGCATTGCGCCGGGTAGCTTGCGCAGTAGCCGGTGTTGGGGGTTTTGTTCACGAACAGATTCTTGCCTGGCTGCGTCGGGTCAGGCTGAAACGTCGCACGGATTTCCTGATTGAACCCATGGGCGGTGGACATGGCCAACGCCAGCGTCAGCGCGCAGCCTGCCTGGAAGATTTTCATATGCTCAGCCTGCCTTCATTTCGGTGGTAGTGACGTCGGCGAGAGTGTCTGGGGTGCAACGCAGATCGCCGATCATCAACACGTCGTTTTCGCTGCGGTGGTCGGCCTCGTTCAAGCGGAACTGACACAGCAACTGGTTGCCCTGGCGCACTTCCAGGGTGGGTGAACCGGCGTTCATTTCCATCGAGAAGAAACCGTCGACTTCGGTCACGCCACGGCTGGCGTGGTTGATCACGTGGTGGCCCTTGAGCGGCCGCCCGCTTGCATCGACCAGGCGACCGAGCACGGTGAGGGTTTTCATCACGCGAACCTTGCGATACTCGATGCCGCCCTTGTTCAGGTGATAGCGGGTTCGCGCCGGTTCGATGGTGGCGGCCGGTACGGTGTTGCCTTCGAAGTCGAAGCTCACCGAGCTGTTCTGATAAGCGGTGATCGGAATGAAATTGCGCCCCGGCTTCAGCGCCGCACCGCCGCCGCTGTAGTCGTCGGCGCGCAGGACGATGTTGTCGATATCCGACTCGACGTCGACGATCATTCCCGCACCGCGCACGTCGCTCTGGCTGGTCAGCAGCATCTTTTCGCCGCCGACCACCAGTGTGCTGTCGAGGTTGAGCCCGCCGGTGAAGTTGCCGTTGTAGGAAGAGCGCTGGACGAAGGCGTCGCCGTTTACCGCGTCGGTGCGGAAATTGGTCAGGCTCGACATGCCCAGGCCGTAAGTGTCGGTAAGCGCCGTCACCGAGACGCTTTGCAGCACGTGATCCTTGAAATCCTTGCGCCAGCCGAGCGAAGCATTGTTGTCGCGTTTGCCGTCGCGGGCCGTGCGTGAACCGATGCTGCCGGTGAGCTGCTGACCGGGAGCGCCCAACGCCAGGTTGATGCTCAGATCGACGCCGCGATTGCGCGCATCGCCACTGCTGAAACTGCCCGGGCGATCAAAGACCGACAGGCGCCAACTGGCATCACTGCCCAGCAATACGGCGCGCTGGGTCCAGCCCAGATCCACGCCCACGCCTTCGACATTGCCTTCGCTGTGCGAGACCCGGGCATTGACCGAACTCTTGCTGCTCAGCCGATGGTTGAGCGCCAGTGACGAATTGCTGGTCTGGCCGACGAACACGTTACGTGGACGAACGCGCGTGCCGTCCGGCAGCGTGTCGTAGGTGTTGGTGGTGTCGAGCCAGCTGCGGTTGTGGCTGATCACCAGACTGCCCGCGCCATAGTTGTAAAGGCTTTGCAGGTCCAGACCGGTGCCGTAATCCTCGGTCTTGTAGACATTGGCATACAGGCTGACGTGGTTGGCCAGGGTCCAGTCGATGGAAGTACCGTATTGCAGTTTTTCGCGGATCTGCCGCGCCGACGCGCCGACAATCACCCGTGGGTGCAGCAGGTAATTGACCGCCGCACCGGCGGTGGGACTGCCGCTCGATTGCGTGTCCCAGTTGCTCAGCAGTTTGCTTTCTTCACCGGCAAACACGTTGTAGCGCCAGCGTTCGTCAAGGTTGCGCCAGTTGCTGGGCTTGTACACCAACTCCTGGGTGGTGGAGGTGATCTGGCCGTCTTCGATCAGGCGCACTTCCACTTCATAAATACCGCCGGGCAGCGGCCGGGTGTCGAGGGTCTGCAAACCGGCCGGCACCGATTGGGTATTGATCAACAGACCGTCGCGCCAGATCTCCACCGAACCCTGCCGGTTGGCTGTCACGTAGATCGGGTAAACGCTGGGCATCGGGCTGTTGATCGCGAGGCTGTCGGAGCTGCCGTACATGAGGCCGACCGCCGTATCGGGGCTGGTGCCAAACGTGCGCGGCTGGCGCGTCAGCCCTTCGGAATTGGGGGTGAAATAGCCCAGGCGCAAGAAGCTACCTTGCAGTTCGCGCTGGGTGTGCAGCTCGTGCACGGCGTGGTAGAGCTTGTCGTCGGGGCCACCAAGCCGGGCCAATTGCAGATTCAGCGTCTGGCTCCAGTTGCCCAGGCTTGAACTGGCTTCCAGGCCGAAGCGTCCGCCGAGGTCCTGATCCTGGCCACCGTTCAGGTTGAGCTGGTTGCGCACCATCAGGCCGCTGCTACCGCCGCTCGGTTGCTCGTAATAACGCTTGGCTTGAAGGTCGCGTTCGGCGTTTTCGGTGACGATCGATACCAGCGAACTTTCCAGGTTGTAATGCACCGCGAGAAACTGGTCGGGGCAGGAACCGCTGCACGCACCTAATGGCACGCCGGGTTTGAGGTAGCTTGCCCATTTTTCCCGTTCAGCGGGGCCGAAGCGGTTTTCGCTGGTGTCGGTGAATTCGAGAAGGGTGATGCGATCATCGCGGGACAACACCACCATGGCCTCACCCAACGGCTGTTGGTCGACTTCGACCCGCACCGCCAGAGGCACATCAAAGAAATGCTCCTCGAAATCCGCTGGCAAGCCTTTGGCCTGCGCCAGCAAACTGCGTGGCGTCGTACCGGCGGCGTTGGATGCGACGGCTGCGCTGGCACAAAACAACAGCGCAAGCGCAGCCGCGATGGGTGTCATCGGGAACATGAACTCGTACTCTGATTGACTGACAATGAAAGTCCGTCGGGGCAAACATCACTGCCTGCCCCGTCGGTTGACGCCACTGCTGAAAAGCGAGCGTTTTGGACCTGATCAGTCGATCAGTTGCCGCCAACCGGTGGCACGGCGTCGAAGATCATCGCCACGGAACCGGTGTAGTCACCCGGCTGGAAGTTGCTGCCTTTGGCGGAGATTTTCAGCGGGGCGCGGTAGTTCACATCCGACTCGGATTCACCGACGACCATTTGCGGGGTCAGGGTCAGTTCCTTGTTGTTGAGCATGACCTGCAGGTCGATCGAGGTATTGCCGGCAACCAGTTTCGGCAGGCTTTCCAGGCTGGCGTGAACCGAACCGTTGTTATTGCGCACATCGAAGAAACCGTTGACGTCGGCCATCTTGCCGGTGGTCGGCTGATAGCTCATGTCCTGGTCTTTGTTGACCAGATCCGGATCAGTCGGCACCACATAGAAACCGTTGGTTGGCACATGAGCGATCAGGCTAATGGAGTGCGACGCTTCGCCCGCAGCGAAGGCAGTGGAGGACATTGCCAGAAGAGCCAGTGGAGCAGCGATTGCGATTTTCTTGAACATCGTTCAGTACCTGTTTGCTTTATATAGGGGTGTCATTGAAAGTTCACAAACCATTTGCTCATCGACCGCCGGAGCAACTTGAACCTTCAATGGCGGGCATCATCGGCTGTTGCCTCTGGAATGTAAGCAGGCAACTTCCGACAAACTCGTAGTTAAACAACCTCACACCCCGCCAGAAAAAAGAACAAAAAACAGATACTTGCAACATTCGCTGTAAGTTGCGCCCTACACACAGTTACAGGCAAAAAACCATACAGCAACTTAGCCGCTTTAACGCGGTAACTTGCGAGGAATTAGAACATATACTCAAGTACAACTAGAGCGATAACTTTAACTTCAAGGTCACCGCTGTGTTTTATTGATCAAAAAACTTTTTCCGGCTCTTTTTCGCTTTTACCACTCGTCCGTCAAGCTCAGGACAAGGCCAAAAACGTCTTGCGCAACCCTTAAGATATATCTTAAGTTGTATCTAAATACGACGAGAGAGAAGCGAAATGAGAGACCATCATTCCCCCCATCGCGAGCACGGCGATGGCCGCGACGGCTTCGAGAAACGCCCCGGTCGCGAACGCGGCGGTCGCGGCCCGCGCGTTTTTGCCCCCGGCGACTTGAAATTGCTGTTGCTGGCGCTGATCGCCGAGCAGCCCTGCCACGGCTACGACCTGATCCGCCAGATCGAAGGCATGTTCGATGGCGCTTACAGCCCGAGCCCCGGGGTGATCTACCCGACCCTGACCTTTCTGGAAGAGAGCGATTTGATTGCCGGTGATGCCGAGGCCGGCAAAAAGCGTTACAGCGTCACCGACGCCGGTCGTTTGTCTTTAAGTGAACAAGCGGTGGCGCTCGACGGCGTACGCATGCGCATTGACGTCAGCAAGCGCTCGCTGCGCGGCCATGATCGTCCGCCGGAAATCCACGAAGCGGTGCACAACCTGCGCCATGCCTTGCAGCTGCACCACGGGCGCTGGAGCGCCGAGGAAATCCTGCGCGTGCGCGACCTGCTCAACGACACCGCCAAAGCCATCGTCGACGGCCCTGCCGTTCAACCTGCCACGGAGAAAGCCGAATGACTGCAGTCGATACTCAAACCATTCACCGCGTGATGCACGAAATCAAACGGCGCAAGCTTGAAGTGCTGCGCGTCACCGACCTGACCCCACGCATGCGCCGCATCACCCTCGGCGGGCCGGAACTGGCCGGGTTCATCAGCCTGGGCACGGACGATCACGTCAAACTGCTGTTCCCGCAGAACGCCGAACAAGCGGCGGCGCTGGAGACGATGCAACTGGGCGCCGGCAAGGACAACGGGCCGATGCCCGAGATGCGCGACTACACCCCACGTCGTTACGACCTGGAAAAAATGGAGCTGGACATCGATTTCGTCCTGCACGGCGACGGCCCCGCCTCGACATGGGCCGAGCAGGCACAACCGGGGCAGTTCCTGCACATCGGCGGGCCACGCGGGTCGATGATCGTGCCGGACATCTTCGACAGCTATCTGCTGATCGGCGACGAAACCGCCCTCCCCGCCATCGCCCGCCGCCTCGAACACCTCGCGGCGAATCGCAAGGCGCTGGTGGTGATCGAAGTGGAAAACGGCGCTGAGCAGCAAGTGCTGGAAAGCGCAGCGCCGTTCAATGTGATCTGGGTCCTGCGCGAAGGCGGCAAGGACAACCTGCTGGCTACCGTCAAGCAATTGCAGGTGCCCAAGGGCAATCTGTACGCATGGGTGGCGACCGAAACCAAGGTCTCACGGCAGATCCGCCGGGTCCTGATCGATGAGCATGGGCTCGATGAACAGTTCATCAAGGCGGTCGGCTACTGGCGCGCCGAGGGCTCTGAGGAAGAGTGATCTCTTCCTGACCCATATCACCCTTGTGGGAGCGAGCCTGCTCGCGAAGGCATCGGCACAGTCGAAAGATTTGCTGGCTGACGCACCGCATTCGCGAGCAGGCTCGCTCCCACACTGGATCTCAACTTCGTGCGGACAATTTGCGGTCGAGGCCGATAATCAGCACCCCCACCAACACAAACCCCACCAATATCCCCCCGGCATTCGCCAGCACCTGTGGATAACCCAACACCGCCACATCAATGAACGGGTACGCATAAGCGCCGAGCAGATGCCCGCGCAGCAAGGCATAGATGAAGTACACCAGCGGATAGATCAGCCACAGCGGCAGATGCCACAGGCGCAACGTGCCTTTGGGGACGCAGCGCCACCAATAGCCGAGAAACAGCAATGGCATGACGTCGTGGAGCAACTCATCGGCAACAAACTGCCAGCCTTCGGGGTGCCACAAATGCCGTAACAGAATGCTGTAGGCCAGACCGACGACGGCGATACTCACCGCGATTCCACTGCTGACCCACGGTTGCAGAAACCAGCGCCGTGCGGCGGATTCGCGCTCGGTGACCGCGCAGGTCAACACCGTCGCCACCAAGGTGTTGGTCAATATGGTGAAGTAGCTGAAGAAACTCACCAGCCCGCCCAGCAGGCTGGCGCCGATGCTCAATCGTGCGAAGAAGATCAGGTACAGCTGAATCGTCAATCCGGCCCAGCCCAACACGGCCAGGCCGGTGATCAGGCGTCGGCGCCTCGCGCTGTCCATCTCAGAGCGGTCGCTTGGTGCGCATCAGTTTCACGTACAGGCGTTCGACCTTTTCCCGCGCCCACGGGGTTTTACGCAGGAAGGTCAGGCTCGACTTGATGCTCGGATCGCTTTTGAAGCAACGGATGTCGATACGCTCGGCCAGCCCCGACCACTCGTAGTGAGTCACGAGTGCATTGAGGATCTGTTCAAGGGTCACGCCGTGCAGCGGATCGGGGGATTGTTCGTTCATGCCGGGCCTTTGGGCGAAGTGATATGCAGAAGCCGCGCACCTTAGCCGAGGGGCAGAGCAGGTGGAAGGCCTTCCTGCAAATGTAGGCCAACCCGGGAAGATCGCAGGCTGTGGCCCGACTCACAATGCGCCCGTTTGCCGCACTGTTACCAAATCCGAAATGCTGCATGTCTGCAAAAGCGCTTTCTCAATTTGTTACAGATCATTATCCTGCCGCCCTTCCGCTGAAACGCTTCACTGCCTGCGACAATCTGAAGCGTTCGGCCTGCACCTGAAAACATCAAAAAAAGACTTCTTCATGCCTGACTTTTCCTTCTCCCGAGACAGCGCTATCTCTGCCCTGCGCACCCTTGGCGGCTGCACCGCCCTCGGCCTTGCCACTTGCGCCCACGCGGCGCCGGCCTTCGACAGTGAATCACCGTATATGCTCGGTGACTGGAACGGCACGCGCACAGAACTCGCGGAAAAAGGCTACGACTTCAAACTCGATTACACCGGCGAAATGGGCAGCAACCTGCACGGCGGCTATGACCACGACCGCACTGCCCGCTACAGCGACCAGTTCGGCCTCGGCACCCATCTGGATCTGCAAAAGATCCTCGGTTGGAACGACGCTGAATTTCAGCTGACCATCACCAAGCGCAGTGGCAACAACATCAGCAACGACCGCATCAACGACCCGCGCGTTGGCGGATTCACTTCCGCCCAGGAAGTCTGGGGTCGTGGCCAGACCACTCGCCTGACGCAGATGTGGTATCAGCAGAAATTCTTCGATCAGAAGCTCGATATCAAGGTCGGCCGTTTCGGCGAAGGCGAAGACTTCAACAGCTTCCCTTGCGACTTCCAGAACCTGGCCTTCTGCGGCTCGCAGGTCGGCAACTGGGTCGGCGGCATCTGGTACAACTGGCCGGTCAGCCAATGGGCGCTGCGGGTCAAATATCACCTGACGCCCGAGCTGTATGCGCAGGTCGGCGCCTACGAGCAGAACCCGTCGAACCTCGATCGCGGCAACGGCTTCAAACTCAGCGGCAGCGGCACGCAAGGCGCGATCCTGCCGGTCGAACTGGTGTGGACGCCGAAGCTCAACGGTCTGCCGGGCGAATACCGCGCCGGTTATTACTACAGCAATGCCAAGGCCTCTGACGTCTATAAAGACCGCAATGACCAACCGGCAGCGCTGAGCGGCGAAGCCTATCGCAGTGCCTCGAGCAAGCACGGCGTATGGCTGGGCATTCAGCAGCAGGTCACCAGTATCGCCAGCGACCACTCCCGTGGTTTGAGTCTGTTCGCCAACGCGACGATGCATGACAAGAAAACCAATGCCATCGACAACTACGTGCAGGCCGGCCTGACCTACAAAGGCCCGTTCGATGCCCGCGCCAAGGACGACATCGGTTTCGCCCTGGCTCGTGTGCACGTCAACCCGGCCTATCGCAAGAACGCCGAGGCGAGCAACCGCGCCAACGCCGTCTACGACTACGACAATCCGGCGTTCCTGCCACCGCAGGACACCGAATACAGCGCCGAGCTGTATTACGGCGTGCACGTGACCAACTGGCTGACCGTGCGCCCCAACCTGCAATACATCCGCCACCCCGGTGGCGTGAACGACGTCGACGACGCCCTGATCGGCGGGATCAAGATCCAGTCGTCGTTCTAAAGATCACAGTTAGCCCCTGTGGGAGCGAGCCTGCTCGCGAATGCGGCCTGTCAGTCGCTGCAGTGTTGCCTGATACACCGCTTTCGCGAGCAGGCTCGCTCCCACAGGAATGCATTTCGTTAGCCGAACAAGTTTTTATCTGAACCATGCCTGCGCCAAATCGTCATCTAAAGTGACTACAGCGCGGGACTACATAAACGTCACGGAGAATCACACTATGAGCACCGAAAGTGCTTCGAGTCGGGGCCGTCTGCTACCGGGCCTGCTCGGCATCCTGCTTCTACTGATGGGCCTGGCCATGCTGGCCGGGGGAGTCAAGCTGAGCATGCTCGGCGGCTCGCTTTACTATCTGCTGGCCGGTATCGGCATCGCGCTGAGCGGCATTCTGCTGCTGATGCGCCGCCGCGCGGCACTGGGCCTGTACGCCATCGTGCTGTTTGCCAGCACGGTATGGGCATTGTGGGAAGTCGGTCTGGACTGGTGGCAACTGGTGCCGCGTCTGGCGCTGTGGTTTGTCCTCGGTTTCGTGATGCTGCTGCCGTGGTTCCGTCGTCCGCTGCTGCTCAACGGCCCGGCGAAAATCGGCACTGGCGGTCTGACCGTGGCGGTGATCCTGGCCGGCGTTACCGCCCTGGCCAGCCTCTTCACCCACCCGGGCGAAACCTTCGGTGAACTGGGCCGCGACAGCGCGGACATGACCAGCACCGCACCGGCCATGCCGGATGGCGACTGGCAGGCGTACGGTCGCACCGAGTTCGGTGACCGCTACTCGCCGCTCAAGCAGATCACCCCGGAAAACGTCGGCAAGCTGCAAGAAGCCTGGCGCATCCAGACCGGCGACCTGCCAACTGCGGATGACCCGGTCGAGCTGACCAACGAAAACACCCCGCTCAAAGCCAACGGCATGGTCTACGCCTGCACCGCGCACAGCAAAGTGCTGGCACTGGACCCGGACACCGGCAAGGAAATCTGGCGCTTCGATCCACAGATCAAGAGCCCGGTCGGCTTCAAGGGCTTCGCCCACATGACCTGCCGTGGCGTGTCGTACTACGACGAAGCCGCCTATGCCAAGTCTGAAAATGCCGGTTCCGCTGTCATCTCTGAAGCCGGCCAGGCCGTTGCTCAGGCCTGCCCGCGTCGCCTGTACCTGCCAACCGCCGATGCCCGCCTGATCGCACTGAACGCCGACACCGGCAAGATCTGCGAAGGCTTCGGCACCAACGGCGTGGTCGACCTGACCCAAGGCATCGGCCCGTTCACCGCCGGCGGCTACTACTCCACCTCGCCAGCAGCGATTACCCGTGATCTGGTGATCATGGGCGGTCACGTCACCGACAACGAGTCGACCAACGAGCCATCGGGCGTGATCCGCGCCTTCGACGTGCGCGATGGGCACCTGGTATGGAACTGGGACAGCGACAAGCCGGACGCCACCGAGCCATTGGCCCCGGGCGAAACCTACAGCCGCAACTCGGCGAACATGTGGTCGCTGGCCAGCGTCGATGAAAAACTCGGCATGGTCTACCTGCCACTGGGCAACCAGACCCCTGACCAATGGGGCGGCAATCGCACCCCCGGCGCCGAGAAATTCAGCGCCGGCCTCGTCGCGTTGGACCTGGCTACCGGTAAAGTGCGCTGGAACTACCAGTTCACCCACCACGACCTGTGGGACATGGACGTGGGCAGCCAGCCAACCCTGCTCGACATGAAAACCGCTGACGGCGTGAAACCTGCGCTGATCGCCCCGACCAAACAGGGCAGCCTGTACGTCCTCGACCGTCGTGACGGCACGCCGATCATTCCGATCAAGGAAATCCCGGTTCCGCAGGGCGCCGTGAAAGGCGACCACACCGCACCGACCCAGGCCCGTTCGGACCTCAACCTGCTGGCCCCGGAACTGACCGAAAAAGCCATGTGGGGCGCCAGCCCGTTCGACCAAATGCTGTGCCGCATCCAGTTCAAGGAACTGCGTTACGAAGGTCAGTACACCCCGCCATCGGAACAGGGCAGCCTGATCTATCCGGGTAACGTCGGCGTGTTCAACTGGGGCGGCGTCTCGGTCGACCCGGTTCGCCAACTGCTGTTCACCAGCCCGAACTACATGGCCTTCGTCTCGAAAATGGTGCCACGCGAGCAAGTCGAAGCCGGCAGCAAGCGCGAGAGCGAAACCTCGGGCGTGCAGCCAAACACTGGTGCGCCATACGCGGTGATCATGCACCCGTTCATGTCGCCACTGGGCGTACCGTGCCAGGCCCCGGCCTGGGGCTACGTCGCCGGTATCGACCTGACCACCGGCAAAGTCGTGTGGAAACGCAAGAACGGCACCAGCCGCGACAGCTCGCCAATCCCGATCGGCTTCACCCTCGGCGTACCGAGCATGGGCGGTTCGATGGTCACCGCCGGCGGCGTCGGCTTCCTCAGCGGCACCCTTGACCAGTACCTGCGTGCTTATAACGTGAATACCGGTAAAGAACTGTGGAAATCGCGCCTGCCAGCAGGCGGCCAAGCGACTCCGATGACCTACACCGGCAAGGACGGCAAGCAATACGTGCTGCTCGTTGTTGGCGGTCACGGCTCGCTGGGCACCAAGATGGGTGACTACATCATTGCGTACAAACTGCCGGAATAAGCGGTAGCGGCGGTAAAAAAGAAGGCGCCACCCTGGTGAGGGGTGGCGCCTTTTTGCATGGAGGCGTGCCCAACATGCTCCATTCGCACCAAGGTGTATGGCATCAATGAAGTCTGTCCACTTCGCCTTGGGCAATTCGGTGCTTTCAAGAAAAAATCAAAAGATCGCAACCTTCGAACGCTTGTCGTCAGCGTGACCGGACAGAATCAAAAGGCTTTTCCTCCATTTGCCATCCGTTGCAATCGATCGATGATCAGTTGCTCGGCATGCTTGCGGGTCTCCAGCAACAAACTCTTATCCGTTTCGCTGTAGATCACCTGGAAACGCAAACCCGGCGTGTCGGAAGAATATTCGCGAATGATGAAATCCCTGTATTTCGTATCGGTATGACTCATGGTTCGATTCCTTGACGTTGGTAAATTCTCGAACACCTCTCTGTCGTTCGAGATTGAACCGCAATCTTCGGCCGATTGAGTCAGTTGTCTACTGTCAGAAATTACAGGGACTCAAGGCCAGTTCGAAATAAGCCGAACGGAACCCATCAAAACTCCATTTAATAGTTAAAGCTAACCAACACTCGCGTTTTTCGCTAGTTATGCACAGACATTGTTAGATTCCACTAGGCATCCGTGCCGACCTGAAGGATCTTGCCACCGGCCCAACGGCCGCCAAGGTTAACAAGGTCAAAAACTTTGCAAACCTGAACACACACGCAGAAACACACCCGCCCCATTGAAACCACCCCACCCCTGCCCCATCTAACACCCCATACCCCATTGCGCAGGTGCCCCATGACCGACCAGCAAGATCGCCCGGACAACCACGACGATTACGAAAACGACCACATCGAACACACCTCCTCCGGCACCGGCCTGGCGCTGCCCGGGCAAAACCTGCCGGACAAGGTCTACATCATTCCGATCCACAACCGTCCGTTCTTCCCGGCCCAGGTCCTGCCGGTCATCGTCAACGAAGAACCGTGGGCCGAAACCCTCGAACTGGTCAGCAAATCCGAACACCACTCCCTGGCCCTGTTCTTCATGGACACGCCCCAGGAAGACCCGCGCCACTTCGACACCGGCGCCCTTCCCGAATACGGCACGCTGGTCAAGGTGCACCACGCCAGCCGCGAAAACGGCAAACTGCAATTCGTCGCCCAGGGCCTGAGCCGCGTGCGCATCAAGACCTGGCTCAAGCACCATCGCCCGCCGTACCTGGTCGAAGTCGAATACCCGCACCAGCCCACCGAGCCGACCGACGAGGTCAAGGCCTATGGCATGGCGCTGATCAATGCGATCAAGGAATTGTTGCCGCTCAACCCGCTGTACAGCGAAGAGCTGAAGAACTACCTCAACCGCTTCAGCCCCAACGACCCGTCGCCGCTGACCGACTTCGCCGCCGCCCTGACCTCCGCCACCGGCCCCGAACTGCAAGAAGTGCTCGACTGCGTGCCGATGCTCAAGCGCATGGAAAAAGTCCTGCCGATGCTGCGCAAGGAAGTCGAAGTCGCGCGCCTGCAGAAAGAAATTTCCGCCGAAGTCAACCGCAAGATCGGCGAGCATCAGCGTGAGTTCTTCCTCAAGGAGCAACTCAAGGTCATCCAGCAGGAACTCGGCCTGACCAAGGACGACCGCAGCGCCGACCTCGAACAGTTCCAGCAGCGCCTCGAAGGCAAAACCCTGCCGGCGCAAGTGCAGAAGCGCCTCGAGGAAGAAACCCACAAACTGTCGATCCTCGAAACCGGTTCGCCGGAATACGCCGTCACGCGCAATTATCTGGACTGGGCAACATCAGTGCCGTGGGGCGTGTACGGCGAGGACAAACTCGACCTCAAGCACGCACGCAAAATCCTCGACAAGCACCATGCGGGTCTGGACGACATCAAGGATCGCATCCTCGAATTCCTCGCCGTCGGTGCGTACAAAGGCGAGATCAGCGGCTCGATCGTGTTGCTGGTCGGCCCACCGGGCGTGGGTAAAACCAGCGTCGGCAAATCCATCGCCGAATCCCTCGGGCGGCCGTTCTACCGCTTCAGCGTCGGCGGCATGCGCGACGAGGCCGAAATCAAGGGCCACCGCCGCACCTACATCGGCGCCCAACCGGGCAAACTGGTGCAGGCGTTGAAAGACGTCGAAGTGATGAACCCGGTGATCATGCTCGACGAAATCGACAAGATGGGCCAGAGCTACCAGGGCGACCCGGCCTCGGCGCTGCTGGAAACTCTCGATCCTGAGCAGAACGTTGAATTCCTCGACCACTACCTCGACCTGCGTATGGATCTGTCGAAAGTGCTGTTCGTCTGCACCGCCAACACCCTCGATTCGATCCCCGGCCCGTTGCTGGACCGGATGGAAGTGATTCGCCTGTCCGGCTACATCACCGAAGAAAAAGTCGCCATCGCCAAGCGTCACTTGTGGCCGAAACTGCTGGAAAAGGCTGGCGTATCAAAAGGCAGCCTGAGCATCAGCGACAGCGCGCTCAAAGCACTGATCGATGGCTATGCCCGCGAAGCCGGCGTGCGGCAGCTGGAAAAGCAGATGGGCAAACTGGTGCGCAAAGCGGTGATGAAGCTGATCGACGATCCGAAAGCGGTGATCAAACTCGGGCCGAAAGACCTCGAAGCCTCGCTGGGCCATCCGGTGTTCCGCAACGAACAAGTGCTGTCCGGCACCGGCGTGATTACCGGTCTGGCCTGGACCAGCATGGGCGGCGCGACCTTGCCGATCGAGGCCACGCGGATTCATACGCTCAACCGGGGCTTCAAGCTCACCGGGCAATTGGGCGATGTGATGAAGGAATCGGCGGAGATCGCCTACAGCTACGTCAGCTCGCACCTCAAGCAATTCGGTGGTGATGCGAAGTTCTTCGACGAAGCCTTCGTCCACCTGCATGTACCGGAAGGCGCAACGCCGAAGGACGGTCCGAGCGCTGGCGTGACCATGGCCAGCGCCCTGCTCTCGCTTGCACGTAATCAGCCGCCGAAAAAAGGCGTGGCGATGACTGGCGAACTGACCCTGACCGGGCATGTATTGCCGATCGGCGGCGTGCGCGAAAAGGTCATCGCAGCGCGCCGGCAGAAGATTTTCGAATTGATTCTGCCGGAGCCGAACCGGGGTAATTTCGACGAGTTGCCGGATTATCTGAAGGAAGGGATAACCGTGCACTTTGCCAAGCGGTTTGCGGACGTGGCGAAGGTGCTCTTCTGACAATCATGTAGTGCCTGATGTACCGCTATCGCTGGCAAGCCAGCTCCCACAATGTTCAATGTGCCCACAAATCTTGTGGTCAACCGAGAAACCTGTGGGAGCTGGCTTGCCAGCGATGGCTTCAGTGCTGCCAACACGGAACTCCCTGACCGTCACACTTTGTCCCATCTTCAGTTATGCTCGCCGTTCGTCGTAACCGCCGGAGCTGCTGATCTCATGTCCCCCACTCGCCTGTTTCTCCCCCTCGCCCTTTCCTTGCTGGCGGCCTGCGCCACGCAACCGAAACACAACGTGACCGTGGAAAAACAAAGCGAATGTCCCGTGCGGCTCAACGTCGGGCAAAACCTGATCATCAGCCTGCCAAGCAACCCGACCACCGGCTACCGCTGGGCGATTCAGGATTCAGCTGGCGGCGTGTTGCGCGCCCTCAGCCCCGAGGTTTACAGCAATCCGGAAGATGCCGGCGTGGTTGGCGCAGCGGGGGTTTCGACCTGGCGCTTCCAGGCCTTCGCAGCAGGCACCGGGCGTTTGCGCCTGACCTCGCAACAACCGTGGGCACCGGAAGTGCTGCCTGTTGAGACCTTCGACTGCGCCATTTCGGTGAACTGACTGCAGCTTCTTCGCGAGCAGGCTCGCTCCGACAGATCACCGCGCGCCCCCTGTGGGAGCGAGCCTGCTCGCGAAAGCCATATCCCGGACGGCGAGAATTACACCCGGTTCGGTGCTTTATCAGACAACCCAAGCATCCCCGCGCCACTTTGGCTAAAATGCCGGCCTTTTCCACCGACACCGCCGGACGCCGCCGTGAGCAAAGAACCCGATCGCCTATTCGCCCAGCCTTTGGCCCAGGTGCCTGACTTCGCCTTCAATGAAGACGTGGTGCGGGTGTTCCCGGACATGATCAAGCGCTCGGTGCCGGGTTACCCGACCATCGTCGAAAACCTCGGCGTGCTCGCGGCGCAATTCGCCCAGCCGAACAGCGTGCTCTACGACCTCGGCTCGTCGCTCGGCGCAGTGACTCAAGCCCTGCGCCGTCATGTGCGCACCGACGGCTGCCGGGTGATCGCTGTGGATAACTCGGCGGCGATGGTCGAGCGTTGCCGCGAGTATCTCAATGGTCAGGATTCGATGTTTCAGGAACTGCTGCCGGTCGAAGTCATCGAGGGCGATATCCTCGCGCTGGAGTTTCAACCCGCGTCGGTGGTGGCGCTGAACTTCACCCTGCAATTCATCGCCCCGGACCAGCGCACCGCGTTGCTCTCGCGCATTCGCCAATCGTTGTTGCCCGGCGGCGCGCTGATTCTCTCGGAGAAGCTGCGCTTCAACGATGCCGAAGAGCATGCGCTGCTCACCGATCTGCACGTGGCGTTCAAACGCGCCAACGGCTACAGCGAACTGGAAATCGCCCAGAAACGCAGCGCCATCGAAAACGTCATGAAGCCCGACAGCCTCGAAGAACACCGCGAACGCCTGCTGGCCGCCGGGTTCTCGAAAGTCGTGCCGTGGTTCCAGTGTCTTAACTTTGCCTCGTTGATTGCCTTGCCATGATTGATCTGTCCCCCCTCGCCCGGCGTCTGGCCGGTACTCCGCTGGCCGAATGGGCCAACACCCTGCAAGCGCAACTCGACAAGAAAATGGACAAAGGCCACGGCGATCTGGAGCGCTGGCAAAGTGCGCTGGACGCCTTGCCGAAGATCCAGCCAAGCGAAGTCGACCTGCTCAACGGCCTGAAACTCGACACCGATTGCGACGACGACACCCGCGCACAGATGCGCACCGCGCTGATGGGCCTCTCGCCGTGGCGCAAAGGGCCGTTCGACCTGTTCGGTGTGCATGTGGACACCGAATGGCGTTCGGACTGGAAGTGGTCGCGGGTCTCCCCGCACCTCGACCTGAAGGGCAAACGCATCCTCGATGTCGGCTGCGGCAACGGCTACTACATGTGGCGCATGCTCGGCGCCGGCGCCGACAGCGTGATCGGTGTCGACCCGAACTGGTTGTTCTTCTGCCAGTTCCAGGCGGTGCAGCGTTACTTGTCCGAGCCGAATGCCTGGCACCTGCCGTTCCCGTTTGAAGACCTGCCGCCGAATCTGGAAGGCTTCGACACGGTGTTTTCCATGGGCGTGTTCTACCACCGTCGCTCGCCGATCGAGCATTTGCTGGCGCTGAAGGATTGCCTGGTCAAGGGCGGCGAACTGGTGCTGGAAACCCTCGTGGTCGAAGGCGACAAGCATCAGGTGCTGGTGCCGGAAGATCGCTACGCGCAGATGCGCAACGTGTGGTTTCTGCCGTCGGTGCCGGCGCTGGAATTGTGGCTGCGGCGCGCCGGGTTCACCGATATTCGTTGTGTGGATGTCAGTACCACGACGGTGGAAGAACAACGCGGGACCGAGTGGATGAAGTATCAGTCGCTGAGCGATTTTCTGGATCCTGAAGACCACAGCAAAACCATTGAAGGGCTGCCGGCGCCGATGCGGGCAGTTATCGTCGCCAGGAAGTAAGCGTATTTTCCCATGACCGCGGTGGGCCTCCCCCTCACCCCAGCCCTCTCCCCAGGGAGAGGGAGCTGATTGTTGAGCTTTTCAAAACTTGAGTCCGACTCGGTATTTCAGGTCGGCGGACTTGGTCCATTCAACTCGGTCGGTCCCCTCTCCCTCTGGGAGAGGGGTTTTTAGTGCGTCTGGCGCGGAAAAACTCGGTCAGCACCGCACCACATTCTTCAGCCAACACCCCGCCCTCATACAACACCCGGTGATTCAAAAAGCCCTGGGTAAAAAACTGTCCCTGACTCTGCACAATCCCGGCCTTGGGTTCCAGCGCGCCGTACACCACCCGCGCCACCCGCGAATGCACGATCAGCCCGGCGCACATGCTGCAAGGCTCCAGCGTCACATACAGCGTGCTGCCCGGCAGGCGATAGTTATCCACTGCCTGCGCGGCGGCGCGGATCGCGACCATTTCGGCGTGGGCACTCGGGTCGCTGGTGCTGATCGGGCAATTGAAGCCGCGACCGATGATCACGCCATCGTGCACCAGCACCGCGCCCACCGGCACCTCACCGAGGGCGGCGCCCTGTGCGGCGAGGATCAAGGCTTCGCGCATGAAGTCGCGGTCGCGGCTGCGGTCGATGATCGCCGCCGGGCGGATCTGGCGCATCACTTCACCTCGATCGCGGCCATCAGGCCGGTTTCCATGTGGTCGATGACATGGCAGTGGAACATCCACACCCCCGGGTTATCCGCCACCAGCGCCACTTGCGCACGCTCGTTCTTGCCCAGCAGATAGGTGTCGGTGAAATACGGCACGACTTTGTGCCGGTTCGACGCGATCACCTTGAAGCTCATGCCGTGCAGGTGGATCGGGTGCTGGTACTGGGTCATGTTCTTCAATTCGAAAATATAGCTCTGGCCCAGTTTCAGGCTGGCAATCGGTCGGTCGGCACAGGTCTTGTCGGTGATGTCCCAGGCCTTGCCGTTGATCTGCCAGAGGCTCGGCGGCTTGCCGTTTTCGGTGTTCACCGAGACCGAGCCGACCCATTCGAAATTGAAGTTGAGTTTCTCGGCATTGGCCAGATCCGGCTCGGCCACCGGGTTGGCCGGCAGGGCCTTCGGCCAGTCCGTCGGCGCATCGGTGTTGGCGACTGAACGCAGCGTACCCAGACGCACCGGGCCGTTGCGCAGCGACAACTCTTCACCGGCCGCCGGCGCCTTGATCGCCAGGCAAATGCGCATGCCGGGGCCGAGCCAGTATTCCTTGCCCAACGGGCGCGGCTCGACCGGGTTGCCATCCAGCGCGTAGATCTTCGCTTCGACACCGGGGATGTTGATGCGATAGGTCAGGGTATTGTCGAGGTTGAGCAAACGCACCCGGGTGATCTGCCCGGCCGGCAGATCAATCACCGGCAGCGGCACACCATTGATCGTCGACAAGCGCCCGGCGGTACCGCCACGGGCCGCTTCGCGGGGGATGCTGAATTCGACGAACTGACCTTGCTCGTCGACATGCCAGTTCTTCAGGCTCAGGGTTTTCTCGTACTTGAAACCGGTCGGCTCGCGTTCCTCGATGATCAGCGGCCCGACCAGACCACGTCCGAGTTCTTCGCTGCTGCTGACATGCGGGTGATACCAATAGCTGCCGGCGTCCGGCACACGGAATTTGTAGTCGAAGTATTCGCCCGGCAGCACCGGCAGTTGCGACACGTAAGGCACGCCGTCCATTTCCAGCGGCAGGCGGATACCGTGCCAGTGAATGGTAGTCGCCACCGGCAAGTGATTGATGAAGCGCACCCGCAGCCATTCACCCTGACGCACACGCAACTCGGTGCCCGGCGCCGACGGGCCGAACGCCCAGGCTTCGGTCTTGTGGCCCGGCACCAGCTCGACATCCAGCGGCGCGGCGATCAGTTCATAGTCGTGGCCGGCCTCGGCGTCGGCCATCTTGCCCAGCCAGTAACGCGACGCGCCTCCCGCGCCCACGCCAACGACAACAAGACCGGCCAGGCCACCGAGGATTTGGCGACGGGTAAAGGACATGAACTCAACTACCTCACGTATCAGCGACAGACCCCGAGGGATCCGCAAAAGGCGAATACGATACACCCGCAGTTGAGAAACAGTAAGGGCGACCTGCGGCCGCACGTCTTGTCGGCCTTATGCGCGCAGCCCGGTAATCAGGTGCAGCACGCCGCCCTCAAGGCACATGACGCCCGACACACCGGCCATATTCAACGCCTGACGGTCGACCCGGGCCTCGTCGTGCAGCGCCACGCGCACCCGAGTCAGCGCCACCGGTTGCTGCGACTTGAGGTTATCCACACCGCCCAGCGCCGCAACAATCTCGGCGCTCAGGCCGGCAACCGGTTCAGCGATGGCTTTCACCTCATCCGGGACCAGATCCGGTGTCAGTGCTTTCCAGAATGCCTGCTGCAATTTGTCGAACATGTTCAATTCTCCATTACCGGCGAGGCATCGACTTTCGCCTCATGAAACCGCTGCAAGGCTTCGCGCACGTCACCGACGCTTTCCAGATTCGAAACCTGTTCGGCGATGATTCGACAGTCGGCCAGATCCACTTCGCGGACCGCCGACTTGATCGCCGGAATCAACGGCACGCTCACCGACAGCTCATCCACACCCAGCCCCAGCAGCAGCGGCACGGCAAGGCGTTCAGACGCCATCGCACCGCAGACGCCGACCCATTTGCCGTGGGCATGCGCAGCCTTCACCGTCATCGCGATCAGGCGCAGCACCGAAGGGTGAAAGCTGTCCGCCTGACTGGCCAGACGCGGATGATCGCGGTCCATGGCCAGGGTGTATTGGGTGAGGTCGTTGGTGCCGATGGAGAAAAAATCCACGTGCGGCGCCAGCACATCGGCCATCAGCGCAGCGGCAGGCACTTCGATCATGATTCCCAGCTTTGGCAGGTGCGCCAGGCCCAGCACCCGCGCTTCTTGCTCGAGAATCTGCCGCGCCAGACGCAGTTCGGCCAAATTCGTGACCATCGGCAACATGATGTGCAGACGCGTCAGTTCACAGCAGGCGAGGATTGCACGGAACTGCTCGCGCAACAGTTGCGGTCGCTCAAGGCACAGACGAATGCCACGCAAACCGAGGAAAGGATTGGTTTCGCTGTCCATCGGCACATAAGCCAGCGGTTTGTCGCCACCGACATCGAGGGTGCGCACCACCAGATTGTGTGCCGGCCCGATGGTGCGGGCGATGGCGCTGTAAGTGGCCACCTGTTCGTCATGGCTCGGCGATTGCTGACGGCCCAGGTAGAGAAACTCCGAACGCAGCAGCCCCACGCCATTCGCGCCCAGCTCCATGGCCTGGGCGGTTTCTTCCTGCGAGGCAACGTTGGCGGTGACTTCGATGTGCTGACCGTCACGGGTGCAGGCCGCCTCGCTGGCCTGCGCCAGTTCCTGCTGATGACGCTGGCGCTGGCGCTCATGCCGCGTGCGCAATTGGTCAATGGACTCGGCGTCCGGGTGCAACTGCAATTCGCCTTTGTCGGCATCGAGCAGCACCCGCGTGCCGTTGCCGAGCCCGAGCATTTGCGCCGGCATGCCGCAGATCGCCGGTAAACCGCAGGCTCGCGCGAGGATCGCGACATGGCTGGTGGCGCCACCGCCGACGGTGGCAAACCCGAGCACCTTGCGCGTATCGAGCCCGGCGGTCTGGGACGGGGTCAGCTGATCGGCGATCAGAATGGTGTCGTCCGGCAACTCCAGCGTCTGCTCGTGAACACCGAGGATCAGCTTCAGCACGCGCTGGCCGACATCATCCAGATCCGCCGCGCGCTCAGCCAGTAAGGCATTGCCCAGCGAGCGAAACATCGCCGCCGTTGCGTCGGTGCTGGTCTTCCAGGCAAACGCCGCGCTGTTGCCCGCGTCGATCAGCGCCCTGGCCTGATCCAGCAGGCTCGGGTCGGCGAGCAGTTCCTGATGCGCCTTGAAGATCTCCGCCTGCGCCTGGCCGCTGGCGGTGTCGCGCAGATGTTGCAGGGCCATGTCGGCTTCGATCAGTGCTTGGCTCAACGCCTCCAGTTCAACTGGCGGCTCGGCGCCGAACTCGTTGACCATGAGCGACGCTTCGACAATCTGCATGACTTGCCCCAACGCCGAACCGGGCGAGGCGCAGACACCGCGCAGGATGTTCGGCATTTCTGCTGCATCGACTTCGACCGGCGCGGGCGCTGTGACCGCTTCACCGCAGCCTTCGCTCAGCAAGCGTGTCAGCGCATCGACGGCGGCTACGGCATCTTCGCCTTCGGCGCTGACCTGCACACTGTCGCCATGAGCCGTTTGCAACGCCATGATCGCCACCAGGGATTTGCCGTTGGCTTGAGCTTGCAGCTTGTGCAGATGGATGGTCGCTGAAAATGCTTTGGCCGCTTGGGCGAATACTGCCGCCGGCCGCGCGTGCAGGCCATTGGGATTGGGCAGATGGATCGGCTGCGAGAACACCGCGTCGCCCGGCACCGGCGCAGGATGTTCGCCAACGGCTGCGCCGACCACGACGTCAAGCACTGGCTGGCCCACCTCGACCAACCCGGTTGAGCCAACGAGTGAATCGAACGGCTCGCCGCTGACCACCAGCATCAAGGTCAACAAACTGCGCGCGTGCAGGGCAATGTAGTCAGCATCGAAGTCGATCAGCGCCTGCCCCGCTTCGACCCGCTGCCCCGCGTCAACGCGGCGGGTGAATCCTTCGCCGGCGAGATTCACCGTGTCCAGGCCGATATGCATCAACACCTGAACACCCGCATCACTGGTGATGGTGAGCGCATGCCCGCTGGCCTGCACGTCGCTGACCACACCTGCAAGCGGTGCGCAGAGCGTTGACGAAGTCGGGTCGATGCACAAACCGTCGCCGATGATCCGCCCGGCAAACACCGGGTCGGGCACCTGGTCCAGCGCCATCAGCACGCCGGATAAAGGAGCCAGCAGCTGCAATTGTTGGGGTGTGGCCATGACATCACCTGAGCGTGTATTGATTGAATGAGCGGTCGCAGCCGCTTTGCTTATTTCCACCAGTATTCAACCTGCAAGCCGACATTGGCCCCGTGCCGCGCGTTGCCGAAGGCGCCCGTGTCGGACAGCGCCGAACCTTTGGCCAACAGGTTGGCGGCACGCTTGGCTGCCTGGTTCCAGCTGGCATAGGTGTAATACAGACGCACCTCGGGCCGCGCCCAGAATTCCGGGCCTTTCGGTGACCAGGTCGGTGCAAAGGTGAACTTGCTCAGCTTGCGCGTGCCGTCCGCCGCCTCGACCTGATCGTGACCCAGTTCGGTCACCAGTTTGAACTGCTCGCTCAGTGCATAGGCCGGGCGCACACCGAGTGACAGCCAGTTCTGGTCGGCGTCGCCCTGACGAATATCTTTCTGATACACCGCCTGGAATTGTCCGCCAAAACGTGGCGTCAGTTGCCAGTCGAAGAACTCGACGATCCGATAACTCTTGTTGCGGTCATCAAGCCTGACGTTACCGGTATAGCCCAATCCGGTGCCCGGTCCTTCGCCGTATTGCAGCGCCAGTTTGTTCTTGCCGCCGAGAAAGTCCTGCTGCACGTGCTGAGTGGTAATCGCCCAGCCACGGTGGGCGTCGCGGCTGTCGGGCTTGTCGATGTAGCTGAGGCCGAACTCCAGTTCTCCGCCGCGGTTGCTGTTGAAACCGCCGACATTGAAGTCGTGGCGGTTGATGTAATCCTTCTGATAAAGGTTGTCCTTGCGTGAAAAGGCGTAGCTGTATTTCAAGCCACCGAGCAACACGTCTTCAATGCCTGCACCGGTGGCGCTCTGGTTCCAGTAATAGAAATCGGAAATATGGATGTCGTTACGTTTGTAGTAGCGCCGACCGGCCCACAGCGAGCCGCCGTTGAGCGCGGGCATCGCCGACCATTGCGCGTAAGCCTGCGGCAAACGAATCGAGCCGTTGTCTTCCTTGAACGTCAGGCTACGGTCGTAACGGTTGTACAGCGATGCCATGCCGTCGACGCTCAGCACCGAGCCGTCTTCGAGGGTGTACAGATCCTGGCGCAGCTCGAGCTCACCGTACTGCTCGCACTCGTTACCGAGGCGATATTTGGTCTGCGCGCCGGGCAACTGGAAACACGACTGGCTGCTGCTGTTTACCGAGGTTCCGACACCGCTGCGCAGATAGCCGCCGAACTCCAGCGCCTGTGAGGACGTGGGCATTGCCAGACAAATCCCCGCGACTGCCAGGCTGTAATTTATGGTTGCTCTCATATATGCCACCCGTTGTTTTTATTGTGTGGTTGCAGGAATTCAGCGCGCACAAATCCCCCGCGCAGCGTTCTGCGTGTTTTTTCAAAGGTTGTTATTCAGTTAAAAAATCAGGGGTCGGTCAGGTGCAGCACGAAGGATTCGTAACGTCGCAACTGCAGCAAACTCGTGCGTTGCGGGCAGTCCGGGTAGTTGCTGATCAGCAGGCGCTGCTCCTGGGCTTCGCCGATCAGCGCCGGTAGCTCGACCTCACAGGCAGTGCCATAGAAGTTGTTCACCACTAACAAGCGTTCTCCCGTCCCCTCGCGCAGGTACGCCCAGACCTGTGGATGCTCCGGCAGTAGTTGGCGATAGACGCCATCGGAGATCAACGCTTCAGTGCGGCGCAAAGCGATCAGGCGCCGATAGTGATGCAGCACCGATTCCGGGTCGTGCAGTTGATGCGCGACGTTGATCTGTGCGGCATTGGCCGGCACACCGATCCATGGTTCGCTGCGAGTGAAGCCGGCGTTGTGCCCGGCGTGCCAGTGCATCGGCGTGCGCCCGTTATCGCGGGACTTCTGCATGATCGCCGCCATGTTGTCGAGGTCGCTTGCCCCGGCTTCACGCTTGAGGCGAAAGATATTCAGGGTCTCGACGTCACGGTATTGCTCGATGCTCTCGAACCCCGGATTGGTCATGCCCAGTTCTTCGCCCTGATAGACGAAAGGCGTGCCCTGCAGAAAGTGCAGCGCGGTACCAAGCATCTTCGCCGACAACTCGCGGTATTCGCCGTCATTGCCGAACCGCGAGACCACGCGTGGCTGATCGTGGTTACACCAGAACAGCGCATTCCAGCCGCCACCCGCCTGCATGCCGGTCTGCCAGTCGGAGAGAATCTGCTTGAGCTGGAGGAAATCGAAATCGGCGCGCACCCACTTCTGCAGATTCGGGTAATCGACCTTCAGGTGATGAAAGTTGAAGGTCATCGACAGTTCTTTCGACTGCGGATTGGAGTAACGAATGCAGTGTTCCAGACGTGTCGAAGACATCTCGCCGACGTTGATCAGCTCATGCCCTTCGAAGACTTCGCGGTGCATCTGCTGCAAGTAGGTGTGCACGTTCGGCCCGTCGGTGTAGAAGCGCCGACCATCGCTGTCGTCTTCGGGAAAGTCCGCCGGTTTCGAGATCAGGTTGATCACGTCCAGACGAAAACCACCCACACCCTTGTCGCGCCAGAAGCGCATCATCTTGAACACTTCGTCGCGGACCTTGGGGTTGTCCCAATTGAGATCCGCCTGGGTGTGGTCGAACAGGTGCAGGTAATACTGGCCGGTCTGCGCTTCGTACTCCCAGGCCGAACCGCCGAACTTGGATTCCCAGTTGTTCGGCTGGTCGCGCCAGATATAGAAGTCGCGGTAAGGGTTGTCGAGGCTGCTGCGCGCCTGCTGAAACCACACATGCTCGATCGAGGTGTGGTTGACCACGATGTCGAGCATCAACTTGATTCCGCGTTTGCCCGCTTCGGCGATCAGCAGTTCACAGTCGGCCATGCTGCCGTAGCTCGGATCGACCGCGTAGTAGTCGCTGATGTCGTAGCCGTTATCGCGCTGCGGCGAGCGCAGGAACGGCGTGATCCACAGGTAATCGACCCCCAGCCATTGCAGGTAATCGAGCTTGGCGACGATGCCGAGCAGATCGCCGGTGGCGTTGCCGGCATGGCTGTGAAAGCTCTTCGGGTAGATCTGGTAGATCACCGAACGTTGCCAGTCTTGCATGGCGGATTTCCCTCTTGAATTTTACGATCTCTGTAGGAGCTGCCGGAGGCTGCGATCTTTCGATTTTGAAAGGCAAGATCAAAAGATCGCAGCCTCCGGCAGCTCCTACAGTTCAATTTCAGGCAACCCGGTAACCCGGGCGGACGATCTTCATGCTCAGCACGCAGGTCAGGGCAAACGGCACGAGCATGGCAATCAGCATCCCGATGACGAACATCGGGATGAACTGCGGAATGATCGAGATGAAACCGGGCAGGCCACCGACGCCGATGGCCGAGGCCTGGATCTTGTTCAGCGAGAGGAACATGCAACCCAGCGCCGAACCGGCCAGCGCGGCGTAGAACGGAAACTTGTAGCGCAGATTGACGCCGAACATCGCCGGCTCGGTGATGCCGAAATACGCAGAAATCGCCGAGGTCGAGGCCATGCTCTTGTCTCGCGCATTGCGCGTCATCCAGAACACCGCCAGGGCCGCACTGCCCTGCGCCAGATTGGACATGACGATCATCGGCCAGATGAAGGTGCCGCCCTGGCTCGAGATCAGTTGCAGATCCACGGCGAGGAACATGTGGTGCATGCCGGTGATTACCAGCGGCGCATACAGCAAACCGAAAATCAGACCGCCCACCAACGGCGCCAGATCGAACAGCATCACCAGCCCTTCGGTGATGTAGATGCCGATATGCCGGGTCACCGGGCCAATGATCGCCAGCGCCAGCACGCCAGTGACAACGATGGTGGTGATCGGCACCACAAGTAATTGCACGGCGTTGGGCACTCGCGCGCGCAGCCATTTTTCGATGACGCTCATCACGTACGCCGCCAGCAGGATCGGCAGGATCTGCCCCTGGTAGCCGACCTTTTCCACCTGGAACAGGCCGAGGATGTCGAAGTACGGCAGTTGCTGCCCATCCAGCCCGGCCACGGCCTTGCCGTAATTCCAGGCGTTGAGCAGGTCCGGGTGTACCAGCATCAGACCGAGGACAATGCCGAGAATTTCGCTGCCGCCGAAACGCTTGGCCGCCGACCAGCCGACCAGCGCCGGCAGGAACACGAACGAGGTGTTGGCCATCAGATTGATCAGGCTCCACAACCCGTCGAGGTTGGGATAGGCATCCAGCAGGGTCTGGCCCTCGATGAACATGCCCTTGGCACCGAGCAGGTTGTTGATGCCCATCAACAGGCCGGCAATGATCAGCGCCGGCAGGATCGGCATGAACACATCGGAAAACACCCGCACCAGCCGCTGCATGGCGTTTATCTTCTCGGCGCTTTTCTGTTTAACGTCGGCGATGGTCGATGCCGCCAGGCCCGTCTGCTGGCGCAGTTCGGCATAAACCTTTTCAACATCACCCGGGCCGATGACCACTTGATACAAGCCGCCGGTGAAGAACGAACCCTTGACCAGATCGACGCCATTGAGCGCGGCCACATTCACCAGCGCGGGGTTCTTCAGCGCCAGGCGCAAACGCGTCACGCAATGCGCCGCCTGCTCGATGTTGTCGCGGCCACCGAGGCTTTCCAGCAGCTCCTTGGCGATGTTCGGGTAGTCATGGCTCATGCTTGTTCTTCCGTCGTGGATTGTTGTTATTGGCAGCACGCCGAGAGGAAAAATACTCGTCTGTACGAGTTAATGCAACAACTCGTCTGTACGAGTTTGCGTCCGTGGATGAACGTCAGAAAAATGCGGATTCTTCCTACTCCGACCTAAGATGTTTTCCTTCGTCCGCATGGACAAACCCCTACCCTGCCCTTAAGGTTCGGGGTTTTGAGCACCGTCGGCACAGAGTCCAGCCATGAGCAAATACAACCAGATCTACAGCGATTTGCTTGCCAGCATCACCACGCAGCGCCTGGAGCGCGGCGCCCGGCTGCCTTCCGAAACCGAGCTGATGGACACCTATCAGGCCAGCCGTGGCACGGTACGCAAGGCCATCGACCAGTTGCAGGAACGCGGTTTCGCTCAGAAGATTCACGGCAAAGGCGCGTTCGTGCTGGCGACCAACCCGATCGAATTCCAGCTCGGCGGCATCGTCAGTTTCCAGGAGACCCACCCGCGACTGGGCAACGACGTCAGCACCGAAGTGGTCGAGATGTGTCAGGTGCCGCTGGAAGGTGCATTGCTTGAACATATCAATGCCGAGCCCGGCAGCCCGATCACCCGGATCAAGCGGGTGCGGCGCATCGACGGCAAACGCGTCATCCTCGACATCAACCACTTCGTCAGCGAGGTGATTCCCGACCTGTCTGCAGACATCGCCGAACATTCGATCTACGCCCACATCGAACAGACCCTGCAACTGCAGATCGCCTACGCCCAGCGCACCATCGAAGCCGTGCCGTGCAGCAAGGACGACCACCACCATCTGGACCTCGACGGCCAGAGCCATGTCATCGTGGTCAGCAACCAGACCTTCCTGCAGGACGGCCGCCAGTTCGAGTACACCGAATCGCGGCATACGCTGGATAAGTTCTATTTTTCGGATGTGGCGCGGCGCTGAGGCATATCTTTCGATACGCAACACGCAATAGCCGAGTAACACCCTCCCCTTGAGCACATAAGCCATCTTCTGCCTTTGTGTCTCAAGGATGAACACCCGAATGACCACTGCCGAACGTCGTCTGCTGCCAAACGCAGCGGACAAAACCGCCCTCAAAGCCATCGCCACTACCATTGTGCAGAACTGCCCAAGCCTGCTGGATGAGGCCCGGCTAGTCGCGATCGAACTGCTGACCGCCAAGGGCCTATCTGGCCTTGATCCCGACCAGGTTTATTTCCATCGTTTCAAAACAGCGCAAAGCAGCACGCTGACCTTTACCGGTTGGGAGCACTTGCTGGAAAAGCCTTATGAAACGCTCACCCTCACGCAACTGGTCGTCCATCGATTTCGCGCCACCGACCAAGACAACGCAGATTTGCTGGGCCTTTACTGCGGCTTCTACTCGGATGGCCCGGGCGCGGAGAATTTCAATCAGAGCAACGAAGTGCGACTGCTTGGCAGCGATGTGCTGAAGGCATTCTGGGCCGTTGATTTCAGCACGCGTTACAGCGGTCAATTGACCAAATTCTGGCAAACCTCGTCGGACGATTTCCGCGCCCTGGCCAAGTGCAACTTCCTCAGTCAGGCGGTGCAGGCGCTGCAACAGGGGGACGTTGACGGCAATGATTTTCAACGCATCGTCACCTCGCTGATCGGCCCCGTAAGCTGGCCGGTAACCCTGCAAATGCTCCGATCGACGTACCCGGTCGGCGCGCAAGTGCGCACGCTGGATCTGGACGGTCACGTCGCCACCAACGTGCTGCGTCTGGTCGAAGACAGTGGCCGGCAGACCCTTTACCTGCCGGGACAGGCCCAGGCCTTTCGGCTGATGGACACTGCCGCGGATCTGCACTGGTGGCTGCTTGAGCAGATGAATTCAGAGCAGAAACGCTCTTTGTTTCTCAAGCACTTCTCGCTGGCTGACAGCAATCACATCACCGAGAACCTCACTGATCTGATGAACCGTTTGGTGAGCACCTGGGGCCACAGCGATCATCGAATGATCAACCGCAGCAACGTTGCGATCAGCGGTGACGCCTTCACGTGGTTAAGCGAGTCGACCCGCACGGGCATGGTTGCCGAGGCGCATCTGGTGCTCACGTCCAACAGTGACCTGCGCAAGAAACTCTGGACCGGCTATCTGAGCGCCGGGCTGAAAGTGTTCGGCCCGATGGCGGCCGTGGGCTGGCCTGCAGCTTTGCCGTTGATTGGGGCGGGCGTCGTCAACACGGGGCTGAACATCGATCAGGCGATCAACGGCATTACGGCGACCGAGCGTAGAGCCGGGGTTATCGGTGCGGTGCTCAGCGCGATCGAAACCGTATTCAATATTCCGTTCCTGATTGGCACTGGCGCGCAGTTGGAAGTTGGGCCACAGGTCGAGTATGCCGAGGCTGAAGAGATGCGCGGGCTGATCGAACTTACTTCGGCTGACTCACGGTTATTGCCGCCTCTGGATCCCCCGCCCGTCAGGTCGTCCAACGAAACTGCCAGCGAATTGGCAAACGAAATCCCCGGCGAATCGACATTCGTCGACGTCACTGAGCCATCGATTACGCCTGCTCCGCGGCAAGGTTCGACTTTTGCGCAAGTACCGGCCAGCTATCGATGCAACGAGTTACTTGCGCAACACGCTGTAGAGGCGACGCCGGGGAAATACGAAGGCATCTACCGCCTCGACAAAGAACCCGGTCATGCCATCGAAATGGATGGCGCCGCCTATTACGTGCGCTACTTCGCCGACTCGCACGACGGTGGCAACTGGGCAATCATCAATCCCGAGCGTCCCAATCAGTTCGCTTATTCGTTGCCGGTCCGCCTGGGAAGCGCCGGCAAGTGGGAGCGCATGCCAGCGCTGCGGCTGCGCGGAGGCGGTCAATGCGTGGGCAAGGCATGTTTGCCGGAGACTGATGTGAGCTCAACCGAGGCAACACCGTCGGTGGACCTGCCACGCGTCGAACCGCTTCCAGGCGTTCCGTGTCCGCTACGCCCGGTTACGAAGCTCAAGGGTATCTCAGAGACGGAAATACCCGGAATGAGAAGATGGGCAATGAACTTGCCCAACGCCTCCGCCGAGACCACAAGCGCCGGACGCCGCTATCTGCTGGCGACGGACCGCTACGTGGCCCATTTCGGCGAACAACGCACGGCTCTGCTGAACGACGCCGAAGCATTCTATCGGGAGTTGAAATGGATCAACCTGCCCCAGCGCCCGGTCATTCCGCCCGTCAGTCCGCAGATGAAGATTGATGAGTTGATTGATCTCATCTTTGCCAATACTGATGGACTGGCCGTCGGTGAAACCCTCGATCGCATCGCCAGCACGCGTTTCATGATCGAGAACATGCCCAAGTTCGCGCGGCATATCAAAACCCTCTACGTGCGTGGGTTGCTGAGTGATTTCGCCCAGGATGACCTCAACCATTTCTACCTGTCGGGGGACATGTCAGAAGACCTCAGTACCTATTTGTCCAGCCTGGGCACTGACCCTGAGAACCGGTTCAACATGCTCGAATTGATCCGGGCTGCCCAAGCCAATGGCGTCCGGGTTCATGGACTGGATGCAGCAGAAACCTGCACGCTGAAAGTCCCGCTCACGTCGATCGAAGAGCAGATGATCAAGGCGCGCCTCGCAACGCAGATCATGGAGCGTGACAAGCTGCTCAACAGACCCGGCAAGTGGGTGGCTCTGGTCGATGCCACGAATACCAATACCTTCAGAGATCTGGCAGGCATAAGCGAACTCCGCGGCGGCATCGGTTTGCGCATCGAAGAAGTCTGGCCCGACGAGGTGGCCGACCTCAGGATCGACCCGGGAGTGGAAGTCGCTCGCGGCCCGTTTTACAACGGGGCGACGACAAACAGCGCCTTCGACCCTCTGTTCGCTGACCTGCGATTGCAGGTCAAGGCCCCCGTGCCGCCATGGAATGATGCAACGCTGGAAAAGCTTCTGCCTCGCAATGGCATGTTCGTGATACGGAAAACAGAACCAAGCACATACACACTCGTGCGGCGCAACAGCGCCAGCAACATCGTGCAAACAAGGGTGCATTGCACCGCAGATGGCCGGTTTTATATCTGGGACCAGTCGATGCGTCGCATCACCGGCATGGTCTTCCGCGACATCGCCGCAGTAGCCGAGCGCCTGATCGAGCTCGGCATGACCCTGCAAAGTCGTTTACCCGCCTGATCAGTTATCAGGGCTCTGAAACGAAAAAACCCTTGGCTTCACGCCAAGGGTTTTTCGTTATTCGAACCGCAGCAGGATCATTCCCACTCAATTATCAATAGCCCCGCATAGACCAGTAAATCCAAAGTCGATAAGGCACGAAAAACTTTAAAACCATGAGAAATACCATAGAGGATCAAAATCACCTTTGTGAGCCTGTCCCGCTTGGAAAATGTCTAGGAGACCAGGGGCGATTCAATGGGCCAGAGGAGATTTGGCTTACAGGGTGCTAACAACCATCAATCCCCTGGCGACATTTAGCGAAGCTGGTCTACAGCTTCGTTCAGCGAACAGCCTTGAGGTCTTTCTCAAGCTTTTTGATAGCCTCGTAGTCATCTTCGACCTTGCCCAGGTACCAAGCTTCGCAGAGTGCGTCGAACTTGGGCATGAAGTCCTCATCCTCTTCAGCCCTGAGGGCAAGCTCTTCATAGATATTGATGAGGGGCTCAAGCTTATCGGGGTATCTCGACGCCAGAACTCGAACGCGTGTGGACTGGCACCCTGCGTTGTGCAGGCGATCATCAAGTGATTTTGGCATAAGTTTGCCTCCTTCAATAACGGTCAGCGTGGGTCTGATTCTGATTCCTGTGCGTGCAGTAAATTCAGCTAAGTTGCTGGATCTGTAGGTTTGAGAAAGGTTGATGAGCCTGTCGTAATGCTCTCTTTGGACCCTTGGGTAAACCCAGAGATGCCTCATAGCAGCGGCAAAGGCGAAGTAGTTGAGGTTCCATGGGTCGCCTTTGACAAGAGCCTTGAACGAGCTGCCAGCGCAAAATACGCACTGCGCTGCTATGCGCATGTCCATGTATTTCGGCTGTGCTCTCCACTCTTTGGCCTTTGTGACCAATGAGCCAATCCCGTCTTTGAGGTTGATGAATCCTAGGGATATGCCTTCGGCGAAGGCATAGATCTCAACGCCAACTTCAAGGAGCGCGGTGATGAAAATCCGTCGTTTAGCGCCGCCGAAAGCCGCCCCGAAATCGCTTGTCCAGAAAACGCGTTCATTCAGAGTGCCGGTCTCGTAAAGCTTGAGCATAGCTTCGCCAAGCGATGAGCCCTCTGGAATTGGGTTTTTCACCCCTTCCTTGTGGAAAACCTTGTTGAGCAGCTTGGCCCAATCAATGTTTGGCATATATGCATTGAGCAGTTTATAGAGCGGATTGGCCTCACCGAATTTCTCGGGATTACCTGCTTTTACGCCCTGCTCCCAAAGCCACGACATTATTTCAAGGGGAAGGCTTTGCTTGGTGCCCCGGTCTGCCCTGATGTGAGCGTCGTAGATTTTCTTGGCCGCTTCATAGCTCATTTCTGGATAGAGCTTGATTTTGAATTTGCCGAATCCAACCTCGCCCTTCATCAGCATCTGAATGACGGCCTCTTCATTCATATGATTAAGGATGCGGTGGTTTTTGGGCCTGAGCTTGTGGCCTTGTCTCAGTTCCATCTCTTCATTGAGGGTTCTGTACCAATCCATGGCTGAGTCGGGATCGCCGTCCTCTCCTCCAGGTTCTACACCGGCCTCCTCCATGGCTTTTTTGGCTTCAGCCTCAAGAACAGCCTGCTCCTCAGGCGTTCGCTCGCGGTGTTTCTTCTCCATTTCCTCGCGGAACATGCTGTCCATGATGACATCAACGATGGCAGCAAAAGTGCCAATGATAACGGCATACCCGATGCTCAGGCTGTCAGTTTCGGAGGATGGCAGTCGCATAACCTGCTGCGATGACTTCACGCTTTCGTAGGTGTTGATCAGGTCATCACCACCCAATGTTGCCAGACGCTTTTTGATCTCGGCGTCCATCAGGCTGCCCTTTGCTGTTCGCCGGGAAAGCGTAGCTGCACCACTCTGTTTGCCTGTATGTCGTTCAGGCCGTATGCCTTGAGGAATTCGCGAAGCTCTTCAGCGTTGGTTATGCTTTCATCTGAGGCTCTGGCCACGATGAACTCCATTTTTTCCGTCGTCATCTCGAAGGTCTTTAGCAGAGCCATGAAGTCGGCATTGGCCTTCTCGACATCATCCTTCATTTTCTGTTTTACAGGCCTGTCAGCCCAGCTCTTGGCGACCCATCCTGCTGCCATCGAGAGTCCCGCGATTACGACGCCTCCGATGACTTGAACGACCTTTGACATGATGCTCCCTCAATTCGAATTCCAGCTAGAGGAATCTAGACATCAAAGTGCCACCTGGCAACGACTACCTCATAAAATCCGGGCAAATCCGAGGAATAGCAAGTCAGGTTACGTCAGCAAAGCTCAAAGTGGACCAGATCGAGGAATCGCTCATCTTTCGACTTGCCGTCCTGGTCCCAGTCGCCGCCCCGGCGCACTGCGATTTCCATGATATTAGTAGCGGCCTGAACGTACCCTACAAGCTTGCGAACGCCAGTTGTTCTCTCCAGTCGATAGGGTATCCGCAGCATTCATCGTCCTTTACACCATCGTTTACGCGTCAATTTCAATCGCGCTTGGCCAAGTCGGCGAAGGCGGGTTGAGCAGCAATCGCCGCAGGCGGATCGATGGCACTACGGGAGCCATAGTGTTGATAGCCGAAGGCTTCATGGCGGCAGCGAGCTAATAAGCTTACTGCGCGTGTCGGCAGCTTCGGTGCTTGGAATTACGCTTGTGAGGTTGGTCGGGAATGAGGCATCAGAGTGCAGGCCTCTCCAGGCGGATAGTAACCATCGCGGTTTATCCACCTGTCTAGTCAGCTAGTCGGATGTGACATGCGCCGACTAACCTACACAATTAGCGCTGCACGAGAATTCTCAACCAGGGTTAGCAGGCAACTCGAATACATGCTCAGCGCCGAACCACGCGGTGATCTGAGCAAGCGCTGCCTGGCTCAGCAGTTGAGTGAAAAGCAGAGCCAAACGGACCTTTGGTCGAGAGCACGCAACGTAGAAGAGATTCCGATTGCTTTCGAATTTTTCACGCCTGTTCGCCGGTGGCCCCGGCTGAAACCACTCGAGCATTTCAGCGAAATTATATTGGTTCCAGCCGCGCCCCAACACAACGATCACGTTTTCGAATTCGGCTCCCTTGACCCCGTGTTTTGTGGCAAACGGCGTATGCCCATCAATGAATTGGTCTAGCGCGATCAGCTCTGTGTAAGATACTGCCCTGAGCTTTCGAAGCTGGGTAATCCTGCGTGGCTCGTCCTCACCTGGTTCAACACCGGCGGCCTGTAACCCTTGCTCATTCCGTAGCACAGCATTGGGGAGCTGCATCTGCGGCACGGCTATGATGTAGTCAATCACCTCGCCGATGGTACCGGTCAACCTCAGTTCGAGGAGTGCATCCATTGCCTCAGCCCAAGCGACTTTATCGCTGTGCCTTCGAATCGTTGGCCGATCGCTTGCCAGGTGCCCGAACATCGCACCGTATCGGCGCTGTTGGTATGCGACACACGCTGGCTCAAGCTGATCTGCCAAATACTTGATGTGAGGATCTTCCTTCTTCAGCCACGGATCATTGTACTGCCCATAAATTTCACGGATCGAGGAGTACCCCTGCTCACGAGCAATGCCTTTGTGATTCAGGATGAGGATTTTGGTCGTTTTCGGAGAGAAATCCCATCCTTCCACGCTGAGCTGAGCTTTCAAGTATTCGAAGTAGGCACTAGCAGCCTCAGGACTGGTGTCGCCAGTCCAGTGTCCTCCCCCGCTTCCTGTCCGTCGCTCTCCAGGCCAGAGGTTGGTGTGGAACACTCGGGCTTCACCGATCAAGTCAGGATCGCTCACTTCCTGGTGCAGGCCTGGCCGCATCTCATTCAGCACATCGACAATCCGCGATGCTGAGCGGAAATTCGCATTTTTTTCGATCGGCTGAAGGGCGTCATGCACGACTAGGCCGCAGCCCCCGTCGTAGATTTTTTGCCAATGGTCACCAAATAGGCCAACCATCGGTCCCTCACCGCGATCTAGAAACCACGACTTCAGTGCACCGACAAAATGTTCATCCGTGTCCTGATATTCGTCGACAAACAGGATCGGGTATCGGGAAGTCAATACGGCCCTGAACTTCGGAGACGGAAGCGCCTGAACCATCAATGTCAGGACATCTTCGTGCCGAATCGAGACCTCGTCCTCCGATACGCGTGGAATACCCATTTCGTAATGGATGCGCCTGTTACCTACGCCACCCACCGGCTCAAAACGCTCTCGCCAAAAAGCTTCAGCGCCAAGAAATCCTCTCAGTGATGTTTGAAAATCTCTGAGCAACGACCAGCAAAAGCCATGGACGGTCTCGGCTCGGATTGCAGGATGCGCTTGGAAGCGAGAGATGATCTCGTCTTTCGCCACATTGGTGTAAGTGATACAAGCGACTTGCTGACGCTCCCGGATCAACGCAGGACCTCGGTGTTCAATCAATCGACTGAGCGCCTTCTCTAGCGAATAGGTCTTACCAGCCCCAGCACCTGCTTCCAGGCGAAAGCTTAGACCTTCATCCAAACAAGCGAACATGCGTTCCAGCGCTTCTCGCCCTGCTCTGTCCGCGGGACTTTCGTGATTGTCAGGCATCGCCTTGCTCTCCTTCAGCAGCCACTGCCTCACCAACAACCTCTACAACTGCGGCCATGGCCCGAGCAGCCATTTGGGCATCAACGACCGGCGCCCCAACTGCTAGCCAACGCAATCCTTCAGCAATATATCTAGGCACGTTCCAGTTCGTATCATCGATCGCGTACTTCAACGCAAAAGCTGATTTTTTCTGGTCCGCCGCATGCTCGTAAGCTTGGGATGCGACATCGCCCTGCCCAAGCTGAAATCGATCAAGGTTCGCCAGGATGAACGCGTCCTCAAAGCTTCTGCCTGAAGGCCCGGGTTCGTTCCCCTCCGGAATTTGGTAAGCGATGCGCCTCAACCCTATGGTCTTCTCTGCTGGCGTTTTCGCCAGCAGTTGGGCAGGAGTGACTTCGGCCTCAAACCAGTCTTTGAGGCACGCATTGCTCGTAAACAGACCCTCTGAAACGAGACAAGCTTTCCGCTTTCTTTCTGCATTCGGTTTGACGGAGTCGATGTCGGTAACGATCAGCGTGCGCAGTTCCAAGAAGGTGAGTAGATCATGAAACCGGTGTGCATACGCGCCGCCAACCTCCATAATCGTCAAGTACTGACTAGCCAACTGAGGTTCACCCACCGCAGCCGCGTCAGTTTTGGCGATCATGGTTGGTAGCAGCAATCGCTCTGAAGTCCCCTCGATCAAGATGGCTTTATCTGCAAAGAACAGGTCGCATCGAGTGAGCGTCAGGTACTGATAGAGAAAATCTCTGTCCGGTGCAGGAGCCTGGCCCATGCCCTGCCTCAGGTCTTTGATCTTGGACTGCCGAATCCCGTTTTCACCGCTTACAGAGAGAAAGTAACGCATGGTTTCGAAGCGCGCTTCGTTGGCCATGTGTGGAGAGTGGGTGGAAATTACAAACTGCACTGGCCACGGACGGCTGCCATTCAGCTGCTGCTCGAACGCGCCCTTGATCATGTGCAATTGTCGGATGAAGACCTCCTGCATTTGCGGATGCAAGTGGGCTTCAGGCTCTTCGATGAAGATGAGGTGTACGCTTGCGGCTGCCGGCGTAGCTTGAAACTCTCTGAAGAATTTCAGTAATTGCAGAAGGATGTACACCAGGTTACGGACGCCGAGTCCGTTGTAGCTTTCCGGGAGTGTCAGGCCGTTTACCCCCCTGTATCTGACCTGCGTGTGGTCTTTAAGCAGGCGCTCGACATCGAAGGTCGTCACAGTGGTGAGGCCTGGGTCTTCTAGCCCTGGGTAGCCGAAAAGCTCGAACGTAGGGAGCAGCGAAGTCAGTCCAGCGTTGAAACCGTCATGCAGCTCCTTTTGAATTTTCTCCACCGCTCCATGGAGCTGCTCCGCCGTAGTTCGTTTCTCGGGATCTGTGGGGTCAGTCAATGCCGATTGGAACAGCACCTCCACCACCTTCCCAAGGACATCGCGCTCTCGGTGTGTATCGTCATCCAGGCCCCGTTGCGCATTGATGAATCCGCCGCGGATCAACGTGGTGAGTGATTTTAGGTCGAGGTCCTTGCGGTTCGTAGGATCATTGGGGTCAACCGCTTCCAAACGGGGCTCGTAGGCCCCCGCCAAACGCTTCTTTATCAGGCTGAAGAAGCTAGGACGTTGATCCTCCTGCACAGTGTCGGGGGCATTCGTTTCTGCGAAAAGCGTCTCAAGGCCTGTCGCCCGCGGTCCATACGTCAAGACGATGCGTGCGCAAGAGCAATCTGGATCTAGGTCTACTATGCATTCGCTGAGCTGCCCCAGGTCTGGGGCATCCACGTCATAGGATATGTCCAATGTGACCCTGACAACGGGAAGCATGGCAGCAACGTCGGAGCGGGCTATTTCGCCGTGAAACGCATTGAATGCCGTCCAAAACCCTTCGTGACTCCCCAGGGAGAAATCTTCAAGCCTGAAAGAGGGAGTCCGGTCTGAAAGGAGCCGGCGGAACACCTCAGCTATGGAGGTTTTTCCGCAATTGTTGCGCCCGACGATCAGTGTTGTGCCGTCTTCTAGGCCAAGACTGACGTTCTGAAGCAGTCTGAAATTTTGAATCTTAACGCGCTCGATCCGCATGATGTTCCTACCGTGAAATCGTATGGCCATCACTGTAGATGCTGAATTGAAGTAGTCAATACAGGGACAATTCCCCTAAAAGCACCCGCTGTATGCGACCGGCAGGTTTGGATGGTGAGCGGCCCTTCACAAATGGCAGGAATTGGCCGTTAGCTGCCGGATACCAAAGGCAGTAGTCGGCCACTAACCCCGGCGCAAACTCCTGCCTGGAACTTAGCTGGCTCCGATTCACCTGACGCGGTACAGCTTGACCTGCGTGGAGGAGAAGTCCGGCAACATCCAATAGAACGGCTTTGCCCGCGTCAAGCAGTGGATTGGAACATCCACTTTCTGACTCGCCCCGTGCGTGATTACACAAGCCGCAAAGCATGGCGGCGGGAAAACCGATAACACAAAGGCCCCAATGCGCAGGCTCGAACGCTTGGCTCGCCTAGCTGATTAAGCGAAAAAAACTCTGAAGCTATCGAGATAAGCTCTCTATGATGGCATTATGAGATCTTAAGATTAGGACCTCGCAAGGAATTGAGTACACCATCATCCGCCTACTGACCAGGCGTTGCTGAAGCGCTCAAACCTATTGGCAGATCATTTAAGGGTTAAAGTATGGATGCGACCAAACGGAAAATTCGAATTTATTTTTCAGATTTTTTCGATGTAAACCGGGAAAAGATTGAATCTTATGGAGCATTCAATATTTCCCTGATCAATGATCTACCCTTGTTTGTGGATCCTTTTTTGCTCTTTAATAGTGACAACCCAATATATCAGGAACTGCATAAAAAAATAATTCAATATATGCTTTTCTTAAAAAGTAAATCTTCTTTAGCGTTACCTTCCGGCCTAATAAAGAGCTGGTATCTATTCCCTGAAGTCAAGCAAAATTGGTTTGGTTTTAGCAAGTCGGGAAACAGCGGGCGCGGACTCGGCCCATCTTTCGCTAAATCTCTGCAAGTTAATTTCAAAGGTGTGTTCTCTGATTTTGGCAATGAAACAAACGGGGCAACTCATATAGGCAAGCTCACACTAGTCAAACACGGAGTTGGAAAAGACCAAATTAGCGACTTTACCTGCAATTTAATTCATGGATTCTTGGCTGAATACACAGAAAAATTCGCAAAGGAATACATTGATCCGACCAAGCTTCAAAAATTCACCATAAAAAAAGCGGAGTTCAATTACGCGACTGAATCGTGGAAGTCCAAACAGTATGTGCTACCAAAATTCGGGGGTGAACATGTATTGCTAACTCCAGTGGATATTTTGACTAAAGACGAGGCGTGGATATCTCACAAAGGATTTATCGAAGACTTCAGCCAAGTAGTTGGCAGCGTACCCAACGACCAGCTGCGCGATCAAATAAACTTATATTTGACTAAGGTTATGCCGGCAGACCCTACGAAAGATGAAAGGGCTATCGCTTTCGAAAAAACTATTTTGCAATACCCTCAGCTGATGGATGTTTACGTGAGTCTACAGGAGGCCAACAAGGATGCTGCAAGTTCGTCCAGTTTCGAAAAAGTCTCTTTGGCCCAGAAACTATTTGAAGAAAACTTGCTGAGATTAGTAGCGTTACTAGACAAAACTAAGTTCTATGATGCTGAGCCCAATAGCTACGAAGCGGGAATGCAACGAGTCCAGTTCCTCAAGCATGTCATTGAAAAACAGGACGGCTACCGCCTTTTTTACATCAAAGGCGTCCCAATTTCACGCGAAAGCGATTTGCAAATCATGTTTAAACTTACGTGGTTTGCTTCTAAGTTTAGCGCTGATGCAGAGGTGAACAATGGCCGGGGACCAGCTGACTTCCTAGTATCTTATGGCAGTCAAGACAAATCAATAATTGAATTCAAATTAGCCAAAAACTCGCATATGGAAAAAAACTTGCGCAACCAGGCTAAAATATACAGCGACGCTGCCAGAGCAAACAACCCGCCAATTATGGCTATTCTGTACTTTAATTTCAGCGAGCGAGACAAAGTACAGCGAATTATGACAAAAAATGGTTTATCCGACACGAAACACATCGTACTTATCAACGCTATGCCAAAAGAGTCGGCGTCAAAGGCTGACATTGACTGACACCCAAGCGTTTTTAAAAATGACGGCACTTTTGCGATTCGAACCTGCTTAAGTGCCTGTATCCCACCCAAAAAAACTGAGCTACTTCCTCCAAAGGAGCAAGCTGCTTTGGATAAGCTTCTTCTTAGCGGATTCGCTTTCGCCCCCTTTTGTATCACATACTCCCAGTGCAATTTCGACTTGGCGACGCAAAATTTCAACCTCACCCTCAGCACCATCAAGCAGCACTGCCTCAACAAGGCTAGCGAGG
The DNA here is from genome assembly GCF_030687105.1 of Pseudomonas sp. FP1762. Classification (NCBI taxonomy): domain Bacteria; kingdom Pseudomonadati; phylum Pseudomonadota; class Gammaproteobacteria; order Pseudomonadales; family Pseudomonadaceae; genus Pseudomonas; species Pseudomonas sp. FP1762. The sequence goes on from NZ_CP117458.1 coordinate 4,801,916, forward strand.
TAATTCGGGTCAGAGCTAAATTTCTGCGCCATAGATTCATCATGGCATTGATCTTTAATGGATTTTTCTTTCATTTTGTCAATTTAAATCTGCCCTCGTTCTTTAATTATAGAACCAAGTGCCTCCCAGGTCAAAATAACCCACTACCTTCAACTCTCCAAGCAAGCATCAATATAAGATGCACGCAACAACTTCAACGCTCCTATTCTTAATATAAGAACAGGCCTGCATGATTGAACTTCTCACTGCACAAACACAGACTCATAACACTTGCACTAACAGTGCAATCCTATTTACCAATATGAAATTAAAAACTCTACGATTTAAAAGCGCCGTTTGCCAAAATATCTTCCATAAACGCCTTACTTGTTTCCCACGCTAAACGGTGACGTTTTTCGCTTTCCCGCATGCGCTTATGTTCCTCCTGGAACGCGTCCATTTTTGCATCAATGTCGTTTTCATTATCAGGTCCGCAGTTGATTTCTCCCGACGTGATGTGGTGGGAGGTCGCCCCCCTCAATGCTAGAGCTAGATTTGTATCGATTGTGAGGCCTGCCGATGCTGGTGCATAACGAGAGTGGCTCTGATCCGAAAATTGATTTTGAACATTGCATGTCGTGTAAATATCTAGATCTGCTAACCCCACCAAGTTCCCTTTGGGGGTAAGCCTCAGAATTTTCGTGAACAAAAAATCCTTATTATCGCTATATCTTTCAATAACCCCCTTGTCATTATGCTCACACTCAATGAGATTTTTTTCAATATATTCGATAAAGAAACGACTAGCTTTTAGCTCATCGAAATACTCCAAGCCTAAGGGGGAGTATAAGGCTTCAGCAGCGAACGCCGGCGGGACTAATATGAACCTTGGATCAGATAACAGCATGCCTGCAAAACCACGGCCTGCCTGCTGAATGAAATTGAACCTCCAGTTTTTTTCTTGATACAACCTTAGGGCTTTAGCGATTTTATCTGAGTCACTCTGTATCAACTTTAGATAATGCTCGGTGCCTTGATATGTCTCAATCCCATCAAAAAATAGCTTAGCACCTAGCTCCTCCTCGACTAGATCTTTTAATTCTTTGAACTTACGCCAGTGCTCATGGCTGCTTGTCAGTTTTTTTTGCCTGAGATATTCATAGAAAACCGTTGGCCTTACCACCATATCGAAACGGTATGGGAATCGTCTAATAAGCATAAACGCCAATAGAATCGAAAGTAGCCCTTCGGAGATAACCCCTTGGCGATAAGATTCTAATCGCATAATTATATTAGAGTCTAAAACCAAGCGGTAAGGCCCCTCTAATATTACGGAGCTTTCTATTTGATCGATCAAATGAAGCAAATTTTCGCCCATCTTTTTTTGGCTTTTAGGCTTAAGCAGTTTGCTTTGTTTAATAATTTCCTCTAGATTCATTACCTTTTCTCTAAAATAAATAACTTTTTGATTTTTTCGTTCGGGGCGAATTTAGCTGTTAGGCAGCACTACGACTCTAATGCCTATTATTTCCGCTCATATACTATTCGGCTCATTAAATCCCGAACCTGTGCTTGAAGAACTCGAAAACTCACCATCAAGCTCTCAATGTCTACAGGTTCTGCACCTCGACCGTACTTCTCCGCAAGCCAAAGTTTCAGCAGTCCAGCGACCCGCCCAAGGTCGCCATTCACCTTGGCCAAGTCGGCCACGGCGGTCAGGTCAACAACCGACCTGATCGGTGTGTTCAACCCAAGGGCACGAAGGTAGCCAGACCGGGACATGCCAGCCTCTTCAGCCCGCTCTGTGATCGCCGCTTTCTCCTCATCGGTAACCCAAACCTCGATTGGCTTGCCACGTCGACGAGCTGGGGCCTTTTCTTCGGTGCCGCCTGTCATGGGCGCTCCTGATTTTTCTGTGTTTTAGCTCTTAGACGCGGCAGCGGCTGTGCGCCTCGCAGAGCAAGATCCGTTGAGCCGAAGGCGAATAAGGGGCAAGTGGTGGATGGGTATGGGCTTGCCCGTACCCGTACAACACACATCTTGCCGTCCAGCTAGACGCAAACATATGCGTATCTATTCAAACAGCTCAGAAAAAGCGGTCATACGCATACTTGCGCATGTATACGCTAGATTACGCATCGCAGATATGCAATTTTATGCGCATACTTGCGCAACCATGCTTAGGCGGAGCCTGCGATGATGAAAACACCAAAAGAAGGGCCTACAGGCGCAGGCCGGGTAGCATTTTTAGCGCATCTTGAGGAATTTCGTAGCCTGATCCAGGCCGGGTGGCCGGTGACGGTCGTGTACGAGAACCACGGTGGAAAGAACACTGGTCTGAGCTACAGCCAGTTCGCCCGATATGTCGGAAAATACATCCGCAAGCCGACCAAGCGCGGAGACCAGCGACCAAGGATTACAGACGAGATGCCATCTCCAACGACGCCACTGGTAGAACAAAAGCAATCTGGCGTCTCAACGGAGCCAAGCACCATGTCGAAACGTCAACCTGGGTTCAAGCATGATCCTAGTAGCGGCAACAATCGTGACGATCTGATCTAACGTTGGTGGATATTTGAGCCTTTCAGCTACTTCCCGTCTTTCAGGCCGTATACGGCCATTAGGGCGCAAAGATTTGCCCCCTACATGCGACGCTGACTGACTGAAAATCAAATTCCGTCGGCTCTTTGAGAGTTTTTTTGGGAAACCTGATCGGCATTCGCCGCCAGTCGATATCCTCCATGTCAACCTAATTAGCCAATCATTCCATCGATACAACCGGTATATAGGGGCACGATCAAGCACGAATAATAGTGACTGATCGAGGTCGACCTATGCATCTTAAAATCCCAAGGCCCATCAAAGACAATACGCTGTCAGAAAATATCTCGCGCAAAACAACTTCCTCTACGCTCCGGAAAATCCTTCGCCAAGCTTCCTACAGTGTGAAGATAGTCGGAGCCGCTTTTGTAGGGATGGCCGTATACATCGCTCCTACCCCGGCTTACGCGATCTATTGCTCGAATTGCTCGACGTTCTATCAGCAGATGTTCGAATACGTCGAGCAGGTCCACACGGCACTGAATACCGCCGAGCAACTGCAAACGCAGATTCATCAGTATCAAAACATGGTTTCGCAAGGAACGAGCTTGCCGAATTCGATGTTTGGCAGCATCGCGGCCGATCTGAAAAATGTGGCCAACATCTACAACCGCTCGCAAGCCATAGGGCGACAAATCCAGGACATGGATTCGAAATTCAACACGGCCTTCCCAGGCTTCGAGTCTTACCTGAATCAAGCTGCAAACTCGGCAGAGGTTCCGAACCGTGATCGCTATGAAAAGTGGTCCGTGCAGGGTCGTGACAACGTGAAAACGGCAATGAAAGCAGCGGATTTGAATACTGCCGCCTTCGAGTCTGAAGACGCTCAGCTTGCACGCATGGTTTCACGTTCACAGTCAGCCGTGGGCCGAATGCAGGCCGTTCAGGCAGGCAACGAAATCGCCTCACAAAATGTCCAGCAGTTGCAGAAGCTGCGCGACCTACTGGCCACACAAATCAACTTGCAGGGCAACTACATGGCTCAGCAGGTTGATCGAAAGGCTGCGGGCGAGGCAACGGAACAGCAGTTTGAAGCACGTGAAAACACACGCGGTGGCGTGAAGGGGTACTGAGAATGACTATTTCGAAATGGCTCATCACGTTGATCTGCTCCGGCTCAGTACTAACCGCTTTTATGGTCACCCTGGCAGTTCAAAGCAACAGCGAATGTACCTCGGTGACTGAGCACCAACGGCGACAGAGTGACGCTGATACTTCGTTTGAAGCACGCCCGAATACTCGCGGCGGCGTTAAGGGGTACTAGCTATGGATACTCGCCTACTGTTGTTCCTCGCCTTGGCGAGTGCATTTGTGAGCGGAGATGCTATGGCCGCGACCGACCTTTCCCATGCCGACACATCGGTGCAGGGCCTACTCGACCTCGTTTTGCAGCAGTCGCATCAGTGGTCAGGAAAGCTGTATGACTATGCGATCAGATTATTCTGGCTATTAGCCTCGATTCAGTTCGTCTGGACGTTCATACCTTTGGTCATGAAGCAAGCCGACTTCGGCGAGATTGTCGGCGAGCTGCTGCGCTTCGTCCTGGTAGTCGGTTTCTTCCTCGCTGTAATGAAGTACTCGGTGGAATGGTCATCTACCATAGTCGATAGTTTCCGCGAAGCGGCGGCATCTGCGAGCGGCCTCGGGCGCGCATTAGAACCCGGCGATATGCTGGCAGTTGCACTGGATTTTGGCCGCACTATGGTAAAGGGCATATCAGTGTTTTCTCCGGCCAAAGGACTTCTGATCGCAGTATGCGCAATCCTTGTATTGGCGTGTTTCGCCTTCATCGCTGCATTCATGTTCGTAACGCTCGTAGAGTCTTACGTCATCATCAATGCTTCGGTGCTGTTCTTTGGCTTTGGCGGCTCACAATGGACGCGTGATTTTGCGATCGCCCCAATGCGCTTCACCGTCGCAATAGGAGCCAAGCTGTTCGTCTTAACGCTAATCGTCGGCTTGATCGTCCAGTCGGCCAAGCAGTGGTTGGCCGCCTACACCAATGACGAAGCGTCGTTGATGACGATGGTCGGTCTGGCCTTGGTGTGCTGCTATCTGACAAAGACTATTCCCGACCTGATCGGCGGCATGATTAGCGGCACGTCGATGGGTGGCGGGTCAGCCATCGGTGGTATGGCGGCCGCCGGTGCAGCGGGTGCCGGAGGCATCAACGGCGGCGGTCTGGCAGGGGCGATCAACTCCAGTTTTACCGGTGCAAGCTCCGCTGGTGCTGCCTCGCCAGTAGGTGGAGCTACATCCCCCGGCGTAGGGTCTAGCACTGGCGGCGGCGCAGCGGCCAAGGCGGCGAGCTCCGCAGGTGCGAAGATTGGCGGTGGTGCAGCTACCCCATCGGCTACGTCCAGCGACATCGTCCAGCAGACCGCTAAGCAGGCCGGGAAGGCCGCACAGAGCGGCGGTGACAATGATCAGAAAGCAACATCGAAAGGGGGAGCTGTTAGTTCCGGCAGCGCACTGTCCCAAGCGGCCAATGGTGGTGCAAAAGCGCTTGGCGTAATTGCCTCGCTGACAGTGCCGGGCATGGAGAATGCCCACTCAACGTCGCTTGGCGCTGATCTTCTACAGCCAGCTCCCATTGACTCCAGTTCGCCCACGTCCGCAGAGCCAACTGGGGAAGCCGCAGGCATGGAATCCAACGTCATTCGACCAGACACGAACACCTGCTCGAATTCCGGCCGCCTCGACATTTCGAGCATAACCTCAAGCAACGACCACCCGGAGAAATAATCATGAATAGCATTCTAATGTTCGCTGGATTCGTAGTGCTCGCCTCCACCTTAGCCATTGGCATGTGGGCGTTCGGCCGTTGGCTGCGAAGCAAAGGCTACGGGCCATTGCTCGATAGACTGGATCGACAATGCACCGCGTTGCAGCTTCGAGTTAGCCCGCTGGCCCTTTCGGCTTCCTTTCACATGTTTTCTGGAGTGCAACATCTGAATCGCATCCCTCTACTTGGTAGCAAGAGCAATGCTGCTCAAGCCCAGCAAATTCTGACGGCGATCCGAGCGGCGCAGGAAGCCCAAAGGCTCGACTCCTCCGTCAACCGCTGACCCTACAATCCCCCGCCAGAGTGCGGGGGTTTGTTTCACGGGGCCACCATATCCAAGTAGTACGCACGGACTTGTCTCAGCTCACCCTTTCAGACCACCCGCACGTAACCGTAATCTCCCCCTAAGTTCAAAATCCGAGCCGCCTTATTACTTCGGACCAGCACCCTACTGGCACTCCATCACAACGACGACCCCAGACAGCCTTGATCCAACGCGCGGAAGGCTCTGCCATTAGTAATACGCACGGACTTTGAACACTTGGACCATCAGACTGGACGGGCCGCCGTCAAAGCGCGGGGGCTTCGCCATTAGTAATACGGACGGACTTGGTACACTGAATCTCCGACGTTTTTATGTACCTGGACACTGCCATAACTGATACACCCATTAGCTTAGCGATAGCCCGTACGCTCAACCCCTCGCGCCTTAGAGCCTGTGCCTGTGTTTGCTTGGCTTTAGCGGTATCAAGGTAGGTTTGTCGGTCTACTGAACCGGCAGCTCGCCTACGAAGCTCGTGGCGCCTCCTATCCCGCTCTGCAGCCTCGACCCGACTGACAATGGTCTTGAGCTGGTGTTGTTCGTCGGCAGTGATCCCGAACAGGTTGATAAGGGTGTCGTTCTTCGGCGTGTACAGCGGCGCGTAGTCCTTGCCGCCAAAGCTGACTTTCTCCCCGGCCTCGTAGGCTTTGGCCTTGCTGAACAGGGTCATAAGCTCTTTCGAGCGGCTGTTCCACTGCGGATCAAGCTCGCGGGCCAGTGCGGCCGCTTCGTGGTACATCTGCTTGCTGTTGGTTGCACCGGAAAGCAACAGGAAGTTCAACCGCCAGAACAGGTGTTGCATCCGCTGGCCTTCCACGACGCCGCCGCGCAGCTCGGCGAGCTTGCGCAGGTCTTCGAGGCGATCCCAAGCGAGTTGGCGGCCCGAGAAACCGCGCAGATTGTCGGCCTTGCCGCCGGGCACCAAGAGGAAAGGCTTTTTCGTGGCGCGCCGCTGGCCCTGTTCCTGCCGCTGCTGCTCGATAGTCCACCGGGCAGTGGGTAGCAATGCCTCGGACATGTACTCGAAGTTGTACCGGATCGGCTGGCCATCAATGCCGTTCGTGACATGCACCACGCGGCAGACTTCACCGCTCTTGCTGTTGACCGTCTCAACGGTGCGCAATACCCGGCTTGCATCCTTGGCCATCGGGTCGGCCCCGATATGCGCGAGGCGATCCACTAGATACCGCTGGCAGGCGTTCCAGCGGGGCAGGGCTTGGCGCGGAATCGTGCCCTCTAGCAGCCACTTGGCCTGTATCCCCCGGCCGCTGTAGATCAGCATGGACGGCGCGGGCACGCCTTCTTTGGCACAAAAATACAACACTGAGGCGGCCAATTTTTCAGGGTCGCGGCCAGCCAGTGCAGGGATGCGGTAGGTATCGAGGTCGGTGAACAGCAGACCAAGCCGCAGAAGATTAACGACTCGCCGATTGGGTCGGATGAACTCTGCTTGGGACATCCACGTGTCACGTTTTTTGTCCAACAAACTGAGCACTTTTGGCATATCAGCCAAACGATGAGAAGACTGGCGCTTTTCACCTCGGGAGTCGACGAGCAACGAAAAAAAACCGGCTCTCGTCCTATCGTGGTACATCTGCGCTTCGTCCTGAGAACTGAAAAGCGCAAGCTGTAAACTTGCGCTATTCAGCTCTACCAAGCCGTTTGCAGTGTCTGAGTGAGGACGCCATATCGACCTTGTCTCAGGCCTGACCCCCACCGCTCAGACTGCCATTCCTGGCCTAGGAGGGGGGCCGGACTCCCTGCATGTATCAATCCACTCCTCTACCTCGGCTAAATCCCACACGACCTTGCGGCTACTCACCGCAATTCGACGTGGAAATTTACCCTTCATTTCAAAGTTATAAATCGTGCGCTCACACAGCGGGATCATCGCCAAGAGTGTCTTTTTGTCGATGAGTTTTTTGCTCGATGAATGCATAGCTAGGCCCTATCAGTCACAGCGAATGTGTGCCTGATCGTGCCTTTAGGTGCCTATTGCTTCGACAGAATGATTGGCTAGAATGGTTGACATGAAAAAACAAACGACCATAGCTATTTGGGAGGGGTGTGATGCCTCCGTCGCAGAGGCCCTTCACCGATTCCTTGATCGCTGGGAGCCTTACTCCACAGCATCTAAACGCTATCCGATCATTCGTCTGGTCGAAGAGCTTATCGACCCTGCCGTGGCGTCATATGCCGAAACGCTTCCATCGGGTTATCAGGGCCATATACCCGGAGCAGGAACGAATGTGGCGTTCAGCGCGATTATGCAGCTGGTTGGCATTGCCGCTATGGTCCGCCTACAGCGTCAACTGCTACGAGCCTTTGTTCTGACCCACGACAAGCAGTCGGGGGATGATCGCTGCTTCATTGCGACGCTTGAGACGCTGATAGAACTGGTGCTGGCATGTAAACGCAAGCAGCCGTCTAACAAGGATATGGGCGGTTTGAACGGTCAACGCTTGAAGGGGTTTTGTAGATTCTGCGGCGCACGAGCAGAGCTAGCACTGTTCGCAGACGGTGAAGGTCAGCGTGACCTCGATGAACACCTACGCCTGAGCAACCTGTACTGCACCACCCACCGCCCAAAGACACCAGATGGACGCTGGAACCCGGCATACAGGCAAGCAATGAGATCTGTAGCGCAGTTCGACCTAGAGCTGGCCAGATTGAGCAGACAATGCGCGATACGAGCAGAGCCTAAGGCAAAGTCAGGTGACGAGCTCGTCGACGCGTATATCTTTCGATACATGCTTAGCCAAACCCTACACCTAGCGGACGAAGCGGAGCTAAGAAATCTCGCTCGACTAATGGTGGACATGAAGCTGACAGACCGAAGAAAGCAAATCCTCGTACTACAAAAATTCGGCTTCAACCAGTCAGAAATTGCTCGCAGACTGGAGATCGAGCGCCAAGCAGTATCCAAAGCCATTCACTCAATCCCGGATTTTTTTCGACTGTCGACAGCGTGAGTGCCTCAAAGCCTCACAAATAAAACGAAGTTGGTTTACTTAATTGTAGTTCTTTACCCACCTATTTTTTGCAGTGTAGCCCAATGAATTCGAGAAGCTCCGCAATTGATGGCCGTTATAAGAATCCGGACGATGATCCTAGAGGGCCGTACCTTTTTTCAGCTGTTACGTCGCCTTTTGAGCGGCCAAGCTTTCAATACGAATGGTTTGGTCAGTATCCTCCTCAGGGTCGGTCATGGCGCTATTCACGTGAACGCGCAGCAATTTTAGAGGCGGAGGGGCGTATTGCCATATCCTCCAGTGGACGGCCAGTACTGAAGCGATATTTGAGCGAGGTCGAGTCTAATACTAATGTAATAGAGGACACCACGGCATCGTCTCAGCTTGATGTAATTGTTCGAACGGCAATGAAGGCAATTGCATCCGAGATCGCCAAAAACCCACGTTGTCTTCGAGACATTGAGTGGCGAGATCTGGAACGAGTCATGCGAGAGGTTTTTGAGCTGCTTGGATTCACAACCGAATTGACACGCCCCGGAAAAGATGGTGGATTTGATATCCGCCTCGAAAGCAAGGAGCATGGTGAAACACATGTCTTTCTAGTCGAGATAAAGCATTGGCTTGCCAGCGGGAAAAAGCCAGGAAGCAACGCCCTATCTAGCTTGATTGATGTGGTCGCAAAAGTGGGCGGCAAAACTAAGGGAATACTGCTATCTTCATCGGGCTTTACTAGGGACATCCTCAACGGACGTACGGAGATCGAGCAGCACACCGTCAGAATTGCTGGTCGTAACAAAATCGTCTCACTCTGCCAGAACTATCTTGAGAGTATGGAGGGAGTTTGGTCACCAACTACCTCTCTATCTGATATGCTTCTTGAAGGTTCGGATTAATCAACTTCCACCTTACGTTTTAGACCACACGACTTACTCCGCCAGACCCAAGAGAAAGCGAAGCAGGCTGACAAACTCAGAAAATTTCCATTTACAGGTGCCACTTGGACGCAGCAATACCGAAAGCTATTTCAGCATTTTTTGATGCAGCAAGCGAACTCCGAAAGTTAGGAGTTATCAGGTCTGACAAGTACCTCGGAGATCTGGCTGAGTACATCTGCACTCACTTTTATGAGATAGAACTTGCATCAAGTGGTCGCCAAGTCGGACACGATGGAATCGATCGCGATGGTTTTGTTCAAGTTAAGTACCACGGATCTTGCACACGCACAAATATAGACCTAGGAAACCCGGACATGTACGACCATGTGCTTGTTGTGCTGGGCAAGACCAGCTTGCTTCGTTCGAGCATGTATACAGATGACTTCTTAGTATATCGAATGTCTTCGAATTCTGTTCGGCAGTATAAGAACGAAGCTAAAGGAACTTACTCTTGCGGGAAAAAGCCGTTCGAGCGCAATCCAGACCAAGTATTCAATCTCGCTACGACTTTCACCCAACCCTACTTGAGTGCGACGGAGAATGGCGGCTAGGGCAGCCACATACAAGTACAAACTACCTTTCCACTACCCCTTGAACATAAAGGACTAAAATGAGCGCGCAGATTTTCGGCCCCGATAGGAATAGCAACAAAAGAATCTATAATCTCTTAATATTGAAGGGTGAATGCCTTATTAAAGGTCATTTTTCCGAGCTACGTAAAGGAGCCGCCCACGGGGATAACTACAGCAACTTTTACACTGCGATGTCGGATCAAGTAGACTCAATACTAACATATTTTATCAATGAAGAAATCTCTGCATCTCTCCCCAATAGAGGCCCGCTCACTAGCATTCTGGACCAAGCGATTGAAGACAACTACGAGGAAAGGCATTTTAAAAGGTTAGAGTTTGCCAAAGCAGACTTGCCGGATCTCTTCTCCAGCAAAACAGATTTCATCATTGGCTCTGCCTTTTTAGACTTCAAGGTTGGAACATACTCGGCTTTTGAAAAACATATTGGTCTGCTTTATGACATAGTCGCCCCTAAAGATAGACTTGAGAGAAAAGAGAAAGAGCTTGTTAAATATATATGCATTTATTCCTCTTGCACGGACGAATCAAAAAAATCGTCCATTCTAAAGAAAATAAAAAATATAAATTTTTATCTATCTGGTGCGGAAAAAATCGAGTACGTACTATCCAAGTGCCGTGACAATGATTTAGATATTGTAGAAACAAGAAATTTTTTAAATTTCTATCGCAAGCAACGAAATACGGTGCACAACTTAGGGATAAATGAAGGAGAGGCAGATTCTACGACAATCAAAGGAATCGAAATTAGTCTGGGTGCGAAGTCTGCTTCATTCACAAGTGATAGGAATGCGCTTATTTATGCTGCAAAAAAACTTTTGCGAATATATGAAAAAGTAGAACACTGCATCGTGGGGAAGCTCGAAGGCGAAATAAACGCTACCAAACCGACGGGTTGAATGGATAGAGGACATAGGGAGGGCCTGGACCGCTTAAGCGATTTACCTAAATCGGCCTTGATCTCCCAGAGGGATTATAGGGCGACCTCTGGCCGGTTGCTGCCGGTCGTACATAGCTGCTTCCGCCCCTTAGCCATGCGTGCGCTTGGTGCGAATCCAAATAGCTGATCAGCATTGATGAAAACCGATCGCAAAGTGCTGGGCAATTTCCCATCACGCGATTAGCTAAAATGAGGGGGTGATCATGCAATCTACCCATTTATCTTCCGAGGTTTCTTAAGCGTCCACTCGTCGATCATATCCGCCCAGTCTTGGAGCATCGCTCGGCGCTGATCACGGTACTCGGCCTTGTTGTAAACGGCGCGCACGCCTTTCTGCTCGTGCGCGAGGCACTTCTCGATCCAGTCGGAGTTGTAGCCAGCCTCATGCAGCAGCGTGCTGGCAGTCCGTCGCAGGTCGTGAGGGCCGAACTTGCCTAGCGGCCCCCCCTCCTTTTGGGCCAAACGATAGGTGAGAGTTAGTACTTGGTTGATCGTGGCCGCACTCATTGGCAAATCAGAGTCGTAGCGTGACGGCAGAACGTAATCTGAACCTCCAGCCAAGGTTTTCAACGCTATGAAGAAATCCAATGCCTGTCGGGACAAAAACACCAAATGAGGGTTACGACGCTTCATCCGCTCTTTGGGGATCGTCCATAGCGCCTCGCTGAAATTGATTTCACTCCACGTTGCATTGGTCAGCTCGCTCTTGCGCACCATCGTCAGCAGGAGGAGTTTGGCCGCTGCGCGAACCGAGGTCGCGGTACCGATTCTGTCCATGTACTGGTACACCAGCGCGATTTCATCAGGCGTCAACGCACGGTCGCGTGGCTCGAATTTCGCGATGCTGGCAGGCCGTACCAGATCGGCCGGGTTTTCAACCTTTTGGCCACGCTCAATGGCCCAACGGAAGACTTGCAGCACGATCTCCCGTGAGTGGACGGCGGGTTGCAGGGGCACCCCGCTCCACTATCGCATCCGTCAGCGCTCGCAGATCCTCGTGGGTGATTTCGACCAGTTTCTGATTGCCAAACTTCGGCTTCAACTCACGCTCATAGACTGATCGACGCATGTCTCGCGTCGAGTCCGCCATCTGGTAACCGCGCAGCCATTTTTCAGCCCAAGCGTCAAAAGTCTCAGCCCCCTTCGTCCGCGCCTTCGCACGCGCTTTCTCCTTTGCCGGAGACTTACCAGCGACGACCATCTTCTTCGCCTCCCCTAGCAGCTCGCGAGCCTCTGCCAGAGTTATTCCCCCTAAGCCGTAACGACCGAAGGTGATGGTCTCTTGCCGACCGTTGATGGAGTAGTTGTAGCGAAAGGAGATTGAGCCGGCCGGGGTGACGGCCACGTACAAGCCGTCACGGTCAATCACCTTGTAGAGCTTGTCCTGGGGTTTGAGATTTCGAAGCTTGGTATCGGTGAGCATGGCTTCCACTATTTCCATGAAAAAATACCATGCCCAGAAAAGCGCGGAAACATGGGTCTATCCCCAGTAAAACCGGGCCTTTAGGTTGACTCGATACCATGTCAGCTTTGGGACAAGGGGCATGGTATTGAGCGTCATGCATGGCATTAGATGCAGTCAGTACCCCGTACCATGCCACATAAACACCATGCTTGGCGATGCAGAACGCTACCTGAACTTGCCAGACCCGAAAAGCCAAAAGCCCGCAATTACGCGGGCTTCAGGGTATTTTTTGCTAGATCGTGCCGGGCAGTGCCGGACGCGGGATCATTCCCACTCAATCGTCGCCGGCGGCTTGCTCGACACGTCGTAAGTGACGCGCGAAATGCCTTCGATTTCATTGATGATGCGGCCGCTGACAGTTTCCAGCAGTTCGTAAGGCAGGTGCGCCCAACGTGCGGTCATGAAGTCGATGGTTTCTACGGCACGCAGGGCAACGACCCAGGCGTAACGACGGCCGTCGCCGACCACGCCGACCGATTTGACTGGCTGGAATACTACGAACGCCTGGCTGACCTTGTGGTACCAGTCGGCTTTGCGCAGTTCTTCGATGAAGATGTGGTCGGCACGACGCAGCAGGTCGGCGTATTCCTTTTTCACTTCACCGAGGATGCGCACACCCAGGCCCGGGCCCGGGAACGGGTGACGGTAGACCATGTCGTACGGCAGGCCCAGTTCCAGGCCCAGACGACGCACTTCATCCTTGAACAGTTCGCGCAGTGGCTCGACCAGTTTCAGGTTCATCTCTTCCGGCAGGCCGCCCACGTTGTGGTGCGACTTGATCACGTGGGCCTTGCCGCTTTTCGCGCCAGCCGACTCGATCACGTCCGGGTAGATGGTGCCCTGAGCCAGGTACTTGATGTTGTCCAGCTTGCAGGATTCGGCATCGAACACGTCGATGAAGGTACGGCCGATGATCTTGCGCTTCTTTTCCGGGTCGGCTTCGCCGGCCAGGTTGTTGAGGAACTGCTCCTCAGCGTTGGCGCGGATCACCTTGACGCCCATGTTCTCGGCGAACATGGCCATCACTTGCTCGCCTTCGTGCAGACGCAGCAGGCCGTTGTCGACGAAGACGCAGGTCAGTTGATCGCCGATGGCTTTGTGCAGCAGCGCGGCAACCACCGAGGAGTCAACGCCGCCGGACAGACCCAGCAGCACGTTGTCGGTGCCGACCTGAGCGCGGATGTTGGCGATGGCGTCTTCAGCGATCTTCGACGGCGTCCACAGGGCTTCACAACCGCAGATGTCGAGGACGAAGCGCGAGAGGATGCGCCCGCCCTGCTTGGTGTGGGTCACTTCCGGGTGGAACTGCACGCCGTAGTAGGCGCGGTCGTCGTTGAACATACCGGCGATCGGGCAGCTCGGGGTGCTGGCGAGGATGTGGAAGTCTTCCGGCATCTTGGTGACTTTGTCACCGTGGCTCATCCACACGTCGAGGCCGAACAGGCCGTCGGCGTCGATGTGGTCTTCGATGCCGTCGAGCAGGCGGCTCTTGCCGACCACGTCAACGCGGGCGTAACCGAACTCACGCAGTTCGGAACCTTCAACCTTGCCGCCCAGTTGCTCGGCCATGGTCTGCATGCCGTAGCAGATGCCGAATACCGGGACGCCGAGGTCGAACACTGCCTGCGGGCAGCGCGGGCTGTTGGCTTCGTGCACGGACTCGGGGCCGCCGGCGAGGATGACGCCTTTAGGAGCGAATTCGCGGATCGCATCTTCGTCCATGTCGAACGGGTGCAGTTCGCAGTACACGCCGATCTCGCGCACGCGGCGGGCAATCAGCTGGGTGTATTGCGAACCGAAGTCGAGGATCAGGATGCGGTGAGCGTGAATGTCGAGGGCCATGACTCATTCTCATGTAGTGAATCAGAAACAACTCGGGGCTGAATGAACAGCCCCGGTGATTTAACGTTTTGCTGGAAGCCTCAACCTACGCGGTAGTTCGGCGCTTCCTTGGTGATCTGCACGTCGTGAACGTGGGACTCGGCCATGCCGGCACCGGTGATCCGCACGAACTCGGGCTTGGTACGCATTTCTTCGATGTTGGCGCTGCCGGTGTAACCCATCGAAGAACGCAGACCGCCCATCAACTGGTGAATGATCGCGCTCAGGGTGCCTTTGTACGGCACACGGCCTTCGATGCCTTCCGGGACCAGTTTCTCGGCGCCTGCCGAGGAGTCCTGGAAGTAACGGTCGGACGAGCCCTGAGCCTGGGACATGGCGCCCAGCGAACCCATGCCGCGATAAGCCTTGTACGAACGGCCCTGGAACAGTTCGATCTCGCCCGGGGCCTCTTCGGTACCGGCGAACATCGAGCCCATCATCACGCAGGACGCACCGGCCACGATGGCCTTGGACAGGTCACCGGAGAAACGGATACCGCCGTCGGCGATCAACGGTACGCCAGTGCCTTCAAGGGCAGCGGCGACGTTGGCGATGGCACTGATTTGCGGTACGCCGACACCAGCGACGATACGGGTGGTGCAGATCGAGCCAGGGCCGATACCGACCTTGACTGCGTCGGCGCCCGCTTCGGCCAGGGCCTTGGCGGCAGCGCCGGTGGCGATGTTGCCGCCGATCACCTGCACTTCAGGGAAGTTCTCTTTGACCCAGCGTACGCGGTCGATCACGCCTTTGGAGTGACCGTGTGCGGTGTCGACCACCACCACGTCCACGCCGCGCGTTGACCAGTGCGGTAACGCGATCACCGGTGTCCTTACCGGTGCCGACCGCAGCGCCAACGCGCAGACGACCTTGATCGTCCTTGCTGGCCAGCGGGTAGGCTTTGGCTTTTTCGATGTCGTTGACGGTCATCATGCCTTTGAGGGCGAATTTGTCGTCGACGATCAGCACGCGCTCGATGCGGTGCTTGTGCAGCAGTTCGCGTACGTCGTTCTTGTCGGCGCCTTCCTTGACCGTGACCAGACGCTCTTTAGGCGTCATCACTTCGCGGACAGTGGCTTCCAGACGGTTTTCGAAACGTACGTCGCGGGAGGTGACGATGCCGACCAGGTCGCCATCGTGCAGGACCGGAACGCCGGAGATATTGTGCAGACGGGTCAGTTCGAACAGATCACGCACCGTGGCATCGGCCTCGATGGTGATGGGATCCTTGACCACACCGGCTTCGAACTTCTTGACCTTGCGCACTTCGGCAGCTTGCTGCTCGATGGTCATGTTCTTGTGGATAATGCCGATGCCACCTTCCTGAGCCATGGCGATTGCCAGACGGGCTTCAGTAACGGTGTCCATGGCGGCAGAAACCAGAGGAATATTCAGTTCGATGCCACGGGTAAGACGGGTCTTGAGACTGACTTCGTTGGGAAGTACCTCGGAATAACCGGGCACTAGGAGAATGTCGTCGAATGTCAGAGCTTCTTGGCTGATACGCAGCATCGCGGGGGCTCCCGAGCGGGAAAATGGAAGCGCGCCATTATAGTCAGACACCCCCTGCTGTTCAATGTAAAACTCAGCCTAATTGATAGATGGAAAAGCCCGGCCCTACAGCTCCACCTTGACCCAAGAGACAGGTTGATCGAGCCAATCGGCGAACTCGTCGATAAAGCTCTGCTTGAACCCCGCCTCCAGCCAATTGTTGAAAATGAAGCCGAGGTTGGAAAACGCGCATTCCTGCAGAAACAGGAAGCCGTTGATGTCGTCCTCATGTCCGCATTCCGGGCAGGTGAAATTGTCGGTGCGGCCTGGAAACCAGTCTTCAAGACTCTCGAACAGCGCCTCGCCCACTTCGCGACGGCACTCGGCGCAACCGGCCTCTTCGAGAAAGCCCTTGGCCGGGGTGTAGATGCAGCGTTTGGTGACGATCTCCAGGCCATTGACCGGCTCGCCGAACGGCAGCGCTTGCGGGTGCAGCACCACGGCGCGAGCACCATCAGCGATGGCGTGGGCCATACGGTTGCCGGTGCGGCCGCAGGTAGTCAGCTGTTCTTCGATGATATTCTTGCGCACCAGCCAGCGCACGATCGCCCGCGCCCGGGGCTCGTGCACCGGCAGGGTGGAGATTTTCGGGACGATAATGCTTTGCGAGTTCATGGTGGAGCCTGCTGCCAGTATTTAAGATTTCCAATGTGGGAGCGAGCCTGCTCGCGAAAGCGCAGTGTCAGGCTGCATTTTTGTTGCTGACCCACCGCATTCGCGAGCAGGCTCGCTCCCACAAGGAACTGCGGCCGGCAGCTTAATCCCTGAAGAAATCCGGTCAAGTGCTGAAATAGCGCACCATCAACGCGATCCCGCTGGCCAGCACCAGCCAAGTCACCAGTCGCACAAACGCCTCGCGCGACAACCTCATGGTCAGCCGCCGGCCGATCCACAAGCCCAGCGCCATGGCCGGCAACAGACACAGCGCCAGCATCAACAAGGGTAGCTCGGCATACACACCGGCGATGACAAACAGACTCAAGCGCACCACGGTGCTGCAACTGATCAAGGCACTTTGCGTGGCCCGCGCCGCGTCCTTGGGCAGGCGGCTGTTCAGATAGATCGCGTAAAGAAAGCCGCCACTGCCAAACAACGCGCCGAACAACCCACCCACCGTGCCCATCGGCACCGCCCACGCCGCTGACAACTGCGCCGGCCGCGCTTTGACCCACAGGCTGTAGACCGCATAGGCGCTGATAAACAGCCCCATCAACAACAGCAACAGATCGGATTTCAGATTCAGCAGGAAGATCACCCCCAACGTGCAGCCGATCGCCATGCACGGCAGCAGCCTGAGCAATTCCGGCTTGGCGACGTCGCGCCGCGAGGGCAGCAGATTGCCGAATGCCGCGACGAAATCCAGCAGCACCAGCAGCGGCACGATTTTCGATAGCGGCATGAACAGAATCAGCATCGGCCCCGCGACCAGCGCCGTGCCGAAACCGGCGATGCCGAAGACGATGTAGGCCAAGGCAATGGCCAACCCGATGACCGCCCAACCGCCAGCGCCCCACGACCACGCCACCAACAGCTCCATCATGCTCATCGTCCGCATCCTTTATAAGACCGCGCTGACTGTAGCCAGTAGCGGGCAGCACGACCAGATATCAAATTGATCCCATGTGGGAGCGAGCCTGCTCGCGAAGGCGGAGTGTCATTCCCGTTGTTGTCCGCTGACACAATGCTTTCGCGAGCAGGCTCGCTCCCACAGGGTTTTGTGCGGCGTCATGGTGATTGGCGGGCAAATGCCTTTAAACTGCGCCCCATGATTAAAGATCCCTTTGCAAGACTTGGCCTGGACCGTGAAGTCCTGACCGTCAGCCAGCTCAACGGCCGCGCGCGGGTGTTGCTTGAAGACGTGTTCAGCAACATCTGGGTCGAGGGCGAAATCTCCAACCTCGCGCGCCCGGCGTCCGGCCACGTCTATTTCACCCTCAAGGACAGCGGCGCGCAGGTGCGTTGCGCGCTGTTCCGGCAGAACGCCGCGCGGGTGCGTCAGGCGTTGAAGGATGGTCTGGCGGTCAAGGTGCGCGGCAAGGTTTCGCTGTTCGAAGGCCGTGGCGACTATCAGCTGATCCTCGACACCGTGGAGCCGGCCGGTGACGGCGCGCTGCGTCTGGCCTTCGATGCGCTGAAGGAAAAGCTCAGCGCCGAAGGCCTGTTCAGTGCCGAACGCAAAGTGCCGCTGCCCGCGCATCCGCAGCGCATCGGCATCATCAGTTCGCCGACCGGCGCGGTGATTCGCGACATCATCAGCGTATTCCGCCGCCGTGCGCCGCAGGTGCAACTGACCCTGATTCCAACCGCTGTGCAGGGCCGCGAGGCCACCGCGCAGATTGTCCGCGCGCTGAAAATGGCCGATGCCCGTGGCTTCGACGCGCTGATCCTCGCCCGTGGCGGCGGCTCGCTGGAAGACCTCTGGTGCTTCAACGAGGAAGCGGTGGCGCGCGCGGTCGATGCCTGTGTCACACCGATCGTCAGCGCCGTCGGCCATGAAACCGATGTTTCGATCAGCGATTTTGTCGCCGACGTCCGCGCACCGACGCCCTCGGCCGCCGCCGAACTGCTCGCTCCGGATTCCAGCCATCTGATCCGTCAGGTCGAGAGCCTGCACCGGCGTCTGGTGATGCGCATGCGTGACCGCTTGATGCGTGATCGTCTGCGCCTCGAAGGCATGGCCCGTCGCTTGCGCCATCCCGGCGAACGTCTGCGCCAGCAGGCTCAGCGTCTGGATGATCTGGACATGCGCATGCGCCGCGCATTCGAGCGCAGCCTCAATACGCGTCGAGAGCGCCTGATCCGTCTGGAAACGCGTCTCGCCGGGCAACATCCGGGACGCCAATTGGCGATGCTTCGTCAGCGCCTCGACAGCCTCGCCGAACGTTTGCCCCGGGCCATGCGCGATGCTCTGAAACAGCGTCGGCAGCAATTGCACAGTCAGATGCAGACCCTGCACGTGGTCAGCCCGTTGGCGACTCTCGGCCGGGGTTACAGCATTCTGCTCGACGAGCGTGGCCACGCGATCCGCAACGCCGCGCAGACCCACACCGGCCAGCGCCTGAAAGCCAAGCTCGGCGAAGGCGAACTGCAAGTGCGCGTCGAGGACAATCACCTGACGCCCGTCACCCTCTCTTTACTGGACTGATCCATGCCGCGTTTTCTTGCTCCGCTGCTGTTGCTCTGCCTGACCTTCAACGCCCACGCCGACAGCTACATCACTCGGCTGCTGAACAAACCAGTGCCGGGCGGCGTCGCCGTGGTGGATCTGGGCACCGCAGCGCAGGTGCCGAAAGCCACTTATCAAGGCAAACCGGTATTGGTGGTCAAAGAGCAGAACAACTGGTTGGCGATCGTTGGCGTGCCGCTGACGGTCAAGCCTGGCGCGCAGCAGATCAGCAGTGGCGGGCGTAACCTGCCGTTTACCGTGGGCAGCAAGAAATACCCGGAACAGCACATCACCCTGAAGAACAAACAGCAGGTCAATCCGAACGCCGACAACCTCAAGCGCATTGAAGGCGAACTGGCGGAACAGATCGCGGCTTACCGCAGTTTCAGCCCGAACACGCCGAGCAATCTGCTGCTGGACAAACCGGTCAACGGGCCGCTGTCGAGCAAGTTCGGTGTGCGTCGTTTCTTCAACGGCGAAGAGCGCAATCCTCACGCCGGCCTCGATTTCGCAGTGCCGGCGGGCACGCCAATCAAGACCCCGGCGGCGGGCAAGGTGATTCTGATCGGCAATTACTTCTTCAACGGCAACACGGTGTTCGTTGACCACGGCCAAGGCTTTATCAGCATGTTCTGCCACATGTCGAAGATCGACGTGAAAAACGGCCAGCAACTGGCCCGTGGCGCGGTGGTGGGCAAGGTCGGCGCGACCGGCCGCGCGACCGGGCCGCATATGCACTGGAACGTCAGCCTGAATGACGCGCGGGTGGATCCGGCGATTTTCATTGGGGCTTTCCAACCTTGAATATGGGTTGAGGCGACCGGCCTGCTCGCGAAGGCGCCCTATAAAACACCGCCATACTCAATGAATCTCCTAAAACTCAATTGCGCCCCAATCTAGCCTTACGCAAACATCAACAACTTCCACCGCCTAAAGCGCAATAAATTCCTGCAAAACCCCGCTTTTCGGGTATTCCTCTCAATTTTTTCCGACTGCTTGCCATCCTTTCCCCTCGCGGTTAGGGTTGAAGCCATGAAAACCTCTCACACCCTCATTCAGCTTCGCCAGCACCGCAGCCTGTGCCTCGTCAGCGCACGACTGCCAGGCTGAATCGCTGCGCCTCGTCCCACGCTTTTCCAAGAACATTCGTTCAACCGGCAGGCCGCCTCTTTTCGGCCCAGACAACAAGGAATTTCCCGATGAGCATGCTCAAAGACCCGTCTTCGAAATACCGCGCGTTTCCCGTCATCAACCTGCCGGATCGTACCTGGCCGTCGAAGACCATCGACGCCGCGCCGATCTGGTGCAGCTCCGACCTGCGTGACGGCAACCAGTCGCTGATCGAACCAATGGACGCGGCGAAGAAGCTGCGCTTCTGGAAAACCCTGGTGCAGGTCGGCGTGAAGGAGATCGAAGCGTCGTTCCCGGCCGCGTCGCAAACCGACTTCGACTTCGTGCGTACGCTGATCGAAGAAGGCCACATCCCGGACGACACCACCATTCAGGTGCTCACCCAGGGCCGTGAAGACCTGATCGAGCGCACCTTCGAATCCCTGCGCGGGGCGAAGAAAGCCATCGTTCACCTGTACAACGCCACCTCGCCTTCTTTCCGTCGCATCGTCTTCAACCAGGACAAGGACGGTATCAAGGCCATCGCCGTCAACGCTGCCAAGCTGTTCGTCAAATACGCGGCCATGCAGCCGGAGACCGAGTGGACCTTCGAATACTCGCCGGAAACCTTCAGCGCTACCGAGCTGGAATTCGCCAAGGAAGTCTGCGACGCCGTGATCGAGGTGTGGAACCCGACGCCTGAGCACAAGATGATTCTCAACCTGCCGGCCACGGTTGAATGCGCGACGCCGAACGTCTACGCCGACCAGATCGAATGGTTTGGTCGCAACATCAACCGTCGTGACAGCGTGATCATCAGCCTGCACACCCACAACGACCGGGGCACCGGCGTCGCGGCCACCGAGCTGGGCCTGATGGCCGGCGCCGATCGCGTCGAAGGCTGCCTGTTCGGCAACGGCGAGCGCACCGGCAACGTCGACCTCGTCACCGTCGCGCTGAACATGTACACCCAGGGCGTCGACCCTGAGCTGGACTTCTCCGACATCGACGGCGTGCGCAAGGTCGTCGAAGAGTGCAACCAGATCCAGGTGCACCCGCGTCACCCATACGTTGGCGATCTGGTGCATACCGCTTTCTCTGGCTCGCACCAGGACGCAATCCGCAAGGGCTTCGCCCAGCAGAAACCGGACACCCTGTGGGAAGTGCCGTACCTGCCGATCGATCCGGCCGACATCGGTCGCAGCTACGAGGCGGTGATCCGCGTCAACAGCCAGTCGGGCAAGGGCGGCATCGCTTACTTGCTGGAGCAGGAATACGGCATCAGCCTGCCACGCCGCATGCAGATCGAGTTCAGCCAGGTTGTGCAGCGTGAAACCGATCGCCTGGGCCTGGAGATGACCGCCAAGCAGATTCACTCGCTGTTGATCAGCGAATACCTGCAGGCCAACACTCCGTATGCGCTGGTCAGCCATCGTTTGCAGGAAGAAAACGGCAACAGCGCCGTAGAAGTCGAAGTAGCCAGCAAAGGTCAGGGCGAAACCAACCTGCACTGGCGCGGCAAGGGCAACGGCGCGCTGGAAGCTCTGGTCGCCGGCCTGCCGATTCCGGTGGAAATCATGGACTACAACGAACACGCGATCGGCGCGGGCACCAATGCCAAAGCGGCGGCCTATATCGAATTGCGGGTGAACGGTGAACGTGCAGTGCACGGCGTGGGTATCGATGAAAACATCACCACGGCGAGTTTCAAGGCATTGTTCAGCGCGCTGAACCGCTCGCTGAGCCAGCCAGAGGCGAAAGCGGCGTAATCGACCGCTGAAATGCGAAAGGCCCCGGAGTGCAAACTCCGGGGCCTTTCTTTGCCTACAGGTTTCTGGCTGACTTTTATGGCCCCTTCGCGAGCAGGCTCGCTCCCACATTTGGAATGCATTTCCCTGTGGGAGCGAGCCTGCTCGCGAAGGCGTCCTGACAGGCGCTGGGAGTATCAGGTGAACTCGAAAGTGTCGGCATCCAGGTTCGCCGGAAAGCGCTCGCGATACGCCGCCAACGGCGCCGCTTCCACAATCACCTTGAACACGCCATCCGCCTCCCCCGCCGCCAGCAACGTCTCGCCCTGGAAATCCAGCACCTGACTGTCGCCGGTATACGCGAAGCCTTTGCCATCGCTGCCCACCCGATTTACCGCTGCCACGTAGCAGAGATTTTCAATCGCTCGTGCCGGCAGCAGGCGGTTCCAGTGCAGACGCCGTGCGCCCGGCCAATTGGCGGTGTACAGCAGCAGATCGGTGTCCTGCGCGTCGCGGCTCCACACCGGGAAACGCAGGTCGTAGCAGATCAGCGGACGAATCCGCCAGCCCTTGAGCTCGAACTGCACCTGACGCTCGCCCGGCGTGTAATGGTTGTGCTCGCCAGCCATACGAAACAGGTGACGTTTGTCGTAATGCAGCACTTCGCCGTCCGGCCGCGCCCAGAGCAGGCGGTTGCGATGGCTGCCGTCAGCCGCCTGGATGATCACGCTGCCAGTGATGACCGCATCGAACTTGGCCGCCTGCGCCCGCAGCCATTTGCTGGTCGGGCCGTTTTCGGCTTCGGCGAGGGTTTCCGATTCCATCGAGAATCCGGTGGTGAACATCTCCGGCAGGATGATCAGATCGGCGCCCCGGGCCTGCTCCAGCAGCAGCTCGAAATGCTCGAGGTTGGCCTGGCGGTCGTGCCAGGCCAGGCTGGTCTGGATCAACGCCAGAGTCAGGTCTGGCAATGCACTCAGATCACGCATAGTTTCGCCGCCGCTTCACGCAGCGTCTCCTCGCGTTTGGCAAAGCACAGGCGTATCAGGCGCTGGCCTTGCGGTGGATTCTGGTAGAACACCGACACCGGAATGCTCGCGACACCGTGCTCGCGAGTCATCCACATGGCCATGTCGACATCATTGAGATCCGGGCGGATCTGCGAATAATCGACCAATTGGAAATAGGTGCCGGTGACTCGGGTAAAACTGAAGCGCGACGGCGCGAGCAGATCGCAGAACAGATCGCGCTTGGCCTGATAGAAACCCGGCAGCTCTTCAACGTGCTCCGGGTGCTCGGCCATGTAATCGGCCAGCGCGTATTGCAGCGGTGTGACGCCACAGAAGCTCACGTACTGATGCACCTTGCGCAGTTCGGCTGTCAGGGCTGGCGGGGCGACGACATAGCCGGTTTTCCAGCCGGTGACGTGGTACGTCTTGCCGAACGAGCTGACCACGAAGGCGCGCTGATACAGCTCTTCATGGGCCAGCACGCTGACATGCGGCACGCCGTCGAAGACCAGGTGTTCGTAGACTTCGTCGCTGATCAGATAGATGTCGCGATCACGGATCAACGCCGCCAGTTGATCGAGCTCGGCGCGGCTGATCAATGCGCCGCTGGGGTTGTGCGGGGTGTTGATGACGATCATTTTCGTGCGCGGGCTCAGGGCCGCGGCGAGCTGGTCGAAATCGATGGTGAAATCGTCCGGGTTCAGTTGCACATGCACGCAACGGCCACCCGCCAGCTCCGTTGCCGGTGCGTAGCTGTCGTAGCACGGATCGAAGACGATGACTTCATCGCCGCTGTGAATCACTGCCTGAATCGCGCAGAAGATTGCCTGAGTCGCACCGGGCGTTACCGTCACTTCATGATCGGCATCGACAGTCACGCCGTAGCTGCGCGCGATCTTGGCCGCGATCTGCTGACGCAACGCCGGCAAACCGGTCATCGGCGAATACTGGTTATGGCCACTGGCGATATGCCGCCCGACCGCATCACGCAACGACTGCGGGCCGTCGAAATCCGGGAAACCCTGGGACAGGTTGATCGCGCCGGTCTGCGCCGCGAGCTGAGACATCTGCGTGAAAATAGTGATGCCGACATTCGGCAGCTTGCTGGTGATCATCGAGGGTTCTCTGCTCAACACCCGGCTCTGACGACGGCGCGGGAGAGCCCGAGGATAGCCCATCCGGCGCCCATAAAAAAAGGGCGCCAAACGGCGCCCTTCTCTCATTGAACAAACCCAATCCTGTGGCGAGGGGATTTATCCCCGTTCCGGCTGCGAAGCAGTCGCAAACCCGTTGAATGCGGTTTGACTGATACACCGCGGACACAGGTTTTGGGGCTGCTGCGCAGCCCATCGGGGATAAATCCCCTCGCCACAAAAGCCCCACACAAAATTGTGCAGGGCCTCGGATCACTTCTTGTCGCGGCGCTTCTTGCTGGCTTTCTTGTTGTGCGACATCAAGCGACGCTTCTTGTTGACCTGGCGGTCGGTCAGCGTGTTCTTGTTGCCTTCGTACGGGTTCTCGCCGCCCTTGAACTCGATGCGGATCGGCGTACCGACCAGCTTGAGTACACGACGGTAAGTGTTCTCCAGATAGCGCACGTACGACTTCGGCACTTTCTCGATCTGGTTACCGTGGATCACGATGATCGGCGGGTTCGCACCACCGAGGTGAGCGTAACGCAGCTTGATCCGACGGTTGTTGACCATCGGCGGCGCGTGCTCGCCCACCGCATCTTCGAGAATCTGGGTCAGACGGTTGGTCGGCCAGCGGGTAACAGCGGACTTGAACGAGTTCTGCACCGAAGCGTAGAGGTTGCCCACGCCCGTGCCGTGCAACGCCGAGATGAAGTGAATGTCGGCGTAGTCGACGAAGAACAGCCGACGTTGCAGCTCGACTTTCACGAAGTCGCGCTCGCTCGGCGTCATGCCATCCCACTTGTTGATCGCGATGACCAGCGCACGACCGGATTCGATCGCGAAGCCCAGCAGGTTCAGGTCGTGATCGACCACACCCTCGCGGGCGTCCATCACGAAGATCACCACGTTGGCGTCTTTGATCGCCTGCAGGGTTTTGACCACGGAGAACTTTTCGACTTCTTCGTGGATCTTGCCGCGCTTGCGCACACCGGCGGTGTCGATCAGCGTGTACTTCTCTTCATTGCGCTCGAACGGAATGTAGATGCTGTCGCGGGTGGTGCCCGGCTGGTCGTACACGATGACCCGGTCTTCACCAAGCATGCGGTTGACCAGGGTCGACTTGCCGACGTTCGGACGACCGATGATGGCGATCTTGATCCCGTCTTTTTCGCTCGGACCAGGAATGCGCTTGGCTTCCTCGCCTTCGGCAACGACTTCTTCCTCTTCACCTTCAGCCGGCTCGTCATCATCGCGCGGGAATTCGCTCAGGGCGGCTTCCAGCAGTTGCGTGATACCACGGCCGTGGGCGCCGGCGATCGGGATCGCGTGGCCCATGCCCAGCGGGGCGAATTCGGCGCGGGCCATTTCCGGGTCGATGTTGTCGACCTTGTTGGCCACCACGTGGGAACGCTTGTTACGTTTGCGCAAATGCTCGGCGATCATCTGGTCGGCAGCGGTAAAACCGGCCTTGGCATCTACCAGAAACAGCACCACATCGGCTTCTTCGATGGCCAGCAGCGACTGCTCGGCCATTTTTTCGTCCATACCATGTTCGTCACCGGAGATACCGCCGGTGTCGATCAGAATGTAGGAACGCCCTTGCCACTTGGCCTCACCGTACTGGCGATCACGGGTCAGACCGGACAGGTCGCCGACGATGGCGTCACGAGTCCTGGTCAGGCGGTTGAACAAGGTGGACTTGCCGACGTTCGGTCGGCCCACCAGGGCGATTACGGGAACCATGCGGCTCTCCACTTCGTTATTTCAGAAAATACAAAAGCCGCTGCGAGGCAGCGGCTGGTGCTCGGGGCAACACCCGGGGGCGCTGCAAACCCTGCTGATGCAGGGCCGCTTGGGGATGAACCCCAAGCATAGTTGTTACTTGATGGTCAGGGCTTCCAGTTTGCCGCTGTTGCCATACACATAAATCGTGTCGCCCACCACCAGCGGACGGGCACGCAGGCCGTCGCTGTCGATGCGCTCACGGCCGACGAAACGACCGTCGACCTGACTCAGCAGATGCAGATAACCTTCCAGGTCACCCACAGCTACGTAGCTGGAGAACACTTCCGGAGCCGACAGTTGACGGCGAGCCAGCGAGTCGTTGCTCCACAGTGCGGTGGTGGAACGCTCATCGACGCCTTCAACGGTGCCCGAGGACAGGCTCACGTAGACGCTGCCGAAACCTTGAGCGATACCGGCGTAGCTCGACGCATCGCGCTGCCACAGTTGACGACCGCTTTCCAGGTCCAGTGCCGCAACGCGACCCTGATAGCTGGCCACGTACAGCGTGCCGCCCGACAGCAGCAGACCGCCGTCGATGTCGACGACGCGCTCCAGCTCCGAACGACCCTGTGGAATGGCGATGCGTTGTTCCCACACCGGCACGCCGTTGGAGATGTCCAGCGCGACCACTTTACCGGTCGACAGGCCAGCTACGGCCAGACGGTTGGTCGCCAGCGGAGCACTGGTGCCACGCAGGGTCAGGACCGCCGGGGTGCTGTCATACACCCAGCGCTGGTTGCCGGTGGCAGCGTCCAGACCGATCAGACGATCGTCCTGGGTCTGCACCACCACCACGTCGCCATTGTTGGCCGGCGGCGCGAGCACTTCACTGTTGACGCGGGCACGCCACTTCTCTTCACCGTTGCTGGTGTCCAGAGCGACGACTTCGCCACGCAGCGTACCGATCAGTACCAGACCATAACCCACGCCGACGGCGCCGGAGACAGGCAGTTCCAGATCCTGGTCCCACTTCACGTCGCCGTTGCTGCGATCCAGCGCCATCACCACACCAGTCACATCGGCGGCGTAGATGGTGTCACCGTCGATCGCCGGCACCAGCATGTTGTAGGTTTCGCCCTGACCGTCACCGATCGAGCGGCTCCACTGCTTCTGCAGAACGACTTCTTCTTTGAAGTCGGTCAGTTCGGCCGGTGGCAATTCTTTCTTGCTGTTGCTGCTGCAACCCGCGGCCAGAAGGGCCAGAGCCAGCAATGCTGCATGCTTCCAACGGATCACGTCACGCATCCCCTTTGGCCAGGTCGTCGAGCTTGATTTGAAGGCCACCGACCGCCGCTTCATCCGACAGTGCCGCCTTGGCTTTTTGATACGCCTTGTTCGCGTCATCGGTACGGCCCAAGCGCACCAGCAGGTCGCCCTTGAGTTCTTCGCGAGTGGCCAGGAACGCTTTGTCGGCATCGCCGTCGAGCAGTTTCAGGGCGTCTTCGGCCTTGTCCTGCGCGCCCAGCACCTGCGCCAGACGCTGACGGGCGATTTCGCCCAGCGCCGGGTTGGCCGGTTTGTCGACGATGGCTTTGAGTTCGGTTGCCGCGTCGTCCAGCTTGCCGCTGTCGACCGCCACTTTGGCGACGAACAGGCTGCCGTATTGCGCATAGGCAGAACCGCCGTACTCGCTGTTGAGCTTGCCGGCCAGATCCGCAACGCGGGCGGCATCAGGCTTGCCGTCAGGCGTCAGCGTGGTTTCCAGCAATTGCTGATAGAGCACCGAGGCGCCTTGCGACTGGTTGCTCTGGTATTTGTGCCAGGCCTGCCAGCCGAACACGATGACCAGCGCCAACAGGCCGCCGGTGACCAGAGGTTTGCCGTTGCGTGTCCACCAGTCCTTCAAATCCGCCAACTGTTCGTCTTCGGTACTCGACACCCCAATACTCCTTAATCGCTAAATCGGCTGTTAAGACAGCTTCAACCCTGCACGACGCAGGTGGCCAGGTGAGCGGCAAGCGCATCCCAGGCAATGCTTTGTTGTTCGCCCTGGCCACGCAGGGGTTTGAAACCTACCACTTGCTGGGCCATTTCGTCGTCACCGAGGATCAATGCGTACAGCGCACCGCTCTTGTCGGCCTTCTTGAACTGGCTTTTGAAGCTGCCGGCGCCGGCATTGACTTGCAGGCGCAGGTTTGGAAGTTCATCGCGAACCCGTTCGGCCAGGGCCAGACCGGCCAGCTCGGCCTCTTCACCGAAGGCGCAGAGGTAGACGTCGACCTGACGGGAAATTTCCTGCGGAATCTGCTCAAGGGTTTCGAGCATCAACACCAGACGCTCGATGCCCATGGCGAAACCGACGCCCGGGGTTGTCTTGCCGCCCATCTGCTCGACCAGGCCGTCGTAACGGCCGCCCGCGCACACGGTGCCCTGGGCGCCGAGCTTGTCGGTGACCCATTCGAAAACGGTTTTGCTGTAGTAATCGAGGCCACGCACCAGTTTCGGGTTGAGCACGTAAGGAATGCCGACGGCATCCAGACGCGCCTTCAGGCCTTCGAAGTGAGCGCGGGACTCGTCGTCGAGGTAATCGGCCATTTTCGGCGCATCGACCAGCACGGCCTGGGTGTCGGCATTTTTCGTGTCGAGCACGCGCAGCGGGTTGGTTTTCAGGCGACGCTGGCTGTCTTCGTCGAGCTTGTCGTGGTGCGCCGAGAGGTACTCGACCAGGGCTTCACGATAGCGACCACGGGATTCGCTGGTGCCGAGGCTGTTGAGTTCGAGCTTGACCGCATCACGAATGCCCAGCTCGCCCCACAGGCGCCAGGTCATGATGATCAGCTCGGCGTCGATGTCCGGACCGTCGAGGTTGAACACCTCCAGACCGATCTGGTGAAACTGACGATAACGGCCTTTCTGCGGACGCTCGTGGCGGAACATCGGGCCGATGTACCAGAGTTTCTGCACCTGACCACCGCCGGTGATGCCGTGCTCAAGCACGGCGCGCACGCAGGCCGCAGTGCCTTCCGGACGCAGGGTCAGGGAATCACCGTTGCGGTCTTCGAAGGTGTACATCTCTTTTTCGACGATATCGGTGACTTCGCCGATCGAGCGCTTGAACAGCTCGGTGAACTCGACGATCGGCATGCGGATCTGCTTGTAACCGTAGTTATCCAGCAGACGCGCCACAGTGCCTTCGAAATAACGCCACAGCGGGGTCTGTTCGGGCAGGATGTCGTTCATGCCACGAATGGCTTGCAGAGACTTGCTCACAAAATTTCCTTAATTCGTTCGATCAGCCGCGCGCGATAACGGCAGCGTCAGCTTCGACCTTTTCGGCCGCTTTCTGGCGGATCAGCTTTTCCAGCTCGTCCACCAGATTGTCATTCGTCAGCTTCTGCGACGGCTTGCCGTCGATGTAAATCAGGTTTGGCGTGCCGCCGGTCAAGCCGATATGGGCTTCCTTGGCTTCGCCGGGGCCGTTGACCACGCAACCGATGACCGCGACATCCAGCGGCACCAGCAGGTCTTCAAGGCGCCCTTCCAGCTCGTTCATGGTTTTCACCACATCGAAGTTCTGCCGCGAGCAGCTCGGGCAGGCGATGAAGTTGATGCCACGGGAACGCAGATGCAAAGACTTGAGAATGTCGTAACCGACCTTCACTTCCTCGACCGGGTCGGCCGCCAGCGAGATGCGGATAGTATCGCCAATCCCTTCGGCGAGCAGCATACCTAGGCCCACGGCGGATTTCACCGTGCCCGATCGCAAACCGCCGGCTTCAGTGATGCCGAGGTGCAGCGGCTGGACAATTTCTTTCGCCAGCAAACGGTAGGCTTCGACGGCCATGAACACGTCGGAGGCTTTCACGCTGACCTTGAAGTCCTGGAAATTCAGGCGTTCGAGGTGTTCAACGTGGCGCAGCGCGGATTCGACCAATGCGGCCGGGGTCGGCTCGCCGTATTTCTTCTGCAGGTCTTTTTCCAGGGAACCGGCGTTGACGCCGATGCGGATCGGAATGCCGCGATCACGCGCCGCATCGACCACGGCACGCACGCGGTCTTCGCGACCGATGTTGCCCGGGTTGATACGCAGGCAATCCACACCCAGTTCGGCCACGCGCAAGGCGATTTTGTAGTCGAAGTGGATGTCAGCCACCAACGGCACTTTGACCAGTTGCTTGATCTTGCCGAACGCCTCGGCGGCGTCCATGTCCGGCACCGAGACGCGAACGATGTCGACGCCGGCGGCTTCCAGACGATTGATCTGCGCCACGGTCGCAGCGACATCATTGGTATCGCTGTTGGTCATGCTCTGCACAGCGATCGGCGCGTCGCCGCCCACCGGTACGTTGCCGACCCAGATCTTGCGCGATTCGCGACGTTTGATTGGAGATTCGCCGTGCATGACTTATTGACCCAACTTCAGGCGAGCAGTCTCGCCACTGGTGAACGGAGCGATATCGACCGGTTGGCCGTTGTAGCTGACCTGTGCCGCGCGGGCAACGCCCAGACGTACGGCGAGCGGCGGCTTGCCGGAAACACTCACGCTGTCGCCTTTATGCTTCAGGCCGCTGAAAATCACTTTGCCACGGCCATCGGTCACCTGTGCCCAGCAATCGCCGGTGAACTGCAACTGCACCTGGCCTTCGCCGGCGACCGGCGCAGCTGCTTCAGCGCTTGGCGCTTGAGCAACCGGCGCGGTCGGGGCAGGTGTCGCTGGGACATTCGGCGCTGGAGTGGCCGGAGCCGCCACCACTGGCGCAGGCGTCGGTGCCGGAGCGCTTGGCGCAACTGCCGGGGCAGCCGGCTCGGTTGCTGGCGCTGCGGACTCGGCACCGGTGGATTCAGCACTGGTTTCCGACTGCGGCAAGGCCAGCGATGTCGAATTGTCAGCCTGATTTTCGGCGACAGCCTGATCTTCCGGCTCGTCGATCGGGTGGATCTGCGTGGTGCCGTCCGCGCCTTCGACTTCGACGTGTTCAGGCGCCAGGCTGGTCAGATCGCGGGTGCGCTGCGAGGTCTGATCCTGCCACCAGACGAAACCGCCACCGATGACCGCGATCAGCAGCAACAGGCTGACGATACGCAAAATGGTGTGGGAAACGCGCACCGGCTCTTCGATACGACCGAGGGCATGAACGTTGCTGCCCTGGGAATCGGTGCCGGTGGACTGGTCGAATTGCTGAACCAGAACGGTCTGGTCCATGCCGAGCAATTTGGCATAGGCGCGAATGTAACCGCGAGCGAAGGTATGCCCCGGCAGCTTGTCGAAAGCGCCGGCTTCAAGATTGCTCAGGGACGTCACGGTGAGGTTGAGCTTGAGGGCCACTTCGGCCAGCGACCAGCCATTGCTTTCGCGGGCCTGGCGCAGGGTCTCACCGGGATTTACGCGATTCGCTGCTACAACTTCGGGATGCGCCGCTTTCATCATTGCTCCGACAGGTATTGCTGATATTCCGGCGTACCGGGATAGAGTCGTTTTAATTGCAGACCGTAACTGGCTGCCTTGTCGCGATCTTCAAACACTTTTGCCAGCCGAACGCCGAGCAATAGACTACGTGCATTTTGTTCGGTGAGCTGGCTGAAACGGTCGTAATAGTCACGCGCGGGCACATAATGCCTGTCTTCGAAGGACAACTCAGCCATTTCCAGCAATGCGCGCGGTTGTTGGCGATTCAGGCGCAGGGCTTTTTCCAGCTGTTGCTGGGCCAGATCACGCTGGCCGAGCTTGGCGGCGGTCATGCCGAGATTTTCGAAGACCCGCGAGCGCTCAGGATACAGGGTATCGGCGGCCGCTTGTTCAAAACGCTCGTAGGCTTCCTTGTAGCGCTGTTCTTCGTAGAGAAAACTGCCGTAGTTGTTGAGGATGCGCGCATCGGCGGGACGTGAGGACAGGGCCTTGCGAAAGTGCTCGTCGGCAAGTGCCGGTTCCATTTCAGCTTGGAACACCAGACCGAGGGCCGCATTGGCGTCGGGGTCGGAACTGTCCAGCTCCAGCGCTTTCTTCAATGGCACCTTGGCGCGCTCGGTCATGCCTTGCTGCAGATAGCCCAGCCCCAGCTGCACGTAGGCAGCCCGCGCTTCATCGCGGCCCTTGCTGGTCTTCATCGGGTTGTAGTCACCCGACAGGACACAGCCAGCGCACAGGCTGGCCAACAGCAACAGCAGCGCAAAGCGCAGGGACATAGAGATCCTCTCTTAGTTAGTGTTCGCGGCGTTCTGTGCCAGATCGCTGTCGGCGCTCAACTCGCGCACGGCGATGTAACGTTCGCTGCGACGGGTGCGATCCAGCACCTGCCCTACCAATTGACCACATGCGGCGTCGATGTCTTCACCACGGGTGGTGCGCACGGTGACGTTGAAACCGGCCTGATGCAACTGATCCTGGAAGCGGCGGATGGCATTGTTGCTCGGCCGCTCGTACCCGGAGTGCGGGAACGGGTTGAACGGGATCAGGTTGATCTTGCACGGGATGTCTTTAAGCAGCTCGATCATTTCCACTGCGTGCTCAAGCTTGTCGTTGACGTCCTTGAGCAAGGTGTACTCGATGGTCAGCACACGTTTCTCACCAAGGGCGGACATGTAGCGCTGGCACGACTCGAGCAGCATCTTAAGCGGATATTTCTTGTTGATCGGCACCAATTGGTTACGCAATGCGTCGTTCGGTGCGTGCAGGGACAACGCCAGGGACACGTCGATGTGCTTGGCCAGCTCATCGATCATCGGCACCACACCCGAGGTGGACAGGGTCACGCGGCGCTTGGAGATCCCGTAGCCGAGGTCATCCATCATCAGATGCATGGCGGCGACGACGTTGTCGAAGTTGAGCAACGGCTCGCCCATGCCCATCATCACCACGTTGGTGATGGCGCGGTCGATGGTAGCCGGGACGCTGCCGAAAGATTTGTTGGCAATCCACACCTGACCGATGACTTCGGCGGCGGTGAGGTTGCTGTTGAAGCCTTGCTTGCCGGTGGAGCAGAAACTGCAATCCAGGGCACAGCCTGCCTGGGACGAAACGCACAAGGTGCCGCGTTTGCCCTGGGGAATGTACACGGTCTCGACGCAGCTGCCGGACGCCACGCGCACCACCCATTTACGGGTGCCGTCGCTGGAGATGTCCTCGCTGACCACTTCCGGACCACGCACTTCAGCAATGGCCTTGAGCTTGTCGCGCAAGGCTTTGCTGACGTTCGTCATGGCGTCGAAATCATCGACGCCAAAGTGGTGAATCCATTTCATTACCTGACCGGCACGGAAACGCTTCTCCCCGATTGAGTCGAAGAATTTTTCCATTTCCGGCTGGGTCAGACCCAGCAGGTTTGTTTTAACAGTCGATGTAGTCATGGATTCACCTTCACTCTGCAAGCAATGCTTAGCGAGTGGTTACTTCAGTAGCTGCGAAGAAGTAAGCGATTTCGCGAGCGGCAGCAGCTTCGGAGTCCGAACCGTGAACGGCGTTGGCGTCGATCGATTCAGCGAAGTCAGCACGGATGGTGCCGGCAGCAGCTTCTTTAGGGTTGGTAGCGCCCATCAGCTCACGGTTGCGAGCGATAGCGTTTTCACCTTCCAGAACCTGAACGACAACCGGACCGGAAGTCATGAAAGCAACCAGGTCACCGAAGAAACCGCGCTCGCTGTGCTCAGCGTAGAAGCCTTCGGCTTCGGCTTTGGACAGTTGCTTCAGTTTCGAAGCTACAACGCGCAGGCCAGCGTCTTCGAAGCGAGTGGTGATCTTGCCGATCACGTTTTTAGCAACGGCGTCAGGCTTGATGATGGAGAAAGTACGTTGAACAGCCATGGTGTAACTCCAGAAACGGTAATTTGCGAAAAATTAAACCCGCGAATTATACGCGGGTTCTTTGGTATTGCCTAACCTGCGAGGACGATCAGTCGACTTCTTCGATCCAGAGCGCCTGAACCGCTTCCAACACCTTCTCGCCGACACAGCCGGAGGTGTTGTCGAAGTCAGGCAGTTCCATGATCCATCGCTGCAAGTCGACGAAATTGACATAAACCGGATCTACATCCGGCTTGGCTTCCGCCAATTCTTCTGCAATGCGTTGAACATCATTCCAACCGTAGCTCATGACAGTCTTACCAGTCAGTGCGGCGCTTCGGCCGCATGGTTAAGCGAATATTTCGGAATCTCGACGGTGAGGTCTTCCTCACCGACGATGGCCTGACATGCCAGACGCGATTGCGCTTCCAGGCCCCAGGCACGGTCGAGGAAGTCTTCTTCCAGCTCGTCGGCCTCTTCCAGCGAGTCGAAACCCTCGCGGATGATGCAATGGCACGTGGTGCAGGCGCAGACGCCGCCGCACGCGCTTTCCATCTCGATATGGTGTTCGTGGGCCAGTTCGAGAATCGATGTGCCGGGCGCAGCCTCGACCACCATGCCTTCAGGGCAGAACTTCTCGTGGGGCAGAAAAATGACCTGCGGCATCAGATATCCTCGATTTCATTCAGGTTGCGCCCCGACAGAGCGGCTTTCACCGTCAGATCCATGCGGCGGGCAGCAAAAGCATCGGTCACTTGCGACAGACGCTTGGTCTGCTGCTCGATGGCGTAGCCATCGGTACCTTTCATCAGTTCGGCCAGTTCCTGCATTTGCAGTTCGATGACCATGCGCTCTTCGGCGTCGAGCAAACGCTCGCCATCGGCATCCAGCGCGCCCTGCACCGCTTCGAGCAGGCGCTGGGCATCGACTTGCTGCTCACGCAGAACACGGGCGACCTTGTCGTCATTGGCGTGCTGGAACGAATCCTTGAGCATCTTGGCGATTTCGCCATCGGTCAGACCATAGGAAGGTTTGACCTGAATGCTCGCCTCAACGCCCGAGCCCAATTCACGGGCAGACACGCTGAGCAGACCGTCGGCGTCGACCTGGAAGGTCACGCGAATTTTCGCCGCACCGGCCACCATCGCCGGAATGCCGCGCAATTCGAACCGTGCCAGAGAGCGGCAGTCGCTGATCAGCTCGCGCTCACCCTGCAACACGTGGATCGCCATGGCCGACTGGCCGTCTTTATACGTGGTGAAATCCTGAGCGCGCGCGACGGGGATGGTGGTGTTGCGCGGAATAACCTTCTCCATCAGCCCGCCCATGGTTTCCAGCCCCAGGGACAGCGGAATCACGTCGAGCAGCAGCAGTTCGCCGCCATCGCGCTTGTTGCCAGCCAGGGTGTCGGCCTGGATCGCGGCCCCGATGGCAACCACTTGATCCGGGTCGATTTCCGTCAATGGCTGACGACCGAAGGCTTCGGCAACGGCTTCACGCACGCGCGGCACGCGGGTCGAACCGCCGACCATGACCACGGCGTGGACGTCTTCCAGCTCGATACCGGAATCGCGAACCGCGCGGCGGCAGGCTTTCAGACTGCGCGCGACCATTGGCTCGATCAGCGCATCGAAGGCTTCGCGGGTCAGTTGCGCTTTCCAGTCGCCGTAAGCCACTTCCACACTGGCCGCATCGGTCAAAGCCTCTTTGGCCGCGCAAGCGGTTTGCAGCAGATTGCGTTGTGCGCCCGGGTCGAGATCGGCGGACAGGCCAGCACTCTCGATGATCCAGCCGGCAATCGCATGATCGAAGTCATCGCCGCCCAGCGCGCTGTCGCCGCCAGTGGCCAGAACTTCAAAGACGCCGCCAGTCAGACGCAGAATGGAAATATCGAAGGTACCGCCACCAAGGTCATAAACTGCAACCAGGCCTTCAGCATGTTGATCCAGACCATACGCCACAGCAGCAGCGGTCGGCTCATTGAGCAGACGCAACACGTTCAGACCGGCGAGTTTGGCCGCATCTTTGGTGGCCTGACGCTGCGCATCGTCGAAGTAGGCAGGAACGGTGATTACCGCGCCAACCAGTTCGCCACCCAAGGTCGCTTCAGCGCGCTGACGCAGGACCTTGAGGATATCGGCGGAGACTTCAACCGGGCTTTTCGGTCCTTGCACGGTGTCGATGAACGGCATGTGCGATTCGCCGCCGACAAAGCGGTACGGCAGTTGCTCGCCCAATTGCTTGACGTCGGACAGACCACGACCCATCAAGCGCTTGACCGAAAGCACGGTGTTAAGAGGATCGGAGGATGCCGCCAGCTTGGCGGACTCACCGACTTCGACGCGGTCGGCGTGATAACGCACGGCGGACGGCAGGATGACCTGCCCGTTGGCGTCGGCCAGCGGTTCGGAAAGACCACTGCGCAGCGCAGCGACCAGCGAATTGGTAGTACCCAAGTCGATGCCCACAGCCAGACGGCGCTGGTGCGGTTGAGGACTTTGGCCGGGTTCGGCGATCTGCAGTAGAGCCATGGTGATCAGGTCTTGTCTGTCTGTCAGCGTGCAATCAGGGCAGCGCTGGGTTAATCGTCGAGGCGCTCTTCCAGCTGGCGCACTTCGTAGGTGAGCTTGTCGAGGAACTGCATGCGCCGCATCAGGCGTTCGGCCTGTTCACGTTGCGCTGCATCATCCCAACAGGCTGCGAAGCTTTCGTTGAGCTGTTCCTGAGCAGTCTTCAAACGACGCTTGAATACCGCGACACCGTCGAGGTCGGCGCTGTCCTGCAGATCTTCGAGCTCTTCGCGCCATTGCATCTGCTGCAGAAGAAACTCGGGATCGTGGACGGTGACTTCCATCGGCACTTCATGCCCGCTGATTTTCAGCAGGTAGCGTGCGCGCTGGGCCGGGCTCTTGAGCGTCTGGTAGGCGTCGTTGAGCCGCGCCGATTGCTCGAGTGCCGAGCGCTGCTCGCGCTCGGAAGCATCGGCAAAGCGGTCAGGATGGACGCCGCGCGCCAACTCACGGTAGCGCGTGGCCAACTGCTCGAGGTCCAGGCGAAAGCTCGGTTGCAGCTCGAATAAAGCAAAATGACAAGGAATACCCACGACCAGCCTCAGATGTTGAAGCTTTCGCCGCAGCCACATTCACCGCGCACGTTGGGGTTGTTGAACTTGAAGCCCTCGTTCAACCCTTCCTTGACGAAGTCGAGCTCGGTGCCGTCCAGGTAGGCCAGGCTTTTCGGGTCGATGATCACTTTTTCGCCGTGACTCTCGAACACCTGATCCTCCGCCACTACCTCGTCGACAAACTCCAGCACGTAGGCAAGGCCGGAACAGCCTGTGGTGCGAACACCCAGACGAATCCCTTCACCTTTGCCGCGCCCATCGAGGGAGCGCCGCACGTGTCGAGCAGCCGCTTCTGTCATGCTGATAGCCATCGTTGACTCCTTACTCGTCGCCGAATCTTGAAATTCAGATCAAGCCTTTCTTCTGCTTGTAGTCGCGAACAGCCGCTTTGATAGCGTCTTCAGCGAGCACGGAGCAGTGGATTTTCACTGGCGGCAGGGCCAGTTCTTCGGCCAGCTGAGTGTTCTTGATGGTTTCGGCTTCGTCCAGGGTCTTGCCCTTCATCCACTCGGTAGCGAGGGAGCTGGAGGCGATTGCCGAACCGCAACCGTAGGTCTTGAACTTGGCGTCTTCGATAACGCCCTGGTCGTTGACCTTGATCTGCAGACGCATCACGTCGCCGCACGCCGGAGCGCCGACCATGCCGGTGCCGACATCAGGATCTTCCGCGTTCATCTTGCCGACGTTGCGCGGGTTTTCGTAGTGGTCGATGACCTTTTCGCTGTAAGCCATGATTCTCAATCCTCACTCATCAGGGCCGCTCTTGAGACCCTGCAACTGCGCTGCGTTAACGCCGCGTCGCTACAGGATCTGTATCCGGCGGCTTCTATAGTTAGTGTGCCGCCCACTCGATTTTCGAGATATCGACGCCGTCTTTGTACATGTCCCACAGCGGCGACAGAGCGCGCAGCTTGGTAACGGCCTCGCAGACTTTCTGCGCGGCGTAGTCGATTTCTTCTTCGGTGGTGAAACGGCCGAAGGTAAAGCGGATCGAGCTGTGTGCCAGTTCGTCGTTGCGGCCCAGGGCGCGCAGTACGTACGAAGGCTCCAGCGACGCCGAGGTGCAGGCCGAACCGGACGATACCGCCAGATCCTTGAGCGCCATGATCAGCGACTCGCCTTCAACGTAGTTGAAGCTCAGGTTCAGGTTGTGCGGTACGCGGGCGGTCAGGCTGCCGTTGACGTACAGCTCTTCCAGATGCTCGACCTGCTTGTAGAAACGGTCGCTCAAGGCTTTGATACGGACGTTTTCGGCAGCCATGTCTTCTTTGGCCACACGGAACGCTTCGCCCATGCCGACGATCTGGTGGGTCGCCAGAGTGCCGGAACGCATGCCGCGCTCGTGACCGCCGCCGTGCATGGTCGCTTCGATGCGCACACGCGGCTTGCGGCTGACGTACAGCGCGCCGATGCCTTTAGGGCCATAAGTCTTGTGGGCGGAGAACGACATCATGTCGACTTTCAGCTTCTGCAGATCGATTTCGACCTTGCCGGTGGACTGAGCCGCGTCGACATGGAACAGCACGCCTTTGGCGCGCAGCATCTCGCCGATGGCAGCGATGTCGTTGATGGTGCCGATTTCGTTGTTGACGTGCATCACCGACACCAGAATGGTGTCTTCGCGCAGTGCGGCGTCAATCATTGCCGGGGTGATCAGACCGTCTTCGGTCGGCTCGAGGTAGGTCACTTCGAAGCCTTCACGCTCCATCTGGCGCATGGTGTCGAGGACTGCCTTGTGCTCGATCTTGCTGGTGATCAGGTGCTTGCCCTTGGAGGCGTAGAAATGTGCCGCGCCCTTGATCGCCAGGTTGTCGGATTCGGTGGCACCGGAGGTCCAGACGATTTCGCGCGGGTCGGCATTGACCAGATCGGCCACCTGACGACGAGCGTTTTCGACGGACTCTTCAGCCTTCCAGCCGAACACGTGGGAACGGGACGCCGGGTTACCGAAGTTTCCGTCGACCAGCAGGCATTCACTCATTTTCTGCGCAACGCGCGGATCAACCGGGGTGGTTGCAGAGTAATCAAGGTAAATCGGCAATTTCATGGACTATCTCCTAAATCAGGGCTGGCGTGCCGCGGGTAGCTCTTCGGCTGTCATTCGACGGCGGACGCTTCAATCTTGTCCAGGCGTGGCGCCTTGCTGCTGCAACGGCGCTGGTCCTGACGCTGGGCCACTTCTTGTACCTCACGGCGAGTGACAAGGTCGGCCAAGCTGATACCGCTCAGAAATTCGTGAATCTGCAGGCTCAAGTCGCACCACAGATGATGGGTCAGGCAGGTATCACCGGAATGGCAATCGCCCTGGCCCTGGCACTTGGTGGCATCGACCGATTCGTTCACCGCATCGATCACCTGGGCGACCTGGATGCCCTGCATGTCGCGGGACAACTGGTAGCCACCACCCGGACCGCGAACGCTGGAAACCAGGTTGCTGCGGCGCAGCTTGGCAAACAGCTGCTCGAGGTAGGACAGGGAGATGCCTTGGCGCTCGGAGATATCGGCCAGAGACACCGGCCCGTGCTGCGCGTGCAACGCCAGGTCAAGCATGGCGGTCACGGCGTATCGGCCTTTTGTAGTCAGTCGCATGGACAGTTACCACGGAGTTCGGAATGGGCGGGAGTATGCAATTCCCGAGCATTTAAGTCAACTATAAGACCTAGTGCTTTAGTCGGGTTTACCCGCAAAAGAGCGCGCGCACTATAGCAAAGACGGGCTGCGGACAGCCAGCGGAACCGCGTGATCGTTCTTCGCGAGCAGGCTCGCTCCCACATTGGAATGCATTGCTCTTGTGGGAGCGAGCCTGCTCGCGAAAAGCAGCGCCGCGGTTCAGCCGGCTTTCGATTCGTCCTTGCCTTTGACGCAAGCGAAGTCTTCTTCACGCAGTTCAGGCAGATCTTTCGCACAGTAATTGCTGCCCAGATCCTTCAGCGCGCCGCACATGCCTTCCAGACGCCCGTCAACCGCTTGCAGATGGTCGAGCAACTGGCCGATGGCGCGGGCCACCGGGTCGGGCATGTCTTCGCTGACACCGTAGGCGTCGAAACCGATCTTTTCCGCCATGGCTTTGCGCTTGGCGTCCTGCTCTTCATCGGTCTTGACGATGATCCGCCCCGGAATCCCCACCACCGTGGCGCCCGGCGGCACTTCTTTGGTGACCACAGCATTGGAACCGACTTTGGCGCCGGCACCCACCGTGAACGGGCCAAGCACCTTGGCGCCAGCGCCGACCACCACGCCATCACCCAGCGTCGGGTGACGCTTGCCTTTGTTCCAACTGGTGCCGCCGAGGGTCACACCCTGATAGATAGTCACGTCGTCGCCGATCTCGGCGGTTTCACCAATGACGATGCCCATGCCGTGGTCGATGAAGAAACGTCGACCGACCTTGGCGCCCGGATGAATCTCGATCCCGGTCAGCCAGCGACCGAAGTTCGACACCAGCCGCGCCAGCCACTTCAATTCGTTGCGCCAGAGCATGCCGGCCAGTCGATGAATCCAGATCGCATGCATGCCGGGGTAGCAGGTCAGGACTTCAAAAGCGTTACGTGCCGCCGGGTCTCGATGGAATACGCTCTGGATATCTTCACGCAAACGCTCAAACATCATTCAATCCTTCCGCTTTAGAAGCTCGCCACGGGCCGCTTTCTGGGTTTCCGTGAGGATGCCACGCAAAATATTCATTTCCGCCCGGCTGACCGAGCTGCGTCCGTACAACCGGCGCAGGCGCGCCATCAAGTGCCGTGGCTTTTCCGGATCGAGGAATTCGATGGCGACCAGCGTCTGCTCCAGGTGCTCATAGAATCGCTCCAGCTCATCCATGGTCGCCAGCTCGGCGCTTTTCACCGAGGCCACTTCTTCTTTCTCGACCTTGCTCGGCTGACCCTGTGCGGCCAGCCAGGCCATGCGCACTTCATAACTCAACACCTGCACCGCCGCCCCGAGGTTCAGCGAACTGAACGTCGGGTCGGAAGGGATGTGTACGTGAAAGTGACATCGCTGCAGCTCTTCGTTGGTCAGGCCGGAATCTTCACGGCCGAACACCAAAGCAATCTCGGCGCCCTGCCCGGCTTCCTCGACCACTTTGTTACCGCATTCGCGCGGATCCAGCAGCGGCCAGGGAATACGCCGGTCGCGGGCGCTGGTGCCGAGCACCAGATTGCAGCCGACCAGAGCATCTTCCAAGGTGGCGACGACTTGCGCGTTTTCAAGGATGTCACCGGCACCGGAGGCGCGGGCATCGGCCTCGTGGTGCGGGAAGACCCGCGGATCGACCAGCAC
This sequence comes from Pseudomonas sp. FP1762, assembly GCF_030687105.1. NCBI lineage: Bacteria > Pseudomonadati > Pseudomonadota > Gammaproteobacteria > Pseudomonadales > Pseudomonadaceae > Pseudomonas > Pseudomonas sp. FP1762. The sequence goes on from NZ_CP117458.1 coordinate 4,843,014, forward strand.
CAGTCGCGACAGACCCATGTTTTTCATGGCGCGCGCGGCCCCGCCGATGTTGCCGGGGTGGCTGGTGTTGACCAGGACGACACGAATGTTCTGCAGCAAGGGAGGCGCTCTCGGACACAGGAAAGGGGGGCAAATCTTACAGAACAGCCTACCGTTAAGCTATGAAAGCGAACAGCGTCCTTCACCTGAAGAAAAGTTCTGATAGAATGCGCGGCTTTCTTTAACAACCTTAGGTGACACATCCATGCAGCCCATGCTGAATATCGCGCTGCGCGCCGCCCGCAGCGCCAGTGAACTGATCTTCCGCTCCATCGAGCGCCTGGATACCATCAAGGTCGACGAAAAAGACGCCAAGGATTACGTATCCGAGGTTGATCGCGCCGCTGAACAGAAAATCATCGATGCCCTGCGCAAGGCTTACCCGAATCACTCGATCCAGGGTGAAGAAACCGGCCTGCACGCCGGCACCGGCATCGAAGGCGAAGAGTACCTGTGGATCATCGATCCGCTGGACGGCACCACCAACTTCCTCCGTGGCATTCCGCACTTTGCAGTGAGCATTGCCTGCAAATATCGTGGCCGCCTGGAGCACGCAGTGGTTCTGGACCCGGTTCGCCAGGAAGAATTCACCGCCAGCCGTGGTCGCGGCGCTCAACTGAACGGTCGTCGTCTGCGCGTAAGCGGTCGTACCAGCCTCGACGGCGCCCTGCTCGGCACTGGCTTCCCGTTCCGTGACGATCAGATGGACAACCTCGACAACTACCTGGGCATGTTCCGCGCCCTGGTTGGCCAGACTGCCGGCATCCGCCGCGCCGGTTCGGCGAGCCTGGACCTGGCTTACGTAGCTGCCGGTCGTTTCGATGCGTTCTGGGAATCGGGCCTGTCCGAGTGGGACATGGCTGCAGGCGCCCTGCTGATTCAAGAAGCCGGCGGCCTGGTGAGCGACTTCACCGGTGGTCACGACTTCCTTGAGAAAGGCCACATCGTTGCCGGCAACACCAAATGCTTCAAGGCAGTGCTGACGGCGATCCAGCCGCACCTGCCGGCCTCGCTGAAGCGCTAAGCTTTCCGCGAAACCAAAAAAGCACCCTACGGGGTGCTTTTTTTATGTCTGCAATTCCAAACAGCACAATTCCCTGTGGGAGCGAGCCTGCTCGCGAATGGGGCGTGTCAGCAAAGAAAATATCCACTGTTAGACCGTATTCGCGAGCAGGCTCGCTCCCACAGGTGAGAATCGCGCGCTGCCCTGAATCGCGAGCACAAAAAAAGCACCCCGCAGGATGCTTCTTTTCACAACTGTGGAGCCTTACTGTCCCGGCTCATTCTGCGACAGGATCAGCTTGCCTTCCTTGTCGACCGGAATCTGGTTACCCGGATCACGATCCATCCGTACCTTGCCTTCCTTGCCATCGAGCGAGTAACGCACGTCGTAGCCGACGACCTTGTCGCTGATGTCATTGACCGTGTTGCAACGGGTTTGCGTGGTGGTGTAGGTGTCGCGGTTCTGCATACCTTCCTGCACCTTGTTACCGGCATAACCGCCGCCAACTGCACCGGCCACGGTGGCAATCTTCTTGCCGGTACCGCCACCCACCTGATTACCCAACAAACCACCGGCTACGGCACCGATCGCCGTGCCGAGAATCTGGTGTTGATCCTTGACCGGCGCCTGCCGCGTCACGGTTACATCCTTGCATACTTCACGTGGAGTCTTGATCTGTGTCTTGACCGGCTCAACGGCTAATACTTGCGCATACTCAGGGCCGCTTTTAACCAGGCTGTAGGTGGCAACAGCACCCCCGGCTGTGACACCGACAGCACCCAATACCGCACCAACCAGCAACGACTTGTTCACATGAACCTCCTGACCATCACATGCGGGACGCGCCCGCGCTTCTCCCAGCCTTGGAGCACAAAAAAAGGCGCGAGTTCAACTCGCGCCTTTTGTTGGCTGACAGCCGGAAAATCGCTGGCCGTTATGGACGGTCGTCGACTTCCTTATCGGTGTTAGCCGGAGGAATCAGATCCTCGGTGGTCAGGTTCAGCCAGATCAGCACCACGTTGGCGATGTAGATCGACGAGTAGGTACCCGCCAGTACACCGATGAACAGTGCGATGGAGAAGCCGAACAGGTTGTCGCCGCCGAAGAACAGCAGCGCCGCGATCGCCAGCAGAGTGGAGATCGAGGTCGCCATGGTGCGCAGCAGGGTCTGAGTGGTCGAGATGTTGATGTTCTCGATCAGCGTCGCCTTGCGCAGCACACGGAAGTTCTCACGTACCCGGTCGAAAACCACGATGGTGTCGTTCAGTGAGTAACCGATGATCGCCAGCACCGCCGCCAGCACCGTCAGATCGAAGGTGATCTGGAAGTACGAGAGGATACCCACGGTCACGATCACGTCGTGGATCAGCGAGACAATGGCGCCGACCGCAAACTTCCACTGAAAGCGGAACGCCAGGTAGATCAGGATGCCGCCGAGCGCCAGCAGCATGCCGAGGCCGCCCTGGTCGCGCAGTTCTTCACCGACTTGCGGGCCGACGAACTCGACGCGCTTGACCGTCGCCGGGTTGTCGCCGCCGACTTTCTGCAATGCGTCTGCGACCTGATGGCCCAGCTGCGGGTCTTCACCCGGCATGCGCACCAGCAAGTCAGTAGTGGCGCCGAAGTTCTGCACCACAGCTTCGTGATAACCGGAAGTCGCCAGTTGCTCGCGCACCTTGGTGACATCGGCCGGACGCTCGTAGGTCAGCTCGATGAGCGTACCGCCGGTGAAGTCCAGACCCCAGTTCATGCCCTTGGTGGCGACACTGAACAAGGCAATGACGGTAAGCAACACGGTGACGCCGAACGCGAAGTTGCGAACGCCCATGAAGTTGATTGTACGTAACATGGCAGCCCCTTAAATCCACAACTTCTTGAAGTCACGCCCGCCAAAGATCAGGTTGACCATTGCGCGGGTCACCATGATGGCCGTGAACATCGAGGTAAAGATCCCGAGGGACATGGTCACTGCGAAACCCTTCACCGGGCCGGTGCCCATGGCGAAGAGAATGCCGCCGACCAGCAAGGTGGTCAGGTTGGCATCGAGAATCGCAGTAAATGCCCGGCCGAAGCCTTCGTTGATTGCCCGCTGCACAGTCATGCCGGCGGCGATCTCTTCACGAATCCGCGAGAAGATCAGTACGTTGGCGTCGACCGCCATACCCATGGTCAGGACGATACCGGCGATACCCGGCAGGGTCAGCGTGGCGCCCAACAGCGACATCAATGCCAGCAGCAGCACCATGTTCACCGCCAGCGCGACGGTGGCGATGACGCCGAAGAAGCGGTAGATGGCGATGATGAACAGCGATACGAACAGCATGCCCCACAGGGAAGCGTCGATACCTTTGGTGATGTTGTCAGCACCCAGGCTCGGACCGATTGTGCGCTCTTCAGCGAAGTACATCGGTGCAGCCAGACCACCGGCACGCAGCAGCAGCGCCAGTTCGGACGACTCGCCCTGACCGTTCAGACCAGTGATGCGGAATTGCGCACCCAGCGGCGACTGAATGGTCGCCAGGCTGATGATCTTCTTCTCTTCCTTGAACGTCTGCACCGCGACGTCTTTCTCGACGCCATCGACCACTTGCTTGGTGTAAGTGGTGACCGGACGCTGTTCGATGAAGATCACCGCCATGCTGCGACCGACGTTGGAACGGGTCGCGCGGCTCATCAGCTCGCCACCGTGGCCATCCAGACGGATGTTCACTTCAGGCGTGCCGTGCTCGCCGAAACCGGCCTTGGCGTCGGTGACCTGGTCACCAGTGATGATCAGACCACGCTCGATCTGCGCTGGCGGACGGTTGCCTTCGCGGAATTCGAACGACTCGGAAGTGGCTTTCGAAGCGCCCGGCTCGGCGGCCAGACGGAACTCGAGGTTGGCCGTCTTGCCGAGGATACGCTTGGCTTCGGCAGTGTCCTGCACGCCCGGCAGCTCAACCACGATGCGGTTGGCGCCCTGACGCTGCACGATCGGTTCGGCAACACCCAGCTCGTTGACGCGGTTACGTACCGTGGTCAGGTTCTGCTTGATGGAGTATTCACGGATTTCCGCCAGCTTGGCCGGGGTCATCGCCAGACGCAGCACCGGTTGACCGTTGAGGTCGGCCGGAACAATGTCGAAATCGTTGAAGTTCTTGCGGATCAGCGCACGGGCCTGTTCGCGGGAATCTTCATCGCTGAAGCCCAACTGAATGGCACCGCCCAATTGCGGCAGGCTGCGATAGCGCAGCTTCTCTTTGCGCAGCAGGCTCTTGACGTCGCCTTCGTAGACTTTCAGGCGTGCATCGAGGGCTTTGTCCATGTCCACTTCGAGCAGGAAGTGCACACCACCGGACAAGTCCAGACCCAGCTTCATCGGGTGCGCACCGAGGTTGCGCAGCCATTGCGGAGTGGTCTGTGCCAGGTTCAGCGCGACGACGTAGTCATCACCCAATGCCTTGCGTACTACGTCCTTGGCCGGCAGCTGGTCTTCAGCCTTGCTCAGACGGATCAGACCGCCCTTGCCGCCAGCCGTCAGCGTGGCCGCCTTGACGTTGATGCCGGACTCTTTCAGCGCTGTGCTGACGCGAGCCAGATCGGCGTCATTGACCTGCAGAGCCGTGCTGGCGCCGCTGATCTGAATCGCCGGGTCATCAGGGTAAAGATTGGGAGCGGAATAAATCAGACCGATCGCCAGCACCGCCAGGATCAGAATGTATTTCCACAGAGGGTATTTGTTCAGCATCACGCCGCCCGTTATGAACGCGGGGCGCCTTGCGCGCCCCGTCGATTGAGTAGAAGTTGTTGCTCTTAGATCGCTTTCAGCGTGCCTTTTGGCAGCGTGGCGGCGATGGCGCCTTTCTGGAACTTCATTTCCACGGTGTCGGAAACTTCCAGAACCACGAAGTCATCGGCAACCTTGGTGATCTTGCCGGCGATGCCCCCAGTGGTCACGACTTCGTCGCCCTTCTGCAGGCTGCTCAGCAGGTTCTTCTGCTCTTTGGCGCGCTTGGCCTGTGGACGCCAGATCATCAGGTAGAAGATGACCAGGAAGCCGACCAGGAAAATCCACTCGAAGCCGCCGCCCATTGGGCTTGCAGCAGCCGGTGCAGCTGCGTCAGCCATGGCGTTAGAGATAAAAAAGCTCATTTAGCACTCCAGTTGCAAATGTTGAATCTTGGGGTCAGAAAACTCAGTCCAAAGGCGGAACGGGAAGTCCGCGTTTGGCGTAGAAGGCATCGACAAAGGCGGCCAATGTACCCTGTTGAATAGCCTCGCGCAAACCAGCCATGAGCACCTGATAATGGCGCAAGTTATGGATGGTATTGAGCATGCTGCCGAGCATTTCGCCGCACTTGTCCAGGTGATGCAGATAAGCGCGCGAGAAGTTCTGGCAGGTGTAGCAATCGCAGGTCGGATACAGCGGCGATTCATCATGGCGATGGAACGCGTTACGGATCTTCAGCACACCGGTATCGATGAACAGATGCCCATTGCGGGCATTACGGGTTGGCATCACGCAATCGAACATGTCCACCCCGCGGCGCACACCCTCAACCAGATCTTCCGGTTTGCCAACGCCCATAAGGTAACGAGGTTTGTCAGCGGGCATCTGGCCCGGCAGATAATCCAGCACCTTGATCATTTCGTGCTTCGGTTCGCCCACCGACAGACCGCCGATGGCCAGGCCGTCGAAGCCGATCTTGTCGAGGCCTTCGAGCGAGCGCATGCGCAGGTTTTCATGCATGCCGCCCTGGACGATGCCGAACAGCGCTGCGGTGTTGTCACCGTGGGCATTCTTCGAACGCTGCGCCCAACGCAACGACAGCTCCATTGATACCCGCGCGACGTCTTCGTCAGCCGGATACGGCGTGCATTCGTCGAAGATCATCACAATGTCGGAACCGAGATCGCGCTGCACCTGCATCGACTCTTCCGGTCCCATGAACACTTTGGCGCCGTCGACCGGAGAAGCGAAGGTCACGCCCTCCTCCTTGATCTTGCGCATCGCGCCGAGGCTGAACACCTGGAAGCCGCCGGAGTCGGTGAGGATCGGGCCTTTCCACTGCATGAAATCGTGCAGGTCGCCATGTTCCTTGATCACTTGAGTGCCGGGACGCAGCCACAGGTGAAAAGTGTTGCCCAGAATGATTTCCGCGCCCGTGGCGACGATGTCGCGCGGCAGCATGCCCTTGACCGTGCCGTAGGTGCCGACCGGCATGAACGCCGGGGTCTCGACGGTGCCACGGGGAAAGGTCAGGCGACCACGACGAGCCTTGCCATCGGTGGCCAGCAGCTCAAAGGACATTCGACATTCGCGACTCATTCTGTTTCCTCTGGGCCTGTCTGTTCAGGGGCAGTTGGAGCGGGATTGCGGGTGATGAACATCGCATCCCCGTAACTGAAAAAGCGGTAGCCGTTTTCCACGGCGGCCTTGTAGGCGGCCATGGTTTCGGGATAACCGGCAAACGCGGAAACCAGCATCAACAGCGTGGATTCCGGCAAATGGAAATTGGTCACCAGGGCATCGACTACATGAAACGGCCGGCCCGGATAGATAAAGATGTCGGTGTCGCCACTGAACGGCTTGAGCACACCATCGCGCGCCGCGCTTTCCAGCGAACGCACGCTGGTGGTGCCGACCGCAATCACCCGACCGCCACGCGCACGGCACGCAGCGACCGCATCGACCACATCCTGGCCGACTTCCAGCCACTCGCTGTGCATGTGGTGATCTTCGATCTTCTCGACGCGCACCGGCTGGAACGTCCCCGCGCCGACGTGCAACGTCACGAACGCAGTCTCGACGCCCTTGGCAGCAATCGCCTGCATCAACAGCTCATCGAAATGCAGCCCCGCCGTCGGCGCTGCGACCGCACCCAGACGCTGGGCGTACACGGTCTGATAACGCTCGCGATCCGAGCCTTCATCCGGGCGGTCTATATAAGGAGGCAACGGCATGTGCCCGACACGGTCGAGCAGCGGCAAGACTTCCTCGGCAAAACCCAGCTCGAACAGCGCATCATGACGCGCGAGCATCTCGGCTTCGCCACCGCCGTCGATAAGGATCTTCGAACCCGGTTTCGGCGACTTGCTGGAGCGCACATGGGCCAGCACACGGTGCGCATCGAGCACGCGCTCGATGAGAATTTCCAGCTTGCCGCCGGACGCTTTCTGCCCGAACAGCCGCGCCGGAATCACCCGGGTATTGTTGAACACCATCAAATCGCCCGGGCGCAAATGCTCAAGCAAATCAGTGAATTGACGGTGTGCCAGGGCGCCGCTCGGCCCATCAAGGGTCAGCAGGCGACTACCGCGACGCTCGGCCAACGGATGGCGGGCGATCAGCGAATCAGGAAGCTCGAAAGTAAAGTCAGCAACGCGCATGATGGGGTTCGTCTAGCAGGGCCGGAAAGTCTAGCGGAAATATCGAAAATTGACCATGAAACGTGATTGACCAACGGTAATCACCTCTCTATACTTCGCCGCCATTGAGCCCTGATGGCGGAATTGGTAGACGCGGCGGATTCAAAATCCGTTTTCGAAAGGAGTGGGAGTTCGAGTCTCCCTCGGGGCACCAACACAGAGAAAAAGGTCTTGCGAAAGCAGGGCCTTTTTTTCGTCTGGTGGAAAGTGGTTGGTGCAATGCCGACCACTAAAGCCCCGCCCGACGATTGAGCTTGAAGCGACCTGAATCACCGCATAGGTGAAACAAAAGGTGGCTTTTACCATCGAGGAATACCAAACCGCATGCAACCGTCCTCATAGCCTAGAGGCTATCTCCTTCCACATGTAGTCATAGTTGTACTCCAACCAACGCACCAATAATCTGTCGTACTGCCTGCGAAACCAATTGCGCCGTCGCGCCGCGAGCCTCTCCTCTATCTCGGATCTGAGCCAATCAGGGTCGAACCCAGTCCATACAGTGGGCAGAACTGCAGCAATGTTTGTGAAACACACTGGTGCTACTTCTGAATAAAAAATCTTGTAGAGCACCGCTGGATCAACGCCCTTGAGCTGACGAACGACGTAGTCGTAATCAGTGGGGAAATGATTGAAAGGCTCCGATAAGGCATCTCTGACCCTAGTCAGTTGTGGTTCATTCAGATGATGTCCCAATGCAAAAATCCTCCGATTCCTTATCCAGTAACTCGCTACCGTTTCGTCTGCAGATCTGCGTGTAACCGCACCGACGACAATCGTATGCATATCGCTATGGCGAGCCATGGCCAAAACTGACGTCATTTTGCCGAGCAACAGCTCAAGTCCAGAATCGGACGCTTGCCCAACCTATTCCTTAGCCCCAAACATCAGCCCAGCAATCTCCCGCCCCCGCTCCATCCCTTCCTTCGTCAACCATATCGACTTGTTCCTGTTCACCGGATTACTGATCAAACCCTGTTCGTGCAAGCGGTTCATGATTTCGAAGTCATAGCCCTTCCACGCATTGCCGTCGTCGGAGCTATAGGCAGCCAGGAGAGCAAGGACGGCGTCGTCGATCAGTTTCATGTCGTATTCCATGATGGTCACTCCGCTGATGTTCAGTTTTTGTAATCAAAGCGTCGTATCAAAGTGGATGTCAATGCTGCGCGAGCTTGAGAGTTTAGATGGCCGATTGCTGGTTGCCTCGCATGCGATGACCGCCCGTATAATCGCGCCCGCAAAATAGACTTCCGCTGGTACTTCGCGCATCGGGCTCAAGCCCTTCACTCCACTGACAGACATCCCCATGGAAACCTCACTGGAAACCGTCGCCCTTTTCTCCCTCAAACTCGCCTACGAAGAAGAAGGCCTGAGCCCGATCCTGCGCGATGACATGGTCATGGGCGATTATCAGAAAGACGTTTTCGAGTTACTGGTGAAACGCGGCGATGTCGAGGCCATTCAGTTCAAGATGAACGAATGCCTGAACCTGGCGCTGGATGCCTTGGGTGGGGTCGAGAAGCCGTTGGGGCGGGAGTTGCGCAAGTTGTCGGCGGAGTTGGCTCAGGCGCGGTCGGTGGAGCAGCTGGGGCAGCCGCTGCTCGCACTGAAGGGGTATCTGCGCGACATTCTTTGAATGCCGCGCTACAGCCACGCCAGTATCTCTCCTGTCAGCGACGTGCTTTCAGCACTCGAATATCTGTTGGGAAGCCGTCAGCGCCCACCAGTTTTTTCCAGCCCATGTATTGAAATTCGCCATTGGGATCAATGTAGTCGCCCTTCTCTGGCTGCCCTCCGCCAACTATCGCAACACGCTTCACTTCGCCACAGCCGCCATCCGACGGTCGCACTGTGTAGATCACATACGGCTTCACGTATTGCGTGGCGCGGAAGTATTGGCCGCAGATTTCGTCGACGGTGATGAGCATGGTTTTCAGACGGGCTTCGCCGTCGGTGTCTTCGTGCAGTTTCAGGAAGGAGATGTCGCCGACGTCGCTGTAGCCGAGGGAACGGGCGCGTTGATAGGCGGGGGAGTTCTGGTGCGCAATTCGGCCCTCCTCCACACCGCGTTGCATTTGCGCGGCGAACTCGGCTTTGCCTTGGGCCAGGGTTGCCTCGGCATGGCCCGCGACGTTTTCGCAGTGGGCATACTCGCTGGAGTCGAGGTGTTGCGGTAGCAGGTTAAGGCGGCGCTCGTTCATGGAGGCGAGGCTGTCTTGCAGGCCGGACGTTAGTGCATAGGCAGCGGAGACGCGACCGCTCTGGACGTCGGCGATTGTCTCCTGCATCCGCTGGCAATTGGCGAGGTAGTAATCCCAGCTGGCTTGCGGGTGTTCTTTCGCGAAGCAGAAGGCTGGGGTAATGGAGACGGCAAGGGTGAGAGCGCCGAGCAGTTGCAGCAAACGGGTTGTGGAAAACATGGGTAGTCCATTACAGAGAAGGCATGGCGCGACGCTACTATTTTGCTATCGTTCCGTCCACTCTCAACAGGCGAACAAGTTGTCGCCTCTGTCTCGTGGCAAGGAAAGAGATCCGATGGATGCTGTGTTGTGTTTAGTGGTCATGGCGGCAATGTGGTTCTGGGTGGTGCGACAGCGTGGGCACTGGAATCTGTTGTTGGCAAACCTCGCCGGAGCGGGCAGCGCTGTGGTGGCGGGCATTGTCTTCACACTGCTTTATGACGGTCTGTTCGGCACCACCATGGCAGCGCCGGGACTGCATAACAGCCTGGTGGTGTTCATGACCAGCGCGGGCGTCCTGGCGGGTGTGTGGTTGTGGATCGCCAAGCGTCGACAGCCGGCGCATCCGGTTGCACGTCAACTGCTCGCGGGCGTCTGTGGCGTTGCCGCCGGCATGGTCACGTTGATTTTTCTGGCGGCGAATTATTTTCCGCAACCGTAGCCGGACGGCGCGTCTATTTTGCTATCTTGCCGCGCATCGTTGGGGCTCGCTGATCGTCTCGCGCCGCGCTTGGATTGTTGAAAGGTAAGGAAAGGATCAAATGGAGTTTTTGCGTTTTCTGGCGTTCGTCGCTGTCTGGGGTTTCATGTGGCGCTGGGTGGTGAAGAACCGCGGCAGCTGGAACATTTTCTACGGCAACATCGTTGGCGCGGCGGGTGGGTTCATTGTCGGGCTGGTGATGTTGTCGATCACCTTTTCGCTGTTTCCTTCGTCGTTCGATCACGAGGCGCAGGCGCAAAACACGCCAGTCGTCGAGTCGACCTCTGTACTGCCTGAAGCCGAGGCAGTCACGCCCGCCACCGAACTGAAAGATGCGCCGGTTTTTGCTGCCATCGAAGCGGATGACAAGCCTTCCCCCCCGGACTCCGCACTGTTGCCGAATAACGTCAGCCGGGCACCGAAATCAATGGCGGTACAGACGGTGCTGAATCAAAGCGACTACGAGGGTCGCATGGCCCTCGCCGCGCTGAACAAGAAGTTGCGCGGCGACGCACAGGCCGACAAGTCGATGATCGCGTATGTCATGTGCAGCCCGTTTGTCACCAGCACCCTGCGTTATCCCGCTTCGGCGCGTTTTGCTGACAGCAAAGCGCTGGTCAGTCATCGCTACAAGGATCAGGTCTACAGCTTCAGCAACAGCGTCACTGCGCGCAACATGAATGGCGACGATATCACCTACCGTTTCGATTGCTCCGTGCAGGAATTGCCACGGGTTGATGCGACGGCTGGGGAATGGCGTTTGCTGGCGCTGAAACTGCAAAAAGCCGACTCTTAAGACTCATTTAAGGGATCAAGGCGCCGGCTGCGCTATCATCGCCGGCCTGTGCGCCTTGAACCTTGCCCTCGATGTTTTCAACACCTGATGACCTCACCTCGCTGCCTCCTGTACTAGCCGGCCCGCTGCTGCGGCGGCTGGAGCCGACGCGCGTGGTGCTGTGGCTGGTGGGCTCGCGTGAACTGTCGCTGACCTTGCACCTGCAAGGTGTAGGAGATATTCCGCTCGACTCAGAGAAATGCACGGTCATTGCCGTAGGCCGTCATGCGTTCGTGCATCTGATAGACGTTCAACTTGAAAGCGCCCTGCCCTGCGACACGTTTATCGCTTACGACCTGCTGATCGACGACGCCATCGGTATGGCTGAGTGGGCGCCTCATCTGCTTTACCCTGGTGCCAGCTGCGCGAACCTCGTCGTGCGTTCGCGGATCGATCAATTGCTCCACGGTTCCTGCCGCAAGCCACATCATCCGGCAACCGACGGTTTGCTCTGCGTCGATCAATTGCTGGCCGACGAAACCGATGCGCAACGGCGCCCGGCGCTGCTGATGATGAGCGGTGATCAGGTCTATGCCGACGATGTTGCCGGGCCGATGCTGCGGGCGATTCATGGCTTGATCGAGCGTCTGGGTCTGTTCGATGAGCACCTTGACGGTGCCGTGGTCAGCGACAGCGCCAAGCTCTACCAACACCCGGCCAGCTACTACCACCGTGCGGATTTGTTACCGGCGCTAGAGAGCAACGAGACCTTGCGCGAGCGATTTTTCGGTGGCGCGCGTAAGCCGATTTTCACCAGCAGCAGTGCCGACAACCATCTGGTGACGTTCGCCGAAGTCATGGCCATGTACATGCTGGTGTGGTCGCCGACGCCGTGGTCGCTGATCAATCCGAACGCGCCGACGCTGACGCCGGAACGCCGCAAGCGCTACCACCTCGAGCAGACGCGCATCGATGCCTTCAAGACGGGCCTGGGCAACGTCGCGCGGGTGCTGGCGCATCTGCCGAGCCTGATGATTTTCGATGACCACGACATCACCGATGACTGGAATCTTTCTGCGCAGTGGGAGGAAACCGCCTACGGCCATCCGTTCTCCAAACGCATCATCGGCAACGCGCTGATTGCTTATCTGTTGTGTCAGGGCTGGGGCAACAATCCGGACGCTTTCAAAGGAATGCTGGAGCAGACCGCGCAACTGAGCGCCAGCGGTGACGACGGCTATCTGGACATGCCGGTGCAGGACGATCTGATTGATCAGTTGCTGCGTTTTCAGCAGTGGCATTTTGTGTTGCCGAGCAGTCCGGCACTGGTGGTGATAGATACGCGCACCCGGCGCTGGCGCAGCGAGATGGCCCTCAAGCAACCGTCGGGCCTGCTCGACTGGGAAGCCTTGAGCGAACTGCAACAGGAACTGCTCGATCACCCTTCGGCAATCATCGTGTCGCCGGCGCCGATCTTTGGCGTGAAGCTGATTGAAACCGTGCAGAAAGTGTTCAGCTGGTGCGGTTATCCGCTGCTGGTCGACGCGGAAAACTGGATGGCCCATCGCGGCGCGGCGCAGGTGATCCTGAACATTTTCCGACACTCGCGCACACCGGGGAACTACGTGGTGCTGTCCGGCGATGTGCATTATTCCTTCGTCTACGAAGTCCTGATCCGCCACCGCAAGGCCGGCCCACGGATCTGGCAGATCACCAGCAGCGGCATCAAGAACGAATTCCCACCAACGCTGCTGGAATGGTTCGACCGCCTCAACCGCTGGCTCTACTCACCGCGCTCGCCATTGAACTGGTTCACCAAACGCCGCCTGATGCGCATCGTCCCGTATACGCCGGAACATGCCGAGGCCGGGGAACGGTTGTGGAATTCGGCGGGGATCGGACAGGTGTTTTTCAATGAACAGGGGCAGCCGAGCGAGATTGTTCAGCACAACTCGAATGGGGCGGAGAAGACGAGGATGCTGGCGCCGGAGTTTAAAGATGTGCCGGACTAAAGCCATGCGCTGATCTGTGGGAGCGAGCCTGCTCGCGAAGGCGCAATTTCAGTCGACATCTACTGTGAATAGTCGACCGCTTTCGCGAGCAGGCTCGCTCCCACAGGGTTTTGCGCAGACCAATCAATGTGCGGCCAGAGCCCGCCCAACCCCTCTGACAATCATCCCCACCTCGCGCTCATCAATCGTCAGCGGCGGGAGCAACCTGATGGTCTTGCCACGAGTCACGTTGATCAACAAGCCGTGATCCCGCGCAGCGATCAGCGTCAGGTCGCGCACCGGTTGTTTCAGTTCGATACCGATCATGAGGCCCTGCCCCCGGATTGCCAGCACGTTCGGGTTGTCTGCCAATTCGGCGCGCAAGCGTTCCAGCAGCCGTGCGCCCTGCACCCGCGCATTCGCCAGCAGGCCTTGTTCTTCGATGATGTCCAGCACCGTGCAGCCGACCCGGCAGGCCAGTGGATTGCCGCCGAAAGTGCTGCCATGGCTGCCCGGGGTGAACAGGTCGGCCGCGCGGCCACGGGCCAGGCAGGCGCCGATCGGCACGCCATTGCCCAAGCCTTTGGCCAGGGTCATGACATCGGGCACGATGCCTTCGTGCTGAAAGGCGAACCACTGCCCGGTGCGGCCGATGCCGGTCTGGATTTCATCGAGCATCAGCAGCCACGCGTGGCGATTGCACAGGTCGCGCAGGGCCTTGAGATAACCCGGCGGTGCGACTTGTACGCCGCTTTCGCCCTGAATCGGCTCGACCAGAATCGCCACGATGCGCGCGCCGTGTTTGCGCTGTATTTGCTCCAGCGCGGCGAGATCGCCGAACGGCACTTTGACGAAGTCCCCCGGCAGTTCGTTGAAGCCAAGCCGCACCGCCGGGCCATCGCTGGCGGACAGCGTGCCGAGGGTGCGGCCATGAAACGCGTTGGCCATGACCACCACCAGCGGCTCTTCGATGCCTTTACGCCAGCCGTACAGACGCGCCAGTTTCAGCGCCGTTTCGTTCGCTTCGGCGCCGGAGTTGTTGAAGAACGCGCGCTGCATGCCCGACAACACCGCCAGCCGTTTGGCCAGTTGTTGCTGCCAGTCGATGCTGTACAGGTTTGAGGTGTGCAGCAGCAGCCCCGCTTGCTCGCTGATCGCCGAGACGATACGCGGATGCGAGTGGCCGACGTTGGTCACTGCCACACCAGCAACGGCATCCAGATACTCGCGCCCCGCCTGATCCCACAGGCGCGTGCCCAGGCCCTTGGTGAAACTCAGGGCCAGTGGTTGGTAGGTGTTCATCAGGGCGGCGGTCATGACGTGAAACTCCATTGCAGGTCGGTGTTTTTGCAGTATGGTTAGCCACCTGAGCTGGATAAACCCGGAAAAACTTCAATCATTTAAAAGCCGAGCTTGATAATGGATTTGTTTCAGTCGATGAGCGTCTACGTCAAAGTGGTCGAAACCGGGAGCATGACGGCCGCCGCGGCGAAGTGCGAAATGTCGACGACAATGGTGGGCAATCATCTGCGCGCGCTGGAGCAACGGCTCGGCGTGCAACTGCTGCAACGCACCACGCGCCGCCAGCGCCTGACCGAATTCGGCAGCATCTATTATCAACGCTGCCTGGAAGTGCTTGGCTTGGTGGCCGACTCCGAACGCCTTGCCGAACAAGCGTCGGACGAGCCGCGCGGTTTGCTGCGTATCACCGCGCCGCTGACCTTCGGCGTCGAACGACTGACCCCGGCTCTCAGCGAATATTCCTTGCTGTATCCGCAAGTGAAACTCGACGTGGTGCTGACCAACAGCCGTCCGGATCTGCTGGAGAACGGCCTCGATGTCGCATTCCGCCTGGGCAATTTCGACCAATCCCACCTGATCGCCCGGCCCTTGATCGACTACACCCTGACGGTCTGCGCCTCCCCTGATTACATCGCGCGGCGCGGCATGCCGCACACGCCACAGGATTTGCAGCAACACGATTGCCTGTCCTTCGCCTACCCGGCTGGGGATGACTGGCAATCGGTGGAAAAACGCTGGCGTCTGAGCGGCCCGGAAGGTGAAGTCCTCGTCGACGTCAGCGGGCCGATGTTGATCAACAGCTCCGCCGGTTTGCACCAGGCAGCGCGCAACGGCATGGGCATCATGATGCTGCCCGACGCGCTGGTGGAACAGGATCTGCGCGACGGCAAACTGGTCAGGGTAATGACGGACTACCAACCGCCGAGCAGGCCGATGCATCTGTTGTATGCGCAGGATCGCTATCGACTGCCGAAGCTGAGACGCTTTGTCGAGTTTGCGATGCGTACGTGGGGGAAACCCGCTGACGCCATGCCCGGAAAATAACGCACGCCGGGAAAAATCCCGACCACCAGACCGTTGCTCCGTGACAACGCCGCCCCGCTCCCCTAAATTAGTCGGCCTGAAAAAGACCTCGTGCTTTCTCGCCTCAACTCAAGTTAAAAAGTAGTGAAATTTCAATGTCCGATTTCAACACCGCTGAATCCGTAGTCACCCAGTCGTCCAAAGCGGAATACGAAAACTCCATCAATCTTTCACAACACCTGCCTCAAGCCAAAATCATCAGCGAGATGGTCCTCGACGCGTTCCAGTCGACCCGCGAAAGCGACCAGATCCGCGAATTGCGTGCGGCGATCCGTCAGGCGCATGACAGTTTTGATGACGACAAGGCGTACGAGCTGATGGGCGAACTCAAGCGCCTGAAAGACGCTGAGGCAGCCGATATTGCCGCGCTGGAAGACCTGAGCAGCAAGTTCTCGATCGGACGCATTCTGTCCAGCTTCAAGGACGATCCGGCATTCCAGGAAATCGTCTATGGCCTGGCGCTGAAGGTGCTGAATCAGACCCATCAGGCGATCAGCAATCCGAGCGGCGGCAAGAGCAAAGCTGCGAAGAAGAAAGAAGTGGAAATCTTCACCATCAGCAAGGACGGCGCCAGCGTGACCCTGCCAATGCGCACCCCGCGTTCGCGTCTGAACGTAGATCGTGAGGCACTGGAATTCCTCGGTTTCACCTTCGTGGGTGAAGGCGATGAAGCCGAGCTGGAAAGCGAAACCTTCGTCGATAACGCCGGTACCGAACAGGCGGTGAACCGCAAGAACATCATCACCGCGCTGCAGCAGCAGACGGCGTTTGACGGGTACAGCATCGCGGCGCAGTAATCTGCCAAGCACTTGCAAAAAAGCCCCGCGCTGAGATTCAGGCGGGGCTTTTTGTTGTCCGGCTTGTGATTCGTGAGGAGGCGAAAATCGTCGCCCCTCACCCCAGCCCTCTCCCGAGGGAGAGGGAGCCGACTTGTGTGATTTTCAAACCTGAGTTCGGCTCGGTATTTCAGGTCGGCGTATATCTTGAAAGCCCCTCAGTCAGTCCCTTCTCCCGAGGGAGAGGGAGCCGACTTGTGTGATTTTCAAACCTGAGTTCGGCTCGGTATTTCAGGTCGGCGTATATCTTGAAAGCCCCTCAGTCAGTCCCCTCTCCCTCCGGGAGAGGGTTAGGGTGAGGGCAAACCGCTACCCCCCCCCTCAAGCCGAAGGATGCAACGCCGCAATCATGTCCACTTCAATCGCCGCATTCTTCGGCAACTGATACACGCCGATGGTCGTGCGCGTATGCCGTCCGGCATCGCCCAGCACATGGCTGAACACATCCGAAGCGCCGTTGGCCACTTCGCTCAGGTCCACAAAGTCAGCAGTCGACTTCACATACACCGTGACACGCAACAACGCACGAATCTTGTCCAGCGAACCCACCGCATCGACAATCAGCGCCAGGCAACGCATGGCGCTGATGCTCGCCGCGGCTTGCGCATCCTTGAGGTTCAATTCCAGCCCCACGCGACCGGGATACAGAATCTTGCCATTGACCCGCGGCACCATGCCGCTGATGTAGAGCTCGTCGTGATGACGGATCAGCGGCGCGTAATTGCCACCGGCGGTGTTCTCGCCATAGATGTCATAGTTGAGTTCTTCGGCCAAGGCGATAAAACGCTCATCGCAGGTCATCCGTTCGGTCATTGCGCCCAGCCTTTTGATCAATGCACGGGTTGAGACAGTCGAGCACCGGGGGATGGCTTGGAGCTACTACTGTCGGGGTTGGATCCAAATCTATGGCGTTTGCCTAAGTTGTGCAACCAGCGTAGATGGAACAAAAGGCCCTAAACCTTTCGGATGCCCCGGACCACAAGCTGGTCTTCAGCGGCGCTCAAACAGTGTTCAAGCGCTCAACCATATCTGGAAATTTTTCAACCAGTCGTATCAATAAGGCTGCTTGAGCATTGGGCTTCGACTTTTCCTGCTCCCAATTTCGAAGGGTGTTTGGACTTGTCCTGATTCGACTGGCAAAAACAGCTTGAGACATATGCAGTTTTTCTCGAAGAGCCACAATTTCCTGTGCGCCCACTTCAGGTACAGGCTTGTCCTCAAGCACTGTATTGCGCAGTGTGATCTTGCCCTCGCGTTGAGCCGCCATCTCATCAACGCCCTGCATTAACTCTGCAAACAGGTCGCGTTTTTTCATGGGGTACCTCGTTTTTTCAACTCTTTATCAATGGCTGTCCTGAGTGCCCTCTCTTGCTCGGCAGTCAGCTTCTCAAGCTCATCTTTGTCGTAAATGGCGAACATCCAGAACTGACCATCATTCATAAGCCAATAGTAGAGAACCCGCAAGCCGCCTCGTCTTCCCTTGCCACGGCGAGAATCAGCCCAGCGCAGCTTACGGAAGCCACCCGTTCGAGGCATTACATCGCCCGCAAGCGGATTGCTCTGAAGGTAGTTCTGCAATGTTCGATATTCGTCGTCCGTCAGATAGCGACCAACGCTTTTGGTAAATATCGTTGTTTCAAAAAAGATTGTTCGCATAGCCAAACTATAAGCAGCTTGACTATAGACAGCCTATCAACAAATCGCTGCTCGAATAAACAAAAAACCCCGCACATCTCTCAACGTGCGGGGTTTTTCCTGAAGCTTGCAAACCTTACGGCGCGTACGTCAGCAGCAGCTCTGTCGGCACCTTGAAGTCCAGGGACATCATGACGCTCAACGCAGTGATGGTGAAGATCGAGAACACGAACAGCTTGCGTGCCCAGACGGTGTCATCGACTGCCTTGTAGCCGGTCCAGGCCATGTACAGCCAGTACATGCCCATGGCGGCGGCGACGGCGAGGTAGCTCATGCCGGCGTAGCCGCTGAAGGTCAGCATCAAGGTCGCCACGAGGAACGCCAGGATGTAGAGCAGGATGTGCTTCTTCGCCACTTGGATGCCGCGTTTCACTGGCAGCACCGGAATCGATGCGGCCAGGTAATCATTGAAACGGAAAATCGCGATGGCGTAGGAATGCGGCATCTGCCACAGGCTGAACATCACCAGCAGGGTCAGTGCGGCCATGTCGAAGCTGTTGGTCACGGCAACGTAACCGATCACTGGCGGCATGGCGCCCGACAGACTGCCCACCAGCGTGCCGTGAACCGACTTGCGCTTGAGGTACAGGCTGTAGAAGCCGACGTAGATGATGAAGCCGATTACTGCGAACAAGGCAGCCAACGGGTTGGCCACCTTGTACAACAAGGCAACGCCGAGAACACCCAGAATGGTCGCGTAAACCAGGGCCAGTTTCAGGGAGATGAGGCCCTGGACCAGCACACGGTTCTTGGTGCGTTCCATCTTCAGGTCGATGTCGCGGTCGATGCAGTTGTTGAACACGCAACCGGAGGCCACGACCAGGGAAGTACCGATCATGGCGGCCAGAAACACCGCCAGATCGACATGCCCTTTCGAGGCCAGGAAGAACCCGCCTGCCACAGAAAGCACGTTACCGAAAATGATCCCCGGTTTGGTGATTTGGATAAAGTGCTTGAGCGACATCGGGTCTACCTCACTTCGCCATCATGTACGTGTGGATGCTGAACATGATCCACAGCGACAGGCCAACCAGCAGCACGATCACAATCGCCGTGAAGACGAACGCGATCACGTTGTTACGCTGTGCAATGGAACGGTCCAGGTGCAGGAAGTAATACAGGTGAACGATCACCTGGATCACTGCGAACAGTAGAACGATTGCCAGCGTCGTCGACTTCGGCAGGGTCGGGTACATCACCAGACCGAACGGAATGACGGTCAGGATTACCGACAGGATGAAGCCGATGGCGTACGACTTGACGCTGCCGTGGCCAGCATCGTGGCTGTCATGGGAGTGTGCATTAGCCATTACAGAGTCCCCATCAGGTAAACAACGGTGAAGACGCAAATCCAGACCACGTCCAGGAAGTGCCAGAACAGGCTCAGGCAGCTCAGACGGGTCTTGTTGGTCGACGTCAGGCCATGCTTGTTGACCTGATACATCATGATGCCCATCCAGATCAGACCGGCCGAAACGTGCAGACCGTGGGTACCGACCAGGGTGAAGAACGCCGACAGGAAGCCCGAACGGCTAGGACCGAAGCCCTCGGAGATCAGCAGGTGGAACTCGTTGATCTCCATGGCGATGAAGCCCGCGCCGAGCAGGAAGGTCATGAACAACCAGCCCAGGACCGCCTGCTTCTTGCCCTTGTACAACGCCAGCATGGCGAAGCCGTAGGTGATCGAACTGAACAACAGCAAAGCGGTTTCGCCCAGCACGTATGGCAGTTCGAAGATCTCGTGGCCCGACGGGCCACCGGCAACGTTGTTTACCAGTACTGCGTACACCGCGAAGATCGACGCAAACAGAATGCAGTCGGTCATCAGGTAGAGCCAGAAACCGTATACGGTCATCTCGCCCGAGTCGTGGTGATGGTCATCGTGCCCATGGTCACCATGGGCGTGTCCAACATTGGTCACTAAGTTCGACATGGTTTAAGCCTGTTCCAACGAGGTTTCAACACGGGTGGCATTGGCCGGGATTTTCCCTGCCGCGACCAGACGCTTGTGCTGCTCGGCTTCGATACGCTCGATCGTTTCAACCGGAACCATATAGCCCTGGTCGTCACGTGCAGCGTGGATCACGAAGTAAACGACGGTGCCCACCAGGCTCGCGATCGCCAGCCACCAGATGTGCCAGATCATCGCGAAACCGAAGACGGTCAACAGCGCGCCCATCACCACGCCAGTGGCGGTGTTGTTCGGCATGTGGATCGGCTCGTACTTGGCCGGACGCTGGTACGCAGTACCGTTTTCCTTGGCTTCGGTGAACGGGTCGATGCAGTCAGCCTTAGGCAGCACAGCGAAGTTGTAGAACGGTGGTGGCGACGAGGTCGACCATTCCAGGGTGTGTGCATTCCACGGGTCACCGTGATCGCAAACGTTCTCTGGCTTGTTGCGGTCGCGCACACTGACGTACAGCTGGATCAGTTGGCAGGCGATACCCACAGCAATCATCACCGCACCGAACATGGCAACGTACAGGTACGGTACCCACTCAGGGTTGGTGGTGGCGTTCAGACGACGGGTCATGCCCATGAAGCCCAGTGCATAGAGCGGCATGAACGCGACGAAGAAGCCCGAGATCCAGAACCAGAACGCTGCTTTACCCCAACCTTCGTGCAGCTTGAAGCCGAACGCTTTCGGGAAGTAGAACGCGAAGCCAGCGATGTAACCGAATACCGCACCGCCGATGATCACGTTGTGGAAGTGCGCGATCACGAACAGGCTGTTGTGCAGCACGAAGTCAGCACCCGGGATGGCCAGCAGTACGCCGGTCATGCCGCCGATGGCGAAGGTCACCATGAAGCCCAGTGTCCACATTACCTGGCTGGTGAAGCGCAGACGGCCCTGGTAGATGGTGAACAGCCAGTTGAACAGCTTCACACCCGTCGGGATGGAAATCAGCATCGTCGCCAGACCGAAGAAGGCGTTGACGCTCGCACCCGAACCCATGGTGAAGAAGTGGTGCAGCCAGACCATGAAGCCCAGTACCGAGATCGCGCCCGAGGCGTAGATCATCGAGTGGTGGCCGAACAGTTTCTTGCCGGTGAACGCCGAGATCACTTCCGAGAAGATGCCGAATGCCGGCAGGATCAGGATGTAAACCTCAGGGTGGCCCCAGGCCCAGAACAGGTTGACGTACATCATTGGATTGCCACCAAGTTCATTGGTGAAAATGTGGAAATCCATGTAACGGTCAAGGGTCAGCAGTGCCAGGGTAGCGGTCAGGATCGGGAACGAAGCCACGATCAGAACGTTTGCCCAGGTGCAGGTCCAGGTGAAGATCGGCATGTCCATCAGTTTCATGCCAGGGGTACGCATTTTCAGTACGGTCGCGAGGAAGTTGACCCCGGTTAACGTCGTACCCAATCCGGATAGCTGTAGCGCCCAGATGTAGTAATCCATACCCACGCCAGGACTGTATTGCAGACCCGACAGCGGCGGATACGCAACCCAACCGGTCTTGGCGAACTCGCCGACGCCCAGGGACAGGTTGATCAGCACAACGCCGGACACCAGCAGCCAGAAGCTCAGGGAGTTCAGGAACGGGAACGCAACGTCACGCGCGCCGATCTGCAGCGGCACTGCAAGGTTCATCAGGCCGGTGAAGAATGGCATCGCCATGAAGATGATCATGATCACACCGTGAGCGGTGAAGATCTGGTCATAGTGTTCAGGTGGCAGGTAGCCAGGCGAACCCTCGGTGGCCATGGCCAGCTGGGTACGCATCATGATCGCGTCGGCAAAGCCGCGCAGCAGCATGACCATGGCGACGATGATGTACATCACGCCGATTTTCTTGTGGTCGACCGAAGTCAGCCACTCGGTCCACAGGTACGTCCACTTCTTGAAGTAAGTGATCGCAGCGAACAGCGCCAGACCACCGAGGGCGATCATGGCGATGGTCACCATCACGATCGGCTCGTGGAATGGGACTGCTTCCCAACTTAATTTACCAAACATCGTTTACTCCTCTGCCCCGGCAGCTGAATGCGAACCCGCGTCAATATCCGTGGCCGCCACTTCTTTCTCTTTCTTCTCGTGCTTCAGCGGCTTGCCCGGCTTCATACCTTCGTACTTGTCGACGATGATCTGGAACTGGTTCGGCGTGACCGACGAGTAGAGTTCGACTGGGTTGTTCTGGCTCGGTTTGGCCAGGGCCGCGTATTCAGCCTGATCAAGCTGTTTAGGCGACTTCTTGACTTCACTTACCCAGGCGTCGAAATCTTCCTGAGTGGTGGAGATAGCCTTGAATTTCATACCGGTGAAACCGGCACCGCTGTAGTTGGCGGAGATACCGTCCATTTCAGCGTTGCGGTCAGCGATCAGGTGCAGCTTGGTCTGCATGCCCGCCATCGCGTAGATCTGGCCGCCCAGGCCCGGGATGAAGAACGAGTTCATCACGGCGTCGGAGGTGATCTTGAAGTTGATTGGCGTGTGCGCCGGGAACACGATCTTGTTGACCGTGGCAATGCCTTGTTCCGGGTAGATGAACAGCCACTTCCAGTCCAGCGCGACGACTTCGATGGTCACCGGCTTGACGTCAGACTCGATCGGACGATACGGGTCCAGCTCGTGAGTCGAGATGTAAGTGATGTAGCCCAGGGCGATGATGATCAGCACCGGGATGGTCCATACGGCCACTTCGATCTTGGTCGAGTGCGACCACTTCGGCGTGTAGACGGCGTTCTTGTTCGAAGCGCGGTACTTCCAGGCAAACAGGAAGGTCATGACGATGACCGGCACGACGACCAACAGCATCAGCAGCGTGGCGGTGATGATCAGGTTGCGCTGTTCCAGGCCGACCTGGCCCGTTGGATTGAGCAAGGTCATGTTGCAGCCTCCCAGCAGCAACGTGCCGAGCAGCGGCACTAGGCCTAGTAATCTGGGGTACCTGTTTTTACTCATCTCACGACCTCTAAAGCAGCTTGCGCAATGCAGTTGGGTTTTGATCGCCAACACTTCACCCTGCCAAGGGTTGGCATTTTCTTTGGATTGAATAAGGGCCGCCCGTCGCGCGTCTCACGCTCGACAAAACCTTGGGACAGCGTTCAGTTCTTATTCGAATTCGTGGTCAAAGGCCTTGTTACAGACCAATTCCATTTGGTGCGGAAAATTGGAAAGGCACCGACACCAGGGTGTCTCGAAAGCCTCGCGGCTCGCTCGACACCCGACCTCCTGATCAGTTCCTTGATAAAGGCTGAACAGCGTCGGGAATTCAGTGCGGGCGATTGTAGATAGGTAGCGCCCTATACACCATGTCTTATCCCGAAATAATTTTTATCACTCAGAGCAACAATCCATCGCCATTTTTGCAAAAGTTGCGCAAGTTATCGAAAGCGTTTCTCAATAAAAGCGGCAAAATCTGCCAGCGTAACGGCCTCAAATCAGACAGCTCTGCACCCGATCTACAAACGCTGGAGCGGCGCAAAGCCCGATGTTCCAAGGGCTTCGTCCATCTGCCGGCGCCTGTTAAAACTGCCTGCTCTGGTACGTCCGTGCTCAAGCCCGAAAACACTAAAACTGGCCAATGTTTTTATGTAACAGGCGGCCAATCCGCCGCATCCCGAGTCCCTGCGACAGCCCCTGTGTGACAACATGTCGCACATTTGCCGCACGCTTCATTGCCGTTCGTCACGGTGTTTTCACAAACGCTCTGAAATGCAAAACGCCCCGATTTTCATCAACGAAAATCGGGGCGTTTTGTTTATCGGCCGCTCTGCCGAGAAGTTGACTCAGCGCAGCGCTTTTCGATTACGCGAGGTTAGCAACGGCACCAGAATCACCACCAGCACGAACGCCACCAGCGCCCACTGTGCCAGCGACAGGCCGAGGATCGGCGGATACGGCGTCGAGCAGAAACCGTCGACCTGGAAGCCCAGCGGGAAAATTTTCGCCAACGGCAGATCATCGACAATCGGTTGCAGCACATCGACGCCACAACTCACCGCCGGATAGAACTGCGTATAGACGTGATGCCCGGCCACACCGGCCCCGGCAATCGCACAGATCACTACCAGTGTCTCGAACACGGTGATGCTGCGACGGCTGCGCATGCCCGCACCGATGAAGGCGAACACTGCAATCAGCAACAGTGCATAGCGCTGCAGAATGCACAGTGGGCAAGGTGCTTCGCCGAGCACGACCTGCATGTAAAGTGCGCCGCCGATCAACGCCAGGCAGATGATCCCCAGCAACACCAGATAGCGCCGCTCACGCCCCAACCGCATCGTTTCCTCGCTCATTGCCTTTCCTTTGTAAGTCCATGGTCCAGCCGGCCGGCGGCTGAAATTGTCGCAAGTCTACACCGGAGCAATAAACGATAGAGCGGTTAAGGAATGATTAACCAACATGGCTTTGCGGCGCGCAGAAGATTCGCGAGCAGGCTCGCTCCCACAATGGATCTGCGTCGGACACAAATCCTGTGGGAGCGAGCCTGCTCGCGAACGAGACAACTCGGTCTCGGATCACTCCAGAGCAGCAGCCGGGCCGAAGAACTCGTAACGGCTCTGCTTCTCCGGCACGCCCAACGCTTTCAGGTGCCGTTTGATCGCGCCCATGAACCCTTTCGGCCCGAGGAAGTACGCATCGACATCGCGCTGTGCCGGCAGCCACTGGCCGAGCAGTTCTTCGCTGAGCAGGCCAACCTTGTCCGCCGCCGGGCTGACGCCATCTTCTTCGGCGTAGCAATAGAAGCGTTTGAGTTGCGGATGACGCGCCGCCAGCCCATCGACCCAGTCGCGGAACGCGTGGACGCTGCCGTTGCGCGCGCAGTGGATAAAGTGCACCGGACGCTCGGTTGCCAACGCTGCTTCCAGCATCGCCAGAGTCGGAGTGATGCCGACGCCGCCACTGATCAGCACCAGCGGCTTGTCACTGGCCGCCAGGGTGAATTCGCCCGACGGCGGGAACAGCTGAATGCTTGAGCCGACGTGCAGTTGATCATGCAGATAGTTGGACGCGCGACCATTCGGTTCACGCTTGACGCTGATGCGGTACTGACCGTTATTGGCCAGTGCCGACAGCGAATAGTTGCGACGGATTTCTTCGCCGTCGAGCATCAGCTTCATGCCGATGTACTGACCCGGTTCAGCCGCAAGAATCGGCCCTTTGTCTGCCGGTTCGAAGTAGAACGAAGTGATTTCGGCGCTCTCTTGCACCTTCGCCGCCACGATGAATTCCCGCGCACCGCGCCAGCCGCCGACAGCTTGTTCCTTCTGGTCATAGATCGCGGCTTCCGCGCCGATCAGGATGTCGGCCAGTTGCCCGTACGCAGCGCCCCAGGCACTCATCACCTCAGGCGTGGCGATCTCTTCGCCGAGCACCTCGGAGATGGCGCGCAGCAGGCAGCTGCCGACGATCGGGTAATGCTCCGGCAGAATCTGCAGGGCGACGTGTTTGTTGATGATCTTCGCCACCAGATCGCCCAACTGGTCGAGCTGATCGATGTGCCGGGCGTACATCAGCACGCCGTTGGCCAAGGCACGCGGCTGATCGCCACTGGCCTGATGCGCCTGGTTGAACAGCGGGCGCACCTGCGGGTATTCGGAGAGCATCATGCGGTAGAAATGCGTGATCAACGCCTCGCCGCCGCTTTCCAGCAGAGGCACGGTGGATTTGACGATGGCACGATCCTGGACGCTAAGCATAAGGTGACTCCTGGGCTTTCTGGAAAGATTGCTTTAGGGATATCAGCTTTCATGCCAACTAATTAATCTATTAAATTCAATAGCTTGAAACCTTCATAGTCATTTCGACACAAATGAACGTATAGTCATCGCGACTACACCTTGTCTCTTTGACTACGTAACCATGACCGCTAAATCCCTGCTTACCGCCCTGCTGCCTCTGGTCGCTGACCTCTCCCGCGAACTGCCCGAGGGCGAGCGCTATCGGCGCCTGCTCGAAGCCATGCGCGCTTTGCTGCCTTGCGATGCCGCCGCGTTGTTGCGTCTGGATGGCGAATCATTGGTGCCGCTGGCGGTGGATGGTTTGAGTACGGATACCCTCGGCCGCCGCTTCAAGGTCAGCGAGCATCCGCGTTTTGAAATCCTGCTGGCCGGCGCCGGGCCGACGCGCTTCGCTGCCGACAGCGACCTGCCCGATCCTTATGACGGTTTGGTCGATGGCCTCGACGATCATCTTGAAGTTCACGACTGCCTCGGCTGTCCTTTATTCGTCGATGAAAAACTCTGGGGCCTGATCACCCTCGACGCGCTGGACCCGGAGCGTTTCGAGCCGATCGAACTCGACGCCCTGCAAGCCTTCGCCAGCCTAGCCTCGGCCACGGTCAATGCGGCCGAACGCATCGAACGTCTGGCCAACCGCGCCGAAGACGAGCATCAGCGCGCCGAGGTCTACCGCCAGGCCAGCGGCCAGCAGCACCGCGAAATGATCGGCCAGAGCAAGGCGCACAAACGTCTGGTGGAAGAAATCAATCTTGTCGGTGGCAGCGATCTGACTGTTCTTATCACCGGCGAAACCGGGGTCGGCAAAGAGCTCGTGGCCCAAGCCATCCACGCCGCCTCCGCGCGCGCCGACAAACCGATCATCAGCCTCAACTGCGCCGCCCTGCCCGACACGCTGGTCGAAAGCGAACTGTTCGGCCACGTGCGCGGCGCCTTCACCGGCGCCACCAGCGATCGGCGTGGCAAGTTCGAACTGGCCAATGGCGGCACGCTGTTTCTTGATGAAGTCGGCGAGCTGTCGCTGACGGTCCAGGCCAAGTTGCTGCGCGTGCTGCAGAGCGGTCAGTTGCAGCGCTTGGGTTCGGACAAGGAGCATCAGGTCGATGTGCGGCTGATTGCGGCAACCAATCGCGATCTGGCCGAAGAAGTGCGCAGCGGTCGCTACCGTGCCGACTTCTACCACCGTTTGAGCGTGTATCCGCTGCGAGTGCCGGCGCTGCGTGATCGTGGGCGTGATGTGTTGTTGCTCAGTGGTTTCTTTCTCGAGCAGAACCGCTCGCGCATGGGCCTCAACAGCCTGCGCTTGAACAGTGATGCTCAGGAAGCGCTGCTGGCCTACACCTGGCCGGGGAATGTCCGGGAGCTGGAGCATTTGATCGGGCGCAGTGCGCTGAAGGCGCTGGGTAACTGCAAAGTGCGGCCGAAGATTCTGAGTCTGAGCGCGGCGGATCTGGAATTGCCCCGTGAGGTTGTGGATAACGTGGTTGCGCCTGCCAATGCAGACTTGGTCAACGTGATGCCGATGATCGGTGGTGATTTGCGCAGTGCCACCGATGAGTTTCAGCGGCGGTTGATCGGTGCAGCGCTGGAGCGTCATCAGGATAACTGGGCAAGTGCGGCCCGGGAGTTGGGGGTGGATCGGGCGAATCTTGGGCGGATGGCCAAACGACTAGGCATGAAGAGCTAAAAGCACACCCTCACCCTAGCCCTCACCCAGAGGGAGAGGGGACTGATCGGGGGATATTGAAGAATTCCACTGACGTGAAAGATTTCTGCCGAATCCATAATCGACTCGGTCGTTCAGGTCGGTGTAAAACGCCAGACACCTCCGTCGGCCTCCTCTACCTCTGGGAGAGGGGACTGATCGGGGGATATTGAAGAATTCCACTGACGTGAAAGATTTCTTCCGAATCCATAATCGACTCGGTCGTTCAGGTCGGTGTAAAACGCCAGACACCTCCGTCGGCCCCCTCTACCTCTGGGAGAGGGGACTGATCGGGGGATATTGAAGAATTCCACTGACGTGAAAGATTTCTTCCGAATCCATAATCGACTCGGTCGTTCAGGTCGGTGTAAAACGCCAGACACCTGCGTCGGCCCCCTCTACCTCTGGGAGAGGGCTGGGGGTGAGGGGCAGTGATAGAGAGAACAGCGATCAACTCAAGCCGACTAGCCGACAACTAACCTAAAGCCCACCCCTTTAACGCCGATAACACGGCATCAAAGGTTTCTGGCGATTTCCACTCTCGCCCCACAGAAGGTTCTTATGTCCTCCACCAAAGCCCGCGCAGATTCACTTTCGCTTCTGCTGTTTACCTTGCGCAGCGGCAAGCTGATGGCGATCAACCTGCTGAAAGTCAGTGAAATCATCCCCTGCCCGCCGCTGACCAAGCTGCCGGAGTCGCACCCGCACGTCAAAGGCATCGCCTCCCTGCGCGGTGCCTCTTTGTCGGTGATCGACCTCAGCCGCGCGATCGGCGAACGGCCGCTGGAGGATCCCAACGGTGGCTGCCTGATCGTCACCGATGTCAGCCGTTCCAAGCAGGGTCTGCATGTGCAGGCGGTGAGCAAGATCGTCCATTGCCTGACCACCGACATCAAGCCACCACCTTTCGGCTCCGGCGGCTCGCGCGCCTACATCACCGGCGTGACCTCGGTGGACGGCACGCTGGTGCAGGTGCTGGATATCGAAAAAGTCATCCACAGCATCGCCCCGGCGCAGATCGAAATGGCGCCGACCGACCTGACCATGGAAGACGCCGAAGTGCTCGGCAACGCGCGCATTCTGGTGGTCGACGACAGCCAGGTGGCGCTGCAGCAATCGGTGCACACCCTGCGCAACCTCGGCCTGCAATGCCACACCGCGCGCAGTGCCAAGGAAGCCATCGACTGCCTGCTCGACCTGCAAGGCACCGCGCAGCAGATCAATCTGATCGTCTCCGACATCGAAATGTCGGAAATGGACGGCTACGCCTTCACCCGTACCCTGCGCGAAACCCCGGATTTCGCTCACTTGTACGTCTTGCTGCATACCTCGCTCGACAGCGCGATGAACAGTGAAAAAGCTCGCCTGGCCGGTGCCAACGCGGTGCTGACCAAGTTCTCCTCGCCGGAGCTGACCCAACGCCTGATCGAAGCCGCCAAGCACGTCGCGGCCAACGGGCACTGAGTCTTGGCCGAAACGTTTTGCTTTCTGCTGCGCCGCGACTTGAGTGGACCTCTGCCGGATGCTCAGTGGCCGGACGGGATTGAGCTGTCCGTCTACCGCGAGGAACTGGCGCCGGCGGTGCATCAGTTGATGTACCTCGGACATCTGGAAGGTGGCGGTCGAGTGCCGTCACTGGACGATTGGCAGCGGCGCTTTGCCAGCGACCCTGAATACGATCCAGCGCTGTGTTTCGTCGCCCGCGATGCCGAGGGTGTGGTGGGCGTGGCGCAGTGCTGGACCAGTGCGTATATCAAGAATCTGGTGGTGCACCCGCGAATGCAGGGCCGGGGGCTTGGACGCGCGTTGTTGCTGCATGCCTTCAGCGTCTTTCAACAGCGGCGCGAGGGATTTGTCGATTTAAGGGTTCTGGAGGACAACCTGCGGGCGCGGCGGTTGTATGAAAATGCCGGGATGGTTGTGGTTCGGCGCGAGCCTGTGCCCGACTGATCTACCGCTTTCGCGAGCAGGCTCGCTCCCACAGGTGGATTGCATTTCAAACTGTGGGAGCGAGCCTGCTCGCGAAGGGCAGCACTGGCAACTTCCGCTATCCGACAGACTCCAACCTTGGCCATAACCAAGGATGCCCCAACCATGAAAGCCATCACCCTGGCGCTGCTCAGCCTCATCGCCCTCGCCTCCCAGGCCCATGCCTCCAGCCCCGACGCCTGGGCTGCCTATGACAAGACCGTCCTCGCCAGCTGCACCAAGGCCAGCGGCCTGAAAAACGTCAAACCGGTCGGCACACCGGCGCAATTCGACGACCGCGTCGGTTACACCGCCGTTCTGCTGCAAGGCCAATACCCGCAAAAACACATGAAAGGCCAGCAAGGCAGCGAGCTGTGCCTGTACAACAAACAGTCGAAAACCGCGTACGTCACCGAGTGGGATTCGATTCGCCCGACCGCCAAACCTCAGTGAATGGCGCACAACTTGCTTCGACCCGGCCCTGTGCGGTGGTTTTCCGCCACCGTTTCACACCCTGATTGAAGACAGATCGCTCAATGAATACGACGTTTTCCTGCGTAGGTTGCGGCAAATGCTGCACCGATCACCATGTCCCGCTGACGCTCGCCGAAGCCCGCATGTGGGCGGCGGATGGCGGTCAGGTGATCGTGCTGGCCGAGGCGTTTCTCGGCAATGGCCTGGGGCTGCCAGCGCAACAGCGCGAACATGCCGAGCGCCGTTCGGCGGTGGTCCGCAGTGGCACTACTGATGCTCACGTGGCGATCACCTTTGCCGCCTACAACGTCGGCCCCTGCCGGAATCTTGACGACGAAAAGCGCTGCCGGATCTACGAGCGTCGCCCGCTGGTGTGCCGGATTTACCCGGCGGAAATCAATCCGCACATCCCGCTCAATCCTGCTGCCAAGGATTGCCCACCGGAGTCCTGGGAACAGGGACCGGAGCTGATTGTGGGGGGCGAGTTGGTTGATCGGGAACTGGTTGAGTTGATTCAGCGTTCGCGTCAGGCGGATCGGGATGAGATCAAACTCAAGGATGCGATCTGCGCAACCCTGGGAATTCGCACCACGGCGCTCAAGGGCGACGGGTTCACCGCGTACTTGCCGAACATGGATGCCTTTGCGGCAGTGATCGACCAAGTGAGCGCGCAACCGCTGGCGGCGCAAACCAGTGAATGGCTGTTTCATTTGTCCGGCGATGACGTGGCCGGACAGGTGCTGGCTGCGGGTGGGCTGGTGGTGACTGAACCGGCGCAGACTTATGCGTTTATTTCATTGCGCGCGGCTTGATCTGACATTTGTGCTGTAGCGTATGTCGCTTTCGCGAGCAGGCTCGCTCCCACAGGTTTGGGTTCTACACAAATCCAATGTGGGAGCGAGCCTGCTCGCGAAGAGGCCAGCACAAGCACCATCACTTTCCGATGTCAGCGCTTACCCATCGACCGACGCGTCCCCGGCGGCGCCATGCCCGGGGTTTTGGTGTGGCCATTCTTCGCGCCATTCTTGTACCACGGCTGATTCGAGCCTTTCGCCGAAGCCAGCTCGCCCGGCTTGAACGGGAACTTGAACGCCGGGATCTCGGCCTTGGTTTCGCTGGCATCAGCCACTTCAGCCGGGACGTCGCTCACAGCGTCGTCAACCGGCGGTTGGGTCGGGGAAGTCATAAAAGCTCCGGGAACAAAAAGTCGGCCCGATCAGTGAGCCGCAAAGGCGCGCAGTATACCTGTGCGCTCTGGCTCGGCATCTGAAGATTTGCACCGTGCGCTGAACGGTTTTCCCCTCACCCTAACCCTCGCCCTGGGGAGGGTTAGGGTGAGGTGTTTACTCGAGGTTCGCCGACATGGGATACCGAGTCGAACTCAGGTTCGAAAAGCCCACAAATCGGCTCCCTCTCCTTGGGGAGAGGGCTGGGGTGAGGGGCGAATCCAACACAAGAGCATCGCCGCACACTGCTACTCCCCATCTATACAAACGAAACTGACAATCCTGACAGCCAGCCGTCACCCTGCCGACCGCCTGAGCGGTTTATAACTGGTCAATCTGCCCAAACTCCAGACTTCGGCGCCGCGCATGTCCATCCAGAAAAACAAAATCCTGCTGGCCACTCTCCTGATTCTGCTGGCAGCCGCCGGCCTGTGGTTCGCGCTGAAACCGGCGCCGGCCAAACTGGCTAAACCGACTGCCATCCCGGTGCGGGTGGTGACGGTCAGCGCAAAAGACGTGCCGCGCTATACCAGCGGCATCGGCTCCGTGCTCTCGCTGCACAGCGTGGTGGTGCGTCCGCAGATCGACGGCATTCTGACGAAGATTCTGGTCAAGGAAGGTCAGCTGGTCAAAGCAGGCGACCTGCTCGCGACCATTGACGACCGCTCGATCCGCGCCAGCCTCGATCAGGCCCGGGCGCAGTTGGGCGAGAGTCAGGCGCAGTTGCAGGTCGCGCTGGTCAATCTCAAGCGCTACAAACTGCTCAGCGTCGACGACGGCGTGTCGAAGCAGACCTTCGACCAGCAGCAAGCGCTGGTCAATCAGCTCAAAGCCACCGCGCAAGGCAATCAGGCCTCGATCGATGCGGCGCAGGTGCAACTGTCCTACACGCAGATTCGCTCCCCGGTCACCGGGCGCGTCGGCATTCGTACGGTCGATGAAGGCAACTTCCTGCGCATGACCGACACTCAGGGCCTGTTCACCGTCACGCAGATCGACCCGATCGCCGTCGAGTTCTCCCTGCCGCAGCAGATGCTGCCGACCCTGCAGAGCCTGATCAGCGATCCGCAACGCGCACCGGTCAAGGCTTACATCGGCGCCGACACCGATGGCGAAACCGGCAATCTGCTCGGCGAAGGTCAGCTGACCCTGATCGACAATCAGATCAACGCTAACACCGGCACCATCCGCGCCAAGGCCGAATTCGCCAATGCCAGCCAGAAGCTCTGGCCGGGTTTGCTGGTGACGGTGAAAATTCAGACCGCTGTGGATAAAGACGCGCTGGTGGTTCCGCCCACCGTCGTACAGCGAGGCCTCGAACAACACTTCGTTTACCGCGTGAAGGACGACAAGGTCGAGGCAGTGCCGGTGCAAATGGTTTATCAGGGCAGCGGTCAGGACATCATCAAAGGCGTCAACGCCGGTGACGTACTGGTGACCGACGGCCAGTCGCGGCTCAAGCCGGGGTCGAGCGTGCAAGTCATGAGTGAGCCGCCGCAAGTGGTGCAGGCGGAGCCCAAGCCATGAACTCGCACAAGGGCATCTCGACTTGGTGCATCGATCACCCGGTGGCGACGATTTTGCTGACGTTCGCTCTGGTACTGGTCGGCGTAATTGCCTTCCCGCGTTTGCCGATTGCGCCACTGCCGGAAGCGGAATTTCCTACGATCCAGGTCTCGGCACAGTTGCCCGGCGCCAGCCCCGACACCATGGCTTCCTCAGTGGCCACGCCGCTGGAAGTGCAATTCAGCGCCATCCCCGGCATGACCCAGATGACCTCGAGCAGTGCGCTGGGCTCAACTCTGCTGACCTTGCAGTTCACTCTCGACAAAAGCATCGACACCGCCGCCCAGGAAGTGCAGGCGGCGATCAATACCGCCGCCGGCAAGTTGCCCAAGGACATGCCGACGCTGCCAACATGGAAGAAGGTCAACCCGGCCGACAGCCCGGTGTTGATTCTCAGCGTCAGCTCGACGCAAATGCCCGGCACCGAACTCAGCGACCTGGTGGAAACCCTGCTCTCGCGTCAGATCAGCCAGATCGACGGCGTCGGCCAGATCAACATCACCGGTCAGCAACGCCCGGCGATCCGAGTACAGGCCTCGGCGGACAAACTCGCGGCGATTGGCCTGACGCTGGCCGACATTCGGCTGGCGATTCAGCAGACCAGCCTCAACCTGGCCAAAGGTGCGTTGTACGGCGAGTCGAGCATTTCCACGTTGTCGACCAACGACCAGTTGTTCCACCCCGAGGACTACAGCGAGCTCATCGTTTCCTACAAGGATGGCGCCCCGGTTCACCTGCGCGATGTCGCCAACGTCGTCAACGGTGCGGAAGATGCCTACGTGCAGGCTTGGGCCGGAGATCGACCTGGTGTGAATCTGGTGATTTTCCGCCAGCCCGGCGCCAACATCGTTGAAACCGTCGACCGCATTCAAGCCGCCCTGCCCGGCCTCGAAGCGATGCTGCCGGCCTCGGTGCAGGTGAAAACCCTGATCGACCGCACGCAGACCATTCGCGCCTCGCTGCATGAAGTGGAAATCACTTTGCTGATCGCGATCCTGCTGGTGGTCGCGGTCATGGCGCTGTTCCTGCGCCAGTTATCGGCGACGCTGATTGTCTCGGCGGTACTCGGTGTCTCGCTGATCGCCAGTTTCGCCCTGATGTACGTCCTCGGTTTCAGCCTGAACAACCTGACGCTGGTGGCGATCGTCGTCGCGGTCGGCTTCGTTGTGGACGATGCGATCGTGGTGGTGGAAAACATTCATCGGCATCTCGAGGCCGGTGACGATATGCGCGAGGCGGCGATCAAGGGAGCCGGCGAGATTGGCTTCACCGTCGTTTCGATCAGTTTCTCGCTGGTGGCGGCATTCATTCCGCTGTTGTTCATGGGCGGTGTGGTCGGGCGCCTTTTCAAGGAATTCGCCCTGACCGCGACATCGACCATCATGATTTCCGTGGTGGTCTCGCTGACGCTGGCGCCAACCCTTGCTGCGCTGTACATGCGCAAACCGGTGCATCACGCCAGCGCCAAACCGGGTTTCAGCGAGCGCTTGCTCGGCTGGTACGAAAAAGGCCTGCGCCGCGCCCTCGATCATCAGAAATTGATGATTGGTGTGTTCGGCTTATCTTTGGCGCTGGCTGTTGCCGGTTACATCTTTATTCCCAAGGGCTTCTTTCCGGTGCAGGACACCGGATTTGTCCTCGGCACCACCGAAGCCGCTGCGGATATCTCCTACGGCGACATGGTGAAAAAACACTTGGCGATGGCCGAAATCGTTGCAGCCGATCCGGCGGTGCAGGCGTTTTCGCACTCGGTCGGGGTTTCCGGCAGCAACCAGACCATCGCCAACGGGCGCTTCTGGATCGCCCTGAAAAAACGTGGCGATCGCGATGTCAGCGCCAGCCAGTTCATCGATCGCATCCGCCCGCAACTGATGAAAGTCCCCGGCATCGTCCTTTATTTGCGCGCCGGGCAGGACATCAACCTCAGCTCCGGCCCTAGCCGTGCGCAGTATCAATACGTACTCAAGAGCAATGACGGCGCGACCCTCGCCACCTGGACCCAGCGCCTGACCGAGAAACTGCGCAGCAACCCGGCGTTTCGCGACATTTCCAACGATCTGCAACTGGGCGGCAGCATCACCCATATCAGCATCGACCGCAGCGCCGCCGCGCGTTTCGGCCTGACCGCCAGCGATGTCGACGAGGCGCTGTACGATGCATTCGGCCAACGGCAGATCAATGAATTCCAGACCCAGGTCAACCAGTACAACGTGATTCTGGAACTGGATACCAAACAACGCGGCAAGGCCGAAAGCCTCAACTATTTCTATCTGCGCTCGCCGCTCAGTGGGGAAATGGTGCCGCTGTCGGCGCTGGCCCGATTTGACGCGCCAACCATCGGCCCGCTGTCGATTGCCCATGACGGTATGTTCCCCGCCGCCAATATGTCATTCAACCTCGCCCCTGGCGTGGCATTGGGCGATGCGGTGATTCAGCTCAATCAGGCCAAGGCCGAGATCGGCATGCCCACCGCGATCAGCGGCAATTTCCAGGGCGCGGCGCAGGCGTTCCAGAGTTCGCTGGCCAGCCAGCCGTGGCTGATTCTCGCGGCGCTGGTGGCGGTGTACATCATTCTCGGCGTGCTTTATGAAAGCTTCGTCCACCCTCTGACGATCATCTCGACGCTGCCGGCTGCAGGTTTGGGTGCGGTGATCATGCTGTGGATCTGCGGCCAGGACTTTTCGATCATGGCGTTGATCGGGCTGGTGCTGCTGATCGGTATCGTCAAGAAGAACGGCATCCTGATGATCGACTTCGCGCTTGAAGCGCAGCGCCAGCGCGGTCTGCCGCCGCAGGAGGCGATTTTCGAGGCGTGCATCACCCGGTTCCGGCCAATCATCATGACCACCCTCGCCGCCCTGCTCGGTGCGTTGCCGCTGATGCTCGGTTACGGCACCGGCGCCGAACTGCGCCAGCCGTTGGGCATTGCCGTGGTCGGTGGTTTGCTGGTCAGCCAGATGCTGACGCTGTTCACCACGCCGGTCATATACTTATGGCTCGAGCGGCTGTTTCACCGGCACTCACACCCACCAGCCCCAACGCCCGCAACGGCACTGGCGACCACAGACTGAGGCGGTCATGCGCGTTCTGATTATCGAAGACGAAGAAAAAACCGCGGACTATCTGCACCGGGGCCTGACCGAACAGGGCTACACCGTGGACCTTGCCCGCGACGGCGTCGAAGGCCTGCATCTGGCGCTGGAATGCGATTACGCCGTGATCGTCCTCGACGTCATGTTGCCGGGGCTCGATGGCTTCGGCGTACTGCGCGCATTGCGTGCGCGCAAGCAAACCCCGGTGATCATGCTCACCGCCCGCGAGCGCGTCGAAGATCGGATAAAGGGCCTGCGCGACGGCGCCGACGATTACCTCGGCAAACCGTTTTCCTTTCTCGAACTGGTCGCCCGCCTGCAAGCGCTGACCCGGCGCAGCGGCGGCCACGAACCGTTGCAAGTGACCATCGCCGACCTGTGGATCGACCTGATCAGCCGCAAGGCCACCCGCGCCGGCACGCGCCTGGACCTGACGGCGAAAGAGTTCTCCCTGCTCAGCGTGCTGGCCCGTCGCCAGGGCGAAATCCTTTCGAAGACCGCAATCGCCGAAATGGTCTGGGACATCAATTTTGACAGTGACGCCAACGTCGTCGAAGTCGCGATCAAACGCCTGCGCGCCAAGCTCGACGGGCCGTTCAACGAAAAACTGCTGCACACCATTCGCGGCATGGGTTATGTGCTGGAGAGCCGTGGTGTCCAGTAACTCGATTGCCTTGCGCCTCAGCGGCATGTTCACGCTGGTGGCGCTGGTGGTGTTTCTGTTGATTGGTGGCGCGCTGTATCAACAGGTGGACAAGGGCTTGGGATTGTTGCCCGAAGCCGAGCTGGATGCGCGGTACAGCGTGCTCGAATCCACCGTTGGCCGTTACGGCACGCCGGAGCATTGGGTGAAGATCAACAACAAGCTCAAACTGCTCGGTGAGGAAGACAAGCGCATCAGCTTCTGGATCAGCAGCGGTGATCCGCGCTACGAGTACGGCAACCTTACGCCGCAGATTCGCGCGGCCACCAACGGCCCGTTGGGCATGCATGATCTGCAACTGCCCGATCAGCCCTACCCGCTGAAAGTGCTGGTCAGTCAGTTCCCGGCCAAGGACCAGCGCCCGCCGCTGCGCTTCATGATCGGCATCGACACCGAGACGCTGCATCAGACCCAGCATCACTTGCTCATCGCCCTGATCAGTCTGGCGATTGTCGGGGTGCTGCTGGCCTCGGCGCTGGGCTATTGGGTGGCGCGCATTGGTCTGAAACCGCTGATCAAGCTGTCGCAGGAAGCCCAGCGTCTGGCCCCACCACTGCGCGCCGGACGCTTGCGCCTGTCGCCGCTGCCGCCGGAACTGGAGCAGTTTGTCGAATCGTTCAACTCAACTCTGGAACGGGTTGAACTGGCCTATTCGCGGCTGGAATCGTTCAACGCCGACGTCGCTCATGAACTGCGTTCGCCGCTGACCAACCTGATCGGCCAGACCCAGGTCGCACTGACTCGCGGGCGCTCCGCCGAACACTATTTCGAAGTGCTGCAATCCAATCTCGAAGAGCTTGAGCGACTGCGCTCGATCATCAACGACATGCTGTTTCTGGCCAGCGCCGATCAAGGCAATAAAGCGACCAAACTGACCTCGACGTCATTGGCTGATGAGGTGGCGACGACACTGGACTATCTGGATTTCATCCTTGAAGACGCGCAGGTTGAAGTGCAGGTCAGCGGCGATGCGCAAGTGCAGATCGAGGTCGCGCACCTGCGCCGGGCATTGATCAATTTACTCAGCAACGCGGTGCAGCATACCGATCCGGGCCAGGTGATCGAGGTGCGCATCGAGGTTGAAGAACACCAGGTGAGCATTGGCGTGGCCAATCCCGGGACGCCGATTGCCAGTGAGCATCTGCCGAGGTTGTTCGAACGGTTTTATCGGGTCGATGCCTCGCGTAGCAACAGCGGCAATAACCACGGGCTGGGGCTGGCGATCGTCAAGGCGATTGCGCTGATGCATGGCGGGGATGTGTTTGTGCGCAGTGATCGGGGCATGAACACCTTTGGCATCCATCTCCCGGTCTGAATGCTCAGCCAAGCCCTGTGGCGAGGGGATTTATCCCCGCTCGGCTGCGCAGCAGTCGCAAATCCTGTGCACAAGCTCTAAGAATCTTTGAGGCTGGAATTCTTGGGGCCGCTTCGCAGCCCAACGGGGATAAATCCCCTCGCCACAGGCCACCATCACGCACAGACCGGGTTGTTACCCGTGCCGATCTTTGCTTTTGCTGTAACAGTCATTTATGAAAATCGCGCTGTTTCCCAACCCTCGGCAACCTTATCTTTGCCCGCACCAAACAGCACTCGCCAAGCGAGAAGGTTTTCAAGATGTCCAACAGTATGGGTATTGCCAGCGCATTCGTTTTGTCCTCATTGATCCTGTCGCCGATGGCGATGGCTGAAGAATCGCAAGCGTTCGTGGCGCACAACGTCGCGCGCGCACAGGCATTCGATCAGCATCAGGCCGAAGTGATGGCCAAGGCTCAAGACGCGACGCAATCCCCGCAGGCCGCTACTTCCCAGGCTCAAGCGCTCGAGAAAGACAGCTGAGTCTCACCGCGAAAGGTTTCCCTCGACGCGGTTGTTTGGCTCTTCCCGTTCAACCGTCGTCACTCCAGGCCGCTGCCATTCAGCGGCCTTTTTTCGTTGTGGTCTGAAAGCCGTCTGGCGCGTCTGAAAAAACAAGAAACATCAAGCCGCTCATGAACCAGAGCGGCCCGCTGACCCAAGGAGCTCCACCGCACGTGTTTTACCCTGCCCGCCTCACCCCGCTGTTCATTGCAATTGCCGCAACGATTGCTCCCGCCGCCCACGCCGACGAGCCCGCTGAACAAGGTTTCGTCGAAGGCTCAAGCCTCAGCCTCAATGCCCGCAACTACTACATGAATCGCAACCGCTTGCAGAAGGCGGACGACAACATTGAATGGGGGCAAGGTTTTCTCGGGGTTTTCGAATCGGGTTATACCGAAGGCACGGTCGGCTTCGGCGTCGATGCTCATGCCATGCTCGGCTTGAAACTCGATGGCGGAGGCGGGACCGACGGTTCGAGCATCCTGCCGATCAGCGACGGCAACGGCAAAGCGCCGGGCTCGTTTTCAACCGCCGGCGGGACCCTGAAGCTGCGAGCATTCGATACCGAACTGAAGGCCGGTGACCTGTTCCTCACCAACCCGGTGATTGCCGGCGGCGACACGCGGATGCTGCCGCAGACCTTTCGTGGCATCAGCCTGAGTAACCGCAGCTTCGACGGCTGGCTGATCGAAGGTGGCCAGGCCAGTTTCACCAAGCCGTATAACCAGAGCGGTCATACGCGAATTGGTACGTCGTACGGCACCCTCAGCGACGGTGACGAAAGCCGCCACCTGAACTGGGCCGGTGTGGCCTGGAGCGGCGTTGAGGGCCTGACCAGCAGCCTTTACGCGTCCGAGCTCAAGGACATCTGGAACCAGTACTACTACGACCTCGACTACACCTGGCAACTGAACGATCTGGTCAGCCTCAACCCGGGCCTGCACTTCTATCACACGCAAGACACCGGTGATGCGCTGCTCGGCGATATCGACAACAACACCTGGAGCGCGCATCTCACCGTCGGCATCGGCAGCCACAGCGTCACTGCCGCCTATCAGCGGGTCAACGGCAACACGCCGTTCGACTACATCAGCCAGGGCGACAGCGTTTACCTCGACAACTCGCAGCAGTATTCGGACTTCAACGGCCCGAACGAACGCTCTTGGAAGCTCAAGTACGCTTACGACTTCACTGGCCTCGGCATGCCCGGATTGACCTCGGCGCTGTCCTATTCACGCGGCACGGTGGATCTGACCAAAGCCGACCCGAACAGCCCAGGCTATTCCAGCTGGTACAGCGCCGACGGCCATAACGCCAAGCATTGGGAACGCGACATCGATTTGCAGTACGTCGTGCAAAGCGGTCAGGCCAAGGATCTCGCGGTGCGCCTGCAATGGGCCACCAACCGTGGCGGCAACGGCTACGGCGCGATTGATTCGGATACAGATGAATACCGCGTGATCATCGACTACCCGGTCAACGTCTTCTAAGATCGGCGCTGCGTTTTTCAGATCCTGTGATCTACCCTGTGGGAGCGAGCCTGCTCGCGAAAGCTGATTGTCAGTCAACATCTGTGTTGAATGACACACCGCTTTCGCGAGCAGGCTCGCTCCCACAGGTTCGTCCGGCGTCAGCCCAACTAAGCTTATGAAACCACTTCAACCGGCTCCCCATCATGATCGCCAGCCGCACGCCTTCCATCACAGGCCTTACCGGTCGCCCCGAGCGCCTGCTGATCCTCGGCAGTCTGCTGACCGTGATTGCGATGGTGTGCATCGTCACCTTCCTGCTGATCCGCGAGTACGCCAGTGCGCAGGAAGTCGCCACGCGCCGCGCCACGACCATTGCGCAATTGATCGACGCCGATGTGCTGCGCACCGTCGAGCTGTACGACCTGACGCTGCAAGGCCTGATCGCCGCCGCCCAGCGTGACGACCTGCAGAACGTCTCGCCGCAGATCCGTCATCTGGCACTGTTCGATCGCTCTGCCACCACGCGTTTCAAGGGCGACATCCTCCTGCTCGACAAGCATGGCGAGGTGATCGCCGACTCCTCGCGCATCGAACCGAAACCGGGCAATTTCGCCGACCGCGATTATTTCCTCGCCCATGCGTTCAACCGTGACATGGGCATGTTCATCAGCCGCCCGTTCAAGACCCGTTGCGATTGTGAAGAAGCCGATCAGTGGCGCATCAGCTTCAGCCGGCGCATCTCCTCGCAGACCGGTGAATTCCTCGGCGTAGCGGTGGCGTCGCTGAAACTCGACTACTTCGACGACCTGTTCAAAAGCCTCGACATCGGCACCGACAGCACATTGAACATCATCAACAGCGATGGCGTGCTGCTCGCGCAGAAGCCGTATCTGCAAAGCGATTCAGTCGGCAAAAGCTTCGGCAACCGCCCCAACGTCGTGCGGATTCTCAACGATCGCGATGGCAGCGGCAGTTTCACCAGTACCTCGAGCATGGATAAACAACGCCGGCTCTATACCTACTCGCGGGTCGGCAATCTGCCGTTGACGGTGATGGTCGCGCTGTCCAGCGAGGAGGTGTTCGGCACCTGGCGCCGCACAGCGATTCTGATCAGCGGCGCCACCGGCGTGTTGTGCCTGGGGCTGTTGTGGCTGACCTGGCTGCTCGCCCGGGAACTGCGTTTGCGCCATCGCGCCGAACGCGAACTGGCGCAACTGGCTGCCACCGATGATCTGACCGGCGTTGCCAACCGACGCATGCTCGACCAGACCCTGCGCCACGAATGGTTCCGCGCCCAGCGCTCGGGCCAGCCGCTGTCGGTGATGATGATCGATGCCGACCACTTCAAGGCCTTCAATGATCGCCATGGCCATCAGGCTGGGGATCAGGTGTTGCGTGAACTGGCCAGGGTAATCACCGCGAACGTGCGACGCCCGGCGGATCTGGTCGCGCGGTATGGCGGTGAGGAGTTTTCGGTGATTCTCGCCGAGACCGACAGCGCCGGGGCGCAGCAGATCGCCGAGCAGATTCGCCAGGCTGTGGAAAACTTGCCCTGGGTCGAAGGCGCTGAGCGGTCGATGACCGTGAGTATCGGCATCTCGACATGGACATCGGCGAGCGAGATGACCCTGGAGCAGCTGCTGTTTGCAGCGGACAAGGCGCTGTATCAGGCCAAGGAAGGCGGGCGCAATCGCGTTGTAGTGTCAGTTTAAAGTCAAAAGATCGCAGCCTTCGGCAGCTCCTACATCTGGAATGCGTTCCCCTGTAGGAGCTGCCGAAGGCTGCGATCTTTTGATCTTTTAAAGGGCATAAAAAAAGGCCATCCGAGGATGGCCTTCAAAAAACTAGAGAGGTTTTTTACTTACACCGCCGCAACAGGGCGCATGTAAGAGATCGGTGCGGTGCTGGCGTCTTCGAACGTCACCACTTCCCAAGCATCTGTCTGCTCAATCAATTTGCGCAGCAGCTGGTTGTTCAGTGCATGACCGGACTTGAAGCCTTTGAACTCACCAATCAGGCTGTTGCCCAGCAGGTACAGGTCGCCAATCGCATCGAGGATCTTGTGTTTGACGAATTCGTCTTCATAACGAAGACCGTCTTCGTTCAACACGCCATCAGCGTCGACCACGATCGCGTTTTCCACGCTGCCGCCGAGTGCGAGGTTGTGCTTGCGCAGGTACTCGATGTCACTCATGAAACCAAAGGTACGGGCGCGGCTGACTTCTTTTACGAACGAAGTGCTGGAAAAATCCACGCTTGCACTCTGGGTGCGGTCCCGGAATACCGGGTGATCGAAATCGATCTCGAAGCTCACCTTGAAGCCTTCGAAAGGGACGAAAGTGGCGCGCTTGTCGCCGTCTTCCACTGTCACTTCACGCAGGATGCGGATGAATTTCTTGGCGGCGTCCTGTTCTTCCAGGCCTGCCGATTGAATCAGGAATACGAAGGGTCCAGCGCTGCCATCCATGATCGGGACTTCGGACGCGGAGAGCTCGACGTAGGCGTTATCGATGCCCAGGCCAGCCATGGCCGAGAGCAAGTGCTCTACCGTGTCCACTTTGACGTCGCCATTGATCAGCGTCGTCGACATAGTGGTTTCACCGACGTTTTCCGCGCGGGCAGGAATCTGCACCACAGGGTCGAGGTCAGCGCGACAAAACACAATGCCAGTGTCGACAGGCGCAGGCTTGAGGGTCAAATAGACCTTCTCGCCGGAATGCAGGCCTACACCTGTGGCACGGATAATATTTTTCAGTGTGCGTTGTTTAATCATGGCTTGGGCCGCTTCAGCGCAAATTGCGAACTGGTATCAACAAAGGCTGGCGATGATAGCAGACCATGCCTTTGCTGAACACCAATCACCTTCATAGCCCTGATACATTCCATCAATCGGCCTGACGACGCAGGAATGCCGGAATGTCCAGATAGTCCAGGTCATCCTGCGGATTCATCTTCGCGGCAGCCGCAGCACCGGCCTGAGCCTGGTTGCGCATGACGGTCGGACGGTCCAGATCACGGTAGTTAACCGCTGGCTGCTCCTGACGGGCCGGAGCCGGTTGTTGCACCTGCGCCGAGGCCATGGAGGTGTGAACGGTGTTGTCGATGACCTTCACAGGCTTCTCGATTTTCGCGCCCAGACCGGTGGCAACCACAGTCACGTGCAGCTCGTCGCGCATGTCCGGATCGATAACGGTACCGACTTTGACCATCGCGTGCTCGGAAGCAAAGGCTTCGATGATCGAACCCACGTCGGAGTACTCACCCAGGGACAGGTCAGGACCGGCGGTGATGTTAACCAGAATGCCGCGCGCGCCTTGCAGGTTGACGTCTTCCAGCAACGGGTTGCGGATTGCCGCTTCGGTAGCTTCACGTGCACGGTTCGGACCGCTGGCGCAGCCAGTGCCCATCATCGCCATGCCCATTTCGCTCATCACGGTGCGCACGTCGGCGAAGTCGACGTTGATCATGCCCGGACGCTTGATGATGTCGGAGATACCGCGAACGGCACCGGCCAGTACATCGTCAGCCTTGGCGAAAGCCGACAAGAGGCTTGCGTCTTTGCCGAGGATGGTCAGC
Organism: Pseudomonas sp. FP1762; assembly: GCF_030687105.1. NCBI lineage: Bacteria > Pseudomonadati > Pseudomonadota > Gammaproteobacteria > Pseudomonadales > Pseudomonadaceae > Pseudomonas > Pseudomonas sp. FP1762. The sequence goes on from NZ_CP117458.1 coordinate 4,886,414, forward strand.
AGTTTTTCGTTCGGAATGGTGATCAGCGAGTCGACGCTTTCCGAAAGCATGCGGATGCCTTCGTCGGCGATCTGCATACGCTTGCGGCCTTCGAACGGGAACGGACGGGTCACGACCGCAACGGTCAGGATGCCCATTTCCTTGGCCACTTCGGCGATGATCGGCGCTGCACCGGTACCGGTACCGCCGCCCATGCCGGTGGTGATGAACACCATGTTGGTGCCGGCTAGCACTTCAGCGATGCGCTCACGGTCTTCCAGAGCGGCTTGACGGCCGACTTCAGGATTGGCGCCGGCACCCAGGCCCTTGGTCACGCCGGTGCCCAGTTGCAGGATGGTCCGCGCGCCGATGTTTTTCAGCGCTTGAGCATCGGTGTTGGCGCAGATGAACTCAACGCCTTCGATGTTGCTCTTGACCATGTGATTGACAGCGTTGCCGCCGCCACCGCCGACACCGATAACTTTGATTACCGGGCTTGCGGGGATGTTGTCTACGAGTTCGAACATTTTCCCTCTCCTTACATTCTCTAGTTTTTTCGCCTACTGCTGTTTGTAGCGGTGTTGCGGTAAAGCTTTTAAAAATTGCCCTGAACCCACTTTTTCAGTCGGTCCAGCAGCGGCGCCTGAGGCTCTTCGCTGCTGTAGCTGTCGCGGCTGCCGATGCCGGAGAACGAAACTCCATCGGACTGCTTTTGCAGGCCGTACATCAACAAGCCGACGCCAGTGGAATAAATCGGGTTGCGCACCACGTCATCCAGACCTTTCACGCCATGCGGTACACCGAGGCGCACCGGCATGTGGAAGATTTCTTCGGCCAGTTCAGTGGCGCCTTCCATTTTCGACGTACCGCCGGTGAGCACGATGCCCGCCGGGATCAGGTCTTCGTAGCCGCTGCGACGCAGCTCGGCCTGGATCAGGGTGAACAGTTCGTCGTAACGCGGCTCGACCACTTCGGCCAAGGCCTGACGCGACAGCTCACGCGGTGGACGGTCGCCAACGCTCGGCACCTTGATGGTTTCACCGGCACCGGCCAGTTTGGCCAGGGCGCAGGCGTAACGGATCTTGATCTCTTCGGCGTACTGGGTCGGGGTGCGCAACGCCATGGCGATGTCGTTGGTCACTTGATCACCGGCAATCGGGATCACGGCGGTGTGACGGATCGCGCCTTCGGTGAAGATCGCGATGTCGGTGGTGCCGCCGCCGATGTCGACCAGGCACACGCCCAGTTCTTTCTCGTCGTCGGTGAGGACCGAGTAGGCCGAGGCCAGTTGCTCGAGAATGATGTCGTCGATTTCCAGACCGCAGCGACGCACGCATTTTTCAATGTTCTGTGCAGCGTTGACGGCGCAGGTGACCACGTGAACCTTGGCTTCCAGACGCACGCCGGACATGCCCAGTGGCTCGCGCACGCCTTCCTGGTTATCGATCACGTAATCCTGCGGCAGGGTGTGCAGCACGCGCTGGTCAGCCGGGATCGCCACGGCCTGAGCGGCGTCAAGCACACGCTCAAGGTCAGCCGAGCTGACCTCGCGATCACGGATCGCGACGATGCCGTGGGAGTTCAGGCTGCGGATATGATTGCCGGCCACGCCGACGAACGCCGAGTGAATGCGGCAGCCAGCCATCAGTTGGGCTTCTTCGATCGCGCGCTGGATCGACTGCACGGTGGATTCGATGTTGACCACCACGCCCTTCTTCAGGCCGCGGGACGGATGCGTACCGATCCCGACGATTTCCAGCTGGCCGTCGTCCGCGACCTCGCCTACCAGCGCCACCACTTTGGAGGTGCCGATATCCAGACCGACGATCATTTTGCCGCTTTGCACGTTTGCCATGGGTCCTGCCTCTTCTTAATTCTTTGCGACAGCGGGTTGGGCTGTCGTCGGCGCTACGGGTTCCCGCCAGCCAACAGCGAGGCCGTTGGCGTAGCGCAGATCGATGCGCGCAATGTTCGTAATCTGCTCTTTCAGCGTCTTGTCATAGATGGCGATAAAGCGGCGCATCTTTTCCACCAGGTTGCCGCGTCCCAGCAGCAACTCGATGCCGGGGCCGGAACTGCCGGCACCGGTGGTCAGGAACCAGCTGCCGCGTTCACGCAATTCCAGGCGTGCAATCGAAAAACCCAACGGGCGCAACATCTGGCTCAGCACCTGATACTGCTGCATCACCTGCTGCTGAGCCCGTTGTGGGCCGAACAGCTGCGGCAGGTGTTCGTAGTTCGCCAGTTCCTTGGGCGTGAACGCCTGGCCCTGGTTGTTGAGCAATGACTCGTCGCCCCAACGCGCCACCGGCAATTGCTCTTCGAGGCGGATCACTACCTGATCCGGCCACACCCGACGCACTTCGGCGTGGGCGATCCAGGGCATCTGCTCGAGCTCGGTACGCATACCGGCGAGGTCGATGGTGAAGAAGCTCGACGCCACGAACGGCGCGATCCGCTGCTGCACCGCCTGCTGGCTGATGTAGCTGAGGTCGCCCTGCACCGCGATCTTGCTGATCGGCCGGTCGGCGTACGGCAGCAGACGCTGCGCGCCTTCGTAGGTACCAAAGCCCAGCGCCACCAGCAGCACCGGCCAGAACAGGCTTTTCAGAAAGCCGAAATTGGCTTTCGGCAGGCGCGCGGACATCGGCTCTTTCGCCACCATTCGGCTGGCACCCCGCGGCACCGGCTTGCGGCCGGGTGCGGGTGGCTGATGTCTGAGATGAGCGCCTTGCATGGTCTTAACCTCGCGCCTCTGTTGCGCCTGCGTCTTCAACGCTGGCGGCCAGAATGGCCAGAACCAGTTGCTGGAAATCCAGACCGGCAGCCCGCGCCGCCATCGGCACCAGGCTGTGATCGGTCATGCCCGGTGCGGTATTGACTTCGAGGAACCAGAACTGCCCGTCGGCGTCCTGCATCACGTCCGCCCGGCCCCAACCGGCGATACCCAGCGCCTCACAGGCCTTGGCCGTGAGTTCCATGAGTTCCTGTTCCTTGGCCGCGTCCAGCCCGCACGGAATGCGGTACTGGGTATCGTTGGCGATGTACTTGGCGTCGTAGTCGTAAAATGTGTGCGGTGTACCCAGGGCGATTGGAGGCAACACCTGGTCACGCAGGGTGGCGATGGTGAACTCCGGACCTTGAATCCATTGCTCGACCAACACTTGCGAATCGTAGGTACTGGCCGCTTTCCATGCGTCGATCAACTCGGACGCAGAATTCACTTTGGCCATCCCGATACTTGAACCTTCATGCGCCGGTTTGACGATCAAAGGCAGGCCCAGTTCCGTCGCTGCGGAAATACAATCGGCTTCGCTGCACAGCACGGCGTGACGCGGCGTCGGAATCCCGAGGCTGTGCCAGACCTGCTTGGTACGCAGCTTGTCCATCGCCAGTGCCGAGGCGAGGATGCCGCTGCCGGTGTACGGGATGCCCGCGCACTCGAGCAGGCCCTGCATGCTGCCGTCTTCACCGCCGCGACCGTGGAGAATGATGAACGCGCGGTCGATCTTTTCGCTGAGCAGACGCTGCAGGAAGTCTTCACCGACATCGATGCCGAACGCATCGACGCCAGCGCTTTGCAGCGCCTCGAGCACGGCGTTGCCGGATTTCAGCGAAACCTCACGCTCGGCACTCAGGCCGCCGAAGAGCACGGCGACGCGGCCGAAGTCTTTCGGCGCGATGGTGGAGAACAGCTTGGCGTAGGCAGCAGTCATTTCAACTTCCCCTCGACCGGCGCCGCCACGGCGCCGGCGAACAATTCACTTTTCAACAGCTTCGGCGCGAGACCGCCGATGTCACCAGCGCCCTGGCACAACAGAATGTCGCCGGCGCGCAGCAGCGGCTTGACCAACGGCGCCAAGTCAACGCCACGCTCGATGTAGATCGGGTCGAGCTGACCGCGCTGACGGATGCTGTTGCACAGCTTGCGGCTGTCGGCGCCAGGGATCGGCTCTTCGCCGGCCGGATAGACTTCCATCAGCAGCAGCACGTTGGCGTCGGCCAGTACATTGACGAAGTCGTCGTACAGATCACGGGTGCGGCTGTAGCGGTGCGGCTGGTAGACCATCACCAGACGACGCTCCGGCCAGCCACCGCGCACGGCTTTGATCACGGCAGCAACTTCGGTCGGGTGGTGACCGTAGTCGTCGACCAGCATCACGTTGCCGCCGTCCACCGGCAGCTCGCCGTAGACCTGAAAGCGTCGACCGACGCCCTGGAAGCCTGACAGGCCCTGAACGATGGCTTCATCGCTGACGCCTTCGTCGGTGGCGATGCAGATGGTCGCCAGCGAGTTGAGCACGTTATGGTTGCCGGGCATGTTCACCGACACGTCCAGCGGCTCGCGATCCGGGCGCAGGACGGTGAAGAAGGTCTGCATGCCCTGCTGACGGACATTGATCGCGCGCACATCGGCGTCTTCGCTGAAGCCGTAGGTAACGGTCGGACGCTTGACCAGCGGCAGGATTTCGCGCACCACCGGATCGTCCAGGCACATCACCGCCAAACCGTAGAACGGCAGGTTGTGCAGGAATTCGACGAAGGTTTTCTTCAGTTTGTTGAAGTCACCGTCGTAGGTCGCCATGTGGTCGGCGTCTATGTTGGTGACCACGGCCACCAGCGGCTGCAGATGCAGGAAGCTCGCATCGCTTTCGTCCGCTTCGGCGATCAGGTAACGGCTGGTGCCGAGCTGGGCGTTGGTGCCCGCCGCGTTCAGACGACCACCGATCACGAATGTCGGGTCCAGACCACCGGCCGCGAACACCGAAGCGATCAGGCTGGTGGTGGTGGTTTTGCCATGGGTACCGGCGACGGCGATGCCGTGGCGATAGCGCATCAGCTCGGCGAGCATTTCTGCACGCGGCACCACTGGAATGCGGCGCTCAAGGGCAGTCGCCACTTCCGGGTTGGACGTGTTCACTGCGCTCGACACCACCAGCACGTCGGCGGTAGCGGCGTTCTCGGCACGGTGACCGATGAAGATCTGCGCGCCGAAGGTTTCCAGGCGCTCGGTGACCGGCGAGGCTTTCAGGTCGGAACCGGAGACTTGATAGCCCAGGTTCAACAACACTTCAGCGATGCCGCACATGCCCACGCCGCCGATGCCGACGAAGTGGATGCGACGGATGCGGCGCATTTCCGGTTGTGGCATGGCTTTCTGATTCTCAACCATGGGCCACCTCCAGACAGGTATCGACCACGCTACGGGTGGCATCGGGTTTGGCCAGTCGGCGGGCCGCTTGGGCCATTGCTTCGAGTCGTTGCGGTTGCATCAAGACCTCTGTCAGGCGCGCGGCAAGATCCGCGGCACCAGTCGTTCTTTGCGGCATCAGGAAGGCAGCGCCTTCGCGGGCCAAATAATCGGCGTTGCGGGTCTGGTGATCGTCGATCGCGTGGGGCAAAGGCACCAGCATCGAGGGCAGACCGGCGGCCGCCAGCTCACTGATGGTCAACGCGCCAGCGCGGCACACCACCAGGTCAGCCCAGCCATAGGCCTGGGCCATGTCTTTGATGAACGGCTGCACCTGCGCTTCCACACCCACGGCGCGGTAACGCTCGGCAGTCACTTCATCGTGGTTTTTGCCGGCCTGATGAAACACTTCCGGGCGCAGGTCGGCAGCGACTTGGGCCAGGGCTTCAGGCAGCAATTTGTTCAACGGTTCTGCGCCCAGGCTGCCGCCAAGGATCAGCAAACGCGCTTTGCGCCCGGCCAGCGCCGGTCGCGATGTGTCGAGGAACAGCTCGCTGCGCACCGGATTACCGGTGGTACGGCGGCTGTCCGACAGAGTAAAGGTGTCGGGGAACGCTTCACACACTCGGGCGGCGAACGGCACCAGCAACCGATTGGCGGTGCCGGCGACAGCGTTCTGCTCGTGAACGATCACCGGCACGCCAGCCAGTTTCGCGGCAAGACCACCAGGGCCGGTCACATAACCGCCGAAGCCAACCACGCACACCGGCTTCAGACGGCGCATGATCGCCCGCGCCTGCCACACCGATTTCAGCAGCATCAGCGGCGCCTTGAGCAGCGACAGCTTGCCCTTGCCACGCAGACCGCTGGCGTTGATCCGGTGCAGTTCAAGCCCTGCCGCCGGGACCAGTTCGTTTTCGATCCCCCGTGGCGTGCCGAGCCAGTGCACGGTGTAGCCGCGCGCCTGAAACTCGCGGGCACAGGCCAGCGCCGGGAACACGTGGCCGCCGGTACCGCCGGCCATGATCAATACGTTAGCGCCCATGAGTCGGCTCCTCGGCGAAGTCGCTCTCCTGGAATTCCATCTCTTCGCTGCCCAGGTGGGTTCGACTCTCCCACTCGATGCGCAGCAACAGGCCCAGACAGGCGCAGCAGATCACCAGCGAGCTGCCGCCGTAACTGAGGAACGGCAAGGTCAGACCCTTGGTTGGCAGCAGGCCGACGTTCACACCGATGTTGATCAGGAACTGACCAATCCACAGGAACGACAAGCCGTAAGCCACGTAAGCGGCAAAGAACTGCTTGGCCTTCTCCGCCCACAGGCCGATGTACATGCCGCGAATACACACGAACACGAACAGCGCGACGGTGCACAACGAACCCACGGCGCCCAGTTCTTCGGCAAGTACCGAGAACACGAAGTCGGTGTGCGCTTCCGGCAGATAAAACTGTTTCTGCACGCTGTTGCCCAGGCCGACGCCCAGCCACTCGCCGCGACCGAAAGCGATCAAGGCCTGCGACAACTGATAGCCGGCACCGAACTGGTCGGCCCACGGGTCGGCGAAGTTGGTCAGACGCGCCATTCGATACGGCTGCATCTGAATCAGCAGAACCACCGCGCCAACCGCCAGCACCACCATCAGCGAGAAGCGGAACAGCCCGACCCCGCCAAGGAACAGCATCGCCGCCGCCGCGCCCATCATGACTACGGTGGCACCGAAGTCCGGTTCCATCAGCAACAGACCCGCCATCGGCAGCAGGACGATGAACGGCTTGAAGAAGCCCATCCAGCTCTCGCGCACTTCTTTCTGCCGGCGCACCAGATAACCGGCGAGGTAGATCACCACGAACACCTTGGCGATTTCCGACGGCTGCACGTTGAAGAAGCTGAAACCGATCCAGCGCATCGAACCGTTCACTTCGCGGCCGATGCCGGGGATGATCACCATCACCAACAGGCCGAACGCACCGATCAGCATCATCCAGCCGAGGCGCTGCCAAGTGGCGATCGGGATCATCATGGTGACAATGCACGCGCCCAGACCCAGCACCACATAGATAAGGTGGCGAATCATGTAATACAGCGGACTGCCCGACTGCGCCGCCGCCACTTCGGTGGACGCCGAAGCGATCATGATCAGGCCCAGGCCGAGCAGCGCCAGGCAACCGGCGAGCATCGGGAAGTCGAGGTCGATGCCACGCCCGGTGATCAGCGGCGACGGGTACGGCTTGATGATGTTTCTCAAGTTCATGCCAGTTCCTCCACAGCGCGGACGAACTGGTGACCACGGTCTTCGTAATTCTTGAACATGTCGAAACTGGCGCAGGCCGGAGACAGCAGCACCACGTCACCCGGCTGGGCAGCTGCGCGGCATTGCGCGACGGCGTCGACCAGCGAGGTCGCGCGGATCAGCGGCACGGCATCGCCAATGGCCTCGCCGATCTTGTCGGAGTCACGCCCCATCAGCACCACGGCGCGGCAGTTGGCCGCCACCGGATCGCGCAGATCGTTGAATTCGGCGCCTTTGCCGTCACCGCCGGCGATCAGAATGACCTTGCCGTCGATGTCCGCACCGAGGCCTTCGATGGCCGCCAGAGCGGCGCCAACGTTGGTGGCTTTGGAATCGTTGTAATAGGCCACGCCATCGAGATCGCGCACCCACTGGCAGCGGTGTTCGAGCCCGGCAAACGTGCGCAGCGCCGCGAGCATGGCGTCGAACGGCAGACCCACAGCGTGACCCAGTGCCAATGCGGCGAGCGCGTTGGACTGGTTATGCGCACCGCGAATCTTCAGTTCACGCACGGGCATCAGGTTCTGGAATTCGAAGGAGAGGTACTTCTCGCCGTCTTCTTCGCGAATGCCGAACGCTTTGAAATCCGGTTTGCTCAGGCCAAAGGTCCAGCATGGCTGACCTTCACCGATCAATGGACGGCTCAGGGCATCCTGACGGTTGACCACAAACTGCTTCGCGCCCCGGAAGATCCGGTGCTTGGCCAGGTGATAGGCCGGCAGACCGCTGTAGCGATCCATGTGGTCTTCGCTGATGTTCAGTACGGTGGCGACTTCGGCGTTGAGCTGGTCGGTGGTTTCCAGCTGGAAACTCGACAACTCCATGACGTACAGCTCGACGTCATCGCTGAGCAGGTCCAGCGCTGGCGTGCCGAGGTTGCCGCCAACGGCGACGCGCTTGCCGGCCGCAGCCGCCATCTCACCGACCAGCGTGGTCACGGTGCTTTTCGCGTTGGAGCCGGTGATCGCGACGATCGGCGCCCGCGCGTAACGCGCGAACAACTCGATGTCGCCAGACATTTTCACGCCACGGGCAGCGGCGGCTTGCAGGGCCGGAGTCGCCAGCGCCAAGCCGGGGCTTACGTAGAGCTCGTCGGCACGGCAGAGGAATTCGACGTCCAGCTCGCCACAACGCACTTCCACGTGCGGATAGTCACGCTTGAGCGTGGCCAGTTCCGGTGGATTTTCCCGCGTGTCGGCCACAGCAAACGACGTGCCCCGGTTCGCCAGGAAGCGAACCAGGGACATGCCGCTCTTGCCGAGGCCGACAACGATGCGGAAGTGGTCAGAAGCGATCAGAGACACTCGTTCTACCTCAGCTTCAGGGTGGCAAGGCCGACCAGGACGAGAATCACGGTGATGATCCAGAAACGGACGATCACGCGCGGCTCGGGCCAGCCCTTGAGTTCAAAGTGGTGGTGAATCGGCGCCATGCGGAACACGCGGCGACCGGTCAGCTTAAAGGAGGCAACCTGAATGACCACTGACAGGGTTTCCATCACGAACACGCCGCCCATGATGAACAGGACGATTTCCTGACGGACGATCACCGCGATGGTGCCCAGTGCCGCGCCGAGTGCCAGGGCACCGACGTCGCCCATGAACACCTGCGCTGGATAGGTGTTGAACCAGAGGAAACCGAGGCCGGCACCGATCAGTGCACCGCAGAACACGATCAATTCGCCTGCGCCCGGCACGTAAGGAATCAGCAGGTATTCGGCGAACTTCACGTTGCCCGACAGGTAGCAGAAAATCCCCAGGCCGCCGCCGACCATCACCGTCGGCATGATCGCCAGGCCGTCGAGGCCGTCAGTCAGGTTGACCGCGTTGCTCGAACCGACAATGACGAAGTAGGTCAGCACGATGAAACCGGCGCCCAGCGGGATGCTGTAGTCCTTGAGCATCGGCAGAATCAGCGTGGTTTCCACCGGCGTCGCGGCAGTCATATAAAGGAAGATCGCAGCGCCGAGGCCGAACACCGACTGCCAGAAATACTTCCAGCGGCTCGGCAGGCCACGGGAGTTCTTCTCGATGACTTTGCGGTAATCGTCGACCCAGCCGATGGCGCCGAACAGCAGGGTCACCAGCAGCACCACCCAGACGTAGCGGTTGCTCAGGTCAGCCCAGAGCAAGGTGCTGACGCCGATCGAAGACAGAATCAGCGCGCCACCCATGGTCGGCGTACCGGATTTGGACAGGTGCGATTGCGGACCGTCGTTACGCACCGATTGGCCGATCTGACGGTTCTGCAGAGTACGGATCATCCACGGGCCATAGCACAGCGACAAGACCAGCGCGGTCAGCACACCGAGAATCCCGCGCAGGGTCAGGTACTGGAAGACCGCGAAGCCTTTGTAGAACTGTTGCAGATACTCCGCTAGCAGCAGCAGCATTAATGTTTCTCCAGACTGGACCCGCACAGAGCCGCAACGATGTTTTCCATCGCTGCGCTGCGCGAACCCTTGATCAAAATGGTGGTGTTTGTGTCCTGCTCGGCGGCGAGGGCCTGGATCAGCTCGGCCTGGGTGCCGAAGTGCTGCGCCTGCTCACCGAAAGCGTTTACCGCGTGGACCATGTTCGGCCCGACCGCGTAAAGCGCAGAAACCTTGCCTCGGGCGTACTCGCCCACGTCGCGGTGCCCCTGCTCCGCCCAGTCGCCCAACTCGCCGATATCGCCGAGCACCAGGACGGTGCGGCCGGAAAAGCCGGCGAGTATATCAACGGCCGCGCACATCGAGGTGGGGTTTGCGTTGTAGGTGTCATCGATCACGCGCATGCCGTTTTTTGCCAGTTGCGCGACGGTGCGCCCCTTGACCGGTTGCACCGCACCGAGGCCGGTGGCGATGCCGAACAGCGACACGCCCAAGGCGTGAGCAGCAGCGGCGGCAGCCAGGGCATTGGCGACGTTATGAGTACCGAGCAGGTTCAGTTGCACGCGCTCGCTACCTTCAGGCGTGTGCAGATTGAACGCCGGGCAACCACGGGCATCGGTGGCCAGATCGCTGGCGTGGAAATTCGCCTCGCTGTTGCTGAGAGCGAAGGTCAGCACCTGACGACCGGCAGCGCGGGTCCTCCAGATACCGAAGGCCTTGTCATCGAGGTTGAGCACGGCGATGCCATCGGCGGCCAGACCCTCGATGATTTCACCTTTGGCTTCGACGATTTTTTCCGGACCGCCGAACTCACCGACGTGAGCGGTGCCGGCGTTGTTCAGAATCGCTACGTGCGGCTTGGTCAGGCCGACGGTGTAGGCGATTTCACCGAGACGCGAAGCGCCCAGTTCGATCACGGCGGAGGTGTGTTCCGGCGCCAGTTCGATCAGGGTCAGCGGGACGCCGAGGTCGTTGTTCAGGTTGCCACGGGTCGCCAGCACCGGACCGCGCGTGCGCAGGATGCTCGCGAGCATTTCCTTGACCGTGGTCTTGCCACTGGAACCGGTCACCGCCGCCACTGGCTGGGTGAACGCAGCACGGTTCAACGCGCCGAGTTGGCCCAGCGCCTGACGGGTGTCCTTGACCAGCAATTGCGGCAACGCGCTGTCGGCGACTTCGCGCTCGACCAGTGCCGCCACGGCGCCTTTGCCGGCAACGTCGTTCAGATAATCATGACCGTCGAAACGCGGGCCGGTCAGGGCGATGAACAACTGACCAGGCTGGATCGCACGGCTGTCGATGCTGACGCCGTCGAAACTCGCATCAGCGCCGATCAAACGGGCTTCGAGGACGTTGGTCAGTTCACTGAGTGTCAGGGCCTTAAGCATGGGCCACCTCCCACGCGGTCAGGGCATGATCGGCCTCGACCAGATCGGAAAAGGCATGGCGCACGCCGTTGATTTCCTGATAGTCCTCGTGACCTTTGCCGGCGAGAACAATCACGTCGTCAGCGGTCGCGCCGGCGATAAGTTGCGCGATGGCCTGGCCGCGACCGGCGACGAAAGTGACTTTATCCACAGCGGTGAAACCGGCGCGGATGTCGTCGAAGATCACTGCCGGATCTTCAGTGCGCGGGTTGTCGTCGGTGACCAACACCTGGTCAGCCAGACGCTCGACCACTTCGGCCATCAACGGACGTTTGCCGCGATCGCGATCACCGCCGCAGCCGAACAGGCACAGCAGTTGGCCTTTGACGTGCGGGCGCAGCGCAGTGAGAACCTTTTCCAGCGCATCGGGCGTGTGGGCGTAATCGACCACCACCAGCGGCTGCGTGCCGCCACCCAGACGCTGCATGCGCCCGGCCGGGCCTTCGAGCTTCGGCAGCACTTTGAGAATTTCGTCGAGGGCGTAATCCAGGCCAAGCAAGGCGCCGACTGCGGCCAGTACGTTACTCAGGTTGAAACGACCAAGCAGCGTACTGCGCAGGTGATGCTCGCCCTGCGGCGTGACCAGCGTGGCGCGCACGCCATGATCGTCGAACTGCGCTTCGCGGCAAAACAGGTAGGCGCTGCTATCCAGCAGGCTGTAGGTGATCAAACGCGACACGCGTTTTTCCGCCGCCAGTTGCCGGCCGAAATCGTCGTCGAGGTTGACCACGCGGCACTTCAGGTCATTCCAGGCGAACAGCCGGGCCTTGGCCTCGGCGTACGCCTGCATGGTGCCGTGATAATCCAGGTGATCGCGGGACAGGTTGGTCATCACCGCCACGTCGAAGGCCAGCGCGGTGACCCGGCCCTGATCCAGACCGTGGGACGACACTTCCATGGCCACGGCTTTCGCGCCGGCCTTTTTCAGGTCGCCCAGGGTCGCTTGCACGGCAATCGGATTCGGCGTGGTGTGCAGGCCGCTTTCCAGCGCGCCGTAGAAACCGGAACCCAGCGTACCGACGATGCCGCAATGCTGGCCGAGCAGATCCAGCGCCTGCGCGACCAATTGGGTCACGCTGGTCTTGCCATTGGTGCCGGTGACACCGATCAGGTTCAGGTGATGACTCGGCTCACCGTAAAAACGCCCGGCAATGTCCGAAAGTTGCGCCGCCAGACCCTTGACCGGAATCAGCGGCACGTCAGTGATCGGCAGCACGGTGGCGCCTTCGACTTCATAAGCCACGGCAGCCGCGCCGCGTTGCAAGGCATCGGCGATATGCGCACGGCCATCGAAACGGCCGCCGGGCACGGCAAGAAACAAGTCGCCGGCGCGCACGTTGCGGCTGTCCAGCGCCAGTTCACGGATCAACAGATCGTGGCCGGCGTGGGGAAATATCTTGTTCAGACTTAATGACATCAGCCGCGCCCTCCATTGGCTTTCAGCGGAACGACCGGGGTGGCGTTGGCCTGTTGGGTGGTCGGCAGGTTGTCCGGGGTCACGTTCATCAGGCGCAGGGTGCCGGACATCACACGGCTGAACACTGGCGCCGACACCAGACCACCGAAGTAACCGGCCTTGGTTGGCTCATCAATCACCACAACAATGGCGTAACGCGGATCGCTCATCGGGCCGAAGCCGGCGAACAGCGAACGGTAGGAGTTTTCTGCGTAGCCCTTGGTGCCGACCGAAGTCTTGCGCGCGGTACCCGACTTGCCGCCGACGTGATAAGCCGGCACCTGCGCACGGAACACGCCGCGCGGCGCTTCGATTACCTGCTGCAACATGCCCTGCATGGTTTTCGCCACGGCTTCCGGCAGCACTTGGGTGGTCTGCGGCATCTTGTCGGTTTTGATCAGCGTCAGCGGCGCGAGACGACCGTTGTTGGCCAGTGCCGAGAACGCGTGCACCAACTGGATCGCGGTCACGGAAATACCATAGCCGTAAGACAAGGTTGCAGTTTCAGCCTTGCGCCATTCGCGGTAGTTGGGCAGATTGCCGACGCGTTCGCCGGGGAAGCCCAGGCCGGTGTCCTGACCGAGGCCGACTTTCTGCGCGAGACGGAAAATGGTTTCGCCGCCGATATCGAAGGCGACTTTACTCATGCCGACGTTACTGGAATTGATCAGGATGCCGGTCAGATCGAGCACTGGCCCTTCGGTCTTCGACACGTCTTTAATGGTGTATTTGCCGATCTGCAACGAGCCCGGATACACCTCGACGGTGTCGCTCGGTTTCCAGCGGCCGGTTTCGATTGCCGCGCTCATGGAAATGGCTTTCATGGTCGAACCCGGCTCGAACACGTCGATCATGGCGCGGTTGCGCATCATCGCCGGTTGCAGGTTGCGACGGTTGTTCGGGTTGTAGGTCGGCTGGTTGACCATGGCCAGGATCTCGCCGGTCTTTACGTCCATGATCACCAGACTGCCGGCCTTGGCGCCGTTTTCGATGATCGCGTTGCGCAGCTCGCGGTTGGCCAGGTATTGCAGACGCAGGTCAATCGACAACGCCAAGGGCTTGCCGGCCTTGGCGTTCTTGGTGACTTGAACATCCTTGATCAACCGGCCACGGCGATCCTTGATGACTTGTCGTTTGCCCGGCACCCCGGCCAGCCATTCGTCATAGGCCAGCTCGACGCCTTCGCGACCGTGATCGTCGATGTCGGTAAAGCCGACCATGTGCGCGGTGACTTCACCGGCCGGGTAGAAGCGGCGGAATTCTTCGATGCCGTAGACGCCCGGCACTTTCAGATCGAGCACAGCCTGACCCTGCTCGGGGGTCAGCCCGCGCACCAGATAAATGAATTCTTTGTTGGCCTGGGCTTCGAGGCGTTCGCTCAGCGCTTTCGGGTTCTGGCCCAGCGCGGCGGCGAGTGCCGGCCACTTCTCTTTGGCCGACTGCATTTCCTTGGCGTTGGCCCACAGCGTGGTCACTGGGGTACTGACAGCCAGAGGCTCGCCGTTACGGTCGGTGATCAGGCCACGGTGCGCCGGAATCGGAATATGCCGCAGGCTGCGCGCATCGCCCTGCCCTTTGAGGAAGTCACGGTCGACCACTTGCAGGTCGATGATGCGCCAGCAGATCGCTGCGACCATCAGACCGAGCAGCGCCACCATCAGGCGGAAGCGCCATGGGAACAGCGCGCCTTCGAGTTTCATCATGGCGCCACCATCTTCACGTCAGCCGCGCCAGGTATGTGCATCTTCAGTTGTTCGGTGGCCAGCACTTCGATGCGGCTGTGCGCAGTCCAGGTGCTCTGCTCGAGAATCAAGCGGCCCCACTCGGCCTGCGCCTTGTCGCGCACGCTCAGTTCGTTATAAAGGGTGTTGAGCAACTGCCGGTTCCAGTGCGCGCTGTACGACACGGCAATGGCCGAAAACAGCACGCCGATAAACAGCAGCAGCATCAGAAAGCTGCCGCCGGGCAGTGGTTTGGCGAAAAGCTTGCTCACCGCAACTTCTCCGCGACACGCATGACGGCGCTACGGGAACGTGGGTTGGCTTTGAGTTCGGCGTCGGAGGCCGTCTGCGCTTTGCCGTGGATTTTGATTTTCGGTTCGAAGGCGACGTGGCGAACCGGCAGGTTGCGCGGCAGGTTGTCGGCCTCGCCTTTCACCAGCTTGCGCATGAACAGTTTGACGATGCGGTCTTCCAGCGAGTGGAAGCTGATGACCACCAGACGGCCGCCAACTTCCAGCGCTTCCAGCGCGGCGTCGAGGCCGGCTTCCAGATCGCCGAGTTCGTTATTGACGTGAATGCGCAAACCCTGGAACGCGCGGGTAGCTGGGTTCTTGCCCTTTTCCCACGCCGGGTTGGCGACTTTCAGCACTTCGGCCAGATCGGCGGTGCGCTCGAACGGCTTGATGTCACGGCGCTCGGCGACGGCACGGGCCATACGCCCGGAGAAACGTTCTTCGCCGTATTCCTTGAACACCCGGGCGATTTCTTCCACCGGCGCGGTGTTGACGAATTCGGCAGCGCTGATGCCACGGGACGGGTCCATGCGCATGTCAAGTGGACCGTCATTGAGGAAACTGAAGCCGCGCTCGGCATCATCGAGCTGCGGCGACGACACGCCGAGGTCGAGCAGAATGCCGCTGACCTTGCCGGTCAGGCCTTGCTCGGCAACCACCGAACCGAGCTCGGCAAAGCTGCGCTGCACAACGACAAAGCGGCCGTCTTCGGCCGCTAGCGTTTGCCCGGTGGCAATCGCTTGAGGATCCTTGTCGAATCCGATGAGTCGACCGTCCGGCCCGAGCTGGCTGAGGATCAGCCGACTGTGCCCGCCGCGCCCGAACGTGCCGTCCAGATAGCAGCCATCAGGACGTACGGCGAGAGCCTCGACGGCTTCGTCAAGCAGTACGGTGATGTGGTTAAAGCCGCTATCAATAGTCACAGGATCAAATCACGCAGTTCATCAGGCATCGCGCCCGGTTGTTGAATAGCAGCAAGGTCAGCGGCAGATACCGCATTCCATGCATCCTCGTCCCACAATTGGAACTTGTTCAGTTGGCCGACCAGCATCGCGCGCTTATCGAGCTTGGCGTATTCGCGCAAACGCGGCGGAACCAGGAAACGACCACTGCCATCGAGTTCGAGGTCGACGGCATTACCAATCAATAAACGTTGCAGGCGACGGTTCTCTTCGCGAAGCGAAGGGAGTGCGCGCAACTTGGTTTCAATAATTTCCCACTCATCGAGCGGATAGACACACAGGCACGGATCAACGGCATCAATGGTCACGATCAATTGGCCGGAACTGCGCGAATCGAGCTCGTCACGGTACCGGCTCGGCATGGCGAGACGGCCCTTTGCATCGAGACTGATAGCGTTAGCTCCGCGAAACACGTCAGCGTTTCTCCAATTTTTATCGTTTTGAGCTCAAAAAACCCACTTCATGCCACTTTCCGCCACTTGCGCACACTATAGGAATGCGCCCACCACACCGTCAAGGCGCGGATTAAAGGAAAAGCCTTACAGAACGGAGATTTAGCGACGTAAAAGGAGGCTCAACGAGAATCTGACGTGAAGTTTTGGTCAATAACTTGATGCAGCACTGAAAGCTGCGCTCGAAAGTTAAAGTAGTTTGTTAAGAGTAAGATTTTTTCGGTATTACAAAGGCGCTTCGGCTGTTGATTGAAGCAGGGTGGGAAAAGGCTATTACCGCGTTTGCCGCTGCCGGAATTTCAGACCAGGCCGGCTGATATTACACAGCCGCGTCTTTTTTGTTTCAAGCAGGGAAAGAAAAAGGTGGAGAGTCGATCTGTAAGCCGGGTTCTGTCTTGAACAGTCATTCGTCTACGATGGCCATCACTGGACATCTTTAGCAACCTACCCGGTCCCAGCGCGGGCCACGCCTTGGGACCCTATTTGGTCTTGCTCCAAGTGGGGTTTACCTAGCCACGAACTGTTGCCAGACGTGCGGTGCGCTCTTACCGCACCTTTTCACCCTTACCGGCGCTTGCGCGCTTAGGCGGTTATTTTCTGTGGCACTTTCCGTAGGCTCACGCCTCCCAGGCATTACCTGGCACTTCGCCCTATGGAGCCCGGACTTTCCTCCCCCCCCTAATTTTCATAGAGGGCAGCGACTGTCCGATCGACTCTCCGCCGCGAAGGTTAACGGCAGAGCGCCGGAAGAACAAGCGCTAAAACCCTCAGGAACGCCATGGGCGACGGCTTACACGCCTTTCTGTTTATCCAGCGCCACCTGATACAACACGTTTTTGCGCTCGCCAGTGATTTGCGCTGCCAGTGCGGCGGCGCGCTTGAGCGGCATTTCCTCAAGCAGCAAATCGAGGATGCGCATGGCTTCGCTGCTGACCGCGTCCTCCGACTCCGGCGCCGTCCAGCCGGCCACCAGAACCACGCACTCGCCGCGCTGCTGATTGCTGTCGGACTCGACGAACGCACGCAGTTCGCTGAGCGGCAGGCCTTTGAGGGTTTCGAAGGTTTTGGTGATTTCCCGCGCCAGCAGAGCCTGACGCTCGCCGCCAAACACTGCTTCCATATCCTGCAGGCATTCGAGAATGCGATGCGGCGCTTCATAGAAAATCAGCGTGCGCGGTTCTTCTTTAACCGCTTCCAGACGCGCTTTGCGTCCGACCGACTTGGCCGGCAGGAAACCTTCGAAGATAAAACGGTCGGACGGCAATCCCGCCGCCGACAGCGCCGCGATCAAAGCGCAGGCACCCGGCACCGGCACCACGTTGATGCCGGCGGCACGGGCCTGACGCACCAGGTGATAACCCGGATCGGAGATAAGCGGCGTGCCGGCATCGGAGATCAGCGCGACGTTGTCGCCCGCCAGCAATCGGGTAATAAAGCGGCTACCCTCATCCCGTTCGTTGTGTTCGTGACATGCGGCCAGCGGCGTACCGATGCCGAAGTGCTGCATCAGGCGCGCCGAATGCCGGGTGTCTTCCGCTGCAATCAGCGCCACTTCACGCAGGATTTTCAAGGCCCGGGCGCTGATGTCGTCCAGGTTGCCGATGGGCGTCGCCACCACATAAAGCGAGCCAGCAGCGGAATTCAAAGGACCTGGAGCAGTCAAAGCGCACACCTCGTGATCGGTAAAAGCGGCCATTGTAGCGCGTCATGAGGCTTGCGATGCGCTCCCGCCGAGTGCGGTTTTTCGCCCGGTTGTGCGCTGCCGCAACATTTACTCCAGCTAAATTGACCGATTCACGCCAGTAACATCGCGCCCCGGCCAGTGCTTGGGTACAATTCCACGCTAATTTGATCGAGTATCAGGAACACTTACATGATCGCTTGCCTGCGGCTGTTCACTGCCCTCTGCCTCGCTGCCTTGTTGGCCGCGTGTGCCAGCTCCCCTTCCTCCAGCCTTGGCGAACTTCCACGGACTCCGGACGCCAGCATCGAGCAACTGCTCGAACAGGCTGCGCAGGCTAAAACCCCGGAACAAGCCGCCCTGCTGCGCCTGAGCGCGGCGGACCAGGCTTACCGCCAAGGCAATGCCGGCCAGTCCGCGCAAATCCTGCAACAAGTGCCGGTGGAGCAACTCAAGCCAGGCCAGCAGATTTTCGCCAATACGCTGTCCGCCGAACTGGCCATGACGCGCAATCAGCCGAAAGCTGCGCTGACCGCCCTGAGCCATCCGAGCTTCCAGAAGCTCGGGGAAATGCCGGAAGAGCAGCAAGTGCGCACTGGCACTGTTCACGCCCGCGCCCTTGAAGCCGATGGCCAGACACTGGCCGCTGCCCGTGAGCGTGTGTTCATCGCACCGATGCTGGAAGGCGAAGCGGCGAGCAAGAACCACGAAGCGATCTGGACCCTGATCGCTTCGCTGCCAACCGATCAATTGCAACCGAACAACACCGACGATCTCGGGGGTTGGATGGCTCTGGCGCAAGCGGTGAAAACCGCAGGCACGTTGGAACAGCAACAAGCCGCGATCGACAACTGGCGTGCGCAGAATCCAAAGCACCCGGCGGCGATCAACCTGCCGCTGCCGCTGACCAAGCTCAAGGAACTGGCCAGCCAGCCACTGAGCAAAATCGCCCTGCTGCTGCCACAGGACGGCCAGTTGGCGTCGGTCGGCAAAGCGCTGCGTGAAGGCTTCATGGCCGCGCATTATCAGGCGCAACAGGCCGGCCAGAACCCACCTGCCATCGAGTTCTACGACAGCTCGAAGCTGACTTCGATGGACGAGTTCTATCGCAAGGCTCAGGCTGACGGCGTGCAACTGGTAGTCGGCCCGCTGGAAAAACCACTGGTCAAGCAACTGAGCACTCGCCCGCAACTGCCAATCACCACCCTGGCGCTGAACTACAGCGAAGGCGAGCAAGGCCCGGCGCAGTTGTTCCAGTTCGGCCTGGCGGCTGAAGACGAAGCTCGCGAAGTTTCCCGTCGCGCTCGTGCCGACGGCCTGCATCGCGCCGCTATCATGGTACCGAAGGGCGAATGGGGCGATCGCGTCCTGCGTGCCTTCAGCCAGGACTGGCAAGCCAATGGCGGCAGCATCGTTGCCACCGAGCGTGTCGATCAGCCGGTGCAACTGGCCCAGCAGATTGCCGACATGTTCCAGCTGCGCCAGAGCGAAGCCCGCGCCAAGAGCCTGCAGAATGTTGCCGGCACCAATGTCGCCGCGCAGCCTTCGCGTCGTCAGGACATCGAATTCATCTTCTTGGCCGCCACGCCGCAACAGGCCCAGCAGATCAAGCCGACCCTGAATTTCCAGTACGCCGGTGACGTCCCGGTCTACGCGACCTCCCACGTCTACAGCGCCAGCGGCGACGTCAATCAGTACAACGACATGAACGGCATTCGCTTCTGCGAAACCCCATGGCTGCTGGAAACCAGCGATCCGCTGCGCCAGCAAGTAGCTGCGCAATGGCCGCAAGCCAATGGCAGCCTCGGTCGCCTGTACGCCATGGGCGCCGACGCCTATCGCCTGGCACCGCGCCTGGGCCAACTCAAGGCCCTGCCGGACAGCCGCATCGAAGGTCAGTCGGGCAGCCTCGGCATGACCCAGACCCAGCGCGTTGTGCGCCAGTTGCCGTGGGCACAGTTCGTCAGCGGTCAGGTGCAGCGCCTGCCGGACACCCCGCGCTGATGCCCGACAGGTCACGCTCGCAAAGCGGCAAGGATGCCGAGCGCCAGGCGCTCGAACATCTGCAACAACAAGGTCTGCGCCTGTTGGCGCAGAACTGGTTATGCAAACGCGGCGAGCTTGATCTGGTCATGCTTGATGGCGATACAGTAGTATTCGTTGAAGTTCGCTACAGAAAAAACACTCAATGGGGTGGCGCGCTCGCCAGTATCGACGAGCGCAAGCAGCAGAAACTGATCTTTGCAGCACAGTATTTTCTTCAGCGCGAGTCGCGTTGGGCCAATTCCCCCTGCCGCTTCGATGTGGTGGCAATCGACAGCCACCCGAATCAGCTGAACTGGTTGCAGAATGCTTTCGACAGTTGATCGCCTGCACCCTGCCCCGTTTTCGTCCGACACATTTTGCTCTTTGCTTTGCCGGCTGCACATTCACGTGCCGAACAGCCGCGCCACTTAAGGTCACACAGATGGACATGCAATCCCGAATTCGCCAGCTTTTTCAGGCCAGTATCGACACCAAGCAACAGGCGATGGACGTACTTGCACCGCACATCGAGCAAGCCAGCCAGATCATGGTCAACGCCCTGCTCAACGAAGGCAAAATGCTCTCGTGCGGCAACGGTGGTTCGGCCGGCGATGCCCAGCATTTTTCTTCGGAGCTGCTCAACCGCTTCGAGCGCGAGCGTCCGAGCCTGCCGGCGATTGCGCTGACCACCGACACTTCGACGATCACCTCGATCGCCAACGATTACAGCTACAACGAAGTGTTCTCCAAGCAGATCCGCGCGCTCGGCCAGCCGGGCGATGTATTGCTGGCGATTTCGACCAGCGGCAACTCGGCGAACATTATTCAAGCGATCCAGGCCGCACATGATCGCGAAATGATTGTCGTAGCTTTGACCGGACGCGATGGCGGCGGCATGGCGTCGCTGCTGTTGCCCGAGGACGTAGAGATTCGCGTACCGGCCAACGTCACTGCACGTATTCAGGAAGTCCACTTGCTGGCGATCCATTGCCTCTGCGATCTGATCGACAGCCAACTGTTCGGGAGTGAAGAATGACCCCTAATCGCCTTGGCCTTCTGGCCTTGACCCTGTGCCTCGGCATCAGCGGCTGCACCTCGGTGGTAAATGCCAGCCGTGAAGCGCCGATCGAAGACGACCGTGGCACGCGCACCTTCGGCAGCAAGATCGACGACTCGCTGATCGAAACCAAAGCAGGCGTGAACATCGCCAAGGCCGATCCGGCACTGGACAACGACTCGCACATCGTCATTACCAGCTTCAACGGCGTGGTATTGCTCGCCGGCCAGACGCCACGCGAAGACCTCAAGGCCAAAGCCGAACAGGCCGCCGCCAACGTCCAGCGCGTGAAGAAGGTGCATAACGAACTGCAAGTGCTGCAACCGTCCTCCCTGCTCGCGCGCCAGAACGACGCGTGGCTGACCACCAAGATCAAGACCCAGATGCTCACCGACGCCAGCATTCCTGGCTCGCGCATCAAAGTCGTGACCGAGAATGGCATCGTCTATCTGCTGGGCCTGCTGACCAAACAGGAAGCCACTCAGGCAACCAATCTGGTTCAGGGTGTGTCCGGTGTGCAGAAGATCGTGAAGCTGTTCGAATACATCGACTGACCTGATTACGCAGGAGTTGTGTAGGAGCTGACAAGTGCAACGAGGCTGCGATCTTTTGATCTTGCTTTTAAAAATCAAAAGATCGCAGCCTCCGGCAGCTCCTACACGACCAATGCAGGCACAAAAAAGGCGATCCATCCGGATCGCCTTTTTTTATTTCACAACCTTCAAGCTTGGCCGGCCACTCGGACGTGGCGGCTCGCTGCCCGGTGGCGGCGAGTCGTCATCCGGATCGATGTCTTCCTCGTCGTCCATCGGCAACTCGAGGTCAAACACCATGCCCTGGCCGTTCTCCCGGGCGTAGATGCCCAGGATCGCGCTGATCGGCACGTAGAGACTGTGCGGAACACCGCCGAAGCGGCCTTCGAACGTGACCACGTCGTTATCCATGTGCAGATGACGCACGGCACTCGGCGAGATGTTCAGGACGATCTGGCCGTCACTGGCAAAACCCTGTGGCACCTGCACCGCCGGGTACTCGGAGTTGACCAGCATGTGCGGGGTGCAATCGTTATCCACAATCCACTCGTAGAGCGCGCGGACCAGATAAGGTCGACTGGAGTTCATAGCGGCTCCTTAAGCCTTAGCGCATATCGCGTTCGACACCAGACAGACTCGCCTGGAAAGCCTCACGCGCAAACTGACGCTCCATATAATCAAGCAGCGGCTTGGCCGGCCGCGGCAGTTCAATACCCAGAATCGGCAAACGCCAGAGTATGGGTAATAGGCAGCAATCCACCAGACTTTGTTCCTCACTGAGGAAGAACGGTTTGTCGGCAAACAGCGGCGAAACGCCGGTCAGGCTTTCGCGCAATTCCTTGCGCGCCACGACCCGTGCGGCCTCTTTGCTCTTGGGATCCAGAATCAGATCCACCAGCCCGCACCAGTCACGCTGAATCCTGTGGATCAGCAGACGACTGTTGGCCCGCGCCACCGGATAAACCGGCATCAGCGGCGGGTGCGGGTAACGCTCATCCAGATACTCCATCACCACGGTCGACTCCCACAACGCCAGGTCACGATCGACCAGCGTCGGCAGACTGCCGTAAGGGTTCACCTCAATCAGTTTAGGCGGCTGGCGGCCCGCTTCCACGTAGATGATTTCGGCGCTGACACCCTTCTCTGCAAGCACGATGCGCACTCGGTGGGAATAGTGGTCGGCGGGGTCGGAGTAACAGGCCAACCGATTGGTCACGCCCATGGCGATCCTCCTCGCTTGTTGAATTTGTCGGAACCGGAAAAACGCGCGCGCCCAGAGGGCACCTCCCGCAGGGTCTGACTGAGCAGATCCTGCTTTAGCGGAGGCGCCCTTGGGCGCGCGCGATTAACAGCAATGCTTGAAGCGTATCAGTGCACGTCTTTCCAGTATTCACGCTTGAGCAGGTAGGCGAACACAAAGAAGAACGCCAGGTACAGCAAGACATAAGTACCGATGCGCTGATGTTGCAGCTTAACCGGGTTAGCCGAGTAAGCCAGGAAGGTTACCAGATTCTTGACCCTCTCATCGAACTGCTCTTCGTTCAGAGCACCGGACTTCGGCACGATGGTCAACTGATCACACGCTTCATGAGTCAGCGGCGTGCCGGTCAGCGGATCGTATTGCTTCTTGCCGTCCTCGACGATCTGCACCTGCTTGCAGCCGACGACCTGCCGACCTTGCAGGCCGACCAGCACGTTAGGCATGCCGACGTTCGGGAAGACCTTGTTGTTCACGCCCCATGGACGCGCCGGATCTTCGTAGAACGACTTCAGGTAACCGTAGAGCCAGTCGGTGCCACGTACCCGCGCTACCAGAGTCAGGTCCGGCGGCGCTGCGCCGAACCAGGTCTTGGCGTCGGCCGGCTGCATGCCGATGTTCATGTGGTCGCCAATCTTGGCACCGGTGAACACCAGCTTCTCCAGCATCAGCTCGTGCGGGATGCCAAGGTCATCGGCGACGCGCTCGTAACGCTGGAACTTGGCACTGTGACAACCCATGCAATAGTTGGCAAAGGTCCGTGCACCATCCTGCAGGGCGGCTTTGTCGGAGACGTCGATATCGACACTTTCCAGTTCCGGACCATGGCCCCCGGCAGCAAAAGCCAGGGAAGGCAGCGCAGTAAAAATCAGAGCAAGAAATAACTTTTTCATCAGCCAGTCACCCTTTCCGGAACCGGTTTGGTCTTCTCGAGCCGGGTGTAGAACGGCATCAGAATGAAGTAGGCGAAATACAGGAAGGTGCAGACCTGCGACAGCAACGTGCGCCCCGGCGTCGGCGCAAGAACGCCGAGGATGCCGAGAATCACGAAAGAAATGCAGAACACCACCAGCCAGATTTTGCTCATCCAGCCCTTGTAGCGCATCGACCTCACCGGACTGCGATCCAGCCATGGCAGCACGAACAGCACCGCAATCGCCGCACCCATGGCGATAACGCCCATGAGCTTGTCCGGCACCGCACGCAGGATTGCGTAGAACGGAGTGAAGTACCAGACCGGGGCAATGTGCTCAGGCGTCTTGAACGGGTTAGCCGGCTCGAAGTTTGGTTTTTCGAGGAAGTAGCCGCCCATTTCCGGGAAGAAGAACACAATAAAGCAGAAGATGAACAGGAACACCACGACGCCGACAATGTCCTTCACCGTGTAGTACGGGTGGAACGCGATGCCGTCCAGCGGGATGCCGTTTTCGTCTTTGTGCTTCTTGATATCGACGCCGTCAGGGTTGTTCGAGCCCACTTCGTGCAGCGCCAGAATGTGCAACACCACCAGACCGAGAATCACGATCGGCAGCGCGACAACGTGCAAGGCGAAGAATCGGTTCAGGGTGATTCCGGAGATCAGGTAGTCACCACGAATCCACTGGGTCAGGTCATCGCCGATCAGCGGAATCGCGCCGAACAGCGAGATGATCACCTGGGCGCCCCAGTACGACATCTGGCCCCACGGCAGCAGGTAACCCATGAACGCTTCGGCCATCAGTGCCAGGTAGATCAGCATGCCGAACACCCAGACCAGCTCGCGCGGTTTCTGGTACGAGCCGTAGAGCAGGCCGCGGAACATGTGCAGATAGACGACGATGAAAAACGCCGAAGCGCCGGTCGAGTGCAGCAGACGCAGGATCGAACCGTACTCGACGTCGCGCATGATGTATTCGACGGAGGCGAAGGCCTCTTCTGCCGACGGCGTGTAGCTCATCGTCAGCCAGACACCGGTAACGATCTGGTTGACCAGCACCAGCAGCGCCAGTGAGCCGAAGAAATAGAAGAAGTTGAAGTTTTTTGGTGCGTAATATTTGCTGAGATGGTCTTCCCACATTTTGGTCGCGGGAAAGCGCGCATCAACCCAATCCATGAACTTGCTCATCACGCTTTCTCCGTATCGACGCCAATGACAATCAGGTCATCGGTCTCATAGGAATGCGGGGGAACTGGCAGGTTCAAAGGCGCAGGTTGCGACTTGTAGACGCGGCCAGCCAGATCGTAGTGGGAGCCGTGGCACGGGCAGAAATAGCCGCCTACCCAGTCCTTGCCCAGATCCGCAGGTGCCACTTCGGGACGGAAGGTCGGTGAGCAACCCAGGTGCGTACAGATCCCGATCAGCAGGAGAATCTCCGGCTTGATCGAGCGTACTTCCGGGTCGACATAAGTGGGTTGCGTGGAGTTTTTGGAGGTCGGATCGGAGAGCTGACCCTCGATCTTCTTGAGATTCCCCAGGATTTCCTCGGTACGGCGGACAATGAACACCGGCTGGCCGCGCCATTCAGCAATCATCTGCTGGCCTGGCTCGATTTTGCTGACATTCACTTTCACCGGTGCACCGGCAGCTTTCGCCTTGGCACTGGGAAACCATGACCCCACGAACGGGACCGCAGCCCCCACCGCTCCTGCAGCACCCACCACGGATGTGGCTGCCACCAGGAAGCGACGCCGGCCTGCATTCACGCCGTCATTGCTCATTCAGTCCTCTCCCATCAGCTTTTTTGGCCTGTTAAATCAGGCGTCTACTAAATAAATCAAATGTTACTTATAAAAATTTTGCCCGAATGGTAATGAAAACCCCCAATTCTGACAAGGTTAATTCCCCGGGGCTCAACCCCTCAAGCCTTGGAGTATAGGGGGTCTACGGCTGTGGCAAGTTGTCACAACGCAATTCTTTGATAAATCGCACGCATAAAAAAACGCCCGCTTCCGTGAGGAGGCGGGCGTTCTTTTTTGAACGTGGAAGCGGAATTAACGCTTCGAGTACTGCGGACGCTTACGCGCTTTACGCAGACCAACTTTCTTACGTTCAACTTCACGGGCGTCGCGGGTAACGAAGCCAGCTTTGCGCAGAGCGCTACGCAGGGTTTCGTCGTAGTCCATCAGAGCGCGGGTGATGCCGTGGCGGATTGCGCCAGCCTGACCACTTACACCACCGCCGATCACGGTGACGTAGATGTCGAACTTCTCGACAGTCTCGGTCAGCTCCAGCGGCTGACGAACTACCATGCGGGCAGTTTCGCGGCCGAAGAAGTTATCCAGCGAACGGTTGTTGATGGAGATGTTACCAGTACCCGGACGCAGGAAAACGCGTGCGGTTGCGGTCTTGCGACGGCCAGTGCCGTAATTTTGAGTCGCCGACATAATGAACTATTCCGTTAAATCTTCAGTTCTTGGGGCTGCTGAGCAGTATGAGGGTGTGCAGCGCCCGCATAGACTTTCAGCTTACGGTACATGTCGCGACCCAGTGGGTTTTTAGGCAGCATGCCTTTAACCGCGGTCTCGATCACGCGCTCAGGGGCTTTGGCGATCAGCTTTTCAAAGTTGATCGACTTGATGCCGCCCGGGAAACCGGAGTGGGAGTAGTACATTTTGTCAGTGGTTTTAGCGCCGGTAACACGGATCTGCTCGGCGTTGATGACGACGATGTAGTCGCCGGTGTCAACGTGAGGAGTGTACTCAGGCTTGTGCTTGCCACGCAGACGGCTCGCGATTTCGGTGGCCAGACGACCCAGGGTCTGACCAGCAGCGTCGACGACAAACCAGTCGCGCTTTACTGTTTCCGGTTTAGCAGTAAAAGTTTTCATTCTTTATAGCCTCAGGGGCCGCCTGTAAATAAGACGGCGGATCTTACTGAATAGTGCGTACTTTGACAAGTCAAAGGCAGCCGGATACAGACGCTTTCGGGGGCTCGGGTCGGCGCGTCCGTTCAACGGCAAGATTCTTCGGCGGCGGCGCATCACTTCCACTGCAGAAAGAGGTCGGCAATTATGCAGATTGCGAAAAATTTTTCAACCTGCTTTTATGATTGTTTTGCCCAAGGAGCACCCGATGGACTATCGCCAGCTAGGCCGTACCGATCTGAACGTGAGTGCAATCTGCCTCGGCACCATGACCTGGGGCGAGCAAAACACTGAAGCTGAAGCCTTCGCCCAGATCGAAAGGGCCAAGGAAGCCGGGATCAATTTCCTCGACACTGCCGAAATGTATCCGGTGCCGCCCAAAGCCGAAACCTACGCCACCACCGAGCGCTACATCGGCAATTACTTCAAGAGTCGCGGTGACCGTGCCGACTGGATCCTCGCCAGCAAGATCGCCGGCCCCGGCAACACCATCGACTACATCCGCGACAAGAACCTGCGCCACAACCGCCAGCACATCACCGAGGCGCTGGACGGCAGTCTCAAGCGCCTGCAGACCGATTACATCGATCTGTACCAACTGCACTGGCCGGAACGCAGCACCAACTTTTTCGGACAGCTGGGCTACAAGCACAAGATCGAAGCCAACCTGACGCCGCTGGAAGACACCCTCGAAGCCCTCGACGAACAGGTGAAGGCCGGCAAGATTCGCCACATCGGTCTGTCCAACGAGACGCCGTGGGGCACCATGCGCTTTCTGGCTTTGGCCGAAGCCCGTGGCTGGCCGCGTGCAGTGTCGATCCAGAACCCGTACAACCTGCTCAACCGCAGCTTCGAAGTCGGCTTGGCCGAGATCGCCATCCGCGAACAGTGCGGCCTGCTCGCCTATTCGCCACTGGCGTTCGGCTTCCTCTCCGGCAAGTACGAAGGCGGCGCCCGACCACCGAAAGGACGCCTGAGCCTCTACAGCCGCTTCAGCCGCTATTTCAACCCGCAATCCGAAGCGGCGTGCAGCCGTTACGTTGCATTGGCCCGTGAACACGGTCTGGACCCGGCGCAAATGGCACTGGCCTTCGTGACCCAGCAACCCTTCGTCACCAGCAACATCATTGGCGCAACGACGCTTGAGCAACTGGACAGCAACATTGCCAGTTTTGATCTGAAACTGTCCGATGAAGTGCTGGCCGGGATCGAGGCGATTCACAAGGATCATCCGAATCCCGCGCCGTAACTGACCGCCAAAGGCTTCGCGAGCAGGCTCGCTCCCACAGGTACGGTGATCCCCTGTGGGAGCGAGCCTGCTCGCGAAGAGGCCAGTCGGATTACCTCAACAGCGGAACGCGGAGCGTCCCCGGCGGCATTCCCACGCAGAGCGTAGGAACGATCATCAAAGCGACCGCGCAATAATCTCCTTCATGATTTCATTGGTGCCGGCATAAATCCGCTGCACCCGCGCATCCGCCCACGCCCGGGCCACCGGGTATTCCCACATGAAGCCGTAGCCGCCATGCAGTTGCACGCATTCGTCGAGCACTTTGCATTGCAGGTCGGTGCCCCAATATTTGGCCATCGCCGCCGTCGGCACATCGAGTTCGCCTTGCAGATGCAGCTCCAGGCAGCGGTCAACGAAGACCCGGCCGATCTGGATCTCGGTGGCCATTTCGGCCAGTTTGAAGCGAGTGTTCTGGAAATCGGCAATCGCCTTGCCGAACGCCTTGCGATCACGGGTGTAATCCAGCGTCCATTGCAACGCCGCTTCAGCCGAGGCCAGGCCGCCAATCGCCACGGTCAGGCGCTCTTGCGGTAACTCCTGCATCAGATAGGCAAACCCGGCCCCCGCCTGGCCGAGAAGGTTCTCCTTCGGCACGCGCACGTCCTGGAAGAACAATTCGGAGGTGTCCTGCGCTTTCATGCCGACCTTCTCCAGGCGCTTGCCTTTCTCGAAGCCCGGCGTATTCGCCTCCACCAGAAACAGACTGGTGCCCTTGGCCCCAGCCTTGGGGTCGGTCTTGGCCACCACGATGACCAGATCAGCCAAAAAGCCGTTGGTGATAAAGGTTTTCGAGCCGTTGATCACATATTCGTCACCGTCCAGAACCGCCGTGGTTTTCACCCCTTGCAGGTCGGAACCGGCGCCAGGCTCGGTCATGGCAATCGCCGTAACCATTTCGCCCGAGACCAGTTTCGGCAGGTATTTGTGTTTCAACGCCTCGCTGCCGTAATGCAGGATGTACGGCGCGACGATGTCCGAGTGCAGGGAAAAGCCGATGCCGGTGAGTCCCAGACGCCCGACTTCCTCAATGACCACGGTGCTGTAGAGGAAATCCGCGCCCAGCCCGCCGTACTCTTCCGGCAGGTGCGAACAAAGCATCCCCGCCTCCCCCGCCTTGTTCCACAGTGCGCGATCGATGTGCCCCTGCTTCTCCCACTGCGCGTGATACGGCACGGCCTCTTTCTCGAGGAAAGTTCGCACACTGTCGCGGAACAATTCGTGCTCGGGGCTGAACAGGGTTCTAGGGATCATGCGGCACCTTTCTTTGTTGTTGGAGGGATTCGGCTCTCAGAGACTAAGCCCCGCTTCCGCTACGGGACACTGGACACATCCGACAAAAAATAAGACGATCCAGCCGTCTGGTGACCACTTTCCCTTATAAAAACAAAACAAAAGTTGAATTATGTCTAAGCACGTCTCCCCGCCCTTGCGGCGCGTCAGCATCCTGGCCATCGATCGGGTTTTCGCTTACACCCTCATGCAAGCCAAGGATTTTTTCCATGTGGCCAGCCTGCGTTACGGCAAACAACTGGGCCACGGCCTGACACCGGCGTTTGAAACGCGCCTGGTCAGCCCGGATGGCAAACCGGTGAAAAGCTTCAGCGACGTGGTCATGCCGGTCGACGGTGGCCTGGAAAACGCCGATGTGATCATCCTCCCGGCGTTCTGGGACGACTTCGATACGCTGTGCGGCCGTTATCCGCAAATCCTGCCGTGGCTGCGCGAACAGCATGCGCGCGGCGCGGTGTTGTGTGGCGAAGCCACCGGGGTGTTCTGGCTCGCCGAAGCCGGACTGCTCAACGGCAAGGAAGCGACCACCTACTGGCGCTTCTTCAATGCCTTCGCCGAGCGTTTCCCCAAGGTCTATCTGAATCAGGACAAGCACCTGACCGATGCCGACAATCTCTACTGCGCCGGCGGTACTACCTCGGCATGCGATCTCTATATCTATCTGATCGAACGCTTCTGCGGCGCGAACGTGGCGCAAGCCGTGGCCCGCGACATCCTCTACGAAGTGCAGCGCAGCTATTCGCCGGGACGTATCGGTTTCGGTGGGCAGAAGCTGCATCAGGACGTGATCATCCTGCAGATCCAGCAGTGGCTCGAAGAGCATTTCGCCGACAAGTTCCGCTTCGAAGACGTCGCCCGCGAGCACGGCATGAGCATCCGCAACTTCATGCGCCGCTTCCAGACCGCCACCGGCGACAAGCCGCTGCATTACTTGCAACGCCTGCGCATCGAGACGGCCAAGGGCCTGCTTTCGGGCACGCGCAAGAGCATCAAGACCATCAGTTATGAGGTCGGTTACGACGATGCTAGCTTCTTCGCGCGACTGTTCCGCCAGCACACCGAACTGTCGCCTAACCAGTATCGGCAACAGTTTCAGCAGGCTGCGTAACTCAACTGCGCGATCCAATGTGGGAGCGAGCCTGCTCGCGAATACGTACTTACCTGCAACATTGACGTTGCTGACACTGCGCTTTCGCGAGCAGGCTCGCTCCCACAGGGAAAAACTTCAGCGCATAAAAAAGGCCTGCAATCGCAGGCCCTTTTTTGTCGCCGAAACTCCGTTTAAGGCTTGTGCGCCCGCGACAGGAATTCGTGAGATTGCATCTCCAGCAGTCGGCTCAGGGTGCGCTGGAACTCGAAGGTCAGGCGTCCGCCGGTGTACAGATCCTTCAACTCGACTTCAGCAGAAATGATCAGCTTGACGTTGCGATCGTAGAACTCGTCGACCATGTTGATGAAGCGCCGAGCGATATCGTCGGTGGTGACGCTCATCTGCTCGACGCCGCTGAGCAGCACGGCGTGGAAGATCTTGCCCAGTTCGATGTAGTCGTTCTGGCTGCGCGGGCCGTCGCACAGTTCGCGGAAGTCGAACCAGGCCACGTCGTCGCAGGTGCGCAGAGCGCGGATTTCGCGGTTCTCGATGATCAGCACATCGTTTTCCACCGCCGCCGTGCACTCCGGCGTCAGTGCCTTGAAGCTCTTGCGCAGGCTTTCGTGGGCGGCTTCGTCGAGCGGATAGTGGAACAGCTCGGCTTGCTCGAGGTGACGCAGACGATAGTCAACACCGCTGTCGACGTTGACGATCTCGGTGTTCAGCTTGATCAACGCGATGGCTGGCAGGAAGCGCGCGCGTTGCAGGCCATCCTTGTACAGGCCGTCCGGCACGATGTTCGACGTCGCGACCAGGGTCACGCCGTTCTTGAACAGCTCTTCCATCAGCGTGCCGAGGATCATCGCGTCAGTGATGTCGGAGACGAAGAATTCATCGAAGCAGATCACCCGCGACTCGGCCGCGAAGCGCTTGGCGATGATGGTCAGCGGGTTCTTCTCGCCGCCCAGGGTTTTCATTTCTTCGTGCACACGCTTCATGAAGCGGTGAAAGTGCGTGCGGGTCTTTTCCTTGAACGGCAACGCTTCGAAGAAGGTGTCGACCAGGTAAGTCTTGCCACGACCGACGCCGCCCCAGAAATACAGGCCCTTGACCGGTGCCTGATCCTTTTTGCCAAACAGCTTGCCGAGCAAGCCCGGCTTGTTCTGGTCAGCGGCGATCAAGTCGTCGTACAGACGCTGCAAGTGACGCACAGCAGTTTCCTGCGCGGCGTCATGGAAGAAGTCCGGGCGTTTCAGATCAGCTTGATATCGTTCTAGGGGCGTCATAATTCGTTAGCAAGGCAACAAAAACGGGCCGTCACTGTAGCGACGGCCTGTGGGAATGGCAATCGGCCCTTGGTCGGGTCGTGCCGCCGATCAGTCTTGAGCTGGAGTCAGCGCGACGCGCAACGCCTCGATGGCGGCGTCCCGCGCACCGATGCTGGCAAACGCCGGGCTGTCGCCCACGCACTCACCGGCCAGCCAGACGCTGAAGCTCAGGTCATCAGTACGCACATCCAGCGACTCGCCGGACTGCAACTGTTTGGTCACCTGGCCGGCAGTCTTGCCGTCGGCGAAGTTGCGCGACAACAACAATTGCTCGCCATCGGCCGCCAGCAGACGGAAACGGAAGCTGCCGTCGTCCTCGCGGAAGCTGACGAAACGTGCGGCTTTCGCGGCTTTCTTCTTGGTAGTCGCGGCCACCTGAACCTGATTGACGAAAGAACGCAGGCCAACGGCTTCACGCAATTCGTTGAGGAACGGAGTGGCCACCGCCCGGGCCTTCTTCGCACCAATCTGCAGGATGTCTTCCAGGTCCGCCGGACGCTCGATCAACTGGTGATACTTCTCGCGCGCCTCGCCCAGCTCGTTGTCGAGCAACTGGAACAGGCGATTCTTCGCCTCGCCCCAGCCCAAACCACCGAGCAGTTCGCTGCGGAACTCGTCAGCCTGCGCCGGAGTGGCGAAGGCCTGGAACAGAGTGAACAGGTGCGAGTTGTCCGGATCTTTCGCTTCGCCCGGGGCCTTGGAGTCGGTGACGATCCGCGAGATCGCGTCCTTCATTTCTTTCGCGCTGCTGAACAACGGAATGGTGTTGTCGTAGCTCTTCGACATTTTGCGACCGTCGAGGCCTGGCAACGTCGCCACGCTTTCTTCGATCAGCGCTTCGGGCATGTTGAAGAACTCTTTGCCCTGGCCGAACAGATGGTTGAAACGCTGACCGATATCGCGGGCCATTTCCACGTGCTGAATCTGATCGCGTCCGACCGGCACCTTGTGCGCGTTGAACATCAGGATGTCCGCCGCCATCAGCACCGGATAGCTGTAGAGGCCCATGGTGATGCCGGCATCCGGGTCTTCACCCGTCTCAACGTTCTTGTCCACCGAGGCCTTGTAGGCGTGCGCGCGGTTGAGCAGGCCCTTGGCGGCGACGCAAGTCAGCAGCCAGGTCAGCTCGGGGATTTCCGGGATGTCGGACTGGCGGTAGAACGTCACGCGGTCGACATCGAGGCCACCGGCCAGCCAGGTCGCGGCGATTTCCAGACGCGAGCGCTGGATGCGCAGCGGGTCATCGCATTTGATCAGGGCGTGGTAGTCGGCCAGGAAATAGAACGAATCGGCCTGGCTGTCGCGGCTGGCGAGGATTGCCGGGCGAATGGCCCCAGCGTAGTTGCCCAAGTGCG
Organism: Pseudomonas sp. FP1762; assembly: GCF_030687105.1. Classification (NCBI taxonomy): domain Bacteria; kingdom Pseudomonadati; phylum Pseudomonadota; class Gammaproteobacteria; order Pseudomonadales; family Pseudomonadaceae; genus Pseudomonas; species Pseudomonas sp. FP1762. The sequence goes on from NZ_CP117458.1 coordinate 4,919,307, forward strand.
GCGTGCCAGTGGTGGTGATGCCGGTGAGAATGCGGGTACGGTTGGTCATGGGTAATCGCTTGTCAGACTGCAATCAATTCGAGAGACGCGGCAGCAGCAGATCCTTGAGATCGGTCAGCTTGCCGTGAAAAAAGTGTCCGCATTCTGCCACTTTCAGCAGCTCATGGGGGCGCTGGAGTTGTTCCGACCACTGGTAGACCAGTTGCGGATCGATGACTTCATCGGTTTCCGGCTGGATCACGGTCAACCCGCCGTGCTGCGGCAGTTGATCCTGCTCGCCCAGACGCATCACCGCCGGGGCAACCATGAACAGGTGGGCAAGCTGGACGCCTTGGGCTTCGAGACGGCCGCCGAGACTTGCTGCAACAAATCCGCCGAAGGAGAAACCGAACAGGGTCAGCGGCAGATCCGGGTGTTTTTCCCGCAGCCATGTGGCGGCGGCCTGGGCGTCGTCGACTTCACCGGTGCCCATGTCGTGCGTGCCCTGGCTGGCGCCGACGCCGCGATAGTTGAAACGCAAGGTGATCAGGCCTGCGTCGCGCGCGGTGCGCTGCAGGGTCGAGACAACCTTGTTGAGCATGGTGCCGCCCTGCACCGGGTTCGGATGGCAGATCAGCGCGATGCCGCGTGGCTGCTCGTTATCCAGATACAAAGCCTCAATTTGGCCGACAGGGCCGTCAATCACTACAGGGGTTTCACGCATCAGCAAGGGAGGAACTCCGTGACCTCGAATCGGGTCGACTCGTCTAGCAAATTGTCTGTGCCAATCTATTGCGAGTGAATCGCGGTATACAGCGCAGGTTCGAGCCGTTAACGTAAAGCAAAGCCGTTTATAGAGGAAGGACTCGTGGAACACTCGCTCTTAGTTTGGTTGTTACCGACTCTTGCCCTGGTTGTGGGTGTCGCCATTGGATTCCTGATCGCGCGCGTTGCGCCGAACGCCGCACCGAGCCGCACGCAGCGTCAACTGGATGATATCCAGGAGCGTTTCGACAGTTATCAGAACGAAGTGGTCACCCACTTCAACAGCACAGCGATGCTGGTCAAGAAACTGACCCAGAGCTATCAGGAAGTGCAGGACCACCTCGCCGAGGGCGCCAATCGTCTGGCCCTGGACGAGCAGACCCGCCAGCGCCTGATCGCCGCCCTGCACGCCGACGCAGCGCAGGCACCTCGCGAACGCCTGACGCCACCGCGCGATCAGGAGCCACCGCGTGACTACGCACCGAAATCGCCAAATTCCCCTGGCATGCTTGATGAGCATTATGGTTTGAAGAAGTAATCGAGTTTCGCGCCCAACAAAAAGCCCCCGGACAATGCTGTTGTCCGGGGGCTTTTTTGTATCGGCTGATTTTGCGGTGACAACACTGGCCTTTTCGCGGGCAAGCCCGCTCCCACAGGGGTCAGGTGTGGAACACAGACTTTGTGGCCACCGCCAATACCGGTGGGAGCGGGCTTGCCCGCGAAGAGGCCGGCACTGCCCAGACAAAAAAATGCCCGATCACAGGATCGGGCATTTCTTCATTCAGGCAATCGCTTATGGATACTGCTGCACCGTACCCGGCTGTTGCTGCTGACCACCATACTGCTGGCCCGGAATCGCCTTCAGGTTGACTTCAACGCGGCGGTTCTGCGCGCGGCCGTTGACGTCGCCGTTGCTGGCAATCGGGTTATCCGGGCCGGCGCCACGGGCCGACAGGTTGGCACCGCTGACACCTTGCGAGGTCAGGTAGGTCGCCACGCTCTGCGCACGACGCTGGGACAGGTCCATGTTGTGCTGGCGGCTGCCGGTGCTGTCGGTGTAACCGACGATTTCGATCTGGTTCTGGTTGAATTCCTTCAGCGAGTTGGCCAGGTTGTTCAACGGCTGGTAGAAACTCGGGGCAATGTTCGCCGAATCGGTGGCGAAGGTGATGTTGCCCGGCATGATCAGCTTGATCTGATCGCCCTGCCGCTGCACTTCAACGCCAGTGTTGGCCATGCTCGCGCGCAGTTTCTTTTCCTGCTGGTCGGCGTAGTAGCCGTAGCCGGCAGCGGAGGCACCGACGACAGCAGCGCCGATCAAGGCGCCCTTGCCACGGTTGTCGTGACCGATGGCGGCACCGGCGAGTGCGCCGGCCAGCGCGCCGAGGCCACCGTATTTGGCGGTTTTGCTCATGCCTTGCGAGCCACCGTCGGCCTGACCCTGATTGTCATACGGATTAGGCGAGGCGCAGCCGGACAGCACGGCCACGGCAGTAGCGACAATAATCAAACGACGCGTGGTGAACATGGAGAGCTCCTGGTTTTCTGCATTCTGTGGTGCAGCGGCCACTGATCAATCAATGGACCTGCGCGGGCGTTGGATCATGACAATGCCTAAAAATTCCGCCCGCTGCCCGTGACAAAAAATTCAGGCACGCACAAACGGGTTCTCGCGCATCTCATCACCCAGACGCGTGTCCGGGCCGTGCCCGGTGACAACCGTTGCGTCCTCGTCCAGCGTATACAGCCGCTGCTTGATCGAACGCACGATGGTCGCCTGATCGCCACCCCACAAATCCGTGCGCCCTACCCCGCGACGAAACAGCGTGTCGCCGGCTATCAACAGCTTAGCCTCGGAAAACCAAAAGCTCATGGACCCGGGTGTATGTCCCGGCGTGTGCAGTGCCACACCGCAACCGCAGGCGAGTTCTTCGTCATCGCTCAACCAGCGATCCGGCGACGGCACCGGGGTGTAAGGCACGCCGAACATCTGGCATTGCATTTCAAGGTTGTCCCAAAGGAACTGGTCTTCCTTATGCAGATGCAGGGTCGCGCCGGTTTTCTCCTTCATCTGCCCGGAAGCGAGAAAGTGATCGAGATGCGCGTGGGTGTGGATGATGCTGACGACTTTCAGGCCATGGGCATCGAGGCGCGCCATGATCAGGTCCGGGTTGCCGCCGGGATCGACGACGATGGCTTTTTTGGTGAGTGGGTCGCCGATGATCGTGCAGTTGCACTGGAGCGGGCCGACGGGGAAGGTTTCGCGGATAAGCGCAGGGCTGGGCGTGATCATGGAAAAATCCTGGACAGGGTCAACGCCGTTGGCAACGGCCGATGGCGAATTTTACCGTCGCTAGAGCAATAACCCCAACGCCTTCGCCCGCGCCACTGCCTGCGTACGCCGCTCGACCCCCAGCTTGCTGTTGATATGGCTGGCGTGGGTTTTCACCGTGTGCAGGGAAATGAACAACTGCTCGCTGATTTCCTGATTGGAACAGCCTTGGGCGATCAGGCGCAGCACCGCCAGTTCGCGGCTGCTGAGTTGTTCGGTAGCGGAGCTTTCCACGGCCGGGCGTGGCGCGGCTGTTGGAAAATGCGTGAGCAATTGCTGGCCGACCGCGTTGCAAGTGAGCGCCTGCAATTGTCCGCGCAACCAGTCGGCATGGTTTTTCAGCAGCGCATCAAAAGGCTGGTAAACGCCGCCGGCCGCAGCTTCCAGCGTCTGACTCAACACCTTGCGCGCATCGGGCTCGCGTCCACTCGACAGCAACAGCGCCACCTTCTGCGTCAACGCCATCACACTGAGCAACTGGCGTCCGGTCCGCTGGCCGTTTTCATGCAACACGTTCAGCCGCCCTTCGGCGAGCATAGGCTGCCCCTGAATCACATCGAGCAGCGCCTGTTGAAGTTCCACATGCAGCGGCAGCTGTGGATGAAACTCCGGTGGCGCCGCAGCGTTTTCGCCGGTGTAGGTCTGGCCCAATCGTGCAAGCCACGCCTCGGCGAGATCAATCCGGCCCTGGGCCAGCCACAGCTCGCATTTGACCAGGGTGATCATCGCCAGATAGTAGATCGGCGGCACGTCCCAGATGTGCATCAGGCGTTCGGCTTCGGCGAGTTCGGCGAAGGCCTTGGCGAACTCGCCGCTGGCGCCGTCGAGGCGGGCAATCACGCAGTGGCCGATCAGCACGCTGATGTCGCGACAGGCGCGCGCCTCGCCAATGCCGGCCAGCAGACGCACGCGTGCGGCTTGCGGCTGCAAACGCATCGCCAGCAGGAAACCTTCGTACAACGTCAGCCGCGCGCGTACAGCGTACAGGCGTTGCGGCGACAGACCGCGCAAGCGTTCCAGGCCCTGATGCACTTCATCGAGCGCACGCAGAATCTCGCCCCTCGATTGCAAGACTCGAGCTCTGTCGTAGTGAGCCAACGCTTCGAATAATGGATTGCCGACCCGTTGCGCCAGCTCGAGGGATTCACGGTTCAGGCCACGGGCGCGCCACAGATCACCGTCGGCGATCGCCAGATTGGACAAGGTCGACAGGCACATCAGCCGCTGGCCATAACGCTTGGCCGGCAGGCTCTCCAGCGCTTCACTGCAATAACGCAGGGTCAAATCGCGATGGCCGCGCCCGCGAGCGATGATCCCGCTCAGCGCCAGCCATTGCGCCAGCATGGATTTTTGCGCGGTGGCCGAAGGCGCCGGCAGGAAACGGCTCAAATGGCTGGCCAGCTCTTCAGCGGCGTCGAGCTGACAGGCCAGCCCCAGCGCCCAGCTGTAGAGCACGATCAGCCGTGGCGTGCTGATCAGCAGGCTGTCGGGCAAGTCCATTTTCCAGCGCAGCAGCATGCCGACGTTCTGCTCGGCGAGCAGCTGTTCTTCGGACAGGTTCTGTACCAGATTCGCCGCGACGTCGAGATGCCCGGCACGCAACGCCTGCTCCACCGCTTCGTCGAGCAGGCCTTGCGCATTGAACCAGCGGCAGGCGCGCAAATGCAGGGTAGCGTTGGGCACCATCGCCTGGGCGATCGGCCGGCTGCGCAACAAGTCAGAAAACAAATGGTGATAGCGATACCAGTGACCGTGCTCGTCCAGCGGCACCAGAAACACTTGGTGAGCGAGGAGAAAGCGCAGGATCTCGGCGCTGTCGTGGGCTTCGCGGACGGCGTCGCACAGCTCGCTGCAAAAGCGTTCCTGCGGAGCGGTTTCGTAGAGGAAGGATTGCACTTCGGCGGGCAGGCAATCGATGACTTCTTCGAGCAGATAGTCGCGAATCAGCCCTTCCCCGCCGTTCAATGCTTGCGGCAGCGCGGCATCGTTGCCCGCCTCGGCCACCGCCAGCAGCCAGAAGCGCAGGCCGGCGACCCAGCCTTCGCTGCGCTGGATCAGGCTTTCCAGTGCTTCGCCGCGCAGTGAGCTGCTGTGGCGGTCGAGCAAGGTCAGGGCTTCGTCGTGGGTCAGGCGCAAGTCCTGTTCGTGCAGCTCGAGCAACTGCCGCGACAGGCGCAGACGCGCCAGATGCCAGTCCGGGCGCTGACGGCTGGTGACCATCACCAGCAAGCCATCGGGTAGATGATTGAGGAAGAATTGCAGGCAACGATCCAGCACCGGCCCCTGAGCGAGGTGGTAGTCGTCGAGCACCAGCAGCAGCGGTGCAGCAGGATCGAGGTGCAGCGCCAGCTCATCGAGCAGACCGTCGAGCCATTCTTCAAAAGCGAATGGCTGATGACGCTGACGCATTTTCAGCAGACCAAGAGCGCCAGCGCCCAAGGCCGGAAAGTAGTCCTGCAGACCTTCGAGCAAGCGCTCAAGAAAGCGTCCGGGATCGCTGTCACGCGGACTCAAGCCCAGCCAGAGACTTTGCCAATGCGCCGGCAGGCTCTGACAGAACTCCACTGCCAGCGAGCTTTTGCCGAACCCGGCCGGGGCGCTGACCAGCAGCAACCGACCTCCGAGCCCGGCCTGCAGACGCTGGCAAAGGCGCGGCCGCAAGACATAGCCATCAGGCAGCGGCGGGCGAAAAAAACGCCCGTCCAGTGCTGCGACGGTGATGCTTGCGGGACCCGGAAGTGGGGACAGATCAGTCATGGCCGGCTCTTGTTCGAAGGCGATTGGCGGCGTTGCAGAGGTCCGCAGCCTAGCCTTAAACGAAGAGGTAATGAAGGTCGCTGCTACAAATGGCTACAAAAAGCCTACACAGCGCCGCCAAAATCCGGCATCACCGACCAATCGCGACCACGATGAATCCGTGTAGGAGCTGCGGCGTGAAACCGCACGCAAAAAAACGCCCCGAACCGGTCGGGGCGTTTTCACGAGGATGCGGCCTCGGGTTTACGCAGGTTTAGCGAACACCATCCTGACGCAGAGCGGCCGGGGTGAAGTCGCTGGTGGTGGCGGTGAAGCCGAAGTCATACGCCTGCTTCTCTTCGTTCTTCATGCCCAGTGCCAGATAGCGGCCGGACTGCAGGTCGTAGAGGGTTTCGAGGGCGTACCACGGCACTTGCTTGTCGTAGTAGTTCTCGGCATGCGCCTCGGCTACACGCCACAGTTGGCCGCGACCGTCATAGTGGTCGATGACCGCTGCCTGCCAGGTGTCCTCGTCGATGTAGAAGTCACGCTTGGCGTAGATGTGGCGCTGGCCTTCCTTCAGGGTCGCGACCACGTGCCAGACGCGGCGCAGCTCGTAGCGTGCCAGGTCCTGGTTGATGTGACCGGCCTTGATGATGTCCGAGTACTTCAGTTTCGGATCGTCGAGCTTGTAGCTGTCGGAGGCGATGTACATCTCTTTCTTGCCTTCGAGCTTCCAGTCGTAACGATCCGGCGCGCCGTTGTACATGTCGAGGTTGTCCGAGGTACGCAGGCCGTCGGCGGCAGTACCCGGGCCGTCATACGACACTTGCGGTGCACGGCGCACACGACGCTGCCCGGCGTTGTAGACCCACGCCGAACGCGGCTCCTTGACCTGATCGAGAGTCTCGTGCACCAGCAGTACGCCACCGGCCAGACGCGCCGGCGCGGTCACTTTCTGCTTGAAGTAGAACAGGATGTTGCCCGGGTTCGCCGGATCGTAATCCTTCATCTTGTCGCGGAACACGAACTGATCCTGGAAGTACACCAGGCTGTACGAGCCGTTCGGTTGCGGCGTGGCCTGGGTCACCAGACGGGTCACGCTGCCGCCGCGATAACGGGTGATGTGGTTCCAGATCACTTCTACACCGGTTTTCGGGATCGGGAACGGCACGGCGGTATCGAAGTTTTCCAGACCGTTGCCGCCGGACACCAGGTTGGTGCTGGTGGCGTTCTTCTTGATCGCGGCGAACACGTCATCCGGCACGGTGGCGCCGCGATGGGACGGATAGACCGGCATCTTGAAGGTTTCCGGGTAGCGCTTGAACATCGCGTACTGGCCCGGCGCAAGCTTGTCTTTGTACTTGTCGACATCCTTGGCGGTGATGGTGAACAGCGGCTGCTCACTGGCGTAAGGGTTGGACAGGAAGCCCTTGCTGTCGACGCTGCCGGCATTTTTCGGCAGCGGTTTCCAGGCCGGGATCGAACCGTCGGCATTACCGGCCATTTCCGCGCCCATCGGCGTCAGGCTCTTGCCCAGTTTATCCGCTTCGGCAGCAGGCACCGCCGCCATGACACTGGTCGCCAGCAGCGACAGGCCCAGAACACCGGCGTGGAACAGACTCTTTGTTATTTTCATAAATTCGTTCGTCCTGAAATGCAGTGCTTAGAAGTTCACGCCGAAGCTGAGCGCCACGAAGTCGCGGTCATCCACGGTGGTGTACTTGCCGTCGAAGAAATTGGTGTAAGCCAGGCTCGCGGTGTAGGTGTTCTGGTATTCGGCGTCGACGCCCAGGCTGACCGCTTTGCGACCTTCCTCGAAGTTGCCGCCAGGGCCTGGCGAGTAACCGCTCACGTCGTGGGACCAGGCCACGTTCGGCTTCAGGTTCACGCCAGCGAACACGTCGTTGTATTCCCAGATCGCCCGACCACGGTAGCCCCACGACATCGACGTGGTGAAGCCGTCGTTTTCGCAATTGCGGCTGCGGTTGTTCTGCGGCGAACCGGGACCTGCGCCGTTGATGGTGCTGTTGTTGAGGATGTTGGCGCAGGTATCGACTGTGCCAGTAGCCGGCAACTCACCCGGACCGTAGACCGGATCGCGGCCATAACGCTTGTCGGAACGGCTTTCCAGGCCACCGACGTAGGTCGCGCCGACTTCACCAACGAGGGTCAGACGGCTGGCGCCCATGACCTGATCGAAGAAGTGCGTGAAGGTCGTCTGGATCTGGGTGATTTCCTTGCGCTCATAGCCATGCAGGTCCTGACCCGGCACGCCAGTGAGCAACGAAGCGTTGGTCAGCGCGCCGCCCAGTGGACGCACGCCGGCAAACAGGATGTCGGTGGAGTTCAGTTGCACCGGCGCGTTCGGACGGTAGCTGATCTCACCGCTCCACGCCGTACCGGTAGGCAGGGTGGTGGAGAAACTCAGGCCGTAGAGACGAATGTCTTCCGGGTATTCGATGAAGTAATTCGAATTGCCCGCGACCAGCAGCGGTGCGAGTGCGGCGAACGGCCCCGGCAGCGCGGCGGCAGTGTTGTAGACCGACTGCGGTGCGCCGGTTGCACTGAAGATCGGCGCACGGCTGTGGTAGTTCATGAAGTAGGCGCCGAACTCGGTGTCGAGTGGCTCGAACATGTATTTGAGGGACGCGCCCCACTGACCGCTGTCGCGCGCGTCACGGTCCGGCCCACGGCGCACCAGCACGCCTTCTTGGTCGACGTTCACACCGTTGGCGGCCAACGGCCCCAAAGCGATCGCCGGAATCTGCGAACGCTTGTTCAGTACGCGCAGATTGCTGTCGCAACCGTCAGCAACGATGTCCGGCTGGGAGAAGAAGGTGCCGCAGTTGTCGACGACGGTCTGGTCCCATTCCAGTTGGTAGAACGCTTCGGCCGAGAGGTTATCGGTGAGGCTCTGCGACACGTAGAACATGTTGACCGGAATCAGGCCTTCCTTGATCTCGGCGCCCGGACGACGGAACGCGGAGACGTCGATCGGGTTGATCGAGTTGATGCCGCCGCCGATGAAGGTACTTTCACCCCAGCTCACTACCTGCTTGCCCAGACGCACGGAGCCCGGCTGATCGGCAATCGCGTAGTTGTGGTAGACGAAGGCGTCGAGGATCTGCCCGCCGGAGGACTTGGCGCCCTCTTTGCGGTTGCTGTCGCTGATGTCCTTGAATTCGCGGCTCTCGTCCTTCAGTTCGAAGTCGTACCAGTATTTGCCACGGACGAACACGCCGGTGTCGCCGTATTTCAATTCAAGGTCATGGATGCCCTTGAAGATCTTCGAAAAGGTTTCGCCGCTCTTGAAGTTGGCGTGCCCGTCATCGGAAGTCTGCGACAGGCCACGGCCGCCGTTGTTGACGCCGATAAGGTTCTTGTTCGGGCTCTGAGTAGACCAACTGGCACCGATCGACAGGGACGAGTCGAACTGGCCTTCGATTTCACCGACGTTGAAACTGACGCCGAATGCAGGCCCGGCGAGCGAGGAGGCAAGACTGACCGCCAGAGGCAGTTTCGCCCGGCGCCAGAACTGGTTTACTGAGGTCATCGACGCTACTCCATGTGCATTATTGTTATGGCAGTGAGTACTTTTAAAAACGCTGTGGAGGACCGGGCGCCAGGGTTGCCCGAAATCACTCCAGAGTTGCTCGCCCCGATCAGTGCGTGTGCTCCGTTTCTAAAAAGTCCTTGAGCGGACTATATCCAGCGGGTGGTAGTGCTTGATCCCTCTAAAGTGTGATTTGCAGCCGCCAACCACTCTGGAACAGTCCTTTCGCCAGTCCGACACACGTCGGCAGGGCAAGGATGGCTGATTTTTTCGATTTCACAAGCCAAGCGCTTGCTTGGTGGGTCTGGCGCGCCGGTTTCGGCGCGCCATCAGGCACTCAAAGTGTGGAAAGGAAGGTGCTGTTGTTGGCTTGCCACTCGGTGATGTCGAGGCGAATGCGCTTCTTGTCGAGCTTGCCGACGCTGGTCTTGGGAATTTCGGTAACAAGGGCGATCTGACTGGGGATCGCCCACTTGCTCAAGTGTCCCAGCTCGACGAACGGCTTGAGGTGTTCCTTCAGTTCCCGTGCACCGATCACCTGCCCTTCGCGGACCACCAGCAAGGCAAACGGGCGCTCGCCCCACTGCGGATCGGCGATGCCCACCACTGCTACTTCGCGTACCGCCGCATGCCGGCTGATGAGGTCTTCGAGGTCGAGGGAGGAGATCCACTCGCCGCCGGTCTTGATCACGTCCTTGATGCGATCACGAATATCGATCACGCCCATGCTGTCGAGCGTGGCGACGTCGCCGGTGTGCAACCAGCCACCGGCCCAGAGCTCGGCGCCCTTCTGCGGTTCATTGAAATAGCCTTCGGTCAGCCACGGCGCGCGCAGCACCAGTTCGCCCTGGGTTTCACCGTCGGCCGGAAGGAAGTTGCCGTCGCCGTCGACAATCGCCGCTTCGACCAACGGCCCCGGCACGCCAGCCTTGATCCGATAAGTGGTGCGCTCGTCTTCGCTGCCGGCCATCAGTTCGTCGTTGAGGTGCGCGCAAGACACCAGCGGCCCGGTTTCCGACATGCCGTAAGCGGCTGTCAGCTGAATGCCACGGGCCTTGGCGTTTTCATAAAGACTGCGATTGAGCGCGCTGCCGCCGATGACGATTTTCCAGCCGCCGAAGTCGGCACTCTGCGCGGCTTTGGCGTTGAGCAGCATCTGCAGGATGGTCGGCACGCAATGGGAAAAGGTGACCTTCTCCTTGCGCCACAACTCCACCAGATACTCCGGATCGTAGCGCCCCGGATAAACCTGCTTGAGCCCGAGCATGGTCGCCACGTACGGCAAACCCCAGGCGTGGACGTGGAACATCGGCGTGATCGGCATGTACACATCGTTGGTGCCGAGCAGCCGTACGCTGTCGATCGAACCCATGATCGTCGCCACGCCGATGGTGTGCAGCACCAGTTGCCGATGGGTGAAATACACGCCTTTCGGATTGCCCGTGGTGCCGGTGGTGTAGAACGTGGTGGCGACCGAGTTTTCGTCGAAGTCCTGGAAATCGTATTGCGCACTCGCAGCGGCCAGCAGTTGCTCGTATTCGCCGACGAGGTTGGGCAGCGCTGCGGTTTTCTCCGGGAGATCGGTCAGCAGCAGGGTTTTCTCCACCGTGGTCAGCTGCGGCGCGATGGCCTGATACAGCCCGACGAACTCGCTGTTGACCAGCACGAAGCGGTCCTCGGCGTGGTTCATGGTGTAGAGGATCTGCTCCGGCGACAGGCGCACGTTGATGGTGTGGATCACCGCGCCGATCATCGGAATGGCGAACATGCATTCCAGGTAACGGTGGCTGTCCCAGTCCATCACCGCCACGGTGTCACCGGCCTTGACGCCGGCAGCCGTCAGCACGTTGGCCAGCCGCGCAACCCGCTCGATCAGGGTCGGATAGCTGTAGCGCAACTGGTCGCGGTAGATGATTTCGCGGGTTTTCTCGTAACGGGCGCCGGACATCAGCAGCCGTTTGATCAGCAATGGATACTGGTAGGCCCCATCGGCCGGCGGAATGACCCGAGTCTGCAACATAAGAATCCCTTTTCTGACTGCACGGTGTTGGCGGAGAGATTCGTACTCTAGTGCGCCAGCATGACAGTCAAATCAGCCAAAGGAATGATTTGCAGAGCCGTACAAATGCTAGCTTTGCGCCAGCACCCCAGGTATCTGGAAATTGGATATGGCCCATGTAGGAGCTGCCGAAGGCTGCGATCTTTTGATTTGCTTATGAAAAGACAAGATCAAAAGATCGCAGCCTCGTTGCACTCGTCAGCTCCTGCAAGAGAACAACGCGGCCCGGTCAGTGCATCTCGGTGAACGCGATTTTCACGCCGAGAGCAATCAGCACCGCGCCCATGGTGCGGTCGAACCAGTGGCCCATGCGCGCGAAGCCGGCGCGCACGCGGTGTTGGCTGAACAGCATCGCCACCAGACAGAACCAGATCGCCGTCGCCACCGCCAGGTAAACGCCGTAACCGGCCTGCACGGCCAGCGGCGTGTGCGGATTGATCACCACGGTGAACAGCGAGAGGAAAAACAGCGTGGCTTTCGGGTTCAGGCCGTTGGTGACGAAGCCCGAGGTAAACGCGCCCCGCGCGGTGCGTACGCCGGTTTCCCGGTGCAAGTCATCGGTGACGGTTTTCGCCGGTTGCGCGCGCAAGGCCTTGAAGCCGATGTAAAGCAGATACGCGGCGGCGGCCCACTTCAGCGCGTTGAACAGCACGATCGATTGCGACACGATCAGACCGATGCCGAGCAACGAATAGCCGACATGCAGGAAAATCGCCGAGCCCACGCCCAGCGCGGTCCAGGTGCCGGCGCGGCGCCCGTGGGTCACGCTCTCGCGCACGACGACTGCAAAGTCCGGTCCGGGGCTGGCCACGGCGAGCAGATGGATCAGGGCAACGGTCAAGAACTCGGTCCAGTACATGGGGGCTCCTCAGGATTCGAATGTTCACACTGGACTCATTGCCGAATGCTTTCCCTGTGGGAGCGAGCCTGCTCGCGAAAGCGCTGGGTAAGCCAACAGAGATGTTGACTGGGCCAGAGCTTTCGCGAGCAGGCTCGCTCCCACAAGAGTTCAAGGCATCTCGGTGTCGAGTAACCAATTGTTTCATCTGGTAGGCTCGGCAGAGTACGCCCTCCGCTCACAGCACAAAAGGTACAGTTGATGACGAACACGCGCCGCGCGGTATTCCTTGATCACCCTTCGCTGGATCTCGGCGATCTGGACCTCGGTCCGTTGCGCGAATGCTTCAGCGACTTGCAGCTGTTCGCCCAGACGTTGCCGGAACAGGTCAGCGAACGCCTGCACGGCGCCAGTGTGGCGATCACCAACAAAGTCGTGATCGACGCCGCTGCAATGGCTGCCAACCCGCAACTGAAACTGATCCTGATCAGCGCCACCGGCACCAACAATGTCGACCTCACTGCCGCCCGCGCTCACGGCATCACCGTGTGCAATTGCCAGGCTTACGGCACGCCGTCGGTGGCGCAACACACGATCATGCTGTTGCTCAACCTCGCCACGCGCCTGGCCGACTATCAGAAAGCTGTGAGCGCAGGCCGCTGGCAGCAGGCGAAACAGTTCTGCCTGCTCGACTACCCGATCGTCGAACTGCAAGGCAAAACCCTCGGCCTGCTCGGCCATGGCGAGCTCGGTGGCGCCGTGGCGCGATTGGCCGAAGCGTTCGGCATGCGTGTGTTGCTCGGACAGATTCCCGGGCGCCCGGCTCGGCCGGATCGCTTGCCGCTGGAAGAACTGCTGCCGCAGATCGACGCCCTTACCCTGCACTGCCCGCTCAACGAGCACACCCGGCATTTCATCGGCGCCCGCGAACTGGCCTCGATGAAGCCTGGCGCATTTGTGGTCAATACCGCCCGCGGCGGCCTGATCGATGAGCAGGCGCTGGCCGACGCTTTGCGCAGCGGTCACCTCGGCGGTGCGGCCACCGACGTGTTGAGTGTCGAGCCACCGACCCAGGGCAATACGCTGCTCGCCGCCGATATCCCGCGCCTGATCGTCACCCCGCATAACGCTTGGGGCAGTCGCGAGGCGCGCCAGCGTATCGTCGGGCAACTGAGCGAAAACGCCCAGGCGTTCTTCAGCGGTGAGGCGCTGCGGGTCGTCAGTTGATAAACTGCGGCACTTTTTTTCAAGGAGCAGTTATGGATCCGCGCAGTGAAGTACTGCTTCGTCAGGCCGAGTTATTCCAGGGTTCGCTGCTGTTGGCCGGCCTGCCCGCCGATGATTTGCTCGGGCGTCTGCCGAATGCGCTCGGCTGGTGCTGGCACGCTGGCGACCAAGCCGCACTGGACGCGCGTTTCGAGGGCCGCAGCCAGTTCGGCGTGAACGTGCCCGAGCGTGAGTTCGACAGCGCTGTGGTGTTTCTGCCCAAATCCAAGGACCTGACCGATTACATCCTCAACGCCGTGGCGTCGCGTCTGGCCGGGCGTGAGGTGTTTCTGGTCGGGGAAAAACGCAGCGGCATCGAAGGCGCATCCAAACAGCTCAATCCGTTCGGCAAGCCACGCAAACTCGACAGCGCCCGGCACTGCCAACTCTGGCAAGTCACCGTGGCCAATGCGCCTGAAGCGAAATCCCTGGAAAGTCTTGCGCAGACCTACGAACTGCCCCTGGCCGAAGGGCCGTTGAAAGTCATCAGTTTGCCGGGCGTGTTCAGCCACGGTCGACTGGATCGCGGCAGCGCCCTGCTGCTGGAGCATCTGGACAAACTGCCGAGCGGCCATCTGCTCGATTTCGGTTGCGGCGCCGGCGTGCTCGGGGCTGCGGTGAAACGTCGCTATCCGCACAATCAGGTGACGTTGCTGGATGTCGACGCGTTCGCCGCCGCCAGCAGCCGTCTGACCCTGGCCGCCAACGGCCTGGAGGCGGAAGTGCTGACCGGCGACGGCATCGATGCCGCGCCGATGGGTTTGAGCGCGATTCTGAGCAATCCGCCGTTCCATGTCGGCGTGCACACCGATTATTTCGCTACGGAGAACCTGCTGCGAAAAGCGGCAAAACATCTGAAAAACGGCGGCGAACTGCGCCTTGTGGCGAACAGCTTTCTCAAGTATCAGCCGTTGATCGAGGAGCACCTGGGCGTGTGTGCGATCAAGGCTGAAGGCAATGGTTTCCGGATTTACCGGGCCAAGCGCGGTTGAAAATTTGTTCTTGCCCAATCGGATTTGCCTAGGCAGAATCCGCTCCGTCCTAGGGGAGTAGTCTCCCACGAGCGCCAAGCTCGTCCGGCATACGTCAACATACTTGATCCTCAGATCATGGCGTATGCGACCCAAGCGTCCGCACCAGACGGATCGCAGGGTTTGACAAGACCTATGACACGCACACCTTACCCGGGGCGGGAAGGCTGTACGTGTCATAGCCGTGTCGACCCGCCCCTTAGGAAATCCCTGATGCTGGACTCGTTACTCGTTCCCACCGCAATCGTTGCCTTGGCCGAAATCGGCGACAAGACGCAACTGCTCGCGCTGATTCTCGCCGCTCGCTTCCGCAAACCCTGGCCGATCATCGCCGGGATTGTCGCCGCGACCCTGGCCAACCACGCAGCAGCCGGTGCGGTAGGTGCCTGGTTCGGCAGTTTCTTCTCCGACGCCGTTCTGCACTGGATCCTCGCCGCCAGCTTCGCCGCCACGGCGCTGTGGACGCTGGTCCCGGACAAGATGGATGACGACGAGGCCAGCACGGCGCGCAAGTTCGGGCCGTTCCTGACCACACTGATCGCATTCTTCCTGGCGGAAATCGGCGATAAGACCCAGATCGCCACGGTGATGCTCGCCGCGCAATATCCGGAACTGTGGCTGGTGATCATCGGCACCACCGTGGGCATGCTGATTGCCAACGTGCCGGTGGTACTGGCGGGTAATTTTGCCGCAGAGAAACTGCCGCTGACCCTGATCCGCCGCCTCGCGGCTTCGGCGTTCATGATTCTGGCGATTGTTGCGGTTTATAAAGCGATGCAGAGCAGCGGCTGGGTTTAACCCCGTCTACTGAACTACCCAAAACCTGTGGTGAGGGGATTTGAAGGATCGTTCCCACGCTCTGCGTGGGAATGCCTCAAGGGACGCTCCGCGTTCCAATGGGACGCAGAGCGTCCCGGGCTGCATTCCCACGCAGAGCGTGGGAACGATCATTGGCTCAGGACTTCGGGGCTTTTTCGTACAACGGCATTACTTTCGGAATCGCTGCCTGCAACGCAGCAATGCGGCTGCTGGATGCCGGGTGAGTGCTCATGAATTCCGGTGGCGCTTCTTCGGAAGCCTTGCTCATCTTGTCCCACAGGGTGATCGCCGCGTTCGGGTTGTAACCGGCGCGGGCGGCCAGTTCCAGGCCGATCAGGTCGGCTTCGTTTTCGTTGGCGCGACTGTTGGGCAAGGTCATGCCGTAGTTGGCTACGGTGTCGGCCAGCGCCAGGCTGTCCTGGCCCAGACCGAACAAGGCACCGGCGCCCTGCTTGGCCATCTCCATACCGTAAGCCTTGGACATCGCTTCACGACCGTGCTCGCGCAGGGCGTGGGCGATTTCATGGCCCATGACCGCAGCGATTTCATCGTCGGTGAGTTTCAGGCTGTCGATCAATCCGGTGTAGAAAATGATCTTGCCGCCGGGCCCGCAGTTGGCGTTGAGCTCATCGCTCTTGATCAGATTGACTTCCCATTGCCACTGCGCCGCGTCCGGGCGGAAGGTTGGCGCCTGGGCGATCAAGCGGTTGGCGATGGTCTGCACGCGTTTGGCTTCCGGGCTGGTCTTGTCCAGCACACCTTTGCTCGACGCCTCGCCGACGGTCTTCTGATAAGACTGCGCGTACATCTGGTCCACCTCTTGCGAGGACAGCATGCTGAACATGTACTGCTTGCGCTCCACGCCGACGGCACCGCCGCTGGTGGTGTTGACCGACTGACAACCGGCCAGCAACAGCGCTGCGCTCAAAGCACTTACCACTAATGTCTTGTTCATTCAAAAGCTCCCTGAAAACCTGAGGCGTATCCTAGGCGGCTAATTGTATTGGCGCCAGATACAACGGACGCATTGCGCGTACATCCACCTAAGGCCGCAAGACTGGCTGGAAATTCCTCAACGCGCATTGAATCCGCCGTGCACCGATCCATCAGCGACATCGCGCGGCGATTCCGACCAGCGTCTCTCATGGCCGCGCCCACCCCGCCGATAAATCCCTCGCAGATTGTCCTCTTGCGTGCGGAGCTCCCATGAAGTTCAAGTCGATCCAGTTTTCCGTCGCCGCTCTGGCCGGCGCCATCGTTCTCAGCGTGGTCGCGGCGCTGGTGCTGTACGCGCTGTTCTCCGGCGCTCGCACTCAAGAAATGGTGCAACAGCGCACCCAGGCGCAGTTCGAGCAAGTCATCGAACAGCGCCTGACCTCGCTGGCGCAGACCCAGGTCAGCCAGATCCAGCGCGAACTCGAAGCGCCGCTGCTGATTGCTGGCGGCCTGGTGCGCGTCAACGCCCTGCTCGGCACAACCGGCACCGATGGCCAGCCGCGCCTGAGCATCAGCCGCGAACAACTGATCAGCCTGATCAAGGAAAACGTCGAAAAGAACCCGAAGATTCTCGGCACCTACATCGGCTGGGAAAAAAACGCACTGGACCACAATGACGCGGCCTACATCGGCAGCGCCGTGGTCGGTATCGATCCAGCCAATGGACGTTTCCTGCCGTGGTGGTTCCGCAATACCGACGGCAGTCTGGGCGTGGACAAACTGGCCGATGTCGACGATCAGAAAACCTTGTCCACCGGGGTGCGCGCCAGCGAGTACTACCTGTGCTCGAAAGAGACGAAGAAACCCTGCGTGATCGACCCGGCACCGTACAAGGTCGGCGACAAGATCGTCATGCTCGCCTCGTTCATTGAACCGATCATGGTCAACGGCGCGTTCCAGGGCATCGTCGGCGCCGACCTCTCGGTGAACTTCATTCAGGACATGCTCCTCGCCGCCAACCATAAGCTTTACAGCGGCGCCGGTGAAATGGCGCTGGTCGGCGGCAACGGGCGGATCGTTGCCTACACCAAGGACTCGAGCAAATTTGGTGAAAAAGTCAGCGACATCCTCGACGCCGAACAGGCCAGCAATCTCGCCAACCTCAAGCGCGACGAGGTCACCTATGCGGTGAATCAGGCCAAGGGCCGCATCGAACTGTACCTGCCGTTCGGCATCGGCCAGACCGACGCACGCTGGACGCTGATGCTGCAATTGCCGCTCAACGCGGTCATGGCCGATCTGCAAACCCTCCAGGCTGATCTTGATGCCCAGCGCAAGTCCGACACCTTCGGCATGGCCATGGTCGGCCTGATCATCGCCGGCATCGGCCTGCTGGTGATCTGGCTGGTGGGTCACGGCATCGCGCGGCCACTCAAGCAAATGGTCGCCATGCTTGATGACATCGCTCAGGGCGAAGGCGATCTGACCCGTCGCTTGAGCAGTGACCGCAGCGACGAATTGGGCTCGATTGCCAAAGGCTTCAACACTTTCCTCGCGAAGTTGCAGGCGATGATTACCCAGGTGGTGACCTCGGTGCAGAGCGTCAGCGATTCCTCGGAACACACCGCCGACATCGCCATCCGCACCAACATCGGCGTGCAGAAACAAATGGCCGAAATCGATCAAGTGGCGACAGCGGTGCAGGAAATGACCGCCACCGCCCAGGACGTGGCGCGCAACGCCACGCAGGCCGCACAAGCGGCAAGCCACGCCGATCAGGCCGCCAGCCAGGGCATGCAGATCGTGCGCGACACCTCGAATTCGATTGGCGTACTGGCGGTGGAAATCGGCAAGGCTGTCGAGGTGGTGCAGACGCTGGCCAAGGACAGCGAAAACATCAACGCCATCCTCACTGCCATTCGCGGCATCGCTGAACAGACCAATCTGCTGGCACTGAACGCGGCGATCGAAGCCGCGCGAGCCGGCGAGCAGGGTCGCGGTTTTGCCGTGGTCGCCGACGAGGTGCGCAATCTGGCGCAGAAAACCCAGAAGGCCACCGAAGAAATCCAGAGCATGATCCAGCAGTTGCAACAGGGCACCCGCGATGTGGTGCGCGTCATGGAAGACAGCCAGAACCGCACCGACGAAAGCGTGCAGCACGCGGCGAAAGCGGCCGAAGCGCTGGAGACGATCACCCAGGCCGTGTCGGTGATCAACGACATGAACACGCAGATCGCCAGTGCGGCAGAAGAGCAAAGCGCAGTGGCCGACGACATCAACCGCAACGTGATCAACATCGGTCAGGTGGCGAATGAAGTGGCGGGCGGTGCGGATGAATCGAGTTCGGCGAGCGCCGGGTTGACCAAACTGGCGGAACAGCAGCGGCGGTTGATCAATCAGTTCAAAGTCTGAAAGATCAAGAGCCCCTCACCCTAGCCCTCTCCCGGAGGGAGAGGGGACCGACCGCGATGTCTTGCGCTATACATCGACCTGAAAAAAACAGTCGATTATGGATTCACAACAGATCGTTCAGGTCGGTGTACCTCTCAAGCATCCCCCATTCGGCGCCCTCTCCCTCCGGGAGAGGGCTGGGGTGAGGGGATTTTGATCCACGCAAATCAAGCCGGGGTCAAACACTCCGGCCCATTCAACTTCGGATCATTCACCAGATTCGCCAACACCCGCTCACGCAGCGCCGCCGGCTCACTGGCGAGCAACCCCTGCAGCACATGCAGCGGCGTTTCGGGATCAAGCCAGGCAGCCTGCCCCGCTTCATCGAGAATCAACGGTCGCCGCTGACTCGCCGCCGATTGAGTGATCACTGCCGTGCTCAGCCAGACCTGTTCCTGCACCGGATACGCTTCCCAGATCGCGGCGAAAAACAACGATGAGCCCTCCCCCGGCGTCAACCAGTACGGTCGCTTGCGCTGGGTGCCGCGCCATTCGTAGAAACCGTTGGCCGGCAGCAGGCAACGCCGCAGACGCAGCGCCTCACGAAACATCGGCTGCTCGGCCACGGTTTCGGCGCGAGCATGGGCCGGGGTCTTCGACAGATCGGTCAGCCACGGCGGTGTCAGGCCCCAGCGCGCACGGGCCAACGTGCGCTGGCCGCCTTCGTCGGCACGCAGCATCAACACCGAATCATTGGGGGAAATGTTCCACTGCGCCTGTTGATCGGCGGGAAAACCTGGCAGGGCCGCAAAGTCGCGGTTCCAGCGAAACAGGGCATAACGTCCACACATGGGGCAACATAACTCTGAATAAAACCAGCGCCAGCCTAACAGACCAGCGTCCCGGGGAAGCTCTCCGGTTCGTCGCCGTGCAGCGGCAGCGCGGCATTGTACAAGTTGATCAGCTCGCGGGCGTATTCGGCCTGATCGTTATCCACCGACAGCCCGAGCAGGCCGAAGATCGGCAGTTCACCCGTACCGCCCACCAGATCACAGCCGATCAGGTGCGCCTCGATTCCTTCGTTGGCGAGCATGCCCTTGAGCATCTCCCCTTCCATCAGGTTCGCCGGTTCGTAGATGCGCTGCATACGCGGCCCTCACTCGTTTTCGCTGAAGACTTCCAGATGCCACTCGTCTTCATGGACTTGCAGGACAAAGGTGATCGGACGACAGCACACCTGGCAATCCTCGATATACGTTTGATCGCCGCCGGACAAATCCAGCGTGGTCTCGACTTCCTCACCGCAATACGGACATTCATACCGTGCATCTTCCAGCATCGCGGTCTCCCAAGTGACTTGTGCGTATAATCGCCGGTCTATTTGCAGGGCTATTTTTGTCTGGCTACTTTTCAGACCGTGCCCCGCGGGTTTTCGATCAAACCCTTTACTTACCCTAGCCGTTTCCAACAAGAGAGCATGATGGGCGAATTCGATGCCATCCGACCTTACGACGACAGCGAAGTACCTGCGGTACTGGCAAGGCTGCTCGGCGACAAGGCGTTTCTAGATATCCTCACCCACTTCCGCTTCCCGCGTTTTGCCGGTGCCTTCGGCTGGATGCTCAAACCTCTTATAGCCCATCGGCTGCGTCGTGAGTTTGCCGACGTGAATTCCGTGGCTACCTTACAGGACAAAGTCGAGTTCTACGTCGACCACACCATCGAGCGCGCCACCGACGGCGTGACCTATACCGGTGTCGAGCAGTTCAAGTCCGGCAGCGCCTACCTGTTCATCGCCAACCACCGCGATATCGTCATGGACCCGGCCTTCGTCAACTACGCCGTGTACCACGCCGGCCTGCCGACGCCGCGCATCGCGATTGGCGACAACCTGCTGCAGAAGCCGTTTGTCAGTGACCTGATGCGCTTGAACAAGAGCTTCATCGTCCACCGTTCGATCACCGGCCGTCGCGAAAAAATGGCGGCGTATCAATTGCTGTCGGCGTACATCAATCACTCGATCCGCAACGATTGCGCCTCGATCTGGATTGCTCAGGCTGAAGGTCGGGCCAAGGACGGCGACGACCGCACCGAGTCGGCGATCCTCAAGATGTTCCACATGAGCCGCAAGGACGAGCCGTTCGGCGAAGTGATCCGCTCGCTCAACGTGACGCCGGTGTCGATCAGCTATGAGTACGACCCCTGCGACCAGGCCAAGGCCCGCGAACTCTACATCCGCGCCACCACCGGCACCTACGCCAAGGCGCCGGGCGAGGATGACGTGAGCATCGCGAAGGGCATCACCGGTTACAAGGGTCGCGTGCACGTGAACTTTGCCGCGCCGATCACTGAGGTGTTCGAGGACACCAAGCAATTGGCGATCGAGATGGACAAGCAGATTCTCGGCGGCTACCGGTTGTTCCCGGTGCATTATCTGGCGTACGCGCAGTGGGCGGATGCCGATCCGCAACTGAATGTGCCGACGGCGGCCGAGGTGTTCCCGGCTGACGAACTGGCCAAGGCGCAGGATGAATGGCAAAGCCGACTGGATGCGTGCCCCGCTGAGCATCGTCCGTATCTGGTGCTGCAATATGCGACGCCGGTGCGTAATCAGTATCGGGTCAAGGCTGGACTGCCGCTGTAGGCAACGGCTGTGGCGAGGGGATGTATCCCCGTTGGAGTGCGCAGCGCTCCCAAGTTTTTACCTGAGAAAAACGGGGCCTGCTACGCAGTCCAGCGGGGATAAATCCCCTCGCCACAGGGTTTGCTTTTGCTTTCAGAAGCGCGTGCTGATCCAGGAGACGATCAAAGCCAGGCCCAGGCAAGCAAATCCGAAGCGATAGAAAAACCGGTTCATGCGCAACGTCGCCCAATCGAGCATCGGCTCGGCATTGGGCTGCGCCTGGCGCTGTGCCGCCAGACTGGCCTGGGCGCGTTGCTCGCGGCGGCGGGTCGCGTGCAGCAGCCAGCTGCCGGGAAAGGCCAGCAGCAAGGCCAGCAGGTTGATCAACTTGGCGGGATGGGCGGTAAACAGCGTCATCAAGTGCAGCGACATCACAGACCTCGAACTTAACCGGTGTGGCAGACGCCAGACCGACGACCGCGGCGCGGATTCTACCCAAACCCTGACGCCCTGCCCCAGCCTTTGCGACAAATAACCTGACAATCGACCGATGGCTGTCCTGTGTCATGGCATCGTCACGTGGATGCTTCACCCTGCGCGCCTCGAAACCCGAATGGAATGCGACATGCTGCACGCGGAAAACCAGGATCGCCTGTACCTCATCACTCCTTACGACGACCAGCAAAGCCTGATCGGCAGCCTTGCCTTCAACGTGCAGGATCGGCACTGGCTGGTGTATTGCGCGCTGGGCGGGCATCAGCATGCGGACCTGCCCGAGACAGATTTGTTGACTGGCGTGAGCGTGCTTGATTTCTATTCTCAGGCTGCCTGAACGTCAAAAGACCCTCACCCTAGCCCTCTCCCAGAGGGGGAGGGGACTGACCGAGGTGTTTGCGGTAGATACGCCGACTTGAGATACCGCGCCGAATTCAGGTTTTGAAGCACACGCGATCGGCTCCCTCTCCCTCGGGAGAGGGCTGGGGTGAGGGGAATCGATTTCCCATACGACACAAATCTCAGATCCACAAAAAAGCCCGGAACCATCACTGGCCCCGGGCTTTTTCATATTCGCCGCAAGCTTACTCAGCGAGCACCTGACCCACGGTCGGGTCCTTGAACAGACGCGTCAGTGCGTCACTCAATACATCGCTGACCAGTTTGGTATTGGTCTCCTGATTCGGCGCCATGCCGAAGCGCTGGTCCAGCGACGCACCGTAACGGCCGCTGTAACGGCGGTTGGCGTTCTGCACGTCGGAGCGGAATGTCGCACCGATGGTGGCTTCGGTCACGTACATGCCTTCTTTCGGCGACTGGTATTTCAGCTCGGCCAGGGTCACGGTCAGCTGCGGCGCGTTAGGTGCGCTGGTGGTCGGGGTGAAGCCGAGCAGACGTACGGCAGCTTCGGCCTGGGCCTGCAGCTTCGGCAGGATCTGCTCGCGCTGCACGGTGATGGCGCTGGTTTCCGGATACAGACCGCCACGGGTACCGAGGGTCGGCGACGGACGACCGTCGACCACACGCACGATGACAGGCTGGCCGCGACCGACCGCTGGCAATTGCGTGGTCAGCTTTGGCTCCGGATTCAGTTGTTGCGGGCTGTGGGCGCAGCCGGCGAGGGTCAAACCGGCGACAGTGATCAAACCGAACAACAGGCGTTGCAACATGCTCTTCTCTCCAGAATCAGGCACAAACAGGCCGGCAGTATAGCGGTGGGCCACTGCGCGTAACCAGCGTCGCACAGTGAATACTGAAATGTCTGACAAACCCCGCCGAAAGCGGTTCCTGTCACACATTCTTCACCGTCCATACACCGCGACGTCACGGCCCACCGGCAAGCTTCACAGCAGTCCTCCTTCAAGGAACTCTGCCATGCGTTATCTGATCTCGCTGTTCGCCCCACGCCCGCTGCATCGCAGCTTTGCCCTGCTCGACCGCAACGGTCATTGCCAGGCCTTCAAGCAGTGCAGCCTGCAACCGATGGGCGACGGCTGGGTGGAAATCGAAGAAATCCGCCTGACCTGGCTGAACCAGCCGCTGCCCGCCAGCGCCCGGGTCGTACCGCGACAAATGCGCGCACGGGGTCAGGTGCAGTTGAGCATCTGACCGGATGCCTAATAAAAGTCATTAAACACGAGCAACTGCGCGCATTTCTTCGCTACAATCTCCCCCCGATTATAAGGACGTCTCCTGATCGGGCCCCGCAACAGCGTCAATGCGCATGCATCGACATCAAAATCGCCCACAGAGAGCCGCCCACACAGATCGAGTGAAGTTGGCGCGCTTGCCTGTTCTTCCGGCAAAAACCCGCTTTTCGCGAATCTGCAGAGCTGTCATTCGCTCGGCCACCGCGTTGTTTTGCCCTAGCGGGCAGGTGCCAGGCCAAGGCAGCCCTTTTTTGAGGTTCACGTCTTCAAAAGAGCGTGAAAAAAACGGGTTTTCACAACTTCACAAGAGTGTGGCGAGCAAATGAATAGTTTTGCGTCTGAACATGCACCATTAGCGTCTGAAACAGCCCAACGACACAGGACCGGGTATACCTCGAACATCGGAGCCTGAAGCCTGTCCGCTACGGATTTGGTTGCACGAAAACGGATGACTCGACCATAAGTCGAATTGCCAGCCCTGCGCGAAAATGCGTTCATGGAACGCTTGAAACCAGGCCGCACGCATCCGTCGAAGTTGCGAAAAATTGCGAAGATTCGGACATGGCCCACCTGACCACGGATAGCCCGGGCCCACTGACCTGCCCTGGAACGCCTGGCAGCCATGCCGACAATTTGGTGCTGCAGATTTGGGAGACGCGTTAAATGGCGCATAACGAAGCAGTCGACGTAGTTCTGGTAGGGGCCGGCATCATGAGTGCCACCCTGGCCGTACTGCTCAAAGAGCTCGACCCCGCGATCAAGCTGGAAGTCGTCGAGCTGATGGATTCCGGCGCCGCCGAGAGTTCCAATCCGTGGAACAACGCCGGTACCGGTCACGCCGGCCTGTGCGAGCTGAACTACACCCCGCAGGCTGCCGATGGCAGCGTCGACATCAAGAAAGCCGTGCACATCAACACCCAGTTCGAGGTGTCGAAGCAGTTCTGGTCGTACCTGACCAAAAAGGGCACGTTCGGCTCGTGCAAATCCTTCATCAGTCCGGTACCGCACCTTAGTTTCGTTCAGGGCGAGAGCGGTGTGTCGTTCCTCAAGGAGCGCTTCAATGTCCTGAGCAAGCACCACGCGTTTGCCGACATGGAGTACACCGAAGACAAAGGCAAGATGGCCGAGTGGATGCCGCTGATGATGCCGGGCCGCTCGCCCGACGAAGTCCTCGCCGCCACCCGTGTGATGAACGGCACCGACGTCAACTTCGGCGCCCTGACCAATCAGTTGCTCAAGCACCTGAGCAGCGCCCCGGACACTCAGGTCAAATACTGCAAGCGCGTGACCGGCCTCAAGCGTAACGGCGCCGGCTGGACCGTCAGCATCAAGGACGTCAACAACGGCAACACCCGCGAAGTCGACGCAAAGTTTGTCTTCCTCGGTGCCGGTGGCGCGGCCCTGCCGTTGCTGCAGGCTTCGGGCATCGAAGAAAGCAAAGGCTTCGGCGGCTTCCCGATCAGTGGCCAGTGGCTGCGTTGCGATAACCCGGAAGTGGTCAAGCACCACCAGGCCAAGGTTTACAGCCAGGCGGCCGTGGGTTCGCCACCGATGTCGGTGCCGCACCTCGACACTCGCGTCGTCGACGGCAAGAAATCCCTGCTGTTCGGGCCATACGCCGGTTTCACCACCAAGTTCCTCAAGCATGGCTCCTTCATGGACCTGCCGATGTCGGTGCGCGCCGGCAACATCGGGCCGATGCTGGCGGTGGCGAAAAACAACATGGACCTGACCAAGTACCTGGTCAGCGAAGTGATGCAATCGATGGAACAGCGCCTGGAATCGCTGCGGCGTTTCTACCCGCAGGCGAAAGCCGAAGACTGGCGCCTGGAAGTGGCCGGCCAACGGGTGCAGATCATCAAGAAGGACCCGAAAAAGGGCGGCATCCTGCAGTTCGGTACCGAACTGGTCGCGGCGAAAGACGGCTCCCTCGCCGCGCTGCTCGGCGCATCGCCAGGCGCGTCGGTGACCGTTTCGATCATGCTCGAACTGATCGAGAAGTGCTTCCCGGCCAAGGCGTCAGGCGAGTGGGCAAGCAAACTCGCGGAAATCTTCCCGGCCCGTGAAAAGGTTCTGGAAACCGATGCTGCGCTGTATCGCAAGATCAACACGCAGAACAACATCGCCCTGGAACTGGTTGAAGAAAGCAGCGAGACGCCAAGCTTCGCTTGATCTTGCGGCATGAAAAAACGCCCCGATCGGGGCGTTTTTTCATGGCCTTGAAAAGCAAAAGATCGCAGCCTTCGGCAGCTCCTACACGGGATTGATTTACACCCTGTAGGAGCTGCCGCAGGCTGCGATCTTTTGATCTTAAGAGCGGGACTTTTCGATCAGCTCGATGTAGTCCGGGGCGTTGCGCTGATCGGCGATCAGGTCAACAAAGGTCTTGCCCTGCTCATCCTTGCCATCAACGT
Organism: Pseudomonas sp. FP1762; assembly: GCF_030687105.1. Classification (NCBI taxonomy): domain Bacteria; kingdom Pseudomonadati; phylum Pseudomonadota; class Gammaproteobacteria; order Pseudomonadales; family Pseudomonadaceae; genus Pseudomonas; species Pseudomonas sp. FP1762. The sequence continues at coordinate 4,945,196 of NZ_CP117458.1, forward strand.
CATAACCCGCCGCAACGAAGAAGCCCAGAAAGCGCTCGAAATCATCGATGCGCAAACCGCGATAGGCCTTGATCAGTTTGTGCAGCGACGGCGAAGTGGCGTCGACCGGCTCAAAATCGAGGAACAGCTTGATCTGCTCATCGCCGATCTCGTCACCAATCACTTGTTTCTTATCTTTACGCATTGCCGACTCCAGCTCGCAGACATGACACGGGGCGGGCAGTTTACCCCTGCCCGACCGCCCGGCTCAACGCGGACGAATCGCCCCGGTATGAAGATCGGCCCAGATATGGCCATTGGCATAACTGAGGAACTGCACATACACCGTGTCGTTGCGCAGCAGATCCATCACCACGCGGTACTGAGCGAGCGGATAGAACAGCGTCAGGGTTTTGCTTTTGTCGTCGTAGGCCGGTTTTTTCAGGCTTTTGCTTTCGCCGTCGAAACTCACCAACACCTGAGAAATGCTCGCGCCCTTGTTCAGCGATTTGCCTTTGAGGCGGATCAACAAGGATGAGGTGACCGGAATCGGCTGCTGATTGGACTGGCGCTGCGCACCGACCACCACCGAATACTCGCTGACCTGCAGCAGTTGCTGCTGCTCGGGTTCAGCGTCGCGCAGGGTCAGATCGTCCGGCGGCAGGAACTGGCTGTGCATCGGCGCAGCGGACAACGGCAGGCTGAGGGACAGCAACAGGGCGGCGAGACTGCGGATCAAGAGGCGCATGACAGCTCCGGGGGGCGGGGCCGAGCACTCTAGCATGGCTGTCGCGCAAGGATCAGCACACACAAAAACAACTGTGGGAGCGAGCCTGCTCGCGAAAGCGGTGTGTCAGTTTTCAATGATGCTGACTGACACGACGCCTTCGCGAGCAGGCTCGCTCCCACAGGGGGCAATGCAGGTTCTTACATGCCTTTAACGGCGTAAATCCCGTTGGCGTTGCGCCAGTAGCCTTTGTAGTCCATGCCATAACCGAAGATGTAGCGGTCGATGCACGGCAGGCCGACGAAATCGGCTTTCAGGTCAGGACGTGCCTTGCGGTCGTGGTCCTTGTCGATCAGCACGGCGGTGTGCACTTTGCGTGCGCCGGCGTGTTTGCAGAAGTCGATGATCGCGCCCAGGGTATGACCTTCGTCGAGGATGTCGTCGATGATCAGCACGTCGCGGTCGATGAACGAGACTTCCGGTTTGGCTTTCCAGAACAGGTCGCCGCCGCTGGTTTCGTTGCGATAACGGGTCGCGTGCAGGTAGGACGCTTCCAGCGGGAATTGCAGATGCGTCAGCAGTTTGCCGGAGAAGATCAGGCCGCCGTTCATCACGCAGAACACCACCGGATTGCTGTCAGCCAGTTGTTCGTTGATTTGTGCACCGACGCGGGCGATGGCCGCCTCGACTTCAGATTCGGTGTACAGGCAGTCAGCCTCTCGCATGATTTGACGGATATGCTCGAGATCAGCGGACATGGCGCTCTCCAGGGGTTGGCGGAATTGGAAAAGCGGGCAAAGGTACGCATCCCGCGAGGTCGAATCAAGCTCTTATGGACTAACGTACAGAATGTCCTATAGGACATCACCCTCGGATAGATTAATCTAGGCCGGTTTTTTTGCCCGCCGCCGGAGCCTTTCCCATGCCCATCCTCGAGATCCGCCATCCGCTGATCCGTCATAAACTCGGCCTGATGCGCCGCGCTGACATCAGCACCAAGAATTTCCGCGAGCTCGCTCAGGAAGTCGGCGCCCTGTTGACCTATGAAGCTACAAAAGATCTGCCGCTCGAATCCTACGACATTGCCGGCTGGTGCGGCACCGTGTCGGTGGAGAAGATCGCCGGCAAGAAGATCACCGTCGTGCCGATCCTGCGTGCCGGCATCGGCATGCTCGAAGGCGTGCTCAGCCTGATCCCGGGCGCCAAGGTCTCCGCTGTGGGCGTTGCCCGCAATGAAGAAACCCTGCAAGCGCACACCTATCTGGAAAAACTGGTACCGGAAATCGACGAGCGCCTGGCGATGATCATCGACCCGATGCTCGCCACCGGCAGCTCCATGGTTGCCACCATCGACCTGCTGAAAAAGGCCGGTTGCCGCGACATCCGCGCCATGGTCCTGGTGGCCGCGCCGGAAGGCATTGCTGCCGTCGAACAGGCGCACCCGGACGTGACCATCTACACCGCGTCCATCGATGAACGCTTGAACGAGCACGGCTACATCATTCCTGGGCTTGGCGACGCCGGTGACAAGATCTTCGGCACCAAGCAGAAGGACGCGTGACCATGCAGCAAGAGTTCAACGATCCGCTCTGGCGCACGGTGCTGTCCGGCGCGCAGATGCTGTTCGTGGCTTTCGGCGCCTTGGTGCTGATGCCGCTGATCACCGGCCTCGACCCCAACGTGGCACTGTTCACCGCAGGTCTGGGCACGATTCTGTTCCAGATCGTCACCGGGCGTCAGGTGCCGGTGTTCCTCGCGTCGAGCTTCGCCTTCATCACGCCGATCATTCTCGCCAAGGGCCAGTTCGGCCTCGCCGCGACCATGGGCGGGGTGATGGCGGCCGGTTTCGTCTACACCTTCCTCGGCCTCGCCGTGAAGATCAAAGGCACGGGCTTCATTGACCGTCTGCTGCCACCGGTGGTGATTGGTCCGGTGATCATTTCCATCGGCCTGGCCATGGCGCCGATTGCCGCGAACATGGCGATGGGCAAGGCCGGCGACGGCACCGAGCTGATCCACTATCAGACGGCGATGATGATTTCCATGCCGGCGCTGCTGACCACGCTGATCGTGGCGGTCTTCGGCAAGGGCATCTTCCGTCTGGTGCCGATCATTTCCGGCGTGCTGGTGGGCTTTGCCATGTCGTTCTATTTCGGCGTGGTCGACACAGCGAAAATTGCTGCAGCGCCATGGTTCGCTCTGCCGCACTTCACCGCGCCCGAGTTCAACTGGCAGGCGATTCTGTTCATCGTTCCAGTGGCGCTGGCCCCGGCGATCGAACACATCGGCGGCGTGATTGCCGTCGGTAGCGTGACCGGTCGCGATTACCTGAAAAAGCCAGGCCTGCATCGCACCCTGCTCGGTGACGGCATCGCCACCACGGCCGCCGGCCTGTTCGGTGGCCCGCCCAACACCACTTACGCCGAAGTGACCGGCGCGGTGATGCTGACCAAGAACTACAACCCGAAAATCATGACCTGGGCGGCGATCTTCGCCATCACCCTGGCGTTCATCGGCAAGTTCGGCGCGCTGCTGCAGAGCATTCCGGTACCGGTAATGGGCGGGATTCTGTGCCTGTTGTTCGGTTCGATCGCGGCAGTGGGCATGAACACCCTGATCCGCCACAAGATCGACCTGGGCGAAGCGCGCAACCTGGTGATTGTTTCGGTGACGCTGGTGTTCGGTATCGGCGGCGTGCTGGTCGGCACCGGCACCGGTCCTGATGACTTCGGCCTCAAAGGCATCGCGCTGTGCGCGGTGGTGGCGATTGCGCTGAACCTGATCCTGCCGGGCAATGATGGCTGGAAGCAGAAGAAGGCGGATGAGCCGCTGATCTAAGGCTTTCAGATCTTCATCGCCTGACAGATAGCATTCGCGAGCAGGCTCGCTCCCACAGGTTGGAATGTATTTCCCCTGTGGGAGCGAGCCTGCTCGCGAAGTTTTTAAAGGGCCAGCGGCGCTCGTTCGCAGAGCGTGGCCAGCGCCTTGGCCCATTGCGGGTCGTCGTTCAGGCACGGCACCAGCACCAACTCGTCGCCCCCCGCTTCGCGGAACTGTTCCCTACCGCGATCACCAATCTCTTCCAGCGTCTCGATGCAATCGGCGACGAACGCCGGGCACATCACCAGAATCTTTTTCACCCCGCTTTTGGCCAGTTCATCCAGCCGCGCCTCGGTATACGGCTCGATCCATTTCGCCCGGCCCAGGCGCGACTGAAACGACACCGACCATTTGCCGTCCGCCAGCCCCATGCTTTTGGCGAAGGCGGCGGCGGTGCGGAAACACTGCGCGCGATAACAGGTCGCCAATACCTCCGGCGAGGCGGCCTGGCAGCAATCGGCGCCCTTGAGGCAGTGATTGCCCGTCGGGTCGAGTTTGCTCAGATGCCGCTCAGGCAAGCCGTGAAAGCTCAGCAGCAGATGATCGTAGTCCTGCTGCAGATGTGGTCGAGCGCTGGCGGCCAGTGCCTCGATGTATTCCGGCTGATCGTAGAACGGTTGCAGGATCGACAACTGCACGTCGAGTTTCTTCTCGCGCAGCACGCGCCGGGCTTCTTCGATCACGGTGGTCGTGGTGCTGTCGGCGAACTGTGGGTACAGCGGCGCCAAAGTGATCTTCTTATGTCCCGCTTTGACCAAACGCAGCAGACAGGTTTCGATCGACGGCTCGCCATAACGCATCGCCAGATCTACCGGGCCGTGTTTCCACGTGCGGGTCATCTGCTCTTGCAAACGGCGGCTGAGCACCACCAGCGGCGAGCCCTCTTCCCACCAGATCGAGGCATAGGCATGGGCCGATTGCTCGGGACGCTTGATCAGGATCAGCGACACCAGCAGCCGCCGCAGCGGCCATGGCAGGTCGATCACGTAGGGGTCCATCAGAAATTGATTGAGGTAGCTGCGCACATCGGCCACCGAGGTGGAGGCCGGAGAGCCCAGGTTGACCAGAAGCAAAGCGTGATCGGTCATGCAACGTCCTATTTCAGAGGCGGCTGGAGAGATCATCCAGAGCCGCGCGTAAATCCGTAAAGCGGAAGCTGAACCCCGCTTCCACCAGGCGTGCCGGCGTCGCACGCTGGCCGCCGAGCAATAACAGTGACAGCTCGCCGAGCATGACTTTCAGCGCCAGGGTCGGCATCGGCATGAACGCCGGGCGGTGCAACACACTGCCCAGGGTCTTGGCAAATTCGCGGTTGCGCACAGGTTTCGGCGCGCAGGCATTATAAGGACCGCTCGCCTGATTCCGGTGCAGAAGAAAATCAATCAGGGCGATTTGATCGTCGATGTGAATCCACGGCATCCACTGCCGACCATTGCCCAAAGGCCCGCCCAGCCCGAGCTTGAACGGCAGCAACAGCCGCGACAAAAAGCCGCCCTCAGCCGACAGCACCAGACCGGTTCGCACCAGTACCACGCGGATGCCGAGGTTTTCGGCGCGCAGGGCGGTTTCTTCCCAGGCGATGCACAACTGACTGGCGAAGTCGTCGATGCCCGGCGGTGATTCTTCAGTCAACTCGCGTTCGCCACCGTCGCCGTACCAGCCGATCGCCGAGCCGGAAATCAGCAGCGACGGTTTCTGCGCGCGAGTTTCCAGCCACGCCAGCAGCGTTTCCGTCAGGGTGATGCGGCTGCTCCACAGCAACGCCTTGCGACGATGGGTCCAGGGGCGGTCGGCAATCGGCGCGCCGGCGAGATTGACGATCGCATCCAGCGGCTCTTCGCCGAGGTCCTCCAGACGGGCAATCCCGCGCACCTGCGCGCCGCAGATCTGCGCGACTTTTTCCGCGCGGCGACTCCACACCGTCAGCCGATGGCCCTGCTCCAGCCAGTGCCGGCAGAGCTGACGTCCGATCAAACCAGTACCGCCGGTCAGCAATATGTGCATGACATCTTCCTCGCGTGGCGTTTAACCCGGATCACTAGTCTATTTTTATAGGCAGGGATCTTTTCGATCGGGCAGGCTCTATGGTTTAACAATAGGCCAAGCTGTCAGAACGAGAACGCTAGAAGTTATACCAAAAAACAGAATTGTACAGGTTTCATCGACGGCGTAGTCTGTACAGAAAGGTAAACGAGGCCCCTATGACTGTACCTATCGCAATCATCGGCACCGGCATCGCCGGGCTCTCCGCCGCTCAGGCTCTGACAGAGACCGGGCATACCGTTCAACTGTTCGATAAAAGCCGCGGCAGCGGGGGGCGCATGTCGAGCAAGCGCAGCGACGCCGGCTCGCTGGACTTGGGCGCTCAATACTTCACCGCGCGCGACCGGCGCTTCGTCACCGAAGTGCAGCGCTGGCAGAGCCGGGGCTGGGCCGCTGAGTGGACGCCGCAGCTGTACACCTTCCAGGGCGGCCAACTGAACATGTCGCCGGACGAGCAGACCCGCTGGGTCGGCACGCCGCGCATGAGCGCCATCACCCGTGGCCTGCTCGATGGCCTGGACGTGCAGTTTGCCTGCCGCATCACCGAGGTCTATCGCGGCGAAGAACACTGGCATCTGCAGGACGCCGACGGCTGCACCCACGGCCCCTTCAGCCATGTGGTGATCGCCACACCGGCACCGCAAGCCACCGCGCTGCTGGCCGCCGCACCGAAACTTGCCGGCGTCGCTGCCGGGGTGAAAATGGAGCCGACCTGGGCCGTCGCCCTCGCATTTGAAACCCCGCTCGATACGCCGATCGAAGGCTGCTTCGTGCAGGACAGCCCGCTCGACTGGCTGGCGCGCAACCGCAGCAAACCCGGGCGCGACAGCACTCTCGACACGTGGGTGCTGCATGCAACCAGCGCCTGGAGCCGGCAACACATCGACCTCTCCAAGGAAGCAGTAATCGAACATCTGCACGGTGCGTTCGCCGAATTGCTGCACAGCGCCATGCCTGCGCCGACCTTCAGCCTCGCCCACCGCTGGCTCTACGCCCGCCCCGCTACCGGCCACGAGTGGACCACGCTGGCCGACGCCGACCTGGGCTTGTACGCCTGCGGCGACTGGTGCCTGTCGGGCCGCGTTGAAGGCGCTTGGCTGAGCGGTCAGGAGGCTGCACGTCGCTTGCACGAACACCTGCAATGAATCGCATCAATCCGCGCAAATTGCTGCTGTCGAAGTGGACAGCAGCCCACCCGCAAAATCGCGAAAAACATTTTCTGGTCACCGAACTGATCCGCGACGAGGAAGGTACGGTGCTGGAAGTTGAATTGCAGGCGGTGCTGACCCAGCGTAGCGAGCGACTGGATTGGCAGGTGCTGAAAGACAGCGAGCACTGGTTACTGGGCTGGAAATAGATTTCCCTTGTGGGAGCGAGCCTGCTCGCGAAAGCGCTGTATCGGATACGAAATCACTGACTGACCCACCGCTTTCGCGAGCAGGCTCGCTCCCACATATTCAGCGCTGTAGAAAAATCTTATACAAATCATTTGACTTGTACATCCATCGATCTATGCTGAGGAAAAGTTGTACAGAGATAACTCTCTGTACAGGTATAGATTCGAGGTGCTCATGTCTACTGCTTCCCTGTCCAAGCCGAAGATCGCCATCAGCGCCTGCCTGTTGGGCGAAGAAGTGCGCTACAACGGTGGGCACAAGGAATCGCGGCTGTGCAGCCGCACCCTTACCGAATATTTCGATTTCGTCCCGCTGTGCCCGGAAGTTGCTATCGGCATGGGCATTCCCCGTGAGCCGATTCGGCTGGTCGGCGACCCTGAACAACCCGAGGCAGTCGGCACCGTTGACCGGACCATCAACGTAACCAGGCCGCTGGCCGAGTACGGCGAGAAAATGGCCGCCGAGCTGCAGGACCTTTCCGGCTACATCTTCATGCAGCAGTCGCCCTCCTGCGGGCTGGAACGGGTCAAGGTCTATCACGACAACGGCGCGCCAGTGAATGGTGGCGGACGCGGGATCTATGCGCAGGCATTCTGTGCACAGCATCCGGATCTGCCGGTGGAAGAAGCCGGACGCCTCAACGATCCGGTGCTGCGGGAAAACTTCATCACCCGCGTCCTGGCCTACAGCGCCTGGCAGCAAGTGCTCGCCGAGGGTCTGAGCCGCCGCGCCCTTACCGAGTTCCATTCGCGCTACAAGTACCTGCTGATGGCGCACAACCCGCTGCAATACAAAAACCTCGGCAAGATGCTCGGCAACATGGCCGACAGCGATCCCGCCGAACTCGGCCCGCGCTATTTCAGCGAGCTGATGGCCGCGCTGAAGAAATGCGCCACTCGCGGCACCCATTGCAACGTGCTGCTGCACCTCAGCGGTTATTTGAAACAATCGCTGAGCGCCGAAGACAAACAGGAAATGCAGCAGATCATCGGCCAGTACCGCCAGGGCATCGTGCCGCTCGTGGTGCCGTTGACGCTGCTCAAACATCACTTTCGACTCCATCCGGACCCGTACATCGCGCAGCAGGTTTACCTGCAGCCGCATCCGGAAAACCTCAGTCTGCGAAACGCGATCTAATGAACGATAAAACCGACAGCAGCGCCCGGGAAGACCTCGGCGCCGACTTCAAGAAAGCCCTCGACGAGGGCTGGTTGCCGATTCGCGAAGTCGCGCGGCAGACGGGCGTCAACGCCATCACCCTGCGCGCGTGGGAACGTCGCTATGGGTTGGTGGTGCCCCAGCGCACGCCCAAGGGCCATCGACTGTATAGCGCTGAACATGTGCAGCGGATCATGGCCATCCTTACCTGGCTCAACCGTGGCGTTGCGGTCAGTCAGGTCAAGCCTCTCCTCGACGCGCCGCAGGCCTTCACGGAAACCGTGGAAAACGATTGGCAGCGTCTGCATCAGACGTTGCTGTCGGCGGTCACCTCGCTCAATGAGCGCGCGCTGGATGACAGCGTCAATCAGGCCATCGCCTTGTATCCGCCACGGACGTTGTGCGAGCAATTGCTGATGCCGCTGCTGGCCGAGCTCGAACAGCGCTGGCAGGGCCAGTTCGGCGCGCAGATGGAACGGACGTTTTTCTTTTCCTGGTTGCGCAGCAAATTCGGCGCACGCATCTACCATAACAACCGTCAGCTGCATTCGGCGCCGCTGCTGTTGATCAATCATTCCGACCTGCCGCTGGAGCCGCATCTGTGGCTGTGCGCATGGCTGATCAGCAGTGCCGATTGCCCGGTGCAAGTGTTCGACTGGCCACTGCCGGCCGGTGAGCTGGCGCTGACCGTCGAGCATCTGCAAGCCCGTGGCGTGCTGCTGTATTCGAGCAAAGCCATGCAACTGGCGCAGCTGCCCAAGCTGCTGGCGAACGTCAATTGCCCGACCTTGATTGCTGGCCCCACGGTGCACATTCACCACACCGAATTGTCCGCACGCACCGCCCAGACTGCCGACCTGTTCCTGGCTGAAGATCCGCTTGCCGCACACCAGGCGCTGCTCGAGCGCGGATTGATTTGATGATGGGTTTAATCACATGCAACTGATCTGGCTGCGCAGCGACTTGCGCCAACGTGACAACACAGCCCTCGCGGCCGCCGCAGCTCGCGGCCCGACCGTGGCGGTGTATCTGTTGAGTCCGCAGCAATGGCTGGCGCACGACGATGCGCCGTGCAAAGTGGATTTCTGGCTGCGCAATTTGCGCGAACTGAGCCAGAGCCTCGGCGCGCTGAACATCCCGTTGTTGATTCGCAGCGCACCGCACTGGGATCAGGCACCGGCAGAATTGCTCAAGCTGTGCCGGCAATTGAAGGTCGAGGCGGTGCACGCCAACGAGGAATACGGCGTTCACGAAAGCCGCCGTGATGAAGCCGTGGCCGAAACGTTGCGAGCCGAAGGCATCGAATTCCACAGTTACCTGGATCAGTTGCTGTTCAAACCCGGCACAGTGCTGACCAAGACCGGCACCTACTTCCAGGTGTTCAGTCAGTTTCGCAAAGTCTGCTACGAACGCCTGCATCGCTCGATGCCGGCACTGGTCAAGGCACCCGGCAAGCAGGCCGCGCTGGATATCGCCAGCGATGCAATTCCGGAGGCGGTAAAAGGTTTCGCCACACCGAGCGAATCCCTGCGCGCCCTGTGGCCGGCCGGCGAGCAAGAGGCGCGACGCCGCCTCGATACCTTCACCGACGCGCAGATCGACTACTACCGCAGCGAACGCGACTTCCCGGCCAAACCTGGCACCAGCCAATTGTCGGCGTATCTCGCCGCCGGCGTGATCTCGCCACGCCAGTGCCTGCACGCTGCACTGCAAAGCAATCAGGGCGAGTTCGAAAGCGGCAAGGTCGGCGCGGTGACCTGGATCAACGAGCTGCTGTGGCGCGAGTTCTATAAACACATTCTGGTCGGCTATCCACGCGTCTCCCGGCATCGCGCCTTCCGCCCGGAAACCGAAGCGCTGGCCTGGCGCGATGCGCCGGAAGAACTCAAGGCCTGGCAGGAGGCACGCACCGGGCTGCCGATCATCGACGCGGCGATGCGTCAACTGCTGGAAACCGGCTGGATGCACAATCGCCTGCGCATGGTCGTAGCGATGTTCCTGACCAAAAACCTGCTGATCGACTGGCGCGAGGGCGAACGCTTTTTCATGCGCCACCTGATCGACGGCGACCTGGCGGCCAACAACGGTGGCTGGCAGTGGAGCTCATCGACCGGCACCGACTCGGCGCCGTACTTCCGTATCTTCAACCCGTTGAGCCAGTCGGAAAAATTCGATGCCGAAGGCGTGTTCATCAAGCACTGGTTGCCGGAACTGGCCGGGCTCAACAAGAAGGAAGTGCACAATCCGGCGGCAGCCGGAGGACTGTTCGGCGTGTCCGGTTATCCGGCGCCGATCGTTAATCTCAGCACTTCACGCGAGCGTGCGCTGACGGCGTTCAAGAGCCTGCCGTCGCGCCAGCCTGTGGGCGGCAGCGATGAGTGAATTCCTGCGCAGCTTCGCCCGCGAGTTTTGCGGGTTGAACAAAGACAACCTGCATCGCCTCGGCGAGCTGTACAGCGACGACATTCATTTCACCGATCCGCTGCACGAAGTTCAGGGCCTGGCACAACTGCGGGATTACTTCAGTGAGCTGTACGCCAACGTCAGCGATCTGCGTTTCGATTTTCATGGTTTCGACCAGATCCGCGAAGGTGAGGGTTACCTGCGCTGGGTCATGAGTTATCGCCATCCGCGCCTGGCCAACGGTCGGGAAATCAGGGTCGGTGGCTGCTCGCACCTGCTCTGGCGCGACAAGGTTTATCGCCATCGGGATTATTTCGATGCCGGGGCGCTGCTGTATGAACACTTGCCAATATTGGGCCGGGTGATTGCCTGGCTGAAAAGGAGAATGGGATGAGTCGTACACCTCCACGGCGGTATTGGTTGACCGGCGCCAGCAGTGGCATCGGTGCAGCCTTGTGTGAGGACATTCTGAAAAGCGGCGCACACCTGGCGGTCAGCTCGCGCTCGGCCGCGCCGCTCAAGGTTTTGTCCCAGCGCTACCCGGGCCAGGTGCTGGTGGTGCCCGGCGATCTGACCAACAGTCAGACCGTGCGCGAAATCGGTGAGCAGATCGCCGACGCCTGGGGATCGCTGGACAGCGTGATTCTCAACGCTGGCACCTGTGAATATGTCGACGCACGCCAGTTCGATTCGTCGATCATCGAGCATGTGGTGCGCACCAATCTGCTCGCCAGCAGCTATTGCATCGAAGCCGCCCTGCCGCTGTTGCGCAAAGGCACCGCGCCGCATCTGGTCGGCATGGCCAGCTCGGTGACTTACCTGCCGCTGCCACGGGCCGAAGCCTATGGCGCATCGAAGGCCGGGCTGCGTTACCTGTTCGAATCGCTGCGCATCGATCTGGCGGATGAAGGTATTGAAGTCACCATCATCAGCCCTGGTTTTGTCGAAACGCCGCTGACCGAGAGGAACGATTTCCCGATGCCGCTGAGCTGGCCTGCGGATAAAGCGGCGCGGCACATCTTCGCCAAACTCAAGGACCGTCCGCTGGAAATTGCCTTTCCGGGACTGTTCATGGCCGCGCTGTGGCCGCTGTCGAAACTGCCCGCCCGCGCGCAATTGGCGATCGGCAAACGCATGGTGCGCAAGAACCCTCCGCAGCGGGACCCGATATGAAAATCGCCGTAATTGGCAGCGGTATCGCCGGGCTCACCTGCGCCTACCTGCTGAACCGCCGCCACGACATCACCGTGTTCGAAGCGAGTGACTGGGTCGGCGGGCATACCCACACCGTACCGGTCAGCGTGGCCGGGGAATCGTTCGCCATCGACACCGGTTTCATCGTGTTCAACGACTGGACCTACCCGAACTTCATTCGCTTGCTCAACCAGCTCGGCGTGGCGTTCAAGCCGACCGAAATGAGCTTTTCGGTAACCGACCCGGACACTGGCGTGGAGTACAACGGCAACAACCTCAACAGCCTGTTCGCCCAGCGCAGCAATCTGTTGTCGCCGGGGTTCTGGGGCATGCTGCGCGACATTCTGCGCTTCAACAAAGAAGCGCAGCGCGACCTGGTGGAACTGCGCATCGCCGCCGATACCACGCTCGATGATTACCTCAAGGCCGGCGGCTACGGCGAGCGCTTCATCCTGCACTACATCGTGCCGATGGGCGCGGCGATCTGGTCGATGCCAATGGCGGAAATGCTCAATTTCCCGCTGCAATTCTTCCTGCGTTTTTTCAAGAATCATGGCCTGTTGTCGGTCAGTGATCGGCCGCAGTGGCAGGTCATCGAAGGCGGTTCCAGTGCCTACGTCGCGCCGCTGACCGCTTCGTTCAGCGACAGGATTCGCCTGACCTGCCCGGTCAGCCGCGTCGAGCGCAATCAGCATGGTGTGGTTATCCACAGCCCGGCCGGCCTCGAACATTTCGACAAGGTGGTGTTCGCCTGTCACAGCGATCAGGCTCTGAGGCTGTTGGCCAACCCGAGCGACGCCGAGCGTTCGATTCTCGGTGCCCTGCTCTACGCCGACAACGACGTCGTGCTGCACACCGACACGCGCCTGCTGCCGACGCGCAAACTGGCCTGGGCCAGCTGGAACTATCGCCTCGGCGGCGCCGGCCATACCCGCGCGGCGGTCACCTACAACATGAACATCCTGCAGGGCATCGAAAGCGACACCACGTTCTGCGTCAGCCTCAACCAGACTGCCGGCATCAGCCCGGATAAAGTGCTGGCCCGCTATACCTACGCCCACCCGCAATACACCCTCGCCGCAGCGGCCGCGCAAAACCGTTGGGGCGAACTCGATGGCGAGCAGCACACGCATTATTGCGGCGCCTACTGGGCCAACGGCTTTCATGAAGATGGCGTGGTCAGCGGCTTGCGCGTGGCCGCCGCGTTCGGTGAAACCCTGTGAACAGCGCACTGTATAGCGGCATGATTGGCCACCGACGTTTTTCGCCGCGCCGCCACGAATTCCGCTACCGCATTGGCCTGCTCTATCTCGACCTGAGCGAACAGGACGCCGTGCTGGCCTTGTCGCCGCTGGCGGGGCGCAGTCGTTTCGCGCCCTTCTCGTTTCGCGAAACCGATTACCTCAAAGCCTTCACCGGCAAGGGCATGCGCCTGATCGACGCCGTGCGTCAGCAGGTCGGTGCAGCCATCGGTCATGAACCACAAGGCGCGGTATGCCTGCTGACTCAGCCGCGCAGTTGGGGCCTGTCGTTCAATCCGGTGAGCTTCTTCTACTGCCATGAAGCCGACGGACAACTGGCGGCGATCGTTTGTGAAGTCACCAATACGCCATGGCGCGAGCGTTTTCATTACGTGTTGCCGGCGCAGACGCCGACCAGTCTGGTGGATTTCCACCAACATTTTGCTGTAGCCAAGGCGTTTCACGTTTCACCGTTTCTGCCCCGCGACCTCGAATACCGCATGAGCTTCAGCCCGGCCGCGCAAAGCCTGGGTGTGCACATGGCCGATTGGCAGGGCAGCGAGAAACTGTTCGACGCCACACTGAATCTGCGCCGCGAACCGCTCGATCGTCGCAGCCTGCATCGCTATCTGCGGCGCTTCCCGTGGATGACCGCAAAAACCGCTCTGGCGATTTATTGGCAAGCACTGCGACTGCTGCTCAAGCGCGCGCCGATCTTCCCTCACCAGGCTGCCGACGGCAGCTTTAAAACCGCCACTGTGCCTCCGAAGGAGCCGCACCATGAAATCCTCTAGCCTGCCGCTCGGTCGCTTCAGCACCAACGGTTTGACCGGCTCGCTGCTGCGCCGTGGCGTGTTGCGCCAATTGGCCCAGCTCAAACACGGACAATTGATGGTCGTCGAGGATGGCGAACAAATGCTTTTCGGCACCCCGGGCAGTGCTCTGCTCGGCGAAGTCCATGTGCTCGATCCGGCCCTGTGGGGCATGGTCGCCAGTAGCGGCTCGATCGGCGCCGGCGAAGCATTCATCCACGGCTATTGGAGTTCGCCGGACCTGACTGCTGTGGTGCGCGTGTTCGTCAGCAATCTCGATGTACTCGATGCCATGGAAGGTGGCCTGGCGCGTCTGGGCCGGCCCTTCGTGCAAGGCCTGCACTGGCTCAATCGCAACACGCGCAAGGGTTCGCAGAAAAACATCGCCGCGCACTACGACCTCGGCAATGAACTGTTCGAACAGTTTCTCGACCCGACCATGATGTATTCCGCCGCCCAGTTCCTTTCGCCGAGCGACACCCTGGAACAGGCGCAACTGAACAAACTCGAGCGCATCTGCCAGAAACTCGCGCTCAAACCCAGCGACCACCTGCTGGAAATCGGCACCGGTTGGGGCAGCATGGCCCTTTACGCAGCGCAGCATTACGGTTGCCGCGTGACCACTACGACGCTGTCGAAAGAGCAGTTCGCGTTCACTGCCAAACGCATCGAACAATTGGGCTTGCAGGACCGCGTCACCCTGCTGCTCAAGGACTACCGCGACCTCAGCGGCGAGTACGACAAACTGGTATCGATCGAGATGATCGAGGCGGTCGGCCATCGGTTCCTGCCGACCTACTTCAAGCAATGCGCGCAGTTGCTCAAGAGCAACGGCCTGATGCTGCTCCAGGCGATCACCATTCGCGAACAACGCTACGAACAGGCCAAGCGCAGCGTCGACTTCATCCAGCGCTACATCTTCCCCGGCGGCGCCCTGCCCTCGGTGCACAAGATGCTCGATGTGGTCGGCCGCGAAACCGACATGAACCTGCTGCACATGGAAGATTTCGGCCTGCATTACGCCAGGACACTGCGCCTGTGGCACGAGAACTTTCGCCTCGCCCATGGTCGCCTGAGCGAACTGGGTTACGACGATTATTTCCTGCGTTTGTGGGAGTTCTATCTGTGCTACTGCGAGGGCGGATTCCTCGAACGCACCATCGGCACCGCGCAATTGCTGCTGGCCAAACCGGCGGCGATGACCGCGCCGCTGCTCGGGCGCTTCGATGCGTGAGCGAATCGCCAATGCCGTGCTGTTTCAGCTCGGCTGGCTGGCCTGCGTACTTGGCGGCAACAGTTTGTGGCTGCTGCTGGCACTGGCGGCGCTGGTGATACATCTGCGCTGGATCAGCAGTTGGGCGGCAGAAGGTCGTTTGATTCTGTGCGTGGTGATTGTCGGCACGGCGGTGGACAGCGTCTTGCGTTACCTCGACGTGTTCCGCTTTGCAGACGCCTCGCCGCTGATTCCGCTGTGGCTGATGCTGCTATGGGCACTGCTCGCCACCACGTTGCGCCACTGCCTGGCCTGGAGCGCGCGGCCATGGTGGCTGGCCAGCGGACTTGGCGCGGTGGGCGGGGCGTTGTCGTACTACGGTGGCGGACGCCTGGCCGGCGTGCATTTCCCTTACGGCGAAGTATCGACGCTGATCGTCATCGGGCTGCTCTGGGCAGGCTTGTTCCCACTGTTGCATTTGATGGCGCGGCGTCTGGCGCCGTGAGCGTCCGTCAGCGCTTTCACACCCACGGCGATCACTGCCTTACACTGCCACGATGAAAACCATCCCTCACACACAAATCGCCGAACCGGCGGTCACCTGCTCGACCTGTGCGGCGTGCTGCTGCCAGCTCGAAGTGATGCTGATCACCGACACCGGCGTGCCTGATCGCTTTATCGATACCGATGAATGGGGCGGCGAAGTGATGCTGCGTCTGGACGACGGCTGGTGCGCGGCGCTGGATCGCGACAGCATGATGTGCACGATCTATGAACGACGCCCGCTGATTTGCCGCGAGTTTGAAATGGGCGCGCCGGAGTGCATCGAAGAGCGCCGGGGAATTGCTACAGCCTACCGCTGATTTCTTTGACGGCGCAGAAACAACTGTGGGAGCGAGCCTGCTCGCGAAGGCGGTGTGTCAGCCACCATTTGAATTGGCTGACACTCTGCTTTCGCGAGCAGGCTCGCTCCCACGTTGGTTCCGCGTAGGCGGATTACAGCGGCATTGTGTAATGCAGCGCGTAGCTTTCTACACCATCGTTGTCGCTGGACAGGCCGGCGTTGGAGTAGTGCGTGGCGCGGATGCCGACTTCGTGGCCGCCGTTGAAACGCAGGCCGACACCGATGCGGTCTTCAAACTGGAAGGAGCCGCCCAGGTTGTTGCTTTCGTATTCGGTGTTGGAGAAGAACGCCACGCCGATACCCGCTTCCACGTATGGCTTGACCGACTGACCGGCAAACTCGTAAACGAATACAGGCGAGAACGACAGGCTGTTGTTGCTGGAAGTCTTGTCACCTTCCCAGTACGTGTAGGCACCGCTCCAGTAGCCGGTCAGGCGACCCACGTCGCTCTGCAGCCAGCTCTTGTCCCAGTCGAAATTCATGCCTAAGCGATACGTCATTGTCGAATCGCTGGTACCGCCGACGGCGAATTCAACGCCAGCGGCTTGTGCAGTAATGCTTTGCCCCATCAGTGCGGCCGCAATCGCGGCCAAGCAGAATAGTCGCTTCACTTTGAAACTTCCTTTTCCGGAACGATCGTTTGGTTTTTAGTTGCTGCTGTCGCTATAGAAATCCGCGCTTGGTCAGAAGTTCAGCGTTTTTTTAGTTATTTCACATTTTTTTTACAAGTCGAAGTTTTGCACATTCGACGCAGTTTGGCCCAGCAACGGTAGGATTTTTCTGAGAGATTGCGGATCGCCGCTGGTCCAGAACTTCACCGGCTGGCTCGGACGTTGCGCCAGCAGATCACGCTCGGCGAGCAAGCGTTGCAACTGCCGGGCCACGGCAGCTCCGGTATCGATCAGGCTGACATCGTCGGCGATCATCGACCTGAGTAGCGGCTTGAGGAAGGGATAATGGGTGCAGCCAAGAATGATCGTGTCGCAGTTTTGCGCCAGCAATGGAGCGACGTAACCTTGCAATAAAGTGCGTAATTCGGCGCTGTGCAGATCACCCGTTTCGATCAGTTCGACCAGTCCCGGACAGGGCTGGGTGATGACTTTAATGTCGGCCGCGAAGCGATCGAGCAACGCGGCAAACTTCGCGCTCTGCAACGTGCCGGTCGTGGCCAGGACGCCAACCACGCCGCTTCGTGTGGCCGCTGCGGCCGGTTTGACCGCCGGTTCCATGCCGACAATCGGCCAGTCGAGGAAATCGCGACGCAGATCGGCAACCCCCGCTACGGTCGCGGTATTGCACGCTAGCACCAAAGCTTTGGCCCCCTGCTCGCGAAAGAACCCGGCCATCACGCTGCAACGCTCGCGGATGAATTCCGGGGTTTTCTCGCCGTAAGGAATGTTCCCGCAATCGGCGACATAAAGCAGCGATTCGTTGGGCAGCAAGCGCTGGATTTCGCCGAGGACCGACAAGCCGCCGACCCCGGAATCGAACACGCCGATCGGCGCTTCACGCATGGCGGGCGCCACAGACGCTGCAGCCCGGATCACGCTTGACCCGCAGCTCACGGAAGCGCGAACCCAGAGCGTCGATCAGCAACAACCGCCCCACCAACGGTTCGCCAAAGCCGACCAGCACCTTCAACGCTTCCAGCGCCTGCAAGCTGCCGACCAGACCGACCAATGGTCCGACCACGCCAGCCTCGCTGCACGTCAGTTCGGCTTCGCTGCCGTGCCCGTAAAGGCAGTGGTAGCAAGGGCTCTCGGCACGCCGTGGATCGAACACCGACAGCTGCCCTTCCAGACGAATTGCCGCACCGCTGACCAAGGGCTTGCGCGCGGCAACACAGGCGGCGTTGACCGCCTCACGGGTAGAGAAGTTGTCCGAGCAATCGAGCACCAGATCCACCGCCGCCACCACTGCGGCGAGGGAATCGGCGTCCAGCGCCTGACGATGGGCGACCAGTTGAATCTCGGGATTGATCGCGCCCAGGCGCTTGAGCGCCGAGTCGACCTTGGACATGCCGACACTGTCGGTGTCGTGAATGATCTGCCGTTGCAGATTGGTCAGATCGACCGTGTCGAAATCCGCCAGATGCAACTCGCCGACGCCCGCTGCCGCCAGATACAACGCCACCGGCGCGCCGAGGCCGCCAAGGCCGACGATCAGCACGCGGCTGGCCTTGAGCTTCAGCTGCCCGTCGATGTCGATGTGTTGCAGCAGAATCTGCCGGCTGTAGCGCAGCAATTCCTGATCATTCAGCACGGCAGGCGCCCCAGACTGATGCGTTGATGGCCGCCCAGATCGGTGCGGCTGTGGACTTCTTCAAAGCCACGAGTGAGCAGCAGATCACGCACGGCTTCGGCCTGATCATAGCCGTGTTCGAGCATCAGCCAGCCGCCGGTTTCAAGATGATCCGGCGCCTGCGCAACAATCAGGCGCAGATCATCGAGGCCATCTTCACCGGCGACCAGCGCACTGGCCGGTTCGAAACGCACATCACCCTCGACCAGATGCGGATCGGCGGCGGCAATGTACGGCGGGTTGCTGATGATCAGTTGGAAGCGCTGGCCCTCGAGGGCGCTGAACCAATGGCTGTTCAGCACCGTAGCGTTGTTCAGGTGCAGACGCTGGCGATTGCGTTCGGCCAGGGCCACGGCTTCAAGCACACGATCCACGGCGGTGACTTTCCACGCCGGGCGTTCGCTGGCCAAAGCCAAAGCAATCGCGCCACTGCCGGTGCCCAAGTCGAGGACCTTGGCCGGGGTTGCCGGCAGCAGCTCAAGGGCTGCCTCTACCAAAAGTTCTGTATCGGGACGCGGGATCAGCGTGTGCGGCGCGACTTCCAGATCCAGCTTCCAAAAGCCCTGCTGGCCGAGAATGTAGGCCACCGGTTCACCGCTACGCCGCCGTTGCAAATACTCGGCAAAGGTCAGCGCAGCCTCGCTTGGCACGATGCGCTCGGGCCAGGTGTGCAGGAAGCTGCGCGACTTGCCCAGTGCGGCGGCGAGAAGCAATTCAGCGTCCAGACGCGCAGTCGGCGAGTCCGGCAACTCGGCAGCGCGCAACAGGCTGGCGATGATGGTCATTTATTCACCTATCGCTGCGAGTTGGTCAGCCTGATATTCGGCCAGCAACGGCTCGATCACGGCTTCAACGCCACCTGCGAGAATTTCATCCAGCGAATACAGGGTCAGGTTGACGCGATGGTCGGTGACCCGGCCCTGAGCGTAGTTGTAGGTGCGGATACGCTCGGATCGATCGCCGGAGCCGACCAGCAACTTGCGCTCACTGGCAATCGCGTTGGCCGCCGCAGCGTTTTGCTGATCGTTGAGCTTGGCCGACAGCCACGCCATCGCCCGCGCGCGGTTCTTGTGCTGGGAGCGCTCTTCCTGGCATTCGACGACAGTGCCGGTCGGGATGTGGGTAATGCGGATCGCCGAATCGGTGGTGTTGACGTGCTGACCACCGGCCCCAGAGGAACGGTAAGTGTCGACGCGCAGATCCGCCGGGTTGATCTCGATGGCTTCGCGCTCATCCGGCTCAGGCAACACCGCCACGGTGCACGCCGACGTGTGGATCCGGCCCTGGGATTCGGTAGCCGGTACGCGCTGAACGCGGTGCGCGCCGGACTCGAATTTCAGCTTGCCGTAAACGTTGTCGCCTTCAATGCGCGCGATGACTTCTTTATAGCCGCCGTGTTCGCCTTCGTTTTCCGAGAGGATCTCTACCCGCCAGCCACGCCGCTCGGCATAACGCGAGTACATGCGGAACAGGTCGCCGGAGAAGATCGCCGCCTCGTCGCCACCGGTGCCGGCGCGGATTTCGAGGAAGACGTTGCGGCCGTCATTCGGATCTTTAGGCAGCAGCATGCGCTGCAGATCGGATTCCAGCTTGACCAGCAACTCCTTGGCTTCGCGAACTTCTTCCACGGCCATTTCGCGCATGTCCGGGTCGTTATCCTTGAGCAGCGCCTGCGCGCCTTCAAGATCGCTTTGTACGCCGAGCAGCTTTTTATAGGCGGCCACTACCGGTTCGAGTTCGGCGTATTCCTTGGAATAGGCGCGGAATTTGGCCTGATCGGCAATGACTTCACCGTCGCCGAGCAGCGCGGTCAGTTCCTCGAAACGGTCCTGGAGAATGTCCAGCTTGTTGAGCAGTGACGCTTTCATTGCGGTTTTTTATCCGAAAAACTATCCGGTGAGCCCTCAAGGGCAAAGAGTTCCTGGGCCATGGCCAGCGCATCGAGGCGGCCTTCGGCAGACAGCTTTTTCAACTGCACGCTGGGCGCATGCAAGAGTTTGTTGGTCAGGCCACGGGCCAGTTGCCCGAGCACGTCTTCGGCGTTGCCGCCGTTGGCCAGCAGACGCAGGGCCTTCTGCAATTCCTCGTCACGCAAGCGTTCGCTCTGTTGACGATAGGCCTTGAGCACATCGACTGCCGCCAGTTCGCGCAGGCGCACCATGAAATCGTCGGCGCCGACCGAGACCATCTCCTCCGCCGCTTGCGCAGCGCCCTGACGGCTCTTGAGGTTCTCGGCGACCACTTCGTGGAGATCGTCGACGCTGTACAGGTAAACGTCGTCGAGCTCGCCGACTTCCGGCTCGATATCGCGCGGTACCGCAATGTCGACCATGAAGATCGGCTTGTGCTTGCGCAGCTTCAGCGCACTTTCCACCGCGCCCTTGCCGAGGATCGGCAGCTGACTGGCGGTCGAACTGATGACGATGTCGCTGCGCACCAGTTCCGCCGGAATGTCCGAGAGCAGCACCGCATGAGCGCCGAACTGCTCGGCCAACTGACTGGCGCGCTCCAGCGTGCGGTTGGCGACGACGATGCGCTTGACCCCCAGCTCATGCAAATGGCGCGCGACCAGCGTAATCGTCTCGCCGGCACCGATCAGCAGCGCCTGGCTGCGTTGCAGATCGCTGAAAATCTGTTTCGCCAGGCTCACCGCAGCAAACGCCACCGACACCGGGTTCTCGCCAATCGCAGTATCGGTACGCACCTGCTTGGCGGCATTGAACGTCGCCTGAAACAACCGCCCCAGCAGCGGACCGATGGTGCCGGCCTCGCGGGCCACGGCGTAGGCCGATTTCATCTGACCGAGAATCTGCGGTTCGCCCAGCACCAGCGAGTCGAGCCCGGAGGCGACGCGCATCATGTGACGAACAGCCGCATCGTCTTCATGCACATAAGCACTGGCGCGCAGCTCGTCGAGGCTCAGATGGTGATAATCGGCCAGCCAGCGCAGCACGACATCGGCCGACAGCTGATCCTGTTCTATATAAAGCTCACTGCGATTGCAGGTGGAGAGGATCGCGGCTTCGCGGCTGTCGGTCAGTCGGCAGAGCTGCTGCAAGGCCTCCACCAGCTGCTCAGGGGTAAAGGCCACGCGCTCGCGGACGTCTACTGAAGCAGTCTTGTGGTTAATACCGAGTGCAAGGAAGGCCATTCAAGGTCGCTGATGGTGACGTGAAGCCGGCAATTGTCCTACTTCGAAAGATTCAGAACAACTACCGCTGACTATTGTCCCAATCGTCAGCCCCTATAATGGCCACAATTGAGTCTCGGTTATGTTTGGCCGAAGGCTTGTGTCATGATGATCCGACCGCAGGTTAGTCGTCCTCTTCCTATATGAATAGATCTTCCGCGTTGCTCCTCGCTTTTGTCTTCCTCAGCGGCTGCCAGGCCATGGCGCCCGTTGCGCCGGATGGCACCCCGCCGGTCGAAGACACCACGCCCGCACCTGAAAAGCCCAAGGTTTACGGCTCGTTCAGCGAGGAAACCGTGTTCAGCCTGCTGAGCGCCGAACTCGCTGGCCAGCGCAATCGTTTCGACATTGCCCTGGACAATTACGTGACCCAGGCCATCAACACCCAGGATCCGGGCGTTTCCGAGCGTGCGTTCCGCATCGCCGAATATCTGGGCGCCGATCAACCGGCCCTCGACACCGCGCTGATCTGGGCCCGCAATGCCCCGGACGATCTCGAAGCGCAACGCGCCGCCGCCGTGCAACTGGCCCGCGCCGGGCGTTACGACGACTCCATGGTCTACATGGAGAAAGTCCTGCAGGGCAAGGGCGACACCCATTTCGATTTCCTCGCGCTGTCGGCCGCCGACACCGATCAGGAAACCCGCAACGGCCTGATGAAAAGCTTCGACCGTTTGCTTGAGCGCCACCCGAACAACAATCAGCTGATTTTCGGCAAGGCTCTGCTGTTGCAGCAGGATGGCGACAATCAAGGTGCGCTGACTCTGCTTGAAGACAATCCGCCGGAAGATGGCGAGATCGCACCGATCCTGCTGCGTGCGCGCCTGCTTCAATTGCTCAACCGTGGCGACGAGGCGCTGCCGCTGTTGCAAAAAAGCATCAGAAAATACCCGGAAGACAAGCGCCTGCGCCTGACCTACGCGCGCATGCTGGTCGAACAGGACCGCATGGACGACGCCAAGGCCGAATTCTCCACCCTCGTTCAGCAATACCCGGAAGACGATGAACTGCGTTACTCGCTGGCACTGGTGTGCCTGGAAGCCGAGGCGTGGGATGAGGCCAAGGGCTATCTGGAAGACCTGATCGCTCGCGAAAGCCACGTCGATTCAGCGCATCTGAATCTCGGCCGGATTGCCGAAGAACGCAATGACCCGCAAGGCGCGCTCATCGAATACGCCCAGGTCGGCCCGGGCAATGACTATCTGCCGGCACAGCTGCGTCAGGCCGATATCCTGATGAGCAACGGCAAAACCGTCGAAGCGCAGAGCAAGCTGGCGGCCGAGCGTGACGAGCAACCGGATTACGCGATCCAGCTGTATCTGATCGAGTCGGAAACCCTGTCGGCCAATAAACAGGACGACAAGGCCTGGAAAGTTCTGCAACAAGCGCTGCAGAAATACCCGGACGATCTCAATCTGCTCTACACCCGCGCCATGCTCGCGGAAAAACGCAATGATCTGGCGCAAATGGAGAAAGACCTGCGCCTGATCATCAAGCGCGACCCGGACAACGCCATGGCGCTGAATGCGCTGGGCTACACCTTGTCCGATCGCACCACCCGCTACGCTGAAGCAAAAACGCTGATCGAGCAGGCGCACCAGATCAATCCGGAAGACCCGGCGGTACTCGACAGCCTCGGCTGGGTGAACTATCGCCTGGGCAATCTGGACGACGCGGAGAAATACCTGCGCCAGGCGCTCGAGCGTTTCCCTGACCACGAAGTCGCCGCGCACCTGGGCGAAGTCCTCTGGGCCAAGGGCAATCAGCGCGAAGCCAAACAAGTGTGGGGCAAGTTCCTCAAGGATCAGCCCGACAGCACCATTCTGCGCAGCACCATCAAGCGCCTGACCGGATCCGAGAATCTTTAAACCATGCTTTTGCGCCACGTTATTGTTTTCAGCTTCATCGCCCTCCTCGCCGGCTGCTCGGGTTTCGGCACTCGCGAATCGGTCGAGGGCCACGGCAGCCCGGCCCAGTGGGCGGCGAATAAACAGCAACTGACCGGCCTCGATGGCTGGCAGATCGACGGCAAGATCGGCATCCGCGCGCCGAAAGATTCCGGCAGCGGCACGCTGTTCTGGCTGCAGCGTCAGGACTACTACGACATTCGCCTGTCCGGCCCGCTGGGTCGTGGCGCGGCGCGCCTGACCGGGCGTCCGGGCAAAGTATCACTGGAAGTCGCCAACCAGGGCCGCTACGAATCGCAATCTCCTGAAGCCCTGCTCGAAGAACAGCTGGGCTGGAAACTGCCGGTGTCGAATCTGGCCTGGTGGGTTCGCGGCCTGCCAGCCCCGGAAAGCAAGAGTCGCTTGAATCTGGACGCCGACAGCCGTCTGGCCAGCCTTGAGCAGGACGGCTGGAAAGTCGAATACACCGCCTACACCGAACAGAATGGTTATTGGCTGCCCGAGCGCATCAAGCTGCACGGCACCGACCTTGACGTGACGCTGGTGATCAAAACCTGGCAACCGCGCAAGTTGGGGCAATAAAGCATGACCGCTGCACGCCTGACCCTGCCCTCGCCGGCCAAACTCAACTTGATGCTGCACATTCTCGGTCGCCGTGAAGACGGTTATCACGAATTGCAGACGCTGTTTCAATTCCTCGATTACGGCGATGAAATCACTTTCGCCGTGCGCGATGACGGCGTGATTCAGCTGCACACCGAGTTCGCCGGCGTGCCCCACGACAGCAACCTGATCGTGCGCGCGGCGAAGATGTTGCAGCAACAGTCCGGCTGCGCGCTCGGTATCGACATCTGGATCGACAAAGTCCTGCCCATGGGCGGCGGCATTGGCGGCGGCAGCTCGAATGCGGCGACGACCCTGCTCGGGCTCAACCATTTGTGGCAACTGGGCTGGGATGAAGATCGTCTGGCGGAACTGGGCCTGTCACTCGGTGCCGACGTACCGGTGTTCGTCCGTGGCCATGCGGCATTTGCCGAGGGTGTTGGCGAGAAACTGACCCCGGTCGACCCCGAAGAACCGTGGTATCTGGTGCTCGTGCCGCAAGTCGCTGTTAGTACGGCAGAAATTTTTTCCGATCCTTTGTTGACACGTAACACACCGCCCATTAAAGTGCGCCCCGTTCCCGAGGGAAACAGTCGAAATGACTGCTTGCCGGTGGTCGCAAGGCGTTATCCAGAGGTACGTAACGCATTGGATTTGTTAGGTAAATTTACCGAAGCAAAGCTCACCGGAACTGGAAGTTGTGTGTTTGGGGGCTTCCCAAGCAAAGCTGAAGCTGATAAAGTCTCGGCCCTTCTGACAGAGACCCTTACAGGGTTTGTAGCGAAAGGAAGCAACGTTTCGATGTTGCATCGCAAGCTGCAAAGTCTGCTCTAAAGGAATCAAGTGCCCGGCACTTGAAAGCAACAGATACAGGGGCGTCGCCAAGCGGTAAGGCAGCAGGTTTTGATCCTGCCATGCGTTGGTTCGAATCCAGCCGCCCCTGCCATTTTCTCTACTCATCCAGGTTACCCTCAGCCTCTAGGTACTGCGCGTGTCCAAGATGATGGTCTTTACGGGGAATGCCAACCCCGATCTGGCTCGGCGTGTCGTACGTCAGCTGCATATCCCTCTCGGTGACATCTCTGTCGGCAAGTTTTCCGACGGCGAAATCACAGCCGAGATCAATGAAAACGTTCGCGGTAAAGACGTCTTCATTATTCAGCCGACCTGCGCTCCGACCAACGATAACCTGATGGAACTGGTAGTGATGGCTGATGCCTTCCGCCGCTCCTCAGCTACTCGTATCACTGCTGTTATTCCTTATTTTGGTTATGCCCGTCAGGATCGCCGTCCGCGTTCCGCACGTGTGGCTATCAGCGCGAAAGTCGTTGCTGACATGCTTACCGTAGTCGGCATCGACCGTGTTCTCACGGTTGATCTGCATGCTGACCAGATTCAGGGCTTCTTCGATATTCCGGTAGATAACATCTACGGCTCCCCGGTTCTGGTGGATGACATCGAAGATCAGCGCTTCGAAAACCTGATGATCGTGTCCCCGGACATTGGTGGCGTCGTGCGTGCACGGGCTGTTGCCAAGTCGCTGGGCGTCGATCTCGGGATCATCGACAAACGCCGTGAGAAAGCCAATCACTCTGAAGTGATGCATATCATCGGTGATGTCGAAGGGCGTACCTGTATTCTGGTCGATGACATGGTCGATACCGCCGGCACCCTGTGCCACGCGGCCAAGGCCCTGAAAGAGCATGGCGCAGCCAAGGTCTTTGCCTACTGCACACACCCTGTGCTGTCGGGCCGGGCCATCGAGAATATCGAAAATTCCGTGCTGGACGAGCTGGTGGTCACTAACACCATCCCGCTGTCCGCTGCAGCACAAGCCTGTGCACGTATCCGTCAACTGGATATCGCACCGGTTGTTGCCGAAGCGGTTCGCCGCATCAGCAATGAAGAATCGATCAGCGCGATGTTCCGTTAAGGGCCCTGCCCTTCGCGAAATGTCTCGTTGACGAAAAGCGCCCCGCCCCGGCATTCCTGTCGGGGCGGGGCTTTTTTGCCCATACCGTGTTCGGCGCTGGTCGCAAACGCCACTCGGTCATGGCTATTTTGGAGATACAAAATGAACGATTTTACTCTGAATGCTGAAGTGCGTTCCGACCTGGGGAAAGGTGCGAGCCGCCGCCTGCGTCGTCTCGCCGCTCTGGTTCCAGCTGTTGTTTACGGTGGCGACAAAGCCCCTGAATCCATCAGCATGCTGGCCAAAGAAGTTGCCAAACTGCTCGAAAACGAAGCGGCTTACAGCCACATCATCGAGCTGAACGTTGGTGGCACCAAGCAGAACGTCATCATCAAGGCGCTGCAGCGTCACCCGGCCAAAGGCCACGTGATGCACGCTGACTTCGTACGCGTTGTTGCCGGCCAGAAACTGACCGCCATCGTGCCTGTACACTTTGTTGGCGAAGAAGCTCCAGTGAAGAAAGGCGGCGAAGTTTCGCACGTTGTTGCTGAAATCGAAGTGACCTGCCTGCCAAAAGATCTGCCTGAGTTCATCGAAGTCGATCTGTCGAAAGCAGAAATCGGCACCATCATTCACCTGTCGGACCTCAAAGCTCCTAAAGGTGTTGAGTTCGTTGCTCTGGCACACGGCGATGACAAGGCTGTTGCCAACGTCCACGCTCCACGTGTTGCTGCAGAACCTGCCGAAGAAGGCGAAGCAGAGTAATTCACTCTGTCATGCCGGAGTGAGCAAGTAACATCGCGGACTGGAACGTAGCGAGAAAGCGGGCGAGAACGCGGAGTTTACATCCATGGTAAATGAGCATTTTTCGTCCACTTTCGCCGCTTTCCCCGATCGCGGCGATGTTATCCACCACTCCAAGGAAGGGCCCCTATCGTGACTGCCATCAAACTGATCGTTGGCCTGGGAAATCCAGGCGCTGAATACGAACAGACCCGGCATAACGCAGGGGCCCTTTTTGTTGAGCGCATCGCCCACGCACAGAATGTGAATCTTGTGGCCGATCGCAAATATTTCGGCCTGACCGGGCGCTACTCGCATCAGGGTCAGGATGTTCGTCTGCTGATTCCCACCACCTACATGAACCGCAGCGGCCAGGCCGTGGCGGCACTCGCCGGTTTCTTCCGCATCAAGCCTGAAGAAATCCTCGTGGCGCATGACGAACTCGACTTGCCTCCGGGCGTTGCCAAGCTCAAGCAGGGCGGCGGCCATGGCGGTCACAACGGGTTGCGCGACATCATTGCGCAACTGGGCAATCAGAATACGTTCTACCGTCTGCGGCTTGGCATCGGCCACCCGGGCGTTGCCAGTATGGTTTCAAATTTCGTCCTGGGTCGTGCGCCACGCGCCGAACAGGAAAAACTCGATGCCAGCATCGACTTTGCCCTCGGCGTGCTGCCGGATATCCTCGCCGGGGAATGGAACCGCGCGATGAAAAACCTGCACAGCCAGAAGGCCTGACTTTTACCCGAGGGGAAACACCATGGGATTCAATTGCGGCATCGTCGGCCTGCCTAACGTCGGCAAGTCCACCCTGTTCAACGCCCTGACCAAATCCGGTATCGCGGCGGAGAACTTCCCCTTCTGCACCATCGAGCCGAACAGCGGCATCGTGCCGATGCCGGATCCGCGCCTGGAAGCGCTGGCGGCCATCGTCAATCCCAAGCGCATCCTGCCGACCACCATGGAATTCGTCGACATCGCCGGCCTCGTCGCCGGTGCCTCGAAAGGTGAAGGCCTGGGCAACAAGTTCCTGGCCAACATCCGCGAAACCGACGCTATCGCTCACGTGGTGCGCTGCTTCGAAGACGACAACGTGATCCACGTGTCCAACAGCGTCGACCCGAAACGCGACATCGAAATCATCGACCTTGAACTGATCTTCGCCGACCTCGACAGCTGCGAGAAACAACTGCAGAAAGTCGCGCGCAACGCCAAGGGCGGTGACAAGGACGCCGTGGTTCAGAAGGCTCTGCTCGAGCAACTGATCGCGCACTTCACCGAAGCCAAACCGGCACGCAGCCTGATGAAGAACATGAGCGCGGATGAGAAAGCCGTGATCAAGGGCTTCCACCTGCTGACCACCAAGCCGGTCATGTACATCGCCAACGTTGCCGAAGACGGTTTCGAGAACAACCCGCACCTGGACGTGGTCAAGGCCATCGCCGAAGAAGAAGGCGCCATGGTCGTTCCGGTGTGCAACAAGATCGAAGCGGAAATCGCCGAGCTCGATGATGGCGAAGAGAAGGACATGTTCCTCGAGGCCCTGGGCCTGGAAGAGCCTGGCCTGAACCGCGTGATCCGCGCCGGTTACGAAATGCTGCACCTGCAGACCTACTTCACCGCCGGTGTCGAAGAAGTCCGCGCCTGGACCGTCAAGGTCGGTGCCACCGCACCACAGGCCGCCGGCGTGATCCACACCGACTTCGAAAAAGGCTTCATCCGTGCCGAAGTCATCGCCTACAACGACTTCATCCAGTACAAGGGCGAAGCCGGCGCCAAAGAAGCCGGCAAGTGGCGCCTGGAAGGCAAGGATTACATCGTCAAGGACGGCGACGTGATGCACTTCCGCTTCAACGTCTAAGCAACAGCCGCACAAGAAAAAGCCGCGTTTGATACGCGGCTTTTTTGTGCCCGAAAGATTGTTAAAAGATCGCAGCCT
The DNA here is from genome assembly GCF_030687105.1 of Pseudomonas sp. FP1762. Lineage (NCBI taxonomy): Bacteria > Pseudomonadati > Pseudomonadota > Gammaproteobacteria > Pseudomonadales > Pseudomonadaceae > Pseudomonas > Pseudomonas sp. FP1762. The sequence continues at coordinate 4,973,782 of NZ_CP117458.1, forward strand.
TCGGCAGCTCCTACAGATGTACATCTATCCCCTGCAGGAGCTGCCGAAGGCTGCGATCTTTTGATCTCAAGCTTTTTTAGTACGCGGCAAAAAAATCGCCAACACACCAAACAACGGCAGGAACGAGCACAGGAAATACACGTACTCAATCCCGTGCACATCCGCCAGATGCCCGAGCAGCGCTGCGCCAATCCCGCCGAAACCGAACATCAGTCCGAAGAAGATCCCGGCAATCATCCCGACATTGCCTGGCACCAGTTCCTGCGCGTACACCACGATCGCCGAGAATGCCGACGCCAGAATGAAACCGATCACCACGCTGAGAATGCTGGTCCAGAACAGATCGACATGCGGCAGGATCAGGGTGAATGGCGCCACCCCCAGGATGGAAAACCAGATCACTGCCTTGCGCCCGATCTTGTCGCCGATAGGCCCGCCGAAGAACGTCCCCGCCGCCACTGCGCCCAAAAACAGGAACAAGTGCAATTGCGAACTCGCCACCGACAGGTCGAACTTCTCGATCAGGTAGAAGGTGAAGTAGCTGGTGAAACTGGCCATGTAGAAATATTTGGAGAACACCAGCAGCCCCAGGACCACCAAGGCACTGGTCACCCTGCCCTTCGATAAGCCGTGCGTCGCGGCTTGGCCGGCCTTGAGCTTGAACAGGTTCAGGTGGTTGGCGTACCAACGGCTGATGCGGTACAGCACGAACAGCGCAAACACTGCGAACAGACCGAACCACGCCACATTGCCCTGGCCGAAGGGAATGATGATCGCCGCCGCCAGCAATGGGCCGAACGCGGAGCCGGCATTGCCGCCGACCTGAAAGGTCGATTGCGCCAGACCAAACCGGCCGCCCGAGGCCAGCCGCGCAACACGCGAGGCTTCCGGGTGAAAGGTCGACGAGCCGATACCAATCAGCGCCGCCGCCAGCAGAATCAATGGGAAGCTGCCGACCACCGACATCATCAGAATGCCGATCAAGGTACACACCGTGCCCGCCGGTAACAGCCACGGTTTGGGGTGGCGATCAGTGTGATACCCGACCCACGGCTGCAACAGCGACGCGGTCAACTGAAAGGTCAAGGTGATCAGGCCGACCTGGGTAAACGTCAGGCCATAGTTGGCCTTGAGCATCGGGTAGATCGACGGCAGCACCGACTGGATCAGGTCATTGATCAGATGCGCCAGCGCCACCGCGCCGATGATGCGCATCACCAAGGGGCTGCTTTGCGGAGCAGCGGTCGCCGAGGCAGCGGCGGTCTGGACGTTGCTGATAGCCATGGAAAATTCCGGACAGCAGATGGGTGCCCGCAGGCAGGTGCGTCAATGTGCCATTTTTCGGTGCGCCAGCGCTATCCCCTTAGCCAGCTAACTAACCAACATTCCTATCTCGCGTAGGAGCTGCCGAAGGCTGCGATCTTTTGATCTTGCTTCTAAGCATCAAAGTCAAAAGATCGCAGCCTTCGGCAGCTCCTACAGGGGATCGTTGGTGGCGAAGGTGATAGCGCAACGCCATGGTCTGAATCTTGCCTTGCTTCTGCCCTTGAACACGATCGCCTTACAAAGGCGCTCGACAATGGGAAGTTTCGCTACAGAGCCGGCCTACAGAGCGGGCGAGGGTGAACTTTCGAGGCCTTTTAGAGGGCACAGGTCGCAGCCGAAAGGTTCGCGATGCACGCCAATGGTGCGTGGTGTCCAGAGGAGTCATGAGGCATGCAGGCTTTCCTTTCACCGGGGATCAATTTGCTGGGGCGGTTTGGCTTCGCAGGTAAATTCCAATTATTGTTTCTGCTGTTCATTCTGCCGCTGGCCGGCAGCCTGTTGATGATCGGCCATGACTATCGCGAGAAGCTCAATCTGATCTCGGGCGAACGTGCCGGCGTGCGTCAGCTGCTCGCGCTGGATGCGCTGGACAACCTGCTCGCCGCGCAACGCGACCGCGCCGCCCGCTGGCGCGCCACCGAGACCAATCGTCAGCCGACACCGGCCACCCTCGCCGCCATGGCTGCCTTCGACGGCGTGCAACCGGCGGTGCTGCAAGCCACCACCGAGCTGGGCAATGCCCTGAACCAGCAAGGCGCCGACGGCGCAATCCTCGAACGCTTTCAGGCGCTGCAAACCGCACTCAATGGCCTTGATTCGAAAAGCCTGAGCAGTGTCGGCTGGTGGCCGGACGGTTATGACCGCTTCACCAATGCCCTGGGCGCGCTGCAAGCCTTGCGCGAGCAGATCGTCATGGACAATCGCCTGACCCTTGCACCGTGGCTGGAAACCTACCTGCTGACGCAGATTTCCACGCAGCACGCGCCGGACCTGATCGAGCGGGTCGGCCGTCTCGCCGCAGTCGGCCAGGCTTCGGTCGTCTCCGGTCAGTTCACCCTGCAGAGCCGCCTGCAGTTGCGCGACCTGCGCAGCCGCATTGGTGACGCCCGCGAGCAACTGGTGAAAACCGCCGGCCTGCTGGAGGCGCGTCTGCCAGCCGAGCTGCAAGCTTGGGCCGGCCAGTATCACGACAGCCTGAAACACCTCGACAGCGGCCTGAAAGTCCTCGACGACGGTGTGTTTGGCGGCAGCATCAACCTCAAGCCAGAGGACTTCGAACGCAGCCTCGACGCGCTGCTCACCGACCTCGCTTCCCTGCGCCAGCAATCCCTGGTCGCGCTGGATCAGCGGCTCGATGCGTATTACAGCTCGGCGATCCGCCAGTTCATTGTTGTCGCCGCAATCTTCGGTTGCCTGCTGTTGGCCGCGTTATACCTGTTCGTTTGCCTGCAAGCCTCGATCCGCCGTAGCGCCAGCGGCATCACCTTGCTCGCCGAAGCCTTGCGCGACGGTAACCTGAGCCTGCAAGTGCCGGTGGTGGGGCGCGATGAGCTGGCAGCGATCAGCACCGCGCTCAACGTCGCTGTGGTGCAATTGCGCAGCAGCATGCTCGGCGTCGACCACGAGACCTCGCAGTTGAGCAACGCGGTGCGCAGCCTCAACCAACACTCCAGCGGCGCCCTGAGCGAAGTCGAAGCGCAGCAATTGCAGATCAGCCAGATCGCCGCTGCCGCCACGCAATTGGCCGCCACCTCGCAAGGCGTCGCGCAGAGTTGCGAACAGGCCTCCGGCAGCGCCCAGCAAACCCGGCGCATCGCCGCCGACAGCAGCCGCGACAGCCAACGCACCACGGCGAGCATTCAGCAGCTCAATCAGCGCCTTAACGATACCGCCGCCGCGCTTGGCCGGGTCAGCGAGCAAGGCCAGCAGATTCAACTGGTCGTGGATACCATTCGCGGCGTCGCCGAGCAGACCAACCTGCTCGCGCTCAACGCCGCCATCGAGGCCGCCCGCGCCGGCGAACAGGGTCGCGGCTTTGCCGTGGTCGCCGACGAGGTGCGCAGCCTCTCGCAGCGCACGCAATCGTCCACCGCGCAGATCGCCGGCACCGTCGACAGCCTGCGCGCCACGGTCAACGAAGCGGTAAGCCTGATGGAAGCCGCCTGTGGTCAGGCGCAATCGGATGCCGAAGCAGTCACCGGACTCGGCGAACGCCTGGGAGAAATCGCCAGCGCCGTACAGAGTGTCACCGACACCCTGGCGCAAATCGCCACAGCGGTTGAAGAACAGGCCAGCACTGCCGACGAAGTCAGCGGCAATATCCAGCAGGTCGATCAAGCGGCGGTGCGTTTGCTCGAAGGCGCACGCGCCGTAAACTTCGCGGCGGACACCTTGAGCCAGGGTAGCGAGGCACTGAGCGCCAATACCGCCAGATTCCAACTGCGCTGACGCCCTCCCCGGCCCCGATTTTCGGGGCTGGAGGATAAGCAGTTGAAAACAGGAAGAAATATTTTCGATTTACGCTTGACGCTTTGCCATTTCAGGGGAATAATGCGCGCCACTTGGCTACATAGCTCAGTTGGTTAGAGCATAGCATTCATAATGCTGGGGTCCGGGGTTCAAGTCCCTGTGTAGCCACCAAGTACTAAAAACGGCTTACCGAAAGGTAGGCCGTTTTTTTATGCCTCGAGAAAAGTCCTTTTCCTCCCGCTCCCTGCATGCAATTCAGATGCCTCCGTAAGAAAAAAGTAGATCTCTGGTACGAAACGGATCTTTCGTAGCATCAGCCACCTGTCGCTCTCTCCCCGAATCGCTCCTATACCGACAAGCTCCCCTGGCTCGACTCAGCGCCATACAGGGAGTTGGCATGCCTCAATACAAATACCTTCTCGACGATGACTGGTTATTAAATCCGTATAGCGGTGGCAGGGCCTGGTTTACTTTGCTTCCACCGAAAGCGCCGGAGCCGGTGTACATCGAGAAGGATGAGTGGCCTGCGCCCAAGCCACGCGAAGACAGGGTCTTTGCCAAGTCCTGCACGCCGGACAACTGGTGTCGCACGGACGCTGGCACTGCCGAGGAGCCAGCCAGCAACTTCGGCAAGATCATGGTCGCCGGCGCCATGCTCATGCCCTCCGCCAGTACCGCGGTCGCGACGGCGATAGGTGCTGACCTGGCTTTGGGGCGTCTGGCCGGCGGCGGGATTTTGCAACAGCGCCTGAACTGGGCCATCCGTGGCGCCGGCGGGCCGGCCAGCGTCTTTGTGCTGGGAATGCTGCCGAGCAAAATGGCCGACGGCACGCTTCACACCGACGAAGAACTACGCCGCATGAGCCGCGCCACCACGCGCGTGCGTTTCCAGTTTCGTCGTGATGCCGAAGGTGTTCTGCGGGTCTACGGCATCCACTCCGGCGCCTCTGGCGACGACGCCGTACGCACGGTGAACGTCAAGTGGAACGCCGACAAGACCGCCATGGAGGCCAAGCTCAACGGCATCACCATTCTCTGGACGCCGCAGCGCGGGCCGTTGGGGTCGATGCCTCCGCTGGTTTATCCCGACCACGGTGAGGCACTCGGCCCGATCCTCGTCCACCCGATCCCGGACAACACCGATAGCCAGATTGAGGGACTGCCGGGCGAGGATGTAACGGCCGAGGATTGTATTCTGGTGTTCCCGGCGGACACCGGGCTGAAGTCGTTATATGTGGTTTATTCGAGGCCGGCGAGGCAGACGCCTGGGATCGTTACGGGGGTGGGAGAGGATGTGGCGGGGATATGGCTTGCGGGGGCTGATTCGGACGTGGGGGTTCCGATTCCAACAGACGTTGCCAACTCTCTACGAGGACGAGAATTCAAAAACTTCGACTCATTCAGAGCAACCTTTTGGAAAACTGTTGCAGAGTCAACATCGGGGGGGGAGTTGATTGAACAGAATGTTGGTCGCATGCGTAAGGGTAAGGCGCCACGTGTGCGTAAAGCCGATAGAGTCGGCGGTAGAAAGTCTTATGAAATTCACCATCTCGAAAAAATATCCAAGGGTGGTGGCGTATATGACCTAGATAACCTTCGAGTAAATACTCCTCGGAACCATATCGATATACACCGGCGTGAATAGGCAAATATGAAAGACACCTTATTAAAAGCCAGCATTTCTGAATACACAGAGGCCGAATTCGTCGCGCTACTACAAGAGCTCGCGAAAGAGGATGAAGAAGCTGAAAACGATGATCGTGCTGATTTACTGTTGGCGCACTTCGAGACAATCAGCGAGCATCCAGCAGGATCGGACTTGATCTACTACCCGGAGCCTGGTGCTGATAACTCCCCTGTGGGGGTAATGCAAAGTGTCAGGGACTGGCGAGAAGCACAGGGATTGCCGGGGTTCAAAGGCTCTTGATAAATCGTGTCGTTGAGGGTTCGAGCCGTCGAGTTAACTTTGGCTGTCACGATTTATTGCGTCTCAACACATCCAAGATTCGTGCATGAGATAGGCAATGGCAACGGAATTCCTTATTAAAGACGATTTGTCAGATTACACCGAGCAAGAATTCATCAACATCCTTGAGGGCATTATCGGAAATGAGGGGAGCGAAGAAGAAGAAAGCAAGCTCGTTCTTCACTTCAATTTGATTTGTGGACACCCAACAGGATCCGATTTGATTTTTTACCCTGAAGATGGCGCCGATGACTCGGCACAGGGAATCATTGAGTCATTGAAGAAATGGCGTAGTGACCATGGGCTGTCGGGCTTCAAGCAATGATAAGAAAACGCACCAAGCAAAGCATAGCTGACTACACAGAATCAGAATTCATCTGTTTCGTGAAAAATATAAGAGCAGTCAACAGAAGTGGGTCTGACAAGGAGCTTGGCAGATTGCTGGCGGAATTCAGGGCTTTGACCGGCCACCCCGCTGGAACAGACCTGATCTTCTACCCCGAGCCCGGAGCAGATACAACATCTGCCGGAATAGCTCGTACAGTCATGGCATGGCGCGAAGCGAATCGACTACCTGGGTTCAAGACATGAATCCTGCCGCCCTTTTCATTTGTAACTGTGGAACTACAACTTGGGAGTGTCATGACTAACATATCCGACTACACCGAAGCAGAATTCTTGAAATTTGTGCAATCTGTTCTTGCAGCCAACACAAGCCCAGACGAGATTCTCGATCCGCTGTTGTTTGAATTTGTACGTCTGTGTGAGCACCCAGCGGGCACTGACCTTATCTATTGGCCCGAGGATATGAAACAACAAACAGCCGAGAGCATTACCGAAATCGTGAAAAAGTGGCGCTCTACCCATGGTCTGCCGGGCTTCAAGCAATGAGTTTCTGACTCACTAACCCTGCATCACTCTCAAGAAGATCGCACCACCCGAGCTACCGCTTTCGCGAGCAGGCTCGCTCCCACAAGGGCATCGTTTTCGGCCGATCGATTGGCGCGGCCGCTGAGCGGGAGGGCTGTAATCCCCACGCAGTTTGCACCCCGCCGGCCCACTCGATAAAGTCCCCGAAGACTTCTACCCCACGGACGGAGAGCCCGCGTGTTTCCAGCCCAGCCCTTGAAGCGCTTTCACCTGCCAGCCCTGACACTGCTTGTCAGCGCTCTGACCCTCACCGCATGCAACGCCCCGCCCTCTTCTTCGTTGCCGCTGGCACCGGAAGCCGCTTCCGGTTACCGCACTGATCTGCAAACCCGTCATGCCAATAAACACATGGCCGCTGCTGCCAATCCACTCGCGGCCGAAGCCGGGCGGGAGATGTTGCGTCAGGGTGGTTCGGCGATTGATGCGGCGATTGCGATGCAGGCGGTGTTGACGCTGGTTGAGCCGCAGTCTTCCGGGATCGGTGGCGGGGCGATGATTGTGTTGTGGGATGGCAAGCAGGTGCGCACCTATGACGGCCGCGAAACGGCGCCGGCCGGGGCCACCGAGAAGCTGTTCCTGAAGGCTGACGGTAAACCGATGGCCTTTACGCAAGCGCAGATCGGCGGGCGCTCGGTCGGTACGCCCGGGGTATTGCGGGCGCTGGAGCTGGCGCATCGACAACACGGTCGCTTGCCTTGGGCGAAGCTGTTTGAGCCAGCGATCAAACTGGCCGAGCAAGGCTTTGCGATTTCCCCGCGCCTGCATTCGCTGCTGACTGCCGATCCACTGATACGCCAGTCGCCAGACATGGCCGCGTACTTCCTCAATGACGATGGCAGCGTCAAAGCTGTCGGCACACGCCTGCAAAACCCGAAATTGGCTGCCGTGTTCAAACGTATCGCCAGCGAAGGTGCCGATGCGCTGTACAAAGGTCCGATCGCCGAAGAGATCGTCGCCAGGGTTCAACAGCACGCCAACCCCGGCAGCCTGTCGCTGAACGATTTGCAGCGTTATCAGGCCAAGGAGCGCGCGCCGCTGTGTACCGACTACAAGCGTTGGCAGGTCTGCGGCATGCCGCCACCGTCGTCGGGCGGGATCGCCGTGGCGCAGATTCTCGGCACGTTGCAGGCGCTGGAGACTCGCGCCCCACGCCTGTCGCTGACCCCGCTCAAACCAACGAAAACCGATAAGCCGGCCGGCATCGAACCGGTGCCGCAAGCAGTGCACCTGATCGCCGAGGCTGAACGTCTGGCCTATGCCGACCGTGCGCAATACGTGGCCGACACCGACTTCGTCCCGGTGCCGGTCAACGGTCTGCTCGATCCGGCCTACCTGGCCAGCCGCGCCAGCCTGATCGGCGAGCGCAGCATGGGCAGCGCCAAACCGGGCACACCGCCGGGCGTGCAGGTTGCCTATGCACCGGACCGCTCGCCGTTGCGTATCTCGACCTCGCAAGTGGTGGCGGTGGATGACCTCGGCGGCGCCGTGTCGATGACCACCACCATCGAAGCCGCGTTCGGCTCGCACCTGATGGTTCAGGGTTTTCTGCTGAACAACCAGATGACCGACTTCTCGTTCATCCCCGAAGAGAACGGGCAGAAAGTCGCCAACCGCGTCGAACCCGGAAAACGCCCACGTTCGTCGATGGCGCCGACGCTGATCTTTGATCGCAACACTGGTGAATTTGTCGCCACGGTCGGCTCGCCCGGCGGCTCGCAAATCATCGAATACGTGGCGAAAACCACCATCGGCCTGCTCGACTGGAACCTCGATGCACAAAGTGCAATCAACCTGCCCAACTTCGGCAGCCGCAACGGTCCCACCGAACTGGAACAGGGACAGTTCAGCCCGGTGCTGATTCAGGCGTTGAAAGACAAAGGGCACACGGTCAGTGAAATCGACATGACCAGCGGCACCCAAGCGATCGTGCGGGTGAAGGATGCGCAGGGCAAAGCGACCTTGACGGGGGGGGCCGATCCTCGGCGTGAGGGAGAAGCGTTGGGGGACTGAAACACTGCATTGAAAAAAGGCCTGTCGAGCAGCAGGCCTTCTCCCAGGAATAAATCAGACCGCCAACGTCTTGCCATCCACCCCGTCCCCAATCTTCAGGAAATGCCCGCCCGCAACGTGATGCAGCGTGCGCAATCCATCCTGCCCTTCGAAATGCCAGCGCCCATCGCTGAACACACACTCGTCGGCCTGGGCGGCGATGACTTCGGCAAGGAACAGGTCGTATTGCTCGTGATTGCGCGGCTCCGGCAGCAGGCGGCATTCGAGCCAGGCAACACAACCCTCGAGCAGCGGCGCTTCAACCTGTTCGCCAGCGAAGGTGTGCAGGCCGTACGCCTGAAATTTGTCGTGCCCCTGGTTGCGGGTGATTTCCAGACCGGACGTATTGCCGACGGTTTGCACGATATCGGCCTGATTGACGCAAGGCACGTTCAGCACAAAGGTCCCGGAGGCTTCAAGCAACTGGCGGGTCCAGGTGGATTTGTCGAGGACGACGGCGACTTTCGGCGGTTCGAAATCCAGCGGCATGGCCCAGGCGGCGGCCATGATGTTGCGCTGGCCGTCGTGAGCGGCGCTGACCAGCACGGTCGGCCCGTGGTTGAGCAGGCGGTAGGCTTTGTTCAGAGGCACCGGACGGCGGTGGGAAACGCTCATGGGATCTGCTCCGGAGGAAAAGGAGCCGATTGTAGCGCTGTCACTGGAGAATCACAGAACCTGTGGGAGTGAGCAGATGCGGCGCTGCCCCTCGGTGATCGTTCCCACGCTCTGCGCGGGAATGCATCCTGTGACGCTCTGCGTCACGCCAGCGAAGGAACGCGGAGCGTCCCGGGCGGCATTCCCACGCAGAGCGTGGGAGGGATCAGTGCGGTGTCAGTGAGAGAGCTGATTGGCAAACTGCCCCACCGCATCCACCACTTTCTGCGCACCGTCCTGAATCTCGACGATCACCGTGCCCGCCTCCGCCGCCAGCGCCAGGCCCTGTTCGGCCTGAAGCTTGCCGTCGGTCATCAGCGCCACGGCATTGCGGGCCATTTCCTGGTTCTGCCGTACCACGCCGACGATTTCGTCCGTCGCTTGGCTGGTGCGCGAGGCCAGTTGCCGGACCTCGTCCGCGACCACGGCAAAACCACGGCCCTGCTCGCCGGCCCGGGCGGCTTCGATCGCGGCGTTGAGCGCCAGCAGGTTGGTCTGTTCGGCAATGCCGCTGATGGTTTTGACGATCGTGCCGATCACCAGCGACTGCTCGTTCAGCGCCTCTATACCTTCGCCAGCGGCTTGCATGTGCCGCGACAAATCACGCATCACGTTGACCGCTTCAGTGACCACCGTGGTGCCCCGTTGCGCGGTGCTGTCGGTTTGTTGCGAGGTGCTGTAAGCGATGCTCGCTGCGTCGGCAACCGCCTGCTCGCGGTTGACCTGATCGGTGATCACCGTGGCGAACTTCACCACTTTGTACAGTCTGTCGTTGGCATCGACCACCGGGTTGTAGGACGCTTCCAGCCACACCGTACGACCATGGCTGTCGATACGTTTGAAGCGGCCAGCGACGAACTCACCGCTGTTCAAGCGCCGCCAGAAGTTCTGGTACTCGGCGCTGTTGTACTCCTCCGGGGCGCAGAACGTGCGGTGATGTTTGCCTTTGATCTGCGCCAGGCTGTAACCCATGCCGTTGAGGAAGCGATCATTGGCGCTGAGCACATTGCCGTTGAGGTCGAATTCAATCACGGCGGTGGAACGCACCAGCGCACCGATCAGGTTCTCATGCTCGCGGGAGGCCTCGATGGTGCGGGTCAGGTCGCTGGCGTAGAAGGAAATGTGTCTGATCCGGCCATCGGACGAGCGTACCGGTTGCACGATGGAACGCAGCCACGCCTCGTCGCCATTGCCGCGCAACAGGCGCACGGCGCCGGCAAAATGCTCGCCACGGCTCATCGAGTTCTTGAAGCGCTGATGGAATTCGTCGGTTTTGACGTGGGCCGGCACGATGTCTTCGATTGCCCGGCCGATCAGGTCCTGGCTCTTGTAGAACATTTCATCGAGAAAATTCTGGTTGACCGAACGAATCCGCCCGTCGGGCTCAAGGGTCAGCGCGAGCATTTCGCTTTCCAGGCTTTCCTTCACTTGTACAAGGCTGGAGAGTTCTTCGCGCAGAGCGGCCAGCTCTTGCTTCAAGCGTTTATTGAACATGGGAAAGCACCGATGGCAGGGTAGTTAGCGGATACAACCTTGCCATCGGCCTTGCGCAGCTTTTCTGAAGCCAGCTCCAGACCCGTCAGTCGAAAATAATCCGGCGCTTGCGGATCAGGCAGCGCCGGCCGCCTGACACGGTCCGGTACGTGGCATGCGCGCACCGAAATACGCCGCCGTCACACCCCCCACCGCGCCCATCACTGCACAGAAGATCACGCAGATCCATGGGCTCCACGGCATCAGACCAATCAGCAACAGCGGCGTGATACTTGCCCAGGCGGCGTAGGCAATGTTGTAGGTGAAAGAAATGCCCGACACGCGAATCCGCGCCGGAAACAACCCGACCATCACCGAAGGCACCGCGCCCACTACCCCACAAGCCAGGCCGGCGACCGCATAGGCAATGCCGATCCAATGGCCGCCCATGATCAGGCAGCCATACAACACGCCAATGCCCAGCGGCAGCAACAGGCTGTACAGCATGACCGTGCGCCAAGCGCCGATGCGGTCGACCAGCAGTCCGGCGATCACGCAGCCGATATTCAGAAAAACGATGCCCAAGGCACTGAGGCCGAAGGTGTGGCTGGCGGTCATGCCGAAGGTTTTCTGCATCATCGTCGGGGTGATGACCACGAACACCACCACCGCCGAGGTCAGCACACAGGTGAGCAACATGGCCGGCAGCATGGCCAGACGATGTTCACGCAGCACCGTGCGCAGCGGCAGCTCGACCCGCGCCTCGCGCTGCGCTTCCATGGCCATGAACACCGGGGTTTCGCTGAGCCAGCGGCGCAGATAAACGCCCACCACGCCGAACACGCCGCCGAGCAGAAACGGATAGCGCCAGGCGTAATCGAGAATTTCGGCAGGCGTGAAAACCTGCGCCAGGAAGGTCGCCGTGAGTGCGCCGATCAAGTAACCGAAGGTCAGGCCGGCCTGCAGAAATCCCAAGGCGTAACCACGATGGCCGACAGGCGCATGCTCGGCGACGAACACCCAGGCACTCGGCACCTCCCCCCCCACCGCTGCGCCTTGCAGGATGCGCAGCGCCAGCAACAGCAAGGGCGCGAAATAGCCGATCTGTGCGTAGGTCGGCATGATCCCGATCAGCAGGCACGGCAGGGCCATCATCAGGATGCTCAGGCTGAACACCTTTTTGCGGCCCAGACGGTCGGCGAAATGCGCCATCAGAATCCCGCCCAACGGCCGCGCCAGATAACCGGTGACGAAGATGCCGAAGCTTTGCAGCAAACGCAGCCACTCGGGCATTTCCGGGGGGAAGAACAACTGACTCAGGGTCAGCGCGAAGAATACGAAGATGATGAAATCGTAGATTTCCAGCGCCCCGCCAAGCGCAGCAAGGCCGAGGGTCTTGTAGTCGGCACGGCTGAACGGCGCCGGTCGGGCTGGAGAATTGGCAGTCATGACAAAGAACTCAGGCATCGGCAAAAACCAAGGCGCCCATGGTCTACGCAAAAGCACGGATCGACAACCCGTCAGACCATAGTCTCGGTTTGCGAAAACCTGCTCAACAAAAGGGCGGCGCTTGATTTACTGTTAGCGCCTGTCCAAGGGACCACGCCAACACCGACCAGCCGCCCATGTGGGAGCGAGCCTGCTCGCGAAAGCGTCAGTTCAGACAACCTGATGCTGAATGTGCCGACGTCTTCGCGAGCAGGCTCGCTCCCACAGGGTTCTCTGTGGCTGTCGAGCCGGGCGACTGCTCCCACGGATCAAAATAACCATAAAAAATCCGAGGTACTTCCTGTGGCCGTTGATATCGAAGATAGCCGCTCCGCGCGCTTTGCCCTGCGCTGTTCCAGTTTTGCCGAACGCTGGTTTCCCGATTCCTGGGTATTCGCCGCGTTGGCCGTGATCATCGTTGCGCTGGCCACTCTGGCCATGGGCGCCAAACCCACCGCTGCAGCGATGGCCTTCGGCGACGGCTTCTGGAGCCTGATCCCGTTCACCATGCAGATGGCCTTCGTGGTGATCGGCGGCTACGTCGTCGCCAGCTCTCCGCCCGCAGTCAAACTGATCGACAAACTGGCACGCATCCCGAAAAACGGCCGCTCCGCCGTGGCCTGGGTAGCGTTGATTTCGATGGTCGCTTCCCTGCTCAATTGGGGTCTGTCGCTGGTATTTGGCGGGCTGCTGGTACGCGCCCTCGCCCGCCGCACCGATCTGAAGATGGATTACCGCGCCGCCGGTGCCGCTGCTTACCTGGGCCTCGGCGCGGTGTGGGCGCTGGGCTTGTCATCGTCAGCCGCACAGTTGCAGGCCAACCCGGGCAGCCTGCCTCCGTCGATCCTGTCGATCACTGGCGTAATCCCGTTCACCGAAACCATTTTTCTCTGGCAATCCGGGGTCATGCTGCTGGCGCTGATCGTGATCTCGATCATCATCGCCTACGCCACCGCGCCCGGGCCGAATTCGGCACGCGACGCCAAGGCCTGCGGCATCGATCCGGCGTTCAACCTGCCGCCGCTGCAACCGCGCACTCGCCCCGGCGAATGGCTGGAACACAGCCCGTTGCTGATCATCGTATTGGTGCTGCTCGCAGCAGGATGGCTGTTTCACGAGTTCTCGACCAAACCAGCGATTACCGCGATTTCCGGCCTGAACACCTATAACTTCCTGTTCATCATGCTCGGCGCGCTGCTGCACTGGCGCCCGCGCAGCTTCCTCGATGCCGTGGCCCGTGCGGTGCCGACCACCACTGGCGTGTTGATCCAGTTTCCGCTGTACGGCTCGATCGCCGCGCTGATGACCACGGTCAAAGGCGCCGACGCGCAAACCCTCGCGCATCACATCTCGACTTTCTTTGTCAGCATCGCTTCCCACGACACCTATGCGCTGCTGATGGGCGTGTATTCGGCGATTCTCGGTTTCTTCATCCCGTCCGGCGGCGGTAAATGGATCATCGAAGCGCCCTACGTGATGCAAGTCGCCAATGACCTGCAGTACCACCTCGGCTGGGCGGTGCAGATCTACAACGCCGCCGAAGCCCTGCCGAACCTGATCAATCCGTTCTATATGCTGCCGCTGCTGGGCGTGCTCGGGTTGAAGGCGCGGGACTTGATAGGCTTTTCGTTCGTGCAACTGCTGGTGCACACGCCGCTGGTGCTGCTGTTGTTGTGGGCGCTGGGGACGACATTGGCGTATACGCCGCCGGTGATGCCGTAAGTCGATAAAAACGCACCTGCTCAAGGGCAGGTGCTCTCAAAACTTGGTTTGATCGCTGCTTTAGACGGGTCGCGCCTGATCAAGCACCTGCTGACGAAATTTCACTGGCAGGTCGCCGGGGGTCAGCACCTCGACCGCAACACCCAGCAGGTCTTCAAGCTCAACCTGAAGTCCGCCCAGATCAAAAAGCGTCGTGCCGGGCAGCGGGTCAACCAGCAGATCGAGATCGCTACCGTCCAGATCCGTCCCCAGCAATGCTGAACCAAATACACGCGGGTTGGCCACGCGAAAGCGCCCGATCACTTCGCGGACGGCGGACCTTTGCATGTCGAGAGCAGTAGAAGGCTTCATGACTCACCCTTGGAAAATTCGATGTCGCTGCAGTCTAGCAGTGCGGACGCGCACCAGGCAGCGTGCTTGTTGGCACAGCCGTAACAATATGTGCGCTGCTTGGGTAATACCGCATTCAGGCAAGAATCCACACTCAACCGCTTTTCTGTCAAACACCACTGATCCACTATGAAGCGCCCCCAAATCGAGGGGAACCCACGCTGAAAAGGATCTGAGCATGTTCAAACTCGCAGGACTTACCCTCGTTGCACTGACGCTAAGCGCCGCCGTCCACGCCGATGTCGACGTAAAACTGGGCAGCACCGAGCGCGTCACCCGCCTCTTCGCCTACCCCAACAATTGCAGCGTGATCTGCTTTCGCAATTGGACGCTGGAGCAGACCGTCGCTCATTACTTGAGCCAGAGCGTACAGCGCGATGGTTACGCCGATGCCAAGGTGCTGGTGAAAACCGACAACGATCAGCTCTACGCCGAGATCACCGGAGTGCCGGACGGCTATGACAAGCCGCTGTCGGCGTTGCTCGACGCCGGCGACCTGGCTTATGCCGGCGCCAGCAAGCTCAATGCCGATGGCAAGTGGGCCTACAGCTGGTATCTGTTCCTGCCGCTGGGCATGGCCCTGGAAAATCGCAAAAGCGTCGAGTTGCTGCACTTCCCGCCTGACTACTCGCTGACCCAGGCGCAGGACTATCTGCGCTCGAACACCACCGATCGCTGGGCGACGTTGCTGACCGATAACGGCATCCCCGCCGGGCAGACGCCGGCTTACCAGACCATCATCGACATCGCGCCGATCGCCGCGCCGTCCAATGCCGGCGGGGATCTGGAGGACGTCTACGACTACTTCAAGGATTACCAGACCACGCTGGTCAAGCAGTTCAGCCAGACCGCCAGCGGCACGACGCTGCCGATGGTTGCGTTCGGGGCGCCGGTGCGCAACTGGATCAAGGAACAATACGGGCCGACCGTGGGGGTGCTGGGGCTGGCGAGCATCAGTCCGGCCGAAGGAGTGAATGTGCCGGTGCTCGGCTCGAATCATCCGAGCTATATCTGGTACGCCGCCGATCCGAAAAGCTATACCGGCGACGATGCCCAGGCGAAGGCTGACGCGGCGGGCCTGAAAGTCATGGGCCAGGATTTGAGCGCGGCTTGCTGGCAGGCCGGGATGGGCAGCAAACCGGGCAGCGATGCACAGGCCACGCTGAACAGTTGCACACAAACATGGCAGGTGACGCAAAAGGTCAAAACCTGCGAGTTGTTCTATACCTCGATCCGCAACCTCAGCGCTGAACAAGCGGTTGCCAAGTGCGCCACGCCATCGGTCAAGACACAACTGCGACAGCTGAAAGCGCCACTGCCTGCGGCCGCCGTGCCCGCACCAACTCTGTAATCGCTGCTGGAGTCCCCCGTGTCAGCCAATGCTGACGCGGGCCAGCGGTGATCGCGCCTGTCAGGTTTGACAGTAGACCGCTACCTTCAATTGCGCGACGCTTGGATCCAATCATGCCTCGCCTGGCGAGGCATGGGCACAACCCGGAGGCAACACTCAACAACAAGGATCGTTATGAACAATCAAGCCATGGGCCGGCACCTGCCGCGCGACACAGAAGGCATCTATCCGTTCGCCGGACTTCCGGTGCGGCTGGGCTTCCCATCCTGCCAGGACTTTCAGATTATCCACGACGAACGTGGCATGGCCACGGCGGTGGTAGCGCGCCGCGAGTTTCTGCGCATTAGCCGAATGTGCCGGGTTTCCGGGCAATTGCTGCCCTATCGCTGTCGACAGACCCGTCAGTTGCAAACCGGCATCCACGTTTACGATCCGCGCTTTTGCGGTGTGCTCGAGCACGCCTGCGATCCGAATGTATTTCTCGACATGAGCGAGTTGTGGCTGTGGGCCTTGAAAGATATCCACAGCGGCGAACATTTGAGCATCGATTACGCATCGACCGAAGACAAACTGCTACGCCAGTTCGCCTGCGATTGCGGCTCGTCGCGCTGCCGTGGGTGGATCACCGGTTACGACGATCCACCCACGCCTGAAGGCCAGCGCTTTTTACAGCGCTGGCGGCATCCAGGCCGTAACTGAACGCCTCGGTTACGGGGCGCCGACCGGACGCAAGCGGTATTGCGGCGGCAACTGTTCGAAACCACTGATGGTGGTATTGAGACTTTTCCAGCGGCCATCCTTGATCCCGTAGATGCAGCCGTGGATCGACAGCGGCTGTCCGCGATGCCAAGCGTTCTGGATGATGCTGGTGTGCGCGACGTTGGCCACTTGCTGGATCACGTTGAGTTCGCACATGCGATCGACCTGCTCTTCTTCGGTCGCCAGCTTGGCCAGCTCCTCGCGTTTCTCGTAGTACAGGTCGCGGATCGAGCGCAGCCAGCCGTCGATCAGGCCGAACTGGCGATCCTGCATCGACGCGCGCACGCCGCCGCAGCCGTAGTGGCCGGTGACGAGGATGTGTTTGACCTTGAGCACATCCACCGCGTACTGGATCACCGAGAGGCAGTTGAGGTCGGTGTGCAGCACGACGTTGGCGACGTTGCGGTGTACGAACAGATCGCCCGGCAACATGCCGACGATTTCGTTGGCCGGTACGCGCGCGTCGGAGCAGCCGATCCATAGATATTCCGGGGTCTGCTGGCGCGCCAGTTTGGCGAAGAAGTCCGGGTCTTCCTTGGTGATCGCGTCAGCCCAACGCTCGTTGTTATCAATCAGGTCTTGTAGATCGTGCATGGATAAGGCCTCAAGAAAGATGCGCAGGTTTGATAGACGACCACCCGTCGAAGTCACGCCGCCAGCGCAAGTGTTTTCGTTGGAATTCTCGCGCGCCTGGTGAGTCCACTCAGTAAGGCCCACAGTATGAGGAATTGCCATGACTGATTCACGACGCCCTTATGATGCGGTGCAACCGGAACCCATCGACGATAACGAAGACCGCATGGGCTCGGTGCACGAGCTGGATTTCGACGACGAAGAGCCCAGCGCGAAGATCGGCGATGAGCTGCCCGAGCGTGAACGCGAACAATTGATGCCGGCTGAGCGAGTGCGTGAGGCGGGTATGACCGGGGCTTCGGTGGATGATCATCAGCCGACCGACGATGACCTGAGCCCGGAAACGTTGATTCGCGAGGACGGCGCGCGCGATGCCGATGAACTTGGCGAGGGCAATCCGGCGGATTGGGATTTGAGCGAGGTCAGTGAAAACGACATCGGCGGCGGTGACGGGCTGGATGAAGCGGAACTGGCGGACCTGGATCCGCTGAATGGCAAGCGCTGATCCGCTGACTTGAAATTCGCCCCCTGTAGGAGCTGCCGAAGGCTGCGATCTTTTGATTTTGCTTTGGATCTTACAAAAACAGGATCATAAGATCGCAGCCTTCGGCAGCTCCTACAGAGCCTAATCCACCAAGGTACAGGCCATCACCACCGCATCTTCACGCCCACCCACCGCCGGATAATAATCGCGACGCCGGCCGATCTCGTTGAAGCCATACCGCTCATACAACTTGAACGCAGCCGTGTTGCTGTCGCGCACTTCAAGAAAGCACTCCCGCGCTTCAGCCGCATACGCTCGCGACATCAGATGCTCAAGCAACGTCAGGCCCAACCCGCGCCCCTGATTTTCCGGCTTGACGGTGATATTGAGCAGATGCGCCTCATCGAGAATGATCTGCACCACCCCGTGGCCGACCTGCTGCTGGCCTTCGAACATCAGCCAGATCTGGTATTTGCCCAGGCCATCGAGAAAAATCCCCCGGGTCCACGGATGGCTGTACGCGGCGTATTCGATCTTCAACACAGCGTCCAGATCCGCCTCGGTCATCGGGCGAAAGGTTACAGCCTCACTCATCGGATTGTTTCCAGCGCGCCATCAGCCGACGCATGGCTTGCCACACAGCGGCCTTGCGCTGTGGCTCTTCCATTAACAGTTCCAGACCGGGAATCGCCCAGGCCAGGCCCAGACCTTCGATCTGCAATTCACTATTGAACGCTTCGGCGTCCGCTTCCCCGGCAAACTTCAGCGCTGGCAGGCCGATCAGCCACAGACAGGCGCAGGGTGCTGCTTCCATCTGCACCGAGAGGAAACCCTGCACGAAGTCGCGCGCCGCTTCCGGCCCCTGATCCAGCGTGCCGCGATTGAGCCACGGCCAGCGCACAGGTTCACCGACGATTTGCGGCGCATCCGGCAAACCGGCGGCGCGCAGCATATCCTTGAGCAGCAGGTAGGCCGGATCGCGACTTTGAAACGCTTCGCCTGTGGGTAACTCGACCAGCAGCAAGCAACGCCCGGCGCGCAGCAGTTGCAGGGCAAAACGCGGTGGCGGCACTGGCGCAGGCTTCACCACCACCGGCGTCTCGTCGACCTCTTCCACAGGTTTGGCGCCGTTGCGTGTACTGGCCAGCGACGGACGCGGCACTTCGATTTTCGGCCGCTCGACCTGACGCGCGGCAGGCTGCGCCGGTGCTTCGGCCTGAGGCGCCGGAGCAACCGGTACCTCGAGCTCGGGCTCGGGCATCTCCAGCAGCTCGGGCCGCGACGGTGCGGCGAAAGGCAGTTCGGTGCGCGGCAGCCAGTTGACCACCTGCATGGCGTTCAAATAGGCGCGGCGGCGGGACTCGATAAGCAAAGGTCGGCCACTTGTGGATAACGGAAAGTGCGCTGATTCTACCGCCCTTCGCACAAGATCGCTCGCTGTTGATCGATACCCCGCGCTGCGCTGCGCCGCTGCCCTTTGGCCAAAGAATGCGACAGCCCGTCCCGAGAGTGAATCGCCGCGCCTGTGATGCAGTACAATCGCCGCTTTTAATCGCCAACCAGCCGGCCATTCCGATGATCGAACCCAAGCGCGTCTTGCGCGCCCTCGCTGAACACTGGGCACTTCTGGAGCCACTGTGCGAGCACTTCGACCAAGGCACCCTGAGCCTCAACGAACTGCGCACGCAACTGGCCGCCCAACAACTCGACAGCACGCCACAGGACATCACCAGCCTGCTCGACGTGTGGATTCGCCTCGATATTCTGGTTCCGGTGGCGAAAAGCCCGAACCGTTTCGAGCTCAACGCGCAGATCCACGACTTCCTCGCCTACCTGCGCCGCGAACACCGCCTCGGTCTGTGCCTGGAAATCGAAGCCTACCTGCGTCACCTTGAGCGTCTGGCCGGTTATATCCAGGACGCTTTCGACGTCCGTGACGGCAACGATCTGGCGCGCCAGTTGCGTTTGCTCGACATGCGTGTGCGCGACGTACTGAAGAAACTCGACAACGATGAACAGGCCCTGGTGGCCGTGGCCGAACGCGCGAAAACCAGCGACCGGCAGATTCCACTGCGTCAGCGTTACGCCGAAGTCCTGGCGACGTGGGACGAATACGTCGAGCCGATGATAGATCTGGTCAACGCCGACGGTGCCTTCGAGCAAGGCGTGCGCAAGGTCGAAACCGTGCTGCTGAAGATGCTCAGCGAACAGCAGCGCCTCGGCCATCTGGTCGATGACGACATGCTCCTGCGCACCCACGCACGCATCCTCGAAATGCAGACCAGCGCGCAACTGACCCTGCGCCATGCCCGCGAACTGCTGCTGCCATTGCGTGAAGAAGCGCGTCGGCATAACGCCGTGACCCGTGGCGCCGCACTGGCGCTGGCGGCGATCCGGCGTAAAGGCATCGACGCCGTGCCGCAAGCGGCGATGCCACTGTTCACCCGCCCGCAAAGCACCTTCCTGGGCAGCGCCAGTCAGGTCGAAGCCTACGTCTACGCGCTGGCGCGTTTCGAGCCGAAACCGGCGCGCTTCCCCAAGGCGCACAAAACCCAGAAGGCTGGCGACGCCCCACGTGCACCGCGCACCGTGCGCGAGATGGTCGATCGTTGCGAAGAGTCCCTGCCGATGCCGGACCTGATGACCTGGCTGCTGGAGCAGGAACCGGACGGCGCCACCGACGAATTGCTTTACTGGTTCTCGCGCCTGTCGCGGGAAAAACGCTTCAAGCGCGAGCGTCTGGAACGCCGCGAATACCATACTCACGAGCACCAGGTCAGCCTGCGCTCCTTCGCCCTGCTCTCGGCCAGCGATACCGCCGCCGAGGATTCTGCGAGCATCCCAAATGCATCTTGATCTTTCCGAACTGTCGCAACTGGCGCCGATCTTCCGCGAGTTGTTCAAGGGTTACCACGTCAGCCGCCGTGATCCTGAGCTGTACGCACAACTGTCGAACTTCCAGGATCAGTACCGCACGCTGTTCAAGGCGCTGGGCTTTGAACTGGTCTGCGACACCCGTGGTTTCTACTATTTCGTGCCGGACATGGCCGCCGCAGCGGTGAACAAGACCGCCCAGCGTCTGGCGCTGTTCACCTTCATCCTCGTCGAGCACCTGGCCGATCAGGGCCGCGACCCGATTGCCGTGCTCGACGGCGGCAGCCTCGGCCGCGAAGAGTTGCCGTCGCTGCTGGACAAGTACCGCGACCTGTTCATCCAGGCCGAAGTGCAGACTGTTGAAGAACTCGAAGAAAAGATCATGCGCCGCATGACCCAGCTCGGTTTTGCCGGCGAAGAAAACGGCGTCTACCGCTTCCTGCCGCCGATGCACCGTTTCCTCGACGTGTGCCTGTCGGTACAACAGGACCGCGACCTTGCAGCCAGCGTGCACAGCGTTCTGCCGCTGCCGGCACCGGTGCTGATCGACGAAGAAGCCGAAGCGAAATTCCTCGAAACCGACGATCCGCTCGATCTTTCCGAATTTGAAGAAGAAAGCGAAGAAGACGCACTGGCCCGCGCCATTGCCGAAGAACAGGAGTCCGATGCATGAGCCAGGAACGCTACGGCATCCGCCGCTTTGCCCTTTTGAACACCGCCGGTTACAGCCTCGGTCTGTTTCCGCTGGAAGAACCGCTGTCGGTTTACGGCGCGAACAACCTCGGCAAGTCGGCGTCGATCAACGCTTTGCAGTTCCCGATTCTGGCGCGCATGTCGGACATGAGCTTCGGCAAGTACAGCCTCGAACAATCGCGGCGCTTCTACTTCGCCTCCGACACCAGTTACATCCTCGTCGAAGTCAACCTGCCCCACGGCCCGCACGTGATCGGCGTGGTCGGTCGCGGCCCGGGCGGCGGTTTCGGGCACCAGTTCTTCGCCTACGCCGGCAAGCTCGACCTGGCGCATTACCAGAAAAACGACACCTGCCTGCGCCAGAAAGAACTGTTCAGCAATCTCGAAAAAGAAGGCCTGAAAGCCTACGAACTCAAGCCGGATGAACTGCGCCGCTTGCTGGTTGGCGGCCACACGTCAATCCCGCTCGACCTGACCCTGATCCCGCTGCGCTCCACCAGCGAGCAAAGCCTGAAGACCTTCCGCGCGTTGTTCATCAACCTGCTGCACATGCGCGAAATCACCGCGGCCAAGCTCAAGCAACTGTTCCTCGATGCCTTCGAACACAGCCTGCGTTCGGGCAGCGTCGATTACATCGCCGCGTGCGAAGAAGCCTTCCGCGATGTGCGGCGCATGGAGCAGGACTACAACTCGCTGGTCGCTGCCGGCCCGTTGGTTGAAGCGCTGGCCAACGGCGTGAAACAGCGCGATGTGCTGCGCGGCAAACTGCATCGCCTGTCGCCGCTGCTCGATTCCTTGCTCGGCACCTGGTCGGACTACGCCACGGCGCGCAAGGAAGAGCTGACCATCCAGGCCGAGCACTACCGTCGCGAGCAGGACGATCTGCAGAACGATCAACGCGGTGGTACTCAGGAACTGATGCGTCTGGAGCGGGAAATTTCCGGCATCCAGCGCTGGCTCGGCGAGTTGTCGGTGCTGAAGAACCGCTTTGCCCTGGTCGATGACGTCAAAGTGCTAGAGCAACAATTGCTCGCCGCCAAGGATGCACACGACGAACTGGCCGGTGCCTTGGCGCAGTCGCGTCAGTTCAGCGCCGAAGATCTGGAAGAGCGTCTGCGCGATCTGGAAAAACGCCTGAAGTCGGTGAAGCAACAACTCGATCACGCCGACAACAACAGCTACGCCCGCCTGCGCGAAGAGTTCTCGCAGCAGGACGTCGAGCGCCTGATGCGCCTGTTCAACAGCGCGCTCTTCAGCCTGCCGCTGGGTGAACACGGCATCACCCTCGACGAGAACGGTGAGTGGGTCAAATCGGTCGAGCTGATTCTTGATGGCTTCAAGGGCGAGCGCTTCGAAGTGCCGGGCCTGTCGATCGACATCTCGCACATTGAGCCGCCTGCCTTGCAGGCTCTGGCTGACCGCGCCGCGTTGCGCGATCAGAAAGAGCGTCTGGAAAAAGAGCTCAAGCAACTGAAAACCCAGCAGGCCGTGGCCGCCGACCGCGCCGCGAGCAAGACCCAGACCGAAGCGCTGTACCAGCAGGTGCTGGACGCACAGAAGGCGCTGGAAGATTTCCGTCGCACCCAGACGCTGAGCGCCGAAGAAAGCGACAAGCTTGAGCAACTGGCGCAGATGGAAGCCGCGCAGGACGAACTCAAGCGCTCCAGCGATGCGTTCACCGAGCGCGTCCAGCAACTGTCGGCCAAGCTGCAACTGGTCGGCCGGCAGATCGCCGATATGGAGGCCAAGCAACGCACCCTCGACGACGCGCTACGTCGTCGTCAGTTGCTGCCAGCGGATCTGCCGTTCGGCACGCCGTTCATGGATCCGGTCGATGATTCGATGGACAACCTGCTGCCGCTGCTCAACGATTATCAGGACAGCTGGCAGGGCCTCCTGCGTGCCGATGGCCAGATCGAAGCGCTGTATGCGCAGGTGCGTCTGAAAGGTGTGGCCAAGTTCGACAGCGAAGATGATATGGAGCGGCGTCTATCGCTGCTGATCAACGCTTACGCGCACCGCACCGATGAAGCCCTGACCCTCGGCAAGGCGCGGCGCGCGGCGGTCACCGACATCGCCCGCACTCTGCGCAACATCCGCAGCGATTACGACAGCCTCGAGCATCAACTGGCGCTGTTCAACCGCGAGATCAACAAGCGGCAGGTTT
The DNA here is from genome assembly GCF_030687105.1 of Pseudomonas sp. FP1762. Classification (NCBI taxonomy): domain Bacteria; kingdom Pseudomonadati; phylum Pseudomonadota; class Gammaproteobacteria; order Pseudomonadales; family Pseudomonadaceae; genus Pseudomonas; species Pseudomonas sp. FP1762. Next base: position 4,997,210 of record NZ_CP117458.1, read on the forward strand.
CCAACCTGCAGAGCTTCCGCATCGTCCTCGCACCGAACAAGGAAGCGCTCAAGCACATCGACCAGATCATCCACAGCGCCGGGCAATATGAGGAAGGCGAAACCCTGTCGGTGTTCGACCTCAGCCAGAGCGCCGAGCAGGACAACAAGAACGAAGAGGCCAAGGAATATCTGGCGCGGCTGGTGGCAGCGAACCACAACCAGCTCGGCCTCAAGGACTTGTTCGAACTGGCCTTCGAGATCACCAAGGTCAACGGTCAACCAGTCATCCACACCGACATCGACGGCGCGGCCTCCAACGGTACGACCATGACCATCAAGGCGCTGACCAACATGTACTTGTTGCTGCACTTGATGGATCGCGATCTGGCCGGCCGCGTGCGTCTGCCGTACTACCTCGACGAGGCGGCGGACATCGATGAGAAGAACCAGGCGGCGCTGCTGGAAACCAGTCTGCAACTGGGCTTCGTGCCGATTCTCGCAAGTGTGAAGCCGCAGGTCTGCGCCAGTGTCGCAATCGACCTGGAAGGCGGCAGCGGCCCGGCCGGGATCTACATCGATGAAGCGGACTGGAAGTACATCCGCCGCCATGATGTGGTCAAGGCCACGCTGAATGTGCAGGCGGATGAGCCGGAGCTGGATGCGGTTTGATCGGCGGTAGCTGAAGCAAAAAAAGGGCCGCGATCTGATGAGATCGCGGCCCTTTTTTATGGTCTGGATTTTGTGTTGATGTGGCTGGCCCCTTCGCGAGCAGGCTCGCTCCCACAATTGGAATGCGTTCCCCTGTGGGAGCGAGCCTGCTCGCGAAGGCTATTCAATAGGCGCCACTACTTACCCAGCTGAATCTTCGGCGCCCAGGTCAGCCATTCATCCTCGAACTTGTCGAACAACGGGAACGTCTGCTCGGCTCGCGCCGGATTGCCCATGCGCTCGCCATCCGGGGTGGCGAAGGCAATCCCGCCCTGAATCAGTGTCTCCAGCGACTCGGTGCGCACCGTCACGCCCTTGAACAACCCATAATCGAAGCCCACGCCGCTGGTGTTCCAGAAGCGGCTGCCGCTACGCACCAGTGGCGCGTACTTCGGCTCGATCAGGATGTGCACCAACACACGGTCAGCTGTCTGGCCCAATTCATAACCGGTCACCTTTCCGACGGTGATCTCACGGTAAGTCACTGGTACGCCAGGCTTAAGCGAACCACGACGTGCGGCGCTCAACACCAGACTCAGACCCGCTTCTTGCTTGGTGACTTCCGGCGCCTCGGCCAAGGCAACGAAGTTCTTCTGCGGGCCGAGATTCTTCGCCGCCGGCTGGACTTCGATGTATTTACCGGTGACCAGCGTTTCCAGATTCTGCGTCTTGATCAGGCCCAGCTCCGGCTTGACCACCCAGAACTGACTGCCGACTCGCGCGATCTTCTCCGGCACTTCAGTGATGCGAGCGGTGAGGATCACCGACTGCATGTCGTCGGTCAGATCGACGCTTTCAATCTTGCCTACGTCCAACCCCTTGAAACGCACTGGTGTACCGCTGCTCAAACCGTCGGCGCGATCGACTTTGATGGTAACGACGGCACCTTTCTTGTTCGCCTCATCGTGATCGGCGAACAGACGGAAACGCGGGATACGTTTCTTCAACGGCGCATTGGCTTGTGGGGTTTCGAAGGCAATACCACCGGCCATCAGGGTTTGCAAAGATTCACTTTTGACCTGAATGCCGCCGGTCAAGCCACCCGTGAGGGTAATGCCGCTGACATTCCAGAAGCGCGTCGAGGCGTTGACCAGGTTTTCGTATTCCTTCTCGATGTGCACGCCGATGACCAGCTGCTTCTTGGTTCGGGAGAACTGGTAGCTCTGCACCGAACCGACCTTGACCTGCTTGTACAGAATCGGACTGCCGACATCGATCGAGCCCAGCGAGTCAGTGAACAGCACCAGATGCAGGCCTGGCGAACGCAGGTCCAGCGGTGGTGCTTTCGGTCGCGCCTCGAATTCGCGTTTCGGCGCAGCGCCTTTGTCGCCCGGACGCACGGCGATGTAATTACCTTTCACCAGCGCTTCCAGGCCGGTAATACCCGCCAGGGAAATCGAAGGCTTGACCACCCAGAACTGCGTGCCCTCAACCAGATAGTCTTCGGCCAACGGATCCAGAGTCAGCTCGGCGGTGGCGCTGTTCAGGTCCGGATCGACTTTGAGCGCTTTCAGGTTGCCGACCTGAATACCTTTGTACATCACCGGCGTGCGACCGGCCTGCAGGCCCTCGAAATCGCTGAGTTTGACCTTCACGCGAATTCCGGCAGCGGCGGCGTCGAAGTCTTCATAGAGACGGAATGGCAGGCTCGGATCGGTCGCCGGACTGTCCTTGCGATTCTCCGGCGTCGCGAACGCGATACCACCGGCGACGATACTAGCCAGGGATTCACTGCGCACTTTCACGCCGGACAGGTTAGCGTCGATGCTGATGCCGCTGGCGTTCCAGAAACGAGTATGTTTGCGCACCAGTTTGGCGTAGGTCGGCTCAATGAACACCTTAAGTTCAACGGTGCTCTGATCCTCGGACAGCACGTAGCTTTTGACCTGACCGACCTTGATCTGTTTGTAGAACACCGGGCTGCCGCGATTCAGCGAGCCGAGGCGATCGGCCTTGATGGTCAGGTGCAGACCGGGCTTGGCGTCGGACAGCGGCGGCTCTTCGGCGAGTGCCTTGAACTTGCGCACGGGCTCGCCTTCACCGGGACTGATCGCGACATAGTTACCCGAGACCAATGTCTCCAGACCAGTGATACCGGCCAGGGTCACGCTCGGTTTGACCAGCCAGAACCGCGTGCTGGTCTTCAGGTACTGCTCAACGTCCTTGTTCATTTCGATGGTGGCGATCACCCCTTTCGAGTTGCCCTCATCGTCGAGCTTGAGCGTCTTGACCTTGCCGACCGGCATGCCTTTGTAGACCACTTCAGTCTTGTTGGCCTGGATGCCTTCGCCGCTTTCAAAGCGCACCTGAATCTCGATACCGGTCTCGGAATAAGCACGCCAGCCGAGCCAGCCGCCGATGATCAGCGCGATCAGAGGCAGCACCCAAATGGCCGACCAGTTCGAAGCCGGTCGGGTTTTCGCTACAGGCAAATCAGTCATGGTCGTCGTCCGACTCCGTGTTATCCCAAATCAGTCGGGGATCGAAAGTAACTGCGGCGAGCATCGTCAGAATCACCACAGAGGCGAAGGCGACGGCGCCCAAATTGGCTTCGACACTGGCTATCCGGCCGAAGTTGACGACCGCCACGAGAATGGCGATCACGAAAATATCGAGCATCGACCAGCGGCCAATGAACTCGATGAAACGGTACATCCAGATACGCTGACGGGCCGACAATGGCTGCCGACGCTGCACGGAAAACAGCAGCAGCGCGATGCCAACCAGTTTGAACGTGGGCACCAGAATGCTGGCGATGAACACCACGGTGGCGATCGGGATCATGCCGTGCTGAACCAGTTCAATCACGCCGGACATGATGGTGCTCGGTTCACCCTGGCCCAGAGAACTGACCGTCATGATCGGCAAGACATTCGCCGGAACATAGATAATGGCTGCCGTGATCAACAGCGCCCAGGTGCGGGTCAAGCTGTTGGGGCGGCGAGCGTGAACCTGCGCGCCGCAGCGGGTACAGCTCTGCTCGTCGACGTCAGCTTCCTGCTTGTTCAGCTCGTGGCATTCGGTGCACACCAGAATGCCCGCATCAATCGCCCGCATGGGCATCCTCTCCTGATAATGCCTGCCAGATCTGATGCGGTGACATCACCACCTCCAGCCAGACTTGCACCAATAACAAGCCAATGAAACATGCCAGCCCGAGGCCGACGGTAATTGCTGCCATATCCGCCAGCTTCACGATCGCGACAAGCACGCCCATGAGGTAGACCTCGAGCATGCCCCAGTCTCTGAGGTGGTGGTAAATACGATAGAGCAACAAGCCATAACTACGGCTGACATTGAAGCGGATCGTCAGTAGGACAAACAGCTGGCACAACAACTTCAGTAACGGTATGGCCATGCTGCAAAGGAAGACGACGATCGACACACCTTGCATGTCGGTGCTGAACAGGCCAACTACGCCACTCCAGACCGTATCCTGCGAGGATTGCCCGAGGATATTGAGTTGCATGATGGGTAAAAAGTTTGCCGGCACGTAAAGTAATAACGCGGCAATCACCAGGGCGAGGCTGCGCTGCACCACGTTATGGCGATGGGCGTACAACTCATAACCACAACGCGGGCAGAGTGCTTTCTCACCATGGGCAAGTGTCGGCTTGCGCATCAGCAGGTCGCACTCGTGGCAGGCTATCAAGTCTTCCAGCGGTAAATCTGACAGCCCGGGGGCGTCAACCGATTCTGACATACAGGCTCTGGCTCCGATAAAGATGGGGCTATTCTAGTGTTCTGGTTCGAAAATAACTGTGCAATTTTGTTCGCCATAGCGCTGAAACTTTCTCGCAGGCAAAACAAAACCCCAACTGCTTTCGCAATTGGGGTTTCGGAATTTAATCTTGACGATGACCTACTCTCACATGGGGAAACCCCACACTACCATCGGCGATGCATCGTTTCACTGCTGAGTTCGGGATGGGATCAGGTGGTTCCAACGCTCTATGGTCGTCAAGAAATTCGGGTACTGACTCGGGACCAGATGGCCTCGCTTCAGAAAATTGGGTATGTGACAGCTGGTGTTTGTGAACTTCGAACTTTCGGTTCGTTTCGTCTTCACACACCGCAATCTGGTGCCTTTTCAGGTCAGCAAATTGCTTGGGTGTTATATGGTCAAGCCTCACGGGCAATTAGTATTGGTTAGCTCAACGCCTCACAGCGCTTACACACCCAACCTATCAACGTCGTAGTCTTCGACGGCCCTTCAGGGAACTCAAGGTTCCAGTGAGATCTCATCTTGAGGCAAGTTTCCCGCTTAGATGCTTTCAGCGGTTATCTTTCCCGAACATAGCTACCCGGCAATGCCACTGGCGTGACAACCGGAACACCAGAGGTTCGTCCACTCCGGTCCTCTCGTACTAGGAGCAGCCCCTCTCAAATCTCAAACGTCCACGGCAGATAGGGACCGAACTGTCTCACGACGTTCTAAACCCAGCTCGCGTACCACTTTAAATGGCGAACAGCCATACCCTTGGGACCGGCTTCAGCCCCAGGATGTGATGAGCCGACATCGAGGTGCCAAACACCGCCGTCGATATGAACTCTTGGGCGGTATCAGCCTGTTATCCCCGGAGTACCTTTTATCCGTTGAGC